>CAVVFU010000001.1:0-1285363 GCA_963747575.1 uncultured Gemmataceae bacterium
TTGCCTGTTCTTCGTTGAGCCGTCTTTGCTAGTTTGAATCCAATGACGGCGGTTTCAAACAGCTTGAATTAAAGCAGGGCGAATGATGGTAGACCAAGTCTGCGCGGAGCATGACTATTTGCAGAATGGTGGGGCCGTGCGCGCACAAGGTTGGCAAAGGTTTGATGCGCCGGGGCCATTTCGTGTGGCCATCGTCGGCTGTGGCGCCATTTCCAGTAATTTCCACCTCCCCGTGCTCGCCGGCCATGATGGCGTCCGCGTGGCGGCCCTAGTTGATCGCGACGTGCAAAGAGCGAGTGAACTGGCCCGCGCCTACAAGGTGCCGACCGTTTTGGGCGGCGCCGAGCAGCTTGATCCGGCAGTGGTCGATGGCGCCGTGGTTGCCACGCCTCCAGGGCACCATGCGTCGTGCTGCCTCGACCTGGTCAACCGGGGTATCCACGTGTTCGTCGAAAAGCCGATGGCGATCAAGCTCGCGGATGCAACGGCCATGGTGGATGCAGCCCAGACAGCCGGCGTCACCCTGGCGGCCGGCTATTTCCGCAGGCTGTTCCCCAAATGTCCGCTTGCTCAAGGCCATGCTGGAGTCGGCGCTATGGGCGGGCGCTGGCGTTTGAGTCCGAAGAAGGCGGCGAATACGCCTGGCAGTTGGCGAGCCTGAGCAGCATGCACAAGGAACAGGGCGGGGGCGGCGTGCTGATTGATATCGGCTCCCACGTGCTCGACCTGCTCCTTTATTTGTTTCCCGGCACGGCGGACGTGTTGGATTACCAGGACAATGCCCTGGGCGGCATCGAAACCGATTGCGTTGCCCGCCTGCGCCTGCAGCACGAGGGCCGGCCCGTCGAGGGCAAGGTTGAGCTTAGCCGCACGCGAAAACTGCGGAATACCCTGCGCATCACCTGCGAGCGGGCCACTTTAGAGCTGCGAACCGGCGAGCGTATGAAGGTTGCCGTGATCCCCGAAATTGCGAGCGTGAGAGAGCCGTTGACAAATTGTGTCAGGCCTATTGATGTGCAGGCCTGCTGGGGAGATGAGCCCGCAAGCGTTGGTTACGAGGGGTATCGGGCGGAGATCGACGACTGGCTCCAGGCGATCCATAGCGGGCAGGCTCCGGTTTTGTCTGGCTGTTCAGCACTGCGGACGGTAGAGCTGATCGAGCGCTGCTACAAACAAGTCCGGCGAATCGACGAGCCCTGGGTGTGGGACGGGCTGCCGCTGGGCAAAGTCAGTGCCAACGCATCCTCACTGCGCCGCGTGCTGGTGACGGGAGCCGGTGGATTCATTGGCTGCCGGGTGGCCGAGGTGCTTCAGCTTGGCGAAGGCTGGCAGGTCCGGGCATTGGTGCATAGCCCCGGCAGTGCGGCAAGGCTGGCGCGTCTTCCGGTCGAAATGGTGCAGGGCGACTTGAAATCGGGCGCGACATGGCCCGCGCGGTGAACGGCTGCGATGCCGTGGTGCATTGCGCCATAGGGACTTCCTACGGGCAGCGCCGGGAGATTTTCGCGGTGACGGTTGACGGCACGCGGCATCTTGCCGAGGCCGCCCTGGCCGCGGGCGTAGGCCGTTTCGTGCATCTGAGCAGTATCGCCGTGCATGGCAACGAAGTTGAAGGAATCCTCGACGAGACAACGCCGATGCGGCCGACCCGGAAAAGCGATTATTCGGAAAGCAAGGCCCAGGCGGAACGCGTCATTGCAAATGCAGCGGGATCGGGGCTTGCGGCCATCATACTCCGCCCCGGCTCCGTTTACGGGCCTTTCTCGCGCACGTTTTCAATCCGCACCCATTCAATTCCTTCGTCAAGGGCGGCTGGTTTTGGCTGGCTCAGGGGACCTGCCGTCCAACACTGTCTACGTGGATAATGTAGTTTACGCAATCCTGCGGGCGCTTGATGCGCCTTCCTCTGTCGCCAACGGCCAGGCCTTTTTAATCGGCGAGGGGGACGATCTAACCTGGGGGCAGTTTTTTGGCTATTTCGCCGACCGAGATGCAAGCGGAATTAAGGTTTGTTCCAGACGAACCGGCTGCGCCGAAATCCCCTTGGTCGATAATGCGTCCGCTGCATGGGGTGGCGGCGTATGCCCGGGGCTTGCTGCAATTAGCGAAGTCGCCGGAATTTCGAAGCCTTGGCAAGGCCTTTTTGAAGAACGAGCCTCTTGGCCGCATACCTCGTTGGATCCTTGCGCGGTGGCCTGGATTGGATCGAGCCATCCGGCGCATGGTCGGCACCGAACCTGTCATGATCTACCGCCGGCGTTGCATTGCTAAACCGGACATCATGACGGTGAAGTCGATCCCAGCATTGGTTTGCATTGACAAAGCGCGCCGTGTGCTCGGTTACGAACCGGTCATACCGCGCGAGCGTGCAATGGAATTGACGCTTGAATGGTTCGCTATTCTCGCCTGGCATGAAAAAAAGGGACCAGATGCCTGAACCCGCGGTGGATCCGTCTTCATCGAAGCAGCGGCAGCCAATGGTAAGCATCATTCTGCCGACGTACAATCGGGCCGAGTTCCTCCCCGCGGCTTTTGAGGCGATTCGCGCGCAAACCTTTACGGATTGGGAACTGATAGTCATCGACGACGGCAGCACCGACGATACGCGGTCCGCAGTCGCCGCACTCGCCGGTTGCTGCACACAATCCGTTTCTTATCATTATCAACAAAACAAAGGCGCATTTGGCGCCCGCAATGCAGGGCTGGACCTGGCCCGCGGTCAATTCATTGCCTTTTACGATAGCGACGATCTTTGGCTTGCGCACCACCTTTTGAACTGTGTGACAGCACTGGACAATTGTCAGGATCTCGATTGGGTTTATGGGGCGTGCCGAAAGGTCGATCAAGCCACGGGAGTGGTACTCGCGCAAAACACGTTTTACGAAAACAGCCGGCCTCGACCATTTTTGAAGCTCCGGTCCCGCTCCAGCGGCCAGTTGCGGATCATCGACGACCCGCTGGCGGCTAAGTGCATGATCTTGCACGGGTTGATGTGTGGGCTGCAAACCTCGGTTTTTCGGTCTCGTGTCTTTGCCAACTTGAGACTACCCCCCTACAGGATCGGAGAGGACCAGATTTTCGCGGTTACCGCCATTTTGTCAGGATTCAAACTAGGATATTTTGACTCCGTCCACGTCATTTATCGTGTTCACAGTGCAAACGTGTCCGGGGCGGCAAATGGCGGGGGGCTCGACCGGCAAATCTGGGTTGTTCGTGAAGAATCACGGGGTTACGAGGAATTGCTCCACAGCAAGCGACTGACTCCTTTTCGAGCAGCGTGCAGTGCGCCGGCGGTTGCTCCCCCAGTTCTTCTGGAAGCTCGGATATGCACTCCTCTGGCAAAATGGTCGACGTGAGGAGGCGCTCGCCATGTTCCGGCAAGGGCTTTGTTTTTGGCCTTGGAGCTTGCGGTGCTGGAAAACCTACGTGTTATCGTCCCTGCGCATGCTGGTTCGGCCTCGCCAATAGCAATACGCGCCGATTAGCAATGAAATTGACGGGATTGCCATGGCTGATAGCGTTAGTGGCCCTTTCACTTTCGTTAGCGAGGGCGCTAATCCTGCGCTCGACTTCCGGCCTGTTGCTTGTCCCGGACAAAGGCGGTGGAGAACTGCTTCATTACAAGCGCGCCAGGGACAGGGAAAACCTGGTCGCGGAGGCAGATGAACTGGTGCGCGTGGCAACTGCTTGCCGGCCTGTAAGTGGAATTCGCGCAGTTGTGCTGCGGATGTATGAGCCGCGCGAAGGCCTGCTGATCACGGAGTACGTGGAGGGGCGAAGTCTGTTCAATTTTTTGTGGAACAGCACGCGTTGGTTCCAGTGGCGCAAGCTTTCCGCCGGCGCTGCAGCGAACGTGGGCACGCGCCTGGGTGAATGGCTTCGGGAATATCACGCCTCTACCACCAATTGCCTTTGTCGACCCGCGGACGCTGTTCAGGCCGTGGCCAATGATGCGCTATCGAAGCTCGCAACGCTCAAGGCGAGGTCCCCGCGATTCTTGTCAGCATCCACCTCCTCTGCCATCGAGAAGTACTTAAGTGCCATAGCCATCAATCCCCATGTTCTGGGCAGCCCCAAAACAACAAAAATTCACGGCGACCTCGAATTAGTGAACACCATGGTTAGTCAGCAAGGCGATCTTGTCGTTCATGACTTCGCCGATACTCGTGAAGGTCTCGCCGCCGAAGATTTGGCCCGGTTGTGGCATGCCATTTGGTCGATGTCCCAGTTGTCCGGGACCCGGCGCCGCATCCTTGGACCGTGCTTGCAAGCCCTTCTAACGGCCTACCCGGCAAGCGACGCGATTGTGGAAGAACCCTGTTTTGTGTTCTTGCGATGCTGGAACTGTATCTGCAACATTTTGACTTTTTCTTTTCTCGCCAAGGTTCTCGGCATTACGGGACGAAGCGCGGCCGGTCGAATCGCGGCGGTGAACAGGACTTGGCTGCAGTTGCGCCATTGGTAACAGCATCGCAACCTCCCAGGAGTCAATAGATGAAGCCGGTTCGCCAACTCGACGTGCCACTTAATGGGCGTTCGGTTACGCCCGTTGAGTGGTCCGACGAGTACATTCGCAGTCAGATTCCGCGGTTTAAGTGGTTCGTCCATACGAATTTTGGCAATGGAATCGTTGCCAGGTCCATTTCCTGGCCGGACGCTCCCGACAATTCATGGCACATGGGCACCTCGAAATTTGACTTCATTGTGAGGCGCAATTTGCCCGATTTACAGGGCAAACGTGTGCTGGAAATCGGCTGCAACGCCGGAATTATATCGATCCACATGGCTCGGCTCGGGGCGGCAAGCGTTGTCGGCGTCGATAGCGAAATGGGTTGGCCCGGTTGGATGGAGCAGTCGCGGTTCGTGAAGGGTGCACTTGAGTGGCGCTGCCAAACCACTTACAACGTCGACTATGTCGAATGTGACATGCGCCGGTTGGCGAGTTGGACCTTGGCCGTTTTGACGTTGTCGTGGCCTTGAACTGTATTTATTACATTGAGGAAAATGAGATCAGGAAGCTCGCTCGACATATCGCGTCGATTAGCGATTTGTTCTTGATTCAGAGCAACACGAAAGACCACATATCCCTCCGAACTAGGACGAATCCGTCCTTCCTCCGCAATGTGCTGCTTGAAAGTGGATTCACCGACGTGGCGCGTGGATTGGCCGTGGGATCGGCCCCGTAAACGGATCTGGCCTCGACGCTATCACCGGCCTGTTGTCGTCGGCAGACGGTTTTCAGGGTCGTGAGTTTAAGTATCAGGATAGTGCGGGAACGATGTAAGCAATTCTTTGGCGTGAAGGCCGAGGTAAGGTGAACGTACTATTTCTAACCATGAACCCTAATCGGGCCAGCACCACGGTTCCCACCGAAGGTTGGTTTCGTGTTTTGCGGGAACACGGTCTAAACCCGGTTTTGGTGTCGAACCAAGCGGTGCTTTTGCCGCTTGGGCTTCGAGCCAAGAGATACCGACTTATACAATCCCGCTTCCTGTGCCAAACAAATTAAAGCCCTGGCGTTTTCTTTGGTCAATATGGCAGTTACAGCGGTTGGTTCGTCGGCATCGCATTCAGCTGGTTCATTGCAATGAACAAGACATTTACCCGATCGGACAGTACCTGGCGCGCATTTGTGGGTTGCCCGTCGTGGTGAGCATTCATTGCAGGATGTTTCGGCCCTACTGTGAGTGGGCGTTCAAGGGCGCCCGACAGCCGCGGCGGATTTTTTTTGTTAGCAAGGGAAGCCTTGCGGTTTGCCGGCCAGCGGTCGAGGGCTTAATACCGGAATCCGATTGGCGTGTTTTGCCGAATGGACTCGATTTGGACCACTACGTGCCCGACGCCGCCCTTCGCGAGCAATTCCGTCAGATGCACGGGTTGTCCTCAGCGACCGTACTGGGCGTGGCATGCGCCTTGAGGCCGGGCAAGCAACTCGAACACTTTTTCGAGGCGGCAGCACGGCTCACGTCGCCAAATGTCCGAGTGCTGCTGGCTGGAGCTGCAGTACCGGGCGATGAGGAATACGCTGCCAACCTGTTGCGCGAGGCCAAGATAAAGCTAGGAATGCGGTTCTTGCACCTCGGTCATTTGACCGAGCTGCGGGGCTTTTTCAACGCTCTTGATTTGTTCGTCAATACCAGCCAACAAGAAGCCTTCTGCATCAGTGCGTTGGAGGCTTTGGCATGTGGCACTCCCGTGGTCGGATACGCCAGCAAGGCAGTTGATGAGCTGGTTTTGCCTGGCGGCGGCGAGATCGTCGAGCAAGACCGAGTCGATTTACTCAGTGGCTGCTTGGCAAGATGGGTGAGCAATCCTTGCCGGCTCGCAGAAGCAAGAGCGGGAGCGCGGCAACTGCGCTGAAAGCAGTTACGACATCAGGCCGATTTCCATGTCGCTTTTGGGTGAATACGAGGACCTCCTCCATAAGACCGAGCGAGGCACCAGACAGGCTCCGATATGCACGCCACAGTCGATATCGAAGTGACCGCTCCCCGGGCTGGCGGGGCGGCGCTAAAGGTCTGCCTGGCTAGCATGGCCCCTTTTCGTCGGCGGCGCCGAGGTCGCCGCTGAACGTTTGGCACTGGGGCTGTGCGCGGAGGGACATGACGTTTTTTGTCTGTTGGGGCTGCCCGGCGCCGTGCAGGACCGCCTGGAAAAAGCCGGCCTGGATTGCGTCATTTCTCCCATGTACCACACCGACAAGTGGCATTATCCGCGCTACTGGTTGGCACGACGACGGTTGCGGCAGATCCTGGTTGCCCGGCAGCCGGACGTGGTCCACAGCAACGACCTGCCAACGCACCAGATCATGTCGGATGCCGCCCGCGGGCTGGGCATTCCACGCATTTGCCATCACCGTTTCCCATTTCCCCGTGCCGCGATCGAGTGGCTGAACAAATTCGGCTGTGAAAGGCATCTTTTCATATCTCGCGCCCTGAGAGCCGAAATGTGCCGCGGAGTCGGCTCATTTGCGCGACGCTCCGCAGGCCCTGGTCTACGACGGCCTGCCAATAGCGCAACTGCCGGATGGCGCCCGCCGCTTGCAAGCACGCCAAACTCTCGGTTTACCGGCTAACCAGGTCGTGGCGATCATTGCGGGCCAGGTGGTGAAAATCAAGGGTGTTGCCGATTTGATTGAGGGTTGGGCGTTGCTCGATCCCAAGGTCGGGGCGCGAGCCCTTCTGGTGGTGGTTGGCGACGACCTCGCAAGTCAGGGGGCTTATCGGCGCCAAATGGAGGAGCTGGCGGCCCAACGTGGCGTTGCTGCCCGATTTGTCGGTTTTCAGAAAGATGTTGGCGAATGGATGTGCGCCGCGGACACCGTGATTATGCCCTCGCATATCGAGCCATTGGGACTCGCCGCGATGGAGGCGATGTCGTTCGCTTTACCCGTCATCGGCGCCCGCGTGGGCGGTATTCCTGAAATGGTGGTGCATGAGGAGACTGGGTTGCTGGTCGATCCCAGGAACCCCGCGCAACTTTGCCAGGCCGTTACCCGCCTGGTGAGCGACCCCGCACTTCGCCAGGGCTACGGCGCGGCGGGGCGGGCCCGCTGCGAGGAGTTTTTTAGCCTGAGTGCCCACACGCGGGGAGTCCTGGCAGAGTATCGCCAGGTCCTGGGCCCGTCCGGAGTTAAACCCCGGTCATGACCTCCTTGCTCATTAGCGAGATCTTTCCCCCAAAAACAGGCGGCAGCGGCCGCTGGTTTTGGGAAGTCTACCGCCGGTTGCCGCGGGATCAATTCGTCATCGCCGCGGGTGAAGACGCTGGTCAGGCGGAGTTCGACCGTGGCCACGATCTTCGGTTGATCCGCCTGCATTTGACATTTCGTTCCTGGGGCCTGCTGGGTTGGCAGGCCTTAAAGGACCAGTGGCGGCTGCTGCGAAAGATCCGCGCGATCATTCACCACTACGGCATTGACACGCTTCACTGCGGCAACTGTTTGCCCTCCGGGTTGCCGGCACTGGCGCTGAATTATCTTTACCAAATTCCGTATTTGTGCTTCATCCATGGCGAGGAGTTGAGCGTGGTGCAGCATAGCCGCGAGTTAACCTGGTGGATGCGGCAAATCCTCCGCCGCGCTAGTGTCCTCATTGCCAACTCCCATAGCACGGCGGCACTGCTGCAAAACGAATGGCATATCCCGTCCGCAAAGATCCGCGTTGTCTACCCCGGCGTCGATACCCAGCGTTTCGTTCCTGCTCCCCGCAATGCCCGTGTCCGCGCCCGGCTGGGCTGGGGCGACCGGCCTGTGATTCTGACCGTGGGCCGGTTGCAGAAGCGCAAGGGTCACGACACCATGATACTGGCGCTGCAGCGGATCAAAGCCGCGTTCCCGGGCATCCTTTATGCAATTGTCGGCGACGGCGAAGAGCGTCAATCCTTGCACAATCTGACGAGACGGGAGGGCATGACAGACCACGTGCAGTTTGTCGGCGAGATCGACGACGACAGGATGCTGGATCACTACCAGCAATGCGACCTCTTCGCTCTGCCCAACCGGCAAGTTGGGGGGGATTTCGAAGGATTTGGCATGGTTCTCCTTGAGGCGCAAGCCTGCGGGCGACCCGTGCTGGCCGGCGCCTCGGGGGGCACCAAAGAGACCATGCGCATTCCCCAAACCGGCCGTGTTGTCCCCTGCGAAAGCCCCGAGCCAATTGCGGCCGCGGTGATCGAGTTGCTTGCCGATCGCGAGCGTCTCGACAGGATGGGGGCTGCCGGCCGGCAATGGGTCGTCGAGCGTTTCGATTGGTTGGCCCTGAGCCGGCAAGTCGAGGAATTGTTTCGTACCGCTGCCCATTGTAGCTGCCGTTCCACATCGCTGTTGCCTTGCGTTTCAGCTGCAAGGACTTGATGAATGGGAAGCAACATGATCACTGCAACGAAACAAACCCGGTCGGGCCGCTTCCCGTATTGGTGGCAGTTGCTCTGTGTGATCGTGGCGGCGACTTTGTTGGTATCTTACAAATTAGGCGAGTGGCCGTGGGATCATGATGAGGTTGCGAGTTTGGTGGAATTAGGCCTGTGGTCCGCTTACGCGCCCGTGACCGACAAAAGCCAGTTTACAAGACTCCCCAAGTTGCTTCCCGTTTGGTATGGCACGCAGCAAGTTTTCCTTGCAGTCTTGCCTCACGATGAACTCGGCACGCGTGTGCTGTCTGCTCTTTGCGGAGTGCTGACGTTGACGTTCGCGTTTTGCTTCGCCGCGCGTTGGCGCGGTATGCCTTTCGCCGTGGCATTGGTGCTTTTGGTCGGGTTCAATCAGTGCTTTATTTGGCTGGTCCAGCAAAATCGCTTTTACTCGATGGCGCTGTTGTTCTTTACGTTGACTTTAGGTGTGATGTGGTGGCAGACGGAGCGTCACGCCCTCGCGATTGGGCTTTGCGCGCTTACCAGTTTGCTGGCTGTTTTGAGCCACAATCTGATGGTAGTCGTGCTGGGTATCGTTTGTTTGGCGTCCGTTGGCGCCCTTTTTTTGGGGTCCGTGTCCAAGGCTGTAGCCGTGCGATCCATCGTTGCGGCCGGTGTCGCTGCCTTTACATACGTTTTATACTTGCGGCCAATCATGTCCGGGTGGGTCAGCGGGGGCACGGGCGGCACGAATGAACTGGTGTCGTTCGTCGCGCAATTGGGGCCGCCTACGCTTGCATTCAGCATGCTGGGCATCGCAATGTGCTGCCGCTCGCAGCCTGCCTCAACTGGTTTACTTTGGTGGAGCGTTGTTCTTGGCGGTGGAATGGCGTTTGTGGCATTGTCACCGTGGATACTTGGCAACTGGAACCCCCGTTATGCCATTTTCTTTATGCCTGCATTCTGCGTGCTCGCTGCCTTAGGCGTGGAACAGGTAGGGCATGGCGTGCCGACTTCTTGGTGCCGGGTAGCGTGGTATCTGTGTGTTGCCCTGCTGCTGCTGCCCAAGTTGGCCAGTCATTACCGGGACGGTTCACGCCACGATTTCCGAACCAGCGCGCGTATAATCACAGAGGTAGCGCGTGATAATGAGCCAATTCTGACTAACTGGCCACTGACTCTGGAATACTATCTTAACGAGACAAAAGCCATCCATGTTCCGTTCTGGTCGCACGGCAAAGCGCTCCCGGAGCGTACATGTTTAGTGGTATACGCTTCCAACGCATTTGAGCCGGTTTTGAGGTTGCCAGGCCGGAGATGCGATGTTCTTGCGGAGGTGGGGGTTCGTCGCTTCGATGAGCAATCGCACATGGTGCGCATCTACAGAGTTTGGAGCGCCTCGACGTCCCAATGACTGAGTTCCACGTTCCCCGCGGTTTAGTCGGACCCTGCAAAACAACCCAAACAGCCAACTTATATAGTATATCAAATGTCAAACACTACATTACTCGCCCCAAACCAATCCCAGTCTACCGTTCGCTGCCTTACTTCTGCGCAGCGTAGAATGCTCGCCTTGAAACTGTTCAAGACGCAACTGCAGGAGTATTTGGCGTTTGACAGTGTTGTGTTCAAAGTCAGTTTAGGCTTCGTAGGGTATCTTGCTGCATTCGTGCATAGTGTTAGGGGCCGATGTGGCCAAGCTTTTCTTCTTCTAAGCAAACTGCATAGGGCAAATTGGCTCGGAATGGCGAACGCGCGCGCGGAGCGGCTCGCCCGGGAGGCGGCGAAACAGGCCAGCGCTGGCGCCAGCCACGCCATCCTAACGCTTTATCGCGAACACATCGAGCGCCTTGCCCCAACCCCAATGACGGCCCGTTTTTGGAAAGATCCCACCAAAATCCTCGGCACGTTTGCGCAGGTGCTCAAATCTCCGCGCCTTGAGGAAAAAGGCGTTTTGGTTCTCCAGTATTCAGCCATTTTTCCTTTGTTCCTCCGGCACTTTGATATCCATCGAGTGGCAAGTCGGTATCACGTCGTTCTGGAACCGGATTGGAGCGGGACCTGCGACATCAACATACTGTCTTATTGCCGATTTCCTTTTCCAGTTTTCGTTCAGGCATTTGAGCCGCGCGATGCCCAATTCGTGGACTGCATCAACTCGAATCTCATTGTGGTGCCAACCTCGATGAACTGGTGGATCGACCATCGGCGGTTCCGACCCCTACCTGGCACCGTGAAAGACTTTGACGTGGTGATGAATTCCTGTTGGGGTAATTACAAAAGGCATTTCCAGTTTTTCCGTGCCCTTGCCCGTCTTAAGCGGGCGGGCCATCGTTTGCGAGTTCTCTTACTTGGTTATCCAGGCAATCTCACCAAACATGATATCTTTCGTCACGCTGAACTTTGCGACGTTGCCGATCAGGTCCACATCGAGGAGCGGGTGCCATATGACGACGTTAACGATTGGATGAACCGAGCCAAAGTTCACGTTTTGTGGTCCAGGAAAGAGGGCGTCAACCGGGCCATTATTGAAGGAATGTTGGCAGGTGTCCCCTGCATTGTCCACGAAGGATTCAACTACGGCTACAGCTACCCTTACATCAATCCGCAAACAGGTTGTTTTGCATCAGAGCGTGACCTGCCAGCCAAACTCCTGGCAATGATCCAGAATAGCGATCAATTGACGCCGCGCGATTGGGTGCTGGCCAACATGTCTTGCCAACGTGCCACAGAAATCCTCAACGAGGTGATAGGCAAAGCTGCCTCGCGCCTTGGCGAGCCGTGGCGAGGCGGCGTGGCCGTCAAGGTAAACAGGATGAGTGCTACGGAATACTGGGATCAGGAAAACACACGGAGTTTTGAACCCGATTATGAATTCCTCCGAACCACCTTGCGAAGCAGTTCATAACGCCACGTCCGCTGTTCTCACAATGCCTTGCGCCGCTGCCCATTAAATCGGCACCACCAAGCCCAGAATCAGCGTTTGGGTCGTGGCGGAACTTGGCGCCACTGCGCCGGCGATGGCGACGCCGAATGCGGTCCAGGCCTGCTGGTTGGTCAACCCCGCCACCGGCGCACCGACAATGTCGTATGTTGTCTGCGGCACGATAACATTTGCTTGCTGCTGAGTGTAATAGACTTGAAAATCATCCCCAGCTACCTGGTTGTAATTGTACACAAAAAACTGGTTGAGCACTGTCCAGTTGGTGTTGGGAGTGGAAGGGTCTTGCCCAACCAATGCGATGTTGTATTGGGGATCATTATTTGAGTCCGTGATGTTGACCTGGGCGAATTGGACATTGCGGATGATCGTCGCGCTAGCGCAAAGCTGCGTTGGATCCGCGCTGCCTCCGCTCTCAGTGTTCGCGTAAATGTTATAGTAATTCCGCAGGTAGCTGTTTTCGATGACGAACGGCATCAAAGTCGCGCCCAAGCTCGATGATTGCCCTACGTTCATGGGCACCTGGATCCCCCACTCCATGTCCTGGATGTCACAATTCTCGAAAATGCAGTCAATGGTCAGGTAATCTACCAACACGAATGCGGTCGAGTCGACATTTGGGTTTGACAGGCCAGGTTCATAACCGAGCACTACGTAATGGTCAAATACCACATTGACCATTGGATAGGCGAAGAAACCATTCCAGACATTCCATACGGTAAAACTCTCGATCAAGCTCTGCCCGACAGTCGCACCACCAATGCCGAGGTACCAAACGGTCATTCCGCCTGCTACGCCGTAGACCTGGTTCCCAGTAAAGCCGAGGAGCGGCAAGTCTTCCATGTTGACCAGGGTGTATTGTCCTGCCACCGAGGTATCTGCCCCCTTGAAGTTTGGCACAGGCACTGGCTCATCGCCATTAACATCTATGTAATAGAGGAAGCCATATGCCCAACCGCCAGTCTCCACATCGGCAGCCACATTGCCCGTGATGATGTTGTTGGGGCCTGCAAACCAGAAGCCGGCACCTTCTACGCCAAGATCTTGAACACCATTGGCCATGTCGAAACTGTTAATGGGCCGTTCACCAGTCCCGCCGATCCGGACCACGAAGTTTTGGGCAATGACGTTGTAACTCTCGGACCCGTCCACGGTGATGATTCCCGCACCGTACCAGTTGTAAACGACGTTGTCTTGCACCAGGCCATAGTTGGAACCCTCAATGGCGATTGCCCAGCGGAAGTTCATGCCATCCAAGGGGCAAGACACGGAATTGCCCACGAAGGTAAACTGGTAGCCATCCGCGGGCGTCGTGGACGGGCCGAACAGATTGTCGAAGGTTATGGGGTAGCGGCCCAGTTGGTTGGTGCCAATGGAGGTCACGTTCCCCGCGGCATCATAAGTAGTACTATTTCCCAGCGCACTGGTCGTCCTGCCGAGGCCGCCGAACTGGACGTACTGGATATTGACGTTGGCCCGATCGGTGAAGAGAGTGTAGCCGCGCGTCCCGCCGGGGCTGGCCGATTTTACCACGACGTTGCGGGTCAGGTCTCCCACGTCGGGCAGGAAATCCAGGACGCCGTTGCCGTCGGAACCGCCGGGGTGATTAAACTGGAGCTGCGTGGTCAGCGTCAGCACCGTGCCGTTGGCCGAGATGCTTGCAATAGTCAACAACTCCCAATCACATGCGCCACCGGCTTCGCTAGAGTCAGGCAGGATGATCGTATCGCCCGCATTCCAACCGGTAACTGGTTGGCTCAGTGTAAGCGTGGTGGCCCCGGCGAGCGGCAGAACTGCCAGCGGGACCCAGGTCTGATTGATGGGCGAGCCGTACATGGTCACCGTGCCTAAAGCGATTAGGCCGTTGCCGTACTGAGATGGGTCGGTGGTCGTGTTAATTGGGATGTTGGGGAAGACAATCTGGGCCTTGACGCCGGCGGTCACGGGGTTGGCCTGCGTTCCGATTTGCAGCGTGCCGCCCTGGAGCACCAAGAGATTGACAACGGTCAGGGTGGTGTTGACATTGGTGAGGAAGACCAGCTGGCCGCCGTTCTGGATGATTACGGTGGTTATCGCGACGGTGCTGACCGTGTCGTAGGTGACGGTGGTGTTGGGCTCAATTGACACCACGGCGCCGGTGGTCGGCACGACGCCCGTCGACCAGGTGCTGGGACTGGACCAGTTTCCGCTATTGACGCTGTAAACCGTCGGATTGGCGCCGAAGTTGGGTATGTTGTCGTAGGAGGTGACGATAGACGGCGCCGTGTCATCGGTGGCAGCCAGCGGCGTTACCACTTTGACGGAGCCGCTGGCCGAAGCAATTTCGCCCAAGGCATTGGTCACGGTTACCGCCACGGTATAGGTCCCGTTGGCGGCAAAGGCATGAGCCTGATTCAAGCCGGCAAGTGTAGTCACCTGGAAAGTGGAGTTGGCGGTGGAATCGCCCCAGTTGACGGTTACATTCCAGGGCCCGTCATTGATGCCAGCATCGCTGAACGAACCGAGGTTAATGTTGGCGGAGGCCGCTGGGTTGACGGTTTCATTGCCTGGTGACGCAGTTACTACCGGTCCTGGCGTCACTACGGTAACATAGCTTTCGACCGAAACGGCGCCGCCAACCGCGTTGGTCACGGTCACGACAAAGAAATAGGTTCCGGCGGAGGCGTACGCATGAGCTAGGCTCAAGTCACCGATCGCTGTCGTGCTGAGAGTCGAATTGGTTGGGTTATCGCCCCAGTTGACCGAAACGTTCCACGGGCCATCGTTGGTGCCAGGATCGCTAAGCGTGCCCAGGCTAATGTTAGCGGCAATCCCCTCATTCAAAACTTGGTTGCCCATGGGCGGACTCAGCACCGGCAACGTGATTGGTGTGGTGGTGGAGCTCACCACTGTGACGGGAAAATCATTTGATCCAATCACGCCTGCCGCATTGGTCACCGTTACACCAATCGAATAAGTGCCGGCGTTGGCATAGGAATGGACCTGGACCAACGGGCTTTGTGGCGTTGCCGCGAATGTCGAAGTTGGCGTGGAATCTCCCCAGTTGACAGTTACGTTCCAGGGACCGTTGTTGCCTGTGTAGTCGATGAATGTACCCAAGCCAAATGTGCTACTCACGCCCTCGCTAACAGTTGGATGCCAGGCCGGTGCGGATATAATCACCGGCGAGGGCAGGCCGAAGAACAGGCCACTAGCAAGAGCGTTGCTGCCTGACAGGTTCGTCACACGGAGTTGGACGTCGCCAGAGAGGTTCCATAGCAGGTACTCCCCGCTTTTAAAGCTATTGATCGACTGACTGTTGAGCACAGTGCCGGTGCCGGCGTCGATAACGTCGATTGTTTCGGATTCGCCGCCGCCCCAATCGAGCGCGTATAGGGCCACGAGATGCTGCTGGCCGTCACTGATGTTGATATCGATAGTGAAGCTCGTACTACAATACCAAGTGGCGGCGACCCGGTCGCTGGGATTGGAGGCCATTTGCAATGCGCGGACGTCGCTTGTGGTGCTTGCCCAAGTATAGTTTTGCTCGCCGTACGAACTGACCGTGGCGTAGGCTGGGAGATTGAGGTTATCGCCGACAATGTCGTAGCCGTCCCCACCGGAGACGTCCGACCAGTTGCCCTGCGCCGTCGTGTCTACGGTGACGAAGGAGGCTGTGGCGGTCGGCGTGCCATTGGGTGTGATCACGGTGACGGAGCAGCTTGCCGAAGTCGATTTCCCAACCGAATTCGTGACCGTGACGACAATCGAATATGTGCCTGCGTTTTCGTACAAATGAGTTTGGCTCAAGGATCCCTGCGTAGTTGCCGTGAAGGTGGAGTTGGCCGTGGAATCGCCCCAATTGACCGCCACAGTCCACGGGCCATCACCAGTGCCGGCATCGCTGAAGGAGCCTAGATTTACGCCTTCGGCAACACCCGTGTTCAACGTTTGGCCGGCCATGGCCGCGGTCACGGTCGGGGTAAAACTAGAGATGGCCCCGGTGCCAGGGGCGTCAAAGAATAGGCCGCTGACCAACGCGTTGGCTCCGGACTCGTTGGTTACACGCAACTGCACGTTTCCAGAAAGGTTCCATTCGAGATACTCGCCATTGGCAAAGCTGTTGATCGATACGCTATTCAGCACGGTGCCGGTGGGAGCGTCGATGACGTCGATCATTTCGGATTCGCCGCCGCCCCAATCGAGTGCATATAGGGCAACGAGATGGTGCTGACCGTCACTGAAGTTGATACCGATAGTGAAGCTGGTGCTGCTATACCAGGTGGCGGCGATCCGGCTACTGGGATTGGAGGCCGTTTGCAAGGCGCGCACATCGCTCGTAGAGGCGGCCCAAGTATAATTGGTCTCCCCACTGACACTTACCTGAGCGAACGCGGGGTAGCTGCTGGCGTTGCCTGCGATGGTGTAGCCCTCGCTGCCGTAAACTCCCACCCAATTGCCTTGCGTTGTCGTATCCTCACCGACGAATGTGGCGGTGCTAGTCGGCGTCACGATAGGCGTGATCACTGTGACGGAACTGTTTGCCGACGCAGATTTGCCGGCGGAGTTGGCGACCGAGAACGTGATCGAGTAGGTGCCGCCGCTGGCGTAAGTATGGGCTTCGCTCAAGGGGCCTTGGGCTGCTGTCGTGAAAGTGGTTGTAGTGGAATCGCCCCAGTTGACTGTCACAGGCCAGGGGCCATCGTTGGTCCCGGCATCGGTGAAGGAGCCCAGAATAATGCTGGTGGACACGCCCGCAGTTATCGTCTGGGCAGCAGGCCCTGTAGTCACGGTCGGCGTAACGCTAGGTATTATCACGGTGACGGAACTGTTGACCGACGCCGAGTTGCCGGCCGAGTTGGTGACCGCGACGCCAATCGAGTAGGTGCCGGCGCTGGCGTAGGTATGGGCATGGCTCAACGCCCCCTGACTCGTTACCGTAAAGATGGAAATGACGGTGGAATCGCCCCAGTTGACCGTCACGGTCCATGGACCATCGGCAGTGCCGGCATCGCTGAATGAGCCGAGATTGACGCTGGCGGCAACACCTGTGCTGAACGTTTGAACGGCCAAGGGCGAAGTCACTGTCGGGGTGAGCGGCATGTCCACGCTGACGGAACTGTTTGCTGACGCTGAGTTGCCATCTGAATTGGTGACAGTGACGCTAATCGAGTAGGTGCCGGCACTGGCGTACGTATGGGGCTGGCTCAAAGATCCCTGGGCAGTTGTCGTGAAGGTGGAGATAGCGGTGGAATCGCCCCAATTGACCGTGACGGTCCACGGGCCATCGTTCTTGCCCGCATCGCTGAACGAGCCCAGGTTGACGTTGGCGGACACGCCTTTGTTAAACGTCTGGGCGGCAGAGCTCGCGGTCACAGTTGGCGTAACGTTGGGCAACACAGTGCCAAGCGGCACGGGCGGGGCAAAGAATAGACCGCTGACCAAGGCGTTGTCTGGGGACGGGGACAGGTTGGTAACGAGCAACTTCACGTCACCCGAGAGGTTCCACACCAAATACTCCCCGTTGGTAAAGTCGTTGATGGTCTGGCTATTCAGTACGGTATGTGTCGCGGCGTCGAGTACCTCGATCTCTTCGGATTCGCCACCGCCCCAGTCAAGCGCGTAAAGGCCAACGGAATGCTGCTTGCCATCACTAAGGTTGATATTGATAGTGAAGCTGGTGGCACTATACCAAGTGGCGGCGATATGGGCGCTGGCATTGGTGGGCTGTTGCAAAGCGCGGATGTTGCTCGTGGTGGACGCCCATGTATAGTTGCTCTCGCCACTGACACTCACCTGGGCGTAGGCCGGGTAACTACTAGTGCTTCCGGCGACGGTGTACCCATCGGTGCCGTAAACCCCGATCCAATTCCCCTGCGTTATCGTATCCGCGCCGACGAAGCTCGCGGTACTCGTCGGCGTGCCACTTGGCATGATCACGGTGACGGAGGTGTTGGCCGACGCCGATTTGCCGGCGGAATTGGCGACAGTCACGTCCACCGTGTAGGGGCCGGCGCTGGCGTAGGTGTGGGCCTGGCTCAGCGGGCCCTGGGTGGTTGCCGAGAAGGTGGAGTTGGCCGTGGAGTCGCCCCAGTTGACTGTGATGGTCCAGGGGCCGTCGTTGGTGCCCATGTCGCTGAATGATCCCAGGTTGACGCTGGCTGACACGCCCTTGTTGAATGTTTGGGAAGCCGAGGCCGCGGTCACGGTCGGGGTGACACTGGGCACGATCACGGTGACGGAAGTGTTTGCCGACGCGGATGTGCCGGCCGAATTGGTGACCGTGACATCGATGGAGTAAGTGCCGGCGCTGGCGAAGGTATGGGTCTGGCTTACGTTGCCCTGGGCGGTTGCCGTGAAGGTGGTGTTGGCGGTGGAGTCGCCCCAGTTGACCGTCACGGTCCAGGGGCCGTCCTCGGTGCCGGCGTCGCTGAACGAGCCAAGATTGACGCTGGCGGCAACGCCCGTGCTGAATGTTTGGGCACGCGAGGCGGCGGTCACGGTCGGCGTGACAGTGGGCACGATCACGGTGGCGGAACTGGTGGCCGAGGCCTGTTTGCCGGCCGAGTTGGCGACCGTGACAAGAATCGAGTAAGTGCCGGCGCTGGCGTAGGTATGGGCCTGGCTCAACGCGCCCTGGGCGGTTGCCGTGAAGGTGGTGTTGGCGGTGGAGTCGCCCCAGTTGACCGTCACGGTCCAGGGGCCGTCCTCGGTGCCGGCGTCGCTGAATGAGCCGAGGTTGACGGTGCTCGACACGCCTTTGTTGAACGTCTGGGCGGCCAAGACGGCGGTCACGGTCGGCGCGACGCTGGGCACGATCGTGGTGACGACGTCGTTGGCCGACGCCGATAGGCCGACCGCGTTGGTGACGGTGACGCCGATCGTATAAGTGCTGGCTTTGGCAAAGTCGTGGTTCAGGTTCAAATTGCCCTGAGCGGTTGCCGAGAAGGTGGAGTTGGCGGTGGAGTCGCCCCAGTTGACGGTCACGTTCCATGGGCCGTCGCTGGAGCCGGAATCGGTGAAGGCTGCCCAGGCTCACGGGGACGGACGAGCCGGCATTGAGCAGTTGGCCGGCCGAGGCCGATACCAAGCTTGGCGCGACGCTGGGTGTGATCACCGTCACCGGCGTGGTTGCGGACCCCGATTTGCCGGCCGAGTTGGCGACCGTGACGGCGACGGCGTAGCTGCCGGGGCTGACGAACGCATGGGTCTCGTATAAGGGGCTGGCGGTAGGTACTGTGACGGTGGTGACGGGGGTGGAGTCGCCCCAGTTGACGGTCACGGGCCAGGGGCCGTCGTTGGTGCCGGGGTCGGTGAACGTGGCCACGGCGACGCTGGCGGGCACACCCACGTACAAGACCTGGGGGGTCGAGACGCCGGTCACGATCGGGGCGATGTTGAAAACGGGCAGCCAGTAAACCACGTTCGAAGTCTGGCCCGCGGCATTGGTGACGGCCAGGACGACTCGATAGGTGCCGCTGGCGCCGGGCGTGAAGGAGAAGGAAGCGGCATTGCCCGTGGCGAAGTTTTGGCCGTTCTCGAGCACTTGCCAGGCGTAGGTATATTGGCTGTTGGTGCCGCCGGAGAGCTGGGCGGTCAGATTCACCGGCGTTGCGGCGTTGGTGAGATTCGTGGCCGGCCAACCGGCTGGCGTGCCGGTGATGAGCGCTTGCAGCGGAGCGGGCGAGCTCGCCGGCGTGGTTGCCGGGCTGAGGCCGCTGCTGGTGAGCCAGCCGTTGATTTCCGAGGCCGAGCCGGAGCGGCCCAAAACGACGTTGTAGACGTTGTGGAGCCATTGCTGGTCACTGTTGTTGGACGCGGCAAGGAACTCGGCAGAGGACAGGAAATAGGCCTGGGCGTTGGCAAAAACGTTCAGGTTCGCGGGAGGGTTGCTCCAGCCGCTAAGCTCCGCGGCACCTGGCGCACGGCCGAGATAGGTCTCGTAGTACCAAATGGCGCGATCCGTGCTTCGCTCCGCGCTGGTCACGAAGTCGTTGACGACCTGGGCAGGCGTCAAGGCGTCGCTGGTGAGCAAACCGACCCAGCCGTTGACCTCCGACTGGGCGGGTGCTCGGTTCAGCAGGTCGTGGTAGAGGCTTGTGATCCATTGGCCGCCGACGCCGCCGTGGTCGGCAATGTATTCGGCGGAGCCAACGAAGGCGGATTCGACTTCCTGGACCGTGGCGCCGGTGTTGAGGTAGTTGACCCAGCCGGAAACCTCGGCCGTGCCGGGTGTGCGGCCAAGGAATTGGTTGTATTCAAGGGTTATGTAGTCGCCCTCGGCCTCGGCGCTTTGGGTGATGGGTGTGACAACCGAAAGCAGCGTGGCCAAGGACGGCAGGTCGCGGCTTTCCAGCAGTTCAACTTGCAGGCTGCAGCGAACCCTTTGTGACTTGCGGACCCGGCGTGTTGACCTGGCCGAATCTCCGTTAGTCGAACGAGCTTTATTTGCCAATCCACGAACCCACCGCGTCAGTCCCCAAACCATATGCCATCTCCGCTAAA
Organism: uncultured Gemmataceae bacterium; assembly: GCA_963747575.1. Lineage (GTDB taxonomy): Bacteria > Planctomycetota > Planctomycetia > Gemmatales > Gemmataceae > DASRAT01. The sequence continues at coordinate 20,276 of CAVVFU010000001.1, forward strand.
AGTCCGATTCGACCAATAACAATGCTCGCCATGCGCAGCGAACACCACCGGGCCAGGCGCTTGAAGGGAGCGCGGCCTCTGCCGGTTCGTCAGAGGAGGACGAAAAGCGGACGGGAGGGCTGATTATTTCGCCGCGTGCAGAAGGAAATGGCTATCCGTACACTAATCCGGTGCTGCACGTGTTGTCAGAAGGGGAAATGACAAACGCGATATCCAAACAAGTAGTAGGCCACGTTCGCGCGAATGTCAAATTTGGGCGTCAGCCTATTTGACAAGGCGACCGCGTCAAACTCTACCCAAATTATTACATAGATGTTAAATTGGTCAAGTGTTCAGGACAAATAGCTGTGGCGTAATCGCCGCTTTTCAGTGTGTAAGCTGCACCCAATGTTGACGTTACAGCGTTTTTGTTGGTAAAGCAGAATAATTCCATTGCAAGTAGTATTGCCAGATGGACACCATGAACACATCATCAGTCAAAGACAATTATCAAGCCGTCAGCGTAGCCCGCGCTTATGATCGCGAGCGTTTTTCCTCGTTGGTAGGGCGAACCTTCGACAAACTCGAGAAACGCGCGATCCGCAAGGTCATTGGGCGCGCTTTGCCTGATGTTGGAAGCGCCCAGGTCCTCGACATTCCGTGCGGCACGGGCAGGGTCACGGAACTTCTTCTCGGAATCGGGTTGGAGGTCATGGGTGGAGACATTTCGCCCGCGATGATGGAAGTCGCCCAGGAGAAATGCACGCAATTCGGGAGCCGGGCAACCTTTCGACGGCTGGACCTCGACGGCCTGGACCTGCCGGTTGGGTCGTTTGACCTCGTCAGCCTGCATACGTCTGTTCCATCATCTCGACACGGCCGCCAGGGGAAGAATTCTGAGGGAACTGGCAAGGGTTAGCCGGCGATATGTGCTGGTCAATGTGTCCTTGTCGACGGCTTTCCTGAGGTTGCGAAGGTGGCTCAAGCGGTTGCTCCGCCAGGGGATTTCGACGACGAGTTCCACCTGGGATGACATACGCCAGGAAGCGGATGGCGCGGGTTTGAAGTTAGTGGCTAGGACTTTCGTTCTTCCGTTTGTGAGCGAAGACGTGGTTCTGTTGTTCAAGAAACGCTGACAGTTCTCCGACCCGGCGATTGGGCTTTAAGCGGGTTTTTTGCATGCAACCCCTTGCAAAGTACGTCGAAAAATGGCTCCACCAAAAGGGCCAAGAGTTGATTGGGAGTCCGTCGCCGCCCACGGCGATTTCCTTGCGGAGTTATCCCAGACCCGGCGGAACCGGCTTGCTGCTGGGGAGTGCGTCGGCGCCCACGGCGATTTCCCTCAAGTCGACGGGCACGGTTTTGATCGCGACCCTGTCTTTTCCTGAGAAGACGGCCTTTGTCGTTGTCAAGCAACTTCTTGAAACACTGAAGCCCGCTGACATTGAGCAATTGTGCCGGGTCCATCGGGAAGTGCGGGCCGCGGATCCGCTTGTAGCTCGGTGCACTCCTCGTCTTTTGGGATTTGAATCTGACCGGAACTTGTTGGCCATGGACTTTGTGCCGGGAGAGACGCTTCACCGCGTTTTGCGGCGGGCGCTTTGGTTGCCGCCGTGGGGTGACGGCCACTGTCATTCATTGCTTGAGAAGACAGCGGAGGCATTGGTTGCAGTCAATGGATTTTCAGCTCATGCATTGGGCGTGCCACCGGCGGAACCGCGGCTGAACGGCAGTTACATTCCTTTATTTGAGGCAACTTGGACCTCGCCATTGGTGCGACCTTTGCTGCCGCCGGAGTGGCGCGACCCTGACCGGCTTTATCGGTTTTTGCCGACGGGGTTCTTCGAGGGCGTGGGAGACAGCCTCAACCTTACCGACCCGCAGCCAAAAAACGTGCTGGTCACTCCTGGAAACCAGGTGTGCCACATTGACATCGAATACGTTGGTGGGAATCAAGTTCTATGCGCTGCCCAATTTCTGGTGGGGATTGACAGATTGGGGCTCAGGCATCCCGCGAGCTGGCTGTCCAGCAGACTTGCAGGATGGAAGCAGTGCTTCGTGGACCGGTTCGCTGAAAATGCCCAGTCGGCCATGGGGGATTTGCGTTTTTTTTACCCGTTTGTTCTTCTGCACAATCTGCGCAAGCAGCTTGAATCCCGGCCACTTTGGCGGTGGTGGCTGTTACAGTATCACGGCAGGCGATTGTGTGAGTTTCTCAACAACCTCGGGCTGGAAAAGGGGGGCGGCGACAACTGCTCGAATTATCACATGTTCGGGGCCGCGCCCTCGGTGGGGTCAAAACACTTGGTAAAAAGAGTTTGAAATCAGTTCTGGTAGCATGAAAATAATGAAAACCTTGGCGGTACTTGTGGCGACCTTGGTAGTGCTGCCTGCGTTTTGCGCTTACCAAGCGGCGAAATTGCTCTTGGGCCAGGAAAAAGCGTTTCCGGGATGGACACAGCTTTTCGGGCTGTTGCCTGGGGTGTCGGGGGTTTATCTCCGTAGGGCCTTTTATCGCCTGGTGCTACCCCGATGCGACACCGGCTCGTGGATTGGCTTTGGGACCATTTTCTCGCACTCGACCGCGGAAATCGGCCGTGATGTCTATGTGGGATGTTATTGCTGCTTGGGGGATGTCACTCTTGAGGACGACGTGCTGCTGGGCTCGCAGGTGTCGATCATGAACGGAGCCGGACAGCACGGAATAGAGCGGCTGGACATTCCAATCCGAGAGCAGCCAGGGACTTGGCCGCGGATTACCATTGGTCGGGATTCGTGGATAGGCGACAGGGCGGTCGTCATGGCGGACGTGGGCAAACATTGCGTCATTGGCGCCGGATCGGTTGTCACGAGGCCAGTGCCGGACTATGCCATCGCGGTGGGAGTGCCGGCTCGGGTCGTGCGGCTGCGGAATCAAGAAGTTGGCGCGGAGGAAGCTGCGAGCAGCGGGGTAGGGGGTAGGGCTTAAGATGTGTGGCATCGCCGGAGTATTTTTCGCGGATAGGTCCCGGCCGGTGGATGCGGCAGTGCTGCGCCGCATGGGCGATAGCATCAGCCACCGCGGGCCGGATGCGGAGGGGTTTTGGAACGAGCCTGGCATCGGCTTGGTGCACCGGCGGTTGTCGATTATCGACCTTGCCGGCGGCGATCAACCGATCGGCAACGAGGATGGATCCGTTCAAGTCGTGTTTAATGGGGAGATTTACAACCACCAAGCACTGCGGACCTGGTTGGAGAGCAGAGGGCATCGCTTCCGCACTTGCTCCGATACGGAGGTGCTCGTCCATCTCTATGAGGAGGACGGCGAACGGTTGGTAGAGCGTTTGCGAGGGATGTTCGCCTTTGCCCTGTGGGACCGCAAGCACCGGCGGTTAATGTTGGCACGGGATCGGGTAGGCATTAAACCCCTTTATCTTTATCGCGACGCGGACAAATTGCTGTTTGGGTCGGAGCTGAAAGCCATCCTGGCTTACCCGGAGATCAACGTGACTCTCGACCCCGGGGCGCTTGAGGACTACCTCACGCTCGGTATGGTCATCAGTCCCAAATCAATTTTCCGGCAGGTGGAGAAGCTCCCGGCGGCGCATGTGCTCGTGGTTCAAGCCGAAAACCTGGGCCGGGCGCCGAGCCGGTACTGGCAGCCTGCGGCTGGAGCCGGACCACAGGCCCACGGTGGACGAATGGGCAGAGGCCCTTGGCGCCAAGTTGGACGAAACGATCCGCCTGCACCTCATCTCTGACGTGCCGGTCGGGGCTTTTCTGAGCGGCGGCCTGGACTCCAGCATTGTGGTGCAGGCTAGCAGCGGGGCGAGGGCGAGCGGCGGACCGTTGCAGACCTTTTCAATCGGCTTTCGCGAGGAATCTTTTGACGAGTTGCCTTACGCACGGCAGGTCGCCGAGTTGTGCGGCACCAGGCACGTGGAGGAGGTCGTCACAGCGGATGCGGTGGCCCTCCTGGATGATTTGAGCCTTTTTTATGATGAGCCGTTCGCTGATTCCTCCGCCATTCCCACCTTCCTGGTAGCGCGGCTGGCAAGTCGAAGCGTAAAGGTCGTGTTGTCGGGCGACGGGGGCGACGAAGCGTTTGGCGGGTATGCACGGTACGCACACGATCTCAAGGAGGCCGCCATAAGGCAGTGGTTGCCAGCGTGGTTCCGGCGCTTAGCAGTTGGCCCTTTGGCAAGAGCCTGGCCGCGGTTGGACTGGTTGCCCAGGCCATTGCGGGCTCGTAACTTCCTTGCCAACATGGCTTTAGATGGGGGAGCGGCGTACGCCAACACGCTGTCTGTGTGTCGGCCGCCGCTGCGTCGCCAACTGCTTGCACCACATTTGGCCGCGGGTCTAAACGGGCACAATCCGCATAAACTTCTCTGCCAGGCTCACGGCACGGCCCATGCGGGCGACAACCTGGCCGGAATGCTTGCTACCGACGTGGAAGTGGTTTTGCCGGACGATTTTCTGGTCAAGGTGGACCGGGCGAGCATGGCGAACGGCCTGGAGGTCAGGCCGCCGCTCCTGGACCATGAATTGCTGGAAATGGCTGGGCGCATTCCGTCGTCGTTGAAGGTTCATCATGGCGAAACGAAGTGGATTCTGAAAGAAGCTTGCAAAGATCGCCTTCCGCGGTCGGTGGTGCGACGACGAAAACATGGGTTTGAAATGCCCATCGACGGGTGGTTGCGTGGACCTCTCCGCGAAATGTTTGAAGCCGCGGTCTTGCAACCAGGGGCGCCCGTGGCGGATCTGGTAAACCAACCTTTGGCCGGGAAGTTGTTTCGGGCCCATCACCAAGGCACAGGGCGCCATGGGGCGGTGCTTTGGAGCATCCTCGTTTTGGCAAGGTGGGCGGAGCGATACCTCAGCATTTCACGCGGAACTGTCAACTAATCGTTACACTTCAAGAACAAAGTGTAAACCCCGATTTCGAAGTTTGTTTTCGGCCTTTGGCCTTTGGGCTTGCGGAAAGCAGGATGTGTTGTTTGGCATTTCTTTTTGGCTAATCCGTGAGGACTTATCGTAATTTTGGGTGAGGATGCGGTCAGCTTCAAAAAAGCCGTCTCCTTGGCCCGCCGTTTGCTACAGGCGATTACGGCGATTTCACAAACGTTGGCCCACAAAAGTTTTCCTTCACGGTTTTGCGCCCCACCGGGGCGGAGTGCGCGCCGATTGTCATTGGTCCTTGCTTTGAGGTGTCGGCAGGCTCCTGTACTCAGTCTGCTTTCAATGTGTCCTCTTTGCAACGCTGTTTCGTAAATGGTGACCAAAATGCCACTGGATGGTACTGGCGTGATTGACGCGGACCCAAGGTCGATCCCTTCCGGGACGGGCGCGAAGGTGGAAACGCCGAGAATCGACTCCTCGCCCCAGCGCCAAGGCTGGGAGGTGCCACTGATTCTCCGACGCCGGGTGGCACGCCAGTCCATTGAGCCCATCACCTTGGGCCTGCCTTTTCCACAAGGGCTGGTTACCGACCCGGAGGCTCTGGTGCTTCTGGACGAACACCAGCAGCCAGTCCCTCTTCAAACCGAGGTGCTAGCGCGTTGGCCGGGAGGAAGCGTTCAGTGGCTGTTGTTAGACTTCCTGGCGGCTAATCTTACACCTGAGAAAACGCATTGGGTCCTTAAAGAGCAGCCAACCAAGGCTCCGCGGCTTGTTGATGATTGCCGGTTACACGTATGCGAGACGGAATCCGGTATCGTGGTTTCCACAGGTGCGGCGACTTTCCAATTGAACCGGAAGGTGTTGCAGCCCTTTCAGGATGTGGTCGTCAATGGTCAAAACCTTCTCGATGCTTGCGCGTCGGAAATGCTGCTCCTGGACCCCCGAAATTTGCTCGCCCCTGCCCGAATTCAACGCGTGGTGCTGGAAGACAGGGGTGCGGTAAGGGCAACGTTTCTGTTCGAAGCGGTATTCACAGGTAGCGTCCCGCTTCGCCTGCTGGCTCGTTTATCTTTCTTTGCCGGCACTGGCCTGGTGCGGTTGCGGGTGACACTTCACAATCCCAATCGCGCTCACCACCGCGGCGGCCTTTGGGATCTGGGTGATCCCGGTTCGATGCTTTTCCGGGATCTGTCGCTGGTGTTGAACCTGCGCGATGCTGCCGCCGAACGTTTGAGTTGGGTCGTGGAGGACGATGGCAACAGCAGCGATGGGCGTTCAGGGCAACTGGAGATTTACCAGGAGTCCAGTGGCGGTGCGAATTGGCAGAGCAGCAACCATGTCAACCGCCATGGTAAGGTGCCATTGAGTTTTCGAGGGTATAAACTCCGAAGCGGTGACACCGAGAGGTTTGGACATCGCGCCAGCCCCGTAGTCACTTTGCATGGATCGGCAGGCGATGTGACCGTCGCATTGCCGGAGTTCTGGCAGCAGTTTCCCAAGGCAGTCAAGGTGGAGGGCCCGTTGCTCCGCGTTGGTTTTTTTCCAGGCCAGTTCGACGATGGCTTTGAATTACAGGGTGGAGAACGCAAGACACATACGCTTTGGTTGGACTTCGCTGGCCAAGACCAACCGACGCCAAACCGGCTCGCCTGGGTCCATGAACCGACTCAGGCGTTAGCACCGCCGGAATGGTACGCGGATTCAGGCGCAGTGAAGTGTTTGAGCGCGGACATCAACCGTCCGCCAGACAGCCTGGATGAGTTGCTTGCCGAGGTTACCCAGGGCGAGGGAACCCTGATCGATCGACGGGAAATCATCGATGAATTCGGCTGGCGGAACTTTGGTGAATGGTACGCTGAACACGAAGCCGAGCACTACACCGGCACTCAGCCGTGCATTTCCCATTACAACAATCAGTACGACGGCATTCTCGGATCGCTTTTGCATTATCTCCGGACCGGCGATGGCTTGTGGTGGCAAGTGGGCGATCCCTTGGCCCGGCATGTCATTGACATCGATCGCTATCACACCACCAAGGACAAGGCTGCCTACAACGGCGGGCTGTTTTGGTTCACGGACCATTACCTGTCCGCGGAGACTTGCACGCATCGCACCTATTCCCGCCTCAATCGCCCCGCTGGAAAGCAAGATTACGGCGGCGGTCCCAGCAGCAATCATAACTTTTCAAGTGGGTTGGCGCTGTATTATTTGTTGACCGGCGATCCTGAAGCACGGGCCGCGGTGGTTGGCCTGGCCGATTGGGTCATGGCCATGGATGACGGCACCAAGAGTTTTCTTGGCTTGTTTGACAATGGCCCCACGGGGTTGGCCAGCTTCACTGGTACCATGGATTACCATGGACCGGGTCGGGGGCCCGGCAATTCGATCAACGCTTTGCTTGACGCCTGGCACCTGACAGGCCAAAGCACGTACCTTGCCGCCGCCGAGACGCTGATCCGCCGCTGCATACACCCCCGCGACGATATCGATGCCCGCGACCTGTTGAACGTCGAAAAACGCTGGTCGTACACGGTGTTCCTGGTGGCCGTGGATCGCTATCTGCGTCTCAAGGCGGAAATGGGGGCATTGGACAGCAATTACGCCTATGCCCAGGAAAGTCTGCTCGCTTACGCTACCTGGATGCTCAACCACGAAATCCCCTATTTCGATCACAGGGAACAATTGGAATACCCTACCGAAGCGTGGGCCGGCCAGGAATTGCGGAAAGCCAATGTGCTTCGCCTTGCCGCCGCCCACGCCGGGGAACCGCTGCGGTCGGCGCTCCTTCAGCGGGGTGAACAACTGGCGCAGCGGGCCTGGGACGACTTGCAATCTTTTGAATTGCGCACGAGCACGCGTGCGCTGGCTCTCATGCTAGTGGAAGGCTTGACGGATCGGTCCTTGCGGACGACCGCGGTAGAAGCTATGCCCCGCGCTCCGGGTGCGTTCGATCACGGCGTTCCCGAAAGCTTTTTGCCTCAAAAGCGCAGGGTGGTCCAAGCCATGAAAAGCTTCGGGGGCCTGACCGGGACGCTCTGTCGGGTTATCAATCCTTATCGCTGGTTCACAGTCTCCTGGCGTTTTTAGCTAAGAGACTGTCCGAAAAGGGGTCAGGCACCGTTGTGCGAAGCACCCTTCGGGCCGTTCCGGCAACGGTGCCTGACCCCTTTTCGGACAGTCTCTTAGAGCTGTCATACTTCATGTTTCGGCTTTTCACCCCAGATTTGTATTGCCAAGGCGTCCTCGATTTGGACTCGACGTACCTGCGCACAAAGGGACTGCAAGGGCTGCTGCTGGATATCGACGGCACCTTGAAGGATTTTCGCGCAACAGAGATCCCCACTAACGTAATAGCTTGGTTGGCAAACTTGCGCTGACGGCATGAAGCTTTGCCTTGTTTCCAATGGCCGCACTCAGCGAATCGGGCTTATCGCCGCGGCCCTCGATCTTCCATTCATCGCCAAGGCATTCAAGCCGCTTCCTTCCGGATGCACAAAGGCGGTGCGGCAATTGGGACTGGAGCGCAACCAAGTTGGCATTGTGGGGGATCAGGTTTTTGCCGATGTCCTCGCCGGCCGCTTGGCGGGCATATTCACGATTTTGGTGCCACCCACCAGCTGCGATGAGCCGTGGTTCACGCGGCTGAAACGACCACTGGAATGGTTGATCTTGCGCTGTCTCCGGCTGCGGCCGCGGCTTCCCGTTCACTAAACAGCTGGGAGTGTAGATTTCATGCAGCTTCACCAAGATGCGCCGTTGACCCTTGAGCCACATCAGGAAAAGTCCCGACCCAAGGCGCCCGAAATGGCCACCGCCGGCGTCCAAATCGATTCCTCGTTCTGGGGGACGCTGAAGGTGTATTGTGCGATCGCCCGTCCGGACCATTGGTTCAAGAACGTTTTCATGGCGCTGGGCGTCGTGCTGGCTTTTTTTTGCCATCCGGAAGCCATTGATCTCAGCGCCATGGTAACGATTCTCTGGGCGGTGGCCACCACTTGCCTCATCGCTTCCAGTAATTACGTCCTCAATGAGATCCTCGACGCGCCGACCGACTGCAGTCACCCGGTGAAGCGTTTTCGCCCCATCCCTTCGGGTAGGGTGAAGATCGGTATCGCTGTTGCTGAGTGGATTGGGCTTGGCGTCGTCGGCTTGGCCATGGCCGCCGCTATTAATGGGCATTTTTTCCTTTTTTCGCTTAGCTTGCTTTTGATGGGCATGATCTACAATGTCCCTCCTGTCCGGTCCAAGGACCTTCCCTTCGTGGACGTTTTAACGGAATCGGTCAACAACCCGTTGCGTTTGCTCCTTGGTTGGTACGCGGTGACGCCTCGTGAGTTTCCGCCAGTTTCGCTTTTGATCGCCTACTGGATGATCGGAGCGTTTTTCATGGCCGCCAAGCGGTTTTCAGAGTACCGTTCCATCGGCGATCCCCGCGTCGCGGCAGCATACCGCGCATCCTTTCGTTATTACGACGAGCCAAAACTCCTCGTCAGCATGTTCTTTTACACCACATGTTTCGCTTTGTTTCTGGGCATTTTCATTATTCGCTATCATTTGGAGCTGATCCTCATCGTCCCTCTTATCAGCGGGTTCGTCAGTTATTACCTTTGGATTGCTTTCAGATCCGATAGTCCCGTGCAAAACCCCGAGAGGCTGCACCGCGAGCGGGGGCTGATGATTTACCTCAGCGTTTGCGTCGCAGCCTTTGCGGGATTGATGTTTGTCCGTATTCCGGTGTTGTACGAGTGGTTTAACGTGGTCCCCGCCGCGGCGCCACCGTTGTGGGAGTTATGAGACGAAGGTATTAGAACTTGCCAATCCGCACGCCAACCAGATCGATTGCAATGCCTGAATCCGAAAGGGCCGGTATCCCAGCGCCGGAACTCGCAAAACAGGCAGGTGGCACGTCCCACACAGCGTTGTTGGTGATTTTGGTCGTCGGAGCAGTGGTTCGGCTTAGCCTGTGGGGTTGGTTTCAGGACCTGCCGATTCAAATTCACGACGAGAAGGATTACAACCTGCTCGCCAAGAACATCGTCGATTACGGGGAATTCTGCTTCATTCCAGGAACGCCAACTTCCCTGCGGCCCCCGCTCTATCCTGCAATGGTAGCTGGTGTTTATGCTTTGTGCGGTGTGGAGAACTATCAAGCGGTGCGGCTCTTGCAAGCCGTGCTGAGCCTATTTAACGTGCTCGTGCTTTACGGATTGGGAAAGGAAGTCACATCCGGCCGAACTGCTATCTGGTTGGCGGGGCTCTTCAGCTTTTATCCGTCGTTCGTGGGATTCGACAACCTTCTGCTGACCGAAACGCTGTTCACGCTGCTGCTCTGCGGCTTCTGTTACCTGTTTGTGCTGGCTTACCGCCTGCAATCCTTGAAATGTCTTTTGCTCGCTGGAGTAGTGCTGGGCTTGGGAACGCTAACGCGGAGCATCTTGTGGATGTCTCCTCCCTTGCTGGCGGTATTTATATTGTGCACGTGGGGGTCTTCTTGGCCGCGCCGGGGTCTGGCGGTGCTTTCTTTGCTGATTCCGTTTGCCCTCACGCTTGCTCCTTGGGCACTTCGCAATACCGCGCTCGAGGAGACTTTTGTTCCAGTTGATACCATGGGTGGCCGGAACTTCATGCTTGGCAACTACCGCCACACGCCGCTTTATCGCTCGTGGGACGCGATTGCCATTACAGGCGAAGCGGGCTGGGACCAGGAGGTTTTTGCCGCCTATCCAGCTTCCGAGCTTACAACCCAAGGGAAGGTGGACAAACTTGCCCTCAAGCGAGGTCTATTGTTTGTACGCGATCACCCGTGGTTGACGCTGCAACGAGACGTGATTAAGTTCTTCGACTTCTGGGGGCTGGAGCGCGAATTGGTCGCCGGCGCGGGCGCGGGTATTTCGGTGAGTTTTCGGCCCTCGTTGTCAGTTTGTTGGCGTTGGTGATTTTCGGCAGCTATGCGGCTGCTTTGTTTCTCGGCATATTTGGTTTTTTCTTGGCACCTTTGCCTGGCCGCCGCTCACAGGTCTTTCTGTTGCTGGTGATTGCGTACATTTGCGGCCTGCACACGCTCGTGTTTGCCCACTCGCGCTACCATTTGCCCGTGATGCCTTTGGTCCTGGTCTTTACTGCCCAGGCCATCGCGGCGCAGCCCGCCCTTTGGCGGCTGTGGCGACGAGGAACCTTCTGGGTGGCGGCGGCCCTTTGTGCCTTCATCGTGTGCGGTTGGGTGTGGGGCTTGATGGCTGGCGATCTGGCCAAGCTCCGAGAAACCCTTTTCGATTTGGTTTGAGCGCCTTTGCGCAACTGCAAGAGCTTTTTCTCGAAAGAGTAACATGCCTGGAATTTTTGGCCGTGCTGACCGCGAAGCTGACGGGGACGTCGCCCCGGTGTTGCACGCGATGGCCGGCCGCATGCGTCATCATTCCTCCTACAAGGAGGAGTTGTATGTGGATTCTGATGCTGCCGTTGGCCTGGGTGCTTTGAGGCTTGAGTTTCAAAAACCCACTATGCAGGCCGTTTGCAGCCACCATGCTGAAGTGACGGCCATTGTGGACGGGGAGATTTACGACGCCGCCGAGCAGCGTTTGGCGCTTTGATCCGCCGGCCACGTCGTTTGCAACGACAGTCTTGGCGAATTGCTCATTGCCGGTTACCAGGCAAAGAAAGAAGCCTTTTTCCTTGGCCTTCATGGCAAGTTCGCGGCCGCGATCTGGGACCGACGGCAGCACCGCCTGGTGCTGGTCAACGACCGCTTTGGCATGCGGCCGCTTTACTACGCGCATTTGCGAGGTCGCCTGCTGTTTGCCTCCGAAATCAAAGCACTGCTGGCCGACCCGGAAGTAGCCGGCAAGGTCAATTTGCGGGGCATTGCCCAGTTCTTCACTTTTGGTCAATTGCTCGCGGAAGATACCTTGCGAGAAGGTGTTTGCCTGCTGCCGGCGGCTGGGTGCTTGATTTACGATCTGCGTGAGGACCACGTAAGCCTGGAGCGTTACTGGCGTCTTTCGGCGGAGCCATTGCGCGGCGACTCGGGTAAAGAAACTCAACTTCTGGACCGCGTCGATCACGCCTTTGGCGAAGCGGTGCGGCGCTGCACGGCCGGGGTGGCCAACCTGGGACTTTCCTTGTCAGGAGGGCTCGACTCGCGCACCATCCTTGGGGCCATTGACGATGCGGATTCCTTGACCACCGTAAGTGTCGGCATGGCCGGCAGCGCCGACCACCGCTGTGCCGCCGCCATGTCGCAGGTGACCCAACGCCAGCACCACCAATGCTTTCTGGGCAGCGGTTTCCTGGAGCATTTCGAAGATCACCTTCGGCAAATGGTGCGGCTGACCGACGGCCATTATCTATCCCAATGCATCGTCGTGCCGACCCTGCCGGTCTACCGGGATTTGGGAATCCAGGTGCTGCTGCGCGGGCATGCTGGCGAGCTCATGCACATGCGCAAGGCGTACAATTTTTCTCTCGACGATCATGCCCTGACGTTGCGCGACGAAGCCGGCCTTGAGGACTGGCTTTTCCGCCATTTGCAGGCCTACCTGCTGGAGGGTACGGGGGGCCGTTTGTTCGCGCCCGGTCTTCGCCAGGATATCGAGGGCCTGGCGCGGGAGTCCCTGCACTCGTGCCTGCGCGAATCCGCGGGGATGCAGCCCGCCGCACATCGGATATGGCATTTGTTCCTCAGCCAGCGTCTGCGGCGGGAAACAGCGATGTCCCTGGTGAAATTCGGGTCGCTTGTCGAAACGCGCGTGCCCTATCTCGACAACGAGTTGGTTGATTTGCTTTTCGCGATGCCTCCGGAAATGAAACTTGGCGAGAAGATCCAAGCCCATATTTTGCGTTTGCGCCGGCCCTCTCTCATGAAAATCCTCAACGTCAATACCGGTGCGCGGATGAACGCCGGCCGGCTGGGCCGATTCGTCGGCAAGGTGCGTCACAAGGTCCTGGCCAAGTTAGGTGTGCGTGGTTACCAGCCTTACGAGCGGCTGGGCCTGTGGCTGCGTCGGGAGCTGCGGCCGTTGGTCCAGAAACTGCTGCTTGCTGACGAGTGCCTGGAGCGGGGCATTTTTGACCCCGAAACGGTGCGGAAAGTGGTGGAAGATCACTTTCAGGGCAAAAACCATACTTTTTTGCTGCTGGCCATGATGACCTTTGAGATGGGCCACCGAGAGGTCGCGTCCGCTGAGGACAGCTCGGCTGGCCGGTGCACAGCCTCCGCAAACCATGGTTAGCCTGCGACGACAGTTCTTCCAAGTGTTTTCTGCCAAATAAATGCATAGCTTTTTGACCCAGCCCACTTGTGCCTCTCCACGATGGCGACGCCGGCAACCGGTCATTTGCCACCTCCTGCATACCTTGCAGGTCGGCGGAGCGGAAGTCTTGGCTGCGCGGCTGGGCCGTCAACTTGCATCCGAGTGCCGCTCTCTGTTTGTTTGCCTGGACGAAGCAGGCACGTTGGGCGAAGAATTGCGAAACGAAGGCTTTGTCGTCGAAGTGCTAGGGCGGCGCGAAGGGGTGGATTGGCGCTGTGCCCGAGCATTAGCCAGCATTCTTCAGCGGGAGCAAGTGGATCTGGTGCATGCGCACCAGTACACGCCGTTTTTCTACGGTTTATTTGGTCGTTTGTTCCACCGCAGGCCGGCGCTGCTCTTCACCGAGCATGGGCGACATTTTCCCGATTACCCTCGCCTGAAACGCAAGGTTGCCAATCGGCTTTTCCTCGAGCGCCGTGATCGCGTGGTGGGAGTGGGCCAGGCAGTGCGCCAGGCGCTCATCCATAATGAAGGCATTCCCGGTCACCGAGTTAGCGTCATTTACAATGGTATCGACACCGATAAATTTGGCGGTTTCCTTCAAGACAGGGAAGCGGTGCGTCGTGAGCTGGACATTGGCACTGAGCGGTTTGTAATTCTCCTCGTTGCTCGGTTGGACTATCTCAAGGACCATGGCACTGCCTTGCGGACGCTTAAACGCGTTGTCGCCCAGCGCCCCGAAACAATGCTGATTCTGGTGGGCGAAGGTCCCGAGCGGGCGCCCATCCAGGAGTTGGTGGACGCCTACCAGCTGGGGCCCCACGTCCGGTTTCTGGGGCTGCGCAAAGACGTTTCGCGGCTTCTCAAAGCCGCGGATTTGTTTCTGCTCACCAGCATCAGCGAGGGCATCCCTTTGACGGTCATCGAAGCGATGGCCGCGGGCTTGCCGGTGGTTGGCACACGAGTTGGCGGCATGCCGGAAGTGGTCCTGGAAGGTCAGACTGGCTTGCTCGCACCCTCCAAAAACGACGCCGGCTTGGCCGAGCATATCCTTCGCTTTGCCGAGAGCCCCACGTTACGAGGGCGGATGGGACACCAAGGCCAAGACCGTGCCCGAACTTTTTTTTCCGAAGGCCAAATGCATGCCCGCTACCTTAACCTCTACCGGAAAATGCTCCGTGGCTGAGGATGCGTTTGAGGGGTCTGCCAGCTTGCTGGTCTTCGCGGACGACTGGGGCAGGCACCCTTCAAGTTGCCAGCATCTAGTTCGACACTTGCTTGGCCGCCACCAGGTAAACTGGGTGAATACCATCGGGACGCGCACGCCGCGCCTTGATTTGGCGACGGTGGGCAGAGGGCTGGAGAAATTGGGCCACTGGCTGAAACGGCCCGACGCTGACGCCAAGGCAGCGCTGCCCGCCAACCTCCGCGTGCTCAATCCGCGGATGTGGCCATCGTTCGGTTCCGCCCTGAGCCGCCGCCTTAACCGTCGACTGCTTGTTAGCCAGCTTGGGGGTGTTGTGGACTCCCTGCAAGAATCCCCGGTAGCGATTACCACGATTCCCTTGGTGGCCGACCTTATCGGCGTCCTTCCCGTCCGCCGTTGGGTTTATTATTGCGTGGATGACTTCAGCGAGTGGCCTGGCCTGGATCGCAAGACAATCCTGAACACGGAGGCCCGCTTGATCGAACGAGCGGACGTGTTCATCGCCGTGAGCGAAACCTTGCAAGACAAGCTCGCGCGTCGAGGCCGATCGGCCCATTTGCTCACTCACGGCGTGGAGTTGGATTTTTGGGCTCAAGCTGCCAACGCTGTTCCTTGCGATGAATTGCAGGGATTGGAGCGGCCGCTTGTTGTTTTCTGGGGGGTCGTCGATCGCCGCATGGATTTGGAGTGTTTGCGGCGCCTTGGATCGGACCTCAAACAAGGGACCATCGTCCTGGTGGGTCCGGCGGCCGACCCTGACCCGTCCCTGGATCGAATTCCCCGTGTGCGCCGGATCGGTAAGGTCCCGTTGGACCACCTGCCGCGAATCGCCGCCGAGGCGCTGGTGCTTATCATGCCGTATGCCGATCTTCCAGTCACGAGAGCGATTCAACCTCTCAAGCTGAAAGAATACCTTGCCACGGGAAAGCCGACCGTGGTGCGCGATCTTCCCGCCAACCGTACCTGGGCTCAAAGCCTGGACCTTGCCGACACGCCCGAAGCTTTTTCGCGGGCCGTTCTCCAGCGGCTCGAGACCGGTTTGCCGCGCGAGCAGAAGCTTGCCCGCACTGCCCTGGCGAAGGAGGGCTGGTCGGACAAAGCGCGCGCCTTTGAGGAATGGACTTGCGGACCGTTGGTTGACGCGTCGCCAAGCGTTGCTCCCCCGGCGGCGCCATGGTAACGGCACGAAACGCAGCGAGGCTGCCCGTGGTTCTGGACACGCGCGTCGTCAAGGACCACGGCGGAGGACCCGATAAAACCATCCTCAACTCACCTCGATTTTTCGCCAGAGTTGGTTATCGGATGGTATGTGCTTACATGCATCCGCCCTTTGATCCTGGGTTTGAACAGATTTGTTCCCGGGCCCAACTTTGTGAGGCCCCGCTGCTGTCAGTGCCCGATCGAGGGCCATGGGATTGGAAAGTCATTGCCCGCCTCATTCACATTTGCCGCCGCGAACGGGTGCGCATTTGGCACGGCCATGATTACAAAAGCAACGCCCTGGGGCTGGTGGTTCGGCGGTTCTGGCCGATGCGGCTCGTGTCCACGGTGCACGGCTGGGTCAAACAAACGATACGAACGCCCCTTTATTACAAGATCGACAAGCTTTGCTTGCCCCATTACGAATCGGTCATTTGCGTTTCAGCAGACCTCAAAGAACGTTGCCTTGAGGCCGGTGTGCCCACGCACCGGTGCGTTCTCATTGAGAACGGCATCGACACCGATCAGTACCGACGGCGGCGGACCAAAGCGGAAGCGAAAGAACGGCTTGGAGTGCGCCGCGGTCGATTGATCGTCGGAGCCGTCGGCCGTCTCTCCTCCGAAAAAGGGTTCGACCAACTGATTCGGGCGGTCCACGAGTTGGCGGCGGCCGATCTGGACGTGGAGTTGCTGATTGCCGGGGAAGGGGACGAGAAGAAACGCTTGGAGGCCCTCATTGCGGACTTGAGAATGACTGATCGCGTTCGTCTGCTGGGCTATCTAGCCGACCCACGCGATCTCTATGAAGCGATGGACCTCTTTGCCTTGAGCAGCTTGCGCGAGGCTTTGCCCAACGTCCTTTTGGAAGCCATGGCCATGGATGTTCCCGTGGTGGCCACGCGTATCGCCGGGATTCCAGGACTCATCACCGACGGCGAAAACGGTCTGCTGGTGGAACCGGGCAACGCGCGGCAACTTGCGGCCGCGTTGGTCCGCCTGCTTCGGGACGATTCGTTGCGTGCCGATCTCCAGAAGGCCGCACGGCTGACGATTGAAACTCGTTATAGCTTCGCCGGCCGCATTCGGAAGATCCAGGCAATATACGATGCGCTGCTGTGTCAAACGGACACGGCCTAGTTGGCAGGTTGGCCTTTCCAGGGCGGATTTGGCTGGTGCGGCTCGAATGCCAGGCCGGCGTAAATCATGCTCCTTTACTACAGGAATGCCCATGTTGAGCTTTCAGACGCGGGAATCAGCGGCAGCCACCACGGCAACAGTCCTCGTGCACCAAGGGCCCGAGCTGGAAAATCAAATGCCCCGGCTGGAAGGCTTCGTGCGCAAGGGCAACCAGGTTCCTTTAAGCAGGCATCCGGCCTGGTTAATGGTGCTGCGCGATGGATTGCAGCATAGCCCTTATTGCCTGGAGGCGGTGGCCGGAGAAAACACGCTAGGCATCTTGCCCTTGGCCCATGTCAAAAGTTTCCTTTTCGGGAGGTTTTTGGTCAGCCTTCCTTATTTGAACCACGGCGGTGTTTTGGCGGAGGACAACGCCACAGCCGCTTTGCTAATCGATCAAGCGGTCCACCTTGCGGAATCTCTGCAGGTGCGCTACCTGGAGCTCCGCCAGGGCCAGGCTCTGGAACACCCAGCCTTGCACCAGCGCATGGCTACCAAGGTGCACATGCAACTGCCGTTGCCCTCTAGCGATTCTGACCTTTGGAAACAGCTTGACACCAAGGTGCGCAATCAAGTGCGCAAGGGGCAAAAGTCCGGTCTGACGATAGCCTGGGGCGGCCTGGAGTTGCTGGGTGAGTTTTACGCGGTGTTTAGCCGTAACATGCGCGATCTGGGCACGCCGCCATATGGGAAACGCTTGTTTTCCAGCATCCTCTCCCGATTTGCGGAGCGGTCGGAGTTTTGCGTCGTGCGCGCGGGGAAAAAGCCGATCGCCGCGGCCTTGTTGCTGCATGGTTGGGGAGTGTCGGAGGTTCCCAGTGCTAGTTCCTTGCGAATGCACAACTACACATGCGCCAACATGCTTCTCTATTGGCACTTGCTGGAACGCAGCATCCAACGACGCCAAAGCATCTTCGACTTCGGCCGTTGCAGCCTTGGGAGTACCACTTTCCGGTTCAAGGAGCAATGGGGGGCCCAGGCCATGCCCGCGGAGTGGCAGTATTTCGTGCGTCAGGGTTTGATCAGCGACATGCGGCCCGAGAACCCTCGTTTTCAGCAACTGATTCGTCTTTGGCAGCGGTTGCCGGTATGCCTGACGCGCATGATCGGCCCCCGCATCATTCGCGGCATCCCATAAACCGCCGCCTGGGCCAATGCGCCGGGTGGTTTTCTTTTCGGAATACCGGTTTGCGACAGGGATGCGGTTAGAATAGCCCGCAAAAGGGAGCCACCGAGGGGACAGGGTGCGGCAGCCGGTAACGGCAATGGGCACCGCGCGTGCCGGCACCGCACCTTTTTTTCCATTACGCTAACCTCAACGTGTTTTATTGTCGAGCAAGCCGATTGACAACGCATCACGACCAAGGTCGAACTGGGTAACTATTCATGTTTCAAAAAAAACGCTTTAATGTGCGGCTGTTCTTGTGGCTCCTGGGCGGCCTTGTGGTGCTGGCGCCTAGCACCCACTTCCTCCACGCTTTTCAAGTGAAGCGCACTGCCAGCCTGCTCCTTCACCAGGGCGAGTTAGCCGAGGAAAAAGGCGATATTCCCAAGGCCATCAGCTATCTGAGCCGCTATGTCGCTCTGGAACCCAAGGACGCCCACGCCCGGGCGAAGTTTGGTTTGCTGCTTGCCGACAAAAAAGTTGCCACCACGCCCAAGGCTCTGATGCGCGCTTATGTCACTCTCCAGTATGCGCTGCTGCTGGACAGCGAGCAGCCTGATGTCCGCCGTCGAGCGATTCAACTGGCGATGGATCCCCGCATTGACCGGTTCACCGATGCGGCCCAAGACATCAACAAGCTGTTTGAACAAAACGTCAAGGACGCCGAGTTGTGCGGCTGGCGAGGGATATGTTTCGAGGTTGAAGGGAAATTCAGGGATGCCAGGGAAAGCTACGAGGAGCGCTCCGCCAACCCAAAAAGGAAGAGGATCACTATATCCACCTGGCTTTCCTGCTGCTTAACCAGTGGGAAAAGGTAAGGAAGGGCGAAAATAACACGAAGGAAACCAAGAAGGAAGTGTTCCAAAAAGCCGACCAGACGGTCGAGGAAATGTTAGCGGCATATCCGCGTTCCTACACGGCTTACCTCTTGAGCGCCAATTACTACCTGAGGAAGGGTAAGGAATCCGCCGACAATCCTAGCGAAAATGTCGCCCGTGAACTGCGTATTGCCCGAGACATCGGCGAAGCCCTGAGCTTGGCCCCAAACGAAGTTGCCGTTCTTCTGCTCGCCGCTGAACTGGAACTGGAAAAGCAAAGGGCATCCGAGGGCCGTGCGGTGCCAGAGCGTATCCTTGTCCAGGCCGCGGCGGTATGGCTGCACAGGCCAAACGCGTTCGAGCCCCGTGTCTTGCTGGAGCGCGGCATCAAGCTTCATCCGGAGGATTGGCGTTTTTACCAGTCGCTGGCCCGTTTGGAAATGCAGAAAAACCAACCTGAAGCGGCACTGGCGGCGCTTGGACGCGGCCTGGCCGTCAAGCCCAAGCAGCTTGACTTGCTTTGGGACCTCGCCAACTTGCACTTGCGTCAGGGGCACAACGCTCAGGCCGATGAACTCATCAGCCGCCTTGACAAGGAAGGGTTTCCAGCGCAGGAACTGGACTACCTCAAAGGGCGCCTGCTGATCAACGACAAGCAATGGATCAAGGCGGCACGGCTTTTGGAACGGACCTACCCTCAACTGGTGGGCCGGCACACCCAATACAAGGACTGGATCGCTTTTAATGTTGCGCAGCAGTGCAATTTACTGTTCGCGCAATGCTATCAAAACATGGCCGACCCGTACCGGGCTGCCTCGGCCTATGCCAAAATGGTCGCCAAGGACCCGAATTCGGTTGACGGCCAGATGGGGCTCGCCCGGATGGAATGGGCCAGCGGGCGTTTGGACGTCGCGTACAAGGAATATATGTTTTTGATGCAACGCCGGCAGGCGCCGGCGGCCGCCTGGATCGAATGCGCCAAATGCTGGTCCTGCGCAATGTGAAGCTTACCAGGCCCAATTGGCTCGAAGTAAAGCAATTGCTTGACGAGGCGGCCAAATTCAAACCCGTCCCTGTGGAGGTGGCGATCCTGCGCGCGGAGATGCATGCCGCCCAGCAGCAGTTCGAGGCGGCCCGCGACCTTCTCAGCAAAGCGTATCCGGACGCCAAGACAAGGCCGGTGGAAGTTTGGGTGGGGCTTTCCGTGCTGGAGGAACGCGGCGGCACGAAGGGGTTGGCGCTGGGCATTTTGAACGAAGCGGAGCGCAACCTGGGGGATCGCATTGAACTGCGGATCGCCCGGGCCAGGTATTGGACGCGCCAGGGCGGGGCCGATGCGGCGCGCGCCTTGGGCACGCTCAGCAAGGACGTGGAGAAATGGACAGACATAGACCGGCGGCGGCTGGCGGCTGAGCTGGCCCAGGCTTACATGCGCATCGGCGAAACCAAATCTGCCGCCGACATGTGGCGGACCATCGCCGCCCAGCAGGATTCCGACGTTGGCTCCCGGATGGTGCTGTTTGACCTGGCCTTGCAAGCGGGGGACGAGGCCAGCATGGGTGGGGTGGTCGAAGAACTCAAGGGCATCGAAGGCGAGGACGGGACGTTGTGGCGCTATTGCCGAGCCGTTCGGCTCATCTGGCAAGCGGAAAGACAAAAGGACAACAAGAAGCTGCTGACCGAGGCCCGAGGTCTGTTGACTGTCGTGAGGGAACGGCGGGTGAATTGGTTCCGCATTCCCGTTGCAGAGGCACAAATCAACGAACTTCTCGAAAAAGAGCAGCCCGCGATTGCCAAGTATCGCGAGGCCATCCTGCTGGGCGAACAAAATCCCGCGGTGATTCGCCGCCTGGTAGCGCTGTTGTTCAAAGAAAACCGCATGGAGGAAGTTAGTGAATTGCTGGACAAGCTGCGCGAACAGACGGCGACCGCCACCCTGAGCGATTTGCACCGGGCCGAGGCTGTGGTGGCATTGGGAAAAAACGATCCAGAGCTTGCCTTGAAAAAAATCGACTTGGCAGTTTCGCCTGAATCCAAGGACTATCGGGACCATTTATGGCGAGGGCAAATGTTGGAGGCGGCCGGCAACAAGCAGGCCGAAGCCGAAGCTGCGTTCCGCCAGGCCATCAAGTTGAACAACACCTCCCCGGACGGCTGGACGGCCCTCGTGCAATTTGCCATACGCGGCAAAGACCTTCCAAAAGCCGAAGAGGCTTTATTGGAGGCCGAAAAATCCATTCCCCGCGCCGAGGCTCCTCTGCACTTGGCCCGTTTCAACGAGTGGCTGGATCACCCCGACCGCGCCAAGGAACTTTACGATGCCGCCTTGGCTGCCAAACCCGACGACACCAACGTGCGGCTAAACTTGGCTTATTTCCACCTCCGCCGCAGCGGCTTTTACCTCCAGCAAGCCGAGCAGCATAAGGAGCAAGCCGAGCAGCATAAGGAGCAAGCTGGGCAGCATAAGGAGCAAGCCCTTGTGCATTTTTACAAGATCAGCGAGCTCAAAAGCGGTAGCACGGACAGCGCCGACGCGAAGCGAACCTTGGCCCTGATTCTGGCTTCCTCACGCAATTTTGGGGAAACGCAAAAGGCCCTGAAGATGCTTGGGATGGAAGAAGAAGCGGGCCGCAACGACGACCTGTCCCCGGACGCCAACCTCGCCGATGAACGTGCCAAGGTCGTTATTCTCGCCCGCCAGTCCAACGCTCGTCAGCGGCGCCAGGCGATCGGCATCTTGAAAGAGATTCGCGGCGCCAGCAAATGACCGACGATGAGCAGCTGATATTGGCGCAGCTCTACGAGTCGGTGGGCGAATGGCCCAAGGCACGCGAGCAGATGCTGCTTCTGCTGTACAGAATGGATGGCAAGGTAGGGGCGGAGGGCAATTCGGCAAAAACTGGGCAGGCCAAATCCAACTTGAAGACGACTTACGCCGCCTACCTTACCCAGTTCTGCTCCAGCTTGCTGCGGAGGGAGGCTACGGAAACCAAGGAGGCGGCGAAGAAGTCGTTGTTAGTCGATGCCCAGCTCTGGTTTGACAAGTTGGAGGCACTTGAGCCAGATTCCTGGCGGACGGTGGCGACCAAAGCCCTGCTGCTGAACAAGAAGGGCGACGGCAAGTCAGCAGTGGGCCCGTTGACTGCCCTTGCCGACAAAGAGCCGAACCTCGTGCCGCCCGTGGCCAGGCTGCTGGAGGAAATCGGCCAGAAGGAAGACGCGGAGAAAATGTTCAAGAAATTCGTGGCCCAGTCCCAGGCCAAAACTCCCGAGAGCGTGCTGGTGCTGGCCCAGTTCCTGGGCAGGCAAGACCGTGCGGAGGAAGCCTTGGCCCTGTGCGAAAAGGCCTTGAACAATTGCAAGCCCGAAAACGTGGCCGGCACAAGTGTGCTCATCCTCTATACGGCCAAGTCCTCCGGCAAGGAGAATTGGCGGCAGGTGGCCGCCTTGCTGGAAAGGGAATCCAAGAACAAGCCAAAAGACACCATGCTGCTCGGCTACCTGGCGGCCGTGCGGCGCTTGGAGAAAAACTACGATGAAGTGGAGTCCCTGTGCCGACGCATCCTCGAATTGAATAAGACCGACACGGCGGCGATGAACAACCTCGCCTGGATGCTTGTGCTGCATCGCAATAACGGCGACGACGCTCTCACGTGGATTCAAAAGGCCATCGAGATCGATGGTCCACGGGAATCGCTTCTGGATACCCGAGCCGTCATTTACATGAACATGAAGCAGGGCCAGCCCAGCGATGCGGTAAGGGACATGGAGGAGGCCATTGCCGAAGCGCCGACTGCGTATCGGTATTTTCACCTGGCCCAGGCCCATTTCATGGCTCAAAACCGGACCTATGCCATCGCCGCATTCAGCCGGGCCCAAGAACTGGGCCTGAACGAAAACGCAATCGACCCGTTGGAACTAAGCGCATACCGGCAATTGAAGAGCCAGCTGGAAGCACGCTGATTTTGGCAGTTGGTCCAGCTGTTTGACAAACCGCCCGAACGCAATGGCTTGGCTAAGAGCCTGTGGCAAAAAAGGGGACTGTCCCTCTCGCAGGCTTCAAATTCTCGGAAAAATGAGGCCTGCCAAAGGGACTGTCCCCTTTTTGCCACAGGCTCCAAGAACGATCTGTTTTTATTCAAAAGCAGGGAGGCAGCGTGGCTGCTTGTCTAATCACTGGCGGAGCGGGTTTCATCGGTTCGCACCTCGTGGATGCGCTGCTAGCTCGGGGGAATAAGGTCCGTGTGCTGGACAACTTCAGCACCGGCACGAACGCCAACCTTGCTAAGTCCAGTGGGGCAATCGAGCTGATTGCCGACGATTTGAACGCCCTGGGCGTGCTCGACAAAGCCGTCCGTGGCATGGATTATGTTTTCCATTTCATGGAAGCCCCCAGCGCGGCCACGATGTCTCAGGAATCGACCACGGGGACATGGGCCAGCACCCTTGATCCGCTCAACGTCCTGACGGCGGTGCGCGAGGCTGGCGTGCGCCGGGTCATTTACCCCTCCAGCAGCAGCGTTTACGGCCCTGGCCGCTCGGCCCAGATTAAGGAGAGCGACCCCACCTCGCCTGTTTGCGGGCGGGTTCGCCAAGCTGGCCGCCGAGAACCAATGCGCCGGTTTCACACGGCTGTATGGCCTGGAGACCGTCCGCCTGCGGTTTTTCAATGTTTTCGGGCCGCGCCAGTCCCTTGCCACGCCGTATATGCCGGCCATCCCCGCCATTGTCCGCTCCATGCTCGCGGGGCAAGATCCGGTCATCCCGGATAGCCCTTTCGAGCAGCATGACTTGCTTTATATCGCCGATGCCGTGCATGCCACCATGCTGGCGGCAGAGGCCTCGCGCCAGGCCCTCAAAGTTTTCAACATTGCCCGCGGCCGGAGCGTCTCCCTGGTCCAGGTCGTGACCGCGTTAAACCAGATCCTCGGCACGCAACTGCAACCCCTCTTTGCCGACTCTCGGAAGCCCAGCGGGTTGGCCCGCTCCGTGGACATTTCCCGCGCCGAAGCAGAACTCGGTTTTTGCCCCAGCAACGACCTTAAGCAGGGCCTATCGCGATTCATCGACTGCCTCCGGAGCCAAATGAAAGCGACTCCCGACGTCGCGTTGGACCCCGGACATGCCGGCTTGCAAGATCCGCATTTGTTGGGGCGTGATCTGCCGCCCTCTTCGACGGCCAAGCCCGTGGATTCCGGGCATTCCTGAGACCTTTCGTCGTATCCTCCTCCCTGGGGCTGTCTGCCCCGCTCGCCGCAAACCCAGCTGAGAAAACCGCGCCCACCGATCCACATTCCGGGCGCAACCTCCACGCCAATGCTCCACTTCCTGGCCGCACCTGGCCATTGACCGTGTTTTTCCATATCTTCCATGGCGCAAAATGCAACCAAGCCAGCAGAGCGTCCTTGATTTCACCGGTAATGCGATTGAAGACGTAGAAAATGGACAACCGTATATATATTGTTGTCCGAAGGATCGGCGTTGCCAGCCACAACGGCCTCGAATTGCTGCCGGTCATTGGAAATAAGATGTACGCGGAAAGTGAACAAAAGTCGAGAAAACTCCGCAAAACACCGATAAATCCACTGGTCATCAAAGTTATCATCAAGCTTTTTTCAATAATTTCTGGATTTTTTCGATTTTGCGCTTCCATTTATCCTACTTTTGTTGTTTACGTAGATGAGAGAGTTTACGCAATAAAGGCAAACTTAGGCTAGCCCCGTGGTCACCCTGCCCAGTGCTGTCGGCACCCCCCCGCAAGGTCGGAATCAGCATGGCTGTCGGCCCTGCCAGCGTTTTTCTGTGAGACGGGTTGCCTGTTTCAGGGTTTTTCCTTGGGGAGCTTGTTTTTTTGGAGGTGGTTCTGTAATTATCAAAGGGATGGCCCTAGCCAACGGCACTTGAAAGCGGATACCTTTTCGATGCTATTGGATGCTTTGGTTATCTCTCCTTCCAAGCTTGAAGCTTCCATGGCATGCGCAGGCGTGCCGAGAACCGCGACGATTTGCCGATGGCTTTGGTGAATCACCCAGCTTTGCGTGCCGGACCACGCAGGCGAAAAAGAGCATCACTGTTGCCAGGACATTGCTGGATAGCCAGGTGTCGGCAGGATTCGCATGCCGATTCGGTGCTCCATTTTTTTGTTTCAAAAGGATTACCCGCATGATGCAGAATGGTTTGGTTGGATGGCTTGTTCATCGCAGAGGTTGCGGATAAGGGAATTATCGATGTTGAATTCTACACGGATGACACTTTTGATGATGCAACTTGGAGTATCCATATGGTTCGCGGTAAATTGCCCCCCGCGGTATTGGTGGTCAGCGAAGGTGCGGTTGGAGTCGATTTTTTGGCGCCCGTCCTGCCTTTAGTGCCAGACCTTCGAACGGAGCTATGCCCTGATTTTTCCCAGGTTCCCGCCCTGCTAGCCCAAAAGGCCTTTGTGCTGGTGGTGGTGCATGTGCCGAGGGACTTTGCCCCCAAAAGGGTGAAGGAATTGCTGTGGGCTGTTGCGCACCTGGAACGGCCAGTGGCTTGCCTGCTCCTGCTCGAGGCCTGCTGCGACAGCGCCAGAGATGAATTCTTGCAAGCCGGCGCGGTCTGCTGCCTGCCCCAGAGACTCAAGTCCCCAGAGGCTTGCGAACGCCTTGGGCGCCCTGACTTTCCAGGCCGAGGCCCGGGCCTTGTTGGCCGAGCAAGCCAATAGCAAAAATGACGAGCCGGACATCGCTGATCCGGATCCCTCCTTTTTCGTGCTGTCCCCCCAAACCATGGAGATGATGGAGCAGGTGCGCCGCATCGTAGCTCAGGACACAACCATCCTGTTTACCGGGGAAACCGGCGCAGGCAAAACTCACCTGGCGAAAGTTATTCACAATATGTCTCCGCGCCGCAAGGAGCCATTTTTGATCGTCGACTGCAACGCTCTGTCGCCCAGTCTCATCGAGAGCGAGTTGTTTGGCCACTGCCGGGCGCATTCACGGGAGCCGACCGCGAACGTGTGGGAAAGTTTGCCGCCGCCGCCAAGGGCACGCTGGTTTTGGACGAGATCAACTCGCTGCCTCTTCCCCTGCAGAGCAAGCTGCTCCGAGTGGTCGATGAGCGGGTTTTTGAGCCGGTTGGAACCAACACCTCTCAGCCCATGCGTGCGCGGCTCATTACGATCAGCAATGCACCTCTGGAAAAGGAGGTGGAAGCCGGGCGTTTCCGCGCGGATCTTTATTACCGCCTTAATGTCGTGGGCTTTTGTCTGCCTCCGCTCCGCGAACACCTCGCCGCCACCGGGCCATTGGCCCAAAAGTTCTTGAGTCAATTCAACCAAAACAACTCCCTCGGCAAGTCCGGCTTTACTCACGAAGCGCTCACTGCCCTGGAGAGATACCATTGGCCTGGAAATGTGCGCGAATTGCGCAATGTGATCGAGCGGGCCGCCACCTTGTTTCCGGGCCCGGAAGTGGAGTTGGGCCACCTGCCCGAGGCCTTGCGTGCCAACTATTCCGTGCAATGTTCCATGAGGCCATCCGACGGCGGCGGCGACGACCACCCCAATCTGATGACGCTAGGGCCCGTCGGCAATCCGCAGGACCTGACCCTGGTCAGAACCAGAGAAAAGGCCGAGGTGCTGCGGATTACCGAGGCTCTTCATAAGCACCGCAATAATCGCCTGCGCGCTGCTCGTGAGTTGGGCATCAGCCGCATGGCCCTCTACAAAAAACTCCACAAATACGGCCTTTGCGACGTCGCCCACGGTGAGCCGCAGGGGCATGCTGTCGGCGGCAAAAGCCGCATTACCACTTGACCTCCACGCCAAGGCTGATGCCCATGACCCACAGGTCGGATTGAGTGAAGGGCACGCCGGGCCGGCCCAAACCGGTGGGCTCCGACCCCGCGGCGAGCGGGAAGTTGGGAATTTGCGTGATATCGACTTCGCGGTCGATTTGCTCGCCCGCCCGAGCAATTCTGTTCCAATAGAGAGTCGAAAACCCAACCGACAGACTTAGATGTTTGGTGGCCTCATAGGCTATTTTGAGATCCAATTCCGGAACCTGGGCAAACACGTCGCGGTTGTACTGGCCGATATTCGACGGCAGCGCCAGCAGGCCGCCGGTATAGGATGCCGTCGATGAATTCGCGAAGGTCCTCAACTGGCTGCCCGCGATGCTCAACTCTTCGTTCGTCGCGCCCATGGCCAGCTTGAAGTCGAATTCGACGCTCAGCTGCGGCAGCGGCCAGCACTTGGTGGCGATCCCCACCTGGCCGCCATAAAAATTGTTGTGGGTCGCGAAGGAATCGACAACTTGAAGCCTGTTGCCGGCAAACGGGAAGTACGGGGAATCGGCGGGAATCGCCGAGTTGAACACGGATGTGGATCCCATGTTGAACTGCTCGTTGGAGTTCAGGAAGCGGAAGCCAGCCATCAGGTCCACGGTGCAGGTCGTGCCGGGAGAATTATAATAGATATTTTTCCACGTATTCAGCTCGGCGCCCCATAGATTCGCTTGCGAGCTCGCATTGATATTGCCCGTCGCTAGCCCCGGCGCGGCCACGATAAAGCCGGATTCCACGCGGTTATTCAGGTCAAAGAACGGCCGAACCAGGGTGGGAGCTTGATCGTTGCTGAAACTGGCGCCGGTCTGCCCGACGAAGAAGAAGACGGCCTCGACACCGAAATCCCGAATGCCGCCAGCAATCCAGGGATTATCCTCGAACTGCCAGTAGCCGACCGTCAACCGGCCCCCCGATTTGGGTTCCTCTTTTGCATGCTCGGCGTCGCCCAGGGAGCCGAGAATCATCGAATTTGGATTGGAAAGCGGGAGCGTGGCGGCAACGACGGAGGAGTCGCTGGCGCCCGCATAAAACCACAATACATACTCCAGGTCGGCAGTAAAAACTCTTGAACCGGGGCGTGCCGGGTTTACCCAATCAAGCGACTTGAGCCATGCTGCAAGGTTTTCATACGGAGGGGGACCGCCAGCGGGTTGGCCTCCAATGACCGCCACGGCCGGCGGCGGGTCTGGATTGCCATACGACGTCTGGAAGCTCGCCGGCACAAGGACAACGGTTTTTTGATTGGCTGGCGCCGGGGAAGCATCCGCGGGCTGCAGCACCACCGTTTCCACCGGGCCGACCTGGCACGGTGCCCCGGCCGCTCCGTCGCCGACGGGCGCTGAAGTACGCGACCATGGCGTCTCTTGCGAATAAGCCAACTGAGCAGTGGCCGCGAACAAGGCCAGAAGCGCGCCCATGGCAATGCAAGGGGTGCACCTCTTGCTCAGCGGCCAAACCTGCCCTACTTGTTTCGCCATTTTCGCCACTCGCCCCAGTTTGTACTGGTGAAATCGACGGATTTTCGGATTTTGCAGGATCTACCATACTTATCGGTTAGGCGAACGGGGAAGGTGAACGAAAGGGACAGACGAAAGGCAATGTACACACGATCACTTTCCAGCGCCATAAACAACACTTGCCGACCCGAGCAGGCAAGCTATCGATAAAATGCGGCGGGAGGCTCAATCCATGAGCGCCGCAAAGACGCCTGGCGACGCGATTAGAGAAGAACTGGAAAAGAGAGGATGGGGCCAGGCAGAGCTGGCGTGTATCATGGGCCGGCCCGTTGGACGCGTCAACGACATCATCCACGGCAGACGAGCCCTTTCAGCCCAGGTTGCCATCGAGCTTGCCAACGCCTTCGGCACTGACGCGGAAATCTGGCTGGAGCGCGAATCGTCTTATCGGCTAGCGCTCGCCAAGGCTCGTCGGGGTGAAGACGGGTTGCTGGTAAGCAGGCGTGCACGGCAATTTGAAATTGCTCCGCTCAAGGAAATGCAAAGACGCGGCTGGATCAAGACCACCAGCGACGCCGGCGAGCTTGAATTGGAGTTATGCCGGTTCTTTGAAATCGACAGCTGCGATCAGGAGCCGGCCATTGCCGCTGGATTCCGCCATGGGGCGCATCCCGCAGCGCTCACTCCAGGCCAAAAGGCATGGTATTTCCGCGCCAAGCAAATGGCGCGCGCACTGCGTGTCGACCAGTTTGATGGAAGTCGTTTGTTGGTTTGCCAAAAGGAGCTGGCGAAACTGGCGGCGTTTCCTCAAGAAGCAAGCAAGGTGCCTGGCGTTCTTTCGTCTTTTGGAATTCGTTTTGTGATCGTCGAGCCCTTGTCAGGGAGCAAGGTTGACGGGGCGGCCTTTTGGCTGGACAAGCAAGCGCCGGCCATCGCCCTGTCCTTGCGGTTCGACAGGTTGGACGCCTTCTGGTTCAGCCTGGGCCACGAATTTTCGCACATCAAAAACAAGGACGGCTTTTCGATCGACAGCAACCTGGCCGGGCAGGATCAAGTGCCGCACGACAGAAAGTCCGCCGCCGAAAAGCGTGCCGACAAGGAAGCGGCTGCGATGCTGATCTCTCCGGAGCAATTGGAGTCGTTTATTCGCCGCATGGCCCCAATCTATTCAAAAGAACGGATCATTCAATTTGCCGACAAGGTGAAAACTCATCCAGGAATTGTCGTCGGCCAGTTGCAGCATCGCGGGCAAATCGGCTTTCACGCTAACTGTGATATGCTGACAAAAATAAGAGACATCGTAGTCCCATCCTCGGTGACGGACGGCTGGCGTGAAGCCGTCAAGCCGAGGATATTGAAATGAGGGGCGGCGTTTCAGCAGGAGCACTTTATGGACAACGGGTGTTATGAAATCCAATGGGCCTGGCGCGGCGGGGAGTTTCGAGAGCGGTTTTTGTATCCCAAGACGATGAGCAAGGATGAAGCCGAGACCAAGGCGCATCCGCGGGCTAACGAATTGCGGCCGAAGCACCCTGAGGCAGCGGGAACGCATAAAGCGGTTGCTCAATAGGCAGAAGCACCTGCGGAGCCGCGCAAATCAATCACCTTCAACTGGATCGACTTCTACGACAGGCGATCACCTTAAGCCGCAGACAGGTGCGCCCGCGCTTGTTTGCGGCTTCGCCAATAATAGAGCAAGCCACTCAAACTGCCGATGCCGGCCAATGCCAGGGAGGATGGCGCGGGGGTATTGGCGATTGCAGGAGTCACGGTAATATCGGCGGCGGTGCTTCTGTAATGGACAAGGCCCGTCGGCGTAGGCCCACTATTGTTGGCGTAAAAAGCGGTGTTGTCGACGCCTCCTACCAGTGAAATTGAAAACTCACTAGTCAAGGGAGTACCCAAATTGGCAGTAAATCCAACGCTTACCAGCAGATTGTTGGCCGATGTAATCGTAGCGGAAGTGCCATCATATGTGCTATCAGATCCATAGATTCGAGGATTTTGGCCAGAATTATTGGCGTTATTGGGGATACCCCAGATTGACGCAGCACCCAAATTGCCGTCGAAACTGTTTCCAGGGGAAACAAACGGGCCGCTTCCAGCAAAAACATAATTGCTCTGGTTATAAACAGCCGGTTGGGCCGATGCCTGAGAAAACGTCAAATCGGAAATGGCGTTTCCCGATATCACGTTTATCTGCAGCGTCAAATTAAAAGCACCGAGACTACTCCCGTGGGTGGCAGTGATCAGGAAATCCACCGTGCCTGACCCGCCCTGTGCCACGGTTGCGGTCCCGCCCGTGATAATGAAATCCGCCTTGGCCGGCGAGGCTATGACCAGACTAATGGCCACTGCGGCAACCCCTGCTCGCAACGACCTCGCAAAACATTTCATGTTGGCTGCCCTTTTCATTTGAGAACCGCCTTTGTCGGACTGCGGGCATCCCAACCCAAAAAGCAGGGTTAATTGTTTGGAAAAGGAATTCAAAGTCGAACCAGCAATATATCGCAATATCTGTGCCATTTTAGTCTCGCTGATATTCTCGTGTTGTGAATCTTGCAAGTCTTTTACAGGCCTCACGTTATGGTCTAATCTCACAAAGGGCGACAGCTAAGCCGGTAACAGTGTAAGCATTCGTTGACATCTTCAAAGTCGGGTGTGTTGACACATTGTCGCTGTTAAAAACTCCTCCACCCGAACTAATCCAGTCATTCGTTGAAAAACTGCCGCTTCGCCTCATGATCGCTGAGCGGATCGTTCACGTCTGCCGCGCTCAGAAGGTCCTCCTGGCCATCAACCGCCAGTGTCTGCTTCTCGGAAAGACCGGAAAGAATCTTGCCGCGGCCGCTTGGCAAATCGCTTCCGTCACTTGCTGGGACCGTGCCGCCGGCCGTGTTGGCGTAAAGATCGCCGTTCAAACTAGCGCCTGGGTCGCCCACAAGATTCGCCGTCGCCGAATTTCCGAGTTCGGCGAACAAACAGTTTCCGGCAGCCAACAAGGAGCCGCCCGGAGTGGAGTTCCCGACCACCCTTGGCCCGATGAGCGAGGGGTCAAGCGGTGTCAAGGTAGCCGAGTTATCCATGGTAAAAGCCTGGGCAATGGCCGCGGCGTCCAGGGCCGTCGGCGTCCGCCGCTCACCTAGCCCCAAGTCCACATCCATCAGGTCGCCGGTGATGCCGTTGTCGCCGAGACCGAGCACGTGGCCGAGTTCGTGTTCCAGCACCGTTAGCAAGTCCACCTGACCCGCTGCCGGGCCGCCGCCCGGTCCTGGGTTGCCAAACGCCTGATGGGAGGCTGCACCGCCGCCGATGTACCAATTGTAACCGGCCGCCGTGCTGTTGATCCAAATTTCCCCCGGAGCTTCCAGCCCCAGGATGCTCGTGCCCAGGTCGGTCACCGCGATGTGCGTTTGCTCCATCAACTGGATACCCGCCGCGTTGACTCCCACTGCTTTCCAACTGGAAATCGCCTCGGCAAGCACGGGCTGCACCTGCGCCTTGGACAGCGCCGCTGCACTGCCTGGCCCCGCCGCGCCAGCGAATAACTGGAACTGCCCCGACGCCGGCGGCGTAGGTTTGGTAGTGCCGACGGTTGCTCCGACGTTGCCATTTACTTCTGCGACCTGAGTATTGCTGAGCAAACCACCGCCGTCGACATCGTAAAGCCCAGTCACCTGGGAACTGCCCTTTGCATAGTAAACAAGGTTGACGTCGGACCCCGTGGTAGTGACCCCGCCGCTGACCGTGCCGACGCTCGTAACGTCGCCCAGCAGGCGGTAGAACGGTTCCCAGAAGACGACATTTTGCGACGGATTGTCGTACGGGTCGATGCCCAGCAAATACCAACCGTCATCCGCATTGGTGGTGGCACTGCCGCCGAAGAGGCTGGTGACCCCACCGGTGCCAAAATTCAAAGACAGCGTCGCAAACCCGCCCGAATTGGCGAAGGCCACGTCCGCCGCGGGGGGGATGACAGTGGTTTTGACAGGGCTGCTCCCAGTCAGGCTCTTGCCGTAGTACAGCAATTCCACATAGCCGCTGACGTTTTTGGTCGTGTTCACCGCAGTATTCAGCTTGGACAAATTCGCCGTCGGTTGATTGAACGTGACGGCCAGGGAGCCGATGAAGGATTCTCCTTGCACATTCTGGTTATCCACCGTGAACGCCGTTGGCGCCGGCACAGCCGTATAGGTTGCGGTGAAGGTGACGTCAGGCGTGGGTGGCGCAAGTTGAGATTTGCCGTAGTCGTCACTGGCGACGCTGTAAAAGATGTAGGTGTGTGAACTCCCATCGCCAAGCATGCCATAGGAGATGGTTCCGGAGTAGACGCCATTGGCGTTGGGGCTGCCCGCGGAAAAGGCGGGCGTCACAAGTGTGGGGGCACCGCCGTCGACTTCCACATAGATCGAGACGGTCTGGATCGTGCCGATGGCCGGTGTGTTGAGGATGTGGTCCGGTTCGACGGCGGCCCAGTTGAGAGTAATCGTGCCTTTCGTCAGATTGACGGCAGAAGGCTGCAAACTGCTGAAGTCGCTGCTAGGGAAGGGGCTCCACGCCTGGGAAGCGGGGCTCGCGCCGAGTACGTGGGAAACTGGCAAGTTGATTTCCGGCACCTGAGTGCTGGCCTGAATAGCGGGAGGGTTGGGTTCGATTTGGGTGTTGCCGGCCACGTCATGAGCGACGCTGTAGAAGTCGTAGGTGGTCCGATCCTGTCCGTTGAAGCTGAACCCAGGGGAAGCCGCCAGGCTGCCGGACAAGGTTTGATAGAGCGACCAGGTTGTGCCGCCGTTGGTGGAGTAGTACAGGTCCACGGTGGCGACCCCGGAGGGCGGAGCATTGTTGGCCCCGACGGGATCGCTTGACGTGACGGTGACGGGAAAAGTGTCGCTGCTTTGGTTCACGCTGAGCGTGTTAACCTTACTCGTCGGCGGCGTCACATCCACCAGCGGACTGATCACCAGCGTCTGCTGCACCTGGGGGGCAGCTTGGTAGTTGCTGTCGCCGCCCTGATTGGCGTCCAGGACGATGCTGCCGGCGCCGGTGACCGTCAGCACGTTGCCGTTGATGCTGCCCGAGCCGGTGCTGGTATTATCGATGCTGAAAGCCACCGTGCCGCCTGGGGCGCTGGCGAGGAGGTTGACGGTCCCGTTGGCGACAAAGGGGATCGGGGAGGCCGGTGCCGTGAAGTTGATCGTCTGGCCGATCGGAGTGATCTCGTCGCTGACGGTGCTGCTGGTGCTGTTGTAGTTGCCGGTGGTGTCGGTGAACGTCCAGGGATCGCTGACGCCGCCGCCGGTGCCGTTGGTGTGCACCGTGCCGCTCAGGTTCAGGTTATCCCCCGCGCCGAGGAGGTTCAAGCCGCCGACGCCGGTGGCAGTGCCCGTCGCCGTGTGCGGATTGCCATCGTAGGGAACGTTGTACGCCGTGACCACGATGTCGGCGTTGACCGAGGATATGATGTCCTCGATGGTGGTGCTGGGGATGCTGTTGTAGTTGGGGTCGCCCGAGAATGACCAGGAGTCTGTCGCATAGGTGCCCGCGTTGGTGTGCGCCGTGTTGCCCAGGTTCACAAAGCTGCTGAGGTTCTGGCCACCGGCACCCGTGGCCGTGGTGATTGTGGCCAAGTGCTGGTTGCCGTCGTAGGGGACGGTGTACGCCGTGACCACGATGTCGGCGTTGACCGAGGATATGATGTCCTCGATGGTGGTGCTTGGGATGCTGTTGTAGTTGGGGTCGCCGGAGAACGACCAGGAGTCAGTCGCATAGGTGCCGGCGTAGGAGTGCGCCGTGTTGCCCAGGTTCACGAAGGTGCTGAGATTCTGGCCACCGGCACCCGTCGCCGTGGTAACTGTGGCCACGTGGGTGTTGGTATCGTAAGGGACATCGTACGGCGTGACAACGATGTCGGCGTTGGCTGGCGAGATGATGTCAGTGATGGTGGTGGGGCCAATGTTGTTGTAGTTGGGGTCGCCCGAGAACGTCCACGAGTCACTCGCATAGGTGGAGGCGCTCGAGTGCGCCGTGTTGCCCAGGTTCACGAAGGTGCTGAGGTTCTGGCCACCGGCACCCGTGGCCGTGGTGATTGTGGCCACGTGAGTGTTGGTGTCGTAGGGGACATCGTACGGCGTAACAACGATATCGGCGTTGGCCCGGGAGATGATGTCCTCGATGGTGGTGGGGCCGATGTTGTTGTAGTTGGGGTCGCCTGAGAACGTCCATGAGTCAGTCGCATAGGTGCCGGCGCGAGAGCTGCGCTGTGCCGCCCAGGTTCACGAGGCTGCTGAGGTTCTGGCCACCGGCACCCGTGGCCGTGGTGATTGTGGCCACGTGAGTGTTGGTGTCGTAGGGGACATCGTACGGCGTAACAACGATATCGGCGTTGGCCCGGGAGATGATGTCCTCGATGGTGGTGCTCGGGATGCTGTTGTAGTTGGAGTCGCCTGAGAACGACCAGAAGTCAGTCGCATAGGTGCCGGCGTTAGAGTGCGCTGTGCCGCCCAGGTTCACGAGGCTGCTGAGGTTCTGGCCATTGGCGGCCCGTGGCCGTGGTGATGGTGGCCACGTGGGTGGTAGTGTCGTAGGGGACATCGTATGGAGTGACAACGATGTCGGCGTTGGCCGGGGTGATGACCAGGCCGGCCGTGTCCTTGAAATCAACGGCATCCGTGGCGCCAACACCGTCATACGCGAAGTCGACCTCGTAACCCGCCCCCAGGGGGAGCACATCCAGAGTGGGGGTGGAAAAGATGGCGGAGAATTGGCCGTTTCCATCGACGGCCGCCGGTTCCGCCACCGGTCCCACCCCCCCCTCATTGAGGGTAATAGTCACGGTGCCGGTCGTCGGGCGGACGCCATTGAACCCCGACAGTTGCCCGCCGATGGTGTCCGTGGCCGTCCCGTAAGGGATACTATCCCCAGTCGGTGATATGGTGAGAGAGTTGAAGTAGTCGTTGTCGATGAAGCCGGTAACACTAACGTCGGCCTCGCTGGCCCCGCTGCTTGTATCCGTGATGTTGCCGCTGATACTGCCGACGATGCCGGGCGACGCGGCGATGCGGGCGTAGACCGTCGTGGCGGCGACGGTGCCGCCGCTCTCGGGCAAGTCGAGGGAGGTACTGAAATCAGTGCCGTCGGTTGACAGTTCGACACCTGTGGGGGCGGTCACAATGATGTCGGCTGTCAGGTTTGTGCCACTCACCGTGTAGGTCTGCGCCGGCGTGGACGCGGTACCGTAGTTGGTTGTCCCCAAAGCGAGGGGAGACGTGGCGATGACCGTGATCTGCCCCGGCGCCAGGTAGTTGAAGGCGTTGGACGGCTGACTCGTATAGTAGACCCTTCTGCTGACCATGAACTCGGGGTTGGTGCTGGCGATCAGCTGGTAACCGCTGCCCGGCAAGCTTAGGGTCACACCGTTCGCACCACTGAAATTGGCGACTCCGTCCTGGAGCATCAACGAGTTGCCGCCCGAGTTGCCCACCAGAAGGTTGGTCCCCCCGTTGGGGTCGTTAGACACAAACAGGTAGATCGTGGTGCTGTTGTCGCTCGTCACCACGTTATTGAACTGGTCCTCCTCGCTGACGGCAAAGGGGTTCAAGGCGTTCGGGTACGTGCTGTCGGTTGGCTGCGTCGAAAAGACGAGCTTCGAGGTCGTGTTCGGGTCGATGGTAAAGCAGCTGGACGTGACCGCGGTCGTCGCGGTCGGGCTGGGGAGGGCGGCGGTCAGCATGTAACCGCTGGCGGCCGTGTCAATGTACAGGTTGGTGAAAGAGGCAACCCCATCGTCCACCGTCATCTCCGTTGTTGACCCGATAGCGGCGGTGCTTACTCCAAAGCTGTGCTGGTTGGGCGTGAGCTGGACAGTGTCCACATTGTCGCCCGTGAGGACTTGGGGAACGCCTCCCACTAGGTCGTTGGGATCGACGAGGGTCACCTGAACGCCGTCGCTCTCGCCGTTGATGGCGACGCCGGCGGAGGTCTCGGTCGGCTCCTGCTGGAAATCTAGTTCCGCCTGACCGACGACGAGGTTTAGGCTTGCGGTGTTGAATTGCTCCTTGATAAATACCCCATTACCCGGGAAGAAGCCGGTGGTGGTCGCGAAGTCGCCGGTCTCGCCGTCGCCGAAAGTCACGATCGGGTAATCATCGCCCGCGCTCGGCAAAAACGGATTGACCGCGTTAACGTTGAGCGTGCCGCCCAGGATGACTGTTCCAGAAACGGCCAGCTGGCTGAATGGGCCGGGGCCAGTGGGGTAGTCGCCGCCGAGGTAGACATTCAGAGTGCCGTCGGCGTCCTGGGTGTAATTGCCGCTGATCGACAGCGTGCCTGGAGCATCGCCGGGAGTGATTGAGCCGTCGTTAGTCACGTTGCCGGTGATGGTCCCCGTGCCCGTTATGGTGCCGTTCATCGTCAAGCCAGCGACGATGACGTCGGCATTATCGTACATGTCAAGTGTGCCGTCGAGCGTCACCGCGTCCAGCGTGCCGCCCGAACTGGTGGCCGTAATGGTCGTTCCGGATGTCACGACGGCGTTCAGGAGCGAGGCGCCTTCGAGATTGACTGCGTCACCGGTTTGGTCAACCTTGAAGGTGCCAGGCATGCCGCTGCCCGAAAGGTAGAGCATGGTTTCTGTGTATCCAATCACACCGAGGTTCAAAGTCACGTCTTCGGCAGTCACGGTGAGGCCGTAGATCGTGTCCACGTAGGAGCCGAACGAGCCGAGTTCCTGTACGCCAGGAAAGTCGATTGTGACGCCCGGCGTGTTGACAAGCACGGAGTCGAATAGTCCACCCGGTTCTTTTCCGGGCACCTCATTATCGCTCCAGTTGCCCCCATCGTTCCAGTTAGCGTTATGATCCCCGCCGGTCCAAGTCACGTAGTAGTTAAAGGCCTTGCTGTATGCGGTGGGAAGGCTTGCCGCGGTGGCGCTCGAATGTGTAGCCGGTGAAGACCGCGCTCAGGGTAACGTCGCTGAAGGTGGCCACGCCTTTGGTGAGCGGCATCGAGTTGTCGGTCAGTATGGTGGCCCCCTTGGGGTTCGTGGCCAGCGGCAGCGACAGGTTGACCATCGTGGTGCTGTCGCCCGTCTCCACGTTGGCGAACTGGTCCTTCTCGGTGACGCTAAAGGACGGCAAGGGATTCGGGTAGTTGCCGCTGGTTGGCTGCGTCGAAAAGACGAGCTGATAGGGCACGGCCGGGTCGATGGTGAAGGCGTTGGAGGTGGCCTGGGGAACCCCGCTATCCGCGCACATGGCGGTCAGCATGTAGCCGCTGGCGGCCGCGTCAATGAAGAGGTTGTCGAACACGGCCACGCCGCTCACCACGTTGGCCACTATCGGCATTGACGGCGCACCGCCGGTGCTGGTCCCAAAGGCGTTCTGGTTGAGCGTGAGGTCGACATAGTCCACGTTGTCGCCGGTGAGCACCGCATCGCCGGTGGAATTGAGGATGCTCACCTGAACGCCGCCCGCGCCGTTGCTGATGGCGGCACCGGCGGCGGTTTCGGTCGGCTGCACGGTGAATTGCAGTTCAGCCTGATTGACGAAGAGGCTAAGGATTTCGGGAGAGCCTGTAAGGTTGAATTGGTCCGTGAAGTACTCGCCCTGGCCAAAGTAGAAGCCGTTCTGGGTCGCGAAGTCACCGGTCTCGGAACTGAAAGTCAGGATGTGGTAGTCATCGCCCGCGACCGGCAAAAAAGCCCCGTTCGACAAAGCGAAATTGGCCTCCTGAACGTCCAGCGTGCCGCCCAGGTTGGCGGTTCCATCAACGATTAGATGGCCGTATAGTCCGTTTTCCCCGCCGATGCTGACATTCAGCGTGCCGGTGGCCTGGGTGAAATCGCCGCCAGTAGTGTAAAAGTAGCCGTTGGCCTCAACGTCCAGGGCACCCGTATTTACAAAATCGCCGCTGGCAGTGAAAGTGGCGCCGCCGGTTTCGATGCCGTCGTCCCCGATGGTTAAGGTGCCCGCATTGGCAAAAGCGCCGCTAGTGGTGAAACCGTAACCGTCGTTAATCGTGAAACTGCCCTGAGAGCCGTTGTCGTTAAAGCCGGCGAGGGCGTTTTTGAAGGTTGGGGGGGGGGCACTGTTTGTGCAGTCGATCTCGGGGCCTTGCCCGGTCATCGTGATCGCGGCGTCGTTGGTTTCAATGCCGACATTGTTGCCGAGGATGAGGGTGCCGGCGACGACATAGGTGCCGCCGGTCAAGGTGCCGCCGCTGCTGAGGTTCGTTAAGGTGCCGGCATACACCGTGCCCCCAGAGTAGACAGTGATGACGCCGGAGTTCGTTAAGGCGCCTTCCACTTCCACGTTCATAGTGCTTCCGGTGACGGCGTTGCCGGCGGTGATGGCGCCGCTGGTGCCGATGGTGCCGTTGCCGGTGATTTCAAGCGTGCCTGACGTGATGTTTAATGGCAGGTCGGTGTTCAGGCTAAGGATCTGGGTGATGCCGGAGGTGTTTAAGGTGACGGGGGTGGTGTTGCCGGAACCCGGGTTGGCCGGGATAACGACATCATAGGTGTCGCCGGTCATACTACTACCAGGGACGCCATTAGGGCTCCAGTTTCCGGCGTAGGACCACATCCCCGCGGTGGTGCCAGAAGAACCGATCCACGTACTAGTAATCTCAGCAGGCACGGTGCGGTCCTCGAGGGCTTCCAGCTGGGGGCGGACGAGTTTCGGCCGTGCCGCGAGTTTCTTTTGGACCAGCAAAGCTTGTTTCAACCACCGCCAATTCCGCTTCGGAAACATGAAGTAGCTCCTGTAGGAGGGAAACCAGGGCCGTGAAACCCGAAAAACTCCAGATCCCTATTTCATCGTGCTCGTGGAAAAACGAAACGATGCTGGGGTGCCGAAGGCGCACACCAAGCTTGGCGAGTTGTTATGTCGTCAAGAAAAACGCGCAGGTACTGCAGCGATACTTCAATGGGAATCAGGCAAAACCCAACTCATTGGGTGTCAACGAATACCCACCTGCAGCAAAGAAGACTAACGAATCATCTGCTTATGAGGCATACCTGAGGCGGGCACCGCAGGGAATAGTTATCTTGTATTCGCACGCTTTGGCAGAGTCAACAAGAATCTTGCGGTTTTTGCAAGAAAATCGGTTATTCCCGGCTCGCGGTGAGACGCAATCGTTGCCAGTTTTCGCCATCCGTGCGCATCCATTGGCGTCCAATGTCATCCGTTGCCGATTTAGTCTCGAGGGGTTGTGCAGGGGGTGAAATGAGACGCAATTTTCCAGCACCCCACGGAGAAGTCAAGGCCCTGCAAGAAACTTTGTCCAAAAAGTCTGGATTTCGGCGTTAGCGGATGCGTAATTGATTGTTGGCCTAGCGATTGCGATTTCGGTTGACTTTTCGGATTGCCCTGGGGGAGATGGTGCAAGTTTGCAGGTACTTGTGTGTGGGGGAGTGCAAGAAAGGAAATATAAGGGGCGGAGATGATTTCTTATTGTCGCAGCTAAACTCCTCGGCTGCGCCATGTGGCGGACTGGCAAACCAAAAAAGACAGGATTGACAGGAGGAGCAGGATATGAACGTGATGCGAGCATCAGGCGGTTTTCATCCCGTCCAGCCTATTACTCCAGTCCAAAGAACCCGAAGAATCCATGGTGCCCCGCCCCATCGGCCTTCAATGTGCTGCTGCCCGCTTGCATTGTGAAGGACGCACTCTCGCCCCGTGCTCAATCCTGCACGATCGATTGCAGCGCCTGGTCCAGGTGAGTGGTGTCGACACCGGTGCCAGCATCTGTGAGGAAGTCGTCACCCAGCCCATTGCCTGAGCCGAGAGACTGTTGGTTGGCAGCCTCAAGCGGCAGCAACGCGATTAGCGCACTGTTGGTGGTCTGGCCGTTGGCCGCCGCGGTCAATGGTTGGATGGCCGAATTGTTTTGCACTTGCTCCAATTCCAGGACAGTTATCATTGCACTTCGGAACATATCACCCAGAACAACGCTGCTGGAGTCAGCCGGTGCCATGCGAGACGCCGCCCAGCTCGTCATGGGAGCCGCAATTGGCGTGGTTAAGTCGGGGGTTAGCTCTGCCACGTCCGCGGCCGTGGGCATCCGACGTATTCCCAAACCGAGCGATATGCCCATCAAGTCGCCGCTTTGGCCGTTATCGCCCAAACCGATGATGTGACCCAATTCGTGCTCCAGCACTGTGAGGAGGTCCACCTGACCCGCTGCTGGGCCAGCCGACATCTCTCCGCCCGGTCCTGGGATGCCAAACGCTTGTAGGGAGGCTGCGCCGCCGCCGATATACCAGCTGTAACCGGCCGCCGTGCTGTTGATCCAGATTTGTCCAGGCACTTCCAGCCCCAGCATGCTGCCGCCTAGATCCGTCACCTCGATCCGCGTCTGCTCCATCAACTGCATACCCGCCGCGTTGACTCCCACTGCTTTCCAACTGGCGATCGCCTCGGCAAGCACCGGCTGCACTTGCGTCTGGGTTAGCGCCGCTGCATTGCCTGGCCCCGCCGCGCCAGCGAATAACTGGAACTGGCCCGACGCCGGCGGCGTAGGTTTGGTAGTGCCGACGGTTGCTCCGACGTTGCCATTTACTTCTGCCACCTGAGTATTGCTGAGCAAACCACTGCCGTCGACATCATACGGCCCAGTCACCTGTGAGCTGCCCTTGGCATAGTAAACAAGGTTGACGTCGGACCCTGCGGTAGTGACCCCGCCGCTGACCGTGCCGACGCCCGTGACGTCGCCGAGCAGGCGGTAGAACGGTTCCCAGAAGACGACGTTTTGCGACGGATTGTCGTAAGGGTCGATGCCCAGCAAGTACCAACCGTCATCCGCGTTGGTGGTGGCGCTGCCGCCAAAGAGGCTGGTGAACCCGCCGGTGCCGAAATTCAAGGACAGCGTCGCATACCCACCCGAGTTGGCGAAGGCCACGTCCGCCGCGGGGGGGACCACCGTGGTTTTGACAGGGCTGCTCCCGGTCAGGCTCTTGCCGTAGTACAGCAATTCCACGTAGCCGCTGACGTTTTTGGTCGTGTTCACCGCGGTATTCAGCTTGGACAAGTTCGCCGTCGGTTGATTGAAAGTGACGGCCAGGGAGCCGATGAAGGATTCCCCTTGCACACTCTGGTTATCCACCATAAACGCCGTTGGCGCCGGCACCGCCGAATAGGTCGCGGTGAAGACGACGTCGGGCGTGGGCGGGGCTAGTTGAGATTTGCCGTAGTCGTCGCTGGCGACGCTGTAAAAGCTGTAGGTGTGTGAACTCCCATCGCCAAGCATGCCATAGGAGATGCTGCCGGAGTATACGCCATTGGCATTGGGGCTGCCCGCGGAAAAAGTCTTCACCAGTGTCGCGGCACCGCTGTCGACTTCCACATAGATCAAGATGTTCTGGATCGTGCCGACGGCCGGTGTGTTGAGCACGTGGTCCGGTTCGACGGCCGCCCAGTTGAGAGTTATCGTGCCACTGGTCAGATTGACGGTGGAAGGCTGCAAACTGCTGAAGTCGCTGCTGGGGAAGGGGCTCCATGCCTGGGAAGCGGGGCTCGCCGCGAGAACGTGGGAAACCGGCAAGTAGATTTCCGGCACCTGAGTGCTGGCCTGAATGGTGGGGGGGGTGGGTTCGATTTGGGTGTTACCTGCCACGTCATGAGCGACACTGTAGAAGTCGTAGGTTGTTCGATCCTGTCCCTTGAAGCTGAAACCGGGGGCAGCCGCCAGGCTAGCAGGCAAGTTTTGATATAAGGACCACGTTGTGCCGCCGTTGGTGGAATAGTACAAGTCCACGGTGGCGACACCGGAGGGCGGAGCATTGTTGGCGCCGACGGGATCGCTTGAGGTCACGGTGACGGCAAATGTGTCGCTGCTTTGGTTCACGCTGAGCGTGTTAACCTTACTCGTCGGCGGCGTCACATCCACCGGCACAGTGGCAGGATTGACCACCAGCGTCTGCTGCACCTGCGCCGCAGCTTGGTAGTTGCCGTTGCCGGCTTGATTGGCGTCGAGCACGAAGCTGCCGGCACCCGTGATCGTGAGCACATTGCCGCTGATGCTGCCCGAGCCAGTGCTGCTGGCGTCGATGCTGAAGGCCACCGTGCCGCCCGAACTTGACGACGCGCTGAGAGTCACCGTTTCATTGGGAACAAAGTTGATCGGGGAACTCGGAGCCGTGAAGTTGATGGTCTGGCTGGCCTTTTTGACCACCAGCGTCTGCTGCACCTGGGGGGCAGCTTGGTAGTTGCCGTTGCCGGCTTGATTGGCGTCGAGGACGAAGCTGCCGGCCCCGGTGATCGTGAGCACATCGCCGCTGATGCTGCCGGAGCCAGTGCTAGTGCCGTCGATGCTGAAAGCGACCGTGCAGCCCGAACTTGAGGTTGCGCTGAGCGTGACAGTCTCGTTAAGGACAAAGGGGATCGGGGAGGTCGGAGCCGTGAAATTGATGGTCTGGCTTGCTTTATTGACCACCAGCGTCTGCTGCACCTGGGGGGCCGCTTGGTAGTTGCCGTTGCCACCCTGATTAGCGTCGAGCACGAAGCTGCCGGCCCCGGTGATCGTGAGCACGTCGCCGCTGATGGTGCCGGAGCCGGTGCTGCTGGCGTCGATACTGAAGGCCACCGTGCAGCCCGAACTTGACGAGGCGTTGAGGGTGACGGTCTTGTTGAGGACAAAGGGGATCGGGGAACTCGGAGCCGTGAAGTTGATAGTCTGGCTCGCCGGCTTAACCACGAGCGTCTGCTGGACCTGGGGGGCGGCGTTGTAACTGCTGTTGCCGGCCTGGTTGGCATCGAGGATGAAGGTGCCGGCGCCGGTGACCGTGAGGATGTTGCCACTGACACTTCCCGACCCGGTGCTGCTGGCGTCGATGCTGAAGGCCACTGTGCCACCCGAGTTTGCCGAGGCGTTGAGGGTGACGGTTTCGTTGGGGGCGAACGAGATCGGGGAAGAGGGCGCGATGAAGGTGATGGTCTGGTTGATGGGGTTGACCACAAGCGTCTGCTGAACCTGGGCGGCAGGGCCATAGTTGCTGTTGCCGGCTTGATTGGCGTCGAGGACGAAGCTGCCGCCAGCCGTGATCGTGAGCACGTCGCCGCTGATGCTGCCCAATCCCGTGCCGGTCGGATCGATGCTGAAGGCCACCGTGGCGCCGGAACTTGCCGAGGCGTCGAGGGTGACGGTCTCGTTGGGGGCGAACGAGATCGGCGAAGTTGGAGCTGTGAAGGTGATGGTCTGGCTAGCCCTATTCACGTTGATAAATGCCGTGGCCGCGGCCGTGGTGTAGTCAGCAGTCAATGTGGGCGTGGGAGTGAAGGTGACATTCAAGGCCTGATCCTGGCCGGCCTGAAGAACAGCCTCGGGAGCCGGGGTGGTGCCGTCGGCCAGTGTGTAGCTGAACGTGCCTGACAAGGGGACGCTGCTGCCGTTGACCATCACCGTGGCCGCGGCGTCGAGCTGGGTTGAACTCAGGGTGGCGCCGTAAGTGATGTCGGCTGGATTGGGCCAGGTGATGAGCGGAACTTCCGCAATCGTCAGTGTGTTCGTGCCGATGGACCCTAGCGTGGCATTGGTCGGCGAGCCCAGCGTGAAGGTCACCGTCCGGAGAACATCGTCGGTGCCGAAATCGATCAAGGTGCCGGTAATCGTGGCGCTGGTTTGGCCGGCCGGGATCAGGATGGGACTTGTGGTGGCAACCGTGTAGTCCGTGCCGGAAATCGCGGTGCCCCCCAGCGCGAACGGAATGGAAACGTTTGCGGTGGCGGCCGTCGATAAGTTGACCGCGATGCTGAAGGTGCCGGCAGTTTCGCTAAGCGTTTCGCTGGCGTCGGCAAACGAAACGGCAGGCGTCGTGTCCACGGCAAAGCTCGCCTGGGCACCGACGGCCAGGGAGTTGCCCGCGCCATCCTCGATTCCGGTCGGCGACAATGTCAAATCGTAGCTCCCGTTGGTCCCGGTAAGGCCGGCCAAGTTCCCCAGCGTCCAGGCAACTTGATTGGTGCTGGTGAGCGTGGGGGAGCCGGTGGAAAGCAAGTTGGGCCCGCTGCCGTTCGTCAATTGCAAATCAGCCAGCGTGAAGAAATAAACCGGCTTGCTGAACATGATGGTCACGTCATTGACCGGAGTGGCCCGAGCATTCGGAACCACGGGAGAGATGGCCACCGTCGGAGCAATGGGATCGACGAGGACATCCAGTAAACTGTCCGGGGAAACACTGGCTGCCGAGTCCACGACATCGACGCGCAGGCACATGCGTGCCGGTGCTTAGGGACAAACTCGCGGATATAGTTTCGCCGGTGATGGGCGCGTCAGTTACCACCTCATTGGCCCCATCATATACGTCCAGCAGCAGACCTGTTTGGTCGACAGAG
The DNA here is from genome assembly GCA_963747575.1 of uncultured Gemmataceae bacterium. Classification (GTDB taxonomy): domain Bacteria; phylum Planctomycetota; class Planctomycetia; order Gemmatales; family Gemmataceae; genus DASRAT01. The sequence continues at coordinate 64,563 of CAVVFU010000001.1, forward strand.
CCGGTCAAAGTGACGTTGCCCGTGTTGGTCGTGACCAAGCCGCTGGTCGAAGTCACACCGGTATTTGGAGTGATGGCCAGGTTGGTCGCGGCATCCGGTGGAGTGGTATCCATCACCCATGTGTCCGAGGCAGAGCCGACGCCGAAGTTGCCGGCCAGGTCCTGAACGCCAACAGCGCTGACGGTAAAAGTGTAGGTGCCGTCCACCGGAAAGATGAAGTTATTGAATCCGCTTATGCTGAAAGTGGTCGGCGACACTTCGGTAATGGTCGTATTCGAGTCGACCAGGTTGGGCCCTCCGGTCTTGGCGAAAGTGATGTTCTGCGTGGTGAATGTGGACGGGTCTATGGGTACCGAGAAAGTGACATCGAGCGAAGAGACAATGATGCTGCGCGGCGATTGATTCACGGATTGCAGACTGCTGATGGTCACGGGCGCCGTGTCCATGGTCCAGGTGGTGCTGCCTGTTCCGATACCGCTTTGGCCCGATTCGTCAGTGATGTCGGCGGCGTTGACGGTCAGCAGGTAGCGCCATCCGTGGTGGTCAAACTGGCAAGCCCCGAGATTTCGTAGGTCGTATCCGAGACTTGCGCTACCGTCACCGCACTGTCGATGAGATTGGTCCCGCCGTTGAGAGTTAACGAAAGGGCGCCGTCGCCGAATGTCGAGGGATTGATCGCCTCATCGAATTCGACGTCGACACTATCGACGGGCGTATTCCGCGGGTTTGGCGAAACGCTATCGACTTGCACGACATAAGGCCCCACGTCGCCGTTGGCCCAATTTTCGGAAAGCGTGCCGGTGCTCAACTCGCCGGCCGAGTCCTGCACAAGGCCTGGAAGGACGGTGAGCTGATACACGCCGTTGGCCGCCGTCAAGGGGGCCAGGCCGCCGATCTGGTATGTGGCGCCGGCAACCTGCGTGAATGTCACGCCTGAATTGATCAGGTTCGGCCCGCCATTCAGCGTCAACGAAACCTGGCTGGGATTGAAGGTCGAGGCACTGACTTGCTCGCTCAGCGTGACATCGATCGATGAAATGGGCCCGCTGGTCGGATTGGGAGACACGGCCGCCAGGGAGACGACCGCCGGCGGCTGGGCGCCGATGGGCAAATAATAAAGCGTATAGGAGCCGGTGCCGTTGAAATCGAGCAACTGAAACAGATCGGCGGCGGGATCATTGGTGCCGGCGTCCACGGGATGCGTGGTCCAGGCATTGGGGCCGACCAGAATCTGCGTGCCATCGGAACTGACGACCTTTGCCAACGTGAAGCCGACGCCCGGGTCGGGCAATTGGATAAAATCCCAGCCGCTGGTCATGGTGGCAGTCAACTGCACGTCGAGGTTGTCCATGGATACCGTGCCGTCGACGGCGGCATTCGAGGCGATATTCACCGGCGCCGTGGTGCCGTCGGCCAAATAGAGGGTATCGGGCAGGTCGCTGGCGGTGGGATCCGAATCGACCAGAAACGCTGGGTCGCCGTTGTCGCCGGGCTCATTCGGCTGCACCATGTGGATCATGTCGTGTATCGTGACACTGCTGATGATCGACGTGGCGGTCCCACCCAGGGCGTCGGTGTGCTGATAGGTGGCGCTCATGTTGCTGAAGGTGCCGTCGAGCGAGGAAGTCATTTGCCAATCGGCCACGACGGTCTGGCCCGAGGCGATGGTTCCCAGGTCGGCCGTCAGCGACGGAGTGATGGGCTGGTTGCCAACCTGGGCGCCGGTGATGTTGAAGTTGATCAGCAGTCCCTTCTTGTTGTCGATAATCTGGGGCTGGGACGATGTGATCGTGAAATCTCCGGCGTTGCCGGCGCCGGTATTGGTGACCAGGAGACCCAGAGCGAACGGTTGCGGCGTTGTCACCGTGGGCGAGAACGGATCGTCGCCATAGACATTTTGCTGCAAGAAATACTGCACTTGCAGGTTGGGACCGGGATAGACGGTGATCGTCGTGGGCAGGATCGGAATGTTGACGTCGTAGCCGTTGTCCACGTAGCTCAAGGTGCCTTCGACCAGATACGAGGTGATGCCGTCGGCCGCGGCGGCGTCGGTGGGAACGATCGTCCAGCCGGCGGTGCCCGTCGAGTCGGGGGCCAGGGTGCCCGTGCCATCGATGGCTGTCAGACCGCTGAGCGTGGGGGCGCTGATGAAAAACAGACTGGTGTCGTCGGTGCCCGACATGGAATGCACCGCGAGCGTCACCGATATGTTCTGCAGAGTGTCGGCGGGCTTCTGGTTGTCCAGTGTGAAAGATGCTTGAAAAGCCGAACGCACCACGGTGGCTTGCTGGTTGATCTGCAATTGGACGGCGGCGCAGATGCCAGTGTCATTGGCTTGCTCGAATGCATCGATGGCGGCGTTGATGGCGGCCTGCACGCCGTCATAGAGGCCCGTGTAGCCCTCGTTCTGCATGGCCGCCAGCGCGTTCTGGGCGACCAACAAATCCGCCTGGAACACGTCCAGTGGGATAAAGTTGGTGCTTTGTCCCGCGGGCACGTCGGCCATGTTAAAAACCCCGGCGGCGTTGTAATTGAGGGTGTTGTTCCAGCGAGCTATGAAGTTTACCGCGTCGGCCATCGTCAAGTTCGAGGGCAGCGGCAGTGCCAGCAACTGGGTTTGTTCGGCGCTGCTGATTAATTGGGAATTGCCGTTGGCATCGACGGCGTCCTGGAAAAACGCCTGCACCCAGGCCGCTTCCGTGGCGAAATCCGCTGTGTCGGTCTGGGCCATCCAGTCCGAACTGCCAAAGAAGTCTGTAAAGAGGTTCGTGACATCTTCGAGGCGGTCGGCTTCCGTACTGAGCTGAAGAAGTGCGTCTTGAAGAGAAGGCGGAAAGTTCTGCGGTGGGTCCGACAAATCACCGTTAACGCTTCTTGCAGCGCCGTAAATTCCTACAGCCCCTTGCACTGCTTTGGCCGCAGTCCCCGCAACGGGAATCAGGCCTACCGTATCCAAAACAAGAGTACCCAGGTCGCCCAGGTCCGCCGTTCCTTTCGCAACCTTGCCAACGATCGACACGGTATCTTTCACCAGGGAAATGACGCTGAAAATAGTTCCGATGCCTGGAATCGCACCTCCAACGGCAAGTGCCGCGTCAAGCGTGGCGTTCGCGAGTTTTGCCGCGTCTTTCGGATCGCACAAGTTCAGGGAGGAGACTCCGCTTTGCGAACCGGGGCTGAAAGAAACCCCGCCTGGGCCGCCGGGGCCGTTGGATCCTTCGCCGTTGTTGCCGCTAACCCCCGTGGGCGTATTGCTGGCCATCACCGGATAACCTCCTGGAACACCCGGGCAACCGAAGTTGATGTAGGCGATGGAGCTCGTATACCCCAGGGTGTTGTTATCGCAGATGGCCGTCCATGACACGAATGCCGCACCACACGGACTGCTGCTGCCCGTGGGCTGCGGGTCATTGATCAACTGGGTCGGATCGGTGTACACGGCAGGACTAAGCGTAATGATGCTGCCGACGGCCTCGCTGGTGGCCAGTGAATTGCCGTCCCATGCGTAGAGGTTGCCGTTGGGCAATATGAAGTAATAGCCGCCGCCAGCCGGGTTGCTGCCGTTGGCGCTGACGAGGTACTTTTCCTTGGCGCCATTGGCATTGAAGAAGTAAGCGGCAGTCGACCCGTTGACAAACGGTGGCGCGTTGGACGTGGACGGCGCTTGCAGATCGAAGGCTTGCTCGGTGCCGAAACTGACGGGGTCGTAAGGCGTCGAAGTGGACAGCCGTTGGATAATGACGGGAACCGTTACCGAGCTTTCCGCGGGAATGGTGCCAATATCATTGACCAGCGGCGTCACCTGGTACTGCGTGCTGCTGTCAAAATTCAGTGTGACGTTGTTGGCCGCGATAAGGCCGTTATTGGTGTAGGTGAAGTCGATTTCCGTCGTATCTCCGGTAAGCGTGTTGAAGTCGATGTCTGGGGGATTCACGGTTATCACCGGCACGGGCACGTGAGTCGTGAAAGTCGTGGTGACGGTAAACGTGTAGACGTCCGGAATCGAGGTGGGCGTGACGTTGAACTGATAGCTGACCAGCGCTGGTCATAAAGGCATCGACGGTGCTGGTCAGCCCGGGTTGGATCGTGACCGAGCCCTGGTACGGGTTATGGCCGCTGGCTTGCACATTGACGTTGTAAATGCCGACCGGGAGTTGATCGAACTCGAGCGTGCCGTCGGATCCCGTCGTGCCGCTGGCCACCGCGTCCCCGGTTTGCGGGTCGCTGACGATCACACTGGCGCCGGCCACGAGCGGACCGCCTTCGGACATCAAGCTCATTTCGTCCTCGGCGTCGATCACCAGATCACCGGTTGCCGACGAAACCGCCGTGAACTGGAACGGGACGTTGAGGCTGACTGACGTGCCGGCCAGCGAAATCGTGCCCGTATAGGATCCCAGCGCCAGACTCGCATCCGGCAAGAGCTGCAACGTCACCGTCGTGCTCTGGCCGGGCGCCAACGAACCGATCGTGGCCGGCGACGTGAGCGACAGGAACGCCGCTTGCGGCACCAGGACTTGCAGGGGGCCGCTGGCGGCGCCGCCGTTATTGACGACATCGAACTCCACCAGGGTTTGGGTGCCGACCAGCATGCCGTCGAGCAGGGTGCCCGGTTGGGCGGCCAGCACGGGAACCAAAGGCGCCACCGCGATGGGCAAGGTCAACTCGGTCAATGCCCCCTCCACGCTTTGCAACACAACAATCACGTCAGCGTTTGACACCGAGGTGTCACTGGCGGTGACGGTGAAACTCAGCCCCACGGAACCGGAACCGGGGAGATTGGTCGCGGCGAAGCTGATTTGCACATTGATGTTGGCTGGGGCATTCACCACCTGGGAAGTGAGGCCTGTCAACGCCACCGAGCCCAGATTGGTTATTGTTGCATTGCCGGAAAGCGGCACCCCCGGCGCCACGTTGAGTGTTCCCACGGTCGAAACGGTCATGCCAACGATCTCGAACTGCCCCTGCGGCGTATCGTTGGTCGTGGTCGGAGGTCCGGCGGCGAATTGGTAGATCCCCGTCTCCGTCGCCAGCGGCTGGAACGTCGCCCTGAAATTGCCATTGGTATCTGTCATTGCGGAAATCGTCCGGGTGAAGCCATCCGTCGAGATTTGCACAGCAACTGGCGTGTTCGGCGCCGGCTGGCCCGAGGCAGTGTTCGTGGCCGAGCCGGTAAACGGAATCGGCGTGCCGGCGTTTGCGGTCTGAATGCTGGTTTGCACGCTCACGCTGTACGTTGCAAAAGTCAGCGGCTGCGAATCGATTTGTGTCCGATCGGCCGTCGTGCCTGGTTCCAGCACCGCGCCGTTTGGATCGGCGGTGACGACAAGCCAGCCCTGGCCCGCCGCCGCGGCGGGCAGGGCGACCTGCTCATCGCTGGTGTAATTCGCGCTGGGGGTCAGCGGGCCGCCATTGGCAAACGTCCCCAGCAACGTTTCGTTGCCTCCCTGCGCATTGGTTGCGAGGAAAACCTCGTCATTCCAAGGACCGGCGGCCGTGGCGGTCCCGTTATTCGTTACCGTCCAGGACAGGTTCAGCAACTGGCCGGCATAGACCTGATGTGTTGCCGCCGTCGGTCCGGAAACGCCCAGGGCCGGCAGCGGCGGCAGGCTGATGTCGATTGCCTGGCTGGCGACCTGGCTGGTCGAAACTTCAGCCACCGTCTGATCGGCGTTAACCACGACGATGACATAGTACTGCCCCGCGGACAAATCGGCGGCCAGCGGCAGGGTTGCCTGGGAGGTCGCTGTGTAGCTAGCGTCCACGGCCAATGGCGAGAATGCCCCTTCGTCTTGCGTGGTCAGCAGCACGGCGCTTGCATTGAGCGTCTGCTGAGTGGACAAATAGAGTTGATCGCTCCAACTGCCCGTGGCCGGCGCACTGCCGTTATTCGTCACCATCCAGGTGACCGTGATGGGTTGGCCGAACTGGCCCGTGGGGGACGTTGACACGGATTGGCCAACCAGAGCAGGGGCTCCGATCAAGGTCGGCTCGCTGGAAATCGTGGTGTTCCGCCGGACCGTGCTGGCCTCGGTCACCTGATCGAAGTAATCCGTCGTGACACCGAAGTAAAAGCTGCCGGACAGGTCGACGGGAAGGCTCACGGTCGAAGATAAGGATGCAGTTTGGTTGGGGGCCAGGGTGCCGTTAAAGGGCACGCTGGCAATCAATGTCGGGTTGGTATCGGTCGGTGAGGCGTAGAGGTAAATGCGGTCGACCCACGGGCCGGTGGCTGAAGCCGTCCCCTCGTTCACGTCGGTCCATGAGACGGAGAGCGATTGGCCCAGGACTGTGGTGGAAGGCGCCGAGACCGTCCCGACCACCAGATTCGGATAAGGCGCCAGAGTCGAGGAGAAGGAAGTCGAGCCGGTGTTGTTCGAGAAATTGGACTCGAAGAGTGCGTGGTTCGCGTTGGCCGTGACCGTGACCTGAATGTTGCCCACGCCCGTATCGCCATTGGGCAGCGTGAAGGTATACGACTGGGCCGCAAAGCCGTTGGCCGGGATGTTGGCGCCGGTGTATGGCACGTCGGCACCGTTTAGCAGGGTGGTTTCAGTGGCGGTGTTCACGACAGTAACGGTGTCGATCCAGGAACCGGTGGTGGCCCCAGTGCCGATGTTGTCGTCGTCCCAGTCCACCGTGACGCTGCCGCCCGACAGGTACGATCCCGTAAGGGTGGCGCTGACATTGGCTACGACGAGGTCAGCGTGAGTCACGCTGAGGGCCCCATCCACGACCAACGTGTTGTTGGCGGTGTTGCGCTCGTAGACCTGGTTCAGGGCGTTGGTGACAAGGATGAGCGCGTCGTTGCCGTCGGGGACGTCGGGCAGCGTCACGGTTTGCCTCAGATTGCTGGTGCTGCCGGCAGGGAGGTCGGTGGTCTCCACGTAGGAGGTGAGCAGGGTGGCGTCGGCGAGCTGGCCGTCAGGAGAAAGGTAGACCTTGTCGGTCCACGGCGCGGTTGCGGCGGCGTTGCCGAGGTTCTGCACACTCCAGCTGAGGGTGACGGGTTGGCCGATGACGCCGCCGGACACGGCGGAGACAGCGACCGCCGCCAGGTCGGCCACCGGCCCAAGGCCGACGAGGATCGAGCCCGCGCTCTGGGCGACCTTGTTCGAAGACCGCCACCAGTTCCGGCACCTGGTCGAAGGTGTCGGCCTGGACAAAGACGGTGTAGGTGCCGGCCGCGAGGCTTGGCGGCAGCGTCACGTTCTGGGATTGGCTGTAGCTAGCGCCTGGGCTGAAGCGCCGGTGTGGAGGAACGTGCCCAGCGAAATGCTGCTGGAGTCGAGCTGCCCGTCGGCTGACAGGTAGACCTGGTCCGACCACCCGGCAGCGGCGGTTGCCGCGGTGCCCTGGTTGGTGACTTGCCAGCTGACGGCGGCCTGTTGCCCCGTCAGGCCGGTGGCCGCGACCGTGACCATGCTGGTGGCCAAATCTGGGGTCGTCTGGGCCAGCAGCAAGGTGAACGAATAGGCGGCGCTCATGGGGTAGCCGAGCAGGTCAAGAATGTTCGGCCCGATCGTGAAGTTGTAATCGCCGTTGATCGTCTGGGTGGAGAACAGGATGGTGTAATCGGTGGCATCGACCTCGGTGATGTTGCTAACCGCGATGGATCCGTTGGGCCCTGCGATGCTGACCTGGGCATTCGTGAACGAGCTCGCCTGGATCGCCTTGCTGAAATGAATGGTCACGCTCGAGAACGCCTGCGTGACCTGGCCGGCGGCGGGCGTGGTGCCAGTCACGCTCAGCACCGTCGGAGGGTTGACCTGAAAGGTGCTGCCCGAGGCCAGGGTGTTATTGGCGCGGTTGCTATCGGGCACGATATCCTGGGCGTCGGCGACGACGATGACCTGGTAGGGGCCGGTGCCAATGGCGGGGATCACCGCCGTCAAGGTTGCCTGGTAACTGGCGTTGCCGGCGACGCCGCCAGTGTTCTGGACCGTCCCGAGCAGGGTCGCGTCGGCGAGTTGGCCATCGGGTGAAAGGTAGACGTTGTCGTACCATTCGTAGCTGGCTGGCACGGCGGTGGCGGTAAGGTCCTGGACGGTGTAGGTCACGCTGACCTCCTTGCCGACCTCGCCGACCGGCGGAAGGGTGATGCTCTGGGGAGCTAGATCAGGGGCGGGGTTGCCGGTTGTGGTGAGGACGACGCTGGCGGACATGACGCTGGCGTTGAGCAGCGGCGTGCTGCCGAGACTGCCGTTGAGGTTTGCAAAACTGCCGCTGGTGGACCTGGCTGAGAGGACCGTGTAGTTGTAATTATCCTGCGCGGTGGGGCCGAAGCCGTTGACCAGGTTGGCGTTCAACGTGCCAGCCAAAGAAGCTGTGCCGCTGACGCTCAGCACGCCGAATTCACCGCTGCCGGGGCTGCCGCCAACGTCCACGGTCAGGCTGCCGCCGGCGGACTGCGTGTAATTGCCGGTGACGGTCATCGTGCCGCCGGCCGCGGATCCTGGTATCACGGTGCCGGAATTTTGGAGATTGCCGATAACAGTCCCTGTCCCCTGCAGCACTCCGGTCTGGATTTCGATGCTTTGCGTCGGGTCCAGGCTGCCGCCGCTCACCAGGGTGGTGGTGCCGCCGGTTTGAAGGTAAGCGCCGGAGGCGCTGAACTCGGCGGTGTCCTGAATGGTCATGCTGCCGGCATTGGTAAAGGTGCCAGTGGTGGTTGGCGCTGTCAAGGTGCGGCCGTCCTTCAGTGTGAAACTGCCGGCGGCCGCATTGGTGTTGAAACCAGTCAAGGCGTTAGCGCTGTTGGTTTGATTGAGAATGGTCGATGCCGTCCCGTCGAGCGTGATGGTCGCGGCATTGGTGACGATGTTGGCGCCGGCGAACTTGAATGTGCCTGCCACGTAGTAGGCGCCGCCGGTCAAGGTGTTGCCGCTGAAGTTCGTGAGGTTGTCAGTGATCGCGAGGGTGGAGCCGCTGTTGACTTCGATGGTTCCGTTGTTGGTCACGCCATTGCCGGGAGTGACCGTCAACGAGGAACTTTGATTGGCAGTGATCGTTCCGTTGTTGGTCAATGCGAAGGCATAGGCACCACTGCCCAAACCGATTTGGCCAGAGCCTTGGATGGTGTTATTGACGTCATTGTTCAAGGCAGCGCGGACCCGGGAATCCCATAAATCCGATTGTTGGTTGTATTGGACATCGTGAGGCTGCCGCCGCCGGTCAGGGTGACGTTGCCGCTAAGCTCGATGTCGCTAAGGTTGTTGCCGTTGGAATCGTCAAACAACACGCCCGTGGGGGCGATCGTGATGGTTCCCCGGAGCGTGGTTGTTTGGTTGTTGGGCACTGTGACCGTGCTGCCGCTGCTGATGGTGACGCCGTTGAGCGTGTCGCCGCCGCTGTTCATGGCGCCACCGCCGCTGGTCGTGAGCGTGCCGTCATTGATCGTGGAGCTGCCCAGGTTGACCGTGCCGCCGGCGCCCTGAATAATCCCGGTGCCGCTGTTGTTGAAAGTGCCCCCAAGGTCGAGCGTGCCAGTGTTGGTTGCTTCGAGTGCGCCGTTGTTGGTGGTCAGTGCCTGGGTTGACAGTCAGTGCGTTGCTTTGATTGGCGTCCATGGTGCCGTCATTGGTCAGCACGAAAGCATTCCCACCGCTGCCCAGGCCGAACTGGCCTGAGCCTTGGATGGTATTGCTGACGTCGTTGAGCAGCGCGGCGCTGGCAGTTATTCCGTAGATCCGATTGTTGGTTGTATTGGACATCGTGAGACTGCCGCCGCCGGTCAGGGTGACACTGCCGCTGAGCTCGATGTCGCTGTTGTTGTTGCCGTTGGAATCGTCAAACAACACGCCCGTGGGGGCGATCGTAATGGTTCCCTGGAGCGCAGTTGCTTGGTTGTTTGGCACGGTGACCGTGCTGCCGCTGCTAATGGTGAGGCTGTTGAGCGTCGTGGCAGCGCTGCTCATGAATCCGCTATTGCTGACGGTCAAGGTCCCGCCGGTGATGGTGCTGGCGGCAGTGCCGCCGAGGTTCACAACCGAGTTGGCGCCAGTCGCCTGAATGGTGCCCCCTGTGTTGGTGAAAGTGCCGCCGAGGTTGAGCGTGCCCCCGCCGGTGGCCTCCAACGTGTTAGTGTTGACCACGGTGCTGGTGGGGGCGATTTGCAGGTGGTTGCTTTGATTGGCGTCGATGGTGCCGTTGTTGGTCAATGTAAACGAATTGCCCGTGCCGTCATTAATGCCGACCTGGCCGGAACCTTGGATGGTATTGCTGATGTCGTTGAGCAGCGCGGCGTTGGAAGTTATTCCATAGATCCTGTTGTTGGTCGTGTTGGACATCGTGAGACTGCCGCCGCCGGTCAGTGTGACGCTGCCGCTGAGCTCGATGTCGCTAAGGTTGTTGCCGTTGGAATCGTCAAACAACACGCCCGTGGGGGCGATCGTGATGGTTCCCTGGAGCGTGGTTGTTTGGTTGTTTGGCACAGTGACTGTGCTGCCGCTGCTGATGGTCACGCCGTTGAGCCTGTCGCCGCCGCTGTTCATGGCGCCACCGCCGCTGGTCATGAGCGTGCCGGCATTGATCGTGGAGCTGCCCAGGTTGACCGTGCCGCCGGCGCCCTGAATAATCCCGATGCTCCTGTTGTTGAAAATGCCCCCAAGGTTGAGTGGGTCGGTGTTGGTTGCTTCAATTGTGCCGTCGTTGGCGGTGGCGCCGCCGGGGTTGACAGTTAGTGCGTTGCTTTGATTGGCGTCGATCGTGCCGTCATTGGTCAGCGCGAAAGCATTCCCGCCACTGCCCAGGCCGAACTGACCGGAGCCTTGAATGGTGTTGTTGACGTCGTTGAGCAGCGCGGCATTGGCAGTAATCCCGTACACGCGGTTGGGGCCCGCATTTGACATGGTGAGACTGCCCCCGCCGGTCAGGGTGACGCTGCCGCTGAGTTCAATGTCGGTATTGTTGTTGCCGTTGGAATCATCAAACAACTTGGCCGTGGCGGTGATCGTGATGGTTCCCTGGAGCGTGGTTGTTTGGTTGTTGGGGACGGTGACCGTGCTGCCGCTGCTGATGGTGACACCGTTGAGCGTGTCGCCGCCGCTGTCCATGGCGCCACCGCCGCTAGTCGTGAGCGTGCCATCATTGATCGTGGAGCTGCCCAGGTTGACCGTGCCGCCCGCGCCTGGATGAGCCCCGTGCTGCCGTTGTTGAAGGCGCCTCCGAGGTTGAGGGTGGCGCTGTTGGTTGCTTCGAGTGTGGCGTCGTTGGTCGTGGCATTGCCGGGGTTGACAGTCAGCGAGTTGCTTTGATTGGCATCGATCGTTCCGTAGTTGGTCAATGCGAAGGCATTGCCGCCGCTGCCCAGGCCGAATTGGCCGGAGCCTTGTACCGTCTGATTTGCGTCAATAATAAGCGTCTGCGTGCCAAAGCCGTAGATGCGGTTGCTGCTGGCATTTGACATCGCCAGGGTGCCGCTGCCCGCGAGCGTGAATGTCTCGGAGGAACCGCTCAGAATGAGGTCAGTGTCGTTGTTCCCGTTGGAATTGATGTTGATCGTGCCGTTGTTGGTGATTACACCGGCGCCGGTTCCGCCTGCGATAGTCAGGGCATTATTATTTTGGAGGTTCAGCGTATTGCCGGCATCGACCGTGAGGTCGCTGATCGTGGGACTGATGCCGCTGATGCTGACCACGGCATTGTCGTTGGCGCCGTTGTCGATCAGCACGTTATAGGTAGTCCCGCCACTGTTGTTGGGGACGACAGCAGGGTTCCAGTTGCCGGCATTGTTCCACGACGAGTGATCGAAAAGGCCAGTCCACGTGACAGTAGTGAGGCTCATTAAGACACGGTCTTCCAAGGCTTCGACGTTAAGCCGGCGAAACTTGGCTGTTTTTCGTGGTCGGGGCAAACGGGTTTTGCGGTTCAGCAGTTTGGTGAGCCAGCCCATGTGCATTCCTCCGAAATCGAGAATAAATCAAGACCGTGGTTTCCCACAAATCAACGAAAACGCTGCTTGGTTTTTCGGAATTCTTTTCGTGTCTATTGTTTCTTGGCCTTGGCGGCGGCCCGCAGTTCGCCGCGCCATTTCTCCGCCTGGTCCGGTTGCCCCGTGGCCTCGTAAAGCCGGACAATTCGTTCCAGCGCCTGGATGGGAAGGACCTTGTTCCAAGGCGGAATATATTGGTCGGTTTGCATCTTTATTCCCTCGTAGCCCTGGACCAGGAGCGGCTCGGCATCCGCGTATTTTTTTTGTTCCAGCAAGGTTGTTCCGAGGAGCAGCATGGTGTTGAAGGTCAGTCCGTGCCCTGGCTTTCGCTTTTTCCTCGCGTCAAGCGCCTTGCGCAAAAGCGTTGCCGATTCGTCTAGCCGGCCCGCATCTCGATAGGCCTGGCCCAATTCCTCAAGGATGTGCAACGTGTCGGGATGGGCAGAACCCAGTTTGGCACGGCGCCGTTTCAGGGTCTCTTCGTAAGCCGGCAAGGCTTCCTCGAGCAGGCCCGCATCTCGATAGGCCCTGCCGAGGGTGTTCAGGGCAAACAGGGTGTCGGCATGGTCCGCGCAAGTTTGGCCGTGCGTACCTTCAGCGTCTCTATGTAAAGCGGCAGGGCGTCGTTATGCCGACCGACGGCAGTGTACGCCAATGCCAGATTGTTGATGGTGAGCATGGTGTCGGGATGCTCCGGACCAAGCTTGCTCTTGCGCAGCTTGAGCGTCTCTTCGTGAAGCGCCACCGAGTCTTGAAGACGGCCGACTGCGCCGTACGCCACGGCCAAGTTGTTCATGCTGCCCAATGTATCTGGATGGTCAAGACCAAGCTTGGACTTACGCACCTTCAGCGTTTCTTCGTAAAGAGGCAATGTGTCCTCAAGACGGCCGACAGCCCGGTAGGTCCCGGCCAGGTTGCTCATGCTGGCCAGAGTGTCGGGATGGTCTGGACCAAGCTTGAGCTTGCGCAGCCTCAGCGTTTCTTCATGAAGCGCCAAGGCCTCGTCAAGACGGCCGGCGGCCATAAACGCCACGGCCAGGTTGTTCATGCTGGTCAGGGTGTCGGGATGCTCTGGACCAAGTTTGGACTTCTGCAGCTTCAGCGCCATTTCGTAAAGCGGCAAAGCCTCCTTAAAACGGCCCACGTCGTGGTACGCCCTGGCCAGATTGCCCATGCTGGCCAGAGTATATGGATGCTCCGGACCGAGCTTGCTTTTGCGCAGCTTGAGCGCCATTTCGTAAAGCGGTAAGGCGTCGCCAAGACGGCCGCGGGCATGGTACGCCACGGCCAGGTTGTTCATGCTGACCAGCGTGTCGGCATGCTCCGGACCAAGCTTGTTCTTGCGCAGTCTAAAAGTTTCTTCGTAAAGCGGCAAAGCGTCGTTCAGACGGCCGGCGGCGTAATACGCTAAGGCCAGGTTGTTCATGCTGGCCAGCGTGTCGAAATGCTCCGAACCGAGCTTGGCCTTGCGGAGTTCAAGAGCACGCTCGTGCTGGACCACGGCCAGTTTCGCTTCCCCCAAATGCCAATAGGTCGAACCCAAAACGTCGCGGACAGCGGCCTCCGCCACAGGATTGTCCCGAAAGGCCTCGGCGATGCGCGGTTCAGCCGCGTCCGCCGCGGCACGGATCGTGGCGTCAACTCCCAGGCCGCCTTCCTGGCCTTTTGGCCGCGCTGCCGCCAGCACTTTTTGCTGGAAAAACTCCAGCACCGCTCGAGCCTCGGCTGCCGAGGCCAGGGCTTTTTGCTGCTGGTCCTTGGCCGCAAGCTCATTGGCCTTGGCCTGGCCCTCTGCCTGTTCCGCGGCTTTTTCCGCCTTGACTGCCCGATCCCGGTCCGCCTCGGCGACATCGCGCTGCAGTTGGGCCTGGAACAAACCTACCGTGGTGCCGACAATACCTCCGAGCAGGGCCAACACTACCAGTGCCGCCGCCGTCAAAGGACCCTTGTTGCGTTTGGCGAATTTCCGCAGCCGATAAACCGCGCTCGGCGGACAGGCCAGCACCGGCTCATCATGCAAATAGCGCTGGATGTCCAGCACCAAGGCATTGACCGTTTCATAGCGGCGGCCGCGATCCTTCTCCAGGGCCTTCATCACCAGCCAATCGAGGTCGCCGCGCATGAGCAGCGGCAGCTTGGCCGGCTCGGTCCTGCGCTGGGCGGCCACCGCCGGCAACGTGTCCCCGGATTCGCTCAGGCGCGTGCTCGGCCTGGGCGGTTCGTCTTCACGAATCATGCGCAGCGATTCAGCCAGCGCCGCCTCGTACAGCCGTTTGCGCGTAAACGGCGTCGTCCCCGTCAGCAGTTCGTAGAGCAGCACGCCCAGCGCGTAAATGTCCGAACGCGTGTCGATGTCGAGGGCGTTGAACTCGGCCTGCTCGGGGCTCATGTACTCGAGGGTGCCGATCAGATGCCAAACCCGGTGACCACGGTGCTTTCCGTCAGCTTCGCCTCGACCGCTTTGGCCACGCCGAAGTCAATCACCTTGGGCACCGGATGGCCATCGTAGGCAGCGACCAGCACATTGCCGGGCTTGATGTCGCGGTGGATGATGCCCTTTTGGTGGGCGTGCTGAATGGCCTGGCAAACCGGCACGAAAAGCTCCAGCCGCTCGCGCGGCGAAAGCTGATGCTGATCGCAATACTTGGTTATGGGGATGCCACGGACCAGCTCCATGACGAAGTAAGGACGCCCAGAAAGGGATGAAGGATGAGGGATGAAGGATGAATCAGCTTGGATTTCTTCATCCTTCATCCTTCTGTCTTCATCCTTCGGGTGGGTCGTTCCCGCGTCCAGCACCTTGGCGATGTTGGGATGATCCATGACGGCGATGGTCTGGCGCTCCAGGTTGAAGCGCGCAATGACCTGGCTGCTATCCATGCCGGCTTTGATGAGCTTGAGAGCGACGGTCCGTTTGACGGGCTCGGATTGCTTGGCTAGCCACACGGTGCCCATGCCGCCCTGACCAATGACTTCGATCAGACGGTAGGATCCGATTACGGTGCCGGGCTCATCCACGATTGGCACATCGACCGGCGCCTCGAATCCTTGCACCCCAGATTCCAGAAACCCGCCGGCTCGTTCCTCGGCTTTGAGCAAGGCCAGGACCTCGGCGCGCAGGGCGGAGTTGCCCTGGCAGGCTTCGTCAAGGCGGCGCTCGCGTTCCTCCGGCGGGCGCACGGCGCAGCTTGAGGAACAATTCGTTGACTTCAGGGTTCCAGGCAGCCATCGCATCACCCAGGGATCGAGGAACTGTCTACCTACAATGCGAGAAATAGGGGCAAGTTGCATGCGAAAATCTTCAAGGATTGCTAATTTGGCGGTAGAGCCAGGCGCGGGCCAAAGCCCACATACGGTCGGCCTGTCCCCTGGTGAGCCCAAGTGCCTGGGCGGCCTCATGATGCTTCAATCCGCCAAAATACCGAAGCTTGACCAGGTTGGCCGCTTGGGGATCGTGCCGCTCCAGTTCATTCAAGGCAAGGTCGAGTGCGAGCAAAGCGTCGGATCGGTCATCGGCCGGCTCGGGCACCTCATCGAGATCGACGCGCTGGCCGGCGCCGCCGGCCTTGAGGGTGTGTTTGTGCCGAGCGCGGTCGACAAGGATGCGCCGCATGGCTTCGGCGGCGGCGGCAAAGAAATGGCCCCGACTTTCCCAGGTCTGCAGCTCATCTCCGTTAACAACCCGCAGGTAGGCTTCATGGACCAAATCGGTGGGCTGGAAACTCTGGCCCGGCGTTTCCCGAGCCATCTTTTGGGCCGCGAGCCGGCGCAGCTCCTCGTAAACCAAAGGCAGCAACTGGGCCGGCGCCTGGGGATCGCCTTGGTCGATGGCGGAGAGGATACGAGTGAATTCGCTCACAGCAAACACCGTGTCTTACAGGACGATACATCACCAACGTGGCGATGACGCACAGCGGGCGGGTCGGGTATTATGTTGTCGAGAATTAAGCCCCAGTCCACGCGCAAATGCTCCAACGCAGGCTTCCGCCAACGCCCAATTCCGTGCGTGTCAACGGAAACCCCGCCGAATGCACCGAAGCGAGGAAATCATCGGCTCATGCGAAACCACCTGGGGCGGGCACCGCTTTGAATAGCTACTATTTATCCCCGCCCTTAGGCGATGTCAACAAAAATCTGGCGGATTCTGCGGGAAATAGGGACCAGGACCTTTCGCCATAGAATCAAGGTCGTCCCATTTTTGACCGGGCAGCCGAATGCTAATTCATGCCCGATTTACTCCCAGGCAAGAGAAATTGAGCTATGATTTAACCGAAAACGTGCTTATTCCTCATGGAACGCCCTCATGCAAACGCTGGCCAAAAAAAACTGCCATGCTGGCCTGCAATACTATCCGGCCGACAGCGGAAGCATGCATATTAGCCTGGAACCGTTGCCTTTTCGGATCGGCCGTCACAGTAAAGCGAATTTCGTCATCCCTTCGAAGCAAGTTTCCAAAGTACATGCCGAAATCACGCAGTGCGGTGAAATCTTTCAGATCAGCGACCTGAACAGCACCAATGGGACTTTCGTCAATGGCCAACCGATTACTCAGGCGACCCTGGCGAACAACGATATTGTGCACCTTGCTCATGAAGAGTTCCGTTTCGTGACGACCTCCGACGAGGAGGTCGGCCTGGATGATGTGCCTCTCACGCAACCTGTCCGCGGAAAAACGCCGCCCAGCGTTTACCTGGGCACGAGGTATTTGCATGAAATGGTCGCACAAAGGAATGTGCGCGTTCTTTTTCAGCCGATTGTCAATCTGAATACTGGAGAACTCCTAGGTTATGAAGCGCTGGCGAGAGGGACCCACAGCTGCTTGAGCATCAAACCCGCGATGTTGTTTGGCCTGGCCGAGCGCTGTGGGTTAGCGTCTGCTCTCAGCCGTATGTTTCTCCAGGAAGCAGTCCAGGAAGCTCACCGCTTGCGGGGCGGCGGCTTCCTTTTTCTGAACCTTCACCCGTCCGAAATGAGCAACGCCGACCTTGTCCCATTTCTGGCCGCGCTTCAGGCGATTGTTCCGGTTGGCTGGCAACCCATCCTCGAGATCAGCGAGAACGCCGTCGCCGATCTGCCCACCTGGCAACAGTTGCTGGGACAATTGAAGAGGCTCGGCGTGAAGGTTGCTTATGACGATTTTGGCATGGGCCAATCAAGAGTGCTTGAACTGGCCGAGATGCCACCCGATTTCATCAAGCTGGACATGAAACTTGTGCGTCGCGTTCACGAGGTTCCGGCACGCCAGAAGATCATCGAGGCGCTCACCCAGGTGAGCCGAAAACTGGGTGTGCAAGTGATCGCCGAAGGCATCGAGTTCCAGAAAGAGGCGGTCATTTGCCGTCAAATCGGTTGCCAATTTGGTCAGGGATTTCTGTTTGCGCCCCCGCAAGGACCGCCATTGCATTCTCCCCATTTTGGCGACCAAATTGCGGCTTTCGCGGGCAACGAAGACGATCGACGAATCGCCGCGCGAATAACCGGGTACGGCATGGCCCTTGTTCGCCTAGAAGGGACCGATAGCGCGCGGGTCCCGGCCCAAGCGGCCAAAATCGTGGATTTCTCTCACACGGGGATTGCAATTCGGGTCCGCGACAAACACGCCCAGGGCACGCTGCTCGAGTTGGCCCCTTTTGGTTGGACTGGTTCTTGCACAATCCTGAATGCCCGAGTCATTCACATCCGCAAAATGGACGACAACTGGCTGTTGGGCTGTCAGTTTGTCAGCGAACTCAATGCCCGCGATCTGGAGAGGTTTTCTTCTCTCCAATCAAAAAACACCATTTCTAGCGTAGCGGCGAAAAACCTAGAAAAAAAGCTTGCAAAGTGCCCGCCGCGGCATTAGTTATAGAGTACCAGCCAGTAATGACGCGCCCGACAAAACGCCATTTTTGAGAAGTTGCGACTCGAAAACATTGGCGATTTGCATGCCGATTCACTTAAAATCGATTTTTGTCGGGCAACGTCAATAATGCTGCGTCTCGGAACTCGTATATGTTGCCCAAGTGGTCCCGCCATTTATGGAACTGGCTCTGCGCCAAATCTCAGCACCGCGGGCGAGGGCGGCGCTGCCCAATACGCCGGAGCCAATCCTGGCGACCTGTTGTCGAGCATCTTGAAGATCGCCTGGTGCCCACGACGCTGAGCATTCCGACCGGCCTTTTCGGCGTGCCGGGCAGCACCTTGGTTGTGCCGGTGAACATCGACAACCCCGATCCGCCTGGCAGCGGCGGCATTACCGGCGCGGCCCTGGCCATCGATTACGATCCCAACGTGTTTACGGTCAGCAACGCCGACGTGCAGCTTGGCACTGTCAGCAACGGCTGGTCGATGTTACCCAACGTCGTGCAAACGGCCAGCCTTGGCCAGATCGCCATAGCCCTTTCCAGCCCAACCGCCAGCACCAGCACCTTGCCGGGCAGTTTGGCGCTCATTACCTTTCAGGTGGACAGCAACGCGCCAGCCGGCACATCGGTGATCAAGCTGGCCAGCTCCAACGACCCCAGCGGGATCACCGTGTCGACGCGCGTGGACACTTTTGGCGGCAACCTGCCCTTGTCGCCGGCGCCTCAGAACCCCACTTCGGGTCCGCCATTCACCAATGTCGTGCCCGGCGTGGATGGCAGCGTTGACGTCGCCGCGGCAGGCACTGCCACGCATTTCAGCGTGGCGGCGCCCGTCGACGCGCTGCCTAACGCCGCCTTCACCTTCACGGTTACGGCGCTGGATAGCAACAATCGCACGGCGACCGGCTACAACGGCACGCTCCAATTTTCATCGTCGGACAACGCGGCCACGCTACCTGCCAATGCCACCTTAATCAACGGCACGGGCCAGTTCAGCGCGACGCTCAGGACCGGCGGCTATCAGACCTTGACCGCCGCCGATCAGACTACCAGCGCCATCAACGGCACCAGCGGGACGATCGACGTCTCGTTGGTCGTGGTCGATCACTTTGCCGTCATCGCGCCAGCCTCTGCCGGCGCGGGCACGCCCTTCATTGTCACCGTCATTGCGCAGGATGCAAACAACAACACGCTGACCGCATTCAATGGCTTGGTGCGGATATCGGCCACCGATCCGCAGGCGACGGTGCCGGCCGCTGTCACGCTCGCCGGCGGCGTGGGCACGTTTACCGCCACCTTGGTATTGGCCGGCAATCAAACCATTCTTGCAGCCGACAGCCCTGCTGGTATCCCACCCGCTTCGGGGAACGCTGTGGTGTCAGTCAGCCCCGGCGCGGCCACGCACTTCAGCGTGACCGGCGCGCCGGGCTCAATCACGGCAGGCAACACCGTCGCCTTTACCGCCGTCGCGCTGGATGCGTACGGCAACACGGCCACGAGCTACGATTTCCCGGTTCAGGTCGCCTGCAACGACCCGCAGGCGGTGCTGTCAACCACCAGCACCTTGACCGCGGGAATAGGGGTTTTCGACGCCATTTTGGAAACCGCCGGCAGCACCGCCGTGACGGTAGGCAATGCTAGTGTCAGCGGCGTCACCGCGACCAGCAACCCGATTTCGGTCACGGCCGCGGCGCCAGCGCGTTTCCTGATCAGCTTGCCTTTGACCGCCCCGGCCGGAACGCCGTTCACCATCACCGCAATGGCGGAGGACGCATTCGGCAATTTTACAAGTGGTTATTCCGGCACTGTCGTGTTCGCGAGCGATGACAGCCGTGCGACCTTGCCGCCCATCGGCGACGTGTCGAACGGCATCGGCCGTTTTACCGTAACTCTGAGAACAGCGGGCAACGAAGCGGTGACGGTCAACGACACCTCCACCGGCAGCATCACGGGCAATGGCACCATTTCCATCACGGCCCTTGGGACCACTCATTTTACCTTGAGCACCCCAACCGCCGTCCAGCAGGCCGCCAGCTTCCTTTTTACGGTGGCAGCCAGGGACACTTTCAACAACCTTGCTTCCAGTTATGCCGGCACCTTGGACTTTTCCAGCAGCGACAGCGCCGCGGTCTTGCCGCTGCCCACCACATTGACGAACGGCCTCGGCGTCTTTTCCGCCACGTTGAGCACCAAGGGCAACCAAACCCTCACGGTGAACGACCCAACCAACGGCATTTTCGGCATCAGCTCGGCTATCAACGTGGTCGTCGCGCCGGCCACGCATTTCTACATCAACGCCCCCGCGAGCGCGCAAGCCGGGAACTCCTTTGTCGCCACCGTCACCGCGCTGGATCAGGCCAACGCCACCGCGAGCGGCTACACGGGGACTGTCCACTTCACCTGCAGCGATCCCCAGGGCGTGGTGCCGGCGGACACCACCCTTGTCAATGGCACCGGCGTCTTTTCCTTCTTTCTGGCCACGGCCGGCAACCAAACGATTAGCGCCACCGACACGGCCATGTCGACGGTCAACGGCGTCAGCGGTTTGATCAGCGTTAGCCCCCTCAACGTGTCGCATTTCAATGTGAGCGTGACGCCTGGCAGCGCCATTGCCGGCGGCAGCAGCAGCCTAACCGTGACCGCCGAGGATCAGTTCAATAACGCAGTCGCCGCTTATGCGGACGTCGTGAAATTCACCAGCACCGACCCGGCGGCCACGTTGCCAATCGCTAGCACGCTCATCGCTGGCTCGGGCGTCTTCAATGTCACCTGGCAGACAGTGGGCAGCCAGACCGTGGCCGCGGTCGACACCGTCAACAGCAATGTCTCCGGAGTCAGTAACGTCGTGGCCGTCAGTCCCGCCGCCGCCGCTTATTTCGTGGTGAGCGCCCCAACCAACGTCACGGCAGGCGGCAGCTTTGCTTTTAGCGTGACGGCCAAGGACCCATTCGGCAACACCGCCACCAGCTACGCCGGCACAGTGGTCGTGGCCACGAGCGACCCCGCCGGATCGGTGCCGCCTCCTCAGACGCTTACCAGCGGGACTGCCCTCTTCAGCGCCACGCTGCGCACGGCGGGCACTCAACATATCACCGTCGCCGATACGGCCATGAGCGTGCTCGCCGCCACGAGCAATGCGATCAGCGTCAGTGCAGCCGGGGCCACCCATCTTGCCGTCACGGCTCCCACCGTCGCCACCGCCGGCGCCGCGTTCACGTTCACGGTGACGGCGTTGGACCAGTTCGGCAATTTGGCGACCAACTACACGGGCACGGTCCATTTTTCCAGCACGGACGCCGCAGCCGAATTGCCGCCTGACACCACCTTGACGGCTGGCATGGCACAGTTCAGCGCGACGTTGAAAACAGCAGCGGCCGCCACGCTGACCGTGGCCGATTCCCTCAACGGCGCCATCGAGGGCAGCGCCGCCATCAGCGTCAACGCCGCCCCGGTCATGCTGTTCAAGGTGTCCGGCTCTCCCACGACCGTCAATGCCGGCGTTCCCATGTTATTCACGGTGGTTGCCCAGGATCAATTTGGCAACACGGCAGCCAACTATGCCGGCACCGTGCTGTTTTCAAGCACCGATAGTCAAGCCAGCTTCGCACTTAGCTCGACGCTGACCGGCGGCACAGGTTTGCTGGCGGCAACGCTGCGCACGGCAGGCACACAGACGATCACTGCCACCGACAGCACCAACAGCGCCGTCATGGGCACCAGCAATGCGATCACGGTCAACGCTCTCGCGGTCCAGCACTTCGTCCTATCCGCGCCCGGCAGGCTGCGTCGCCGGCAATGCGTTGGTCTTCACCGTGACAGCCGAGGATTCATTCAACAACTTCGTGGCAGGCTACAGCGGCGCCGTCCGTTTCTCCAGCACCGACGCTTCCGCCGTCTTGCCGAGCAATGTAAGCCTCAATGGCGGTATTGGCACTTTTGCTGCCGAGCTCAAAACAGCCGGGCGCAAACCATAACGGCAGCCGACGCCGCGAGCGGCGCCATTACCGGCACTAGCAAACCCGTCACTGTCCAGGCCGGCGCGGCGACGCATTTCAGCGTGGGCGGCAGCCCGTCCCTGGTCACGGCCGGCTCCATCGCCAGCTTCACGGTGACTGCCCAGGACCAGTTCAACAACACGGCCGCCGGCTATTCCGGCACGGTTCATTTCACCATCACTGATCCCCAGGCCACGCCTCCGGGCAATGCGACCCTCAGCAGCGGCACCGGCATCTTCAACGTGGTGTTCAAGACCGCGGGAACACAATCGCTGACTGCCGTTGACACCGTAACAGCCGCCATTGCCGGTCCTAGCAATGCCATCACCGTCGATGCCGGGGCTGCCACGCACTTTGCTGTCACCGGACCGAGCAGCACCACCGCGGGCAACTCATTTAGTTTCGAGGTGACGGCGTTGGACGCGTTCAACAATGTCGCTTCGGGCTACACGGGCCTCATTGGCTTCACCAGCTCCGATCCGGCGGCCGGCCTGCCGGGCAATGCGTTCTTGCTGGGCGGCGTGGGAGCATTTACGGCCACACTCAAAACCGTGGGCCTGCGCTTGTTTGCCACCGACACAGTTGTCGGATCTCTCACCGGAACCAGCAGCCTTATTACGGTCAATTCCGGCGCGGTTGCGCATTTTTCACTTCGCGCTCCTGCCCGTGCCGAGGCAGGCACGCCTTTTGTCTTCACGGTGACGGTTCTGGACCAGTTCGGCAACCTTGCTTCCAGCTATGCCGGAATCGTCCATATCAGCAGCACCGATCCGAATGCCGTGCTGCCGCCGAACAGCCCGTTGCAGGCCGGCGTCGGCACATTTAACGCGACCATGGGCACATCGGGAACTCAGGTGCTCACAGGCGCCGACTCGGCCGCCAGCGGCATTAATGGCAGCAGCAACCCCATTACGGTGACTTCCACTGTTACGCATTTTCTCGTCAATGCCGGGCCTGCCAGCGGGTTGGCGGGCAGTGGCTTCGCCATCCTGGTGACTGCCGAGGACCAATTCGATCACCTCGTTTCCAGTTATTCCGGGACCATCCACCTGAGCACGACCGATTCCGAGGCCGTGATGCCCGCCAATACCACGCTGACCAACGGTTTCGCTGCTTTTGCCATCAACCTCACCACCGCCGGCATCCAAACAGTGACCGCCGTCGACACGAGCAACAGCAACCTCGCCGGCCACGCTACGATCACCGTGGTGGCAGGCGCCGCCGTGCGTTTCAGTGTCGCGACGGCGGCCTTGCCCTCGGGGTACACGCTCACCGGGCAGCCGCTTGGCTTCACCGTGACGGCTCGCGACTTTTATGGTAACACGGCCGTGGGTTATTCCGGCACCGTGCATTTTCAGGCCAGCGACGCCGCAGCGCTGCTGCCGCCAAATGCCACGTTGACTGCGGGAGTAGGCGTCTTCAGCACGACCTGGAATACTCCGGGAAACCAATCGTTGACCGTCATGGACCTTGCCCAACCCATCATCGGCTCCAGCGGCCCGGTGCCCGTGCGCGGTTTGATCGTCACGGCATTCACTCCCACGCCCAGCGGTTTCACCGCGACCTTCAGCAAACCCATCAATCCGGCCCAGCTCCATCTTTACGACTCGGCCATTGTCAACAACGGACCAGCCTCCGTGACCCTGGAAGGCCCGACAGGCGCCGTGCGTGGATCGCTGCTGATCGATCCCACCGACACGACGATTACGTTTGTCAAAACCAACACCGTCAGCAGCGCCAATTTCAACCCTTCCAACGGCTTGCTGGCGGCCGGCGTATACGTCGCCACTCTCGTCAGCGGCACCAGCGGCTTCACACAGCCCGGCGCGTCCAGTGCCGACCTGCTGCTCGACGGCGAAAACAATGGCACGCCCGGCAGCAACTATGTTTGCGCTTTCGTTGTCAACGGCAGCTCAGCAGTGGTCGCGGGCATTCCCGATTTCGCCCGTGGCCCCAGCAGCGCCGCCGTCAACGTGCCCAATTCGAGCAGCGACGGCATCCCCCTTGCTCTCAGCAGCGGCTCGGGCGTCACTTCGGCCGTTTTCACGCTCCAGTACAACTCCGCGTTGCTGCAGATCACAGGAGCAGTCGCCAATTCATCCCTCGAGGGCGCATCGTTGACACTCGAGCCGATCTCGACGCCGGGCAACGCCGTGATCGATTTCTCCAGCCCGACACCCCTGGCCGCGCCCGCCGTCATCCTTGGCGGCTTGACCGCGGACGTGCCTCTTTCGGCCGTGTCGGTGTACGGCACCAAGGCATTGCTCCACTTCAGCGGCGTGCAAGTCAACGGCGGCCTGATCGCGGCCATGGCCAGCGACGCGGTTCAAGTGGCGGCCTACCTGGGCGACGTTTCCGGTGTCGGCAACTACAGTCCTCTGGACGCCACCTTGATGTCGCGTGTCGCCACCGCCATCGACACAGGCTTCGCCGCCTTTCCTTGCCTCGACCCGACCATCCTTGGCGACATCAACGGCACCGGCGAGGTCACCTCGACCGACGTCACATTGATGAACCGCGTCGTGGCCGGCATCACCGTGCCTCAGGCCCAGACCATTCCCAACGGCCTGTCGATCCCCCCCGCGGGCCCCGATCCGCTTTTGAGCTTGCCCGACGATCCCCTGGCCGTCCCAGGCGCCACCCTGACGGTCCCTATAAACATCGACACAGCACGGCCCGAAGGCAGCACCGGCATGATGGAGGCCTCTTTGGCCCTCCGTTACGACTCGCGCGTGTTCACCGTGACGCCGGCAGACGTTCAGCTTGGCTCGTTGCCTGGCGGGAGCAGCGGTTGGCAATTGACGGCAGCGGTTAATCCGGTGACTGGCGAAATCGGCATCGAGCTGTTCAGCAACACTCCCATCGCCACCACCGCCGCCGGCAGTCTGGTGACCATAGCGCTGCACGTTCGCGACACGGCTCCCACGGGGCCGGCGTTCATCGAACTCGTGAGCCAGGTCGATCCGACTGGATCCCGGCTCTTCCGCACTCAAGTCGAGGACGTGCAAGGCGCCTTTGTGCTGCACACGGCGGCAGCGTCGATGGACCCGTGGGTACCGGAAATTGACCGATGGGCGCCGAACAGCAAGCTGCAGCTATTAGCCGGTTTAGATTCAATCCCCGGCACTGTCGCTGGCGTGCCACTCAGCGCCAACCGCTCCGCGCTTTCCATTCAATGCTATGCGGACCTGGCCATGAACGATTGGTTGCTGGCAACAAACGACCCGCTCCTCAGCGAGGACAACACCGACACCGCGCCGGCTGATTTCCAAGACGTTGCGCAGTGGTTGATGCCCATGATTGGTCAGGATGCCCAGGAAGACGATATGCCTCACCTGCCGCAATCCGACCCAGGCGGCCGCTCGGGTCTTGGAAGTCCGCTGGAGGACGCGGACTCGCAGGAGTCAGGAAAATCCTATCTAATGCAATCCTACTGTAAGTAGAATGGCTGCCGGAATGGTGGCAGCGCTCAGGAGCGTTGACGCGATCAATGTCGACCCGGCATCCTGAGACACGACTCCGTAGCGAAGACCGAACAGGATGCCGAAGAAGCCCGACGGCACTGCACTGAGAATGATAGCCTCGCGACCGATTAACGGGGAGACAGCCAGAGCCGTCACCAGGCCAGCTGCAAGCAGAGGGTGAACGACGTTTTTCAGTAGCGCCGCTAATGCGACATTGCCGTTCAGCTTGAACGTCTGGGAGGACAGGATCAAACCCGTCAAGAACAATGCTACGCCGCCGGCACAGACGCCAATCAACGTCAGCGAGGTATCAAGCAGACGCGGCACCTCAACGTCGCACAGTGTGAGGACCATCCCGATAATGGGGGCGATCACGACCGGCTTCAGAAACGATTTGCCGATGGCACGCATGAGCCGGCGGAGAGCCGAAACGTCTTTTCCAGCGTTGTGGCGGGCTTCCAGGATGACAAGGGTGAGCGGCGACATCACGATCGAACCCACCGCGATCGAGATGCCGACGGACACGGTGTTCTCCGCGCCAAACACCGAACGGATCAAGGGCAAGCCCACGGAGGAGAAATTGGGCAATGCCGTTGTCAGCGCTTCGACCGCGGCCTGACTCGAATTGAGCTTGAAAATGCTCTTCTGGAGAAAGAATTGCAGGCCGTAGATCGCCAGCATCGACACCGCGAGGACAATCATGAGTTGGCCCTGTTCCAACAGCAAGGACCGGGGCGTCCTGATGATCGCGACGAACAAGGCTGCCGGAAGGGCGAAGTCCATGACCAGGGCATTCAATCCCGCGACGTTCTGATTGTCGATTTTGCGCGTCCAGCCGGCAAGGCAACCCATTGCGATCACGAAGAACACGGGGATGACGGAGTCCAGAGCAATGTCCAGCATGTCGATTTCCAAAGGGTTGTGTTCGTGATCTGTGTCAAGATACGTCCGCCCGCCGTTTTCGGCATTGTCACCAGATAGGCCGAGAAGCCATTGGCGTCGGAGGGCGATACCATGACCAGAAAAAATAAAAAAAGTGGTTGAAATGTGCCGCCGCACAGGGTAAAAGGAAGCAAGTCCCGCTTCGGCGGGTACTAGGCTGCAACGTGATTGGGCGACGCGTTGCAGTCTTTTTTTGTGCGCGGTGATGCGACAGGAGGTAAAATGGACCGATTCACACAGTCGCACCTGGTGGAAGTAAGACGTGAAGGGCGTGCGGAAAGAGGCGTGTTTGCACGACACGTGATAGGGCAGGGTACTTTGATCGAGCGCGTGCCCGTCATACTCATTCCCAAGGACCAGGTCCCCGATGAATCGAAATCGCCTTCGCAACCCTGTCGCATTTCTTGGTACGTTTATGCTTGGGGCGAGCAGGAAGGACATGATTATGTGGCCCTGGCTCTCGGCTATGGCTCGCTTTACAATCACTCCTACAAGCCTAACGCCGTGTTTCGACTGGAAACTCCGGATGTGGTGGAGTTCGTAGCCATCAGACGCATTGAGCAGGGTGAGGAAATCACGGTCAATTACAACGGTCAGCCTGATGACAACAGCCCCGTCGATTTTATCGTGGTGGATTAGCCCACTGTCGATGACCTGCCGATGTCCCACGGAGGTTGACCGGCATTCATGGAGTCGAAGGTGGAAAGCTCGGGCACGGTCATGGTTATTGGGGAAAAAATAGAGTCTTGTACATTTCTATTGAATTACCCCATTTGCCCACTATACTAGGTTCATAGGAAAAAGTGCAAATCCATCGACCAGCTTGGTGACTCATCGGCAGCGCCAGAGAAGCACTTCCAACTAACCATTATCTTTGAGAGACCTACTATGACGAAGGCAGATGTGATTCGAGCGTTACTGCGGGAGAACCCAGAGGGCAAGCCGAAGCCGCTTTCCAAGATTGCCACCAAGAAGTTCGGCAGCCTGATCAAGCCATCAGATGTGTCCAACTACAAAACGCTGATGAAGAAGAACGGCGAATTGAACGGCAAGCCGACTCCCGCACCGGCAGCGCCCGTCGCCGTTGCACCAGCGCCGAAGCCTGTGCCGGCCGCACGTCAGGCAGTGTCAGTCACTGCGACGGTCCAGACGGTCAAGGACTTGCTGGCGCAGCTTGGCAAGGACGAATTGCACAAGCTGGTTGACGTGCTCTAAAAGTCTGTCCGAAAAGGGGTCAGGCACCGTTGTGCGAAGCACCCTTCGGGCCGTTCCGGCAACGGTGCCTGACCCCTTATCGGACAGGCTCTAAAAGTCGAGGGGATGGGCGGCGGACAAAGGCAGCTCAAAGTCGTCAAGTTGGGGTTGCAGTAGTCCACCGGGACACTCGGCGTCTGTGCCCGCGGCCTGTCCCCTGTTTTTCGATCTCCGCCATGCCGATCTTGCCAACCGCCTTGTCCAAGGGCAGGCCAACGCTAGTATCAATCTAGTGGGTGCTGCTTTCACGACGGAACGATTTTCGCGATTGCCGGGGGAATTCCCTGCCGCAACTGCCATGCTGCGCGGACGCAGTGCGTTTTTCGAGCAAGCCTCCCCGAGCTGGCAACACTGCGATGAATCCAATTCCGCTCTCCCCCATGCACTTGTCCCAGGCGTGGGAATCCTTCCGCCGCGGCGACCTGGAACACGCCGAGCAACTTTGCCGTCAGGCGCTGGGCTTAAACCTACCCCAGTGCGAGGTTCTAAAGCTGCTGGGCTGCATCGCCCATCGCTTGGGTCAGTTAGAGGGGGCCATCGCCTGGATGCGCAAGGCTGTCGAAGCCGACCCGGCCAACGCCGTGGCCTACAACGACCTCGGTGTTTTTTACTCCTATGCCGGCCAATTGGCGCAGGCCGTGGAGTGCTTTCAAAATGCGGTGCATCTGCGGCCAGATAATCCCGAGGCCTACAACAACCTCTGCTTCGCGCTCAGTGGGTTGGGTCGCTTTGAGGAAGCGCTTGCCTACGGCCGGCAGGCGCTGCGCCTTCGGGGCGACAATGCCGAAGCCAGCAACCATGTTGGCCTTGCCCTCCTGGAGCTGCGGCGTTTCGACGAAGCTGAACAGCAATTCAGGACGGCTCTGAAGCTCCAACCCGACCTGGCGCAAGTAAATCGGAATCTGGGCCTGGCCGTGATTGAGCAGGGCCGACTTGGCGAAGCCATGACCTGTTTCGAACGCGCGCTCCTTGGTCGCCCAGACTTTGCGGAAGCGCGCTGTGACCTGGCCGACGCCTATGCCAAGTTCGGGCGTTTCGAGGACGCGGTGACCCAGTTGCGCCTGGCGGTGCAAACCAATCCGAATAACGCATACGTTTGGCAAAACCTGGGCCATTTCGCCGCTCAGGGCCTGGGGCATATTACCGAGCAAGAGTTTGTCCACGTGCAGACGTTGCTGCAAAACCAGCATCTGAATGTTTTGGAGCGTGCGGCACTGTATCGGGCCCTGGCCCACGTGCTTGACACACAGGGAAATGGCGATGCCGCTTTCGCCCACTACCGTCTGGCCAATACACTGAAGCTCGAGTGGTTGCACCAAACCGGCCGAGCGTTCGACCCCACGGCACACTGCAAAGTGATTGACGGCCTCATTGACAATTTCGACGAAAAACTCTTCAGCGGCGTTCGCGTGTCGGGAAGCGACAGCGAAGCTGCCAATCTTCGTGATCGGCATGCCGCGGTCGGGAACCACGCTGGTGGAGCAAATTCTGGCCAGCCATTCGCAGGTTGTCGGCGCCGGCGAACTGCGCGATCTTTGGCAGTTGTTGTCCTCTCATTCCCACAAGCGAGATCTCGGCGGCGATCTTGGGTCCTTGTGCGACATGCCTGACCAGGATTTGAAGACCATCGCGGAAAAATACCTGGGATCTCTCGCGAAGTTCACCAATTCGCAAACCATCCGGGTCGTCGACAAAGTGCCGCACAATTTCTTGTATCTCGGCGTGATCGCCCTGTTGTTTCCCCGTGCCCGCGTCATCCATTGCCGGCGCGACCCGCTGGACGTTTGCCTTTCTTGTTATTTCCAGGATTTCAAGGAAGTCAACTATGCTTCGTCACTGGAGGACCTGGGTCTGTACTACCGTGAATACCAGCGGCTCATGACCCATTGGCGCAATGTCCTGCCCTTGCGACTGCTCGACATTCATTACGAAAACCTGGTGGCCAACCAGGAAGCCACCAGCCGTGAGTTGGTCGCTTTCTGCGGTCTGCAGTGGGAAGATCGCTGTTTGGCGTTCCACAAAAACCCACGGCCGGTGCAAACGCTCAGCGCCGTGCAAGTGCGCCGGCCGATTTATAACAACGCCGTCGGCCGTTGGAAGAAATATGCCGCCTACCTTGAGCGTGTGCGGAAAGCTCTGGGGCCCCTGTGCCCCATTCGCGGTGATGCTGCAAATGTTCGGTTGGTCAAGGAGGATTCGAGTTCTCTTTCTCAAGCGCCTGCTGAAACCGATCGACCGTGATCCAGGGCCGCATCGTCGAAGCCGGACTTTTGACGGACTTGCTGCGTGCGCTCGATCAGATTTGCCTCGCGCGTGTTCGTTCGGC
Organism: uncultured Gemmataceae bacterium; assembly: GCA_963747575.1. GTDB lineage: Bacteria > Planctomycetota > Planctomycetia > Gemmatales > Gemmataceae > DASRAT01. Next base: position 94,319 of record CAVVFU010000001.1, read on the forward strand.
AATCCGAGCGAGGCCGCGATCAATCAGTCTCATCATCGCCCTGGCCGTCAAACCCATCGATCCCTAACGCCCACGCGGCGAGTTTGGATGACTGCCGCAGGTAGGCCAGGTCATGGTCCGCTGTCCAATCCGTCTGGGTAACGCCATTTGCCTGGATCAGCCCGGTCAGAGCATGGGTGTCAGCCAACACCTCGTCGTCAAGCTCCGTGGTCAGCAGCGGAGCCGGCTGTTCGAAAGCCATCTCCTGAAGAACCAAGTCTAAATAGTGGGCAGTGAGAAGTGGGCTTTGGGCTGTGAATTGCATATCCGAAGCGGTTTCGCCAAGTGCCAATGTCGTCTTGTTCTGGGTCAACTGCCCACTGCCTATTGCACACTGCCCACTATTTTCTAACTGCCCACTGTCCACTGCCCACTGCCCACTTTTTTCCGCCGCCTGCCCACTATTGAAATGCAGAACAAACGCCCCCTGGCTGTCCGCCACCGTGGTCGTGAAAACGCGGTGGCCCGTTGGATCGACCTGATTCACCAACCATATCGGCGACAGGCCAACCGCCGACTCCGCACTACTGCCCACTGCCCACTGCCCACTGCCCACTGTTATTGTCACCAGGCTGCCACCCGCTGTTGTCTGGATTGGCGACGTGCTGAAAATGTCGATGCCGATCTCGCCCGTTTGCGGGTTGACCATGGTCGTCAATTGCCAACCCGCGGTCAATGAACCCAACTGCACGTCGGCGGGCGACACTGTCAAAACTTGTGGATTGTATTGCAGCGCCAAAATGGCTTCCACCGCGCCGGTGCTGCCGAACGGATGGGCCGTGTCGATGTTCACTGGAACGATAACCTTAGCGCCGGGAGTTGCCGGCAAATTGGTGGGCAGGCTCAGGGCTGGATCGGGGCCGTAGGCAGTTATTGGCACATTCGTCGGAATCGTGGGTATTTGTGGACGCGAAGTGCCTGCCAGCACCGAGTTGAGCAGCGTCACGTCGGAGGCGTCCACCAGGCCGTCGTTGTTCAGATCGGCGATGATGACGGGGTCGGCTAACGGAAACGCCGAGAACCCGGCCAGTGTGCCCAGGGCGGAATTGGTGCTCATGCCGGTTGCCACCGCCGAGATGTCCGACGCGTCGCCGCCGCTCAAGCTGCCGTTCGCCGACCCCGACGCATCGCCGAAGTAGGCCACGACTTCCACGGAGTCATCGCCCACCGCGGCAATGGCGCCGCCGTTGAGCGTCACGCTGCTCCAGTGCAGGAGCGCCTTGGATTTGTAAAGCGACGCCGCCGAGTTCGGAACCGTCGCAACCAATCCGCCCAACCGAACAGGCGCCGTGGAGGCGGTTAGCGCGGTCGGGCTGGTGAAGTCCAGAATGGCGGTGCCCGGCGTGGAGGCCGCGTCGAGCGACAGCGATGCGCCCGGCAAGGAGGTGTTGACGGCGGCCCCGGAGATGCTCAGCAATGCGGCGTTGTAAGTGAGCGTAAAAGTGCCGCTGGTCACGCCGCTGCCAACGCTGAGATTGAGCGGAATGCCGGTGGTCGCGCTGTTGGGCAGATTGATCGCATCGACACTGTCCGGCCCGCGTGCGAAGGCGGGAATGCCGACGACCACTGGCGGCGCGGATACCACAAAAGTAGCCACATAATTGCTGCCGGCCGGGTTGCCGTTGTCGGCGCCGTCGAGCGGTCCATTGAAGCTGTCGACGAAACCGGTGGAGCCGCTGCGGAAGGTGACGGTGTAGGTCCCCGCTGCCAGCACGCCGGTGCTGGGATTGAAGTTCGGTCCGGTGAAGTTGCTGGTTTTGACGAAGGTGATCGTCTGATCGTTGGGACTGATGATCAGCGAGCCGTGGAAAGAAATCTGCGGGGCGTTGGGCCCGGTCAGCAGCACGTCGTCGATGCCGCCGCCGATGCTGGCGTCGTAGAGATCGAGCAAAGTGGGATTGAAGGGCTTGTCGAATGTGGCGACGAAGCCGGTGGATGTGGGCGTCAGACTAGCGACCGTGAGACCCCGGCTAACGATGCCATTGCTGGTGCCGGTGAGACTGCTGGCCGTGGTGTCGGTGGCTGTGATCGTTTGGGAGCCGGGCGACTTCAATGTGACGGTGAAGACGCCGACCCCGGCCATCAAGGTGCTGTTGGGGGGAATGGCGGCGGCCGTGTCGCTACTGCCGATCTGCACGGTTCCACGGTAATCGGCCGCGGTATTGCCAAAGGCATCCTCGGCCGTCACGGTGACAAGGAACGGCGTGCCCGTCACGGCGTATGCAGGCGCCGACACGGCAAAATGGCTCGCACTGGCTGCGGAGACGGCAATGGTTGCGCTACCCGTAATGGCTGAGTTGCCACTGTCCACGGCGGTCAATGTATCGCTGCCCGCGGTCCGCAGGACCGCGGCGAAATAGCCGATGCCGCCGGTCAAGGTCGCGTCGGCGGGGACGAACGCTTGAGTGTCGGAGCTTGCGAAATGGACAGTGCCATTATAACCCAAAGCGATGTTCCCGAGCGAATCTAGGGCCGTCACCTCGTAAAGAGTAGGGCTGCCGGCCACGGTGCTAGTAGGGGCAAAGATGGTGAAATGCGTCGCTGGATTGGAGGTCACAGTCAGGGTCGTAGTGCCAGCGATGCTCGCCGTCAGCGTATCCGTGGCCGTAAGGGTTTGGGAGCCAGGCGTCTGTATGCTAGCCGCGAAGGTGCCAAAACCGGCTGTCAAGGTCGTGTCACCCAGAAGGATTGCGAGGTGGTCACTGCTACTGATATGGACAGTGCCGGTGTAGCCGGTCGCGATGTTGCCCGCGGAGTCCAAGGCCGTCACCAAGAACGTGAATAAAGTGCCCGCCTTGACGGCCACCGGTGCGCTGACCGCGAAATGGGTCGCAGCACCGCTGACCGCTACCGTGTTGCTAGTGCCTGTCAGCAAGCTAACGACGGTATCGGTGGCGGTTAATGTCTCCAAGCCAGGTGTTTTGAGTGTGGCGGTGAAGGTGCCGGTGCCGTCGGTCAAGGTGCTATCGGCCGGCAAGATACTGGCCAGGTCCGTGCTGGTGAAATGGACGGTGCCGGTGTAGGCGATGGCCGTGTTGCCAAATTGGTCCAGGGCCACGACGGTGACCGAAATCGGGTTGCCAGTGCGGTGTTGGGATTGGCGCTGACGGCAAAGTGAGTCGCCCCCTGCGTCAGATCGACCGGCTCAGGGGCGACCACGAAGCTGCTGCCGCCCGTCAGCGAACTGTTGTTTGTGTCCGTGGCGGTCACACTTTGGCCACCTATGACGTCGAACGGAATAAAGAAGCTATGCGAGCCGTCGTCACCGCTCGGGCCAGGTTTGAAGGTGTAATTCATGTTGAGCGGATCGGTGCCCTGGAGGTTGACGGTGCCGCCGTAATTCGTCACCACGTTGCCGTAGGCGTCGTAGGCGGTGACGGTTATCGGCAAGGAATCGCCCACCGTTACGGAGGACGACGGGCTGACGACGCCAAAAGAGGAGACGGCGTCGGCATCACTGTGACGCTGGTTACGCCGGGAGTGGTCAACGTCATTTCGGCTATATTGTTGCCGTCTGCTTCCGTGTACCAAATGTCGTTATTGGGGCCCACGGTAATGCCCCTCGGAAGGCTGCTTGGCGTGGGAGTCGGGTAGGATGTGATCTGTCCGGTAGGCGTGATTCGGTCGATAAGGTCAAGGTTCCCATCGGTCAACCAAAAATTGCCGTCCGGTCCGACGACCAAGCCGCCGGCACTGCCCTCCTGAAAGCTAGCGATTTGGGTGATGACGCCGCTTGTGGTGATGCGATTCAAGCTCAACGGCGTATCATCCGCGAACCAAAGCGCACCGTCCGCGCCGTTGACCAAGAATGTTGGAGAAACTTGGCCGGCAGGCAAGGCATACTCCGTCACCGTGCCGATGGTTCCGACGGCGGCATTGAGATTCATTGTCCCAATCTTTGCTTCGCTGTAATCGGCGAACCACAAATCCTGGTCAGGCCCAACAATCAAGCTAAATCGATCATACCCTGGCGGAGTGGTAAACTCGTTTACCATTGTGCCGCTAGGGGACATTTGGCCAATGAAATTGCTGTTGGCAAACCAAATGTCCCCGTCTGGCCCTTGCGTGATACCCCACGTAATGTTCGGCGCTGTTGCATTGTTGGCGAAAGGAAACTCCTGAATTTGGGGAGCGCCGCCACCAGAGGCAATAGTGATCTCGCCTATGTTGTTCCCAGAGGCCTCTGTGAACCAAATAGTGTTGGAGTTGTCGGGACCGACAGTGAGCGCGGCTGCAGTATTGCCGCTAGGGATAGGGTGTTCGGTGACCACACCACTGGGAGTCATCATCCCGATATCGGCCGCATCAAGTTCCGTGAACCAAAGGTTGCCATCAGGGCCCAGAATAATCGTGCAAGGAGACCATGGGGTCGGGACTTGGTTAGTCGCCTGGCTCTGACTGCCACTCGTCAATGTAAGGTGGGCAATTTTGTTGCCACTTGCTTCCGTGTACCACAGGTCGTTGTTGGGGCCTACCGTTATGCAGTAGGGATCGCCATTCGGGGTTGGAGTCGGATAGGATGTAATCTGTCCCGACGGAGTGATCCTGTCAACTTGACTAAGATTCTCATCCGTCGCCCAAAAGTTGCCGTCCGGCCCCAGGACTAACCCGCCGGCGTTATCGTCCTGGAAGCTGGCGATTTGGCTGATGGTGCCGCTTGTGGTGATCCGATTTAAGCTCAACGGCGTATTTTCTACAAACCAAATCGCACCATCCGGGCCGTTAACGAGATATAGTGGAGATGAACCGGGCGGCAGGGGATACTCGGTGACCATGCCCACAGACCCCGTTGCGGCATTCAAGTTCACCTTCCCTATCTTGGCTTCGTCGAAATCGGCAAACCACAAGTTGCCGTCAGGTCCTACGATCAGGCTATATCGGGCAAACCCCGCCGAAGTCTGGAACTCGTTCAGCACCGCACCGGAGGGCGACATCTCACCAATGAAATTACTGTTGGCGAACCATACATTCCCATCCGGCGTTGCGGCGATGCCCCACGTAATGTTTGAGGTCGTTGCAGAATTGGCGAACGGGAACTCCTGAATGACGGGAGCGCCGCCTGCCGTTGCAACCGTAATCTGGCCTATGTAGTTACCAGCGTCCTCCGTGAACCAAATCGTGCCATTTGCGCCAACGGTCAGCGCGGCAGCGAAGTTTCCGCTGGGGATAGGATACTCGGTAACCACACCGCTAGGTGTGATTCTGCCGATGTCGGCCGCATTGAGTTGCGTAAACCAAAGGTTGCCATCAGGGCTTAGAACAATACTGCAAGGAGCGCTTGCGGGCGTCGGGATCAAATCTTCGGTGGTCGTCCAAGTCGCCAGCGGGAAGGGGTTGTTAGTCACCTGGATCTGCCCGGGACTTGTTAGCGTGATGTTGGCAATTTTGTTGCCACTTCCTTCCGTGTACCAGAGATCGTTGTTGGGGCCTACCGTTATGCATTCAGGATCGCCGTTCGGGGTTGGAGTCGGGTAGGATGTAATTTGTCCCGACGGAGTGATCCTATCAACAAGACTAAGCTTCTCATCCGTCGCCCAAAAGTTGCCGTCCGGGCCGAGGACAAACCCGCCGGCATTATCGTCCTGAAAGCTGCCGATTTGGCTAATAGTGCCGCTTATGGTGATCCGATTCAAGCTGAGCGGCGTATCTTCCACGAACCACATCGCACCGTCCGGGCCGTTAACGAGATATAGTGGAGATGAACCGGGCGGCAGGGGATACTCGGTGACCATGCCCACAGGCCCCGTTGCGGCATTCAAGTTCACCTTCCCTATGTTGGCTTCGTCGAAATCGGCAAACCACAAGTTGCCGTCAGGTCCTACGATCAGGCTATATCGGGCAAACCCCGCCGGAGTCTGGAACTCGTTCAGTACCGCACCGGAGGGCGACATCTCACCAATTAAATTACTGTTGGCGAACCATACATTCCCATCCGGCGTTGTGGCGATGCCCCACGTAATGTTTAAGGTCGTTGCGGAATTGGCGAACGGGAACTCCTGAATGACGGGAGCGCCGCCTCCAGCGGCAAACGTAATCTCCCCGATATTGTTGCTAGCGGCCTCCGTGAACCAGATCGTGCCATTGGCATCGACTGTCAGCGAAGCGGCGAAGTTCCCGCTGGGGATAGGATACTCGGTAACCACACCGCTAGGTGTGATTCTGCCGATGTCGGCCGCATTCTGTTGCGTAAACCAAAGGTTGCCATCAGGGCCTAGAATAATACTGCAAGGCGCGCTTGCCGGCGTCGGGATTGAGACATCAGTGGTCGCCCAGGTCTGCCCTGACAACGACGGATCAGCGAGGTCTACCACATTGACAGATTCCGTGCCCACTGCGGTGAACGCCACGGAAAACGTGTGCGTGCCAGCGTCCGCGGCCGTGAAGGTATAATCCATCGGCAATGTCGCGCCGCTATCTGTGCTGCTGAAGTGGACGGCGCCGGTGTAGCCGGTTACAAGGTTGTTCTGCGCATCCAGGATGGATACAGTGACCGGAACCGGCTGACCCGCTGCCGCGGTAGCGGGGGTGGTAACCACCAGCCGTGGGCCAGCCAGGAACGTCCACGTGGTGCCGTCAAAGTCCCAATAGGTGCCGTCAAGTTTCATGACTTCAACAGCCTCGGCGCCTGGGACGAGCGTTATCGACTTGACATTCGCGCTGGCGAGCTGAAACGACGTGTTGGGGGCCTGCATGACATACAAGCTGTAACCATCGGCGGCGTCATTGTACCACGGCGGCCGCGTTAAATTCCACCGAAATTATAGGGAGGCCCTTGATTTGGTCAAGTGTACAGGTCTACGATTCTTCCGACAGTCGCCCGGAACAAGGAGCACGGGAACAAGGAGAACCGTATGGCCGCTACCAGCGTGGGATCGATCAAGAAGCACTTTCGCAAGCTGTGGGATCCGCGGGTCACTGGGCGAACGAAGCATCGTTTGGGTGACATCCTCGTCATGGCCATTTGCGGCGTGATTGCCAATTGCAATGGGTGGCGCGAAATCGCCTTATTCGCGCAAAAGCGGCAGACGTGGTTCAGACGCTTTTTGACGTTGCCCAACGGCATTCCGTCTCATGATACCTTTGAACGCATCTTCAACTTGCTCGACCCCAAGGCCTTCCAAGCGAGCTTCATTGGCTGGATCAAAGAAATATCTGATCTGGTTGGACTGAAGCACATTGCCATTGATGGCAAAGCCTTGCGTCATTCCGCGAATCCGGGCAAAGGTTTGGGAATGCTGCATTGTGTGAACGCCTGGGCGACCGAGCAGCATGTGATTCTCGGCCAAGTGATGACGGACGCAAAATCCAATGAAATCACGGCAATTCCGAAGCTTTTGGAACTGCTGGATCTGCACGGTGCGTTGGTGACCATTGACGCCATGGGGTGTCAAAAGGCGATAGCCAAGAAAATTGTAGAACGCGGCGGCGATTACGTATTGAACGTGAAGGCCAACCAAAAGCATTTGTTGGAGGACATTCAAGCGACGGTGGAAAAGGCAGTGGACGGTTTACTGCCATCGGAGGTCGTGGAGGAATACACCAAAGTAGAATCTGGGCATGGCCGACAGGAGGAACGCCACTATACGGTGATCCATAACGCGGAAGGTATTCGCGACCGCGACCAATGGGAGAAGCTCACCACGGTTGGCATGTGCCGCACGGACAAGACGATCGACGGGGAGACCACGACAACGGTGAAGTATTTTATCGGCAGCAAAAAAATGAGCGCCCGCAAATATGGCAAGGTGATACGCGGCCATTGGGGCATTGAAAACAACTTACATTGGCAGTTGGACGTCAATTTTGGAGAAGACGCGAGCACCATCAACCACCGCAAAGCCGGGGAGAATTTTGCGGCGCTACGGCGCATCGCCTTGAGTTTGGTGAAGCAACATCCGAGCAAAGAAAGTATAGGCAGAAAAAGGATGGCAGCCGCGTTAGACCCTGCTTTTCTCGCGGAAATCATCACGGGAACTAGCAAGCATGGTAAACTTTAATGCGGCCGCCGTGCCTGTCTGCCGTTATTGGTTTATTGTGCAACTTCAATGCTGTGTGTTGATCGCACTTTGAAACAGTACCACTCTTGCGCTAGTGGACCGGGCCATCTTGACCTGAACATTTTTTCGCCGCAAACACCCTTCACCTGGTGCAGAGTGTGTTTGCGGCGAAAAAATGTTCCTCCCGCGAGCTCACACGCCAGCGCAATAATGGCCCCGTTTGAATGTGCGGTTGACTTGCTGTGTCACTGCTTGCCAAGATTCGCGTGACGACAGCGGTCCCGCGAGCGAAATTCGCAACACTCCGTGATGCTCCGTATGGTCATTGGCTCAGGCAATCAGCGATTTGTCAATAATGTCATAATGTTCAGCGTATACATGTTGCGATCAAGCTCCACCGCCTCCCGAACAAGTTGCGCCGCCCGTTCTATGTCGCCAAAGTTGGCAGCCAATACCCCCCCAACAACTAGCATCTCCGCCCGCTGATGCGATGTGGCGACCTCGGTCTTCAGCAATTTGACCGCCTTTTCATATTGGTCACGTGCCGCCGTCAGAACCTCCGGGGTGTCGGCCCGCTTCAGCAGCAAAACGGCAACGCCCATAGCGGTGTTGTAGTCCTGTGGAGCAAGTTTTGCCCCAGTGCGCATTGCAGTCTCAGCACTATCGATTTGACCAACTCCCGCATACGCTTTACCGAGGAGATAATACGCACGCGCCGTTGCGTGAACTGAAATTCGTTTCTCGCAAACGCGAACGTATGAATCCTTGTCTCGCCCTGATGCAGCAATGGCAGTTAGCATATCCCATGCGACGTCTCGCGTGGGGTCGAGTTCCACCGCCCGAGCGTAATGTATCATGGCATTGGCTCGGTCGCCTTTCATAAAAAACAGGTAGCCGAGAATACCAGAAGCATCGGACGCTCGAGTGGCGTCCGAGCATCGAGCGGCATCCTCAAGTCGTTTCATCAAGCGAGGAATCAGTTCCTGCGCATCGCCCGGAGTTTCGTGCATAAGATCGGCCGCTACAGACATCGCAGTGGTACCCTGCTTGTTGATGCGCTGACTGACATCCTCTGCTGCGGAAACTGCGATGCCACTTAGTTGGACATAACTAGGGTCAAGTTGGGCAGCATGCAGGAGGTCGCTTAGTACCTCATTTGAAATCAAAGTGGGGGGCTGTGTTTCTCCATGCAAAACCCTTCGAATCCACGTGCCCCATGTACTTAGTGTGCTCCTGGAACATGCCCTAGCATAGTAGACTTTTGCTTCATTAGGCGATAGCCGAACTGCCTTATCATGGCAAGACAGCGCTGCTGCCAAGAAAATCTCTGCTTTTTCCGCGTTATCCTTCAGTACTTTGCCTTCCGAAACCAGCCGCTCCATTGCGTCTAGTGGCGGTTGCGGGTCAGATTTGTTCCTGGCATTACATAATAACGATTGTATAGCCCGCGCTTCATAATAAACTCCGAAGGCTGTCCAAACAATGCCGTCGTCTGGGGCAATTTCGATAGCTTTGTTATAGCACTTATCCGCTTCATCGAAAAGTTCCAGTTTCCGACACGCATTGCCCTTGCCAATCCAAGCCTTGGTATCTCGGGGATTAACATTGAGCTGGTGGTCGAAATGGATAATGGCATTTTGGATCGTTTTTTGGGCAACATTCGGATTACCTGATGCGAGTTGGTATCCACTGATCTCCATTAGTGTGTCAGCGTCGGAAGCAGTCTTAGTTAAGTTCTTTTCGCGCTTTGCGATTTCCGCAGCGATGTCTGTTTCGACAAATGCGAAACCATGGGACAAAGTGAAGCCATGTGTCACATCGACACTTGGCAACTCGATCGCATTTCGGAGTGCTTTAAAGTCGATTCGCACGGCCCTCATGTCGGCAGTCCAGAAAAGTAAGGCAACGAAGGTGGCAAGAAAAATGCGCACAGCTCATGCCTCCATGGGAGAGAATGGTGGTGCAGAACACCTGCCCCGTTAGCCCCAATTAGACCAAAATAGGACCCTCCCGTATAGGGCAATTGCAGCGTAATCGTGGATGTATATGCATGGTATTTGCTTCAAAGATAAACGCTTTCCCGTCAAAGACGTAGCACCATTGCTCGGCAGTGGAGCTACAGCTAAAGCCTTATCGCAAAAACAGGTTACGGCGACAACGCCGCAAAAAAGTCACGATAATAACGCGGGTAAGGACGTAAGTCCCTTTGGCAATAAAACTTTAGTGTACGCTAGCACGACATTAACCAGCCCTTCCCAGTTTGCGCAAGGCCCGGAACTTGTGCGTCGGCTGCATGATCGAGGCCGTGAGCATTGCCAGCAAGACCGTCGACATCAACAACGTCAGCCACGTCCGGATACAATCCCATTGGCAATAAGTGTCCCTTACCCCGCTCCGATCGCATTTCAGCCGCATGGTTGCCGAAATGTCATCCGGTTGCGGCATGTTGATTACACCAGGAATTCGGTAAACGGACCACGGCGGCCGCGTCAAATTCCACCGAAATTATAGGGATGGCCTTGATTTGGTCAAGTGTACAGGTCTACGATTCTCCCGACACTCGCCCGGAACAAGGAGAACCGTATGGCCGCTACCAGCGTGGGATCGATCAAGAAGCACTTTCGCAAGCTGTGGGATCCGCGGGTCACTGGGCGAACGAAGCATGGTCTGGGAGACATCCTCGTCATGGCCATCTGCGGCGTGATCGCCAATTGCAATGGGTGGCGCGAAATCGCCTTGTTCGCGCAAAAGCGGCAGACGTGGTTCAGACGCTTTTTGACGTTGCCCAATGGCATTCCGTCTCATGATACCTTTGAACGCATCTTCAACTTGCTCGACCCCAAGGCCTTCCAAGCGAGCTTCATTGGCTGGATCAAAGAAATATCTGATCTGGTTGGACTGAAGCACATTGCCATTGATGGCAAAGCCTTGCGTCATTCCGCGAATCCGGGCAAAGGTTTGGGAATGCTGCATTGTGTGAACGCCTGGGCGACCGAGCAGCATGTGATTCTCGGCCAAGTGATGACGGACGCAAAATCCAATGAAATCACGGCAATTCCGAAGCTCTTGGAACTCCTGGATCTGCACGGTGCATTGGTGACCATTGACGCCATGGGTTGCCAAAAGGCGATTGCCAAGAAAATCGTTGAACGCGGCGGCGACTACGTCTTGAACGTGAAGGCCAACCAAAAACATTTGTTGGAGGACATTCAAGCCACGGTGGAAAAAGCAGTCGACGGTTTACTGCCATCGGAGGTCGTGGAGGAATACACCAAAGTAGAATCTGGGCATGGCCGACAGGAGGAACGCCACTATACGGTGATCCATAACGCGGAAGGTATTCGCGACCGCGACCAATGGGAGAAGCTCACCACGGTTGGCATGTGCCGCACGGACAAGACGATCGACGGGGAGACCACGACAACGGTGAAGTATTTTATCGGCAGCAAAAAAATGAGCGCCCGCAAATATGGCAAGGTGATACGCGGCCATTGGGGCATTGAAAACAACTTACATTGGCAGTTGGACGTCAATTTTGGAGAAGACGCGAGCACCATCAACCACCGCAAAGCCGGGGAGAATTTTGCGGCGCTACGGCGCATCGCCTTGAGTTTGGTGAAGCAACATCCGAGCAAAGAAAGTATAGGCAGAAAAAGGATGGCAGCCGCGTTAGACCCTGCTTTTCTCGCGGAAATCATCACGGGAACTAGCAAGCATGGTAAACTTTAATGCGGCCGCCGTGTCGTTCACCGTGATTCCTAAGCCTTGGAGAAAACTAACCACGTTGTTGGCATTCTGGCTGCCGCTGTCCAAAGACGGAAATTGAGGCAACTTGGTGTCCAGCCCTGTCAGGTCGGCGATGGACTCGTTGATGAGAGGCAATGGTTGGTCCAGATCAGCTTCCAACGGGCCCAAAATGCCCAATCCGCTCTCCGGGGCCAATGCGTTGGCGATGGGTGTCACCAGGCTGCTTAGCAGCGCCGTCGGGCTTTCGTTAAGCTGTAGGTTGGGTGCGCTGGCTGGCTGTAATTGTCCGTTTTGAATGGTCTGACTAAAAGTACCCGACCAGTTCAAGTCTCCGAGCACTGCCAACTGGGTTTCAAAGTTGAGACTGAACTGCGCCGAGCCCTTGACATTTCCCTGGACGACGGTACCAAGCGAACCGCTAAAGTCGCTGCGCGCAGTTTGCCACCGGCATCCAGCGGATTCGACGGGTTGGAGTAATAACCCAGGCTTCCTGTAACGCTGAGTATCGGCTGTGCGATATCGTTGGTTGCGGTCACGCTCGCCAGGTCGCGGATGCTCAGGTCGGCGTTGATCGTGTTTGCGGCTATGGTACTGGTAAGACTAACGGCAACAGCGCTGGGGTTTGCCAACATGAAGAACATGGGGTTCTGCTGGCAGCTAGGTTGGTCTACACCGAAAGTGACTGGCGACGTCGTGAGTTGGACCGTGGCACTGACATTGGCGAAGAACCCATTGTTCAAATAGCTGAAAGGGGTGTTTTGGTCGATGTTAAGGGATAGCGGCGGGATGGAGTTTGTCTGCGGCGTATAGGTCACCTCAAGCAGGTTTCCGTTGCTGTCAGGAGTGCCCGGCCATGTTAGCGAGTTTGGCGAAGGGTATACGAGGCTGAAGGGTGGGGCGTTTAGCACACTTTCGACTTGAGTCCACGTAGCGGTAGCATCCGTGGGAGCGCCTTGCAGCCCGGCCAGCATACTGTTGATGGTAACCAGAGAGGAACCGACTATTGACGGCAGCCCCAGCTGGGCAATTCCCGCCAAGCTTTGATTCACGAACGGGATGGTGGGGGCGCTCAACGCCTGGTTCACGATGGCGGTGGAGCCTATTTGGTTGAGGAACGCAACCCCGGTGTTCGGGTCGTCGTAAGCTTGGAGGACCGATGGTAGCGATGCGTTCAACAGCGTCCGATCCTCCAGCTGCTCAATGTACAGAGGCGGACCCGTGCGATAGCGCCGCCTGGTGCCTTTGCGCAAATCCGACGAGGAAACCGCAGGCCGCCGCCTTAACCATTGACCCCAAGGGCTTGACATGAGCAATTTCTCCAGAAAAGATCTAGTAGTTCAAGGCCCACGCGGGGCCGGCCCAAAACGCCCATCGGCGCCAAAGCTTCCCACAAGGCCTTCTGATGCCAAATGCGATCAACGCGTGTGCGTGAAAGCGCCCGACCACTTCCGGTTGTTCCGTGTTCAAACAAACCAACTCTTCTGGTCCAACGGACGTGGCCGACGAGGAGGTGGGCAGGTAGGTTGGGTAGGATCAAAAATAACTTAACAAGGCTTTTTCGGCTTGCAACAAAAAAATGCCCCCTGTTCCCGAACTCCCGTTTGGCAACGCCTGCCTTGCAAACTCCCGTTCGCCAGCAACGGCCAACCCCGATCACGGCCCATCCCCGACGACCAAATCCAGCCCCCCTCAGCTCGCGCTGCGTCCAGCCACCGCCCGTCGTAGAGCCTTTTTGAACAATCCCCTGTTGGCGTAATACGCAACCAACCCAATGGCCTGCACACCCGTGATGATCCCGCTCCAAAGGGCTATTAAAGTTTGAATGAGCAGCACGAAATTCGTTTCGCTCTCCGCCCCTCCGAATTCAGCAAAGGACAAAATCGTAACGTTTATCGCAGTCGTCATTACAACGAAAAGAAAACCACAATGCAGGAATCCAGCCCACAAAGCGAATTGTCTGCCTTTCATTGTCTTGAAACCCCACCACAGCATCGGCAGATAATAACAAACCATGGCGCCGGTGTTGGCGCGCAGCACGTCACCCGGCCGTTCCATGGTGGTGTTGCCCGTGGCTACCAGAAGCACGCCGACTACTTGGTAAATCATCATCGCGCCGGCGAAAACAAGCATCGCAAATCCCGCGCCGTGCACGCGCTCGGGCTGCTTGCACCACCGCGCTAACCTCCCAACGACACTTAGACGCTGTGCCTGGATTGGCTCGCCGCGGAGATAACGCTCGAGTTCGTCAGCCACGGCCCTAGCGCTCGGATACCGGCTTTGGGGGTCCTTCACCAGGCACTTGAGGCAAATCGTTTCCAGATCGCGTCCCACGCTCCCGTTGAGCGCCCGCAGCCCAGGCGGCTCATCCTTGCGCACCTGATCCAGCGTGTCCAAGGGCGTCTCCCCTTCAAACGGCGGCCGGCCCGTCAGCACCACATACATGATCGCCCCCAGCCCATACACATCCGTGGCCGCCGTTTCCGGACGCAAACCGCCTGACGTTTGCTCCGGCGCCACGTAGCTGGGCGTTCCCAGCAAAATTCCGGTGCTAGTCACGCTGCTGTCGGTTTCCGTCCACTTGGCGAGGCCGAAATCGGCAACGTGCGGCTTGCTGGCAGCATCGAGCAGGATGTTGCTCGGCTTGAGGTCACGGTGCAAAATCCCGCGATCATGGGCGTGCTGCACCGCCCTGGCAATCTCCAGCACTAGGCCAACAGCGCCGCGCTGATCGGCCAGGTAGCGCGGCAGCTGCTGGGCCACGCTGCCGCCTTCCAGGAGCTTCATGGTGAAATAGCGCTGGCCGGCCCACTCCCCGACCTCGTAAATGGGCACCACATTGGGGTGATCAAGCGCGGCCACGGCCTCCGCCTCGCTGCGAAAGCGGCCAGCCTGACCGGGCAAGCCAAGCCGGTCGCCGCGAATCATTTTGAGGGCCACCAGCCGATTCAGGCTCTTTTGCCGCGCCTTGTACACCACGCCCATGCCGCCCTGGCCCAGCACGTCGAGAAGCTCGTAATCGCCGACCGTGTGTTCCTGGCCAAAAATGTCGTCTATGGCATTGGCCGTTTTCGCCCCAAACGCGGGACGCAGCGGCACCATCAGCCGGTCCATGCGCTCCTCGGCCGCGAAGAACGCCGTCAGCTCCGCCGCCAATTCCGGGTGACGGGCCAGCAATGCCTCGCGGTCAACCGGCTGTCCCGCGGCAATCGCCTCGTAATAGGCGGCCAGGGCGTCGTCCAGTTGCTGTTCGCGTTCGCGGGCGTGGGCAATATCAGGAGCCATTCGTGTGAACCCTGCTGCCGGCTATTCCAAAGAAGCATCGCCCAGCGCCTCGCGCAGGGCGGTCAATCCCCGCCTGAGCAATCCCGCCGTGGACGCCAGAGTTCGCCCCAGCGTTTTGGCCACCTCAGGCGGCGGCAGGCCCTGGAGATGACGCAACTCGATGGCTTCACGCTGGTCCTGCGGCAGCTGCTCGATGGCCCGCATGAGCAGCAGCAGTTTTTCCTCGCGCAAGGCCTGGTGGCTGGGCGTCGCCTCACCCGCGAGCAGCCAGGTCTCAAGGCGGTCTGACGATTCATCGAGTACCGCCTGGAGCGATTCGTGCAAGCCCTCGCAACGGCCCAGGTGCTTGCGTGCCGCGCGGGTCAATTCGTTGACCAGGATGGTCCGCAGCCAGGCCCGCAATTCGCCCGGCGAGTTGCCGCGGAACTGGTCGAACTTGGCGTGGGCCCTCAGCAGCGTTTCTTGCACCACATCCGAGGGATCGAGCATCGCTCGCAACCGCGGGTCCAGGCCCGTGCACCAGCAGGCGCAGAAACCCCCTGTACTGGCTAAGCTCCAGCGGCTGACCACCCGTCGTTTGGGCCACAACTGGTCTCCCTATTGAACAAGATGCGCGGCAGGCCATTTGCGACCGCGCGACAGCGATTTTTTTTCTTTTTTTTCACACCGTCCGCAGGCTGGATGCTATCCCAAACGCGGCATGAAATCCAAACAAATCTCAAAAGGCGGCAACAAAGCGTGAGACGCAATCTTTGTCCCTCCTCGTCATCCGTGGGCATCCGTCGTCATCCGTTAGTCGTTTCATGTCATGGGGGTGTCCCAGGGGGTTGAGATGAGACGCAATGTCCTGCTCGTAAATCGGTCCCCTCCGTGCAACGAATCCCTGGCAGAGCCGAGTGGCCGCCGCAAGGTGGTCGCCGGAATTTCAAGCTCCCAAAGCAGTTAGGGAATGAAGGCGTGCTGGAGGACGGAACCCGCGGCGGACAAAATTCGTTCAGGGAGATGTCTGGGTATCTGCAACGCAACGAATCGGCCGCCGGCGGCTAGGCGGTTGAGCCGGGACTGGACTTTTAGATTGACGGCATTGCTTTCGAGGGGGGGTATGAAATGCATAACAGGGGGTGACAGGGGAGGGGCGAAACGAAATGAATGACGGCGCAGGATCGGTCAGCCCGCGGAAAAGTTCACGTACCTCCGACCATCAATCACGCTCCCCCCTGCGGGAAAATTCATTGCACACACACTCCTCAAAATTCGAAAGTGGGGGTGTGTGTGCAATGCAAGCAATGAAAAAGGGAGGCTTCGAGTTTTTCCAGCGCCGTCACCCTTTTCCCGGCGATCGGTTTTTCTGCATTCTCTTTAGCGATGCATCGGCCTCTGCCGCCAGCCAGGGTCCGGCCTTACCACTGGCCAGGTCGTCGAGCAGCTTGCGGGCTTCGTCGGAGGCGATGAGCTCGCAGACCCACAAGGCAGCCTGAAAGCGCTTTTGCTCAAGTGTCAAACTTGACTTGTCGAGCTTTTCCAGGAGTACTTGCGCTCGCTGCCGGACCTCTGCGGATTTGGATTCGTCCAACGTTCGACGTAGCGATGGCAACGCGTCTGGCCCGAGTTTATGCAGTTCGGCAGATGCCTCTTCACGCACGGAAAAATCGTCATCATCGAGCTTGGCAATAAGGCCGGCAATCTTTTTTACGTCGGCGGCCGGCACACCGGCACGAACGCGCGGGCCAAGGAAGGGGATGGCCTGCGCCGGCGCCACCGCAAGAACCTCGATGGCGTCGAATGCCGAGGTTTCATCGCCGGCAAGCTGGGTCCACAGCCGGTCCAGGTCGGCCGCCGTCAACGGTTGCGCTGGGCCCGCGGCTTGAAAGGATCCGCCAGGGTCATGGCCACGCAGAAGGGCGCGGACTGCGTCATGGACGAAACGAAGTCGATACTAACGACGGTGGCGTCGGGCCGCGGATTCTCCCATGTCGCCGCGAAGAGCCGAATGTTGACGCCGTTCTTCTTGACATTGGGGTTGGAGCCTACCCACGCTTCCTTGGCCGAAGACTTCACCTTCTCTTCAGGCCGTTTGAAGAAAGCGAATATATCAAGGCGATTCACAACCGGAATGGTATGGGTCTTGCCATCTTCATAGTGGAGGACGTAGCTCGCGATGGTGACTTGCCCCTCGTTCACGCCATAAGCGGCGCAATGGAGGACGTGGAGCGTGGTGAATTTTCTGCCGACCTTGACCGCAAGTTTCTCCGGCTTCCCCTTTTGTTTCGTGCTGCCGAGCTGAATGACCCCGTCACCCACCTGGAACGGTAAGCCGACCAGTACATGCTTGCCGGCGGTTAATTCGGCCAAATTATTGGAACCAATGTTTTGAAAATTGTCCACGCGCCTTTGGTTGGCGACGGCTTGCAGATCGACGTGATAATATCTGGCCAGGTCTGCCCGACTGGCAGTTTGCTCAGTTTGGCAATTGGCGAGGATTGGCAGTGCTAGCAGGAGAAGGATAGCCATGCCCTTAACCCTTGCGATATCACGTGGCAATGAAATGATTCTCATAGTATCTCCCTTTGCACTGGATGTTGCCATTTCAGCGAACCCAACGCCACAAACGGACCACGCCGTCCCCGCCCGCCGACACGCACTGTCGGCCGTCGGGCAACACCGCGACGCCGAAGAAGCCGCCCATCACCGGCGCGGACTCGAGGAGCTGTTTGCCTGTGGCAACGTCCCACAACCGCAGCGTGGGATTGCTGGCGTTGCCGCACGAAATGACCCGTTTGCCGTCGGGCGTGAAAGCGGCATGCTCTACATTCCCTTTGTGGCCCTCCAAGGTCTTCAATTCCTTGCCCGAGGCCGCATCCCAGAGCCGAACCGTTTTGTCGAAGCTAGTCGATAGGAGTATCTTGGCGTCGGGAGAGAAAGCGACGCCGGAGATTTCCAGCTTGTGCCCGGAAAAGCTGCGAATTTCCTTGCCGGTGGCAACGTCCCAAAGCCGCACGGTTCCCGGTTGGTTGGCCCCGCCGAAATGGCCGGCAACCACTTGTTTACCATCGGGCGAGAGGGCCAGACAACGAATTTGGTCGACGACTCCCTCAAAGAGACGAATCTCCTGGTGATTGTCCACGTCCCAAACGCGAATGGTCTTGTCCTCGCCGCCGGACACCGCCAGCTTGCCATCGGCCGACAACGCGACCCCCCAAACCGGGCCGGTGTGGATGAAAGGCTTGAAGACCCTCCTGCCGGTTTCGAGGTCCCAAACGTGGCATTGCAGGCCGACACAGCCCATGATGACTCTTTTGTTGTTCGCGGACACGGCGAGGCCCGCGCAGTAACCGCCCTTTCTCTCCCACACAACCTTCTCCTGTCCGTTGGCGAGATCCCAGCTGCGGAGGGCATCAGTACCAATCGAAATAGCTTGGCGGCCATCCGGCGTGACCACCACTCGGCTGGCCTTGGGCGTTTGCCCTGTCTTGTGCCCTGGTGATTGCCGCACCTGCACGAACAGGGCTGCGCCAATGCCTTGCATGATGGCTTCGGCGGTGCTGGCGCACTTCGGGGTCGGTGCTTTCCATGGCTGCCTTTTTCAGAAGGTCCATGGCTGGCTCGCCGATGGCTGTCAGTTTTTTGTCCGCGGCTTCCCGTATATCGAAGGAGTCGTCGCCTAACTGCTTGATGAGCGTCGCGATGGTCTTCTCGTCGACGGCGTCTTTTTTGTCCTGGGGCGAGGGCGATTTCTCCTGGACCGGCGGATTGGTCGCCCCCAACCTCGGATGCCACGTCAAGGCGCCGACCAGCAGGATCATGCCCAACACAAAGACGGTCGCAGTCCGCACTTGATTAGCGCTCATGGTTGGGAAGGGTCCTTTCTTTTAGCCAACTGCCCTGATTTGGGTGCCTGGCTCCGCCGGGAAACGATGCAGCCAAGGTATGAATTTGACGTTGGCGGGTCAATTCGGCAACCCGTACAATCGCCTGTGGACACGCTGAACCTTTACAGATTCGAGCACGGAACAAATGCGATTACACTACTTGTGCTTGGTCCTTGTTCTCCTTCCCCTGACCGCTGCAAACCTGCAAGCGCAGGAGAAAGCGCATTCGCCAGCCGAACATTGTCGTTATTCTCGCCGACGACATGGGCTACTCGGATCTGGGCTGTTACGGCTCGGAAATCAAGACGCCAAATCTCGATCGGCTGGCGAGCAAGGGGTTGCGGTTCACGAATTTCTACAACACCGCGCGTTGTTGCCCCTCGCGAGCGGCACTGATGACCGGGCTTTACTCCCACCAGGCGGGTATGGGCGGCATGACCAAGGACGAGAAAAAGCAAGGCTATCGCGGTGAACTCAATCGCCTATGCGTCACCATTGCCGAGGTGCTGCGGATGTTCGGCTACTGGTGCGGCATGGTCGGCAAGTGGCACCTCACGCAGGATCAGAATTTGGACGGTCCTATCGACACCTGGCCCAGGCAGCGCGGATTCGATCGCTTCTTCGGCACACTGACGGGCGCGGGCAGTTATTTCCTGCCGCCGACCTTAACGCGCGACAACACCCGCATCAAGGCGGAGCCGGGTTTCTATTACACCGATGCGATCACCGACAACGCGGTGGCGTTCATCCACGATCAGCACAAGGCAAAGCCCCAGCAGCCCCTGTTTGCCTACGTTGCCTACACGGCGCCGCATTGGCCGCTGCACGCGCTGGATAAGGACATCGCCAAATACGAGGAAATCTATCGCAAAGGTTGGGACGTGCTTTACCAGCAGCGGTACGCGCGCATGAAGACGCTCGGGGTAATCGACCCGACCTGGCCGGTTCCGCCACACGACAAACAGGTCCCCGCCTGGACGGTCCTTGACGAGACAAAAAAGAAGGTGATGGCTCACAAGATGGCGGTCTACGCCGCACAGGTCGATCGTCTCGATCAGGGAGTGGGACGTATCGTGGAAGCCCTGGAGCAAACCAATCTTCTCGACGATACGCTGATTCTCTTTATGTCGGACAATGGCGGCTGCGAGGAAGGCGGCCTCTGGGGATTTGAACGGAAGCAGGGCGGCGTGGTCGGCGAGGACAGTTCCTTCGCGAGCTACGGTCGGGGCTGGGCCTGGCTGTCCAACTGCATCTTTCGGTTATTCAAACATTGGGTGCATGGCGGCGGCGTGCGAAGTCCGTTGATCGCTCATTGGCCCAAGGGGATCGCCGACCAAAATCAGTTGCGCCCGCAACCCGCCCATCTCATCGATGTGATGGCGACCTGCGTGGAACTGGCCGGCGCGAAGTATCCCACAACATATCAAGGCCAAATGATCACGCCGCTGGAAGGCAAGAGCCTGGTGCCGGCATTCGCCAATAAACGGCTCGATCGCGACGCCATCTACTGGGAACACGAAGGTAATCGGGCGGTGCTCGTTAAGAACTGGAAACTCGTAGCTGTCGGCGCCATGGGTGCGTGGGAACTCTACGATCTCGACAAGGACGGGGCCGAAACCAATGACCTGGCGAAACAGCGGCCCGAAATGGTGAAAGACCTCGCCGCCAAATGGCAAGCCTGGGCCGTGCGCGCTCATGTGGTGGAGCCCGGCGGCAAGTTTCCTCCGGAGTTGGTCAAATTCGTGCCGTTCCAAAAAACGCCCGTCTTTACTGCCGCCAAGGGCCAGTGGGACGCCAAGATCCGCGAGCGTGGCTGGATTCTCAAGGAAGGAGATCTCTGGCGACTTTGGTACACCGGCTACGACGGCACCAAGGACGGCCTGCGCATGCTCGGCTATGCCACGTCGAAAGACGGCATCGCGTGGACTCGCCATCCGGGCAATCCGATCTACAAGGAGCATTGGGTCGAAGACATGATGGTCGTCAAACACGACGGCAAATATTGGATGTTCGCCGAGGGCAAGGACGACCTCGCCCATTTGCTCGTGTCCGACGATGGATTGGCGTGGAAACGGATTGGCCTTCTCGACATTCGCAAGAAGGACGGCACTCCAATCCCGCCGGGGCCCTACGGCACACCCACGGCCTGGCACGAAAACGGCCAGTGGTATCTCCTTTATGAACGAATGGACCTCGGTGTTTGGCTGGCGACGTCCAAGGATATGAAGGTGTGGACCCACGTGCAGGACGACCCGGTGCTGACACCGGGGCCGGGCGAATACGACAAGGATGCCATTGCTTTGAATCAAGTCATCAAACACAAGGGCCGCTATTACGCCTACTACCACGGCTGCGCCAAGGAAGGTCCCAAGGCACGGCTTTGGTCCACCTGCGTGGCCACGTCGACGGATCTCATCCATTGGGAGAAGTACGCCGGCAATCCGCTGCGGCCGATCGAGGAAAACAAGTCGAGCGGCATCGTCGTCCATGACGGCGAGAAATTTCGGCTGTACACGATGCACCCGGAGGTCTATTTGCACGTGCCGTTGGAGGCAAAAAAATCTGGGGCAAAAAATGCCAGCTCCAATTGGATTTATTTTTTTGCCCCGGATTTTTTTGCCTTTGAATCACGCTGGTAGACTCGCAATTGCTGGACATTCGGTAGGCCAAGGAATTCCGTTGGCCGGGGTCTGCCGGGATATGCCAGGCAGACGGTCAAGGAGTTGCTTTCCTGGCGGTAGATTCCCTGGCGCGGCATTCCGGCGTCGGGGCCCGTCTTCGGAATGAAACTGATCGCCGGCGGCTCGGTCAGCGGATCGGTCCAGCAGGCGCCGCGCACATCGTGTTGGTCGCCAACGCGCTCCTCGTAGGCGAGGTCCTTCAGGATCAGTCGCCGCGGTTCGTCGTTGCCGTCCGCGATGTCCTGCCCATCCACTTCAACCAGGCGCCAGTTGCCGCGCAGCTTTTTGCGAGCCTGGCCAATTCTCCATGTCCTGGTCAAGCCGCCCGCACTGGTGGCGCCGAGAATGGCGCCGCCGACCGTCCAGATGACCATGCCCAGCGGCTGTGTTTCCGCGCTGGGAAGCCCACAGCAACAAAATGCCAGGGCCGCGAAGATGCCGCCCCACACGACGCGCTGGGCCACGGTTGGCGGAGGAGCAGCCGTGGGCCGCGGTGGCGGTACCTCTGCTCTTGTGGTGATCGGCTGCAGCTCGCTTTCCAACGGTTGGGGTGCAACCGCGTCGGTGTGCCAATCCCTGTATGGCCGGCTTCGGCCGCAGTTGGGGCAGAGGACCGCCGCCAGAGGCGTACTGCAGTTTGGGCAGTTGCCATTTGTCGCGAAGACATCAAACCGTGTCAAACAACTCAGGCAGAGCCAGAATTTTCCAAGGGGCGGCGCCGCTCCACAGTCGGGGCAGGCAGTCTCGTTCCGGCGTGGCGCGTCCAGCACGCGGATCAGCTCGCGGGCGTTTCGAAAACCTACCAGGGAAAAGAGTATACCGAGGCTGGCCATGATTCCCCAAGTCAACGAACGCCCAATGATCGCCAAAATGAGCAAGACCGCCGCCGTCAGCAAACCAATCGCGGTGGCCACCAGCAAACTGCGGGCACGGCCCATGACGAACCACAGCACAGCGTGGAGGATCTGGCCCCCGTCCAGCGGATAGACCGGTAGCATGTTAAACAAGAGCAGGAAGCCGTTGATCCAGGCAATGCTGGTGGCGAACAGGCAAAAGTTCGGTAAACTGTTCTGCCAGCCGACAGCATGGCATAGGTAGCAGAAACCGATGGTGGGCGCGAGCAGCAGCACGTTGACCAGCGGTCCTGCGGCGATGCTCCACAGTAGGGCACCTGGCCTGGGCGGCGGATCGACGAAAGCGATCCCGCCGAGCGGCCAGAGAACAATGCGATTGGCGATCCCTCCGACCGAGCGGCAGGCCAGGACATGTCCGAACTCATGCAGGAGCACGATGCCGAAGACCGCCACGTACTCGACAGCATACCAGACTTGCGATACGTAATGGGTTAATCCGAAAGAATCGTCCGGGCCGCTTGACTGCAGGCGCAGGACTGCGAAGAAAAACCATGACCAGTGCATGAAGACACTTATGCCGCCGACGCGGAAGAGCCGGATCGAGCCTCCCTGGATTCGCGAGTCTTGGGCATTGTTATTCATGGTATTCTCTTGGAAGGCAAAAAAATCGGGGCAAAAAAATAAGATAATTTTCGCTGCTGACGTTCCAACGTCGTGAAGGCAATCAGCGCCAACGGGGGTTTATTTTTTTGCCCCCGATGTTTTTGCCTTCAATTCAATCATCATCCTATATGTTAGCGACAAGAACGCTACCGGAGACAATCGCATGTACGACCTGATCGGCGACATTCACGGCCACGCCGATGAACTCATCCAACTCCTCGAAACCCTCGGCTACCACAAAACTCAGGGCGCCTACCGCCATCCTGAGCGGAAGGTGGTTTTCCTCGGCGACTTCATCGACCGCGGCCCGCAAATCCGCCAGGTGCTCGAGATCGTGCGGCCCATGGTCGAGCGAGAGCATGCCCTGGCCGTCATGGGCAATCACGAGCTGAACGCCCTGGCGTACGACACCGAAGATATGGAAACGCCCGGCCAACATCTTCGCCGGCATAACGACAAAAACTTTCAACAGCACCGCCAGACGCTCGAGCAGTTGACGCCGCGGGAACTTCGGTCAAATTTGGAGTGGTTTCGGACGCTGCCAATGTGGCTCGAACTTGACGGTCTCCGAGCCGTGCACGCTTGCTGGGATGAGCGGTCGATTGCCGCCATCGGTCAGGCGCTCAAGGAACAGCGGCATATCACGGCAGCTGTGTTGCAGTCGGGATGCAAGAAAGGCAATGCATTGTTCGCGCCAGTCGAGATCGTTCTCAAGGGCAAGGAAGCGAAGCTGCCGGAGGGCGTTTCGTTCCAGGATAAGGAAGGCCATGTACGGACGGAAATGCGCACGCGGTGGTACATGTCGCCAGAGCGGCAAACTTACCGGACGTATGCTCTCCAATCCGACGAAATCCCCTGTGATTTGGCGCTTGATGAGGCCGTTGTCACAGCAGCCGCGCCGTACCCAGCGACCGCCAAGCCCGTGTTCGTCGGCCATTACTGGCTTTGTGCGCAGCGTCCCGAAATCCTGGCAGGCAACGTGGCCTGCCTCGACTACAGCGTTGCCAAGGGCGGGTTTTTGTGCGCATATCGCTGGCAGGGCGAGCAGACGTTGAGCAATGACAACTTTGTTAGGGTCAAGGGCGGGCAGGCGCCTATTTGTGGATCCTGAAGGATAAGCGAAGCGGACGATAAGGCAACAGCTGGTGGGTGGTCCTTCTGGCCAGGCCGGCGTATGACGGTAAATAGACAAAAACCACCTGGAGACTCCCATGCGTTTCACCCCTCTCCTCCCCGTTCTTTTCCTCGCCGTCCCGCTTCGGGCAGACGAGGTGAAGATCCACGCGGGCATTCCCTATGCCGAGCCGAAGAATGAACGGCAAATGCTCGATGTCTACTCCCCGGCCAATGGCACGAATCTTCCCGTGGTGGTGTGGATCCATGGCGGCGGTTGGAGACGTGGCGACAAAGCAGACGTCCACAAGAAGCCGCAGGCGTTTGTTGACAGGGGCTTCGTTTTGGTGTCGATCAGCTACCGTTTCGTGCCCAACGCGACCGTCAAGGAGATCGCCGGCGACGTGGCCAAGGCGATCCGCTGGACTCACGATCACGCCAAGGACTTTGGCGGCGACGGCAACACGATCATCGTCGCCGGCCATTCCGCTGGCGCCAACTGGCTGCCCTGGTTTGCACCGACGACCGCTATCTCAAGGCCGAAAAACTGCCGTTGTCGATCATCAAGGCGTGCGTACCGGTGGACGGCGACACCTACGATGTGCCGCTTCAGATCAAGACCGTGGAGGAAAAACGAGCGACCAGCTACCGGATGACATTTGGAGACGAAGCAAACCAAAAGGACTTGTCGTCGGTCACGCACGTCGCCAAGGGTAAGGACATTCCGCCTTTCTTGATCCTGCACGTCGCGGAGCATCCCGAAACGAAGGCTCAGTCGCAACGGCTGGTAAAGGTGCTGCAAGAGGCGGGCATCTCGGCGAAGGCGTATCCCGCGCAGGGGAAGGACCATACCACGCTTAATAACGATTTGGGGATGGATGGCGACAGGCCGACGGTGGAGATGTTCGGGTTTCTGAGCGAGGTATTGAAGAAGTAATACTAAAAACCTGTGCTATTCACAGTTTGGCGATCATTTGGGACGGTTGGCAATGGCTGATAACCTTTCGTCTCATCTCAACCCCCCCACACAACCCCATGACATGAAAGTGGCGACGGTTGATAAGGGTTGCTAATGGCTGGCGTCCGTTGACTGCGATTGCGTCTCACGCTTCAGATAGCCGCGCGGGGTTTTTTGAATAACAGCACCTTTGGCTTGACTTTTGCACACCTAATGGTAACATCCGGTGGGGTGTTTATGCGTACAGTGGCGACATGAAGCATTTGATTGGGGATGCATTTGTGACAATTTTCAAGCTCGACACTAGGAAGGCAATTGAAGCTTCCGCAACCCTGTTGCGGCAACACCTTGGACGATCAATGGACCGCAAACGTCTGTTGGCGCTGCTTTATCTTGTTGACCGCGAAAGTCTCAAACGAACTGGACGCCCTGTGATCGGCGGCCGGATTTCCGCATTGCCGTTTGGACCCATTCACAGCGAAGTGTACGATTTCATCAAAGGCGGTGGCGAACAAGCATTGTGGTCGCGGCACTTTGAAAACGAAGGAGTTAAGATCCATCTTTCTGACGATGAGCTTTCAGTGGTAGCCCTGTCCCGATATGAACTTGATTTGCTCAACGAAATCTCCAGGAAATATGCCGGATTTGATACATGGGACGTGGCGGAAGAAACACACACCGAGGAATACAAGAAGCATTTTCGCGAAGGCACTTCGACCGCTATCCCTCTGGAAGATCAAATTGAAGGAGTGGGCCGAGGAGCGCAGAAAGCGGCCATTCTCCAAAATGCCAAGGAAAAGGCGCTAATCGACAAGCTGTTTGCCGCGGGGCGTGAATGAAAAGCGGCGATACATTCGTCCTTACGCAGCTGGACAATCACCTCTGGATCGTTTTGTCCGACCCGTCGGTCGATTCGGAGAATGTCGTCATTGTCAATTTGACAACTCACACCTTAGACGAGGAACAGCATTGCGTCCTCAAAAAAGGCGACCATCCATTCCTCAAGCATAAAACAGCGGTCCGATACTGGCAGGCGAAAACTCTGTCAGTCGTTGAATTTGAGGTGCTCGTCAAGAAAAACCTGCTGAGGCCAAATGCCCCGCTTTCACCGGAATTGCTTGACAGGATACGGGACGGGGCGTCACAATCAACCAGTTGCCGGCTAGCTGTCGCCAGATTCTTGAAGATCAATCGTTGATTTAGCCCGATTGGCGGGCTGAGACAGCTTGGTGGCGCGCCCGGAACCGGCAGTGCCACCCGGCAGGGTGTGCCACTGTGCCGGCTTGGAGGTTGTCAGCGGGTTTTTGCTCTGGGACGATAAACCACAGGGCTATCTCGGTTTCGCCGCCCATTGGTGCGAAAAGACCTGATTGTCAGCCTCTGCTTCTGCGCCATGAATTGAATAGGAGCATTGCCATGTTTGGCCGCAAGCGATTGATTGTCCTGGCCGTTTTTTTTTTCACAGCCATGGCGGCGTGTGCCACGACAATGTCCGTGTCTCCAACGCTAGCTGGGCATAAGCAGGATAACCGCCAACAATTCGCTCGCAACAACGCGCTCCCTGACGCAAACCAAGCCAAGCCGCCCGACAAGGATCAAGCGCCGATCGGCCAAAAGACGCGCCAAGAGTTCGCATTTGCAATGTCGAAAATCAAAGTCGGCATGGCGGAGAAAGAAGTTCTCGATCTACTCGGCAAACCGGACGACGTTCGGACAAAGTTCGACGCTGGGGGTATTATAACCTCCCGCACCAAAGAGATTTGGCGATACGGGACTGATGGTCATTTGACCTTTCCTACATTTGGCTGTGTTTACATCGACAACGATGGAAAGGCCCAATATGTTTTTGGCGGCGGTGGCAAGCCAACGGACCCCAAATTGCTGTCTGAAATGGAATTGCGCTCGCTATTGCGCTTGATCGACAAGGCGCCTAGCTATCATTCCGGATATGGCTACGACCCCTTGGCTGTCATTCGGATTGTAAATTCCCTCCAGCCGCTCGGCAAAGACAGGGCTTTGGCCGCGATCGACGAGTACGTACGTGTGTCTTCGGTCTTCCATAGCTCAGGACGGGACGGGGTGTTCCTGGTGCTTCGCGTGCTGTTCGATGTGCCAGCCGATCCGGGGTACATGCCCACAATGGGCGTGGGAATGCCGCTGCTGGGTGCGCCAAAGGACGCCAAGCGGTTGCCGAGGTTCCCAATCATGGTCCAGGATGACGTGCCTGTTTTACTTGCTACGGGCTATATACTCAGTGGGCGAGCGGAACCGCCTGAACGTCACGTCACGTACTTCCGAGAGCACGGCCGGCTGCGCGACAAACCGCTGGTGCCCGGCAATGTGCCTCTGGGTTTGCTGGATTCGTGGACCAAGAATGCCAATTGGCCATTTGCAAATGACGAGGCTTCGGAGGTCAAACTGCTCCTCGCCAATCAACTCCTCAACATGGTCGACTCCGTCTATCGTCGAGAAACGGATGCCAACGGTTACAAATTCCGGGCGAAGAATGACGTGGACGGTGAGTGGAAATCCATCGTCGCCGAGGTAGGCAAGTTGGATATTCGCTGGAGCCCTGAAAAAATGCGCTTTACATTCAAAAACGGGTCACACTTGCCTGAGCCGATCTCGGTGCTCTACCGGCGGCACTTTTGGAAGCTGGACGGAATGAACGGCGAGGCCTCTTTAGTTCTTGAGCGGATCGACAAGAAGCACGTCGCTGTCTTGCTGGAATGGTCAGGTAAAAAGGATCGTGAAATGCCCGCATTCGTCCTGGATTTGTTTGCCGTCAAGGACATGGCGAACAAACTCGCGGAATCGCGGTCCACGTCGATCAGCGGTTCTGGCGGCGAGGAGGTTTTCTTTTCGCAGTCTTTCCAGGTGGACTTGGCGGACGGAGAGGAGATCCAAGCGCGGTTGAAGATCGGCAAGCGCGAGCAAGTCAGTCCGACTTACAAGCCGTGAACGGATGGCGGCGGCGGAGGTTTGTTACGAGCATGATCCCGTTGTTTATACCGATGACATTCGCATCGACGGATTTGCCTGCACGTGTCCAGCGGCTTGAAAGCGCTTTGGCACTCACGTTGGGCTTGCTCCATACCCTCTTGGACAGGCTGGAATGCAAGTTGGGACCAGGCTTCCTCGACGAGGAGTTGAGACGGTTAACCACCGACGGTGGGCTCACTGCGCGAGAAGCGGTCGCTCAGATCGATGTGCCGATCCAGCAGGGCCAGCAGCCAAAGGCGGCGCGTCTTTTCCGCGAATTGGCCGGAGTGACGTGGGACGAAGTGCACGCAGCCATTGGTGGGTGGGGCACTTACCCGTTCGAGCAGAAGGTACGGTGGCTCCAGCTAAGCCAGTGGGTCAAAGCGCTCGGCGCTCATGCGGTTGCGAATGATACCCAGTCAGGGCACACGAACGAAAACTGCGATTGAAGGCTTGTGATTCCCCGGTTTGCCGTGATGACTACGCACGATTCGCGTTCAGCAAGTGCAATGTAAAGGCAGTCATTCTTCGTCACGGACCTCGCGAATGAGATCGGCGGAAATGTTCATTTCGCCGTGCTTCCGGCGCAGCTCCGCCGTAATCTTTTCGGCCCTGGCGCGGACGCGGCAGTAGACTGCCGGATCGAGGGGCTTATCCGTGAGGACGTGTTCATTGACAGCTTCTTCGTCGGCTTGCTGCTCCGTGAAGGCCTCGGTGGTTTTCATGGCATTCTCCTATGCGATAAGTATAGCGGCATTTCTGCCGGAAATGAATCTCCAGTCGAAACCTGGGAAGTGGCTTTCGTCAGCAATCTCCTCGTGTCGTGGTTTCACGACCCACTCATCGCCTGCTCTCCTGACCCCGACTCCACTTCCTCCCACGTCACCACCTCCGAAAGCCCCTCGACCGCGGCCGCGATTTGGGCCACGAGTTCCTCCGCTCGCGACGCCGGCGCCCCCGTGAATTTGGCCAGGTGAATCATCGACACCAGCTCGCGGACCCAGGCCAGCGTGCCCATCAGGTCGTCGTAGGCCCGCTCGCGGAGCCGATGAATGCGGTCGAGATGGCGTTGCCGGGTTTGCTCGCATTCCTGCAGGCGCTGATTGACGCCGTCGCAGGACAGCCGGGCGGTGTATTCAGGCAGCGATAGCAAGCGGTCCATCTCGCGGATGCGCTCGGCCTGGGCGGTCCACGCGGAGCGCAGCTCGCTGAGCCGGTCTTTTTCGCGGGCTAGCACCCCTTCGGCCCAGCCGCCCAGACTGCCCAAGGCCGCATGGAGTTCGCCATCCACCTGGGCGATGCCTGCCGCCATGTCGTCGAGAGGCTCGCAGCGAAGGGCTGCCGGCGGCCGGCTCCCTGGCACGCAGGAGCAGCGGCACATAAAGCGGCCAAAAGACCACTGCCGTCACAACGCGAAAGCAGCGTTCCGCCCGCGTGGCTGCACGGTCGGCAACATAGACCGCGAACGCCATGGCCGTGCCCATCATCAGATAGATCACCAGACTGGAGATTGAGACAGTTCCATGGGCGCACCTCCTTCGCGGACCGGGTTCACGCATTTTGAGCACCCTCGGGCTCGAACCGACATGATCCACCCATAAGCGCTGGATCATCAGCGGCGTCACGGCGGTGTAGCAAGCGGCCCAGGCCAGCGTTAGCCGGCGCAGGAAGCAGGTCCGCCGCTCGCGGAAACGGCCTGGCAAGGTGTCGGCCAGACGCATGAAACCCTGATAGATGCGACTAGACTCCCCAAAGCCCCGCGAAAAAGGGCAGGACCAGGCCGATGCTGAGCACCAGTTGCTGCCACTCAGCCGGAGCGGCGAAAGATCAACATGCCAAGGGCGATGGCGACATAAATGGGCAGTATGCCGATGAGCATGATCGCCGTCGCAGCCTGGCCTTTGAGGCAATGGGCCACGACTTGCAGGAAGGAGATTTTGACGCCGGCCAGCAGTCCGTAAAAGTAGAAGCTCGGCAAGCAGACCCTGTGGCGGCGACCAGGCCGACCGTGTACGCCAGCCACAAACCCACCGCCGGCCGCACTGCAGGCGGACCAGCCGTCCGCCAGGACGCTCGGTATCGCGGCAGCGGGTGCGGCAACCAGCAAGAGAACCATGGCCCAGGAGTAGGCGCTGAAGCTGGCAAGGGCGATCACAGAAACCGTGGAATGAGATCGACTTGCCGGCTCTGCGTCGCGCAGCAGATCATCGACCTGCACGCGGGCCTTCAGCAGCATTTCGGCCAAACCCAAAACGGAAGGCTGGCCGATCTGCGGCAGGCAGGTTTCAACCATCGGGGTCTCACCCGGCTCCAAAACGGACATCGTGTGAATCATTTTCGATCCTTTCTGTGCGCCGCAATGGTCGCACCGTAGCCGGACGCGAAGAGGAACGCGGAAGGCTAACCCTTTTTAGGCTCATGGTGCTTCAAAACCAGCCCAGCGCCTGGAATTGGAACAGATCGAACTTGATAAAAAAGCTCCGCGCCGGTGATGCCGACCAGGATCAGCCACCAGACCGGCCAAAGGCGGCGCTCGCGGCTCCAGAGCCTGCATCACGCGGCGAAAAACGTCGCACATCGCAATGCCGACGCCCGTGAAGACGACCAGGTGAACGACCAGCACCGCTGCCGCGCGCGTAAAGTGCAGCGAGAAAAGCCGAATTTCCACGGGCAAGGCCGCCGTGAAGAACCAGGCGATGGGGATGGAGGCGATCATGGCCAGGCCGCCCCAGCTGGTGGTTACCAGGGCGGCGAGAAAGGTGGTGCTGGCACGCAGCCGTGAGCCGGACAGGCTGTTGAGGATGTACAGGGCGGGCAGGGCCAGGCCCCAGGCGATGCCGGCCGCCAGCGTGCAATAACAAACCGCCGGCGAACATTTGCCCAGGACCGCCCAAAAGGCCCATGATCATGCCGTAGGTCAGAGTGCCGAGCATGGCCGTGAGGGCGAGGGCCGCGAAGACGCTCCAGGGGAACGGCGTCCCTTCGCGGTGCCAGCGCAAGGCAAACGCTTCCGGTTCTTTCAAGGCCAGGCCGACGTGGGCCGCGCTGGTGCGCAATCGTTCTCGCAACATGGGGATGCCCTCCGAGGAATGACGTTGTGTTCTCGACGGAGGGTGAACCGTCAACGGCGGCCAGGCTTAACAGGTTTTTCGCGTTAATGTCACCGATGCCTGTGCGGTTCTGAACGAGCAGACGTTATATTTGTTAATCAGGAGATTGGACCATGCGAATCTTGTCGCGCTGTTCGGACATTGTTGTCGCCAACATCCATGCGATGTTGGACCGCCTTGAAAGCCCCGAAGCGATGATTGGCCAAATCATTCGCGAAATGGAAGACGGGCTGGCATTGGCCCGGAGTTATGCCGCCAGTGCGATCGCGGCGGAACGGCGATTGGGCCGTGAGCTGTCGCAGCAACATGTCGCCGTTGAGCTTTGGCGGGCCAAAGCGCGGGCGGCGGTGGCGGCTAACCGCGACGACCTGGCACGTTTGGCA
The DNA here is from genome assembly GCA_963747575.1 of uncultured Gemmataceae bacterium. Classification (GTDB taxonomy): domain Bacteria; phylum Planctomycetota; class Planctomycetia; order Gemmatales; family Gemmataceae; genus DASRAT01. Next base: position 125,997 of record CAVVFU010000001.1, read on the forward strand.
CTTGCGCGCAAGCAAGAGCATGCGGCAATGGCGGCGGATCTGGAAGCCCAGCACGCCGCCGCCGTGGAAACAAGCGCCCAGGTGCGCGCCTCGCTGAATACGCTCCAGGATAGCTTCGCCGCCGCCCAGCGCAAGCAAAAATCGTTGATCGCTCGCCACCGCGCGGCTCAGTTACGCCAGCAGACTGTGTCACATGTCTGGCACGCCAATTGGCTCCGACTGGCCGGCCGGCGCCAAGCTGCGGCGCTGGGAGGAGCGGCTGACCGACCTGGAAGACGACGTTGCCGGCCAAACCGAAGTTCAGGGACTGGCAGGCGTGGAAATGACGTTTACGACATGGGAAGCCGAGGCCGAGCTCGAGCGCGAATTGGCCGCGCTGAAGGAAGGGCAGACAGAGGGGACGTAATTGGCTTTCTGCGAACGCGCTTTTTGAAGCACGCTGTCGATTGTGACCGGGCGCTCCGCCCTGACGTTTGCTTTCGTCGGCGGCTTCCATGAAGGCGAAGATTTCGATGGTCTCCTCCGGCGCTGACGGGCGGCTTTGCCGGACTTGAAGAACCGGGCGATTTCTTTTAGCAGCGGTTCGTAACCGCCCGTGCCGCCGGTCAGGGCGATCCCCTTCGATGCCGAAAACCAAGGCCGTCGTAGCCCTCCTTGCCCTTGCGAATGCCCCGAAAGGTGCCGATGCGGCCGGCGTGCCCAAACGCCGGTGACGACTTCCGCGTCGTTCGTGTGTGGCGCGAGACACCGTCTTGCAGCCGGGCCCCATGATGGTGAAGAGGGCTTCCACGCCGTGAATGCCGTACCAGAACAGGTCGGGATGATGCGGCTCCAAGGTGCACGGTCCGTAAGTCAGGCAACCGATGATGTCGCCCAATTTTGGCGTTGTTCTTGGCGCCGGCGATTCCTGGATAGTAGCGCAGCGACGAGCTGGAAAACACCGGCGTCTTGCTTTGCTTGGCAAGATCGAAAATCGTCAGCACGTCGGCCAGCGAGCCGCCCAGCGGCTTGTCGATGAACACCGGCTTGCCGGCCTTGAGAACGGGCATCGCCTGCTGCAGATGCGGCCGGCCATCCACGCTTTCCAGCAGCACCACATCCACCTTGGCCAGCAATTCCTCGATGGAATTCGACGATCTCGACGCTGTGAACTTGTCACGCATGTGCTTGGTGAAGCCCTCCAACCGGTCACGGCTGCTGGCGACGTCTTGGCTGCCGCCGGGAAAAGCGGCGACCACGCGCACGCCGGCCAGGTCGCCTTCGTTCTTGGGATTGTTGAGCAGCTTGGTAAAGGCCGTGACATGCGAAGTATCCAGGCCGATGATGCCGGCTCGCAACACTTGCTTTTGCCCAAAAGCGACCGACGCTTGGGCGAATGACACGACGGCGGCTAAAATCAACAGTCTGTTTCATGGTTTTCTCCTTCGGCCAAGTCCAGCAATGGTGTGGACCCGTCGAATGTCTTAGCGATTTGGAGGTTCCGATGGAATTGCTGTTGACGAATTGCCCAAAATGCGGGTGCCGGCCACACTCCTGCAAACCAGAGACGAGTTCGAGGAGATTCCCGATCTCAGTCACCCGCCGGAAAAAATCCAGTTCCCGGTAAAGGTGGAAGAGTTCAGGTGCCAGGAGCAAGGCTGCGAGCATGAATTCGAGAGAATCATCAGACAACACCGGGAACCGCCCGAGTAATTTGCCTGCGGTTGACGAACTATGCATCTCATGATCGACTTTGACGGGGCTGCTTCGACTCTACTTTGTTCCCGGGGGTATGGTGGAAACCGGCACAATTGCGGTGGCGCCTGACACAGGCGTGGCGTCGCCAGGCAGCGGAACGCGCACGCCGCGAGCGGTCCATGTGACCTCTTGCTGCGGCTTGGCGCTGGCCAGGAAGCGGATGCGGAAGTAATTCTCTTTTTGCTCAACGATGTCGCAATCCTTGGCGTTGTCGGTCAACGTCAAGTTAGGAGGGGAGGCATAGGGCACGGGGTAATAGACGATTTGCTCCTTGCCGGGCCGCTCGGGGATTTTCCCATCCTGGGCCAGCATTCCGGGTGTGTCGGCAGTGGTCTTGATTTCGACTTGCGACGGAAATGGAGCGAAATTCATGCAGCCGAGAATCGTCAAACCTAGCAACACGGCGGCCAGGCAAGCCCATTTCGGGCTGAACAGGGCGGTATCGAAATGCTGCCAAAGGCTTTTGCAATGTGCCGCCCTGTTATCCGATTGAGTGTCTGCAATGGACATGCTGCCTCCCGTAGCCGGGGTCAAAGCCCAGCGCAAATCCCCAACCTCCCCTATCGCGGTGGTAAGCTGGAGAATGTCGAAAATTGATTGCGAGCGTCAATTGCGCAGGCATATACAGTCGAGTGGGAAAAGACGCAACGGCAAATGAGTTGCCCAGAAAAAAGGGCTAAACGGCAAGCAATCTCATTTGTCTGGCACCGGCTGCAGTAAATCCCAGATTAGAATCGTTGAATCGTGCATTCCTGTGGCCAAATAGCGGCTGTCGGGCGAGCAGCAGACGGAGTTGACCCAAGCGTTTGTCTTTTCGAATCGAGCACGTACGGATTCCGAAGCCGTTTCCCACAGGACGATCTCTTTCGAAGGAGTGGTGTAGGACACCGCGCACTTCTCGTAAACGTGAGTTACGGGTTTGACAGGCGAATAGACGAGGACCCGGCCATCGGGGGAAATCACGGCCGCATGCATTTGCTCGGCCATCGCATGATTCTTTTTTTTCTCGGAGGACAGCTCCACGGAAGCGAGGGTAACTTTGGCGGGAAACTGCAGGGAATCCGCTGGCATGGATGAGAAGTAGAGCCTTCGCCCGTCAGGCGAGAAATTGAGTTGCCAGACGTCCACCGTCTTGTCGTCAACAAGCCGCTGCAGCTTGCCGGTTGCTGTATCCAAAGCATCGACGTAGTTTACGCCATCCCGTAGAGCGAGTACGGCCTTTGTCGGACACAGCTTAACCTCCCATGGCTGATACGGGAGCTGAATCTCCTTTTGCGCTCCAGAGGGGATGTCCAGGAGCCGAAGGAGAAATCGTTCGGTTCCCTTGTATTTCGGCTCTTCGGAATGGTACAGGTTTCCCGCGGCCAGTGTTTTGCCGTCATGCATAAGGACAACGAAATCCGGAGCGCTTTTTAGCATCCATTCCTTGATGACGTCGCCGTTCTTGAGGCTGCGAGATTCGACTTTTGTTCCGACGGTGCGAACGAAAAAGTCCTGGCTGGGGCCGAAGCAAAAGCGCTGGCCTTTGTCGTGGAACTCGAATGAGGTGCGAAATCGCCAAGCGCCGGCAGTCCACAGGCAGATTTTATTGTCGTCATAGCTGATGAGCGAGCCGTCGCTGCAAAAGAGAACGCTGGGGGAATTACGGTGGCCTTCGACAGGTTGTAAGAGCATACCCTCCGAGGTGTCCAGAAACTGCAGAGACCGGCCGTCCTGGCTAAATGCCAAAACAGGAGCATCTTTCGCAAAAGCCATAGGCTTGGTCGCCTGCGACCCATAGTGCGTCACTGGCGTGCCGTCGGCCGTCTTCCAGGTCCACACTCTCCGACCTGAAAGAAGACGCCCACAACGCCGCCGGCGAGCCACACAACCTTCTCCGGACAGCGTTTTTTTGTGCTGGACCATTCTTCTTCAGGCCGGTGGATTTTGTCCTTGAAGGTGGCGGTCCAACGGACTTTGCCTTGAGCGAGGTCGATAATGTGCAACGAATCCTCGTCGGCCAGGGCCAGAGCCTTGCCATCGGGGCTGAACTCCATCAGACAGTCGGCCCCGTCTTTCAAGGCGACCTTGAGTCGCGGCTTTCGCGCAACGGTCTCTTCGAGGACGAATTCCTGCTCGAAGTCGGCCACGTCGGCTGCAGGTTTTTTCTTGATGTAGGCCAGGTTTTTCCCGTCGGGCGCGAAGGCGACGTTGCGATAGATGAAGCCGTCCTTGTTTCCGTCGTCCTTCCATAGCTGCCGCTTGTCGCCGTTTGCCAAGGTCCACTCAATGATCTCAAAATCGAACATGCTAATCCAATGACCGCTTTCGCCCTTTTTTGTGGAGGTCGTTGTTGAGTAATGGTGCGAAAAGGTCACAACGACCTTCTTGCCGTCGCTGGAAAACGCCACAGCGGCTCCCCGCGCATCTTTCGACGGCGCGTTGAGAACGGTTTCCTTGCCTGTGGCTAATTCCACCACCGTCACGGAGTCGTCCAGGTAGGTCCAGGCCAGCTTCTCAAAATCCGGCGAGAGTGCCATGCCGTCCCAATACTTGATGTTGAGAGGTATTTCATCCAACAGCTTTCCTGACGGAACTTCCCGAATCCTCATTGTCGGATTGAGCTCTCGCGATAAGGTGGCGACCTTCTTGCCGTCTGCAGACAGGGCCAAGAACTCGATCGGCTCGTCGTCCACTCCCCGCAACGATCCAAGCCGCGCGACGGCGCCTGAAGGCAAAGCAAAGCCCTCGGCGTCTTTGCGCCTGGGTCCTCGGCTTCTTGGGAGAGCTTTCCTCCTGGGGAATGCCGACGGAAGTTGCGAGAACCAGACAAGTCCCCACGCAAAATCCCATAAAAGCGATGCGCGACATGATGGTTTTCCTTGCCGGATGCGCTGTGCGAACATGATGGGGAATAAATCCGAGCTTGACTATGGGTATTGTATCCTTTTCGACGATGGCCGCCTTCATTATCCGCAACGGCGCCCTAACCCGCTTTGCTTGTTGATAACGCTGCTATCTCCCCGGCATTCCAGCCACCACTTCTCGCCAGCCCTGCACGCTCGCGCCGGCGTCTCGGCCCGTGAGCGAACGCAGTGCATAGAGAATGGCTTGCTTGTGCTCCGAAATCGCCTGGGGTGACGCAGTTTTTTGCTTTTTGTCGAGCGCCGTTTGCTCGGCGCTGTTCAGCGGGCGTATGCGCACCAAGTAATCCAAACGTAGCTGCGTAACTGGCTGCATGACCGAGAAATCTTGTTTCAAGTAGGTCACTTCCGCCCGCACGGAAGGGCCACCGGGTTCCTGCACCATTGTGATTTGCCCACTGCCCCCCTTTCCGTAATGGCCGCCACCGATGGACCGGCTGGGCAGCGGGATAGGGCCCGGCACAATAGCGTCACCGTGCGAAGCTGGTGGATGGCAAAGCAGGCAATTCTGCACGTGATTGATACAGACCAATTCACGAACCACCTCCGTTTGCCTGCCGTCAATGATTTGAAGAAATGGCGCATCGGGATCCGGTTGGTCCAGCAACTTCAGAAGGTTTGGCAGCATTTCCGTAAGCTGCAACGACGTCACCGCCTCGGCCGCGTGCTGGGCCACAGGCCCCCAGGGATATTGGAAACCAATGACGAGCATCGGGGCGATTTGCTCTGGATCTCGCTTGCGGAGGCACTCGATGGCTGACAGACGAACTTCCGGATCGAGATCAAAAATGGCTCGCCGCGCGATCGCCGCCGTGGCGGCGGGGTGCTGAAACTTGTCGGCATGCTGCACCAGCGCCTGGCGGAAAAACTTCGACTCGATTTCCAGGATTTGCTGCAATGCTGGAATGGCTTCGGGTTTGAGCGAATCTTCGTCTCCTGACCGGCTCAGGCCCAAGAACAATTTGAATTCATCACCATGGCTGCTGTCGAGGCACTCGTGAAAAGTGCGCGAACGCTGCAGCAACGCGTGCGCCTCCTCCAGTGGCAATCGGCAGCTCTCACCCAACCGCCAGGGCAGACCGGCCAGGTCTGGCCGCGATTTCTTCAAGTTCCGCACAAATCCGTCCAGGTCTGTTTCTGTTTGTTTGGCAATATCCGCCATTTGCTTTTCAATCGACGCCCTGGAATTGGCTGAATTGACGGCCTTGGTGGCTTTACCGGACTCCGCTTCAAGAGACACCTCAACGGAATCATGGAGCAGCCTAAGGTGCAGCACTTCGGCCGTGCGCGGCTTCGTTTGCCAAGGAGGCAGACCGCGCAAGACCAGCTCGATGATTTCAAGCTCGGCGGGAGTGGGGGGCAAGTCCGTGGCGGAAGATGATGTCGCCTGGCCCGCCTGAAACCGGGTAGGTTGATCATTGCCGCGTTGATTTACGTCAGCAAAAACTGTCGGCACGGGCACAACAGACACCACCTGCGATTTTTCAAGCCGGTGCTTTTCCTGCGCTCTCAGTGTCCTGACGAATCACTTGCATGGCAGCAAGCATCCCACTGCCAAACAGCAGGGCAGCCGCACTCACAGTGCCAATCCATCCAATTCGCCTCTTCGCACGGTCGGGCGGTGTGGCGGCCACTAACCTGCCAATGACGCCCTCAGCCGAGCCGATAATGAGGCCGCCGCCGCATACGGGACATGGGTGCAGTTCGCCGCCGTGGTGTTGGCTCAACGTGGGAAGACTCCGGCAGATTTTGCAGTTAATTTGCACAGACATTGCCGCACTCCTTCTGGATGTGGGCCGACGGGATTGAAACCAAAACGCCGAGGTAGGACCAGCTTGGCTGGCTTTGCGTTGCGGAGCGATTTCAAGCAGCAAACATTGAACACCGCTGGGAACAAATGGTTTCTGGTTGTCGAGCAGTTTCGACAAAACCATACGGCTTTGGGATGTGGCCACCGGCAAGGAGCTGAATAGGCTCCAGGGGCATCCGGGGCGCATTGAGTGGGCGGCTTTTACACCTGACGGCAAGCGGGTGGTGTCCTGTGGCGAGCAAAACAATCCCAGCTTGCGGCTTTGGGAGGTGGCGACGGGTCAACAGATCTATGAGTCCGCGCCGGTCCCGCCGGGGTTTGTCGCCGTCGCCGTGCTGCCTGACAATCGGCGTTGCGTCACGGCTGGTCGGGATGGCGCGATTCGTTTGTGGGAGTGGAAGCATTAGGGCTATTTCAGCGACCCATCCGCTTTCTGCAACAACTCCGCCACGTCGGCCCACAGGGAGAAACTCATTTCGATTTTCAATTCGTCATTCGAGGCGCGTTCCAAGCGCATGGCAAGGATGGCGGTGTTCGGCTTGCCGGCCCTGGGATAATTGCTCCAACCTCGGGTTGCATTGGGCTTGCCGTCGATGACCTCTCGAAAATCTTGAGCCTCGTCGTAGGCGACCCAGATATCGGTCAGGGCCGCGGGGCCGCCCGTCGAAAAAACTTGCAGTTTATTCAAACGAAAATTACCAGTGCTGGCTCGTCCCGGGCCGTTCTGGGGCAAGGAAGGATCGGGGAGTGCCTCCAACTGGATGGCGGTGACGTGCTCCACGGCAGTCTTGACGACCAGGGTGTAGTCATCCCGATCCGGGTTTACTCCGCTCGCCAGAATCGATCCATCGCCTTGGAGCGTCAGGGTCGTGCCACCCGCGGAGGTCATCTGCGTCGGTAGCGGCACGGTCCACTTTGGCTCCGTGTATTTGGTGCGCAGCGTGGTAATAATCTCGTGGGCCTTCAGCAACTCGGCCTGTGCTTGGGCGGGCTGCTTCTGGGCCAGAAGCTGCTGGGCCCGCTCCGCAAGTTTCCAGGCCAAAGCCAACTGCAATTGCCCATCTTCGGGCTGCCGCTGGACGAGGGCAGAGAGGACATCGTCAAACCGCGCGGCAAGCTCCAGAATCGGTTTTCTAGCCACGTAACCCTTGGCGAGCTGGAGTGCTTTGCCGAAGTATTGCAAAGCCTCATCTTTGCGATTGTTCACAGCGTAGGCGGCGGCGAGTCTTAACCAGGGTTCCGTCAGCTTCAGGTCGCCGGCATGTTTCTCTTCCCCTAAAAAAGCGGCTGGATCTGAGCTGACCGACAATCGGAACCGGCCCAAGGCGCACTTCAGCCTTTCCTTGCTGCGAAACGCCTGCATGACGTAAACGTCATTGTCCGGGTTGACGCCGCTTGCCAGAATGGAGCCATCGCGCTGGAGCGTCAGAGTGGCTCCGGCTTCGGATTTCACCTTGGTTGGCTCCAGGACCGTCCAGCCGGCCGAGCCATTTTTGTGCTTGGCAAGGAGGAGTTGCGCAAGGTACGTTGCCACCTGCTCATTTTCGGGGTCCGCAAGCAGCGACCGTTCAAAAACTGATTGAGCCCTTGCAAACTGACCGTCGGCCAACGGAATCTGGCCGGCGGCAGCCAGTCGTCGTGCGAACTCGCAGAGCAGTTTTGCCGCATCTGGATTCCCGGTCGCGGCGCGCGACCAGTCGGCCGCGGCGGCCTCCCAATTCTTGAGCGCCTCATCAGCGCGAGCCCGCTTCGAGAGCATAACGGCGTCGGTCGTTTCGGGCCCGATGCCCTTGCTGTAGACGGCGAGTGGCGCCGCCAGTCCTTGTCTGCGCCCTTGCCTTCAGTGAATAGGCCGCCGACCGGGCCGGCCAACTGCGGACGTCGCTCGACCAGTTGGTCGAGGGCTCGCTGGTCGCCTTGGAGGTGATGCGCCGTCGCCAACTTTAGCCAGGGATCGATGATTTGCGTGGCCGCCAAGCGTCGCTGATTCAGAGCTAGCGAACTTTCCGCGGTGCCATACATTCCGATGTCGAAGTAGGCCGCCCCACCAAGGTTTCGGCAGTGGACCGCCAAGGTATTCTTGCCTGGTATCAGCAGATCGCGCACCTGTTGGTCAAATTTGTGAATGAAGAATGCTCGATTTGTCCATTCTTCCTGGCGCATCACGGGTTTGCCGTTCAAGAACACATGCGCGATATCATCGCAATTGATGCGAAAGAAAAGCATCTCGACAGTCCTGGCGTTCGGACCTTCGAAGCTGTGCCGGAGCCAGATATCGGGTGTCACAGAGAGCATTCGGATGCGCGATGTGAAGTCGGCTTTGGAATCCAGCAAGGCCGCCAGTCGCTTGGCCGTCTGGTCCGGTTGCCGGTCGTCATCCGGCCTGGTCGACCAGAGAATCGCGGGGTCCCCTCCGGCTAGCAACTGCGTGCCGTCCGGGGAAAACGCGAGCCAGTTGGGCCAAAGAGACACTCCCGGATCGAGGCGCAGCACTTGGCGCCAGGTGGCCACGTTCCACAGGCGAACAGATTGGTCAAGGCTGCCGGCGGCCAGCGTGGGGCCGTCTGGGGAAAAGGCCACGGTCCAGACTCCGTTGGCGGGCCCCTTGAGCCTTTGAAGAGGTTTTCCGGTGGCGGCATGCCAAACGTGGATATTGCCTTCGTGACTCGCCATGGCCAGCAGGTCCGCGGTGGGGTCGCAGATCAAATACAGCTTCGGCGCCCCGCGTGGCGAGTTTTCGAGGGCGGAACCCGGCCGCTTACGTGGCTCGGCTCGCCTTTCAGGGGGATCGGGCGGCGCCAGGCGGCGAATGAGATCTTTCTTGAGCAGGTTCAAATTCCCTTCGATGATCTCCGCAGGCCGGTGGAGGGCAGAATCCTCCTGCACACGGAGCACGAACGAGCGCTGTCGCTCGTCGGCTGATTCTCCCCCAGGTATCCAGATCAGCCGCTGCAGATCCCGCCTGCAAGCAGGGTCGGCCGTCAGACGAACCTGCAAGGCCTGGACCGATTCAGACGAGTCTTCCGGCGTCACGCCGTAGCGCTGGCCCAGAAGATGAATGGCGATGGTGCACTTGGCGAGGCAGTCGCGCACCATCGTCTCGACGTCGTGCGCCAGCATCGGCAGCGTCGCTTCCAGGCGGCTCAATCGCTGCGACCCCGAGGCCGCTGGGCCGTGCTCGAGTTCCTTGGCCTAGTTCCGCAAATCGACCATCAGCTCGCGCGCCGTCTGGTAGCGGCGCTCGGGCGATTTCTGCAGGCACTTGATGATGATCCGCTCCAGCTCGGGCGGGACATCGTAGTTGAGACGGGCGATGGCCGTCGGCTGGGAATGCACGATGTTGTTGAGGATCTCAGCGAAGTTCGAGCCGCTGAAGGGCAACTGGCCCGTGGTCAGTCGGTAGACAACAACCCCCAGACTGAACAGATCGGAGCGTTGGTCCAGAGCCTTGCCAAGAGCCTGCTCGGGACTCATATACCGCGGCGTTCCCATCACGGTCCCGTCCTGCGTGAGCTGTATCGAGGCTGTAGCTTCCGGGACGGCGGGCGACGCCGCGGCAAATCGTTTGGCCAGTCCAAAATCGAGGACCTTGACCTGACCTCGTTCATTCAAGCTGATGTTCGCGGGCTTGATATCACGGTGCACGATCCGGCAGGCATGAGCGGCGTCCAGAGCGTCGGCCACCTGCGTGGCCCGATCGACGATCTGCGGGATGTCGAGCTTTCGATTTTTCAAGACCGAATCCAGCGACCCGCCTTCGATGAATTCCATGGCGATAAAGGGTATGCCGTCGTCCGTCTCGTCCACTTCGTACACAATGCAGACATGCGGATGGTTGAGCGCCGAGGCGGCCTTGGCCTCGGTGAGGAATCGCTTGCGTCGCTCCGGGTCCGCGGCCATTTTCTCCGGCAAGAACTTGATGGCGGCTTTAAGCTCCAGCCGGGTGTCCTGGGCGAGAAAAACCTCTTCGATGCCGCCGGCGCCGAGCTTGGACGTGATTAGATAGTGGCCAACCGTCTTGCCAGATCATCGGTCCTCCTTCCCGAGGAGGGGAATGGTGGAGAATCAAATCGCGAGGAGAGGAGGTATTGTAATGAGGTGGGCGGCGATCAAGTAGCGGGGGCGGGGATCGAACCCGCGACACGCGGCTTATGAAGCCGCTGCTCTAACCACTGAGCTACCCCGCCTAAGTGCCGTAATCCATTGGCTTTATCGCAATTCTGAAAAACGGCAGGTTTGAGCTTTACAACCAATTCTACAACCTGTATACTACTCCGTACACTAAAAATTGGCCCGCCGTGGTTAAGACGGCAGGCCGTGAACTCAGTGACACCAGTTTCGAGGAGTTGTCACCATGTCCGAAGCCAATTCTACAGCGCCCGCCAAGCCCAGCAAGCCTTATCCTGAATTCCCACTGACGGCTCACCCCGCCGGCTACTGGTGCAAGAAGATCCGGGGCAAGCTGCATTACTTCGGCAAGTGGGCCGATCCCGACGCTGCCCTGGAAAAGTACGAGCGCACCAAGAAGGACTTGCACGCTGGAAAGACGCCGCGTCCCAACCCGACCGACCTGACCATCAAGGACGTGTGCAATGCCTTCCTGGTCCACAAGCGCGACCTGGTGACGGCCGGCGAGCTATCACCCCGGACCTGGCAGGAGTACAAGGCCGCCACCGATGAGCTGGTGAACAATCTCGGCAAGACTCGCCTTGTCGATGACATTGGTACTGAGGACTTCGGAGCGCTGCGGAACAAGATGGCAGCTAAGTGGGGCGTGCAGCGGTTGGCGAAAATCATCGGGTACGTCCGCTCCGTGTTCAAACACGCCTACGACACTGAGCTACTCGACAAGCCCATGCGCTTCGGTCCGGGGTTCAAACGGCCAAGCAAAAAGACGTTTCGCCTGGACAAGGCCAGGCAAGGCCCCAAGCTGTTCACGCGCGAGGAAACCTTGCGGCTGCTGGACAACGCCGGCACCAGCATCAAGGCCATGCTGCTGCTGGGCATCAATTGCGGGTTCGGGAACGCCGACTGTGCAAGCCTGCCCCAATCCGCTGTTGACCTGGAAACGGGCTGGATTGATTTTCCAAGGCCGAAAACGGGAATCCCTCGTCGGTGTCCGCTTTGGCCTGAAACCATCGAAGCCGTCAAGGACGTGCTGGCCAATCGTCATGACCCAAAGAATGCAGACCACGCCGGCCTGATATTCATTACGAAATATGGCGACACATGGGGCAAGGACAGCAGCGACAACCCAATAAGCAACGAAGTGGCGAAGCTGCTCCGCAAGCTGAGCATCAATGGCAGGAAGGGACTCGGCTTCTACACGTTCCGGCATGTTTTCCGAACCGTGGCCGACGAATCCAAAGACCAGCCCGCCGTCGATTTCATCATGGGCCATGAGTCTCCACACATGTCCACGGTCTACCGTGAAACCATCAGCAATGAACGGCTCAGGGCCGTGGTCAATCACGTCCACGGTTGGCTGTTTGGGACGGTGGACAATGCGGGCGCTGAACAGCCCGACGTGGTGCCGATGAAAAGGGCGAATTGAGAACGCGGAGTATTGCCTACAATAAGGCGCGGGACGCCAAGGCCGTACACCTTGGCAGGCCTTCTCCATGACCGTTGCCGTCTCCTGGGACGGCATGGGGAAGGCGACGCCCGCAACCAGGAGACCAGGGCATGGCAAATGCCATCGTTTGCCCCCAATGCAATCGGGCGGGAAACATTCCAGACGCGGCGATTGGCCACACGATCAAATGCGCCAAATGCGGCGCGAGATTCAAGGTAGCAAATGCCGGCCCTCAATTTGCGGACCCAGCGATCTGCACCATCCCCTATGAGGCCATCGCTGACGTTTCCGTGGAGGGGATAACCACCAGAACGGACACCAAAACCGGGCATCTTGGCCTTGTTGTGGGTGGCTTGTTTTTGGTGGGCGGAAGCAGGTCTTCCAGCATTCACAAGCAAGAAAAGTTCCTGAAACTCGACTTCATGGACGACACCAACACAAGGGTTTCCGCGGTCTTTCGCAAGAGCATCGGTTGCGGCATGCCGACCTTGTGCAGCCGAATCCTTCAAAGAAGACACGACTGGCTCAAGCAAATCCAGGACACATCCACAGCCCAAGCCATTGCTGGTCCCGCAACAGCACATTCGCCTTCCGACATCGCGGAGACCATCGAAAAACTTGCAAGGCTGCGCGACCAGGGGGTATTGAGCGAGGATGAATTCCAGGCCAAGAAACAGGAGTTGTTATCGAGGCTTTAGTCGGAACATGGCCAGCGGCGCGGTGCCGCACGACCGGGGGACACCGGGTCAGCGGCGCGGCCGCATGGTGGAGAAAATCGGCCGGGCACTGCTCGCCACGCTAGACGATCCGGCCAGGTCAACATGGAGAACGGTTCATGCAGCCAACCCCCACGTCCAACACACAACCGCAGCCCAAAGGCGCCACCGAGAAGTTGGTCCCAACCACCACGGACATCATTGGCGAATTGGCCGGCATCGACAAACTTCCGAAGTTAGACCCCGCCATAAAGGACGCCCTCGACAAGGCCATCGACCTTGCCGTCGCCCTGCCCGAAGATGCCGCCAGACATTGGTACCGGTTGCTTGTGGGCGACCGCCAGCCGCGATACCCGCACGACCCGGACCACGAGCAACGACTGCTCGCGCGCCTGAAAGACATCTACCCCGATGACCCCCAAAAGGTCGAACGCCAGTTGCGGGAAATGCGGTCCGAGAGAACAAAGCGAAGACATAAGGATTGTTGGGGTCCGGACTGGCAATACCTGTTCGAGGCCCTTGCTGCCCATTGTGGGATTTCGCCTGGACGGGCCAAAGAGATGACCTGGTCAGAGATTGCTGCCGAGTTCAAAGCGGCCTATGAGCGGAAAGCAGCGGCGAATGAAGCCACAGCCACGAAGCCAAAAGGCATAGCGGGCCGACGTGGCTACCCTCTGGAGGCCCTGACAATTCGCCCAGCAACTTGCGCAGAAAACCCAAAAATGAAGGCCCTAGCAATCCGCAGGGAATGCCTAAAAAAGTTCAACGCTGATGACCTCCCGCATGAGGCCGACGCATTTCGGCGCTGGCTCAACAGAAAACGGGCGAATTGATTTCGTCACTTTTTCGCCCGCCTATCCGCCCGGATACTTCGGATGTCGCTCACCCGGAGTATTGCCATGCCAGCCGATGACCTTCTGAAATCTGTCCAAACGCTTTCCGTCGAAGAGATCGAGCGGCTGTTGCGGGCACGCCACGCCGACGATCAGGCCCTGCGCATAATCTGCGGGCCGCCCGCGCCCGTGAACGGACTCAACGCCGCCAAGACGCGGGAGGTGTCCAGTGCAAAGTGACACGCTGTCACCACCAGGCCTGCCGGCTACACCGTGGCCGAGCTGGCCCGCCTGCTCCGCGTCGGCAAGGACAAGATCCGTGGTTGGATTCGTCGGGGCGAACTACAGGCACTCAACACCAGCAGCGTCCGCTGTGCCAAACCAAGATTCGTGATTTTGCCCGGACAGCTGGCGGCATGGCAGGAGCGACACTTGGCGGCGACGCCGGCCAAGCCGGTGCCGCGGCGACGCCGTCAAAAATGTGCGGTTGATTATTATCCAGACGATTAAACAACGGCAACGCCGCCGGCCACTAACCGGCAGCGTTGCGAAAATGAGGAGGCAAACACCAATACCCCCAATCATAACAGCCAATTCGGGCACCGGCAATGGCGGCACCCGCAGCTTGACATCAGCGGCCAGCTACGCCAGAATCGACGAGATGATGCTGCCAAAGTGCATCGCCACCGCGATCCGCCGCGAGCTCGCGGAAAGCGGCGCCGCCGTCGACCCCCACCGTCCAGGCCCCCAACCGTGCAATCAGGTCGGTACGCTGCGCCAGCAGTTGACAGGGGCAATGTGGCCGGAGCAGATCGAGCGTAGGCGTCGGCACCGCCAAAGGAGGATCGGAAGCGGTTTGCGACGCTCTGCCGCATCGCAAGACGCCACCCCGAAGCGCTCCGCGAGTTGCTGCAGGCCGTGCTCACCGCCGGGAGGACGCGAATGACCGATTCCTTCAAACGGCAGGCACAGCGAGTGTCCAAGCGGCAGTGCAATGGTCGTGCCCATCCCGCCGCCGGCGACGCGCTACCAGAGGAACAGCGCGGTGACGCATGGACGGATCCACGCGACAGCCGTCGGCCGAGCCAGAGCCGCCGGAGCCGAGAATCGAGCTGCCCATCGTGACACTCGGCGACCTGGTCAAAAAGCACCCCCGTTTGCGACCGTCGTTGATCGAGGGATTGTTGCGCCAGGGCGAGACGATGAACATCATCGCCGCGCCCAAGGTCGGTAAGAGTTGGCTCACCTACGGCCTTGCAATCAGCATTGCCACGGGGCAGCCCTGGCTTGACACCTTTGCCACTACGCCGGGTGGCGTCCTTATCATCGACAACGAGCTGCACCCCGAGACGGCAGCTAACCGATTGCCGCGCGTGGCCCATGAAATGATGGTCCACTTCGCCGACATCAAGGACAAGATTTCGATACTCAACCTGCGCGGTCGATTGCAGGATCTCCACGGACTAGGGGCGGGTTTGCGGCAGCTCGAACGCGATCGTTTCAAGTTGGTTGTGGTGGACGCCTTTTACCGCGCATGCCGATGGGCACTGACGAAAATGATAACGGCACCATGGCGCAGTTGTACAACCTGATTGACTCGTTTGCCGAGAAGATCGGTGCGTCATTTGTTTTGATCCATCACAGCAGCAAAGGCAACCAGTCATCCCGAAGCGTTACCGACGTTGGTAGTGGCGCCGGCGCCCAATCGAGGGCAACCGATACTCACCTGGTCCTGCGCCCGCACACGGACAACAACGCGGTTGTCTTGGAGGCCGCGGTTCGCTCTTGGGCGCCGGTGTCGCCACTTTGTTTAAGGTGGACGTTCCCCCTGTGGACACCTGCGCCGGAGCTTGACCCCAGCATGCTACGCCAAGAGTCACGCAAGCCTAAGTCAGGTGCGGGTGACCAGGCCAAAGAGACCGAGGCTCCCTGGACAGCCAAGAGGTTTGCGGAGACGTTCGGCACCGAGGCCCCTAAGCCCCGGTGGATGCTGCTGGAGGCAGCTATCCTGGCCGGCCTCAGTGACAGAAAAGCCGCCAGCGCTCCTCAAATCTGCCGTTGATTGTGAGTAGCTTTTTTCAGCGAAAAAGAGGGCGGCGCAAATTCCCGGACCCTCATTTCGACGAAAAAGGCCGAAAAAACCAAGGAAAAACGCCAAAAACAGCCCGCAAAATGACTTTGTGTGTGTGTGTGCGGCACCCCCCCATACCCCCCCGCGTGCGAAAGCCACGCGGGGGCGGGTATTGCGGGCACGCACACAAGGCAGCGGACTGAGGAAAACTAACCACCATGACACCAACAGCCCGAACCCTGGGATACCTTCGGCACGCCGGATTCATAGCCGGGCGTGGTCGAGACGTGGATCCCCCACGTTGACCGCCGGCGCGATCTATTCGGGTTCGCTGACATCCTGGCCGTCCACCCCCGTGATCAAATTTTTCTTCTGGTACAGACGACAAGCCTATCCAACTTGCCCGCCAGGGTCACCAAGGTCAGGCAGGCCCCTGCTGCCGAGTATGTGGTTGAGGGCTGGGGGCGGATTGAATGTCACGGGTGGACACGTCGGCCAGAGGGGTGGCAGGTCAAGGTAGTGGAGATCATGACCGAGACCATGCAGCCCGTGGTGACACATCGCCCCCGCCGGCGCCAGCCTTGCCGGCACGTTCAAGGTGAGTTGTGGTAAGGTAATGCCAGACGCGACGCTGGCAAAAAACGTGGAGGCCATGTTGACATGCAAAACCCCGTCAAGCTAATTCCCAGAGACGACACGATTCCCCTCTCGACGACTTCCGGCCCCGGCCGGGGGAGTCGCCGTCAATGGGGCGAGTCTTTTCAGCAGCATACCCGCTCGCCATCGGTGACCTGGTTTGGCTGCGCTGTCCCATCGCGCTGGGCAACCAGCACTTACTGCGGCGACGAACGCTTTGCAGTGGAGGTTACCAGCAAGGACGGCGAGCAGTACACCGGCGAAGTTATGAACTGCCGCAACTGGCAATCGCTCCCCCCGGACACCATCCGGCGCGGTTCGCCAATACAATTCACCATGGCGTTTGTGCAGTGCATCGGCACTTGCGGCTTACGAGCCTATGCCGGTGAAGACGAAAAGCCCAGGGAGTAATTGAATAGCCGCCAAATCAGCAAAGAAGAGCCAGACTACCGCCGGCACCGCTTTCAACTTCGGAGCTAACAAAAAGCCAGCCAAGCGCCGCAACCGCGGACCCCGCCAGAGCAAATCCGGCATTCAATTCAGCGGCGGGTAACGGCCATGCAGTTCACCCCGTCAAAAATCGACTGGAAAGCCGCCACGTCCACGAAGCCGCCGGAAATCCTTGCCGACGTTCCGCCTGGCATCGCGCGAAAAAACATGGTCCGCAGAACGGCCATGTTCAAAGCGGCCGCCGACGTCATCCCTTGCATCCCGGCGCCTGGCGAGTCTTTCCACTGCTTGCTGAATGGCAGATACGACTTCATGGTGCTGCTGGCGACCATCCTGGCGCAGATCGGCAGGCCATGCCTTCAGCTACGCATGGCCACGCTCAGCTACGGCAGACGCAACATCGACGAGATTTGCCGGCTGATTGACGATGGCACCGTAGGCCGTGTGGTGTTACTTTGCGGCGAGGTTTTCAGGGAGAAATGCACGCGAGAGT
Organism: uncultured Gemmataceae bacterium; assembly: GCA_963747575.1. Classification (GTDB taxonomy): domain Bacteria; phylum Planctomycetota; class Planctomycetia; order Gemmatales; family Gemmataceae; genus DASRAT01. The sequence goes on from CAVVFU010000001.1 coordinate 143,221, forward strand.
ACGGCGAGCTGCGCAACAAGCTGGCCGAACGGAGCGGAGGCCACATCCTGGCAGCGGCCCGGGCCCACGCCAAGGTCACCTGCATGGAATTCGGACCCGATGCTAAACTGGTCGTTGAAGGATCTGCAAACCTTGTGAATTCGCACAACATCGAGCAGGCCACGCTGATTAACGACGTGCCTTTGCACGACTGGCATACGGCCTGGATCGACCAATGGGTGGAGAATGGCAGAGCAAAAGAAGACTCCAGAGAAAAGCAGTAAGGCCGTCGTTGCCCAGCGAGTCGATGAGGTTATCGACCTGCTTTTGGCCGGCGCCATGGCGCGGGACATAGTTCATTATGGTTCCGAAAAAGGCTGGCAAGTTGGAGCGCGGCAAGTCGGTAAGTACATCACCGCAGCCAATGAACTGATTGCCGCCAGCCTCGAAAAAGACCGGGAAAAGCTGCTGGCCGATCACTTGGCACGTCGGAGAAGGTTGTTTGCCAAAGCTGACCAGGTAGGCGATTACTCCACCGCGTTGCGATGCGCCCAGGATGAGGCCCAGCTATGCGGGCTTTATCCACCCAAGCAGCTCCAGCACAGCGGCGCCCTGGACCTTCACACTATGCCACCCGAGGACATGACCCTTGAACAACTCCACGCCGCCAGCGCAGCCAACCAGGCGGCAATCGACGCTCTTGTTGGAAGCCTGGCAACGGCAGAAACGCCTGGACGCGGAGACGGAACGCCGGCTGAAGGCGAGAGCGAGTCTTGAGGCTTTCACGTCGTACACGATGCACGACCTACCAGGTTAACTGGCATCATCGCCTGTTCTGCGGATACCTCGACAAATTCGCCACCGGGGAAATCACTCGGCTGATGGTCTTCATGCCGCCCGCGGCATGGCAAGAGCGAGCTATGCAGCCGCCGGCTGCCCGCCTACCTGTTTGGTCGCAACCCCGACTTGAGGATACTGGCCTGCTCGCACACCGGAAGTCTGGCAGCGGACATGAACCGCGATGTGCAGCGAATCATCGACGATGAGCCATACCGCCGGCTGTTCCCCAGGAGTCAGCTCCGTGGCAGCGAAAGAGCGGTCGGAGTCAAAGCCCAAAGGACAATGGATGCTTTCGAGATCGTGGACAACGCCGGCATTTACCGCTCTGCTGGTGTCGGCAGCGCGATCGTAGGACGCGGTTTCGACATGGGCATCATCGACGATCCGCACGCTGGCCGCGAGGCCGCCGACAGCCCGGTACAGCGCGAGGCGGTTTGGAAGTGGTACACCGGCGACTTTCTGACCCGCCGCTCTGAAAAGGCCGGCATACTTCTGATTGTCACCCGATGGCACCCAGAGGATCTAGCTGGCCTGCTCTTGCGGCAGGCGGAATCGGACCCCCGCGCGGACCAGTGGGAGGTCTTGCGGTTGCCGGCCGTTTGCGAGTTGGACGGCAAACACCCACAAGACCCTCGCAAAGAAGGTGAGGCCCTTTGGCCTGCGCGCTATTCCCTTGCCGAGCTGGCCAAGACGAAGGCCGCCAACCCGTATGACTGGTGGAGTCAATACCAGCAAAAGCCGCGGGCGCCCGGCAGCACCGAATGGCCGGAGAGCTATTTCGACTGGCCGGGTTTTTGGTTCGATTATTGGCCCGTGGACATCGCCACGGAAATCAAGGTCATGGCCCTGGACCCCAGCAAGGGGAAGGAAAGCAAGACCGGCGACTACCAGGCCGTCATCAAGTACGCCCGCGACAAGGACGGATGCGAGTACGTAGAGGCCGACATGGGCAAGCGGCCGGTGACGGCGATGCAGGCCCCGGATGGCACGGAGCTTTCAGAGGGCATGTGCGAGACGTTGATCGACAACGCCAGGGAGTTCAAGCCAGAAGGCATCGGCATCGAGGCCAACCAATTCCAGGAGTTGCTGGTCATACCCCTGAAGGACGTTGCCAAGCGCCGCGGCTATGACCGGGAATTTCGGCCCTACCTCATCAACAACCAGGTGAACAAGCTGGTGAGAATCCGCCGACTGGGCATGCCACTATCCGAGCGGCGAATACGCTTCAAGCGGAACTCGCCAGGAACCCGGTTGCTTGTTGAGCAGCTAAAGCAGTTCCCGACTGCCGATCATGACGACGGCCCGGACGCCCTGGAAATGGCCCGCCGACTGGCCGTCGAGTTGTACAACGGCCGGAAGTGAAGGCCTAGGCAAGGACCAGCAGCACCGCCTCAACACAGCCACACGGCTCGCAATAGCACCGTGGGTTCGCCAAGACTTTCCTCCTCCCCAGCAGCACCGCCTCAACACAGCCTCACGGCTCGCACGGTTCACGCTACGCCGTGTTCGCCGATGATCCAAAGTCTCGACCAGGCCCTCGACCTCGATCATGCCGGCGAGCACCACCACCTCGACCGCGACCGCGGTGCCGATCACCTCGACCGTCAGCACCACCACCTCGATCAGGCCCGCGACGGCTAGCAGGTTCGCCCACCGAACCTGCTGGCTTTTTAGGCGGTTGCTCCGCATGGCGACGGCCAGCAGCTTCGCCCACTTCACCCCTCGACGGCTAGCAGCTTTACCCGGTAAAGCTGCTGGCTTCACCCCCCGAACCAAGCAGGCTTCCGCCGGTGCCGATCACCTTTGTCGGCACGCTGGCCACGCGCTGGGCGATGTGGGATTGCTTCTTTGTGACGCCTAGATCGGCAAGTGGGGTTCCCGCAGAGAACTCCACTTTTTTACCTATTCCCCTTGAACCGGCAGCTTTCGGCATTTCCTTGAGCAGTTCGCCCATACGGCAGACGTTGGCTTCAGCGGTGCCGATCACCATGACTTGCACTCGCCCCGTGCCCCGCACCATTCGCGTCAGGCCGTGCCCTGGGTGACCATGACAGCCTGGGAGTCATCCAGGACGTGCGGGAGCGATTGCAAGCCATTGTGGGCCGTCGCCCCGTGAGTTAGAGTAGTTTTTTTGTGCGGTGGACGCTGCTCTACTTTACAACCGCGTCTACAACCGCAGGGTGCCAAGTAGGGCTTTACAACCGCTATCGAAATGAAAAAACCCTGGAAATAATCAGGGTTTTTGAGTGTTTGGTATCTTATGAAGCCGCTGCTCTAACCACTGAGCTACCCCGCCGGGTGGCGTTTCCGGTGCATTCTATGTGCCATCCTCCGTGCTTGCAAGGGAATGGCCCTGAGTTCTATAGTCGGCGACGGCGCCGCTTTTCTTCTATTTTTGCGGTTTTTTCCTCGAATTCGGCACGAATTATTCCACCCGCCATTCCCCTTTTTATTCGCGAATCTGGTGTCTCATTGTGTGGATCGTAGCGATTGCTCGGCTCGCGCCACCGCCCGATTTTTTCGCGCCTTCATTGTCCAGCATATATAAGCTGGTCCCTTCGCCTCTGGCGGCGCGGAACAGCGTATAAACGTACTCAGTCCCGCATGCCTCGCAGGTCTCAAATTTCTCGACGCCGCCCGTGGCGCCGGCTTGCATGTTTTTCCAAGCGACGAAGATGAACATGGCTCTCTTACTCCAGACCTAGCGATTCGCCATCGCTCGCTTCACCGCCACTCCCAAATCCGCCGGGCTTTCGGCCACGACGATGCCGGCCGCCTTGAGCGCGGCGATTTTCTCCTTGGCCGTGCCGCTGCCGCCGGAGATGATGGCGCCGGCGTGGCCCATGCGCTTGCCGGGCGGGGCCGTCTGGCCGGCGATGAACGCGGCCACCGGCTTGGTCACGTGCTTCTTGACGAAATCGGCCGCCTGTTCCTCCGCCGTGCCGCCGATCTCGCCCATCATCAGGATCGCTTCGGTCTTGCGGGTCGTCCTGGAACAGCTTCAGGACATCGATCGAAGTTGGTGCCGACGATCGGGTCGCCGCCGATGCCGACGCAGGTCGATTGACCCAGGCCGAGGTTGCCGAGCTGCCAGACCGCCTCGTAGGTCAGCGTGCCGCTGCGGCTGATGACGCCGACGGCGCCGGGCTTGTGGATGTAGCCGGGCATGATGCCGATCTTGCACTGGCCGGGCGTGATGACGCCGGGGCAGTTCGGCCCGATCAAGCCGGCAAGGCCTGTCCTTGAGAAACCGCATCGCGCGGGCCATGTCGAGGACGGGAATGCCCTCGGTGATGGCGACGATGACGGCGATGCCGGCGTCGGCCGCTTCCATGATGGCGTCGGCGGCCGCCGGCGGCGGCACGAAGATCATGGTGGCGTTGGCGCCGGTCTTGCGCACCGCTTCGGCGACGGTGTTGAACAGCGGGAAGCCGTCCTTGCACGGTGCCGCCCTTGCCGGGCGTGACGCCGCCGACGATCTGCGTGCCGTATTCGCGGCACTGCATGGCGTGGAAGGTGCCGGCTTTGCCCATGCCCTGACAGAGGACGCGGGTGTTTTTATCGACGAGGATGCTCATTGCGGATTACCTTTTTGCTGGGAGCGGCGAATTTCATCGATCAACGTGACAGTGTTTCGATTGTTCCAGCGGTTTAGATGACTGCGGTGGCCGGCCGTGGCGAGGTAACCGCCGAAAACAAACAACCCGAGGCCGGCGGCTACCAACACAAGGTTATTGTCTGATGGAGCGCTCACCAATTGCCAGGCGCCAAGAAGCAAACCGCCACCTGCCGCCGATAATCCGATAAGGATCTCGGCCTTGGCCCACGCCCGGCCCAGGCTTGCGTCTAATCGCACCAATTCTTCTCTGATGTCGCCCATTCCTTTACCTCGTCTACCGACCCGGCATCGCAAACAGTTCTGCCATGCGGCACGAAAACCCCGGCAAAACATCAAAACCAGTTAACTCTTCATTTTCTTCCAAAACCACTTCTTCCAAGCCGGCCCGATACACCATGACAATTCGCGCGTCAGGGTCGATCACCCAAACCATATTCGTGCCAAATCGTAATTGCTCGCGGACGCGCTTTAGCATTTGTCCCATCGTGTCGTTTGGAGATAGAACTTCCACCGCGAGCAAAGGTGGAGTCCTTGCAAATTTCCTGTCAACTTGATCCACGGTTTCCGCATCGTCGAACAGCATGACGTCCGGGCCACGCACGGTGTCGGGTTGGCGCTCGATGACGATACCTGTGTCATTGGAGCACACATAACCCTTTTTTCGCTGACGAACATAGTTGCCAAGTAACCACACATTGTTCCCGCACACCATGCCGTGGAGCTTTCCGGGTCTTGACATCTCGACAATCTCGCCGCGCACCAACTCGAATCGCTTGTCGCGGTTGGCGGGTTGGCTCGCCCAATCATGGAATTCTTCGGCGGTTAACAGTTTGGTTTCGGCAGTTGCCAAGCAAACATCTCCTTCCCGTCTGTCCATTTGGCGAGGTCTTAAAGTAGTAGGCACACTCCGTGTGCCGTTTGCACTCTCGACGGCACACGGAGTGTGCCTATTACTTTAGCCCGCGGCGGCCACGACTTTTTTGGCGGCGTCGGTCAAATCGGTCGCGGTTTGCATCGTCGGCAGCGAGGTCCGGGCCGCACCAAGTATCTCGCGGGCCTTGCCGACGTTCGTTCCCTCCAGGCGCACGACCACCGGGACCTTGAACCCAACTTCGCGGCCTGCCTTGACCAGCGCCTCGGCAATCAGATCGCACTTCATGATGCCGCCGAAGATGTTGACCAGCACCGCCTTGACTTTCGGATCGCGACAGGATGATCCGAAAGGCCTCGATGCACCTGGTCCTTGTTGGCGCCGCCGCCGACGTCGAGGAAGTTGGCCGGCTCGCCGCCGTGGTACTTGATGATGTCCATCGTGCTCATGGCCAGGCCGGCACCGTTGACCAGGCAGCCGATGTTGCCGGTCAGGCTGATGTAGCTCAGGCCCGACCTTGGCCGCCCGCAGCTCGGCCGGGTTTTCCTCGGTTTCGTCGCGCAGCTTCTCGATGTCGGGATGGCGGAACAGGGCGTTGTCGTCGAAGGTCATCTTGGCGTCGAGCGCCAGGACCTCGCCCTTGGGCGTGACCACCAGCGGATTGATCTCGGCCAGGCTGCAATCCTTGTCGAGGAAGACCCGGGCCAGGGCGGTCATGATCTTCTCGGCCTTGCGGTATCTGCTCGCCGGTGAAGCCGAGCTCGAAGGCGAGCGTGCGGGCCTGAAACGGCTGCAGGCCAGTCTCGGGGCTGACCGGCGCCTTGAGGATCTTCTCGGGCGTGCGGGCCGCCACTTCCTCGATCTCGACGCCGCCTTCGGCGCAGGCCATCAACACCGGCATGCCGATGGCCGCGATCGAGCACCATGCCGACGTAGATCTCGCGAGCGATGTCGGCCGCTTCCTGCACCAGCACCTTGGAGACCTTTTGGCCCTCCTCGCCGGTCTGCTTGGTGACGAGCGGGAACTTGAACATGACGTCGGCGACCTTGGCGACGTCGTCCCGCGTCTTGAGGAACTTGACGCCGCCGAAATCGCTGCCGCTGTCCTTGAAGCGGCCCTTGCCGCGGCCGCCGGCATGGACCTGGGCCTTGAGCACGACCGGGCCGCCGCGCTTGTCGAAGGCCTTGACGGCCTCGGCCGGGGCTGGACACGACAATGCCGCGCGGAATCGCCGCGCCGGCGGCGGCCAGCAGTTCTTTCGCTTGATATTCGTGGATTTTCATCAGTGCCTCTCAAAAACGAAGGAATGTTGTCGTTATACGGCGAGGCGGGGAATCGGCGAGCCAGCGAATCCTCACTACAATGTTCGTCAAGCCTATGCGATACCGTGACGACTATGATGATGACGATAATTTCGTGCGACGCGAGCCGGGACACTCGGTGTTCGGCATCGTGTCGTTCCTGCTCGTTATGGCCGTGGGACTGCTGGAGTTTTGCGTTCTGGTCGTGGCTGGCGTCATGAGCGAGTCGTCACCCGAACTGCTCGACGACGATTCGCCGGTTTCCATTGTCCTGGGACTGGGGTTGATTGGCGGGTTGGCTCTCAATGTCGTCGGCATCGCCCTTGGCATCGCGGGCCTTTGCCAACCCCGGCGCAACAAGGTGTTTGCGGGACTCGGGGTTGGCATCGGCGCCTGCCTTTTCGTAGGTGTGCTCTTGATCCTGGTGCTCGGCTTGCTGATGGGTTGATCCAATTGATCTGGGGAGTTTCGCGGCATGTTCATGGAGATCCTCCAAGCCTTCACGGGTATTTTCGTGGTGGTTTACGACGGCCAGCACGCCCTCAAATTCACCCTCGGCCGAGCCCAAAGCGTCGTCGGCCCCGGCGTCAATTTCAAATGGCCGATCATCCAGCGCTTTCGCGTCGTCGACACCAAGGACACCACCATTGATCTGGAGCCGCAAATCATCCAACTCAGCGATGACCTGGTTTACGAAGTGGGGGCCAAGGCGGTTTACCAGATCGTGGACTTGCACAAGGCGCTGATCGAGATCGACAACCTTGTGACCGGATTGAAGAACCGTCTGGTGCTGATCGTCCAACGCGTGGTCCGCGCCCAAACGCGGCAGTCGGTGCGCGACATGGCCAAGATGATCAGGGCCGTGCAGGAGGAGTTGCGTCCGGTCGAGGATGAGTGGGGCGTGAAATTCCACGAATTCGGATTCTCGACGTTTTCGCCGTCGCCGGAAACGCTGGAGATTACCCAGCTGAGCAAACTGGCCGAGGAGAAGCTGCACCTTTACCAGCGTTTTCGCCAGGAGCTGGGACTAAGTGAACAGGCCGCGGTGGCCCTCATCGCGGGCGCGGTGATCACGGTGCGTGGTCAGGAGGCACCGCCGGTTCAGGACAAGGAACAGAAAGAGGCTCCCGCCGCGCCTGGGGCTTCCGGAGAGGCCGCGCCTGGGGAGGCGGCCACGGGCGGATCCGCCAAGACCGAGGCCAACCCATGATTCACCTGCAGGATCTGTTGGATCTGCTGGTGCTTGCGGTCCAGGCAGTCGTCGACGAAACGGTCGCTTACGCCAAGGAGCATCCCTACAGGACCGGCCTCATTGTTCTGGCCGTGGTTCGCGCCCTGGGCACGACGGTGCAGACTGGCACCAAGGGCGTGCTGTTCGTATTCGGCAGGGTGCGCAAAGAATTGGAGCCGGGATTTCACCCGCTGGTCCCGTTGGTCATGACTGTCCGCAAAACACCCGTTCGCTCGGTCACTCTGGACATGCCTCGCCAACGGCTGACGACGGCCGACGGCCTGGTATACGACGTCCAGGCCAACATCGTCTATCGCGTGGCTGAGCCGAAATTGGCCATGACGCAAATCGACAATCTGACCAAGGGCATCGAAGCACTGCTGCCGTTGATTACCCAGGATGTGCTCAGGGACAAGACCTCGGCCGACCTGGATTTCAAGGTTTTGGAGACGGAATTGACCGCACGGGCCGAGGACAAACTGCGGCGCTGGGGCGTGACGGTCGAGCAGGCCGGCTTCAAGAGCATCGCGCCCACGAAGAAAACGCTGCACTTGACGCAGCTAGGGGTGTTGCTCGCCGAACGAAAGCGGGTGCTAGGTGAGCTGGTTGGCTGGGGCGTGCCCCTCAATTCCGCGCTCGCATTGCTGGGGGCGGAGCGGCGGCTGGTCAGCCACGCGCAGGCCCGTTATCATGCGATGCACCGGCCGGCGCGGTTGGCGCCGATGGTTGCGGATAGGCCGCTGACGCCTCCGCTGCTGCCGGGTGAGGAGCCGCCGCTTTTGACGACGCCGCAAGCTCCAAAGGCCCCAACGCCCGAGACGGTGGCAAGTCAGATTGAAGGATCCGCGGTGGAAATGCCAATGCCGCAACCTGTACCTCGGCCGAATCGTACCGCCAAGGGTGTCCAGCCGCGGTCGTGGTTGCGTCTTCAGGGGCGATTGCGCTCGCGGCGCGGCAATCCCACCGGGGTTGCGGCGGAGGTTCCCAGTTTTTTATCGTAGTAGGCGCGGTTCGGGTGCCGTTAGTATAAGCCACACTGACTGAGTCCGCCTTCTGCTTGGGCATGCCCCAACGGAAAACGCGTACCAAGTCAGCACGAGGGTATACCCCTGGGAATCATGGAACCGTCTAGTACGTTGTCAGCTTCGTGGTAAAATGGTGCAGAAGGAAATCATCATGATCGAATCCGTCCGCATCCGCAATTTCAAGAACATCCGCGACCAGGACATAGACCTGGAACGCCTGACGGTTTTCGTCGGCGCGAACGGTTGCGGCAAAACAAGCGTGCTGGAGGCGATTCACAACGCAGTTCGCGCTGCGACAGGCGACCCGCTCAAGGTGTTCAGCCACGAAAGACACGGCGATTGGGTCTACACCCGGGGCGGCCTCGGCGATCTTTCGATCACCTGTGTCACCGGTGGCGGAGAGTTCACAGTACATGCGACTCCGCCGGTTGGTTTCCCCCCTCATCAAGACTTACTACAAAAAAGCCAGTGGGAGTTTCGCGTTAGCCCGGAAAAGTCTGAAATCGAATCGAGCCTTTCCCATGCTCGGGCCCTCGTCTTCCTCCACCTTGACGCCGCGGAACTCGCCAATCCTTCTTATTCAGAGCACGATCCACCTCGGATGAAATTCAACGGCGAGGGGTTGGCCTCGGTGTTGGCGTACATGGCGCTCAATGATCCGGATGCCTTCCAACGCCTGGTCGAGGACGCGCGACGATTGATCCCACGCTTACAGCGCATCCGTTTCCGGAAGTCTCTCGTGCATCGAACGGAAACCGAAGTGGTTCGGTTTGGAAACGATGCGGTTGAGCGGCAAAGTGTTCGCGCGTATCAAGGCGAAATGATCTTGCTCGACTTTGAGAATGCGGAGAACATCTCGGCCCGGACTGCCAGCGAGGGAACTCTGCTCTTTCTCGGATTGCTGACAATGCTGCATGGTCCAATACGACCACGCATTCTGCTAATGGATGATATCGAGCATGGGCTCCACCCGCTGGCACAAAAAACGCTGCTGGCGACATTGCGGCGAGTCATGGAGGACTTTCCCAATCTGCAGGTTTTAGGCACTGCGCACTCCCCACTGCTGCTGGATCAATTGCAAGCTAAAGAAGTCCGTTTGATGACGGTCGGTTTTTATGGCTGCACAATCTGCGGTAAGCTGACCGACCATCCGCAGTTTGCCCGCTGGAAGGAAGAAATGGCACCTGGCGAGATGTGGAGTGTATTCGGCGAAAAGTGGCTCGCCGAGAGAGGAGGCAGGCGGTGAGCCTTTGCTTTGTCGTCGTGTCCGAAGCAGCGGAAGATTTTCTCCACGCCACCGAATTGGCCGACCGCGTTCTTGTTGAGGCCGTTGCCTGATTAGATGCGGAAGCATTGGAATTCCACCGCCAGTGGATCGGCGAGCTCGACCAGCTTACGTCGTTGACATGGAAATCGATCCCGAAGTCGGCCAAAGCCCTGGGGATTCGTATCACGGGATTCATTGAGGGTGAATCCCCGCAGCCGGACGCTAAGGCGGCAATGCGGGCCATAAGGTACATTCAACTTCATTTCCCACAGGTCGATGCCGTAGTCCTGATTCGGGACCAGGACAATCAGCCCGAACGCTTGAAAGGCCTGGACCAGGCGAGGAAATCAATCATCGCCTTGCCTGTCGTCATCGGCTTGGCTGTTACAGAGCGAGAATGTTGGATTCTCAACGGTTTTGAGTGTCAGGACGAAGGGGAGAGGGAATGCCTCGCCGCCGAACGGCAAACTCTTGGTTTTGACCCTCGGCTTCGGTCGGAAGATTTGACCGCTGGTGGGGATGACTTTGCCCCGAAAAGCCCGAAACGTGTGTGTCGAGTGCTAACTGGAAATGTTGATGAACGAAGGAAGGCCTGTTGGAGAGCGACAGGCCTGGACGTTTTGCGGAAACGCGGCGCTGCCAATGGACTTGCCAATTATTTATCCGAAATCAAGAAACATCTCGCACCTCTGATAGGCAGCGCAGTTCCTTGATTGAACCGTCATCGGTTGCCGCGACTCCGAAGGTAGCGTATGCTCTGATGGTAAGTCCTCAATCATCGGCATGCCTATGGAAAACCACCAAAGATACGTGCGCGCCCGTGGCCTGCAGCTTCTGCGCCAGGCCCTCGCCAATCCCACCGCCGATTGGCGTCCCGGCCAATGGGAGGCAATTGAAGCCCTGGTCCAGCGCCGCGCCGTTTGCTCGTTGTCCAGCGCACGGGCTGGGGCAAAAGTGCCGTCTATTTCCTCAGCACACGGTTGCTCCGCGACCAAGGCGCCGGTTTGACGCTGCTGGTCTCGCCGCTCCTGGCACTGATGCGTGACCAGATCACCGCCGCCACGCGTCTTGGCTTGCGAGCCGAGACCGTCAACTCGACCAATGCCAAGGAATGGCAAGAAATCGACCGCCGCCTTCGCGCCAACGAAATCGATGTGCTCATCATTTCGCCGGAACGGTTCGCCAATGAATCGTTTCTCACTGAAATGCTGATACCCCTGGCGGCGAGGGTCGGTCTTTTCGTGGTGGACGAGGCACATTGCATTTCCGATTGGGGCCACGATTTCCGCCCCGACTACCGCCGCATCGTGCGCATCCTCGAACGGCTGCCGCCTAACTTGCCTGTATGCGCCACCACGGCCACGGCCAACAATCGCGTGGTGGCCGACATCATCCACCAACTCGGCCGCAACCTCGAAGTCAGCCGTGGACCTTTGGTTCGCGACAGCCTGCGGCTTCAAACCGTGGCCTTGCCCGATGACGCGGCCAAACTGGCCTGGCTGGCCCAGTACATCCCCAAATTCCCCGGCAGCGGCATCATCTACGCCCTCACCATCCGTTGGACCGAGCGGATCACTGAGTGGCTGCGCAGCCGGGGTATCAATGCCGCCGCTTACTCGGCCGATCTGCCGGACGAGGAACGCCGGGGTCGTGAGGGACAATTGCTGAGGAACGAGATCAAAGCCCTGGTCGCCACGACGGCGCTGGGCATGGGATTCGACAAACCCGATCTGGGCTTCGTGGTCCACTTCCACCAGCCGGCCTCGGTCGTGCATTATTATCAGCAGGTCGGCAGGGCAGGGCGGTCGATTGAGCGGGCTTATGGCGTCATGCTCAGCGGCGGCGACGATCGGGCCATCACCGATTACTTCATCGATCAGGCCTTCCCGCCCGAGCAGAACGTCGTCGCCATCCTGGAAGCTCTGGAGAAATCGGAAACGGGGTTGTCTACCACGCAGCTCGAGGCAGTGGTGAACTTGCCGCGCATGCGCATTGAGCAGGTCCTCAAGACGTTGGCCGTGGAAACTCCTACGCCGCTCGCACGGCTGGACAATCGCTGGGTTACGACGCCCCAGCGCTACGACCCGCAACGGCGCCGCCAACTCGTCGAAAGAATTACCCAGGTCCGGCGCGCGGAACAGGCGCACATGGACGCCTACCGCCAGCATGGCGGTTGTTTGATGGAGTTCCTCGCGCGGTCGCTGGATGATTCGGCCGCCAAGCCGTGCGGCCAATGCGCATCCTGCCAGGGGAAGTCCGATGCCCTTCGGGCCGTGTCGGAATCGTTGACGCGCGACGCCGTGGGTTTCCTGCGCGGGGCCAATCTCACCGTCGAGCCGCGGTTGGTGTGGCAGGCGGGAGCTTTGCCCACTTACGGGTGGCAGGGGAAAATTGCCTTGGATCGGCGTGCGGAACCGGGACGTGTGCTGTGCATCCTGGGCGACGCCGGTTGGGGGCGTCTGGTTCGCCAGGGCAAGTATACTGACGGCAAGTTCACCGATGAGTTGGTTGCCGCGTTGGCCGAGGTTGTCAAACGGTGGCTGCCTAACCCAGCGCCGGCATGGGTGACATGTGTGCCGTCGTGGGGCCATGCGACACTAGTGCCGGACATTGCCGCTCGGTTGGCAGCCCGATTGTCGCTGCCTTTCGCTGCCGCCGTGATAAAGGTGCGTCAGACCCGTGCGCAAAAAGAGATGGAAAACAGACTGGCAGCAGGCTCATAATCTGGATGGGGCCTTCCGCGTCGACGCCTCGACGGGGATCGCCAGGCCGGTGCTGCTGGTGGATGACATTGTCGATTCTCGATGGACGTTCACCGTGATCGCGGCGTTGCTTCGCCAGGTTGGTTGCGCTGCCGTGTTCCCGATCGCCCTGGCGGCCAACAGGTAGGTTGAAAAGAAATCCAAGGAGTTTTTTCGCCATGGATGAAATCATTCCCCCCGACACGCAAGCCGTACTGCTGCTTTGCGGAATCTTCGCGCGCGAGGGCGGCACCGACGACAAACCGCTGACCACGCGCGAATACAACGCGCTGGCCGCGTGGTTGCGCCGAGAGCGAAAATCCCCCGCCGATCTGCTGAAAAACGCCGATGAGCCAATTCCCCCTGACGAACCTGATCTGCCCGACCGGGACCGTGTTCGCGGCTTGCTGGCGCGAGGCATGCAGATGGCCACGGCCCTGGAGCGCTGGCAGCGGCTGGGACTTTGGGTCGTCAGTCGTGACGAGGAACGCTATCCGGACAGATTGCGGCAAAACCTCGGCTCCGCGGCCCCGGCGCTGCTTTACGGCGCCGGTGATGTCAACCAGCTAGCCCTGGGCGGCATGGCGGTCGTGGGCTCACGCGAGATTGACGAGGAAGGCCTGGATTTCACACGCCGGGTCGCCGAGCGCCTGGCCGGCGCCGGCATGCAGGTCATTTCCGGCGGCGCCCGCGGCGTCGATCAGGCGGCGATGTCGGCGGCGCTGCAGGCCGGCGGCTCGGCCCTGGCGGTGCTGCCCGATCGGCTCGATCGCGCGGCGACCTCACGCGAAGCCAAGGAATGGATTCGCGACGGCAAGCTGGCGATGATTACGCCGTTTGATCCGGAGTCTGCTTTCACGGTCGGCAAGGCGATGGGCCGCAATCGGCTGATTTACACGCTCGCCGACCGCGCTTTGATTGTCCGCTTCACCAAAGGCGAGGGCGGCACCTGGGCCGGGGCGGTGGAGCAACTTCGCCAAAACCAACCGTTGGGTCCGTCCGTGCCGGTTTATGTGCGCGTCGCCAACAACCCGGACGACGGCTGGCGCGAGCTGCGCGGCAAGGGTGCGTTGCCTTTTCCCGAGGAGGAGTTTTGGGAGGGCGACGTTCGGGAACTGATGAATGGCTGAGGAGCGCAACCAAACAGCCAATGGAAGACATTGGCTCTGTAAATTGCCACTCTTGGCACATCCCTTCGCGTCTTTGCGACTGTGCGCGAGCCTGTTTTTCATCGAATGCTCGCGCAAAGCCGCATAGCCGCAAAGGAAAGACCATCACTGCTTCGTCGCAGACAGATTGAAGAAATCTTGAATGTGGTCACCGGCGGATTCGATCCCGTCATCCAGCAGGCAAACCACTCCCACAAAGACCGCGTTCTGCATCGTTGGATACGCAGAGTCGGAGACTTTGAAGATCAACCCGTAGCGTTCGTAAAAATTCGCGGGGCTGATGGTCGATTGGTCCGGGAAGTGGACGGGGCATTCTTGCACAACCTGTCCAATCGCACTATTGGCCAAGCCGAAACCAAAAACGACGTAAGTTCCCGTCGGGCTCGCCCCGAGTTTCGTCACGGCAGCCAAGACGCCGCCGGTTGGCACGCCGGTTGTCGCTGAACTGCCCGTGCCCGTTATCGTCGCCGTACCTGTTAGGAAAGCCACAGTGGGGTAGGTGGTGGTTGACGTGGCGGTGCCACCAGTGCCAGTAGTGGCTGTGGTCCCAACAATGGCCGTGGTGCTGGGCGGAATGGTGGTGTAAGGGGAGAAAGTCGGTGACCAATTAGGATTTCCGGCAGGCGCGCTCCCCGTCAAATTGGCGAGGGATGTGATCCCGATGTTGTTCAGAGCGGTGGCCTGCTGTGCATTGAGCGGCGCGGCAACGACCTGCCCATTGAGGGGGGTAGGCCCCGCGAGAGTGCCCAGCAAAGCGGTGCCGCTGCCGGTTCCAGAACCCGCTTCAATGAGGTTGTCGAGGTTGTTGGGGAATCCGAAATACAGCTGGTTGTAGGTTTGCACGGCCCTGCTGATCTCGGAAATGTTGGTGGCCGAGGAAGAGTCGTGCGACCGCGAAAGCACATTCGGCATCATCGGGATGAGAATTGCCGCCAGCGCGATCAAGATCGTCAGCACGACGAGAAGTTCGATCAACGTAAGGCCAGGTCGCGGCCGATCCTGATTGCGCACATTCATATTGCTATTCATTGGATGAGTTCTCCGGAATTAAGGGACAAATTCGTGTTTGGGCCTAATCTCCGCGCAGCGGCAAGCTCAAAATGCTTTCGCTTGAGGCAAGTCAACGCTCGCTGGCCGGAAACCGAGCCAACAAGGATCGGCCTTTCGGCTTGGAGATTCTTGGCAATGTCACTTCATGGAAAAACCGACGCCAATTAGTGCCGCGGCGGCGGTTCGGCTGGAGATGTGGGCACACGGCTGGCAAATGTGTTCGCGTCGGAAAGCCACCCGTGCAACAGCAGCGAAGGCTCCCAAACCAGCACTGGAGGAGGGGGCGAGACAGCGCCTGTGGTGACCCAAAGCACCGCATCGCCCTGGCAGGCAAGAGCAGTGACGCCTAACACCCAGCGATATTGACTGTCGGGCTGGCCGGCGTCGGTTTGCCCTGGCTTCGGGGCCTGGGACGGCATCTGCTCAAACGGCTTCATTCCTTGGCAGCAGCTTGGCATGCTTGAGCAGCAGTCTGCTCCCGTCGCATTGATTGGAAACCCCGCAACAGCATGCGCGGGTCTTTGCCGGCGAGACCGGATTGCTGTGCTCAGCGGCCACAGGCGGCATCGGAACGCCAAAAATGGTCGTGATGTAGGAAACGAGCGCAATGCCACTGCAGAATTTGCGGTTCCAGTGAGGGCTACCAAGGTTTCGTTGCACTATGATCGGTTTGTCAATCGCTCAAGCCTGCCCCCGATGCCCGCACCTCAAGGCTAATTTGCCGTTGAGCAGCAGGCACCGGGGTTCATACGAAGATTCATCCTCCTTGGACAGCTAATCAGCGGATCCCCGCGGCGAGATCCCGGGCGTATTCGGGTGAACTCAATAGCGCAAAAAGAACGCTATCCAAAGTGGCGCCCGTCTGCAGGTCGCTGAGCCACCCCGCCAGCCCTGCGGGGTCTGCAAGACTGCGCGAGCATGGACTCGTAAAATGCATTGACGACATCGGTCTCCGCCTCATTGCAGTTGAGGAAGAACTGAGCTACCTGAGCTTCGGTCATGGTTTTGTTGGCGATCAACGTTGTCCAGCCGTTGATATCGCCGGTGCTGCCGTTTCGTCCAAGCACCAAGTTGTACAACGCGCCGACATACGCAGTGCTGTTGTTGTGTGCGTTTATGAACTCGGTGGATGTCAAGAACCCCAGGATGACTTGCTGTTCAGTGGCGCCTGCTTGCAAATCGCTAACCCATCCTGCCACCCCGCCACTGTCACCTGCACGGCCGAGGAAGGTCTCGTAATAACCCTCGACTTCGGTGCTCAGATACTCGGTCGAGTGCATGATGCCCTGAGCCACCTGCGTGCGTGTGGCCCCGGCCTGCAACTGGTTCACCCAAATCTGCAGCTCACTGGGCGCCCCTTGGCGGCCAAGGAGGTCACGGTAGAGGCCTGCCACATAGAGCGTATTGGCGCTGAGACCAGCGGGAGACGGCGGCGTGGGCTGTGTCGGCAGATAGACCTCGATCTCGTAAACGTTGACCGTGACGGAATAGGTGGTGGTCGTCTGCGCCCCCACGGCGTCGGTGGCCGTGACCTTGAAGGTCTCGGTGCCCGAGGCTGTGGGCGTGCCGGTGATGACCAGGGCGCCCGTGGCGCTGCTTGGAACCGTCAAGCCGGGGATAGCGTTCTGGACATTGCTGACAGCCAGGTTTATCAGGCCCGTGCCGCCATTGACTGCGATAGTCTGGTTGTAGGCGGTGTTGATGGTGGCGTTAGGCAGCGGCGATGAGCTGAGCGTAATAGCGGGGGCGGCCGTGAGCGCAAAGTTGCTCAGGCTGTTAACCACAATGTCATCGACGTAGCCCATCTGACCAAGGCTATCCAGCAAATTGTTCGGCGTAATGGTGAACGAGGTTATTGGTCCCCAGTCGAAGGTGTAGGTCCCTGTCGTGGTCACCGTCATGGTGTCGCCGACCGAATCCGCAAAGGTCAACGAGCCGCCGCTGCTCAGTTGGGGAACCACCAGCGTGTCGAGGATGAAAGGCCCACTATCGGTGCGCTGGAGCATGACGACGCCCGGTCCGCCCGGTTCGTCGTCATGGATATGGGTGTAAAGGCCCGTGCTGTTCATATGGAAATGAGCGCCCGCGCCATCGACTGCAACATCAGGGGTGACCACAAACCCACCCTGGGTGTAGCTGGTGTATTCGTCGGGGTCGCCGCCAACCAAGTGAACGGCCGAGCCACTGTCGAAATTGATCGTGGTCGCCGTGCTGTAGGTGGCCGTCGTTGTATCGCCCGCGGAATCGGTGGCGGTGACCGTGAAAGTCTCGGTGCCTGCCGCCGTGGGCGTGCCGGTGATGTTCAGGGAACCCGTGCCGTTGGCGGGGACGTTCAGGCCGGGGATGGCGTTCTGGATATTGGTGACGGTAAGCGTGATGGTGCCCGTGCCGCCGCTGGCTGTGATGCTTTGGTTGTACGGGACGCCGACGGTATCGCCCGGAATGTTGCTGAGGGTAATCGGAGTCGCACTCGGGTCGACGGTGATGCTATACGTGGTGGTCGAGATTTGGCCCAGGGCGTCGGTGCCGGTGACCTTGAAGGTCTCGGTGCCTTTCGCCGTGGGGGTGCCGCTGACGGACAGGTTGCCAGTGCCGCTGGCTTGCACTACCAAGCCGGCTATGGCGTTCTGGACATTGCTGACCGCCAGGTTTATCAGCCCCGTGCCTCCGTAGACGGCAATGGTCTGGGCGTAGGCTGTGTTGACGGTGCCGGCCGGCAGCGGCGACGGCGTGAAGGTGACAGCAGGGTCGATCGTGAGTGCGTAGTTGCTCAAGCTGCTAACCACGATGTCATTGACATAGCCGCGCGAACTCGCGCTATCCAACAGGTTGTTCGGTGTAACACTGAGCCAGGTGATCGGTCCCCAGTTGAACGTGTAGTTGCCGGTTGCAGTCACGGTCATTGAATCGCCGGCCGAATCCGCAAAGGTCAGCGAACCGCCGTTGGTCAGTTGCGGAACCTCAAGGCTGGTGAGAATGTACGCCCCACCGTCGCTGCGTTGGAGCAGGGTGACGCCCGGGCCGCCCAGCTCGTCGTCATGGACGTGCGTGTAAAGGCCCGTGCTGTCCATGTGGAAGTGAGCGCCCGGACCGTCAACTGCGATGTCAGGGGTGACGACGAACCCAGACTGGGTGTAGCTCGTATATTCGTCGTCGGCGCCGCCAACCAGGTGAACGGCCGACCCGCTGGCGAAGTTGATGGTGGTCGCCGTGCTGTAGGTGGCCGTCGTCGTATCCCCCGCGGAATCGGTGGCGGTAACCGTGAAGGTTTCAGTGCC
The DNA here is from genome assembly GCA_963747575.1 of uncultured Gemmataceae bacterium. Classification (GTDB taxonomy): domain Bacteria; phylum Planctomycetota; class Planctomycetia; order Gemmatales; family Gemmataceae; genus DASRAT01. The sequence goes on from CAVVFU010000001.1 coordinate 161,593, forward strand.
GGCCGCCGTGGGGGTGCCGGTGATATGCAGCGAACCTGTGCCGCTGGCGGGGATAGTCAGGCCAGGGATGGGGTTCTGGATGTTGCTGACGGTGAGGGTGATGGTGCCCGTGCCGCCGCTGGCAGTGATGCTTTGGTTGTACGCGACGCCGACGGTATCAGCCGGAATGTTGCTGAGGGTGATTGCTGCCCCATCGACCGTGATGGAATAGGCAGTAGTCGCCGTCGCTCCCAGGGTATCGGTCGCCGTGACCGTGAAAGTCTCGGTGCCGGTTGCCGTGGGAGTGCCGGTGATGTTCAAGAAACCTGGGCCACTGCTGGGGATGGTCAGGCCAGGGATGGCATGCTGGATGTTGGTGACGGCGAGCATGACGGTGCCCGTGCCGCCGGAGGCGGTAATGGTTTGGTCGTAGGCGGTGTTAACCGTATCCCCCCGCAGCGGCGCCGGGCTGAGGGTAATGGCGGGGTTGGGCGCGGGGTTGACAGTGACGAAATAAGTGACCGTCGATGTGTCGCTCGCCGAATCGGTGGCGGTGACCGTGAAAGTCTCGGTGCCTGCCGACGTGGGCAGGCCGGTAATGTGCAGGGTGTTAGTGCCGCTGCTCGGAATGGTCAGCCCGGCGATGGCATTCTGGATGTTGCTGACCGTCAGCGTGGTAGACCCGTTGCCGGTGGCCGTGATGGTTTGGTTGTACGCGACTTTGACCGTGCCCTGCGCCAGTGGGACCGTGCTGCCGGAAGGCGCGAAGGTGCCCAGCGCCAACTGCGACGGCGAGAAATTGGTCACGCCCGTCGTCGGATTGTTGGGGAAGGTGCTGCTCGAAAACACCTGGTCGAACGTGCCATTGGCGTTGAACTGGTCGATAGCACCCGAGGTGCCCACTCCTCCCTCCTCAGTGCCTACCCCTGGAAAGTTTATTGGATAGCTCCCCCCCAGGTCGGCGGTCACCAGCGTGCCATTGGCCAAAAACTGCGCATCAGAGGGAAACTGGTAAAGCAGATTGTTGCCCTGGGTGAACACCTGGTTGAAAGTGCCGTTGGTGTTGAACTCCAGCACCTGGCCGACGGAAGAGCCCCCCAGGCTATTTCCCAGATCCGTAACGTAAAGCAATCCATTCGTCCCCCAGTTCAGACCGGTGGGATAGATCAGCCCGCCAGTTTCAGCGGCAATGAACACGCTCATCGTTGGTGAGACTCCCACGGCGTCAGTGATCTTGTCCACGGTGCCGGTTCCCGGGAGGCCGTCCCCCGCGTCGCTGACGTACAGGTTATTGGTGTCGCCGTTGTCGGCACCGAATACCATTTCGGTCGGCTGAGTAAACCCAGTGGCTACAGTCGTGCTCGTGCCGTTGTAGGACAGCTGGCTGCCGCTGCTGGTGATGCTGAAGCGAACGACGGTCCCACCCGAAAAAGCTTGCTGGCCGCCGTTGAGGCTGACGTACAGGTTGCCGTCCGGGCCGAAGGCCAGCCCAGATGGATCACTAGCGGCCGCGGCCGCCGCTAATTGGGTCGATGAAATGAAGGTGGAAAGGCTCCCCGTGCTGAAGTTGTATTCGACGATGGAGCTGTTGTTCTCGCTGGCGAAGTACAGGTTGCCGTCGGGGCCCACCGTCATGCCGGAGGGGCCGGACAGGGTGGACTGGCTGTTGGGGGCCACAAGCGTTTTCAGCAACGCCCCGGTGCCGCCGTCGAATTCATAAACCGCGCTGTCGAAGAACGACGACGCGATCAAGGCCTGCGTTGTTGTGGTTAGTTTGACCACCGATGGCGTTACCCCCGACGGCGTGAGGCGGTCTTCGAGTCGTTCGACTTTAAGGCCAACGCGGCCGCGCGTGGTCGTTTTCTGGGCCCCCTTGGGAGCGTGAAAGCGAGCCTTCTTACGATTGAAAAGATTGAAAAAGACCATTTGAAACTCCCCTGAAGTTAAACACAAGGCGTGTGACGGTGTTCTATCGGAAAAACCGCGTGGTGCGACAGTATCCCTGGCGTTTGTTCCTATCGGGCATTTTCGTGAATTGTAGGGGGATAGCCGATTTCGGCAAGAACGAAGGACGACGTTTGAATGTGGCGTGCTCGCTGTTGGACCCCTGCCGGCTTGCCGCTCCAGTGTGGCTTTCGCCAGTTGTTTGAATAATCTAGCCCTGTGCCACGTCCAAACGAGGGATCATTCACCCACACTGTGAGGTTTACCAATGTATCGTTGCACCATGATCGGTTTGGCGATCGGTTTTGTCCTACCCGGCCTGGCCATGTCAGCGGCCGGCCAGGGCGAGGGCGAGAAAGGGGACGGCAAAGTGCCCGCCGTTTTGAATTTCAAAATGCCCGGCCTTGATGGCAAAGAGGTCGACCTGACTGCCTTCAAGGGTAAAGTCGTCTTGATTGTCAACGTCGCCAGCAAGTGCGGTTACACACCGCAGTATGAACCGCTGCAGGCGATGCACGCCAAGCTTGCCAAGGACGGCTTGGTCATCGTCGGCGTGCCGTGCAACCAGTTCGGCAAGCAGGAGCCGGGAACGGAAAAGGATATCGCCGCCTTTTGCGAGAAGAACTACGGCGTCACCTTCACGATGCTGTCCAAGGTCGATGTCAACGGCAAAAACGCTTGCCCCCTTTACAAATACCTGACCGGCAAGGACACCAACGGCAAGTTCGCCGGCCCCATCACGTGGAATTTCGAGAAATTTCTCATCGGCCGCAATGGTGAAGTGGTCGCCAGGTTCGCGCCGAATGTCGATCCCACCGGCGAAGTGTTTCAGAAAGCGATTAGCGAGCAGTTGAGCAAAAAGTGATAATGTTCGTCGCCCCACACCAACCCGAAGCGCAAGCGAGGCGATTGGGCATTCCTCGCTTACGCTTCGGGTTGGTATTCCTGACCCCATTGGTAAATTCACGGAGGTTTCGCATGTTTCGGATGTGGACAGTCAAGACAGTCCTAACCGTGGCGGCACTGGTAGGTTGTGACTATGCGGGCGTGGGTAAAAACGCCGACCAGGGCGAGGGCTTCAAGATCGGCGATCCTGCGCCAGTTTTCAAGGACCTGCCGGCCGTGGACGGCAAGAGCTATGGGCTTGCCGACTTCAACCACGACGTGCTGGTGCTTGTCATCACCTGCAACCATTGTCCCGTCGCGATGGCTTACGAACAGCGCATGATCGACTTTACCAAGAAATACGCCACCGGCAAGGATGCCAAGGTCGCTTTCATCGCCGTCAACATCAACAATGGCGAACAGGATCGGCTCGACATGATGAAGGTCCGCGCCAAGGACAAAGGCTTCAATTACACCTATCTCTACGACCAATCGCAGAAAATCGGCCGGCAACTGAACGCCCACGTGACGCCTGAGTTTTATGTCTTCGACAAAGCCCGCAAGCTTGTCTACTGGGGCCCAATGGACGACAATGTCGATGACACCAAGGTCGGCGAGCGGTATTTGGTTCCCGCCGTCGATGCCGTGCTCGCGGGCAAAGCCGTGCCCGTCGCGCTAAAGAAGGCCTTTGGCTGCAATCTGGATTATCAAAAGTAGGTGACGCCATGCGTCGGTTCATTATCATCGCGGCGGCGCTGGGATTTCTGGCGCCGCTCGCTCACCCCAAGGACCCGCCGGAAATTACGCTGGAAGTGGTCAAGCAAAAGGGCTATGCGGACACCTTGCAGCGTCTGCGCGGCAAGGTCGTGGTGGTGGACGTTTGGGGCGATTTTTGCATTCCTTGCAAAAAAGAATTCCCTCACCTTGTCGAGCTCCACGAAAAATACGCTGGCCGTGGCGTGGCCTGCGTGTCGGTCAGTCTCGACCAGCTCGACGCCAAAGCCGCGGCGCTTAAATTCCTCATCAAGGAAAAGGCCTCCTTCACCAACATTTTGCTCGATGAGCCGCCCAAGGTGTGGCAGGAAATCTTCGACATTTACGGTCCGCCCGCGGTGCTGGTTTTTGACAAGGCCGGGAAGTTGGCAGCGCGGTTTGACCACAACGACATCGACAAATCCTATACGCACGCCGACGTCGAGAAGGCAGTGGCGAAGCTGCTGGATAAGTAGAAACCAGCGTAAAGATCCGCGGCACAAGGCCGTGGCATTTTTCCCTTTTCCCCGACCGCAAGCTGGCTTATACTCAGAGGATGAATCCAATACCCCCCTTGCTGCCGCCCTCTCCCACGCCAGCGCCGCCGGGTGCCAAAACCGAGCCCTGGCTGGAAGTGACCTGCTCGCGCCATTTCACCGCCTGGATGGCCGAGCAGAAAGTCAGCCTGGCCTGCACCACCTACCAGACCGCCAAATTGCTGCTGTTCGGCCGCAAACCCGACGGGGAACTAGCCGTCTTCGAACGCACCTTCAACCGTTGCATGGGGCTATGGGGCGACGGCCAGACGATGTGGATGAGTTCGCTTTACCAAATGTGGCGGCTGGAGAATGTGCTGCGCCCCGGCGAGATTTACCAGGGTCACGATCGGCTCTACGTGCCCAAGGTTGGCCACACCACCGGCGATCTGGACATTCACGACATCGTCGCGGAGCCCAGCGGACGTGTCATCTTCCTGGCCACCGGCTTCAATTGCCTGGCCACGCTAAACGAGCGCTACAGCTTCACGCCGCTATGGCGGCCGCCGTTTGTGAGCAAGCTGGCCGCGGAGGATCGTTGCCACTTCAATGGCCTGGCCCTGGCGCCAGCCGAGTCGGCGTCCCGGTATACCGCGACGGCGGTCAGCACCACGGACGTCGTGGACGGCTGGCGCGACCGCAGGCGCGACGGCGGCGTTGCGTTTGAGATTCCCAGTGGCCGGATATTGGCGAGCGGGCTGTCGATGCCCCATTCGCCGCGCTGGCACAACGGGTCGCTATGGCTGCTCAATTCAGGAGAGGGTTTCCTCGGCAAGGTGGACAGTCGAACCGGCAAGTTTGAGCCCGTGACATTTTGCGCCGGCTATCTGCGCGGGTTGGCCTTCGCGGGCGATTATGCGGTGGTCGGCATGTCACGCCCGCGCCACGACAAGACCTTTGGCGGGTTGGCGCTCGATGAGGAATTGACCCGTCGCGGCGGTGAGGCGCACTGCGGTTTGCAAGTGATCGACCTGCGCAGCGGCGACGTGGTTCACTGGGTCCGCCTCGAAGGCATGGTCAGCGAGCTTTATGATGTGGTTACGCTGCCGGGTGTGGCCCGTCCGATGGCATTCGGCTTCCGCAGCGACGAAATCCAGCGAACGATCACGCTCGGCGATGAAGGCGTATTGTAAGAGCGGCGAGCCGAGCACCGTAAGGTGCCGGGTTGTTCGTCCGAACCGGCACCTTACGGTGCTCGGCTCGCCAACTCGCAGAAGTTTTAATGCGCCGAGATGCGAAGCATCCGCCGGCGGTTCGCGTTCGCCGTAGAAGGTATACAGCACAGGCATCAGGTAACGCGTGAGAAACAGCGTGGTCAGCATGCCGCCCACCACCACGATCGCCAGGGGGCGTTGTGTTTGGGCGCCGATGGCCGTCGAGAATGCCGCGGGCAGCAAACCGAGAATGGCGGTGAGCGCTGTCATCATTACTGGCCGCACCCGCATCGACGCTCCCTCCATGATGGCTTCATTGACGGTATGGCCCTTGGCACGAAGCGTATTGAAATAGGAAATCAGCAGCAGGCCGTCCATGATCGCCACGCCGAAAAGCGAGACAAATCCCACCGCCGCCGAGATGCTGAAATTGGTCCCGGTGAAGTACAGCGACCAGATGCCGCCGATGGCGATGGCAAAGACGTTGGACAGGATGGCCAGGGCGTCGAGGATCGATCGGAATGCCAGGTAAAGCAGGATGAAGATCAGGGCCAACGACGCGGGAATGATGAGGAGCAGACGGCCTTCGGCGTCCTGCATCTGCTCGAATTCGCCGCCAAATACCACCTGGTAGGGCGGCGGGATCAGCGGCGTGATTTTCTCGCGAACCTCTTTCACCGCGCTGGCCAGGTCGAGGTCCTCGCGCACTGAGAATTTGACCGCGATGAAACGCTTGCCCTGCTCGCGAGTGATCATGGATCCGCCGGGCCGACTGAACTGCTCGCTGGTGGGATCGGTCCGTCCATCGGGGCCGACGGGCGAAACAAGGTAACGCAATGGCACACGCTGCAGAAAGATGTTGGAAGGCGCCAGATTGGCGCTGACCAACGCCGGGTTGGGCAGGGCGGCGCCTGTCGGCGCCACGCCTGAAGCCGGGCCGGTGGTTGTGGTCTGCTGCGTGGAGGGAGTAGAGCCAGGGGTCAAGGTGTTGTTGACAATATCAATCGGAATGTCGAGGATCGAGGTCTGGTCCCCACGGCGGTCATCGGGCCAACGCAGAGTGATGTTGAACAGCTTTTCGCCTTCCACCATCTGTGTCATGGGAGCCCCGCCGACGGCTGTGTTGATCGCATTGTCGACGTCGCCCACCAACACGCCCCAACGTTTGCATTTCTCCTTGTCGACCCTGAACTCCATGTTCGACTGGCCCATGATGCGGTAGATGCCCAGGTCGTGCAGGCCGTGAATCTGGGCCAGCTCCTTTTTGGTCATTTCGGCCAGTTCTTCGAGTTTGTCCAGGTCGGGTCCGTAAATCTTGACGCAATTGTCGCCCTTGACGCCTGAAATCGCCTCCATGACGTTGTCGCGGATGTACTGGGAAAAAGCCCAATCGATGCCGGGCAGCTGGTCTTCGAGCTCGTCGTTCAAATCGGCGATGATTTCGTGATGGGTGCGGACTTTTTCCTGGCCATCGGGACGTTTGATCTTGGGCCAGTTGGCCTCGGCCTTGAGAGGCACAAAGAACTCAACGTTGTTGAAGCCGCCCGGGTCGGTGCCGTCATCGGGCCGCCCCGTTTGCACCATGACGGCGTCGATTTCCGGATAGCGCCCCGAGCTCATGATTTCCCGGGCTCTCATGATGGACTTTTGCGTGCCTTGCAACGACACGTGCACCGGGAAAACCGCCCTGATCCACAGGTTGCCTTCCTCCAGCTCCGGCATGAATTCGCGGCCCATTTGCTGCATCGGCCACAGAACGGTGAGAACGATCACGACACCCAAGATTCCCAACGTCGCCCAGCGGTGCCTCAGACATATGGCCAGCTGGTGCAGGTAACGCGTGCGCAGGAAACGCACGAAGAAATTGTCCGGCTTCGGCTGCAGATTGCGAAAACACAACAGGCACAAGACCGGCGCGAGGGTCAGCGCCATCAGCAGGGCGCCACCCAGGGCGAAGGCATAGGTCTGGGCCATGGGGCCAAATAATTCGCCCTCGGCGCCGGTCATGGTGAACAGCGGTATGAACGCGCAAATCATGATAGCCGTCGAGAACATCAGCGGCCGGTCGATCTCGCGGCACGCCTGGAGAATGCGCTCCTTCAAGGTGTTGTCGGAGCTTTCATGCGAGGTCAGTTTGCGGAACACATTTTCCACCACGATCACCGACGAATCGACAATGATGCCGAAATCGACGGCACCGATGGACAGCAGGTTGGCCGATTTGCCCCGCAAAAACAGCACGGCAAAGGCGAACAGCAGAGCCAGCGGAATGTTGATCGCCACGATCAGCGCCGAGCGCACGTTGCTGAGAAACATCAGCAGGATCAGCATCACCAGCACCATGCCCACGAAGAGATTGTGACGGACCGTGTGCGTGGTGAGGTGGACAAGGTCGGTGCGGTCATAATAGGCTTCGAGCGTCACGCCGGGCAAAAGCCGGCCCGGCTGGTTCAGTTCCTCCAGCTTCTTCTTGACGCCGGCCAACGACGGCAACGATTCCTCGCCCCTCCGCATCAGCACAATGCCCTGGACTTTTTCGTCGGCATGCCGCCAGACGATGCCCTGGTCGGTTTCGAACGCCTTGTCCTGGCTAACCCGGCCTAACCGGGTCTCAAAACTCACCTTGACGCCTTCGGTGCTCTTGGCATCCACACTGGTCAGCGGCCCGCCTTGAACGACGTCGTCAATCCTGATGGGCACGCCGTTGAACGAGGCGATGGGGATGTCGCGAATCTCGCGCAAGCGTTTTTGCTCTTCCTCGCGGAGAAACCTGGCGGCCTCGTCGGGCGACTTCATGCCAATGGCTTTTTCCATTGGATCGCGGCCGCCGCCGATGACGCCGACCACGCGCACCATCTGGACCGTCTGGCCCTGGGGCAGGATGCCGCCGCCGACGTTGGCGTTGCTGTTGGCCAGGGCATTCTGGATTTGCATCAAGGTGACGCCGAAGCGCCGCATGCGATCGGGATCGGGCTGGATTTCGTAGCGTTTGACGGTGCCGCCGAAACTGGTCACGTCGGCGATGCGCGGCACGCGGCGAAACTCGCGCTCGATCAGCCAATCCTCCAGCGCCTTGAGGTCGTTGAGCGTGTAGGCGTCCTGGCCGAGCGAGTTTTTGGGCATCACCAAGGTAAATCGAAGGATTTCGCCGATGGGGCTGGCGGGTGAAATTTGCGGCGAAACGCCGGCGGGCAAAGGTTGGTTCATCAACTGAAGTTTCTGAATTACATCTTGCTTGGCTTTGTCGTATTCGACACCGTAATGGAAGACATTGCGCAGGTGGGTAAGACCGAAGAGCGATTTGCTATGGGTCGCCTTCAAGCCGGGAGTGCCGGCCAGCGCCACCTCGAGCGGCGTGGTAACCAGACGCTCCATCTCTTCCGCGGAAGCGCCGGGCCACTGCGCCACCACTTCGATGATAGGCGGCGCCGGATCGGGATAGGCCTCGACATTGATTTTTGCGAAGGCGTAAGCGCCCACGACGGCCATGGCCACGGTCAGCAGCAGAACGATCAAGGGGCTGCCGAGGGCCCATTCGACAAGTTTGCGAACCATTGTTTACTTCTTGCTACCTTCCTTGGTCCGCAAATCCTCCAAGCAGGCAGTCAATTCAACCACTCCTTGAGTCACCACGCGCTCCCCGGCGCGCAACGGTTCGACCGGCCACTGACCCGCGGCCACCGGCACCTGGTCTTTGTCCCGCAATTCCGTTCGGATAAAAGTCACATCCTTGAAGATCTTGTCGACGGCAACGCGGCGCAGAAAGAACTCGTACTTGCTGGGGTCGGGTTGCACGAAGACTAACGCATTCCCGCCGACCTCATTAAGAGCCGCCGTGGGAATCTCCACGGTATTGCGATCGGGTGCCCGGTAAATTGTGGCGGTGACGAACTGGCCGATCACGAACTTGTTGCCATCGGTATTGGGAAGGTAGCCGATCAGCATGGGGGTGTGCTGGTTAGGCTCGATGGCCTTGGCGATCTGGTAAAACTGCAGGTCGAGCTTTTCCTTGGGATTGGCCTGGAGCTGAATCTGCCAGTTCGGAGCTCCGCCTTGACGCAGATCAAGCATGGCACGGAAGTCGGGCAGGAATTCCTCGGGGGGATGAACCCAAATCTGCAAACGGCTCAAGTCCGCCACACGGAACAGCGGCGGATCTTTACCGGGGTCCACCATGTCGCCGACGTTGGTGTTCTTCTCAACGATTTCGAGCTCGCGTTTGCCCTTGTCATCTTTGGAGAAATCGGGCACCGTTACCTCAACTCGAGCCCACTTTTTGGCCTCGGCCTCGGGGTTGCGCACCAATTTCAGGTCGAGAATGGTTTCAGCTTCCTTCTTGATCGCTTGAATCTCGTCGTTGGTGAGCTTCCACATAATCAACGTTCGCTCGGCGGTCAGCACGGCGTTCTTGTCACCTTGGACCTGGCGTTCGTCGGCTTTGATGGTGGCTTCGGAGATTGCGCCTTGTTCCTGGAGTTTCCGATGCCGCTGCAGAGTTTCTTCGCTAAGCCGCAAGCTGCACACGGCGTCCACCAGGGCCGCCTTTTTCTCGCCGAGATCGCGGCTGTAAACGACTGCGAGCAAATCGCCCTGCTTGACCTTGTCGCCATAGCGCAGCGGCCGCTTGACCGGCGTGCCGGAGGGCCCTGGCTCATCCACCTGGGCAATCTCCACCAGTTCGCCGTTGAAACGCGAGCGAATCGCAAACAGCAGATCGTTGTCGTAATTGATGGTGCCGATTTGCGGCGGCAGCGGCTGCGCGGTGTTGGCGATCTTGGCGGCCACAGGTTGAACACCCGGACCCTCGATGCCCAACCCCTCCACGGCTTCCTTGGTCAGCCGCAACCCTGGCATTTTGTCTTTGCCATAGATGAGGACGGCGGCTGGCGTCTTCTGTGTGATTTCAGTCACGCTGGCAGCGCTGTCCCAGTGGATGCCCACCGCTTCACGCAGGCCGGGAGAAGCAATCAGGCCGACGGCGATGGCCACCGCCGCTACCGACAACACTCCCACGCCAATGTAGGTCATCCGGTTTGTCCGCTGGCTTGGCATTGATGTCATCCTCAGGAGGGAACTTCGTTAGGCTGGCGGGAATCTTGGCTCGCGATTCAGCCTGAACCCACTTCCTTTAGCAATTGAGGTGCCAAGGAATGAAGTTGACAATAGATATGCTGTAAATGCAGTCGTTGATTGGAGTTATTGGCAACGGCCGGCGCGGCGTCGATGGTTGTCATTGCCTGCTTTCGTGGCAGGCCGGCGACCAACATGGTCGTTTGCAAACCACGCATTGCATTTTGCAAGGACACCAACCCGAAGCGTAAGCGAGGATCGACCTTTATCCTCGCTTACGCTTCGGGTTCGTATGGTTTTGCAGCTGTTCACCTTACTTATTGAGCGGCACCGGCGTTCCCAAAGTGCCTGAAGTCTTCGTGCCAAACCCTGCTTTGTGCCAATTCAAGTCCACGCCCGTGTCCGACGGACTGGTGGGCGGACTGCAAGGGCGGACGTTGGAAATTTCGCACAACTTGCTCAGGTCGGGGATTTCAGCAAAGCGCCGGCCCTCGGCCAGCTGGAAGATATCGTCGGTTTGCAGCAAGCTGCCAAGGTCGGCCACAGCCTGCCATTGGGCCTGCACAACGGGCAGGTAGTTGCCAATCGCGGTTACCAGGTTTTGTTCCGCGCTGACAAGATCCAGATACTGCACGTCGCCAATCGCACCGCCGTAATGGCGGTCAACGGCCGAGCGGTAAGCCTGCACCTGCATGGGTAGGATGTCCTTGAGATACAGCTCCATAATGTCGGCGTTCTCGGAATACCGCCGGAAAGCGTCGGCGAGCGCGCCGTCAGATTGGAGCGGGCCTGAAGGGGTTCCTCGTTGGCCGCTGCCAAATTGGCCTTGGCGGCGTAAATAGCGCCTTGGTTCAGGTTCCAAATCGGGATCGGCAAGTTGATATTGCCCTGGAATACCAGCGCGTTTGGTCCCGGTGGCGAAATGTCCTGGATAAGCCCTGCGCCTACCGTGGGGTCGGGAACCGGCTGGACCTCGGCCAGGCGCAGCAAGAGGCGCATTTTGCAAATGTCGTTGTAGGCCGTGCCCACGTCGGTGTGATTGGAAAGCACGTGGGCCAGGACCGTGTCGTACCGGTATTGAGGCAAGGGCATTTGCCGGATATTGCCGGCCACCTCGGTGGGCGGCTTGCCGGGTTGGCCGAGGGTGGACGCAAGCTGCTTCCAGGCCAGCGTGTAGCTATTCCGCGCCGTGATCAGGCTGGTGCGTGCCTGGCTGGAAAAGACGCCGACTTGCATCGGTTCATAGGTGGCCAACTCGCCGCCTTTGAGCTGGTCGACCATGACCTTGTACATTTCGTCGGTCAGGTCGACGAGGGCTCGGTTTTGCCGAATACTCTCAATGGCGACGAGGAGGGAAAAGTAGCCGGTGCGAACGTTAGCCATCAGGTCGGTTTCGGCGCGGCGGTAAGCCAGCTCGGCGTTTTTCAGATCCATCTCGGCGGCGCTGCGGGCCAATCCCAGCTTGTTCATCGTGGGGAATGTTTGCTGCAAGCTCGGCCCATAATTCGGTCCGCCGCCGGGACCGTGGGTCTGTCCCTGGTAACCAAAGCTGGGATTGGGGTAGAGCCCCACTTGCACCATGTTGCCCCGCGCGGCTTCCAAGTTGGCCGCGGCCTGACGCAGCAGCGGGCTGTTGGCGTGCGCCAGTTGCTGCAAGTCGGCCAGCGTGAGCGCCTTGCCCTCTGGGCCGGGTGCCGGCTTGAACTCGGGGCCAATGGGAGGAAGCGGCGGGAAGTACTTCTTGATGGCGGCTTCGTAGGCCTCTTTGTCCTTTTTGTCGGGCATCTTAATGCGCGCGATCGTCAGCGCCTTGGAGCGTCTTCGGCACCTGCAGGCGGTCAAGCAAGGTCGGGCCCTTGGGCTGATCGACCTTATCCTGTTTATCCTGGGCCGACACCAAAAGCAGCTCGTCGAACGAACTGTCCGGCCGGGGTTTGATGGCCTTCGAGCTAGCGGCGGTTTTATCAAGGACTGGAGGATTTTGGGAGGATGGGGCGGCATCCGGCAGGGTTGCGGGTTGGGCATCCATCGGGCGATTTGCACTATTGCATATCAGTGCATCGAGTTTGGGCCCGACAGGCGCATAACAGCCTGCAAGCAGCACAAGCCCCAATCCTACCCAGGCGTATTTGTTAAGCATGACATCGGCCTTCCCTGTTACCCATTTTGTTCAGAGCTTACCCCGGTCCATGTCCACCAGACAAGGATGCGCACGGGTTGTATCGGTTGTTCCGGTGGGACTGCTGAATTGGGCAGTACCATCCGCGCCATGCTCGTTGCCGTCATTCGTCATCCAAACGGCTTTAGAAGCAAAGCTTCGCTAACCGATAAAGTTGATATCGGCGACCACGCGCTGATGATTCCTTTGCTGGAATCCTTCAAGTCTCGGCACTTCTGGCAAACGAGATGCGTGGAGTCAGGCTTGGGGGTTTGGGTGGGGGGGGGATGACTGATCTACACACGCTGCTAACTCGTTGCTGTTCGCAGCCGAGTCTGTTGACCAAGGCAACATTTCCTCAAGTGCTCGGTATTTTGTTGACCGTAAGCGCATTCCTTTACTGCGCGGCTAGCGCGGCCCTCGCACAACAGGCCGCCACTTCGACAGGTGCTGCAACCCTCGGGCGTCCGATGCCGTGCGAAGGCAACGTTGCAAACGTCTCCAATTCCAGCTCGCCCGATCGGAACCAGCTCGCCGACAGAAACCCCCACGGCTACCGCTCAAACCTCGCCGCTCACGGACCAATCGCAAAGTCGCCAGCCTAACGGCGACGACAAAGACAAGGACAAAAAGGAGGAGATGCAGAAGATCCTTCAGCTCGTGGCTGAGGGCAAGATGACAGTGGAGCAGGCTCTGGCGAAGTTGGCGGAGAAAAAGGACGACGACAAGGACAAGGACGACAAGGACAAGGAGGAGGATAAGTTCAAGTTACTGCCCGAGGGATGGAACTTCCACGCTCAAACCACCATTATTCCGATTTTCGACCCCGGATTCGGTGCCAAGTACTCCGGTCCCAACAGCCTGAGCCCGGAAGCCCAACGCCAGGGAACGATTAGCGCAGACCTTTATCTCGGCGCGCCGTTATGGCAGGGTGCCGAGTTTCACGCGGATTTGCTGATGTGGCAGGGCTTCGGCCTGAGTAACAGCTTTGGCCTCGAGGCCTTTCCCAACGCGGACGCGTACAAAGCCGGCACCGTGGATCCCAGGTTCATGTTTTCACACTTCTTTGTTCGCCAAACCATCGGCCTGGGCGGGGAACAGGAGGACGTGCCCGACGGCCCCTTCACGCTACCCGGCAAACAGGACGTTTCGCGGCTAACCATCACCGTTGGCCGGATGAGCATGGCGGACATTTTCGACAATAACACCTACAACCACGATCCGCACACACAATTCATGAGTTGGTCGAGCACCATGCTCACCTGGGATTTTCCCGCGGATACCATCGGATTCACCACGGGAATTGCCCTCGAGCTGAATCAGCCGGATTGGGCCGTGCGCTATGGATGGTTTCAATTGCCCAGCAATCCGAATGGTTTCACCTCCGATGACCGGATCTTTATGTGGCCCGTCGAGCCTGGGGAGATCACCTCCGACGGGGAGTTTTGGAAAGAGTGGGGAATGATACTGGAATTGGAGCGCCGTTGGCGCATTGCGGATCATCCCGGAGCCATCCGGCTTCAGGCATGGCTCGACCACGGTTACTTTGCCAGCTATAACGCGGCGACCCGCTCTTCTGCTCGCCTCCCCTCCGCCTCCTAATACCCCTCAAGGAGTGGAAATAACCGTCCCAGCGGCCGCCTTCGGCTTCCATTTCAAATACGGCTTTGGGGTGAATTGGGAACAGGAGATTGCGAAGAACGTCGGCATATTCGGGCGGCTTGGCTGGCAAGACGGCCAGACTGCGGCGGCGGCGTTCACCGACGCTGACTGGACGGTACAGCTGGGCCTGAGCGTCAAAGGCGCCGCCTGGTGCCGTCCCGGCGACACCTTCGGTTTGTGCGGTAATTTGGTCGGTGCTTCGTCCCAACAGCAAGCCTTCCTGAAGGCGGGCGGCACGGGCATTCTTAACGGCGACGGCAACTTGAGCTACGCCCCCGAGAAGTCTTTGGAAACGTATTATGATTTTGCCATCGGCAAAGAATCTTCACTTGGCGTTCGACTACCAGTTTTTCGCTGAACCCGGCGTTCAACCGTGACCGAGGCCCGGTCAATGTCTTCCAGGTAAGACTCCACTGGGAGTACTAGCGCGGACGTCCTTTTCGTGTTTTTGGTGTGTTTCGTGGTTCTTCACACCAATCCCCACTTCCTCCGCAAAAACCACTCCATCCCCAGGCACACCACAAATGCCACCAAACACGGCAGCGCCAACGACTGCATCAATGCCTCTAGCTGATCCCCCAACGCATCCGACGCCGCCGGCGTTTTCCAATTCGGCCAGACATCGCGTTTGATCCATCCCGGCCCCGCCGCGCTGTCACGCAGCTCGTTCAGATGTTGGAGCAATTCTTCCTTGCCGGCGACGTGAAAACTGCCGCCACCCGCCGCCGCTAGCTTGATGAGATCCTGATGGTTGGCGGCCGGCTGCTGGTTTTCCACATCCTCGGCGTAACCCATGAAGTGGGCGGAAGCCGTGCCCAACGAAATCTGCTGCCCGTCCGGCCCCGGCGCCGTGGCCGACACCATCACCTTAAATTCACCTACCGTGTTGGCCTGTCCAAAGGCGCCGCGTTCCTCGCCTGCCTTCATCGCCGTGTTAACATCGAACACCTCGCCACCGGGGCCTTGCACTTTGACGACGTAGCGGCCGTTGGTGATCGGCTTGCCGTCTTTGCCGTCGGCGCCAACGGTGAAGGCTAGCTTCAAATTGG
Source organism: uncultured Gemmataceae bacterium (assembly GCA_963747575.1). Classification (GTDB taxonomy): domain Bacteria; phylum Planctomycetota; class Planctomycetia; order Gemmatales; family Gemmataceae; genus DASRAT01. The sequence continues at coordinate 176,783 of CAVVFU010000001.1, forward strand.
CTCCGACGGCAATTCGCCGTTTGTCGAGTTTGATCCACACCTGGTTATCGCCTTCTTCTTGACGGGCCAACCAGGTAATCAGTTGCGTCCAGAAGCGCTCGAAGGCCCGCACCGCGTCTTCATTGCCGAACCAGGCCGTGTACGTCGTGTCGCCGCCAAAGACCGCGGTTCGCGGGCCGCCGGCGGGCGAGACGACGAAAATGTCATTGCCATCTGCCGTCAACAGCGGCACCGCGTTAGGCCTTAACACACCAAGCCGTGCCAGGCCGAGCGGGCCGAAAACATCGTTCCACAAATCCTTGTTCGCCGGGGCATCAAGCTGCAGCAGGCGATGATCCTTGTTGGCCAAGACCGGCAAGGCGCGAGCCTCGCCGTCTGGCAGACCGGACCCAACCAGATCCACCGGCAGGAGGGCGACCAGATCTTTGCCGACCGATTGCCAATCGCTGTTGCCGAAGGTCTTGTAACCGCCCAGCATCAGCAGGGCGGTCTTTTTCGCGTTGACCGATTGGACAATCCGACCAAAGATCGCGTTGTCGCCGCCGGAAAACCGGGACGCGCTGATGTCGCCGATGACCACCACGTCAAACGATTTCTCCGGCGTCGTGAAATAAGCAGCCTGCTCCGGCGTCAATGCCGCGTCGCTCAACCGCGCATCGTAAATGATGCTGAAACGCTGGTTTTTGAGCAGGCCATGCCGCAATATGGAAGTCGCCTCCAAACGCCTCCGTCCTTCGACCCAGAGGATGCTGAGCCCCTCCTTGCGGACGTTGAGGTAGGTGGTCATTTCGTTGTTGAGCAAATCAAACTCGCCGGGGACTTCGTCAACCTTGACGGTAACCTTGACCTCGCCGACCTTGTCAGGGACAAAGACTCCAACATCGACGACATTGCCGCGGCTATTTGGCAAGTTAACGCCTTGCTTGACGCTCACCTCCTTGTCGTCAATGAACAGACGCACGGTGACGTTTTGCCCTTCCAGGTTGGGGGCGTCGATGACGGCTTTGATCAGCACTGGGTTTTTGACGTAAATGGGGTCCTTGTCGGCCTTCACGTCCACCACGGCGATATCCCTTTGGCCCGTTCGAGTCGCGGGACTGCCGACGCCAAACGGCTGGATCAAGCACGGCAGCTCACGCAGCTTGGCGGCCTCGTCAAAAACCGCGTAGCTGGTGCCGTTGTCGGCGCCATCGGTGAGCAGCACGAGGCCGCGGAGATTGCGATCGTTGCGATGCGCCATCCACACGGCATTCAGCCATTTGCCGATGTCGGTCCGCTTGCCGACGGCGTCGCCGGCCGGGTCATACTTGCGGATGTCCTCGGCCCCTTGATAGAAGACGATATCGATTTGCTTTTCTTTCTGCAGCCTCGCCAGGGCATCCTTAATCTCCGGCCAATCGAGCAGCTTGCGGGCGAAGTCCCAGCGCGTGCTGCTGTTGGGTGCGTCGTTGATTTTCATGCTCAGCGAGCTATCGACGAGGATGATCAACCTGCCGGGCGTGACCACCTCTTGCTCGCTGGCGAACGACGGCCGCAGCAGCAGCAAAAGGACGGCGGCCAGTGCGCCCAGCCGAAGCCCCAGAACCACGAAAACCTTGCGCCAGCCAATCGCGCGTTGGCCGGAATAGGTCCACAGCGTCAGCAGCACCAGCACCAGCGCCGCGCCAACGAGGCCAGGCCAGCCGAGCAGATCGCCGTCCCGCCACGGCCAGTCTCGATCAGTTGCGATGATTGCGAGTAAGTTCATGCATCATCTCCTCCAAACCAACTCCCGCCGATAAAACTTATTGGCCAACAAATTCTCCACCGCCAGCAGCAGCAGCAAGCCAAGCATTAAGAGCGGCATCATCTCCCACGGATGGCTGACGCGGTCCTCCATCGCCGTCTTGAAGTCGGTCCGCGCTTCCATCGGCAGCACGGACCCCTCGCCAAGCACCGCTTCGATCTCGCCTTTGGGCACCTTGCTTAAATCGCTCTCTTCCCGCGGCAGATTGACGGAGAAGCGCGCCACGGGCTCCGTGTCATCGTCACCGGCACGCAACGCATAGTTGCCAGGCTCCGTCGCCTGGGGCAACCGGACTTCATTCTGCGCCGACTCGACCGTGACATTGGTGACCGAGACCGTGGGCCCAACGGCGCCGTCGCGGTAGAGTTTGTAGATTACCGCCTGCCCGCTGATCCTCACCGGCACGCGCGGTGCACCCTCGCCACACAGGAAATTGAGCGACGGCCGGTGGGAATCGCCGCTGAGATACCCGATGGTTTGCCTTACCAAGGTCAAGAAAAACGCGTTGCCGTCCCGGTTGTAATTGTTCCAATCGTCGCGGGCGGGCAGCGTCGTGAACAGCAGCACGCGCCCATCGCGACCTCTTTTTTGATCGAGGATGCGTTCGAGCAACGCCGGTGGATTGCCGGCGTCGGCATAGCTGACCAGAACCTGCACCAGGCCCAGCCGCGGCTGCACCTGCCAGTATTTCACGGCCCCGCGCGGCTCCTTGACAAAATCGAGCGGCGGATTGGCGAGCCGCCATTCCTGGTAGGGATGCATGAGCTGATGCTTGAAGTTTGCCGATTTCCAATCCCAGTCAGGGCCACTGCCTTTCGCATTGACGATGTCCAGGAGTTCAGCCGGCACAAGCTCTTGTGCGGGCCGCGGTTTGTTGTAGGCGTCGATGTCCTTTACGTTGTCGGGCGGGATCACCCCTAGGCCGCCTCCCTTGGCGACGTAATCGGCTAGCATCTTCCAAAGTTCTTCGGTGGGTGAACGGACGTTGCACATGAAGAGGGCGGGACAATCATCCAGCGTGCCTAGCGCCTGGCTGGCGACAAGGGCAGGTTGAACGATCTCACACCGGTACATTGCCGCGCCAAAGCGAATTGCCTCGATGGCCGATTTGAGAACCATTGCCTCGGTCTCATTGCTTTTATCGGCGATCAAAACGATGCGACAGAAGGCATATGTCAGGAATCGGCTATTGTTGATGGCCAGTTGGTCGTTCGGCTTGGCGGTCACCTTGATCTGCCCGGCGCGGACCTTCAAGTCCGACCCACGAAGGACATACTCCGCTAACTCGCGTTTACCGGCTTTGACATCGAGCGTCCTGTCGACCGGCGCTCCGGTGGTTTGCCAGGCCAGCGTCGATCGGAAGTCGTCGCCGGTGGCTTGCACTTCGAGTCGGAGTTTCAGTTCCTGCGTCGAATCGCGCATTAGCTGCCAATCCACCAAGGCCAGGTCGGCTGGCTTGTCGATGCCGACGTCGACGTAAAACGCCGTGAATCCCGAGGTGATCCGCAGCGAGTTGCCCAGGGCCGTCATCAATTTGGCGCGATACTGTTTGCCCGGCTCGCCAATGGCGTCATCGGTTTTCTCCAGCGTCGCCAGCAAGTCCTGCTGTTTTTCGCGAACGCGCTCAAGCAGGTCCTGCGCCGACTCGGCGGGATAGTCTTCGGCACGCAGTTGCGTCACTCGTTCGCCAAGCAACTTGAGTTGGGCGATCAGTGGCTGTGCAGGGAACGATTGGCCGATGGCCGGCAGTCCTTTTTCGAGTTCTTCCAGCAATCTCTCCTGGTCGGCAATGCCTGCTCGCGCCGCCGCCAGCCGCTCAAAACTCGGCGGCACTTTGTTGGCCTTCGCCTGCAGTTGCTTGCGGCTGCTAGCATCCCAGGAAGCCGGGGTACGGTCGGAAAAGACGCACAGCACGCGCGGCCGTTTACCTCGCTGATTCTCGTCGCGCGAGGCAGCGGTTTTTGCCAGCAGCTCCAAGGCCGCCTCGACCCGTCTGCTGACCGGCGCGTTGGCGGGTTGCATGGTGAGTTGTCCGATGCGCACGGCCGCTTGTTCGCGCGATAGCCAATCCCCCTTGCCCGGCGCCGACGGTTCCGCCGAGTCGAGGACGACCACCTCGCTGTTAGCCGGCAGCAATTTGAGCATCTCGACGGCCCGCTTCTGCGCATCCTTGAGTCGCGATTGACTGGCGGCCACGGTGTAATCCATGCTGGCGCTGGTGTCGAAGACAAATACCGCGGCCACGGCCTGATCGCTAGGCAGGCCAAAGGGATTGTCTCTCACCTTGGGCTGGGCCAGCGCCAGCACAATGGCCGCCAGCAACAGCATGCGCATGCCCATTAGCAGAATGTGCCGCAGCCGCAGCTTGGTCAGATTTCTGCGATGCCGCTGCACGAGAAATCGAAAAGCGGGAAACAGCACCGTTTTGGGCTTTTGGCGCAGCAGCAGGTGCAGCAGCACCGGCACGCCGGCCAGCAGGAGACCGCCCAGGAGTATGGGAAATGCGAAGGTCATGGTGGGTAGGTTCCCAAACAGGAGTTTGGGAACCAGGTTTGGGTCTCGTTGGATACTGGTTCAAATTCTGGTTCCCAAACTCCTGTTTGGGAACCTTCTTGCCCTTAGAACTTCCTCTGCCTCTGCAGCAAATACTCCATCAGCGCCTTGTCGAAATTCACGCTGGTGTCCATCGCCACGTAGTCGATGGCGGCCCTGGCGCATTCGCGGTGGTAGAACTGCTTGAACTCCGCCAGCGATTTCAGGTAATCGCCGCGCATGTTGCGGGCGTCGAGCGTCAGCCTGCCGGGGCCTTCGACTTCCTTGAATTCGATCACGCCCTCAAACGGGAAATGCACCTCTGCCTCGTCGAGGATGTGGAACAGGATGATGTCGTGGCCGCGATGCCGCAGGTGATGCAGGCTCTTCATCACCGGGTCGGGATCGGTGAGCAGATCGCTAAAGACCATGATCAGGCTCTTGCTGCGGATCATCGCCGCCAACTGGTGCAGGCAGCCGGCAATGTCGGTTTGGCCGGACGGCTTGAGGTTGGACAGCAGCGCCAGGATATTGGCGAGCTGCGTCCGCTTGCTCCGGGGCGGAAGGGCGGCACGAATCTGCGTGTCGAAGGTCACCAGGCCGACCGGGTCTTGCTGATGAATCATCAGATAGCCCAGCGCCGCCGCCAGGCAAATCGCGTACTCGAACTTGGTCAGGTCCTGGCGATAGGTGTAAGCCATCGACTCGCTCAGGTCCATCGACCAGGTAGCCGGTGACGTTGGTCTCGGCCTCGAATTTCTTGATGTAATAGCGATCGGTCTTGGCGTAGATGTTCCAGTCGAGGTCTTTGAGATCGTCGCCGGGAACGTATTTGCGATGCTCGCTGAACTCGACTGAAAAGCCCTGAAAGGGACTGGCGTGCAGGCCGGCGAGGAAGCCTTCGACGATGAACTTGGCGCGCAGGTCGAGCCGTGCGACCTGGCGAATGACTTCAGGCTTCAGATAGCGTTCGGCCCGGCTCATGGCTTTTTCCGCTTGTCGTACTTCGCCGGCTCCGGCTCGGCGATTTCCTTGAGAAGCTGGTTGACGAGTCCTCGCTGGTCTTGCCCTCGGCCTGGGCCTGGAAATTGGTGCTGATGCGGTGCCGCAGCACCGGGATGGCCACCTTCTTGATGTCGTCGATGGCGACGCTGAAGCGGCCGTCCATCGCCGCCATCGCCTTGGCCGCCCTGGATCAGGAAGATGCCCGCCCGCGGCCCGGCGCCCCAGTCGACCATCTCGCTTCACGAACTCCGGCGCCGTCGGCATCCCTCGGCCGGGTCGCCCGCACCAGCCGCAGCGACGTAGTCGCTCGACGTAATCGCCGACCGGCACGCTGCGGACCAGCTTCTGCATGTTGACGATCGCCTTGCCGCTGAGCACCTTGGTCGATCTCCGCGACCTCGTCCTTGGTGGCCATGTCGAGGATCCGCTTTTCCTCGTCGAAGCTGGGATAATCGACCTTGATGTTGAACATGAAGCGGTCGAGCTGGGCCTCGGGCAGCGGATAGGTGCCTTCCTGCTCGATCGGGTTCTGCGTGGCGATGACGAAGAACGGCTCGGGCAAGTTGTAGGTCTCCTGGCCCGGCCGTGACCTGCCGTTCCTGCATGGCCTGGAGCAGGGCGGCCTGCGTCTTGGGCGGCGTGCGATTGATCTCGTCGGCCAGCACGATGTTGGCGAAGATCGGCCCGCTGGACGAAGCGGAACTCGCGCTTGCCCGGCTCTGCCTCGTCGAGGATCGCTGGTGCCGGTGATGTCCGACGGCATCAGGTCGGGCGTGAACTGAATGCGCTTGAAGGCCACGTCGAGAATCTGGCTGATCGAGCTGACCATGAGCGTCTTGGCCAGTCCGGGCACGCCGACCAGCAGGCAATGGCCGCGCGTGAAAATGGCGGCCAGGATCTGCTCGATCACGTCGGCCTGCCCGACGATGGCCCGCCGCAGTTGCTCGATCATCTGAGTGCGAGCCTGGCTGAACTGCGCCAGGTATTCGCTGATGCGATCGGTGGACACCTCAAGTCCTTTCTGTAGGTCAGGCTTTCCAGCCTGACGTTCCATCCCGGTGGTCATTGTAACCAACCGTCGCCGGCAACGCGATGGCAGGTCTGGACGTTTAGCCGCGACCCGGAGCGCCAGCGCAGGGGAGCGCGGGGGCCCGACGTGATCTGCTGCAAGTGGTGTGTCAAACTTGAATTGCGGGTTGAAGTACCGGCTTGAGCCGGTTTTTTCCGCCTAAAGGCGGTACTCCAACCCGAACCCTGATGCGTGACAAAGGACTAGCCGTGGAATTTCGCGATGGGTGTATAACCTCCCAAAAAGCGCACGTGGGCTTTTGGTGCTTTCGCGAAAACCGGAAACTTTTCTCCGGCTGCCGCCGCGGCCTCTGCGGCCTCTTGAAACGTGTGCCCGCTTGCAACGATGCGTGTTTCTTGTTGATTCCAGGCTATCCACTTACCAGCATATTCAATGGGAACCGGTGGCGTTTCAGCCTCGATCGGCTGTGAGTCCTTGTCGGGGGCATTCCTCATGGTCAAACTCCCTTTGTTGTTGAGGGCCGTTGCAATGCGGACCAGCTATTTGACGCGCTGAAAAACTACGTGCTTCCCGCTTCACGGTTGCGCGGCAATAGCATAGGTATGTCCTTTCCCGATCATGAAAAGCACATCACCGGGTCGATCCACGATTATGGCAAAAAGATTCATAATATCGCGGCCGAGAACGCTCATGTCGAGCGCGTCGGCCTGGGTGAAGCCAGCGAAAGCCCCGTTGAACGCGATTGTGGCTCCGCCGTCCAACGGGAATCGAAGGTGCGTCGCAACAGCAACCGTCGATGCAGCGCCGCCCACGCCTCCGAGTTGATGAGGTACAGGAAGGTGAGGAAGGCCCAAAATGGCCAAAATTGCGCGGTGAAAACCGTCCTGTCGGCACCCACATCCACCAACAACTCAAGGGGTAACCACGAACCGTCTATCGCCAGAACTTCTGCTGCAATCACCGGACGAACTACGCCGTCATCACACTGCGTCCAACTGCCGCGAATAAGCATAAATCCGTTCCATTTTTTCGCGTGGAATGTATCTGAACAGTAAGCCATCATCGTCCGGGTGGGCCTTGCGAGCCATTGCAACGACCTCTGGGGCTTCGTCGGCTACGAACAACTCTTGCGCCGCGACGCAGATGCACTTGCCGCGATGCTGGGCATAAACCTCCGGCACATGAGCCTGCAACCAATCAGAGTTTTTGCGAAAGCGGGCCCGTTGGGCCGCGATTTTAGCGAGTTCCTTGGGGTCGGTCACCTCGGTCATTACAAAACCAGCAGGCTGAGCTACAATCATGAAACACCCCCTTTGCTGAAGAGCATTTGATGGAAGCATACCACCGAAGCCGCCATTGGCAACGCCTCACCGCTCGCTTTCAAGTTTCTGGCCGTGTCGGGCGATGCTGAACGGCCAACTGCCGCGGTTGCGGTCCATTATACCTGAAATCGCTCCACCGCCGTGCCCCACTGCCAATTCCGGGATAGGATAGGCTTGCCTGAAACCGCGCATCGTTCCCAGCCCAGGGAGGTCACTGCCGTGGTCACGAACAAATTACGAAGCTCTGTCCTGCTTGCCTTTGTCAGTGCCGTCTTGTGCGCAACGTCTTCCGCCTCGCCGAGGGCCCAGCAGGACAAGGCCGCGGAAAACGGCGGCCCGTGGGGCAAGGCGGTCGATGGCCTGGCTTGTCGGCTGACGGTGCAGCCGCGTTACACGGTGGGGCAGCCGATTACCGCAGTGATTGAGATCAAGAATATCTCCGACAAGCGACGTTACATTATCCGCTACCTTGATCTGTACCACCCCAATTACGTTTCGCTCACTATCGATGGGCCAAAAGGGCAAGTTGCCGGGCTTTTGGCAGGAAAGCAGGTCGGCACGAACGCGTCCTGGTTCCAGCTCATCGAACCCGGCGAGGTCAAGCGCGTGGAAGTGATTGACATTGGCGATTATTTCGCGTCGTTGGCGGCCTGGACGACACGTCCCGAACGCAAGACCAACGCTGTGCCAACGGGCAGATACGACCTGCGGCTGCGTTTTGCCAGCCCCAAGATTCCGCCGGTTTACAAGATGGCCAAATCGGACCGGACTATTGATGCCTCCTCTGAGATGCTTGCGGCAGAGTGGGCCGAGGTCATTGAGTCCGTGCCGGTGTCGTTCGAGTTGTTGCCGCTGGGCAAGGATGACCTAATGATCCATGAATGGGGCGTTTTCACCGTCTTGAACGACTCCAAATTCGCCAATGCCGACCGCAAAGAGGAATGGGCCACCTTCCCGCCGTTTTTCTATCGGCAGTTCCCGACGGTAAGACTGCCCTGGTTCCCTGCGGCATGGGACAAGCCGATTATTTACGTCTATGCCAAGCCCAACCCGATCCACATGAATCTCAAGGTAAGGTTTGCCGAGGGAGTGCCAGTCGTCTGGTGGCCCGCGACCTCGGACCCGATTGACACGGGGTCAGGTCGATCAACACCGAACAACAAACAGCCTTTCCGCTGGCTGACGTGGGATGTGTGGGTGGGAGACACGGCGCCCGTCATCAAATCGCCCAGGATGATCGGCGCGCCGACACCACTGGGAAAAGTGACGGATTTCCCGCTGCCTGCCGACAGTTGGCTCCGGCAAGCCCGGTTGGCCAAGGCCTCGCAATTGAGCGTGACCGGCACCATGGAAACCGGGGGAGCGCGCTTTCCCGGCTCCAAAGACCGAACCGAAACCGAGCGTTTCCTCTACTACGACGGCCTCGTTCCCGCCCCCGACTATCTGCACTGCGAAAAATCCGAAGCCGCATCCGTCACCTTCCGCAATGGTGCCGACTTCGATCTGCGGCATTTGTTCGTCGTTGACCGGCGCGTCAAGGGCCGAACCGCCGTGGCACTGGTGGACGGCGTCAAGCAGCCCTTCAAAGCCGGCGCCACGCTCAACGTCAAACTCCAACCCATTCCGCCCGCGGATTGGCCGGGTACTGGAATCAGACAAGTGCGCCAGGCATTAGTAGACGCCGGCCTGTTCGGACAGGAAGCCGACGCCGTGCTCAAAATCTGGCAAAAACGCTTGCTAGAAGCCGACGGCCTCGTCGCGTTCCACATCCTGCCGCAGGCCGAATATGAGCGCATGCTGCCGCTGGACATTCTGCCCTCGCCAGTCGCCAAGCCGGTGCGGGTTGGCATTGCCCTGCACCCGAATCTGGAGATTGAACCTGCCCTGCGCGAGCGCATCGCCAAGCTCGTCAAGGAGTTGGACAGCGAAGTCTACGTCAGGCGCGAAGCGGCAAGCAAAGAGCTTCTGAAGATCGGCCCTGTGGCCATCGGCGTGCTGCGCGGCGAGTTGCACAAGCAGCCGCCCTTGGAGATGAGACGCCGCATCGAGACTGTTCTGAACAGCGTCGATGCCACGGAGTGGTTGAGTTTGCCCAAAAAGTAGTAGGCACACGCCGTGTGCCGTTCGCAGCCAGGAGCAGCTGCAGCGAAATGAGCCGCGTCCACTTTTTCAGGCCTTCCGGCCCAACTCCGCGCCCGCCAACTGGCCGCTCCACGCCGACTCCGTCTCGAGAATGCCGGCTTTCTGGCCGAGTTTGAGCACGTGCTCCGCGGTGGTGGTGGCGAACATGTGCATGGCGCGGGCGATGACGCCCGTCCAGCCGGTTTGATGATTGGCGCCGAGGCCGGCCCCGTTGTCGCCGTGGAAGTACTCGTAGAACTGCAGCAGATCGCGCCAGTGCGGGTCTTCCTGGAACTTGCGAGTTCCGCCATTCACCGGCCGCCGGCCCTGCTCGTCCCTCAGGAAGATGTTCGTCAGGCGGCGCTTGATCTCCTCGGCAACCTGATAAAGGTTCATGTGCCGCCCGGAGCCGGTGGGACATTCGACGGTGAAATCATTGCCATGGAACGCGTAATAATTCACCAGGGCCCGAATGATCAGGATGTTGACCGGCATCCAAACGGGTCCGCGCCAGTTGGAGTTGCCGCCGAACATGCCGGTGTCGGACTCGGCAGGCAAATAACCAACCCGGTATTCCTGGCCGGCGGCATGCAAGACATACGGATGATCGGCATGATAGCGCGAAAGGGAGCGAATGCCATGGGGGCTGAGGAATTCATTTTCGTCAAGCAACTTCGCCAGCACTCGGCGGAGCTTGGTTTCATCCAGGACCGCAAAGAGGTGGCGGCCGCCGCAGCCGGCCTTGGAGGGGTCGTGACAAGCGGCGCGCAACTCGGGCCGGGCATTGAGGAACCTTTTGAACCGTCTGCCGATTTCAGGGTATTTCGCGAAAACCTCTGGCTCTAACGCCGTGGCCGCGCACAAGGGCAGCAAACCGACCATCGAGCGGACCTTGAGCCTTTGCGACCCGCCGTCGGGCAGCCGGAGGACATCATAAAAGAAGCCATCCTCCTCATCCCACATGCCGATGCCCTCGCCCACCTTGACCAACGACGATGTGATCAGCGTGTCGTGCTGAAGGAACTTGTGCACCATGTCGACGTAGTCCTCATCCGTCTTCGCCAGCTCCAGGGCAATTTCGAGCATGTTGTCGGCATAGAGGGCCATCCAGGCGGTGCCGTCGGCCTGCTCCATGTAACCGCCGGTCGGCAGCGGCGCGCTGCGATCGAAGACACCAATGTTGTCCAGGCCCAGGAAGCCGCCTTCGAATACATTCCGTCCAGACCGGTCTTTGCGGTTGACCCACCAGGTGAAGTTGAGGAGCAGTTTCTGAAAACAGCGCTTGAGCCATTTGACGTCCCCTGTCCCCTTTTTCGCCTTTTCCAGGCGGTAGGTGAAGATCACGGACCAGGCATGGACCGGCGGATTGACATCGCCGAAATTCCACTCATAGGCCGGCATCTGGCCGTTGGGGTGCATGTAACGCTCGCGCAGCATCAAGTGCAATTGCTGCTTGCCGAAATCCACGTCCACGAGGGTCAGGGCGAGCACGTGAAAGGCCAGGTCCCAGGCGGCGTACCAGGGATACTCCCACTTGTCCGGCATGGAAATGATGTCGCCGTTGTACATGTGGTGCCAGTGTTCATTGCGAGAGGCGGCCTTGCTCGACGGCTTGAAGGGATCGAAGCCGCGCTCTTCCAGCCATTGTTCCACGTCGTAGTAGTAAAATTGCTTGGACCACAGCATACCCGCCAGGGCCTGACGCATGACATTGGCCGCGTCGGCGTGCAGGCTGCGCGGGATGATGGCGGCGTAGAATTCGTCCGCTTCCTTGTGCCGGATTCGGAGCACGTCCTCAAAGTCGCTGAACGGATTGGCCGCATCGGCAGGCGCCGCTGGGGACAGCCGGAGCCTGATAATCTCGGCACTGCCGGGTTGCACCGTCAGACGATAATGGGCTGCCGCCTTGGTGCCCCTTTGTTCTGGGTTGACGGCTCCGGCCTGGCCGTTGACGACCGTGTTATTGATGCCGTCCTTGACATACGGACTGGAGTTGGGCACGCCGAAAATGCGCTGCGTGTTGGTTTCGTTTTCGGTGAACAAGAGCGGCAAGTCGCCCTCGCCCTCGCAGTACAGGTAGTGATCCCCCAGCATGGGATCGACTGCCTTGACAATGCACCGCTTGCCGGGCAAGCGTTCGAGCGTGGGCTTGTCGGCAATTCCTTGCCGGAACCATTGGTTGCGGAACCACAGCGTCGGCAATACATGCAGCTCAGCCGCCTGCGGGCCGCGGTTGTGCACGGTGATCTGGATCAGAATGTCCTCGGCGGAGTGCTTGGCAGATTCCACAAAGACGTCGAAATACCGATTCTGATCGAAGATGCCGGTGTCGAGCAGCTCATACTCGAATTCGTTTCGACCCCGGCCGCCGCTGGTTTGGACCAGGTCATCGTAAGGGAAGGCTGCCTGCGGATACTTGTAGAGGTACTTCATGTACGAATGGGTTGGCGTGCTGTCGAGGTAGAAGTAATACTCCTTGACATCCTCGCCGTGATTGCTTTCGCTGTTGGTGAGGCCGAAAAGGCGCTCCTTGAGAATCGGATCGTTGCCATTCCAAAGGGCCAGTGCGAAGCAGAGCCGCTGCTTGTCATCGCAGATGCCGGCCAGACCGTCCTCGCCCCAGCGATAGGCGCGCGAGCGGGCCTGATCGTGAGTGAAGTAATCCCAGGCATTGCCGCCTTCGCTGTAGTCCTCGCGCACCGTGCCCCACTGCCGCTCGCTGAGGTACGGGCCCCATTTCTTCCACGGAACCTGCTTTTCGCGTGCCTGGTCAAGTCGGATTTGTTCAGCGGTCATCGGCGGTTTCCCCATGCTTGAACCGGCCCCCGAGTTGGTGTACCATTACGTCCTGGCGCAAGGTCATCCGCCTCTCGTGGAATTAGTCACAGCTGTGTTGGCCAGCAGGCATAATATGAAATTGAGAACCGGTATGGGTTGTTTTGCGATCTTCATCAGCGTTTTCTACGTCGTAGGCTTCGGGGCCTTGGGGTATGGCCTTTTGTCTGCCAGGCGATCGACTCAGGCCGCGAACTGGCCGACCACGCCAGGCAACCTGAAGGCTGTCGAACTCAAGGAAAACTCGAGCGAGGATGGACTGAGCTACCAGGTGACGGTGCAATACACCTACACCGTCGCTGGAACCAAGTATGATGGATCACGCTTGGCATTCGGCTACTACGGCAGCAACGTGCGCAATCCACATGAGGGAATTTACCATAAACTGAAGGCCGCAAAATCACTAAATGTCCGGTATGACCCAGAAAACCCGGAGTCATCGGTTTTGTCTTATGGCATTCATCAGTCGATCCAATTCATGTTGGCATTTGCGATTACCTGGCTGGCTTTTGTCATTGGATTCACGGTGATTTGGTGGGTGGCAACGCGTAGCGACAACGTTTTACTTCAAAACCTGTCTGTTCAATGAACTCGCGTAGCGAAAACCCGAGGATTCCACGCCTGGTGCCGGAGGTGCCGCTGCCTCCCTATGCCTTCGTCCCCGGTCGCACGCCCCACCCCATTTCAGACCCGCACGGTCATAGCTTCGGCCTCAAACCCACTGTTCCCCCGGAGTTCAACCTGGAAAATTGGGACACCAGCAAGGCTTACCTGTTTGCTTTCGATCTTTTTAACGCCGGATTCTACTGGGAAAGCCACGAACAGTGGGAAAGCCTATGGCACGCCTGCGGACGCACTGGTCCCGCAGCCGACTTTTTGAAGGGCTTAATAAAGCTGGCGGCGGCGGGCGTGAAGCACCTGGAAGGCAATCCGGTGGGCGTAAAGTCGCATGCTTGCCGGGCCGCGGTCCTGTGGCGGGGAGTTTCACAATCCCTGGAACAAGGTAAAGACCACTTTCTTGGCCTGCGCATCAGCAAGCTGGTTGAGCTGGCTGACGGCATTTGCCGGCAGGGTTGGCCGGCTGAGGTGAACCTTATCCCGGCTGGCTTGCGTATAACTCCTGAGTCCGAGCCGAGCCGGGGGGGCGATAATGGCCATTGAACCAAAAGCACAGGAAACGAAACCCGTCCTTGCCAACGATGGCCGCACGGTCCTCGGTTCTTGCGAGGTCAAGAAATATCACAGAGTTATCGGCGAGCCGCGCAAGGAAATCGTCATCCGCGATGCCGCCATGAATTGCGTCGCCACCATTCATGTGTTTCGGCTGCATAGCCGTGTGCATTGCGGCGACCTGGTTGTGGAGGGTCAGCCGGTTGACAGTAAGCGCGCGGTGGAAATCGCTCGAGCGGCCCTGGAAAGCGAGGACGATCCCCAGGCCAGGCTGGCGGCCATCCAGAACGAAACAGAACGGCAACAAACAAGATCAGAGTAGCCTGGGATGCCGCGGCCTTGCGCCGTGGAGGTTCACGTTCGTTTCTAGCTCGACGCCATCTTGTCCGAATCCTCAACCTTCTGATCCGCCGGCCGATTACTCACCGCCACGGAGCCTGGCACCAGCTTGGGGCCTGATTCATGGGCGTCGATAAGGGATTTCAGCTCCGCGCCGTCGATGACCTCGCGCTCCATCAATGTCCGCGCCACGGCTTCCAGGGCGGCTCGGCGAGCGTGCAAAATGCCGCGAACCTCTTCAATGGCGTCGGCAATGATCTTGCGGACCTCGACGTCGATCTCGCGGGCCGTCTCCTCGCTGTGCTTGCGCTCGCCTTCGGGCCACGACATGCCGGGCAAGAACGGAGCACTGCTCTGGTCAGGATAGCAAACTCGGCCCATCCGGCTCATGCCGTACCGCGTCACCATGTTGCGGGCGATGAGGTTGGCCTTTTCCAGGTCGTTGCTGGCGCCGCTGGCAATCTCGTGATAGATCAGCTCCTCGGCCAGTGTCCCGGCCAGGGCGCATTTGATGTGGCTTTCCAGGTCGGACTGGGTTTGGATGTAGCGGTCCTCGTCAGGGCGCTGCAGCACATAACCCAGCGCGCCGATGCCGCGCGGAATAATCGAGACCTTGTGGACCGGGAACGTGTTGGGCAGTGCACAGGCGACGATGGCGTGGCCCGCTTCATGATAGGCGATGCGCTGTTTTTCCTCGGCGTTCATGATCCGGCTCTTGCGCTCCAGGCCCACGGCGCCGCGCTCCACGGCCTCGTTGAACTCGGCCATGTTGACCGCGATTTTGCTGTTGCGGGCGGCCATCAGCGCGGCTTCATTGACCAGGTTGGCCAGGTCGGCGCCGACCGAGCCGGGCGTCAGCGCGGCCACGTGACGCAGGTCGACGTCGTCGGCCAACTTGACGTGGCGTGCGTGCACCCGCAAAATCGCCTCACGGCCGACGATGTCGGGGCGGTCGACCACCACCGTGCGATCGAAACGGCCGGCACGGAGCAGGGCAGGGTCGAGCGTCTCGGGGCGGTTGGTCGCGGCCATGATGATCACGCCGCGGTTGGAATCGAAACCGTCCATTTCGACCAGGAGCTGATTGAGCGTCTGCTCGCGCTCGTCGTGGCTGCCCACCAGGTTGCCGCCGCGCGATTTGCCCAGGGCGTCAAGCTCGTCGATGAAGATGATGCAGGGGGCCCGGCTCTCGGCCTGGCCGAAGAGGTCGCGGACCCGGCTGGCGCCGACGCCGACGAACATCTCGACGAAATCGGAGCCGCTCATGCCGAAAAACGGCACATCGGCCTCGCCGGCCACGGCCTTGGCCAGCAGCGTCTTGCCCGTGCCCGGCGGGCCCACCAGCAGGACGCCCTTGGGAATGCGGCCGCCCAGCACCTGGTATTTTTCCGGCGTTTTCAGGAAATCGACGATCTCGCGCAGCTCCTGGACCGCCTCGTCGATGCCGGCGACGTCCTGGAAATTGATGTGCAGATCGTTCTGAGCATAAAGCTTGTGCCGGCTGCGGCCGAAGGTCAACGGCGAGCTGCCCCCCGCCAGCAAGCGGAATAAGAAAAAGCCAGCCACCAGCACGCCGAAGAGCACCGCGATGGTAAAGACAAATTGGTAGACGCCCTTGACGGCCGATTCTTCCTCGTCGGCCTGGTAGCCTTCGGGCAGCTTGTCGTCCAGGAGCGGGTACAGCGCCATGTCGGTTCCGACGCCCACACGGGGCGTGCGAAACATCACGGTTTGGACCGTTCGGTCGGCAGTCAGCTTACCGTCGGAGATTTCGTCGGTGGTCACAATCCGCCCGTGGATTTCGGACGGCCTGATGACCACGCTCTCGAATTTCACCACTGCCGGGTTGCGGTACTTCACGAGCCGTTTGAACTCGCCATAACCCAGAGTGATGCCGGTCGGCTCACGGTTGAAAAACCAGTACGAGGCGGTCAGGATGAAGACCAGGGTAATCACCCAAGGCGTGCTGCCAAGCCAAATGCGTCTGGGAGCTTTCTTGGGGGCCAATGGGGACTCCTTGGGAATAGGGGGCGGTGGGCAGAAAGAATCATGACTACCACACCACTGCTACAATTATATGCTACGGAAACTCACGGTGGTTGGGTGCCACTGCCTTGGTGTTTCCCGGCTTGGAACTGCGGCCATGAGCAATCCCACACGCCGTGACGATCCTATGCCCCTCTGGGCACAGTGGACGACCCCCGCCTTTCTCTGGGCCGTTTGGGGTGTGGCGACGGCGTGGGTGTGGAGGACAGCAAGGCAAAATAGCCAGGTGGACAAGGCCGCCGAGTGGGCAGCCTCTCAGGCCGTCTCGGCGGGAGGAACGCTGGAAGGTTATACCACTTCCGCAGGAGCCGGTGCCCAATATGCCAATTACTGGATGCTGGCAGAAATCCGACAGGCAGACGCGAACGAGCAAGCAAAGAAAGGGGGACCGTGAAATGACGATTCTGACTCCACAAGAGAAATCATTTCTGGACGTATTCCTGCACGAGGCCACAACATCGCCTTTTACCGGACCAGCTACTAAAGCGCTCCACCAAATCGGCGTCGAGTACCGGGACATTTCACACATCGCCTGGGCCTACAACCACGAAGTCCCTCGGACGAGCTTTGAATGGGGACATTCGGCTGCCGTGGCGCCTCCGCTGCCTTGGACGAACCGAGATTCTGTGCTGCGACGCGATTTGGAAATCCAACGCATCTGGGAGGAACGGCGAGAGTCAATCGGTACTGCGAAAGCTCGTTGAAAAGCGTTCCCAAACAGGAGTTTGGGAACGAGACCCTGCCCAACGAGACCATGCCCATTACTTCACTTGCCAGCGCTGTTTGCTGACATAAGTCTCGACCACCAGCGAGCCAGGCCGGCTGCGAACCGTCACCGCCCCGTGCGGCCACGTGCCGAGAAACGGCGGATCGCCAGTGTCGATTGCATCCTTCTTTAGAAACCCGCGCGGCGGGCCCTGGCAACTGACCACCACGCTCGGCTGCGCCACTTGATCATGGCCGCCGTGGCCGCTTTGTTGCCGTGATGCGGGGCCATCAAAATATCAATCTTGGGTGGAGATTTCCTGGTCACCATCTCCAGGCCCGGCCCTTCCAAATCGCCGGTCAGCAGCACCGTGTGCCCGGCATGGCGAATCAACAGCACCAGGCTGCGGGAATTCTCATTGCCGTCTGGCCCAATCTGGGGAGGATGAAGCACATCCATTTCGACCTGGCCGGCACGCAGACCCGTGCCCGACGCCAGCATCCGCACAGGCACCCGGCGGCGCTCCAGTTCCCTGACAATGAGTTGGGCCGGCAGGGTTTGACGCTGCTGAAACGTCGGCGTGCAACTGATTTGGCCCACGCTGAATCGCTCCAGCAACGCCACCAGGCCGTTGAAATGGTCGAGGTCGGCATGCGAAAGAAATACTTCGTCGATGCGGCGAACGCCTCGGTGCCAAAGATACGGAGCGACATGGCGCCGCACCATCTCGGGGCCGGCCAGGCTGCCGACGTCGTAAAGCATCGTCTGGCCATTCGGTGTTTCCAGCACCGCGCAGCCGCCGTGACCCACCGCCAGAAAAGCGCAGCGAAACTCGCCGGTCGGCGGCCGGGCCGCGCCGCTGGCCAGGCCAAATGTGAGCAGCACCAAAAGGGCCAGGACGCACCATGTCCATAGCCGCCGAAGTGTTGGCAGCATGATCAGCCCAAGCACGCCGACATAAAAGACCCATAGCCACCATGGCGGCACCTGGGGCACATACCAGCACGACCCAGGAACACTTTCAGCAAAGGCGACCAGGCCATCGCAGCCGGCCAGGCTCCAGTCGGTGATCAAGGCCGCGACCTGGGCCAAAGGCGGACAAAGCGGCGCCAATACCAGCAGCGCGAATCCCGCCAGCAGAGCGATCGACGTCAGCAAGACCGTCGGCGGTCCGATGACCAGGCCCGCCAGCGACAGCATGTTGTGCCGGCCCGCGACCAACGGCGCTAACACGACCCAAACGGGCAACGTGATCGCATAGCTCAGCAAGGTTTGGCGACAAATTGACATTGGCATTTGCATCCATGTTGGACGCGATTCGCCAACCAGCTGACCCAGCGGATCGTCGCCAGGTGTTGTCCAGCCCCGCAGTCCCCACGTCAAAACAGCAACCGCAATAAAGGAAAGCTGACAACCGAGGTTGAACATGTCCGTCGGGTTGAGCAGCAGCACAATCAGCCAGGCCAAGGCGAAGTTGTTGGCGGCCAGCGGCGGCCGGCGCACGAGCAGACCCAGGGACAGACTGCACACAGCGACGGCCGCGCGCATGGCCGGCGGCCGGCCTCCCACCAGGAAGGCGTAGGCCAGCAGGAACAGCGCAGTCAAGATGGCCGCTTGCCGTGTCCTCAGCCGCAGGAAACGCAGGCCAAAGCCCAGAAACCACGCCAGCACCACGAGATGCCAACCGGAAATGGCCAGACCGTGAATGACGCCCGTGCGAATGTATTTTTCCCAATCGTCCTGAGTCATCGGCGCGCCGTCGCCCAGCACCAATGCGATGGCGACTCCCTGGCGCTCGGGCGGCAGGTAAGCGGTCAGCACGTTTTGGCCCCAGGCGCAAGGATGCCAAGCCTTTCACCAGCGACAGGCCTTGCCCTTCGTGAAGGGTCAGCACGCCGTCGCCGCTCTCCTTGACCGACATGCTCGCCGTGATGCGTTGATCTCGCAGCACGCCCGCATAGTCGAGTTCCCCCGGATTTTGCGGGCCGGAGGGAGCCTCCAGGCGGCCGGCAATTTCGACCTCGTCGCCGACGTGCACGTCGTCGATCGGCACGGCGGTGTGAACTTGAATCCGGCCGCTGGCAGCTCGCCAATCGGTGTGCTGTTTAAGGGCCGTCACCGCTAGCACAAAACGCCCGCCGTCTTTGGCGGGAAAGCTGCGCAGCTCGTCCTGGCCGGCGCGTTTGATGAGCATCGGTTCCGTGTCGACGACGCCGCGAACCAGTGCCGGCCGTCGTTCCTCGCTGGCGAAATAGCTGATGTCGTCGGGGACATGCACGTCGCGATGCCAGTGATGGTAGGCGGCCCCCAAGGTACCGACGGCGGTCCACAACAGCGGCAGGGCGAGCAAGCTTCGGTGGTAATGTGCAAACGCCAACGATGCAGTGATCGCAACCAGGGCGGCAAGCAGCATGGAAATTACGGGCAGACCGAACCAGCGATCCAGCACGACACCCACCGTCGCGGCCAGGGCGACTGGAACGAGCGGACTGCGCCAGATCGGTTCGATTATTGCCCTGTGCACACTATCCGTTCCTTCCACGTCAATCCGACCATGACTGGCACAACGATCGCGGCGGTTTCCACCCGCAGCACGCGTGCCCCAAGATCCACTGGCGACCATCCCGCAGCAATGGCCAGTTGAATCTCCTCCTCGTCAAACCCACCCTCCGGACCGACTGCCCATGCGACGGAATCCAAGCCCGCTTGCCCCACAACCGCATTGCCCCCACGATGGCCAAACCAGCGCCTCTGCGGCAAACCGTCACCGCGACAATAACTCGCCCATTTCGCCAACGGAGAAATCTCCATCAGCACATTCCGCCCGCATTGTTTGCTGGCTTCGATCACATGCCTCTGGAGCTTTTCCAGCTTGGCGTCGCGCGGATGCACCACGCTGCGCGCCGTGGTCAACGGCACGAATTTGGCCACTCCCAATTCAGTTAGTTTTTCCACGAGAAATTCGCGCGGTCGCCCTTGGGCAACGGCGCGGCTACCTCGACTCTACCGGGCAATTCCCGCTCGGGGCTCGCTTGCTCCAGGACGTCCATTTCGACCCGGCGGCGTTGGACATCCACCACCCGCGCCGGGTATTCATGGCCGTCGCCGTTGAACAGGCAAACGGCGTCGCCTGGGCGAAGCCGGCATACCGCGGCAAGATGGTGAGCTTCGGCGCCTTCGAGCGCCACGGGCCCCATTTGCAGCGAGCAGTTGATGTAAAACCTTTCGGACATTCCTGCTACAATACGCCGACTTGTGTCCTCGGGCAAACCGCGCCGGCGCGGCCACACCCGCTGAGGACATTTTGTGCCTGGAGACCGCGCGTCATGGCTGACCTTCCGACCTCGCCCACGCCCACGCCCACGCCCTCGCTCCCGCCCAGTGCTGCGGCGAGCCCCTCGACTCGGCAATTGCTCGAGGAGCTGGATGCGCTGATGCAGCGCATGCTGGCGTTGCCCGTGGAACAGGGGGAAGACGAGACCTCGACAAAAGCTGATACGCCGTCGCCGGTTGCCGCCCCGCATCATGTCGGACTGACGCCCGCGGCGCCAGCGCCTGTCGCGGCCGCGCCCTCCGCCGGCGGCAAACAGGCTTCCTTCGTGGTCGGTCGTGAAACGCCAGCCGCCAAGCAGGCGGCCGTTGATAAAAAGCCGGCCTTGTCTCAGGGCGAATTCTCCCAGCCCGAGGCCGCCCCAACCTATCTGCCGCTCGGTGCTGAGCCCCTGCTGCCGATTTTGCTCAATCGGCCCAAGACTGGTTCGGCCAAACCCGTTTCGCAAGTTTTGCCTTCCGCCGGCCTCCTGGAGAAAACAGCGAAGCCGGAACCCCTGCCTGCGCCGCGGCCGATTTGGGTCAAGACACCGCCCTCGCCGCCGGCCCCGACGGCGCCGCCCCGGCATGGTCCCCTGACGCGGCTGCTGCTAGGCATCAATCGCGTGTTTGATATCGGCACAGCGGTTCTTGGCGGCGCCGGCCGCTGGCTGCGCGGCGAGCAGGGACGCGCGATCCTGGGCTGGAGCGGCGTCGCCATGGTCATCGCAGCACTGATCTGGGCCGCGCTGCGGTTCCTCGGTTGAGCCTATCCGAAAAAGGGGTCAGGCACCGTTGCCGGAACGGCCCGGAGGGTGCTTCGCACAACGGTGCCTGACCCCTTTTCGGATAGGCTCCTAGGGGCATTCTTCATACAATCATTATCAGGAACCAGACCTCCGACGCAGGGCAATTCATGGCCACCACCGACTCCCCTGATCATTTGAATCTACCGCAGCAGAACTTCTCGCCGGTGGCAGCGATCCTCAGCTACCTCGTGCCGGGGCTTGGCCAGGTTGTCCAGGGCCGGATCGGCAAGGGCTTGCTCTTTTTCGTCTGTCTGTATTTCCTGTTCTTTTATGGCCAGTACCTCGGTGGCTGGCGCAACGTCTATGTCATCGACGCCGCGGGTGCCCAAAGGCGAGCCCAGCAAGGCCCGGGTCGAGTCCTGGAGACCGTTGCCGACCATGCTCGTTTCTTCGCCCAGTTCTGGATCGGAGCAGCTGCCTGGCCGGCCATTATCCAGTATCGCACCAACGACGGCACCGACCAGGAACACCCCTGGCTTGGCAACTACCAACGACCGCTCAGCGAGGACAAGCTCAACGTCGTGCTCACCAACAGCGACAAATCGCCCGACCTCGGCTGGATGTACACCGTGATCGCCGGCGTGCTGAACATCCTGGTGATCTACGACGCCCTGGCCGGCCCCGCCCACGCCGAAATGTCTCCCGGGACCGCCAGACCCAAGAACAAAGAACCCGCCGTCGCCTAGCGGAACGTAATAACCATGTTGCTTTACCTCCATTTGCTGTTCCTGATACCCATAATCAGCCTCGTCTACAGCGCCACGCGCTTTGACGATTGGCCCGTCATCCTGCACGAAGCCTGGCGCTGGGGCATCCGCATGACCCTGTTCCTGCTCGCCATCGCCGTGGCCATCTACGTGGTGGCGAGATTTCGATTCTGACATGGCCGAAAAACCTTCCGATCCACCATCCGCCAGCGATGGCTCGGATTTCGACTTCCGATGGACCGCGTTCTTCCAGCGCGGCACTGACCCTCTTTTCGTGCTGAACCGCCGCCGGCAAATCCTCTTCGTTAACTGCGCCTGGGAGACATTGACCGGGATTAAGGGACGAGATGTCTTGAAGCGCGTTTGCAAGCGCCGCCGTGACGCCGAGTCAGGATCATGTGAAGCCGTGCTAAACGCCCTGGCACCACCGCGCGAAGTGATGGCCGGCCAATCCGCCCGCGTGCGGCGTTTGTTCGCACAGCGTGACATGGAGCCCCAGTGGTGGGACATTGAATTCCTGCCGCTGCGCGGTCCGCTCGGGCTTTTGGGACTGGTCGGCAAGGTTGTTGCTGTACCGACCGCCGAGACCGCCACGTCGCAACCGCTTCCCGAAAAGCTGATGGCTCTGCGGCAGCGTCTGACTGATTGGTGGGGCGCTCACCATATCTCGACCGAATCGCCGGCCATGCGCCGTGTAGCCGAGCAAGTTCGCCTGGCGAGCCAGACCACCGCCGCAGTGCTGCTGGTTGGCGAACCGGGCACTGGCAAGGAGTGGTTGGCCCGCACCATTCACCAGGAAGGCCCGCATCGAGAAAAGCCATTCGTCGCCCTGGACTGCCGCCATCTTCCCACGCCAGCTTTAGCGTGGGCACTGTTCGGCTCGCCGGGGTTCGCGCAACGGCCGGGAGCGACGCTGTACTTGAAGGAACCGCAATCGTTGCCGCGTGAACTCCAGGCCCGTTTGGTCGAGCTTTTCACGACGGGCTCTGGCGAGGAATCCAGGCCGCGTTTACTTGCCGGGAGCAGTGCCGACGCCGCCGAGCAGATTCAGTCAGGCCGGTTGCTGGAAGATGTCCATTGCCTGCTCAGTGCGGTGACAATCCAGGTGCCGCCGCTGAGGCAGCGTTTGACCGACCTTCCCGTGCTGGTGGACCGGCTGCTGAAGCGCGTGAGCAGCGGCCGAGAAACGCCGGTGACAGGTTTGACGACCCAGGCCTGGGAGCTGCTGCAGAACTATGCCTGGCCGGGCAACCTCAGCGAGCTTTACGCAGTCCTTGCCGCCGCATGCCCGCGCACCAAGGGCGAAAAGATAGACGCAGGCGATTTGCCGTGGTTTATTGGTGTTCCGGTGGCTGCTCCCGAACGTGCGTTGCCGCTGGACAAGCTGCTGGAGCAGGTCGAGCGGCGGCTCGTGCAGTTGGCGATGGTAATGTCCAAGGGGAACAAAAGCAAGGCGGCAAAGATGCTTGAGATTCCGCGCGTGCGGTTGTTGAGGCGGTTGCAGTTGCTGGGGCTGGCGGAGTGACAGTTGTCCGGCCATGCTCAACTTGCTTCAAACCAGTCTCTTATTCTGGTTTCCAAGGACTCATTATCTTCTGCGCATCGGGATCGGACTCGCCTGTAATTTGCTGCAGCTTCACGTCCCATTGTAGTACGGCCTTCCCCAGGTTCGCTTGTCAAGCCGCGCTGGCGAGCCAACGGCTCGAAAAAAGTCTCCTTGGGATGAATCTCGGCCCTGATTTTTTTCCAGTTCCAAGCCTTCGGCAGTTTCTGACCTGCCAAGGCCAACACTTCGATCTCCTGCCACGCATTTTCCGCAAGAAGGACGCGATCATCGACCAGCACTTTCTGGGCCTTGGCCTCGATGCTGTCAAGTGCTTTGCGCCGAGTGGCAATGCCGTCACGATCCACCAGAAGCAGGAAAATGTCCACCGTCGGGTACATGTCGAGTATATCCGCTATGCGTCCCCAGTCGGTGCCTGGTCGATTCCTCCCAGCAAGGGTTCGAGACACATTTTGACATTCGCCCTCGGTTTGCCCACCTCGGCGAGCATTCTCACGATGATCGGTTTCAGGATGTATTGATCCTTGCGAAAGTCTTCCGGAATGATGAGGACGTTCAAGACGTTGCCTCCCCGGCGTCTTCCGCTGTTTCCTGAAACGAGACGGCATTTTCCAGCCATCCCGACTCGAACAGCCGACTCATGTTTCTCGTTTCGACCAGGCGTTTAGCCTCTGGGATGTCGAGGATTCGCCGAATTCGACCGTCCCCGTCGGCTTCCGCGCGGTAAACGAGATGCGCGTTTTCCCGCCCTTTGCAGCTTAGCATGCCAAGCATTTGTGGCGAATGGGTAGTTCCCACCACCTGGAGGTGTTCTGCAGCCGCGCTATGTTCAAGCAGCTCTACCAACAGGTGCAAGCGGGTGGGATGAAGGCCGGTTTCGATTTCCTCCATGAAGATCAGCTTTTCCTTCCTGGGGCCCAGCAGCGCCGCCAGCATTCCAAGAAAGCGGAGCGTTCCGTCCGACGCACTCGAAGCGGAGGTCCGTTGGCCATCGGCTTCAATTAGTGTCACGGCAATCTTACCCGAAGCGTCCGAAACGAAATCGAAATCCACCACGTCCATGGGAGTAAGCTGCTTAATCCATTCCGCAAGGGCACGGTGAGTCGCAGCGGTTTCGCACATCGCTTGCAGAACCGAGGACAAATTCTCACCACGGTCGCCCAACGTGGTCTGGCCGGGAATGGACGGTCGGCGCATGGCATCCGGCGACAGGTCCAGAAACCTCATTGATTTCAAGTCGGCGATGCTCTTGATCGCTGGTTGCCACAAGTAATCGCGTTGTTCCGGCTTTGGCAGTTGGTCGACGAATTGGGTCAGCACAGGTTATCCGTTGTCGCATTGCAACCAGTCTGCGGGGTAACTATCCGGCTGAACCAGCAATTGGCCGCTGTTGCCTTTGGCCGGGCTGGCGATAAATACCGGCTCTTCATTATGATGGAGCGATTCTTTGACCACGCGCGGTCCATGTTTGGAATGGGCGACCTCGATCCGGTGCAGAAAACGCTGGCTTTTTAGGCCCAGCTGGCTTTCGAGAGCGAATGTCTTTTCTCCGTGGCGAGCCGTCTCGGCCATGCCGCCGCGGATGCCTTTCCATTGCAGGGCGCCTCCTTCCACGTATTTCTCGCCGAGGATCTCAGCAAGGGTGTAACCCTGACCCATTGCGTACAGGAAACGGAACGCGTCCCTCACGTTGCTCTTGCCGGCAGCGTTGGCCCCGACAAGCAGAGTCAGGCCGTTTAACTTCAAGGTGGCGTCCTTGAAGTTCTTGAAATTCGAAAGGCGAAGCGAATGGATCATGATTGCTCCTCGTCCCCTATGAAAACCGGCAGGCGTTCCAGGTCCATGCCCTTTTCGCGGATGTTCTTAAAAATGAAGATACGGACGGTTCCTGCCCCCTTTTCCGCCTCCCGCCAGATTTTGCCGCCCGCGCATGGTGAGCTGTCAACCATGCCGACCTACGCGATGGGCTTCCCTACTTCAATTTACTTTACACCGCCGCCATCTCGCAGCAGTTTAATCATCTTGGTTGATTCCCTTGAGGAGCTTGCCCAAGCCAGCGGAGTTTTGCCTTTGTCGTCCTTCGCATTGACGTCTGCTCCCTTTTTTGCAACAACTGAGCGAACTCGACGTGTTCCATTCGGGCAGCCTCGTGCAATGGCACAACACTGCCGGCAGCCTTCGCGTTGACGTTCGCGCCTCGCTGGATCAGCATCTCGGCAATCTCCAAACGGCCCCAAAAGGCTGCCTGAAGCAATGCCGTTTCACCCTCGTGTCCGACCCCTTTGTCGCGGCTTGGAATGTCGGGATTAGAACCCTTGTCGAGCAGTAATTTCACCGTTTCCTTACGGTCGAGCGTCACAGCCTGGTGAAGAACAGGTCGTCCGGCTGGATTCCTAGCTTCGCCGATCTTTGGGTTGATCGGCGGCGCCTACTTCCGTGACCTGCATTTGACTGCCCGGGTGCAAGTGGCCGATAGCCAGCGCAGCCAAAGCTACAGCAGCGCGTTCAACGATGGGCTTGCCTTGTTCGGTAACCCAAACTTTGGCTACGGCGGCGGCAGTCCTTTCACTCCAGCCGACCGGAAGGAGGAAACTCGGTTCCACTTGCAGCTCCGCTGGGCAGAAACCCTCGCATTCCACCAGGAACTCAAGTGGTGAAGCTGATTGTCGGCTCATTAAGGCGACGGCCATCACAGCGCAATGCTCCAAGTACAGATTTGGGTGTGCCCCCACGATGTCTTCAATATCCCACTCAAAGTTTGCATCCCGTTTCCAACGGCGTTTGTTCGCCAAAAGCGACGAAGGCGTGGTCTTCGGTAGTCCAATGTTGGCCATTGTCACCGTCCTCCAGTCGCGGTATCCCTTTTAGTTCAGTTTACCGAAACGCCGGAGCGCAAGGAAGTGGCGTGGACCTTGGTTTTGGACACACCCGTCGATCTAGCCGGCATTGCAGGGAGCGCCAACCGACGTTGCATCATTGCGTCGTTGCAGTGCAATGCAGGCGGGTTAGGGTCGGTGCAATGATGCAACGACCGCCAGCGTGGATGGTTGGCCAGATTGGGAGAGACCCTGCAAGAAAAACGAGGCGGAAATTCGCGTTTTTGTTGTCCGCGGCGACGCAAGTGATTGCGCCAGTGTTGGTTGCGATGTCGCTTACCGGATGCGCATCGATATAGGGAGGGGGTGCAAGATTGCAGGTAGTTGGGTGTGGGGGGGGCAAGAAACGGCAAAAAAGCAGCTGCTGCGGCAGCAAGGCGTGAGACGAAACCGATTCACTTGTTGTCATCCGTTGCCATTCGACAGCAACCGTTGGCGGTTTCATGTCATGGGGTTGTCCAGGGGGGTTGAGATGAGACGTAATTTCTTGCCCTACAACCAGGGGCCGCTGAAAAGATGTCAGGCGTTGTCCTCGTTCACCACACTCACGTATACCTCACCTCCCTAAACTGCGGCTCAAAAAACGCCGGCAGCAGCCGATCCACCTGCAAAAGCCCCGCTGGCGTCAGCCGGATGCTGCCATTGTCGAGCACGGCATTGCCCGACTCCTGCAGTTGACCAAATTCCGTGCCAAATTTCACCCGGATATCTTCGCCGAACTTACCCTGAAAATAACTAGCGTCGAGCCGGCCTGTCTTGAGCTGCAGGATCATCTCGCGGATCAGCAGCTGCCCAGCCGTCACGGGCAAGGCCCGGCCCAGCGGCAGCTCGCCTCGTTCGAGCATGACCCAGGTAGTGTTCCCAGGTGTCGACGTTCTGCACGTGCACGCCGCCGACGTGGCCGAAGGAGGCCACGCCGGTGCCGAACATGTCGGCGCCGTGCCAGAGGCTGTCGCGGTAGACGAACCGGCAGCGGGCCTTGTCCTTGACCATCGTGTAGGCGCTGGAGATCTGATAGCCGGCGCGGGCCAGCTCGTCGAAGGCGTAACTGCACCCAGGCCCGCTTGGTCGGCCAGTCGGCAATGGCGGAGGCTTCCGATCGTGTTTGTCCTGCCGCCGACGGTCTGCAGCTCCTTGGAAAAGACCGTGTTGAACGGCAACTCCATCTGGTAGATCGTCACGCTGTCCGGCGCCAGTTCGATGGTCTTGCGACGCAATCCGCCAGTTGTCCCAGGTCTCGCCGACCATGCCGGCGATCAGGTCGATGTTGATCTGCTCAAAGCTAAGGGCCTTGATCCAGCCGTAGGCGCGGTAAATCTCGTGCGGAGAGGTGGGCCCGGCCGTTGGCTTCCAGGATGGCGTCGCCGAAGTTCTCGATGCCCAGGCTGAGCCGCGTCACGCCAAGTTCCTTGAGGGCCTCCAGCTTGTGCTGCTGCAGAGTGCCCGGCTCGCACTCGAAGGTCACTTCGTCGGCCTTGTCCCAGGGAAGATACGTCCGCAACTGATCGGTCAGCGTTCGCAGTTGACCGGCGCTGAGATACGACGGGGTGCCGCCGCCGAAGTAGACATAATGCAGCGGCCGGCCGCCGACGATCGGCAGTTTGCTGTAGAGCTCCACTTCCTTGACGAGGGCGTCGAGGTAGGTCTCGACATCGCGGGCGTTCTTGTCGGTGTAGACGCGGAAGTAGCAGAATTTGCAGCGCTTGCGGCAGAAGGGAATGTGCAGATACAGGCCCAGCGGCGTATCAGGGCGAGGAGGTTTCTGCAGCGCGGCGTATGCGGCCGCGAGGTGCGCGGGCTTCCAGGCGGAGAACGGCGGGTAATTGGCGACGAAGTAATTGCCCAGGCCGGTTTTTTCTTGGGTGTCAGAGACGCTCATATATGGGACCCCTAGTAGGTCCCGCCTGCCGGGCGGGACCTGACGCTGAATTAACGTGCGTGGTTCGGCAGCGGCTGTGGGCTCGGAAGAGGAGAAAGATTACGATGAGGATTAAGATTAGGAAGAGGATTAAGAGCACGACTAAGATTACGAGCAGGATACGTTGGATGGGAATCGGTCATTCTCCTAATCGTAATCCTGCTCATAATCTTCTTCATAATCGTCATCCTAATCTTACTCCTTTTCGGATTGGCAATCCAGGTCCCGCCCGGCAGGCGGGACCTACTTCAAACAAAAAAGCACACCGTCCAACGTGCCAATCACCAAATAACCGTCACTCACCGCGGGCGATGCCAGGATACTTCTTCCCAACTCGACGCTCTGCACAAGCTGCCCGGTCGCCAGATCGACGACGTAAAACTTGCCGTCGCCGGAGCCAAAATAGACACGATTGCCTGCGACCACCGGGGAGCTGTCTACCTTGCCGGTGGTCGTGAATAACCATTTTCTGACGCCGGTGGCGCGGTCGAGGGCGTGCAGGCTCTTGTCGCGGCTGCCGGCCAGCACAAGGTCCTTGGTGACGGCCATCGAGGCGAAAAACGGCTGCGGCCTTGTTTTGGACTCGTAGCTCCAGGCGACCTTGCCTTCCTTTAAGTTTATCGCATGCACCTGGTTGGTCATGGTGCCGACGTAGAGGACATCGCCCATCACCGCCGGCGTGGCGCCGACCTGGCCATCGAGCTCGATCGACTTGATTTCCTCCTTGCCTGTCGTGGTGTTGATGATGTGCAGGACGCTGTCGCAGCCAGCCACGAATGTCATTTTGTTGGTAATCGCAGGAGATCCGAGCACCGGCCCGCCCGGCACCGGAAAGGTCCAAAACGGTTTGCCGCCTTTGTCCTTGTCGAGGCAATAGAGCTTTTCGTCGCCGCAGCCGAACAGGATTTTGTCGCCGTCGAAGTTGGGCGCGGAAGTGATATCGGCGTCGGTATCGTAAACCCAGCGTTTATTACCGGTGGTGGCCTCAAGGCAATGCAGTTTGCCGTCTTCGTCGCCGATATAGACCGCGTCACCGCTAATGGCCGCGGCGATTTTGATGGGGGCCTTGGCGTCGTATTTCCATCTTGGCTTGCCATCGGCCAGGTTCAAAGCGTAGAAGAATTGATCCTGACAGCCGATGTACACGACGCCCTTGGCGATAACCGCGGTGGCCTCGAAGGACTTCTTCTCAAATTTCCAGACGACGGTGAGCTTGGCCGCGAGCTCCGAGGATGCGACGCCAGTCTGCGTGGCGTTGCCGCGGAAGACAGGCCAGTCGGCGGCGGAACGAGCCGTCAAGACTCCAAGAAATGCCAGAAGAAAAACCAAGAACCATCGCATCGTGGTAAACCTCATTTATGGTAAAGGGGCTGCTTTTCGAAGTTCCACAAGGAAATCAGTTGCCTCTTGATGATTCCTGGCGGCACTGTACGGAATTACTTGAACGTTCAGCCCTTTCATCAAAATCTCGGAGGTGAAATCATGGGGGTCTGGGAGCAGGGCATAATGAGTCGGCGTGGTGCCCTGAAAGATCAACTGAAGTTCCTTTCTCACAAGCTGAAAATCGGGGTCGCTCAAGCTATAGCCGGCGAAAAGAACCGTGTAAGTCAAAAACGTCGCTTGCAAGAAACTGCGAACAAACGGGGAGACAAGCTTCAAGCGGTCGTAATCCTGGCTGGTAAGCACAATAGAGCCGGCGTTGCCAATGTCGCCATGCAGTTTTAGGATGAAAAACTCGTCCTTGAACAAAACTGATCCCAATGATGTAATTGACTCCGGTGTGAAAGAAGTCGGCTGCCAATGTCTCTCAAGGGTGATTGTAGTTTCAATCAACTTATCATAGTTGGTGGTTATTATTGCACGGTATTTGGTGTGGGCAATGGCTTTGTGTGCCGGCAACGGTTTCACTGGTTTAGAAAGCAGTTTTTGCAAGATGTCGCCGTATCGTTGCGGTCCAAGTCTATTTCGTGCGTATTCAGCCACCAACAGGAGATCTTTTTCCTTACTGGCATACTTCTTGAGGTCCGTAGCTTGTTGCGGATAGGCTCCCGCGGCTTCGTCCACGAGCTTAGCTATGAGGTCCGGCCAACTAGGATAGCCAGCCGCGGTGGAAAACCCAGATCCCAGGAACAATATACAGCGGTTGTCCTTCAGTTTTTCCAAAAGTGGGGCGGGGGGAATTGCCATAAATGCACCTATGCGGTCATCATGCCTTTGGTTGTTCAAAACGCGGTTTGGTACAGCCCCAGCAAGTCGCGCTCGGTTACGGGACGAGGATTGAACCGTGCGGTCCACTGCTGATTGGCCTCCTCGGCCAGGACCGGCAGAATAGTTTCGGAGACGCCGCACTCGGCCAGAGTCGCCGGCAACTTCGCGGCACGCATCAAATCGCTGACACGATTGGCTATCAACTCGGCCGCGTTGCCGTTGGCATTACCAAGCCCCGTGAGCTGCGCCAGGTCGGCGTAAAGCGGCCCGGCGATTTCCGCATTGAAGCGGATCACGTGCGGCAGCAACACGCCTATCGCCAATCCGTGGCTCATGCCGTAATGGGCGGTCAATGGATTGGCACAGGAGTGGCAGGCGCCCAGCATCGAATTCTCAATGGCCGTGCCGGCGAGAAAGGCGCCGACCTGCATCGCGCCGCGAGCGGCCAGGTCATCGGGCTGTTTCAGCACCTTTTCCAGGTTGGGTTCAAGCAGTTTCCAGGCCTCGCGCGCGAACATCTGGGCGAGCGGGTTGCGTTTGGTGGTGACATAAGATTCCAGGGCATGCGATACGGCGTCGATACCGGTGATGGCGGTAACGCTGGCCGGTTGCGAAACCGTCACCTCGGGGTCAAGGATGGCCATCTGGAAGGCAGCTTTGCGATCGCCGCAAGCCATTTTCAGGTGGGTCCTGTCGTCGGCGATCAGTGCGTAGGATTGGGCCTCGCTGCCGGTGCCGGCGGTGGTGGGCACGCCGATCGACGGCAGCATTGGCTTTTTCGCCCTGCCGAAACCTTTGTAGTCGGACATCTTGCCGCCGTTGGTCAGCAGGAAATTGATCCCCTTGGCGCAGTCCATCGAGCTGCCGCCGCCGACGCTGACAATCAGGTCGACGTTGTGCAGGCGGGCGAAATCCAGGCCGGCCTCGACGTGATGATCGGTGGGGTTCGGCTCGACGCCGTCGAACTGGAAAACCTCCAACCCGGCCTCGCGCAGCGATTGCGTAGCACGCTGGGGATGGCCGGCCTCCTTCAAGCCGGGATCGGTGACCAGCAGCACACGCGATTCGCCTAGCTCGCGCGCCAACTCCCCAAGTCGGGCCAGCGTGCCGGGGCCATAGACCACGCGGGTCGGCGAATGGTAATCGAAGGGTGAAAGCGTGCGGCGCAAAACTTACTCCTTAGCGGCCCAAAAAAAAGGCATGTTTCAATCCGGCATCACATTTTTGTAGGACGGCCTTCCCAGGCCGTCCGCACCGGCTTGTACGGCCTGGGAAGGCCGTCCTACAAAAATGGGCACCGTCATCATATCTTGATCATTTCCTTGTCGAACTGGAAGGCCCGGGCGCGGAACAGAAAATCGACGATGCTGCCCTCGTGCGGCTGCAGCCAGTTGAGCTGAATCGTCGGCAGGGCGCCAAGGTTCAAGCGGTCGATATGCGTGGCGTCGGCCAGTTCACGCTGGAATTTTTTGTCCTCGGTGATCGCCGAGCAGACCAGCGTGGGGCCGATTTTTTCCAGCATATCCTTTTGCGGACACTCCACGACGGTGCAGAATGGGAACATGTATTCCTTCTTGGCGATGTTCTTATCCGGCGACTCGCAGAAGATGACCGTTGGCCGCAGGTAATCGCAGCGGTCCTTCTTGACGAGCCGCGTGCCGAATTTCTTGGTCAGATCGTGGACGCCCGACTCGGTCAGGTCCTTTTCGATGTCGGCATTGACGCCGTCGGCCTGGCCCTTGACAGTGAATGCCGCCAGTGCCGCCTTGGGATCTTCGGGAGGCAGCGGCGCCACCGGGCCCATCCGCTCGGCCAGGGCCTCGGCGATCTTGCGGCCGTGGCGCGGCGCCCAGATGCCGGAGCAGTTGATGCAGCCTCGTCCGCTATTAACCAGGACGCTGTCAACCATGATGTCGATATATTTTTCCCACTGATCGACCTTGTCTTCGCCGAGCAATATCTTGCTGAAACCGGGGCCGTGAGCTTGTACGCGTGGATTGCCTTTGTACTGCTCCACCGTTGCGGTGCCGCCGAAGATGAGGCTGCGCTGGACATGCTGCAGCACCGCGGCGCCAATGTCGCCAAGGCCGGGATAAATGGCAATGGCCTGCTTGGGGATGCCGGCCTGCACGAAAGACTGGGCCATGCGGTAAGGTGTCCACGGCTCCTGCGGACCAGGTTTGAGGACAAGGCCGATTTGCATGGGGATGATCGGCAGCCAAAGGGTGTGAACGCCTGGCGAGTTGCTCGGCAGCACAAGGCCAAGGACCGGCGACTGAGCCTGGTAGCTGACCGGCACGCCGCGCGATTCGATGCCATAGCCACGCGACAGAATGTCCAGATCGAGGCCGCGCGTCAAGCTATCGAGAATCTTGTCCATGTGGTTCAGCACAAAGTGATTTTTCTTCATGTTGAACCGGCACATGTGTTCCGGCAATCCGGTGGTCGCCGATTGCATGCGCACGAACTGCTCGGGCGTTTGCGTGCCGTTGCCCAGCGGCAACTCGGCCTCGGTGTAAAGGTCGGCGGCCTTTTTCACCATGCCAAGGATGTCGCGTATCGGTATCTCCCGGAGCGACTCGCGGGCGCGGCGGGCATGGCGCATGTCGCGTTCGACAATGCCGGCGTTGGCCCGGCTGACCTCGGCAATCGCTTCGCCGGTGTCGAAATGAACGACCTTGTCGAATTCGAGGCTCTTGTAGGGTTCGCCCCAACGGAGGACGGGGATGTGTAGCATGGTTGGTCTCAGGGTAATGAATTATTTGTCTTAAGTGTTTGCCCGCACTCACGCGGTCCTTCGGACCGCGGCTAAACATACGATGTTAGTAGACACCTACTGTCGTCGTGGCCGCGAACTGCCGGAATGGCTTGACACCGCTGACGCCGTCCCACGGGTAGCGCTCGCTGGGCTTCTCGCGCACTCCCTCGTCGCGCTCCATGAAACGCGGCACGAAGAACTCCTTGGTCAGCGTCGTCAGCATCACTCGCCCCTCCTGACCGTAGTCGACCACCTTGTCGTTATTGTCGAAATCGACGACTTCGACGACGGCGCGCGGTTCGGGAGCGTAGTAACTAATCTTGTAGCCGTCCTCGGCTTTGGGCATGTCGCAGGCTGCCAAACCCATCAAAGTATTACC
This sequence comes from uncultured Gemmataceae bacterium, assembly GCA_963747575.1. Lineage (GTDB taxonomy): Bacteria > Planctomycetota > Planctomycetia > Gemmatales > Gemmataceae > DASRAT01. The sequence continues at coordinate 210,203 of CAVVFU010000001.1, forward strand.
ATACGTCGGGGCGATGTAAATGTCCGGTCCGAGCAATTCCTCGATGGCGAAACGAATCCATTGCGAGGTCATCTCGGTGCCGCCGCAGAAGACGCCGGTGATGCCGCTTTTGGCGACCGACGTGCCGTCTTTCTCCATGCCGGCCGGCCAGGGCGTCGAGCAGTTTGGGCGTCGTGAACATGCACTTGATCTCGTGATTGGCCGACAACACCGTCAGGGCCTGGTCGATGACATGTTCCTGGTAGGCCTTGAGGTGCTCCATCCAGCCCTTCTTGATCAGCTTGACCACCCAGCGCGGATCGAGATCGACGCAAAAACAGATGCCGCCGCGGAACTGGCAGAGGTGCTCGACCGCCAGCCGCAGCCGGCGCGGACCGGACGGGCCGAGCATCAGCCAGTTGGAGCCTTTGGGGAAGTACTTGTCGGGAAGCGACTTGCTGAAAAGTTCATAGTCGATGCGGAAATCGTCGGCGACGACGCGGCTTTTGGGAATGCCGGTGGTGCCGCCGGTCTCGAAGACGTAAATCGGCTTGTCCTTGCAGCCCCTGGGCACCCAGCGCCGCACGGGGCCGCCGCGCAGCCATTCGTCCTCGAAATGGCCGAACTTCTTGAGGTCGGCGAAACACTGGATTTCCTTGCGCGGATCGAAACCCAGCTCGCCAGCCTTCTGGATCCAAAACGGCGCGCCAGTTTCAGGATTGAAATGCCACGCGATGATCTCGCGGACGTGGGCGTCAAGTTTTTCACGGGCTTGTTTTGCGGTCGGGGTCATTGGGGTAGTTTCTCTCCAAAAAGAATGTACCAGTTGTCGCGGGCGTGCTGGTAAAGGTCTTCGCTGGCCAGCAGAGAGGTTGCGGTTTGTTTGAGCCTGGTCGTCAATTCCTGTTTGTCGAGGCGAGGCATGAGCATGCGCAAATCGCCTCGATCCTTGGGTCGCAGGCTAAACAACTTGCTGAGAAAAATGTCGTAAACGTCCACGACGTATATTCGCAAATCGCCGAAATCATCCAAATAGTGGGCTCTAGCTTGCCAACCGGCAGGCAGGTAATGGGATTGAAAGTGCCCAAGATGGAGCTGGTAGATCTGATTCAGCTCATCCAAAAGGAGATGCTCACCGCGTAATTCGGCTGGCAATTCGTCGACGACGTCAATGTCCTCCGTCCGCCGCGAAAGGAATCCGCCAAGGATCAACGCCGCGGATCCGCCAACATCCAGGCGGATCGGCTTTTGGGCATGGACTTTGGCGCCGAACGCGCGCAGCATCTGCCGGATGGTGTCAGCGCGAGTGGGTTCCATGATCCGCCTCGCCAGGGAAGGAAAGCCCGGCTCTCCAAGGTCCTCAGTGCAAATTGCCGCAATAGCTGGGCCATTGGAGCAGTTTTCCAGCCATGTCCGGACGCGTGCGAGACCCCAGCGCTGCTGCAGTCCATTCAAGCTGTCGCGGATAAGCAGCCGTGAGCGAAAATCGAGGTCGCCCTGGCGCACCTGTTCTTCAATCGCTTCGACAAGCTGGCCTGGATCAATTTCCAGTTGATCCAGCACCAGGCTCCAGAGATCGGGAACAACCGTTGACACCGCGTGATACCTCACCTTACTTGGCGCCAATCGCGTAAATCTTCGTCGCAGTCCCAATGTACAGCACGCCGTTGGCCACTACCGGCGTTGATTCCAGGGATTCCAGCATGTCGATGTTGCGATGTTTTTTGTACTGCTTACCGTGCTCGAAAATGTGGCAATCGCCGTCGTTGGTGCATACGAAAACCTTGCCGTCAACCCAATACGGCGACCCCAGGACATTGTTCTTGAAATCGTGTTCCCAGTATTGCTTGCCGGTGCCGGCGTCCAGGCACTGTAAATATCCCGTTTCCTCGGTGATGTAAATGAGGCCGTCGTGAACGGCGGCGGTGCTGCAAGACCCCTGGAAACGCACGGCTCGGCCCTTGGCGGGCGGCGGTTGGATCATGCCGCCATAATGCCAAAGCAGCGCCGATCCTTTGTTGGCCGGGTCTTGTGGATCGAAATTCTCGTTTTTGCAGGAAACGTCGCCGGTTTTGGTGATGTCGATGCAAAAAAAATGGCCAATCTTGGGCGGGGCCTCGTAACCTGGATATGCTCCCACGGCAATGTACAGGCGGTTGCCGTCAACCACCGGCGTGGCCGAGATGTAGGCCCGGATGCCGCGATCGAGTTTCGTCGGCACTGGGCTGCACTGGAACTTCCAGATTAGCTCGCCGGTCTTGGGCTGAAATGCATAAAGGCAGCCGTCGCCTCCGGGGAAAATCACCTGCGGCTTGTCATTGACCTTGGCATAAACGGGATTGGACCACTGACCCTGGATGATCTTGTCGCCCGGCAGGTTGCTTTGCCAAACCAGCTGGCCGTTGTCTTTGCGGAAGGCCGCGAAGCTGGGGGCCTTGGGTGAATGAATTTTGCCCTGTTCATCGGTGCCGTTGCCTGTCACGACGAACACCATGTCGTCCACGACCAACGGCGAGCAGGCGCAAACATAGCAAGGGATGACTTTCAGGTCCTTCATCATGTCCTGCTGCCAGACGATCTTGCCGTCAGCGGCTTTGGCACAAACGACCACGCAGGCCGGTGTGCAATAATAGATGAAATCGCCCTCGACCGTGGGAGTCGAGCACATGCCTTCCTCGAGATGCTGCATGATCTCTTCGGAGGGTGTGTTGTGGACATTTTGCCAGAGAAAGGCGCCGTCTTTCTCGGCGAAGCACATCAGGACCGCCTTGTCGCCCTTGATCTTGGGATCACGAGGCTTGACATTGTTGGTGCCGACAAAAACACGACCGCCGTAGACCACCACGCAAGTGTGCGACCTGCTGCCGAGCTGAGCAACCCACTTGATGTTTTTGAAGTTCTTCTCCTCGACGCTCCACGAAATTGGCACGTTTTTGTCGACCAGGTTGACCATGTTGCGCCAGATGCTGCCGCCAAAGGTGGCCTGCGTCGGCGCCGGTCTGCCGCCAGGCACCGACGCGGCGGCTGGCGGCGCGACGTCTGGACCCTGGGCCAGGCAAACCGCAAGCGCGATCGTCCCAACCAACAAAACTTGCACCGCTCGCGGGGCCCTGGAATTCATCCGCCGCATCCTCACTTTGTCTTGATGGCGTACAGTTTGTTTTCGGTCATAATGTAAAGTACGCCGTTGGCCACCACGGGGGTCGCACGCACTTTACCGCCCATGTCAACCGTGTTGATGACGTTTTTCTTTCTGCCGTGAGCAAAAATACGGACCTCTTCCGCATCCGTGCCCAGAAAGATCTTACCGTCCACCCAGTATGGCGAGCTCCAGATCGGCGTGCGATTGTCGTGCGTCCATAACTGCTCGCCGGTCCTGGCATCCAGACAGTGCAAATACCCCGCCAGCTCCGCGATGTACAAGAGGCCGTCGTGAACGGCGGCGGTGCTCATGGTGCGGCCAAACACATAATTACGGCCTTTTTTCCACTCTTTCGGCGCCGGCTCGCCATAGTGCCACACCAGGGCTGAATCCTTGTTGACCGCGGCCTTGGGGTCGAAGTTGTCATCTTTTGGAGAGACGTCGCCTTTTTTGGTGATGTCGATGCACCAGTAGTGGCCGATGCCCTCGTCGTGCTCGGGATCTTGACCCACGCCGATGTAGACCTTGTTGTCGTGCACCACCGGCGTCGCGATGAAGTCGCTGCGCGTGCCCTTGCCGCCGAGCTTGTATACCGAGTTCTTGGGGTTGCAATCGAAACGCCAGATTTCCTTGCCGGTGGCCGGCTCGAAGGAACGCAGCCAGCCGTCGCCGCCCGGAAAGATGATCTGCGGGACGCCGTTGGCCACGGCATAGCAGGCGCTCGACCACTGGCCGTGCATCAGCACTTCACCCTTGTCGACCAGCGTCTTAATGAGCGACTGCAAGGCTTTGCCGCCCTGGCCTTGCTGGGCGGCCAGCAGGTTTTCGCTGGGGGCCCTGTTCGACCAAACGGGCTTGCCGGTGTGTTTGTTGACGGCCACGAAACTCGGCGCTCCGGGCGCGGGGATGTCGATGTGGTTCTCATTGACCCCGTTGCTGGTGACGGTGAACACCAGGTCGCCGGCAACGACGGGTGAAGAAGTCGATAAGTTATGCGGAAAAACATTCGAGTTCTTTGATCATGTCCAGCGTCCAGACATCCTTGCCATCGGTCGTGGCGCAAACCAACTCACACCGATTGCTCACGTAATAGATTTTCTTGCCGTCGATAGCCGGGGTGGAGCAAATACCCTCCAGCGGCCAATCCTGGACAATGCCGGAGGGCAGTTTTTCGTGGACGCGTTGCCAAAGAAACTTTGCCGTGCCCTCCTCAAAGCACATGATGACGCCGCGGTCGCCCTCGACTTTCGGGTCGCGCGGCCTTTTCGTTGTTGGTGCCGATCAAGATTTTGCCGTCGCCGATGGCAGGGCCGCCGTAGGCCTTGGAACCGAGATCCTGGACCCAAAGGATGTTGGTTTTGTCTTCGACGTCCCACTTCGTCGCCACATTCTTGTCGCGCAGATTGACCAGGTTGCGGCTGGGTGAGCCGCCAAACATTGGCCAGGGGTAGACGTTGGGATCGGAGCCGGTCGGGGCCGGCGTCTGTTCGGGGCTGCGTTTCGCCGTGGCGGCAAGGACTACCACAACACCCATGACGATCATCGCGCTCATTGCCGCCAACCAGCGGCGCAGCGACGGATATTGGCTCATGTCATTTATTCCTCAAGGAGTCATTTATTCGGCGACACCTGTAAATTGTCGAAGTAAACCTCGGTGCCCGGCGCATTGGCGGTGTGGCCCAGCACATAGCCATACAAAAACGGCGCCCCCTCCAGGTTGGGGGACGGATCGGTGAACTCGATGTCCCACTTGGCCGGCTCCTGCTGACCGCGCTGCCAAATCTTGGCCCGGAGCGTCGTGCGGCCCTTGTCCACGATGGCCGTCAGTTTCAATCGATACCAGGTGCCCGGCAGCCATTTCAAGGGAACCCACTCATCGACGCGCGGAATCGCGTCCCACGACTGCAACCGCAACGTCTGCGTTTGCCCCTCGAGCTTGAGGAGATAGCGGCAAGCACCAACGCCCGCGTCTGGCATCCACTCGTTGATTTTTTGCCCCTGGACATCGGCCTCGATGGTGTAGTTGGTCATGTCGGGCGTGCCGAAGAAGCAGGAACCTCTGGCGATAACCGCATTGGAACTCGATGTCACCTTGGCCAGGACATTGTTGCCATCCGGCAATTTCCTGACGAGGAACTTGCCCTGACAGTTAATCCAGCCCGGCGGCACTCCGCCCACGGGAGTTTTTTCGAAATCTTCACTGTAAGGCAGCCGCGGCGCCACCCGGACGCGCGCCTTGCCCTTGAGGCCGTTCCATTCGGCTTCGACATAGCCTTGCTGGGCGGCAGGGGCCTTGTTGAGGACCAATTTCACACTGCCGGCAATATCGAAACTCGCCTGCAAGCGCGGGCGGCTGATTCTTGGCGCCCGGCGGCAACGGCGGTTGCGGCAATGACCATTTGGCATCTGCCGGCTGGCCCACTTCCTGGATGAAATCGCCATTTTCATCGTAAACCTTCAACCGCAACGGCACGCTATCACCGGCGTGGGCGACCACCTCGCTGGGATATATCAACAGCTGTGCCGGCTTGCTTGCCTTGATGGGCGCGGGCGTGGCAGCGGGCGGGCCGGACTTGGCATCCTTGGTTCCGATGCAATAGAGCTCGTCTCTGGTCGGGAAATAGACCAGGCCGTCCGCAATGGCGGCGTTGCCGTATAGCTCGACGTCGGCGCCGCTGGCTTCAGGGAAGAAGTGTTCGTCGAGGGTTTCGCATTTTTTGCGCCTGGCTGCAGGATGTGGAACTTGGCGTTTTTTTCCGAAACATAGATTTTGCCGTCGCCCCAAACCGGCGAGGCCATGGCATTGCGGCCATAGGGATAATTCCAAATCTTCTTACCGGTTTTGGCTTCGAAACACCACAATTTGGCCACGTCGTCGGCGATAAAAACTCGGCCGCCCTGGACCAGCGGTGAAGTGTATTTTGCCTGGATGCCGCCCAGTTCCCAGACCAACTTGGGGTGCCCGTCGGTCACAGCGCCAGCGTCGACGCAGATGATCCGGCCCTGCACGTTGGTGCCGGGAGTTTCTTCGCCATGGTTGGCGTACACCAATGTCCCGTCCACCGCCGGCGAGCAATTGATCGCGCCCTTGCAAAAGACATAACTCCACATGTTCTTGCCAGTGCCCGCCTGAAGGGCGTGGATGCCGCCGTCGCTGCAGCCGGTGATGATCAGGCGCTGGCCGTTGATGGTGGCGGTCACCGGCGTCGAGAAGTAAGTGCCGGGCCGTTCGCTGGTCTGTGACCACCAAACCGGCGTACCGTCCAGCTTGTTCACGGCCAGAAAACGGTTGGCGCCCTTGCCTTGGTCGGCCCAGCCAGAGTTGATCATACCGATAACCACAAGATCGCCAGCCAGGGTTGGACTGGGCAATCGGCCGCCGTAGCCCGAGACCCGGCCATCCATTTCCATCAACTGTCGCTGCCAAAGAATTTTCCCGTCCTTGTTGAAACCGACCAGGTTACCCTGGGTGCCGTGCCAGTAGATGTTGCCCGTGACTGGGTCGCCGACCAGGTGCGTCCAGCCGAGCCGGCTGCTGGCAATGTCGGCGTGAAAGACGTTGAACCGCTGTTCCCAAAGGACTTTGCCGGTCTTGGAGTCCAGGCACATCACGCGCTCTTGCTCTTTGAAGCCTTCGCCGGCGCCATTGTCGATATAGAGCCGGCCGTTCATGATGATGGGCGTCGAGCGGCAGCCGTAGGGGGCTTTCCACAGGAAGTTGACGGGCGCCTTGGGATCGTCCGACCAGGTTGTGGGCAAATTGGTGTCAGGGGAGACGCCGTTCTGAAATGGCCCGCGCCAGTTGGCCCAATCGGCGCCTGCGAGGTACTCCGCGCCAATCGCGAAAAAACACCACAATAGCAAGCCGGGAACCAGCCAATGCCGTATGGCGAACGGCGAGAAAACCGACACCAACCCGAAGCGCAAGCGAGGGAAGCTGTTGGCCCTCGCTTGCGCTTCGGGTTGGTGTGGTTTCCCTGTAGTTGTGCTACGCATTTCCGACATCCTTCCCTTATGCTTGGTGGACAAATCTTTTGGCCTTCATCTCAAACCGCGGCAGCGTGGCGGGCGGCACCACATCCACTTCGGCGCGAAACAGCAGCTCCTCGCGAATCGCCTGGACCACGCGCTCGGCCAGGCCAACGCCATCGGTTTCGGGCACCGGCTCCAGGGTAATCCGCACCTCGGGTAATGCGGCGGCGTGGGTCACAGCCACGCGGTATTCCGCCACCTCTGGAAAGCGGCGAATCACCGCCTCCAGGGAGCTGGGATACAGGTTGTTGCCCCGGACGTGGATCATATCATCGGTACGTCCCAGAATGCCACCGTCAAGCCGCACAAAAACGCGGCCGCAACTGCAAGGGCGTGGATCGACGCGCACCAGGTCTCCGGTGCGATAGCGCAGCAATGGGCTGCCCAGTCGGCCGAGATTGGTCAGCACCAGCTCGCCGACACTGCCCTGTGGAACAGGCCGGAGAGTTTTCGGGTCGACGACTTCGGGCAAGAAATCGGCCTCTAATATATGCAGACAGCCCGGAGACTCAAAACATTCGCAAGTTGCCGGACCGATTTCCGTCATGCCGCTTTGATCGAACAGCCGCGCTTGCCAGGCGTCCTCGATGCGGCGGCGCGTCGCCGGGATGCCGCCACCTGGTTCGCCGCCAACAACCACGGCGCGGACCGCGTAGCCAGGTGTTGCTCGACCCAATACCATGCCGTTTTCGCGCGCCACCTCGGCCAGCCGCTGCGCATAAGTTGGCGTGCAGACCACCACGGTGGCCTTATTGTCCACCAGAAAGCGCAGGCGGGCAAGACTGGTCATGCCGCCGCCGGCGAGGGTCAGGCAGCCAAAACTGAGGGCCGCCTCGAATGCGGTCCAGAAACCGAGAAAAGGACCGAAAGAGAACGGAAAAAAAAACCGGTCAGAAGGCTCAATCTTCGCGGCACGATAAACCTGGCGCCAGCAGCCCAGCATCCAATCCCAGGTGGCAGGCGTATCGAGCCAGCGCAGCGGCTGGCCGCTGGTGCCGGAGGTTTGGTTCATGCGGGTGTACTGGCCAAGTGGCAGCGGCAGATTGCTGCCATAGGGCGGGTGCGCTTGCTGATCGGCGAGCAGTTCGGCCTTGGTCGTGAATGGCAGACGGCAATAGACGTCCGGCTCGTGGAGACGATCGACGGGCAAGCCGGATTGGCCGATTTTGTGAGCATAAAACCGATTGGCTGGCAGATTGGCGTCGAGCAAGGCGCGCAGTCGCTGGCGCTGGAGGCGGTCCAGCTCGGGTCGTGTCAGATGCTCCTCTGCTCCGGCCGGCATTCGCATGGTTCCGTTTCGCCAAAGTAGTAGGCACACTCCGTGTGCCGTTTTGAAGCAAAACGGCACACGGAGTGTGCCTGCTACTTTACCGCGTAACAGTAAATCAACTCCTGATCCCGCAAAAAAAGACGTCCGTTGGCCACCACGGGATGCGTCCAAACACCGATGGCGCGGTGCGACTCCCGCTCGCGAATTTTCGACAACTCCGGCAACGTAAATCGTCCCTTTTCCTGCCACTCTTCAGGGTTCGCCGCCAGCAGCACCACTTCGCCCTCTTCGTTGAGCAAATAGAAGCAACCGTCCGCGTAAGTCAACGACCCGGTTTTGCCCTCGAGTGAATTCCTATCGCTCCATTTTTCCTTGCCTGTTTTCAGGTCCTGACAGGTCCAGCCGCGCGGGCCCCCGTGCCCATAGACGCACCCGTCCAGTAACACTACACCGCCATGATCGTTTTGCATCACTTGCCACTGCTTTTTGTAGAGGTCTTTGACACTGAAGTTGCCGGCCGCGTCCTTGGTGATTTGCAACAGGTTGCAGCCTGCCGTGTTGGCGGTCACATATACCAGATCGTCCTGCACGATGGGCGTCGGGGAAATGGCGTAAAGCTCGTATTTTTCGGTGACGAATTGCCATAGCACCTTGCCGGTTTTGGCGTCCACCCCCGCGACTCCACCGCCTTTGCCTTTTCCCTTGAATGTCGAATTGATGTATTGCCGTACGCCGCCGATGGTGGCCACGACCGCGGACGAATCGGTTGCCTTGTCGGTGAGATCCTTGGTTTGCCACAAAAGGCTGCCCTTCTTCTTGTCCAGAGCCACCATCCAGCCGCCGGGGCCTCCGGGGCAGCAAATCAATTGATCGCCGTCGGCCAACGGCGACTCGCAGTAGCCCCAACCGACAGGGCCGGTGACGCCGACCCCGAAATCCATGATGATGCCCTGGAAATCCTTGACAAAGCTCTTTCGCCACACGACCTCGCCGCTGGTGCGTTTCAAAGCCACCAGGTCGCCGAGTCCGCCAAGGCAGTAGACCAAGTCGCCGTCAACGGTGGGTGTCGCGCGTGGACCATCACCCCAAGCGGTTGGTTTATTAGTGGTGAAATTCGGGCCGATTTTGGCTGCCCAAAGCTGCTTGGGCTGCTTGCCATCCTTGATGTCCAGGGCTATGGCGTATTCGAAATCGTCTCGTGTGCCCATGGTGTAGAGCACGTCGCTGACGACGGCGAAGCCGGAAAAGCCCGTGCCGGCCTGGTCATATTTCCACAGCAGCTTGGGACCGCCCTTGGGCCATTCCTTCAGCAGGCCCTTTTCCTTGGAAACATCAGACCGGTCTGGCCCGCGAAACTGCGGCCAATCGTCAGCAAATGCGGCAACGGCGCCAACCAACAGGGAGGAGACTCCCAGAAGCAACCAACGGGTATGCATCGATTCCTCGAAAAGGGCAAAGTAGTAGGCACACTCCGTGTGCCGTCGCCGGCCCACCATTGACAAGTATACCGGCGACCTTGCTTGGAGGGTAGTGGGCAGTGAAGAGTGAAGAGTGAAGAGTGAAAAGTGAAGAATGGGCTGGGGAATGCATTCAACCCTGCCCATTGCCCACTAGTCGAACAATAACTGCTCTCCCGATCCAGAGTCTGCTTTCCGCGGTTTGCCCAGGTGCAAATAGGCACGCGGCGTCGCCACCCGGCCGCGCGGCGTGCCGCACGATGAATTGCTCACGAAGCAAATACGGCTCAATTTCGTCGCTGAGCGTGTCCGACGGCAAATTCATCGTCGCCGCCAGGGCCTCGACGCCGGTCGGGCCGCCGTCGAAGACGCCGATCAGCGTTTCCAGATAGCGGCGATCTTGCTTGTCGAGCCCTTCGCCGTCGACCTCGGCCATCGCCAGGGCCGACCTCGCGAGTTCGAGGGTAATGCGGCCGTCCGATTCGCTGGTCGCGAAGTTGCGGGCCCACCATAGCCGGGCGTTGGCGATGCGCGGCGTGCTCCGGCTGCGGCGGGCGATTTCCAGGGCCGCGTCGTCGGCAAGCGTGGTTTTCAACTTGCGGGCGTTGATGCGGCACGATCTCGGCCAGCTCTTCGATGGTGTAAAACTCCAGATGCTCGTGCATCTTGAAGCGATCGCGCATCGGCCCCGAAAGCATGCCGCTGCGCGTGGTCGCGCCGATCAGCGTGAATCGCTTGAGCTTCATCGAGATGGTGCGCGCGTTGATCCCCTCGCCCAGAATGATGTCGATGCGAAAGTCCTCCATCGCCGGGTAGATGAATTCCTCGACAACGCGCGGCATGCGGTGGATTTCGTCGATAAACAGGACCGATCCCTCCTCGGCGTTGGTCAGAAACGGCAGCAGATCCTTGGGATTGGTCAGTGCCGGCCCGCTGGTCATCTGGATGCGGGTGCCAAGCTCATTCGGCAGCACCGTGGCGAAAGTCGTCTTGCCTAGCCCTGGCGGCCCGTCGAAAAGAATGTGCGCCAGCGGTTCCTTGAGCTTTTTGCAAGCGTTCAGAACGATGCCCAGGCGCTGGACGACCGCTTTTTGGCCAATGACCTCACGCAGCCAGCGCGGACGCAGGGCGTCATCGCGCTGCGCGCTGCTCGCCGCTGTCGCCGCTTTGCACGATTGCTTCACGGGCCAAGATTCACCTCGTTGCGGAACAGAACGGCTGGTGAGATCAGGCCCCATACCAACCCAAAGCGCAAGCGAGGGAACACGCAAGGCCCTCGCTTGCGCTTCGGGTTGGTATGGGCCTGATCGCCCAGAGTGATTCGCACGACTCCATCCTACCGCGATTGCTCCCCAACGGGCAACCTCGGTATACTACGGGTCGTTGCTGGAAAGAGTCGCAGCTTACCTAGGAGTCAAAGCGATGCTCAAACGCGCACTGCCGTTATTCGTCCTTTTGATGGTGCCCACCGTGGCCAGGGCCGGCCAGGCCAAACAGCCCGACCCGGCTCAACCGGCCATAGTCGTTCGCGTCGCTTCCCTGGATTCCCTGTTCGAAGAACCTCAAGCTGGTCGGTGGCCTGATCGGTCAAGACCCTTTCGATGAACTTGATCAAATGATCAAGAGCAAACTTGGTCCCAAAGGGCTGCATGGCATCGACGGAAAACGTCCCCTTGGATTTTATGGGAAATTTGGCGCGGACCTCAGCGATGTGAATGGCGTTTTTCTGGTGCCGATCGTCGGCGCCAAGCAGTTCAAGGAAACGCTCCAGGGCATGGGCTGGGAAGTCGTCGCCGGCAAGGACGGCCTCCATGATGTCAAGCAAGACCTGCTGCCCATCGAGGTGCAATACCGCGTCGTGGGCGACTATGCCTATGTCGGATTGGGCGGCCCAAAGGTCCTGACGCCATCGGGACTGTTGACTCCGCAGGCTGTCTTTGGCGCCAAGCCCGCCGCCGGCGTCGCACTTACGATCCGCCTCAATCAGCTTCCCGATTCGTTTCGCGATATGTTCCTCGACGGTTTTAAGGAGGGCCTCGGCAGCATCGACGAAAAGGCCGGCGACAACAAAATCCAAAAGGCCCTGGCCGCCGCCCTGGCCAAGCACCTCGCGGGAACGCTCGACAGCGTCTTCAAGGATGGTGAGGAGCTGAATGCGCTTATCGACATCGACGCCAAAACGTCGCAATTGGCCGTCGACCTGACGGTCAGCGCCCGCGCCAAGTCGAAATTGGCCGAGCAAATCGCCAAGCTGGGACAGCGGAAATCGTTGTTCGCCGGCGTTCTCGACAAAGCCGCGGCCCTTAACGGCGTCGTCAACATGGAAGTGCCGCCCGAGTTGCGCACCGCCCTGGCCGACGTGCTCAAGGAAGTGACCGACAAGGCCCTTGGTGAGCTGACCGACCCCGCCATGAAAAAGCAAGCGACCGACCTTTTGGAGGCGCTGAAGCCTTCGCTGACGGCCGACGATCTTGACGCCGCCTTCAGCCTGCGCGGTCCCGGCAAGGACAAACACTTCACGCTAGTGGCCGGCTTCAAGCTCAGGGAAGGTGAGAAACTGGCGGCCGTGCTGCTGGAGATGGTCAAGGGGTTGCCCGTCAACGAGCAGAAAACGATCCAGCTCAACGTGGACAAGGTGGCCGCGGTCGCCATTCACCGCCTCGATCTGCAGGCGGCGCTGGACGCCAAGACCAAGCAGATTTTCGGCGACCAACCGTTGTTCCTGGCGCTGCGCGACAACGGCCTATTTCTGGCGATCGGCGAGGACGGCCTAGCCGCGATCAAGCAAGCGTTGGCGGCTCCCGCGGCGGCCGCGGCACCACTGCATTTCGACATGTCAATGGCTCGACTTGGCGGCCTTGGCACTGACGAGACCAAGACGAAGGCCGCGGAGACACTATTGCAAGCCGGCGACGAGGCTCGCGTGCGTTTGGAACTGACGGGCGGAGCGGCGCTGCGCGTGCGGATCACGGTGGCGTTGTCCGCGCTGAAGCTGCTGTCGGGCGACAAATGAGCGGACACACTTGACGGCCTTACTATGATAGCAGTGAGGGGCCGGACGGATCCTTCGCCATGAACGCGAAGGCCCTCGCAACGCGGGGAAGAGGCAATGTTGCAGCCGCGTTGTTTACAACCGCAAAGGGGCCAGGGACGCATGTCCGGCTGACCCTTTTGTGGTTGTTTTTTTCGGCCTAAAGCAGCGCTTCCAGATCGTCTGCCGAGAGGGAGTCGGCAAATTCGCAGCCGACCAACCAATCGCCAGTGCCCTGAATCGTGGCGTGGACGACGCAGCCGGGCAGTTCATAACAGCGGTCGCCGGCGGTGTTCTTGACCTGCAAAACGAAGAGCGTTCCAGATTGCAGCGGCTTGGCGAGCAGGACGCCGGCACCCTTGACCGATAGATTCAGCACCCAGCCGTGCAGGGTATCAGCCGAGTCGGTCGCCGTCACGCGGGCCAGGGTGGCCGGGCAACACTGGTAACGTTGATCGCGGCGTTTATGGTCCCATTGACTGCGCGGCACGAGACGCATCTCGGCCGGCATGGGCACTAGTTGTGTGGGCATTGAGATTGCCTCCTCCTCCGATTGTTCCGGTGAACAACCTTACGTCAGACCGCAAACACAGTCAACATGTCAAAGGGCGCCGGCCTTTTTTCCCGTGTCAGCACGTCATGGCCGAGTTGCCGTAACTCGTCAACTACCGGGTACGGAAAATCCTCGTCGGCGTACAGCAGCATACTGGGTCACTCCACGAAACCTTCTTCGCCTTCCTCGTTCTCCCTAATCGTGCGACTTATTTCATGGAGGTGGGTTGCGGCATACTCCCAGGCCGCTTCCAGGTCGGCAGCAGTCAGCGAGGGATAGGCATCGAGCAAGCCTGCCTTGGAGCCACGTAAGCGGCCATAGTTTACCAGCACGCAGACAGGAATGCGCGTGCCTGTGATGCACGCATCGCCTCCGCAAACTCCCGGCGTTTTGGATACCCGGCTGCTGGCCGTGGCTCGCATGGGTCATTCCCTCCAGAAAAGGCGTGATCCTCTGGTTGCATTTGGCTTTCTATCAGTTGATTATGCTCCCACGACGAGTTCCATAACAACGCCATTTGACACCTTGCCGTCCGCTCCCCGCCGTGTTAATTTGCCATTTGTGGCCAAGCAAACACCCACGAATTTCTTGCCGCGCCCGCTAAAATAACCTATCCTTCATCAAGTCACCTCCCCGGTGTTGCGACCCCCCGCCCCTCGCAACGGATTAGATTTACTGTTTCCCCCGTCCGGAACCCTTTTTTATGCCGACTTCCACACAGGGAAGCCTCCTCGATCGTTTGACACGATGTCAGCTCGTGGACGCTGACCAAATCGACGCCTGTCGGGATCAAGCCGGCGGCGACGACACGGCCTTGTTGCAATTGCTCATCGACGCCGGCCACCTGACGCGCTTTCAGGCCCGCCAGCTCCGCGCCGGCGCCACCAACTTCCAAATTGACAAGTATGTCATTACCGACTGCATCGGCCGCGGCGGCAATGGCATTGTCTTCAAGGCCCGCCACCAGCTGATGCAGCGCTTCGTCGCGCTCAAGACGCTCGACGCCCGCAATCTGCATTTCGCCGACGAAGCCTTGAACAATTTCAAACGCGAGATCGAGATCATCAGCCAGCTCGATCATCCCAACGTCGTCCGCGCCCTCGACGTGGTGCAGACACGCACTCAGATTTACCTGGTGCTCGAATATGTCAGCGGCAAGGACCTGGGCGCCATCGTCAAGCAGCGCGGGCCGCTGCCCATTCCGGTAGCCGTCGATTACGCCATCCAGACCGCTCGGGCCTTGCATTACGCCCATGGCCAGGGAATCGTCCATCGCGATTTGAAACCGGCCAATTTGCTGCTGACGCAGGAAGGCGTGGTGAAGCTTTCCGATTTGGGCCTGGCCATGTTTTTCAATGGCGAGCTGAAAATTGATCCGAACATGAAAGGCGTGTGCCTGGGAACGCCGGAATACATGGCCCCCGAACAAGCCGAGGACGCCCACGCGGCAGACCCCCGCAGCGACATCTACGGCCTTGGCTCGACGCTGTTCCACATGCTCACCGGCCAATTGCCGGTCAACGGCAACAGCTATCTTCATCGTCTGCAACACTTGCTGACCGCGCCGCCCAGACCGCTGCTAAGCGTCTTCCCGGACGCACCGCCGTGGTTGGCCACCATCGTCGATCAAATGCGCGAACGCGACCCCGCCGCACGGCCTTCAAGCGCTCAAGCGGTGATCGACTTGCTGCAGCCGTTCGCCGGCACTGCCAAAACCGCCGAGCCGCCGCCGCTGTCAGCAAATCAAAAGGCGGATTTAGTCCTGAAGGTTTTGACCGGCCAGGCAACCACCGCTGCCATTTGCGGTCAGCATCGCGTGACTCAAATTGAACTTGAACAGTGGCGGCTTCAGTTCGTGCAGGCGGGCATGCGGGCCTTGGAAAAGTGAAGAGTGAAGAGTGAAGAGTGAAGAGTGAAGAGTGAAGCGGACCTTCCTTTCACTCTTCACTCTTCACTCTTCACTCTTCACTCTTCACTCTTCTTCACTGTCCTCGCGACACACTGCCCTGGGGCAATGCCGCAATCGGCATTCCTAAGGTCAACGGTCGGCCGGCAACCTCAATGTTGTGCTCGTAAAGATAGTCGCGAATCTGGCGATACAGCGCGAAACTGTCGGGATAGACCCACAGCGTCACCACCGTATGCTCCGGGTCGATGGCCTCGGCGAGGCGGCGAAATTCAGAGCCGGGTGATAGCGCCGTCGCCGCCGTTTCACCGCGCAACGGCGTCACCGGCTCCACGATCCAACCCTCCATCCCATAGCGGAAACCGCCTTCCGGATTGGGGGAGCCGCTGTCTCCCAGCATGCCGCGCTCGCGTGCCACCATGTAGTGCAGCCGAAAAGCGCCGACGGTGCCGGTGTTGCCTTCCACTTGCCATTGTGTTTTCAGCTGGTTAGCCTTGTCCTCCATGCCGCGGCGAACCTCGATCAGAAAGGCCTGTAAGTCGATGAAGGCGACGCGCCCTTGATTGCATTCAAAATGCAATTCCTCGGAATGCACCGGCCGGCTGACGGGTGTGCTGTAACGCAATATCTTCTTGAGTGGCGGCTGTTTTTCCAGCTCTTGCAGTTCCTTGGCCAGTTCCTTGCTGCGTCGTTCCAAATCCGCCAATGAAAAGTGAATGTTTTGGGCCGCGCCGCTTTGCTGGCCCGCGATCCGCTGCAGTTTGCTTTGCTCCTGGAGGGCGGCGGCTTCGGACGCGGTGATGGCAGCCAGTTTTTGCTCGGTTTCGGTGGTGTTGGCTTCCAGGAGTTGCCATTGGCGCATCTGCTCCAGCAGACGTTGCTGCTGCCGAGCCAGTTCTTCGCGGTGTTGCGCCAGCGCGGATTCCAGGGGATC
The DNA here is from genome assembly GCA_963747575.1 of uncultured Gemmataceae bacterium. Taxonomy (GTDB): domain Bacteria; phylum Planctomycetota; class Planctomycetia; order Gemmatales; family Gemmataceae; genus DASRAT01. The sequence continues at coordinate 226,507 of CAVVFU010000001.1, forward strand.
GGTGAGCGGCGGCAGTATGATCGGACCGGTCTTGTTGAGGGCTGGTTCAAGCTGCGCCGTCGCCGCTTCGACAGCCTGGTTCGCAAGGCCGGCATGGTAGGAGCGCGCACCCACCCAGGCCACCAGAATCAGGCGGATGATGATGCCGCAGACGTTGGCCACGACGTCAAGAAACGAGTCGAAGCTGAACGGGATTTCACGCTTGGTACGCCGCCGCCGGTACATGATCGTCACCAATTCAAAATCACTTGCTCAATACGTTTTCCCGTGCCATCGGCACATGCAAGCTGTCGAGCATTGGATAGGCCAGGTAATAAGCTCGCAAACCGTCTGACCGCACCTGGAAGCGCAACATGGGGCGATAGGGCGGTTCACCGGCTCGCACCGTGGCTTGCCGGCGGGCGATCATTTGCCGCACCGCTTGCAGCAACGGGTGCTCGCCCTTGGTGGGTGCGGCCAACGAATCGACGGAAAAAACCTGATTGCCCTGCTTCACCACCACGTTGTCGGCGTTGCATTCGATGTAGATCAGCCAATCGCGATTGGCGAGAATCCTGCCGAGCGATGCTTGCGGGACGGCATTGGTGGCGTCCTTGGTCGGGCGTCCAAGCGTCGGCCCGGCTTCCAAGCCTCCGATGCCGCTGCCACCGCCTCCGCCTTCACCACCACCACCGCCGGTACCTCCACCGCCACCAATACCGCCTCCGCCTCCATCTGAGCCACCGTTGCCAGGTTGCCCTGGGGCACCTGCTGCCGGAGCTCCACCAGGTCCATTGGCAGTGCCTGCCTGACTGCCGTTTGGCCCGTTGGGCGCACCTGCCTGACCACCACCTTGCCCGTTCGGCACACTTGCCTGGCCACCACCTTGCCCGCTGCTCGCACCTGCTTGACCACCACCTTGCCCGTTGCTCGCACCTGTCTGACTACCTGTTGGCCCATTGGCCGCACCCTCTGGACCGCCGACGGAACCGTTAGTGGCACCTGGTGGACCACCGCCTGGCCCCTTGGTCCAAACCACTGGAGCGCCGCTTGACCCGTTAGCGGCACCTGGTGGACCGCCGCCAGGCCCGTTGGTCCAACCCCCCGCATTGCCGCCTTGCCCGTTGGCCGTCCCCGTCCCACCGGTGACGCCCGGAATGCCATATGCTGGGAACGTTGGAGGTGGGCCAGGCGGCATTGATTGAACACTGCTGCCACCTGGGCCGGTCCCATAGGGTAAGGCATTTGAGCGCCACAATCCGTCGCCTCCGCTCGCCATTTGCGCTGACCCCGGCGGCCCGCCTGAGCCACCTCCAGCGAACCCTGGTGGTTGCCAGGGAAAACCGCCGGGTCCCGAACCGCTTGTCTGTCGCTGACTCCCAAGTGTTGGCGGCGGTCCGGGTATGCCGCCCCTGGCAAAGGGTGACCCACCGTCCGAGTTGCCACTGCCAAAACCTCCCCCACCCGCGGCAGTACCACCGCCGCCCCCTGTCCGAGTTGTTGTGGGAGGTCCCGCGATTCCGGGTGGCGTGCCGCCGATTGCGCCGCCTCCAGGCAGCGTCATAAACTTGCCCTCCGGACTACTCGGCCGCGCCCCGGCGTGCCAGGCACGAGCACCGTCGTCGGCAGATTTACCGTGGTCATCCATGGCTGGGCCGCCGCGTCATTGCCCTCGCCGGAGAAGTCCATCACCCAATCACGCTCGATGAATTCATAACCAAAGTCGACCTGCATGCCCGCCAGCGCCTGTTGCACGCGGTAATAAGTCATGATGCCGTCGGGCCGCACCAGCATCAGCAAATAGGGACGCGGCGGCGGCTGGCCTGGCTGCGCCGCCGAGGGCGAGGACAAGGGCGACTGCTCGCGCTGGCGGGCGATGCACCTGTTTACCTCGGCACGCATGTTCTCGCTGTTCAGTTGCAAGCCTTCCAGTACCACGTTGTCTTGATGGAAAACCACTGCCCCATTTGCACATTCCACATAGACCGGTTTGCGATTGTCCCCACGCCGGCCAAGATAGGGGACCAGCGAATAAGTGCTTTTCTGCCGCTCGCGCAGAGCTTTCAAATTGGCCAGCGTCTGCTCCAGGCGCACCAGGTTGTCGGCTTGCAGGCGGAGTTCGCGTTGGGCGGCCGCTGACTGCTGGTTTGATTTGTCCACGGCGTCTTGCTGTGCTTTGATGGCCTGCTGCGTGCCGGCATAGCGAAGATGGGCGAGCTGCAACTGGCTTTTCTCCTGCTCGGCTCGCGTTTTTTCACTTTGCAGTTTGGCTTCGGCAGCTGCCGCCTGATCGCGTGTTTGTTTAATCTGCCCTTGCAGCTCCTCTTCTTGCATTGCCAACGCGGCATGGAGCTGTTGGCTGCGCCGCTCCCACTCGGCCTGACGCTCTTGAACTAGATGTTGGTCCTCGGCCTGCTGGCGCAGACGCATTTGCAGTCGCCGATCCCTGTCGGCTTGCACCTGGGCGATCTCATCTTGGGCTTTGCGCATGGCGACGATTTTGGCACGCCGGTCCAGCACCATGAGCAAGAGGATCAACGACCCCATCGTGCACAAGAGCACGGCGAGAAATGGAAACGTCGAAACCTCGAGGTGGCGCTGCCGCCGTCTCATGCCGCCGCTCCTGGCCGGGAGCTCAGCCGATTGGGCGGGTGTCCCGTGGCCGCGGGCGTGGCCTTGGCCGTGAGCAAGTGAATGGCGGCCGTCAGACTTTGCACGGCTTCCTCAAATGCGCCGGCCCCCTGCAGCGCCGCCAGGTTCTGATGCAAGCCGTCTTGCAAATGCACCAATTGTTGACCGTGATCCTGCAACCGCGCCAGGGCGTCGGTCTGCGCGGCGACGGCGTCGATGACCTTGGCCAGCGCCTGGTGGTGCTCGCGGCCCATGCTGTGGATAGCGTCGGCGAAGGTTGCCAGTTGGCCAAATAAAGCGCCGCTCTGTTTCTCGACCTGCTGCTCCACCGCGGCCAGCCGGGACTGGTGCGCCGACAGGGTGTTGTCCAACGCCTGTTCCAGGGCCGCGGTAAGCCGGTCCTGTTGCTTCTGCCCAGCCTCGGCCCAATGCTGTTGGGCGGCCGTGAGCGCCTCGGCCCATACGCTGGCCTGCTGCTGGACCAGCTGTTCGGTGGCCTGCAAGAGGATTTGCGTATTTTGCCGCAAAGCCGGCAGGAAATCGCTCTCGCCCTGTTCCGCGGCTGATCGCTCAAAGCGATGTGCTAGTTGGACATCGGCGAAGTTGTCGACATGTTCGAGGACCGTTTGCTCCAGCCGTTCGACGACGAAACTGAGAAACATGGTCACCATCGTGAGAGCCAGGCCCACGGCGGTGGTGTCAAAGGCCAGCGACAGGCCCTCGGTGACGCCGCTGAGCGACTGGGCGCTGGGGTCGACATTGGCGATGGCCTTGGTGATGCCCAGCACTGTGCCCAAAAAGCCGAGGATGGGGATGGCCCAGGTAATGAACCGGGTGAGTGCATAACTGTTGTCGAGCGCCAGCGCGTCGGTATCGGCGAGGGCCCGCAGCTGGTCGTCCAGACCTTCGGCGCTGCCGCGTTTGCCGGTGAAATCGAGGACAGCGTCAAGCCGGCGCGCGAGCAACGAATTCCGCAGTCGGCCGGCGGCGTTGTGCAGCGCGGCGCGGAGCCGTGGAGCATCGCTGGCCGGCACAGGTTTACCGTCCCACGCCGGCAGCATTTCGCACCGGCAGGCCGCGCGTTCGCTCAGGTGGCCGAAAACCTTGGCCGCCATGGCGCCGAGCGCGCAGCAGAACAGCACCACCTCGACGATTTCGACGGGGTTTTCGATATAGCGTTTGAGGCCGGAGTCCTCAAACGGCCCAAAGGCGATCAGGGCCAGCACGCCCACGCCCAGCGGCACGCCCAGCAAAAAGGCGGCCAGGGTAGTGGAGGTACGGGCCGCGGGACGGTCGGCAACCTTTGCGGAGGCCATGCTCGATTCCCTCGAAATGGACAGAGCGTATACTAAAGATCGTTCACACGAGGTCGAAAAAAAGGGGACAAGCCCCGTTGCCGGAACGGCCCGAAGAGTGCTTCGCACAACGGGGCCTGTCCCCTTTTTTTCGACCTCGCGAAGCGGCGGAAGATAACGTTTTTCCCGGCTGGGTCGATACCAGTTTGGTCCTCCGGCGGTTTGCCATTTTCCCAGGATTTCCCATGTCCCCCCAAACTCGTGACCGATTGCTGGAGCTGTTCAAGCTACGAGCCTTCTCCTTCGGCAACTTCACCCTCGCCTCGGGCAAGCAGAGCAATTATTACATCAACAGCAAGAAGGCGATTTTTCACTCGGAAGCGGTCGCCCTGCTGGGCGAGTTGCTTTGGGAGCTGACGAGCGATCTCAACATCCAGGCCATGGGTGGGCTGGAGGTCGGGGCCATTCCGATGGCGGCAGCCGCGGCGATGCGCTATCATCAACAAGGACGATCGCTCGAAGGGTTCTTCGTGCGCAAGCAAGCCAAGGCCCACGGCAGCCAGGAGCGCGTGGAGGGCGTTGTTGAAGCCGGCATGCGGGTGGCCATGGTCGATGACGTGCTGACCACGGGCGGCTCGGTTTTGCAGGCCATCACCGAGGTCGAGAAACGCGGAGCGACGATCGTGGCGGTGATTTGCATTGTGGATCGGCTGGAGGGAGCACGCGAGCTGTTGGGGGCCAGGTATCCGTATATGCCCATTTTCACGATCCGCGATTTTGGCGTTTGATCCGCGCAAAGTAGTAGGCACACTCCGTGTGCCGTTTGAAACGCAAAACGGCACACGGAGTGTGCCTACTACTATGTGCCGCTTTTCGGCTCAACGGCACACGGAGTGTGCCTACTACTATGATTACGCAGGTCGCACCCGCTGATTCGACTTCTATCGCCCGGGCGGCCGCCATTCTTCGCGCTGGCGGCTTGGTCGCCTTTCCCACCGAGACGGTCTACGGCCTCGGTGCCAATGCCCTCGACGACCGGGCCGTCGCCGGCATCTTTGCCGCCAAGGGCCGACCGAGCAGCAACCCGCTCATCGTCCACGTGCCGAGCGTCGACGAAGCAAAGAAGTGGGCAGCCACGTGGCCCGACGCAGCCCAACACCTGGCCGAGCGTTTCTGGCCTGGACCGTTGACGTTGGTGGTGCCGGCCGGTCCACGAATTTCCCACCTGGTCACCGCCGGCGGGTCGACCGTGGCCCTGCGGGTGCCGGCGCATCCAACAGCCCTGGCGCTGCTTGCGGCCGCGGGCTTGCCCGTCGCGGCACCAAGCGCCAATCGTTCATCGGGCCTATCATCAACCAGGGCGGAACACGTGCTGGCTGGGCTTGACGGCCGCATCGACATGGTGCTCGACGCAGGCCAAACTCCGGGCGGCGTCGAATCGACGGTCCTCGATGTCACCGTGTCGCCGCCGCAGCTGTTGCGTCCGGGTCTGGTGACGCCGCGTGAGATCGAGGCTGTCATTGGGCCAATCGGGCGTCAGTCACCGGCGACGGCGGGCGCGGCGCTTCGCTCGCCGGGGATGCTGGCCCGGCATTACGCCCCCAGGACTCCGCTGGAATGTGCCGCCGACGATGGTTTCCAGCGCGTTCTACAGCTGACGAAGGACGGTCTGCGCGTGGGCTGGATGACCTTGGGCGAAGCGCCAAATGCGTTAGACCCAGCCAAGGCCGTGGTCCTCGCGATGCCTATAGATCCCGTGGCCTATGCCGCGCAGCTGTTTGCCGCGCTGCACACGCTCGATGTGGCAGGCGTGCAGCGCATTGTAGTGGCCTTGCCGCCGCCGCTCGAAGAGTGGCTGACGGTGCGTGATCGCCTGACGCGAGCCGGGATCGTCTGATAGTAGTAGGCACACTCCGTGTGCCGTTGAAAGCGCAAACGGCACATAGTAGTAGGCACACTCCGTGTGCCGTTTGCGCCGTCAACGGCACACGGAGTGTGCCTACTACTATGTGAAAAATCCCCCCCGGCCCGCTACAATGACGCATGACCAATCGATTCGCGTTGGCGGGGGTACTGATGCGACGCATTTTGCTGGCGACGATTGTTCTGGCATGTGGTTCCTTGCTGGCCGGCGCCACTCAGGACACCGGCTTCAAGCTTTCCGAGGATGAGCGGAAACTGCTGGACCTCGTCAACGCCGAGAGACGGAACAAAAAGCTGCCGGCGCTCAAAATCAATCCGCTGCTTTGCGACGTGGCCCGCGACCATAGCGCCAACATGGCTAAACAGGGCAAAATGGAACACGAACTGGACGGCAAATCGCCGTATGATCGGATCAAGGGGGCGGGCTACAGGTATACCCTGGCCGGCGAAAACCTGGCCCGCGGCGATGTGTCCCTGGAAGAAGTCGTCGCCGCCTGGATGCGTTCGAAAGTCCACCGGGAGAATATCCTCGAGGAGGAATTCACCGAAGTCGGCATCGGCACCTGCAGGGACGAAAAGGGCGACACCTATTACGCCCAGGTTTTCGCGGCGCCGCGTTAGATGCTTCTAAATAATCCCGGCCCGTCTGCGAATAAGAGGATAGGCCATTGCTCGTCGAGGGTTTGTCATGGGATCGTGTCCAACCATTTCCGGTTTGCTGCGTCGGTTGACTAGCTGGACAATTGCCGGCTGCTTGCTGCTGCTGTTTGCTGGACCCATCCTGACCGTTTTGATCACCTTGGCGATGTGCGCCGCCGTCGGGCTTTTAGTGTGGTTGCCGATGCACATCTTCATTTTCGGCAGTCATTGCGCCTGGCGGCAACGGCTGGAATTTGCCCTGGACGCCGGCCGCGCCAAGTTGTCGCAGGCGATCAAAAATGTGCGCGAGCTGTTCCTGCCGGCCGCGCGTGAGGTGTTGCTGGAGTTGATTTGCGGATTGGTTGTGGGCACGTTGATGGGTTTGGCGGCAGGCGTGGGCGAAGCCGGGACCGTGATCGCGGCATTGCTTGGAGCGGCTGTGGGTGCTGCCGTGGTCCTAAGCCGATTGCGGGGTGGTTACGCCAAAGCGTGCGTCGAGGAATCTCGCCTCTGTTTGCACCTTCGTGGCTAGCGTGGGTCGTCCAAGAACATCGCCGATTTTTTGAAGTTCGCAGGCAATTTGCAATGGTATTTATTCGCCCTTTGATAATAGCGGTTATGAGCGCTGAACCTTTGCGTGAATTCATAGGTAGGCGGCCCTTCGAGCCCTTCGAAGTGCTACTTTCCAGCGGCCAATTTTACCGGGTCGTGCAACCCGAAGCGGTTATGCTTTTGAAAAACACGCTGGTCATCGGCGACCCGGAAACGGATGCGGTCATTTGGTGCGCTCTCATCCACATTACGGCCCTTCGCCGCCAAGCATAAACGAAGGCTGCTGGCTAATCATGCCTTATGGACGGAACCACTTCATCAACTCCTAAGACTTTTTGCAGCCAGTCTCCGGTCAACTCGGCTTCCCCGGAAAGCGCGACTCGAATTAGAATACCGACCGATCTCTTTCCGTCACCTTAGCCGAGAGGATGGCATGATACGCACCACAGGACTTGTCATTGGCGTAATCGTTGCTCTGGTTCATCCCGCCGCGTCCAACGCCGGCCAACCTCCCGCACTGGCCACGGACCAGTTTGGTGACGCCCTTCCACTCGGCGCCGTCGCCCGGCTGGGCAGCCTGCGCTGGCGGCACACGGCGCCTGTTTCCTATGTCGCGTTTGCGGCCGACGGCAAAAGCATCGTCTCCGCGGGCAGTGACGGCTTTTTCCGCATTTGGGAGTATCCGTCCGGGAAGCCGCTGCGCCGCTTCGGGCCGGGGAATGCGGAACGAATTGATTCGATGCGAGGTCAACGCCGAATCTGGCATGGGGAATATCCCATTCCATTTGCAATCAGCAAGAATGGCAAAAGCGCTGCCATTTTCGCCGGAAGACAAATCACCGTTTACGCCGTCGCTACCGGCAAGAAACAGGCTGAGCTGCTGTTGCCCGGCGACGAAAAGCAGCCACAATTCTCAGGCGCAGATAGTCTAGCGTTTTCTCCCGATGGTCTCTTACTGGCCGTTAGCGCGAAAAATGGAACGGTTTATGTTTGGGAAATGGCCGACGCCAAGCTTATGTACAAGCTTGCCACGAAACAGACGGAGGGATGGGGGGCAGTCCTCGCTTTCACGGCCGATGGGAAGCAACTGTTGACCTCGACTCATGAAGGCGGTTACGACAACCCGAAATATGCCATCCGGGTTTGGGATACTGCCACCGGCCACGAGTTGCTCGCCAAGCGTGGGACGGGGAAGACATGCATTGATTCGGCCGCATTCGCTCCGGATGGCAAGCTGCTCGCCTTGGTATGCTACGACCGCAGCGTCTTGCTGGTGGACCCCGCAACAGGCAAAACCGTCCGCACGTTAGAGCCGCCATCCTCCGATGCGACTTTTCTGCTCTTTTCGCAAGACGGCAACACAGTTTTCAAACGCCTAACAGGAATGGCTGTCGGCCAATGGGACGTGAGGACCGGTAAGTTGTTGCGGCATTTTGGTCAAATGGCCGATGATGAGGACCAGGTATCATTATGTGGGGCCGCATTGGCATTATCTCCAGATGGCAAGGAATTGGCGGTTTGCGCCATGGGTAACCGGATTCATTTTTTCAGTTTGGCCACCGGCCAGGAAAAAAACCTTGGCGGCCATGGAACGGCTGTTGATTGTCTCCAGTTCGCAGCTGAAGGTAGTCGATTGTGGACAAGCGATGTTGGCGGTGAAACGTGTGTCTGGGAATTTCGCGCTGCCAAGCAGGCGACTTTGCCTCCCTTTCCCGATAAATATTTCGGCGCGAGTATCAGCCCGGATGGCAGATTTGCTATCCAACAAAAGCCGCACCACGAAGGCTTCATGGCTTTCGACTTGATTGCGATGCGTGAGAATCACCTTAAGTGGCCCAGCGAAGATGTCAATCTCCTGCCGCTCAGGCTGGCCCTGGCACCTGACGGCAAGACATTTGCCATGCGGTGGTTCGAATTTCAGAAAATTGAACTGTACGACGTGCCCTCGTTGCAGTTGCGGCACACATTTGCCATTGGCACTACTTTGGCCGAGGGTGGACCAAGCAGGAACAGCTCAGCTAATGTCGAGGCAAAGGGCGTAATTGTTTTTTCCCAGAACGGTCGGTATGTAGCCGCCTGCAGCGATCTGAAAAATCTAGCCGTATGGGACACCATTACAGGGAAAAAAATGATCTCCCTGCCATTGCCTGAGGGAGTTGTCGACTTCAATTGCGCATTTACACCTGATCACCGTGGTTTATTGTTGGACCTTGAAGATGGCACAGTGCTTTTTGTCGAGCTGGCCACGGGCAAGAAACGGCATTCCTTCGGCACAAAGCTGGAACCGAGTAGTGATATCCCTCTTGAGGGCAGTATTGTTTATGCTGGCCAAGAGATCGCCCAGAGCCAAAGTTGCCGTGACGCCGGACGGCCGGCTTCTCGTCCATGGCGGACCCGACCGCGTCGTGCGGGTTTACGACATGTTCACCAGCAAGGAGGTAGCTCGTTTCGAGGGCCACGAAGGAGCCATCCTCGCGGTCGCAATTTCAAACGACGGCAAGTACGCGGCAACCGCGTCAACGGATACGACTGTACTCCTTTGGGAGCTCCCCCGGCCATTGAAGCCGGCGGTCAGGGAAGAATGAAACTAGGAGTGAAGCCGTCCGTCCAGCATCGGCCACGAAGTGCTTCACCGCAGCCGGCCGCGAAATTCTTCCAGATTGGCACAGCGACCTGCCCAATCGATCAAATCGTCGAGCTTAGCCGCATCCTTAATGGCTTGGATTGCGGATGGGATTTCAGGCGGGACAGCGCCAAAGCGGCTCGCGAGAAAACGGAGCACGTCTCGCTGTTGCGTCCTCGCCGTCGCATCGGCCGTTGCCTTGGCAGCGGCGACTGCCGCCGCCGCTGCAATTTCTTCTCCAAAATACTCCTGCATCAACGGGGAATTGATCATGGCTTGTCGCCCTCCAAAGAACGCCAAATACTGCGGGTCATTATATCGCAAACGGGTCATGACTTGCGTCACAGCAAGCAAATTCGCGTGTTCTTCCTCGGGTGCCAGCGCGTCAATCCGCGCCCGACACTCCTTTAACACCACCTCGGGCGGACCATCGAAACGTGCCAACGGCACCCAGGGAAGCAGGCCGATATCGTTGGCTGCCAGCAATTCTTCAGCGGACAGTTTCCAAATCTCCACCTCCCGCCATTTCACGCCTAACGCTGTCCAGGCCAACCCGCTCTGGACTTCCTCCGCGCCGCCCACCTGGACATTGCCGCGTGCATGCAGCACCAGGACCATCACTTCCGGCAATACCCGCCGATCGAGATACACCAAGCAGACATCACGCACCAGCTGCTCGCGCAGCGCGCTGGTCAGGATACGTTGCCACTTCGACAAGAAACAAGTCGGGATCGACCAGGTCGTCGCAATAAACCTCCAACAAGCCGTCGGGAATTTGGCGGGGATGGACCACCTCGGCTAGCACTGCCCTGCAGGAGCGGATGCGCCGCACCCCGCCCATCCACAGCGCCGAAGAGCCGGGATGGCCGATCATCCATTTGCCGCCACGGTCGTAAGGATCACGCATTATGGCGCCAGCCTCTCTCTGACCCACACCCCACCCGCCAGCCGCCGATAGCGAAACCTATCATGCAGGCGGCTCGGCTGTCCCTGCCAAAACTCGATCGTCGCCGGCACCACGCGAAAGCCCCCCCAATGCGGCGGCCGGGGCACTTGCTCCACGCCCTCAAATTGCAGCTGCAGCTCTTGCACGCGCCGATCCAGCACCTCCCGACTGGCAATCACCTCGCTTTGCGGCGATGCCCATGCGCCAAACGGCTGTCGCGCGGCCGGCTGTTGAAATACTCGTCGGATTCAGCCTCGGATGTTTTTTCGACCGCGCCTTCCACCCGCACCTGGCGGTCCAGCGGCTCCCAGAAGAACACCAGGGCCGCCCGCGCATTTGCGAGCAGTTCGCAGCCTTTGCGGCTTTCGTAATTGGTGAAAAAGGCGAAACCACGCTCGTCGAATCCCCGCAGCAACACAGTCCGGGCCGAGGGTTGGCCGTCTGCTGTCGCCGTTGCCAGCGTCATCGCCTCCGGCAAGGCCACCTGGGCGGCAATCGCCTCGGCGTACCATTTGTTGAACTGACGCAACGGATCGGCGTCGAGGTCGTTTTCATTCAGCGGCTTTGAAGAGTGCGAAGGAGGGTCGACGAAAGACATGGAAGTTGCGCCTTGGGCAAAAAAAAATGTCCCGCCATTGACTTCTTCGGCGTCGCCCAGTCACCGAAGTCATCACGTAGCGGGACAATTGGAGTTTACAAGGTCCCTGGAGGTTAGCAAGAGAAAATCACAAAAAAAATACAAATTGTTTGGCCGGCCAAAACCCGTTCGCAAGCCCCTGGCGGCCATGATGTTGCGATCATTATGCCAGCTAATACTCTAGCGCTTGCCGCTCACTTCCAACAAAATCGTCGCCAATCCCTTGCCCGCCGCGGCAAGTTGTTCGAAAACCTTCCGGATCTTGCCGGCGTCCGCCTCCGCACGCAGGCAGCGCAGCATTCCCACGGCCCGGGCCTCATCGAGCACGCCCACCAGCGTGGGCAACAGCCATTCCTGCACGCCATACACGCGGCCCTCCGCCAGGCACACCGGCACAACGCCGGCAAGGTACTCGCCCAGCTGCTCACGCACCGCGTGCATGGCCCCGGCAATTTGCAGCTCCTTGACGCGAGTTGGCGCTTGCCACTGGTACGGCGGCTGCCATTCCATCGCCGGCGCCAGCAGATCGACGTGGGTTAAGACTGCAATGACGCGTGGCATCTTCAAATCGGGCCTGGCGTCGAACCATTTGCGCAGCGCCTGCAGCATTAGCAGGTCAGGCTGACGGGCGGCCGTGCGGGCGTGGAGCACCAGCAGCAGCACATCGGACTGCTGGGCCGCCTCCTGAGTGGCCGGCAGCTGATCCTCACGCGGACCGCTGTGGCCGTAGCCGCTGGTGTCGAGAATCTCCAATTTCGAGGGGATACCGTCCAGCTGGAGCTCATAATGGGTTACATCGCGAGTCTCGGGCAGCACGTTGGTGCGCGCCCGCTGCTCGCCGAGAAGGCCGTTGACGAGGCTGGACTTGCCGGCCTTCACCTGACCGATCAGGCCGATCGTGGTGGACGATTTGTCGTTAGCTGGCTTAGTTGGCTCCTTTTTTTCGCCGTCGGCCGCCGCCATTCCATTTGCCACCAATTCCCGATAGCGCTGAGCGCCCACGCGCAGCCGGCCGCTGTTGAGGTCGATCAGGTAGGTGCCCATACGCTGCAAAAAAGCCGTGTAAAACCACAGCACCAGGTTTTGCTGCAGCATCGCCCACGGGCGGGAAACGCCGGCCTTGGAAGTCAGGTAGCGCGCGGCGGTTTCAATCGGTGAAAACACCGCGGCAATGACCCAGTAGATGTTGCTGGCCGTCTGGTAATAATCCGTCGCCTTCCGGGCATTTTTCCAGTCGCTGACGGTCATCAGGTGGCCGCCGGGTAGATATTTGTCCACCATCTCGGCCAGGTCATGGGAGGCCAACTCGACGACGGCGAGGATCTCCGGAACCGTTAGCGAGCTGAACGGGTCCGGGGCATTGGGATGATAGCGGCGGGCCAGCTCCAGTGCCATTTCCTGGGCTACCTCGGCGTAATACATGAGTTGCACAAGCTTTTCAGCCGGCAATTTCTCCGCGGCCCTGGCGCCTGCTCGACCAGCTGCCACGCCTTCCTGTCGCGCTCCGTCCAATGCAGCTCAGGCGTGAAGTCGATGCGCAGTAGCTTTTGTTTTCTCTGCCAGTTCCAGGCCAAAACATAGCCCAGCGCCACCGACGCCGTCATCAGCCACCAAACGTAAAACGACCAACCGCTCAACCAAAGCTGGTAGCTGCCGTAACCAATCAAAAATAGCCAGGGCGCCGCGATCAGCACACCAACTACGATAATCCGCCACTTGCCCACTGCCCACTCACTCCTTTCCCCACAGCTTTGACGCCAGGTTGAGTTGCTCGTGGTAATACTGTTTCAGTTCTTCTGTCCTGGGTACATGCCCCTTGCAGACCGCCGAGTAGTAGTAGCAGAACGCTTTTCCCAACGCGAAGGTCGTCGTGCCCGCCAAGGTGGCGCCGGCGACCTCGCCGACCACCGGGATGAACTTGACCACCTCGCGAATCGCCTGGCGGAAAACCAGGCCCATGCCGAGCGTGCTGGCCAGCTCCAGGAAACGCCGTCCCGAAAGGGGTTGGCCATAGAGCCTGGCGAGGCGATAAATCATCCGCGTCTGGATGCCGGGCAAGATGAGCAAATCGACCCAGGGAATTGGAAACGCGCCCGCCGTGGCCGCCAACGAACTGTACCCAAGAATATGGGGCAACGCGCGCGCCTTGCAAAGAGGTCTTGCAGCTCCCCGGTCGCCTGGTCGAGCGCGATCAACGCTTGCCGATAGACGTCTGGCAGTGCCTCAAGCAGCACCTCCCGTAGACGTTGCCCGCCGTAATGGACATCCTGGTAACCGTCGATTGGCTGCGTGAAGTCAATCGGCACGACAAAATCGCACAAGCCGTGGAACCGGCGGATTTGCTCCGCCAGGCATGTTTTCAAGTTGGAAAAATCGTCGCCCTCGATTCCCTGGGCTTTGAACAGGCGGGAAGCCTGACCTACGTTGTCGGAGGTCAGGCTTCCAGCCTGACCAAAAGCACAATCTGCCTTGCTAAATGGATAGGGCTGGGGGTGCTGCCGCTGTGGGTAAGCTTCATGCAGGCAGGTCAGCGCCAGCACCACGGGACGGGCGGGCCGGGCTTCCCGAATCGGCCGCAAGTGCGTCAACAGATTTTCCAGGGCATGGTCCATCACCTTGGAGGTGATGATGACGACGTGTGCCTGCCCGTCAAAATGGGCCAGGTCTTCGCGCGGATCGTAGCCCGGCTCGTCCATGCCGCGTGTGTCGAGAAACGTCAGCAGGGGCGCTTCCGCCGTCGGAAAATGATATTGGCGGGAAAAACGCGTGCACGGCTTGAACCCCTCGCCGATTTCCGCTTCGTCGGCCCCCGTCAAGAACTTGATGAGCGACGTCTTGCCGCTCTGGGTCTTGCCATAGAGCCAAAACACGGGAATCGGCGTTTTCTGACGAATCTGGGCGAGCTTTTGCCGCAGCTCTTCGTCGTCGGCGCCAGGCGTTAGCCATTTTTTGATTTTTTCCAGCATCGGGGGGTGGGTGGTGAGTGGTGAGTGGTGAGTGGTGAGTGGTGAGTGGTGGGCTCCCGCGTCATCATAGTTTTCAACGACCCCTGCCGGCTTGCCCGCAGTTCGACGGCTAACATCCTCGCCTGCCTCGAACCCTGCCGGCTTGCCCGGCAGGTGAAGAAGTTCGGCGGCTAAACTTCCCTGCTCACCTCGACTCTTCACGACCCCTGCCGGCTTGTCCGGCAGGTGAAGAAGTTCGGCGACTAACATCCCTTCGGTATTGTACCTAACGCCGCAACCTGTGTAAGCTTCATTAGAGAAATCTTCGCCATGAAATCATACAATCACCCCGTGGGACAGGTGGCTTACTGTGTCCATTCCAACGACTGACCGCTTACCGAAGATTACCATGCCCGACAAGAAATCGACGCCCCAGACAGGTGCGGACATCCTGGTGCAATGCCTGGTCAACCACGGCGTCGACGTGGTCTTCGCCTATCCCGGCGGCGCCAGCATGCCGATCCACCAGGCGCTGACGCGCTTTCAAAGCAAAATCCGCACGATTCTGCCCCGCCACGAGCAGGGCGGCGGCTTCGCGGCCGAGGGCTATGCGCGCAGCACCGGCAAGGTCGGCGTCTGCATCGCCACCAGCGGCCCCGGCGCCACCAACTTCGTCACCTGCCTCGCCGACGCCAAGATGGACTCCGTCCCCATCGTCGCCATCACCGGCCAGGTCGGCACCAGCGTCATCGGCACCGATGCGTTCCAGGAGACGCCGATCGTCGAGGTCTGCCGGGCGATCACCAAGCACCATTACCTGGTCCAGCGCACCGAAGACATCGCCCGCGTGATGAAGGAGGCGTTCCACATCGCCAGCACCGGCCGGCCCGGCCCGGTCCTCGATCGACATGCCCAAGGACGTGCAAAACCGGGCCATCGTGCCCGACTACGATCCGCCGATGAACCTGCCCGGCTACAACCCGATCGCTGCCGCCACCTCGGAGCAGACTCGACAAGATGGTCGAGATGCTGCGCCAAAGCAAGAAGCCGATCATCTACGCCGGCGGCGGCATCATCGCCTCCGCGGCAGCGCGCGGAGTCTGAAGGCATTCGCCGAGAAAGACCGGCATCCCCGTCGCGCTGACCGTCCACGGCCTCGGCGGCTTCCCCAGCGAGCATTACCTCTGTCTGCAAATGCTCGGCATGCACGGCACGGTCTACGCCAACTACGCCATCAACGAAGCCGACCTGCTGCTGGCCCTCGGCGTGCGCTTCGACGACCGCGTCACCGGCAAGGTCAGCGAGTTCGCCAAGCACGGCAAGATCGTGCACATCGACATCGATCCGTCGGAGATCAACAAGAACAAGGTCGGCACCTACCGATCTGCCGGCGACGTCGGCCAATGCCCTGCGAGGTGCTTCAGGATGCTCGACCCGGACGGCTCGACGCCAAGCCAGTGGCGCGGCGGTCGTTACGCCGACTGGCTGCGGCAGATCGACCAATGGCGGCGACGAAGAGCCGCTCCACTTCAACGACCGCGACGACGCCATCCTGCCGCAGTACGCCATCCACCGGCTGTGGCAAATCGTCAAGGACCGCGGCCAGCTCGACAACACCATCGTCACCACGGGCGTCGGCCAGCATCAGATGTGGGCGGCCCAGTACTTGCACTTCAACGACGCCGCGGACCTGGTTCACCAGCGGCGGCCTCGGCACCATGGGCTTCGGCCTGCCCGCCGCCATGGGCGCCCAGGCGGCCCATCCCGTCAAGACCGTCATCGACATCGACGGCGACGGCAGCTTCCTGATGAACATCCAGGAGCTGGCCTGCGCCTTCACCGAGAAGCTGCCGGTCAAGGTGCTGCTGCTCAACAACCAGCACCTCGGCATGGTGGTGCAGTGGGAGGACCGCTTCTACGAAAGCAACCGCGCCCACACCTACCTCGGCGCCGGCTTCGACGAGGAGCCCTATCCCGATTTCGTGACGATCGCCAAGGGCTTCGGCGTGCGGCGCCGCAGTCGGTGTCGCAAAAGGAGGACTACGATGCGCGCCCTGTGCGAGATGCTCGACAGCAAGGGACCGTACGTGCTGGACGTCATGGTGCCGTATCAGGAGCACGTGCTGCCGATGATCCCCGGCGGGATGACGGTGCGGGACATCATCAAGGCCTGAGTGAGCGGTACGTCCGGCTTGCCGAGCCGGACCGTGGTTCGGCAACGTGTGCTTGGAAAAAGAGAAAGATTAAGAGGAAGATTAGGAGTAGGAAGAAGATTAAGATTGCGATGAAGATTAAGATTAGGATTCGTCAGGCTGGAATCGGTCCTTCTCTTACTCTTCCTCGTGCTCTTAATCATCTTCCTACGCTTAATCATCATCCTACTCTTTCTCTTCTTCGGATTCGCCGTGCACGCAAGGTGAAACTGAGGATAGGATTATGAATCTCCGCCATCTTGTTCTTGCCGTGGCTCTGCTGCCTGCCTTTGCCGTGCCCCCGTCCGTCGGTGTGGAACAAAACCTGGGTCTCAGCGCTGAAGGCAAGAAGTTTCTCGATAGCCTCATGAAGGACTTCCTTTTCGACCCCAAAGGAGCCCAGCGCGTCAGTGTCAAGTTGCCGGTCCGCACGATCTGGGGCACATCGGAGCAGATCCAGGCCGCTGGTTGGTTCGTCCCTGGCAAGGATGGCGAGCCGGGCCGCGTTTATTTCACGGACGGCGCTTCCATCCCCGCGCCGCCTGCCAAGGAGATGAAGCAGATCGATTTGGTGGCGATTTGCAAAACCCGTTACACGCCCCAGGGCGACAAAAAAGACTTTACGAGCTCGGCAGAGCTTTTCCGCAATATGCAGCAAATGGCGGTGGGCGTTGTGCCGGATAACGACCTCGCCTTGGCGGCCTGGCTCTATCGCCTCGGCGAGGAAAAGCTGGCTGCCCAGGCCCTCGCGGTCGCCGGCAACGGCGAGGAGGACCCGCGCGAGGTCTTGCGCAAGGATTTGGCCTGGTGTGCGTTCGCGCCCATGGTCCACGCCTACATGGTCCGGGCCGACGAGGAAGCACTGGCCCACGGCGAACGCCTGTTGCGGCTGTACGCCGAGGAAGCCGCCAAAATTACGGACTTTAAGCAAACCGCCCAGGTGGTCAAGGAGCTGAAACGCCGCCAAGAAAAGGGCACCTTCGGCAAGGAGCCTGCCGACAAGTGGCCCGACGATTTTGACAAGTGGAACGCCGCCAAAAAAACGGCCTTCCTGATCGACACCCTGGACGAAGTCGACACCCGCCAGCAAGGCCAGCCAGGTTGGCCGAATCTGACCTTGGATCGCCGGGTCCAGGAGCTAATCCGCGTCGGCGACCCCGCCGTGCCCGCGCTCATTGACACGCTGGAGAAGGATGAGCGTCTCACCCGCAGCGTCCAGTTTTTTCGCGATTACGCTCGCCATCGCACCGTCCTGAGCGTTCGCGAAGCCGCGCTGACGGCCCTGGCCCATATCACGCAGAAGCGACTTTTCGATCCCACCTCAACCAGCGACAACTTCACTGCTCGCGGCGCCGAGGAAGCGATTGCCATCGCCAGGCGCTGCGCGTTTACTGGAGAAAATATGGCGCGCTGCCGTTCGACGAACGCATGATGAAGGTGCTCACCGCCGATTTGCCGGCGGCGAGCTTCCAGGAAAAACAATGGGCCTTTGCCGACAAACGCGAGGCGGCGGTAAACCTGGCCATGATAAAACCAGTCCAGGTCGTGGAAAAAAACGTCAAGCCGGACCTATTCGGCGACCTGCCGCCCACGACCGTCAAGCAGAATCCCGTCGTTGCCAAGTTCACCGACCCGACCGTCGCCAAAGCAATCGTCAATGCCATGAAGGGCGAGCTGGCATTGCACGACTTCCTTCACCCCGACGAAGACGCCGATAAGGTCCGCCGCGCCATTGAGGTGGTTTACGTGGCGGCCCTTGTCGAATTGGCTGACAAACGCATCGCCGGGGAGCTGACCAATGCGGCCGCGTCGGCCAAGTCGCTCCGCACACGCCTGCAATGGTCGGAAGCCGCCTATTACCTTGGCGACACCAAGCCGTTTGCCGCGCTTGTCGAAGAATTCCGAGTCGGCAAGATCAAGGCGTCGGGTCGTGACCTGAAAGCCTTCATCGTTTGTTTTCTGAACGCGAGCACGCTCCAGGCCGATGCCGCGCTGGCCGCGCTTGGCGACGACAGGCATCCGTTGCACAACATGGCGGCCCACCATGTGCTTTCCTCGAATCCCGCTAAACTCGAAGACCAGGTCTGGTTCGCCCATCCTTTTTGCCTGCAGATCTTGCGTTCGGCCGTCAACGACTCGTCGTTCACCGGCGCGACCTTCACGGTGGAAAAGGCCCGCATTATCCGCAGGGAGCAGAAATCGGTGAGCGTCGTGGTGATGCCGGCATTTTTGACCGACCCCGCGGTTCGCCGCCCCAAGGCCCTGGAGCGATTCTGTGACGCCGCGGCGGAGAAGCTTGCCGATTTGGTTATTGGCGTACCACGTTATCATCCTCTGCTGAAAGATTCGGAAGTCCGGCTCAGCACGATCAAGACCACCCTCGATCGTTTCGCGGGCAATTTCCGGCAGGTCAACGCCCGGGAGCGTAACATCCTGGGGCTGCCGGGTTGGTCCGCGGCCTACCTGCCGGACATTCAACCGTTGGATCGCCCGGCCACGGTCGAGGACGTCACGGCTGGCAAGGCCATTTTTCACATGGGTGGCACCGGCAAACGCGCCGAAATGGTGTTGCCCGCCGTGGGCATTCTGACATCGGAAGCGAAGAGCGTAAAGTCGCCGAACCTGCTGATTGTCCAGGCCGAAATCGGTCTTGGCGGCGAATTGAGTTTGGGCATCATCACGCGGGACGACATTCGCAGGGTGTCGGCCAGCGAAGTGACCGGCGTCAAATCCTTCGAGGCCCTGGAAAAGGAGGCCATCGACGCCGCTCTGCCGCAAAAGGACAAAAGCCGCTGACCACGGCCAGAGTGTAAGACGCCCTTTGCGAATCTAGCATTTTACGCAGCTTGCCCAGTCGCCGGCTTCCTATGGCGGCGGAAAGCGCTGCCTGGCCGGGCGTGGATGTGCGTGGCCAGGCGGTTGTCGTCACTGAGCACGGCCGCGCGCACTTGGAGGATCGCCTCGGCACCCTCCGGATTGTCCCAGAATTTCTCTGTCCCCTTTACCCGATAGTTGAATTCCTTGATGAGCGACTCGACGGCGCTCGACGTCACCGGCAGACCCTGCCGGCGGTATTCCGCATAGTTCATGCGTTCGTGGTTGTTTCGCAAATACGTGATGGTTCGCCGCAACGCTTCGCGAGGATCCGTAGCCGGCGGCGGACCCGTGCCCGAATAGGGTCCCAAGGCCTCGAAACGGGTTTCGAGTTCAGCCATCACCTCTTGCACCCGCCCTTGCCAGCACTGGGTTAGCCACGCGACATACAACTGCCAACGCTCAGACACACTTGCCGCCAGCACCGTCGCCGTCACGTACAAGTAAGTCAACGGATGCACGAAGTCGGCGACAGGCGTCATCCAGGAGAACCACTTGCGGTGCAGCGTCCAGATCCACGCTCCGCCATCGCCCAATAACGCGCCGCGCGGCGCCTCTTGGAAATTGCGCCGGTACGCTTCTGCCGCCACCATCTTGCCGAACTCGGCGCTCTCCTGCATCGTTGCCACACAGGTGCGTGCCGCCTTGGTGCGTTTGGGAGGCCACGCCGGTTGCTCCGGCTCGGCGTCCTCTTCAGCCGCAGATGGCGTGGTAGGCTGGATCGTTTCCCTTCCCAGACTCAGTTCCGCCAACTGCGGCAACTCATTTTCCTGACGCGGGCCGTGGTGCGCTTGCATGTCCCGCACCAGCTTATCCACCGTCGGCGCATCCAAAAAACACTTAGGCGGCTGGGGGTGTGGATCTTCGGCGAACGTTTCTCCCTTGAGCGTCAGCAAGCACGCGACCTTGTCTTCTTTCCATTGCTGCTGATGCACGCCCACGCCTTGGCCCGTGGCCCGCGTATTGAGACGCCCACCATCCAGCGAGATCGAGACCAGTTGCGGCGCTGGCTCGGTCGACGGCTGCCGCCGATGATGCACGTAGTCTTGCGTGGCCTGATCGCGCTGCGCCGCCATCTCCGTGCCGATTTCCTCGGTCAAACGATTGATGTGCCGGCCGCTGATCGAGAATTCACCCACCAGCTTGAGAACCGCTGCCGCTAATTCGTGCGATTTTACTTGGGCGGCCGCTGCTACGATCTTGTGCAGAATCGCCGGACTATAACCGTTAACACCGATCTTCAGCAGCAGACGTTGAGGGAAAAAAAGCCCGACGACAAGTCGGGCAATAGCACATGGGTTCTTGCTGCTCAAAGGTGCCGCCGCGCACCACCACAGACCGCTCCTGCAAAGTGACGCCACAGAGATGACCACATTGAGGACAGGCCTGCTCGGCGCCCGAGCAGCCGGCCTTGCTGAGAGGTCGCCTCTTCGAGAGCTCCCGCCGTCAACCCGCGGGCGGCGGCCACGGCCACGTCTTCCATCTGACTCAAATCGACATCCAGCCCAGGCCCGTCGTCACCGAAGGCCTGTCGCACGACAATTTTTCCCCAGTTCTTCGCGAGTTTCGTGATCTGTTCCAAATCCTCGGCGGTTAGCTTCCTTGAACCCATGACAAGCCCATCCTTGAAGTTAGCACGATTAGGCAAGGCGAATTTCCAGCTGCCATCCTACAAACTCCACTTTGCCGCGCAAAGGGGGTCCTGCACTCCCGCCGTGCGAGTGTAAGACGCCCTTTGCGAATCTAGCATTTTACGCAGCTTGCCCAGTCGCCGGCTTCCTATGGCGGCGGAAAGCGCTGCCTGGCCGGGCGTGGATGTGCGTGGCCAGGCGGTTGTCGTCACTGAGCACGGCCGCGCGCACTTGGAGGATCGCCTCGGCACCCTCCGGATTGTCCCAGAATTTCTCTGTCCCCTTTACCCGATAGTTGAATTCCTTGATGAGCGACTCGACGGCGCTCTGACGTCACCGGCAGACCCTGCCGGCGGTATTCCGCATAGTTCATGCGTTCGTGGTTGTTTCGCAAATACGTGATGGTTCGCCGCAACGCTTCGCGA
Source organism: uncultured Gemmataceae bacterium (assembly GCA_963747575.1). GTDB lineage: Bacteria > Planctomycetota > Planctomycetia > Gemmatales > Gemmataceae > DASRAT01. The sequence continues at coordinate 247,799 of CAVVFU010000001.1, forward strand.
GGATCCGTAGCCGGCGGCGGACCCGTGCCCGAATAGGGTCCCAAGGCCTCGAAACGGGTTTCGAGTTCAGCCATCACCTCTTGCACCCGCCCTTGCCAGCACTGGGTTAGCCACGCGACATACAACTGCCAACGCTCAGACACACTTGCCGCCAGCACCGTCGCCGTCACGTACAAGTAAGTCAACGGATGCACGAAGTCGGCGACAGGCGTCATCCAGGAGAACCACTTGCGGTGCAGCGTCCAGATCCACGCTCCGCCATCGCCCAATAACGCGCCGCGCGCGCTCTTGGAAATTGCGCCGGTACGCTTCTGCCGCCACCATCTTGCCGAACTCGGCGCTCTCCTGCATCGTTGCCACACAGGTGCGTGCCGCCTTGGTGCGTTTGGGAGGCCACGCCGGTTGCTCCGGCTCGGCGTCCTCTTCAGCCGCAGATGGCGTGGTAGGCTGGATCGTTTCCCTTCCCAGACTCAGTTCCGCCAACTGCGGCAACTCATTTTCCTGACGCGGGCCGTGGTGCGCTTGCATGTCCCGCACCAGCTTATCCACCGTCGGCGCATCCAAAAAACACTTAGGCGGCTGGGGGTGTGGATCTTCGGCGAACGTTTCTCCCTTGAGCGTCAGCAAGCACGCGACCTTGTCTTCTTTCCATTGCTGCTGATGCACGCCCACGCCTTGGCCCGTGGCCCGCGTATTGAGACGCCCACCATCCAGCGAGATCGAGACCAGTTGCGGCGCTGGCTCGGTCGACGGCTGCCGCCGATGATGCACGTAGTCTTGCGTGGCCTGATCGCGCTGCGCCGCCATCTCCGTGCCGATTTCCTCGGTCAAACGATTGATGTGCCGGCCGCTGATCGAGAATTCACCCACCAGCTTGAGAACCGCTGCCGCTAATTCGTGCGATTTTACTTGGGCGGCCGCTGCTACGATCTTGTGCAGAATCGCCGGACTATAACCGTTAACACCGATCTTCAGCAGCAGACGTTGAGGGAAAAAAAGCCCGACGACAAGTCGGGCAATAGCACATGGGTTCTTGCTGCTCAAAGGTGCCGCCGCGCACCACCACAGACCGCTCCTGCAAAGTGACGCCACAGAGATGACCACATTGAGGACAGGCCTGCTCGGCGCCCAGCAGCCGGCCTTGCTGAGAGGTCGCCTCTTCGAGAGTTCCTGCCGTCAGCCCGCGGGCGGCGGCCACGGCCACGTCTTCCATCTGGCTCAAATCGACATCCAGCCCAGGCCCGTCGTCACCGAAGGCCTGTCGCACGACAATTTTTCCCCAGTTCTTCGCGAGTTTCGTGATCTGTTCCAAATCCTCGGCGGTTAGCTTCCTTGAACCCATGACAAGCCCATCCTTGAAGTTAGAACACTTAGGCAAGGCGAATTTCCAGCTGCCATCCTACAAACTCCACCTTGCCGCGCAAAGGGGGTCCTGCACTCCCACGGCCAGGCCCAACTGCCTTGACGGTGAAGGCTGGGGATTGTAAGCTACAGAGCCAGGGGAAGGGGCGCTTAGCTCAGTTGGCTAGAGCACCAGCTCGACACGCTGGGGGTCACTGGTTCAAGTCCAGTAGCGCCCATTCGAGGAATCCCGCTGACAGGAGTTGTCAGCGGGGTTTTGTCGTTGACGGGCCTTGCTTTCATGGCGCATCGTCTCGAAACTCGAATTTCTTGCCGGCCTTCAAGAAAGCCTTGCCCTTCGGGGTGAGCGTGATCAGGTAATCCGGCTCGTCGTCGAGCAGCTTTTCGTCTAGCTCCTTGGTGGTGACCAACTCGGCTTCCTCCAACTGTCGGACCGCCATCTCAATCAGCCAGACATCCGGCTCGAGATCGCCGTCTTCCGGGTCCATCGCCGTCACGTGAGCGTCGATGAGCATCTGCTCGCTGGCGGGATCATCGTTGTAGAAAAACGAGTATTTCACTTGATTCTGCTGCAGAAGGACCGTGGTGAGCAGGTCGCCGGCGGACGTGATGGCCTCGCGCATGTCGGGTGTCTCCAGTTGGGTGCCTGTGCCATTTTAGTGGAAACTGGAACGGAAAGGGATAGCCATCCTGATCCAACGCTGGGTACCATACTTGTTGTCTTCTTAGGAAGTTCGGGCCCTTTGTCGCGCAGAGTTTCCAGGTAACTGATCAGGTCGGTAAAATCAGCGGGCGTCAGGCCGCCCTGCAGGCCGTCGGGCATCACCGACTTGCCGGTCCTCTTTTTGCTGTCCACGTCACTCTGCTTGATAACTTGTTTGGCCCCGGTAGCATCAATCAGGGTCAGTTCTTCGGCTGTTTCCCCGCGAATGATGCCGACCAGAATGCGGCCTGTTGTCAGCTCTACTGCGATTGACTCGTACCCATCCAAAATGTTTTTGGAAGGATACAGGACTTCGTCGATCAGCTGGACGCGGTTATACTTGGAACCAATACTGCTGAGGTCGGGACCCACATCGCCGCCTTCCTTGTGGACGGTGTGGCACTTGCTGCAAGCCGCCCCCTTGGGGTCAAAGAAGATTTTGTGGCCACGCTCGGCATTGCCCTTCAACTGCGCGACCGCGGCTGCGTATTCTTCCAGCGCCAACGCGTTGACCTCCATCGAGAACAGGCGGCTCTTGGCAGCGGCAGCGTCGTTGGCGTAGATCTTTTGCAGCTGGACAATCACATCGGCCGGTAGCGGCGGTTTCTCGGCCAGGCGTGTTTCGAGGGCCGGCAGCGCCTCCTTTTTCAGGGCCGTCATCGCCTTGAGACAGGCTGCGCGCTGGTTGACGTTCTTTCCACTTAACCCCTCCAGATAAGCGGACAAAGCGCGAATATCGGGGGTCTGTGCCAGCGCGATAATGATATCGAAACGAAGCTCCGCGTCTGCCATACGCTCCAGCAGGGCGGGCACGGCCGCTTTTTCTTTGCGCGTCGTAAGGGCTGTCACCGCCTCTTTGCGGACTGCGAGAGATTTATCCTGCAAGGCGCCGATTAAAGCCTCACCGACCGATGTCTCCGCTCGATTGGTCAAAAGTCGCACGCTCACAGCGCGAACTCCCTCGTCAGCGTGCTTCAATTGGGCTGCAATGGCCGAGGTGACATCAGCCGATTTGGCCTTGCCCAGCGTTTCCAGCAGCGTGACCAGCTGCGGCGGCGGAAGGTTGGAATTGGCACGTTTCATAAGAGCGTCGGTCAACTCCGGGGTGATCGAGGGCAAGTTGACCGCGAAAGCCAAGGCCTGCACGACGAACTGAGGATCCATCTTCGGGTCGCTCAGCACCTCGGCGGCAAGCCCGTTGCCAGCCTTGGTGAACTCCGCATTGGGCTTTTTGACCGCCGCCAGGATTCCCAGCATGTTCCGGCGAGTTTGGGCGTCGATTTCTTTGGGAACGTGATTCAGCAAGGCGATGGTCAATACGGGATCGTTGCTTGCCACCATCGCCTCGGCGGCGCCTTGTCGCACCGGGGCATCGGGATCACGCAAGCCTGTCCGTAGCGCATTTTGCACCTTGGCGGTTCCTGGCCAGCTGACAGTATGGGCCGGCGGCGCGGATAAGGCCGGCTTGATGTTCCACCATTTCCCATTCCAGGGCGGCGCCTCGAGATCGAGATCGGCGAGCAGTTTTACAACGGCCTTGCGCTCGACCGCAGGCTTCTGCGCATTGGCGGCATAAGCTGCCAGGGCCTCCACGGCGGACACCTCGTAGGTCTCGCGGAAGGCAAATAGCGTTGCCTCGCGAATGGCGGCCTTGTCCGAATCCAGCCCCGCTGTGATTGCGGGCCATGCCTTGGGTTCGCTTCGTCCAATGCGATTGAGAGCAGTAAAGGATGCATAGCGGGCGAACAGATCGGGCTCGTCCAGCGCTGGCAGCAGTGCCGCGACACCCTGTACGTCGCCAATGCGGCCCAGCGCGGTGGCGGCCTGGAATCGCACGGAGCGGTCAGGGTGGCTCATTAGCTTCACAAGACTCGGCACCGCTCCCCGAACAGCTTTCTCGCCCAATTGGCGGGCGGCTTGCCGGCTCACGGAGAGGTCGGCATCGTCCAAAGCCGCGATGACCGCCTCACGTCCGGCCTTGCCGCCATCAATCCGATCCAAAGTCCAGATAACGCTCCAGCGTGCCTCGGGCGGTTTGGTTTTGTCTTGCAAAACCTTTACCAACAGCGGCACGATCTCCGCGCCGCGGTCGGCCAGGCGCCGCATCGCCACAAGGCGCACGCTCTGAGCGGGATGGCTCAGCGCTTCGATGAGCTGCTCATTGGTCGCTTTGAAAGGCCGACCCATCGCCGCGGCCACGAGCCAATCCGGCTTCGGCGCGGCCTGACTCTTACCGGTATAGCTCACCTTGATCAGGCGGCCGACAGGCGGTCCTTTGCGATTTGACCAGCCGTTAAAGTTCCAGTCTGCCACATAAAAGCTCATGCCATCGGGCGAGATGGTGACGCCCACGGGCCTGAATTCCTTGCCGCCTTTGACCCTGTTGACGATGACGTCGCGTTGCTTGATGCGGTAGCTGGCGCCTTGACGCTCCACCGCGAAACGAATCAGCTGACCCTTGCCCCATTCAAGCATGAAGAGATTGCCGCGATAGGCTTCGGGAAGGGCGTCTTCGTTATAGGCAATGCCGCCGGTGGGCGAACCGCCGCCAAAGTCGGCAATCATCCACAGCGTGAACGGCTTGCGCTTCCGGTAATCGTAAGGGTAGCCATAGTAGCCGCCGTCCACCATGTGCGTGAAACGCGTGTCCCAACCCACGCCGTCATCGGTATTGTCGTAGGTGAATTTCTCATCCTCGGCATTGATGGCCACTTCAAGATGATTGCGCGTGCCGGTGGAATAGATTTGCAGCTGCGTGCCATCGGGGCGGAAACGCATAATGCCGCCGCCGTGAAGCTCGGCCTTGCTGCCGTCGCGACCGACGGCACCGTAAATTCCCTTGTCCCCAGTGCTCATGTAGATCCAGCCATCCATCCCCAGGCGGATGCCGGAAGGAATGTGGTCATTCATGCCTGCCCACGGTTTGGGATTGGTGCATTCGATGAGGTCCACGCGGTTCTTGCCGACGGTACCGCCGTCGTCAAAGACGCTTAGCTTTGGACAATGATGCACGAGAAGCTTGCCGTCGAGGTATTGGAGTCCGAAGACGGCATAGAGTTGGTCGGCGAACACCGTCCAGGTGCCGTCAAGTTGCCGGCATAAGATGCGGTCGCCGGGCTTGTCAGGAGGCCCAATTTGGTCCATCGGGTCTTCAGCGAGAAAAATGCGGCCATCGGGAGCGCAGCACACGACTGAGCAATACTTGACCGTAGGATACTCGGCCATCACTTCCAATTTCCAATCGGAGGAAGTGCTTTGCACTCCTTGAGCAGACAGCACGGAAGGCGAAGCAATTACCAGCAGGACAACGACACATGACCGCATTATCGAATCTCCTTGCAGCGCAACTAGGGTTGGGAGTAGCGTGAACGACTCGACCCTTCTACAGCCACAAGGGAGAAGGGCACATTTATTATCCGCCTATTATTGCTGTTACAACCCCTCCACCCGCAAATGCAGTATCACTTTACGGATCGTTTCTCACTTTGCTTTCGCAGGTGCTGTGACGCCGCTGTAAGGAAACTCAGTCACCGTCGCCCACGCCAGGTCCTGCAGGGAGCGGTTGAATGCGTCGTCCCATTTGGCGTTCTTGGCGTTTTTCAGGAGCGTGGGCATGGGCAAACCCACAGGGCTGCGGCCGTAAATAACGGCATAGTGCAAATAGGTGTTGACCGCCTCCAGTGGCGGCGTGGGATGGTGCATCGTATCCTTGAATAGTTCGTCTTGCTTGGTCAGGCTGGGAAGTTCCTTGTTATAAATCCTGGTCCTGAGCGCGACGCTCGCCTGGGCGCTGGGCACCAACAACAAGATTTTCTTGCCCTTGCCATGCTTCTTGTTGATGTCGTCAGCTTGTGCCTCTGCAGCCTTGATGTTGCGCTCGAACAACTTCTTCAGGGTCTCAGGAGTCTTGTTCCGGTCCACCTTGTCGAACACGCCTTTGGGAAAGTCCTGGTTATCGATGTCACCTCCGCCCCAGGAGATTTGCGCGGTGAAGCGCATGTTAGGGTTGTGTTCCAGTCCGAGCTTGACAAAGTTCTCGATGCCCTGGTCGGGAAACTGGATGGGGGACATGGTAAAGACATCAACCTCACCTTTTTTGAGCGCCTGTTTCGCCTGATTTTTGGCATCCGGCAGGTCCCAGTGTTGCTGGGTCTTGGAGGCGCCGAGTTGCTGGGTGCCCACAATTTTGTGGTCTTTGATGCCTGCCGCCGTGGCCAGTTCTGTGAGCGGCGTCGGAATGTACCAATGGAGGCTGTGCCCGCACACAAAGACGCGCTGGCCTTTGGGGGCACTGGTCGTGTCTTGTTTCTGATTGTCCTGGCCCACGGCCAATGCTGGCACGGCTGTCGCCAGGACGAGCCAGGCCAGCAATAGCGTGTGTTTCGTCAAAGTTTTCATGATCAACCTCTCAGGCGCTCCACAAGAAACCACACTTGAATTGCCGTCAAAACTCCCGATTACTCCCAGCAGATTGCACTGAGCATGCGTTATTGCCGTTCGGCCATCGCTGGGGGTTGACAACGCGCCTGGCGGCCATCGCGTGCGGCCATGACAGAGGGAAGGCGTCCCAGCAATTCCAGAAGAACTCCTACTTCCCCGGCCTGGTAAGCCGATACCACCTGAGCCAGGAACGGCTCGCAAGCCGCACGAAGCCGCTCGCACACCTTACGGCCCTTACTCGTCAAACTCACGCTTCGCGCTCTGCCGTCCAGCGGATGCTGTTTGCGGCGGACGAAACCGCGACCCTCCAAGAGCAGGAGCATGGCCCGTACCGTATTGGGGTCCGACGAAGCACGTACCACCAACCGTTGCTGCGTGACGCAACCCTCGTCAGCCAGAAGCCGCAAGAGGACAAATTGATCGGCGGTAACGCCGTACCTGGCGAAATAGGTGTCGGCTTTGCGGTGCATGGTCAGATAGGCGCTCCGTAGCGCCATCGCCAGGGCATGTGCCTCGTCAATCATCGCGTCCCTCAACTTATTGGCTATACGTACTAAATTCACATAATATACTCTCTGGCGAGGCGGTGTCCAGAAGAATGTCCCCTGAAATCCTGCTCAGCCTTTCGGACACGCGCGTGCTTCGAAGGTCGTTGTCTGGGCGGATCCACAAACGACATCGGCAAGGCTTCCGCCAGCTACTACTATGGGGGCGACAGTGCGATGCGGGTGCTTATTGCTGGCGGTGGCATCGGCGGACTGGTTGCGGGCTTGTGCCTGCACCGCGCTGGCATCGACGCCACTATCTTTGAATCCGCCCAGGAGATTCGGCCCCTGGGTGTCGGCATCAACTTGCTGCCACATGCCGTCCGCGTTCTGATCGGCCTGGGACTTCAATCCCAATTGGAAGAGACCGCCATCGCAACGGCCGAGCTGAGCTATTACTCCAAGTTCGGCAGGCTGATTTGGCGGGAGCCGCGCGGCCAGGACGCGGGGTATCGCTGGCCGCAGTACTCCATTCACCGCGGCCGGCTGCAAATGATCCTGCTGACCGCGGCCAGACAGCGCCTGGGCGATGCCCATGTTCGCACCGGTTGTCACCTGTCCGCCTTTGAAGACCGCGACCAGGTAAGCGCCACATTCGTCAACCGCCGCACCGGCGCAGTTGTCGCACGGGCAAGAGCTGACGCTCTGATCGGCGCCGACGGCATCCACTCGGAGTCTGCGTCGCCAGTTTTATCCGAACGAAGGCCCGCCGCGTTATTCGGGGCTGATGCTCTGGCGCGGCGTGACCGAAGCCGAGCCGTTTCTGACTGGCCGGTCGATGATCATGGCCGGGCACGCCGAGCAGAAGTTTGTCGCCTACCCCATCTGCTCCCAGACCGCCAGGCGCGGGCGCTCGCTGATCAACTGGGTAGCGGAAAGAAAAGTCGAAGGGGCGGAACTGACGAGCCGCGACTGGAACCGCCGCGTCGACAAAAACATCTTCGCTCCCGCGTTCGCGCCATGGCGGTTCGACTCGCTGGACATTCCGGCAGTCATTGACGGCGCCGCGGAGGTGTTTGAGTTCCCGATGTCGGACCGCGATCCCCTCCCGCGCTGGAGTTTCGGGCAGGTCACCCTGCTGGGCGACGCAGCCCACGCGATGTACCCGGTCGGATCGAACGGTGCTTCGCAGGCCATCCTGGACGCGGAAGCACTGGCCAACGCTCTGGGGGAGAATGTCCCGGTATCCGAAGCCTTGCGGAAATATGAGCAAGCGCGACTTGGCCCCACATCGGCGATCGTGCACAGCAATCGCCTGCTGGGCCCGGAAGTTGTAATGTGCATTGTCGATGAGCGGGCGCCCCAGGGTTTTGAGCGGCTGGAGGATGTGATTTCACGGCAAGAATTGGAAGAGATTGCTCAGCGCTACAAGGTCATCGCCGGGTTCGACAAGGAGCGTCTGGACGCTTACGGTCCGCAACAGAGAAGCTAAGCCGTGCGACCAGGCTATTTAGGCGTGGTGACCTTATGACCCAGTAACGTAAGCATTTTCTCGCCATATCGCGTCCCCAACTCTCGGTAGCCCGCCACCGTGAAATGCAAACGGTCCGGGCGACACGTGCAACCGGCCGAAGAAATGACATGGGAATTGGGAATCGTCTTCGGCAAGGTCGCAATGATTGCATTATGGCTCGCACAAGCGCCTTTCTGATCTGCATTTACCAGTTCCCCCGCGAGCAGAGGTGTTGATTCGGGTTTGAGATCCAGGTCTTTGATGAGATTGTCGTAAATCCCCTTCACTTTCGCAGGCCATTGCTTGTCATTATTGTTCGACTCTCCTTGATGCAACAGAATCCCCTTGATGACGCCGTCTTTCTGAGCCAGTTTTCCCATCTCGACAAAATGCGCATAGGGATTGCCGCCGTATTCCTTAATGATGTTGGTCATCCACGGTGCCACCGTGGAAGCATACGTCTGGTAATTTGCTTTATCGAACAGTTCGATTTTGCAGCCGGCCACGGAAACATTGACAACACCTACTTTGATGTTCTTCGGAAGGTTAGCAACCATGGTTCTGCCGAAATAGTCGGCAGGGCACAAACCCGTAGAGCCTCGGCACAACGGAGCGACAGCGGCGTACCAATTACCCTTTTTTCTGCCCAGTTTTGGAAAGTCAACCGCTGCCAAGACCTGAAAGCGTTCATCCGCCGTCTTGTCCTGTTGTTCAATTCCTGGAAAACCCTCCATGTTTGACTGTCCAAAGCAGAGGAAAATGTAGAAGGTCGGATCTGGATCTTTAGCAGCAGCGCTCGTTGCGAACGCGGCCATTAATGATGCTGAAAGAAAGAACAATGCCAGAGTCGTTTTCACAACATTTACCTCCATGGAACAGGAGCGACAGCAATCGCAATGGGCGTTGGGGCAAAAGCAGCCTTATTCACGCGATTCAAGCGTCAACGCGATGATGAACGGGGCTGTGGTGTCGCCGCCCTGGACAAACTCGATGCGCTCGATTACCTCTGTGCGCCTGGGCTGGATGCTCAAATAACGAGCCTGCTGTTTGCCGTCAAACAGGAACGCAAACTTGGAGCCGGGCACGTCGTTGCGCTTGCTGTAATCGGCGAAATGCTCGCCGTTGCTGAGCTTGTGCTCCTCCACGCTGCCATCCTTGTAATGCAGCTTGACGATCATCGATACCGACTTTTCCTTCGTAATTGGAAAGCCATTGCTGCTGACACCGCTGAGCAGGTGGATCGCCTTGGCGGGAGCATTGAGCGGCAAACTGACCGATTTCGGCATCTGGCGGTGCCTTGGATCCCTGCGGACCGTAGAGCAGCACCATGTTGGGCTGCTTGTCCCCTTGAGGATCGATGATCTGAAAGGGAATGCCGTCGACCATCCTGGTTTTCCAGTCCGTGAGCACCATGCGTTCATTCTGGCTGGTTTCGGCGTTGAACATGCCCTTGGTGCTGACGATGTTGGCAATCCGATCCAACGGCATCGGCAGGTATTTGCCGAATTCGCGCGTGGTCAGGAACTCCAGCAGATCGGTCAGTTGCTTATGGTTTAGCTGAGTCTCGAAGCCGTCGGGCATCAGCGACTTTTTTGTTTCCTTGAGTTCGTCAATGTCCTGGCGGAGGATGACCTGCTTCTTGCCCTCGGCGTCATAAAGCTCGACCGTGGTTTTCGATTCCGATGCCAGCAGGCCGTTGAGCACCTGGCCGTTGGTTTTGACAACAGTCCAGGCCTTGAAGTTACCTTCGACACTGCGGCTTGGGTCTATGATTTCGGTGAGCAGGTGCTCCTTGGTATGGACCGCCATGCCCGTAAGATCCGGGCCGATTTGCGTGCCTTCGCCGCTGTGGACATGGCACTTGCTGCAGGTGTTCTTGAACACGCGCCTTGCCGGCCGCGGCGTCGCCCTTGTCATGCAGCAGGACCGACTCGCCCTTGGCGTTTTTGACCGCCAGCAAACCGTCGATCACCTTTTGCCGTTCGGCGTTGGGCAGGGCATCGCGGGTTTTCATCAAAGCCACAGCGCGAATCCTGATCTTGGGGTTGGGATGACCGGCCAAAGCTTGCTTTTGATCGAGCGAAAGATCGCCAAACTTGAGTTTGCCTTTCTCGACACGGTCCAAGAAGATCGTGGTCCATTCCGCGCGGCTCAGCAGCACGCCCAGGCCGACTGAGCGGACGGCGGGCGTCAGTTCCAGGATCTGATCGGCAACGCGTTGGCCGATTTCCGGCGCTTCACCGGCCTGCAGAGCTCGCAGAAAGCCGATGCTGATATCGGGTGCGGTGCGGGCATTGATTTGCTCGAGGATTGCGTCAATGGTTTTCTTGTCCTTGGCGCCGGTCTCGAGCAACTCGCGGGCGGCGGCCACGCGCTCCTCGCCATTGGCAGCTTCATTTTTCACCTTGGCCAGCAAATTGGTCGCCGCTTCAGCCACAATCTTGCCAAATTCCTTGCTGCCCCACGAGGCGGCCAGCTGGGCCACCGCGGCTTGCCTGGATTGTGGCAGGCGAGCAGCCAGGCGGCTGAGATCCCTTTCGAAATCGGCATCCAGCGCGGGCGGCCCGCCCTTCGGCCAACCCGCGGCGAGGCCGCGAATCACGGGGTCGATCACCACGGGGTCGGCACCGGCCAGCTTGCCAATGACTGTTCGGATCGAATCAACTGGCCGGCCCCTGGCGTAATGGTCGGCCACGATAAGGGCAACCGCCAGCGTCTTGTCATTGGGCTTTTTCTGGTCGGCCAGGGCAGTCAAAAACTCGACGCTGTGATTGGCCGCGGCCGCGATGGCGGCCTCGGTAATCAACTTGTCATTTGCGTTATCGGTCTTGGCCAGGGCGTCGATGATGGCCTGGCCGGCGCTGGTCTTCGGGGCAGGCTGATCGGCCATGGCGAGCATGGCGGCAAGGCGGACATTGGCATCGACATCATTGAGCAAACCCGCCTCAATGATGGCCGTGATCGACTTCGCATCTTTGGGCAAAACCTGGACGGCGTTGAGCCGGACGCCCGGCGACGGGTGGCCCAGGGCGGAATATGCCGCGGCGGCCGCATCGCTATTGACGTTAATCAAGGCGCCCAGGCCGTGCATGGTCCAAAGGGCATGAATGGCGGCGCAATTGAGACCGATCTCGTCGAAAGTGTGGTCGCGGGCTAGCTTGATCAATTCCGGCACCACATCTTGCTTGCCGCGTTCTACCAGCAAGCGCTGGGCGTGCAACCGCCAGAACCGGTTATCGTTTTTCAGCGTCGCCACCAGCTTTTCCGGCGTGGCGTTCTTGAGCGTCATCGGCTGGGACGGCGCCTTAAAACTGTCGGGCACCACGCGATAAATGCGGCCATAATTCGAACTCCGCAACTCGGTCGAGTAGGCCGCGCCAACACCGGTCTTGAAGCCTGGAGGGGTCGGATTGTGCTGGATGATGTAGCTGTACCAGTCGATGACCCAGACGTTGCCGTCAGGACCCACCTCGGAGCGAATGGGCGAGGTCCATTCGTCGTCGCTAGGCCAGCAAATTGAACGGATTGGTGGAGCGGAACTGTGCGCCGTCGCGCGTCAGCACGAAGGTGCCGACCAGGTGCCCGGTCGGTTCGTTCACAAACGCGGTGCGGTTCCAGTATTCCTGGGGATAGGTGCGGGCGGTGTAGAGCGCATGCCCCGCCGCGGCCGTGTAGGCGCCAAAGTAATCGACCTGGCGAACCTTGTCGGTGACAGGCTTGAATCTCGGATTGCCCGCGATGCCGTTTTTGTCCAAACCCTTCACGGTCCAGCCTCGGACCGACTCGTAGTAGCGATTGGGAATCGGCACATGAACGCTGGGATTGCCGTTGGCGGTCGAGCCGAAGACCAGGCCTTCCTCGCTGAACCCGAGCCCCCAGGTGTTGTTGTTGGTTGGCCGGATGAATTCCAGCTTGTTGCCGTCGGGCGTGAAGCGGAAGAAGCCCTGGCGGAATTGATGCTTGGCGCCGCTGCCATCCACCACGGTCGAATTATTGTAACCCTGCATGGCCCAGATCCAGTTATCCAGTCCGAATTGCATGTTGCTGACGCCGCCGTGCGTGTCGCCCTGGCCCCAGGTGCCCATCATTTCCTTGCGATAGTCGGCCTTGCCGGTGCCGGTGGTGTCCTTGAGGAAAATGGTTTTCTTGCCTTCGAAGACGATGACGCCGCCGTTGGAAAAAGTGAACCCGGCGGGAACGCTTAGCTTGTCGGCAAAGACAGTGAACTTGTCCATCCGCCCGGTGCCCTTGGTGTCCTCGCAAATGACAATGCGATCACGGCCCTTGCCGTTGCCGGAGTTTTGGATCGAGTGGGGATAATCTTCAGACTCCGCGATCCAAAGCCGGCCCTGCTCATCCCAGGCGGTGAAGATCGGCCGCTGAATATCGGGATCGCCGACCACAAACTCGACATGGAAGCCCTTGGGAACGACCATGTGCTTAATCGATTCTTCGGGCCGGAGGGGCAGCTGCTGCAGGGTCAGGGTGGCGCCTTTACCGCCCTTGTAATTGGGAATCTGCTTGCCAACATCCTTGTAGTCAAATGGCTTGACATCCTTGGGCAGGGCGGTCATTTCGGGTGTGGTGAATGGCCGATCGTAAGCGGACTTGGGCACTTGCCGAGCCGTGGTCGGCTGCGCCGGTTGATCGGCCAGGGTCAACGCGACAAAGGGCAGCGTGGCAAGAAAGAAGAAACCCAAGGTTGCAAATCGACGATGCATGAAAAGCTCCCAAACAGCAGATGTAATTAGCAAGGAGAGTCTTGTAAACGCGAACCAATAAATCATTCATTTCGCTTCGCTTCGACTTTTGCGGGTGGCGTGTCGCGCCAGAGCCAGCGCATCGAGTCGGGGAGAATGGAACCGCCGTGCTTGGCGGTGTGGCCGCCGTCGCCCCAGACAGCATGGTAGTCGTATTTCTTGAAATTGAACGCCGCTTCCATTTGCTTGTTGGCGAGATACCAATTGCCGAACTGGTTGTCCAGATCGTTGCTGCCGTCTTGCAGGAAGACGCGGATGTTCTTCTTGGGGACGGCGCGAATAATGCCCGGATAGCGGTCGCCGCCTTTGATATTGGTGTAGCTGCCGAAGGCACTGGAGATTATCAGGGCAAACCCGATTAGCAAGGCGAGGAGGCGCAGCGCCATGGTTGAACCTTTCGTGTACATGAAGAACCCCGATTACGCTTTCAATTGTGTCAGCTTGCCGGTGCTATCGCCAAAGCGTTCCGCCTGGACGCCCATCCGCTCCATGAGCGACAGCCAAAGGTTGCATATGGGCGTGTTGGCCGGACAAACGACGTGGCGACCCGGATCGATGGTCCCGCCGCCTTTGCCAAACAGGAGAGTGGGGATGTCGGTGTGGGCGTGTGCGTTGCCGTCGGCCATGCCGCTTCCGTAGACAATCATGCAATTGTCCAGCAGCGACCCATCTCCTTCCCGCACCGTCGACACGCGGTCAAGCAAATAAGCCAATTCGCCGACATGATGTTCATTGATCTTGATGAATTTCTCTCTCAACGCAGCATTGCCTGAATGATGGGAAACACCATGATGCTCTTCCGTGAACCCCAACTCCGGATAGGAGCGGCGGGTGCCTTCCGTGCCCAGGACCAGGCTGGCGACGCGCGTCATGTTCGTTTGCAGCGCCACGACGAGCATGTCGGCCATGAGGCGGAAGTGGTCGCGGAAAAGCGTCGGGACGCGTGTCGGGCGCGGCATGCCGTTCGCAACGTTGGCCGGCAGACGGACCGGCGGCGCCTGAATGCGGCGCTCAATGTCCCGGATGGACGTCAAGTATTCGTCCATTCGGCGGCGATCGGCTGCGCTGACAATACCGTTGATCTCGGTTGCTTGCTCGCGAACAAAATCAAGAATGCTCAGGTTGAACATCTCACGCTGTTGCTGCGTTATCGAGGTCTCGCTCGCTGATTGGCCGGCGAACAAGCGATCGAATACAAGCCGCGGGTTCACTTCCTTCGGAGCGGGAGTCGTGGGCGAGCGCCACGATAGATTGGTCTGATAGATACAGCTATAACCGGTGTCGCAGAAGCCGTCTTGTTGCCCGAAATCGCAGCCGAGTTCGAGCGACGGAAACCGCGTCGCACTGCCGATTCGCTGGGCGATGACTTGATCGCAGGTGGTTCCGGCACGAATATCGTTCCCCATCGTTCGGAATACCGAGACACCGGAAAGATAGGCAGGCATGGTGCTGGCGTGGGCCCCGCCTCCGCGTGCATTGGCATCCGCAAGGTTGGCGAAGACGATCATGTTGGATTTGAATCGCTCCAGCGCCGATAGCGTCTGTCCCAACTGAAAGTCTCGTCCTTCCCCCGTGGGCTTCCAAGCTTGGGTTATCACTCCGTTGGGAAAGTAAACGAAGACCAGCCGCCTGGGAACGGAATTGGCGGCCGATTGCGCCGTGCCGGCGCTGGTAATCCGAGGCATCATCGCTTCCAGAAACGGCAGCGTGATCGAGACTCCCATCCCTTTGAGAGCGGTCCGTCGCGACAGTGGTCGAAATCTCATTTCATGTTCCTTTCGCCTTGCGCTTTTGAAAAAGATCGCTTTCAATAATAGCCAGGATCACGCTGGAAAAACGGTCTTGTTGCGTGGAAGCCTTGGAGCAGATGTCTTGTACCGCGTACTTGTCGGCATATTCCAAACCGCGGCCTAGCGCGTAAATCAGCAATTTTTCGACCAGGGCCTTGCGAAATTCGGCTTGATTGGCGTTCAGAACCGCGCGAAACTCAGCCAGGTCTTTGAAAGTCTTGCCGTTGGGCAAAATACCGGAACTGTCGATGTCGGATCCACCGTCCTTAGCGCGCCAGACACCAATGGCATTATAGTTTTCCAGGGCCAGCCCGTAAGGATCAATTTTGTTGTGACAGCCGGCACATTGGCTATTTTCCCGATGTTTTTCAAGGATCTGCCGCACTGTTCCGGTGACGGCCTCCCCTTCGGTTTCGAGTGGAGGCACATCGGCCGGTGGCGGAGAGGGAGGATTGTTAAGCAAAGTTTGCAGCACCCAGATGCCGCGCTTCACTGGCGAGGTGCGCGTCGGCGTGGAGGTCAGCGTGAGAATGCTCCCTTGCGTCATCAGGCCGCCACGCTGCTGCCGATTCAACTTGACCCGGCGAAATTCGGCGCCCATCACCCCTTCGATGCCGTAATGTTTGGCAAGGCGCTCATTGAGAAACGTGTAATCCGCGTCAAGAAACTCCATGATGCTGCGATCTTCCTTGAACACGTGCTCGACAAAACGCTCAGTTTCCTCGCGCATGTCCTGGCGCAGCGGCTCGTCAAATCCTGGAAACAATTTCGGATCGGGCGCAATGCGCTTGAGGGCGCTCAGGCAAAGCCATTGCTCGGCGAAGTTCTCGGTCAGGGTCCGCGCCTTGGGGTCCTTGAGCATGCGGCGGACTTGCGCTTCTTGATTGGCACGCAGCTGATTTTCCTTGGCCAGCTTGAAAAGCTCGTCGTCTGGCAAGCTGCTCCACAGGAAATAGGACAGACGGCTCGCCAGTTCGGTTTCAGTGATCGGGGCCATCCCCTCAGCCGGATTTTTCTCGATGCGGAAAAGGAAGTATGGCGAACAGAGGGCCGCGCGCAGCGGGGCATAAGTGGACTTGGGGCGGATGAACGACTCCCCCTCCTGGGCCAGCGACATCCGGGCGAAGACCATCAGCCGCTCAATTTCTTCACGAGTCACAGGGCGGCGATAGGCGCGCGGCAAGAATGTTTCCAGCACCAGCCGCACTCGATCCTGGTTGTTGTTGAACCGGAGCTTGACGTCTTTGATCGGCAGAAACACGCCATCGTCCGGCTCCCAGTAGGTCTTGTCTTTTTCAGCCCAATTGGGGCTTGGCTTGGCGGTCCTATCGAGTTGTGCAATCACTTGTTCCGCCGTTTTCAAATACTGCTCGAGAAGATTGGGCGAAATCGTCAGCAAATCGGCAATGTTGTCAAAACCGTAGCCGCTATCGTCAGCCGGAAAATCGTCGGCTGGCTTGAATTCCTTGAAATAGAAAAGATCGCGTACCGTGTTGGCGTACTCGACTCTGGTAAGACGGCGAACACATGCCACCTTTCCAGGATCATGCGGGCCGGCGGCATCAATGCGCAAGACGTCGTGATCGATCCATGCCAGCAGAACGTTTTTCTCCGCCTCTTGGGGTTTGGCTCGCTTGCCTGGCGGCATCTCGCCCAAACGGATCCGCTCGGCAACGCGCTTCGAACAACTTGCGATCCTTGAGCAACCTCTGCTTGACGTCTCGATCATCGGCAAATTCCAGGTTGACGTCGTTCTTGGGGCTGGCACCGCCGTGGCAGCTGGTGCAGTATTTGGCGAAGAGGGGCGCGATGGTCTCCTTGAAGTCGTTCCGGATTTGACTCTTGATCTGGGCCACCTGGACTTTGGAATCCGGTCGAAATTGAACCTCGGAACCTGGCTCACCTTGCTGCGCCCCAAGGAACAATGGAAACGCGACGAGTGGGATCAGAAGCAGAAGCAATCTCCTCATCGGCGGATTCTCCGTTTTCATCAACACGGCACCAATTACCTTGCCCAGAAATCAAAAACGACCTGTTTTTCGGCACATCGTGGTGTGATTGGCCTGGCAAACAACCCGAGGCCTTTTATTTACTCATTGGCTGAAATAGCCGCGGCGCGAAACTATAAAACGCCCACCGCCACGTCTGCCAATCGTGAGCCGTGCCCTGAACTTCTTCGAAGACGCTGTTGATGCCGGCTTTCTGCAGGGCATTGTGGAAGGTGAGGGCGCCCTGGTGCTGAGCTGTCTCCGCGGTGCCGGCGTGGAGGTAGAACACAGGGCACTTTTTGTTGAACTCAGCGGCATTAGCGAAGACCCCGCTGTAGGCCGTTTTCACATCGGCCTTGCCGCCCCCGCCGCTGAAGGCGCCAATGGCGGAGAAGGTGTCCAGGTGCGCTAGCCCAATTTGCAACGCCTGTCCCGCGCCCATCGACAGCCCCGCAATGGCGCGGTGTTCACGGTCAGACCTGGTGCGATAGGTCGCGTCGATCATGGGAATCAGATCCTTGAGGACCACATCCGCAAAGGCGCTGGTATCCTTGCCGCCTTTTCCTGTCTTGGCGGGCCCAGTTCCGGCCCTGGTCGCATAGCCCGTTTCCATGACCACAATCATCGGCTTGGCTTTGACGGCGGCGATCAAATTGTCCAGGATGAAATTCATCCGGCCCTGGATGCTCCATTGCCGCTCGTCCCCACCGGAGCCGTGTTGCAAATAGAGAACGGGGTAACGTTTCTGCGGATCGGCATCGTAGCCGGGCGGTGTGTAAATGTAGATGTGCCGCGGCTGGCCGGTGACCTTGGAGTGATACCAACGCTCGCGCACCTCGCCGTGAGGCACGTCCTTGTTGTCGTAGAAATCCACCTTTTTATCCGGCACCTCGATGGCGCTGGACTTTTGGAAATTGCCGTAAAACGAATCGCTGGCCGGATCGCTGACAGCCACGCCGTCGACCACAAAATGGTAATAATAGAAGCCCGGCACGACCGGCGGCGTGGTCAGCGTCCAGACGCCGCCCTCACCGCGCTGCATGTCAAAGGGGCCTTTGAATATGCTGGACCCGCCCAGGAGCTTCACCGATTTGGCCTCTGGGGCCTTGAGCTGAAAGGTCAAGCGCAGGTCGGCATGGATGCGCGGGTAGGCGGCATCACCGATGTTGGTGGATGCGGGCCGCGATTCGTCCGTTTTTTTGCCGGCTTGCTGGAAAAGGCGCGGCGCGAACTCGTACAGTGCGTATCGCCAGGTGTGCCATTCATGGGCCAATCCATCGACATCGCGAAAGACCACGTTTTTGATGCCCGCTTTTTGCAGCGTTTGGTAAAGGCCTTCCGCGCTTTTGTGAGCGCCTGCGTCGCTGCCAGCTGTGCCCGCATGAAGGAAAAGCAGGCTGACCTTTTTGTCGAACGCGGCGGGATCGGCGAAGACGCCGCCGAAAGCCGTTTGCGGATCGGCGGCCTTGCCGCCCCCGCTAAATCCGCCAATCGCGGAAAAGGTGTCCAGGTGGGTCAGGCCGATTTGCAGGGCTTGCCCGGCGCCCATGGACAGGCCGGCAATTGCCCGTTGATCCCTGTCGGCAATTGTCCGATACGCCCCATCGATCATGGGGATCAAGTCTTTAAGCACCACATCTTCAAAGGCACTGGGGCCGCCTTTTCCCTTTCCTGCCGGCTCGGCCGGAGCGCCTGCCTTCGTGGCGTAGCCTTTCTCCATGACAACAATCATCGGCTTGGCTTTGCCGGCCGCGATCAAGTTGTCCAGAATGAAGTTCGCGTGCCCTTGCCGGGTCCAACCGGTTTCGTCCTCGCCGGCCCCATGCTGCAGGTAAAGGACGGGATAGCGCTTTTGCAGATCCGTGTCGTAGCCCGGAGGCGTGTACACCATGACATGGCGCGATTGGCCCGTCACTTTGGAGTTGTACCAGCGCGAGCGGACTTCTCCGTGGGGCACATCCTTGGGGTAATAAAAATCAACGCCCTTTTCGGGTATTTCGATTCCGCTCGTTGGCCTGCCAGTGCCGAAGAATGTTTCGCTGGCGGGGTCGTTGACTTTGACGCCGTCCACCGAGAGGTTGTAGTAGTGGAAACCTTGAATGACCGGCGGCGTGGTCACCGTCCAAACGCCGTCAGTACCGCGTTCCATTTTCCACGGCCCACCCTTGCCCAGGCCGAAATTGCCCGTGACCTCGATTTTTTGGGCATCGGGCGCTTTCAATTGAAACGTGACGCGCAGATCAGCGTGAATGCGCGGATAGGCGGAGTTGTTGACGTTGGTTGACGCGGGCTGGCCCTCTCCCGGTTGCACGTCGGGTTTAGGTGCGGGCGCGGATGCTTTTTTCTGTTGATCCGGGTCGCGGAACACCAACTGGGCGAATTGGTACAGGTCGTTTTTCCACACCTTGAAGTCGTGTTGGCCGCCTGGAATGACGTTCCAGATGTGGGGAACCTTTTTCTCCTCCAACATGTTGTGAACGCCCTGGCTGATCTTGAATAGCCCATCCTTGTCGCCGCAGGCCACATACAACAGCCGCAGTTTCTTGGCCGCTTCGGCGTGATCCTTGATCAGCGTGGCGGGTGACTTGGTGTTGGGGGCCGAGGAGAACCCGCCGACCCAGGCGAAGGTGTCGAGATTATTCAGCCCGAAATTGAGCGATTGGCCGCCGCCCATCGACAAGCCGGCCAACGCGCGATGTTCACGGTCGGCCTTTACTGAATAATTCGCTTCGATGTAGGGAATTACATCCTTGAGCAGATTCTGGTCAAACGCGCCGAAGTCTTGCATGGCGTTGCCGCCTTTGCCTCCGGTGGCCGGGCCGCCCGAGGCGCGGCCATTGGGCATCACGATGATCATGGGAACCGCCTTCTTATCGGCATAGAGGTTATCCATGACGATGTTGGTGACACCGCCTTTGGGCCACTCATTATGGTCGCCGCCGATGCCGTGCAGCAAGTAGAGCACTGGGTATTTGTTCGCCTTGGAATAACCAGGCGGCGTGTAGACGACCATTTTGCGCTGTCCGCCGCTGACCTTGGATTCGTACTCCACAGTCTCCATCTTGCCGCGCTCGATGCCGTCGCGCTTGGTGTCAAAATCCTTGGGTGCGGGGGGGAGGACTTTGGCTTTGTCTTGCTCGCCCGCTTTGTCCTGACCACCCGCGCCAGAGTAACCTGGCGCCAAAAGGAAGACACAGACCATCAGCCATGTTGCATATCGCACGGTGTTCTCTCTTTCCAAAATGCAAAGGGTCTAGTTTCCATTCTCGAAGCCGTTCTCGAAACCGCCGCGCGGCGAGTCGACCTGCCCCAATGGCCGGCTTACCCGCATTGCCGCGGCCATATTTTCGATCAGGCGTCGCAGAAAACCAATCACCGATTCAGTTTCGTCTGCCGAAAATCCGGCCAAAAGCTGGACGCGTATCGGTTCGCTCGTCCCCCATAACCGTTGAAACAACCGCCGGCCCTTGGCCGTCAGCGTGACCAAGCGCGCCCTGCTATCGTCCGGGTGCCGCTCGCGGGCCACCAGGCCCCGGCCCTCCAAGAGGACCAGCATGGCCCGGATCGTGCTAGGATCAGAGGAGGCGCGGCGAGCCAAATCCTGTTGGGTGATTGCATCGTGTTCCGCCAAACAAGCAAGAAGGACAAATTGGTCGGCGGTAAGCCCCTGCGCGGCAAAATGGGCATCGGAGACGCGGTGCATCCCGAAGTAAGCGGCACGCAGGAGCCGGGGAAGTTCGCGGCCGTGGTTCATTGCGGCCTCCAGACAATACGTATACGCATTAACTGTTCCAATCTTATCCGCGCCATGGCCAATGTCCACCGAAAAGTTCAGACATTGCTCAAAATGCAAGCCGGCACATCCAGTTACGCGGCAGCCGTGAGAGCTGGCGCCAACATGCCTGCAGGCGGGCCGGTTCTATGTGACACTTTTTGGAGTTCCGCGTGGAGATCGTGCCCGTCAGCGACGGCATTGATTCCAGCAGCATTTGCCAACTTCGACCCGTCGAGGTCGGATTCATTGCACGCGATTGGCCGCTGGGAAGAAAACTGACCGTGTGTGTGCAATGCGACAATCCATTTGTCCTGGCCATTGTTCCCCCTTTTTTTGCTTGCAATCAGCTCAGGAACGGCGATACTGAGCAGGTCCAATGTTCGCCCATCGCCACGTTACCTTCGAGCACAACGGGACCTGACCATGAAACTGCGATTTCTCGGCGTCGTAACCTTCCTCGCTCTCAGTGCGATGTTCACCATGCAGCGCGTGTGGCCTTTCGGGCCGCCCAGCCTGGCCACCGTGGCGGAAAAGAGCAACTTCACCAAGACTTCGACGCATGCGGAAATGGTGCAGTGGTGCGAGGAACTGGCCAAGCAGTCGCCGCTGGTCCGCATGACGATCATGGGCGAGACGCTCGAAAAGCGGAAATTGCCGCTGCTCATCATCGCCGATCCGCCGGTGGCGACGCCGGAAGAGGCCAGGAAATCGGGCAAGATGGTGGTGTTCGCCTTCGGCAACATCCATGCCGGCGAGGTCGACGGCAAGGAAGGGCTGCTGATCCTGGCTCGCGATTTGGCGATGGCCAAGAAGCACCCGCTGCTCAAGGACCTCATCATCCTGATCCTGCCCAATTTCAACGCCGACGGCGGCGACAGGTTTGGCAACAACCGCGGCAAACAAGCCGGGCCGCCCCTGGTCGGCATTCGCCACAACGCTCAGAATTTCGATCTCAACCGCGACTACGTCAAGCTGGAATCTCCCGAGGTTCAAGCTCAGATCCGCTGCCTCAATGAATGGGATCCCGCGGTCATCATCGACTGCCACACAACCGACGGTTCGTATCATCAGTACACGCTGACCTACGACAGCCCGCGTCACCCGTCCAACGAGCTGATCCGCGATTTCGGCCGTGACGTTATGCTGCCCGACGTCAGCAAACGCCTGGAGAACGCCACGAAGTACAAATCGTTCTATTACGGCAATTTCGGCAAGGCGAACACCACATGGACCACGACACCCGCCGAGCCGCGGTACGGTTTCCACTATCAAGGATTCCGCAACCGCATCGGCATTCTGAGCGAATCCTATGACTACGCTCCTTTCCGGGACCGGGTGATGGCTTCGTATGGATTCGTCAAAGCTTGCTTCGAATTCACCGCCGACAACAAGGACAAGATCACCAAAATGCTTGCCGAGGCGGACAAGCTCAACACCAACGCCCCAGCGGGAGCCACGGTTGCGCTCCGTCACAAGTCCACGCCCCTGCCCGGCAAAACGACCATGCTGGGCTTGACAGGCGGCAGGACACTCGAGGAAGGCGCCAAATCCGTTGAGTACACTGTCGATGTGGTCTACAAGACCGAGGCCACCCTCACGGTGCCGCGGCCTTACGCGTATCTGCTGCCGGCCGGTTTTCCCAAAGTGGTCGAGAATCTCCAGCGCCATGGCATCGCCGTCGAGGAGCTTCGTGAAGACATCAACCTGGATGTGGAGGTGTATAAACTCGACAAGATCAAAGCCAGCAAAGGCGGCCAGGGATTCGGCATGCACAGCCTGATGTCTGTGGACGCCACCTCTCGCAAGGAAAACCGCAAGGTCAAAGCCGGCACGGTGGTGGTCAAGACTAATCAAAAACTGGGCACATTGGCCTGTTTCCTCCTCGAGCCCCAATCCGAGGACGGTTTGACGACCTGGAACTTCTTCGACTCCGCGCTCAAGGAAGGCCAGGATTTCCCCGTGCTGCGCCTACCCACCGCCACGCCGATGACGCTTGGCAAGGTCAAGCCTTTGCCCGAGGATATTGGTCCGAAGAAGCTGCTCACGCCGGAAATGGTGGACAATGGCACGATCCCCAATTTCAATGGTACGCCGGTGGCCGTGGCCTGGCTGCCTGACGGTGAGCACTTTTTGCAAAATAAGGACGGCCAGTTGCTCAAGGTCCACGCCGTGACGGGCCGCTCCATGCCGCATCAATTGGCTGCCGCGCAGATCGAAGAGATGGCATTGAGCGAAGCCGTTCTGGCGGGGCCATTTTTTAAGCCGCCGGTGGACGACGAATTTGCTCCCGTGGTTGCCCAGAAAGGCAAAGGCAAGGGAGGGCAGGGGGCCGGCGGCCGCGAGCTGGAATCGACTAGCCCGTCCGGCAAGTTCAAGGCTTTTGTGCGCGGCAACAACCTGTACACGGAGGAAGTGGAGGGCAAAAAGGAACACGCCCTCACCAAGGATGGCAGCGACGCGATTTTCAACGGCAAGAACGATTGGGTCTACATGGAGGAGGTTGTCGGCAGAGGCAACCGCAAGCACTACTGGTGGAGCTCGGATGGAGTGCACCTGGCCTTCATCCGCCTCGACGACACCCGCGTGCCCAAGGCGACAATCCAGGATTTTACGCGTTTTCAGCCAGCGCAGGAGGTGGCCCGCTATCCAAATGCGGGCGATCCGAATCCCGACATCAAATTCGCCATCGGCGCCGCCGACACCGGTGATGTGAATTGGGTCGACCTCAGCGACTATGGCACCGAGGAAATCCTCATCACCCGCGCCGGCTGGCTGCCTGGCGGCAAAACCGCGTGGTTCAGCGTGCAGGACCGCTGCCAGACCTGGCTCGATTTCTGCACCGTGGGCACCGAAGGCGGTAAACCGGTGAAGCTCTTCCGGGAAACCACCGGCGCCTGGGTCAATTACCCGACAACGCCTACCTGGTTGGCGGACGGTTCCTTGCTTTATCTCAGCGAACGCACTGGCTGGAAGCACATCTACCATTATGGCAAAGATGGCAAGCAGCTTAACATTGTCACCAAGGGCGATTGGGACGTGAAGTCGATCGCACGCGTCGATGAAAAAGAAGGCTTTGTTTACTTCTCCGGCACGAAGGAGAATCAGCTTTCCACCAACGCCTATCGCGTCAAGCTCGACGGCACGGCGCTGGAGAAGGTCACGAAGGGCGAGGGCGATCACGAATTGTCATTCAGCCCGGCCGGCGACATGTTCATCGACACGCACTGGCCCATGGACACGCCGCCCCAAGTCCGTCTCCACAAGCTGGACGGCACATTGGTGCGGGTTCTGGACACCAATCCGGTTTACGTCCGCGAGGAATATCAAGCAGGCGAGCTCAAACGCTTACAAATTCCTACCCATGACGGCTTCCTCATGGAGGCTACCGTGCAAAAGCCGGCCAAGTTTGACGCGACCAAGATGTACCCCGTGTGGGTGAAGACCTACGGCGGTCCCAGCATGCCGCAGGTCAAGGGCGGCGGCAAGGGCGGCAAGGGCGGCGATGAGGCCTATGCCAACGCCGGCTACATTATCATGCACATCGATCCCCGCAGCGCCAGCGGCAAGGGAGTCATATCCGCCTGGACCTGTTACAAGCAACTGGGCGTGCAGGAATTGGCCGACATCGAGGACGCCGTCAAATGGCTCACCAAGAATCCCTGGGCCGATGCATCCCGCATCGGCATCAGCGGCCACAGCTATGGCGGTTTCATGGCTGCCTTTGCTCTGACCCACAGCAAGATGTTCGCCGCGGGCATTGCTGGGGCGCCGCCGACCGATTGGCGCAATTACGATTCGATCTACACCGAGCGCTACATGCTCACGCCGCAAAAAAACCAGAAGGGCTACGACGACACGTCTTGCGTCAAGAACGCCAAGAACATTCAGGGCCGGCTGCTCTTGGCCCACGGTCTTATGGACGACAATGTGCACCCGCACAACTCGATCATGCTGGCTCATGCTCTGCAGCAGGCAAACAAGGTTTTCGATATTCAGCTATATCCAACCTCGCGCCACGGCATCGGCGGGGCACACTACACGCAGCTTCAACGGGACTTCATGAAGACGCACTTGAAGCCGGGGGAGTGATAAAGTGGTGGACTCAATCCTATTTACTTGCGGCGAGGACCGTCATGATTGCGCAGCGATTGGTTAGAGCGCCCGGCATTTATATGGTGCAACCGAAGTTTCCGCCCTCGTACTGGGGGATGGAGCACTTCGTCAAGCTGACCCCCTTCCAGGCGGTTTTCGCGCCGCTGGGCCTGCTCACGCTGGCGGCCCTGACGCCGGCGGAGTTCCGGGTGGAGTTGTGCGACGAGAATGCGGGCGAGGAAGTCGATTACGCCTCCGACGCCCAAATTGTCTGCATCACGGGCTACATTCTCCAGATGAAGCGGGTTTTTGATATCGCCGACCAATTCCGGGCGCTGGGGAAGGTGGTCGTGTTGGGGGGACCGATTGCGAACCTGCTGCCGGAGGTTTGCCGGCAGCATTGCGACGTGCTTTTTGAGGGGGAAGCCGAGTACACCTGGCCTCGGTTTTTGGGCGAATACCTGGAAGGCCGGCACGCCGACCATTACCTCGAAACGGAGAAGATACACCTGCCCGACTCGCCGCCGCCGCGGCTTGACGTGCTCCGCCGGAGCTATGCCCACGGCATCGTGCAGTGCACCCGAGGTTGCCCCTTCACCTGCGAGTTCTGCGACATCATTGTGATGTATGGACGCAAGATGCGCTTCAAACCGATCGAGCAGGTGATCGCGGAGGTGCAGGCCTGGCATGACCGCGGGGTCATGCATGTCTTCTTCGCGGACGACAACTTCGTCGGCCACCGCGCTTATGCCAAGGAGTTGTTGCGGGCCCTGGCGGCCTGGAACGCCGGGCAGCGCCGGCCGCTGGCCTTTTACACGCAGTGCAGCATCGACATGGCCCGCGATGACGAGCTGCTCGGGCTGCTCCAGGGCGCCAACTTCATCTCGGTTTTCATCGGCATCGAGTCGCCCCGCAAGGAGAGCCTGCAGGAAACCAAAAAAACGCAGAACGAAAAGCTCGACCTTGTGGAGGCGGTGCACAAGATTCAAGCGCACAACCTGTTCATCTCGGCCGGCATGATCGTCGGATTTGACAACGACGATGCGAGCATCTTCGAGGAGCAGTACCAGTTCCTTCAAAAGGCGCAGATTCCCTTTGCCATGCTCAACTTCCTGATGGCGGTGCCGAAGACTCCGCTGTTCCAGCGTCTGGAGAACGAGGGCCGGCTGCTGCAGCAGGACGCGGTCGGGGACGAGCGCGCCCGCTATCTGGGCACGGCGGGAGGCACCAACTTCCACCCGCGGCACATGACCCGCGAGGAGCTAAAGCGTGGGCAGATGGCTCTGTACCAGCGGCTCTACGCGCCGGAGGCATTCAAATCCCGGCTGCTGGGGAACCTGTCGCGGTTCCATGACGTGGGTTTCCGGCCGGAGCCGCTGAACCTCGTCGGGTTGGGAGTCTTGCGGCGGCTGATCGGCCATTACTGGACACTATCGTCGGCCGCCCGCAAGTTTTTTTGGGCTTGCCTGGCCAAGGCCTGGTGGCGGTCCCCCCGGCTGGTCGCGCAAACGGTGGTCTACATGGGCATGTACATGCATTTCTGCAAGGTCCACGGCAGCGAACTGTCGTGGGACCCGTGGCGGCCCAAGCGCGCGCGGAGGTGGAAAAGGTATGAAGACCATCGACGATGTCCCCGGCAGCATTCCCGACGATTTGAAGGCAGCATTGCGGGAAGCCTTCGATGACATCGCCAAAGGCATTCGGCGTCCCGACAAGATCAAGGCAGCCTGCGAACACATGGACCGCATTCGTGAGGAAAATCGGAAGTTGTTCGGCGAGACCAATATCGCTGTGGAGCTCATTCGCCAGACCCGCGACAACGCATGAAATATGTGCTGGGTTGACTGCGAGCATATTGTGGCAATCAATTCGAGCTTTTCACGGCGTTCGATGACAATCGTTCGGCGATTAGGGTGTGGCAGGTATGGCAGTTTTTCAGGGCGACGACTTCAATCGTCTCGATTGGCGACTACTCCAGAATGGGGCTGTCAGCCTTTATTGGCGGCTTTCGATTCTTGACCAGGATGTTGAGTGGCTTGAAAGCCACGAATACGTGGTGCACAAATTCGACTGCTCCAACTGGAATTCCGCGGGTGATTTTCACGATATTATCAGTAAAGTTTTGCGTTTTCCCGGCTATTACGGGCGCAACATCGCGGCGTTTAACGATTGCCTGAGCGATCTTGAAATACCCGAAGTAGGTGGTACGGCTTTGGTCTTCTATCGTTTTGATCATTTTGTTGTTCAAGAGTCTGAATTCGCAAAGTGCGTGCTTGACGCGATTCAGGACAACTCACGTCGGCATTCATTTTGGGGTCGTCGGCTGCTCGCATTGGTGCAAACCGACGATCCGCGGCTAAATGTCGGACCCCTCGGAGCCTGCCCCGCAGGTTGGAATCACCGCGAACGCCTTAATGCAGCACGAGGACTGTAACCGGCGGGGACGAACAACTCGGTCCAGTTGACCGAGGCAGCCCTCAGTCCACCGGTCGGTTTGCCGGAGCGCCTTGCTCGGCCCGGTTTGGCTTCGAGTCAAGTCCCGATCCGTTTGCACCTTTGTGTTTGAGTCCCTCCACGATTTCTTCAATCTGAGCGATGAACTGGTCATGGGTTCCTAACTGCTTCTGAAACAACGCCAACGCTTGGCAACCCGCATCATAAGCTTCGGTATGCCTAGCCTGACTATTCAATACCTTGGCGAGGATCATGAAGTCATCCGCTGCCAAACCGCGCTCGGTACCGGGAAGATTGAGGTTGGTTTGCAGGGCTTGTCTAATTGCCGCCTCCGCTTGAGCGAGTTGCCCCTCCTGAAGATACAAGTCAGCGAGGTAGTTCAACAGGGATCCGGTCTCTTGGGATAAGCCCTGCGATTGCCCTGTTATTTCGATCGCCTCAACAAGGCATTTAATTGCCTAACCCGGATTATTCATCGCCTTAGCCACATTAGCAAGGGGCATGCTTAAGGGAAATGAAGCAAGGGCAGTTTTCGGATTTGCGCCACCGCAAGGAATCGCGCCCCCTTACCCCCACGCCGGGGGGTTGCGATTTTTCGAGCTGGCGGTTGGCTAAGCACTGGAGATGCGCGGCGTTGAAGTGAGGAACTCGGCGAGCCGGCGGTACCAATCGAGGTAGGGCCAGGCAGCGCTGAGGCGGACTAAAATCCGGCGACTGCTGACGGTGACTTCGGCGGCCACCTTGATCAGCAAGCTACGCCACGTGCAGGGATGGCCTTCACCAAGCGGATCGACTTGACGGCGCTGATTGAAATAACGGCGGCGGTGGGGATCGGCAAACGCTTCGGTCGGTAGCGGTTCGTTGTCGACTGGATTGAGTGGCGTTGGCTGCGGAGATGGCGGCGATGCGAATTCCCGGCGTAAGCGCACCAGCAAGTTGCTGGCTGCCGCGTGCAGATAAAGGCGGAAGAAGTTGGCCACGAAGCGATGATCGCTAGTGCGGTCGATCTTCAAGTCACACTTGAGTTCCTTGTTGCGGTTCTCGCTTTCGCCGCGCCCCGCGTAGTCGTCGTAGGCGGCCTCCGGCAGGATGGGAGCGCCAGGGCGATTGGTGACGATGAAACGTCGATTGGTGCCTTGGGCGTTGGCCTCCGCTTTGACGATCACCCAACGTTGCGCCGGCCAAGAGCCTGCTTGATACCAAAACCCGTCGAGCAGGCGTTGTGACTGGTTGGTGACCTTGAAATTAGCCTCGGCTTGTTCAAGCAGAGATTCGCTGCCTTTTTTGAGAACATTGTTGGCGGCGAGGCCAAAGGTATAGTCGACATTCACCCGTTCGCAGACCGCATACATCCAAGGCATGCCGCAGCCGGCATCACCACGCACATGGATGCGAACGTCGGGCCAAACTTGGCGGAGACGACGAACCAGGTACTCCAGATCGTCGTCGGCGCCGAGGGCGGCATGCACGGAGCCAGGGCGTAGCGATAATAGCACCGTTTGATCGTTGTCGGCGCAGGTGATGAACGAGGGGAAATATTGATACTGTTCGAAATAACCGTGGAAGAGGACCAGTTGTTGCTCGCCATGGGCTGGGTCATCAACGGCGTCGATATCGAAGGTCAGAATGCTTTGGCGGCGTGGCAAACGAGGCGATGAACTGATCGATGAACACGTCGCGGAGCCGCTTGAGCGAAGCGATGGTGACGGAGTTTTCAAACCGTGACAAGGTTGGCTGACTGGCCAAGGCACCGTCGTCGGGCGAGCGGTTGGCAATGAGCTTGAACACGGGATCGTAGCGCAAACTGTCGTGATCGTTTTGATCTTCATAATCGGCAAGGATTCCGAAGATGCGTGAGCGTGCCATTTCCAGGAACGAGTGGTCGCAATCCTCAGGGGAACGGGGGTCGTCCAAAGCTGCGGCGAACTGTCGGGTCAGCCCGATCTGTTCATCGAACTGGCGTAGCGGCAACAGGCCCGCGTCGGACGTTAGTTGCGCCTGGGAAGGCTCGACAACGACGTCCAAATCGCCCCAAAAATCAAAGGTCGCTTGCCAAGCAGTCTGTATACTCACAGCAGGCCTCCGTTCGTGCTCTATAGCTTGCTCGTAACACAAGTTAAGACGCGACCGAAGGCCTTTTTGTTTCAATGTGATGAATAATCCGGGCTAAGCCGGCTTTTTCAGCCGTCGCCAGCGCAGGGCATCACATTTCAAGGTATGCCAGGTTGCTTGTGCCATGCCTTTTAACTCCGTTCATCATTGGGCCGGGACAAGCCGCGCATCGGGGTCGCCTCCCAACACACTCGAGACGGCTCGTGCGCTTGGCGTGTCGCGAAACGCAGCGGGATCATAGGAAAAGTCACGCCAGCCCGGAGCCTGCTCCACACCACCTCGACTTGTACCAATCATAACTCTTTCTCGCGCCACGGCGCGAGTTCGGTGTATGCCTTCAAGGACAACCAATCGACCATCCCTATCCACGCTCGCGAGAGTGATGTTCGTGTTGTTCGGCGTGACAGTTGGTTCGTTGGGGAGCCATGCCTCTCTTGCGCGAAACCGAACCTGCTGTGCCCCGTTCGGCATCTCGTACACGATCCAGTTGCCGTTTGGATCCCTGCGGATGATTCGGGCCCCTTGAGCTAAACTTGCCGCCGCCGCGGCGATGTTCGCATCCTTGACAATTTTGGCGCCGGCCAAATAACCGCCCAAGGAAACCGGGCCGCACCACCTCCCCATAGTCCGCATCATGTGCCGGCACGCCGCAACTCCATCGCGCGTGCTTGGTCAGTTGGCACAATCATTACCGTTTGCCCCTCGGCTTCATCTTCGGCGACGGCTTCATCTTCGGTCTGGTTCTCGTAATGCGCCAGCACCTTGCGTACGCGTTCCTCATTCCACCCCGTTGGGAACTTTTGCGTTTTGGGCTTCTTTGAGTGGTTTTTCATATTCGCTTCCTGTGCTGGCGGCGACGCAATACTTTCAGGGGCTAGCCTGGCCTGCCATATCTTCGCGGACTCCGAGACACGCTTCCAGCGCATCCAGAATGTTTGCTTTGACTTCTTCGAGGGTTTCGCCCTGACTGACACAACCAGGAATTGCAGGCACCTTGGCCCAGTATCCTCCTTCCTCCGCCTCAAAGATTAGCACTTTCAGCTTCATGGCATGCTCCTTGCCCAGCGCCCAATGCGATTACACCAGCAAGTCATGAACCACTTCCCCATACACATCCGTCAGCCGAAAATCGCGTCCTGCATAGCGGTAGGTGAGCCGTTCGTGGTCAATGCCAAGCACGTGCAGCAGCGTGGCGTGCAGGTCGTGGATGGAGACGCGATTGTCGACGGCGCGGAAGCCGAATTCGTCCGTGGCGCCGTGGCAGACTCCGCCCTTGAAGCCGCCGCCGGCCATGAACATGGTGAAGCCGTAGGGGTTGTGGTCGCGGCCGTCGCCGCTTTCGGAGACGGGCGTGCGGCCGAATTCGCCGCCCCAGACGACGGCGGTTTCGCCGAGCAGGCCGCGGCGTTTGAGGTCGCGAATCAGGGCGGCGGAGGCGCGGTCCATGTCGGGGCAGCGGTTGCGCAGGTTCTGGTTGATGCGGCTGTGGTCGTCCCAGGGTTGGCCGGGGCCATAGTAGACGTGAACGGTGCGGACGCCGCGCTCCACGAGACGGCGCGCGAGGATGCAGCCGTTGGCGAAGGGCGTCCTGCCGTATTGCTCGCGCACGGCCGCGGGCTCGCGGCGCAAATCGAAGGCGTCGGCGGCTTCGGTTTGCATGCGGAACGCGGTCTCCATGGCCTGAATGCGGGCTTCGAGAAATTCGTCGCCGCCCACGGCTCGTTCGTGGTCGCGGTTGAGTTGCTGGACGAGGTCCAATTGCTGGCGCTGGGCCGCGGGAGTAAGCTGCTGGTTCCGCAAGTTGCTGATCATTCTTTCGGGATCGGTGACGGAATCATCGAAGGAGACGCCTTGATGGCGCGTCGGCAGAAAGCCGCTGCGCAAGCCTGGGACTCCGCCGCCGCCAGGGTTAAGGACGACGAAGCCGGGCAGGTTTTGGTTTTCGGTGCCCAGGCCGTAGGAGATCCAGGATCCCATCGAGGG
Source organism: uncultured Gemmataceae bacterium (assembly GCA_963747575.1). Classification (GTDB taxonomy): domain Bacteria; phylum Planctomycetota; class Planctomycetia; order Gemmatales; family Gemmataceae; genus DASRAT01. Next base: position 279,256 of record CAVVFU010000001.1, read on the forward strand.
GCGAGTGGCGGCGATGTTTCCGGAATGAAACAGGCTGCGGGCGGGCGTGTGGGTGGGGTTGAAGGTGTACATCGAGCGGACGACGCAGAGATCGTCGGCGATGGCGGCAAGGTTGGGGAGAAGCTCGCTGATTTCCAGACCGGCCCGGCCGTGTTTCTTGAAGGTAAAGGGAGACGGGAGCAGGCCGCCGGTGGTGCGTTCGGTGCGCAGGTTGACGGAATCGGGGCGCTGGCCGGCGTAGCGCACGAGCGCCGGTTTGGGATCGAACATGTCGAGCTGCGACGGGCCGCCGGGCAAGAACAGGACAATGTTGTGTTTCGCCTTGGCGGCAAAATGGGGCGAGGGCGAGGCCAAGGGCGTTTGACCGGTTGCTGCTCGCGTTTGCTCATCAACCAGCATGGCATAAAGCGCGACCGACCCCAGGCCGGCACCCATCGAGCGGATCATTGCGCGTCGCGAGATTGGTTGGTTCATGGCCAAAAGATTACCTCATTGGTGCAGAGCAGTGCTTGGGCATAGTTCGTCATCGTGCCGGTGGCGAGGTAGTTGCCGGCGAGGTCGAGTTCGCGCTCGCTGGGATCGCGCGCCAGTACCTTATGGTACATGGCACGCAGTTTGGCATCGACATCGGGCTCTTTCGAGACGCCTGCAACCAGCGCGGCGGCCTGGTCACGCATGAATGGGCTGTTCATCACAAACAGTTGTTGAAGCGGCGTCGTGGTGGTTTCGCGGCCAGGGCTATGCATCGTGGCTTCAGGAAAGCCGTAGAGCTGAAGAACGCCGCTGACGCGGCCGCGGCTGATGCGGGCGTAAACCGTGCGGCGTTTGTTGCCGGCTTGGTCGAGGTCCGTTGACGGTCCACCAAGCTTGGTGTCGAGACTGCCGGAAGCTTGCAGGATGCAATCGCGATAGGCCTCGATGTCGAGGCGGCGCGGGTTCATCCGCCAGAGCAGCCGATTGGCAGGGTCGATCTTGGCGGCGTCGGGCCGCGGACGGCTGGCCTGCTGATAGGCGGCGGAGAGCATGATCTCGCGGTGCAGCCATTTGAGCGACCAGCCGTTGGCGATGAAGCGTGCGGCCAGGTCGTCGAGCAATTGCGGGTGCGAAGGTTTCTCGCCTTGAGTGCCGAAATCGCTTGGTGTGTCGACCAACGGCTTGCCGAAATGCCAGCCCCAGACGCGATTGACGATGACCCGCGCGGCCAGGGGAGCGGCGTCGGTGAAGATTTTTTCCGCCAGCTCCAGCCGGCCTGATCCGTGGTGAAAGGCAGGATCGCCGTCTGTCTTCGTCAGGACGGCCAGAAACCCACGCGGGACAAGTTCGCCGGGTTTGGCGACGTTGCCGCCGGGCAGCACGCGAAGATCGCGGGCTTTGCCGGGCTTGATGTCGAGCATCGTCAGCTCGGAGTCGGTTCCGTCGACCCATAAGCCGGCGTCGAACACCGAGTGAAAAAATGGCTCCGTGGCAGCGTTGCCACCGCGTCCTTTTTGCTGTTTTGCCGCCGGCGCGGCAGGCTTGGCGCTCGGCTTCATACGGCGCCGGCCGCTTGTCCAGCTTGGCGAGGTGAGCATGCAGAACAGGATATCTTTCGCGAAGGTCGGCGATCTCGGTCTCGATTTTGTCCAGGTCTTTGACGAATTGTTCGACCTTCTTCCGCGCTTCCTTCGGTTGGGTTCCAGGCTCAGTGCGCATCAGATTGGCGACGTAGCTGAGGTAGAAGAGACGCTGGGCCGCGGCCATGAAGCGTGTTTCGACCTCAGGGTCAACATCGGCGATGGGCCGGGGAGCGGCGACAGTGGACGCAAAGACGCCGGCCAGGGCGTAGTAATCGCGGCTGGTGATCGGGTCGAACTTGTGATCGTGGCAGCGGGCACAGGCAACGGTAAGCCCGAGCACGCCGCGGGAGACCACGTCAACGCGCTCGTCCCAATCATCCATGTAGAGGTTTTCGATGACATCCTTGGACAGGCGGCCGTCCTTGTGATAGATCGGCCCCGCGCCCAGAAAGCCGGTGGCGGCGAGATCGCCGCGGGGCGTTTTGGGGATCAAGTCGGCGGCAAGCTGCAGCGCGACGAACTGGTTGTACGGCACAGTCGCGGTTGAAGGCGTCAATGACCCAATCGCGGTAGCGCCAGGCATAAGGGATAGGGCCGATTGGTGGCTTCGGAGGTCGGGTTGTCTTCGCCGTAGCGGGCGACGTCGAGCCAGTAGCGGCCCCAGCGCTGGCCGTAATGGGGCGAGGCGAGGAGTTGCTCGATGACTTGTTCGTAGGCTTTGTCGGAAGGATCCTTGGCGAAGGCCTCGGTTTGTTCATAAGCTGGGCCGCAGACCAGTGAGGTCGAGGTAGGCGCGTTGAATCAGAGTGCGTGGATCGGCGCGGGGCGACGGAGAAAGCTGCTTGGCTTCGAGTTCATGCAGCACGAAGAAATCGATTTTTTTCGTGGCCCATCCCTGTTGTTTTACCGCCGGCAGCGGCAGTCTGGATTACCGGACCGAAACGCCCACCACTTGCGACCGGCATCAACGTTGGGAGTCGTCGCTTTGTTCGGCGAAACCCGCTGCCGGCTCGGCGCGCGGGTCAGGCGCGCCCATCTTGACCCATTGCTTCAAATCTGTCGATCTGTTGCGGCGACAGCTTTCCTTTCGGCGGCATGGCAAAGTCAGGGTCGGTCCAGCGGATGGCCTGGATCAGCCGGCTTTTTTCAACATCGCCGGGGACAAGAATCGGGCCGTTTTCGCCCCCTTTGGCGATGCCAGGCTGCGAATCGAGAAGCAGCTTTCCCTTGACCTTTTGGGCCTTGGCCGAATGACACTCGTAACAGCGCTCGGCCAGAACAGGGCGAATGTGCTTTTCGAAGAACTCAACGCGTTCTTTCGTCAATTCTGCAGGCTTTTGGGCGATCTCTCGGCTGGAGGCCCCGCAAATGAGCATATTTGTTAGGATCAGCGCAACAAAATAGCTGGCGGCTGCGGGTCGCATAAGTTTTGGCCTGACTTTGGCTCGGCATTTGTCTGCGTCCACAAGGTTCATTATGCGGCTAATTGGTAAGGGGGTCAAGCACGGGTTTCCGCAGGGTTGTTCGTGTTGTCCCACGGACCGCAGCTTGGGCGTCCTTTTTGCATTGACACGCTAACGGCACACGGAGTGTGCCTACTACTTTTTGGCCTCGCGGTAAATCACGCCGCCCTTCATGACGAAACTCACCTTCCTAAGCGCGGTGATGTCCTTGGTCGGGTCGCCCTCAACGGCGATTACGTCAGCAAGTTTGCCTGCTTCGACCGTGCCGCGATCCGGCAGGCGCAGCACCTTGGCGCACACTGAAGTTGCAGCCATCAGCGCTTTAGCCGGCGGCATGCCGCAATCGACCAGCAGTTCGATCTCGCGGCCGTTATTGCCGTGAGTAAAGACGCCAGCGTCGCTGCCATTGATGATCGTGACGTTGCACTGCATGGCCTCCTGGAGGACGACCTTGCGGGCAGTTGGCGCCTTGGCGGGGCCGTCGCCTTTCTTGGTTTTTTGCTGCGAGGTCATCAGCGTCGGGCAGAGTGCGACGCCCTTTTCGGCCATCAGCCGAAAGACTTCCACCTCGCCGCCGTTGCCGTGCTCGATGGTGGTGACGCCGGCCAGGGTCGCCATGCGCATGCCCTCCTTGGTGGTGGCGTGGGCCACCACGGGGACATGGGCATTGCTGGCCACCTGCACAATGCGGTTCATTTCATCCTGGGTGAAAGTGGGCCGCGCACCTTTGCCCGGCCCCCAAAGGTAGTCGGCGTAAAACTTGATCCACTGGGCCCCGCGCACAATTTGATCGCGGACAATGCGGATGAGCGAGTCGATGCCGTCGGCCTCCTCCGCCCCCTGCGGCACGCGAAATTCTGGAGCGAAACCCTTGGGGGCGTAGCTACCCGTGGCGATGATGGCCCTGGTGCTTACCAGCATGCGCGGGCCGGGGATGATGCCCTCTTCAATCGCTTGCTTGATGCCAACGTCGGCGTAACCGGCGCCTTCGGTGCCAAGGTCGCGTATGGTGGTGAAGCCCGCCATCAGCGTATCCCGGCAATGGTTGGTGGCCCGGCACACGCGCAGGGCAAGTGGCTCCTTGAGCACTTGCTGGTCCCACGATGCTTCGCTGTAAGCGTGCAGCAGAACATGCGTGTGGGCGTCGATCAACCCGGGCAGCACGGTGGTGTTGGGCATGGCGATCACACGGGCGCCGGCGGGGACAGTGACCTTGTCGGCTGCTCCGACGTTTTCAATCGATTTGCCGCGGACTACTACCACCCAATCGTCGTGCATTTCACCCTTGATGCCGTCGAAAACGCGGGCCGGCTTGAGGACGATCACGGAGGACTGGCCGCCTTGGTCAGCTGACGTGGAGGCTAGGTCGTCCGGCTCGCTGGCTTGGACTTCTGGGTTGGGAAGCGCCAAAGGAGGGTGAGCGTTCGGCGGAGAGTTCGCGGAGCCAAAGCCGAATACAATCAGGCCTAAACACGCCACTGCCAACAAACATCGCTTCATGGTCGTATTCCTATTTCGCACATTGGATTGTTGTCAACTGCACATAGCAGCATCCCCGCTTATTCGGCGTTGTCAAGGATTTTCCGTATCGTCGCGGCGTGATTTTTTTGCCCGATTTTGGCAAGATCACCTGAAACCGAAGTCTTCGAGAATTTGACGTCGCGTTAGCCCTTCGCGCTGCATTTGTGCGAAATGTTCAGCGGCACCGGAGCAGCTCTCGCACATTACCTCAAATGCTGTCGCCCCCGCACTGTCGTAAACAAGGAGACAAAACCGCTCGGCCGTCCGCCTGCACCACGGACACGTAGACAGCCTCAGCCCAGGCACGGGATAAATCGCCGTCGGTGACTGCCGCATGTCTTCGTTTGTTTCAACCATCAGGCAACTCCGGCAACCGGGAAATGGGGAAGAATCTTCAAACCGAGTCATTTCCGGCATTTTCGATGCACAGCACACTAACGCCTCGCAAACCAAGCCGATCCACCGCAACGTGGCCTATCCGAACACACCAGGGTTGGGCGTCAGGCTTGCGGGCAATCAATTGTTGACAGGCCTCCAATGTGTCATCCGCGACTTCGTAATCGTGGGATTCTATGTCAATTGCCACAACCCTGCCGCGATTGCCCTTTTCCACAAGGGGACGGATTCTCTCGTTCGTAGAGCTCAGTGCCCCGCCGCGAGAATTCTTCTTTGCTGTACTTGGGATGTCTTACCGGCATGACTTGCTCCAGCTCTTGACTTTGTCGGGCCGATCTTCGTCCGGGTCGAATTGGTGGACGACCCTGCGTCCGAGTATACACGCGCTATGGCCTTGTTTCAATTGGCACTTTTGATTGTTGGCTGTGACCGCCAAATGGTAAAACCCGTTTGACGCGCTCCGAGCATTTGATATGTTGTGCATTTGGGGAGAAAATGCCATGGGGGGCAAAGTACGTATCGCTGACAGCAGAGGCCGGGTGAGCTTGCCGGGCTTCGCCAATGCCACGGTGATTATCGAGGCCATCAGCGACACTGAAGTGCGCGTTCGCAAGGCCGAGGCGATTCAAGAAGACGAATTGGTGTTTTCGCAAGAGAATATGCCAATCAAGCTAACCGAACGCGAAGCCTGCGATTTTATGGAGACTTTCATGAACCCGCCCAAACCCAATGCGGCAGCGCGCCGGGCTGCCCGGCGATTCAAGGCTAAGTATGGCTAAATGAGGTCCGCGCTAAGCCGCCATTATCCTCCTGGCGCCGCAGCCGCTCGCCTTGCCTCCTCTCGTACTTCCTCGGTTATGCCTGGTGTCCTCTCGATCTCCCGCAGCATATCCTCCCTCGACAGCGCTTTCGCCGCAAGAAACTGCACCAGCGTCCTGGCCTCGCGCTCCACCGCCAACCGCGCCGTCCGAGGCCTGGCGTCCCAGAATCTTGACCGTGTGGTCCTTTTCCCCGCCGCCGGTGGCCAACCAGTGGCCGTCGGCACTAAAGGCAGCCGCATGGACCCGATCAATATGGTCCTTGAGAGTGCACAATTCCTGGCCCAATTCCACGTCCCATACCTTCACCGTTTTGTCGGTGCTGGTTGTGACCAACCGCCGCCCATCCGGGCTGATCGCCAGGCCGAAAACTGCATTGGCGTGACTTCCCAGGGTGGCCAGGTCAGAGCCGCTGCTGACGTCCCACACCTTGGCGGTGCAATCTTCACATCCGGAAAATAGACGGCGGCCGTCGGGGCTGAAGACCACGGCGTGAACACAGTTCTTGTGGCCTAGCAACGTTTGCAACTTGGCCCCGGTGTCGGCATCCCACAGCTTAATGGTGCAATCATCGCTCGCGGTCGCCAGGAGTTTGCCGTCCGCACTGAACGCCACGCGCTGCACGACGTCGGAGTGTCTATCCAGCTTGAGGAGGGCGGTTCCCCTCACGCTGTCCCAGATGATCGCCGTCATGTCGCGAGCCGACGTTGCCAGCCGTCTGCCGTCTGGGTGAAACGCGATGCCGGAAATCTTGATGGTATGGCCTGTCCAACTTCGCCGCAGTTTGCCGGTGTCGGTCTCCCACACGCGAACAATGCACTCTTTGTCCTTGGCGGCTTCGCCCGCGGCGGCTAGCAACGTACCGTCGGGACTGAAGGCGACCGCTTCCACCGTCCCCTCCTCGACGCGCCAATGGCGTAACTCCTGTCCGGTGACGGCGTCCGACAAAATGACCGTCCGGTCATTGCTGGCGGAGGCCACCACGAGCTTTTTTGGGTGGAAAACGACGCAATTGACACAATGGGTGTGTCCCCTGAGCGTGCGCACCGGATTGCCGCCGGCGACGGCCCACAGCGTGACTGCCGGATCCCGATTCGCCGTGACGATCCGCCAGCCGTCCGGGCTGAAAGCTAAAGTGGTCGGGGCAGTCGTGTGGCCGCGGAGCACTTCTAATTCCTTGGCCGAGGCGCTGTCCCAGATTTTGACGGTCAAATCGGCACCGCTCGAGGCCAGCAGCTTGCCGTCCATGTTGAACGCCAGTCCGCTCACGTCACGGCCATGACCCTGCATGGAGCGCATGAGCCGGCCCGTTTCCGTGTCCCACAACTTGATTTGTCCCATGTGATGGCCCGTGGCCAGCAGCATTGCGTCGGGCCTGAACGCAACGCTGACCGCGCCCCTCCTGCCCTTTTCCGCGTTGAGATCGTAACGGTGCAGCAACTCCCCGCCGGTGGCTTTGTTCACCTGCAGCACGCCATCCGTGCAAACCGAGTAAAGGCGCAGGCCGTCTGGACTGTAAGCCACAGCGACAACGGGTTTCTCATGACCCTCGAACCTGTGCTTCTTGCCGTGAGGCAGGTCCCAAACGGTTACCGCATGGCCGGCGCCGCCGAAAGCCAAATGCTGCCCGTCGGGGCTGAACGCCACACCCTGGATACTGTCGGAATGCCCGGGCGTCTCGGCCAGGATCTTCCAGTCGGGCCCTTCCCAAACCGTCACCTTCTTTCCTGGCCCGACAGCAGCCATGCGCTTGCCGTCGAAGCTGAGAGTCAAGGCGCCAAAGGGCAGGGGAGGCTTTTCCAGCACCTTTAGTCTCCGCCGCGCGGCCATGTCCCAAATGCTCAGAGTTTCGCCGGCCGTGAACAGCGTTTTACCGTCCGCGCTAAACGCCATGCCATTGACCGTTTCCGCGGAGCCCTGAAATGTGCTCAGCTCACTGTGGCAAAGGCGGTCCTGGAAATGCCACTCCCAACCGCGCAGGTCTTTCTCCTTCTCCACGGGATTGCGAAAGGGCTCAAGATATTTCTGGGCGCCGAGGGGATGGCCATTATCCCAGGCGTTTTCGGCCAGGATCATGTTGGCCGCATAGACGGCGGCCTCCTTGGCCTTCTCCTGGTTGTGCGCTTCGGCAAGGGCGACTTCCTTGGCGTGGCTTTCGCGGATAGCATCGGCGGCTCGATCGTTAGCTTCAACTGCCAGATACCAGGCCACGGCCGTGCCCGCAAGAAGACTGAACGCCACTGCCGCCGTCAACAACGCCGGCGCCGGGTTCCGACGGCACCAGCGCCACGACCGCTCCACGGCGCCGACTGGCCGGGCGTGGATCGGCTCACCCTTGAGAAAGCGCCGCGAGATCTGCTGCCATGGCGCCTGCAGTGGCATAACGACTTGTCTGTGCCTTCGCCATCGCCTGCAGGCAAATGGTCGCCAAATCGCGAGGTATTTTGCTGTTCAGCTTCCGCGGCGGCGGCGGCTCGTCGCGCAGCACTTGCTGGAGCAGCATCCGCAGGCTGCCGCGAAAAGGAAGCTCGCCGGTCAGCAATTCATAGAGCACCACGCCCAGGCTGTAGACGTCGCTGCGTCCGTCGATCTTGCTCTGCTCGCCTGCTGCTTGCTCCGGCGGCATGTAGGCCGGCGTGCCTAGCACTTGACCATCCATGGTGACGGCGATGTTGCCTTCATCACGCCGGGCCAGGCCGAAGTCAGCGACGTAGGGCTGACCCTCCAGGTCCAACAGGATGTTGCGCGGATTGATGTCGCGATGGATCACCTTGCACTGGTGAGCGTAATCGAGCGCCTCGGCAACCTCGGCTACCAGCTCGGCCGACTCGCGGAAGCTGGGCCGGCGCGTGGCGATGGCCTGAGCCAGCGTTTGCCCTTCGATGAAATCGCTGACGATAAAGGGGACATTGCCGTCGTGGCCGACTTCGTGAACCTGGACGATGTGGGGATGGCGCAAGTGGGCGGCGCTGCGGGCCTCGCGGAGAAAGCGTTGTTCCTCTTCCTGCGAACCGAAGGTGCTCGACCGTGGCACTTTGACGGCAACAATCCGGCCGAGCTGGCTGTCTCGCGCCTTGTACACGGCGCCAAACGAACCCCGGCCCACCATTTCCAGCAAAGTGAACCGGCCGAGCGGCCGAGGCAAATCCGCTGCATGAAATGCCACGGCAGGGCCAGGCTGCACGCGAAATGAGCAACCGCACGCCGGGCAATTGACTTCGCCGCCGCCGGACCGCAGGCCCTCGACGGTGTTGCCGCATTCCGGGCAGCGCAGCCTCTGCTTTGCTGGAGTTCCGCCGCCGTCTCCGGCGATGGTCCTGTCCGGGTCAAGGTCTGCCACAGTCGTTTCCAAACGGAAGAGGGGTCGAGCTTGGGGCGCCTCGTTTGCCCCGGAGCCGATGGCAATGGCGTTTGGGGCAATCCACCGTCGCCATTGGCTCCAGATTAAACGAAGTTGTTGTTTGATACCGTCTTACTTGCTCGAACCCACCACCGCGGTCAAGAAATCAACCGTGGATTGTTTGCCGGCTTGCACTTGAACCTGCCGTGTTTGAGTTGTCGGCGTACCGTCCACCATCCAGGTCGCGCGAATCTCGTAAGTGAAGGTCTTGCCGGCCTCCAGTGGTGGTGTGGAGAACTGCCGCATGGTGCCGCTTTGCTTGGTCGGGTTGCTGTCAAACCAAAGCTGGGCGTCAGCGGGCACGCGAACATTGATCGTCGCAGTGGGGCTCGCGGTCGGCGCTGGTGGATAAAACGCCTGGTAGCCGGTAGTAGCGGGCGCCATCATCGGCACTGCCGGCGGGTAAGCCGGGCCGTAATAATAGGGGTCGTAGTAGTAGGGAGCGTAGGGAGCGTAGGGAGCGTAGCCGTAGCCGTAGCCGCCGTACCCGAAATCGCCGTAAAAAAACGGATCGCCGTAGAACCCGCCGCCGTAAAAGCCGCCGTAGCCGTAGCCGCGGCCATATCCGCCGTAGCCCGCGCCGCCAAAGCCGCCGCGGCCGCCACCGCCAAAGCCGCCGCCCCCAAAGCCGCCACCGCCGCGACCGCCGCCCCCGCCGCCGCGTTGCGCGTAGCTTTGCTGGGCGCTGGCGAACAAAACCAGGCCAGCCACTAAGGCTGCTTTGGCGAAGAAAAGGGTTGACTTACACATGGTTGCACCTCTTGTTATGGTGACCGACAAGGCATGGAAATTCCAACCTTCACCAATCTCCACCCATGGATTGTCGCACTTGATGTGCCAAAACTCAACCAGAATTCGGAAAAACTTGCCCGTGTCACCGCCGATCTGTGTCCACGGTAACGAAATTGTCCGTTGTGTGGGTGACGGAATGGCAAAGGCGAGCCGAACGCCGTAAATTGAAGTCGCTCGCGATTTGATAAAGGACTGCCCGGGCCACGGCTTCATGCCGCTGTCGGCACATGCGGCGACCAGTTTACGAGAACAGCGTCAGGGCGTCGGACTTGGTCAGCCCCCAGATCATGTCCGCCGCATCGGCGAACAGCCAGTTATCGCTGCCTTCGCTGTCGAGGGTGACCTTGCTCGGATCGTTAAACATGGTCACGTTCGGCAGCAGGAAGTAGTTGCCGTTGCGCCGATGGGCGAAGCCTGGCGAGGCGGTATTGTCACTGAGATCGGCAACGCGCTGGGCGAAACTGTCGGCCGAGGCCCACTCCCGCATGATGGCCGCCAGGGCTGCTGCGTTGTTGTCGTAGATCGTGTAGCCGGCGATGAGGATGTCCTCGCCGCCGTTGCCCTCCAGAGTGCTGGATTCCGCCGCCGCCGATCAGCAGGTCGCGTCCGCTGCCGGCGATCAACTCGTCGGTGCCGGACCCGCCCACCAGCACGTCATTGCCGCTGCCGCCGGTGAGCCGTGTGTTGCCGGTGCCGGCGAACAGCCAGGCCGACAGTGTGATGGCGCTGTCCACGCTGATGTCGGTGAGGCCAGCGCCGCCGTAGGCGATGAGCCGGCCCTTCGGTGTGAACGTGCCGGCCGGCAGACCATTGATGTTCACGTGAACCGCCCCCGCATCTCCGGCACTGAACGTGATCTGGTCGTCGCCGGTCGCCCAGCCGTGGACGGTTAGCGACAGCTTGCCCGCCTCCAGGGGGTCCGCCGCCAGCGTCAGACTCGGGCCGTTCTCGAACCGGATGGTTAGGGGCTTGCTGCCGACGGTGTAGTTGGCGTAGATGCCCGGCCCGACGTTGACGGTTCCGCCCGCGGCGATGGCATCGACGCCGCGCTGGATGCTGCCGGTCTTGTTGGTGACGTAGACGTTGCCCGCGACATAAGTGACCAGTCCGCCGCCGCCCGCGTCGAGGGCGTCGAAGATGTGGTTGGCGATGCGATAGGGGTCCGTCATCGGCGTACCGTTTTTCTCGAAGGTGTCGCCGAGGGCGGAAACGGGATTGGCGCCGATGTTGTCGATGAACAGGCCGTGGTCGTGAATGTTGATGGTGTCGTTGCCGGGACTGACCGCGGTGCCGAGATCGATGGTGCCGCCGGTGATTTCGATGGCCACTTCGTTGTGGCCGGCGCTCTCCTGGATCGTGTCGTTGCGGAGCGTGAGGCTGCCGCCTTTTACCAGGATGGTCGGGGCGTCGCCCGTGGTGACGAAGGTCACGTTGGAAACCACCACGTTGCCCGATAGGAGCATAAAAGCGGGGGTGGACGGGTCAACCGTGGTGGGCAGTTGGTTGCCGGCTGTCCCGTTGATGTACAGCGTCATCCCGGTGGGAACGCTCACCGTTTCACCGGAATACGTGCCGGACGCCAGGTTCAGGGCCACGCTGATAGAGCCAGCCTGTGCCCCAAGCCCATCGATGGCTTGTACCACTTCTGCGGCATTAGTGGGGTTGGCTGGGATTGTGAGCGTGGGCGTGGTACTGATCGCCGTCTGGAGGAAATCGCTGAACGTCTGCGTGGGGGCGGCGGCAGACACGTCGGCGCTGAATTCCGAGGTATTGCCGTTAGGGTCGGTGGCGGTGGCGCTGATGGCCCACGCTGCGGGGACCGCTCCGCTGGGAACACTGCTCGCCGACAAATCGGCGACGAAGCTGACGTTTCCAGAGGCATTGGTAGTGACGGTGTCGAAGCCGAGGTAATACTGGCCCTGACCGTAACCTGTGGGATCGGCGGTCGGGTTGGTGTAGAAGTCGATGGTGAAGGTCGTGCTAGCCGTGCTGCTCAAGCTTCCGCTGACAAGGACGGTGGAGCCGGATTCCGCCGTGTTGAGGACAGGGTAGTTCTGGTAGTTGTTGGGTCCCACATGGCCGAGCGAATCGTTGAGGACGACCTGGTCGGTCCCGCCCAGGTCGATGCCCAGGCCGGTATTGTCGTGGATGGAATTGCCGTCAATTTGAATTCCTGTCGCCGGGCCAAAAAGGTAAGGCCCCGTTCCCGGTACGACTAAGACACCGGGGCCGTCATTATACGCGATGGTATTGCCCGCACCCGGCGTCCTTCCGCCGATCAGGATATTGCCGCCGTCGGACGGAATCCCGGAGTAGTCAATCGCGACCCCCTGGCCGTTGGGAATAACGTTGCCGGTGCTATTGATGCCGATGAAATTGCCCTGCACCGTGCTCCCTCGGCCGTCGTAAAGACCACCAACATTCGCGTCAAATTCCACCGCTGTGCCCACACCGCCAATGAGGTTATCCAAGATTGTCGTGTTATTTGCGGAATCCTCGATCCCTACAATGCCATTGACGATTGCATTGGGATCAATGGGGGCAGTGCCAGCTGCATTGGTGCCGATGTAGTTCCCTTGCACCACGTTGCCCGTGGCCGGAGTACCGGCTGCGTACACAAGTACCCCTTCCGCGATGACGTTGTCGGCGATGGTGTTGTTAGTGACCATATCCGTGACCCAAAGCGATCCCACCCCGTCACCTTCCCCCCCCAACAACGCGTTGCCGGCGGCATTGGTGCCGATGTAGTTCCCTTGCACAACATTGTCGGACGCTGACGCGCCTGAGCCAAAAAACGCACCACCTCCTGCGATTATGATTGCTCTGCCGGTATTGTTGTTGCATATCACGTTGCCTGCGATGGTATTGGAGGAACATCCGACCAGCACGCCCGGGTCGCCGTTGTCTACGGTGGTGGTTCCGCTTGTGTCGGTGCCTATGTAGTTGCCCTCCAGCGCATCGCCGCCGTTATTCGTCAGCCCAATGCCCTCCCCGCTGCCATAGTTGCCAAAGACGAATCCGTTGATTACCAGGCCCTTCACAGTGCTGTTGCCGGCGGAAATTGTCAGCCCGACGGTACCGCTGCCGGCACTGGCGCCGTTCAGCTCGATCGTGAGGATTGCGCTATCGCCGGCGTTGGCACCTAAGGCCAAGGCGGCGGCGGTGTTGGGTTGGGCCCCCGACTGGGTGTAGCCGTTGATGATCACGGGGTTGATGATGGTGGGCAGGGCGGACTGCGGCGTGATGGTCCACCAACTATGCTGCCAGTCGGGATCGATGGTGTTGCCCACGCCGACGAGACTCGGATTGCCAAGCTGCGCGTCGCTCGTGATGGGCGTGACGCCATCGACGGCCAGGGTGGGCACCGGTGTAATATCATTAAGGCTCACCGAGCCGGCTATGCCGTTGTCCTTGTAGTAGAAATGCCCCGAGTCATCGAACGGGATGTTGAATTGGATGACATCCGGATTGGCTGCGCTGTCGGTCTGGTCTGCGTTGACAGCCGTGATGGCGTCCCGCAAGCTCACCGGTTGGCTGGAGTTCGCGGTCGGATTGAGGTTCGTGTCGGCCGTCGTGGTGACGATAAAAATGGCCGGCGCTAATCGGTCCTCAAGGGCTTCCACCGCCAAGCGGATGTTCTTGCGCCGGACCGGGTGCACTGTCCGTGCCCGGTTGGTGAGCAATTGAGCCAAACTTGAGCGAAGACCGCGAAGCGCCATGAAAGTTGCATGGTGGTTCTCCATGAATGATGACGGTCTGCGTTTGCAGAACAAAGGATCAACCGCCCCAGGCGCGCAAACCGGACGCCCAGGCGTTGTTAGGCTGGTGAGGAAGTTGCTTTGCGGCTAAGACTCACCGGTAGCTTTTGTTTTGTCTTCAGTCCCGGCTGGGTGGCACGGCCCTGAGCGAAGCGAAGGGCGTGCTGTCGCCTTCCGCACGCCCGTCACTTCGTTCCGAGCGTGCCACCCTGACGGACAACGCAGCGAACCAAATTGCTTTCGGCTAAGCAGGTCGGAACGAACAAAAGGACCGCAAAGGGTACACCAAGAAGAGACAGATGCGACTCGGTTCAAATCCGTCCGCTCCGCTTTTGCCCCGCTGGTTCTAACCAGCGGGGCAGCTCTCTTCCTGCGAAAGCAGGCGACGACGTTGACATTGGCATTGGCCCCCTTGCGGTCAGGGCTTCTCTGGCAGCGGCGTGGCGTCACAGATTCTCACCGTGCCGCCATACGACCCGCAAACCAGCCGGTGGCCGTCCGGGGTGAAGGCAACGCTCTTGAAGGTCTCGTCGTGTCCCCGGACGGTGAGGAGTTCCTGGCCGGACTTCGCATCCCACACCTTGACCGTCCGGGCCGTAATAGTGGCCAGGCGCTTACCATCCGGGCTGAAGGCCACCTTAAGCATCTTGTAGGTGTATTCCTTCAGCGTGAGCAGTTCCTTGCCGGTCTCGACATCCCACACCGACACGTCCCCACCAGCGCCGGCCAGGCGCTTGCCGTCCGGGCTGAAGGCTAGCGATTTCTTGCCTTTGAAGGACCGGATTTCCTTCCCCGTCTGGGCGTCCCACAATTCAATCTCCTTCTCGCCAGCGGCGGCCAGGTATTTGCCGTCCGGACTGAAGATCACATCGTAGGTACCACCCTCGATGCAGAGAAGTTCCTTGCCGGTTTGGGCATCCCACACCTTCACTTTGCCTCCCGCCAGCTTGCCCGGGTCGCGAAACCATCCGGTGGTGGCCAGACGTTTGCCGTCCGGGCTAAAAGCCACGCCCAATCTGCCGCCTCCTTCAAAGGACAAGATTTCCTTGCTCGTTTCGAGATCCCACATTTTCAGCACATCAGGGAGGCCGGCTGGCCCTGAAGCCAATCTTCCGGTAGCGGCCAGGCGCTTGCCGTCCGGACTGAAAGCCAGGCGGTCGATTCCTACGGGGGGCCCCTTGAGGGTGATCAGGTCTTTGCCCGTTTGGATGTCCCAGACCTTCACTTCCCAACCAACCGGCCCTTCCTTGCCTGGCTCGAAAGTGTGTCCCGCGCAGGCAACGCGCTTGCCGTCCGGGCTTATGACGGCCCCGTGGCCCTTGAGGGTGAGCGGCTCCTGGCCGGTCTGCGCGTCCCACACCTTCACGGTTGCGTCGGCCGAAGCGCTGGCCAGGTGTTTGCCGTCCGGGCGAAACACCACGCACTCGACCGGTCCGCTGTGGCCCAGGATGGTGAATAGAGGCTTGCCGGTCAGCGCATCCCACAGCCGCACGGTGCCATCGGTCGAAGCGCTGGCCAGTCGCTTGCCGTCCGGGCTGTAGGCCACGCTCCCGACAAGGTCGTTGTAGATGGCGCTTCCCACGAGTTCGGTAGGTCCTTGGAGCGTGCGCAGTTCCTTTCCGGTTTCCGCATCCCAGACCTTTGCCGTCTTGTCGGCAGAAGCGGTCGCCAACTGCTTGCCGTCCGGGCTGAAGGCCACGCTTTTAACCCTATCGGTGTGCCCCTTGAGAGAGCGGAGTTCCTCGCCGTTTTCCGCGTTCCACACTTTCACGGTCTTATCTGCGGAGCCGGTTGCCAGGCGCTTGCCGTCCGAGGAGAAAGACACACTCAGCAGGGAACCGTTGTGTCCCTTGAGTGTGAAGAGTTCCTTGCCGGACTCCGTGTCCCAGACTTTTCCTTCACATGGCCGCGATTGCGGCTTAGGAGACCCGCTCGGCCAGACCGCAAAGCCGAATCCCGCGGCCAAACGTTTCCCGTCGGAGCTGTAGGCAACGGAGTGAATGTAGTCCCCTACCTGGAACGCGCGCAGTTCCTTGCCCGTCTCCGCATCCCACTCCTTCACTACCTTCTGTCCCCAAGGGCTCGCCAGGCGTTTGCCGTCCGGACTAAAGGCCACGCACAAACATCCTCCCGCGTTGAAGGATAAGAGCTCCTTGCCCGTCTGCGCATCCCACAATTTCATCACCGACCAATCGGCGTTGGCGGGGCCAGAAGCAGTGGCGAGGCGCTTGCCATCGGGGCTGTAGGCCACGCAGCGCAGGCTCTCCTTGTGCGTCAGGGTGAGCAGGTCGCTATGACACAATCGGTGGAGATAATGCCACTCGAAGTTGCGCATGTCCGTCTCCCCCGGTTTCGGGGCGCTGTAGCTCCAACAAGCCCCGGACGCGCTCGATGTCGCCGGCCGCCCAGGCGTATTGGGCCAGGTTGATGCGCGACGCGTACAACGTGTTCCGCAGCTCGGCTTCCGTGGCCCGCAACTTCTCGTTGAGGGCTTTCACCTCGTCGCGCTGGCGCTGAGCCTCATCGCGCTCGTCCTTCGCCTCCTTCTGCTTCTGCTCGGCCTGCGCGGCGTTGGCGTTGGCCTGTCGCTCATTCGCTTGGGCCACCGCTTCCGCGCCCGTCGCCCGCACCGCCTGCCACGCGCTGGCCACCACACCCAGCAGCAGCACGGCGGCAAAGGCGGCCGCGGTGGCTAGCAGCTTCTTGTTCTTTCGCGCGAACTTGCGCAGCTTGTAGCCAGCCGTCGGCGGACACGCCTCCACTGGCTCGTCTTTCAGGTAGCGCTCCAAGTCCCGGGCCAGGGCGGTGGCGGTCTCGTAGCGCCTGGAGCGGTCTTTTTCAAGGCAGCGCATCACAATCCAGTCCAGGTCGCCGCGGACCAGCTTGGGCAACTTGTTTGGCTCGGTGCCGCGCTCACGGGAGATGGCGGCCAACCTTTCTCCAGAGCTGCTTAGCCTAAGACTCGGCCGCACTGCTTCTTCTTCCTTGATAAGCCGCACGATCTCTCCGTAGGCCGTCTCGCGCAGCCGCTGTCGCTCCAAAGGCGTGGTGCCGGTCAATAACTCGTAGAGCAGAACACCCAGGGAATAAATGTCGCTGCGCGTGTCCACCCCGAAGGCATTAAGGTCTGCTTGCTCGGGGCTCATGTACTCGAAGGTGCCGACCAGGGTGCCGTAATGGGTGAACAGCGTTTTTTCGGTGAGCCGATGTTCGATCGCCTTGGCCACGCCGAAGTCAATGATCTTGGGCACCGGTTTGTCGTCGTACATCGTAACCATGACGTTGGACGGCTTGAGATCACGGTGGATGATGCCTTTTTGGTGCGCATGCTGAACCGCCTGGCAAATGGGAATAAACAGCTCCAACCGCTGGCGCGGGGTGAGCTTTTTATCGTCGCAATACCTGGTGATTGACACGCCATGGACCAACTCCATCACGAAATAGGGGCGTCCCGCGTCGGTGGTGCCGGCTTCCAGCACCTTGGCGATATTGACATGATCCATCATCGCTAGCGCCTGCCGTTCAGCCTCGAAGCGAGCGATGACCTGAGCCGAGTCCATGCCCGGCTTGGTGATCTTTAGAGCCACTTTGCGCCGGACCGGCTCGGTTTGTTCGGCCATATAAACGATACCCATGCCGCCTTCCCCGATTTGCTGCAAGAGCTTATAGGGGCCGACCATGCTGCCGGACAAATCCCGGATTCCCGGATCAACGGTGGGTGGCAAACCGGCCGCGGGCGTTTGCAGAAAACTGCCAACGTTTTGCTGGGCATCCAAAAGGCGCTGGACACGGCGGCGCAGATCTGCGTCACCACCGCAGGCGTCGTCGAGATAGGCGGAGCGCTCCGCGGGAGTCGCCTTCTCCAGAGCGGCCAAATAGAGGGATTCGACGGCAGAAATGGTGGTCATGGCAGTTCTCCTCAAAACAGGTGCTCTATTTAACCATGCGAGGAAACGCCCGCGAGCCCCTCACGGCGGCGATTTTTTTTCAGGCACCGCCCCATCCGTGAGCTCGGCGTACAGCCAGACCCGAGCGTAACTCCACCAGCGTTCGGCGGTGGCCAGCGAGACGCCCAGGGCCTGGGCCGCTTCCGGCATGGTCAGCCCGGCAAAGAAACGCAGCTTCACCAGTTCAGCCTTAACGGGATCGGCGGCGGCGAAGCGGGAAAGGACTTCATCGATTTCGAGAAGGTTTTCCAGTGGAGCCTCGGCGACGGAACGAGCTTCTTCCATATCAACCCTACGGAGTCCGTCGCCATGTTTGGGCGCAGCCGCCGACGGGCCCTGTCGATTAGGATCCGGCGCATGGCCTCGGCTGCGGCGGCGAAAAAGTGGCGGCGATTGGCGAAACCGCCGGCATTGGCAGGGCCGACCAGCCGCAAATACGCCTCATGGACCAGGGCCGTGGCGTTGAGCGTCTGCCCAGGTTTCTCGCCGGCGAGTTGTTCGGCGGCGGCGCGGCGCAGTTCGTCATAGACCAGCGGCATGAGTTGCTCGGCCGCTTGCGGATCGCCGGTCTGGATGGCGTCGAGGATGCGAGTGACGTCGGTCATGATGGTTATGGCCCCGTTTTCGCTGCCGGTCGGTGCGTCGCGGGATAGCGTACCACATTGCGCCGTGATTTCACGCGAAATCTGCGCTGGATTGAAGGAAAGTGCAAGCAGGCAGGTGCTGCGGCAGCAAGGCGTGAGACGCAACAGATGGCACGTGTTGTCGTTCGTGCTCATTCATTGCTATGCTGTGCCAACCAACGGCGAAAATGCATTGCACGCGGCTGCCGCGCAAATTGAAAGTGGGGGTGTGGATGCAATGCAACAATCCAAAAGTGAGGTGTTGAGGTTCTTGCCGCAATTCGGCGCTGGGCGGAGGCTAGACAGCAAAAACATTTCCGGCAATCGTGAACACCAGCCTTGCCGCCACCCGGTCGGGCTCCAATCTCGCCAACGCGCAAACGGCCTTCCGGTACTCTTGCAACTGCGGACGGTAATGTTCCACGCGTGCCGCGAGCGCCTGTTCATCGCCTGGCGCAACGGCGTCCGTTTTGTAGTCGATGACATCCGCCGCCACGGTGCGATCGCTGGTTTTCAGCCACACCACGCGGTCGAAGCTGCCGTTCCAAAACGTCGAGCCGTCGCGGACCAGGAATGGGCGCTCTTGCTCCACCTTTTCCACGACCATGTCGCCGGTCCAAAAACTCTTTAGCGCCTGAGGAAAACCTGGCTGGCTCGGGTTGCTGTAAGCCGAGCGTTTGAGAACCGCGCTGATCGCCGGAATTGCCAGCCAGGCGAGGAATTTGGCCATCAGCTTGTCCATATCTCGCCATGTCTCGTTCGGGAGGTCCTTGCGAATCCTCTCAGCCGCTTTTGTTAGCACGGCCTCCGTAGGCATGCCCTCATCCAGCCAACCAATGGTGGCGAACCAGGCGTGATAGAGCGTCCCGGCCGCCATGCCGGTGCCTTCGGAGGGATGGAACAGCCGATCAAGTTGCACACGGGCCTGGCCCTCCCGATGAGACGGCGCCATGTGTTCCAGTCCGCGCGGTTTGTCCGCGTCGATGGTGCTAAATGTGATTGACGGCGGTTTTTCCGGCTTGTCGATGTCGGGCAGGGCAGGGCGTGCCAGCCGGTGCTGGAGCCAGTTCGGATCACCGTGCTCGAACAATATGGCGCATTCTCCCTTGGGCGCCTGGTTGGTCAATGTGGCCAGGAGCAATGTGGACCAGGCGTCCTTGCGTTCGGGTTTTCGCTTGCCAGGAATGAACATGTGCAAGGCGTTCACTGCCCGCGTCATGGCGACATAAAGCAGGGACAGCGATTCCTCGACGCGTTGCTGGCGTTCCTTCTCGAAAGCATCTAGCTGGTCCGGCGGTAGCAACTTCTGCACTTTGTCGTCGGCGTAGCGGCAAACGAAATTGATGTCCAGCGATGCCGCATCGCGGCCAGCCACGAAGGTCGGAGCTTTGCCGGTCAGGCTGGTGTCCAGCTCAGGCAAGACCACCACGTCAAACTGGAGCCCCTTGGCGCTGTGAATGGTCATCACACGCACTTTCGCGCCCGACGGATCGGCGACGCGCTGCTGACGGACAAACGCCACGAAGGCGTCCGCTCGCAACGTGCTTCGCGGCTGATAATCGTATGCCATTTCCACGAGTTGCTGCAATCGACTTAGGTCCCGGTGGTCGCAAGCCGGCGCGACTCGCTGAGCCCACCGATAAGTGAACGCCCCGGTGCCATCCCTGAGCAGCTCACGGCGCAGCTCCGCCGCCAACACATCGGCCTGGCCGAATCCCGCAAGGTGCTCATGAAGCGGTGAGTTTTGCAAGTGAAACCACGCCACCGAATGGTCCGGATGATCGGCCAGCGTGAAAAGAGACAGCATGAGTTCTACCGCCGGCGAATCAGTGAGTTTGTTGCCGCCTTCCTCACTGGCCGGGACGCCGAGCCGGCGCAGCTCATAAATCATCACGGCCACAATATCGTTTTGCCGGCAAAGGACGCCAATCGAGCGGCCCGGCATTTGTTGAGTCAAATCGTGGATTTTGCCTGCGACATACTTGCAATGTTTACCGCGGTGGTCGTCGAGGCTGTCGTCTTGCTGGTCGGGGCCGGTCTGCAAACAGGCGTAACCAGGCATCTCCTTGTGGACGGTAGTATGCCGCGGGAATTTGGCGCCCCATGCGGCAAGACCTGGACCTGCCTTGTCCCCAAGATCGACCTGGCACAAACTGCCAAAGACTTTGTTGACGAGGTCGATGATCGGTTGGGCAGAGCGTCGGCTTTCGTCCAGCGCTATGGCCTCCAACGGACCCAGGATCGCCGGCAGTGAGTCGAGAATGGCCGCCATGCCCCCGCGCGAACCGTAAATGGCTTGCTTGACGTCGCCGACACAAAAAAACGTCCGTGACGATTTACCTGGCGCGGCCGTGATCCGTCTTGCCATCGGGTTCAATACGCGCCACTGCGTCAGCGATGTGTCCTGAAACTCGTCAAGCAAAAGGTGTTCCACGGCGCCGTCGAGGCGAAAGGCCAGGTCATCCGGGCGCAAGGCTCCGCCCTTCAGTCCATCCAGCAGCGCATGCGTTAGCTCCCCGAAGCGCAGTTGGCCGGTTGCTCGTTTGAGCGCCGCCAGTTCGCCCTGAAAACGGTCCAGCAAGTCATAGGTCGCCATGGTCTGGCTGGCGACCTTTTGCAAAACCTCCGCCTTCGCTTGCTGGATCAAAGTGGGATAGAGAGCCAAGGCATCGGGCGGAATCGGTTTCTTGTAATATAAGGTTTCGCCTTCGGCCACCTTGACGGCCAAGCCGGTGCTGAGAAACGACAGCCAATCCTTGGCCGCGAACCTGGCCAGGTCAGCTTCCTGGGCTTTGCCAAAACGCTTGTCTCCGCATCCGGAAAAATCAAACTCGCGCAGTTGTGTCAGGGCTGCGTCGATGTCCTCGGCATCAGGAGCCGCCGGCACGGCCAGACGTTGCCA
This sequence comes from uncultured Gemmataceae bacterium, assembly GCA_963747575.1. Lineage (GTDB taxonomy): Bacteria > Planctomycetota > Planctomycetia > Gemmatales > Gemmataceae > DASRAT01. Next base: position 300,432 of record CAVVFU010000001.1, read on the forward strand.
GGCTGATCGCTCGGACTCGCGGTAAATCTCAAAGTGCTTGTCAATGACGTCAAGAAGCGCTTTATGGACCGACCTCGTGGTTTCGCCCTTGTGGAGCAGCGGCAGCAATCGGTTAATGTCTTCGGGTTGTTTCTCGAGAAGCCGTTCCAGGGCATCCTGGCGAAGGGTCTTATCGTCCACCTCTTCGCAAATGGTCCAACCAGGCGGCAATCCAATTTCCAGGCCAAAGCTGCCGGCCAACGCCATGAAAAAACTGTCCAGAGTGCCGATGCGGACGCGGTGCAAATTGGGCAGCATGCGGCGAAGCAGGGCCACATAATCGGTTGCCAAGCCATCGCGCAGGCCAATGTGGCTGTCAAGTTCCGCGGTTTTTTTGGGATCGCCCGCGGCCAGGGCCAGGCGAACCAGGACGCGGTCGAGAATTTCGCCGGCTGCCTTGCGCGTGAAGGTCGTCGCCAGGATGGCGCCGGGATCGACGCCGGCGGCCAGGAGCGCGAGATAGCGGTTGGTCAACTGAAACGTCTTGCCGCTGCCGGCGGAGGCCCGGATCAACTGGTGGGGCAGCGCTGTCACGCTCATGCTGCGCCCCCTTCTGCTTCGTCATTCAGTCGCGGGCCGCCCAGCACATTGTCCAGGCAAATGGCAGCGAAATCGTCGCTGAATTCGGGGGCGGGATAGACGGCGGGTCCGAAAACGCCCTGACGCAGTCTGCATATCACGTCGACGGCGGTGGCATCCGCGTCTTGGAGAATGATGTCATCCCAATCATCGCCAAGGGCGACATCCGTTTCGTCGAGATCCTTGGGCAAATTAAAATAGCCCAATTCCACCTTGCGAACAGCGGCCGTTTCCAGCTTGAGTGCGGGCCACAAATGGCGGTACATGGGCAATTGCAGGTCGATCCACTCGTTGCCTTTACGATGGGTTTTGTCGGGCCGCTCCCCTTTGTCAGCGGTTTTGTAATCGAGGATGCGTAGTGTTCCTGTTTGGGCGTGGTAATCCACTCTGTCAATTCTTCCCTGGAGCTCGATGGCTTCACCACCGGCCGAAAACGGTACGCTGAGCACGGCTCGGTCGTCAGCGTGCTCGGCGTGAACAATGCGCCAACCCTCGGCTGTCAGCCTTGCCTGCCGGGCCGCGAATGCATGCAACCGCTGGCGTGCCTGCTCAAGTTGCAAACGGATCGCGCGCGTCTTTCCTTGGCTCCGTAGTGCCGCTTGGCCAGGGTGCGCAAACGCTCATCGAGGTACTCGAATAATTCCTGCTCGCGCGTGGATTGCCGCGGCGCTTCGGTCTGGCGTCCAAAGTCGCTCAAAACTCCGTGGATCAGGTTGCCGAACGCCCGGCCGTCCAATTCGCGGGCGCTGTCATCGACGACTTGCAGTTTTTCAACATGGCGCAGATAGTAGCGGTACGGGCAAGCCAGGTAGGTCTTGAAACGCGTTACCGAAATGTGCTTCAACTTTGCCTTGGGTGGCGCTGGCTCCGGGACCTTGAATGAAGACCGCTCCAAAATGCCTTCCGGAGGAGCAAGCAATAGCTTGGCAGAGCCGCCCGACTCCTTGGGCTCCGCAAAAAACTGCCGTGCTCGCCGCACGAGTGTCTCGTCAGGGCACGCGAACACCAACCGGCTTGGCGCCAGCGGGTCCCGCTGGGCATTGCGTCGGGCCATCACCACCCGCAGTTCTTCGCGGCCGCGGCACAGCACACTGGTGGCGTAAGCATCCCGCGCGTAGCGGCGGTCATTGTGGAGCAAACCTAGTTCGCGCCGCAATCGATCCGGCAAAAAAGCGTCGGCACTGGCGGATTGGGGGACCAGGCCCTCGTTGAACGAGGTCACCACCAACGCCCGCGAGTCATCCAACGGCAATTCCAGCCACCCCAGGATTTCGACCGCCTGCGGATCGGCCGGCGGCGGCAATGCCTCGTCGCCCAGCGGCCCCATGGCCACCTGAAAAGCGTCCGCGGCCGACACGGACGCCGTGTCGAGTGCCTCCGGGACGTCGTCGAGCATGTCGCACGCTCCCAGCAATTTCCCGAGAGTCCGGTGCAGCACCTCGTCTTCCTGGTTATCGAGCAGCAGAGTGCGGCCGCCGTAAACAACGCCAAGAATGTTGCGAAAGATTGGGCTCCACATGCGCAACGGTCGAGTTGCCGACGCTTCGTGGATCCACTCGTCGACCTGTTCGACAACGGCCGCCAAATCGGGCCAATCGGGTTGATTGTGAAATGCTCGACCGGACGGCATCTGGCCAGGAAGGCGTGCATTGTAAAAGCGATCAAGCTGCGCAGGCAACGACATGGCCTGGGCAAGCGTCGCACCTGTCCGAGTCCCACCTAGATTAGGCAGTGCCTTGATCAACCAACCTTCGACATCGGGATGCCGGACCAGAGCAGCCAGATCGTCATAGCGGCGTTGGCTGGCGTACTGAACCGCGGCTGCCAGCAAACGAAACGGCCCTGTTTGGGATAGCCGCACCCCCTCGACCCAGCGTACCTTGACGCCGCACTGGTCCATTTGCCTTTGCAACTGCAAAACTAATGACTTGTCAGGCAGGCCAATGGCCACTTCGTCACTTCGGAAGCGACCGCCAAGCTCACGCAGCCAATCGGAGATGGCCTCGGCTTGCTCCTGGGGGCCGTCAACCTGGAGCATCTGCTCGTCGCCCAGGGGAATTTCAGCCCCGCACCAGGCGTTAGTCAGCAAACAACCATGGGCGTCAAAGCGGTCAGCGAGCTGCTCCGGTGCGACAATGTACGCTGTCACCCGTGCCGCCACCTGATCGAGCATTTGCCGCTGCGTTGAGTTCAAATCAACCGTGCCCAGGAGGATGATGTCGCGATCGGTGACGATTTCACGCCACTCAACGGATTTGAGCCTGGCCGTTTGAATATCCCACAGTTCTTGCACGTGAAGAAGTGCCAAGTAGCTTTGCTGTGCGGCGACCAGTGCTTGCCAACGCTTGGCTTCGCCAAAGTCGGCCAGTTTCGGTCCGCGTTTCAACACCGCTGTGAAATCGAGTCCATCGGCCGCCAACTCGACGTGCAGTCGCCGCACGACTTTGCCAAGCGCCAACCAACGCATTGCTTCGTCAGCAGCAGGGGCATGCGGTAGCAATTGCTTTTGGGAGTCCCTGGGCAAATCCATCAATGCCTTGGCCCAAGCGAGATCTTGCACCAAGTCGGTGGCGAATAACTGTTTCGGCGTGTAGAGCATCTCCGGCAGACGGCCTTCCGTGACCACCAACGGCGGGGTGAGTCGGAGTTTCTCGTCCTCGGCCTGGAAAGCCAGCAATTCCTGCAAACGCCGCCCGGCCCGCTGCCCCGGCACGACGACAATGACCTGCCCAAGATCGAGCATGCTACCCTGGCGATAGCGCAACGCCAACCGCCTGGCGGCCTCGGGCAAGGCCGGGCGGTCCCAACCCAGAAACTCTCGCCGGATCGATGTAGGTGTTGTTTCACTGATGGTCATGACATGCTAATTGAACGTCCGTTCACGTGACTTGTCAAGCACAGATCCTCAAGGGCTTTTGTGGACTGCTAACCCAACTTCACCCGAGCGATTTTCCGCTTGCCATTGCGAACAATGAGGCCATCCGTCACGACCACGTTCGCCTTGGGATCGCTGAGGGCCTCTCGATCCGGTCCAGTAGTGACGGCCCCACCTTCGACCGCACGGCGAGCTTCGGTATTCGTTTGGGCCAAGCCGAGCACCACCAATAATTTGCAGATCCACATTTGCCCGTCTGCCAACTCTGACTGTTGGACGACTACCTGGGCAATGTCAGTCGGGTCCTGCCGCTGCGAAAAGCGCTTCTCCCATTCCAACCGCGCGGCGGCTGCTGCCTCTCGCCCATAATAAAATGCCACGATGTCGGCCGCCAGCGTCTTCTTGGCCTCCATCGGATGGGTGGTTTGCGGGTTCATCAGCCTTCCAATGTCGTCCGTCGGCCTGTCCGTGAGCAGCTCCAACCACTGTGGCATCATCGTGTCGGGAATGCTCATGGCCTTGTCGAACTGCACCTGCGCCAGCTCACCGACACCGACGTAGTTTCCCAGACTCTTGCCCATGCGGCGGGTGCCGTCGAGGCCGACGAGGATCGGCAGCGTCACGCATATCTGCGGCTCTTGCCCGGCGTCGCGCTGCAGGTCGCGGCCGACCATTAGACTGAAAAGCTGCTCGCTACCGCCCAGCTCGATATCGGCCTTAATCTCGACGCTGTCGAAACCTTGCATGAGCGGGTAAAGGCATTCATGCAAGTAAATAGGCTCGCCTTTTTTTACGCGCTTTGTGAAATCATCGCGCTCGAGCATGCGCTGCATGGTGATTTTGCTGGTTAGATTGAGCACGTCGAGAAATTGGAACCGCTTGAACCAATCGCCGTTGTAGGTGACCTCGGCACGGCTGATGTCGATGACTTTGCTGACCTGGATCAGGTAATCCTTGGCATTGGCTTCGACTTGTTCCTGCGTCAGGCGGGCGCGAGTCTGATCGCGGCCGCTGGGGTCGCCGACGAGGGCCGTGTAATTGCCGATGATGAGGACCGCCTGGTGGCCGAGTTCCTGGAAGAGCCGAAGCTTGCGCAGGGGCACCGTGTGGCCAAGGTGAACATCGATGCCGGTGGGGTCGATGCCATACTTGATGCGTAGCGGCTTGCCGGTTTGGACGCTGCGCTGGAGCTTTTGGACCAGCTCTTCCTCGGGGACGATCTGATCGCAACCGCGGCGGATCAGGGCGAGCTGTTCCTGGACGGGTTTCACCTGACGTTCTCCTCTTTAACACGACGCCTTTTGACAATTTGGTTGCGCGGACGTTACTGCCTGGGTTTGCCTTTTGTTAGTTTTACCGTCACCTTCAAATGGGCCACTCTTTCCCCCAAACGTGGCCGAGTCGCCAAACGAGAATAATTGCCCAGAAGCTCTGGCTCACTCGACTTGTAGCCATCGGCAAAAGCAGTAAAGGTCCACGCTGGAACGTTGGTGCTCCATGTATTGGAAAAAGCGCTGTCGTAACCACCACACCTGCAATACGGGCAGTGTTTCCTCGCCAAGCCGTCGTGGTCAGTAATAAGGACAAACTCCTTCTCATCGCCACAACGACAAAATAGGTCGTCACGCGTCTCAATGGCAAATACTGCGGAAGGTATTGGTTTGCCATTGGTGCCGTCAATGGCTTCGAAGACGATTTCTAATTCCGTGCGGCCTGTCCAAAGCATGCCTCCTTGAGCCCACATTAGAAACACAATTAGCCCTACTGCTGAAGCAACCAAGACTACAGCTGAGATTGGTCGATTGCCCAACGCACGAAGTAAACGCATGGCGTCCCCGCAGGTATCCGCAGCAAATACGTCTCCCAGTGCGGTGGCATTTCTGTCAACTCCACATCTGCCCCCACCCCACCGCCTCAAACGCATTGACATAATGCACAATCGCCGGCTCATCCTTGCCCGGTGGCCAGCTCACCGCCAGCACGTCAAACCGCGCCGAGCGGCCGAGCAGCCTCTTGGCCTGCAAAAATCGCAGGGCCAGGTTCGTCAATCGCTTCTGCTTATTGTAATCGACGGAAAGGGCCGCCTTCGACGAATCTTCGCTGGCCGTGGAGCGCACTTCCACGAAGACAATGCACCCGCCATCGAGTGCGACCAGATCGAGCTCGCCGATTGGGCAGGAATAGTTGCGGGCGACGATGCGATAGCCGAGGCGTTTGAGAAACCGCGAGGCCGCGCGTTCGGAGCGGTTGCCGAACCAGCGGCGCCACCACGGTTTTCGTGCGGAAGGCTCGGACACGGTTTCCGCTCCCTATCACTCCGGATTCGTCTGCGCCGGCGCCGTGGCTGCTGCCGTTTTTTTGGCCACGGGCTTGACCTTGCGTTCTCGCAGCCGCGTCGCCTTGCCGACGCGGTCGCGCAGGTAATAAAGCTTGGCCCGCCGAACCGCGCCGGTGCGTTTCACGTCCACCTTGGCGATCTTCGGTGAGTGCAGCGGGAAGGTGCGTTCCACGCCCTCGCCCTGGACGATGCGGCGGACGGTGAACATCTCGCGCATGCCGTCGCCCTTCATCGAGATCACCACGCCGGCGAAAACCTGGATGCGCTCCTTCTCGCCTTCGAGAATGCGCAGATGCACCTCGACCTGATCGCCGATCTGGAAAACGGACGGTTCTTTTTTGAGGCCCGCCTCCTCCACCAGAGTCATGATTTCATTTTTCATCGTGTTCTCCTTCGCTTGTCGTTGACGCTTGTCTTGGCGGTCCAGAGCCGCGCCTGCTCCGGGCCACGTGATTGTTCCTGCCGCCAGCGGGCGATCGCCAGGTGATTGCCGCTCAGCAAAATATCGGGCACAGCCATGCCGCGAAAGACCCGCGGCCGGGTGTATTGCGGATACTCCAGTCGGCCCGGCTCGCTGTGCGATTCCTCCACAGCGCTCGCCTCGTCGCCCAGGACGCCGGGCACATAGCGAATAACCGTGTCGATCACCACCATCGCCGGCACTTCGCCGCCATTGCAGACAAAGTCGCCGATCGACACTTCCAGCGGCTTCAGGCCCAGCCGAATTCGTTCGTCAAATCCCTCGTAGCGGCCGCACAGCAGCAGCAGCCGGCGGTAACTCGCCAACTCCTTGACCAGTTGCTGATCGAGCCGGCGGCCGGCGGGCGTCAGCATGACCAGTTGCCCGGGCTCGGCAGCCTGGGCTTGCACGCTCTCGACGCAATCGAAAACCGGTTCGGGCATGATGACCATGCCGGGGCCGCCGCCGAAGGGCCGATCGTCGACGCTCTTGTGCTTGCCCGCGGCCCAGTCGCGGATGTTCCAGAGATGGATGCTCACCAGCCCTTTGTCCAGAGCCAGTTTGAGCAAGCTCTGGGTGAAGTAGCCCTGAAACAAATCGGGAAACAGGGTCAGCACGTCGAAGCGCATGGCTTCAGCTCGGTACCGGCGTCTCCGCGGGTGCCGCCCCCGGGTTCGCCTGGGCCTGCTCCCACTTGGCCATGTACTTCCTGAACAGCACCGAACAGTTTTCCGACGCCAGGGCGCCCACGCTCATCCAGTACTTGATCCGATCGGGCTAGAGCTTGACGCGTTCGTCGGTCACTGGCACCATCGGATCGTAGGTGCCAAGCTCCTCGAGAACGCGGCCGTTGCGCGGCTGACGCGAGTCGATGGCCACGATGCGGAAAAAGGGGCGATGTTTACGCCCAAGCATTTTCATGCGAATACGAACAGCCACAGGTTTACCTTTCGTTACTCGACACCACGCATTGTTAATGCTGAACTGGTTAATTCATGCTTGTCGAGCATATACGCATGCTCATTAACCAAACGGGCGGCCAACTCCAAAACCGCCAGTGCTTGCTCTCGGTCCACTGTTGGAAAATCGACAAGAAACTCTTCGATCCCTTCCTTTGAACTAACATAGTCGAACAACGCCATTACGGGAACGCGCGTGCCAAAAAACACTGGCGTGCCGCTCATAATGCCAAGATGACTGTGAACAGCACCAGTAAATTCCGATGCGGCGGATTTTTTCAAAGTCATTCTGCCCTCCCTCGGCGGCAACAGAGAAGAGGAACCCGTACTCGCCATTGTGTCCAAGCTCATTACAATGATTATCGGCTGCGGGATCCCGTTATTCCCGCGAACCCCATTCATTTCCTCCGCTTCTTCTTCTTCCGTTCCTCCGCTCGCTCCTTGGCGCTTTTGCGATGGCCGGTGTCGACCTTCGTCTTCGGCATCGCCGCCCCCGGCTGAAACATGCCCGCCTTGCCCATGCCGGTCACCATCTTGATGCTTTGCCACATGCTCATCTGCGCCATTTGCCGCATGAGCGTGCGCACCTGGTCGAACTGGCTGCAGGAACTGCTTGATCTCGTGCGGTTCGGTGCCGCTGCCGGTCGGCGATGCGGCGCCGCCGGCTCATGTCGATGATGTCGGGGTTGCGGCGTTCCTCCTTGGTCATCGAATCGATCATGCCCTGGATGCGGCGTCATGGCGACGTCGGGGTCTTCGCCCTCGGGGATCATGTCGCCCATGCCCGGCATGCTGGCTCATGACGTCCTTCATGCCGCCCATCTTGGCCATCTGCTCGAACTGCTTGCGGAAGTCGTCGAGCGTGAAGTCGCCCTTGGCCAGCTTCTCCTGCTGCTTCTCGATCTCCTCCTGGCTGAATCTGCCTGGACCTGCGGCCACCTTCTCGATGATGCCCATCATGTCGCCCTGGCCGAGGATGCGCTGGGCCATGCGTTCGGGACGGAATTCCTCCAGGGCGTCGAGCTTCTCGCCGACGCCGATGAACTTGATCGGCACCTTGGTGACTTCCTTGATCGACAGGGCCGCCCCGCCGCGGGCGTCGCCGTCGAGCTTGGTGAGGATGACGCCGTTGAGGTCGAGGGCGTCGTTGAACGCCTTGGCGCTGTTGACGGCATCCTGGCCGGTCATGGCGTCGCAGACGAAGAAGACCTCGTCGGGCTTGACGAGCCGGTCGATCTGCTTGCAGCTCGTCCATCGGCATCTCGTCGACGTGCAGCCGGCCGGCCGTGTCGAGGATGACGGTGTCGAGCAGCGTCTGCTTGGCATGGGCGACGGCGTTGCGGCAGACGTCGACTGGATCGGGCCCCTTGGCGCTGGCGTCGCCGTCCTTCGCTGTAGACCGGTATGCCGAGCTGCTCGCCGAGGACCTTGAGCTGCTCGACGGCGGCGGGGCGCTGCAAGTCGGCGGCGACCAGCAGCGGCTTGCGGCCGAACTTGTCGCGCAGCATCAGGGCCAGCTTGCCGGCGGTGGTCGTCTTGCCGCTACCCTGCAGGCCGCACAGCATGATGACGGTCGGCCGGTCCTTGGCGAAGTGGAAGCGGTGGTCGACCGGCCCCATCAGCTGCGACCAGCTCGTCGTAGATGATGCTGGACGATCTGCTCGCTGGGATCGAGCGTGCGCAGCACGTCCTGGCCGAGCGACTTCTCGGTGACGCGCTCGATGAACTCATTGGCGACGTTGAAGTTGACGTCGGCGTCGAGCAGGGCGCGTGCGGACCTCGCTGCAGCCCGTCGCGGACGTTGGCTTCGGTGATGCCGGCCCCGGCCGCGCAGCTTTTTCAGCGCTTCCGACAGACTTCGTTGAATGCCTTCAAACATGCCGTTACGCTCCCCTTTGGCTCAATCACCGCGCATTTTTCCCTCGCGGGGTGAGCCATTGATTATAGGAAAAACCCGCTTCGCCTGCAACGGATGGTACGTTGCAAGGGACTCGACCATGTGTAGAACGGAATTCATTCCGTTCGCCGCCTGTCTACACCTGGAACGGAATGAATTCCGTTTTACGGCGACTTTAACCTCCCCGCGTCCAGTATCGTGCGTTTTGGCTTGTTTGCACGGCTCAGCGGAGCTACATTGCTCTTAGGGGAAGCTTTCCAGATTGGAGGCCATGTCATGCACCGAATTCTTCGCTGCGCGGGGTTGCTGATCGTGGCGCTGGCGTTGGCTGTGCCTGTCATGCCCGCCGCCCAGGACAAAACTACAGCCGATCCCAAGACCAAAACCACCAACACCGCTAAAGCCGACTGGAACTTTGAGTTCGTCGGCAAGCTCGACGCCGTGGGCGAAAACGAGGAAAAAGGCCTTACCTTCACGGTCAAGGTCGCCTACCAATACCCGGAATTGAACCCGGACGTGCAGCACAGATAGCCCAGCAGCAGCAAACACTGGTCCAACGGCAAGGCGACCTGTTGAAAGCGAAATCGCAGCAGGATCGCCAGAACGCCCTCAATCAAATCGCCACTGTTCAACAGCAGCTCCAGCAATCGTTCACGCAGCTCTACAGGCCGAAAGACGTCAAGTTCGATGTCAAGTGCCAGGCCGCGGACAAGATCCGGGTCCGCAAATTCGAGCCGGTCCAGGTCATCGACCCCGAAACCGGCGAGTTCGTCAAAATGACCAAGGAACTCCTCGAAAAGGCCAGGGGCAAGGAAGGCTACCCAGGCTACATGGCCGACACCAAGCTCCTCGCTAACGGCCAGCTTGTCACGGCGTACATCTCCAAGGACAGCAAGACTCCCGCGAATTTCATGGACCTCAAGAGCACCAAGGCCTCGATGAAGGAGGATGACTTGCGGAACGAGCTCAAGAATTTCCGGTACGACATCATTATGGTTTACGTCCTCGCGGACGCGCCAAAAAAGATTAAGTCCCCTTTTTTTGGGGCCTGGGCAAACGCCAATGACTGCCATCCACGACCGCGAAGAATACGTCGAGCAGTCCTATTTCTTTCGAGTCTTCCGCGAGCGGCTGGCTCAAAACATGCCTGCCCAGGAAGTGCTCGATCGCTGCCATGAAGAGATCCTGTCCACGACGAGGCTGCCGTACGCCATTCAATTCCTGGCCACCGAGATCAAACACACTGGACTGCTATCGTCCGGTTTCTCGCGGCTGCCGCATTATTTCACGCCATTTCAGGCCTTTGTCATTCAGCAGACTGAGGAAGAGACCAAACGCTTCGACATTGAAATGGGCTTGCTCATCCTCGAGCGTGAAGCCGGCTACCGCGGTTGCCCAGGTCACCAGCGCGGGCCTGTTCGTCTACCAGTTCAAGGCGCTGAGCCGCAATCGCCTGGGCTACGACGGCGGCCTGCTCAACATGGCGCTCGACCCGCAATACGACGAGAACTGGCGAGCATTCTTGCAAATGGTGCGGCAGCAGGTCGGCGTTGTCGACTTTGCCGACATCATTTACATCCGCTCTGACTTGTACGTCAAGGACCAGCGCCGCGAGCACCCCGATTATGAGCCTTCGGTGCAGCCGTTGTTCGGCGACAAGGAAGGCCGGATTGCCAAGGCCAACCGCGGCCGCGATCCGCTCTACCTCTTTTGGCGCTGCAGCGTCAGCTCGGCTATCCCGAAGTGCCCAGGCCCAAGCCTCGCCGACGATCTCGAATCGAAAATCGAGGCCTTGCGAGTTAAATTCCGCGAGCTGGAGATGCGGGTCAAGGTGATCGATGCGGAGCTGAAGGGGCAGGTTGATGTAACGCAGCTTTTGGCTAAACCGGAGTTGCTGCAGGGGCCGGCGGGAGAGGAAGATTGACTTTTCATGTATTTCACCATAATGAGCGGCGGTAGTTGATTTGAGGTGAATGCTATGCCAATGCACGATTGGACCCGCGTCCCTGACGGGATCTTCCACGCCTTCCATCATGGATGGATCTCAACCATCGGCGATGTTCTGAACTCCGGATTGCTGCCCCACGACTGTTATGCCTTGGCAGAACAAGTGGTGGCTGCCGACTTCGGGCCCGACAACCATACCCTTCAAGGCCAAACCGACGCCGAGTTCTATCGCCGCAAGAAAAGTTCCGTGGTGGTCCGCCATGAAAGCGGCGACAAAATTGTCGCCATGGTCGAGATCGTTTCTCCCGGCAACAAGTCTAGCCGGAGTGCTTTTAAGGCATTTTTGGATAAGGCTTGCGAATTGTTGGAGCACCGTATTCTTTTGCTCATGGTTGATCCGCTGCCGCCTGGTCGTCGCGATCCGTGCGGTGTCCATTCTGCGATTTGGCAAGAGGTCGAGGACGAGCCATTCAATTTGCCGCCAGACAAACCGCTCACCTTGGTGGCTTACGAATGCGATCTGACCAGGCGAGCCTCTATCGAGCCGGTCGCTGTTGGTGGCGCATTGCCAGACATGCCGCTGTTTCTTGAGCCAGACCATTACATCAACCTGCCCTTGGAGGCTACTTACAACACTGCCTTCTCCGTCATGCCGCTACGATGGAAACGCGTGCTTTCAGAGTGAGCGTGCTGCTATAATCGCGGGATGGCAACCATTCAAGAAACTTTCACGGCAGCGCTTGAGCATCATCGGGCGGGCACCCTGCGCCAAGCGGAGCAACTCTACCGCCAAGTTCTCCAGGCCGACCCTCGCCATGCAGGTGCCTTATCATCACTAGGTCTTCTCCTTGGGCGCAGGGCAAATTCGGCGATGCCGAAGCGGCTTTTCGCCAGTTGCTGGAGATCCAGCCCAACAATGCCGTTACCCACAATATGCTTGGGATCATCTTTTATCGCCAACAGAAATACGCTGCAGCCGTCAGTCTGTCATCGGCAATCCCTCATGCTCCAGCCCAACTTCGTGGAGGCACACAACAATCTGGGTTGTGCCCTCGAAAGACTAGGGCAACTCGACGAGGCAATTCGCTGTCACCGCCAGGCCCTGCAACTGAAACCCGACTACCCCGAGGCCTGGTATAACCTGGCGAACACTCTCAAACAGCAAAAGGACTTTGACGCGGCCATCGGTTGCTTTCAGCAAGCCGTGCGGGTCAAGCCTGACTTTGCCGACGCGCACAACAACATGGGTCTGGTCTATTTGGCCCAATCGAAGCATGATGACGCCATTCCCTGTTTTCAGGCGGCCATTCGTTGTCGGCCGCGTTTTGCCGGTTCGCATTTCAACCTGGCCACGGCTTACAGGCACCTGGGAAAATTCGACTTCGCAATCAGCAGTTATGAGGAAACCTTGCGGCTGCAGCCGGAAAATGGAGTCGCCCATCTTGCTCTGGGCGCCCTGCTGGAAGATCAAGGCAAACCGGAACAGGCCCTTGTTTGTTATGGTCATGCGCTGAGGCTGCTGCCTAGCGACCGTCTGCGCATCCTGACGGCCAGCGTCCTGCCCGTCATCCCTCAATCCATGGACCAACTGGAGGCCTGGCGCGACCGGCTGGGTCGGGAAATCCGGTCGCTGCACCAAAACCAACTTGTTTTCGATTTGACCGACGAGCACCGGCGACCGCTTTTTTTCCTGGCGTATCATGGCCGCAACGACCGTGACATCATGCGCCAGGCCGCTTTGCTCTACCGCGCCCCTCAGCCCATTATTGAGCCGCCCGCAAGGACCGCGGCCGGCGGCAACAAGAGGATTCACATCGGCTTGTTGTCGGCTTTCTTCACCCGGCACACCATCGGTCATCTGACGCGCGGCCTGGCCGCACAGCTTTCCCGCGAAGATTTCCACGTGACCGTGCTCTCCGTCGGCCGACACGACAATGAGATGGCGGACGCGTTCAAGCAACGCGCGGATGCCTACCTGGAAGTCCCCAGGGATTTGCGGTTGGCGCGGCAGCTCATCGCCCAGCAGCGGCTTGACATCCTTTTCTATGCCGACATCGGCATCGATTCATTCACCAGTACGCTGGCCTTTTCACGGCTGGCGCCAGTGCAGTGCGTGACCTGGGGGCATCCCGTCACCACCGGCATCGACACCATCGATTACTTCATTTCTTCAAAGCATCTGGAAACCGAGGGAGCACAGCAGCATTACACGGAGACGTTGGTGCAACTTCAGTCGCTGCCGATTTATTACTTTAAGCCGGCTCTGCCTGATCCCGTCTTGGAAAGGGATCATTTCGGGTTGAAGAAAGATGATCACGTTTACGCTTGCCCGCAAACTTTGAACAAGTTCCACCCCGAGTTCGACGAGCTTGTCGGCGGCATTCTGCGCGGCGATCCTCGCGGTGTATTGGTGCTGATAAAGCCGGCTTTCCCTCACTGGGAGCAACTGCTGCGGCAGCACTTGGCGGCTGCCGTTCCAGACGTTTTGGGCCGCATTCGGTTTCTGCCGTCCTTGGCCCGCGACACTTTTGTGAACCTCCTGGCGGTGTCCGATGTGCTGCTGGACCCCATTCACTTTGGGGGCGGCAACACCAGTTACCAGGGGTTGGCCGTGGGCACGCCGATCGTGACCCTGCCGTCGAATTTCTTGCGCGGCAGGATCACTTTCGCCTTGTACCAGCAAATGAACCTGCAGGACTGCGTGGCGGCAAACCGGGAGGATTACGTTAAGCTCGCATTGCGGCTAGGCACCGACTCTGATTATCGGAAAGCCATTAGCAACAAGATCCTAGAGTCAAACGGCGTGCTCTTTGAGAACAGCGAGGGGATCCGCGAGCTGGAGCAGTTTTTCCGGAGCGTTGTTGAGCCCAAACCTCCGGGTTAGCTCGGTTCCATCCAGGGTTGGTAGGTGGCAACGTAGCCCAGTGCTGCCAACCTGCGGTTTGGCCCTTTCCTCGGACTTTTTTGCAGGGTCATTGCATTGTTGCATCATTGCACGCACCCTAACCGGCCTGCATTGCAGTGCAATGCACGCAACGAGGTGCAATGCAGTGCAATGCATGCAACGAGGTGCAACGATGCAACGAAGGGCTTGACCACTTCCATTGCCCACGTCAGCCAAAATACCTATTGGCCCCGGGCTTACGGGTTCCCTTTCTTTGTCGTGCGCGGCATCTCGGCATGGGGCGCGGGCCAAAGCAGCGTTTTGCAGATGAAGACTGTCCCGGTTTACTCCTCGGTTTGCCTCGCTCACGCCCGATAAAAGCATTTGTTTTGTTCCGCCAGATGCCGGATCTGCTCCGTCGGCTCAAACCGCTTGCCCAACGGCTCATATTTCTTCAGCTTCTTGAGCACTTCGGCCAAACCCAGCGTGTCGGCCCAGCGCAAGATGCCGCCGCGAAAGGGCGGGAAGCCGATGCCCAGGATCAGGCCCATGTCCACGTCGGCCGGCGTCGCGGACGATGCCTTCCGTCAGGCACCCGGCTCGCCTCCGTCAGCATCGGCAAGGAACAGCCGATCCGTGATCTCCTCCGCGTGAACAGTCGCGACGCCCCGTGCGGCACTTGTCCAGGATGGCCGCGAGCGCCGGATCGTCGCGCCCCTTGCGAGCCCTTGGCGTAGCTGTAGAAGCCGGCCCCCGATTTCTGGCCCAGCCGGCCGGCGGCCACCAGTTCGTCGAGGATCTTCGGTCGTTTTGGCCCGGTCCGCGAAGGCCGTGTTGACCACCCGGCCGGCGTACAGCGCCGTGTCCAGGCCGACCAGGTCGTTGAGCGTGATCGGCCCCATCGGCATGCCGAAAGCCGTCGCCGCCTTGTCGATGGCCCGCGGCGTCAGCCCCTTCCTCCAGCAGCACCAGCGCTTCGTTGATGTACGGGAACAGGATGCGATTCACCAGAAAACCGGGGCAATCGCGGACCACGATCGGCGTCTTGCCGATGTGCTTGGCCAGCGCCACCAGCGTCGCCACGGTGGCATCGCTGGTCTGTCTCGCCGCGGATCACCTCCACCAGCTGCATGCGATCGACCGGGTTGAAGAAGTGCATGCCCGCGAAATTCTCGGGCTTCTTCCACGGCCTGCGCCATGCGCGTGATCGAGATCGTCGAAGTGTTCGAGGCCAGGATGGCGTCCGTCGGAAAGAATGTCCTGCAGTTCGCCGATAGAGCTGCGTCTTGACCGCTTCGTTCTCGACGACCGCCTCGATGACGACGTCGCGGTCGGCCAGCATTGTCATGTTGTTGGTGGTATTCAGCTGGGTCAGGGCGGCCAGCACTTCCTCCGGCTTCATGCGGCCGATCTCGACGCGGGCCTGCAGCGATCTTGGCGATGTTGGCCACGCCCTTTTCCAGCGCGGCCGGCACACTGTCGAGCATCAGGGCCGGCACGCCGCGGCGGACGTGGGCCCCCGCGATGCCCGCGCCCATGATGCCGGCGCCGACCACGCCGACCGCTCCGACTTCGCCGCGGCTTCACGGATGCGTCGGCGACGCCCGGGATCCTTCTGCAGTCGCTGCTCATGAAAAAGATGGCGATCAGGTTGCGCGAGATCGGGCTGCCGACCAGCGGCACGAACTGCTCGGTCTCGACTTTGAGACCGTCGTCGAGCGGCAGATTGCAGCCCTTGGCGATGGCAGTCAGTGCGGCCAAGCGGGGCCGGCAACTGGCCATTGCGTCTTGGCCAGCACCTGGCCGCGGGTGACGGCGAAAGTGAAAGATGCCTGCTCTTCGCTCAGGCCCACCGGCTGCTGCTTGCGGCGTGCGGTTGCTCTTGCCAGCGCTGACGATTGCCTGGCCCAGGCGAGCAGACGCATCGCTTCTGCCAGGAGGCGATCGCTAGGCACGGCATCCCAAACGAGGCCGATGCGAGCGTGCGCCGTTGGGCGTTGACCGTCTCGCCGGCGCAGATCAACTCGGCGGCCAGGGCAGGGCCGATGATGCGCGACAGCCGCTGCGTGCCGCCCCAGCCGGGGATCAGGCCGATTTTCGTCTCGGGCAAGCCGATCTCGGTCTTGGGATGCGTGCCGGCCAGGCGAAAATCGAAACCCAGCGCCAGTTCCAGCCCGCCGCCCATGCAGGCTCCGTCGATGGCGGCCACGGTCGGAAACGGCAGCGCCTCGAAACCCGCGATGAAATCGAGGCCGCGCTTGACCAGGCCGCGGGTGAAGGCTGCGTCCCGAGGGGCGGCGCCGAGCTCCTTCAAGTCGGCCCCGGCGATGAACATGCCGGGTTTGCCGCTTTGCAGAACGAGCCCCTGCAGTCCGGATTGGCCCCGCAGCAGCTGCAAGGCTTCCTCAAATTCCGATTGCACGGCCTGGCCAAGCGTGTTGGCGCGGCTGCCAGGCATATCGAAGGTGAGCACGGCGATGTTATCGGCGGTAACAAGCTGAAGCGCAGGCATGGGAAAGCCTTTGGTTGGACCCCTTTGTAGAACGGAATTCATTCCGTTCTTGGTGCAGATCTTGCTGCGGAACGGAATAAATTCCGTTCTACGGTGCCGCGTGCAGTATAGGCGTTAACTGGCCATTGGACCACTGCATGCCGACAAGGCGAATTTGCCATTGAGACTTTCCGCCCTTTAGAGCTATAATTCATTGATCCAAGTAACTGTTCTCGGATCTGACTCGTAGCGGTAGGGCCGTCATCATGGCCAAAGAAAGCGTGGAGAGTCTATGCCAGCGGGCGCAACAGGCGGTAGCCCAGGGCGACAATGATGCCGGCGCCAGCTTTATATGCAAGCCCTGAGCCTGAAAACGGATGCGCCCGATGTGCATTACGGGCTGGCGACCGTCTGTTTTCTGCTCGGCGATTTGCCCAGCGCCGCTCATCACTTCAAGGAAGTCACTCGCCTCGATCCCTTGCGTGCCGGCGCCCACGTCAACCTCGGCGCTGTTTACAACCGCATGGACAAGCTTGACGATGCCCTGCCTGTGCTGCGGCGGGGCATTCAGCTTGATCACAACCGGGCGGAGGGCTACTACAATTTAGGCGTGGTCTACCGCCGCAAGGGGCAGTCTGACCTGGCCATTCAGGCTTACCGTGAGGCGGTGCGCATCAATCCGCGCATGTCCGACGCCCATTACAACATCGGCAACATTTACCTGGAGCGCCAGCAACATGGCCTGGCACTGGCCCATTACAAGCAAGCGCTGACGTTGCGGCCCAACTGGGACAAGGCGCTGCATGGGCTGCGGCAATGCGAGGACGTGCTCAAGACCGGGCACGCCAAAACGGCGGCGCCGCGCCCTCGCCCCCGGCCAAAACCGAAGCCGAGACGGATGCCGCCCATGCCGGCGAGCTTCATCTCGACCCCCACAAGACTGTTGACCCAGAGCTTCACGGTCTGCTGCTCACCTCGCTGCACAAGGCCACATTGGATTCGGAGACCATGAGCCGGTCATTTCTGAAGATCATGGAGAGCGAGATCGAGCCGGTGATCAAGGAACTGTCGTCGTGCCTGCTTTACCCGGAGACCGCCTCCCACGACCTCGAGCGTTGCCTGCACAAATTCGAGACGGCCATCGCCAACATGCGTGAGCGCGCAGCAGGATCTCAAGTCGTCGATGCGCCGCGTGCAAAAGCTGGGGGATCGGCTGCTTCGCAGCTGAAATCCCGCGGTTGACGGCTTCATCAAACAATCTCCAGCAGTTCGGACGCGTGTCGTTGAGGGCTAAATCCCCGACAGGCCGACCGTCATTGTACTTGAGCGGCAGCAGAATCTCGTAGCGCCTTTTGAGCATAATCGAGGCCCCCACGCCCAAGCTCAAGGAAGCTCACGCCCAGGCTTTGAAGCACTTCCAGGGCCGGTTCGGGCACAACAAACACATTGTCCCGAAAACAATCGACCTCGATGTTGCGGGCAAAACGTGGCGCATCCATCAGGGGTGACGCCCGCATCGGATGGCGACTTGGTCGCCCTCAGCTGGCTCAAGCGGGCCAGATCCTTGGCCAACCGCCAGCTTGCTGGCAGGGGTTGAGAAAAAAGATGCGCAGCTGCCAGCAAACCGTCGCTTGTCCAAAACCAGCACCGTTCGCGTGCGGAAAATTTGGCCTCGGCGTCCCGAAAGGGAACGATTCGTCGTGCAATTCCGTCATAAGGAGATGGTTACATACATGCATGTGTTTCGCTCAAATGGCATTCCTGGCGGGCCGAGGCCGCTGGGTGAACCGCCTTTGCGGATTAAGGAGTTTGAACAATCTTTGAAAAATTTCCGACTTTTTTCTTGATTTCCTCATTTGCAATATGGATAACAGATATTCAAGCCTGGTTACAGGCATGTTTGACCTCTCCACGGGCAAAAAGCATTCGTTGGTGCTGTCTGGCAGTCCGGCCAGGCAGCCCTGGCGCCGATTAGACTCGCAATCAAGGCGGCGAAGGGTGTAGTGTACCTCGTCAATTCCCCAGCAAGGAGTGTAGGCTCAGGTGCAGCCTGCCAAAGGTTGACGTGGCGCTTTGATGATTGGCGTTTCGGCATTATTGGTCCCTTTTTTCTGGAAATAGGTGAGTATTACTATGTTCGTAACCCCATTGCGCAAGTTTGTTCAGCAGGTCCGCCGGAATAGCCGAGGGTCACGCCGTGGCACACGTCAAGCATCCGATGTCCGCAAGTCCCAGCAACTCATGGTCGAGCAGCTGGAAGATCGCACCCTGATGTCCGTGACCGTGTTTCAGTGGACCGGCGCGAGTTCGAACGGCAACAACTGGGGCGACGTTGCCAACTGGACCAACCTCTCCGGAACCGGGGAACCATTCCCCAACACGGCTGGCGATATTGCGCAGTTCACAGGCTCGCCGACCGTCAGCACCGTGAATGTGAACCAGGCCATCACGGTCGGTGAAATCGACTTCGGCACCGCCGCCAACATTACCATCGGCACGCTCAACAACAGTACCCTGACGCTGAGCAGCACCGGCAAATCGATCATCAATGCCTTCGCCACTAACACCGGCACCGACTCGATCAACGTTCCGCTCGATGCCGCCACTCCGCTGTCGGCCACCGTCTCGGGTGGGAGGGTGCAGCTGGGTAACGCCAACTCCGGCACCGGCTTGACGAACACCATCGGCAGCACCAGTTCTTTCACCGTCAACGGCGGAGCCTTGGCCGTCCTCGATCCAAGCAATACCGACGCGGCTAACATCACGGTCGGCAATGGAGGCACGTTCCTCGTGACCGGCGGCGGGAACTTGGCGCCTGTTTCGGTCCCGACCGCGGCCACCACGGTGACCGTGAACTCCGGCGGCACCTTCGAGGTCAACGATAACACCGACACCTTTGGCCGCTTCAACACCAACGCCGGCTCCGCCATTGTTCTTAACGGCGGCACGCTGACTTACATCGGCGCCAACAATGCCGAGCTCGTCCGACAATCTTCCGGTGATCGACCTCGCCGGCGGCAGTTCCAGCATCAACAGCATCACCACGGGAACGGGCACCGTGGCCCTGACCTCGCCGTCGCTGGTTCGGTCCGCGGGGGCGACGGTCACATTTGCCGGCACCTCGGCGGCCACGGGATTGCAAAACCTCGACTCCATTCCCGTGGGCGGCACGACTCCGTCGAATACCATCGCCTTTACCACGCAGCCCGCGACTTCCGGGCTGACGTCTTCGGGCGCCAACGGCATCATCCCCTATGCGATGGTGATCAACAACGATTTCGGCGATTTCGCCACCTACGATACCGTCAACAACACCATCGCGGCCTTTGCCGCCTATGTGAATTCCATTGGCCAGGCCGGGCCGCATGACGTCGTCAGGGAAAGTGCGCCCGAAGTGCTGTCCACCAACAAGACGATCGCGGGGCTGCTGCTGACGGCCACCGGGACCGTGGCGTTGGGAAGCAATACGTTGACTATCGCCAGCGACGGCGGGGTTGGATCGCCCGACGGCACCATTATCGACACGGCGCCTGCCGGCGGGACGATCACGGGCGGCACGCTGCAGTTTGGGACCGGCGGCGCGGGCGAAGGAATCGTCATCACGCCCAACGTGGGCGGCTTGACGACCAACTTCTACAACCTTGCCAACGTGCCCGCCGGCGTCGCGGCCGGGCTTGCTTCGGAAAGCGCATTCAATTTCGACATGACCCCGACCAATACGCGCATCGATCCGTCCATTAACTATCCGTATCAAACCACCCTCAACACGTTGACCGGTAGCGGTAGCCCCGGCCCCCTGGCCAATTTGCCCGTTGAAGTCCAAAATGTGGATTTGGCTGCCCAATGGCAGGGATTGGTCAATATCGTCACGCCTGGATTTTACCAGTTTTATATCGCCGTCCCCAACGGCTCCGGCGGCAACTTGCTGGTCGGCACCAACGAAGTTAGCATTACCAACGGTAACCAGGTCGGCAGTCAGCTCGCTTATTACAACACAGGGACTTATCCTCTCACCGCGGATCTAGGTTTCAATGAAGAGGCCGGGTTTAGCGTCAGTTATTCCGGCCCGGACACCGGCGGCACCGTGACGATCATCGGGGGCGGGACCAGCCCCACCGTGCCCGGCACGCTGACCCCCGCCGTGACCACCATCAACAGCTTGATTGGCGGCAGTGCCACCAGCTTGACCCTGGGCGGCGCCGGCACGTTGATACTCCCCACCGCCAACACCTTTGGCGGCACCACCTACCTGTCCAGCGGTACTCTGGATGTGGGCAGCAACACTGCCCTTGGCACCAGCACTGCCCTTGGCACCAGCACATTGAATCTCGGCTCCGGCGCTTTGCAAGCCAGCGCCAGTGTCACACTGGCCAATCCGCTCGTGCTCAGCAACAGCGAGGTCACGATTGACGGCTACAACGACATCGTGCTCAGCGGGTCCGGCACCGTCAGCGGCGCCGAGACGCTGTACGTGTCCAACCAGGCCTTGACCACGCTCTCCGGAAACCTCTCCGGCTCGGGGAGTTTGACGATCACGGGCGGCACCGCCAACGGCAACCCGGTGATGGGCATTGTTCCGACGTTGGGCAACCTGATTTTGAGCGGCTCCAACAGCTACAGCGGCGGCACCGTCCTTGCCGGGGGCGAGTTGCTCGTCGCCAACAATAGCGCTTTGGGTAGCGGGACTTTGACCCTGGACAGCGGCACCCTGCTGTCCGATGCCGCGGGCCACACGCTGACCAACCCGGTGGTGCTTAACGGGTCGGTGACCGTGGACGCCAGCTCGTATTCACCCACTAACTCTGCCTCGGCCAGTTCCCTCGCCGTGGCTGCCTCGTCGTCCGCCAGCTTCTTGAATTTCAGCACCGGCGCGGTTACCCTGGCTGCCAATTCCACCTTGAACGTCAATGATGCATTAACCTTCGGCGGCGTGGTCAGCGGCGCCGGCCAGCTCACCATGACGGGCCTGGGTACGCTCACTCTTTCGAACGTCCAAAACACATATTCAGGCGGAACGGTGCTGAATGCGGGCTCGCTGGGCGCGACGGGCACCTTGGCCGTGGCCAACAGCAGCAACGTCGAAACCGGCGCGCTGTTCAACGGTGCCCTGGGCACCGGTTCTTTGACCCTCATCAACGGCACGCTGTCGCCAAGCGGCAGCAGCGCTACGATCGCCAACACCCTGGTGCTCGGCGGCGGCGGTTATGTGACCTTTGGCGGCACCTTGACTTTTAGCCAAACGGGCATTACTTCGGTCCCGACAAATGCCATCACGGGCACGGCCACCCTGATCGCCAATGGGGCCACCAACCTTGGCGACGTATTGTCGGGCAGCGGCGGCTTGACATTGTTCGGCGGCAGCAGCACCTTGAGCCTGACCGCGGCTGATACCTATGGCGGCAGCACCATCGTGAACGGCGGCGTCCTGTCGCTGACCGGCGCCACTGGTTCGTTGGCTGGGACCAGCCAGCTTGTCCTCAATGCCGGCGGCACCTTGACCGTGGACGACAAAACCAACACCACCGTCATGAGCGGCGGTCGACTGCCCTCACCCGCCAACGGGATGGTGCTTAACGGCGGCGTGCTGAATATCCTGGGCGCCAATACGGGCGGCAGCAACGAAAGCGTTGGCTCTGTTTACGTGCTCGGCGGCAACTCCACCATCATGGTCACTTCCGGCACGGGGGGCGCGGCCTCGCCGGTGATCTTCACTATCGACGCCATTGCCCAGAGAGTGACTGGCGCAACCATCAATTTCGAGGCCGGCGCCGGCCAGGTCCTGGGTGGTTCCGGCGCGGCCGACGAGATTGTGGTTCCAGGGGCCGTCTTGACGGGCAACATCTTGCCGTATGCCACGGTCACCGACAGTACCGGCAATGTCACGGTCACAACCACCCCGACGGCCACGACCGTCAACAGCGGCGGCTTTAACCTGGCCACGCTCAACGGCAGCAACGTGGTTGCCCTTACCACCTACCAGCCGCTGTCCGCCACCAGCGGCAACAGCCCCACCGACAACGTTCTTGTGTCGGCGACGACGCCCACGCCGATTGCCAGCGACGTCATCAATTCGCTGTTCATCGTGGGCAGCGGTATCAACGTCAAGGGCGTTGCCGGCGCTAGCCCCGCCACATTGACCGTGACCAGCGGCGTGGTGGCCAGCACCTCTTCTTCGTCCTCGGGGACCACCAACACCGTCAGCGTCCCCACACTGGCGTTCGGGACGGCCGAGGGGCTGATTTATACCAATACCGGCACCGATACCATCAGCAGCGTCATCACGGGCAGCGGCGGCCTGACCATCGGCGGCACCGGCAATGTTATTCTGCCTACCGCCAACAATTACACGGGCGGCCAGGACAGCGTGGACAGTTTGCAGATTGAAGCTCAGGGCGGCGGCTCCCCCGCACAATCCAGCGGCACCTTCACGCTGACTTTTAACGGCCAAACCACGGCCGCGATTACCGACAATCCTAGCAACGGGGCGATTCAAACCGCCCTGCAGGCTTTACCGGCCATTGGCGCGGGCAACGTGGTGGTCAACGTCAGCGGTCAGACAGGCTCGCAAGCCTTCACGATCCAATTCGTCGGGTTGCTGGCGGGAGCGGTTGAGCCGCCCATCACCGTGGCTTCGAATACGCTCAGCAACGGCATCAGCCCGATCCTCATCGTTTTGCAAGAGACGAATTCGGGTTCGGCCGGCAACTCCTTCAACGGCGGCACCACGGTCAGCGGCGGCGTTTTCAGCAGCGCCGGCACGCTGACCCTCAGCACCAACAATGCCGTCATCGGCGGCCTCGTTTTGACCAACGGCACTCTGCAAGCCACCTCGGCCGTGGTGTTGCCCTCCACGGTAGGCTTTGGCCCCGCCGGCAATGTGATTTACCCGGACGGCGGCAGCAGCACCGTGACCCTGGGCGGAAGCACGTCGGCCGACGGCGGCGCTATCGTGGTGACCGGCGGAGCCACACTGTACGGCACGTCCGCCACGATCAATGTGACCAATCAGCAGGAAGTCACCATTCCCGGCACCATCAGCTCCTCCTTGCCGATCGGCAATTTCGCGGGCAGCACCACGGCCTTGGTCAAGACGGGCTCGGGCACGCTGACCCTGGGCGGCGCTAATACTTACACGGGCATCACCGATGTTGTCGGCGGCATCATCAACGCCCAAAACAACACAGCCCTTGGCTTCAACGGCAATGCCGTCGATACGTTGACCCTGACCGGCATCGTAACCGCCGGAGTGTTCACGCTGTCGTTCGACGGCGCCACCACCCAGCCGATTTCTTTCAATGCGACCTCGAGCTTTTTGACCGATGAGATTCAAACCGCGCTGAATGCTCTCTCGACGATTGGATTTAACAATACCTTGGTCACCCTGGGCACTGTCGTCGCCGGCTCGGCCACCATCAATGGCACGGAACCGTTCACGATTACTTTCCTTAACGCACTTGGTTCCTCCAACGTCGGCGGCAATCTGTCCATCAACTACCTCACCTTGCCAAACGGCACTCCTGGCTTGCAGGGCACTACTCTGGGCGTTACTGGCGTGACAGCCACCCTGACTCAGACCATCGTGGGGAGCGATTCGGGCACGGTTGTCGGGACAGGCGCGAGTGTTCAGTTCCAGGGTGCCCTCACCAACGTTGCCGAGCAACTCACGATATCCGGCACCGGCGTTAACAATGCCGGGGCCTTGCAGAACACCACCGGCAGCAACGTGCTGGCCAGCGGGATCACGCTTGCCGACGGCGGCGCTTCCTTGGGCGGCGAGGTGGGTACGTTTACCATCAACGGCATCATCAGCGGGGCGGGCGATTTGACAAAAGTGGGCAGCGGCATTCTGCAGCTTGCCGGGCAAAACAGTTACACGGGCCAGAGCATTTTGACCGGCGACGTCAGCGGGTCGACCAATGTCGGCGTCGTGAAAATCAACGACCCGACCGCGCTCGGCAGCAACGCCGGCGGCACCACGGTGGCCAACGGCGTGGCGCTGCAACTTGGCATTGGCCTGAATAGCATCGACGAACCTTATGCTCCCGGCGGTCTTGGCGGTGTCACGCCCGCCGCCGACGTCGGCCTGGTTGCCGGCGAAGCGCTCAACATTTCCGGTGTCGGCACCGGGTTGGCCGTGGACGGTCTTGCCCACCCCGCCGTCATTGGGGCTCTCAGTGACTCCAGCGTGGCTCCGGTGACCTGGAGCGGAAACATCACCCTCACCGGCAACACCACCTTCAGCAGCAGGGCTATCTCGACGCTAAGCATTAGTGATTACGGCGGTTTGCCCTTCCCGACGCCGAGCGGCACGAATTCGGCCCCGCTTACCATCACCGGCAACATCGGCGGCACGGGCAGCATCACCAAAACCGGCTCCGGTGCCTTGCTGCTGGAAGGCCTGGTGACCACCACCGGCCCCCTTACCGTGACCCTGGGAGCGCTGACGTTCGCCGGCCAGGGCGCCTACCAGCCGGCCACCGCGCCCGGCCAGCCGGCCACCGCGCCCGGCACCAACGCCGTGCAAACGCTGACTTTTGGCGGCACCGTCACGTCCAGCACCGCCAGCACGTTCAACCTCGTGTTCAACGGCGCGACGACGCCGGCGATCACTTACAGTTCGGTTACCACCACCTTGCAAGCCGCCATTCAAAACGCCCTCAATGGCTTGTCGAGCCTCAATTTCGGCGGCCAGACCGCCAACACGACCACGCTCGTTAGCGCAGTCAGTGCGACCAGTGTGACGATCACCTTCCAAAACGCGGCTCTTACCAGCTTGCTTGCTGACACCAACGTTCCCACGATGACGGTGATCAGCAACCTGGCCGGCACCAACCCGACCGCGTCCGTTGCCACCACGACCGCTGGCGTGGCGGCCGTGACCGTTGCCGTGGGCGGCTTTTTGACTTTGGACAACACCCTCGTCAATTTGTCCAATCGCTTCACCAGCACGGGAACCATCTCTCTCGACGGCGGCACGCTGACTTATATCGGTAACAACACCGCCGGCGTGGTGTCCACGCAATCGTTTGGCGTCATCACGCTTGGGCAAGGCGCCAATTCCATCGTCAGCCAGAACGGCTCGGGTGCGAATTCGGCCAATTACCTCAGCAGCACCGCTTTGTTCCGCTCCGTTGGGTCCACGGTGAGCTTCATCGCGGGCAACGGCGCCGTGCAGCTTGGCACGGGCTACAATACCTTTGTCTTTACCAATGCCCCGGTGCTCAGTGGTGCCAGCGGCACGGCGGCGGATAGCATTCTGCCCTATGCCAGCATCAATCTCCTCGGCTCCACCACCGTGGGCTACGCGACCTATATCCCTGTGCCGGCCAATCCAGTCGCCTTCGGTGCTTACGGTATCTCCACATTCGAGAACTACGTGACCAGCCTGGCCAATGCCACTTCGACGAGCAACGTCGAATTGAATGCCGGGACCACGCTGCCCGGCAACAAGGTGGTCAACTCGCTGCTGCTGATAGGCACCCTCACCTTGACGGTCGGCTCCGCTGCCGCTCCGAACACGTTGACCGTGGCTAGCGGCGCCATCATGGCTTCGGCGGCCGGCACCGCCACCATCGCCGGCGGCACGCTTGATTTCGGCACCACGGAGGGCCTGCTTGAGGCCGGCAACACCACGGTCGCCGTCGCCACTCAGGAGGGCGATAGCAGCATCCTCAACGGCTCTGCCATTACCATCACCAGCTCGATCACCGGCTCGGGCGGCCTGACGGCCTCCGGGGCTGGCGCGGTTTCGCTCAACGGCACCGGCGTCTTTACCGGCCCCACCACTTACGACGGCGGTGCGCTGGATGAGTCAGACTACGTCACCGGCGAGCTTATCCTCGGCAGTGTTTCCTCGATCGGCAACAACTCGCTGACGGCCATCAGCGGCTCCTTTGGACCTTCCGTTGGCGGAACTTTCGCTGTTCTCATTAATGCGATCACGCTCGACAACAGCATCGTGGGCTTCGGCATTTCGGCCACGCCGGCCGCTCGCCCGACCTTTGCGGGCCCCATCACCATCTTTGGCAATAACACCATCGAGGCACCGTACGCCACTACCTACATCGCCGGCGCCATCAGTGGGCCGGGCAGCATTACCGTCGGCGAAACGGGCGACATTTCCGTGCAAACCGGCGCGTCGACGGCTGTCGCCCTCGAAGGCAACAACACGTATTCCGGCGGCACCATCTTCGATCCCTTCAGCCCAGAAGGGATCACCACCGAAGTTGTCGTCACCAACAGCAACGCCTTCGGCACCGGTCCCATCAATTGGCTGGGTGGTGAAATCACCACCGCTCGTATCCTGGGCAGCACCGGCCCGACCGTGGAAGCGGGCGGCGCGGCGATCAGTTTCAGCAATCAGCTCAATCTGGTCAACTCCACGATCCAGGTGGACGGTCCCTCGAACACCGGGGCCGGCCTGGGCAGCGTCACTTTCGCCGGGCCGATATCCTTGACAGGCACCGACACCATCGGCGTCCAGCAGGATGTGAACCTGACGATTTCCGGTTTGATCTCCGGCTCCGGGGCCCTGGTCTTGGCGCCCGCATCCGATCACCAGGGCAGCACGACGGCTGCCACCGCGCTGGACACCGTGAGCACGCCCGGTATTGTGACGATTTCAAACTCCGGCAACAGCTTCAGCGGCGGCCTCACATTTGGGGCGACCGGCCCCACCGGCGGCGCGGAAACCAACACCAACGCGGCTTTGAATACACTTTATCCCTATACGGGCACCACCGAGGGGGAATTGGTCATCGCCAACGGTGCGGCCCTGGGCACGGGCCCGTTCACCGATCAAAGCGGCGCCCTGCTGGACAACGGCAGCTCGGCGGTCACCATTACCAACCCCGTGTTTTTCGACACCGGCGCCGAAGTGCGCACTGTCGTCGCCACCACTCCCGGGCTGCCCTTCACGTTTTCGGGCGTTGTCAGCAGTACGGCGGCATTGGCCGGATCAGCCAACACGGGCTTTACCAAGGCAGGGCCGGGCACCGTGGACTTCACCGGCCCGATTTCTCTTGATAATAGCGTCACCGTCGGCCAGGGCACAATGGACCTCAGCGGCGGCGGCAGCTTGTTCGCCACGGGTCTGACGGTCGGCACGACCTCGACGCTGCTGGTCGACAACACCACGGTCAACAACGCCAACCGCCTCAGCGCCGCCATGCCCATCACGCTGTCCGGCGGCACGATCAGCTACCTCGGCAGCAACACGGCCGGACTCACCTCGACCCAAACCCTGGGTCCGGTCACGCTGGAGCCGGGCTATTCGACGATCATTTCCACGAGCGGCAGCGGCATTGCGTCGGGCGTGGTTTTGACCCTGACCAGCCTGACTCGCCAGACCGTCGCGACGGTTGGCACGACCACCACCGCCCTTACCGGTGCCTTTTTGAACCTGGTCGGCGTCGGCACCAATATCGGCAGTCCCACCAACCAAATTATTATCCCGACCGCCGGCAGCATCACGCCCGAGATCACGCAGGTGAATAACTACGTGGGCGGCAGTTTTGACGGCGACGCTTATATCCTGCCCTACGCCACCGTCACTTCAATTACCGGTGGCGTCGACTTCGTGGAGACAGCAAATGGGACGGCAGGGAATTTTACTGCCCAGCCGCCATTCAGCCTTCAGGCCTTCACCGGTTACGCGACGGTGACGCCGGGCTCGACCCTGGCCAACGCCGTCGCCGGGGACGTGGTCAAGCTGCCGGCCAACTACAGCGAAACCTTGGCTACAGGGTCGGGGACCGCGGCGTTAGGAGGCCTCATTCTGGCCGGCGACAACATCTCGATTAACGGCGGCGGAACGCTGAATATCGGCATAGCGGGCCTCAGCACGGCGGGCCAAGGCGCGATCGTGAGCACGGGGGCGACCAGCACGGGCGATACTATCGGTGTAGCCACTTTGACCTTCGCAAACGGCGATGAAGGCATCCTGGACAGTCTCTCCAGCCCTGGCCTCAATGTCACCAGCGCGATCAATGGCGCCGGCGGTTTGACGATCGCGGGCACCGGCACCACCAACCTTGGCGGGACGAACACCAGCGAAACAGGCAATACCATTTTGACTGCGGGGACCCTGGTGCTCAGCAACGCCAGCGCCATCAATCCAGGCACCGCCCAGGTGCTTGCCATCACCGGCGGCACGCTCGAATCGGGGATTCCCGGAACCGTGACCGCGGGGGGCGTGGTGACCAACGGCCTGACGTTTGTCAATCCCATCCAGCTCTACCTGGGATATGTCAACAACGCCGTGACATTTGCCGGCCCCAATCCGCTTACCCTGGGAGCCGTGATTTCCACGCCTGCGGCGGGAGCGGCGGGAGCGGCCATTCCCAACTTCGTGGGCGCCGGCGGCATTACCGTCAATTCCACAAGTGCGCTGGTTTACACGCAAAGCACCGCCAATCTCTACACCGGCACCACCACGGTGAACGCGGGTACGTTGCTGCTTTCCAAATCCGCCGGCGCGGCTTTTATTGGTCCCCTGGTGATCAACGGCGGCGTCGTTGAAGAGACGACTGCCGTCAACCAACTTAACTCCCAGGACGTGACGATCACGTCCACCAATGCGGTGCAGACGTTGACTTTCTCCGCGCCCTTGCCCACCACGTTTACACTGGTGTTCAATAGCGCTACCTCAACCCCGATTACCTTCAGCAGCAACACGGCGACGTTGGCGTCCAACATCCAGGCGGCCCTTAACACCCTGGCGACCATCGGCAGCGGCAACGCCGTCGTCGTGTTGCCCAGCAGCGACACCTCCGTCCAGGTGGTCTTCCAGCAGGCCCTTGCCGGCACGCAGGAGAACACCATGACCGCAGCCGGCACCAATGCTCCAACCATCGCCACCACCACCGTTGGCAGCAGCGGCACGCTGAACCTCGGCGCCAACCCGGCCACCGTGAATGAACTGAAATTCATCAACGGCGGCACGTTGCTCATGACCACCGGGACGTTGTCATTCAACATCGAAGGCGGCTCCATCACGACCTATGCTTATCCGCTCAACCCCCTGCTGCCGGTTTCGGCCAGCAATCCTTTGTCTCCCGCCACGGCACTCATCAGCGGCGGGACGGTGGCGCTGCAACCAAAACACCACCAACAACGGTTTTATCATCGAAGACAACGTCACTGGAGGCGGCTCCAGCGGCACACTTGCCAACCCCAGCCAGACCATCAGTCTAACCAACGCCACGGGCGGCAATTTCACGCTGGCGCTAGGCACCGCGACCACGGCGCCGATCACTTTCAGCACGGCCTCGGCAACGCTGGCATCCAACATTCAAGCCGCCCTCAATCTGCTGTCTACGATCACCGCGTTGGGCAACCCCGCAACCACCTCGGTGGCCGCCACCGGCACCACGGCCACGGTCACGTTCCTCGGTGCGACCCCGGGCGTTTACATTCCGTCCCTGACGGCGAATATCCTGCCGGACACGAATGCCGCTCAAAACCTGCTGTTCCCCACAGGTCTCAGCTCGGGCACCTTCACCATCACCTATAACAGCCAAACCACGGCGCCCATTACCTATAGTTCCGTGACCGCGACACTGCAGTCGAGCATTCAAAGCGCCCTCAACCTGATGTCCACCTTGGGCGCCACCAATCAGGTCCAAAAGCTCAGCATCTCCGGCATCCCACGGGTGGGAACTTCACCCTGGCCTTCAACGACACCGGTTCCGGCGGCAACGTCAACGGCGCTACGGGGCCGATCGTTTACAGCACCGCCACGGCCACCTTGCAATCCAACATTCAGGCTGTCCTCAACACGCTCATGGGCGTGGGAAACACGCTGGTTTCCGTTACTTCCGCCAGTGCCGTGAATGTCACATTCCAAAACGCTTTGAGCGGCGTGAATTGGCCGGCAATGACTACCACGGCTAGCAATGTTGGCGTGTCGATCACCACAACAGGTGCCGCCACCGCTTCCGTGCTGGCTGTAGCTACGCGCGGTGAGTCCAACCAGCGTCAATATCACTTTCCAGAACGCCGACGGCGGTGGCGTGATTACCGCCAGCACTCCCGTGGGCACCAGCGGCACGGCCGTCAGCCAGGCGCAAACCATCGACTTCCAGGGAATTAGCGGCGGCACGTTCCAGATTGCCTACAGCAATGGAGTGACGACCGCGACCACGGGTCCAATCACATTCAGCACCGCGACAGCCACGTTGGCTTCGAACATCACCAATGCCCTCAACACCCTGTCCACGCTTGGGTCAGGCAACGTTGCCGTTACCGCCAGCAGCAGCGTGGCCACCATTACCTTCCAGGGCACATGGCGGGCCAGCCCGAAACCAATCTCTTCACGGTGATTAACCCAGCCCTGGTCAACACCGTGCAAAACGTCACATTCCCGGCAGGAACGACCGGCGGCTCCTTCACGCTGACGGTTGCCGGCGCCACCACGGGCCTGATCAACTACAGCACCACTGTGGCCACCCTGCAATCCGCCATACAAACAGCACTCAACACCGCGCTCGGCACCGGCCTGGCCACGGTGTCCGCCGTCAGCGCGACCAGCGTCAACATCACTTACGCCGGCACCGATGGCGGTGGCGTGGTGCAAACCGCCCCCACCGGCAACGGAACGACCGTCCTGGCGGAGGAATCGATCAGCTTCCTGGGCAACACGGGCGGGACCTTCGTGTTGACCTACAACGGCACCACGACGGGGACCATCAATTACAGCACATCGATCGGCACGGTGGCGTCCAATATCCAGGCCGCATTGAACGCGCTCACGCCTTCGCCTAATGTCAGCGTTGCCCTCGCGGGTTCGCAAAGCGTCAACATTTTCTACCCAGCGGGCACTCTCATCAGTTCGACCGTCGCCAGTGATCCCGTCGCCGACACAACCGGCGGAGCTACGGTCCTTGCGGCATACACGGTAAGCCTTACAAGCCCGACGACCGCCACCCAGTTCAAGCTGACGTTCAATGGCAGCACGACCGGAGCTATTGCCTACAACGCCAACCCCGGTATTTTGCAGGCCAACATTCAAGCTCAGCTGGATGCCCTGTCGACCATCGGCGCTGGAAACTCAGTGGCCATTGTCGCTGCCAGCGGCACCAGTATTAAGATCACCTTGCAAGGCACGCTTGGCGTTGTGCCGCCGCTGGCGATTACGGCCGCGATTTCGTCCGGCCCTGGAAGCATCGGGGTGACTCCCGCCTCCGCGGCCGGCAATGGCCTGGTGGGCCTGCAGGGCGGCACCGGCCAAACCCTTACTTTTACCGAAGTGGCGACCGGTTTTGCCGGTCTGAGCGGCACCGCCAACCAGACCATCGCGGGCACCACCACCACCACGGGCGCTGGTTTGGTGTTCAATCCAGCGAGCGCCGTGACGACAGCTCCGACCACCAGCGTCCTGCTCGTGAACACGGGCCTTGTCGGTATCGGCCCCGGCGGCAACCAGCTCATCACCGCGAGCGTCACGACTTCCGGCACGGGTTTGACGGGCACGACCACGCCTTCGGTAAATATCTACTCCGCCAATCCTGGCTTTTTCGGCGATTTGGTCGTTGCCTCTCAGATCAGCGGCGTTTATGGCATCGTCAAGTTGGGTTCAGGCACATTGACCTACGCGGGCACGGCTGGCAATTCGTACAGCTCGGCCACCAACGTCAACGAAGGCCTGCTTTTGCTCGACAAACAAGCCGGCGTGGCCGCCATGGCGGGCCAGCTCGTGGTCGGACAGTATAACGGGCTGGGTCAGGTCAAGGTGGGCAGCAATTTCCTCCAGCTTGGCACCGGCAACAACGTGTATGTGACCAGCCTTTCCACGCTCGACCTGACGCCGGCCGCCTCGGCTAGCGGCTTCGGGACCTCGACCAACCAGGTCATCGGCTCCTTGGCGGTCAGCGGCGGCACGGTGCAAACCGGCACCAACACCTTGACGCTTGGCGGCGACGTGACCGGCGTGGCCATCGGCCAAACCGGCACGATCACGGGCAAGCTCGACCTGGGAACGGCTTCCCCCAATCGCAATTTCTTCGCGGTCGATGCCACCATCAACGGCGTGGTTGTGCCCGGCCTCACGATTCCGGCGGTCATCTCCAGCGCGTCGGGCGCTTTTGGCATCAACAAGCAGGGTGCGGGTACGGTCGTCTTTGACAGCACTGCCGCCAACACCTACACCGGCACCACGACGGTCAACGAAGGTACCTTGTTGCTCAGCGGCACCGGCTCAGGCACGGCAGCGGA
The DNA here is from genome assembly GCA_963747575.1 of uncultured Gemmataceae bacterium. GTDB lineage: Bacteria > Planctomycetota > Planctomycetia > Gemmatales > Gemmataceae > DASRAT01. Next base: position 333,113 of record CAVVFU010000001.1, read on the forward strand.
AATGGTGCCCGGCAACCTGATCATCGGCGATGGAGCGGGTGGCCAGGGCCTTAACAAGGTCGATATCGTAAAGGTGACCGCCAGCAACGAAATTGGCACCACAGCGGCCCCCGTGGCCGTCACCGTCAACAGTTCCGGTGTGCTCAATCTCAATAATTTCAACAACACGATCACCACGCTGACGATGAGCGGCGGCACCGTCAACACGGGCACCGGCACTTTGACGCTCAGCGGCAACGTCACCGGCGTGGCCAACGCGGCCAACTTGACGCCCGCCACCATCAACGGCAACCTGGCCCTGGGCACGGCGATCAGGACGTTCGACATTCAGCAAGGCAGTGTGCCCGCGACGGTTGGCGGCGTTGCTCAACCTGTCGATGATATGGTCATCAATGCCGTAATCAGCGGCACGGGTGGGATCAATAAGATCAGCGATCCCGGTCTCCTGCTGCTCACCAACACAAACACCTATACAGGTGCGACCACGGTGAGTTCTGGCGCCCTCTATGTCGATGGTTCGCTGTCTCCCAGCAGCGCGATTAGCGTCACCGGCAGCGGCGTGCTGGGGGGAACCGGGACGGTGGGAGCGACTGTTGTCACCACCAGCGGCGGCGGCGCCGGCAACGCCAGTGCGGGCGGCGTCGATCCGCATGACGTGGCGGGCGGCAAGGGCGTTTTCACCATCAGCAACACGATCGGCACCGGCCCCACCACACTCGATTTGAGCAACGCCGGCAACGTCACCATCCAAATCGGCGGCTACACCACGCCCGGCGTGAGTTACGGTCAGTTGGTGCTTGGCGGAGACGGCATTCTCAAATTGAGTTCGACATCCACCCTAACCTTCGACCTGGCCGGCCTGAGCGGGGCGTCGAGCGACGGGGAAGCCTTCGGTGTGATTCAATACTATGCCGTGGAAGGATCGCAGCCTGGTGGTGAAGTCTTCAACCCTGCCAACATCACGACTATCAACAATCCCCAGAACCTGATACCGGTCATTACGACGAGCTTCAATGCCACCACCGGCGTCACATCCTTGAACGTCACGTTAGCTGGCCCGGCGACCTTATTCGCGATCACGTCCTCCACCACCGCCACTGCGGGCGTGCCATTTACAGTCACCGTGACCGCGCTGGACACCTTTGGGAACGTGCAGAATCCCACGCAGCACGTGGCGGGGGCTTATACCGGCACCGTGCATTTTTCCTCGTCGGACACCAATAGCTCGGTTGTCCTGCCTAACAACTACACTTTCACCGGGGCCGACGATGGCGTTCATGTCTTTACCGGCGGCGTGACGCTAATAACCGCTACGGTAAATGGGGTGACGCCTAGCCCGCAAACCGTGGTTGCCACGGATACCGTCTCCGGCATCACCGGCACTGATTCGGTCACGGTCAGCCCCAACGTGGTCAGCAAGTTTGCCGTCAGTGCGCCCAGCAGTGCCGCGGCGGGCCAGCTTATCGGCTTCGGCGTAACGGCCGAGGATAAATATGGCAACACGGTCATCGGCTATACAGGCACGGTGGCCTTTAGCGGCACCGATCCCCAGGCCATTTACTCGAATCCTTCGACCTTGACCAACGGCGTTGGCTTCTTTGCCGCCCTCCTGCGGTCCGTGCCGCTGCCGCCGAATGCGCCGGTGCAGACAATCACGGCCACAGACACCACAGCGGTGCCCACGGTCTCGGGCGTCAGCGGCAATATCACCATGACCCCCGGCACCCTGGCCCACTTCGGCGTGACCTCTTCGACCGCGACGCCGGCGCCTGGCACGCCGTTCTCGGTCACGATTACCGCGCAGGACTCGTTTAACAACACGCTTACCGGCTTCACGGGTACGGTGCATTTCAGCAGCAGCGCTGCCCCCGCCCTGGCCGTGTTGCCGCCGGATTACACCTTTGTGACAGGCGACAATGGCCAACACGTGTTTAGCGTTACGCTGGATGCGGCCGGCAGCCAAACGGTAACTGCCACTTCGAGTGGGATCAGCGGAAGCGTCACCCTGGCACTCACCCCAGCCACGGTCTCTAAATTCGCGGTGACCGCGCCAGCCGTTACACTGGCAGGCAATCCGTTCTCCGTGGTGGTGACCGCCGAAGACTCGTTCGGCAACACGGTGACCGGGTACACCGGCACCATTGATTTCAGCAGCACCGACGGCAACGCCGCGCTGCCTCCGAATTACACCTTCACCAGCGGCAACGACGGCATCGCCTTCTTCGGTGCTTTGCTCAGGACCGCGGGCCTCCAAACCATCACCGCCACCGATCCGGTGCTCGCCATCGCCGGCACCAGTTCACCTATCACGGTCACGGGACTGGCCGCAAACCACTTTGCCGTCACTGCGACCTCCACCGCCGTCACTGGCGCTGCGATCACGGCCGTTACTGTGACTGCCGAGGATCAGTTCGGCAACGTCTCCAAGACTTACAGCGGCACTGTCCACTTCACAAGCACCGACAGTGCTGCCAGCTTGCCCAGCAATTACACTTTCTCCGCCGGCACCGACCAGGGCATCCATGTCTTCACCAGCGTGATCCTCAATTCGCCCGGCAACCAAACGGTGACAGCTACCGACACGTCGAGCGGCATCACCGGCACCAGCAACACCATTGTCAGCAGGGGCCTGACTGTCACCAGCCTGACCCCAACGCCCAGCGGCTTTATTGCCACCTTCGACAAAGCCTTCGTGCCCACGGATATCAACCTCTACGATTCCACCAGCGGCGGCGGCGTCGACGATGTTGTTTTGACAGGGCCCAACGCGCCGCAGATCTCCTTCCACGGCTCGCTGATCATCAGTGCCAATGACCAGACGATCACTTTCGTCAAAACCAGCAACTTTACCGGGGCCGGTTTCAATCCCGGCACCGGCGTGCTGTCCGCTGGCACCTACACGGTCACCTTCCGCAGCGCCGCCAGCGGTTTCGTGGACAGCCTCAACGGGCCCCTCGACGGTCTCAACAACGGCAACCCGGCCGGCAGCAACTACGTGACCACCTTCGTGGTGACCTCGCCGCCGGTGGTCGTCGCCATCCCGGCCTTTGCCCGTGGGCCGGACAGCGTCGATACGGTCAACCTGCCCAACAGCGTGACGACAGGTATTCCGCTCAACGTTAGCGTCGCCACCGGGATTACCTCCGGCAAGTTTACCTTGCAGTACAACTCGGCGCTGTTGAGCATCACCGCGGCCTTTGCCAACACTTCGCTCTCGGGTGCTTCGCTGTCACTGGATGCGGCCTCCACGGCGGGCACCGCCATCCTCGACTTCAGCAGCCCGACGGCGCTGACGCAGACGTCGTTCCTCCGCCTGGGCGGTTTGACGGCGACGGTGCCGGCCACGGCGAACTCGTTGTACCGATCCAAGGCGCTCTGCACTGGAGCGGCGTGACCCTCAACGGCGGCGCCATCAACGCCGAGGGCGGCGATGCCGTGGAAATCGTGGCTTACTTCGGTGATGCCTCCGGTACCGCCAACGGTAACCTGAGCGGTGGCGACGCGTCGGATATTTCCGCGGTGGCGACCGGCATCAGCACCAATGGCACGCTGGGCACCTTGGGCGGGTTCGCGGCATTCCCCTTGGGCGACCCGGTCATTGTGGCCGACCTCAATAACGACGGCCTGGTGGACGCTTCCGACGTGACGTTGCTCAACTCGGTGTTGTCTGGTACGCCGCGTACACAGATCCCGACGATTCCGACGAATGTCGCCATCACGGCGTATGGCCCCGACCCGGCGCTGAGCCTGCCGACCACGCTGGTTGGCTTGCCTGGCAGTACCGTGGTGGTGCCTGTGAACATCGACACGGCCAAGCCGGTGGGTAGCAACGGGGCGACCGAAGCGATTTTGGCGCTGAAGTATAATCCGCAGGTGTTCACCGTGTCGGCGGCGGATGTGCAGGCGGGATCCCTGACCTCCGGCTGGCAGGTGACGACGATGGTCAATGCCCAAACGGGTGAGATTGGCATCGACATCTTCAGCACGTCGCCGATCCAGACGACGCTGGGCGGCAGCCTGGTGACGGTCTCGCTGCACGTGCGCGACACGGCACCAGTTGGTTCGACAGCCTTGACGCTGGTGAACCAGGTGAATCCGACGGGTCAACGGTTGTTCACGACGATGGTGTCTGACGGCAACGGCCCGTTTGTGCTGCACACCACAATGACGGCACAGGGCAGCGAGCCCGGCGAGCCAGGGCAGGTGACGGTGACCGGTGCCCAGACCGGTAGCGTCGTTGGGGCATGGCTGGCGGAAGGAAGTCAGTCGACCGTCGCAAACACCCAAACTTCCATCACGGGAGTTTCCGAGCAGGTGGTGACCGCCCACAGCCAGTTGCCGACCGCCTACTATTTGGAGCAGGTGTTTAGCGACATCGATCCGATGCTGACGCAAGAGAGCATGGTTGCTCAGCCCGGGGCGATCTTGAACACCGAGCTGAACGAGCAAACCAATCTCACCGGCACGGAAAAGGCGTTGCTGCAACCGTTGGCGGACACCCAACACGATTGGGTGCCGGCGGAATTGCTGCAGCACCTTGGCCAGAATGGTCACAGCACGCTGGACGAAGCCGACCTCGCCGGCCTGGAGGAGTTTTTCGCCCGTGAAGCGAACGGTTCGCTTTAGGCGCGGTGACGACGAACGCGAGCAGGGAGAGCCGATTGGGCTCTCCCTGCCTTCAAACTGAACTGTCGTGGTCTATTGCTTGCGCCTTGCCGCTTAAGGTGGCAACAGTAGTCGCTTGTGCAATGCCTCCCGTCAATTCCTCGGTGGGCGGGAATCCCTGGTCATTGTCGGGATTGGCGGTCATCGGCCAAAGCGGCGTGGAGTTGGTGGTGGCCGATTTGGTTGCCGACTCGCATGAACAACCAGTAAAGCAGAAATGAACTCCTCCGCAGCATGACGCGTCCTTCAGCCTGCTGACAAGAGGTTTGTCATGGCAGTAAGTCTTACGGCCGTCATTCAACAGGACGGCGCATGGTGGATCGGCTGCGTCGAGGAAGTTCCCGGCGTCAATTCCCAAAGCCAGACCCGTGAGGAACTGCTGGATAACCTCCGCGATGCTCTGGAAGAGGCGCTCGAAATAAACCGTGCCGAAGCGCGGGCGGCTGCCAAAGGCGCATTTAGTGAGGTGATCATTGCCCGGTGAAGCTGCAGAAAATCGACGTTTGCGTGCGCCAACATGGTTGCATGATGGTTCGCGCATCATCATTGACAATTGGCTGAGGACCCAATAAGCTGACTTGATAGATACCACTTAGAAGCTCCTCGCCGCGTTACGCGATATCTGGGCGAGACGCATTCTTTTTGGCGGGGTGGCCATGATTCCGATTTGGTGCCTCAATTTCGCTCGGTGGAGCCGGCAATTAAAGCGGCAAGAGAAGTCCAAGTGCCTGCTGCATTTGGAGCAACTCGAAGATCGGCTCGCGCCTGCGGCGATTACCTTGTTCAACACCGGTATGAGCGCGTCGAGAATTCTCTTAACTGATGGAACAATTGGAGATCCACATTTCACCTTGGTTTCGGTGCCTGGGGGCACTACAGATCTACGCATTCGCACATCGGCAGGAGGTTATCCCTTCCCACTTTGGGTTGGCGATGATGCCTTATCTACATGGATTGGACCGAACAACGATGTAAGTTGCGATGGTCCTGTAGGGGATTATGACTTTCGCACGACATTTGATTTAACTGGCTTGATACCTTCAACTGCGAGCATTTCAGGTCTTTGGACCAGTGACAATCAGGGCTTGGGTATCCTTATCAACGGCCAATCCACTGGCAACTCGGATTCTGGCGGAAACACATACGCGTCATTCCATAGCTTTTCGATTTCCAGCGGTTTTCAACCGGGACTTAACACGTTGGATTTTCTCGTCTACAATACCGATGATAATGTCGGCTTACGCGTGGAAATGACTGGCACGGCAACGGCGCAAGCCCCGGCAACGCATTTCGTGGTGACAACTCCAACCTCAGTAGTTGCGGGGGGCACGGTTGATTTTGTTGTCAAAGCGCTGAATGCTGACAACAGCACTAATACCACCTACTCTGGCACCGTGCAGATTACAACGAGTGACAGCAAGGGAGTTGTTTCTGCGGATCAAACGCTTGTGAATGGGGTTGGCACATTCAGTGCCGTACTACAGACGGCGGGTACACAGACCTTGACGGCCACGGATATAACGACAGGAATCACCAGCACAAGTCCTGAAATAACTGTAAATCCATCTGTAGCCACGCATTTTGCGATAAATGTGCCAAACTCATCCGTTGCTGGTTCTGCGTTGAGCTTCACCGCTACGGCATTGGACCAATTCGAAAACACGGCGACAAGTTACAATGGGACGCTCCACCTTGCATCTAGTGACCCCCAAGCTGTTTTGGCACTCAACCCTACGGCGACCAATGGTCTATCCGTTTTTACCTCAACATTCAAAACGGCTGGAAACTGGACGCTTACGGCGACCGACGCGGTGTCGAACAGTATTGCGGGTACGAGTTCGATAGTAACCGTCCGTGCGGGATCGGCTACACACTTCGCGGTTAGCGCGCCGGCGACGGCAGTCTTAGGCAGCCCTTTTTCAATCACTGTTAGCGCGGAGGATGCGTTCAACAACATTGTGCCGAATTACGGCGGCACTATCCATTTTGGGACGTCGGACACGGGGCAACTTGCGGCCGTGCCGCCGAACTACACGTTTGCGGCCAACGATGACGGTGTGCACATATTTACCAGCGGCGTAACTTTGGTTTCAAGCGGACCGCAGACCATTACTGTCACCGACACGTCATCGAATACTATGAGTGGCAGTGCGGTCACTGTCGTGCCCGGCGTGACTTTGAACATTCCCACCAACATCACCGGCGCCAGCGACGGCGTTGCTGTGGTGCCCATTGAAATCAACACGCTCTTCGACCCCATCAACGGCGACTCCGGCCTGGAAGGCGCCGATTTTGTGGTAAATTACAATAGCAAGCTGTTCAATGTCGGCAGTTCGGATGTTTTCCTCGGTGCCGTCCCGAGTGCCTCCACAGGCTGGAGCGTGTTGGTCAATGCCAGCACGCCCGGTGTGCTCATCATCGGCCTGTCGAATTCGGGCACGGGCATCATCACGACCACGACCGGCGGCAGCCTGGTGACGATGAATTTCCACGTCAATGCCGGCGATGCCTTCGGGACCACCAGTGCGGTCGATCTAGCCGCGGACGTGGCTGGCGGGCCACCTTTCACGCACGTTTCCGATCAGAACGGCAAAGATTACACTCTGAATCCGCTGCCCGAGGACGGCCCCGACCCAACCGATGGCGTCATCACCGTCATCGACTTGCCTCCCGTGGCCACTGGTGACGCCTACGCCATCACCAGCCGAGCCCAGTCTAGCGACCCCGGCCTGACCGTGGCCAGTCCCGGCTTGCTCGCCAATGATAGCAGCCCCACGGGCGCCGCCATCACCGCCGTCGAGGTCGCCAATGCCGTCCACGGTGCCGTAATGCTCAACAGCGACGGCTCTTTTGTCTATACGCCTAGCCTCGGCTACCTTGGCTCAGACAGCTTCACCTACATGGCCACCGACGGCCTGCTCGACAGCAGCATCGCCACCGTAAGCCTTACCGTCACACCCCGATTGAGCATCCCCACCAATCTGAGCGCCGTGCCTGGCGGCACCGTGGTCGTGCCGGTCAACATCGACAATCCAGACCCCGCCGGCTCGGGTGGACTCACCGACGCCACGCTGGCAATCGACTACAACCCAACCGTCTTTGCCGTAACCAGCGCCGACATTCAGACGGGCACTGTTACCAGCGGCTGGTCGCTGACCTCCGACGTCGACGCAACTCTGGGCCAGATCGGCATCGACCTGTCCGGTTCCGCTCTTAGCACTGCAACCGTCGGCGGCAGCCTCGTACTGATCACTTTCCAAGTCAACGCCAGCGCCCCCGGACAAACGACGCCGATCAACTTGGCGGCCACCAATGATCCCCTGGGCACCGCCTTTACGACTCAGCTGGACACCGCAAGCGGCTCGCTCCCGGTGAACCCCGCGCCGAGCAATGCGGGCAACGTTGCCGGCGTGGACGGTGCCGTGACGGTCGTAGGAGCGACGCACTTCGTTGTCAGCAAGCCGGCCAGCGCCGCCGCGGGCAGCCCCGCCAATTTTACGGTGACCGCACTGGATCAGTTCAACAACATTGCCGCGAGCTACGCCGGCACGATCCATTTCACCAGTAGCGACATCCTGGCCACGCTGCCCGCCGATGCGACCCTCACCAATGGCGCCGGCGTCTTCGGCATCATTTTCGGGACAGCCGGGAACCAGACCCTGACAGCAACGGACACGGTCAACGGCGTCACCGGCGTCAGCACTGCCGTGGCGGTGAGTGCCGCGGCGGCCTCACAATTCACCGTCAGCGCCCCGGCGGCCGTGCTGTTCGGCAGCCCCTTCAAGTTCACGGTCACGGCGCTGGATCCATTTGGCAACCTGGCCGCCGGCTACACGGGCACGGTCCACTTCAGCAGCAGCGATGCTGCCGCCACCTTGCCTGCCGATGCCACCTTGACCAACAGCGTGGGCGTCTTCAGCGCCACCCTGCAAACCGCGGGCAGCCAAACGCTGACCGCCACGGACGCTGTCACCGCTTCCATCACGGGCACGAGCAACAACATCAGCCCGGCGGCTACGCACTTTGCTTTCGATGTTCCCAGCGCCACCCAGGCCGGCATGGGCTTCCTCTTGAAGGTGATGATCAAGGACCAGTTCAATCACACTGTCTCCAGCTACAACGGCACGGTCCACTTCAGCAGCAGTGACAATCAGGCCCAGGTGCCGGCCGACTCCACAATTACCAACGGTGTCGGTATGTTCGCCGTCGTCCTGAAGACGGCGGGCAACGAGACATTCACCGCGACAGACTCGGTTAACGCCAGCCTTACCGGCACCAGCAGCGCCATCGCCGTAAGCCCGTCGGCCATCTACCGCCTTGGCGTGACGGCGCCCTCCAGCGCCGCCACGGGTAATTCCTTGAGCTTCACCGTCGTGGCCTTGGACCCCTATGACAATTTTGTCCCCAGCTACAACGGCACGGTTCACTTTGGCAGCAGCGACGCCGCGGCCATCTTGCCTGCGGATATGACGCTCAGCGGCGGCGCCGGCACCTTCAGCGCTACCCTGCAGACAACCGGCAGTCAGATCCTCACCGCCACCGATGTGAGCAACAGCGCCATTGCCGGCTCCAGCGCCCCGATCACTGTTCGCGGCTTGATCGTCACCAGTTTGGTGCCGACGGCCACCGGTTTCGTCGCCCAGTTCAACCAGGCCTTCGACCCGAGCATCCTCAGCATTTACGACGGCCTTGGCGTCTCCGGCCCCGCCGACGTCACGGTGGATGGGCCCTCGGGAGCCGTGCGCGGATCGCTGCTGCTCAACTCGGCCGACACCCAGATCACCTTCGTCAAAACCGACCTTGTCAGCAGTGCGCCCCTTGCCGGCGTGCTGGCGGCCGGCACCTACACTGTCACATTGCGCAGCGCCGTCAACGGCTTCCAGGACAGCGCCGGCGGCTTGCTCGACGGCAACGACAGTGGAACGCCTGGCGTCAATTATGTCGCCACCTTCGTCGTGGCGAGCACGAGCAGTCCGGTGCTGAGCATCCCAGACTTCGCGCGCGGCCCCGACAGTGCCGCCAACGTCGAATTGCCCAACGCCACGGGTACCGGCATTCCGATCACCCTTGCCAATGCCATCGGCGTGACCAGTGCGACTTTCCAGCTCGATTACAACCCGGCATTGCTCGACATCACGGGCGCCTTGAACGGCCCGTCGGGAACCTTTACGCTGGTGGGCACTCCTTCTGGCGGCGTGGCCAATTTCTCATTCCAAAGCGCCACGGCCCTGAGCGGGTCCTTGACGTTGGGCCAGATCGTGGCTCAGGTGCCCAACAGCGCTGCCGCCGTTTACAAGTCGAAAGCCCTGCTGCATCTGAGCAATATCAGCCTCAACGGCGGCAACAGCGCGGTCGCCAACGACGACGGCATTCAAGTCGATGCGTACCTGGGCGATGTGCTGGGCGACGGCACGTATAGCCCGCTGGACGCATCGCTGATCGCCAGAGTGGCAACGGATTTCGACAGCGGTTTTGCCGCCTTTCCATTCGTGGACCCGGCAATTGTGGGGAACATCAGCGCCGATGGTTTTGTGAATTCCACAGATGTCACCCTGATGAACCGGTGGTTGGCCGGCATTGTCCAAAATCTTTTCCCCCCGATCCCAACCGGGTTGACCATCAACCCCACCGGCCCGGACCCCATTTTGAGTCTTCCAACCAATCTCGCTGTGGTCGCCGGGGAGACGGTGATAGTGCCGGTGAACATCGACACGGCGAAGCCGGACGGCAGCACGGGCATGGATGAGGCGGTGCTGGCTTTGAAGTACAATCCGCAGGTTTTCACTGTGTCGTCGGCCGACGTGCAGCTGGGATCGCTGCCTGATAGCGGAAGTGGTTGGCAGCTTCAGGCGGTGGTCAATGCCATGACCGGGGAGATTGGCATCGATTTGTTCAGCGTCAATCCGGTTGAGACCACGGCGGCGGGCAGCCTGGTCACGATCGCCATGCATGTGCGCGACACGGCTGACGTGGGTGCCACCGGGTTGAGCTTTGTGACAGAAGTCAATCCGAATGGACATCGGGCTTTTCAGACGATGGTAGAGGATGCCCAAGGATCTCTGGTGTTGCACATACCAATGCCGTTAACTGGTCTGGCGCCGGCCGCGGCCGGATGTGGCTATGGCGCATGATGAGCAGTTGTCAGTTGTCAATGAGCAGTGGGCACCAAGCAACGGGCCAAAAGCCGTGGTGGATCAGGTGTTCGGCCAGATGCCAGATGTTTCAAACCCCAGACCCTTACCTGTTAGTCAATTTCCGCTAATGGATCAAATCTTCGTTGGCCTTGAGGAACAGTTCCTGTGGGAGAATACCCTTGCTGAATTCCCCACCGCCAGCTGGCCACTACCACCTGCCGGCTTCTCCGATGAGGGACTGGCGCAGCAGGGCCTTGCCTATCACGATTGCGTTTCGGCTGACTTGGTGGCCTGCCTTGGCCGAGTTGGGCGAGTTGCCCGTTACTCGCGCCACGGCGAAAGTTTGGATAACCTGCCGGTCGGGCAAGATGAGTCCGACGTTTGGACAATGTTGTAAACCGCCGGACCAGCGCGAAGATTCACCGGTGGCTCGGGGTTTTTGGAACAGGCCGAAATCAACGATGTCGGTCGTGGGACGGCGGCGCTGTTGACCAGGCGTCGATAACCCCGAATCCGAGACTCGACGCCATACAATTCTATCGATCAATCTCTCCTGGCCGCCGCTCTGGCCACCGACTCGATCGCAATCGCCGCCAGCGCCGCGCCGTAATCCAGATCGATGTTCTCCATCGTGTCGTGCGTGTCGTGATAGCCGTGGCGATTGATGTCGTAGTTCTCCATGAACAGGACGCCGGGACGCCGGCGTCGGAGAAGATCTGGCCGTCGGTGTTGTACAGCGTGCTGCGTGGATCGGTCACCGGCCGGACCTGGCCGTTAAGGGCCAGGTGCGGCGCCGTTTCGGGCATGGCGGCGCCGTCGGGGCTGCGCCGGCCGCGCGGGCGGCCCACGCGATCCGGACCTTGATTCCACGCCGGCACCGATGCGTTCCAGATCGCCGTGGCAATGTGGGCCTGCTCGGCCAGCCACATCGAGGCCCGGTTGACGCCCGGCGCGATCTGAAAGACGTCGCGGTCGCGGTCGTTGTTGTGGGCGATCATGTCCGACACGTAGACGCCCTGAATGCGCGTCTTGGACAGGTCTTCTTTCTTGCCATCCGTGCGCTGCAGCATCAATCTGCCCTCGATCAAGGCCTGGGTGAGATGGCGCGCTCCCAGGCAGTCGGCAGGGAACTCCTCGCCGGTCAGATGGACCAGCCAGATGTCGCAATCGAGCTGGCCTTTTTTGCTCATCTCCAGGAAGATCGGGGCCGCGAGCATCATGGCCGCGGTGGCCGAGTGGTTGTCGTCGGCGCCGCAGGCCGCTAGACGGGCCGCCGTGGCCGCCGAATTGCTTGTCGTAGCGGTCGACCATGTAGGCCGTGTCGTAGTGGTCGGCCATGATCACGGCCCGGCGGCGGTCATTGCCGGGGATCACCATCAGCACATTGCGTTCGGCCGGCTTGTCCTGGTTCATGAGCCAGCCGCCCATCCAGGAATAGTCGAAATCGGTCTGCCATTGCAGCGGCAGCGACCCGGCCAGCGCCTTGCCCTTGAGCTTGGCGGCGGCGATCTGCTTGTCATACTAGCTCAGCAAATAATCGCCCAGGGCGTCGAGTTGCCTGTCGAAATACGGCAGCTCGCGTTGGGTATTGGCGTCGCGGACGCAATCGGCGTTGTTCTTGTTGAGGTATTGCCCTTCGGCCAGCGTGGCGATGGTCTTCCAGTAGGCGATTTCGAAGGCCCGGCTGGCGGTGCGTTGGTAGGTCAAGGAGTCGGGCACCTTGGCCCCGCGCCTGCGCGGCAACGGCGTGTCCTCCGGCTCGATCAGCGTCTGAACGCCGTCGGCAAGGTTCGGCGGCAGGGCGGCAAGCCAGTGTTCCAATGTTTCACCATGGGCCAACGTCAACAAGTGGCGAGCGAGCTTCCGCGTGAGCGGCCGATTTTCGCGCAGGTGAAAGGCATCGACGAGTTTGCGAATGTTGCGTGCCGTCGTCGGTCCCCTGCCACACTCGTGATAGAGCGGCAGGGTGGCCAGCGGCAGCGGACGCTTTAGCAAGCGCGGCCACAATTCCACGGGGTTTTCCAGGGAGGTCCGTGGAATCTGATACGCGGCACGCCTGATTTCGTCGGGATCCGCCGCGGCACGCCCAGAGCTCTGCACTGCCGTCGTCGGATACGCGGTGAGATAGCCGAGCGGCGCGTCGCTCAGCACCACGGGCTCCAGCTTGGTGGGGCAGCGATAGGCCGCCAAGGGCCGGTGCCAGTGAACTGAGTGGGTGCCGACGCGCATGGCGGGGAAGTGAAAGCGATAGCCAAATAGACCGCCCGCTTGGACGGTCCGCATGGCCAGCTTCAATTCCTCAGCCGTCGCCGCCGGGCCGTCGAGCAGCAGATGGCCGTCCAACGTCCATAGCTGAGCGTTGCGGGCCATCGGCTTGTCGTACAGCTCGATGTCGTCGGGGATGGTGCTGAACAGGACGTGCATGAGCGGATGCTCACGCTTGAGCAGCTCCAGCTCGTCCTGGTCGCGCAGGATTTTGTCCCAGCGATGGGTCCGCTTGAAGGTGTTGCGCAGCAGCTCATGGTGAGGCTGCGGCTCGGAGCCGTGCGGGCCTGGCACGGACATGACGCCCGATTGGGGAACACGCAATCCGCGCGGGGCCCGATGCCGGGCGACGGTGTATAGCAGGGGCACCTGCAGACCCAAGGGCAGCTCGCGATGCAGCTGCAGGTAGTGCGGACATGCCCAGAAAATCAGGCTTGCCGGCGTCGGCAGCAAATGCAGTTTGCCCTTGAGGTAAGCCTTTCGGACGTTGTCCGGCAACTTGCTGAAGGGGCGAAACGTGAGCAGGTATTTGACGCCTGTCGCGGAGGGGGGATCGCCGAGCGTCAACGCCTGAGCCCAGGGCGGCAGCCGCCCTTCCTCCCAGAAATCAACGATGGGCTCACCGAGCGGAAGGATACGGAAGCCGATTTTTTTCAGGTCCGCCACGGTATCCACTTGCTCTTGATAAACCGTCCGCAGCAAATGGCAGAGAAAGTCTGGCCCCTGATGCTCCGGCCCCGGCGTCCCGGGCCCGCTGTGGAAGCTCTTCCAGAACGCCTTGCCCGGCCCTTGCTCGCTGCCGCCGAACAGCGTCCAGCGCACGCGGCCCTTGTCGTCCTGCGTCCGCGACAGGGCCAGGGGGAGCAGCACGACGCAGCGGTCATGGTCGAGCTTGCCGGCCTGCCTGGCCAACTCCGGCGGCCAGGCGAGATTGTCGGCCAACATGCGGCTGGGGGGGCCGTGAGTGTGGTCGCCGTGCAGCAAATGCCAGATCTTGTGGACAACCTGGCACGCGACCTGGGCCAGACCGGGCTGGAGTTCGTTGTGTTCTTCGTATTCGCTGACGTGCCAGCCCCACGGATCCTCGGCGTCAAACAGCTGCAGACCAGGGGATTCGGCCGTGTACGGCTTCCAACCCAGGCGGGGCGGCGGCATGAATTCGGAATAGGCATCAATGGGAAAACGGCCCTTGCCGCGAAAGACGCTGGCCTCGGGAATAAGTTGTTTCCAGCCGGTGGATGACATTGCATTAGGCTCCTGATTCGTGTTGCAATACAAAAGAGAATGGAAATCGTCACCCAGATCAAGGAAAAAAAACATGATTCGAGCTACAACTCTCGCCGACACCGACGCCCTGGTGAAGCTGACGCAGGGCACCAAGGTCTTCAAGCCGCACGAAATCGTCGCCCTGGGCGAGGTTTTGGCGGACTACCATTCGACCATGCACGCCCACGGGCATCGCGCCGTCACTTTCGAGAAGGACGGCCAGATCCTCGGCTTCGCGTATTTCGCGCCGGCGGCGATGACCGATCAGACATGGTATCTTTACTGGATCGCGGTGACCAAGCAAACCCAGGCCAAGGGAATCGGCACTCAGCTTCTGCATTTCAGCGAGAAGGAGATCGCCAAGGCGGACGGCCGGCTTTACCTGATCGAGACCTCGTCGCTGCCGCAGTACGACCAGACACGCAGTTTTTACCTCAAGCACGGCTACGAGCAGCACGCGGTGATCGCCGACTATTACGCGGATGGAGATAGCATGGTGATTTTTCGGAAGCATTTGAAGAAAAACGGGTCGGCAGGGTGATTTGAGCTAAAATGGTCAAGTATAGCGTGCGCAAGGACACACCTCCAAGTAAGGGACCAAAATCATGGCGACGGTGACAACCCCCATGACGACGGCGGAATTGCTGGCGCTCCCCGAGAACGGCGTGGACCGTTGGTTGATCGCCGGTGAGTTGAGGGAACGGCCTATGACTGTTCGCAATCGCTTTCACAGCCGCATCATGGTGTGCGGTAGCACGGAGCTGGAGAATTGGAATCGCCAACAGCCGCTGCCGCGCGGGCAGGTGCTGTGCGGCGAAGCGGGCGTGCGTCTGATCCGTGACCCCGATACGACTTTTGGCATCGACATCATCTATGTGTCCCCGGAAGTCATCGTCCGGCAAACCGAGGAAACCACGCTTATTGACGGCGTGCCGGTCCTGGCCTTGGAGATTCTCTCCCCCAGCGACACGGTGGAGGACATCCATGAAAAGATCGACGCTCTGTTGGCCCCAGGAGTGCCATTGGTGTGGATCATCGACCCGCACGACCGCACCGTGCGGGTTTATCGCCCCGGCACCGAGCCGGAACTGTTCAACGCGCGTCAACATTTGACCGCGGAGCCGCACCTGCCGGGGTTTGGCGTGCCGGTGGCGCGGCTGTTTGAGTGAGCGATTTGAATTGCGGATGAAGGAGTTCATCAAGAATCACATCCGCCTTGAACCACGCGATGACACCGATTCCCAACCCACCCCTTGACCTCCACTTGTAGCCGCGTATGTTGGCTACGCTTTCCATCCCCACACTTCCGGAGACCCGTGCCATGGCTTTACCAGCCGTTTGCTGGCCTTTGCTTGCCCAGGTTGCAACCGACAAAATCGCACCTGCCGGCCCCTGGCATCCCGACACTTTATTGGACGCAGTGGTGGCCACGCTCGTCTTTGGCATCATCGGCATCTTCCTCGCCATCCTTGGCTTCAAAATCTTCGACTGGGTGACGCCAGGCAACCTCGGGAAAGAGATTTTGGAGAAGCAAAACATGGCTGCCGCCATCATCGCTGGGGCAATCGTGATTGGCATCAGCATTATCGTGGCCAGGGCTATCGGATAAGAGGAACTGGCATGACGCGCGCCTCGAAGGTGATTACGCTCGTGCTGCTCGGCTCTTCCCTGGCGCTGATCGGTTGGCTGATTTATCGCGCCTACAAGGATAGTACCGACGGCCATTATAGCCACAGCCACTACTACGGCGGTTTCCATAGCTCGAGCACGTGGTTCTGGACCGGCGGCTCGTCGCGTGTGTCGGTGCCGGCCTCCAGCGGCACGGTTCGCGGCGGCTTCGGCGCCACCGGCATCGCGCACGGCGTGGGGGAATGAACCATGCAGCGTCTTGCCTCGGCAGTCCGGCCCGACTGGCAGCGCCGCGTCGAGGAACACGGCCTCGTGTTCCACACCACCGACGACGGCAAGCCATACTGGGATGAATCCGCTTACTACGCTTTCACCGCCGCCGAGATCGACGCCCTGGAAGCGGCGACCTACGCTCTGGACAAGCTCTGCCTGCAAGCGGTCGAGCACATCGTCAACAACGGACGTTTCGCGGATTTCCACTTGCCCGCCGGGTTCGTGCCTTGGATACGCCGCAGCTGGGAAGTCGAGGAGCAGACCATCTACGGCCGATTCGATTTGCTCTGGGACGGCACCGGGCCTCCTAAGCTGATCGAGTTCAACGCCGACACGCCGACTGCACTTCTGGAGGCCGCCGTCATCCAGTGGTTTTGGCTCAAGGATGTCGCGCCGGACGCCGACCAGTTCAATGGCCTGCATGATCGCCTGATCGAAGCCTGGCGGGCATTTCACAAGGTCGAGCCGACGCCGGTCACATTCGTCTCGGTTGCGGGCCACCTCGAGGATTACGTCACCGTCAACTATCTTCGCGACGTGGCGGCCCAGGCGGGCATCCAGACTCAGTACCTGACGATGCAGCAAATCGGCTGGAACGACAGACGGCGGGCGTTCGTCGATTTGAAGGAGCGCGAGATCGCCTGTGTTTTCAAGCTTTATCCCTGGGAATGGCTCTTCAAGGAGCACTTTGGCCCGCATCTGATTGCATCACGCACGCGCTGGCTGGAGCCGGCCTGGAAGGTGCTGCTCAGCAACAAAGCACTGCTGCCGCTTTTGTGGGAGCTGTTTCCCGGCCATCCGAATCTGCTGCCGGCGTCGTGGCAGCCTCTCGAGGGGCGCCAGGTCCGCAAGCCGATATGCGGCAGGGAAGGGGCCAATATCGCCATACTCGACGGCAGCGACGTGGTAATCGAAACGCCAGGACAATACGGTGACGAGCCTGGCATTTACCAGCAGTTTCATGAGACAACGCGCTTTGACGGGCGGTCGGTTGTGCTGGGCAGTTGGCTCGTCAATGGGTATGCATGTGGGATAGGGATTCGGGAAGACGAAGCGGCGATTACCACCAATACGAGCAGGTTTGTGCCGCATCTGTTTCGGCAGGGGGAGGCCGGGGCGTAGTGGGCGGTGGCGCGGCTGTTGGAGGGCGCGATTTGGTTTGTTGCATTGCACACAGGGGGTGCAATCCAGCTTTGGTGGCAGCTTCCGTGCAATGAATCTTGGTTTGAGATGTCAACAAAGGCGGATTTCACCCTGGAGCCACAACAATGCGATTCATTTCGGAAAGTCCGCGATCACTTGCACGCGAATATCGATCGGCTCGTCAGGCGGAGCGGAACAGGCTGCGATCAACGCATCTCTTAGTTTACCCCGGGTTTCGGTGATCCAGGTTAGATCGAGGTACACCATTTCGTTTTGCAAACTTTTTCTGCCGACATTGACGCGCATCCAGGAGTGCCAATAGTATGGCACATCCTTGGGCGCGTTTGCCTCTGGCGAAACACTGCCCATTCGCTCCAAGCGCTCGGCTCGAACGTCGTCGAGAAGGTCGAATTTGATCTTGATTCCGGTCCCGTCATCGGCTCGCCGCACCGTGAACCGGAGCGCATGCACTCCCCTGGGCAGTTTTGTCACCGGCATGCGTATCAGTGCCAGGAATGAATCGGGATCAAATGGCTTGCCTTTCATGGCCGCAAGCTTGGATGCCAGCGTGGAGCTTGGTTTAAGGGAAGACTCCGCGAAATCGGCTTCTTCGACTGTGCAGGACAGGCGGCGGGCAAGCCCTTCAAGGAAAATCCGGTCTTCTTGCTTGGTGGTTTTGCCAACGAGTTCGAGAATGCCCGGCAATGCGGCAAGGCCGAGATCCTCGACCCTGGCCTGCCTTTTTTGGCGTTCGGAGAGCGGTCCGTCGATCAGCTTGCCGGCCAACTGGTCAACTCCAGCTGCCAACTTAATGGCCAGTTTTTCCAGGCCGGACCAGTCCTCCATTTTTGTCGCTTTATCCAGCATCTTGATTACTGCAGGCAATGCGTCAACCACGGCTTGCTCGACCTTGCCTGGATTGTTTTGCGGTATCGGCGCGGCGCTGCAAGAATATCATCAATAAGTTTGCGAAGCTTTTCGTCGGGAACTCGAGTGATCGTGCTGGCGACTGGACCAGCTAGCGGAGCCATTCCTTGAGTCTTGCGCCAGGTATTGTTGATCGCGAGAATGGCGCGGTCACGGTGGAGCAACGGAGCAGTAAGATCGAATGGATAAGTGTCGGGCGCCATGCCGCTAAACGCTTTGGCGGCCGCGTCGCAGATGCGTGGATCGTTGAGTTCACCTCTGTCCTGTGACCGAAGTGTCATCCGCGGGTGTTCGTCGCCGTCATCGAATACAGAAACGAGCAGGCGCTCGACGGCGGCTCGAACGTCCTTCGGCAGACCGGGCCCATCTTGCCCTGCTGGAGCCAGCAAGCATCGCAACATGACACCACGTGCCATCGGAGATCCACAGGCGCTTGCCCAAATTTCCTTCCAGGGCGGAGATCGCTTCAACCTTACCCGAATCAGCCAGAAAATCGGCCACTTCACTTAGACCGGCTTCTGGGCCTTCCGAGACCTCTTTTCTTTGCGAGGATGAAGCCGGCTGTATGGGCCGATTGCCGTGCCATTCCGCGATCATGGCTTCCACGCCTTCCTGCCGGCTGCGATTGTGGAGAGCCTTTGCGGCCAGCAACCGCCCTGCGGCTGTCTCCCCTTGTTTCACTTTGGTCAAAAAGAGCGGCAGAGCGCTGTCATTCGGAATCTGGGCAGCGGCGCAGACCAGCAGGTCTCTGATTGCGCCATCCTTGGTTGTTTTCAAGCCAGCGGCAATCGCCGGCATGGCTGCGTCGGGATACCTGCTTGCAAGCCGCAAGGCCTGATCGCAACTATTGCGATCGCCCTTCACGACTGCGTCAATAAGCAGCTGCCTTTCGCCCTTCTCCCTGAGTTCGGCGTACCATGTCTTGATCGTCTTTGTCATTTGGGCGGCATCTTCGATTTCCCTGGGGAACTTCCGGCCCGCGATCTTCTCCAGAATGGCAAACGCGACGTCCTTAACTCGGAAAACGTGGTTAGGGAAATAAAAGCTTCCCCGCCCCCAGTCCGTTTCGACTGAGCGCAGTGAAGCGCTGATCGTCGAGATGGTCGAGCAGTTGAGGAACGGCGTCGAAGCCCATTTTCACCAGTTTGTTTGCGGGCGAATCCGCTGTTTCCGAAGGGGAGGGAATCAACTGCGGACCATTGCCTTGAATGCAGACTTGGCAGGCGCCCGCCTTGAAAAGCTGGAGCTCATTCTGGTCACGAAGTTGGAAAATTAGTTCACCAATCCGGTCATTTTTGCTCAGTTGATCGAATGGTTTGGACGCTATTTTGCCATGATCGGCGTCTTCTTTGAGCATTTGCTTGAGGATCTCAATGGCCGTCCTGGCGTCCTGACAATGCTCATTGTTGGGATAGTGTTTGACGATGTGTTCAAAACGCTCCACCAGCTGCCTGCGCGAGACGGCGGCTTCGCCGTAAAACTGTGGACCAAAGGCCTTGCCGGCCTTCCTCAACTCCGCGTAGGCGAGGCCATCGGCAACCAACTCCTCCAGCGGCTGTGTCGGTGGTTTGTTTGGAAATGGGCCGAAGCCCTTTGGCATGTTGACGGCTTCATCGAAAAGCTCCGCTGCCAAATCATCCAGGCCGTTCCTCCAGCATGCCCAGGCGAATACGAATGCCTCGCTTCGAGCCTCGAGATGGACAATCCACCACGGTCGCGAGTCAAATCTGTCCTCTTTCGGTGCCCGCAGCTTTTTCAAAAACGCCGCGGCGCCTGTCTTCAAGTCGCCTACCTCAAACCTGGCGGTGGGATGATTGGCTGTTTCGGGGTTGGACCGGCTGTACGTCTCCTCGTTAAGGGAAAGCGTCAGCACGGCAAAGTTGTTGTCCTTCTCGCCAAGCAAGAATCCGGGCACATACTCAGTTGTTGGTTGATCGTCCGGGGTCGGCGAGCCGATCGCGGGCAACTCCCCCCCACTTGTGTCCACACGAACGAATTTCCGATCCTTCACGTCCGCGAAACCCAGGGTGTTAAACCACTTGAAGGCCTTGCCGCGGTCCTCGGATGTTGATTTGATCGGCGATTTGGGTGACTTGGCGATTGACCTTTCTTTGGCTGCGGGATCGCTCAGGCTTTTCACAAGCCCAGGCTTCTTGGTGGTGAGACGGCCCCATAACCCAATGGTCCCGTCTCTATTCCCCGAGGCCAGCAGCGTGCCGTCTGGACTGAAGGCCACGGAGGACATAAAAGCGAAGGGTCCATCCAAGCTGGCAACCTCCTCACTGGTCCTCGGGTCCAAGAGTCTTATTTTATTCCAGCCGGCAACCGCCAGCATGGTGCTGTCGGGGCTGAACGCCATGGAACTCGCTGCCCCCATTTTTCCTTTGAATGTGGCTTTTTCCTGGCCCGTATTGGTATGCCACAATTTGACGTTGCCCTGATCGTCGCCGGCCGCCACCAATGCGCCGTCGGGACTCAATGCCACGGAAGACACCCACGAGTTAAAGCCCACAAATGCCGCATGCTCCTTGCCCGTTTTGGCATCCCAGAGTTTCACGGTATTGTCGCCGTTGCCAGTCGCCAAGTACTTGCCGTCACTGCTGAACGCCACGCAAAACCCGCTGAGAACGGCCTGCCGTCTACTGCTGGTGATATCCCAAAAATGCACATCACCGTCACTGGCCGACGATGCCAGCATCTCACCATCGGGGGCGAAGGCAATGGAACGCACCTGGTTGATGTGGCCTGTGAAAGTGCGACGCAGCTTAGCCGTGGAAACATCCCACAACTTGATTACGCCCTTGAAGCCGCCGGAGGCCAGCCTTCCGCCGGCAGGATCAAAAGCCACGCAAGTTACTTCGTCAGTATGGCCTTCAAGGGTGGCTCGCAGCTTGCCTGTTGCCACCTCCCAAAGTCTTACGGTGCAATCACCACCGCCGCTCGCCAATATTTTCCCGTCAGGACTGAACGCCACAGAGGTTATGTCATCTGTGCTCGGTTTGGTGGTCGGCATGAACTGGAAATGGGTGACCTGCCCCAAACAGACGCCATGACCGAAGCACGCAATACCGACGATAAGGAAAGCGGTCAAAAACCTGGTCACGCGATTCCTCCCTGATACTGGTTGCCCCAATGGCTTTACGTAGGACAGGGCCTGGCAGTGCAAATAGTATGCCTGTTGGGTGGCGGCGAATCAAGAGAAGAATGGCGTCACCCGTGTTGATGGTCGGTCCATCACGGAGATCGCGGTGGAGTTCGGCCCAGCTTGCGGCGAAGCCAGCACGGCGATGCAGGTGGACAGCGCGGCGAAGGGTCCATGGGACCGTGGCGTCAGGTGTGTAGGGCTGCCAGTGTTCGGACAGAGTCATCTTCATTCCTCTGCACGGAGTTTGAGTTTGATGTCGCCAAAATCCAGCACAGCACCAGCCTCGACGGAGAGGCGTTCGATCTTGGTTACTGGCTCAAATCGCCGTTTGCCTTGAGTCCACCACAACGAGAATTTCAGGTCGGGAATCACGCTGTTGAATTCAAACCTCCCGTCGGCATCGGTTTCGACAACGGTGGCTCGGTAAATTTCGCCGTGAATCTCCGCGGCGGTACGATCTGGAAAGAGGAGATCGACGACCACTCTTGCCATCGGCCTGCCGCCTTCATCGAGCAGCCGGCCCTTCAACTTTCCAGGTTGCCCAAGCTTGACAGTCGCTGGCTCTTTCTCTTCGCCCTTGAGCCTCAGCGTGCCGACGAGATTCTTGGTCGGTTCAAAAAAAACCATGAGCCGAGGCTTTCCAGACTTCAAGTGAAATGCGGAGCAGGTGTCAGTGTTTACTTGAACGGGTTGGTAGAAATCTAGCGGGCCAATGCCGGTGACCCGCGTGCCGGCGAGCGGCCTGCCGTCGGCGTCTTGAATTCTCACTAACAACGCGGTGGCAGGCTCGACAATGATGTCGTGCGTCACCACAGCCACGTCCGGTTTGAGTACAAGCACCCTGCAGTAGTTATCATCCAGCAAAAACAAATCGCCTCCCCAAAAGTGACCCATTGGGGTTTTTCCTAGCGGTCCTTCCGCCATGATGAAATAGCGAGGATACTTCGGGTCCGGAGCAGCCGGTTTGTACCTGAATTGCCCCTCCTGCCAACGACTCGAGTCCGGGCCACCCATCACCACCACAGGACCTGGTAGGGAAACTAGCCGAAATGTGCCGTCAGCGGCTACGCCGGTGTATGCGTGATGAAATAAAGATTTTGAGGACGGATACTTATTCACAAATGGATTGTCAGACAACGGGGCCGCGCGGGCAATTCCCGGCAGTGATTTCTTTGTCACGGCATCTAATATCTTGCCGGTGATGATCACCCCTTTTTTCACTCCGATGTCAGCAATGATCGGTTCGTAGCCAGCCTTATCCTTATCCTTGAGGCTGACTTCGTACCCGACATGCCCTGTGGTAGAGTCGTCTTCAACTTCGAGCAAGTACGAATCCCCTTTGCGGGCTTTGCGGGCACTCGGATTTCGTAACGGCCTTCCGCATCCGTCGTAGCCACGAGCGGAAAAAGCGATTCGATCTTATGATTGACCACCAGCAAAACTTTGGCCCCAATGCAGGCTTGCCCGTGTCAATGTCTTTGACGACACCACGGATGATTCTTTCTTTTCAACGGTTCGCCAAAGGGCTAGAATATGGGGTTGTCGCTTTGTAAACTCTACCATGCTCGCCCACCAGATGGATCTGGTCATTGCATGGAGGTTGGCACGATGCCTTACAGTTGGCCCCAAGATACGGATTTTGCTCAGTGGGAACTGGACGTCATCGACCGCAATTGTCGTGTTTGCGGGCGCATGATGCACGTCTGTGACCACCGCTACCGCCGCTTTCATACGCTGGAGGGGCCGGTGGAACTCGTCTGTAAACTCAACCACTGCCCTGATCGCGGCTGTCAAGGTCATACCCACACGAAAAGCCCTGAACTCGAAATCACGATCGCGCCCCCCAAGTGGGCAATCGGGTGGGATGTCTTCTGTTGGATCGGTCATCGCAGGTGCTCGCGGCACTGGTCGATTTCCCAGATCCAGGCCGATCTTCGGGACGATTACCACATCCGGCTTTCCCACGACGCCCTCGGCAAGTATGTCCAACGCTACCAAGTCATGCTCGCCGCGCGGCAGCAAGACCCGGAGGCTCTGCGGCGGCAATACCAAACCGTCGATGAGATGATTCTGTCGATCGATGGCCTGCAACCCGAGAAGGGACACGAGACTCTTTACGTGGTCAGGGAACTGACCCAGAAACGCGTTTGGTTCGCCGAAGCCTTGATCTCGGCAACGGCGGACGAGGTGCGCCGCCTGATCGCCAAGGCCAAGGCGTGGGCCGCCTCGTTGGGCAAGCCGGTGGCGCTTTGGTTGTCGGACCGACAGGACGCTTTCGTGACGGGGATTGCCGCGGAATTTCCGGAGGTGCCCCATCGCTACTGCGACAACCATTTCCTCCGCGATGTGGCCAAGCCGGTGTTGGAGGCCGATAGTCACGCCAAGGTTCAAATGCGGCGCAAGGTACGTGGCCTGCGGAAGATCGAGCAGGCCGTGTTCCAAGAGCAAAAGGCCGCGGCATCGGCGAGCGTCGTACCGGACGATCTCGAAATAACCGAGACGGAGACTACTGCACCGGCGCCACCGGCCAACGCCGAGGCCGAAACAGATTCGGCTGGCGCCGTGGTGCTCGATTATTGCTCGGCGGTGCGTGGCATTCTCAATGACGATCAGGGAGGGCCTATTCAACCTCCCGGCTTGCGGATGGCCGAGGCCTTGGTAGAGGTCCGCGAATCGATCCAACGAAACTTGGACGAGAAAAAAGGGGGTCCGCAGAAAAGCAACTCGGCCGCTTGGCCGACTGCATCGACCGAGGATTGGACGAAGTCCGGGCCGAGCACGAGACGATCCGAGAATACGTCAAGGACATCGCGGAAGTAGCCGCGACCCTCGAACCTGGCCAGGTGGATTGCGTGAAACGCAAGGAGAAGTTCGAGGAACTAACTGGGCGTTTCGAGAGGACGGAAGATCCCGTTCGCCAGCACATGGCTAAGGTCATGCTCAGCTTCGTCGCGGGCCTTTTCGTCGGCGCCGGCAAGTTCGAGGAAATCAAGGACAACCTCGATCTGGAGCGTTGGTTTCGTTTGCCTAAGAGTCATGAGCGGCGGATCCACGGCCATCGCCACGCGGGGGTTCGAATCGTATTAGAGGGGCCAACCTTGGTGCACGCTCTCGACGCCCATGCCGCGCATCCCCAGCCATTCACCGTGGAAGACCTGCTGCCGTACCGGACAGCCGAGCAGCCGCCGTGCCAACGTCAGGCGTTGAACCGCCGCAAGATCATGAGGAAAGCACGCTCCAAGAAGAAACGCCCGATACTGTTGGCCGACCTGGAACGGCGCTATCGAAAAACGCCGTAGCTTTAGCTCTTTAGCGAACCGTTGTTTCTTTTTCGGCCACTGGTGTCAGATGCGGGCCTTGAAGCAATGGCGGGTTCGTGTCATCTGGCTGGTCCACCACGGCGGGCGGCTTTGGGAATTCGGAATTAAACATGGCATTTGGGCCGTCTGCCTGGTTGTAGGGCTTGGGATCAAAGCCCTTGCGGTTGGCTACCAAAAGCTTCAATTCGGCAATGCCGTCACCCCAGGCATGAAGCTGCACCAATCGGTCGCTGCCAGCGCTGGTGACGGTGAATCTTCCGTCCGGGTCTGTCGTCGTACTGAGTATCGAACCGGTAAACGAGTACATGCTCTTGAGCCCGTTGGGCGCATTGCGCCTGTTCTTTCCTCCACTCGGCCAAAACTGATTCCAGGGAATTGCCGGGATGGGCGGCAATCATCCTCAGCCAGACCTTGGCACCAGCCACGGGTTTGCCTTCCGTGTTAATGAGCCGTCCCTGGATCGGGTGGTCGGGTACCGCACGCAGCTCGATGGGATCGCCCGCAATTTTGTCGCTCACCTGGATGAAATCAACACCGGCGCCTTCCACAAGGGCAACGAGAAAACAGGTGCGGTCTTCTGTTTCTTTCGGCACTTTGACTTTGAATCGGCCATCGGTCGCCGTCTTGCCCAGATCCACGGGCTCGTCGAATGTGCTGACTAGGAGGAGCTTCGCGGCGGTCGCGGGCTTGCCGGCAATGTCAAGCACTCGCCCCGATAGCGTCTGAGTTTGTTGAGATTCCGGCTGTTTTGAGCCTCCAGAGGTCGCCTTGAAAGTGGATTGGCGAGCTGCAGATTTGCCACTGGCAACCTTAAAGTCATTGGCGGCGCCAGTGCCCAATGCCGACTGGTTGTGAACGACCCACCCGCCTAGAGCAGACAGCAGTGCGAACCCCATAACCCCGGCCAAAGCTACCTTCAGCTTTGTGAATATCATCGTTTTCAACCCATTTTTCAAAAGGATGGTGCCATGAGTGGAAAGAAGACCGGCGGTTGCTTGCCCCGTGGCAATTGCCGCCGCGGCCTTGACGGTGGCGGAAACTAACGCTATCGGCACGCATGCAGTGGCTGTTGCCGCCGGCCACGCCGCGGCCGCTACCAGTGCCGTCGGACCTATACCACGCCGGATCAACCGCAAACGGAGCAGCGAACGACCATGCTCCAGGCGTTTCTTGAGAGTGGCTTTGGAAACCCCCAGGTGCTTGGCAGCGTCGTCCTGGGTTTTGCCTTCGAGGAAACAGAGCACCAACGGCGCCCGGTAACGCTCGGAGATTGCGGCAAGTTCCATGTGGACGAACTGCTGGATCTCGTTCCACGTCAGGTCATCGGCCGACTCGTGGCTCCCTGATTTCGCCGCACGCAGCTCAAGTTTCTGGTGTTTGGCAAAAGCCGCCTGGGCCTTGAGCGCGGTCCGGTAAGCCACGCCATGGAGCCAACTCCCCACTGAGGTCAGCTTCCGAATCGATCTTGCCTTTTGGGCGAGGATAAGGAATGTCGCCTGGAAGGCGTCCTCGGCATCGGCGCCATTTCCCGCCACATTTCGGCAAACATCCAACACCATCGGCCCGTGGCGTCTGACCAGAACGGAAAAGGCCGCATCGTCAGGGCCGCCCGCGATCCGGCAAAGCAATTCCTGGTCCGGCAGGCACTTCATGCGGTGGTCTTCCGCGATGCGCCGAATCATCTGAAGGATCGGGTCGACGGTTGTCTTGGACATTGCAGTTTACTCCGGGGGCAAAAAATCGCTCCAATAATAGTTCCCCGGCGGCCGCAAAAAGGCTAGAGTTTTTTGCTAAAGATGAAGAAAGTGAAGAAATCGGCCTCAGTTCATTCCTTCGAGGTGGCCGATCACCGCCCGTTCTAGCGTGGTCAACTGGCATGTTTTCTTCGGCAAGGGGGTTTCGTAACGCTTGGCGTTCATGGCTCTTCCTCCTGGGGCTTGCCAAGCCGGCCGATAGCGGGATGGGCCGTAAGGGTTTGCATCTGGCGGATAGCGATCTGGTTGAGCCTTTTCAGGCGTTCGCCTTGCGGCAGGTTCATGTAGATGAACTCCGCGTTCATGCCTTCGAGATTGGCCAGAACCAGTAGCTGCTCGATGGTGGCGTGGTCGCGCATGTTGCCGTCGAGCTTGGGGTTGGCCTCCCGCCATTGCTTGGCGGTCAGGCCGAAAAGGGCGACGTTGAGGAGGTCAGCCTCGTTGGCATACACGAAGGCTGCCTGGGCAGCCGTGACCTCGGGGGGAATGAGTTGCGCCTTGATGGCGTCCGTGTGGATGCGGTAGTTGAGCTTGGACAGCGTGCGGTTGAGATTCCAGGCGAGGGAAAGGCGGCGGTTCTCATCGTCCTTGAGGCGGCGAAATTCTTTGACCAGGTAGATTTTGAACTCCGGGCTGATCCACATGCCGAACTCGAAAGCGATGTCGGGGTGGGCGAAGGTGCCGCCATATCGCCCTGGCGTGGCTTTGAGGCCGATGGCGTGGGTTTTCTCGACCCATTCCTTCACGCTGATCTTGTAGCTGTTCAGACCAGCCTGGCTTTTAATTATGGCGAATTCGCCATAATTAAAACTGGGGTTGAAAACCGATTCCCAAATGCCCAGGAACTCGACGGTATTGCGGTTTCGGAGCCAATCGGAGATGAAGAACTCGCCGTCCTTCGCTCGGAGCATGTCGGTGAGCGAGATGTAATCGCCGTCCTTGCCTGAGAGGACGGCAATGGCCGTTCCTTGCACGTCGATCGTGGTGGTTTTGACTTTCTTCATGGCGGCAGTTTCCAAGGTTTCGATGGCGGTGTCCGACTAGCAGGTCATCCTGGTCCGCTTGAAAGCACCGGCACAGTTTTAAGATGGAAAGCAGTTCCAGTGCAGTGTCTATCGAGCCGTGATGGTCTTGTCAATCGCCGATGGGTTGAAATGTTATGCAGATGAACAAGATCATTAATAGCTTCGCTCGGTCCTCCTTGCCGCGGCACGCGTGAGCACGAGTCGCCTGCCGACCGCGTTGGCGTAGCGCCAAAGTGTATCGACGGTGGGGTTGGGTTGGCGGCAGTTCTCCAGGCCTGTCAGGCCAGGCCTTCCATCAGCGCTGCGGCATCGATGAGGTCCGGCGTCGTGAACCCTTCCGTATACGTGCCATGGACGGCCGCGAGCGCGCCGTGGGCCTCTCTACCGCGACCCTGTCGTTGCCAGAGCCGGGCGAGACTCATCGTGGCCCGCAGCTCCCACCCTCGGCTCCGCTGGCGTCGGGCCGTCTCGATGGCTTGGCGGAAACAGTCCTCGGCCGCGGCGGCCTGGTCGGGCGACTGGGCCAGCAGCAACTCCCCCTTGAGGCGGTGCAGCTCCGCCTCCTGAACACGGTCGTCGTTTTTTTCGGCAATGGCCAGCCCTTCGTTCAAAGCCTTGAGCGCAGTCGCCGAACCGGGCACACTGCGTGTACGCATCGCCCAGCATGCTGAGATACCAGGGAACCCGCACTGCCGCGCCGGTGGCTCGGAAGGAATGGAATCCCTCCTGGAGAAATGGCAGGGCCTCCCTGGACCTGCCGCGCAGGAGCATCCCCGCGCCCTTGTGGATTGTGCCTAACGCGTGCCACAACTGAAAACCCTGTTCTTTGCCGATCGCAATCTCTTCATCGGCCGCCGCCTCGACCTGGGATCCGAGCCGGCAGAATTGGTAAAGGCAAGCCGTAAAGTCCACGGCATGGCCAAGGCTGAATGTGTGGCCGATCGTTCGAGCCAACGCCTTTGTCTCGCCATCGAGCCTCAGGGCCTGGTCCGGGTAGCCAAGGTGCCACAATGCCAGCGCCAGATAGCAACGGTGAGTCACGCCCGCGTTGTGGCCCGTATAGGCGGTCCAAAAGCTGGTACGCTTGCGGTCGTCGTAGGCGGCCAAGGCCTTGTCGTGGCAAACACGGGCCTCCGCGAATTGCGCACGGTAGAACATGGTGACGGCCGGCATGAATAACGCTTCCATCAGAATGCCGGGGTCGTTCAGGCGGTCGGCGAGCGCCATCCCCTCGGCAGCGAGGTCGACACACGGCCGCAGATCGCCGCGCACCAGGCGCCACTCCCAGTTGCCCAGCATGATACCGAACATCTGGGGCTCATCTCCGATTCGTTGGCAAAGTTCGCGGGCCCGGAGCAGGATCGGCCCCACTTCCGGCGCGGCGTAGCCGCGGACCGCGATGGATGCTGGTCCTAGCGTGGTGAGGAACCTCAACTTCAGCTCATCGTGCTCACGCGTCTCCTCGAGCGTGTCCAGCAGAGCAAGGCCTTTGGTCAAATGGCCGATCGCTTCGCAGTCCGCCGCGCGCTCCCGTGACCGCAGCCCTGCCTTGAGCCAGAAGCCGACCGCCTTTTCGGTCAGCCCCGCCTCGGTGAAGTGGTGGCCCAGCAATTCCGGTTGCGTTTCGGCGGTCTGCGGGAACTGGCCTTCCAGCACCGCGGCGATACGCTGGTGGAATTGTTGCCGCTTGCTCTTGACCATCGCGTTATAAAGCGCGTCTTGCAGGAGGGCGTGTTTGAATAAGTAGGTGCAGCGGGGCGGCCTGCCCTTCTGATACAGAATCTCCGCCTTGACCAAGCTAGCCAGCTCGGACTGGAGCGTCAGGTCGTCCCTGGTCGCGACCGCGGCAAGTTGCTCATGGCTGAACTCACGGCCGAGCGTGGCGGCGAGTTGGGCCAGGTCGCGGTCGCCCACCATCCGGTCCAGGCGGGCCATGGCGAGGTCCTGGAGCGTCGCGGGAATGTCACGGCCCAGCAAGGTGCTGACCGACATCGCGCTTTCGCCCAGCGGGTGCGACGCGTCCAGCTCCTGCATCATCTTGGTGAATTCCTCCACGAATAGGGGCACGCCGCCGGCGCGGTCGTAGATCTGCTCGACCACCGCTTCCGGCAGGGCGTTTCCCGCCTTCTTTCGCACCAGGTCGCCGACCTGGCGCCGCGTCAGGCGGGTAAGCGCCAGGCTGGTCTGGTGCTCGAGTGCGGGCCAGGGCGTCTGGAATGTGGGGCGGAAGGTGAGCAGGGTAAGAATCCTGTCGTGCAGGCCCTCGGCGAGGATCTGCCCCAGAAGGTCCAGGGTGGACGGGTCCACCCAATGCAGGTCCTCGACGATGAACAGGACCGGACCGCGGACGGCGCGCGCGTGCAGCCACTCCACCAGCGTCCGAAACGTTTCTTCCCGCTGCCGGACCGGCGACAACGAAAGCACTGGAAAGCCGACCGGGATCGGCAGGGAAAGGAGCGAAGCCCACAATGCCACGACCTCCGGCCTGGCCAGGTTATACTGCTCCAGGCGGCGGACTAGCCGGTCGAACCGGGCCTGCGCCGGCTCCTGCCTGTCGAAGGCGAGGTCCCGCTCGAAGAAGTCGATGGCTGGGTAGAGCCCCGTGTTCTGAAAGTGCGGCGCACAGCGCCACTCGATGACAGGCGCGTCCTGCTCCTCCTCGACCATCAGCCCAAGGACGTGCTCCTTCAGCGTATGCACCAGGCGCAACTTGCCCATGCCTGGCTCGCCGCTCAGAAGAACGACTTGACCCATGCCTTCCTCGGCTTGTTCCCAACGATCCTTGAGCAGGTTGACCTCGTGGTCGCGGCCGGTAAGCGGTGTCAGCCCGGCCGGGCCTTCCGCCTCGATCGCGCTCCGGGCTTCGCCGACACCTTGTATCTCGTAAAGGTCAACGGGCTCTGCCAGCCCCTTGATTTTGCGGGCACCAAGGCTGATGCACCGAAACTGGCCTTGGATCAATCGGTAGGTGGCCGCACTGCATAGGATCTGGCCGGGCGCGGCGACGTCGGCCAGCCGGACGGCCACGTTCCGCGCTTCGCCCACCAGCGAAACCGTGTCTTCTTTCGCCTCCACGACGGCCAAACCGGTGTGGAGGCCGACCCACGGAATCAGCTCCACTTTGCAGTCGCGGCGAAGCCGTTCGCCGAGTGCTTTCATATCGGCGAGGATTCCAAGGCCGGTCCAGGCGGCGCGGCGCGGGCCGTCCTCAAAGGCGACCGGGTAGCCAAAACACACCAGCAGCCCCTGCTCGTTGCATTGCAGGATAGTGCCGTCGAACCGCCGAATTGCCTGTGCGCAAGCCTGCTCGAAATCCTGGAGCACCTTCGCCTGCTCCTCCGCTTGGAGGCCCTCCAGATATGCTTCGGACTCAAACAGGTCACAGCCGCAGACCAGGACGGTCATCTGGCGGCGCTCGGCCTCGCGAGCCCGCCGCCTCGACGAAGTTGGCGTCAACGGGTCTGGCCGGCGTGGGTCCAGCGTTGCTGGGAACGGCTCTCCCGCGGGCGCAGCCGAGGGCCAGGGCGAGGACGAGGGCGACACCAGCGACGGCTGCGTGGAAGCCGGCATGGCGGCTGTCGTCTGCTGAACGCGGCGCAAGTCTTCCGCGAAGTCCGCCGCGGTGGTGTAGCGATTCTGCTGCTTCTTCGCCAGCGCCTTGAGACAAGCCTTCTCCAGCTCGGGCGGAATATCGCCGGCGAGCTGCCGCGGAGGTTGCGGCTCGTCGTCGCTAACCTGTCGCCACAGCTCCAGCAGATCATTCGACCGGAACGGCACGCGGCCGGTGAGCATCTCGTAGAGCACCGCGCCCAGACTGTAAATGTCCGTGCGTCCGTCGATGCGGTGTGCGGTGCCGGCAACTTGCTCCGGCGACATGTACGATGGTGTGCCGGAAATGGCCCCTTTTTCACGGCCACCCGCCCCGGCGTCGTCGAGGGCGAGGCCGAAGTCCACGAGGACCGGGGAGCGGTCGGCGGTGAGGATGATGTTGCCCGGCTTGACATCGCGGTGGACGATGAGCCGGGAATGGGCGTGAGCCAGGGCGTCGGCCACGGCGGCCGCGATCCGGGCCGCCTCCGGCCAGGCCGGGCGGTTGTCTTTCAGCCACTGGCCGAGGTGGGGGCCGTCGAGATAATCGGAGACGACATAAACCCGCCCCTCGTCCACGCCGACGTCATGGACCGTCACGACGCCGGGGTGGCGCAGTTGGGCGAGCCTTCGTGCCTCCTGGAGACATCCTTCGACTTCGGCATGGGGCGTATTGGGTCCGGCGTGCAGCACTTTGACGGCCACGGGCCGGTCGAGTTGGGTGTCGTGACACAGGTACACAGCGCCGAATCCGCCAGTCCCCAGGACGCGCCGCACCTGGTAACGGCCGAATGCTTGGGGCAGGACTGGAGTGTCACCAGGCGGTGGCTCGGCCAGCGGTCCAGCGGTCGGGTTCGCCGAGAAGTCTGTGGTCCGTTGAGACACCGTCGCCGGGTTCTCCGGTCCGTCACCCGGCGCCGGCGGCACGGCCTCCTTTGGCTCGGCGGTCATAGCGCATCCCCTGGCCATTGACATTGAATTGGGCCTGCAAAGTGCCCTTGCGGAAGAACCAGGCTCGGCCTTCAGCCTTGAAACGCCTACCCGCGACTTACTGGCCGTCCATCGGATTGCTTGGCATTTGCGCTGTCATCGAAATCAAGGGTCAGGCCGAAAAGTGCCGCTTGCTGGGGCACTGACTGGCCGCCAGACGGCATTTCGGCACTGCCCGTTTGCTCCAACGCCTCATCGCTCGCTTCGACGTAAATCCCTGCGAGCGTGTCACGGGTTGGCTGATCGTAATCAAAGCCCAGTTTTTGTTTCATGGGTTATTCCTTATCAAACGAACGTTCCTGGCGAGGCCTGATAGACTCGCACTCGTCGGTGGGCAACTTCGTCGGCGTCAACGAACAGCACAACCTCGTAAGATCCGGACGCCGGAAAACGAATGGTGCGCACGCGCAAGTTGAAGTTCACCACGGCGAAACGGTCCGGGAATCGAATCGTGTGTTCGGTTGCATAAATCTCCTCCTGCCGCAGCCAGTGCTCATTCATACGGTACACCGCCAACTTGCCAAGCCCATCGCCGTGAGCGTCGGTGAGGACTGAAAGCACGGAGAATCGCTGGGGATCTGAAGGAAAACTCTCGACTGCCAAGCCTGTAAAGATGCCAATGGCCGACGGACTGTTCGTGTCTTTGTCCACGATGATCCGGTCGCAAAGCAAAAGGCCAATGGCAATAGGCTTCGGCGTCATGAACCTTCCTAAACAAACCATGCTGCCAGCTTTAATTGTATCGCGTTTCAAAGCCGCAAGCAATTCGCCAATGACAGCGGCGAGAAAACCGTGGTATGTGGGATGTCCAGAAGAAGCTGGTCCGACCGGTGTCGTTTCTAATTCCCTCGCATTCGAGGGAGTTTTCCGAACGAATAAGCGCGGTCAAAACGGCGAGGACCGCAGCGCCAGCACCGAATCGACCGCATACACCCCCAATCCGCACCATATCGCAATGAAACACTCAAGTTGATTCGCCCGCAATGGCTCGTGCAGCACCAGCACCGCGCACAAAAACTGCAACGTCGGAGCCAGAAACTGTAAGAACCCCAATGTCGACAGCCGCAATCGCCGCGCCGCCTGGCCGAAGCAGATGAGCGGCACCGCCGTCACCGCGCCGCTGGCCAGGATCAGCGCATCGCAAGTCGCCCCGTAAGATCCCAATGACGTGCCTTCGGCGGCCGACAGCCAGATCAAGTAGGCCGCCGCCACAGGCGCCAGCATGAATGTCTCCACCGACAAGCCGATCAGGCCATCCACGGGCGTCTTTTTGCGAAGCAGGCCATAAATGCCGAAGGAGCCCGCCAGGCCAAGGGCGATCCAGGGCAGCTCGCCCACCACCATGGTCATGCCAGCAACGCCAGCGGCGGCCAGGGCGATGGCCAGCCATTGCAGACGCCGTGGTCGTTCGTGGAAGAACATCATACCGAGCAGCACGCTGAAAAGCGGATTGATGAAATAGCCAAGACTGGTTTCCAGCACCTGCTGGGTTGAAACGCCGTAGATGTAAAGAAACCAATTGAGGGCGACCAAGGCGGCCGTGGTCAGCAGCTTCCAGCGCAGAGCCGGCACACGCAAGCTCATGGCCACAAGGTGCCAGCGCCGTGCCAGTGTCAGGACGATAACGACCAACACAACCGTCCAGACGATGCGCTGGGCCAGGATTTCACGGGCTGTGATCTGCTTGTCGCTGGATTGGGCGATGGCGTTGAAATAGAGCGGCACGATGCCCCAGAGGCCATAGGCAGCCAGGCCGTAGAGCAGGCCGCCGCGGCTGGTTGGATGCGGCTGGTCAATCGCGGTCATAGGTCGCGCAGCGCCTCCCGCGCAGCCATGACGGTGCGCTGGATGTCATCCTCCGTCATCGCCGCCGATAGGAACGCCGCCTCGAACTGGCTGCACGGCAGGTAGAAACCGGCATCCATCATCGCCCAGAAGAACTTGGCGAAACGTGCGGTGTCGCATTTCTTGGCCGAGTCGTAATCGGTCACCGGCTCGGCGGTGAAGAACAGCGTCCACATGCTGCCGACCCGCGCAAAGTAATGCGGTACTTTCGCGAGCCGGGCCGCTTCTTGCAAACCATCGCCGAGCAGCCGGCCGAGCTTCTCCAGGCGAGGCGTAGGGCGGATTCGCTTTCAATTCTTGCAATGTGGCCAGGCCCGCCGCCATGGCCAGGGGATTGCCCGACAGCGTGCCGGCCTGGAAAACGGGGCCGGCGGGCATGACCTTGGTCATGATGTCCGCGCGGCCGCCGTAAGCGCCGACGGGCAACCCGCCGCCGACGATCTTGCCCAGCACCGTCAAATCGGGCGATTGCCGCAGCACTTCTTGCGCGCCGCCGTAGGCCAGCCGGAAGCCGGTCATCACCTCGTCGTAGATCAGCAGAGCGCCGTGGTGCTGCGTCAGCCGCCGCAGCTCGGAAAGGAACTCAGGGGTGGGCACGACCAGGCCCATGTTGCCGACGACCGGTTCGAGGATCACGCCGGCGATCTTGGCGCCGTGTGCCGTAAACGCCTGTGCCAAGGCATCGACGTCGTTGAAGCGCAGCACCAGCGTGTCGGCCGTGCACCCTTTCGGGACGCCCGGACTGTTGGGCACGCCCAGCGTCGTGGCGCTCGAGCCGGCGGAGACTAGCAGGCTATCGACGTGGCCGTGATAGCAGCCGGCGAACTTGACGATCACGTCGCGGCCGGTGAACCCGCGGGCCAGGCGAATGGCGCTCATCGACGCCTCGGTGCCGCTCGACTGACCATCCGCACCATCTCGATCGACGGCACCATTTCGACAATCAGCTCGGCCAGTTGCGTTTCCAGCTCGGTCGGAGCGCCAAACGTCGCGCCATTGGCCAACGCCACCTTCACGGCCGCCGTTACTTTGGGGTGACAGTGCCCCAGGATCAGCGGTCCCCAGGAGCCGACGTAATCGAGGTAGCGGTTGCCGTCGAGGTCGATGAGGAACGCGCCTTCGCCCCTGGCGATGAAAATCGGCTGGCCGCCGACGCCGCCGAAAGCGCGGGCCGGACTGTTGACGCCGCCGGGGATCAGTTCGCAGGCCCGCTGAAACGCCTTTTCACTGCGGCCGCGGTTTCGCAATGTTGTCATGGGTTGTCCTCTCTGTGTGGGTGCGCCCAGTTAGGCGGCCCAATGCACAGATTACGGATTGGCGGGCTGGTTCGCTGCGCCCGAAATGAAAATGCGGTGTTGCTCGGCTGCCGCACACCCGTCATAATGCCAAAAAAACCAAGGAGAGTATGCCGTGGAATTGCTGATGCAAATGGGGCTGGTGGCCGCCGGGTCGATGGTGGGAGGCCTGTTGCGTTGGGGGGTGTCGGTCGCCTTCGGGCGTTTGCTGGGCAGCGGCTTTCCGTGGGGGACCTTGTTTATCAACCTGACCGCGTCATTTTTTCTGGGTTGGTTCTCCACGATGATGGCGGAGCGATTCGTGCAGCAGGAGGGCGGTTGGCTGAGCAGGGACAGCCTGCACTTGTTGATCGCGGTGGGCTTCACGGGGACTTACTCCACCTTTTCGACCTATGAATTCGAAGCCAACAAGCTGCTCAGCGATGGAGCGTGGCCTGTCGCCACGATCTACTTGATCGCCAGCATGGTCCTGGGTTTACTGGCGGTGCGTGGCGGGGTGCTGCTGGCGAGGATGTGGGTGAGCTGTAGTAGGTCCTGCTTGCCGAGCGGGACCTCAGTGCCGAAAGGTCCAGATCCTGCTCGGCAAGCGGGATCTACTGCTTGCCAGTTGTTTTGCCCGCCTTCTCGCTCAGACCGCGCAGGCGTTTGGCCGCCAGCAGCCACCAGGCCCGTGTTGCCGGATTATCACGGTCGAGGCTCTTTTGAATCTCCTGCCAGGCTTTGCCGGCCTGGGTCGATTTCTGAAGCTCCAATTGAAATGCGTCCGTCGCCTTCTTTTCCAGTTCGTCGGCCGGCTCGAAATCCTTGGCGAATCCGGTCTTGGTGACGCCCTTTTCCAGCTTCCGCTCACGCTTGTCGACTTCCTCGAGCGTCCGCAACCGCGTTTCGGCAAGCAGGCCGCAAGAGCGTGTTTCCGATGGCTTGGCCTTGGCCACGCCTTCCTTGTATTTCGCCAACTTCAGCCAAATGTCGCCTGCCGCCTTTGAATCGCCGGCTTCTTCGGCGGCGATGCCATCACGGCAGGCTTGCTCGTCGTCGTCGACTCCCGTGTTGATGTTGTTGCGCAGCCGCCTCAGCAACCGCTCTTCACACGCCTCGGCGTCGACCTGGTCGGCCCAGGTGCGAACCTGCCGAGCCTGCTCGTCCTCGCGGTCGCCGTAGTATTGCAGGAAGTCGAAAATCGAGCCACGCTGGCGGGCGTCGACTTGTTTGTCCAGATTGTTCGAGTCCATGACCCGTTCGGTGCTCAAGTAAAGCGACTCGGCGCTGGGCTTCACGAAAAGAAAAACACCAAGAAGAGTGACAACGGCCACCAAAGCCGCTGCGAGCACAGACGCCTTGAACCACACTTGCCGATAGAAGGCCTGTTGGCGTCGTTTCTTCTTTTTCTTGCCGAGCAGTGCCCGGGCCGCTTCCTTGTCGGTCGCCTCGATCAGCGAGGCATCCGTCGGCCTGTCCTTGTTGAGAGTTTTGGCGGCGTCGATCCCGGCGGCTTGCTGGGTCGCCACCTTTTCCTCGACACGTTCGAGAGCCTCCCCCACCGTGGCCGCGCTGAAGGGCCGGCGCTGAGGGTCTTTTTCAATCAGCTGGCAAACCAGCGTGTCGAGAAAAATCGGGATGTCCATGACCAGCCGCGATGGCCGTTCGAATTTTCCCTTGATGTGCTGCATGAACATCTCCAGCGGACTCTCGGCCTGGAACGGCTTCTTGCCGGTCAGCAGCTCGTAAAACATGATGCCCAGCGAGTACAGGTCGGACTTGGAGGTGAGGTCGCGTTCGCCTCGGCACTGCTCCGGCGACATGTACGAGGCGGTGCCCACGGTGCAGTTGACCTCGGTGATGGAGGTGCGGTCGAGATCCTTGGCGATGCCGAAGTCGGTGAGCTTGACGGTGCCGTCCTTGAGCACCATGATGTTGGACGGCTTGAGATCGCGGTGGACGATGCCCTTGTCGTGGGCGTGCTGAAGGGCGGCACAAAGCTGCCGGCCCAGGCGGACTACTTCTTCCCACTCGATGCGTCCGCGCCGGCTCATGATCTTGTCGAGCGATTCGCCGTCCACGAATTCCATGGCGTAGAACGGCGTGCCGCTGATCCGTCCGGTGGCGATCAGCCGGACGATGTTGGGGTGCTTGAGCTGCTTGAGGATTTCGAACTCGCGCTCGAAGCGCTGCTTGACAGTTTCATTGGTCGCCTGCCCCGGTGCGACGACCTTGACGGCGACCAACTTGCCGGTTTCGCCGTGCCTGGCCCGGTAGACCGCGCCCATGGCGCCGGTGCCGATTTCCTTATCGATGACGTAGGGGCCGACCGTTTTGCCGACGAACATGGCGTCACTCTTTCTTGGCGGTGATCTGCATGTCGGCAAACATGGTTTGGGCGTCGGCCTTGGTCCACAGACCGATTTTGCCGGCTTGCGGGAGGGTGGTGTCGGTGGCCTCCAATAACATTTTACCGTTGAGCCAGCACTGGATTCTTGTCGCCCTTGTGGACGACGCGGATGGTGTGCCATTTGCCGGCCTCGGCTTTGACGTCCGCGGTGCCCAATTGCTTGCGTTTGCCGCCTTCGACAACATAGACGCGGAAATTGTCCTCGAGTGGGTTCATGCGGACGACGTAATAATTGTCATTGTCCTTGGTGCGCCAAAGAATGCCGCCGCCCTGGTCCTTGTCGCCCATGACGGCCTTGAAGGCCACGGAAATGTCGATGTCCTTATATTTGCCGTCCTCGGCGATGCACAGGTTGAAAATGGGGCCGTCGCTTTTCGAGGTTTGGGACAGTACGGCCGGCCCCCGAGGCTCGCTCTTGTCTTCCGCGACTTTCCAGACGCTGCCGTCGGCCTTGCCGGTGACGCCGGTCTTCCAACCGACAGGAACGCCGGCCGGAGTGGCTTTGTCAAAAGTCATTTTCACGGGGGTTGAGCCCCCTGTCCACGCAGTGGAGGTGAATACCAGGACCGCCGCCAGTGATACGATGCGCATGTTGCAATCTCCCATTTGTAAGCAAAGCAGGTGTCGGCCAAACCCTGTGGCCGTGCCATCCAACAGTCGCCTTGACGCCTCGCTGAGTGCCAAAATCAAAAAAGGCCTTGATCTCAAAACAACACCCTGAAGCCCGCAATCTGATAATGTTTGTCGTTGGTGAACGCGGTATCGAGAAAAACAGGCGTCATGGCTGGTGCTCGTTATGCCGTTCCGCAGTATCGGGGTGCCCAGAACGGTATCTTTCGCCAAGAATTGCGTAGATTTCCGCCAGTCCAGGGCTGATGGGAGGTTGGCCCGATTGGGGCGGTCTCGACGATACTCATTTGGACTTCGACTTCCTGCCCTTCGGCCACGCCAGGGGCTTCGTCAAGCTCAATGGTCCTCCCGTGGACCTTGCCGTGGAGTGTCTTGCTCATGATTCGGCCTCCATTTCAGTTTCTTCTTTCATATAGTCACGGGATACACCATGCAAGGGAAGCTGAAACGCGGATCGGCAATGGGGCCGCCCTAACCACAGCAGGGTAAGCCCGGCTATAATGGTTCCAGTCAAGCCAGGTTCGGTTTGTCGAAATGCCCTCTCGCCCTTCAGGCAATCCAATGGCGAACCATCAACGCTTTCTGTCGTACGTATGTAGTGGCGCATTCTGGCGACGTGTCGGCATAGGTTTGGGCTGTCTCCTTGGCTTTGGGTTGTCTTGTGTCTGGTTTTCTTGAATTAACCACACCAATGCTGGACGGAGACACGAAAGAAAACCGCGCCAAACGTTGTGTCAAGTACATCGAAATTGCTGTCGAGAGCTACCGATTGCAGCATGATCGGCTTCCCGGGACGCTCAACGTGCTGACGCAGCGGGACAAATCAGACAATAGCCCTGCATTATTGATCGAGAAGGCTCTAATTGATCCGTGGGGCAAGCCGTACAACTACGATTCGGTCCAATTGCACAAAAAAACCGGAATGCCGCTCATTTGGTCGGATGGCTGGCCGGGAGTTGATAGACCGATAAAGAACTGGGATTGATTCCCGTGGGGCGACCAGTTCTTCCCGGTCTACTTATCCATCGCCGGCCAGGCCCAGTTCCGGAACCACCGTTAACTTTCGCGCGGTGCCCCCGAAACTCGGACCTAGGCCGGGTTAGCCATATCATCCATTCAAATTGTCAAAGAGCCAATCCAGACTTCAGTGAAGCCGTTATCCTTGGCAATCCGTTTTCTCCGTTTGTTGACGGTGACTTTTCCGTCCACGACGAATCACATCTCGCAAAACAAAGCGCGAAATCTCCCTGGGCCATCGATTTTGGCGTTGCCTTTGCCTGTTGGCAGCAATGTGAGCATACGTTCACTATTTGCAGTTTACACCCAAACACCGCCATTCCACAAGGTCATTTTCATTTTATTCGCGCATCCGCGAAATGCGCGTTTTGCGACGGCTCTCGCTCACCTTGACCTGCGCTTGCATCAAACCATCACTCTTGCTATGGTCCCGCGCCTCCGTGCGGCAACTGGCCGTGGAGGTTCCGGAGGTCGCGGCTGTTTGGGGAGTTTGCGATGGACAACTGCAGTGTCATTGTTCGCGGGGAAGCGGTCCAGCGCCGCCCTTTGCCTTTAGCGCCGACAGAGGCGGCGGCGACCAGCCAGCACCGCGCGGCAAAGGCCGTTGGGCCTGGGTGTGGGGTATTGTGGGCTCCGTGTTGAGTGTTGTCGGGTTTATCGCCCTGTCGCTTTTCGAGCAGTACAACGACAGCATCAACGAGTTCCACGCGCGATCTCAAGCATTTCAATGAAGTGTCCAGCGAATTCGTCAAAAAAGACAGCTTCAAACGGGTTTTTGACCGGTTGACCGATTACACCAAGGAACTCGAGCATTCCGCGGTGGTGCGCACGCGGCTTGAAAAAGAGCTGGAAGCCAGTCAAATCGAGCGCCGCGAAGCCCTGCAGGAACTGCAGAAAATGCGCCAGCGCCTGGCGGCCGTCGAGGGCAGACAGTCCGCGCCGCCGGTCGTGCTGATTTCCGCACCGGAAAAGAAATCTTAGCGGTCGCCCATCGGGTAATCGATGTGCATCCAAATGACGCGCGAGTACCGGAACACGGCCGGCACCACCAGCAAAAACGGCAAGGCGGCGACCAACGTCACGTTTTGCAGCGGCCAGTCGGGCAAGAAAAGCCACCAGATCAGCAGAGTGAGCAGCGCGAGAATGGGAATCGCCATGAAGTAACTCGCGTACATGGCGCCGGTGAAATAGCCAGCTTCACGCTCGAATTTGTGGCCGCACTCCGGGCAGCGTTCCCGCATGGTGATGCTGCCGCTGAAGACCTTGCCGCGCAGGCAGTTGGGGCATCTCAGCAGCAAAATCGCTTTCAATCGCTGCGTTAACGTAAACATTGCGGCCTCACTATTCCCGTCGTTGCGTGCGACTTTACCTTACGCTTGCGCTCGCGCCGCCACAAGGGCCGAGCGCTGTCAGCATTTCTCCAGAATACAATTGCTTCCGGCTGTGCCGGCCATTACAGTGGTCACATTATTCGCGAAATCAACCGCAAGGCGACATGCGCTTCGGCCGCGCAATGATCCGGAGACCAACCCATGAGCGACGACAGAATTCAACCAGAACGGCCCGATTCACGCCGGCCGCCGCAAAAGAAGC
Source organism: uncultured Gemmataceae bacterium (assembly GCA_963747575.1). Lineage (GTDB taxonomy): Bacteria > Planctomycetota > Planctomycetia > Gemmatales > Gemmataceae > DASRAT01. The sequence continues at coordinate 374,006 of CAVVFU010000001.1, forward strand.
CCGCGGATTTAGAAGGCATTCAAGCTGACGGACCCGATGAGCTGCCGTCGTTCTCACGACGCCAGCGCCGCCTAGCAGGGGATGACACGGACGAAGCCGGCGCCGACGTCAGCGAATTGCAGCAGCTTGGCAGCCTCGCGCAATCGGCTCGCGGCAAGCACCTCCGACAAGCACGGAATACGCTTTTGACTGTCGGCATTTTGATGGGCCTGTTGCAAACAGGTATGTTTATTGTCGACAACAATCAGACCACGCAGGAGATCAGAAAGACGACCAACGATCCCGTCCAGCGCAAAAACGCTGAAATGGCCGCTACCGTATTCCTGGTGTTTTTTCATGGAGCGGCTATCGTTGTTGCAGCGATCTTTGTCGTCCTGGCCTTTTTTGTGGAAAAATTCCCCGTGCCGACGACGGTCATTGCCTTGGTTCTCTTTCTGGGACTCCAGGTCGTTTTCGCGGTAATCAATCCGTTGAACCTTGCTGCGGGATGGATCATCAAGATCGTCGTGATTGTCGCCCTGGTGAAAGCGATGCAGGCGGGGCTGGCGGCCAAGAAAGACGAACGACGGATAGCGGATGCGGAATACGAGTAACGAATCGTGGGTGGGCGAGTGATATTCCGGTCTGTGAGGGCGGCCATGATTGGGCAGAGAATAGAAAGCCGGCCTGCATTTCCTTTTGCAGCCCTGTTCTGGCTTGCCATCGCGCTCGTATTTGCTGGGCTTGCCCTGTGCTTCTTCAACGCTCACTGCATTGTGTTTGCAGTGATGCCGGTGGCGATTGCCGCCGGGTTATTTTTCACGCGCGAGCCGCGCTTTGCCGTGCGGATCACCGACGACGGTTTGGAATTCGAGGATCCGCCGCTGGTCGTGCCATACGCGTCAATGGAGGAGGTGCTCATTGCAGGCAAACCTGGGCGGGCCAAGGCGCCAATTCGGATCTTGCATGAGGGCGGTGTTGCCCGGATTCCGGCCAGGCTGAACGTCCGGTCCGACGATTTGTCTCGTTTTTTGGTAAGCCAGGTCCCAGGCGCACAAGGCAGCGATTTGCCTCCCGTGCTCCAGAAGTACTGGGGTGTCCAAAAAGCGCTCCACGGCCCAGAACGAGTTTTTGCATATCGCCCGCGAAGCCTCCGGGCATTTGAGCGACGAAAAAAGGACATTGTCGGCTGTCTCGCTTGCGCCCTTGTTGGCTGCGTTTGGGTGGTCGCGGGCGTGCTTCTGGGTCATGATGGGTTGACTTGGATTATCTTGGGTGTGGTGGTGGCGATCGTTTCGTTGTTAGGCACACTTGGACTTTCGCTCGAACGCGGCTTACCGAGGATTCGGAATTGGAGGCAATCGGGCCTGGTCATCGGCCCTGGCGGATTGGCGCTGGTCCAGGGCGACATGCGCGGCGAGTTGCGGTGGGACGAGCTTCGTGACATTCGCTATCCAGGCAAAGCGCCTTTTATTGTTGTTTCGAGCGCTTACGTGCAACCGCGAGGCATCCAACTGGTCGTCGCCGGCGCCACTATTACCATAGCGGATTTGTACAATCAGCCCCTGTCCCATATCCACAAGCGGCTAAAGGCGTACTGGGAGGATTATGGTGAGGACGAGTAAGGCGTGCAGCAAAACGACACCAACTCGAAGCGCAAGCGAGGGATGCTATCGGCCCTCGCTTGCGCTTCGGGTTGGTATCGCTTAGCCTTCGGGCGGAGGTAGCGCCGCATCGCTCTTGAAGATCTTCATCGTCCGCAAGGCAATCAGCACTTCATGAAAGTCCTTTGGCCGGTCGTCGCGCTTCTTGGCCAGCATTTTCAAAATCATGGCGGCGAACTGCTCGGAGACGTCCGGGTTGAGACTTTGAGGCGAAAGCGGCTTCTCCAGGATGTGCTTCTGGAGCAGATCCTGACTGCTCGCGCCGCGAAAAGGCGGCCGGCCCGTCACCAGCTCATAGCAGGTGGCTCCAAAGCTGTAGATGTCCGCGCGCTGATCGAGGATTTCATCGCGAATTTGCTCGGGCGACATGTAGCTGCGCGTGCCCTGCGCCTTGACGCGGCGGCGAAACAGCTTGCTGAAGAAATTCCGGCTCTGGATGCGCTGGGCCAGCGCGAAGTCGATGATGCGCAGCTCGCCGCCTTCGCTGACCAGGATATTGTCGGGCTTGATGTCACGATGCAGATAGCCGCTGGCGTTCATGTAAGCGAAGCCGGTGGCCGCCTGCTTGATAATCGAATGGGCGCGTTCCTTGATGAACTTCAAGTCTTTCATCTGCAGGCGCTTTTGCAAGCTGCCGGCGGGGAAAAATTCCATCACGAAGTAGGGCTCTTTGGGGTCCTTGCTGAGGTAGCTGATGCGGATGACGTTGGGATGAGCGAGCTTGAGGCCGACCTCGGCCTCATGGAAGAGCGCGCGCCGGCTCTCCTTGTCGGACGCCTTCTCGGGCAGCAGCAGTTTCATGGCAAAATGCCGATGACTCGATTGCTCCACGACTTCGAAAACTTGCGTGCTCTGGCCCGTCGGCATGGAATGGAGCAGACGGTAGTTGCCGATGATCTCGTTCGCCATGGGTTTACCAGTACTCCTCGAAGTGGATGTTGCCTTTTCTTTTGAGCTGGGGCTCGTCGGTGTGGAAACCGCGCTTTTCCAGAAGCTCGATCACGCCGGTTGGCGTCGGATAGGTGTGGGCGCCGGTGATCTTGTCCTTGACGGGAACGCCGATCATGCTGGGATTGCCGCAGAGAAATACATGGGTCTTCGCCGGGTCCAGGCGGGCTCCCAGGCGCTGCTCGAGCTGGCCGCTCGTGATCAAGTCCTGAATGTAAACCTTTTGGCCGGCTGAGTGCTCCTCGCGGGTCGTCATCGGCAGGAACGTGTAGTTGGCGTAGCGGCGCATCAATTCCTCGTGGATCGGCAGGTAGCCAAGGTCGCGTTGGTAACGCACGCAGCATGCCGAGAGGACCCGGCCTTGATGACCGCGGCGCAGCAGTTCCCACAGCATATAGTTGTGCGGCGCCTCGCCGGTGCCCGTCGCCAGAAAAACGACGGTGTCGTCGTCGTTGACCGGCTCCAGGGTGAAATGCCCCACGATTTTCTCGCCCATGAACAGGCGATCGCCTTCCTTGAGCATGAACAGCCGTGGCGTCAGCGCGGGCGGCTCGCCCTGGCCCTTGCTGCGCACGAGCACGACGTAATACTCGAGCCAATCGACCTTGGAGCGGTCCAGCAAGGCCTGCTGTTCGTCGAGAATGGAGCAGCTGATCGAGTAAGCTCGGCGGACCATTTTTTCCTCATCCTCGGGAGCCAGGTCCTCGTCGCCGCAGCCAGGCGCACGGGGCTCCCAGTTGCCCAAACCCAGGGTGTCATACTGGCCTGCTTGGTGGTGAGCCAGCGCCGCATCCGGGCGGATGCGGATGATCATCAGGTCAGGGTTGGGTTTGCGCAACCAGGCAACCGTGGCGTTGTAGCGTGTGCGGCGCAGGTCTGCAATCTGGCCGGGCGTCATCCGGGAGCCTCCTCGATCCGGGCGAAAGCGTCAACTGGCATTATATTACCGGATACGGGCTAAATGACCCGGTGCGAACAGCTAGTATACCAACCCGAAGCGTAAGCGAGGATTAGCGTTTTTCCTCGCTTACGCTTCGGGTTGGTATGCGGATTGGTGGGGCGGAAATGCCTATTGCCGCAGCATGAGCTGCTCGACATACGGCCTCAGCCGCAGGAAGGCCTGGGCGCAGTTGGGATCGAAGTGGGAACCGGCCTTGGCGGCCAACTCGGCGAAAGCCGCGGCCGTCGAAAGGGCTTTGCGATAGGGGCGATCTGATGTCATGGCGTCAAAGGCGTCGGCCACGGCGACGATGCGGGCGGTGAGTGCGATCTGGTCGGCGGCCAGGCCGTCGGGATAGCCGCTGCCGTCCCAGCGTTCGTGATGGTGGCGGACAATGGGGATCATCGAGTTCAGGGCGTTGATCGACTCCAGGATCGCCGCTCCCTTCACGGTGTGCAGTTTCATGGCCTCGAATTCGACGGCCGTCAAACGGTCGGGCTTGCGCAGGATGGCGTCGTCGATGCCGATTTTGCCGATGTCGTGCAGCGGACTGCCGATCTGGATTTGGAAGCGTTCTTGCGGCGACAGCTTCAGCTCATCGGCCAGGAGCAGCGAATAATCGGTGACGCGCCGCGTGTGGTTGCCCGTGGAGTAATCGCGAACGTCCACGGCCCGCGCCAGCGACGCTACCGTCTGAGCGAATTGTTCGCGTTGCTCCTCGACCAGCATGGCGCTTTCGATGCCGATGGCCACGTGGGCGGCCACGGCGTCGGCCAGAAAGAAATCGTCTTCGTCAAAAGGCATTTGCGTCGGGCCGCGGTCGAGCTGGAGCACGCCGAGCCGTTTGCGCGGCGACCGCAGCACGGCGCAGAATAAGCGACGACATGGCCCCGACACGCACGCTGGTGGCAGCCTGCAAAGCCGCTTCGGTGTTGACATCGGAGCAGAGCAGCGATTCGCCGTCCTGAAACGACCGGGCGGCCATGGTGCGGCTGTAGCAGCCTTGCATGTTCCGAGCCAGTTTCGGCGCCAGGCAGGTGCGCAGGCTCAAAACGTTGGTGAACGGATCGGCCAGGATGATCGAGCCGCGCTGGGCGTTCAAGGCGGCGACGGCGTCCGCCAGCACGGATTCCAGCAGTTTCTCCAGCGAGCCAATGTGGCTCAGGTGATGGCCGGCCCGCAAGAGTGTGGAAAGGTGGTTGTGCTGGCTGGGGCTATTCGGCCGCTGCTGGGTCAGCGCTTGAACCGCTTGCTCCCAGGAATGAGTTGCCGACGCCTCGACGCGCAGGAAGGAACTGGTGGTTTTGATGCAGCTGCCGCGCATCCCCAGGACAGGCAATACCTGGGTGGAAGTCAGCGGCGCATCGGCTTCAGCCGTCGCGGCGACTTTGAGGGTGAGGTTGCCGCATTGGATAATATCGTCCACCTGCACGGGACAGTCGTCTGCGATCCGGCGGCCATTAAGCAGGGTAGGGGTGGATTGCCGGTCGTTCCTGAGGAGATGGCGCACCACCCATTTGCCGTTATGAAGCACGACTTCCGCGTGCAATTTGCCGACGGTTGGATCGCGCAGCACGATGTCCGCGCTGTAGTGCTGCCCGATGCGCAGGCTGGTGTCTGATTCCCAGCGAAGTCCTTGCAAACTTGGACTCAGGCCGGCAAGCACAATACGGGGGCGGCCCATTCTTTCCTCCCATGAAGGCGCGGAATCGACTACCGTTGGCGGGGGCGCAGCACCATCGTCAAGCAAGCTTAGCTTAAACCTGGCTGAAAGGCGGGGTGTTGCACGGTTTTTGAGTAGGACGGCTTTCCCAAGCCGTTCCGCGTTGTCAAGGGCGGCTTGGGAAAGCCGTCCTACGGCAATGTCGGGGTGGATTGCGCCATGGCGATTTTTGGGTAGGAAGCTGGCCAAAGATCGCCGCACTGATAACACTGAAGATATGAGCGAATATCGCATTGAAAAAGACTCGATGGGCGACGTCAAGGTGCCGGCCAAGGCCTACTATGGGGCCCAAACACAACGGGCCGTGGAGAACTTCCCCATTTCCGGGCAGCCGTTGCCGCGCGCGCTTGATCCGGGCCCTGGGGCTGGTCAAGGCAGCCGCGGCCCTGGCCAACCGCGATCTCGGCAAGCTCAAAGCCGACCTTGCCGAGCCGATCATCGCCGCCGCCCGCGAAGTGGCCGCCGGGAAATTCGACAATGAGTTTCCCATCGACGTCTACCAGACCGGCTCCGGCACGTCGTCGAACATGAATGCCAACGAGGTCATTACCAACCGGGCCATCGAAATGACTGGCGGCGACCGGCTGGCCGAAAAGAAGCCGATCCATCCTAACGACCACGTAAACATGGGACAGTCGACCAACGACATGTTCCCCACCGCGATCCACGTGGCTGCGGCCCTGGCGATCAAAACCGAATTGCTGCCGGCCCTGGAGCGGTTGCGGGCGGCGCTGGCGGACAAGGCCACGCAATGGGACGCCATCATCAAGATTGGCCGCACGCACCTGGCAGACGCCACGCCGCTGCGGCTCGGCCAGGAGATCGGCGGATTTGTCCGCCAGCTGGAGCTGTCGTTGGGGCGAGCAGGGCTGGCGCTTTCCGCACTGCTGGAATTGCCGGCCGGCGGCACGGCGGTCGGCACCGGCATCAACACCCATCCGAAATTCGGCGCCAAGGTCGCGGAGCATCTTGCACAAGGAGACCGGCATCGCTTTCGTGGAAGCCGCCAACCACTTCGAGGGCAACGCCAACCGCGACGGCCTGGTGGAATGCAGCGGCCTGCTGCGCTCCATCGCCGTGTCGCTGTTTTCGATCGCCAACAACATCCGCTGGCTCGGCAGCGGCCCGCGCTGCGGTTTTTACGAAGTGATGCTGCCCGACCGCCAGCCCGGTTCGTCGATCATGCCTGGCAAGGTCAACCCGGTGATGTGCGAAAGCATGATGCAGGTTTGCGCCGGGTCATCGGCAACGACCAGACGATCGCGTTCTCCGGGGCCAGCGGCGGTCAGATTCGAGCTGAACATCATGATGCCGGTGATGGGCCTGGCCGCCCTGGAGAGCGTGCAGTTGCTTGCAGGGTGCACGCGGGCCTTTGTCGATTTCTGCGCCCTCGAAATGGAAGCCAATCGCGAGGCCTGCCAGAGCCAGGTCGAAAAAAGCCTGTCGATGGTGACGAGTCTCAACCCGCTCATCGGCTACGACGCCGCGGCCAAACTCGCCAAGGAAGCTTTCAAATCGGGCAAGACCATTCGTGAGCTTTGCCAGGAAAAAATGCGGACCGGCACGCTCGTGAAGAAAAGCAGCACGGCGGTCGTGAACGAGGCCGAGCTGAATGCAGCCCTGGATCCCCGCAGCATGACGGAGCCCGAGCGAGTAAAGTAGCAGGCACATAGTAGTAGGCACACTCCGTGTGCCGTTTTAGCGATAACCCCCGGCATTCGATCCAAACGGCACACGGAGTGTGCCTACTACTATGTGCCGTTTGGCGGAGTAGACTGGCAAATTAATGCCAGCCTTGGTACAATAGGAACGTCGATTATTCCTCGTAAAGGGATCGCCCCGTCCGGCAAAGATATTCTCAACATCTTTGCAGCGCCCCAATTTCCCTAGCAATGGACCAATGGCCGCGGTCGTGTTGGCCGCACTTGGTCGCCTCAAGGATGTTTCATGAGTTCTGCTTTCGATCCCACCAGGGACGTGCAGGTAATTCGGGAACCGGCCGTATATCTGGTCGGCAGGCAGACGGTGGACGATGGCGTCATCGACCGTTTCCTCGGCGATCACGGCGTGAGCTGGCAGACCGACACCGAGATTGCCGGCGAGCACCTGGCGGAAGTCGCCGGGCGTTTGTGTTACATGAGCTTCGCCAAGCCGCGGCCCGGCGGCAATGAGGCTTACCTGAAGCACATCCTGGAAGTCGGCCACGGCTCGGTGCTGGAGCATGCCGTCTGGAACTTTATTTTCACGGGTTGCAGCCGCAGCCTGACGCATGAGCTGGTGCGGCATCGCCATTTCAGCTATTCACAGCTGAGCCAGCGTTACGTGGATGAGTCGGTGGCCGAGTACGTCGAGCCCGATTGCATTGCCGGTGATCCCGAGCTGCACCGGATTTGGTTGGAGACCATCGCGGCCAGCCACAAGGCTTATGTGCTGCTGACCGAAAAACTGCTCAGCAAATTTCAGGAGGAGCCCGATCGCACGGCGCGGCGGAAACTGGCCCGGCAGGCGGCCCGGAGCGTGCTGCCCAACGCCACCGAGACGAAGATTTTTGTGACGGGCAACGCCCGAGCGCTGCGGCATTTTATCGAGATGCGCGCTAGCCGGTTTGCCGAGGTTGAAATTCGTAAGCTCGCCGTCAAGTTGCTGCAAGTCTTGCAGCCAGAGTCGCCGCACATTTTCGGCGATTATCAGCTGGTCGCTTTGCCGGACGGTACTCAGGAAGTCGTTACTGCTCATCGCAAGGTGTGAACAAAGTGAAAAAGGGGACAGGGACCGTTTCGTTCCGATGAAAGGACCGCGATGTCGCGCGATATGCAAACTACTCAGGGAGTTCTGGAACTGAGCCCCAAGGGCTTTGGCTTCCTCAGAGACGCCAACCGCAACTACACCAATCAGCCCGGCGACGCTTATGTGCCCGGGCCGCTCATCAATAAAACACGGCTCCAGGAGGGCATGCTGGTTGCTGGCCCCATTGAGCCGAGCAGGAAAGGTACGGGGCCGCGCCTGCTCGAGGTCACCGCGCTGGAGGGGATGGACCCCGCCAAGTACCCGCGCCGCAATTTCGACGAGCTTACCGCGATCGATCCCCACGAACAAATCCGCCTGGAAACCGGCAAGGAGCCGTTGACCACGCGGGTCATGGATTTGCTGACGCCCATCGGCAAAGGCCAACGCGGATTGATCGTGGCCCCGCCGCGGACCGGCAAAACCGTGCTGCTGCAGCACATCGCTCACGCGGTTTCCGTCAATCATCCCGAGATGTATCTGATTGTGCTGCTGGTGGACGAACGGCCGGAAGAAGTAACCGACATCAAGCGCACGGTCAAGGGGGGCGAGGTCATTGCCAGCAGCTCCGATCACGACGCCACGGCCCACATCCGCATGGCCCAGCTGGTGCTCGAACGGGGCAGAAGGCTGGTGGAGCAGGGCCGGCAGGTCTTCGTGCTGCTCGACAGTCTGACGCGGTTGGCCCGGGCCTACAACCGCAACGCCGGCAACAGCGGCCGGACACTCAGCGGCGGCGTCGATTCACGGGCGCTGGAGATACCCAAGCGGCTATTCGGCACCGCCCGCGCCTTTGAGGAAGGCGGCTCGCTAACGGTGATGGGCACGGCCTTGATCGAAACCGGCTCGCGCATGGACGAGGTGATTTTTCAGGAATTCAAGGGAACGGGCAACATGGAGCTGGTGCTGGACCGGAAGCTTTCCGACCGCCGCATCTTTCCCGCCATCGACATCACCCAATCGGGGACGCGCAAGGAAGAACGCCTGCTGCAGCCCGAAGTTCTCAAACAGGTGACGCTGCTGCGCCGCAGCTTATCTTCGATGCGGCCCGTGGAAGCGATGGAATCGCTGGTCAAGAAGCTGGCGCAGTACGATTCGAACGCCGCGTTTTTGGAGCGCGTCGCGACATTTGTGAAATGACCTTGTTGCCAACCCCGCCACCGTTTGCGAAGATATGTTTAGCCGCGACGCGCAGCGGAGCGCGCGGTTTAACCTGGTCATCTTGCAAAAGGTCTCGTTCATGCAGCGCACGCTCATCCTTCTAAAACCCGACACCGTGCAGCGCCGCCTGGTGGGCACTGTAATCCACCGTTTCGAGCAAAAGGGCCTGCGCCTGATTGGCCTCAAAATGGTTCACCCCAGCCGGCAACTGGCGGAGCAGCACTACGCGGTCCACAAGGGCAAGCCATTCTACGATTCGCTGCTGAAATTCCTGACCGGCGGCCCCACCGTGGCCCTGGTGTGGGAAGGCCGCGAAGCCGTGGCCGTGGCCCGCACCTTGATGGGCGCGACCGACGGGACCAAAGCCCCGCCGGCCACCATCCGCGGCGATTTTGCCCTGAGTGTCCAAAACAACCTTGTGCATGGCAGCGACAGTGCGGACAATGCAGCCACCGAAATCGCCTTGTGGTTCAAGCCCGACGAATTGCTGAGCTATGCGATGGCTGACGAAGCGTGGATTGCAGGTTCGTAGGAGCCAGTGCGAAAAGGGGTCAGGTACCGTTGTGCGAAGCACCCTTCGGGCCGTTCCGGCAACGGTACCTGACCCCTTTTCGCACTGGCTAAGAAAGGAGCTGACGGCATGCCGTCTGCCCCAGCGTTCACCATCACTTACTGGGGCACCACCGGCAGCTACGCCGCGCCGCTCAAGCCGGTCGACGTGGCCGCCAAGCTTCGTGATGTTGTGCTTCACCTGGCGAAGGAACGGATGCTGGATGCCCTGGCGGCTGCCGCCAACGATCCCGCCAAGTTGGAACTCTTCCTGCAGCAGCATCTTCCCTGGCACTTGCGTTCGACTTTTGGTGGCAACACTACCTGTGTCTCCGTGCAGACACCCGACGATCTGATTATTATCGACTGCGGCACCGGTTTGCGCGAGCTGGGAATGCACCTCGAACGCATCTGGAATGCCCCGGATTTCCGCGGCCGGCGCGAGGCACACATTCTCACCACGCACCCGCACATCGACCATTTGATCGGCACGCCGTTTTTCGATCCCTACATGGATCCGCGTAATACTTTCACTCTTTACGGTTCCGCGGCGGTGATGAAGGCATTGGAGGGTATGCTCGTTCCAGCGTCGCCGCTGAGCAGCACGTTTTTCCCTGCCACTTTCAACATGCTCAAGGCCCTGCGCAAACGTGTCACCATCGAAGCGGGCAAGACGTTCACGATTGGGACGACGACGATTTCAACCTTCGCTCTGAGGCATCCAGGTGGCTGTCTCGGATTTCGATTCGATCGGCCAGGGCGGTCCTTTGTGTTTTGCACCGATCACGAGCATGTCGAGGCGCCGGATCTCGCCCTGGCAGATTTCGCGCGGGGCCGATTTGCTGTATCTGGATGGGCAATACATCGCGGACGAATACGAAGGCCGTGCCGGGATCATGGGTGAATTGCCTCTGGCGCGGCGCGGCTGGGGCCACAGCACGGTGGAAGCTTGCACGGCAACGGCGGCGGCAGCGGGAGTGCGCCAATTGCACATCGGGCACCGGGAGCCAAAACGCGACGATCAAGACCTGGCCAAGTTTGGGGCTTATTTACGGCATTGTTTGGGCGATGCACTTAGGCGGGAAGGCAAGGACCAGGGGGCGTGTGTTGGTGGTCTGGCTCATGAGGGCTTGACGGTGGAGATTTGAAGCCGTGACCAAGCCGGCTCTAAAGCGAATCACGAGACCACGAAAAACGAAAATACGAAAATACGGATTGCATTACTAATTAACACTCGCCCGGTTTCGTGCTTTCGTCTTTCGTGTTTTCGTGATTCTGCTTTGGTTTTGAAAAACCTCGGAGCACCGTCCATTCGGCTCCGAGGCTTGCGTTACAACACATTCACAACCCGTTCGGTCAAGCCCTTCTCGCCCAAAACAACGTTGAGCTTGGCCGAGGCTGCCACCTTTTCCAGAACTTCCAGTTCACGCAATCGCATGAGCGTGGGGTTGTCCTGAAGCAGCTTGGCCGTGTTGACCTGGCTGCGCATGGCGGCGGTTTCCTCGCGACGGACAATCAAGTTGGCCTCGGCGGCCTTCTTGGCTTCCGTCACCTTGTTGAGCAGATCCTTCATCTCGCCCGGCAAGATGATGTCGCGGATGCCGACCGTCACGATTTCCAGGCCAAGCGCCGCCACACGTCGGCGGACGCCTTGTTCGAGTTCCGCGACCACGCCGTCCTTGTCGGCAAGGAAGCCGTCCAACTCACGGGCGCCGACAAGCGCGCAGCACCAGCTGCGTCTCGCGGTAGAGCGCCTGGCGGGCGTCATCGCTCACGGTCAGCGACTGGGCCGCGTCCGTGACCCGGTAGGTCACCAGGGCGTTGAGGCGCAGCGTCACCTTGTCGGACGTCATGATCTCCTGGCCGGCCACGTCGAGAATGGCAGTGCGCATATCCACCGGCACCACCTTGATCTCGGCGATATTCTTCCAGAAGACATAGCGGCCAGCCGGCAACGTCTCCACCAGGCTGCCGTCGCGGAAGCAGACGCCCGAGTGGTTGGCCGGCACCGTGACCGTCTCCAGCACGCGCTCGGCCAACTGCGACTTCACAATGACGGGCAGGTCCGGGTGGATGAAACGCACAGACCGCGCATCCACGACCTCGGCCTTGACGCCGCGAAACATAGTCCAGTAAGCGTGCAGGCCCGGCGGCAGCACGTGGCTGAAGCGGCCGTCAATCCAGATCAAGGCGCGCTCATAGTCCTTCAAATCGAGGACCAGCGCGCGCCTCGGCCAGCACGCCCGACTTGACAATCACGTCGAGCTTTTCGTGGACGAGCCACGGCGCGCGCTGGGAGACAATTTCGACCTGCACGCGATTGCGCGGGTCGAAGAACCAGTGCCGGCCAGCTTCCAGCAAACCGACGAAGTCGCCGGCGCGGAAATGCAGACCCATTTCGTACTTGTGAATCGTGATGAGCTTGATGACCATTTGTCACCTCCATCTTCCTCAATTAGAGGCTCCCAAAAAAGGGGTCAGGCACCGTTGCCGGAACGGCCCGAAGGGTGCTTCGCACAACGGTGCCTGACCCCTTTTTTGGGAGCCTCATGCAAAAAAGCCGTCGGGAGGCGGAGTTCACCGACAATCCCACGGACCTTGGCGGAGTGCCGTCTTGAGCTGGCGCGGCCGTCTGGAAGCGTCACAACTTGGCTAGCAAGCGGTGCGGCTGGGCGGCGGCCGCACGGCACTCGAAAGCTAAATCTGCTAGCTACCAAAGGCTACCCCAGCGGTATCCACGGACTGCAGGGCCAATGTTCATGTTGCGTCGACGGCGAACCGTCAACGCAGATCGCGCGGTAGTCTGCCTCCCTCCGGCAAGTCAAGAACGCTTGCGCGTCCAGGTAAGCGAACTTTTCAGGTCGCTCGGGGGTGGTGCAGGATTCGAACCTGCTACGTCCAGATTATGGGTCTGGTGCTCTGCCAATGAGCTAACCACGGTAGAAACCGCCTTCGTTAGAACCCGTTCACGGTACGCGCTGGGCCAACAGCATTAGCAGGGCTCAGAGCGCCGCCGGCCGGGCGGCTTCTTTGCTTGAATATCGTTGGGGGAAAGAGGCTGGCGGAAGGGGAAAGGTTCACGGGAAGGCAAAAACCAGGATACTCCCGTTAATGGCGGATCAATAACCATCATTCGCTACTTTTTCACAAAAAAGATGGCCATCGCGGCCTCTGGCATTGACTTTTTGATACTTAAGTGATACCATTCCTTGGATCGCCAAGGGGGGATTCATGGACTTCGATCTCGGCAAGGAACTCGGTGCCACCGAAGAGCCACTTTCACAGCGGTTGACCCTGTACATTCCGAACAAAGATCGTCTCGGTGGGCTAATCGCGGACCACGATACCTGGACCGATCAGGCCCAGGAATTGCTGACGGAAACTGGCAACGGCACAACTGCATTTCCCCCAGTTGAGGGCACCTGGCGCAAGCCCGACGGAAGCGACTTGTGGGAGCAAACCAAGATCGTTTACACGTTTGTCGATCCCGACAAATTCGCGGCAAACATGCCGCGATTGCGGGCGTTTTTGCATCGCTTCGGACGAGACGCCAATCAAGGCAAGGTGGTATTTGAGTTCGATGGTTGGTTTTGGAGCATCAGTATCTACGACGTGCCCCCAGGAGAATAACCATGGCCGATAAAATCAATATCGTCGGTGCCAAACCCAGAAAGATCAAGGTAATTGATAAGCCGAGGCGGCGCATTGAGCCTCAAGAAGTGGCCGCCGCTCTTGGCGCCGACCCGAATGGGCAGAAAGTTCTTGGGAATCTCGATCCAATCTCGCTCGCCGAGTTGGGATCTCAACTTTTGCATCGGCTGCGTTCCAGCGGCGGCAGACCCGCACTTGGCGATGCCACTGTCAACTGCCGGGTTCCGCTCAGCGCCGAGGACGTCGAGACTTTGGAGAATATGGTGGCGCACATCGGCGCTTCGACTGGCGCGAAACCGTCCGTCGGCCAACTCGCCAGCGTCATCGTGAGATTGCATTTGAACGCACTCAAGACCACGCCACATTCCGCTGCGCAGGCCGACCTTATCAAGCATGAATTGGACCGGGAAATCTCATTGAGCCAATTGCAGCAAGTGATCGACGAAAAAATCGGCCCCATCCGGGAACAGGTGAAACGTCTCGAAACCGAGTTGCACGCTATTCAGCGCAAGCCTCTCATGATGTTGCCCGGGTCGGCGATGAGTATCACTCGTTGGACTCCCGCGTCTGATGAGTGACACGCATGCGGGACCTTGGTTTTGCTGGCGTGGATGGCTAAAATGCCGCGATAGTCGGTTTTCCAGGAGCGGGTTTCAAATCTCTTGGCGCCGATGACGATCAGCGTGGCCCAGGGTTGACAGATTGAGATGGCTTTCATGCGGGGTCTCCTTTGGTGTTTGGAGGTCGCATCGTAACACCGCGATTTGGCGTTTAAGAGGCAAGAATGTGGACAAACGTATATTTTTTGGATTACGGAGGTGTTCTAGCGTTGCACGCTTGATTAAGAGGCCGCCACGCCTACCATAACCCCTTTTGGACGTTGCCGAAATGACGGGCAACGTGAGTGGGTCGGATGTGATTTCCTGCGTTTAACTCTGCGAGGATAGATGATGTCAAAGGAACCTAAGTCTGGTTGGCTTGAGTCGGGAGAACGACCACATTATCCTTATAGGCAGTCGATGCATGTCTTGGGGGCTGTAAATCACCTACTTTATGCGGCATGGGCTTACGGCATGGAACCAGGTGAGGAGATACACCGATACGCACTATTTTGCTTTGTTCAAACGCACCTTTCAAATGCAGGTGTCGAAGCTCTGCAACAAGTAATGCAAAACGACAAAGAAAACTGGACAAAGTCTCAGTCAATAAAAGGGTTTTTCAAATTGACGACAAAAGGGCATCGCGAGTCCCTTAAATTGGGCCATGGACAGCAACTTGAAAAAACACATCGGGACATTTGTTTTGTACTTGAGCGAAAGTATAAAAATCATGTTTACTCAATAAGAGCTGAACCTTTTACTGAGCGGACGCAGAAACTGTATCCAATAAGAGACGGTAAGGAGGTTTTTGGAACTGCTGTATGGAAGGAACTGAAAGGGCTTGACGCAGAACGCAATTACAATGAAGACTCCCCCGACGGTTTGCTTAGTTGGATTATTGAAAAGAAGGAGGATTTCAGTTGGCGGATTGAGTAGAGGGATAGATCGCGTTGGGCCCCACGCGCTTCCCTTCGCTGACGCTCCGGGGCGCGGCTAAACGAATGGTGGAACAATAATCGTCCTTGTCCCCTTCAGATCTGGAAGTCTGGGGAGCCTGATGTTGACGGAGGGGCCGGGGGTTGTGCAACATCTTTTTCTTGGCGGGTCATGATGGCGTGCAGCATCGCGGTGATCGCGGTGAAGCCGGTGAGGGGCGGCGGGATGTCGTCGCCGTTGGCGGCGACATAGTCGATGAAGAAGATGGCCAGGGCGAGTACCAGGATGAGGTCGCCGATGGCGATGCGGTCACTCCCGACGTCGTGTTGGCCGTTGGTTGCATGGGAGGCCTCCGGGGATTGAAGGAAACACCGGCGGCTTACGCCGCTCGGCTCGCCTGGAGACTGGCATGTACATCACACTGGTCTCGTTGGCTGGCGCGTAGAAGCCAGCGTAACAATCCACCCCACAAGGGGGTGGCATTCCCGCAAACCTCGCATGACGGCGTCGAGAAAAGTTATTGCCGTGCGTGATGCTGGCCAAGCGGTGGTTGGTCGGGTGAATCACGAAAGACGAAATCACGAAAAAATCTCTCTTCTTTTTCGTGATTTCGTCTTTCGTGCTTTCGTGATTCTGTCTGATGCTTAACTCGCCGCGCGCAGATCGGCCAGCTCTTCCTTGACCGGAGCGTAGTGGCTCGGCTCCATGGTGAACGACGCCGTGCCGCTGGTGAAGTTGCGCAGCTCGCTGGTGTAGCCGAACAGCTCGGCCAGCGGGACGTAGGCGTGCAGCATGCAGCGGCCCTTGTCCGAGGCTGGAGTTGAGGATCTCGCCGCGGCGGCGGTTGACGTCGCGCGGTCAGGTCGCCCTGGTACTGGCCCGGCGCGTAGCACCACCACGTTCATGATCGGCTCCAGCAGCGTCAGGCCCGCCTTGAGTCTGGGCGTCGCGGAAGCACTCGATGGCCGCCAGCTTGAACGTGTCCGCCGAACTGTCGACGTCGTGGGCCTTGCCGTCCAGCAAGGTCGCCTGGATGTCGACGCACGGGAAGCTGTACTTCGCCCCCTTGGCCGCGGCCAGGCGGAAGCCCTGCTCCACCGACGGGATGTACTCGCGTCGGCACCACGCCGCCGAAGATCTTGTCGATGAAGTAGATGTTGTTCGGATCGGGCTTTTCGCCTTCTTCCTCCAGCTAGGCAGTCCATTCCTCGACACTGCTCCTTGGTCAGCGGCTCGAACTTCATGTCGATGACGGCGAACTTGCCGCGGCCGCCCGACTGCTTGATGTAGCGGGTCTCGATCTCGACCGGCTTGGCCAGCGTCTGGCGATAGGCCACCATCGGCTTGCCGACCGAGCACCTGCACGCCGTGGTCGCGCTGCAGCTTGTGCACGGCCACTTCCAGGTGCAGCTCGCCCATGCCGCTGAGGATCAACTGGTTGGTTTCGGGATCGGTGCGCGTCTTGCAGCGTCGGATCGTCGCGCGACCATCTTGCCCAGGGCGTCGGCCAGCTTGGTCTCGTCGACGTTCTTGTCCGGGATCATCGACTGGGAGATGACCGGGTCGGGGAAGCGGATTTCTTCCAGCGCGATCGGCTTGTCCTGTGCGCACAGCGTATGGCCCGTCGTGGTCTGCTTCAGACCCGACCACGGCCACGATTTCGCCGGGCCCGGCCACTTCGAGGCGATCGCGGCGGTCGCCCATCATGCGGTAGATGTGGCTGATGCGCTCCGCCTTCTTGACGCCGGCGTTCGGTGATGGTGTCGCCCGGCTGCAGTTCGCCGGAGTAAATGCGCAGGAACACCAGGTCGCCGTGCTTCTCGCTGACGGTCTTGAACGCCAGGCCGCAGAACGGCTCGCTGGCCTCGGGCTTGCGCTCGGCCTTTTCCTTGTCCTTGGTCTTGGGCACGATGCCTTGCACCGGCGGGCGATCCACCGGCGACGGCAGATAATCGCGCACCGCGTCGAGCAGCAGCCGAACGCCGTGGAATTCCTTCGACGAGCCGCAGTGGACCGGCGTCAGCTTGCCGGCGAGCGTGCCCTGGCGCAGGGCCTTGCGGAGCATCTCCTCGGAGACCGGCTTGCCTTCGAGAACGCATTCCAGCAGTTCGTCGTCGCCGTGCGACGCCGCTTCCAGCAGGTGCTCGCGCTACTCGTCCGCCA
Organism: uncultured Gemmataceae bacterium; assembly: GCA_963747575.1. GTDB lineage: Bacteria > Planctomycetota > Planctomycetia > Gemmatales > Gemmataceae > DASRAT01. The sequence goes on from CAVVFU010000001.1 coordinate 391,103, forward strand.
GCGCCTTGTACTGGCTCGGGAATCGTCGACCCACGAATACTTCATGTGGGTCGGATCGTTCTTGTCCTGCAGCCAGAACTTCATGCGGATCAGGTCGATGACGCCCTCGAACTCGCTCGACTGCCCGGCCGGGATGGTGCAGACGGCCGGGACGATGTCGAGCTTTTCCTTCATCTGCTCGATGCAGTCGAAGAAGTCGGCGCCCATGCGGTCGAGCTTGTTGACGAAGGCGATGCGCGGCACGCTGTGCTTGTTGGCCTGGTGCCAGACCGTTTCGCTCTGCACTTCGACGCCGCCGACGGCGCAGAAGACGCCGACGGCGCCGTCGAGGACGCGCAGCGAGCGCTCGACCTCGGCCGTGAAATCGACGTGGCCGGGAGTGTCGATCAGATGTGATGCGGGTGTCGCCCCACTCGACGGTGACGGCGGCGCTGTTGATCGTGATGCCCTTGGCTTTTTCCAGCGGATCGAAATCGGTGGTGGTGTTGCCGTCATCGACGTCGCCGGCCTTGTGCTTGGAGCCGCCGAAGTACAGGATCCGCTCGGTGGTGGTGGTCTTGCCAGCGTCCACGTGGGCGATGATGCCGATGTTGCGAAGGTTTTCGAGCATGATGGTGTTCACAAAAACGAAACACTGGGCAATCGGCTGGGTCACGCGACCCAGTCTTGGCGACTGCTCCATTTGCCCTTGGCGGTTATTAGGGTGACAGCTGAGGTAACGCCAGGTTCACCATGGTTCAAAAAGGGGTCCTTTCAAACCTGGCAACCAGGCTGTTCCAAGGAAAAGCAAGGAACTCCTGCGTGGGCGACGCTTCCCTGCCTTTTGCACCCTGCTGGGCGCAGTCCAGCACAGGTCGATTTATTATAGACAGGTGTGAAGTTTCGTCCAGTCCGACTGCAAAGTTTTCGAGAAGTATGTTTATGTCAATAATAACGGTTCCGCAAACAGCACAAACAGCGCAAATTGCGAAAACCCATTGCCCTCGAGGGTCTGTTGCGAGAAAATGGCGAAGCGGCACCGTTTTCCCGGCTCCTGGCCTCGTAACGACTTCTGGAGTGGAACATCATGGCTGACAAACGCAAACACGACGACAAACCCAAAGACCCCAAGAGCACCGACCAAACTCCGCTCCATTCCATGCCGGATCTGGAACTGCCCAAGGACTCCGGACCCGAGTCGGGTGTCGAGCCCATTGAGGTCGTGGAGGTCGTGGAAGACGAGGAAGTCCTCGAAGTGGACGAGGCCCTGGCTGAGTCCGGCGAGTCAGGGATCATGGACGTTGCCGAGGCCGCATCTGAGTCCGGCGAGTCCGAGATTATTGAAGTGGCCGAGGCCGCATCTGAATCCGGTGAGTCGGGGATCATTGACGTTGCCGAGGCCGCATCCGAGTCTGGTGAGTCTGGGATCATTGAGGCGGTGGAGGCGGTGGAGGAAGACTCCAAGTCCGGCCACCTTGTTGACCACGCGGACGAAGAGATTGAGATCGACGATTCCGATGCCGTCGAGGTCCTGCCGTCGTCCCACAACGTCATTGACGCCCCGCTTGTCGAGGAGGCCGAGGCCGAGGTCGTCGAAGCAGGCGAGGCTGTCAGCGACATTGCCAAGAAGCACCCGGAGGAACCCCACGAAGTCCGGGCCGAAGACGCCGTGGCCGAAGAGGACAGCTCCTCGTCGGCGGGGATGGCGGGTCGGCGATCGACCTGGACAAAAAAGCAAGCGGCAAGGGCGATCGTCCGTCGGGAGTGGACATCATTGCCGAGGCTCTGGAATCGGGAGTCGATTCGGCCATCCCAACCGGCCACGCAGCCGGAGGCCAAGGCCAAAACCGGCTCCGATTCGGACATCGATCTGGAATCGATTTTGGACGACAGCGCTGAGTCTTCCGCGGTGGACCTGGGCGCACCGGGGAAGAGATCTCTGCCCGACTCGGAAACGCCGAAATCAGGTGAAGGCGTGGACAAACTCGTCGGCGTCGAGGATGCCGAAGGCGCCGAGGTCATCGATGAAAGTCTGCTGCTCGATTCCGCCGAAGCCGAAAGCGCGGCACTGGCGGAAGACGGCGATGCCGTGCTGGTGACACCCAAAAGAAGAACGCGCCTTGGACGCGGAGGCGGAAGCAGCATTCGCCGATCCGAGCAAGGACGTCGAAGGCGTGGAGGCTGTGGAGGCTGTGGAGGCTGAGGAGGGCGTGGAGGCTGTTGCCGAGGCCGAGGAACCGGTGGAGGAAAAGCCAGCTCCCGCGAAGAAAGGCCGCGAGCGTGAAAAAGAGCTTGTCGGAGCAGGTGGCGGCAGTCGTCGGCGGGGCGGGTTCATGCCCTTCCTGTTCGGCGGCTTTCTGGCGCGTGCTCCTTTCCGTTGGCGCCGGCGCAGTGCGTGGTATTTCGATATGCTGCCGAAGTCGCCCTCAGCGCCGGTGGCGACAAAACCCAAGGGGACTGTGAATGTTGCTGCCGCGCCTTCCAAGGTCGACCATGCCCTGGAATTGCTTATCGAGGGCAAAACGCAGGAAGCCATGAAGCAGGTGGAAAAGGCGCCCGCCAAATCGCCCGAGGCGGCTCTCAAGGATTTGCTGGAATTCAAGAACAAGGCAGGCCAGGAAGCGGGCGATCCCAAGGATCTCGAAAAGGCTAAACAGGACGCCAAGGATGCGGAGGCCAAGTACGCCGGCCTCCTGAAAAAACAAAAGGATCTGGAGGCGGCTATTACAAAGAGTGACACCGCCTTGAATGAAGTCAACGACGCCCTGGCCAAGGCCGGTCTCAAGGACGCCAAGGAGATCGCCGATTTGGCTGCAGGCGCCAAGGGGGCGCAAGCCCTCAAGAAGGAGCGGGATGACCTGGCCAAGGAACTCGCGCAAACGATCAAGGAACGCGACGTCATGGCCAAATCCATGGGCAATATGGGTGCTGCCGTCGACGCCGCCCTGTTGGAGCTCAAGGAGGGCAATTATCTGGGCAACGATGCCGATCCGCTCAAGCTGCTTGTTGACGGCACCAAGAAAGCCCGCCTTTCCGGCCAATCGCCGCTCGGCAGCTCGCTGGGTGGGTTACTAGGAGCTTTCGGCGGCATGGCCACGGCGCCCGGCGACCTCTTCAAAAAGGCGCTTGACAACGCCAAACTGTCCGCGGCCCTGGCAAGCGCCAAGACCCAAAATGCCTTTGCCGAGACGCCCGAACACCGGCTCGATACCATGGTGATTCTGCTCACCGATCGCGCCTATGCCGACGCCAAGGAACTGGAAACCTTCAAACGCTTTATCGACTGGGTGCGTTCCAAGGACTCCAAAACCAGTGGTGAAGCGCGTGCCAAGGCGCTGTACGCCGAGGGGCTGATGCAGCGCAACCAGCAAAATACAGCCCGGCTGCTCGCCAAACGCTCGAATTGGCCGTCAAGGAAGCGCAGGCGCTCAAGGGCGGCGCGGCGGTGCAAGCGGCGGCCGCGCAGACGCTGGCCGAGCTGACCAATCCCGGCGTTTACTTTGGACCTCGCATTGACAGAAAAATTGCGGCTGGCCAGCTCAAGGAGGCCGTCGAGGAGCTAAACACCGCCCTCAAAGCGGCGCCCGACCAACCGCAGCTCTCGCTCAAGCGTGCTCAGGTCATGCTGGATGCGGCTTTGGCAGGCAAGCTTGAGCCCGCGATGCGGAAACTGATTCGCGACGATGCCGAGGCGGCCCGCAAAAATCCCACCTTGGCCGCGGAATCGTTTTACCTGATCGGCAGGTTGGAGGAGCACCAAGGCGAGATGGCCAAGGCCGAGGAATACTACCGCGCCGCCTACAAGCTGGCTCGGCGCGGGGCCTGACGGCGACCGTTACCGCGCGGCCCTGGCACGGGTGCTGCTGCGTGGTGCTGCTGGCCTCTCGGACGAGGATCCCGAAGAAGAATGCGGTCTGCTAGCCGACGATGATGTGCCGGCCGAAGCCCAGGTCGGCGGCGAAGGCCAAATAGATGCCGAGGCCAGGAAACGCCTCGAGGAGAGCATCAATATTGCCGAGGAGCTGATTCAGACGGCGAATCCCAAAACGCAAGGCGAGGGGTACATGCTCAAAGGTGTCGCCCAGGCGAAGCTTGGCAAAATGACCGAGGGCCTCAAGAATCTCGTCAAGGGTTTGCGTCTGACCTACCCTGGATGGTCCACGCAAGAGCTGCAGGAAATCATTGACAACCACCCGGCATTTCGGCAGCCCGATTACGTCCTGCAGCCCAACCCGCTGATGGCGGACAAACACTTCGGCACCGGCCTCGAACTGTTCTGGGCCAGGAACTATGCCGGCGCCGAAATCGAGTTCAATAAGGCCATCACGTTCTACGACGAGGACGCCCGCTACCGCTACTTCCTCGGCATGTCTCGCTATTTGCAAGGCACGCCGCAGAAAAGGAAGCTGGCGGAGTTCGATTTCGAGAAGGGCGTCCAGCTTGAACTGGCACGCCATCCTGGAGTGCGCGAGATTAATGCTAGCCTCGAAAGAGTGCAGGGCGACCTGCGGAGGTTGCTCAATGCCTATCGCGAACGGCCGCAATAGTCCTGTGGTTCGACCCTATCCTACCAGGTATAATTGCGACATGTAATGAAGTCCTAGGGAGAGCAAGCTATGCCTGCAATTCGTCAAGCCGGAGCAACCCAGGAGGATCTCTATCGCACGCCGGGCAAGGCCGAACTGATAGGGGGAGGATCAAGAAACTTATGTCAACCGGGCACCTCCCTGCCTGCGTGGGGTTTAACATCGCACGCAGTCTCTTTGATCACGCCGCCAAGATCAAAAAGGGCAGAGCTAATCCGGACAATGTGGGCTTCGCCGTTGCCGAGTTGCCGTCGGGCCGGGAATCGTTCTCGCCCGACGCTTCCTACTACGACGGCCCCCTGCCGGCAAACCTAATGCGCTTTATTGAAGGCCCGCCTAACTTCGCTGCCGAGGTCCGCAGCGAGAATGACTATACTCCAGTCGCCCTGGCCGAGATGGCCGAAAAACGCGCGGACTATTTCGCCGCTGGGACGGCCGTCGTTTGGGATGTGGATCCGGTGGCCGAGTGCATTCACGTCTACAAGGCCGATAATCCGAATGAGCCAATCACATACCATCTCGGCGAGATTGCCGAAGCCGAACCCGATGTGCCGGGCTGGCGCGTGGCCGTGGATTGGATTTTCAGACTGAGAGTCTGTCCGAAAAGGGGTCAGGCACCGTTGCCGGAACGGCCCGAAGGGTGCTTCGCACAACGGTGCCTGACCCCTTTTCGGACAGACTCCAGGCGGCTATCCGTTGGTAAAGAACTCCGAGGTAGCCTCGAAATCGACAAGAATGCTAGCCGCGTCCACGAGCATGTGCTCCGCACCCTGGCTGAGGTTAACCCAGTAGCTGAGGCCGCCTGCATCGGGCGGTCGGTGCAGCAGGTTGTTGTAATAACCGGTTATCAGGTCGGTGCGCCATTCCGCGGATTGCAAGAAGCTCATCACCAATCCTTGATAGCCCAGTCCCGGCAACACCTCGAGTTGAGAGGTTATTTCCGCCGAACTGGCCGACCGATTGAAAAGCACCAGGTACAGTGTATACACGTAGTTCTCGTCCGCCGAACCCGTGTCGAAAATAGTCTGTGCCCGGTCGTAAAACTCCGTCGAGGACAGAAACTGGCTGAGCACGTCTTCCTGGGTGTAATCCGGCATCATATTGGCCCAAATGTCCTCCTCGCCGCCCGTTGCCGGTCTACCCAGGTAGTTGAGGTACCACGACTTGACCAGGTCGTCTCGATATTCGAATGAACTCACAATGTCACTGACCACGACCCTCTGGGAACCGCCTGGGCCGGTGAGTATGGCCACCCAGCCGTTTAATTCGGCGAGCGTGGCGACCCGGTGCAGGTCGTCAATATACAAGGCTTGCACGAAGCGCTGATTCGGCGTCAGGACGAGAGCCGCAGTGCTGCCCGAGGAGCTATTCGCGTTGGTATCCGGGCTGGCGACAGCGGCGCTGATGGTCTGAGCCCCGAGCGCCGTGGCGGCGGCATTGACGGTGAATGTCGCGCTCGCGCCTGGCGCTAAGCCGGCGACGGAGAAGGTCAGAGGGCTGCCGCTGACACCGGTCAAACCGGTGGAAGGCGCCACGGTGAGTGTCGAATTGTCGGCCGGCAGCGTGGCGCTGCTCGTGTTGGTGACAGTGATGGAAAAGGTCGCGACTGAACCCACGATCAAGGAGGCGGTGCTGGTCTGCGTCACCGCCACGCTGAGCGTCGCGTTCTCGAACTCAAAAGCCCCGGCATCCGGCTTTCCACCGCTGCCGACGGCCGGGCGAATGAAGCCTCGCGCGTCCGTGGCTGGTGCGCCGGCTGCCACGCCCTTGGCGATCGCTGGGCTTGCCGGCAAAAGTGATTCGGTCTGCAGAGTTATCGAATTTGACACTGGGCCGGCCTGGACGCCGCCGTTGTTTTGCAGGGCACCAGGAGCGGATGGAGCGGTTTGGTGGCCGTGCCGGTTTGGGTGGCGGCATTGGTGAAGCCGGTGTTGCCGCTGCCGGCGCCGCTGACGCTGATCAGGTTGCCGCCCAGGTCGGTGAAGGTGCCGGCGGCCACGGCGAAATCCGCATCCGGACCCGTGCCGGCGCTGTTGCCAGCGATAATGGTGTTCTGGACAGTGACGGCGCCGTTGCCTGACCAGTAAAGGCCGCCGCCATCGCTGGCGGAATTGGCGTTGATGGTGTTGTTCAGTAACTTCAAGCTGCCGGAAAAATCGCTCCCTGCGTCGATACCGCCGCCGTCGACGCCGCTGTTGTAGAGGGCGTTGTTGGCGGTAAAGGTGCAGTTGGCGACGGCTGAGCCGCTGGTGCCGGTGCCGACGGTGTCGATTTCGATGCCGCCGCCGTTGGCGGATTTGTTGCCGACGAAGGTGCTGCTGGTGACGGTCAGCGTGGTGCCGTTGACGTAAACGCCGCCGCCCGCGCCGCTGCTGGTGTTACCCTGGAAATCGGTGGTGGAGATGGTGACGGTGCCGTTACCTGAGTCCGCCACGCCGCCGCCCGCGGCGCCCGCCTGGTTGTTGCTGATGATGCTGGTGTTGACCGTCAGCGTGCCGGCCGTGGTGCCTGGAGTGTTTTCCATGGAGATACCGCCGCCGTCGCCGCTTGCGGAGTTGGCGGTGACGGTCATGTTGGTCAGCGTCAGGCTGGCGTTGCCCTGGATCGCGGATGCCGCCGCCGCTGCCGGCGAGCCCAGTCGCCGGGCTGCGCGATGCCGTTCTCGATGGTGAAGCCGTGCATGGTCACCAGCGATTTTTGCCGGTTGCGGTGTTGGCGGGGTTGATGTCGAAGACGCGGTCGAGGTGGTTGCCATTGACGATGACGGCGCCGCCGCTGGTGTTGACGATGGTCAGGTTGCCGCCGCTGGGCAGGATGTCGAAGTCGCCGGTGGCATTGTTGTCCTCGCCCGCGCCGGGAATGGTGATCTTGTAGGTGCCGGGGACGGTCAGGTTGATGGTGTTGCCGCCGGGTGTGGCGTTGGCGGTCTCGATGGCCGACCGCAAGGTTACGATGCCTTTCGCCGGCGCAGAATGTCGAGGGTGCTGTTGACGTTGAAAACAGCGGGCACCGTTCGGTCTTCAAGCGACTCCAGGTGGGGGCGAACTCTGTATGTGCGGGACTTGGCTGCCAGGGGCCGCCGCTTTGGGGACTGACCCTTAAACCATTGCAGAAAAGATTGGAACATGTCGGGGCTCCTTGGGGCGAAGTGCACTGTCAGCAAATATGGCCCAGAGGTGATGACGAAGCGACGTGGCGACCAACAACAGCCCCCGCATAGTTAGCTTCATGGAAACAAACAATACCAACCTGGTGCGGTGGAGCCCGTGACTTTATCCATGTTGGACAAAGCCCCCAGATCCACGTTCCAAAGGCTGGCGAGCCGAACGCCGTAAGGCGTCGGGTCGTTCAACCTAAGACGACGAGATTAATCTTGGGTGGAGAAAAACCGGCCACTTGAGTGGACAAGAACCGGCCGCTTACGCGGCTCGGCTCGCCTGCCAAAAAAATAAGCTCCGGCATCGTATCTCGCCTAGCGTCGCCCAGTCACTAGGAAATCAACAAACGCCGGAGCTGTTCGCGTGATATGCTCCGGGCTGCCGAATTCTCAAGCAGCCTAAGAATGATCCTAACACGCATTTTTGAAGATACCACCTCGGCAACTGCCGGTATTTTTCGATTACGCCCCGACCCCTCATTCCTCGGCCTTTAATAATCCTCGGTCAATGGCATAGCGGATCACGTCGGCCTGATTGCGGAAAGCCAGTTTGCGCATGAGGTTTTTGCGGTGCATTTCGACGGTGCGCGGGCTGATATGCAGCCGCCTGGCAATTTCAGGCTGGGAATGGCCTTCGGCGGTGAGCTGCAGCACCTGGCGCCTCACGCGGCGTCAGCGTGTCATGCGGGTCCAGCGTCGCCGACTTGGATTTTTCAAGGTAGACGTCGATGGTCCGCGCCGACATGGGAGGACTCAGATAGCGACGGCCAGCTGCTGCTTCGCGGATGGCCTTCACCAGCTGCACCGATTCGCAGCTCTTCAGGACATAGCCGACCGCCCCGTGCTTCAAGGCCTCCACGACGAAGGCTTCATTTGGATACATCGACAGGATCACCACTTTCGTCCCGCGCGAGCGTTTGCTGACGCTGGGCAGCACTTCGAGCCCGTTCAGCCCCGGCATCATCACGTCCAGCACCAGGACGTCGGGCTGCAAACGCTCCACGGCGCGAAGCGCCTCCAGTCCGTTTTCCGCCTCGCCGACAACCGAGAAATCGACCTCGGCCTGGAGCAAGGCCCGAAGCCCCTGACGGACCACCGCATGGTCATCCGCCAGCACGATGGAGATGGTCATTGCTTTCCCTTATACTTCTAACCGCGCCGCCGAGCGGAAACTGAGCGGTGAAAAAGGTGCCCTGGCTCGGCACCGATTCGATCGCCATTTCGCCGCCCAGCAGCCTGCACTCGTTCCTGGATGCCGGTCAATCCGCCGGTCCGACCCGCTGCCATGACCGCGACCTGGTCAAACCCCCGTCCCTGGTCGGTGACCTGGATCCCCAGGTTGTCGGCGTCGGCCCAGAGCTGCACGGTCGCTTCCGTCACCCCGGCATGGCGAGCGACATTGGTCAGCGACTCCTGCACCACCCGAAATGCCGCGGTCTCCAATTCCGACGAAAACCGCCTGTTCACGCCGGTATGCTGGAAGGCCACGCGGATTTTCGTCTTCGCTGTATAACGTTCGAATTGCCATAGCAGGGCAGGCAAGAGTCCCAGGAGGTCCAGCATGGGAGGCCGCAAATCGAAGGAAAGATTCCGAGTCCGCTCCATCAGCTCCGTGACAATCCGCAGAGCCTGCGGTCCCGCTGAGCAGGTGCAGTTTTCCAGGAGGATCCTCATCGCCGTCAGATCCTGGCCAATCTCGTCATGGAGCTCGCGCGCGAGCTTTTGCCGTTCGGCTTCCTGGGTGGTGATGAGCTGCCGGGTGAGGAACTCGAGCCGATCTCGGCTCTCGGCCAGAGCCGCCTGATCACGCTTGCGATCAGTGACGTCCACCCCAAAGCCGGAAACGCCTATCGCCTTGCCATGCTCGTCCCGCAGCGGGTGGAAGACGGCGTCGATGTCGCGCCGTCCGATGCCGACGAAACGGGCGGCGAAGTCGCCGCGCACCATCTCTCCGCGGGCCGCCGCCTCGACGGCCGCCTTGGCCTGCGCGTCGCCGCCGGGTTCCCACCAGTCCACCTCCCAGAATCGGCGTCCAAGCACGTCCGCGCACAGCAGACCCATGAGCGTGAGCGGCGTCTGATTGACTTCGAGAAGGACGCCATCGAGAGTCATGACGCAAACAAAACCGAATTGCGAATCGAGAATTTGCCGCAGGCGGTCGCGCTCGCGTTGCACCGCGGCCTCCATCAGGGCTTTTTCGGCCGGTTTTTCTTGTGCGATGGCCTGGCATTCTTCGCCTTTACTTGCATCGCGCTGTCGTTTGAGCAGTGCCAGACACCAGGCCAACGCCAGGGATTGAAGAAGGATGACCAGAAGCAGACCCAGGATTTCGATGCTATGGCTCCCCTCGAAGAAAAACCTTCGCGTGGCAGCCTTCCACATCTTGCACGATTCTGGCCGCCGGGTAAGATGGCAACAGCTTGCGGGGAGCCCGTGAGCGGCTGGAGAGGTGGCTGAGTGGCCGATAGCGCCGGTTTGCTAAACCGGTGTAGGGATTAAAGTCCTTACCGCGGGTTCGAATCCCGCCCTCTCCGCTCATTTGGGTTCTCCATTACTTGACATACCGCACACTCACCGCCCCCCGAAAAACGCCGATCGTGCGGTCCAGCAGCTTGTAATCCGCGGTCACACGGTCGCCTCGGCCGGTGGCGTCGGCGGATTGAGCGAGTTCGCTCGGATTGCGCGGCTCGTCCGCAGGAGGCTTCCCCTTCGGATCCCAGGCGGCGTGGAACGTCGCGGTGATCGTGCCCACATTCGCCGCGTTGCCGAATTTGCCGGCTTCGCTCTTGGCGTATTCCGTCACCAAAAATTCGTCCGCCTGGCTCAAATTGATGAACCAACCGGGGATGAACACCGGCGTTTTCTTCTCGACAATGATGAAACGATCCTTGGGCAGCCCGGTTTTCTCGTCCTTGAAGTCGCTGGCGTGGTAGACGCTCAGGCCGTCAATGCGCAGATCCACGGCCACGTCGAAATCGGCGTCGTTGATGATCCGCACCGCGTAAACCTCGTTGCGGGCGATCGGTACAAACGCCAGGCCGCTCTCCTTGTCGGTTACTGGATTGCGCGTCACGTAATCGTCGCGCTTGTGTTTGCCGCCGCCGGGCTTGGGGGGCGCGGTGAGGATCTCCAGTGAAAACGGCGCTCCCTTGCCCGCCAGCACCCGCGTTTGCTCGATGATCGGGTTGGGCTTATCAATGGCCTGCCCATAGGCGGCAATTCGTTCAATTTCCAAGGCCAGCGGCGAAACGTAGACGCTGGGCGGCCCCAGCAGCTTGGCCAGGTCGTCCTCGTTCTTGATGACGTATTTCACGGCCGTTTCCTTGCCGTCGATTTTTTGATTGCCGCTGAAATGATGCGAGGCGCCCACGCGGTCGCGCAGCTCCAGCTTGACCTGCACGAAATGCCGGCCGGTTTTGATGTCTTCCAGGTTTTCGTATTCGCCGGTCAACTCGTAATCGCCCTTGACGGCCACGACAGTCACCCCCAACAACTTGAGCTCGTACTCCAGAGCCGTATGCAGCAGAGGACTGGCGCTGCCAAAGCGGCCCAGGTCGCCCCGGCCGAGAAACTGGCCGATGGCGATCTTGTTTTTGCCCTGGTTGTCGAGGAATATCTTGACATCCTTGGCCAGGTCCTTGGCCACTTCGCCGAAGGTGCCGGAAGCCTGGGCCTGACTGGCATAAAGCACCAGCGCCACACCGCACAGCCAACTCGTCGCGTTTTTCATGGTCCACTCACGGTAAATCATAATAGGGCCAAAGCGGCGGCTGCAAGGGATGCGCCTCGCTTTAGCTCCGCGGCCGTCTCCTGAAACGGGGAGAACTGCTCACGCACCGATTGCCATTCCTGCCGCCTGATCGAGCCCCCGTTCGTCCACGTCTTCAGTCCCAACACGTCGCTCAATTTGGTGTTACCCTTGATGGCATAGGTCAGCTCCTTGACATCCTGAAACCCCAGCTCCAGCGCCGCATACTCAGCCTCCACCGGGGCCGACAGGTATTTCGACGCCAACGAGCTGACCGGCTCCGGAAAGAGCTTGATGTCCTTGTCCTTGTCGATGCCGACGCGAAGGTAGGGCGCGATCACCAGCTCGAGCGTCCGCAAATAATCCTCCTCGTCTTGATCGACCAGGCGTTTCATCGTTTTCTGCTCGGGATAGAGCCGTTTGATCTTGTCCCTAACGGCGCCCTGAAAGCCGGCGCCGTCGCGGATGACATCCCTGGGCAGCTCGATCATGCCGTGCCGGTGACATGCCATGCACGACAGGCCGTTGACAATGATCGGCCCCTTGCCGCCGAACTCGGATTTGTCGCGCACCACCTCGGCCGGGCCCTCGTCGATGCGCTCGCCCTTGGCATTCACCAGCATATAGGCGTGCAGCCCGTTGGGCAGCGCCCAGATCAATTCGCCGCCGGCATGGACGAAGGCCTGGTCGGCATAGGGGTGCTGGCCGGCCGGGAACAGGTTCAGCGGCCCGAGCGGAAAACGCAGCAGGTTGCTGTCGCCGTCGTTGTTCTTGAAATCGTAGCTTTTCCAGTAACAGCCGAAGACCGCGTGATGGCGCTCGACCAACCGGTTTTGAGCCGAGACACCGCTCTCAACGAAGCCGGCCCTGGCCAAAGTGTCGCGCCTGAAATTGAGGGCCACGTCAACCTTGAGCAGCCTTTTTTCCAGGTCATAGAGCGCTGGTGGGGATGCTGGCCAGCTCATGGTAAAGCGGCGGCACCGACGCGGTGGCCAGGAACCAATCCGCGCACCGCGGGAAAATCGGTGCCGGTCAGCTTGTAGACCTGCCTGGCCGTGACGTTGAGGTCATCGTCCTCCGGGTAGCGGTCGTGCTTGAGGGCGTAGGGATAGCCCGGATAGGGATTCTTCTTGTCCCTGGACCGGCCGATCAGCTTTTCCCAGCCATAACTGAGGTCCCAATCCAGGTCGCGCAGGTCGATCGCCAGCACCACGCCATGCTCGTCCACCGGTTTGGGCAAGATGATGTTCTTGCGCCAGCTCAGGCTGTTGAGCAGCTTGGCCAGGCCGGCCCGGTAGAGCCGCAACTGGGCGTCGTTGATTTTTTTGCTGTTGTTATGCAGGTGGGTCAGCGTGAAATAGCGCTGAAACCTGGCGCTGCCGGTGATCTCGGCCGTCAGCAGGTGGTTGTACATCGCCTTGTAGACGTAGCGTTCGTCGAGAAAAGGCCGATTCGGCGCTTCGACGATCGCGACCGCGGGAAACTCCGGCGCTCCGGCGTCGATCCATTTTTTGACGATGTCTATGTCCGCCTTGGACGGCCGAGGCAATTGGCTGGGCGGCGGCATTACGTCGAGGTCGGTGGAGCTGACCCGCAGCCAAACCCGCGATTTGTCGGCGTCCTTGGGGACTATGCGTTTGCGCTCGACCAGTCGTTTGGCGTCGAGGATATAATTGAAGCCTCCTTCGATGGCGCCGTCCTTGCCGTGGCAGCGATAGCAGTGAGTCTCGAAGATATGCCGGGTTTGAAGGGAGAGTTTGGTGGGGTCGTCCTGGGCGTGGGAACGGGAGGGGAGAACGGGCAATAGGAGGACGGCCAGTATTAGCGAGCGAGAGAGCATGGGTGTCTTTTCTTGGCTAAGAAGAAGAGAAAGATTAAGAGGACGATTAAGATTAGGAAGAGGATTAGGATTACGATGAGGATTAAGATTAGGATTCGCAGGGCGGGAATCGGTCATGCTCCTAATCGTTCTCTGGCACATAATCCTCTTCCTAATCTTGCCCTTCTTCGGATTCGCGGCATCACTTACGGTTATATTGCCGCTATTACTTCTCCAGGCGGCGCAAGGCGTCAGTGGCAAGTTGATTGCCCCCTTCGCTTGCCAGGCGATACCACCGGACCGCCTCCGCCAAATCCTTGGGCACTCCGCGGCCATACTCGTACATCAGACCGAGAGTGTTTTGCCCCGAATCGTTACCCTGTTCGGCCGATTTGCGATACCACTTGACCGCCTCCACCTCGTCCTTCGCCACACCACGGCCGTTGGAATACATCCAACCAAGGTGGCCTTGCCCATTCGCGTTACCTTGTTCAGCGGATTTGCGAAACCACTTGACCGCCTCGAAATCGTCCTTCGCCGCGCCACGGCCTTCCTTGTACATCCAACCCAGGTTGGATTGACCCCAAGAGTCACCTTGTTCCGCGGACTTGCGATACCACATGATTGCTTCAAAGTCGTCCTTCGCTACACCACGACCTCGTTGGTACATCCAACCGAGTTCGTTTTGCCCGAAAGCGTGGTGCACCTCAGCGGCTCTGCGATACCATTTGACCGCTTCCACGTCATTGTTGGTTAGCCCTTTGCCATACTCCAGGCATTCTCCCAACAAAACCATGGCCTCTGGCAACCCGCGGCTGGCGGCATCTTGCCACCCGGGCAATCTCGCAGCCGCATGCTGTTCGAGCCACAATACTGCTTTTTTATCACTGACGAGCACGATTCGGGCATATTCCGCGTAATCCGCGGCCAACAAACGCTCAATCGCCTTCGCCTTAGCCATGTCGAGCTGTCGCAATCACCCACTTGCCCGTATACTCCCGCTGCACTGCCGGCGTCTGGGCCACGCCCAATGATTTGTTGGCGTCCATCTTGGTCTTGACCGTCGCATGCTCGAAAAACTTCTCCAGAGTCATTTCGCCTGCGCTGTCATAGTCCCCCTTCCAGGCCCGAATCACATGGTCGAAGAACAACGCCAGTTTACGGTCAGGGTCGTAGTAGCTCTGCTGCCCCGCCTGGCAGGAATAGATGGCCGCGATGCCTTCGGGAACTTCGTTGCGGTCCTCATCCGCCAGGTGCACTTTCTTGGTGGCGAAATTCAGGCCGGTGGTCGGGTCGTTGCGGCAGGCGTTCACGATCAGCAGCTTTTGCTTGGCCTTGCATTTCTTGAGACGCTCGTAAAGCCCGTCGTTGCCGCTGAGGGCGATCAGCGTCGATTTGTCCTCGACTTTGCCGTCCACCGGCACGAAATAACTCACCGGGTCGTCCTTGAACTGCAGGCCGTGGCCGGACAAAGCGACCACCAGCGTGTCTTGCTCGCGCATGCCGTCGAGCAGCAGGTCGAGTTCCTTGAGGATTTTGACCCTTTCGGGAAGAAAGCGGCGCGGCTCCTTGGTGTCGTCGTGCAGGACCACGACATGGTCTGGTGGGAAACCGGTCTGCACGAGCGCCTCGCGGAAGCCCTTGACGTCGTTGCCGGTGTAGGGCAGCTCGCGAAACTCGGTCTTGAGATACTTGGAGCAGCCGACGAGGAAGGCGTACTTGTTGCCCTTGCCGCCGGCTTGCTCGTCCCACAAAGCCTGAGCGGGGAGGAAGGAAACGGCCAGCAGCGTGCAACCAAATGCAAGTCGGGACATGGGCAATTTCTCCACACTTTGCTGCGGAATCGCGAATTGGCGCTGAGTATCAATCGCGTGTCTACAAATTGTAAGTTAGCGAGCAGGGTATAGCAACTTTTTTTCGGCCCTGTCCGCATCGTTCAAGGAACACGACCCTTGCCAGCAAGCTGACAGGGATCGCCCATCACCGACTTTGGCAAGCGAAACATGGGAAATCTCCTCCGGTGTTGGTTTTCCCGGCCCGGCGGAGCACCGTGCGTCCGGCTTGCCAAGGACAACGGACCAGGCGGGCGAATCTTCCGAAAAAGCGAAAGTTTTTCACTTGAGGACATGTGTTTTGCCGGCCGGGCTAAGGGGTATATCAACAGCGGCGGGGGATTTGGCCAAGAAATCCGGCGGCCAACATCGACAACAAATGCGGTGCATTTCAAGGGTGCGGGCTATTGTTTCCCCAGACGCCGCAAGGCATCTGTCGCTTCTTGAATACCCCCCTGGCTTGCTAGGCGATACAAGCGGACCGCCTCCGCCAAATCCCTGGGTACTCCCCGGCCATCTTCGTACATGACACCGAGGTTGTTTTGTCCCGTAGCGTGACCCTGTTCGGCGGCCTTACGATACCAATAAACAGCCGCGGCGTCGTCTTTCGCCACGCCACGACCTCGGTCGTACATCAAACCAAGAAAGTTCTGCCCCGCGGCATTTCCCTGTTCGGCGGCTTTGCGATACCACTTGACTGCCTCCACTTCGTCCTTCGCAACGCCAAGGCCTTCCTTGTATATCCCAGCGAGGTTGTTTTGCGCCGCCGCGAGGCCTTGTTCGGCGGATCTGCGAAACCACTTGATAGCCTCGACCTCATCCTTTGCCACGCCAAGGCCTTGGGCGTACATTGCTGCGAGATTGTTTTGCCCCGAATCGTTACCCTGTTCGGCCGATTTGCGATACCACTTGACCGCCTCCACCTCGTCCTTCGCCACACCACGGCCGTTGGAATACATCCAACCAAGGTTGCCTTGCCCATTCGCGTTACCTTGTTCAGCGGATTTGCGAAACCACTTGACCGCCTCGAAATCGTCCTTCGCCGCGCCACGGCCTTCCTTGTACATCCAACCCAGGTTGGATTGACCCCAAGAGTCACCTTGTTCCGCGGACTTGCGATACCACATGATTGCTTCAAAGTCGTCCTTCGCTACACCACGACCTCGTTGGTACATCCAACCGAGTTCGTTTTGCCCGAAAGCGTGGTGCACTTCAGCGGCTCTGCGATACCATTTGACCGCTTCCACGTCATTGTTGGTTAGCCCTTTGCCATACTCCAGGCATTCTCCCAACAAAACCATGGCCTCTGGCAACCCGCGGCTGGCGGCATCTTGCCACCCGGGCAATCTCGCAGCCGCATGCTGTTCGAGCCACAATACTGCTTTTTTATCACTGACGAGCACGATTCGGGCATATTCCGCGTAATCCGCGGCCAACAAACGCTCAATCGCCTTCGCCTTAGCCATGTCAGCTGTCGCAATCACCCACTTGCCCGTATACTCCCGCTGCACTG
The DNA here is from genome assembly GCA_963747575.1 of uncultured Gemmataceae bacterium. Classification (GTDB taxonomy): domain Bacteria; phylum Planctomycetota; class Planctomycetia; order Gemmatales; family Gemmataceae; genus DASRAT01. Next base: position 407,737 of record CAVVFU010000001.1, read on the forward strand.
CCGGCGTCTGGGCCACGCCCAATGATTTGTTGGCGTCCATCTTGGTTTTTGCGGTCACGTGCTCGAAGAATTTCTCCAGGGTCATTTCCCCGCCACTGTCATATTCCCCCTTCCAGGCCCGGATGACATGGTCGAAGAACAATGCTAGTTTGCGGTCCGGGTCGTAATAGCTCTTCTGCCCAGCTTGGCACGAGACAATCGCCGCGATGCCTTCGGGAACTTCGTTGCGGTCCTCATCCGCCAGGTGCACTTTCTTGGTGGCGAAATTCAGGCCGATGGTGGGGTCGTTGCGGCAGGCATTGACGATCAGCAGCTTTTGCTTGGCCTTGCATTTCTTGAGATGCTCGTAAAGCCCGTCATTGCCGCTCAGCGCGATCAGAGTCGATTTGTCCTCGACTTTGCCGTCCACCGGCACGAAATAGCTCACCGGGTCGTCCTTGAACTGGAGGCCATGACCGGACAAAGCGACCACCAGCGTGTCTTGCTCGCGCATGCCGTCGAGCAGCAGGTCGAGCTCCTTGAGGATCTTGATCCTTTCGGGAAGATAGCGGCGCGGCTCCTTGGTGTCGTCGTGCAGGACCACGACATGGTCTGTTGGGAAACCGGTCTGCACGAGAGCCTCGCGGAAGCCCTTGACGTCGTTGCCTGTATAGGGCAGTTCGCGAAACTCCGTCTTGAGATACTTGGAGCAGCCGACCAGGAATGCGTACTTGTTGCCCTTGGTGCCGGTTTGCGCCTCCGCCGGCATGAGCGCGGGAAGCAATAACAAGGTTAACAGCATGAAACCGGATGCAAGTCGAGACATGGGAAATCCTCCAGGACGGAAACACACACCGCTTGCCTGCCAATTTTAAGCAGGCGAGCGGTGTGTTCGCAAGCTTTTTTTCACCTTCGTTTGGCCCATGGCGTCAATTGCCGCCACCGTAGACCCCGGTGCCAAACGGGTCGGCAAAGTACTGCCAATAACGCATGTTATTGCCCGTGTTGATGAAATCGCGGAAATTATTGTACAGGGGCACAAGCACGCCGTTGTAGTAATCCCTGTAGCCGTAGGGGATGGTGATCTCGTGCGGCACCCCAAGGGCGTTCAGCATGGTATTCATGCCGCTGGGAAGATTCGGCGAGATAACAGTGCTGTTGGGCGCGAAGGAGACGCTGCCAAGATTCACGGGCACGCCTTCCACGGGGATTTTGACCGGCACGGTGACAGTATTGGTATTAGGGTCGAACTTGTAACCCTTGTAGCCGATGGCCGGGCCCTCCGGGGTGATGGCGTCACGCTTCGGATCGGGCTCACCGCTTGCCATCGCATTGCCTGACGAGGCGCCGGAACCGGTGGTTGGGCTGGTCGAGCCGGCAGCTGGCGGAAGAGTCACGGTGTCGGAAATCGTGCCCACCGGCGGATTGTTGGTGCCCGTGCCGGTCGGATCGCCGCCAGCCAATGTGGGGTCGGACAGGCCGCTGCCGCCCAGGGTCGGGTCGGACGAAGTGGCGCCACCCAGGTTGGGGTCGGACAGGCCACCGCCACTCAGGGTTGGATCGGACGTACCGCCGCTAGCCGCGCCGCCGCCTAAGGTCGGGTCGGACGTGCCGCTTGCAACCGAAGCGCCGCCGCCCACATCGCCGCTGCCGAGGATTTCGTCCCGGAGGCCCCTGTCCTTGGTCGCCTTGACAGTGCCCGCGTTTGTCGGATTCGAGGCCAAGGCCTTGGACAAAGCAGGGGCCGCGCCTTTGGCGGATGCGACGTTGACCAACGGGCGATTGCCCTGGTTAGGTCGCAACGTCGCCAGGGCTGCCGGTGCCGGCTTGGCCGCCGCGGTTTGCAAAGCGGCAAAACCAGCCGGTTTGACGGCCGCGTTTTTGGCGAGGGTTAACGGTGCTGCCTTGGCGATGGGCGCCTTGGCAGCCGCGATCGCCGCCGTTGCGGGGACAGCCGGCTTGGCGGGAGCGGTTTTGGCGATGTTCAGCGGTTGTGGCTTAGCAACTGGGCCCTTGGCAGCCGCGATGGCACCCGTGCCGGGACCAGCCGGCTTGACAGCGCCATTCTTGGCGGTGTTTAGCGGTGCCGGCTTGCCAACGGGTGGCTTGGCGGCTGCGATGGCACCCGGGCCGGGAACTGCAGGCTTGACGGCGCCGTTCTTGGCAGCGTTTAGCGGTGCCGGCTTCGCAATGGGAGTCTTGGCGGCCGCGACCGCACCCGTGCCGGGACCAGCGGGCTTGACGGCGCCATTCTTGGCGGTGTTGACCGGGCCCGCTTTGCCAATGGGTGCTTTGGCGGCAGTGGAAGGTGCCGCACCGGCCGGCTTCGCGAGTCCTGGCTTGGCCGCGCCAGCCGCGCGTGGGGCGGTGTTTGCCGTGGTGGCCGCCGGCTTGGGAGCGGCCGCCGGCTTGGCCGTGGCCGCCCTGGCCGCGGGTGCCGGCTTGCTCGCCGCCGGCGCTGGCCTGGGCGCTGGCGCTGATTGGGCTGCGGGCGCGACTTTTGGAGCGGCAGCCGCCGCTGTTTTGCCCGTGCCGAGCTTCTGAGCCTGAGCCGGTGTGCCGATGAGCAGGATACTCGCTGCTGCCAATGCCAAAGTGATGCGAAACATGGCTACCCCCCTTGTCTTGATCTTTGTCGAATGTCGTTTGGAGGCTGCCGCATCGAGCCGGGCGGAAGTCAAGCGGCGGTCCTTCGGCAATGACAACGGACGAAAGGGGGGAATCTTCCGAATTTTCTTTGCGGATTGTTGGATTTGAATCAAAGCGTGTGAATCGGCAGTGGGTGCCGACCAAGAAGAGAAAGATCAGGAGCAGGATTAAGAGTAGGAAGAGGATTAAGATGATGAATTGTGCGCGACGACATCCGGGCCAACGAAGGAGTCAGCCGCCGCATGCTGGTTCGTTCATGACGGTGCCCCGGCGCCAGCGGTTGCCGGGGTGGGCGATCACCGCATGAACAGACTTCACGCACAGGGCGCCGACAGCTTCCGTTCTCGCCACTCGCCACGCCCCTCAGTCACGGCAGGTCCGGAGGCGGCGACAGCATCGGCGTGGCGTCCGCCGCTCCAGGAATCGCCGGGCAATAATTCTGCTTCGGCTCGGGCCAGGACTTGGCGTCGATCTGATAGATGTCTTTTTGCCGATACTTGTCGGGCAGCTCGCTCCAAACTTCTTGCCGTTTCTCGGCCTGGACCTTGTAGGTGTCGTTGTTGACGGTCGGATACCGCCCCCAGTATTTCTCGGTCGCGGGGTTGTAGAAGTAGACCCACTTGTTGTTGACCTTGGGGTCGGCCTTGAAATAGATGCAGTACTGGTGCTGGTATTCCTTGTCGCCGGCGTTGACCTTGTACTTATATTCCCGGTAGTGATATTTCTTCTCGGCGTTGTAAGTCCAGGCGCCGTAAGACTGGCGGGCCGCGCCCTGATAGGCGCCGCCCGAGCCGCCCGCGGTGAAAATGGTCAGTGCCGCCACCAATGCAACTCGTTTCATGGTTCACTCCTGGTCCAGATAATTCATGGCCCACCGGGGCGGTGGGTGTCAACCTCCAGAGTATAAACGAAGCTGGGGGAGATTTCTTCCACGAAATTTTTCGGGGCTGCGGGATTCATTGTTGCATTGCACACACACGGTGCGATTCGATCCGAATGGCTTAACCCGTGCAATGAATCCGGCGTTGTCGGGATGACTGATTTCGTCTCATCTCAACCCCCCTGTACACCCCCATGACATGAAACCGCTAACGGCTGCTATTGGTTGGCAACGGATGGCAAAGAGTGCATCGGTTTCGTCTCACGGAGCGCTGCCGTTGCAGTGACTTCCTTGCATTTTCTAGCCAACTTCGCAGGCAATCGCCAAAGGGGCGCATTTAGTCAGCTTGGAATAATATAGGCCGTTGGATTCATTCTGCACTTTCTGACATCTTCTCGTACTTTTGCGCAACCCGAACAAATTGGGCTTGGCAAAAAAGCGGCTCTCCGAGGACGATAGCGGGTGAACTACTACCTGCGTCGCCCCGGAGAGCCAAGGATGGCAAAGCTTTTTCTGACAGCTGACGTGAAATCATGGGTCAATCGGTTGGCCAGCTGGTTGGACCCTCGCGTGGACTTCCGACTCCTGCCGCTCATGACTGGCTTGCTTTTTGCCACCGGACGGCGAACCGTGTCCAGTTGGTTGCGTGCCGGCCGACTCAGCAAACAGTACCAGGACTATTATTACTTCCTCTCCTCCCTTGGCCGCAAGGTCAAATGGCTGGCCGGGGAAGTTTTGGGAATCGCCGTCGAGATGATCGTCCCCCAGGGCCGCATCCTGCTGGCCATCGACGACACACCCAGCAAGCGCTATGGGCCCAAGGTCGAAGGAGCAGGCATTCATCACAATCCAACACCGGGGCCGGCCGGTGCCAAGTTTGTCTACGGCCACAACTGGGTAACGCTGGCCTGGGTCGTGCGCCATCCCTTGTGGGGAGCCATCGGCTTGCCGCTGTTGGCCTGCATGTACGTCCGCCGGAAGGATATCATCGCCCAATGCCTCACGAGCCTTCGCAACGTCACCTTCCAGACCAAGTTGGTCATGGCGGGCGAACTGCTGGCCTGGGCGGCGAATTGGCTGAAAGAACTGGGCCAGCAGTTGTGGGTGGTGGCCGACGGGGCCTACGCCAAGAGAGTGTTCTTGAAAGCAGCCGCCGCGGCGCAGATGATTGCCGTCTGCCGCCTGCGCCGCGACGCCGCCCTGTTCGATGTGCCGCCACCGTTGCGGCCGGGGCAGAAGCGTGGGCCCGGTCAGCCGCGCAAATACGGCAAGAACAAAATCAGCTTGGCCAAACGGGCGGCACACCAACAAGGTTGGAAACGCCAGACGTTTGTCTTGTACGGCGTCGAGCAGACGAAGCGCTACAAAACCTTCCTAGCGACTTATAAACCGGCGGGCGGGTTGATCCGGGTCGTGTTGGTAAAAGAGGATGACGGCAGTTGGCGGGCCTACATGTGCACCAAAGCCGACGCCGACGTGGGCGAGATCTTGGAGGCCGTGGCGGATCGCTCGGCCCTCGAGCAAGTGTACCACGACATCAAAGAGGTGCATGGCGTGGGGCAAGCCCAGACTCGCAATTATTGGACGAATGTGGCGGTGTTTCATTTGAACATGTGGATGCACACATTCATAGAATTGTGGGCATGGCACAAGTCGGCCAAGGACCTGGTAGACCGGCGTCTGAGTCCATGGGATGATCCCAATCGCAGGCCGTCACATGCGGACAAGCGCAACGCCATGCGCCGTCAGTGCCTGGAGCAAGAATATCAAGCAGCTGCGGCGATTGGACCAGTGTCGCGAAAACTCGAAAGCCTATGGCGCCGCGTGGTCGGACTCGTGGCTTGATACAAGAAGATCTCAGAAAGTGCAGATTCATTCATTCACACCCCCCCAGACACCCCTCGCGAATGCATTCACACCCTCCCTGACGAGGGCTGCCGCCAATACGCATCGACCGCCGCCGCACCGACCGCATTGCCAAGCTCCCTTGCCATGCCGGCAAAGACCTCTTCCCAGCTCCCCGCCCGTTTTTGCCGAAAGAGCTTCATGGTAGGATACCACGGGCTGTCCGTGCGCTCGAGCAGCCACCGCCAATCCGGGACAAACGACAGCGCCACCCACACGCGCACTCCCAACGTCCCGGCCAGATGAGCAATGGCCGTGTCAGAGGTGATCACCAGGTCAAGGCTTTTCATGACGGCGGCCGTGTCCATGAATGCTCCGGTAGTCTGGTCCAGCCGGGCTCCCAGGTCGACCACCTTGAATGCCCCAGCTAGGCCGCGCAATTGCTCACTCCCCGGCCCCTTTTGCAGGCTGATCAGCTGCACGCCTTCCACCTCGGCCAACGGCTTCCATTGCACCAATGGGATCGAACGTTGCCGATCCTGGATAAACGTCGGCCGGCCTTGCCAGGCGATGCCAACCTTGAATCCCGGCATGGCCTTCAATTCCTGCTGCCACTGTTGGACCAACCGGCTGTCGGCATGCAGATACGGAACCTTGGCGGGCAGGTTGGCTAGCGATGTGTCCATGATCCAGGGCAAGCTCATCAGCGGCACCTGCACGTCAACATCTTTCAGCGGAGTGCCCAAAGGCACGAGGCGGTCGATCTCCTTCACGCAGGCGAGCAAATTGACCAACGAGGGCTGGCACTCGACAATCAAGGTGCCGCCGTCCTTTTCGATCAGCGGCACATAGCGAATGAAATGTATTGTGTCTCCAAGCCCCTGCTCGGTTTGCACAAGTAACGTCTTGCCCGCCAGCGGCGAGCCGTCCCACCGGGGCAGCGAGGGACCAACTTGCTTGTGTTTCGTTGTCTTGAGGCGCCATTCCGCCTCCGGCCAGCCCTCGGCCCAATTTCCGCGCAGCAGCCGCAGCAGTGCCCGGTTGAGATGGGTGTCGGCATCGGCATCGTTGTATTTCAGCGCCTCGTCGAAGCACGCCAGCGCCTCGTCTAAACGGCCTTGATGCAACAAGGTAACACCGCGGCCATTGTGGGCCCGCTGCACGACTGGCGGTTTTTCGCGCAACAGCTGCTGGAAGGTTGCTTCAGCCTCCTCCCAAAGCTGCTCCTCCGCGAGAGCGTTGGCAAGCCCGACCCGAGCCAGCGCGGAATCTGGTTCAAGCTCAATGGCCCGCCGAAAATGTCCAATGGCTTCCTTGGCCAAACCTTGCTGCAAGCGCGCCATGCCCAGGTGCCGCCTGGTTTCGCCGTTATTAGGGTCCAGCCGTAACGCTTCCCCGAAGCATGCCGCCGCCCCCTCAAGGTCGTTCTCCTCGGCAAGGGCAGTGCCCAGCCTGCCGTGGGCTTCGAAGTAATTGGCGTTGAATCTCACGGCCTGCCGGTAGTGGTCAATAGCATCCTGTCTGCGTTGCTGGCCTTCGTAAACCGCGCCGAGGTTGAAATGGGCCGGCGCGTATTCCGGCCGAATCTCCAGCGCTTGCTTGAAACACACGGTTGCCTCATGACCCTTGCCGCACGCGGCCAGCACGGTCCCCAGATCGCACAGCACCTTCCCGGCGCACAAGGCGTCAGCGCAATCTGGTTGCCAGTGGAGTGCCTGCTGATATTGGTGGATGGCGGCATCGTACTCACCTAATGCCTTTAATGCCAGGCCGAGATTGTAATGAGGCTGCGCGAAATCGGGCTTGAGCAACAGCGCTCGCTGGAAACAATCCGCAGCTTCGGCTTTTTTGCCTTGCCGAGCGAGGAGCAACCCCAGATTATTGTGGACATCCGCCGCCTTCGGATCACAGCGGAGCGCCTCCTTGAGCACTTCCGCCGCTTCTTCCAGCTTGCCCTGGTTTGCGAGTGACACCGCGAGGCAACAATGCGCCGTCGCCCAAGTCGGTGCGACCGGAATGAGCTGCCGAAAACAACTCTCCGCAGCCGCGTAGCTTCCGGCCCGCAAAAGCTGGTAAGCTTGCTCAAAGAGTTGCTGCGCGGGCGCCATGGCGAATCCGTTGTGCGAAACCGGCTTTCAGAGCTTATTATCCGTTGTGGGGGCCAGGACTCCCACGAGTATCGTGCTCAATCCGTTCAGGCCCGGGAACCGACGAACACTTGCAGGCTTGCTCCCCTACATAATTCCACGCCGTATGAAATTTCCCCAACCCGCTGGTTTGCTCCCCCATGTGCTGCACCAGGCTGCCCTGGGTCATGTAAAGGCATTCGTGCTTGGCGCACCACTCACCGATCAGCAGGTCGCCAGGTTTGCGCTCAATGTTGTCCTCGATATACTTGGCGATCTGCAGTCGGACGCAACCGGGATAAAAAACGGCCTGTGTGCCCCAAAAACCGCGTGCGCCGTACGCCCTGTGGTGTCTGCCGCGCTCGTTGCTTTGATCGCTCAAGTCGTGGGCCGTGTACATGCTCAACACATACTTGGCCAGCGGAATTTCCCGAACCGCCAGCAGCAGGCGAGCGAGCCAATCGCGGCTGAACTCGATGTCGTCTTCGCAGATCACAACGTCTTCCCTGTGATCGTGCCGCAGCGCCCGAATATAGTTCAGGCAAAAATTCACATGGATCCGTTTGCTATCCTTGTCCCAACTGACCACTTTGAAGCGGTCCCGGTACTGGCTAACATGCCTTTCGTCCGAGCTGCCGAGAATGAGGTTGACGGGTAGCTGGCACCAATCCGATTCGCACAAACTGGCAAGCGTCGAGCCCAGATAGTTCTGGCCCGGCCTGCTGATGGTCAACACGTTGATGATCATGCGCGGCTGCCCTCGTTTGCCTCAAGCCCTTGCCCGTCGGCCCAATGGAGGTTGTGCCTGTCGTTAGCTGCCCGTGATCGTGGAGGAGCTGCCTGTTATGCTCGGTGTCACGCTGTCCACGGCGGTAATCGCGCAACTCGTGGTAATCAAAACGGCAAATTCGCCGGTGCCATCGGTGAGCGTGAAGCTGGGCGAGGTATAAAGATACGCGCCAAAGAAGCCGTTTCCGGACGAATACCCCGGCGAGCCCATCGAATACGCCGCCGACAGGGCAGCATAAGTAGGCAAGGAAATGACCGCTATGGCGTTGCTGTCAACGTTGTTGTCGGAGAAAACTACAGTTCCAGTGTACGAAGTAGCAATATTGTTATTGCTGTCGAGGGCGGATACGCTGATGAAAACGACGTCCCCAATGGGCACCACGTAAACGGTTGCCGTTATGGCGAACGAGGCGGCGGGGCCGGTGTTTTGCACTGTGCATACAGTATATCCGGTTTTGCCGCTGACGGTGTCCGTGGCAATGATGGATTCGCTCCCGACAGTATTAAGCGTAGCTGAAAAACTGCCCACGCCGGAAACTAGCGTTGAATCGCCTGGCAACGCGGCCAAGTAATCGTTACTGCTGAAATGTACGATACCGCTATATCCCGTGACAACGTTGCCGTAAGAATCCTCGGCGAACACCGTAAAGTTAAAGGGATTGCCGACATAGGGAGACGAAGGTGCGGCCACCACGAAGTGGGTAACGGGTCCCACGGCAACCGAGGAAGCGGCACTACCCGCGTTATTGAGAAATACACTAACGGTGTTGTCAGCTCTATTCGCGACGGCAATCTCGGGATAGCCGCTATAGTCAAATTGCCCGATAGCCACGGAGTCCGGGGTGTTGCCCACCTCATAGTTTACGGCATTTTGAAATGTCCCATCGCCATTTCCCATCAGCACGCTGATGGTGCCGCTGCCTGAATTCGCAACGACCAGATCGGGTACGCCGTTTCCTTCCAGGTCAGCGATGGCTATTGCCATTGGATACTCCCCAACAGAGTAGTTCGTCTGACTTTGAAATGTGCCGTTGCCGTTGCCCAACATTACGCTTACGGTGTCGGAACCGAAGTTTGTAAAAACCAGGTCTTCCGGCGCTCCGGGCGTTTGGCTTCTTAATGGCGCGGCTGCGATTGCATAGGGGGTAGAGCCTGACGCCAGTGACAACTCTTCGGGGCTTTCATATGCAAAGCTACCGTACCCGTTTCCCAGCAGGACGTATATGCGGTAATCTAGTCCAGCGCCTTCGCCGTCGGCAAGCGTACCCGAAGCGACAGCCAAGTCTTCGATGGGTTGGCCAGAATATGTCGCTCCGTTAAAATCGGCAACAGCAATGCTACTGGGACCACCGTAAACATGATAGGAAGCATATTCGGAAGAAAACGTGCCGTACCCATTGCCGGGCAGAATTGCAAGATTATCGACGTTGGTATTGACCGCGGCTGCCAAGTCTACTGCGGAACTGCTATTGTCAAAAACACCGGCCGCAACAGACTGGACTCCTGAAATACCATACACCGTAGCGGACGATAAATATGGGATAAAAGTTCCATTCCCATTGCCAAGCAGCACAGAAATGTTTCCACTGTAATCCGCTTCGGCGATGTCTTCCTGGCCATTATTGAAATCGTCGACTGCCAAGTCATTTGGGTTGGATCCGGTGCTTATTGACAGCTGCGCTTCCAATGAATCCTTTGCGGCTTTGGGGCCCTCTAAATGGGTATGAGCAGACCTCTTGGTACACCCTTGGAACTTGAACGGCGGCGATGCCGGGCGCTGGAATTGCTGCGGCAAGGGCAGCGGCAGGTCGATATTGCCAAATTCCTGGGCGTGAACCGCAACTCGATCTATCGCTGGCGCCGCCAGGCCGCCCAAGGACCCAATGCCTTGGCCGCGAAACCGCACCCTCATCGCCCTACTGCTCTCTCGACTGCCCAACTCCAAGAGCTCGAAAGGCTTTTGGCTCAAGGAGCGGTGGCGCACGGGTGGCACAATCACCTTTGGACCACCGACCGCGTCGCCACGGTCATCGAACGCCATTTCAAAATCCGCTACCACCATGACCACGTTGGCCGGTTTTTGCGTACTCGTCTAGGTTGGTCGGTGCAAAAACCACGCCGCCGCGCTTTGGAGCGTGACGAAGCGGCGATTCGCCTTTGGCAGTCCGAGACATTTCCGCGCATCGCCCAGGAGGCGCAAGATCGCGATGCCCACCTGGTTTTTCTCGACGAATCCGGCTATTTCTTGACTCCCACGGTACGGCGAACTTGGGCGCCGCGTGGCCAAACTCCCATTCTCGATGCTTGGGATCGCCGTGACCGAATCTCGGCTATCAGTAGCATCAGCGTCAGTCCCCGGAATCGCCATTTGAGTCTCCAGTTCCATCTGTTGCCTGATAACACCAATGTTCACGGCGAGGACATTGTTGCCTATTTGCGGGACTTGAAACTCCACTTAGGCGGCGCCATGACTATTGTTTGGGACAGCGGTAAGCCGCATGTCGCCAAGGTGGTAAAACAATTCCTCGCAGAGCATCCTGAGATCAGGACTGAACCATTGCCCTTTTATGCGCCGGAACTCAATCCCGACGAACTGGTGTGGGCATGGACGAAATACGGCCGCCTTGGCAATTTGGCTGCCCAACATACCAAGTGGCTTCGCGACTATATCACAACAGAGCTCAAGTATGTGCATGACCATCCAGACCTAATGGACTCCTTTATCGAGAAAACCAACTTGCCTCTGGAGCTATAACGTGATGATGCTTTGGTTGCGCAGCAGTCAATAAGTTTGTGGCCGGTAGGAATGTCCCGTTGCCGTTTCCGAGAAGAAAACTCAATCCACCCACGTTTGGGTTGCCAAATAAATCATCATAATCACCAAAATCCGCCAATACGAGATCCTGCGCTGGCCCAGGAGGAGTGCTGTCGGGAGCAGTGAAATCACTTGCAACGATGCTTACGGGGGCGTCAAATTGGCTATCGTTGCCGAGATTCGTCGAAAATGGCGAGTTTGGTGCCTGTGACAACATACCGCCTGAAGCTGTGACGGTAATCGATTGGCTCCCGGATGTTTTGAAAGTGGCACTGAATATGCCAGTGCCACTGGCTAATGTGGAATCCGCAGGTAACACCGCCGAGGGGTCGGTGCTGGAAAAATGCACGGAGCCAGTGTAACCGGTGGCCGTCGAGCCCGTCGTGGCGTCTTTCGCTGTGACTGTAAAACTGAACGTTTCGTTGGCTGCGAGGCTCGTCGGCATGCCTTGCACGACAAAATAATCCGCGGGAACAAGCCTGCTCTCCAGCTGTTCCAACGTGGGCAGAAAGCAAAACCGATACCGCCCAAACCTGACTTGGTTTCGGCGCCGGACGCGCTTGCGAATGCCATTTCCCATTCTCACCCACCATGAAGTTGTTGGGAAACCCATGGAAACCTCCGTCGCCAGTCCAAGCCCAAAATGGGCCCACCGAGTGCGATTGGAGCGGCGCATTTTGGAAAAACAACTGTGCGGGATCTTATTGCGGCTGGCTACTGGCGGCAAGTCCATTCTTCGCCTCGGTTCGCTTTTTCTTATTTGGTGTCCGGCTAGCCGCATGGTAAGATAGCCCTTGCATGTGCCTTGCCAGGAACTAAGGATTTTGTTCATGTTCCGCAGCTGGTTCTCCAACCTGTTGAAGTGGTCGGGCCGGAAACGCAATTCGGCGGTGAGACGGCACCGTGCCTCTGGCGTGGCTAATCCTTTGTTTCGGCCGCTGTTTGAAGTGCTGGAGAACCGGATTTTGCCGTCAGTCGACCCTTTCGTGGTATCGATTAGCCGCACCAATCCGCTAGGTGCGGTTACCAGTGCCGCCAGCGTCTCTTACACAGTCACCTTCAGCGAGGCTGTCGCTGGGGTCAGTGCCGCCGACTTCCAGCTGGCCCTTGGCGGCACCGTTGCGGCGACAGTGACGTCGGTAGCGCCGGTCAGCGGCGCCATCTATACGGCCACTGTCAGCGGCATCACGGGAGCTGGCACGTTAGGCCTTAACCTGGTGGACAATGGCGTCATCCACGATCTTGCCGGCAATCCCCTCACCCAGCAGAATGCGGCCGCCAACTTCCAGGCGCAGCAAACCTACGCCGCATTGTTTGGCCCAGATTCGGTGGCGATTTGCGATTTGACGGGCAACGGCACACCCGACATTGTCGTGGCCAATGGCAACGGCACGATGAGCGTCCTGTTGGGCAACGGCAACGGGACCTTCCAGGCTCAGCCTACATTCGCCGTTGGTTTTGAGCCAGAGGCAATGGCGGTCGGCGATTTGACCGGCGACGGCAAACCCGATGTCGTCTTGGCCAATTTTGATAACCCTGGCGCTGTATATGTCCTACTGGGCAACGGCAACGGCACCTTCCAGGCAGAGCAATCGTTCGCCACTGGCGATTCCCCAGATTCGGTGGCGTTAGCGGATTTGACCGGCGATGGCAAGCTCGATATCGTCGCGGCAAATCAATACAGTAACACGGTAAGTGTGCTGCTCGGCAACGGTAACGGTACCTTTCAGACGCAGCAGACCTTCGCCACCGGTGACACGCCATATTCGGCGGTGGTTGCCGAATTGACCGGCGACGGGAAACTCGACATCGTCGTCGCCAATGCACGTAGTAACACAGTAAGTGTGCTGCTGGGCAACGGCAACGGTACCTTCCAGACGCAGCGAACCTTCGCCACCGGTAAAGACCCATTTTCGGTGGCGGTTGGCGATGTTACCGGCGATGGCAAGTCCGATTTGGTTGTGGCCAATGTTTTGAGTGACACGGTAAGCGTGCTGTTGGCCAACGGCAACGGCACCTTCCAGACGCAGCAGACCTTCGCCACTGGCAAATACCCAAAGTCTGTGGCAATTTGCGATGTTAACGGCGACGGCATCCCAGACCTCGTCGTAACCAATTCTGCCAACGCCACGGTGAGCGTGCTATTGGGCAACGGTGGCGGCACCTTCCAGACCCAGCAAACGTTCAAAACTGGAGCTGGCCCCTACTCGTTGGCGGTTGGCGATTTGACCGGCGACGGCAAAATCGACTTGGTCGTGGCAAACGAGAAAAGCAATTCAGTAGGTGTATTGCTGAATTCGGTCAACGGCGACTTCACGGGCCAGGTTTACACCATTGCAGCTCCCGCGATTACACACTTCACCGTAACTGCCCCAAGTCAAACCACCACGGGCAACGGCTTTGTCTTCACCGTGACTGCGCTGGACAGCAGCGGCAATCCGAATCCAGCCTACACCGGCACCATCCATTTCAGCAGCACCGATCCCCAGGCTGGTCTGCCGGCCGATGCCGCATTGTTCAACGGCACCGGTGTCTTCGCCGCAGTCTTGAACACGTTGGGCACCCAAACCATCACCGTCGACGATACCACCGTGACCAGCAACACGGGCACCAGCGGCCCCATCACCGTGGTGCCGCCCGCCACCGCATCGTTCAGCGTCGCTGCCAATCCGGACGCCATTCAGGCAGGCAGCACCGTCGTCCTGGAAGTTGCCGCCCTGGACGCAAAGGGTAACATCATCCCGGCATTCAGCGGCACCGTCCATTTCACAAGTAGCGACGGCCAGGCCAGCCTCCCAGCCGACGCCACCTTGACCAACGGCATCGGCTATTTCAGCGCCATCCTGAAAACCGCCGGGCGGCAAACCCTGTATGTCTCCGATAAGGCCAATGGCGGCGCCACCGGCACGAAGTGCGCCAATCACCGTCACCGCCCTTGCCGCCACCCACTTCGGCATATCAGCCCCTGCCACCGCCGTCACGGGCAATGCCTTTGCAATCACCGTCACCGCCCTCGATCAATACGGCAACATCGCCCCAACCTATGCCGGCACCGTCCATTTCACCAGCAGCGACAGCGCCGCCGCGTTGCCGCCCGACAGCACACTCAACGGCGGCAGCGCTGTCTTCAGCGCGACCTTGGCGACAACCGGCAATCAAACTCTATCGGCCACGGACACCGTCAGCGGCATCACAGGTGTCAGGTCAAGCATCGCCGTCCGCGGCCTGATCGTCACCGGCCTGGTGCCCACTCCCAACGGCTTCGCGGTCACTTTCGACAAGCCTTTCGATCCCACCACATTGAGTCTTTATTATGCGCCGGATGACGTGCTTCTGGTCGATGGCTCGGGCCGTGTCATCCGCGGATCGCTGGCGCTCAACACGGCGGTTGGATCACCGCCCGACACGTCGTTCACCTTCGTCGCCACATCCGGCGTGCTGTCGGCCGGCAGCTATACTGTCACTCTCGTCAGCGGCGCTAGCGGCATCAAGGACCCAAGCGGCGTCGAGCTCGACGGCACCAATAGCGGTATCCCCGGCAACAACTACGTCGCCACCTTCACCGTGGCGGCAACTCCCTCCGTGGTCCTGCGCATCCCCGACTTCGCGCGCGGACCAGACAGCGCCGCCAACATCCTGCTGCCAAACGCCACCGGCAGCGGCGTCCCGATCACGCTCTCCGGCGCCGCCAACTTGACGGCTGCGACCTTCATGCTGACCTACAACCCCGCATTGCTGAACATCAGCGGCACGCTCAATGGCCCCTCCGGCACTTTCACACTGCTGTCCAACACCGGCGGCGTGGCCAGCTTCGATTTTCAGAGCGGCACGCCTTTAAGCGGCACCATCACGCTGGGCTACCTCCTCGCCCAGGTGCCCAACAGCGCTGCCAGCAGTTACAAGAGTAAATCGCTTTTGCACTTGAGCAACATCGTCATCAACGGCACCACCACGGCGGTAAACAGCGACGGCATCGAGGCCGTGGCCTATCTCGGCGACGTCGCGGGCACCGGCAGTTTCAGCCCCTTGGATGCGGCGCTCATCAGCGAGATAGCGGTCGGAATCGACAGCGATTTTTCGGCTTTTGAGCAGCTCGACCCTTCAATCATCGGCAATGTGAGCGGCACAGGCACCACCAACTCAAGCGACGTCACCTTGATGAATCGTCTGCTCGCCGGCATTGCCGCGCCGCAGATTCCGCAGCCGCCGGCGGGACTGACCATTCCAGCGACAGGCCCCGACCCGACATTGAGTTTGGGTCCCACTGTGACGACGACAGCCAACGGCGCCGTGACCGTTGCCCTTAACATCGACACGGCTCGGCCTGCCGGCAGCAGCGGTTTGATGGAAGCGACCTTGGCATTGCGTTACAATCCGCAACTCTTTAGCGTGACGGCGGCGGATATCAGGCTGGGCACGATTCCGATGCCGGCAGCGGTTGGCAGCTAGAGGTGGCGATCAACCCCCAAACGGGCGAAATCGGCATCACCCTCTTCAGCACGACGCCAATTCAGAGCACGCAGGGCGGCAGCCTGGTGACAATCACCCTGCAAGCAGTGGGCAGTGAAGCATCGTCAGGGCTTTCGTTTACACCATTATCCTTGGTTAACCAGGTCGACCCCACTGGTAGGCGCGCCTACCAAACGGGATTGGCGGATAGCCAAGGAGCACTGGCAACCACGTGGAACTGAATCACGAAAGCACGAAAAAGGAAAACTCGAAAAAAGACAGGACCTTGCCATGACTCATGCCGTCTTTTTCGTGTTTTCGTCTTTCGCGCTTTCGTGATGGCATTCCTTGACAACCTCCCACCGTACGATTATCCTCAAGTCATAACCTCGTCCTTGGTCGTGCCGTCGGGCTGGGAGGCAAATCCCTTGCGTCAGGCATTGTTCTTCACACTGGTGAGCCTGATTGCCTGCACAACCATTGGCATGACAGCGGTGCGGGACAAAGCCGCACAAGCGCCGCATTGGTCGCTGCAAGCCCGCAGCCACCCGGCCGTTCCCCAATTCACCGCCGCGGCCGATCGTCAATGGATCACGAATCGGATTGACGCCTTCATCCTCGCCGGCCTGCAAAAAAACAACGGTTCGCTAAAGAGCTAAAGCTACGGCGTTTTTCGATAGCGCCGTTCCAGGTCGGCCAACAGTATCGGGCGTTTCTTCTTGGAGCGTGCTTTCCTCATGATCTTGCGGCGGTTCAACGCCTGACGTTGGCACGGCGGCTGCTCGGCTGTCCGGTACGGCAGCAGGTCTTCCACGGTGAATGGCTGGGGATGCGCGGCATGGGCGTCGAGAGCGTGCACCAAGGTTGGCCCCTCTAATACGATTCGAACCCCCGCGTGGCGATGGCCGTGGATCCGCCGCTCATGACTCTTAGGCAAACGAAACCAACGCTCCAGATCGAGGTTGTCCTTGATTTCCTCGAACTTGCCGGCGCCGACGAAAAGGCCCGCGACGAAGCTGAGCATGACCTTAGCCATGTGCTGGCGAACGGGATCTTCCGTCCTCTCGAAACGCCCAGTTAGTTCCTCGAACTTCTCCTTGCGTTTCACGCAATCCACCTGGCCAGGTTCGAGGGTCGCGGCTACTTCCGCGATGTCCTTGACGTATTCTCGGATCGTCTCGTGCTCGGCCCGGACTTCGTCCAATCCTCGGTCGATGCAGTCGGCCAAGCGGCCGAGTTGCTTTTCTGCGGACCCCCTTTTTTCTCGTCCAAGTTTCGTTGGATCGATTCGCGGACCTCTACCAAGGCCTCGGCCATCCGCAAGCCGGGAGGTTGAATAGGCCCTCCCTGATCGTCATTGAGAATGCCACGCACCGCCGAGCAATAATCGAGCACCACGGCGCCAGCCGAATCTGTTTCGGCCTCGGCGTTGGCCGGTGGCGCCGGTGCAGTAGTCTCCGTCTCGGTTATTTCGAGATCGTCCGGTACGACGCTCGCCGATGCCGCGGCCTTTTGCTCTTGGAACACGGCCTGCTCGATCTTCCGCAGGCCACGTACCTTGCGCCGCATTTGAACCTTGGCGTGACTATCGGCCTCCAACACCGGCTTGGCCACATCGCGGAGGAAATGGTTGTCGCAGTAGCGATGGGGCACCTCCGGAAATTCCGCGGCAATCCCCGTCACGAAAGCGTCCTGTCGGTCCGACAACCAAAGCGCCACCGGCTTGCCCAACGAGGCGGCCCACGCCTTGGCCTTGGCGATCAGGCGGCGCACCTCGTCCGCCGTTGCCGAGATCAAGGCTTCGGCGAACCAAACGCGTTTCTGGGTCAGTTCCCTGACCACGTAAAGAGTCTCGTGTCCCTTCTCGGGTTGCAGGCCATCGATCGACAGAATCATCTCATCGACGGTTTGGTATTGCCGCCGCAGAGCCTCCGGGTCTTGCTGCCGCGCGGCGAGCATGACTTGGTAGCGTTGGACATACTTGCCGAGGGCGTCGTGGGAAAGCCGGATGTGGTAATCGTCCCGAAGATCGGCCTGGATCTGGGAAATCGACCAGTGCCGCGAGCACCTGCGATGACCGATCCAACAGAAGACATCCCACCCGATTGCCCACTTGGGGGGCGCGATCGTGATTTCGAGTTCAGGGCTTTTCGTGTGGGTATGACCTTGACAGCCGCGATCAGGGCAGTGGTTGAGTTTACAGACGAGTTCCACCGGCCCCTCCAGCGTATGAAAGCGGCGGTAGCGGTGGTCACAGACGTGCATCATGCGCCCGCAAACACGACAATTGCGGTCGATGACGTCCAGTTCCCACTGAGCAAAATCCGTATCTTGGGGCCAACTGTAAGGCATCGTGCCAACCTCCATGCAATGACCAGATCCATCTGGTGGGCGAGCATGGTAGAGTTTACAAAGCGACAACCCCATATTCTAGCCCTTTGGCGAACCGTTGACAATAATTGCCGTCG
Source organism: uncultured Gemmataceae bacterium (assembly GCA_963747575.1). GTDB lineage: Bacteria > Planctomycetota > Planctomycetia > Gemmatales > Gemmataceae > DASRAT01. The sequence continues at coordinate 425,737 of CAVVFU010000001.1, forward strand.
TCCAGATTGCACGGTCCCAGTCCGCAGGCCACCCGCAAGGCGAGGACACGAGCGACGGCGGCCCGGCCGGATTTGTCCTCTTCCAGCACTTGCGAGAGAAAAGCCCACAACGTCACAGCGGGCGTGAACACGGATTTCTTGGTTTCGCCAAAGACGACCTCTTCGTCGAGCAAGGCTTGGTCCACATCGGCTACCGACAAGACTTCAGCGAAGGGTAAACCCTCACCAAGAAGAAATGGAGCCAAGGCTTGGGCAACGGAAAGACGAGGAGGCGAAGAAACATAAGATGACATGGAGGCCTTCCTTGACCAAAATCACTACAAGCGGACAAGGAAGGCCTCACGAGTGAGATTCTAGGCTTGGAAGGCCTGGCGTCCAGCTGCAAATTGGCGATTCCAGCTGCATTGTGCCGTTTCGCAGCGAAACGACCTGCAGTTTGGGCCAATGGCGGTGTGCGCCAGCGAGCGTCCCTGTCAGAATTGACCTCGGAATTTGTAAACGCCGCCCGGAGAAGTCGTTAGAAATATTAGCCCCGTGGACAGTGCCATTCGACTCCCGACCCCTTGTATGATCTTTTCAGCCATCTGTCATAATGATGGCTGCGTCGTGAGGAGTGCTATCCGTCCCCTGAGGCTTTGACCTCTTAGAAAAGATTGCTACCTCCGGCTTGGGCTGAAGGTTTTGGTACATCATGCGGCTCTGACCGCTCATCACAAGGATCACCTTGCCCAAGAGTTTCCGGAGGACGCTCACGCTTTCCTCACGTCCGCTATTCCGCTCCCAGCGGTTCCCTTATTTGTTGAAGGAGGGACGCCATGTCCACTTCCGCGCCGCTCGACCGCATTGGCGTCGGCATCGACACCGCACGCTACGGTCATCGGGTCTCTTTTCTTCGACCGGATCGCCTCCCGGCCGCTAAACCACTCACCGTCCTGGAAAACTGCGGCGGCTATCAAGCTTTGCAAGATCGTCTGCAGCAGCTCCATCAGCAACATCCGCAGGCCCACTTCCACGTCCGCATCGACGCCGCGGGACAGTACGCCGCCAATCTCGAGCACTTCCTCCGCGGCCTTGACTTGCCCATGACCGTGTCCATCGGCGAGCCCAAGCGCAACAAGGATTATCAGAAGGCTCACTTCCCCAAACGCACCACCGACGACACCGAAAGCCAGGCCATGGCCCGTTTTGCCGTCGTCGAGCTGCCCCCCGCCACCGCGCCCACCGCGCCGGCCATGATCTTGCTGCGCGAAGTCGCCGGCCGCTTGCAGGCCAAGGTCAAGCAATCCACGCAGGCCATCAATCGCCTGCACAACCTCCTGGCCCGCGTCTTTCCCGAACTGGCCGTCATGACCGAAGACATCACCGCCGCCTGGGTGTTGGACTTGCTCGACAAGTATCCCACCGCCCAGCGCATCGCCCGGGCCCGGCTCGAGAGCCTGCAAAACATCCCGTATCTAGCGGAGGATTTGGCTCACCAAGTCCAGTTGGCCGCGCAACATTCGATCGCCTCGTTGCACGGCAGCATCGCCGAGACGCTCATCCGCGAGCTCGTTGACCAGGTGCGGCACACCCAGCAAGCCGAGTGCAAAATGCGCCGTCTGCTCAGTGACGCCCTGGCCGACTTGCCCGCCGGCCCGCATGTCCAAGTCATCACCATCCCCGGCATCGGCGAAGCCACCGCGGCCGTCCTCATCGCCAAGATCGTGGACATCAACCGTTTCGCCACGCCCGAAAAGTTCGTCGGCTACTTCGGCGTTTTTCCCGACGAAAACAGCTCCGGCGTTGACAAGCAAGGCAACCCCTTGCCTCTGGGCACCCTGTGCATGTCGCGCAAAGGCAACGATCTGGTCCGCCACTACCTGTGGAACGCGGCCCGCTCGGCGATCGTTCACAACCCGGCCATCCGCGCCCTCTATCGCCGCCTCAAGGCCAACGGCAAGCGTGGCGATGTCGCCCTGGGCCACTGCATGCGCAAGCTGCTCCACCTGGTCTTCGCCGTCTGGAAAACCAATCGCCCCTTTGACGAAAAGCACTTCCCCTGGGAGCCGCCCAGTGACACCCCTGTGTCACGGACAGCGTCATCGGCAACCGTACCGGACGCAGGCGCCGCCGCTGCCAATGACACAGCCGTGGGCCACAAACGGGACGAGCCCGCACAAGAAGTGGTCACCACGGCTCCTTCCACGTTAGCGCCGACGCCGGCCACTGTCAAGACGGCGGCGCCCAAGCCGAACAAGCGTCCCAAGGTGGACTTCGCCTTTCTGCGTCAGCAAGTGACCATGGAGCAGGTGCTTGAGCATCTGGGACTGCTCGGCAAGCTGCGTGGCCGCGGCCGCCAACGCCGCGGACCCTGCCCGATCCACGGCGATACAACCGTTCCGCAGCCCACGTTCTCGGCCAATCTGAGCAAGAACATTTTCCAGTGCTTCCACGCCAGTGCGGCGCTCACGGCAACGTGCTCGACCTTTGGGCTGCCGTGCATCACCTGGCGCTGTACGACGCCGCCCTGCATCTGGCAGAAACCTTCCGCCTGCCCCGTAACAGAGAAGAGGAACCCGTCCCTGCCAGCCCCTAGCGAGGACCAGACCCTCCCGGGCCGTTGCTGCAAAATCTTGGTGTCCTTCATGACACACTCCCGTTGGGCGCTTACCCGAGGCATTCCTCAACACGGAGTTCACCTACCGCTGCGCCTACGCTAACGGCCAAACTCAAAGCCATCATCCTCGTCACCTCACTGTAATTCCCACCAAAAGCGCTTGACTTTCATCGGTACATCTTTTCTTTCCTGCCTGGAAAATGAGCCAATGAGAGCAGTGGGTTTGCTTCCAGAGCGATTTGCGTTTACTGGGAACAACTGGACTGATATCATCCACAATGGGGCTGGGAAAAAACCAACAGCAATCTTGCGAAAGCATTTTTCTAGGTTTTGAGGATGAAAGTTCGGGATGTGATCAAGTTACTGGAAGACGACGGCTGGTTCCTGGATCGGACACGGGGCTCGCACAGGCAATACAAGCATCCTTCAAAGCCCGGCGTGGTGACAGTTCCAGGAAAGCCGTCTGACGATTTCAAGGTTGGCACGCTGCAAAGCGTCTTGCGCCAAGCCGGCCTGAAAGGACCGACGCAATGAGGTACGCCGTTGTGGTGGAAAAAGCCGAGAGCAACTACTGCGCCTATGTGCCGGACCTTCCGGGCTGCGTGGCCACTGGGCAAACGCAGCAAGAAGTATTGCGCGAGATTGCCGAAGCCATTGACTTTCACATTGAAGGGCTTCGGCTTGCCGGCCTGCCGGTCCCACAGCCATCAGCGGCGGCGCAGTACGTCGAGGTGTGAACAATCGTGTGCGACTCACCCACCACGGCGCGCCCTAATGGGCAACGAGGCGCGATCCTTGCGCCAGAAACTTGCAAAATCTGGTGGATCAATCTGCCTTTTGCAAGGCACTGTATTATAGAAGGCGATTGACCATTCCGATTCCGCGAGGGAAACGTGGCCGCTAAACGACCGCAAATGCCGATCGGTCCCGTCTTGCAAGCCCTGTTTGCCAGGGACGACTGCAGCCTGACCGATGGGCAACTGCTCCAGCGGTATCTGGCGCGAAGCGATCAGGCTGCGTTTGCCATCCTGGTACGGCGCCACGGATCGATGGTGCTGGGTGTTTGTCGCCGCGTTCTGGGAAATTTCGCCGATGCCGAGGACGCATTTCAGGCTGTCTTTCTTGTGCTGGCGCAAAGCTCCTGCCTTGGCGTCACGCAGCGCTGTGGGCGCTTGGCTGCATGGCGTTGCCAGGCATACGGCTTTGAGAGCCAGGACGGCTGCTGCAAAGCGTTGTGCAATTGAGCAGGCGGCGGCCAGGCCGGTAATGGAATGCTCGGAAGCTCAAAATGATTGGCTGCCACGGCTAGATGAGGAATTGAGCCGGCTGCCGCGGACATACCGTGCCGTCATTGTGGCGTGCGACCTGGAAGGGAAAACCCGCCAACAGGCCGCAAGGCAACTCAGTTTGCCCGAAGGGACCGTGGCGAGCCGGCTCGCGCGGGCCAGGGCCTTGCTGGCCAAACGACTGCTTCGTGGTGTTCAAGTTATTTCGGCAACGGTGGTGACCGAAGGCGCCATCAAGGCGGCGCTGCCGGCCGAGTTGGTTCATTCAACTATTCAAGCGGCCGCACTGGTGGCAGCGGGCAACAGGACGGCCGAAGGCGCCCTATCCGCCGCGGCACTGACCTTGGCCAAAGGAGTGATGCAAGCTATGTTTTGGAACAAAGTGAAAATCGCGGGGGTGCTTTTGGCGGTAGCGCTTGTTGTTGCCGCTGTCGGCGGTGGTGCAGCGCATATGCTGGCGGCCCAGGAGAAGCAAACGCAACAGGGCGGGGACAAAACTGGCAAGACGAAGGCTGGACAAGATAAGGATAAGCAGAAGGCGATTGAGATGCTCAAAACTATAGAAGAACTACAGGGAGCGCATGACCGAGACCTGGCATTGTTGAAGGCAGCTCAGGATTCCTGGGAGGCCCGGTGGAAGGACTTTGAGGAGGGCCGTTCCGTTTTGGATTTCGTGCTTCCGTGGTCAGGCAAGCTGTTGGAAGCAGAGTTGAAGGTCCGCGTGAAGAACTCCGAAATTGTTGAGGCGCACCAGCAGCATTTGAAAAGACTGAGGGCCGTGGAGGAAAACTGCAAGGCAAATTTCGACGCCCATACCATACCTCCCGCACACTACTACCCGGCTGTCTACTACCGCATCGAAGCCGAGATCAGGTTGGAGGCGGCGAAAGCCGCGAAGTGAAAAGAAAAGGCAAACGAACTGCGGAAGAAGGGCACCGACCCGGCACCATTGAAAGTAAAAGAGGTCTGGGTGGAGAATCGCCGTTATGTAGTCTGCGTCAATCCCCAGCAAGTGATGTTTGAACGCGAGCGGCGTGCTCAGATCGTGGCCGGATCGCCATTACGGCTGGGGCGTAATAGAGTAGAGTTTGGCCTGGTTTCGTGCGACTATGTGGCCTAACTCCTGCAAAGGTGTAGTTCTTAGACTGAAGCTGGGCCATTTTGCACGCCTTCCAACAGTTGGGGCGTGTTACCAAATCTGTTGAAGGGAGCATCCGTCATGAATCGCGTTTCTATGGTGATGGCTACCGTGTTGCTACTGGCTGGTGGTGCGGGCACTTTAGGGCTGATGTGGCGACCGGCTCTCGCCCAGGATAAGAAAGAAGAAAAGGTCGCACCTTCAAAATGGGAGTACAAGGTGCAGGGGTACCGCTTCGACCAAGGCGAGGACAAAAATGCCAAGATTGAGGCCGATTTGAATAAATTAGCGACGGACGGGTGGGAATTCGCAGCAATAGTGAGCGAAACACGAAGTGGTGGGGGCGAGATGCAAGGCAAAATTACGACTTTACCCATGCACGTTGTTCTGAAACGGGCCAAGACCAAATGACGCCATTTTTGACGAAGCCAAGCTGAAGGACGAAGCGTGTTTCGACGGCGAGTGGGTATTGCGTGTTAACAGCGGCCACCAAGTAGGCCAGTTTGGCGGCCAGTGTTGGGCCGGCCCGCTACATGTAAATCGCGGCCAAGAGTTGGCCGATCAATCTTCAATCACGCTTCGATAATCAATTGCCTGGTGCCCACACCCAACGGCTTCGCGGTCACTTTCGACAAACCATTCGATCCCACCACGATCAGTCTTTACTCGGCACCGGATGACGTTGTTCTCGCCAACAGTGCGGGTCGTGTTGTCCGCGGATCGCTGGTGCTCAACACCGCCGCGGGAGCGCCGCCCGACACCTCGTTCACCTTCGTCGCCACGTCCGGTGTGCTCGCGGCCGGCACCTACACCGTCACCCTCGTCAGCGGCCCTGGCGGCATCAAAGATCAGAGCGGCGTCCAGCTCGATGGCACCGATAGCGGCAACCCCGGCAACAACTACGTCACGACTTTCACCGTGGCCCCGACCCCCGCGGTGGTCCTGAGCATCCCCGACTTCGCCAGCGGACCGGACAGTGCCGCCAACATCCTGCTGCCAAACAATACCGGCAGCGGCATCCCCATCACGCTGACCGGCGCCGCCAACTTGACCGACATCACCTTCAACCTGACCTATAACCCCGCATTGCTAAACATCAGCGGCACCCTCAATGGCCCCTCTGGCACCTTTAGCTTGCAGTCCAACACGGGCGGCGTGGCCAGCTTCGCCTTCCAGAGCAGCACGCCTTTGAACGGCACCATCACGGTGGGCTACCTCCTCGCCCAGGTGCCCAACAGCGCTGCCAGCAGTTACAAGAGTAAATCGCTTTTGCACTTGAGCAACATCGTCATCAACGGCACCACCACGGCGGTAAACAGCGACGGCATCGAGGCCGTGGCCTATCTCGGCGACGTCGCGGGCACCGGCAGTTTCAGCCCCTTGGATGCGGCGCTCATCAGCGAGATAGCGGTCGGAATCGACAGCGGTTTTTCGGCTTTTGAGCAGCTCGACCCTTCAATCATCGGCAATGTGAGCGGCACAGGCACCACCAACTCAAGCGACGTCACCTTGATGAATCGTCTGCTCGCCGGCATTGCCGCGCCGCAGATTCCGCAGCCGCCGGCGGGACTGACCATTCCAGCGATAGGCCCCGACCCGACATTGAGTTTGGGTCCCACTGTGACGACGACAGCCAACGGCACCGTGACCGTGCCCGTCAACATCGACACGGCTCGGCCTGCCGGCAGCAGCGGTTTGATGGAAGCGACCTTGGCATTGCGTTACAATCCGCAACTCTTTAGCGTGACGGCGGCGGATATCAGGCTGGGCACGATTCCGAGCGCCGGCAGCGGTTGGCAGCTAGAGGTGGCGATCAACCCCCAAACGGGCGAAATCGGCATCACCCTCTTCAGCACGACGCCAATTCAGAGCACGCAGGGCGGCAGCCTGGTGACAATCACCCTGCAAGCAGTGGGCAGTGAAGCATCGTCAGGGCTTTCGTTTACACCATTATCCTTGGTTAACCAGGTCGACCCCACTGGTAGGCGCGCCTACCAAACGGGATTGGCGGATAGCCAAGGAGCACTGGCAACCACGTGGAACTGAATCACGAAAGCACGAAAAAGGAAAACTCGAAAAAAGACAGGACCTTGCCATGACTCATGCCGTCTTTTTCGTGTTTTCGTCTTTCGCGCTTTCGTGATGGCATTCCTTGACAACCTCCCACCGTACGATTATCCTCAAGTCATAACCTCGTCCTTGGTCGTGCCGTCGGGCTGGGAGGCAAATCCCTTGCGTCAGGCATTGTTCTTCACACTGGTGAGCCTGATTGCCTGCACAACCATTGGCATGACAGCGGTGCGGGACAAAGCCGCACAAGCGCCGCATTGGTCGCTGCAAGCCCGCAGCCACCCGGCCGTTCCCCAATTCACCGCCGCGGCCGATCGTCAATGGATCACGAATCGGATTGACGCCTTCATCCTCGCCGGACTGCAAAAGAAAGGCCTGCGTCCGGCTCCCGAAGCGGACCGCCCGACACTCATCCGGCGTCTTTCGTTTGACTTGCTCGGCCTGCCGCCGTCGCCCGCTGATATCGAGCAATTCACCAACGATGCGGCGCCCGATGCTTACGAGCGCCTCGTTGATCGGTTGCTCGCCAGCCATCATTACGGTGAGCGCTGGGGCCGGCACTGGCTGGACGTGGTTCGTTTTGCCGAGAGCGAAGGCTTCGAATATGACCGCATCCTTCCCGGCCTTTGGCGTTATCGCGATTACGTCATTCAATCCTTCAACGATGACAAGCCCTATGACCGCTTTCTCACTGAGCAGCTCGCCGGCGACGAAATCAGCGATAAGGACACCACCTCGCTCATTGCCACGGGCTTTTATCGCCTGGGCCCGGTCCGCCGCAACGCTGGCAACCAGGCCATCGCTTTCAGCCGCATGGAGATATTGAACGAACGCACCGACGTCATCGGCCCGGCGTTTCTGGGTTTGACCGTCGGGTGCGCTCGCTGCCACGATCACAAATATGATGCCATTCCCATCGAAGACTACTACCGCATGCAAGCGTTCCTGGCCGCCATGGATGAGTACGACGTTCCGGTCGATGGACAGGGCCAACCGAAAGCCGGGGGCAAGAAGACCACCCCCGGCAAAGGCAAGGCAGGCCCGGCGGAACCCGTCATCAACAGCGTTCGCGATTACCCCGCCAGCCGTGACGCGATCCATGTGCTCAAACGCGGCGATCCCGAACGCAAGGGCAAGCAGGTCGGCCCGCGCGTGCTGGGGATGCTGGTGCCCACGAGCGTCGCGGAATTGCCGCCGGAAACCGCGAACCCGCGAACGATTTTGGCCAAATGGATCAGCGCGGCCGACAATCCTCTCACGGCGCGGGTCATGGTCAATCGGATCTGGCAGTATCATTTCGGGAAAGGGATTGTCGAGACCGCCAACGATTTCGGCGTGAACGGCTCACCTCCAAGCCATCCGGTGTTGCTCGACGACCTGGCCAATACGCTGGTGGACGGTGGTTGGCGCATCAAGCCATTGCACCGCCTCATCCTGCTCAGCAGCACCTATCGGCAATCGTCCGTGGTTGAGAGCCCCAAGTTGGCCAAGGACAAGGACCCGGCCAATCGTCTGCTGTGGCATTTCCCGCAGCGCCGTCTCGACGCCGAGGAGGTGCGCGATGCCATGCTAGCGGCGGCCGGGATTCTCAATCCCAAGACAGGTGGGCCCAGCGTTGTCTTGCCGGTGGACTCAGACTTGGTCGATCAGCTTTTCGACAAGAAACAATGGGAAGTGACCGCCGACCCCAAGGAGCACAACCGCCGCTCTATCTATTTGCTGGTCAAACGCAATCTGCGCCTGCCGTTCGCCGAGGCTTTCGATCAGCCCGATGCGTTGACGAGCTGTTCCCGACGTGAAACCAGCACGCATTCCTTGCAAGCATTGGAGCTGCTCAACGGCAAGAGCTCGAATCAGTTCGCGGAAGCGCTTGCCGAGCGCTTGAGGCGCGAGGCAGGGGTGGACGTGGACAAACAGGTGAATCTGGCCTATTTGCTGATTGCGGGGCGGAGTCCCAATGCACGCGAAAAGGCACTGGGGATTGAGTTTTTGCGCACTCAATCGCTGCGGGAGTATGCGCTGGCGTTGTTCAATCTGAATGCGTTTGTCTATGTCCAATGACAGTCGGGCGTCATATTGCGGATCAGCAGCTTGCTGGCTAGGATACTAGTAGCCAAATACCAAGGAGAAGGTGATGTCAAACGTCGTGCAACCGCAAGATTCTTGGAGCAATTTCGCCAGCAATCCTGCTTCATTCCTTGAGAAATTGCGAAAAAGCGGGGAGCCCATGTTGTTAAATGTGGAGGGCCAAGGCGAAGTTGTGGTGCAAGACGCCGCCGCCTTTCGACGAGACCAAAAGCAGCTGGACCGGCTGGAGACCATAGCCGCGATAAAGGAAGCCTTGCTCGACGACGTGGAGGGCCGAAGCCAGCCTTTCGAGCAGGCCATGGAGGATATTGCAAGAAAGCTTAACTTGCCCCCACCTCAACGCGAATAATCAATGCCCTACGTTGTACGCATTATGGCTCGGGCTGTGGACGATATTGAGGCGGCCGCCGCCAGGATTGCTCAGGTCGCGCCGCAAGCTGCCGCCAACTGGCACGATCGTCTGCTCGAGAAAGTGAAAACACTGAAAGAAAATCCTGACGGCTGTCCCCTTGCTGAGGAAGCTCACGACTTGGGGATCGAATTGCGGGAACTCCTTTTCGGCAAACGGTCGCGCGTTTGGCGAGTTTTGTTCAAAGTTGAGGTCGATGTTGTAAAGGTATTGCGCGTTCGACGGGCAACGCAGGATCGAATCACTGAGGACGATTTGTAGAAGAAAGACTTGCCATGCACTGCTGCCTCTCCCAAACCCGGCGCAACTTCCTCCGCAACGTCTATTGCGGTTTCGGCTCGCTAGCACTGGCCGCCCTCACTCACGAACAACGCCTGCAAGCCACGCAGACGAATCCCCTGGCGCCCAGGCCGCCGCACATGCCCAACCCGCCGGCCAAGTCGGTGATTTTCCTTTTCATGGGCGGCGGCCCCAGCCACCTGGAAACTTTCGATCCCAAACCGCTCCTCAACAGGCTCAACGGTGAAACCAGGCCCGCGGAATTCGGCGAAGCCCGCTATCAATTCGTCCGGCCCGACGCCAGGCTGCTCGGCACTCGCCGCCAGTTTCGCAAGCACGGCCAAAGCGGCATCGAAGTATCGGACCTGTTCCCGCACGTGGCCAGGTGCATCGACGACATCGCGGTGATCCGGTCGTGTTATGGCGACATGGTCGTTCACTCGGCCGCCCAGTATGAGCTGTTCAGCGGCCGGATTGTTCCCGGCTATCCCAGCATGGGTTCGTGGATCCTCTACGGGCTGGGCACCGAAAGCCAATCGGTGCCGGGTTACATCGTGATGCCCGACCCAGACGGCGCTCTGGAAGCCGGCCAACCGATGTACGGCAATGGTTTTTTGCCGGCTCTCTATCAGCCGACGATGTTTCGCGGCGGCACACGGCCCGTCCGCAATCTCGACCTGCCCCCTGGCGTCACCATGTCCGAGCGAGAGCGGACGCTGCAACTGATTCGCGACCTGAACGCGGCGGGCGGCAATGCCGAGGACCCGGAGTTTGCCGCGCGCATGAATGCCTACGAACTGGCTTTTCGCATGCAAACCGAGGCGCCGGAGCTTTTCGACCTCGCCGGGGAATCGCGGCAAACGCTCGATCTCTATGGCGTCGGCGTGCAGCCGACCGACGATTATGGCCGCCGCTGCCTGCTGGCACGCCGACTGGTCGAGCATGGTGTTCGCTTTCAGGTGATCGTCTCCGGCGGCGGCGCCGGTAACTTGCAATGGGACGCTCACACCGACATCGAGGAAAATCACTTGCCGGATGGCGCCCAAGGTTGATAAACCGATCGCCGCCTTGATTCAGGACCTGAAACGGCGCGGTCTGCTGGAGAGTACGCTGCTATTGTGGGGCGGCGAATTCGGCCGTTCGCCGGAAGCCGAGGCCCGCAGGCGGGAGTGCCGGGCAAGGGCCGCGATCATCACAACCTGGGCTTCACGATGTGGATGGCGGGCGGCGGCATCAAGGGCGGCCAGGTCGTCGGGCGCCACCGACGACATCGGCCTGCACGCCGTCAAGGACCGCTGCCACTTCCGCGACATCCACACCACGATCTTGCACCAGCTTGGTCTCGACCAGGACGAACTCAGCTACCCGCATCTCGGCCGTCGCGAACGGTTGACATTGGTGCATGGGCGGGTGATTGAGCAGATTGTTTGAAGTCAACCGCGCGCATTTCGACCCCTGCCGGCTTGTCCGGCAGGTGAAGCAGTTCGCAGGCTAACAGCAAAGCCGCATCCTCTCTTCGACCCCTGCCGGCTTGACCGGCAGGTGAAGCAGTTCGTTGGCTTGATCAGGGCTCGCCACACACCCAGTGGTTGTCCGCTCTGAACTTCTTCCCCTGCCGGACAAGCCGGCAGGGGCCGAAGAAAATCGTCAGGACAGTTGAGTTAGCCACCGAACTTCTTCACCTGCCGGACAAGCCGGCAGGGGTCGCGGCAATGACTGAGAGTAGGCGAGATCGAACAATTTCACCGCCCGACCTCGTCGTCAATCCTCCCAATCACCTCCAAGCCGATCGTTGGCACCAGGCGTGTGTGCCGCTTGCCAGGTCGCCTGGCTGATCCCCAACGACACCGTTCGCACACTGGCATCGCACAATGCCACCTGGATCGTCTTTTTCGTAAAGCTGACGGCTGTGCCGGCAAGGGGATCGCAATCCGCCAGCGTAGGGGCTGCCTGCCAAAGTGCCATGCTCGCGCCGAAGGTGGCGGCCGTGGGCGAATCGGGCGCGTTTTTCCCTGGGTCCAGCCAAAGCGACCCGCCGTTCCTGCCGCAATTCATGTACTTGGTGGCGAAGAGCAAAGTGTTTGATTTACCATCCGGGAAGCTGTCTCGCAGGCGGGGATAGACAAGGGCGTCGGGGTTAGTCGCGAGTGCTCCGAGGCCCCCTTGCGTGTAGAACAACCGAAAATTTACAGGATAATTGCAGCCGTTAGCTCCATTGGAACTCACGGTCGTGTCCAAGGTGGAAAGATAAGTGCTGACGATGCCCGAAGTTAACGGAACGTCGTATAGGTTTTGCTCGCCAATGAATGGCAGCAGATGCACGTGGAATTGCAAGTTAGAATCTGGTGGACGCTTGGCACTGAACGCGCCATAGTACGGCGGCATCGTTTTGAATTGGTCATCGGCGATGTGAACCGCCTTCGCGCAAGAGGACAAATTGTGAATCCTACCGTGTCGGGGGGCGTGCTCTCGGAGCCAAAGGACGGCGGGCACGAGCAGACACAGGGCTGTGCCCGCCATTCCAACCACCATCAAGAAGCTGGCGCGTGAGATTCCGCGGCGCGTCTGTATCTGGTCCACAGCAGTTTCCCTCTGTTGATCCAGTCTAAACCGACCTTCATTTTCACAATTACTAGTCCCAATCCTTACCAACGATATCGGAACCACCTGGCGTATGCACGGCTAACCATGTAGCTGGGCTGATCCCCACCGAAACCGACCTCACAGAGGCGTCACACATACCGACCTGAATGGATTGAGGAGTGAAGCTCTGTGCGGTCCCTGTGCTGGGATCGCAATTTGCCTGTGAAGGTGCTGCTTGCCAAGAATCCATGCTCTTGCCAAAGGTCGCGGCAGTCAAGGAGTTGGGGCCGTTGTTGCCGGGGTCCGGCCACAGGGAACCGCCGTTGCCACAATTCATGTACTTGGTTGAAAACATCAGCGTACAAGACGCGCCGTCAGGGAACGTGTCGGGCATTTTGGGATAAATGAGGTTTTTGTCGTCCGCGCTGCTCAAGGCGCCTGTTCCTCCTTGGAGGTGAAAAAGGCGGATATTGACTGGAAAGTTGCAGGCATTGGCACCGTTGTTGGTCCAGGTGCGATCCATCGTGGATAGATATGTTCCTACCACCGCAGTTGGCACGGGGTCGGCGTAAAGCGGACTCGAGTCCAAGAAGGCCAGTAAGTGAACGTGGAAAGTAAACGGTATCGTCTTGGGCCCATAGATGCCGAAGTAAGGCGGGAGCTTCCCGAACTGGTCGCTGCAAAGTAGGGCACAATTGCAACATTGGTGCAGGTTGTTCTCGGTTGCGGTGCGGGCGGCGCTTTCGCGGACCCTTTGAACTGACGGTGCTAGGAGCCCGACCACTGTGAGCAAGACCACCACCAAGATCAACACTTCCCACCTTGCGGTTCCTCTGCGATGCTGCGACGCAACGGCGCATTGGAACTCGGCTGCTTCGGTTAGGCCCGCCAGCAGGTTGGTCTCCAGATTTATCATTCACCCTCCATGCGAGTGTAGGGCGACTCACGCGCCTTCATCGTTCACCTCGCTTTCATGGCTGGTTTTATTATAACCGAATTGCTGCGCTAGGAATGGCTCCTCAAGCACAGCACGGCGGACAGGTCCCGCCCGGCAGGCGGGACCTACTTCGCTTTTGACTCCCCTTTCCCTGTGCCGTATGATGGAAGCGAAGACAACGAAGGAATCGTTTTTGGCGGCCCGGCGGTCGGGAACGCGAGGAGGCAAGCCAGGCTATGTTTGACGGCCTCCGCAGCACGGCGAGCCGGCTTTTTGCGACTGTCAACCGCGCCCTCTTTCGCAAACATCCGACAGCGGGCCATTTGCCTGGATTGCCGCCGGCCCCCAGTTTTCAACGTCTGCGGAATGTGGTGCTGGCAGACGAGGTGAGCCGAACGCTTTTTCAGGAATATGCCGACCACCGCGCGGGACTTCGTGGCGAAGAGGAAATCGGCTGGGTGCTGCTGGGGATTCGTGAAGCGGATCACGCCGTCGTGATGGCGACCTTGCCTGCCGGCGGCCAACGCAGCGCCGGCGTCGCCCACGTGCAGTTTGACAGCACGGCCCAGGCGGTGGCTTCACGCATCGTCCGCCAGAGCGACAAACGTCTGCGGATGCTTGGCGTCGTCCACACGCATCCGGGCAGTTTCCGCCAGCCCAGCAGCGGCGATTTCCAGGGCGACAGCCAATGGGTCGGCCAATTGCGCGGCGGCGAAGGAATTTTCGGCATCGGCACGGCCGACGGCATCGCGAACGACGGTAGGGCCCAGCCGCACATGCAGGCGCAAGGCGAGCTGTTGATGTCGTGGTATGCTCTTGGCGCCGCGGACCGGCAATATCGCCCGCTGGAGGTTTTGTTGGCGCCAGGAGCGGATTTGGCCTTGCCAATCCACGGGATTTGGAAGACCATCGAGGAATTCGCCCAACCGCTGGAACGCCTCTGCCTGCAGCAGGCGGGAGTGTCGTTCGAAATCGTGCCGGGAAGGCATGGGCCAGCACTGGCCGTGCAGCTAAAGCTGGCCCAGCCAGGCGCCGCCTTGAGGATTGTGCTCGAAGGAGGAGCGGCGGACTATTACTGGCAACGCGAGCAGGAGTTTTTCGCCGTCGAAGCGCCGGATGCTCCGCTGGACCGCGGAGTCTATCTGGTCCTGGCGGAATTGGCGGGACAGAGTTAGGGCCTGTGGCAAAAAAGGGGACAGTCCCTCTCACAGGCTTCAGATTTTCGGCAAAGCGAGGCCTGTCAAAGGGACTGTCCCTTTTTTTGCCACAGGCCCTTAGATCAACGAACCATTTGTCACCTTGCTTTGAAGGGAGAACGTCGATGGATTTCCGACCATTAAACGACACCGAACGGCGTCAGCTTGTCAACGCCCTGCGCGGCAACGCCGACGGCGACATGGCGATTCTCATGGATCGCCGCACCACCTCCTTCGCCGGCACCGCCGAGGAGGTCACCGACGATGAGGTGATCTCGGCCATCAAATCGGTGCCGTGTCATTATTAAGTAGGTCCGGCTTGCCGAGCCGGACCTGAGCAATGACAAACTTTGGCGAGAATCGAAGGTCCCGCCCGGCAGGCGGGACCTACTTAGCAGGGCCTACCGGAGAATACGGCATGGGTTTGCTCGATAGCGAAGCCGGTAAGCGTCGGTTGCTGAGCGTGGAAATCCCGGTCATTGAGCGTTACAACGAAGACCGGGACGGCGATTTCAAAATCCAGCTCGTGAAGCTGGGAAGCACGCTGGTGCTGCGCTACCGGCTCAAGCCGATGCACAACGTCTACCAACTGGAAACGCGGCTGGTGGCCAGCTATCCCGTCGTGCCGCCGGAGACGCGTGTGGTGACGCCGCTGACGCATTGTCCCCACCTGCTGGAAGGCCAAACCCTTTGCATGTGGCGTCAGGGCAGCACCCGGCACACCAGCCGTTGGGACCCGGCGAAGTTTACCTGCATCTTCGCGGTCCAGGCGGCCTGGCGCTGGTTGGCCTGTTACGAAGTCTGGCGCGACACCGGGGAATGGCCGTTGCCCGACGCGAGGTGACGTTGCATGACACATCTGATTCAGGTCGGAGCAGGCAGCGGCGGCATGCCGGTTTTGGACATGCTCAGCCGCGATACTCGCCTGACCCGCGTGACGCTCATCGAACCAGATGTCTACAAACCACATAATGTCGAAAGACACCTGTTTCCCGCCTGCGCAATCGGCGAGACCAAGGCGAAGCTCGCAGCACGCTGGCTCAAGGATCGCCGGGCCGATCTGGAAATCCAGTTGCTCGAATTCGATCTGCTGGCCGCGGACGCGCAAGCTGCCATTGAGGAAGCTGTCCAGTCGGCGGACATCGGCGTATGTGCCGTGGACAATGAGCCGGCCAAATTTCATTGGGACGGCTTGATGCGGCGTTTTGCCAAGCCCTGGACGCTGGGCGAGGTGCTGAGCGGCGGCATCGGCGGGTTCGTCCATTGGTTCGTCCCCGGCGGCCCGTGCTACGGCTGTGTGGCGAGCCATCTCAAGCGCACGGTGGCGGTTGACAAGCCGCCGGCGCCCGATTACTCGCAACCGGGCGGTGCGGTCCATGAGACGACGATTCCCGCCAGCATGGCGTCGATTCATGCCATCGCGTCGCTGCACGCTCTGGTGACGCTCGATTTGCTGACCCATGGCACCAGTTGGTCGCCGGGCTTCACCAGTTTATTGCTGACACTGCAGCGCGTGCCGGATGTGTTTGACGAGGCGTATCGACCGTTTAAGTTTCGCATTCCGCGCCTGGACGACTGCTTGATCTGCCGTCCGCGTGCCGACACCACGGGAGCGACGCCCGAGGAATTGGATGCTGCCCTGGATCAAGCCCTGGGCCGATTATCCTAACATGCACCACAGCTATGAAAAAGGTGGCCTGGTCGTCGACAACCAGCCCATCCCCTGGAACGCCGACGCCGTAGTCGTCGAGTGTCTGGCGCGCTTGCCGGGCGCGGCGATTCGGCGCAAGGATGAATTCCTTTTACGAATCCCCGGCCGCGAGCCCGTGCCGCTGGACAGCCTTCATCGCGATGAGGCCCAGCAGCGTTACCGTCTGTTTTTTCGCCTGCCGCCGCCCAGCCACACTTCCAACGCCGAGGTGGTTTGGCGGCATCATCGGCTCGGCGAGATGACGCTGCCGATTGTCCAACGCGAGGATTTCGTCAAGCAGCTTCGTCTGGAGCATGCGACGCTGGCGGTCCGTTTGCGCGACCAGGCCGTGGCCTGTCAAGCCTTTGTGATTTCGCAGTGCCGGGGATTGTTCGCCAGTGCCGTGTTGACCAGCCCAACGAGCCTGGCGCCGCTTGTGGATCTCAACTTCCACATCGACTGGCGGCGCCGAGGGCGAGGGCGAGGGCGAGGCCGAGGGCGAGCAATTCCCGGTGCGGCTGTCCAATTCGCAGCTCAAAGGCAAGCAGGCGCTGTTGACGGTTTGCCCCAGGACTCTGCCGAAAAAAGCCGGCGTCTACATCGCGTCGTGGAAGATTGACGGTATGGTGCTGGCGTCGCAGCGGATCAAGGCGATTTCTAAAACCAGGTTCGTCAAGTCGCTGCGGATTTCGGACACACGCCTGGTGGTGCAAATGTTGACGGGCGAAGTTCGTGTGGCCAGGAAAATGCCGGCGCAGGAGGAGCCTGCCGTTGCGCGCATTGGTCCGTGTTTCTTGGTGAGCAGCAGCGAAGCGGGCATGGCGGGGTTGTGCCCGCTGGCCGTGTCAGCACAGCTTTCAGGAGGTGCCCAATCCGCGGTGCTGCTCGAACAGGAGCTTTTGGTGACGGATGGCCCGGCGCCGTTCGTGCCCGGCACTCTCGACGCCCTCGATGTCCAGGCCATGACCGCTTTTGAGCTGCGTGCCGGTTCGCGCTTGCTCGGTTCGCTGCCGCTGACGGCGGCGCCGGTAGCGTCCTTCAACACCGAAGGCGGTTTCGCGGGCCAGCCGACATACTCATGGTCCACCGCCGCGGAGGATCAACTCCAGGAGAAACTGGCCAGCCTTTTGGCGTCGCCAAGAAATAAGCGCTAGTCAATCATATCGTCGCCAGGGCGGATTCGATTCCTGCTGAAGGAGCTGAAAGCTCTGCAGCGCGAGCGAGGCGAACATGATCGTGCCAAACATGCCGAAGGCCGGCAGGAAAGGGATGAAATCATGGCCGTTGGCTGTGGCAAGGCTATGCACGGTGAGCAGGCCGGCCAGAACCAGGGAAATCCCCAGAGAAACGCGGATGCCTTTGCCTCCCGGCATCAGCCCGTCGCAGGAAATCACGGCTAACCTGGCCGCCGTCGAGCGGGATAGATGGGCACAAGGTTGAGCAGACCCCAAAAGAAATTGATCCACACCAGGTCGAAGATGGCCTCCATAACCAGCGGATGCATTTGCGGAAGAGCAGTTAGGTGTGTCCGAATGCCAACCATATTCAAAGTGATTTGGAATACCGCCTCCAGGTCCTGCAAGTTGGTCAAAGCCAAATAGACAGCAATAACGGCTACAACGAGGAAGCCGGCAAACGGCCCGGCCAAACTCACGGCGATGCGTTTCCAGCGGTTGTACAGGCGGTCGTGGGGAACCGCCAAACCGCCAAAAGCGTAAAGGACCACATGCGCTGTTGTCCCGCAGAAACGGAACATGCAGACGTGTCCGAGTTCGTGAATCAAAATCGAGAAAAACATGCAGCCGATCCACACCAGGAACAGTGCAACGCTGACTTGAAGGTTTTGAAATCCCATGATCGCCGCCACCAGCCAAAACATGGGATGGACACGCACGGGCACGCCGAATATGCGCAAATGCAAATCCCAGGCGGTGTGCCCCGGCTCGAGAAGGAACATTTCGTGTTGTCGTCTTTCGTGTTGTCGCGATTGGCTTGTGCAAGCTCAATCGCCAAGGCCGCCCCGCAAGGGTATGATTCGCGGCGGCGGCGGTCGGAGCACGACTTCCTCTTCCTCTTCCTCATCTTCCACTTTCGGCTCCGCCTTGGGCAGCGCGGCCTTCAGTGACAGCGAAATCCGCCGCTTGTCGGTGTCGACGCTGAGCACCATGACCTTGACATCTTGGCCTTCCTTGACGATGTCGGCCACGCGCCACACGCGATGCGGGGCCAGCTCCGAGACGTGCACCAGACCCTCCAGCCCTGGTTCGAGCTCCACAAAGGCGCCAAACTCCATGATCTTCGTCACCTTGCCGACCAGTACCGTCGTGGCGGGGTATTTCTCCGCGACCGCTTCCCATGGGCTGGCCTCCAACTGCTTGAGGCTGAGGCTGATCTTGCGCAGCTCGCGATCGACCTTGAGCACGGCCACCTTGACCGCCTGGCCCGGCTGGACAATGGTCGTCGGATCGGCAGCGCGGTTCCAGGTCATTTCGCTGACGTGCAGCAAACCATCGGCGCCGCCGAGATCGACGAAGGCGCCGAAATCGCGCACGGAACGGATGATGCCGTCACGCACCTGTCCTTCCTGGATTTCGGCCCACAGCTTTTCGCGCTGTTCCTCGCGCTCGCGCTCGAGAAACGCTGCGCCGGCTGACGACCAGGTTGCGTTCCGACGGCACGACTTCCACGACCATGCACAGCAGCTTCTGGTTGAGATACCCCTCGGCGTTTTCGACGCGATACATGTCGATCAGGCTGATCGGCATGAAACCACGAATGCCGTTGACGTCGACTTCCAGGCCGCCCTTGTTGACTGCGGTGACGCGGGCCTCGACGGTCATGCCCTCGGCAATGCTCGACCAGTCGGCGTGCACGGCGGCGCCCAGCGCGTCAGCAGCAGCAGACCGTTGGCGCGATCGTAGCCCTCGATCTGGCATTCCACCTCGCTGCCGACTTCAGGTGGTCCGTCCGGGAATTGATCCATCGGCAAGACGCCCTGGCTGCGGCCTCCGGGAACGTCGATGAACACGTCGGGCCCGTGAATCGCGTGGACCTTGCATTTCTTGCGGCGCTGCTCGAGCGGCGTCTCGGCCTCGTTTTTGGGCTCCGGCGTGAGCAGCTCTTGCTCGGAAAATCCCGCCATGGTCGCTTCCAGCTCGGCGGCAATATCGGCGTCGAGATCGCGCAGCTTGGGAGGCGTGGGCAGGACCAGCTCGTCGGTGACGGCGAACGCGGGGCCAGGTTTGGCCGGCGGCCGCCGTTTGCCGTCTGCCGGCCGACGCTCGCCGCCGCCGTGGCGTGGTTGCTTCGGCGGCGCTAAGGCCGCGGCAGCCGGAGGTGCTGGAGTTGGCGCTGTTGGTGTCGGTTGCGGCGTTTGTTGCTCATTCATTGGTGATTTCTCTCGGCTTTGCTATTTCTTCATGTCGCCGTTAATGGCGTCCCAATCTTGGCGTGGGTCATCGAAGTCATGCCCCACATGCCTTTTCACAATCTCGCGGATCACATTGCGAAACTCGCGATCGACAAAGTAGCCGTCCAACCTGACTGCGTTGCTGCCTTCAAAGGAGTGCGTGCGCGACTGCTTCTCATTGAACTTGAACTCGATTTCGATGTGCGGATTTGGATTTGGAACTGCCCGGCGCCAAATCCAACCCGGCTGCCGTATCGTGCATCCTCGCCATCAGCTTTCATGTGCAAAGCGGCCAAAGCCTCGCTGACTTCGGCGGGATCATCGATCCAAACAGATTTTCTGGGGTTGGCGAATGCTTTCGCTTTGCCATTGCCAACGGGAACTAGAGTGGAATCGAAAAACGTCACTTTGAGGGCAACCGCTTTCTTCAAGACCACTTCTTCGGAGACGGGCAGCAAGCCGAATTGAACCACCAGGAAGCGCAGCACCACTGCCCCCACAAACATGACGACACCGACAATAACCAAGGTGCGAGGACGCATGGCTGGCCTCTACTTGGCCTGATTCAGCACATCGTAAACCAATATCTTCTCGACAACCGGCAGATACGTTTCGACAAACTTTACATGGGCCGGATCGTCCTCGTAGGCTTTGAGTCCTTCGTAGTTGTCGAAGAGCAAGGTCAGGCCGACCTGGAAATCTTTGACTGCCAGGTCCTTTGTCGCCTTCTCTGCTGGTCTGCCGGCCCAGAGGCTTTTGACGGAGGCGATTTTGGCAAGCACTTTATGGCAATCGGCGATGCAGGCCTCCACCTTGGCTGGCGGCGTTTCCTTCTTGAAATAGACGATCACCGAATGCACGTAGGGCGGCCTGGTGTCCTTGGGAGGCTGAGCCTCGCCGGTCCGCGGAATGGAGGCGTCCCTGGGCGGTTGACCGCCGTCAACGCCCTCGCCTGGCGCCGTCAATAACCATGCTCCCAAAACCACTGCCGCCAGTGGCACGCTCTTGCGCATGACGATCTCCATTGAGTAGCCACACCAACCCGAAACGCAAGCGAGGTTAAGCAGTATCCCTCGCGGCGCTTCGGGTTGGTGTCGATTTTCCTTATTTGTCCTTATCCTTCTTGTCCTTGTCGGCGCCTTTGTCCTTGTCAGCGCCTTTATCCTTGCCTTTTCCCTTGCCCTTGAAGGCATTGTTGCCCTGTTGCTTGAGCACATCGTCATAAGGGTAAAGCGGCGTCCGATCATAGATATTGCTCGGCCGCAACATGAAACTCGACCAGCCAACGTGCGTGCAGCCCACGAATCTGCCGTTGATGAAGGCGCCGTCTTCGGAACGCGGCTCGTGGAACATCGGCACACCGTACCAGATGACAACGTCGGTGTCGTCGATTGATTCGTCGTTGCAATACTTGGGCAGGTCGCGATATTTCATTTCGTTGGGGTTGGCCTTGGTGACCCAGAAATCGTGCAGGGTGCATTCTTCCTTGTCGTTGTAGTGCCGCGAATTGCCCATCCGGGCCGGCATCAGGTCGTAGGCATAGTTCTTATCACGCACGTTTTTCTTCTGCGTGTTGATGACCCGCAGCATGCTGAATTTCGCGGGGTCCCAGTCGATTCCGCCTTCGCGGCCGTCGTTGAACAGGTTGTGGGTGACCTTGGCCTTGCCCTTGCCGGATTGCAGCGGTTCCTCGCGTTCACACATCTGCACGGTGTTGTGGTCGGGGCCGTCGAGGTTGACGTCGATGCGCCAATAGGTGTTATGCACGTGCGGCACGAATTCCGAGCTGCCCAGATTGTGGCCGGTGGCGCCGACGCGGAAGGTGATGCAGCCGTCGTCCTGGAAGCCATATTCGACGAGATAGCGATAATTGGCCGCGTCGATGCAGGCCCAAAGCAGCATGGTATGGCCGCGGCGCACGCCGAAGTTGTCCTTCCAGATGACGCCGCGATCCTTGACCTCCTCGACCACGCAGGGGATCGTGACCGAGCCGTTGTTGCTGATGTGGAGTTTGCCGAACGGCCCGGCATCGGCGGCGGTCAACCTGGTCAGCTGGAACTGATATTGGGTGACGTCCCAGAAACGCGGCGTGCCCTGATGATAAGGGACGAAGAGCTCGGCCACGCGGGCGTCGCCGAGCACCTGCATCCAATCATGCTCCGGTCCGCGTTTGAACCAGGCGTTTTTGATGACCAGGCCGTTGCGCATCACGGTGTCCCACTCGACCTTCCAGGCCGTTTCCATCACGCCGTTGGGAGGAAACGATTGTTCAACGATTTTGTCATTGCGGGCCAGGACGGGCAGCGCGGCTCGATCCGGCTTCACGTCCTCCGGCCGTTGCTGGCCGAAGGCGCTCGCAATGAGGATAAGTGCCGCTGGAACGCCAATACCGAACAGTGCGGGTCGTGAACGCATGCGCAATCTCCCAGGGTTGGGCGTGTCCTTCGGATTGGTCCGCAGGAGTCGCCGCAGTCTAATGCCCTCGCAAAGGTCATATTCTACCAAGAGCGGGGCCAAGCGAAAGCCCTTGCCTGGCGCATTTCGCCAGATTTGTAGTAGGTCCCGCCTGCCGGACGGGATCTGGAGAGGTCTGGAATGGTCTTGGTCTAGGAATGCCAAGGTCCCGCCCGGTAGGCGGGACCTCCTTGACATTTTTGGCCGTGGCTTGCACGCCAACTGCCAGTTTGGCAGAACCATCCTGCCCGGCAGCTGTGGGCGCTACGCCTTAACCTGTTGCAATCAAAGTAGTTAAATATCATGGGTTGGATGGCACAATGGTTGCTACTCTATGAGGAAAACTCGGGGAGAGACTCCCTGGCCCCTCGTCCGTCGCCTAAGGTGGAAAAGGGTTAGCCGTAGGAACGAAACAACACCCTCCGATTCAGTTTTGAGTCCGGGGAATGATGGCAACGAAAGGAGATGCTGGATGGCAGCAAAGCAACTGGCTTACAGCGACGAGGCCCGGCAGAAGCTGCTGGCCGGCGTCAGCAAGCTGGCCCGGGCGGTTCGCAGCACCCTGGGGCCCCGCGGCCGCAATGCCGTGCTCGACAAGGGCTGGGGCAGCCCGAACGTGACCAAGGACGGCGTCACCGTCGCCGAGGACATCGAGCTGCAGTGACCCCTACGAAAACATGGGCGCCCAGCTCGTCAAGGAAGCCGCCAGCAAGACCAGCGACGTGGCCGGCGACGGCACCACCACCGCCACCGTCCTGGCCGAGGCGATCTATCGCGAAGGCCTGAAGATGATCGCCGCCGGCGCCGATCCGATGGCCCTGACCCGCGGCATCCAGAAAGCCGTCGACAAGCGTCGTCGAGGAGCTGCACCGCCTGGCCGAGAAGATCGACGACAAGGACGAGAAGGAAATCACCGAGGTCGCCACCATCGCCGCCAACAACAACCCCGAGATCGGCAAGAAGCTGGCCGAGGCCATGAAGAAGGTCGGCGCCTCCAACGGCGTCATCACCGTCGAGGAAGGCAAGACAGCCGAGACCGAGGTCGTGGTCGTCCAGGGCATGCAGTTCGATCGCGGCTACCTGTCGCCGCACTTCGTCACCAACCAGGAATCGGTCATCGTCGAGCTGGAAAACCCCTACATCCTCATCTACGAAGAGAAGATCACCACCGCCAAGAACCTGATGCCGCTGCTCGAGACCATCTCCAAGAAGAAGGAGCCGCTGCTCATCATCGCCGAGGACGTCGAAGGCGAAGCCCTGGCCACGCTGGTGGTCAACAAGCTCAAGGGCATCCTGCAGGTCTGCGCCGTCAAGGCCCCCGGCTACGGCGATCGCCGCAAGGCCATGCTGGAAGACATCGCCGCGCTGACCGGCGGCAAGGCCATCTTCAAGGACCTGGGCATCCAGCTCGAGAACGTCAAGCTCACCGACCTGGGCCGGGCCAAGAAGGTCAAGATCGACGCCGAGAACACGACCATCACCGAAGGCGCCGGCGACAAGAAGGCCGATCGACGGCCGGTGCGAGCTGATCCGCCGCGAGATCGAGAACACCGACAGCGAATACGACCGCGAAAAGCTGCAGGAACGGCTGGCCAAGCTGGCCGGCGGCGTGGCCCAGATCAAGGTCGGGGCCGCCACCGAAACCGAAATGAAGGAACGCAAGGCCCTGTACGAAGACGCCCTGCACGCCACCCGGGCCGCCATGGCCGAAGGCATCGTCCCCGGCGGCGGCGTGGCCCTGCTGCAGGCCCGCAAGGTGCTCGACAAGTTCGACGCTCGAGGGCGACGAAGGGCATCGGCGTCACGCTGCCTGCGCAACGTGCTCGATATGCCGTGCCGGCTGATCGCCGAAAACGCCGGCCTGGACGGCGCGGTCGTCGTCAACACGATCCGCAAGAGCAAGGAAAAGAACTACGGCTACGACGCCGACAACGGCGAGTACGGCGACCTGCGCAAGGCCGGCATCGTCGACCCGGTCAAGGTCACCCGCAGCGCCCTGCAGAACGCCGCCAGCGTCGCCTGCCTGCTGCTGACCACCGAATCGCTGGTCGCCGACATCCCCGAGAAGGGCAAGAAGGACGATCACCACGACGACCACCACGGCATGGACGGCATGGGCGGCATGGGTGGCATGGGCGGAGGCATGGGCGGAATGGGTGGCATGGGAGGAATGGGCGGCATGGGCGGCATGGGTGACATGGGAATGTAACGTGACGTTGGCCGCGGTCCCCAGGGCCGCGCGGTCCTGCGGATCGCGGCTAAATTCAAGACAAAAGGAATACCAGCAATGGCGAAAGACAAAGAAGCTAATCTGCGAAGGTCCGTCCTCTGGATGATCGCGTGGTGGTCG
The DNA here is from genome assembly GCA_963747575.1 of uncultured Gemmataceae bacterium. Classification (GTDB taxonomy): domain Bacteria; phylum Planctomycetota; class Planctomycetia; order Gemmatales; family Gemmataceae; genus DASRAT01. The sequence continues at coordinate 450,222 of CAVVFU010000001.1, forward strand.
AACCGCTGGAAGCCGAGGAGAAGACGGCCGGCGGCATCTTGCTGCCCGACACGGCCAAGCAAAAGCCGCAGCGCGGCCGCGTCCTGGCGGTCGGCCCCGGCAAGCTGCTCGACAGCGGCGAGCGCGGCCGCTGTCGCGTGGCCAAGGGCGACGAAGTGATCTACGGCAAGTACTCCGGCAACGACATCGAAGTCGACGGCAAGGAAGTCAAGATCCTGCGCGAGACCGACATCCTGGCCAAGATCGATGAAGTAAACGACGTCAAGCCGCAGGCCTGGCAAGCCTGCGGCTACGAAATCGCAAGCATGCAACTCGTCTAAGCACATTCAGGAGTGAATCGCAAACATGGCAAAGCAACTGCTCTACACCGACGAGGCCCGCAAGAAGCTGCTCGCCGGCGCCGAGAAGCTGGCCAACGCCGTCGGCGTCACCCTGGGGCCGACCGGGCGCAACGTCATCCTCGACAAGTCCTTCGGCGGCCCGACCGTCACCAAGGACGGCGTCACCGTCAGCAAGGAAATCGAGCTGGCCGACCCGTTCGAGAACATGGGCGCCAAGCTGGTCAACGAGGTCGCCCAGAAGACCAGCGACGTGGCCGGCGACGGCACCACCACCGCCACCGTCCTGGCCCTGGCGATCTATCAGGAAGGCCTGCGCAACATCACCGCCGGCGCCAACCCGATGGCCGTCAAGCGCGGCATCGACAAGGCCGTCGACGCGGCCGTCGAGCCCATCTGGACAGCATGTCCAAGCAGCTGACCAAGCAAGGAAGAGATGGCCCAGGTCGCCAGCATCAGCGCCAACAACGACCCGACGATCGGCAAGCTGATGGCCGACGCCTTCGAGAAGGTCGGCAAGGACGGCGTCATCACCGTCGAGGAAGGCAAGACCTCCGAGACGACGCTCGAGTTCGTCGAAGGCATGCAGTTCGACAAGGGCTACATTTCGCCCTACTTCGTCACCAACGTCCAGGAGATGAAGTGCCGAGCTGGAAGACCCGCTACATCCTGATCCACGAGAAGAAGCTCTCCAACGTCCGCGACATGATGCCGCTGCTGGAGAAGGTCGCCCAGGCCGGCAAGCCGCTGCTGATCATCGCCGAGGACGTCGAGAGCGAGGCCCTGGCGGCGCTGGTGGTCAACAAGCTGCGCGGCGTGCTCAACGTCTGCGCGGTCAAGGCCCCCGGCTTCGGCGATCGCCGCAAGGCCATGCTCGGCGACATCGCCGTCCTGACCGGCGGCAAGTTCATCAGCGAAGACCTGGGCCTGAAGCTGGAGAACGTCGACGCTCGAGCAGCTGGGCCAGGCCAAGAAGATCCGCGTCGAGAAGGAAAGCTGCACGATCGTCAACGGCGCCGGCAAGAAGGCCGACATCCAGAAGCGCATCGAGCAGATCCGCACCCAGATCGACGCAGACCGAAAGCGAATACGACAAGGAGAAGTTCAGCGAACGGCTGGCCAAGCTGACCGGCGGCGTGGCGATCATCCGCGTCGGCGCGGCGACCGAGGCCGAGATGAAGCAGAAGAAGGCCCGCGTGGAGGACGCCCTGCACGCCACCCGGGCGGCGGTGGCCGAGGGCATCTGCCCGGCGGCGGCGTGGCCTGCATCCGCTGCCATCGACGCCGTCGAGAAGCTGGCCGAGAAGCTCAAGGGCGACGAGAAGATCGGCGCCGAGATCGTTGGCCGCGCCCTGGAGAAGCCGATCCGCACCATCGCCGAGAACTGCGGCGTCGACGGCGCGGTCGTCGCCGACGAAGTTCGCGCAGCAAAAGAATCGCCAACATCGGCTACGATGCCAATACCGGCGAATACGTCGACATGTTCAAGGCCGGCATCATCGACCCGACCAAGGTGACGCGCTCGGCCCTGCAAAACGCCGCCAGCATCGCCGGCCTGATGCTCACGACCGAGGTGATGATCACCAAGATCGACGAGGAGGAGCCGAAGAACAAGGTGGCGGGAGCGATTCGGTAATGACCAGCAAGCGGGACTACTACGAAGTCCTCGGGGTCAGCAAGGATGCGGGCAGCGACGAATTGAAACGCGCTTACCGCGTGCTGGCGATGAAGTACCATCCCGACCGCAATTCGGGCGATGAGTCGGCGGCTGTCCATTTCAAGGAAGCCGCCGAGGCCTATGACGTTCTCAGCGACACGGAGAAAAGGGCCCGCTACGACCGTTACGGGCATGCGGGCTTGCAAGGCGTGCAGATGCCGGATTTCAGCAGCGGGCAGTCGATCTTCGACATGTTCGGCGATCTGCTGGGTGGGATCTTTGGCGACCGGGGAGGGCAGCGAGGCCCTCAGCGCGGCGAGGATCTTGTGTATGCCTTGGAGGTCACCTTGGCGGAAGCCTACCGTGGCTGCACCAAGACGATAACCTATCCTCGCGAAGAATCGTGCAATGAATGCCATGGCAGCGGCGCCAAGCCGGGATCGAATCCGTCGCGCTGCCGTCATTGCGACGGCCGCGGCGCTGTGATGATGAGTCAGGGATTCTTTCGCATTCAGCAAACCTGTCGCGGTTGCGGCGGGCGAGGTTGGATCATCACCGACCTCTGCTCAAGCTGCAAGGGCCGGGCCAGGATCAAAACTCAGCGGACGGTGCAAGTGACCGTGCCCGCGGGCGTGGACGTTGGCAACAGGCAGCTGCCGCCTTTGCGCGGCGAAGGCAACGCCGGTGAGGCTGGCGCCCGCGTGGCGACCTCTATTTTGACATACGCATCCCGCAGCATCCGCTGTTCCAGCGCGACGGCGACCATTTGATATGCCAGGTGCCGATTAGTTTCAGCCAGGCCGCGTTGGGCGGGCCGATTGAGGTGCCGACGCTGGACGGCACCGTTAGTTACGAACTCAAACGCGGCCACCAAAGCCATGAGACCATCCGCATCGGCGGCAAGGGCATGGTCAACAGGCGGTCGGGCCGGCGCGGCAATTTGATCGCGGTGCTGCTGGTGGAAACGCCGACGCACCTGACCAAGCGTCAGGAAGAGCTGCTGCGCGAGCTGGCGGAAATTGACAAGAAGCACGTCTCGCCGCACCGCAAGACGTTCTTCGACAAAATTCGCAGCGTGCTGGGCGGCGACGGCAGTGAGGCCAAACCGGAAACGAAAAAAACATAAAGAGGAGGCATTACCGTGAGTGACGCGAATACCGCTCCGGGCGCTCAACCCTCGGTTTACGACCAGGATCCATCCGCCGCGGCGCGGGTTCCGTGGAGAATCTGGAATCGTTGCGCAAGCAGGCGGCGGAGCGGGACCAGTACCTCCAGTTGGCGCAGCGCACCCGCGCCGAGTTTGAGAATTACCAGAAACGCAACCAACGTGAACGGGACCAAGAGCGACAGTACATGACCGGTCAGTTCGTGCTGGACATTTTGCCGGTCCTGGACAATCTGGAGCGTGCCACCGCGGCCGCCAAGCAAGCCGGCGAAAAGGGCCCCCTGGTGCAGGGTGTGGCCCTGGTGCAGCAGCAGTTCTTCGATTTGCTCAAGCGCTACAGTGTGAAGCGCATCGAGGCCGAGGGCCAGCCGTTCGACGCCAACCGCCATCAGGCATTGGCTCAGCAGCCGACTGCCGACAAACCGCCCAATACGGTGCTGCTCGTCGCCGAGCACGGCTATATGCACAATGACCGGGTGTTGCGCCCCGCCAAGGTGGTGGTGTCGCAGGCGCCGGGGGAAGCAAAGTAGCGGGCACACGCCGTGTGCCGTTTTGGCGATTGGCGAGGACGATTCATGCCGACTTACGATTACCACTGCGATGCCTGCAACCATCAATTCGAAGAATATCAATCCTTTTCAGAGCCGCTATTGACCAAGTGCCCCAAGTGCGGCAAGAAAAAGCTGCGCCGCCTGTTCGGCACCGGGTCCGGCGTGATTTTCAAGGGCAGCGGCTTTTACGAAACAGACTACCGCAGCGATTCCTACAAGGAAGCAGCCAAGGCGGACAAGGAAAAGAGCAGTGCCAAGGCTGATGACAAGAAACCGGCAACCGGCGAATCTGGAAAAACCGGCACGTCTGACACGACCAGCGGCTCGGCGGGGGAGACAAAAAGCAAAGAAACCGGGAAAAGCCCGAAGTCTGGGTCGCGAATTTCCGATGATAAAGGTAAGTAGCCTGGCTTTGGCACCGGGCTCCTGAGTGAACCCCCCTAAGCCGGCCGCCCTACACGGCCGTTATAATAGAGAAGAGGCGTGGCTTTGGCCCCGCCTCTCTTTCTTTGCGCCGCCACGCCGTTCGCAACACTCCACGCCACAATTCTGATGTTGTCGCTGCGGTGGCTATTTGGTATCGCCGCTGTCCCACGTGCGGTAACCCATTGCCGCACAAACCCTTGATCCACATCCTCGTCTCGATTCGCGCGGCCTAACCAGTCGCACTTCCCTTTCATTTGGAGGAACAGGCAGATGGCGATCCGCAATTTGCTGGGCGCTGCCGTCGTGGCAGGCTGTTTCGGTTTGTTAATGGCGAACCGGGCCGTTGTCGGCCAGGACCAAACGCAGGTCCCACAAACTCGGCCCCGAGTGGAAGTGGTGTTCTGCGTCGACACCACGGGAAGCATGGGCGGCCTGATCGACAGCGCCAAGCAAAAAATCTGGTCGATTTGCAATAAGATCGCCGGTGGCCAACCTACGCCGGACCTCAAGGTCGGCTTGGTGGCTTTCCGCGACCGAGGCGACGATTACATCACCAAGACCTTCGACCTGAGCCGCGACCTTGATGAGATTCATGACCACCTGATGAGTTTTCAGGCTGCCGGCGGCGGCGATGAACCGGAAAGTGTAAACGAGGCGCTCCACGTGGCCCTGCACAATGTGCATTGGAACACGGACCCGAACGTCTTGCGGATCATTTATCTCGTTGGCGACGCTCCGCCACACATGGATTATCCCAACGACATTACATACGAGGTGACTTGCAAGAAAGCTGCTCAGCGCGGCATCATTATCAACACCATCCAATGCGGCACCAGTCAGTCGACCACGACATTCTGGAAGGACATCGCTCGCCTGGCGCTAGGGAAGTTTGTGCAAATTGCCCAGGACGGCGGCGTGGTCACTGTCAGCACACCTTACGATAAGCGGTTGGTGGAGCTCGATGCGCAGCTGGCGCAGACGAGTGTCGTATACGGCGATGCAAGAACGCAGGCAGCCGCTCAAAGCCAAATTGTCTCGCAGGTCATGGTGTCAGCCACGCCGCCGCCAGCCGCGCCTGGTTACACATTTGGTTCATCTGCTAGCGTGGCCCCTACGGCCTCTGTTGTCACGTCCGCCGCTGATCGGGCCGGCTACAACGCCAAAAACAGTCAGGTTGGCGCCTGGGACCTGGTGGACAACATCAAAACCGGCAAGGTCCGCTTGGAAGACGTAAAGACTGAACAGTTGCCGGAACCGATGAAAGACCTCACCCTGGCTCAGCGGCGAAACTATTTGGCCAAGGTCGAAAGCGAGCGTTCCAAACTGCAAGCCGAGGTTTTGCAGTTGGATCGACAACGGTCGGATTATATCAATCAGGAATTGAGCCGGCGCAGTGTGCAATCAGGTTTCGACACGCAAGTGTTGGACATCCTGCGCGAACAGGCGAAGAAGGTCAAAATCGAGTATTGAACAATCGCAATCTCAAGGTGATCAACGCGGGCCCTCCCGAAATGGAGGCTCGCGTTTTTGCATTTGGCGGGCCTCACGTTCCGCGAAGCCGGTGGACCTTTGTTATAATGGAATCACTATGAGCGCCACCTATGTCATTGATGGCTACAACCTTCTTCACGCCATGGGCGTGCTGGGCGGTCGCGCCGGCCCGCACGGATTGGAGAAGGCCAGGGGACAATTGGTGGGCCTGTTGCGCGGCGGCTTTGGCGAGCAGGCCGGCGCGGTGACCGTGGTTTTCGACGCGGCCAAGGCCCCGCCAGGCATGCACGCCGAGCTGGATGATCGAGGCGTGCACGTCCTTTTCGCAACCCACCATCAGCAGGCCGACGACCTTATCGAAGAGCTTGTAAAGGAGTCATCGGCGCCCAAAACGCTTGAAGTCGTGTCTGACGACCATCGCATCCAGCAATCGGCAAAGCGGCGCGGCTGCAAGGTGCGAGGCTGCGAGGAGTTCCTTGCCTGGCTGCATCGGCACCGCCGAGAAAAGGGGAAACCGGCCGAGCGGCCTGAGAAAAAAAATAAGCTGTCGAAGGAAGATGTCGATTCGTGGCTCGCGGAGTTCGCCGACGTGGAGCGCGACCCCAGGTTGAAGAAGGCGTTTGAGACGTTTGAGTTTGAGACGGAACTGTAAGTTGGCCGCGGCATGTATGCTGTCCGATCCGCCGCGGAATGCTGCAATGGGCGCAAATCTCCTCGGTGATCAACGGCTCCTTGTGCAATAGTCAGTGATACAATAGGGTAAATCAGGTGAACGTCCCCCAGCCGGCTTTCAAGGATAATAGGCATGAAAACTCTTCTCGACGATGCTGGACGAATCCAGTTGCCGGTCTCTGTGCAAACGCAATTGGGCGTCAAGCCGGGCGACGAACTAACTTTGGAAGAAGAGAACGGCAAGTGGCTTATCAAACCTGCTGGGTTGTCAGCGGACGACCTCCCAGGCATCGGTGCAATTGACGACTTGAACTGGGAAGACCTCGACTATCATGTTGTGCCGCTGAATCGATCTCGGAAGCTAGCAGTCCGGATTGAGCACCGCGGCAGACTGGAACCGATGGCTCACGACTTGGATGAAGAGTAACCGGCCATGGAACCGTTTTGGATTTCTGTTAGTGAAGCAGGCTTGCGCCAGGGCGATCTGCTTCCCGATTGCTGGATTCCCGAGTTCCCGCCCGACTTCGCCGACCAGACCGACAGCACTCGGACCGTTCAGGCAGATCAGGCGGACCTTATCGTGATCGCACAGAGTTGCGAGCTTGAGCACGGTAAGATCAGGCTCGTGGCACTTTGCCCCATTTGGCCGATACCTGCCTTCGAAGAAGCTCAGGCGCGGCAGGGGCAAACCAGATCGGCCAAGGCGTGGCGAGATTATTGGAACCACGTTCGCAACGGCCGTTCGCCAACTTTGCACTTGCTCGCGTAGCCCACAATGCCGCAGGAGGCGCGTGCTGCCTTGCTCGTCGACTTTCGCGCCATTTACAGCCTGCCTTTTGCCTACTTGAGCCGGCAGGCCCAGCAACTCGGTAATCGTTGGCGTCTCCGTTCCCCGTACTTGGAGCATTTTTCGCAGGCTGTTGCGAGGTCTTTCATGCGCGTTGGCCTGCCGTCGGCCGTGCCGGAATTTTAATACGCCTGCTTCACGAGTTGCGGTGTTATTTGGAGAAAATCCTATGATGGGGCCCAAAAAATTGAGCGAGATCAAACAGGAGCTGCAAACGGTCCTCAAAAAGAATGGCCGCGCTCTGCAATCCTGGTTGAATGAACAGCTGGCCCAACGACCGTCGCAAAGCAAGGACGATGCCGGGACGCTGGCGGACCTGGTCTGGGTCCGAGACCTGTTGCCCGAAAGCCTCACGGACAAGAAACCGCCCGCAGGCAAATCGTCGAAACCGCGACGAAAAAAAACACCCGTGGCTTGATAGATCTTTGGACGGTGATCGGCAGGCTTGGCGTGCGGGCGTGAACGTTGTCACGACGCAATCGATCCGCCCGAACTGCGACATCAGTTCAATATGTGGCCGGGAGTTCTTCGCGTTTTCGTCGCTCTAAATGTGATTGAAAGATGCCTTCCGGCTGCCCATTGCCCCCAGGCGGACGAAGGCTTGCAAGATTCGGCAGATCGTCAGGATACGCCATCAAGCCTTGGAATAATTCCGGATCGTGCTCCCGGGCCAATGCCACGATTCGGATCATCCGCATCCGCCATGTAACAAACATCGGATCGTTAAGGTCGAGCAGTCGAATGAGAAGGCGGGATTCCTCGGTGCGCCCAGACAGGTTGCCGTCCGGCTCGACGGCCAGACTTGACGAAGTGAACACCACCGAGGGATCGGGGAGGGCTTGGGCTCGTTTAGCTAAGTTGCAGGTGGTGCAACTGTAGATCAAGTTCCGATATGCGGCCCGTAGTTCTGGGGACAAGCTCAAAGGGGACAGGTGATCGATTTCAAACACGCCGAGGTCGGGTTCCCACCGTTCGCGCCTCAGGCAATATACGCAACGAAAACAGAATTCATCACGAAGCCAGGGCCGAAAACTTTTGCAGTGCAGGTACCCAAGGGGATCGTGTTTTCGCGCAAGGGCGCAGTGGGATAAGTGAACGGCGTCATGGATTTGCTCGCGCCTTCGCTTCCAACTCCTCCAGCATCTGACGGGTCTGCGCCAACGGGAGTGGAGCCACATGGCGACGATACCGGCGCAGCTGATCCTGCAAATCTTCCAGCTCCCGCGCTTCGGCTGGCGCAATCGTCCCACGGACATCCTTGTCAATAAGGCAGCAACGGCGGGCATTCTGCTCGTCGGTCCACTTGAGGATTTGCCTGCTGTCCGAAGGCAGCTCGGCCTCCTCTCCTCCCGTGTCGCTCCGTGGCATGGCCGTGAGGGGTCGGATGAGCACCTCCACTTCCTGCCCCTCGGGAACACCAACCTCCTGCTCGAACTCGATCGTCCGGCCGTGAACGATACCGTGCATCACCTGTGCCATGAAAGTCCCCTTTCTCAGTTTAGCCTAGTTGTGAGAATCTGGCTGAAGGAAGGCAAGGTGAACATGACCTGTACTGACGCAAACCATTTTACCTCCGCCACGGCCGGCTTACCACGTCAACTCATTCATCGTCTCGAAGCTCCGACCATTTTGTGCCACCTGGCCTTACTTACCTTCGATTTCCTTCAGCTTGAGATTCCGATACTCCATCTGCCCGCGGTCCGCTTCCAGGCCGATGCCGCCGGTTACGGGTATCTTGAATGCCGCCTCCAGCACTTCACCGTTGCAGGTGCAATGCGCGACCTGCCCCTTGACCACGACGACGATTTCGTTCCAGTCCTGGGCTTTGTATTTCTTCAGCTTCTTGTACGGCCCAGCTACCAGGTAATCACGCACCTGCAGCTGTGGGCCGCGGATGAACAGGCCGCTGTCGGCATTGACGGCCGCTCGGAACTCCAGACGCAGCTCGAAATCCTTGGGGAATTCGCGCGTCGTCCACAGCTGCTTGATTCCCTTGTTGGCATCGGTAGCCGCGTGGACGATGAGGATGCCGTCCTTGGCCGAGAAGCGTTTGTCGTCCGATTCGATCTTGCCGTCGAACTTCGGGCCTTTCTGGTAACCCCAGCCGGTAAGGTCCTTGCCGTTGAACAGCTCAATGACCTCAGGGCCCTTTTGGGCACTGGCAACGGGCAATGTGATGAAAGTGAGGACGAGCAGACAGCGAAGAAAGATGGTGTGCGGCATGGGTAGCCTCTGGTGGAAAAGGTGAAATCAGGTGTAGGGTTTAGCTTTAGTGGCAAAGCGTGAGCCTGTCAAGGATCGGCGAGCCGAGCCGCGTAAGCGGCCGGGTTGGCCCCCGCGCGATTAGAAAACCCCCGCCGGCAACCGACCCGACGCCTTACGGCGTTCGGCTCGCCAGCTTGTCGAAATCGTCAAGCGCTTCTTGCCATTTCGGGTGACACCACACTGCCAATGGGTTCGGTTGCTTTCTCACTACGTAAAGAACTGCATCGCGCAAACTGCGCTCCTGCGCCAGTTTCCTTTTGGAACCCTTGGCCGTCCAGAAAGTCCCGTTGTCTGGCAGCGGCCGATGCTTCTTGAGCACCCTCGTCGCCCAACTCTTGAGTGTTTCGAGAATTGCTTCGGGGTTTGGATCGCCTGGTACTCCGACAACGACGTGCGTATGGTTGTACATCACGCTGGCTGCTTGCAATTCCCAGCTGCGAATGCGGGCGGTTTCCTGGTACTGGGCAATCATGGCCTCGGCGTTGCGCGCATCGAGAATCACCGGCGGGCCTTTCATGATTGACTGGGTGTATTTTTTGAGATTGGGCAAATCGGCGTCAAAGGGCGTACCTGGAACGTTGTGAATCACTCGGTTACCTTTGTCGTCCTCAACGTAGCTGACAAATCCGCGCTCATCGCCGGGTAGCCAGTTGCCGTAGCCTGTCCAGGTGATTAGCCAGAAACGGTCCATTTTGTCACCTCCAAGTTTCGACCCGGCCGCTTACGCGGCTCGGCTCGCCGTTATTTCGGCAAAATCTCAACCAGATTTTTCCAACCCTTTAGCCGCACGCCAGTCTGGTCACCCACTGGCTCCAGCATCAATTCCGGATTCGCCGTGATATAGTAAACTTGTCCGCCAAACTCGCCCTTGAGGTCGGCCAGGATGGCTTTCCGCGCAGCCGATTCCAGTTGATTTTCGAAAAGCGTGCGGCGAGCGAGCACCGGGCCGCTGACCAGAGGATCCTTTACCGCCGCGGTCTGCTCCTGCAGCCACTCGCGCTCTTTCGCGTAGGCCACCGGCGTTTCGGCCTTGGCGGCGAGATAGACAATTTGCCAGCCAGCTGCCTGCTTTGCGCCAACGCGGCGGCCAGCGCGGGCCAGTCCGTGGCGCTTTTCAAGGTCGGATCGATGTCGATAGCCAGGATCCGGCAACCGCTCGGCCAGGCGAAGACCCGCATGCGCGCGGCGGCGAACCATTGCGGACGAATCCGATCGTCCAGATAGCGGACTTCAATGTCGGACACTCCTTCGTGCCTTTTGAGTTTGACCTCCTGTTCGGCGACACCGTACTTGTCCGTCCGCGCCTTGACCGCGCCGTGCCTCTGGCCAGCGAGGTCGTCGAAGAAAACGAACTGACCGCCCCAACGTTTCTCGCCGCCGTCCAGTGGTTCCGTGGCGGCCCGCAACGACGCCGCCTGGCCGGCCAACACCACTTGATCGAAACCGATCACCCCCATGGGCGGCGGAAAGCCCCGCCAAGCAAACCAGCAAACAACCAACACAATCGACGCGACAATCGCGCTAAACAACAGCCAAAAGCGGCGGTAGGTCCTCGACCGCTGCTGTCGCATCGCCTCCCGAAGGCGGCGTGCGAGGTCGGGATCAGGCTTGTCAGGTGAAGTGGACATGGAAAGGCGGACCTACGGGAGCAAGTCGGCTTCGGCTTTTTCGATGATCGCAAATGCGGCCGCGGGATTTTCGGCCTCACGAAGTTCCGCAAAAAACTCGGGCCTGAGCATCAAACGCGACAGACGAGCCAGCACCTGCAAATGAGTCCGGGAGTCACGGCAACAGACGAGAAAGAACAGGTCCGTCAATCCGCCGCGCGGGGCCCCGAAGGGAAGCGGATTGAACGTGCGGCCAAAGGCGATGACCGGTTCGCCCAGGGCGGCAGGCAACGGTTGGCGAGGATGACAGATGGCCACGCCGCTTTCCAGCGCCGTCGATCCCAACTCCTCCCGCGCCTTGAGTGCCTGGAGAATCGCCTCCGGATCGTAAACTTGCCAGGACTGCTCGGCGGTCGTGACCAGTTCCTTCAGCAACGAGGCCTTGGTGCGGGCGGCAAGCGGCACGGCAATGGTCGCCTCGGACAGCATGGTGGTGATCAACGGGCGTGCATCGAGGCCCTGGCCCGCGGTTCCCTGCTCGAGATTGCTCAGCTCCTGCTCGGTGTAGGCGTGCATCTGCGATTCCAACCAGTGATTGATCTCGACGGGATGGAAGCGGTATTCGCCGCTGACCTTGTGCGCGGGCAGATAGCCGCGGCTGGCCAGCTTGTGCAGTTCGCGAGCATCGCGCTGCAGCAGGTCCGCAAGCTGATCGACGTTCATCATTTCATGACTCATTGCGTATCGTGCCTCAGCAGTCCCGGCAAATCGAACCCCTTGCCGTCTTTGAGCAATTGCTGCCTGCGCTTGCGTTTGCTGGCCCAGGCCGTGCAGCTTGATGAATCCCCTGGCGGCGTCGTGATCGAACTGATCGCCGGTGTCGTAGGTCGCCAGCTTCTTGCTGTAGAGGCTGAACTCGCTCTTGCGGCCGACCACCGTGGCCTTGCCCTTGAAGAACTTCACCCGCACCAAGCCGCCGAACGAACCGCTGATTGCTCGGCAACGAAGGCGAACAGGTCCTGGTGGAAGCGCGCTGAACCACAATCCATTATAGATCATGTCGGCGTATTCCTGAGACACCAGCGTCTTGAAGCGGAGCGCCTGCTTGCTCAGGCACAGCGATTCGAGCTCGCGGTGGGCGTCGTGCAGGATGACGCCGGCCGGGGCCTCGTAAAGCTCGCGCGACTTGATGCCGACCAGCCGATTTTCCACGTGATCGATCCGGCCGACGCCGTGCTTGCCGCCGAGCTTGTTGAGGCGCTCAATGCAGCGGCACGCCGTCCGTTTTCTGGCCGTCGAGCGCCACGGGCAGGCCCTGCTCGAACTCGATCTCGACATACGCCGGCTCGTTGGGAGCCTTGCGCGGGGTCGGTGGTCCAGGCAAACGCCTCCTCGGGCGGCTCGTCCCAGGGGTCTTCCAGAACGCCGGCCTCGCACGCTGCGGCCGAACAGGTTCTGGTCGATGCTGTAGGGGCTTTCGATCGTCGCCTCGACGGGGATGCTGTGCTTGCGCGGCGAACTCGATCTCGTCGTCGCGGGTCATCTTCCATTCGCGCACCGGAGCGATGATCTTCAGGTCGGGGGCCAGCGTCTGAAAGGTGACGTCGAAGCGAACCTGGTCGTTGCCCTTGCCGGTGCAGCCGTGGGCGACGGCCTTGGCGTTGTGCTCCTGGGCGACGTCGACCATCAGCTTGGCGATGAGCGGCCGGCCCAGGGCGGTGGCCAGCGGATATTTGCCTTCGTAAATGGCGCCGGCCATCAGGGCCGGCAAGACGAAGCAATCGACGAACAGATTGCGGGCGTCAATGGCCACGGCGTCGACGGCGCCGGTTTTGAGGGCCTTTTGCGGATCTTCTCGATGTCCTCGCCCTGGCCGAGGTCGACGGTGAAGGTGACCACGTCCAGGTTGTACTTTTCGCCGATCCACGGCACCATGACGGAGGTGTCCAGTCCGCCGCAATATGCCAGAATGACTTTGTCGCGCATGTGTCCCCTTTCCAAGACGCCCCAAAACCGGGAGTCGTCATCTTCGGGAGGATTAACACCCTTGTCAACTCCATTTCGTCTTCTCCTGCCTGCCCAGTTTGTCAACGACATGTTCGCCCAGGCAAACGCGGAACTTCCGAACGAATGCTGCGGCTTGTTGGCCGGGGTCGTGGACGCCGGCGGAGTGGGGCGGGTGGTGTGGCGCTACCCGCTGACAAACGCGGCGGCCAGTCCGGTCGAGTACCTTTCCGACGCCAAGGAGATGTTCGCCGCAATGCGCGACATGCGCAAGCGCGGCATCGACGTCATCGCGGTTTACCACTCGCATCCCACGTCCGAGGCTGTCCCTAGCAAGACCGATCTGGCCCGCAACTACAGTCCGGAAGTCGTCAACCTGATCATTTCCCTTCAGGACGGCACGCCGAGCATGCGCGCTGGTGGCTCACAGCCGATTCCGCGAAGGAAGCCCAATGGGAAATCACATAAGTCGAATACGTCCCCTAGGTCTCATAAAAGAGCGTTGAATCGGTCGGCATTGCAGTAAATCCCCCACGCCGCTATAAGCCCCCCCGACTCTAAAAGGAGGCGACTCATCATGCGCTCGACCCTATCAGCCCTTGTGCTGCTGATCCCCAGCCTGGCGACTGCCCAGGAGACTTATACGCTCAAGACACCGCCCTTTGCCGTGGGTCAAACCCATCGCGTTTCCATGAGCGTCGTGCAGACGACCGGGACCATACGCCTGGACCCCTTCGGCGGCCAAATCAAGGACCGGACGAGCACATTTGCGTCTCAGCTCACTTATCTCGATCAATTCCTCGACGTGGACAAGGACAAAGTGGCCCGGTTCCGCCGCAAGTTCGAAAACGCCACCGAGACCGTCAACGACTCCAATCCGACGCAGCTGGCCATTCACGGCAAAACGGTCCTGGTCGATCACCGAGGCGGCGCCCGTCAGGTGGATTGGGAAGACGGCAGACCGTCCTCCGACGGCGTCACCGGAGACATGGAAAACGCCCTCCGCGACGGCAAGGACAAGTTGGCCTGCCTGGCGTCATTCGAGCCGCTGCCTGGCCGGCCGGTCAGGGTTGGCGAAAGCTGGGACATCGACATCAGCGCCATCGTCAAGGACTGCGAGGCCAAACACGGCTGCAAGCTGACCGGCGCTACGGGCAAGGGGACGCTAAAGCAGATTTATCAGGGAGCCAAGGGGCCCTGCGCCAGGGTGGAAGTGAACATCCATGTGCCGTTGAGCACGGTCAACAACGGTGACAAGCAGATGCAACTCAACGAAGGCAGCGGCACGTTCCTGAATGCGGTGTACGACTTCGCCCTCGGCGGCGAGGAAGTGGCCTATGCCTCGGCCATGCAACTGCACTTTTTAGCTGCCGGAAGCAGCCCAGAAGCCGACGGGACCGCCACACGGATCCGCATTGATCTGACGGTGGATTTGAAGGAGAATCGATCGGGGCCGCGCTAGATCGGGGGCTGCTTTTGCTGGGCCTTCAGGCGAGCAAGCTCGGCGGCCAGGGCGTCGGCACGATGTTTTTCCTGGTCGGCTCGCAACCTCTCCTGGTCCGCCCGCCGATTGGCTGCCTTGAATGCCTTTTCCAGGCGCCGAGCTTCTTCCAGCGATTCTGACTCTCGCTGCTTCAGCTCCTTCGCCAGTTCCGACAATTCGTCCAGCCCCAGCAATGGCTGGCCGGTCTTGATGTCGATCAGATCAAGGTCGGCGCCGTTGGGCACCAAACGCAAGCCGAGTTCTTTGCTGACCAAAGCATCCATGTCATCGGCAGTCAATTCCTGATAGCGGCGGTTGACCAGGCGAAACCCCATCAGTTGACGTGGCAAATACTCGTTGAGCGGATCGAAAAGGAAATACTCCTTCACGCCCAATTTCTGGTAAAGGGGCAGCTTGATTTCCAGGTCCTCATCGGCCGTCTCCGCGGACGTCAGCTCGAAAATCACCGACGGCACGGCGCGTTCAATCCAGGTCATGAACGAGCGGCGTTTCGCCTTGGCATCAACGCCTTTGACGACCATGATGTCCGGCGCCCGCCTCGCGGTCGGATCGCCCTTGCGGTAATAAAGGAAGATGTTGCCGATCACGTAAACATCACGTCGCGGCTTGAAGTGGTGCCGCAGTGCAGCAATGAGAGTGACCATCAGCAGGATATGTTCCGGCGTCTCGGCCATGGGTTGCCCATCCGAAGCGGGGTAAACAATCTTGTCTTTCGCGACGTTAGCGGTACTCATGACATCCTCCTCAGGGCCATCCGAGTATGATCAAGGTAAGCGAACTCAATGGCCGTTGTGCCAGGTTCTACGGTATTCTAACATGGCCTGGCGGTCAATCGGATATGAACACCGTCATCTTCTTCTTTGGCAGCGGCCTGGCTTTCTTCGTGGGCAACGGCTTGGTGTTGCTCGGTTTGTTGCTGACCACAGCGAGACAGCGCCCGCGACTATGCCGACTTGGCCCCTTAACTGCCATTGTTGGAATGATCCTGATCGCTCTGTCGGCCACGCCGCTGCCATACTGGTTCTACGCCCTCTTCGGCGTCACGATGGTATTCTGGCTAATTGCTCAGAGTTTACGCCTTAAGATTTCGCACATCCGCGTGGGACTGGTGCGGATCGCCGCCGCGATTGTGTCGCTCGCAGGCGTTGCCATGGAATTGCCGTATTGCCTCACGCCCACTGTCGCGGTGCGGGGTACGCCGGCCCTGTGGATTATCGGCGACTCCGTGACCGCCGGAGTCGGCATGGACGACTCCAAAACCGAGAAATGGCCGCGCATTCTGGTGAAGCAGCACGACATGGTCGTCCATGATTATTCGCAGATAGGCGCGACCGTCGGCACGGCCCTAAAAAGACTGGAAAATGAGCCACTCGGCGACGGCATTGTGTTGCTCGAAATCGGCGGCAACGATTTGCTTGGCACGACAAAAGTCGCCGATTTTGAAGAACGGCTCGATCGCCTCTTGGCCGTGGTCTGCCAGCCGGGTCGCACGGTCGTCATGTTCGAGTTGCCGCTGCCGCCGTTTTGCAATGATTATGGCGAGGTCCAGCGCCGGCTCGCCGCGCACCATGGCGTCACGCTGATTCCCAAGAGGTTTTTCGTCGAAGTCCTAACGGCCGGCGATGCGACATTGGATGGCGTGCATTTAACGCAACGAGGGCACCAATTGATGGCCGATACGGTTTGGCGCTTGGTGGGATCCAATTGATTCCGGCGATTCCATTAGCAATGCCGCAGGGTTTAGTTCACGGCACAGGACTCCGCAAAGGCCTGGATCACGGCCGCCGCCGCCTTTGGGGCGACCTGAAGCAACAGGTGCGGTCCCGCCAAGGCCACCGCTTCGACGCGTGGGCAAAGACGCCGAATGTGGTCAAGACTTCCTCGGGAGACCAGGCGATCTTCCGTTGCCGCAATATGCAGGATTGGCACATTGCACGTTTGCAACTGTGCGCTGATATTAACCGTAAGGACCGCCCTCGCTCGCGCCGCCAAAACGGAGGGTAACACACGGGCGAGGGCAGCCTTGACCATTTGAGACAGTGGTGCGGTGTTGTGTCTTCCCAGCAGTGCCCAACGGAGCAATGGAGCCGGGGTTGCCCTGAACAAAATGGGCCGGATCAGACCGTGCAAGCATCGTGGGAACCACGGCAGGGGGTTGCTAGCGAACAACGCGCAAAGAATAATGCCCCGAAGTCCTGGCGGTTGGCGAGCGGCCATCATCAAGGCCAATGGACCGGAAAACGACTCGGCGAGCACAATGAACTCCACGCCAACAGGGACTGCGGCCTCCCCAATTGGCAAGAGTTCCGCGTATCCGCAGGGTTTGTCGGCAGGATAGGCAACGACCGTCGCCTGCAACGAAGGTGGCAGCACCGCCAGGAGAGGCTCAAAGAGCTGTCCCGTGCCGTCCATCCCCGGAAGCAAAAGCAGATGCATGTCGAACTCTCACGCAGTAGCGGTGCGCGTCCCGATGTGGTATCTTACCCGCAGCGGCTGGTGGTCCAGAGTGCAAAAAGGCGTGGCGATGAATATGAGGCTCCTTCTTTCCCGGCGCTGGGTAAAATTCTCCGCAGGGGTGGTCCTCTGCTTGCTCATTTGTTTGCTGGCCCTGGCCTGGTATTTTCGCATTTGGAGCTGGCGGGATTTGCAGATCTACGAAATGATGAGCCAGGAATGCCATCCCGTCTGGAAGGACTTGCACTGGGGTCGCGTTCGTGCAGGGCAAGACGTGGAAGAAGTGATTTCGCTGACTAAACCTCTGAGTATTCATCGTTACGGCGAGTGGGTCCAACTTGATTACCAGCAAGGTCTTTGCTTCACCGGCATCACGATCGTGGCAACAAAGGGCTGCTTGGCCAGCGCTGGGGCGTGGAGTTGTACCTGGGACCGGACGTTTTTTGAGGAACTGAATCCGAAGGACTGGGAGATGTTTCGTGGAGCACGTGATGCGCACTGGCAGTTGGTTCGCGGGCAACAGTAAAACGTGCCGCCGAAAGCGAGTTAAGTCTTGATCGCCAAACACGTGCAGAAAAACCGAGTGGACGCCACAGGATCGAGAGCCGCGGCGTAAGGTGCGTGAATAGTTCAAGGACAAACCAACTATCGAGCAACCGGTGGCCAGCGGCGAATTGAGCGGCAAAACCGTCCCGATGGGTTTTTACTTGGAGATGCAGCAGCTCTTGCATGACTTGAAAAAGGCACGTGAGCAAGCTGGCCTAACCCTCGCTGACATAGCCGAGCGCACAGGCATGGACAAAGCGGTTCTTTCCAAATTGGAGAACGGCCGACACGGCATTCCCACAATTCCCTCGCTCGCCCGGTACGCCAATGCCGTGGGTCTGCAACTCTCTTTGACTTTGACTGCCGGGACAGGGTGAATCGCCAACACGCCAAGGGTGGCAGCGCACCCAGTTGCGACGTATAGTGGAGTAGCCCCAAGCAAGGCGTCATCGAGTTGGAGACGACGCTTTGCACCCGTTCCGATTCCGGATCAAGCGCAATGGGCTGCAATGACGTACATTCCGTCTCGCCGTGTGATTTTGTGGTCGTTGGTTGCCGCCTTGCTCGTCATGGCGATGCTGGCCCTTTGGATCCTGGTGCGCACCGGCGATTTCCAGCAGGCCATGCAATGGGCGGATCTGGTCCTCGGAGCCGGTTTGGCCGTGGCTGCCGTGGTTGCCATGGCGCTTCGATTTTCCACCAATCAAATGCCCAAGGACGCGATGCCCCCAGTGAACCCGATGCCCCAAAATCCGCCGATTGCCAACCATGGCGCTGAGCCTCCAACCGCCCCACGCCGCACCAACCCGCGAGATATTGGCACGGGCCGAGAGATGATCGCCAGGCTGACACCCGACCTGCGCTGGATCAATGCCACTGGCGCACTCCTCAAACTTCTCGGCTATGGCATGGCCGAGATTCACAACCGGCCCTTTTTCGAGCTGGTCGATCCTCGGCTTGTCACTGATTTGAGGAGAAAACTCCACGACATTCAGCTTCAAGGCGAAGGCGTGGGCCGAAACATCCTTGTTCGCTTCCTCGTGCGGCGGCGGCGAACACCCCCCGACGGCTCCGGTCCGCCGCGGGTGCTCACCGAATACCGCCATGTGCAAATGAGCGTCCAGGCACGCCGTCACACCTCGGGCCAGCCGGCGCGCTTGCGTTGCGTCTTTGAGAACATCACGGGGCGCGTCCGCGTCGAGCGGAATCTACGCGACCGCACCGCTGAGCTGCGGCAAGCCAATGAACGCCTGGCACGCTTCAATGAAGATTTGCAGCGGCTCAAAGAGAGTTATCGGGACCTCTACCACAATGCTCCGATCATGTTTTTCAGTCTCGATGAACGCGGACATTTCGTGGCCTGCAACGACACCATGGTCCAAACGTTGGGCTACAGGCGCGAGGATCTGCACGAAGAACCCTATACGAGGCTGCTGACGGCCGACGGCGCGCGGGCCTGGAATGGCGGTGCGGGCGACAATGGCAATGGGCGTGCTGTCCCACATCCCCTGATGGCTGACGGCGAATCGGAAATGAAGTGGATCAAACGCGACGGCACGGTGATCGATGTGTGGATCCGCAGCATTCCGGTATGGGACAATGCCGGCAAACTGGTCCGCTCGCGCAGCACCGCCCAGGATGTCACGCAGCGGAACCTCCTGGCCAATGACCTGCGCCACCACACCGAGGAGCTGGAAAAGGCCAATATGGAGCTGCGGGCCATCAATCGGGAGATGGACGATTTCACCTCGGTGGTGGCCCACGACTTGAAGGAGCCGCTGCGGACGCTGGAAGCCTTCAGCAGTCTGCTGGCCGAGGAATGCTCGCAGCAATTGGGCGCCGACGGTTTCCAGTACATCAATCACATGCTCACTGCCTGCCGCCGCCTGGAAAAACGCATCGACGCTCTGCTGACACTTTGCCGGGCCGGGCGGATCGCCACGACTTCACAGGTGTTCCACCTTTACGAGGCCGTGGCCAACGTCCGCCGCGACCTCGGCGACATGATCCTGCGCAAAAACGCCAAATTCGTCGTGGAAGGCCCGCTGCCAACCGTCGTGGGCGATCTGGAACGGGTGACGCAGCTGGTGACTAACCTTGTCGCTAATGGCCTCAAGTACAACACCGATCCGCGGCCCCTGGTGACCCTGGGTGCCGTTGGCCAAAGCTTGCAGCCGGGCTTCGTGACGCTGTTCATTCGCGACAACGGCATTGGCATCGACCCCAAATTCCACCAGGATATCTTCACCCTTTTCCGCCGTCTGCACCGCAAGGAGGATTTCGAGGGCACCGGCGCCGGCCTGGCGATCTCCAAGAAGATCGTGCAGGCCCATTTGGGGCGGATTTGGGTGGAATCCACACCCGGCCAGGGCGCCACTTTTTTCTTCACGCTGCCGCGCTCACCCGACGCCGCCGCGGCACTGCTGCCGACGACCACCTTGCCGAGCGAAGTCGCGCCGGAAGCCACCGGCCAGGCACCCGCGCCGTTTTCGGCCAATCTGCTCCTGGTCGAGGACATGACGGATATGGGTTTGATCGTCCAGCGTCTGGCCCGCAAGGCAGGTCACCATCTCCAATGGGTCACCACCGCCGAGGCGGCCTGGGAATTTCTCCAGGATAGTCGGCCTGACCTCGTGCTCCTGGACATTAATCTACCGGGGATGGACGGCATCGAGCTGTGTCAGAGATTGCGAAGCATTTGCCGGCCGGAGGAAATGGCGATAGCCCTGTTCAGTCAGGGATCGCATCCCGAAGATATATCCGCCGGCCTGGCCGCGGGCGCCAATTACGTCCTTGCCAAGGAGCTGCTTTGCACGCCCGACGCCTGGCGGCAGAAATTGCATGAGATTTTGGTGAGCTGTAAGAAATAGCGTGGCGGACGTTCCCAAACAGGAGTTTGGGAACGAGGGAACGGCTTACGATGAATTACGACAAGGCGATCCGCTTTTGGTTTGGGCGGGTCAATTATGAGCAGCGCTCTCCCAAGGCGAGCGATTTGAAGCTGGACCGCATGAATGCCTTGCTCGAGCGGCTCGGCAATCCCCACCACAACTTGCGCATCATTCATGTCGCCGGCAGCAAGGGCAAGGGGTCCACTTCGGCGATGCTGGCCGCGGTGCTGCACAGGCCGGCTACCGCACAGGGTTGTTCACATCGCCTCATTTAACGATCACCGAGGAACGCATGCAGGTCGATGGCGTGCCGATCGGCCGTGAGGAGCTGGCGGTGCTCATGGCGGACATTGAGCCGCACGTGACGGCGCTGGATCGGGCTCGGCCGGCCGACGCCATCGGGGTGACTTTTTTCGAGATCGCCACGGCCCTGGGTTTTTTGCATTTTCAACGCCGCCGGGTCGACGCTGTCGTGCTGGAAGTCGGACTCGGCGGCCGTTTCGATTCGACGAACGTCTGCCGGCCGGCGCTGGCGATCATCACCAGCATCAGCCTCGATCACACGGAGCAGCTTGGCAACAATGTTGCCAGCATCGCCCGCGAAAAGGCCGGCATTGTCAAGCACGGCCGGCCGACCATCAGCGGCGCCACTGATCCTGAAGCCAGCGCGGTCATCCAGGAGATTTGCCGGCGGCGTGGCTCCGCATTGAAGGAACTTGGCACGGATTTCCATTACAACCATGTACCTGGTCAGGTCGACGGCGACGCCACACTGTTGCCGCGTGTGGAAATCCAGACCGCCCGGCGCCGCTGGCCGACGATGGAGTTATGCCTCCTGGGTGAACACCAGGCCGCCAATGCCGCCCTGGTCGTGGCGGCCGTCGAGCAGCTGGGCCGGCAGGGCATGCACATCAGTGACACCGCAGTGGCCAGGGGTTTGCTCGGGGTGCAATGGCCGGCGAGGTTAGAGGTGATGTGCGACCGACCCCTCGTGGTGCTGGATTGCGCCCATAACGTGGCATCGATCGAGGCGCTGATTGACACGCTGAAGATTTCCTTCCTGCCCTCCCGCGCTGGCGCGAACAACGGTGCTGCTCCGAGCGGCCGCCGCTTGCTGGTCTTCGCGGTCAGTGGCGACAAGGATGTGGCAGGCATTGTGCACTTGCTGGCGCCGCATTTCTCCCACGCCTTTTTGACACGGTATGCACACGGGTCTCGCAGCGTCCCGCCGGAGCAGCTTCTGGAGCTGTGGCGGCGCTCATCGGATCGACCGGCCACGGTTCACGCCACGGCGTCGGAAGCCTGGCAAGCGGCACGCGCCGCTGCGGGGCCCGACGACCTGATCTGCGTGACCGGCTCGGTGTTTTTGGCAGGAGAACTGCGGCCCCAGCTTTTGGACTGCTTCGAAGAGAATCACGAAAGCACGAAAGACGAAAGGACGAAAAAAGGGCGCTGAGCCAACCAAGGCGTTCATGCACGACTGTTTTTTTCGTGTTTTCGTCTTTCGTGTTTTCGTGATTCCCACCAAAAGTAAAAGCGAGCCGGAGCCGCCCCAATGTCCCAGCCGGGCGGCTCCGGTGCCGGCATCCCCGAGATGCCAATTAGATAGTAAGACAACGCATGATAGTGGTCAAGTGTATAGTCATAAGAAAATGGCGTGGTGCTTGCCCCGAGCCGGCATATCCGCCATTACCCGGAAGGATTCCGCCGTGAGCCATCTCTTCAGCCACGCCCCCTTTGCCGATTTCGGGCCAGCTGCGCTGCACGGCGACGTCTGCCCTCCACAAATCCAGCAAATCCACGGCTCGCGGACGAGCGTCCTCAGATCCGCCCTCCGCGAGCAATGTCCGCGCCAGCCCGGCATCTACGGCATGGTCGATTTGCACGGCGAATTGGTCTACGTTGGCAAGGCGAAGAACCTGCGTGCCCGTCTGCTGACCTATTTCCGGCCGCGCAGTCGCGATCCCAAGGCCGGCCGCATTGTCTCCCAGGCACGCAGCATCGTCTGGGAAAACTGCCCCGACGAATTTGCGGCGCTGCACCGCGAACTGGAGCTGATCCGGCGTTGGCGGCCGCGCTGCAACATTCAAGGCAAACCGCACAGTTGGCAGCACACTTTCATTTGCCTGGGCCGAGGCACGGCGCCCTATGTATTCCTGGCACGGCGTCCGCTCGCGCGCGTGCTTGCGAATTTCGGCCCGATTCTTGCCGGGGGCAAAGCACGGGACGCGGTGCGGCGGCTGAACGATTGGTTTTTGCTCCGAGATTGCCCCCAGGCCCAGGAGATGCACTTCGCCGGCCAGGCCCACCTCTTCCCAGGCGATTTGGCCGCCGGCTGTCTTCGGCACGATCTGGGCACGTGCCTGGGCCCCTGCACCGCCGCCTGCTCGCAAGCCGCCTACACAACAAAGGTCCGTGCCGCGCGGGCCTTTCTCAGCGGCGCCAATTTGGCACCGCTTGCTGACCTGGAAGCGGCCATGAAAGAGGCCGCCGCCCAGCAGCTTTTCGAGCGTGCCGCAGCCATGCGCGACAAGCTCGAATCGCTTGCGTGGCTGCACAGCCAACTCGATCGCATGCGTCAGGCCGAGGCCATGGGCACGGCCATTTATCCTGTTGCCGGGCACGACGGCATCATGCGCTGGTATGTGCTGCACGGCGGTCGGGCAGTGGCAGTGGCAGTGGCGTTGGCGAAAGACCAGGCCAGCCTGCAAGCGCTGGCAAGGGAGCGAACCAGAGCCGCGAAACCGGCAGACCGGATTGCCGGCGTTTTGCTGCTGGCGTCATGGTTTCGCCGGCATCCCAAGGAGCAAGAGCGCTTGGTGCCAATGTAGGTCAGGCTTTCCAGCCTGACTTGTCAATCAAAGACTCTTGATCATTCTGCCAAAACGAGATAATGTACAGAAGATACATACGCTACATTAGCCCGGATTATTCATCGCCTTAGCCACATTAGCAAGGGGCATGCTTAAGGGAAATGAAGCAAGGGCAGTTTTCGAATTTGCGCCACCGCAAGGAATCGCGCCCCCTTACCCCCACGCCGGGGGGTTGCGATTTTTCGAGCTGGCGGTTGGCTAAGCACTGGAGATGCGCGGCGTTGAAGTGAGGAACTCGGCGAGCCGGCGGTACCAATCGAGGTAGGGCCAGGCAGCGCTGAGGCGGACTAAAATCCGGCGACTGCTGACGGTGACTTCGGCGGCCACCTTGATCAGCAAGCTACGCCACGTGCAGGGATGGCCTTCACCAAGCGGATCGACTTGACGGCGCTGATTGAAATAACGGCGGCGGTGGGGATCGGCAAACGCTTCGGTCGGTAGCGGTTCGTTGTCGACTGGATTGAGTGGCGTTGGCTGCGGAGATGGCGGCAATGCGAATTCCCGGCGTAAGCGCACCAGCAAGTTGCTGGCTGCCGCGTGCAGATAAAGGCGGAAGAAGTTGGCCACGAAGCGATGATCGCTAGTGCGGTCGATCTTCAAGTCACACTTGAGTTCCTTGTTGCGGTTCTCGCTTTCGCCGCGCCCCGCGTAGTCGTCGTAGGCGGCCTCCGGCAGGATGGGAGCGCCAGCGCGATTGGTGACGATGAAACGTCGATTGGTGCCTTGGGCGTTGGCCTCCGCTTTGACGATCACCCAACGTTGCGCCGGCCAAGAGCCTGCTTGATACCAAAACCCGTCGAGCAGGCGTTGTGACTGGTTGGTGACCTTGAAATTAGCCTCGGCTTGTTCAAGCAGAGATTCGCTGCCTTTTTTGAGAACATTGTTGGCGGCGAGGCCAAAGGTATAGTCGACATTCACCCGTTCGCAGACCGCATACATCCAAGGCATGCCGCAGCCGGCATCACCACGCACATGGATGCGAACGTCGGGCCAAACTTGGCGGAGACGACGAACCAGGTACTCCAGATCGTCGTCGGCGCCGAGGGCGGCATGCACGGAGCCAGGGCGTAGCGATAATAGCACCGTTTGATCGTTGTCGGCGCAGGTGATGAACGAGGGGAAATATTGATACTGTTCGAAATAACCGTGGAAGAGGACCAGTTGTTGCTCGCCATGGGCTGGGTCATCAACGGCGTCGATATCGAAGGTCAGAATGCTTTGGCGGCGTGGCAAACGAGGCGATGAACTGATCGATGAACACGTCGCGGAGCCGCTTGAGCGAAGCGATGGTGACGGAGTTTTCAAACCGTGACAAGGTTGGCTGACTGGCCAAGGCACCGTCGTCGGGCGAGCGGTTGGCAATGAGCTTGAACACGGGATCGTAGCGCAAACTGTCGTGATCGTTTTGATCTTCATAATCGGCAAGGATTCCGAAGATGCGTGAGCGTGCCATTTCCAGGAACGAGTGGTCGCAATCCTCAGGGGAACGGGGGTCGTCCAAAGCTGCGGCGAACTGTCGGGTCAGCCCGATCTGTTCATCGAACTGGCGTAGCGGCAACAGGCCCGCGTCGGACGTTAGTTGCGCCTGGGAAGGCTCGACAACGACGTCCAAATCGCCCCAAAAATCAAAGGTCGCTTGCCAAGCAGTCTGTATACTCACAGCAGGCCTCCGTTCGTGCTCTATAGCTTGCTCGTAACACAAGTTAAGACGCGACCGAAGGCCTTTTTGTTTCAATGTGATGAATAATCCGGGTTAGGGGGATTCTGACCATGGGCACAGGCGAAATCAGCACCACGGAAATCCGCGACAAGCTTGCCGACGCCGTCAACCGAGTGGCCTACGGTGGCGAGCGTATCGTCCTGAAGCGGCGCAACAAAGGCATTGCCGCGTTGGTGCATGTCGACGATCTGGCATTGCTGGAAGAATTGGAAGACAAGGCCGACATCAAGGCTGCACGCATGGCTCTCAAGGAAAAAGGCGGCGTCACGCTTGAGCAAATCAAGAAAAGATTGGGCATGAAGTGAATGGTTTACGAAATCCATGAAGGGAGGCTGATTGTTCTCGTCGTTCGTGTAGTCCACCGCAAGGATGTGTACCGCAGGAAATGACAGCGGCGGCGGGGCACGCCACCCAACGTGGTGTGCCCCGCCGCCGCTCATTTTTATTGCCGCGCGGCCAAAAATGTCGGTTCGTGGTGCTTGGTCAAGTAGCCAAAACATAAAACGGGAGCAACCAAAATGATTCAGCGCATCACGTCTGCACGCATTGTGGCAATCATTTTCCTCGCCGGACTGGCGATTTGTTGCTGGCAGGGCCTCTTTTCATTGGCATCGCAGGCGAGCTCCGACAGCGAAGTCGGCAAAACCGACCGGGGCGACCAGGACAAGGATTTGCAGTCCCAGCTGACCGAATTGAAGAATCAGTTGGCCGCCTTGCAGAAACCGCGCATCGTTGCTGCCGGCACCGCGACATTCACCCGTCCCAACGAAATGGACAACACGGTGAGGAGCCGGGTCAAGCTCAGCAGCGACATCGTCAAAGGGCTGGGTGAAGACCATGTCGTCCTCTTGACCATGCGCACTCCCAAGGGCGGCTATCCTTATTTCAATTGCTACTGGCAAAAGGCGGACGACGGCTTCGACATTGCCGTCATCGACACCACGGTCACCGGGCCTGGAGGAACGACGGCCAGTTATAGCAATCGGAATAATGCCTATCTGATCGACTGGGCGGTGTTTAAGACTCGCTGAAAAGCTCCTGGAGAAGGCGCTTCGCCCGCTCGAAGCCTTCCTCGGTGAAGACCACGGATTTCGCGTTGCCGCGCGGATCCGTAATGTAACCGAGTTCGTGCAAACGATTCATGGCTTCCCAGTCAAAGCCCTTCCATGGCCGGGCTCCATCGTGCAGCCCGAGAAACAACTGGGCAAGTACCGCATCGTCGATCTTGGCAGTGCCAAGTTTCATTCCTCTGCCTCCTACAGGCGGGGCAAACGTTTAATCGTGACCTTGCCCCGCGCTTGCAACTTGCTCTCGACTATCGCGTCTCCGCGGCGGGCGAACGCCTCCTTGCTGTAGCGGCACCCAGCGACGGCCGCGGTCTCTCTCCCTTCTCGGCTGATTCGGTGCTCGATGTCAAGAGGCCTATTCTACACGAAATGCCGTCGTACCGGGCCGGTCTAATGCAGCAAATCGTTCTGGTCGAGTGTCCACTGCCTGGCTGGTTCAATCATCATTGGTAATGATCTTGCATTTCGGCAAGTCCTTTTGCAGCGCTGCAATGCCCTTGGGTGTCACGTCGGCCGTGGATAGGTTCAACCACCTCAGGTTTTTCAGCCCGACCAATTCTTTTAGCCCAACATTTGTGACCCGTGTGCTGGAGAGATCCAAAACTTGCAAGTTTTTCAGTCCCGCAACGTGCTTGAGTTGTGCGTCCGTAACTGGCAAATAGAACAAGTAAAGCGCACGCAATTTAGTCATCCCGGCAAGGTCGTTCAAGTCTATTTGCGTTTTCCCTCCCACACTCCGCACAGCGCCAATGTTCAACGATTCTAAGTTCTTCAATCTTGCTAGTCCTTTGAGTGAAAGCGCTGCTTGGGTGGGCCCACAATGAAAGTCCAAACCGAACGCGGTTCCGGGCTCGAGAAGGCTTTCCACCACGTCGTCGATATGCCCGTCGAAGCTCAAAACTGATCAGTTAGCCGTTCTCAATAGCAGCGGCCGCCAGAAGCATGGAGGGTACAAACCTTCTGGATTATCAATTTGGCGAAATCCTCTCCGGATGTGAGTTTCTCGATTTCCTCTCTGGTGACGATTACCATTTTAATGCCGAAGGTGGCCATCTCGACGCCCACCAAAAAATTGGCCCGGGACAAATGCTCCGGCTCGCCGGTGAGCCCGTTTGCCGCGATCAAAATCCCGAAACGCACCCCGCGATGCCGGATTTTCGTCAGAAACCAGGAGACCTGTTCGCTGTTAACGGCGTCCTTCCATCCCTTGCATTCCACAAGAAAGAAATCAGCCAGGCCGCCCAGGCCTGCGGGATCGTTCTCGTTTTTGCAGGCGACATCGATCTCCTCAGTCGCGAACGTGTTCATCTCATTGCGCGCGGTGATCGTGATACCGGGAATACCATTCAAAAGGTAGCAGGCCAGATCCTCGAAAGCCTTGCCCTTCGCCGCAGTGGTCAGCGGGTTGTCGACGATGGCAAAGTGTGCTTGGATGACCGCCGGGTTATATGCGGCCATCGGCTATTACCCATGAGCGACGCTGTTCCGAATCTTGCGGACGTACTCGGCCAGACCAGTATCGCGAAGCCCGTTAATGAACTCATCCGCCGAGACGAAAAAGAGGGAGAGAGACCTTGGCACCTCCTTCGACACCTTTGCCGCCTCCTTGTACAACACGATGCCGCAGCCATTAGGGATTGCCTCCAATGCACGAAACATTCGGCCGATCGCTTCGTTAACGTCGGACTGATCGCGGAGGCTGGATTTGCACTCGATTAGCAAGGGGTTGGTAATCGTCGGTTCCAGGTCACTCAACCAGACGGCGAAGTCGATGCCCCTGTCTTCGGCTTTGCTGCCGCGGGCGATTGTTGGAGCGCCACTGGCCTTAATGGCGTCGTAAATCAGATTCTCGAAGTCACGTGAACTCGTTTGAGCCAACCTTGCCAGAAGTTGATCGGCGACCGGGCCAATCGGCCGCGTCGTGAAGCCTTCCGCGCGTTGATGAATCCGATTCCGCGGCGAAAGCGACAACGCTTGCTTTAGGCCGAACATCACGGCGTCTTCGTTCCGCAGGTCCATACGCAAGTACGGAATGCCCGACGGCGGAATGAGGTCCATCGGATAGTCGAGCGTGATGAATAGCAGAGTTGGCTTATTGAGCGCGCTCGCCATGCCGAGCTCGAAAAACACGCTCATGTCCTTTTTCCGGTCCCCCATGATGCCGATGACCATGTCTGCGTCATTTACACAGCGGTGCAAACTATCCACCCACGTAGTACCCGGCGTGGCGCTTTGCTCCAGCGTTACGGCGTCCAGGTCGAAGTGCTGCATTGCCTTCTGGACCTCGGCGGCATCGCCCTGGGACGAGGCGATGAAGATGCGCTTTTTCCGGGGTCTATCCACAGTGGTCATTTTAATGTCCTTCCTCAAAGTGGCCTGACCATATCATTCTACGCGAACTTCCGATCACTGTCGCCTTCATCTCGTCCGTCGCAATATGCACGGCCAACCCTAGATCGCCAAACCGCGGCGCGGCGATGTCGCCCAATGTCGTGGGTATGGCCGGTTGAATAGGCGTAGCTGTCCCTACCGCGACCTCAACCGCATCAGGACGAAAAAGAACACCGGCGTCAGGAAGACGCCGAACAGGCCGACGCCGATCATGCCGCTGAACACCGCCGTGCCCAGCGATTGCCGCATCTCGGCGCCGGCCCCGGTGGCCACGACCAGCGGAAAGACGCCGCCGATAAACGCCAGCGAGGTCATGACGATCGGCCGGAAACGAATGCGGGCGGCCCCCTGCGTCGCTTGGCGCAACTCCTCGCCCTGCTGACTGCTGCTCGTGCGCGAACTCGACGATCAGGATGGCGTTCTTGCAGGCCAGGGCGACCAGCACCAGGAAACCGATCTGCACGAAGATGTCCACCGGCAGTCGGGCGATGGTCATGCCCGTGACCGCGGCCAACAGACACATGGGCACGACCAGGATGACTGCCAGCGGCAGCCGCCAGCTCTCGTACTTGGCCGCCAGCACCAAGTACACCAGCACCGTCCCCAGGCCGAAGATGAGGAAGGCGACATTGCCGGCCTGGACCTGCAGGAAGGTCATCTCGGTCCACTCGAAGGGCACGTCCAGCTCGCGCGCCAGCCGGGTCATCTCCTGGACGACGGTGCCGGAGCTGACGCCGGGCGCCGGGACGCCGTTGACCGCGGCCGAAGTGTACATGTTGTAGCGCATGACCGACACGGGGCCGGTGCTGTCCTCGGCGCGGAGGAGCGTGCCCAGCGGCACCATCTGGCCCTGACCCTGGCTGGGGCAGGAGCGGACATAGAGCTGCTTGAGGATGTCGGCACTGGTGCGCGAACCGGGGTCGGCCTGGATGTTGACCTGCCAGGTGCGGCCGAACTTGTTGAACTGATTGACGTAATAGCCCGCCCATGTAGACCTGGAGAGTGGTAAAGACGTCCTGCATCGGCACCTGGAGCGACTGGACCTTGGCGCGGTCGATGTCCACGAAGATCTGCGGCGTGTGGGCTCGGTACAGCGTGAAGACCACCGCAAAATGGGGGTCGGCGTTGGCCCGCTGGACCAGCTGGTCCGTCATCGTCTGCAGCTCATGCGAGGTCCACGTAGCCGCGCTGCTCGGTCTGCAGTTTGAAGCCCCCGGCGTTGCCCAGGCCCTGGATGGGCGGCGCCCGGAAGACGCCGACCAGGGCGCCTTCGATCTCCTGCTTGCACTGCTGCTGGATCTTCGCGGCGATCACCTCGTCGTACTCGGCCGCGTGTCCGCTGCTCGAATGGCTTCAGGACGACGAACATCGTGCCCAGGTTGGAGCCGTTGGTGGTCGTCAGAAACGATTCCCCGGAGACGCCGACGGTGTGGGCCACGCCGGGGACGGCGCGGGCAAGTCTGGTCGATCCGGGCCAGGACCGCGTCGGTCCGTTGCACCGAGGCGGTGTCCGGCAACTGGACGTTGACGAGCAGATAGCCCTGATCCTGCGTGGGGATGAAGCCGGTCGGGGCGCTCGCCACCCGCCACCAGGTCAGCCCGAGCAGGCCGCCGTAGACCACCAGCACGATCACGCTCAGGCGCAGCAGCTTCCCGACCGTCCAGCCGTAGGCGGCGGTGACGCCGTCGAAGAGGCGGTTGAAACCGCGGAAGAACGAGCCCAGCACGGCGTTGACGGGGCCGATGAGGAACCAGCCGGCCGCGAGGCCAACCAGCAGGCCGGGGGCGAACGTGGCACCCCAGTACAACCACTTCTGCGCAGAGCTCGCCTCCTCGGCGGAGGCCGCGGGCAGGCCCAGGTGGCCGGCCAGGAAACGCGGCGCCAGCCAGGCGGTGAGCAGCCCGCCGACGATCCCGAAGATCCACCAGGGGAGGGCTTCTTTTTGCGGGTGGCGGCTTGCCCGTGTTTCCCGCGCGGCCGGCGTCTGCTCTCCTCGGTCCTGAAGATGGAGACGGCGCGCGAGGGGGTCAGGGTCATGGCGTTGACGGCCGAAATGATCACCGAGGCGGCGATGGTCAGGGCGAACTGGCGGTAGAACTGGCCGGTCAGGCCGGGGATGAAGCAGCTCGGCAAGAACACGGAGCTGAGCACCAGGGTAATGGCGACGATCGGGCCGGTCAGTTCGTCCATGGCCTTGATGGTGGCCGTGCGCGCGTCCAGGCCCGTCGCCATCAGGCGCTCGATGTTTTCCAGCACCATGATGGCGTCGTCCACGACGATGCCGATGGCCAGCACCAGCCCGAACAGGGTCAGGTTGTTCAGGCTGAAGCCCAGGGCCGCCATGACGGCGAACGTGCCGACCAGGGAGACGGGCACGTCGATCATGGGCAGGATCATGGCCTTCCAGTCCTGCAGGAAGAACAGCACGACCCCGCCCACCAGCAGGACCGCGATCAGGAGCGTGTTGACCACTTCCTCGACGGACCGCTGGATGAACGGCGTGGTGTCGTAGAAGATAGTCGTATTCGAGCCCTGGGGGGAACCGGCTTTTCAGCTCCTTCATCCGCTGCTTGATGGCGTCCGCCACCTCGAGCGCGTTGGCGCCCGGGAGCAGAAAGACTGCCATGCCCGCGGACGGCTTGCCGTCCGCCGTGGCGGTCTGGTCGTAGGTCTGGGCGCCCAGCTCGACCCGGGCGACGTCGCGGACGTAGACGACCGGGCTGGAGGGCCCGCTCGTTGAGCCGGCGGAGGAGTTGGTCTTCGACGAGCTGGGAGCGCCGGTCTTGAGAATGATGTCGCCGAATTGCCTTTCCGTGTCGAGCCGGCCCAGGGCGCTCATGGTGAGCTGGAAGGGCTGGCCCGCGGGGACCGGTTGCTGGCCGACCGCCCCGGCGGCCACCTGGACGTTTTGGTTCTGGATGGCGGTGATGACGTCCGAGGCCGTCAGGCTGCGCGTGGCCAATCTTTCCGGGTCGAGCCACAGGCGCATGCTGTAATCGCGCTGACCCAGCATGATGATGTCGCCGACCCCCTTGATGCGCAGCAACTCGTCCTTGAGCTGGATGGTGGCGAAATTGCTCATGTAGACGCTGTCGTAGCGGCGGTCCGGCGAGAGCAGGTTGATCGCCAGCAGGATGTCGGGCGAGGTTTTCTTCGTGTTCACGCCCTCGAGCTGCACTTGCGGGGGCAGCTGAGGCAAGGCCAGGGCGACGCGGTTCTGGACGAGCACCTGGGCGATGTTCACGTCGGTGCCGATCTCGAACGTGACCGTCAGCGTGTAGTTGCCGTCGTTGGTGGACTGCGACGACATGTACAGCATGCGCTCGACGCCGTTGACCTGCTGCTCGATGGGGGCCGCCACGGTGTTGGCCACCACCACCGCGTTGGCGCCGGGGTAGCTTGCCGTCACCTGCACCGTGGGGGGCGTGATGTTGGGGTACAGCTCGGTGGGGAGAGCGAAGTAGGCCACCGCCGCCGCCCAGGAGAATGACGAGGGAGACCACCCAGGCGAAGATCGGCCGGTCGATGAAGAACCGTGCGAACATGGCGGCCTCCTCTACTTCTTGGGGATGGGAAGTGGGGTTTTCAACACAGCAGGAGCGGTGGTTTCCCGCTCGCCCCCCTGGGGAGTCGGCATGGGCACGAGCTTTGGGGTTGACGGTGTCCCCGGGCCGCACGCGCTGGAGGCCGTTGACGATGACGCGCTCCCCCGGCTCAAGGCCGCCGGCGACGGCCTGGAGGCCGTCCTGGAGCGAGCCGAGTTTCACGGTGTGGCGGACGACCTTGTTGTCCTCGTCAACGACGTAGAGGTACTTCAGGTCCTGATCCGTTCCCACGGCCTCCGGCGTTCACCAGCAGCGCCTGGTACGGGGGGCTCGTCGGCACGCGGACGCGCACAAACATGTTCGGGGCGAAGACGCGTGGCCCGATGGCCGGCCTGGGATTCGGGAAGACGGCCCGCGATCAGCAGGGTGGCGGTGGCCTGGTCGAGCTGGTTGTTGACGAAGTCCAGGGTGGCTTCATGCGGGAAAGCTCTTCTCGTTGGCCAGCTGGAGGTGGACCGGGATCTTGCCGAGGCCTCATCGCGGCCGGCCCGAACTTCCCCTGGCGGACCAGTTCCCGCACCTGCAGCGCGGTCGGCTCGTCCATGTCGAAGTAGACCCACATGGGATCCTGAGACACGATGGTGGTCAAGGTCGTTTGATTGGCCGACGATCAGGTTGCCGCGGGTGACGAGCAGGTCGGCCGGCCAGGCCGGCGATGGGCGAGCGGACCTTGTCCACTCCAGGTTGAGCTGGGCCTGGTCCAAGTTCGCTCGTGACTGTTCCAGGGTGCGCGACGGCCTGTTGCTGCTGGGACTGGTACTGATCCAGCTCCGCCTGGGTGATGGCCGGGGGCTTCTGGTCGTTGAGTGAGCACTGGGCCCGCTTGTTGTTCTGCTTGGCCAGCTCGAGGTTGGCCTCGTTTTGAGCGACCTGCGCCTTGGTCGCGTCATAGACGGCCTTGTACGGCCGCGGGTCGATCTCGTAGAGCACCGTCGCCTTGCTCGACTTCCGCACCCTCCTTGAAGTTGATTTTTTCCAGATAACCCGTGACCCGCGCCTGGAGCTGGACCGAATCCGACGGCGGCGGTTCGTCCGGTGTAGTCCTGGTAATCGGTGACTTCGCGCTGCAGGGGGTAGCTGACGGTAACCGCCGGGGTGTGTTTTTCAGATGATTCCGCGGGCGTGTGCGAGCAGCCGGTGAGGCCGAGGCAGAACCCGAGGATCGCCGCCGCGCCGACTCCTCGGGGAAATGGATGTGTCATGGGTAGTCACTCCAGAAAGAGGACAGGTCAACGCGTTTCCTCGTTGGCATATTATGGGGCGACATGGCGGGCGACATCAAGAGTGATGGTGTATTCTGCAGGCTCTTGGGCGTGTCCGGCTTGATGCCGACATCCAAACGCAACGCTGGCTGGGTCCGGGGCTGGATCTGGCAGCGGAGCCAATTTATGTGGACGCTCGTGACAAACTCGTTTATGCTGCATTGATGATGAACTCCACACTTACAGAAGCCCACATACTGGAGAAGGTAGTAATGTCAGATCAGCCTGGCATGTCCCCGGAATCAGCACGTGCAATCCTCGATTGGCGCTTCGATGCAGTGGCGCTTGGCCGAATGAACGACTTGGCCGAAAAGAACCGTCAGGGAACATTGACTGAGTCGGAGCGTGAAGAGATGGAAACCTATGTGCGTGTGGGCAACCTTCTTAACCTGATGCAGGCCAAGGCACGCCTTTTCCTCAAACCACGCGGCTGATCCCCATGGACGACGCCCTACAGGAACTGGTTTGGAAGCGTGCGGCCGACACCGGCGAGTACTGCCACGTGCCGCAACGGTTTGACATCCTGCCCTATCAAATCGACCATGTTATCGCCATTAAGCATCAGGCAGGTGTTTTCTCGCCTGGATGAATTCGCTGCAGTGGACCAGCCTTGCCCAACTGTCCAAAATCCAGCATCTCATCACCCGCCGACACAATGCACCGCTGCCCCCGCCACTCCTGCCGAGCTCGAACGCTGACGCCATGGGCTTCACGGCAGTACGCCGGCAGGACGATGCTTTGTTTGCCGACAAGGTAGCAAGCATGATTGACATTGCCTGCCCGAAGTGCCGGATGCCAATGGCCGCAAACGACCGGCCGGCGTGGCAGCGGTTTGTCGCCATGAAGGACGATCCAGCTAGCCAGTTTGACGCCCTCGGCAAACACGCGCACACCACTGCTGTTGTCCACCAATCGGCGGTCATGGTTCCCCGGCACGACAGCGAAGTTTGTCACCCCATGGCGGTTATGCCACTCGGCTAGGCCCGCGAGAATCGCGTCATCGACACCATCCTCGAATAGATCGCCGGCGACAACAAGGCGTGACAACGACCACTTCTGCAACACCGCTGCCAACGGGGCGAGCAAATCGTCAAGCGCTGGCACGGGAACTGCCTCGCCGCGCCGGCGACGGGCACTGTGATAGCCGAGATGAGGGTCGGCCAGCACGGCGGTGCTTGTCGGGACATGAACCGCGACGCGCTCCGTTGTCAAAAGCCATTCATCGTGAACCAGCATACGTGAATCCTTCTCTTAATCTTTCTCTTGCTCTTAATCCTCTTCCTACTCCTAATCGTCATCCTACTCTTTCTCTTTTTCCAATTGGCACTATCACGCACTTTCATTCAACGCCGCATGCAGCTTCCGCAAGGCATCTTCAGGCGATAGCGCCGATTCCCCAGGGCCTGCGGCCGCCTGTGACCAACTCCTTGCGAACGGCGCCGTCGTTTCAAGCCGCCGCATGCGCATGGGCAGCCCCGACAGCGACTCTGCAAAGACCCGAGCCACCTCGGCATGGCAGCATTCGCCGCGCACCTCGCGGTTCGCCTGGCGGAGCAGCACAAAATCGGGATACGCTGCCCGCACCTGGTCGAACAAACGCCGCTCGGGCCACAGAACGCCGCCCACCTTCGCCGTCCCCCTAAAGGATTCCGCAGCAGCATCAAGGCAGTCTGCGCCACGCGGCGGAATCGGTCGCGGAGGGTGATGCTATCCGCAAGGGCGAGATCGAGGTCGGCGTCGAAATCATTGGCACTGAGGATCGACCGCCATTGCTCGACACCAAGTTGTGGACCTTCGATGCACAACAGCAGGCCCAGGTCCGCCACCAGCGAAGTGCACGATCTGCCCAGGTCTTTAACGAGCCGATGCACGGCGACGCGGGCCAGGGCGTCGTTGCCGGCGCGGTTCAATGGCGTGTGTACCGCGTATTCCGCCATGCCGGCCGAGGCGACGACCTCGATCAGCAGCATATTCGTGCGCGGAATCTCGCTGACCGCTTCCTGCTCCGCGAAGAACGCGGCAAGCTCCCGGGCGGCATTGTCGCCCAGACCGTATTCACGCCGCAGCCAGCCTCACCAAAGCATCCGGCCCATCGCGGAGTGTCTCGGCGGCCCGGACACGCAGCAGGAAGAGACGCTGGGCCAGGTCCGGCGCCAGCGGCAAGCCGTCGCTGTGCCAACGCGGCACCATTGGCCGGCCTGGAACCTCTTCCACCTGCAATCCGTCGAATTCAGTCTGGCGACATTCCAGGCACCGGCCGTCCAGCAGGAAACGGTCGCCCGGCTGCAATTGGTCGGCGAAATGCTCGTCGAGGTGGCCGACCAACGCCCCTTCCGACAGGCGCACCGGGCGAGGCTCGTCGGTCAGAATGGTGCCGAGGTTGCGGCGGAGGATTCGGGCGGTGCGCTGGTCCAGAATCTGAAAACGATCATCTTGCCATAGCAAGCGCGCTGGCAGCCAGTCGCGCTGGTCCTGGCCGTGGCCTGAGAGGTATTCAAGACACTCATCAAATCCTTGGCGGGGCAGGTTCCGGTAGGCAGAGGCACGGCATACCAAGTCGAACGCTTCGTCGGTCGTCCACGGCCGGGCCGTGGCCATGCCCAGCAGATGCTGGCACAGGACGTCGAGCGGATGGTCCGGTGCGGCGAGCGGCTCGAGCTGCCCATCGTGCGATGACGTGCAGGTGACGGCCGCTTCGAGCAGCTCACCCGCATTGGCCGTCAGCACCAGGCCGCTACGAATTCGTCGCGGACCGTGACCGCTCCGCCCCAGGCGCTGCAGCAGTTTCACGACGCTGCCGGGCGGGTGAATCAACACGACGCGATCGACAGTGCCAATATCCATGCCCAGTTCCAGGCTGGTGCTGCTGACGACGACGCGGAGCAAACCCTGTTTCAAACGGCGCTCGACCTGGCGCCGCCGGGCCGCCGCCACCGACGAGTGATGGATGGCGATCTGGCCGGCCCATTCGGGAAAACGCCGGCGCAAGGCCCACGTCACCCGCTCTGCCAGGCCGCGGGCGTTCGTAAAAACCAGTGTGGTGCGATGTTCCTCCAGCTCGGGAACCAAGCGGTCGACAAGTCTGGCCATGAAACCAAAATCGTCGCTGGCCAACGGCTCGACATCAAGCCGAGCTGGTTGGCTGTCATCGAGGCGAGCGACTGTGCAAAAGCGTCCGACTCCCGCCAGCCATTGTGCGGCCATCGCCAACGGTGCACAGGTGGCGGACAGCCCAATACGCTGAGGCGGCGACGCGGCGATTTCCTCCAAACGCTCGATGCAAAGTGCCAGATCCGCGCCGCGTTTGCTGCCCGCGAAGGAATGGACCTCATCGACGACGATCCAGCGCAGACCAGTGAAATGCCTGACCCACATTTGCTGCGTCAGCAAAACGGCCAGGCTCTCGGGTGTTGTCACGAGGATGTCGGGCGGCTCGCGCGAGCATCGCGCCGCCGCAGCCTGTTGCTGGTGTCGCCGGTGCGGATGGCGATCCGCGGACAAATCAAGGCCGGATTGTTAGCTGATATTTCCCGGCAGCAGCGCCTGAGCGTGCGGCGGACGTCGGTGCCGAGCGCTTTGAGCGGCGCGAGGTAAATGCAACGCAACCCCTGTTGGGGCTGCGCCAGGAGTTCGCCGAGGATTGGCAGGAAGGCGCCCAATGTTTTGCCGCTGCCGGTGGGTGCGGCCAGCAGCACATGATTGCCCGCGGCAATGGCGGGCCAGGCGCGGCATTGGGCCGTCGTGGGACATTCGTAGCGCTGCAGGAACCATTGCCGCAATGCTGACGGCAGCGCATGCAAGGCCGTTTCGCTCGGGGAAAGGAAAGTTGATTGCGTCACGGGAAGTGTGGCGTCCAATGCCATTTTGATCGCAGCTTTATAGCCGTCCTCGCGTTTTCGCTTCCTGATAGGTCTCTTCCAATTCGACCGGCATGGTCGGCCCGCGACGCAGCCATAAAGGCAATATCGGCATGGTTTCGCCCAGCGACAGCGGCCTGCTCCAGACTTCGACTTGGTTGCCGGTCGTTTCGCGGTGCACGGGACGATAGGCCACAGCGTAAAGCGATGCAGCGTCGGGAAAGCGATCCGGCAACTCCATCAGCTCGTCGTGCAGGTTGGCATGGCCGTCGGTGACAATGTCGACCACCACCAAGCCGACACCGCGCTGCAAGTAGGCAGCGCATTTGGCGGCGAAAGCGAGGCGCGTCTCCGGGCGGTCTTTATTGCCGGGACTAACCAATTCGATGGCTCCAACCAGTTCAGCGCCGCCGCTTTCGTGATAAACCTGGATTTCAATGTTGTCGGGAAACTCCGCTGAAAATGCGGAAGTCGCAACAGGAGGCGCATAGGTCTCGATGGCCACGCCGCCGTTGGACCCATTGGCGAGGCCATGTGCAATCGATTCCTCCGACTCAAGCGTGGCAATGTCAATTTCCAACTGAGTGCCGAGGTGGATTTGGGCTTCCGCAAAATACCGAGGCGGAAGACGGCTGTTCAGGTTCGCCGCGATTGCGGTCGACCAAAACGCATGGAATGACTCCCACTTGCGGTGGGGCGCTAGGGTCGCGTGAAAATGGTCCAAAAGAGACATTGGCAATTCCCCAAACCCAACTTCGATGCATTGGTCGCGAGTCCAAACTCCACACGACCCCTGCCGGCTTGCCCGGCAGGTGAAGCAGTTCGGAGGCTAGCTCGCGCCCCCTGACCGTCCCCGACCCCTGCCGGCTTGCCCGGCAGGTGAAGAAGTTCAGGGGCTACCGATCGTCGGCGTGTTAGCCGCCGAACTGCTTCACCTGCCGGACAAGCCGGCAGGGGTCGAATGTCCCCGCGACAAGCTCCATTATAGCGGCCGCCATTCAATTTCCATAAAGACTATCCACGCTCGCCGCCTGCTCGCGCTTCCGCAGCCAGTTTTGCACCTCGGCGGTGTCGTGCAAAACCTGCTCGATTTGCCTTCGTTCCACCAGCAACTGCTCCGCCACGGTTTGAGGAATGCCGCTGTATGCCCCGATCAATTCCTCCTGGATAAGCTTGGTGAGTTGACGCCGGAATTCGTCGCGGATCGCCTGCCACCTCAGCGGCAAGAGCACCGCCACGAATACGTGCAGGATCACACAGGTGCTGAGCATCAACAGGAGTGGCAATGCCATGTCCCAGAGGTGGATCGGGGCCTCGGTGAAGAAGATGCCAAAAAAGCGCAGCAGCAGAACCGCGAGAGAGGCAATCAGCACCGTGCCGGGCAGCCAATCGGCCAGCAACACCACGGTGCCCTGCACATAACGGCGGATGCCGGTTGGCTGTGCCCATTTCTGCTCGATCTTGCTCAATACTTCCACCATCGCCTGACCATAGCGCTGCCGCCAGTCGAGCTTCGCGGCCGCCTCGGTCGGTCCCGTCAGCACATCCAGCGGGAAGCCATATTTGTCGGCGTCGAGCAGCAAGCGATTGGCCAAGGCCTTGCCGCGGGCGTCAAGATGGCGGTCGGCCGCGGCAGCGCTGCAGGCGCGGGCGAATTCGCCGAGGTCTAGCTTGTTCTGAGGTTGAGGGTCCTGGCCGATCCGCGGCACAAAGGGGAGCCGCACCCGCAATTGGCTGCCGGCATACTTCACCTTGTTAAACAGTTGCAGATAGCCGCCCATCACGCCGCGGAAGTGCCGTTGACGCTCGGCGGCGAAATGATGCTCGATCTCGCGCTGGAACGGCTCCAGCGTGTCGAGCAGCACCTGCGAGGTCGCATCCGCCTCTTCGAGCAGCACCCGCTCCCATGTGCCCTTGGCTCGCTGTGCCGCCTCGGACAGATCGGGCGGGCAGGTCTGCTGCAAGGCGGCATGCAGATGTTCGAGCAGTTGACCGACGCCGCGGGCCTTGATCGCCTCGACCTCCATGCGTGTCAGTCCGAGCTCGAGCCATTGCGTTAGCTCCTGGAACTGCTCGCCTTCCACCAGCGGCGCCATCTCCTTTTTTGCACTTTCGGCACCGTCGCCATTGGCGGCATCCACCCAATGCTGGCGCAGGTCCGAAAGATCAACGGCTTTTCAAATCCCTCGGCCTTGAGATCCCTGAGCAAATCTTCATCAGGCCGCAACCCCGCGGCCCCCTGGTGAAGGCAACGGTCCCACTTGTTCAGCACAAACGCGAAGGCCCGGCGTTTGCGCTGTTCGAGGAAAAGGTCCCAGCCCATGCGGTCGTGGTATTTTTCCTGGGAACCGACGTAAAGTACGATGTCGGCAACCGGCATAATATGGAACAGCTTTTCGCGGTTGCCCAGGTCGTTGCTATCCAGGTCGGGCGTGTCGACGATGATCTTTTGCTCGAGCCCCGGCCGATCGTGCTGGGCCAGCCGGCAGTGCTGCAGGGCGGGATCAAGCCGGCTCGATTGCACCGATTCGTGGAAATAGACGACGGGATCGCGCGTGGTCGGCCTGGCAAAGCTGGCCTGGGCGATGCTGCCGCCGGCCAGGGCATTGAGCAACGTCGATTTGCCGACACCGGTGCCGCCCATCAGGATGATGGTGAGCAGCGGTTTGTCCATGTCGAGCGTGTCGGCCTGGCGATGAAGATCGTTGGCTAGCCCTTCGAGGGTGGCACGGGTGATGGTCGAAACGTTGAAGCGGCGCGGGCCATCCAGCCAGGCGCGCAGACCTTTCTGGAGCGAACGCAGGGCAGGGGAGAGCGTTCGCAAGATCGGTTCAGGTGCTGCCATTCCGGTCGTCATTTGATAAAACCCTCGTTCCCAAACTCCTGTTTGGGAACGCACGTTTTGCAAACTCCTATTTGCAGGCGGCGAAATACACCAGATTACGCCTCATCCCTGGCAATCACGCACCTCTCGGCTACTGCGACAGCAAACAGGAGTTTGCAAGACCTGCGTTCCCAAACAGGAGTTTGGGAACGAGATCAAACCGCTCGCTCGGTCGCCGTTGTTTCCGCTCCCACCGCCTTCGCCACCGCCGTCGTGAGTTCCTGTAACGCTTCCGGTATTCGCCGCAGTGCCAGGTGCAGCCGTTCGTAGGCCGATCCGCCCGTCGTCGGCCACGTGGTCAGCCACTCCGCCAGCGGCACCGACAAACATTGGCTCATCATTGCCATTTGCCGATTGCGGGCCTGCTCGCGTTGGTTGTCGACGTATTGCTGGCCTAGCAGTTCGACCAACTGGTGCGTAACCGACGCCGCCAGCGGCACCAGCAGAAAATCCCACGGATTGATGCCAAAATGTAGCACCGTGGCCGTGATCGACGCAACTTCTAAGGTGAATTTCGTGCCGCGGAGCACATTCAAGGCCACGGGATTTTTCTGCAGCTCCTCGTAGATGGCCCGCGCGGTGCGGTCGACTTCGTCCGCCATTCCCAGCTGGAAGTTGCGGAAGCCCTGTTCATAGTGCTCCCGAATCTGGTCGGCAAGACCGGCGTTGAACCCGGCATTGATGTGGGCCCATACGGGATGCGTGGCGGCTCGGCGCAAGGCTTCCTTGCGAAGATAGTCAATCCAGCCTCCCAGTGCCTGATCGAGGACCACCCGCTCCGACGAGCCGGGTGTCTCCGGCCGACTCGTTGCCTTCTTGAACAAACTCTTGAGCAAACGATAAGGCGTCCGCACCACGTACAGGGCGGTGCTGAGAGCCTTGCCCACGCCCGGCAGTTCCAGCAATTCGAGCAGGCGGACAAGTGCCTCGTCGAAGCGGTGAAAACGCTCCGTGGTCAGGTACTCACGCCGATAGCGAAGGTCGAATTCGACGCGCCCGTCCTGCACCAGCCCTTGCCATGATTGCAAGGCATCGAGGTCATTGCGGGCGACGCCCAGCAGTTGTTCCTGGTTGGCTTGCAGATACTGCAGGGCCGACAGCACGGTGCGGCGTCGCGCTTCCGGCGGCGGATTACCTAGCACGGCCACCTGGTTGAGCAGCGGAATCCGGAACTTGCCCGCCTGCTTCACGGGGTCGCCAAGCTGGGCGGCCGTCAGGTGCGGGATCGTCAAGCAGTTCAGGGCGCCGAGACCCAGCCGGCCAAGAACCTCCTTCTTGAAATGGGCGATAAACGCCGGCGAATCGGCCTCGCGCATTTTGACCAGGCACACTACCACGGCCTTGCCCGCTTGCAGCAGCAGATGCAGAAACTGCGTCGGCACTTCGTCGTTGTAGCGCTCGTCCGAGGCGACATAGACGATGACGTCGGCCAGCCCGGCGATTTCCAGCAACCGCGGCACATACCCCGCCGCGGCCCAGGTCGTCATGTCAGGGCAATCCCAGACGATGAAGTTTTCAAGCAGCGTGAACACGCCGTTGTCCGCCGGCACACGGCGAACCTGGTAGACGTCGGCATCCACGCTTGACGGGCTGGGCTTGGTCAGCCGCTGCAACGGGCCGAGGAAGCCGTTATGGACGGGCCAGGACATGGCGCCGTTGGCGGTGGTGAAAGCGATGGGATGGCGTGTGAAGCCAGCCTGCGGATTGGCCTCGGCAAGGGGGGCGCCGGAGAGCATGTTGGCCACGGTGCTTTTGCCCGCGCCGGCGCCACCGACTACGGCGACGTGCAAGGGGGCAGGGGCCTGGCCGTCGAGAAAGGGTCCAATGGCATTGCGCACCAGCGCGGCGGCGAAGCGGATCCTACCGGCATGGCTGGCCTGATCGGGCTGCCGCCGGCAATGCTCCTCCAGCCAGGCCAGATC
The DNA here is from genome assembly GCA_963747575.1 of uncultured Gemmataceae bacterium. Taxonomy (GTDB): domain Bacteria; phylum Planctomycetota; class Planctomycetia; order Gemmatales; family Gemmataceae; genus DASRAT01. The sequence goes on from CAVVFU010000001.1 coordinate 492,222, forward strand.
CTCGGCGAGTTGACTGGTCAGCGTGCGATTACCAAGGGGTTCCATCAAGTGTGTCCCGCGATCATGGGGGTTAACATCACGTACATTGTACTTGATGGGCGGGTGCGGGAGCCAGACCGAAGAATGCCGCCTCATTAACTCGGGGTTTCGCAAACTTTCGAAATAGAATTTACGGGTTCCTCTTCTCTGTTCGATTTCGCCTCGGCGGACCAGAGAAAAGGAACCCGTAATTTGGCCGCGAAATCATGCCGAACCCTGGGCCGTGGACCATCTTTATTGATCCCAATCCTTACCCTGCACATCACCCGCGCCCGGCGTGTGAACAGCTTGCCAGGTCGCGGCGCTAAGGCCCACACCAACGGAGCGCACGCTGCCGTCGCACAGGGCTACGAGGATGGACTTGTCGCTGAAACTGACCGCGGTCCCCGCTTTGGGATCGCAAGCTTCCCGTTTGGGGGCCGACTGCCACAGTCCCATGCTCGCGCCAAAAGTGGCGGCGGTGATGGAGTCAACCGCGTTGGTGTCGGCCCACATGGAGCCGCCTTCCCTGCCGCATTTCATGTACTTGGTGGCAAACAGCAAAGTATTCGACACGCCGTCCGGAAACGAGCCGGGCATCTTTGGATAGATAAGAGCCGTCGGCGGACTCAAGGCGACAGTGCCGCCTCCTGTGTAAAAGATCCGCAGGTTAACCGGATAGTTCGCCGCGCCGGCCCCTTTGTCGAGATGCGTGGGATCCATCGGCGACAGGAATGCCGGGACGACTGCTTTGGGATCCGGCTTTTCCTGGGCGTACAATGGCCCCTGGTCGAGAAATGGGAGCAGGTGAGTATGGAAGCTGGCAGGTGTCTTCTTTCCTCCGTAGGTGCCGTAATACGTTGGGAATTTTCCGAATTGGTCTTGGGCATTGTGAACGGCAATGGCACAGTTTTTTATGTTGTTAATCGACGTTATTTCATCCGCTTTGCCGCGTGCCTGCTGGATCGCCGGCAACACGAGGCCGGTGGACAGCCCGACAATGACAACCACGACCATCAGCTCGATCACCGTGAAACCGTCGCTCTTTCGCGTACTGGCCAACATGGTGGCTCCATTCTTGAAAAGGGAACTGTGTCGTCGAACAAGCTTAGGCTTAGTCAATCGTCAGGTGCTTTCAACCTGTCGAGGGCGGCTTGGGCCTGAGTGGTCAGCCTCACGCCGGGGGCGCCAGTGGCGAGCGATTTGAGCAAGTCGCGGGCGTCGGCGTCGCCGATGCGTTCGAGGACTTCGACGGCGCGGTCCTGGCGGAGGAGTTCGAGGGACGGCGAGCTATTGTCGAAAGGTTTGAGCAGCGATTCCACGCGCAAGCGAAGCTCCAGGCTGGGTTGACCTTCCAAAAGCTTAATAAGGATCGGCTCGGCGTCTGGGCCCAGCTTTTTCAAACTCGCCGCGGCTTTTTCGCGGACCGCGTATGTGTCGCTGTCGAGGGCGGCGCGGTAGGCTGTGACGGCGGCGGGATCGGCGTGGGGAATGGGCTTCAGATGCTGTTTGAGAAACGCAACAGTGGGGCCTTTGGACGCAACAAGCTGCCAATGGGCCGCATAAGCGGCTGGGCAGTTATTGCCGCCTAGCTTGGCCCACAATACCGGCAGTTGGTCAGGCGTCAGAGCGATTGCCGGGGACATGGCAGGTTGGGGCACATCCCGCACAAATGCGGTGCCTTCCCAGCCGAGTGTTGCGAGTTTCTTACCGTCGCCAGAAAACGCCAATTGCGTAACTTCCACGAGGTGCCCATGAAGGGTTGCGTAAACGGCGCCCGTGCGCAGATCCCACAGTTCCGCGTCGCCTGGCGGCCGTTTGTAAACAAGGATGTTGTAACGATAGCCGCCAGTGTCATCGACGGCAAAGCTGATTTTATAGCCAGCGTCTTTGCCGATGGCCAGCGTGCGCTTGTCGGGGGAAAACGCCAGGCGCGAGGCCCGACCATTCCAATCGCCCTCCAATTGACCGCGTATCAGGCCACTGCCTGTTTCCCACAGCACAGCACCGCGCCCGCGAACGCCTGCCACGGTGAAGCCATCGGGCGAAAATGCGAGGCCATAAATGGTATATCGCGACTCTGTCAGATTCCGCAGTCTCAGGCCCTTTGCAGTGTCCCAAAGCTCGGTCCTCGGATATTCGCCGAATGGACCGCTAATGTCGTTCACTGCCAACAAGGAACCGTTTGGGGACAAGGCCAAAACCGAGAACTTGCTTAGTCCGATTTCGAGGCGTTTGATTAGGCGGCCCTGGACCGCGTCCCAAATGCAGACATCCCCGTCGGACCCTGGGAATGCGAATACGCTAGCGTCGTGGGACACCGCGATTGGATGCGCGCTCGAGCCAATGGGCACACCAATCTCCCGTTTTGTCGCCGAAGCGACATCGATGGCATGAAGGGTATTTTTGGCTTCATTAATCAACAGGATTTCGCCGTTGGCACAAAAAGTCGGCAAGGCGAAGTGATTGCCCTCGCTGGTCAATTGCCGGACGGCGTTGCCCGTCGTGGCGTCATGCAATGTAATAGTGCCCGTGCGGCTTTCCACCGCCAAGTGCTTGCCGTCTCGTGAAAGTGCTATGTGGCGGAGAATGCGGTTTTCACGCGCATCGCCAATCCGCTCCTTGCCGGTGGCGCTGTCCAACAGCCGAATGATGTTGTCCACACCCGCGCAGGCCAAAGTCTGGCCGTCCGGCGACATGACAGCCGCGAGCAGCCAGTCGACACTGCCAGGTTGTATGAGAAACTTGCAGTGACCAGCCTTGGCGTCGGACACTCGAATGTGTTTCTGTTCATAGGACAACTGGGCCGGGCTCGACACCAGGGTATTGCCGTCCTTGTTGAACTGCACGCCGCTGCCCTGAAAATCGGGTCCCTCCAACGCAACAGGCATCGTGCCATTGCTCACGTCCCATAGCCGCGTCCCAGCGGGGCTGGCTGTTGCCAATGTCTTGCCGTCTGGCGCAAAGGCCACGCCCAGGATCGTCGCTGGCGGATCGGCTTTCCAGGACTGCGTTTTTTTGCCCGTTTTGACATCCCACAAATGAACGGCCTGGTTTTTGCCACCGCTGGCCAAGGTGGCGCCGTCAGGGGAAAACGCCAAGCAGCACACGGCGGGTTTGCTCGTTTCAGTCTCCCGGTGCATATAGACCTCTTGGGCCGGCGGTGCTGGATTAGCGTCGGTGAACTCCGCCAGTTGCATGCCGCCGGCCACGTCCCAAAGTCGCACCTTGCCGTCGAAGCCTCCGGTCGCGAGCACCTTGTCATCAGGCGAAAATGCCACGCTGCTCACCGATTCCTTGTGGCCATCGGAACGCCAAATCTCCTTGCCGGTGGCGACATCCCAAAGCCGCACGGTTTTGTCGCGGCTGCCGGTGGCCAGTTTCTTGCTGTCCATGGTTAGAGCCAGCGCAAAGACGGCATCGGTGTGCCCGGTGATTCGCCGCTTGAGCTTGCCGGTCTTGGCGTCCCACAGGCAGGCCGTTTTGTCATGGCTGGCGGAAGCGATGAAGGAACTGTCATGCGACCACGCCAAGGCGGCGATGGGCGCGTCGTGCCGTAATTGTGTGGTGCCGATCCGCGCGATGGCTCCGGCCGGCAGTGGCTCCTCGTCGGGGTCTGGGGCGGGCGCGGTTTTGGCGGCGGGTGGTTGGGCCGAGCAAAGCGAAAGGACAGGAATGGCAATCGTTGCCGCCAGAAGCCACGGTAGGATGACACGCATGGGGGAACCTCCTTGCAAGCATGGTAACGCCTGAGACGAATTCATGCCAGGGGCAATCGGCATAAACGTGCGACCAGCCTGAATTAGGCGTGTGCGAGTTCCCAGCTTGGATGGTCCACGAGATCCTCCTTAGTCCTCCGCGTGTCTGGCGAGCCTAGCCGCGTAAGCGGCCGGGTTTGCTCCGAAAAGAAAACTTACGACGGCGAACGACGCCCGACGCCCAACGACCCGACGCCTTACGGCGTTCGGCTCGCCGCGTTATTGCGATCTGGTCGAAACGGTTCAAGCGGCAGCGTCGGTTGCTCGCCCATTAGCAAATCCTTCATCACCTGTCCGGTTCCCGGCGACAGCGAAATCCCCGAGCGGAAATGCCCGGCCGCAACAAACAAGTTATCGAATCCTGCCACGCGCCCCAAAAAGGGCAGCCCGTCGTGGCTCCCCGGCCGCAAACCCGACCAGCAGCGCACAACGGCTGCCTGGCTCAATTCGGGCACCACACGGCAAGCAAGTGCCAGCAACTCCTCGACGGCGCCGGCAGTGTTGCGTTTTTCAAAGCCCGCGTTTTCTTCCGTCGAGCCCACCAGCAAAAACCCGTCGCCGCGCGGCACAAGATACTGCGCTCCCCACAGGACGATGTGACGCAATGAAAGCGTGGGCGCATAAAGCAGCACCATTTGCCCGCGCACGGGATGAATGCCCGGCCGCCAACCCACGCCATTCGCCAGCGTGTCCGTCCAGGCGCCGGCCGTCAATAAGTACGCACCCGCGACGACTGGGCCGTCTTGCGTCTGCATAGCGGTAATGCGTTTGCCTGTTCTTTGCAAAGAATGAACGGCACAGCGCGGTTTCAGCGCAACGCCCATCGTTTGACATGCCGTCTGCAAGGCCCGCAAATGACGAGGATTGCGCACCTGGGCCATCTCCGGCAGGTGAAAGGCGTCGGCTAGGCTAGCCGCCAACGCGGGCTCCAGCTGCGCCAGTTCCGCGCGTCCAAGCCGCTGGCCAGGCGACATGTCGCTGTGCCATTCCCCAGCGTGGCCGTTTTCGGTGGCGCTGATAAACTCAAGCCCGCCGCATTTGCGGTAGCCGTTGTCGATGCCCGTTCGTTCCAGGAGTTCTTGCGAAAGGGCCGGGAACATGGCCGCGCTGCCGCCGCGAAATCGCTCCAGCGGCGTGTGGGCATTGGCGGGGTCGCTTGCTGGAATAATGCCTGCCCCGGCCCACGAAGCTTCGTGCCCCAGGTCGCCCTTGTCGAGGACGACAACCCGCTGGCCTTCTTGGGCCAAATAATAAGCCGTGGTCAGGCCGATGATGCCGCCGCCGATGATCGCAATGTCTGGTGAGCCTTGCATGTCCTATTTATAGCAACACCAGGAGATACTGCATGACCACCCTCAAAGTTCAGACCACCCAGCGCAATGAATTTGTCGAAATCACCGATCAAGTCCGGGCGGCGCTGAAGCAATGCGGCGTGCGCGAGGGCATCTGCGTCGTCTATTGCCCGCACACCACGGCGGCGGTGACGATCAACGAAAACGCCGATCCCGACGTGGTCCACGACATGCTGCTGCACCTGGGCCGCACCATCCCCCAGCACCAGGCCGGTTTCCGTCACGGTGAGGGCAACAGTGATAGCCACGTCAAAACCAGCCTGGTCGGCCCCAGCGTCACGCTGATTGTCGACAAGGGTGAGCTTGTCCTTGGCAGGTGGCAGGGAATCTGGTTCTGCGAATTCGACGGGCCGCGAACCCGGACAGTGCATGTGCAATTGCTGGGGACGTAACGTCCTGAACTCCATAAACAAAAACGGATTGTGTCGATCTCCCCGCAAAGGAAAAAAACCGATGAGCCACGGCACCGACAAACACCTTGAACACGCCGAACATGCCCAGCACAGCGCCCATGATCCCTTCGATCGCAAGGTGGCCATGACCATGACGATGATGGCCGCCATCCTGGCCGGCGTCACCCTGGTCAGCCACCGGGGGCACACTGAGACCCTTCGCCTGGCGACGGTGGCCAGCAGCAAGCACACCGAGGCCACAGACCAGTGGAATCTCTACCAGGCCAAGCACATTCGCAGCAATGAGTATCAGGCGTTTCTCTTTCTCGAGGAACTGCTGAACAAGGACGGTGTCAAGCAAGACGACGAATCCAAGGCCATGCGGAATTACTGGATTAACCAGGTCAACAAGTACGAGGGCGAAGGTTACTGGACGAAATTCAAGGAGTCGGTGCTGGCGAAAAAGGACAAGAGTAAGACGGCGGCCAAGCCAGAGGAAAAGCCGCGCATGATTCCAAGGCCGCGGACCATGATGGCCACTACCCAGCGGCGGAAAAGCCCAAGGACCAGAAGGAAAAAAGCCGTCGGGGGAAAAACAGCGACCTCGACAAGCTAGCGGATGAGGCCGAGGCCCTGAAAAGCGAGGCGCTAAAATACGAGGCCGAAAGCCACGAAATTCACGAGCACGTCACCTGGATCGACATCGGCCACCTCGGCCTGGAACTGGCGCTGGTGCTTTGTGCAGTGGCGGTCCTGACCAAGCAACGGCCGTTCTGGTTCGGCGGCATGATTTTTGGTCTTGCGGGAGCCGTGCTGGCGGCGTATGGGATTTACGGCTGGTGGGCGATCGGAGCTGCCCAGGCTGCCGGCGGCGGGCACCATTGAGGTGTTTTCCTCGGAGCCTGTGGCAAAAAAGGGGACTGTCCCTTTGCCAGGCCTCATTATTTCACATGGTCGAAGCCTGCGAGAGGGATTGTCCCCTTTTTTGCCACAGGCTCTAAACAAGATTTTTGCCGGTTTACTACCTTGCGAATGGCGGCGCGGCGCGGTACAGTTTACGTTGAAGAAGGACCTCTGCAGTGTTCGTGACAAAATGTCCTTTTGACGAACCTATGGAGTACCCGCAGGGAGCCAAACTATTTATCGTCCGGTGCTTGCAAGCCCACCCCGTAGTGGGATCCAAAATCCGGACGTGAGGCACCCTCACTTAACAGCGGGTTCTCAAAAGCATTTGCACGGCACAGGTGGAGGTTTTTTCATGGTAGTAGGCCCACTCCGTATGCCGTCCGAGAAAACGGCACACGGAGTGTGCCTACTACTTTGCGCAATTCATTTTAAGCCAACATGTTATGGTATTGCATCAGTCGTGTTAACGGATTAACATGATCGTGTTACTCCGTTTTACGCTACACATTTTGAAAATAATTGCAGTCGTTGCCTCATGCCCCATAAGGGCTTGTGTCCCTTCGGCAAAGTCGGCAAAGTTTACCGACATTTTGTGATTGACTTAATCCAGGCAGACGTTAACCTACCTCCTTGTGAATGGCTCGCCCAGCTGACAGGGCGACTTGATTAAGCTAATGAAATGGCTCCAACAGTGGTTGGATGTCGCGGTGACTGCGGCCGGGGAAAGGGTGTAGTCACTCGCGTGATGTTGTCATCATTCGGTGGATATTAGGTCCGCTTTTTTTTCAACAGAAAGAACTCGCCGCCCAGTTACTTCCGCCGCTTCCGCGCTGCGCCTGCGCGGCGGCGGCATGAAATAAACTCCGGTTTCCGAGCGGCGCCCGCCCAGGGCCACGGATGTGCCCAAAACGCCAGGGATTAGGCGATGGGTTTCAGCGGCGCTTCTCGGAACTGGGGTTTACACTCGACGTGCACCTGGGAAACCTGCAACCCACGGCCGGCCCGCACCGCCCGTGGACAGGTCGGTCCGCCTGCATGATGCAACAGGACCGCGATAAGGCCGGCTGCGCACGGAAGCCGCAGACCGGCATTTTTCAAAGTAGCAGGCACACTTCGTGTGCCGTCGTCGCTGTCAAACTTGTCTAGCACCCCCCCTGCGATTACTCTAAGCTGAATACCACCCTGCGGTTTGCCGTATTAAGCTTGGGGTCCGTCCAGATGTTGATGGCAGCGCAAACGTCCACCCGACAACTCCTCGAACAGCTCCTCGCCGAGCGCATCCTCTTGCTTGACGGCTCGATGGGCGCGCTCCTGTACGCCAAGCAGCTTTCCGAGGCGGATTACCACGGCACACTGCTGGGCGATCATCCCAAATCGCTGAAAAACTGCACCGAGGCTTTGGTGCTGACCCAGCCGCGCTTGATCGCGGACATCCACCGCGCTTACCTCGAGGCCGGGGCCGATATCGTCGAGACTTGCACCTTCAACGCCACTTCGATTGGACTGGTCGAGTTCGGCCTGCAAGACCGCGTTTTCGAGATCAACAAGGCGGCGGCGGAGCTGGCCCGCGCCGGCGCTGACGAATGGACGCGCCGCCATCCGGACAGGCCGCGTTTCGTCGCCGGCAGCATGGGGCCGACCAACAAATCGCTGTATATCGAGCCCAACGCTCCGCCCGGTGAGCGCAGCATGGCTTACCAGGACTTCGTCGAATCCTACACGGGCCAGATCCACGGCCTGGTGGCCGGCGGCGTCGACTTGTTGGTCGCGGAAACGGGCAACGACATTCTCGTCCTCAAGGCGTGCCTTTTCGCCCTGGACAAGTATTTCGCCGACAACCGCATTGATCTACCAGTGATCGTTTCCGGCACACTTTACGATCCGAGCGGCCGCACGCTCTTTTCGCAGACGCCTGAGGCGTTTTACGTTTCCGTCGCGCACTTCGACTCTCTAGCCGTGGGCTTCAACTGCGGTGTGGGAGTGGACCTGCTGCGGCCAGCCGTGGAAAGCCTGGCGGGCATTCGCGCAAGCCGATCTCGTGCTATCCCAACGCCGGCTTGCCCGACGGCATGGGCGGCTTCCGGGGCATCGGCCGCGACGGCACGGCACGCATGCTCGGCGAGTTTGCCCGCAACGGCTGGGTCAATCTGATCGGCGGCTGCTGCGGCACCACGCCCGAATGGATCGCCGCCATGGCCCGCGAAATCGAGGGCATCACTCCGCGCCGCATTCCCGATTTGCCGGCCTGGTCTTACTACTGCGGCAACGACGTGCTGGTGGTCCGACCAGAGACCAACTTCGTCATGATCGGCGAACGCTGCAACATCACCGGCTCGCTCAAATTCAAGCGCCTCATCAAGGACGGCAATTTCCAGGCGGCCATCGCCGTGGCCCGCGACCAGGTCCAGAACGGGGCCAACATCCTGGACATCAACATGGACGCCGACCTGATCGACGGCCAGGAAGCCATGACGCGCTTCCTGCGTTTGCTGGCCGACGAGAACGACATTGCCAGCGTGCCTGTGATGATCGACAGCTCCAAATGGGAGATCATCGAGGCGGGCTTGCAGTGCGTTCAGGGCAAGCCGATCGTCAACTCGATCAGCCTGAAGGAGGGCGAGGAAAAGTTTCTGCACCAGGCTCGCCTGTGCCGGCGCTATGGGGCGGCAGCGGTCGTGATGGCGTTCGATGAAGACGGCCAGGCTGTCACGCGGGATCGCAAGGTGGCGATCTGCGAGCGCGCCTACGGCTTGCTAACCGAGGAAATCGGCTTTGACCCCAGCGACATTATCTTCGACGTCAACATTCTAACGGTCGGCACCGGCATCGAGGAGCACAACAACTACGCCGTCGAGTTCATCGAGGCCGTGCGTGAGTTGAAAAAGCGCTTTCCCGCGGCCAAGACTTCGGGCGGCGTCAGCAATGTGTCGTTCAGCTACCGGGGCAACGACGTGGTCCGCGAAGCGATGAACGCCGCCTTCCTTTACCATGCCATCAAAGCCGGCCTGGACATGGGCATCGTCAACGCCGGCCAGCTTCAGGTCTATGAAGAAATTCCCAAGGATTTGCTGGAATGCGTAGAGGATGTGCTGCTCAATCGCCGGCCCGACGCGGCTGATCGCCTGACGGCATTCGCCGAAACCATCAAGGGGAAAGGGCAGGGGGGTGGCGCCAAGGCCCACGATGCCTGGCGGTTGGGCACGGTGGAGGAGCGGCTCAAACATGCTCTCGTCCAGGGAATTCTTGATCATATCGATCAGGATGTGGAGGAGGCGCGGAAAAAATACGAGCGGCCGCTGCATATCATTGAAGGTCCGCTGATGGATGGCATGAGCGTTGTCGGCGATTTGTTCGGCGCCGGCAAGATGTTTCTGCCGCAGGTCGTGAAATCGGCGCGGGTGATGAAGAAAGCTGTCGCTTTTTTACTGCCGTTTATGGAGGCGGAAAAAGCAGCGGCGGGTGGTGGGACCACTCGTCAGGCACGGGGCAAGGTCGTGATGGCCACGGTCAAGGGCGACGTTCACGACATCGGCAAGAATATTGTCGGCGTGGTTCTTGGTTGCAACGACTATGAGATCGTCGATTTAGGCGTGATGGTGCCGTGCGAAAAGATTCTGCAAACCGCCCGTGAGCACAACGCCGACATGATCGGTCTGAGCGGTCTGATCACGCCGTCGCTTGACGAAATGGTGCATGTCGCCAAGGAAATGGAGCGTGAGGGCTTTCAGGTGCCGCTCTTGATCGGCGGCGCGACAACGAGTGCCAAGCACACCGCCATCAAAATTGCGCCGGCCTATCACGGCTCGGTCGTGCATGTGAAGGATGCGTCGCGGGCCGTCGGCGTGGTGGACCGTTTGAATCGGCCGGAAACTCGGCCCGAACTGGATCGCGACAACCGGGCCATGCAGGTCAAGGAACGGGAGAGCTACGCTCGCCGCAAGCAACGCAAGCTCGTCAGCTATGCCGAGGCGCTGCAGAAGCGTTTCACCATTGACTGGAAAGCGGGACCGCTCGTGCGCCCGGCCTTTGTCGGTGGAAGAGTCTTGCGCGAAGTTTCGCTCGCCGACCTCGCTTCTTACATCGACTGGTCGCCGTTTTTCATGACCTGGGAAATGGGCGGCAAATACCCGGCGATCTTTGACGATCCCAAGCTCGGCAAGGAAGCACGCGACCTGTTCGCCAAGGCGCAGGAGTTACTCGGCGACATCGTGGAGAAAAAACTGCTGACGGCACATGGCGTCTACGGCTTCTTTCCCGCCAACAGCGACGGAGATGACATCATCGTCTACACCGATGAAAGCCGGGGGACAGTGCGCTGCCGTTTCCCGATGCTGCGCCAGCAATGGGAACGGGAGGGGCAGACGACATTTCGCAGTCTTGCCGATTACATCGCTCCGGCGTCATCGGGTCTAGCGGATTACGTCGGCGCATTTGCCGTCACCGCGGGAGTCGGCGCCGACGAACTCGTCAAGCGTTTCAAGGCGGACCAGGACGATTACAATGCTATCATGGTGGAGGCATTGGCCGACCGCTTCGCGGAGGCGTTCGCGGAATGGCTGCACGAACAGGCCAGGCGCGATTGGGGCTTCGGTAAGGACGAGCGGTTGTCGAAGGACGACCTGCTCGCCGAGAAGTACCGCGGCATTCGCCCGGCAGCCGGCTATCCGTCGTGCCCGGACCATACCGAGAAAAAGACGCTGTGGGGATTGCTCGGCGTCGAAGCGGCGACAGGGATCCGCTTGACGGAGAGCTTTGCGATGTGGCCAGGAGCGTCGGTGAGCGGGCTATATTTCGCCCACCCCGAGGCGAGGTATTTCGCGGTGGACATGGTGACCCGCGACCAGGTGGAAGACTACGCGGCGCGGAAGGCGATGCCGGTCAAAGAAATCGAGCGCTGGCTCGGGCCGAATTTGGCGTATGAGGCGTGAAAAAAAGTGGAGGTAATTTATGAGCACTGAAATCTCGAATGCCATCACCGCTGATGAATTGCTGCGGATGCCCGACAGTTCTTGCTACGAATTGGTGGATGGCCATCTTGTGGAGCGAAATATGGGCTCGGAGTCATGCTGGATCGGCGGCCAGATCTTTTACATGCTCATGGGTTTTTGCAAAGCACACAAACTTGGATGGGTTTGGCCTGGCGACAACAGTTTTCAAGCCTTTCCCGAAACCTGCAGCGAGTCCGCCGGCCTGACGTTGCCTTCGTCCGTCTCGGTCGGCTGCCTGGAGGCAGATTGGCAAAGGGGTACGAAAGGGTGACGCCAGACTTGGCTGTGGAGGTCAATTCGCCAAATGACCGTGCCAAAGAAATCGCGATCAAGGTTGGAGAATATCTTCGCGCGGGTGTTCAACTTGTTTGGATCGTGGATCCAGAAATGCGGACCGTGCAGATCTACCGCCCGGACGGCACGAACCAGCGGTTGCAAGCGAACGACGAGTTGACGGGTGAAGATGTGCTGCCTGGTTTTCGATGCCTGGTGAGTGATTTCTTTCCGCAGCCACTGGAAAGCCAAGAAGCCAACGGAAAAGCCGGAATTGGGGAGTAGCCATGCCGCGATTCACAGCACTGATTGTTTCGCTTTTCATTTTCGCCGCTCCTGTTCTCGCCGCCGACTTCCCAGACCCCGTCCCCGGCGACTTCATCCTCAAGGACTTCAAATTCGCTTCCGGCGAGACCTTACCGGAGGTGCGTATCCAATACCGAACCGTCGGCAAACCCGTTCGCGACGCCAACGGCATTGTCCAAAACGCTGTCCTGGTGCTGCACGGCACCGGCGGCGAGGGCGGCAACTTCGTCAGCAAGGGCCCCGTCGGCCAGATGTTTGCCGGCGAGTTATTCGGCAAAGACCAACCGCTCGACGCCACGCGTTACTTTATCATCCTGCCCGACAACCTCGGCCACGGCCTATCGACGAAGCCCAGCGACAAGCTGCGCGCCATTTCCCCAAATACGGCTACCACGACATGATCGCTGTCCAGCATCTTTTGCTGACGGAGGGCCTCAAGGTCAACCATCTTCGGCTGGTCATGGGCACGTCGATGGGCGGCATGCAAACCTGGCTATGGGGCCAGAAGTATCCCGATTTCATGGATGCGCTGATGCCTTTGGCCAGTCTGCCGACGCAGATCTCCGGCCGCAACCGCGCCTGGCGAAAGATGATCATTGATGCCATCCGCACCGACCCGGAGTGGAAAGACGGCAATTACCAGGCACAGCCGCGCGGCCTGCGCTTTGCCGTGGAAATGCTGTTCATGATGAGCAGCAATGCCGCCCTTCGTCAGCAGCAAGCGCCGACTCTGGCGCAAGCCGATGCCATGCTCGAAAAATATGTCGTCGATGCTCTCAAACGCACCGATGCCAACGATCTGGCGTACGCCGTCGAAAGCTCGTATGACTACGACCCCGGCCCCGGTCTCGGTAAGATCAAGGCGCCGCTGTTTGCCGTCAACTTTGCCGACGATCTCATCAATCCGCCGGAGCTTGGGATTCTTGAGAAGGAAATCAAGCGCGTGCCGCGGGGCAGGGCAGTGGTGATGCCGTTTACGCCTGAAACTATTGGGCATGGCACGCATACCAAAGCTGTCATTTGGAAGCAGCACCTGGAAAAGCTGCTAGGTGAATCCGCACGGTGAAGGTTTTGGTATGGCAGCAACGGCGGGGTTTACGGATTCCTCTTCTCTGTTCTTAGTGCATGAGGGCGGTTAGCATGGCAGGGATTGATTTCCGCCAGGTTCGGGCACAAATTACCATGGAGGAAGTTTTGGGGCTGTTGGGGTTTGTGCCACTTTCCCGTTCCGGATCTCAGGTGCGAGGCCGTTGCCCCTTTCATCCCGCCGCAAACACTGGACTTGGCAAAAGCCGCACGTTCTCGGCCAACCTCGTGCAGAATTCCTTCCAATGCTTCAAGTGCGGAGCAGCGGGGAACCAACTCGACTTGTGGGTTCTGGCCACCCAACAAAAGGTCTACGAGGCCGCCTTGGATTTGTGCAACAAACTCAACCGAGAGGTGCCCTGGCTTGTCGAGAGGACAGAGAAGAGGAATCCGTAAACCTCGCCGAAAGAACAGAGAAGAGGAATCCGTAAATGAGACCGCAACCCCGCAAGCGCTTTGAAGTTCAATTTCTTAGCGGTCAATTGCAGCATTGCTAATGGACCAACACACCCTCGACCTTCTGGAATTCAACAAAATCCGCGACCTCGTTGCCGGTTATGCTGCCGGTTCATTGGGCAAAGACCTCGCGCGTCAGGCCGAGCCCGCCACGGATCCTGAAATCATCCGCGCCGAGCTAGCCCTGGTAACTGAAATGGTCGAAGCCCTCGTACTCGGCCAATCGCCGCCGCTGGGAGGTTTGCACGACGTTCGACTCACCGCACGCCGGGCCGCCATCGGTGCCATGTTGGCCGCCGACCAACTGCTGGAAATCGCCGACACGCTGACGTGCACCGGCAACATCTACCGCTACCGCACGCGGCTTGACGCTCGCTGCCAACGTCTGATCGCCTTGCTCACACCCGTCGAAGACTTGGGCATGGTCGCCAAGACGATCACCGGCTGCATTGACGGCCGTGGACATGTCCTGGACATGGCCAGCCCGGAACTGGCTAAAGTTCGCCAGCAGCTTGCCGACGTGGAGGATCGCGTTCAGAATCAGATCAAGCGTCTCTTGCGCGATCCCGAGCTTCGCAAAATGCTGCGTTACCCCAACGCCACCGTCAGCGGCGATCATTATGTCTTGCCTGTGTCGGTCAATTTCCGCCATAAAATCCAGGGCGTCATCCACCGCACCAGCAGCACGGGCGAGACGCTGTTCGTCGAACCGGCCGCCATTGCGTCGTTGAGTGCCGAGCGCGTGGTGCTCAAGGGCGACGAGGACCGCGAGATCCGCCGGGTGCTGCGCAAACTCACCGCCGACGTGGGCCGGGTCGCCAGGCCGCTCGGCTACGCCATCGACATCCTGGCCCGGCTCGACTACATCACCGCCCGCGCCCGCTTCAGCCGCGACTTTCAAATGTCGCCGCCGGACATCAGCACCGACGGCCGATTGTGGCTGCGCATGGCCCGCCATCCGCTGTTGGAAAATCTCTTCAGGCAAGCGGGCAGTGGAGCGGTTGTTCCCATCGACGTCCGCCTGGGCCACGGTTTCAATCTGCTGATCATCACCGGCCCCAATACCGGCGGCAAGACGGTGACGCTGAAGACAACCGGCCTGCTTTGCCTCATGGCCCAGAGCGGCATGCACATCCCCGCCGCTGACGGCAGCATCGTGCCGGTTTTCGGCGGCGTCTTCGCGGACATCGGCGATGAGCAAAGTCTGGAGCAATCGCTCAGCACCTTCAGCTCGCACGTTTCACGGATTGCCGGCATATTGAAAACCGCCGATGCCACCAGCTTGATCTTGCTTGACGAGCTAGGGGCCGGCACCGACCCGACCGAGGGCGCCGCCCTGGGCCGGGCGATTCTCGATGAACTCGACAGCATGGGCTGCAGGGCGATGGTGACCACGCACCTGGGCGATTTGAAAACTTACGCGTTTCACAACCAGCGCGCCGAAAACGCCGCCGTGGAGTTCGACATCGAGACGCTGCGGCCAACCTATCGGCTGCACATCGGTCAGTTCGGTATGAGCAACGCCCTGCAGATCGCCCGGCGGCTGAAGATGCCGCGTGAGCTGCTGCGCCGGGCACGGCATTATTTGCGGCGCAAGCAAAAACGGGCTCCGGAGGTTGCACAGCTCCAGCGCATGCGCGAGGAAGCCGAAAAAGCTCGGGAAGAGGCGATCCTCGCGCAGCAAGAAGCTGAGCGGCAAGGCGAGACTTATCGCCAGAAACTTCTGTCAGCCGAGCGCGAAGCCGAGGAGGCCGCTAATCTGAAGGCGGTTCGGGCGAAGCTGCAAGTGGACGACGCCGTGCGCGTGCCGCGTTTCGACAAGGCGGGCCGGATCGTGCGCATCGATCATCGGCGAAACATGGCGGTGGTCAGTTTGGGACTGGGGCATTGGGAGGTGTCGTTGGACGAAGTGTTTCCGGTCCTTGAAGGTTGAACGTGGCATAATAACCGTACATTGCACGACCTCCTCGGCGAGCCGGCGGAGTTCCATGGCTTTGTGCCGCAATGGGCGCCGTTGTATTGGGAACTCGGCCTGCAGGATGCCGACAAGTTGCTTGCCAGCGGCGACGCTTGGCAGGAAACCTTGGCAGTGCTGCGAGCTCAAGGCGAAGAGGCCGCGGCGTTCGAGCGCGTGCATGTGGAGGCCATGCGCCGGTTAGCGCCGCTGGCTTCTCAAGACCACGTGAGGTGGTATGACCTGATGCGAATTATTTTGTCTTGGGCGCTGTCGCGGCGACCGGGTGCCGAACGCCAGACGTTACTGGCGGCGGCACAAGTTACCCAAGCTGATGTCAATCGTCACAAGGAGGTAAATCTCATGGGCCAAACTATTGCAGAATCGATTTGGGAAGAAGGCCGATTGAAAGGGTATTCCGAGGGCAAGCAGGAGGGCAAGCAGGAGGGCGAGCTAACGGCGTTGCGTAAGACTTTGCGCCGGCTCCTTACGGATCGATTTGGAAGCGTGCCCGAAGCAGTCCTGCAGAGGATTGAAAGCAGCACTGATGTCGACCGCCTGATGACAGCCGCCATTCAAGTGCTGCATGTTGCCAAGTCGGACGACCTGCAGCTTTGAATCTGGCGGCTGGTTTGACGAGCCGTTTGAGAAACGGAAAGCGCAAATAGGATTTTGGAACCCATGCTGTTCAGGGACCGGGGCTAGTGTGCCATATCGTCTCACTTCGCGGCTTTCGCCTCCTCTAACCAAATCTCGGCTTCGATGCGGTAGTAGACGCACTGGTGGTAATCAGTGCCTATTATGGTGTTGGCGTCATATAATGCCTTGGAGATAGCCTCCACTTCCTTCATCCTTTTCAAATGCTCCTCGTGTGCGGCAACCACTTCGGACTTCTTCACGCAGAACTTCAACCGCGCTTTCAGGAGGTTGACCGACCACGGAAGCACGAAGTCGGTCGCGGTCCTGCTCTCCTGATAGCGCTTCCATTGACCATCCCATTGATCTTGAGCCGCTTTCAACAATGCCTTGTAACGCTCCGTGGCTGCTTGGTTTCGCATAGCCTCCATCCAGAGCCCCGCTGCTCGTTCTGCCTCCTTGTAAGCCTTGTCTTGATCCGCCTTTGCCTGTCCAGCCTTGTCGCCGCCCTGCTGCGTTTGCTTCTCCTGCGCCCTCAACATGTGCACGGTCCCACCCCCGACGCCCGCAATAACGATCGCTGCCACCAAAAGCACGCCCGCGATTTTGACTTTGTTCCAAAACATGGTCTGCATCACTCCTTTGGCAAGCGTCAGTGCCGCGGAGGACAGGACACCGTCGGCCGTCCTGTTCCCCGCTGCCACCAGCCCAGCCGCGTGAATTGTTGAATGAACTACATCGGCGGGCAGAGCAGCCCTGGCTATGTCCGTCGCCGAAAAAACTTGAGCGCCTCGCAACATCCGTTTCGCCAGCAAGGCACGGGCACGCGCCAGCCGGCCCGCCACGGTCCCTTCGGGCCAACCGAGCTGTTGCGCGGCCTGCTGGCGGGTTTTGCCTTCCAGGTCGCACACGACGATCACCGATCGATAATGGCGCGGCAGCCGGCTCAATTCCTCATCCAGCCGCGGCAGCCATTCGTTATGCGGTTCCTGGCAGGTCATCGCCGGCCTGGCCGCCGCCTGCTCCTTCATACTGCGAACCGCGGCGGCAGCCCTGGCTTTCAAAGCCGTGTGCCGGGCGACGCCGTGCAGCCAGGCGCCCACGGCACTGCGCGACGCCAGCGCATGAGCCTTGCGCGAGCACGAGAAAAACGGCCTGAAACGCATCCTCGGCGTCGGCGATGTTGCCCAGAATACGGCGACAAACGCCCAGCACCATCGGCCCGTGGCGACGCACCAGGATCGTAAAGGCAGACTGGTCACCCCGCGTGGCGTAGCGCTGAAGCAGTTGCCCATCGGTCAAAGTGCCGTCGTCCCTGGCGAACAGGGCTTGCAGCACGGGGCCGAGCGGCATTGGTGGTCGTTTCGTCGCCACGGGTTCCTCGCAGGGGTCGGCGCGTCAGTGGGCGTCTATGATACAGTGCCTGGAAGTGGGGTGGATTGATACACCAAAATCTCAAGTTTCCAGGCCGAATTGAGTCGGATTGCCGAAATTGCCATAGGTGAAGCGATTCAGCAATTCAAAACACCCAATTCCGTCGAAGCCGGTGGGAGCCGCTGGAGCACCGATAGCGGTCAGTATCTCATCAAAACCGAGGAGTGGAATCTGAACCTGAATGAAATACGCGGGGAAGACACCGGAGTAAGCACCACTCAGAGTCACTTGTCTGGCGGGTTGTCCACCGCACAGCAAACAGTCATTTTCTTCCAATAACAACTCGAAACCTGCTCGGGCATGTCCCGCACCCGTATCTGCCAGGAGGTTCCGCAAGACCTGCTGGCCGCTTAACGCGATTGTAAGCACTACCTGGATTCTGGGCCGATTGAGGTGCAACGGCCAATCCGCTCGAAGCATCAGCTTGACCCCCATATTTCGTGAACTTCGTCATAATCTCTCCCGACCTCAACACAGAAACACTTGGTGGGGTCCGGCTCGGCCTGCCGCAGTAAGCGCATCAATTCGTTCCGGTTGTCCGCAACAGCCGCGATCTGGCCGTTGGCGATGCCGACAAACTTGCCGAAATATGGCATCTGAGGGTTTCTCTTGGCTTCGTCAACCAGTTGTTGTGCAACTTCCTCATTGAGTTGCCGCACAGGGGTTGTGGTCGGCATGGCGTTGACTCCCAAATTTCTTGAACTTCATCATAATTGCGCCCGACTTCAACAAAGAAACGGTTAGCTGGGTCCGGCTCGGCCTGCTCCAGCTGGCGCACTACTTCGTCCAAATTATCCGCATCGGCAATGATCTGGCCGTTGGCGATGCCGACGAATTTGCCGAAATAAGGCATCTGGGGGTTTCGCATCGCCTCATCGATCAGCTTTTGGGCAACTTTCTCATTGAGCAGTCGCACAGGGCTTTTGGTTGTCATCGTTGTGCCCCCAACTTCTTTGGTGAATACCCTTCCTCGTTTCATTTCTAACTGAATCGGCCGATGACTGCAAGTTCGCGCCAGTTGTTTCAGCCCCCAAACACTTCCCGAAAGCCCCGCAAGTGTTCGGCCAACACCTGCTTCAGCCGCCCCACCGGCATCTGGTCGTTCTGCTGGAACACCAAGCGAATCACGTCACTCTCGGCCCGGTGCCCAGAGATTTGCGGCTGAATGCCAAGACCCTCAAGCTGGCTGAGATTGAACTGCCCCTTCTTACCGAGAAATCGGCAGTCCAGCCCTTTGAAGTCCTTCGTGCGGCACTGCGCCCACGACCTGCCAATGCCCGGCACCCGCAGCATGATGCCGTCGCGGGCATTCCATTCGACCTCGACCTTCGGCTCCACCGCCTTCACAATGTCCAGTAACCGCGTCAGCAAACTCCGGTCCCACAGCACCTTTTTGCCCGGCTTGAAACCCTTGTCTCCCATGTGCCAGCGCTGCCCGTTCACTTTCCAGGGCATCACATCCTCGATTGAAGTGCGCTGTTTTGTCAAGCTCGCGTTGAACGCCTTCACCGCTTGATCGAGGAAGGCGTGGAATGCCGGCGTGTCGATCTCGCTGAGGCGATGGGCCAACACGGTCACCTCCTGCCAGGGCCCCTTGCGATTGGCTACCCGCACTCGTTCTTCGTTGCCGTAGGCCTGCACGCCCTGTGTGTCGTTGAGCGGCGGGATCGCCAGGCGCTTTACCAGGTCGGCTGCCTTAAACGTGTTCTTGCCGACTCGGAACACCAAACGCACCAGCCATTCCATGCCGCTCATGCCGTGAAAGAACCAGCCCTGACTTTTCTTGACCGCGGCAATCTCGATGACGCTGCGATGGTTCCAATTCGTGGGGCTGAAGACGCCGCGTTTGTGGATCTCCTTGTCGATCCAGTCGAGAATGTTTCCCTCCCAACGGCAAGGCGTCCCGCTGTGGCTTAGGCGATCAGTCGTGTGCCAACGCCGGCCGTCGGCTTGCCAGGGCATCAGCGAGTCTTTGCCGACCGCCTCCAGAGCCACGTCGCCAGTCTGTCCTTTCTCAGCGGCGTGGGGATCGAACTTCACTCGCGCAACACGAGGGCCGGCCGCCAGCACATCCACCAGAATCGCTCCGGTGTGCGATTCAGGCACCTTGGCGACAGTTTCCGGCGTCCCCTCCGCGACGAGGCGGCCACCGGCATCGCCCGCCTCGGGGCCCAGGTCGATGACCCAGTCGGCCGTCTTGATGACGTCCAGGTTGTGCTCGACGACGATGACCGTGTTGCCCAGATCGACCAGGCGATTGAGCACGTCGAGCAGCTTGCGGATGTCGTCGAAGTGCAGGCCGGTGGTCGGCTCATCGAGCAGGTAGAGCGTCTTGCCGGTGTTGGGCCGGGCCAGCTCGGCGGCCAGCTTGACGCGCTGGGCCTCGCCGCCGGAAGCGTCGGCGCCGCCTGGCCCAGGGCCAGATAATCCAGGCCCACGTCGGCCAGCGTTTGCAGCACGCGGCGAATCTTCGGGAATGTTGCCGAACAGCTCCAGCGCCTCGGCTGACGCGCATGGTCAAGACGTCGGCGATGCTGCTGGCCCTTGTAGCGCACGGCCAGCGTCTCGGGGTTGTAGCGGCTGCCGTGGCAGACGTCGCACTCGACCCAGACGTCGGGCAGGAAGTGCATCTCGATCTTCTTCTGGCCGTTGCCCTCGCAGGCCTCGCAGCGGCCGCCCGGCTTGTTGAAGCTGAAGCGCTTGGCCGCGTAGCCGCGCACTTTGCGACTCGGGCAACTGGGCGAAGAGCTGGCGGATCAGATCGAAGACGCCGGTGTAGGTGGCCGGGATTCGAGCTGGGCGAGTTGCCGATCGGATCCTGATCGACGTTGATGACCTTGTCGATCTGATCCAGGCCGAGGATGTCGTCGTGGGCGCCGACGATGGTGCGGGCGCGGTGCAGCTTGCGGGCCAGCGTGTTGTAAAGAACCTCGTTGACCAGCGAGCTTTTGCCGGAGCCGCTGACGCCGGTGACGGCGATGAAGCATGCCGAGCGGGAAAGCGACGTCGATGTTCTTGAGGTTGTTGTGGCGGGCGCCCTTGACGGTGAGCGAGCGTGCGGATGCCTGCCTGCGGTCGCGACGTCGGCCGACTCGCGCGATTGCGTCGGCACCGGCAATCGCCTTCTTGCCGGAGAGATACTGCCCGGTGAGCGATGCCTTGGCACGCAGGATCTGCTTCGGGCGTGCCCTGCGCGGTGATCTCGCCGCCGTGGTCGCCGGCGCCGGGGCCGAAGTCGAGCAGATAATCGGCGGCGGCGATCACTTCGCGGTCGTGCTCGACCAGGATCAGCGTGTTGCCCAGATCGCGGAGATGTTTCAGGGCCTGCAGCAGCCGGCGATTGTCGCGCGGATGCAGGCCGATGGTCGGCTCGTCGAGGACGTAGAGCACGCCGGTCAGGCCGCTGCCGATCTGGCTGGCCAGGCGAATGCGCTGCGATTCGCCGCCGGAGAGCGTCGGCGTCGGCCGGCTCAGGTCAGATAATCCAGGCCGACGTCGACCAGGAATTGCAGGCGATTGCGCGATCTCGCGCAGCAATTCGCCGGCCACCTGCTGCTGGTCTGTTCGTCAGCTTGAGGTCCTTGAAACAACGCCAACGTCTCGTTGCAGCGGCAGCTCGCACAAGCTCGCCGATCGTGCGGTCCTGGAAACGGCAGGCGGCCGCGTCGTCGCGCAGCCGCGAGCCGCGGCAGGTGGCGCAGGGCACCTCGCTGACCAGCTGGTCGAGCTTGTGGCGATAGACAAAGCTGACGCGCGACGGCCTCGTCGAGGGCCGGCATCAAGCCCTTGTACTGAAACGGCGAGCCGAGCGTGCCGGCGGCTGGCGTCGTCCCGACGCTTGCGCATCCGACTCGCCATCGAATCCAGGCGTCGCCCGTGCCGTGCAGATCAGCCGCTGCTGCGCCGCATCGAGCTGCTCGAACGGCGTGTCCAGCGAGAAGCCGCCGTGGTGGGCCAGTGCCTCGGCGAAGCGTGCGAACAGGGCATTGTCCGGCAAGCTCCGGCCACGCCGGCGATTGCACCAGCCCGCAGTGACAAGCCGGCGCATCGCGGATCAGCACGGCCGGGTTGGCGCCCTGCTGCGACGCCAAGTCCTTCGCAGGTCGGGCACCAGCCGAGCGGACTGTTGAACGAGAAATGATGCGGGTTCAGCGGCTCGAAGCTGCGGCCGCAGCGATCGCAGGCGAAGTGCTGGCTGTAGCGGTCGACCTTCCATTGCGTCTCGGCCTTGGCGTCGTCGACGTGGGCGACGTGCAGCACGCCCTTGCCCAGATCCAGAGCCGCCTCGACCGCGTCGGCGAACCGGCTCCGCTGATTGCGGCCGCACGATCAGCCGATCGACCACCACTTCGACCACATGCTTGCGGCGATGGTCGATGTCCGGCGGCTCGTCGACGTTGAAGGATCTTGCCGTCGACGCGCATGCGCACGAAGCCCGCGCGGCGGATTTCGTCCCAGAGCGCCTCGTACTTCTCCTGGCCCACGCCGCTCGAGCGGGGCCATCAGGTACAGCTTCGTGCCCTCCGGCAGACTAGCATCTTGTCGATGATCTCGTCGGCCGTCTGCGTGCCGATCGGGAATCTGGCAGGCAGGGCAGTAGGGCTGGCCGAGCCGGGCGAAGAGGATGCGCAGGTAGTCGTAGATCTCGGTGACGGTGCCGACGGTCGAACGCGGGCTTTTGCTGGTCGTCTTCTGCTCGATGCTGATGGCCGGCGACAGGCCGCTGACGTGCTCGACCTTCGGCTTCTGCATCTGGCCGAGGAACTGCCGGGCGTAAGCCGACAGCGATTCGACGTAGCGGCGCTGGCCTTCGGCGTAGATCGTGTCCAGGGCCAGCGAGCTTTTGCCCGAGCCGCTCGGCCCGCAGCAGACGGTCATCTGTCGCGCGGCAGCGCGACGGCGATGTTCTTGAGGTTGTGCTGCTGGCGCTCCCTGCACGGTCAGATCGCGAATCGGTCTGCCGTGCGGCGGTGATGGTTGGCGGCTGCGGACCTCACGTCGCGGTTATCTTCGTGGCATTGCGCATTTCCGCCAGCGCCTGGCCGGTGTACGATCGCTCAGCATTCGGCGACCTGCTTCGGGCGTGCCCGTCGCAGACGATGTCGGCCGCCGCCGCGCCGCCTTCGGGGCCGAGGTCGATGATCCAGTCGGCCGTCTTGATCACGTCCAGGTTGTGCTCGATGACCACCACCGTGTTGCCGGCGTCGACGAAGCCGTGCAGCACTTGCAGCAGCTTGTGAATGTCGTCGAAGTGCAGGCCGGTGGTCGGCTCGTCGAGGATGTAGAGCGTCCTGCCGGTGCTGCGCCGGCACAAGCTCGCGGGCCAGCTTGATGCGCTGGGCTTCGCCGCCGGAGAGGGTCGGCGAGGGCTGGCCGAGCTTGATGTAATCGAGGCCGACGTCGTGCAGCGTTTGCAGCATCGTCGCGGATCTTGGGCATGTTCTCGAAGTGCTCGAGCGCCTCCTGCACGTCCATTTCCAGCACGTCGTGGATGTTCTTGCCCTTGAAGCGGACTTGCAGCGTTTCGCGGTTGAAGCGGCGGCCCTCGCAGACCGGGCAGGTGACCCAGACGTCGGCCAGGAAATCCATCTCCAGGCGGTTGGAGCCGTTGCCTTCGCAGGCTTCGCAGCGGCCGCCGGGCTTGATTGAAGCTGAACCGGCCCGGCTGGTAGCCGCGGACCTTCGCTTCCGGCATCTGCGGCGAACAGATCGCGGATCTCGTCGAACACCTTGATGTAGGTCGCCGGGTTGGAGCGCGGCGTGCGGCCGATCGGCGACTGGTCGATGGCGATGACCTTGTCGATGTTGCTCGGCGCCGTCGATGCGTCGTAGAGCTGCCGATTGCCGATTGCGGATTGCGGATCGGTCGTCCTCATTCTCGATCTTCGTCCGCTTCACCGTCTTCAATCGTCAATCTGCGATCCGCAATTTGCAATCCCGTCCAGCAGAATGTCGTTGACCAGCGACGATCTTGCCCGAGCCGCTGACGCCGGTGACGCAGACGAACAGGCCGAGCGGAATCTCGACGTCGATGTTCTTGAGATTGTTGTGGCGGGCGCCGCGAATGGTCAGATCTGCGCTCCTGTCGGCGGCCGGCGCTTGCTCGGGACGGCGATCTGCTTGGCGCCGGAGAGATATTGCCCGGTGAGGCTGGCGGGGTTGCCGAGCATGTCGGCGATAGCGTGCCGGCCGCCACGACCTCGCCGCCGCGCACGCCCGGGCCGGGGCCGAAATCGACGATGTAGTCGGCGGCCCGCATGGTGTCTTCGTCGTGCTCGACGACGACCACCGTGTTGCCCATGTCGCGCAGCTGCTCCAGGCTGTCGCAGCAGCCGATCGTTGTCGCGCGGATGCAGGCCGATGCTCGGCTCGTCGAGAATGTAGAGCACGCCGACCAGGCCGCAGCCGATCTGCCCGGCCAGGCGGATGCGCTGGGCTTCGCCGCCGGACAGCGTCGGGGCGCGTGCGGTCGAGCGTCAGGTAATGGAGGCCGACGTTGAGCAGGAAGCCGACGCCGGCCGCGGATTTCCTTGAGCACCTCGCGGCGATGACGCGTTGCGATCGGCATCCAGCGATTGTCTCCAGTGCCGCCATGGTCGGCGTCGAGCCAATGCGGCCAGGTCGCCGAATCGGCATGGCGCCGACTTCGACCAGCGTCTTGCCGCCGACGCGTGACGGCCCGCGCCTGGGGGTTGAGGCGCTGGCCCTGGCAGGTGGGGCAGCGCAATGCACGCATGTATTTTTCCAGCTGCATGCGCCGCGGCCCGGCCGCGGTCTTCTTGAAGCTGCTCAGCAGCTGCGGAACGATGCCTTCCCATTTGCCGCCGTGCTTCCAGACGTTGCCGCCGCGTTGCTTCCATTCGAAGGTGATGTGCCGGTCGCCGCTGCCGTAGAGCAGCCAGTCGCTGATGCTCGATCGGCAGATCCTGCCACGGCGCTTTCAGGTCGATGCCGAGCGTGGCGGCCACGCCTTCGTAGATGTGCTTGCGCCAGCGGCCCATGTCGCGCAGTCGGCCCGACGATCGGGATCGCGCCGTCGTAAAAACTCATGATCGGATCTGGGATCAGCAGGTCGGGATCGAAGGTGTAGCTGCGTGCCGAGGCCGTCGCACTCCGGGCACATGCCGTGCGGGCTGTTGAAGCTGAACAGCTGCGGGCTGGGCGGCTCGTAGCTCTTGTTGCAGTGCGTGCAGGCGTAGTGGGCCGAAAGCAGCAGGTCGGTGGTGGGCGGTGAGTGGCGGGTGGTGGATGTGGCGTGGAGCGTGGAGCGTGGCGTGGAGGAGCTTCTGATTGTCGAGCTCTTGGCCGCGGGTTTTGTCTTTCGCCTCTTGGGCACGGGCTTGCTGCTGCCTTGCTCCGATTCGGTGGCGCCGTCGGTAGTTTGGGCACTGCCAGGCTCCGCTTCGATGGCAATGATGATCGAGCCATCTCCCAAACCGAGTGCTTGTTCGACGGCTTCCGCCAGCCTCGGCCGCACACTGTCGACTCGATCTTCAACCGGTCGATGACGATCTCGATGTTGTGCTTGATGCGGCGGTCGAGCTTGAGGTCGTCGGTCAGCCGGACGACCTGGCCGTCGACGCGGGCCCGGACGAAGCCGCGCTTGAGCATGTCCTCGAACAGATCCTTGTATTCGCCCTTTTGGCCGCGGATCACCGGCGCCAGCACGAGGAAGCGGGTGCCCTCCGGCAGCGCGAGGATGCGAGCGAGAATCTGCTCGCGCGTCTGGGCGGTGATCGGCCGGCCGCACTGCGGACAATGCCCCTGGCCGATGCGGGCGTACAGGACGCGCAGGTAATCGTGAATCTCGGTGATGGTGCCGACGGTCGAGCGCGGATTGCGTGCCGGCCGTCTTTTGCTGGATGCTGATGGCCGGCGACAGGCCCGCCAGGTAATCGACGTCGGGCTTTTGCAGCTGGCCCAGGAACTGCCGGGCGTAGCTGGACAGCGATTCGACGTAGCGGCGCTGGCCCTCGGCATAGAGCGTGTCGAACGCCAGCGAACTTTTGCCGGAGCCGCTGACGCCGGTGAAGACGATCAGCTGGTTGCGCGGCAGATCGAGGTTGACGTTGCGGAGATTGTGTTCGCGTGCGCCGCGAATGACGATGGTGCTGTTATCCATGCCGTTAGTATACAGACGTTGTCAACCGTCCGCGTAGAACGGAATTTATTCCGTTCGGGATTGGCGGAACGGAATAAAATCCGTTTTACGGGTAGAACGGAATTTATTCCGTTCGGGATCGACAGAACGGAGTAAATTCCGTTCTACCTTAAGAAACCTAGCAAACTGCCGAGGCTTTCGACCGATACCTCCGCCAGCGTCTTCACGACCAAATCCGCGCCCGCTTCGGCAAGCTTTTCCGCCGAATGATGTCCCACGAAGCTGACCGCGACACATTTCATGCCGCCGGCCCTGGACGCCTGGACGCCGGCGACGGCATCCTCGAAGACGACGCACCGCTCCGGCCCGACCCCCAATCTCTCGGCCGCAACCTGGAAAACCTGCGGGTCGGGTTTGCCGCGCGTGGTGTCTTCCATCGCCACGATTTCCTGAAAAAACTCGGCTGTTCCCGTCAGCGCTAGAATAAGGTCGACATTGGCGCGTCGAGGCGCTGGAACCGATCGCCTGCCGTATGCCTTTGGCCGCCAGCGCACCGAGCAGCGCGCGGACGCCAGGCAACAGCTCAACGCCGTGGCGTGCCGCGTCCCTGTAAAACTCCTCTTTGCGGTCGCCCAGCTCGGCAATGCGCCGCTGGGAGAGTACGGGGCCAAAAAGGAATTGGAAGATTTCTGGGTTGCGTTTGCCGAACGTGGCGGCAAAGTCGGCACGCGTGAAAACCCGGCCTAGTTCCTGGCAAATCCGCACCCAGGCCGCAAAATGCAGCTCCGCCGTGTCCACCAGGGTGCCATCGACATCCCAAATTGCGGCGCATTGTTGTATACTGAGCATTAGCGAGTCTCATTCTGTCCGCCGTGCAGACACTTGGGTCTGCCGGCTATTGTGGCTCTAAAAAAGAGACCAGGCCCTGTGGTGCGAGGCGCCATTCGGGCTGCGGGGGCGACAAGGCTTGTCCCCTTTTTTTAGTGCCTGGGGAACTTTGGCGGCTGGCCGTGCGTCCCATTACCAGAACCACACCCGTGAGTGCCGACGAAAAACGGCTCATTGCTGAATGCTTGCAAGGCCGCCCGGCGGCTTTCGGGGAGTTGGTGCGCAAGTACCAGGACCGTCTCTACAACACAGTGTATCGCCTGTTGGACAATGCAGAAGACGCCCAGGATGTTGTTCAGGAGTCGTTTATACACGCGTACCAGTCGTTGAAGGCGTTCAAGGGCGATTCTCTGTTCTTTACTTGGCTGTACCGCATAGCCGTCAATGCCGCCATCAGCTGGAAAAGAAAGCAGCGAGCGGTGCTTCGTTTGCAGCTGAACCAGGATAGCGACGGCGGGATGGAGCCCGCGGATTCGGCCGAGAGCAATCTCCCCGGATATGCGCTCGAGCAAGCAGAGGAGGGGCGGCGCATTCAGGCTGCCTTGCAGCGTTGTTCTCCGGAACACCGCGCGGTGCTGGTGCTCAAGGACATGGAAGGCCAGAAATATGAGACCATGGCCGAAATCCTGGAGGTGCCCATCGGCACGATTCGGAGCCGATTGCACCGCGCCAGGCTAGAATTCCGTGAAGTGCTGGAGCAGATGGAGAATGAAGGGCGGAAGTGACTCAAATGCTCTCGGATAGCCAATGCCAACTGCTGACCGCTTACGTCGACAACGAGCTCGATGTGCGCGAGCGGTCCGCCGTGGAGCGGCTGGTGGCTGTGTCCGCCGAGGCCCGCGACTTCCTGGATCAATTGCAAGCCGACTCCAAAGAGCTGCGGCAATTGCCGACCCGTGCCGCTCCCGCCACGCTGGCCGATGCGGTCATGGAAACGGTTCACGACAGCAATTCGCACCATGAAAGCGTTCCGGCCAACTTATTATCCGAGGAGCCCGCGTTGCCTCGTGTTGCGCCGGTCCCGAGCCGTGGCGGCATTCCCCGCTGGTTGGGCTTGGCCGTGGCCGCCTGCGTGCTGATAGGCGTTGGCCTGGGAACGTATCTGTTTTCCGGCCTGCTCCTGGACAAACCGCTTGATCCGTTGCTGGACCGCATGTTCACGGGTTCCGCGACAAATTTCGGTGACCCGGTGGCGGACTCGGATGCCGGCGTGCAGCTGACAATGGGCGAAATGCAGGATGAGCCGGTAAAAACTCGGCTGGCCAACGAGCTCAAGAAGCAGCCTGCCTTCTGGTTTGACGTGCCCGCGACCAGCACAGGGGCCCGATTGACAAGGGCGCCATCGAACGCTGGACCGACGCCTTTCAAAAGGCCGGCGTGACGGTGCTGGTGGACGCGACGGCACAAGTGAGCCTTGCCAAGAAGCAGTCGGGGGTGCGCTACGTTCTCTATGCCGAGAACCTGAGCCGGGAGGAAGTGACCAACATTCTGCAAAACGCCGCCGCCCCCGACCAGCGGGCTCCCCAGGCTGGCAAGGCATTTGACCATATGCTGATGCGGGAAATGGGCAAGGACGACCGCGACAACCTGGCCAAGCTGATGCGGGTCAATCCCAAGGTGCTTGACCCCACCAAGATCGCGGGAGCCGACTTGAAATTGCTCATCGACGCGATTCCGGACCCCGGCGGCAAAAAGGCCGATGTCGTTAAAGGGCCTGAGCGCCTGGCGGTATTGCTGCCGTTCGGCTTGGAAACCAATCTCGCCCAGTCCAAAGAATTGCGGCAGTTTCTCAAAGGCCAGGGTTTGCGTGCCGGCACA
Organism: uncultured Gemmataceae bacterium; assembly: GCA_963747575.1. GTDB lineage: Bacteria > Planctomycetota > Planctomycetia > Gemmatales > Gemmataceae > DASRAT01. The sequence goes on from CAVVFU010000001.1 coordinate 520,588, forward strand.
CTGCAAATGGTGATCTTGATCCACGAGTCTGGCGAGCGGGCGACGTTAGCCCCGTGAAAGCCAATTCACCAGCGCTCCCGCATCCGACAAATCCTCAAACAGCAAATCCGGCCCCGTGGCCGCTAGTTGATCTATCGTGTGCACTCCCGTTGCAACAGCCGCGACGCGCGCGCCGATAGCCCGCGCGCACGCACGTCGAGCGGGGTATCGCCGATTACAACAATGCGGTCTGGTTCCACGGCATTGTCAAAACGGTCACGCACCGCCTGCAATGCCTCGCGCACTACGTCGTCACGGTCGAAATGCTCGTCGCCAAAGCCGCCAAAGGCGAAATGGTCCCACAGGTCGAAATGGCCCAACTTCACTCTGGCGCACGTCGCGGATGTTGCCGGTCAGCAATCCCACCGCGATGTCTTCGCATTGGGACAGCCAGGCCAGCAAATTGGCGATTCCCGGCAACACGGCGCCGTTAAATTTGGTAAGCGCCGCCGGCAATCTCGCCAGGTAACCGCCGCGCAGCCGCTGCCAGTGGGCGGGCGAGACCTCGATATGATGGAATTGCAGCAAATCGCGGCCGATGGCTCGATCGGTACGTCCGCTATAGGTCACATGGGTGTGCAACTCGACGCCGAAATCCTCTACCAGGGCCGCCTCGATCGCCGCCTTGCCGGCGCCGCCCGAGTTGAGCAGCGTGCCATCGATGTCGAACAGGCAAACTTGCATGAATTATTTCTCTGGGTTTGCATAATTAAATGCCAACTCGACCAGCGTCCGCACAAAACACCCCGTGCCGCCCGCATCACGAGAGCTGCTTTCGTGCTCCATCCATGCCGGCCCCGCGATGTCGATATGCGCCCAGGGGATTTTTTCCACGAATTCTTCGAGCAGCTTGGCCGCCGTGATGGCCCCGCCATAGCGTGAGCCGCCGGTGTTTTTCATGTCGGCCACGTTGCTTTTGATCATCTCGCCGTAATGCGGAAACATCGGCAACGGCCAGGCTTTTTCGCCGGCATGCGCGGCGGCGGCCAAAACTTGCTGGCTCCACGCCTCGTCGTTGCTCATCACCCCGGCCACCTCGGTGCCAAGTGCCACCACGCAGGCGCCGGTCAACGTGGCCAGATCGACGATGTGATCGACTTTTTCGCCGGCGGCATAGGCCAGGGCGTCGGCAAGGATCAGCCGGCCTTCGGCGTCGGTGTTGTGGATCTCGATAGTCTTGCCGTTGCGAGCGCGAACGACGTCGCCGAGTTTCAGCGCCTTGCCGCTGGGCATGTTTTCGACCAGGGGCATGTAGCCGTTGACGTTGATCGGGAATGGCCAAACCGGCGATGGCCTGCATGGCGCCCAGCACCGCCGCCGCGCCGGCCATGTCGCATTTCATGTCGAGCATGCCTTCGCTCGTCTTGAGCGAAAGGCCGCCGCTGTCGAAGGTAACTCCCTTGCCGACCAGGCCCAACGTGCGACTGCCGCCCCCAGAGTAACGCAAAACGACAAACCGTGGCGGCCGCTCTGAACCCTGGGCCACGCCCAGCAACGAACCCATCTTCTCCGCCTGGATCTGCTCCAAATCCAGCACCGTGCATTCCAATCCAGCCGCCTTGGCCGTCTGACGTGCGCGTTCGGCGAAGGTTTCCGGATAGAGGTCGCAGGGCGGGGTATTGACAAGCTCCTGGGCCAGCGCGACGCCGTCGCCCACGACGCTGGCAAGTTGCGCACCGCGCCGCACTTCATTGACTGGAGCGGACGACGATGCGATCAGAATCAGCGCGGTTGGCAAAAAGCGTTCGGGTTTGCTTTTGCGCATGCCCGGTCCGTGGCTGCCTTGCATAAGGCCGATGCCAGCTGCAAAAGCAACCTGCTCGATCGTCATGCCGGGAAAAGCGTCCGGCAGCACGACGGCAAGGCGACTTAGCTGCTTGGCAGTGAGGCTCCGCGTCGCCGCCGCCACGGCATTGACCAGGGTTGCTCGGTCTGCTTCCGTGCGCTTGCCCAAACCAACCACCAGAACTCGCCGGGCCGCGATACCGCCCAGGTCGAGCAGCGGAGTCAACTCGCTTGATTTGCCGCTGATGTCGCCTGAGGTCCGGAGCCGGCCGATGGTGCCCTGAAGGACGACGTCGAGCGCGGCCACGGGGCCAGGCAGGGGGTCGTCCTCGAAAACTGGTGCAATGATCCAATCAGCCTGGACTTCGGCGGGGGAAGAAAAAACAACGTCGATTGGCATGGCGTTCGCTCAAAGACCTTTTTCGAAATCCAGGTTTTCCTGCACCTCGCGAACCAACTCCGGATCGTGCTGGCGCAACGTCGCGATGAATTGTTGGGCTTCGCGGTGAGGGCAGCACAAGGCATAGCGAATGATGCAGCGCCGCGCCAGCGGCGAATCGTGGGTTGCCTTGCCGTACTGGGCCAGCACCTGGTTGGTCAGATCCCAGTTCTTCCACTGGCGGAGGTCTTCGATGCCGAAATCGGCTATCTCGCCGTCAGCGATGGTGACCGCAATGCAGCGCATGATCTCTTTTTGGTATTCGACGGGCTTCCAGCCATGATAGAACTGGAGCGTTCGCATGACCGCGATGCGCTGCGTGAACGGTTTTTTGCTGTCGGCCAGGATATTGAAGGCCAAATCCCAACCTTCGCGCGGCTGCAGCTGAATGTAGCCTCCAAGCAAGCCGTCCATCGCTTTGGTGGTGCGGTCGCTGGGGTGCTCGATCATGGAGCGCAGCAGGGCCGCCGCTTCGTTATTCCTTGTCGATGCCCCGGCCAGGAAGGCATACAGCCCGAGCCGTTCCGGCGGCGTTTTCGGGTCCTTCAAAAGGGCCTGGATTTTGGGCGACGGCAGGTGCTTGGCGATGTTGCCGATCTCGATGTCGTTACAGCGGGCAAACTCCAAAAAAGCGTCCTGGGCCAGCGCCGCGTCTTTGTCGTCGAGGTGGTTGAAGAAAAACAACAGCTGCTGAGTGCGATCCTTGTCATGCAACTGGGCGATGCCGGTGAGGTAAGCCAGGACCGCGTCGGATTGCACGGGTCTGATGTGGTTGAGAACCATCTGGCCGTCTCTGACCGCATAGAAGCAAACGCATTTTGGCGGGTTGCTCGGATTTTCCACCGGCAAGTACTTGGGCAGTTCCAGCTTGCTGCGGCCGGCGCGGGCAGTGCTGTCCATCAATATGCGAACAACGTGGAAGTCCGTGGTGCCGCTGCCGGGCGGGGCGCCGACTCTCCTGTTGAATTGGGGATTGGCGAGGGTGCCGAAGAGAACGACCTTGGCCTGGCCCCATTCTTCACGCAGGGTATTCAAGGAGCGCAAGGCAGGATCGCAAAGGCTGCAGGCCGGCGTGGAGCAGGGCAGGGCGGTGAGCGTCAGCAGCACCGCGGCCGAACACAGGGCTATCCATCGCACCATGGCTTTCTCCCTTGAAAGTAGTAGGCACACTCCGTGTGCCGTTTTGTGTTACCTTGGACTCTTTTTCAACTCAGGCCCCAGTTTCGGCGCGGGGGTGTCGATGCGCAGCAATTCCTCGGTGTCGTTGACCCAGGTTTCATCGCGTTTGCGCTGCTCCTTGACAAACTCCGCCGCCCGGGGGCTTGGACTGCACAGCGCGAAACGCAGGATCGCTCGCTTCACGATGGGGTTGTCGTGGCTTTTTTTGCCGAACAGGTCCAGCACCTTGTCGCTCATCTCCCACGCTTTCCAGCTGCGCAGGTCTTCAATGGCAAAGTCAGAAACATCATAAGCATCAAGCGCCAGGCTCATGCCCTCGACAACTTGCTTCTTGTTCAGGACATCGCTTCGATAATCCCACATGAAACGCAATGTTCGCATCCCGGCGAAACGCAGGGCAAAGTCCTGATCGCCGTCTTTCAGCAATTTTTGCAGATAGGCATACCCTTCCTTGGGCTGCAGCATGCAATAGCCGGCCATGATGCCGTCGAGATTGGCGCCCAGGAGCCTTTTATTGTCGTCGAGCATGGAACGCAGCAGAGCGCCGTGAATCTTGGCATCGCCGCAGTGGCCGAGCAACGAGGCGTACAAACCGAGGCGGAACGACGGGGTCTTGGGATCTTCCAGCCACTCGGCCAGCGTCCTGGCCGGCAGCGTTTTCGCCATGCTCTTGTAGTCGCTGTAGTCGGCAATGGCGAATTCCCGGTAGGCATCCGTCGCCACAGCCTGGTCGGCACTATTGAGAAAATCGAAGCAGTAGCGCAGTCTCGCGCCGGGTTGCGCGTCCTGGAACTCCAGGGCCTTTTCCAGGTATTTGAGGACCTCGCTTCCCGGGGTCACCTCCACCGAGGGAAACGGGTTGATGTTTTCCTTGAAAACCGAGCAAAAGATGATCCACTTGCTTTTGCCGGGCGGCATGAACACCGGCACCGAGATGACTTTCTTGGCCTTGACGATGTCGTGGCTTTTGAGCACTTTTTCGATGACGAAGTCGCTGGTGCCGCCGCCAACGCCGTCCGCAACCATCTTGGCATTGGTGAAATAGCCGTATAAAACCATGTCGGCATTGCGGTAATCACCCACCAGCGAGGTGCCTTCGGCCGTGCAAAAGGGGCAGGCCGCACCCGCGATTTCGACCAGCAAAAACGCCCCAGCGCCGCCAGCATGAGACTGGCCGCGGTCCGCCAACGAAAATAGCCCATGACAACCTCTCTTCATAAGTCGGTCAACACCATGATGTCAAAGCCGAGTGATATTATGGACAGGTAAACGGGTCAATAGCAAGCCCAGGTTCAGTTGATGTACGGCTTTGGCATCCGGGGCCGTTTTTTGCACGTTTTCCTTGCGGTTGACAATCAGCATCGTCCTGTAAACGCCCGGCCGACCTGACTGCTCGACGAACTCAACGCGGCCTGTCACGCGCACCCAGTCCTCGGGCTGGAACGCAGTCACGCTTTCCCGGCAAATGATCGGCACATTGAGCTGAATGGCGTCGGCGCCGCAACATTGGATGCGCAGGCGCGCCAGGCTAAAGGCGTTTTTGGTGCTGGCATACGGCACGAATTGCCCGACCACCTGCACCTTTTTCTTGTCGTAGTCCTGCGCGATTTCTTGTCGAAGGCCAGCTGTTCCAGCTGCTTGTATTCGACAAACACCGTGCCCTCCAGATCGATCGTCTCGTCCGCCTTGGCTTCAAACAAATCGGCGACGGTGAGCGTGTTTTCCTTGGGATTGACCGCCTTGATGATCCCTCGTGAAGTCCAGGGCGTGGCGACGCTGCTGGGCGGAGAGCCGCGCCGGCCGTGGCCCAAACTGCTGCCGCGCCTTTGTTGCCCACCACGTTGGTGCTGGAAACGAACTGCAGCCATACACTCATGCCTGGCTTGAGAGCGGCGATCGAAACCTGATGATTGTCCACGTAAATAGGGGCCACGCGGTCGTCGACTTGCATCATCAGCACGCCGGAAGCTGCCTGCAAAAAGGGCGTCGATCCCAGAGCGACAAGCTGTGCGGTCTGCCGCGCCTCGCGCGTCACGTCGAAAGTGCCGGCCCTCTGCAACGGCAAGGCTTTGCTGGGTTGGTTCATGAAAAACAACATCAAGGGCACTAGCAGGACGACGTACTTCCACGGCGCCCAGCCATGGTCGTGATCCTCGCAGCAATCGGCAGCTGCCGCCGGAGCAGGTCCCGCCGGAGCAGGTCCCGCCTGAGTAGGTCCCGCCTGAGTAGGTCCCGCCTGCCGGGCGGGACCTAACTCCACCAAAGCCGCCTGCTGGTGTCCATGGTCGTGCCCGCAATGGGCATGATCATGCGCATGGCCATGATCGCCGTGTTCGTGCCCGCAATTAGCATGATCGTGCACATGGCCATGATCGCCGTGTTCGTGGTGCTCGTGCTCGTGCTCGTGGTCGTGGTGATGGCCGGCTTGCACCTTTCCGGCTTCCTTCCACAATGCTGCCGCGCGAACTACCACAACCAGCATCAAAACAATGCCCGCAAGCAGCAGATAGACCTGGAACTGCTCTTGCAGGAGCACGGCCAGCATGTCGGTCTTGAAGAAATAAAGCGTCAGGCAAATGCCGGCAAACGTGCCGGTGACGCCGACCATGCAAAGCTGATCGAGGTAATAGGTGTCGGTGTTGCCCGTGTGGTCGTGATGGTGTGCCATGAATCAGCCTCGCTTTACTGTGGATTTAACCACCATTCATAAGCGTAGTGTACCAAAATGGAGTAAACGAACACCTGTAATGCTACGCAGCCGAAGATGGTAAAGATCAGCCGCGGCCTGAAAACTCGCATATACATCATGAAAAGCTTGCAATCGAGCATCGGCCCCAGCACCAGGAACGCCAGCTTGGAGGAAAGCGGCCACAGGTCGATGGGCTGAAAATTGGCGGCCACGAAAGCGTCCGCCTCGCTGCAAATGCTGAAAGCGACCGCGAAGCACATCATCAGCAGAATCGCCAGGATCGGACCCAGGATTTTGTGTTCGGTGATGATTGCCTCCACGCCGATGTAGGGAATCAGCAAGCGGCCCGCGGAGGCCAGAGCAGCTCCAATGACCAGAAAAGCCATGATGTCGATGAAGTCATTAATGGTGGTCTGGCTGATGTTGGCGAGGCTTTCACCCCAACTGTGCTTGCGCGGGTTGCCTTCGTCGTCGAGGTCGCCGTCGGACGCCGTCTTGTTCTCGCGGATCACAATGGGCGCCAGCAGCGCATTGCCGTACTTGCGGTGCTGCCATTCGACGACGATGCAGGTGATGACGGCAACGATATATCCCAGGCCGACACGCATCACGGCGAAGAAAATGCTCTGCGAGACCTCGTATTGGTCGGTCAGCCGCACCACCTTTTGACCGGAGAATGCCGCCATCGTGCTGAAGATGACCACGACGTTGATAATTGGCCCGGCCAGCACGTAGCAGACGCAAACACTGAGCGGAATGCCTTTGCGCATCAACCGGCGCATGACCGGGATGATCCCGCATTCGCACATGGGAAAGACCAGACCCATGAGTCCGCCGATGGCGATCGATAGCACGATATAAAGTTTGCGGCGCGGAATAAAGCGGGCCACCAGCTGCTGCGGCAGGAACTCATCCAGCAAGCCGGCCAGCAGCACACCCAGGACTACGAAGGGCAATGCCTCGTAGATGATGCTGGCGAAAACGACGACGAGCTGCTCGTAATTAGGACCGTTATTCATGGACTCCCCCAGGTAACTATAGGGAAGGAGTCAAATAGGAGTAGGAGGCAGACGGCAAGGCGGACGGCACACGGAGTGTGCCTACTACTTTGTAGTAGGCACACTCCGTGTGCCGTCCCGTCCACTACTTTGTGGGATCGAGCTGACGCGCTCGGCGCAAGTCGGTCTCGGCTTGCTGCTGATTGCCGAGGCTGGCGTGGGCCGCGCCGCGTTCGCGGTAGGGCAGGGCGAAGTCATTCTTGAGCCTGATCGCTTCCGTGGCGTCGCTGACGGCCTTGGCATACTCCTTCAGCCCGTTGTAAGCCCACGCCCTGCCCGCCCAGAACATGGCGTCGCCCGGTTCGAGGCGGATCGCCTCGGTGTAGTCGCTCACCGCCGCCCGCAAGTCGCCCTTCGCCCCGTTGCACACCGCGCACTCGTTGAAGGCTCGGGCATTGGTCTTGTCCAGACGCAGCGCTCGATTGCAGTCGTCGATCGCCTTGTCATACTGTTTGGTGGCTATGTAGGCGCTGGCCCGGCATCGCCAGGCATCGGCGTAATCCGGCCTGAGCTTGATCGCCTGGGTGTAGGCCTCGATGGCCTTGTCGGCTTGACCCTGGTTGGCATAATCATTGCCGGCGTTATAAAGGTCCTCGAAGGTGGGGACCTTGACGACGGCTCGGAGCGGCTCGCCCAGGAACAGTTTGACCTCGGCAACATCGATGTAGGTGGCCATCAGCGTGACGCCGTCCGGTGAGCCGCCGGAGTGGACGCCGACAACCTCGCCGCGGTCGTTGAAGACGGCGCCACCGCTGTCGCCGGGGTTGGCCGGCAGCTGGGTTTCGCCGACGACGGCATCGACTTCATGGCTGGTGTTTTTGTAGGTGAATTTTTTTTGATAGACGGCGCGCAGCGTGCCGGTGCTGTAATTCCACATGGCGCCGCTGGCCGCAGGGTTGCCGATCAGGTGCACATTGTCGCCGGGTTGGCCGCTGTCAGTCGCCAGGTGGAGGGCAATGGTCCCCTTCGGCAGGGCATCGACCTGAATCAAGCTGAGGTCGCGTTTGGGGTCGACGCTGAGCACCTTGCCTTTGATTCGCATGGCCGTTTTGAGGTAGTAGCCGCGATCCTGGACGAGCTTGCCGTCCTTGAATTGAGGGAAGATGATCTCCACTTCGTCTCTGGCGGCGACCACGTGCTGGCAGGTCACAATCCAGCGCTTGTCCACGTCGACCACCCAGCCGCTCGCAGGTCCGCCGGCGGTCATCACGCCGACGCAGGCCTTGATGTTGCCGGTGAAAAGCTTACGGCGATCGACTTGTTGGGCAAGGCCGACGGCCTGGCAAAACAGCACACCGGCGGCGAGGGCCAGTGCAAGGCGAACAGGGGAGCTGCACATGCGCATGACGCAACCTCAGACAGTTGCCAACTCAACGCGGTTACAGCAAGCATAGGTCAACTTAAACGAAAACTCAATTCTTTGGCTTGAAGGCTGCTTCCGAGGCTTTGTGCATTTCCTCTGGCGACATATCCTTGATATGGGTGGCCACCGACCAATTGTGGCCGAAAGGATCCTGGAACTTGCAATAGCGATCGCCCCAGAACATGTCCGCCGGCGGCATCGTCGGTTTGGCACCGCCAGCAATGGCCTGATTGAATACCTTGTCACAGTCCTCGACGTAAAGCATGATGGAAACGGGACTGTTGCCGCCAGCCGGTGGCGCACAGGATCCCATTTCGGGGAAATCGTCGGCCAGGAACAGGTTGGAATCGCCTATACAGAGGTGGGCATGGCCGATTTTGCCGCCAGGCATCGGCATGCGCATGATTTCCGTGGCGCCAGCGCCTTTTTGTAGAAATCGATGGCCGCGGCGGCACCGTGGATTACCAGGTGCGGCGTGATCGTGTGCATACCTTCGGGAACGGCGCGAACTTTGGGATTGCTCATGGTGGTGCCTCTGTTGTGGGTGCAGATGGAGACCAGCATATTTCTACTAGCCGCCGCGCCATCGTCCAGAACCTACTTGGCATGCACTCGCAAGCGAAACTCGCCCGTGTCGGCATGGGCGGAGGACGTGGCGACGATGCTGTAAGCGCCCGCCTTCTCGCAGCGGTATATGAGCTTGGCGTTGAGCCCATCCTTGGCGCCGTCGTCGTCGCTCGCGACTTCCTTGCCGTCGGCATTCAGCAGGCGCAGATAAGCGTCGAAATCATTGCTGTCGAGCTGGATCACATAGGTGGTGCCGGCCTTCATATCGATGAGGAATTTCTTGAAGTAGCAAGCGCCGGCGCGGTCTTTTTCCCTTGGATCGTCCGTGGTCAGCTTGGCGGTCCTGTCCATCAGGTACTTGACGACATCCTCCTTGCCGGCGCCGTCATGGACGACCGTCAGCGTGTACTTGCCCCTGGCCGAGCCGTTGTAGGAAGTCGCCGCGATGGTGTACGCGCCGTCCCGGTCAGCCTTGAAGATGATTTGGGCGTCGGTGCCTTTTACGCCGCCGCCGCCGTCGTCATTCTCGGCGATCTGCTTGCCGGCGGGGTCTTCCAGCCGCAAATAGGCGTCGAAATCCACGCTGCGCAGATCGATGGTGTAAGTCCGGCCGGCCACGCATTTCAAAGTGTAGGGCTTGCCTGGACAGTCGGTTTTAGCCCTGTCCTTGGGCGTCTCGGCGGTGAACTCGCCTTTTTCCTCCATCTGCGGAAAGGTCTTAGTTTCTGGCTGGACGGCACAAGCTACCAGCGGCGAAAAGCAAGCGAAAAAGCACACCAGTCCCGCGCATCATCGGCAAACCCTCCTTGAAAAACACGGCGCAGCGCCAGGGCAAACCGTGCGGGAACGTCTGGCGCGGCAATTAAACATAACGAAGATTATCGGACGTTGCAGCGCCGGCTTCAGAGACCTGGCAATAATCGGCCCGGCGCGCCAACGTCCGATAATATGTCTTATGTTTAATTGCGCCGCATGCGATTATTTCCAGGTTTTTTGCACATAGTAGTAGGCACACTCCGTGTGCCGTCGAGCCGAAAAACGGCACACGGAGTGTGCCTACGACTATGTGGCAACCTCCGTGAACACGCCCATGCGGCGAAACTTCTGGTAACGCTGCTCCAGCAGCTCCTCGGCGGGCACATTCCGAAGATCGCGGAGATAGCGCAGCAGATAGGCCTTCAGCGTGTTGCCCATCTCGCGGTGGTCGCGGTGAGCGCCGCCGATCGGCTCGGGAATAATGTCGTCGATGACTCGCAGGCGGAAGAGGTCGCGGGCCGTCAGCTTGAGGGCGTCGGCCGCCCGCGGCTTGGTCTCGTCGGTGGCGACCTTCCAGAGAATGCCGGCGCAGCCCTCGGGGCTGATGACCGAGTAGTAGGCGTGCTCGAGCATGCTGACCCGGTCGCCGATGCCGATGCCGAGAGCGCCCCCGACCCCCCTTCGCCGATCACCACGCAAATGATCGGCGCGGGCAATCGGGACATCTCAAAGAGGCTGGTGGCGATCGAGCTGGGCCTGGCCGCGTTCCTCGGCGCCGATGCCAGGAAAGGCGCCAGGCGTGTCGATCAGGCAAATGATCGGCAGGCGAAACTTGGCGGCCAGGCGCATCCGGTTCAAGGCCTTGCGGTAGCCCTCGGGGTGGGCGCAGCCATAGCGGCACTCGTTGCGTTCCTTGAGGTTGTGCCCCTTCTGATGGCCGACCAGCATGACCTTGAAGTCGCCCAGGCGAGAGAAACCCACGCGGATGGCCCGGTCGTCGCCAAAGGCGCGGTCGCCGTGCAGCTCGACGAATTCGTCGAAAATCAGGTCGATGTAGTCCAGCAGCTGCGGCCGTTCGGCGTGGCGGGCAACCTCCACTGTTTGCCAGGGCGTTAGGTTGCTGTAGATCTTCCGTTTAAGGTTGAGCAGCTCACGGCGAATGCGGCGCACCTCTTCGCTGGCGCCCTCCTGGCCGTTGGCGATGGCGTTGGCCTCGAGCTTGGCGAGCAGATCTTCCAGATCGTAGATGTCTTTCTCGAAGGAAAGACGGTGTTTGGGGGGCATCGCTGCGCTCCGCAAAAAAATCGGCGCAAGTTTCGCCGTCGCTTGCGTTCTGCTAAAGTAGTAGGCACACTCCGTGTGCCGTTTTGACGGCTTAACGGCACACGGAGTGTGCCTGCTACCATGTGCCGTCCGCTAAACCGCGCAGTGTAGCAGAACAGGGCAAAACTTCCAGTCCCAGTTTTGCCGGACCTGCACAACACGCCGCTTCTAACGGCGGCGCGGGCGGGTTTCTTGGTGGGTTGGCGCCTGCGGCGTAAAATTTCACTGGAATGCAACCCTGGCTTTGGCTTACAATTGTAACTGGAACATCAACTGAGCGCTCCGGGGTAGGATCGTTCAGGGCGGCAACTCTTTGGGGGTCTGAAAGATGTCCAATTCGTTTCGGCTTGGAGCAGTCGCGGTCGTCCTGGGCGTCGCGGCGGTGATCACTTCACAGCAGCTCTGGGGCCAGCCCGGTCAAACCAAGGACAGGCTCTTGCCTCCCGACTCCAAACGGACGGCCGACAACCAGGCCGCCGGCGACCCTGAAGCCGCCCTGGCTCAATCGAAGTTCGATGCCGGCGGCATCATGACCTACAAGACCCAGCAAGGCGAGGAATTGTTCTCGTGGCAGCTCAAGGTCGACCTGGCCGCCCACCTGCCCCTGCCGCGTCCACGCGACGTGCTGATCATGATCTCCACCACGGCCAGCCAGGCCGGCGTCAATTTCACCGCTTCCCAGCAGCTTGCCGAGGAGGTCATGAAAAAGGCCGCCCCCGGTGACCGCTTTTCGCTGTGGATGGTCAGCACCAACGACGAAATCTTCACCAAAAACCTGACCAAGAACTTCGTCGACCCCAAGAAAGAGGAAAAGCAGGTTGCCGCGGCGCTGAAGGTCCTCGCCGATCAATACCCCGCCGGCGATAGCGACCTGAAAACGGCCCTGGCCCGGGCGATCGACACCTTCGAGCCAAACGAAGACCGTCAGCAGGTTTTGCTCTACATCGGCGACGGTCAGAGCAACGCGGGTCCCATCAGCGCCGCCGATCGCGCCGCGCTGAGCAAGAGGATGATCGACCGCAAAATCGCTTTCTTCTCCGTGCCACTTGGCCTCAAGATGGATCCCAGCAACTTGCATGGCCTGGCCACCGGCACCGGCGGCATTGTGATTCGCGTGGCCTTGTTAAAAGACAAGGCTGCCGAGGCCGTGAGCCGCATCCAGCAGACGATTGCCGCCCCGATTCTCTACCCCACCGCGGCCCAGTTGCCCGCGGAAGTGATCGAATCGTTCCCGGCTCGGCTGCCCCCGCTGCGCTCGGACGCTCCGACCTTGGTGATCGGCAAGATGAAATCGGCCAAGCAGTTCACGGCCACGGTCGAGGGCCTGGTCGGCGGCAACCCGGTCAAGGTCGTGTGCAAGGTGACTGACACGGTTCCCGAACCCGAAATGGACAATTTCTTCCTGATCAGCATGGTCGATCAATGGCGCAATGCCAAGGACCAGCCGGCATTGATCCGGGCAGACAGGGCCCTGGCCCTGGCGAGCACGGCCACCCGCATCGCCCTCGACGGCTTGCTGGGCGACGCCCAGTTGGCCATGCAGCAATACAACCTCGACGCGGCGGCCCTTCTTTACCTCAAGGCTTTCAAATTGGCGCCCCACGATACCGAGGTGCAGGCGGCGTTGAAGGTGGTGGAAGACCTCAAGAACGGCAAGATCGACCGCGCGGCGTTCCTGAAGGATCTCGACAATGCAAGCCGCAAGTTGGTCAAGCTCAATGGCGCCCGTCTGACCACCGAGGAAATGACCAAGTGGGCCAAGAAGGCTGAGGAACAGCCGCCCGCGGACAAGGCCAAGTGGGAACAGGATGCGACCAAGGCCTATCGCGATCGCATCATGATCGAGGAGCAGTTGCTCGGCCAGCAAATCGATGCCGATCTCAAGACCGCGCTGAAGGAATTGAAGAAAGACCCTGACGGCGCCCACGAGCGGGTTCGCAACGCCTTGCTGCGTGTCAAGGACCATCCGGACCTCACCGACGCCGTTCGCGACAGCCTGCTCAAGAAACTGGAAAGCGCATTGCGCACCGTGGCAACCGAAGGCGCCCAGGCCAAATTCCGGTTGATCCAGGAGCAAGCCGCTGTCACGCTGGCGCTGGAGATGAAAGATCGCAAAATGCTGGAAAAGACCGAAGTGGACCGGATGGAATCCCAACTGCGCGTTTACAAAAACATTATGAACGAAGCCCGGTTCAGTCTGGTGCAACGTCAGCAAGCCACCGACGACATTCTGCAGGGCATGCTGAAGATTCAGGAAGATGCCAAGGTTCAGGGCCGGGCTTCGCCGACGACTAGCCAGGGCATGTATGTGGCGGCCTTGACGTCTTACAACATGCAAATGGAGAGCGACATCCGCACCCAAACCGAGCGCAACTTCCTTGCCATCATGCTGGAAGTCGAGAAATCGCACATTCCGCTGCCCGACGAGCCGCCGGTGCATTACATGACTCGTTTGCCGGTTTCGCAGCGGGTCAGGGCGTGGAAGATTCTCAGCGACCGGCGCGAGTATCTTTACAAAGATTCCGACTTCTTCAGCGATCCCAAGACGCGGGACAAAGCCAACAAGCTCGCCGATTTGCTGGAAAGAGTCATCGACGTGAAGGCCTTGCAAGACGAAGTTAGCCTCAAGACGGCGTTGCAATTTATTCAGGACAGGCTTGGCGCCGGCGATAAGGGAGTGGAGCTGCCGATTCTGATTGACACTGAGGCATTCAAAGGCGACGCCAATGGCGGCGAGTTATATCCCACGGCCGACTCATTTTATGAGGTCAAAGTAAAATTCCCGCCGTTCCCCAACAAGATGGCCATCAGAACGGCGCTGCGCGTGATCCTCGCCGCCTTGCCTAGCAAAAATGGCACCTATTTGATTCGGCCCAACTTCATCGAGGTCACCACGAACACCTTGCAAGTGAAAGAAAAGACGCTGCGTGTTTACCCTGTTGGGGACCTGGTGATTCCGATCAGCGCCGCCACTAACCCGTTCGCCAATGCGACCGGCGGTGTCGGAGCGGCGGGTGCCGCCGGTGGTTTCCCCGCGGGCGGCTTTGGCGCTGGCTTGGCCGGAGGCGGTTTCCCCGCGGGCGGCTTTGGCGCTGGCTTGGCTGGAGGTGGTTTCCCCGCGGGCGGCTTTGGCGCCGGCTTGGCCGGTGGCGGCTTTGGTGCTGGCTTGGCCGGAGGTGGCTTTGGTGCTGGCTTGGCCGGAGGCGGATTCCCCGCGGGCGGCTTTGGTGCTGGCTTGGCCGGAGGCGGTTTCCCCGCCGGCGGCTTTGGTGCTGGCCTCGCCGGCGGCGGTTTCCCTGCGGGCGGCATTGGTGCTGGCTTGGCCGGTGGCGGCATTGGTGCTGGTTTGGCCGGCGGCGGCTTTGGTGCTGGCTTGGGGATGGCTGGTATGCCCGGTGCGAGCATTCCCGGCCAGAATTGCCTCGGTTTCAACCAGTTCAACGGCGGCCTCGGTGCCATGGGCACAGGCGGTCTGGATCAGGGTCTGATTTTGCTCGTGCAGAGGGTGGTCGCGCCCGGCGAGTGGGAGCTCGCCGAACTGCCGCCTTCAATACAGCGGCGGTGTGCTTGGTGGCGGCGGCATTCCAGGTCTTGGTGCCGCCGGCACGAACGTCCCCGGCACGCCCGGTTTCCCGGGAGCGCCTGGAGCGGTCGATCCCAAGGACGGCAACAATATCGCTTTCTATCCGTCGGCACTGGCGCTGGTTGTTCAGGGCACGGCCCGCAAGCACTACAAGGAAGGCGGCAGCTTATTCGGTGCCAAGGCTGGCGGTCTCGCTGGTGATCCAGTTGCCGAGGCCATGGCCAAACCCGGCATGCAAAGAGTGGACGGCAAGGGCCGGCCAGAGGTCGCCGGCGGCAAGGGCGGCGACGCCGACGGCAACAAGGCCGTTGCCGAATTCGATGCCCGCAAGATCTGGCAAGAAGCATTGGTCAAGGGAGTGCAGAACCCCGGCCTGGTGCTGGCTGCCGCCGACTTGCTGTTCGACGAAGGCCTTTACGATCATGCGGCCGAGTTCCTCAAGGCCAACCTGCGCAACGGCATCCTGGTCGAGCCCTGGGTCTACGAGGCCCTGGCCATCGCCCTGGAATTCGGCGGCACGGCTTTGCCCGAGGAAATCCAGCGGGCACGTTTGTCGGCCATTTCACTCAATCCGACGGATGCCGGCAGCTATGTCAAGGCCGCCCAGGCCTGTGCCGAGCATAAACAGTACGAGAAAGCCCTGGCTTTCTGCAAGCAGGCCGCCCAGCTCGAGCCCGGTTTGTCGAGCGCTTATGCGGAAGCATTGGTCTTCGCCGAAAAGTCCAAGGACATCAAGGGCATGGAGTGGGCCGTCACCAAGGTGGTCAGCCAGGATTGGCCTGGCGACAACCAGACGCTCCAGCTCAAGGCCAACAAAAACCTGGACAAGCTGATGCAGTCGCTGCAGACCGACAGGCGTACCGACGAAGCCGCACGATTGCAAGCTTCCATCCAGAAGCTCAGGCAGCGTGACCTGGTCATCAACATGACCTGGCAGCCCGGCGCCAGCGGCGATGCCGATCTCGAGATGGAAATCAAGGAACCCACGGGAACGATCTGTTCGTCGCAGTACCGCATGACACCCGGCGGCGGCGCCCTGAGCGGGCTGACGCTGAGCAGCCAGAGAAAGGCGACCTACGCCGCCAGCCAGGCGTTCTCGGGTGAGTATCAGATTGGCGTCAAACGGCTGTGGGGCCAACCGGCCGCGGGACAGTTCCGGCTGGAGATCATTCAGCACCAGGGAACGCCGCAAGAAAAAAGGCGAGTGGAGACCTTCTCCATCGACCAGACTTTCTCCATGAAGATTGTGCTGGCCAATGGACGGCGGACGGACCTGGCCCAGGTCTCGACGGCCCTGCCACGCCAGTCCAAGGACGATGCGATCCAGGCGGAAAGCGTGATGTCCAAGCTCCGCAGCATTGCCGATCCGGTGGGCGAGCAATTGCCGCGCGGCGTGGCAGGCGCCATCGGCAAGTATCGCACCAGTCCGGTCGTCGTGGCCCCGCCGTCCGGCAAGGAAAATGGCCAACTGGTCTATCAGGGCGGCGCCAGCTCGGATGCGAGCGGCGTCTATTTGACGACCCAGGGATATTTGTCGGCCGACGGCCAATCCCTGCGGATCAGGGTCAACCCGGTGTTCCAACCCGGTGTGATGGGCAGCGGCCGAACCCAGGTCGACATGCCGCTCATTCCGGGGGCATCGGACCGCTAATCGCAAGGCAATAGGTCACATAGGTCACATAGGTTCCATAAGACCTATGTGACCTATTGCCTTTGTGGGGTCAAAATCGCTTATGCCCCTTCCATTTCGGCAGGGGCTCCTCCGGCATCTCTTCCTTTTCTTGTTCCACCTCTTGCGTCATCGACTGCCCCCAAAGAACATAATGGGCCGCTCCCACCGCCGCGATGGCCACGACCGCCAGGGCCACGTACAAGAAGAACCCGCCCGTGACCATGACCAGGAAGAACAGGAAAACCACGCCTCCGAACAGCGTCAGCATGATCGTCAAAAGCGTCTCTCGGCCGCGCTGGGGCTGGTGATTGTTGTCGTGTTCCATGGTGCCGCTCCTTTGCCCTGTGGCCCAGGCTGCCGCCTGGTATTGCCGCCATCTTCATAGTACAGTGAAGTTGGACACGAATGGAGGCAAGACCCATGTCATTTCTCAATTTAGCTCAATTGCATCGGATCCAGGCGGCAGCCCTCGGACCAAAAACGGCGTTGCGCTGCAAGCGTGACGGCCTTTATCGCGATCTCTCGTGGGAGGACTACCGCGCACGGTCCTTGCAATGTGCCGCCGCGCTGGTCGAGGCGGGCGTCCAGTTGGGCGACCGCGTTGGCCTGGTGGCTGAGAATCGCCTTCAATGGCTCATCGCCGACATGGGCATTCTGGCAGCTGGAGCGGTCACCGTGTCGCCGCACGCGCCGCTGACCGCGCGGCAGATCCATTTTCAGCTGGCCGATGCGGGAGTGCGCTGGCTGTTTGTGTCCACGCGCGAGCAGATGGACAAGATCCGCCAGATTCGCTCGGAGTTGCCGGCCCTGGAGGGCGTGGTTGTCTTCGATTACGACGCCTTGGGTGCTGATAATGTGCTGTGGCAGGCCTTCGTCCATGGCGGGGGAGGTGCCCTGCCCTGCCTTGCCCCGGAGCTGGCTCGGCGCGAGGAAAAGCTCGGTCCCGGCGACCTGGCTGCGCTCATGTACACCTCGGGCACGACCGGCAATCCCAAGGGCGTGATGCTGACGCACGGCAATTTGCTGTCGAATGCGCTGGCCTGCGACGCCGCGTCGCCGCGCGGGCCGGCCTCGTTGGTGCTGTGCTGGCTGCCGCTTAGCCACATCTATGGCCGCACCGTCGATCACTACGCCAGCATCGCCGGCGGGGTGACGGTGGCCCTGGCCGAGTCGCCGGACACGGTCGTTTTCAACCTTGCGGAGGTGCTGCCGACGCACCTGTCGTGTGTGCCGCGGTTCTATGAGAAATTGCTGACCATGGTGGCCGCTGCGGATCCGGCTGTCACTGCCCGGCGGCTGCGCGGCATTTTTGGGCCGCGCATCGAGTGGCTGGGATCGGGCGGCGCCCCCCTGCCCTTGCCCGTCGCCGAGGCTTTCACCGCCGCAGGTTTTCCAATCCTGCAAGGCTACGGCTTAACGGAAACCGCCCCGGTGCTGACCTTCAACCGCAAGGAGCATTTCAAGCTGGCGACGGTCGGCCAGGCCATCGACGGCGTCGAGTTGCGCATCGCCCCTGACGGCGAGATCCTCACGCGCGGTCCGCAAGTGATGAAGGGATACTGGAACGATCCCGTTGCCACGGCCCAGGCGATCACGGACGGCTGGTTTCACACCGGCGACATTGGCACGCTCGATGCCGAGGGCTTTCTCACCGTCACGGGACGCAAGAAAGAGATCATGGTGCTTTCGAGCGGCAAAAAGGTAGTCCCGGCTTTCATCGAGGGGTTATTGCTGGCCGAGCCGTGCATTGACCAGGTGGTGATTTGCGGCGAAGGCCGGAGTTCCTTGACTGCCCTGGTCGTGCCCCAATGGGCTAATGTCCGCAAGGGATTGCCCGCCGAAGTGGCCAGCCAAAGCGACGAGGTGCTGGCCGCTCATGCCGAAGTGCGGCGGCTGCTGGACGCAAAAATCCAGACGGCTCTGAAGGATGTTGCCAGCTGGGAAAAGGTGAGAAACTTCGTGGTGGTGGCGCAGCCGTTTTCGGTGGCGGCTGAGGAAATGACCGTGAGCCTGAAGCTGCGCCGCAATGTGGTGCTAGGCAAGTATGCCGCGCAGCTCGATGCACTTTATGGTGGGATCAAAGATGTTTAGCACATAGTAGTAGGCACACTCCGTGTGCCGTTGAGCCGAAAGACGGCACACGGAGTGTGCCTGCTACTATGTGCCCAAATCGGTGTGCCTACTACTTTACTTGCAGAGTCTGACAATGTGGCGGAGCATGTCGCGCACCGAAATGACGCCCTGCGGCACGCCGTCGGCCATGACCGGCAGGTGGCGGTAGCCGCCGGTTTCCATTTTGTTGAGGGCAAAATCGAGCGTGTCGCTGTCATTGATGGTTTCCGGATGGGCGGTCATGAAATCGCCGGCCTGCAGATGGGCGAAATTCTCATGAAGGCCCGCGACCTTGGTGAGGAGGTCACGCTCGCTGAGGATGCCGACCAGCTTGCCCTGCTCGTCAGTCACGAGCAAGGTGCCGATCTCGCAGGCCAGCATTGCTTGAATGGCGGCGTGCAGCGGAGTGCAGGCCCTGATGGTGATGGGTTTCTTGGGATGAAGCAAGGCCACCGGATCTTCCATCAGGCTGCGTTCGACGCAATTGGACGCGGTCGGCAAGTCGAGCAGCGTCAAATCCAGCTTGCAATTGACGCACTCTTCGTTGCCGGGGAGATTTTCGCACCCGCAGGATGGACAGATCATGTCACCACCTAATCCACAACCCACATGTCGTCGCTGGGGAACAGCTCTTCCAGCTTGCCCTTGCCCTTGGATTTTTGCACGTCCGCGATTTGCTTGTTGAGCAGCTCGTCGTAGGTCGGCCGCTCGCACGGCGCGGAAGACGCCGACGCACTCCGGGAAGCGCGGGATAGACCATGCGGCTGAGCAGGTAGGCCAGGCTCGGCTCCTCGGCCTGTTCGTCGTGGATCAGCAGGTCGTCGACGCTGATGCCGTTGCCCAGCGTGACGACTTCGGGATCGATGCCGTTCAGGCGGATGCCCTTGTTGCGGTCCTTGCCGAAGATCAGCGGCTTGCCGTGCTCCAGGTAGAGGACGTTGTCGGCCTTGATCGCTCTTGTCGGTGGCGTACTCGAAGACGCCGTCGTTGAAGATGTTGCAGTTCTGGTAGATCTCGACGAACGCCGTGCCCTTGTGGTGCGGCGGCCCGCTTGCAGCGTCTCGGTCAGGTGCTTGATGTCGACGTCGATGGTGCGGGCCACGAAGGTCGCCTCGGCGCCGATGGCCAGCGACAGCGGCTGCAGCGGATTGTCGATCGAGCCGAGCGGGCTCGACTTGGTGCTGGTGCCGAGCCGCGAGGTCGGCGAATACTGCCCCTTGGTCAGGCCGTAGATCTCGTTGTTGAACAGCAGGATCTTGAGGTCGACGTTGCGGCGGATGGCGTGGATCAGGTGGTTGCCGCCGATCGACAGGCCGTCGCCGTCGCCGGTGATGACCCAGACCTACAGATCGGGCCGGGCCGCCTTCAGGCCGGTGGCCAAGGTCGGGGCCCGGCCGTGGATGGAGTGGAAGCCGTAGGTGTTCATGTAATAGGGAAACCGGCTGGAGCAGCCGATGCCGGAGACGAACACCATCTTTTCGCGGGGAATGCCCAGGCCGCGCGAGGCGCCTTCTTCATCTGGGCCAGGATCGAATAATCGCCGCAGCCGGGGCACCAGCGAACTTCCTGGTCGCTGGCGAAATCTTTGGCGGTCAGGGTCGGCAGAGGAAGTCACCGGTAGACATCGATAACGCTCCATTTGAGCAATGGCACGATTCGGTTAGGCTCAGAACGAGCTCAGACGTCTAGTTCCGAATCGTAGAGTACCGACTTGCTCGAGCGGGACCTGAACTAGCGGCGACTCGTACTTCAGCATCTCGTTCGATCTTCTGCTCGATCTCGCTGACCAGGAACGGCTTGCCCTGGACCTTGTTCAGCCGACGGCGTCGACCAGGAACTTGGCCCGGAGCAGCAGGCGCAGTTGGCCGCGCGTTCAGTTCGGGGACCAGCACTTTCTTGAAGCGCTTGAGCACTTCGCCCGGTGTTTCGCGGCAACGGATTGAGGTAGCGCAGATGGGCGTGGGCGACCTTGAGCCCCTTGCGCCTGGCACGCTGCACGGCCGTGACGATCGAGCCGTAGGTGCCGCCCCAGCCGACCACCAGCAGGTCGCCTTCCGCGGGCCCGTCGACCTCCAGCAGCGGGAATGTCGTTGGCGATGTTGGCGATCTTCTTGGCCCGCGTGTGGATCATGTGCTCGTGGTTGGCCGGATCGTAGCTGACGTTGCCGGTGACGTCTTGCTTTTCCAGGCCGCCGATGCGGTGCTCCAGGCCCGGCGTGCCGGGAATGGCCCATGGCCGGACCAGGCGTTCGTCGCGCTTGTAGGGCAGGAAGTCGGCCGTCGCCGTTGCCGCTGCCGTTGGCCGCTGCTGTCGGTCGGATGCTCGACCTTGATGTTGCGGCAGGTCGTCGCAGTTCGGGAATCAGCCAGGGCTCGGCGCCGTTGGCGAGGTAGCCGTCGGACAGCAGGAACACCGGCGTCATGAAGCGAACGGCGATGCCGGACCGCCTCGAAGGCCATGTCGAAGCAATCGGCGGGCGAGCACGGCGGCGATGATGGCACCGGGCATTCGCCGTTGCGGCCGAACATCGCCTGCAGCAGGTCGGCCTGCTCGGTCTTGGTCGGCAGGCCGGTGCTGGGGCCGCCGCGCTGCACGTCGATGATGACCAGCGGCAATTCGGTCATCACGGCCAGGCCGATGGCTTCGGACTTGAGGCAGATGCCCGGGCCGCTGGTGCGCGGTCACGCCGAGGGCCCCGCCGAAGGCGGCGCCGATGGCCATGCCGATGGCGGCGATTTCGTCCTCGGCCTGGAAGGTGCGGACGCCGAAGTGCTTCAGTTCGGCCAGCTGGTGCAGGATGTCGCTGGCCGGCGTGATCGGATAGCTGGCGTAGACAAGCGGCATGTTGGCCAGCTGCGTGGCGGCGACCAGGCCCAGGGCCAGGGCCTCGTTGCCGGTGATCTTGCGATAGCGTGCCCGGCTTGATCTCGGCCTTGGCGCACGCGGTAGTGGACCGGCACGCTTCGGTCGTTTCGCCGTAGTTGTAGCCGGCCTTGAGGGTCCGGGTGTTGGCTTCCAGCACGGCCGGGTTCTTGCCGAACTTTTCGCGGATCCACTGCAGCGTCGGCTCCAGCGACCGGTCGTAGAGCCAGTAAACCAGGCCCAGGGCGAAGAAGTTCTTGCAGCGGTCGGCCTCGCGCGGGCTGAGCTTCATCTCGGCGACGGCCTCGCGGTTGAGCTTGGTGATCTGGAATCTGGAAGACCGGTAGCCCTTGAGCGAGCCGTCTTCGAGCGGATTGGCCTTGTAGCCCGCCTTGTGCAGGTCGCCGGCGCCGAAGGCGTCGGAGTTGACGATCAGGATGCCGCCCGGCTCGAGGTCCTTGAGGTTGGTCTTCAGGGCCGCCGGGTTCATGGCGACCAGGGTGTCGAGCTTGTCGCCGGGCGTGTGGATGTCGTGGCTGGCGAAGTGGACCTGGAAGCCGGAGACGCCGGCCAGGGTGCCGGCCGGGGCGCGGATCTCGGCGGGAAAGTCGGGAAGCGTGCTGATGTCGTTGCCGAGGATGGCGGAGGTGTTGGTGAACTGCGTGCCGGCCAACTGCATGCCGTCGCCGGAGTCGCCGGCGAAGCGGATGGTTACCGATTGAACTTCTTCGATGGTATGCTGGTGGCGTTGTGGTGCTGGTGCCAGCGTGGGATTGGAAACAGTCATAAGCCCTCTCAAGCCCCTTCACTTGTTAACGGCACGGTGCCCGGAACCGGGGGCAAGTTGATAACGGTTCCGAGAAAATGCTCCGTCAGATAATGCACGATTCGTTTGACCGAGAGAATGCCCACGGCCTGGCCATGCTCGTCCACCACCGGCAAATGGCGGTAGCCCCCCTCCTCCATCAGCTTCACGGCCACGCCGATGGGTTGAGACGGGTGCACGGTGACGGGATCGGCCGTCATGACGTCCGCGACGCGTCTTGTGAGAGGTTGTTGTTCCGCCAAAACTGCCGCCGCATGAGATCGCGTTCCGTAAAAATGCCAAGAAGCTTGCCGGAGTCGCTGACCACGACGCAACCAACACGATGCTGGCGCATCAAGGCCACGGCCTCGGCAACGGTCTGCTCAGGGTTCACCTGAAGCGCCGGCCGCGGGTTGAGCCGCGAGACGCTTTCGACCTTCAGGTTTCGAGCCAGATCCATGATAACGATCTCCCCATCAGCGGGAGACAGAAACAAGAGGCATGTCCAACCAGCGGAAAATGGGCAGGTACTGGTCCCTTGCCCCTTCACTCAGGTGGCCGCTTGCAGCTAAGATACCATTCGCGGTCCCTAATGGCCCCTCAATTTGAGGCTGCTTGTCCGGTTTGCCTTCTGCTCGTTCCTGTCAGGGTGTGCCTGGTTTGCGCAACCGGCATCATCCCTCTACTAGTAATTCTCCGCAAAGGACGCGCATGCGGCAAGAGCGAATTACAAGTTGGCGATTTGGGCGGCCTGGCGCATAACAGCAGGCACATAGTAGCAGGCACACTCCGTGTGCCGTTGAGAGCGCAAACGGCACACGGAGTGTGCCTACTACTATGTGCATAAACTGGAGACAAATCATGCCCCAAGCTGAACGACTTCTGCCGTTGCTCCACCGAGCCGTCGCCGCTTTCCGAAACACCGCAAACCTCCGCGGCCACGTCGTTTACCTGTCTGATGCCTCGGCGGATGTTTGCATTGCAGGCGACATGCACGGCAATGTGGATAACCTCGGCCGTCTGCTCAAAATCGCCGATCTGGGCAACAATCCGCGCCGCCACCTTGTCGTGCAGGAGGTGGTGCACGGCAAGTTTCGCTATCCGGCCGGCGGCGATAAGTCGCACCAGATGCTCGACCTCATTGCCGCACTGAAATGCACGTTTCCCGACCGCGTCCACTTTTTGCCGGGAAATCACGAGCTTTCCCAGTGGACGGCCCGCCGTATCGGCAAGGGGGACGAAGACCTCAACGATGTTTTTCGCCAGGGCGTCGAGACCGCTTACGGGGAACACGCCGGGGCGATTTACGACTCCTACATGGAAATGATCGCCATCAGCCCGTTGGTGGTGCGCACGCCCAATCGCGTTTATTTGAGCCACTCGCTGCCGCCGGCACAATACCTTGATCGCTTTGATCCCGCGGTGCTGGAGCAGGACCAATTTCGCCAGGAGGATCTGGTTTTGGGCGGCACGGTCCACTCGCTGGTCTGGGGGCGAAACACGTCGGAAGAGCATGTGGCGGCGTTCCTGCAAAAGGTGGACGCGGATTGGTTGATTACCGGACATATTCCCCAGGAGCAAGGCTTTGCCGTGCCCAACAGCCGGCAGCTGATCATCGACGCCCAGGGTTTTCCGGCCTGTTATTGCCTGTTTCCTTGTGATAAGCCCTTGTCGCTTGAGGACTTGCGGGCCTGCGTCGGGACTCTATGAAAGTAGTAGGCACACTCCGTGTGCCGTTTCAAAGACGGCACACTCCGTGTGCCGTTTCAAAGACGGCACACGGAGTGTGCCTACTACTATGTGGATATGAACGATCTTCCCTGGCCAACCGAACGCGAAGAGGTCGCCTTCGACCAGCGCACGTTCCTGATCGACCGTCCGGCGAACGCCGAGCGTCTGCAATTGGCCTCGGATCTGGCGGAAGACGGCTACACGCCCTACTGGGCGGCGCTGTGGCCGGGAGCGCGGATGCTTAGCCAGGCCATTCTCGCGGAATCGTGGACCGCCGGCACGTCGGCGCTCGAGATCGGCTGCGGTCTTGGGCTGGCCGGGATTGTCGCTTTGTCCGCCGGTTTGCGGGTGACCTTCAGCGACTACGACCCCCCTGCCCTGCTCTTCGCGGCCCACAATGCGCGCTTGAACGGATTCACCGATTTCGAGACCTTGTGCGTCGATTGGCGCAGTCCGCCGGATGGCCTGCACGCGTCGGTCTTGCTGGCCTCTGACCTCGTTTACGAGTTGCGGAATATTGAGCCGCTAGTGGCGTTTATCAAGAGATTCTTGAAGCCTGGGGGCATTTGCTTGATGGCCGATCAAGATCGCTTACCATCACCGGCCATGCGCCAGGCGCTCGAGGACAGCTGTTTGACGTTTACAGTCAGGAATGTGCGCGTTGGCGAGCCAGGCGAACGGCGAGTGAAGGGCAGCGTGTACAGGATCCAGTAGTGTGCGGTCCCGGCCCATCCCCTTTTCAGGTGTGCGTTATAGTAGTAGGCACACCCCGTGTGCCGTTTACCATATTCGCGTTGTTTTCCGCGTTTTCCATGCGATTCTACGCTCCGCGTCATTTGGGCACGTCCTTTGCACTATTCTCCCTTGAGAAATTACAGCTTTCGTCCTCTCGCACTCCCCAAGGAGGTGTCTCATGGCTGCCCCAACGAAATCGCTCTTCCGTTTGACCGCGGCGGATCTCATGTCCGCATCGCTGGTATTGATTCCCGAGGAAATGTCGCTCAAAGGCGCCGCTCATCAATTGGCTCAGGCCAGCGTCACCGGCGCGCCGGTCGTCAACCACGAAGGTCGCTGTGTCGGCGTGCTGTCGGCCACCGATTTCGTCCACTGGATGGATCGTGACGAGGGCAGCGTCCACGCCTGCGCGGCCTCGCCGGCGTTTTGGGCCTCCTGGCAGATTGTCGATCACGATAAACTGCCGGACGCCACCGTCCGCGACTACATGACGCGCGACCCGGTCATGGTGGTGGCCAGCGCCACACTGGGCGAATTGGCCCGCAAGATGGTCGATGTGCACATTCACCGCGTCATCGTGACCGACAGCAGAAATAAACCGATCGGCATTGTTTCCAGCACGGACATTCTGGCCGCGCTGGTTCGCGTGGACCAGATCCGCAAGGCGGCCGGCGCCGCTGGTCAAAGCGAAACCGTGGCGTGCCTCGCTTAATGGTCTGATTCGCCGTGACGTATTCGTAGGACGGGCTTCCTAGCCCGTCCAGGACGGGCTAGGAAGCCCGTCCTACGAATCGCGCTACAGGGCGATTTAGTTTTTTTGGGCCACCCGATAAACGCGGCAGTGCTCGGTGGACGCGGCCAAGCTGAGCCAGGCGGGAGATTGGCCCGTGAGCAGCTGGGCGATAAACGGCGAAATCGCGGCTAGCTCGTGGGTGCCTATGCCGTCGGGGAAGAGAAATAGATAGTGCACGCCATAGCGGTCGGCCATGGCGTGAATCTGGTCCTCTTGCGATCTTTTGTCTTCCGTGAAAAAGCGCGCCGTCAAGCTTGGGCGCTGGAGAACAAATCCGCATGCCTGGCCGTCCGCCGCGATGATGACCTCGTCTGGCGGAATATGGGTTTGAAGCCCACTGGGCCACCGTCATGTTCAGAGTCTTGTTGATTGGCTCCGGCTGGCATGGCATCGGCCAGCCACGATTGCATCTTGACGTGTTCCCCCACCCCCTGCGAGCACAATCCATAAACCTGGGCCACGCCGTAAGACACTGCCAACACAGACACCAACCCGAAGCGCCAGCGAGGGCCAACAACATACCTCGCTGGCGCTTCGGGTTGGTGTCCTTGATTCGCGGCCGGAAATAGGCAGGCAATCCCAAGCAGAATGACCGGCATCAGCGGCATATACATGCGTGGATCGTCGTAGCTGATCATGGTGTACTTGGCGATGTAGGTCAGCCCAAGGATGTAAACCGCCACAAAAGTCGCCATCAGCGTCAGCGGGCCCAGCCGCCGGCCGGCAAAAATCGCTGCTCGATTCCGCACCAGCTGGTATGCGGCCACGAAAAGGAAAGCAACGATGGCCAGCGCCAGCAGCCCGCGATTGACCTTGGTAGCCAGGCCGGACGGCGTGACCTCGCTGAGGTAGCCGGTCATGAGCTGTGTCCAGGCGGTTGCAAACTGCGCACCGAGTTCCTTTAGGGAATTGTTCACGCTCAGCGAGTTGCCCCCTTGGATGGAGCCGGTGAGCGAGTAATTGCGAATCCAGATCGGCAAGATCAGGGCAGCCAGGACGGCCGACACCACCATGAGGTCTTTCATGCGGGCGGCGCTGCGTACCCGCAACCAGCATCCGCCATAATAAAACACCACGCTTGCAATAAGGAAGCACCCGGCATAGCGCATCCAGTAAGCCAGCCCAACGGCCGTTGCGCCTGCCGTCAGAATGCCAAGCCGTTTCCAGGTTCTGTTTTCCAGGCACTCCGCTTTGACCAGTAAGGTGAGACCTAGCAGGCTCACGGCCGTGAAAATCGACTCCGCGTAGACGCGGAGCGCGTAATACCAGAAGGCCCCGTTAAGCACGATCAGAAAAAGGACGCAACACAGCGGGCCGGTGCGGACGTCGAGCAATCTCCCCAGGTAGACGGTGAGAGCCAACGTCAAGGCGAAGGCAGCGAGTGACACGCCGAGGCCGGCCGCCACCCCATCGACGCCAAGCATTTCAGGGCCGGCGATCAAGATCGGGTAGCCGGGCGGAAACACGGTCTGGGGCGCGGGGATAAGGCCGGTGCGATGGTTTTCGCCGTAATGGAGATAATCGGTGGCAATGCCGTGGCCGGTGCGGATATTGCGGGCCATGCTCAGGTACTGGTAGCTGTCGGCGGCCTTCAAATAAAAACGCTCGGTGTCCGTGAGCGCATACAGCAGGCCATAAACGGCAAGGGCGATGGACAGCCAGGCGGCGATTTCAAGGAGGAGGCGACGGTGCATGGGGTGAATCTTACGAACAAGGGTCGTAGGTCAGACTTTCTAGCCTGACCCGCGCCGCCCAATCACACTTCTGGTTTGAGCAAGCCATGTCAGCCTGGAAAGGCTGACCTACAATCTCAAGGGTAGCACACCCCAAGGCACGATGCAGGTCAAATCACAGCTGGTTATGCCCATAACTGGCCGTCCTTCAAACGCTGGAAAGTCGTTTTCTGAGGCAGGCCTCGGCATAAGCCTCCTCGAAATCCACGGCAATGACGGTGTCTGCCCGCAGTCCTAGCGGCAGTGTCGGCAGGGCCTGACCCAATGACAAAGTTTTGCGCCAGACGCTAATCTCATCGTTTTCGCCGCGTCGCGAAGGTTGATAAGCCACGGCATACAAACTCGTCTCTGGCGGCAATAGCAGCTCATCGCCAGTTTCCATTAGCCCGGATTATTCATCACATTGAAACAAAAAGGCCTTCGGTCGCGTCTTAACTTGTGTTACGAGCAAGCTATAGAGCACGAACGGAGGCCTGCTGTGAGTATACAGACTGCTTGGCAAGCGACCTTTGATTTTTGGGGCGATTTGGACGTCGTTGTCGAGCCTTCCCAGGCGCAACTAACGTCCGACGCGGGCCTGTTGCCGCTACGCCAGTTCGATGAACAGATCGGGCTGACCCGACAGTTCGCCGCAGCTTTGGACGACCCCCGTTCCCCTGAGGATTGCGACCACTCGTTCCTGGAAATGGCACGCTCACGCATCTTCGGAATCCTTGCCGATTATGAAGATCAAAACGATCACGACAGTTTGCGCTACGATCCCGTGTTCAAGCTCATTGCCAACCGCTCGCCCGACGACGGTGCCTTGGCCAGTCAGCCAACCTTGTCACGGTTTGAAAACTCCGTCACCATCGCTTCGCTCAAGCGGCTCCGCGACGTGTTCATCGATCAGTTCATCGCCTCGTTTGCCACGCCGCCAAAGCATCTCGACCTTCGATATCGACGCCGTTGATGACCCAGCCCATGGCGAGCAACAACTGGTCCTCTTCCACGGTTATTTCGAACAGTATCAATATTTCCCCTCGTTCATCACCTGCGCCGACAACGATCAAACGGTGCTATTATCGCTACGCCCTGGCTCCGTGCATGCCGCCCTCGGCGCCGACGACGATCTGGAGTACCTGGTTCGTCGTCTCCGCCAAGTTTGGCCCGACGTTCGCATCCATGTGCGTGGTGATGCCGGCTGCGGCATGCCTTGGATGTATGCGGTCTGCGAACGGGTGAATGTCGACTATACCTTTGGCCTCGCCGCCAACAATGTTCTCAAAAAAGGCAGCGAATCTCTGCTTGAACAAGCCGAGGCTAATTTCAAGGTCACCAACCAGTCACAACGCCTGCTCGACGGGTTTTGGTATCAAGCAGGCTCTTGGCCGGCGCAACGTTGGGTGATCGTCAAAGCGGAGGCCAACGCCCAAGGCACCAATCGACGTTTCATCGTCACCAATCGCCCTGGCGCTCCCATCCTGCCGGAGGCCGCCTACGACGACTACGCGGGGCGCGGCGAAAGCGAGAACCGCAACAAGGAACTCAAGTGTGACTTGAAGATCGACCGCACTAGCGATCATCGCTTCGTGGCCAACTTCTTCCGCCTTTATCTGCACGCGGCAGCCAGCAACTTGCTGGTGCGCTTACGCCGGGAATTCGCATCGCCGCCATCTCCGCAGCCAACGCCACTCAATCCAGTCGACAACGAACCGCTACCGACCGAAGCGTTTGCCGATCCCCACCGCCGCCGTTATTTCAATCAGCGCCGTCAAGTCGATCCGCTTGGTGAAGGCCATCCCTGCACGTGGCGTAGCTTGCTGATCAAGGTGGCCGCCGAAGTCACCGTCAGCAGTCGCCGGATTTTAGTCCGCCTCAGCGCTGCCTGGCCCTACCTCGATTGGTACCGCCGGCTCGCCGAGTTCCTCACTTCAACGCCGCGCATCTCCAGTGCTTAGCCAACCGCCAGCTCGAAAAATCGCAACCCCCCGGCGTGGGGGTAAGGGGGCGTATTCCTTGCGGTGGCGCAAATCCGAAAACTGCCCTTGCTTCATTTCCCTTAAGCATGCCCCTTGCTAATGTGGCTAAGGCGATGAATAATCCGGGTTAGCCGAAGCATTTCGTTGTGCAAGTTGGCCCGGCGGTTGGTGACAATGACCACGATGATGACGCTGATGCCCTGATACAGATAGCTGGCACACTTGACGGCGAATGCTTTTCTCTGCGCGGGCCGGTCTTTATTTCCAGGGCTGACCAACTCGATTGCCGCCACCAATTCAGGTCCGGCGTCGGTGGACAGGACCCGGATCTCGAAGGTCGCGGGGAAAACAACGGGCAAAACGCCGTCGGCAGCGGGTGGGGCCCACAGTTTCGGGTCAGCGGTCGCCAGCGCCACGCCTCCCGCAGCGCTGGATTTTACTGCACGCTCAAATGTTCCCACGTCAATTTCGACCGACGGGCCAAGGTGAACGTGCTCCTCCGCGATAAAATTCGGCGGCAGCCACAGTTCCGTCAGCGCGTCCGCGAGTTTGGTGGCCCAATTGGAATAGAAAGATTCCCAGCGCCTTTGCACGCTCACCGGCGGCCGAAAGTGATCGATACCGATACGGATCGCCCTTGCAGCCGGCTCCCAGCTGGACAACGTCGCCTTCGGCCACCAGCCGCTCGAGCCAACGCCAGAGGGTTGCTTCGTCCGGCTTGCGGTGCGCTTTTCGGCCAGCTGCGGCGGACGTCGGCGCGAGTCGGCGGGCGCTCGGCGCTGGCCAAGATGTCGTGGAGGATGTTCCAGTTGGCCGTGGTGTCGTCTTCGCGGAGGTCGCCGTGGGAGAGGTAATCGGTGCCGTCCGCGGTCAATTCGAGCACCAGGCGGCGCGGCGTTGCGTCTTGCCGAGAATAGGCCTCGATGACGCGGCGGCGATCGGGGTCGGACGGCTGCCTATACCAGCTCATTTCGAGCAGGATGTCCGCGAAGCCGCCAAGGGCGCCGCTGCCGCGCGCCGCCTGGCCGGCACGGACTTGCCCTTTACGCGGATGGTGCAGGATCAGCACGCATACGCCCAGCCGAGTGAGGTTCTGCAAGGTCAGCAAGACATCCATGAGGCCGTCGGCCACGTTTTCCTGGTGGCCGGGAAGGAATGTGACCAGCGGATCGATGACGAGCAGGTCAAGGCCCTGGTCGTGGCGGACTTTCACCAGGGTGTCTATCAACGTCGCCCAATCCTGTTTCGTCGGTTTGCCGGCGAAGGGGCGGCAGAGAAAGGTGACGTTCTTGCCGAAATGGAGCTTTTGGCTGCGCTGGGCCCAGTTCATGTGCCATTCCTCGGAGATGACCACCACCTTGGCGGGGCGAACGGGCAAGCCGGCAAGTTTCCCACCCGCGGCCATGTGCGCGAGCAGGACGGAAACCAGCGTGGTCTTGCCCGACTTCCACTGGCTGATAAGCAAGGTCACATTGCCGGGAGCGAGGTAGCCCTGCCATAGCCAATCAATGGGGGCTGGGGCGGCAAGTTCCTGGGACATGTCCCAAAAACCGGCCAGGGAACTCAAGGCAGGAGAAGGGGGTGGTGCCGATGGAATTGGCGGAAGCGGTTGTGGAACACTGTGTTGCGTCATGATTTGCCTCGTGGGATTCATTGCATCCGCCTGCCGGGCGGATTGAAAGGGGGTGGGTGTGTGCAATGCAACAAACAAAATGCGCTCGCCCGATAATAGAGTTTAACCGAGCAGGAGGGGGTGATGCAAAGTCAGTAGGTAGGTGGTCATGAGTTTCCAAAGGCCCCTACAGATCGCCGAGTTAGAGACCAGCGTAACGAACCACGGCACAGGGCCGTGGCATTTTCCAGGGTGCCGCGGCCTTGTGCCGTGGAGGTTCACGTTCGCTTCTAATTCGGCTAACTTAATTCGTGTCCATGGCGTTGGTCGAATGCATCTTTTGACCATTTTTCCTGGTGTTTTGCTAACTCTTGGTCTATCGCCGCGAGGTGCTCCGGTGTCCTGTTGATGATTTTCAATGCCACCGCGCTGTAGCGGCGCAGTTGCACATCCCCTGACCTTAGCCCACTCACAAGCCAGGCTACCGCCGGTTGTCCAATTTCAACCAAAGCATCAACTGCTGCCAAATGTGATCGCCAGTTGATCTCCGGATCGCGGAGCAGCGCAATCAAGGAAGGAATGGCGTTGAGCGCGGCGGCACCGTGCTGCCGAAGTTGTTGGGCCGCTAGCGTTCTTACCGCATGGCCGTGGTGGGGGCCTGCCACGACGGCGGCCAAACCGCGGACCGTATTAAGATCCACCAAGGCCAATGCCGCCGTCCGTCGAACCGTCTCGGACGCATCCTGTAATGCCGCCAAAAGGGAGGTTTCACAGTCTCTTTTTTCGATCCCGATTTTGATGGCAGCCAGGCAGCGAACGCCTTCTCGGGCATCGGTTGTCAGGACCACAGCCAAATCACAAACGTCATCAATGTCCCGGGTTTGAAGGCACTTTGGGTCCGACAACGCTTCCACCAAAGCGGCATTGACGCTTTTCGGATCATTCCCTGGGAAGGTCCTTCGGCGATAAAATGCATACCATTCAGCCGCCGAATGGCCCAAGTAGCAATCCGGCTTATGCCATGAAAGCCATCGGAACACGATATTATAACTCCTCGGCATATCGCACCCGCAATACGCCAAAAGCAGCCGCGGCGTCGGAGATAATAAAACGGAAAACACGCAACTTGGCGGCGGAATCCGGAAAGAGATACGTCACTTCGAAATGCGTGGATCCGGGCGGGCAGCGGCGCGACACATCAATCCGATACGCTTCGCCAGTGTTTGCCAACTCTTCGAGAAAGTCAAGCAATTTGCTCACGTCTGCGTCGGCAAGGCCGCGCTCGGAGTGGCACAGGTAATCCATTACCAGTGATTCATCGATCTCGATATGAAAAGCCATGGGGCCGTACTCACAGCTTTTTGTCAACCTGAACTCGAGCGCGGGCCTCCTTCAGTGACAGGTAACCTGGCGCGGTGAGACCACTTGGAGCCTCGGAAAGCTTGGATTCGTCAAAAGGCGGGAATGGTCCGGCGGCGCGGGTTTCAAGCTCAACGATCCAGGCCAAGAAGTCTTTGGCCTGGCGGAGTTGCGAATTGAGGGCCAGTGCAACGCCCTGGCCGCCCTCCACCAATGGCATGGCCCTCTGGAAGAACTCGACGCCGCGCTCAGCCTGCGGCCGCAAGCTTGCAAGTGTGCAAAGCAGCGTCTCCCTTTCAAAACCCCGTTGGATTGCTTCCCGCAGTGCTTCCTCAATCGCTTTTAGCTCCTGGGAAACAACGGCTCCCTTTTCCACCAGGGGTAGGCGAATCGATTCCACGGCGGCTTGTAAGCTTGCATTCAGACGCTCCTGGCGCATTTGAATTATCCCATTACTGGCTGCCGGCATGGTACGCCCCTCCTGCTAAATGTCCGCGCTTACGATCCTATTTCGGCATCTGATTCATCTGGTCACATTCTAACATGTTGGCAGCGGTTTTCCCATCAAAGCGGGATTTATCAGTCGTCAAACGGCGGAATAGGATTGCCATCGGCGGGCAGCATCACGGAAGTCAGATCGGTGCCGTACATGTACCAGTGAACCGACCCGTCGAGAAACAGGAAACAGCATGAGTAGTTATAGGGGCTGCCATACACGCCATCACCGTTCACAAGGTACATATACATCACGTCGGTGTCTTGAAGACATGAGAACCCATCGCGGCCGGAGCCGCCGTAGCCGCCCACAAACCATGTTTCATTCCAGCTTTGCGAGATCTGCTGATCGTAATCTGGAATGGACAAAGCTTCAAAGCCCACCACGCACGTGGTCGAAGTTCCATCGGGAATGCTTTCGAGCTTCCTCCTGCGGTTGGGGGCGCCGGAGGTGTCATCGCCAGGTAGACAGTTAATCCAGACATTCAGGGCATAGTCCGTGGTGGGACCAGCCCGGGGAATGTCAAGTTCCATGGTTAGTGACGGCCGATTCCGTTCGGGGTCGCAATAAATGGCTATGCGTACACCAAGCGGCCCATTGATATTGCCGCTGGCCAGGTTAATCGATGCCGTGTTTTGCCAAACCGGCTGTTCGCCAATGTAGGGGAGAATCTGAAACGCCCAGGAGCCGGAATCGCGCTCAACATACCAACCCCACCAATCCCGCAGGCCGTTGTAGGGCAGGGCGCCTCTTTCATCGACAAAACTGTGGATTCCCACGCCAATCTGGTTCAAGTTGTTGGCTGACTGGGTCTTGTTGGCAGCAGTCCGTACCAATTGCACGGCCGGGACCAAGAGGCCGATAAGGATGGCGACGATGGCGATAACAACCAGGATTTCAATGAGCGTGAAGCCGGTCCGGTGGACTCGTTGGCCCGTAGGGAGAGTTTTTATTTGTGCATTCCTGTAAGAGAAAAGTGCGAAGGTTAATACAGAATCTTCACCCGCCGGGCGAACCGGCCTCCTTCATCGACTTCGAAGCGTCAAGGATCCGGATCGAGTTTCCATTATTATTGACGATTGCCAGACGCCTGCCATCGGGGCTGAAGGTAGCGCTCTCAGGGCGTGCGTACCCGCCGAGGGCCAGGACCAGCTGGCCGCTGTGCACATCCCACAACTTCACCGTCTTCACCGTCGAGTCGCCTGACGCGGTGGCCAGGCGCTTGCCGTCGGGGCTGAAGGCCACGCTTAAGACTTGGACTAAATGCCCCTTGAGGGTGACGATCTCATGGCCGCTGGCCACGTCCCACAATTTCGCCGTCTTGTCAACGGACGCGCTTGCCAGCCGTTTGCCGTCGGGGCTGAAGGTCACCATTGCGACAGCTCCAGTGTGCCCCTTCAGAGTCCGGACCTCCTTACCGCTGGCCGCGTCCCACAACTTCACCGTCTTGTCCAATGATGCGCTGGCCAGGTATTTGCCGTCGGGGCTGAACGCCACGCTCCAGACAGTGGCGGTGTGCCCATGGAGAGTCAGGATCTCCTGACCGGTGGCCGCGTCCCACAACTTCACCGCGCCAGGCAGGGTCACGCCCGTCTTACCGGAGCCGCTGGCCAGGCGTTTGCCGTCGGGGCTGAAGGCCACGCTATTGACTTGGTCTGTGTGCCCTATCAGAGCCATGACCTCCTGGCCGCTAGCCACGTCCCACAATTTCACGGTCTTGTCCAATGATGCGCTGGCCAGGCGCTTGCCGTCGGGGCTGAAGGCCACGCTGTGGACATTGTCTTTGTGCCCCTTGAGGGTCAGTATCTCCTGGCCGGTGGTTGAGTTCCACAACTTCACCGTCTGGTCCACCGACGGGCTAGCCAAGAGTTTGCCGTCGGGGCTGAAGGCCACGCGATTGACCCTATTTGTGTGCCCCTTGAGGGTCAGAGCCACCGGGTTGCTGGCCACGTCCCACAACTTCACCGTCTTGTCATGCGACGCACTGGCCAGGCGTTTGCCATCGGGGCTGAAGGCGACGCCCTCGACTTTGTCGGCATGACCCTTGAAGGTCCGGAGTTCCTGGCCGCTGGCCGCGTCCCACAACTTCACCGTCTCGTCGGCTGACCCGCTGACCAGGAGTTTGCCGTCGGGGCTGAAGGCCACGCTCCAGACATCGCTGGTGTGCCCCTTGAGAGTCAGGACCTCCTGACCGGTGGCCGCGTCCCACAACTTCACCGTCTTGTCCTCTGAAGCGCTGGCCAGGCGTTTGCCGTCGGGACTGAAGGCCACGCACCAAATATTGCTGGTGTGCCCCTGGAGTGTCAGGATCGCCTGACCGCTGGCCGCGTCCCACAACGTCACCGCGCCCGGCAGGGGGCTCTGCCACTTGCCCGAGCCGCTGGCCAGGCGTTTGCCGTCGGGGCTGAAGGCCACGCTATTGACGGGCTCTGTCTGCCCCTGGAGGGTCAGCACCTCCTGGCCTGTGGCGGCGTCCCACAACTTCACCGCCGTCTTGTCCCATGCCGCGCTGGCCAGGCGCTTGCCGTCAGGGCTGAAGGCCACGCTTCTGAGGCCCTCTATGTTCCCCTGGAGCGTCAGCACCTCCCGGCCGGTGACCACATCCCACAGCTTCACCGTATCGTCCCATGACGCAGTGGCCAGGCGTTTGCCGTCGGGGCTGAAGGCTACGCTGTAGACAATCCTTGAGTGCCCATTGAGTGCCAGAACCTCCCGGCCGCTGGCCGCGTCCCACAGCTTCACCGTGGTGTCATAAGACGCGCTGGCCAGGCGCTTGCCGTCAGGGCTGAAGGCCACACCATAGACTTTGTTTTTGTGCCCCTTTAATGTTTGTTGATCCGGATTGGCCAGCGTGTAAAGATAGTCGTGCTCCCAGCCGCGGAAGTCCTGGCGGCATTGACTCAGGTAGTCATAAAAAAACGCCATATCCAAAGATTCCCACGCTTTGTGCGCTAATCCTAAGTTGATGGCATACAGCCGCCATTCGGCTTTCGTCTCATTGGCCTCCGCGATCTTCATCTGCTCCCTGGCAAACTTTTCCTGTTCCTTTGCATCGGCTGCGCTTTCCACGGCTTTCATTTCGCTGGCCCTGGCCAGTTCAGCGCTGCTATTTGCTTGGAGAGCAAAGATCCACGCCACCACGGTTCCCACGAGCAGCGCCGCTGCCGCCAGTCCCGTGGATGCGGCCACCGCGGGATTCCGCCGACACCAACGCCACAACCGCTCTGTTGAGCTCACCCGCCGCGCCTTGAGCGGTTCATCAAGGATGAACCGCTGCAAGTCTTCGGCCATGGCTCCCGCCGAGGCGTAACGCTGCCTGGGGTCCTTGTCGATCGCCTTGTGGACGATAGTCTGCATGTCCTCGGGCACTTGCCGGTTCAGCTTCCCCAGCCGCGGCGGTTCTTCACTGGTCACTTGCTGGATCAGCCGATTCCGCTTTCTCTCATCAAAGGCAGGCCGCAGGGCCAGCATTTCATAAAGCGTCAAACCCAGCGAATAGACGTCGCCGCGGGCATCGCTCTTTCCCTCGAATGCTTCCGGCGGCATGTAGCGAAACGTGCCAAGGATGTCCCCCGTTTGCGTCAGGTTTTGCTGGTCGTCGGCCTTGGCCAGGCCGAAGTCTGTCACCCACACCGTTCCCAGCGTGTCCAGGAGCAAGTTCGAGGGTTTGATGTCCCGGTGGCGGATCCCCTGCTTGTGCGCATACTCCAGCGCCTCGGCCACCTGCACGCCGATCGACGCGATGCTCTGCCAGTAAGTCTGCTTCTTGCTCCTGGACCTGCTCCCGGTCTGACTTTGTCCTGGCAACACGACTGACGAGGAGGACAGCGTGAAGGAATCGGACGACGCGGGCATGGGCGGCGCCTTAGCCCCTCGGTCCTTTATTTCCTCCCCCGCTTTTGCCGCATCCTCGTCGCTGTCATTCATCGTCGGCCCATTGAATTCGCCCGACAACAGCGAGCGGGCCATGTCGGCGGCGGACATCTCAACGTGGCGCCGGCTTTTGGTCGGTAATTCTCCTGGTGGCACGCTGGAAACGTGCCCCACATTCTTGGAGACGCGCAGCTCGCCACCCGTAAACGGGCCGGTCTTGGCGCCGCCGAGCTGCATTTTCTTCAGCTCATGCAGCACCATATCCAGGCCCAAACCCTGGATGAATTGCATGACGTAATACGGGAAGCCGTCTTCCTCGCCGACACCGAACACGGGGACGATATTGGTATGGTGGAGCTTGGCGGCGGCTTTCGCTTCGCGCTCGAAGCGCCGTTTGGCCCTGGCGTCGAGCAACTTGGTCCTGGGCAGCACCTTGAGGGCCACGTGCCGGCCCAGCGACACCTGCTCGGCCTCATAGACCACGCCCATGCCGCCGCTGCCGACCTCGCGGATAATGCGAAAATCGCCGAGCTTCTCCAAAGCGGGAGTCGCCGGCGTGGCCGTTTCCTCTGCCGCTTCCTGGTGGTCCTCCTTGGCCTGCTCCATCTCGGCCATGGCCGGGAAGAGCTCGTGAATGTCGGCGGCCAGCTCAGGATGGCGGTCGACGTATTCCTGGATGCTCGGCCGTTCGCCGGCACGATAGCGGGCGGCAAACTCGTCGGCGAGCCGGGTGAGCAGGACGTAATTGGCGGAGCTTTCAGACGTCTTGTCAGACATTTTCGAGTCCTCCAGGCATGCCGGCGAGGATTGATTTGAGTCGCTTGAGGGCGCGAATGTAGCGTTTGGCGGCGGCCGACTCCTGAATTTCCAGCGCCAAGGCGGTCTCGGCGAGGCTCATCTCCTCGAAGTGCCGCAAGGACAAAACTTCGCGGTCCATCGGGTCAAGCGTGTTGAGCGCTTCTTGCACCCGCATCATCCGTTCGGCCCTTACGGCCGCCTGTGTCGGGGAGGTATGCTGGCCCAGGAGCTGGGCCGCCAGCGCGGCCGAGGATGCCGCCGGCAGGGCGCCTCGGTAGAGCGATACGTCCAGCCCGGCGTCGCGCATCTGCGTTCCCAGGTGGTGGCGATGCAGCTTCAGGAGCCGTTCACCGACGATGAGCCGCAGCCAGAGAAACAGCGGGTATTTCGGCTCGTGCAGATATTCGTCAAGGCGGCTCACCACATCGACGTAAGCCTCCTGGATTACGTCGGACGCATCGATCCGCGCCTGGAGCCGACGGTCCAGGCGCAGCTCGACCATGCGCCGCAGTCGCGCCCGATGCGTGGCAAAAATCTCGTTCATAGCCGCCTGGTCCCCGGCACCGGCCTGTTCCAGAAGGCGGGCGGTAGCGGCGGAGTTGTTGTCCATGAGGTATTAACTCCCAGGGGAGCGGTTTTTAGGACAGGTCCGGAGCGATTTTTCAGATTATTTGACGTTCTCGAAATCCGACCAGTCGATGCCGAGTTGGCGGACTGCCCCGCGCACAGTACCGGTTTTTAGATCCCGACCACCCCAGTCCGGCAGGACCGTCGAGCGGTTCGTCGCGACATTATGCCATTTACGATGTGAGCCGCTTCCCTTGCGTGGGACCTCATGGCACCCCAGCGCCGCCAACTTCCGGGTCGCTTCGCGGTAGGTCATGGGGTGCCCACCAGCGCTTCGGACCAGACGAGCTCGCCCGAGATAGGCAGGGTTATGGCCGCAGGCAGCGGGCGACCCTGTTCGGAGTACAACTCGGCGACCGCCTCGAAGGCATCGCGCACGTTAGCGTGTGCTTCCTCAAGTGTATCGCCCTCGGTAATCAACTCCGGCAACGCCGGGGAAGTCACGGTGTAACCCCCTTCCGGCTGCGGCGTGAATACCAACGGAATTCGGTACAACACGTCGATATACCTCCCAGCTAACGCGGCCAGATGCCGCCGAAAAAGATCATGCAAGCCGTTTGGCCCGTTCAGGAATGGCAACTTGAAGTATGATACCTGCTGCCTCGGAAAAGAAAAAGGTATCCGTTTGCTTGTGGCGAGCCGGCCTGTCATGCGATAAAACGGTTATACCGTCCTTTATCGCCCATCGCCGGAGCCGCCGCATGCTCGCCAAACTCAACACGTTCGCCCTCGTCGGCATCGACGCCTTGCCCGTCGAGGTGGAAGTCGATGCGTCGGCAGGCATGCCCAAGACCATTTTGGTGGGCCTGCCCGAAATGGCGGTAAAAGAAAGCACCCACCGCATCGAGCGCTCCCTTGCCAACCTCGGCTACCAGCGACATGCTGGCCGCTTGGTCATCAACCTGGCGCCTGGCGATCTCAAGAAGGAAGCCACGGCGTTCGATTTGCCGATCGCCTTGGGTATGCTGGTGGCCACCGGGCAGTTACTTCCCGAACATCTTGTGGACGTGGCGATGGTCGGCGAACTGGCGCTCGATGGCAGTCTCCGGCCGATCAAGGGCGCACTGTCGATGAGCATGGAGGCACGCGCCCGCGGCATCAAACGCCTGGTCGTGCCCAACGCCAATGCCAACGAGGCATCGGTCGTAACCGAAGTCGCGGTCTTCGGCGTCGGCAGCTTGTCCGAGGCTGTTGGGTACTTGTCGGGGCAATTGCCGATGGAGCCGGTGGCGGTGCGGCTGGAAGATCTAGCGGCCAAGCTCAACAGTTACGAGGTCGATTTCGCGGACGTGCGCGGCCAGGAGTTCGCCAAGCGGGCGATGGTGGTCGCGGCCGCCGGCGGACACAATGTGCTGATGATCGGCAGCCCCGGCTCGGGCAAGACGATGCTGTCACGACGGCTGCCCACGATTTTGCCGCCGCTGACGCCGAGCGAGAGCCTGGAGACCACACGCATCTATAGCGCCATGGGCCGGCTGGCTCCGGGCGAATCGCTGATGGCCACGCGGCCATTTCGGTCGCCGCACCATACCATCAGCGACGCGGGCATGGTCGGCGGCGGCAGCATTCCAACGCCGGGCGAAATCAGCATGGCCCATAACGGCGTGTTGTTTCTTGACGAGCTGCCGGAATTCAACCGCCGCAGTTTGGAAGTATTGCGGCAGCCGGTCGAAGAGGGTAAGGTCACCATTTCGCGGGCGCTCAATTCGACCACGTTTCCCGCCAGGTTTGTGCTGGTGGCGGCGTTCAATCCGTGCCCATGCGGGTTCCTGGGCGACGCCAAGCGGTCCTGCAAGTGTTCGCCGCAGCAGATCGAGCGCTACATGAGCCGGATCAGCGGGCCGCTTTTGGATAGGATTGACCTGCATATTGAGGTGCCAGCGGTGCCTTACCAGGAGTTGGCGGCCAAGCAAGACGGCACGTCCAGCGCGGTCATGCGTGAGCAGGTGCTCAAGGCGCGGGAGGCCCAGGCCAGGCGGTTCGGCGGCGACGGCCAGCGGCTTAACGGACGCATGAACAGCCGCCAACTGCGGAAATATGGCGTGCTCGACCCGGCCTGCCAGTCATTGCTGAAAACGGCAATGGAGGAATTGGGGCTGTCGGCACGGGCCCACGACCGCATCCTGCGCGTGGCCAGGACCATAGCCGACATCGAGGGCGTTGAGAAGATCGAGGCGGCTCATCTGACGGAGGCGATTGGCTATCGCAGCTTGGATCGGAAGCTGTGGGCGCGGTAGTTTATTCGACTTTCGGAAATACCTGCCTGTAAGCGACCGCTTGCCCTGCCAGCGTGATTGGTATTACGAAGAATGCGCCCACGTAGCACGCCAAAGCACCGACAAAAGTCAACGCCACATCCAGCAACAGCAGGGCGATGACACCAACAAGATTGGCTAGCACTGCCTTGAAGCTCAACTTCACAGCCTCGACCCCAGACAACTTACGATCAACGATTAATGGGTAACTGAACAGAAATAACCCGGCCACCAACATCAACCCGATCTGAAGCAGCAACAGCATTACAGCCGCAATCGCGAAGAAAAGCCAGGGCGGGCCTTGCTCGGGTGGATTCCGGGGCACCGTCAAGAATAAAGCTGCGAAAAACGCAATGCAGAACCCAACAAGGATCACCGCCATCGGCACCATCATGATGAGGGTGGCTATGAGGCTCTGGACGAAATGATTGAAACCCTGGAAGAGATTGTCAAAAGTGACCGGCTCTCCTTTCTCGCGCCGGAACATGCAAAGGTAAATGCCGCACATGCAGGGCCCCATCAGGATGCCAGAGGACAGCCTACCGATGAGTACGCCGACAAGAGTGATGCCCAGAAAAAGCCAGTAATCGTCTTTGATGAGCCGCCAGCCGGCCTGCAAACATTCGATGGGCCGGACGGCCCCGCGGTTGAAACTCAGGTCATTCATGGAGTCATCCTCTAATTAATTCTGGCTTTGGTGGCTGGCACGCCCCATTGTATTGAAATTGGGCTTTGGCTGCTTCCGGCCGCCGCGGGCCAAAAAGGACAGCGGCCCGCTACAATAATGGCAAGACCCTGCGGCGAGCGGCCAAATCATGCCCACCGTTGAAGAAACCCTGGTTTTAGCCTCCCAGCATCACCAAACGGGAAACCTGCGCCTGGCCGCATTGCTCTACCAGCAAATCATCGAGGCGGTCCCTCAGTACGCCGAGGTTCACAGTTCCCTGGGCGTGGCGTTGGCTCAGCAGGGGCTGTGGGACCAGGCCGCGGTCAGCCTCCGGCAGGCACTGCAATGGAGGCCCGATTTTCCTGAGGCCCACAACGATCTGGCCAATGTGCTGCAGGCATCCGGCAAGCTCGAGGAAGCCGTTTCGCATTACGGCCAGGCCATCGGACTGCGGCCTGGTTATCCCCAGGCGCACAATAACCTGGGCGTCGTCTTGGCCAAGCTCGGCAAGCTGGATGAATCGATCGCTCACCACCGGGAAGCAATCCGGCTCGATGAGCGCTATGCCGCGGCGCACTACAACCTCGGAATCGTCCTGGAGCGGCAAAACAAGCTCGATGAGGCGATTTGCTGTTATCGGCAGGCGCTGAGCGTGGACCCAGCATTCGCGGCTGGCTGGAACAACTTGGCAATCGCTCTGGCGCGGCAGGACAGGCTCGAGGAAGCTATTGCCAGCTTCCGCCGCGCCCTCGATTGCCGGCCTCACTATGCGGAGGCACACTCGAATCTCGGCGCCGCCCTGGGCAAACAAGGCGACCTCGCGGCGGCAATCGCTCACCAGCAAGAAGCTTTGCGGATCAAACCCGATTATGCGACAGCTCATGTCAGGCTCGGCAATGGCCTGCGTCAAAGCGGCAAACTGGACGAAGCCGTGAGCCATCTGCGCACGGCATTGCAGATTGCCCCCGACAGCGTCGAAGGCCACACCAACCTGGGCATCGCGCTGATGGATGCAGGCCAGCTCGACGAAGCGGTGTTGTGCCATCGGCAGGCCCTGCGGATCGACCCCCAATGTGCCAATGCCAGCATGAATCTTGGCGCCGTGCTTGGACGCCAGGGCAAATTCGACGAGGCGGTGGAGTGTTACCGGCAAGCCCTGCGCTTGCAGCCGGATCTGGCCCCGGCCCTGGGCAATCTGGTTGCCTGGCTGAATTTCAATCCCGAAATTGACCATGACCATGTTTTTGCCGAGCATTGCCGTTGGGGGCGAATGGTCCAGCAAAATTCGCCGCCGCGACCGCATGCCAACGATCCATCGCCTGACCGCCGGCTGCGGATCGGATATGTCTCCCCCGATTTTCGATTTCACGCGCTCACGCGCTACCTGGAACCGGTCCTGGCCAACCATGATGAGCGGCAAGTGGCGGTGCACTGTTATGCGGAGGCCCCGGTGGCGGATGCCGTGACGGAGCGACTGCAAAGGTTTGCGACCGGTTGGCGGTGGACCTGCGGCCTGACCAACGTGCAGGTTGCGGAGCAAATCCGGGCCGACGGCATCGACATCCTGGTGGATCTTGCGGGACACACACGCTACAACCGATTGGGGGTTTTCACGCACAAACCAGCGCCGGTGCAAGTCACCTGGCTCGGCTACTTGAACACCACGGGACTTACCACCATCGACTACCGGCTCACCGACGACATTCTGGATCCGCCAGGCCAACCGCTGCTCGACACGGAGGAATTGATGCGCCTGCCTGGCGGCATGTGTTGCTTCGCGCCGCCGGAGGACGCGCCGGAGGTCGGCCGGTTGCCGGCGCTGGGCCGCCGCTATTTGACCTTTGGCTCGTTGAATCGACTGGCGAAACTCAACGACAAGGTGTACGACTTGTGGAGCCGCGTGCTGCAGAGATTGCCCACCGCGAGGCTTTTGATGTTTCAGCTGGATCTCAATGACGCCGCCCAGCAGCGCGTTCGCCGGGAGTTCGTCCAGCGTGGCATTGCCGGCCATCGGCTCGATTTACGCTCAGCGGCCGATCTGCGAGGTTACCTGGCAGTTTACAACGATATCGATGTGGTGCTGGACACGTTTCCTTGCACGGGAGGCGTGACCACTTGCGAGGCGCTGTGGATGGGAGTGCCGGTGCTCAGCTTGTGCGGCAAAAGGCCCATGGAGCGCAACTCCGCAACGTTTTTGGCCCGTGTCGGTCTGGCTGATTGGGCTGTCTCGTTGCCTGAGCGGTTTATCGCCAAGGCGGTGGGGCTAAGTGAGGAGCTGCCGTTGCTGGCAACTCTTCGCGGGGAGCTGAGGGATCGCATGTGGGCCACGGTGTGCAACGCCGAGCGCTTCACGCGGGTGCTCGAGGCGGCGTATCGAGACATGTGGCGGCGGTGGGTGCACGGGCGGTCAGTGCGCCAAAGTTGATGTCTTTTTTGTTTGCCTTACTATGCCGAACCTCGAAGAGATGATGATCTTGGCTTCCCAGCATCAGGGTGCGGGTAATTTTGGCGTTGCCGAGCAACTCTACCAACAGGTGCTGCGGGCTGTGCCCGATCGCGCAGACGCACATTGTTGCCTGGGTGTGGCGTTGGCTCAACAGGGCAAAACGCAGCAAGCCCTCGCCAGCTTGCTGCAGGCTCTGCGCTGCCAGCCGGACTATCCCGAGGCCCACAACGATCTTGCCAATGTGCTGCAGAGTGTCGGCAAGGTAGAGGAAGCAGTGGTCCACTACGGCGATGCTCTGCGGCTGCGGCCGGATTATCGCGAGGCCCACAACAACCTTGGCGTCGCCCTGGCGCGGCTGGGAAAGCTCGAAGAATCAGCCGCGCACCACCATGAGGCTGTGCGGCTCAGTCCGAATTATGCCGCCGGCCATTACAACCTGGGCAGCGTGCTGGAGCGCCAGGACAAACTCGATGAGGCGATCGCTTGCTATCGTCAGGCGCTCACGCTTCGGCCAGACCTGGCGGAGGCGTGGAACAACCTCGGAAACGCTCTGGAGCGTCAAGACAAATTCGATGAGGCGGTCGGCAGTTATCAGCAGGCCCTGCGGCTCAGGCCTGATTATGCGGAGGTGTTCAACAATCTAGGCAAGGCTTATTACAAGCGTGCCCGCATCGAGGAGGCAGCGGCGCATTTCGACCGAGCATTGCAACTTAAGCCCGATTGCGTCGATGCCCATTGCAATCGCGCTTTGTTACGGCTGCTGTTGGGCGATTGCGAAAGAGCATGGCCCGATTATGAATGGCGCCGGGCCCAACCGGGCATTGCCAGGCCGCCTTTTTCGCAGCCGCTTTGGGATGGCGCCGACCTGCGGGGCCGCTCCATTTTGCTTTATGCCGAGCAGGGGCTGGGCGACACCCTGCAGTTCATCCGTTACGCGCCATTGGTGAAGGAGCGTGGCGGCAAAGTGATTGTGCACTGCCCTGCCCCGTTGCTCTGTGTCCTGTCGAGCGTGGCGGGCATCGATCGGTTGGCGGCGCTGGGCACAGCGCTGCCGGCCTTCGACGTCCATGCGCCGTTGCTCAGTCTGCCGGGCATATTTCGCACCACGTTGGCCGCTGTTCCCGCGAAACTGCCCTATTTGCATGTTGATCCAAAACTCGTTGATCGTTGGCGGCTGCCACGCCCACCGGGGATAAAGCTGCGGGTGGGTATCGTATGGCAAGGCAATCCGCTTTACCGCGGCGACCGGCAGCGGTCGATTCCGCTGAAATGGTTTGGACAACTTGCCCGTGTGCGAGGAGTTCAGCTGGTCAGTCTGCAAAAAGGGCCCGGCACGGATCAATTGCTCTCTCTGCCAGGCAATTTCGAGATCCTCGATCTGGAAAGCCGGCTCGGCGCCAACGACGAGTCCTTCGCCAACGTCGCCGCCATCATCAAGAACCTCGATTTGGTGATCTCTTGCGACACCGCGATCGCTCATCTCGCGGGAGCGCTGGGAGGTCCAGTTTGGGTTGCGTTGCCGTTGATCCCGGATTGGCGTTGGTTGTTGCGGCGCAGCGACAGTCCGTGGTATCCTGGCATGCGGTTATTCCGCCAGTCCCGCTATGGGCAATGGGACGATGTTTT
Source organism: uncultured Gemmataceae bacterium (assembly GCA_963747575.1). Lineage (GTDB taxonomy): Bacteria > Planctomycetota > Planctomycetia > Gemmatales > Gemmataceae > DASRAT01. Next base: position 565,533 of record CAVVFU010000001.1, read on the forward strand.
TGAGGCCATGGCCGACCAACTGGGGCGGCTGAAGTAGGTCCGGCCTGCCGGGCCGGACCTCGTTAGGCGTAAGCACCGTGGCTGGGACTGGTCAGGTCCCGCCCGGCAGGCGGGACCTACTGGGAGCATAATGTGTCGAAAGCCGCTGACGTGCTCGCGCTTGCCCACCGCTATTTTGAGTCGGGCAGTTTTGCCCAGGCTGAGCAGGTATTCCGTCAGGTCCTCCAACTTCAGCCAAACGACGCCGACACGCTGACTAGCCTTGGCAACACCCTCTTCATGCAGGGAAAATACGAAGAAGCTGCGTCCCGGTACGCTCAAGTTAGTCAGTTGGCGCCACATGCGGCGGCGGCGCATTACAACCTTGCCAATGCTCTCCTCAAGTTAAACAAACTCGACGAAGCCCAAGCTCATTTGCAGCAGGCGCTGCAGCTTAACCCCAGGTTCGCGCTGGCCCGCAACGCCCTGGGCATTGCGCTGCACCAGCAAAGCCGCCTGGATGAGGCCGTGGCCAGCTACCAGGAGGCCTTGCGAATCGAGCCCAACTTTGCCGATGCTCTCGTCAACATGGGCACTGTCCTGCAACTGCAAGGCCGGCTCGACGAAGCCGTGTCTGCCTTCCAGCAAGCCCTGCGAATCAAACCTGACTCGGCGATGGCGCTTTATAACCTGGGTAATGTCTTGCAGACGCAAAACCGCCTGGATGACGCTGCCGACTGCTATCGCAAGGCACTGCGATTGGAGCCCCATTTTGACGAGGCCCATAATAACCTTGGCAATACCTTGCGGATGCAAGGAAACCTGGAAGAGGCCGTGGTCAGCTATCGCCGGGCATTGCGGATTAACCCTCAAGGCGCCGAGACACGCGGCAACCTGGGAATCGCATTGACCAACCTGGGCCGTCTTGCTGAAGCGGTGGACGAGTGCCGACTTGCCGTGCGAATCAACCCGCGACGAGCCCAGCCCCACAGCAACCTAGGTACCGCCTTGGCGTGGCAAGGCAGCGTTCACGAGGCCCTGGCCTGTCAGGAGGAAGCGATTCGCCTTCAGCCGGACTACGCGGAAGCCCATTTCAATCGCGCACTTTTTGTGGTTGTTGTGCGGTGATTTCGATCGGGGATGGCCGGAGTATGAGTGGCGCCGGCGGCTGCCCAGCATTGTCTGGCGGCATTTTGACCAGCCGCTTTGGGACGGTTCACGCCTCGAGGGGCGGACCATCCTGCTCCACGCCGAGCAAGGCCTGGGCGACACTTTGCAGTTCATCCGTTATGCGCCGCTCGTGAAAGAGCGGGGCGGCACGGTGATTGTCGAGTGTCAGCCCTCGTTGGTGCGCCTCCTGGCCGGCACATCAGGCGTTGACCAACTGGTCGCCCAGCGTGCCCCTGTGCCCGCGTTCGACGTGCAGGCGCCTTTGCCCAGCCTCCCAGGTATCTTTCATGCCACGTTGGCCGCAATCCCGGCGCGCGTGCCGTATCTTCATGTGGACGGCCAGTTTTTGGAGCGTTGGCGGTTAGAACGTCAGGTTGAATGTCCCGTTCAGGTCGGCATTGCCTGGCAGGGAAGCAAGGCGAATCGCGGCGACATTCATCGTTCCATTCCCCTGGCGAACTTTGAAAAATTGGCTCGGGTGAAGGGCGTGCAGCTTGTCAGCCTCCAAAAAGGGCCAGGGACCGAGCAATTGCGAGGCATCGAGCATCAATTCCCAGTCCTCGACCTGGAAAGCCGCCTGGGCGCCGATACGGAATCCCTGGTTAATATCGCGGCGCTGATGAAAAACCTCGATCTGGTGATCTGTTGCGACACCGCGATTGCCCATCTCGCAGGGGCCCTGGGGGTTCCCGTCTGGGTGGCCTTGACGGTCGCGCCGGACTGGCGCTGGCAGTTGCAAGGTGAGGCGAGTCAGTGGTATCCTACGATGCGGCTTTTCCGCCAGACGCGGTACGGCCATTGGCAGGAAGTTTTCGAACGAATGGCGGATGTTTTGAGTAGGTCGGGCTTCCCAGCCCGACCAAACCCATAGAAATGTAGGTCGGGCTTCCCAGCCCGACCAAACCCATAGAAATGTAGGTCGGGCTTCCTAGCCCGACTCAACGCATACTAGATTTTGGCGGCAATGGTCGGGCTGGGAAGCCCGACCTACGGAACTCTTGAGCAATGACTACTGTCGCGGAAGCATTCGCCCTGGCGGGCCAGCAGGTTCGCGCGGGCAACTGGTCGCAGGCCGAGTGGTGGTACCGGCAGATCTTGACCGCGGACCCGTCGCATTTCGAGGCGGCCAACGCACTCGGCATTACCGTGGCCACGCTCGGCCGGCCGGCGGAGGCAGTCCCTTGCTTTCGGCAAGCCCTCCAATGGCAGCCCCAAAACGCTGGGTATCATTCCAATCTCGGCAATGTGCTGTCGGCCATCGGCCAGCATGAAGAAGCGGCCGCTTGCCATTGGCATTCCATCCAACTCGATCCTGGCTCCGCGGTCGCGCACAGCAACCTCGGCAGCTGTTTGCATGCGCTGAACCGGCTCGAGGAGGCCAAGCGTTGTTTCCAGAAGGCCGTCCAGCTCGATCCCAATTATCCCGAGGCACACAACAACCTTGGCACGGCTTTGGACAAGGAGGGCCATATCGTCGACGCCGCCCCGTGCTACGAGCAAGCCATTCGGCTCCGGCCGGATTACGCGGATGCTTGGTACAACCTGGCCAACGTCCTCAAACGCCAGGTGGAGCTCGAAGAGGCGGTTCATTACTTCCGGGAGACGGTACGACTGCGGCCTGATTTTCCGGAGGCTTACAACAACATGGCGACGCTCCTCTACGCCCTGAATCGCTTCGACGAAGCGCTTGCCTGCTGCCACGAAGCACTGCGCATGCGGCCGGATTTCCCGGATGCCCAGGCCAACTTGGCCACTATCACGGAAGATTTTCGCCAGCGGGTTGCTCCCCAGGCAAGTTCGTTGGCCGCTCTGCCCTGCTCCGCCAAGCTGGATGAGGCCAGCCGCTGCTACCGGGAAACACTCCGCCTTCGGCCCAACCATGCCGAAGCCTGCAACAACCTGGGCAGCATCCTCGATCGCCAGGGCAAGTTTGCCGAGGCGGAAATCCAGTACCGTGAGTCCATTCGACTCAGGCCGAATAACGCCGAGGCCATTTCCAACCTGGGAATTGCTTTGCTCCGTCAAAACAAGCTGGACGATGCCGGTTACTATTATGACGAAGCACTGCGGCAGCAGCCCGACTTGGGCGCGGCACACTGGAATCGATCGCTGCTGTGGCTGCTGCGCGGCGATTTTCAGCGCGGCTGGGCGGAGTATGAATGGCGCTGGACGCAGCCGAAATTCATCAAGCGCGAATTCAGCCAGCCGCGTTGGGACGGATCCGCGCTCGACGGCAAGACCATCCTGCTTTATGCCGAGCAAGGTCTGGGCGACACGCTGCAGTTCATTCGCTATGCCACCATGGCAGCCGATCGCGGCGCTAAGGTCATTGTCGAGTGTCAACGCATTGCCATTCCGCTGCTGGCCGGCGTTCGCGGTATTCATCGTTTGGTGGCCCAGGATACACCTTTGCCGCCATTCGACGTGCAATTGCCGCTGCTTAGCGTTCCCGGCGTTTTGCATACCGAGCTTGGGACTATTCCGGGAGCGGTTCCTTATCTCAAAATCGATCCCGCACTTGTCGAACGTTGGCGCCGCGAAATCGGTACGCCGAAACGCCTGGGTGGCCGCCGCCTGCAAGTCGGCGTTGTTTGGCAGGGCAACCCGGCAAACAGCACGGACCGTCAGCGATCGATACCCTTAAGCCACTTCGCAGTATTGGCCAAGCTGGACGGCGTTCAGTTGATCAGTTTGCAAAAAGGTCCGGGCACGGAGCAATTGCATGCTCTGCAGGGTAGATTTCCCATTGTGGATCTGGAAAGCCGCCTTGGGCCGCCGGCCGAATCGTTGACCAACATCGCGGCAATCCTGGAGTCCCTCGACTTGGTGATCTCCTGCGACACCGCCATCGCTCACCTTGCGGGCGCCCTGGCCGTTCCCGTTTGGCTTGCAATTGCGGTGGTGCCTGATTGGCGCTGGCTGCTTGGTCGCGAGGATACTCCGTGGTATCCCACCATGAGGCTGTTTCGGCAAACCCGGTTGGACGAATGGAAAGATGTGTTTCAGAGAATGGCTGCCGCCCTGAGCGAGTTATGATAAACCTAGCCGAAACTTTCCACGCGGCGCTGCACCATCATCAGGCCGGCAACTTGATCCAGGCCGAGCAGCTTTATCGCCACATTCTGCAGCACTTCCCTGACAACGCCGATACCTACCACTTGCTCGGCGCCCTGGCTTACCAGGCCGGCCGCCATGAGCAAGCTGTCGCGCTGATGCGTCAGGCAGTGGCCTTGAATCCGGCAGCCGCCGCCTACCATTCCAATCTCGGCCTGGCGCTCGGCGCCCTCGGCCGGTCCGACGAGGCCCAGGCGAGTCTGGAGCAGGCCGTGCGTCTGCAGCCCGACCTCCCGGAACCCCACATGAACCTGGGCAACATCCTGCTGAGTCAAAGGAAATTTGCGGAAGCCGCGGCTCAATACCGCGCAGCTTTGCGTTTGCGGCCGACCTACGCCGAGGCACATTGCAATTTCGGCAACGTCCTCAGGGAGCAAGGCCATTTGGAGGAGGCCGCGGCATCTTTGCGTGAAGCTCTTCGCCTCCAACCTCACTTCGCGGAGGCGCACAACAATCTCGGCAATCTCCTGGCCGCCCAACGCAAGTACGACGAGGCCATGGCGTGCTTTCAGCAGGCCATGCGCATCGCACCCAACTTTGCCAGCGCCTATGTCAACATGGCAAGTGCCTTCAACAGCCTGCGCCGTTTCACGGAGGCGGTGGCCTGCTGCCAACAGGCTCTGACCTTGGACCCGCATTCCGTAGAGGCCCTCAACAACCTGGGCAATGCCTTGCTGGAGTTGGGGAGGGTCCACGAGGCGGAGGCTAATTTGCGAAGCGCCCTGGCCATTCAACCCACCCGGGCCGAGGCCCATGTCAATCTGGGGAACGCACTCAAGCAGCAAGGCAATATCAAAGAGGCGATGGCCTGCTATGAGCGCGCTCTGGAGCTGAAGCCCGATTATGCCGACGCCCATAATAACATCGGCCTTCTCCTGGACTCGGCGGGCCAACCGACCGAGGCGATTGTCCGCTATCGGCGAGCGCTGGAGCTGTGCCCGGATCTGCCCGCGTCCTACAGCAACCTGGCCAATGCTCTCAAGGAACAAGGCCGTTTTGACGAAGCACAGAATTATTTTGGGCAGGCTTTGCGGCTGGACGCCGACTCCGCCGACATTCATCTCAACCAGGCGCTGTTGTGGTTGTTGCGGGGCAACTTTGCCCAGGGGTGGGGGGAGTATCAGTGGCGTTGGGGAACCAAGTTGTACCCGCGTTATCCGTTTACCCAGCCGCTCTGGGACGGCGCGGCGCTAAACGGGCAAACGATCATGGTGTACGCCGAGCAGGGCCTGGGCGACACGATCCAATTCGTGCGCTACCTTCCCATGATCAAGCCGCGCGGGGGCCGGGTGATATTCTGGTGTCAACCCACGTTGGTCCGCTTGCTTGGCGCCGTCCAGGGGATCGACGAAATCGTGCCCCAGCCCGCGCCCCTGCCGCCGTTTGACGTGCGGATACCGCTGCTGAGTTTGCCGGCCGTTTTTCACACTGACTTGCAATCCGTTCCTGCACCCGTGCCTTATCTTCAAGCGGAACCCGCGCTGGTCGCCGATTGGCAAGGTGAATTCCAGCAGCGAGGTCTCGCGGGTGGCCGCAGAGTCGGCATCGCTTGGCAGGGCAACCCGACACACACCAGCGATCGCAAACGCTCCATTCCCCTGCGGCATTTCGGTGCCTTGGCCCGGATCGAAAGCGTGCGGCTGATCAGCCTTCAGAAAGGACCGGGAACGGACCAATTGACAGCTTTAGCCGGAGAGTTTGCCGTTGCCGACCTGGAAAGCCGTCTGGGCAACGCTGCCGATTCGCTGGCGAACATGGCCGCGATAATGAAAAACCTTCGACCTGGTGATCACTTGTGACACGTCGATCGCCCATCTCGCCGGCTCGCTCGGCGTGCCGGTCTGGGTCGCGGTGCCGATGGTTCCGGATTGGCGTTGGCTGCTTGGCCGCGAGGATAGTCCCTGGTATCCTACCATGCGGCTGTTTCGACAAACCCAAGCTGGCCAATGGAATGATGTGTTCGAGCGCATGGCCCACGAATTGCGGAAATGACATGACCACCGTTGCCGACTTAATCGCCCAGGCCATTCAATGCCATCATGCCGGTGACCTCGCTCATGCGGAGCGGCTTTACCGGCAGGTGCTGTCCGTGGACCCGGCCAATGTCGATGTCGCGAATTCCCTCGGCATTGTGCTGGCGGGCCAATCGCGGTTGGAAGAATCCGTGGCTTGTTTCCGCCAGGCCATTCAAGTGCAACCGGACAACGCCGCCTGCCATTCCAATCTTGGCAATGTACTGTCCGCGCTTGGCCGTCATGACGAATCCGCGGCGAGCCATTGGGAATCGATTCGGCTCAATCCCGGTTCCGCCGTCGCTTACAACAACCTGGGCAGCGCATTTTTCGCACTCGGTAAGCTGGATGAAGCCGGCCAGTGTTATCAGGCGGCAACGCGGCTGGCGCCCGGTTACGCCGACGCCCACAAAAACCAGGCCGCCGTCTTCGACCGCCAGGGCCGGCTCGACGAGGCAGTTGCAAGTTATCGTCAGGCCACTCAACTGGCCCCGGCCGATGTTCAAAGTTGGCATAATCTCGGCAGTATTTTGCACCGCCAAAAAAGGCCGCAGGAGGCCGTTGCCGCGCTGCAGCAAGCCGTGACGGCGAAGCCGGCCTTCGCCGAAGCCTGGTACGAACTTGGCGTCACCCTTGTGGAACTCGGCATGGCCCCTAACGCTATTCCCTGCTTGTACCAATGCGTGCGGCTGAGGCCCGATTTTGCCGAGGCTCAAAACGCCCTCGCCATGGCCCTGTTCGGCCAGGATCGGCTCGATGAAGCGGCACTTTGCTTTCAGGAGGTCGTGCGTCTGAGGCCCGGCAGCGCGGGACCCCTCAACAACCTTGGGATCACGCTCAAAAACCGGGGCCGATTGGAAGAGGCGGCGGCCCAGTTCTACCGGGCCCTGGAAATCGATCCCGCCAGCGCCGAGTCGCACAACAACCTCGGCACCGCCCTGGAGCCGTTGGGCAAGCTGGAGGAAGCACTGGCCGCCCATCAAGAAGCGGTGCGGCTGCAGCCGGGTTACGTCGAAGCCTGGTACAATCTTGCCCGGGTCCATCAATACATGAAGAATTTTGACGAATCGATCCGTTGCTACAGGGAGTCTTTGCGGCTGAAGCCTGATTTTCCTGTCGCGCTCAACAACCTCGGCATCGTGCTCGAAGGACGGGACAGGCTCGACGAGGCGAAGGTGGCCTATTTGGAAGCTCTGCGCTTTCGGCCCAATTTTCCACATGCCCTCACGAACCTGTGCATTGTCTACTGGAAGCAGCAGAACTTTGACAAAGCGATTCGCTGCTGTCAAGAAGCGATGCGTCTAAACCCCGATTTCGCCGATGGCCACAGCAACCTGGCGTTAATCTTACTCCTGCTGGGCGATTTCGAACGTGGCTTGCCGGAACACGAGTGGCGTTTGGTCAAGGAGGAAGGGCCGCCCACGGTGCAAAACAGTGCGCGCTGGGACGGCTCGGACCTGGCAGGCCGAACGATATTGCTGCAGGCCGAGCAAGGCATTGGCGACACGCTGCAATTCGTCAGATACGTGCCCATGGTGAAGGCCCGGGGCGGCAAGGTGATTGTCGAGTGTCAGCGTTCGCTGCAGCGATTGTTTACCGGCATGAAAGGGATAGATACATTGGTAGCTCAGGGCACGCCGTTGCCGGCGTATGATGTGCGGACGACTCTGCTGAGCCTGCCCTACCTCTTTCGCACTACGGTCGCCACCATCCCCGCAAAAGTCCCCTACCTGCATGTCGATCCTGAGCTGACGGCCCGCTGGCGGCAGAAATTGGAGCACGCCAACGGCATGGCTGCCGGCTCGTTCAAGGTTGGAATCCTTTGGCAAGGCAATCCAACCTACGGCCGCGACCGGGATAGATCAATGCCGCTGGCACAATTCGAGCCATTGGCACGCGTCAAAGGAGTCCAACTCGTCAGTTTGCAAAAGGGAGCCGGCACCCAGCAATTGCGCGACCTAACGGGCAAATTCCCCGTTGTCGATCTGGAAAACCAATTGGGCGACGATTCCGAATCGCTCACGAATCTCGCGGCGATCATGCTCAATCTCGACCTGGTGATCTCCTGCGACACAGCGATCGCTCACCTTGCCGGCGCTCTCGGCGTGCCTGTGTGGGTGGCGATATCGTTACTCCCGGACTGGCGCTGGATGCTCAAGCGCGAGGACAGCCCGTGGTATCCGACCATGCGGCTTTTCCGCCAGAGCGAGTCGGGGCGCTGGGAGGATGTGTTTGAGAGGATGGTTGAGGCACTTCGCCTCGCAGTTCCCCGCACATTCGGCAGCGGGCAAGGACCAGAAGGTAGAGAATGATAAAGAGGTCACTCAAACCTGCATGGCTCTCACCCGCTTTTCCTGGTCCGCACGCATCTGGTGGAGCTGCTGCCAGACTGGTGACTGGTGTTCCGAGATAATCGTCGCCGCGAACAGCGCCGCGTTGATGGCGCCGGGCTTACCGATCGCGAACGTCGCAAGGCCGGGCGGCATGTCCATGAATGGCCGCAGGAAATCATCGACGAATTTGACTGGTTCGCTCACGATCGGCACTGCCAACACGGGTAGCGTCGTCGTTTTCGCGACCTCGCAAACGAAATCTATCCCACCGTGTGAACCGGCGATGAAAACAGCCGTGCCCCTGGCCTCCAAATCGGCTAGCTGAAGCCCCAAGTCGCCCGGTGCCGCACTGCATTCCACGACTATCTGCTCATGGGGGATTTCAAGCTTGGTGAGGTGATCCTCGGCGTGCCGCAATACCTCGACGTCTGAATCATTCCGGGCGAGGATAATGACCTTACCCCGCGTCTGCGGCGTGCCATCGGCTTCGGGCGCCACAACGCGGGAGGTACGGACCTTGGCGCGCAGCAAGGGGTCTCGCGTCGCCAGAGCCGCCACGGCGAACAAAGCCGCGTCCTTGGCGCCCTTGGCCCCAACGCTGACCGTCGCCACCCCGATCCCGGCGGGCATCTGCATGATCGACAGCAAGGCGTCGAGCCCTCCCAGCGGCGTGGCAATCACTGGCACCCCGATTACGGGCAGGATCGTCTTGGCCGCGGTCATGCCGGGCAAGTGAGCCGCCCCGCCCGCCCCGGCGATGATGAGTGACAGCCCACGTTTCTCGGCCTCAGCGGCATACTCAAAAAGGTAGTCCGGCGTGCGGTGGGCGGACACGACGCGTTTCTCGTAGGTTACGCCGAACTCGTCAAGGACCTGGGCGGCGGGGCGCATCGTCTGCCAATCGGAATCGCTGCCCATGATGATGGCGACGGTTGGGGGGGTATCGGCACCATTTTGCTTGTCCACAGCAGACTCCTGGTCATAAGAACGAGCACTGATGACGTTTTACGGTTTTCGTGGTGGCTGTGGAACACCGTGCGGTGACGGACTGGCCTCACGCGTGTCAGGCTCGTTTTGCCGTGCAAACGCCGACGGCTTGCCTGGATTCATTTCATTCCGGCCCCCCCTGTCACCCCTTGTTATGCATTTCAGCCCCCCCCTTGAAACGCAATTGCTATCCAAGCCACGCCGCCCGACACACCTGGCGAGTCTGCCGGCCAGCGCGTAAAATGCGGCCAAGGAGATCGCCCATGATCGAGTTCGCCGCAAAGCGTCGGGCGGGCCGCCGAACTGAAACCCCAACAGGAGCAATGCCATGGCTAAACGAAAAGCAAAGAACGTGGTTCCAGCCGCGGACCAAACAGATCCCGCGGCTCATCTGCGCGAAGCATTAGCCAAGCGCAGCAAAGCCGAGTTGGCGGACGTCCTGCTCGAAATGGCTCAAAAGGACCGCGGCGTATTGCGGCAACTCAACGAGAGGTTCGACGTGACTGCTGCTGACGGCGAACTGGTAGCCGCGACTCGCCAGGCAATTGCCGACGCGACCGACTTTGACGAGCGCGAAATCAACCACAACTTCACTTATGACTTTGACGCCTACGAAGAAGTAAAGCGCAACTTCAGCCGCTTGGTCGATTCGGGGCACCTGCGGCCGGCAATGCAGCTCGCGCTGGAACTGATGAAGGAAGGAAGCCATCAAGTCGAAAGTAGCGACGAGGGAATGATGACCGCCGACATCGAAGGTTGTTTGGGCGTGGTGCTCAGGAGTCTCAAGGAGTGCGACCTGCCCGCGGAGGCAATCATCGCCTGGTGCTCGGCGATGATTGCCGCCGACCGCGTGGGTTTCATCGCCAACGACGAGCTGGAGTCTCTGAGGAGCCATTGGCAGCGTGCGGGGCGCTAACCGGCCGGCAATGCCATGCCCCCGTTGCCCACCGATTTGGCTGTTCAGGAATTGTTACATCCCTTCAGCCATGACGTGAGCACCCCTGGCGACCAACAGCGTTTGTTCGTCGGCGTGGTAAAAGACTTGGAATCGAAAGGCGTGAACCAGCAATCGGTTGTCCAGGTCGATCAAATCGAACCCGTAGACCATTCCATCACCGCCGAACCAAGCTGAATCTTTCCGCAGATGGCTCATCGGGGACCGCGGCAGTTCGTCGTTGAGGCGAAGGTGGACATCCACCAACACGGCGTCGGAAAGCCCCCAACGGGTCAGCTGCCGAACGACCAGCGGGTCGAGGCGAACTCGGTACTCCACCCTTTTACTTCGGCTTGGCGTTGAGTTCGCGCCTGCGGGAATCCAGTCTGTTGCGGGCTTCCTGCAGAGTAATCCCCAGGGCCTGCGCCAACGATTCATCGACTGATAGGGCTGCGCCAGGATTCATAGGCGGCAAGGGTTCCACAAAGGAAGGCCAATCGCGGAACACCCGCTCCTCCAGCCTGCTGGCATTCTCGATCGCCGCGATGAGTCGGTCCATCCCGGCAGGTTTGCGGTTGGTCAGGGCCTGCAGGGCCTCGCCCCATTGCCGGGTTTGGTCCATCGCCTCGCGTGCCGTGAAAAACAGGCGCCGAACCTCCTGGCGAATAGCCTCGAATTCCTGCGCGGTTGTCCAAGACTCTTCACCTGGCCGGAAAAGACTGTCGAAGGTGAGCTGCCAGGTAAACGGCAGCAATTCCCCCAATTTGGCGCCAAACCACACGATGGACTCCAGACCGGCCTCCTCCGGCTGCCGACTGGCCAACTCGGGCCGGCGGGCGTTGAGGTAACGTGCCCAGGACTCCGCTTGCGCAATGGCGCCTTGCAGAGGTGGAAATGCGTTGAGAACCATTGTTCTGGCCTTTCGCATAATTGGCCGGACGGTGCGCCGGGCCGCAGGACGAAACACATCGTTTTTAGCTTAACAGGCGGACTTATTCACCGCCAGCGGGTAGTTAAGATTCCGCAACCACTTCGGCCAGTTTTTCGACCATTTCGACGGTGCCGGCACCCGCCGCTCCCACCCGTCAAACTCTTCCTGCAACTCCGCCGACACCTCTAGCGAGACGGGTTGCAGGCGGATTTCAACGCGCGCGCCCTCCGGCAACGGCGAATTAGGAACGACGACGCCGTTGGTCACGACGCCCATGATGGTGGTGAACATGAATCATTCCTCCCTTCCTTCGCCCATTGTAACGAGCCGTTCGTGGCCACTGTAGGCCGCTTTCCGGGACGCGGTCTGCCAATCGTCGGCCTCGGCACCCCGCAGGGGTGGGATTTCAAAGCCGAGGGTAGTCGCCCATCAGGCGAGCCCCATTTGCCGACGAACCTGGTCCTTGGCCTGGTGGCGTGCTTCCTGCAAAGCCCTGTCCAACTGCTCCTCGTCGGCGGGTTCGCTGGCCGCACACATGGCCGCAAGCGCGGCGAAATCGCGGTCGATTTCGTCCACCGGCACTTCGGCATCGTCGATTTTTTCGACCTGCAGCCGCTGGCCCTCGTGCCAATCGGCTGGCACCGGCTCAAGCGGACGGATTTCGCCGTGACTCATAATGGCCTTCAACATGGATTTGCTCCCGGTGCAATTGGACCCGTGACTTTGGTATTCTACCCGCAAGCCGCGAGCGGCACCTGGCACCCACCCTGAGGCCCGTTCACAGACCTTTCCGCGAAGCGGTTTAGGCCCGCCGTTTACGGCGGGTTGCGCGGCTTACGCCTACCGCGGATTTGGTCCCGTACGGCCGACAATCAAGGAAAAAGTGGCTCATGAAACGGAGGGAATGAGTGCCCAGCAAGTCAAAGCCTACTTTGCGGGGGCCGTAAAGGCCTTGGAAAAGGCCACTGGAGAACAGCTGCGGGTGCGCCGTAGCCGGCGGAAGGTGTCGACCACCAAGCGTTGAGGCAGACCCCGCCGGCATAAAATGAAGCAGGGATGGAGTTGAGCTGATGCAATACCACCTTGGTCGAGCTGCATCCCGCAAGACGCGGATGGATCAAGAACACCGCCATGCGTCGCTCGGCCATCGCCGGTCTAAACGAGTATCAGGGCGAACGTCATGGTCCGATCATGGTCGTAGGGCGTCGTTGCCCAAGAGGGCGTTGGCGCCTGGTGGCGCTGGCGGTTGGTCGCCACTGGAGGTGCGCTGACGTTCTGGCCAACCTTGCTTCCTCGGAAATTGCCAAGTCGCTCGCGCTGGCGGCAAGCCGCCAGTGGCACCCGGCGACCATGCCGGATCGGGGCGAAAATGGTATGATATTTTCAGAAAAGGACGGTGAGCAATGACTGCGGAAATGACGGCGACGGTGGAAAACGGCATCCTGAAGCCAGACTCGGCCTTGCCGTTCCCCGATCAAACACGCGTGAAGCTGACGATCGAGTCAGTCGACTCGGAAAACCAGGCTCTCGCGGCGTGGAACCGGTTGCAAATACTCATCGACCAGCACCCTATCGTCGGACTCGCGGAGAATTTTTCGCGAGATGAATTGTATGAACGCCAATGTTTTTGAACGCGGTTTCGTCTTGGGCGACCGCTATTCGCTGTCTCATTGGGACACCTTGCTTATTGCGGCCTGCCAGGAAGCCGTCGTCGATCGTCTTTCCAGTGAAGACATGCAGCATGGTGCGGATTACGATGGCGTGAACATCGTCAAACCGTTCGCATGAAACAAAAGAGGTCGGGAGCTCCCGACCGCTTTATTTGCCCCGCAAGACGTGGATGGACCAAGAAACACCGCCATGCGTCGCCCGGCCCTGGCCGGTCTAAACGAGTGTCAGGGCGAACCTCATGATCCGTTCATGTTTTGGGAAAGAGCGCTCACAGGCCGTCTAGTTTCGCAAGGTTGAGAGGCTCCCCGGAGCGGATTTCAGCAACGGCGTCCGTTGAAAATGCCTTGCCGTTCTGACCGGTGACGTTCTGAATCACGCCGCGGACCACACACGCTAACGAGGGTGGTGCCGTCGCTTGGACGTGCTGCATCGTCGGCAGATAGGTCGCGCCCGTCCATCTGCCCAACGCCTGGACCGCCAGCGACTTCAGCATGTTTTCAGGCGACATGTTGTGGGGCATCTCCGATTCCTCGTTGAGCTGCAATTCCCCGTCGGAACTGAGGATGGCAAGGAGAATACGCTCCACTTCAGGCGTAAGCGGAGACGAGGTTGCGGAAAGGAAGTCCCCAAGCAGGTCTTGCCAACGTGGCTTTTGACCCATTGGAGCGTCGCGTGTCAACGCGGTTTTGATGTTCTGCAGTTTCATTTGCATCGCGGGCGTCTCCTGGTCCAACTAACGAAAGGTAATTTCAAACATCGATTGGCATCAGGCGAGCCCCATTTGCCGGCGAAACTGCTCCGTTGCCTGGTGGCGTGCTTTTTGCAATGCCCTGTCCAGCTGCTCCTCGTCCGCGGGTTCGCTGGCCTCGCACATGGCCGCCAGGGAGGCGAAATCGCCGTCAATTTCCTCCACCGGCACTTCGGCATCGTCGACTTTTTCGACTTGCAGCCGCTGGCCCTCGTGCCAATCGGCCGGCAACGGCTCAAGTGGACGGATTTTGCCGTGTCTCAGTATCGCCATTAACATGGATCTGTCCCCGGTGCAGCTGAACCCGTGACTAGTGGTATTCTACCCGCAAACGGCATTTTTTGCCAAAAGGGCTGCTCCAAACCAAGACGAATCCGGGCGAGGATCGGTTACACTCAACGCAAAGTCGAGTAGAATTGAACTTGAAGGAGAAAGACGATGCACGCGATCGAAGCCTTCTGGAAAAATGGCCGGTTTCTGCGCATGGATACCGTGGATTGGCCTGAGGGAAGCGAATTGACAGGGGAGCCAATCGGAGCAACCTCGAAGCACAACACAGTGCCAGCTAGCGGGCGGTGCCAAGCAGGGTAGCCAAATGAACGCCGACACTCTCAAACGCATCATTCGGGCTATCGCTGAGGGTTCGCAGGACGACCTCAACCGCTTGGCCCAAAAGGTAGTGGACGCTGAGCGGGAAAGCGGACATACCCGCTTAGCCGATGAACTCAACACAATCCTAAGCCAGGCCAAAAAACAGGGCCAGGACCAAGCCAAGCCCACAAATGGCACACCATCGCTCCAGGAACTTCCCCTCAGCAAACGCCGCCAGGAATTGTTGGCGACATTTATCCCCAAGGATTCGCTTGAGCACCACATGGTCCTGCTGCCGGAGATCGAGGACCGATTCTCGCGCATCGAGCGCGAATACGCTGCCCGCGAGCGCTTCGGCGCCTACGGCCTCCGGCCGCGCAAAACCATTTTACTTTATGGCCCGCCAGGCTGCGGGAAATCGCTTGGAGCAAAGCGGCTTGCCTGGAACACTGGACTTCCGCTGATGAAAGTCCGCTTCGACGCCCTGATTTCCTCCTTCTTCGGTGAGTCGGCTGCCAATCTGCGAACTGTTTTTGAGGCAGCCAAACAACGGCCTTGTGTGTTGCTGCTTGATGAATGCGATTTCATCGCCCGCTCACGAACGAACTCCAAGGACATTGGGGAAGCATCTCGAATCGTCAACTCGTTGCTGCAGCTTATGGAGGAATACGACGCGCCAGGGATTTTGGTCGCGACCACGAACGTCGAGTCCGCTCTTGACGAAGCGATGTTCCGAAGGTTCGACGATGTGTTCCTGGTGCCGGCACCTGGTCGGGACGAGATCGACAAACTCCTCAAATTGACTTTGTCCTCGATGCAAGTGGCCGACAAGATAGATTGGGATGCCATCATCTCGGCGCTAATTGGGTCGCCAGCGGCTCAGGTCGTCAAGGCAGCCCAAGACGCTGCCAAAGCTGCTGTTCTAATCGGCAAGCGCGTGGTTGAAGACAGGCACTTGAAGACGGCGATTGCGGACCTCAAACGCACCGCACGGCCCGAAATTCAAGGATGACCCATGCCCCCCAATCGCCGGTTCCAGCACCTTCCGCTGCTGATGCGCTATCAGGGCGACGCTTTGATTCGCGGGGGTGGCAAAAAATCACCGCAGACCAAGGCCAACCGGGTGAATCACGCCGCTCACGCCGGGACGCTGCGCGGTGCGGCTGCCTCCGCCGCCGGCGCGTGGCAGGCCACGCAGACGCTACGTCAGCACGATGCCTTGCCAACCGCGCCCGCCGGCATGCCGCTTTTGCTCCAGGTGGA
This sequence comes from uncultured Gemmataceae bacterium, assembly GCA_963747575.1. Taxonomy (GTDB): domain Bacteria; phylum Planctomycetota; class Planctomycetia; order Gemmatales; family Gemmataceae; genus DASRAT01. Next base: position 581,266 of record CAVVFU010000001.1, read on the forward strand.
TCCGAACCTCGACCTGGACATTTTGAGAGATAAGTTTGATTTCGAAATTATTTCCGAACAAGAGGACGGCTATGTAATTGTCGCATCCGAGGACCTAGACCTTTCCAGATTCCTGGCTATGGTCAATGACTTCGTGACGGACACGCGCGGGTCCGCGACCATTGCCAGCATCCACCGACTTTTCGACGATCCATCGGAGGAACGGCTTAAGCGCATCCTCTCGGATGCTCTTTACAAGGCGTGGCCAACCATCCAGGACGAGCAGAATTACATTTGCGATGTCGGCGTCGGTGGGCTAGGAGTAAAGGAGATCCCCAAATATCCGAAACGAGGGAAGCGGGACAAGGATTCCGACTGGGCTCGCAAAGAAGCCGACTGGTCGAGGGCACGCGCTGATGCCTACAAGGCGTGGGACGATGTGAAACGCCAACGGGAGGCAGAGATTACCGACTTCGTGGCGTTTTACAATGGCCGCATCATCAACATTATCGACAATCAGGCAGTTGATGCTGTCATGCTCCCCGACAGCTTCACTGTCCGCATTGAGTTGGTCGGCAAGGGCCTTCGCGACCTAGTCCTGACGTATACGTACCTGTTCGAGGTCGTGGAGCCAGATGACATTGAGCTTCCTCAGCGGGCGCAGCGCCGCCTGGTGCGCCGAAACCAGACCTCAAGCCGCTTCCGCCTCGATCAAATGCCCCTGCCGTCTGTGTGATCGACAGCGGCATCCAGGAGGCGCATTTTCTTCTTGAGCCCGCCATCGACCGGAATTCCTCGGGCGTAACCGTGCGCCCGCTCACCGCTACGCAGCCATTGCAAAGTACGCTTCCCCGGCCACAAGTTCGCGATTTGGATAGAGGCGGGCTATTTCTCGATCTATGCGGTATTGTTGAAATTGGCTCCATTGGTTGCAGGTCCAAACGCTGCGAACATCCAGCATTGCTTGGGCACCCGCCATTGTCCAGTGCATACCTGCCCGCTCCATCCTGTCTTTAATCAGGTGACGGCAAGCCCCCTCAATGATCCCACTGGCTATCGGGTAGCCCTGACGCAAATACTCGTCGTAACGCATACGCTGCCGGTTGGTGTGCAAATAATTGGTGATCCGCGCCAACGCTTTCTTTTTGGCGCCCTTTAGTCCCTTGACTTTGCCGTGGCGACGCAGGGTTCTGATCACCTTGTCGACCTTGCCTTCCAGCACCTCCGTGATCCAGTGTCGCACCGACGGCAGCACCTCCTTGCCTTTGACGCCGTAGAGCAGTTTCGCAGCGGCCCACAGCCGTGGCGTGACATGCAATAAATCTAAAATTTGCACCAAGTTCTCCTCGGGCAGATACTTCACGCAGGCTTCCCAGAGTGCTTTCTGGCCATCGCATAGGCTAACCGACGGCCGCTTCAGTTTTGCATTGCGTTGCGGGAATTCCCACCACAACCACCCGAATACGACATCAATGCTGCTTTTGGGCTGCGCCCTTCCAGAGGCAAACTGGCCCAGATCCGCTTGTGACACGGCTCGGGGCGCGGCGGAGCTTCGTAATCAGGATCACGGAACAGCGCGGCCACCACGTCCGCGGCAGTGCGCACGTAGGGGTCGATCGTGTACACCGCACCGACCGTAGCCATCTTTTTTTGATTGGCACGCTGGCCTTCCGGACGCTCGCCGCCGCACATAGTCGGCGTTCCTTGGCCCCGCATGACAATTCCTTTCTGGTCCGCCGACACCACCACAATCGCGCCCTCCTCCGCTGCGGGCGGAGTTCCGAGCAAATCGCGAAATTCGCCAACGTCCCGCGCCATTTGCCGGTTCATGCCTTCCAAGCTGTCCACCGGCTGGCGGAGCTTGAGCATCCGCTCGATGGTCTCGCTCACTTTGCCGAAGGCTTGCTCCACGGCCAACGATTGATCCCAGTCCTGCAGCAAATAGGAATAGACACCGTCCGGCAATTGCAGGCGATTGTCCAAAGGTACGAATTCCAACGCTTGCCCTTCGCGGCTGCCGTAGACCGTTCTGGGCAGCACGAATTCACCGAAAATCGATACATAGCGGCGGCAATGCAACTTCTCCAAGCGGTGGATGTCCTGACCGTCGGGCAGGGTGATTTGCTCGCCGAGATCGCCCGTACCATGTCTGTCGAAAAACGCCCGCAGGGCTTGGTGACCGGCTTTTAGCAATAATTCCCAGAGCCCCCCTTCCACTTGATGAACGGGCGTCTCATCGGCCAGCGCTTGGGCCAGCAAGTCAACGATCTGTGGAACGACATTTTGCGTCAATTCCAGCTTGAGAACCGTCAGTGAATCTGCCATGCTCATGAGTCAGGCCTCCTTGCGGTGGGTTCGTACAGCTGCACAGCTGCAAACCTATCCGCGGGAGGCCGTTTTGGCTAGACTGCCAAGACCGCAATGCCTTTGGAAATAACAGGTTACGCATACGCGGAGGGGCGGTTACGCCCAATACTTCTTGCATCTGTTATTCACCCTGTCGTCAACCGGTTTCCCAGCGTTGTTTCATTTTGCCATGTCAAAGCAATAGACATTTGTCTGTTCTTTGTAGACGGTGAAAAATGATAGGGAGGTCAAGATTGAAAAAACAGCGGCTTCGGACAAATCTGCAAAAGATGCCAGCGAGGTGTTTCATTGCGGGCAGTGATTGGACGGACTGTATCCATTTCGGTCTTGCACCTCAATACGGCATTAGGCCAACCGGCCAGCTTTACGGCGTTGGTTAGCTATGGCACTGTAACACTCGCGTGCTGTTGGATCAATCGATCAGCTACATCCAAACCGCGCGCGCAACATGATATTAGTTCCCTGGGAGGTAGTGACGCCTTGCCAGGCCGAAACATCACGATAGGAAACAGACCCGCTGCTATTTGTCCAGTAACTACGATCATTCCTTCGTGGGTATCGTGATTGCGCGTTTTTGATAGACAGTCGAACACATCCCAGTCTCCAGGAGCCAGTCCTTTCGCCCACTTTTTGCACCAATCATTCCACGCTGAATCGCTTTTCTTGCCGCTAAGGCCTTTGACTTCTCGAACAAAGTGGAGAACGCACTTCCAGCAATGGAGGTAAGCGCGAAAATACCGTCGCACGAGCACCAGATCCTGTTGTTGCTCCGGCCCACGAATTATTGGGTCCATTTTCTCGTAGAAGAATCGGGCGTCTTCAACACTTGTTTTCATATCCAATACGCACGGCTTGGCCATAAAGACTTCCCTTTGTAATCATCGCATCGTAGTTCCGCGGCCAAATTCGGGGTGGGATGTAGCGGCAGGCGTGCATAGCACGGCCCCAAAATGGCGTCTTCGAAATCAGTAAACGCGCGAAAAAGCACGCCCTCTCAGGATGTGCCACCAGCCTACACTCCGTTTTTACGGCGCGCGCCTACCGCGCACGCTCGTGGCCGTGTTGTGGTGGTAGCCCGACGGCTTCACGGAATGCACTGAAGTCAGGGCGTTTTCTTTCAATCCACACCATCCTCTCGTTGCCATGCTCGTCGGTTGTTACTTGCAAATCTTTGACCCTCCGGGCCCAGAAGAACCGGTCGCCGGAGCCACACCACCATTCGTCAGCGTAAGGCAAGCCATCGACGATCGCCATTCTGGCAGGGCAATCGCTTTTCCGCGTCTTCGCGTATCGTAACCGACTGGCATTTCCCGTCAGCTGGTGGACGTAAAGTTGCTCCATGATTTGCGCCACTGTTTTGCCGGACAGCCGGTGATTCAAGACTGTGATGATTCTTTGGTCGATCCCTGGGACCATTGTAATTAGCCAAGCAACCATCGCTTGTTCCTTTTCATCGCTTGGAGACGTTGTATCAGCTGCCGCCACAAAGCAACATTGGAACCGATTTCAAGTTGCAGCAGCCCGTGAAAGATTCAACTCCAATAGCCGCGCCAAAATCTCCTCGTCTTCGAGGCCTGGCGCCCAGCCGTACGCCGCGAACACCGTTTCATCCAGCTTTCGATGTACATTCTTCAGCCAAGTCGGCATTTCGTTGTAGAGGTTGGTAAGCGTGCGTGCCTTCAGCTTGACAGCACAGCCCGCGTCCTTTGCAACCCTACGTGGGTAACGCACGGTGCCGACGCCACGATCATTAGCTTCGTGAACGAAGCGGTGCCACGGCCCGCCGACGGAGCCGGGGAATTCAAGGATTTCCGTCTTGGTCCACTCCGGCGGGTTTAGCCAATTGTTGCGCAGCATGCTGAGCTCAATCGCTGCGGCCGTCACGGCGCCCATTTGCTCCGCAGTTGGCTCGGGGAAAGGGAAGGTTTCGAAACATGTCGTGGGATTGTAAGTTGGGTCATTGCCTTTCCCGTGCCATCCACAAAGGGCTAAGGTCCACAGGTTGTGAACTTTGGAGTGGATTATTCCAAAGTGGTAGTCGTCAGCATAAGCAATGGCGATAACCTTGGAGTCGGGCAGTATCACTGCGTCCAACCAAACGAAAATCCGGTGTTTTGCGACGCGCACCGTCCCAATGTAGCGTGGCATTGCGGAAACGGCGTGTCGAAAATTCGGAATGGTTCTCCCCAGGAGCCACCACTTTGCAGCCCGGTTCTTGTCCGCATTAACGACGCGTTGGGGCCTGACATTTTCAACAAGATTACCGAATGGCATGCTGTACAAGGAAGCTTCGGTTTCGGTCATATCTGTGCCAAAATCTATCACCCACCTATTTGAACATTCTTGGACAAGATCGCTACCGTTTCTGAACGGTCGGACGACGTCGCTATTCGGTTTTCCGTTGGGATTTGGATCTGAAAGCATGCGGAGCGCATATGTTTCTTCGATATCAAACAAACCGACTTTGGTGGTTCCCATGAAACAGCGATCAGCATTGCCTGCGAGCACCTGGCTGGTAGTAAAATCAAGCCCACACGAAAGGCCCGCGTTGATCTCCGGCACTGGTTTCCCGTCAAGGATTACACTTGCGTCACCGCCACAAGTTCCAAAACCGACCATCACAATCCGGGTCGAAGCTCCTTCAAGCGTCCAAGGCCTGTCCGACTCCGCAAAGAAGATCCGTGCAGTTGCACAAATGCGCTCCAACGCGCCGCCGTGCGGCCACCTGCTTTATACCTGTGGTCGCGAGCAAGCCGACACGCGTCGTTTTCGCGATTGCAACCATCGCGCACGCTTTTTCAAACCAATAACAACACAAATCAGACGTTCCGGGGAGCCGATCGCCGTAAAGGCGCCAAAGGGCGCTTGTATATTCTTTACTGAGCTTCGACCGCATGGATTTGTTGCCCAAAAACGGCGGATTCCCCACCACAAACTCGGCCTCTGGCCATTCCGGCTCCTTCGGATTCGCCGGGTCGCTCAAATCCAGAATCGCGTCTGTATTCGCGATATTCTCAAACTTATCCAGCACCGGATCAAGCTTCGGCTGAATGCCGTTGAAGTGCATCCATTGCAAAAACCCGATCCACAGCACGACCTGGGCCAACTGGAAGGCGTACTGATTGATTTCCAGCCCGCGAAGTTGGCGAGGCGACACCCAGGCAAGCTGGGCGAGGCCGTGTTCCGCGGCGTAGGTCAGCACTTCCTTTTCGAGGTCCAGGAGCAGATGAATGGCGACATAGAGGAAATTGCCCGAGCCGCACGCCGGATCGAGGACCGTGACGCGGGTCAGGCGGTCGGCGAAATCGAGCAGGCATTTGTCAAAGTCGCGGCGGGCCTTGGAATCGGTCCGGCTCTTGCGCTTGGAACCGCGCCCTTCGCCGCCCTCGGCCTGGAGTTTCTCCCATAGCTTGTTGGCCCGGTCCCTGGTTTCCTCCCACTCGCGCCGCAGGGGCGCCAGCATCACCGGCCGCAGCAAAGTTTCGATGTCTTCGCGGCTGGTGTAATGCGCCCCAATCTGGGCGCGTTTGGCCGGGTCGAGAGTGCGCTCGAACAGCGTGCCGAAGATGGTCGGCTCGACCGACGACCAGTCGCACCTGGCTGCCTTGAGCAGCTCCGCGATCTCGTCGGGAGTCAAATCGATGGTCTCGCTGTCGGCGAACAGGCCGCCGTTGAACCAGGCAATCGGATCGGCCCCGAACGGCTCGCCCTTGGCCATGCTTTCGAACAGGTTCTTGAGCAGCTTGGAAAGCTGGGCCGGCTTGTCCCTGGCGTTGGCCACGGTGCGAGTGAACAGCTCGCGCGGCAGCAGCTCGATGTCCTCGGCGAACATGCAAAACATCAGCTTCATCAGGAAATGGGCGGCTTGCTGGGGCGGTATGCCGCGGGCGGACATGCCGTCAGCGAGCCTGGCAAACCGCCGCGCCACTTCCTCGGTGACGGCGGCCGGGGTGTCGCCCGGCTTGAGCGCGGCGGGGTCGGTGAAAACGCAGCGCAGGATTCTGAGGTTGGCCGCGTCCGCCAGTTCCGCGAGGCTGAATTCAAATTTCTTTTTGACCGTCCCAGTAAAATTGGTGTGCACCTCGAAGCGGTCGAGATCGCAGACGACAAGCAGGGGCGGGTTCTGGAGCGCTTCGCGGTATTTCAAAAGCTGCTGGTAGGCGGCGGACAGGTTTTTGTGCTTGCCCTTGTATTCCCAGCCGAAGAAGTCCTTCTTCCAAACGTCGGCAAACCCCTTGCCGCCGTCGGTCTTTTCGACGCCTTTTTCGAAGGTGTAAAACTCGCCAGTCGGGTCCACGTCAGCGGGCTTGGGCTGGCCGAGCATTTCGCAGAGGTCGAGGAAATGCTGCTGGCAAGCGCTGCGCTCGGAAAGGTCGGCTTTCTTCCACTTGGCAACGAACTCCTGGGGCGTCATCGCGGGGGTTCTCCGGGGGCGGATGGGGTGCGAGTGTAAATGTATACACTATTCGAGTGCAGGCAATGGGTGAAGGCAAAAAAATGGGGGGCAAAAAAATGCGTTGACGGGGGGTGAAATCTGTTGGGAGCGTATGATAGGGGTGGTGTAGGAGGAGGAATTGCGATGAAGACGAAAACGAGAAAAAAGCGAGGCAAGCCTGACCCAGTCATCCTGGCGGACATCGTCAGGCGGGTCGTGGAGGCAGCCAAGCCCGAGAAGATCGTCCTGTTTGGGTCGGCAGCGCGCGGCACGATGGGGCCTGACAGCGACCTCGACCTGTTAGTCATAAAGGGCGGCAAGTTCGATCACCATCGAGTCACCACGGCGATCTACCGAAATTTATCAGGCGAGATAGGTGTCGATGTGGTGCTCGTTACTCCTGAAGACGTGGAGCGTTACCGTGATGCGCACTGTCTGGTGATCTGTCCTGCGATGCGTGAGGGAAAGGTCGTTTATGAAGCGTAAACGCCTGGCGCCGACCGATCCACGCGAGTGGATCTACCGCGCCAAAAGCAATCTGGCGTTGGCATGCAGCGCTATCCCAGACGTAGATTTGGAGGATCTCTGTTTTGACGCTCAGCAGGCCGCCGAGAAAGCCGTCAAAGCGGTCTTCATCCACCGCGGCGAAAGCTTCCCCATACATTCACGATCTCGACCGATTGCTGCGCTTGCTGGAACGGAATGGCGTCAAGATTCCAAAGTACGTGAACGAGGCGAAGGAACTCACGCAATATGCGCATAAGACGCGCTACCCTGGATTGATCCCTCCGGTGACACCGCGCCATTACCGTCGGGCGCTTCGAATCGCGTCCGCAGTCCTGCGCTGGGCCGAGCGACAGATTGTCTAGCCCTGACCCCACCCGCAAAACGTCTCACTCCACCCGATACGGCTTCTTCTCCTGGTAGAGTATCACGCGAGCTTCGTAAGCGCTACGCACGGCACCTTGAATGCCGACGTCGGCCAGCGCCTTTTGCTGGTGCCTCACAGCTTCGTCGAAATTGCCGGTCTCCGCGAAGGCGGCCGCCAGCGCCGATAAGCAGCGGCCGTCCTGCCAACCATCGCTGTTCATCCCACAAGCTTGCTTGGCCAGGGCGACGGCTTTTTTGCCATCGCGGAAGTTGGCGTCGGGGCAAGTGGCGAGGAAGAAGGCGTAGTCGCGAAAAATCGGGCTGGTGGCCGGCAGCCGCAGAGCTGCCTCGAAATCGTTGACGGCGCGGTTAAAGTCTTTCTTGGCATTGAAGGCGTTGGCGCGGTTGCCATAGGCGTTGACGTATCCTGGATCGAGGCGAAGGGCCTGGTCGTAGTCCTTGATGGCGCTATCGTAATCCTTCTTGAAAAACCAGGCGTTGCCCCGGTTATTGTAGATCTTTACGTATCCTGGACTGAGGCGAAGGGCCTGGTCGTAGTCCTTGATGGCGCTATCGTAATCCTTCTTGAAATAGAAGGCGTTGCCGCGGCTGTTAAAGGGTTCCACATAGCGTGGATCGAGGCGAATGGCCTCGTTGTAGTCGCTGATCGCGTTGTCGTAATCCCTTTTGTAAAACCAGGCGTTGCCGCGGTTGTTAAAAGCTCTCGCAAAGTTTGGATCGAGGCGAATGGCTTCGTTATAGTCACTGATCGCGTTGCCGTAGTCCTTGCTGAAATACCAGGCGTTGCCACGTTGGTTCCACAGCACTGCCATGTTTGGGGCTTGACCGGTCCAAGCGCAGTCGGCCTGGGCAGGGGCGGCGCAGGTCAAAGGCAGCAGCACAGTGAAGATCAAGGGCAGTGTCATGGGCATCCCGGAGTAAAAATGGATCGGACGTCAATTCCGATCTTGCCGAAGTTGCAAGGTCGCGCTTCGGCGCGGCCTGGTGCGGCTAATGCAACACATCAGCATTATACCCCCGCATTCGCCCCCGGAAAATGGGTCAATATGGCAAGTGACGTTTACAAACCAACTCCTCGAGCGCCAACCAGCGTGCCTAACTCTCCGGCCATGCGCTCAAACACATCACCCCATCGTCCGGCCTCCGTCTGCCGGAAGAGGCGCATCCCTGGATACCATGGGCTATCCGCGCGCTCGAGCAGCCAGCGCCAGTCTCTGGCCACCGGCAACGCCACCCAGGTCGGCACGCCGAGTGCGCCGGCCAGGTGGGCGATCGCGCTGTCGCAGGAAATCACCAGGTCGAGGTTTTTCATGATCCCGGCGATGTTCCCGAAGGACTCCGACGCATCCCCCAAGCGGCTTTCCAGATCGAGGACGGGAAATTGTCCTGCCAGGGAACGCAATTGGTCCGTGCCCGCTCCGTATTGCAGGCTGATAAGCTGAACGCGGCCGACGGCGGCCAACGGGGCGAAAGATGTCAGCGGCATCGAACGTTGCCTATCCAGCTTGTGATGCGGGTTTCCTTGCCAGGCAATGCCGATCCGAAATCGACGCATTTGCGAATGGTCATCTTGCTCCAACTCATTCCGCCAACGCTCGACCACTTTGGGATCGGTCTGGAGATAAGGAACATCCGCCGGGATGGTGGCAAGCGATGTTTCAAAAATGCCAGGCATGCTGAGCAGCGGGGCTTGCACGTCGAAGGCGGGCAGGCGGCCGCCCTGGGCCGCCACGCTGTCGATTCCCTGGACGCTTGCGACTAACAGCAGGATCGCGGCCTGGCACTCGACCACTACCTTGCCGCCTCGTGCCTTCACCAGGGGCACGTAGCGGATGAATTGCAGCGTGTCGCCGACGCCTTGCTCCGCATACAGCAATATCGTTCGTCCATCCAGCGGCTCGCCATCCCAGCGGGGCTCCGCGAGGTTGCGCCGGATGAAGCCGGATTGCTTCAAACGCCATTCGTATTCGGGCCAACCTTCCACGAGGTCGCCTTGCAAGAGCCGCAGCATGGCGCGATTCCAGTGGGCGGCCGGCAAATGGGGGTTGAGCCGCACCGCTGCGTCGAAATCGACCATCGCCTCGTCAAAGTGCTGGCGGTGGTAGGCAATATTGCCGCGGTTGGAAAACGCGTCGGCATGGTCGGGCTGCAGTTCAAGTACATGCTGGAAACAGGCGAGTGCGTCGTCGAGCTTGTTTTGACGTTCCAGAATGGTGCCCATGGTATTGATCCCTTCGGGATAGTCGGGCTTGAGCCGCAAGGCCTCCTTGATAGCCTGGGCCGCTTCGTCGAAGCGTTCGAGACCGCATAGCACGTTGGCCACGTTGTTCCAGGTCTCGGCCTGGCTGGGCTGCAGCCGCAGTGCCTGCTGGCAGCACGGCAGAGCCTCGGCAAACCGGCCCAGGCCGCGCAGGGCGATGGCCATGTTGTTGTGAGCCTCTGAGTAATCGGGCCTCAGCTGTAAGGCCTGGCGACAGCAAACCAGCGCCTTCTCGAACTCATTACGGGCGGACAGGATTGTGGCGATGTTATTATGCGCTTCGGGATAATCGGGCCGAATTCGCAAGGCTTCATGGTAGCAGCGCAGGGCGTCATCGAGGTTGCCCTGGTGCTGGTGAACATTGCCCAGGTTGTACCAGGCTTCCGGATAGGCGGCGCGACATTCGATTGCTTGCTGGTAGGCGGCAATCGCATCGGCGTGGCGGCCTAGCTGATGCAGCGCGCTGCCGAGGTTGTTGTGCGCTTCGGGCAACTCGGGCGCCAAACGGATGGCTTGCTCGTAACAGCCCTGGGCCTGGGCAAAGTCGCCGGCCGCGAAAAAGGTGTTGCCCAAATTGCACTGCGCCGCCGCGGAGGCCGGGTTGCTCTGAATCGCCCGCTGAAGCCAGGTGGCGGCCTCCCCTGCCCTGCCCTGCATCGTCAGAATCAGGCCCAATTGATTGGCGGCCTGGGAGTGAGACGGGTCGGCGATCAAAACCTGCCGGCAGAGCCATTCCGCCTGGGCGACGTTCCCGACTTGTTGATTTTCCAGCGCCAGCGCGAACAGGTCGGAAATCGTGGCCATGGCAATTCCCCAGGATGAGCGGCAACAACGATACCAACTCGCAGCGCCAGCGAGGATTTGCGGATTGCCTCGCTTACGCTTTGGGTTAGTGTGTTATTTCCGGTTGCCCGGCTTATCTTATGCGTCCCCTGGCTTTCGGCCAAACGAACTGTAATGGCAGTTGCTGGTCGCGTACAATACTCGGAGGGCAAAGGCTTCGTTTGGGCGAATTAGAAAAAAACGTGACGCTCCACGGCACAAGGTCGTGGCATCCACAAATGCCACGGCCTTGTGCCGTGGATTGTTACGATGGTGTCTAATTAGAAGCGACCGTGAACCTCCACGGAACAAGCCCGTGGCATCCTTGGATTTCGGAAGATCATGGCAACGACTGGAGAAATGTTCGAATTGGCCTTGCAGCATCAGCAGGCAGGCAATTTTCCGCAGGCGGAGTGGCTTTTTCGTCAGATCCTGGCCGCGGAGCCCGCCCACGTGGATGCGGCCAACAGCCTCGGCATCAACCTTGCCATGCAGGGGCGGACGGCCGACTCCGCGGCTTTTTTTCGGCACGCCATCGCGGTGCAACCGGGCAAAGCAGCCTACCACTCCAACCTCGGCAACGTCTTGAGCGCCCTCGGACGCCACGACGAAGCGGCCGTCAGCCATGGCCTCGCGCTGCAGCTCGATCCCAACTCCGCGGCGACGCACAACAACCTCGGCAGCGCCTATTTCGCCACGGGAAAGATGGAGGAGGCCCAGCGCTGCTTCGAGGAGGCACTGCGGCTGGCACCGAATTATCCCGAGGCCTGCAATAACCTGGGGTCCGTCCTGGAACGAAAGGGCCGACTTGACGAAGCTGCTGCCGCCTATCAGCAGGCCCTTCGCCTCAATCCGGGTTATGCGGATAGTTGGTTCAATCTGGCCAATGCGCAACGACGCCAGGGCAAACAAAACGAGGCAATCGGATCGTTCCAGCAAGCTTTGCAATACAGGCCGAATTATCCCGAGGCCTGGAACAACCTGGCCACCGTTTACGCGGGTCTGAAACACCACGACGAGGCGTTGCGCAGCTGCCACGAGGCGCTGCGGCTCAGGCCTCAGTATCCCGATGCTTATAGCAATATGAGCAGCATCCTGTTTGCGCTTGGCAAACTCGACGAGGCGGAACAGTGCTGCCGCGAAGCTCTGCGTCTGCGGCCCGAACATGCGGAAACATACTGCAATCTGGGAATCATCCTTGAACGCCAGGGCAAGCTCGACGAGGCGATTGCCGCTCACCGCCAGAGTCTGTCCCTCAACCCCGCTTGCGCGGAAGCCTGGTTTTACCTGGGCAATATCCTCAAAGGCCGTGATCGGCCCGACGACGCGGCACGGTGTTTCGAGCAAGCGCTGATGTTTCGGCCGGATTATGTCGAGGCCCACAACGAGTTGGGCAATGCCCATTTCTTGCAAGGACATTTCGTCGAGGCGATCGCCTGTTACCAGGAAGCGCTGCGCCACCGGCCCGAGAATGCCGAGGCGCGCAACAACCTGGGCCTGGTCTTTTACCGCCAGGGCAAACTTGATGAGGCGGTGCGCTGGTGCAGCGAAGCTCTGAAGTTGATGCCGACTTGCGCGGAAGCCCACAACAACATGGGGACGATTCTGGAACGCCAGGGAAAATTGGACGAGGCGTTGGGTTCCTATTGGGAGGCCATTCGCTACAAGCCGGGTTTTGCGGAGGCCCACTCGAACCTGGCCAACGTTCTTTGGGGCCAGGGCAAATTCGACGAATCCATGCAGCACTATGAGGAAGCGCTGCGCATCAGCCCGGAGCATCCCGACCTGCATTGGAACTGCTCGCTGCTGCGCTTGCGGCGCGGCGATTTCAAGAGAGGTTGGCCGCAATATGAATGGCGCTGGCTGACCAAGGCATTTGTGCGGCCTAATTTCAGCCAGCCGCGCTGGGATGGGTCGCGGTTGGACGGGCGGACAATCCTGTTGCAGGCCGAGCAAGGCGTGGGCGATGCGATCCAGTTCATCCGCTATGCGCCGCTGGTGAAGCAGCGCGGCGGGCGGGTCGTTCTCCAATGCCACACGCCGCTGGTGCAATTGCTGGCGCACGTCGAGGGTATCGATCACGCTCAGCCGTTGGATATTCCGCCGCCCGAATTTGATGTGCACATCCCGCTCATGAGTCTGCCGGGTGTTTTTCAGACGGAGTTTGACACCATCCCGGCTGAGGTTCCTTATTTGAGTGTGGATGCCGGCTTGGTGGAGCGTTGGCGGGGCGAGTTGGGAAGAGATGACCATTCGCAACAGCGTCCATTTCGGATCGGCATTGCCTGGCAGGGAAATCCAAACCACAAGGGCGACCACCATCGCTCCTTTCCGCTGGCAAAATTGATGCCCGTCGCGGAGGTGCCAGGGGTTCGTTTGATTAGTCTGCAAAAAGGTCCAGGAACAGACCAGTTGGCTACGCTGGCGGGCAAATTTCCAGTGCTCGACCTCGAAAGCCGCCTAGGCAACGACAGCGAATCGCTCATGAACCTGGCGGCGATCATCAAGAATCTCGACCTGGTGATCGCTTGCGACTCCGCAATGGCCCATCTGGCTGGGGCCCTGGCGCTCGCACATTTGTCGGCTTGCAGGTTTTCACCGATTGGCGTTGGTTTTGGGACCGCGACGACAGCCCGTGGTATCCGACCATGCGGTTGTTTCGGCAGACGCGCTTCAACAACTGGGATGACGTTTTTGAGCGCATGGCCAGGGAAATCGGTCAATGAAGGAGCGCCATCATGGCCGGCGACGCGAAAGCAATTGCGCAAGCGGCCCTGACGCTGGCCCAGCAAGGCCGCCTCGACGAAGCCGTGGCCGCTTTTCAGCGGGCGCTGCAGCGCCAGCCCGATAATTTCGATGCCATCAATAACCTCGGCAACATCTATGTGATGCAAGGCAAGTTGGACTCGGCGATCAACTGCTACCGCCAGGCATTGCGGCTCAGGCCCAATTACGCCGGGGCGCACTACAATCTTGGCCTGGCCCTGCAGGACCTGGACAGGTTCGACGAGGCGGCGGCCTGTTTTCAAGAAGCCGTGCGTTGCGGCCCGGACAGTGCCGATGCCTACTTCAACCTGGCAAGTGCGCAGCACAGCCAGGGGAGCTTGGAAGAGGCCCTGGCCAATTTCGACGAAGCCCTGCGGTTGAGGCCCGATTTCGCGGAAGCGCGTTGGAACCGCTGCCTGGTGTTGCTGTTGCGCGGCGAATTCGAGCGTGCCTGGCCCGATTGGGAATGCCGTTGGTCGCAGCCGGATGTTGTCCACCACGGCTTGACCCAACCGCTGTGGGACGGATCGCCTTTTCCTGGAAAAAGCATCCTGCTGCACGCGGAACAGGGCCTTGGCGATACGATGCAATTCCTCCGCTATGTTCCGCTGGTCAAGGAGCGCGGCGGGCAGGTGATCCTGGGGTGTCAGCCCTCCTTGTTTCCATTGCTCGCTGGCTTGGGTGGCATTGACCGTCTGGTGCCGACGGGTTCCGAGGTGCATGGCATCGACATACGGGCGTCGCTGCTCAGTCTGCCTGCCATTTTCCAGGCCAAGCCCGGCAACATCCCGACGACGGTCCCCTATTTGCAAGCGGACGCCAAACTGGTGCACCGTTGGCCGCGCGAGCTGGGATTGGTGAAGGTCGTCAAGGTCGGCATTGCCTGGCAAGGCAACCCAGCGTTTCGCGGCGACCGGCAACGCTCGATGCCGTTGACCTGTTTCGCACCGCTGGCAAAAATGCCGGGAGTTCAACTGGTAAGCCTGCAGCATGGCCATGGGACGGAACAGTTGCGGGCGCTGGCTGGACAGTTTTCGGTCCTTGACCTAAATGACCGCCTGGGCGACGGTGCCGAATCGCTGGCGAACATCGCCGCGATCATGAAGGGCCTCGATCTGGTGATCACCTGCGATAGCGCCATGGGCCATCTCGCTGGCGCGCTCGGAGTTCCGGTATGGGTCGCATTGCCGTGGGTCCCAGATTGGCGCTGGTTGCTGGAGCGGGAGGACAGCCCGTGGTATCCCACGATGCGGCTGTTTCGACAGACGAGGCCCAACCTGTGGGAAGATGTGTTCGAGACCATGGCTGCGGAAATGGTTACCATGATATGTCGCTTGGAAAAGACTCCCATGAGGATTCCGAAATGAAGCCCCAACCCAGGATTGATCAGGACTCTCCATGGAAAGAAGCCTTGGACCGTTTTCTGGCACCATTCCTTGTCTTTTTCTTCCCCGAAGTCCACGCGGCGATCAACTGGGCGCGTGGCTACGAGGGTCTCGACAAGGAATTGCAGCGGATCATTCATGATGCCAAGGCGGGTCGGCGTTTGGCCGACAAACTGTTCAAGGTTTGGCTTCACGACGGCAAGGAGGCATGGCTGCTGATTCACATCGAGGTGCAGGGCCAGCGCGAAAAACGGTTTTCCGAACGAATGTTCAAGTACTGGTGCCGGATTGGGGAGTATTACCAGCATCAGGTAGTAAGCCTGGCGGTTCTTTGCGACGATAACCCGCATTGGAAGCCTGAACCCTACAGCTATAATATGTTGGGCTGCAAGGTCGATTACCAGTTCCCGTTTGCCAAGGTGCTGGACTTTATTGGGCAAGAGGAGCGGCTGGAAGGTGATAGCAACCCATTCGCGGCGATCGTGCTGGCTCAATTGAAGACGTTGGCGACCCGGCATTCGATGACAGAGCGCAAGACGTGGAAACTGCGCTTGATCAAGGGGCTGTACAAACGCGGGCTCACAGGGCAGGAAATTTGGCAGTTGTTTCGATTGATCGATTGGATCATGACTTTGCCGGAAGTTCCCCAGAGAGAATTCCGTCAAGAGATTTTCGAGTTTGAGGAGGAGCAGAAAATGCCTTACGTTACAAGCATCGAAAAAATGGCGAGGAAGGAAGGCCTTCGAGACGGTTGGTTGCAGAGCATTGAATTGGACCTGGAAATAAAATTCGAGGAAAAAGACAAACAACTGCTGGAGGAAATTCGCGCGATATCGCGAATCGGCCAATTGCGCAAGCTGGCCCGCGCCGTCAAAAAGGCCAAAACTTTAGACGAAATTCGCAAGGTTGCAAAACGGTAGCGTTCCTGGCAATTGCATGGTACTTTATTGGTTGAGCCGTGTCCGAGTCGCGGCTTTGGCGGACGGAACAAAGCGAGGAGCATCACCATGGCCAGCGTCGCGGAAGTGTTTGGTCAAGCCTGGCAATACCACCAGGCGGGAAGTTTTCCCCAGGCGGAACAGCTTTACCGGCAGGTGCTGCAGGTACAACCTGCGAATGCCGACGCCTGGTGCTTTCTGGGCGCGGTTTGCCAGGCTCAGGGAAGGTTGGCGGAGGCCGTGTCTGACTTTCGGCAGGCGCTGCAAGTTTTGCCCAGCCATCCCAGCGCCAAAAACTGCCTGGGCATCGCCCTGGCTCAGCAGGGCAATTTGGCCGACGCCGCCGTTTGCTTTGAAGAACTGGTTCGCACCCAACCAGGGGATGCGGCGGCCTGCAATAACCTGGGCCTGGTGCGCGTCCAGCAAGGCCGGTGGCAGGAGGCCCTGGGGCATTTTCAAAACGCGCTGCGGCTTCACCCCGCTTATGCCGACGCCCTTGGCAATCAAGGGTTGGCCTTGCACCAGCTTGGTCGAACGCGCGAGGCCATCGACACCTACGAGCAGGCCCTGCGGCTTAATCCCAACATGCCGTCGGTGCGCGATAACCTGACCAGGGCTTATCAGCAATTAGGCGGTGCGCCGCCGGCGGGTGCCAGTGCCCCGCCGCCGCAACAGCAGCAGCATTCGGCCGAGGGCAGATCATTTTCGCAAAAGGGGGTGGCTCTGGCGCAGCAATGCCGGCTTGACGAAGCCGCGGCTGCGTTTCAGCAGGCCCTGCGCCATCAGCCGGACAACGTGGAAGACATCAACAACCTCGGCAACATCTATTTGCTGCAAGGCAAGCTCGATTCGGCGATCGACCGCTACCGCCAGGCTCTCCGCGTGAGGCCCAACTACGCGGCAGCTCATTACAATCTCGGTCTGGCCCTGCAGAACCTGGGAAAGTGCGACGAGGCGGCGGCCTGTTATCAGCAGGCTTTGACTTTCCAGCCCAGCCATCTCGATGCCCGGAACAATCTGGGCAATTCCCTCAAAACCCTGGGCCGGCTCGACGAGGCCGCGACCTGTTACCTGCAAGTGCTGCAAATGAAGCCGGATTTCGCCGAGGTTCACACCAACCTGGGGATTGTCCTCGGCGAACAGGGCAACTGGGACGGGGCCATCGCCCGCTATCACGAAGCACTCCGCCTCAAACCCAGTTACGCCGAGGCTCACGCCAACCTCGGCATCGCCATGACCGAACTGGGCCGGCTCGACGAAGCAATGGCATGCTTCCAGCAGGCGCTGCGCCTCAACCCCAACTTTGCCGAAGCCTATAACAGCATGGGCAACGCCCTTGAAAAGCAAAACAAGCTCGATGAGGCGATCCGCTGTTTTCGCCAGGCTCTGCAGCTCAAGCCCAGCCTCGCGGAAGCGGCCAACAACACGGGCAATGCTCTCAAACGCCAGGGTAAGTTCGAGGAGTCGGTCGCTTGCTATCAGCAGGCCATTCGCATCCGGCCCACCTACGCCGAGGCGCATTCCAACCTCGGCAACACCCGTGTGCAAATGGCTCAGTTTGAGGAAGCCGATAAATGCTACGAGCGAGCGTTGCAGCTGGAACCTGGCCACGCCGAGACGCACTTCAACCGTGCCCTGCTGTGGCTGCAGGTGGGAGACTGGGCCAAAGGCTGGACGGAGTATGAATGGCGCTGGCGGACCAAGGCCTTTCCACGTCTATCCTTCCACCAGCCGCGCTGGGACGGTTCGCCGTTCAGCGGTCGGACTCTGCTGGTGCTGGCGGAGCAAGGGATCGGCGACACGCTCCAGTTCGTTCGTTATGCGGCCCTGGCCAAACAACGCGGGGGAAGGGTGATCTTTCAGTGTCAGCCTACGCTGACGCGGCTGCTGGCCAAGGTCGAGGGGATCGATCAGATCGTGGCTCAGGATGACACCCTGCCGACATTTGATTACCACATACCGCTGCTCAGCCTGGCCGCGATTTTTGGCACCACGCCGGATCATGTGCCGGCGACCGCTCCCTATGTGCCGGTGGACGACGGCCTCGTAAAGCATTGGCGTGAGGAACTGGGCCCGCCGCGACGGGAGGGCGGCTCCAGTTTGCGCATTGGCATCGCCTGGCAGGGCAATCCGATTCATCGCGGCGATCGCCTGCGCTCGGTCCCCCTGGTGCGTTTTAGCCAGTTGACCGAGGTTGAAGGAGTGGAGCTGGTCAGCCTCCAAAAAGGGAATGGCGCTGATCAGGTGCGCGCACTCGAGGGGCGGTTTCCGATCATCGACATTGAAAGCCGTCTGGGGCCTGACACCACATCGCTGGGCCAACTCGCGGCAGTCATGAAGAACATGGACCTGGTCATTAGCTGCGACACGGCCATTGCTCATCTGGCCGGGGCCGTTGGGGCGCCAGCGTGGACCGTGCTGCCGTGGGTCCCGGATTGGCGTTGGCTGCTGAAACGCGAGGACTGCCCCTGGTATCCCACCATGCGGCTGTTTCGCCAATCGCACTACGGAAACTGGGATGACGTGTTCGACCGCATGGCAGCCGAGCTGCAAAGATATTGATTCTAAGATGCCACGGGCTTGTCCCGTGGAGGTTCACGATGGCTTCTAAGTAGAGACCAGCGTAAAGATCCACGGCACAAGGCCGTGGCATTAAACATGCCAACACTTTCGGAAACACTCGCTCTGGCCTGGCAGTATCAGCAGTCGCGCAACTTCGCCCAAATGGAGTTGCTTTGCCGGCAGATATTGGCGGCGGACGCCGGTCAGGCCGAGGCCTGGCGTTTGCTTGGCAAAGCCGCCCAGGCCCAGGGACGGATTGACGAGGCCATCGCCCATTTTCAGCGTGCCCTGCAGCTTCAGCCAGACGGCGCCGAGACCTACAGCGATCTGGGAATCGCTCAGGCTGGCGCCGGGCAGCTCGAACTGGCTACCGCGACCTTCATGGAGGGGCTGCGGCGCCGCACCGGCAATGCCAACGCGGCCAACAACTTGGGCGTCATCCTGGCCATGCAAGCCAGGCCGGCGGAGGCCATCGACTGTTTCCGCGAGGCCATCCGTGCCCAGCCCACCAACGCCGATTATCATTGCAATCTCGCCAACGCCCTCTTTGACACGGGGCGCCACCACGATGCGGTGGCGAGTTACCGGCAGGTGCTTCAGCTTCAACCCAACTCGGCCGCGGCCCGCACCGGTCTGGCCAACGCCTTGCGCCAGTTGGGCGATCCAGGCGAGGCGGAAGCTCAATATCGGGAATCCCTGCGGCTGGCGCCCAACTTCCTCAAGGCCTGGCATGGCCTTGGCGTGCTCATGGCGGACCAACAACGATTTGAGGATGCGACCCATTGTTTTCGCGAGGCATTGCGGCTCAAGCCCGATTTTGCCGAGGCGCACCACGGCATGGGCATGGCGCTCGCCGACCAGTTCAAACTGGATGAGGCTGTCGCCTGCTATCGCCAGGCGCTGCGCTGCAAACCAGACTTTGCCGATGCCCACAACAATCTGGGCAATGCTCTGCTGCTGCAAGAGAAGCCCGATGAAGCCATCGCCTCTTACGAGCGGGCCTTGCGGCTCTTGCCGAATTTTCCGCAGGCCCACAAGAACCTCGCTAACGCCTTTTACGTTCAGGGCAAGTTTGACCTCGCCATGGCTCAACATGGGAAGGCCTTAGCGCTCAATCCCGACTACGCGGAAGTGCACTACAACCGTTCGCTGCTGCGGCTGCTGACGGGTGATTATGAGCAAGGGTGGCCGGAATACGAATGGCGCTGGACGCAACCGGGCTTCGTGCGCCGCGATTTTGCCCAACCGCGTTGGGACGGCTCGCCCTTGAATGGCCGCACGATCTTGCTTTATCACGAGCAAGGCCTCGGCGACACCATCCAGTTTGTCCGGTACGCGGCCCTTGTGAAAAAAGGCGGCGGCCAGGTGATTGTCCAATGCCAGCATTCACTGATGCGGCTGCTGGCCAACGTTGACGGGATCGATCAGCTTGTCCCAGAACGTTATCCCGTGCCGCCGTTTGACGTGCAAGCGCCGTTGCTCAGCCTGCCCGGCATATTTCAGACTCGCTTGGGCACCATCCCAGCAACGCCAGGCTATATCACTGCCGATCCCGATTTGGTGCTGCACTGGCGCGGCCAACTGCGGGAGCTCAATGGCTTCAAGATCGGCATTGTCTGGCAAGGCAGCACGCTGCATCCGGGTGATCGCCGTCGATCCACTCCGTTGACCCAGTTCGAGCCGCTGGCTCAAGTGGAAAGTGTGTGCCTGGTCAGCCTCCAGGTCGGAGCAGGCACTGACCAATTGCGCGACGGCACGTGCCGGTTTCCCGTGCTAAACCTGGAAAGCCAGCTGGGCACCGTCATGGAATCGTTTGGCAACATCGCGGCAATCATGAAGAACCTCGACCTGGTCATCTGCTGCGACACCGCCGTCGGCCACTTGGCCGGCGCGTTGAACGTGCCGGTGTGGGTGGCCGTGGCGTTGGTGCCAGATTGGCGTTGGCTCCAGCAGGGCGAACGCACCCGCTGGTATCCCTCGATGCGCCTGTTTCGCCAGACGCACCAAGGGCAATGGCAGGACGTTTTCGAGCGCATGGCCGGGGAGTTGCGCACTGGGCTCACCAACCAATCCCCTTCGTCGTGAGCCGCACGCGGCCCATCCGGTGGTTGACGCAGACGAACAGCGTTTGGCCGTCATCTCCCCCAAAACACAAGTTGGCGGTGCGATCGCCATTCAGAAAGCGGCCCAGCAATGTCCCGTCGGGCGCCATGACCGCGATGCCGTTAGTCACCGTCGCGAAGATGTTGCCCTGGTAATCGCACTTCATGCCGTCGAGGCCGCCGCCTTTGCCAAGTCCCTTGAGTTTCCTGGAATCGACAAAGACTTTGCCTTCGCCGGTGGATCCGTCGTCATTCACGGGGAAAACCATCCACGAGCTGCCGTTGGTCACGTAAAGCTTTTTGGCGTCGGGCGTCAGAGCGATACCGTTGGGCTGCAAATCTCTCGCCACCAGTGAAATCGCCCCGTCCTTGGCCGCGATCCGAAAGACGCCGGTGAAATCGAGGTCGCGCTTGGCCCCTTTTTCCATGCCATAGGGCGGATCGGTGAAGTAGATGTCGCCGTTGGGATGAATGGCCAGATCGTTGGGGCTGTTGAGGCGTTTGCCCAGGTAGCTGTCGGCCAGGACCGTTTTTTTGCCGTCTTTCTCGATGCGCGTGACGCGGCGGTCGCCGTGCTCGCAAAGCACCAGCCGGCCCTGCTGGTCGACATTCAGTCCATTGGAGCCAGGCTCGTCGCCGGCTTTGCCGCCGCGCGGCTTGGCGCCGGTGTAGCCCGACGGTTTGAGGAATTCCGAGGTGCCTTCGCCTTCCTTCCATTTCACGACCACGTTGTTGGGAATGTCGGAAAAGAGCAGACATTTGCCGGGCTTGAACCACACGGCGCCTTCCGTCCAGATGAAACCCTCGGCAATTTTCTCGAGCTGGGCGTCCTTGGGCACAAGAGCATCGAAGCGGGGGTCAAACCGCTCGATGGTGCCGATGATCTCCTTTTTTGGCTGCGCCTTGGCTTCCTGAGCCGCCATGGGCTCCAGGGCTGCCGCGGCGCACACTGCCGCGACGGCGGCGCAAATCCAGAACTTCATCATGATGGATACTCCTCGCATGCAAGTGTCGGGCGGTGAAGTTACCAGTACAATCTATCCCTATGCAATCAAGGACGCGCGGTCGGATCTATGCGCTAATAAAAGGGCTGGTTGGATTGGCGATTTTGTTCGCCGTGGCGTGGCAGTTTTACCGCGATTTGCACCACGAGGGATGGCAAAACCTGGTAGTGCAGTGGCAATGGCTGGCTCTGTCGGCGTTGCTGTATGTCGTCGGCCTGGGTTTTTCCGCGTGGTTCTATTACCGCGTGCTGACCATGCTGGGGGCACGGCCGCGGTTGCTGGCGGTGGTTCGTGCCTATTACCTCAGCCAGCTGGGAAAATACGTGCCTGGAAAGGCGTTGGCCCTTATCATGCGCGGCGCCATGATCCGGGGGCCCGAGGTCAAACTGGGGGTGGCGCTGGTGGCCACCTTTTACGAGGTGCTGACGACGATGGCTTCCGGCGCGATTCTGGCCGCGGCGCTGTTCGCGCTCAGGCCGCCACGCCTGCTGAGCGGCGACTGGGACCCGGTTTTGCTGGGGTTGCTGCTGGCGGCATTGTGCGGCGTGCCGCTGTTGCCCGGCGTTTTCAACTTTGTGATCGGCCGCCTGGCGCGGCGCTTTCAAAATATCGAGTCGTTCAAGCTGCCGCGCTTGCGAGCCGTGCATTTGCTGGAGGGCCTGGTAACAACAAGCGCAGTGTGGATTTGTTTCGGTTTCAGCTTGTGGGCAATGATCCAGGGGTTGCTGCCGGCGGTGCAGCCGCTGACCTTGGATCTTTGGGCGCTGTACACCGCCATCATCGCATTGGCCTGTGTCGGAGGATTTGTGGCCGTGGTCGTTCCTGGCGGCCTCGGCGTTCGCGAGTGGGTGCTCGACCGTTTGTTAGGCCCAGAACTGGCGGCGACCGCCGTGGTGGCGGCGCAGCCCGTGGCGGTGGTGATTGTGCTTTTGCTGCGGGTGGTGTGGACCGCAAGCGAACTCGTCATGGCGGCCCTGGTGTGGAAGCTGCCCAGACCGCGGAGTAACTCGGCGTGATCTCGATAGTCATTCCCCTTTGCAATGAGCAAGAAAGCCTGACCACCCTGGTGGGCGAGATTGAGACGGCGGCGCGAACGGCCAATCTGGACTTCGAAATCCTGCTCGTGGACGACGGCAGCACGGACGGATCATGGTCGACCATCGCCGCGCTTGCCGCCAAGTATCCGTTTGTCCGCGGCATTCGCTTTCGCCGCAATTTCGGCAAGGCCGCGGCGCTGTCAGCGGGCTTTCGAGCGGCTCGCGGCGATCCGATCCTGACGCTCGACGCTGATCTGCAAGATGACCCGGCGGAAATTCCATGCTTGCTGGCCACCTTGGCTGACGGCCAGGACGTGGTCACCGGCTGGAAACGTCATCGCCTCGATCCGTGGCACAAGACGATTCCAAGCCGCGTCTTCAACCTTATGGTTAGCTGGCTTACGGGTGTCCGTCTCCACGACCACAACAGCGGCATGAAGTGTTACCGGGCCGCCGTCCTGAATGAAATCAAAATCTACGGCGAGTTGCACCGCTTCATTACCGTGCTGGCGGCGGCCCGTGGTTTCCGCGTTTGCGAGGTCGGGGTCAATCATCGCCCGCGCCGTTTTGGCCGGTCCCACTACGGCGCCTGGCGTTTCTTGAAAGGCTTTCTCGATCTCTTGACGGTCAAGTTCCTCACTGGTTTCGGCGGTCGACCGCAGCATGTGCTCGGCGGCCTCGGCCTGGCGTGCTTCGCTTTGGGCGGCCTCGGCATGCTTTACCTGGCGGTGGCGTGGGTGGTGCGCCTGTTCGATCAAACGCTCTTTACCGAGCCGTTGCACAATCGGCCGTTGCTCATTTATTGCGTGGCGGCGCTGCTGCTGGGAGCGCAATTGATGTCGATCGGCCTGCTGGCCGAGCTTATCACCGCCCACCAGAACCGGCCCGAAGACAACTTCAGCATCGCGGAGGAGACGAGCAATGCCCCTCAATGAATCGGGTTCATCGCGCGGCCTGGTTTACGGCCTGCTGATCGCGCTGGCGGCGGCAACGGTCGCCGGGCGGATCTGTTCCACATCGCGCGTTTACGAGCCCAATGTCGCCGCGGGCTGGGCGGCAGCTCGGCCTCGCCCGATGCCGACCTTTAGCTCCAACGATCGCTCCCGATGGTCCACCGTGCGGGCATTGGTGGACGAGGGAACCTTTGTCATTGGCCGCCGCGATAAACAGGTGGTGATCGTCAGCGCCGTTGACCTCCTGGCCGCGACGGATCCGTTGCAAGGCGCGACTATGGCCGTTGCGGGTTATCAAACGCGCATCAAGGCCAACTCGGGCATCACCTTTGAGGACGGATGGGGCGGCGTCGATAAGGTGCTCAACCCGCAAACCTTCGAATTCTATTCCAGCAAACCGCCGCTGCTTTCGACATTGGTGGCTGGTCTCTACTGGCTGCTGCAAAAGCTTTTTGGTTGGACGCTCGAACACGACCCTTTTTTGGTTGTCGCGCGATTTTACTGCTCATCAATCTTTTGCCCTTTGTCGTTTATCTCTGGCTGATGACGAAAATCCTTGACCGCTGCAATGTCGGCGATTGGACTCGCTACTTCATTCTCGCCGCTGCCTGTTTCGCGACGCTGCTGACGCCGTTTTTGATCACGTTCAACAACCACACCATCGCCACGTGTTGTGTGGTGTTCGCAATTTATCCGCTCATGCCTTTGCTCGAGCGCGGGCAGCCGGCCCGAGCGGAGACCATGCCATCGCCTTTGGCATTCGCGCTTTCGGGGTTGTTCACATCATTCACCGCCTGCAACGAACTGCCGGCGGCCGCGTTTGGCGGCCTCTTGTTCGCGGCGTTGGTGCTGAAGGCATCGAAGCAGACGTTGCTCTTTTGGTTGCCTCTGGCGCTATTCCGCTGGCCGGCCTGATGGCGACCAATTACCTGGCCCTTGGCGAGTTAAGCCCCGCTTACAGCAAATTCGGCGGCGTCTGGTACGAATACGAAGGCAGCCATTGGCGCAAACCGCCGCCGGAAATGGTCAAATACGGCATCGATTGGGCCAAGATGCATGAGAGCCAAGGCGAATACGCGCTCCACGCATTCGTCGGCCATCATGGCATATTCTCGTTGACGCCCATTTGGCTTCTCGCGGCCGCCGGTATGGCGTGGGCGCTATGGACATTGCGGCGCCGGCCGACCGAACTTTCCCCAGCGGACCCGCCGCCCGGCATCTGGCTGGCGCCGCTCGGAGTTTTGACACTTATTACGACGGTTGTGGTGGTCGGGTTCTACTTGGTAATCACCGACACCCGGAACTACGGCGGTTGGACATTCGGCTTGCGGTGGCTGATGTGGCTGGCGCCGCTGTGGCTTTTGACCATGGTGCCGGTGGTGGATTGGCTCGGCCAGCGCCGCTTTGGTCGTTGGCTGGCTGTCGGCTTGCTGATATGGTCGGTTTTTTCCGTGAGCTATCGCACATGGAACCCGTGGAGACACCCGTGGCTCTACGATTTGCTCGAAAGCAACGGGTTCATCCCCTACGGCTAGATTTAACCCTCGTTACCAAACTCCTGTTTGGTAACGCCGTGTCTTGCAAACTCCTGTTTGCCGAGAGAGTCCGCCTTCGAGACCCAGATTCATTGCTTGCATTGCACACAGACACCCCCATTCGGAAATTTCGGCGTTGCGCGTGCAATGAATCCGCACGCCTGAAAAACGCCATAACTTGCAATGGAGTGTATGTTTGCGACGAACGTCAAAGCGCACCATTGCCGTCATTGCAACAGGGCGTGCACTTCTCCAGATAGGATTGAAGCTCCTTGGTAATTCGCCGCATCGAAAAAAGCATCTTCTTGACAATCTCCAGCCGCTCCTTTTCTGGAAATGCCTTGTCTCTTTCCGAGCGAACTTTTGCCGGCGCGACATCGGCCAGGGTTTTGGTCTGGGGTGGCCCGCCTAACCGTCTGCGGCGAATTTCCCAGTACCAAACCTTCTGGCAGAACAGCCTGTCCTCTTTTGCGCCAAGGGACTGTTCGAACGATTTGATCAATGTCAGCAGGAAGAACTCCATCCCTTCTGGACTGGCGAACGTTTTTGCAATTCTGAATGAAGTGCGGATTACATGGTAGAGTATTGCAGCGTCATCCCTTCCCGTCATTAAAGTCGGGTCGGCGGCGCTTCCAGGGAAATAATGCTCCACAGTTTTATTGAAAACCTGCCGCAACCCATCTCTGACCCTTTTGTAGGCTTTTGCTTCCTCCTCCTGCGGCACAAGCCAGCGCTCACGGTGCAGGTTTGGTGTGACGGAGTCGCCCAAGGTAAGGCCTCTCTTGCCGTGATGAAGCTTGACACAATACTTTTGCCATAGGTCAAACCAGTGCGAAGCCCTGTTGTCGCGGCGAGCGGTCGCCTCCCAGAAGGGCGTATTGCTCAATGGTCATTCCGCTGGGTCCGGTCATTTTGTCGTAGATTCGGTCGCCATCGGGGACAGCCCGGTGATAAAACTAGCCGTCGATTACGCCACCACCTGGCGGATGGACGCGCATAGGGATGCGGCCCTCAATTACACGAAAAGCAATGTGGATGATCGCGCCCGAGCCCCGTGCTTGCAGGATTTTCCTGGCGTCATTTTCGCAGCCGCCTCCGCTGAGTTCATCCGCAGTGTAAGGTTTTTTCTTCCTGAAACCCCTCGGCCACATCGCACCAATCTCGCAGGATCAGCTTTCACCTCGTCAAGAGCACCCGCATCGCAAGTGACGCAATACACTGCCATTGTAGTGGCACGATGGTGGTTTTTGCACGTGTTCCGTGACGCCCTTTGATGGGGTGTGCCTTCCCTGCTCGTTCCTGCAACCCCGCACACCCTCGACAAAATCAAAATTTCCCCAAAACCCGCATTCCGGTCGCTCCCCTTTCAGGCACTATACATAGACATTAATCGCACCGAGGACTTCCCCATGTCCGACCGGCCGCCGAATACGGCACTGACCCAGTTACGCAGGTTTCTTGCCGTCCAGCAGGCGACGCAACTGTCCGACGAGCAGTTGCTGCAAGCCTTCGTCAAGCATCGCGACGAGGTGGCCTTTGCCGCGCTCATGAAACGGCATGCGCCGATGGTTCTGAGTGTCTGTCAATCCGTCCTCCGTCAGGCCCAAGATGCCGAGGATTGCTGCCAGGCGACCTTTCTGGTGCTGGCACGCAAGGCGTCGTCCATTCGCAAAAAGACCTCCGTCGCCAGCTGGTTGCATGGAGTCGCCCAGCGCATGTCGAAAAAGCTGCAAGCAACCGGGCACAAAACCGCTCCGCAACATGATCCCGAATCGGCGGCAAGCAACCCGGCCGACGATCTGAGCTGGCGCGAGGTTCGGCAAATCGTCCATGAAGAGCTCCAGCGCTTACCCCTGGCATACAGGTTGCCGCTCATCCACTGCTACCTGGAAGGCCAAACGCAGGAAAAGGCTGCTACGCGGCTGGGATGGACTGCCGCGACGCTCAAGGGCAGATTGGATCGCGGCAGGGCCATGCTGCACCGCCGCCTGACGCGCCGCGGCATTGGCCTGGCGGTGCCCATCGTGGCAGTCTGTCTGGCCCCAAAAATGGCGCTGGCCGGCATGGTGAACGCCACCGCACAATCCGCCGTGCGGGTGATTGCCGGCGGGGGCTTTGGCGACGGCGTCTCGGCCCAGGCCGCCGCCCTCGCCAAGGCGGCAATAAAGGCGGCTTTGCTGACGAAGCTAACTTTGCTGCTGGCGGTGATATGCTGTGTGGTCGCCGGCGGCGTCGGCCTGGCGTCGTGGGGTGCAGGCGCTGCCAATGTCCCCGTACCCAAGCGCAAGCATGTACCGGCGGCGATGCCGATTGCCGCGGCGCCGCTCGCTGCCGTGGTCCCCGACCTGGCCGACCTGCTTCCGCAAGGTGTCCGCGCCCGTTTGGGCACCACCAACTTCCGGCATGTAGACACTGTTCAAAGCGAAGTGTCGTTTTCGCCCGACAGCAGTTTGGTGGCGAGCACGGACTGCCATGCGGTATATTTGTGGGAAACGCAAACCGGAAGATGCTGGATGGCGCGGCGTGGGGGATGGTGCATTTTCACGTGACGGCCAACTCGTTGCCGCCGCGAGTCTTTTTGGCATTGCGCTATGGAATCCGCAAACGGGCAAATCTCTGAAAACGCTTGCCGATTCGGAAGGCTGGTACGCGGGCGTCATTTCTCCTGATTCGCGCTGGCTGGCCGGTGTCAGCAGGACGTGGCCACGGGTGCGATGTTGTTCACAATCCCGTTCGAGGATACGGGTGGCGACATCGCCTTTTCCGCCGACGGGCGCATGTTGGCGGCGTCATGCGGAACGAGTGCGGTATTGGTGGAAATGGCCGTCGTCAAAACCCGCCAGAAATTGGACAAGCTACCTGCCCCCGTTCACCGGCTGGCCTTTTCGCCCGACAATCGTCTGCTGGTCACGGCGCTGGAAGATACGACCATATTGGTTTGGGATTTGAAAGAAGTGAGCCCGCGATCCAAGTAACCTGCAATGTAGAAAGCGTGTTGTCTTGCGGCACAAAACAAGTTCCCGCGATTTCAAGCTCCAAATGCGCACCGGCATGTCTCTGATCGAAGTGCTGGTCGTGATCGCCATTATTGGCGTCTTGATTGGCCTATGCATTGCGCCATCAACCTGCACCAGATTGGCATGGCCTATTACCTGTCCGTCGGTTTCATGGGCGCCAATTGCGCGCTGCGCCATGGCGGCATGGTCTACGTGTTGTTCCGTGACGGCAGCGTGGCGGCCATGCAGCCGTTTGTGGGGATTAACCCGGGGTTGACAAGCGCTCGCGAAGAGAACTGGGTGCCGACGGTTTTGTTGGGGACGCCAGGATACTGATGCAGTGGTCTGTCCTCGTAGGTCCCGCCTGCCGGGCGGGACCTGATGCCGCGCAAAAAAAGGCAACCCCCAAAGAGAATCGGATAATCAGGTCAAAAAAAGGTCCCGCCCGGCAGGCGGGACCTACGAGGACAGTGTCAAGTAGGTCCCGCCTGCCGGGCGGGACCTGATGCCGCGCAAAAAAAGGCAACCCCCAAAGAAAAACGGATAATCAGGTCAAAAAAAGGTCCCGCCCGGCAGGCGGGACCTACGAGGACAGTGTCAAGTAGGTCCCGCCTGCCGGGCGGGACCTGATGCCGCGCAAAAAAAGGCAACCCCCAAAGAGAATCGGATAATCAGGTCAAAAAAAGGTCCCGCCCGGCAGGCGGGACCTACGAGGACAGTGTCAAGTAGGTCCCGCCTGCCGGGCGGGACCTGATGCCGCGCAAAAAAAGGCAACCCCCAAAGAAAAATGGATATTCAGGTCAAAAAAAGGTCCCGCCCGGCAGGCGGGACCTACGAGGACAGTGTCAAGTAGGTCCCGCCTGCCGGGCGGGACCTGATGCCGCGCAAAAAAAGGCAACCCCCAAAGAGAATCGGATATTCAGGTCAAAAAAAGGTCCCGCCCGGCAGGCGGTACCTACTGCTTACCAAATCCTTTGCTAGGATGTCTTTCGAGGAGCCCGAGGGCGTTGAGCAATGACTCGCAAACCGAAAACAGTGTCGTTTTGGACTGGGCGCCTTCCACATTGGGAAGTGGAGGATGGCCGGTATTTCATCACCATTCATCTCGCGGGCGCAATCCCGCGGAAGGCCGGAAACGATTGATGGCAATGGCGGAGCAAGCTGCGCAATGGACGATAGGACTTGTCCGGAGTGGTTAGCTCATCAACGCGCGATCTTTCGCGAAATGGAGGAATGGCTGGACCGAGCCGAGTGGAATCCAAAACTGCGGCACCCTGACATTGCGGCCATGGTGATGGAGGCGATCGAACACCGCAAAAAACGCGGCGTTTGGGACATATTTGAGTTCGTGGTGATGCCCACGCATCTGCATTTGTTCGGTGAGATCGGCGATCAAGGCTTGCGTGAAACACTGGAAGACTTCAAACGCTGGACAGGACATCAAGCCGCCAAGATTCTCTCCACGGACGATGAGCGTTTCTGGCAACGCGAGTGGTTCGATCATTGGTCCCGTTCCGACGAGGAAGATGAGAAAACTGCCGGTTACATCCGCGAAAATCCAGTGAAGGCGAAATTGGTTCAGCGAGCCGCCGATTGGCCATACGGGTCATGTGGTAGGTCCTGCCTGCCGGGCGGGACCTGACAACGCGCAAAAAGGCAACCCGCAAAGAAAATCGGATATTCAGGGCCAAAAAAAGGTCCCGCCCGGCAGGCGGGAGCTACTAGCGTGTGTTTTCAAATCGAAGCGTGGTTGAGGTCCCGCCCGGCAGGCGGGAGCTACTTCGGCGTGGAAGGTGATTGTGTCTGGGTGTGTCGCCCACCATCGACGCGCTTGAATCCCACGCCACCCACAGGCATAATACACCTCATGGCCACCACTTCAGATGCAATCGCCGTCGCGACTCAATATCACCAAAGCGGCCGCCTGCAAGCCGCCGAGCAGCTCTACCGTCAAGTGCTTCAGGTCGATCAAACCAATACGGCAGTGCGTTTCAACCTTGCTCGCGCACTTGCCAGCCAAGGACTGCTGGACGAGGCGGCGGAGCAATTTCGGCTGGTCTTGCAGATCAAGCCTCAGTTTGCCGCCGCCCACCTCCATCTGGGGCATGCATTGATGCTCGACGGCCGGTTGGATGAGGCCGTGGGGCATTACCGCCAGGCCGTGCAGTTGCAGCCCGAGCACGCCGAGGCCCATACCAATCTCGGCATTGCCCTGCAACTGCACGGCTTGCTTGACGAGGCCGTGGCCCACCATCGGCAGGCATTGCAATTGAAACCTGATCTCGCCGAGGCCCATACCAACCTGGGGTGCGCGCTCCTCAAGCAAGGCAAGCTGGAAGAAGCGGTCTCTCATCACCGCGAGGCTCTCCGGGTGCGGCCTGATTTCGCCGAGCGCACACAAACCTCGGCTTGGCTCTCAGGGACCTGAACCAACTCGACGAGGCGGTGGTCCATCACCGTCAGGTGTTGCACCTCAAGCCGGGCTCCTCCCAAGCGCACGCCAATTTGGGCACTACATTGCTCCGCCAATCCAAACCAGAGGAAGCGGAACGCCACCTTCGCCAGGCGTTGCAGATGAAACCCGATCTTGCCGAGGCCCATGCCAATCTTGGCCTCGCTCTGCAGTGGCAAGGGGAATGGGACGGTGCCACCCTGCATTATCGTCGTGCGTTGGAGCTGAACGCCAGTAATGCTGAAGTGCACAACAACCTGGGTATCGTGCTAAAGGGCCTGGGAGAGGTGGACGAAGCCCTGGCTTGTTTCCGCCGGGCATTGGAACTCAGACCGGACCTTGCCCAAGTGCACAGTAATCTGGTCTGCGTTCAAATCTTCTCCCCCGGCTGTGAGGGTCAATCATTCCCCGAGGATCTCCGTCGTTGGAACGAAATCCACGCCGCACCGTTGGCCAAGTTCGTCCAAGCTCATCCCAACGACCGCCGCCGTGATCGTCGCTTGCGCATTGGCTATGTGTCCCCAGATTTTTACTTGCATCCAGTGGGGCGATTTGTGCTCCCCCTGCTGCAGTCGCACAACCACGAGACCTTTCAAATCTACTGCTATTCTTCGGTGGCGGTCCCAGACAGGATCACTGATCGTTGCCGCGGCCACGCCGATGTGTGGCGAAACGTGCTCGGCTATTCCGATCACCATGTCGCCGATTTAGTTCGCCAGGACCAGATCGATATTCTCGTCGACCTAACAATGCACACCGACGACAACCGTTTGCTGGTGTTTGCCCGCAAGCCTGCTCCCGTGCAGGTCGCATACCTTGCCTACTGTGGGACAACCGGACTTAGTGCGATGGATTACAGGCTGACCGATCCGTATTTGGATCCGCCGGGCCAACTCAATCAATCAATCAATCAATCAATCAATCAATCAATCAATCAATCAATACTATGTGGAGCAATCGATCTATCTGCCTGAGACCTTCTGGTGCTTTCAGCCGGTAGATGAGGCTAAGTGCGTCAAGGAACTGCCGGCCTTCACAAATGGCTATGTCACCTTCGGATCCTTGAACAAACCTTCCAAGGTGACCGGGGCAACATTGGCAGTCTGGAGTGAATTGCTGCGGGCGCAGCCGCAGTCGCGATTGCTGCTACATGCCCACCTCGCCAAACACCAGCAGCGCGCATCCAACTTTTTTGATCAGCGGAATATCTCGCCTGATCGGATCACATTTGTAAAAAAAATGGCATTGGCGGAGTATCTCGCTGCTTTCGGGCAGATCGATATTGCTTTGGACTCGTTTCCCTGGAGCGGAGGCACGACGACATTCAACGCGCTTTGGATGGGCGTGCCGGTGGTGACCCTGGCGGGACAAACCGCCTTGGGCCGGGGAGGCGTGAGCATCTTGTCGAACATTGGTTTACCCGAGTTGGTGGCGAGCGATGGCGAGCAATACGTCCGCATTGCCGCCGACTTGGCTCAAGATCTGTCCCGCTTGAGCGAGCTTCGGGCGACTATGCGCGACCGGATGCGAGCTTCACCACTAATGGATGCGCCGCGTTTTGCCCGCAACGTCGAGGCAGCCTACCGCGAAATGTGGAAGCGGTGGTGCCTCAAGCCTTTGGATTCATCAACCGCCCCATGAACAGGATGCTGCCGCTTTGGTTTTCCTGGATCAGGAACAGAAACGGATGGTCGGCGCGGAATTCGGGAGGTGGCAGGGACTTGGCAGCGCCACTAAAGGAGCCGACTGCCGTGGCCGCCGCGGCCTCGGTGCCGGCTTCATCCACATCCACAAACGCTTGGTGGATCACAAACCCGAGGGCCAATGGTTCACGTGTCGCGATGCCGCTGAAATCGGCTTTGCCCGTCTGAAAAGCGGTCGGCATACCCAGGTCGATTAATTCCTTACGGAGCTGAAACGCACTCGTCATTTTGAACTTCGGTAGGGTTACTGCAACGCGCGTACTGCTCGTCTTGGCCAGCAAGTTGGCGAGGTACGCAGGCGACGCTGTGAGCGATTTCTCGAGTTCCGCCAGTCCGTCAACCTGCTTCGGAAGCAGGACGATCATTGACAATTCGTTTTTTAGATACGGCAAGGCCAGGACCTGCACGGAGTCGCCGTCGTAATAACTCGTTTGCGATGTTCTGCGCATCAGCGGCACATCGGCAATGGCCTTGGTGGATGTCACCTTGAATTCGGCCGGAATTGTTGCCTTTGCGTGGAATGGCTCGGCCCAGGCGGCCTTGAAGTAGATGGCGTTGGTCAGCACCAGGCGAGTGCTGTTTGTAAGCTGCCTAGGCTTAATGAGTTCCTTGATTTTTTGCTTGGTTTCCTCGGTTACCCAGTCATTGATGGTTTGGCGAGCTTGCTCCGTGGCCTTGGCAAAATCGACTTCCTTCAGACCGGCGCCATAATGCTCCTGGGTCAGCTTGAGAAAACTGGGATCGAAAGTGTAACCTTGCTGGCCCCACAGCCGATTCGCGGTCGTCAGCTCAAATTGGCGTTTGGCGGTTTTGCCGTTGATGCCGTTGATCAGATCGGCATAGACCCGGGGCAAATTGCTCTGATCGTGCGGAAAGTGCAGCGTCCGGGCCATTTCGTCGGCGGTTGTGCCGCGAGCGCCGGCGTAGGTCATCGCCAGGGCCGTCGAGATGCTGTAGGGCGAAAAGAAGAGGTTGCCGTCGTTCTGGTTGACCTTGCCGTACAGGTCAAGGGCGAAGGCGGTATTACCCTTGACCAGATCGGCGGTTTCGGGGCTGAGCTTGGCGGGGGGCTGAGCGGAACAGAGGCCGCCGCTGCCAGGCAGCGCGATGAGGCTGGCAAACATGCAGGACATGGCAAGGCGTTTCATGGCGTCTCTCCAAACTCGGGGATTGGTGGCTACCGCTCTAACCTGCAGACGAATGGGTTAGCGAAACGGTTTGTAAAAAAGAATAAAACCACGGATTGCACGGAGACCCCGGATAGAAATGCAAGGAGTTTGCTTCTCTTTGATCCGTGTTATCCGTGCAATCCGTGGTTTTTTTATCATGGCCGCTTCACGCCTTAGGCAGATTGTCATACCGCGCGTAGCTCTTCTCCTCCACGATTCTCGACCCCAGCAATTCGTTGATCTGCCGCTTCAGCACGCTGCGCTGGTCATTTTGCAAGTAAACTGACCGGGCAAGTTCGACGAACCGCGGCCCGAAATCGCTCGCTCGTTCGCACAAACGGATCTCGTCTTCGATCACCCACAACGCCTCATTCACGGCCTTTAGTTCCGCGGTCAGCCGGTCCAATTTCTCGGACGACGGCACGGCCTCGCGCGGGCGGCCTCCAGGATCGCCAGCTCGACCTCAACGCTGCGCAGCTTGTCCGGCTGCGTCATGCGCTCCCGCTTGATCCGCAGAATGGTGATCTTGTCGAGCAGCTCGCCGGGAGCGATTTCCACCAGGATCGGCTTCATGGTTTGCCCTCTGTTACAAGGGAGCGAAGCGCTGCGGCCATGCGCTCGAAAACGTCGGGCCAGTTTCCATCCGACGTTTGACGGAACAAACGCATGGTAGGATACCACGGGCTGTCCTCGCGCCCGAGCAGCCAACGCCAGTCGGGGACGACCGGCAATGGGACCCATACGTTCCGCCCCAGCGCTCCGGCGAGGTGGGCGATGGACGTATCGCAGGACATCACCAGATCGAGATTTGCCATGATCGCCGCGATGTTGGCGAACGAGTCGCAGCCCTCGCCCTCGCCCTCGCCCTCGCCCAGGCGGTTGGTGAGGTTTACCACCGGGAATTCACCATTCAGAGCCGCTAGTTGATCGGTGCCTGGTCCATACTGAAGGCTGATGAGTTGAACACCATCAATCGCGGCGATTTTTGCAAAACAACGCAGTGGGAAGGAGCGCGGCTTGTCACGCAGGTTCGCGGGGTTGCCCTGCCAAGCTATGCCGACGCGCCAACCCCGCAGCGATTGCAGCTCTTGACGCCAATGTGCTACCAGCTTGGCCTCGGCTTGCAGGTACGGCATTTCATTGGGGAGGGTTTCGAGAGTAGCGCGAAATATGCCCGGGAGACTGGGCAGCGGCGACTGTACGTCAAACGGCGGCAGTGGCGTGCCGGTGGCCACGAGTTGATCGATGCCCCGTGCGCCGGTCAGCAGCCGCAGCAGCGGAGGTTGGCATTCAACCACGACCTTGCCGCCCTGGCCGTGAACAAGCGGCGCGTAACGGATGAACTGCAAGGTGTCGCCTAACCCTTGCTCCGCATGGAGCAGGATGGTTCGGCCATCGAGGCGAGAGCCATCCCAGCGCGGCTGCGGGAAGGTTCGCCGCGGCAGCCTTGGCACCGTCAAACGCGCTTCGTAATCGGCCCAGCCATTGACGAAATCGCCGTGCAGCAAGAGCAGGATGGATCGGTTCGAGCGAGCCACGCCCAAGGCGGGTTTGAGACGCAGCGCTGTGTCATAATGCCTCATGGCTTCGTCCAGGTTGTTGCGGCCGTAGGCGATGAAACCAAGGTTGTTGATCGCCTCCGCGTAGGTCGGCTTGACCCGAACGGCCTGCTGATAGCAAGCAAAGGCTTCTTCGAGTTTGCCCTGCTGCTCGAAAACCGTGCCCAGGTTGTTGTGCACTTCCGCATAGTCAGGCTTTAGCCGCAACGCCTCCTGGTAGCATCGAATCGCGTCGTGGGTCCTGTCTTGCCGGGCGAAGATCGTTCCCAGGCCATTGTACGTCTGCGCCTTATCGGGCCCGACCTGCAATGCATTCTGGCAGCAGCGTATGGCGTCGTCGAAGCGCTCGAGGCCAAGATAAGCGGAAGCCAGGTTGTTGAGCGCCTCCTGATAGTCTGGCGCAGCCGCAGCGCCTGACTGGACCAATGGAGGGCTTCGTCGTAGCGGCCGCGGTCGCACAGCAGCGTGGCCATGTTGCTAAAGGCTTCGGCGTAATCGGGCCGCAGTCGCACCGCTTCCTGCAAATGGGCGACGGCCTCGGTCAGCCGGCCCTGGTGGGACAGTGCGTTGCCAAGGTTGTTGTGCACTTCCGGGATGTCCGGCCGCAGCCGCAGGGCTTGCTCATAGCATGTTATCGCCTCGTCATGGCGGTCAAGCGCTGCCAGGGCGGCACCCAGGTTGAGGTGGTAAAAGGCCACGGAGGGCTTGGACTGCAATGCATGGCTAATCAGCTCAACCGCTTGCTCGGAGCGGCCTGTCTGGTGGCAAACCACACCCAGGAGGTGCTGGGCATCGGCATGGCGCGGGTTGGCAATGAGGACTTGCCGATAGAGCTGCTCGGCGAACGCAAATTGGCCCGCCTGATGATTGCGAAGCGCCAGATCAAACACATCCGCGACGGTGGACATTGTTTATTGTTCTATTGACCTCTTTTTCAATGCGGCTCGAAAACGTCTTGCCAATTGCCGCGCGAGGTTTGGCGGAACAGGCGTAGTGTAGGATACCAGAGACTATCCTCGCGTCCAAGCAGCCAGCGCCAGTCGGGGACAAACGGCAGCGCCACCCATACTGGCCTTCCCATCGCCCCGGCGAGGTGGGCGATGGCGGTGTCGCAGGAGATCACCAGATCGACGTTGTGTATAATCGCCGCGATGTTGGCAAGCGAATCGCCGCCCTCGCCCAGATCCGGTGTGAGATCGAGCAACGGGAAGTCCGCGGCGCGGCCTCGCATTTGGTCCGTTCCTGGCCCGCACTGCAAACTGATGAGCTGAACGCCCGGGACTGCGGCAAGTTTCGCAAAGCAATCCAGCGGGATGGACCGGGGTTTGTCGTGGGGGTTTTCAGGGTTGCCCTGCCACAC
Organism: uncultured Gemmataceae bacterium; assembly: GCA_963747575.1. Classification (GTDB taxonomy): domain Bacteria; phylum Planctomycetota; class Planctomycetia; order Gemmatales; family Gemmataceae; genus DASRAT01. The sequence continues at coordinate 617,541 of CAVVFU010000001.1, forward strand.
AATGCCGATTCGGCAGCCCGGCACGGCTTGCAGTTTTTGCCGCCAATGTTCAATGAGCTCAGCCTCGGCTTGCAGGTACGGCACCGACTGTGGAATGTTCTCCAGGTTCGCGTGAAAGATGCCAGGAAGGCTGAGCAGCGGGGCCTGCACGTCAAACGCCGGTAGTGGAGCGCCGATGGCCAACAGGTGGTCGATGCCCATAGCGCCGGCCAGCAGACGCGGCAGCGAAGGCTGGCATTCAAACACCACCTTGCCGCCGCGCTCCTTGATCAGGCTGGCGTAGCGGATGAACTGGAGCGTGTCGCCGATGCCTTGCTCGGCGTAAACAAAAATCGTGCGCCCGGCCAACGGCGAGCCGTCCCAAAGCGGCTGCGCAAGTCCGCGTGCCTTGAATCTCGGCTGCGTCCAGCGCCATTCATATTCCGGCCAACCGCGCTGGAAATCGCCGAGCGTCAGCAAGAGCAGCGCCCGGTTCCAGTGGGCTTCGTCATAATTTGGCTTAAATTCCACCGCCAGGTTGTAGTGCACCATGGCTTTGTCGAAAGCGCCCTGCCGGTGCCACGCGATGCCAAGATTGTTGTGAGTTTCCGCGTCGTTGGGGCGGACCCGAGCGGTTTCTTGCAGGTGGGTAAGGGCTTCGTCGAGTTTATCCTGCCGGCAAAGAGCGTTGCCGAGGTTGTTGTGGACTTCCGGGAAATCTGCTTGCAGCCGCAATGCCAGCCGATAGTTGGCGATCGCCTCGTCCAGCTGGCCGAGAGCTGCCTGGGCGGCGCCGAGGTTGAAATGGTAGACGGCGGTTGACGGCTTCAAGCCGAGGGCATGGGTTATCAACTCGACTGCCTGCCGCGGATGGCCGCTCTGGTAGGCGACCACTCCCAGAAGATGATGGGCGTCGGCATGGCGGTCATCAGCCTGCAGGATCTGCCTGTAAATCTGCTCCGCAATTGCCAGGTTGCCCGCCTGGTGATTGCGGAGGCGCTAATCCAAACATATCGGCGATAGTGGACATGATTGAATAGCCGTTGCGGGCTTGGCAAATATTGCCTGTTTTTGCAGTTCGCCGGCCATGCGCTCGAAAACGTCAACCCAATTTCCCCGGCACGTTTGACGAAACAGACGCATGGTAGGATACCAGGGACTGTCCTCACGGTCCAATAGCCAACGCCAATCCGGAATATGCGCCAGCGCAGTCCACACCCTGATTCCGAGGGCCCCGGCCAGGTGAGCTACCGCGGTGTCGCAGGTGATCACCAGATCCATATTCTTGATAATCGCCGCGATGTTGGCCAGCGACATGGAGCAGTCGCCGAGCTGGCTCTCGAGGTCGACGACCGGGAACGGATCAGGCAGCGTGCGCAGCTCCTCGCAACCCGTGCCTCTTTGCAGACTGATGAGTCGAACGCCGGGGATGTTGGCCAAAGCGCAAAGCGTGCCAGGGGTATGGAGCGATTGCGGTTGCCGCCATGTGTTGGGCAACCGTGCCAGGCAATGCCGACCTTGAATCCCTGCTGCCCCAACTGCCACCGCCAATGTGACACCAGGCTGGCGTCAGCATCCAGGTAAGGCGTCGCGCTCGGGATGCGGTCGAGGTTGGTCTGAAATATGCCGGGCAAGCTGAGCAGCAGCGCAAAGACGTCGAAAGCCGGCAGCGGCTCATTCTCGTGCACCAGTTGGTCGATGCCCGGAAAATTGGCAAACAGGCCCGCCACGGCCTGCTGACATCTCGACGATCACCTTGCCGCCGCGCTGCTTGACCAGCGGCATATAGCGGACAAACTGGATGCTGTCGCCCAGACCTTGCTCGGCGTGGATCAAAATGGTTCGGCCCTCCAACGGGGAGCCGTCCCATGCCGGTTGCTTGAACGGCACCGTGCTCTGGCAGCGGCGCCGCCAGCGCCACTCGTACTCAGGCCAACCACGCTCGAAATCGCCGCGCAGCAGCCAGAGCAGCGCGCGGTTCCAGTGCGCTTCCGCGAAATCCGTTTTGAAGTGGAGCGCCCGCTCGTGATGGGCCAATGCGTCGTCGAGCTTGCCCTGGCAATGCAAGGCACAGCCGAGATTGCAGTGAGCTTCGGCAAAACCCGGCTTCACCTGCAAGGCATTGTGGTAGCAGGCAATGGCGTCGTCATATCTGCCTTGGTCCAGGAAAACATTGCCAAGCGTGTTGTGCGTCTCGGCGTGATCCGGCCGCAGGCGAGTGGCCTGGTGCAGATGCTTGGCCGCTTCCGCAAGCTTTCCCTGTTTTTTTTGCACGAGGGCAAGGTTGTTGAGAGCATCGACATGGTCCGCCGACAGCTGCAAGACTTGCTGAAAGACAGCCTCGGCCTCGGCATGTTTTCCTTGCTGGCCCAGGATGATCCCCAGGTTGTTTTGAATGCCGGCATTGTCCGGCGCCAACTCGGCGGCGCGGCGGTACCCCGCCTCGGCCTGAGCGAGTTTGCCCTGCGCCTGACACGCGCCCGCCAGGCAGCACCAGGCATCAATATGCGTGGGCTCCTGCTCGAGCACTTGCCGGTAAAGTTGCTCGGCGGACGCGAATCCGCCGGCTTCGTGGAATCTCCACGCCAAAGCCAACGCCTCTAAGGGTGTGGCCATAGCGCACCTCAGTTTTTTTCCCCCCCTGGGAAGAGGAGAGAGGGGGGAATTCAACTGAACAAGTGCGATGATCAGACGTGCGCGGAGAAAAGCCACACTAACCCGAAGCGTAAGCGAGGCAGCAGAGTATCCCTCGCTGGCGCTTCGGGTTGGTATCGTTTTTCTTCACGCTCGTGTTAGCGTCCGGGCAGCACCAAAAGAGAATGCACTCTTTCGGCAATCCGTTCAAAGACGCCTTCCCAGTCATGCAGCAGCGTTTTTCTAAAAAGGAACGCGCTAGTATACCAGGGACTGCCCTCGCGATGCAATAGCCAACGCCAATCTGGGACCAAAGGCAGAGCGACAAATAGCGGAGCACCGAGCGCCCCGGCCAGGTGGGCTACCGAGGTGTCGCAGGAAATAACCAGGTCCAGGTTGCGGATGATGGCCGCCGCATTCATGAATGCGCCGTCGGGCTCGTCCTCCCAGTCGGCCAGCTCGTGCACCGCAAATTTGCCGGAAATACCGGGCAATTGCTCCCTGCCCTGCCCTTTTTGCAGGCTGATCAGCCGCACGCCAGGCAGGCGCGCCAGCGGCGCGAAATTCGCCAGGGGGATTGAGCGATAGCGATCGTAGGGCTGCTCCGGGCGGCCTTGCCAGACGATGCCGATCTTGAATCCGCCGAGCGGAATTATTTTTCGCCGCCAGCGCTCCACCAACTCGGGATTGGCCTGGAGATACGGAATTGCAGCTGGAATGGTATCGATCTTGGTGTGAAAAATGCTCGGCAGGCTCATCAAGGGGGCCTGCACGTCCAGAGGCGGCAAGGCCATGCCCAGGGGCAATACGCGATCAATGCCTGGGGCTCGTCAGAATTTCGCGCAATGCGGGTTGGCATTCCACGATCACGGTGCCGCCGCGGTTTTTCACCAGGGCCGCATAGCGAATGAACTGAATCGTGTCGCCCAACCCCTGCTCCGCATAAAGCAGGATGGTGCGGCCGTCCAAATTTGACCCATCCCAAAGCGGCTGGGAGAGGTTTCTGTTGGGCGCGCCGGGCTGCTTCCAGCGCCACTCGTAACCCGCCAAACCGCGTTCGTAGTCGCCTTGCAGCATCCACACCAAGGCCCGGCTCAAATGCGCCTCGGGGGCATCCGGCCGGCAGCGGAGCACCTGCTCGAACTGCTCCAGGGCCTGGTCGAGTTTTCCCTGGATGAGCAGGGCCACACCGAGATTGTGGTAGGCCTGAACAAAATCGCTTGCGCTGCGCAGTGCGGTCCGGCAGTGCGTTTCGGCATCCTCTGGATAGCCTTCCAAATTCAAGAGGTTGCCCAGGTTGGAATGGGCTTGCGGATAATCCGGCCGCAGTCGTAATGCTTCGCGGTAATGGAATTGAGCCTCGCCTCGTCTGCCCAGCTGGACGAGAGTGTTGCCGAAGTTGTTATGGACCTTGGCATAATCGGGGTTGAGCTTCAAGGCCTGGCGAAAATGCGTCTCGGCCTCGTGGAGCTTGCCCGCCTCGGCACAAGCGAGGCCTTGGTTGCCGTGTGTTTCGGCGGTGGTGGTTTGCTCCGCGGCCAATTTTTTCAAGTCCTCTGCCATGCGCAGAAATACGTGTTCCCATTGCCCATAAATCGTCTGGCGGTACAGACGAAGCGTCGGATACCACGGGCTGTCCTCTCGATCCAGCATCCATCGCCAGTCCGGCGCCTTCGGAAGCGGCACCCAAACGCGCACGCCCAATGCTGCCGCCACGTGGGCGATGGCGGTATCGCAGGAGATCACCAGGTCCAGGTTCTTCATGATCGCGGCGATGCTCATCAGCGATTCGCTATCGGGGCCGAGCCGGCTTTCCAGATCGAGCACTGGGAATTGGCTTTGCACGGTGGGAATCTGGTCCGTGCCAAAGCCCTTTTGGAGGCTGATCAGATCGACGCCCGGCACATGCGCCAACGGGGCGAAATGCTGCAGCGGAAAAGACCTTTGATGGTCGCCGAGATGGTCGGGGTTGCCTTGCCAGGCGATGCCGATGCGAAGCGAGGGTCTATCGGAGCCTTTCGGCCTGAGGCTATCCAGCACGCTCGCCCAATTGCTGACCAGTCCGCCATCCACCTTCAAGTAGGGAACCTGGGCGGGGAGATTGCTCACGGTGGTGCCGAAAATCGCCGGCAGAGTCAGCAGCGGTATGTAGGTGTCGAAGTGCGGCAGCGGCTCGCCCTGTGCCGCCACGCTGTCGGCTCCCAGGCTCGCCGCCAGCAAACCGCGCAGCGGCGGCTGACATTGCACAATCACGCGGTTGCCCAGGCGGCGCAGCACTGGCACGTAGCGAATGAACTGCAAGGTATCCCCCATTCCCTGTTCAGTCGCTACCAGCAACGTCCTGCCGTTCAGGGCTGAGCCGTCCCAACGCGGCTGATGGAATGTGTACGCCGCGCATTCGTTCGTTCGCCAACGCCACTCATATTCGCGCCAGCCTCGCGCCCAGTCGCCCAGCGTGAGCCAGAGGGTGGCGCGGTTGAAATGCGTGTCGGCATGATGGGGGTTCAGCCGCAGTGCTTGTTCGTAACACAACATGGCCTGGTCGTGCAGGCCGCGTTCGCCATGCACGTTGCCTATATTGACGAACGCATCCGGAAAGTTGGGCCTAAGGCGCACCGCCTGCTCATAACAGCGCATCGCCTCGTCGAGCCTGCCCTGCCGCTTGAGGGAGATTCCCAGGTTGTTGTGAGCTTCCGGCAAATCGGGCCGCAGCCGCAAGGCTTCGCGGTAGTAATGGATGGCCTCGTCGGCTCTCCGTAATTGCTTGAAGACGTTGGCAAGGTTGTAATGGGCCTCGGCGGATTGCGGCTGCAGGCGGAGCACTTCCCGATACTGCAAGATCGCCTCCTGGTACTGGCGCTGCAGATACAGCATGTTTCCCAGGTAATTGCGGGCGTCGGCATCGTCGGGCTTCAGCAGCGCCGCGCGGCGGAAAGACGCCGCGGCCTCGGCCAGCATGCCGCGCTCAGCCAACGCCAGACCCGTGCGCAGGCAGGCCTGTGCCTCCGCACCACATAAATCAGCGGCTGTGGGCATTACGACGTTGGCTCCAAGTAGGTCCCGCCTGCCGGGCGGGACCTGACCGCGCTCCGAGTCCCATCCGGCAAACGGGGTTGGCTCCAAGTAGGTCCCGCCTGCCGGGCGGGACCTGACCGCGCTCCGAGTCCCATCCGGCAAACGGGGTTGGCTCCAAGTAGGTCCCGCCTGCCGGGCGGGACCTGACCGCGCTCCGAGTCCCATCCGGCAAACGGGACCTACTGCGCCCAGTTCCCGTTCGGCAAACGGGACCTACTGCCTGCACCATTCGATCAAACACATCATCCCAATCGTTTTGCTTGGTCTGGCGAAAAAGGCGCATCGTAGGATACCACGGACTGTCCTCGCGCTGCAACAACCAGCGCCAGTCGGGAACCAACGGCAGAGCGACCCACACCGGCACACCCAGGCCCCCAGCGAGATGAGCAATGGCCGTGTCGCAGGAGATTACCAAATCCAGGTTTTTCATCACCGCGGCGAGGTTCATAAATGATTGCGACTCATCGCCCAGCCGGCTTTCCAGGTCGAGCACGGAAAACTGCCCGTTCAACTCGTGCAACTGCGCGTTTCCAGGTCCCTTCTGGAGGCTGATAAGCTGGACGCCGGGAATGGCCGCGACGCGGGCAAACTTCACCAGCGGAATGGAACGATAGTGGTTCAGCGGATGCGTCGGATTGCCCTGCCAGGCGATGCCTATACGGCGTCGTCGGCCGCCCTCGCCCTCGCCCTCCAATTGGGAGAGTTCCTTTCGCCAGTGTTCCACCAGTGCGGGCTCCGCATGAAGGTAGGGAACGTCAGCCAGAACCTTGTCAGGCGTGGTCCTGAAAACTCCGGGAAGGCTGAGCAGCGGCGCATGCACGTGAAACGGCGGCAGGTCCGTCCCACGCACGATCAGCTGATCGACCCCTGGAATCTTGGCCATGAGCTGCATGAGCGCCGGCTGGGATTCGAGGATGACTTTGCCTGCCAGCTTCTTCACCACCGGCACATAGCGGACAAAATTAAGCGTGTCACCGAGGCCTTGCTCGGCATAAAGGAGGATGGTCTTGCCCGCCAGGGAGGAGCCGTTCCATTGCGGTTGCGGGCAGGGGTGTCTTTGGAAGCCAGGCTGGGTCCAGCGCCATTCGTACTCGGCCCAGCCCCGCTGCCAATCGCCGCGCAGCAACCAAATCAACGCCCGGTTAAGGTGCGAGGCGCCATGGCCGGGATCGCGCTGCAAGGCCTGATCGTAGCATGTCAGCGCCTCATCCATTTTGCCGCGTTCCTGGTAGAGAATGCCAAGATTGTAATAGGACTCGACGTGATTGGGTTGGAGCTGCACGGCCCGTTGCAAGGCCGCGCGGGCTTCCTCGAATTGGCCTTCGAGGCCCAGCGCGATGCCCATGTTGTAGAAGGTGTCGGGATCGTTGGGCCGCCAGCGCAGAGCCTGCCGGTAGCTTTTGAGCGCCTCGGCCAGGTGTTTTTGCTCCGCCAGGGCATTGCCAAGATTGGCGTGAACTTCGCCATAATCCGGCTTGAGCCGCAAAACGTGGCGGTAGCACTCGATGGCCTCATCCAGTTTGCCGATGCTTTTCAGGGCGATGCCGAGATTGTTCCAGGCCACGCAAAGGCCAGGCTGGATTTTGACGGCCTGGCGATAGCTGGCGACGGCATCCTCTCCTTTGCCCTGACGCTGCTGTGCCAGGCCGAGGTTGTAGCAGGCCTGAGCGTTGTCAGGCTTCAAAAGAAGCACCCGCTGGTAGCAATTGACGGCCGTGTCGAATCGGCCCTGCAAGAAAAACACATTGCCTAGCTTGCTATAGGCATCGACGTGGCCAGGATCCGCCTCGATCACCTGCCGATAAATCTGCTCGGCATAGGCGATGTTGCCGGCTTGATGATGCTGCACGCCCAGGGCGAAAAGCTCAGCGATGCTTGTCATGACGCCACCTTTTTCGGCAGCACCGGCGCTGCCACATACCGCGATAAGCGGCCTCGACATGCCTGGTAAGACGCGGTGCGTCCATGAGAGGCGATTGCCGCATGCGCTCACGCAAGCTTGACCGCAACAACGTCAGCCGGGGCAAATCGCGGGCCAGTTGAACGGCGATGTCGATGTATTGCTCTGGACTATTGGCCACAAGGTCTTTCAGGCCGATGTTGGACAGAATGCTCAAACCGCCGCGACCGACCGCCCTGTTTCCCGCCAGGCTGACCACGGGCACGCCCATCCACAGCGCGTCGCAGGTCGTGGTGCCGCCGGCATAAGGGTACGGATCGAGGCAAATGTCGATGCGATGGTGAACGCGGAAGTAATCCAGGCTTGGCAAGTAATCGACAAATGTGACGCGGTCGGCTGAAATCTCGTGGTGGACGAAGAAATCCCGCACGCGTTTGCGGTGGCTGCCGGGATGAGCGTGAAGCAGCAGCCGGGCCGTCGGCAAAGCTTTGAGCAAGATGCTCCACGCCTTTAGGGTCGGCGGCGTTACCTTGGCAGAGTTATTCAGACAACCGAAGGTAACGCACCTATTTTCCAGCGCCGGCAACGGTCCCCCATCGGGTGCGTCGTCCGCCTGCCGATAGCACCAGTAGGTCTCTGGAAGATAAATGGTGCGCTCGGAATAAATCCGCTCGTCAGTGCCGGGTGGATCCAAGTATGGATCGGTCAGGCGATAATCCATCGTGCCCAGACCCGTGGTGCTGCAATACGCCAAATAAGTCACCTGTACGGGGGCCGGTTTGCGTGCGAACATCAGCATGCGGTTGTTCGACATATGCATGGTCAAATCCACCAGGATGTCGATCCGGTCGTGGCGAATTTGCTCCGCAAGCTGTTCGTCGGTAAGGTTGCCGACGGCCCGCCATACGTCGGCCTGGGCGCGGCAAGCAGCGGTGACCGCGTCCTCCACGTTTTGCGAGGCGTAGCAGAAGACCTCGAATCCCGCGCGGTCGTGGGTTTCGAGCAGCGGCAGGATGAACCGTCCCACCGGATGCCAGTGAAAATCGGGTGATACATAGCCAATCCGCAACCGTCGCTGGAGGGGCGACAAATGATCGTTGGCATGAGATTTTATCAATTTGGCTAGCGGTTGGGCATGCTGCTGATTCCAGCGGTCGTGTTCCCGGCGGATCGTGCAGGCGTCGGCGTCGGAGCAGAAATGCATTGTATAAAGCAGATTGCTATGCAGCCGAGCTTGATCGGGGTTTAGCTGCAAGGCCTGGCGAAAGCAGCCCATCGCGTCATTCAGCTGGCCAAGGCTCATCAGAGTATTGCCAAGGTTGTTGCGGGCATCAAAATGGCTCGGCTGCAAAGTCAATGCTTGCCGATAACAAGCCGCCGCCTCGTCGAACTTGCTGAGGTTCTGCAAGGCCACGCCCAAATTGTAGTGGGCTGCCGCGAAATCGGGTCGCATTCCGAGCGCTTGCCGATAGCAATGGATCGCCTGGAGGGCATTGCCCGTCGCGGCCAGGGCGGTGCCAAGGTCGTTGAGGGCCTCGGGATAGGACGGCTTGAAACGCAAGGCTTGCTGAAATTGCTCGATCGCCGCCTGATCTCGTCCCTGCATTCTCAAGGCCAATCCAAGGTTGTAATGTGCTTCCGCATAGCCGGGCTTGAGCCGCAAGGCCTGCTGATGACTGGCAATCGCCTCCGCCGCATTTCCGGATTGGCAAAGGGCTGCTCCCAGATTGTTGTGGATCTCCGCGTTGCCCGGATTCCAGCGGCTGGCTTGCTGAAAGCTGGGGACGGCCAGGGCAAACTTGCCTTGCTCGTACAGCACAATCCCGAGGCAATTGTAGGCGATGGGATGGCTGGGCATGACTTGCACGGTCTGGCGATAGTGGTTTTCCGCTTCCGCCAGGGCTCCCTGCGCGTGGCACGCGGCGCCGAGATAACACCACGCCTCCGCGTGCGCGGAATCGACCTGGAGGATTTGGCGGAAAAGTTGCTCCGCCTGGTAAAAGCTGCCGGCTTGAAAATGCCGCAACGCCAGGGCAAATGTTTCCACGATTGCTGCCATGGATTACCCTCCGGTTGCGGCGCACCAGCGCTGCCACATGGCACGGTAAGCGTCCTCGACGTGCCGGGTAAAGCGCGGTGCGTCCATCAGCGGCGATTGGCGCATGCGCTCGCGCAAGCTTGACCGCAACAACGTCACGCGGGGCAGATCGTGAGCCAGTTGGACGGCGATGTCGATGTATTGCTCCGGACTATTGGCCACAAGGTCTGTCAGGCCCATGTTGGAAAGAATGCTCAAACCGCCGCGGCCGACTGCCCTGTTTCCCGCCAGGCTGACCACGGGTACACCCATCCAAAGGGCATCGCAAGTCGTGGTGCCGCCGGCGTAGGGGAAGGGATCGAGGCAAATATCCATGCGCTCGTGAACGCGGAAGTACTCCAGGCTTGGCAAGTAATCGACAAATGTGACGCGCTCGGCTGAAATCTCGTGGTGGACGAAGAAATCCAGCACGCGCTCGCGGTGGCTGCCGGGATGAGCGTGCAGCAGCAATTTGGCTGTCGGCAAGGCCTTGAGCAAGGCGCACCAGGTCTTCAGGGTCGGCGGCGTCACCTTGCAGAAGTTATTCAAGCAGCCGAAGGTCACGAACCCGTTCCGCAACGCGGGCAACGGGCTCACATCGGGTGCGTCGTCCACCTGCTGATAGCACCAGTATGTCTCTGGCAAATAAACTGAGCGTTCGGAATAAATCCGCTCGTCGATGCCCGGCGGATCCAAATAGGGATCGGTCAGCCGGTAGTCCATCGTGCCTAGCCCCGTGGTGCTGCAATAGGCCAAATAAGTGACTTGCACGGGGGCTGGTTTGCGTGCGAATACCAAAATCCGGTTGTTCGACATATGCATGGTCAAATCCACCAGGATGTCGATCCGGTCCTTGCGAATCTGCTCGGCAAGTTGTTCGTCGGTGAGGTTGGCGACAGCCCGCCACACGTTGGCCTGGGCGCGGCAAGCAGCCGTGATCGCGTCCTCCACGCTTTGCGAGGCGTAGCAGAAGACCTCGAACCCGGCGCGGTCGTGGGTTTCCAGCAGCGGCAGGATGAACCGTCCCACCGGGTGCCAGCGAAAATCGGGGGAAACATAGCCAATCCGCAACCGCCGCCGCATCGAACGGTCGTTGGCATGAGGCTTTATCAATTTCGCAAACGGCAGTGCCTGCTGCTGATTCCAGCGATCGTGGTCGCGGCGGATCGACCAGGCGTCGGCATCGGAGCTGTAGTTCAGGGCGCAAAGCAAGTTGCCATGCACCGCGGGCAGATTGGGATTTAGCTGCAACGCCTGGCGAAAGCAGGTCACCGCTTCCTCGAGCAGGCCTTGGTCCGAAAAGGCATTGCCCAGGTTGCCAAGTGCTTCGGCGTAATCCGGCTTGAGCCGCAGGAGGTGCCGGTAACACGCGATGGCCTCATCGATAGCGCCGACTGCTCGCAAAGTGCTTCCCAGGTTAAGCCAGGCGACCAACAAATCCGGCCGGAGTCTCAAGGCCTGGCGATGGCAATCCACCGCTTCAGGGTCCCTGAATTGCCTTTGCAAGGCCAGGCCAAGATTGTACCAAACCTCCGCATTATTCGGTCTTAGCCGCAGGACATGGCGATAGTGGTCGATAGCAGCGCCGAAGTTGCCTTGCAGGAACAAGACGTTGCCCAATTTTGTAAGCGCATCGGCGTGCGCCGGGTCGGCCTGCAGCACCTGGCGATAAACCTGCTCCGCGTAGGCGAAATTGCCTGCTTGATGATGCTGCAAGCCCAGCGCGAAGAGTTCCGACGCACTCACGTGGATGGCCCTCCACTCCCCTGCCCTTTTTCCGCAACCGCAAAGCCTGGCAACTGCCGCAGCGCAACCGCCATGCGCTCGAAAACGTCGTCCCAATCGCCAGGGCGTGTTTGGCGAAATAGACGCATTGTAGGATACCAGGGAGTGTCCTCCCGTCGCAACAGCCAGCGCCAGTCGGGAACAAATGGCAGAGCCAGCCAAACAGGGATGCCCAGTGCGCCAGCCAGATGCGCGATCGCCGTATCGCAAGAGATCACCAGGTCAAGATTCTTCATGATCGCGGCGATGCTGGCGAACGATGTGTTCTCATCACCCAGCCGGCTTTCCAGATCGACCACGTGGAAGCGGCCGCCAAGGGCGCGCAATTGGTCTGTTCCTGGCCCCTTTTGCAGACTGATCAACCGCACGCCGTGGAGCTTTGCAAGACGATCAAATTGAAGCAGTGGGATGGACCGCTCCCGGTCGTAAAGGAAAGTTGGGCTCCCCTTCCACGCGATGCCGACTTGAAGGGCCGGCCGTTGATTGGCATTAGCAGCGGAGAGTTCCTGCCGCCAGCGCTCCACCAAACTTGGATCGACGCTGAGATAGGGGACCTTGGCGGGAATCGAATCGGGCGTGGTTTGAAAGATGCCGGGCAAACTGAGCAGCGGCACTTGAAAATCAAACGGAGGAAGCGCGGCGCCGTTGGGCACGACGCGATCGATACCGGCGCATGTCGCAAGCAGCGGCACGAGCGCGGGTTGACAGCGAACCATGACCGTTGCTGCCGCGCGCTCTTTCACCAGCGCGGCGTAGCGGACGAATTGCAAGGTGTCGCCGTTGCCTTGCTCGCAATCCACCAGGATGGTGCGGCCATCGGCACGCGATCCGTCCCAGCGCGGACGCTGGGGTTCATACCACGCGAATTCCTTGGTTCGCCAGCGCCACTCGTACTCTGGCCAGCCTTCCTCCCATCGCCCCACAAGGAGCAGCAACATACCCCGGTTGAGGTGCGTTTCTCCCAGCCCAAAATCGCAGCGCATGGCCTGATCGTAACAAGCCAGTGCCTCATCGAATCGGCCCTGTTCCTTGGTGACATTGGCCAGGTTATTGTGAGCGCCGACATGGTTGGGTTTGATCGCGATCGCTTGGCGATAACAGGCCTTCGCCTCGTCGAGTTTGCCTTGCCGACGCAAGGCATTGCCAAGATTGTAAGAGGCCTCCGCGAACTGCGGTTCGAGCCTCAGGGCTTGCTGATAGCTGTCCACGGCTTCGTCGAGTTCGTTCAGAGCCACCAGGGCGTTGCCTAGATTGTTCAGGGCTTTGGCCATGCCGGGGTTGAGGCGCAAAGCTTCCTGGTAGCAGGCGACCGCCTCGTCAAATCGCTTTTGGCCGAGCAAGGCGTTGCCCAGTGCATTGAAGGCTTGCGGAAATTCCGGCCGCAACTGCAGCGCCATCCTGCAATGGCTCTCGGCTTCCTCGCAGCGGCCTTGCTGCTCGAGCACTTCGCCGAGGTTGCTGTGTGCTTCGGCGAAATCCGGCTTCAGGCGAAGGGCTTGCTCGTAGGTTACCGTCGCCGCGTGGAGTTGGCCGGCCGCTTTCTGGGCCAAACCCATGTTGGAATAATAGATGGCTGCCCGCGGGTTGAGCGCCAGCGCCTTACCCATCGAGGCGATGGCCGCGTCGAAACGCCCGGTCTGGTACGCCACGATACCCAGCAGGTGATGGGCGTCGGCGTGGCTGGGATCGGTCGCGATGATGTCCGCGTAAAGTCGCTCGGCCTGACGCAGGTCGCCGGCCTGGTGGCATTGAAAGGCGAAATCCAAGGTGTCCTGAATTGTGGCCATGGCGAGGACCGTTTGAAAAAGGGGACGCATCTATTTTATTTGACTTGATAAAATAGATGCGTCCCCTTTGTTGGCCAGCACGCTATTTCTTGCGTTTCATCTCAAAAACGGCTTTTTCTGATTCCTTGCCATCCTTGAAAAGCGTCCATTCTGTCTTGAGCGTGTCCTTGTCGGCAAACGTGAAAGTGACGCTGTGCATGCACATGTCCTTATCCGATTTCAGGTTTGTCGCCTTGACGAACTCGAACACGACCTTTTTGTCGCCGGCCTTCGGCGTGGCCTTCATATGCGGCTGGTTGCCAAGCATGCAATAATGCGTGAGCGCCAAAGCGTCGCCGTCGGCGTGAATTACCGTGACCATTTCGTGAGGGCCGCCCGGATCAATGGTCTCGACGACCGCGCTGCCGCCCGAGGTGACCTTGTAAATGACGCGGGCGTCGTGATTCATGCCGCCGTCGCCGCCCTTGCCGACCCATTCGCCTTCGAGCTTCGTGAACTGCTCCAGGGCGCTCCATTTGGTATCGCCCTTCTTGTCTTGGGATTGTGCGTGCGAAACGAAGGCAGCCGCGGCCAGCAAGAACGCCAGCGGCAATGCGAACCGGTTTTTCATAAGTTGCCACCTTTCCAATGCCATTTTGAGAAGTCCTGTCCCCGACGTGTGACGGTCATTGAATACAAGCTGTACGTGATCGTCAAGCATCGAAAAAGGGGACGCATCTATTTTCACGGAAGTGTTTTCTTGACGGCGGGGATCCGCCTGGCTAAATTTGCAACATGCCACGCAGCGCGCGCCAAACACCTGGGGGCTACGTTTACCACGCACTCAACCGTGCCACCGCCCGGCTGACGATGTTCCGCAAACCCGCGGATTACTTGGCTTTCCTCAAGGTTTTTGATGAAGCCCTGGACAAACACCCCATTCGCGTTCTGGCGTATTGCGTTATGCCCACGCACTGGCATTTCGTCCTGTGGCCCGAGGCAGACGGCCAGATGACAGCCTTTCTGCGCTGGTTGACGCTGACCCACTCTGTCCGTTGGCAAAAGCACTACCACCAAGTCGGCAGCGGCCACGTCTACCAAAATCGCTTCAAGGCCTTTGCGGTCCAGGAAGACGACCATCTCTGGACGGTGCTGCGCTATGTCGAACACAATCCGCTCCGGGCCGATCTGGTGAAACGGGCTGAGGACTGGCGTTGGTCCAGCTTGTCTTGCCGATTGGCCGGCGATGACGTGGCAGCGCGGCGATTGCATGCCTGGCCTGTGGCTTATCCGGGGAATTGGCTAGATTGCGTCAACCAACCACAGACCAATGCCGAATTGGAAGCGGTTCGTAGCTCAGTGACGCGTGGCCGGCCGTTCGGCTCGGACGGGTGGGTGACCGGGGTCGTCAAGAGGTTGGGCTTGGAGTCCACCACTCGGCCGCGTGGACGGCCGCGTGTCCGACCGCTATGACGCACGATGGGACAAAACAATTAGATGCGTCCCCTTTAATGCTGTGAGCAGGCAGGAGATACTTCCATGCATTTCAAGCAATTGTGCACGATGGCCGTCTTGCTGCTGGGGACTTCCGCTTTGGCCAGCGTGCCGCCTGGCAGCTTTATCTCATCGCTTGATGCCACGCAACAAAAGGACCCCGCCAAAGCCGCGCCGGACCAAAAAGTCCATGTGGACGCGGAGAAGATTCGTGACCTGATCAAGCAACTCGGTGACGATTCCTTCGACCAACGTGAAGCCGCCGACAAGCAGTTGGCGGCCATAGGCGAACCGGCCCTGGAGTTCCTCCAAAAAGCGGTCATGGACAGCACGGACCCCGAAGTGCGCGAGCGCTGTGCCCAACTCGTGCGGCTGATTGGCAGCTCGCTTTTTGTCCAGGTGCGCGAGTTCGTTGGGCACAAGACCCCCAACCAACCCTGGGTCTCTCGCCTGGTGGTGACGCCCGATGGACGTCAGGCGATATCCATCGGCGCCGATGCTTTACGCTGCTGGGACCTGGACTCCGGCAAGCCTGCCGGCGTGTTCGGCGAAAGGAAAGGACCCTACTGCTGGGCAATGGCAATCTCCGCGGACGGCAAAAAAGCAATCATCGGTTGCGGCGGCAAACAGGCCCACTTCTACGACCTGCAAATCCAAAAAAGAACGTTCCAGTATTTCGAACACACCGGCGCGGTTTGGGGCGTCGCCCTATCTGCCGATGGCAAGCAAGCCATTTCGGGCGCCGCCGACAAGACCATTCGCGTTTGGGACACGGCAACCGGCAACCCCATCCGCTCCTTTCAAGGCGTGCAGGACGAAATTCGCTGCCTGGCCCTGTCGCCGGATGGAAAAACGGTTGCCGCGGGGCACTTTAGCGGTGAAGGCCAGCCGGGGACGGTGCGACTGTGGGATCTCGCTACCGGTACCGAGATCCGTGCGTTAAACGGTCACAAAATGGAGATCGCCTGCGTCGCCTTTTCTCCTGACGGCAAAATGTTGGCATCGACCAGCTTCGACGGGTCGGTGCGGTTGTGGGACATAGCCGCGGGCAAGTTATTGAAGACACTTGTAGGCCATTCCAATCGTGTGGAGTGTGCCGCGTTTACGCCGGACGGCAAACGGCTGGTTTCTTGCGGCAGCCTCGGTGATCGCACGCTGCGGTTATGGGATGTGGCGTCGGGCAAACAACTGCTGGAATCGGCGGCGTTACAGGGAGGTTTCTTTTGCGTGGCGGTGCTGCCCGACGGCAAGCAATGCGTTTCGGCGGGAGGCGATGGCGTGGTGCGGTTGTGGCGATGGGCGAAGTAGTCTATCAAATTGCCTGCGCACAGCGTCTGCATCGCCCGGCGCATGGCGGCTTCGGTGCTTTCCTCGTCCCGGTGCCGGCCATCCTTGATCACCCTTCTGCCGCCGACGAACACATCGGTAATGTGCGGTGTCATCCCGGCGAAAATGAGTGTGTCAAGGATACGCTCACCTTCCCTGCCGGCCAGCAGCGGGTCATCAAGCTCAATCGCCACCATGTCCGCCCTGTAACCGGCGGCAAGCACTCCCGAGCGCAGGCCGAGCGCGGCGGCCCCGCCTTGGGCGGCGCGGCAGTAGAGTGTTTGACCGACAGATGGGCATGCCTCATCCGCGAGGATGGCTCGGCGGCGCAGCGTCAACCGTTGGGCGTTTTCCAAAAGCCGCAGCTCTTCCCACGGACTGATGCAGACATTGCTGTCGCTGCCGATGCCGAATTTGCCGTCGGCGCCGACAAACATGGCGGCGGGAAAAACGCCATCGCCCAGGTTGGCCTCGGTCGAGGGGCACAGGCCCACGGTGGCGCCGGCGCGGATCACCTGGGCAAGCTCCTCCGGCGTGCCATGCGTGGCATGGATCAGGCACCAGCGCGAGTCAACGGGCATGTTGTCCAGCAGCCAGCCAATCGGGCGTTGGCCTGACCAGGCCAGGCAGTCGGTTACTTCTTTCACTTGCTCCGCGACATGAATGTGGATGGGGCGATCTGCCAGGCCCAGTCCGGGAAGTGCCGCCAGGACCTGACGGAGCGAGTTTGGACGCGTCGCACGCAGCGAATGGGTGCGAAACCAAAGGCAACCTCTGGCGTCCCAGCATAATTCTTGACCAGCGTCTCGAGCATTTGCAAATAAGCGTCTGGGGGTTGCACGAAACGCTGCTGTCGAGCCGTGGGCGGCACGCCGCCGAAATCCGACGTTTCATACAGGACCGGCAGATGCGTGAGATGAATGCCGGATGCCTGGGCGGCGGCGATGATGCGGTCCGACAACTCGGTAGCCGAGGCATAAGGACGTCCGGCCCGGCCGTTGTGCAAGTAGTGAAACTCTCCAATTGCCGTGTAGCCGTGCTTCAGGAGTTGGATGTAAAGCGCCTGGGCGATGTCTTGAACCTGCTCTGGGGTGAGCGCGGCGGCGAAGGCGTACATGACTTCACGCCAGGTCCAGAAATTGTCGTCCTTTTTCGGCGACGCCGCCTCGGTTAGGCCGGCCATGGCGCGTTGAAAAGCATGGGAGTGGACATTGGCCAGGCCGGGGAGGAGCAGTTCGAAAACGGGGGAGTCGGCGGCTGGTGCTGAGCCAGGAGTGATGGAGTCGATAACGCTGTCGCGGACGTCGATGAGCACGTTGCGCTGCCAGCCGGTCGCGGTCAGTGCCAAGGTGCCGAACAGTAGACGAGGTCTTTCCCATTCCACGGCGTTGGCCTCCTTCTTGCTCAATTGGGATTAGCAGGTATTATTACGGTACAAGATCCGGGCTTGCAGCGTACGCGAGGGGCGATTTGACAGTGCGCCCCCCGGCCGACATCGGCGGCTGCACTGCTGGTCCCGGCGAGGACCGGGGCGGGGCTTGTTCAATCCTTGAAAGGGGAGAAATGGCCACAGACATTACCACAACACTGAATCAGATAACGGCATTGCCTGTGCGGGATCAAATCGAACTGCTGCACCAGGCGTGGGATCGCCTCCTCGAATCTGGCAGGGAGCCGGAGTTGACGGATGGGCAAAAACTGGAGTTCGACCGGCGGCTTGACGGTCTTGATGCGAATCCCGAGAGCCCCGTGCCCTTGGCGAAACTCATCGAGCACGTAAGGCTGCGTCGATGAACTTGCATGTTGATTGTTCGACGACATATCAACGTTGTCTAATGAAATTGGCGATCTCCCATAGCTTTATGGAACAATCCGAACTGCCCGATGCCACAAACTTTCCGTCAGGACTGAATGCCACGCACCAAACTCTGTCAGAGTGTCCTTTCAAAACTGCCAGGAGCTTGCCTGTCTCGATCTCCCACAATCGCACCAAAGTGTCACTGCCTCCCGTGGCTACGAGTTTGTCGTCAGGGCTGATTGCAACTCCGTCAACACAGGCAAAACACTGCAATGTCGCCCGTTCCTTTCCTGTAAATACATCCCAAATCTTCACGAACCCGTCCCTGCTTCCCGAGGCCAACAGCCGATCATCGCTAGTCCACGCAATTGCGGTGACCCAATCCTTATGGCCTTTCAAACACATCTTCTCCGTACCCGAAACCGAATTCCAAAACCGGATTGTTTTGTCGTGACATGCTACTGCTAGGAGTTTGCCGTCTTTGTTGAATGCGACGCAGCTGACTTCGTCATTGTCTTTATGGGCTCCAAAAGCCGCGCGTACCTGACCTGTACTCAATTCCCACAGTTTGACCGTGCCGGCCGGGCTTCCAGACGCCAATACTCTGCTATCAGGGCTAAACGCCAATGATATTACACCCGGGTCATGACTTTCAAATACGGCTCGTTGCTTGCGAGTGGCCAATTCCCATAATCTGATCTTGCAATCGTAACTCCCGGATGCCAACATTCGGTCATCCTTGCTAAACGCGAGGGATTTCACCAAGTTTTCGTGGCCAACAAAGGTCGCAGTTTCCTTGAGCGACTGGGCGTCCCACAGCTTTACGACGCAACCAGCCTCTATAGGCAGTGAACCGCCGCCCGATGCTAGAAATCTGCCAGTGTTACTAAAGGCAATGCAAAAAACGGGACCAGTTGGACTTTGGATAGTTCGCGGCGCGAGCGTAGTCTGAATACCGCCTGCTAGCCAAGCAATGGCGAATTCCACTGCCAATACAAAGAACGCCAAGAGCTGCACCATTGAATAAGGCCCTCAATTGTTCTTGGTTCTTGGGTCTTTGTCATAAACGCGAATTGACCACGGCATTGTTGCGTCAGATTCCACTGCCGCCCGTTTGCCGAGCATCGACAAAACCTCGTGCTTGGTATCAAGGACAAACAAGGGACGGACTGTTTGAGGTGTTGGCGGCTCCTGTCGCCGGAAGGTGCCATTGCCTAACCAAACCACCGGCAACAAAAACACATATGGACAGGCGGTTTGCCAATGCTTAATCATGGTTGCTCCCCTCGTGGAGGGCCTTGAGACGGCAGGCGGCCATGTGGGCTTCTTGCGTAAGGCGTGCTTCGGGCGCACCAACTTCAAGTGTCTTAATGAGACGTAACGCGTCCGGATTGCCAATCTTTTCCAGAATTTCCAGAGCCCTTAAGCCGCGGATGTCGCCAGCGCTCAGCGGTTGTTGCTCGAGCTGTCGCAACAGCACTTCGATGCGGACACGCTGCTCAAGGGTGGCGCCTCTTGTGAGGCCAACCTTCAGGAGCGGCTCTGCCAATTCGTGGAGGTCCCGCACCGATTTTGATGCTTTCTGCCGAATGGCGTAATTGTCGCTATTCAGATCGTCCAAATGTTTTTGCAGTTGGTTGGCGTCTAGGTGCGGCACCGGCTCCAGTTTCAGTTGCAACATCGCCAGTGCCTGGTCGGGCGCGGCGATGAGCTTGCAAATGGCATCAAAGGCAATGGACGCATCGGCGTGGGCCAAATCGGCCCAAGATTTGCCCAGATCGGCATCGGACATTTTAGGTGGCGGTGCCGATTTGTTGTTTTTCGTCAATGCGGCGATGTCCCAAAGCAGGACGGTGGTGTCGAAGCCGCAGGTGATGAGCCGCTTGCCGTCGTGCGAAAACTTCAACAACCGAATGCCTTTGGGGTGTGCTTGCCATTTACACAAAGGCTCAGCAGTTTCCACCGACCATAAGTGAACACAACCTGCGGATTCCCAAAGCAGCAGGCGGCCGTCTGGCGAGAATAGTAGCGTTTCGGTCCATGAGCCGGGTCCGCGAAACACGCGGCGTGGCTTGCCGGTATGAACTTCGAGGAGGCACAGGAATGGCTGCTGGTCGTGAGATGGCCGGCGCACCTCAGCGGTAACCACACCAGCCATGCTGTGCCCGTGGGGATCAAAAACCAAGGGCGGCTGTAGTACGGCGGTCTGCGAAAGCGGCTTGATCCTGGCGCCATCCCACATTGTTACCGATGGCTCCACCAGGCGTTTGGTACTGAAGGTAGCATAGCGCTGCCCATTGCTGGCGAGGTCGTGGTAAACATTGACTCCTCTTGGCGGAACCCGTCGGGTGGGCTTACCTGTCTCCACATTCCACCAACAAAGGGAACCATCGCTTTGACGAGTCAGGAGCGTTTTCCCATTCGCAGAGAACTGCAGCACTTCACTAGTGGTTTCGGCGTCGATCGTCCGTTCGACCAGATGGAGGCTTGCTTCCAACGGGGCCAGAGGCGAAAACGGGCCTGATTGAAAAACCAGGCCGGCGGCCAAGTCCGGATGGATGAGGGGCGGGACAAAAACGCCCTTCCTCGCGCCAGTTTTGGTGTCGTACAGATATAATTCTCCCATGAAGTGTCCGAAGGCAAAGGCCTTGCTGTCGGGAGAGAAAAGTAAGTCGCCAGGCCAATACTCGCCGCGATCGTCCTCACGGCGCGATAGGAGTTTGCCGGTGGAGGCCTCCCACAGGCATAGCGTGTGGTCCAAACTGCAGGATGCTACCATCTTGCCGTCGGGCGACACATCCGCGCTGAGCACGATGTCCACATGGCCGTTCGTCGGCGTTGTAGGCTTGCCGCTAGTGGCGTCCCACAAATGAATGGTCGGCCCGGGCGTCGCCGCGATGGTTTTCCCGTTTGGTGAAAAGGCCAAACAGAACAGTCTCTGGGTCGCGGCAGGTTCCGGTTGAACGCGAACTTCCATTGTTTTCTTTCCTGACTGCACATTCCAGCAATGCAGCAGACCGGCCCTGTCCGCGGCTGCCAACACCTTTCCGTCCGGCGAAAAACTCAAACTAATGAAGGACTGCTGCACTTCGGAAGTTCCGGCAAGCGGCTTGCGCTTCGAGATCCGCTCGCACAAGACAATTTCCTCGTTTTGCAACCAGGCTAGGTGTTTTCCCTCCGGCGCGAACTGGAGCGTGCCGAGGCTTTGCATGCGTTTCTCCGGGCCAAGAATGGCGGCATTGCCGACCAGATCCCACAAACAGTAATGCCGATCCTCTGAAAAGACCGCCAACATGTTGCCATCGGGGGTAAACGACATCGAAAAGGGTGCTACGACAATCATTCCATGCCAATCTCCCCACTCCAACCTTTTGCCGAGATCGCGCAGGCGCTTGCCGGTATGAGCGTCCCAAAGTGTGACGGACGTGGAATAAAAGTAGCGCGCAGCCAATGTCGCACTGTCCGGGGCAAAGACCAATGCGGCCACGATGTCGCCCACCCCCTGCTTTTGGGGTTCGACGATATGCAAGATTTCCTTCCCGATGCTGGCATCCCAGATCACGAGCTCGTTACAATAGTCATCCGCCTTGCGGTCACCAGCCAAGGCCACCCATTGTCCGTTGCGTGAAATGGCCGCGCAGCGCAGCTCACCTGGAAATGGGCCGGACTGCCGCAGTTTCTTGCCGGTTGCGACTTCCCAAACGCAAGCACCATTGGCTCGATCAACACTGACGATCGAGTTTCCATCGGATGTGTAGGCCAAGGCAAGGGAGATGTCACCTGGGCGCCAGCGCGAAGTGCCAAAACGGGCAAGTGCGCCTGGTGGCAGCGAATCGCCGTATAGGTCAAATGCGGGCTGAGCGGCGATTGAAACCGTCTGAAGGAATATCAGAGCAATGGCAACCGTAAGGCGTAGGTTGAATGTGGGATGGCGTACTTTGCCACGACGTTCACAGCGTTCCATTTTCTGCTCCTGCCGAATCAACGAGTCTCGTTCCACTGCTTCCACAACAAGAAGCAGCCCAAATAGACCCGTGCCAGATCCTCTTTACGAATAGTCTCCCAATCAGCAAATGCTTGAGCGGCGCGTCCAATGTGGTCGAACGCTTCACTGCGAATGAAGGTTTTCGCCAGATTATAATCGGCTTCATGGCGAGCCTCCTGCAAATCGACAAAAGCGCCAGCGACATCCCTCAGTGCTTGTGGGATGGGCATTGCTGCCTTTACCGGATCGAATACCTTCGGCCAGTTTCCGTTGGCGAAGTGCTGTGATATGCGGCTCATTTCTCCATGATTGTAAACCCTGTTAGCGAGTTTCCAAAGTCTATCATCCCTGACGAACAAACGCGAAGCGTCGTATATCAGCAGATGGAACAAGGCGTAATAGCATGCGGAAATCGCTCGCCGCAAGCTTGCTTGCCTTGGGCGTTTTCGCTCCTTGGTCGCTAGGTGCCTTGCTTGAGCGAGCAAGTCTGTGTGAAGGCTCATTTTCGTGACTTCTTGGTTGGAGGTGCAAGTTCCGCATCCGTCCTGAACCGAACATAAGGCCAGCGGCCAACTCCAAGCTCGCGTACGGTTGTTTCCAACAAAACCCGGGCAGCTCTAACATTCGCCGAGAACACGTTTTTCATTGCTGCTTCATTCTTCAACACCACCCAAATCCAGAGCGCGGCCCCGCCAGTTGAATCTTCTCCTGTCTCGAACCGCAGGTCACTAACTGAAGCGGGGAAGCGATCGGCCAACCGTTGTTCGAGCCTTTTGCCTATGACGAGCGCGTCGGGATCGGCAAATCTGTCAGGGCGCAGTATCTCCACAATCCGTTGGAACTGCGGAAGAGCTTGTTGAATCTGCTCATCCGTCGCAGGCTTATCAGGCGGGACTCGTTCGGCAATCTGACGAAAGCGCTTCACCGCCTCCGTCAGAGCCTTGCGTTCGGCAGGTGAAAGGAATTCAAAATCACTTGGGTCAAAGCCCTCCACCGACTTCGGCGTAAGCCAAAGCACTGCGTCTCTGAGTTTTTGCTGGATAGCAGCCGAGTCAAGTTTTGGGCCTTCAGCAATGACGTCGGGAGCGACCTTGCGGGCAGCCCTGCGAACATTTAACCAGAAATCTCCAAGGGCCACAACAACCTCTTCTCTGTCATGCCGCTGGGCAAGCAGTCGTCGATAATTATGCCAAGCCGCAGCCTCCACTGGCACCAAGCGAGGGGCGTGCCAGACAACCGTTCGCGGCCTGTTGCCATACCCCGTCAAGGCGTGCCGCCCCGCCGACCGTCAAAGCGTCTTCGGTTTGCGGGTTCGTTGCTCTCACCCAGCCAAAAACAGTTTAACAGAGCCACAAGGGCCGAGCAACCTGATTCATCAGAAAATCAATGGCATAAAAGCTGCCGAAGCTCCTCCGCCATCCGTTCAATAACATCGTCCCACCGCCCCCGGCTCGTCTGCCGAAACAGCCGCATCGTGGGATACCACGGGCTATCCTCACGCTGCAGCATCCAGCGCCAATCGGGCACGTGCGGCAGCGCCGTCCAAACCGCAGCGCCCATGGCCCCGGCAAGGTGGCCGATTGCCGTGTCGCAAGTCACCACTAGGTCCAGGTTTTTCACTACCGCTCCAATGTTCGCCAGCGACTCGCTATCGTCGCCCAGCCGGCTTTCCAGGTCAACGACCGGGAACTTGCCTCCGAGGTCGGCCAACTGATCGGTGCCATGGCCCTTTTGCAAACTAAACAGGCGCACTTCTTCAAGCTCAGCCAATCGCTCGAATTGCGCCAGGGGAATGGACCGTTGCCGGTCGCCGCTGTATTTCGGGTTGCCCTGCCAAACGATGCCCACGCGAAAAAGGCTGCCCGCTTCACCATGCACAATTGCCTTCCAGCGCTCGATCCGTTCGGCGCTCACGCTCACATAAGGAACCGTCGCCGGAATGGTCTCAAGGACTGTGTGAAAGATGCCGGGCAGAGTGGCCAGCGGCGAATGCACGTCAAAGGCAGGCAGCGGCGAGTCGTGCGCTACCAGTTGGTCGATGCCCTCAACACCGGCCAGCAATCCCAGCAATGCCGCCGGACATTCGACAATAACCGTGCCGCCGCGCTGCTTCACGAGCGGGGCGTAGCGCACGAAAAACAGCGTGTCGCCGAGGCCCTGCTCGGCATGCAGCAAGATCGTCCGCTTGCCAAGCGGCGAGCCGTCCCAAAGCGGTTGGGTGAACGACCTGTTGGGAACGCGCGGCATTTTCCAGCGCCATTCATACTCTGGCCAGCCGCGCTGAAAATCGCCCTTGAGCAGCGCCATCAGCGCCCGGTCTGTGCGTGCCTCGGCAAAACCCGGCCTGATGCGCACTGCCTCCTCGAAATGGGCCATCGCCTCGTCATATTTGGCCTGACTCTGTAGCACCGTGCCCAGGTTGCGGTGCGCTTCCGCATGATCGCGATTCAGGCGCAGCGCGTGCCGGTAATGGATCGCGGCTTCGTCGAATTTTTCAGTGCTTTGCAGCACGCTGCCCAGGTTGTTGTGCACGTTGGCATGGTCGGGATTGATGCGCAGCGCCTGTTGGTAGCGAGCCACGGCTTCGTCATATTGCTTTTGATCCTTGTGCCAATTGCCAAGATTGTAATAGGCTTCGACGTAGTCGGGTTTCAGCCGCAAGGCTTCCTGGAAACAACCCCGGGCCTCCTCGGTTTTGCCCTGGGCGCGAAGGTTGACTCCAAGATTGTTGTGACCCTCGGGGAAATTCGGGTCCAACCGCAAGGCCTCTCGGAAATGGGCCTCGGCTTCCTTGTCCATGCTCTTGCCGGCCAGCGCCATGCCGACGTTGGAATGAGCGGTCGGCTCGGTGGGCCAAATTCGCAGGGCTTGCTGGTAGTGAGCCAATGCTTCATCTTGCTTGCCGTGCAGGATCAACAGAGTGCCGAGTTTGGTGTGCAGGTCGCCGGAATCGGGCTGCCAGATTAGAGCTTGCCGCAAATGCGTGGTGGCTTCGTTCACCCGGCCTTGACGCCGCAGCGCTTCGACCAGCCCCAGTGTTTCCGCGATCGTCGCCATGGTCACGGCGTCCTTTTTGCCAACGTCTTTAGTTCGCATTTTGCATTTGTAGGACGGGCTTCCTAGCCCGTCCCGGACGCCGCCCCGGACGGGCTAGGAAGCCCGTCCTACAAATCACTGGTGCGACTTCGCGCAAGTTGATTTAGTTCGCCGGCAATCCGTTCAAAAACATCACTCCATTGTCCCTGCCGCGTTTGGCGAAAGAGACGCATCGTAGGATACCACTGGCTGTCCTCGCACTCAAGGAGCCAGCGCCAATTCGGTATGGCCGTCAGAGCCAACCAAACTGGCACGCCGAGCGCACCGGCCAGATGGGCGACGGCCGTGTCGGAGGAAATCACCAGGTCGAGGTTTTTCATCACGGCCGCGGTGTCCATGAACGGCCCGGCAGCGTTGTCAAGGCGGCTGCCCCAGTCGTGGATGGGGATGGCACCCTGCAGTGCGCGCAACTGATCCGCTCCTTCTCCTTTTTGCAGACTGATCAACTGCACGCCGTCCACCTGGGCCAGGCGGGCAAACTCATCCAGGGGAATGGTGCGCTGGCGGGCGGTTACCATATCGGTGGTCCCTTGCCAGTTTATGCCCACCCGCAACGTTCCCGGCAATTGGTCCATCTCTTTCCGCCACTGCTCGACGAGGCCGTGATCCGCGTGCAGATATGGGACCGTGGCAGGCACGGCACTCCCAGGAGCGTAAAAAATGCCGGGAAGACTGAGCAATGGGGCATGAACATCGAAGATCGGCAGCGGACTGCCGCGCGGCACCAGCTCATCGATGCCCGCGGCGCTGGCCAGCAATTTGAGCAGGGGTGGCTGGCATTCGACGATCACCCTGCCGCCCTGCTGTTTCACCAGCGAAGCATAACGAATGAATTGCAGGGTGTCTCCCAATCCTTGCTCGCAATGAATCAGGATCGTTCGCCCGTTCAGCGGCGAGCCGTCCCAGGCCGGTTGCGGCAAGCTGCGCCGGGCAAAGCCGGGATGCTTCCAGCGCCATTCATACTCTGGCCAGCCAGCGGTGAAATCGCCGCGGAGCAGCCGCAATAGCGCCCGGTTCCAGTGGGCTTCGGCGAAATCCGGTTGCAGGAGCAAAGCATGGTCGTAATGCGCCATGGCTTCGTGGAAATCGCCCTGGCTGTGCAGCACAATGCCGGCGTTGTTGTGAGCCTCGGCGAAATCGGGCCGTAGACGCAACGCTTGCAGGCATTCGCCCAGGGCGGCCTCAAACTTGCCCTGACTGAACAGGGCTATGCCCAGGCCATTGTGCGCACCGGCAAAGTCCGGGTGGACGTTTACCGCACGTTGCCAGCAATCGACGGCCTCCTCCAGCTTGCCTTGCCCCTGCAAGACCTGGCCAAGGTCGACATAAGCCTCGGCAAAGTCCGGCTTGCAATCGACCGCCTCGCGCAGATGCCGGGTGGCCTCAAAAAGGTTACCTTGCGATTTCCACAGCAATGCCAGGTTGCGGTGGGCCTGGGCGAGCTTCGGGTTGATGCGCAAGGCGTGCTGATAGCAGGACAGCGCTTCATCGACTTCATTGCGCCGTTCGAGAACACTGCCCAGGTTGTGCCAGGCGCCGGCAAAATTGGTGTTAAGCCGCAATGCCTCGCGGTGGTAGCGCACTGCTTCGTCCAGATTGTTTTGACGGTCAAAGGCAATGCCGAGGTTGCTGGCAGCCTCGGGGAAGTTGGAGCTAATGCTCAGGGCCCGCTGAAAGCAGCCAATGGCCTCGTCCACCTTTCCTTGGTTGAGCAGAGCGTTGCCGAGGTTGTTGAGAGCTTCGGGATAATCCGGGCGGATGGCCAGGGCTTTCTTGCCGTGCGTCACGGCCTGGTCCCACAGGCCCTTGCGATGCAAGGCATTGCACAGGTTGTTGTGGGCCGCGGCATCGTCGGGCCAGAGCTCGATGGCCTGGTGATAGGCGGCCACCGCCTGGTCGAGGTGGCCGAGTGCATCGTGCACGGCGCCGAGATTGCTGTAATAGGTGGCGACCGCTGGATTAAGCCGGATGGCATTGCGAATGGCCCACAGCGCCTGCTCGTGATGGCCCAATTGATGAGCGAGCACGCCCAGCAGGTGATGGGCATCGGCGTGGCGCGGATCGGTTTGCAGAATTTGGCGGTACAGACCCTCTGCTAGCTGCAACTGGCCTTGGCGGTGGTTTTGCAAGGCTAGGGCTAGTAATTCCTGAACCGTTGCCATCTTCTCTCCGGGGCGGGTCACCTTGGGCGCCGGGAGGTGCTCGCCAGTTCATAAAGCGCGGCGGCGATGCGATCGAAGACCTCGCCCCATTGGTCAAGCGAGGGCGAGGGCGACCCTTGGCGAAAGACTCTCATTGTAGGATACCACGGGCTGTCGTCACGGTGCAATAACCACCGCCAATCCGGCACCAACGGCAATGCCAACCACACCGGCACACCCAGCGCCGGCCAGGTGAGGAATCGCGGTATCCGAGGTAATTACCAGGTCGAGGTTCATCATGATGGCCGCCGTGTCCATGAAGGGCCCTGATTCTTCATCGCGCTCGGGGCCCAAATCGAGCACTGAAAACATTCCTGCCGCGGCCTGCAATTGCTCCGTGCCCTGCCCTTTCTGCAAACTGATAAACTGCACGCCTTCGACCCTGGCCAGTGGCGCGAAGCACGCCAGCGGAATCGATCGCCTGCGGTCGGCGGGATTGGCGGCGTTGCCCTGCCAGGCGATGCCGATCTTCAAACCCTTGACCGGCTCGAGTTGGCGCCGCCAATGTGCCACGAGGCGTTGATCGGCGTGCAAATACGGGACCGCCGCAGGCACGGTTGCCGGTGTCGTGTGAAGAATACCTGGAAGGCTAAGCAGCGGCGCCTGAACGTCGAACGCAGGAGGCAGCGCGTCCTGGGGCAGCAAGACATCAATGTGCGGCACGCAGCCGATCAGCTTCAGGAGCGGCGCCTGACATTGCATGATCACCTTGCCGCCACGCTCCTTCACCAACTGGACATAGCGAATGAATTGAATGGTGTCGCCCAGTCCCTGCTCGGCGTGGAGCAATATAGTCCGACCGTCGAGGGAAGAACCGTCCCACCGGGGTTGGATGCACGCCAGCTGCGGAAAGCGCCGGTGGTGCACAGCGCCATTCATAAGCAGGCCAGCCCTCGTCCCATTGGCCGTGCAGCAAATACAAAAGGGCCCGGTTGAAATGGGCTTCCGGACATGAGCTGTCCTCGAGTATCGCCCGCTCATAACAGGCGAGGGCCTCCTCAAATTGTGCCTGGTCCCTGAAAACGTTGCCCAAATTGACGTGAGCCACGGCGTAGCTGGGCTTAAGCTGCAATGCTCGCCGATAGGCGCGGCAGGCGTCATCGAGCTTGCCCTGGCGTTTGAAGTCGATGCCAAGGTTATTCCAGGCGTCCGCGAAATCGGGCTGGAGGTCGACGGCTCGCTGGTGACAAAGAATCGCGTCATCGAGTTGGCCTTGCCGCTCGAGGGCCAGGCCGAGGTTGTTCCACGGTCCCGCGATGTGCGGATTGAGCTCCACGGCTTGCCGATAGCAGCGGATCGCGTTGTCTAGCCGCTGCTGTCGTGCGAATACGTTGCCCAGATTGCCCATGGCTTCGCCATAATTGGGGTTTAGCCGCAACGCATTTTGGAAGCAGTCGGCGGCTTCGCCGAGCTTGCCTTCGTCAAGGAGGACGTTACCCAGATTGTTGAACGCTTCGGGGAATTGAGGCCGGTACCGCAGGGCCAGCCGGCAGTGGGTCGCCGCCTCTTCGAGCTTGCCCTGCCGCTGCAGCGCGTGGCCAAGATTGTTATGGGCATCGGCGGCCTCCGGTTTGAGGCGGAGAGCCTCACGGTAATCGTCCACGGCCTGATCCAGTTGTCCCAAGGCGTCACGAGCCACGCCGAGGTTGGTCCAGTATGCGCTTTCGCCGGGTTTGATAGCCAACGCCCGGCTGATCGCCGCCACAGCCTCCTGATGGCGGCCGCACTGATGGGCAAGCACGCCCAACAAATGGTGGGCATCCGCACAATCAGGAACAGCCTGGAGGATTTGCCGATAAAGCTGCTCGGCAATCGGCAGATTGCCTGTTCGATGGTGCTGCAAGGCCAGTGCGAGGGTGTCTGCTAAGTTTGCCATACCGGACAAATCAATGGAGCACAACGGGGATAATAACCGCGAAACACCCAATCGCACAAAAGTAAAGCGAAGCCTGCTTCAAGGATGGTACCAGGTTTTCTTGCCGTTTCATTTTTCGTGTTTTTGGTGTTTTTCGTGGTTCAGAGCTTGGCACACCAGCGTCGCCACATGGTCCGAAAGGCATCTTCGAGGCTCCGCGAGAAGCGTGGCGCATCACACAGATTCTCCCGCATTCGGTCCCGCAACTGGCCGCGAATTTGTGCCAGTCGGTCCAGGTCGTCCGCAGTTCGCAATGCCGCGGCAACGAACTCTTCTGGCGTCTCGACGGCCCAATCGGCCAAGCCGACTCGCGCCAAGATTGCAGCCGAATTCCGGCTCGCCGGGCGGACGCCGCACAGACTTAGCACCGGCACACCCATCCATAGGGACTCACAGGTAGTCACGCCTCCGGTGCACGGAAAAGCATCGAGGCCGACGTCGATCTCCGCGTAAATCCCCAGGTAGCCCGGAGCAGCTCTGCCCAGCCGCAAATCGAGGCGCTCGCTCGCAATGCCCCGTTGGGCGAAATGCCGCTGAATCTGCCCTTGCGCCTTGGCCGTCAACGAATCGCGGAACATCAGCAATCGAGAACTGGGCAAAACGTGGAGGACCTTGCTCCACACATCATACACGCGAGCGTTGAGTTTGAACAGGTGGTGCAAAGCACCAAACGTAATGTGTCCGCACTGCAAGGCGGGCAGCGGGCTGACCGCGGGGGCGTCGCTGGGCGGCGCGAAGCAGCACATACCGCGCGGCAGTCGAAACAACTCCTCGGTGTCGCGAACCGGCAAGCCGGGCGGATCAAGGACTTCGTCGGTTAGGCGGTAATCGACGGTCGTCAAACCGGTGGTGTTCAGGAAACCCATCCATGTTGCCTGCACCGGCGCCGGCTTTTGCGCGAAGACACCCAACCTGTTTTTGTCCGTATGACCCGCCAGGTCCACCAGGATGTCGATGCCGTCGGCCCGAATGCGTTCAGCGATTTGGTTGTCTGTTCGACCGCAGGTCCAGCGCCAATGATGCGCCATTTGCCGCATCCTGGCTGTGACGGCGTCGGGCGCGGCGACTTCCGCGTAGCAAAAAACCTCCACCTGGCGCGGGTCATGATTGGCCAGGATGGGCTCGAAATACCTTGCCAAAACGTGGTGGCGGAAGTCGGGAGACACATAGCCAATGCGAAGGCGACGTTCGGGGGACGGATCGTTGCTGTGTTCCGCGGGCGGTGTTAGGGAGATTTGCGCTTCCCCCCAACGGCGGTAGGCCGCGAAGATGACATCCGGATCGGCTTCGGGATCGTAGTTAAATCGAAACGACTGGTGGCTCTGCACTTCGGGCAAGTCGGGCCTTAGCCGTAGTGCTTCTTGAAAATGTGCCACCGAGAGCTCCGCGAACCCGAGTTTGTCAAGTGCGACGGCGAGGTTGTTATGCGCTGCCGCATATTTGGGCTTGAGCTCAACGGCCCGCCGATAATAGCCAACGGCTTCTTCCAACTGGCCGGCTTCACAGAAGATGTCGGCCAGCATGCAGCAGGCCTCGGCAAAATTCGATTGTATTTTCAGCGTCTGGTGGAACACCCTCACCGCTTCGGCCGACTTTCCCTGCCTCATGCGAACCAAGCCCAGATTGTAACAGCATTCGGCCATATCGGGGTTGAGACCCAGAGCCTGTTCAAGTGCGGCCGCGGCCTCGTCGAGTTCGCCTTGCTCGGTGAGAACTGAACCGAGATTCGCATAGGTTTCCGCCTGGCCAGGCCCGTGCCGCAACGCTTGACGATAGCAGTCAGCCGCCCCGGCCAATTGCCCTTGTTGGCGAAAAAGATTGCCCAGATTGTTGTGCGCTTGGGGGTAGTTCGGGACAATTCTCAAGGCCTCGTTGTAGCAGCGCAGGGCTTCGTCGCGATTGTCCAGGTGCTGGTGGATGTTGGCCAGGTTATACCACGCTTCCGCGTAGGTGGGGCGAAGCTTGAGGGCTTGCTGATAGGCGGCAATTGCCTCGGCGTGTCGGCCTTGCTGCTGGAGTGCGCTGCCAAGGTTGTTGTGGGCCTCGGGCAAATCGGGAGCCAAAGACAGCGCCTGCTCGTAACAGCTTTGCGCCTCGGCGAAGCTGCCGGCCGTGAAATGCATATTGCCGAGATAGAACTGTGCCGGCGCGGTCGCTTGCTGATCATCCACGGCCAAACCCTATGAATCGGGACACGTTGACGCGACGGCGACTAAATCATTGCTCATGACGCCCGGCACACCAGAGGCGCCACATCGCGCGATAGGCATCTTCCAGACCGCGCGTGAAACGCGATGCGTCGCAAATGCTTTCCCGCATGCGCTTCGCGCAACTGGCTGCGCAACTGTGCAAGTTGTTCTAATTTGTCTGTCAGCCCCAACGCAAAGGCAATGTACTCATCGGGCGTGTCGACCGCCCAGTCCCTGATGCCTGCGCGAGCCAGGATCGCCGCCGAATTTCGCGTCGCCGGTCGAACGCCGCACAGGCTTAGCACTGGGACACCCATCCAGAGGGATTCACATGTGGTCACGCCTCCCGTGCATGGAAATGCGTCAAGGCCGACGTCGATCTCTTCGTAGATTCCCAGGTAACCCGGCGTGGATCTGCCCAGCCGCAAATCAAGCTGACCACTCTGAATGCCCCGCTCGGCGAATTGCCGCCGAATCTCCGCTTGAGCAGTGGCTGTCAAGGAGTCGCGAAACATCAGCAACCGAGCTGTAGGCATGGCGTGAAGTAATTTGCTCCACGTATCGTAAACAGCACTGTTAAGCTTGAACAAATGGTGCAGTGCGCCGAAAGTGAGATAACCGCGTCGGAGGGCCGGCAACGGGGCGACAGGCGGGGCGTCAATGGGCGGTGCGAAGCAACACATGCCAAGCGGGAGGCGAAACAACTCCTCAGTGTCCCGCACGGGCATTCCGGGCGGATCCAGGATTTCGTCGGTTAGGCGGTAATCCATGGTGGTCAACCCGGTGGTGTTCAAATACCCCATCCAGGTTGCCTGCACCGGAGCTGGTTTTTGGGCGAAGACGCGCAACCTGTTTTTGTCGGTGTGCCCCGCCAGGTCCACCAGGATGTCGATGCCGTCGGCCCGAATGCGTTCAATGACTTGACTGTCTGTTTGCCCGGAAGTCCAGCGCCAATGGTGAGCCAGTTTCTGCATCCCAGTCGTGACGGCATCCGGCACGGCGACCTCCGCGTAGCAAAAAACTTCCACGTGGCGCGGGTCATGATGGGCGAGGATGGGCTCGAAGTAGCGAGCCAGGGCGTGCTGCCGCAGGTCCGGCGACACGTAACCAATCCGCAGGCGACGCTCTGGCGAGGGATCGTTGGCGTGTTCGGGGAGCGGCGTTGTGGATTTCTGGGATTCGCCCCACCGGCGGTAAGCGGCGAAGATCGCATCCGGATCGGCCCCGGGGTCGTAGTTGAGTCCAAAAAGCAGGTTGCTCTGCACTTCAGGCAAGTCCGGTCTCAGCCGGACTGCTTCCTGAAAACTTGCCACCGATAGCTCAGCATGCCCCAGCTTGGCGAGCGCCCCGGCAAGGTTGTTGTGTGCTTCAGCGAAATCGGGCTTGAGCTCAATGGCGCGGCGAAACCAGCCGACGCCTTCCTCCAACTGGCCGCCATCGCAAAGGGCATTGCCAAGCGAATAACAAACCTCGGCAAAATCCGGCTTGAGCTGCAACGCCCTTTGGAACATCCGGATCGCCTCACCCGCCATGCCCTGCTTCCTGCGCACCAGGCCCAGGTTATGGTAGGTTTCGGCCGTGTCGGGTTTAAGGCGCATGGCCTGTTCATAGGCGGCCACGGCTTCCGCAAATCTGCCTTGCTCTGTGAAAATCCAGCCAAGATTCGAGTGCGCTTCCGCATTGCCGGGCCGATGCCGCAATGCTTGATGGTAGCATTCGGCCGCCTGCGCCAATTGTCCCTGTTGCCGATAAACATTGCCCAGGTTGATGTGGGCGTCGACATAATCCGGCTTGTAGCGCAAGGCCTCGCGGTATTGGCATATCGCCTCGTCAACCTGCCCTTGCTGAGCGAGCACAAAGGCCAGGTTGTAGTGGGCCTCCGCGTAATCGGGTCGGATGGCCAGCGCTTGCCGATAGCAATTAATCGCCTGGAGTGGATTCTCTGTCGTGTTCAAGGCATTGCCGAGGTCATTCAGAGCCTCGGGATAAGATGGCCTCAAGCGCAATGCTTGCTGAAACTGCTCGATGGCCGCCTGATTTTGATCCTGCGTTCTCAGGGCCAATCCCAGATTGTAATGCGCTTCCGCATAACCTGGCCTTAGCCGCTGCGCCTGGTGAAAGCTGGCAACCGCCTCGGCGGCGCGGCCGGCCTGGGTGAGGGCGACGCCCAGG
Source organism: uncultured Gemmataceae bacterium (assembly GCA_963747575.1). Classification (GTDB taxonomy): domain Bacteria; phylum Planctomycetota; class Planctomycetia; order Gemmatales; family Gemmataceae; genus DASRAT01. The sequence continues at coordinate 650,933 of CAVVFU010000001.1, forward strand.
TTGTTGTGGATTTCCGCGCTCCCCGGATCGCAGCGGCTGGCTTGCTGGAAGCTGGCGACGGATTCCGCCAGCTTGCCTTGCTGGGCCAGGACAATTCCCAAACAGTTGTAGGCGCTGGGATGGCCGGGCATGACCTGGGTGGCCCGGCGGTAGTTCATTTCCGCTTCCGCGGCTCTGCCCTGTGCCTGGCAAACGGCGCCGAGAAAACACCAGGAATCCGCGTGCGCGGGATCCGCCTGGAGGATTTGCCGGTAGAGTTGCTCCGCCTGGTAAAAACCGCCGGCTTGATGATGCCGCAACGCAAGGCGCAAAGGTTTCAGCAATTGTCGCCATCGATTACCCGCTGGATTTTTGGATACCCCGCATCTGGACCGCCATCCGCTCCATCAACTCTGCCCAATTGCCAAATTCCGTTTGGCGGAACAGCCGCATGCTAGGATACCAGGGACTATCCGCTCGTTGCAACAACCATCGCCAGTCGGGCACCAATGGCAAGGCCAACCAGACGGGCACACCCAGGGCGCCCGCGAGATGCGCAATGGAAGTATCGCAGGCAATCACCAAGTCCAGGTTCTTCATGATCGCGGCGATGTTCATGAACGATTCGAGATCATTGCCCATCTGGCTTTCGATATCAAGCACCGGAAACACATTGTTCAGGGCCCGCAATTGTTCCGTGCCCTGGCCTCGTTGCAGACTGATGAGACGCACGCCATCGACCCGAGCAATCGGGGCGAAGGTTGTCAGCGGAAAGGACCGATGCTTGTCGTACATGAATGTGGTGCTGCCTTGCCAGGCGATGCCAACGTCAAGGCCGCGGCCCGGGCGACGCAGCGAATGCCAGCGCTCCACCAATGTGGGATTCGCGAAAAGATAGGGAATCGGCGCCGGGATGGTTTCCAGCGACGTGCGGAAAATGCCGGGCAGGCTGAGCAGCGGCACTTGCACGTCAAACGCCGGCAGCGGCGAACCGCGCGGCACCAGCAGGTCGATGCCGCTAAACCCGGTCAGCAGTTGGCAAAGCGATTGCTGACACTCGAAGATCACGCGGCCTCCGCACCGGCTCACGCGCGGCAAATAGCGGACGAACTGGATGGTGTCTCCCAGGCCCTGCTCCGCGTGCACGAGTATGGTTCGCCCATTCAAAGCAGCTCCGTCCCAAAGCGGCTGGGAGAAAGGCCGCCTGGTAGTGCCTGTTTGCATCCAGCGCCATTCGTACTCAGGCCAGCCCTTTTCGAAGTCGCCGGCGAGCAGCCAAACCAAAGCTCGATTCCAGCGCGCTGCCGCGAAACCTGGCTTTAGCCGGAGAGCTTCCTCGAAATTGGCCAGGGCCTCGGGCCGGCCAAGGTCCTTGAGGGCCTCGCCAAGGTTGACGTAAACCTCGGCGAAATTCGGGTCAAGCTGGACAACTCGGCGAAAACTCTCCACCGCCTCGTGCAACCGTCCGAGCCGGGTGAGCGCCGTGCCAAGGTTGTTGTGTGCTTCGGCACAATCGGGCTTGCAGCGCAAGGCTTCGCGGTAACTGACCACGGCTTCGTCCAGTTGGCCCTGAAAACTGAGGGCGTTGGCCAAATTGTTGTGCGTCTGCACGTCGTCGGCGTTGTATGCCAACGACCGGCGATAATGCACGATGGCTTCGGAGATGTGGCCCTCCATGCCCGACACCACGCCCAGGTTGTAATGAGCTTGACCGTAGAGGAGGCGCAGTTGTTTGTCGGCTACCGGAATGGCCAGCACGGTGTCCAGCAACGCCTGGAGCTCGCGAAAGGCCGCCGCGTATTTGACGTTGGAGCAAAGAGCCTGCTGAAAGTGCCAAATGGCCGCGTCCCGCTGCCCCTGTCCTTTGAACAGGTGGCCAAGGTTGAAATAGGCCTCGGTGTAGCCAGGCCGCAGCCGGAGGGCCTCTTGATAGCTGCTCACGGCATCCGCGAGCTTGCCTTGCTGCTGGCAAACGGTTCCGAGCAGACACCAGGCCTGGGCGTGCGCCGGTGCGGCCAGGACGATTTGCCGATAAACCTCCTCCGCCATGGCAAAACGACCCACTTTGTAGTGGGTCCAGGCCAGCACCAATCCTTCCGCGATGTTCGGCGTCATTTTGAAATTGTAAATGATGTTTTGAAAAAAAGTCCAATGCGCAGTAGGTCCCGCCTGCCGGGCGGGACCTCACCAAGGCGCGGCACAGTTCCCGCCCGGCAGGCGGGACCTACTTACTCTCAACTTTGATTTCCGGGGCCATGCGCTCGAATACCCCCGTCCAATCGCCTGGCCGTGTTTGGCGGAACAAGCGCATTGTAGGATACCAGGGCGTGTCTTCGCGATGCAACAGCCAGCGCCAATCTGGGGCGAAGGGAATGGCCACCCAAACGGACCTGCCCAGCGCTCCCGCCAGGTGGCCCAGCGCGGAGTCGCAGGTAATCACCAGGTCGAGGCTTTGCATGATTGCCGCGATATTGCCGAGAGATTCCGAGTCGCTGCCGAGCCGGCTTTCCAGGTCCAGCACTGGGAACTGCCCCGCCAGGGCACGCAACTGATCCGTACCATGGCCTTTTTGCAGGCTGACCAGCTGAACGCCGGGCGCCGTGCCACGGGTGCGAAGCACGACAGGGCAAACGACCTGTGCCGATCTTTGCGATACGTGGGATTTCCCTGCCACGCAATGCCGATCCGCAACCCCGATGACGGTCCAAGCTGCTGTTTCCAGCGCTCGACCAGCCCATCGTCGATTTTGAGGTATGGTATGGCCGCGGGCACATTGTCGAGGCTGGTCCCCAACAAGCGGGGAAGGCTGAGCAAAGGAGTATAGACGTCAAAAGTGGGCGGGGGCGTTTCCTTGGAAACCACGCCATCGATGCCTGGAGCGCTCGCCAGCAAGCGCGGCAGCGCCGGTTGACAGGCGACCAGCACGCGACCGCCGCGTTGCTTCACCAGCGGGGCATAGCGGACAAACTGCAGCGTGTCGCCAATCCCCTGCTCGCCCCAAAGAAGGATGGTCTTGCCGTTCAAAGCCGAACCGTCCCAGCGCGGTTGAGAGTAGGCGGGCAGCTCAAAACCAGGTTGTTGCCAGCGCGATTCGTATTCGCCCCACCCTTCTTTGAATTTGCCTTGCAGCAGCAGAAGCGTTGCCCGATTCCAACGGCATTCCGGGAAAACCGGTTTTAAGCGTAGGGCTTCGTCGAATTTGACCAGAGCGTCGTCCAGTTGCATCTCATCGGCGAGCACGTTGCCGACGTTATTCAGAGCATCCGCGAAATTCGGCCGCAGCGTCAATGCCCGCCGATACAGCGACATGGCCTCCTGATAGCGTTCCTGCTTGAAGCGCACCAAGCCAAAATTGTTGAATACCTCGGCGTCGGCATTGGGCTGCGTGACCAGGTTTTCATAAACTCGCGCGGAATCCTCGAGACGGCCCTGCAAGGCCAGGACGATGCCCAGACAGTTCGGCGCGCTGGGGTGATTTGGTAACAGCATCAAAGCCCTGCGATAATTGACTTCCGCCTCGCCGAGCCTGCCCTGCGCCTGGCAGGCCGCGCCCAGAAAGCACCAGGCGTCGGCCGAGGCGGGGTCGGCTACCAGGGCCTGTCGGTAAAGGTGCTCGGCTTGCACAAGCCTGCCTGCCTGGTGATGCTGCCAGGCTTGATTGAAAATGTCGGTTGCGCTGCCCATGGCATTGAATTCCTCGGTGGTGTATTGGCCATGCGTCAAAAGGCCATTGCGAATGATTTATCGGAATTGCTTTTGTCCAACCGAGGACTTCAGGAATGAGGCAATTCCACCATATTCCGACTCCGGTTCGCAACCAGCGACAAAGATTTGCTTTCGGTTGTAGAGATCGTCAAGAGCCTGCACGTCTTCCGCGTCAATTTGGCAAAGAGGCAAACTGAAATCGGCGTGTTGCAGTTGGCCGATGTAATCGAATAAAACCGGCTTGCCATCAACGAAATGCCTGACAAATCTGAAACTCCGCCCTTCGATCACGACCTTCAATGAACCATTTTGCTCAATATCCATGGTAGAAAAGGACCTGTCATATTGCCCGCCTCCTCTATAGGTGGCGTATTCCAAGCGGTATTGTGGAAACAGCGCCGCTCCCCCGTCAAACACTGGCACGGCAAGCACCCCGTTTTGTGGTTCCCTTGAAAGCAATTCAACCGGGGCAACCCATCCCCTTGTTGCCCTAATAACGACAGTTGTTAGATAATGAACATCGTGCATCATATCACCGTGCGGATAGTCTGATTCCCATTCAGCAACGTCTGCGCGTTTGACGATTCGAATTTTTGTTGAATTCTGCCGACGCTGCCAACGATGGGCCCTTCGATAAAATCGCAACATCCCGTGGTGAACTTTGACTTGGCATTCCAAGAATCCAGAATCTCGGTCAGATTCGGGCCGAGCCGGGCATCCAACGAAAGCATGTCCAATCCGCCATATGCCAAGTCATTGATGTCTAGTCGCAAGACCACTGGCGAGCCGTTTAGTCTTAGCCTCACGCGCAACGCCCACCTTCGGGCATGCCACTCGGAATACTGCGTATAGAAGCCTCTGCCAAACTCTCCCCCTGCAACGGCAACGCTAATCTGGCCCGGTGTAGACGACATTTGTGCAGCATCATTATGTCCTGTTCCATGAAAAAGTGTGGGCACAACTTCCCTTACAGCTAAGATTCAGAGATCGCTTCCCTTCGAACGACCACTGCAAACGCGAAAACAAAATCTTTGCAACTTCATTCTGTGCGTTCCGGAAGGATTGAAGAAGTGCAATAGATAAAAATCAAAGATCCAGTTCAAAAGGTTGGTCGATCCAAAAAAACTGCGAGCGCGTGAAACAACTGTTGGACCTGCTGCTTATCCAACTCAAAATTGTCCGAGATGTCGCCAACGGCATCCCCCCCGGCGATTTCAGAAAGCAGTTGGGGAATCGAAAATCTAGTTCCGCGAAGCAGGGGAGCACCACCCAATTTCTGCGGGTTTATCTCAACACATTGGCCAAGAACCAACATCGCTTGTCGCGCGCGCTCAGCGAACCATTGGTCGTCATCCATTGAAATCGGCTCGCTTTGTTGAACGCTGGCCATCGTGTTGAGCCCATAGAGCACTCATTTCGGGTCCATTTCCTTGACAATTCTATCGAGAGTTAACTCCTTTAATCAAGGGTAGTTCCCAGGGCATTGCCCATTTTTGCGCTCGCTCAGCGTATATGCGGCCGCAGCCTTGTGCTGCTCAACCCCTGCACCAACGGAATCAGCACCAACCGCCCGCCCTGGGCCTCCACGAAATCGCGTCCCACAACCTGTTCCGCCTGGTAATCGGCCCCCTTGGCCAGCACATTCGGGCGCACCGCTTCGATGATCTGCAGCGGCGTATCCTCCTCGAAAACCACCACGGCATCCACGCACTCCAGGGCGGCCAGCACCTCCGCGCGGTCATGGGCGTTGTGCAGCGGCCTGCCCTCCCCTTTGAGGCGGCGGATGCTGGCATCGCTATTCAAGCCAACAACCAGGAAATCGCCCAGCTCGCGCGCTTTTTTCAAACACTGGATATGGCCGGCGTGAAGAATGTCAAAGCACCCGTTGGTAAACACAATGGTCTGGCCTAGTTGGCGGCGGCGCTGTAATTCGCCCAGAAGCGCGGCACGCGCCGGTGTTTTGTCCAGACGGGGCGGCGGCGCCACTCGCGCGGACACCTCCACATCGGCGAGCAGCTCAGCCCGTGTCAAGGTGGCCACGCCCACGCGTTCCACTTCCAGCCCGGCCGCGATGTTGGCGAGAATAATCGCATCCTCGTAGTCGAAACCGGCGGCCAGGGAGATCCCCAGTACCGACAGCACCATGTCGCCTGCGCCGGTCACGTCATAGACCTGTCGCTGCCGGGTGGGGAAGAGCTTGCGGCGGCCGTCACGGTGCACCAAGGCCATGCCCTCGCGGTCTAGCGTGATCACCATCGCCTCGGCATTGAGCTGGCGCAGCAAAAGCTCCCCAGCCGCCAACGCTTGCTCGGGGGTTTCGATGTGGATTCCGGTCGAAAGCTGCGTCTCGTGGCGATTGGGCGTCAGACAGCTGCTGCCGGCGTAAGGCGTATAATCCCGGCACGGCGGCGGATCGACCAGCACGCGAATGCCGCGCGACCGCGCCCTCTCGACGCAGCGCGTGAGCAGGCCCTGGGTGCAAACTCCTTTGCCGTATTCGCTGACCAGGATGATGTCGCAGTTGGCCCATTGCGTTTCGAGCGCGGCCAGCAAGTTGGCCTCGACGGCCGCGGACAGCGGCGTCCGCACCTCGACGTCGACGCGCAGCATCTGGTGGCCTTTGCGGTCGCCTGCCCCGCCGATGTAACGATGTTTGACGGTGGTGGGCCGGCCTGGATCGACCAGCAGGCAGCTATCGCTGGACCCCAAGCGCCGCAGAATCGCGCGCACTTCGCGGCCGGCTTCGTCATCGCCTACCACGCCAGCCAGCACGACGTCGGCTTCGAGGCAAGCCAGCATCGCCGCCACGCTCGCCGCGCCGCCGAGCTGGGCGCGCTGTTCCGTGGCACGCAGCACCGGCACGGGCGCCTCGGGGCTGATCCGCTCCACCGCTCCAAATGTGTACCGATCCAGCATTGCATCGCCGACCACCAGCACTCGTGGTCGGCCCAGTCCGGCAATCATTTCCGCCAGGTCGTGGGCCATGGAACCTTCCCTTTTTGAGCCATACTTGATCTTGTTCGGTTCGATTATCGCTCAAGTGTGCTGCCGATGCAAGCCGCAGCTATGCAAGCAGCCTCATTCTCCATAGGATTCGAGCAGTCAGGAGGTGGTTGTGGCGATCGGTCAGCAGGCACCTGAACAGGCGGAACAGAATGCAATCAACAGCCGGCTTTACAGTCGGGCCGACCTTGTGCGCGAATACGCGGATCTCAACCTTTTTCCTCCCGAGGCGACGGCGATCGTGCGCTATCACGACGATATCGTCGGTAAACGAGTGCTGGAACTTGGCTGCGGCGCGGGCCGGCTCGCGACCTACCTCCGTCCTCATACCGAGCACTTCGTGGGGCTCGATTTTTCGCCTCACATGGTGGAGTTTTGCCGGCAAAACGTCGAAGGGCCGCGTTTTCTTCAAGGAGATATGCGCGACTTGACGGCCTTTGCCGACGGTAGTTTCGACACCGTTTTTGCGGTTTATAACCTCTTCGATGCCGTTTCGCACGAGGATCGGCTGCGGGTCCTGGCTGAAGTCCGACGAGTGCTGGCACCGGGCGGCTTGTTGATATTCAATTCCCACAATCGCAATTATGCTCATCTGGGGGTTGGCCCGCACTTGCGTTTCAGCCGCAATCCATTCACGCTGGCGCGTCGCGTCGTGGAGTATTTCCAATCCCGCGCCAACCACCGGCACATCAAGGCCCACCAGGTCTTTGAAATTGACTACGCCCTGGTCAACGACTCGGCTCACAACTTCGCGGTCCTTCATTATTACATCAGCAGGGCATCGCAGGCCAAGCAGCTTGCCGGGGCGGGATTCCACCTTCTCGAGTGCCTGGACGAATCCGGACTTACCCTGGCGGCCGGGGACGACGATCGCGATTGCTCCACCGTTCACTACGTGGCAAGGCCGCTTGCCAAGCAGTTGCTTGACCCTAAATAAATGCTATGCTTGCCGAGACCGGTCGTTCCACAATGACACCCCGCCTGCAAAGGACCAGCGATGCTTCCAGAACAGGGAGTGCGGACGATGACTTCGGATCTGGCGGACATTCGCCGGATCGTGGCCCAGCACGGCCATCTCTCCGCGGCTATCGACACCCTCAAAGATGACAGTGATCTTTATCTCGCCGGCCTGACGTCGCTGGCGACCGTTAATGTGATGCTTTTTTTGGAAAACCACTTTGACATCGAGTTTCCCGATGCGAAGCTGGGACGCGCGACTTTTGCGAGCTTTGAAGCCATTGCCGAGGCCGTGGCCGAGCTGAAGGGTTGATGCCATGCTGGATGAATCTCCGATTCTGTGCAGCCCCCATGCTCCACGAGGATCTCTTCGAGCAGATCTTGCACAAAGTCCATACCCTGGGCCGGGAAGTGCTCGCCGTCCACGCCGCCGACGTCGATCGCCATGCTCGTTTTCCGCGCGAATCCATCGATGCCCTCAAGCAAGCCAGGCTGCTCAGCGCCTATGTTCCCAGGGAATATGGGGGCCTGGGTCTGAGTGTCGTGCAGGTCGCAAAGATCTGCGAGGTGCTCGGCCAGTACTGCGGCTCCTCGGCGATGATTTACGCGATGCACAAGATCCAGGTGGCATGCGTCGTGCATCATGCCCAGCAGTCGGCGTATTTTCGCGACTATCTATGCAAACTGGTGGAGCAGCAGCGCCTCATGGCGTCGGCAACCACCGAAGTCGGCGTCGGAGGCGATCTGCGCTCGAGCCTTTGTGCGGTCGAGGTGACTGGCGACGCTTTTCGATTGACCAAGAAAGCACCGGTGGTGTCCTACGGCGAGGCCGCCGATGACATTCTGGTGACATGCCGCAAGGCTCCGGACGCGGCGGCGAGCGAACAGGTCCATGTCCTGGTGCGCGCGCGGCGAATACACGGCCGAGCCGCTTTCGAATTGGGACACGCTGGGCTTCCGGGGCACTTGCAGTTGCGGCTTCACGCTGACGGCCCACGGCAAGGCCGACCAGGTGTTGCCGACGCCCTTCTCCGTCATTTTGGCCCAGACGATGCATCCCATTTCGCACATCGTCTGGAGCTCGCTGTGGTTGGGGATCGCGATCGACGCCGTCAACCAGGCACGGGCTTTTGTGCGGGCCGAGGCACGCAAATCTCCGGGCGAGGTGCCCATGTCCGCCCTGCGCCTGGCAGAGGTCGACGGCGTCCTTCAGCACATGCGTCACGACATCGACCATCACGCGCACGAGTATCAGGACCTGTTGCAACGCGGCCAGGATGAGGCATTCGAAGGCTTCGGCTTCGCTATTCGGACCAACAATCTCAAAATCTCCAGCTCGCAGCTCGTCGTCGATATCGTCGGCCGCGCCATGCTGATTTGCGGCATCGCCGGCTATCGCAATGATTCGAAATTTAGCCTGACACGTCAGGTCCGTGACGCCTACGGCGCGGCCCTGATGGTCAACAACGACCGCATCCTCCGGCTCAACGCCACCATGCTGATGGTCCACAAGGAAAGATGATCCCCATGTGCACCCCCGCCGATCCGATCACTACCGCGCAGGCAGGCTACCAGAAAGAGCTGGTGGACGCCGGTCTGCTCATTCCCCTGGGCGTCCAGGGCATTTATGGACGAAGCGGCGTATTCGAGGGCATCATCGAGCGCTTCGAGCGTTTTATCACCCGCATGGGCGCCGACCAAAAGCCGGAAGTCATGCGCTTTCCGCCGCTGATGGCCAGGCCGCATTATCTCAAGACCGACCACATCCAGAATTTTCCAGACCTGATGGGCTCGATCCACAGTTTCACCGGCAACGAGCTGGGGCATTTCGCTCTCCTGCAAAAACTGGATCGAGGCGAGAAATGGAGCGACGACCTCGAAGAGACCGACATCATGCTGGTGCCGGCGGCCTGTTATCCGCTCTATCCCACGGCCACCGGAACGCTGCCTGCGAAGGGCCGCATCGTGGATCTGATTGCGTTCGTGTTTCGCCATGAGCCCTCGGTCGATCCGGCCCGGATGCAGATTTTTCGCCAGCGCGAATACGTCCGCCTCGGCACGCCGGAGCAAGCCCTCGCACATCGCAATTATTGGCTGAAGACCGGCGAGGAAATGCTCCGCTCCGTCGGATTGGACGTCAAGGCCGTTCCCGCGAACGACCCGTTCTTCGGCCGTGGCGGGAAATTGATGGCGGCGACGCAAAAGGAGCAGGAGCTCAAGTACGAGCTGGTGGTCCCCGTGGCGACCGCGGACAAGCCGACTGCCGTGTCCTCGTGCAATTGCCATCTCGATCATTTCGGCCACGCCTTCGGCATCAAGACGCCCGACGGCAAGGACGCCCACAGCGCGTGCATCGGCTTTGGGCTGGAACGCATCAGCCTGGCGTTGTTCCGCAAGCATGGCTTCGATCCGGATCGCTGGCCCGCGAGCGTGAAACAGATCCTGGAGCTATGATGAAGGCCATTCTGCCCCTCGATGCCGCTCACTATCGGCGGCACCCGATCCACGGCGAGGACCGCATCTGGGCCGAGACCAATTGCTATGTCGATGTCTGGATCGAATTGCTGCACGCCTTTGGTCTCGAGCCGATCGCCGCCCTGCCCTTCACCGTGGGCATCGACTTCGAAGGCGACCAGTGGACCTTTTTCAAATTCCCGCTTGCCGACATCTACGATCTCTACGGCCTCGACGTGCAAGAATTAGCCATTTGGCGTCCGCTCACAACGCACATCGAGGAACAAGTGACCTTGGGCCGGCCCGTGCTGGTGGAGCTCGATTCGTTTCATTTGCCGGACACGGCCGGCACCGCCTACCAACGGGCCCATACCAAATCGACTGTCGCCGTCAACGCTATTGATCCGGCCCAGAGGTACCTGGGCTATTTTCACGGTCAGGCCTATTACGAGCTTCGAGGCGACGATTTCGCCAAGCTTTTTCGGCTCGACGCGCCGCCTGACCCCAATTTTTTGCCGCCTTACGTCGAGATCGTGAAGCGGCACCGGCAGCCTCTGGAGGCGAAGGCTTTGGTTGAGGCGTCGATCCGCCTTCTGCGCGCGCAGTTGGCACGATTGCCAGCAAGCAATCCGTTCGTGAGGTTCAAGACGCGATTTCAGGTCGATCTGCAGTGGTTGGGCAATGAAAGCATCGAGACGTTTCATCTCTATTCGTTCGCAACGCTGAGGCAGTTCGGGGCCTGCTATGAGCTGGCGGCCACGTATTTGCGGTGGCTGGAGAGGGAAACCGCCACGGCACTAGCCAAACCAATCGGATCGTTTACCAATCTCTCGACCAGTGCCAAGACGCTCCAGTTCCACCTGGCAAGGGCGATGGCGCGGAAGAAAATGCTGGATGTCACACCCTTCGACGTCATGGCTTCGACGTTGGATTCAGCTATTGAGGACCTGCGAAGGATTTATGGTTAGGAGACGCAGGCCATGGCTCATCCAAAGATAACAGCCGCAGGCTTTCCCGTCGCGGCTCCGACGCTTCAACCATGGACTTGCTGCTGCCGGCCAACGGGGGCCTGCACGCACCCCGATCAGCTTGCGAGCGTCACCGATTGGCTGCTGGCAGAAGTTCCTGGCACCGCCGCGGCCGCCTTGCAATCATGCGGCCAATGGGACCTTGCCAAACAGTATGATTTCGACGCCGATGATTGGTGGTTTCGCACCTCATTCAGCTCGAATGGTGCTCCTTGCCGATTACGATTTGAGGGCCTGGCGACTCTGGCCGAGGTCTGGTTGAACGGCCAGCTTTTGCTCAGCGCCGACAACATGTTCCGCACATTTCAAATGGACGTCACGCCGCATCTGCGGGCCCAGAACGAATTGGTGATTGGCTTTCGTTCCGTGGCAGCCGATCTGAAAAAGAAACGCACCCGCCCGCGCTGGAAAACAAACCTCGTGAACAACCAGCAACTGCGCTGGCTGCGAACGAGTTTGCTTGGCGCATCCCTGGTTGGTCGCCTCCTGTTGCACCTGTCGGCCCATGGCGTGGCGTCCACATGGATACGCTGCCGCTGGCGGTGACGGATTGGCACTTGACAGCACGCTTGGATGGCGATGATGGCGTGGTCGCGCTGCGTGGACGGCTGCAGTCTGATGTGGCTATCGTCGAGTGTCGCCTTCGCGTCGCCGGGCACGAAGCTGCCGTGGCGTGCCGCCAGGACGGCGACGGTTGGCTCCTGGACGGCGAGTTGCCTGTCCTCAAGCCCGCGCTTTGGTGGCCGCATACTCACGGCGCCCAACCGCTGTTGCCTTGTGCTGTCGAGGTGCGCACTGCCAACCGGCTTTATACTCTTGACTGCGGCAAGATCGGGTTCCGCCGCCTAGAAGTCCGTCAGGACCCCGGCTTTGAGATCGTCGTAAACGGACAACCGATCTATTGCCGGGGAGCATGCTGGACCGTGACCGACATCGTGCGTCCAGGCAGCGACGCCGAACTCGCCCATGAACTTCGCCTGGCCCAGAGCGCCGGCATTAATATGCTCCGCGTGGTGGGCACGATGGTGTACCAGAGCGATCGCTTCCACGAGCTTTGCGACGAGCTCGGCATCCTGGTCTGGCAGGACTTCATGTTCGCCAACATGGACTATCCGGTCGACGACCCGGAGTTCGCGGCCAACATCGAAGCCGAAGCACGCGATCAACTTAACAAGCTGGCGCCTCATCCCTCGCTGGCGGTGTTATGCGGCAACAGCGAAGTCGAGCAGCAGGCGGCAATGCTTGGCGTGGCGCGCGATCTTTGGCGCAATGACTGGTTTGGCAGCAAGCTGCTGGAACTGTGCGCTGAGCACTGTCCCGATGCTGTCTATGTCCCATCGACGCCATCAGGCGGCACCATGCCGTTCCACGTCCGCGATGGGATTACGCATTATTATGGCGTTGGGGCCTACCTGCGCATGCCGATGGAGCTGCGCAAGGCCGACGTCAAGTTCACGCCGGAATGCCTGGGCTTTTCCAATATTCCGGAACCGGAAACCGTCAACCTGGTGACCGACGGGTCTCTGCCGGCAATGCATCATCCTCGCTGGAAGCAGCGTGTGCCGCGCGACAGCGGGCCGGGGTGGGATTTTGAGGACGTTCGCGATTTTTATCTGCGGCATCTTTTCGCCGTCGATCCCGTCAAGCTGCGTAGCTTCGACATGCCGCGATACTTGCAATTGAGCCGCCTCGTGCCTGGCGAGATGATGACCCAGGCTTTTGCCGAGTGGCGCGGCTGCCACGGCCGCAATCATGGCGGCCTGGTCTGGTTCTGGAAGGACCTTTGGCCCGGCGCTGGCTGGGGCATCGTGGACAGCTTTGGGATGCCGAAGGCGACCTATTTTTACCTCAAGCGCTGCTGGCAACCGCGGCAGATTACCGTGACCGACGAAGGACTCGACGGACTGCATTTGCACGCCATCAATGAGTCGGCTGAGCCGTTCCATGGCCACGTCGAATTGATGCTGCTGCAAGACGGCCATATTGTGGTGGCGCGGGGCGAGGCGGCTTGCGAATTGCCGCCGCGTGGTCGTCAGGTGCTCGCCTCGGACGCGCTGCTTGGTGGGTTCTTCGACGTGACCTACGCCTACCGCTTTGGACCGCCCAAGCACGATTTGGCCGTCGCCACGCTGTTTGACGATAGCCGTCGTGTGGTCAGCGAAGCCTTTTATTTGGTGACCGCGCGCGACCCGGCCCTGGTTTCAGATGTCAAGCTGGAGGTCGAGGCCGAGCAAGCGGGTGACGGGCGGTATGAAGTCCACCTGCAGTCGGACCGATTCCTGCAAGCCGTCCGTTTTGACGCCAAGAGTTATTTGCCCGACGATGATTATTTTCATCTTGTGCCCGGCCGGCCCAAGGTGGTGCGTTTCACGGCAGTGAAGGATCCGCAGACACGCTTCCGTGTCAGCTTGGAGGCGTTGAATCTGCGCAATCCAGTTTTGATTCGGGTGAAGGATGTCCCTCGCTAACACGGAAACCCCAGAGACTTCGCCTGTCGAAGCGCCCCCTGCCCTGCCGCATCGGGTTCGGCGCACTCCGTTTTATTGGCCTTCCCAAGGTTCGGCGCTGTTCGCATGGCTGCACACCAACGAGGCCGTACCGCAATTTCAACGCGGTGTCATCCTCTGCCCGCCGGTTGGTTACGAGCAGATCCATTCCCATCGCAGTTTGCGTCACCTTGCCGACGCCCTGGCCGCGGCGGGTTTTCCAACAATGCGGGTGGATTACCACGGCACCGGCGATTCGCCAGGCACCGATGAAGACCCCGATCGTCACGCCACCTGGTTGGCCAATCTTCGCTCCGCCATGTCCTGGATGTGCGCTGAGCTTGGTTGTGAGACAATCAGCCTCGTCGGGCTACGCCTAGGGGCGGCCCTTGCGGCACAGGTCGCCGCGCTGGAGCCTGTGCACGACCTGGTGCTGTGGGCCCCGGTCATCAAGGGTCGAGCTTATGTCCGTGAAATGAAAGCTTTGAGCATGGCGGCTGGCGTGCCCGCCGATCCGGGCAAGGATTCTTGAGGCCGCGGGATTCATCATTACCGAACAGACGGCCCGAGAATTGGGGGCTATCGACCTCTTGCAGATTCAGCCCAGGTGCCAGCGAGCGTTGATCGTCTCCCGCGACGACCTGCCTGCCGACGGCGATAACAAATTGCTCGAACACTTGCGCAGCCTGGGGATTGCCGTCAAGCAAACCGCTCAGCCGGGCTACGCCGGGATGATGGCCGAGCCCCATTTCACGACGGTTCCACATCAGGCGATTGCTGACATCGTCTCCTGGTTCCGCGCCGAAAAAGAGGACGCAGCTCGTTTCTTGGCGTTAAGAATTCCCCAAAACCTTAGCCTGGCCTCACCACAAGAACGCGCTGTCCGGATTTGCCAGGACCCAGATCTGTTCGGGATCGTCAGTGAACCTGCCCTAGCAAGGGCTGCGGCTGAGCTTCCCACCGTCTTGCTTCCCAACGCCGGCGGAGCCTATCGCGTAGGCCCCAACCGCCTGCATGTCTTCCTCGCTCGCCATCTAGCGGCCAACGGATTCCGCTGCCTTCGCATGGACATTTGCGGCCTTGGCGACAGCGTCATCGCAGATCCGGCACAAGAAAACGACACATACCCCGCCACCGCGTTTCGCGACATCGGCCTGGCGATGGCCTTTCTGGAGCGGGAAATGGGCGTGCGCCACGTGGTGCTGATGGGCCTTTGCTCGGGAGCCTACGCGGCCTTTCAATCCGCCGCGCAATTCCAATGCCCAGCTCTGGCTGGCAGCATGGTCATCAATCCTTTGACCTTTTATTGGAAGGAAGGGATGGAACTGGAAACAGCCGAGAGTTTGAAGTTCCAGGCGTTTCAAGAAAGCATGGCCTCCGCGCGCCAGGCAAGCAAGTGGATCAAACTGCTGACAGGCCGCAGCAAAATGGGCATCCGGGGCGCCTTCCGCTTGCTGATGGACCGCTGGAAACTCCGGAGGCAAGCAAGGCGAGCGGCGTCGCTTGGCGGCACCGAAGACGGTCCCGTATCGCAACCATCGCATCCCGCAAAAAAAGATCTGCCGGCGGATCTGGCACGCATCGTCAAGTCGGGCCGGCCGCTCACCTTTTTCTTCGCGCGATCCGACCCCGGCTACGACATTCTCACCTTTCAAGCCAAACGCCAGGTCGAGGAAATGTGCCAGGCCGGGCAAATGCGTATCCATTTCATCGAGAATGCCGACCACACCTTCGCACGACGGGCTCCCCGCGAAATGTTGCTGAAAGCAGTCGTGGCAGAGCTTTCACGGCGGTATCTGGAGGGCTGGAAAAATACGCATCACGAAAACACGAAAGACGAAAACACGAAAAACATCAAGAACGTCACATGACGACTTGCTAATTGACCAGATTGGCAGGTTTGGAGGTCAATAGGAGGTTTCCTTGTCTTAAGTTCATTCTCCTTTTTTTCGTGCTTTCGTCTTTCGTGTTTTTGCGATTCTGTTTTTGGCCATTTTTCATGGTGTGCAATACCTCCCCATCGGTTACCATAAGCCTTTGCTTAACCGCGAAGAACGCAAAGACCGCAGAGAATGGCGTGTGAGGATTTCTCTGCGTCCTCAGCGTTCTCTGCGGTTAAGAAGCCCGGTCAGGGGAATTGATATGAGGTTCTTGATCTGCTTGGTTGGTGGGTTCGCCTTGATCGGCGGCGTTCCCGTGGCGTCCGCCGCTCCGCCCACGCCCGCGGACAAACGGCTCCTCATTGAGCTGATCGCTGCCGAACCTGACATCGTCACGCCGACCGGCATTGCCGTGGATGAGCGCGGCCGAATCTGGGTCATCGAGAACCACACCCATCAAAGGCCGGCCAAGTACAAGGGCCCGGCCAGCGACCGCATTCGCATCCTTGAGGACTTCGGTCCTGACGGCAAGGCCCGCAAGATTTCGACCTGGGCCGAGGGATTTCATGACACCATGGGCATTGCCTTCGGTAAGAGGGGCGATGTTTTCGTGGCCACGAGGTCGGCCATTTACCGTTTGCGGGACAGAATGGGCGCGGGCCAGGCCGACGACAAGCTCGTGTTGGCCAGATTGGAAACCAAGGCGACCTATCCGCACAATGGCCTGTCCGGCTTCGCCATCGACGCCCTCGGTGACATCTACTTCGGCCTCGGCGAGAATTTCGGTGAGGCCTACAAACTCATCGGCACCGACAACGTGACCCTCACCGGCGGCGGCGAGGGTGGCAGCATCTATCGGATGAAACCCGACGGCAGCGGGCTGACGCGAATCGCCACCGGTTTCTGGAATCCCTTCCACATGGCCTTTGATCGCTGGGGCCGGCTGTTTGCCGTGGACAACGATCCTGATGCCCGGGGACCATGCCGGCTATTGCACATCATCGAAGGCGGCGATTATGGCTATCGCTTCAAATATGGCCGCAAGGGCATTCACCCTTTCCAATCCTGGAACGGCGAACTGCCCGGAACGCTGCCGATGGTGGCCGGCACCGCCGAGGCGCCGAGCGGCATCGTCGCTTATGAATCCGATGGACTACCGGCGAGCTATCGAGGATTATTGCTGGTGACCTCCTGGGGCGATCACGTCATCGAGCAATTCGAGCTAGAGCCGCGTGGGGCCTCGTTCGGGGCGAAGAAGCATGTCATGGTGCGCGGCGGCAATGACTTTCGGCCGGTGGGGATAGCTGTGGCGCCGGATGGCTCGTTGCTTGTTAGCGATTGGGTGGACCAGTCCTATCCGGTCCATGGCAAGGGGCGGATTTGGCGGATTCGTGCGAAAAATAAGGCCAATGACAGCGTGATGTCACTCTTGGACGTAAACAAGCAGGAAACAGCCAAACTCAAGGACTTGCTGACCAGCCCGCGTCGTGATGTTCGCCTGGCTGCGGCGGAGACGTTGGCTAGCCGCGAGCAGAAGCCGGGGGAGTTGCTGAAATCTGTGCTGGCGACCTCCCCGGATCCACTGGCTCGTTTGCAAGCTTTGTGGGCCTTGGTGGCGCGTTGGCCTGGAGGCGCACGCGAGTTGATCGAAGTTGGCCTTGTCGACAAAGCCCCAGAGGTTCGCGGCGAGGCCGCGGCGCTGGCGACCAGGTTGCTTGGCAAGCAGGATATTGCCGAGATTTACATTTTGTTGACAAAAATGCCCTTCGAGGACCCCTCGCCACTGGTGCGCATGAACGGCATTTTGGCCTGCGGCAAAATAATCAAGTTGGGCGGATATCCTCTGCTCCTACCGCTGCTCGCCGACGAAGATCCATTTGTCGTCTCCGCGGCTATGACCGCCATTGGATTCGCAGATGGCGCTTGGTTGGCCAAGTCTGGGCTCAGCGATGTCATCAAAGATGCCCGCTATCGTCTTGGTATTCTGCTGGTCTTGCGCCGAGCCGGGGCCCTTCCGGGACAGGAAAAGATCCCGACCTATTTAGCAGACGCCGACCCTGCAATTCGTCGAGCTGCGATTCAGTGGGTGGGTGAGGAAAACTTGAGCCAATACGCCAAGTTGTTGGATGAAGCTGCTATCAAGCAACCCGTTTCACGCGAACTACTTGAGGCATGGCTCGCGGCCAAGGAATTGCTGGCCAATCCTGGGAAGCTGAAGGATGCCAGCAAAGAGCTTGGGGGTGATGCCTTTGTCGTCAAAATCGTGACCGACGCCAAGCAGCCGCCTTCGTTGCGGGCATTGGCTCTGCGCATGCTGCGGCCGGATTATGCAAAATTGTCCCAGCCCGCGCTGCTTGCACTGACAAAGGACGAGGATGCCGCGCTGCGCAGTGAGGCGATCAAGACGTTAACTTGGCGTGGCACTGGCCCGGCTCAACAAGCACTCCGTGAGCTGGCAAGTGATGCTGGCCTGGCATTGGAACAACGTGCCGATGCCATTCTCGGTTTGGCGCTGTCCGCAACCAAGGACGCTGAGACTCGTGCATTGCTGATTAAGTTGACGAAGGAGCGCACGCTCGCTGCCGATGCCATGCGCTCGTTGCGTGGAGCGTTGCCGGCGGATGACACGACATGGCTTTCGCCCTGGTGGCAAACTCTGCCGCGAAACGGCTCCTTGGACATCGAAAACCTGGCCGAGCATGTTTTGCTGACTGATCCCAAAGCCGCCGGTATCAAGCAAGGATCGCCGCGCCCCGATAGCGTCGCGGCCTGGCGAGAATTTCTCATGAAATCCAAGGGCGAAGGCGACTCTGCGGCCGGCGAGCGTGTTTTCTTTCACGCCCGCGGCCCGCGCTGTTTCGCCTGTCACCGCATCGACGGCCGCGGCGAAGCGGTTGGTCCCGATCTTTCCCGGATCGGCTCTGCCATGATTCGGGAAAAACTGATCGAGTCGATCTTGGAACCCAGCAAGGAAATCGCCCCGGCCTTCGTGACCTGGCAGGTTACCATGCGCGACGGCAAACAACACATCGGAGTGATCGCCCTGGAGAGCTTCGACTCGAAAGTCACCCTCGTCGACGCCCTTGGCAAACGCACGGTATTGCCTATCACGGACATCGAGGAACGGGTGGCCCAAAAAACGTCGATTATGCCGCCGGATCTGCACAAGCGGATGACGCGGCGCGAGTTCGTGGATTTACTGGCCTACTTGGAGGCGCGGAAATAAGAGCATGGAAACCAATCAACCCGCAACTTCCCCCATCAACGCTGCACCGCGGCGATGGCCCTTGTTTTTGGCGGGAGTGCTGCTTTTCATCCTGGGCCCGGCATCTATGTCGCCCAAATCGCCATGAAACACATGGGGATGCCGTGGTACGTGCCCATCATGGCAACGCTCGCCGTGGTGCTCATGGCCGTTTCCCTTTGGCAGCGACCCGGCGTGCTGCGTACTGTGGGTGTTCTGATTTTTGCTTTGCTGTGCGCTTCCGAGTGGGTTTTCTTTGGGGCGGAAACCCGAATACCCGATTACACCGGTCCCGCCCAGCCTGGCAACAAAATCCCGGCGTTCACCACAGCGCTCGCCGATGGCACGCCGTTCACCCAAAAGGACCTGGAAAACGGCCAAAAAACGGTGCTGTTGTTCTTTCGCGGCCGGTGGTGACTGTACTGCATGATGGAGCTCGGTGAGCTCGAAAAGCATCAGCAGGAGTTTGCCGACAGGAAGATTCGCGTCGTCGTGGTCTCGAACGACGATCAAGCAACAGCCCGAAAAACGCAAGCCGACATGCCCCACCTGGTGGTGGTATCCGACGCCGACATGAACCTGGCCAAGGCGATGGGGGTGGTTCACGCCGGCGCGGCGAAAGATGGCACCGACACCAATGCCCCCACGACGTTCCTGTTGGATGGCGACGGCAGCGTGAAGTGGTTTTTCCGGCCGGATCGATTTATTGTGAGGTTGTCGGCGGAGGAGCTGCTGAGTGAGATTGACCGGGTGGGGCACAAGAAGCCGTAATTCAGCGTTTGTTGATGGCGCAGCTTTTCCTTGTCAACCGCCCCTGGAAAAATGCGTTGCGTTGCAGACCCCCACACATCTCCCTGAACGAATATCTTCCCAGGAAGCCCCTGGATTCGTTTCATTCCGCCCCTCCCCTGTCACCCCCTGTAATGCATTTCATACCCCCCCCCATGAAACGAAAGGAATGTCGAATTGATTGCTTGCCTTGCACACTTGACATCGTAAAGCAATCGTTGCCAAGCCTTGGCAGCGATTGAGCGGAATGGCGTCTCACGCCTGGCCGCTGGGCCGCCTTGTTTGTTTGCACTTTCTTGCAACACCCTCAGACTCAACTACCTGCAAGCTTGCACCATCTCAAAAAATGTTGCGGGATGAGTTCCGTGATTCCGCAAGACATTTGAGAAAAATGCTTTGCGTCCATTGTTAGGCCGCCGGCCACGGGCTGTCCGTGCGCTCAAGGAGCCAGCGCCAATCGGGGACAAACGACAGGGCCACCCAGACCGGCACCCCAAGCGCCCCCGCCAGATGAGCAATCGCTGTGTCCGATGTGATCACCAGGTCGAGCCTTTTCATGACCGCGGCGGGGTGGCACACCACTGGGTGTGCCACCAGCCGCTTTGAAATGAATGCCACCCCCTTGCGGGGTGGATTGTTATGCTGGTTTCTAAGGTGCATCCACCAGCGGGTCAGCCGAGTAAAACAAAGGAAGGATCTACTATGATAGATCCTTGTCGCAGACATCGTGTGACGCCGGAAAAGCAAATGACCGACAATACATACGCCGGAAATGACCGGCATTCGGGGCCAACGAGCGAAGCTGACCTTCGGACGGCGCTACGCGAAGGCGACCCGCAAAAGGTATTAGCATTGATCGAGGTCGGCGCGGACATTCACTACAAGCGGGATAACGGGTACGACGCCCTGCTTGACACGGTCTATGGGCGTGATGTAGCCCGCAACCCGCGATTGCTCGAACTTCTGGCATTGCTCGTGGCACACAGCGTCAATCTTTCACGCGTCGGCGCTAACGGGCAGTCCGGCCTGCGCGTACTGTCGTGGCTCGGCAGGTTCGACGGGGTCAGAGTGCTCCTGGACGCCGGGGCCGACAAGCGTCAGCTTGAGTGGACGCCGCTCATGGAAGCAGTTGCCCTCGGTTCTCTTGCCGACGTGCAGGCCGCCATTGAAAAGGGGGTTGCGCTCGAAGAGCGGGATTGGTGGTCGCGCACTGCCTGGTTAATCGCAGTGTTGGCCGGGGACATCGCCAAGGCGAGGTTGCTGCGTGAGTGGGGTGCGGATCCGAATGCTCGCGGGCGTTGCGGCCGCCCGCCGCTTTTTTATGCGATCCAGGGCCATCACCCCGAAGTACTACGCTGGCTGCTCGACTCGGGTGCCGACGTTTACCAGTCCGACGAATTCGGCACGACGGCGCTCACCGAAGCCGTTGATAACGACGACCTCAAATGCGTCGACATACTCCTCGGCACAGGGGTCGACGTCGAGGCGAACGCCAACGGCTACGGCACGGCCCTTAATCGAGCGCGGTCGCGCGCGATCATCATGCGCCTGCTCGACGCTGGGGCTGACCCTGCGGAGTTGTCGTACGAAGGCCAGCGGCTGGTCCTCGGCCTTCCGGCCATCCGGGATGATGTGCTGGCGGCCGTTTCGCCGGATGATTTTTGGCGAGGCTGCTCGTGCTCGTTCGGCGCGGCTAACCCGGAGCGGATGAGCGTCCCGTTCTGGGAGGCCATGATCCGTAGCGGAGTCTCGGCTTATGCGGCGTACCTGTGGTTTGAGCGGCAGTGGGGGGCTGCTGCCGGTCCGCCGGTGTGGTGCGCGCAAAGGCACGGGCAGTCGTTGACACTTCTGCCCGACGGCCGCGCCATTCAGGTGGGCGGCGCGCACGAGGATTTCTACATGGCGGATTTTTGCATTTATAACGATGTCTTCGTTCACGAGCGCGACAGATCAGTGTCGATTTACGGTTACCCGGAATCCGTGTTCCCCCCGACGGATTTTCACACCGCCACTCTGGTCGGCGATTCCCTTTACTTAATCGGCTCTCTTGGCCATCAAGGAACTCGCCGAGTCGGGGAAACGCCGGTGTTCCGATTGGACGTTCGGACCTTCCGGATGGACCGTCTTGACACGCGCGGCGAAGGACCCGGTTGGGTTTTTAAGCACCGAGCACTTGCCGCAAGCCCACATGGAATCCGCGTCTGGGGCGGAATGGTCGTCACTGGGAATGACACCGGGGAGTCTGATGAAAAGAACCTCGGCTCCTTCATGCTCGACCTTGACTGCCTTCTATGGCGTCGTGAAATAACGCCAGGGCCGGGCGTTGAGAACACCGAGCCGGTTCGTCCCCAGGTGTGAATTGAATTCGGTTGACCAGCCAAAAATCGGCTGGATAATGGTCAAAGCCATTCGACGGGGAGTGCAACATGAGCGCGATTGAATTGAAAACAGGCAACGGATCAGGATAATACGAAGAGGTGATTTGTAGTAGACGTGCCGCAACGTCTTTTTTTTCCGCCCTACGCAGGGGTGAAGCCGGTGCCAAGTATCGATGTCGTGAACCAAACCGCGTCAAAACCGCGATGTTACCGTCCTCGCCGATACTATCTCCATGTCGGCATCGCCGGCGGGGTTCTTTCGATTACAACAGGCATCGGCCTCACGGCGCTGGCTTTTTTGCGCGTTGATTGTTCGTTGCCAGGTCCGATATCTGGGCTGATTATTCCTGCCGTGATCTGCACTGGCTTTACGCTGATTAGCGCCTGGATCATCCTGGGTTACATGCGGGAACGGCTACACCTGGCCATGAGCACTGTCACCCAGCGCGGCATTTTCCGCATGAGGACGGTAAATGTCGGCGACATAACTCGGCTCAAATGGCGTGGCTTTCCCGTAAACGGCAGTATGATAATTCGGACGTATTCGACAAAACTCATTATTTATTTAGACAACTTTGCCGCAGCCGAGCGCCTTGAAATCTGCCTATTTTTCCGTGAGAAGGTGGACCTGTCATTTCACGAAGGTTGGTCCCAATACGAAGAAAGATGGCTAATGCGCCGGTCGAAACCGTCCTGGCAGGGCACACCGATGGGCAGAGTTATTCTCGGAACGGTTTTCTTGGCTCTTGCAGTTTTGTTCGGCTGGTGTTGGTTGAGCGATTGGGGGGCACACTATCTCTTCTTCAGTCTCCTTAGCATTGTTAGAACTGCTTGCTGTCCTTGGCTGCCCGCTCAAAACCAAAGCCAGGAATTAACGAGGCAATCCGATTCCTAGGGAAACCGTGAATCGCTAGCGGGTGTGCCAAGGTGCCGCCTGACGCTTGACCAGCAAGCAACAAGCAGGATAGCAATCAAAGCGAGGCGACAGGGAGATCAATGTGAAGGCGACGCAACTGAAAACAGGCGACAGGATCAGGATCGTGGGAGCGCCAGGCGATGGCGTTCCTGGTTATGTCATTCTGCCGGAAACCGTACGAGTGTACAAAACACTGCTTGCCCGAAATCGATCGGTCCGCATTTATGGCTTCTGGGGAGTCTTTCTTGCGGGCGTAGTGCTGGGGCATTTTGTTCTTCCCTACCACCAGAAGCGTGAGTTTTATATCTGTTTTTTCGCTGCTTATCTGGCGGTTCTTGCCGTATGTGCTCGTTGGATTCTTGGTTATCGCAATCCGGCGAAATGGTTTGAGAGGAAAAAACTACAATCGAGCGATGTGCTCGCCGTTGCTGCTCATTCTCCTGACGGGGAGAATCGACGATGCGACGTTGATCTGACTTTGGTCGACGCCGCGAATTTGGACAGCATGCCGCCGGTTTGTGTAGAGTGTGGTAAACCGGCGCCTTGGCATGTAGGAGTGCTGCTCTGGTCCGAAAAAGAAGAACGCGAAATAGGCACCCTTAAAGGCAAGCTGCCGTGGTGGTCAATCTTCAGAGGCGGAAGCGTCAAGATCGAAGCTCCCTTGTGCCATTGGCATTGTTGGGTCATGAGGCGGTGGAGTTTTGGCGCCCACTGCCGCGATGAACAAATCGTTACACTAAGCGCCGTATCAACTAGATTTGCCCGCGCCGTATCGATGTCGCGGCCTGGAACAGAGCCGAGAGGCCGGTAATCGAGGCCTAGAGCGCCGGGCGGATCAAGGGGACACCGTAGGTATTGGAATTCATGCCGTCATGTTTCTTGCTCTCTTCCCTTCCCAGAGGTCCCGTAGCTTTCGCGCTGCCACCGTTGGTACGCCCTTGCCGGAGGCCGTTCAGGTTTGTATAGCAAGGAAAGTGTTTGCGTAGGGTCCAACAGCAGTCCCAGCCGCGTGACGAGGGATTACACTTTGGTGCGGAATTCACATGAAGAACTTAATACAAATGGCTGGTTATTATACGAGCAACGAAGTGCAGATACCCTTCCTAGTGGAAATCAGCATGCCTCAACGTGAGGAACGTGAAGACGGATCGGAGGATTACCTATGCGATGTTATATCGCAGCAGCTCTTCACTCGATGTATGAAGGTCTATGGCGCAACCTGTAATCAAGCCATTGAATTAGCAATCAATCTTGTAAATACTATCCTCACCCACCGAGTGACTGCGCAAGAGCGTGACGAGCTGGACCAAGACAGTGAAAAACCCAGCTTTTGACCGGACCTTAATACTGCCGAAATTCCCAAAACGCGAGTGGGCTTGTCCGATTACCTGCGACTCCAACCCACCTCACAGCGTTCTTCGTAAAATGCAATGTCATAGGCGCCGGCGCTACTTGGCCATTTTGTCAAGCCTTTCGCCCAGTTCCTCTTCCAACGCCGCGACCTCAATGCCAAGTTGATTCAACACATTGGCCACGACCCCACTCCCGCCTAAACCGCCAACGAGGGCCAACAACAAGTGGTCGGCCTTGACAGCCTTGTGCTTACGAGTTAGCGTGTCAAGGTACGCTCTTTCGAGTGTGCCATCCCAGCGCAAATCGTCATCGATTCTCGTGTCCTCTGGATCAAGAGAGTCTGAGGAGTTAGCCGCGATTTGCTTGGCGACGGCAGCTCTGATAGCCTCCAACGTGAGGCCCTTGGACATCATTAGCTCGGCTACCGGGCTGTTTTGCTCACTCAAAAGGGCCAAAAAAAGATGTCCCGGCCCGACATGCGCGTTTCTCAGAAGCGCGGCCTGTTGAGCGGCTCGCTTCACAGCGGTCTTGACGTATGCTAGCGACACGTTGCGCCTTTTTCTTTTCAAAAAGATTGACATTATTGCGATTACGGATCCGGCTGTTAATCCCACCAATGGTACGCACAGAACCGTGCTCCATAATGCGCCTTGAAGCGCCGAATCATGCCAATCAGGATCGAAGACGACAAACAGCCCCGCGAGCGGGCCAACAAACAGGCCCCAGGTCATACCAAATAAGACGCAAATCAGCACAAATTCCGGAAATGCTGTCGGTGGAAAGGAGCCAAGCGAATGAAGCCTACGGTCGATCCAAGCCAAATCGTCATCAGACTCGCCTGGCTTGATGATCGCAGTGAAACGCGCGTCACTGTCGTGCCGGACTGCGCGACGAACCCAAGGCATGACAGTGCGGTCCAGAGCCGTTTCACCCCACCAGCCGATTGCCAAGCCGACAAACCACCACAAAGCTCCGACGATAGGTACGCCGTCGGCGAACCAGACCGCCAGGCCCCCGACCGTGCCCCAAATGAGCCAGGCGAGGAACCAGCGCCTGGTGAGTCTGCGTGGTTCGGTGGTCTCAGCCGCGCCAACAAGGTAAATGTCGTCTTTGGCCACGATCGCTCCGGCTCAGTGCTTGATTTTCTCAAATGTCAAAATGAGTCTATCTAACTCGGGATCCATAAAATCACCCGCGTCCGAAACCATCAGCATTACATCGGCTTTCGTGTAATACACGAAACGTGCGCCCGTGCCAGGATCGATAATCTCAGAAGCATCGTAGCTTTCAACCTGCCTTTTGTTCCGCACAAAATCTTTGGGAATGTCAAATCGCGCACCCAGCGGCCCCTGGGTTATCGTGTATTGCCGATCCTTGGCCTGCATGACGAGGGACAATTCGCCCCGATATGTGTCAATTCTCTTAATGCTGGCCTTGTGCTTGACCGGAAACAAATAGCTCCATTTCTTCGCCAATTCTTCGGCTTTCTCCACGGTCGGGTGCTCAACTGTTGCCCGGATGCCAATCTCGTTTTCGAAAGCACTGAACAGCGTGAAATCTCCACGAAGAGTTACGATTTCATTCTTTGCGGCGACTGAGTATTTTTCCAGAAACGCTCGCCGAGGATCGGCGCTGGGAGGAGGAACCCGTTTGCGAAGGGCAAAATGAAAAAGCCTCTCTTCCGCCGACTGGGACGCCACATTGTAGAGGTCGACGCTTTCGTCCGTCATCGTCATTTTTGTCCGTTCTTTTCCCCCCGAAGAAAACCAAATTACCTTTTCTCTGCCGGCTTGCGAAGTTCTCGAAGCCTCCGAGGATCCAATGATATAGCGGAATCGGCCAAGCAGGAAATCAGCTGACATTTGCGGAGGGGTATTGTCATCAAAACCGTGGTCCTGCAGCCAGTCTCCAGGATGCGCATCTCCAATGTTGATTTCGGCCTTGAAGAGATAGGTGCCGTATTCCGACCGGCTTTCCCAATAGAATTCGTTGCCCTTCACGAAAATGCGCGAGGTGGAAGAATCCGAAACATTCTCCGAATAATAGGACCTCTTGTCCTCTGCAATGAATCGCAATTTCGGCTCCATGTCACGGGCGCCGGGGTTGGGAAGATAAGCCAAGTCGTATTCGACATCATAGGGGTAGGCAATGCCCTTCATTCCGATGAGGTCTTCCGCGGCCTTGGTCAGTTCCATGAAGGTGAGCTCTTTCTTGTCCGGTTTACCACGTTCTCCGATGGTGGGGCTTTTTTGGGTCGTCTTGTCGGGTTCCGCAACGACAGGATTTGTCTTGAGCGGTTTGTCGGGTTCTGCAATGACGGGATCTGTGCTAACCGATTTCTCGCTTTGCGTCGGAGATTTGGAGCACGAGCTCAGCAACATGCTCAGCGGGATGGCGATCACAATGAGGATTTGGCGATACATTGGTAAATCTCCTCGTGGGGCGAACTGGGCGAGGCGTAATTGGCGGCATATTCATGCAAATCTGGGTCTGGGCAGAAGCGGCAGCGTCGCAAGCTGACAACGGCTCGCTCCCATCAAAGCATTATAGCGGGCTGATGCGGCGGTGAATAGCGCGGCCACAGCTCGCTATTCGCGTATAATGCGTGCTAGAGACGTTTTTATGGAGGCCTCATGCCTTGGCTCGACCCAGAAGTGCGGTGCAACAATTGCGGGACCCGTGTAGCTGCCGAGAGCCTCGCGACCTGCCCCCAATGCGGGGCCGATCTAGGCGCGGTCGGAACCCAGAGCGAGTTGCGCGAGTGGGGCCGCACCCGGCAACGTGGCCGTGCCCGCTTCTTGTGGTGGTCGATGCTTGCCTGGTTCGTTGTGGCCGGCGTTCAATGCGGCGTCTTCGCCATGCGAGGTATAACCGACCCCGTCGTGTACACTTTCAGCGGGGTTTGGCCAGCAGCGGGCTACATCATCGGCCGGTGGAAATGGCGTAGTGCCGAGCGAGAATACGACGCCTGGGTGGGGCAATCCGAGATTTCCTGATCAAACGGCACACAACCCGATTTTATGGACACCAATGGCCTGGTAGCTTTGTTGGTTGTTTTCGGCGGCTTCGCAGTCGTCTTCTTGTGCCTTGCTGCGTGGAGTGCCGTTGCGGAGTTCCGGGCCTGGAAACGCGGAGAGCAGCCGAATCCCGGCCAGCGCGTCGGCACCGACTGGTCCGCTACCTTGGGCATTTTCTTCGCTATCTTGGCGGCAGTCTTGGCAGCTTGGGTAAGTACCGAGTAGTCGGCGGGATGGCACACCAAAGTGAGTGGCACGCTCAAAGGTTTGAATGGGCAGGCTCGCAATGTTACCCCTTCCCCAAGAGCAAATCCAGAGCCCAGCATCCCCGCACGTGGGGCCCAGACTCGCGGAGGTGGTTTAGCAGGGTTGCCTCCTCGCAACCGACCGCTTGCAAGGCTGTGGCGAGGGCGACTAAACGTGCCGGGGCTAGGTAGTCGTAAGGCCGGTCCCAGTCCTTGTAAGCGTCTTCGGCCAGCCGGAGGACGGTGGTTGTCAGCCAAGTGGGCTCGACGGACGCAGCACGAAACGGGTTACCAAAGATGCATCTGACAAGGCGCAGGTCGCGCGCGTAGCCCCAGTTCTTGATGCTGGCGGTGATGTCTTCGGCGTTTACGATACCAAGTTCCGCTGCCCAACGGGCAAAAGCTGCTTCACCGCGCTGTTCCATGAATCGAGCTCCATGGATCGCGCTCTGGGTTTCCCGCGCTGAGCCCCAAGCGCCACATCCAGGCGATACTGCTTTCGTTCATTGACGAGTCCGGTGGCTTTCAGCCACGCAAGCATTTGCGTCAAATCCGCGCAGGTGAGCCATGCTTCTTCCGTCATCACCTCCTCCTTGGTCATGGAACATACGCCAGACGCATGATCTGGCGCGGAACTGGCTAAGGATGGTGTGTGGGATGCTGGGTCCGTCGAAGCCGACACAACCTTTGCCGTCATCGCCCAACCTCGATGAGCAACGCTTCAAGCCGGCCCGCCAACTCAGGCGGCAGCCTGGTAACAGGTCGCGGTGGATCAAATCAACATCGATCATGTCACGCAAATGAACGCGGTCTTGATCGCGATTGGACATCAGCTTCATCAGGACCAGGCCGGCCAGCGCGACGACGGGTTTGCCGGGATCAAGCATTTGGCGCTGCTCGACGGACGGTGAAGGGAGCGGATTCTCCGGCCGGACCTTTTCTTCTGCCCAAAGTACATGGACGCCCTTGCGGGGATCGGGATCGGATCGCTCCAGGAACATGCCGACGCCCATCACTTCGAAATAATCAAACGCCGCGGCGCCGGCGGCAGCGCGCGCCTTTGGGAAGGTCCGCGCGGCGCAGCAAAATGTCGACATCTTTCGTCGTGCGCACGGCTGCAGGATCCTTGGTCGCCACCCAAAGGGCGACAGCCTGACCGCCGACCAGAGCGTAGTCGACGCCAGCCCCCTGCAAGGCGCGATCTATTCGTTCAAGGCGATCGGTGACTTCGTCGAGCGCCATCAAATACTTCTCCCAAAGATTGGCGGCTGGCCGCGATAATTGGGTGGACAAATCTCGCTCCTTGGCACGGCTTGTGGCTATTGCAGGCTCGCACGCCCAAAGGTCTGAATGGGCAGGTTGGACGCGGTTGAATGTGGGTTGGAGTTATTGCCTGCCCATTCAAACCTTTGAGCGTGCCACCCCACGCGGTGCGCCAACCGCTGTTATTGTAGCACTCCAAGTTGCGCGTGTGATTCCAACTCCCTCGCCATCTTTTCGATAACACTGTTCCACTCCCCAAACCGCGCCTGGCGAAACAACCGCATGGTCGGATACCACGGAGAGTCGGTGCGGTCCAGCAGCCAGCGGAAATCCGGGCGCAGGGGATCAGCGTCCACACCGGTTTGGCCAGCGCTCCGGCCAGGTGGGCCACGGAGGTGTCCACGGAGATGACCAGATCAAGGTTGGCCACCAGCGCGGCCGTGTCCGAGAAATCGTTGATTGGGGTCGTCCGGTCAATCAGCATCATGCCAGGCGGCGGCGCTGCGGCCTCGGTGCGCGGCGGTTCCCTTCTGCAAGGAATAAAAAACCACTCCTGGCGCGGCGGCCAGCGGCGCAAAGGACTTGAGCGTTAAGCGGCGCATGTCCGTCTTGAGCTTGCCCCCGGCCCACACCAGCCCAACCTTGGACCCAGGGCCGTCGTCGGCAAGCTTGTTGTGCCACATTTGTGTCAACGACGGATCTGCCTCCAGATACGGCACGGCGGCCGGCACGCTGTCCAGCGTGGTGCCAAGCGCCAGCGGCAGGCTCTGCAAGGGACAATGCATGTCGAAACGCGGCAACGGCTCGCCTCGCGCTAAGACCTCGGCCGCCGCTGGGATGCGGGCAAACAGCGACTTGAGTTGGCTCTGACATTCGAGCACGACCCTGGCGCCGCGGGCAGCCACCAGGGCGACGTATCTGACAAATTGCAGCGCGTCGCCCAGGCCGCCCTCCGCGTGCAGCAATAGGGTCAGTCCCTTGCAGTCGCCACCCTTCCATTGCGGCTGCGAAAAGTCGCGTTTCAGATGAGGCCACACCAAAAAACGCGATTCGAATTCCGCCCAGCCACGCGCGAAATCGCCTTTGAGCAGGCGAGCCAGGGCCATCGAGCATGGCGCCATGGCGTGAGCCGGCTGGATCTTTACCGCCCTGGCATAACAGGCGATGGCTTCATCAAGCTGGTTTTCACGCTCGAACACCAGGCCCTGCAGGCAGAGCGTGTCCGCATCCCTCGGCTGCAGACCCTTGGCCCTGTTGGTGAAAACCGCGGCTTCGTCGAACTTGCCCTGCTGCTTCAAGGCCAAAGCAAGATTGTGGAGCACAAGGACATGATCGGCCTTGAGCTGCAGGGCCCGGCGGTAGCAGGCGATGGCCTCGTCAACCTTGTCGACATTGAACAAGGCCACGCCCAGGCAGCAATGTGCCTCCGGTTCGTTGGGATGAATGTGCGCGGCCTCGCGGTAACACTGGATGGCCTCATCAAACTTATCCAGCGCCAACAGCGCCTGGCCGAGTTTGTTGCGCGTGTCCCAATGCTGGGGCCGCAATTGCATGGCGCGCTGAAAACTGGCCGCCGCTTCTTCCTGGCGGGCCGTTCTTTCCAAAACCATTCCCAGATTGCTGTGGGCATCCGCGTAATCCGGCACCAGCCGCAATGCTTCGCGAAGGCTGCGCTCGGCGTCATCAAGGCAGCCAAGGGTGTTCAGGACGCTGCCCAGGTTGTTGTGGGCGGCCGCCAGGCTAGCGTCCAGGCGCAGGGCTTGCGAATAGCTTGCCGCCGCTTCCTTGTACCTGCCAAGCGCGGCCAGCACATTGCCGAGGTTGCAATAATAGGAGGCATTGGTCGGCTGCAAGCGGATCGCGTATTCAAACCAGCTAATGGCGTCCTGCGCGTTGCCCAGCATGGCCAGCGTGATGCCCAGGCTGTTGGCTGCCTCGGCGTTGCGCGGGTCCGCCTTCAGGACTTGCTGATATATGGCCGCCGCCTGGGAGAAGTTGCCGGTTTGACATTGCTGCCAGGCGAGGGCGATGGCTTCGGGGATGGTGAGGTTGCTCATGTACGTCCCTGCTTTCGTGTCAAGCACGGCTCGGCGACGGCACACGGAGTGTGCCTACTACTATGGTCGCGGCAGGCAAGTGGCTATCCGTGTGAAAACTTCGGGCCAATTGCCAGCCTCGGTTTGGCGGAATAGACGCATCGTGGGATACCACGCGGTTTGTTCGCCATGCAGCAGCCAACGCCAATCGGGCACCTTCGCCACCGCCACCCAGACCGGCACTCCCAGGGCGCCGGCCACGTGGGCGATGGCCGTGTCGCAGCAAATCACCAGGTCGAGGTTTTTGATCGCCGCGGCGGTGTCAAAAAAATCTTCGGCCGTGCGGGCGCCGAGGTCGATGATTCCTAGTTTGCCGCCTAGTGCCGCCAACTCCTCCAGGCCCTGGTTTTTCTGCAGGCTGATCAGCTTGATGCCTGGCACCGCCGCCAGCGGTTCGAAGCAGGCCAGCGGAATGCCGCGCTGGCGGTCGCCGGGGTTGCCGGGACTGCCCCGCCAGGCGATGCCAATCTTGAACCCCACCAGCGAGCCCAGTTCATTTCGCCAAAAGGCCTCACGCTCGGGATTCGCACGCAGGTAAGGCACCGGCGCGGGGACGCTGCCCTGCGTGGTCTTGAAAATCATCGGCAGGCTAACCAGGGGAATTTGGAAATCGAATGCAGGGAGCGCACCGGGACGGGCGATCAGCTCATCGATGCCCTCACAGGTCTTGAGAAGCTGAAATAAC
The DNA here is from genome assembly GCA_963747575.1 of uncultured Gemmataceae bacterium. Classification (GTDB taxonomy): domain Bacteria; phylum Planctomycetota; class Planctomycetia; order Gemmatales; family Gemmataceae; genus DASRAT01. The sequence goes on from CAVVFU010000001.1 coordinate 682,411, forward strand.
TCGGGCTGGCATTCGACAATCACCCTGCCGCCGCCTTGCTTGACCAGGCTGGCATAGCGAACAAATTGCACCGTATCGCCCAGGCCTTGCTCGGCGTAAAGCAAGATCGAATGGCCGGCAAGCGGCGTGCCTTGCCAGCGCGGCTGGGGCAAGTTGCGAAAGGCAAAACCCTCACGCCGCCAGCGCCATTCGTACTCCGGCCAGCCTCTTTCGAAATCGCCGTAGAGGAGCCACAGCAGCGAACGGTTCCAGTGCGCCTCGGCATGGTCGCTTTGGAGCTGGAGCGCTTTCTCGTAATGGGTCATGGCTTCGTCGAGCTTGCCCTGAGTTTGCAGGACGCTGCCCAGGTTGTGGTGGGCATCGGCAAAATCAGGCCGGAGCCGCGCAGGCCTGCTGGCAATAGCTCAAGGCTTCGTCGAGCCGGCCGAGGGCGTGCAGGGCGTTGCCGACGTTGATCTGGGCCTCCACGAAATCCGGCTGCAGGCAGAGCGCCTCGCGCAGATGCATCAGCGCGGGCTCGGGCTGCTTGGAACGCAGCAGGGCGATCCCAAGGTTGTTTTGGAAATCCGCGGAATTAGGCTGCAGTCGCACGGCCTGCACAAAATGGGGGCCCGCCAGCTCGTTTTTGCCCTGCGCTTGCAAGACAACGCCCATGTTGTTGTGGACCTCGGCAAAGTCGGGCCGAATCTCCAGGGCTTGCCGCCAATGCAAGAGCGCGTCGTCCAATTTTCCCATGGCTTGCAGGGCTTTGCCAAAATTGTTGTGCGCCTCCGCAAACTGCGGCCATATCCGCAGGGCAATGAGATAATGCTCGCAAGCACGCTCGAGCTGGCCCTGCTGCAGCAGGAGATTGGCGAAATTGCTGTGCGCCTCGGCGAATTGCGGATTGATCCGCAGTGCATTTTGATAACAACGGCTCGCGTCGTCGAGTTGGCCGAGCCGCCGGTAAAGCAAGGCCATGTTGTGGTGGGCTTCGGCAAAATCGGGTTTGATGTCAACCGCGTTTTGAAAGCAGCGGATCGCATCGCCGAGTTTTTGCTGCCGCTCAAACGCGTTGCCGAGGCTGTTTTGGACGGAGGCCAAGCGCGGGTTGACCTGCAAGGCCCGCTGATAACAGGCGACGGCCTCGTCGAGCTGACCCTTTTCGAGCAATGCATTGCCGAGGTTGCCGAGCGCCTGGGGATGATCGGGCCGCCAGTGCAATGCCTGCCGGCAATGCATGATAGCCTCGTCAAGCCGGCGCAAAGTCCGAAGGGTGTCGCCCAAGTTGCTGTGGGCGTCGGCACAGTCGGGCTGGATTTGCACGGCCTGCTTGAAACTGGCGACGGCCTCTTCCCGGCGACCCAATGCTTGCAGGGCCAAACCGAGGTTTGAATAAAACCCGGCGTCCCAGGGTTTGAGGCTCGAGGCCTGGCGAATGAGCTCCACGGCCTGCGCATGATGGCCCGTGTGGAAAGCGACCACGCCCAGCAAATGCAGGGCATCGGCCTGACGCGGGTCGGCTTGCAGGGCCTGGCGGCACAACGCCTCCACCTGGCCCAGGTTGCCAGCGTGGTAGTGCTGCACGGCAAGCGCAAATATGTCGTTAGCGTTGTTCACTGCCCTTGATATTCCTTAATTCCAATGCCATGCGCTCGAATACGTCGTTCCAATTTCCGTACCGGGTCTGCCGAAATAGCCGCATCTCAGGATACCAGGCAGTTTTGTCATTTTTCAATAGCCAGCGCCAGTCCGGCACCAACGGCAATGCCAGCCAGGTTGGCACGCCCAGGGCGCCGCCAGGTGGGCGACCGCGGTGTCGCAGGAGATCACCAGGTCGACGTTTTTCATGAGGGCCGCAAGACGTGGAAATGACTCGGAGGCATTACCGAGCCGGTTTTCCACATCGAGCACGGCAATTTGGCCTGCCAGGACGCGAAGCTGTTCAGTGCCTGGCCCCTTTTGCAAGCTGATGAGACTGACCTTGGGGATCTGCGCGAGCAGGCCGAATTGTGTCAGTGGAATCGAGCGTTGACGGTCATCGGTGAAACTCGGGCTGCCCTGCCAGGCGATGCCGATTTTCAGCGTATCCGGCTGGATGTTCGTCGACAACTCATTGCGCCACTGTTCCACGAGCGCTGGCTCAGCATGCAAATAGGGCCCATCGCCGGGAATGGTGGCCGGCGTGGTTCCGAGAATGCCGGGAAGGCTCATCAGTGGGGCGTACACGTCGAATTCAGGCAAAGGCGAGTCCATGGCGACAACCTTGCTGACTCCCGGGCAGCCGGCCAGAAGTTTTTGCAGTGGCGCCTGGCACTGGACGATAACCTGGCCGCCGGTCTGCTGGATCAAGGCGGCGTACCGCACAAATTGCAAGGTGTCGCCCAGGCCTTGTTCACCAAGCAACAACAGTGTGCGACCGGCAAGGGGTGAACCGTCCCAGCGCGGCTGGCGGCCGGTGAATTTTGGAAACGCTTTGGTTTGCAAACGTGATTCATAGTCCGGCCAGGCCTCCGCCCATTGGCCCAGCAGCAACCGCAGCAGTGCGCGGTTGAGACGGCCTTCCACATGGCTCTTGTCCTGGCCGAGTGCCTTGTCGTACCAGGCCAGCGCCTCTTCAAACTTGCCCTGGGCGCGGCAGACATTGCCCAGGTTGCTGCAAGCGTCGGAAAGATCGGGTTTGATGCGCAACGCTTGCTGGTAGCATTGAACTGCCTCGTCGAGTCTGTCCGCCCTGCGCAGAACGGCGCCCAGGTTGTTGTAAGCTTCGGCGTAGCGAGGATTGAGTTGAATAGCGGTTTGGCACGCGCGGATCGCATCCTCGAATTTGTTTTGGAATTTGTAAACAATGCTCATATTGTTGTAGGACTCGGCATAGCGCGGATCGAGCCGGATGGCTTGTTGGTAACTATGAATGGCCTCTTCGTGCCGGCTCTGCTGCTCCAAGGCATTGCCGAGACTATTATGAACCACGGGCATGTTGGGGTTGATTTGCAGAGCGCGGCGAAAACAGGCAATGGCCTCGTCGATTTTGCCCTGGGCCATCAAGGCGTTGCCCAGATTGCCGTGAGCTTGCGGATGGTCGGGCCGATAGCGTAGTGCCTCACGGCAGTGCATGATGGCCTCGGGCAGCTTGCCCGCCACGCGCAAGGTGTCGCCGATGTTGCTGTGAGCATCGACGAAATCGGGTTGAAGCTGCAATGCCTGCCGAAAGCTGGCCAGGGCTTCGTCGATGCGACCCTTTGCCTGGAGGGCCAGGCCATAATTGGAATAGTAACCGGCGTCCCATTGCTTGAGGGCTAAAGCCTGGCCAATTAATGTGATTGCCTCGTCGGGGCGGCCGGTTTGGTAAGCGACGACGCCAAGCAGGTGGAGGGCGTCGGGGTGTTGAGGGGCTGCCTGGAGCACCTGGCGGTATAGCGGCTCAGCCTGGCGCAGGTTGCCGGCCTGGTGATATTGCACGGCCAGAGAGAAGATGTCGGAGACGTTGTTCACGGTGCTATACGATCTCAATGGGCAGTAGGTACGCCAGAACCAATCGTTGCGATGGACATCGTCCGTTGCCTCTACTACCCACATCTAGGAAAAAAGGACATTTGGCTCAATGCAAGCGCACCTCTGCATTTTGGTGACCTAAAGCATTTTTGGCTATTTCATAACATCGTGTTGAAAAATGGTCGGCTCAATGTTCTCGGCGCCTTGAACGTCGCTTGCCTCCAAGTCTATCTTGATGGCTCTTACCGGTGACGAAGTCAACGAATCCACAAAATGACGGACACTTGGCTTCGACTAATTGAAGGTCGAGATAACTTGCGACACGTTCATTGTGTTGTGGTGGATCATATCGTCCCTTTCTGGTTATAGGACACCTGCTGATCTTTATTAGCCGCTCTTTAGGACTAGCTAGCCTTTCGGGAGACAAAAACGGCTTAGGGACTTTCAAGGACGTTGTAATCTTTCTTACGGATTCAAGGTCTGCTAGAATCCAAGCCTCGAGTTCCTGAACCGGTACTAGAGCACAACAAGGGACACGAATCTCGGAAGGACTGATTAATTCACTTTCGATTTTCTTACGTCGTTCTTGTGCTTTCTCTTCTGGGCCATCGGCATCAAAGCAAATAACGATTTTCTGGCATTGGAGGGCGTCAAAAAGCTTCAATTGAGCAATTCCTTTATCAAACATTTGACTCCAACCGTGGTATCCTTTCGGATGAAAGACCGGAGAGGATAAAGAGTGGTCCGAAGCAAGACGCTTGACAATCACTTTCAGTGTATCCACATCGGCCCTGTCTTCGCCCATAATGCCATACCGCATTTATTCACCCACACTCTCAACATAATCCGCTAAATTGCCTCCTTGTTCAGAAATGAAATTGTTTGCAATTCTCAATTCGTTTTGCGAAAGCGCACGAACATGAGTCGCGCCTTTTTCTATAGTGATTAGACGGATCTCTTCAGGCGAAAGCATGTTTAATAAGGTTAGAGAATGGCTCGACATGATGATCTGCGTTGAGGCAGCATTAAGGCGCATGTTTGCCATCACCTTCTTGACAAGTCCCGTGTGTATCCCATCTTCCGGATGTTCAATAAGCATGATGGAGTCGTGGTCGAACAAGAGAGATAAAATCATCCGCAACATCCTGCCTGTGCCGCAGGACAAATTCGAGTACGTTAATGGCGCCATATGTTTGGGATCTGATCTTGAAACCAGGAATGATACTATATGAATGTCCTGTGACTTCTCTTGATCTTCACCGCTTATTGGCCACGAGTGTTTTTGAACGATTATCTTGTCTACCAACTCCAACCCTGTCTTACCAAGGATACTCTCCAATTCCTTCAGTCGTCCTTGCGATTCCATATAAATCAACCGCATAAGCACGGAGGCCCCAGGAGATTCATTTTGTTTGTATTGGGCAAGCCATTTCCTGTACTCGTCATCTTGAACGAAGTTGGCGTTGTGTACGCGCTCCGCGGCGTCGCTTGGTTCATCCAGAGGGTAATAACGGACACGCCTGAAAAAATCGAGCAGAGGGCGGATCTGCTTGACAAGTGGTGTCGTTGCTGGAAACAGTGAGGCAAGAGCCGGCAGACACGGAGCTAAATTTCCGATTTTGACAGTGCCATTATCCGAGGTCCTGATTTCTCCACCTTTGCGGCTGCATATCTCTTGTGGGGCGGAGCCGTTTTCTTGGACAGATACTGATTCTTCAAAATCAACGGTGAACCCGGGCTGCGGTCCGGTCAGTCGGTTAAGAGAAAACCTGAACTCGTAAATGTAGGTTTTTTTTTTCAATTCAATGACAATAGAAATCTCTGGTTGCCCAAGGTCGAAAGGCGTGACGTTACGGTATAGCAAATCGTCCGTCACTGCACCGCAAGCTACTCTCGCAACCCACTCGATTGCGCGGAGAATGTTCGTTTTCCCGGCGGCATTGCGACCGATTAAAGCTACAATGCCGGGCAGATTTGTAATTGAGACATCCTTGCAAGACCGGAATCGCTTAATCTCAATTTTCCTGAGCATCGAAATACTCTTGCAAGATCTGGAGCCATGCAGTTTTGACGCAATGCTCGGACAGTCCACAACCCTTTTATGCTACGATACGCCTGAACGCGCGTCAAGCTCCCTGGCCATCCGCTCAAACACATCGTCCCATACCCCATACGTCGTTTGCCGAAACAGCCGCGTCGCCGGATACCAGGGCGTATCCTCGCGGCTGAGCAGCCAGCGCCAGTCGGGCATATATGGCAGCAGCCAGCCAAACCGGTACACCAAGTGCCCCCGCCAAGTGGGCCACGGCGGTGTCGCACGATACCACCAAGTCGATATTCTTCATGATCGCCGCGATGCTCATGAACGATTCGGCGTCGGGGCCAAGCCGGCTTTCGAAATCCGCCACCGAAAACTTGCCGGCCAGGGCGCGGAGCTGATCGGTGCCGCTGCCCTTTTGCAAACTGATGAGCTGCACTCCCTGCACCGCCGCGAGCTGTCCGAAGCGCGTCAAGGCGATGGACCGCTGCCGATCGTCACGGTAAGCCGGGTTGCCCTGCCAGCAAATGCCGATTTTGAAGCCCTTCAGCGGGGCCAGCTCGCGCGCCCAGTGCTCCACCGCCTGGGCGTCGGCCCGCAGGTACGACTTGGAGGCCGGGATAGTCTCGAGCACCGTGCGGAAAATGCCGGGAAGGCCCGGCAGCGGCGCCTGCACGTCAAAGGCAGGCAGCGGCGAGCCCTGGGGAACCAACTCATCAATGCCCTCGGCGGAGGCCAGCAGCCGCGCCAGCTCAGGTTGGCACTCGACAATGACTCTGCCCCCGCGCTGTTTCACCAGGGGAGCGTAGCGAACAAACTGTAACGTGTCGCCGTGGCCTTGCTCGGCAAAAAGGAGGATGGTCTTGCCATGGAGTTCCTCGCCTTGCCACTTGGGTTGGGGAAAGGTGCGCTCGGTGAAACCGGCGCGCTTCCAGCGCCACTCATACTCCGGCAAACCGCGGGCAAAATCCCCTTGCAGCAGCCACAGCACGCCCCGGCTCAAATGCCCTTCGCCGTAATCCGGCTTCATGCGCAAGGTTTGCTCGATATTGGCCAAGGCCTCGTCCATGCGGCCGCAGTTCTTGAGCGCGTTGCCCAGATTGTTGCGGGCGTCGAGATGGCTTGGCTGCAATGTCAGGGCACGTTGGTAGCTGACAATCGCCTCCCTGGGCTTGCCAATTTTGTCAAGGACAGTGCCGATGTTGTAATGGGCCTCGACATGGTCGGGCTTAATCTGCAGCGCTTTTTCGTAATGAGCCAGCGCGTCATCGTATTTCATGCGGATGTCGTAAACCGTGGCGAGATTGTTATACGCGTCCGCATTGCCTGGCTGCAATCGCAGGACTTCGTTGAACGAGGCAATAGCCTCGTCCAACTTGCCCTCTTGCGCCAGGGCGACGCCCCGTTTGTTGGCGTGGTAGGCCATTTCGGGCACATTGCCTGTCGGCGGGAAAACCTGTGCCGGCGGCGGAGCGGCCACGGGCGCCCTGGCGCCGGGTTGACGCTGCCATGCCTTGTTCAAGTTGTCTCGCGCCGCCTTGAAATCGCCGCGAAGCTGCAGCGCCTTTTGGTAGCAAGCAATGGCCTCTTTTTCGCGACCTTGCTGGGCCAGGACCAGGCCGAGATTGTTATGGGCCTCGGCGTCGCCGGGTTCCATGGCCAGCCACATTTGAAATCGCGTCGCGGCCTCCGCCAGCCTGCCCTGCTGGGCCAGCACGATCCCAAGGTAATTTTGGGCGCTGCCATGGCGCGGCAGCAGCTGGACGGCGCGGCGCAAATGGGATTCGGCTTGCTCGAGCTTGGCCTGCGCTTGAAAGGCGGCGCCCAGGAAGCACCAGGCGTCGGCATTGGCGGGCTCGGCCTGGAGCACTTGTTCGTAGAGCTGCTGCGCTTCCCCAAGTCGGCCGGCTTGGTGATGCTGCCAGGCCAGGGCGAAGGTGTCGGCGGGTGTTGGCATTTGTTTGGATCCTTATTTGTCAGGTTGAATGCCTAACGCATTGTTGTAAGGCGAAAGCCGGCGTTTGGTGCCCGAATGAATCTAGGTGGAAAACCCCCGCTGGCATGCGCCCTGCTTAGCCGGCAGCAAATCCATTCCCTGTCGTGCCCCGATCCGCCGACTTATGGTGACGTTTTGTCTTAACTTTGACGAGCGCCTCGACAGCTTTCTCGAAGTCAAGCGGGATGTGCAGCGGGCGGTTCTTCACCATCCGTGGCATGTTTCGGCTTTCTTTCGGATTTGGCTTTTGCATAACTCACCTTCGCGATTCCCCGTTTCATGTAACACATCACCTTGCCGTATTTCTGGCTAACCACGCATTGAGGACTCTTGTGTCGAATATCATAGCCGCTCCCCAGTTTACTGCACCAATCCCCATTGTCTTGCTGGACTGCCGCGTGCGTCCAATCGTCTTTGTTGATCGCATACAATGCGACTTTTTCATATCCTTCTTCAAGATCACCTTTTGCACATTCCTCATATCCGATTGCCCCAAAGCAGCGCTTCAAAGCCTCTATGTCCTGATTGTCGCCGGCAAGAATCGCACCGGGCGGCCAGTAGAAACCAGGTTCCGGCACCGCCAGGTTTTCCCACCACAGAGCAGTGTCGCCGGCCGCAAAGGCAACGCAATTGTATCGCGGGTCTGCTTCGCTGGTTACTGCATATTCCTTCAAGTTTGGGAACTCTCGCTCTTGCTCTTCAGGCAATCTATCCGGTAACCTTTTTTTCTTCCCCATTGGATCCATGCCTCGGTCATTGCCGCGATATTGCCGGTCGTTTGTCGTGAAGCAGGATTTTCTTCGGTGATGGCGTATAGCGCCCAAAACCAGTGATTGGGCCCGTTGTCTTTCAAGTCCCTCAGAATAAATGGCACAGCAGCTGGCCCCATGCCGATTATTTTTTGGTAGGCCATGTCAAGCACCTTGGCGCTAGTCTTGGAAAGCAGAACAGTGTCTCTTTTCCACGCGGCAGCAAGCCGGTTGAATTTCTCTTCCTGCCTGGCGTTTTCGGCTATTGTGGCATTTGTCCCTTCCAACATTCCGGCCATTGGCTCCTGCGTCATAGCTTCCCTAATGCGATGATCCAAGAACCAAGCGCTTTTTTGCGTGATGCCCAACTCACGCGCAATTTGGTGAGAGGAAATGCCTTTCTTGCTGCTTGTCATCAAGTGAATTGCCATAAGCCACTTGGACAGCGGTAGGGGACTTTCCTCGAAAATGGTCCCGATCCTGACCGTGAACTGCTTCCGGCATATTTTGCACTTGTAAACTCCGGGCCGTACCGGGCTCTTTGACTCTTCCTTCGCGGTCAACACGTAGACTTCCTTGCTTTCGCAGTGCGGGCAGACTACACCGTCTGGCCACAGCTTCGATTCGAGAAACTCGCGGGCCTTGCTCTCATCAGTGAATAACCCGGCAAGTGTGGCAAGGTTAAGGCTTCGGGTCGCCAGGTTTTTTGCAGCCATGGTTTTTCTCCGTGTCTGCCTGAACGATACGCGGACGCTGTGGGTTTGTCAAGTATATCAAGTTGTCTTTGTAAGTTCCCCCGCCATTCGCTCAAATACGCCATCCCAATCATACGCCTTTGACTGGCGCATCAATCGCATCGTAGTGTACCACCGCGTGTCTTCCCGCAGCAACAGCCAACGCCAATCCGGGATGTGCGGCAACACCAGCCAGACGGGCACGCCCAGCGCGCCGGCAAGATGGCCGACGGCGCTGTCGCAGGAAATCACCAGGTCAATGTTTTTCATGATCGCCGCGACACTCAGGAACGACGTGTTGTCGTCACCCATTCGGCTTTCCAGATCGAGTACGGGAAATGGCTCAGCCAGGCCGCGCAATTGGGCCGTGCCCGGTCCTTTTTGCAAGCTGATCAGCTGCACCCCAGGAACATCAGCGAGACGTTTGAAGTGCGTCAGGGGAATGGAGCGTTGGCGGTCATTCGTGTTGGTGGGGCTGCCCTGCCAGGCAATGCCCACCCTGATGTGCTCCGGCACGCTCGACAGTACCTCGCGCCAATGGCGAACAACGTTGGCTTCGACGCCGAGGTACGGAATGGTTGCCGGGATGGTGGCCAAGTCGGTCCGGAAAATGCCGGGGAGGCTGAGCAGAGGCGCCTGGATGTCGAAGGCTGGCAGTGGCGTGTTGCGAGCCACCAATTTGTCGATGCCTGCCACGCTGGCCAGCAATCCCATGAGCGAACGCTGGCATTCCACGATGACCGTCGCGCCGCGCTGCTTCACAAGGGGGGCGTAACGGATGAACTGGATCGTGTCGCCGTGGCCTTGCTCGGCATGCAGCAGAATCGTCCGGCCGTGCAGGTCCGAGCCGTTCCATTGGGCCTGGGGGAAATGCCGCATGGCTTTGGCATGTTCGGTCCAGCGCCATTCATAGGCTGGCCAACCCTGGGCGAAATCACCCTGCATCAAGAGCAGCAAGGCCCGATTCCAATGAGCGCCGCCAAAGTCGGGGCGAATGCGCAGGGCCTGATTGTAGCACTGCATCGCCTCTTCAAACCGGCCCAGTTTCACCAGCGCGATCCCCATATTGGTATAGGCCTCGGCGTACTGCGGCTTGAGCTGCAAGGCGTGCTTATAACAGGCAATCGCTCCTTCCCAGTCGCGCTGCTCGCCGAGCACGATCCCGACATTGACGTGCACCTCCGCAAAATCGGGTTTAAGCCGCAGCACGTGGCGATAGCACACCAACGCTTCGTCGAGCCGGCCCAGGTCCTTCAGCACGTTGCCCAGGTTGTTGCGGGCATCGAGATGGTTGCTCTGCATGGACAGCACGCGCTCATAGCTGGCGATCGCTTCGTCGGGCTTGCCTTGTTTGTGGAGAACGATGCCCAGGTTGTAATGGGCCTGGACGTGAGTGGGCTTCAGCGAAACTGCTTGCCGATAATAGGCGACCGCTTCGTCGTATCTCTGCTGCATCTCGCAAATCGAGGCGATATTGTTGCAGGCGTCGGCGTTGGTCGGGTCGAGCTGAAACGCCTGCTGAAACCAGGGCATGGCTTCGTCAAGCCGGCCCTGCTGTGCGAATGCGACACCCCGGTTGTTGTGGGCGGCGGCTTGCTGGCGGGCGTAGGCATCGGGCTGGGGCTGCATTTGTTGCTGTTGGTGTTGTTGCTGTTGCTGCGGCTGAGGTTGAGGTGGGCATCCTCCAGTTCGTTCGGAGATTCGGCTTATGAGTGCATTGGCGATTTTGTCAAAGACCGCTTCCCAATTCCCTGCGCGGCTCTGGCGGAACAGACGCATCGTCGGGTACCACGGGCTGTCGTCGCGCTCCAGCAACCACCGCCAGTCGGCGATATGCGGCAGCGGCACCCAAATGGGAACGCCCAGCGCCCCGGCAAGGTGGGCGACGGCGCTGTCGCAGGAGATCACCAGATCGAGGTGCTTCATCACCGCGGCAATGTTGGCAAACGAATCGAAAGCACCACCCAGCCGGTTTTCCAGATTGAGAACCGGCGCCTGAGCTGGCCACGAGCGCAACTGCTCCGTGCCGGGCCCAACCTGCAAACTAACCAGCTCGACCCCCGGCAACCTGGCAATTCCCGCGAGCTTCGCCAATGGGAAAGAGCGGAAGCGATCACCACGATTGCCGGGGTTGCCCTGCCAGGCAATGCCGATACGGAACGCCGATCCGGGTGGCCGTTCCATGCGCCACTTTTGCACCAGTGCCGGGCTGACGTGCAAGTAGGGCACGGCTGCCGGAATGGTGGTCAGCGACGTGCGAAAAATCCGCGGCAAGCTGAGCAGAGGCGCCTGGACGTCGAATCGCGGCAGTGGGGAACCCTCGACTACCAGGTGGTCGATGCCCGCAACGCCGGCAAAGAGCTGCTGCATCTGCGGTCGGCATTCGAAGATCACCTGGCCGCCGCGCTGTTTCACCAGCGCGAGATAGCGAACGAACTGCACGGTGTCGCCGTGCCCTTGCTCGCAGTAGATCAGGATCGTTCGACCCGTCAGGTCCGAGCCGTCCCAAAGAGGTTGGGCAAAATTGCGGCGCACAAACGTCGGCTGAGTCCAACGCCATTCGTACTCCGGCCAGCCGCGCTCAAAATCGCCGCGCAGCAGCCAAATCAGCGCGCGGTTCCAATGCGCGCCGGCGAAATCTGGTTGAATGGCCAGGGCCTGCGCGAAACAATCGAGGGCCTGATCGAAACGGCCCTGGTTCTTCAGGGCGTCGCCCATGCTGTTGAACGCCTCCGGCATGCGAGGATGGAGTCGCAAGGCCTGCTGGTAGCTGGCCAACGCCTCGTCAAGTCGGCATTGCTCCTTGAGCGCCTCGCCAAGGTTGTTCCAGACGCCGGGCAAATGGGGGTTGATGGCCAGCGCCTGCCGGCAAACAGATTCAGCCTCCGTCCAACGGCGCAGTTCCACTAGCCCTGCCCCAAGGTTGTTGAGGATTTCGGCGGAGCCGGGCCGAATGCGCAGTGCCTGGTAATAACAGGCCGCCGCCTCGTCCAGATGTCCCTGCTGACGCAGGACATTGCCCAGATTGCTTTGAGCTTCCGCGTCCCCTGGCGCATAACGCACCGCCAGGCGATAATGCCCTAACGCTTCGTCCATTCTGCCTTGTTCGCCGCGGACGACGCCCAGGTTGTAATGGGCCTGGCCATAAAGCGCGCGGCGGTTGGGCGGCAGAGCGGTCGGTGGTTGGCCCCTTGACTCTTGCTCGGCCAGCATGGCAGCCAGGTTGTCGATGGCAGGCGTGAATTGCAGATTGCAGCACAGGGCCTGCTGAAAGTGGGCGATGGCCAGGTCGAATTGGCCTTGTGCCTTGAGTGCCTGGCCTTTGCTGAAGTAGGCCTCGGCCTGACGGGTGTCGGCTGGAACGTTGCTCATGGTTTCTCGATCCAATTTTTCAGCTCATCGGCCATGCGCTCGAAAACGTCTTCCCATTGCCGGTAGCGCGTTTGGCGGAAGAGACGCATTGTAGGATACCAGGGACTGTCCTCGCGGTCCAATAGCCAGCGCCAATCGGCGAACTTTGGCAGGAGGACATAGGTGGCCGCGCCTAGCGTGCCAGCGAGGTGAGCGATGGCCGTATCGCAAGAGATCACCATGTCGAGGTTGGCGATGGCCGCCGCGAGGTTGGCGAAAGACTCGGTTTCGTTGCCCAGCCGCTGGCTCAGGTCGAGGATGGGATACTGCGGTGCGAAGGAACGCAACTGGTCGCCGCCAGTGCCCCATTGCAAGCTGACTAACTGAGCGCCAGGAATGCGCGCCAGCGGCGCGAATTGGGCCAAAGGAATCGAGCGCTGGCGGTCGCCGGGATTCAGCGCGGCTTCCTTGCCAGGCAATGCCGACTTGCAGGCCGCGCCTTGGGTTGAGTTCCGCTTTCCATCGGTCCACGAACGCTGGGCTGATTTGCAAATACGGCACCGCGGCGGGAATGGTGTCCAGATCGCTGTGGAAGATGCCCGGAAGACTGAGCAGCGGCGCATGAAAATCAAAGGCCGGCAACGGCGAACCAAGCGGCACAAGTTGGTCGATCCCTGAAACACCGCCCAGCACCTGGTAAAGCGAAGGTGGACATTCCACCACCACACGCCCGCCGCGCTGCTTCACCAACGGTGCATAGCGAATGAACTGCAAAGTGTCACCAAGGCCTTGCTCGGCGTGCAGCAGGATGGTGCGGCCAGGAAAGGGCCTGCCATCCCAAAGCGGTTGTGTGAAGGACCGTGCGGTGATACCCGGTTGCCGCCAGCGCCATTCATACTCCGGCCAGCCACGAGCGAAATCTCCGCGCGACAGCCAAACCAGGGCGCGATTCCAATGCGCCACCGCGAAATCAGGCTCAAGCCGCAAAGCTTCCTCGAAGTGCGTCAGCGCCTCGCCGAGATGTCCTTTGGTCAGCGCCATGGCTAGGTTGTTGTGCGCGCCTGCCAGATCTGGCTTGATGCGCAATGCTTGACGATGATGAGCAACTGCTTCCTCGAGTTGGTCCAGCTGCAGCAGCGCGCTGCCCAGGTTGGTGAGCACCTCGGCGCAGTCCGGCATCAATTCCAAAGCGCGGCGGTGGTGGACGACGGCTTCGTCAACGCTGCCTCGCCTTTGCAAAATGGTTCCCAGGTTGCTGTGTGCCTCGCCGCTTTCGGGTTGATAGCGCAGCGCCTGGCGGAAATGGGCCGCCGCTTCGTCGAGACGGTCCAGCTTTTGCAAAACGTTGGCCAACGCGGCGTGGGTGTCGGCATTATCGGGTTGCAGGTCCACGGCCTGGCGGTAATGGGCCACGGCGTCGTCCAAATTGCCTTGATTGGCGAGGGCGTTGGCCAGCCGCAAATGCGCTTCAGCCCAAAGCGGTTTCGAGCGCACGGCCTGCCGATAATGATCAACGGCGGCATCGAGATTGCCCTGGCGTTCAAGGGCGGTCGCCAGGTTGCAGTGGGCGTCGGCGTCGTCGGGCCGCAGCCGGAAAATCTCCTGGTAACACCTGGCCGCCTCGGCAAATTGGCCGTCACTGAACAAGGCGACGCCCAGGGCGTGGAGGGTTTTGAGGTTGTGCGGCTGAAGTTGCAAAGCTGCGCGAAAACTTTGACATGCCGCGTCGAACTTCGTTTGTTTGAACAAGGCAATGCCGAGGTTGACGTGGGTCTCGGCGAGGTTGGGATTGAGGCGCAGTGCCTCCTGGAAGCACAGGGCAGCATCGCCGGACTGCGACATGTCCAGGAGAATAGTGCCGAGGGTGTTATGCGCGTCGGCAAAATCGGGCCGCAGGCGGATGCATTGCCTGCATTGCGCCGCCGCCTCTTGCGGCCTTCCCAAACGCCGCAGCGCATCGCCTAGGCCGTTGTGGGCCTGGGCGAAATCGGGCTTCAATCGCAGTGCTTCTTGAAAATTCGCAGCGGCATCCTGCCATTGGCTGAGTGCCGCACGAGCCAGGCCGAGGTTAAAGGAAAAAGCCGGCGCGGTTGGATTCAGGCGGACGGCGTGGGCAAGCGTTGTCGCCGCCAGTTCGTAACGGCCGGTCTGGAAGGCCAGCACGCCCAAAAAATGATGCGCCTCGGCCAGGCTTGGCGCCGCTTGAATGACCTGGCGGTAAAGGTGTTCCGCGTACTCAAGGTTGCCAGCCTTGTGATGGTGCTTGGCCAGGGCAAATGTGTCTTCAATTTGCGGCATAACCCGGACCTGTCCCCGCAACACTGTCACGGTAATGGAGGGCTACCCACCATTCAACAGGTCAGCCCACGAATCCACCATCACTAGCCGCTCGCCCAAAGTCTCCAATAAGGCTGAGTCGCTCACGGAATCCAGCTCTTTTTGTTGTTTTTTGGTGGGGGCTTTCCCGAATTTTTGGCGTCCCTGGCGAAATAGCATTGCGCGTAAGGCTTCGGCGCGTCCTTCTTCACGCGCTTGTTTACGCGCTTCGGCCCGAATTTCATCCAAGAATGGTGACGTTTGCATGTTCCAATTCCCCAAAGCACTCTGCCAAACTGCCCGACATCGGGCCAGTGAGGCGAAGGTCAACGCTACCACCGTTAAATCTGCCCGTTGGCGATCATCGGGCATCAGCTTTTCCGCTTGCTGCTTCCACTGCACAATTATATCTCGTTGGCACCCGCTTTTCATCAGCGGAATCCACCCCAGCTGCCATGGCGAGATTTCACCCTTCGCGATTGCCGCCAGGAATCGTCCGGCGTCTTCATCCGTCAAGGAGCGGCGGACCACACCCAGTTCCAACCGGCAATCCGGGCTTACGCCCGACTGCAGTTTCAAAGCTCGCGCTGAGCTGCGCCCCGTTAGATCCAGTATCGCTCCGCTCACGCAACTGACCGGCAAACTGTCAGTGCCGCCTGGTTCGGTCCAAAGTCTCGCGACATAGCCAAAAACCCGTGTCAGTGCGTCGGCCCTGGCCTCGGCTTCCAGCTCCAGGCGCATGGCTTCCCGCTTTCCACCAATTGTCAGGGCGGCGACGAGATCGTTGGTGAGGTCCCGTTGATTTGGCAACGCCACTCGCCGAGCGTCCATCCAGACCTCAAACTCCACAAACGGGTTACCAAAAAACCAACGAAAAAACCCCTCCGGGCTGCGTTTGACCAAGTATCTGCCGGCTTTGTCGTTGTCGTTCATCGGTAAATCACACCAGCTCGCGCAGCGCCCCCTCCAGCCGTTCGAAAACATCATCCCAATGTGAATGCTTGGTTTGCCTGAACAGCCGTAATGTCGGATACCACGGACTGTCCTGGCGATCTCGCAGCCAACGCCAATCGGGCACCAGCGGCAAGGCGACCCACACGGCAACGCCCAGCGCCCGGCCAGGTGGGCGACCGCGCTGTCGCAGGAGATGACCAGATCCAAGCTGCTCATGGCGGCCGCTATGTTCATGATCGATTGCGACGGGTTTCCAAGGCGCTCGGCCAGGTCGAGCACCGGAAATTGCCCGCCCAGGCTCGCCATTTGCTCGACACCCGGCCCGACTTGCAGACTGACGAGCTTGACGCCTTCGATTCGCGCTAGCGGGCTGAATCGCGTCAGTGGAAATGAGCGCAGGCGGTCCCCGCGGAAATTGGGATTGCCTTGCCAGGCAATGCCCACCCTCAGGTGTTGACCGCCGTCTCTCTTCGGCGGCCCAAGCTCGCGCCGCCACTGGGCAATCTGCTGCTCATCGGCCTTCAAATACGGAACGCCTGCCGGAATGGTGCCGAGGTTGGTGTGAAAGATTCCGGGGAGACTTAGCAACGGCGTTTGCACATCGAAATTTGGCAGAGGCGCGGGGGGGGCCGAGGGCGATGCCTGAGCCACCAAGCTGTCGATGCCAGGGAATCCCTTCAGCAAATGCAGCAGCGGCGGCTGGCATTCGACCACCACATTGCCGCCGCGCTCCTTCACCAAAGGCAGGTAGCGAATGAACTGTATCATGTCGCCCAGACCTTGCTCCCCCCAGACCAGAATGGTACGGCCGCTGAAAGCCGAGCCGTCCCAGCGCGGCTGTGTAAACGGACGCGGCGTTGCCTCCGAGCTTTTCAAACGCCATTCGTAGGCGGGCCAGCCGCGCTCGAAATCGCCGGACAACAGCCAGGCCAGGGACAGGTTCAAATGGGCGTCGGCGAATTTCGGCTTGAGACGAATCGATTCTTGATAGCACTCGACCGCTTCGGCATGTTTGTTCTGGTTCCACCAAATGATGCCCAGGTTGGAATAGGCCTCGGCGTAGGTTGGCTTGAGCCGAATGGCCTCGCGGTACTCCGCCATGGCCTCGTCAAGTTTGCCCTGGCGTTCGAGGATGCCGCCCATGTTGTTGTGGGCCTCGGCATTGGCGGGGTTGATGCGCAGCGCCTCCTGACAGCTCACCTGTGCTTCGTCAAACCGGCGCAGGCGGCAATAGGAAGTGGCGAGGTTATTGTACGCCTCGCCGTAGGTCGGCCGAAAGCGAATGGCGTTTTGAAACCATGGAACGGCCTCCTCGAATTTCTGCTGCGTGAAATAGACGTTGCCCATGTTGTTGTGGGCATCGGCATAATCAGGGCGGTAGCGCAGGGCTTCGTGGTAGCACCACAGGGCGGCCTCATATTTCTCCTGCCGGCACAGCACGTCGCCCAGATTGTTGAGTCCCTCCAGGTGATTCGGACGCAGACGCAGCACCTCGCGGTAACAGCGCAGCGCCTCGTCAAGGTTTTCCTGAATCTGATGCAGATGGGCCAGGTTGTACCAGGCGTCGGCGTAAGTCGGCTTGAGCTTGATGGCGTGCTCGTAACAAGCGATGGCTTCGGGGAACTTGTCGCGCCGCTCGAGAATGGTGCCGAGGTTGGAATGCACCTCGGCGACGTGAGGAATGAGCGCCAGCGCTCGCCGATACTGGGCCTCGGCTTCCTCCAGGCGACCTAGGTTCTTGAGGGCGATGCCGAGGTTGTTGTAGGCCTCGGCGTAGTTGGGGTTGATTTGCAGCGATCGCTGGAAACACTCCACGGCCTGCTCATTTCGACCCATCTGCGTCAAAGTATTGCCCAAGTTGTTGTGGGCTTCGGCATAGTTAGGATTCAGCCTTATAGCCAGGTTGAGGCGGTCCACCGCTTCGTCGAGCCTGCCCAGGTCCTTGAGCGTGGTGCCCAGGTTATTGTGGGCCTGCACCATGTCCGGCTGCAGCCGCAAGGCTTCGCCGTAGCTCGCGACCGCTTCGTCGAACCGGCCCAGTTCGCGCAGAGCGTTGCCCATGTTGTTGTAAGCCCCTGCATTATTGGAGTTGACGCGCAGGGCCTGGCGGTAACTGGCAACCGCATCCTCCAGGCGCCTTAGCTTGAAAAGGACATTGCCGAGGTTCAGGTAAGCGTCCACCGATTCGGGCTGCAGCCTCGTGCATTGCCAATAGCTCGCCATGGCGTCTTCCAGCTGGCCGAGGGCTTCCTGAGCGATGGCCAGGTTTTGGCAATAAATGGCCGCCGTGGGATTCAAGCCGACCGCCCGGCGAAACGCGACGAGCGCTTGATCGTGCCGGCCGGCCTGGAATGCCAGCACCCCGAGCAAGTGGTGGGCATCGGCGTGATTGGGGTCGGCTTGCAGAATCTGTTTGTAAAGCTGCTCCGCTTGCGGCAAATTGCCCGCTTGATGATGCTGCAGGGCCAGGGTCAACGCTTCTGAAACTGTAGGCATGGTATTTGAGCCGTTGGTGATCGGACCAGACCGATGATAAATCAGCACTAATGCTTGACGACGTCCCGGAAAAACTGTTCCAACTCACGAATCCCTTGGCTATTTTCAAATAGCGCACTGTTGGATGCAAGGATTTTTTGGCGAATTGCCTGTCGATATTCAATGTCCTTGCCGAGCCGCGTCGCGATGTCGACATATTCCTGTGGGGAACTGGCAACACAATCGAGAACGTTCATCTGTTTGTACAGGGCATACGTGATTCTCCCACGCAACAGTCGGGAAGGCAAGGTGACGATCGGCGTGCCTACAGCCAGGCCCTCAAGGCTTGTGGTGCCCCCGCCAAAGGGACGCGTGTCCAGCAGGGCATCTGAGCACATCAACAGGCTGAGGTATTCGGCAAACCTTAGGACGGGGAGAAAGCGAATTCGGCTTAGGACGTCCGGCAACGTCAACGCGAAGCGCCGCTTCAGCAATTCATCCCAGTGGGGACGCCGTCCCTGGAAAAGAACGAGTATACCATTCGGGTCGGCGCGGAGGATGGCTGCGAGCGTCTCGTCGAATTCGGGGTGAAGTTTGAACATGCTTTGAGTGCAGGCGTAAACGTGATGCTCCCTTGCCAAACCGAAATGCTCGCGGTCGAGACGCGCACGCGGAAGCGGTGGACGATAAAAGTAAAACGGCAGTTTTTTGAGTCGCACCAACGTTTCCGTGTAATGCTCGTCGGCCTCTTGCACTTCCAGGTCCTCCGCGGAAATGAAATAGTCGATGGTGTTAATTCCGGTGGTGACCGGGTGGCCCATCGTGACGCATTGAACGGGGGCCAAGCGGGAAAAAGCCAGCGTGCTGACGAAGGCGTCTATGCCGATGTCGGGATAAAAGAGGATGTCGAGTCGCTGCTGGGATATGAAATGGCGCGCTGAGGGGAGATCCCCAGGCACCACCAATACGCGTTCGGCGTGCTTCTTTATGAAATCGGCCACCGGATCTTTGTGGTTGCCGACCGAAAACACCGTCACCTCGAAGTCGTCGCGTGAAAGCAGCGCAATAAGCCCGCGCATCCAATGGCCGATGGTGTGCGTAAAGAAATTGGCCGATAGAAAGCCGACATGGATTCTTGCCTTGCCGCCGGACGCGATCCGTGCGAATGACTCAGTAAGGGGGGATGGGCTGGTTGGGCGGGGGGGGGGGGGCGATGGGGCGGGTGGGGCGCGATGAAGGAAAGCGAACTCACGCTGGATGTCGCGATCGTTGCGCCCTTGATAAGCCAGGTTAAACAATGGTCGTCGCGGCACGTCGGTCAGGTCGCAAATAAACTCACTTTCGCGGAGCGAGCGGATTTCCCGCCAGACCCGTTCACGCCAGAACTCCAGTTCTGCGACGGATTGGTGGATAACGGGCAGGCAGACGGCCATCAGGACCCTCAGATGGTCGTGGGGCCGCAATTTCATGGCTCGACCAAAGCAGGCGAGCGCCTCGTCTGGCTTGCCTTGACCTTCGAGCATCACACCCAGCGCGGCAAAAGCATCCGGGTTTTCCGGTTTCAGCCTCAAGGCCTCCTGAAAGCAGGTGACCGCTTCCTCAATCCTGTCCAGCAGGCAATACGTCGTGCCCAGGTTGTAGTGTGTGTCGGCAAAATCGGGCCTATGCCGCAGGGCCTCTTGCAAACAGCAGATAGCATCCTCGTAGCGTCCCATTCGGCACAACACGTCGCCGAAGTTGTTGAGGGCCTCCAGGTGATTCGGGACATAGCGCAGGACCTCGCGGTAGCAGCGCACCGCGTCATCGAGCTTATTCTGTGTTTGAAAAAGATGGGCCAGGTTGTACCAGGCGTCGACGCAAGCCGGCTTAAGCTTGATGGCCCACTCGTAACAGGCGATGGCCTCGGGGAATTTTCCTTGGCGCTCTCAGCACGGTGCCGAGGTTGGAATGCACCTCGGCGGCATGAGGAATGATCAGCAGGGCGTGGCGGCAGTTGGCCTCGGCTTCTGTCAGCCGGCCGAGGTTTTTCAACGCGACCCCGAGGTTGTTGAGGGCTTCGGCGTAGTTGCCGTGGATTTGCAGAGACCTGCGAAAACACTCCACAGCGTCCTCATTTTGACCTTGCTGCAAGAGCGCATTGCCTAGGTTATTGTGGGCTTCGCCGTACAGCGGATTGAGGCTCAACGCCCGGCGCAGGTGATGCACGGCTTCGTCGATCCGGCCCAGGTCTTTGAGAGTGGCGCCAAGGTTGTTATGAGCTTGCGCCATTTCCGGTTCCAGCCTCAAGGCTTCGCCATAATGGACCACCGCTTCGTCGGTTAGGCCCAACCAGCGGAGGACATTTGCCACATTGTTATGGGCCGCGGCAAAATCAGGGTTCAACCGCAGCGCATTTCGGTAGCTAACAACGGCTTCGTCTAGCCGCCCGAGGTTGACAAGTTCATTGCCGAGGTTGAGGCAGGCGTCAGCCGATTCGGGAACAGTAGGCATCTCACTTCACCGCCAAGTTGGTTTTTCCGTCAGCTTTCAGCATTTGGAAATACAGATTCTCGAGCTGTCTGGTAAATGCCGGCCCGTTGCATATTGTCGATTGCAACAACCTCTCCCGCAAGATCTCCCGCTCGTGTTCCAGGGCGTCGAGCTGCGCCGCAAGCTCACAGGCCCGCTGCACATATTCTTCCTCCGTCGCCGCAACCCACGCGGAACGGTCAAGGTGGCACAAATAGCTGCGGCTGAAACGCGACGTGAATCCATCTCCCGAACGACTGATCACTGGGACCCCCATCCAAAGCGACTCCAGTGTGGTAATGCCGCCATTGTGCGGGTAAGTATCCAGCGAGATGTCGATTTCCTGGTAAAAACTCAAATGCTGCGGGTCCGGGGAATAGGGGCTGCCTAGAAGCCGGTCAGCGCTTATCCCCTCCTGGTCCAGAATATCACGAAAACAGTCCATGAAGCACTGATCCTCGGCCGGCGGCCCTTTGACGTGGAACCTTGAACCAGGGCAGCCGGCGAGGACTTTGGCCCACAAGCGAAGTTGAGCGGGATTCATCTTGAAAGCGCGATTGGCGGAGCCAAAGGTCACCACGCCGTTTCGCCGCGCGGGAAGGGGCCCCGGCGCCGTCAATACCGGCGGCGGCGTCCAGCACAGCCAGGTGTCGGGCAAGCGGGCCAGCCGCTCGACGTAAAGGCCTTCTTGTTCCCGGCAGACCATTTGCCAATCTGCGATGAGGTAATCGTAGGCGCTGCTGCCCGTCGTATTAAGCGTGGCAATCCAAAGGCATTGGATTGGTGCCAACCGCATTTGAAAGGCCGTCAATTGACTCATCCCTCCTCGAAACGGGACGGGTCCCACCACATCGACCGCGATGGCAATTCCCAGGTCCCGGCATGATTTCACAAGGTCGTTGCCCTGCACTGCTTGAACCTTGATCCCCGGATACGCCTTGGCAAGATCCACGCGGACATCGTCGGTGAATACCAGGACTTCGAAGCGGTTTTTGTCATGGTGCCGCAGGATGTTATCCATCATATCGTGATGCAGGTACGTGCCCACGTAGGCAATGCGAATGCGTCCAAGGTCGGCACGTGGGACCGGGTTCAGCGAAATTTGGGCAACATCAGGGAAATAGTCGGCGGACCACTGGCGATAGGCCGCCGCAAGCTCCGCTGGCTTGACCGTCTCGTCGAAGTGGCGGCGATAAAGCAAAGCGGCATCCAGGTGGACGTCCTTGGGAAACAGCGTGTCGCGCCTGCTCCAGGACCGCATCGAATTCGCCCAAACGTGTGGTGAATTGCAGCCCGTCGAGGTGCTGAAGGTAAATGCGCCGCGCGGCGGATCGGTCGAGCATGCGCAGAACTTCCCCGGCCTCGGCGAGCTTGCCCTCGAACAGCAGTTTCGCACCCAACAGGCTTCCCAGGGCGGTCCGGGCTGCCGGATTGTCAGGCTTCAGCCGCAAGGCCTCTTGATAACATGCGATCGCCCCCTCGAGGTTGTTCCGCGTCTGATGAAGATGGGCAAGGTTGTGCCAGGCCTCGGCGTAGGCTGGATTCAGTTTGATGGCACGCTCGTAGCATGCCACTGCTTCGTCCACTCTGCCACGCTCCTGGTGGAGAACGCCCAGATGGTAAAGTGCCTCGAGGTGCTGCGGCTGGAGCTGCAATGTGCGCATAAACGATGCGTGGGCTTCCTCCAATTGCCCACCCAGGCCCAGGGCAATTCCCATGTTGTGGTGAATCTCGGCATCATCGGGACGCCAGCGCAGCGCTTGCCGATAACAAGGCAAGGCCTCGTCCAGTTTGCCCTGCTGCGCGAGCGCATTGGCAAGGTTGGCGTGAACGTCCGCCTGGTCGGGCTTGAGCCGCAAGACATGCCGGTAGCACTCGATTGCCTCGTCGAGTTTCCCCAAGTTCTTCAGGGCAATGCCGAGGTTATTCCAGGCCACGGCAAGTCCCGGCTGGATTTTGACGGCCTGGCGATAGCTGTCGACGGCTTCCTGTCCTCGGCCCTGGCGCTGCAGGGCCAGGCCGAGGTTGTAGCAGGCTTGCACATGGTCGGGTTGCAATTGAAGGACCTGCCGGTAGATTTGCTCCGCATAGGCGATGTTGCCGGTTTGATGATGCTGCACGCCCAGGGCGAAAAGCTCAGCGATGTTCTTCATGGCGCTACTCGCGGCTTTGCAGTAATCGGAGTTCCTGGGCCATGCGCTGAAACACCTCGTCCCACTCGCCGACGCGCAATTGACGAAACAAACGCACTTTAGGATACCAATGGCTGTCCTCGCGCCGCAACAGCCAACGCCAATCACTGTCCCACGGCAGCCCCACCCAGGCCGCAATGCCAAGCGCCCCGGCCAGGTGAACGACCGCGGTGTCGCAGGCTATCACCAGGTCGAGATTTTTCACTATGGCCGCCAGGTGCCGGAATGAGTCGAGGTCGTCGCCCAGCCGCTGCTCCACGTCATGGACCGGAAAGGTCACCGCTCGCAATTGCTCGGTGCCAAGGCCTTTTTGCAGACTGACGAGCCGCACGCCTGGCACCGCGGCGAGGCGTCCAAATTGCGCCAGCGGCATGGAACGCAGGCGGTCGTAGCGATATTTCGGGTTCCCCTGCCAGGCAATGCCGACATTCAATCCCGCTGGTAGCTTCAATTCGCTTTTCCAGAAGGCGGCCAGCTCAGCCTCCGGATGCAAATAGGGAATGGTAGCGGGCGCGGTCTCAGGCGTGGTGCGGTAAATTCCAGGGAGGCTCAGCAAGGGAATATACGCATCGAACGGCGGCAGCGGCGTTTCCATCGGCACAATCTGATCGATCCCCGCGACGTTGGCGACCAATTTGACAAGCTGAGGATGACAATTGAAAACCACCTTGCCGACGCGCTGTTTGACCAGCGCAAAATAGCGCATGAATTGCAGCGTATCGCCAAGTCCTTGCTCGGCCAAAACCAGCAGCGTTTTGCCGGGCAGCGATGTGCCGTCCCAGCGTGGTTGGCTGAAAGTGTAGCGCACAAAGCCCTTGGTCCGCCAGCGCCATTCATACTCCGGCCAAGCCGCCAGCCAGTCACCCTGCAGCAGCAGTTGCAAGGCTTTGTTGAGATGGGCGTCAGCATTGGCTGGGTCCAGGCGGAGCGCTTGTTCGTAGCACGCCAGCGCTTCGCCGTGATGGCCCGAATGCGACCAGGCATTGCCGAGGTTGGAAAAAGCTTCCGCGTAATGCGGTTTGAGCTTCAGGGCATGATGGTAGCGGGCGATGGCCTCCTGGAACTGGCCGCGGCGCTCAAGGATAGTGCCCATGTTGTTGTGGGCCTCGGCGTAATCCGGCAGCAGCTTCACTGCCTGCTCGTAGCAGCGCATGGCGGCGTCGAGCTTATCCTGGTTGAACAGCACCGTGCCGAGATTGTTATGCGTGGCGGCCGCGTGGGGGTTGAGCTCGAGCGACCGGCGATGGCACGCTGCCGCCTCGTCATCGCGGCCCAGGGCGGCCAGCACATTGCCCAGGTTGGAATGAAACGCGGCGTTGTTCGGGTAGACGCGAATCGCCTGCTGGAAGACAGCGGCGGACTCCTGCGAACGTCCGAGCATGGCCAGGACGAACCCAAGGTTGTTGGTCGCGTCAATGTTCAGCGGGTCGCGGCTCAACAGCGCTTGAAAGGTGACGGCCGCTGCCTCGAGCTGGCCGCTTTGTGTCTGGGCGGACCCCAGGCCAAGACAGGCTGGGAGGTCATTCGGTTGCAAGAGCAAAACTTGCTGGAAGCAGACGATCGCATCGGGCAGGCGGCCCGCCGTTTGCAAGCACTGGCCAAGCTTGCGCCAGGCCTCGTGCGAGGTCGGATCGGCTGCTAGCGCCTGGCGGTAGAGCCACTCGGCGTGGGTGAGGTTGCCGGCTTGCTGGAGCTGCCAGGCTTGAGCAAGGGTGTCCGCGATGGTTGCCATATTGGTGCCTTCACACGCCGCGCACCGCGGGAGGTGAGCGAAGAAAGTGGCATTGTATTGGCGATTCTGTCAATTCTCCCTTTTTCCGCGCCGCATTTCCGACGGGGAATGACAACTGCCAATGTCCATGATAGAATAAACTTTATGGCTACTTCAACGACTATCACTGAAGCGGAAATCCTGGAAAAAGTTGTGGCGCCGGGAGAAGGGGAAATGGACCCTGACGCTGCCCGAGCGATTCTCGATCTCAAATTCGATAGCGCCACGACCAGACTGGTTAGCCGATTGCTGCAAAGGAACAACAGAGGTACGATCACGGCCCAGGACCGCATCACGCTTGAAAAATACCTTCGCGTTCGCAAATTCATCGATCTTTTGCATGCGAAAGCGCTGCTTTCGCTTCGGCGCTCAAAACCAGCACGCTGAGTAATGGCTAGATTCCGCAAACAAGTCGTCACGGACCGAGCGAGAGGGCTTTGTGAATACTGCAAGCTTTCTCAAGCATTCAATTTGTTGCCCCATGAACTCGACCACATCCGGGCCAGAAAACACCGTGGCACCACCAGTCTCGAAAACACCTGCCTGGCCTCCGCTCATTGCAACGGCTCCAAGGGAAGTAATGTGGCCGGTTACGATTTCGAGACCGACCAACTTGTACGGTTGTTCAATCCCCGCGTCGATAATTGGGACGCGCATTTCTTTTGGCGGGGGCCGGAGTTGATTGGGAAAACCGCCATTGGTCGGGCGACAATCGATGTTCTTAGGATCAATCATCCTGATTGTGTTGCTCAACGCTACGCGCTCATCGAAGCAGGCTTATTTCCAGCCGAGACGTAAGGCTTTACTTGACTGACATGTGGTTTTGGGAGCTGAAAAGGCGCTGGGCAGTCCAGGCCCCAGGTTTTTCTTCCCTGAAGCTATTAGTTGGTTTTCCCGTTTGCTCCGGCCTGTTTCGCATCCTATTCTTGCTTGAGAATGCGCGCCGGCAGGACTTTCCGTTGGCCGGCGCCGGGGCGATTCCCCAGTCTGCCCGCCGATTTTGTGGAGAGCCAACGATGCGTGAAGAACGCAAAAAGGTCTGGGTGCACGCCTTCCAAACCAAGCTGTTTTTGCGCATCTCGTTATACTGGATGATGTTCCTGGTCACGCTTTGGAATTTTCTCTTCATCTGGCGGCTGCTGGAAGAGGGTCCCGGCAACCCGCTGGAGCAATATGGCCGGTTCGTTGTCGATTATTATCGGCCGCTGCTCCTGCTGGTTGTATTGGTGCCTGTTGCCAGCTGGGACGCGGTGCGGTTTTCGCATCGCCTGGTGGGTCCGCTGTGGCGATTTAGCCGGACGATGTCCGATTTGGCCGACGGGCAGACGGTCCGCCCCATCAAGCTCCGTGACGGCGATTTTCTCCAGGAAATGCGTGAAGATTTCAACGGCATGCTCGATTCCCTGCAGCGCCGCGGCGTACCGGTGATGAAATCCGCGGACCCGGCGGAAGCGAAGACCGAACAGATCAATGCCTGACCCCCGGGCCCGGTTCTGCCACCAAGGAAATTGGAAATGTGGATTCCTCTGCAAGCTGATCCTCCCGAAGAGCCCGGCGTGGACGGACAGCCAAGCCGTGCCGAGCCCTTCGCGGTCGCTGGCCGGCGCAGGCGCGGCGTGACGGCCATGGAGTATCTCGTGATGGCGTCGCTCATCATCACGGTGGTGATCGCCGCCGTCCAGAGCATCGGCGGCAAGGCAGGCAACTCGTTGGCCAATTCCGCCAATGCGATCAAGGCGGCGGAGGAGTAGACGATTTGGGCGTGAAGGGGAAGAGGATCCCGTTCGCTAATTTCGGATGGATTCGATTCATTTCGGCCCCCCCTGGTCACCCCTCTGAAATGCATTTCAGACCCCCCCTTCGGTTGCACGCGGGCAACATTCGTCCGCCGCGGACTGCATGAACCCTGCCGTCGACCACGATTTGGTTTGTTGCATTGCACACACACGGTGCGATTGTCGCCGAGCAGGTCCTTCCGTGCAATCAATCCTGCGTTGCGTCCCGTGTTACCCCCGGCACACCCCTTTGACATGCAATTGGCAACGGCTGCTAACGCTTGCGCAAGGATGATAACAACCGACAACCTTTGGCCTTTTTGCGTTTCCCCGTTTTCACCGTTTGATGACGGTCATTCACCCGCCTTGTCGGCGGCTCGATGCTCGCAAGGGAACATGCCCTTGGTTCTCCATCCTACCGGGGCATTGTGCGAATGTGGAATGTCAGTCTTGAATTTATCCAAGTCCCGGGGAAAGGGGAGTATCTAACCGGCGCCTGGATTCATTCATTCACACCCCCCCCAGACACCCCTCGCGAATGCATTCACACCGTCCCTGACCAGGACTGCCGTCAGGAAGCAAGGGGCGCATCTATTTATTGGAAACAAACAGATGCGCCTGTTGGTTCGTCTCGGATCTCATGCATCACGCATACTCAGCAGTGTCATGGTCTTACGATTGGCTTCAGTTACTTGGTTTTCAATCGCATCGGGAATTCCCCCTGCTGTCACGTGAAAAGCAAAATCATAAACCATTGGGGGATTTATGGATACGGATCAAAGCCCAACAAAATAAAAATAATCTCAAGTTAATAGTTGACAATCACCTTTTGATAAGTATCCTCGAATACTTCAGTTGAATTGCGTTCTCCCAATGCAGGGGGGGCTGCAACGTATTGTCCGACAATTGAATCATTTTTTGGGCTTTTGCCCTGTGTTGGCTGCCTTGCTTAACGTAGGCGACCCGTTAACCTGAAAAACCTATTTTGATGGCTCTGCGCACAATCAGCGCGGTGGCCTAATTGTCTGCTCCGTGGAACGAGCGGCCTCGCCGCGCTGTCTCCGCGGGAGTTCTTTTCGACCGGGCCAGAGTGGGGTTGTGTACTTTCCGAATTCCTAAGCGATGTCTCCGACCCAACGAGGTGACACCATGAAGAGATACTCCGTATTCACCAAACTCGCATCGTTAACCAAGGCCTGGCGCAAACGTAAGGCGGCTACCAATAGACCTTCCTTCCGACCGCAACTGGAGGGGCTTGAACGCAGGGACGTGCCAACGAATCTCAGCGTGACGTCGTTTACTCCAACGGCGACCGGCTTTACCGCCACTTTTAACGAGGAATTCAACCCGACAAACATCAACCTTTACGACACCGCAGGCGCTTTGGGCCCCGATGACGTTACCCTGACTGCGGCGGGCGGCCCCTCAACTTCCTACCACGGTTCGCTAATCATTGACCCCCTTGACAATACCATTACCTTTGTCAAGACCGATGTCGCCACCGGCAGCACTTTCAACCCCAGCACGGGAGTCCTAGCAGCGGGGACATACACAGCAACATTCCGCAGCGCCAGCAACGGCTTTACGGACATGTCCGGCGGATGCCTCAACGGGACATCCGGTGACAACTACGTAACAACGTTTGTAGTTACCACGCCGCCCGTGGCCATTGGTCTACCGGATTTCGCCGCGGGTCCAGGCAACACGGTTAACGAACCCAACACCATCGTTGGTCTGCCCGTCAGCGTGAGCAATGGCTCCAGTGCCACTTCGGGTCAGTTCACACTCAAATTCAGCCCCAACCTTCTCGACATCACCAGTGTCACCGGAAACATCCAGACCCTCTCTGTCAGCGGATCGCCCACCAGCGGCACTTTCACCCTAAGCTTCGACAGCGCCACCACAAGCAACATTACCTATAGCACCGTCGTGGCCACGATCCAGGCTAACATCCAAAGCGCTTTGGATGCTCTTAGCACCATCGGCCCCGGAAATTCCTACGTCGTCGCGGCCTCCGACACGACTTTCCGAGTGGCTTTGACGGGCGCGTTGGCGGCTGCCAATCAACCGGCCATGACTGCCAGCGGCAGCGGCTTTTTGCCCTCCGGCAGCATCGCGGTGACCAACAACACCCTAACCGGCGAAACTTTCACGCTCGATTCTTCCTCCAATTTGGCGGGAGGGATAGCCGTCCTCGACATGTCGGCCTCGACGGCGCTCAGCGGCTCCAATGTCAAAATGGGGGTAATAATAGCCAACGTTCCAGATTCCGCATCATCCCTTTACTTGACGCAGGGCTTGCTCCACTGGAGCAGCACGTCGCTTACCAGCAGCAGCGGCTCAATCAGCGTGGAGGGCGCCGACGCCGTCCAAGTCGTCGATTACTTCGGCAATGTCACCGGCACGGGCAGTTACACGAGTGCCGACACTACGCTGATCGGCCGCGTCACAGTGGGAACCGACAACAATGTCACCACCGGCACCATCGGTGGCTTTTCGGCCATGCCCAATACTGATCCTTTGATCCCGGGTGACCTAAATCGCGATGGTATTGTCAACGTGTCCGACGAGACCGTGCTCAACCAGCTCCTGGCCGGCGACCATCCCACGCCGATTCAGCCGCTCTTTCCGGCCACGCACTTCAGCGTGAGCGCCTCCAGCCCGGTTACGGCGGGTACGGCGTACACGGTCACGGTAACGGCACTGGATGAGTTCAATAACGTCGCAATCCTCTACTCCGGCACGGCGCACTTCACCACCAGCGACGTCGGCAGCGGCGTGGATCTGCCCTCGGATTATACTTTTGTTGCAGGCTCTTCCGGCGATTCGGGCATCCATACCTTCAGCAACGGCGTGACATTGTCAACAGCCGGAGCGCAAACCATCACGGCCACCGACACGTCCAGCCCGGGCATTACAGGCAATGGGGCATTCCTTGTGGACGGGGAAGTAATCAGCGGTTTGCGGGTTAGTGCGCCGTTAGCCGCGGTCGGCGGCACCTACTTCACCACCACGGTCACCGCGGTGGACACGCACGGCAACGTTGCAAGCGGCTACACCGGCACCGTCCACTTCAGTTCCTCCGATGGTTCCGCGACGCTGCCAGCCAACTACACTTTTACGTCAGGCTCGGGCGACGACAACGGGGTGCACGTCTTCACCAGCAGCGCCAAGCTAGTCACTAGCGGCAACCAGACAATCACGGCCACCGACACGGTCACCAGCAGCATTAAGGGGAGCGCCGTGGCCAACGTGGCCGGCGCCGCCAGTCAGCTGGCGATCAGCTATTCGGCCAGTCCGACCTCGGGAACCCCTTTTACAATCACCGTCACTGCCGAGGACTCTAGCACCAACGTCGCCACCGCTTATCAGGGCACGGTCTCTTTCGCCACCAACGACACCGCGGTGGGCGCCAGCGTGCCCGCGAATTACACCTTCACCGCCGCCGACCAAGGCGTGCACGTCTTTACCGACGGCGTCACCCTGATCGCCTCGGACTACCAGACCATCACCGCCACCGATCTTGCCAACAACAGTATCACCGGCAGC
This sequence comes from uncultured Gemmataceae bacterium, assembly GCA_963747575.1. GTDB lineage: Bacteria > Planctomycetota > Planctomycetia > Gemmatales > Gemmataceae > DASRAT01. The sequence continues at coordinate 712,293 of CAVVFU010000001.1, forward strand.
AGCGCCATCTTCATCCCGGTGACTATCTGGATTCCAACGAACCTGACCGCCGCTCTAGGCGGGACCGTCACCGTTCCCATCGACGTCAACGGCCTGCTCGACACGGTCAACGGCAATTACGGGTTGTCCGGCGGCCAATTCATCGTTCAGTATGACACCAGCGTTTTCACAGGCCCACCCACGCCTTTGCTGGGATCCATTCCTGGTCAAGGCACGCTGTGGGGCGTGTCAGACGCCAACCCGTCTCTTGGCCTTTTTGAATTGACCAGCAACGGCAGCTACCAGCTTACCACTACCTCCGGAGGCAGCCTGGCGCTGCTCGATTTCACCGTCAAAAGCAATGCGCCGCTGGGCGCCACGCCCATCTACCTTATGGCCGACGACGGCGGCGGACCGCCGGCCACCAATTTGACCGACTATAATTTCAACGCCTATAGCCTGGATCCCGCCCCCCAGGACACCGCCAACTCCACCGACGGCCAGGTCACCATTGATCCCACCGACGTGGCGACGCACCTGGCCGTCACCACGCCCAGCAGCGTCACGGCCGGCAGCCCTTCGACCTTCACCGTCACCGCCAAGGATGCCAGCAACAGCACGGCGACGAGCTATACAGGCACCATTCACTTCGGCGATTCGGATGGTGGGCCCTCGTCGGCGGTGCCTGGCGATTACACTTTTGTGGCCGCCGACGATGGCGTTCACACTTTCACCAACGGCTTGACGCTCGTGACCGCCGGCAGCCAAAGCATCACGGCAACCGACATGACGATGAGCGGCATCCGGGGCAGCGCCACACTCAATGTCAATCCAGCGGCCGCCGCGACACTGGCCGTCAACACACCGGACATCGCTAACTCCGGCATTTCGTTCACTGTCACTGTCACTGCGCTGGACAGCTACGGCAACGCCGCCACCGGCTACACCGGCACCGTCCATTTCAGCTCCACCGACGGGAGCGCCGAGCTTGCCGACCAACTACACCTTTGTCTCCGGCGATCATGGAGTCCACACCTTCACTAGCGGGGTGACTCTTTCCACGAGTGGTGGCCAAACCATTACCGCCACGGACTCGGTCACCAGCAGCATCAAGGGCAACACCGCAGTTGACGTCACGAACGTGGCAGAGTTCGCCATCACAGCGCCGGCAACCGTCGCCGCCGACACGCCATTCGCCGTCACGGTGACCGCTGAAACCTCCGGCGGCAGCAGTGTCGCCACCAATTACCTTGGCACGGTTCACTTCAGCCTTTCCGACACCGCCGCCGGCGCGGTGGCTCCATTCGATTACACCTTCACAACGTCCGACCAAGGCGTGCACGTCTTCACCGGCGGCCTGACTTTGGCCGTCGCGGGCACCAGCACCATCACGGTCTCCGACTCCACTGTGAGCGGTGTCACTGGCTCCACGACTGTTTCCGTTAACCCGACCCTTGCTAGTCAGCTAAGCCTTACCGCACCCTCCACAGCCACCGCCGGCACACCCTTTAGCATCACCGTCGAGGCCCTGGATCCCCATGGCAGCGTTGCCACTAGCTACCGCGGCACCGTTCATTTCTCCTCGACCGACGACGGCGTGGGCGTCTCACTGCCGAGCGATTACACCTTCGTGTCCGGCGACAATGGCGTGCACGTTTTCAGCAGCGACGTCACGCTGGTTTCGGCGGCCTATCAGATGGTGACCGCCGAGGACACTTCTTACAACGCTTTCGTGGGCAGCGCCATAGTCAGCGTTAGCGCTTCGAGCGGCACCCACCTGGTCTTGACCGGGCAACGGACCATCAGTCCCGATGTCCCGCTTACGCTGACAGCGACGGCCCTGGACACCAACGGCAACATTGCCACCGGGTACACAGGCACCATCCACTTCACCACATTTGACAGCAGCAGCGTCAACGCGGAGCAAACCATTACCTTCACGGGCAGCCCGACTGGCGGCACGTTCGCTCTGATTTTTGCCGGCAACACCAGCTTCCGCCATCACCTACACCACCACGTCGACCGCGCTGGCATCCAACATTCAAAGCGCACTCAATGCGTTGACCGGGATCGGCACGGGCAACTCGGCCGTCACTGCCACCAGCCAGACCAATGTCAACGTGACTTTCCAGGGCAGCTTGGCAAGCAAAGCTCAGCCGACAATGACGGCCGCAAGCTTTCTCAGCGGCGGCACCACCCCAGCGCTTTCCGTCGCCACCGTCCGAGCTGGGGCTAGTGTTGAGTTGCCAGCAGACTACACGTTTACAACCGCTGACCATGGCGTCCATGTGTTCGTTTCCAGCGCGATCCTCCTGACCAACGGCAGCCAACAAACCCTCACCGCCACCGACACATCCAACGGCAGCATCACGGGCAGCGAAACGGTCACCGTCACCACGGCAACGCAGTTTCATATCAGCGCAAGCTCGTCAGGCACCGCCGGCACTGGATTTACCGTCACAGTTACCGCCGAGAATGCCAGCAATAGCCTGGTCAACAACTACCTTGGCACCGTGCAGTTCACGACTTCCGACTCCGGCGGGACCGACGCGGTCCAAGCCATCACCTTCACGGGCAGCCCCACTGGAGGAATCTTCACGCTCGCTTTTTCCGGCCATACGACCGGCAACATCAGTTACAGCACGACTGCGACCGCACTGGCGTCCAACATTCAAAGCGCACTCAATGCCTTGACCGGCATCGGCGCCGGCAACACCGCTGTCAGTGCAAGCAGCGCATCAAGCGTCAACGTCACGTTCCAGGGCACATTGGCTCGCGCAATGCAAACTACGATGAGCCCGGGGAACGGCCTTTCGGGGGGCTCCAGTCCGGGTCTTTCCGTCGCGACGACTCGAGCGGGTGTTGGCCCCCTGTTGCCGGCTAACTACACGTTCACGGCCGGCGACAGCGGCACCCACACATTCACCAGCGGCATAACATTGATCACAGCCGCCACCCAAACCGTCAGCGTCACTGACACCGGCAACAGCGCCATCACCGGCAACGCCGTTGTCACGGTCAGCGCCGGGGCGGCTGCGACGCTAAGCATCACAGCTCCCGCGACTGCGGCCAAGAGCACTGCCTTCACCGTCACGGTTACCGCACTGGACAGTTACGGCAATACTGCCAGCGGCTACACTGGAGTAGTCCAATTCACCAAGAGCGACTCGGGAAGCGGCGCGGCAGTGCCCAGCAACTACACATTTGTCTCCGGTGACCACGGCGTGCATACTTTCACCAACGACACCACGCTGGTAACCAGCGGCAATCAAACGGTGACCGCCGCTGACACGGTAACCGGGACCATCACCGGCAATGCCGTATTCGCCGTCACTGATGCAACGCATTTCCAGGTTTCCTTGCCATCGACCAGCGTAGCCGGCGCGGGCATGACCGTGACAGTCACCGCCTTGCAAGCGGGCGGCGCCACTGCCACCGATTACACGGGCACTGTCCACTTCAGTTCGTCGGATACTAATTTGGCCGTGAGTTTGCCGCCGGACTATCAATTCACCGCGGCCGACGACGGTGTGTACGTGTTTACCAGCGGCGTCGGCCTGATAACTGCCGGGAGCCAAACCGTCACTGCAAGCGACGCGGGCAACACCCACATGAGCGGCAGCCAGGCAGTTAGCGTGAGCCCTGGCGCCGCCACTCGCTTCAGCGTAAGCGGGCCGGCAAGCGCCACCGCGGGCAGCAGCTTCAACGTCACCGTCACCGCGCTGGACAGCTTTGGCAACCTCGCCACGGGCTATTATGGCGCTGTGAATTTCAGCGGCGCGGCGGCGATGACTTATCCTTACTACTTTGTGCCAGCAGACAGCGGCGTCCACACATTTAGCGGCATTGCATTCTCGACCGCCGGATTCCAGACGGTCGCCGCCACCGACACCGTTACCAGCAGCATCACCGGCAGCTTGCAAGTCACCGTCAGCGCGGCCAGCGCAACTCACTTCACGCTCACCGGCGCCGGCAAGGCCGGGTCCAACGCACCTGTAACACTTACCTTGACCGCCTTCGACACCAACGGCAACATCGCCACCGGTTATACGGGCACAGCGCACTTCACGACCACCGACAGCGGCAGCGTCGACGCCGTGCAAACCATCACATTCACTGGCAGCCCCACGAACGGCAGCTTTACGCTCATCTTCGCCGGCCACACCACCGGCGCCATTAGCTATACCACGACCTCGACGGCGCTGGCGTCCAACATCCAAAGCGCCCTCAACGCATTGACCGGCATTATCGGCTCGGGCAACTCCGCTGTAAGCGCCAGCAGCGCGACCAACGTCACCGTGACTTTCCAGGGCAGCCTGGCCGGCGAAGCTCAGCCGACCATGGCGGCGGCGACGAATTCCCTTACTGGCGGCACCAACCCAGCGCTTGCCGTGGCTACCACCCAAGCCGGCGGCAGCGTTGTGGTGCCGGCCAATTATACTTTCACGGCCGCCGACCAGGGCGTCCACGTCTTCACCGGCGGCGTGACGCTGATCACAACCAGCACCGAGACAGTGACTGCCACGGACGTTTCCAATGGCAGCATCACGGGCAGCGTGGCCCTCAGCGTCATCACCGCGACGCATTTCACGGTCGTTGCGTCGACCAGCGCCACGGCCGGCACGGCCTTCACGGTCACTGTGACCGCGCTCAATGCCAGCGGCGGCACCGCCACCGGCTACACCGGCACGGTGCATTTCGCGACCTCGGACAGCGGGGGCGCCGTTTCGCTCCCGGCCAATTACACGTTCGTGAGCGGCGACAGCGGCGTGCACACCTTCACCAGCGGCGTCAAGCAGGTGACAGTGGGCGGCCAATCGGTCACCGTCACCGACACCGGCGACAGTGGGATCACCGGGACTGCCGCCGTCACCGTCAATCCAGCATTGGCCGCTTCCTTCGAGATTGCGGCGCCGGCCCTGGCCGAGTGAGAACGCTGCTTTCACGGTCACTGTCACCGCGCTGGACAGCTACGGCAACACCGCCACCGGCTACACCGGCACGGTTCATTTCATTAAAAGCGACTCAGGCGGCGGCGCTGCGGTGCCGAGCAACTATACTTTCACTTCCGGCGACCACGGCGTGCATACCTTCACCACCGGCGCGACCCTGGTCACCGCCAACACCGTCCAGACGATCACCGCCACCGACACGGCCACCGGCACCATCACCGGCAACACGGCCATCACGGTCGACCCGGGCACACCCGCGTATTTCACGGTAAGCGCTCCGGCCACGGCCTTTCCCGGCGCAACCTCGACTATCACGGTGACCGCCATCGACCCCTTCGGAGACGTGGCGACTACCTACACCGGTACCGTTCACTTCAGCTCGACTGACGGCAGCGCGACGTTGCCCAGCAACTACACGTTTGTCTCGGGCGACCACGGCGTGCACGTCTTCTCAGGCGGCGTCACACTCCAGACTGTCGGCGACCAAGTGGTCGTCGCCACTGACGTCACCGACGGCACGATTGCAGGTAGTGCCGCGGTGAGCGTGGCCGACCCGCTCATTCGCTTCTCGGCAGTCCAATACACAGTGAACCAAACCCTGTCGGGCACCTGGAGCGGCACGGCGACGGTCACCTTGCAATACACCGGGCCTGTCATTTCCAGCGGCACGATGCCCCATGTCGAGGTCGTCTCCAGTAGCGGCTCGGCAGTATACTCGACGGACTACAGCATCAGCGGCAGCTCCTCCGCCACGGTTACGTTCTCCAGCGGCAGCGCCACCGAAACTCTGTCCATCAGCGTCACCGACCAGCACGTGCCCACGGGGGGCCAGGATTATTTCACGCTCAATTTGCCTCAAGGATCGCAATTGAGCGGCTACGCCATCGACCCCAACCTGGCTAACGCCGTGGTGTTCATCGGCGACAATACGGGAGTCAACACCGCCGTGGCTTACGCGCTGAGCACCGACCCAGCCGGCTCCTTGATGGTGCCGGTCGCAGAAGCCGACCTCGACGTCACCACCGGCGCGGTCAGGCTCAGCCAGCCGTTGGATTTCGACCAAAGTCCAGGCGCGGCGGTGGGCGGCGACCCAGCCCTGGTCTACAATTCGGCGACAACTGACGCCCGGCCAATCATCGAGGCGCTGGTCAACACCAACCCCACGGCCGGCCTGGCAACCAGCATTCAACTCAACCTGACCTGGCCCGCCGGCGGCACAGCACAAGGCAACGTAACCTTCACGCCCAACGGAACGGATAGCCCGGGCGACAGCTACGCTTTGGCCGTGCAGGTCAAAAACCCGGTCACATCGACAGGCTTTTACAACTGGTCCCTACTGGTCACATTCAATTACACCGGCGGGTCCGCCACGGCCACCGTGACCGGCACCACCTTCGTGGACGTGGCCACCGCCAGCCCGTTTGGAGCAGGCTGGGGCATTCAGAGCGTCGATCAGCTTTACGACAACACCAGCGCCGTGGCGATAGTCACCGGCGCGGGCGACTACCGCATTTTCACGGCTGCCGGCACCGTCGGCGGCGTGACGTCGTACACCAGCCCGCCGGAGGATTTCGGCACCTTGGTAAAGACCGTGGTTGGGGCCACCACCACTTATGCTTACACCGAGCAAGACGGCACGGTGTGGAACTTCAACGGCTCATATTTGCAGACCAGTGTGGTCGACCCGCACGGCCTAACCACGACATATTCGTATAACGGCAGCAACCAGCTCGACGAGGTGCAAGCGCCCGACGGCGGTGTGACCTACTTGAGCTACTCCAGCAACCAGGTCATCATCACCGAGCCAAGCACTGCTCAAACGATCTCCTTTACAGGCGGTCCGACGAATGGCACGTTCAAGCTCATTTTCCTCAGCTCCACCACGGGCGCGATTTCCTACAGCACGGTAGCCGCCACGCTGGCTTCCAATATCCAGGCGGCACTCAACTTGTTGGCGACGGTCGGCACCGGCAACAGCCTGGTTAGCGCCGCCAGTGCGACCAGCGTCAACGTCACCTTCGAGGGAACATTGGGCGCCACCTCACAGCCGGACATGACCGACACGAGTGTCTCGTTGACCGGCGGCTCCAGCCCGTCGCTCACCATCGCTGGGCGCGCCTTGACGCTGAACCTCACCGACGGCAACCTCACGTCGCTGACCGACGTCGACGGGTCAGTGCGGACCTTCACCTACAACGCCTATCAACAGGTCGTCCTGGATCAGTGGGCCCCGTATGTCACAGCGTTCGGCTACGCTGCCACCACCGGCAGGCTGACCAGCGTCAACCAGGGGTTAGGGAGCGTTTGGGAGCTGACCCCGGCGGCGCTGCCAGCGTTGACGACGTCGCCCGCCACCTACCTCAGCGCCGCCAACACCGGTACGCTTACCGATCCCCTGGGCCATGTCACGACCTACACCGTGGACGTGCGCGGCCGTGAAATCGCCGAGACGGATGCCAATAGCGCCACCACAACCTGGTTGCGCGACACGGCAGGCGAGGTCATGGCCACTACCAATGCGCTTGGCAACAACACGTTCATGATTTACGCCACCAACGGCACCGGCGATTTGCTGGCTATCTATAATCCCGACGGCAGCGAGGAGCAATATGTTTACAACGGCCCCTACGACTCGGTGACGGTCCAAACATTGACCGGCCCTGGCGGCGTCGATCAAGTCACCCAATTCGCTTACAACAGCTACGCCGATATCATCGCCACAACCGACCCAGACGGCTACACCACGACCTACGTGTACGGCACCGGCGCCGACATCAACCTGCTTACCAGCACGACCGACCCGGACGGTTACACGATGTCCTACACGTACGACGCCGACCGCCGCGTGGCCAGCATGACCGATCCAGACGGCATCGTGACGGACTACGCCTACAACCCCAACGGCAACGGCACGCTGTATACCACGACCATCATCGACACCGTCAACGGCAATCAGGTCACTACCACTCTCATCAATGGCAACAATCAATTGGTGTCAATGACCGACCCGGCCGGCGACATCACGCTTAGCGCCTACTTGCCCGCGGGCCAGCTTTACGCCAGCAGCGACGCGCGGGGTTACTGGACGGTCGACGTTTACGATCAGCGCGGCTTCTTGACATCGGAGACCGACGCCGCGGGCCAGGCAAATGCGCACACCACGCAATACTTTTACGACGTCGACGGCAACCTGATCAAAACCATCGACCCCAATGGCAATCCGACCACATACCAATATGACGTTGTCAACAATCAGATCGCCGTCACCGACGCCCTGGGCCATGTGACGCAAAGCGCTTTTAACGCCGCCAACGAAGTCACCGCCACCATCGACGCCAACGGCAACCAAACGCTCTACGTCTACGACGCCATGGGACAGCAAGTGAAAACCACCAACGCCATGAGCCAAAGCTCCGTGACGATCTACAACGGCGCGGGCGACTCGATTGCCGCCATCGACCCCGCCGGCAACGAAACGCAAATGTTTTACGACGCCGACAACCGGCTTATCGAAACGCTCGATCCCCTGGGTTACGCTTCCTACAACGGCTACGATCCGGACGGAAACAACGTCATCACCGTCAACGCCCTGGGCTACGCCACCCAAATGTTCTTTAACGGCGACAACCAAATGATCAAGATGATCAATGCGGTAGGCGCCGTCACGACGGCCGCTTTCGACAATGAGGGCAACCAAGCTAAGACCGTCTCAGCCATCGGCGGGGCGACCACCGAAACCTTCGACGGCGCCGGCAGAGTGCTAAGTCAGACGGATCCCCTGGGCAGGACGACCTCCAGCGATTACGACGCCAACGGCAACGTGACCAAAACCCTGTCGCCCAGCGGCGGCGCCACGCTCAGCCGCTTTGATGCCTTCAACGAGCTGGTCTGGCAGCAAGATCCCGACGGCGACGTCACGCAGTACGTCTATGACAATGACGGCAACCTGGTCGCAACCACCGACCCCGACGACAACACCACGACGGCCAGCTTTAACGCCGACAACGAAGAGACCAGCACCACCGATGCGCTCGGCGACACCCAGCAGTTCGCCTACGACAACAACGGCAACCAGGTCATTACCATCTCGGCCATTGGCGGCACCACCGCCACGCGCTATGACCCGCTCAACAGGGTGGTCAGCATAACCGATCCGGCCGGCGACGTCACGCAAAGCTTTTACAGCCTGATCGGCACGCTGGCCCAGAGCATCAGTCCCGCCGGCGGCATCAGCACCTACGGCTACGACGCCGACGGCCGGCAAATCAGCAGCACCGACGCCACGGGCGCCGTCACCCGCCAATTCCTCGACGCCAGCGGGCAAGCGGTCGCCAGCACCGACCCCCGCGGCAAATCGTCGTTCAGCGTCTATGACGGCGTTGGCGAAGCCGTCACGCAAATCAATGCCGACGACGAAGCCACCACCACCACCTACGACGGCGACGGCAACGTGACCGCGGTGACGTTGCCGAATAGCGAGACCACCGCCTACAAATACGATCTGGACGATGAGCAGATCGAGCAAACCGACGCGCTCGGCAACAACACCTTCTACGTGTTCGACGTCAACGGCGACCAGGTCGAGACCATCACCGCCGGGCTGGTCAGCGCCACCGGATACGACCAGGTCGGCCGGCTGATGTGGTCGCTCGATTCCACCGGCATCACCCGCTTCGCCTATGACCCCGACGGCAACCAGACCCTGATGGTGTCGGGCGATCCCGTCGTCACACAAATCATTTACAATGCTGCCAACCTTCCGGTCGAGACCATCACGATCCCCCAGCAGGGAACGACTTCGATCACCACCGACACCTACGACGCCGACGGCAACCTGATTGAATCGACCGACGCCAACGACAACAAGACCAGCTTCACCGACAATCAAAACAACCAGCAAATCTCCATGACCGATGCCCTGGGCTACACCACACGATACCGCTACGACGCCAACGGCAACCAGGTGCTCAAGATCGACCCCGAAGGATTGATCACCAAATCGGCGTACGACCTCGACGACCGGCTACTGACGAAAACGTACCTCGCCGCCAATGGCACCACGGTCACCGACCAAATCAGCTTCCGCTACGACGGCGACGGCAACACCATCGCGGCCTCGAACTCGGCGGGCAGCTATTTCTTCACGCTGGACAATGTCGGCCAGGTGACGGGGGTGAGCGGGCCGTTCGGCCTGACGCTGGCCATGCTCTATGACGCCGACGGCAATCAATGGTATGTCGGCAACTCGCTCGAAGGCTCGCAAGTCTCGACCTTCAACGCCGACAACCTGCTGACCAGCCGAGCGCTGACTTTCAACGGCCAGACGCAGGAAATCGAGCTGAGCTATGACGGCGCTTTGGAAATTTCGGGCGACACCCAGATCACCAACGGCTTCACGGCGGGAAACATGGTGGAAACGTACACACCGCAGGGGCAGGTGGCGTCGATTATCTATTACGGCAGCGGCAGCCCAGCGCCGGAGATCGATTCCTTCAGCGACCTCTACGATGCCGCCGGGCAGGTGGTGTCGCAAAGCTCGCTGAATGGCGGGACGCAGGCCAACAGCTTTAACGGCAGCGGGGAATTGACGAGCTCAGGGCCGGCCAGCTATGCCTGGGACGCGGAAGGCAACCCCGACGGCTCCGGCTACACGGTCAATGCCGACAATGAGCTGACGGCGACGCCGACCGACAGTTTAACTGACGACGCTGACGGCCAGCTGATTCAGGACACGAATACGGCAACGGGCAACACGTGGTTCTTTACCTACACCGGCGCTGGCCAAATGGCCACCGCAACCGAGTACAGCGCCAGCAGCGGCGGCACCCTTGAGGAGAGCGTCGCCTACGAGTATGATGCTTTTGGCAACCGCGTGCAGGAGAGCGTGACGGCGGGCGGCGTGACCACGGTGACGCAGTTTGCCTATGACGGTTGGAACCCGGTCAAGGTGGGCGCGGTGGGCACCTCGGGGTTCGACGTTTACGCTCAGTACACGGTCGGCCCTTATAACCTGGAAGGGCTGCCCCAGCAGACGACGGAGTACCTGGACGGCGATATGGTGGATCAAGTGTTCGCGCGGATCGACAGCAACCTGGGTCCGGCGTGGCTGCTGCAGGACAAGAACATGTCGGTGTGCGACATCACTGACGGCGGCGGCAATCTGCGCGACAATATCCAGTTCGGCGCGTTTGGCAATGTCATTGCGCAGACGCAGTATAACGGCCTGGGCGGTGCGACGCCCGAAACTCCGCAGACGGATACATGGACCGGTTTGTTCACCTTTGCGGGGATGCAGCGGGACCCTGCGACGGGGCTGTATTATGACAATGCCCGGTATTACAGCCCAAGTTTGCAGCGCTTTATCAGCCCTGATCCGCTGGGGCTTAGCGGCGGCGGCACTAATCTGTATGCGTACACGGACAATGCGCCCACCGATGCGACCGATCCAAGCGGGATGGCCCTGACATACCAAATTCCTCAAAACACCCAATTAGCAGCGGGTCTTACTAATTGGGCACCAGAGACAGGCCGCGAGGTTAAGGTCGGGCTTATAGAACCTCCCCAGCTAACATATTGGGACAACGCAAGCAACAACTGGGGCGGTCATAAAATCATCACCGAGTACAAGTATGGCAACACCTGGGTAAGTACGATGGCTATCATTCCGGGCTCCTTGACGACCCCAGGCGGTGGGCAATTGAGCGTCTATCCGTGGGGCAGTTTCCTTTATCAGCCCTTGACGAGCTTCCATGGCGTCGATCAGTTCGCGGTCAGAGGACTAAATGGCATTGACGGCGTATTGGGCCGCAACTGGGAAGATGTGAACATCGAGGTCGGCGAGCAGCCGCCTGACTGCGGCTGTGGCGACACGCCGCGCATTTCCTTCGCCACTGGCACGGCGGCGCCGATGCAGACCGTGGGGCCGACGCAAAACGATTGGTGGACCGACCTGGTCATTTCACAGGACACCTTCCTGGGCGACCGCACCAATGGCTGGTTTGCGCAGACCGGCAACTTCGGGGCAGGCGCGGCCGACACGATCACGATGGGGCTGACGACCCGCATTCGCCAGGCAGGCGGTTTCGACAATGTCGATTACAATTCCGGCTTTTACACGGCGGGGCAAGTCACCGGCACGGTGGTCAACGTGGGTTTGGCCTTCGGTAATCCATGTGCCCTGGGCGCGGGCATGCGGGCTGGGCTGCAGTTCCTTAACGGCGCAGGCGATTGGTGGCACCATCAACGCAGCCGACAATCTTGCGCAGGGCAACCTCGTGGAAGCCGGGCTGGATTTATTGGGCGTGGCGGGAAATGTGAGCCAGCTGAGTTCGGCGTGCTTTTCGGCGGATACCAAGCTGATAGCCCGAGGTCAGTGGGGGCGTGGCTGGCGGCGCATGGACGAAATTGCCGTAGGTGATGAGGTTTTGTCACGAGACGAAGACAATCCGGAGGGACCGCTGGAATGGAAAAATGTAGAGGATGTTTTCCAGCGGTTCGGCTTTGTCGTGCAGTTGCGTGTCGGCGGTCGTGTGATCAAGACAACGGTGGAGCACCCGTTTTGCGTTCGGGACAAAGGCTGGCTACCGGCGGGCGAGTTGCAGCGAGGCGATTTGCTATGCAGCCATGAGGGGCAGTGGCTGGCGGTCGAGGAAATCGTCGGTAGCGGCGACTACGGAAAGCTTTACAATCTTCGGGTGGCAGATTATCATACCTATTTCGTTGGTGCCGAGGGATGGGGCTTCAGCGTTTGGGCACATAATACGTGTGGGATTTACAAATTCAAGTCGAGTAACCGTCTGACATACGTCGGGCAAAGTGCGAATATTATGCAGCGGCTGTTGCAACATTTGAAATCGGGGAAGCTGAAACCGGCGGATATTGGTAGCGTATTAATCAAAGAGGTGTTGGGCGACAAGACCGCAAGAGAGATTGCAGAACAAGTGTGCATTAACGGCTTAGGTGGCGTGAAGAAATTAAGAAACATCCGAAACCCGATTGGGAAGTCCCGAAGTTATCTCCTACCGTGAGTCCATTATGAAATCCGGTTGCGACGGCATCGAACTTGAAAACGGCGATTACGGCCGACGCGCCGTAATCACTTCCGCATGGTCTCAGAGGATGATCGACTTTGTGTTGGAAAACGGAATCGTTGAACTTGAGTTGAACGATGGAAAAGGTTGGCGAGGGAATGACCTTTCGTTCTTGGCTAGTTTTCCGAGATTGCAGTCGTTCACGATCCTCGACCTCAAAATCTCGTCGGTGGCCCCGATTCATTTTTTGGGTGATCTACGAGCTTTAGAAGTAATCACCTATTGCCAAACCGAGATTCGGTTTTCGTCCTTTCCGCATCTTGAAGACTGTGCGCTGGAATGGCGCCCCAAAGCGCGTTCTCTTTTCGATTGCACTACGCTGAAGAAACTATTCGTTAACCGCTATAGTGGCAAGGACGTTTCTCTTTTCGCAAACTTGCGCCGACTTGAGTCGCTGGCCGTATTGAATGCGCCTATAGTCAACTTGCATGGATTGGTTGCCTTAAAGAAGCTTCGATCACTTCGGCTGGCCAATTTGCGGCGCCTCGTTTCCCTCGAAGGGATCGAGGGGTTGGCAAGGCTCGAAGAATTGGAAGTGCAGACGTGTCGTGGTATCCACTCAATCGAGCAAATTGCGATGTTGGCCCGGCTCCGAAAGCTTCATCTTAGCGACGATGGCGATATCGAATCCATCAAGCCTGTGGAGAAACTTACTAATTTACACTCAGTTTTGTTTGACGAGTCCACCAATATTCTCGATGGTGATCTTTCGCCGTTGTTGCACCAACAACATTTGTCTGAAATATCGTTCAAGAATCGTCAGCATTATTCCCACCGAAGAGAAGACTTCGGTATTGCTTACACGGAGTGAATTATGTCGAACGCTAATCAATTAGAAATACCAGGCGCAGCCAAGATGGATGGCTCGTCTTTCGAGATTGTTCGAGTTTGGATTGCTAATAACGGGCAGCAAGTGAGCCTAATGGTAGGGGTTTGGAATGACCCCGCTGCTTGGGGGATGATGCTTGCCGATTTGGCTAGGCACATCGCTAGGGCATATGCGCAGGATGCGGATATCGATGCACGCCAAGCGCTAGACAGGATTAGGAGTGCTTTTGACATTGAATTAGAGTCGCAGGGCGATGAGACGTCTGGAGAAATTATGGCGTGACGAAAAAGAGGTGTACCGCATAAGCTTAAATTGCGCATGGTGCAAAAAGTTGTCCCGACAGAAATCCTAGAAAGACCTGGCAGTTGTAGAGGTAGCAACTGTTTGTGCGTGTCACAATTCTGTATGAAGCACGGGACCAATTGGGCGCTTTGGCAACTAGCACGCGAGGCCGGCCAGTGTTTAGGCATGGTGCACGGTGAGCGCGGGTGAACACGGAGGCGAGTCGGAGAGGCACCTCGGGGTTCGACGTTTACGCCCAGTACACGGTCGGCCCTTATAACCTGGTAGGTCTGCCCCAGCAAACGACCCAGTACCTGGACGGTGATATGGTGGATCACAGTGAAGAAAAGGGGACAGCGTGAATTATCGTTCAATCCGACGCCGATTTTTTCGGCCGGCCGCGCGGCTGCAAGCTTGCTTGCAGTCCAAGGCGATGGGCCGCCATCGCCATCCAAGCCGTGTCTCCAAAAGGGCGGCGCCGCCGGCAGCAGTCCCGCAAGCTCTCGATCTCGGCTTCGGTTTGCGCGTCGTTGACGTGTTCCAACCACTGTGCGGGACGGGGGACCGGGCCTGGATCAAGGGTCGGTTCGCCGCCGCGAAGTGCGGCCGCACTCGACCACAGCCAATTCTCGGCACGCTGGACCAAGCCGGCACGGACTGGGTTACGTTCGATGTAACGAAGCACCGTCAGCAGATGGTCGTCTTCCTGAATGGGGAAAGAGCGGAACCGGCCTTGCCAGACGTGGCCGCTGCTGTGATAGTGCTGGTGGTAGCGCCGCACGTGGGCGGTGAGCAACCATCCCATGTAGTCGCTGAGTTCGCCGTCTTTTTGCGGCCAGAGGGCGAGGTGGAAATGGTTGGGCATCAGGCAATAACCGAGCAAGCGCACTCCTGGCGTGCGTTGGCCGGCCTGGCGCAAAAGCTTGACAAAGGCGGCGAAATCGCCGTCTTTATGAAAAACAGCGCGGCGACCGTTGCCCCGGTTGAGGACGTGGTAACAATAGCCGCCTTGGGAAGCGCGTGCGGAGCGAGGCATGTTTCAAATGATAGGGCGGTTGGCGGCAATGTGCAAGGGAAAAAGTACGCTGTCCCCTTTTCTTCCCTACATAAGTACAAACCCGACCACTGGTCAAGTCAATTACGTTGGCATCACCAATAACCCCATAGCAAGGGCCGCCGCTCACGCTCGAAGGGGCCTCGGTGTCGTGCCAGTGGCCGTGCGAGGTCTGACATCGTTGACCCGTAAACAGGCGAGAGCGGTCGAACAAGTCTTGATAGAGCATTTCAAGCTCGGTAAGAACGGTGGTTGTTTGTTGAATGAAATCAACAGCATTGCCTCCAGCAACCCGATCTACGCAGGGGCAAAAACGATTGGTACCAATATCCTTCACACCAAAAAACTTTTTGGGTTTTAGTAATGGCTCGAGCATCCCGCAAACTTCCGAAGATTGGTGACATTGTGGAGATTATTACCTCGAAGGGGCTTGCGTACGCGCAATACACGCATGAACACAAAAAGCCTCCCGGTTATGGCTCGTTACTTCGTGTACTACCTGGGACATACAGCCGGCGCCCTTCAGATTTGACAAAGTTGATTGCGCAGAAGGAGCAGTTTGTGATGTTCTTTCCGCTAAAATCAGAGCTTAGACACAAGGACACGGTGTTTAAGATCATTGGAAACGAGCCGATACCAGAGTCGGCATTAGCATTTCCTGTTTTTCGCAGCGGTTTGCCTGACCGAGAAGGCGCTGTTCATGAGTGGTGGCTTTGGGATGGCGAAAAGGAATGGAAGGTCGGCAAATTGACTGCTGCAGAAATCCGTTCCCACCCGTATTTGGGAGTTGCCAACGACACCGCTCTCCTTCAAATGATCGAAAATGGTTGGAAAAGTTGGGATCCTGCAGGCCGGTTGTAACAGGTGTAGTACGTCAGCTTGCAGCAAATGAGGATTTGCCATGAGAGAACAAATGAATACAACCCCTTGGCGGTTGCGCAGCACGAAGCAGCCCCGCCAGGTATTCCGGCTGCAACCAGTGCAACAGGCTGATTACCCAGAGCGCTCCGACTTGTTTGTCGGCTCCACCGCCGTACCTTACCTTTGGGAGCAATTTCATTCATCGCAAGCCGTGCATTCAAGTGATTACTCGATTTGCGGAGAAACCTTCTGTTACTTGAAAATCGACGGAATCAACGGTTTGCAAGGGTCTGTTTTTGCGGACAAGAGTCAAATTGAGGATACGCTCGATGAATCGCTGAGGTTGTCCAGCGTTGGTTGCGTTGTCGGAAACGGCACAGGACTACGTTACTCCTACGTGGATTTTGCCCTGACTGATATTCCAATGGCGTGCGGCATTATTCGTAAAGTGCTCTGTGCCGGCAAGGTTCCAAAAAGTTCATGGATTATGTTTTTCGATTCTGACAACAAAGCTTACATCGGGATTTGGGATGACACTGCATCGCCACCTCGATGAACGACCGAAAAAACTACAGCCGGGAATTGGATTCGCAGGTTGCCCAATGGCTGTGGTTCGATAATCCTCCAGACTGTATCGACCATCACGCTGTCGCGATTCCTTCAACTTGGCTTCGCTTTATTGAGGCACGATATTACCAACTTCATCCTATGGACGGAAAAGCGATAACGGCGTCTGAACGGCCACCGGTTTCAACGTGAACTCGATGCGGGATGACTCATGAAACTACCTGCTCTTCATGCCCTGCTGCTTGCCAACGGCATCCAAACGGAGCCCCTTGGTAACCGATGTCGCATTGTCTTTTGGCTGCCCGCTTTTGAGCCGGGGCCGCGGAATCATTGGCTGCGCATACAGTGTTTGACCGAAAATGACATTGCTTGCGAACAAGGCGTTTTTGCCATCGCGGCCAATGCCGTGCCCACCCAAAGGCAAACACAGCGGTTGTTGGCAGCGGTATGGCGAGCGTTCCGTAAAGACTCCCAACTGCGCAATATGGTTTCTTCCGACAGGCGACGCCATGGAACAAGCCGGGGAGCGGCGCACCGACCTGTTGCTGGCCTGGGCCGCTGACGACACCATTTCTCTTGATCACGCGCGAATTCGCGAGAAATGGCCAGATTGTCAGGAAATTCGCGTATTGGCCAAAAACCTATTTCTTGTGGTCGGAGTCAAGCTCCCAGTCTCGGCTCGAGTTGCCCCGTCAGTTCCTCATGAAATCACCCCTTGTGCCTTAGCAACCCGCTTGCTGGCCGAAGCGCGGCAACAAGGTGAGTTGTCAAGTGAGGTTGCTGCCCTGCTTGACATGGGCATTGTGGTCAGGCGAGAGGGTAATGCTGGCCGGGCAGCGACACTTCTGGAGCAGGCTCTTGAACTGGCCCGGCGGCGTGGCAACGCGGCGCAGGAAATGGACGTGTTGAGCAACTTGGGTCCGGCGTATTTGTCTCTGGGAAACGCCAGGCAGTGCTGAACGCCTTCACGGCCGAGGAAGAGATCGCCCGCGAAATCGGAAGTCATTTCGCCATGCAAACCGCACTGACGCATTTGGGCATGGCCTTTATCGACATGGGTAATGGGGTGCGGGCGATCACCTATTTTGAATCAGCCCTAAATCTCGCAAGGGAGGCGGGCGACCGCCAAGCTCAGCATGAATTGGAGTGGAGTCTGGCCGAGCAGCACGCGGAATTGGGCAACCGGGACAAGGCTGTAGCACACGGCCTGGCTGCAGTTGAGATCTTGCGTGCGATGAATAAACCGGAAGCCCGCGTTTATGCCGAGTACCTGGAAAAATACCGTGACAGTGCGGAGGGAATGGGTTGGGTCGAGGCCGGGGGTGGCTATTCGGGCGGTGCCGGCACGAACGTGGTTGGCACGCCGGGTCTTGTTGCGGATGGCGTTGACAGTCGCCAAGGCGCTGACCAAGCATGTCGCCTCCGGCCTGAAGACTGTTTCCGGTGATGTGTACCAACGGCGTCTTCAGACCTGCGGCACCTGCGAGCATTATACAGGCGTTCGCTGCCGGGTTTGCGGCTGCTTTGCGCAAATCAAGGTGCGCCTGCCGAACGAGCAATGTCCATTGGAGAAATGGCCAGATTGACCACAGCCATGTGACGCAAAGCGTTTACGATGCCTTCAACGAACTGGTCTGGCAGCAGGATGCCGACGGCGACGTCACGCAGTACGTCTATGACAATGACGGCAACGTGATTGTGCCGGACCGAATTGTGGTCGCACATTTTCCCAAATTAACCCTGTATGAATTTTGCCTTGAAAAAGCCCCGTTTCCCGAATTCCTGAAAGTTTTGGAGAAAGACGTCCCGGGCCGAATTCTGAGATGCACGTGTAGCCAAAATAATGCTGTACGCAGTGTGAGTTTGGCCTGCGGGAGGCATCTTTTTCCGATTTCCTGACGGTTGAGAACAACACGACCGCGACGGGTTTGGTCCAGTGAGCAAACCTGTCGCGGCCGTTGCGACGCCTGCGGTTGAGCGGATGCTAACCACGGTCGTCTACGTGTTTTTGGCCTGTTGTGTGCCGGACCGAATTGTGGTCGCACATTTTCCCAAATTAACCCTGTATGAATTTTGCCTTGAAAAAGCCCCGTTTCCCGAATTCCTGAAAGTTTTGGAGAAAGACGTCCCGGGCCGAATTCTGAGGCGCACGTGTAGCCAAAATAATGCTGTACGCAGTGTGAGTTTGGCCTGCGGGAGGCATCTTTTTCCGATTTCCTGACGGTTGAGAACAACACGACCGCGACGGGTTTGGTCCAGTGAGCAAACCTGTCGCGGCCGTTGCGACGCCTGCGGTTGAGCGGATGCTAACCACGGTCGTCTACGTGTTTTTGGCCTGTTGCCCTTTGTGCCGGACCGAATTGTGGTCGCACATTTTCCCAAATTAACCCTGTATGAATTTTGCCTTGAAAAAGCCCCGTTTCCCGAATTCCTGAAAGTTTTGGAGAAGGACGTCCCGGGCCGAATTCTGAGCGCACGTGTAGCCAAAATAATGCTGTACGCAGTGTGAGTTTGGCCTGCGGGAGGCATCTTTTTCCGATTTCCTGACGGTTGAGAACATGTGCCGGACCGAATTGTGGTCGCACATTTTCCCAAATTAACCCTGTATGAATTTTGCCTTGAAAAAGCCCCGTTTCCCGAATTCCTGAAAGTTTTGGAGAAGGACGTCCCGGGCCGAATTCTGATCGCACGTGTAGCCAAAATAATGCTGTAGGCAGCGTGAGTTTTGGCCTGCGGGAGGCATCTTTTCCGAATTCCTGACGGTGGAGAATAACACGACCGCGACGGGTTTGGTCCAGTGAGCAAACCTGTCGCGGCCGTTGCGACGCCTGCGGTTGAGCGGATGGACTTGGTTGCGAGCGTCTACGTGCTTTTGGTCTGTTGCCCTTCGTACTGCTTGAGCCACCGATTGAGCAGCCCGACGGCGGCGACAAAGTCGTAGCCGAGCGTGATGAGCAAGTCGATGTTGTTGAGGTTTTGCTGGCAGCAGAAGCAGTGCGCCAGATTATTGCGGGGGTTGACGGTGGCCCGCTGTTCGCCGCAGTTTGGGCAGACGAAGCGGAAGTAGCCCTCGCTCATTTTGGCGGGAGGCCCCTCGCGGCCGAGCAGGCCAATGGTGACGCTCATGGGCAAGTCGTTGCGAAGGCGGCGCAGCAGATCGGCGGTGATCATGGTGATTCTCCTGTGGTTGGGGCGACAAAGGGGCCAGGACCGTCCTGACCCCTTTGTCGCCTCGGTCAGAAGTCGGTGAGGTCCACTTCCTTTTGCCAGTGGGGTTGCATCAGGACACGGTTGACGTTGTCGATGTCGATGCTCTTGTTGGCGCTGCGGACACCTTCGATCAGGCAGCCCACGCACAGATTGCGGGCCTTGCGTAAGACGCCGTCGGCAGAGCGGACGATCAGTTCGAGGGCGTTGCGGGTGAACGTGTTGTGCCCGAGTCCGGCGCGGTCGAGCTGGCGCAGCAGGAAGTCACGCATGGCGCCCTCGCCCAGACGTTTGGTGATGACCGAATAAGTGACCCGGCTTTTGATGTCCTGGTTGACGCCGAGGTCCAGCGCAGTCAGCAGGCTGGGCTGGCCGACGAGGACGAGGTTGTGGTTCTTGGGGAAGTCCTCGAAGAGCAGCCGCAGCTTGCGCAGGTTGGCCAGGTCCATGAGATGAGCGTCGTCGAGGATGGTGGTCAGGGACTTGCCGGCGTGGTTGAGGCTGAAGGCCTGCTCGATGAGCCGGCGTTCGCACTTGAAAGCGTTGCTTTCGAACTCGATGCGAAAGGCTTCGCACAGGATTTTTACGGTGTTGGTGTAAGTGTGCAGGGTGCGGCCGACGGTGGCGACCAGGTGCTGATTTTCCGGCAGGCGCAGCAGGGAGTGTTTGATGACCGATTTGCCGGTGCCGGGCACGCCGAGCACCAGGCACAGTCCGCCTTGCTGACAATGGACTTTCAGCGTGTCGTGAATCTCCTGCTGCGGCGGCAGCAGTTCGAGCTCACGAGCGTCGAAGGGGTTTTGGGTCAGGCCCCAGAAGGAGCGGATCATGGCTGCTCCTTTCGGCGTGCAAGTCCGTTGGCGACGGCGTCGAGCAGACGGGCCTGGCCCATGCGTTGGCCCTTGTGGTAGATGATGACGGCGCTGCTGTCCTGGCGGCGCCGATCGTGGCGAAGCTGGATTTCCTTGTCGCGCAGGTCAACGGGAGTTTCGTAGCGTCGGCCACCGAAGCTGAAGGTGTTGTCTTTTTTGACCTTCCTGACAGCCTCGGCATAGAAGAGTTCGTCGCTATGTTCGGAGGGCGCCAGGAAGCGGACGCGGGCCAGGTCGATGCCGAAGCGGTCGATGGGCTTCATGCCGAGACCATCATGGGGCATGGCGTTGTAGTCGTTTTCGACCCAGTGAGTGAACTGGCGGTTGAGGGCTTCGAGACTGGAGAGGTCGAGCTTCTGGACCAGGAACTGATCGCGAACGCGGCGGAAGAAGCGTTCGATTTTTCCCTTGGCGGCGGCGTCGCGAACGGCGGTGTGGCGCAGGATGCAGCCGACGCGGGCGCAGATCAGGGTGATTTCCTGGGAGCAGTAGATCGAGCCATTGTCGACGAGCAGTTGTTCGGGGACGCCGCGTTTGTAGAAGGCGGCGCGGAGGGCCTGCACGAGGGTATCGACGTTTTCCTCGAAGAAGAATTCGCCGTGACAGAGGACACGGCTGGCGTCGTCGATGAAGGCGATGAGCTTGGCCTGCTTGCGGGAGCCGATTGACGTACCGGTGTCAACGTAAGGTCCGAACATGGTGTCGGCCTGCCAGAGCTGGTTGACGAATTTCATGCTGAAGGCGAGGCGTTTTTTGTTGTCGTTGTCCTCTGGAGCGAGCAGGTCGTACTCGCGGATGAAGCGATAGAAGGTGGTTTGGGCGATGCGGTCTTGTTGAAGTAGACCGTTCTCGATGCAGAAGCGATAGAGGGCGCGCTTGTTGGTGCGTTGGGTGTGGAAGTGGGGCTTGGCGGCGGTCAAGGCTTCGAGCAGCTCCTCGGGAGTGAGCCTTGCGGACGTGGCCCTTGTCTTTGCGTGGGCGGTTGGTCACGCCGGTGATGCCGTGGTTTTTGTAGCGGTAGAACCAGGTCTGGATGGTGCGCCAGGTGAAGTGGCGTGAGTTGCCCTCCTCGTCGAGGAAGGTCATGGCGGCGACGTTGAGCACGCGTTCGTGGCGAGTGCGTCCTGGGACGGTGTCGATGGCGCCGAGGACGCGCATCTTCAAATAGACCGAAGGCTGCTTCATGAGGATACTCCCTTGTTGCGGAATTTGCCGGGCGAAGGATGATTGAAGCAAAAGGGAGCCGCGGCGAACTACGACATCTTGCGTTGTTGGCTATTTTCGCCGATTTCGATCCGGCAGGGGGCCATGAGGTGCGCTGGCAATTCGGTCACGATCGGCAGGGACGGTCCGGTTGCCGGGCAGCCGCCGGGGCATTTTCCTGGTGCAGGGGCGGCGTATGTGGGGCATCTCAGGGGTCTGTTCGAGGAAGTGTTTGAAGCGTGTCAGGGCCGACGGGAAAAGCGGCCTAAATGAAGAAGGTGTGCAGCGTGAATTGGAAATCGGTGATCGGACAGTCGGCGTCCGGGAAGGCGGCCTGGAGATGGGCGAGGACGTGTGCCGCCGGCCGGTGCGGGGTGTCTGCCGGCAACCTGGCGGGCAACTGGGGCGGAGGGCAGCGTGCGGAAAGTGCTGTGCGGATCTTGCTTTGGCCAAGGCCGAAGCGTTTCCAGATGCGCTGCAAGGTCCGGTCACTGAGGTGGCAGCCGGCAGCGCGGATCGCGGCGAGGATGCAGCCGGCGGCGGCGAGTTGGAGGAACCGCCACAGGCAGCCGGTGGTCAGGCTAAGCCGTCGGATTTTATCGGCGCACCAGACGCTGAAGGTTCGGCCGCAACCACGGCCGAGCATTGCGGTTGCTGCAAAAGACCCGGCGTGCGCGAACGGTTTTGCGCGGGGGGAGGCTTTGGTCAAAGCCGCGCAAATAGCCGTGGCGAATGAGCGTGCCGCCCGCTTGGCAATGCGGACAGGGCGTCTGCTTGAGTCGCTCGGCAAGCGCGACCCAATCCTGGTCGTTGCGGCAAAACCATTGCACGTCGCCCACGCGGACCAGGCCTTCCCGAAAAGGGTGATTTTACAGATGTGGGGAAGAGGCGGGGTAGAAGCGGGGTACGATGTACATCCTTGAGCGGGGTGCGAGGTGCGGGGTGCGAGGTAAGATTCCTGGGTGGCCTTTGCCAAATTGTCGGTGTAATAAACATCCTGCAATCGGATGACAATTCGGCAAATTTCGCCCTAAAATGCGATCAGAGCGAGGTAAAGGACACCAAATCGGCGTACGACCTCGACGACCGGCTACTGACGAAAACGTACCTCGCCGCCAATGGCACCACGGTCACCGACCAAATCAGCTTCCGCTACGACGGCGACGGCAACACCATCGCGGCCTCGAACTCGGCGGGCAGCTATTTCTTCACGCTGGACAACGTCGGCCAGGTGACGGGCGTGACCGGCCCGTTCGGCCTCACTCTTGGCATGCACTATGACGCCGACGGCAATCAATGGTACGTCGGCAATTCCCTGGATGGCTCGCAAGTCTCGACCTTCAATGCCGACAACCTGCTGACCAGCCGCTCTCTGACTTTCAACGGCCAGACGCAGGAAATCGAGCTGAGCTATAACGGCGCCCTGGAAATCTCGGCGACACCCAGATCACCAACGGCTCCACGGCGGGAAGCATGGCAGAGACGTACACGCCGCAGGGGAAGGTGGCGTCGATTACCTATTATGGCAGCGGCAGCCCGGCGACGAGCGATTACTTCGATTACACCTACGACGCGGCCGGCCAGGAGGTTTCCGAAATCTCGGACAATGGCGGGACGGTGGACAACACCTATAACGGCAGCGGCGAACTGACGAGCTCAGGCGCGGCGAGCTATCCGTGGGATCTGGTGGGCAACCCCACCGGCACCGGCTATACGGTCAATGCCGACAATGAGCTGACGACGACGCCGACCGACAGTTTGACTTACAACGGGGCCGGCCAACTGGTAAAGGACACCACCACGGCGACTAACAACACGTGGTTCTATACCTACACTGGCGCGGGTCTCTTGGCGACGGCCGCCGAGTACAGCGCCAGCAGCGGCGGCACACTTGAGGAGAGTGTCGCCTACGAGTATGATGCCTTTGGCAACCGCGTGCAGGAGAGCGTGACGGCGGGCGGCGTGACCACGGTGACGCAGTTTGCCTATGACGGTTGGAACCCGGCCAAGGCGGGCGCGGTGGGCACTTCGGGGTTCGACGTTTACGCTCAGTACACGGTCGGCCCTTACAACCTGGTAGGTCTGCCCCAGCAGACGACGCAGTACCTGGACGGCGACATGGTGGATCAAGTGTTCGGACGGATCGACAGCACCCTGGGGCCCGCGTGGCTCGAGCAGGACAAGAACATGTCGGTGTGCGACATCACCGATGGCAACGGCGACCTGCGCGACACCATTCAGTACGGCGCGTTTGGCAATGTCACCGCCCAAACGCAGTATAACGGCCTGGGCGGCTCGACGCCTGAGACGCCGCAGACGGATACGTGGACGGGCCTATTCACGTTCGCGGGGATGCAGCGCGACCCAGCGACGGGGCTCTATTATGACAATGCCCGGTACTATAGCCCGAGTTTGCAGCGGTTTATCAGCCCTGACCCGCTGGGGCTGAGCGGCGGAGGCACGAATCTGTATGTGTATACGGGCAATGCTCCGACCGATGCCAGCGATCCAAGCGGGATGTTAAAGACTTACATCATTCCGCAAAACACCGAATTGGCGGCCGGCATTGGTTTTTCGGCGCCACGAACCGGTCGTGAGGTTCAGGTGGGACTAATGCAGCCGTCCTCGCCGCTGAACGGGAATGACAACGCCGGCAACAATTGGAACGGCAAGAAGATCATCACGGAGTACAAATATGGCAACACCTGGGTAAGTACGATGGCCATCAATCCCGGATCTTTGAGGACCCCGGGCGGTGGTTTGCTGAGTGTTTATCCGTCGGGTCCTTTTGACTATCAGCCCTTGCCGAGCTTCCATGGCGTCGATAAGTTCGCGTACCGCGGCGCAAACGGAGTCGGCGTGAATGGCCTCAACTGGGAAGATGTCAACATCGAGGTCGGGGCACAACCGCCCGGCTGCGGCTGCGGCGATACGAACCGCGTGTCCTACAGCAGTGGCCTACCGGTGAATTGGCCGCCCGCAGGAAGCGAAACCTCGGCGGCGCTAAGCCTCACGCTTTTCTTGGTGGACAATCCTTTTGGAAGGGGTGAGGAACCAGGCGCATTGACAAGTATTACACCCGTCCTTGGGTCAGCAAATAATGCGTCTTATAACTACGCGCAAGGCAATTACGGGACCTACGTTTTCTATTGCATTATGACCGGGACCGACGTAATCTTGGTCAGGTCGCTGGCGACTAGTGGCGCGAGGCTAATTGGGAGTGCACTACCAGCAGCTGCGGCTCGGGGAGGAGCGGCACCAGGCGCAATCACGCTCATGGAGTCGGGTGATGCCTTTTTGGCAAACGCATCGCGAGCCGTGCCCGATGGAATGTTAGACGTCATAGCACACGGCTCGCCGACGAGTGTGCAGTATGGGAATAGGGGCAGAATAACTCATCGCGCTTTATGCCGACTCATTCAGCAAAATCCGCAGTTCACAGGACAGCCGATCCGTTTGATTTCTTGCAACACGGGCCAGCTTCCTCGAGGGTTTGCCCAAGGCCTGTCGACGCGTCTAGGGGTTCAAGTTCATGCACCGGACAACTTGATCCATGCGTGGCCAAATGGTACATTCACGATCGGCACGACTGAAACCGCAGGCGACGGCATGTGGAGAGTGTTTTTCCCCGGAGTACATTGACAATGAAAAACGTAGATCAGTGGCCACATCGGTGGTTTGGTGTTTGGCGTGAGTACGGCCCAGGGTATGAAAAATGTCCAAGCATTCATGAATTTGTTGCCCCTGAGATTGTGGCAACCTACGATAAGAAACGACTGCGAGAGTATCTTCTCAATGGGCAGGTCGTTGTAGCTACGACCCGTGAGTACTTTCCATGTCCGTTCACTGGTAAGAAGCACATGGGGTCGATCTCGTATCGGACTGACGGCGAATGGCTGTGGTTCGATGATCTTCCAGACTATATCGACCAGTTTAATGTCGCGATTCCTTCAGCTTGGCTTCACCTTATTGAGGCACGGAATTACCAACTTCATCCTGTAGACGACAAAGCGATAAAGGCCCTCGAATGGCCGCCGCGCTCAAAGTAAACTCGATTCAAGATAAGTCATGAAACTAACTGCTCTTCATGCCCTGCTGCTTGCCAACGGCATCCAAACGGATCCCCTTGCTAACCGATTTCGCATTGTCTTTTGGCTTCCTGCGTTTGGGCTGGGGCCGCGGAATCATTGGCTGCGCATACAGTGTTTGGCCGCCAGTAACTTTGCTGGCGAACAAGGCATTTATGCCATCGCGGCCAATGCGGTGCTCACTCAAAGGCATTCGTGGCGGTTGTTGGCAACGTTATCGCGATTGTTCCGCGGAGAATCCCAACCCCCAATATGGTTTCTTCCGACAGGCGAGGCCATGGAACAAACCGGTGAGCGGCGCACTGACCTGGTGCTGGCCTGGGCCGCTGACGACACCATTTCTCTTGATGAATCGCGAATTCGCAAAAAATGGCCGGATTGTCACGAAATTCGCTTATTGGCCAAAAACCTGTTTCTAGTTGGCGGAGTCACTCTACCGATTTCGTATCAACCCACTCCGTCCGTTCCCCCCGAAGTCACCCCTTGTGCCCTGGCAACCCGCTTGCTGGCCGAATCGCGGCAGCAAGGTGACTTGTTAAGTGAGGCTGCTGCCCTGCTTGACATGGGCATTGTTGTCAGGCGAGAGGGCAACTTCGGCCGCGCGGCGACATTCCTGGAGCAGGCCCTTGAACTGTCTCGGCGCCTTGGCAATCGAGAACAGGAAATGGATGTGTTGAGCAATTTGGGAACGGCGTACTTGTCTCTGGGAAATGCTGAGCAAGCGCTTAACGCCTTCACAGCCGAGGAAGCCATCGCCCGCGAAATTGGAAGTCCCTTCGCCTTGCAAACAGCGCTGACACATTTAGGCATGGCCTCTATCGACTCGGGTAACGGTGTGCGGGCTATCACCTATTTTGAATCCGCCCTGAATATCGCCAAACAGGCCGGCGACCGCCAAGCTCACCATGAGCTGGAGTGGAGCTTGGCCGAGCTGCACGCGGAATTGGGCAACCGGGACCAGGCTGGGGTACACGGCCAGGCGGCAGTTGACATCTTGCGTGCGATGAATAAACCGGAGGCCCGCGTTTATGCCGAGTATCTGGAGAAATACCGCGACAGCGTGGAGGGATTGAGTTGGGGCGAGGTCGGCGGCGGCTTTTCCGGCGGTGCCGGCACGAGCGCAATTGCCGCACCGGGCTTGTTGCGGATGGCGTTGACAGTCGCCAAGGCGCTTACCAAGCATGTCGCCTCGGGTCTAAAAACTGTTTCGGGCGATGTGTACCAACGCCGTCTTCAGACCTGCGGCACCTGCGAGCATTACACAGGCGTGCGCTGCCGGGTTTGCGGCTGCTTTGCGCAAATCAAGGCCCGCCTGCCCCACGAGCAATGTCCATTGGAAAAATGGCCGGATTGAAGTGTCGTGCTGTATTTCGTGAACGCAGACTGGAGTGCCTGCCAATTCCCGATTTTCTCGGTTGTCTTTTCAGCTTGCTGAAAGTGTTCTTCGGCACCGGTGACCGATTCCAGCACTTGCAGCCTCACAGCGAAGCAGAAAACTTCCACTCGCGGCTTTTCGGGCATAAGTTATCGCCCAAAACGAAGCTGCGTTTTCAGGAACGCTTCAGCCAGGATGCCGCCGCGCAACTGCAAGAGCCGATCACGCGGGCGCGCAGTGCTTGCGCGTGGGCCGGTTCGAGCTGGCGTCGTCGTACTATCAGCAGGCGCTCGCCAAGCAACCGGGAAACTGGGTGCTGATCAGTGAAGTGGCACAGTTCCTGATCTTCTCGCTGCGTGACGTCAAGGCGGGCATCGACCTGGCCAAGGTGGCGATAGCGCTGAATCCGACCTGTTCGTCGGAGCTATGGAATGTGCTGGGCGACGGCCTTTTCGAGTATGGCCGCTACCCGGAAGCGAGGTCGGCATACCTCAAGGCTCTCGAAGTCAACAACAGCGACGTGCGTGCCCGCTATAACCTGGCGTGGGTTTACCAACGCGAGAAGAATTTCCCAGCAGCACTAGCGATCATCGCGGAGGCCCTGTCGCTGGACAAAATGGGCCAGTACCGCGACCGGCTGCTGCAAAAACAGTCGGAAGTGGTTGCCCAGCAGGTGCAGCGGCACCAGACGGAATACTTGCTGCTGGTGAACCTGGTGAGCAAGTACGCGGCGGGCAAGACCGACGATAAACCAAAAGCGCAGGAAGACGATCAGGTTTCACCGGCGAGCAGCGGTGCTCCTGCGATTTGGACCACGAAACACACCAAAAACACGAAAAAAAAAGTGAGGAAATCTCGTGCGAGCCTTAAACC
Source organism: uncultured Gemmataceae bacterium (assembly GCA_963747575.1). GTDB lineage: Bacteria > Planctomycetota > Planctomycetia > Gemmatales > Gemmataceae > DASRAT01. The sequence goes on from CAVVFU010000001.1 coordinate 740,525, forward strand.
GGGCCGTGGTTTTCTTTCGTGAATTTCGTGCTTTTCGTGGTTATTATTTCCTCCAAAGTCTGGCACATGCGTGTGAATACATCGTGCCATTCTCCGCCGGCGCGTCTGCCTGAATAGCCGCATCGTGGGATACCACGGGCTGTCCTCACGCTGCAAAAGCCAACGCCAGTCGGGCGCCAGCGGCAAGGCGACCCAAACCTGCACGCCCAACGCCCCGGCCAGGTGGGCGATTGCCGTGTCACAAGTGATGACCAGGTCTAGATTCTTTATGACTGCGGCAATGTCCAACATTGTGCGAGCAGCATTACCCAACTTGCTCGCCAGATCGGTGACGTGAAATTTGTCCGCCACGGCGCGAATTTGCTCGGCGCCGGGGCCGTGCTGCAGGCTGACCAGTTGGACTCCTTCGACCTTGGCCAACGGCGCGAATTGGCTCAGGGCAATAGAGCGTCTCTGATCGAGAAGGTGCCTGGGATTGCCCTGCCAGGCGATGCCGATTTGCAGGCCTCCACGGCGCGGCAGCTCGCGACCCCAGCGCTGCACGAGCTCGGCATCTAGCCTCAAATATGGGACCGCGGCGGGAATGTTTTGCAGGGTGGTATGAAAAATGGCGGGCAGGCTCAGCAGCGGCACTTGCACAGCGAAGGCAGGCAATGCAGAGCCCTGAGCGATCACCTGGTCGACGCCCGCAGCGCCGCGCAAAAGCTCCGCAAGCTGAGGCTGACACTCGACAATCACCTTGCCGCCGCGCTCACGCACCAGGGGAGCGTAGCGGATGAATTGCAGCGTGTCGCCGAGGCCTTGCTCGGCATAAAGCAGAATCGCGCGGCCGGCCAGGTCCGATCCGTCCCAGCGCGGCTGCGGGAAGATGCGCTGAGGATAGTCGGTTTGGGTCACGCGCCATTCGTATTCCGGCCAGCCCTTCTCAAATTCGCCTTGCAGCAGCCAAAGCAGGGCGCGGTTCCAGCGGGCCTGCGCAGATTCGGCGCAATTTGCAAGACACGCTGGAAGTGGGCCAGGGCGTCGTCCAGCTTGCCCTCGTCCAGATAGACGCCGCCAAGGTTGGTGAGGGCTTCGGTTGAAAGGGGCAGAATCCGCAAGGCTGCGCGGTAGTGCTCAATCGCCTCGTCGACCAGTTCCCGTTTTTGCAGGACGCTGCCCCAATTGATGTGGGCCTCGGCGAAATCCGGCCGTATTCGCAAGGCCTGGCGGTAATGGCCGATCGCCTCGTCAAGCTGACCCTGCTTTTGCACCACGCTGCCCAGGTTGAGATACGCCTCGGCGAAGTCGGGATTCAGCCGAATCGCCTCGCGGTGATGCGTCGCGGCGGCCTCGGGCTGGTTCTGTTTGTGGAGCACATTGCCCAGGTTGGTGTGGGCCTCGGCGAAATCGGGCTTGAGCAGCAATGCCTGGCGATGGTGGGCGGCGGCTTCCTCGAGGTTGTCCTGCAATTGCAAGGCGCTGCCAAGGTTGTCGTGAGCCTCCGGATCATCCGGACGAAGACGCAAGGCTTCCCGGTAATGGGCTGTCGCCTCATTGATTTGGTCCAGCTGCGTAAGCACCGCGGCCAGGTTCCAGTGGGCTTCCACGAATTGCGGGCGCAGACGCAGCGCTTCGCGATAATGCCGGGCGGCTTCATCGAGTTTATTTTGCAGCCGCAGGGCATTGCCGAGGTTGTTATGGGCGTCAGGGAAATCGGGGCGAAGGCTCAAGGCTTGCCGGCAGTGGGCTTCGGCTTCGACGAGCTTGCCTTGCTTGCGCAGCGTGATGGCCAATTCGTGATTGGCCTGCGCTGAAATCGTTTGGCTCGCCTGGCGCACCACCAGGGACTTCACGGCCTGGGTGATGTTGGCGAAAACGCCATGCCAATCGCCGGGGCGCGTCTGCCGGAACAGCCGCATCGTGGGATACCACGGACTATCCTCACGCTGCGTCAGCCAGCGCCAATCCGCAACGAACGGCAAGGCGACGAAGACCTGCACGCCCAGCGCACCAGCGAGGTGGGCGATGGCCGAGTCGCAGGCGATGACCAGGTCGAGGTTCTTCATGACCGCCGCGATGTTGGCAAAGGACTCGGCGTCGTTGCCGAGCCGGCTATCCAGATCGATGACAGGCCATTGGCCGGCGACTTCGCAATTGCTCCGTCCCCCGTCCTCTTTGCAAGCTGACGAGGTGGACCCCGTCCAGGGCCGCCAGCGGCGCGAAGTGTTTCAGAGCAATGGAGCGTTTGCGGTCATTGTTGTGGCTCCGGCTGCCTTGCCAGGCGATGCCGATCTTGAAGCCGGCGAGAGACTGCAGGTCGCGCTGCCAGTGGTGCAGCCGCTGCGCCTCCGCGTGCAGGTACGGAACGTCGGCCCGAATGCGAGCGGGGGTCGTGCCCAACAGGTGAGCCATGCTCATCATCGGGGCATAGACATCGAAGGCCGGCAGAGGAGAGCCGGCGGCAAAAACCTTGATCGTTTTGAGCCCGTGTGCGAGCAAGTGCCACAAGACTGGTTGGCACTGGACAAGGACACGCTCGCCGCGCTCCTGCATTAGCGGTGCATAACGGATAAACTGGAGCGTGTCGCCCAGGCCCTGTTCGGCAGCCAGCAGCAGAGTGCGGCCGGCGAGCGGCGAGCCGTCCCAACGCGGCTGATGGAAGGGAAACTCGGCGAAGTTCTTCGTTTTGGTCCGCCATTCATAATCCGCCAGCCCGTTTTGCCAGTCGCCGAACGTCAGCCGCAGCATTCCCCGATTGAGGTGTGCCTCGGCGTGCTCTGGGTCGTGACGCAATGCCTGGTCGTAAGCCGCCAGCGCCTCGGTGAATTTGTGTTGCTTGGTGAGCACCACGCCGAGGTTGTTGTGGGCTTCGACCATGTCTGGTTTTTGACGCAACGCTGCGTGGAGAAGCTCAATGGCTTCGTCCACGCGGTCTTCTCCCACGAGTGTATTGGCTAAGCAAACCATGGCTTCGGCATCGGCAGGTTTGCTCTGTTGTGATTGTGGGATGGCAAGTTGGTGATGGGCGTGGGTGGCAGCGGTTTGGCTCGCGTTGTCTGGCACCACGGACTTCAGCGCCTGAGCAATGCGCGAGAAAACGTCTTGCCAATCGCCAGGGCGCGTTTGGCGGAACAGCCGCATAAAGAGATACCACGGGCTATCCTCACGCTTCGTCAGCCAGCGCCAGTCGGGGGCAAATGGCAAGGCAACCCAAACGTTCACGCCTAACGCTCCGGCAAGGTGGGCAATTGCAGTATCACAGGTGATGACCAGGTCGAGGTTCTTGATGATTGCCGCGAGATTGGCGAACGATTCGGAGTCGTAGCCGAGGCGATTTTCCAGGTTGATGACGGGCCAGTGGCTGGCGACGTCGCGCAATTGCTCCGTCCCCCAGGCTGTTTGCAAGCTAACAAGCTGGACGCCGGCCACACCCGCCAGCGGTGCGAAGTTCATTAGTGGAATGGAGGCGCTGGCGATCACGTTCATGGTGCCGGCTGCCCTGCCAGGCGATTCCCACCTTGAGGCCGTGGAGAGCACCCAGTTCCCGCCGCCATTTTTCAACCAGATCCGGCTCCGCCCGCAGGTACGGAACGCAGGACGGGATATTGGCCAAGGTCGTGCGGAAAACGCGGGGCAGGCTGAGCAGCGGTAGGTGGAAGTCGAACGCCGGCAAAGCCGTGCCGCGGGCCACAACCTGCTCGATTCCAGCGACATCGGCCGTCAGGCGGACAAGCGGTGATTGGCACTCCACCACGACCCTGCCGCCGCGCTGCTTGACGAGAGGGGCATAGCGAATGAACTGGAGCGTATCGCCGAGTCCTTGCTCCGCATGAAGTAGAATGGTCTGTCCGTGCAGGTCGGAGCCGTCCCAAAGCGGCTGGGTAAAAGTGGGCCGGGAAATTGCATTTTCCGCCAGACGCCATTCGTAATCCTCCCAGCCCTGCTCGAAATCGCCGCGCAGCAGGCAAACCACAGCGCGATGCCAGCGGGCTTGCGCGAAATTTGGTCTGATTTGCAATGCCTGGCGGTAGTGGGCCAAGGCGGCGTCCAGATCGCCCTGGTGGAGCAATGTGCCGCCAAGATTGGCGTGGGCCTCGGCGAGGTTGGGGTCCAGGCGAATAGCTTCGCGGTGATGCGTTGCCGCGGCATGCAGTTGATCCTGTTTCGCAAGCACGTTGCCGAGGTTGGTATGGGCTTCGGCGAAATTCGGGTTGAGCGCCAAAGCCTGGCGGTGATGAGCGGCGGCTTCTTCGTCGCTGCCCTGTTTTTGCAGGGCGCTGCCCAGGTTGTCATGAGCCTCCGCATCGTTCGGGCGCAGGCGTAAGGCCTCTCTATAATGGGTTACCGCCTCATCGATGTGGCCAAGCAGCAAGAGGACTGCGCCAGGTTCCAATGGCCTTCCACGAATTGCGGTTGCAAACGCAGGGCTTCGCGGTAATGCCGAGCGGCTTCGTGCTGGTTGTTTTGGTGCCGCAACGCATTGCCGAGATTGTTGTGGGCGTCGGCAAAGTCGGGGCTAATGCGCAACGCTTGCCGGCAGTGGGCCTCGGCTTCGGCGAGCTTGCCCTGTTTGCGCAGCTCCATGCCCAATTGATGATGAGCCAGGCAAACCTCGCCAAGAAAATGGCGCACGTCAAGGTTGGTGCCATCTATCCGCAGCGTCTGCCGGCAGAGCGATTCCGCCTGGGCGAAATCGCCGGCCTGTAGACGCCGGCGTGCCAGGGCCAGTGTTTCCGCGACGGTAGCCACCGTTGCTCTCCGCATTACTTTAGTTCCGTAGCATTAGATTTACGGCAGAAGGGGCCTGGTCGCCATGATTTTGCCCCATTTCTCTCCTGGACTGGTAGAATCACAGCATCGCCCGCACCAATGAAGTGAAGTCAAGTTGCGAGACGGATCAATGCCCCTGCAAAATTACTTCCAACCGCCGCTGAGCCAACGTCGCCACTGGAATGCGTTTCACAACGCGTGGGCAACCTACCTGTCCTCACAGCTCAATGCGGTGCTGCCCAAAGACTACTTCGCCGAATCCAATGTGCAATTTGGCATTGAAATTGACGTGGCAACCTGGCAAGAACCGGCGACTGAGGCCTCGGCTCAACCACCATCTTCATGGGCTCCTCCTGCCGCTGCATTGACCATACCCCTGCCGGTTATTATCGACCTTGTGGAAGTTCAGGTGTTCGACAGCAGCGCCGGACCGCAGCTTGCCGCTGCCATTGAGCTTGTCAGTCCCTCCAACAAAGATCGGCCCGCAAGGTGCGACGCATTTGTGTCCAGGTGTGCGGCTTACCTGCAGAACGGCATTGGCTTGATTGTCGTCGATGTGGTAACGAGCCGGCATGCCAACCTGCATCAGCAACTCCTGGCTCGATTGAATTCCCCCAATCGCGTTGACACGGTGGGCGACCTTTATGGTGTGGCCTATCATCCAGTGCGTCACAGTGAAGAGCCGAGCCTCGACATTTGGCCCGTGACCCTTGCAATCGGGCTGCAGTTGCCGACGCTGCCCCTTTGGCTGCGCGGCGGGCCTGTGTTCCCAGTCGATTTCGAGGCTGCCTACAAACGTACCTGCCAGGAACAACGCGTCCCGGACAACGGCAACTGACGCACCATGGCTCAAGTGCATTGCAATAATCTGCTGCTCCACTACAGCGACAGGGGCCGCGGTGTGCCGGTCGTGTTCCTCAACGGCCTGGCTGGGGATCACCTGTACTGGGGAGGTCAGGTTCGATCATTTTCCGATCGTTTCCGCTGTGTCGCCTTGGACAACCGTGACGCGGGCCAATCGGCATACGCCTCTGAGCCGTACACATTGGCCGACCTGGCAGACGATGTTGCCGGATTGCTGCAAGCACTTGAATTGCCGCCCGCCCACCTCGTCGGCCTTTCACTGGGCGGCATGATTGCCCAGGAAGTGGCGCTGACCCACCCCGACCGCGTGCGCAGTCTTTTTCTGGTGGGGACGTTGGCACGGGCCGACGATTGGTTCAATGCCACGCTGGACACGTATGCCCTGATTCGCCGACAGGTCGCGGATACGCCGGCGTTTTTCGAGGCACTGCTGCCCTGGTTGGTGGGCCACCGTTTCTTCGAGTCCAGCACCAAGGTCGAATGGCTGAGGGCACTGCTGCGGCAAAATCCCTATCCCCAGCGCATCGACGGCTTTTTCCGCCAATTCGACGCGATCCGCCGGCATAATACAATGGACCGATTGACGGCGCTGCATTGCCCGGTCCTGGTGGCGGCGGGCGAAGACGACCGGATCGCGCCGCCGCGCTATTCTCAGCAGTCTCGCCGCCTTGATTCCGCATGCCCGGTTGGAGATTTTGAAGGGAATTGGCCACGCGCCGCCGATTGAGGATCCGCGCGGGTTCAATCGGCTGCTGGCTGAATTCCTCGTTCCCTGATGCGAGGGCAGTCACATGGAACCGCGAACACCCATCCCGATTCAAGAAATTCGTTCCGCGCAAGAGCGCATTCGCGCGCTTGTCATGCGCACGCCCTTGGTGCCGTTAACGGTGGAAGAGACTCCCTGTCAGATTTTTTTGAAGCTGGAGAATCTGCAGGCGATTGGCTCATTTAAGTTGCGTGGCGCCGCCAATGCGATGCTGTTGGCGTCACCGGAGCAACTTTCTGAAGGCGTCTTCACGGCCAGTGCTGGCAACATGGCCCAGGGGGTTGCCTGGAATGCTCGGCGCCTGGGAGTGGCCTGCACGGTTGTCGTGCCGGACCATGCGCCCGAAACAAAACTCGCCGCAGTGCGGCGTTTGGGCGGTGCGATCATCAAGGTGCCGTTCGATGAATGGTGGGAGATTTTGCTGACCGGCAAGTATGCAAAATGCAAAGGCCTGTTTGTTCACCCGGTCAGCGATCCAGCGGTGATAGCCGGCAATGGTACTATCGGCCTGGAGATCCTGGAAGACATGCCGGATTTGGACGCGGTGATTATCCCCTACGGCGGTGGCGGACTCAGTTGCGGCATTGCTTCGGCGATGCGTGCGTTAAGACCGCGGACGCGCATCTTTGCTTGCGAGGTGGAAACGGCATGTCCCTTGGCGACGTCGCTGGCCGCGGGTGAGCCGCGGCCGGCCAATTACACCGCGAGTTTTGTCGACGGCATCGGCGGCAAGAGTCTGTTGCGTGAAATGTGGCCGATGATTCGCGACCTGCTGGACGGTTCCCTGGTGATGCCGTTGACCGCGGTCGCCTCGGCGATCCGGTTGTTGGCCGAGCGTCAGCGCATCATCGCCGAGGGCGCGGCGCAACATCCGTCGCCGCCGCGCTGGCTGGCAAGGCCGGCGGCGGCAAGGTGGTGTGCGTGGTTTCCGGCGGGAATATCGATTCTGGTGTGCTGGCGCGGATTTTGACCGGGGAATTTACGTAACTTTTTATGGGACCATCAATATGCTTACCCTTCAACCCACCCCCTTGATTCGCCTTGGCAACCTCTTCCCCCGGCGTGACGTGTACGCCAAATGCGAGTTTCTTAATCCGTCGGGCTGCTTCAAGATTCGCGGAGCCGTCCACCTGCTGGAGCACCTGCGCCGTGAGGGTCGCACGCCGCCGCTGATTGTCCCCTCGATGGGAAACACGGCCCTGGGCGCGGCTGTCGGGCGCAGGCATTTGGCTTTGCCATGACCGGCGTCGTGCCGCAGGCCATCGCGCGGGCCAAGGACGAGAAACTGCGTGCCCTCGGCGTCGAATTGATCAAAATCGCCGGCGGCGGCAGCGATTTGCTGCGGCATGCCACGGCTCTTGCCAAGGAGCGCGACGGCTATTTCGTCCACCCTCACCTCGACCCGCTTTGGACCGACGGCTACCAGGGCATCGCCGCGGAGATTCTCCGCACCCTGCCTGATTGCCGATCAATCGTGTTTCCCCTCGGCGGCGGCGGATTGCTCATGGGCCTGCTGGCCTACCTGCGGACCAACCCCGCTCCGGTTCGGCTGTATGGCTGCGAGCCGTTTAACTATCCGAAATATGGCCGGTTCGAGCACTGCGCGGTCCGCCACCATGGCCGACGGATTGCTTCTGGAGACAGCCCACCCGGCGGTGCAGGGGGCCATTGCGGAGGCGAAGATCGGCATCACACTCGTTCCGGAAGCGGAAATCGGCACGGCCCTCAAAGATTTTTTTGAAACGCAAGCGCTGGTGGTAGAGCCATCGAGCGCGATCACTCTGGCCTTCGTCAAGGCTCATGCGGCGGAATTGGAGGAGCCGATCTGCGTCGTTTTGACCGGGGAAAACATCGCCCGGGACGATCATCGGCGGCTCATTGGCGCTTATATGAGCAACCACGGATTGCACCGATAACACAGATAAGCTGGAATGGAAGCGAATCGTTAGGTGACCTCTGGTCCTTGTCCAACCGCGGATTACACTGATACCAGGGATGATGAGGAATCCGGGGGGCGTTCTCCGGCCCCAAATGCGATTGCGCTGAGCTCGCTGATTTCCGGTTATTATCAGTGCTAATCAGTGTAATCCGTGGTTCAGTCGGGAGAGTCGATGCAAACCCCCAAACTCGTGGCAGGGCCCTTCAACCACCTGCGCCAATGCCGCCACGGTTACATGCTGTACAACTGCCACGACATGTACGTGGGCAAATCGTTGGATTTGTATGGCGAGTACAGTGAAGGCGAGATGGCGTTGCTTCGTCAGGTGCTTCACCCCGGAGACCTTTGCCTGGATGTCGGCGCCAACCTCGGCACCCACACGGTGTTCCTGGCCAATACCGTCGGTCCCGAGGGCAAGGTATTCGCCTTTGAGCCGCAGCGCCTTGTCTTTCAAACCCTCTGCGCCAACATCGCGCTCAACAGCATCACGAATACCCATTGCATCAACGCCGCCGTGGGCGCGGAACGCGGGGTCATCCACGTTCCGTTGCTCAATTCTTCCGCCACCAACAATTTTGGCGGTTTGGGCCTCGATCCCAGCGGCAAAGGTGAACCCGTCCCTGTAATCACCGTCGACAGCTTGAGTCTGCCCTCTTGTCGGTTGCTGAAAGCGGACGTCGAGGGCATGGAGATTCAGGTCCTGAAGGGCGCGGTGGAAACGATTGGCCGCCACAAGCCCTTTCTCTACGTCGAAAACGATCGCATCCCCAACTCCCATGCGCTGATGGCGTTTATCGACTCGCTTGGGTATCACATGTACTGGCATTTTCCGACACTTTTCAACGCCAACAACTACTTCGGCAACAGCGAAAACGTTTTCGGCAGAATTCTTTCGGTCAATTTGTTTTGCACCCATTCGAGCGTGAATGTGACTCTGCAGGGTTTTCGCCGAGCCTACGCCGGTGAGAAGCACCCACTGGAGAATTGAAAGGACAGCCGTGGCCGCGCGCGTTACACTTTGCATGATCGTCAAGAATGAGGAGGCCACGCTCCCCACCTGCCTCGGCTCGGCCGTGGATTTGGTCAACGAGATCGTGGTGGTCGATACGGGTTCCACCGACCGGACCAAGGAAATAGCCGCCGGCTTCAGGGCACGCGTGGTCGATTTTCCCTGGATCGACAGCTTCGCGGCCGCCCGCAATGAAAGCGTGCGCCACGCCACGGGCCAGTGGATCTTCTGGCTTGACGCCGATGAGTACCTTGACGAACCCAATCGGGTCCGCCTCCGCGAGCTATTTGCCCGCCTGGGAGGAGAAAACGTCGCCTATATGATGCGGCAAGTGTCCCAACCTGGCGTTAGCGGCGGCGCCGCCATGGTGGTGGACCACGCGCGCCTGTTCCCGAACCGCCCGGCCATCCGCTGGCAATACCGCGTTCACGAGCAGGTGACGCTTGCAATCGAGCGCCAGGGCGGAACGTTGCAACGCTCGAACGTTGACATCTTGCACGGTGGCTATCAGGACCAGGCGCTGCGCCGTCGGAAAAACGAGCGCAATCTCCGCCTGCTCCAGCTCGATTACGCGGAGAACCCCAAAGAGCCCATCACGCTTTTTCATTTGGGTTGGACCGCTTTGGATCTGCAAAGGCCGGCCGAGGCGCTGCCTTATCTGTATGCCAGTCTCGAGCATTCGCCGCCCGGCCTGTCGAGCACCCGAAAGTCGTATGCATTGCTGATGAACAGCCACTACGGACTCGGCCAGAAAGACAAAGCGCTGGCGATTTGCCGGCAGGGGCTCCGGTTTTTTCCCGACGACGCGGAGCTGCTCTTCGCGGAGGGCAAGCTGCTGACCGAGGCCGGCGACCTGCGCGGCGGCGAAACGTGCCTGCTGAGGCTGCTCAATCACGGCCCCAGCCAGGGTTGGGATGCCATCGACTCCGGCATGCTAGGCTACCAGGCCCGCTATGCCTTGGCGGAGATTTATTTGCAGCAAGGCCGCAAGCCGGAAGCGGAAACGCTGCTGCGCCAGGTGGTGCAAGAGCGTCGCGATTATACCAATGCGTGGCTCCGCCTGAGCGAAATTTGGTCCAGCCAGGGCCGCCTTGGTGAATTGGTTGCGCTTGAGCAGCTGGCATTGCAAATGGAGCCGACCGGCCAGCGTGCCGAGGATGTGCTGCTGCTGCGCCTTGCCGCCCACGTTGGCCGCAAGGATTTTTCATCGGCGCGTGCTTTGCTTGGCGCCGTCATTGCCGCCAACCAGAAGTGGCTCACGCCGCGGATCGCCCTTAGTCAGGTGCTGCTGCAGGAAGGCCGCGATTGGAATGCCGCCGACGCCGCCTTGCACGACGTCCTGGCCCTCGATCCGCAAAATGCCATGGCCCGCCATAATTTGACAGTTCTCGCCCAGGTCCGAAAAACCCAGGCAAGATAATGCACGTCCTTTTCATCCACAGGGTTTTCCCTGCTCAACTTGGACACATCGCCGCTTCCTCGCCCAGCGTGAGGGTTGGCAATGCACCTACGTTTGTGAACGGCTGGCGACGACCGTGCCCGGCGTGGGGCCTGTCGAGTATATTCCCGATTTTGGCTCCGGAACCCAGCTCGGTAAGCCGGCGGCGGCGGCGCAGGCCAACCAGTACTTCCCGTTGACTCCCGTGCAGGCGCCAGCGGCGCAGGCAGGCCCGCGCATGGTGGAGGGCATTCGCCTGCTCGAGTACGAGCCGGTGGACCAGCAGGGCATGGGTTTTGATAGTTTGGTCAACCGGGCACATGCCGTCTACCAATTGCTCAAGGCGCACCCGGAGATTCGGCCCGACCTCGTTGTCGGATCCACGATTTACGCGTCGTCGATGTTCCTGCCGGAACTTTACGCTTGCCCGGTGATCAATTATTGTGATTACTTTTACCACCGCAAGGATTCTTTCGTCGATTTCCGCCCGGAGTGGCCGCCGGGCGAGCTTGAGGTTTGCCGGGCGAGAGCTCACAACGGCCTGGTCCTGCTCGACCTGCGGGCTTGCACGGCGGGCTACAGTCCGACGGCCTGGCAGCGGAACCTGTTTCCGGAGGAGTACCGCGACAAGATCGCCACCATTTTCGACGGCATCGATCGCGAGATCTGGTATCGCCGCAAGCCGGCCCGGCAAATCGGCAACAATCCGCCGATCCCGGCTAACACGCGCATCATCACCTTCGTGGCTCGCGGCCTGGAATCGCTGCGGGGGTTCGACATCTTTATGAAGGTGGCCAAGCGGCATTTATTCCTGCCGCCGCAATGTGAAGTTCGTCGTGGTCGGCTCCGAGAATTTCTACCATGGCGCGGACCTCGCTTACATCAAGGACAAGTCGTTCCTGCAGCACGTGCTCAAGCAAGATGCTTATGATCTGAGCCATTTCATTTTCGCCGGCCGGGTGACATCGGCTCAGCTTGCCGACATTCTGAGCCTTAGCGATTTGCACATTTACCTGACAGCGCCGTTTGTGCTGAGCTGGTCGCTGTTCGACGCCCTGGCCTGCGGGTGCGTGGTGCTTGGCTCGGACACGGCTCCGGTGCGAGAGGTGATTCAGCACGAGAAAAACGGGCTGCTGGCGAACTTCTTCGACGTCGACGGCTTGACCAAGCAGGCCCTGCGAATATTGGACAATCCGGCGTCATGCCGGCCCTTCGCCGAGGCGGGTGTGAAGCTCATTGACGAGCAGTATAGCTTGGCCAGTACGATGCCGCGGATGATGGAGCTTTATCGGCAAACTGTGGAGGCGTACAAGCGCACCCGCGGGGGATGATTGAGCGGAATGCGCCGGCCTTGACGCTCGAGGAGCAAACGGTGAAAGCGATGAAGACAGGCCGAAAAATGCCGTTTGTCAGTACGATGGCGACCATACCGCGTACCCAAGCACCGGACCACGCCAAAGCAATCAATAGAAGTGCCGAAATCACCAATCGGCAGTGGTGGATCATGAACAAACCAGAATCCGCCAAGATCGAATTGCGCAAGATTCTCCGAAAACTGACGGCAAAGAGGATTCCCTTCGTTTTGACAGGCGCTCATTCCGTCGGTGGTTGGACAGGCGATCCGCGGGCCAGCCATGACATGGATTTTTTGGTGAGAATCGGCCGCAATCATGCCAGGGCTGTAAAGGCCATCAAGGAACTCTACCCTCACCTTCAAGTCAGGGTTCATTCCGTCGTCACGGCCTTTGTTGTCCCTGGCGAAAAGCACTCAGCTATTGATGTTTTTTATCCCCATCGCGAGACCTCGAAGAAACCCTTGCCGGCGACGTTTGGGTGGAGGATGCGGGACTCAAATACCGCATCCCGTTTTTGGAAGCTGCACTGGCAAACAAGTATGGTGCGATGGTGACCCCCAATCGAAATGTTGCCATGCGCATGCAACACGCCGTGGATTTCCTGAAAATGGTGCTACATTCACTGGAACATGGCAGCCAGGCCATCGATCTGGACAGGCTCCGGTTGCTGGGTGAAAAGGTTTGGCCTGGCGGGGGAGGAAGTGAGATCCTGCGTGTGGTGGATGAAATCAAAAATGGTGCGATTGTTGATTTGAAATCCCTCACGCTTTCTGCCACGGCAATTGATCGAGATTGACGTTCCCGCCGCTCAGCACAATCCCCACCCGCTGCAAACCCGGCCGTGACTTGAAAGCTTCGGCCAGCACCACTGCCACCGCCACGGCCGAGCTTGGTTCGATGAGCAGTTTCGCCCGCTCCCACGTCAGGCGCATGGCGGCGATAATCTCCTCGTCGCTGGCGCAAACCACGTCATCCACCAGATCGCGCACCACCGGCCACGTCAACTCCCCCAGACTGGTCAGCAAGCCGTCGGCGATGGTTTTCGGCCCCGTCTGCGGAATCAACGAGCCGGCGCTCTTGGAGCGGAAGGCGTCGTCCGCGCCCGCCGGCTCGGCAGCGAAAACCTTGATAGCAGCCCGTCGCCCCTTGGCCGCCAGGGTGATGCCGGCGACCAGTCCGCCGCCGCCGATGGGAGCGACGATGGCGTCGAGATCGGGCACCTGTTCGAGCAGTTCCAGGGCGGTGGTGCCCTGCCCTGCGATCACTTGCGGGTGGTTGTAAGGCGGAATCATCGTCCCGCCAGTTTCCTCCAGCACCCGTGCCGCCGTGCTTTCGCGGGCCGCCAAAGTCGGCTCACAGAGGATGACCCTGGCACCATAGTCCTCGACCGCGCGCCGCTTGACCGGCGTCGCATTGGCTGGCATAACGATATTGGCGGCAATCCCGTGCATCCGAGCCGCAAGTGCCAGTGCCTGGGCGTGGTTGCCCGAGCTATGCGTGACGACGCCGCCCGCCTTGCGATCCGCCGGCAGCTGGGCGACGGCATTGACCGCCCCGCGAAACTTGAAGGCGCCGACCTTTTGCAGATGCTCGCATTTGAAGAACAGCGAGCGGCCCGCCAATCGATCGAGGGTGGCACAGGTCATCACCGGCGTGCGGTGCGCCAGCCGGCGGACGCGGACAGCCGCTTCTTCGATGGTTTGCAAATCGCAGGCATAGCGCGTCATGATGACTCCTCGCGGCCGAATGGGCGATACTTGCCGAGTATTTGGTAACGTAATAGCTTATCAAACTGAGTGCATTCTCGCCAGAATCCAGCAAAAAGGTGCGACTCATGCTGACCCCAGGAGAACCCGCCCCCTGGTTTACGGCGCGTGCCTCGATCAATCCCCGCTACCAATTCGACACGATTGCCGGCCGCTACGTCATTCTCTGTTTTTTCGGCTCCGCGGACAATCCGGAAAGCCGCCGTGTCCTGGCCGACATCATGCAAAACCAACAGCGTTTCGACATCGAGAACTTCTTTTTCCTGGGCGTCACTGCCGATCCGTCCGACGAGAAGACAGGGCGCGTGACCCAGCAGTGGCCGGGGATCGTCTATTTGTGGGACTTCGACATGGCGGTCAGCCGTCTTTTCGGTGTCGTTCCCCCGGATAATTCCTGTTACCTGCGGCAAACGATTGTCCTGGATCAAGCGCTGCGAACGCTGGCGGTGTTCCCCTTCGAAGGCACTGTCGACACGCATGTGGCAACTTTGCTGCGTTATTTAAACGGATTGCCGCTGATCAAAACCTTGACTGGCCTGGCGCCCATACTGACCGTGCCCAACGTCTTCGGGCGTGAGCTTTGCCGCACCTTGGTCGGCCTGTACGACCAGCATGGGGGCACGGAATCGGGTTACATGAAGGATGTGGGCGACAAGACGGTCCCCGTGGTCAATTTCGACCACAAACGCCGCTCCGACTACATCATCGTGGAGCAGGATGTGTTGCGCGAGACCACGGCGCGGCTGCGCCAGTGCCTATTTCCGGCGATCAAGCTTGCGTATCAATACGGCGTCACCCACATCGAGCGTTTCATCGTGGCCTGCTACGATGCCGCAAGCGGAGGCCACTTTCGCAAGCATCGCGACCACACCACGAAAGGCACGTCGCACAGACGGTTTGCCGTCACGATCAATTTGAATGCGGAAGAGTACGAGGGCGGCGACCTGCGTTTTCCGGAATTCGGCACTCATACGTATCGGGCGCCGACCGGAGCGGCAGTGGTATTTTCCTGCTGCCTGATGCACGAGGTCACGCTGGTGACGCGCGGGAAACGCTATGCCTTTTTGCCGTTCCTCTACGACGACGAGGCGGCTAAGATACGGGAGATGAATATGCAGTTTTTGGGCAGTAATCCGTAGGGGTCGGGACAGCCGATGAATGAGGCGTTACGGTTGGATAACCTGGAGAAGAAGGTGGAAGCCGCGCAATCCCGCATTGAGCAGCTTGAAAACCGCCGTTTGTTCAACGTCCGCTTGCAGACCTTTGCACCGGAACCGTTTAAGATGCTCAAGGAGATCGAGGTGGCCGTTGAATTCGACGGCGATGATTTCCTCGCTAGCTTCACTGATGCGAACCTGAATGCGGCTGGGTGCAATGAGGCCGAAGTTATTGAAAATCTGAAGGATAATATCCTGAGTGCGTATGAGTATCTCGATCCTCTCCCCGCCGAGAAACTCGCGAAGCCGTTGCAGAAACAAATCACCGTGCTTCGGGAGTTTGTCAGCAAGATCGCCCAACGCAACCAATTGAACATGGAAAAATGACGGCCATGGCTTAACGGACACCATTCTTGAGTTTCCTGCACACCCCACAGACAGACCTCCCTGCAAGCTTGCACCCCCTCCCCTGACGCCACTCATGAGATTCATCAAAATCGCAATCGTAACGCCAATCACGCGTTACGGCTCAGCAAATGCCGAAACGCCAGCTTTTTGCAAGAATTTTCCTGCAGGGTCTTGACTTTTTCATAGGGGGCCAAGATTTCCGTCAGTGGTCATGGCACTTCGCCACGTTGCAGTCCCTCGCCGTGACGATTTCAGAAAGGCTCTCTGCAATTGCTCTGTCAGCCAGTGCTGTCGTTGGTAGAACTTTGCTTTGCTGGCACCTTTCGCCGGATTAGATTCGCAAGCGCATCCGCATCTGATTCGAATGCCAATGCAGCCAATTTCGCCTCCATCGGTGCGCCGGTTGGGCTGCGCCACCGGACCAGAACGGCATACAGGTAGGTAGTTCCTTCGTAGTTTTTTATCACATCTTCGGCAGACTGAAAGGCGACCAGGTCGGCCAAAAGGAATATGATTTGTTCTTGGCGCCCGAAGGTCCGCGGCACTGTGATTGTCATTTGCAACTTGTCGAAAACAAGGTCGGCTTGTCCCGAAGCGACGTATACGGCCGCCCAGGCAAAGGCGCCAGTAATGCTTACCAAGACGACTGCCCCAGCGCAGGCCACGACGGCGACTCGAGGAGGCCACGCGCCGCCAAGGGCGAAAATTGCGATAATCGAGCGCAGCGGGAATTGGCGCGAAAATTCCAGCGAGGCAGGCTGCGACCAGTGGCGAGAAGCGCGGCAAGCGCACTCGAACTTCATTTTCCCGGTCGATAACGCGTATGAAGGATGTTATCAGCGATGCTCGCCGCAGCAACTTCGTGAGCAGCAGGTAGAAAATCGATAGCAACATCCAGAGCATCGCTACGTTGAAGGGAATCAGGAAGAGAACCCAAAGAACGCTTTCGCCTTCAAAGCCTTGGAAAAGCACGGCTGTGTTGGGGTCGGCGGGTTCGTAATAGACCGTGAGCGCGCTATCGACAGGATGGGCCGCGACGATTGCACGTGCGGTCTTGTAATTCCATTTGACGCCAAAGCCGACACGCTCAGCGGTGAACCGCTGACCGGCGACCTCAAATGCATAGCTGACGGCTACCTTGTAATGGGTATCCCCACCAGCCTGCCATTGCACTTCCTTGTACCCCAAAACCTTGCCGTCTGCTTCCAAGAAGCTAAGGCTTTGAAATTGGCTGATTAGGTCGGGAATGAACGCGATGTCCAATCCCAAGGTGCATGGTGTCCAAACTAACGCGACTAGGACATGGGCATATTTCACCTGTTTGGAGTGTTTTGAAGACATTGTCGGCCTTCCAAATCAATGGTTGCCTGCCACTTGCGATGCTCTTGGGATGCCTGGGAATTCCTGCCGTCCATTCTGTATCCTAATCGCAACGGGCGAATCATCCAACAACAAGGGGAGTACGGCTGTGCGCAAAACGACGGTGGCAACATTGCTGGTGGCGGGGTTGGCCTTCTTTCAGACTCAGCGAGCCGACGCGGCGGTCAAACTGCACGGACTGTTTACCGACAACATGGTCCTCCAGCGCGATATGGAAATTCCCGTGTGGGGCACGGCCGATCCCGGGACAAAATTCATTGTCACCCTCATCGCCAGCCAACCAGGCAAGAACACCAGTTTCTCCATCGCCCCGGAAGCGGACAAAGACGGCAAATGGCGTGCGAATTTCCCGCCTTTGCCGGCCGGTGGACCTTATACGCTGAAGATTGCCAAAGACGTCGAACTCAAGAACGTCATGGTCGGCGAGGTCTGGATCGCCGGCGGCCAGTCGAACATGGAGTGGGAGCTGATGAAAACGCGCGATCCTGCCCAGGTCATCGCCAATTCGAAAAACCCCAGGATTCGCCTCTTCGACGTTCCCAAAACGCCCAGGACCACGGCGCAAACGGAGCTGGGCAGCACCCCCGCAACCAAGATCCGCACGTTCGGTAAATGGCTGGAATGCGGCCCGGAAACCGTGCCTGGTTTCTCGGCCGTCGGCTACTATTTCGGCCGCAGCCTCGAAAAGAACCTGGAAGTGCCTGTTGGCATCATCAACAGCAGCTGGGGCGGCACCGCTGCCGAACGCTGGGTGAGCAAGGCGACGCTCGAGGGTTTCCCGGAATTGGCGAAGGCAAAAAACGCGGGCGATCTTTACAACGGCATGATCGCCCCGCTGGCCCCGTTCGCCTTTCGCGGCGTCATCTGGTACCAGGGCGAATCGAATGCGGGCCGGCATAAGCAGTATTTCCATCTCGATGAACGCCCTGATCAAGAACTGGCGCGACGACTGGAAGCAGGGCGATTTCCCCTTTCTGACCGTACAGCTCGCTCCTTACGACAACGTCAAGACACCTGGCCAATGGGCCGAGTTGCGTGAGGCGCAGTTGATGACAAGCCTCAAGGTCAAGAACACGGCCATGGCCGTCATCACCGATTTTGGCGACGCGACGAACATTCATCCCGTGGATAAGGAACCTGTCGGTGAGCGTCTTGCCCTGGCGGCACGCGCGATCGCCTACAAGCAGAAGGTGGAGTACGTCGGACCCCTTTACGACCGCGTCAAGTTCGACGGCGGCAAAGCGGTGCTGACATTCAAGCACGTCGGCGGCGGCCTGGTTGCCAAGGGCGGCCCGCTCACCGGCTTCACCATCGCAGGCAAAGACGGCAAATTTGTGAAGGCGGAGGCCACCATCGTCGAGAATACAGTGGTGGTGGGCAGCCCGGATGTGCGGGAGCCGACTGCGGTGCGATATGGGTGGGCCAATTTCCCGGTTGTCAACCTCGCCAACCGTGAGGGCCTGCCGGCGACGCCGTTTCGCACGGATGTGCCGGATTATGGCGCAGGGTTGAACCACTAGTCTTTTTGATGCCAGTGAAACATCGTAAGATGGCATCGTATCCAGCGGTTTGCCCCAATGTTGGCTAACTGCCACTGCTGTCAGCCTGGCGAGGTGCGACATGGTTGCTAAACTCCGCAAATTCCTTGGGCTAGGGTTGTACACGCTGTCGGAAGCAGCCCTTTACGCTAGGGTGCCCGTGCGCATGATGCAGCGCTGGGTTTTTGGAAGCGGTGCAGGCGAGGCGGTCATTGACCCCGAGTTCGGATGCAACGACCGTATTGTCAGCTTTCTTGATCTGGTTCAGACCCTGGCCATCAGAGAGATCCGCCTGCAACGCAGAATTCCTTTGCCTAAGTTCCGGCAAGCCATCAAGGTCGCACGGGATGATTTCAAGCTTGACTACCCGTTTGCTCGTGCACATTGCACCTATTACGACGGTGCCGAAATCATCATTCGTCCGCCAAGGGGAGGCGATCAACCAGGCGAGGATTTTGTGGAGGCGTCTGGGAAGCATCGGGCCCAAAAGCTCTTTCCATTTGTCGAATTGTACCTCACGGACCTGGGATTTAGCAAAGCTGGTCTGGCTAACCTTTACAACATCTACCGAAGCCCCGCACAGGTTCTGATCAAAATGGACCCTGAACTCAGATTTGGCGAACCGCTGCTGCCAAGCGGTTACACGGCAATGAGCATCTGGGAGTCGATCCGCGCGGAGGGAAGCATTGAGCGAGCCGCAAGCGTAAACGGCATTCCAGTGGAAGAGGCACAGGCGGCGTACAAATTCTTCGTCGATTTCCTCGGAAAAGCTGCGGCGTGAGTGAGTCAGCGCGGTTCCTGTTTGGCGAATGCCTGGGCAAACCAGCAATGGCGCAGCTGCTAGCAATGGTTCCGAATGAACCAGAATTTGCCCACATTACTGACTTTTTCAGCCAAGGAACGCCCGACAACGTCTGGGTTCCTCAAATCGCCAAGGAGGGACGGTGGGTTGTCATCTCCACAGACAGTGGCAAAAAGTCCAGCAAAGGGGGGCAAGCTTCCAGCGCTTTGCAAGGAACACAAAATAACCCACGTGATACTTAGCTCGGCTTTGCACAGGAAAAAAACTCACGAAAAGGTTGCTGCATTGCTTTTCGTATGGGACCAGCTGGAGGCCTTAGGGACAGCCCCACCGGGGTCACGCTTTATTCTTCGACTGAAGCAGGTTAGGGGCAGTGACGAGTTGCGAATTGCATTGCAAGAAGCCTAGGCTGAGCTAGGTGCACGCCCCACGCATGACCCGTGCATTCGTCTGCAAACCCTGGGTTTTACCGCCATTCCAGACCGTTACTTCAATCGGCCCAATTGTCGATCCTTCCCTTTGGGTCCTTGGGATCGGGCCCCTGGGAATAGATCATTGGCTTATTGGTCTGGGGATGGAGGTTTGTGGGATCGTAACCGTACGGCCGGCCCCACGGGTCAGTCAACGCCTTCGGCAAGAGCAATGCAGGGGAATTGTCAAATGCATCTCGTTCAGTTAGCTCCACTAGCGTGTCGGGATAACGCGTGTGATTCTTAAGGTAAGTCAGTACTGCCATTTCCAGATTTTCAATGCCGCTTGCAGCAAGATGTTTGCCCCAAAGCTGATTTTTCAACAAAATCTGGTGCAACTCCGGCAGCTTCTGGAGACGATTGTACTCCCCCAAAAACGCCTCCTGTGCGGCCTTTATTTGGCTGGCTAGCTCGGCCCTTACCTTGGCCGTCGCCGGATCGTCTTGCTTGATCTTCTTTTGGACTGCCAGCGCAGCTAACAGGGCTTTCATGGCTTCATCGAGCTTCGGCAAGGCCGCCTCGGCCGATTGCTTGTCTTTGACCGCTTTCAAAACGGCGGCGACGTTTTGCCGCGCCTTCAAGGAATCCCCCAAAGCCTTTTCAGGGTCGGGGTTGCCTTGGAGGAGCCCGAACCCGACCAGCACCGCCGCTGTCACACATGCTGTTTTCTTTGTCGCACTCCCAGTGAAGTCCCGCCAAAACGCGAAGACACATGGCAGAGTACGCAAGAATCCACGCCTTTCAAGGCCCGGATTGCCTTTGGGCGCAGCGTCAACGTGACCCGAGCCTTGCGGTTGCTTCGCGGCGGATTTCGTTCTACAATAGGCGGACGGTTGCGGATTTTGCCGACTTAGCTCAGCGGTAGAGCAATGCTTTCGTAAAGCATAGGTCCTGGGTTCAAATCCCAGAGTCGGCTTTGATTTCAGCGCTTCAAGCCCAGAATCAGAATGCCGGCGCCCACCAGGGCGATGGCGAAGTATTCGCGCAGCGACAGGCGCTCGCCTAGAAAAATGACGGCGAAGATCGCGACCAGGATCACGCTCAGCTTATCCACCGGCGCAACCTTGGCGGCCTCGCCCGCCTGCAGGGCGCGGAAGTAACACACCCAGGACGCACCCGTCGCTAGGCCGGACAGCACCAGAAAACTCACCGTTTTGATTTCGAGAGTGCGTGGATCCTGCCATTTCCCGGTCAGGGCCACGAAAAGCGCCAGCACTATGATAATCACCGCGGTACGCACCAACGTGGCGAAGTCCGAATCGATCCCTTCCAGGCCGACCTTCGCGAAAATCGCGGTCAGGGCGGCAAACACGGCAGACAGCAGCGCCCAAACAAACCAGGCCTGTGAAGTCATCGCGCACCTTATTGTGGCTCACGCGGCGGGCCGTCGCACATCGCGGCAAGCTGGGTTGGCCTGGCCACCCTTGGCGCGGTGGAAGCCATCCGCAGCAGATATTTCAAGCCGACCCTGGCCTGGTTTTCTTGACTGGGGAACACGCCCGCCGACGCTTCCTTGATCTCGTCGACCGAGTAAAACGCCTTGGAATCGAAGGCCTGAACCAGGCCCACGGCATGGGGTAGATGTTTGCGTTTGAGCACTGTGAACACGATCTTGACCGGGCCGTGCGTACCCTCGGCGTCCATGCTCGTCACGCCGTAACCCGCGAGCTTTAGTTGGTTGACCAACCCACCCACGTTGCGGTTGGAAATCGCTCGCAGCACGACAGTGCCGATGGCCAGCTTCTTTTCGATGATGATCCCCAGGTAGTTGCCCATGGTGAAACCGGCGGCAAAACCGAGGTAGCAGCCCACGTCGGTCAGGTTCTGCATGATCTGGCCGATGGCGAACAGCCAAATGCTGACCTCGAAAAAGCCCAGTGTGGACGCCAATCCCTTCATCCCGCGGGACACAAAGATGATCCGTATGGTGGACAGTGTCACCACCGTCACCTCCGCGGCGAACACCACCACAGGCAACAGCGGCGACACAGACGCAATAGTCTCGGCAAATACGGCCAACGATCGTCCTCCTTGATGTCAATGCTGCGCCCGGCCGGCACCATCGGACGGGCCGATACCTGGCAAATCAGCACCCTGGGAGAAGTACCGCCTATAAAGACACATGCGGTCCTTTGCAAGACCAAGAAGGCTTGCCGTGGCTTCGCATTTTGTCCGATTGACCCCGGTTGCCATCTGTCGCGGTGTTTTTGCTTCGCCAGGAGCACCAAGCCAACCAAGGGCCATTCAACTGGATGCCGACCGATCAGCCCGGCTCCCTGGACGAGGGTGAAAAGATCGCCCGGCGTTGGCGCCTCGGCGAGATATCTGGTAGCGGCCTGACAGGCTTGGATGAAAACGACTTTACCTGAATGCACTGGGACGCAGGGCGATAATTCTCCAGACAGGTCTAAATAGGTCCTATGCGTCACATAGGTCGTATGGGTCTTTACTTCAGACTGGCCCGATGATCCGCCATCGCGCGCTCTTCCTTCGCCACTACCCAATCGGCATCGACCATGAGCCTAACAAGTTCCTCGAAGCCGGTAGCCGCTCGCCAGCCGAGTGTGAGGTGGGCCTTGGCCGGGTCGCCCAGGAGCGAATCCACTTCCGTCGGGCGTAGGTAACGCGGATCGATTTCAACGTGATCCTGCCAATTCAGCCCGACATGCTTGAACGCCATTTCGAGGAAGTCACGCACCGATTGCGTCCGGCCCGTCGCCACCACGTAATCATCGGGTTTATCTTGCTGGAGCATCAGCCACATGGCCTGGACATAATCGGCGGCATACCCCCAATCACGCTTGGCGTCAAGGTTGCCAAGGTAAAGCTTCTCTTGCAGGCCCTCACGGATGCGGGTGGCGGAGCGCGTAATCTTGCGGGTGACAAAAGTCTCCCCGCGGCGCGGCGATTCGTGGTTGAACAGGATGCCGTTGCAGGCGAAAAGTCCGTAAGCCTCCCGGTAGTTCACCGTCTGCCAGAAAGAAAAGACCTTGGAGCAGGCGTAAGGGCTCCGTGGGTAAAACGGCGTCGTTTCCTTTTGCGGAACCTCCACGGCTTTGCCGTACATCTCACTGGACGACGCCTGGTAGAAGCGGACAGGCTTGTGCTTTTGAAGCTGGCGGGCCGCCTCCAAAAAGCGTAGCGTGCCCAGGGCGTCGATGTCGGCGCTGTAGAGCGGCTGGTCGAATGACACGCGCACATGGCTTTGGGCACCGAGATTGTAAATCTCGTCCGGCTCCGTTTCGAGGACCAACCGCGACAGGGAATTGCCGTCCGCCAGGTCTCCGTGATGCAGCAGCAGGCTGGCCTTGCCGGAGTGGGGGTCCTCGTAAAGGTGGTCCAACCTTTCCGTGTTGAACGTGCTGGCGCGGCGCACGATTCCGTGGACTTCGTAGCCCTTGGCCAGCAACAGCTCGGTCAGGTACGAGCCGTCCTGGCCGGTGATCCCGCTAATCAAGGCTCGGCGTTTGGTCATTGATTGGCTTTTATAGGTCTAATAGGTCTCATGGGTCCTATTGGTCAGAAGCCATCGCCATCATCTCCTCCCGCGCCAGGTGGCAATGCTGGCACGTTGGGGTCCGCTTCGATGCGCACGGTCGTGGACAAATCCTGCCCGTCGACGGTGAGCACCACGCGGTAAAGTCCAGCCGGCGCTTGCTGGCCGCCAAAACCCCCCTTGCCGCCGCCGCCCTGCCCTCCCTTGCCGCCGCCTTTTCCGCCCATGCCGCCGCCCTGCCCTCCCTTGCCGCCGATGTTCGTGTCCCAGCGGGCCACATTCAACCCTTTCTTGGCTGGAACCTGCAAGGTGCTGATCGTCTCGCCGCTGACATCAATTATTTTTATCCCGGCAGTTTTCGCGTTGTTGGCGAGGTGGTAATAAATACCGGCGCCCGGTGGCGGATTGGTGCCCACAAATTTGCGATTGGTGCCGCCCGTCGTGCTGACGGTCTGCCACCTGGTCGCGGTATTGGGCTTGAAGAGATGGACCGCCTTTGCCAAAACGGCCGGCGTCATCTGCCGCAGTGCCGTCACATCCAAGATCCACAAGCTGCGACCGTGCGTGGCGGCGCAGATCTCGCCTGCCGTCGGGTGGATAGCCACTTCGTGAACGTCCACCGTCGGCAAGTTGTTGTTGATCTTGGCCCAGTTTGCTCCGCGATCGATCGAGGCAAACAGGTTGAACTCGGTGCCGCAATAGAGCAGGTTCTCGTTGGCAATGTCCTCCCGCAAGCAGCGCGTCGAGCCGAAACTCGGCAGGTTGGAATGGATCGGCGACCAGGTTTGGCCAAAGTCCTCGGTGACATAAAGGTAGGGTTTGTCGTCGTCACTCCGGTGGGCGTCGAAGCAGGCGTAACAACGGCCTTCCTTGAAGCGCGAGGCTTCAAGGGTTGCCACCCAGCGTTTGCCGGGCAGGCCGACATTGCCGCTGTGCTCGCTCCAGTTTTTGCCGCCGTCGCGAGTGAGCCAAATGCCGCCGTCGTCGGTGCCTGCCCAAAGAACGTCAGGATTCTTGGGCGATTCGGATAGAGCCGTGGCGCTGCCGCGTTTGGTCAGCGTGATCTCGGGCGAGATGATTTTCAGATCGTCGCCGCGGTCGAGGGATTTGAAGACGAATTCGCCGCCGAGGTAATAAATCTTCGGGTTGAAGTGCGACAGGATGAACGGCGTGTTCCAGTTGAACCGATGCGGAGTCCCGCCCTTATCCTGCTTGGGGCGAATGGCGGCCTGCTCGCCGGTGCGCAGATTCCGCCGGCCCATGCCGCCGTCCTGGCTTTCATAATAAACGAGGTCAGGATCGCTGGGATCGACGCGGCAAACATAGCCGTCGTTGCCGAAGATACGCACGGCTTCTTCGTTGATCGGCCCGCGTCCCCGCAGACCGACGCTGGGAATGCCCCAGGTGCCGTTGTCCTGCAGACCGCCGTAAAGCCAGTAGGGTTTCTTGGAGCACATGGCGACATGATAAAACTGGCCCAGGGCCATGTTGTTGAGATGGTCCCAGTTGACGCCCCGATCGTAACTGAGGTAATAGCCGCCGTCGCAGCCCAGCAAGATGTGCCGGCCGTCCTTGGGATCGATCCACAGCGCGTGTCCATCTTCGTGGACACCCTTGCCGAATGTGGCCTGGAAAGTCTTGCCGCCGTTGGAGCTTTTGCTCTGCGAGACGCCGAGCACATAGACGAAATCATCGTTTTGCGGATCGACGCGAATGCAACTGAAATACATGGGCCGAGGATTGATGCTGTTGACGCGTTTCCAGGTCTTGCCGGCGTCCTGGGAGCGATAGACGCCGCCAAAATCGAAGCCGCCTGGTCCCTGTTCGTCCTGGATATTGGGGGTTTGGCTGCCGTATTGCCCCCGATAAGGCCGATCCTTGCTCGCGCCCTGACCGCCCTTTTGCATTTCCTCGGCCGAAGTGAGCTCGATGTCTTTGTCCTTTTTGTCCTTCTTGTCCTTGTCGGCGGCCTCGCCCTTGTCCTTGACGGGCGGGGCGCCCTTGCAGATGTTTTCGCAATCGACGATGGCGTATACGATGTTGGGATCCTTGCGATGCCAGCTCAGGCCGATGCGGCCGAGTTTGCAGGTCGGCAGCCCCGCGGTCATCTTGCTGAACGACTTGCCGCCGTCGGTGGTCTTGTAGATACCGGCCTTTTCGCCGAAGCGCACGATGGGATCGTAAGCGTCGTAAGGCTCGGGCAGGCCCTTGCCGAGGTAACGGTCGTGGCCGTCGCGTCGGCGTTCATACATGGCCACCATGAGGGTGTCGGGGTCGGTGGGGTGCATGGCGATGTCGATCACGCCGGTTTTATCGTCGAGGTAATAAATCTTGTCCCAGGTTTTGCCGCCGTCGGTGGTTTTGAAGAGGCCGCGTTCCGTGTTGGGCCCGTAAAGCCGGCCCAGGGCGCCGACGTAGACGATGTTGGGATCGGTGGGATGGATCACGATTTTGCCGATCTGGAAGCTATTTTTGAGGCCCATGTTCTTCCAGGTTTTGCCGCCGTCGGTGGATTTGTAAACGCCGTCGCCGTAGGAGACCGAGTTGCGCGGATTGGCCTCGCCGGTGCCGACCCAGACGATGTTGCGATCGCTCTGGGCCACACAAACGTCGCCGATGGAAACCGTGGCTTCCTTGTCGAACTGATGCTCGAAAGTGATGCCGTTGTTGACGGTTTTGAGCAGTCCGCCCGAGGCGGTGGCCACCCAGTAACAGCTAGGATCGGCCTCGAACACGGCAAAGGCGGTGATACGGCCGCTCATGGTGGCCGGTCCCACGCAGCGCCAGTCCAGCGAGCGGATGACGTCGGACGTCAATGTCGTTGCGGCATCAGGCTGGGGCGCCGCCTTGTCTTTGTCTTGCTGGCCGGCGCTGACGTTGGCCAGGCACAGCCCGACGGCGGTCGCGAAAAGCAGAAAAAGGGGACGCAGTTTGGGGGAATGAAGCGCGTTCATGGTGCAGCTCTCGTTGACACGGAAACATGTGCGATTGATCGGAGTTTACGGGATTGGCGCGGAGATGCAACAAGAATCTGGCCTGAAAAGATCAATAGAGCTCAATGATATGCTCGCCGCCGTGGGCTGGGTTGCCGATCAAGCGCTGTCCGCAAGGATCGACCACGAAATCCAACAGCTCTAGCGGTATTTGGCCAATCAAGGTGGGACAATCGTCGGGAATTTCAACGACGTCGCACGTACAATCCCGACCCTGGATGGTGAGGCGGACCGTGCCGTAAATCTGTAGAGTGATCAGTCCGGCACTTGTCCTGGCCTGACGGGTGCGCAATGGGATCAGGCCCAGCGATGCGATCAATCGTTTGGGCAGCGACAGCGTGGAAGCCCCCGTGTCAACAAGGGCATCTTGAACCTCAACCCGGCGAACCGCGCCAGGTTCGCGGCCGCCCAGGTTAACTTCATACAGGTCGTGGACATTTTCAACGCAAACTGGCACCAGCACCTTGCCCATTGTTGCAGTCCTCATGGCTTCAGCTCCCCATTTGGAATGGATGCACTACGGCCATTATACCGGGTGCCAATTGTTCCGCCTGCGAATCAGCACAAAGAATGGAAGTTCTCCATCCCAACCGATTGCGGGTGTTTTCTTGCACCAGGTGCGCGAAGAGCGTAAGATATGTCCAAGTTTCAGTCCTGCCGAGCCGCCTGGGACTGCTGCCCAATCGGAACTGTGGAGACCCTGCCATGTCAATCCAATTTGGCTGTTCGTGCGGCGCCATATTGCGAGTCGCGGACGAATTGGCCGGTAAGTTCGTGGCCTGTCCGAATTGCGCTACCAAGTGCAGAGTTCCGGAAGGCGACGAAAATGCTGCTTCGCCGACTGCGGCGCGGGATCAAACGCGGGTGATTGACCAAGAACCGCCGCTGATACTCGGCATTCCCGCTTACCACCCCGGCACCGACCCGGACAACGCGGACTTGTTCATGCCCGCGCCAGCCGAAATCGGTGCACTTCGGAGTAGCCACACATCGCTGTTAAAAACTACCAACCCCAAACCACTTTGGCTCGGCTTGCTGATGGGCCTGACTGCAAGTGCAGGAGTCGCCACGGTCGCGGCCGTCACTATCGGTATTCGCTTCCCTCCCCCGCTAATAGATGGCATAGTATTCTTTACACTCGCCTTCGACATGGTCATCATAATTCCCGTTGTGGCGTTTTATTTCACGCGATTCCGCCATTATTGCGGTTTCGTGGGCGACCGCGGTTTTGCATTTTTCACCTGTTCGGGCCGCCGAGACCGTATCAAAGTGGGCCAGGTTTGCCTCTTCCACGACGCCGAGGAATTGCGGGTCAAGACCACGCATCACTACGAAACTGGCGGTTACACCGGGACTACCTATCGCTTTTCCTGGACTGACGAATCTGGAAAGGAGGCTTTCACTATTGACGGGACCCATCGGGGTCTTCACCGAATGCCGCGGGATCATGACAAGTACCGTTTCGCCTTGGCCGCGGAAGAGGCGTGGTCAGCGCACCTGCTCGCCAAGATTATCCCACAACTCCAAGCGGGAACATCGTACAAATTCCGGCTTGGCCGTCGGGACGGCATTTGCATTGAAAAGGATTACTTGGAACTGGCCCGCAAGGGTACGGTTCAACGGTTTTATCAGGACGACTTGATGGAGGTCAGCGTCAATGAAGGTAAAATCGCCTTGAAGGAACCAAGCGCCAAGGAAGGTTGGTTCACTTCGACGGGTGTCCATTATTTTTCCTTCGCGGAGCTGGCCAACGCGCGGGTCTTTTTGTTGCTCCTTGAGCGCCTTTATGGGGTGGCCTCGACGGCGTAGCTCCCGCAGAAAAGGATGGAGCGTAAACAGTCGTGTAGTTGCCCGACATTCAACTTGGCGTTAAAATAAGGCCATAACTCGGCCACGCCGAAAGCAGTACATTAGCCGCAGCAACAGGACAATGGGGATTGCTCCGATGCCGACCAATGTGACCTGTCCCAAGTGCACCGCAACACTGCGCGTTCCCGAAACTGCAGCGGGGAAAAAAGTGAAGTGTCCCAAGTGCGCTGCAATCTGTGCTGTGCCGGCTGCCGCTACCGGAGACGATGCAGCTGTCGCGGCTGAGGCGACGCGGCCGGTGCCACGAAAGTCCAAGGGCAGCCGTGACGATCTTCGTCCACAACGACAGGACGACGAAAGCCTCCGCGATGCAGAAGACGACGAAGATGACGCCTCTGAGGGTCCACGCCGTCAGCAAGGGGCCAAGCGCCGAAAGGCCAAGGGCCGAAAAGCGGGAAAGGGCTGGCAATTTGGCCTTGGCGTCGCCGCGACGGTTTTGGGTGCTATTGCCCTTGCCTTCAGCTTTATTCCGTGTCTGGGTTTACCATTCGCACTGGGCTTCGGCGTTTTGGGCTTGGCGGCAGGCGGCGCCGGCATCACCTTCGCTATATTTGCGGGGCGCCGGGGCGTCGCATTGCCGGCTGTCGGTAGCGGGCTTAGCGTCCTTGCCCTGGTCATTGGCGTGGGCTGGTACATGCTGGCAGCGTCGTGGGCACAAACGACGACGTCCACAACAGCAGCACCCGTCCAGAATACAAAGAAGCCGAATGTCGCCGATGCCGGAACGCCGCTTGCTGAGATACGAGCGAAAAGTGTTGACAATCTTAAGAAGCTGATTGTTGGCATGGCGAATGTTCACGATGTACATGGGAGGCTTCCGCCGGCCAGGGTTGGCGCGGGTGCAAAACCAGGCCAACTGAGTTGGCGTGTGGCTATGTTACCATTCGTTGGCGAGGAACGCTTGTACGAGAAGTTCAAGCTCGACGAACCCTGGAATAGTCCGCACAACAAGGATATCTTGGATACCGTGCCTATGCCCGCCGTGTTTGCCTCGCCACGGGCCAAACCAGGTGAGGAGAAAAAGACGTATTACCAGGTTTTCACAGGGCCGAAAACGCTGTTTCCCGACGATGGCAAACGAATGGTTTATCCGGGTTCATTCTCGGACAACCCCGCGGAAACATTTTTGATCGTCGAAGCTCAAACGCCGGTCTTCTGGACGGAGCCGGTTGACCTCCCCTACGACGGGGCCAATGTTCCGCCGCTGGGTGGCATTTTCGACGGTGATTTCCACGCTGCCACGGCTACGTTCCAGGATGCAACAGTCGTGTATATTCGATCTGGCAGTTTGCGACAGGAAACCCTTAAAGCACTGATTACCCCTGCCGGCGGCGAGAAGATTACGGAGAAAATCGGGGGTTAGCAGGTTTGCGGGGGTTTGCTGGCGTCGTTGCGGCCAATACCGCATTTATCATTTTTTGACAGCATTCAGATCCCACACCAGCGCGGTTGTGTCGGTCATCGCGGTGATAAGCCGCTGACCGTCGGGCGTGAAAGCCATGCGCTGGACATCGCCGCGGTAGCCCTGGATGGTGCCGATGTGCTTGCCAGTGGCCGTTTCCCAAATCCAGACTGTGGCCGCCGGCGCGCGTGTCGTCACCGCGAAAAACTTGCCGTCCGGCGAGAACGCCGTTGGACCTCCAATATTGCCGGGCAGGTTCACTGCCATGCGCTCTTTGCGGCTTGACAGCTCCCAGAGGCTTACCGGGTGGGCTGCCGCATATTTGATTCGGATTCCGACGCCCGGCAGAGGAATCTTTAATGGCTTAAACTGCCCGCTGGTAAGGAGCAGGCGGTTATCCGGTGACATGGTGAAAGATAGTATACCGCTGTGTTCAAGAGTGATTTGGTAAAGGTCCTTGGCCGTCGCCGTGTCAAACACGTGAAGCTGGTTGTCGATATGCATCATGAAGAACCTACCGTCTGATGAAAAGGGACAACTGCCGAACCAATCACGTGAAGTGTATTCGGGATGACGGACTAATTCGTCCATTCGACTTTCGGGCACGCCGGTGGGGCGAAGGAGATGTTCTGAGACCAATTTGCCGGTCGCCACGTCCCACTGGCGAATGTGCATATCGCTGCCCGAGGCGAGGAGTTGCTTCCCGTTAGGAGTAAAGGCAACAGCCAGGTCGGCCTGCTGAACGGGCAACCTGTGGATTTCGGAGCGCCGAGCCAAATCCCAGAAGCCAGCGCCATTGGAGCTTGTCGCAACGAATTTGGTAGCATCCGGCGAAATGGCAATGGTCTCCAATAGACGATCATCGGCAGGGATTTCGACATGATGTAGATGCTTGCCGGTCGCGCTATCCCAGATCCGAAGGGAATTGTCCCGGTCCCCCGTTACAATCAGGTCGTTCGTTGCGGCAAATGCTTGAATGTTGCCCTGGTGGGATTCGTGGTCGGCGGCCAGTCTTTTGCCCGACGCGACATCCCAAACGTGAACCATGTCGTGATTCTTGCCCGCGAGCAGGCTTGAATCCGGCGAGAATGCCAGGCCCAATACTTCTTTCGCATCGATGCACATGCGGTATTTCCAGCTCACTGTATCCCAGAGGTGAACCACGCCCGGTCGATGCCGGTCGTAACCGGTATAAGCAAGTGTTTTGCTGTCTGGGGACCATGCAACCGCACCAAACACGATGTCTTCAGGTTGCGGCGCCGTCAACTTGCGCAATATCTGTTCATCAGCCACGTCCCAAATGCGGACAAACGAACCCCAGCAGGCTTCAGCCAACAACTTGCTGTCGGGCGAGAAGCAGACGGCGTAGCATCCCGGCTTTTCAGGGCCTTTGAATTCGCGCGGTGCCACTTCGGATTGCCATTTCCAGACGTACAGTTTGTGGGATTCCCCGCCCCGAATTGCCAAAACGGCGCCGTCGGGAGAAAACACCACACTTCCGCTATTGTCACGGTTTAAATTGCACCGCTGGAGCTCCTTTCCAGTCGCAGTCTCTTCAATGCGAAGGATCGTGTTGCCTGATCCTGTTGGGCCATCGTTGCTCAAGGACGCCAGGTGCTTTCCGTCCGAGGTGAGGGCCATGGTGCTTTGC
This sequence comes from uncultured Gemmataceae bacterium, assembly GCA_963747575.1. Classification (GTDB taxonomy): domain Bacteria; phylum Planctomycetota; class Planctomycetia; order Gemmatales; family Gemmataceae; genus DASRAT01. The sequence continues at coordinate 771,580 of CAVVFU010000001.1, forward strand.
ATGGCTTCCCAATCAGAGCGCTCGAACGTCCGCACTTCTTTTCCCGATGTGGCATCAACAATGCGAATGGAGCCGGGACCCGAATAACCATCGTTGGGCTTGAGGCCGGCAACGGCCAAGCACTTGCCATCGCTGGAAATGGCGAAAGCGTAATAGAAAAAGTCTTTCCACGCAGTATCACGCAGCAGCTTGCCCGTGGCTGAATCCCAAAACTGGATAACACCGCCATGTTCTCCAGTTGAAACAAGCGTCCTGTTGTCGGCCTGAAACCCAAGGCCCCGCACCACGCCGCCGCCGTTGCGGTATCGCACCGTTCCCAGCCGAGCGATGGCGCCCTGCGGCAGTGCGTCGCCAAAGCGATCCACGACGACTTTTTGGGGTTGTGGCGTCTTGATCTGTCGCGGCGCCGGCGGAACAGGAAGAATAGTCGTTGCCTCCGGGTCGCTTTCGGCGACGCCTTGACTCACGAACAATCCGGCGCTTCCTACCCCGACCAACACCATTACGCCGATAGTCGCCGCCAGGAGCTTGCCAATCAGCATTGCCTTGAGGCCTCCCTTTGCCAGGGCGATGGCCTGCACCGACGCCGTCCCCACGACCGATTGCCGCACGGCAAAAAGCTTCGCGGCACGCAATGTGTCATGGGCCAGCACCGCGGGCACGGCGGCGGCATACCCGCCGGGTAGCAACATCGACCCGCTCATGGCGGCGGACAGCGCCAATCCGCGTCGGGTCAGCCGGCTGCGCAGGCGGTCGCGGCCGCGCTCCAACCGGTCCTTGACCGACCGCTTGCTCCAACCGAGCCTTTGGGCCGCTTCTTCTTGCGTCAGGCCCTCGAAGTAGCAAAGCAGCAACGGTGCCCGATACTTGTCAGGCAACCTGGCCAATTCCTGGTCGAGCACCACACGCAGCTCGCGCAGGGTCAGGTCGTCGAATTGCTCGACTTCGACGGGGCAAGCGGTGTTTTGCTCATGCAAGCGTCTATTGGCGGTAGCCGATTTCAGCCGCGCTGCCAGCCGATTGGCTACGCGGAACAACCAACTGCCGACAGCGCCCCGGCGGCGAATGGTCGCCGCTTTGCGGGCCAACAGCAAGAACGTCGCCTGGAAAACATCCTCCGCGTCTTGTTCGTTGCCCGCCCAGCGCCGGCTGGCACTGAACACCATCTTGCCATAGCGGCGCATCAGAATTGCGAATGCCTGCTCGTCGGATCGCTGGACGAACGCCGCGAGCAGGGCGTCGTCAGAGTCACCCTTGCGCGGATCGGCCACCAAGGTCCGGAGCTGGTGGACCAAAACGCTGAGATGGTTGGCGGACATGTGCGAGGGTCTCGGTGACGCGGTTGCAGGTCTACATACTAAGATAGTGGCATGAGGGCGGGCGAAGGGACAGTTTTTTCGCACGGGTAGCGCGTTTCTGGTCAAAAATCGAGTATGATGATCCCAGAAGGAGGCAATCACATGAACCTCACACCCGAACAGCACGTCGCAGTCGAAGCCGCCCAAGGCCAGCCGGTGGAGGTGGTCGATCCACACACAAAGCGGACCTACGTCCTGCTCGCATCCGAGATTTTCCAGCGAATTCGAGGGTTTGTGGGAGGGAAGCAGTTAGAGGAGGCAAAACAGGGCCCAGCCGCGAAATCCGGTGTTGCCGAGGAAATGACCAATCAAACTCCTTTGCGCGTAAAAGTGCGGGATTTGCCCATGCCGCCGGAGGTAAAGGAGGAGGTGAAGAACCGTTGCCGGCAACTGGGGTTCTGGCGGCGGAAGTATGTGCAACAAATCGAAGAGGAATGCAAGCTCCAATACCATTTCGGCGGAAAGAATGTTGGTTACGTGAACTCCGAGGAAGGCATCATTGTCGTGGCCGCCGGCACGCTAGAATCGGAGGCGTTTGATCGTCAGCTGGCGGCCCTTTCAGCCGTGGAACGTCGGCAAGTCATCCTGGATGGGGTAGATCCTTGGAACGACCACGTCAGTTTGATCCTTTCCCCCATAACGACTCATGAAAGTTAGGCTGCCTCTAAAAGGCCGGACTGTCGATGGCATCGCTTGCGCCTACCCGCGAATCGTGCTGCAAGTGCCGCGACCGTATTCAATTAGTCATTGCTGGCCGAGAGTACGAGTGGCCGTGTGACTTCGTCGATGTTCCCGCTGCTGCACAGGGACGCACACCCGATCCATTATTGAGCTTGGGCGTGCTCGGCCGCGCTGGCTTCCTTGATGAGTTCGCCTTTTCGCTGGATAGTAGCTATCTCATTCTTACGCGACTTGGACCATTTCGTAGGTGGTCCCGCCGGCAATTGCAGCGTTTGTGGCAGGCATGCGGCATGGTGCATACAGCTTCGAAGCCTCTGTGATGAATTTCCCATAGCAATTTAAGTGGTACGCGCTGCGTCCCGCTTGATCGCCCGCCACATTGCCCAAGCATACCAGTGGAAGTAATTCGGCAACCATTTGAACAGCCTAAATCGGCTCTGCCCCGCTGACCGATCCGTCCACACCGCCGGCACTTCCTCCACGCGGCCGCCGAGAAAATGAGCTTTGACGGTCAGCTCGATGCCAAGGCTAAAGCCGGCCTTGCTCTCGATTGGTGTGCGGGCAAGGAATTCCCTGCGGTAAGCCTTGAAACTGTTGGTCGCATCGTGCGTCGGCAGGCCGGCCAGCCAGTAAAGACTCAGCCCGGCCAGCCGGCTCAAGCAGCCCTTCAGTCGCGGGCCGCCAATTTGCCGGCCGCCGCGAACGTAGCGGCTGGCGCACACCACGTCTGCCCCGGCTTCCGCTCGGCGAATCATCTCGGCCACTTTGGGGAAATCATCGGATAAATCGGCCATCATGACCACGACCACGGGTGCCTCGGCGGCCCGCATGCCGGCTTCGATGGCGTACCGCACTCCGCGGCCAAGCGTGTTGTGGATCAGGCGTAATGTGGCAGGTTTGTCGGTTTCAGGCAAGGCACGCAGCGCGGGCAAGGTATTGTCTCCCTCGAAATCGTAACAGATCAGCACCTCGCAGCCCGGCGGCAGCTCGGACCTGGCACGGCGGCAAAACGTGCCAATGTTCTCCGCTTCGTTGAACACTGGCACAACCACGGAACAACGATGTACGGTCATTGTCGATCTCCGATCGTGGCCGGTTTGCATCCCCAGGTGGTGACAAACGTCCCGAAGAAGCGGCCAGGACCAAGCCACTGCCAGATTTGATCGACGAAATTGAAAGCCGTCAGACAGGCATTGACAACGCGGGGCGCCACGGCCCGGTAGGCAATGCCAGAAAGGCAGCGCTGGCCGACATCAACCAGGCCGGCCTCGTTAAAGGCGCGCCGCAATACGCGAGGCAATAGCGGCTTCTCGTCGGGACTGACCCCTTGACGCAGGTAGGCCGGACTGCGCGGATGGCGAAAAAGAGCCATGGCGGGGTTCAAAAGATTGGGGTCGAAAGCGAATACACTTCCACCCGGCTTCAGCACGCGGACTGCCTCTCGCACCGCCACCGGAAAATCAGGGATGTGGTGCAGCACGCTGCTGAACGCGACCACATCAAAAGTTTCGCCCTGAAAGGGCAAAGTTCGGGCGTCGGCCACGTGCCAATCCGCCAGCGGAAAGCGAGCCCGCGCCGTGGCGATGGCCCGCGCGGAAAGGTCCACGCCCACGTATTCCTTGGTATGTTGTTCATACATCTGCCGGGATTGGCCGGTTCCGCAGCCGACGTCGAGCAATGAAAGCTGGCCGCGAGGGCGCACCGATCTTTCGAATTGCCGCGCCAGCGTTTGCCAACCGCGATCGGTAAAGGGGTTGAACTCGCCTTGCGCGCTCACCAGGCCGTCGAAGTAAGTTCGCTCTCGTTGCAGGGCGGCGGTGTCAAGAATAGGGGACATGGCAAACGCTCCGATGGAAACGTCATATGCGGCCGTGGGTGATTTCCGCTCGCACCCAGGGGATCACCTCGTCCAGCATGCTGTCCAGCGAGGTGGCGGCCTCGAAACCCAACACATCCTTCGCCTTGGCCGTCAATGGAACGCGATGTTGAACGTCGTAGGCGAGCGCCGGCTCGGAGAGAGTCCGGAACGGTTTATCAGCACCGTGGACCTTGCGCCAGATCAGTTCCGCCAGTTCCAACACGGTGGTCGCCACCGGAGTGGAAAGGTTGAAGTCGTTGTTCCGCCCGGCCGGGTGACACACTGCCGTGACGATACCGCGGGCCAGGTCGCCGCCGTAGGTGTAGCAGCGTGTTTGCTTGCCGGTGCCGAGGATGTGCAGCGGATCCTGGCCCTTGAGCACCTTTTGCACCAGGTCCGGGACCACGTGACTCATGGCCAATTTGATGTTGCCGCTGAGCACGTCATGGTCGCCCAGGGCTCGCCGTTCACCGATGCCAACGCAGTTGAAGGGTCGGCAGATCGTGTAGGGCAGTTTGTACTGTTCCCAGGCGCCTTGAGCGAAGAACTCGCAGGCCAGTTTTTGGAAACCGTAAGTGCTGGCCGGAGGCGGACAGGCACGCTCGTGTCCTTCCGGCGTCGGAAAGACGGTGGCGTTCTCGTACACCATGCTGCTGCTCAAGACCGTGATTTTCTGCAGGGTTGCCTTGCGAAAGGCGGTAATGGCGGCGTCGAAGCTGGCAGCGACGATCCGTTCGTTCTCGGCAATGAGGTCGTAAGCGTATTCGTGGAAATAAGTGATGCCGCCAATCTTGGCCGCGCAGGCGATGAAGTGGTCACACTGGACCGCGCAATCGGTCAACAGCTCGACATTCTTGGCGTCACCTTGAATGAACGTGTAACCGGGATGGTTTTGATAGCTCTTCTCGACGGCGCCATATTTGGAGTAGTTGTCGACCCCAATGACGTCGTGGCCCTGGTCGAGCAACTCTTGCACGAGATACCCAGCGATGAACCCGGCCGAACCGGTGACCAGCACCTTCATACTGCCACCTTCTCGAGCGTTGCGGCGGAGACACTGCCTTTGACGGGCTTGGATTGATTCAAGAAATCCCAAACATCGATCACCACGCACTGCGGAGCAATGATCAGGTCACGGTAATCGGGATGCGGCGTGGCCAGGAAAATAACATCTGCCTCGGCAAGCAACTGATCCAGCCTGGTCGCGTTTGGAATTTTGGCGGCATACGGATCGTGGCAGAGGATTCGCCGCGTTTCGAGGGTCAAGAGCTTACGCAGTTTGAAGCTCAGTGAATCGCGGGTGTCGTCGCTGCCGCCCTTGAAGGTCATGCCCAGAATGCCGACGGTTTTGTCGCGCAGTTCCGTCTGCCGTTTGGCGAGGCGGATAAGGTGCGCCGGCAGGCCTTCATTCACCAGCATCGCCGCGTGGCCCAGCACAAAGGTGTTTTGGCTAAAGGCCGCTAACTGCATGGTGTCCTTAACCAGGCACGGGCCGGCGGTCAAGCCGGGGCTCGGCATGCCGGCCATGCGTGGATAGTGATGCCTGCATCCGTGCAGGATGCGGCTAAAATCCAACCCGTTGTCGGTGGCGATCATGTAGAACTGGTTGACAATGGAGAACTGAATGTAGCGCCAGGCGTTGGTCATGAGCTTGGAGAGCTCGGCCTCCATCGGTTCCATTTCAACCAACTCGGGTGCGATTTTTCCGAACAGCTCCCCCACCTCAAAAAGCGTCTCCGGGTCAAAGGCGCTGATGATTTGCGGTAATTGCCGGAATTCCCGAAGACTTTGGCCCTGAGCCACCCGTTCCGGGCAGAACGCCACTGCCACGTCCAGATCGTGGTCGGCGAGGAATTGCCGCACCTTGTCGGACATTCCCGGGTAAATGGTGCTGCGCAGGATCAGGATCTGCCCGGAGCGAAGATGCTTTCGGCAACTATCTAGCGCCCGGAAGATGCCGGTGAATGACGGGTTGAGATGTTCGTCCACGGGTGTGCCGATGATCAGCACCACGAACTTGCTTTCCCCGATAAGGTTCGGCGTATCGCAGACCTCGAGCGTCTGACGCATCAAGACGCGGAGCAGCATCTTGGCCGCGCCGTCCTCGTGGAAAGGCATATCGCCAGCGCGCACAGACTCGACCGCGGAGCGGTCGATGTCGTAAATGACCGTGCGCAGCCCAATATCGGCAAAGGTCAGCGCCAGCGGCAGCCCAACATGGCCGCAGCCGCCAATGACTGCCACGTCTCTTGTGAATTGTCGATTCATCGCGTGCCCTGGCCCGGAGCTAAGAGTCTGTCCGAAAAGGGGTCAGGCACCGTTGCCGGAACGGCCCGAAGGGTGCTTCGCACAACGGTGCCTGACCCCTTTTCGGACAGACTCTAAATGATTGTACCCTCCGTTCAACCGTAGCTCATTTTTTCACGTGGATGCGTAAATTGTCGATTTCCGCCGCGGAAAGTTTGGACAGGGGCAGACTTGCGCACTCCTCGATGGTCACTGTCATCTCACCCGATAACCAAGACGAATTGTCGCCTTCAATGGCCAAGGCCGTGAGCCGCGTCTGGGAACTGCCGCCAAAAAGGTCCAAAAAATCCTCGGTGTCTTGAACCAGGGGATTAAGCAAAAAGCGGGAGTCTGCCATGGCTGGAATGAGCCGATACCTTAGATTTTTTCCCGCGGCGGTTTGAAGGACAAGCCATACCTGTGTCTGTTTGTACACTGCGCTGCGCAGCCTGCCCCACATGGAAGGCCGGATTTCGACGCGCAGTGTCTGAAGCGTGCCCGGTCGATTTTGAATGGCCACCACTTCACCGAATTGGACGCGCTGCTGGCGAACCACTTTCCAGTCCCAGGACAAATCCGCCGCGCCGGGCCTTCGTTTGAGGAGCAGGCAATGCTTTTCCCGCAGGATCGGCTCATAGCGCCCGAGGATTTCGAGGAGGGCCGCGCCATCCTCCAAGCAAGGAAATCGCTGGTCAATGGGTTTGAGGTCCAGGATGACGTAAGATGGAGCCGTTGACCCCTGGAGCCAATTCGCGTTGATTGCCAGCAAATGCCGGTTGTATGCCATATAGCTCTGAAAGGCCGGACGAGGCAGCCAATTCATTTTGTTCAGCAGCAGCAATCCAAGCTCGGAAGAGAAATAATCAATCGAAGCATCCCCTACCCGAGCAGCGATCCGAGGCAATGCGTATTCCTGTTGCCTTTCAGCCAGTAATTGGTCAAGAAGATCTCGATACCTTGCGGGCACCCATGCCACCGCCAGGTTGTGGCGGGCATGGTGCCAGGGACGAGTGCAAAACGCCTCCCACGAGGCGGGTGTGCCATCGACCTGCGTCTTCACGACGCCAATCGCGGCGAGCAGCACAATGGCAGTCACCAGGCCAAGTCTGGGCGGCCTTCGCCAATCGGTTCGGGGGAAAGCCGCAGGCAAGCAAAAAGCAAGACACAGGGTGAAGGAAAAAAAAATGACGGTATGCTGGGAGTCCTGCCTGACAAAGCCGTGTTTCCACTCCAAAAAAAGGCTTGTCGCGATCAAGCCAACAGTGGTGAGGCGGCGGCAGCTCAGGTCCGCGCGCTTCATCGATGTCATGACGATTCCGGCAAAGCCCGCAAGAATAGCCAAGGCCAGGAGCGTTTCCGCTGGAGCGCCTTCGATGGCCATCGCTTCACCATAGCCGGCAACGATTTGAAAGCCGCCGAGGAAAAAGGCCGGAAAGTTCCAGACCGATTGGTCCAGCACGAGCCAAAGGCAAATGAAGACGACCGCAAAAACCGAGATCGGCGCCAAGGCCAGCAAGCGTCCGCGGCCCCGGCACCGCACCAGCAGGTTGAATGACAGGCATAATATCACGACGACAGCCAATATGCAGAAAGAGAATTTCATCAGAGAAAAAACAGCACACACGCTCGCCGCGACTGCCGAATGCCAGAGGGGACTGCGCTCGACGCGGGTGGCGGTCAGAAAAAGCAAAACGAGGGCCAGCGGATAGAGGAGGTCCGGATTTGCAGACGGCAGCAGCACGAACATGGTAAGGAACAACCACTTCATCCAGGCTGGCTGGACTTTGCCCAGCGTCAGACAAACCAGAATGGCGATCACAAGTTTCGCTATCAATTCCCAACCATAGGCCCACCAGAAAAGATCGACCTGGTAGGGGTTGACTGCAAAATAGCCCAACGGACCATAGGTGAAAATGTAATCCACTCCGGCTTGCCAATGGTTGCTGAGCGCTAGCCCCAGAGCCTGCTCCCAGGACGCGTCCAAACCCGGCGGCGGCACGGAACCTGGAAAGTGGAGCGTGGCCAGCCAAACCAGAAAAACCACAACGAGCGAAGAGATTAAACCCGCGGGCTTGGCCTTTTCCGGGCGGGTCCTGGATTCTGGCAAAGGGATTGGATTCAGCATGAAAGGTCCGGTCAGTGGAAGGTGCGGCAGAAAAGCTGGCGGCGGACTTCTCGCCTTGCCCAGCCCGCTCAGGAAAGCGATAATCAGCACCGTGCCCGGCAGCGGAATGCCCCTGCCAACACAGCCTTAACTGGGGCTACGGCCATCGGACGGTTTTCTCTAAGAATGGCGGTTTCGCTGCCTTTGTCAAGGGTATGCGGAACGTCGGAGTAAAGCATGTCGCTTGAGGAACAAACCAGCGCTCCGCGGACGCCGAAGGATTGCCGACCCCCCTCCCAACGGCAGGGCTGGAATCTTCGCACCGCGCCGTTTGCGGTCTTTTTCCTCGCCTGCTTGATTTATGCGCTGCACGCGATGAGCGTCGGCTGGGATCACTCGATCACCGACTTCCACGGCTTTCGGCAAACCCAGACGGCCATCAGCGTCCGCTATCTCCTCGGCGGGTCCCCTGCCCTGGCCTACGAGACGCCAGTTCTTGGGCCGCCTTGGTCGATCCCGTTCGAGTTTCCCCTTTATCAGTGGCTGGTGGCCGGCGTTGTCCATGCGACCGGGAGCGAATTGGACCAGGCCGGGCGTTTTGTGAGCGTGGCTTTTTTCCTGCTGTCGTTGATTCCGGGCTATCTCATTCTCCGGCAATTGCGGCTTTCGGCGGCGGCGAGCCTGGTGGTGCTGAGTCTGCTGCTGATCAGCCCGTTTTATCTGTTTTGGTCGCGCACTTTTCTCATCGAATCGACGGCGCTTTTTTTTGGCCTTGCTTACCTGGCTGCTTCCCTGAGAGCGATCGGAGGGGGCCGGCCGTGGCTGCGGTCGGCGGCGATGCTGTTTGGCATCCTCGCCGCTGCCGTCAAGATAACCACCTTCGCGATAGTTCTCCTGCCAGTCGTCGCGCTGATCGGCGCGGCCAAATGACAAAGTTAGCTGGCGATCGGCAACCGTGGGTGCGCGCCCTGTGGGACCTGCTGTTTCTGGCGGCCGTTCCCATGGGGTTTGCCGTGCTTTGGACACGGTTTGCGGACGCCCAAAAAGAGCTGAACCCGGAGGCGCAATTTCTGGTTTCCGGCGCGCTGCAAGCGTGGAATTTTGGCACGGTTGAGGACCGTCTGTCAGCGGAAACCTGGTTTGTGATTCTGGGCCGCGTGCCCATGGTCGTCGATCCGCTGGTTTTGGCGGTGGGGTTGGTAGCGGCCGGCGTGGCGCGGCGGTTTCGCGGCCTCTGCCTCGCTTGCCTGGGCATGTATCTCCTGGGCCCGCTGGTTTTCGTGAGGCTGCATTACTGGCACGAATATTACGCCTACAGCAACGCGCTGTTTCTTGTCGCCGCCGCGGGGGTGGGAATTGCTTCGCTGGTCGATCGAGGTCCCGTTGCTCGGCGCGTCTGCTTGTTGCTGCTGCCGCTGGTTTTCGCCGTGGAATGCTGGCGCCACTGGCAGCACTATTTGCCGATGCAGGAAACCAACGCCGTTTACGCCGCCGATCTCGGCCGCGTCATTGACGAGGCTTTAGGACCGGACGAGATTCTTCTGGGGTTAGGGCTGAATTGGTCCCCCGAGGTGCCGTACTACAGCCGGCGCAGGGCGCTGATGCTTCGAGGCACGCCCCGCCAAGGGTTGGAGCGGCTGGAGGCGGCATTGGACCAACTTGGCGAATATCGGCCTGGGGCAGTCGTCGTCGGCAATATCAACTCCGAACCTCTTTCGGCGGCTGACTTGGAAAGGGCATTCGCAGAACGGGGATGGATGATCCAGAATATCTTCGCGGACGACAAGACGCTGATCTATCGACTCAAATCAAGCCGTTAGGGTGAGCGGGACAGCCCAACCGTATCCCAGATCAGGACAGTGCCGTCATCACTGCCCGAAGCCAACCGACGACCGTCGGGTGTGAACGCGATCCACAGAAGTTCGTCATCGTGACCGCGCCACTGGGCCGCCGTCTTGCCGGTGGCGAGATCCCAGACATGAACGGTCCTGTCATAACCGGCGTAGGCCAGGAACTTGCCGTCGGGTGAGAAAGCTACCAGTGGGCCGAGCCGTTTCCAACCGTAGATGCTGCTTTCTGGGCCTTGCCCCTGATCCGGATTCCTGGCCATTTGTGGCCTGAGAATGCAACGCTCGCGGCCGCTTGCCAGCTCCCAAACCGTAAACGTGCCATCCTCTGCTGCGATTGCCAATGAGCGGCCGTCCGGGGCGAAAGCGGCGTGATATACTGGGGGACCGCTCAAATCGACTTTGGCCAATTGCTTACCGGTAGTCGTATCCCAAACGGCAAGCTCGCCTGCCTTTTTGACCGCGGCCAGCTGCCTGCCGTCAGGCGAGAAGCATAAAACGAAATTGCACTCGGGATCCCGGCCGTACTGTTGAAGCGTCGGCAGTGAGCACCGCCGCTTTAGCGTCGGTAGGTCGTATAAGTCGATCATCTTCCGGCCCAGGTCCACGATTGCCACGGTCTTGCCATTGGGAGCGAACGCCGCGCGGCGTTCTGGCGCAAACTGCCAATGACTTGAAACATGGAGCAACAGAGCCTGGTCGGTCGTATGAAAGGCAAACAGCAGCGGAAGCTGTTTGCTCAAAAGCTGGACGAGAGCCTGATTGTTCAAATCAATGGCAAACGCCAGCGGTTCTTTCAAATTTGCCCCGAACGCGGGCTCGATTCGAAAATGCGAGTGTATCCAATCAAAAGGGATCTCAAGTAATCCCCGAAGTTCCACCTTATCCAAGAAGGTTGGGGCGTCCACCAACCAATAATGCCCATTCGGGCTTACGCTCATTAGGTCATACCGTACCTCTTCCTCTGGTATGGCGCAAGCCGGTTGACTTAAGGCACCGCCGGTCGCTGTGTCCCAACGGTGCAAAACAGGCTTATCGAAGTCTTTCGTCAGGAGTTGTTTCCCGTCTGGCGTGAAGCTCAGATACTGGAGCGGGCACGACGAAGCCGCATTTTGCAAGCGCCGCGTGCCGATGCGCACGACGGCTCCGGGGGGTAGCGCGCCGTCGTTAGGGTCTTTTTTTTCCTGTGCTTTACTGGTGCTTTTGACCTTTGGAGGAGGTGCGGGCACCGCGCCGTCGGAAAAGCGGGTGGGTCTATCCGCCGCGGTGAAGCCGACAAAGCCGACAAACGAACTCGCCACAACCGCGAAAAGCACAATCGAAGGTTTCCCGCTTAACATTCCGCCAAACCCTCCGTGTATAAGGTTGGGGTTCCCCAGTCTATTTTTGGCAGCCCGCCAAGTCGCCATTATGAGGTTGCCACGGCGGGGCGTCAATTTGAGTATTGGACGGCTAGGCTTTGGGAGTGCAGGACCCCCTTTGCGCGGCAAAGTGGAGTTTGTAGGATGGCAGCTGGAAATTCGCCTTGCCTAATCGTGCTAACTTCAAGGATGGGCTTGTCATGGGTTCAAGGAAGCTGACCGCCGAGGATTTGGAACAGATCACCAAACTCGCAAAGAACTGGGGAAAAATTGTCGTCCGGCAGGCCTTCGGTGACGACGGGCCTGGGCTGGATGTCGATTTGAGCCAGATGGAAGACGTGGCCGTGGCCGCCGCCCGCGGGCTGACGGCAGGAGCTCTCGAAGAGGCGACCTCTCAGCAAGGCCGGCTGCTGGGCGCCGAGCAGGCCTGTCCTCAATGTGGTCATCTCTGTGGCGTCACTTTGCAGGAGCGGTCTGTGGTGGTGCGCGGCGGCACCTTTGAGCAGCAAGAACCCATGTGCTATTGCCCGACTTGTCGTCGGGCTTTTTTTCCCTCAACGTCTGCTGCTGAAGATCGGTGTTAACGGTTATAGTCCGGCGATTCTGCACAAGATCGTAGCAGCGGCCGCCCAAGTAAAATCGCACGAATTAGCGGCAGCGGTTCTCAAGCTGGTGGGTGAATTCTCGATCAGCGGCCGGCACATCAATCGTTTGACCGAGGAAATCGGCACGGAGATGGCGGCGCAGCGCGATCAGGCCACGCAAGACTACGTGCATCATCGGCGGCAGCCGTCGACCGAGCCAGCGCCGCAACTGGTCTCGATCTCGCTGGATGGTGGGCGTCTCAATACGCGGGCCACGGGCCAAGGCGTGGGCGTGCATCAGCAGCAATGGAAAGAAGACAAGGTCGCGTGCTTGCTGACGCTCAAGGGAGAAACGTTCGTCGAAGATCCACACCCCCAGCCGCCTAAGTGTTTTTTGGATGCGCCGACGGTGGATAAGCTGGTGCGGGACATGCAAGCGCACCACGGCCCGCGTCAGGAAAATGAGTTGCCGCAGTTGGCGGAACTGAGTCTGGGAAGGGAAACGATCCAGCCTACCACGCCATCTGCGGCTGAAGAGGACGCCGAGCCGGAGCAACCGGCGTGGCCTCCCAAACGCACCAAGGCGGCACGCACCTGTGTGGCAACGATGCAGGAGAGCGCCGAGTTCGGCAAGATGGTGGCGGCAGAAGCGTACCGGCGGAATTTCCAAGAAGCGCGCGCGGCGCGTTATTGGGCGATGGCGGAGCGTGGATCTGGACGCTGCACCGCAAGTGGTTCTCCTGGATGACGCCTGTCGCCGACTTCGTGCATCCGTTGACTTACTTGTACGTGACGGCGACGGTGCTGGCGGCAAGTGTGTCTGAGCGTTGGCAGTTGTATGTCGCGTGGCTAACCCAGTGCTGGCAAGGGCGGGTGCAAGAGGTGATGGCTGAACTCGAAACCCGTTTCGAGGCCTTGGGACCCTATTCGGGCACGGGTCCGCCGCCGGCTACGGATCCTCGCGAAGCGTTGCGGCGAACCATCACGTATTTGCGAAACAACCACGAACGCATGAACTATGCGGAATACCGCCGGCAGGGTCTGCCGGTGACGTCGAGCGCCGTCGAGTCGCTCATCAAGGAATTCAACTATCGGGTAAAGGGGACAGAGAAATTCTGGGACAATCCGGAGGGTGCCGAGGCGATCCTCCAAGTGCGCGCGGCCGTGCTCAGTGACGACAACCGCCTGGCCACGCACATCCACGCCCGGCCAGGCAGCGCTTTCCGCCGCCATAGGAAGCCGGCGACTGGGCAAGCTGCGTAAAATGCTAGATTCGCAAAGGGCGTCTTACACTCAGGCTTTGGGAGTGCAGGACCCCCTTTGCGCGGCAAAGTGGAGTTTGTAGGATGGCAGCTGGAAATTCGCCTTGCCTAATCGTGCTAACTTCAAGGATGGGCTTGTCATGGGTTCAAGGAAGCTAACCGCCAAGGATTTGGAACAGATCACCAAACTCGCAAAGAACTGGGGAAAAATTGTCGTGCGGCAGGCCTTCGGTGACGACGGGCCTGGGCTGGATGTCGATTTGAGTCAGATGGAAGACGTGGCCGTGGCCGCCGCCCGCGGGCTGACGGCAGGAGCTCTCGAAGAGGCGACCTCTCAGCAAGGCCGGCTGCTGGGCGCCGAGCAGGCCTGTCCTCAATGTGGTCATCTCTGTGGCGTCACTTTGCAGGAGCGGTCTGTGGTGGTGCGCGGCGGCACCTTTGAGCAGCAAGAACCCATGTGCCATTGCCCGACTTGTCGTCGGGCTTTTTTTCCCTCAACGTCTGCTGCTGAAGATCGGTGTTAACGGTTATAGTCCGGCGATTCTGCACAAGATCGTAGCAGCGGCCGCCCAAGTAAAATCGCACGAATTAGCGGCAGCGGTTCTCAAGCTGGTGGGTGAATTCTCGATCAGCGGCCGGCACATCAATCGTTTGACCGAGGAAATCGGCACGGAGATGGCGGCGCAGCGCGATCAGGCCACGCAAGACTACGTGCATCATCGGCGGCAGCCGTCGACCGAGCCAGCGCCGCAACTGGTCTCGATCTCGCTGGATGGTGGGCGTCTCAATACGCGGGCCACGGGCCAAGGCGTGGGCGTGCATCAGCAGCAATGGAAAGAAGACAAGGTCGCGTGCTTGCTGACGCTCAAGGGAGAAACGTTCGCCGAAGATCCACACCCCCAGCCGCCTAAGTGTTTTTTGGATGCGCCGACGGTGGATAAGCTGGTGCGGGACATGCAAGCGCACCACGGCCCGCGTCAGGAAAATGAGTTGCCGCAGTTGGCGGAACTGAGTCTGGGAAGGGAAACGATCCAGCCTACCACGCCATTCTGCGGCTGAAGAGGACGCCGAGCCGGAGCAACCGGCGTGGCCTCCCAAACGCACCAAGGCGGCACGCACCTGTGTGGCAACGATGCAGGAGAGCGCCGAGTTCGGCAAGATGGTGGCGGCAGAAGCGTACCGGCGCAATTTCCAAGAGGCGCCGCGCGGCGCGTTATTGGGCGATGGCGGAGCGTGGATCTGGACGCTGCACCGCAAGTGGTTCTCCTGGATGACGCCTGTCGCCGACTTCGTGCATCCGTTGACTTACTTGTACGTGACGGCGACGGTGCTGGCGGCAAGTGTGTCTGAGCGTTGGCAGTTGTATGTCGCGTGGCTAACCCAGTGCTGGCAAGGGCGGGTGCAAGAGGTGATGGCTGAACTCGAAACCCGTTTCGAGGCCTTGGGACCCTATTCGGGCACGGGTCCGCCGCCGGCTACGGATCCTCGCGAAGCGTTGCGGCGAACCATCACGTATTTGCGAAACAACCACGAACGCATGAACTATGCGGAATACCGCCGGCAGGGTCTGCCGGTGACGTCGAGCGCCGTCGAGTCGCTCATCAAGGAATTCAACTATCGCGTAAAGGGGACAGAGAAATTCTGGGACAATCCGGAGGGTGCCGAGGCGATCCTCCAAGTGCGCGCGGCCGTGCTCAGTGACGACAACCGCCTGGCCACGCACATCCACGCCCGGCCAGGCAGCGCTTTCCGTCGCCATCGGAAGCCGGCGACTGCGCAAGCTGCGTAAAATACTAGAATCGCAAAGAGCGTCCTACACTCAGGCTTTGGGGACGCCGGGGGACACGTGTCGGATTCATTGCACAAGACACGCCGCTAGATCGAAAAGGGGGTGGGTGTGTGCAACGCAACAATCAATTTCAAGCACGGATTGGAGGGTGGACGACATGGGAGCATTTGACCGTCTTGACGGCACGCGGAGCGTGCCTACTACTTTGCCACAGCTTCCTGCGTGCCAGGCTGAAAATCCAGCACCGCCGACGAAATCCCCAGTTGCTTCGTCGCCCCAATCGGATGCATCCACAGCGCCGCAACCCGCCCGCCATAGCAGTCCAGCCCCAGGTAATCGCCAAAGAAGCCCAGCTTGCTCAGCTCATAACTGGCGTCATTGACCTTGTAATGCGCAAAAGTCCGGCCCCCATCCACGCTACGAGCCAACGTCAAGTCCGTTAGCGTTTCCTTGTGCTCGGCGCGGTCGTAATACACGATGTTTACGGCGCCGTCCACCGGATCGACCACCATCCAGGTGAAGAATTGCTCCTTGCCATTGGCCTTGGGATCGGCGTTGACGCGCAGCGGTTCGCTCCAGGTTTCGCCGCCGTCGCGGGAGACGATCAGGAACGAATCCGGGTCGCCGTTGCGTGTGTCGCCGAAATTGACATAAATCGAGCCGCGATCCTTGCCTTGCGTGATGTCGGTACCGATGGATGGCATGCCGTTGCAGCGCCCCAGACCCTTGACGTTGAAATCCCAGCCACGCATCTCGGCGATGACCTTGTTTTTGCCGAAGGTGTGGCCGGCATCGGTCGATTTGGTGAACACCAATCCCTCCGGCCCGGCCCAGACTACATAAACATCGCCGTTGGGACCGGCTGCCGGCACCGCGCCCTCGACGGTTTCGCTGTCATCCTTGGCATTGCCGGGCTTTTCCGAAATCTTGTGCGGCACCGAGAATGACTTGCCGGCGTCGGTGGAACGGGAAAAGTAAATGTGAGTCTTGTGCTCCGGGGCTTTGCTGCCATAAACATCGAACTTCGTCCAGGCGACGTAGAGATTGCCGCGGTGCTTGGAATCCTTGCTGAAGTCGGCCTTGATCCACGGTTTGTCCTCAAACGGGGTGGAGATGTTGACGTGATCGACCACGGGCACCTGCGCCGCCCAGGTCAGGCCGTCCTTGGAGCTGGAGGTGATGATGCCGCTATTGGCTTTGGCCGGCCGCTTGGCCGCGTAATTGCCGTCGAAGGAAATGAAAGTGTGAATCGCCAGGCCGTCGGGCGTGAAGGTGATCACGTCGTCGCCCTGGCGGCGTTTGTTCGGGTTTGGACAAGGCGCGACCTGCCAGGTGCGGCCGCCGTCGGTGGTGACGTAGGCGAAATCGCTGATGCCTGGATGCTGCTTGATTTGGGCGATCGACACGGCGATCATGTGGTCGGGATTGGTCGGATTGATGGCGACTGAAACTTCAACGGCACCCTTGGCCTCCGGCGGCGAGACCCGCGTGATCCGAGGGGTGGGAGGGGCTTTACCAACGGGGGCCTGGCTTTTTCCTGACGGCGGCTCGAACATCAGCACGGCGAGTGCGCAGGCCAGCAGCAAGGCCGCGCCGGCCACCCGTTGGCGAAGCATGGGTGCAAGATGCTGCATGATGAGCGTTCCTTGTTGTAGCACAGGCTTCCAGCCTGTGCGATTCGCGCACAGCACAGGCTGGAAGCCTGTGCTACTTTGCCGGCCGCGCCTTCTCGAAGATGGCGACCCATTCCTTGTAGCGCCTGGCAATCTCCGCCACCGCGGCTTCGCGGGTGATCTTGTTGCTGCGCCAATCGATCAGTGGATCCCAAAACGTGGTCCGCCCCACCGCGAAACCAATGAATCCTGGCACCGGGGCCGCAACCGCCAGCCACTCGCGGACTTTTTTGTCGTCCTCGCCGCGGCCCAGGATAATGCAGCCCACCTTATCGCGGCCCCCCCGCCTAGCCGCGTCAACGATTCTGGCACAGTCTTCACGGTGGTCCAGCCCCTCGATCTTCCACACATCGGCTTCTATGCCGACATCCTGGAGTTGGTGAATCGTCTGCACCATCAGCATCGGCCGCAACTCGGCATCGAATCTTTTCTTGTTGCCGCCGACCTTGGTTAGCTGGGCCGGTTCCGCGGGCACCAGCAGCTCGAACATGAATTTACGGCCTGTCGTGTGGCAGTAGTCCGCCAACCGCTTGAGCCGGGTTGCCTGGCGCTGGTTGAGCGCTCTATCGCCTTCGGGGTTGTAGCGCACCAGCACCTTGCAGAAAGTGGGGTTGAAGTCATCGATGTGTTTGCCGAAATCCTCGCCGTATTCGAAGTCGAATTCGTCCTGGCCGCTCTTCTCGGCGGGGCAGGCGGTAAAGTAGCCGTTCTTGGCGGCATCACGCAGGATGGCGGCGCCGAATTGCTCGTCGACGAGAATGCCGGCCTTGTCCTTGGCCAGGCCGCCGGCGACCACGGCAACGAAGGCGTCGTAGATCACGCGCTTGGTGGCCGCGATCTCGGCCGTCTGCTCCGGCGTCAACGTGCCTTTCCAGCCGAACATTTTGGTCTGGAATGAGCCGCGATGGTCGAACGGCAGCACATAAAGCGGTTGGTCATAGCCGATGTTCATGGGTTTGCTCCTTTGTGCTATTGATATGGCAAAATCGCCAAAGTAGTAGGCACACTCCGTGTGCCGTTTGCGCCGTCAACGGCACGCGGAGTGTGCCTACTACTTTAGACGAATGCCGGCAAATCGTACGGCAGCAAATCGCCGATGCGCTCGATGGTGATGTCGGCGGGGGGAAAGGCCGCGGTCGTTTTCTCGTCCCGCGCGTAATGGCCCTGACGTGGGAACACCGTCGTCAGCCGTGGCCCCCATACCTTCTTGACGGCCGACAAAATCCGCAGCTTGTCGTCGATGAGGACGTAATGGTTGGCGGGATATTTTTGCTCGACATCGTCGAGTTCGTGCTCCTTGTGAATGTAAATCAGCACTCTGCCCTGGACAGCCTCCAAAAGGCCCGAGCGTTCGATCTTGCGGGGTTGAAACACCACGTCGCCGTCGGACAGGATGACGGTCGGGCCAAAGGTATTGAGGCGCTCGATGACGTCCAGCGATTGCGGAAAAAGCCGGTTGGCGAAGGGATAATCCACCAGGAAAGACGAGACCTTGAGCAGCTGGGGATCATGGGGATTTTCCACCCGGTAACGCTGCAAGGCGCCGAGATAGTCGGCGTAGCCAAGCTCCCGGCGAAGTTCCTCAAACAGGACCCAGTAGCGCGCTTGCCGCTCCGCCCCGAAGACCCGGGTCAGGTAGCGTTTGAGATCGGCGGCCACGGCGTCGTTGTCGAGGAGGGTGTTGTCGACATCGAGGAGAAACACGATCGGATGCGGTGGGGTCATGCCAATGCCTTTCGAGCTATTGCTTCCCCAGCACCCTCGGCAAGACCTGAGCGCGGAGGAATTCTTTGTTGCAGCAGCCGAAGTGACTGCCGTCGTGCCCCGCCCATTGTTCCGGTCCTTCCCAGAAATGCTGACGCAGTCCTTTGTACAGTTGCGCGTCTTCCTGGGTATCCCCCACCTGAACAAATCCGCGCCAGCCGGCAACCTGCTGGCCCACGCCGTCGCCGGTGCCCATCACGAACAGGGCTGCCATGCTGATCAAGTCCCACTTACTGTCGAACACGTCGATGCCTTCACGGCTGGCCCGCAGCGCCGGCCGCAAGTCGTGGCGGGCCGCGACAGTCGGTGAAAGAAGAACAAAGCGGTCGATCGTCTGCGGAGGCAAGTGCTCGGCTGCCGCCAGGGTGATACTAGCGCCGGAGCTGTAGCCAACCAGGCAGATGCGGTCATTGGGATGGTCTTTGCGATAGGCCACAATCTGATTGGCCAGGGCCTTGCCTGCCGCCTGATGGTGGTCGTTATTGTAGAGGTCGGGGAAAATCGCACCCTTGCCGTAGGACCACTTAACGCGTTCAACGCCCATTGGAGCGTGGGCATCAGCCACGACGATCCCCAGGGCGTCGGCAACTTGACGCAGATCGCCGGAGCCGTCGGCGACGAACGTCAATCCCCCGACGGCAGGCATCGAGGCGCTGGACGAGTGCGTGTTGATGAGCATGCAGCCCGGCAGACAAATCGTCAGGAGGCAAACCAGCGAAAGCAGGTAAAATCGGTGCACCACGACCTCATGCCCTGGAACAAGGACGATTTCCACCGTCAGAAATGTACACGCTGATAAGCAAGAAAGGGCAGCTGTCGAGGCCGGAAAAAGTCGTTTGCAGCGCCAAAGGGGCTGCGCAATCGGCAAACTTGACCTGGATTGCCCAGAGACACGCGGTGCCCAAAGCGCCTAATGTGTCTCGCAGAGGCAACCCAATGTGCTAGTAAACCTCACTAAAGAGGATTTCGAACACAGTGGCGGGCTTTCCATCGAGTTGTGTCAGGTGCCCCATTGCCTCCTGGGAAAGAACGGAATCATCCAGCAGAGTATAACAATGCGATTCCATTACCAACGCTATGTGGTGCTGAAGGCCCTTGATCGCGTCCGGCAGGTTTGCGCTCGCGAGCAGACCCCATTGTTGCTTTGGTTTCGCAACACCGTTTTCCTTCCATCCAGCTGTCAAGGCCGACAAGCCCAGCGTGATGAAGGTGAAAAACCGCCCTCTTGAACTCACCAAGTCAATCAGTCGATAGGCCGATTTGGGGTCGCGTGGAGCGATGGGACGGCATCCTCTGTCCAGCCAAACCACAAGCTTCTGAGCAGAACTGTAGTTCATATCGTCGTCGTGTTCCACGGGAGCCGAGAGAGCGTCGGCAATGACCCGCTGTAACGCCCTGACTTGGTCTGTGAACTTGACCGAATAGTCAGGTTCCGTGCCTAAGGCGGCGTGAACGACCCGACTTGTCTTTGCTTTTTTCTGGGTTTTTGATGACATAGCTTACCACGGATGTTGAGTCACGACTTCATTAGGCACGAATGTTGACCAATGGGCGGGGTGAGGTCCCTCAATAATGACAATCCCACCCCTCGCCAAGTTCCCGTTTCGATCATAACCCACCGTTCTACCCAAATCCCGAACTTCGTATTTCAGCCTGCCATTACCTTGAATTACTGGAGGACCCGCCAATGCAACCACGTCGTCTGTGAATTTTTGTCCACCTTCGGTTGGCAAGAACCTGCTTTTTCCTGGCTGTCTTGCCGAATTCGCGGCGTGCCCGTTCAAGTACACATGGTGACGCGACTGGGCAGTATATTTGGCCATCGTTTATTTTGGAGCCACAGGTTGCGTATATCCACTGGCCTACGTTGAGAAGATGTCGTTTAGATCCATATGCCACCCCGGCACCGCAGGCTCGGCATTCGCGATCTCACCCAGGAGGAAAACTGTCGGCTGCGTAGGCGTTGTCGCAGTGTATTTCGCGACGGTTTTTGCCTTGGGATCGACGTCCCACAATACAAGCGTGCCGGCGGCGAAGTAGTCCGCGCGTTTCGCTTCCATTTCGGCTTCCGCTACCTCGCCGTGGTCATTTTCACTGCGCACTTCCGCCGCGAATGGGGGGCGCCGATGATAAAACGCATCCTATTTACAGGATGCGGTCCGTCGTATAACGACGCATCCGGCGAAAATGACTCACGGCCAGACGGGAGTTCGGCAACCGTGTAACCGACGCCGTCGGCGTAGGCCTTGCCGCGTCCGGTCGCCTTCTGGTGATTTCTCAGGGAGATCGCAATTTCAAACGCCGCACTGCTAGGCAAATCTCCGCTGGGCATATAATGCACGATCCTTCCCCCGACCAACTCGGCTTTACCCTCGACACGATGAAGGTCATCGAGTGTCGCTCGTGTCATGATGTCGATGGACATGCAAATCGCCCTCGCTCCTGGCATAAAACCCGATGAGCCAACTCGGCAATCCGTCGCTGCCATTCTACCGCAGTTTGCTATCCGCCCATAGCCAAATCCGGCGTGCAGCACCATAGCCCGGGCAAGGTCGGTCATTTTTTCTCGAAGCGCACGAAATAATTATCCTTAAGGAACTTCTCCTCACCAACGACGCGGAACCCCGAGGTGACAATTTCCTGCACAAACACCTCCTGCCCTGCCCTGACATGGTCTAACGTCCATTGCGTGCTCTTGCCAACGATGCGGTGGAAGTCGATCAGCACGAGCTGGCCGTCCGGTTTGAGGGCTTTGTGGATCGAGTCCATCGTGCGCTGCGGAAACTCGAAATGATGGTAGGTGTCGCAGATGAAAACGAAATCCACCGACACGGCCTTGAGCTCGGTGGATTTGTCAGTGCAAAGGATGGTCTCGACGTTGGCGATGGCGGCGTCCTTGCAGGATTGGCGGATGTAATCTAAAAAGGTCGGCGTGATGTCCACGGCGAAAATCTTGCCCTTGTCCCCGACCTCGGCGGCGAACAGGCGCATGAACAGCCCGGTGCCCGCCCCAACGTCGGCGACGACCAGGCCCGGCCTGAGCTTGCACTGCTTGACGATCTCTTTGCGCTGGGCGGCAATTTCCCGGCTCTCGCCCTCGAAGGTGGCGAGGTATTTCTTGAGGTCCGCTTCTTTGAACGCGTCGTTGATGCCGGGACGGACGCTTTTGTCCTGAGCGGGCGAGGATGGGCATAGCAGCAGGCAGCTTGCCGTCAGGAGCAGCGCTGCGGGAGTGGAGAAACGGGGAAAGCGCAATCGGTTCATGGTGACCTCGGTTCAGGGGAGGAGGGTCCGCGTTTGACAAGTGGCTTCGATGACAAACATATTCAGCAGGCAGGCAGCAATCAACTCAAGACGATTGCCCGGTCGCCGCGTCCAAAAGCTTGTCGCCTGGCGATTGTGCCAGATTCTCCAACCCCATGTCCGCCATTGGTGACGCCAGGTCAGGAAGCGTCTGAGTTTCGTCCCACTGTTGATTGACCGCGCCGGGCACAGCCAACAAAGCCAAATCCCAAATTTCTAGCGGTAGGACGTCAGGTGCATTCGAGTTCAAATCGTCAGCCGGCTCGGCCAGGACACCGCGCTGTACTACCAGAAACTCCAAATCCATATAGGAGTGGGCTGTGGGCAGTGGGCTATGGGCAGTGAATTGAGCGTCGGCGACAGCTTCGTCAATTGCAACGGGGCCGTCGGCACCCGCTAACTGCCCACTGCCCACTGTCCACTGCTCACTGTTGTAGTGCAGAACGAACGCACCATTGCCGTCCGCCACTGTCGTCGTAAACACTCGTTGGCCTGTCGGGTCAACTTGGTTCACTAGGGAAATGGGGGGCATGAAAACCGCTGCCCCAGCATCACTGCCCACTGCCCACTGCCCACTGCCCACTATTTCCTCCAGGGTGATAGTCACCAGGCTTCCGCACGCCGTCGTCGCAATCGGCGTGGTGCTGAAAATGTCGATGCCGATCTCGCCCGTTTGGTCATTCACCTCCGTCGTCAACTGCCAACCAGCAGTCAGCGAACCCGCCTGCACGTCCGCCGCCGATACGCTGAACACCTGTGGATTGTACTGCAGTGCCAATATGGCTTCGGTCGCCCCAGTGCTGCCCACCGGCCTGGCCGTGTCGATGTTGACCGGCACCACCACCGTCCCGCCAGGCAACGCGGTGAAGGTGACCGGGATGGCTAGCACCGGATCGGGTCCGTAAGCGGTAATTGCCACATTGGTCGGAATCGTGGGTATCTGCGAACGCGGCGTGCCCGCCAACACGGAGTTCAGCAGCGTGACGTCACCTGAGCTGACCACGCCGGTGTTCTCGATGTCAGCAATGATCACCGGGTCGGCCAACGGAAAGGCCGAGAATCCGCTCAACGTGCCCAGGGCGGGATTGGTGCTTAGGCTGGTTGCCACCTGGGCGATATCCGACGCATCGCCGGCGCTCAAGCTGCCGTTGGCCGACCCCGATGCATCGCCGAGGTAGGCCACGACTTCCACGGAATCATCGCCCGCGGCGGCAATGGACCCGCCGTTGAGCGTAATACCGCTCCAGTGCAAGAGCGCTTTGGATCGGTAAAGCGAGTTCGCCGTGGCCGGTACCGTCGCCACCAAACCGCCCAGGCGTAGGAACGCGGTTTGCGTCAGACCCGTCGGGGAGTTGAAGTCCAGGATGGCAGTGCCCGGCGTGGAGGCCGCGTCCAGCGACAGCGAAGCGCCGGTGAGCGCCGTGTTGACAACGGTGCCCGTGATGCTCAACAGCGCCGGGTTGTATTGCAAAGTGAACGTGCCGGACGTTATGCCAATGCCGACACTGACATTGACCGGAATGCCAGTAGTCGCGCTGTTGGGCAGATTAATCGCATCAACACTGTCGGGCCCGCGCGCGAAGGCCGGGATGCCGACAACCACCGGCGGTGCCGTCACCACGAAAGTCGCAACATAATTGCTGCCGGCCGCGTTGCCGTTGTCCAGGCCGTCGAGCGGCGCGCCGAGGCTGTCCACGAAGCCGTTGGACGCGCTTCGGAAAGTTACGGTATACGTGCCGGCCGAAAGCACGCCACTCCCTGGATTGAAATTGACGCCGGTGAAGTTGCTGGTTTTGACAAAGGTGATTGTCTGATCGCTCGGGTCGATGATCACCGAGCCGTGGAAGGAAATCTGCGGCGAATTGGGGCCGGTAAGCAGCACGTCGTCGACACCGCCGCCGCTGGCGGAGTCGTAGAGGTTGATATCCGAGGCAACGAAGGGCTTGTCGAAGGTGGCGACGAAGCCGGTGGGTGTGGGGGTCAGGCTGCTGACGGTCAAACCCCTGGTAACGATGGTGTTGCTGATGCCGGCGATGCTGGCCGAAACTACATCGGTTGCGGCGAGAGTTTGATTGCCTGGAGTCATGAAGGTCGCGCTGAAGATCCCCACGCCATTGCTCAGCGTGGTGATGGCGGGCAACGTAGCGGCACTGTCGCTGCTCGTGAATTGGGCGGTGCCGGCGTAGGCAGGCGCGAGGTTGTTGAAGGGGTCAAGGGCGGTCACCGTGAAGTTGAAAGGAATGCCTGTAATGGCATTGCTGGGGACAGCGACGGCGAAATGGCTGGCAGCCAGGCCGTTGACGATGATCGCGTTGCTGGTGCCGACGATGCTGCCGGCCGCCGTGTCCGTGGCGGTAAGAGTTTGAACGCCGGCCGTTTTTAGCACGACGCCAAAATAACCGATGCCGTTGGTCAGCGTGGCATCGACCGGCAAGCCGACTTGCGGATCGCTGCTGCTGATGTGGACCCTGCCCGTATAGCCAGTGGCCGTGTTGTTGAATTGGTCCAGCGCGGTCACAACCACGACGAAGGGCGTGCCAGCGTTGGTGGCCGCGGGGGCACTGACGGTGAAGTGAGTGGCCGGTCCGGGCGCCGTGTTCACGGTGGTGACAGCACTGCCGGTGATGCTGGTGCTCGCGGTGTCGGTCGCGGTCAAGGTTTGCAGGCCCGATGTGTTCAAGATGGCAATGAAATAACCGCTGCCGTTGGTCAGTGTGGCATTGGAAGGCAGGACGGCCTGACTGTCGCTGCTGGTGAAGTGGACCGTGCCGGCGTAACCCGAGGACGTGTTGTTGTTGGAGCTGAGGGCAGTGACTGTGGCAATGAATGGGTTGCCCGCCGTGGCCGTGCCTGGGACGGCGACGACAAAATGCGTCGCCGCGTTGGGTACGACAATGCCGGCCGACAGGAAATACTCGCCGGTGGTGCCCGAGGCCCCGGATAAGTCGATGCGATAGATACCTGTGGTGGTGGGCTGGTATTGAATGGTCTGGTTGCGGCCGTCAGCTAGCAAAGTGCCCGAGGCGACCAACGTGCCGTTGCTGCCCGCCGGACTATAAAGCTGCAGGTTAGGGAACAACTGATTATCGAACTCGCCTGGCCCGTCTGCCGGAGTGCTGGTGGTAAGGATCAAGTCGTTTGCCGTGCTGGTCACATTGATCGAATACCAGTTATTATTTGGCGTCGGCCCGGAGATGGCGCCGACCGCGCCCAACGCACTTCCGAGAGCCTGAGCCGTGGCAAACGAGTCGTTGGGCTCAGAGTCGAAGACGGCATTGTGGGTCACAACCAGGCTGTAGTTGGTGCCGGCCGTGCCCGCTACAGCGATATAGTACACTCCGGCGGCGGGGGCCGTGTAATTGTTGACCAGCAATCCGACGTTGGTCGGCCCGGCGGTCCCGGTGGCAAGTGTTGTGCCGCTGGCGTTTTCGATGGTGAGGGTGAGCGTTCCCGTGTTGAGAGCCGTGACCGCGGCGCTGAGCGTGTCACCGGTGCCGAAGGTAGCGCTGTAAATATCAGGCCCTGTGCCGTTGGGCAAGGCGCCGCCGTTGTAAAGCTCCAGGACTTGCGTGGCCGTTAGCACGCCGCTGAAGATACGCACGCGCTCCAGCACGCCAGGTGAATCCTCTCCGGGATACACACCGTCGGATCGCAGAAAATTGATGATGTCGTTGGTGCCCGTAAACACCGCATAGTCGCTTGAATCCGTGACACTGAGGCATTGCACGCCGTCGACATAAACAGTGAACACATTGGTCGCGGCGTTGCGGGTCGCCACCAGGTCGTAACTCTGGTTGGCTGTCAGCACAAACCCCGAAATGGTTGTCAGGGGATAGAGCTGGAGGTAGCCGTCATATTCGAAAAGCCCGTTGCCGGAATTCAGGTCATCGAAATCCAAAATCTTCCGGTAGCTGCCGATGTTATTCAGGCTGAATTCCATCTCGATGGAATATGTGCTGGCGGAGCTGAGGGCGCTGCTCACGCTTGGTCCCTGGTTGAACGAGAATGAGTAGCCGTTGGGTCCCAGCGTGCCTCCCGCGGGCACGATGGCCGGTCCGCCGAGGGAGTCCGCGTAGGTTCCGTCGAGGTTGTAAACGTGGGTCGGCAGCGCGGTGCCCGTGACCTGGCCGAGCGCGCTGGCCTCGCTTACCGATCCGCCCAGGTTGTTGAAGCTCGGGTCGAGGTCTTGGGCCGTTGCGACGGTGTTGTCGGTGGGTCCGTTGTAACTCTGTTCCTCCAGGGCCGCGTTGA
Organism: uncultured Gemmataceae bacterium; assembly: GCA_963747575.1. GTDB lineage: Bacteria > Planctomycetota > Planctomycetia > Gemmatales > Gemmataceae > DASRAT01. Next base: position 797,701 of record CAVVFU010000001.1, read on the forward strand.
GCACGATTTGCACGGAGTACGGACCCGTGGTCGAGCCCGCGCCGCCAATGGTCACGGTGTAGACTCCGGTAGTCGTCGCGGACACATTTTCGATCACCGCGTCATCGCTGGCGGCGCTGGCCGAGGCCGTGGCGAGTACCGTGCCGCTGGGGTTTTGCACCGATACGGTCGGCTCCAAGGTGCCGCTCGATGGCTGAACCACCACCGAGAAATGCTGCCCCGCATCAATGTCGATGGTGTAGTTGCTGGTATAGCCAACCGGCCCGATCACCGCTGACATCGAACCGCTGTAAACCTCCGAGCCTGGCGGCTGCACTGCTGTCAGCGTGGGAAAAGCCGCCGTGGCGAATTCGACGAAATAGGTATTGGTAAAGGCCGTGGGGTTGGGGTCGTCATAGACGTCATCGACACCCCCGGCGACGATGGTCGCGGTTAGCGTGGCGCTGGACGTGGCATTGATGGTGAACTCGGCGGTGGAATTGCCATTGATCAAGGTGACGCCGGTCACGGTGGCGCCCGCTGGACCGGAAAGCGCCAGGGAACTGGTCTGAATCAAGTTCGGGTCCAGAGCCTGATTAAAGGTGACATCGTAGGTGAATGGGCCAGGCAGGGTGAAGACGCCGCCCGCCGCCGGGCTGGTGGAGACAATCTGCAGGGGCAGAGCGTCGTAATAGAATGTGCCGTTGAATGCGGAATTTGTGACCGAGGCATTGCTTAGCAGGGAAATGGCCCCATTGGCAATGCTCATCGTTTGCAGACCCGGTGTGCCGACGGGATTCACCTTGAACGAGAAGGTGGCAGTCGTGTCCGCCGCATTGAGAGACACGCTGGTTGCAGAGCTGCCGTTCACGGTGAAATCGCTGGCCTGCAGGGCGGACGCATTGATGGGGGAGGAAAACAAAATCGTGTAGCTGCTCGGCGGTGTGGTGACGTAAGCGTCTTGAGCAGGCGTGCTGGACGCGACGGCCAGGCCCACCAGGGCGGGGATCAGCAAATTGGCGACCGGCGTGCCGAGGCCGGTGACCAGGTCGTAGCCCGGACCGGCGGAGTACTGCGGGCTGCCGAGGCTCGTGCCGCTGGTGATGTCGTGGAATTCGACGGAAGGCAGTGAGTAAAGCGCCGGCAGCGTCTGAGTGGCGCCGTTCAGCGTCGACAACCCGTTCAAGATCCTGCCCTGGTCGGCAATGTCGATGATGGCGGCCCATTGCGGCGCCGCGATGCTTGTGCCGCCGATCTGGTCCCAGGGGGCGGATGCGGAGTTGTTGATGGAATCGCAAACGGCCACGCCGGTGTCCTCATCGGCGTCCAGGGAAACGTCCGGGTTGGTCCGCATCGTGGTGCTTTGCGTCACCACCCCTTTCTGAAAGCTCGGCTGTGTTTCGTAAGCGCTGACGCCGCCGCCGCTGTAAATCCAACCCGTCTCGCTGGTGATATTGCCGTTGGCGTCGAGGTTCAGTGTTGTGCCGCCGACGGAAACCACGTTTGGGGAGATCGCCGGGTAGATAGGAGGAGCGCCGTTGTCACCGGCGGCGGCAACGAAAGTGACGCCTTGATGCCCGCTGGGAGTCAAGAAATCGGCGTCGGTGTTCTTCTCCGAGCTGGTTTCATCGAAGCCCCAACTCATGGACACGACCGCCACGTTGGGCTGGGTGGCAGCGAAAGCAGCGGCAGCTTCCAGGTTGGAGGGGTTTTGGTTCGTCGCTTCCACAAGCAGAATGTTAGCCCCGGGAGCAATGGCGTGGGCCCATTCCACGTCCAGGGCGATCTCGCCGTCCCAGCCGGCGTTCTCCACCGGCAAGGTGCTGCCGCCTGTCTGGTTCACCTTGGTGAGGGTGGGGTTTGGCAGGCCGAAGGCAGCGTCGAAGGTCTTCAAATCGGTGGCGATGTTGGGGTCATCGTAAGCGTCGACGATGGCAATCGTCGTGCCAGCGCCAGTAGCGGCCGTGCCGTTGAACGAGACGTCGTTGATGCCGTAGGCTTGCCGGAGCTGCGCGGGGGTGTAACCGATCGGGCCGGCGGTTGTCAGCGGTGTCGCGCCGCCGCCCTGGTTGTAGACGATGTAGCCTGGATTGATTGCGGAAGGCAAATCGCGGGATTCAAGCAATTCGACCTGAAGCCGTGTCCTGCCGCGATGTTGGTTGCGGGCGAGGCGTCGATTTCTTGCACTGGTTGGAGGAGCCACGTGGCGTTCCTTTCGAAGGGAGGATGAGCACATCCGCGCGGCGAGGCCAGCGAAACGCCGGAAAAAACAAAGAATAATAACGCGGTGTCCATCCAAATTGACTCTAAAGGGTGAGGTGGCGGTTTTCAATGGAATGTGGTTGGCGTTGTCGCACATCCCAAGTTGCTTGAAGACAGTTGTTTGCCCGCCTCTGTTTAGGACGACGCTTTCGCCTGGTTTGTTCCTTGCACTTTCAAGTCGCATGCCCTCTACGGCATCCGGCGCCTGTCTGGGTTGACCCTGAAAAACCATTTTTTCCAAAATCTTTCTTGACATCAAGGTATTACGTTGTACTTTATGTAGTTATACAACGTAAAACACGGAGTGTTTTGTAATCCAAGTATGTCACTTGTAACACAGGCGCGCCAGGAGACTTGCAATGCTTCACATTCCACCGCCCCGCACTCCCCGCCCCGCCTTGACGTTGATCGAACTGATCGTGGTGATGTTGATCTTGATCGCCTTGGCCGGGATTCTCGTGCCAATGATGCCGAGCATGCTGACGCGGGGCCATACGTCGACGTGCGCCACCAACATGGGCGAACTGTGCAAAGCCATCGGCTCGTATCAGGCGATGTACGGTCAGCAGCCGAAGGATTTCGATTCGTTGACCGACGGCAAAACCCTGATCAATTACCTGGCCGGTTCGGGCCAGACCTACAATGGGGTCGTTTGGCCGCCCAGTCAGGGCAACGGAATGGCCAATGGAGAGGTTTCAGCTTACACATTAACTGGAACAAACGCTCGAAATCCGTCTGGACAATCGGACGTCGCCATGCTGACCGGCGTTGGCATTACCTCCGTGCAGACGATGATCGCCAATCCGGGCACCAATGCCTGGATAGCCGCCAGCCCGAATGGTCCTGGATTTGACCCGACCTTTAACTACTACACCAATCCACCCGTAGGTCTTGGTACGGCGAGTACTCCGGTCGCAACTGGCTTGGTGTTAGCGGTACTCGATCCAACGGCGAGTAGCGCGGCTGCCACAAAAGCGGCCACGCTTAACTTATCGCCGACTGGCCTGTACGTCTTACTGGGCGTCGGCCAGCGCTCTAGCCTCGTCGGCAAGACCATACAGACGCCGCCGGTCCACTTTGGCGACCAGCCGGCCTTGAATCCCGAGTATGGCTACGAGCGTCTCGTTGCCATCTACCAGATTGCCGAATCCAACCCCGCCATCACCCTGACGCAGGCGCGCCTGGTCGGCGTGGCCCCGATCCACGACACCGGGATCGGCAACATTCAAGATGAATTGCAGAACGCCTATCAGTTGCAGACCGGCGGCAGCTAGTAGGTCGCCGCAGGTCCCGCTTAGTAGGTCCCGCTTGCCGAGCGGGACCTGCCGAGCGGGACCTGCCGAGCGGGACCTGCCGAGGGGGACCTGGACCAACGGTAGGCTCAGGTCCCGCTCGGCAAGCGGGACCTACTTTTCGGCCTCCGCAGCCCGTGTGGCGAAAAAATTCTTCGGAATCTTGTTGAAAAGGCGAAACAACTAGGATAGCCTGAAATTTCCCTGCGACCCTTTTTCGCCTTTTTCCCGGAGATTCTGGTATGTCCCCTGTTACCCTTCGCCGCTTGACGGCTAAAAGACGCGGTTTGACGCTCGTGGAATTGGTGGTGGTGATGGCGATTTTGATAGCGCTGGCTGGCATTATCATCCCGATCCTGCCCGGCGTTATTGGGCGCGGCGAGACTTCCGCTCGCGCCACCAACGACAGCGAAATCTACAAATGGGTGCAAATGTACGAGGCAATGACCTCGCAATACCCCTATGACTGGGATTCGCTGATTGACTCGAGCACCGGCACCAATGCGACTTATGTCGGCGGGTTTACTACCGCTACGGGCAATTCGGGTCCAGCACTCGCTACCACCACGCTTACGACTGGTCAGGCGAGCGCGCTGACAGGCGGCGGCATTGGTTCGATTCAACAAATGAGCAACAGCACTGCAACCACCTTGTCCACGGCACAAGGTGGTAGCGGGTTTAATTCCTACAGCGACACATTTAATCCGTACCCCACCAATGATCGGGCGGCAGATCGCTTGACGGTCAAGGCCGGCATAACTGTGGCGTACCTCACGGCAGTTGGCCAACAGATGCTGGGACTTGCGGATAACTCGACGATTTCCACCACTGACGGCACGGCAACTGTCCCTGGCACGGGCTGGTACATCGTCTTTGGCCTCGGCAAACGGTGCAGCCTCGTCGGCACCGGCACCGCGAATGTCGGCGCCAACTTCTTCGACAAATTCTCCCTCGATCCGAGCCCCACAGGAAGTTATGCCCGCTATGGCGTGGTGTTCCAGACCAGCGGTGTGAGCGGGTTGTCGAATTCGGCTATCGCCGGCAATACCACCAATTCGGGCACCGGTGTCACCACCAACTTCAACATTGTCGATTTTGGCCGGTGCAAGTTTGTCAAGGTGTTCCGCTTCGGCAGCACGCTCACGACGGGGGACGACGCCATCAAGTCGTACTGGGACGATGTCACCACGGTCAGCGGCTCGTAATGCCGTCGGCTGGTTGGTGCAAGGACGTAAACCGGAATCGGCTCTTGAAGGGCGAGGGCGAGGGCGACTTCAAGAGCCAACTCCATTGATGAGCGACACGCGGTTGCCCAGTGGAATCCGCGAGGGACGACGCCGATGATGCGAACACTGTTTGCCGCGTCTTTGGACATTGATGTTGAGAATTGGCTGAAGGAATGGGGCCTGACCGTCCAAATTGTTGGCGGAATCGTCTTGGTTTTGGGCATCGCCGCCTTGGTGGCATTGCGAAGGAAAAGGAAGAAGTCGTCAAAAAACGGCGCGGGATCGGAGCCGCCGAGTCCGCCACACCAACCCGAAGCGTAAGCGAGGTAAATCGCAACCCGTCGCTTACGCTTCGGGTTAGTATCCCTGGCCCCCACGCGGTAATTTCCGGTATCACCCTGGAGTTTTGCACAATGTCAATGCCGTTGAATCTGACCAGCCCTCGCCGCCGCGGCTTGACGCTGCTGGAATTGATCGTCGTCCTCGTGATCCTGGTCGCGGTGGCGGGCATCCTCATTCCTCTGTTGCCTAACATGCTGGGAAGGGCCCACACTTCCGTCGGCGCGACCAACATCAACGAAGTGAATAGGATGGTTCAGGTTTACTACCAGACATATGACCTTTACCCCAACGTGTTGGATAATCTGGTCGGGTCATCGAGTGTCCTTTCGTATTTGCCGAACTATACGCCGACGGGGGGATCTGCGACGGTCCAGATGTACACGTTAAGCGCCTCTGACGTCGCGGCATTGAACGCTGTCGGTATTACAACTGTGGCAACCTTGGCCGACACCGGTAGCACTCAACCGACCACGTTCACGCCAACCTTCAACCCCTATTCCTACGCTAGTAGCGGAGCAGTTAACACGCAAACACTCGTTGCGAACCAGACGACCGTGGCCTCATTGCTCAATACTTTCGTGGAAGGCCCAAACGGCATTGTGAAGCTTGACCCGACTATGCTCCCCGGCGGCACTTATGTAGTATTCGGCTTTGGCAAACAAACGAATGCCATCGGCAGGGTTGTGACCGACGCCCCGGTGCATTTCGGTGAATTCGCGCCTGATAGCGCGACCAACGTGTATTGTCGGTACGGTCTGGTGTTCCGCACTGCTAGTGGCAACGGCGCCGGTAGTGGCATCAATCCCACGCCGCTGACACGTGCCGTATTTGTGGGTGCCGTCAGTTTTCAGACCAACGGCGTTTACGGCACCGACGGCCAATTGGCCGATTACTATGACCGTGTCAAGAAGCAGGATTGACACTATGGGTGGCAAACAAGTGAAACGCCTGGGAATGACTCTTGCCGAGCTTGTCGTGGTGCTCGCGATCCTGGTCGCGACGGCGGGACTGGTCGTGCCGCTACTAAGCGGCGTGAAGGCCGACGCCCGCTACAGCACCACGCGCGCCAGCATGCAAACGCTCAAGAATGCCATCGCGGCCTATGGGCTAGATATGAAGGGTGTTGGCACCTACAACGCGCAATTCGCGGCGCAATTCGGGACTACCAACACCACGGGAGTACCAAATTACTTGCGGGATTTGATCATCCAACCGTCTTTTGATAGCCAAGGGCTGCAGCCAGTGCAGAGTTTCAATCCGCAGACGAGGCTCGGTTGGCGCGGACCATATTTAGCCGGTTGGACAGGCACGTTCACAAATTCGCCCGGTAACTCTTTTGCGCCCTACTACGTGTCACCGACCGACCCTGCACAGCTTGACGGTTGGGGAAACCCCATAGTGCTGCAGTGGCCGGCGGCGTCGACCGTTTCTTCCTTTTCGCCTCCACTTTCGCAGTATCAACAAATCGCACTCCTCGCTCAAAATGTGCGATTGGTATCTGCCGGGCCGTCAAACCAGAACGTCTACGCGATCACGGCCAACAGCAACGGCTGGCTAACCCCGATGGAGCTTCTTCCCTCCTACCGCGGCACCAACCTGGTGGTGTTCCTGAATGTGCCTGATCCGTATGTCTCGAATTTGTTTCCGCAAAGGTGAGCGAGATGAGGTATTTACATGATTGTTTAGCCGCGACGCGCAGCGGAGCGCGTGACGCTAGTTCGCGCTTAACAAATGCACGGCCCGCTCTGACGCTCATCGAACTGCTGGTCGTTCTGGTGATCCTTGTGATCCTGACCACCATCGCCGTGCAAGCAACCGGAAACCTGGCCGATCAGGCTCGCTTCGACGCGACGCAGCGCACATTGCAAAACATCCAGAATGCCATCGTCGGCCCCGCCGGACAACGTGAGCCCGACGGCACGCCGCTTATCACCGGTTTTGTCGCCGATATTGGACGGCTGCCTGTCGCCACGGTGGATGCGACCGGGGCGCTTACGTTGAACGAGTTGTGGTCGAATCCGAACAGCTTGCCGACTTTCACCTCTTTTCCGACGTCCGATTCCTCCGTCACCGTTTACGCAGGTTGGCGGGGACCCTACCTGCAGCTTCCGCCGGGCAGCACGCAGCTCACTGATGGTTGGGGCAACCCGCTGAGCATCACGGCGACCAATCCAGCGGCACTTTTCCTGTCCAACGGGACCGCGATCAGCACGGCGGGGCAACCGATCCAGATTGTCACCTCTGGAGGCGCGAATTTCGGCACAGCCGGCTCGGGTTATGCCACACCGACCAGTGTCATGCTGCAGTCCCAACCGGGCACGACGTCGGCAGTTGACCTTGTGACCGCCACGGTTACGGGAAATATCTATCTCGTAAGCGCCAGTGCCGCTGCAGGAATTCCGCCAGCCAATCCTACCTCGGCTGTGCAGGTGAAACTATTCGGACCGAATTGGAGCAGCGGATCATTCGCGGTGGAAACGCTTTCCACTCCGACAATTCCTGCCGGCGGCGGTGTGGTCACGTACTCCATTACCACAACCGCAGGCCCACGCACCATTCGTGCTTATCAAACGGGGACTACGAACATGAGCAGAATCGTGCGGCTGATATTGCAGCCGGGCACACAAACGAGGGATCTTTACATTAATACTCCCTGACAGAGTCGGCCCCTGCCGGCTTGCCCGGCAGGTGAAGAAGTTCGACGGCTAGAAAAACGGCGGCCACCCGCCTCGAGCCCTGTCGGCTTGCCCGGCAGGTGAAGAAGTTCGACGGCTAGAAAAACGGCGGCCCCCCCGCCCCGACCCCTGCCAGCTTGCTGGCAGGTGAAGAAGCTCGACGGCTAAAAAACGGCGGCCACCTCGGCCCGACCCCTGCCAGCTTGCTGGCAAGTGAAGAAGTTCGACGGCTAAGTCCCACCTGCAAGGATCGATGCCAGGGCGGGTGTTAGCCTGCGAACTCCTTCACCTGCCAGCAAGCTGGCAGGGGTCGGGGATGGGGCGTGAGGGTGCTTGTTAGCCTGTGAACTCCTTCACCTGCCAGCAAGCTGGCAGGGGTCGAGGACTGGGGTTGCCGGTGGTTGTTAGCCTGCGAACTTCTTCACCTGCCGGACGAGCCGGCAGGTGTCGAGATACTTGTGTTAGAGACTTGAGACCACAACATGCCACGCCGCGCTGCCACGACGATCATCCTCATCACCCGCCAGGACATCGTCCGCGCCGATTTCTCCGCCGGCTCCTCACCCACCATTCAAGGCCTGTGGGGCCAGCAGCGCCCTAATTTGCCGGACCATGGCACATTGGTTGAAGCCGCCCTGGCGCTCGGACCCGCGCCGGGCAAGCAGGTCTATGTCCTCAACGGCGATCTCTGGACGCAAACCCTGACGCTGCCCGCCAACCGCACCGCCGGCCTCAAGGAAGACGACCTCGCCAATGCTCTCAATTTCGAGGCCGAGTCGATGTCCGGCCAGAGCGCCCTCGAGTCAAAAGTCGCCTTCGTGCCGCAACCGACCGACACAGGTATGCGGTCTTACTGGCTGCTGCAAACACTCGAACAACGATCTCGACATCGTCCAGGACACAATCAGCAAAGCCGGCAGCCGGCTGGCGGGCATCGCTCATCCGGGCGGCGTGCCGATGTCGCTGACGACTGCCGGCTGTTCGCGCTGACGAGACCTGGAGGCGGGCCGAGCTTTGGCCTGACGCCGTGCTGTGTTTGCTGCACCGGCCGGACGGGCGCATCGGCATGCAAATCGTCAATGCCGCGCCGCAGCTTGGGCAATGGCAGGCCGTTTGGGAACAGGGTCGTGCGGGTCTCGCCGCCACGGTCCACGAGGAATTGCTGGTCGATTCCGGCATCGAGCCGCCCCTCGGCATGGGCGGCATGAAGCTTTTGCGGCTCGACGACGACACCGGCCTGCGCACCTGGCTCACCGCCTGGGCCATCGCACTGGCCGCCAAGCGCCGCCGGTGCCGTGCCTGCGTCCGCCGCGCCGGCCGCTTACCGTCAAGCAGCGGCGAGCTATCACGGCGGCCTTCGCGGCTTGTGCAGCCATCGCTTGCGTGACCCATTACGCAGTCGTTCAGGTCGGCCTCAAAGATTGCCAGGAGCAATTGCAAACGGCAGTCAAACCTGTCCAGGAATTCAACAAGGTCCAGAAACAGCTCAAGGACCAGCAAGCCAGCCTGCAGCAGGATTTCAAGAAACGCGAGGCCGTTTTCGACAAGGAGCTTGGAGAGCAGGAGAAACTGGTCTGGCAAGCCGACAATCTCGCCTTGCAGCGCGAGCGGATGAAACACCTGCTTACCTGTATCGCCGCTTGCTGCCCCGAGCATCTGGTTGTCGAAAAGATTGACAACAACTCCGCCGGCCCGCTCATTCATGGCCATTGCTGGGAACCGCAGATGGCGGACGATTTTGCCCACAAGCTCACCCAGGGTCTGCGCATGCAGGGCTGGACGGTGGACACGCCGCACAAAAAGACCGGCGAAATCGTGCCGGGCGGCGGACCGTGCTCGTTCTCGATCCAGTTCCACGCCACGGCCAGCGCGATGCCCGAGCCACGCTTGACGTCAGGCAAAGTGGACGGCAAGGCAAGGCCATAAGGAGGCGTGGTTCAAAAAGGGGTCAGGTGAATAAAAATGACATCGAGCAATCGGGATAACTTGATAAAACTGCTGTTGCCGGCGCTGGCGATCGCTCTGTGCTACACCGCGTGGCCCGGCGTGCGCAAGCACAAGGAACTAACGGCCAGGCAAGCCGAGGTGGCGACCAAGCAGGTCGAGTTGGACCAGGTCAAGCAAAACGCGCCGCTGGTGATCGGTCAGCTTCGCCAGCAAATTCGTGAGCACGAGCTCAAGCTGACCCAATTGTCCGGCAAAATCGAGGATTTGCAGAGGGGTCAAAAGGCAGCGCGGGAAAGATGGACCGTGTTAGCCGGCAATTGCGCGTCCGGTGAGCAGCGCATTCAGCGCATCGCCAGTCTCACCACCTTGATGAAAGCGCATAACCTCACGCTGATCGCCGACGCCAAAAGTGACGCCGGCAATGCCGCCAAACTGCCGCCGGCGCTCGAAAAACTAGGCCAGTTGCTGACCCAGAAAACCCCGACCCTGAGTCCGGAACTGCGGCAACTGCACTTCCGCGGCAATTTCGTCGGCGTCCACGACCTCCTGGTCGAGCTGTCGCGCGGCGAAATGGTCGCGATTCCCCTGGGCGTGACCATGAAGCCCAGCAAGCAAGGCAACGACGTCAGAGAATGGACATTGGTCGTCTGGATTTAACGTAGAACGGAATTTATTCCGTTCTTGATGGTGGGACTGCGAACGGAATAAATTCCGTTCTACGATATGACATGACAACATCCATTGCTACCGGCCCTGTTTCAGCCGGGTCATTGCTTGCCGACCTTTTGGTTGAATGCGTGCGCCTTGATGCTTCCGACGTGCACCTGTCGCCAGGGCTGGCGCCGTATTTTCGAGTACACGGATTGCTTGAGCCGCACAACACGCTGCCCCCCATCACCGGGGCGGAGGTCGACGCCCTGGCCGCGCAGCTCGGCCGGGCTTTCGACCGCACATCGCTGGAGCGCACCGGCTCGCAGGACGGCGCGGTCAGCGCCGTCGATGGTACAAGGTTCCGGTTTAATGTCTTCCGCCGCCAGGGTCAGCTCGCCGTCGCTCTTAGGCGTCTGGAAGATCGCTTCCGCTCGCTCACCGAGCTTGGCATGCCCGAAGCGCTGTATCAGCTTTGCGAACTGCCAGACGGCCTGGTCGTTGTTTCGGGGCCGACCGGCGCGGGCAAAAGCACCACGCTCGCTTCGCTGATCGACCGGATCAACCACACGCGCCGCTGCCACATTGTGACCATCGAAGATCCCGTGGAATATATCCATGCCCCCGCGCTGAGCCTTATCAATCAGCGGCAAATCGGCGTCGATACCAGCAGCTTCAACGACGCCCTGGTCGCATCCATGCGGCAAGACCCAGATGTGATCCTTGTCGGCGAAATCCGCGACCTGGCCACGATCCGCACCGCCGTCACCGCCGCCGAGACCGGCCACCTGGTGCTCACGACCGTGCATGCCGGCGATTGCGTCGGCGCCATCGAGCGTTTGGTGTCGGTGTTTCCCGCCGACGAGCAGGCGGGCATCAGGCGGCAAATGTCCTTGGTATTGCGGGCGATCATTTCCCAGCATTTATTGGTGGCCGACGGGCCGGCGGCGCAGGCTGCCGGCAAGCCGAAACGCAGTCGGGTGGTGACGTCGGAGATCCTGATGGTCAACCCGGCCGTGGCCAATTTGATCGCCAATGCCAAGGGCAGTCAGATATACTCGACGATGGAAACGGGAACAGGCCAAGGGATGCAGACGCTGGAATATGATCTGGCGCGGTTGTGGGTCGCCAATTTGATTTCGGAGACCACGGCCACGACGCTGGCCCGCAATCCGCAGGTGCTGCGCGACCGCGCGGCGATGATGCGTCGGCCGGGTGGGAGGCAACCTAATGCTGGCTGGAAACCTGACCCGCATCACGCGTAGGCCAAGGCGAGGAGTACGATTACGAGGATGATTAAGAGTAAGAAGATGATTAGGATTACGATGAAGATAAAGATTAGGAATTCCTCGGCGGGAATTAGTCCTACTCCTAATCTTACTCGTGCTCCTAATTCTTCTTCATAATCCTAATCTTCATCTTACTCATACTCCTCTTCGACTTTTGGAAAGCACCCACAGTGGTTTGGCAGCCTGAGCGCACCGGGGAGACACGCAATGACGATCGAGACCCAACAAATCTGGACCAAATCAATCCGCGGCCGCGCCGAACGGCGCGCTCGCAACCGCTCCGTTCCCACCTCGAACCACGCCGTCTCCGTCGTCCTTTGTCATGGACAGGAATGTCGCCGCCGTGCTCAAGGACGTCAGCCCCAAAGGAGCGAGACTGCTGCTCGCCGCGGCGCCGGATCAGCTTCAGCTAGCGATCGACGCCGTGCTCGAGCTTAACATCAAAACGCCATGGGAAGTAGTCTTGCCAAGGGCCGCATTGTCTGGTTTCAACCCGGCGAGGGCGAGGGCGAGGGCCAGGGCGCCATGTGCGGTGTGGAATATGTCGAGTTCGCGGCCGACGCCGATTGCGTGGGCCTGCTCAACATGGACAAGGTCAAAATCGACCCTGCCCTGGCCTTGCGCGTGCCGCCGCACGTGGCCTTGCGCCGCCAGGTGCTGCCTTTTGCCCTGTCGGACGGCCACGTCCATGTCGCGTGCGCCAATATGCTCGACGTCGGCGCCCTGCAGATGGTTGAAAAGGTTTCTGGCGATGCCGGTGCGTCCGGAGGCGGCCGAGCCGGAGTCGCTGAAACGGGCCCTCGATCGCATTTATGCCGATCGTCAAGCGGGCACGGCCGGTGCCGCGGCGAAGCGCGCTCGGTCGACATGCGCATGCTCGGGCGAGATCCAGGCCGACGATGCGATGATGCTCGGCGAGGAAATGCTGCACGCGGCCATGTTGCGCCAGGCCTCGGACATCCACATCGATCCCGAAGCGGAGGGCGTGCAAATCCGCTTTCGCGTGGACGGCGTCCTGGAACGCTATCGCCGGCTGCCGATGGCGGTGCAAAGCGGCGTCATCAGCCGCTTCAAGGTGCTGTGCGGCATGGACATTGCCGAAAAGCGGGCGCCGCAGGACGGCGGCTTCAAGCATCGCTACGGCCGCACCGGGCAGACCATCGACATCCGCGTCGCCACCCTGCCGACCAAGTACGGCGAGCGCATGACGCTGCGGCTGCTGGCCTTGCAAACCGAGTCGCTGACGCTCGAGCGGCTGGGCATGCGCCGAAGGCGATCTCGCGACCTTCCACCGCTTTATCGATCAGCCGCACGGCATGATCCTGCTGACCGGGCCGACCGGCAGCGGCAAGACCACGACGCTCTACGCCGCCATTCGCCGGCTCATGGAGCGCGAGGAGCTAAACATCGTCACGGTCGAAGATCCGATCGAGTATGAGATCAAGGGCGTGGCCCAGGTGGAGGTCGACTGCGCCGACAAGGTGACGTTCGTCAAGGCGCTGCGGAGCGTGCTGCGGCACGATCCGGACGTGGTCATGATCGGCGAAATCCGCGACGGCGAGACGGCCGACGTGGCGATCAAGGCCTCGCTGACCGGCCACCTGGTCTTCAGCACGCTGCACACCAACTCGGCGGTCAGCGTCATCACCCGCCTGGCGGACATGGGCGTGGACCGCTTCCTGATCGCCGCGACGCTGCGGCTGGCGGTGGCCCAGCGGCTGGTGCGGCAGCTCTGCCCGCGCTGCCGCAAGCCGCGGGAGTTGACCGCCGGCGAAGCGGCGGCGCTCAACCACGGCCGAATTCGCCGGGCAGCACGGTTTACGAGCCGGGCGGGTGCATTTACTGCGCCGGTCGGGGCTATGCGGGCCGCATCGGCCTGTTCGAGATGCTGCCGTTGGACGAGGATTGGTCGCGGCAGCATTGCCGCAAGGAGCGGAAGAGGCGGAGTTGATCCTGCAGATGCGCGAAAGACGTGGCCACGCTGATGGAAGACGCCGTGGCGAAAGTGTTGTCGGGGGCGACATCGGTGCGGGAAGTCACTCGGCGCAGTGAGTGTGTGGTGAGTCCTATGCCGACTTTTCACATCTACGTCGGACGCGACAGCTGCCGGACGACCGCAGCGCGGCACGCAAGAAGCGCCGTCGGCGGCCGCCGTGGCGAATGCGCTGCGCAGCGCGGTTGGCTGGTGCTCGACGTGCGAGACGGCCGATAGTGAGCCGCAGTCGGCCGTCGACTGGCTGCGCAGTTGAATCCCGCTTTACTGGCTGCCGCCGCGCTCCCTCGACGTCGAACTGAGTTTGCAGCAAATGGCTGTCATGCTGCGTAGCGGCTTGACCCTGTTGGCCACCCTCAAAACTGTCGCCGAATACGCCACGCGGCCGGCCATGCGCAGCGTCTGGGAGAACGTCGCCGAGCGCATCCAGCAAGGTGCGAGCCTGGCGGACGCGATGGCTGACCACCGCTGCTTCGGGCACATGGTCGTGCAACTGGTCCGCGTGGGCGAACAGACGGGCACGCTGGAAAAGGTCGTGGGCCGTGCCGCCGACACCATGGAGCGGCGCCGCTTGCTGGTGGTGCACCTGCTGACGGCGCTGACCTATCCCGCCATCGTATTTGTGGCGGCCATCGGCGTCGCGGTTTTCATGATGGTGGGCGTGATTCCCAAGCTGCGAAGTTTTTCTCGACGCCCTGGGCCGGCAACTGCCGCCCATTACCCAGCGTCTGCTGGACGTATCCGAATTCGTGGAGACGTACGGCCCCACATCGTGATCGGCATTTTGGCCGCCTTGGCGGTCGTTGACCATGATATACCTGTGGCCGCCAGGGCGAATGTTGCTGGATCGGCTGATGCTGCGTATGCCGGTGGTGGGCCGTTTGCTGCGGCTGGGGGCGACTGTGCAATTCTCGCACGGCCTGGGCGTGATCCTGGAAAGCGGCATCACTCTGGTCGAAGGGTTTGCGGACCGTGGAACTGCTGCACCGCAATCGATATGTGGCGCAGGCAAGTGGGCGAGGCCCGCGATGCCGTCATCACGGGGCAGCGGCTTGGCCGGACCGCTGGGCGCGGCTTCAGCCTTCATGCCGATGCTGTCGCGCATGGTGGCGGTCGGCGAGTCGGCGGGGACATTGGACGAAGTGCTGAGCGAAGTCGCCCGGTTTCCACGAAAACCAACTGCAAAGCGACGATCCGCCGCTTCAGCACGCTGATCGAGCCGGCCGTCGTGGTCGTGGTCGGCGGTATCGTGGGGTTCGTTTACATCGCTTTTTTCGTCGCCATGTTTTCGGCGGCAGGAGGAGCCCAATAATGCATTATATCAAAGCAATCTGCTTGACGTTTGCCGTGTTTTCCGGGGCCGTCTTGTGGGCGTCGGCCCAACCACCGCTCGATCCCAAACCCCCAGTCGGACCGCCCCCCGCCCCGATCGAGGAAAAGAAACCGCCCGAAGAGGTGGAAAAAATCGGTCCAATCCTCGTGCCGAGCGGCCAGATGAAAGACCCGACCTCCGCAAGCACGAAACTCAAGGAGGTGCTCAATCCGCTCAAGACAGGCGTCGGCGGGCCGGCGGGCAGCATTCCATCTGTTAGCCTGCGCGGCCGCATCGTCACCAAGGATCGGCCGCCGACAGCCGTGCTGGATATGGGCGGGCGTCTCTATGTCGTCAACGAAGGCAGCATTTTGCCTACCGCGGGCGGTGTCACGCTCAAGGTGCTGTCGATTCAGCGCTGGCGATGTCGCATTGAGGTGTCGCCGCTTAAGGAAGTTTTGAGTTTACGGTGATATTTTGGCTCCCATGGGACCCATGGGACTCATAAGACTTATGCTGGATGTCCTTCATGACCCCTCTCAAGGAGACGCGACCATGGCCGTGCGTAAGTTTTTTGGGTTCGCCGCAGTGATGCTCTTTTGTGCCGCCGCCGCATTTGCCCAGGATGTCACCGGCGATTGGACAGCCGAGTTCGAAAGTCAGATCGGCGTGCAGAAATACAAATACGAGTTCAAAGTCAAAGGTGAAAAGCTGACCGGCAAGGCCTATGCCGAGGTCGACGGCAAAAAACGCGACTCTGAACTCACCGAGGGCAAGGTCAAGGGCGCCGACATTTCTTTCGTGGAGATGCTGAAATTCGACGACATGGAAATCAAGATCGAGTACAGCGGCAAGATCAAAGGCGACGAGATCAATCTAACCCGCAAAGTCGGCGATTTCGCGTCCTATGAGATCACGCTAAAGCGCGTCAAGACCGACGCGAAAATGCCTCCCAAGAAATAGTCAAAGTAGTAGGCACACTCCGTGTGCCGTGTGCGAAACGGCACACGGAGTGTGCCTACTACTTTGGGGTGGTGTCAAATCTCCACGGGTTCGCAAGCTTCCGCCGCGAATTGCAGCTTGTAGCCGCGCAAAGCACATGCTTTGCATTGGTGCGCCACCAATCGGCCGCGTCCGGCGAGTGAGACGCCAACTGGTCCACCGCGTGTCTGCCGTCAACCACATAGCCGAACGTCATCTGCGGCCCCACATTGGAAACCACGCCGACACTGCCCAACGCGCGCGGCCCCTTTTCCCCCTGGGACAAACGCAATTCGACGCCGACCCACTCGCGGCGGATGTTCTCGGGCGCCTCTCCAGCAGGTATGCGAACAACGCGAATGCGCATGGCCGCGCTGGCCCGATTTTTCCAGGCACGCACTGCAAACCAGCCCACGCCGGCAAGGCCCGCGACGCCGACGATCCCCAGGATGATGGGCAACCAATCGGTTTCCGAATCCGACCGACGCGCCGTGCCCGCCCACATGGGGGAAAATATGGGCGCGGGCGCGGGACGAAAAACCGGCGCCCGAATGGGAATGCCGCGCTGGGCCAAACCATAATTGGCTGACACGCTGAAGACGGAAATCGCCAAGATACACTGGGAAATAGCGCGCATCGTCGCACCTCATGGTTGTTTGTCAGAGCCGCGACCGTCAGGGAGCGGTGAACCGGAAAGTGCTCCCTGAAGGTCGCGGTTCTGATGGTCCCTGACAGGCTGCCTCATTTGTCTGCGACCACCCTTCGCTCTTTCAGATCATATCTGACACCGCTACTCAGCTCCTGGTAATCTTCTTTTTCCATTTTCCAAAGGCACGGGCAGGTTCTTGGGCAGCCCTGGCGGTTGGGTGCGTACGATGGCGGCGCGGCTCAAGTCGATCAGGTCGGCCTTTTCGCCAGCCTTAAATTTCGCCTCGGTCAAGGGTTTGCCGCCGCCTTCGGACAGCACAGTCACGACAAAAGAGTTGCCGAGCACCGTCATGGTGCGGCCCTTGAGGACGGCCACGGTGCCCTCATCGACGCCGATGCCGAACAGACCGGGATTATTGGCGAGCACGCCCACAAGCCGTTTGACGCGGTCGCGTTTGATGAAATGCTGATCGACGACGGCGTGGGTGAGGAAGCCAAAGCCCCTGTCGGTTTTAGCCACGGGATTGCCGCCGGTGATCATGACCCGGCTCATGACGGCAGCGCCGGCCGACGTGCCGCCGATGACGCCGCCGCGGGCCAGGAGGTTGTGCATTTCCTTCTCCCCGGCCGTGCCGAGATAAGCCGCCGTCAATTTGTTCTGATCGCCGCCGCCAAACCAAACGGCCGTCGCTTCGGTCAATGACTTGATAAACGCCGGATCGTCCGCTTTTTTGCGATCGCGGGTGTGCAGAAGCGTCAGCGAGGCCAGCTTGTAGGCTTTCCAGGGCGCGAGTGATGCCTCGGCACCGTCCTTGTCGGCGGTGGCGCTGGCGGTAGGGATGACGACCAACTTCGCGGTGGCGCCTCCCGCGAGCTTGACGAACTCCGCGCGGGCTTGGTCGGGAAAGCGCCGCCGCCCACGACGAACAACGTGCCGGGGATTTCAGCGAGCGGCTCCTTGACGACCGGCGCCGGCGTTTGAGCGGCGGCAAAGCCGGCGAAGGCAACCACGAAAATGCACGGCCAGCGTGACATGCAAGCGTCTCCTAGCGGGCTCTAGCGGCATCAATCTTCGAGACCCAGTTCGCGGAGCGATTTAGCATCTTGTAGGCTTTTCCGCAGCAATCGCAGACGATCCATTGGGACCTGCTCCAACTTGGCCAAGGCCGCGGCTGGCAGCGGGCCAAAGCGGTCTTCCAGCATTTCACGGAAAAACTCGCGACGCCCTTTTTCCTCGCCTTTTGCCTCGCCTTTTGCCTCACCTTTTTCCATGCCCTGTTCAAACCACGTTTTGTTCATTGCTAGTACTCCTTCATACGGCGCTGACGTTTTGAGGCGTTCAAATTCACGTTGTTGAGCCTCGTCGAGCGGCAAATACGCTTGCACGCATTCGCCCAGCAGGAACCGCTGCTGGTCTGTCAGTGGCGCATTCTGGATGCGCTGCAGTGCCTCGGCTCCGAGCCAGGCAACGCGGTCTGGGGGTATGCGCATCAATGCCGCCAGCGCGACGCCCAACCAGTTTTCGCCATGAACATATTCTACCGCGTCAAGTGCCGGCAAGCCTACATAAAGATATTCAAAATGGACCGGCCGGAACTCCCAGAAGTGTTCCTCGTAAACGTCAATGCCTATGCCGTCCAATCCGACTCGAAGAAAAATGCCTATGGGCAGCACCGGCAGCTCGTACTGGCGCCGCAAGTGGGCGTAGACTTGAAACATGCGCTGACGTGACGGCGTCACCGACTCCGGCGATTCGATTTCGATGCCGGACCAACGCCAGCCACTGCTCAGGTTGACCGGTTCGCTGGCTGGGCACGGGTTCGCGAGTGGGCAGTTTGGCGATCAGGTCGAGAATTCGCCTTTTCCCTGCTGGGGGATCAAGGAAAATCTCCTTATCCAACCACTCAACCGCCGCAACATCCAGACGCTCCGCCCACGGCTTGAAGAACAGCAGCAGGAACTCGAAGAAAAATGTCTGGATCAATACCTTGAAGCGTTGGTCGTGATCCATGATGATGCTCCGCGCAAGGTTACCCAGCCCGTCGTGTATCGTATGGAGCGCCAACCTCGTTTTCAGCGGCGATTGTTATTGGCCTTATTCAGGAACGCGGACGATCGCACCGTCGCCACAAACGACGATCAGTTCCCTGCCCTTATGGTGCGGAAAACATGCGATAGCCGTCGGCAGTTCCACGGGTTTCGTGCTCACCGTGGAAAAGCCGTGCTGGCCGCGGCGGAGCCATTGAATGCTCTTGGCCGTCACCGCGGCAACCTGTCCCGCGCGCCACGCCGTGGCTGCCAGGAATGGGCCCGCTTGAGTGAATGCCTTCGTCGATGCGCCGATGAGCACACTACCCTTGAAAACAACCTCTGAAGAATAGAGTTGGCCGTCGGAGCCGACGCCGGCAATTTCCACGCCGGTTCCCCCTTTGCCCAGCATCGTCACGACGGGCCGCAATAACGTGCTTTCCAAATGCACTCCTGGACTCCAACCACCCGAGCAAGTGGTTGGTGGCGAGGACATCCAGTCTCCCGCGAAATCACAATGGAATTGTTGGGCCCGAAGTCCGAGCATGATTGCTTGCTCGTCGGAGAGTTCCGCGGGATTTACAAAGAGCACGGCTTTGATTTCTTCGCCGTTGTCGTGTCGCACGCGCGACACGGCCAACGACGGCCCCCGGAGCACTTTCGTCGACGAGCCAATCAAAAGCCCAACCAAGAAAGCTTGGTACGTGCCGCAAAGATTGAGGCTAAGCTGGGCTGCGTGCGCCTCCTCAATGGAGAAACAGCTTGCTACCATGAATGTCCCTCCCTTGACATAGCTTGTGCACCGGGCTCCTCCCTCTTTTTCCCAGGTGAGCACGACAAGCGCATCGCCGTCGTTGGTGGCCGCCAGGGAGAGGATCGGGCATTGGGCGCCGGCGACAGGGGTCATTTCGCCGGTGGATGGCCGATAGCAGATGACCTCGCCGCTCTCGAATCCGAGAAAAAGATCGGCGGTGTCCGGGGCATGACAAACGGCGGTGACTTTGGCAATGCGAGCCCGCACGACAACGCGGCTGTATTCCGGTCGGCCACGCCGCCGGCTTTGACCAACTTGCCGCAGGGCGTATTGGGCATCGCTTACCAGCGCGGGCGGCCACGCTTGCCGCTCACCCATCATGGTTGAGACAATGTCCGCGGTGCGTCCTCCGACTTTGGCGCGATGTCGCAAGGCGCCCGCAATGCCCTGCAGTGCGCGGTCACGCAGGTCATCTCGTGCACCAGCCGTGGTGAGAGTGTCCGCCAATTGTGCCAGGGAGTTATAAAACTCAGCGGCGTTGAAATCGTGGCCGGATTGCGTGAAGAACTCGTCGGCTTGATCCACCAAAGTGTATAATTCCTCCTTCGATCGATGCCGCGCATGAGCCGTGGCCAAGCGCACCGCGCACGGGATTGGACTGCCCGCGGGACGCTGGCGCCAGCCCGCCTCGTAATACGGCAAGGCGAGATCCTCACGGCCGGCTCGGATACGCAGCAATTCACCGGCCTGATAGTGTGCTTGACTAACAGTAACCATTTGCTCCGCTGCCAACTTAAATTCTTCGAGTGCCTCCTCCTGCTCACCGGCTCGACGAAGCAGGTCGCCCGCCAACTTGTGATTGCCCACCTGGCGGTATAACCCCAAAGCGCGGTCCATTTCTCCGGCGGCCTCATATTCCTTGGCTGCCGCAAGGATGTCGCCCAGACGCTTCAAGTACAGGATTGCCGCATCGGCATGCAAACCGCCCTGCGACAGCACGGCCGCGGCCGCGCGAAAGTCGTTGAGCAGCTTGCCATAGATGAACGCCGCCCGGCGGTAATCGCCGCGTTGAGCGGCCAATTCCGCCTGGCGGCGGTATTCGCGGGTCAGCTCGCGGTGGATGTCCTCGCGAGTCAGCCAAAGGCCGCCCGCACCGCCGCTGCCGGCGAGCAGGTTGCGCAGCGAGTACAGCAGATTATGAAACGGCAAACGCGCACTGCCCGTTGGCGCCGCGCCGCGCTCTTCGCCGCCAAGCGGAAGGGCGCGGTGCAGGGCCTTGTCGATATCGCCGCGCTGGAAAGCACGCAGCAATTCGCGCAACCTTGCTTCCTGCTTGCCGAACGCGGACTCGGCTATACGCGGCGCCCAGCGCAGTCCCCCTTCCATCCATTTCGCGCCTGCACTGGCCAGGCCCTTGAGGCCAAGCAGCGCCCAACCAGGCCATTGCTTTGCCGGCGGCGAAGGTCGCCGATCCCAATGCCCTGGCTGGTAGGCCAGTATCGTCCAGCGACGAATCTTCGGTCCCGATTGCTGTGCCACCCTCCTCCAACAGTTCGTCTGGAGAGATGTCGGGCCTGTCGAAGGTGACTTCCACGAGGCGATCCGCCCACTCGCCCGGCTCAGGGAGCGGCTGCCAAGCGCCGGCCCGCACAGCGCCGGCGGTCAGCAGCGCGGAAAGCGGCAATGGGTGGACTGGATCGAATTCAAGAACGCGATTCGGCGGCAGCCAGACTAGCCCGCGCCCGCGACCCAAATCGGCAGCTTCATCTGGCAACAAGGCGGGCACCAGGTCGGCGTCAACCGGCAAGTACAGGTTGTTGGCGATGCAGCGCAAACGCAGGACGCCGCCAACTGCTGCCGACATGGGCTGGGCCAATTTGACCAGGAATCCATCGGCGACGCGATAAAGACGAGGTAATGGATCATGGCCCAGACGCACGCAAAGATGCAGCAGTTTCGCAGGGTCATGGGAGAGCAGCAGCAGGGCCGTGGCAGGCGCACTTTCGGGCCGGCGGCGCAGGTGGAAGGCGATTTTCACGGTGTTGTCCTCCCGCGTGCGGCGGCGGCAGCCAAAGCGCGGCCGAATCTGGCGAGTACGTCCTGGGTCGGTTCGGCCCGACTTGCGTTGCAGGTCCGAAACATGTGCCGTCAGGCATCCAGCCGGACAGCGCCCCTGAAGACGAAAAACATGCAAACTGGCTTCATCTCCTCATCCAAAATCGCGATTTGTCCGAAGCGGTCGAGGAC
The DNA here is from genome assembly GCA_963747575.1 of uncultured Gemmataceae bacterium. Lineage (GTDB taxonomy): Bacteria > Planctomycetota > Planctomycetia > Gemmatales > Gemmataceae > DASRAT01. Next base: position 819,324 of record CAVVFU010000001.1, read on the forward strand.
AGCGGTGACGCCGACCTTTGCGCCGTGGACGAATCTCGAATTGTCAAGTCGCAGCTCGATGGGAGTCCACTTGCCCGACGCCGCAATGGAAATTGATTTGAGATTAGTAGATGCGAGGAAGCGGCGCACTTCTGGATCCCCAATTGACAGCCATTGCGGCCGCAATTTGCGCAAACTACCCGAATTGCAGACAGAAAGCGTGCCGCCAACCCAGTGCAAAAAAGTCAACCGGTGCCGGCCCTGGCGCAGGAGCAACCAGCTGTCGCCCAGCAGATACTGCGTATCCGCGCAATAGCGGCCAGGAAATGTCGTGACAATAGGCTTGGCGTCGCCCCGCGTATCGCGGACTTCGACATTGCCCCCAACGGCGCTTTGGCGGGCCAGCAGTTTGCCGTCGCTGGACAGAGCGAAACCGACGCCAGGATGTTTGGCGGTAAATTCGGCCAGGGCAACTCCGTCAGGGCCAGTGAAAAGGCGCAGTGTTACTGGCCCGGAAGAGCCGGGGCCCCGCGCGAATACGGCCAAAATGGAGGCTCGGCATTCGGCATCCAATAGCTTGCAATCCAACAGAGCGGGCTGCCCGTTGGCTAATGGGGTAAAAGGCTTCCAGCTTGGCGGTTGGCGGACCAAGATTAAAGTACCGGACGGCGTGACCGTGATGCACGAGAGTTCGCAATGTTGAGCCGCTTTAGGCGGCAAGCAAGGCAGTTTACCAACGGGAAGCTTGCCTTGGGCCATTTCGTGCCACGCCTCGCGTGCCCGCCCGGCCATGCGTCCTGTCCCGTCGGGAAACAACAAATGCGTTCCAAGGTCAAATGCGAACGCTGATCGTCCCGTCGGCGATTGGCAAATGACAACGTGATGTCGCGGAGAATAACTCCAATCGCACCGTTCGGATGCGACGCAAGGAATGCGTGCAGTGCAAGTCGCGCTGGCGAGGTCGTAATGCGCAACAACCAAAGAATCATCACGTCGACCAGCAACCACAAATCCGCCAGTAACTCCAAGGACGCTTTGCACTTGAACGAGCGGTTGCCCATCCACATAAGCCCGCGGCAACAAGCTGTAATGGCCGCTGCCGTCCGTCGCCCAGATGTGCAAAACTCCGTCCCGAGACGCCGTGAGCAGCCACCGACCTTCAAAATCGAAGTCAAAAAGATTGGCGCCAATTGGATGATTCGAACCAAAACGGAACGGAAAACCGATTGGCTCCACGTCGCCATACCATTGCGCTGGAGGTTGTCCAACAGCCTTCGGGGCCGGCATGACCGGCGATGGATTGAAATCCACGCGAAATTGTCGCACAACGATCGGCGCCCCATGGCGTAGCTCACTCAACGCCGCCTGACCGCCGCCGTCCAGCGACAACGCCATGAGCCGGGTTTCGCCGGCGGCGCGCATGGCGGCAGCGCGAACATCCTCCTCAAGAAGATTGCGCGGGTGGGTGAGCAAAACCACGTCGCGGGAACCGACGGCGGGTTGTTCCAGGATCCGTTCCAGCGCCAGCCCGGGATTCGCCGACAGGTCGCTGGCTTCCACCATCGTCCCCAGGATGTCGTCGCTCACAGCCAGCGGGTCCAACGCCTCCCCTTCGGTGCTGGTCCCAGCCAACATACACGGCATTTTCGCTCGCGCCGCCAGTTTGCCCAGCGCCAGGGCCGCCGCGCTCAATACCAGGCGGACGTCGCCCCAGGTGCGCACTCCCTGATCCAGCAGCACGATCAGTTCGTGCCGCGTGTGGGCATGAGGCTCCTCGCGGCGGTAATAAAGCAGTTCGTTGTCGGCAAAGCGGCGCAGGAAATCGAGTTCGTCGAGAGCGAACTGGCTCAGAAGGAGCATGTGCGGATGGCCGCGCGAAGTGACGTCGGCGTAGCCACCCAGTGGAATGTCCGGCATCAATCGCTGCCTCGGCGGCAAAGCCATCGCACTGAGCATTTGGGTCAAATAAGCCCGTGCGCCAGCGAGGCGAGGTCTCTCCAGCAGCGCCGCCAGTGCGCCCGACAATGTCCGTGGCGGCGGCAGGGCTTCGACCAACCTCTTGGCCGCCTCCTTGATCGGGCCGCGGCCGTGGCGCAACCAAAGCAGAATCTCCTCCTCGCTATACCCATCGAGCTTTTTGCGGATGCCCTCCTCGAACGCATCCGGGCCGATCGGAGGGTATTCGGAAGGATCAAAGGTGTCGTGAAAGGTGACGATGTACCAGCGCATGGGCTTGGCCGGGTTGCGTAACCGTTCGAGAACATCCACCGCCTGGACGCCGCCGCTGGCCTCGGGAATGTCGCGGCATAATGTGGCGAAAAAGGCTCCAACGTTGCGCAAAGGCCTGCCGGTCTGGACAAAAGCCCGGCTCAGGCGCATACTGCCCGACCTGGCGCGTAAGCGCTGATGCGCAACATGTGCAGCAAATGGAGCACATAGCCGAAATGAACCAACCGGCCCTCAGAGGCGAAACCTTCCAGAAAGAGCGCGACCTCCTCGGTGAAGACGAAGGTCGTGCCATCATGGTATTCCAGGGCGTCGGACTGGGAGGACCAGCGCAGCCCGCCAAGATAATCGCAGTAGGCGCTCGACAGTCGGAGATAGCGTTCAGCGGGGCTCATTGGTAGGTCAGGCTTTCCAGCCTGACATGTCCTCCCTTGTCAGCCTGGAAAGGCTGACCAACAGCAGGCGAACTCGCGCCCGCGTTAACGCTTGACAAGCGGCCAAAGGAATCGTTTCGGCTCCAGTTTCGGCTAGCAGCAGCAATTCATCATCAGACACGCCAAGCGCTTCCCTGATGGAAGCCGCGGGAAAGTTTGGCTCCGGCCTGCGACCCAGCGGCACCAACATGCCGTCTCCCCAAAAGCGCTGGCCCGTCAATGGAAGCTCACGACCAATCAACAAAACCTGGGTCTCACACCTGACCGCCTGAATCGCCGCCAGGGACGCGCTGGGAGCTTGGTCGGCCCAGTGCGCAAGTACGGCGATAGTACAGCGCACTGCCGTGGTCGGACGCGGTTGGTTGTCATGCACCAGCGTCAGACGCACTGGCTGGAGCGGTTGCGTCGCCGTGGGTGTGGCTAGGAACGGCGCAGGTGTCACGACCTGGTAAAGCGGCCGGAATGCTGCTCGGTCGGGAAAATCGAAAACCGGCAAATGATGCCCAAACCGATACCACTGCTCATCGCGCTGCACAAACGGTTCCGCGCCGCTGATCGGCATCACCGCGCGCAAAACACGCTCATCGCCTTGCTCCCAACGCACAATGGCCCGGCCGCCAGTCAGCGCGGCCTCCACATTCGGCAGCTCTCGGATCGCGGCCAGGACTGCCAGCGACTCCGGCGGCAAACTGGCACAGCAGATTTCGTTCCAACCGGACATCATGGCTAACCCAGTTGTTCAAGGCATTTGCGGGCACGCTCCACCAGGTGTGCCCGGTCTTTTGTATCCGCCAGCCAGGCCGCCTGGTCGCCAAGCTCGGCAACTTGCTCGCGCAGCCGGGCCGCGGCCGACAGGGTTAACTTGGTGCCGGTCATTTGCTTGGCGATGGCGTCAAGTTGCTTGGCCAGGTTTTCGGCATCAGGCTCCGCGCGAACCGTTGCCAACGGATGGCTAGCCGCCGCGTCACTATATTGCTGCAGAGCCCCATTGATGAGCGCCGCCAGAGGCTCGATCTGTTCGTCGCGGTCCCAGACATAGCGGAGCACCCACAGATCGGAAGGATTGCATGCCGTGCGCCGCAAAGCAGCGCCGAAGCTGCCAGGAGCTTGAGCACCTTGACGGCCCGCCGATCCGAAAAGGCCACGCCCAGGTTGCGCACCTTGAAGAGCAGCTCTGTGTACGGTTCCAAAACTCCGCTGAGATCGACGCGAAAAAGTTGCGCTTGCAAGCCAGCTAGCTCCGTGGCGGCCACACTGGATTCTGGCACGCCGGCAGTTTCCAGGGCCCAACCAGCTTGAAGCAATGCCGGCATGGCCTCGGGCCGAAGGTTTTTGACATGGCAGCGGAGGAGAAACCGGTCGAACAGCGCCCGCAAAGTCTCGTCATCCGGCAGATGATTGGAGGCCGAAAAAAGAGACAGCAGGGGCAGCCGATGGGTCTCGGCCCCGCGGCGGTAAACGCGTTCGTTGAGCACGGTCAGCAGATTGTTGAGAATGGCGCCGTTGGCATTGAACAATTCGTCGAGAAAGACAAACTCGGCTTCGGGGAGCATGCCGGCGGTGACCGTGATAACCTTGCCTTCTCGCAGTTGGGCAATGTCGATGGGACCAAAAATCTCATTCGGCTCGGAAAAACGCGTCAGCATGTACTCGAAGTATCGCCCGTGAACCCCAAGCGCGAACTGGCGGATCAATGCCGACTTGGCTGTTCCTGGAGGACCGTAAAGAAAAAGGTGCTCGCCGGCGATGACGGCAAGGGCGATCAGGTCCACGACCTCATCACGGCCGACGAATCGCCCCTTGAGCGGTTCGACGACGCCAAGCCGCAGCCGATCCACGACGCCTTCAATCATTTGTATGTACTCCATCGTCCGCCCCGTCGGGGGCACGAGCGGTTGCGACCATTTTGTCCGGATCCTTGCCGAGTGCCCCGCACACCAACTCTAAGTATTCCAGCCCCTTCGCGGTGGGCGCCCAGGCCGGATGCGGATGCGCGGCGAAACGCTCAGCATACAGCATCATCAGACCGCCGTGGCCGCCAAAATCCACGGGAATCAGCGGACCATCCTCCAGGTCCGCAAGCACGCCCGTGAGCGGCCAGCGCCGGAGCATATCCGCCAGCAGCGTAGTGAGCTTGTCGGAGGGGTTGTGCGCCCTGGCCCGGCGGTGGGTTTGCACTAGAAATCGCAGCACAAGATCGGCGGAAAGGTGCTCGGCAGGCGAGCGGGGCGGGGCGGGCGACACTAGCATTTGCTCCAATTGTGACTCTTCCTCAAGGCGGCTCATCAGCAGCCAGCAAGCCGCGTACACCAACCGAGCCGCGGCCAGGGCCGTCGCAGGCGCAAAGTCAAGCAACGGCCCCGACACGGTCAACCGAAAATCGGCATAGGCGTGCCGCAACAGATCGGTTGCCGTTTCGTCCGCAACGGATGGTGACGAAGGCGGAACACGCAGCACGGCGCGGCCGTCGTGGAGCAGGTTTTCGAGGAATTGAGCAAGAGGCGACATCGTTATGTCATCGTATGGAGTGCCGACTGCCTTTTCAGCGGCTGTTTTCAGGCGGCACTAATGACTGGTCTCGAGCAACCGACTGCGCTGCCGGACGGCGTTAGCCTCGGCGGGTTTCTTGGTTTGATCGAGATAAGCCGCTTCATTCCACAGGCTCTGCTGCAGCAGCTCGAATTCTCCCGCGGCTTCGAAGCCCTTTTGAGCCTGCCGTAAATGGGCCAGGCCGTCGGCTTCCTCGCCGGCTATCAGGCAAGCAAGACCGAGGTCGGCCTCGGCTTCCGGCCAGGCCTTGCCGGAGGCGACGCGCCTTGCGCAGCAGCGCGAGCGCTTGCGTGGTTTGGCCTTCGTTGAAGAGCAGGGAACCGTACACGGCCAGGGCGGGCTGGGCGATTTCCGGGTTTGAATTTTCCGCCAGCCGTGTCAGGATCGCCACGGCGGAGGCACGCTGACCCATCGCCGCCAACGCCCGAGCTTCGCCGATTTGCAGGCGGTCGTGGCTGTTTTCGTCGGTCGCGAAACCCTCGGCATGCTTGAAGGCCACCAGCGCCCCTTGAGCCTCGGCGCGGTGCAGGTGCCATTCGCCGATCATCGCCCACAGGATCGCCTCGTTGGCCGACGATTGGGCGTGACTGGGCTCGCTTGCCGATGTCTGGGCGACGGTGGATGTTTGTTTTTGCTGCAATTGCATGACCGATGCGGTCCAGGCCGCGGTCACGGGCCGCATGTAGGCGACGCGCTCCCAAAGGGTAGGATCGGCCATCGACCGGCCAGAGTGGAGCACACCGGCGGCAACCTCGACCGCGTCCTTCCAAGCCGCGACGGCGAGGGCTTCGTTGCCGGCACGCCGCTGGGCGTCACTCAGCTCCAGCAGGATTTTGACGGATTGATGGGGAAACGCCGTCCCGGCCAGCTTGTAAGCGGCGGCAAAGGCGGTTACGGCCTCTTTGGGGTGGCCGGCCAAAAGCTGGGCTTCGCCGGTCAGTTGCAGCGCATCCATCTCCAAAGGCACGGCGACGCCGGACGGCACACGGAGTGTGCCTGCTACTTTGTCCACGGCGTGATTGCTCTGCAAGTCGGCAAGCAAACGCTTGCGTGCCGCGTCATGGGCGGCATAACGTTCCGGGTGCTCGACTCGGTCCTTCAGCAGGGCGGCCCAACCGGCTTGGGCGTCGACTTGACAGCACTCCTGGTCGTAAAGGCGAGCGATGTATTGCACGGTAACGTCGGGTGCCGGCTGACTGGTGGTGTTGCGAAGGATCTCCAGGGCAATGTCCGGGTAGCGTTGAATCATGTACTGGGCGGTCGTAAATTTCCGCTCGACCATCAGATCGTAGATGCGCCGCGTGAAGCCGTCGGGGGTGATGCCCGGCTGCGTGAGGTCGCCAAGCTGGAGGCTGTCGCCGCCGAGTTTCACCTGCTTGGAGGCATTGGTGCTCGCTACCTTGGTCGGCTGCAGGTGCTGGTCAAACGACTCGCAACCAGCCTGGGCGAGCAGACATACAACCCATACCAACCCGAAGCGTAAGCGAGGAAGCCCATTAGCCCTCGCTGACGCTTCGGGTTGGTATGCGGCGTCGCTCCTTCGCCCTGGATGATTGGCAGCCATGATTAGAAATCCTTGGGAAGTATGACGCTTGTCCGAAAAATGTTCTGCAGCTCGTTCTGCGGCGGGTTGGCACGCAGCACTTCCCACGGCAAATATGTGCCCATCGACCCGAAGCCTCCCTGGGGAACATTGGGATGGATGCTGACGTTCTCCAGCATCTTCCGGCTGACCGCGTCCGCGTCGCACGGCGTCGTCAACACATAAGGCCGGATCATGATGACCAACTCGGTGCGCATGCGCTGGTCGTTCTGATTGCGGAAGAGAAATCCGACATAGGGAATTTTGCCAAGAATGGGCACCTGCTGGCGGTTGCTCTGAACGCTTTCCTGGATCAAGCCGCCAATGGCGATGGTCAAACCGTCCTGGGCGACGACCGTGGTGGTCGCCGTTTGCGTCATCACGGTGTCGACCGGCACCTGGGTGATGGTACCGTCCGCGTTGGGCACCGGGATGGTGCCGCCGTTGGGCACCACCGAGGAGTTTTCCAGGAGCACGCGGAGTGTCACCGAGCGATCGGCGTTGATGTTGGGCGTGAGCAGCAGCGAAGTTCCGATGTCCTGCAGGACTGTGATTGGGGTGCTGGCGATGGTGTTCGACGAGCCGACCGTGGTGGGCACGATCTGCGCGGGAGTGAAACCGATGGTGATCGGTTGCTGCACGCCGGTGAAGATCTGGCTCACTTCGTTGTTGGCCGTCATCAAGAGCGGCGTCGCCAACGACGTCACCCGGTTGGTGGACTCCAGCAGTTGCATGCGAAAGCGGAAATTGGCGCTGACCACCTGGAAAGTCAGATTCTTGCGACGGCGTGGTCCCCGTGGGCCCCGGGGCAATGGTGCTCTGGCGGCGGAGCCGCGGACGACAGGATGTCCGCGGCCGGCGGCAGGATGTTGCCGCTGGTGAAGCCTCCGGCGTTGAGGATGCCATCGGTGAATTGGTAATCGAAAATCGACGTGAACTGGTCGGTCAGGTTGATCTCCAGCACCTTGACCTCGAGCAGCACGACCGGCGTGGGCACGTCCAGGCGGTAAACCAGGTCGCGTATTTGGCTGAGAGTGGCCTCATCGCTGGTGCGGATAATGAGCTGGTTGTGTTCCTTGACGACAGTGACGAAAATGGTGGCCGGCTGACGACTCAGCAGCTCGAGAAGCAAGGCGCGATCAGCCGGTCCCTTGCCGGTGAAGGCGATTTCCAATTGCTGGATTTCCTCTGGGGTGAAGTTAGGCAGGCGTTGTCCAGGCTTGTTTTCGTCTTTTTGCTGCTGATTGAGGCCGACCTGCTGGTTGGTGAATTGAGTGGTGGCGTTGCCGCCACCCCCAAAGCCGCCGCCCCCAAAGCCGCCGCCGCCAAAACCGCCCCCGCCAAAACCCCCGCCGCCAAAGCCGCCACCACCACCAATGCCACCACCACCGAAACCGCCGCCGCCAAAGCCGCCACCACCACCGATGCCACCGCCTCCGAAACCGCCGCCGCCAAAACCACCCCCACCGAAACCGCCGCCGGTGGTCGACGGGAGACCTATGCCCAGGGCGCGGCTCTTGAGTAGGTCGAACCGGTTGAAACGCTGCTGCAAATCGCGAATGACGCGATCGTCGTTGGTGCCGTAGCTGAGCTGCACGCGGTTGCCGTACAGGTCGCGGATCGCCGTGGCCACATTGGTGGCGTTGGGGTACAGCATGGTGAAGACTTCGGTGTTGTCCTTGCGGAAGCTGGCCAGATCGCGCTGATTTTCCTTGGTGGTAAAGATGCGGATGATGCCGGTTTTTTCCTCGCGCCTGTAAATGAGACCGTTCGCCGCGGTGACTTCCTCCACCACTTGCATGGCGGTCACATTGGGCAGGTAAAGCGATGTTTTTTTCTTGCCTGCCTCTTCCGACGGCACAATTTTTAGGCCAGTCTGCTGCGAGAGCAAACGCATGGCGTCCAGGAGTGTGAGGTCGCGAAATTCCACGACATCCAGCGGCTCGCCGCCGGGGGCATCCAGGTCCTTGTCAGGGAGCTTGCGCGGAGTGTTCAGCGGCTCCGGCTGAGCCAGGCCGAAACTCCCGGCAGCCCAGGCGGCCAGGCCGCAGAGCAGCACCATTAGAAGCACCGTTTTGCGCATTGGACTTTCCCCCCGTCCATCCAAGCCTAATAGGTCCTGTAGGTCCCATAGGTCTTATGTGCCGCACCTGGTTAGCGCAGCATCATAAATTCGTTGAAGGGTTCCACGTGAATGCGGACATCGCTGGAGTTGATCTCGACGATGCGCATCACGATATTGCCCTGCCCCGTCAGCACGCTCCCCTGCCCCACCATGTGCATGACCCCGTCGATCTCCAGCAGCGCCGCTGGCGGCCGCGCTTTATTGAGCACGCGGCCTTTGAGGACAATCTGCGGCAGCCGCGAACCTGTCTTCGCACCTGTTTCCGGCGGAGGCACCAGCTGCAGACCTTGATCCGCTTGCTGCCCGGGCTGTCCCGGCCCGGTTTGGGCGACAACCAAACATGCAAGCAGCAGAAGCGTTGCCGAAGCACCCAACCCCATTCGCAACCAGCGCATGCTAAGTCCCCCGTAGGTCCCGCCTGCCGGGCGGGACCTGGCTTGTGCGCGATGAGGTCCCGCCCGGCAGGCGGGACCTACGACGGCAAATGCGCGGAAAATGATGGACAATTCAATCGGCGGTATAACGTCTTGCAATTTGCTGTCAAGATGTGAAAAAAGCAGGCACGCCCCTTGCCCTTCCCTGCCTGCAGAGCGGGTGAGGACTGCCCTGGTTCCCCCTCTCCCCGAGGAACCCCGACCCCCTCATAGGGGCGTGCTGCCTGCCTCTTCAATGTCGCGAGTCATGCGAGCATTGATTAGTGATTCAATCAACTTAGTGATTAAATCATGTTGGTAGTTTTACCAGGACGGATTGAGCGTGGCTAGAGGGAAATGGAAAAAAATCCCAAAAAACCATTCTGAGCCAAATAGCCCTCGTTCCCAAACTCCCGTTTGGGAACGCACGAACTCCTGTTAAACCCTCGTTCGCAAACTCCCGTTTGGGAATAAACCCTCGTTCCCAAACTCCCGTTTGGGAACGCACGTTTTGCAAACTCCTGTTTGCCGGGTCAGGAGCGGGCCAAGGAGCAATTCATTCACGAGTGATGACTGGGGACTGTAAATGAATGAATCCGCCTTCAACGTCGGCATAAATTCGGTTGTTGCAGCCGCTGCGCCATGCTGGTATCATCGGATGATCCGTAATCTAATCTCTTCACCGGCAAACAGGAGTTTGCAACGCTGGCGTTCCCCAACGGGCGTTTGGGAACGAGGGTCGAACGCGAGCGTTCCCCAACGGGCGTTTGGGAACGAGGGTCGAACGCGAGCGTTCCCCAACGGGAGTTTGGGAACGAGGGTCAACGGGAGTTTGGGAACGGGTGTCATGAAAACGCAAGACGACGTCCCCCAAATCGATTCACAAGCCACGGGAGCCTCCGATGCGCCCCCGCCTCCGCCGCGGAGCGTATCGACCGATCTGCCTACGCAAGTTGGCAAATACCGAGTCGTCAAGATTTTGGGCGAAGGCGGCTTTGGCCGAGTCTACCTGGGTCACGACGATCAACTGAACCGGGCCGTGGCGATCAAGGTCCCCCGCCGGCAGCAGTTCGCGCACCAGGGCGAGGCCGAGGCCTACCTGGCGGAGGCTCGTGTTGTCGCCAGCCTGGATCATCCCAATATCGTGCCGGTTTATGATTACGACACCACGGCGGACGGCGTGTCCTTTGTCGTCTCCAAGCTGATCGAGGGCCACGACCTGGCGGTCAAGCTCAGGGAAAGCAGGCTGTCGCGAACCCAGGCGGCGGAATTGATCACTCAGGTGGCCGAGGCGCTGCACCACGCCCATCGCAAGGGGCTGGTCCATCGCGACATCAAACCGGCCAATATCCTGGTCGATGTCGCCGGCAAGCCCTTTGTGGCCGATTTCGGGCTGGCGCTCAAGGAGGAGGACTTCGGCAAGGGTGCCAGGCTGGCCGGCACACCCGCATACATGAGCCCCGAGCAAGCCCGCAGCGAAGGGCACCGGGTGGACGGCCGTTCAGACATCTTCAGCGTGGGCGTCGTCTTTTACGAGCTTTTGACCGGACGGCTGCCGTTCCAAGCGAAGACGCAGTTCGAGCTGCTGGAACAAATCTGCACGGTGGAGGCCCGCCCGCCCAGGCAGATCGACGACAACATTCCCAAGGAGCTGGAGCGGATTTGCCTCAAGTGTCTATCGAAGCGGGCATCGGAGCGCTACACGACGGCCAGGGATATCGCCGAGGACCTGATGCATTATCTTGCCGAGGCAACCTGGCACGAGTCCGAGGCGGCCATCGGCCCCGGCTCCGGGAATTTCGCGCCCAGGCCGTCCACGGCGTCGGGACGCTTCAGGCCGCAATCGGGTTCAGGCCGCTTCTCGGCACGCCCATTACGGGACGGCCGCCCAGCGCGGCGGCGACCTCAGGTAGAAGCTCGCGGCTCGGCTCGGTTGCTCCCACGGCGGCAACGATGATCGTTCCCAAAGGGCTGCGGTCGTTCGACGGCAATGATGCCGATTTCTTCCTGGAACTGTTACCTGGTCCTTTCGATCGAGACGGCCTGCCGGAGAGCCTCCGTTTTTGGAAGGGCCGCATCGAAAGCGGTGAAGCCGACAAGGCCTTTGCCGTGGGTCTGATTTATGGACCCAGCGGTTGCGGTAAAACATCGCTGGTCAAGGCTGGCCTGCTGCCGCGCCTCGGCGATTTCGTGGTGCCCGTTTATATCGAGGCGTCAGCCGCGGACACCGAAACCCGGTTGTGCAAGGCGCTGCACAAGATTTGCCCCAATCTGCAGGGCGACCTCGATTTGCCGGATACGCTTACCTCGCTGCGCAAGGGTAAAGGCCTGCCTGGCGGCCGCAAGGTGCTGATCGTCATCGACCAGTTTGAGCAATGGCTGCATGCCACTCGTGCCGAAGCGGCCACGCCGTTGGCGGCAGCCTTGCGCCAGTGCGACGGGGACAAAGTGCAGTGCTTGTTAATGGTGCGCGATGATTTTTGGCTGGGCGTCAGCCGCTTCGTGGGCGACCTGGAGGTGGAGCTTGTCCAGGGCCAAAACATGGCACTGGTCGATCTCTTCGATCCCCACCACGCTCGCAAGGTCTTGACGGCGTTTGGTCAGGCCTTTGGAGCATTGCCGCGGGAACCGGCCTCGCCAAGCAAGACGCAAGAAGCTTTTCTCGAGCAAGCGGTGAGCGATCTTTGTCAGGACGGCAAGATTGTGTCGGTGCGGCTAGCTCTGTTTGCCGAGATGGTCAAGACCAAACCGTGGACGCCCGCGACCTTGAAAGAAGTGGGCGGCATCGAGGGGCTGGGCGTCACCTTCCTGGAGGAAACCTTCGTGGCTCAGACGGCGCCGCCGCAACACCGCTTTCACCTGAAAGCCGCGCAGGCGGTGCTGCGGACATTGCTGCCCGCGACAGGCGGCGACATCAAGGGCCAGATGCAGGCCCGCGAGCATCTGCTGGAAGTGTCGGGTTACGCCGCACGTCCCAAGGAGTTCGACGCTTTGCTGCGTATTCTCGACGGTGAGCTGCGCCTAATCACTCCCACCGACCTGGAAGGAAAGGATGAAGGCGGAAGGATGAAGGATGACCCGTCGCAGCCTGCCGATTCATCCCTCATCCCTCATCCCTCATCCTTGCGTCACTACCAGCTCACACACGATTACCTCGTGCCCGCGCTGCGCGATTGGTTGACCCGCAAGCAGAAGGAAACCCGTCGGGGCAGAGCGGAGTTGCGCTTGGCGGAGCGGGCCGGCTTGTGGCAGGTCAAGAATGAGAATCGCCATCTGCCTGCCTTCTGGGAATGGGCCCATATCCGCTTATTCACCCGCAAGGGAGACTGGACCGCTCCCCAAAAAAAGATGATGCGGACCGCCAACAGGTATTTCGGTTTGCGCGGCATGGCTTTGGCCGTGCTGCTGACGGCTGTCACCGCCGTCGGGTGGGCAGTTGCCGATCACATCGGCGAGCAGAGGAAGGCCGCCCAAGCTGCCGGGTTGCTGGAGCAACTCCGCGTGGCGGAGATAAACCAGGTGCCGGCCATCGTTGAGGAAATCGGCGCGTACCGCTCCTGGATGGGCGACAAGCTCGAGCGCGAATTCGCCGCGCCAGACGCGGACGCCAAGCAAAAGCTTCACTTCAGCCTCGCTCTGCTGCCGGTGGACAAGGGCCAGGCCGACTACCTTGGCACGCGCATGCTCGACGCCGACCCGTGGGACGTGGCGGTGCTGCGCGACAGTTTGGCGCCGCACAAGGAACAGTTGGTGGAGAGGTTGTGGTCCGTTGCCGAGCGGACCGCTAAAGGAAAAGCGGAGGCGGAGCAGCGCTTGCGCACGGCCTGCGCGCTGGCCGTTTATGACCCAAAGGGTGCTCGATGGGGGACGATCAATCAAGCCGTGGCCGGGGACCTGGTCGAGGTTCATTCCGTGCATTTGGCGACCTGGATGGCGCTGCTCCGCCCTGCCCGTCAGCACCTGCTGGCGCCCTTGGCGCGTGTTTTCAAGGATGGCAAAAAGGCGGAAGCGTCGCGGTCGATGGCTGCGGAAATCCTGGTCGATTACGCTTCCGACAAGCCGGCATTGCTTGCCGACTTGCTGATGGACGCCGACGACAAGAAATTCGCCATGCTGTATCCGCTGGTCAAAGATCACGGCGACAAGGCGGCGGCCCCGCTGCGTGCGGAGCTTGACAAACAACTCCAGCCATTGTGGCCTGATCTACCATTGGACCCGAATTGGAAAACGCCGGATGGGGCTATTGAGAACAAATTCGTCGCGGCCCAGGGCATTTTGACCGACCGGTTCGCTTTCTGTCAGGCCATGGCGCTCGAAGAATTCCTGAGCGTGGCGGAAATTCTGCGGCCCTGCGGTTACCGGCCGATTCGCTTTCGGCCTTATGCCGCGGCCGGCAAGAAGTCGGGCGGGCCAACGCAGTTGCTGGTCGCCGCCGTCTGGAATCGGGACGGTCAAAATTGGCAACTTGCCCACAACTTATCCGGCGACGAGATCAAGCAACGCTACCAGGACTTGCTCAAGCGCGATCAGCATCCCGTCGACGTGGCGGGTTACAACAGCGACCTGGGCCCGCGCTGGGCCGCGCTTTGGGTCAGCGCGGCGGCCGGGACGCTGCAAACAGAGCTGGAGGTGGACCTGGGCGACGAAGAGATGAAAGCCAGGGACAAGATGCTTCGCAACACCTGGCACTGGCGAATCGCCTCGGCAATGACGCCGGGCGAGGACGGTTCCTGGCGGTTGGGGGCCATTTGGAGTAAACCCGTCGAGCGAGATTTCCACGAGGACGTTCGCCTGCTATCCACGGGCAATGGCTACGAGCGATTTGTGGTGGAGGGTTCACTCAAAAAAGTTGTGGCCGATGTGGAGGTGGACCTCACGCTTGGGATTTCGACGCAGGGACAGGGTGTTTATGCGGCAGCCTGGAACCCCCTGGCACAATTGACCTCCCAGGAAATGCACGGAACCGATCTGGGCCAACATTTTGCGATTTGCCAGCTCCGCATCAAGGAAGGCTATCGCCCGGCCGCGATTTCGGTGGCCTGCCAAACCAGTCCAGGCGCGGACAGCGCCAAAAGCGGTCTTGTCATCGCTTCCGTTTGGCAGTGCACCATCGTGCCGGATTTGGACAAGGAAATTTTGGCCAAACGTCAGGCCAATGCCGCGGTCGCCTTGCTGAAGATGGGCCGTCCGGAATATGTTTGGCCGCTCCTGAAGCATCAGGACGATTCGCGCTTGAGAAGTTATGTCATCCACCGGCTGGCCCCGTCCAGCGCCGATCCCAGCGTGATTGTCAAGCGGTTTCACCAGGAGCAGGAGGTTTCCTCGCGCCGGGCGTGCTGCTGGCCCTGGGAACGTTTGCGGCCAACGAGCTTCCTGGCGGCAAGCCTGACGCCGTGATGGACGAATTGAAGTTGCTCGATGTTTATCGCCGTGACCAGGACCCGGGCATGCACGGCGCTGCCGCCTGGCTCCTGACGGTGTGGGGGCATCGTGACGCGGCCAAACGGATCGACGGCGAATTGGTGAAAACGGTGAAATCGGGGCCAGGAAATGTGGCTGTGCCTGGCTGGTTTGTCAACACCCAGGGCCAGACCTTCACGGTCATTCCTCCAAGCAAGGCGAGCTTCAAAATGGGCTCGCCACGCTGGGAGCTTTCGCGGGACAGGGGGCCTCTGGGCCGAATTGAGGAATTGCACGAGCGCAAAATCAGCCGGGCCTTTGCCATCAGCATGCACGAGGTCACGGTGGAGCAATTTCTGCGTTTCCGTGAAAATCATGGATTTTTGCGGGACAAGGCTCCCTCGCCGGATTGCCCGGTCAACGCCGTGACCTGGTACGATGCGGCGGCGTATTGCAACTGGCTCAGCAAGGAGGAAGGATTGCCGGAAAATGATTGGTGTTACCAGGCCAATGCCAAGGGCGAATATAAGCCTGGCATGAGCCTCAAACCGAACCACAAGAATTTGCGAGGTTACAGGCTGCCCACCGAAGGGGAATGGGAGTTTGCCTGCAGGGCCGGCAGCGCCACGAGCCGGCATTTTGGCGAAACCGATGAGTTGCTGGCCCATTATGCCTGGTTCAGCGTGAACTCGCAACAACTCCGGACGGCGCCGGTGGGCAGCATGATGCCCAATGACCTTGGGCTCTTTGACATGCTCGGCAATGTTCAGGAGTGGACAGAAGATCAATTCGCCGATTATCTTCCGCAACAAATGCGGCTCAAAATTATCGAAGACGAGGAGAAAACGGGCGGCATCCGGAACGAGGCCACGCGTATCCTCCGCGGCGGCGGGTTTATGAACCAGGCGCTTTACCTGCGGTCTGCTCAACGATTTTGGTTTGTTCCCTCGGTGTTTGCTGGCAATGCGGGGTTTCGCGTCGCAAAGACTTTGTGACCGGATTGGGGGCGGCCGCAAAAAAACGTTGCCTTTCCGGCTCGACTTCGCCATGCTGGTATCTATTGTGAATTTGCAACAGTCTGTTCTCTCCAGCTGGAGCCGCCAGTGTTCCAGCCGCAGTCATTGGAGTCGCAACCATGTTCCCTTCCTGGATCCGCCAACTTGCCAAGTTGATCGACGACAATGGCAAGCGCTTGCACCGCGGTCGGAGCGGCAGATTGCCCCGGCGGCCGGGCCGTCGCCTGGTGGTGGAGCAAATGGAGGATCGGTTGCTGCCTTCCCTCGGTTTGGCATTGGGTTTCGCGGCTCCCTTGACGGTGGATCAGAATGGCTATGTGCCGGTGGCAATCAGCGCCAGCGCCCTCTCGGTCAATGGCCAATTCGGCCTGACTTCCGCGAATATCGATCTGGATTACGACGCAAGCGGCGGCTTGTCGTTGGACCCTACCGATGTGCAGTTGGGAGAAATCGACGACAGTCTTGACCCAAGCAACGCCGCTTTTGGCGGCAACGCCGGCAACAACGGCTGGTGTGTTACCGCGACCAATGGCAACACGGGCAACTCTTTCATCGGTGAAATGGACGTCAGTGTGACCAGTCCCTACGAGGTGGTTTACACCGGCGACGACAACGCGACGCTGTTCACGCTGAACGTCAAGGCCCAGGGCGTTAGCCCCGGCACGCCGGTCAACATCGAAATTGCCGCGGATTCGCAAGTCGTCGATGACCCCAAGACCCCCTACCCGCTAAATCCCCAACCGGTAAACAACTTCGGGTATCTGCAAACGATCACCTTCGGCGGCAATCCTTCGGGCGGCACATTCACGCTGGCCGAGGACAGTGTTACCACCGGTCCAATTACCTACAGTTCCAACACCGCTTCCTTGGCGAGCAATATCCAGGCGGCTCTGTCCGCACTTTCGACGGTGGGATCAGGCAACGTCGCGGTAAGCGCCACGTTTGCCGGCACTACTCAGACCCCGACCGTGTCCGTCACATTCGAGGGTGGGTTCATCAGCGGCCAAACCTCGCCGACGCCGACGCAGACGTTCGTGCCCATGACTTCTCCCACTTCCAGTCTCCTGGGCGCAAACGGCGCCGCGGGTGGGACTTTGACCGTCTCGTCCACGCCTACATTTGGCCCTGCCACCACCAGCGGTGGGATTCAGGCCAGCATGCAGGGCGTCAATGCCCCCTCTTTTGGGTTAAGCGCGCCGACGAGCGCCGTTGCCGGCACGCCCTTCAATTTGACCGTCACCGCTTTGAATACCGCCGGCAATACCCTATCGGGCTACACCGGCACGGTGCATTTCTCCGGCTCCGATTCGCAGCTCAGTTCCCTCACCGGGGGTGGCTTGCCGGCGGATTACACCTTCACCGCTCAGGACGCGGGCACGCATGTTTTCAGTGTCATCCTGAAGTCAGCCGGCCATTCGTTCATTACGGTCACGGACGCAGCTAACGGCATCGCGGGAACCACCCAATCGATCAGTGTCACGGCCGCGTCGGTGCCAACGCGTTTTGTCATTGGCCATGAAGTCAACCCTGTCGCGGGCATGCCTTTTCTGATCACGGTCGTGGCCCTCGACCAGTACTCCAATCACATCACCAGTTATAACGGCACCGTTCACCTCAGCAGCAGCGATCCCAATGCCGGCCTGGGGAGTGACGCGACACTCACAAACGGCGTCGGTGTTTTCGGCTTCGTGCTTACGCAGGCGGCCACGCCGAC
The DNA here is from genome assembly GCA_963747575.1 of uncultured Gemmataceae bacterium. Taxonomy (GTDB): domain Bacteria; phylum Planctomycetota; class Planctomycetia; order Gemmatales; family Gemmataceae; genus DASRAT01. The sequence goes on from CAVVFU010000001.1 coordinate 836,763, forward strand.
CTACACGCCGACCGTCACCGCCACCGATACCTCCGACCCTTTCATCACCGAGTCTTCCCCGGTGCTGGTGGTCGCAGGCCCCGTCACGCATTTTAGCGTCGTCGCATCACCGGTTGCAACCGCGGGCCAATCCATCACTGTTAGTGTTGTCGGTGAGGACGCTTATGGGAACACGGCAACCGGGTACACCGGCACGGTCCATTTCAGCAGCACCGACAACAAGGCGTCGCTACCGGTTGACTCGACGTTGACCGCCGGCGTTGGCTCCTTCGCAGCGGTGCTCCAGACCGCCGGTACGCAGACTATTACCGTCAGTGACACCGCCAACACGGCCCTGGCCGGTAGCGCCGCCGTGACGGTGAGTCCAACCACCGCCACCCGCCTCACGATCAGCGCCACCGCTGTCGGCACGGCTGGCATCGCTTTCGTCGTGACCGTGACGGCCACGGACTCCTTCAATAATGTCGCCGCCGGCTACAGCGGCACCCTCCGTTTCGCCAGCAACGACAGCCAGGCCGTCCTGCCCGGCAACGTGACGCTGAGCGGCGGCGTAGGCTTCTTTGCCGTCACCTTGAAAACAGCCGGGGTTCAGACCCTTACTGCCTCCGACACGGTCAACAAGACCATCGCCAGCAATAATGCGGTTATTTCGGTCACGGCTGGCGCGGCCAGTCGGTTCATTCTTTCCGCGGGTGCCAGCGTGACGGCCGGGTTGCCGATCAGCTTCAACGTTTTGGCCCAGGACCCTTATGGCAATCTGACCACGGGCTACAGCGGCACGGTCCGCTTCACGACAAGCGATCCGCGTGGCACTTTTGCGGTCAACAACGTAACGCTGGCCAGCGGCACCGGCAACTTCTCCGCAACTCTGCAAACGTCCGGTACGCAGACGCTTTCCGCCGCCGATGCCACCAACAGCAAAATCGTCGGCAACGCCCTGGTGACGGTGGCCGCGGCAGGCGCCACGCGTTTCGCCGTCAGCGCTCCGTCCACCGCCACGGCAGGCAATGCCCTGGTTTTCTCCGTGACGGCTCTGGACCCCTTCGGCAACACGGCAGTGGGCTATATCGGCACGGCCCACTTCAGCAGCAGCGACAGCAAGGCCTCGCTGCCGGCCGACTCCACGCTGACGGCCGGCACGGGCATCTTCGCGGCTGTGTTGGCGACGGTGGGCAATCAATCCTTGACCGCAACGGATATCGCCGGCAATATCAGCACCAGCGCTACTATCTCCGTCGTGCCCGCCGCCCCCAGTCGCTTTGCCGTCACGGTGCCCACCAGCGCGACGGCTGGCAAGGCCTTCAATTTCACGGTTACGGCGCTGGACGCCTCGGGCAACGTGGCCACCGGCTACACGGGCACACTCGGGTTTACCACCACCGATCCCCTGACCACACCGCCGAGCAATTCGACCTTGACCAACGGCGTCGGCATTTTCCCCCTCACGCTGGACACGGCGGGCAATCAAAAGGTCGTCGCCACCGACACGGCGACGGGCATCAGCGCCAGCGGCGCGGTTGTTGTCAGTTCCGCCGCCGCAAGCCGGGCTCGTCGCCAGTGCCCCCAGCACCACCACGGCAGGCAGAGCTATTGTCGTCACCGTGACTGCCCTCGACACTTACGGAAACATCGCCACCGGCTATGGCGGCACCGTCCATTTCAGCAGCACCGACGCTCAGGCGGCGCTGCCGGCCGACGGGACTTTGCCCGGCGGCATCGGCTTTTTCGCCGTCGTTTTCAAGACCGCGGGCAACGCCACCCTTACCGTCACCGATTTCGCCAACAATTTCACTGCTTTGACTGGGGCCATTGCGGTCAGTCCAGGCGTCGCCACGCATTTCAGCGTCGTGGCGCCGCCCCAGGCCGTCACCGGCACGCCCTTTAACTTAACCGTGACGGCGCTCGATGCGTCCGGCAATATCGTTCCCGGCTACACCGGCACCGCCAGCTTCACCAGCACCGACAGCGCCGCGGCGCTGCCCGCCAATTACACGTTCACCAGCGCGGACCAGGCGCGCATACTTTCAGCACCGCGACCCTGGTGTCGCCTGGCAGCCAGACCATCACCGCCACGGACAGCACCACCGGCCAACCCTTCAGCGGAATTTCAGGCGTCAGCAATACCATCGTTAGCCGCGGCCTGATCGTCACCAGCCTGACTCCCACCCCTGCCGGCTTTGTCTCTACCTTTGACAAGCCCTTTGTTGCCTCCAATATCAACCTCTACGACTCCACGGGCGGCGGCGGGATCGACGATGTGGTGCTGACCGGGCCCAACGCGCCGCAGGTTTCTATCCACGGCTCGCTGATCATCAGTGCCAACGATCAGACGATCACCTTTGTCAAAACCAGCAATTTCACAAGTGCCAACTTCAATCCTGGCACCGGCTTGCTGTCGGCGGGCACCTACACCGTCACTTTCCGCAGCGCCACCAACGGTTTCGTGGACAGCCTGAACGGGCCGCTCGACGGCGCCAACAACGGCAACCCGGCCGGCAGCAACTACACGGCCACCTTCGTGGTAACCACGCCGCCGGTGGTCGTGGCTATCCCGGACTTTGCGCGCGGACCGGACAGCGTCGATACGATCAACCTGCCCAACACATCGACGAGCGGCATTCCTCTCAACGTGAGCGTTGGCAACGGCATTACCTCGGGCAAGTTCACTTTGCAGTATAATCCGGCGCTGCTGAGCATCACCGGGGCTGCCGCCAATACGTCCTTGACGGGCGCCATACTGTCGCTCGAGCCGATCTTGACGGCGGGAACAGCCATTCTGGACTTCAGCAGCCCGACGGCCCTGACGCAGACGGCGTTCCTTCGCCTGGGCGGTTTGACGGCGACGGTGCCGGCCAGCGCGAATTCGCTGTACAGGTCCAAGGCGCTCCTGCACTGGAGCGGCGTGACGCTCAACGGCGGGTCCATTTCGGCCAAGGGCGGCGATGCCGTGGAAGTCGTCGCCTACTTCGGCGATGCATCCGGCACGGCCAACGGCAGCCTCAGCGGCGGCGACGCGGCGGACATCTCCGCGGTGGCGACGGGCTCCAGCACCAACACTTCCCTGGGCACCTTGGCCGGATTCGGGGCGTTCCCCTTGGCCGATCCGGTCATCGTCGCCGATCTCAACAACGACGGCCTGGTGGATGCATCCGACGTGACATTGCTGAATTCGGTCCTATCGGGCACCGTGCGAGCGCAGATACCGGCGGTTCCGACCAATGTGCCGATCACGGTGTACGGCCCCGATCCAGTGCTAAGCTTGCCGCCGGCGCTGGCAGCTTCGCCAGGCGGCACGGTGGTGGTTCCCGTGAACATCGACACGGCCCGGCCCGCCGACAGCACGGGCATGACCGAGGCGGTCCTGGCCCTGCGCTATAATCCACAGTATTTCACTGTCTCGGCGGCCGATGTGCAGCTTGGCAGTTTGCCAATCGCCGGTAACGGTTGGCAATTGACCACCATGATCAACTCCCAAACCGGGCAAATCGGCGTCGATATTTATAGCGCCGATCCCATTCAAACCACCGGGGGCGGCAGCCTGGTGACTGTTACGCTGCATGTGCGCGATGATTTGTCAGCGCCGGCCGTGGCGCTTTCGTTGGCAGGACAGGTGAACCCCACGGGGCAGCGAACATTCACGACCATGGTGGCGGATGGCCAGGGGCCGTTGGTGCTGCATGACGCCGGGGTCCAGACATTGGTGCGAAACGATCACACGGCGGTGGGAATCGCCGCTAGCATTGGCAACGGCGGCGAATTGATGATGGAAAGCGCCGGGCGTCCTTTCGCGCTAACACCCAACATTGAACATTTGCCGCTCGCCGAGAACAGCACTGCCTTCGAAGCCCTGGAATGGCAATCTGATTGGCTCAAGACGACAGATACAACCGAAAACCTCACACCTGACAGCGGCCAGTTGGACGACGCACTGGCTCAATGGATTCCAACCGAACCTGCGTTGCCTGCCGCAGGAACAGGTGATGTCCAAAACGGTTCGCCGATGGCGGACGATAACGGCGACAGCGATGGTTTGACGACGCTAAGCGCTACGACGAAAACATCGACCTTGCGTTAAGGATCTCCTTATCAAACTCCTGTTTTGGCAACACGTGTGTTAAGGTGACATCGTGCCCATTCAAGTATCTTGTTCTGGTTGCGGACAGCGTCTCAAAGCGCCGGATAAATTGGCAGGTCGCCGCGTGGCATGCCCAAAGTGCAAGGCAAGCCTGGTCGTTCCAGACCTTGAAGAGGATGCAACGCCTCTTGAATTGAAGATCGACGAGCCGGCCCCCGCGCCGCCGCAGCCGGCTCAGCAAATTGAGCCGCCAAGTAATAATCACGCTGAGGAGGATGAGGACGCCCCCGCAGAAATCGAACCCAAACGCAAAAAAAGCAAGCGATCACTGCCACCTTTGACAACGCATGAGCCGCCGCTCTGGCTGAGGCACTTGCACTGGCTGCTGGTCTTGGCGCTGCTGCCACTGGCGTTTTCTCTGGTGGCCAAAGCAAATGATAATGAGTCTTTCATAAGCCGCCTGAAAGCAACCATTGAGCAGGCAAGTCCCTAGGACCAAGACCGCGTGCTTGGTGTCATCAAGGGCTTGGAAAAAGGCGAGGGAAGTGTTGAAGATCTCTTTGCCGCGCTGCCCGATCGGAGGTTCTCAGGCGCTTTTTTGCCGAGGGGAACCTGGCTGCACTGGGTCTTCGCGATTGCCGCCGCCGGCCTGTTTCTGGGCTTTTTCTTGCTGCTGGCCACAAATCGAACGGCAAATCCAGTCCATCTGATCGGCATGGGCTTGTTCACCGCGACCATTGGCATAGTCTTCTTGCTTGGCCTGCAACTTGCCGCCAACTGGTCTCAAGGCGTTTGGCTCACGGGTCGCGGCATCATTATCATTGTGTTTTACATTGTGAAGTTCATCGGCTATTCCTATCAGGCAGCTCTCGACCCAAACAATGGTTTCCTTCTCAGCTTTATGGGGTACACGCTGGGCGTCGGATTCTGTGAGGAAGTGGTCAAGGCGCTGCCCTTGCTCGTTGCGTATCGGCGTCCTTCGAGCCAGGGTTGGCGAGGCGCGTTTCTTTGGGGTCTGGCCTCGGGGGCGGGCTTCGGCATCGCGGAAGGAATCATGTACTCCAGCAATTATTACAACGGCATAAGTGGTCCGGGGATTTATGTGGTGCGCTTCATTTCCTGCGTGGCATTGCATGCCTTGTGGACAGGTTCGGTTGGCATCACACTCAACCAACGGCAGGCGTTGATCCAGGGGGAGATGGCCTGGTATGAGTTTATTCTGCCATTGGTCGTAATAGTGGGCGTCCCCATGGTTTTGCACGGCCTGTACGATACTCTGCTCAAAAAAGAGATGAACGCGTTGGCGTTGGTCGTGGCTGTCATAAGCTTCTTGTTCCTCGCATTCCAGATTAGCAGACTGCACACGGAGGACGACAAGGAAGCAACCGCCGAGATGTTGCGTGAGTATAAACGCAGGCGCCGGTCGATGGCATAGCGTTCCACCATAACTCTTTCGTGCGGCTTGACCAGAAGGTGGCAGAAAAAAGGTTCTTGACACCTTATGTACGAACCCGTAACGGCGAGGTGGCAGCGGTGGCTAAGCTGGAAACAACGCCGCGATGGGAATGCGCAACTCCGGCAACATCGCGCCACCGTCCAATGCGTCCGCTTCGCTTAGGATGCGAACCTGGCGCGGCGAGTCGTAGATGTAGACAAGACGCTGCGTTGGGTACACGATCCACACCAGTTTGGTCCCGGCTGCAAAGTATTCATTGATGCGTTCGATGATATCTTCAGCGAGATCGTGGGGGCTGACGACCTCCACCATCAACTCTGGGAGGACATTCCAGGCATTGTCCGAGCCCAGTTGCTTCGGGGCCTGGGCGATGGTCCGGGCCGAAACAAAAGCCACATCCGGACGACGGTTGCGGTCCACTGGCAGCGGCAAATGGAACAGCGATTCCATCAGGGCTTCACCCACGGGATTGCCGAGAAGGTGATGTCCCAGGTGCGAGTGAATATTGGAGGTAACTCTGTTGGCCAGGATGCTCATGGGTGGTAACTCCAGGCGCTGTCCGTCGATAATCTCGAAGAGCGGCTCATCGTCAATGGACCCCATGGGGCCGGAGCGCGGCACCGGTAAGCTGAGTACGGCTGTCATGCGGCTTCTCCTTTTTGGACGATCTTCAAACACCTCAAGCCAATATACAGTTTGCGAAAGCCCTCCACCAGCCCTGCGTGTCGACAGGCATCGTCGCCAGGCGCGGAAAAAGGGACAGGGCGAATTGTCCGGAGAGGTACCCTTCTATGATACCGTTGCTGTCAAGTCCAAAGTGTTTTTTTTCTGTTGCCACTCTTTCTTGCGCACACTCAGCGCCGACAGATCATTTAATTTTAGTTTCTGCCTTCAGTCACGTTTGATTTCTCAATTTACTCGGGTACAACCTCCTCGGTGAAACAATGCCTCGGCACGTTTCGAACTGGCGGCTTCGCTTGAGGGTCCAGGATCATTGATGCCTGGAACTACCTTCTATCCGTGTCGATCCAACTAGAGACCGAACACCTGAATCTGTTTTCGCTCACAAGCGATCCGTCGAAGCCTGGTGCCGGAGCGACCCTTCTGTCCCACGGTGATCTTGAAGATGCACCCGGGTAATTTATCGGCCGTCCGGACCAGTCCTCGACGCGACGAAACCGTCGTTTCACCCAATTCCCTTGTTGTTTGCCCTGCGCCTGTTTTCAGCGCTATACTTGCTTCTGCCTGGTGAAGCGGAGTTCGGCTCTGCAGGCGTGCAACCGGACGAGGAATAACCAGGCCGACGGCGCACCAAAGGTGCCGGGCTCCGCAGGCGCAAGCCTGCCGGGGCCTTTTTCCTTTGGTCGCCAGAGTTCATGCCTTGAAAACGCATTGGTATCTCTCGCCTCTGGTGTCACTCCACCCGCAATTAAGCGACTGCCTTTTTTCCCGCACTGCTTGTCAACTTGCTCCGCCAGTCAACGACCTCCGCTCCCGCCGGTAATTCGCCCTGCTCCAGGTACTTCCACAACGCGATCAATAGCTTGCGCGCCACAGCCACAACGCCGATCTTTCGCGCACGGCTATTTCCGTTGGCGAAACGGCGATGAAACCACTGCGTCAGTTCGCTGCCGGGTTGCCAACGCAGCCAGCACCAAGCCAACTCGGTCATCATTCGCCGCATCCGCCGGTTTCCCGCCTTGCTGATCCCTTGCTCGCGTTGGCTGTCGCCTGAGTTGTACGGCGTTGGCGTCAAGCCCACGGCTGCACCCACCTGCTTGCCGTTTTTGAACTGACGCCAGGCGAAGAACTCGAACACCAAAAGCCAGGCCCCGTTCAGACCAAGACCACGCAATTCGAGCAGGCGTCGCACCTTGTCCATCGACAGTGTCTCGATCCGCCGAATGCGCTTGCGGCGGTCGTTTTCCATGTCCTTGACTTGGCGGTCCACTTGCTGCCAGCGTTGGTACTGCCGCAGCAAGCGGCTCTGCAATTCGAGCGGTACCGAGCTACCGTCCCACAATCGCGCCTGCTGCAACCAGTCGGTAAACTTGTTGTTAACGTCCAGCAACGCAAGCCCCTGGCTGGCGAGCAAGCCCTTGATGCGATTAATGTGTCCCGTGCGCTCGTCTTTGAGTTCTTCCAAGTCGCGGTGCCACTGGCGGTCATCTTCGGCGGTTACGTCAGGTACGCGCACCACGCTCCAGACTTTTTTCTCCCCGGCATGATAACGCAGCAGCATGCTAACCAGTTTGCGGGCATCGAGCTCATCGCTCTTGGCCCGGCGTTTGCGGCGGTTCACTTCGATGCTGGCGGAATCCACGATCAGGTTTTGCACACCGATGGTGGTCAGGTAACGATGCAACCAGAAGCCATCGCGGCCAGCCTCGTAGCAACTCAGCACCGGGGCATCGGCAGCAAGGCCGAAGCGAATCTTGGCCTTGGCTATTTCCAGACTGGAGGCCCTGCAAGTCTCGGGCTCGGAGTTTGCGAACACGGACAGTCTGTTCAGGGCCGGAGGTAAAAGCCACTTTCCACTCCGTCCAGCCGAGTTCGAAAGCCAGGTACAAACTGGGTTGCCGTGTGCTACCATTGTCATTGCGGGTCGCTGTCATGTTGAGCTCCTTGAACTTGGAAAAAGTTAACACTACTTGGAGCTTAGCACGCAGCGGCTCGCGCTTTTTCACGGTTGCTTATTCATAGTTTCTGTCCCCTTGTATGACCTTTGATTTTTCTTTGTCTCTAACTTTTGCGGGGTGTGCCGCACGGCTGTGGAATTGCTTGCTTGGCGCTGAAAATGTGCAGCCCGGAGCGTTCGCGTTGGCTACTAGCGCCGGGCTGCGTCGCCGTCGTTTTGCCCGCCGAGTGAACGGGACGGGAAGGCGGCCGGTTCCTGCGGGACTTCCGTCCCCGTTGGAGCTGCGGCCAAGCGGAAGCCGATGTTGTTGTTCCGGTTGTCCGGCTCGTTCCTGTTGCGGTAGCCTGCCTGGCAGTTCCTGCCGTTGTTGTTCCAGCTGCCGCCGCGGAGCACGCGAGCCGAGGCCTTGGCCGCCTACCAGAGTTGGTTTAGGACCCGGCTGCGGAAACGCCAGCACTTCATGCCGGGCGTGCGCGTGAAGGCAATCATGGCCGTGCTGCGCTGCTGAGCTTCCCTTTCGCTGATCTGTCCTCGTTCGACAGCCGAGTCAAGCCAACGCAAAGCTCGGCAAAAACGGCGCTGGCTCGCCTGATTCAAAGTTTGGTGGCTGGGATAAACGCGGCAGGCAAGAAAATCAACACCACGCGCCGTTCGATTGATATAGGGTTGCGGCTTGACCTGCAGCTTCAATTCTTCCCCGAGGAACTCCCGGATGCTCGCCATGTTGGACTTCAAGGCAGCAGTTGAGCTTTCCCACAAGAGCATATCGTCCATGTATCGAACATAGGCTGGCGAGCGCAGTGTTTGCTTGACGAATCTGTCGCAGCTGCCAAGGTAAAAATTGGCGAAATGCTGCGAAGTCAGGCTGCCAATGGGCACGCCTCGGCCGGGCGATACTGCGTAACTGTCGATGATGCGGCCAAACAACCGCAGCAGAGCGTGATCTTTGAAATGCCGTGCCAGCTTCATTTTGAGCACGCCATGGTCGACACTGTCAAAATACTTGCGAATGTCGAATTTGAGGAAATAGGGATGCCGCCGGGCAAACTGTTGGCGGCGCAAAAGACAGGCCACGCGGCCTTTGCCGCGCCGGCAGGCGTAAGTGTCAAAGACGAGCAAGCGCTCGAAAATCGGCTCGCACACATTCATCACGGCGTGGTGCAGGACCCGTTCCTCGAAACACGGCGCCGTGATCAGTCTTTTCTTTGGATCATGGATCGTGAATTGATGAAACCGGCCGAGCGGCACCGATTCCGTCACCAACCTCTGGCGAAGAAGCTCGAGGTTAGCGTCCAGGTCGCCGAGGAAATGCATTGCGTCCGCTTTGTTGCGTTTGCCGCGCAGCGCCTTGAGGGCGGCCAGCCGAAGGTTGCTCCAATCGGCGATGGCGTCAAACAGGTTTCCCGTCCGTTTCATGGTGGACTGCCGTGGCAATGAGGAGTTCCACAAACTGGCGGCCGAATTTGCTGACCCGCGAATCTCCGACGCCGGCGATGGCTTCCAAATCCGCTGTGGATTTTGCACCTCGGCGAACCATTTCCGCTAATTGCTCATTGGTGAAAATCGTGTAAACGGGAACCGCTTCGGCTTGAGCCAGCTGCTTTCGAAGGTCCCGGAGTTTCGCGAAAATCGCGAACTGAGCAGGCGGCAGGATTTCGCGGTAATCAACCCGCCCTTTCTTGCTAAAGCTTCCCACTCCCTGTCCTGGCGCTCCACCATCGTAATCGACGCAGACCGTCCAGAACGAGTTTTCACCCAGCTCGACAAAGCGACGATCAACACCAAGGATTCGATGCGAATTCAAAAACGAATTCAACTCCTCCTCGCTTTGCGACGGATTCCGAACCGAAATCATAAAGAACTTTAGCGGCACGACGTGTTAATTTGTACACTTATGACGTTTTTCAAAAATCCAAAACCCACGCCCTTCCCGCCGATACGGAGCGTAGTCAACCTCGCCGCAGCTCCGCTCCACTCCGTTGCGCTTCGTGCGGCGAGTTTGACTACGCTCCGATCTGGCTGCTTCCTAACTCAGCTTTACTCGGCTCCAACGGGAACTGCGGCCAAGCGGAAGCCGAAGACGCTGCTCCGGACGTCCGGCCCGATCCCGTTGCGGAAGCCAGCCCGGCAGCTCCCGCCGTCGCTGCCCCAGCCGCCGCCGCGGAGCACGCGAGCCGAGGCCCCAGGGTCATATAAATCCTGGCACCACTGCCACACGTTCCCATGCATGTCGTACAGCCCTAACTTGTTCGGCGCATACGATCCCACCGGGGTCGGACGACCCAAGTATGGACCCTTCGCAGCATTGCCACCCGGATTATCGCCGTCGAAGTTCGCCTGGGTTGATGATAGATCGTTGCTCGGCTTTTGCAGGTAAAAGTCATACGAACACTCTTCCTTACTCGTTGCAGCTCCCCGGCACGCATATTCCCATTCCGCTTCCGTCGGCAACCGATACGTCCAGCCCTTGCCCCTTTCGCGCTCATTCAGCTTTTTCAGGAAATCATGCACGTCGTTCCAGGACACCGTTTCCACTGGAAAACGCTTCAAGTCCGCATCGGAAATATCCTTGACACGATCCTTGCCATCGCCTTGCCGCGAATAATAGCTGGGGTTGGTGCCCATGACGGCCTCCCATTGCCCTTGCGTCACCGTATACGCCGCTATCTGAAAGTCGTTGGCGATCGTCACCTGCTTGCTTTCCTTCTTTTCACTCGTCCAGCCCATCCAGAATGTGCCCTTAGGCACCTGCACGAATTTCATCTCCCGGAGGAGCGGATCCTCCACCGCTTTCTTCGGGTCGGGCTTCGTTGCCGCAACCACCGACTTGATGCCAAAATCCAAGCGCCTGCCGTTAATCAGGGGATACGGATCCTGCTCCGATGCCAGCGCCCCCAGCTTATCCTTTACGTCCCGTGCCACGGAGTCTTCCAGATATCCCTGAAGCTTCGCCGCCGTGGTGTTGCCCTGCCTAAGCCCACTGAGCACGTGATAAAAGAAAACCCCGTGCTCCCATTTCTTATCTTCCCAGGCCCGCTGACCGCTCGAGCAGCTCAGGAGCACCGCCGTGTTCTCCGGCAGCCGGTCGGTCTTGATCCCCGAACCCACTCCCCGGCCGCGGCCCGTTGTCGGGTCGTTGCGGCAGCAGTCGGCCAGCAGAATGCGCAGTCCCGGCGGGACTGAGGCGAAACTTGTCCACGATAGCGGTCAGCTTGATTAGCGTCCTGGGGTCCGGCTCAATGATGGGCCGGCCTTGTTGACCGTCCTTGACCACCTTGCCGTCGCGCACCGCCTCGCGCATGGCCGTGTCGTAAGGGCAAAAATAGGCATCCTCATCGCGCTCCATCTGCACGCCGTGCCCGGCCAGGGCCACCAGAACCACACCCTGGCTATTGCCCTTTTGCGGCACCTTGCTCAGCGCCTTCTCGATCGCGGCCTGCGTCGCCTGGGGACCGCGGACCAGTTCGACCTCGTAGCCGGATTCTTTGAGGAGATTGCCCAGTTCGATGACATCCGCCTCGGCATACTTCAGCGCCTCGGGCCGATTCATGTCCGCGTGCTCATAGGCATTGATGCCAATCAACAGAGCATATTTCTTTGCTTCGGCTTGCAGGTCCGCGCCGGAGAAGCTCGGCAGGGCCACGCTCAACGCGACCAGCAACAGCAGCAGGGGAGGATACCGCATAAGGAAACTCCGTGTTGATGCAACAAACAAAAACGAACCAGGTGCGGTCGCATTACGCTTCACGCCCGGGTTGAGGGCCCTGGTTTGACACGGCGGGGTCGCGCGCTCGGCCCGAATCTCATTGACGGCGCTACCCGCCAGAGATTGGCCGGGCGTGCTGAACTTCCCTCGACTTCATCCTATTGCTGACATTCCTTCGAAACTCCCGATCCAAATCCTGCAGTCCAGATTCTTGAGAATCTACGCGGGGGCGGGAGGTCGTGGCTCGGCCCATTGTAGAAGCCAGCGTAACAATCCACCCCGCAAGGGGGTGGCATTCACATTACAGCCGAGGGTAATTGTTGATTTGCCGGGGACTGGATCGCTGGCCAATACGCTGGGTTCCATCGAGTCATGGGCTGTGCTATTGCTTTGCGATGGCCGGAACGCTATATGGGGGGCGAAACCGTTAGTTGCGAGGTGTTCAAGGGGGGCTGGGTCATGAAGCGACTCTGGGTGCTCTGCTGCGCCCTGTTATTCTTCTGCGGATGCGCCTCCGACGGCGACAAAGGCCAGTGGGACAGCGTTCTGGAAAGATCTCAGAGGCGACAACATGAAGATGCAGAGCAATTTCCCCGAGTCGGGCGGTATGGAGGGCCAACCTCCATCGTTGAAGCCTTGGTGACGGCAATCAAAGCGATTAGGGATTCTCCGCGTTCTCGGCGCCCTCCGCGGTTAAGATCCTGGCACCTCGCATTTTAACCGCAGTGCACGCCGAGAACGCAGAGTATGATCGGATCGACAAACTCCCAAGTTCTTTTGGCCTTTGCAAGCCCTATTTTGCCCCCACAAGCTGCCTTAACACAAACTGCAAAATCCCCCCATGCTGGTAATACAGCACCTCCTGCGGCGTATCGATCCGCACCGTCGCCTGGAAGCTGCGTTGGCTGCCGTCAGCTCCCCGAGCCTTGACCGTAATTTGTTTGCCCCCCGAAAACCCTTTGGCAATGCCGGCGGCCAACCCCTCCACATCAAACACTTCCTCACCGGTCAAGCCGAGGCTGGCCGGATTCTCGCCAGGCAGGAATTGCAGCGGCACGACCCCCATGCCCACCAAATTGCTCCTGTGAATGCGCTCATAGCTCTCGGCGATCACAGCCTTAACACCGAGCAGGCGCGGCCCCTTCGCCGCCCAGTCGCGCGATGATCCTGAACCATATTCCTTGCCCGCCAGCACGATCAGCGGCACGCCTTCCTTTTGATACTTCATCGCCGCGTCGAAGACCGACATTTGCTCGCCGTCGGGCAGATGACGGGTGACGCCGCCTTCGACTCCCGGCACAAGCTGGTTCTTGATGCGCGTATTGGCGAAGGTGCCGCGCATCATCACCTCGTGATTGCCGCGGCGGGCGCCGTAGGAATTGAAGTCTTTCACGTCGACGCCGTGCTCGATCAGGTATTTGCCGGCCGGGCTGGTCGGCTTGATGGAGCCGGCCGGCGAAATGTGGTCGGTCGTTATGCTGTCGGCCAGCTTGAGCAGCACACGGGCCCCCTTGATGTCGGACACGGGGGCCGGCTTCATGCCCATGCCCTCAAAATACGGCGGGTTCTTGACGTAGGTCGAAAATGGCTCCCATTGGTAAAGATCGCCGCCGGGCACCGCGAGCTTGTTCCAGCGTTCGTCGCCCTTGAACACCTCGCCATAGACTTTGCGGAACATCTCCGAATGCATGCCTTTTTCAAGGGCCGCCGATACCTCGGCCTGGCTGGGCCAAATCTCGGCTAGCATGACGGGCTTGCCTTTGGAGTCGGTGCCGAGCGGCTCTTTCAGCAAGTCGATGTCCATCCGGCCGGCGATGGCGTAGGCGACCACCAGGGGCGGCGACGCGAGGTAGTTGGCGCGAACCTCGGCATGGACGCGGCCCTCGAAATTGCGGTTGCCGCTGAGCACCGCGGCGACGACAAGATCGTTGGCCTCGATCTGCTTGCTGATGGCGGCGGGCAGCGGGCCGCTGTTGCCGATGCAGGTCGTGCAGCCGTAGCCCGCCAGGAAAAAGCCCATCTGCTCCAGCGAACGCATTACGCCCGCTTCGATGAGATAAGCCGTCACTACCTTGGAGCCCGGCGCGAGGCTGGTTTTAACCCAGGGCGCCGTTTTCAGCCCACGCGCGGCGGCTTTCTGGGCGAGCAAGCCGGCGCCCAACATGACCGAAGGATTGGACGTATTGGTGCAACTGGTAATAGCTGCGATGACCACGGAGCCGTGGTGCAGTTTCTTGAGGTCGGTCTGCGAAACCGGGTGTGCGGCGGCCGGCTCGTGCGGCGTGGTGGTGGGACCGCCCTCGGCGATTTCCTTGGCAATGGCGAGCGTGGCAAACGGCACCGCGGGCTTGGCCTTGCCTTGCAGTCCAGGCAGTTCCTTGGCAAAAGACGCTTTGACATCGGCCAGGCGCACTCGATCTTGCGGCCGCTTTGGCCCGGCCAGGCTTGGCTCGACGGTGGTCAGGTCAAGCTCCAAGGACTGGGAGTAAGTTGCTTCGGGCGTTTGCGGCGTGTGGAAGAGGTTTTGCTCCTTACAATATGCTTCCACCAACTTCACCAACGATTCAGGCCGGCCGGTGAAGCGGAGGTAACGCAGCGTCTCGGCATCAACCGGGAAGATGCCGCATGTCGCCCCATACTCGGGCGCCATGTTGGCGATGGTCGCCCGGTCGGCAAGCGGCAGTTTGGCAAGGCCCTCGCCGTGAAACTCGACAAATTTGCCGACCACGCCGTGTTTGCGCAGGATCTGGGTGATCGTTAACACCAAATCGGTGGCCGTCGCGCCGGACGGCAACTGCCCCTTGAGTTTGAAACCGACGACCTGCGGTATGAGCATCGACACCGGTTGACCGAGCATCGCCGCCTCCGCTTCGATGCCGCCCACGCCCCAGCCGAGCACGCCGAGGCCGTTGATCATGGTTGTATGCGAGTCGGTGCCGACCACAGTATCAGGGTAGGCCAGCGGGCGCCGGTGCCGGCCGGGTTGGTGAACACCACGCGGGCCAGGTATTCGAGGTTAACCTGGTGGCAAATACCGGTTTCCGGCGGCACGACTTTGAAATTGCTGAATACCTGCTGACCCCAGCGCAGGAAGAGATAACGTTCGTGGTTGCGCTCGAATTCCAGCTCGCCATTGCGCTTGTACGCGGCCGCCGAGCCGAATTCATCCACTTGAACCGAATGATCGATCACCAACTCGGCGGGCTGCAGTGGATTGATCAATTTCGGATTGCCGCCAAGTTTGACGATGGCGTCGCGCATGGCGGCCAGGTCGACGATGGCGGGAACGCCCGTGAAGTCCTGCATCAAAACGCGGGCGGGCATGAACGAGATTTCCTCGCTCGGCTCGGCCGTGGCGTCCCAATTCGCCAGGGCGGCGGCGTCCTCGGCACGCACGCTCAGGCCGTCTTCGTTGCGAAGCAGGTTTTCCAGGAGGATGCGCAGCGAGAACGGCAGCTTCGCGGCCTGCGGCAGCTGCTTTTCAATCGCCGCCAGACGGTGTATGCTGTAAGTTTGATCGTCTACCTTCAATGTGGATTGGCTGCCGAAGCTGTTGGCCATGATGACGGTTCCTTCGTGGAAAGAGTGCTAGCCCAGGGCATGGTCATTCTGGGCGGCACGGCGGTGTGGCGGCAAGTTTTCAACTTGCCGTTTGCCGAGCCGGCAAGTTGAAAACTTGCCGCGCGACACGTGGCTGCCCTTTTTTCGACCACCTAAGATAAATCGAAATCCATTTGCAACACGGGAGCGCCGCATGGACCTCAACGATTTCGGAGCGGAGCACGACGGAGCGCGGCGACAGTCCCAGGGCGAGCCGCCGTACTTCGGCCCCGAGCGGAATTTCGGCGGCCAGCCGACCCCGGCGGCGCCTATTCAGTGGAAGGTATCCACGCCGGGCGTCTTCGAGGCCTGCGGCACGACCCATCGCCAGCTGCCCGCCAGGCGCCTACACCTGCTGTCTCAACCAATACGGCGAGCCGCAGCTCCTGGCCAAGGACCTGCAAGTCGACGACCTCATCGACTTCGCCGAAAGCCTGCCGGCGCAGATTCTCACGGAAATCGAGAACTTCTGGTCGCTGGGCGAGCAGTTCCAGCGCTACGGCTACCTGCACCGCCGCGGCTATTTGCTCTATGGCCCGCAGGGTTCCGGCAAAAGTTCCGTGGTCCACCAGGTGGTGCATCGCATCATCAAGGCCGGGCATGTCGCCGTTTTCTGCGAGCATCCCGGCGTGCTGACGCGGGCCATGGAGTTGTTTCGCAAGATCGAGCCGGATCGGCCGCTGGTCTGCATGTTCGAGGACATCGACGCCATCATCGAGATTCACGGCGACAGCGAATTGCTGCAATGGCTCGACGGCTCGCATCAGATCGACAAGGTGATCAACATCGCCACCACCAATTATCCCGAACGTCTGGACCGGCGCATCGTGTCGAGGCCGCGGCGGTTCGACCGGATCATCAAGATCGAGGCGCCCGCGGCCCAGATCCGCGAGGTCTACCTGGCCAAAAAGCTGCCCGACCTGATCGCCCGCGGGACTGCACCACTGGGTGACCACTCACCGAAGGGCTGTCGTTCGCCGCCATGGCGGAGTTGGTGATCAGCGTGGCCTGCCTGGGCAACAGCCTGGAAGACACCGTCAGTGTTTTGCGAACAATGGACGACCAACACCCTTCGAGCCGGGAGTTCGAACGGCCTGGCAACATGGGGTTTGCCGGCGGCAATCCAAAGCGGGCACGGAGCGACGACGTGCCATTTTGACACAACCAACGGCCAGGGCAAGCTCATTGAGTACGTTTGGCGGGGTTTGGGGGTTGAAGTATCCCTATCTGCCCAGCCTTGCTAGAATAATACTGTTCTTAGTCGCGGGAAGACATCCCGCGGGACGGGATTCTCGCCAGATAAGGAGGGTTTGATAATGGCGATGCTGAGCTTCTATCGGCAGGTCCGTGAGGACGGCGGCATCCGTACAGGGATCGAGCTCAATGGCACTACGGTCTTCGAGCGTTTCGAGAGCGGCGGTGACGACTACGACCCCGCCCTGGTTTGGTACGTAGACATTCGCTGCGAAAGTAACAACCTGCCGCAGGCGGCGGAGGAAGCACGGGACTGGCTGCAGCGCCATGGGAAGTATATTCGCGACGGTTTGCCGGTACTCGCCGCCAAGCTCCAGGCCGGCGTGGACGTCGGATCGTACCCACTCCGCTGGCAGGTCCCAAACGTGCCGGAAGGCTTGCGGGTGACGGTGGTCTGCTCGGCACTCCGGCGAGTGCCAGGGCTGGAGATCGCGAAAGTACTCAATGAAATTGGCGAAAGTTGGGTGGAGTTGGTCAAGGGCCTTCCTTCCGCTCACGCGCTCCAGAGCTGATCGGCTGAAATGGCCAAGAAAATCCTCGACACTAGCGTGCTCTTGCACCACTGGGGTCGGTCCGGTGGCAATTCACCCGCCGACCGGACCATGGATGAGGCGAAGAACTGGGGTAAAAAACTGGTGGAGTTGCATGACACAGACGCTATCGTCACCCCAGTGTACCTCGAATTGGTGGTCGGGGTCCAGAGCGCTCACCAGCTTGACCTCACTCGTGCTTTCCTCGGACAATTCCGGATCATCGACAACGGAAACGTGACGCCCGAGGACTGGAAGGAAGCCCGCCGCATCGGCGAGCGCGTGCCGCGTGACGGGCATCGGCGGCAGTCGGCGACTGTCTAATCCGCGCCATCGCAAACCGCCTGCGGCACGATGTGATTGCCTTCGACACGCGATTCCCAACGAGTGGCGGCTCATGACCATGCCGCAGGCCAAAATCAACGGGGGGCCAAGCCGTAAGGCGAGGTACGAATTGCCTAAAGTGTCAAAACCCATTTGAACCATCATTTCTCCTCCTTCGACCCGCCTGGCTCGCCGCGCATCCCTCGGCCCTCACCGCTCGCTCCTCGGCCTTCTCCCTCGCTCCTCAATTTTCCCCCTTGCAATCTCCCGCCCGGCTGCTACATTTACCGAATCGAAAAGTGGCGTAAACGTTAGGCCCTCAGGCAGGAGTAAGCCACATTAAAGGCGTTGAGGACCGAGAAGGTGATCACGAAGGACCGCAAGACGGAAATCATTGACCAGTTTCGGCGCGAACCGACCGATACCGGTTCGCCCGAAGTGCAAATTGCGTTGCTCACGGCTCGCATCACCGAGCTGACCGAGCATCTGCGCACGCACAAGAAGGACCACGCCAGCCGGCGCGGTCTGCTGAAGATGGTCAGCAAGCGGTCCGGCCTGTTGACTTATCTTGCGCAACAAGGACCGCAACCGCTATCTGGCGGTCATCGGCCGGCTTGGGCTTGCGCAAGTAGCATCGTGGCCGACGCTCCGCGTCGGCAATGCGCCGCGGTGCGTCGCTCACATGTGTCTTCGCCTCCTCCGTCACCGCAACTCCTGCCGGTCAACCGATGAGGTATGTTCCGTGCAGGCATGTCGTGTGGAACGTACCCTTCGGCGCACACAAACTCAGTTCTCGAAACCGGCAAGCTCGCCAAGCAGGCCCATGGAGCCGTCGTCGTCCAGTTACGGCGACACCGTGACCCTGGTCGCCGCCGTCGAAGGCGAGGCCGACGAAGGCCGCGATTTCTTCCCCCTCGTCGTCGATTATCGGGAAAAAACCTACGCCGCCGGCAAGTTTCCCGGCGGCTTCATCAAGCGCGAAGGCCGGCCCACCACCAAGGAAATCCTGACCAGCCGGCTCATCGACCGGCCCATCCGGCCGCTCTTCCCCGCCGGCTACATCCACGAAGTGCAGGTCATGGCTCGCACCCTGTCCGCCGACCGGGAAAACGACCCCGACATCCTGTCCATGATCGGCGCCAGTGCCGCCCTGCACGTCTCGCAGATTCCGTTCCTCAAGCCGACCGGCTCCGTCCGCGTCGGCCGGATCGGCAACGAGTTCGTTGCTGATGCCGACGCACACCGCAGCTGGAAGAGAGCGATCTCGACCTGATCGTGGCCGGCACGCGCGACGCCATCACCATGATCGAGGGCTTCGCCCGCGAGATGTCCGAAGAGAGCATGGTCCAGGCCATCATGTTCGGCCACGAGCACATCGTCAAGATCATCGACCTGATCGAGGAGCTGCGCGACAAGGCGGGGCTGGGCACGAAGGACGCTGCCGCCGGCCGCCGCCGGTCAACCCGGCCATGGAGCTGTTGCAGCAGAAGTACTACCAGCGAGTTCCGCGACGCTGCAAGCAGACCACCGGCAAGCAGGCCCGCGCCGACGCCGATCAAGGAGCTTGCGCGACAAGATCTTCGCCGAACTGGTCCCCGAGGACGGCGACGGCGAAGTTTACGCCCGAGCAGGTCTCCGCCGCCTTGTCCAGCCCTGGAAGAACGCGTCGTCCGCGACCTGATCCTGGAAGGCAAGCGCATCGACGGCCGCAGCACCAAGGACATCTGCGGGCCATCAGCTGCGAGGTCGGCGTGCTGCCGCGCACGCACGGCTCGGCCGTCTTCCAGCGCGGCGAAACCCAGGCCCTGGTCACCACCACCCTGGGCACCGCCAGCGACGAGCAGCGGGTCGACGGCCTGGTCGACGAGTACAGCAAGAAGTTCATGCTCGACTACAACTTCCCGCCGTTCAGCGTCGGCGAGTGCCGGCCGATCCGCGGCCCGGGCCGGCGCGAGATCGGCCACGGCGCCCTGGCCGAGCGCAGCCTCAAGGCCGTCATTCCCGGCCCGGAGAAGTTCCCCTACACCATCCGCGTCGTCTCCGACATCCTGGAATCGAACGGCTCCAGCAGCATGGCCAGCGGTCTGCGGCGGCACGCTGTCGCTGATGGACGCCGGCGTGCCGATCAGCGATCCGGTGGCCGGCATCTCCATCGGCCTGGTCAAGGAGCCGGACCGGTTCACCTGCTGACCGACATCATGGGCGACGAGGACCACTTCGGCGACATGGACTTCAAGGTCGCCGGCACCGGCCGCGGCATCACCGGCATCCAGCTCGACCTGAAGATCGACGGCATCAACGAGGAGATCATCCGGGCCACGCTGGACCAGGCCCGCGAAGCCCGCCGCGAGATTCTCAAGCACATGCTCACCACGCTGCGGTTCCCGCGCAGCGAAATCAGCCAGCATGGCTCCGCGGCTGCTGACGATCCAGATCAACCCCGAGAAGATCGGCCTGCTGATCGGCCCGGGCGGCAAGACGATCAAGGGCATCCAGGAATCGACCGGCGCCAAGATCGACATCGACGACGACGGCACCGTGCTACATCTCGCACATGCGATGCCGCCGGCGCCGAGGCCGCCAAGGCCAAGGTCGAGGCGCTGACCGAGGAAGTCAAGGTCGGCAAGGTCTACGAGGGCCGCGTCACCTCGGTCAAGGATTTCGGCGCCTTCATCGAGATCCTGCCCGGCCGCGACGGCCTGTGCCACATCAGCGAGCTGGACGACAAGTACGTCGACAAGGTCGACGACGTCTGCAAGGTCGGCGACAAGATGCAGGTCAAGGTGATCGCCATCGACGACCAGGACCGCGTCAAGCTGTCGCGCAAGGCGCTGCTGCGCGAGCAAAATCCGGCTGCACCGGGCGGCCCGCCTCGTGAAGGCGGCGGCCCGCCACCGCACGAACGCCGCGAGCCACGTGAACACCGCGACGGCGGCGGCCGGCCACCGCGCGAACCCAGAGATTAGCCAAAGTAGTAGGCACACTCCGTGTGCCGTTTCGGCAACAAAGTAGTAGGCACACTCCGTGTGCCGTTTCGGCAACAAAGTAGTAGGCACACTCCTTGTGCCATTTGCGCCGTCAACGGCACAAGGAATGTGCCTACTACTTTAGCCAAAGTAGTAGGCACACTCCGTGTGCCGTTTTGCTTGGCATCGGCACACGGAGTGTGCCTACTACTTTAGGGCACCGCATGAAACAACAGCAATACGCCGAGCTCGCCGAGCTGGCGGGCGGCTTCATTCATGAGCTGAAAAACCACCTCAGCACCCTCGGCCTCAACTTGCAGCTGCTGGGCGAGGACTTCGCCAACCCCGAGAACCAACGCGAACGGCGGGCCTTGACCCGCGTGCAGCGTTTGCAAGGCGAATGCCAGCGCCTCGTCGACGTCGCCAACGATTTCCTGCGTTTCGCTCGCGTCAGCGACCTGGAAATGGTGGCCACCGATCTCGCCAAGGTGATCGAGGAGATGATCGACTTTTACGGCCCGACCGGCCACGCCGCCAGCATCGACATCAAGACGTTCATTCCCGCCGACTTGCCGATGGTGCTGATGGACCGCGAGCTGTTCAAGCAAGCGCTGCTCAATTTGATACTCAACGCCGAGCAGGCCATGCCCACCGGCGGCGAGCTAACGATCCAGGCGGCCCGCGAAAACAGCTCGCCGCCCATGGTCTGCTTGACGTTCATCGACACCGGCAACGGGATCAAGCCGGAGGTGCTGGCGCGAGTTTTTCAACCGTTTTTCTCGACCAAGCAAGGCGGCAGCGGCCTCGGCCTGGCGACGACGAAACGGATCGTCGAGGCCCACGGCGGCTCGATCGAAGTGCAGAGCGAAGTCGGCCGGGGCACGAAATTCACCTTGTGTTTGCGGCTGGCTCCAACGCAGTTGCAACTGCTTCGCGATGAGCCTGTGTTAGCTGGAGTCGGCACGGAGGCGACCTCATGAACTTGCCGCGATCGTTGGCCAACTTGAACGGTGTGGAGATGCCGCTGGAGGAAGTGCGAATTCCCGCCCTCGACCGCGGCTTTCTCTTTGGCGATGCCGTGTATGAAGTGCTGCGCATTTACCGCGGCAAACCGTGGCTGATGAACGATCACTGGCAACGATTGGCCCGCAGCCTGGAAGCGATCCGCATTCGCGGCGTCGATCTGCGGCGCGTCCAGGAGCGAATGCTGGCAACGATCGCGGCGGGGAAGTTTCAGGAGGCGATAGCTTACATCCAGATCACACGCGGGACAGCGCCGCGCAAGCATGCGTTTCCGACGGAGATTGTGCCGCTGGAGTTTTTGTACGTGCAGGAGTTCACCGACAGTTACGCGCCTACTGCGCCGCAAAGGTGTGGCCGTCATCACCCAGCCCGATTTGCGCTGGCAGCGCTGCGACGTCAAATCGACCAATCTGCTTGGCAACGTCCTGGCGATGCAAAGCGCCGCGGAAGCCGGTTGTGTGGAGGCGCTGCTTTACACCGCCGACGGCACACTGACGGAAGCGACTCACAGCAGCTTTTTCGCGGTCGATGGCGGCACGTTGCTGGCGACGCCATTGGGCCACGCGATTCTGCCCGGAATAACTCGGGCGTTTTTGGAGCGATTGGCAGCGGAGGTGGGGGTGCCGTTTCGGGAACGACACCTTAAACGCCACGATTTGGCGAAGGTGTCGGAGTTGTTCCTGTCGGGGACGACGGCGGAAGTGCTGCCGGTGGTGACGGTGGATGGGAAGCCTGTGGGAAATGGCAGCGTTGGGCCGGTATCGTTGCGCTTGTTGGATGCGTACCAGAGGGCAGTGAAGAGCTGAGAGCGTGACAGATTTGTGGACTTGGTGTATGCTGGATGGATAACTCTAGCTGGAGGATCTGGAATGACACCTACGCTTCAATCGCTTGGCATAGATCGGTTGACGCGCGATCAGCGCTTGGTTTTGGTGCAGCAGATATGGGACACCATTGCCTCTGAGCCTCATCCGTCTTTGCTATCCGTAGCCCAAAAATCCGAGATTGATCGGCGTGTAGCCGAAGACACTGCCTCGCCCGACGATGTGATCCCCTGGGAACAGGTCAAGGCACAGGCACTTGCACGGCTAAAGAAATGAAGCTGCCGATTATCTTCAGGCCCATTGCCCAGGGTGAATTCGACGAGGCAATGCTGTGGTATGAAGAGCAGCGGCCAGGCCTGGGCGATGAATTTGTGGCGGAATTGGAACGCACAATCGATTCCATCGCGAACCAACCTGACCGCTATCCCGTGGTGCGAGGTGACGTGCGGGAGGCGATAGTTTCCCGATTCCCATACTGCGTTTACTACCGCGTTAAGCCTGACCGAGTGGTGATTGTTGCCGTTTTCCATGGGTCACGGGATCCAGCAGGCTGGCAGTCACGGGTTTGATGTACAACCACTAAGCCTAAGCCCCGCGAGCCGGAGCGACAAAGCCGTCGTCATCAGCGAGGGAACCGTAGAGCGTGATCCAGCCCGGCGGATAACCATTCGCCACCGCCCGCGCCTCCATGGCCGCGAGGATTTCCGCACGATTCGCCTGCGGCTGTACCTTTTCCTTTACCCATTCGGAAACCGATTTATGCTCGCGCCGCGCGGACTCCTCGATGTGGCGAGCGAGGTCATCGTCCAGATCAATGGTGATAGTTGCCATTGTTTCAACTTCCTCCGAAGCAAAAACGCCCATTTTGAGCGCCAACCATATCTTACCGGATGTCAACCACTTGCTTCAAAGTGCTGCCGCGTCCAAATCCCGAAAAACCGCCCTACTCCTCGGGTAGGCCCGACAGCGCCTCTTCAAGAATGCGTGCGGCCATCTGCATCGGCGTGACTTTGCGACCGCTCTCACTCGCTTGCTCGGCCAGGCGGGCAAGGCGGCGCTCGGTCGCCCTCGTCATCGGCACCTTTGGACGCAGCTCCCAGGTGGAGTCCGTGGGCCGGCCGGCGCGGCGTCCACGACCCGGCAGCAAACGCGATTGAAGTTCGGAAATGATGTGGGCAAGACGCACGGCGCCAAAGGCACCGCCGCCAGTGTCGGGCACTCGGGCGATCACCTTGGCACCGAGGCGATTTGCGATTTCTTCGATATTCTTGGCCATGAATCTCACCTCCGTTGTCTGCCTTTTGTCGGCTGTGGTATGGGTGCTGATTCCAGCGGGAAACCAATTTCCAGGTAGTCGCGGTCGATGACAAAGCCAACCGCTCCTTGTCGTGCCTCGCGCCCCATGAGGTGCAGAAACGTTCGCAGGGGCTTAGCCTGCTTGTCCAGCGTTTGCTCGCTTGTATAGCACTGAATGACGACCGGCTCGTCGAAAAGCAGCTTTCCGCCTTGAGCCTCATCGCGCCAGACTCCGCGCCCTTTCGGGAAAGCCGTCGCACCGCCGAAGAGATTTCCGAAAACCCCCAATGCTTCGCTCACCCAGTGTTCCTGATCGATCGTCACGCCGTCGCGATCCTTGCTCGGCACGAAAAGAACCAGCAATGTTGAGGCAGCCTTGGCGGCACCCAAGGTAATGGCGATATCGGCCATGAAGGCAACTCCTCCGTTTGCGCTTCATTATTGGACTTTCTTCCCCAAAAGTCAACGGAGGATGGATCCCGCCGTCATGCGGGGGCTAGTCGCTGTTTTCCTTTTTAGTTCAGGTAAAGCGAACTGACACCATTTGCCACACACACGTTGAGGCTTGACCATAGGGGTATTATACCACCCTGTGGCCGACGGCCAAGGGTTCCCTGTTCGCAACATTTCTGCGGAAAGCATCAGATTCGCTGGAAATCCTGCGTTTTTTGTGGACCGTGAATGGCCACATCCTGGAATGAAACATGGTTGACGAATGCTGACTGGTTGAAATGCTCGATTTTTTCAGCAAGCCGCATTTCAGCAACGCCAATCAGCTTGTGCTTGATTATCAATCCGCATTGACAAAAATCCATTCGCAGGTCAATGACCGCTTCTCTTCTTGGCGGTTGTCGGTTTTTCAGAAGCCCAAGCAGCCGGTCAAGTGACGCGGCAAAAAACGTCGTTTGCTTTGCAGAAAAACTCCAGGATTTCTTGAGCCTGTTGACAATTAGAAATACCGCGGATGAGGCAACTACAAGGAGAGGATTAGCCAGAAATGACTCCCGGCTGGGAACACCCGTGAGATCGGAGTCAGCCTTCTTGAGCATGTCGACCATTTCGCGGATCCTGCTCTGCTTCACTTCGTCAAAGAAAGCCAGGAAATGATCCCAGGTTTCGGGGGACGAAAGCGCGTTGTCCAAGGAGCGCTCGGCCTGATGGCAACAGCAATAAAGTGTCAACAATGAGGTTTTTGTGAAACGAGCAGTCACAGCCCTATCTCCAAAAAAACCACAGTTTCCACCACTGCCCCACCGCAACAAAGCCTCAAATCTGCTGCAAATCCTGCGTCCGCGGCAAATCTTCCAAACTCCCAAGCCCGAATAGCTCCAGGAACCTATCCGTGGTCCCATACGACACTTCCCGCTGGTCAGCGTCCGCACGGCGCACCACGTTGACCAACCCGCGGCGCACCAGTTGCGCGCAGCAGTGCCCCGGACTCCGCCCCGCGCAAGCTGTCGATTTCCTGTTTAGTGGCGGGTTGGCGATAGGCGACGAGCGACAGCACATCCACGGCCGCGGTGGACAGCCGCGCTTCACGCACGCCGCCGTAGATTTTTTCGATAACGCCCTGGTGGCGCGGTCTGAGTCCGAGCACAAAGCCACCGCCCTGCGGCATGATCGCATAGGGTCTGCCCTGGCGCCGATAGGTCTGATTGAGCGTCTGCAAAGATTGGTCGAACTGCTCGGCCGTTAAACCATGAATGATCTCGATGGCCCGCTTTTGCGTTAGCGGCTCTGCGCACGAACAGCAGCGCTTCGATGATCCGCTCCGGCGGCGGTGGCGCCTTCGATAATATGTCAGCTCCAGTTTGCTCCATGGCAGGCTCGCCTCATGGCTGCGCGGTGTGCGGAAGGAAAAAGACGCCGGTGATAAACGTTCCGGTCCACAGCACCAGAAACACGATTCCCAAGGTAATGTGGACCCGTCGGTGATGTTTCAGGCCGGTATACAGCATGGCCGGCAGCACCAAGGCCGCCGGCAAGGAGAAGCCAAGATGGATGTTTAGGATCTGCACGGCGTCTTGCTGACGCAGAAACTCCTGTAGCATCCCTGGCTTTACCATTTGCGTAACCAACTCCAGCCCCAGCAGCGCCGCCAGCACCAGGATAAAAAACACCAGGTTGATGCGGCCGTGCAATCGATATTTGCCCATCGCCAACGCGATGAGCGACGCGATCAACAGCACCGTCACCGCGATCACGGCAATCTTGAGCGTCAGAATCACGATTTCGGCGGTCAGCACCTGGCTCTCCTTAGTTCCCGCGCCTGGGATACTAACCCGAAGCGCAAGCAAGGCAAAACGCATCGCCTCGCTTACGCTTCGGGTTGGTATCCTCGCATCACAATGTCCTCACGCAGCTTGCCGTCGTTTCTTGGGAGCCGGCTGGTGCTTCCAGCGGCGATGCAGCCAAAAATACTGCTCGGGATAGCGGCGCACCAATCGCTCCAGCGCGAACGTGAATCGCTGCGTCATCAGGCGCACCGCATCCGGCTTGCCATCATACTCCTCGGGCAAAATTACATCCTCAACTACCACGGCATAGCGCAGCGGCTTGCCGATTTTGGGCATACCGATCACCACCAGCGGGGCCTTGTGCTCGATAGCCAATAACGCGACAGCTTTGTGCGTCGATGCTGGCCGTCCCAGGAAATCGACGAACAGACCGCGCTGCCCCGCATCCTGGTCGCCGAGCGTCGCCAGCACCCCGCCGGTGGCCAACACTCGCTGAATCCGATCGTAATCACCGTCTTTCGACAATATCTGCTGGCCCGATTTTTCGCGGAATTTGACGCGCAGGAAATAATCGACGAAGGGGTTGTCCAACGTCCTGGCAATGGCATGCGTCTTGAATCCCAGCGCCCCCAGGAGGAACCCGCCCAGTTCCCAGTTACCAAAGTGCCCAGTGACGAACATGATCGGCCGGCCAGACAGCATTTGGTCGATCAGCACATTGCCCTGCGGCAATGCTACATAGCGCCGCCAATTGTTGTGATGCAAACAGCGCGGTAAATGAATGATCTCGATCATCAAATTGCAAAAATGCCGAAACACTGCTCGCACCAGTTGATCCGTTTCCACATCCGTGTATTGCCCGCCAAACGAATGCCGCAGGTTGTCGAGGGCAACCTGGCGATGGCGTTTGTCGACCTGATAGACCAGCCAGGCCAAACCGCCAGCTAACCATTGGCCCATTTCAAGCGGCATCGCCTGCACGATGGTGACAAACAAACGCACCACAAGGTAAACGGTGAAATCGACGGCAAGCGAACGGCGTTTGGCCATGATGTCACTCCTTTGACTCATTCACAGCTTGACAGTCTGCCCTGATTGGGCCGAGCGATAAATGGCGAGGATGATTTCCACCGCACGCCGGCCTTCCTTGCCATCCACCAGAGGTTGCTTGCCGGTTTCGATGGCCTGGACAAAATCGGTCAATTGCCTGGCATGACCCACGTGCGAAATCGCCGCCGGGTTGCTCGAACCGCCGCTGGCCCCAGTCTTGTGGGCAAAGCGTTCCCTGATTTCGATGTCCTGCGGCGCGTCCGGCGTCATCTCCCAGCGCAGCACGTCGTCCTGCTCGATGACCGCCGTGCCCCTGTCGCCGTGGACGGCAATCGTCTTCGGCAAGCCAGGGTAGACGCTGGTCGTCGCCTGAATCACGCCGAGGGCGCCGCTGGCAAAGCGCAGGCAAGCGACGGCCGTGTCCTCCACCTCGATGCGCTCGTGGGCCAGCGTGGCCGTGAAGCCGCTGATGTGGGTCACCGGGCCCATCATCCAGCGCAGCAGATCGACGTTGTGGATGGCCTGGTTCATCAAGGCCCCGCCGCCGTCGAGGGCCTGGGTGCCCTTCCAGCCGCCCTCGTCGTAATAGGATTGCGGCCGCCACCACTTGCACGTCGTTTCGCCCAGCGTGAGCCGGCCCAATCTACCCGTCTGGATGGCGGTCTTCAGGGCCCGGTTGGCGTCGCCAAATCGCGATGGAAAAATGGTGCAAAGCTGAACATGATTCTTGGCGCAGGCGTCGATGATGGCGTCGCAGCGCTCGAGCGTGATTTCCAGCGGCTTTTCGACGACGACGTGTTTGCCGGCGTTGGCCGCGGCAACGGCGGGTTCCATGTGGGCGCCGCTGGGCGTGGTGACGATCACGACATTGATGTCGGGCCGCGCCAGCACTTGCCGCAGGTCCTCGAAGATCTCGCATTCGATATCCAGCTCGTGGCACATTTTCTGGGCCGTGGCGGCTCGCCGGCTGACCAACGCCACGAGCCGAGTGCCGGGCACTTCGGCCAGCGCCCGGGCGTGGAAGCGCGCGATCATGCCGCAGCCGACGATGGCAAAACCCAGAGGCATGGCGATCACCCTTCCAGGTCGGTTTTGAGCAGCATGGCAGCTCGCCACAGGTATTGCAAACCGCTAAGTGCGGTGGTCAACAGCATCGCCCAGATAAGCCCATCACGGCAGATAATCCAGAACTCTGGCCACTGTGCCCCCGAAACCTCGGCTTGCAATGCCACAAAAATGGCGAATAAGGCCGCGCACTGCAAGACCATTTTGACCTTGCCGAGCCAATCGGCGCCGAATGTGCCGCCCCGATTTTCCATGAAGCTGCGGAGCCCCGTGATGATCAACTCGCGGGCCACCACCACCGTCACCATCCAGGCCGTCAAGCCAGAACCCGCGACCGTCAGCAAGAAGACATAGGCGCCGCACACCACCACCTTGTCCACCAGCGGATCGAGGTTGCGGCCCAGCGTACTGACCAGGCCCTGTTTGCGCGCCAGGTAGCCGTCGAGCCAATCGGTGATCGCGGCGAGGGCAAACACGATGATGCAACCGATCCACCAACCCCAGTCGATGAACAGAAACAGCACCAGGCCCAGCACCAACCGCGACGCGGTCAATTGGTTGGGTAGGTTGAACACGGGCGGCTGCTTTTGCGACGTGGCGGTCGCCATGGCTCACCTCGCCTGTCCGACAGCGCGGCCGACAAGGTCGTAGCCGTCGGCCCCGGTGATTTTTACGTTGACAAGATCGCCCGAATGAAGTCCTTTGCCTTTGACACGCACCACGCAATCGATTTCCGGCGCGTCGGCATGACCACGCGCCAGAACATGGTTGGGCACCTCGGGGTCCGGGCCATCGACGATCACGGGCAGTTGCTTGCCGACCTGCTGCGTGCTCCAGGTCAGGGCGATGGGTTGCTGCAGCTGCATCAACCGGTCGCGGCGCTCTTGTTTGACCTCTTCGGGCAGATGGCCGTCCAGACGTGTTGCCGGCGTGCCTGGCTCCAGCGAATAGCAAAAAACGCCCACGCGCTCAAAACGCGAGTCCTCGACAAAATCGGATAGTTCCTCGAATTCGGCCTCGGTCTCGCCGGGGAAGCCGACGATGAAAGTCGTGCGCATGACAAGCCCCGGAATGGCGGCCCGCAATTGCGCCAGCAACTCCGTCGTGCCGTTGCGGTCGACCCGCGCGCTGCATACGCCGCAAGACACGGTCGCTGATGTGCTGCAGCGGCATGTCCAGATACGGCACGATTTTCTTTGCCTCGGCCAGCGTCTCGATCAGCTCCGGCGTGAAGTTGATCGGATAGGCATAGAGAATGCGGATCCACTCCAGCCCGTCGACCTTGTCCAGCTCGCCGCAGCAACTCTGCCAGGCGAACCTGGCCATAGAGGTCCA
Source organism: uncultured Gemmataceae bacterium (assembly GCA_963747575.1). Classification (GTDB taxonomy): domain Bacteria; phylum Planctomycetota; class Planctomycetia; order Gemmatales; family Gemmataceae; genus DASRAT01. The sequence goes on from CAVVFU010000001.1 coordinate 866,142, forward strand.
TCCCGTAGTAGGTCGTGTCCTGGGCGACGATGATCAGCTCGCGGACGCCGTCGGCCGCCAGTTCCCGTGCTTCGCGCAGAACCTCTTCCATCGGCTTGGTGACATGTTTGCCGCGCATGCCAGGGATGGCGCAGAAAGTGCAAAGGCGGTCGCAGCCTTCCGAGATCTTCAAGTACGCATAATGCCGGGGCGTGACGCGAAGCCGGGCCGTGTCTTCCTGAGCCCGCACGGGAGCGGGACGGAAAAGCGAGCGCTGTTCGCTGTGCTGGGCCGTGGCCCGATCGACCACCTGGGCAATTTCCTCTCGCCCGAAAACACCGACGATCTGATCGACGCCGGGAACTTCCTCCAGAAGGGCATCTTTTTTCCGCTCCGCCAGACAGCCGGCCACCACCACGGAGCCAACCCGCCCCTGTTTCTTGAGTTCCAGCATCTCGCGGATGACGCCCAGCGATTCCTGGCGGGCGGGTTCGATGAAGCCGCAGGTATTGACCACAACGACATCAGCGCCATCGGCATCGGGCACCAGCACAAGGCCTTCCGACGCCAGCTTGCCCAGCATGCGTTCCGAGTCGACCAGGTTTTTGGGGCAGCCGAGGGTGACGAAGGCGAAGGTTCGATTTATTGGCATTTCATCCTTCATGAACCATTAAGTTCCAACCGCGCCGTCCAGATGCGATATTGATTCGATAAGCATCAAGGCAACAGAAGTCCATTCGTCCCAGACATCAGGATCGTTGGCTGAAAACCAAAACACCGCCAAGACGGTTTTGCCGACCTTAATCATCTCAGGATGGCGGATGTCGAATGTCTTGCCGCTTGCCATGTCCAAGCGAAATGGCCGAAATGGCACGGCCTTCACGTATTTCAACACCTCTGAACTTGTCAGCATGGTCCGGCATCCCCGCATCGCTCCTTGGCTGGAAACCACCAGGCACATTCCGTGCCCCGCGTGTTGGATTACAGTTGTTATAGCCAATCTTGCGCAGACCCGTCAAGTTGGGGTCGAAAAAGGCATGCGGGGAACCTGGGAGAAAAGAAAACTGGACCGGCCCAACCGGCGAGGACGCTGCCAACCTCGCAGCCGGAACCGGCCCAGTATGCACTTGGCCGCGCGAAACACGGTCGCCCGCGCCCTGCCCGGAAAGGCCCCTGGCACCCGGCGATCTTTTGGAGGCGTGCGCCTCCCCGCTAACCTCGGTATCGAATGTGCCTTGGAGAAGCTCCACGTGCTTCCCGGGCACATTGTCTTTGAGATGCTCGATTGATTAAATTATTATGAGAATAGGGCGCGAAAATGCAACAAGATTTTTTCAAGAAAATGATTTTGGCCAGGGCGCTCCGCCAGACGGCAGCAACTAGAAAGACTTCCGAAGTCCAGAAGACTTCGGAAGTTTGCCAGATTGCCTCTAAGCCGCCAACGCCGGCCGGGCAAGAGCCTGCTTTTCGTCGAAGACCTGCTTGAGGTGGCGGCGGTATTCGTTCTGCATCGCCCCGTGCGTTCCCGCCTGGACCTTGGTCACGGCGCGGATGGTCATGTCCGACGGGCTCCATTCCACCAGGCCGTGCAGTTCCGTGTCGGCGAGCACTTCCTTGTGCTCTGCCCGGAGCCTGCGGCCAGCTTCCTTCATCGCCCGGAACAGGCTTTCCAGATCGCTTCCCGCCGGCATTTTCACCTCCACCACGGCGTTGACGTATTCCTTGGAATAGCTGACCACGCCTTTGATTTGCCCGTTGGGAATGATGTGCAGCTTGCCCTTGCCGTCGCGAATCTTGGTGACGCGCAGGCTGACTTCCTCCACGATGCCAGCCGCATCGCCGAGACTGACATAATCGCCGACCAGGAACTGGTTCTCAAACAGAATGAAGAACCCGGACACGACGTCGGTCACCAGGCTTTGAGCGCCAAGGCCGACGCCCAGGCCGAGGATGCCCGCCCCGGCGAGAATCGGCGTGGTATTGGTAAACAAGTCCAGCATCATCACGCCGGCGCCAAAGTAGAGAACGTACTGACACACCGAGTGCAGCAGCGGCACCAGGGTACGGCCCTTTTGATCGAGAGCTCCGTCCGGCCTGTACATGCCGAAGGCCTCGTTCAGCAAGACTTGCAGCAGCTCGATGATCACGCGCGCGCAAAAGAAAATGCCAATGCATTCCACGATGCGCGAGCCGTTTAAGGCGACCCACTTGTCGATACCTTCCCCAAATTCAACAACCTGAGCGATTTTGTTGAATTCCTTCACCACCAGGCTCGCTGCTCCGACATAGATGGCCGTCTCGCAGCAGCGCACGCCAAACGGCAACAATCGCGTAATCCGTTCCCAGTAGCGATGCAGGCGAGTCTTGTTGAAATGCGTTGTCCCGTAATCGGCGAGGACGTGAGGCGTGGCCCGACAGGCCAGGATCAGCAGTCGAGCCACCGCGACAGTGCAAACCATGCGCAGGATGAAGCCAAAGACGATGTTTGACCAATACCCAACGTGCAGCACATGGCCCGCCACGTGGAACGTCTCCAACCGCACCGCGAAGATGGCGAAGCCCTTGAGGAAACGGAACCAATGGCGCAGCGTCTCCTCGTTTTTTGGATGCCCAAGCCGGGCCATCGTGAAGTTTTCCAAGGCTGGCAAAACTCGCCGTACAATGCGCACCAGCACGCTTGCCACAATTGCCAGGATTATCAGGCCGCCCACCATCTCCGCCATGCGGATAAAATGCTTCGACGTCAACTGGCTGTACCATTCGTTCAAATCGCCACGGGCGTCGCCCCCCATGACGTGGTAAACGACGCCACCCACGACACTGAGCGTCATGGCGGTGACCGTCAGCCAGAAAAGCAGGGTGTGGCCGTGGCGGGTGGCTTCGGCGCTAAATTGCTTCAACCGCTCGCCATTCGTCCAGCCTGCCAGCCGTTTGCCGCTGTGCGTCACCAACCAGCGCAGGACCAACGACAGCCCGAACAAGACCAGCAGCACCAGGTGAACGGCGATAAGATTGGCAAACAGCCGGCTTTCGGTATCGATCTGATCGAAAAAGTGCATGGTGACGCCCTCCTGGCAAACGGGGAAACTTGGAGCGGGGACATGACTGTCTGGCCAATCGAAAATAGGGCCAGGCGACGGGGAAAAGTACAGCGAGGTGCGGGCTGTGTCAGCGCAGGATAATCCCGGGCACACACTGCTGATTTTGGCAAGAGGCTATACAATTGTGGCGGGCAAGCTTTCGCCGCCTGCCGGGTGTGCCGGCAGCGGGCGGCGACAAAAAGGAGCGAGTTGGGTGACAAAAGCCGAGACTTTTGCTTGCGCCGTTCAGTATTTCCAAAGGGGCTTGTGCCACGACGCGGAAATGCTCAGCCGCCAGATTGTGGCAAGCGATGCCGGGCATGCCGATGGTTGGTGCTTGTTGGGTGCGTGCTGCCAGGCCCAGGGCAAATTGGCCGACGCGGAAACGAGCCTCCGCCGCGCTATTGCGATCCTTCCAAATCATCCCAGTGCGCACAGCTTCCTGGCGGCAGTGCTGGCTCAGAGCAACAAGCTTGATGACGCGGCTAAATGCTTTGAAGAGCTGCTCCAAGCTCAAGCGGCGGATGCGGAGGCCTGGAATAATTTCGGCCTGCTGCGGATTCAGCAAGGACAGTGGAACGACGCCCTGACCAAATTTCGGCAAGCGGTTCGTCTCAAACCGGATTGGGCCGAGGCTCGCGGCAACCTGGCGATGGCGCTGCAGCATGTCGGCCAGGTGGATGAGGCCATCGCTCAAAACCGGCAAGCGCTGCGACTCCGCCCCAACTATGCCGAGGCTCACTATAACCTGGGCGACGCTCTTTTGAGTCAGGGAATGATCGCGGAGGCGGCACTGCACTGTCAGCAAGCTATCCAATGCCGGCCTGGCTTTCCCGAAGCCCACAACAGTCTCGGGATGGCTTTGCGGGCTCAGCAAAAATGGCCCCAGGCCATGGCTCATTTCGAGGAGGCCTTGCGACTCCGCCCCGAATTTGCCGCGGCTCACTTCAACCTCGGTTCGGCTTTCGGCAGCCAGGGCAACGTGGATCAAGCCGAGACGCATTATCGTAAGGGACTGCAATGCGGCGGGGATAAACGCCATCAAGTTCAGCTTGCGACTTTGCTGCCGCTGATTTACCAATCCAGGGAAGACGTCTTGCGCTGGCGGCAACGCTTGACGGATAACCTCCGCCAATTGCACGAACAGCACTTTTCGATGGATCTGACCGACGACACCGCATCTCCACCGTTTGCCTTGGCTTACCAGGGGTTCAACGATCGTGACCTGCAGCGCGACCTTGCCCGTTTATACTGCGCGCCCAGTCCGAAGCTCCGCCCCAAGGCCGCCGGCAAGATCAAAGTCGGCTTTGTTTCAAGCAATTTTAGAAACCACACCATTGGCGAGCTTTCGCGCGGCGTCATCGCTCAGCTCAATCGCCAGCTGTTTTCCGTGAGCGTGCTCTCTGTCGGCCGTCACCAGGATCAACTGAACACTATCATTCGGCAGTCCGCCGACAATTACGTCGAGTTGCCGGGTAAATTGAAGGCCGCACGCCAAGCGATTGCCGATCAGCAGTTGGACGTGCTTTATTACACCGACATCGGCATGGATGCGGCAACCTATTCGTTGGCATTCTCCCGTCTGGCCCCAGTGCAGTGCGTCACCTGGGGCCATCCCGTGACAACGGGCATGGACACCATCGATTATTTCATTAGCAGTCAGCACCTGGACACGCCGGAATCCAAGGATCATTACACGGAAAAACTGGTGCGCCTGAGCGTGCCCGCGATTTATTACTATCGTCCGCCCGCGCCGATGCCGCTCAAGCGGCGCATCGACCTCGGCCTGCCCGCGTCAGGAACGCTTTACGTTTGTGCCCAGACTTTGTTCAAGTTTCATCCGGACTTCGACGCGATCTTGGCGGACATCCTGCGTCGCGATCAGGCAGGCGTGTTGATTTTGCTCCAGGGCCTGCACTCGCAATGGGCGGAACTGCTAAAACAACGATTTGCGAAGACAATGCCTGATGTGTTTGGACGCGTTCGATTCTTGCCAATGCTGAATTACAGTGATTTCCTGAGTTTGAACGCCGCAGCCGATGTTTTGCTGGACACATTGCATTTTGGCGGGGGTAACACAAGCTATGAAGCGCTGGCCCTGGGAACACCGATTGTCACGGCCCCGACCTCGCTGATGCGCTCCCGAATCACGCTCGCCTTATACAAACAAATAGGGATCATGGACTGCGTCGTTTCCAGCCCTGCGGAGTATGTGGAGCGAGCGGTTCAATTGGGCACTGATGCGGATTACCGGGCGGCCATTCGTGCCAAGATACTGGCCGCCAATGGCGTACTTTACGAAAACAAGACGGGCGTGCTGGAATTGGAACTGTTTTTGCAGAAAGCGGTCACGCATTAAGTCGCCAGCCGCGTCGAAAGGGGAAGTATCAGCATGGCAACCACGAATGATGGGCGTTCTGAATCTTCAAGAGAAATAAAGCCGGCTTCTTCCGAGGCGGTGGCGACTGAAACGAAGCCGGGAACCAAGGCGGTGGACGCGCCGGCAGGGCAAGCTAACCAGCCGTTACCGCCCGCACCCCGTCCGCCGACGCCGCCCGCGGCCACTCCGCCGTCGCACCCGCTGCGCAATCGGCTGCTGGCGGCCGGGCTTGTAGTCGGCCTCGTCCTCGGAGCCTATTTCCTGGTTCCCGCGGTAGTGATCGCGCTGAACACGGTGAGCACCGATGACGCCTACGTCAACGGCCACGTCACCTTCGTGGCGCCGCGGGTAGCCGGTCAGGTCATTAAGGTTCTGGTGGATGACAACCAGCGGGTGAAACAGGGCGATTTATTGGTCCAGCTCGACAAGGAACCCTACCAAGTTCAAGTGAACATCAAGAAAGCCGCCGTGATCGCGGCGGAAAGGGACCTGGGAACGGCCCAGGCTCAGACACGCGGCCTGGCCGCCCTGACCCGCAGCAACCGCTACAAGCTCGAGCGCGCCATCGAAGATGTGAATAACCAGATCGCCACCCTCGGGGCCCACGTGGCGACTCTCAACGGCCGCAAGGCGACATTGGAGCTGGCGCAGTCCAACCTCAAGCGGGGTGAAGAATTAGCCCCTGGCGGCGGCGTCAGCAAGGAAGAACTCGACCAGCGCCGGCAAACGGTCAAGGTTGATGCCGCCGCCGTCGAACAAGCTTTGCAGATGGTCTACGCGAGCCGGGCCAGTCTGGGCCTTGCTGTTCATCCGGCAAAAGGCCACGACCTCGCCGAGGTGCCACCCAACTTCGATCAGAACTATTCCGCCGTGCGGGAGGCGTTGGCGAACGTGCTGCAGAGCGCGGCCCAGCTCGGCTACTTCCCGACGTCGTGGAACTCCACGCCGAAACAGGCCGTGGATGATTTCTACAAGCAGGACGCCAAGGGTGACCTTGACACGCATTTTCAAAAAGCTGATTCGCGAGGCCCCGGCCGTCAAGCAGGCCGAGGCCAAGGTCCTCCAGGCGAAGGACGATCTGGCACAGGCCGAGCTGAACCTCAGCTACTGCGACATCTTTAGCGACATCGACGGCCAGGTGACCCGCCGCAACGTCAACCCCGGCAACTACGTCCAGGTGGGGCAAAGCCTGATGGCCGTCCGATCACTTACGGAAATCTGGATCGACTGCAACTTCAAGGAAACTCAGCTGGCGGATTTACGCATCGGCCAGCGCGTCAAGCTCGAGGTTGACATGTACGGCAGCCGGCGGGAGTTTGAAGGCCGTATCACCGGCTTCACCATGGGCACCGGTCAAACGCTTTCCCTGCTGCCGCCGCAGAACGCCACGGGCAATTTCGTCAAGATCGTCCAGCGCCTGCCGGTCCGCGTCGAGCTCACCGACTACCACCCCGAAAAAACGCCCTTGTTCGTAGGCTTGTCGGTCATGCCATATGTGTACTTCAAGGAACCGCCCAAGGGGCCGCATGCGGGGGAGTTTTTGCAGCCATATTTGTTTGACAAGGTGACAAGGTGACAAGGTGATGGAGAAAATTCAGACACATCGGGACTTGGACGTTTATCGGAAAGCGTTTGATACTTCCATAACGATTTTCCACCTATCGAAGAAATTCCCGAAAGAGGAAACGTATTCGTTGACGGACCAAGTTCGCGCTCTTCGCGATCGGTGTGCGCGAACCTCGCTGAAGCGTGGAGGAAGCGCCGTTATAGGGCTGCATTCATCAGCAAACTTTCTGATGCTGAAGCAGAAGCCGCGGAAACACAAGTATGGCTGGAGTTTGTTGTCAAATGCGGCTACTTGGACGCAGAATGCCGCCAGGCCCCTCTATCAAGCATACGACGAGGTGCTCCGCACGATTGTCGGAATGATCAACCATCCCGAAACCTGGGTGATAGGCCCAAGCTGACAACCTTTTGTCATCTTGTCACCTTGTCACCTTGTCACCTTGTCATGACCCAACGGGAGCGTCAACATGAGCAGCGCCGCAGTCAGCCGCCCGGCGATCAACCCCTGGTTCGTCGCCGTCGCGGTCGTCGTGCCCACGTTCATGGAGGTGCTGGACACCACCATCGCCAACGTGGCGCTGCGCTACATCGCCGGCGGCCTGTCGGCGGCGGAAACCGACAGCGAGTGGGTCATCACCAGCTACCTGGCCGCCAACGCCATCGTCCTGCCGATCAGCGGCTGGCTTTCGGCCCACCTCGGCCGCCGCAACTACTTCCTGCTGTCGATCGCCGTCTTCACCCTCGCCTCGGCGCTGTGCGGCATGGCCACCAGCCTGGGGCAGATCATCCTGTTCCGGGTGATCCAGGGCCTGGCCGGCGGCGGGCTCCAGCCGAGCAGCCAGGGGGTCTTGCTGGACACCTTCCCGCCCGAGAAGCAGGGCACGGCCATGACGATGTTCGGCATCGCGGCCCTGATCGGTCCCATCGTCGGCCCGACGCTGGGCGGCTGGCTCGTGGTCAACTACGACTGGCGCTGGATCTTCTACGTCAACGTTCCGGTGGGCCTGCTGGCGCTGGTCGCCGCCTGCTTCCTGGTCGATGATCCGGATTACCTCAAGAAGGAACGGGCCGAGCTGCGCCGCCAGCCGCTGAACTTCGACTACATCGGCCTGGGGCTGCTCGCGCTGGCCATGTCCTGCTGGGAGATCATGCTCAGCAAGGGGCAGGAATGGGACTGGCTGGGCGACCCCTTCTGGCGGGTGCAGACGCTGATGGTGCTGTTCGTGCTGGGGCTCGGCTTCCTTGTCTTTCGGGAGATGCGGATTGCCAACCCGATCGTCAACTTCCGCGTGCTGGGCGAGCGCAACTTCGCCATGTCCTGCGTCATCATCTTCTGCGCCTTTGCCGTGCTGTACGCCGCCAGCATTTCGCTGCCGGCCCTGCTCCAGGCCTTGTTCGGCTACGACGCCCTGGCGGCGGGGCTGGTGTTGTCTCCCGCCGGGCATCTCCTCGATCAGCATGCTGGTGGTCGTCGGCTTCCTGCTGGGCCGGGGCGTCGACGCCCGCTGGCTGATCGCGGCGGGCCTGGTCGTCGTGGCGGCCAGCAACTACTGGATGGCATACATGAACCTGCAGATCAGCCCCTGGCAGGTCGTCTGGCCGCGGATGGTGCTGACCGCCGGCCTGGGCTTGATCTTCGCCCCGATCAACGTGGCCGCCTTCATGTACACTCCCAAGCACCTGCGCGGGGCGGCGGTGGGGCTGCTCGCCCTGCTCCGCAACGAGGGGGGCAGCGTCGGCACGTCGATGTCCCAGACCATCCAGGAACGCCGCGAACAATTCCACACTTCGCGCGTGGGGGAATTTCTCGACCCCTTCAACCCGGCGTGAATTCCTATCTCCAACAGGCCCAGGCCTTCTTCTTCCAGCAAACCGGCGATGCGGCCGGGTCGCGGCAAATGGCCTTGCAAGTGCTGTCGGATCTCCGCGAGCAGCAAGCGTCGTCGCTGGCTTACTTCGACGTCTTCTGGGCTTCGGCCGTCCTGGCGCTGGGGCTCGTGTGGCTGGTGCTGTTCATGAAACGCTCGGTCGCGGAGAAGGGGGCTCATGTGGGGGCGGAGTGAGGTGACAAGGTGACAAGGTGACAAGGTGACAAGGTGACAAGGTGACAAGGAAACTTACTTGTGGGCGGAAAACGGGGGTCGGGTTAGGAAGCCCGACCTACGGCCGGTTGTAGGTCGGGCTTCCCAGCCCGACCGTGCCGCTCGTGCTAGCGCGGGGCGTAGGGCGCAACCGCGGACGCATCCACTCCATTACGCCTGGCATCAGCCGCACCGCTGTTTCAAGGTCGTGCCGGCCTTCCGGGTCAACCGCGACACTGACCGTCAAACCACGCTCCCTGGCGAGGTGCAGAAAGCTCTCGATCTGGGCCGCCATGTTGAACTCGTCCTTTTTTCCATAGCAGACATACATTTCCAGCTCGCCAGGCTTCAACTGGTAGGTGTCAATCATCTCAATCGGATTATGCTTCATGACTTCCTGCAATCCTTGCTCGGACCGGCCAAAAATCGGTTCGATCATCTGACCGATCGTGAAGGTCACCAGTCCGCCGTAGAATCTGGCGATGACTTCGTTGCGTGACGTCACCTGCGTTCGCCACCCCCAGCTATTCGGGTCGAATTGGGCGAAATAATGACCTTCCTTGTCCACCCAGCGCAGGTTGAGCGGCGGATAAATGCCGACCACGGCGCCGAATTGATCACGGTGCTTGATCCCCAGCGTGTAAGCACGAACCCGCCCATCGACAGTCCGACCAGCATATGGGCCTGGCGTTCCGGACGAATGGGGTAATTCGCGCAGACAAAACCGAGGACATCCTTCATGATGTAATCCTCGAAGGCCCCGGCCTTGCTGTTGATGAAGAAGCTGCCGGGTTTGGCATGGCACGGCTCGCCTTCGAGACTGCCGTCGGGCGAGATCGCGATGAAGGGGGGCAAAATTCCAGCCCGCATCGCCGCGTCGATGCGTGGAGCCACCTCGGTCAGGAAAGCTCCCTCGTCCTGGGCAAAGCCGTGCAGCCAGACCACCAACGGATAGCCTGGCGGGGATCGAATCCAGGCGGCAGGTAGACGTAAAGGTCGCGGCGTTGGCAGAGGGCCGCTGACCAGATGCGTCGATCTTTACCGTGATTGGCCGTGTGATCGATGACCTGGCCGCACAGTTTCTGATTGATGAAAATGATATTGGCGCTTTCCTTGCGCCAACCAATGGCCGAGGCGTTGTGCGCAGGCAGAGCAGCCAGACCGACCACCAGGACGAGAAGCCATCTAGCTTTTGACACGTGCGGTTTCTCCCTTCCTTGGAGGCAAAGGCGTGCATTATCGTCTAGTGTCGGACGGGGGAGCGGTGGTCATGCAGGCAGTTGGCTGGGCGGCCGAAACACCAAGCCAAGTGGCGGCAATTCGTAGCGGTTGTGCCCAAAGTAGTAGGCACACTCCGTGTGCCGTTTGGCTCGCTAACGGCACGCGGAGCGTGCCTACTACTTTACAGCGAACCTGTTTTAAGGTATTTTGCATGGCATTGCGTGTTGGGCAGACATGGAGGGTCCCAAATGACAGTGGCCATTGGTAGTATCGAGTGCGGCAAGGGTCAGCCGTTGATGTGGATCGCGGGGCCATGCGTGATCGAATCGCACGATTTGACGCTGCACATCGCCGACAATCTGAAACAGTTGGCCGACCGGCTCAAGCTGCCGTTGATTTTCAAGGCGTCCTTCGACAAGGCCAACCGCACCTCCGGCAAATCGTTTCGCGGGCCAGGTTTGCAGGAAGGCTTGCGAACACTGGAAACGGTCAAGCGGCGAACCGGCCTGCCTGTGACCACCGACATTCACGAATGCGGCCAGTGCGAGCCGGCGGCCCAGGTGGTCGACGTGCTGCAGATCCCGGCGTTCCTCGGCGCCAAACCGATCTGATCCAGGCGGCCGGCCGGACCGGCGCGGCGGTCAACGTCAAAAAAGGCCAGTTCATGGCGCCCTGGGACATGCGGCACGTCGTCACCAAGATGCACGAAGTCGGCAATCGGCGGCTGCTGCTCACGGAGCGCGGGGCAACCTTCGGCTACGGCAACCTCGTCAGCGACATGCGGCTCGATTCCGCTGATGCAGGATCTGGGCTGCCCGGTGATCTTTGACGCCACTCACAGCGTACAGATGCCATCGGCCAGGGGCGACAGCAGCGGCGGCGACCGCCGATGGTGCCCTACCTGGCCAGGGCGGCCGTGGCCTGCGGTTGTGACGGCGTCTTCCTGGAGACGCACCCCCGGCCGGACGAGGCCCTCAGCGACGGGCCCAACTGCCTTGCCCTGGACGATTTCCCGCACTGGTCGAATGCTGTTTGCGGATTCGGCAGGCGATCGGATTGAAACCATGAAACGAAGCACAAAACCATACCAACCCGAAGGCAAGCGAGGGATACAGTTGGCCCTCGCTTGTGCTTCGGGTTGGATGGTTTTTCTTGCCGGTCGCCTTGCTGCTGAGCGGCTGTTCAGGCTGCAACCGTCCGCCCACGCCAAACATGAGCCCGCCCGCAAGAAAGACGACAAGGAACTGGCCAGGGAACTCTACCAAAACGCCAACGGAACCTGCTCAATTCCGCGATGCCAACGATCGAACCAACCAGTTCCTGGCAAGCAATCCCGAAGCACGTTGTCGCGCCATGATCCGGCGGCCAGGGACAAAGCGGCGCTCCAAGAATTGCTCCGCAAACAGGTGCCCGCCATCGACGTCGACAAGCTGGACGAACGTACCGTTTACGAAAAGTTCCTCGAGGTCATCGTCGGCCTGGACAAGGCCGAGATCAGCGAGGTCGAAAGCCCGTCGTTGACTCTTCTGGACGCGCACTACCTCGAAGGTTGCAATCTCCTGCGGGAAGTCGAGCGTTCACTGATGCTGCAAGACCTGACGCCGCTGGAACAGGCCCAGCGCTGCTTTGACTGGGTAATGCGCCACGTCCTGCTCCAGGAAGGCCGCGACAGAGCTGCTGCCGCCGCAATATATCCTGAAGCGAGGGCAGGGCAGCGCGGCTGAAAGGGCGTTCGTATTCCTGTCCTTACTCCGGCAGGTCTCGCCCATCGCCACCTCCTCAAGGCCTCGGCTGGAGGGATGCCTGATTGCTTTGCCTGACAAGCAGGGACAGCCCTGGCCGTGGTTGGTTGGCGTGCTGATTGCCGGCAAGGACAAGCATGATGTTTATCTTTTCGACCCGCGGCTTGGATTGGCCGTGCCGGGGCCAAAGGGCGAGGGTATCGCCACGCTGGCGGAGGCTGCGGTCGGACCCAACGCTGCTGGACGTCCTTCAGGTTGGCGGTGCAAGTGACCCGCGAATGGTCGATCCCAGCAAAACGGAATTGCTCCTGGCCTGTCCGCTTTCAAGCTTGTCGGCCAGGATGCGCTATTTGGAGGATGATTTGCTCGCCGCCGTCGATCCGATCGGCCTGGCGACCCACGCGGCGGATTTGCTTAAACAATTCGAAAAACTCAACGCCGGCCCCGTTCGCATCTGGAAGGGGTCCGCACCAAAAACCGGCACGGCGGCGCCGTCGCCAACACGAGCCCTGCGGGATTTTCTTCCCCTCGAAGAAGGCGGCAATGACAGCGCCAGGGACAAAAGCAAACAACGTCTCGAAATGTTCCGCTATCAGCTTTTCCCAGGGGCGGTGATGGAAAAGGGATTTGCCGATCAAAACCTGTCCATTGCCTACCTGGGAGCCACGACGTGCGGAAGAAATACTTCAACTTCTGGCGCAGCAAGTGTGGGTCAATTTCAGTTTCGCCCCTGCCCAGGATCTGATGAGAGGCCGCCTGGATGCTTGCACCAAACGGCTGGTGCGCATTCAAAGGGTGCTTGATACCGTGGCCGCGCGCGGCATCGATACCGCGGCCATTGCCAGGTGGAGGGACGCCGTCAAGTCCGCCTACGGCAATGGCGATCAAGCCAAAATCAATGAAATCTGGACGGCAGATCAATGGCTTTTCCAACTGATCAATAACCCCGATGAGGACGTGGAAAACCCGAAGGCACCAGCCGGCCTGGCCGACCCCGACGCCAAGGTCGCTTCCAAGAGGCTCCTCAGCGACATGGTGCTTCGGGCTGTTTTGGAGCCGATGCATGCAAAATGCGACTACCTCCTGGCTCTGCGTTGGCAAGAAAAAGCCGAGCGCCTGGACGAAAAGGCGTTCAAGAAGGAACGATTGGAAGCCTTCAGCAATGCCGATTATTGGTGGACCAAGTACGTCACCGGCAGTCCGTTGACGGCCGAAACCGTTCGGGAACGCTTTGACACGGCCAAGGCACAGGTCCAGGTCAACCGGCCCAATTGGCGAGCGATGGCAGTGGGTCTGTTGGATTTCCACGGCAAGACGATCCGTGAAGCGGCGACTGCTCGCGTTCTCGATGCGCGGGCTTTGCTCCAAACGGGAAAGAGACAAGAAGCCATCCATGTCCTGAAGCAGCTTGTCGCCGATGCGGCCAACTTGGAGGAGGACGCCCGGCGCCAGCGGCAGGAATGGACGCCGCTCATCAACTCACTGCCCATCGGCCCAGACAAAGAAACGCTGCGTGCAGCGGTGGACAGCGCTTTCGCCGACCTTGGCCCAGGAGGCAGTTTGTTTTGGCTCAAAGGGCATGCCAGTTTGAAGTTGGCTGAGTTGTTAGCCGCAAAGAAATGAACGGCGTAGGTCAGGCTTTCCAGCCTGACACACCTTTGGTGGCATGGGTCAGGCTGGAAAGCCTGACCTACGAATGGCGGGCAAGTTTTATGCGCCGGGCTTTTCCAAACGCTCGAAATCGCGGCAAAGCATGCGAATCGTAACGGCGTGCTGGTGGGCTTCGAACACCAGCAGCGAATCTGGATCGAACCCATCATCGAGCAGGCTGGGCACGCCGTAAAGCCTTCCGAAGGGCACGAGCGAGCCCCATTCGCAATCGCGGAATACCTCGGCTATCTCCGTGGTGGGCGCCAGTTGCACGTCATCGCCAAGCTGCTGAGACGTCAAAGCCAGATCGATTTGACGCGTCGCCTGCAAAATGGCCAGCAAGTGCCCGTGGCGTTGTGTCAACAGAACGCATTTGGCCAGTTGCCGTCCCGGCACGTGTAGCAAATGGGCCCGTTTGCTGGCCGTGAAAGCCGGCGGATGCACGATGGTTTCAAAGGGGACTTGGTGGTCGGCAAGGAATGAGGGGACGCGCATGTTGGGGTGCCTCCGCCAGGGGCCGGCGCAGTGGTGAGGCTGCGCCTTGGACGCCAAGGCAAGTCTAGCCGCAACAGGCTGCCCCCATCTTTGCCATTCCTCCTGTTTTCACATAGAAATCGGTCCTAGCACGCCTGTTGATGCCGGAAATGACGCTTATTACGTTGGTTTGGGAGCGCCCGTGCCGAAGCGTGGGGCTCGGTGTGAATTGCAGCTTGTTTGGCTAAAACCTGCGTTGCCGCCCCGGCGTGACAAGCAGAAAGAAACCCACCATCGCGCAAAAAAACAGCAAGCCCAATATCAGCAAGATCGTCGAGATCAGCCCGCAGATACGGCCACCTTGGGTCATGCCTTCGCCTTCGGGATCCATACTGCCGGCACGCATCGCTGCCAGATCGTTGTTGCCCATGATCCAGGCAAAGGCGCCAAGCAGGAAGGGAACATAACAAGAAAGCCCCAGAACCAGACTGAGAATGCCGAGGGTCAGGATTGTCGTTCCGCGATGCGGCAACAAATCGCCGCGGCGCCGGCGGCGGACGGATCCGGGCCGAGGATCAGCACCTCTGCGCCTTGGTCGTCATCCCAATCCTTGCGGCCCGCGCGCTCTGGTAGCCGTGGTTGATCTTCGACAGGTGCGGCACTTGGCGTCTTCACGGGTGCCATGCCGGACTGGGCCAGGAAGGTCGCACTGCACGAGGGACATTGCACGTCCTGGCCGACCAGATTGTCGGGCACTTGCAGCTTGCGTTGGCAACTTGGACAGGAAACAACTTCTGCCATGGTAAAGTCCCATTGAGAAAAGCTGGAGTATCGCTGGCCTCAACGCGCCCCCATGCCAAATGCCAGGCAACAAAATCCGATTTGCACAAACACCCAGATGGTACTGACGATCCCGCACACCCGGCCCGCCTGCGTCATTGATTCACCATCGCGATCCATGGTCCCGGCTCGAATCGCTGCAATGTCGATGTTACCGAGGATCCAGGCCACGGGGCCGGTGACGCCAACGCAAAAACCCAGAATTCCCAGGGTCAAAATCATGCCGCCGCGGTGGGGAGACACGTCACGCCGGCGCCGCGGATTGCCCTCTTGGTATTCGTCGTCATCGTCAACAGCGTGATCGAGCTCATCGCGACCGTGACGACGTCGGGGACGGTCGCCGCCGCGTTCCTCCCAACGATCTGGAGGCCTTGGTGAGGCCCTGTTCGGGACTTCGCCGCTGATTCGGGCGATAAACGTCGCGCCGCAAGTGGGGCACTGCACGTCCTGCCCGTTCAAGGATTCAGGCACCTGCAGCTTGCGCTGGCAGCTGGGGCAGCTCGTAATCTCGGCCATGACTCCTCACCTGGGTTCCCGTGGGCAGCGCTCCTTATTCGCTGAGGACGGGCCATTCTTGCATCGGTCCGGTATTTTTTTCCGGAGAATGCCGTCTGGAGTTGCTCACCGCTGGTCCAGAATAAGGGAAAATGACCGGATAGCAAGCGATTTGTGGCAAACAAAAATGCCGCGCGACCTGGAAGGAACCGGTCGCGCGGCATGTGCCCTTGGGGAGAAGCATGTTTGCTAGGAATTTGCATTCAATGCTAGGCAGCATACGCAAACGACGTGCCGACCCAAAGGAAAATCAATGATTCTTTCGTTTTCACGTCAAATAGGCAAGAAAAGCCACGCCAACCGGAAAGCGCAAGCGAGGGAAGCAGTTGGCCCTCGCTTGCGATTCGGGTTGGTGTCGCTCTTCTTGACACCGTCGCGCTTCCAATTATTTACGGGGCTATCAACCCTCGCCTCCTTTATCAATCAGCCCTTTCCACCTCGATCAGCTTGAAATGGAGCTTGCCAAAGGTCTTGAGCAAGTTGTTCGACGACTCCTTGTCGGTGCCCAGGCAAATGTGAGTCGCGTCCGCATCCACCTGATTGAGCGTCGCGTCCACCGGCACCCAGTAGCCGTCCAGCAGAACCTCGTTCCAGGCATGACCGCCGAAAGATTTCCAGGTGTCGCCCATGTAAAGAAAACCGCTGACCTCGCGTGACGGCAACCCAACCGCACGAGACAAACATGTGAACAAAAGTGCATATGACTTGCAATCGCCCTTTTTGCGCTCCAGCAAATCGTGCATTTTGGGCAGCGTTCCCTCATTCGACGGCTCGATGAAATCCTTGACGAACTTGCAGATGTTCTTGGCTTTTTCCTCGTCGGTTTTGGCGTTTCCCGCCGCCTTCCGCGCTAGCTCCAGAATTTTCTCATCGTGAATGGGGTAAGCCACCGTCTCGGCCAACGCGTCCTTGATGTCCTTGTCCGTGGCCTTGACCTTAACGCCGTATTTCCGGCCCATGCGCAGCTGGTAAACATCGTCGCCCTTGGAGACCAACGTTTGGCGAGGCCCATTGGGCAAAAATGCGGCATCCTTGTTTTTGATCTCCAGGATCAAGCCTTTCAGCTTGCTGGTGTCGCCGATTCCCTTGTCGAGCTTGGCCAGGCCGAGGATAAAGAGGTCGGCGCTGAAGCTGGTGTCCTTGGCTTCCGCCTCGGTTTCACGGCGCATCTCGAAAACTTGATTCATGTTGCTGAAGATCAAATGACCGTTTTCGTCAAATTTCTGCTCGGAAACGATGTTCTTCTTGTGAGATAGGCTTTGCACCTCGTGAAAGATGACTTTCACCCCGTTGACCAGCGATTCCTTGGTATCCACCAAGGTATAAGTCGATGCGTCGAGTTCGAGCTCGTCCATGTCGAAATCGCGCGTGGTGAGTTTTTCGCCCTTCTTGGCCTTGGATTTGATCCATAGCTCCGCCGAAATACTGTCGGCCAGCGTGTAGTCAAGGTTGTCGAGCTGCTTGGTGCGGCGGACCTGGTTCACCGTGATGGTTGCTTCATAGCCCTTGTCCTTAGGTACCATCCTTACGTTGGTATTGATCTTGCCGTCGTTGTTCGTGTAATTGGCCCAGACCAGCTTGAAAGGGGCCTTGGCTTCGAAGTCCTGGGTTTCCTCGATTTTCATCTCGGTCTTTTGCCCGAACGCTTCCACCTTCATGCTCATGACCAGCTTTTCGCGGTAAAACGTTTGGCCGTCTTTGTTGATTTTCTCCCTGGTGGAATTCGACCAACCGATCTTCTTACCCTGAAAATAGATGCCGAACCACTCGGTGGCGAGCGTAGAATCGATGTCCTTCACGGTGATGGGCAGCCGAGTCGGCTCCGGCTGTGCCAGGAAGGCCGCACCAGGCCAGGCCAGACCGACAATCAACACCATCGCCAAGGAAAGACTGCGGATCATGCGCTGGACTCCTTCGAAATCGGGGTAATCACATTGGGCATGATAATCACAAGCCGCAATTGCCGCAATGCAAAGAAGGCACTTGAGCCACGCGGGCGGCTTCCTTAAACTGATCCGTGAAGGAAATCTCCGGGATAAGAGCCTATCCGAAAAAGGGGTCAGGCACCGTTGCCGGAACGGCCCGGAGGGTGCTTCGCACAACGGTGCCTGACCCCTTTTTCCGATAGGCTCTAATCGAGGTGGAACAAATGGCCAACAAACGGGCAGCCCAGGCGAATGCGCTCGCGACAGCGCCGTTGCCCGCCGATCTGCAAGCGCGATTCACGCTGCTGTACCATTTTTGCCGCTTGCAAATGGCCTCCATCGCACTGGCCATGACCAGCAGCCAGCACCATCTCGAGCGGGCCCACAGTGTTTTTCGCGCCAAACCGGGCGTCGATCCGTCGTGGAGCTATTATCTCGACAACCTCTACCCGCTCGATTGGTTCCTCGCGTCGGCCTGCCTGGAGGGCAACGAACATGCCTGGGAAAATCTCTTCGCCGCCAAGGCGGGCAGATCGGATTGTCTGCTGATGGATGCGTTGCGGGCGCGAGCGGCCCGCCTTTATGCTCGTGACGAGGAAAAGCAGGATAGCGCCGTCAACGAGTTCTGGGGCCATCTCATCATCGCCGAGCAAGACGGCTCGGTGCCGGTGCTCCAGCGCTACGACGGGCAAAGGCCGCTGGTGCCCTGGCTCATTCGTGTTTTTCAGAATTGGCACATCTCGCAACTGCGGCGTCGGGCCGGCGTCCAGGCGCTCCCGGAGGACGACCTGGCCGTTGCCCTGCCGCTGCCGGAGGCTGACGGCGATCCACGCTGGCGTGAAGCATTTTGCCTGGCGGCCCATGAGTGTTTGAGCAATCTCAAGGACAGCGAACTTTTGTTGCTGGGCCTGCGGCTGCGCTATCGCCTCAGCCAGCGCGAGGTGGCCGCCGTGCTCGGCAAGCACGAAGGCAACCTGTCGCGGCAGACCGATCATTTGCGCGAAAAATGCCTCGACTTCATCGGTCAACGTCTGCTCGAACAAGGCTGGACCGGCGATAATCTCTCGGAATTCGTCCGCACCGAAATGCCCAGCGTGCTGCTCGACGACCCGCGCCTGTCGGTCGATCACCTGGCCCGGTTGCTCAGTGCCGCCGGCAAGGGCCTGCCCAACATCGAAAAAGCCTCCACGGCGGAGCCCGGAGGCCACGCTCATTGACAAGCACCTGTCTGCCCAGGCAATGAAAGGCCCGCTGGACGCGCCGCTTCCCGGCGTGATCGGCGACAGCCAGGCCATGCGCGACATCTACCGGCTCACCCGCCTGGTGGCGCCGACGCGGGCCAGCGTCCTGTTGATCGGCGAAACCGGCACCGGCAAGGAGCTGATTGCGCGTGGGGTGCATCGCCTGAGCCAGCGTGCCGACGGTCCTTATGTGCGCGTCAACTGCGGCGCCCTCAGCGAGAACCTGCTGGAGAGCGAGCTGTTCGGCCACATCAAGGGGGCCTTCACCGGCGCGGTAGACAACAAGACGGGCCGATTCGAGGCCGCGCACGGCGGCACGATTTTTCTCGACGAGATTTCCAGCCTCAGCCTCAAGCTGCAAGTCAAGCTGCTGCGCGTGCTGCAGGAGCGCGAGTTCGAGCGTGTCGGCGAGAGCCGGACCATTCGGGTCGATACGCGGGTGGTTGCCGCCACCAATCAGCTTTTGGAAGACGAAATCGCGGCCGGCCATTTTCGCGACGATCTTTATTACCGGCTCAACGTGGTGCAGATCACCTTGCCGCCTTTGCGCGAGCGCCGCTCCGACATCCCCGCGTTGCTCCGGTTTTTCCTGGAGCGTTATTGCGAGGAAAATCGCCGCGAAACGCCGCCGATCCCGCCGGAGGTGCTGCGCAAAATCCAGGATTACGACTGGCCGGGCAACGTCCGCCAGCTCGAAAACTACGTCGAGCGCGCCGTGGTGCTGTCCCATGACGGCCAGGTCAATTTCGACGCCCTCATTCCCAACGCCGTCGCCGACCGGCGCTTCATGCCCGGCAAGTCGCGCACTGCCGACGCCGCCGGCCAAATCCAGTCGCTGGTGCGCGCTGCTCTGCAAAACAACCCTGAGGGCAACGGCGATTTGCACGCCAAGCTCATGGGCGATCTCGAGAGGGAGCTGATCGAGCAGGTGATGAAGCAGACCAACGGCGTCCTGGTCAAGGCGGCCGCGTGCCTGGGCATCAACCGCAACACGCTCCACAAGAAGCTGAGTGAGTTCAATATGGTGGAGAAAGGGGATAAGGACGTGGTGCCGTGATTTCGTC
This sequence comes from uncultured Gemmataceae bacterium, assembly GCA_963747575.1. Classification (GTDB taxonomy): domain Bacteria; phylum Planctomycetota; class Planctomycetia; order Gemmatales; family Gemmataceae; genus DASRAT01. The sequence continues at coordinate 885,940 of CAVVFU010000001.1, forward strand.
CCATCTCAACCCCCCGGCACACCCCCATGACATGAAACCGATAACGTTTGCTATTAAATGGCAATGGACGGTAACAGTTGACGCCGATTGCGTCTCACGCGTTGCTGTCGCTGCACCTGGTTTTTGCAGTTTCTTGCAGCCCCCCACACACAGGTACCTGCAAACTTGCACCGTCTCCCCCACTGCAAGCTATTAGCGCAAGCAAAATCGCAATCGTAACGCAATCAATGAGTTACGCCTTCGCAAACGCTGAAAACCCAACTTTTTGTACAAAGTTTCTTACAGGGTCTTGACACCGCGCATCACGCCTGCGAGCCTCGATCCCAAACTCCTGTTTGCCGGCCGGTGCTCTCGATCCGAAACACGGCTTCAGTATTAAGGGAAAACATCTTTGCGAATGGTCGACCATCGCTTTACAATGGTGCAGCGAGTTCAGTTGACATCGCAACGGGGGGATTCGCAATGCTGGGCCGACTTCCACTCCTGGCGGCATTAATCGTGCTGCCAGTCGATATTTCCAAAATTGCCGCTGGCCAGCCCGCAGCTACCTTAACCGATACTTACGGCGATCCACTGCCGGCGGGCGCGATTGCTCGATTTGGCACTGTGCGCTGGCGGACGGGCGCTGATTGTGCAGCCCTCGCTTACATGCCCGACGGCAAATCGCTACTTTCCGTGGACGGCGACAATGGCTGTTGCGTCTGGGATGTGGCGACCGGTCAGAAATTGCGCCAATTCGGGGCTTTCAAACACGCTGATTTCCCATGGCAGTCACGCCAGCCTGCGGCGATTTCGCCGGACAAACGACTTGTGGCAATGTACAGGTGGCAGCGTTACACGGATAACCGTCTGGAGCATAGTCTGGAAATTTGGGACGTGCTAGCGGGCAAGCAATTGTGGCAGCAATTTGATTCTTCGGCCAGAAGTGTTGTCGCAATTGCCTTTTCGCCCGATAGCAATTCAATTGCAACCCGCAGATATCAATCGGCCGCAGTCAACGTATGTGACGCGCGGTCCGGCAATCAGCAGCGTTATTTGCAGGCTCCTGATCTTTACGTCCCGAACCGCGGGGGCATAGTGACCTACGCACCGCACACGCTTGAGTTCTCACCCGACGGTAAGTATCTAGCTTGTGCCGCGGAGGGTGCAGGGCTATCCGTTTACGCCTTGGCCACAGGGAAACCGCTGGTAGCCGCGGCGTTAAAAGCCAGTAATGTTGCAGACTGGCCCGCTTTCTCGCCGGACAGCAAGTTGTTGGCGTGGCGTGAAAGTCAGGGCGTTTATCTAATGCACGGTGATATGAAGTCCAGGCTGCTGATTCCCTCCACGAATAATGGACGAATGGGGTGTCTGACCTTTTCTCCTGGCGGCAAAAGTCTAGTCTGCATTGGCTGCGATGGCCGTTTGCAATGTTGGGATGTCGCGACCGGCGCAGAGACGCTTGAGCCACCGCCGGCCCCTTTGGCCAGCGACAGTGAAGGATGGATGGTGACTGCCTTTTCGCCAGACGGAAAGACGCTAGCCGTGGCATGCGGGCCGGCAATCCACTTTTACGACCTTCAAAGCGGCAAAAAAACCACAGCCGGGCAAGGCCACTCAAGCGGGATTCATCGCGCGGAATTGTCCACAGACGGAAAAACGCTCGTCTCCTGCGGTCAAGATAACAGTCTCTGCATATGGGACACCGCCACATGCAAGTTGCTTAACCAAACCTCGCTACCCTCAGGCAGATGTAAGCTTAGCAACCCCCTTTTCTTGCCGGGCGGCAAAGCGTTTGCGATCTCCGATCAAAAGGGCCTGATTACCTTGTTCGATACGGCAAGCGGAACGATTCTGCGAACTTTCAAAACGCCGCCCCCCGGAGTTAATCTCCATGAATCAACCATAGCTGATGCTTGCGTGGGCCCTATTGGCCAACTCGCGCCACCTTCCTCCCTGGCCAATTTCGCGAGCCTGTTCGAGACACTTGCTTATGCTGTTCCGGAACAAACAGACGAGTTGGTGCAGTTTTCGGCCGACGGTAAGACTCTCTTAACGCGGCAGGCGCATGTTTTTGGCTATTTTGAAGTTGTTCGCATGGATCGAGTTTTCTATGCGTGGTGGGATGTGGCGACTGGTCAGCAGGCGCGCCGTTACCAACCTCCGGACAAAATCTCACAGTGGGATGGAAATTGCGCCAATCTCGGTGCCGCTGTAGTGACAGTTGCGCACGAAGGAGGTGCTCAGGTAATCGCTATGTGGAAACCCGGCCGACCCAAGCCACTATGGCGCGTCAAAATGCCTGGTTGGCGAGATCCGGTACTCGACCCTCTGGGAAAGAACCTGGCATTTTGCTGGGGACCGATTTTCGAAGAAGAGGGACTACAGCCTGGGGGGCCGATTCGAATTGTGGAGGCCCTTACTGGCCAGGAGCGCTTCCAATTCAGCGGTCCACCGAATCGCTCGCTTTACGGCCTCCAATTTTCGCCCGACGGCCAAACCATAGCTACTCGCTGCCACGACGGGATTTTGCGACTTTGGGACATCGGCGGACGTCGTGAAATTTGCCAATGGCAAGTTCCGCTTGGCACGCATTTTTGCTTTTTCTCTCCCGACGGCAAGCGCATTTTCACCGGAGGCGATGACACTACCTTGTTGCTTTGGGATATCGCAACGTTGACGAAATCCAATCCACCTCATCCGCGAACCAGCTCAACCGCCGCGGATCTTGACAAAGCTTGGATCGATCTAGGCGCAAGCAATGCCGGGATCGCCTTTGAAGCAGTTCTCGCGCTGACTGCGGCACCCGAAAGAGCTTTGCCGCTGATCGCCAAGCGGTTGCGCCCGATCCCTGACGTCGACCCCAAAGAATTGCAGCGGTGGCTCGATGATTTGGATAATGCCGAATACGCCGTGCGGCAACGGGCAACCAAGGCATTGGAAGACCTTGGCGACATTGTCGAACCCGCGCTGCAAACCGCTTTGAAAGCGAACATAACGCTAGAAAAGCGCCGCAGGATTGAGTTGTTGCTGCAAAAAACTGACCAAAATCCCCTGTCAACAGACGAGCTGCGCGGTCTTCGAGCTTTGGAGGTCCTGGAGATCAACGGCACACGGGAAGCTTTGCGAATTGCCGAAATGCCTATCGCTGGCGCATCGGCGTCACGAATGACCCAAGAAGCCGCGGCCGCCGTTGGACGGATGACAGCACGATTAGCCGCTTCGCGATGACACAAGCTAGGCGGCATGGTGGCGTTCGGCTAGCTTTGCCGTCGTCTCATAATTAAGACGACTGTGCCATACTCAATGCCGACCAGGTCCATTAAATCATGCTCGATGTCTTCGAGTTTGCCCAGCTTGCTCGTCCAACGGCCATTCGGAAGTTGGCGAGAGGCGTGTGTGGGTATGCCGTCGCCATCGGCGAAAATTGCGATCTTCTCAAATCCGCTCTCCAACCCGGCATCACTGCACACCGCGTACCCAAGAGTCGCAAAAGCGTCGTGAAAAGCCGGGATCGATTCCGTTTTCGCTGCGCCAACCGGCCAATAATGTCCTGGGGCATCGTAGGGCCACCACCACTCGGAGACAGATTCTGCAGCCCACGCGATGCAGTTGTAAATGTCGTTCGCCGGGCTTGTGACTTGATAGTTTTTCCCCTGCAGGCCAGGAAAGTGCGCTTCTATTCCGCTCACCATTCGATGCCCTGCTCCTTCGCCCAGCGCAGCCAAGCTTGCGACATCTTCGCGATGTTCCCGCAGTCACTTTCAGCAATCGGATTGACCCCAGTGATGCGCGGCAATGCCCAAACCCAGAGACGCGGCCGTACTTCCAGATCGCGAAGCATCAAAGGAATCACCGCTGATCCAAGAGTGAGGATCTCTTGAAAAGCTAGGTGATTGATGATCTTAGTCGTCGAGGACAGGTGGCCGGTTTCGGCGGTCCAGAGCGATTCGAGTCTGCGGAAACGCTCTTCGAGTGTCTCGACAGGCAATGCAGCTACAGGATCCCTGGTCGGTACGGTTGCCATCACAGTATTTAAGCAAGCCGCGCAATTTGGGTCAACAGCTGACCCTGGCATCCAGCCGGTTAACGTTGAGTTTCAGAATGATTGCAGTAGTTCCCTGACCTTCCCCTCAATGAGGTTCCTAACTCCTCGAAACTGCTCCGCTGTCATCGCCTTGGGATCTGGAATCTGCCAGTCAACCCGCTGTTTGGCGAGGACCAGCGGACATTCGTCGCCGCAGCCCATTGTCACCGCAATATCGAAATCCCTGCCGTTGAACTCGTCCAGACCCTTCGAAGCATGCTTGGTCAGATCATAACCAACTTCCTTCATCGCCTCGACGGCTTTTGGGTTCACCCGACCCGACGGACGGGAACCAGCGCTGAACGCCTCCACCTTGCCAGCGCCGTGGATGCGAGCGAATGCCTCGGCCATCTGGCTGCGGTTGGAGTTTTCGACGCAGACAAACACGACTCGCTTCACGAGGGAGTCTCCATTGCAGGATCGACCGAGCGGCAACAGCAGCCTGGGTCTTGAATACACCGGCAGGCGAAGACCCCAACACAAGCCCCCAGCAGCGGAGCTTTCAAGTAAATCCACAAACTGTCAAGGTGCAGTGATACGAGCGCTGGAGCAAGTGACCGAGCGGGATTCATCGACGCCCCGGAGATCGGCCCCGCGAAAAGTGCTTCCAGAGCAATAACCGACCCGACGGCGACCCCCGCCAGCACGCCTTTTTCCTTGGCAACGGTCGATACGCTGAGAATCACGAACATCAGCAACAGGGTAAGGATGACTTCCAGCAAAAATGACTGCAGAACGCCCCCCGCGGGCAGGGTTGCGCCGAGCGTGGCTTGCGAAGGGAACATCAGGTGCAAGGTAAGACTGGCAAGGATTGCACCCACGCATTGGCTGACCATGTACGGTACCACCCACCGGCCCTTCAAGCGGCGCGCCGCGAAAAAACCGAGGGTAACTGCGGGGTTGAGGTGGCAGCCGGATACGTCGCCAACGGAATAGATCATTGCGAGCACAATCAAGCCGAAGGAGAGGGCGATGCCGACGTGAGAAACCATGCCGCCGCTTACGTCATTGATGACGATCGCGCCGGTCCCGGCGAAAACCAGGGCGAATGTTCCAAATGCTTCGGCAGCGAGCCTTTTCATCGTGTTGTGAAACTCCCTCAATTCATCATTCTCTATACACCAGACCCCGACGTCCAACCGATACAAACCCTACAAGCGGTAAACCTCTTGCCCTGGGGACGGTCTATCCAACTTCCCTGGTTTCCCAAAACGCATCAAGGGCTAAATGAGGAAACAGCCGCAGGGGTAGGTTATGGGCCAACCACGGAAGCTGTCCGTTGTCTTGCTGGGCAGTTTGTTGACCCTTACGGGATGTTATGCGACAATTCCGCTCGGCGAACAAGAAGCTGTGCAGCACCCGACTGCCCCCGCCGCCCTGTCCCCGCAAGCTGGCCTGACCCTGCCCGTCAATTTGGCTCCCCAGGGCAACACGATTACCCCTGTCACAGCGGAGCTTCCTGCCAACCCCGCTTCCCAGCCCGACGACCGGTTGCTACCGATCAATCTACCCTCAGCCCTGCAGCTGGCGAACGTCCGGGCCGTGGATGTTGCCGCCGCCGCCGCGCAGATCAAGGTGGCCGCTGCCGCACTGGAACAGGCCCAAGTCCTGTGGCTACCCACGGTCACTTTCGGCGGCGATTACTTCCGGCACGACGGCATCGTTCAGGATGCCACCTCCGGCCAGGTCCTCGACGACAGCCATCAAGGCGCCGTGTTCGGCGCGGGACCTATGGTCAGCTTCGATATCGGCCAGGCCATCTTCGCGCCGCTGGTCGCCCGCCAGCAACTGGCAGCCCGGCAAGCAAATCTCCAGGCGGCCTCCAACGACACGCTGCTTGCTGTCACCGATGCCTATTTCAATGTCCAGCAGGCTCGCGGCGAACTGGCCGGGGCGCTCGAGGCCAAGCAGCGCGCGGAAGAACTCTTCCGCCGCACGCAGAAGTTAGCGCCGGGACTGGTACCCGACCTGGAAATCTTCCGCGCCGAGGCTGAATTAGCCCGCCGCCAGGAGGCTGAGCTCACCGCCCGCGAACGCTGGAAAATGGCCAGCGCGGAACTGCTCAGGGTGCTGCGTTTGGACCCGGCGGCCCAGGTCAATCCGGTCGAGCCGCCTCACCTCCGGATGGACATCATCGATGTCAAAAAATCGGTGGACGAGCTGATCCCGATCGGCCTGACCTATCGGCCCGAGTTGGCGTCGCAGCAAGCTCAAGTACAGGCGACACTGACTCTGTTGAAACAGGAAAAACTTCGGCCGCTCATTCCCAGCCTGCTGATCCGCGGCTTCTCGACTCCCGTAGCTGGCACTCTCAGCGATGGTTACGCCTTCTACGGCAACAACGGCAACCTCAACAACAGTCAATTCCGCAACGACATCGACGTCCAACTGCTGTGGCGGCTCGACAACCTCGGCTTCGGCAACCTCGCGGCCGTCCATCAGCGTGAAGCCAACAATCGCCTGGCGATCCTCGACCTGTTCCGCATCCAGGACCGAGTGGCCGCGGACGTGGCCCAGGCCCATGGTCAGGCCCAGTTGGCTGCGCACCGCGTCGAGGTGACGGAACGCGGACTCAAGGCCGCCCTGCAGTCGGCCGACAAAAACCTGGTTGCACTGGGCCAGACCAAAGGTGCCGGCGCTATGATGGTGCTGCTCGTTCGGCCGCAGGAAGTAGCAGCGGCGATTCAGGCACTGTCCCAGGCTTATGTGGATTATTATGGGGCCGTCGCCGATTCCAACCGGGCACAGTTCCGGCTATACCGGGCCTTGGGACAACCTGCCGAATTACTCGTGCAAGAACAGCAAATTCCGACGTTGACCACACCCCTACTGCCGGCGGCACCAAATCCGGCACACCCGCGTGAAGAGGCGGCTCCGTCCGCACGATTGGCAATTCCCGTCGCATTGCCAGACAGGTGAAAAAGCCCATTGCTTGACAGCGTGCTTATCTGCCACTTTGTGGTCACTACCCGGTTTGCGGGAATGGCCGATGACTTTATTGGCCCATTGGGTGTACAATAATGGAACGAAAACTGAGGGCTTTTCAATCATGGCGACCACTACTGACAGCATAACCAAGACGCCGGGCGTTTGCGGTGGCAGTGCGTGCATCCGCGGCACGCGCATAACGGTGTGGGGATTGGTCGAGTGGCGAAAACTCGGGCTTTCCGATGCGGCGATTCAGGAACACGTCCAGGGGTTAACCCAATCCGAATTAGAAGCCGCTTGGGAGTATGCCGCGGCTCACCCGGAAGAAATCCAACACGCGATACGCCGGAACGCGGAGGCGTGAAATCTGATGGCGTTGCTGTATGCAGACGAGGATTTCAGTTACAAGGTCGTTGAGAGGCTGCGCGGATTTGGGCACGACGTGCTGACAGTGCAGGAGGCAGGTCGATGCAGTGGCAATGACGCCCAAGTCCTCAGCGATGCGACCTCCGGCGGCAGGGCTGTCCTGACGCATAATCGGTGGGACTTCGAGCGATTGCATCGGCAAGGCGCTGGTCACAGCGGCATCGTCAGTTGCACGCGCGATGATCCCGAAGCTTTGGCGGCCCGAATCGACCAGGCCATCGCGGTTGCTGGGGACTTAGCCGGCAAGCACATTCGCGTAAACCTGCAAAGTAGTCCTTGAAGTAAAACAAGCCCTTTCTGCCGTAGCCCCACGCGACTCCCTCCGTGTATCATGCCTTCTCGCAATCTCGCGCACTGGCGCTCAGAGGGAAGCAACCGATGAACCCGATCATCTTCGCACTGCGGCACCCCTACACCATCATGGTAGGCGTCCTGGCCCTTGTCCTCGGCAGCGGCCTGGCGCTGTCCCGCATGAAGATCGACATCTTCCCCAGCCTCAATCTGCCGGTAATCTACGTGGCCCAGCCTTACGGCGGTCTCGACCCGGCCCAGATGGAGGGCCTGATCACCAACTATTACGAATACCACTTCCTCTACGTCAGCGGCATCCACCACGTCGAGTCGAAGAACGTCCAGGGCGTCGCTCTCATGAAGCTCTTCTTCCACCCCGGCACCAACATGGCCCAGGCCATGGCCGAGACGGTCCAGTACGTCAACCGGGCGCGGGCCTTCATGCCGCCCGGCACGGTCGGGCCGTTCTGCATGCGCTTCGACACCGGCAGCGTGCCGGTCGGCTACCTGGTGCTGTCGAGCAAGACCAAGAGCATCGGCGAAATCCAGGACCAGGCCTTGTTCAAGGTCCGGCCGATGTTCGCCAGCCTGCCGGGCGTCTCCGCGCCGCCGCCGTTCGGGGGCAACCAGCGCACCATCGTCCTCAACGTCGATCCCCAACGACTGCAGGCTTACAACCTGTCCGCCGAGGACGTGGTCAAGGCCCTGGAGACCGGCAACCTCATCAGTCCCTCGGGCAACGCCCGCATCAAGGACCAGATGCCCATCGTGCCCGTCAACGCCATGGTCAAGGATCCCAAGGAACTGGGCGCGATCCCGCTCAAGCCCGGCGGAGATGTCTATCTGCGCGACCTCGCCACCATCGAGGACAGCTCCGACATCCCGACCGGCTATGCCCTGGTCAACGGCAAGCGGGCGGTCTACATCCTGGTCACCAAGCGGGCCGACGCCTCGACCCTGGCAGTGGTCAACGAAGTTCGAACCAATCTCGCAGAAGATGCGCGAGGCGGTGCCGGCGGACATCGACGTCGATTTCGTCTTCGACCAGTCCCCCTACGTCGTCCGGGCCATGTGGGGCATCGCCACCGAAGGATTGATCTGCGCCGTGCTGACCGGCCTGATGGTGCTGCTTGTTCTTGCACGATTTGCGCAGCGTGATCGTGGTGGTGCTCAACATCCCTCTGTCCCTGCTGGGGTCGTGGTCGGCCTTGTGGCTGACCGATCAGACGCTCAACCTGATGACGCTGAGCGGACTGGCCCTGTCCATCGGCATCCTGGTGGACGAGGCGACCGTCGAGGTGGAGAACATCCACACGCAGTACGAGCACACGCCCAACATCGCCCGGGCGGTGCGGCGCGGCAATCACGCAGACGGCCGTGCCGCGGCTGCTGGCCATGCTCTGCGTCCTGGCGGTGTTCATCCCGACCTTCTTCATGCAGGGGGCGGCGCGGGAAATGTTCGTGCCGCTGTCGCTGGCGGTCGGCTTCTCCATGATGACGTCCTATTTCCTGTCGAGCACGTTTGTGCCGGTCCTGTCGGTCTGGCTGCTGCGGCATGCCCATCCGCCGGCGGAACAGGACGCGGGCTGGTTCTCCCTGACTCGGCTGCGGGCCGTTTACGCCAACGCCATTCATGCCATCATGCCGCATCCGCTGGGTGCTGGTGCCGAGCTACTTCGTCCTGGTCGGGCTGGTGATCTGGTTGGTGGGCAGCCAGCTGGGCAAGGAGATTTTCCCCATCGTGGACACCGGCCAGTTCCAGCTCCGCCTCCGCGCTCCGGACGGCACCCGCATCGAACGCACCGAGCAGATCGCCGTACAGGCGCTGGATTTCATCAAGGAAGAAGTCGGCCCGGACAACGTCGAACTGTCGCTCGGTTACGTGGGCCTCATTGGTTCGAGCTACCCCATCAACAACATCTTTCTGTGGACGCGCGGGCCGGAGGAGGCGGTGCTGCGCGTGGCCCTGAAGCGCGGCAGCGGCATTCGCGTGGAGGAACTGAAGCACACGCTTGCGCGAAAAACTACCACAGCGTTTAGGCGCGTGGCTGGAAGAGCAATTGCGGACCGAAGGCTTGCCGGCCGAGCAGATCGGCCAGCGCGTGGCTGCCTTGAAGTTCTCCTTCGAGCCGGCCGACATCGTCAACGAGGTAATGAGCTTTGGCTCGCCCACGCCGGTGGAAGTCGCCGTCAGCGGGCCTGACTTCGCCGAGACCCGCGCCTATGCCGAGAAGGTGCGTGAGCAGTTGGCGCGCATTCCCGTCGCTGCGCGATTTGCAATTCGCGCAATCGCTCGATTATCCCACCGTGGAGGTCCGCGTCGACCGGGAGCTGGCCGGAATGAGCCAGGTGACGGTGGCGGACGTGAGCCGCTCGTTGGTGGAGGCGACATCGTCGAGCCGCTTCGTGACGCCGATTTTCTGGGCCGATCCCAAGACCGGCATCGGCTACTATGTGCAGGTGCAAGTGCCGCCGTATGAGATGAACTCGCCGGCCGCGGTCGGCATGGTGTCGATCAAGGGGAGGACAGACAAGCCGCTCATGGTGCGCGACGTGGCCCAGGTCCGCGAGGGCAAGCAGCCCGGGGAATATGACCGCTATAATATGCGGCGGCTGGTGAGCATGACCGCCAACATCGAGGGCGAGGACCTGGGCCGGGTGATCGGCCAACTCAACCGCGCCATTGAGGCCGCCGGCACGCCGCCGCGCGGGGCCAAGGTCGATATTCGCGGCCAGGTCGTGCCGATGCAGCAGATGTTCGGCGCGCTCGGCGGCGGCGGGCTGCTGGAGGGCTTGACCATCGGACTGGTCATGTCAGTGGTCGTCATTTTCCTGCTCTTGACCGCCTATTTCCAGTCGGTGCGGCTGGCTCTGGCTTCGGTCTCGACGGTGCCGGCGGTGATCGCCGGCGCGTCGGTGACCTGCTGGCGACGGGCACGACGCTCAATATCCAGTCGTTCGTCGGGCTGATCATGGCCATCGGCGTGGCGGCGGCCAACGCGATTTTGCTGACCAATTTTGCCGAGACGTTTCCGCAGTGAGGGGCACGACGGCCGTCAATGCCGCTGTCGAAGCGGCCCAGCGGCGACTGCGGCCCTTGATGATGACCAGCTTCGCCATGATCGCCGGCATGATGCCGATGGCTCTGGGCTGGGGCGAGGGTGGCGAGCAAACCGCGCCCCTGGGTCGGGCAGTCGTCGGCGGCTTGAACGGCTTCCATGATGGCCAAGCTCTTCGTGCTGCCGTCCGTGTTCGCGGTGGTCATGGGCCGCAGCAGCACCGGTTCCGCGTCCCTCGACCCGGACGACCCGGCAAGCCGATTTCAGGATCAGTTCGGTGAGCAATCTTGAGGTGAAAAATGCGTTTCTATCCATCACAAGCGTTGTTTTCTCACCCTCGCTGGCATTATTCCTGGCTGGCGGCAGGCGCCCTGGCGGCTTTACTAGCCATGGCGAGCGGATGCCGGCAATCGGCCGGTGATTCGCCGGCCCCGGCGCCGCGCAAACGCCGCGCAGTGTCACCATCGTCAAGCCCGAGCGAAAGACCATCCGTCGTGAGGTTGCTCAGCCCGGCCTTATCCAGGCATTTGAGCGAACGCCGATCGTCGCCAGGATTCCCGGCTACGTCCTGAAGTGGAACGTTGACATCGGCGACGCCATCCACAAGGACGACGTCCTGGCGGAGCTGTGGGTTCCCGAAATGGTGGCGGAACTCAAGCTCAAGGAGGAGCAGGTCCAACAGGCCCGCAAGGCTCTGGCGATGACCAAGGCGCAGGTCGTCACGGCTCAGGCTCAAGTCCAGGAAGCCCAGGCAGGGCTCAGCCGGGCTGAAGCAACGCACAATTACTGGCAGGGCCAGAGCGCGCGCTTCACCAGCCTGGTCAAGGACAGCGTGCTCGACAAACAAACTCAGGAAGAGACGCTGAACCAGTTCCGGTCCGCCGCCGCCGCTTTGTCCGAGGCCAAGGCAAAGGTTGAGTCGGCCAAGGCCGTGGTGCTAGAAAAGGAAAGCGCCAGCGAAAAGGCCGAAGCGGACATTCGCGCGGCCGAGGCGGATCGGCAAAGGCAAGCGGACCTCGTCGGCTACGCCACCTTGACGGCCCCTTTCGATGGGGTGGTCACCCAGAAAAACGTCAACACCAAGCAATTCGTCCAGCCGGCCACGGGCGGCCAAGGCAGACCTGCTCTACGTCGTCGAACGAACCGACATCGTCCGCATTTTCGTGTCGGTGCCGGAGACCGACGCCGATTGGGTGCGTAATCGGCACACCCGCGACGGTTCGGGTTCAGGCGCTGCAGGGGCAGGAGTTCAAGGCCACGGTGACCCGCACTGCCTGGTCGCTGGACCGTACGAACCGCACACTGCTCACGGAGATCGATCTGGCGAATCCCGAGTTGCCGAAGTTGGGACGCCGGTTGCGGCCGGGCATGTACGCCTACGCCACGATGGACGGGGAATTGCCGGACGTGCTGACGCTTCCCGCCTCCGCGGTCGTGACAGAGGGCGACGTGACTGTGGGTTATCAGAGTTTCTGCTACGTTATCCAGGACGGCCGGCTGAAACGCACGCAGGTGGAAATCGGGGCTCGCAACGGCCAGTTGGTTGAGGTTTTGAGGAAACGGCTTCCCCAGGCCAAGACCGGCGAGACGTTTCGCTGGGAGGCTGTTTCAGGAGCCGAGGAAGTTGTCCAGCGCGACCTGTCGGGACTGAAGGATGGCCAGGCGGTTGCGGTTTCAGTATCTTCGCGGTGATGGCCATGCAACTCACCTGTCCCAAATGCCAACGCACTCTGGAGTTCTCCGGCGACAGGCCCTCGTTCTGCGGTTACTGCGGCAGCTCGATCGCTGACGCCAAGCCCACCGCAGGCTCTGCTTTACCTGGTCAGGAAGCCCCCACCTTGGGTTTGCCGGCCAGTTCTGGCGTCCGCCCAAATCGAATTGACGACGTCCTGGGAGGATACCGCCTGATTCGAGAACTCGGCGCGGGCGGCATGGGCGCCGTTTACGAAGGCGTGGAATTGACTACGGACCGGCACGTCGCCATCAAGGTGATTGGTCTGGATTATGCCGATTCCTCGGACGAAGCGGTCGAGCGCTTTCGCCAGGAAGGGCGGCTCGCCAGCATGGTGGCACACCCGCGCTGCGTCTTTGTCCTGGCAGTCGATGAGGATGCGGGCCAGCCCTACATCGTGATGGAGCTGATGCCCGGCAAATCGCTGCAGGAACTCGTCAAGGAGAATGGCCCGCTGTCGCCCGCCGAGGCCGTGGCCAAGATTCTGGATGTGATCGAGGGGCTTGAATTTGCCCATCGGTTACAGGTGATCCATCGGGATGTCAAACCGTCCAATTGCTTTTTGGAGCAGGACGGCCGGGTCAAAATTGGCGATTTCGGCCTGGCCAAGTCGTTGGCCCAGGGCGGGAACTTGACTCGGACCGGCAGTTTCGTGGGCACGTTGTTTTTCGCCTCGCCGGAGCAGATCCGCGGTGATGCCGTCGACCTGCGCACCGATGTCTATTCCGTGGCGGCCACGCTTTACTTCCTGCTGACCGGCAAGGCGCCCTTTCAGAGCAGCGACGCTGCGGGGACACTCGCTCGCATTGTGAGTGAACCGGCCCCCTCGATGAGGCTGTCCCATTCGGAGATACCTGCACCACTCGACCAGGCCGTGCTGCGCGGGTTGGAGCGGGATCTCAATAAACGTTGGCCCGATCTGGATGCCTTTCGCCAGGGCTTGGTTTCATGGATTCCTAAACCGCTCGCGGAGGGCTGTTGGGTACGGCGCTGCACCGCTGCCCTCGTGGACGTGTACTTGTTGGGGTGCGTTGCCGGAGCTTGTCTTGCACTGACCTGGATCATGCCGCTGCCGCAAGAATTCCAGGAGCCGCAGCAATATAACTTGATAAGGCTTGCGGTGGTTTGTTTGAGCTTCGTTATCGCCGCGATCTACTTTACCGTCCTGGAGCATCGTCTTGGCCGTTCAGTTGGCAAGAAATTGGTGGGACTCGTGGTTTGCCAAGCCAATAACTTGGAACGTCCAACTTGGAAGTCGGCAGCATTGCGGGCTGCGGTGTTTGCCTGCGTGCTAGGGGTGGGTCCTGTTACAGCTGGCTTGGTCCTCTTCATGCAAGAGCCGGAGCACTGGCAAACGGAGCCTCTTGAGGTGCTCTCGTTAGGATGGTTGGCATTGGCGTCGATTATCCTTGCAACCCCCATGCGGGCCCGCACCGGCTACCGCGGCTTGCACGAATTGCTCAGCGGCACCCGGCTCATGCAACTACCTCAACCGAAAAAGTGGACGGCCCTTTACACCGCCGGCCCCTGGCTTCTTTCCTTCCTTGCCACGCGGCGGCTGGATCAGCAGGTGCCGCGGCGCAGCTCATTTCCGGAGCGGGTTGGAGGTTTTTCGGTTCGGGGAATCCTCAAGTGGACCGCCAATGACAAGATCCTTCTTGGCGAAGACAGCTCATTAAGCCGACGCGTTTTCCTCTGGTTCAAGCCTGCCAATGAACCACCCCTGGACCGTGCCCGACGAGAGATCGGCCGGCGCACTCGGCTGCGCTGGCTGGGGTGCGGCGCAAGGCGACCTGCAGTGGGACGCGATTCTCGCTCCGTTGGGTTGCCCCTTGCCGGAACTGATTGCCAGCGAGGGCACGATGTCCTGGCCGGAATTGCGGACCGTGCTGATCGAGCTGACGCAAGAGCTGGCGGCGGCCTGCGCGGACGGTACCCTGCCGCGCCATCTCAGCCGAGCTCTCGTGTGGGTGCAGCAGGACGGCGGCGTGCAGCTCGCCGACATCTCCTTGACCGATCCTCCCGCGGAATCTGGCCGGACGAAAGACACCCTTCAGCAGCGGTCATTGGCATTGCTGGCGGACGTGGTTGTGCTGGCCCTCAACAGAGCACGGCGTGACGAGGAAGCGGTTGTGGTTATCGACGCGAACCTGCCCGCTGCCGCACGGACGGTGCTGGAGCGGTTGCACCATGCGCCGCGGAGCTACCAAAGTGTCGAAGCGTTTCTGGCGGACTTGAAAAAACTGCCAGACTGAAACGCCATCCAGCAACAATTCTGTTTAGCCGCGGTCCGAAGGACCGCGCGTAAAGCGGTGATTTGCCGGACGCGCGGTCCTTCGGACCGCGGCTAAACAAGGACCTGCTTGTCGGACGCATCTTTCTGCTTGACAGCTTCCCTTTTGTAGGCTCACATGATTGCAGTTCCCGCACCAACACCGTAAATCGTGATACATGGCCACACCACTGCGTTATTGCCGACGATTGCCGCTGTGGGCGGCCGCCCTCGCTCTGGCGCTGCCGTCGCCGAGTTTTGGCCAGGCTCAGACAGCGCAAAAATTGGGGCAAGCGCAAAGATTCGGGGACATCACTGTCAGTTATGACTCGCTACAATGGGGCCAAAACGGCTGGCACGGTTACGAGGCCTTTAAGTTTACCGTCAGCAATACATCGACTTCGACAGCGCATCGCGTTAGGTTGAATCTCCCCAAAAATCAATATAACGGCGAGCTTCGCTCCGTCAGCGGTGACGTCCAACTTCTCCCCCAATCCAGCAAACGCGTGGTCTTGTGGCAACCCGCCATGAGCATGGTAGGCGATAATACCGTGGAGGTGACCATTGACGGCAAGCTCGACAGAGATCACGGACTAGCGGGTCCCAACCTTTTTTTCACGGGTAGCATTAACCAGGACACCTTAACGATTCTGCCGAGTGCGCGCTTCGATCAACAGCTCCGGGGCTGGGCGACAAATCAAGCTCTCTCCGACCAGGCCACGATGCCGGGGCGGCCGCACACCCTTCAGAATCTTGGCACCAGCCAATGGATGCCACCATGGGGCCCTGACACCTGGAACGACAACTGGCTTGGCTACACTAAATATGACGGCGTGCTCATCACCGCCGCAGAATTCCAGGCATTGCCCGAAGCGGTGCGAAATGCCCTGGTGCGCTACGTCGAATGCGGCGGTTCGTTGCTCATTGCCGGAGCCTGGCAACCGCCGCCAAGCTGGAAGCAGCGGCCGACCCCTGTTGCGGGTTTGTCGAATTACCGTGTCGGTTTTGGCGAATGCCTGGCCATTGCGGAGCCTAATATCCAACGCTGGCAAGCACCGCAACTGCGCCACATCCGCGAGTCATGGCAAATGAGCTTGCAACCCTTCCGTAGCAGCTTCACCACGGTCAACGCCCACGAGCATTTTCCCGTGGTCGAGGACGTCGCCGTGCCGGTCCGCGGTTTGTTCCTGATAATGCTGTGCTTTGTCGTCGTGATTGGGCCGATCAACGTCTACCTGCTGTCTCGCAAGAAGCGGCGCATCTGGCTGCTGGCCACCGTGCCGCTAATTTCGCTGCTCACTTGCCTCGCTGTCTGGTGTTACATGCTGACGACCGTGACCTGGGGTGCCCATGAGCGGGTCGAAAGCGTCACCCTTCTCGATGAAAACGACGGACATGCCGCCACGTTGGCCTGGATGGGACTGTACTCGACGTCCTCGCCGGGCGATGGTCTGCACTTCAGCACGGCGACTCAATTGATGCCGCTTGGCCTCTCAGGCAATCGTCCCAACAACCGGGGTGGGCGGAGCATCGACTGGACTTTGGACCAGCATCTGAGCCCCAACTGGGTGACTCCGCGCGTGCCGGTCTATTTCTTACTGCGGAAAAGCGAAAGAGCGCAAGGAGCGAATAACGGTTCACAAGGACACGGCAGGAAAATTGGTGGTGGTGAACGGTTTGCCAACCGCGTTGAGCACAATCCATCTCGCTGATACCGCGGGCAAGGTCTATGTCGCCAGGGACGTTGCGACAGGTGGTCAAGCGGAATTGCAAGAGGCCGGAAAAACGCGGCACGTGACCGACCTGGAAACGGTGCGCGAGTTTTACGCGACCTGCTGGCCAATGCAAATAGGCAAACTTGGCGAGGACCCCGCTGCCTTCCTGCAACCGGGGTGCTACGTGGCGACGTTGGACGCCACGCCGTTCGTCGAGGAAGTGCTACCCAATGCGACACAGCGGCGCGGGCGTTCGACGGTCATCGGCATCATGAAAGAGCCCTGGCATGAGAATTGACGTTGTTCATTTGCAACGCTGGTTCGGCAGGACGCGAGCGGTGGACGACATCTCCTTCGCCTTCGGTTCCGGCCAGATTTACGGCTTTGTCGGCCCCAACGGCGCGGGCAAAAGCACGACCATGCGCATCCTGGCCACTCTGGATGAACCCACGGCGGGCGACATCCTGGTCGACGGCATTTCGGTGGTCGAGGAACCGGAGCACGCCCGCCGGCTGGTGGGATACGTCCCCGACACACTGCCGACGCACCGCGACATGTCTGTGCATGAATACTTGGATTTCTTCGCGCGGGCTTACGGCCTGACCGGGGGCCATCGCGGCCAGGTGCTGGAGCGCATCGAGAATTTCACCGGCTTGACGTCCATTCGCGACAAGGCATTGGTGGCCCTGTCCAAGGGCATGAAACAGCGCGTCAGCATCGCCCGCGCCCTGCTCCACGACCCGCCCGTGCTGGTCATGGACGAACCGGCCTCCGGGCTTGACCCGCGCGCTCGCGTCGAGCTGCGTGAGCTGCTCAAGCTGCTGTCCTGGCAGGGCAAGGCGATTTTGATCAGCTCGCATATCCTCAGCGAGCTGGCCGAGATTTGCAACGGAGCGGTCATCATCGAGCACGGCAAAATCCTGCGCCGGCACCATGCAGGAAGTCCTTGCTCCAGACCAAAACCTGCGCACCCTGCACCTGCACTTCTCGACCGGCACGACGAGGCCTGCAAACATCTGCGCCAGGCGCCCCAGGTCAAAGAAGCGAGCCTGCTCATGGACAGCACCGTCCAGATTCTCCTGGAAGGTGCCGACGAGATCTGCTGCGTCTTGCTCGCCGGCCTGGTCAGCGAGGGTTTTCGCGTGGTGGAGTTCACCCACCACCGTGCCGGATTGGAGGATGTTTTCATGAACGTAACGCGCGGAGAGGTGCAATGAAGCCGCGCCGCCTGGTCGAGACGCTCAGCGACATGCTCAACCCCATCGTGGTCAAGGAACTGCGCCAGGCGGTCAAGAGCAAGTTCGTGGTCGCGGTGCTGCTTTTGTTCCTCGGCCTGCAACTGCTGGCGGCAGGCATTTATCTGGTAGTCGCCAGTGAAACCAACGGCCTGGGGCTCATGAATCCGCAGGCGGGTTCCAACCTGTTTTCGATCTTGCACATTATCATGCTGGCCACGTGCGTCCTGTTCGTGCCGCTTTACACCGGCATTCGGGTGGCTGCCGAGCGCTCGGACGCCCACGTCGATTTGCTCTTTGTGACCACGCTGCCGCCGCGGGCCATCATCGGCGGCAAATTCCTGGCGGCCCTGGTGCTGACCGTCATTATTTTCAGCGCTTGCACGCCATTTCTGCTTTTGACCTATTTCTTGCGCGGCATTGACGCCCAGACCATCCTGTTCGTGGTCGGCGTCGATTTCGTGGCGGTCGCCTTCGCCGTGATGGCAGCCATCTTCGTGGCCCTCATTCCGGCTCACTGGATTTTCAAAGCCGTGCTCGGCCTGGTCGGCTTCATTGCGCTGTTAGTGTTCATGCAGTTGGTGATCACAATGACCTCGGTGCTCATGGAAGGTCCCGGAGTTGGTGGCTCGATGGAATTACTCGACTTTTGGGGCGCGACCTGTTGTGCATTGGCGGGCGTCCTGGGAATTTGCGCCCTGCTGTTTAGCTGGTCGGCAGCTTTGCTGAGCCCGCCGTCGGCCAATCGGGCGTTCTTATACCGCCTGGTTTTGGTCGTCGCGTGGGTGCTGGGCCTGGCGACAGCCCTAACCTGGAATGTCCTCCTTCCGAACTCGGCCAACGGCCCCATGGGCGCCTTTGTCGTTTTCGCGGCAGCGGTGACCAGTCTGGGCATGGCCATCGCGGTCAACGAGCGTGAAAGCTGGACACCGCGCAGTGGCCCGAACCATTCCGCCGCTGGTGGGGGCGTGCCGTGGCCTTCCTGTTCTTCAGTGGGGCCGCGGGTGGTCTGGCCCTGTCAGTGTTGCTTTTCACCCTCACCCTGGTGATTGCGCCTTTGGTTGGCGTGGTTGGAACGGTGGTCATCGGCCTCTGGAACCTTGGATTTCAACCGAATCGATGCCTTGCCTTCGCTATCGGCCACCATGATGATTGGCGGGCTTTATGTTTTCAGTTACGCCATGACGGCGCTGCTGATCCGCCGGGTCGTCGCCCGCAAAATCTCAGCCGCTTTCACATGGGTCGTCATGCTCATTTTGATGGGGCTGGGTTGCAGCATCCCATTTCTTTTTATCCTGCTTTTCTACAGCGAGTGGCATTATGAAACCCATCAGCGCTGGTTGGTCAGCATCCCCGCCGTGGGCATGGCCGAAGCTACCAGAACCGACGTGCTTGGCCGGTCCGACCCGTTTTTCCTTACCGTGGTGGCGATTTGGGCAGCAGCGGTGGCCGTGCTGAACGTGCCATGGTTCATTCGCCAGGTACGGGCATTTCGCCGCTATCAAAGCGTGTTGGCAAGTGACGGCCGGGCGGTGCAATTGACGGCGCAGCAAGCCGCGACCACGAAAACCATGTGATGGCCGCCGGGTGCCACGGAGGGCTTATCCGCGAAGGCTCACTTTGCTGTTGCAAATGAATGCTAATCGCCATTATAGCCTCAGCCGCTCCTTGTAATGGGCACCAAAACGGCTATAATTAAATATCTGCATGGAGGAAGCACATCCAGCTAGTCGATTTAAGTTATGGAAGACTGCCACATCACGCGTTGAACAGCCACGAGGCGAGCACTGGCGGCGAGGGAACATGATGAAAATGACCGAGGAAACTTCGTCCTGGGTTGTCTACCTGATGACCATCCACGGCAAACCGAGCACCATCAAAGCGGTCTGCGAGCAAAGCGAGTGGGACACCATGGAGCTTGCCCGGCCTGGCTATCACCAGCTGATTAAGGCCAACATCACCAATGAGGGTGAAGCCGAAAAACTGGCGAGGGGCGCACCGCCTGAAAAAAATCCTAGAAGCAGACGCCTATGGGTGCCGCCGCCACGCTGAACCGCCGTCATGATTTACCGTGACCCTTGAAGCCCTGGCGTCGCTGCGCACTGTACCGAGACAGCGCATCCTCAATTACCGGCATGGCCGCCGTCGCGGATTGGAAATCGTCCACTTCCACCGCTTTGCCTTCAAGCGTCTTGTAATCCTGGAAAAACCGGCGCAGGATGGCCAGGCGGTGCGTCGGTAGCTCTTTTGCTTCCTGAAAACCGTTGTATTCGGGATCGTCGACGGCCACGGCCAGCACCTTGTGGTCCTTTTTGCCGCTGTCGATCATGGTCATCAAGCCGATCGCCCGGGCACTGACCAAGGTCAGCGGCGCTACCGGTTCCTGGCATAACACCAGCACATCAAGAGGGTCGGCGTCCTCGGCCAAGGTCTGCGGGATGAAGCCGTAGTTGGCGGGATAATAGACCGCCGAATAGAGGATGCGATCCAGCTTGAGCAAGCCGGTGTCCTTGTCCAACTCGTACTTGACGCTGGACCCCATCGGGATTTCGATGACGGCGGTGAAGCGGCCAGGCAGGTGCTCGCCGGGCGTTACATCATGCCATGCGTGGGTCATGTGATTACTCCGCTATCAGCAAGATGGTGCTGGGGTGTTTCATGGCGGGGCTGCTGATCACGCGGACAACCTTTTTGTCCGGCGTCACTTCCCGGATGGTTCCGGCCTGAGCTTCGGCAATCAGCGTGTTGCCGTTGGCCAAACGCACATGGCCGCTGGGCCAGCGAAGTTGCTGGTCCTTGGGGGCGCCCTCACCGCCGTATTTCCATACGGTTTTACCCTCCTTGTCCACCTCGATGACGTACCAGCCGCGTGGGCTGCCATAGCCGTCGCCGCTGCTGATGAGCGTGTTGCCGTTGGCCAGGCGTGTCGCCAGGTAAGGGAATGGTACGGTGTAGCTCCAGACGACTTTTTTGTCGGGAGAGACTTCGATGACCTTATCCTCGGTGCTGGCGCTGATCAGTGTGTTGCCGTTGTCGAGGCGGCGGACCTGACGCATGGTGGCCGGTTTGCGTTTGTTGTCGTTGGGCACGGCAAACTCCCACACGACTTTCTTATCCTTGTCGATCTCGATGATTTTCATGGTGCCGTTGTCGGCGATGACGGTGTTGCCGTTAGCAAGCCGCTGGGCCGATTCAGCATCCATCACGGTGGGACGGCCGACCTTCCAGACCACTTTGCGGTCCGGATCGACCTCTTCGACAGATTTGCCGTTGACGATAAGGAGGTTCTTGTTGGGCAGCAGCTGAACGTCGTGGCCGTTGCCATTGCGGACGTCCCAAACAAGAGTACCGTCTTCCTTGATCTTGATGACCTTGCCGTTGTTGTGGTCGGCAATGTAGAGGAAGTTTTCAGCCCAAGCCTGGCCAAGCAGGATGAAGAGAACAGCCAACACGAAAAGATACCTGAACATGACGCAGGGCCTCCCGGTGAAAGACAATGTTGTCGGCGATGCTAATGTAGTCCAAGCCAGGGCCGCTACCCAGCGATTTTGCGTTCTTGCTCTTCCTGCCATTTTTCAAGCTTGTTGTACAGCGTCTTGAGCACGATCCCCAGCTCGGCGGCGGCGGCCGGCTTGTTGCCGTTGTGCTTGTCCAGCACGCGCAGGATGTGCTCCATCTCGATTTCCTTGAGCGTCCGGGGTTGGCTGCGGAGCGGGTTTGGCGACCGCGGCCGGCGCGGCTTCCGGGGGCCTGCTTGAGACTCAGCGTCACGGGGCCGGCAACCTTCTGGCGCAGGTGGTGCGGCAGATGCTCCGGCGTGATCGGCCTGACCGCCGGCAATGATGTAGGCGTGCTCCATCACGTTGGCCAGCTCGCGGACGTTGCCCGGCCATTCGTGCTCCAGCAGGACGTCGATCGCCTCGGGCGTCAGCAGATCGGCGACCTGCTCCAGCGGCCGCTTGGCGGCACGGCCGAGCAGGTGCCGGGCCAGGTCGGGAATGTCGGGGCGGCGTTCGCGCAAGGGCGGCAGGCGAATCTCGAAGGTGTTGATGCGGAAGTACAGGTCCTCGCGGAACTCGTCCTCCGCGATCATCGTCCGCAGGTCGCGGTTGGTGGCGCAAAGCACGCGCACATCGATCGCGAAACGGCTTGGTGTCGCCGACGCGGCGGATTTCGCCCGATTCCAGGAAGCGCAGCAGCTTGACCTGGATGTTCTTGTTCAGCTCGCCGACTTCGTCGAGGAACAGCGTGCCGCCGTTGGCGACCTCGAAGAGGCCCTTGTGATCGCGGTCGGCGCCGGTGAACGCCCGCTTGCGTGGCCGAACAGCTCGCTTTCGACCAGGTTTTCGGACAGGGCGCCGCAGTTGACCGGCACGAACGGCATGTCGGCGCGCTTGCTCTGCTGGAATAGCGTGCGGGCGGCCAGTTCCTTGCCGGTGCCGGTCTCGCCGAGGATCATCACGGTGGAATCGGTCGGGGCCACGGTGCCGATCAGGCGGTGGACGCTCTGCATCACGGGCGACTTGCCGACCAGGACGTCGGGCCCTCGGCGGCCTGCACGCGCGTTTGCAGGGCGAGGTTCTTGTGCTTCAGAGCTCGCTTCTCGGCGACCTTGATCAGGACCGCCTCGATCTCGGCCAGCTTGCACGGCTTGGTGATGTAGTCGAAGGCGCCGAGACGCAGGGCCTCGATGGCCGTCTCCATGCTGGCGTGGCCGGTCATCATGACGGCTTCGGTGTCGGGCGAAACCTGCTTGAGCTGCTCAAGCACCTCGATGCCGGTCATGCCGGGCATGCGCAGATCGAGAATGGCGGCGTCGAAAGGTGTTTTTTCGAGGGCCTTGAAGGCCGCCTTGCCGTCGGGGCAGACGGTGACCTCGTGCCCCAGGCGCGGCAGTTCCGAGCGCATGAATTCCTGCAGCGACTTTTCATCGTCGGCAAACAGCACGCGCAGGCTTTTTGATGCCGGTGTGCCCAAATCACGCCTCTTCCTTTTTCAACGACCCTCAAGCCGCTGCTACGCGCCTGTGGCTGCAGAGCCTGTTCCGTTTGACCCTGGTGGCCTTCCGCACTGGCCACGCGCAATTCCTTGTTGTGCCGAAACGCCGCATCATCCGCCGGCTGCAACGGCAACCGCACCATGAAAGTGCTGCCCTGGTTGGGCCCGTCGCTGTCGGCCTCGATCTCGCCCCCGTGCTGGCTGATGATGCGATGGCTGATCGACAGCCCCAGGCCCGTGCCTTTGCCGGTGCGGCTGCGGGTGAAGAACGGCTCGAAGATGTTCTCCAGCACGTCGCTGGCCATGCCGCAGCCGGTGTCCTGGAAAATCATCTCGGCCATGCCGTCGCGGATGCCGACGCTGATCGTCAGCGTGCCGCCTTCGTCCATGCTGTCCAGGGCGTTGACCACCAGATTGAGCACGACCGATTTGATCTCCTGGGCATTGACCAGGGCGACCACTTGCTGGTGCGGGTTGAAGAGCAGGTCTTTGCCGTGACGGCTCTGCAGGTGCTGGACCATGTCGAGCACGGATTGCACCAACTCGCCCAGATCGGTCGGCTCCCGGCGTGGTTCGCCGCCGCGGCTGAACTCCAGCAGCCGTGCGTGATTTCCTTGCAGCGAAACGCTTCCTGCTGAATCATCTTCAAGTACTTGGTGATGACCTTCGATTCCTCGGCCGCGGTGGAGCTAGGCGGAATTTGGGCGAGCATGTCGAGGATGCGGCGTTCCAGGGCCTCGCTGCAAAAGGCGATGCTGGCCAGCGGGTTGTTGATTTCGTGGGCCACGCCGGCGGCCAGGAAGCCGACGCTGGCCAGCCGCTCCGAGCGCACCAGCTGCCGGCTGCGTTCGTTGACCTGCCGGGCCAGGTCGCTGTAAATCTCGTCGAGGCGGTGGGTCATGTCGTTGAAGGCCGCGGCCAGGTCCTGGATTTCGTCGCTGCTCTTGATGCCGATGTTGTGCTTGAAATCGCCGTTGGCCACCTTGTCGACGCCGTGCTGCAGATCGCGGATCGGGTAGAAAATCCAGTGGTAAAAGAACCGCAAGGAACCCGTCATGATAACGGTGCCGACGCCCGTGATCGACAGGACGAACCACAAGCAAATCTTGTAATCGTCGTTGGCGTTCACCATAAGTTCATTTAGATCGCGGCGGATGATGCCGACCAATCCGTCCGCGCTCTGATTGCACTGGTTGAGGAGTTTTTTGATGCGCGGTTCCTCAACCAGCGCTTGCGGCGTCAGATTGCTGCCGTAGACAATCAAATTCACGTCAGGGACCGCCTTGTCGAGCAAATCCAAGGTAGCGAGAAGTCCGGTGCCTTGTTCATATTCTTCATAGCCGTAGTGATACGTGCCTCCACGCTCTGTGTAATCCTCGAGCTGCTTCTGGAAGGACTCGACAGCTTTGCGAGCCGCGGCGGTGCGTTTCAGCAGCTCGATGGCCTCCATGCCAAGGACGGAACCGGATTCCTGCATATTCTTGATCTTCATCCGGAAGTCTTCCGCCAGGTCAAGTTCCACCATTTTCTTGCTAAAGGTGCGCATGGTCGTGCGGTAGGAAACGAGTCCAAACAGCGTGCCGCCCAGCATGAGCAGCACGACAGCGACCACGAGGCCGTGCGCGAGGATCAGCTTATGGCGAAAGCGCCAGCGATAGGCCACGCTCCGACCCTCCATGTCCGCGGCCGACGATCAAGACCTTCCGAAAATCCGCGCATCCTGCGTGGATTGCCGAGTGCGACGTTTCCAAAGTCATGCGGCGCGGAATCTACCACAAGTCCACGAAGAATTGGAGACCAAAAAAGGGAGGAACGCCGCATGCTAGGTTTTTCCAGGCTGATTACCCACCCTGTTCCGCGCGGAACACCCGATTTAGCCAATGTGACGATACCTGGCGACGCCCCGCGACTGCAAAGGCTCAGCTGACGTCACGCCTTCGAGTCACCTTGTCACCTTGTCACCTTGTCACCCTGTCACCTTGTCACCCTGTCACCCTGTCACCTTGTCACCCTGTCACCTTTCCGCTCAGTTACCCGTCCGTTCTTGCCGATATTGCCCTTTACAGGGATTGTGCGTGATTTGCTGGGAGCTAACGCCTGGTGCCTAAATTACCGAACAGGGCGACAGGCAGGAACGACACATGAAAAGGCAAAAAAGCCTCAGGTATCGCATGGTGCGCTCGCTCGCAATGGCCGTCTGCCTGCTCGCAGCTGTGTCGGCGAGCGGCTGCGTCACGACAAGCCCATGGGAGTACATTCAAAACGGCTTCAAGGTCGGGCCTAATTACAGTCAACCGCCGGCGCCCGTGGCCGAGGGATGGATCGAGTCCAAGGATCCCAATGTGCAGAATCGGTACCTGCATGACTGGTGGAGAGTATTCAACGACCCCACCCTCAACGCTCTCATCGATAAGGCTGTCGACCAAAACCTGAATCTCCGGGTTGCCGGCACACGGGTGTTGCAAGCTCGGGCTCAGCAGGCGATCACAGTCGGCAATTTCTTCCCGCAGACCCAGCAAGCGATCGGCCAATACAGCCGGGTCGGCCTGAGCGAAAACGCCTTCAATAATCCCTCCGCATTCACAGGGTTGTCGCCCGTCCCAGTCCCGCCCGGCTCCCCCGTGGGCAACTTCTATCCGGACATGAGCGCCGGCTTCAATCTGAGCTGGGAGCTCGATTTCTGGGGCCGGTTCCGCCGGGCTATCGAGTCCTCCAACGCCACCATGGATTCTTCGGTCGACAACTATGACGCCGTGCTAGTGACCCTGCTTGCAGACGTGGCCACGAATTATGTGCAATACCGCATTGCCCAGCAGCGCATCAAGATCGCCCGCGCCAACATTCAGACTCAAGAGAAACTGGTGGCCTTGCTCACCCAGCAAGAGAAAGTCGGCACCTCGACCAGGCTCGACGTGGAACAACTGCTGACGTTGCTGGAACAGACCCGCTCGACCATTCCGTTCCTGCAGATCGCGCAGGGGCAGGCGAACGACACGCTTTGCATATTGTTAGGCATCCCGCCGCGCGACCTGGAGCCGGAGCTTGGTCCGGGGTTGGAGCTCGACACGGTCGATTTCAAAGCCGAGCTGGTGCCGACCATTCCGACCTGGGTCGCAGTGGGAATCCCAGCCGACCTGCTCCGCCAGCGCCCGGATGTCCGTAGCGCCGAGCGCCAGGTGGCGGCCCAGAGCGCCCAGATCGGTGTTGCGGAAGCCGATCTTTACCCGGCCATTTTCATCAACGGCACCATTGGTTACGACGCCCAGAACATTTCCCAAATGTTCGAGTCACGCAGTTTCATGGGCACGATCACGCCGAACTTCAAGTGGAATATCTTGAACTACGGCCGCATCACGAACAACGTGCGTCTGCAGCAGGCCAAAACGCAGGAGCTGATCGACACCTATCAAAACCAGGTCCTGACTGCGGCCCAGCAGGTGCAGACGGCTCTGCGGGGCTTCTTGCGGTCTCGTCAGCAGGCCGAGGATCTGGCTCGCAGCACCAAGGCGGCCGTGTCGGCCACGCGGATTCAAGAGAAAAACTTCGTCGACCTCAAGGCCGACGTGAACCGATTGTTCATCCTGGAAAACACCCAAGTGCAGCAGCAAGACAACCTGGTGGTCGCCCAGGGCAACATCGCCCTCAACCTGATCAACGTCTACCGATCGCTTGGCGGCGGATGGGAGATTCGGGCCGAGAAAGACGGCTGCCGCGAAGTGCCGCCTATCGTCGGTCAGGCACGCGACGACCCGGTGGCGGGGCAGGCGGTGGCCAATGAGTTAACCAAGACATCGGCAACGGTCGCGGGCCAGAGGTCGCCGGTTGCACACCTTGCACAGCCGGTAGCTGTCGAGGCGCTAATTCACTTCACCTTCGATACCGGTTGATCGGGGTGAGCAGGATTCGGCACAAGGCGACGGTTAGCACAATCGGCCAACAGGTCGAGTTTCTCCAACACCGTCTGGCCAATCAAGACCTCCTCGCCCAGCACCAGAGCTTCTTCGAGCGTATCTCGCCCCATCACATCAAAAATGATCGGCTCAGTAACGGCGGCCGTCTCTGTGCGCCCGTCGGCATACTCCGCCACTCTGTTGCCTCGAGACATCACCCCCAGAGCCTCCATAACATGGGGCGGAATGACAGATCGCACCGCCTCCGTATCGACCAAGGCATCCGCTTCGTAGCGCCGCACCGCCGATTTTTTCAATTTTTTCCGACGGTGAAGGGCCTCGTCGAGCGAATTGGTGAGGAGCACTTTGACTCGAATTTCACCCATATTATTCTCGTTCCAGGCTTCCTGGTCAGTTCATAACCTTACTTGGGTATCCGAGCCGGATCATTGAGGGCAGCCGCGATCACCTCGGCGGATTGACACAGCGCCTGGGCCGATTCGCGCGCCGCTGCCAACAAGTCTCCCCTCGATTTGGCCACCGTCTTGGTGGACGCTGCCGAAATCCAGTCGCCGCCCTGTTCTCCGCTTACGTCGGCTTCCACAGCCACGCTCTGCCCGTCGGGTGTGAAGGTCATGCCGACCACCACGGGATCCACGGGGCTGCCAGGCATTGAAAACGTCCGGTGAGAAAAAAGATAGAAATGCTCTCCGCTCGTGCGGCCCGCGCTCGCTCGAATTCCGGGCACTCTGCGGCGAACTTCGGCTTCAAGGACTGCGAGCTGTCCCTGGATTTCGTCGTGCACCTCGGTCCACAAGTCTGTAGTTGGGTTAGATCCTGGCGGTGAGTGTGGTTTGACCCCTAACATATTTAGATTGTAGCAAACCCGTACACCGGGGTCCGTCGCAATCTTTCAAAAACGCAAGACTCCTATTGCAATACCTTGAAGTTTGAGGTATACTACTACCCATGACCAAGCGAAGAACCAATCCTGCGTTTCTCAACGGCGTGCCGGAGCTGCTTGTTCTGCATCTGCTGACTCGCAAATCGATGTACGGCTACGAACTGGTCCAGGCCATACGATCGAGCACGGACCTGGCCTTTGATTTTGGTGAAGGGTGCATTTATCCAATCCTCCACCGCCTGGAAGCTGACGGCATGTTGCTGGCGACAAAAGAGACAGTGGCTGGTCGCTGCCGAGTTACCTACCGGGTGACGGAAAAAGGCCGAAAGCAGTTTGCCGATTCGGTGACGTCGTGGAAGCAGGTTGTCAAGAGTGTCAGCCTTGCTCTGCGAGGAGGGGATAATGGTCAACCCAGCCTGGCTTGAGGAGGTGCGAGAAAAACTGGTGCGTCAAGGATTGCCGCAGCAATACATTGACCGGTTCGTCCAGGAATTGCGTGACCACTACGACGACATTACAGAGGAGGGCATGAGCATGGAACCTGAAAAAACCAGTGCGGCAGAAGAACGCATGGGGCAACCGGCCCAACTGGCCCAAGCAGCCGCAAGCGAATACCGCAGGGCACATTCAGGCATATCTCTCGGTGGCTATGTGTCGCGCTTGTGTGGGTGGGTATTGATTGTTTGTGCCATCCTCGCCGGTCTTGGAACAGTCCCGATAAGTGAAGTTGCTGTACACGGCAATGATGGAAACGTGTTCGTGGAATCAGGCCCTTTCAAGACAAGCGTGGAAGGGAAGGGCAACTTTACTTATACAGACGGTTGGTCGGTTTCATGGCTCGCAGCGTTGATATGCGGGGCGGCTCTTGCGGGAGGTATCTTGCTTGTGCGCAAAAACCCCATCAAAACTATTCCAGCCGCACGCTGAACGTCAAATAACGCGATGTAACGGCCCACCCGGATGTCGTAGAATACACATCAAAGGAAGGACGGTGACCATGAAGACCCTACGACCACGCTCACCGGTTGAGGCGGAGATTCCCGTGCTCAAGGCGGGGGACCGCTTGACGCGCGAGGAATTTGAGCGCCGCTACGAGGCGATGCCTCATGTCAACAAAGCGGAGTTGGTCGAAGGTGTCGTGTACATGCCCTCGCCAGTAGGATTCCAGAATCATGCCGAGCCACAAAGCGGTTTGGTGTGGTTGATGAAGCATTATTCCATTTTCACCCCAGGTGTAAAACCCGCAGACAACGGTACGGTTCGACTCGATTCGGCGAACGAGCCGCAGCCCGACGGTTTGCTATTCATCACATCCGAGTGCGGAGGCCGAGTAAAGATTAGCAGCGATAGTTACATGGTTGGAAGTCCCGACCTCGTTGGAGAAGTTGCCGCGAGTTCGGCGCCCATCGATCTGGGTGCCAAACTCGACGCCTACCGTCGCAATAATATCCAGGAATACATTGTGTGGCGGGTCCTGGACAAAACCGTGGATTGGTTTGCCTTGCGCCAGGGCAATTATGTGCCGTTGCCGCTCGACAACAATGGCTGGTACCGCAGCGAAGTCTTCCCGGGGCTGTGGCTCGACGCGTCGGCCCTGATCCAAGACAACATGCTCACTGTCCTGGATGTGCTCCAGCAGGGCCTCGCTAGCCCTCAGCATGGTGCCTTCGTCAAACTGCTCGCAGAGCGACGAGCGGCCAGCCGCTCTTCATGAACATCTTGCGCGTCATCTCCAGAATGCCCTCCGATCCGCATGCCCCTGACGCCTTTGCTCGAAATCAATAGTTTGATTGGATCAATGGTCAGAAGCGTTTCCCGTGAGCCTCGCGGAGATATTGGGCATGGCCGATTCGCTGCTGATCAAACTCGTTCGAAACTTCCCTGAAAATGGCCCCAAGTTGCTCCTTGAAAACCCTGCCAATGTTCGCGACCTATTGACACTGCCGCACGATCCGCGAGTTCACGCGATCGACTTCACGGCGATGACCGTCGAACGCACTCATTTCGTCCAGCCGGATTACGCGCATGTGGCGGTGGACCTGCTGCTCAAAGCGCCATTTCACATGACTTCCGTCCAGCCTGCCCGAACCATTTTCATCTATTTCCTGGTCGAGCATCAATCCACACCGCAGAGATATTTCATGCTCCGGCTGGCCGAGTACTTGCTCGAAGCGTACAAGATGCAGAAACGGGCCTGGGATGAAAAACATGCTTCCGACGCTCAATTCTCGTTGCACCCGGTCCTGCCAATCGTCCTCTATACCGGGGAGCGAGCGTGGGGAAAGATCGAAACGTTCACCGATTTGACCGAAGGCGGTGAGGTTTTCAAAGAAATGATACCAGCCTTCAGGCCGCATTTTTTGAATTTGCGCGATACCTCGCCGGAAACGCTGGTCCGCGACGGTGGTTTTTTCGGCCAGGTCTTACGATTGATCCGCGAGCGCAGCGCTGAGCCGGCGGTGTTTCGCCGCACTCTTACAGAAGCCGTCACCGGACTGGAGAAAATGACGACTGCGGAGCGAACACGCTGGGTGGAGTTCTTGTCCTACATCCTCGCGCTGGTGTATCATGCACGAAGGGAAGAGGAACGACCCGAACTGCAAGAACTCGTGGATCGTACTGTTCAGACCGACCCGCATCGCAAGGATTACACGAAAATGGGAAGAACCATTGCTGAAATGTACATCGATCAAGGCAAACAACAGGGCGAACTCGCCGCATTGCGAGCGATGCTCTTGCGGTTATTGCGCAAGCGCTTCAAGAAAGTGCCGCGCAAAGTGGAAACGCGCATCGCTGCCACGACCAGCATGGAAGAACTTGGCACCTGGCTAGACAACTTCGCCACCGCGGAGACCTTCGGGGACGTGGGCATTCCGCCTGATTGAACGGTTGGCATTTAACCTCTCGTGAATCCTGGTTCCCCAGATTTTTCCGTCGAAGGTGACACCCATGTCCAGTGCCGCACAGCCATTGGTTCCGCAACCGTCCCAGGCAGAATGGAAGGACGTGCTGGAGGAGATACTTCCGCGCGAAGGGGAATGGGGCGAGGAAGAGTACCTTGTCCTGACCGACCACCGAAATCGGCTTATTGAGTTTACCGATGAATCGTGAACCCGCAAACAGAGAGCATTACCGTTCTCCGACTAAATGACAAGGGATATGAAGAAGCAGGGACCTATCGGCGCGGAGAATCGGCAAAATCGGTGCAGATGCCCGATTTTTCGCTGGACGTTAGCACGGTTTTCGACTCGATTCGCGCAAATAAGCGGAAAATATCGATTGGCGGCCGCATGAGAGGCACAGAGAAATAATATGTTGTCAAATGACGCCATGCAGCGGCCCTCCCAGCGCAGCCAATGCGTCCACTCTTTTGCTCACCTCCGCATCTTCCAACAACGGCGGTGCATGATGGGCTTTGATCCGTGCATCAACAACCAACGGTCCCTCGCAACCCCAATGCTTGCCGCGAATAAACGCACCAATGCCGTCAACGTCGGCGGCTGGGTTCGACCGGGTAAACGTCACCCACAGGAAGTTGTTCAGCGCACGTGCTGTGAACTCGCTGTCGTCCACCAGCACCACCAGGGGCAAAATCCCCGCTGCTTCGCGGACTTGAAACACCTTGCAAAACTCCGCCAACTCCCCCCTGCCCTGCACTGCCAGTACGCCTGGCAGGCAAATCCGCGGCTCGCCAAAACCAGGCGGCAAGGTTAAGTCCGGCGGCAATGACGTCGCAAGCGTCCGCCGGGCCGGGCCGACCGCGGCAATCACCAGCTTGGATCCCTCATTGAAACCGCTGCCCGAGTAGTCGAGCGTGTCAATCGTCGTGCAGGTCTGGAAGTGCAGGTCGGTCCGCCAATCGACGCGCTCCAGGACCTGGCGGAAAAACGCCGGAATATCGTCGATGTCCAGCCGTGGATTGTCCTCGTGGGCCACGATTAGCAGATATTTCGCCAACGCCAATTGCCCTTGGCCCAGAATGGCATTGGCCGAGGTCAGCAACTCCTGCGGCTTGCGGGTTGGCGAATAGGGCACATAGCGTTCACTCCCAATCGCCAGCAGCAGCGGATGCACTCCCGCGGCATCGACGGCATGGACCGCGTGCACGCCATGCACGACCGTCGGTATGATCGGCCCGGTCAGTTCGTGGATGATCTTGCCAAAACAGGTGTCCTCCTGCGGCGGCCTCCCCACAACAGTGAACGGCCAAATCGCATCTTTGCGGTGATAGACCTTTTCCACGTTCAGGACCGGAAATGGGTGCCGCAAACTGTAGTAGCCAAGGTGATCCCCAAAGGGCCCCTCTTCCAATAGCAATTTGGGATCCACGGTCCCGGTGATGACGAAATCGGCGTCGACAGCCACCGGCAGTGCATGCTGGGGATATGCCAAACGCACGCGCCGGCCCCCAGCGCCCCGGCGAACGCCAGCTCCGGCAGCGATTCCGGCAGCGGCATCACCGCGGCTAACGTCATCGCCGGCGGTCCACCCACGAAAACATTGACGCGCAGGGGAACGCCACGCTCGATCGCCGCCGCGTGGTGGACGCCGATGCCGCGGTGAATTTGATAGTGGAGGCCGACTTGGTTGTCGGGTTGGTATTGATTGCCGCCGAGCTGAATGCGGTACATTCCCAGGTTGGAATGGCGCCAACCCGGCCGGGCGGCGTGCTCGGTATACACCTGCGGTAGGGTAATGAACGGCCCGCCGTCGGCCGGCCAGCACACCAGTTGCGGGAGCTGCCCGATCGTTGTTTCGCACTCCAGCACAGGTCCTGTGGCCACGGGTTTTGGTCGCAAAAACCACAAGGTTCGCGGCACGTCACGATAACGCCACGGCGATTTCCAAAAATTGGCCGGCTCGACCTTCAGCTCCACTAAATGGCGGACTGCTTGCAGCATGTCGCGAAAGAGAAAGCGCGTGCGCTTCATCGTTCCGAACAGGTTGCTGACCATCGGAAAGCGGCAGCCCTTGACGTTAGCGTAATAGATCGCCGGCCCCTGAGCCTGGTAGACCCGGCGCTGGATTTCCGCGGCTTCGAGATGGGGGTCGATCTCTTGCTGGATGCGCACGAGTTGACCGGTTCGCTCGAGGTCGTTCACGCAATGCCGCAAACTGCGATAGCCCATGAGTCTCCCCTCCGCCACATTGCCACTGACTTGCTATCATAGGTAACGATCCACGGCACAGGCCCGTGGCATTTTTGGACGCAAGGATCCCATGCCATGCCAACCGTCGCCGAAGCTTTCAACCTTGCCATCCAGTATCATCAGTCGGGCAACATCGCCCAGGCCGAGCATCTCTACCGTCAGATCATCCAGGCCGACCCGCGGCACGCCGGCAGCCATTGCTGTCTGGGCGTGGCCCTGGCCCACCAAAGGAAATTCGACGAAGCGATTCGGCACTACCGCCAGGCATTGCAATGGCAACCGGATTATCCCGAGGCTCACAACAACCTGGCCGTCGTCCTTATGTGCACCGATAAATTCGACGACGCCATTTATCATTGCCAACAGGCCTTGCGGCTTCGGCCCAACTACACCGAGGCCCGCATTTGCCTGGGCCACGTCTACATGCGGCTGGAAAAGCTCGACGACGCCATGACCTGCTATCGGCTGGCCTTGCAAAACAACCCCAATTTCACTGAGGCGATTTACGGGACCGCCTATGTCCTCGACCGGCAGCACCATTTCGACGAAGCCATTCAGTGGTACCAGCGCGTGCTGCAACTGCAGCCGGCCTATGCCGAGGCTCATAGCAACATGGGAACGTGCTATTTGCAGCAGGGTCGCGCCGATCTGGCGTTGCCGCGTTTTCATGAGGCCATGCGGCTGCAGCCCGACCTGGCGGGGGCGCGCAGCAACTACCTTTTCTGTCTGAACTATGACCCGACGGCCGATCCCGATGCGGTTTTCGCGGCCCATCGAGCATGGGGAGAGATGCACGGACCCAAAACGCCGTTGCCGCCGCACGCCAATGAGCGTTCGCCGGAGCGCCGGCTGCGCATCGGCTACGTCTCCCCCGATTTCCGTCAGCACGCGGTGACGCGCTACTTCGAGACGGTGCTCGCTCACCACGACAGCCAGCAGGTCCAGACTTTTTGTTATGCCCAGGTGGCGGCGCCGGATGCCGTCACCGCCCGCTTGCAGAAACTGGCCTACGGCTGGCGGTCCATCTGGCTCCAGCTGGACGCCGAGGTCGCCCAACGGATCCGGGACGATCGCATCGATATCCTGGTGGATCTGGCCGGTCATACATCCGGAACGCGTTTGCTGGTATTCGCACAAAAGCCGGCGCCGATCCAGGCAACCTGGCTGGGATATTTGAATACCACCGGGCTGAACACCATCGATTACCGTTTGACCGACGATGTCCTCGATCCGCCTGGTGATCCTCAACGGGACACCGAAGAGCTGATTCGCCTTCCGGGCGGCTTTAGCTGTTTCGCGCCGCCGGCCACGGCGCCTGCCGTCACGCCGCCGCCGGCGCTGCAGCGTGGCTATCTCACCTTTGGATCTTTGAACACGCTGTTCAAGCACAACTCGCGCGTGTTTGACCTGTGGAGCCAGCTGCTCAAGGCCTTGCCGACAGCTCGATTGCTGATGTTTCGCGATACGCTGGCCGCCACCCCGCGGGAATATGTGCTGCAGCAATTTGCCCAGCGCGGCATCGCCAGCCAGCGTCTGGATCTGAGGCAGATGACCGACGACCCCGCCTATCTGGGCATATACCGGGAAATTGATGTCACGCTGGACGTGTTCCCCTGCACGGGCGGGGTGACGACTTGCGAATCACTTTGGATGGGGGTGCCCGTGGTGAGTCTGCGCGGAACACGGCCGGCCGGGCGGCATTCAGCGTCGTTGCTGAGCCGCGTCGGCCTGGCCGATTGGGCAGTGGCGACGCCGGAAGAATATCTGCGCCTTGCGGTCCGTCAAGCTAGCGAACTGGACCGCCTGGCGCAATTGCGCGAATCCCTGCGGGAGCGAACCCGCACAAGCCTCTGCGACGCGGCCAGCTTCACGCGCGGGCTGGAGGCGGCCTATCGGATAGCATGGCGGCGCTGGTGTGGGGCATCATTGTGAACCACGAAACACACGAAAAAAGACAGAGAATTAAGCCATGTTTGTCTTTTGTTTTTTTCGTGTATTTCGTGTTTTTCGTGGTTCAGAATTCCCTTAGGAGCCACAATAATCCCCCTGTCAACGCGCCGCCGACAGCGCAGCCAGCAAGGATGGCAGCTATGATTGCCGGCCAATGCGAGGAAGCGGGGGCAGGTGCCTGCGTTTTCTTTTTTTCCTCTACCGCGGGCACCATCCCGGTGTTGGCGGTCAATTCCACAGTGTCGGGGCCAACTGCCGGGGCGTTGTTGACGGTGGCCCACGCACTCGGCACGGGCTGCGCCAACGGCATCAAATCCAGCACCAGTTGTGCCGGGCTCTGATAGCGATGCGCGGGGGCCTTGGCCAGGAGGCAGCGCAGAATGTCAGCAACCTCCTGGGGAACGTCAGGCCGCAGTTGCTCGACGTCCGTCGGCTCTTCGTTGGTTTGCCGCACCAGCTTTTCGATCGATGTCCCGCCCGGAAACAGCACCTGCCCCGTCAGCAGGAAATAAAAGGTGCAGCCCAGGCTGTAAAGGTCCGAGCGGATGTCCACGGGGTGCTGATTGCGGGCCTGTTCCGGCGATAGGTAATCAGGAGTGCCCAGCACCACATTCTTGCCGGCGTCGGCCGCGTGTCCCGGCTCACCCTCTGCCAAACAAGCCAGGCCGAAATCGACGATCTTGACGACATAGCCGGACGACAGGGCCGTGCCAGAGCGTTGCAGCAGGACATTGGACGGCTTGATGTCGCGGTGAACCATGCCGGCCTCAAACGCACACTGCAGCGCCGAGGCGACCTGGCGGACGATGTCGCAGGCCAGGCCAACCGGCAACGGCCCGCGCTCACGCACGAGTTGATCGAGATTCGGGCCGTCGATATACTCCATGACCAGGTAGTGCCGGCCGTCGCTTTCATTGGCGTCGTGGGCGGTGACGATGTTGGGGTGCATCAGCTTGCCGGCGGCGCGGACTTCGCGCAGGAATAACTGGCGTGCCTTGGCAGTCTTGGTGTGGCGCGACGACAGCACCTTGAGAGCGACAGTGCGGCCCATGGTGATGTGTTCCGCCTTGAAGACACGGCCCATGCCGCCCTGGCCAAGCTCGTCGAGAATGCGATACTGGCCCAGCACAAATCCGCTGTTGCGGCCCACGAGCAGCAACTGCGCCTGGAACTTGGTCAGCACGCCCATCTTGACCAGCGAACGCGCAAGCGTCTTGGCGCGCTCGGTCAGCGGCAACTTGGGGAGGACCCTTTCGAGCTCCTCCTTCCGCATCAGCCCGCTTAGACGCAGGTTGGCAAGGAATGTCTTGCTGTCCATTCGAGTCATTGGCATGATAGTTCCCGATTCGACCAGCTCTACCCCCGAGCTTCATTCATAAGACGAATCAACCCGTCTTTTGGTTCGCTGTGCCTTAGCGTTGGGCGAGTTTTCGGATAGGCTCCAACAGCATACGGACTGAAACATGAACGAAGCGTGATAATTCGCTTAAAGGCTTATAACCTTTGAGAAGGCCTCCCCCTGTCCTCGGCAGGGATTGCCCTGGTCGCGTTACCGGTCTTATCGTTATTCGCCGCCCACAGCGCCGCATTTCGCGCAAACCCCCGTGTCATCACCATGACAACTCCGTTTCTCTGGTTGCCGGCACGGAATGGCGCTGCCGTGAAGCCCATTTCGGCATCACTATTGGCGAGTCAGGCCAGTTACAGAAAGGGCTGCAAGTCGGAAGCCACCACGCTTAATGATACAATACGCGATGGGAACTCTCAACGTCAAAATGCAAAAAACAATAATCCTTAGCGATTGCTGGCAGGTTCGTCCACGGGCATGACATTCGGTGTGCCGAGGGTGATCCTGTGCATCGAGGCCAGCGGTTCCGGCAATTGCGCCGTTCCCGGCGCAACTTGTGGCCTGCCCAACCGCGGTTCCGCCGGCACGATGGGGGCCTCGGGAACATTTCGTGGGCAGAAGCCCTGCGGATCGTTGAGGCGGATTTCCCAGCCGCCGCCCATGGCCCTGTACAGGAGGATGAGATTCAGGGCGATGTTGCCTTCGGCCTGGGCCGCCGAGTCCTGCTGCGTGACCTGGAAATTGATAGCCGTGAAAATCTGCGTGATAAATGCGCTGGTATCCGTGCGCGCCCGGCGGCAGATAGCCTTCCTTGAACTGTTTGACCAGGTAGCCCGTCAATTTCGCTGCCGCGTCGGCACTGTCCTGCAAGTGCCTGGTCTGGTCGATTGATTTCAAGTAGGCGACCATGGCGTTTTCCGCGTCCTGGTTGGCGGTCAAGACCGTGTTCTGGTAGTTGGCCACGTATTGCTGGTACAGGTCATCCTGGAAACGCACGTTGGCCAGGAGCCGGCCGTAGATCAAGATGTTCCAGGTCAACGAGGGCCCGATGCTGCCGGTCCAGGATTGAGAGTTGAATAGCGTTCCCAGTTTGTTGGCCGCCAGACCGATGCTGCCGTTGATGCCGATGTGCGGGTACATCTCGGCCTCGGCAATGCCGATCTGCGCGGACTGAATTTGCAGCTGGCGTTCGGCGGCCAACACGTCGGGACGGCGCAGCAGCAGGTCGCCGGGGATGCCCACCACGACCGACTCGTCTTTTGGCCTGGGAATGCGAACGATCCGGTCCTTGGGATTATTCGGGTCGGGGGCAGTGCCGTCGCCAAGTTCCGGCAGCAAATCGCGGACCGGTATGCCTAGCAAGATGCACAGCTGATTGTTGGCCTGGCGCAGGGAGATTTCCAGGCTGGGAATCAGCGCCCTGGTGTTGTCCAGGTTCGATTTGAGCTGGTGATAACCCGGGAAGGAGTTGGCGATGCCCGCCTTGTAGCGCTGCCTGTACACCTCCACCAGCGGCTCCTGCAGGGCCACGTTTTTTCTGGCGAGATCAAGTCGCTTTTGCAGGGTGCGGATTTCCACGTACTGGGTCGCCACATTGGCCAGCAGCAACACCACCATTTCGTCGTAATTGTCGATCGATTGGTCGAGGCTGGCGTCGGCGGATTCGAGGTTGCGGCGGAAAAGGCCCCAAAAATCAAGCTCCCAGGATAGGTTCAGCGATGTGGCTACGTTGTTGAAAAACCGGCTCGTGCCGAAGCCCACGCCGGCTCCGCTGCCGCTGCCCGAACCCACGGAGGGACTCGTTGAAGACGTCGTCGAGCCGGCTCCGGTGCTGGGAGTCACGCCGGCGACGGGCGTGCTGGGAGGCGTCACAGGTGTGAGGATCTGGCCTGGCGTCAGGCTGGCGCCGAAAGCCGCGGCCGCCGCGGCGGCACTGCCTCCGTTGTTGCTGGTTTCGCCGTGCAAGTAGGACAGTATGGCGCTTTGCGACTGAGGCAGCAGCTCACCGATGGCGATGGCTCGCTGTTCCCTGGCCTGGAGGATTTGATAGGCAGCCTGACGGACCGTCAGGTTTTGCACAAACGAGTTTTTGACCAGCTGGGTCAAAATCGGATCGTCGAATACGTCCCACCAAGCTGCGATGTTGGGATTGGCGACGTGCACCCGTTTGTCGGTGGGGGCGTCAACCCAGGCCTGCGGCACCGGAGCCGGCGGCACATTGTAATTGGGGCCGACCTTGAAGCCATTGTTGACCCATTCCGGAAAACTTGTGGTGCAGCCGCATTGGCCAAACGCGATCGTTGTTGCTATACAAGCGAACAGAATCGACGCACCGCGTCGTATGGCGTAATGTGAGGAGTGAATCTGCACGGTAGCCCCCTTTATCGCACTTGCTCTTAGTGTTGTCGGCAGAAGCGGTACAATCCATTCAATCGAAATGGCAGGAAAAGCGAAGCCAGCTTGCGCACCTTGCCCGAACGCCATGAGATTGGCCGGCTTCCGTGCGGAGGACCCGGGAATCAGTGGCATGGCCGGCTGCTTTTGTGTAGGATCAGCATCATGGCGATGCCTTTGTAGGTCAGCCTTTCCAGGCTGAAATTGTTTGCCCCCCTCAAATGTCATTGGGCGGTTTGGGTCAGGCTAGAATGTCTGACCTACGAAAGAACGATGGAACTCATCACCATAAAAGACGTTTACAAAACCTACTACCTCGGCGAAGTGGACGTTCCCGTGCTCAAGGGGGTGTCGCTGGAGATCGGTAGGGGTGAAATGGTGGCCCTCATGGGGGCATCGGGCTCGGGCAAGACGACGCTCATGAACCTTGTGGGCTGCCTCGACCGGCCGACCGCTGGCCAGTATTGGTTGGACGGGGAAGAAATCTCCACGCTCACGCCGGAGAAGCGGGCCGACGTGCGCAACCGCAAAATCGGTTTCGTGTTCCAGAGCTTCAATTTGCTGCCGCGCACCAGTGCCCTGGAAAATGTGACGATGCCGCTGGACTATGCCCACCATGAAATATCCACCAAAACAGCGCATGACCGCGGAGTCAAGTTGCTTGAGCTCGTAGGCCTGGGCCACCGCATGGACCACCACCCCCAGCAAATGTCCGGCGGCCAGCAGCAGCGCGTGGCCATTGCCCGCGCCCTGGTCAACGAGCCGCCGCTGCTCTTGGCCGACGAGCCGACCGGCAATCTTGATTCCACCACTACCGACGAAATCTTGCTGATGCTCCAGAAATTGAACAATGAAGAAGGCATCACCATCGTCCTGGTGACCCATGAGTCGGATGTGGCCCACTATTGCAAGCGCATTGTCCGCATGCGTGACGGACGGATTGAAGGATCTGAATTGGTCGGTAAGCACGGATCTTCACCACAGGTTTGAAAGTCGAGAGAAATATGAAACGAATCATTGCCGTGGTAGTGCTCTTGGCCGTGCTGGGCGGCGGAGCATTCTGGTTCTGGCAAACGGCGGCAACCGTGAAAACGGTCTTCCAGTTCTCGGAAGTGAAAAAGGGCCGCCTGGTTGCCACCATTGGCTCCGTGGGAACGTTGCAGCCGCGCGAGCTGGTGGACGTCGGCGCCCAGGTCGTGGGCGTCATTACGTCCATCGGCAAGGATGCCGGCACCCAATCCGGAATTGTCGATTGGGGCTCGGAAGTGAAAGGGCCGGTCTTCGATAAAGCCGGCAACATCATTGAGCCGGGCACCTTGCTGGCCCAGATCGACGAGCGGCTTTACGTCGCGGCGGTCAATGCCGCCGAGGCAGCCCTAAAACAGACACAGGCCAACCTTCTGCTGAAAACGGCGCAATTGGCTCAGTCGGCCGCGGACTGGAGCCGCGCCGAAAAACTGTATCCAGACGGGGGTATCGCCAAGGCCGAGTGGGACCTTTACAAGGCGAACTATGAGGTGGGCCTGGCCAATATCGAAGTCGCCAAGGCCAACATTGGAACTGCCGAGGCCAACCTGAGGACTGCCCAGACCAACCTCGATTACTCGACCATTACCGCGCCGGTCAGCGGCGTGGTCGTCGACCGCCGCGTCAACGTCGGCCAGACCGTGGTGGCCAGCCTGTCGGCCCCCAGCCTGTTCCTGATCGCCAAGGATTTGAGCAAGATGGAAGTCTGGGCCACGGTCAATGAGGTGGACGTCGGCAAAATCCGGGTCGGGCAGGATGTCAGGTTCACGGTGGACGCCTTCCCGGGCCAGGTCTACATGGGCAAGGTCGTTCCCCAGGGAAAATTGCCGCTTCCGCCTCAACGCCACCATGAACCAGAACGTCGTGACCTACACCGTCGTGGTCAGCGTGGACAACAAGGATCGCCAGCTCAGTCCCTACCTGACGACCAACCTGACGTTCATCGTCGAGGACAAGAAGGACGCGCTGCTGGTGCCCAACGCCGCCCTGCGCTGGCAGCCGGCACAGCAGCAGATTGCCCCTGACATGCGGGACACCTACAATCAGCTCAAGGGAAGAAAACGCTCGCCCACCGAGGCCGACGCCAAGGACCACGGCTTCGTCTGGGTGCAAGGCGAGGACGGCTTTGTTCGTTATATCGAGGTTCGCATCGGGCCTGAGTGACAGCGTCAACACGGAAATCCTTGGCGTCATCAGCGGCGGCGAACTGCCGGAGCATGCCCAGGTCATCGTGGGCGAGGGCAAGTCGGACATCCGTAGCGATGGCTCCAATCCGTTCGCCGTGCAAATGTTCAAGCAAGGCCAGCCGAAGCCCAAGGAGTAGACAGGCATGCATAAGCTCTATCGCATCGTGCGAACCGCGTTCCGAGCCCTGCGGCGCAACGTCATGCGTTCGGCGCTGACGACGCTGGGCATCGTCATCGGCGTGGCCGCGGTCATTGCCATGACCGAGATCGGCCAGGGCTCCAGCACGGCCGTGCAAAAGACCATCCAGAGCATGGGCGCCAACAACCTGCTGGTCATGCCCGGCACGGCCTCCAGCGGCGGCGTCAGCTTCGGCAGCGGCAGCGTCATCACGCTCACGCCGCAGGACGCCGACGCCATCGCCCGGGAATGCCCAGCCGTCAACAGCGTCGCCACCGTGGTCCGCGCCCGCACCCAGGCGACCTTCGCCAACAAGAACTGGGTGCCGCTGTACATCTACGGCACCACGCCCTCGTTCCTGGACGTCCGCGAGTGGACCGACCTGGAGGAAGGCGAGCCGTTCACCGATGCCGACGTCCGCAACCGGACAGCGGGTGTGCCTGGTCGGCCAGACCATCAAGCACGAGCTGTTCGACGACCAGTCGCCGTTGGGCCGGGAGATTCGGCTGCAAAACGTGGGCTTCCGGGTCATCGGCGTGCTGAGTTCCCGCGGCGCCAACATGATGGGCCTGGACCAGGACGACATCGTGCTGGCTCCGTGGACAAGCATCAAGGCCCGCGTCAGCAGCAGCGTGCTGACCAACGTCAACCAGAGCACCGCGACCGCGCCGGCAGCTTCCACGACGCGCCTCGGTCGACCGCCGCCACCACGGTGAATACC
Organism: uncultured Gemmataceae bacterium; assembly: GCA_963747575.1. Taxonomy (GTDB): domain Bacteria; phylum Planctomycetota; class Planctomycetia; order Gemmatales; family Gemmataceae; genus DASRAT01. The sequence goes on from CAVVFU010000001.1 coordinate 927,410, forward strand.
TTGAACCAGTCCTACCCCGGCAGCTCAGGACAGCATCTACCCGACCATCGATCCGCTCCGCCCGGTGGACTATCCGCAGCAAACGCGCTTCACCAACATCGACCAGATCTTGGTGCGGGCCAGTACCACCGAGGAAATTCCGTTGGCCATCCGCCAGATCACCGACCTGCTGCACGAACGGCACCACATCAAGACGGGCCAGCCCGACGACTTCAGCGTCCGCGACATGACCGAAATGGCCAAGGCGCTGGGTTCCACCACGGCGACCATGACGCGCTCGCTGCTGTTCGTGGCCCTGGTTTCGCTGATCGTCGGCGGCGTGGGCATCATGAACATCATGCTGGTGTCGGTGACCGAACGGACGCGGGAAATTGGCCTGCGCATGGCGGTGGGCGCGCGGCCGCGCGACATTCTGCGGCAGTTCCTGGTGGAGGCGGTGGTGCTGTGCCTGATGGGCGGCTTCATGGGCATCGTCCTCGGCCGCGGCGCCGCCGATGCTGGTGCACTTACTTCTGAACTGGCCCATCGAGGTCTCCATCACGGCCATCGTGGCGGCCATCTCGGTCTCCGCCGGCGTCGGCATTATCTTCGGCTATTACCCGGCCTGGAAGGCGTCGCGGCTGGATCCCATCGAAGCTCTACGCTATGAGTGATTTTCGCTAATGCCCGGCCTGCTGCTGTTGACCGATCTCGGACGCGAACAAGCCGTCGCTGCCGCTGCGGATTCGGCCCGCGAACTTGACCTGACTGTTTGGCATTTGTCGCAGCGCCAATTCCGAGCCAGACGCGGCAGCCTCGTAATGTCGTGGCTATGGCCGCCCCTCACTTTCTACTGCAATTTCCTCATCACCGTTGACGAGGGCGACGGGAGCGTCACCGAGGTGGTGCTGCGGCGCAATAATCCGTGGTGGACAGGTGCCAAAAGAACGCAAGCTGTCGAGCAGTTATTCGCCAAGCTGACGGCGGCCACACAGGCCGCGATCACTAATTCGGGTGCCAAGCTATTTCATCGGCGTGAGGTTTGAGGACTGGTTTGCCGTTTAGCCGCAGTCCAAAGGACTGCGCGTCCGGCGTAAAGCAGCCAAACGCGCGGTCCTTCGGACCGCGGCCAAACAGGATTCTCATTAGCGATCAGTCGGCGCACCGCCCTTGGCAGCGGGCATCAGCGAATCTCGCAATGCGTCGATTTCACTATCTGTCATGGCGAACCACGGAATGCCGCCTTTGGTGGCCTTGCGAATGCGAGCATGCACATCGTTGCCAGCCGTCATACGGTCGATTTCACGGAAGCAGTGTTACATGCACAGTTGCGAGCCCCGTGCCTCCGGTCGGTGCCATCATACTGACATCACACGCCAGCAGCCACCTTCACTGTCAACTGGATATCCTTGCCGTCGCGCAGCACCTTCACCTGCGCCGCCGTTCCTGGCTTCACGACTGTCGCCGCCCGATAACAATCCACTACCGTGTCGGTCCAACGGCCTTCAATCGTCAGCAGCCGATCACCCGTTTTCAACCCCGCGGCCGCGGCCGGGCCGCCGGCAAAGACGTCCTTGACCGTGACGCCAGGTTCCTCATCCTTGGCGTCCTTGGCAACGCTGAAGCCCCACTGCCCCGCCGGCGCCAGCACCTTCTTTTTGTTTTTATCGGGACTCATCAACATTGCCATCATGCTCTTGGTGACGTCCGGCGGCGTGAATTTGACGGGCACGAATGTCAACTCCTTGGCCTGGTAGTCAATCGTCAACTTAAATTTGGCGAAAAACGTCAGGCCCACGATGCCGTCCACGGGGCCAAGGAGCTCGTCCATGAGCGCCACGGTGGGATGGTCCATGATTACCGTCTTGAAGCCGCTTACTTTCAAGGTGCCGATTTCCAGCGTTTTAACGTCGAACTGCTGAACTTGAAAAAGCGGAATGATCGGCTTGGCGTCCTTCGGCAGCACGCCGGAATCTCTGGCGGTTTTGTTGCTGATCAGTGTCAGCGGCGAGCCGGTGTCGAAGATGAGCCGATACGGTCCCTTGCCGTTGATTTTCACCATAATCACGATGTGCTGCGTTTGCAGCGTTTCAAACGGGACTTTGAACGGTTTGACGTCGCCCTCGCCCTGGCCCGTGGAGCTTAGCGGCGACCATGCCAGCAACACCACGAACACGCTCAAGAACAGGTGTTTCATGGCTAAATTCCCTCCACGGCTGTGATGAGGATGGTTTGCTTGGTGTTGTCGCGGGAAATGACAAAGGCAACCGCTTGTCCGGGCGTCACCCTGGCAAGCGCTTCGCGGACCTCGGCGGACGTGGCCACATCCGTCCCCAGAACGCTCAGCAAGCGATCCCCTGCCTTCAATCCGGCTTGCGCGGCAGGACCGCCGCTGAGGACTGATTGCACGACGACGCCATTATTCTTCTCCGCCAATTCCACGCCGATGAAACCGCGCAATGCCGGTTCCGCCGCACCTTTGTTGCCCAGCAACTTCGCCAGGCCCTTCATCATGGATGCCATGCCGTTAAGCCCCGCCAGGGCATCGTCCTTGGCCCCCAGCGACTCCGGCAGCGGCGGCTTGAAATCCAGCTTGGTCCATTTCATCACGTCGGAAGTGGGGTCGATCTGCAGCTTGTAATGGGCCAGTAGCGAGTAGCCAATGATGCCGTGCAGCTCGACACCGGGCAGGCCGAGGGCGTTCATGCCTTCGAGTTGAAATGGGGTCTCGATCATGCATTTGAGCTGCGCATGGACCGGACCGCCTTCGATTTGGAAGTTATCAATGGTGCTCAGCCCCTTTTTCGCGGGCTCGATGCCAAGTTTCTTGGCCACCGGCACGGAGATGTACACCAGCGGTGCGCCGGTGTCGACGATGAAGTTGAAAGGGCCCTTGCCGTTGATCTTGGCTCGCACGAGGAAATGGCCGGTGTCGGTCAGCCGGGTGGGAACGGCAAAGGTTTTGCCGATGTCTTTGTCTTTGTCTTTGGCCTGCGGCGGCCCATCCGTCATCACCAAAGCCGGCACGGCCAGCAAGGCTAAGGCAACCAGCAAGCTACGCATAGGGCATCTCCAAGATACTAACCCGAAGCGTAAGCGAGGAGAAATAAATGCCCTCGCTCGCGCTTTGGGTTGGTGTGGTGATTACTGTTTCTTTGGGGGCGTTCGCGCCATCGGCAGGGCTGTTCCGTTTTTGTCGGACGTGCCGCCCAGGAAAACGAAACACATTTCGTTAAAGGTCTGTTCCCCAAGCGTCACCATGCGCGGCGGGCTGAACGGGTTGTTGGGGTTTTTGGCGCTGTTGTCGTAAACCGCCTCGACTTCAAGACGGCTGCCATTCTTGACTTTGAGCGGCTCCTTGAGGTTGTAAGTCTCCTGCCAGTTGTAGTCCCACTGCTTGACGTTGAACAGCAGTTCCGGCTTGCCGTCGGGCGGCGTCATGGTCACCTTGATTTGCTGGCCCAGCATATGCATGTGCGGCATCACGTCGTACAGCGTCATGTCCTGCGTGACATAGGATGTGCCCTTGACGACGAAGTGCTCGTTATTCGCCGGAATGGCCAGGAACAACCCCGCCATCACGCCGCCCTGGAACGGGCGTTCCACTTTTTTCTTGGAAAAATAGATGCCGATGGCGGTTTTGTCTTTCTCCAGCTTCCCATTGCGGTGATAGTGGATCTGCATGACCACGTCGGTCCCCTTCTGCAGTTTGATGCCGGTCCCCTCGGGAAGCGTGCGCGGCAATTGACCAGGGGCCCAACCGCCCAGGCTACCCGTCGGCGTGAAACCGGGGCCCATGCCGCCGTAGTAACCGGGGCCCTTGTCCAGGTCGCTGCCGCCATGCGGGTCCTTGGCGGGTTTGTCTTGCTGCTGCTTTTGAATCTTGGCGCCCTGGCCCGCATTGTCAATGAAAAGCAGCGAGTGATGGACGATGCGCGGATTGCCTGGCTTGACCTCGATCGATTCGACAAATTTGTCCTCGGTCAGGTTGCTCGGCAGCACGAAGCAGCGGAAAATGTCGTTGCCGGTGGGGCCGACCTGAAAGTCGTCGGGCACTTCCAGCACCAGGTCCGGCGGTCCCAATTTCCAGCCCTCCGGAAAACTTACGGGCGGCGGCGCATCCTTGGGATCGCCCTCCGGCGTGGCGTTGTCGGCCCAGGCAGCCAATACCGCCAGGTCGCGATCGCTGAGCTTGCGTTCATTGGCGAACTTCATCCCTTCGCTGATCTTCCACGGCGGCATGGCGTGCGAGGCCGTGTAATCCTTGATGTCAGTGGCCCAGTTGACGGCCTGGCGATAGGTCATGAGCGAGAAGGGGCCGACCGCGCCGGGCCGATGGCATTCCTGGCAGTTCCGTTGCAGGATCGGCAGCACGTCTTTGTGGTAGGTGACGAAGCCGACCTTGATTTCGGCCTTGGCGTCGCGCGGGATGGGGCAGCCGATGGGCACCGTTGCCGGCGTGGCAATAGGCCGTCCCGATATCAGCTCGGCAAGGGCCTGGCGGAGATCGTATTGGGTCACCGATTGGCTCATCTTGAGCCTGGCGTAGAACGAATTGTCGATCCGGCCCCGATAACGCAGGACAAAATCGCCGTCCAGCATGAAGACTTCGGGAGTGTGCGTCGGCGCCAAGGCATTCACCGCCGCGAATTTCCTGTCCAGTACCACGGGGAACGACAACTTGAATTCCTTGGCATTTTTGGCCACCTCGGCGGGCGTTTCGTCCTTGTTGGTGGTCAACCCCACGATGGCCACATCCTGTTGGGCGTATTCGGCGGCGATGTCCGTCAGCGGTTGGGTATAACTGTTGGAAATCGGGCAATCGAACGACAGAAAGACCAACACAATCGCTTTTTTGTCCTTCAAATCGTAAAGGTGTGTCGTCTTGCCGTCGGCATCGGTGAAGGGGATGTTGACGATCTTTTTGCCGAGATTGGTGGTCGTCGGCTCCTGGCCGGCTGGGGACGGGCTCACCACCCATAGCCCCCCTGCCATCGCCGCGATAAACAACGCCGTACCGATCAATCGCGATTGCATGGTAATGTCCCTTGGGGAGAGGAAGCACAGTTGCCCGGCCCGCGGGGTCACTTGCCCCGCGCGGCTTGCAGTGATGATACCAAATCCAGGCGTATTATACAGCCGCTTGCGGCTTAGCGGGGCCAATCTTCCAATTGTGCCTGCAATTGAGCCACAGGCAAGGCAATTCGGGGGACCTGGAGCAAGTTTTCCGCCAGGTTGGCCACCGCCGTCCGCCGCATCTTCACCCGGTGCAGTTCCCCTTCCAACCGCTGCAGCCACATGGGCACATCCAAACCCGCGCCGGTCGGCGCCTGCAAATAGGGCTGCAACCCTTTCTCCAACTGGTCCAATGCCTGATGCGTCGCTCCCGCCCGCGCCTCGTCGTAAGCCGGGCTCGATCAGGCGCAGGCACGGTCCAGCGCGAGCGGCATCACGAAGCGTTCACGCACCCGATCGCCCACGGTCCGCAGCCGCATGCCGTGCTGGCGCTCCAACTCCCCCAGACGGACCAGGAAATTGCCGGCTTCCTTCGCCGTCAACCGTTCCACCTGCCGCTCCCACATGGTTGCCCCCTCGCTGCTGTGTTTGGCCAGCGCTTCATGGACCAGCGTCAACGGCAGCATCGCCCACGCCTGACGCAGGTAAGCGGCCTTGAGACGCAGGAACTCGAGGAGCATGTGCAGATTCTCGCCGTAGTCCGATTGGGCGGTGGTGGTGTTGTAATCCTTGTATTCCTCGTAATTCTCGACAATGGTTTGGAGCACCAATTCCAGGTGCTTGGCCGCCTGCTTCGCGGGTATGCCTTGATCGAGATCGTCGATGAGCGGCACAGGATTTTGCGGATCGGGGTTTTCTCGCAAATAGGCGAACCAGGCCGCGACCCCACGTTGCAGGATGCCGCGCAGGTTGCCCAGTGTCATGAAACGGGCGTGAAACAGTCCGCCTCCAAATTTGACGATGAATGCTTTCACGGCTTGCCAATCGTCGTCCGAGGTCAGCGTTTCGAGCACCGACAAACGGACGGTCCGGCTGTAATCGGCCCAAAGATTAAGGTAGGGTTCGATCAAGCGGCCAAGAAACTGGACGCGCTCGCCGGCGCTCAGCCCGTCATCGGCATTGACCGCTTCCACCACGGCTTCGACGCTGGCCTGGCAGGCAATGCGGTAGAGCCGATCATAATCGGTTTGGCGGGGGCCCTCTAGCTTTTGCTCGCTTTCCATGGTGCGGGCCACGCGCAGCACGCCGAAGGTTTCGCGCAGCAATCCCAGACGCGGCAAGTTGGCGGCCAAGGCTCGCAGGAGCGTTTGAGCAATGCCGGCACGCAGGATCAACCGCGCTTGGCCGCCCTGATGCAGCGGCGTGATCAGGAGTGGCTCGTGCTGAAAATGTTCGAGGAATTTTGGCAGGACGTCCCGCGCGGCGGCGGCGTCGCCTCGCCACATGGCTTGCTCCAGCTTCAGCAAACTCGGCTCCCAAAGCGGGCCTTTTCTGGCCGGCTTCGCTTGCCCCTCGGCACTTTCGGCCCCATCATCCTGGCCCACAGCACCACGCATACCGCCCACGGCCAGTGCCGAATCGAGGCAGGTGCCGATCACCATATTTAGCAATTGTTGCTTGACAGCGTTGCGCCGGTCAAACTCCACCAACGAATCGTAGGAACCCGACGGCGCCGGGATCTGTTTCTCCTGAATGGCATCCATCAAGGCCAGCAAATCCTGATAATTCCGCAGCGCACGCGCCAACCAACCCTCGACGATTTCGTGGTTTTGCGCTGGAGGTTTCGCCAATGGGCCCCTGTGTCAGGCGATGGCTGCCGATATGCCAAATGCGGGCCAGGGTTGAAAACCAATGGAGCCGTTCTTGCAGTGCCGCGGAGTGGTGATCCAGGTCAAACTCCTGCCGCTGCTCGAACCCCAAGAGCTCGCCTTCGTTGCCGTCGTCGGTGCTGTCCTTGAAGGTCATGTCCTCATAAGCGGCGCCGAAGAGCGCGTCCTCGTCGTGTTCACGAGGCATCGGCAGGTGTTCCTCCTGGCCCTCGCCCTCGCGGGGCAACTGCGGCACCTGCCAGAAGTCGTCGGCATTGGCCTCGAGGTGATCGATGAATTTGGGGATCAACTGGCCGGCCGTTTCCTGCTGACCGACGCTGATCATCCAGCGCAGGCTCAGCAGATGAAACGAATGCTCGCCGTCTTCGAGCGGCACCTGCGGGGCCTGGGACAGCCAATTCACTAGCAGCCCCATGGCGGCCCGATGGTCGTTCTTGCGGAGCAGTTCGTCGACCACGAGGGCAAAAGACTTGGCGCTGCGAAAGCCATCCAAATGCTGTCGCCAAAACGCCAGGTCCGCCGGGGCTTCGCCGCACTGGTGCCATAGGCCAAGTGCGGTCGCCACGTGGTCCGCGGCAGCCGCGGATTCACGACCTACAACATGCGGAACGTCGTTCACCGTGGTCGTCGCGAAGGCGTCCCACCACGCCGCCAACTGGCTCATTTTCCTCGCCAGCCGTCCACCCAGTGACTTGTCGCCGGCCGCGGCAGCCTCGGCGCGAAGGTGGGCGTACTGGGTCAGGAGGCGGTCGACGACCTGCACCAATTCGCCAATGCGGCGGTCGCTGACGCTGTCTTCCCGGGCGGCGAAAAGCGGATAAAGTCCCTGAAAGCCAAGGATATTCCAGGGATCGACCATGGCGCCGCAGCCGATGGCACGGTGCATGATGGCCTCGGCCTGAGCGAGATCGTCGGCGGCGTCGGCAAGTTTGCCCTGCTGGGACAGCACCTGGCAGGTTGTCAAACGGATGTGGATCTCCGCGAGCAATCGCGACGAGGCGACCGGAACCCGCGCGGCATGATGCCTGGCGGCGTCTGGATAACCGAGTTCCGCGACCAGCACCGCCAAGCGTCTTTGCTGCAACTGTGCCGCCTGATTCAGGGCCAGGAATTGGTTGATGTGCCGCCGCGCCCCGCCAAACGGCTGCCGAGTGATTTTGGCCTCCTCGCGCAGCCGCTCGCCGTGATTGCCGGCGACCGCCGCCAGATGCTCGCGGTAAAAGGCATCACGCATGCGGGCGATGGGGGGCATGACGGTGCTCAAGGTGGCCGATGAGTCATACGTGTCCGGCCCGGCGCCGCTGATGCCGCTGGCCATCAGCATGGTGCCGGCCAGCACGGTGGCGGCTTCGTGAAGCATGTCGTCCGCTGCCTCGGCGGGTGCGCTGCGCACGCGGTCGAGCAGGCCGTCGAGAGTGATCTGGCGAACGATGAACCGCGTGAAAAAACCCTGCGTGTCGATGTGGTGCGGGTCCCACTCGCCAAAGCGGTAATTGGGCCGGCGGTCGGCAGGGTGATTGTGGTCGTAGGCTCTTGGATCAAATGTCAGTTCGTCGAGATGCTCCAGGCCGAAATAGGCGTCCGCTAGCAATGCAGGGCTGGTCGCGCGAAGCACCTCCAGCGCTTTGCTCACCAGCGCTGAATACCGGCCGGGTGCGAGGCCGGCTCCGCGAAGGAACAGCGGAACCGGGCAGATTCTCTCATGATCGTAAGGCTCGCCTTCCGGCCGACTTTCCAGCACGGCGATGGGCCTGTGGCCCATGTAATCGTTGAGCCGTTTGATCGCAGAGCTGACAATGCGGTCGAGTTCCTCCCACGGTCCCTGCTGAGCAATCACCGCTTCCAGCGCGCGCATTAAAAAGCCCGGCTGAAAGATATCGGCATCCGAAAGGTGACTCAGCAAATCGGCATGGTGTCGGCGGTACGCTTCCGGGAGTCGGCGCAAGGCGAGGTCAATGACGGCGGATGCCTGGCGAATGTCCGCAAAGGCGGCAAGGCCGGCTTTGTGAAGCGCCGTCAATTCTTGATCGAGCTGTTGATCGAGCGCAAGCCAGGGAGCGGGATCGGAGCCAACTGCCTGCCAGGCCTTGAAAAACGCGATTTGGACGCGCGGATCGGGCTTGCCCGTGGAGAAGTTCAGATAACCCAGCAAGCCTTGAAGCACGGATTTCCTTTGCATTCACATAGTAGTAGGCACACTCCGTGTGCCGTGCAACGCGAAAACGGCACACGGAGTGTGCCTGCTACTATGTGCTAATTTACCAGAAAACGCTTTTGAATCCAACCACGATCAACACCCCCATCACACAAACCGCCACGATCGTTGCCACAACGACAGCGCGGCGCCACCCGATCCGCCGCTTCGCCTGAACCTTTGTCGGCTTCACCGCCGGTTTCTCTGTTTGGTCTACCTGCGCGACGATTTTCTCGTAGACATTGGGTTGCCGAGTACGGTGATTGTCTCCATTGGTACGGGGCAATCGGTCGTGGGCTCGCTCAACCTCCTTGATCTCCTTGGCGGCGCCGGGCACAAAGCTCAGGTGGGCATTGGCCAAACCAAGCCCCTCGAGGTCCGCGATGATCTCAGTGCAGTCCTGGTAGCGGAATCTGGGAAGTTTCGCTGTCATCTTGGCGATAATGCGGTCAACGCTTTCCGGCACCTCGCGATTGAACTGCCGGGCCGGCGGAAAAGTCCCCTTCTCCTTGGCCTCGATAACTTCCACCAGGGTGCGGCCCACGAACGGCGGCTGCCCAGTCAGGCAGGCGTAGAAAACGCAGCCCAGGGCGTAAATATCGCAGCGGCAATCAGTATTCTTGGCGTTCTTGGCCTGCTCCATGGGCATGTACCACGGCGTCCCCACGGCATGGCCAGTTTGGGTCAGGTCGATGTCGGCGTCAAGCTGCTTGACCATGCCCAGGTCGGCCAGCTTGGTTTCGCCGCCTCGGCGGGTGATCAAAATGTTGTCGGGTTTGATATCGCGATGCACCAGTGCTTGCTCGTGGGCGTATTGCAAGGCCTGGGCGCAGCGCATGGTGATGTGCAACGCATCGCCGAGCGACAGATGGCCGAGTTTCTTCAGCCACTTTTGCAGGCTTTGGCCGCTGATGTATTCCATCGCGAAATAATGCCAGCCGTGGTCCTCGTTGACGCTAAAGCCGCGAACGAGGTTAGGATGGTCGAGCAATCCCGCCAGGCGAGCTTCGCGGTAGAAACGCTCCAGAAACTTGGGATTCGTGGCAACGTGCTTGAACAGCACCTTGAGGGCCACGTTGCGCTGGGTCGACAACTCGCGTGCCTTGAAGACTTCGCCCATCGCGCCGGTGCCGATGCTCCGCAGGAGAATATAATCGCCGAGTTGGGAGCGGGTTCGGCGAGAGCGCGATGGCGATGCTTCGCCAGGTTCGGGTTTGGAGAGAGAGTTAGGGTCTGGCGCGGGGGAACTTTCGTGCCCGTCGGTGAACTCGCCGGGAGGTGGCGAGGACATGCTCAGAGGCCTATTTTCCATCGTTATCCCAGCCGCGGGTAGTGTCCTTTTGGCACGTTTAACGGTGCCAAAACAACCGAATTGCGTTTCATTTCACCCTGGGCTTATACGCCGTGAAACGAAACTGAAAACCCTTGACATCATAACGCTATCGCCAATAACGCTTTACGGAAATGTTTCCGAATTGCGTTTCACGCCTCTTGCGCTTTCTTGCACCCCCCCAGACACACCTCCCTGCAAGATCGCACCATCTCAAAAACTAGCGCGTGACCATTACATCAATTCCGTAAGATGTGTAAGAATAATGCATTGTGGCCATTTCAAGGCCTCCGGCCCGGCAGTTTTGGGGCGAGTTTCTTGCAGGGTCTGTCTGCCGGCCATGCGCATTGAACGATCACACAGTGCAAATAACTGTCTGCAACGCGGGGTGCCGCCATTGCGTCGCTCTATTATACGGCCCTTGTTAAGTGTTTGTCGTCGAGCAAGGCGATTTGGTTCCCTTTAGACGCAATACCATTCAACTTTGCGCAAGTCATAGGGGTCTGGTAACATAGCGACAATACCTGGCATTGCATGCCGAAACCTGCCAAGGATTAGGATGCTTTCGTCTCATGTCACCCCCCCACACAACCCCATGACACGAAACTGCCATCGTTTGGCAGCCCCTAATGTACCTTGGCAAGCCGTAGCAAGGATTGCGCTGGATTGCGTCTCACGCTGGCCAGCGGTGAACATAACATGAACGGTATTGCCTTTAGATGCGTCCGTTCATTCTGATGAAATGGCATTGCGGCCGGCGCGGCGGCAACGGTAGAGTTTGACCATTTGGGTTTCCTTGCCTGTTGCGCACCTGCTCTGCGAGGCAAACCCTTCAAGGAAGGTCAACGATGCGAACATTCTTTGCATGCCGATGCGCGGCCGCCTTGGTGGTGGTCACTGGCTTGTCTTTCTCGGGCACTGGCCCGCAGGACTCACCAGCCAAACCGGCGCGTTTTGACACCCTGGGCGATCCGCTACCGGACGGTGCCGTTGCGCGTCTAGGCACGCTGAGAATGCGGCTTACAGGCACAGCGACTGGCCTGGCAGTTTCGCCCGATGGAAAAATCATCGCCGCCGCGGGGCCCGGCGACCAAACGATCAAGTTGTGGGACACAACGACCGGCAAGGAAATCTGGCGGTTGCAAGTCGACCCAAATCGGTGGGCCGTCGCACTGGCGTTTTCGCCGGACGGCAAGTGGCTGGCGGTTGGCAGTAGCATTGGCGGCGCTGGCTACCAGCCGCCGCCTCCTTCCCAGCTATTGCTTTGGGACGTGGAATCGGGCAAGCTGTTGCGGGAAATGAACGGCCCCGTTGCTGCGAGTGTGTTGAGTGTTGTTTTCGCCGACACAGGCAAAACACTGGTTTCCGCTGCCGCGGATGGAACCGTGCGTTGGTGGGAAGCGGCCACGGGGAAGCTCTTGAAGACGTGGGATCCGTTTGCCAAGCAACGACCGGCGGGCGCCTTCACATGCACCGCTGAAACCACCTTTTATAAAGCCACGTTGGCATCGGGCGGCAGCGCTCTTGCAGTCGAGATGTTGGGCAGGCTCGATCCCCCGGCACAAAACCAGGAAAAAACGGTGGTATGGGATTTGGGCACTGCCAAGCAAATCGTGGAAAAGACCTACCTGAAAGATGAATATCATTGCGTCGCCTTTTCAAACGACGGCAAAAAATTCGCCTGGGCATCCTCCGCAGGCGACATCCATTTGTGGGCCTTGGGAACAAACCGCCCCGTCGAAAGACACCAAGGACCTGGTCAAGCCACGCTCCACGACATCGCCTTTTCGCCGGATGGGGCAACGCTTGGGGTCGCCTTCTTTGACGGGTCTATACGGTTGTGGGACGTTGCAAGCAGCAAAATGGTTCGTCAATCGGACCGATGGATCTTTTCATGGTCCGATCAAGTGCATCTGGTCTTTTTTCCCGACACCAGGGCAATTGTGACAACCTGTGGGGGACAGGTCCGCGTGTGGCACGTTAAGGATCTCAGTGAGAAATTAGCGCTGCCCGGCCACCGCGGTGCCATTTCCAACTTGAGTTTTTCGCCGGATGGTCGGAGTTTGTTTTCAAGCGAAAGCCGCCAGATTCCACGTGGGTGGAACACGGCCTCGTGGCAGCCAACCGGACCGATCAAGCAACTTGAAAACGCAGGCAGGAGCCTGATGGCCATTTCACCCGATTGCTCCCGTATGCTCACCCAAACGCCCAAAAGCAAACCGTGCGTTTGCGACGTGGCCGGCGGCAAGGTCCTTTGCACGCTGGATACAGAGATTATCCAGCCGGAAGCCGGTTTCACGCCGACTGCAAAGCAAATTGGAATCCTGGAGGAGGTGAATGGCAAGACGGATCTGCTGCTGTTTTCCGTCAAGACAGGCAAACTGACGAAGCGTGTGCCAACAGACCTGCCGTCGGGCATTTTTGAGGGCTTGGCTTTTGCCTCCGACGATTCAGCCGTTGCGGTGCGCAGCAGACAGCGTGATCCGCGTGATTGACCTGGCCAGCGGCAGCGAGACTTTGCTTGGACAAAGCAAAAAGTCTGGCGTTTTTTCCGACGTTATTATCGGCAGTTTCTCATTTTCGCATGACCGTCGTTATCTGGCGCTTATTGACGGGGGCCTCCAGACGCTGGAGCTTTGGGACCTGCAAACAAAGAAAGACCTGTGCTTTGCCGGAAGCGTGGAAGTGATGGACATTGTCCGCCAAGCTTGCTGCGCCGCCTTTTCGCCCGATGGCCGTATGCTCGCCGTCGGCAATGGGAAGCAAGTCTTTTTGCTGGAAATGGCAACCCTCAAGCTGCGCGGCCAGTTTTCGGGCCATGAATGGGACGTTACCGCCCTGGCCTGGTCGCCCGACGGCCGTTTGCTCGCGTCTGGCAGCGTGGACACGACGATCCTTGTGTGGGATGTCTGGGCCGTGGGAAAACCTACCTCGTGACAGCTCCTTCCGACGCCCAGCCCACGGTCCGCGGAAATTTCGCCAGCACTCCACGGCTTTCCCGTGGGCTTGGCTTTACCGACGCCGACTTCCGTTTTGCCTGATCGTAGGCGACATCGAAGACATCTCCGATGTGCACTTTGAGCGTACGGACAAGCCGGCCACTGTGGCCGTGAATAGTATGATCAAAACCAATATGAATGAACCAGTTTTGAAGGCGTTTGTGCTTTGCGACGAGATCACCACTTCCGCCAGCGGTCCTGACCAGAAAGACCTTCAACGCCTTCAAGTTGGGTGAGTTTTTGAGGAGAATCATTATGAGCGCCACTCCGAAACCAGCCAAACCGCCTCTGCCGCCCTTTGCGTTTGACGCCATTCCCGAAGACGAAGAAGTGCAGGAAGAGCTCAATCGTCGACGACGAAAACCTGGAGAGCCGGGCTATTGCCCGCCAACCATGGCCGCGGAGGCGGCTGCTTCCCCAGATCCCGGCGTGTCGGCGCGGCCAGTAACCGAGCCTGCGAAGGGTGCGGCTCCTTAAAAATAGCGGCTAGGCCCAGTCCGGAGAAATGGCGTAAAGAACCGATATTACAAATTTCATGCTCATAACATCGGTTCCTAACACCTTTTCTGCCCCTTAGCGCTCGCACGGGCGGGCAAGCCGCAGGTTGCCCCGGCGCTATTTCTTAAGGTTGACAGAATGATCGCAGGTTGTTTTGCGCTACCCTGTCACCGCACCTTCCGATGCCGAGCCCACAATCCGCGCATATTTCGCCAGCACGCCCCGCTTTTCCCGTGGGCCTGGTTGCACCCATGCCGCCTTCCGCCGTGCCAGCTCAGGATCGTCTATTTCCACCGTGAGCTGCTTGGCGTCAGCGTCGATGACAACCATGTCGCCCTCGCGGACAATTGCCAGGGGACCGCCCACCCACGCCTCCGGCGCCACGTGGCCGACGACCAATCCGCGCGTGCCGCCGGAAAAGCGCCCGTCGGTGATGAGGCCAATCTGCTCGCCCAGCCCCTGCCCCGACAGCGCCGCCGTCACGGACAACATCTCACGCATCCCCGGCCCGCCGACAGGTCCTTCGCCGCGGACCACCACGACGTCGCCCGGCTTGATGGCCCGTTTCTGGATGGCCGCGAAGCACGCTTCCTCGCCGTCGAAAACCTTGGCCGCGCCGCGAAATCTTGCGGATCTTGAGCCCGGCAACCTTCGCCACGGCACCGTCGGGGGCGAGGTTGCCCTTGAGGATGACGATGTGTCCCGACGGGTGCATCGGCGCATTCACCGGCTTGATAACCTTTTGCGGCCGCGCGAAAATGCTCGGCACCTCGCGCAGGTTTTCGGCGAGAGTCCCACCCGTGCAAGTCAGGCAATCGCCATGCAAAAGTCCCGCGTCAAGCAGCGCCTTAAGCACCGCCGGGATGCCGCCTGCCTGATGCACGTCCCACATCACATAGCGTCCGCTGGGTTTCAAATCGGCCAGGTCCGGCACCTTGTCGCCGAGACGGTCAAAGTCGGCTAATGTCCACGGCACGTTAGCCTCATGGGCGATCGCCATGAGGTGCAGCACGGCATTGGTGGAACCGCCCAGTGCCAGCACCGCGGTGTAGGCATTTTCCAGCGACTTGCGGGTGATGATGTCCGAAGGCCGAATTCCGCGCTCGATCAACCGCACCAATGCCTGGCCCGCCACGAAAGCTCTCGCGCTCCTTGGCGGCGGACACGGCTGGGTTGCTGGCGTCATACGGAAGCGACATCCCCATGGCTTCGATGGCGGAACTCATGGTGTTGGCCGTGTACATGCCGCCGCACGAGCCGGCCCCTGGGCAGGCCTCGCACTCGACGTGGTGCACCCCGCGTTCGTCAAGCTTGCCCGCCTGGTATTGGCCTACCGCCTCGAAAATCGACACGATGTCGATGGCGCCGCCGTCGACGCCCGTGCCCGGCATAATGCTGCCGCCGTAGACGAAAATGCTGGGAATGTTGAGGCGGGCCATCGCCATGACGCACCCTGGCATGTTCTTGTCGCAACCGCCAAAGGCCAGAATGCCGTCGTGGTTCATGCCGCCGGCGACGATCTCGATGCTGTCGGCGATCACCTCACGCGAGACCAAGCTGTAACGCATGCCCTGGTGGCCCATCATGATGCCGTCGGACGCCGTTGGAGCGCCGAAAACCTGGCCGACAGCGCCTGCGGCCCGCAGTCCCTCGCAGCCCTTGCGTGCCAGGCGGTCGAGATGGGCGTTGCAGGGCGTAATGTCGCTGAAGAGCGAGGCGACGCCAACCATCGGCTTGTCGAAATCGTCGTCGTGGAAGCCCACGGCGCGGAGCATGGCGCGGTTGGGCGCGCGGCCCATACCCTCGGTGGTCAGGCGGCTGCGGCGGGGCTGTGCGGCGGACATGGGAAACTCCTTATTTTTTGCGCGATCCCGATAATTAGGCATTGGCCCTTGTAGCACAGGCTTCCAGCCTGTGCTGGCGCGCGCACAGGCCGGAAGCCTGTGCTACAAACATGGGATACCTGAAAGAAGTATAATGGAATCGAGCGCCCTAACCAGCGGGAGATCGAATGATGCAGCAGCAATTGTGCTGCCCAAGCGGACATCAATGGACCACCAGCGGCAACGCGCCAACCGTTTGCCCCGTTTGCGGCAGCGCCAGCCAGGGTGCGCCTCTTCAGGAAACTCTGCCGTTGCCGCCCAATCCCACGGCACAACTTGACGAGACCATGGCGCATGCCAGCATCACACCCGCACCCCAGCCACCCGCCAAACCTGGCCCGCAAGAGCCTCGATCACCAGGATTCCTTGGCCCCGCCGCCAAACGCCCCGCAACCTTCGATGAGACGTTGGCCTCTCCACCGACACCGGCCAGCGCTGGCAAACGCAACGCTGCAGGAGCCGCTCCGGCGTCCGACCATACTGAACGAACGCCGTTTACGCCGTCTTCGGAGGACGTGGCCACGGCCGCGGAAACGTTAGCACCTCCCACGGGAAACGCACCCAGGCGTCCGACCGCTGTCGTGCCGACGAACCAAGTCGCTGTAGCCGGTTACCAGATACTGGGCACATTGGGCCGGGGAGGCATGGGCGTAGTTTACAAGGCTCGCCAGGTGGCGCTCAATCGCTTGACGGCACTTAAAATGATTCTCAGCGGCGCCCATGCCGGCGCGGATGAGATCCACCGTTTCCGCACCGAGGCCGAGGCCATCGCCCGTTTGCAGCATCCCAACATCGTCCAGATTTACGAGGTTGGCGATCGCAACGGCTTGCCGTTCTTTTCGCTTGAATACGTCGACGGCGGCAGCTTGCAGGCCAAACTGGACGGCAGCCCCATGTCGCCCCGCGCCGCCGCCGGCCTGATTGCCAAGCTCGCTCGTGCCCTGGATTACGCCCACCAGCGCGGCATCGTCCATCGCGACATCAAGCCGGCCAACATTTTGCTGATGGCCGACGGCACGCCGAAAATCACCGACTTCGGCCTGGCTAAACGACTTGAGGCCGAGGGCGAGGGCCACACCGCCACTGGCTCCATTCTGGGCACTCCGTCGTACATGGCCCCGGAGCAGGCCAGCGGCAAGACCAACGAAATCGGCCCGCGCACCGATGTCTATGCCTTGGGGGCGATGCTCTATGAAATGCTGTCGGGCCGTCCGCCCTTTCGCGGTGAGACCGTCATCCACACCTTGCAGCTCGTCCAAAGCGTCGAGCCGGTGCCCCCGAGCCGCTTGCAGCCGCGCGTTCCCCAGGACCTGGAGACGATCTGTCTGAAGTGCCTGCAAAAGGAATCGCCAAAGCGGTTTACCACCGCCGGTGAACTCGCCGACGACCTGGAAAGCTTCCTGGCCGGCCAGCCGATCAAGGCGCGGCGGACTCCCTTGTGGGAAAGGGGTTGGAAGTGGCGCGGCGCCGGCCCGGCGTGGCGGCGTTGCTGCTCACCTTGGCGATTGTCCTGGTGGGCGGCTTTTTTGGCATGCTCGGATTGTGGCTCAATGCCGAGTCGGAGTCGCGCCGCGCCGACGCCGCCCGGACGGTTGCCGATGAAAAAACGGCACAGGCCGTCGCCGCCGCCGAAGAAGAGAGCAAGGCAAAACACCAGGCCCAGGACAATTACGAGCGCGCGGTACGCGTCCTTTACGCCACCCACATGGGCCTGGCACAGAAAGCGGTGGCCGATGGCGATTATGGCCGGGCTTTGGAATTGCTCCACGATCTGGAGTTTCGCAAGGAAGGCGGCAAGGACCTGCGCGGCTTCGAGTGGTATTATCTGGAGCGCGTCTGCAAAACCGATCGTCTTGGGCTGATCGGCCACACCAACCTGGTGACCGAGGTCGCCTTCAGCCGCGACGCCAAACGCCTGGCGACGGCCAGCATGGACCAGAAAGTCATCATCTGGGACGTCGCGACCGGCCAGGCCCTGCACAAACTGGTTGGGCACCGCCGGCCCGTGGCGCGCTTGTCTTCGCCGCCGACGGCAAGTCGTTGGCCACGGCGAGCGCGGACAGCACCGTCAAAATCTGGGACTCCACCAGCGGCAAGGAATTGCAAACGCTCAGCGGCCACTCCGACTGTGTTCAAACTGTCGCCTTCAGCGCCGATGGCAAGCTGCTGGCTAGCGGCAGCGAGGATCGCACCATTGTGCTTTGGGATGTGCCTTCTGGCAAGGCGATTCGCACCCTGAAGGGCCATCGTTATGGCGTCACGAGCGTGGCCTTCAATGCGACTGCCACGATGTTGGCCTCCGGCGGCGAGGACAAACAAGTGCTGCTTTGGGACCTCAAATCGGAAAAGCCGCCCACGGTACTGGCTGGTCATGGCCATTGGGTAACCTGCGTGGCCTTCGACGCCGAGGGCAAACGCCTGGCGTCGGCCAGTCTCGATGAGACCGTGATTGTCTGGGATGTTGCGAAGCAGGAGCGATTGCGAACGTTGACGGATGCCAACAAATCCATTCGCTTCGCGGCCTTCAGCCCAGGCGGCACGCAGCTTGCCGCCCAAAGCAGTGACGGAGCGCTGTTTGTTTGGGATTTGACCGTCAAGGAACCCCCCAAGACATTGGATGCCAAGCCGGGTTTGCTGCGAACGATCACCTTCAGCGGCGACGGTGAACGCCTTGGATCGGTCGAGTTCGACACGCGCATGTGGGACGCCAATGCCGTGCTCAAGGGCCACTCCGGCGCGGTAAATGCCGTGAGTTTCCATCCTGACGGCAAGTTGCTGGCAAGTGCGGGGGGTTTTCTCGATGAGCAGTCGCGGCAATTCCTGGGCGAGGTGAAACTTTGGGACATGCAGACACGCCAGAGCGTCCGGACCTTGTTGGGCCACCAGCGCCAGTGCGGGCATTGGCATTCAGGCTGGGATGGCCAATTGCTGATGACCGGCGGCGAAGACAACACCGTCCGGCTATGGGACATGCGCGGCCGCGCCGAATGTCTGGTGCTGAAAGGTCACAGCGGCTGGGTCAACGCGGTCGCTGTCGTGCCCGTGGGCGGCCTGGCGGCGTCGGCGAGTGAAGACGGCACGGTGATTGTCTGGAACATCACGTCCGGGACGAAAATGCGTGAGCTCGCGGGGGATGGCCGGCCGGTCCGATGTTTGGCCTTTTCGCCGGATGGGCAAACCTTGGCCTCGGGCGCGGTTGGCGGCAGTCTCTGCTCACGGCAAGTCGAGACCGGCAAACCGCTCATGGTTAAGCAGGCCCATGAATTCACTGTCACGGGAGCGGCCTTCAGCCCCAACGGCGAATTCCTGGCGACGGCAAGCGAGGACCAAACGATCAAGATCTGGAAGCTAGCGCGAAGCCTGAACCGCTCGAAATCAAGGGGCACACCGACACGGTGACGGGCATTGCCTACAGCCCCGATGGCCGACGCATTTTTTCCGCGAGCGCGGATCAGACTGCGAAACTCTGGGACACGGCAACCGGCGAGGAGATGCTGACCCTGCGTGGCCACGCCAACGGACTGACAGGTTTGGCGATTGACCGCGTCGGCCGCAGGATGGCGACCGCAAGCTGGGATCAGACGATACGGGTTTGGGATGCAGGCGAGCAGGACAAAGGCCCTTGACCGTGACAAGCCGCAGCTTGCTGTTCGCCTGAGCTACCGAAGATGGCTACAATGGGGGGTAGTGGAGATAGGCATGTGCATCCCGAACCACCGATGCTTCAGAGCGTCCCCGCCTTTTCCGCATTAAGGCTGTCAACTAGGAGCCAGTTGTCATGTCACGGAAAGTGAAAGCGACCACGCTGAAAGGGGCCAAAGCGAATGGCAAAGGCCGCAAGGCGCGATATCCGTCGCTGGCGAAAGGACCGTCCGCCGCCGAGGCGCTTGGCCAAATTTCTGAAGGCGACCAAAAGTGCAGCAACAAAGGCCATGACCGAGGAAGAGTTGGATGAATGGTTAAGCAAGTTTCCAAATCTTTGGCCGGATGATAATGAGATCGATGAGTTCGTCGCCTGGCTGCACAAGGCTCGCAGGGAAGGACGGTATGCCTGATGCCTGGCGTATCGCACTCAAGGGTGACCGCCTGATCGTTGTCGATCTGGCATTTGTTGAAGTGACCAATGCTATTTGGAAACAGTACCACCGCGGCCAAGCAACACTCGACGAAATCCGACAATTCCTGGTCGATCTCTTGCAGAGTCCCGTGGAAATGGAGCCGGCCTTCCGACTTCTCCAACCGGCCCTGGAAATAGCCGCAAAATACCGCCGCGCTGTCTACGACGCCTTGTTTGTGGCTCTCTGCAAGGATCGGGGGCTGCAGGGCATTACCGCAAGTGAACCATTGTACACAGCGATCCACGCCGATTTTCCGCAAATCATGCTGCTGAGTGTCACCGGGCGCCTTAAACTAGGCCACCTCTGGACGCCTTCAAATTAGGCACGGGGTGTGAATGTTCATTGTTACCATTTGAACAGCATTTTTCTGCGTTTCCAGTGCTAAATCGCCTTTTTTCCCGGCCTTGGTCCCGATGGGCGCCTCCTCCGGGGTGGCCTGTTTTGAGCCGATAGGCGCCTCCTCCGCGGTGGCCTGTTTTGAACTATGGGCGCCCCCTTGCTGGGTGGCCTGTTTTGACGGCTCCGTCCCATTATCTCCCCTCCCCGGCTTGCCACCGGATTCACCGTCCTGCCCTGGCCGGCCCGGGCTGCGCAAGCGATAGCTCTTGCCCGTGATCTGAATGATCTCCGCATGGTGCAGGAAGCGGTCCAGGATCGCGGTCGCCGCCGGCACGTCGCCGATCAGTTTGCCCCAATCCTCCAACGGCCGATTGGAGGTCATCATCGTCGAACGCGTTTCGTAGCGGCGCATGATGATCTCGAACAGGTACTCCCCCGAACGCTTCGGCAGTTGCTTCATGCCCATGTCGTCGATGATCAGCAGATCCGGCTTGAGGTACTTGGCCAGGATCTTGTCATCCTGGCCCAACGCCTCGTCATGCAGAAAGTCACGGACCACGTCGAAGATCGAGCGGTACAGCACCACAAACCCCGCTTTCAGCGCGTGATAACCGATGGCCTGGACGAGATGACTTTTGCCCAACCCGGGCGGCCCCAGCCACAAAACGTCACGGGCCTCGCGAATGAAACGGCCCGTGGCCAGGTCGAAGACTTGCTTCTTTTTGATCGAAGGATTGAACGACCACTCAAAGCTGTCCAAGGTTTTCAGGTCCCGGAAACAGGCGGCCTTGACGCGCCGCTGGAGCTGCCGATCCAGCGCACCACCAGTTCGTCTTGCACAATCAATTCCAAAAACTCGGCGTGGCTCAGGCTGTGGCCGGCGGCCTCTTGCAGACGCACCTCCAGACTCTCCAGCAGCCCGGACAGACGCAGTTTTTTGAGGGCGTTGCGTAACGAGTCAATCATGAACAGATCTCCTTGCGTGACAAAAAATAGGCTGGCTCCCACGTTGAGAGCCAGCGTTGCTGCCCAAGGTCAAAATTGCTCGCCAGGCCAACGTAGCCTAAACTGCATGCGCCTGGTGAAGCGGAGTCCGGCTCTGCAGGCGTGCAACCGGATGAGGAATAGCCAGGCCGACGGCGCGCGAAGCGCCGGCTTCGGAGACCTCAAGTCTCCGAAGCTTTTTCCCTTTGGCCGCCAGAGTCCATGCCTCAAAAACGCACTCATCACTCGGCCTCCTTACGCATGGCTTGATGCACCAATTCGCCATAGTCCGCCAGGCTGCGAATGAGCGGATGCTCTTCGAGGAAAGGCAATTCCTGCTGCTTGGCAGCCTCGCGCTTGAGCAGCGTGCGGATGGTGCGCAGCCGGTACGACTGGTAAGAAACCGCGATGTCACAGGCTTTTTCCAGCGCTTCGCCGCGGTGGCGTTTGGCCATGGCCAGCAGACCTTGCAGCACACGCACGCCTTCAACGCCGCGCTGCTGGATCACGGCCTCGGCCCAGCGGCTCGACTGCGGGCCGAGGCGACGCACCTGGCTCAGCAGCCAGACGGCGCCACGCTCGACGCCGCTGATCTTCTCGGCGGCAATGTGCGAATCGCAACGTGCTGAAACGCCCCGCTCGTGCTTGACGTGCACGGCGATTTGCTCGCAGCGCTGGTTGAAGACACGCACCACCCGCGCGTCCCAGCGCACCCAGACCGACCAGCCCAGGTACTCCGGCGGCACCGAGTAATAGGCCCTGTCGACCTCGACATGGCCGTCACGATGCACCGTGCGCTGGGCCTCGTGGAAGAACGGAAAGCGCTCGGCTGGCAGCGGCCGCAGCGCTGGCCGTTCCACCTCGGTGAACACCTTGCCCACTTGCTGGCGGATGGTGCCATGAATGCGCAGGTCCGCTACCGTTGTCTCCCAGTCGAGCAAATGACGATTCTGTTCCTGCAGGCTGGTGAACGTCACGGCCCTTGAGGGCGTTGCTTTTCGACATAGCCGACGCCCGACTTCGATCTTCCCTTTGTGCCGGGGGTGTCCGAGGCTTGGTGGGCAGGATGGCCAGCCCGTAATGTTCGGCGAAGGCGCGCAGCTTGGGGTTCAGCTCCGGATCGAACCAATCGGGTTGCTCGACGCCGGCCTTCAAGTTGTCCAGAACCACGACCTTGGGCACGCCGCCAAAATGCCAGAAGGCATCTTCCAGACAGCGAATGAATTCCTCGGTGGTCTGCCGATACACCACCTCGCTGAAGCCCTTGCGTGAGTGGCTGAGCACCATGCGAAAGACGTGAGTTCGCCGACGCTTGCCGTCGGGCTGAACTATGGCAATGCCGCGTGCCGAAATCGACCTGGACTTCTTCGCCGGGTTCGCATTCCATGCGCCGAAAGGGCAGCGGTTGGTTGTGGCCCAGGCGGCGTGACGAAGCGGCGCACGCTGGAATATTGGCCGGTGAAACCGTGCTCAGCTCACCAGGTCCTGGAAGATGCGTTGCGCCGTCAGTCCGAGCTGGAGCTTGTCGAGGATGATTTGCCGCCACGGCTTCGCAGCGACTGGCTTGCCGACTGGGCCCAAATTTTGAGCGAGCCGAGCCGATGGGCGCCTCCTGGGGGTGGCCTGTTTTGAGCCGATGGGCGCCCCCTCTGGGGTGGCCTGTTTTGAACTCTCGGCGCCTGCCTCCGGGGTGGCCTGTTTTGCTTCGTCGCAGTGGCCAAGGACGCCCAGGGCGCCCGGCCTGATTTGGCTGCCTTGCACTGGCTCGGATATGCCGCGCGACAGTATCACGACTAACACCTAACTCCATGGCAATACGGCGGATAGACCATTTGCGCTGCCGTAACGCTAGCCCATGTTTAGTGTATGCGGCCGTCTGCCCGGCGGGGGCCGTCGCGTGCGCCGCGGTTTTTGCTGGGTTTGACGCCTGCCGGCCCAGTTTCGAGCCCAAAAGTGTAGTGACACAATGTTAAATTGTGTTGCTTTTTTTGTCTATTTTGGTCTTGCAATCGTAGTTTGTGGTCGTGATACTTACTCCCATCGGTTCGCCCTCCGGCACGCCGGCCTCACCGCGGGCCGGCTTCATCGACGGGAGCCACCGCCATGTACGTTCGCACCATCCGCGTTCCCTCCTCCAACGGCTCGACCAACGAATATCTCCGCGTCGTCGAAGCGTTTCGTGAAGACGGCAAAGTCAAGCAACGCACCATTGCCGATCTCGGACGCAAAGACCTGCTCCTCGCAGTGCTTCCTCAACTCGAACGCATTCTCAAAGGCATTCCCAAAATCGACGGCGAACCCGATGGCGATATCGCCGTCCTGGATGCCGCTACCTGGGGACCCGTGCTTGCGGTGCGAACCTTGTTCAAGGAACTCGGGCTCTGGGAAATCCTGGACCAGTTCAATGACGATGACCGCGACAAAGTGCCTTTCGCGGATCGTGCCTTTGTGCTCATCGCCAATCGCCTGGTGCGCCCTTCGAGCGAGCACGGTCTAGCACGCTGGCTGGAGACCGACTTTGTCTGCGATCGCTTGGGCCGGCGCTTCATGCCGCAGTGGAAAGCCTTCAAGCGAGTCCGCGTCGATTTTCAGCAATTGCACGCCTGGTACCGCACCTTGGATCGGCTGGAGAAGGCCAAGAACGCCATCGAGGTGAGCCTGTATCAGCGCCTGCGCGACCTGTTCAGCATCAAGCCGGATTTGATTTTCTACGACATCACCAGCACCTACTTCGAAGGCGCCGGCCCCGACGATTTTGCTCGCCACGGCCACAGCCGCGATCAAAAGCGGCGGAACGTGCAAGTGGTCGTCGGCGTGGTCATGGTGGCCGGCTGGCCGATCACCCATCATGTCTGGGAAGGCAATCGCCGCGATTGCACGACGGTTCTTGATGTGCTGCGCGATTTGAAAGAACGCTTTGACTTTCAGCGCGTGGTGTTCGTGGGAGATCGCGGCATGGTCAGCGAGGATAACTTGAAGGAAATGATCGACGCAGGTCAGGGTTACTTGCTGGGCGTACGTCGCCGTCAAAACCCCGAGTTGAGCGGCTGGCTGGAGAAATTGAAGCCGCACAAGTGGATCGAGTGCCCGGTGGGTATCACCGCCGCGGAGCAGGAAACGCCGCCGCGGACGCGCGTGCAAGAGGTTGCTTCGGGGGAAAAGGGCAAGCGCGTCTTCGTGATTGACTCGGAGGAACGGCAAGCCTACGAGCAGCGCATGCGTATGCGCTCGATGGAAAAAGTGCGTGTGCTTTTGGAAAAGCTGCA
This sequence comes from uncultured Gemmataceae bacterium, assembly GCA_963747575.1. Classification (GTDB taxonomy): domain Bacteria; phylum Planctomycetota; class Planctomycetia; order Gemmatales; family Gemmataceae; genus DASRAT01. Next base: position 951,845 of record CAVVFU010000001.1, read on the forward strand.
GCAGCGCGTGGCCACAGGCCGGCTCAAAAAGCCGGAGGCGATTGGAGCAGCGGCAGCTCGGGCGCTGAGCAAGCATCATGGCGACCGCTACTATCGCTGGCAGTTGACGAAGGGAGTGTTCACTTTTGAAGAGCACCCGCTGCGGCTGAGCCGGGAGAAACAACTCGAAGGCAAGTATGTTTTGATGACCAGCGAGAAAGCCTTCACCGCCCAGGACGCGGTGCAGCAGTACAAGGAGTTGATGGAGCTGGAGCGGGGCTTTCGCTCACTCAAGGACATCCTGGCGCTGCGGCCGATTTACCACCGGTTGGAGTCACGCGTGAAGGCCCACATTTTCGTGGCGGCGTTGGCGTTGCTGGTGCAACGATTGCTGGAGCGTCGACTCAGTGAGGCCAACGTCAACATGTCGGCGGCCGAAGCGATGCAGGCATTGGAAACGATCCGCGTGGTGAAGTTTCATCTGCAGGGCCAACCGCCGCGCCAGGGGGTCAGCACCGGCTCGCCGCGAGCCCGGCAAGTTCTCAAAGCGCTCGACCTCTCGCAACTCCGACCGCCGACGCCGCCTGGCCCGGAAACCGAAGTGTCGTGACTAACGCAAAAATTGGCCCCGGCGGGCCAAGGACTTACGTCGCGCCACACTAAACATGGGCTAGGCAACGGCAACGGTACCTTCCAATCCCAGCTGACCTTCGCCACCGGCCCGTATCCAGTGCCGGTGGCCGTGGCCGATTTGACCGGGGACGGCAATGAAGATCTCATTGTTGGCAGTCTTCGTAGCAGCGCCGTGGACGTGCTGCTCGCAAACGGTAACGGCACTTTTCAAGCCATGCAAACCTTTGCCACCGGTCCGGCTCCATTTTTTTTGGCAGTCGGCGATGTGAACGGCGACGGCAATCCCGACCTGGTTGTCACGAATGGATCTAATGCGTGTGTAAGCGTGCTGCTCGGCAATGGCAATGGGACCTTCCAGGCCCAGCAGACTATCGCCACCGCATCTGGACAGTTTTCGCTGGCCCTGGCAGACTTGACCGGCGACGGCAAGCTCGACATCGTCGCCACGAATTCGCCAACCAGCTCATCACTAAGCGTGCTATTGAACAACGTCAACGGCAACTTCACGGGGCAACTTTACACCGTCGCAGCCCCAGCAACGGCGCACTTCGCCTTCAGCGGCATGCCGTTCACGACAACGGCGGGCAGCAGTTTTAGCTTTACTCTAACGGCTTTGGACCCATCCAACAACACGGCGACGGGCTATACCGGTACCGTCCATTTCTCATCGACGGACACTGGCAGCGGCGTCGTCCTGCCGGCGGATTACACATTTGTGCCGGCCGATGGCGGCGTACACGTCTTCACCGCCAGCAGCATCCTGGTCACCGCGGGGATTCAAATTATCACCGCAACCGATACGGTTGTCAGCACGGATACTGCCAGTGACGTGGTAGTGGTCAGCCCAGCAGCAGCCTCGCAATTGGTGGTCTTTACTCCAAGCACGATCCCAACAGGCACGCCGTTCCAATTCACCGTCGCCGCCACGGATCAATTCGGCAACACGGCCACATCCTACGGCGGCACCCTCCATTTTGCCAGCAGCGATCTTCAAGCCGTCCTGCCGGCCGACGCGACACTCACTAATGGCACGGGCACATTCAGCGCCACGCTCATGACGCTGGGCAATCAGACCCTTGCCGCGGCCGACATTGTTAGCGGCGGCTTGAAGATCATCAGCCCCGTGATTGTGGTGATTCCGACCGGTTTTGCGATCACGACGCCAAGCGCAATCACTGTGGCCAACGCTTTCAGCATGACAGTAACCGCCCTGGGCGCAAACGGCACCACGGCCACTGCCTACAGCGGCACCGCCCATTTCACCTCCACCGACGGCCAAGCAATATTGCCCGCTGATGCGACACTCAGCAACGGCGTGGGCATTTTCAACGCGACATTTTTCACGAGCGGCGCTCAAACAATCACCGCCACCGACACGACGATGCCGATCACCGGCAGCATCGCCGTCTCGGTCACACCAGGAGCGGCAACGCACTTTGTGGTCGTGGGCCCCAGCACCGCCGTGGCCGGAGTCGCGATTAACTTCACGGTCACGGCCAAGGACTCCTTCGGCAACACGGCGACAGGTTACACCGGCACCGTGCAACTGAGCACAAATCCGCCCAGTCTTGTCGTGCCGGCCAACAAGACGCTGATTAACGGCACGGGCATATTCAGTGTGATTCTCGATACCGCAGGGACATTCACGCTGTCGGCCAACGACACGGTAACGACCACGATCGCCGGAGCGAGCGGACCAATCAGCGTCAGCCCGGCGGCTACCGCGAAGTTTGCGGTCACGGCCAACCCAACCACCATCACGGCGGGCCGCACTTTCACCTTGACCGTGACGGCCTTGGATGCATTCGGCAACGCCACGCCCAGCTACTCCGGAACGCTGAGCTTTAGCTTCGTTAACAACCGTGGAATTTCCAGTGGTTCAAGCCTGACAAACGGCACCCAAACATTTACTATCACTCTATTGGCAGCCGGCATTCAAACAGTGACCGCTTACTCAGGCGCGATCAGCGGCACCAGCAACGCCATCACCGTGACCGCCGGCGCGGCCATGCTATTTTCCGTCAGCAACCCTCGATTTGCGACTGCGGGGTCCCCATTCGCATTCACGGTCACCGCCGTCGACTCGTTCGGCAACACCGCCACGGGCTACACGGGCACCGTAAGCTTCACGACCACCAACGCCGTGGGATCTGTGGCCCCCAATGCGACACTGTCGAGCGGCATCGGCATTTTTTCCGCAACGCTCACCACGGCCGGCAGCGCCCAGTTGCTCGCCACGGACACCGCCAACGCCAATATCAACGGTGGGAGCGGCCTCTTCACTGTCATCCCCGGCGCGGCCTCGCAGTTTAGCGTAACCCTGCCGCCAGTGGTGACGACTGGAATCCCGTTCATTTTCACAGTCACCGCCCTCGACTCGTATGGCAACACCGCCACCGGCTACACCGGCACCGTCAGCTTCACCACCACCGACGCCCTGGCGACGCCGCCCGCCAACGCGACACTGGTCAGTGGCACTGCGACCTTGCGCGCCACGCTGAAGGAACTTGGCTCCCAAACATTGACGGCCACGGACACCGTCAACAGCGGCCTTATTGGGACCAGCAATCCGAGCATCGTCATCGCCGGCCCGGCGACGCATTTCACTATTAGCGGCGTCCCCACCAGCGTGACGGCGGGCGGCAGCGTCATTTTCTCGGTCACCGCCCTTGACACTTTCAACAATATCGCCACCGGATACACCGGCACCGTTCGCTTTGCCTCCACCGACGCCTTGGCGACACTACCCCCCAACGCGACGCTGTCTAATGGCGTCGGCACATTCAGCATTACACTAAAATCGGCGGGCGACCAAACCCTTTCCGCCACGGATGTCTCCCACGCCAACTTGACGGCAACTAGCAATGCCATTGCCGTCAGCGCCAATTCCGCCACGCATTTCGCGGTCGCCGCGCCCACGGTAGTCAATGTAACCCTCGCGTTTCAATTCACGATCACCGCGCTGGACCAATTCGGAAACACGGCAGCGGGCTACACCGGCATCGTCGACTTCACCAGCAGCGATTCGCATGCCCTGCTGCCGGCAAACACGACGCTGAGCCACGGCGTGGGCGCCTTCAGGCGCAATTTTGAACACGCAGGGCATGCAGACCCTGACGGCCACGGACAGCAGCAATGCCGCCTTTACGGGCAGTGCCGTGATGAGGGGGGTTGTTCCGCCCATCGTCGATCCCGTCGTCGAGTCGATCACCCGCACCAGCCCAGCCGGCCCGGTCATCACCGGCAGCAGCGTCAGCTATACGGTCGATTTCAGCAAAGTGGTGACGGGCGTTGATCCCGCTGATTTCCAGCTGGCATTAAGTGGATCGGCGGCGGGCACCGTGACCCAAGTAACGCAGATCAGCGGCGCCGTCTACACTGTTACCATCGGCGGCATTACCGGCAATGGCACGCTGGGGTTAAACCTCGTGGATAACGGCAGCATCCACGACCTGGCCGGCGATCCGCTCACCCAGCCCAATGCGCCGGCCAGCTTCCAGAACAAGCAAAACTACTCCACTGGGCAAAAGCCAATTGCCGCGTCGGTGGGCGATTTGACCGACGACGGCAAAACCGATATCGTCGTGGCCAATTTTGGCGGTAATTCAGTCAGCGTGCTGCTGGGCAACGGCAATGGCACCTTCCAGCAGCAGCACACCTTCGCCACAGGCGCGAGCCCGGTTTCAACAGCTCTTGGCGATTTGACCGGCGACGGCAAAACCGACATTGTGGTGGCCAATGAATACGGTCACTCGGTCAGCGTGCTGCTGGGCAACGGCAATGGCACCTTTCAGGCGCAGCAAACCTTCGCCACGGGAAGTGAACCAATTTCGGTGGTGCTTGACGATTTGACCGGCGACGGCAAAACCGACATCGTGGTGGCCAATGCAAACAGCGGCACAGTCAGCGTGCTGCTGGCCAATGGCAACGGCACCTTCCAGGCGCAGCAAACCTTCCCCGCTAGCAACACCCCGGAATCGGTGGCTGTTGCCGATGTGAACGGCGACGGCATACCTGACATCGTCGTGCCCGGTTTTGAGACTTCCACGGTGAACGTGCTGCTGGGCAACGGCAATGGAACCTTTCAGACGCCGAAAACCTTCGCCGTTGGCGATGGCCCATTAGCGTCGGTGGTTGGCGATGTGAACGGCGACGGCTTACCAGACCTTATTGTAGCCAATGACTTAAACAACACGGTAAGCGTGTTACTGGGCAACGGCAGTGGCACCTTTCAGACGCAACAAACGTTCTTTGCCCCTAATGCATCTTCGGTGACTGTTTCCGATGTGAACGGTGACGGCAAACCCGACCTTATCGTGGCCGGTCAAGACAGCGTGAGCGTGTTGCTAGGCAACGGCAACGGCACCTTCCAAGCGGCGCAAGGTTTTTCTGGTGGTTTGTCATACTCGATTTCAAATTCGCTGGCGGTTGGCGATGTGAACGGCGACGGCAGACCGGATCTTATCGTGCCCAATTCGGGCAGTAACACCGTGAGCATCTTGCTGAACACGGTCAACGGCAACTTTACGGGGCAGGTCTACACCATCGACAGCCTCGCGCCTTCCGTGCAGGCCATCAATCGCGCGACGCCGCTCGGCCCGGTCACCAATGCGAACAGCGTTAGCTACACCGTCACCTTCAGCGAACCGGTGACAGGCGTCAATCTTGCAGACTTCCAGGCGGCCGCCACGGGAACGCTGGCAACCGGGTTCATACAGCTGACGCCAGTCAATGCCGCCGTTTACACGCTTTCGATCAGCGGCATCACCGGCAACGGCACGCTGGGTCTGAACCTGGTGAACAACGGCACCATCCACGACTCAATCGGCCTTCTGAGTCTAAGCAACGCTAGCTTCCTGGGTCAGGTTTACACGATTGAAACCGTCCCACCCTTCGTGCAGTCGATCAACCGCACCACGCCGCTGGGGCCAATCACCAATGCGACCACCGTCAACTACACAGTGACTTTCAGTGACTCGGTCACTGGAGTCAATGCCACGGATTTCCAGCTGGCATTCGGCGGCACTGCTGGGGCCACGATTACCCAGGTAACGCCGGTAAGTGGCGCAGTCTACATCGTCACAGTGAGCGCCATCACGGGCAATGGCACGCTGGGGCTGAACCTGGTCGATAACGGCAGCATCACCGATCTTGCCGGTGATCGCCTAACCCAGCAGCATGCGCCAGCCGCATTCCAGGCCCAACAGACCTTTGCCACCGGGCTGCAACCCTATGCGGTGGCGTTGGGCGATGTCACCGGCGACGGCAATACCGACCTTGTTGTGCCCAATGCAAACAATGACACGGTGAGCGTTCTGGTAGGTAACGGCAACGGCACCTTCCAGGCGCAACAAATCTTCGGCGCCGGCATTGAGCCCAAGTCGGTGGCGTTGGGGGATGTGAATGGTGACGGCAAGCCCGACATCGTCGTGGCCAATGATTATGGTCCTCAGGGTGCGGTGAGCGTGCTGCTGGGCAACGGCAATGGCACCTTCCAATCCGAAAAAACCTTTGACACCGGCTCTTACCCCATTTCGGTGGCATTAGGCCAATTGGCCGGCGACGGCAAAACCGACATCGTCGTCGCCAATAGTGCCAGCGGCAATGTGAGCGTGCTGCTGGGCAACGGCAACGGCACCTTCCAGACGCAGCAAACCTTCGCCACCGGATCTGGCCCAATGTCGGTAGCGGTTGGCGATGTCACCGGCGACGGCAAAGCCGACATCGTCGTCGCCAATTTAGACAGCACCACCGTGAGCGTGCTGCTCGGCAACGGCAACGGCACCTTCCAGGCCCAGCGAACCTTCGCCACTGGTTTTGCGCCAATTTCGGTGGCGATTGGCGATGTCAACGGCGACGGCATACCTGACATTGTCGTCGCCAACGAAGGCAGTAACACGGTCAGCGTGCTGCTGGGCAACGGCAACGGGACCTTCCAGGCGCAACAGACCTTTGGTACTGGTATTGAGCCATTTTCGGTGGCATTTGGCGATGTCACCGGCGACGGCATAACCGACCTCGTTGTGGCCAACAATGGCAGCAGCACGGTCAGCGTGCTGCTGGGCAACGGCAATGGGACCTTCCAGGCGCAGCAGACCTTTGCCACTGGGATTGGCCCACTTTCAGCAGCGGTTGGCGATTTGACCAGCGACGGCAGACCCGACCTTGTGGTGGCCGATGGGGACAGCAACACGGTGAGCGTTTTGCTGAACGCGACCAACGGCAACTTCACAGGGCAAGCCTATACGATCATCAGTCCGGGTGTCGCTGCACAGTTCGTCGTGAGTGCTGTGCCCACCAGCATCAGCGCGGGCAGTCCGGCGACCCTGACCGTCACCGCCCAGGATCAGTCCAGCGAAACATCCTACGGCTACACGGGCACCGTGCACTTCTCGACGACGGACGCTGGTTCAGGCGTGTTGCTGCCCTCGGATTACACATTTGTGCCTGCTGACAACGGCGTGCACGTATTTACGAGCGCCGTGACATTGGTCACGCTCGGCAGCCAAACCGTAACGGTCACTGACACCACGACAGCGACTATCACCGGTAATGCCGTTATCACCGTGAACCCCGTGGACCTCGCATTTGTCGGACTTCCTACCAGCGTCAAGGCGGGCACTGCTTTCCTTTTGGAAGTTGTGGCCGAAAACCAGGCGGGCGACACCGATACGAGTTTCGCCGGCGTTGTCCATTTTTCAAGCACCGATCCGCAGGCGCAGGTCCCTGCCGACACCACGCTAACCGGCGGCATCGGCGTCTTCGCTGTCGAGTTGCGAACGGCCGGCGACCATATATTCACGGCCGCCGCCAGCAACGGCAACGGCACCAGCGCTGTCATCTTCGTTAGTCCCATCGCGGCAGACCGCCTTGCCGTCAGCGTTCCAGCCGGTGCCGAGACCGGCATCCCCGCCGCGTTCACCGTCACCGCCCTCGATCCCTATGGCAATGTCGCTCCCAGCTATGCCGGCACCATCCACTTCACCAGCAGTGACAGCGGCGCCGCATTGCCGCCCAACAGCACGCTCACGGGCGGCGTCGGCGTCTTCAGCGCAACCCTTGAAACATCGGGAAGCACCACGATCACCGCTACCGACACGGCCGGCACCTTGTCGGCTGTCAGCGCCCCCATCGCCGTCCGCGGCTTGATCGTTACGGGATTGTCGCCCACACCAACGGGATTCAATGTCACCTTCGCCAAGGCCTTCGATCCCACCACGCTCAGCCTTTACTCAGCGCCGGACGATGTTCTTCTCGTCAATGGCTCAGGCCAAGTTGTCCGCGGATCGCTCGTGCTCAACTCCGCTGCGGGAGCGCCGCCCGACACGTCGTTCACCTTCGTCGCCACCTCCGGCGTGCTCGCGGCCGGCACCTATACCGTCACCCTGGTCAGCGGCCCTAGCGGCATCAAAGACGCAAGCGGCGTCGAGCTCGACGGCACCGATAGCGGCATCCCCGGCAACAATTACGTCACCACTTTCACTGTGGCCGCGACTCCCTCGGTGGTCTTGAGCATCCCCGACTTCGCGCGCGGACCGGACAGCGCCGCCAACATTCTGCTGCCCAACGCCACCGGCAGCGGTATTCCTATCACGCTGACCGGCGCCGCCAATTTGACGGCTGCGACCTTTAACCTGACCTCTAACCCGGCACTGCTGAGCATCAGCGGCACCCTCAACGGCCCCTCCGGCACCTTCACCTTACTATCCAACACCGGCGGCGTGGCCAGTTTCGCCTTTCAGAGCGGCACGCCGCTAAACGGCACCATCACGCTGGGCTACCTTCTCGCCCAGGTGCCCAACAGCGCCGCCAGCAGTTATAAGAGCAAAGCGCTTTTGCACTTGGGCAACATTGTCATCAACGGCAGCAGCACAGCGGCAAACGGCGACGGCATCGAGGCCGTGGCCTATCTCGGCGACGTCGCAGGCACTGGCAGCTTCAGCCCGCTGGATGCGGCGCTTATCAGCCAGGTGGCGGTCGGCATCGAAAGTGGTTTTTCGGCATTTCCGCAGCTCGACCCATCAATCATTGGCGACATCAGCGGCACGGGCAACACCACTTCGACCGACGTCACCTTGATGAATCGTCTGCTTGCGGGCATTGCCACCCCGCAGATTCCGCAGCCGCCGGCAGGCTTAATCATTCCGCCGACCGGCCCCGACCCGACGTTGAGTTTGCCGCCTGTTTTGACAGCGAACTCCGGCGGCACCGTCACCGTGCCCGTCAACATCGACACGGCCCGCCCCGCCGGCAGCAGCGGCCTGATGGAAGCCACATTGGCGCTCTGCTACAATCCACAACTCTTCAGCGTGACAACAGCGGACATCAAGCTAGGCACGGTTCCAAACGGCGGCAGCGGCTGGCAGCTTGGCGTGGCGATCAATCCCGAGACCGGCGAAATCGGTATTAGTCTCTGCAGCACCACTGCCATACAGTCTGCCGCGGGCGGCAGCCTGGTGACAATCACTTTGCACGTCAAGGCTGCGTTGGCGGTGGGCCAGGCGGGAATTAGCCTTGTGGACGAAGTCAATCCCACTGGCCTGCGAGCCTACCAAACAGGCCTGACCGACGGGCAGGGAGCACTCGTGGTCCACGCGACAATGGCCGATGATCAAACGATGATGGCCGGTGTGCAAATCGGCCTGGGCGAGGCGGCAGGGTCATCGTACGCGGGCTTGCCAAAGCCCGAAGCGGCAACCGATTTGCTAACCACCGCCCGAGACCCCTCGCAAATTGACTTCGGGCCGGCAGTGGAACAGATTTTTGCGGATGCCGGCGGTATGGGGGCAGACCAAAGCGGATTCATGCCGCAGCCGGCGCCGTCATGCCTCCCCGCGGAAGATTGGGCCGTGTTGCTGGACGACATGGGCATTGATCAGGCTGCAGTGCAGGGTAGTGAGATGAAGTCATTGCTGGCACTCGTCCAAACTCCCTCCCGGCAGACGGGACAGATTTGGGCCGACGACGATCCTGACATCGATGTGTGAAAGCAGCAGGCACTCTCCATATGCCGCCAGCGAGAATGCCAAAACCGACCCGTCAGGCGTCGGGGCTTGCAACATTCTGAACTAATAACCGGGATAACGGGAGTTTGTCGGAAAATCTAGGATGTCCCCTTTTTCGCCCCCAATGCCTGCCCTTGCAATTCGTCCGCGAGCCGAGTCAATTCATCCAGCGAAAGAGCGGTGAGTTTCTCGACGGGCGTTTGCGACCGACCTAGCAAGCGTTCGCAGAAATGAATGATCCCGATTTTTTCGCCTTCCTGACGGCCTTCCTGACGGCCTTCCTGACGGCCTTCCTGACGGCCTTCCTGACGGCCTTCCTGACGGCCTTCCTGACGGCCTTCCTGACGGCTTTCCTGACGGGCTTTCTGAAGGGCTTCAAGCGCCTCTTTCACCTCTCGCAAATAGGCATTGTGGTCCAGCTGGGCTTTGCGACGAGATTCATAACGTTCGCGTTCCAAATCGCTTTGTGTCAACACTTTGAGTTCCTCCACTGCCCGTATCACCAGCGGCTTTTTCAATGCTGCTGGCAGTTGTTCTGTGTCTATCATCGCCGCATGGGCCAAAAAGTAAAGCCAAATGTCCAGCCCTGTCCGCAACTCCTCCGCCGTCTTGGTGAATTTCGGCAATTCCAGGATGTGAAATTCGATGTCGCCTGTCAAGGGAAAGTGGTGCGTCTTCTCCAGCAAGTGAAAACAGTGATGATAGCCGGGATTATTCGGAAACAGCACATCGTTTACGAAACTTATCGAAATGGTCGCCTTGAGATCCGCATAATCCATCCCTTCGAAAAGCTGCTGCTGGTGCAGCTTGCAAAAGTAATAAAGAATCCGCTTCTTGTAGGACTCCATGGCGACCATTTGCATTTCGACGTTGAATTGCCGGCCGGACTGGTCGCGGGCTTTGATGTCGAGGATCGACAGCTTGTCGTCGAGATTTTCCTTGGGATTAAAGGGATTCATCAACTCCAGGTCGCGGATGCGGCGGTTTGCCGGGGCGTCCAGGACACTGTCGATGACGTCAATCAGGATTGGCCCCGTCGATTCTCTGCCAAAAAGGTGCTTGAAGGCGTAATCGACGGTGGCATCAATGCCCAGGATCATCTGGCAACCTCCGCGGACTGGGACGAGCGGGACGAACAAAGGTCAAGACATTTTTCATTTTCACCTTTGCCAATTTTACTTTGTTATTGAATCTCGACCAGCGGTGGATAAAATTCAAAAACACGTCTGCCGCTCGGCTCATGAATGGTCGTTCGGAAGGGTCGCGATTGCCCCCACGCTTTCGGAAGAAAGTGGTGGGTGTTTATGCGCCTGAGAATTCAGCCTTTCCGAACAAGGGAGCAGTTTCATGAGCACCAAAACCAGGTTGGAGTCCCCTGGACCAAACGGCAAACCCACTCGTTCCCCCGGGCAATTCATGCCGCGCATGCTGAAATGCTTGAGCGCGGTTCAAAACGGCAATTTCTCGGTGCGTTTGCCCTCGGACTGGACCGGCCTTGAGGGCAAGGTCGCCGACTGCCTCAATGAAATCATCGCCGCCAATGAACGCATGGCCAGGGAGCTCAAGCGCGTCAGCCGCATGGTTGGCAAGCAGGGCAAAATTGCCCAGCGGGCGGCCTTCAGCACGGCCGGGGCGCCTGGCATGGCATGGAGGAATCGCTGAACTCCTTGATCTCCGACCTGGTTTGGCCGACCTTGGAAGTCACGCGCACCATCGACGCCGTGGCCAAGGGGGATTTGACCCAAACCGTGCCGTTGGAGCGAGAAGGACAGGCGCTGCAGGGCGAATTCTTGCGCTCCGCCAAGATCGTGAACACCATGATCGATCAGCTCGGCGTTTTCACGTCGGAAGTGACCCGCGTGGCGCGCGAGGTCGGCACCGAGGGAAAGCTGGGTGGTCAGGCACAGGTGCAGGGCGTCAGCGGCGTCTGGAAGGACCTCACCGAGAGCGTGAACCTGATGGCCGGCAACCTTACGGCTCAGGTCCGGAACATCGCCGAGGTGACCATCGCCGTGGCCAACGGCGATCTTTCCAAGAAGATCACCGTGGACGTGCGCGGCGAGATCCTCCAGCTCAAGGAAGCCATCAATACGATGGTCGATCAGCTGCGTTCCTTCGCCGCCGAGGTGACCCGCGTGGCACGCGAGGTCGGGACTCACGGCAAGCTCGGCGGTCAGGCCATCGTGCCCGGCGTCGCCGGCACCTGGAAGGACCTCACCGACAATGTCAATTCGATGGCCAGCAACTTGACGGCCCAGGTGCGCAACATCGCCGAAGTTGCCACGGCCATTGCCAATGGCGATCTGTCCAAGAAGATCACCGCCGACGTCCGTGGTGAAATCCTCGAATTGAAGGACACCATCAACACGATGGTCGATCAGTTGCGGGCCTTCTCCTCGGAAGTCACGCGCGTGGCCCGCGAGGTGGGCACCGACGGCAAGCTGGGCGGCCAGGCCCAGGTTCCCGGCGTCGCCGGCACCTGGAAAGACCTCACCGACAACGTCAACTGGATGGCCGGCAACCTCACGACGCAGGTGCGCAACATCGCCGAGGTCGCCACCGCCATCGCCAACGGCGACCTGTCCAAGAAAATTACCGCCGACGTCCGCGGCGAAATCCTGGAATTGAAGGACACCATCAACACGATGGTCGATCAGCTCCGTGCCTTCTCCTCGGAAGTCACGCGCGTGGCCCGCGAAGTCGGCACCGACGGCAAGTTGGGCGGCCAGGCCCAAGTCCCCGGTGTGGCCGGCACCTGGAAAGACCTCACCGACAACGTTAACTGGATGGCTTCGAACCTCACCGCCCAGGTGCGCAACATCGCCGAGGTGGCCAGCAGCGTGGCCCGCGGCGACCTGTCCCGCAAGGTCACGGTCGACGTGCGCGGCGAAATTCTGGAGCTCAAGAACACCATCAACACCATGGTGGATCAGCTCAATGGCTTTGCGTCGGAGGTGACCCGTGTGGCGCGGGAAGTGGGCACTGACGGCAAACTGGGTGGCCAGGCCCAGGTTCCCGGCGTGGCCGGCACCTGGAAGGACCTCACCGACAACGTCAACTGGATGGCCGGCAATCTCACCGCCCAGGTGCGCAACATCGCCGAGGTCGCCACCGCCGTGGCCCGTGGCGACCTGTCTCGCAAGATCACCGTGGACGTGCGCGGCGAAATCCTTCAGCTCAAGGACACGGTCAACACCATGGTGGATCGGCTCAACCGTTTCGCCTCGGAGGTGACACGCGTCGCGCGCGAAGTCGGCACCGACGGCAAGCTCGGCGGTCAGGCCCAGGTCGAGGACGTCAGCGGCGTCTGGAAGGATTTGACGGAGAACGTCAACTTGATGGCGGGCAACCTCACCGCCCAGGTGCGCAACATCGCCGAGGTCACCATAGCCGTGGCCAACGGCGATTTGTCCAAGAAGATCACCGTGGATGTGCGCGGCGAAATCCTCCAGCTCAAGGAAGCCATCAACACGATGGTCGATCAGCTCCGCTCCTTCGCCGCCGAGGTGACGCGCGTGGCCCGCGAGGTCGGCACCGACGGCAAGCTTGGCGGACAGGCCCAGGTCCCCGGCGTCGCCGGCACCTGGAAGGACCTCACCGACAACGTCAACTGGATGGCCTCGAACCTCACCGCCCAGGTGCGCAACATCGCCGAGGTCACCACGGCCGTGGCCCGCGGCGATTTGTCGCGCAAGATCACCGTGGACGTCAAGGGCGAAATCCTCGAGCTCAAGAACACCATCAATATCATGGTGGACCAGCTCAACGCCTTCGCCGCCGAAGTAACGCGCGTGGCCCGCGAGGTCGGCACCGACGGCAAGCTCGGCGGACAGGCCGTGGTCCCCGGTGTCGCCGGCACCTGGAAAGACCTCACCGACAATGTCAATTCGATGGCGTCCAACCTCACCGCCCAGGTTCGCAACATCGCCGAGGTCACCATAGCCGTGGCCAACGGCGATTTGTCCAAGAAGATCACCGTGGACGTGCGCGGCGAGATTTTGCAGTTGAAAGAAACCATCAACACGATGGTTGAGCAACTGCGGTCGTTTGCCTCTGAAGTGACCCGCGTGGCCCGCGAGGTGGGCACCGACGGCAAGCTCGGCGGCCAGGCCGAGGTCGCCGGCGTCGCCGGGAACTTGGAAGGACCTCACTGACAGCGTCAACGCCATGTGCGGGAACCTGACTTCCCAGGTGCGCAACATCGCCGAGGTGACCACGGCCGTGGCCCGCGGCGACCTGTCCCGCAAGATCACCGTCGCCGTCAAGGGCGAAATCCTCGAGCTCAAAAACACCATCAACACGATGGTCGATCAGTTGAACGCCTTTGCGGCGGAAGTGACCCGCGTGGCCCGCGAAGTGGGCACCGACGGCAAGCTCGGCGGCCAGGCCGAGGTCGCCGGCGTGGCGGGAACCTGGAAAGACCTCACCGACAATGTCAACTGGATGGCCTCGCAACCTCACCGCCCAGGTGCGCAATATCGCCGAGGTGACCATTGCCGTGGCTAATGGCGACCTGTCCAAGAAGATCACCGTCGACGTTCGTGGAGAGATTCTGCAACTGAAGGAAGCCATCAATACGATGGTCGAGCAACTACGATCCTTCGCCTCGGAAGTGACCCGCGTGGCCCGCGATGTAGGCACCGACGGCAAGCTCGGCGGCCAGGCCGTGGTTCCCGGCGTCGCCGGCACCTGGAAAGACCTGACGGACAGCGTGAATGCCATGTGCGGCAATCTGACGGCCCAGGTGCGCAATATCGCCCAGGTTACCACCGCCGTCGCCCGCGGCGACCTGTCCCGCAAGGTCACCGTGGACGTCAAGGGCGAGATCCTCGAGCTCAAGAACACCATCAACACCATGGTCGACCAGCTCAACGCCTTCGCGGCCGAAGTGACGCGCGTGGCCCGCGAGGTGGGCACCGAAGGCAAGCTCGGCGGCCAGGCCGGCGTCTCGGGCGTCGCCGGCACCTGGAAAGACCTCACCGACAACGTCAACGTCATGGCCGCCAATCTGACCGACCAGGTCCGCGGCATCGTCAAGGTGGTCACCGCGGTGGCCAACGGCGTGCTCAAGGAAAAGCTGACGGTCGAGGCCAAGGGCGAGGTGGCGGCCCTCGCCGAGACCATCAACAACATGACCGACACGCTCGCCACCTTCGCCGAACAGGTCACGTCGGTGGCCCGCGAGGTCGGCGTGGAAGGCCGGCTGGGTGGCCAGGCCAATGTGCCGGGCGCCGCGGGCACCTGGAAGGACTTGACCGGCAACGTCAACCTGCTGGCCGCCAACCTGACCACGCAAGTTCGGGCCATCGCCGAAGTCGCCACGGCTGTCACCAAGGGCGATCTGACGCGTTCCATTCAGGTGGACGCGCGCGGCGAGGTGGCCGAGCTCAAGGACAATATCAATGCCATGATTCGCAACCTTCGTGGCACCACCGACCAAAACAAGGAGCAGGATTGGTTGAAGACCAACCTGGCGAGGTTCACCAGCATGATGCAGGGTCAGCGCGATCTTCTCACCGTCGGCAAAAAACTGCTGTCCGAGCTGGCGCCGTTGGTCGACGCCCAGTATGGCGTGGTGTACCAAAAAATTGGCGAAGACGACGATGCCCGGCTGAAAATGCTGGCCAGTTACGCCTTTGCCGACGATGCTCACCTGCAGCGTGAATTCAGATTCGGGGAAGGCCTGGTGGGTCAATGCGCGGTGGAAAAACGACGCATTTTGCTGACCGAGGTGCCCCCCGGCTATTTCCGCATCGGCTCCGGCCTGGGCGATACCACGCCGCGCACCAGCATTGTGCTGCCCGTCCTTTTCGAAGGCGGAGTCAAGGCCGTGATCGAGTTGGCCTCCCTGACTAATTTCACGCAAACCCATCTCACCTTCCTGACCCAGTTGACCGAAAGCATCGGCATCGTGCTCAACACGATCGAGGCGACCATGCGCACCGAGGGCCTGCTCCAGCAGTCCCAAAAACTGGCCGTCGAGCTCCAGGCCCAGCAAACGGAGCTGCAGCAGACCAACGAGCAACTCGCCCAAAAAGCCAAACAGCTTGCCGAGCAGAATGCCGAGGTCGAGAAGAAGAACAAGGAGATCGAGCATGCCCGCCATGCCCTCGAGGAGAAAGCCGCCGAGCTGGCGCTGACTTCCAAGTACAAGTCGGAGTTCCTCGCCAACATGTCGCACGAACTGCGCACTCCGCTCAACAGCATCTTGATCCTCGGTCAGCAGATGGGCGAGAATACCGAAGGCAATCTAACCCCCAAGCAGGTCGAGTTCGCCCGGACCATTCACGACGCGGGCGCCGATTTGCTCAATCTCATCAGCGATATCCTCGACCTGTCCAAGATCGAATCCGGCACCGTGACCGTCGAACCCGAGGTTATCACCTTTGCCATGGTGCGTGAAACGGTGGAGCGCAACTTCCGGCACGTGGCCGAGACCAAGAACCTGGCTTTCCAAATCGAGGTGGACAACCACTTGCCCCAGACCTTCACCACCGATGTCAAGCGCCTCCACCAGGTGCTCAAGAACCTGCTGTCCAACGCTTTCAAGTTCACGGCTCAGGGGAGTGTCAAGCTGAGCCTGCGTTTGGCCCAGGAGGGCTGGAATCCCGATCACGCTATTCTGGAGAGGTCGCCCTGCGTCATCTCCTTCGCCGTCAGCGATACGGGCATCGGCATCGCGCCCGATAAGCAGCGCATGATTTTCGAGGCGTTTCAGCAGGCCGACGCGGGCACCAGCAGGCGGTACGGCGGCACGGGTTTAGGGCTGGCCATCAGCCGCGAGCTGGCCACCCTGCTGGGTGGTGAAATCCGCCTGGTCAGCGTTCCCAACCAGGGCAGCGTCTTCACGCTATACCTCCCTCAGGCCTTCGTGGGGACCGCCGCTCTGAAGGAAAGCGCTGCCCCGGCGGCCGAATACGCCGTGGCTCCGGCAGCGGCCGCGCCCGAGGAGATCCCCGACGACCGCGATACCCTGGAAGCAGGCGATCCCTGCGTGCTCATCGTCGAGGACGACCCGCATTACGCCCGCGTGCTGCTTGGCCTGGTGCGCGACAAGGGCTTCAAGGGCCTGGTGGCGATGCGCGGCAATCTGGCCGTGGCCCTGGCCCAGCGCTTTCGGCCGACGGCGATCACGCTCGACGTCTTCTTGCCGGACATGCTGGGTTGGACCGTGCTCAGCCATTTGAAACAAGATCCCAAAACACGCCACATTCCAGTCCAATTCATCACACTGGCGGAAGAGCGTCAGCACGGTCTGGAACGAGGTGCCTTTGCCTATCTGGTCAAACCCCTTACCACCGACGAGCTGGACGATGCCTTCGACCGCATCATTCGCTTCACCGCGCCACGCGTCAAGAACTTACTCGTCGTCGAAGACGACGAAAAGGAGCGCATGAGCATCCTCGAGCTGCTCGGCCACGACGACATCGCGATCACCGCCGTGGGCACCGGCGCCGAGGCTCTCGAAAAGCTGGCCAACCAGAACTTCGATTGCCTGGTGCTCGATTTGCGCCTGCCCGACGTTTCCGGCTTCGAGCTGCTGGAGCAAATCCAGCGCACGCCCGCCTGCAAGGAACTGCCCATCGTGGTCTTCACGGGCAAAGAACTGACCGAGGAGGAAGAAACGCGCTTGCGCAAAATGGCCAAGAGCATCATCGTCAAAGGCGTGCAATCGCCGGAGCGGCTTTTGGATGAAACGGCTCTGTTCCTGCACCGTGTCACCACCCAACTACCCGAATCCAAGCAACGGATGCTCGAGCGGCTCCATCAGAGCGATGAGGTGCTAGGCGGCAAGAAAGTGCTGGTCGTGGACGACGACGTCCGCAATATCTTTGCCCTGACCAGCTTGCTGGAAGCGCCATAACATGGGAGTGGTCAGCGCCGACAACGGTCGTGCGGCCGTCGAAATGCTCACCCAGGTGGTCGACATCGATATCGTCTTGATGGACATCATGATGCCCGAAATGGACGGCTATGAAACAATGCGCACGATTCGCCAAAACAGCCGGCTTCGCCTTTTGCCCATGATCGCCCTGACTGCCAAGGCCATGAAGGGCGACAGGGAGAAGTGTCTGCAAGCCGGGGCCTCGGACTATATTGCCAAACCTGTCAACAGCGAGCAATTGCTCTCGCTCATGCGGGTTTGGCTCCACCGCTAATTGACCGTCTGCGATTTGGCAGTAGGTCCCGCTTGCCGAGCGGGACCTGAGTCGCGGTAACCTCAAGTCCCGCTCGGCAAGCGGGACCTACTTTGCGGCGGATTGACACGCGCCGATTTAGGACAGCCGATTGGCCGTAGGTCCCGCTTGCCGAGCGGGACCTGGGTCGCGGTAACCTCAAGTCCCGCTCGGCAAGCGGGACCTACTTTGCGGCGGATTGACACGCGCCGATTTAGGACAGCCGATTGGCCGTAGGTCCCGCTTGCCGAGCGGGACCTGAGTCGCGGTAACCTCAAGTCCCGCTCGGCAAGCGGGACCTACTTTGCGGCGGATTGACACGCGCCGATTTAGGACAGCCGATTGGCCGTAGGTCCCGCTTGCCGAGCGGGACCTGGGTCGCGGTAACCTCAAGTCCCGCTCGGCAAGCGGGACCTACTTTGCGGCGGATTGACACGCGCCGATTTAGGACAGCCGATTGGCCGTAGGTCCCGCTTGCCGAGCGGGACCTGAGTCGCGGTAACCTCAAGTCCCGCTCGGCAAGCGGGACCTACTTTGCGGCGGATTGACACGCGCCGATTTAGGACAGCCGATTGGCCGTAGGTCCCGCTTGCCGAGCGGGACCTGAGTCGCGGTAACCTCAAGTCCCGCTCGGCAAGCGGGACCTACTTTGCAGCGGATTGACACGCGCCGATTTAGGACAGCCGATTATGGGCAAAGTAAACATACTGCTGGTCGACGACCAACCCGGCAAGCTGCTGGCCTACCAGACCATTTTGGAAGCGCTGGGCGAGAACCTGGTGATGGCCAAATCAGGCCGGGAAGCGTTACATTGCCTCTTGAAGGAAGATTTCGCCCTGGTCTTGCTGGACGTGGTCATGCCCGAAATGGACGGGTTCGAAACCGCCACGCTCATCCGCCAACGGCCCCGGTTGGAACGCCTGCCCATCATCTTTTTGACGGCCTACAGCACTTCCGACCTGGACAAGCTCAAGGGCTATGAACTCGGCGCCGTCGATTACGTGTTCGCCCCCATCATTCCCGAGATCCTCCGCGCCAAGGTCTCGGTTTTTGTGGAACTGTACCGTAAACGTCTGGAGCTGGCTCGCGCCAACGAGCAACTGCTGGACGAGATCGCCGAGCGCAAGCGCGCCCAGGAGCAGGCCTTGCAAACCGAGCGCCTGGCAGCCATCGGCCAAATGGTGACCGGTTTGGCCCACGAAAGCCGCAATGCCTTGCAGCAGATTCAGGCCTGCGTTGAAATGCTGACCCGCAGAATCCAGGACACCCAGGTGGCTACCCTGGTCCACGGAATCCAGAAAGCGCATGATCGCCTGCACTACCTCCTGGAGGAAGTGCGCACCTACGCTTCACCTTTGAAGCTGGACTGCGGCTTGCATGATGTCGCCAAGCTCTGGCATGAAGCCTTGACGCAGCTTCAATCCGTCATCCAGGACCGAGTCGTCGTTGTCGAGGAACAAATCAACGTTCAGGACACGCGCTGTTTTGTCGATCCCTTTCCCATCGAGCAACTTTTTCGAAATATCTTCGAAAACGCTCTTGCGGCCAGCAAGGATCCGGTGAAAATCAAAGTGATTTGCGAGGAGTCCCAGATCGGCGAAAAACCCGCGTTGCGCATCCGCATCGCCGATAATGGGCCAGGCCTCACCGCGGAGCAAAAAACCCGGATTTTTGAGCCGTTTTACACCACCAAAACCAAGGGCACGGGATTGGGCATGCCCATCGCCCTGCGTGTTGCCCAGGCTCATGGAGGTCAAATTGCCGTGGGCAATGATGTGGATTGCGGCACCGCCATTGACGTTTTTTTGCCGAGAGGACAAAAATGAACCGCTCCCTGCGCATCGGAATCGCCGAAGATGAACAGCTGATGCAGAAATACCTTGAAGAAACCCTGACGCTGCTCGGCTACCACGTCCTGTTCCTGGCCGGCACCGGCCGCGAATTCATCGAAAAATCCAAGAACCTAAAGCCGGGCCTGCTCATTACCGACATCCGCCTGCCGGACATGGACGGCATTGAAGCGGCGGCAACGATTTACGCCGGCGAGCCGGTGCCCATTATTGTCATCTCGGCCTACCACGACCCGGCCCTGATCGAGCGCGCCGAGAGGAACCACGTTCTCGCCTATCTCGTCAAGCCAATCAAAAAGCAAGATCTGGAGCCGGCCATCGCGATCGCCATGAGCAGGTTCGAAGGAGTTCCGGGCCATGCGCGAGGAGACCGACAATCTCCGCCAGGCGCTGGAGGATCGCAAACTGATCGAACGGGCCAAGGGCATCATCATGAAACGCGCTCAACTCGACGAGGCCGAGGCATTTCGCCGGCTGCAAAAGCTCGCGCACAACAAAAACCTGAAACTGGCCAAGATTGCCAGAATCGTGGTGACAGCCGAGGAAGCTTATTGACCGAACTTGTGCAGGCCGTCAAGCGTAACCTCTCCGCATCATGGACCGGATGGCGCTGAATTTCGGACTGATGGAAGTCTTCGCCTTTGGTCTCATCGCCACCGCGCTGATGCAGTGCTGCTCAGCGGCCTGTGCCGAGCCGGGCCAGATCCTGGCGGTGTTCGGCTATATCCTGATCTTCAGCCGAAGCCTGGCCGATGTGCCGATGCTTGTCGAGCAGATCAGCCGGCTGCGGGATATTTGTCGACGGTTGGCAGGAGCTAAGGCGGGATAGTCGATACGTTCCGCTAGGCGACAAAGGCCAACCCTATGACAAACGCCAATGCCCCGGCTATAATGGTCGCAGGCCATCATACGGGCACGGCCTCCTGTTCGTCTCAGGTGCACAAGGAGATCATCATGAAAACACTTAAAGCTACAGTGCGCAATGGCGGCTTGTTGCTCAACCAACCGCTTGACTTGCCCGACGGCACGGCAGTCCTCATCCAACTGCTCGGTAGTACCGAGCCCTTCAACACCGACACCGAGGAAGGCTGGGACAACAGTCCCGAAGGCATCGCCGCTTGGGTGCGGTGGTGTGACGCACTGGAACCGGTCAAGATTACGCAGCAGGAAGAATCGGACGCCGACAACTGGCTCAAGAAAATCAACAACTACGGCTTCGCAAAATTAGACAAGGGAATTGAAGACGTTTTCCAATGAGACGCTACCTGCTCGATACGAAGGACACGGACATGCTTCAGATTCCGGGACTGACCGTCGAAAACTGGGCAACCTGATGCCTTGATTCCACTGTGGCGGTTACCGAGCCGAAGTTTCCGATGACGCCACCCCACGGTAAATGTCCGCGAGGGCAATTTGGACGGGGACGGATGCGAACGCGAAAGTCCCGCCCAGATCGTTGAATACTTTCAAAGCCCAGCTACCGTCCGCCTGGCGAACATGACTCTCGACATGCGGGCGATCCTGAGCGACCAGCACGTACTCTTGGACGGACGGCAATTGCTTGTAATGGTCGAATTTGGCGCACTCGATCGTATTTTTCGGTGGAGTGCGAAAGCACCTCCACGATGGTTCGCGGATTGAGCAAAGTATCCATAACCTTGTCTTCAAACTGCGGCTCATCGCAGACGATAACAATGTCCGGGTAGGTGTACAAGCCCGTGGCCATGATTTTGACGCGCAGGTCGCCCGTCACAACGTGGCATGGCCCGGTGTCCAATTGGCTGCGCGCCTTGTAGGCCACATTGTCTTTCACGAGCGCGTGCTTCCAGCTCGCTCCCGGCATGGCGAACATTTCGCCGCGATAGAATTCGCTACGAGTATCTGCCAAACGTTCCACGGCCAGGTACTCTTCGGGCGACATCACCGGTTTCACGACGGCGGACATTGGCGTACCTCCAGGGGAGCATTGTAGCCCAATCTCCGCTGCGACGGAAGGGGCTATTCGCTCCCGGGGCCGTCCCTCGTCAATTCCGTCCAGCTTGTCACAACCGCACCAATCGAACGAAACAGGGGCGGCAACCACGGCAGTGGGCACGACGCTGCTGCCCACCAAATAGTTCCTCGGCGGCCACACGGTGCGCATTTGGGCCGCGACCGAGGACGGCACGCTCGTGTGGAATGAATACCGCGACAAGGACCAGCGCCTGACGCCGGAGGAGGGTGTCGAGGGGCCGATCGCTTCACGTTCACGTTCAACGCGGCGGGGGCGGTTGCGGGGCCAGAGAATTAGATGGACGCCGCTGTCATGACGCCTGGGCACCACATTGCGTCTCATCTCAACCCCCCGGGACACCCCCATGACATGAAACCGGCAAGGGTTGGCAACGCCTGCGCCCGGACGACAACAATTGGCGACGATTGCGTCTCACGCGATGCGGCTGGCCCTTGGATTCATTCATTCATTCATTCATACCCACCCAGACTACCGTCGTGGTAACCGTTCAGCCCATATCTCATAGGATCTATGTCCCAATCTAAGTTGAAGCCCGATGGCTCGGCTTGGGCAGAAGACTGGGGAAACGCTTATTTTCATGGGCCGCTTGGCAAATGTCAGTGAGGTATTCCAAGGTGTTGCGGCCTTGCAATCGGCAACTGGCCACTGCCGTCAGGATGCGTTCGACATAGCGTGAACCGGCCGGGCTGCGTGTGCCGAAGCACTTCTTACGCCAAAGCACCGCTTGCCGCAAGGCCCGCTCCGCGGCGTTGTTGGTCGGCTCGACGCCCTCCACCTCCACGAAGGTCCAAAGGTCGCCTTCAACCTTGAGGATTTCCCGGCAGGTGCCTGCCGTGGTCGCGTGGGCGCACTCGGACCCTCGACGCAGCCAATAGGCAATGTCGTGACGCAGTCCAATCATGTGGAAGCGGAAGAGATCTCGGTCCAGCGTGCCATCGCGGACGCGATGCCAATGAGCAAACATTTGATCTGTAAGATCGAGCAAGTGTTGGCCGATCTCGTGCGAGGGGCCCGCGCGGTCGCTGAAGGCTTGCCAGTCGCGATCCAAATGCGACCAGCAGATTTGCCGGCGCTCGAAGTCGGTGTAGGTGGTATAGCGGTCGCTTACGACCACGCCGGGGAAGTCCTCGCCCAGCAAGGCGATGGCGCTGGTGCGGTCGCGTTTGGGGCGGACCAAAAAGACGGCCACGGAGTCGGTGGCGCCGACCCACAGCCAGGCCTTGTTGGGTTGTTGTTTCCAGGAAGTTTCATCGGCGTAAGCGATGTCGCTAGTGCGTAATTGTTCGTGCGCTTGGGCAACCGGCTCGGCCAAGGCGGCGCTGAGGTGCTGCTCGACGCGGCAAATCGAGCCCAGGGCAATGGGCACGTTCAAGGCCGTGGTCAAGAATTCCTCGGTCTGCCGCTTACTGAGGTGGTAGCAGCCGGTGCACAGGCCGATGAGGGCTTGCAAGCGTGGCCCGAAGGCGCTTTCGGAAACGCCGGCGGGCAGTTGGCCGCGAGTCCAATGGCCGCAATCGGGGCACTTCAGCGTGTGCCGCAGATACTCGCGGACCTCAGGTGAGATCGGCGGAATCTCGGTGACCTGGTGCGGCACCGCCAGCGGATCGACGCCGGACAAGGCGGCGTCACAGTGCTCGCAGTTATTAGGAATGCAGTCGATGGGAGGCTCGGCGAGTTGTTCGCGCGGCACCCGTTGGCGGTTGGCAGGAGGATGTCCGGGTTGCCCGCCGCGTTTGCGTCCGCTCGGCTTCTTGTCGGCGTTGGGTTTGGGAGCGTCCAGAGGATTGGCCGAGGGCGGAATCGAGGAATGGGTGGAATTGCGTGAAACCCGGTCACGCAGCTTTAGCAATTGATTGTCGGTTTGCTGAAGACGCTGCCGCAAGTCGGCAATAAGCTCATCGCGTTGGCGGCAGCCTGGACACCGAGGGCTGGCCGTGGCGTTGCTGGAATCAGTAGTTGAAGAAGGAGTCTGGACCACGACCGCGCCCTCGCCGCCAGGGAAGATCGGCAGAAAACGCCGAGATGGGAAACTGCTGAGGGAAGAGATGAGGATTCAAGGTGCGGTGCCGATTCGTCAGCACCCCAATAATAGGCGGCGGGGTGGCACACCAGATTGGGGTCGCGGTAGGGACGGTCCTTACGGACCGCCCCCCGCACAGATCCGTACGTGCCCAATTAAGGCATACGGCTCTTACGTCGGGTACTGCGCCTTAAAGCATGTGCTTTGCAGGCACCCGTTGCAGACCGGACGACACGTCGGTCTGGCACTGTGTCCAGGACGCGGCCGGCTCCAACGTATTCCCCCTCGTTGATCGCCTTCCCTCCATCGTCTCCGCCGACCTCATGTCTTTGTTCGACGATTTCTCCGGTACTATGCAATCATCCGACTTCCCCTCAACGTGCACGCCAGCCGTACGGCTTCAAACCTTCGCTGGCCGACCCGCCATACAAGCGGCGGGTGCTGAAGGGATCTCCCGGTTCCCGTGCAAGGAGTTTCCACACATGCTCAGGGTCTTCGACTGCGCAGGGTCCGTCACCGGCTCGCCATTGTCGCCGCAGACGGTGTGGCCTTCCGCATGTGCCAACAGCGTCGGCACCCCGAAGGAGGTGATTTCGCAGCTCGATGGCTGGCCTGTGTGTGCCCCTGTCAACGCTTCGCCTGCGGCCTTGCGGTCGCACACGCATGACTCGGGGTCAGGGCGGCTGGCTGGGCCTTCCCTGTACGACTCTTTCATTCGCTACTCCTCGCCGGTCTCCAGGCGCACTGGCACGCCCCGTAACCCCTCCGCGATTACTCCGGAGTAGCGACAAGGGGCGTGTCGAGCTCGACTGGACTACGAACACCAACCTAAACTCGGCTGTCGTCGTTAACTGTTCAGGTCGAGAATGCGTTGCCAGGTGAGCCACTCAAGGGTTGGCAAATGGCACACCCTGGATTAAACACGCTCGCACGCCCCTTGGACTCTGAGCATTTGTAATCTTGGCAGCGTTGCGGGGCGTGCCACCCAATCTGTCGCTGTCAGTTACCATGCTCATTCAGGTGTGCCACCCCGCCGAAACAAAAACGGATCGCTAAAAGCTCGGAGATACCCTAGGCGGGCTCGACCAATTCAGTTTTCCCTTTTGTTTGGGTGACGGATAAACGGTGCATCCCGGCAAGGCACGCCGCAACGCAATAATCTGGTCGTCGGTTACATTGCAGTTGATAAGCGAAAGCGACTTAAGGTTTTTCAGCGCAGCCAACTCCTTCACTCCATCCGCTGGCAATACGGAGCCTTGGAAGTCCACCATCCGCAGGGCCTTAAGCTGTGATAGCTCTTTTAGCGACGCAACCGAGAGATTTGTCTGTTGCAGGTAAAGCGACGAAAGGTCTTTGCACCGCGCTAGTGCGCTGGTATTCTCCGTTAACATCGTGCCACTTAACATTAGTGTCGCAAGCTTGCTGAACTCTGGCAATTGGTCCAAGCCGCCTTTGACCAAGGTGAAGCCCAAATCAAGCGTCTCAAGGTTCTTAAGAGCCGCGATCGGTTTTAATGTGGCATTGGTCACTTTGCATTCATGCAGATCAAAAAACACAACGTCCTCCGCCGATTTTGGACGTGCCCAATCCTTCCCAATGGCCCCACCACAAGCATGAAGCAGGCCAATCTCCTGAAGTGCTTGCACGGATTTGTCAGTCAGAGTTCGCCCAATTCCGATTGTGGAAAGCTTTCGGCAGCCCACTAAATGCTTGAAACCGTCGTCTTTGACTTTGCTGTTGAAAAGACCGATATCAGTCAGGTCTTTCAAATCGGCCAAGGCTTCTAAGCCAACGCCCGAAACGTCTGTGTAATTCAAATCCAATACTCTTAGCTTTGTCAGTGTAGCTAACTTTTTGAGCCCCGCGTCCGTGACTTTGGTACTAGTCAAGTCCAAAATCGTAAGGTTCTCCAGAGGCACTAAGTCGGCGAGGCCGTGATCCGTGATGTTGGTCTTATTTAGACATAGTTGGTCCAGTTTCTTGAGACGGGATAATTCCTTAAGGCCCTTGTCGGTCACATGCGTTTCACTCAAACTCAGCTTGACAAGATGATAAAGACCGGTGATTTGTTTAAGATCCTGGTCGCTCAAAGGTGACTTTGCCAAATCCAGGCAAAATGGGACCGGCACATCAGGAAGCTTTGTTTTGGGGAATGGCGCAGGCGCGAAAGTGAAACCTGGGAGCCCCTCCTTAGCGTAGAGTTGCCAGAATGCCATACCCGCGGCATTGGCCGGCCATTTCCCGTAGCTTGCTCCGAGTTTTTCATATGCGGCACGGGTGGCGGGATCGACGTCCTGGTTGACGCTTTGTTTTTCCTGATTGGTTGCCGGGGATGGCTGTTGGCACATTCCGTTGGCGCCGGCGCCAAACAAGACCACCACGGCCGGCAGCCAAGCAGCTCCGCGACAAATGTTCAAATGCATGGCAATGCCTCCCAATCGGCGTCGGTTGCAACCCGTTGCCCTTTTTCGTGACCAACGCAACACCACTTTGGCGAATTTGGGAACCATGGTTTTCTCCTTTGATGGTCACTTGTAATAGCTCAAAGCTTAACACGCAGTAGCCAAAACGGACCGCCCAAAAGGCAGATCCCCTGAGCAGACTCCACCAACTCATTCGTGTTTTCCTTTAGGCAACGGATAAATAGTGCACCCCGGCAACGCGCGCCGCAACATTATTGTCCCACCATCGGCGAGTTTGGAATTGACCAGCCACAGCACCGTTAGGTTTTTTAGAGAAGCAATCTCCTTAAGGCCCGCTGCCGAGATCTCGGTGTTATTGAGGTTAAGCATTGACAGTTTTCGGATCTTACCAAGTTCGTTAAGCGTTTCATCTGTAAGCTTGGTGTTGCTCAGATCAAGATCTGTAAGGTCTTTGAAATCAAATAGCGCGGTTAGCCGGCCCGTGACCGCCGTTGAGCCCAAGTTAAGCGCCGTAAGGTTGGTGAAAAGCTTTACTTGCTCTAAAGATGCATTCGTAATCGCCGTACCGTGGAGGTCCATAACAGTAACCTCGGCTGCCGATTTCGGCGTGCGCCGTCCTTTGACGCACAGCCAAGTGCATGCAGCAAGCCAATGTCGCGAAGGATGCGAATGGTTTGGTCCGTGATCTTGTTAGTCTCCCAGCCGATGTCCGTAAGGCGCTTGCACGGTGCTAGTTCCCATAATCCGGCTTCCGTTACCTTAGTGCCCCAAAAATCCAGGTAAGTAAGGTTTTTTAATTCTGCTACCGCTTTCAGTCCTTTATCAGTAACAGGCGTTTTGGAGAGGTCAAGCACGCGAAGCTCCTGGAATAGGGCTAATGCCTTCAGTCCTTCGTCCGTCACTTGAGTCCCGGACAAATACAACACCGTCAAATTCCGGAGTGGCCTCAGCTCCTTCAACCCCAAGTCGGTTATCTTGGTATCGATCAGGCTGAGCTTGGTGAGGTTTTTCAGAGCTGCCAATCGTTTCAGGTCAATGTCTTTCACTCCAGTTTTGGCCAAATCAAGGCAGAATGGGACTTCGACATCCGGCAAAGCAGCAGCCGGAAACTCTTGGGCGAAAAACCTGAATCCGGGCGTGCCACGACCTGCATAAGTCGGCCCCACGCTCATGCCGCTCCAGTTCTCGGGCCAAAAGCCATAATTCCCACCGAGCTTGAGGTACGCATTGACGGTCGCCTCGTCGATGCCCGTGCCAGCGGGTTCTTTTTCTTGGCCAATTTGCTGCAATGGCGGTTGGCCCAAGGCGCTATTTGCCAACCCGACCGCGGCCGATACCAAAGCGAAGCAAAATGCGCGGCGGCAAGTATTCAAACGCATGGTAATATCCTTTCAGTTTTGGAGATGGTGCCTCGTAACCGTCCAGCCCATATCTCATGTTGGGGAAAAACAAAGGGGTCGAAAAAGAAAAGAGGACGCAGCTCGAATGGCACCTCCGGGAACCACGTGGTTGGCCGTCAAAATTTCCGTTTGGTTGGCCAGTTCCGAGCCGCTCCCCCTGTTAGTAGGATCGGCCACGGTCCCCCGAATGATTTGAACCACCCCGTCGAGGTTCGACCCTGGCGAGATGAGTTGCGCCTGAACCTCGCCGCCCACCACGGGATGCACGCGGGATTCGAGCAATTCGACACCAAGCCGGGTACTCACCTGGCGGCGACGACGGGCCTTCGGCCGCACCCTGGTTGCCCCAAACACGAACTTCGTTAGCTTCAACATGATGCGGTTCCTTTTGCACTCAGGTCTTGGATGATTTCCACATCCCCATTCAATGTTGGTGATAGCGTGACCCCGCTCGCTTTCTCATTGGCTAGGCAGGAATCATTAATTGCCTCGCGGGTCAAGGATCCGCCCAAGGAACAAAATGCTCGTCGTAGACCGATGACGTAAAACGAACAAAAATGGATGGTCCGCGCGAAACGAGGTGTCCGACTGCGGCTCAGAGATGCTCATCTCGACGGCGCTGACGGCAGCGGCTTCCGTGCCCATTTCGTCAACGTTGATAAACGCCTTATGCAGCACCGCCGAAATACTGAGTGATTCCGACGGACTGATCCCTGAAAAATCGGCCGCACCGAAAGCATCTTTCATCCCCAGCGCGTCCAAGTGCTTGCCCAGGTCAATTCCCTCTACCATCTTGAGCTTGGGCAGCGCCACTCGCAACTGCCTAGGCCGGGCGGCTGACAGTGCCTGGGCCAGGGCCTTGGCCGACAACTTCTTTTCCAACTCGGCCAACCCGTCCTGCTTTTTTGGCAAGATTACCACCATCGAAACCTCGTTGTCCTTGTACATGAGCTCCGCTAGCTGGAACTCCGGGGTTTCGAGGTAATTTGTCTCGAAGGTGCGATGCATCATTGGCACCTTGAAAGGCGCTGTCGCCGGAAATGGTGAAATCGTCCGGCTTGGAAACCTCTTTCGGAAATGGCATCAACCAATCGCCCTTGAAGTAAATGGCATTGACCAGGACCAAGCGAGTTGTCTGACGAATAAGACCCTGCGGAAGAAGATCCTCAATCTTTTTGTTTGTCTTGTCTTCGACCCAGGCGTTGATGCGCTGGCGTGCCCCTTCCGCATTGTTCAGAAAATCGACGGTCTCGAACCCAGCTCGATAGTCCGTTTGGGTAATGTCCATGAACCTAGGCTCTAGGGAGAGGCCCTTTGCGCCCCACAAGCTATTGGCAACGGCGAGCTCATATTGTCGTTTCTTGTCCCCCCCTGGATCTTCCGGATCAATTCGCCGAACGCCGGATGGAGGTGCTCGTTGTCCAGGGTAAAGTGCAATGTTTGAGCCATCTCCTTGGCCGTATTTCCCCTGGCCCCGGCGTAGGTCATGCCGAGGGCAGTGGAGATGCTGTAGGGCGAGAAGAACTTGTTGCCCGGCTTTTGACCGAGCTGATGCAAGAGGTCGAAAGCAAACTCGTTGTTGCCCTCGACCACCGCCTTCCAATCCTCCTTGGAGGCTGCTGAACCACCGCCGGTGGCTGGTGTTTGCAGGCGCCAGACTGCTTGCGCTGATCAGCGCGAACACGACGGCGAACGCAATGACCAAAAAAGAAAACAGCATGCGCATGACCTTCCCTCCCAGGATGTCGGGCGGCAACACAAGACTCGGCAGAGGAACAAGCGACCGGTTGGCCAATTCAGCCTGCCGTCCAGCGCGGAGATGCCAGGGGCGAAGGAGCTGTGACGGCTCAAAGGGAAGCAATTGCCCTCAATATAACTAGTCGAAAAAAGCCCTCGTTTTTTGACACAAATCTTTGCGTTTTCCAAAAAAAGCTTGAAGACTTAAACGGCACGCAATTTGCTGTCCAAAATCGGGCTGTTGCTTATTTGCGTAAGCTGTGTTATACGCAGGTGTTATGGAATGCGCATTCAGGCCGTCACCGGCGTGTTCCGGCGGTCAGTCCAAAAATCTTTTTTTGGAAAAATGGCTTGCGAAAAAAAACCGGATCCGCGCTTCGGCGTTTTCCGGCACTCCGCCGAGTTCGATAAGATCGATCGTCGATGTGATGGCAAAAAAATCTGGGGCAAAAAAATGAGTCCACGCATTGCCATTTTTTTGCCCCAGATTTTTTTGCCAAAAATGGGAGCATACGGCTTAGCTTTCCACCCACGGCAAGGTCAGTGTCAGCAATTCTCCCAGCGCAATGGCAAGTTGCCGCCCTGCGAGGCGCGATCGTTTTGCCAGCAGCCAAAGCTCGGCAATGAGCCGCGGTGAGGCACCCACCGCCGCGGCCACGCGCCAGGGCGACACGCGGCCTGCCGACAGCAACGACACCAATCGCGGCGAAAGCGGCGTGTCCACCTCATCCACCACAACGCGAAGACAGCCAAAGGGCACACCGGCTTGCCGGCAAAGCCGAGCAATAGGCGCCGACTCCATGTCCACCGCCAGATGCCAAACTCTCTGCCCAACGCATTTTTTTGCTCGGCTGTCGCGGCAAGTTGTGGCACTGTCACCAACGGCCCGCGGTGCAGCGGCGGCTCCCAGGGTCCCGCGGGCAACTCGCCTGGCCACGTCGTCGGCCAGATCGTTCCGCTCGCCGCGTCCACCACATCCGTCGCCAGCACAAGGTCACCCGTCCGCAGATCGTTTTGCAGCGCTCCGCAAAAGCCGGCCGCCAATACCAACTTGGGCCGATAGGCGACCTGGTTGAGCAGCGGTTTTTGCAATAGCCAATGGAGTGTTTGCTCGGCCGACGCACTGCCTACGCCGGTTTCCACGACCAGCAAAGGCAGCCAGGCGGGGCCGCAAAATCTCGCCCAGCACGCGCGCCGGGAAATCGTTGATGGGGCCGAAACTGGCGGCAAAAGGGGCGGCGCTCCTGCCGCAATGCGAACGCGACGCAGGCGTCGTCGAGGCGTATATCCAGGCCGGATCGAGAACTGCCTGGCAGAGGGCCTGTGGACATGGCCTAACCCTTTTGCCAATTCCGCTCGATGAACGTGGTATCGACCTGGCCTTCGATGAAGGCGGAGTGATTGAAGATTTCCTGGTGGATCGGAATCGTCGTCTTGACCCCCTCGACGACGAACTCGGCCAGCGCTCGCCGCATGCAGGCCAACGCCTCGGCACGCGTCGGCTGGTGGACCAGCAGCTTGGCGATCAGCGAATCGTAGTTCGGCGGCACGCGATAGCCGGTGGTCACGTGCGAGTCGAGCCGCACCCCGGGGCCGCCCGGCGGCTGCCAGCG
The DNA here is from genome assembly GCA_963747575.1 of uncultured Gemmataceae bacterium. Classification (GTDB taxonomy): domain Bacteria; phylum Planctomycetota; class Planctomycetia; order Gemmatales; family Gemmataceae; genus DASRAT01. The sequence goes on from CAVVFU010000001.1 coordinate 982,696, forward strand.
CGTGATCGGTGCCGGGCGACGGGCGGAAGTCGGCCGCGGGATCCTCGGCGTTGATCCGGCATTCGATGGCCGCGCCGCGATGCACGATGTCTTCCTGGCGTGAACGGCAGCGGCTCGCCGGCGGCGATGCGGATCTGCTCGCGCACCAGGTCGATGCCGGTCACCAGCTCGGTCACCGGATGCTCGACCTGGATGCGGGCGTTGACCTCGATGAAGTAGAAGCTGTTGTCCTTGTCGACCAGGAACTCGCAGGTGCCGGCGTTGTGGTAGCCGGCCGCCTTGACCAGGCGCACCGCCGCCTCGCAAATCTCGTTGGCGAACTTCCGGCGGCAGGTTCGGGGCGGGCGATTCCTCGACCAGCTTCTGATGGCGGCGCTGCAGCGAGCAATCGCGCTCCCAAAGGTGCACGACGTTGCCGTGGCGGTCGGCGAGGATCTGCACCTCGATGTGCCGCGGCTGCTCGATGTATTTCTCGAGGTAGACGCTGCCGTCCTTGAAGGCGTTCTCGGCTTCCTGCTGGGCGGCCTTGAGGCCGGCTTGCAGGCTGATGTCGTTGCGGGCGACGCGCATGCCGCGGCCGCCGCCGCCGGCCGCCGCCTTGATCAGCACGGGATAGCCCATCTCGTGGGCCAGCTTGCAGAGCCTCGGCTTCGGTCGTCGATCAGCCCTTCGCTGCCGGGCACCACCGGCACGCCGGCCTGCTTGGCAAGCTTGCGGGCCTCGTTCTTGTTGCCCAGCAGCCGCATCGCTTCCTGCGGCGGGCCGATGAATTCGATGTTGCAGGCCCGGCAGACCTCGGCGAAATGCGGCGTTTTCGGAGAGGAAGCCGTAGCCGGGATGGATGGCCTGGACGTTGGCGATCTCGGCCGCGCTGATGATCGCGCGGGATCTTGAGATAGCTTTCGGCCGACGGCGCGGGGCCGATGCAGATGGCCTGGTCGGCCAGGTCGAGATAGGGCGCGCCGCGGTCGGCCTCGCTGAAGACGGCCACGACCTCGATGCCGAGGTCCCGGCAGGCCCGGATGACGCGCAGGGCGATTTCACCACGGTTGGCAACCAGGATGCGTTGAAACATAATGAAGACTGCTGGGAGGGTCGAAAAAAAGGGGTCAGGCCCCGTTGCCGGAACGGCCCGGAGGGTGCTTCGCACAACGGGGCCTGACCCCTTTTTTCGACCCTCTAAACCGTTGGATCGACTCGGAACAACACCGTATCAAATTCCACGGGCTGGGAGTTCTCAACCAGGATTTCGGTGATGACGCCGGAGCACTCGGCCTGGATTTCGGTGTACAGCTTCATGGCTTCTATCAGGCAGACGACGGTCTTGGCCTCCACCCGCGCGCCACCTTGACAAATACGTCGGCGTCCGGGCTGGGACGGGAGTAGAAGGTGCCGGGTGTCGGGCTTTTGATGTCGATCAGTTTCTTGGCGGGGGCCGCGGGAGTTTCCGAGCCGGCTGGCTTGGTTGCAAGTGCTGCGGCGGAGGCTGGCGGCGCCGCCACGGCAGGCAGCGGCGCCAGGTTCGTCACGGTCGTCTTGAAAGCACCGCGGCGAAGGCGAATGCGCTGATCGCCAACGCTCAGGTCGATTTCCGACAGATCGTGCTTGCTCATCAAGCCGACGAGCTGCCTGACGGTATTTACGTCGAAAGGGTTCGGAACCTCTTCAGCCACGTCGTTCTCCATTAGGCTTCCACCAACATCGCCGGCAAATCCTTGGGCAAGTGGGTCAGCACCTCGTGCCCGTCCGGCGTGATTAGCACATCATCTTCAATCCGCACGCCGCCCCACTGCGGCAGGTAGATGCCCGGCTCCACGGTTACCACCATGCCCGCCTGGAGCATATTTTCCGAGTTTGGCCGCATGATGGGCATTTCATGCACTTGCATTCCCAGGCCGTGGCCAATGCTGTGAATGAAATAATCCCCATACCCGGCGTCGGAAATCACCGCTCGGGCAGCGGCGTCCACTTCGCCACTCTTGATTCCCGGCCGCAGCGCCGAGATCGCCGCCGCCTGGGCACGCAGCACCACGTCATACACCTCGCGGAGCTTGGGCTCCACCTTAGGACCCGCCGGCGCGACACTGGAAAACCTTGAAGTTCTACGGGGCATCAAAACTCGTGTCAAGTCGCTTTTGTAGAAGCGGCCGGATGCGCCCCAGTCGACCAGCAGCAAGGGCGCCTCCGCAACGCGGTGCTGCGACGGCGGGCAGTGCGGCAGCGCGGCACGGGGGCCGACCGCCACGATCGACGGAAAGCTGGTGCAGCGGCCGCCGGCGCGGCGAACATACATCTCCAGCGCGTCGCTCAAATCCTTTTCGCAATCCTGCTCCCGCAGCATCGGCAGGAACATGGCAAAAGCCCGCTCCGCAATGTGGATCGCCTCGCGAATTTGCTCGATTTCCGAGTCATCCTTGACGGCACGCAACTTTTCGACGCGGTCGGGCGCCCCTTTCCACTGCACCGTCGGGGCGGCCTGCCGTAGCGTCTCGAAATCGTTCACGGTCAGGTGGGCGCTTTCGAAACCGACGGCCCTCGAACCGAGCTTGGCAATCACTTCGCTGGTCACGGCCTGGAGCGTCGTGGAGGGCGGCCGGATGTGCAGCGCCAGGCCGGGACATTCCTCGGCAAGCTGGTCGGTGAAACGGCCGTCGCTGACCAGCAATGCGTGGTCGCGGCTGACGAGCAGCCAGCTGCTATCGCCGCTGAAGTTGGTCAAATAGCTGACATTGACCGGATGGCTGACGACCAGCAGGTCGAGACCTTCCTCGGCAAGTGTGCCGCGAGGCGCTGGCGGCGCGGACTGAATTCATCCATGGCGGTATTGAATCGCTCCCTGGTTGGCTAACATCTGTAGGACGGCTTTCCCAGGCCGTCCGTAGCGGCTGGGACGGCCTGGGAAGGCCGTCCTACAAAAATGCCACGTCGGATTCCACTATGCCGGAAACACGATGTCGTTGTATCCCTGCCGGCGCCGACGACGAACATTTTCAGAGCAGCGGTTGCACTCCCGCCAGTCTTTGTTAAACTATGCGTGATGAATCAGGCTCCCCCCAACCGCGGTTTGATCGCCGTGCCATCGGGCTCCGCAAGCCAAAAAGCGGCTGAGCGCCAGGGCGAGGAAGTTGATCTATGGTGGGGATCCTACGCGGGCCGAGCGATGGTGCCCAGCTTTGCCGTATGCGGCGGCTTGACCGTGCTGATTTTTTGCGGCGTCCGTTGGTGGGTGCCGGAGCGCGGCTGGCTGCAGTTCACGTTTGCCGGGTTGACCGGTGCCGTCTGGCTGGTGCAGATGGTGCGCTGGGGTCACCGTTTTTTTACGTGCAACTACCGCCTGACGACGCGGTTTCTGTACATGGATCGCGGATTGTGGCCGCTTGTTTCCGAGCGCTTTGCCCTGCGTGAGGTCAACAGGGTTGAGGTACATCGCAATTTAGCCCAGAAATGGCTTCGTATTGCCGACGTTTGGGTCTGGTTTGACAATCCGGCCACCAGGCCGGCCGTGCTGAGGGCGCTGGCAGCACCTCACGCCGCCGCTGAAACTCTCCAGGAAGCCAGCAAAAAGGCGCGGGAAACCGCGAAGTGATTGGAAGCTCCAAAAAAAGGGGGACAGGCCCCGTTGCCGGAAATGCACAGGCTGGAAGCCTGTGCTACAAGTAGCACAGGCTTCCAGCCTGTGCCGATTCGTACAATCGGGCCTGTCCCCTTTTTTTTGGAGCCTCCTTGGTCCCATTCCTCCTTGCAAAAGGTTAGTCATGCGGAAATTCATTCTGCCGTCGTTCGTTCTTCTGATTGCCCTATTTCCGGCGTTGGCCCAACAGCCCGCCGTGTCCTTTACCGCGGCTCCGGAAACCGTCTTCCGCTGGGACAAGGGCTACCGCTACATGCAAAACGGCTGGATCGTGCTGCACATCGAGGGCGAGCCCTACGAGCGAGGCTATCAGCACGGCCGGCTCTTGGCCGCCGATATCGCGGCTCATCTGCGCTGCTATTCCAGTGTCCTCAACTACAAGAACCCCGCCGACAATTGGAAGACGGTGCGCATGTTCGCCAACGCTCTCTTCCTGCGCAAGTTCGACAAGGAAACGATTGAAGAAATGAAGGGCATCGCCGACGGCGCCACGGCGGCTGGGGCCCGCTTCGACGGCCGGGCCGTGGATGTGGTCGATATCGTCATCCTGAACTGTCAGGCCGAAATTGACACGCTCGAAGAGGCCAATGCGGCCACGCCGTTTGGCCTGGAATCGAAAATCTTCCCCGAATCGCAGCCGATGCCCAAGCCGAAATCCGGCGGTGAGCATTGCAGCGCCTTCGCCGCGACTGGGCCGGCCACTGCCGACGGCAAAATCGTTTTCGGGCACGTCACCATGTGGCCCAGCCTCTACGGAGTCGGTTTTTATAATGTGTGGCTCGACGTGCAGCCGACCAAAGGCCATCGCTTCACCATGTGCAGCTACCCGGGCGGTATTCAAAGCGGCATGGATTATTACGTTAACGACGCCGGCATCCTCATCAACGAAACGACCATTACTCAGACCAAGTTTGACGCCACGGGCATGACCTGCGCCTCGCGCATCCGCAAGGCGATTCAGTATGCCGACACCATCGACATGGCTGTCGACATCCTGCTCAAGGACAACAACGGCCTGTACACCAACGAATGGATGCTGGCCGACATCAATACCAACGAAATCGCCTTGTTCGAACTGGGCACCTATAAGCACAAGCTTTGGCGCTCCAGCAAAAACGAGTGGTTCGGCGACACGCCTGGTTTCTACTGGGGCTGCAACAACGTCAAGGACATGGAAGTGCGGCTCGAGACGATTCCAAGCACCAGGCCAGGCCGGAGAAGGTTCTCTTTAAGGCGCAGTCACGCGATATCAAATGGCAAAACCTCTATCAGGAAAGCAAGGGCAAAATCGACGTGGCATTCGCCAAGCGCGCTTTCTCATTGCCGTCGATTTCCTTGCCTACCTCGTGCGATGCCAAGTTCACGACCACGGCCATGGCCAAGGAAATGAAGAGCTGGTGTCTTTTCGGCTCGGCCACCGGCAAAACGTGGAATCCTCGCCCCGATGAAAAAGAGAAGTACCCGGAGATCAAACCCCTTGTTTCCAATCCTTGGACGGTGCTGGGCACCATGGCGCCTCCCAGCGACATGGGCGTGCAAGCGCAGATGCTTGCCGGGGCCAAGCCGGCCGCGGGTGCGATGAAGGGTAAGAAGAAGGGTGGCGGCGGTGGCGCTGAAACCGTTCCGGCCTGGCGCGGCACGCTGCTGCCCCAGGGCGATGGCGACATCTGGCTGGCTCTGGCCTTTGCCGACTATGAACGGCTGGTGGCCACGGAAAAGGCAGCGATCAAGAACGGCGACGATCCCAAGGCCGCACGCACCAAGCTCGACAGTGCCGTCGCCACCCTCCGCACCAGTTACAAAAACGCCAACCTTGACGTCGCCCTGGCGAACCTCAAGTTCAGCACCATGAACGACAACTGGTACAAGGCGGCATCGAGCAAGGGTGTGATCCTGTTGCACGAGTTGCGTTCGGACGTCGGCCCTGCGGTTTTCGACAAAGCCATGGACGACTTCGGCATGCAATTCGGCGGAAAACGAGTGTCGTCGAAGCAATTCCAGGCTCATGTCGAACAAGCGACAGGCCGTATCTTTGTAGGGTTTTTCGACACCTGGCTGAACCAAAAGGGGTTGCCAACGAAGCAGCAGTAAGAAAACCGATACCAACCCGAAGCGTAAGCGCGGATTTTAGCGACCTCGCCGACGCTTCGGGTCAATATCGGTTTTGCTGCTATAATGGACGGATGAGCTACGCGGCCAAGGAAATCTTCTACACTCTGCAAGGCGAAGGCGCCAATACCGGGCGCACGGCCGTCTTCTGCCGCTTCGCCGGATGTAATCTTTGGTCGGGCCTCGAGCAGGACCGCGCTCGGCCATTTGCTATTTCTGCGACACCGATTTTGTCGGCACGGACGGGCCGGGCGGCGGCCACTTTGCGACGCCCGACGCCTTGGCTGACGCCGTGGCGGCTCGCTGGCCGCATAGCGAAGCCGGTATCCGGCCGCTGGTCGTTTGCACGGGCGGCGAGCCCTTGCTGCAGATGGATCAAGCCCTGGTCGACGCCCTGCACGCACGCGGCTTCGAGATTGCCATCGAGACCAACGGCACACGGCTGCCCCCGCGCGGCATCGATTGGATTTGCGTCAGCCCCAAGGCCGGCGTCGAATGCGTGCTGCGCGGGTCACGAACTGAAGGTGATTTTTCCTCAACCTGGAGCGGAACCCGAATTGTTTGAATCGTGGGACTTTCGGCACTTTGTGCTGCAGCCCATGGATGGCGTTGAGCGTGAGCGGAACACACGCTTGGCGGTCGAGTATTGCCTGAAGCACCCGCGTTGGCGGCTCAGCTTGCAGACGCAGAAGTTGCTGGGAATTCCCTGATTCACGAGGGCAAAGATCATGGCTTCCGGCCTGGTTTGCGCTTTCGCGCTGGTTGCTCGGGTTGCAATTTCTCCAAATACCTGGCAATCTCCTCCCGGGACAGGCCGGCAAGCCGCACCTCGGGTGTCAGGTTTTGCACAAGCTGACGCTGTTCCTCCAGCGTCAAGTCCTTGAAATGCTCTTTGACAACTTCGCGCCGGAAATCAGCCATAGTGTACGACACGCTTATACCCTCCCCTCGATACTTGTCAAGCAGGTTGCTTAGCAGCGAATTGGCGTCCTCCGAGCGCTGCTGGTAGTTGCCTGCTCCATACTCCACTTTGTCCACTGATGCGCTGAACAGTTGAAAAGGCGCGTATTGCGGCTCGTTGGACACCTGGCCGGCAACAATGACACGTATCCGATCAGTGCCACGCTGGCGATTGTACACGCCGGGCTTCACCAACTCCAACCTCAAATTGTCAGCAAGATTTTGCGGAAACCGGCTGCACACGGCAAATAGCCGGAAGTCGGATTCGGGCAGAAGCGGCTGACCTCGTGGAGTGCACTGCTTGCGGTAGTTTACGTAATGGCCGGTCAGCTCTTTCAATGCCCAGTCGTTGAGGGCATCGTGGTGTGACTTAAACGTGATCAAATTGTGCGGTGCCAAATCTTCAAGACCATCGGGAAGACGTCCCCGGAATGGGCCCCCGCCGCGGCGGACGACCACCACGTCCAGCCGCTGCTTCCTCGACGCCAAGTCCTTTTCCAACTCCACGACAAACGGGGAACAGGTCGTAACTCGCCTGCAAATTCAGCCAAAAGCGTTCCGACGTGCCAAAATGACGCGCCAGGCGCAACGCGGTATCGGCCGTGATGGACCGAGTGCCGCGGACAATCTCGTTGATGCGCCGGGGGGGGTACGCTGGCGTTCTTCGCAAGCCGATATTGAGTGATGCCAAGCGGCCTCAAGAATTCCTCTAACAAGATTTCCCCAGGATGAACCGGAGGCATTTTCTGGCTGCGGCGGGGCATGGGTTCCTCCTAGTGATAATCAATGATTTCGACCTCGAACGTGCCCAAACAGGAGTTTGGGCACGAGGGTTTGTCGGTCAGGAGGACGGGGCCGCCCGCATTTCAGCCATCAGCGGCCAAAGCACGTCCAGGTCGTCCTTGAACACGTCGCCGATCAGCACATCGGTCACGAAACCCTTCAAATCCGGATGTTTCTTGACAAACCGCCCGAAGCTGAAGCCGTCGTAGTATTCGCACACCAGCCGACGCATGCGGTCCATGCCCCGGCCAAAATCGGCTTCCCATTTGCCGAGCTGCGCCGCCGAGGTGTCGCCGTTGGCCAACCCTTCGGCGACGGCGTCGGCCGCCAGTTGGCCGGATTTGAGGGCCAACAGCACGCCCGATGAATAGAGCGGATCGAGAAACCCGAAGGCATCGCCGACCAGCACCCAGCCGTCGCCGGCCGCCTTGGTGGAGCGGTAGGAATACTCCTTGGCTGCGCGGAACGGCTCGACGCGCTGGGCCCTGGCGATGCGCGGCTTCACGCCGGGGCAGCCGGCGACTTCCTCGAAATAGATCGTTTCGTGGTCCTTGCCGGGTCGGTTCTTGAAGAGGTAATCGTAGCCTGCCACGACGCCGACGGAGACGATGTCGTCGTGCAGCGGGATGTACCAGAACCAGCCTTGCTTGGCTGCCGTCTGGATGACGATGGTGGCGCCTTCGTCCTGGCCGGTGTCGCGATAGAGCGCCCTTCCAATAGGTCCACAGGGCGGCCTTCTTGAGCACAGGGTCCCATTCGCGCAGCTTGAGCCGATTCATGATCATCGAGCTTTGGCCGCTGGCGTCGACGACCACCTTGGCCCGCACCTCGCGCTCGGCACCGCTTTCGTCCACGATGCGCACGCCGACGGCGCGCTGGCCTCGCCCTCGAAAAGCACCTCCAGCACTCGTATCCCTTCGTGAACGTTGACGCCATGTTCGCGGGCGTTGTTGAGCATCATCTGGTCGAATTCGCTGCGGCGAACTTGCCAGGTCTGCGACGATTCGTGCGGCTTGTGCTCGACGAAGTAGAACGGCTCGGAAAGCTTGCCCGTGGCGTTGACGAACTGCACGCTGTATTTCTTGACGAAGTGGCTGCCCTTCATCTTGTCGAGCATGCCGAGCCGCTTGAGCACCCGGTAGGTTTCGGGGATCAGCGATTCGCCGATGTGGAAGCGCGGAAAGTGCTCGCGCTCGAACAGCTCGACGCGATAGCCCTTGTCGGCGATGAGCGTCGAAACGGTCGAGCCGGCCGGGCCGCCGCCGATGACGATAACGTCGGGTTCTGTGTGGGTCATGGGTAGTTCACCTAAAGCTGCTGCCTTCGGCTTCATGCGGAAGCCGGGCAGCGTGCAACAAATTGATAAGTTTTTTCAACGACGCGGGCGGCATATGGCCAAGCTGACGGCGATGACACTGGCGGAGCGGCTGGGCAATCTCGGCCAATAGCTCCAAACCCGCGGCTGTGATGCCGATCTGGACTACGCGACGATTGTCCGGCGGCCTGTGGCGGTCAATCAGGCCGCGTCGTTCCAGCTTATCGAGCATCCGCGTGATGTCCGGAGCGCGCGACACGAGGCGGTCGGCCAGGCAAAGCGTATGGATCGTCGCGGGGTGTTTGGCGCGGAGCAAGCGGAGCACGTTATACTGCTGCGGCGTCAGATCAAATTGGCCGAAGAGCTCGTCTTCCAAGGCTCGCAAGCGGTCGTAGGTTCGCCATAGGTTGAGAAAGACTTGCTGTTCGAGGGAATCGAAACGGAGGGCGGGGTCGGCGGTGATTTCGAGGGTACGGGCCATGTTGACATAATAGTTGTTGGAACAACTGTTGTCCAGACGACTACGGAGAAAGGTGGTAAACGGCACCGCGCAGAGTCACTTGCGCAATCGCACCAATGCCGCTTCCGCCTGAATGGTCGCCGTAGCGCCAGTAGCACCGGCCGCTAGCGATTGCAACAACGCACTGGCCTCTCGATTGCCAATCCTCTCCAGCACCTCGATGGCCCGAACCTGGCGCAGCCTTTCACCCGTCAATGCGGCTGGTGCCAACTTGGCTTGCAATTCGAGTAAGCGTTGCCGCGTTTCCAAAGGATGCTGGTCAGACAACTCCTTTTCAAGCTGTGCCAACAACTGGTCGCCTATTTCGAGCAGGTCTGCTTGGGCTTTTTGGCGTACTTTGAACTTGGAACTGCCTAGCTGCTCAATACATCTGGCGACCGTCTGCTGATCGGCAATGGCAACAGGACGAAGTTGTGTTTTGAGCAATGCCAACGCCTCCTGGGGCGATGCGCTCAAGGCATGGATGGCTCGAAATGCCGCCATCGCATCGGTGGCTGCAAGATCGGCCCAGCAACCTTTGACGGCGTCAGCACCCAATGAATGTGGAACCAGCTCGGCCCTTACACCAAAGCCACGAACATCCCAGATCAAAACGGTGGTATCGGCGCTGGCGCTGGCTAACCTGCCGCCATCCGGGGCAAAAGCGAGCGGACCCAAAATGCCCGTGTGGCCTTTGAGTTGAGCGACGCCCTGGCCATTAGACGCGTCAACGACATGGAGCATATTATCCAGCCCCGCGAATGCCAGCAGCCGGCCGTCAGGTGAAAACGCCACGGTGGAACTGCCTGCACTGCCCGTCCACCAAGTGCCATAGTAGAAACCAGCATTCATCGCACCTGGCGCCCTATGCCATGGACCTTCAGTGTATGGCTTTCCCAGGTGGAAACGCACCTTCCCGCTCGCCAACTCGATCACATTTACTAAACCGTCGCCAATGTCGAGAGCCAGCATGTGACAATCAGGTGAGAAGGCACCGCCCCGCAGCACGAAATGATCAGGATCGGTTGCCTTTGGCGGTGCGCTCGACGGCACCGTCCATACACGCTTGCCGGTTGCCGTGTCGAACACCGTCACCTCGCCAGTCCGCGACCAAACGCCAAGCTGGCGGTAGTCCGCCGAAAAAAAGAAAACATCGGTGTCAGCTACTGTCGTGGCGATTTCCATTTTTTCCTTGCCAGTAGCATTGTCGATTAGGACGATGCAACCTTTGTCACTGCGAACCGCCCTGTAACGCCCCTCAGCCCCGGTCGTGTCGTTGCTCTCAGGGTCAAGCAGGATTTGCTTCATATTCTCGCCCGTGGCAGCATCCCAAATGCATTGCACGGTACTATAGCCACCCGGTCGAAGAGCAAGGTCCGAGCTTCGCGTCACGATGGACTTCCCATCCGACGTGTAACTCAAGAATCGCAATGGTGCGCAATGGCCGGGCGGCGGCAGTGCTTTGCCGGTTGTAAGGTCGAAAAACAGGACAGCGTTACCCCGGCCGCCAACCGCCAGTTTTTTGCCATCGGGAGTGGTTGCCAGGCAACCGGCATGATGGCCGATGTAGAAGTCCAACTCACCCTTTTCATCATCGCCGGGCGGGAACATGCGCCTGAGCAACTTGCCGGTTTTTACATCCCATTCCTGGATGCACACCTGACCGGGGTTGGGAGATTTGGAGTACAGCCTGGCGCTGTCGGCAGCAAAAGCCAGACGAGCGTAGCTCGGCTCGACAGAAATCTTCCACTCATGCAACAACGCACCGGTGCCAGCCTGGTGGAGGTAGACTTTGCAATCTCTGGTGGCGTAAGCGAACAGTTGGCTATCCGGCGAGAAAACCGGGGAAATAATGCCAAATCCCGGCTCGATCATCTTGATGGTGTGCAGTTCCTTCCCGGTTTCCGGATTCCGGAAGGTAATCTTGTTCAAGATTCCTTCTTTGAAATGCTCGCAATTCACCGACACCAGCGTCTTGCCATCGGGTGCATAAAGGATCGTGCTTTGAGCGTCCGCCATCAACCTGACAGGTTCTTTAGGCCCCGGGTCGAACGTGAGGTCAGTTTTGCCTGTAGCGATGTTCCACAACCGGACCGGGCCGTTCTGGCTAGCGACAGCCAGAATGCTTTCCTCCAGGTGCAAATGCCAGGGCCCGCATCGAAACCTGTCGTTTTCGGGCAAAATGGTTTGAATTTCCTTGCCAGTGGTGACGTCCCAGACACGGATGATCGACGCGGTGAATCTGTCGAATCTGGCGGCGACGAGCTTGCAGTCATCGGAAACAGCGGCTATGACGCAAGGCGCGATGGGCTCGCCTATCGAATTATAAAGTGTTTGCTCAACCTTTGGCCTTGGACCAAAACGGCGCAGTTCCCGGCCAGAGGCAACGTCCCAAACGCGGACGAAGTCGTCATCGCCGGCAGTGACGGCTGTGCTGCCGTCGATGGAGAAGCCGATGAATTGCACTGCCGCGCTATGTCGCCAACGAATCGTGCCGAGGCGCATGGTCGCGCCCTCCGGCAGCAGATCGCCGAAATTGTCTTTGGCCAAAGCCGGGGGCTTGCCCTGCTCCGGAAGCACTGCCTTGGCGACAATCTTGGAAACCGGTGTTGCCGGCACTCGTTCCGAAGCGGAAAACCCGTTCATTGCCATCAATCCGGCTCCCGAACCGACAGCGCCGACCACCATTACGGCCAAACAGGCGTAGCAAACTTTTGCGATGGACATCATGTTCAGGACTCCTTGTGCTAAGATCGTGGCGGCCAGGGAAGCCCCCTGGCAAGTGAGAGCGGCCTTGACCGTGGATTTGACAAGAACAGGCGAAATTGCATGAGCGGACTGCCCCAACTGCAAGCAACCAAAAAGAGTGGCTCCCAAGGCCAATCCGCGTTTGACCAGCCGTTGCCGAAGGCACAGCCTGGCCCTTTCCAGCCGTCCCCGGAATGCGCCAAGAGGCAGACCCAAGCGTTGTGCGGCTCGTTCCATGGTCAGCCCTTCCAGGTGGCACAGAATCAAGGGCAAGCGATACTTTTCGGGAAGATTGTTTAATTCCTCATCGAGAATCGTCAGCAGCTCGCGGGCAGTCAATTCGTCAAGGAGATCGGCAGACGCCGTGCTCGGAACAGTGGCCTCTTGTTGCTGGTCGCGTTGCCGGCTTTTTTTGGCCCTGATGGCCAGTCGCAAGGCTACGCGGTGCAGCCACGCCGGCAGCGATTCGCTCCCGCGCAGCGCCGCGCCTTGCGGGCCAGCACGAGAAAAGTCGCCTGGAACACGTCTTCCGCCAACTGCTGATCGCCCAGGACGCGTGCTGCCAGGCAATGGACCATCGGGCCATGGCGACGCACCAGCGCGGTAAAAGCATCGTTGTTCCGAGTTTCAATGAAATGGCGCACGACTTCGGAATCACGAAGCCCCTCAAATTGGCGACCCGCGAATAGCGACCGCAAATAACTGGTGACGGTTTGCGACGAGTCCTTCACAGCCTGGCCCTCCCTTGGCGCATCTACCAATATAGAGGCACGCCGGAGAAAAACTTCACGAAGAATTTTCATCCTCGTTCCCAAACTCCTGTTCACCCTCGTTCCCAAACTCCTGTTTGGGAACGCCTTTCTTGCAAACTCCTGTTTGCCGGCCGAGCATCCAACCTGCCTCCACATTCCTTATCACGTGATCAAGGCCTGGGCCTGAGCCGGGTTTGTCGCCACGACCAAACAGGAGTTTGGAAGAGGCGCGTTCCCAAACAGGAGTTTGGGAACGAGTGCCAAACATTTCCAACCCGTTTGACTTTTTTTCATCCATTCCTCCCGCAAAAGGCACTATTCTGGTAGCAACATCATTCCGGGAGAACCGCCATCATGGCTGAGGCCCGTTTCGACACGTTGATACCGAAGCTGTGCGCCCTGGTCAGCGCCAGCCATTACAAGGAGCTGGGCGATGGCAACCTCCTGCAGCTTTTCGTCGCTAATCGCGATGAGTTGGCATTCAAGACACTCGTGCGCCGCCACGGCCCCTTGATCCTTGGCGTTTGCCGGCGGGTGCTTGGCGCCGGGCCGGACGTGGACGATGTCTTTCAAGCCACCTTCCTGGTGCTGGCCCGCAAGGCCGGCTCGATTCGGCGACAAGCGTCGATCTCCGGCTGGCTGTACGGTGTGGCATTTCGCCTGGCGCGAAAGCAGAAAAAGCGCCTCGACCGCCAGCGCGGGCATGAACACTCCACGGAGAAAATGGAAGCAATCACGGAGACAGGACCGATGGGTATTGATCCGGCCCAGCAGGCGAGCCTGCACGAGCTAGGCGCCATCCTGGACGAGGAGGTGCAAGGGCTCCCCACGAAAAACCGCGAGACGTTTGTGCTTTGCCACGTGGACGGCCTGAGTGCCGTGGAAGCGGCCAAGCGGCTCGGCTGTCCGTTGCCGACGCTGAAAAGCCGGTTGGCGCGGGCACGCGAACTGATGCGTCAGCGCCTCGTGCGGCGCGGCATCACGTTGTCGACTTCAGGTCTGGCAGTGCTGTCCGCGGCACAAGCGGCGCGTGCAGCGGTGCCGTACACCGCTGTGTTGGCGGCACTCCAAGGGGCACTGGCTTTCGCGGCGAAACCGGCTGCTGGCGGTGCTGTATCGGCTCAGGCAGCCTCACTTGCAATAGGATTCCTCAAGACCATGACGATCACCAAACTGTCGCTGGCATTTGTTGCAGTGTTGACGGTTACCTTGCTCGGTTTCGGCGCGGCCAGGGGGCTGGACCCAGCGGCAGGCGAGGCGGCGCTTCCGGATGTTCACGCGCTGCCAAATCTGATTTACCAGCAAACTAAGCCTGAAAAAGGCCCTGGCGACGCCAAAGCCTTGCAGGGGGATTGGCAGGTGGTCGATGGCGAGGCAGACGGCAAGGTGCCCGCGCAAGATCCCTCGACCATGGTGATTTCCTTCAAGGGTGACGAGATGACTCTCGGTGACGGCGAGGGCAATGGCGTCAAGTACAAGTTTAAGCTGGACCCCGGAAAGTCGCCGCGGGAGCTTTACTTAACCCTGTTGGAGGAGCCGTACAAAAACGTCACTGTGCGGTGCATCTATTCCCTGGAGAAAGGCGAATTGAAGTTTTGCATGCCTCTTGGACCCAAGAGTTCCCCCGCCAAGGAATTCAAGACGACGGCCGGAGACGGCTTGCTGCTGCTGGTGCTGCGGCGTCCCTCGCCGTCCGTGAAGATCCAGCGCGAGTGGCAGCGGCACGATGCACCTCCCGACGGCAATTACAAGGTTTCCACCGTCTTTCGAGGCTATGAGGAGACCTGGTTTATCATCAAGCTGGAAACCAAGGACGGGAAGCAGTCGGGGAGCCTGGTGGACACCGCCTCAGATTTCGCGGGACTAAAAATCCTGCAAATAGTCGTATCGCCAACACCTCGTCCCTCACCGCCCGATGCGGCGGGGAAAACTCCTGCCGAGAGCATACATATTCGGATTTCCTTTAAGGAACCTACCCTGGGTGAAGGGTCATTTGAGGGCGACTTCCCTTACGGATCCGTGGAAGCACGAGGGTTTTTGGAAGCCAATCAGCGGGTCACTCCCGCAACTCTCAGCGCGACAGATGCTGCAAAACTGAAGTTCACAGACCGCGATATCCGGCCGCCCTTGATGCAAAAGGCCGAGGGGCTTGCGGCCAAGGGATTGGTTCTGCGACGACGAGCGCAGCAGATGAAAGACACGGCAGAAAAAGCTCGGCTCTTGAAGGAAGCCGCCTTGGCGGACGCCGACAAGGAGGCGCTGGCGGAAGTCCCAAAATTGTATGCGGAATTTTTCGAGAAACACGCGGACCATCCAGCTGTTTTTGATGCCGCCCTCAACATGCTGAAAGCTGCGACCAAATGCGCAATGGCCGTGGAACAGGTCCGCGGCATGGTTGCCAGGGCCGACAAGACAGCGGCAAGCTACGGGCGGGTTTGGCGGCTGGAATTCAATACGCAAATCGCTGATGCGCTCGTTTCCCAGAACGCCTACACTGCCTTGGCCCTGGAAACTGCAACGCGCCTTGAAAAACTGCTCTTGCCCAGCGACACCGCCGAGAGGCAGGCCCGCGTGCTGAAAGCCGTCGCCGTGGCCCAGGGCAACGCCAGGAAGGTCGCCGAGATGGAACACATCCTGGACCGCGAGTATCGAGCCAGGCTGCCGCTGTTCAAGGTAGATTCTTTCACCGGTCGCAAAACCAATAGCGACCGCGCTGTCGTGCTGGAACTGTTCACGGGCGCCCAATGCCCCCCGTGCGTCGCCGCCGACATAGCCTTCGACTTGTTGCAGCAGACGTATAAGCCCGCCGAACTTGTCCTGATCCAGTATCACCTGCACATTCCCGGTCCAGATCCATTGACAAATGCCGACGGGGAGGCACGCTGGGACTATTACACGAAGTCATTCCCCGACAAAGTTCGCGGCGTCCCGACAGCCATTTTCAACGGCAAACCCGAAGCGAGCGGCGGCGGAAGCATGGAAAAGGCGGAAGAAAAGTACAAGGAATACCGCCAGGTGATCGAGCCGCTGCTCGAATCCGACACCGGCGCCAAGTTGGCCGCCAGCGCGGTCAAACAAGGCAACCAGATCGATATCACGGCGTCAGTCACCGACCTTGCCAAGCCAGGCGCCGATATTCGACTGCGTTTGTTGCTGGTCGAGGAGAGCATCCGTTACGTTGGGGGCAATAAAGTGCGCTTCCACCACCAGGTCGTCCGCAAGCTCGTGGGCGGCCCGGACGGCTTCGCGCTCAAGGACAAGGACAACAGGCACACCGCTTCCGTCGATCTGGATGAACTGCGCAAGGCACTCAGCGGCTACCTGGAAGATTACAACAGCAAAAACCGCCAGTTTCCAAACTCCGACCGGCCGCTCGATTTCGCCAACTTGCGCGTGATCGCCTTGGTGCAGGACGATGCGACGCATGAGATATTGCAAGCGTTGCAGGTGGATGTCACCGAAGCCAAGAATGCCAAGAAATAATGCTCTTTGTCGGCTTGTCCGGAAGTTAACCCTGAATGCGGCGTGCGATGCAGAAGCCCACCGTGACCCCAGCCGCCGTCACAAAAGGAACGCCAACAATCGTGCCTAATATCCCCACAAACGGGCCGCCCGACTGCCAAACCAGGTTCGAGTAAGATCGGGCCTATCGGCCAGGACACTGCGCATCCATTCCTCGTGAATCTCCTCTGTCCAGTAAGGGCGGACCGCATCGCATACCGCCAGCCACATGAGGAGGTCCCGAAGTGACGCTGGGTAGAGCACGCACGAGTCGTAGACTGCACTGGTAGCCTTCGACTCGCGCCATGGTTTTATTCTATCGGCTGGGGAGTCGAGCCAAGGCCAATTTGGCTTCCTCAGTCTCCCATGCCCCCGCCGCTCCCTGGGCCAGCAACGTCAAGACGCCTCGAGCCTCGGCAGAACCGATTCTCTCCAGCACCATGATCGCCCGCATGGTCCGCAGTGTCTCGGATCGTGGCAAGGAGAGGTCTTTGATGACTTGCTCCAATCGGCGGCGTGCCTCAAGAGGGTTGTTGCCTGCACGTGCCTTCTCGAGCGGCGCTCTGACCTGCTCGCCTACCTTGACCAACGCGCTCATTGCTGCCTGGCGAACGGCAAACTTGCCACTTTCCAGGTCGGCAATCCACTGCTGGATCTTGACAGGGTCCGCCACGGCGACCGGCTTGAGGCGGGTTTCCAGCATGCGGACAACCGGCTGCCCCGCGACGATCAGCTTCCATGTGGCCTGATGCGCTTTGGCCGCATTATCGCCTTCGAGGGCCGACCAGCAGTTTTCCATTTCCATTGCCGACAACTGTTTTGGGACCCCTTTTGCGGCACTGACCTGCTTGCTGATATCCAAAACCACGATGGTACTGTCGCGCAGACCAGCGACGAGCAAGGTGTTGTCGGGGGAGATGCTCAGGCTTTTGACATCCGCCGGGAGGTTGTCAAAGACTGCTAGCTCCGTCCCGGCAAGCGCATTCCACAAACGCACCGTGTTGGTCTGTTTGACACGAGGGTCAGGGCGGTGGGTCGGGAAGTGGCTATCGACCGCGGAGGCCACGAAGCAGCCGTCGGGGGACCACCCAGCAACGGTCACCCTGCAATCGTGCCCGTGGAATTCAAAAATCTCCTTGCCGGTCGCCATTTCCCAAATCCGCAGCGCCCAGGCCTGGCCGAACCCGGTATCCCCGGAAGCCAGCAGCCGGCCATCGCCCGATACCGCCAGGGGCAGCAGAAAGTTCTTGTCCTTTACGGTCAAATTCGCGGACCAACGATCTCGTCCGGAAAGTACATCATGGCAAACCATGTTGTCGCCTTTGGCAAAGACCGCAACCTTGGCGTCGGGAGCAACAATAACCTCCCAAGAAATGTTGTCGCCGGCAAACTTCCACTTCTGCTCTGGCATCCCCGTCAATAAATCCCACTGTCGCACTCCTTCTTTGGTGAAACCCCTGCCTCCCTTGCCGGGTTTTGCGTCCCAGGTGAGCAGTTTTGCACCGTCCGGGGAAAATGTTGCCGATTCCACGCCCTTGGTGTCAGAAACCTTGATTACCGACGCTTCCTTGTTGTTGGCAAGGTCCCAGATGCGAACGGTATCTCCAGTCTGGGGCCAGGCCAGTCGCTTGCTGTCGCGAGAGATTGAAAACTTGGCAACCCGGCCAATGGCAGAGAGTTGTGGCGGCTCCAGAGCGAAGACGTTGGCCAATTTCCAGGTCGCAGTGTCCCACTGGCGAATTTGCGAGTAATAATCGTTTGAAAACAGCGATTTGCCGTCAGGCGAAAAAGCCAGTCTGCGAAACCTCCCAGCAATGGTCGCCCTGGAATGCCGTATGCAGTTCCTTTCCCGAAGCGACATCCCAAAGCTTGACCACACTTGACTGCTCCGGCACTATCGCCACCGTATTGCCGTCCGGCGCCATGGCCATCGAGTGGAAGGGTAAGCCGACGTTGAGCGTCAAGCGCACTTTGGCCGACGCCACATCCCAAAAGATGACACTGCCGTCTTCATGGCCTTCGGCGAGCGTCTTGCCATCTTTCGTGAACAGCAAACATTTGCCATTGAGGACAGGTCTGGAACCGGCCGGATTCATGGTCAAGCGACATAGCTCTTGTCCCGTTGCGGGATCTGACAGAAAAGTTTCCAAGCCTCTGGTCCACGCCAGCGTCTTGCCGTCCGGCGCATAGGCGACGTGCCCAGCGATTATATACGGGGGCTGGTCGATAACACCGACAATCTTGCCTGTAGCGATGTCCCAAAACTGGACGTTCGGCTTTACCGTGGACATGGCCAAAGCGCGGCTATCAGGCGAAAAAGCGAAGGACAAGATTCTGAGAGATGCGGTTTTCAAAGTTGCCACAACGGTGCCGGAAGCCACCTCAATGACAAAGGCAGATTTACCGCGTGCCACGGCACATGTCTTGCTATCCGGCGCGAAGCACAAGCAGTGGGTAGGAGAGGGAGGTCCGTCCTTTATATCCACTTTGGGCAGTTGAACTTTGCGAAGCTGCTTGCCGGAATGGAGTTCGCACAGGCGGAGTTCCTGAATGTCCCAGATTCCCAACGTCTTGCCATCAGCGGAAATGGCGGGGACGCCCCAGGGCAAACGGTACAATTCAATGCCAGTGGACACGTCCCAAGCGCTTACCCCGGATCGCGTCGCTCCCACCAGGATCTTGCCGTCTGGCGAGAAAACCAAATGCCCGTCCTCCCCTTCATGGCGGAATCGAACCGTGCCCAGGCGAGCCACAACTCCGGCAGGCAAGGCGTCGCCGAATTGATCCAACCGCGGCTTGCCCTCTTGAGCCTTTGGTTGCTGGGGTTGGACGACAACGCCCTTGGCCGCGGCAGCCTGTCCGTTGGAAACGCCAGCCGAGGGCGCCAAACCGCGCTCCGAGAGCGGTTACGGCCACTACCAGTGTCAGCCCCAGAACCACTTTGAGCTTTAGCACAGCGCTCCCCTTCAAAACACCCTGGGCCAATTTCACCACCTCCGGGGACACACCAATGAGCGGCGATCCTGAATATCCAGCAAAAGCCATTCCGGCCTTGACCGTGTTGCTCACAAGGCACCTCTCTGGCCCTGCCCACAAACAACCTCGCGCTGCTTCCACAACGCTCAGCCCCGCCGCCAGTGTCAAACCCCGGTGTAAAAGTCGTGCGTGCAGCCTTGCCCGGCCTCGCTCAAGATGTCCCTTGACGGCACTTTCGGTCAGGCCAAGCCGCTGTGCCGTCTCCTTGACGCTGAGGCCGTCCAGGCAAGTCAAGGCCACCGCCAACCGATACTGCTTGGGCAGCCGCTGCACCTCGTCTTCCAGCACTGTGAGCAAGTCGCGGGCGGTCAATTCCGCAAGCGGGTCAGGATGAGGGTCCAGCACGGGAGCACCGGTGGTTAGTCTCTGACAAGTCGGTTTGCGCAGGCCGGCTCGCCGAGCCTTCTGCGCCACGCGGTAAGCGACGCCGTAAAGCCAGGCGGAAAGGGAATCGCGTCGACGAATTGAGTACGCCCTTCGCGCCAGCACCATGAAAGCGGCCTGGAAGGCGTCTTCGGCCGCCTGGGCGTTGCCAAGCACCCGGCGACAGACGTTGAGCACCATCGGCCCATGCCGGGCCACTAGAGCGGTGAAGGCCGGCTGGTCGCGGTCGTGGGCAAATTGAGCAAGCAGCGCCCTGTCGGAGGCGGAGCGAAGGGCGGCTGGGGCTACCAGCCGACGAAGATGATCCAGGAGCGTTTCGGCTTTTGCGGTCATGGCAGCGCCCTCGAAGGAAGGAGGTTATACCAATATAGTGCCCCGCAGCGACCTCAATCGCCTACGAGTCTTTCAAATTGGACGCTGAGGTCGTCACCGTTGTACAAGCTTCCGGGATAGTCGTGGGTGGTTCCTCTTGCCGGTCGTCGTGAAGGCCGTGATAGTAGTGGTATGATTTCTGCTCTGAAACCCCGCCTGCAGCAGGGGGCTCCACCAAGCGGAGGACAATCCATGCCAATCCAAAAAATCACCCCCTTCCCGTGGTTCGATCACCAGGCTGAAGAAGCGGCCAAGTTTTACGCCTCGATTTTTCCGAATTCGAGGATCGTCAAGGTGGTCCGTTACGGCGCAGCTGGTCCAGGGCCCGGCCGGCTCGGCGATGACGGTGTCATTTCAGCTCGAGGGCCGGAAGCAAGGGATGAGGGATGAAGGATGAAAGACAGTCGTTGCTGTTGCCTTTCCACAGACGCCTCCGATGCCCCTACGCTTCATCCCTCATCCCTCATCCCTCATCCCTCATCCCTCATCCTTCATCCCTCATCCTTCCCCAGTTCACCTTGCACCCGCCCCCGGAAGCCACTACACTGGTAAATTCCGGTGTGATGCGAGGCCAAAGGCAAGGAACAGTCAAACAATGCAGTACGACCCTAGCAATCCCCTGATCGTGCAAGGAGATCGCACGGTCCTGGTGGAGGTGGATAATCCCCGTTATGCCGAGGCCCGCGACGCACTGGCGCCGTTCGCCGAGCTGGAGAAAAGTCCGGAGCATATCCACACTTACCGCCTGACGCCGCTTTCGCTGTGGAACGCCGCCGCCGCCGGCCTGACAGCCGAGACGATGGTCGACGTTCTGGGCCGGTACAGCAAATTCCCCGTTCCCGCCAACCTGCTGGCCGACATCACCGAGCTGGTCGGTCGCTACGGTCTGGTCAAGTTGGAGAGGTTTGAAGACAAACTTCGCCTGACCTGCCTGGATCACCCGCTTCTGGAGGAGTTGGCGAGGCAGCCCAAGGTGCGCGAATACCTCGGTGAGCGGCTGGATGCCACCAGTTTTCTGATCGAACCGGCTCATCGCGGCGTGCTGAAACAGGGTCTGATCGCCGTGGGCTATCCGGCCGAGGATCTTGCCGGGTACACGGAAGGCGCTGCACTGGCCGTCAACCTGCGCGACTTGGCCCGCTCTGGGTTGCCGTTTCGCGTTCGGGATTACCAGCACGACGCGGCGGCGGTCTTCCACGCCGGCGGCGACGTCCGCGGCGGCAGCGGCGTCATTGTACTCCCCTGCGGTGCCGGCAAAACCATTGTCGGCATCGCCGCGATGGCGCTCGTGCAACGCAACACACTGGTGCTCACCACCAGCATCACCGCCGTCAAGCAGTGGCATCGCGAAATCCTCGATAAGACTGACATCCAGGACAAAGAAATCGCCGAATACACCGGCGAATCCAAGCAGATCGCGCCGGTCACGATCGCGACCTATCAGATTTTGACGCATCGCCCCGACCGAGATTCCGAGTTTCCTCACTTCAAGCTGTTCGATCAGCGTGATTGGGGCCTGATCATTTACGACGAAGTGCATTTGCTGCCGGCCCCGGTTTTCCGCGTGACGGCCAACATCCAGGCCCGCCGCCGTCTCGGTCTGACCGCCACACTGATTCGTGAAGACGGCCGCGAAGAAGACGTTTTCAGCTTGATCGGCCCCAAGAAATATGACGTGCCCTGGCGTGAGCTGGAGCAACGCGGCTGGATCGCCGAGGCCCTGTGCAACGAAGTGCGTGTCGCCTTGCCCGAACCGCTACGCATGGAGTATGCCGTCGCGGAACAGCGCAGCAAGTATCGCATCGCCAGCGAGAACCCGGCCAAGGACGATGTCGTCGAGCGCCTTTTGGAACAGCACGCCGGCAAACAAGTGATAGTGATCGGCCAATACTTGAAGCAATTGCGCACGCTCAGCAAACGGTTCGATGTCCCGCTCATCACGGGGCAAACGGCCAACACCGAGCGCGAGGACCTGTACGGGCGCTTTCGCCGCGGCGAAATCAAGCAGCTGATCCTGTCGAAGGTCGGCAATTTCGCCATCGACTTGCCTGACGCCAACGTCCTAATTCAGGTTTCGGGCACATTCGGCTCCCGCCAGGAGGAAGCCCAACGTCTGGGCCGGATTCTGCGTCCCAAGGGACCTGGCGAGGTCGCTCAGTTTTACACGCTGGTGACGCGCAACACCAACGAAATGGACTTCGCCCACCATCGCCAGCTCTTCCTGACGGAGCAGGGCTACAGTTACTCGATCGCGGACGAGGCGGAAGTGGTCGGCGAGCAAGTGGCGTAAAGGTGTTGAATGGACAAAGCGCGCATACCCGTGAAACTGCATCGCCAGGTAGCCTTGATCCAAACAGAGGATCCCGTGCTGGCCAGGGAGCTGTTGGCCAGCAAAAAACTTGCCCAGGATATTGTGGGCCAACTCGCTGATTGCGTGCTGCTGGTTCGGCAAGGCCGCGTGGACGCGGTCGTGCAGGAGCTGCGGCACATGGGTCATACGCCGCAAGTGGTTGCTTGATGTGGCTTTCGTCTGAAAACATGTCCGATTGGCTGCGCCAGACGCTAGAGCGCTACGACGAGTCGTTGCTGCGCCAGGTCGCCACGCGGCTGTGCAAACCGCGCAACCAGTGGCCGGCCGAGGAATTGATCGAGCGCTGCCTGGCCACCATCGCCAACCCGGCAATGATCGATCGCCGCCTGGCGGATCTGGAGTTGCCGTGCGTTCAGTTGCTGGCCTTGATCGGCCGCAGCCGCTTGCCGCGCTGGCGGGTTGGCAACCTCGTCGAGATGGCGGCGGCGCTCGGTCACGACGACGGCCTCAAGGCCGCCGTGCAGTTGCTGGAGGCGGGGTTGTTGTACCCCGATTTGGCGTCATCAGCCGGCAAAGCGGTGCGTTTCAGGTCCATTGAGGCCTGGCTGGCTCATTCTTCGGAAAGGCCGCCGGCGGTCGTAGGGCTGCCTGACGTCACCGCGCGGGCGATGTGTTTGGACGTGGCTTTCCCCGCATGCCCCGGCGCAGCCAAGCTCGACAAACCAGTCGTTCACGAAACCGATGGCCTTGACCTGCCTTTGCGGGTAGCCGTCGTTTGGCAATTGGCCCATGCCACGCCCTTGCGGCGCACACAGACTGCCGGTTTCTTCAAACGGGACCTTGAGCGTCTCCAAGGCGACGCCGCCTTGAACGCCGCCCTGACCGATGGCCTGACCGACGTTCCCGACCAATCCTTGCTTGCGGTTGTTCTGGCTGCCGCCGAAGGAGTGCTGGGGGATGCGCAGGGCGAGTTGCAGGCGGGCAGCTTTCCCGCAAGCTGGCAAGACGGGCTTGGCAAGACTCTGTGTTCTTTATGGCTCGCCCTGCTTCAGCAGCATACCTGGAGTTCCGTGGACGGTTGGCGGCCTGATGCGCCGGTCGCCAACCCGAATCCTTCCGCCTGGCTGCTAGCGCTGATGTTGCTGAGTCGTCTTCCCGCTGACGGTTGGACAACGCCAGCAGCGGTTGAAAAATGGATGACAACGCACCATCCTTTTTGGCGGGCCGCAAAAACCACCTGCGGGATAGCTTGCTTTCTGCTTGGCGTTGCCTATCCGCTGCAGTTGGTTGAGGCCGCCCGAGACGGCAAAGGTCCCTGGTTGGTGCGCTTGTCGCGTCGTGGCCGTTGGCTGCTTGGCTTGGGCGATGAGCCAACGTCACCGAGTTTTTCACAAACGCTGCTTGTTCAACCAAACCTGGAGATCCTGGTCTATCGCCAGGGGCTCACGCCCGCGCTGATTGTCCGTTTGACGAAGCTGGCCAACTGGAAGACGCTCGGGGCGGCCTGCACACTGCAGCTCGAGCCGGCCAGCGTTTACCGCGCCCTGGAAGCGGGTGAATCCTTCGAGACCATCCAGCAAACGTTGCAGCGCCACGGCATGAAACCGACGCCGGACAGCGTGGTCAGCGCGTTGCGGACCTGGGCCAACAAACGGGACCGTATACGCGTCTATTCCGCTGGGGCGCTTTTCGAATTCAACAGCCCCGAAGACCTGGCCGCCGCCCAGGCCCGCGGCCTTCCTGCCGTGCGCCTGACCGATCGTCTGGCCGTCGTCGCCAATGATCGGGACATTGATTACCGCCACTTCCGCCTTACCGCGACACGCGATTACACGCTGCCGCCAGAACGCTGCGTCGATGTGGACGAGGATGGGGTGACCATGGCCGTCGATCTGGCGCGGTCGGATTTGCTGATCGAGACGGAGGTGCGCCGCTTTGCCGAACCGCTGGACCAGCAAAACGTCAACGGCCGCCGCCATTACCGCGTGACGCCAACCTCGCTGGGCCAGGGCCGAGATAGCGGCGTGAGCTTGCAAACATTGGAGACCTGGTTTTTGCAGCGCAGCGGCCATCCGTTGCCGGCGGCGACCAAAATGCTCTATCTGGGCTCGCAATTGTCACCCTATGCACTGCGCCGACCCGTTGTTTTGCAGGTGCCGACGCCGGAGATCGCGGACGGCCTGGTGCAATGGCCTACCACGCGCTCGCTGATCGAAAGCCGATTGGGGCCGACGGCGCTGGCCGTGGCCCAGGAGAATGTCGGAACTCTGAAGGAGCGGCTGCACGCCGTGGGTGTGGTGCTGCAGGAAGAATAAAGCAAGAGGCAGGACAACCGGTACCAACCCGAAGCGTAAGCGAGGTTAAACGCCGAACCTCGCTTACGCTTCGGGTTGGTATCGGCGCAAAACCCTCAGTCGGCAAGGCCGCACGATGGCACATTTGCCAGGCCGGCACATTCACTTGACAAAGCGGCAAAAAGAGGGAAGAGTCTTATGCATTTGTTAAAGTCGGTCGCATGCCGCGGCCGAGGATAGAGAGATGACGCAATGGGACGCCCCCGTTGCGCGGTTCGGATGCCTATCTGCGGTGGCCGTTTTCTGGCCGTGGTGGTTTCGCACCCTTTGATGTCGCCAAGCGAGGGCCAAGCCGTGCGCGTCGTGCCCTGCACCCTATTCCTGGCCTGTCTGTTGGCCGGCTTCAGCGGCTGTCAGCTTTTTGACAAAAAAAGCGGCGGCGGCGATACGCCTTTCCTCGGCGATAAAACCGCCGACAAGGGCCGGCCCGCGAAGCCTTCAGATCCCCTTATCGGCGGCGCCGGCGGCATCACCGAGCTCGAATCCATTCTCACCGGCAAGGTCATCGATGCCATGGGCGGGCCCGCTGACGCCGAAATCCGCTGTGTATGCATGGACGGTGCCAAGGAAGACGATGCTCCCATCTCCGTGGCCGTCAACGCACAGGGCTATTTCATGATCAAGGGCCTCAAAACCGGCAAGCATTACAAACTCACCACCCACGCCAAAAGCGGCGACAAGACCCTGGAAGTGGTCACTCTGACCGAGGTGCCCAACGTCAACCTGCTGATCCAGGTCAGGGAAGGCTTTGCGGTGCCCGCCAGCCCCGACAAGGGCAAAGGCAAAAAACCGAACATCAAGGACGCGCCCACCTCCATTCCCAATCCTGGTTGGCCCGGTTCGTCGATGGTCCCGCCGCCTCCTCCTCTGGGTGACAGGTCGAGAATTGCGGATCAATCAAGCTTGACCATGCTGCCGCCAACAGTCGATGTTCCGGGTGGACGCCCGCCCATCAAGCTCCCCCCGCCGCTGCCGGAGTCTGCATACAGCGCGTCGCCGCCGCCGCCGTTTTCCCTCCTGGTGGGCACGCGGCTGGAGAATTTCGCCTTGTACGACCTGAATTTGAAGCCCTGGGAATTGCGCAAGGAGCGCCGCGGCAAGCTGGTTCTGCTTGATTTCTGGAAAACCAATTGTCCGCCCTGCTTGCAGACTATTGCGGAGCTCAGGATTTTGGACAAGCGCTACGGTCCGAACGATCTGCAAGTGATCGGCATCGCCTATGAGGATGCCGGCACTTTGCAAGCCCAAGCAAGCGACGTGGCGGCAGTAGCCGACCAGCGGCAAGCACAGTACCAGATCTTGCTGGGTGGCGGTCCGCAATGCCAGCTCTGGCGCGACCTGAAGGTGCGCTATTTGCCGACGCTGGTGCTTTTGGATGAGAATGGAACGATCGTCTGGCAGCACGAAGGTCTGCTGGACGCCGTAAGCAAGGAAGAGCTGAAATTCAATATCGAAAGCCGACTGCGCACGCCGTAGAACGGAATTCATTCCGTTCACCACCGTGAACGGAATGAATTCCGTTCTACTCGATGTCAATGCGCGGCATCGGCAAAACGGCGGACTTCCCTGGCCACGCGGTCGGGGTGAGTGACAAACGCCAGATGACCGCAATTCGCCAGCGAGCAAACTTCCGGTTTCGCCAAACCAGCAGCAAGGTCGTTGAGGCTTCCTTCGCTAACCAGCAGATCGCGTTGGCCCGCCAGGAGCAAGGTGGGCACGCGGATGCGCTGGAGCCTTCGGGCCATGTCGTAATTCTCCAGCAGCCGCAGCCGATAGGCCATCACGCTTTGATCCGTTTGCCAGCACAGCCGCGTGACGAATTCAAACAGCGGCCCCGGCTTTTGCTTGCCGCCGAAGAGCAGGTTGAAGAACTGGTTGATGAACGGGTTGTCGGCCGGCAATGGAAACCGCGACAGAACGGTGGTGGCCACTCGCGGCAGCAGACCGTGTTCATAGCGCACGCCCGCGCCCTGGACTATCAACTGGTGCAGGCGGTGCGGAAAGCGTGCGGCGTACTCCAGCGCCAATACTCCGCCGAACGAGACACCCATGACTACCGGACTTTCCAACCGGTGCCAATCAATGAACTCGGCCAGGTCGGTCACCAGGTCCGCCAGGTCAAAATGCTGGCGGAGAGCAAAGCAGTCGTCCTCACCCCGCAGCTGATAGCTAATGACGCGAAAGCGGGACGCCAGCAGCCTGGCAAGTGGGCCGAGTAACTCGTAGCCGCCTGCCAAGCCAGGAACAAGAATCAGCGGGGGACCTTCGCCCCATTCGCGATAGTTGACGCTATAGTGCTTGAGATGTGCACAGCCAGTATGGCCGTCCCCAGCGCTGGTGGAGGCCAACCAAGTCGTAGATGCCTTCACGCCTCGTCTCCTCGGGCCGTGCAGACCCACTTCGATGTGCCCACTTAGCGATTCCATCCCAAGGGTCGTAAGTGGTCATGTGTATGCTAATTCCTAATGCATTACTCATACCAAAGCTGTTTTTCACGAACTCCATGGGACGTTTTTCACAAAAAAGACCTATGTGTAAGCAAACAATTGAGTTAAGTCAATCGAAACTTCATGACCGATGCAACATAGCGCGGTGCCAGGTAGCGCCGAAGTCCCGGAAGCGTCGCTTCGGCGCCGTATTTCGGCGCTTGATCTGTCAAATTGCACAAAACAGGACGATTGAGTAATAAACACCGTTTTATGCGATCTTGCACACGCCGCACACCCACATTGCAAGTGGTTATTGGCCACAAAGTTAATGAATTTAATAAGTTGCGATCAATTGCTAGGTGCGTCAAATTCCAAAGAAAAACTCAAGTCCTCGTTGACGGCGAGGGTGCTAACCCTTAGCTTAAAGGGGTGGCGTTTGGCGGTAGTATAGTGGTTTTGCCTCGATTTAGTTGCCATCAGAAGGCGCAACTCTTTTCATTGCATACAGTTATTTTTCGGCGCCGAAGTTTCGGCGCTGACTGGCCGAAGGTGGGGCGTGGGAACCTCGCAACGCATAAAAGACATTATTGTTGGTCTTACTCAAAGCACAACCGCCTTTTTGTGGCAAGCCGCGAATGCGGCATTGGATTTGTTCCGCACACGCCGCGGTTGGTTGGTTTTCGCGGCAATTCTAGTCTGCACCTATTCGATCAGTGTGCTGGTGTATGTGGAATCGGCGCCAGACCTTGGACTTTGCAGCGCATTCAGTTCGTCGCTCAAGACCGCCCCTGCGCCGCGCATGTTCCGACCTGCGGTGCCGGGGGTCATTCCCCAAAACGGCGATAAAGTCATTAAACTTGGCAACCTGGACATCGGCACCTGGCCGGATCTTTTGGCCGCTCCTCGGCTCCTCCACGATCAGGCGGCCGCATTGGATGACAGCGAACTGGCAACCATGGGAGCCAAACGCGAATTGATCGATAACGAGAAGGTGACGTTGGTCCGCGCAATTCCTGCGTGAGACGCCAGGGGCCGATCCGCAAGTCATCGAAGGTTGGTGCGTGGTCGGTACGCTCGCGGTGGAAGACATCTTGCCGACATTGCTCTGGTTCTTCGTCAAACTGGCCCTTTTCGCCATTGGTGCGTTGGTCTTCTGGAAACGGCCGACCGAAGCCACGGCAGCCCAATTCTTTTTGCTATGCATCGTCACCCTCGGCGCCTACATGGGCGGCTACCACTGGACGCATATCGCATCGCAGCCCATTTTGATCACCGTGTTCATGGTGTGCGGCGTGTTTTTGCCGGTCGTCGGTTTGCACTTCTACGTGATTTTCCCGCGTCCCAAGCAGTTCCTGGCCAAACATCCAACCTTGACGTTGACTGCGATCTACGGACCGCCGGCGGCATTCCTGATCGCGATTTTCATTCTGTATGCGCACGGCCGCCAGCTGGCCCACAGCCATGAATCCATCGAGGCGGTCAATGCCGCGCTCGACATTCTTCGGAACACCGTCTACGTCTACCTGGGTATCGCCGCTCTGTGGTATGTGCTGTCGATCGCGGCCCTCATGCACAGTTTCCGCACGGTCAGCGACGCCATGGAGCACAACCAGGTCAAATGGATTCTTGTCGGCGCCTGCCTGGCGCTGCTGCCCATCGGCTACTCTTTTTACCTGGCGGTATGGCAGCCCGATGATTTTGGCGCGGGGGCCGCGATCTGGCCGATGTTCGCCGCCTCCGTCTGCCTGACCGCGGCTTTCGCCGTCAGCATCACCCGTTACCGGCTCATGGAGCTGGACAAGCTGGTGAGCTCCGGCGTCAGCTATTTTTTCATCAGTTTTCTGGCCGGCCTCGTCCATTACGCCGTGGCCTTGCTGGTGACCCTGGTGTTTTACCAGCAATTTGACGATGGGCCGACCTTCACACAAACGCTGGCCGTGAGCTTGACGTTTTTGCTGTTGATGATGCTGGGGGGCGTCTTCCGCGGCCGGCTGGCGCGAGCGCTCAATCGGCGTTTTTCGCGCGAGAAGACCCAGCTCGAAATCACCCTCCAGCGCATGGGCCAAGCGGTCAGTCAATTGGTGGATCCGCCTACCGTCGCACAGCGGTTGCTGCAGGCGACCACAGACCTGCTAGGCGTGACACGCGGAGCCGTCTATCTGCGCCAGGGGGAGGGCGACGCCGCAATTTACAAGCAGGTTGGATTTGTGGGTTCCGAAATCGGTCAGACCGAGTTTGCCGGCGCCGAGCCGTTGATCGACACCTTGCATCGCCAGGGGTCGCTGGCCCTGTGGCCTGGCGCCGGCTTCGCCCCAACCCCCGCTCAGCGTCAGCTGCAAGGGCTGGGAGTCGAGCTTGCCCACGGCCTTACCCATGAAGGCAGGCTGTTGGCCGTCCTGGTGCTCGGTCCGAAATACCGAGGGCCTTTCCAGCTGGACGATCTCAATCTCCTGGCCGCATTCTCCCAGATCACAGTCCTGGCCCTGGAAAACTCCCTTGGCCACCAGACCATCGAGGTGCTCAACCGCGATCTGCAAGCCAAGGTCGAGAAAATCTCCGAACAGCAGAGGCGCATCTTGACGCTGCAATCTCAATTGCGCCAGCGTGTCGTTGGCAACGGGCGGTGGACGGCCAACGGCAAAGCCAAGATTGAACTGTCTGCCGCCCCGGAATCCGCTCCAGGAGAGGGCACCAACGCTGCGCTACCTATCGTCGCTGGCATCGTCGGCTCCAGCCCGCATCTGCGCCAGGTGCTGCAGCTGATCCGCAAGGTCGCCGGCAACGACAAAACCGTCGTGCTGATCCGCGGCGAAAGCGGCACCGGCAAAGAGCTGCTGGCCCAGGCCGTCCACGACAGCAGCCCCCGCGCCGGCAAAGCATTCGTCAAGGTGCACTGCGCGGCACTGTCTCCCACTCTGCTCGAAAGCGAGCTCTTCGGCCACGTCAAGGGAGCCTTCACCGGCGCCCACCGCGACAAGGTCGGCCGTTTCGAGCTGGCCAACGGCGGCACCCTCTTCCTTGACGAGATTGGCGACATTTCCCTCGAAGTCCAAACCAAGCTGCTTCGCGTCTTGCAAGAACGCACCTTCGAACGTGTCGGCTCCAGCGAGTCACTGACCGTCGATGTACGCATCCTGGCCGCGACGCACCAAGACCTGGAGGAGCTGATTCGCCAGGGCCGCTTCCGCGAGGACCTTTATTATCGGTTGAACGTCTTCCCCATTTTCGTGCCGCCCTTGCGTGAGCGCTGGGACGACATCGCCGAGCTAGCGATGCACTTCCTCAAACAGGCCGCCGAACGCTGCAAGAAGCCGATCACCCAGATCGACGACGACACCCTCGCCGTCCTCAAGGCCTACCACTGGCCGGGCAACATTCGCCAACTTGAAAACGCGATGGAGCGGGCCGTGGTGGTCGCGGAGGGTTCGATGCTGACCGTCGGCGATTTGTCGCAGGACATTGTTCGATCAGTCCGGATGGATTCGCTGCCGCTGGGGGAAGCGGAAGACGGCGACATGATTAGCGTTCCAGCCAGCAGCGTCCAGCGCGACCGCACCGAGCGCAACCGGCGGGAGCGGGAGGAGCTGGTGCGCGCGCTGCAAACGACCGGGGGCAACAAGGCGGAGGCGGCCAGGTCGTTGGGGATGGCACGAAGCACGCTGATCAGCAGGCTCAAGAAACTCGGCCTGGGATGATGCATACAAAATTGAATCACGAAAACACGAAAAAGACCGAAGGCGTCACAGGCATTGTGCATCAGCACCCACGCTGAGCTGATTAGGACTCACTCCACTGACGCCTAAAATCGATGTCCCAAATTTCTCTCTTTTTCGCGTCTTCGTCTTTCGTGTTTTCGTGATTCTGTCTTCAATGCCCGTCCGGAGGCCTGATTAGGAACCTGACCTCTATTTCAACACTACTTGGATTGGAAAAACAGCAGCTCCTCCGCCGTGATCAGGCCGTCGCCGTTGCGGTCAATGGCCATGAACTCCTCCACGGATTTACCGCTTTTTCTCCACTCATAAAGGCCGATCTGGCCGTCTTCATCAAAATCAAGTTCTGTGAACCACTCCGGCAATCCGCCAGGCAAATGACCGAAACGCCAGACCATCGGGCGTTGGTCCAGTCTGCGAAAGGTCGGCATCATCATGCTCAAAGTAATGGTGATGCAAAGCTTCGCGGACACGTGCAGTTTGCCGGATTTGCCTTCCGTCCATCTTGGCCCGGTAAAAGAACTTGTATTCCACGAATTCGATGACGCCGTCGCCATTGATGTCCCAGTAGGCCAGGCTATCGCGGAGACTGGGTTCCATTTCGCTCCAGTCAAGAACGCCGTTGCCATCGAGATCCCTGCGTAGAAATGCCAACATAGCATCCTGGTCCGTGCCGTAGCCAAGCATACTTTGCGGCAAGCTGACGGCGGGAGTCTTGCCATCAGCTAACAGCGATTGCACAGTCAACTGGCTGGCAAAATCGGCGAATTCTCTGCGGGTAATGCTGTCGCCCAAAATCCCTTGTTGAAGGGCATATTCGGTCAAGCGCCGCGCATGGGTCCGGTACCACTGATGGCTAACGTCTGGCCGCCCCTCGACAGCAAGTCGAACAAGGCGTTGGCGTCGCCAAGGAGCGTAGTGTTCGCGGTGTCGCCAGTGTTCCTGGCAGCTGGCGGTTGGGGACGCGCAGGCCTCGCCTGCAACATCAGGATGGCAGCGAGAATCAAAGAAAACAATGTGATCAAACGGCGCGCGGCCATGGCAAAATCCTCGATATGTCGGAGAGGAAGCGGGACGATATGAATGGGTACAAGAATAAATATAGCGATCTTCGCGTTTCAATTCAACAGCTAGTTCGGTTTTGAACCATGAAAGCATGCCGCATTGGCCTGGTCAAGTATTTTGCATGCCGCGCAGGGCAGTCGCCATCCGCTCCAGCACCGTCTCCCAGTCCCCCATGCGTTGCTGGCGAAACAGCCGCACGGTCGGATACCACGGGCTGTCCTCGCGTTCCAGCAGCCAGCGCCAATCGGGGTCCAGCGGCAGTGCGACCCAGACCGGCATGCCCAGCGCGCCGGCCAGGTGGGCGATTGCGGTGTCGCAGCAGATTACCAGGTCGAGATTCATCATCACGGCCGCAATGCTGGCAAAAGACTCGGATTCGTCGCCAAGACGGCTTTCCAAATCGACCACGGGGAACTTACCCGCCAAGTTGCGGACTTGCTCGGCGCCGTGCCCTTTTTGCAAGCTGATCAAGTGCACGCCTGGCAGTTTTCCCAATTGGGTGAACTTCGTCAATGGAATCGACCGTTGTTTATCACCGCGATGCGTGGGACGGCCTTGCCAGGCGATGCCGATTTTCTTGCCATTCAGCGGCGCCAGTTCTCGCCGCCATTTTTCCACGAGCTTGTCGTCGGCATGAAGATAGGGGACGGTTGCCGGTACCATGTCGAGCGGATCGCGAAAGATGGCTGGCAAGCTAAGGAGCGGCGCGTGCACGTCGAAGTCAGGCGGACGCTCGCCGCCGGGCAGAAGATGATCGATGCCCGGCATGCTTTTCAACAGCTCGAGCAGCGGCGCATGTCCCTGGACGATCACCCTGCCCCCTCGTTCCTTCACCAGCGGCACGTAGCGAATGAACTGGATCGTGTCGCCAAGTCCTTGCTCGGAATAGAGCAGAATGCTTCGGCCGCCGAGCGGTGAGCCGTCCCAGCGAGGCCGGCCAAAGGCGTAGCGGGGGAAATCGCCGGTCTGCCAGCGCCATTCATATTCTTCCCAGCCCTTTTCCCAGTCGCCGAGCAGCAGCAGGATCATCGCGCGGTTAAAGCGCGCTTCCACATGGTTGGGGTCAAAGTGCAACACCTTGTCGTAACAGGCCAGAGCCTGATGAAACTGCCCTTGCTGGCGGCGGAGATTGCCGAGGTTGGTGAAGGCGGCCGTCGAGTCGGGTTGGTAGCGCAATGCTTGCTGGTAATAATTGGCGGCTTCGTCAAGATTGCCCCGTTGCAGATTAATGTTGCCGAGATTGACGCAGGCGTCGGGATGGTTGGGCTTGAGCCGTTGCACCTCGTGGCATTGGACAGTAGCCTCATCCAGGCGCTTTTGTTCGATATAAGTGACGGCAAGATTGAGATGGGCATCGACATGATTGGGCGCCAGGCGCAGGGCCTCGCGGAACGATGCCTCGGCCAGGTCACGCTGACCCAGCTTGAGATAGCCGTTGCCGAGGTTGTAGTGCGACTCCACGTGATCGGGTTTCACGCGCAGGGCTTGGAGGTAATGTGCTTTCGCCTCATCATCCTTGCCCTGCAAACCCAGAACGGTGCCCAGGTTGCAATAGGCGTCGGCATCGTTGGGCCAATAACGCAGAGCAGTTTGCAAGCTGGCGATGGCTTCGCCGAAGCGGCCTTGCTGGGCGAAGGCGACACCTTGCTGATTGGCGGCTTGCGCCATTTGCAGCAGCCCAGGAGCGGATTGGCTGACAGGTGCGGGCGAGGATGTATTTTGCTGCAAAGCGCGATTCAGGTTGTCGCGCGCCACCTTGAAATCGGGCCGAAGCAGCAGCGCTTGCTGATAATTGGCGATGGCTTCGTCGAGCCTCCCTTGCCGGGCGCGGATCAGTCCAAGGTTGTTGTGGGCATCGGCATCAGTGGGCTGCGTGAGCAGGACGCGCTGAAAACAGGCCCCGGCGTCGTCGAGTTTGCCCTGCTGGCCCAGGACCATGCCGAGGCAGTTCCAGCGCTGGGGTGCGTTGGGTTGATGTCGACAGCCCGGCGCAGGTGCATTTCGGCTTCAGCGAATCGCCCAAGGGATTGGCAGGCTGCTCCCAGGAAACACCAGGCATCCGCGTGGGCGGGGTCGACTTGAAGGACCTGGCGGTAAAGCTGCTCGGCCTGGGCGTAGCCGCCGGCTTGATGCTGTTGCCAGGCTCGGTCAAAAATTTCTGCAGTGGCGTTCATTTGTCGACTGTTTGCCCTGGGATTTGCTCTACGGCAGCGCTTGTTGTCTTTGGATAGGAATCATCGCTCCAACCCCGTATTTTCTTCAGGTAGCTGCGCAATTCTGGGACT
Organism: uncultured Gemmataceae bacterium; assembly: GCA_963747575.1. GTDB lineage: Bacteria > Planctomycetota > Planctomycetia > Gemmatales > Gemmataceae > DASRAT01. Next base: position 1,016,943 of record CAVVFU010000001.1, read on the forward strand.
GCAAAAACAGCCTGCATGAAATCGTTCATGACACGCTGTTGGATTTGTCCGCCAGATTCCCAACGGCACATGGTTTCTTTTGCAACACCAAGCAACTGGGCGAATGCCTTTTGGCTCAATCCCAGGTTAGCCCTTTTCTCTGCAATTTCGGAAGGAGAAAGCAGCCCCGCCTGTTTGCGCAGCTCTTGAAACAGTCGGTCCTGGGCTTCGTCGGGCAACTGCTGGGCGCCGCACTTGCCACAGCGAAGAATGGGGAGGTCTTTTATGGACAGGTGGTAAACTCGCCCGTCGTGTTCAATGTCCGCCGCGTAAGGAGCAACCACTGGATTGACTTCTCGCTCGTGACAATGATTGCATTTCCAAGGAAAAGGCCTCGTCATGGTACTTTCTCCTAGCTGCGGTTTGATCGATGTGCATTGACCATAACCACCCTGGGATCATCTTCATCTGAGTCGGTCAGTTCCATTTCGACGAAAAACCCAGTTGGAAACCCTTCGATGCCTTCAATTACAACCCAATACCAGTGATCCCTTTTATCACGCCAAACTTCGCGATCTTCTATTTTGGCCTTAATCTCGCCACCGTCTTTGACCCATTCTTGGCAAAGCCTTTTGATCGCCGCTGGCGTGAGCCCGTAGTTTTCGGAACTAACCCTCAGAGCCGTCTTGTCGTCGATCCACTCGAAATCGCCTGTGAAGCGAGACAGGATTGCCTTCAGGACGAGATCGACGCGCGAGTCATCCACTTCGGCACCTCTTATGATACCCGCTTAGTTGCTCTAAGTCAACTTTCGCCCTTGCACGGCTTTTGGTGGCCTGCTTCGTTGCGGTTCGATAATGCAAAGTGTACAGATGCCACCAAGTCTGATCCACTGGAGCCATTGCAATGTTGTACCGCCTCATGATTGCGACGTGCACTGTTTGCTTGCTCACTTTCGGCCTTGCTCCCGGGCAGGACGTCAAGGAGCAACCCAAGGACAATATCGTTCAGACGCAGCTGGTCGTCAAAGGCGGCGCCAATCTGAATTGCACGGCCACGACTGGCACCTTGGTGCTGAAAGACGAGGATGGCAAGCCCCTCGCCAACATGTTTTTTGTCGCCTACACCAAAAACGACGTCAAGGATTTGAGCAAACGGCCGATCACCTTCACCTTCAACGGCGGCCCCGGCGCGGCGGCGGTCTGGCTGCACCTGGGCGCTTTCGGTCCCAAGAAAGTCCACCTGGACGACGAGGGCAACTCGCTGCCGCCGCCGTATCGCCTGGTCGACAATGTCTATCACCTGTTGGACACCACCGACCTGGTGTTCATCGACCCCGTCGGCACCGGTTTCAGCCGGCCCGCGCCCGGCGTTCCCAATAGCAAATTTCACGGTGTTCAGCAGGACCTGGAGACGGTTGGCGATTTCATTCACCTGTATACGACGCGCTACAAGCGCTGGCCCTCGCCCAAATTCCTGGCGGGCGAAAGCTACGGCGGCACCCGCGCGGCCGGCCTGACCAGTTTGCTGCAAGATCGGCACAGCATGAACCTCAATGGCGTCATTCTCGTGTCGCCAGCCATCAATTTCGAAACCATTGAATTCGACGAGGGCAATGACCTTCCTTATGCTTTGTTCTTGCCGACTTACACGGCGACGGCTTGGTATCACAAGCGTTTGGACAAAAGCGATCTCGCCCAGACGCTGGCGGAGGCGAAGAAATTCGCCGAGACCGAGTACACCACGGCACTGATGAAAGGCGACAAACTTCAAGGCAGTGAAAGGAAAGCCATCGCCGCGAAAGTCGCGCAGTTTACCGGTCTTTCCGAGAAATACGTGCTCCAAACAAATCTCCGCATCGAAATCGAACGCTTTTGCCAGGAAATACTGCGAGACCAACGCAAGGTGGTCGGCAGGCTCGACAGCCGTTTCATCGGCTACAGCAAGGACGCCGCGGGCGAAACGCCTGAGTTCGACCCGACCTTGGCGGCCCACGTTGCCACCTTCGGCGCCACGGTCAACCATTATCTGCGTCACGACCTGAACTTCGATACCGACCTGAGCTACCAATTGCTCAACTTACGCCTGTACCCCACCTGGGATTTTGGCAAGGCCAAGAATAGCTATGTGAATGTGGCCCCGATGCTGCGACAGGCAATGACGAAAAACCACGACATGAAGGTTTTCGTGGCCAACGGCTATTTCGACCTGGCGACGCCGTTTTGCGCCACCGATTACTCGATCGACCATCTGGGCGTGGAACCGGCGCTGGCGGCTAACATCACTACCCGTTATTACGAAGCGGGGCATATGATGTATGTGCGCAAAAAATCGCACGAACAGCTTCACAAGGACTTGATGAAGTTTTACGAGAGCGCGATTCGATGAAAACCCGGTAACAACCATGAAACTGTCTGTTCTGGAATCGTCTGACGCGGTCGACCCGGTCTGCGGTATGCAGGTCGATCCTGCCACAGCTGCGGCCAAAACCACGTTCAAAGGCCAGACTTACTACTTTTGCTGCACGCCATGTCTGAAGAAATTCGAGGCCAACCCGGAACACTATTTGGCGCGGTCCGGATCTGAGCAGCATCCAGCAGCGACGCAATCAACGGCTTCGTCAAGTAGCACAGGCTTCCAGCCTGTGCCCACCGTGCCGCACAGGCTGGAAGCCTGTGCTACTTACACAGAATACTTCTGCCCCATGTGTCCCGGCGTCCACAGTGATCGGCCCGGACCTTGCCCCATTTGCGGCATGGCCTTGCAAGCCGGAATGGGCTCCGTGGAACAACCCCAGGCCGAAAAGTCGGAAATGCTCCTGCGCCTTCCAGCAAAGTCTGATCTTCGGCTTGCCGTTGCTGGCCAACGCCGTGGCCCACGCCATTTGGAATTGGCAGATCGCTGGCATCGACAAGGTCGAGTTTGCCTTGGCCACCGTGCTGCTCTTTCTCCCCGGCCAGGCGATCATCAAGCGGTCTGGCCTGACGGCCTGGCCGGTGCACCTGAATATGTTCACGCTAATTGCGCTAGGTATGACGGCTGCGTGGCTGGCTAGCATTCTCTCATTCGCCGACCTCGTCGGGATGGATTTCGGTCACCAGAGTGGTTATTGGCTGCACCATACCACGGAATCCATGGCCAGCATCCTTATTCTGACCCTGCTGGGCCAGGTGCTGGAGGAACGCGCTCGCCGGCAAACTTCGGCGGCCATCCGTGCGTTGGCGGGCCTGGCGCCGAAAATGGCCCGGATCCGATCTGCCCGATGGGCGCGAAGAAGACGTTGCCCTGGAATTGGTCCAGCCCGGCGACATCTTGCGTGTACGGCCCGGCGACAAGGTGCCCGTCGACGGCGTCATCACCGAAGGACGCAGCGCGGTGGACGAATCGATGCTTACGGGCGAACCACTGCCGGTTGAAAAAGGCCCCGCGGACCGCGTGGTCGGGGCTACCGTCAACGGCACCGGCGCCTTTTTGATGCGCGGAACGCGTCGGCCGCGACACCTTACTTTGGCAGATCATGCGCATGGTGGATGAAGCCACGCGCAGCCGAGCGCCGGTCCAACGGCTAGTGGATCGTGTTTCGGCCATCTTCGTGCCGGCCGTGGTGGCGATCAGCTTGCTCACTATACCGGGCTGGATGATCGCTGGCCAGCTGTGGGACATCACTCCGCCCGGCGGCATGCTAGGTTTTGTACTCATACCCGTCAGCGTGCTGATCATTGCTTGCCCATGCGCTCTGGGCCTGGCGACGCCGATGGCCCTGATGGTGGGCATTGGCCGCGCCGCACGGGCTGGTATTTTGATTCGCCACGCCGAGGCCCTGGAAACGTTGACAAGGGCTGACATCCTTGTTGTGGATAAGACCGGCACACTCACCGTTGGCAAGCCGACCGTGCAATCGGTGGAATCGGCACCGGGCTTCGAAGCCGACGAACTGCTCGTCCTTGCCGCCAGCGTGGAGCGCGCCAGTGAACATCCGCTTGCGGCCGCCATTGTTAGCGCCGCCACCGAAAAGGGTTTGCCAATCCAGGAAGTCCACGACTTTGCCGCCACTGCGGGAATGGGCGTGCGCGGCATTGTTGGCAATCGCATGGTTCTTGTTGGCACGGCGGGTTTTCTCGCCAAAGAGGGTGCGAATGGCGCGGGCATCGGCCTCCTCGTCGCCGTCGATGGCAAGTTTGCCGGCTCCATCAAGGTTGCCGATGCGATCCGCCCGACGACGCCGGAAGCGATCAAGCTGTTGCACGCCGACGGCCTGCGCATAGTCATGCTCACTGGAGACCGCCTTAGCGCCGCGGAAAATGTGGGAGCCAAAATCGGAATCGACGAGATTCATGCCGAGTTGCTGCCCGCGGACAAGCTGGCGGTCATCCAGCGTCTGCAGCAGGAAGGCCATGTCGTGGCGATGGCCGGCGACGGCATCAACGATGCTCCGGCGCTGGCGGCGGCCAACATCGGCATCGCCCTGGGCACCGGCACCGGAGTCGCGATGGAGAGTGCGGGCGTCACACTGATTCGCGGCGACCTTCGCGGCATTGCCGAGGCTCGGCGCCTGAGCCGCCTTACGGTGCGGACAATTCGCCAAAATCTTATGCTGGCATTCGTCTACAATACCGTGAGCATTCCCGCGGCGGCGTTGGGGCTGCTAAATCCCATGCTTGCCGCGGCGGCGATGAGCTTGAGCTCGCTGTCGGTCGTGGGCAACTCGCTGCGCCTCATGATCGGCTCAAAAAGAGATGCGTCCCCTTTTTCGGAGCGGAGTGATGTCGATGTTTGAGGCGGGGCAGCAATGGACGTACGAGCACAGACCGGGCGAAAGTGAATCACGGGTTCTGGTGCTGAAAGTCGACCAGGATGAAAAACTGGGGTTTATTGTGCACATCCTCATCGACAATGTCGTGCTGCAGTGCCCCGACGTGCCCACCGGCATCGTCGACATGGTGAGCCACGCCCCCTTTGCCGAGGAGTTTTTGAAGGGCAGCGTTCGCGAGTTGATTGCGAGCGGCAGGCCCTTACCGGCGTTCCAGGAAGGATACGCTAAATGGCGCGAAGCCTATGAAAAGGGCGAGGCGGGAGCGTGGAGTGTCAGTGTGGCGGAATGCCTGGACGGCTTGCAAAAGGCGATCCTGGCCCCGTGAAGAAGAGTGAAGAGTGAAGAGTAAGGTTTTTCCTTTCACTCTTCACTCTTCCGTTTTGCGGGCTTTTACAAGCTGTAGCTCGCGAAGCTGTCCGCCGTTTCCCACAGGCACACCTCGACCACGGGAAAACCTTGTGCCAGGGTGTATTCGAATATAGTCCTTGCGATGTTCTCCGCCGTGGGGTTGACGTCCAGCACGAAGACCGGCTCGCCCTGCTGCCGCAAATACGGCAACGCCGGATCGTCTTTGTGCAATATCATCTTGTGATCGAGCGTGTCGTTGATCCACGCGCTGACGATGCGTTTGATGCGGGAGAAGTCGACCACCATGCCCAGGGCGTCGAGCTCCGGCGTCTGGAGAGTAATGACCGCCCGGCCGTTGTGGCCATGCAGGTGGCGGCACTTGCCATCGTAGTTGAGAAGCCGATGACCGTAGCAAAAGTGGATTTCCCGAGTCACGCGGAACATGGTTACTCCCGAGGATATTGTACAAATAGTCGTTTACCGCAGCCATCGCGCCCTGTCTTCCGGTTGACGCCTCAAGGCAACGCTCTTATGATGGGGCGATCATCGGAGGAACGCCGCAATGGCGGACGGGATCGTTATGACACAGTTGCAAGACTTTGCCGAATTCGTCAAGGCCAACGAGCCGCTGGCGCCTTACACCTTTCTCAAGTTGGGCGGACCAGCCGAGGCGTTGATCCAGCCGCGGACTGCCGCCGAATTGTGTGCCGTCGTGCAGCCGCTGCGGGGAAAAACGCATCCCGCTGCACCTGCTGGGCGGCGGCTGCAATGTGCTGGTCAAGGACGAAGGCGTGCGCGGCGCCGTGCTGCGCTTGAAAGAGCCCGCTTTTACCCAAATTACCGTCGAAGGCCGGCGCGTGCGGGCGGGTTGCGGAGCGGCCCTGTCCGCGCTGATCTCGCACGCGGCCCGTCACGGCCTCGCCGGCCTGGAAACTTTGATAGGCACTCCCGGCACCGTGGGCGGCGCTGTGCGGGTAAGCGCCGGCGACCGGGCTGGCGAAATCGGCCAGTTTCTCCGCCTCGCCACGGTGGTTGACGCCGGCGGCCAGCTGCAAACCCGCGATCACGATGAGCTGGTCCAGGCCGCCAACGCACTCGATGATCGCGCCCTGCTGACGGCTGAGTTCGAGCTGGAAAGCGACGGTCCCGATGCGATCGTCAAGCGGATGCGCAAGGCCTGGATTCAGCGTAAACGGCATCAACCCTTTAGTTTTCAGGCGGCGTGCCGACTTTTCAGGAACCCGCGCGGCCTCAGCGCCACGGCGCTCATCGCCCAGGCGGGGTTGGCCGGCACCAAGGTTGGCGGCGCCGAAATCAGCGATCGCGACGCCAATTACGTCGTCGCGCACGAAGGAGCCTGCAGCCGGGATGTCCTGCGACTCATCGACCTTGTCCGCAGCCAGGTCCTGGAGCGCTTCAACACGGAGTTGGAGCTGGCGCTGAGCGTATGGTAAACCCGACTCCCAAAAAAGGGGACATGCCCCGCCGTAAACCTCTCCACGAGCCGCAAGCGCCGCCGCTGGACGTCCATCGAGTGGCCACGCGCTGGTTATTGCAGATCATCGCCCTGGTGATGGTGATTGGTCTGTTGTTGGGAGGCCTGATCTGGCTCGCCAAATATGCCCGAGAGCAGATGCGCGAAGACGAGCGTTTTCAGGCCGCCTTTGCCGACATCGAATGCAATCCGCCCGCGCCGCTGGACCGCGCCAGATTCCTCCTGGATGTCCAGTTCTACAGCGAATTGCCGGAGCGGATGTCCATCCTCGACGTCGGCTTGGCGGACAAGCTCAAGGAAAGATTTGCCATGCATCCCTCGGTGGCCAGGGTAGAAGCCGTCGCCCTTGAGCGACCCAATATCATCCGGGTGAAGCTGATATACCGTCAACCAGTCCTCGCGGTGGAGGCGCCGCCTGGCCTCGCCGGTGAAGATTACGAACCGGCGACGAACGAAAAGTTGAAGCTTCTTGTCCGGGCGGTGGACGAGCAGGGAGTTTTGTTGGTCAAGAGCACGCCCCTGCCTCCCGGCTTGCCGGTGCTTTTCAAAGCGCCGCTGCCCGCCTCAGGCGAAGGCAAGCCCTGGAGCGACGAGGGCGTGTTAACCGCGGCTCGAACGGCCGCCAGATTTCAATCCACCTTCAGCCGTCTTGGCCTTTCCGCGATGACCTGCTCCAACCAGGGCCTTATCCTTTGGGCCGGCAGGGTCAAGGTTTTATGGGGTCGTTTGCCCAAGGATGACGGATCCCTGACCCTGAAGGAGAAGCGACTGCTTGCCAGCATTTGCCCTGGTGCAGTTACTGGACACGAATGCGGCCCTGCAACTATGGTTTCCTCCGGAACATTGGGTGTATGAATGCGACCTGCGAACTTCCGAAGCCATGCCCGTGCGCTGGGTGAAGCGTCAGGTGCCGCATGCAAACTGATCCGCACGGCCCACTACATGGCGTGAGGGTGTTGGACGCTTCGCGGGTGCTGGCCGGTCCCCTTTGCGGCCAAATCCTCGGCGACCTTGGCGCCGAGGTGCTCAAGGTCGAGCGACCCGGCAGCGGCGACGACACCCGAACCTGGGGGCCGCCTTTCGCCGGGCCGCTCAGCGCGTATTTTCTTTGCTGCAATCGCAACAAACGAGGGATTGACGCTCGACCTCGCCAAGGAAGACGGCATCCGCGTTTTCCACGAACTGGTTGCGCGCAGCGACATCCTGCTGGAAAACTTCCGTCCCGCCAGCGCCGCCAAGTTGGGGCTTGCTCCCACCAAGCTTGCTGAAGCTGAACCCGCGGCTGATTGTCTGCTCGATCTCCGGTTTCGGCCGCACCGGACCGTGGAGCGACCTGCCCGGTTATGATTTTGCCATCCAGGCACTGAGCGGCCTGATGAGCATCACGGGCCCCGTTGACGGCCCGCCGTCGCAAGGTGGGCGTGGCGGTGACGGACGTGTTGACTGGACTGCAAGCCGCGGTGGCGGTGCTGGCGTGCCTCCATGCTGCGCAAACAGTCGGGCCACGGCTACGCCATTGATCTGGCCCTGCTCGATTGCGCCGTGGCCGCCCAGGTCAACGTCCTGCAGGCCTATTTGACCAGCGGCCAGATTCCCAGCCGCCAGGGCAACGCCCATTTGCAGATTGTGCCGTACCAGGCCTTTCAAACGGCCGACGACTGGCTGGTGCTCGCGGTTGGCAACGACGGCCAATGGCAGCACTTCTGCCAGGCGGCCGAGCGACCGGATCTGGCAAGCGACGATCGCTTTGGCAAAAATGTCCAACGCGTCGCCAACCGGGCGATCCTGGTCCCGCTGATCGAGGATGTGATGCAGCGCTTCGGCAGCGCGGAATGGCAACGGCGGTTGGTGGCGGCGGAGGTGCCGCATGCGCCGGTGCTGGATTATGCCCAGCTTCTTGGCGAACCGCAAACAGCGGCGCGCGGCCTGCGAGTGACGGTGCGTGATCCCAGGGGACAAGCGGTGGAGTTGATCGGTTCGCCATACCACATCGCCGGCGCGGCTTTGCCTGCCGCAACGATGCCTCCCACTCTGGGACAGGACACGGCGGACGTGCTGCGAGCATTGTTGGGCTACGACGACGCCCGAATCGCAAAGTTGAGACAAGACGAAATTGTTTAGCCGCGACCCGGAGCGTCCGCGCAGGGGAGCGCGGGCCGCCACGTGATCCGCCCAGCATCCCAAGTTAAGCCGCAATCCCCTGCAAATGAAACGCCGCGTTAAGCGTGCTGATCGTCGTCTTTTCCCCCTCGCGGATCACCACGCTTATGCCGCAGTTGTCGAGGGCCACCTGCCGCGCCAGACCCGGCGTCAAGCCCAGCAAGCCCGCCAGGTAAGTACGATTCACGACGTGATGGGCCACCACCAGCATCGACTGCCCGGCATACTCGGCCAGCAAGCCCTCCAGGCATGCGCGACACCCGCTCGTAAACATCGGCAAACGATTCACCGCCCGGATAGCCAAACTCGGCGGGATTGGTCATGAAACGCTCATAACTCGCTGGGTCGTCGTTGCGGATCGTTTGCCAATCCAAACCTTCCCAGACGCCCACATCGCATTCCGTTATTCCTTCCAGCGGTTGAGGCGCGATCTCGTGAGGGCCGGCAATGATCGAAGCTGTCTGCATCGTGCGCTTCAGCGGACTGCAAAAGCACTGATCGATCGGCCGGACGGCAAGGAAATCACGGGTCATCTCCGCCTGCCGAATCCCCAGGCGGGCCAACGGAGGATCGTGCCGCCGGCCCTGCAATCGCGCCGGCTTGGCGAGATTGGCCTCGGTCGCGCCGTGGCGGATCAAGTACATGATAGTGTGCATATCACCTCCCTCAGCATAACCGCGCCGCGACTCGGACCGCCTCGATCAAGCTGACCGGATCGGCCACGCCGCGGCCCGCGATGTCATAGGCCGTGCCGTGGGCAACGCTGGTCCGCACCAGCGGCAAACCGACCGACACATTGACAGCGTGCAAGCCCCCCAACAACTTCAACGGAATATGGCCTTGGTCGTGGTACATCGCCACAATGCCGTCGAATTCGCCTCGCGTCGCTCTGACGAAAAGCGTGTCGCTTGGCCAGGGACCGCTTACGGCAATACCTTCAGCCTGGGCACCTGTTATCGCCGGCCTCAAAATCCGTTCTTCCTCATCGCCGAACAGCCCGCCGTCGCCCGCATGCGGATTGAGCGCCGCCACGCCAAGCCGCGGTTGCCGGCCTGACAATCGCCGCATCATCCGATCAAGCAAGCCTATTTTCTCCAGCACGGCGTCCACGGACAGGTGCCGAAAAACATCGCGCAGACCCATGTGCAGCGTCACATGGACAACGCCCAGACCGTGCGGCACTTGCGCCTCCCCGGGCATATAACATCATGCCAAACTGCCTGGTCCCGGTGCGCTCGGCCAAAATCTCGGTGTGCCCAGGGTGCGGCACGCCGGCCATGTGCAGGCCCTCCTTGTGCAGCGGCGCGGTAACAATGCCCGCGGCGTGACCGGCCAGGGTTTCATCGATGGCCCGGCACAGGAAATCGTAAGCACCCTGCCCCGCCGCGGCGCTGACCTTTCCTACCTGGACTTTGTCAAGATTGACACCGCTGCCTTTCAACAAGGGCACGACTGCACCCGTTGGCTCCGCTTCCGCCGGGTTGCCCACTATCTGAACAACGGCAGCCGATCTGGTCAACCCCAAGGCTTGTGCCATCCAGGCGGCGTCGCCGACAACCACCGGCTGGCAAAGCTCCAATAGCGCCGGCCACGCGCGGGCGATGATCTCAGGACCAATACCAGCGACATCCCCCATCGTCAGCAGCAACCGCACTCGATCCGACATCGTCGTAAACTCCTACTACTAGTAGACCGTCACTGTTTGCATTTCGGGTAGGACGGGCTTCCTAGCCCGTCCGGGACGGGCTAGGAAGCCCGTCCTACCCGAAATGCAAACGTGACAGAGCACTAGTTTCTCGCCAACCGTATCACCAATCGTTCCAGCAACGTCCGCGGCGACAACTGGCTGCCGCCCTTGACGCCCTGATCGGTCTCGAGCAGCCAATCATAAATCCGCTCCGCTCGCCGTCGGCCCAGGTGCCTGAGCTGTTGCTCGGCTTGTTTGATGCCAAACGGCGGCACACCCACTTCCTCCAACGCCACGGTCAACGGCTTGCCCAGCATGGTCAGCCTGTAAGCCTGTGCCAACCTCCGCAGTTGCATGCTGAAGGCGCCCAGCATGCGAATCGGTTCCTCGCCTTGGTCAAAGAGGTGATCGAGAATCGTCAGCGCTTCTTTCGATTTACCGGCGCCGATGGCGTCAAAGATAATCCAGGTGTTCTCAGCCCGGCTCCGGCCGACCAGCTTATCCACGTCTTCCACCTCGATCCGTTTGCGGTCCCCAACATAGATGGCCAGCTTGAGCAGCTCCTGATCGAGCAAACCCATTTCCGTCCCAACCAGCTCGACCAGCAAGTTGGCGGCGGGCACAGGGAGTTGCTTCTGGTGCTGGGACGATGCCCACTGAACGCACCATTGCGGCATGCGGTATCCGGCCGGCGATTTGCAAACGATGGTCGAAGCGGCGTCAACCATCTTGGCCAGCCGCGTGGTGCTGGTCCAGGATTTGACGTCCAGCACCAACACGCCGCTGGCGGGCAGGTCGCCGATGATTTTTTCCAGAGTCGCCCGATGGCGCGTCACGAACGGATCGGCGTTTTCGACCACCACGAGGCGATGCTCGCCAAAGAACGGGACGGTTTGCAGCTCGTCCATGACGGCCGCGAATGTGGCCTTGTCGCCGGCGTGACAGGAGTAACTGAGATCGTCCCCGGTCTCGCCCAGGACAAGTTTGCGGATCGCCACCAGCACCAGACGACGCAGGAAATCTTCATCGCCGTGCACCACAAAAAGTCGCTGCAATGTCGGTCGTTCAAGGAAGGGAAGCGCGTCCATTGCCGTCCACGAAATTTGCAACAAACGGCACACGGAGTGTGCCTACTACTTTGTTATAGTAGTAGGCACACTCCGTGTGTCGTTTTGCCGATCAAAACGGCACACGGAGTGTGCCTACTACTTTGTCATAGTAGCAGGCACACTCCTTGTGCCGTTTTTGGTGACGCTTACTTTCCCGGTTGCACGTCAGTGATTTTGAGCTTTGGCTGAAGTGTGTCGACCTTGACCAGGGAGGTGACGAACTCGCCGGTGTTGTAGGCCAGGTCGGTGGCCTCGACCTTGATGTAAAATTGCCACGGCATGGACCCGACTGCCGGCATGGTCCACACATAGCGGCCGGTGTTGGGAAGCTCCCTCGCGATCGGCGTCCACGGGCCTTCGGTGGTCGGGGAGTAGCTCGAGAGATCGGCCGTGGGCCGAGGTTCTTATCCTTGGCGGTCCAGCTGATGCTGAGCTGACCCTTGAAATCGCCCTGCCCCACCAATACCCCGTCCACCTGAACAAACGGCTTGGTGGTATCAACCTCGATCCAAATTTGCGGCTTTTCGCCCACCTGGGGCGCTGGCGGACTGATGCCCACTCCGCTGCGCGGGATCAGCGTGAATCCGTAGACGCCCTCGGCAGGCACCTCGAAAGTAATGGGGCCGTTGAAAGTGGCGTCGCCGATGGCGTTCTTGGGCAACTGGAACTTGCTCCAACCGCGGCCGTCGTTGGTCATCCACAAGTCGATGCCCGAAATGCCGGACGGGCCTCTTTCGATTTCGTAATTGAGAGTGATGCGTTTGTTGTTGACAAACCTCCGGCCCGGATCGAGCGGCACGCCTGTGGGGCCCGATTGGAAAGTGACATCGCTACCGGCGCTCAAGCCGCCGGGACCAAAACCGCCGCCCTGCTGGCTGCCGAGGCTGACCTGCGTGCTGGCGTCGGTGAAATTGCCGGCCAGGTCGGTGGCGCGCAGCTTCACGTCCACCACACCCGAGCTGCCGGGCGCCCAGTAATACTGGATCGCGCCGCGCGGCGGGAAGAGCGGCAGCCACGTGGCGCTGCCCGGCGGCCGATATTCCAAACGGAGGGCATCAGGCTTGGACAGGTCGAAATTGTCGTCGCGGATGTCCCAGGCGACGCCCACCTGATTGCCCTGCGGCGGCAACTGTCTCAGACTCACGATGGGTGCGACCGTGTCGATCATGACCCGCAAGCCTGGGGCCACGCCGTCCATCTTCTCAGGATAATTACGGCCGTTGAGATCCGTGGTCTGGACCGCGAAGAGGTAAAAGCCGTCAGCCTCCGCGGTGAAATCGAACTTCCGTTGGTCCGGTGCCGCGGTGGCGCCGACGATCCAAGTGAGTCCCCTGTCGGTGGAGTAGTAGAGTTTTAGCTGTTTGAGCCGATGCGCTTCGGCAGGGTCTGGATCGAAGGGGATCGAGATTCGCCGTTGGCGGGCGTAGAGGGTTTGCGGCTGAATGCCCTGGCCGCGCCGGCTCCCACAAGGCCGCCAGACCGGCCAGGACTGCCAAGAGCAGCGCCAGGTGCACTTTCCGCATGGGTGATCCCTCTCATCTTCTATCGCACTGTGCGGCGGAAGACTTGAGCGAATCACTGGCCGAAGTCTTTCGACATCGACTGCATTTGCTCCGGCGTGCAGGCAAACTGGTGCAAATGGTCCTTGTCGATATACACCACCTCGACACGGCGTTTCTTGGTCTGGAACGGTATCGGCCAATCCGATTGCAAGGTTTGGGTGTAATACACCGTGACCTTCCAATGGCAGTGATGCAATTGGGCCGGCCCAACCAGTGGGAAGAAACGCGGTGGGTCGATCTCGTCGACCAGCTTGGCGATCGAGTAATCGTCGATGTCCCGGAATTCCTCGACGACATAGGGCACGCCGCGAATCACCGCGGGCATGGCCCGTCTGATGGCGTCACGATCTGGCGGATCCTCGCACAGCGGCGTGTAGCCCGGCGGGATCGGCGCCAGGATATTCGTGAAGTTGTCGTTACTATTTTGCAGCCGCGATTCCAGGCGGTCCGCCATCCAGGGCTGGACGGGAACGGGCGTGAAGATGCCCATGGTAAATGGATTGCACCCGCTCAGGCACGGCGCCAGCAACGCGCCGGCAAGCAAAAACAATTTACGTAGTTTGCTCATCCCCCCACTCCCCATGCAAGAGCAACCCCCAGCCGCGGAACAAACCGCGTGCTGTTGCTGAGTATCGGCATTGGCGAAGGGAGACTTTAGCGGTTGTGACGGATTTGCAGCTTTTACAGCGCAGGCTTTCACAGCCTGGATCAAACACCACGGAACACAGGGGGCGCAATGACGCAAATGCGAACGCATGTCCACCTATATGGGTGATTATTAGCCAACAAAGTTCATTTTTTGGCCAATTGGTTGTTTTTTTTCTTGACAATTTGTCGTGGGTGATTAACATAAACGGGAGATCAATGCAAATCGCCGAGTTCTTGGTTATGTAGGCAATGGCTTCGCTAATCCTCTCCCGCGGACTGCTGCTGTTGCTGCTCGTTTGTGATTGGGTTGACGATCCTTATTGCGGTCGATCTCCCCTTTCCCGACCTTTGAGCAGTCAGGAAGTTTATTGCCAATCGATCAAGAATCATAGTCCCTGTGCAATCGCCAATGACCAGCTGCAAAACAACGTTGGCTTGATCGATCTTCTGCATTTCGACGCGAGTTTGGTTGTGGAAACCCCGTGGCGTCACGTGCTTAGTCCGTTTCCCGCCAGCAGCACGGTGACTCTCTTCCATTTCATGTCCATGCAGTGCTGAAATTGCCGCGTCCTGCGCGCCGCGGCGATCGTCGCCGCACGCGCAGAGTGGATGCCGACAATAACGCGATGGCAACTGCCATTTTGCTTGAAGGTGGGGCTGCGCAGTCCGACCAAAGCTGGTTTTCGTTTTTTTTCTCTTTCTCGTCTAAGGAGTGACCATGTCCAGAACGATGGTACGAAATCGGTCCGCATTTACCTTGATCGAGTTGTTGGTGGTGATCGCGATCATTGCCATTCTTATCGGCCTGTTGGTTCCCGCCGTCCAAAGGGTGCGGGAAGCGGCAGCGCGCACGGCAACCATGAACAACATGAGCCAGTTAGCCAAGGCAGTTCACCTCTGCCACGACCAATTCTCGAAGTATCCGCCGTATTATGGGACGTACGGGCCCAAGATCACGCCCTTTACCTTCCACGTTCATACGCTGCCGTTTGTGGATCAGGGGCCGCTGTACTCGAACCCGGTTAACACTGGTGTGGTTGGCGTCTATCTGTCCACGATGGATCCGACTACGACCGCAAACGGGGCCAATGCCTGCAATTTTCCAGTCAACCTTCGGTTGTACTATACAAACGGTGGTACTGGTGTGGTGACGTCTCAATCAACAGGCAACCTGATCTATCCTAAAATGCCGGGTACGTTCCCGGACGGCGTCTCCGCCACCTTGCTGTTTGCCACCAAGTACATGAATTGCGGCAGCGCCGGCGGCTCCTGGTGGTTTGACCCAGGTCACAATGCCTCGACCTCGCCAACGGGGGCCACCTTTGGCGCAACCATGACTACGCTGTGGCAATCAGCACCTATCCAAACCGCTTGCAATCCGACCTTGGGCACCCCGCAAAGCTTCACCGTGCAGTCCATCCAGGTGGCCATGTGCGATGCCAGCGTGCGTTCGGTGAACACGGGCGTTATGCCGCTTACCTGGACGGCCGTCCACACCCCAGGCGCTGGCGATGTGCCAGGACCTGATTGGGAAGGCAACTAAGCTTGGGTTTGATTTCAACAAACCATGCAGCCTCCGGATGCTTATCCGGGGGCTGTTTTCATAATGTGTTGAATTGGTCAAAGCGGAGTCCATCCTTTTCAAGGAAACGCCGGCACATTCATCGTTTGACTGGCACAATGACCCTGTTCCGCAATACGTCATTACGTTGGCCGGTGTACTTGAATTCACGACCAAAACCGGCGAGACATTCACGCTCCATCCTGGTGGCATCCTGTTGGCGGTGGATCACACGGGCTCAGGACATAAATGGCGCTTGGTCAACGATGAGCCCTGGAAGCGGGCTTACGTGGTCTTCAAGGAGGGGGCGGATACTCATTTCGTGCCGGATCAAAGTGCGCCACAGTAAGGAGGAATGTGGGACTGAGTTTGCCGGAAACAATTCTAGCCAGCCCTCCGTAGCGCCCCGAGGCTCCGTGGCTCAGGCCCCCACCACCGGCGTCTTGCGCTGCGGGATTTTCGCCAGGACCGTCACCTTGTCACCTTGTCACCTTGTCACCTTGTCACACCGACGGCACTCAGCTGAACCACCGGATGACGTAGAAGAAAATCGGCGTCAAAAAAATGCCGAACATCGTCACCCCGAGCATACCGCTGAACACGGCCAGACCAAGGGCCCGGCGCATCTCGGCGCCAGCCCCGGTGGCGATCGCCAGCGGCACCACTCCTAGGATGAACGCGAACGAGGTCATCAAAATCGGCCGCAATCTCAACCGGCAAGCCTCCAAGGTCGCTTCCCGTAGTGACACCCCCGCCTCCTGCCGCTGCTTGGCGAACTCGACGATGAGAATGGCGTTCTTGCTGGCCAGGCCCACCAGCACGATGAAGCCAATCTGCGTGAAAAGGTTTACCTCCATCCCGGCCAGGCGCACGCCCACGATCGAGCACAACAAACACATGGGGACCACGAGGATCACGGCCAGCGGCAGCGACCAGCTCTCGTACTGTGCCGCCAGCACCAGAAACACGAATACCACCGACAGCGCGAAAACGAAGATGGCCTCGTTGCCCGCCTGAAGCTGCAGAAAAGTCAGCTCGGTCCATTCCGATGCCATCGATTCCGGCAGGGCGCGATTGGCTACCGCTTGCATGCGGGCAATCGCCTGCCCCGAGCTGGTCCCTGGCGCCGTTGCCTGTGACGGCGGTGGCGGCATACATGTTGTAGCGCATCACGGCCACCGGCCCGCTGGTGTCGCGGACACTCATGAGCGTGCCCAGCCTGACCATTTGCCCCTGGCTGTTCCGCACCTGGAGCCGCAAGATGTCGGGTAACACTTCGCGGAAGCTGCGGTCGGCCTGGACGTTGACCTGCCAGGTCCGGCCGAACTCGTTGAAATTGTTGACGTAATAGGAGCCCAAATGGATTTGCAGCGTGCTGAAGACGTCGCTGACCGCCACACCCAGGGCCATGCACTTGGTGCGGTCGATGTCGAGGTAGACCCAGGGTGTGTCGGCGCGGCCACTGTTGAAAAGGCCCTGCAACCCTGTTGTTTTGTTGCCGCGCGCCACGACCTGGTCGCTGACGCGCTGCAGTTCGTCGAGGCCGAGGCCGCCTCGGTCCTCAATGATGAGTTTGAAACCGTTGGTCGTGCCCAGGCCCGCGATCGGCGGGGCGCCGAACGCCGTCACGATCGCCCCCGGCACCTCGCGCCGGCAGCGGTCCGTGAGGTCCGCGGCGATGGCGCTGGCAGTCAGGCCGCGGCGCTCGTCGAAGCCTTTCAGAATGACATACATCGAGCCGAGGTTCGGTGCATTGGCGTTCAGGATCAACGATTGCCCGGAGACACCGACCGTGTGTGCGACCCCTGGCGTGGCGTGGGCCACCTCGTCAATGTGGGCGATGATCTTTTCCGTGCGCTGGACCGAGGCCGCATCCGGAAGCTGCACGGTGAGCATCAGGTAACCCGCGTCCTGGTCCGGAATGAACCCCGTCGGGGCACGGATGAACTCAAAGTAGGTTAGCCCCAACAGCCCGGCATAAACCAGCAGGGCGATCACGCTGACCCGAAGGAGGCCGGCCACGCGCGCGTGTACAGGTCGGTGCTGGCGCCGAACAGCCAGTTGAAGCCGCGAAAGAACCAGCCGAGCACCAGGTTCAGCGTGCGCGTCACCAGGTCCGGACGGGCGCCACGCGGCTTTAGCAAAAGTGCAGCCAGGGCAGGGCTGAGCGTCAACGAGTTGAAGGCCGAGATAACCGTGGAGACGGCGATCGTGACCGCGAACTGGCGAAAGAACTGGCCGCTGATGCCGCCGAGGAAGGTACATGGCACGAACACCGCGCACAGGACCAGGGCCACCGCGATGACCGGGCCGGTGACTTCGTCCATGGCACGCCGAGCCGCCTCGCGGGGTTCCACACCCTGCTCCAGCCACCGCTCCACGTTCTCCACGACGACGATGGCGTCATCCACGACAATGCCGATGGCCAGGACCAGCCCGAACAGCGACAGGTTGTTGAGCGAAAAACCCAGGGCGGCCATGACGCCAAAAGTGCCGATGAGAGCCACCGGCACGGCGATCAGCGGGATGAGGGTCGCTCGCCAGTTTTGCAAGAAGACCAGCACCACGAGAGCCACAAGGATAATGGCGTCGCGCAGCGTGCGATACACGTCGGCGATGGACTCGCTGATGAAGGGCGTGGTGTTATAAACGATCTGGTAATCGACGCCCTCGGGAAAGCGCAATTTCAGCTCATTCATTTTGGCATAAATACCCTTTGCGGTGTTGAGGGCATTCGAGCCAGGGAGCGTGAAGATCGACAGGGCCACGGACTGCTGCCCATCCAACGTGCAGGACTGGTTGTACTGCTGCGAACCCAGCTCGACTTTCGGCTTTTTGGTTTTCGGGTCCACGGCCACCACGTCTTTCAGCCGGACCACGCCGGTAGCTGTCGCCGCCGGCCCACTAGGGTTGGTCATGCTTGTGGAGCCGGTCGCGCCGCCCGATCCCCCGGTCGCCGCCGCGCGCCCCCAGACGTGCTCGTGCCGCCTTGCGTCGGCCCCGGCTTGCCGGCCGCGGCCTTAAGGATGATGTTGGCAAACTGCTCCGGGTCGGTGAGCCGGCCCAGCGTGTTGATCGTCAGCTGAAATTGCTGGGCCTTCATGGCCGGCGGCTGGCCAATCTGCCCGGCCGCCACTTGCAAGTTCTGCTGGTTGATGGCGGTGACCACGTCCATGGCGGTCAGGTTCAGCGCCGCCAGTTTGTCCGGGTCGAGCCAGGCGCGCAGGCTGTAGTCGCGCTGGCCCAGCAATGTGATGGCGGCGATGCCGTCGCAGGCGGCCAAGTTCATCTTTGATGTAGATGGTCGCATAGTTGCTGAGGAACGTGCTGTCGTAGCGGTTGTTCGGCGAAACCAGGTTCACGATCATCAGCGTGCTCGGCGACATTTTGCGGACGTTGATACCCTCGGTCTGGACCAGTTGCGGGATCACCGGCAAGGCCAACGACACGCGATTCTGCACAAGCACCTGGGCCATGTCCGAGTCAAAGCCCAGCTTGAAAGTCACCGTCAGGTTGTAGGCGCCGTCATTCGTGCTCTGGGAGGACATGTACATCATGCCCTCGACGCCGCTGACCTGTTCCTCGATCGGCGCCGCCACGGTGTCGCGCACCGTCAGGGCGTTGGCCCCCGGGTAGAGAGCCGTCACCTGCACTGTCGGCGGTGTGACGTTGGGATACTGTTCCACGGGCAACGTCCGCCAGGCCACGATCCCAGCCAGGACCAGGACGATCGATAGCACCGAGGCGAAGATCGGACGGTCGATAAAGAAGTGGGAGATCATGGCTTGCCCTCCGAGTTGGCGGTGTCGCCTGGCGCAGCGGCTCGGATGAGGCGCTGCCGGCGCGCGGCCGTCGTTCGCCGCTTCCGCATTAGCAACGGCAAGACCGTCGGCAGGCCGAGCAACAGGATGTTAAGCAGCAGGACCAGCGCGGACCCGAACCGGCGCATGCCCGGCGTGGAAAAGACCGGCATTTCGCTGAATCCCGGCGATGACGTTGAAGAACACCGGCGTCAGGAAGATACCGAACAGCGTCACGCCGAACATGCCGGCAAACACCGCCGTTCCCAGCGAGCGCCGCATCTCGGCACCGGCCCCCGTGGCAATGACTAGCGGGAAGACGCCGAGGATGAAGGCGAACGATGTCATCAAGATCGGCCGCAGCCGCAACTGCGACGCCTCCACCGTCGCCTCCAAGCGCGGCTTACCTTCCTGGTGCAACTGCTTGGCAAACTCGACAATGAGGATGGCATTCTTGCACGCCAACCCCACCAGCACCACCAGGCCGATTTGCACGAAAATGTCAACCGACAGGTGCGCGAACAGCACGCCGGCCACCGAGCACAAAAGGCAAAGCGGCACTACCAGGATGACCGCCAGCGGTAACGCCCAGCTTTCGTACAGGGCCGACAGCGCCAAAAAGACGGCCAGCACCGCCAGCGCGAACACCACGACAGTGGTGTTGCCCTCGAGGATTTGCAGGAAGATCAATTCGGTCCACTCGGTGCCCATCGAGCGCGGCAATGTTTGATCGGCCAGGGCGGCCACCTCCGTAACGGCCTGACCGGAGCTGGTCCCCGTCGACAGGCCTCCCGTAATAGGGGCAGCGGTGTAAAGGTTGTAACGCTGGACGAAGATCGGGCCGCCGATCTCGCGCGGGGTGACCAGGGTGCCTAGCGGCACCATAAGCCCCTGGTTATTGCGGACATAAAGGAGATTGAGGTCTTCGGTCCGCGAGCGGAATTGGCCATCGGCCTGGAGGTTAACCTGCCAGTCCCGGCCGAATTGGTTGAAGTTGTTGACGTAGAGCGATCCCAGGTAGATCTCCAGCGTTGCGTTCAGATCGTCAAATGACACCCCCAGGGATGCGACCTTTTTGCGGTCGATGTCCAGGAAGAGCTGGGGGATGTTGGAGCGGAACACCGTGGACACGCTGGTTAGGCCGCGCTGCTGGCTGCAGCTTGCCGATCAGGACATCGGCCTGCTTCTGCAAGTTGTCCACGCCGAGGCCGGCGCGGTCCTCGACGATGAGTTTGAAGCCGCCGGCCACGCTCAGGCCCGGGATCGGCGGCGCCGAACACTGTACCATTCCATCCTTGATCTGCGGCTTCCACGCCTTGCCGAAGCTGGGCCATGATCGCGTCGGCGCTCAGGTCCGGCGTCTGCCGCTTCTCAAAGGGCTCGAGCACGATGAACATCGAGCCGAGGTTGGAGCCGAAAGCCTGCTGCACGAACGACACGCCCGAGATGCTGATCGTGTGCGCCACGCCGGGGGTCTTTCGCGCGATCTTGTTCGGCCAGGGCGACGGTCTTCCGGCGTGCGCCACAGGGCCGCCGAATCGGGCAACTGCACGGCGGCGATGACCCGGCCCTGGTCCTGCTGCGGGACGAAGCCGGTCGGCGCCCGGGTGAACACCACGTAGGTCAGAACAAGCAGGCCCCCGTAGGCGAGCAAGACCAGCAGGCTGACGCGCAACAATCTGCCGACGACCCAGCCATAGCCCGCCGTGACGGCGCCGAAATGCTGTTGAACAGGCGAAAAAACCAGCCGAGCGTGGTGTCGAGCAACCAGGTCAGTGGGTCCCTTCGGGTGGTGGGTGGTGGGTGGTGGGTGGTGGGAGCAGTTGGGGTGGCGGGTGATGGGTGGTGGGTGGCGGGAGCCGTCGGAGTGGCGGTAACAGAACCCTCTTCGCCCGTCGCCCGCCCCCCGTCACCCGCCACCCGCCACCCGTCACCCGCCACCCGCCACCCGTCACGCCGCCACTCGCACCCGTCAGCACCGCTCCCCGTCACCCGCCACCCGCCACCCGCCACCCGTCACCCGCTTTGGGCGGAGCAGCAGGGCCGCCAGCGCCGGGCTCAGTGTCAGCGAGTTGAAGGCCGAAAACACGGTCGAGACGGCGATGGTCACCGCGAATTGCCGGAAGAAACGCCCAGTGATGCCGCTGATGAAGGCACACGGCACGAACACCGCGCACAGGACCAGGGCCACCGCGATGACCGGGCCCGCCACCTCGTCCATCGCCTTGCGGGCGGCGTCGCGTGAGGTATAGCCCTGGTTCAGCCAGCGCTCGACGTTTTCGACAACCACGATGGCGTCATCCACGACGATGCCGATGGCCAGCACCAGCCCGAACAGCGAGATGTTGTTCAGGCTGAAGCCGACCGCCGCCATGACGGCGAAGGTGCCGACGATGGCGACCGGCACGGCGATCATGGGAATCAGCACCGCCCGCCAGTTCTGCAGAAAGACCAGCACCACCACGGCGACCAGGCCCACCGCGATGAATAGCGTGCGGACCACGTCGTCCACCGACTCGCGGATGAACGGCGTGGTATCATAGGCAATCATGTAATCGATGCCGTCCGGGAATCGTTTTTTCAGCTCCTCCATCCGGCGCGCACCAGCTTGGCCACGTTGATGGCATTGGTGCCGGGGAGCGAGAAGATGGCGAGCCCGCGGACGGCTGGCCGTCGAAGGTGCAGGCCTCGTTGTAGTTCATGGCCCCCAGCTCCAGACGGGCCACGTCTCGGAGGCGGACAATGGCGGTCGCCGGCGATTGCGGGCCCGGAGGTGTCCCCCGCCGCCCGTCGTCGCGCCGCCCGACCCGTTGCCGCTTGCGCTGGTGTCAACCGAAAGCCCGGAGGTGCCCATGCCGGTGGACGGCAGGCCGGCATTCGCCGCCAGACCGCCATTCGCCGGCAAGGCGGCCGCGCTGCTGCTTGCCGCCCCGCCCGGGGTCGCCCCGCCCGTGCTTGCGCCGCCGCCGGATGTCGTTCCACCACCGGGGGAGGTGGCGCCCCCGCCCGTGTTCGCTCCGCCTGACAATGTGCTGGAGCCTGTTGAGCTGCCGGTCGTCCCAGTGGATGTCGTTCCGCTGGTCGTTGTTCCGCTGGCTGTCGATTTTGTCGTAGTGGTCGTGCCGATGGTGGTGCCCGGCAGACCGGGGGCACTGCCGCTCGCCCCGGCCAACTTGGAGGGGTTTGGAGCCAGTGGTGCCGCCGAATACAGGCGGTTTGGCCGCCTGCGGCACTGTCGGCGCCGGGCTACTAACCTTGAGGATGATGTTGCCGAACTGCTCCGGGGAGGTGAGCCGGCCCAGCGTGTCGATCGGCAGGTCAAAGGCCTGACGCCGTCCCGAGGGCGGTTGCCCGACCCGCCCGGCGGCTGCTTGCAGCGTTCTGGTTGGCGACCGCGGTTGCCACGTCCGCGGCATTCATGTTGCGCGAGGCGAGCTTCTGCGGGTCGAGCCAGGCGCGCATGCTGTACTCGGCTCTCCCAGGATGCTGATGTCCGACACGCCGTCCACGCGGAGCAGCGGGTCATAGAGGTTGATAAGCGCGAAGTTGCTCAGGTAGAGTTGGTCGTAGCGGCCGTTGGGCGAAAAGACGCTGATCACCATCAGGATGTCAGGCGTCTTTTTGCGGATGGTGATTCCCTGGTTCTGGACCGACATGGGCAGCAGCGGCATGGCCAGTTGCACGCGGTTTTGCACCATGACCAGGGCGGTGTTCAGGTCGACTGCCCACCTTGAAGGTGACGTAAAGCGTGTATGTGCCGTTGTTGCCGGAAAGCGACGTCATGTACAGCATGCCGGCACGCCGTTGACTTGCTGCTCGATCGGCGCCGCCACCGTGTCGGCCACGACCTGGGCGCTGGCCCCCGGGTAGTTGATGGCCACTTGCACCTGCGGCGGCGAGATCGGCGGGTACTGGGCGATCGGCAAGGAGAACACGGCGATGCCCCGGCCAGCGTGATGACCACGGACAGCACCGTCGCGAAAATCGGCCGGTCGATGAAGAAGTGCGAGATCATAAGCAACACTCCGGAAGGATGAGGGATGAGGGATGTCCTGAAGGACGAAGGATGAAGGATGAAAAAGAGCACATTTCATCCCTAATCGCTAGCCTCCGATCCCCTTCTTCATTCTCCATTCCCATTCTTCATTCTGCATTCTTCATCCCTCAGCCATTCTTCGCACCGCCGCCGGGCCGAAACTTGGCATGGCAATCTTCTCGGTTTGGACCTGCATGTTTGGCCGGATTTGCTGCAGCGCGCCCACGGCGACCCAATCCCCTGCCTCCAGCCCCTCGGTGATGACCCGCAAGCCGTCCGGCTGAAGTTGCCCTGTCGTGACCCGGCGGTACTGGACCTTGTTCTGGGCGTCGATCACATAGACATATTTCAGACCCTGGTCCGAGGCGATGGCTCGGTCGATAACCAGCAGCGCCGGGTGCGGCTGTCCGATCGGCAGGTGGATGCGGACGAACATCCCGGGCGACAACAACCGGACGTTTTCCTTCAGCACAGGGTTGGGAAAGAGGCCGCGCACGGCAATGCTGCCCGTCGAGGGATTGACCTGGTTGTTGACGAAATTGACGGTCCCCACGTGCGGGTGGCCTTCTTCGCCCTGGAGCCCCATGTGGACGCGGAAGGTGTTCTTCTCGATGGATTTGATCCTCCCGTCGCCGATCGCCATGCGGATCTGCAGCAGGGTGGGCTCGTCCATGTCGAAATACGCGTACATCGGATCCACCGACACAACGGTGGTCAAGCAGCGTCTGATCCTGGTTGACCAGGTTGCCGAGCGGTGAAGTAGTAGCGGCCGACCAAGCCGTCGATGGGCGACGTGACGCTGCAGAAATCGAGATTGAGCTTGGCGGTCATCAAGTTGGCCTGGGCGAGTTTCAGGTTGGCATCTGCTTGACTTTCCAGGGCCTGGTACTGGTCGAGTTCTTTTTCGCTCACGGCGCCGGGCTGTTGCTTGGCCAGGGCCTTGAAACGTCAATTGGTGGCCTGGGCATATTTTTGGGCGGCCTCGTTCACTTCCACCTGGGCATGTGCTGCGTCGTACTGTGCCTGGTAAGGCCGGGGGTCGACCTCGAACAGGAGATCGCCCTTTTTGACGCTGGACCCTTCCTTGAACGGCATCTTGACCAGGTAGCCGGTGACGCGCGGGACGATGTTCACCGTGTTGACCGCGTCGGTCCGGCCGGTGAAATCCACGTAGTCGATGACCTGGCGCTGGAGGGGTTGACTGACCGGAACCACCGGCGGTTGGGCCGGGGCTACCTGGGGCTGACTTTCCGAACAGCCGAGCATGGTTACTGCCAGGATCAGGCAGAGATGCACAAGGACACAACGTGGGCGGGAACTCATGGCCTCATTCTCCTTCACGGTTGGGGACATGAATTATCTCCTCTCCTGTCTTCATACGCGATCTGTGCAATGGCGTCCTGCAATTCGGCTCGGCAATCCACCGATGCGATTGGCGTCGGAGTGGAATAAACACCGTGAGGAAACGAGCTGATTGTGGGGCCGCGGACTGGTAAGACGTGGACGAACCTTTATCCGGCGGGCAAGAAATCTGCCCCGATTTGCTTGCCGTTTCTTGCAGCCCCCCCACACACAGGTACCTGCAAGCTTGCACCCTCTCCCCTCTTGCTGCCCGGCTGATGGCTAAAAACCACAATGGTAAAGCCGACAATGCTTTACGCCTTCGGAATCGACGGAACGCCGACTTTTTTGGCAAAGTTTCTTGCAGGGTCTTGACTTCCCAGCGGGTGCCTGAAAATTGCGTCTCATCTCAACCCCCCTGGACAACCCCTCGAGACGAAACCGCCAACGGTTGACAATGAATGCCAACGGATGGTAACGCTTGTTGTCGATTGCGTCTCACGGTGCCAGCTTCCACGTCGATGATGGGATCCGGCAACGGTGACTGTCGGCGCAGAATTTGGGGACAGCGTGGTCGTGATAACCCACGCTGTCCCCATTTCGGCTGCCGTTTTCCCATTCGACCTGTCAATCCCGGCGGGCCAAAGCTATAATGCAGATTGCCTTTTCAAAGGAGAGGAAGATGGGACACAAAGTGCGTATTCAATGCGAAGAGCAGCATATCGCGGCCATTCGGGTGCTCGACTCCACGAAAGGGACATGGCTTGGGATAGGGCCATCTTCCGCTCCCGTTTTGGTGGTAACCAACGAGCAATTCAACGCGTTGGTCGAGGCGGGAGTGGTCCCGCCAAATGGCAAAGAGGTCAATGCCAGTGGCAAAAAAGCAACTGCCAAAAGAGCCACGCCTTGAGGAAGCCGTGGCCTTGCTCCGGCAACGCTACAGCGGACGTCTCGCACCGCCGCTGGAGGGTCTGGCTTACCGCTTCACGATTTGGCTACCGGTCCAGGCCAAAGGCCGGCCGGTGTTTTCCGGCGAGCAGCGGCTTCTTCTGTACGTGTCCCTTACCCCGCTCCGATCGCATTTTGGGCTGATTGTTGCCGAATTGGCATCCGGGTGCGGGATGTTTATTACACCGAGAATTTGGTAAACACATCCCCCGCGATTTTTTACCCCGCACCTCGCCACCCCGCTCCTAGAATTCTTTCGTACCCTGCCTCTACCCCGCCGCTTTCTCCCATCCGTAAAATGACGATTTTCGTGGAGGCAGCCGGCCCGTGGGGCAGCCGCGATGGTTTTGCCGCGGCACCGAGGATTGGCTGGCCCTTGCCCAGCGGCTCAAGCAAATGCCCTGTCCGCATTGCAAAGTCGTCGGCGCCCTCAATCGCCACGGCTCCCTGCACGGATTCGACGAGCAAAACCGCAAACAAAAAACCATCCGCGCCCGACGCGTCTTTTGCAGCAATCGCCACGCTCGCCCTGGGTGCGGCCGGACTTTCAGCGTCTACTGCGCCGATAAAATCCGACGCCTGGGCCTGACCACCGCCTGCCTGTGGCGCTTCCTCCAACTCGCCGCCGCCGGCTGCTTCCTCGCCGCTAGCCGCACTACCAACTGCCACCTCAGTGACCGCACCTTGCAGCGCATCTGGAAACGCTTCAGCCTTGGCCAAAGCAGAATCCGCACGGCACTTTCCGCACAATGCTCGCCGCCCCAGTTGCCCGCCAAGTTGCCGGCTCAACCTCGGCACCCGCTGGCCGCGCACGTCCTCGCTCATCTGCGGGCCGCCTTCCCGGATGCCGACTGTCCTATCACCGACTTCCAATTTACGCTGCACACCTTCTTCATCTAGGCCGTTTTCCCCGTTGGCCCGTGACACTCTCCGAACACTCTCCGAACAGACCTCGAGATGCTCCAGATGCGCCGGCCCTGGCGCCAGCAAAATGCCCCGGCGGCCGCCCGGAAGCCGGACCGTCCCTGCCAGCCGTGACCGAATTGCCAGCGCATCTCGACGCCGACGGCCGAATCGAAGTCGGCCAAAATCGCCGACAACACAAGATGTCGTGGTTGGCCGCGCCCGCTTTTGATTCATTGATCCTTCGCCCGGCAAATTCCGCAACAAGGAGTACCCTCATGAAACAGCCTTCGGTCTATCTGAAGATGCGCGTCCTGGGCGCCATCGACACCGTCCTCGGACGCACTCGCCACGAGCGCGTGCTCAACGTCGCCGCCATGACCTTCCTCGACGAGGAGGGCAACCTGCGCCGCTTCACCTGGCGCACCATCCAGACCTGGTTCTACCGCTACAAAAATCATGGCATCACCGGCGTCACCAACCGCCCACGCAAGGACAAGGGCCACGTCCGCAAGGCCACGCCCGAGGAATTGCTCGAAGCCCTCCGCGCCGCCAAGCCCCACTTCCACCACCAACGCACCAACAAGCGGGCCCTTTATCGCTTCTGCATCGAAAAGGGTCTGCTCCAGCAGGGCCGCATCGCCCAAACCACCTTCTACCGCTTCATTCGCGAATACGACCTGCTCACTCCCGAAGACAAGGACAACAAGAAACGCCTGGCTTTCAGCATGAAATTCGCTAACCAACTCTGGCAAGCCGACACCATGTTCGGACCTTACGTTGACACCGGAATGTCACCCGCCTCCCGCAAGCAAGCCAAGCTGATCGCCTTCATCGACGATGCCAGCCGCGTCCTTTGCCACGGCGAATTCTTCTTCGAGGAAAACGTCGACACCCTCGTGCAGGCCATCCGCGCCGCCTTCTACAAACGCGGCGTCCCCGAACAACTGCTCGTCGACAACGGCTCGATCTACTGCTCCCAGGAAATCACCCTCATCTGCGCCCGCGTCGGCTGCATTTTGCGGCACACGGCGGTTCGCGATGCCGCGGCGAAAGGAAAAATCGAAAGATTTTTCCGCCGCGTCCGCGATCAGTTCCTGGGGAAGAAAAGGGGACATCGTACATTAATCATAATCTACGCTGTCCCCTTGTATGATCTTTTCAGCCATCTGTCATAATGATGGCTGCGTCGTGAGGAGTGCTATCCGTCCCCTGAGGCTTTGACCTCTTAGAAAAGATTGCTACCTCCGGCTTGGGCTGAAGGTTTTGGTACATCATGCGGCTCTGACCGCTCATCACAAGGATCACCTTGCCCAAGAGTTTCCGGAGGACGCTCACGCTTTCCTCACGTCCGCTATTCCGCTCCCAGCGGTTCCCTTATTTGTTGAAGGAGGGACGCCATGTCCACTTCCGCGCCGCTCGACCGCATTGGCGTCGGCATCGACACCGCACGCTACGGTCATCGGGTCTCTTTTCTTCGACCGGATCGCCTCCCGGCCGCTAAACCACTCACCGTCCTGGAAAACTGCGGCGGCTATCAAGCTTTGCAAGATCGTCTGCAGCAGCTCCATCAGCAACATCCGCAGGCCCACTTCCACGTCCGCATCGACGCCGCGGGACAGTACGCCGCCAATCTCGAGCACTTCCTCCGCGGCCTTGACTTGCCCATGACCGTGTCCATCGGCGAGCCCAAGCGCAACAAGGATTATCAGAAGGCTCACTTCCCCAAACGCACCACCGACGACACCGAAAGCCAGGCCATGGCCCGTTTTGCCGTCGTCGAGCTGCCCCCCGCCACCGCGCCGACCGCGCCGGCCATGATCTTGCTGCGCGAAGTCGCCGGCCGCTTGCAGGCCAAGGTCAAGCAATCCACGCAGGCCATCAATCGCCTGCACAACCTCCTGGCCCGCGTCTTTCCCGAACTGGCCGTCATGACCGAAGACATCACCGCCGCCTGGGTGTTGGACTTGCTCGACAAGTATCCCACCGCCCAGCGCATCGCCCGGGCCCGGCTCGAGAGCCTGCAAAACATCCCGTATCTAGCGGAGGATTTGGCTCACCAAGTCCAGTTGGCCGCGCAACATTCGATCGCCTCGTTGCACGGCAGCATCGCCGAGACGCTCATCCGCGAGCTCGTTGACCAGGTGCGGCACACCCAGCAAGCCGAGTGCAAAATGCGCCGTCTGCTCAGTGACGCCCTGGCCGACTTGCCCGCCGGCCCGCATGTCCAAGTCATCACCATCCCCGGCATCGGCGAAGCCACCGCGGCCGTCCTCATCGCCAAGATCGTGGACATCAACCGTTTCGCCACGCCCGAAAAGTTCGTCGGTTACTTCGGCGTTTTTCCCGACGAAAACAGCTCCGGCGTTGACAAGCAAGGAAACCCCTTGCCTCTGGGCACCCTGTGCATGTCGCGCAAAGGCAACGATCTGGTCCGCCACTACCTGTGGAACGCGGCCCGCTCGGCGATCGTTCACAACCCGGCCATCCGCGCCCTCTATCGCCGCCTCAAGGCCAACGGCAAGCGTGGCGATGTCGCCCTGGGCCACTGCATGCGCAAGCTGCTCCACCTGGTCTTCGCCGTCTGGAAAACCAATCGCCCCTTTGACGAAAAGCACTTCCCCTGGGAGCCGCCCAGTGACACCCCTGTGTCACGGACAGCGTCATCGGCAACCGTACCGGACGCAGGCGCCGCCGCTGCCAATGACACAGCCGTGGGCCACAAACGGGACGAGCCCGCACAAGAAGTGGTCACCACGGCTCCTTCCACGTTAGCGCCGACGCCGGCCACTGTCAAGACGGCGGCGGCCAAGCCGAACAAGCGTCCCAAGGTGGACTTCGCCTTTCTGCGTCAGCAAGTGACCATGGAGCAGGTGCTTGAGCATCTGGGACTGCTCGGCAAGCTGCGTGGCCGCGGCCGCCAACGCCGCGGACCCTGCCCGATCCACGGC
Source organism: uncultured Gemmataceae bacterium (assembly GCA_963747575.1). Lineage (GTDB taxonomy): Bacteria > Planctomycetota > Planctomycetia > Gemmatales > Gemmataceae > DASRAT01. Next base: position 1,046,284 of record CAVVFU010000001.1, read on the forward strand.
GATACAACCGTTCCGCAGCCCACGTTCTCGGCCAATCTGAGCAAGAACATTTTCCAGTGCTTCCACGCCAGCTGCGGCGCTCACGGCAACGTGCTCGACCTTTGGGCTGCCGTGCATCACCTGGCGCTGTACGACGCCGCCCTGCATCTGGCAGAAACCTTCCGCCTGCCCCGTAACAGAGAAGAGGAACCCGTCCCTGCCAGCCCCTAGCGAGGACCAGACCCTCCCGGGCCGTTGCTGCAAAATCTTGGTGTCCTTCATGACACACTCCCGTTGGGCGCTTACCCGAGGCATTCCTCAACACGGAGTTCACCTACCGCTGCGCCTACGCTAACGGCCAAACTCAAAGCCATCATCCTCGTCACCTCACTGTAATTCCCACCAAAAGCGCTTGACTTTCATCGGTACATCTTTCTTCCCGCCGGAAACACGGCGATGTCGGGGTAGTCGCCGATATAATCGACGACGCCCGCGGCCTCGGCGCCGCCGGTGGAGAAGGTCGTCTCGCCGGCGAAGGTGCCGTCGCCGTTGCCCATGAACACGCCGACGCTGGGGTCGTCGGGCTGGGCGACGACCAAATCGATCTTACCGTTGCCGGTGAGGTCGCCGATGGTGACCCAGGAGATGTAGGAGGAGCCGGAATAATTGACGGCGGCGGCGAAGGTGCCGTCGCCGTTGCCCATGAGGACCGAGACGGTTCCCGAATTGAGCAGCACGAGGTCCTCGATGCTGTTGCCGCTGAGGTCGGCCATGAGCGGAATGCCGGGGTTGCCGCCGGTGGTGGCGTTGACCGCGCTGGCGAAACTGCCGTCGCCGTTGCCGAGCAAGATGGAGATCGTGCCGCTCATCCTCGCCCCGAATTGACATCGAGTTGTCAAAGAGCGAAACCCGTCCAGGACAGGCTGGACGCCATCGCTTGCCTTTGCATACGCTCCCCACTGGTCTGTTTCTTATGCTACTCCAGAATGCCTCCAACGCACACTCTTGGGCAGCCATTATCTTCGTATGTGTGGCAAAAGGCTCACATAAGCTTTGTTCACGGTATCACCCGTCACGCCGATTCGGGGTGTGCCAATCGGCGCAGCAACAAATAGATGCGTCCCCTTTGAATTCCCGGGCGCAACAAATAGATGCGTCCCCTTTGAATTCCGCAAGGACGTGTTGGGCCGCCCTGGCGACCCCAGCGACATCGCCTTCTGGCCCAGCGTGCCCCTGGGCGAAGGCCTGGTGGACATTGGCAAGGTAATCGGCTGCTTGAGAAAGGTGGGTTACAAGGACCTGCTGGCCAGCGAGCTGGATTATCCGCATCCTGATTACGGGGATGAGGACCGGGCCGTGGCCGCTAGTGTAATGCATCATAAAAGCATTTTGGCAGCAGAATGAATAAGTCGGCCAGATTTCACCGGAGGATTGACAATGAACCGTGGCACCGCGAAATGGTTGGTTTTTACCATGACGCTCTTGGTTGGGTTCTCGGCACCTGGCTTCGTGCTGCCAGGCACGCAAGCCAAGGAACCGGCCAAAGTCTTCGTGGGTTACGTCTATCGGCAGCCTCAGAAAATCAACTTCGGCTTTTATACCCACCTCTGCCATGCCTTTGTCGTGGCCGATGAAGACGGCAAGATTCGGCCTAGCAAAACTTGTCCGAGCAGGCTGCTGGTCCATGATGCTCATAAAGCTGGGGTGAAAGTTCTTCTCTCGCTGGGCGGCTGGGGTTGGGACAAGCAGTTCACAGCGATCGTTAGCAAGGCGGAAGCCGAAGACCGGTATGTGGCGTCCGTGATGGCGATCGTGAACGAGTACGACTACGACGGCATTGATCTCGATTGGGAGTACCCCGACACTAAAGAAAAGGTTGTCGGTTTCGACCGCCTGAGTCGCCGTTTCCGGACGGAGCTAGACGCCTTGGAGCAGAAGAAGTCCCGGCACCTGTTTCAGACCATGGCCGCCTCGGCCAACCCGTCCACGCTCAAATGGCTCAGCAACAAGCTGCTTCTGGAAACCATGGACTGGATCAATGTCATGACCTACGACTTCACGGGGGATTGGTCAGCATTCGCGGGCCACCATTCGCCACTTTTCGCCTCCTCCAAGCAGCCAGGACCAGCTCATTCGACCGAACTGACCATGAAATACCTGGTTGATCGCGGCATGCCCACGAATCGGCTGGCCGTGGGCTTGCCCCTATATGGCAAGGGTTTCGCGGTTTCCGAGCCGTATGCCGCGACAAAAAAGGCGGCCAAAGGCCAGGCCGCCAAGGGTGGCAGCATTAGCAGCATAGACAAGCTCATCAAGGAAAAAGGATGGACCCGCCAATGGGACGACGAAACCAAAAACCCCTGGGCCATCGCTCCTGATCGGTCCGCAGTAATCTGCTATGACGATGCCGAATCGCTGTCCTTGAGAACCGCATGGACCATGAAACAGGGGTTCCGCGGCGTTTTTTTCTGGCAGATCAGTGATGATCTCCAATCTGACGGCACCAATCCTGTCCAGGCGGCATGTCATAAGAAGTGGGAAGACGGCGTGCGCGACGAGAGTGCCAAGTAAATGGGGACAACCTCTGGCGCTGTTTTTCTTTTGGGGGGGGTCTTATGCAGACAGGGACGCGCTGGTACCACTACGTTGCTTACTTCTTCGGTGGGGCCTTCCTCGCAAACACGATCCCACACCTGGTGAACGGCATTTCAGGCAACCCGTTCCAGAGCCCGTTCGCGTCGCCACCCGGGCAGGGCTTATCATCGTCGGCGATCAACGTCCTGTGGGGAATGCTCAACCTGGTTGTGGCTTACCTTCTGGTGGTCCGCGTTGGCCGGTTCGAGCTGCGCCAGACGAAGCACATGGTTGTCCTGGGTCTCGGGGCGCTGCTCACGGCGCTCATGCTGGCACGGGAATTTGGGAAGCTTCATGGGGGCGACCTCTGACCAAGAGCACAGGAGCACATACGATCGAATCGCCCCCTTTAAGTGGCTAAGGAGAACCTCGGTACCACGGCGGGGCTGACGGCCGCCGCCGCTCTGCTGGTGGACTACGTCTTGACCGTCTCGGTTTCCGTCGCCGCAGGGGTGGAGGCGTTTACTTCGGCGGCTCAAGGGACGGATTTTGCCTGGCTGGCAGGCCACCGGGCGATGCTGTGCCTCGGCATGATCGCCATTGTCGTCTTGGCCAACTTGCGAGGCATTCGCGAATCGGGTGGCATCTTCGCGGTACCGACCTACCTTTTCCTTTTCAGCTTTCTCGGCATGATTGTTTGGGGCCTGGGGTACTTCGCGCTGAATCCTGACGCGGTGGCCTTCCCGGCGACCGCGGCGATTCTGGTGCTGGCGGCGAACACATCCTTTGCCGATTTCCCGCGTCTGGCAAGTCTGATGGCACGCGACCGGTTCATGCCGCAACAGTTCACCAACGTGGGCGACCGGCTGGTATTCTCCAATGGCATCCTCCTTCTGGCCTTCTTCTCGGCGTTGTTGACGTGGGTGTTCAAGGGTGATACTTCTCGGCTCATCCCCCTCCTGCCCGAATTCGTTACGACGCACTGGTGGCAGCAGTTTCTGCACAATCAGCCCATCTTCCTCCTGAAAACGGCCTTGCTGTACCGCACGGGAATTGTCGTAAGCAGTGTGCCATACCAACTGGGGTAAGCGAGTTAGCCGAGGATTTATAGTCCGGCCCTTGGTTGCCCTTACCACCTAAGACTGGAAAGCGTTGCACGAGGTCCGGCTCCAGTTGAAGCAGCCAGTTGGAATGGCATGGGCTGGCTGGGTTAGTAATTCGCTCGATGACACGACCCAATGATCGCCGGCAGCCTTCACCCAGCGTGTCAGCGCGGCGTCGCCGGGCAGCAGCGGATTCCAGCCCCTCCGGCGCGGTCAGTATTATGCCGTCGGCGGCACAGACGCTGTTTGGCGTGGGCCCGGGTGTGAAGTTGTTGGCGTCCATGTCTCATCGGTTTCAATAGGCCGAACTCACGCTGGACGCCAGGTGGCGATGACGAACGCCACGCCACCCACGATGCCGATGTGCAAAACAACGACTATCCAGAACACAAGCTGAAACGACACTTTTTGCGTCTTATGGTGAAAGTGCCGTTGGCCGATCAATGCGCCAGGCCACCCGCCCAGGAACGCCATCATCTGCAAAGTGCGCTCGGGCACGCGGCGACCGCCATTGACGGCCTGCCGCTTGTCCGCCCCGTATGCGATGAAGCTAACCAGGCTCATCACGGCGACAACGATCAAGTAAGCTGCGATGGCAATCTTCATGTAATGTTGTTCGACTTTCGGCCGGTGCCGTTCGTCCTGGTTGTTATTTGGCGATTCGTTTTGCCACGACACGTGCCAGTGCTCTTCTTATCGAAGTCGTTAACGTCACGGCAACGCGGTCTCATGTTTGCTTCCTCCCCAACTGCTCGATCACCGCAAGGTTTGAAGATTCCCAGACGCCGGCCTTTGGCCTGGGCATTCAATCCAGCCAGGGCCTTGCCAAGGGTAAACGCTTCGTCTTCGTCAAAACCGAGGCGCTGGGCGACGACCGCTGCCCAGAGGGTCAGGTCTGGCGCTCGGTTGATGGAAATGGTTTTCATGTCGATTTCAACGTCGTAAGGCCGAGGTCTGGAGCAACGCTACCAGGGCGTCGCAAGCTGCCTGCACACCATTATCTTGTTGCAACTGCTCGGCAACCTGCGACGCCCGTTGCGAATACGCCGGATTATCCAGCAGGTGCCGCAACTCTGCGGCAGCACAGGCTGGAGTGTAGCGATGGCGCGGAATGGTCCGGGCGATCCCCAGGCGGGTTAGGCGATCTGCGTTGTCGGGCTGGTCGTGGGCGTAAGGCATGACCAACGTTGGACGACCGGATCGCATCGCCTGAGCAGTCGTCCCGACGCCGCCCTGGTGGACGATAGCAGCTGCCCTTGGGAAAAGCTCGGAGTTATGGATGCAGGTCCACAGTCGCGTTCACTCCGCCGCCGAACGTACCAGGTTTCAGCTGCGCCGGCCGAGCGATAGCGAGACCGGCGTCTGTTGCAAACCGGAGTTGGGCGGCAGCGAACGGTGCCTTACCGCCCGAGGTGCAAACTCAGTCGCCGATAGAGCTCCACCGACGCATCAACCTCCGCTTTTCGGATGGAGACGCTCTCGACGTTGATGCCGACGGGTAAGTGCTTCTCGCGAGCGTAGTCCCGCACGTCAATGAATACCCTTTCGCACAGATCGATAGAGCGCTCCAGTGTGTCAGCGGAATGGCGCAGCTCGTTCTCCAACCACCGCGGAAACGAGATGCCGAGCCACTTCATGAACTCGAGAGTGCGGACAGAGCCGCATGGCGAGAACGTGAGCACCACCGTTGCGGGCGAGCCGCCGCGCGCTTGCAATGACAGTGCATAGTCGGAGAGCAATGACCTTGTGGAAGCGGCATCGTACACAGATTGTGTGATGAAAAAACGGCAGCCGGCGTCCTGCTTGGCGAGCATGCGCTGGTGCTCATCCACTTTCGCGACGTGGCGCTCGGCTATGGCGATTCCACCAAGGACTAGGTTGGGAGCGGCGCGCGCGAGCGCATATGCCTCGGCCAAGGGCAACCCCGGGGTGCTCGACCGACCACGCGGGGCCCCGACAAAGACGCTCAGTCGTCGGTCGGGCGCCGCGCGAACGGTTTCGATCCAGCCCGAGAACACTTCGCGAGAATGCGCGCCCACGCATCGGTATACGATCTTCGGAATCGCGCACTCCGCAAGTGCGTCGTAGGCGTAAATCTCAGGGTCGACCGTGGGTAGAAACGGGAATGGTCGTGGCTGGCCATTTCGTCCCGGCTCGTCCTGGATGTCGTAGACCACCAAGGCGTCAGGCTCGAGCATCCGAAGGCGGGCTACGTGGTGAGCCGCGATCTCACGCAGGCGCTCGGGTTCGGTCGCCAGCTTCGGCGGCGCGATCCCATAGAGACGAATCCCGGTGAGTCCACGATCCAGCTTTTCAATGAACGCATTCACCGGGACGCCCATGGCATTGAGAGATTGTTCTGTCCGCCGAAAGAACCCATGTAAGCCGCTGGGCGTAGGGCGCCTGGTATCTTGAAGCTACCTGGCGTGAGACCTCCAACACGAAAGGCTTACGATCATGTCCACGATTCTCGCAATTCCTGCCGGTAGACAACATATTCTTCCTGGGTTTCGCTGTGCAGGGCCACGCCGAGGACGGTGTAGTCCTTGTCTTTGTAGTGGCGGTAGCGGCCGGGTTGGATGGTGGTCATTGTACGCCTCGCTTGCGCAACCTGTGTGGCGCCGCCCAAGCCGGCGCTCCAGGAATCCGTTCGGCATCTTTTCGAACGTTTTCCACGGCCAACATCAGAATACAATACTCGCTACTCGACCATCGGGCGGCAACGTCCAGCTTATCTGTCATCGCGATGCCGGAAGCAAGTTTTCTAACGAGACGTGTCGGCAAAGACGAAGCAAAATCACCGGAGAACAACCATGACCGTGCCAGACCGTTCCACCTTCGAGTCGATGTATGCCGGTCAGCCCCCTTGGGACATCGGCAGGCCGCAGAAGGCTTTCATCGACATTGCCGACCAGATCACCGGAAGAGTGCTCGACGCCGGCTGTGGCACCGGTGAGAACGCCTTGTATTGCGCCAAGCTGGGGCGGGAGGTTGTGGGCATCGATTTCCTCGAAGAACCGATCGGCCGAGCCAAACAGAAGGCAACGGAGCGAGGTCTGCCGGCGACCTTCCTGGTCAAAGACGCTCTGACGCTGAAGGACTGGTCCCAACGGTTCGACAACGTGATCGACAGCGGACTGTTCCATGTCTTCAGCGAGGGCGGCCCGAAGGCGTGGTTTGTGGTGGCACGAAGGCGGGAATGAGCCTTTTGCGGCGCCTCATTTCCGGCGTGCGGAGCCGGCGTCGTCCTGTTGGACCAGCAGCCCTTTTGGAAGAGTGAATGGTGAAGAGTGAAGAGTGAAAGGAAAAGATCTCTGCCCAATTCCTTTCACTCTTCACCCTTCACTCTTCACTCTTCAATTGCGGAGGCCGGATTCGAACCGGCGTCAAACGGCTTATGAGACCGTGCTGAAAACCAGACTCCAGTCCACCCCGCAGTGACCAAGGGGAGAGTCGAACTCCCACGCCGTTGTGGCTCGACGTTCTTAGCGTCGCGTGTCTGCCATTCCACCACTTGGTCAACTATCCCGTATGGGAATCGAACCCATCCTGCCGGCTTGAGGGGCCGGATGCCTTCGCCGCTCGGCCAAGGGCACAAGACGCGGAAAGGGAGGGAGTCGAACCCTCAAGGCTCATCGCTCGGCCGTTTTCGGGACGGAGGTCGAGTCGGACGTATCGGTTTCAGCGGGTAGCGACGGACCATGTTTCTTCCTCCAGAAGTAGTCCGGGACGGAATCGCACCAGCCGCCGGCGGCGTATCAGATCGCCATGCTCCTGTTACACCACCGGACCTAGCAGCATCCCGCAGCGGAGTTGCATCATGGAGACAAAAGAGCTATGCAAATGGTTCGCGATTATTCCCGATTTTTCCAGAGATTTGATCTCGAATAACTCAATCCCGCCCGGCAAGATCCGTGTCCGGATCGGCATCGTCCAAATGCCTGCCAGCGACTGCGTGGGACAGTAACAGACTGAGGTCGCCGGCCTGCGAGGTGGTTGGGTCCATTTCCACGCCCCCAAGCAACTGAGCACAATCCTCGGCAAAGAGCTGTGACAGCGGCTGCTGGGGCAGGAGTGGGCTTTGCTCTGCAGCCATGCCGTCAGCATCCGCGAAGATCTGCTCGAGGTCCGGCCAAGAGGCAGCAAATAACGAATGATGGGCGGTGGTTTGCACATCCGTAACCATCGCAGCCTTCGTCGAGTTTCCGTCCCACGCTCGCCCAGCGTCACCCACACCAATCTGCACACTGCCCCTCGCCGGCTGGTCAACGCTCACTGCCAAGGCGCCCTGCCCATCCGCCAGCCCCGTTTGGTAGCTGCGCAGACCTGTTGGGTTAACTTCGTCCACGAGGGTAAGCGCTGCTTGGCCTACTGTCGCCATGCCCCTTGCGTGCAAGGTGATCGTCACCAAGCTGCCGCCGGCTGCGCTCTGAATCGGCGTGGTGCTGAAGAGATTGATGCCGATCTCGCCTGTCTCGGGGTTGATCGCCACGCCAAGCTGCCAACCGCTGCCAGAGCTGGGCACCGTGCCCAGCTTGATGTCCGCAGCCGTCAAGCTGAAGACTTGCGGATTGTAACTCAAAGCCAATGTCGCTTCCATCAGACCGTTGCTGCCGCCGGGCCGGGCTGTGTCGATCTTAACGGGAACCGTGAAAGTGTCGCCGGCCGTCGCCATCGAAACAAGTGGGACACTTAATGTCGGATCGGGGCCTGTCGGCGGAATGATCAGGCCAGCCGGCGGCTGCGGAATCTGCGGCGCGGCAATGCCGGCAAGCAGACGATTCATCAAGGTGACGTCGGTTGAGTTGGTGTTGCCTGTGCCGAAGTCGCCCACGTCGCCAATGATGGCCGGGTCGAGTTGCTCAAATGCCGAAAAACCAGTGTCGATGCCAACCGCCACCTGACCGATCAATGCGGCATCAAGCGGGCTGAAACTGCCGGTGCCCGCGACGTCGCCGAGATAGGCCACGGCCTCGATGCCGTCGTCGTTAGCCGCCGTGGTGCTGCTGCCGTGGATGACGATATTGCCCAAATGCAAAAGCGCTTTGCTTTTGTAGCTCGTGGCGGCGCTGTTCGGCACCTGGGCGAGGACGTAGCCCAGGGTGATGGTGCCGTTCAAAGGGCTGCTGCTCTGGAAGGCGAAACTGGCCACGCCGGCGGAGTTGGACTGCAAGGTGAAGGCGCCGGATGGGCCATTGAGGGTGCCGCTGATGTTTAGCAAGGCGGGGTTAAAGGTCAGGTTGAAGGTAATGTCGGTCAAGTTGGCGGCGCCGGTCAGCGTGATGGGAATGCCGCTGCCGGTATTGTTGGGCAGCAGGATGTTGGCGGTGCTGTTCGGCCCACGGGCGAAATCGGGGATGCTCAGAACCACCGAGGGGGTCGATGCCACGGTGAACGTGGTCACGTAGTTGTTGCCGGGGACGCCGCTATCGGTGCCGTCGAGCGGAATGCCGCTGGTGTCCGTGATGCCGCTTGAGCCGCTGACCAGGGTGACGGTATAGGTGCCTGCCGCCAACACGCCGGAAGTGGCGACGAAGGTGAACGAGGTGTCGGGCGGCGCTCCCGATGCCGTGTTGAGCGCCAGCGAGCCACGAATAACTCCGCCAGAGCCATTGACGAGCAAGACGTCATCCGGTGCATAGTAAAGACTGAGGGTAGTGGGATCGAATGGCTTATCGAAACTGGCCGCGAAACCGGTGGCTGTGGGTACCAGGCCCGTGACGATCAACCCGCGGACGGCAATCGCCGCGCTGATGCCCTTCATGCCGCTCGCGTTGTTAGAAACGGCGACCGTTTGATTGCCGCTTGTTGCCAAGGTCGCGCTGAAGACGCCGCTGCCGCCACTGAACGTGCTGTCGGGCGGCAATGCGGCGGCGCTGTCGCTGCTGGTGAAATGGACCGTGCTGGCGTAAGTCGGGACCGTGTTGCCGTAGGGGTCAAGCGCGGTGACGGTGACGGCGAGCGGGCTGCCGGTGATCGCCGTGGGCGGTGCAATGACGCCAAAATGAGTGGCAGCGGCGGCGCTGACGGCAATCGTCTGGGTCGTAGCGCTAAGGTTGCCGGTGTCGGTGACGGTGAAGGTTTGATTGCCCGCCGTTTTCAACTCCGCCGCGAAGAAGCCGACGCCCGCCGTCAACGTTGTGTTGGCTGGAAGCTGCGCCTTGGGGTCGGAACTCGTGAAGTGGACAGTGCCCTTATAGGTGGAGGCGATGTTGTTGTAGGAGTCCCTGGCGACTAGGGCGAGCACAAGGCCATTGCCGGCTTCGACGGCGGTGGAAAAGCTGCTGAATGCGAAATGGGTCGCGGGGCCGGGATTGACGGTGATGGCCAAGGCGCCGGTGACGCCGGGATTGCCGGTGCCGGAAGCGGTCAAGGTGTCGCTGCCCGCGGTAATGAAAATCGCGGTGAAGGTGCCCACGCCGTTGGTTAGTGTGGCGTCGGCGGGCACGACGGCCATGGCGTCGCTGCTGGAGAAATGGACGGTTTGAGCGAAAGCGGAAGCGATTTCGCCAAACTGGTCCTCGGCAGTCACGGTGAAGGCTACGGCCCCGCCAGCCGTCGTGGGATTGGGACTTGCGATTATTACCAACTGAGTCGCGGCGGCGGGGTTGACGATGGTGTAGATTGGGCCAGTGAAATCGCCGTTGGACGTGTTGAGCAGAGGGCTCACCGTATTTCCTAGTATGCCGGCGAGGACTAGATCGGGCCGGCCATCGCCGTTTACGTCTCCAACCGCTAAGTAAGTTGGATCTGCGCCGGCCTGGAAGGTCGTGAAGCTCTGGAAGGTGCCATTGCCATTGCCAAGGAGAATATTAACGTTGACGCGCGTTGTGACAGCGAGATCTAGCTTGCCGTCACCGCTGAAGTCAGCCAATGCAAGGTAGTATGGATGTGATGATGTCGCGAAGGTCATCTGCTTTTGAAAGGTGCCGTTGCCATTGCCGAGCAACACACTGACGAAGTCGGCATAGCTATTTGAGATCACCAAATCGGGCTTGCCGTCGCCGTTGAGATCGGCCACCAATGGCGATCCGGGATCTTTTCCTGTGGCAATGGTTAGCGGACTTTGAAAGGTGCCATTGCCGTTGCCCAGAAGCATGGCCACGTCGGCGCTATTTAAGTTGGCGACGACCACATCGGGTATGCCGTCGCCATTGACATCTGCGACTGTCACATCAATTGGATCCCCCCCTGTGTTGAAACTCAACGGAGACTGGAATGTGCCGTCGCCGTTGCCAAGCAAAACGCTAATGGTGCCAGGCGCGGTAAGATTATCGACGACCAAATCCTCGATTCCATCGCCGGTAAGGTCAGCGGCAAACACCCTTTGAGGGTATGCGCCGGCGGCGAAAGTAATGAAGTTCTGAAATGTGCCGTTGCCATTGCCGAGCATCACGCCGACATCGCCGTTCTTAATCTCGTTGGTGAAAACTAAGTCCGGAATGCCGTCGCCGTTGACGTCGGCGGCGATCACCGAAGCCGGCGAAAAGCCCGCAAGGTAAGTGGTTTGGTTCTGAAACCTGTCGCCGCCAGTGCCTAAAAGCACGCCGATAGTGTCGCTTTTGAAGTTCGCGAGCGCGATGTCCAGCATGCCATTGCCGGCGAAGTCAGCGAGCGCAACCGAGTCTGGCTGCGTGCCTGTGCCGACACTGGAAAAAGTGCCGTCGCCATTGCCCAGCAAAACGGCAACCTGATTTTCGTCGAAAACCACGATATCGACTTTGCCGTCGCCGTTGACGTCGGCGAGCGCCTCCGATTCAGGATAAGCGCCGCAGCCGATGTCGGTGCGTGCCTGAAAAGTGCCATCGCCGTTGCCTAGCAGCACACTCACGCTGGAGCCGAAGCGATTGCCAACTACCAGGTCGGCATGGCCATCGCCAGTGAGATCTCCAACAGCAACGGAGTTGGGGTACAAACCAGTCAAATAAGTAAGGGGACTCTGGAAGGTGCCGTTGCCATTGCCTAGCAGCACACTGACCGTGCCATTGGGGCCGTTGGGACAAATGATATCTGGTATCCCGTCGCCGGTAACCTCAGCGACGGCGACTGCTTGCGGCGTAGGCGTCGCGTAAGTGACTGCCTGCTGGAACGTCCCGTTGCCATTGCCTAGCAGCACGATCGCACCGTAGAAGTTTTCGAAAACGAGGTCGGCTTTGCCGTCGCCGGTCAGGTCAGCTGCTGCCACGCTTCTGATGCCCACCGTGCCGGAAAATAAGGTCATGGGGGCCTGAAACGTGCCGTTGCCGTTGCCAAGCAATAGGCAAGGCGTCGGGTCGGCGACAGCGATGTCGAGCTTGCCGTCGCCAGTGAAATCAGCAATGGCCAAGGAATAGGGATTACCACCTGCGCTGTATGTGGTTCTGTTTTGGAAGGTGCCGTTGCCATTACCCATGAGAACGCTGATCGTGTCGATGCCGCCAAAATTAGCCACGACGATGTCCTGCTTGCCGTCACCAGTGAGGTCGGTAACAGCTACCGCGTACGTACCACCGCCTGAGGCGAAAGACAGCGGCTCCTGAAAGGTCCCGTTGCCGTTGCCCAGCAAAACGTTGATTGAGCCGGTTGACGCGGTGCCGGGATAACAGACGACAAGATCTGGGATGCCGTCGCCGTTGACATCGGCGAGCACGCCCTTGACCGAATTCACGCGAGTTGCGAAAAGAGTTGGATCTTGGAAGGAAACAGGAAAACCGCTTTGCGTTAGCGGATCGCCGGAAAGGTCCCCGATGCTGCCGTTGTCGACCAGGTTGAGGCCCACGGTGCCGGTGCCGCTGATGTTGTCCACGGTGACGGTGTAGACAGCACTGGTGACGGGCGTCACCTGAGTAATGATGGCATTGACCGTGCCGGTTTGCACGAGCACGAAGTCGCCGGGATCAACGCCGGTGACGGGTTCGCTGAAGGTGACTGTGTAGGCGACGTGGTTGCCGTTCGTAAAGGCGGTCATTGGCGATGTGCGGACGATTGATTGAACAAACGGCCAGGCGGAGGGCAAAGTGCGGTCTTCCATCTGCTCGAAATGTGGGCGGCATTGATGCGGGAGCTTGGCAAGGCGAAACCTGCTTGGTCGTGCCGATTTACTGCTGATCCATTTCTTCAGATTGCGCCACCAGGTCGGGAGCATGAGGTGCCTTGGAGTAGACGATTTCTTATCCCAAAGGGGGGGCCGGGGATAAGCCCATCCTAAGAGCCGCAAGCCCTGGCAGCAACCCCAGGTCATCTCCCTGCGAGAACAAAAAGGGGAAAAAAAGGACGGAGCTCGTTTCCACGAATCACACGAAAGACAAGCCCGCTTTTTTGCTTGCGAACCTGGTGTTTCTCGAATACCTTCGACATGTGTTGTTCTCCGTCTTTGGCCCGCGGAGGTTGCCAGATGATCCTCGGCATTGATGCCACCGTCGATTACGCCTTCAAGCACCTTTTTGGCAGAGAATCAACCGCGCCGATCCTGATCGACGTCATCGACAGCGTTCTGGACACCCTGCCAAACCGCCGCATCCGCGAAATTGAGCTGCTCAATCCCTTCAATCCCAAGGAAGCTCTTGACGATAAGCTGTCGATCCTGGACATCAAGGCCCGCGACCAGTCCGGCCGGCAATTCAACGTCGAAATGCAAATGGTCGCGACGGGGACTTACAATAAGCGGATACTCTATTATGGGTGCAAACTGCACCAGCAGCAGCTTCACGAAGGGATGGATTATGCGGAACTCAGGCCGACAATTTCAATTAGTTTCCTCAATGATGTCCTTTTTCCGAACCGTCCCTCCTATCATCACTGTTTTGGCTTGCTGGAGAAAACGCAACACTTTCCCTTGACGGGCGACATCGAATTCCACATCCTGGAATTGCCGAAATTCACGAAGACGGCGGAGGAGTTGCGGACCGGGCTCGATATTTGGCTTTACTTTTTGGCCCATGCGGCGATGATAGATACAGACCAACTGCCAGCAGCATTGCAACAGCCGCTGGTGATTCGGGCAGTGGAGGAACTCAAAGTGCTGACACAAAGCGATTTGGAACGCGAACGTTATGAATCTCGGCGCAAGGCCCAGCTGGACCACAATGCCTATTTGAGAGACTTGAAAGACGCGCGGCTTGAAGCGCGTCAGCAAGGCCGTCAGGAAGGCCTTCAGCAAGGCGAAAAAATTGGGCTCATTCAATTCTGCGAGCGATTGCTGGGTCGGTCGGAAACACCCGTGGAGCAACTCACCGTTCTTTCCCTGGATGACTTGACTCGGCTCGCGGACGAATTGCAGGGGCAAGCGCTGAAACAACGTTGACGAAAAAGGGAATTCAACTCAATTCGACGAAGTGAACAATGTCCCCACACGGTTGGCCAAGCACCTCTTTTTCGTATTTTTCGAGTGTTTCGTGGTTCAAAGCCATGTCGCTGCCAGTGCTCCCTGACTGTCGGCCAGACCTGTTTGGTAAACGCGCAGCCCGGTCGGCTCGACTTCGTCCACAAGGCTCAAGGCCGGCTGGCCCGCTCCCGCAGTACCCTTGACCTGCAACGTTATTGTCACCAAACTGCCCCCAGCCGTGCTCTGAATCGGCGTCGTGCTGAAGAGCGTGATGCCGATCTCGCCCGTCGAGCTGGTTGATCGCCACATCAAGCTGCCAACCGCTGCCGGCGCTTGGGATTGTGCCCAGCTTAATGTCCGCGGCAGTAACGCTGAAGAGCAGCGGATTAAAGCGCAGGGCCAAAGTTGCCTCCATCAGGCCGCTGCTGGCGGCGGGCCGGGCCGTGTCGATGTTGACGGGCACGGTAACGGCGCCGTCGGCCGCCGCCGTGAAAGCAGGCCCCAAACTCAATGTCGGATCGGGGCCGGTTGGCGGGATGACCAGGCCCGCCGGCGGCAGCGGCACCTGCGGCGCGGCAATGCCGGCCAGCAGACGGTTCATCAAGGTGACGTCGCTCGAGTTGGTGGCGCCAGAGTTGGTCGCGTTGCCAATGATGGCCGGGTCGAGTTGCTCAAATGCCGAAAAACCAGTGTCGATGCCAACCGCCACCTGGCCGATCAGCGCCGCGTCCAGCGGGCTAAAACTGCCGGTGCCCGCGACGTCGCCGAGATAGGCCATGGCCTCGATGGCGTCGTCGTTAATCGCCGTGGTGCTGCTGCCGTTGATGACGATATTGCCCAAATGCAAAAGCGCTTTGCTTTTGTAGCTCGTGGCGGCGCTGTTGGGCACCTGGGCGAGGACGTAGCCCAGGGTGATGGTGCCGTTCAAAGGGGTGCTGCTCTGGAAGGCGAAGCTGGCCACGCCGCCGGTGTTGGACTGCAAGGTGAAGGCGCCGGATGGGCCATTGAGGGTGCCGCTGATGTTTAGCAAGGCGGGGTTAAAGGTCAGGTTGAAGGTAATGTCGATCAAGTTGGCGGCGCCGGTCAGCGTGATAGGAATGCCGCTGCCGGTATTGTTGGGCAGCAGGATGTTGGCGGTGCTGTTTGGTCCACGGGCGAAATCGGGGATGCTCAGGACCACCGAGGGGGTTGCTGCCACGGTGAATGTGGTGACGTAGTTGTTGCCGGGGTTGCCGGTATCGGTGCCGTCAAGCTCGACGCCGCTCGGGTCCTTGATGCCGCTTGAACCGCTGACCAAGGTGACGGTATAGGTGCCTGCCGCCAACACGCCGGAGGTGGCGACGAAGGTGAACGAGGTGTCGGGCGGCGCTCCGGCGGCGGTGTTGAGCACCAGGGATCCACGAACAGAATGGCCGGTACCATTGACCAGAAGCACATCATCCGGCGCCGAGTAAAGGCTGAGCGTCGTGGGATCGAACGGCTTGTCGAAAGTGGCCGCAAAGCCGTTGGGCGTGGGCACCAGTCCCGTGACGATCATGCCCCGGACGGCAATTGCCGCGCTGACGCCGTTGATGCCGCTCGCGGTGTCCGTGGCGGTAAGGGTTTGATTGCCGCTCGTTGCCAGGGTCGCGCTGAAGACGCCGCTGCCGCCGCTAAGGGTGCTGTCGGGCGGCAACCCGGCGGCACTGTCGCTGCTGCTGAAGTGGACGGTGCCGCCAAAGGTGGGCGCGATATTGCCGTATGGATCGAGGGCGGTGACGGTGATTGCGAAGGCGTTGCCCGTGACGGCGTTAGTAGGGGCCGAGACGCCGAAGTGAGTGGCAGCAAGTGTGGTGACGGTGATCGGGGCACTGGTTCCGGTAGCGCCGCCGTTGGCTAAATCGGAGACAAATAGGCTTTGCCGGCCGGCGGTTTTCAGGATGGCGCTGAAAAATCCGATGCCGTTGGTCAAGGTGGCGTCGGCAGGCAAGCTGGCCTGGGCGTCGCTGCTCGAGAAGTGGACGGTACCGCTGAAGGCCGGGATGATGTTGCCCCTTGCGTCCAGGGCGGTAACCTCCAAGACGACGGCGCTGCCTGCCGAGATGGCGTGCGGATTGGCGGCGACGCTAAACGATGCGGTGGCGGGCGGCACTACGGTGATGGCGCCGCTGGTGCCTTTATCGCTAGTCACGGAGGAATCGTCGACGGAGATAGTTTGGGTGCCCAAGGTGTTCAAGACCGCGGCGAAGACGCCGGTGCCGTTGAACAATGCGGTATCCGCCGGCAAGCCAGCCAGGGGGTCAGTGCTGCTGAAATGGACGGTTCCGGTATAGGCTGGATTGGGATTGCCGGTGGTGCCAATGGCCGTGACGGTGAAGACGAAGCCGTTGCCCATAGTGGTGGTCTTCGGCACGTTGACGGTGAAATGGTTAGCCGCCGGCGTGACGAGGATTGGAGCACTGCTGCTGGAAAGGTGATTGGCCGTGTCGGTTACGCTTATGGTCTGGCTGCCTGTTGTCACCAAGGTTGCGCTAAAGGTACCGACGCCGCTGGTGAGCGTGGCATCGGCCGGCAAGGCGGCGCCCGGGTCGGTGCCGGCGAAATGGATGGTGCCTGAATAGCCCGGCACGGCGTTGGCAAAGGCGTCCTCGGCCGTGACCGTGAAATCAAAGAGACTTCCCGCGGCGACGCTGGCCGGCGCGGTGACCGCGAATTGCGTAACGCCGCCAGGATTAACGTTGATCGCGCCACTGACGTCTGTGATGCTGCCGGTCGTGGTGTCCGTGGCGGTAACCGTGTCGCTGCCTAGCTTCACCAAGGTTGCGCTAAAGGTGCCGACGCCGCTGGTGAGCGTGGCATCGGCGGGCAAGGTAGCGCCCGGGTCGGTGCTGGCGAAATGGATCGTGCCTGAATAGCCCAGCGCCGTGTTGGAAAAGCTATCCATGGCCGTGACCGTGAAATGAAAGGGACTCCCCGCGGCGACGCTGGCCGGCGCGGTAACTGTGAATTGCGTGGCGGCGCCAGCAATAATCGTGATCGGCCAACTCTTGCCCGCAATGCTGCTTGTGGCGGTGTCAGTGGCGGTGATCGTTTGGCCGCCTGCTGTTTTTAGCGTGACGCTGAACTTGCCCATGCCGCTTTTAAGGGTGGCATTGGCCGGCAGGACCGCGAGGGGGTCACTGCTGGTGAAGCCGACAGTGCCGCTATAGCCCGTGGCGGTGTTGCCGAATGTGTCCTCGGCAGTGACGTCAATGGTGAACGGGTTGCCCGCCGTGATTGCCAATCCTGGCGCTGTCACCATCAAGGAAGTGGCTGCCGCGGGCGCTGCCGAAATCGTGGCGCTGCCTTGGAAGCCGCTGGCGGAGGTGTCCGTGACCGTGATCGTGGCCTTGGCAGTCGCCGTGACTAGATTCGCGCCACCGGTGAAGACGTGTACGCCGCTGTCCGCGGGGACAAAGGTGTAATCCGCCGGCAAAACGGAGTTTGGATTGCCGTCTGACGAAGAGAAATGAACGGTGCCGGTATAGCCTTGGAGGGTGTTGCCGTTTGAATCCTTGGCGGTGACGGTGATGTTGAACGCGCTGCCCGCGGTGGTTGACGCCGGCCCACCGACAGTGAAATGCGAGGTTGGGACGACGGCAGGGGCCAGTCCCGCGAAGGCAATTACAAAGGAAGCCTTAGACCCCGTGAAGCCGCTCACATAGGCGTTGCCCACGCCGTTTACCGCGATGGCCATGCCAATTGCGCCGCTGCTGCCCTCCAAGTAAGTGCTGTAGTTCAGGGCTGTGCCGGTGGCGTTGAACGCTGCCAGGAAGGCGCCGGTTCCGTTAGTCTGGAATGCACCTGGAGTGGTGGGAAAGCCAGCGGCCGCGGTGTAACCGGTGACGTAGGCGTTACCCGAAGCATCAATCGCGATAGCGTTGCCAAAAGTGCCACCGACGCGATTGCTCCCCAGGAAGGTGCTGTAATCAAGGGCAGTGGCATTGTCGTTCAGCTTGGCCACGAAAGCTTGGGCCCCGAAGCCGGTGGTTTGGAAGGCGCCAGCGGTAATGGGGAAGTTGGCTGAGTTGGCGATACCAGTGATATAGGCATTGTCCGAAGCGTCCACCGCGATGGCAATGCCTTCATCTTCCGTACTGCCACCTAGGAATGTGCTATAAATGAGGCCCGTACCAGCGGCGTTCAGCTTGGTCACAAAGGCGTCGAAGTGTGGCCCACCGGCTAAGGTGGAACCGGGGAGGCTGGCCTGGAAGGCGCCGCTCGTGACGGGGAAGTTGGCTGAGGAGGTTTCGCCGGTGATAAAGGCGCTATCCGATGCGTCCACCGCGATGCCAAGGCCTTGATCTGCGCCACTACCCCCGAGGAATGTGCTGTAAATGAGGCCCGTGCCAGTGGCGTTCAGCTTGATCACAAAGGCGTTGGTGGCGCCGCCAAGGCTCGTCTGGAAGGCGCCGCTGGTGACCGGGAAGTTGGCCGAGGAGGTTATGCCGGTGATATACGCGTTGCCCGAGCCGTCCACCGCAATGGGCTTGCCTCCATAATTACCATTAGTTTCATTATAAACATTTCCTGGCATATACGTGCTGTAGACGAGAGCCGTGCCGTTGGCGTTGAGCTTGGTTAGGAAGTTTTGCTCGGTGCCGCCGTAGGTAGTTTGAAAGGCGCCGGCGGTAGTGGGGAAATTGGTGGAGTTAGTTACGCCGATGACATAGGCGTTGCCCGAGTCGTCCAAAGCGATGCCGCGGCTTTCAACCTGGTCATTGCCTCCCAGATAGGTGCAATAGATGAGGGCAGTGCCGCTAGCGTTCAATTTGGCCACAAAGCTCGCGACGCCATTGGTGCCGCCTGCAAAGCTACTCTGGGTTTGGAAGGCGCCGGCAGTGGTGGGGAGCGTATCGCTGGATAAGCCGGTGATATAAGCGTTGCCTGAACCGTCGACCGTAATAAACGTGGATAGAGCACCGAAGGTGGGAACATAATTATAGGTGAGCACCGGGTCAATCGTCAAAGGCAGGCCGGCGTCATAGGCACCTACCTGGAAGCCGACCTGGTTATTGCCCTGCAGCACGAATTGGCCCGAAACCGGTTCACGCGTGTTCCCCACCTGTTGGTAAAGCACCGGGGCGTGCTGCACCACGTTGCCGGATGCCGTTTGTAAAACCAGGTTGCCTTGATCGTCCAGGGAGACGCTGTCGGCACCCTGGACATCAAATTGGATCAGCCCGGGATTGGCCCCCGGCGCGACCATAAAGTCGTATTCCATTTGTCCTTGCGTGCCATCGTAAAGGAGGTTGATACCGGGATAGATGCCCTGATATTCCACCTCGCTATAGGTGGCTATGCCCGTATGCCACTGGCTTGGGTCATTGCCAATGAAATAATTCACCGTGCCCGGAAGATCGTCGAGGCCGGTGACAGCGGCACCCGCGTTGGCGCCAACCAGGTTCATCGCCAGGGCCACGCCCGTGTTGGGTGCTTGGGCAGCGGCAGGTGTGGAGGCAGGATTATCCGGCGACGTAGGCGGGGCCGAGCTTGGCGCGGCAGTTTGCTGCAGGTCGAGCACGGCGCTCGTGGGGGTCAAATAAAGCGAATAGCCATCGCCACGCGCTAGGTATTGCACCTGTGGCGCGGTTTGGCCCACATTCGGCTCGAAACTGAGCGGCAGCTGTCCGTAAGAGGCCAGCAGTTGCGGGCTTGCAGCTGCTGGGGCCGTTCGGGTTTCCAGCTGCTCGGCATGCAGCGCGATACGATTGGTTCTCCTTTGGGCCGCTAGCCGCGTTGCTTTTGCCCAATCCGCGAGCTTCTGACCGATCAATTTGCGTAGCGTGGGGATGGTCATGATTACCCCTTGAACCGAATGCCAGGAAACACGAGCTATGGCCAGCGAATAATGGACTTTCCTGCAAGGAAACGGCACAAAAGGCACCGCCATGCGTAAAGTCACGGCGTAGATCGCCTGCTGCTGATAATCAAGCCCATTATAGGCAATATCGAGCGCAATAACAAGTGCTGCCACTGTTCACCCAATAGGTAAATTACCACGGCGGGGTGGCGTCCACCAAACCTGGAAGTGACAAAAAAACCACCGGCGCTGTGGCCGATTTTGTCCCGTTCCGCTAGGATGTGGTCACTTTGTCCGGTTATCGACGCCCAGGGTCTTCCCAAGTGGTGGGGGTGGTCGCAGAGCACGGCGGCCGCATTAAAGTTTACCATGCTTGCTAGTTCCCGTGATGATTTCCGCGAGAAAAGCAGGGTCTAACGCGGCTGCCATCCTTTTTCTGCCTATACTTTCTTTGCTCGGATGTTGCTTCACCAAACTCAAGGCGATGCGCCGTAGCGCCGCAAAATTCTCCCCGGCTTTGCGGTGGTTGATGGTGCTCGCGTCTTCTCCAAAATTGACGTCCAACTGCCAATGTAAGTTGTTTTCAATGCCCCAATGGCCGCGTATCACCTTGCCATATTTGCGGGCGCTCATTTTTTTGCTGCCGATAAAATACTTCACCGTTGTCGTGGTCTCCCCGTCGATCGTCTTGTCCGTGCGGCACATGCCAACCGTGGTGAGCTTCTCCCATTGGTCGCGGTCGCGAATACCTTCCGCGTTATGGATCACCGTATAGCTCCGTTCCTCCTGTCGGCCATGCCCAGATTCTACTTTGGTGTATTCCTCCACGACCTCCGATGGCAGTAAACCGTCCACTGCCTTTTCCACCGTCGCTTGAATGTCCTCCAACAAATGCTTTTGGTTGGCCTTCACGTTCAAAACGTAATCGCCGCCGCGTTCTACAATTTTCTTGGCTATCGCCTTTTGACACCCCATGGCGTCAATGGTCACCAACGCACCGTGCAGATCCAGCAGTTCCAAAAGCTTCGGAATTGCCGTGATTTCATTGGATTTTGCGTCCGTCATCACTTGGCCGAGAATCACATGCTGCTCGGTCGCCCAGGCGTTCACACAATGCAGCATTCCCAAACCTTTGCCCGGATTCGCGGAATGACGCAAGGCTTTGCCATCAATGGCAATGTGCTTCAGTCCAACCAGATCCGATATTTCTTTGATCCAGCCAATGAAGCTCGCTTGGAAGGCCTTGGGGTCGAGCAAGTTGAAGATGCGTTCAAAGGTATCATGAGACGGAATGCCATTGGGCAACGTCAAAAAGCGTCTGAACCACGTCTGCCGCTTTTGCGCGAACAAGGCGATTTCGCGCCACCCATTGCAATTGGCGATCACGCCGCAGATGGCCATGACGAGGATGTCTCCCAGACCATGCTTCGTTCGCCCAGTGACCCGCGGATCCCACAGCTTGCGAAAGTGCTTCTTGATCGATCCCACGCTGGTAGCGGCCATACGGTTCTCCTTGTTCCGGGCGAGTGTCGGGAGAATCGTAGACCTGTACACTTGACCAAATCAAGGCCATCCCTATAATTTCGGTGGAATTTGACGCGGCCGCCGTGTCGTCGAAGCCGATTACAACGGATCCGATAATCAAAGCATTCTTTTAGGAAATGGGAACGCTACGTTTCAAGGTCCGACCGCGGAGGGTACGGATAATTACTATGACGGCACCGCTATTGCAACTGCGGATACTCGTGACGACTATATCACCGATATCGTGTTGGGGCAATATGACACTACAACAAATGAGGGCCGTGTTATTATTGGATTGGGTAATAACAATGGGACATTCAATTTCTGTGGACCCACTTACTCTGTGGGTGGTTTTCCCGAGAGCTTGGCAGTTGCTGATTTCAACAATGACGACATCCAAGACATCGCCGTGGCGGAGGGCCAGTGGCCGTACCCGTTAGATCATTCAACTGGCTCTAGCAGTGTAGGAATCATTTTAGGAAATGGCGATGGCACATTCCAGGCGTTCCAAACGTTTTCTGCAGGGCCAGACCCGTTCGCGCTTGCCGAAGGAGATTTTACGGGTGATGATGGGAACGCTGATTTGGCTGTCACAAACGTTAATGCTGGCACTGTAAGTGTTCTCCTCGGGAACGGCAATGGAAAATTTCAAACGCCAGTAAGCTATGCGGTAGGCTGTAAACCAATGGGTATAGCCGTTGCGGACATCAACGGCGACGGAAGGCCCGATCTCATCGTGGCCAATGAGGGTAGCGGCACCGTTAGCCTGCTGTTGGGAAATGGCAATGGAACGTTCCAATCCGCACTCAATTTTAACGTGGAGATTGATGGCGTGGGGACGGATCCGGTCGCAGTCGCAGTGGGACCGTTTGACGAGGGGGGCAATCCGGGGGTGGCCGTTGTGGACTGCAATGATCCAACTCCTAACTCATCTCCTACCTATGTGCCGACCTCGACCGCGGGTTCAATCACCATATTGCTCAACCAAACAGCCACCGCGACAGCCACCGTTGCCATCGGACCCGTTTCGCAGTTCGTGGTGACCGCGCCTTCGTCACCCTATGTCGGCAATCCCTTTACAGTTACGGTGTCCGCCACGGATGCTGGCGGGAACGTTATCACCAATTATAGTGGAACTGTGCATTTCAGCAGCAACGACTACTTGGCGACCTTGCCCGCCGACTACGCCTTTGACCCGTACACGGACCACGGCGTGCACACTTTTTCGGCTACACTTAATACTGTTGGCAGCGAATCCATCATAGCGACAGACACCGTCACTGGAAGTATAACCGGGTACGCCGTATGCACAGTGCAGAACACCGGCCCAGCCGCCTCGTTCTCCATAACGGCAACCGTTTACTTGCTGCCCATTGGGGACGTCGTTTTTATCAGCGTGTCTGCCCTCGATAGCAATAACAATATTGCTACTTCGTACACCGGAACTGTAGTTTTCTCCGACAACAACGTTGACAGCAACGCCATAGCGGTCATTTCCTTGCCTACTTATGCTGCCCTGTCGGCGGCGTATTCGATGGGCTCGCCGGGGTATTCGTCCGGAAACGGCTTCTTTGGCGCGTATCTTTATACCTCGCCCAGCTTCACGCTCACCGATGGCACCGGCGAATTTGCCGTTTTGATTACCACGAGTTGCGCGATTACCGCCGTGGACAGCGTGACACCGAGCATAACAGGCAGCTCCTCCACGATCACGGGCAGCTAACGACAGGCACAACCTCCATTGGGCCGACGGGCAAGGGCTTGAGGCAAACGAGGGCAGCCGCGCATGATCATCAACGTGTTGACCATCAACAGGCCGGGCCAGAACTATCTGGGCTCGACGCTTGCCAGTTTGTGCGAATCGGATTGGTGCCAGCTACCCGTCAACCTCATTCTCGGCAGCTCGGACGAAAGGCATGTTAGCCAGTACCGGGACCGCTTCAAAGTGGTCAGTTGGGACAAGGATAGCAAACGGATCCATGTGAATTTTTGCCTGAACTATATTCGGGCGCTGCGGCACGATCACAGGGAAGACGTTGTGATCTGCGAAGACGACATCGAGTTCAGCCGCGATTGGCTCGCTCGCCTGCTGCTGGCGGTTCGGGAAATTCCGCTGGCCAAGTATGTGTTGAGCTTGTACACGGCCCACGACTTGAGCGATCAAAGCAACGAGCGCGGCAGACACCACAGGGCGTACGGCGCACGCGGTTTTTGGGGCACACAGGCCGTTTTTTATCCCGGTTGCGTCCGACTGGAGATCGCCAAGTATATCGAGGACAACATTGAGCGCAAACCTGGCGACCTGCTGATCGGTGAGTGGTGCGCCAAGCACGAATGCCTTTACATGACCCAGGGCAGCCTGGTGCAGCACATGGGGGAGCAAACCAGCGGGTTGGGGAAATTTCATACGGCGTGGAATTATGTAGGGGAGCAAGCCTGCAAGTGTTCGTCGGTTCCCGGGCCTGAACGGATTGAGCACGATACTCGTGGGAGTCCTGGCCCCCACAACGGATAATAAGCTCTGAAAGCCGGTTTCGCACAACGGATTCGCCATGGCGCCCGCGCAGCAACTCTTTGAGCAAGCTTACCAGCTTTTGCGGGCCGGAAGCTACGCGGCTGCGGAGAGTTGTTTTCGGCAGCTCATTCCGGTCGCACCGACTTGGGCGACGGCGCATTGTTGCCTCGCGGTGTCACTCGCAAACCAGGGCAAGCTGGAAGAAGCGGCGGAAGTGCTCAAGGAGGCGCTCCGCTGTGATCCGAAGGCGGCGGATGTCCACAATAATCTGGGGTTGCTCCTCGCTCGGCAAGGTAAAAAAGCCGAAGCTGCGGATTGTTTCTAGCGAGCGCTGTTGCTCAAGCCCGATTTCGCGCAGCCTCATTACAATCTCGGCCTGGCATTAAAGGCATTAGGTGAGTACGATGCCGCCATCCACCAATATCAGCAGGCACTCCACTGGCAACCAGATTGCGCTGACGCCTTGTGCGCCGGGAAGGTGCTGTGCGATCTGGGGACCGTGCTGGCCGCGTGCGGCAAGGGTCATGAGGCAACCGTGTGTTTCAAGCAAGCGCTGGAGATTCGGCCGGAATACGCGCCGGCCCATTTCAACCTCGGCGCGGTTTACGAAGGCCAGCAACGCAGACAGGATGCTATTGACCACTACCGGCAGGCCGTGAGATTCAACGCCAATTACTTCGAAGCCCACGGCAGGCTGGGCACTGCCCTTGCCGAGGAGAACGACCTTGAGGGGGCGGCGGCATGCTTCGGGGAAGCGTTACGGCTGGACCCTAATAACGGCGAAACCAGGCGGCACCTGGGCATGGCGCGCTTGCAGCAAGGTTTGGCCAAGGAAGCCATTGGACATTTTCGGCGGGCCATTGAGCTTGAACCAGATTCCGCGCTGGCTCGGGTCGGGCTTGCCAACGCTCTCGCGGAGGAGCAGCTTTGGGAGGAGGCTGAAGCAACCTTCCAGCAGCTGTTGCGCGAAAAACCGCCAGTCGTGCAGCGGGCCCACAATGGCCGCGGTGTTACCTTGTTGCATCAAGGCCGTTTAGACGAGGCGCTGGCGTGCTTCGACGAGGCGCTGAAATGCAACGATGCCGATGCCGACACCCATCTCAACCGGGCACTGCTGCGGCTGCTGCGCGGAAATTGGGCCGAGGGCTGGCCGGAGGCGGAATGGCGCCTCAAGACAACGAAACACAAGCAAGTTGGTCCCTCGCTGCCCCGGTGGGACGGCTCGCCGCTGGCGGGCAAGACGTTACTTGTGCAAACCGAGCAGGGGCTTGGAGACACAATACATTTCATTCGCTATGTGCCGCTGATCGAAAAGGACGGCGGCACCTTGATTGTCGAGTGCCAGCCCTCGTTGGTCAATTTGCTCGCCTGCGTGAAGGAGATCGACCGCCTCGTGCCTTTGGGCACTCCGCTGAAAGATGTTGACGTGCAGGTGCCGCTGATGAGCTTGCCCTGGATCATGGACACATCGCTAGCCAACCTGCCCGCCAAGGTTCCGTATCTGCATGCCGACAGCCGGTTGGTCCAACAGTGGCAGCAGGAATTGAAGGCCATGCCGGGATTCAAGGTTGGCATCGCCTGGCAAGGCCGGCCGACGTTTATCCAGGATCGGCAACGTTCGATCCCATTGGTGCAATGGAAGCCGTTGGCCGAGGTGGAAGGCGTGCAGCTGATCAGCCTGCAAAAGGGGCCGGGGAGTGAGCAATTGCGCGGCCTAGCTGGGGCATTCAAGGTGGTCGACCTGGGAGCCCGGCTGGACCAGACTACCGGAGCATTCATGGACACGGCCGCCGTCATGAAAAGCCTTGACCTGGTGATCACCTCCGACACGGCAGTCGCTCACCTGGCGGGCTCTGGGAGTGCGCGTGTGGGTGGCGCTGTCGTTTGTCCCGGATTGGCGGTGGCTGCTCGAGCGCACGGACAGCCCGTGGTATCCAACCATGAAGCTCTTTCGGCAAAAACGGGCGGGGAACTGGGAGGATGTCTTTGCCGGCATGGCGAAAGAGCTTGGCAATGCGGTTCGGGCGGCGGCGGTCGATGCGTATTGGCGGCACTCCGCGTCAGGGAGGGTGTGAATGCATTCAGGAGGGTTGTCTGGGGGGGGCTGAATGAATGAATCCAACGGCCAGCTAAATTCGGCCTATCGCTGCACCTGGAAAATTTCCCAACCGAAATTCCCTATTCGCCCAATGCTCCGGTAGGATGGGGAACCATGGGAATGTTGCCTTGCCAGGATCGACTCGCCGAAAAAGCGAGGTGACCGACCGTCAGCAAACGGTGAAAACTTGCGGAAACAAGCAAAAAAGGGCGATGGGCGTGATTTGTTGTCAATCGTGCGCGGCCGTTGCCAGCCGTCGCCACTTTCATGTCACTGGGCTCTGCCGGCGGATTGAGATGAGACCTAATTTGTTATTGCCGCGCCGGGATTCATTGCACGGAAAGTGCCCGTCGGAGTGAAACAGAGGGTGTGTGTGCAATGCAACAATTCATCCTGCCCGTGACCTCGCTAAGGTGGCTGCACTGGCGTTTTTCGGCTCTTGCGCTGATCGGTGTGAACCTCCGCAACGCAGTCCAGCGGCAAAAACAGCACTTGTGTTAGCTCCCCGACCAGGACTCGAACCTGGAACAAACCGGTTAACAGCCGGTTGCTCTACCATTGAGCTATCGGGGATCAATGGCATTTTGACTGCAAAAGCAGCCACCATCGAGTTATAAAAGATTCTTGACCTCCTTGCAAGCCTTCATTACTTGTAGAATAACTGCAACTTGTCGCTCTTTCATCCCTGCAGCAGAGGACCCATGCGTCTCGCCACCCTGCACACCGCCGCCGGCCTTCACGCCGCAGTCCGCCACGGTGCTGACTACATCGACCTCCATGGCACTGACACAGCTTTCCCGGTCACGGTTCGCCAATTGTTGGCTGCCGGGCCGGATTTGCTTCGGCACGCGGCCCTTGCTGGGAAACGGGCCAATGCCATGCGCGTGCCGGCGGCCACGGCTCGCCTGGCGGCGCCGGTGCCCGATCCCCAAAAGATCATTTGCCTCGGCCGTAATTACCGCGACCATGCGGCAGAGACAAATTCCCCCATTCCCACCGAGCCGATCCTCTTTTCCAAATATGCCACCGCCATCATTGGCGCCGGCGACGCGATCGTGCTCCCCGCTGTCAGCAACGAGGTTGATTTCGAGGCAGAATTGGTGGTCGTCGTCGGCAAGCGCGGCCGGCATCTCACCGTCGACAACGCCATGGCACACGTCGCCGGCTACACTGTCGGCCATGACGTTTCGGCGCGCGACTGGCAGCTGAAAAAGGAAGGCAAGCAGTGGATGGCGGGCAAGACATTCGACACCTTCGCACCCATGGGGCCGGAGCTCGGTGACTGCAGACGAAGTGCCGTATCCGCTCCACAAGCGCATTCAACTCCGGCTCAACGGCCAGGTTATGCAGGATTCCAACACCAGTGAAATGATTTTCAACGTCGCGTTTACACTGGCCTATGTGTCAAAAATCGTGACGCTGGAACCCGGCGACCTGGTGTTCACGGGCACGCCGCCAGGGGTGGGAATGGCGCAAGCCGCCGGTGTTTCTCAAGCCGGGGGATGTTGTCGAGGTGGAAATCGACGACATCGGGCTGCTCAGGAACCCCGTGGTGGGTGAGCGGGTTTAGATGTTAGCCGGCAGGGGTCGAGGCAGTCCACTTTACTCCTCCGTTGTCGCCGATTCACTGGGCCGCAGCTGCTGCGCTTGCGGCAAGTCCTTCAAGCTCTTCAAACCAAAAACCTGCAAAAACTTTTTCGTGGTCCCGTAAAGCACCGGCCTGCCGAGGGAATCGTGCCGGCCAGCGATGCGGACGACACCCTTTTCCATCAGCCAGCGCAGCACGTCGCCGCAATGGACGCCGCGGATGGCCTCAATCTCGGCACGCATAATCGGCTGACGGTAGGCGACGATGGCCAAGGTTTCCCGGCCGGTTCCGGTCAGGCGCAGGTCGTGGCTTTCGAGTTTCAGCCGCAAAAGCCAGGGATGGAACTCCGGCCGGGTGAACAGCTGGAAACCTCCCGCCACTTCCTCGATCTGGAAGGCCGTGCCGTCCTGCTCGTACATGGCGTGGAGTTTGCGGACCAAACGCCGTGCTTCATTGGCATCGGTCAAACCGGCCACGTCCGCCAACCTGCGCGGAGTGAGCGGTTCGTCGGCCGCAAGCAGGGCAGCCTCGACCATGGCCAGCCGAGCATCGCGGGCCAGCTCGCCCTGGGCGGGTTGCTCGTCGCCACGGAGCAATTGCCGATAAATGGCCGGCAAGCGATGATTGACCGGCATTTGACCTGGACGGCGCTGCTGCAGCGGTCCCAGGGGAGTTCGCCTTGGAAACTGGGTCATGTCCACCTTTCAGCGGGCCATCTTGTCATCTTCCGAACCTGCCCATACAGTAACGCCCAACCAATCCCTTGGCCAGGTTGCGAAGAAGCGGTTGAGGAGCCAGCTGTGCCGGAAATTGTCGAAATTCTGAAAGACGCGTATGAATCCGCCTGGTTCCCTTTTTTGCTTGCTCTTGTCTTCGCCGGCGCGCTCATGGGGTTTATGCTGGTCAATGCCATCTTTTCGGTTTGGCTGGAACGCAAAGTCTCCGGCCGCATCCAGGACCGTCTCGGCCCCACGCGGGTCGGCGGCAAGTTCGGCTGGCTGCAAACCCTCGCCGACGGCATGAAACTGCTGGTCAAGGAAGACATCATCCCGGCCGATGCCGACCAGTTGCTCTTTCGTTTGGGACCCTACATCGCGTTGGCCGGCTCGTTTCTGGCGTTCCTGGCCCTGCCGTTCGGCGTCGGCATCGTCGCCGGGACATGAACATCGCCATCTTTTACATGCTGGCGGTGATGTCCACGGAGGTCTTTGGCATCATCCTGGCCGGCTACGGCTCGGGCAGCAAATGGTCGCTGTTCGGCGGCATGCGCGAGGCCGCCCAGATGGTGAGCTATGAAGTGCCGATGGCCATTTGCGTGCTGGTGCCGGTGATCGTCGCCGGGCAGCATGAATCTGAGCGTGATTGCCGAAAAGCAGCAATGGCTGTGGGACTGGCTGGTGTTTCACGATCCGTTCACGTTCATCGCCTTCTGGACCTATTTCACCTGCGCCACCGCCAGCTGCAAACGGGCACCGTTCGACCTGGCCGAGGCCGAGAGCGAGCTGGTGGCCGGGTTTCACACCGAGTATTCGCGGCTTCCGCTGGTTGGTGCTCTTCATGGCCGAATATGGCAGCATGTTCGCGGTCAGCGGCATCGCCAATCTGCTGTTCCTGGGCGGCTGGGGGTTGGGTTTCGGTGAACTGACGACATACTTGGTTCCGGTGCTGGGCGAAGCCGGCATGGTTGTCGGCAACGTCATCAACGTCATCGTCTTCATGCTCAAGGGTGGGTGCTGGTCTTCGTGATGATGTGGGTTCGCTGGACGCTGCCGCGGTTGCGGATCGACCAGGTGATGATGATTTGCCTGAAATATCTGCTGCCGATCAGCTGTGTGCTGCTGCTCGGCGTGAGCCTGTGGCGGGTGCTGATGGTGGACCCGGTGCAAGATTATTTCCGCTTCGGAATGCTGGCCGTGTGCGCTGGGCTTTGTGGCGATGCTGGTGAAGCAGTGGTCACTCGTGGACCAGCGCGGCGGCTGGTTCGGCGCATGCCGGGGATGTGGCGGATGACGCACGTGACAGGGTATCAGGGCTCGAAGCAGCAATAGAATTGACAATGATCGACGACGTTCTCAAAAACTTGCCGGCAGTTTCTGTTTTGGTGCATCGCCGGGGTGACTGCGCTTCTGCGCGTCGGCAGTGGTGGTGTCGCAGAACATCGTGCCGCTCGGCGACGTGGTTGCTGTTTACCCTGGGCGGGACTTCGGCCATTTTCTTCCTGCTGGGCGCCGACTTCGTGGCCGCCACGCAATTGCTGGTCTACGTCGGCGGCACGCTGGTGCTGGTGATTTTCGGCGTGATGCTCACCGCACAGGGGCCGTTCATCACCATGAAAGCCAGCGCGGCGGAGTGGGCCATCTCCGCGATGGTCGGCTTGCTGCTTCTGGGCATGCTCGTGGCCAGCATCGTCACGGTCGGCAGACCCGCGACGAACCGGGCACGGCGGCCACATTTGCCCCCACGAAATCACTGGCCAAGGCCAGCGAGGACCCTGAAGACAAGGGCGACGACGGAGCCAGGAACTCGACAGTATTCTGACGCCATTGGCCTGGCTTTTGTCGGTGTCGGCGTCGGTCCGGCTCACAGGCGAGAACGATGTCGGCCGGCTGCGCGATGCCAATTACTTGCTGCCGTTTGAAATCGTCTCGGTGCATTTGCTGGTCGTGCTGGTCGGGGCCGCCTACCTGGCCCGGGCCAAGCGGCGCGCAGGGTGGAGGCCTAGCCATGCACGACGATAACGCTTGAGCACTACCTGGTGCTCGGGCGCCATCCTGTTCGTCTGCGGCGCGATGTGCATGGCGACCAAGCGCAACGCCATCGGCGTGCTGATCGGCGTCGAGTTGGTGCTCAACGGGGCCAACATCAATTTCGTGGCCTTTGCCTGTCTTCCTGACGGCAACGGCAAATTCGCCTTCGAGATCGAGGGCATGATCTTCGCCCTGTTCGTCATCGTCCTGGCGGCGGCGGAGGCTGCCGTGGCCCTGGCGATCGTGCTCAATTTTTACAACAACCACATGACGGTGGACGTCGACACAGCCGAGGAACTGAAAGGATAGCAGCGCATGCCAGTGTTCCTCGAAGATCATCCGGGTCTGCTATTTGTCGTCGCGACGCTGCTGCCGCTGCTGTCGTTCGTGCTGATCCTGTTGGCGTTCGCGCTGCAAGACGTTTGTGCGCAAGAGTGCCGAAGGCAGTGCGGCGCGGCGCTCTTCCAGATGATCGGCGGACCGGCGCCTGGACGCGCGGCCGCATACATGGCCACCGGCGCCATCGGCCTGGCCTTTGTGCTGAGCTTGACTGGCTTTGTCCTTTACGCCAGCGGCCATGAAGCCCAGGAGGCCGAGGAAACGAAGCTGGAAGAGTCGCTTCTCGAAAAGCGCCACGAGCGTCATCATGCCGCGCATTCCAGGAAAAGTCGAGGGCGTCATCGCGGAGCTGAAGAAGAAATCGCTGCCAAGGGCCTGAAGGATGAGGAAGCGAAAAAGCTAAAGGAAGAGTTGCTGAATGCGGAAGAAAAGCAGGAAAGCCGAGAGAAGGAGATCAAAGAACTTGCCGTAGCCATTAAGGAGACGGAGAATCGCCTGACCGACCTGAATAATCAGTGGGCGGACCACATAGCCTGGGCTGGCGTCTTTCCCGCCAATCCCGAAATCAGTGCGCTTGAGGATCAGGTCAGCAAGCTGCGTGAGCAGTTGCCGGAACCAGGAGTCAAGGGCGATGCCAAGATCGATAAGGCAGCGGTCGCAAGAATTAAGACCCATCTGGATGAGAAAGAGGAAGAGCTGGCCTCGCTCCGCAAATACCGCCCGGCGTCGATCCTGAACCTGGGTTTCCGCATCGACATGCTGTCGGCCCTCATGTTCGTCATGGTCACTTTCATCGCCACGCTCATCCATCTTTTCTCGATCGGCTACATGGCCGAGGAACTTGGCCGAGCACGTGGAGGATCACCAGGTCCACACCGCGGACGGCCATCTGCACCGGCGCGGCCGCTTCGGCCGGTTCTTCCTGTTCCTGTCGCTGTTCTGCTTTTCGATGCTCAACCTGGTGCTGGCCGACAACCTCTTTCAGGTGTTCGTGAGCTGGGAACTGGTCGGCATCTGCTCGTATCTGCTGATCGGCTTCTACTTCGAGCGGCAAAGCGCCTCCAACGCCGCCAACAAGGCGTTCATCACCAACCGCGTCGGCGACGCCGGCTTCATCATCGGCCTGCTGATCATCTGGACCTATGTCGGCACCTTCAACTTCGAGGAGATCTTCCAGCGCGTGCGGTGCGCCGCTGGAGCGACACGCCACGGCAAGGTGGCAGCTGGCAGGCCAGATCGTCCGCGTCGAGCCGGCCGACGAAGCCGACATGAGCATCGCAGATCCTGAGCGAGGATGCGGTCCCAAGCGGCGACACCATGGCGGTGCTGTTCCCGCTGGATCCGGGCGACTTATCCCACCGTGACACGCCGAACAATGCCGTCGAGATCGGCGATCCTCACGCGGCTCACGAAGCCGTCACAGTATGGCTCGATGCCCTACTGGATGCTGGTGGTGGCCGGGCTGGGCATCTTTCTGGGCTGCGTCGGCAAGTCGGCGCAGTTCCCGCTGCAAGTCTGGCTGCCCGACGCGATGGAAGGGCCGACGCCGGTCAGCGCCCTGATCCACGCGGCGACGATGGTGGCGGCCGGCGTCTACCTGGTCGGCCGGTGCTATCCCGCTGTTCACGCCGGAGGTGCTGCTGGTCATCGCCTACACCGGCGGCGATCACGCTGTTCGTGGCGGCCACCATCGCCTGGTCATGACCGACATCAAGAAGGTGCTGGCCTATTCGACGGTCAGCCAGCTCGGCTACATGATGCTGGCCCTGGGCGTCGGCGGCTGGGTGGCGGGCCTGTTCCACCTGATCACGCACGCCTTCTTCAAGGCCCTGCTGTTCCTCGGCTCCGGCAGCGTCATCTACGGCTGCCATCACGAGCAGGAAATGACGAAGATGGGCGGCCTGTATCCGCAAGATGAAGATCACCGCCCTGACCATGCTGGCCGGCGTGCTGGCCATCGCCGGCATGCCGCTGTTCAGCGGCTGGTACAGCAAGGACGCCATCCTGGCCCAGGCGCTCGGCTTCGCCATGGTGCACCAGCAGCATTTCCTGCTGTTCCTGCTGCCGCTGGTGACGGCCGGGCATCACGACGTTCTACATGTTCCGCATGTGGTTCATGACCTTCACCGGCAAGCCGCGCGACCATCACGTTCACGAACATGCCCACGAATCGCCGTGGCTGATGACGGTGCCGCTGATCGCTGCTGGCGTTCTTCAGCGTGCCGTCGGCCTGGGGCTGGCCGGTCTGGGATGCGGAGGCGAGCTGGCTGGAGCACGCAGATCCATCATGCCCAGCCGCAAGCGGTCGAAGCCGACTTCGTGCCGTGGAGTGGACGAGCTGCCGACGAAGCCCAGCATCGTGGACCATCATCGCGTCGCCGGCCAATCATCGTGCCTGGCCGGGCATCCTGGCGCTGGTGCTGACTCGGCTTGACGTTCGCCGTGCTGATCTATTATCGACGCGTGCTCGACCCGGCCGAGGCCGAGCGAGCAGTTCCCCGGCGTCTACGACTTCCTGGCCAACAAGTGGTATTTCGACGAGCTGTACAGCGTGCTGCTGGTGCGCCCGGCACTGACCGTGGCCCACTGGTGCAGGCTGTTCGACACCAAGGTGATCGACGGCTTCGTCGACACCACGGCCAAGGTCGACGGTGGGTGTCGCGCTGCGGCAGCGGCACGCTTCGACCACGGCATCATCGACGGCCTGGTCAACGTGGTCGGCGACGCCTGTTATGCGCGTCGGCGGCTGGCTGCGCAACGTGCAGACGGGCTATTTGCGCAGTTACGTGTTGTTCCTGGTGCTGGCCGCGGTCGGCATCTTGTGGTGATTCTGTAACCTCGCTGCTGGGCGCCAGTCCGCGTGGTCAAGTGATATCTGAGTGTGAGCCATGGCTGAAACCTGACCTGATCTGGATGTCGCTGGTCATCTTCATTCCCACCGCGTTCGCGCTGGGGCTGCTGTTCTTTCCGCGCGGCACGGAAGAGTACATGCGCTGGTGGTCGCTGCTCGGCACGGCCGTCACGCTGGTGCGTCAGTCTGTTCATCTTCATCGACTTCAACAAGATGCTGGAGCGACACTCGAGACAGCACCGGCCGGCCACAGGCGAAACGTCACTGTTGGCCCGCCACGACGCGGCCATCAAGATGACCAACAGCGACGATCCGCTGCGAACCGGCGATACGCAAGGGCGAGGACTGGGTGGCCGCTATCCGTGGATCCCGAAGTTCAACATCGACTACTACCTCGGCGTCGACGGCATCAGCATGCCGCTGATCCTGCTGACCACGCTGCTTAGCTTCCTGTCGATGATCGCCAGCTGGAAGATCGAGAAGCACGTCCGCGGCTACTGCATCCTGTTCCTGATCCTGGAAACCGGCATGCTCGGCACCTTCTTGGCGCTGGATTTCTTCCTGTTTTACATCTTCTGGGAAGTGATGCTGCTGCCGATGTACTTCCTCATCGGCGTCTGGGGCGGCCCGCGGCGCGAATATGCGGCCATCAAGTTCTTCCTGTACACGCTGCTCGGCAGCGTGTTCATCCTGATCGCCATGCTGGGCTTCTACTTCACCGACGTCCGCGATTTCGTGGCTCAAGCGGAAGTCGACAGGATCGCGGAACGACGGCGATCGACGCCAGCAAGCACTGGCAAAAGCTGTCCGTCGAGGACAAAGAACCGTGCCGGGCGAAGGTCGAAATGCATTCGTTCGACCTGATGACCCTGACCAAGGCCGGCAAGGCGGCGATGCTGTACCTGAGCGAAGGCCGGCGTGAAGAAGCTGGCCGCGGCCAACAACCCTGGCATGGAGGCGGCCGAGACCTGGCCAAGACGCAATCCGAGATCAGCGAAGCTCGCGCGGCGGCGGTCAAGAGCCGTCTGGAGAGTCAGAACTTCTTCTCCAAGCCGGCTTCCAGATCACGATGTTCCTGCTGCTGTTCATCGGCTTCGCGATCAAGGTGCCGGTGTTCCCGTTCCATACCTGGTTGCCCGACGCCCACGTCGAGGCGCCGACGCCGATCAGCATGATCCTGGCCGGCGTGCTGCTCAAGATGGGCGGCTACGGCATCATTCGCATCGCCTATCCGATCTGTCCGTGGGCCGCCGAGTATCTGGCCGTGGCTGATGGCGATCGCTCGGCATGATCAACATCGTCTACGGCGCCTTCGCGGCCATGGCCCAGACCGATTTCAAGAAGCTGGTGGCCTACAGCTCGGTCAGCCACATGGGCTACGTGATCCTGGGCATCGCCGTCTGGTCGGCGACCGACAAGTCGGCAGTACTGGTCGTGGGGCATGAACGGGGCCATGTTCCAGATGATCGCCCACGGCATCACCTCGGCCGGCATGTTCTTCCTGGTCGGCGTGATTTACGACCGGGCCCACCACCGCAACCTCGACAACTTCCGCGGCCTGTACGAGCCGATGCCGCTGTACGGCGGCATCAGCGCCATCATCTTCTTCGCGGCCATGGGCCTGCCGGGCATGTGCGGCTTCGTCGGCGAGTTCATGGTGGTCCTGGCGACCTGGAACTTACAGCCAAGGTACCGTACTGCTGCCGATCCTGGCCGCCCTGACGGTGGTGCTGACGGCGGCGTACATCCTGTGGACGCTGCAGCGCGTTTACTTGGGCGTCAACCCGGCCTACAAGGACTACCCGGACATCAACCTGCGCGAGCTGCTGTGCATCGTGCCGCTGGTGGTCCTGGCGGTGCTGCTGGGCGTGCTGCCGGATGCTGCTGCTGAACTGGATGGAGCCGCACGTGACGGGATTGGTCGATTCGCTGGCGCAGCTAGGACGCTAGTGAAATAGTCAGGCTGCGAAGCCTGACCTACAGAAAATGTAGGCCAGGCTTCCAGCCTGGCCTGTTCGGAAATTGGTGCATGGTAATGATGATCGACCGCGACGCACTGTTGGATGTCCCTGATGGCCTTTCCGCCGGAGACTGATCCTGTGCGTTGCCATCGTGTGCTGCTCGTCTTGCGCATTGTTCAGCGCTTCGACTGGGTCCACATGAGCTGGTTCGCGCTGGCCATGACGGTCGCTGGCGTTTGTGTTGGCCTTTACCAGTGGCGAGCCGATCCCAGCTACGACGTCGCGCCGGCCGCCAGCACCGAGTCCGTCGAGATTTTCTCGCGGCCTGTTGGTCTACGACAACTTCACCATCTTCCTGCGGCTGTTCCTGCTCGGCTTCACGGCCTTGATCATCTGTGCTGTCGCTGCTGACCGGCATCCCCGACCGGGAGGACTCGGCCGACTTCTACGTCTGCTGCTCGGCGCGACGCTGGGCATGTGCGTCATGGCGTCGGCCAACCATCTGATGATGGTGTTCATCGGCATCGAGATGGCGAGCTTGCCGAGTTACGCCCTGGCCGGCTTCCTCAAGGGCCGGCGGCAGAGCAGCGAGGCGGCCCTGAAATACGTGGTCTACGGCGGCGGCGCGGCCGGGCGTGATGCTCTACGGCATCAGCCTGATCGCCGGCAAGTTCGGCACCGGCTATCTGCCCGACATCGCCGCAGGTGCCATGGCGCACCGGCGGGCAGCTCGATGCCGATCCTGCTGCTGGGCAGGCTGTTCATCCTGATCGGCATCGCCTTCAAGCTGGCGGCGGTGCCGTTCCACTTCTGGTGCCCCGACGTGTTCGAGGGCGCGGCGGCCGAGGTGGCCGGCTTCCTGTCGGTGGCCTCCAAGGGTGCGGCCCTGGCGCTGCTGGCCCGGTTGTGCTGGTCGTGTTGGCGGGCCGCGCCTGGCATCGGCAGTCGCTCTGGCCGCCGTCGTCCGCTACCTGGTGCCGGCGCTGGCCTTCTTCGCCGCCCTGACGGCGACCTTCGGCAACCTGGCGGCTTACCCGCAGACCAACCTCAAACGGCTGCTGGCCTATTCGACCATCGCCCATGCCGGCTACATGATGATGGGCCTGGCGACGCTGACGACGGAAGGCGCGGGGCCGTGCTGTTCTACCTGGTCGCTTACCTGTTCATGAACCTGGGCGCTTTCGCCATCGTCGCTTTTCTGCGCAACCTGACCGGCTC
Source organism: uncultured Gemmataceae bacterium (assembly GCA_963747575.1). Taxonomy (GTDB): domain Bacteria; phylum Planctomycetota; class Planctomycetia; order Gemmatales; family Gemmataceae; genus DASRAT01. The sequence continues at coordinate 1,082,905 of CAVVFU010000001.1, forward strand.
CGAAGACCTGCAAGGACTTCCGCGGCCTGGTTTATCGTTCGCCGTTGCTGGTGCTCACGCTGGCGGTTTTCCTGCTGAGCCTGCTCGGCATTCCGCCGCTGGTCGGCTTCGCGGCCAAGTTCCAGATCTTCAGCGTCCTGTTCAAGTCGGCACAGTCGTTTGGCGCCAGCGGTCAGCTGCGGCTGAGCCAAATCATGTACGGATTGCTGGTGATCGGCGGCCTCAATACCGTGGTCAGCGCGATGTATTACATCAAGGTGCTGAAAGTCATGATTATCGAAAAACCTTTGGAGGAAGTCGAAGGCCAGCCGGTAACGCAGTTCAAGGTGCCGGCGCTGCGTCAAGAGCTACGCGGTGCTTTTGGCCGCGGTCATCCTCGCCCTGGGCATTTTTTGGGGTCCTTTGTACGATGCTACCGGCAAGAAGGGCATCAGCGGCTTCGCATCATCGTCGTTGCCTGTCGCCGGCCGCTGCTGTCAAGGGGAGTACGCCGTGATCGATCGTCAGACTTATCTGCACCTTCAAAAAGTCATTCGTCGCGAAGGCCGCTCTTTCCTGCAATATGCCGGCGAGTCCTTTCCGTGGAATACCGTGGCGGAACAGGGAACGCTCGACCAGGTGAAGCAATTGGTCAGCGAGGAGTGCGAGGGGGCGGCAGCCCTGTCTCGCTACCTTGTGCAGCACCGCTTGACGCCGCCGTACCTCGGGGCCTATCCGTCCTATTTCACGTCCTACAATTACATGTCGCTTGACCGGTTGTTGCCGATGCTGGTATCCCACCAGCAGCGCGGGGTCGAGGATCTGGAAACCGATTTGAAGGTGATTGACGACCAGGACACGCACCAACAAGTTGCGGCCATCCTGGACATGAAGAAACGGCATTTGCTCGGCGCTGGTCGCAATGACAAATTCGCAAATCGCAAAGCCATGACACGACTCATCGACACGCACGCCCACCTCGACGACGACCGGTTTCAGGCCGATCTGCCCGCCGTTCTTGATCGTGCTGCAAAGCCGGCATCGGTCCGATCGTCACGATTGCCACCACGGCGCCGTCCAGTGCCGCCTGCGTTGCGCTGGCCGCGGCGCATGCCGAGTTGTTTGCCAGCGTCGGGATTCAGCCCAATCACATCGCGGAGGAAGCGGCGGATGCCTGGGACCAGGTTGTTAGATTGGTAACCAGTCCGAAGGTGGTGGCCATTGGCGAAACAGGCCTGGACCGCTATTGGGACCACACGCCCTTCGCCCAGCAGGAAGACTACTTCGCCCGCCATCTTGAACTTGCTCGCTTGCACAAGCTCGCTGTTGTCATCCATTGCCGCGAGGCCGAGGCCGACACGGTGCGCATGCTGCGGCAAGACTTCGATCGGCATGGACCGCTACGAGCCGTCATGCATTCCTTCACCGGCGAATGGGCCACGGCCAGGCATGCCTGGCGATGGGGCTCTATATCTCGTTTGCGGGGATGGTGACCTACAAGAACGCTCAGGGCCCTGCGTGAAGTGGCCGCCAAGGTACCGCTCGAGCGATTGCTGGTGGAGACCGACAGCCCGTATCTAGCGCCGGTGCCGGTGCGCGGCAAGCGCAACGAGCCGGCCAATGTGATTCACACTGCCGCATGCCTGGCAGGTGTGTTAGGGGTCACGCCTGAGGTGGTGGCGGAGCACACGACGCGAAATGCTCGGAGCTTGTTTGGTCTGCCAGCAGTTTAGGGCAACTCCAAGGCAGCCTTGAGACAGTCATTAACCTCACGATCGTAAACATCCATTTCCGCGTCATCCCAGCCGGCTCGCAGGCCACCTGCTAAGAGGGCCGCCTGCTGTTCGGGAAGCGTTAAACGGTCGGGCAGCAAAAGCGCCTCAAGGCGTTCGTAAACGTCTTCCTTCAACAAGACATAGATTGTTCGGGTTTCCGGATCAAGAACCCGAGGCGCATCTGTGTTCAATTCCAGGCGCTGCTTTGCGGTAAGCTCGATCATGCCGATCTCCTTGCTCGCATTTTAGGCAGCAGACGGCGTGCTCGCCAGGCGAATTTGAGCGAAGGGAGTTGATGAGATTCTTCGCGGTCATTACGCAGCAACAACTACCGCCCATCCCGCAAGCGGTCGCCCAGGAAATTGTCCAGATCGTTAATCGCGTAGATTTTCTTGACGGTTTTGTCAATGTCATACTCGACGCGGCGGTATTTGATCGTATCTCCGTCGAGCAGCACGTAGCATGCCCGCCAGTTACCGTCGCGCGGCTGGCCGACGGAGCCTACATTGCATAACGTCTTGCGGCCATCCAGCTTATGTCGATATTCAATTTCATCAGGGGCGTGAAACTGATACATCTCCCCCGGCAGCGCTTCGGTGAAAATCCCGGGCACGTGAGTATGGCCCTGGAAGCAATAGCGGTCGACCAGCGCGTATATGCGGTCCATCTTGCGCTGGTTGTAGATGTCTTCGGGGAAGACGTATTCGTTAAGCGGATTGCGAGCGGAACCATGGACGAAAAGGAAGCCGTTTTCCCGGACCAGGCGCGGCCGGTCGGCGAGGAATTCCCAGCGTTTTTCCTTGGCCTCGCGCTGTTCGCCGGCCGCTTCGAGTTGGCCGCGCAGTCCAAAAGATGGCTCGTTCCGCCGGCGGATTGAAGCCGTCGGGGTCGAACATCGCGCCTGGTCGTGATTGCCAAGCAGGACGACCTTGCATTGCATCACCAGGTCGATGCATTCCCTGGGATTGGGACCATAGCCCACCACGTCACCCAGGCAGTAAACCTCGGTGACGTTTTGACTGTTTATGTCTTTCAGCACGGCCTCAAGCGCTTCGAGATTGCCGTGGATGTCGCTAATTAAAGCCTTCAAGTGGCAGCACTCCTGGAGGGGGCACTAGGAGGGTCCGAAAAAAGGGGACAGGCACCGTTGCCGGAACGGCCCGAAGGGTGCTTCGCACAACGGTGCCTGTCCCCTTTTTTTGGACCCTCCTATCAAGTGTACTCCCCCACTGGAAACTAAGTCAAGTAGCTTGGCGAAAGTAAAACAGAGAGGCCAGGGAACGGCCAGCCGCGACGCCAAGCGCAAGCCACCCCGTTTCCGGCCTCTCCTGGGACAACGGCCTCTTCTCTCCGGCCCCAATATTTTTGGCGTGGTGCTTCAGCGAGTAGGCTCGCAGGATAGTCATTTGTCGGAAAAATGCAACCGGAGAGTTACCGATCACTGCCAGGCGACCTGGCGGGGTCTGTGAGCTTCCTTGATAATGGCCTCGGCAACACTGGTCGTCGTCGCGGTGCCGCCGAGGTCAGGCGTCATCGCCAGGCCCGCGGCCAGCACCACTTCCGCGGCAGCCATGATACGCCGCGCCCGTTCCTTGTCGCCGACCGATTCCAGCAAGTCGATGGCCGGCAGCAGGAGCGGCAACGGATTGGCGTTGTTGGCGCCGATTTGCGTCCCGCGATCCGCCGTGGAAGGTCTCGTAGACGCGCACCCCCTCGCCGACGTTGATGCCGGCCGTGGCGCTGATGCCGCCGACGATGCCGGCGCCCAGATCGCTGACGATGTCGCCGTAAAGATTGCCCATCACCATCATGTCGAATTGCTGTGGCCTGGAGACCATTTGCATGCAGCAATTATCGACGATGATCTCCTTCGTCTGCAATTCCGGATATTCCTTGGCCGTAGCGCGGAACACTTCCAGGAACAAACCGTCGGCCAGCTTGAGGATGTTGGCCTTGTGGACGCAGTGGATCAATTTACGGCCGTTGGCACGAGCCCAGTCGAAGGCGAACCGAAAGAAACGCCGACAAGCGGCCTCGGTGACCACCTTGATGCTTTGCACCACCCCAGGCACGACCTCATGCTCGATGGCGGCATAGAGGTCTTCGGTCAACTCGCGAACGACGAGAATGTCGACGCCTTGAAAACGGGCCGGCAATCCGCGCAGATTCTTCAGCGGCCGCACCGACGCAAAAAGGCCAAGCGCCCGGCGAAATTGGACGTTGTAATTGACACGCTGGCCGTCCGGCGGCACCAGCAGCTTGGTTTTCAGGGCCAACCCCGTGTCCCGCACCGAGCGGATCATCGCCTCCGAGAAAGCGTCCTGACCGCATTCCACGGCGGCAAAACCCGCGCGATGTTCGTCCCAGGCGATATCGGCGCCTGCGGCTTTGAGAATCCGCTGTACCGCCGGCGCCTGGTCGAGCCCAGCGCCGCCGCCCTGTACCAATGTGACTCTAAGGCTCATCGAAAGCTCCGCTTACGCCAAATTCCCGATCAGTTCCTTGGTCAAGGTCGCCGTCGTCCCGTCACCGCCCAGATCGCGCGTCAGGCCGTGTTTGGCTTGCAGCGTGCGTTCAACCGCTTTTTCCACGCGGTCCGAGGCATCGCGCTGGCCGATGTGCTGCAGCAGCATCGCCGCCGAGCGCAACAGGGCGATCGGGTTGGCCAGCCCCTTTCCCGCCAGGTCCGGCGCTGCCGTGGACAGCTTCGAACACGGCGACCTTGGTGCCGATGTTCGCGCCGGGCACCAATCCCAAACCTCCCACAAGGCCGGCGCAAAGGTCGCTGATCACGTCCCCAAAAAGATTCTCCATCACCAGCACATCGAATTTCGTCGGATCCAGCGCCAGTTCAAGGCACACGTGGTCGATCTTCATCTCGTCGAATCCAAGAAACGGATAATCGTCCGCCACGTACCGGGCCGTGGCCAGGAAAAGTCCGTCGCTGAGCGGCAATACATCGGCCTTGTGACAAAATGTGACCTTGGCCGCCCTTGATGGCGGGCCAGCTCGAAAGCGAAACGTACAATGCGTTCGCAAGCCGCCTTCGTGATTAAGCGCAGGCTTTCGATGACGCCCGGCACCACCACGTGTTCCTGGCCTGAATACAGCCCCTCGGTGTTCTCTCGGACGACGACGAGGTCGACGCCCTGGTACGGCCCCGTGTAGCCCGGCAAAGTGCGGCACGGGCCGAACGCTGGCATACAAATCCAACTCCTGCCGCAGCCGCACATTGATCGACCGATAGCCCTTGCCGATCGGCGTGGTGCACGGCCCCTTGAGGGCGACGCGGTGCTTGCGGATGAGATCGAGCGTCGTGTCGGGCAACGGGTCGCCGAAGCGCTCAACGGCGCCCAACCCGGCGGCAGCGTCGATCCAGTCAATGTGGGCACCGGCCGCGTGCAGCACGGCGTCAGTGGCCGCCATGACTTCAGGCCCGATGCCGTCTCCGGCGATTTTTACGACTGGTGTCACGATTGCTTGTTCCTTGGGTGGGTGGTGAGTGGTGAGTGGGTGGTGCATGGATGCTCATTGATTCATGCAGTTCTGCCCACCAGTTCACTTACGACCCACTGGCCGCGCACTCCACACTCGATCCACCACTCACCACTCACCACTCACTAAAGTTGCAGTGCCTACGCCCATTTGTCAAGTAAGCTGGCCGGCACGGATCCAGCATATTTTACCGATTTTGCCCATTTTGCCTTTGACTGCGCATCTGCCATCTTTTATCCTGACAATCGGGTTACTGTTTTGGATGATTTCGGATCGGCAAGCCCGGCGCCCAGCAGTGCCAGGTGCGTCATGCAAAGGGGAGGAACGAATGTATAGTGTTGTTCTTGCAACCGTTTTGAGCGTCGGCGGGGGCGGCGGCGACAGCACGGGGTGGTTCTTGCACGGCTGTCACGGATGCCACGGCTGCTGTGGCTGTTCGGGATACGCCTTTGGCGGCTGCTACGGATGCTGTGGCTGCTACGGATGTTATGGCTGCTGTGGTGGTTGGTATGGATGTTACGGCTGTTACGGCTGCTGCGGGTGTTACGGCCCGGCAGTCGTCTACTATGCACCGACTGCCTATTTCGCGCCTGTCGTCAGCTATAGTTACGCCGTTGCGACGCCGGCTGTTTCCACAACAGTTGCCGTCTCCGGCACCAGCGAATCCCGGAAGGAGATCGAAGCACTGCGAGCCCAGGTTGAAATGCTGCGGCGTCAACTGGAAGGGACAAAAAAGAAAGTGCCTCTGGAAGAAGTCGCCGCCGTCGCCAGCCAACCCGCGACCGCCAAGGTGACGGTGCAATTGCCGGCCGACGCCAAGTTGTTCATTGACAATGTCGCGTGTCCGCTGACCTCGGAAAAACGTTCCTTCGATACGCCGGCCCTTCAACCCGGCCGCCAGTATTACTACACCGTCCGGGCCGAGGCGGTTCGAGGCGGGACGACAGTTTCCCAAACCCAGCGGATAGTTGTGGAGGCGGGGAAAGACGTTGCCGTGTCATTCTCCAATATCACGCCAACGAGCGTGGCGGCTGCACCTCGGCCATAAGTGATTTGTAGGACGGGCTTCCCAGCCCGTCCCACCTGGACGGCGCCCAACCAGCGTGATTTGAAAACGATCAGCAAAAAAACGAGCTGGCAGCATACGCTGTCGGCTCGTCGCGTATATAGAGGCCCCCAACACGACATCTTGCCGTGCCAAGGGCCTCAAGCCAGCGGCCTCGTCGAGTTCCGCCTGGGTTGTTGCCATAGTAGTAGGCACACTCCGTGTGCCGTTGAAGTCGCAAACGGCACACGGAGTGTGCCTACTACCATAGACGCCGCCATGGCCTTTGCTTGCGCGTTCCATTTCCTCAATGCAACCTGCGTGCCGGCGCCATTTCACACAGGCAAATCGGCGGTGAATGTGTAAGCTAATATCGCAGTCGATCGACCTGCTCGCCGGAGCGTTGTGATGCTCGAAATCCTTTACGAAGACAACCATTGCTTGGCCGTGCTCAAGCCCTGTGGCGCGGTCAGCGCCCATTACCAAGGCGAGGGCAGCGATGAAACTCTTGACCGCCAGGTTAAAGCCTATCTGAAAGAAAAACATCAGAAGCCCGGCAACGTCTTTCTGGGAGTGGTCCACCGGCTCGACCGCCCGGTTTCCGGTGTGCTGCTTTTCGCCCGCACCAGCAAGGCGGCAGCCCGGCTCTCCGAGCAATTCCGAGAAGGCACCATCGAAAAAATCTACTGGGCGGTCGTCGAGGGCAGCATCGCCGCCACCGCCGGCACGCTTGAGGATTGGCTCCTCAAAAAAACCGATGATCGCCGGGTGGAGATTGTCGAACCGCATACCCCGCATGCACGCCAGGCATTGCTGCACTTTCAGCACCGCGGCGAGCACGACGGCCTTTCCTGGCTTGAGGTTCGCCCGCAAACCGGCCGCCGGCACCAACTGCGGGCCCAGCTAGCCCACCACGGTCATCCGATTTTCGGCGATTCGCGCTATGGATCGGTCCACACCTTCGGCAACGGGATTGGTCTGCACGCCCGGCAGTTGACGTTCTTACATCCGATACGCTACGAGCCGATTACCTTGACCGCCGATGTGCCGCGGCTTTGGAAACGGCGATTTGCCCATTTGCTCCGCGAGATGCCGCGATGAACGACGCGCTGACGGCCATGCGGGATCTGATCCAGCAAGATCCGGGCAGGCGTGGGTTGGCTACCGATCCGGCCGTAAACCTCTTCACGGCGTGCGCGGACGATTTCGCTGCCGCCTGTCATTCCATCGCCGCCACGCCCCAAGCCTCGGTCGCCGTGGTCACCGGTTTATTCATTCCCACCAGCCAACCACCAGCGGGCGAAACCGACGGACCGCTGGGGGCCGTTTTTCTGGCCCGGGCGCTGACGCCGCTTGGCATCCGGGCCGCACTGATTGCGGACGACTTTTGCCTGCCGGCTCTGAAGGCCGGTCTTGAAGATTGCGGGCTCGACAAGCAGGTGCCCTTGCTTGCCATCCCCGCACTTCATCCTGAGCAGCTCTTGGAGACATTTCGCCCGACGCATTTGATGGCCGTGGAACGTGTCGGTCCGAGCCACACCCCGGAATCGCTTAGGCTTCAGTTAGGTGATGGGGAAGCGCTGGCCCAATTCCTCCAGGAAGTGCCCCAGCCGGATTTCGACCGCTGCCATACCATGCGCGGCACCGACGTCACTGACCTCATGGGTCCGGCGCATTTGCTTTTCGAAGCCGCGGCAAGTGAGCAGATCACGACCATCGGCATCGGCGACGGCGGCAACGAAATCGGCATGGGCAAAATCGCCTGGGCCGTCATTCGCCGCAACGTACCTGGCGGCGGCAAAACCGCTTGCCGGGTGCCGACCGATTATCTAATCGTGGCCGGCATCAGCAACTGGGGCGCCTATGCGATGGCCGCGGGCGTGTGGACGGCGCGTGGACAGCGGCCGCCGGCACATTTGTTCGATGTGGAGCGTGAACGCTACCTGTTGGAATTGATGGTACGGCAAGGTCCGTTGGTGGACGGCGTTATCGGCCAGCAGCAGGCAACGGTGGATGGCCTGCCCTTCGAGCAGTACATCGCCCCTTTGGCGCGTTTGGCGCAATTTTCCGTTTAGCCGCGACCCGGAGCGTCAGCGCAGGGGAGCGCGTGGCGCCCAACGCGACGCCGCCGACCGGTTGCGCTGGGGGGGGCTTGCATCGCTTCACCCCCGACACTGTCATGCTGCAAAGGAGGAAACAGGCCATGACAGAGCAAACATTCACGATTGAGGAAGTCACCGATCCGGTGGAAGACGCGCGTTTCAGGGCACAGCATGCACAATTCAAACTCAACAGTGATTGGCTGCAAACCCATTGGAGTGACTTATTGCCGCAAGCCGCTCGGCAAGTTCGTTGCCGTTGCCGGTCAGGAAGCGTTTCTGGCTGATACTCCGCAGGAAGCTTGGAGATTGGCCAAGGCGGCCCATCCCGAAGACCACGGAACGCTGTGTCAGTACGTTATTCCACATAAGGGGCCACGGATTCTATGCGCATCGTGGGTGTTGGCGACCTGAGACGCCTGGTACAATACCTTCAAAGCTGAGCGTGCCAGCGCTCCCGTGTCCAAAGCGGTGATCGGTGCTGAAATTGGAGGGGATTGCCATGAATACTAAATACGGCGAAAAGCTCAAGTCGGCGACATGCGCTCCTCGCCCAAGCCGAGAAGGCGACCCCGCTTCTGCAAGAGGTATTGGGACCGTCCGCCGACCAGGTGACGGCCGAGTGGGATTCTTTCGGGGGACGGTAGCGGGCGCCCAATGGTGACTTTGCGCATCGCTGATTGGACAGGTGCAGTGAGCACCGAATTCGCTCCGCAGGAACTCGCTCAGCAAAGTCCACTCCGTATCGGTCTCTACCACCTTTGGGGCCAACTGCTCCAGGCACGCAGTGAGAAGCAGGCTGCAGGAGCTTTTGGGAACGGGCGGTAAGAGGATATGAGATGGCCCGGAAAGCCGACGGGGAGAAAATCGACGAACTCCTCATCTTGGTTGCCACGGTGCAGGAGTCGCCTTAACGCCGTCCTTAAAGAAATCGAAGGCTTGCGAGCTTTGACCACCAAAGTCGCCCTTCTCGAACAGCAATACGACGATCTACGCCATAGGGCCGAGGAAGCGTCGCGCCGGCGCCGGTCTCTTCTACCTGCCGTTGTTAGCGCGGTTCCTCGGAGGGGCCATAGCGCTCATCGGGCAAGCCGCGATTAGACACTTCTGGCCTTGAGAAACGAACGTGCGTGCTGTCGCCCTCGCGCAAACGGAAATGACCACCTTCATCATTCGCTCGGTGCTGCGCGAAGCACGGGCCGTGACCGCAGAACACGAACGCGTCAAGCTCACCGAGCGCGACAGCCGTCTTGTGATGGAGCTGCTCGAGAATCCTCCCGTCCCAAACGCGAAGCTGCGCAAAGCTGCCCGCGCCATGCCGGAGCGGTCGTGAGCCTTCTATCATTTCCTCTTCGCCGCACGGAGTTTTCGGATCGCTTCGACATTCGGCCCGCCGTGTTTCACCACGTCCACCAGCGCTTCATGTTGCGCCGGCGTCAACAAAGCCCGCAAGGCTTCTTTGTCGGCGGCATCCAGCGGTTTAACGCCCGTTGAAAACTGGAAACAATCCGTGTCCATTGCGGTCGCCTCCGCGCCGCTGCTGACTCCTTCCGACTTGGGGGATGCACGTCTTTCTTCGATAATGATCTCCACTGTTTTGCCCAAAAGTGGTTTTAGCTCAGGCAGGTGGAGCGTCTCTGACTCTATTTTTCGCCGAATCCGGACAGTGTGCAAGTTGGTGACTCCTTTTCACATCATTATTGTAATGGTCATCGCCGATTTGCCCAAGGGATGGTCGTGAATTGACGCCTTTGCGAGCGTGGCGTAGGCACGCTAACGGCTTCGTGCTTCCACGATTGGATTGACCGCAGAGCAATGCCAGAGGCCGAAAAAGGGACAAGCCGCATTTCCTGAAAACTCAGAGTGTCCCGCATTCTCCGGCAATCTCCTACATCGGCAAGCGTCACGGGGCGGGCACCACAGACCGTCGGTATGAAATGCCGCGTGCCTGTGGAGGAAAGCTGTGAAAATCCCGGAAAGTTTTCCGAACTAAGCTTGCATTTCGTGGAACCATCCGGGATAATTTTACTTGTGGAAACCGTGGCATCCGCGTTTCACTCCCGCTGGCGGCACCTGAGCCGCAAATGCCGATGTTGGTGCGCAGGGTGGCGGTGGGCGAATCGGCCGCAACTTGACCACAGGCCTTCATGGAGGTGGCGCGTTTTCACGAAATGCAACTGCAAGCAACCATCCACTGGCTCACCGTGCTTATCGGCCTATGCTTGAAGGCAGGAATCCGAAGAATAGCGCCAGACCCAATCCAAAAGGCCGCACCATGAGAATTCCAAGCCAAACGATTCAATGGAAACTGGGATTGGCCCTCTGTGTTTTCGGACTCAACGTAGGGTGTGCCTTTGCACAGGACCAGGTCTTGCAGAATGTCGATCTCCGAGACCTCGACCTCCACACTGCCATGCGGCTTTTGTCGGAACAGACGGGGAAGAACATCGTCCCTTCGGCCGAAGCCGGCAAGGTAAAGATCAATCTGCTCATGAATAACGTGCGGCTTGAATCCGTGCTGACCGCATTGGCAAAAAGCAACAATCTCCTCATTGATGACAAGGATCAAAAAAAAGACGGAACGATATTGATTTATTCGCGGGAAGAGAAGAAACGCCAAGACGAGCTCCGAATGAGCATGCCGTCCATAGTTTTGCGCGGAATCGTCTTGGCAAAGGACGGAAAAACAACGGTGCTGCTCGATGTGGGCCACTATTCCGCCTGGCTGAAGGAGGGGGACAGGTATCAACACATTTGGCACGCGCGAATTCTTTGGTGCGCGAGCTGACTTCCAAGAACGAAACGATAATTACGGGAGGTAAGATTTCATCCAGCGAGACGCAAACAACGAGAGAGAACCCGTCGCTGGGAACCGTTAGCGTCACCTTGCAAATAGTTAAATTGACGCCCGCGGAAGTCGTAATCGAAGTGCTGGAAACAAATGACAAAATCATCCTGCGATAGTTGGGTTTGTTGTTAATAACATCGCAAATGTCGCGCTGCAACCTCCATACATTTGTCCCATTCAAGGCGGCCCGGTATGACACATCCTACGCGAGTTTTCCTGTGGATCATTGGCTTTACCATTGGTGTTTTGTGCAGCGCGGGAGCCAATGCCTTGCGCAAACCGCACAAGCGGGTGATCGAAATAAAGTTTTCGACGTCGTCGATTTCCGTGGAATGACGGTTTACCAAGCGGCACGTGAATTGTCGATTCAAACGGGCTTGAACATCATCGTTTCGCCAGAGGCTGGAAAAGAAAAAATTGATCTCTATTTGACAAAAGTCCACTTGGGCGTGGTATTCAAGGCGATTGAAAGAACCAACAAGCTTCTTGTCGAGGACGACGAACTCCTAGACATGGTTTCCATTTCCGTCAGGGGGGAAAAGGCGAAACAACAACCTACTTTAAAGATAGCAGTTAAGGGGCGAGTGGTTAAGACGGGCTCGAAATCCGCTGCGATGCTGGAGGTTGACGGAAAGCTGCGCATCGTTGTAGAAGGAAGCATATTCAGCAGTGAAGGATCGAACTATAAATTGGAGAGCGTAACCGCATTGGAATTGCGTATCCAGGAGTTGTCGACCAAGAAGGTGTATTTCCTTCGATGACGAGTGCGCCGAAAGGGGACAGCGTTGCTCTGTAGACCCCATCTCCGGCCTTGGCGTATTTGCGCGAGCTTTCGCTAAAAAATCGCCTCGCGCAAAGACGCCAAGAACATCGCCGATGCGGGTTTTCTACGGAGCAGGACAGCGTACAATTCCGAGTGACGCAGCCTGATCATGCGAGGATGTACTCCCAATACTCCGCAGGCACGAACAGGATAACGTCAGTCGTTGAACAAGCTCCGTGCGCCAATCCGATCGCGCTCCGCGTCAATCGCTTTCTTCAGCTTGGGCCAGGTTTGCTCATCATAGCCTGACTCATCCTTGAGCCAGGAGCGCAGAAGTTCGAGAACCGCGGCAGCCTTGGCCGTTTTGGGTTTGCTGTTGTCCAGACCCTTCAAGGTTGCCGCAATTGCCGCTTCGTGGTTGGCCTTGGAACGGGCCACTTTGGGCCGGCGGCGCTTGGCTGTCGATGGTGCAGTCGATTTTTTCACAGTGGCAGCCTTTTTGTCGGTGGTAGTTCCAGGCCCCGGCAGCGGGATTGCTCGCTCCAACAGAGCCATTATAGCGGGCTGGGCCCGATTGGTCGGCCGAAAAAGGGCCAGGGGACATCTCAAACGTACCCTGGCCCTTTTTTCCCCGGCATCACTTCACCAGGGCGACGACACCGGCTTGCACGAATTGGTAGTCGCCCGTCATGGCGTCAGTTCCGCCAAATTGGTAAGATCCACGTTGTCAAAAAGCGAGGATTTCGAATTGGCCAGGAGATACAACATGGACCGCCGCATTGAAACGCGTGGCGTGAACCGACAACCGCCTGAAGATGAAGCAATGCGCGACGGCCGCAATGCTTATCTCATACGGATTGCCACCGAGAGCGATCAGGAACGAGCTCTCGTCGCATTGCGAAGCGTTCGTGACGCCGTCCACAGCGTCGCAGAGGATGAATTCCTCGTGGCCAGGTAACATGTGGACGCCCTCAGTAAAGCGGGCGTACCATTTGTGGAACTGACGGAATCTCTGGTGAAAAATGGCGAAGCACCGGCAGGTTGAACAGCGCCCATTCCGTCCGGAGGTCTTGGAGCCCTTTGCCGATGCCCATTTGGTGTCAGGCCTGCTTCCTGGCCGGAGGCTATGGAGTTACAAGCTGACCGTTCCCCTCGAGCAAATCAAGCCAACACGGAAACTGAAAGCAACGTCCCGGGACGAGAATCAGCTTCGGCGGATGTTCGTGCGCCACTGCGGCGGGGTCACTTTGCTGCCGTCGTCCACGGGCTACGGCCTGCGGGATCCTGACCACCCCGAGCAAGAGCCGGAGAGCAACTACAACAACCTCGGCCGCTGTGCCGGACAGACTCTCCTGCTCCTCGCTACCAAACGCCCGGCACAATTCGCTTGGTCCGAGCCACATAGGCGTCATAGTCCCCCCCAAATTTCTTCCGCATCATTCGCTCCTCGGGCCCAAGGCGGAAGGCAACGAGCACGGCGAACGCGATGAGACAGGACGGGCCGGCAATCCAATTCGGAACGACCAGCGCCTGACCTGCCGAGTACAGCAAAAGGGCGGCGTACATTGGATGCCGGACGTGGCGGTAGACGCCGCGAGTAATCAGCTTGTGGTCGTCGCGCAGCTCCAGGGTGATGGACCAATTGGGGTCAAGATCCGCATGTGAGCGGGCCAGGAGCGACAGACCGAACACGAAACACAGGATCCCAGCAACAAAGGGAACCGGACTCAGGTCATAGTCCGCGAACGCGAGAACCGGGGTTGCAACCCAGATAAACGACACCAGAAACCCAACCGCGACAAGGGCGAGAAGAACCGTTTCCCTCAGCCCTCTGCGGTTTTTTCCAGAACTACGCTGACCATGGATAAAATGCGGGATCGTGACCAAGGCAATGCTGGCCAACAGGACCGCGGCCTTTGCGAACCACGGATTCAGGGTCACGGTCAACAGACGACTCCCCGGCAGTGCGCGTCGCCGAAGGCCCAGTCATTTGCGGTTTTCGGCAGCCGCTCGGCAGCAGTGCTTGAACTTCCGCCCGCTGCCGCAGGGGCAGGGGTCGTTACGTCCTATGCGTACCCGCTGCGCCGCGGTGGGCGGATTCATGATGCGTCCTTTTGGTTCGACATAACGGACGTATTGCGCGGAACCTTGCTTCAGACACTTACTAACGATCAAGGCAGTCAAATCGCTTGCAACCAATGGCGGCAGTGGCGACAGATTAGCGCCCTTGAGCTTTGCGGCGATCATGTGCACGAATTGCTCCCAATCGCCGCGGCTGAAACCGCTCGCCGGCAGGCCGGCGCCTGTGGTCATGGTGATCTGGTCCGCGACCATCATTCGCGATGCCAAAACAGCTCCGCGCACGCCCGACCGGCTCAGGCCCACATCCAAGACGAACAAGGGTTGGCCGCCAAGCAAGTCCCGAAACTCGACGCCGACGCCGCGCTCGACACCAATTACCTCAAACAGCGAATACCACGATCGTTGCTTGGCCTCCAGCAGCAGCATCTCCTCGCTTTGCGCGGGCGGCGGCGACTCCGCCAGGTAACGCTCGATCGCGTTCATGCCGTCGCGGCGCACGTCATGGAGGCAGAAATCCATGAGAACGGAGGATTGGTCCTCACTGTCAAGGACAATCGTGTTGCCCCTCAAAATGTCTAGCTTCCTGGCTCCCTCGTGAAGGTCCTCCCTGGATAGGGTTTCGACCAGCTGGTTGTTCAGTTGCAGCCCCACCTGACGTAAGTGCTTGTAGCGGGGCAGCAAGTTAGCGTGCTCAGCCATGTGCGCAGTCCCTCCATGAATTTGGTTTCCCCGCTCATTATAGTGACGGCTTGCCTTCGAGCAATTCTTGAAGGTTCAAGAGAGCCACGCCCCAATACGCCTTCCACTTGTGCAGCCAATCCACCGCGCCGACCTTGTCGAGCAACGCGAACCACTCGTCCAATGACTTGCCGGTCTTTGCCTTCGCGGCCTGGGAACTGATGCCGGCGGCTTTGGTCACTTGATCAGCCATCATGTTTCCTGATTCAAGGGTGGAGATTCTGCGTTAGCCAGCACATTCCTTGAGGTCGCCGCTCCCACTTGGCGCTGCCTGCTCATCTTTCGTTTTGGTGGGCCGCGGCGGCAACGAGACGTAATGGCGTCCACTTTCCTTTTGCAGCCGACGATAGTCCGCACAAATGGCGGCGAGGTCATTGTTGAACTGCGAAGCGTGGGCGTGCCGTACTTTTCGGATTTCCGTAACGATTGGATCATCGGTCATGGTTTTGCCTCGTTGGCTTCATGATTGATTACCATGTTTCGCAAGGTCGCCCGCGGCCCTGACTGCCGCTGTCATCGCCTCCGCAATCCGCCGCAGCGATTCCGACGAGGTCCCCAGCGGCGGCATCGCGTAAAGCACATTGCCCAGCGGCCGCAGCAGCACGCGGTTTTCCAATCCCACTTCGCGCATGCGGCGGCCGACATTTGCTAGATAACCACCTTCGGCACTGACCTCAACCGCCGCAATACTACCGCGCACTCGGACGTCCCTCACCTGGGGTATAGTACGCAACGGCGCCAGTGTCTCTTGCCAAAACGCCTCCAACCGCATGGCCCCGGCGCTTGCCGTCGGCATCAGTTTCTTCCAATTGGCGACGGCGACAGCGCAGGCCAAAGGATGCGCAGTGAAGGAATGCCCGTGAAAGAATGTCTTGGCGCGGTCGCTGCTCTGAAACGCCTCGACGACGCGCGGCGCCGCCAACGTGGCAGCCAACGGCAGCACGCCGCCGGCCAACGTCTTACCGGCACATATCAGATCAGGGACCACCCCCGCGGATGTGTGCGCCAGAGCGACCCCGTTCGGCCGCCGGTCATGACCTCGTCAACAATGAACAGCACGCCATGACCATGGGCGACATCTGCTAGCTCCCGCAGTTGTGCCGGCCTATGCATCCGCATGCCGCCTGCCGCTTGCACGAGCGGCTCAATAATCACCGCCGCGGTCGTGCTCGCATTGCGGGACAGTTCCGCGTCAAGGTCCGCGGCCGATAACGGCACAATCGACGCCTGAAACAACAGCGGCTCAAAACGGCCGAAAAAGAGCGGGTCGCGGCTGATCGACATGGCGCCGAAGGTGTCGCCATGGTAGCCATGCTCGAAGGCGACAAAGCGGGTGCGCTGGGGCTGTCCCTGGTGGCACCAATACTGGTAAGCCATTTTCAGAGCGACCTCGACCGCCGTGCTGCCGTTGTCCGAGAAGAATACACGGCCATCGGGCCACGGCGTTGTCGCCAGCATCAGCTCCGCCAACTCGACGGCCGGCTCGTGGGTGACGCCCGCGAAGTGCACGTGGTCGAAATGTCCTGCCGCTTCCGCCAAAGCAGCCATCAGCACGGGATGCCGGTGGCCGTGAAGGATGGTCCACCACGAAGAAATGGCGTCAATGACTCGCCTGCCTTCCGCAAGGTCGAGAAATTCGTCCTGTGCGCCAACGCAGACCAGCGGTTCATCAATATCGCCCAAGGCTGTATAGGGGTGCCAAACGGCCAGACGGTCGCGATCAATAACCTGGCGAACACTTGACGTGCTATGGCTACCACTACTGAGACTTCCCCTCAACGCCGCCAATTCGCCGCTGGCTTCTTTCGCGGCTGCGGCAAAGTCTGCCGCGTCCCACACTGCGGGAGGTTGCACACATCCCACGAAACCGCTGGGCCAATGCCGCTGGATTTGTTCCACTGCGAAAGGGTCTGCCGGGCCCACAAGGACAACGCCAGCAGGCACTATCCCCTGCCCTGCTAGCGCTCGCAGGCATTGGACGCTGCGCCCCACCGCGCCAACCGCCGAGGAAACCACCAGCACACATGGCATCCTAAACGCACGCAGCAATTCGATTTGAAGCTCATCCTCGCCCAGCGGCGAAAAGGGGCCGCCAAAGGTCTCAATGAGCAATGCTCGGCTTGAATTCGGCCGCGCCGCCGCGATCGTCTCCGCGCGAGGAATTGTCACACCCTCGTGCCGCGCAGCCAGGAGCGGCGCCACCGGTTGTCGGAATGTCAGCAGCGGCGCATGAACAGTTGCCTTCGGCACCAATCGGCGGATCGCCGCGCTGTCTGAATCGCCGGTTTCCAGCGGTTTCCAGTATTCGTATTCGCCACTGAACGCCGCCATCCACAGCAGCGCGAGGGTCGTCTTGCCGGCGGCCGTGTCGGTGCCGACGATCAGCAGATCGTTCATGACGCCATCTCCGCCACGGCGGCCGCGGCCTGGCGCAATGTCTCCTCGTCGTGGTCGGCATGGATGCTGATACGCAAGCGGGCCGTGCCGTCGGGCACCGTGGGTGGGCGAATCGCGCGAATGTCGAAACCCGCGGCCTGCAATCGTGCCGACGCATCGACGGCCCGTTCGTCGCTGCCGAGCATAACCAGCACGATGAACGACTGACCGCCTGCCTCGACGCCGAGTCCGCGCAGCTCATCCCTGAATAGTTTGGCGTTGTCGTGCAAGCGCCGGCGCCCGTCCTCGTCCGCTTGCACGCGCCGTATAGCATCGAGCCACCAGGCCCCGACCAACGGAGGCAGTGCGGTGGTGAACATGAAATGGCGGCAGCGATTGACCAGCATCTGCTTGAGCCAGGCCGGGCAACAGATATAAGCGCCAGGCACACTTAACGCTTTGCCGCCAGTGTGGACCGTCGCCAGCACGCTCGGCCGCAGACCCAGTGCATCGACAATGCCGCCGCCGGTTGGGCCAAAGCAACCCGTGGCATGGGCCTCGTCCACAATCAGATGAGCACCATACTGGCGGGTCATGTCCGCCAGCTCGCGCAACGGCGGCACATCGCCCTCCATGCTAAATAGCGACTCGGTGACGACAAATAGCGCGCTATCCATGGCTTTGTCGGCTGCCGCCGCACGCAGCTTGTCTTCCAACTCGTCGATGTTCAAATGCTTAAAAACGTTACGCGTCGCACCGGTCTGCCGCAAGCCGTCGATGATCGAAGCGTGATTGAGAACGTCTGACGCAAGCCAGTCTGTCGGCTCGATGACGGTCGACAGCAAGCCCTGGTTGGCGACATAGCCGCTGGTCATGACCAACGCGGCTTCAGCGCCGTGCCAGTCGGCCAGCGCGGTCTCGACTTCGTCCCAAATCGGATGGTGGCCGCGAAGCAGGCGCGACGCGCTGCCGCTGCGGGACAACTCCGGCGCTGCCGATTCGCAAGGCAACGCCGCATAGCCCAGATAATCGTTGGAGGAAAAATCGACGCCGCTCGGGTTTTGCAAATCGCGCAAACGGCCCTCGCCACGAAGGGCTTCGAGTTGGCTCAGCCAGCGTTGTTTGAGGTTCATACGGCTTCCGCGGCCAGGACCGGCAAGCCCATTGCGCGGAACAGGGCGGCATCCTCCTCGGCCGCGGGGTTCGGCGCGGTGAGCAGCTTTTCGCCGAAAAAGACGGAGTTGGCGCCCGCCAAAAAGCACAGCACCTGCAGCTCGCGGCTCATCCGGTCACGGCCCGCGCTGAGCCGCACTCTAGCGCGAGGAAACGCGATCCGCGTCGTGGCGATCAAACGCACCAGTTCAATCGAGTCCACCAGCGGGGCATCCTCCAGCGGTGTGCCGGCGATCGGCACCAGCGTGTTGATCGGAATGCTCTCCGGCGGCGGCTCCAGCGCTGCAAGCTCCGCGAGCAGCGCCAGCCGGTCGTCCTCCGTCTCACCCATGCCCAGGATGCCGCCGCAACAGACCGATATGCCGGCCTTGCTCACCGCCCGCAGCGTTTGCAGGCGGTCGTCATAAGTGCGGGTCGAGACGATGTTGGGGTAATGATGGCGCGAGGTATCGAGATTGTGGTTGTACGCGGTCAAGCCGGCATCGTGCAGCCGGCGAGCTTGATCGTCGCTGAGCATGCCAAGGGTGACGCAAGCTTCCATGTCGAGTTCGCGGACGGCGCGAACCATATCGAGCACCTGGTCGAAAGCCGGCCCATCCTTGACGCCGCGCCAGGCCGCGCCCATGCAGAACCTGGTGGCGCCCAGTTCCTTGGCCCGGCTGGCGCTGCTCTTTGACTTCCTTGAGGTCCATGAGCGGCGCCGCGGGCACGCCGGTCTTGAAATGTGCACTTTGAGCGCAATATCCGCAGTCTTCCGAGCAGCCGCCTGTTTTGATGCTGAGCAAAGCGCAACGCTGCACGTCGCCGTAATCATGGTGCGATTGGTGCACCGCGGCGGCGCGCAGAATCAACTCGGGCAGGGGAAGACGGTAAATCGCTTGGAGCTCGGCAACTGTTTTCATGCCGGTTGTCTTACAATGAGCGACTTCTTTTTCAACACGGCGTCACGTTGCAGCGAGACCAACAAGCAGTTGCATGTTTAGCCGCGGTCCGAAGGACCGCGCGTCCAGCGCATCGCCGCCTAACGCGCGGTCCTTCGGACCGCGGCTAAACGGAATCTTGCGGATCCGAGTACCCAAACCGCAAAACGCCGGGCTACTTTGCATTATCAACCAGCTTTAGACTCAGCCACGGGACAGCCTTCTTGTTGACAACCCTGTCCACATGGACCTCAGCTGGCGCATCAAAGATCTCACCGCGGGGGGAATTAACCCATCGGCTACCCGGGGGGCGTTGCAAATCAAACGGGTAGGGCGGGGATTTCCGATTCAACTCGAGTTTAACCTTGCCCTTTTTCGAGTAATTCGCCATCTGCCTGATAGGTTCGGAGGGGTCCACATTCTCCAGATTGAATTGACCGCTCACCGTGCAGTCAAACTCGTCGGACTTTTCAAGCCGTCGCAAGGTGAGGAGGATGTTCCCATAGGTTCTCCAGGCAACCGGCTTTTTGAATTCTTTGGGCCAATGGTCGATTAGCCAATCGGACATATCGAAGGGAAACCTTTTAGGGCCATCCGCCTCATCGAATTCGACCCAACCGTCAAGGAGCCCATTCGACCAACGAAAAAAATATGCTTTATCGTATCCGAGCTGTTGGATGGTCTCCTCCGCCCGCATGTCCCCCCACAATTTTGGACGGCGCTGATAGATGGATTCGTACGCTTCCGCTTCCCGGGTAGCGTGCAACTCAGCTTTGAGCTTGGCCACTTCTGGGGCATCCGACCCGTTGTCATGATTGCGGTGGAGGTGATGGTGCACGAAAAACCCAGCCACAAAAGAAAGGGCTGTGAGTGCGACGACAAGTCCGATGATTGCAGGCTTTTTCATTTGACACCTGTTGAAACCTTTAAGGACGATGATTCTTACGCTCTTGTGAGCGCCGCGCGACACAGGATGTCCGGCGTGAACAGGCTGACCGGCGATCGGATCAGGTGTGTCACCTGCGCAACTTTTTCCGGACACCAGGGCAGCGCGTGGTCAGCGCAATCACACGGTCCATGTAGCGGTGGATAAGGTTCGAGGTCCAGCCCGCGGATGGGCCCTCGACCTCCCGATAGCGGTAGTCCTCTCCTGTGGCCAGCAGCCAGGGGCGAGCATTCGCCCTGGCAAGCTGCTTCTGAAATCGGTCCGCCAGGCCCGCGGTCTTGCCGTTGGGGCATGCCCGCAGACACCGGCCAAGCGTCTGGGCCCCCATGGCAGCGGTGGACATCCCCTGCCCGTAAACCGGGTTGAAGGCACAGGCCGCGTCTCCGGTCACCAGGAAATTCTCGGGCCGGCGTGCCAGCGATTCATAATGGCGGACGCGGTTTTCCGTTGACCTGGTGGAAACGATTGGGGTTAGCGGTTCCGCCGCCTCGTGGGCCGCCGAGAACCGCGGATCGCAAAGGCTGCGGGCAAAAGTTCGGAACTGGGCGTCGTCGGTCGGCGGGTAGTCCTTGCCGCCGCCGGCCAACGTGACGACCCACCTTCCACCCTCCACGGGAGCAATGACCCCGCCGCGGCGGCGATCCGGCGGTGCGCACTGCACGTAAAACGCCTTCCAGCCGCCGGCCCATTCAGCCGGTGGGCGAACCAGCCTGGTGGCGTAGCCAAGAAACGCGTTGACCACAGTCTCGGCCGGACGCGGATAGCCGTGCGCCTCGAGCCATTGCGGGGCCCGCGACCCCCGGCCGGCCGCGTCGATCACCAGATCGGCGTCAAGGGGCTGCTGCCGCGGGGTCGGCCCGGAGCGGTCTCCCACCGTGACTCCGACGACCCGCCCGTCCGTGATCCGGAGGCTGGCCACGTCCACATCCTGTTGGGTCCGGACCCGCGGATTGGCCAGCACCTGCCGGCGAACCGCCCATTCGATTAGATCCCGCGTGGCTCCCATGGGCGCATGTCCGACGCGAACCGGACGCAATGCCGGCGGGAGTCACCCATTCGATGTCGTTGATGGCGTCGAAGTCCACCGCGCCGGCCGCGAGCAGGTTCGCCACCACTCCAGGCAAGAGACTCTGCATGGCCCGGCGGCCCGCTGTCAAAAGCACATGAACATGCCGTGCCTGGGGAGTGCCCTTGCGGGCGTCCGGACCGTCCGGAAGGCGGTCGCGCTCTAAAATCGTCACCCGATCGTAGTAGTCTGCCAGCACGCGAGCGGCCAGCAGGCCGGCCATGCTGCCGCCAATCACGACGGCATGTTCGCCCAGGCGGAGGGCAGTGTGGTCGGTTGTTGCATTGTGCTGGCTCATCGTGGCACTTTCTTGGTTGGGGGAGGGTGACGCGGTATTGCCTGCCGACAAAGGTGAAGCCTTTGCCGAGTTCCAGGAGGAAGGGCTGAAGGTGGTCGCAAAGAAGGGTCTCCAGGTCGGTCTCGGAGATCGAGTGCGGCTCTGGGATTTTGAGGAATTCAAAGACAAAGGGATCACGGAGAAGATCGCCAGGTTGAGCGATGATCTGGCCCTGCGAGGCGAGCTGGAGGATGGTGTCTTTGTCCTTTCCGGCGGCGAGGCGGAGGAAGAGTGATGTCTGCTTCTGACGCTGAAGTTCCCGGACTGCCCATTTTTCACGGATGGCCTGGTGTTCGTAAAAGCTGCGCTCCAGCGGATCGTCGATCTTCAAAAGCTCGACAACGTGGGACCAACTCAATTGGTGCGACAGCGTCGCACCTTTTGGGTAGGCGAGGTAAAACTGACGAATCCTGATCACCTTGCTTCGACTGAAACCCTTGCCGTGCCTTGGAGTTAGGTCGCGGCTGAGGCTGGCCAGCAGGGCTGTGCCGTAGTCTGCACGGGCTTTGCCGCCCTGCTCAAATTCCACAATGTCGTGGCCGATTTGCCAGTAAGTTTCGGTGATGCAGGTATTGACAGCCTGGTGGCGGCGCACCTGCCCTGTAGTGTAAACCTCGGATATTCGGCCCAGCAGCTGTTGGTAGTCGGAATCGGCAGTCAGTTCCATGGGGTTTGGCGCTTTCAACCTCGCCTCCGACTTCGCCCCGACCCAGGTTCACGCCCGACAATACCAAGCCGTCCACCTCACAGGACGGGTGGCCCGGCGTCGACCAAATGGGCCATTACTCGTAAAGCCCTTCGCTGCTAACGGCCTCATGCGACAGGGCCACGCCGCAGTCGGTGGCAATCCCAAGCAAGCGCCGCTCCCACTCATCCCGCGGTTGCATTTGCAAAGCCGGGGCGAGAATACGCTCGCGGAGGGCATTGAGCGCCAAAACTTCAGGAGCAACGCTTTGCTTTTTGGCCAGGTCGTTCAAGGCGGACTCAAGATCAGGTCCGAGAGTGATTACCATTGCCGCTCCTAGTCTCCGTCTGTATCTTCGGGACATTATAAGCTAGACGGAGGCCAGGTCCAAGGGTGGAAAAGGTGGCCGAAACGCTGTTCAGAAATGGCTCCTGGCACCCATACACCCGGCTCAATCATGCCCCGGCCGTTGCCGCACTGTGGTTCCCCCATTCAACCAGCAGCACCTCGGATACCTCAAACTGCGTCTCGCTCTCCACAGACTCCACTCCCCAGGGAAGGGATGTATCCACGCGGGCCACTCCGCCGGCCCTTCCAATCACCCTGCACGCGATGAAGCCAGGCTGGGGATAGACGCTAGACTCGTCCAGCGACGCCTCGGTCACAATTGGCACTTTCTCCACGAATGACCAAAGACGGCCGTTGGCGTCAATAAGCTCGCACTCAACCCAGCCTGGCTGAGAATCGTCAAAATACCGCACTATCTCCACGAGCACCGCAACCACATCGTATCCCTTTTATAATTCAATGGTTTGGCGTTGTTCCGGACAGCGCCTTTCAATTTCGTACATCCACCCCCCAACGGGAACGGCTGACACCATGGCGCTGTGCACTTTCACTTCCAGCAGACGATGATCTCCGAACCGCATTACATAGCCCTGGAATGCACCAGTCTTTGGGCACAACTCGATTTCAAAGTCGAATGGGTCACGATACCAGTGCTCTTGCCCAATCGCCCAACACAATTCGCCACGCACACGCAGCCGCCCCGGTCCTAGGAACTCCGGCTCGGCGCTCAGACCATCGAACCACCGATGGGCGGAGAAGTCCAATGGACGGGAGGAGCCATCCCATGCTGGGTCGCGCAGGCCCAGGTGCCGATGCAGCACCTTGGCTAGATAATCAAAGAAATAAAAGGCGGCGAAATCAACCGCCTTCGTGTCGCCGGCTCGGTGCGCCGTGGAACAGCAGGCGAACCCCATCCGCGAGCAATTCGTCGTGGTAGGCGAAAACATCATCCTGATGTTCAGGCCGCAGTGGTTCTTCAGCCATCGCAAACCTCTCCAGCTTACGGCTCGACGTTCACCTGCACCGCCTGCAGGATTTGCCTCTCCTTCGATGCATCATCCTGCACAAAAGCAATCACGCGAAGGTTCTCCATGCCCAGCGGTCGCGCCGCGCGCGGGAACGGCCTGTTTGCAGGGTTGGCCGCGTAAGCATCCAGATACGCCGTCAGGTCCTTGCGCACACCGGCGACGTCCACCTCGTTCTTCGTCGTCATCTGTGGCTGCACCACGGCAACGCCGTCCGCGCCGCCCGGCATGGCCCTTGCCACCTGGTGATGAAATCGCAGCTTGTTGCCGCCGACGAAGCGGATCGTTTCTTCCACCAGCACGAGCCTCAGCTTCATGTCCTTGCCTGGATTTTTCAAACCGCTAACCTCGGTTTGGATCTGAATTTTGTCGCCCACGCGCTTGGCCGACGCGGTGATCTTGCAACCGGCGGCGGTCTCCAGCAGCGGATTGACAAACCCGCAGTAGTTGAGGTACTTTTGCTCCGCCAAACGCATGGGCCCGCCGTTTTCCGAGATGGGCGAACCGTTGAACAAAATGGTGGGCGTGCCGGGAACGCCTTTTCTACCGTGGGCTTGGAGGTAATAATTCCACCGCGCTTCGCTGCTGGGATTGGTCATGGGATCGGGGCCGGGGATGTGCTTGTGATACTGAACCAGCACCAGCTCACTGCGCCCATACGACTTCTGCAGGACATCAAAAGCGACGTCGGACGAAATGCAATCCGGGCATTCGGCCCCGGTGAAAAGCTCCATGAAGACAACGCGATCGCTCTGGGACTTGCGGCCGGCAAAGCTCTTGCCTTTGAACGAAGGCACGGCAGCCAGGTATTCGTCGTCGAGAATCTTGTCGAGCTTGGCCATGCGCTCGGCCACCGCTTTATGTCCCTCTTCGGCTTTCTTGAGCGCCTTGCTCAGCGTTTCCAGCACTGTCAACTGCGCTTGTGTGGCGGACTTGCTGGTCAACGCCTGTTCGGCGGCATAGGCGTAGCGCAGAGCGAGGCTGGTGTTATTCTGGGCCAGGAAGACGTTGGCAAGCCTGTTGTTGACATCGACCGCCCACGGAGCGTTGTGGTCCTTGGCGGTGTTGCTGACACTTTCCGCCCAGGTGGCGAGTTCGTCGGCGGGCACCTTGCGATTGAGGTCGGCGGCTTCCAATGTCTTTGCGGTGCTCGGCGCCATGTACGCGGGGAGGGTTTGATCGATGACGCCGACGATTTTTTTGCCGTCGGCGCTGACAAAGCCTTCGAAGGTAAGCGTTTGGGTTTTGGCCATCTTGCCGCCCTTGCCGCCCTTGGCCGCGCTGAAGGCGACCGTGAGGCTAACGTGGTCGGCCGTCTTGGCGAAACTGGTGATTTCCGCCTTGGTGATTTGCGGACTGCTCGCCACAACAGTTGCCGTGGTCTTGCCGTCCTTGGTGTCGAGCTTGAACAGCAATTCTGTCTGCGCGGTAGCGCCCTTGGGGGCCAAGCCTGTCAATGCCCAAGTGCCGGCCAGGTCGTCATTGGCCCCAACGAACGCTGAAACCCCCGCCACCAGGCCTAGCAAGGCCAGGCCATACACACGCCTCATAGTGAAACTCCTACAAAGTGGAAACAAAGGTGTCAGGGTCCGTTTCAAAAGCGAATCCCGACACCTTTGTTCTTTCCAGTTCTTCCAACATTGTCCAACGAAAACCGGGCTACTGAGCTACTTCCACCTGCACTGCCTGCAGGATTTCTTTTTCCTTTGACGCATCATCTTGCACGAACGCAATGATACGCAGGGTTTTCATATCCAAAGGCCGGGCCGCTCGCGGAAACTCCCTATTCTTGGTGGCGAGTTCGGCGGCATAGCCATCCAGGTAAATCGTCAAATCCTTGCGCAGGTCGGTAAGGTCCATGGTGTTTGTCGTCGACAATGTTGGCTGCATCACGGCAACCCCGTCAGCGCCGCCCGGCATCGCTCGCACGACCTGATGATGAAACCGCAGCTTGTTGCCGCCGACGAACTTGATGGTTTCTTCGAGCAGGACAATTCTCAGTTTCACGTCCTTGCCGGGGTCTTTCAAAGCTGACACGTCCGTTTGAATCTGAATTTTGTCGCCCACACGTTTGGCCGACGCGGTGATTTTGCAACTGGCAGATGTCTCCAGAAGCGGATCGATGACCTTCCGATAGGCTTCGTATTTCTTCTCAGCCGCGGCCATTCCTCCACCGCCTGCCGCGTTGGGGGTGCCATTGAACAAGGTGGTTGGCGTGCCGGGAACACCCTTGGTGCCGTAAGTGTCGCGGTAGTATTTCCACCGCGCTTCGGTGGTGGGATTGGTCAGTGGATCGGGGCCTGGGATGTGCATGTGATACTGAATAAGGACCAACTCACTCGTGCGGTAAGTTTTCTGCAGCACGTCAAACGCCACATCGGCGGCCACGCACGGCGGGCATTCGGCGCCGGTAAACAGTTCCATCACCACCACGCGATCGCTTTCAGCCTTCCGCCCCTTAAAACGCTGCCCCTTGAAAGGCGGCACTGTGGCGTGGTATTCCTCGTCAAGCTTCAAGTCGAGCTTGGTCAACCGATCGGTCACGATTTTGAGGTCGTCCGCCCTGTCGGCGCTCTTAAGCGCTTTGGTCAGCGTTTCCAGCACCGCCACCTGAACTTCGGTGGTGGTTTTGTCGGTCATGGCCTTTTCAGCGCCGTAGGCGTATTGCACCGCGAGGGGTGTGTTTTTCTGCGTCAGGAAGATGGTGGCAAACTTGGAGTTGATTTCAAGCTCCCAGGGAGATTTGTGCTCCTTGGCCATTCTGGTGGCGAGGTCCGCCCAGCTCTTGAGCCCCTCGGGCGTCAGCTTGCGAGCGATGTCCGTGGGCTCCAGTTCCTTCAAATCGCTCGGCGCCATGTATGCGGGGACGCTTTGCCCGACGACGCCGACAATCTTCTTGCCGTCCTTGGTCACGTGCCCGTCGAAGGGTGTTGACGCGACCGCGGTTAGGGGGTTGCCGTTTTTGTCCTTGCCAGCCGTTTTCACGTTGTATCTGACCGTAAAGCGAACATGGTCATCGGTCTTGGTGAAGCCGACCACCTCCGGCTTGGTCATCGTTGGATTGCCGGCAACCACGGCAGCGGTGGTTTTGCCGTCCTTGGTTTCCAGCTTGAACACAAAGTTCGTCGTTTCCGTGGTCCCCGTCGGGGTCAGGATCGTCAATGCCCAGTTGCCCGCCAGGTCGTCGTTGGCTCCGACAAATGTCGGAACCGCCAACACCGCGCACAGCAACGCTACGCCGATGACACGCCTCATGATGAAACTCCTCCGCGGATTTTGAAAAAGCGCTACGCACCTAAATTAGGCTTTTTTGCAAGGTCTTTGTAGGACGGCCTTCCCAGGCCGTCCAAATCGAGTAGGACGGCCTTCCCAGGCCGTCCAAATCGAGTAGGACGGCCTTCCCAGGCCGTCCAAATCGAGTAGGACGGCCTTCCCAGGCCGTCCAAATCGAGTAGGACGGCCTTCCCAGGCCGTCCAAATCGAGTAGGACGGCCTGGGAAGGCCGTCCTACAAAATTGGCCTGGTGCCGGAAGTCTACTGGGCTACTTCCACTTGCACCGCCTGCAAGATTTCCTTGGTCGAATCGTCCTGCACGAAGGCCACGACGCGCAAATTGTCCATGGCCATCGGCCGGGCAATTCGCGGGAAAGGCCGCTTGGTGGCGGCGTAGTCATCCAGGTAGTCAACAAAAGTCGCACGCAAATCGTTCAAATCCACGGCGGCTGACGTGAGCAGCGTCTGCTCGGTCACAGGCACGCCTGCTGGCGTTCCCGGCATGGCACGCACCACCTGGTGGTGGAACCGCAGTTTGTTGCCGCCGACAAATCTGATGGTTTCCTCCACAAGAACCATGCGCAGCTTGGTGTCCTTGCCGGGACTCTTCAGGCCGATAACCCCGGCCTTGATCTCGATTTTATCGCCCACTCGTTTGGCCGCGGCGATGATTTTGAATGCGGCGGGCGCTTCCAGCAGCGGGTCGATCAGCTTGCAGTAGGCGTTGTATTTGTTTTCCGCGGCACCCATGGCGCCGCCGCCGCTGCCCTTGTTGGCGCCGTTGAAAAACGTGCTCGGCGTGCTTTTGGCGCCGTAGTACGCGGCCCGCGTCTCGGTGTCGGCATTGGTCATCGGATCAGGGCCGGGAATGTGCAAATGATACTGGAGAACAACCAACTCGCTTCGGCGATAGGTTTTCTGGAGCACGTCGAACGCAACATCGGCGGCAACGCACGGTGGGCACTCGGCTCCGGTGAACAGCTCCATCAGCACGACGCGATCGCTTCCACTCTTGCGCCCGGCGAAACGGTGCCCCTGGAAAGACGGCACGGTGGCGTGGTATTCCTCGTCAACCGCTAGTTCCATTTTTTCGAGGGCGGCCAGCCGTTCGGTAACGGTTGTTAACTCCTCTTCCTTGTTGGCGTTCTTGAGTGCCTTGGAAAGAGTCTCCAGCACCGACACCTGCAAATCCCTGGCAGCGGCCTTGTTGGTCAACGCCCTCTCGGCGGCAGAGGCGTAAAGCACCGCGAGCTCGGTGTTTTTCTGGGCCAGGAAGATATTGGCAAACTTTGAGTTGACATCAAGGGCCCACGGTGAATTGTGCTCCTGGGCCATGGCGGTGGCGATTTCCGCCCAGCTCTTGAGCCCTTCGGCCGGCAGCTTGCGAGTGATGTCCTTGGGATCCAGCTCCTTCAAATTCGTCGGCGCCATGTAGGCAGGAACGTTTTGGCCGACGACACCGAAGATTTTTTTGCCGTCCTTGGCTACATACCCTTCGAAGATCTGAGTCTGCGTCGCGGCTTTTGCAGCCTTGCCCGAAGTGAACTTGACCGTCAAACGTACGCGGTCCGCGTTTTGGCTGAAGGCGGACACCTCTGGCTTGATCATTTGGGGGTCGCTGGAAACCACCGTTGCGGTGGTTTTGCCGTCCTTGGTTTCCAGCTTGAACATCAGCTTCGTCGTTTCGGTGGCGCCTTTGGCGCCCAAGCTGGTCAAGACCCAGTTGCCGGACAGATCGTCATTGGCCCCGACCAACGCCGGAACCGCCAACACCAGGCCCAGCAGCGCCAGGCCGAACACACGCTTCATGGTCAAACTCCTACCCAGAGGATTGATCTTTCCTTACTCGCCGGCTTGGCGAGCGGTAGGAATAGTATCACCAGGAGACCATGCCTGCGTCAAGTAACTAAGTTGATGTTTTTAGTGATTGATAGGAATGGGGTCTGGATCCGACCCGATCAGTAGAAGCAAACTTGGCATCCAAAAATGCCACGGTCTTTTGCCGTGGATCGTTACGCTGGTTACTACTTAGAGGCCGACGTAACCGTCCACGCACAAGGCCGTGCCATCAATTCCTTATTGGCCGATCCGTTGCACGCTGTCGATATGAAAGACCACGCCGCCGGTCGCACCGTTGCGTTCGATCCGTCCCAGCAGCTTGAAATGCTCGCCGTCTTTCAACTGGTCGAGGTGTTGTTCGCCAACCAAGGTAAGGCTTCCGCCATGGCGATCGATCTCGTCGACCGACGCGTAACGCAGCCGCCAGTCGCCTCGCCATTTCTGAGCTTCGCCGCTGATCCAGGTGTAGTCCGGCGCGTGACCGAAGGAGGAATGAGCGGTGATGTCGTTGAATCCCTTGCGCGGAATTTCCGCTGGCGCTCCGCGCGGGAAGGCGGGCCGATCATCCTTGGGTTGCTCTGGAGACAGAATCGGTGGCAGCTGCATCGCCGTCTGCACAACGCCATCGCCGGGCAATGGCGGTAGGGCTGGCATGGGTGGTAGAGCTGGCATGGGCGTCTGGGCTTGCTGAAGCGGCGGGGGCGTCTGCGGCAGCACCGGCATAGGCGCGGGATTGGCAATCACCGGCGTCGTCGCCGCACTGGCCGGCTTTGAGCCGTCACTCACCACGGGATTCTGAACGACCGACATCTTGTTGCCACGGTCGGCCATGAACGGCGATGGCGTGGTTGGGGTATCCGCCGAATGGCAACCGGCCAGCGCGGCGGAACTCAGCACGCAAATCCTCAGAAACCGGCGGTGAAATGGACGCAACATCGCGTATGCTCCGATGCACCAAGGGATCGAACCCTAAGCGACTGGGCCAGACAGGGAGCACGCCCCCCTGCGGGGACACGGCTCATCAATCTGCATCGGCTGCCGGGTTGGTGGTTCTTGAGGATTTTGATGAAAATTCCGAAAGGGCGAGCTTTGCGGCTCAAGGATTCGTAAGTCAGGCTTTCTAGCCTGACCTAAACCGCCCAATCACACTTGACGTCGCCAGGCTCCGTCAGCCTGGAAAGGCTGACCTACAGGCCTAGCGCTCGCGGCTTACTCCCATCAGACCGGTCAGGATGGCCAGCCGGAGCTGTGCTTTGTCCTGGTCGCGAATCGCTTGCACGTAGGCCAGGTGGGATGCATCGAGAGCGCGAATTGACAGCAGCACTTCGCTGGGCGAGCGTTCGGCTAGGTTGGGCGATTTAGCGAGGCGATTCTTGCTGCGCTCGTAGGCATCCGTCGCATGCTTCAGCTGCTGCACGCCGATGGTCAACTGATCGCGGGAGCTCAGGATCGATTCGCGCGATGTCTGCACGCCCATCGTCAGCTTGGCGAGCAAATCCTGGTAGGTGGCATGGGCCTGGCCGATCCTGGCCTGAGTGGCGCGCAGCTTGTCACGGCGAGTGACCCATTCGGTGAGGTTCCAGCGGACCTGGACGCCGAAGTCCCAGCGGTTATCCGTGTCCAGGCTTTGGCCCGGGCCGGTGCCGAAAAAGCCTTCGGCCATGCGGACGTCGACGACCGGCAGCAATTGCGACAGGCAGGTGTCCTTGGCGCTGGCCTCCTGGATCGTGACCAGCAAGCCCTCCAGCTCACGGACGCCGGGGCCATGCGCCTGGGCCTCGGCGACCAGGGCGTCCGCGGACTGCTCGGCATTGACGAGCGTGAAGGCCACCAGGTTGCGATCGACAATGACCAGGTCGGAGGCGGGGTCGAGGCCGAGCAGGTAAATGAGTTTGGCGGTGGCCGCCAGGGCGCCTTCGCGGAACTTGCGCAAGAGGATTTCCTGGCCGGTGAGATCGGTCTGGATGCGCGAGACCTCTACCTCGGCCGCGGGAAACGTTTTCGCCAGAGCCGTCGCCTGTTTGAGCAAGTCCTCCAGGTTGGCCTGCATTTTGACGGTGATCGCCTCGGCGGCACGGGCCGACAGCAAATCGACATAGGCCGAAGACGCTTCCAGCAACGAATCCGTGTTGAACTTGGCGACCTCCGCGCACTGCTGCCAAACTTGCCGCTCGGCCTCCACCTTCTTGTAAGTGGCTTCGCGCAGATCGAAACGGCCGCCGAGTTCCATGCCGGTAAACAACGCGCTGAAGCTGGAGCGTGTGATCGTGCCGTCTTCGTTGGAGATGCCGCCTTCGTGGCGATACCAGGAGGCGCCGACCCAAAAATCGGGCAGCCAGGCCTTCGCGGCCAGGTCCTGGTCGGCAAACGCCTCCTCCAGCTTGTGCCGGGCCACGGCAGTTTGCCCGTTTTGGCTCTC
Source organism: uncultured Gemmataceae bacterium (assembly GCA_963747575.1). Taxonomy (GTDB): domain Bacteria; phylum Planctomycetota; class Planctomycetia; order Gemmatales; family Gemmataceae; genus DASRAT01. Next base: position 1,114,136 of record CAVVFU010000001.1, read on the forward strand.
CGCCAGGCGCAGCACGGTGTCAAGGCTGATCGGCACGACCTTGTTAGGATCGCTCGACGAGAATCCTAGCCTCGCCAGGGGGGGCTGCTTATCCTGGACCGGCGTCTGACGGTTAGGCTGGACCTGCTGCTGAGAAGGTGCCGGCAAATACTCCTGGGGGCGCTGCTGGGGAGGCGGCGCCAACTCCTGCCCGCCTGTTTGGGAGACGGTAGCGTAGGGCGAGGCCGAGGCCGAGGGCGAGGGCGGGGGCGATGCCGAGGCCAAGGGCGAGGGCATTTTGTCCGGCGATTGCAACGAAGTGCATCCCAGAGCCAGGCCAAGAGCGCCAGGAATAAGCATAACCCCCAGGCAACGCCGGCGGCACCATTGCGCGAGTCTGGGGAATTTGGGACGGCACATGCGGATTCTCCTTCAACCGCCGGGCGTTTGGGGGAACAGCAAGCTTCATCGGCCTTGTAAAACAGCGTATTTGAGGGACAATTGCCGGTTTCTCGCAAGGTGACGGCGATTCCGGTGAAGCGGTCCGCAAGGGCGATTCAGGCAAGTGAGGCAATTCTTTGTCGTTTTGGTACCGATCAAGCTAAACCTTCCCCTGGACCTGGAGGGTACAATGGTGAGCGCGAGGGTAGACGGCCAGCCCAGACGCAATCGCACTTCGCGCCAGGGACTGGACCTGTTATAACCTCACGACAGCTGAGAATCGGTGGCCCCGGCCCGCCGCCATTCGCACGACCCCAATGTCAAGGAATCAGAGAAACAGGAGACATACAATGCGATCCCGCTGGTTGTCCCTGCCGGCCTTGCTGCTAGTCGGCACATTGACTCTTGCCCAGCAACCGGGCACTCCGCCGCCGCCCGCGCAACCGCCGGGCTTTGACCCCAAGACCAACAGGCTCGACGCCATTCTCTTCAATTGGGAACTGGCCATGAGCCGGGTCGACTCGCTGCACGCCAAGGTCCAGCGCACGGCCGTCGACAACGTGTTCAACACCAAGGAAGTCTTCAGCGGCGAGGCCAAGTACCTCAAGCCGAACAAGGCGAGCCTTTGGCTGCAAAACATGGATCCCAAGAAGCAAGATTTCGAGAAGCTGGTCTGCAACGGCCAGATCGCTTACAAGTGGGAACCGTCGAAGAAGGAAATTCACGTCTACGAGATGCCCAAGCCCAAGCAGGGCCAGATCAACGACGACAATTTCGTGGCGATGCTGTTCGGCATGAAAGCGCTCGATGCCAAGCGGCGGTACGACCTCGAGCTGCAGCCCAATCCCGCGGGCCAACAGCAGGTCCTGTACTACTACATCTGGGTGCTGCCCCGCGATACCCAGGACAAAGCGGAGTTTACCAAGGCCCGCCTGGTGCTGACCGCGAGCACTTACCTTCCCCGCGAGATCTGGTTCGAGCAGGTCAACAAAAACACGACGCTCTGGGAATTCCCCACGTTGTCCACCAACTTCAAGGTGGACGCACAATTCCTGCGTGACTTCGCCGAACCGCAAGCGCCGCAGGGCTGGCAGGTCAAGAAAGTCCTTGATCCGCGCGTGGTCCGGCAACAGCAGCAATAACGCCAGACTCAGCCCCTTGGGTGGCACGCCCTGAGGTACTCCGAAGGGCGTGGCTGGCTTGTAATTGCAAGGTTTTCACGCCCTTCGGAGTACCTCAGGGCGTGCCACCCACACGCCCAAACCTGACCGGCGCTGCCGCCAAGCAAGCGCCGGTTTTTTTTTGCGCGTTGGCAGTGCCGTCTAATACTTCTTTAATAAATTAAAGCATAGACTAACCCCGCCATGGTTCCGTTAATCGTATTCAGTCTAAAGTCGAGGAGATCGGCGTATGCGCTGGCAACTAAAGATGATGATTCTGCTGTTGGTCGCGTTTGTTGGCTTGACCCTGGCGACCGGCCAGGCTCAGCAATTCGGCGGTATGGGTGGTGGGCTTGGCACCCTCTTTGGCACCGATGCACGTCCCAATCCGTTGCTATTGGCGCGCGATAAGAATGTCAAGAAAGAGTTGCGCCTGACGGATGAGCAACTCGACAAGATGGATGCGGCGGTGTGGGAAGCGCTTGCCAAGGTGCTCACTCCTGACCAGCTCAAGCGGCTGATGGAAATCGACCTTCAGCAACGCGATTACAAAGCCTTCGGCGATGCCAGCGTCCAGGTTCGGCTCAAACTCAACAAGGACCAGAAGGACAGCATCAAGACCATCCTCGCCGACACCGAAAAGGAACTGACCACGTTGCGCAAGGAAATGAAAGACGGCAATTTCCAAGGAATGGCGAAGATTACCTCGATCGGCAAGGAAACCAAGGACCGCTGCCAGGAGGTGCTGACGGCCGACCAACGGCGAACGTGGCAGGACATGCTTGGCGACGATTTCAAGCTGGACACGCCCGCTATGCCGAATTTTGACTTGAATAAACTCAAGGGGGGCGTCAAAAAAGGCGCAGCCAAAGGTGGTGGCGTTTAGGGAGCGCGTGAGGCCCAACCTGACCGCCGTGCGTTTGATAAACGTGTCCGTCCAGCCAATGGCGAGCATGCCGTTGGCCGGACGGGCACTTTTTTTTCCGTCATTTGATCGCTACGCCTCACCCCAAACGCGTGCCAGCTCCACCAGCACGCGCACCGCCGTCTGCATTTCTTCCAAACATGTCCATTCAAGCGGCGAATGCAAATTGTGTTCGCCCGTTGACAAATTGGGCGTCGGCAATCCCATTTCCGTCAAACGCGAGCCGTCGGTGCCACCACGCACGATGGTGAGTCTGGGCTTCAGTCCCGCGCGACGCATCGCTTCCTCGGCAAAGCTGAGCGCGCGCGGTTCCACATTCATGCCGTCGGCCATGTTGCGGTATTGCGGTGTGATTTGCAGGTCGATGCGGGCCAAGGGATACTCCGCCCGCAGCCCCGCGGCCACCTCGCCGAGCAGCACGGCATGGTTCTTGAGCGCCGCCGTGTCAAAATCGCGAAGGAGGATGCGGATCGTGACCTCCGCCACGCCGCCTTCGATGCGGTAGGGATGGAGGAACCCTTCGCGGTTTGCCGTCATTTCGGGCGTGAGCGTCAAGCGCGGCAAACGGTCGAGGAAAGCGCCGGCGATGCGGACGGCGTTGACCATGCGGCCCTTGGCAATGGCGGGATGGATATTGACGCCGGTGATCTTGACCACGGCGAGGTCGGCGGAAAAAGTCTCGCCGTCGATCTCGCCGGCGCCGCCGCCGTCGAGCGTATAGCCAACCCGCGCACCGAGCTTGGGCAGGCTCAGGTGATCGACTCCATGGCCAACCTCTTCGTCGCAGGTGAAGCAGAGGCGAATCCGCCCGTGCGGGATTTCCGGGTGCGCCGTCAGGAAGGCGGCCGTTTCCATGATGACGGCCAGGCCCGCCTTGTCATCGGCGCCGAGCAGCGTCGTGCCGTCAGTGGTTATCAGCGTGCAGCCCTTCAGCTTTTCCAGCTCGGGATTGTCGACGACTCGAATCACCTTGGTCGAGTCGCCCGGCAGCACAATGTCGCCGCGTTGGTAGTTGCGGTGCACGATGGGCTTGACGTTGTGCCCGCTGGTTTCCGGCGATGTGTCAAAATGAGCGATCAAGGCGATCACCGGTGCGGCCGGTCTGCCAGTGGCGGCAAGCGTGGCCGTGACAATGCCAAACTCATCCTGGCTGGCGTCGCTGATGCCCATCGCTTGTAACTCGCTGACGACCATCCGTCCCAGCTCGAGCTGGCCAGGTGAGCTGGGGTAGGTGGCGGCATTTTCAACGGCCTGCGTATCGATGCGGACGTATCGGCAAAAACGATCGAGCAACGTATCTGTCATCTCATTTGCTCCAACTCAGGTGGAAAATTGTAGCGCAGTAACGCGTCGCCAATGCGTGATCCCAGCACCTTGTCGAGCACCAGCAGCGGTCCGGTAAACGCCGGCAATAAAGCCTCCGCCCTGCGTTTCACGATCAGTTTCACCAGACGATCGACGCATTTTTCCACCGGCCAGATGCGAAAAGGCGGCTCCGGTTGGTTCGGCCAGGGATTGCCGTTGGGTCCCAGGACGTGGGTACGCAACGGCGTATCGACATAAGCCGGCGCCAACACGCCGACGTGAACGCCTGCCGGCGCCATTTCCAGGCGCAGGCTTTCATACAGTGCGAAGACGGCGGATTTGCTGGCGCCGTATAACGCGTAGGAGGGAATGCCTCGCTTGCCGGAAAGGCTGCTCACGGCGATGAGCGAACCGCGCCGCTCTTTGACGTGGGGCAAAGCATAATGCGTGCAGTAGAGCGTGCCGAAAAAATTGACGCGCATGACACGCTCCAATACTTCGAGGTTGGTTCCCTCAAAATAGCCGCGCAGCGATAGGCCGGCGGAATTGATGAGCACATCAAGGCCGCCATAGGCCTGGACGGCGGCGGCGACGGCTTGTTGGCACTGGGCCGGATCGGTGACGTCGGTGGCGACGGCGCAAGCCTCGCCGCCCTTGCCCTTGATGGCGGCGGCGATTTCCTCGAGGACGTCCTGGCTGCGCGCCGCCAGGACCACACGGGCGCCAAAGCCCGCGAATCGCAAGGCTGCCGCCCGGCCGATGCCTGACGAGGCGCCGGTGAGCAGAATCGTTTTGCCTCGGAAGGGGTCCATCCTGGCTCCCACTGCACAACCGACCTTTGCGAATGGGCATTAAGAAGGTAGGATCTCCTGTCATGAACGGCCAGCCGTCCTCTGATCCTGCCGATCTCGCCGGTAAAATTGCCCGCCTCGTCGAGGAGCGCGGGTGGAACCAGGAGGACTTCGCGCGCCACGCCAATCTCAACCGCCAGACAGTCCGGCAAATCCTCCGCCAGGACAAACGCAAGCTCCGCAACACGACGATCAGCGCCTGTGCCACCGCGCTGGGACTGCCGGTCAGCGACCTGAAGAACCTGCCGCTGGACCGATTGCTGTCGCGGATGCACGACAAAATCCCCGCCGGCAGCGACGAGGGCCTGCGGCGTCTTTACGAGCACGCGACCCAGCCGGAGCTGCGCGGCTGGCTCGACCGCAATCCCGACCGGGCCAGGCTGCTCGACGCGGAGGAGATGGATGAACTGCTTTCGCTCCAGGGAGTTGGCGGCCCGTTGACGGCGTTTGGCGTAGACCATTTCGTGGGCCAGCTCGAGCGCCGGCGGCAGCTGCTGCACAAGGTTCGCACTATTGCGGCGACCGAACTGGTCGAATTGCTGGAGAAGATGGTCGAGCTGATGTACGACAAGATTCAGCCGTATGCGGATCGAAAATAGCTCCGGTCTTCGGTGACAAGCAAAGGCGTCAACAGCCGAAAACAACCGTTTGTTGACGGTGGTTTCTCGTTCCCAAGGTCCCGTTTGGGAACGCTCGTTTTCCAAACTGCTGTTTGGCGACGAGGAAAAGTGCCGCAGCGCTCGGCTTGGCCGATTTGAGCCGACAGCTGACGGATTCATTCATTCGGACCCCCCAATCAATGCCCCCCTGAATGATTTAACTCCTTGACTTGAATGAAGTTGATGAATTCACGGCGGCGGGATTGACCATTACGCTCTACCGCTGGCGCTGGCAAGCAGAACTCAATCTGAGAAGTCTCAAGACCGTCATGCAAATGGAGCACCTGCGCTGCAAGACACCGCACCGAGTTCGCAATGAATTCTACATGCATTTGGTGGCCTATAATTTGATCCGCAAACTGACGGCACTGGCCGCGGCCCGGGCAGGGGTCGAGCCATGGACTGTAAGTTTCAAATGCGCATTGCTAACATTGACAAGGATGCTCCCTTGCTGAACACCAACGTCTCAACCGACGCCTGGTGCGACGAGCTGCTGAAGGCCATTGCCACCCACGTTGTCGGCAACTGTCCCGACCGTTTCGAGCCCCGCCTCAGAAAGCGTCGCCCCAAACCCTACAAGCATTTGCGTAAACACCGGCGAAACTACAAAAGGTCAGCCGCATGAAAGAGTTATGGAAGTTCAAGTGCCATTCGAGCTGCGTCCTCTTTTCTTTTCCCACGCGCGATCAGGAACGAGCTGCGTCCTCTTTCTTTTGCCGAGGGCCAAAGCTTACCTGTCCCATTGCGGCCCCGCCATCAGCGGCCAGGGCGGGCACAATACCACCTTCCGCATCGCCTGCCGACTTATAAAAGGCTTTCACCTCCCAGAGGAGCAAGCCCTGCAGCTGCTGCTAAGCGAATTTAACCCCCGCTGCCAACCGCCCTGGACCGAGCAGGAACTCCGCCACAAAGTCCAACAGGCCAGCGAGAAGGGCCAGTCCCCCGATTTGCTGGCTGTCCCCAAGCCCAACGGCAAACACACAACGCCTGTGCCAATGCTCCCAGCGCAGCCCAAGCCGGAGGCAACGTCCCAGGTTTACGCCGCTATTGAGCCCAAGCCGGTCCAATGGCTCTGGCCCAACTGGATACCCCTTGGCAAACTCACCATGCTTGATGGTGACCCTGGCCTTGGCAAATCGACCATGCTCCTCGACTTGGCTGCCCGCGTTTCCACCGTTGGTATCATGCCAGACGGTTCCCATGGCGCGACCGGCAACGTCGCCATCATGAGCGCCGAGGACTCGCCAGAGGACACCATTCGCCCAAGGCTGGAAGCCGCTGGTGCCAATCTCAACCGCATCCACAACCTCAGCGGCGTAACCGAACTTGGCAAGGAGCGCCCCCTCGAAATTCCGGCTGACCTTGACTTGGTTGCACAAAAGCTGATTCAAGTTCAAGCCCGCTTGCTGCTGATTGATCCCTTGATGGCTTTTTTGACAGATACCGACGCCAACAAAGATCAGTCAATCCGCCGCGTTCTATTTCGCCTTTCCCAGATCATCGAGAAGATTCCCTGTGCAGCTATCGCCATGCGCCACCTCAACAAAGGCAGTGGCACCAAGGCCATTTATCGCGGCAACAGCAGCATCGGCGTCATTGGCCATGCCCGCGCCGGCTTGCTTGTCGCAGCCGATCCTGATGACGACAACATGCGAGTTTTGGCCGTTACGAAAAGCAACCTGGCCGCGAAGCCCAAAAGCTTACGGTTCGAGCTTGTGCCGCAAAACAGCATCTGCAAAATCGGCTGGGCTGGTGTTTGCGAATTCCAGGCCGACGATCTGCTCGCCCAGACCGCCCAGCGCCGAGCAGCAAGCAGAGAAGGAAGACCAAAGCAACAAAATAGACCAGGCCGTCGACGTCCTGACGCAGCTTCTTGAACCGACAGGCAGGGTTGAAATCAAGGTTGCCACCTGCGAATGCATAGCTGCCGGCTTGTCCAAGCGAACGGCAGAGCGAGCAGCGAAGAAAATGTCACTCCACACCCACATCGAACCTACTCCGCCGCCAACCAAGTATTACTGGTCTCACCAAAGCCCTGGCGAAGTGGCGGACGCCATCTAACAGCAAGCATTCCAATAACTTGCGCTCCGCCAAGGGCCCCCGCCATCCGGTTGTTTGGCGGAGGCCCTTGGCGGAGCGCAACAACAACTGGCACAACACCTTCCCCGTGGTCCGCCAGTCCGCCAACGACAAACACACTCTACATCTGCCTTCGCAAGGTGCTGCCAACCTCAGACCTGGCGCTCAAGAAGCAAGAGCAGAACTTGAAAAACCGGACACCGTGCATTACACAACGCGCCACACAGTCCTTCCGATAGTCGGAGCAACCCCAGGTCCTTGACTTTTTGTTCACCACCCCCGTACTATTTGCAAATGGGAATACGTCTAGAAGGGCAAGACGAAACGAAGTGGGGGTGTTGAAAATGACTCCGACATGTCTCAACGCACTCGGATTGAGTTTGAACATGCTAGGCACTGTTTTATGGTTCTTCTTCGGTCTTTCTGCCGTTTGGAATCCTACTGGCATGGGGTTGGTTGCATACAGTGGCCCAGACCCAACCGAAGTGAAAAAAGCGCAGTCGGTGCGCTTTTTTGTCAAAGTGCGGGTTGGTTTTACTTTTCCTCGGATTCGGTGCGCAGGTTTGCCGCGCTTTTTGTCCGCAGCTAACATTCCCTCGTTATTCCTTGGGAAACGCTGTCTCAAGGTATGTGTTCAAAGCCGCCAGAAGGGCTTGCTCGCTTCTGTTGCACTCCACGCAACGTTTAGCCCACTCCCTTCCTGGATGAAGCACATCCCAAGGCGATCGTTGCTGGCCATACCGGCCCTTGCCAGGGTCGTGATTGCCAAAGCCGTCAATCACCTGGTTCCAGATTGGCATGAACTTGCTTATCATCATGGCTTCACCCAGCGGAATCCGAATGTCATCAACGACAAGGTACCGGCACTGGAAGTCCTCAATGCTGAGATTTTCCGCTTCCCCGATGGAATCCGCATGTTCGCGAAGGCGGCTGAATAAGACCTGGCCAGGCGCGATGCCCAACCCGAATCCGCCCTTCCGTGCGCCGGCAGGGACTGCCTTGCCCACATAGATCGGCACCACAAACTTGTTTTCTCGGTTTCGCTCCGCGATGGCGCGGTACGGTTTGAATTTGCCAGTGTAATAGATCGCGTAAATTCCAGCGCCGGCAAACGAATCCCCCGGCGGAAGTGGAAGGACAGGCCGCTCAAGCAGGGCGTCGGCCACGCTCACTCCAAGATTGCGCTTGTCGAGCGGGTTGTATGGTGTTTCTTCTATCACGCCAGCCTCGCCAAAATGCTTTTCGCCACCGCGTTAGCCAACCGAACGGGGACCGCGTTTCCGAGTTGCCGCATGGCTTCGGTCCATGAACCACGAAACAGGTAGTTGTCAGGAAACGTCTGCAGCCGAGCGCTTTCCCTGACTGTGAAATAGCGAACCTCGCCTGATGGATGGGCCAACATATTCTCGCCGCCTGGCACGCCGTGATCGCCTGCTTTCAGCGCTTTTGCCGGTTCATCCAACGGACTGCCGGTATGGCCGGCATACACGCGGGCGCCAGGATTAAGCGTATGGTTGAACACAGCTTTGGCCGGCGCGGAAGTCGGTTCTGGCAATCCCACCAGTGCATCACGAACGGTCACCCACGGCTGTTCCGTGGGTGGGAACAAACTCGACTTGAGGCCCTCAATGCGCGGAGCGAGCCTCTCGCCCGGCCTCTTTCGTTGTCGGGTCGGTACTTTGTGATTGTCCCAATACTCGCCGGAAACAAACTGTGAATGAATGAGTGCGTCGTGGGAATGCGTCGGCGCCGGGAACGACCAAGGCTTGTGGAGGTCAGCGCGGAATCCGACGATGAACACGCGATACCGTTTTTGTGGGGCGCCGTAATCTGCCGCATTCAGGCTTTGAAACACGACGTTGTAAAGCAACCCCTTTTGCGTGCCGCGGGTTTGATGCCGTTCCAACCGAGCAAGATGCGCCAGCCAACTTTCGTCCGGCCGCTGAACAATTTCCGGGAAGCTGAGTTGCAAGATCACGTACTCGAAAAACTTGGCGAACGCCGGGCGAAGCAATCCCCGAACGTTTTCAACGAGGAGCGCCTTCGGGCGCGTCTCTCGCACGGCCCGAACAACTTCGGGAAAGAGGTTCCGTCCGTCGCTCGGCCCGCGGTGCTTGCCGCCGATGGAAAATGGCTGGCACGGCGGCCCTCCCGCGATCAAATCGACCCCTTCGAAGGGCCGAAAGTCGAAATTTCTGACATCAGTTTCATGCAACGGCCAGCTGTCAACTGGGTCAAACTTCCGCCGTTGGTTCTCGCGGATCGTTTCGCAAGCGTCGTGATCCCGTTCAAGTACCGCGTCATGATGGAATCCAGCAAAGGCCGTTCCGAGTGCGAGGCCACCGGCCCCCGCAAAGAGTCTCGATCGTTTTCATCCTAGAAACCTCTTGATCCTGTTTGCAAGCGCCGCAGCATTCTTCACTTGGCATTCCCAAATAACCATCACGCCCCAGCCCTTTGCCCGCAATCTTCTTGCATTTCTGCCGTCGCGAACAGCGTTCGCTTCAAGCTTGGGCTGCCAGAAATCCAAGCGAGACTTGGGAAGCCTGGTGTTTGGACAGCCACCATGGCGGTGCCAATAGCAACCATGGACGAATATGACCTTTTTTCGGCGTGGAAAAACCAGGTCTGGGCATCCAGGAAGGTCGGTCCGGTGCAGCTGATACCGGCGTCCCAAAGAATCGACAAGCCGCCTAACGGCAAGCTCCGGCTTCGTGTTTTTCGACCGGACCCTCCCCATGCGCTCGCTGCGTTCAAGGGGAGAAAGGGTGTCCATCGGCATTCCAGCCTTGCATCGTGGCCATGTTCATCCGAACAGTAATTTACGCGGAAAACCCTAGCAAGCAAGATGGAAACCGGCGCGCCGCGAACGAGCGTGTATGCACAAGCGTCTTGCATCTTGCGGTCCACCCAATCCTTTTGCGGATGTACTCAAATCACCGGTTTGCCCGCAGGGCTGCGGATCTGACCGTGTCCGCCCACTCCGGCTTGCGGATTTCATGCGCCAACTTGCAAAATTCCTCGGCTGCGTGACGGCGATCCAAGCCCTTTGCCCGCACTTCCTTCCTAACAAACGTGCATAACTCCATCAGAACCGTGTTTGAACTTCCGACATCAGCCTCGATGATTTTGCGGAACCCCTCAATGGTGCCACTCGGGAGATCAGGCCCGTGAATGAAGTACCAAAGGTGATCCTTGAAATTCGGATGGCACATAATCTCCTTCGCCGACCTACCATACCTTTCGAAAAGCTGCTTTATGGACCGACCGTGTCCCCCCGCGTTCAATCTTGGATCAGCGAACCACTCCACCCGGACCCTTGGAATGCCTTTGCTTTTCCTCTTAAGGAGGGACTCGGCAAGCTGGCCCATCCTGCCAAGGATGCCGATCCGTGTTTCGTAGTCCTTTCCATCAAACGCGGCCCAATCCGGGAACACAGCGTTGTAAAGAGCCTGTTCTTTCTTGGTCAGCGGAACTGTCTCAATTTTATTCGCCTTCATTTTCATCTCCTTTGTTAGGCTGCCGCAACGAAAACCAGCGGAACTGCCTAGATTTCGCTTTTCGGCGACGAATTAGCTCATCCGAGCATTCTGTTTATGATAACAAAGCCGATGCAAACACACGCCGGTTAACCTGAATTCTCCCCTCCCACAACCCCAACCCGTCCATTTAGCATCCTGGTCATGGACAACACCCACACCACCCGCATTGTCGATCACGTCCGTGTCCGCGCCGGCGACATCGTCCCGCACGAACTCAACCCCCGCACCCACACGGACGCCCAAAAATCCGCTCTTGCCGCCCTCCTCAAGGAGATCGGCTTCGCCCGCTCACTCCTCGCCTACCGCCTACCGGACGGCCGCCTCAAGCTAATCGACGGCCACCTCCGCCAATCCATGGACCCCGACGCCACGGTCGATGTTGAAGTCCTCGACGTCAACGACGCCGAGGCCCGCGCCTTGCTCCTGGCCATCGACCCGCTCGCTCAGCTCGCCGGCTACGACGCCGACACTCTCGCCCAGTTCCGGGAGATCACCGAAAAGGACTCTGCCGCGATTACCGACCTCTGGCACGCCATCGCCGAATCGGAGCAAGCCGCCAAGAAGAGCATGAAAAAAGCGGCATCGCAAACGCAAACTCTCACCGAGCAGTTCATCGTCATCATCACCTGCAGCAACGAACAGGAGCAACTCGCTTTGCTCCGACGCTTCAAACACGAGGGCCTCGAATGCACGGCCAAGATCGCCTAGACACCATCGCCGAGCAGCTTTACGACGCCTACGGCCAGTCCGCCTCCGAGGCCGGCTGGCCCAACGCGGCAAGCAAGCTCCGCTGGTGCCAGCAACCTGAAAGCATCAAGAACATCTGGCGCCGCCTCGCCGGCAAAGCCATCCACATTTACGCACAAGAGCCACATGCCAATTGACACCACCATCACCGTCGAAACACACGTCGAGCAGACGCCCCGCGTCATGCAAGTGCAGGGCATGTTCGACCTGACCGCGGAAAAGTCCAGCAAGCTCACCTGGCAAGTCGCGATGGATTTGGACGCCAAGCCCTGGAATATCGGCCTAATCGTCGGCCCCTCCGGCTGCGGCAAAAGCAGCATTGCCCGCAACCTCTGGCCCACCCCCTTCACCAAATCGGCAACACTCACATGGCCACAGCATCAATCGCTTCTCGACTCCTTCCCGGAAACCCTGCCGATCCAGGAAATCACCACTCTCCTTTCCTCGGTTGGTTTCTCCTCGCCGCCGGCCTGGCTGCGGCCCTTTCATGTGCTGTCAACTGGCCAGCAGTTTCGCGTCTCATTGGCGCGCTTGCTCGCGGAGTCCTCGAATGAGCCGATCGTCTTCGATGAATACACCAGCGTCGTGGACCGCACCGTCGCCCAGATCGGCAGCGCCGCCGTCGCCCGCGTCATTCGCCACGCGAAAAAGCAATTCATCGCCGTCACCTGCCACGAAGACGTCGAACCATGGCTCCAACCCGACTGGGTTTACCGGCCAGCAGAGCAGACCTTTGCATGGAGGTCGCTTCGGCGAAGGCCAGCCATCGACCTCGTCATCAGCCGTTGCTCGCACACGGCGTGGCCACTGTTTGCACGCCATCACTATTTGAGCGCCGAGCTAAATCGTTCAGCGGTATGCTTCCTTGCGACATTACACAACCAACCCGTGTGTTTTAGCTCCTGGCTGCCCTTCGTGGGCGCGGGCCCGCCTGCACGCCGCGAGCATCGCACTGTCTGCCTTCCCGACTACCAGGGCATCGGCATTGGCAACCGTATCTCCGTGTTCTGCGCATCCCTGTTCGCCGGCCTTGGCTACCGCGCCGTTTCGACAACCACCCACCCGGCCATGATCCGCAGCCGCCTGGCTTCAACCGATTGGCGCATGACCCGCAAGCCATCATTCGCCGCCCGCGACGCCCCGCAATGGAAGCGAGCCACCACGCGCCTGACCGCCGGCTTCGAGTTTATCGGCCCGCCCGCCCCGTACATCCTGGCCAAAACCCTCATCGGTGCCTGATGCCAAAGAAATCGCTGCTGCCAACGCCTGAGATCACCAACCAGATATGCTCGTTCATCCGGGCCGGCGGCTTCCCGCACGTCGCCGCCGAGGCCGCGGGCGTTCCGCGTCTGGTTTTCGAGGATTGGCTTCGCCGCGGCAACGTCAAGCAGCCCCGCCAGCATTACAAGCAATTCTCGCTCGCAGTCACCCAGGCCACGGCCCACGCCCGCCTACAAGCCGAGATCGCCGCCAAACAGGACAACCCCATCGCCTGGCTCCGCTCCGGACCAGGCAAAGAAACCAAGGAGTCCCCCGGATGGACAAGAACCATCGGCCCGCAGATCACGACCAACAACCAGAGCCTCAACCTCATGATGCACCCGGAGATGCTTGCCATCTTCCAAACGCTCATGCACCTGCTGGCACCGCACCCCGAGCTGCGAACGCAAGTGGCCGCCGTCCTGGCCGGCGCCGCGCTGCCGGCCATCGAAGCGGAAGTCGTGCTCGCCCAACCGCCCAGCGGCAATTCATGATCCGCACGGCGAGCATCTATCGCCACCAGACGATCCGCGCAAGACGGCGCTGCCGTACACGCTTTTCCAGTTCCGGGGACACGTGACGATGTATTTGCGGCACCTCATTTGCCTTTACTGCAAAGAGCCGCTGACGCCCGGCAACTTCAGCGCCGACCACAACATCCCCATGGCCAGAAACGGCAGCACCGACGATTTGAACAATATCACGATTTGCTGCACGCGCTGCAATCAGATCAAGGGCCAACTGACCGGGGAAGAGTTTTTCGCATTGCTCTCGCTCGCGAACCAGTTTGAGCCGCAGGCGAAACGCAGCTTGCTGGCGAGACTCAGGGCAGGGGGGAAGGTGATCCGGAATTAGGGGTGGCAGGCCCTGAACGGGCGTGATGAGAATGTGATCCTTGGCAACTCGCATGCCCGTGCCGGGCGTGCCACACCGCCGCCCTGGGGTTGGGACTGTCACCAATGTATCCTGCTAGCCCGGATTATTCATCACATTGAAACAAAAAGGCCTTCGGTCGCGTCTTAACTTGTGTTACGAGCAAGCTATAGAGCACGAACGGAGGCCTGCTGTGAGTATACAGACTGCTTGGCAAGCGACCTTTGATTTTTGGGGCGATTTGGACGTCGTTGTCGAGCCTTCCCAGGCGCAACTAACGTCCGACGCGGGCCTGTTGCCGCTACGCCAGTTCGATGAACAGATCGGGCTGACCCGACAGTTCGCCGCAGCTTTGGACGACCCCCGTTCCCCTGAGGATTGCGACCACTCGTTCCTGGAAATGGCACGCTCACGCATCTTCGGAATCCTTGCCGATTATGAAGATCAAAACGATCACGACAGTTTGCGCTACGATCCCGTGTTCAAGCTCATTGCCAACCGCTCGCCCGACGACGGTGCCTTGGCCAGTCAGCCAACCTTGTCACGGTTTAAAACTCCGTCACCATCGCTTCGCTCAAGCGGCTCCGCGACGTGTTCATCGATCAGTTCATCGCCTCGTTTGCCACGCCACCAAAGCATCTGACCTTCGATATCGACGCCGTTGATGACCCGGCGCATGGCGAGCAACAACTGGTCCTCTTCCACGGTTATTTCGAGCAGTATCAGTATTTCCCCTCGTTCATCACCTGCGCCGACAACGATCAAACGGTGCTATTGTCGCTACGCCCTGGCTCCGTGCATGCCGCCCTCGGCGCCGACGACGATCTGGAGTATCTGGTTCGTCGTCTCCGCCAAGTTTGGCCCGACGTTCGCATCCATGTGCGTGGTGATGCCGGCTGCGGCATGCCTTGGATGTATGCGGTCTGCGAACGGGTGAATGTCGACTATACCTTTGGCCTCGCCGCCAACAATGTTCTCAAAAAAGGCAGCGAATCTCTGCTTGAACAAGCCGAGGCTAATTTCAAGGTCACCAACCAGTCACAACGCCTGTTCGACGGGTTTTGGTATCGAGCAGGCACTTGGCCGGCGCAACGCTGGGTGATCGTCAAAGCGGAGGCCAACGCCCAAGGCACCAATCGACGTTTCATCGTCACCAATCGCGCTGGCGCTCCCATCCTGCCGGAGGCCGCCTACGACGACTACGCGGGGCGCGGCGAAAGCGAGAACCGCAACAAGGAACTCAAGTGTGACTTGAAGATCGACCGCACTAGCGATCATCGCTTCGTGGCCAACTTCTTCCGCCTTTATCTGCACGCGGCAGCCAGCAACTTGCTGGTGCGCTTACGCCGGGAATTCGCATTGCCGCCATCTCCGCAGCCAACGCCACTCAATCCAGTCGACAACGAACCGCTACCGACCGAAGCGTTTGCCGATCCCCACCGCCGCCGTTATTTCAATCAGCGCCGTCAAGTCGATCCGCTTGGTGAAGGCCATCCCTGCACGTGGCGTAGCTTGCTGATCAAGGTGGCCGCCGAAGTCACCGTCAGCAGTCGCCGGATTTTAGTCCGCCTCAGCGCTGCCTGGCCCTACCTCGATTGGTACCGCCGGCTCGCCGAGTTCCTCACTTCAACGCCGCGCATCTCCAGTGCTTAGCCAACCGCCAGCTCGAAAAATCGCAACCCCCCGGCGTGGGGGTAAGGGGGCGCGATTCCTTGCGGTGGCGCAAATCCGAAAACTGCCCTTGCTTCATTTCCCTTAAGCATGCCCCTTGCTAATGTGGCTAAGGCGATGAATAATCCGGGCTAAAGGCGACGCCCTCGTACACGTCGGCGAGTCGCAAGGTGCAGCCAATTGACGCCAGGAAAACACTGGCGTCCAATCCTGTGTGAATGCGATAAAGCCAGGAGCCGTCCTTTTGCCGTGCGAAATGCTCAATTTGTGGCCGGTCTTGCGACACCAATACGTAATCGGTGAGCGTCGGATTCCACGATTGATAACGCGTGAACTTCTCCCCACGGTCAAACGCTTCCGTGGACGGCGACAGCACTGCCACGATGACATTGGGATTGAGGACAATGTCCTGGTGAGTATCGTGGTATGCCGGTTCGCCGCAAATCACGACGATGTCGGGGTAAGAGAACATGCCTTTCCACCGAGGCGCGTTCTATTGCCAGGTATTCGTCGACTGTGCACAGCGGTCTTGCCTTTGGCGCGCTCATTCTGAACCTCCCTTTTTCGCCTTCTCCGCCCCAAGTTCGCGCTGAATGGCCGCATTTTGCGACGCCATCGAGTAACCCACTTGCCGGGTCCAAAAGGCGCTGTTGTGGCCGCCAGGCGCCAGGCTGATTGTGCAATGGATACTTTTGTCGATCAGCAGCTTGGCGAATGCCTGGTTGTCCGCGAGCAGAGGATCTTCCGTGCCGCAGTCCAGGTAGATATGCGGCATCTTGTCGCGTGGAATGTTGAGCACCAGCTGGAACGGATCGTGCGCCGCGCATTCCTCGGCGGTGGTGAAGGCCTTCCCCTTGGGCGTGCGCTCGAACTGGCTGCTGAAGCCGTCGATGCCGATTTTGGGGTCGATGTCCTTGGTCGGCGGCTTGAGGTTGATTTTCTTAGGCATTTCCTTGCCCGACTTGATGACTTCCGCCTGCTGCTTGGCGATGCCGATAGCGCCGCTATGGCTGCCGATCGAGCAGAACATCTCAGGGTGGCGCAGGCCGAGCATCAGCCCGCCATAGCCGCCCATCGACAGGCCGTTGATTGCCCGGCCTTCACGCCTGGAGATCGTGCGATAATTCGCGTCCACGTGGCCGATCATGTCCTTGATGATGGAGTCCTCCCAGTCGTTTTTTTGCCCGTCCTCGCTTTTGGCCCAGTTGACGTACCACGAATTGCCGGCGTCGGGCATCACCACGATGAGATCGTATTTCGGCGCATACTTGGGCACACCCATGGCGGCCCAGTGGGTATAATTGCCGCTATAGCCATGCAGCAAATACAGCACAGCGAAGCGCTGCTCCGGCGACGTTTCGTATTTGGCGGGCAGGATGATGTTAAACTTCAGTTTGCGGCCGACGGAATCGCTTTTGAACTCGACCGTCTTGACCGGCAGCGGTTGAGCGTGGACTGGTGCCGGGAGGAGCAAACCCAAGGCCGTCCCTGCGAAAAGCCAATACAATTTGCATGTCATGTAGTCACCTGATTCACTTGGTGGTGTTGCAGCATCTCGCAGCCATTTTTACCCTGCTGCTGCTGGGAAGGCAAGCTATTAGGAGGATTGTCCATGCAACGGTTTCCCCTCGCCCTGATCCGGTTGCCGTTCATCGCCGTTGGACTTTGCGCATGCGTCCTTTTGCCAACCTTGGCGGCGTCGGCCGACGACTGGCCGCAATGGCTCGGCCCTCAGCGCGACGGCGTCTGGCGCGAGACCGGCATCCTCGACAAGTTCCCCGAAGGCGGCCCACGTCTGGTGTGGAAAGTGCCCATTGGCGGCGGTTATTGCGGACCAGCCGTGGTGGATGGCCGCGTTTTCGTCACCGATCGCACCATACCGGTCGCCAAGGACGCGCCGCCCAACAAACTCGGCGATCCCACCAAGGGCATCGGCGAAGGCAAGGAGCGGATACTGTGTTTGTCAGCCAAGGACGGCAAAACCGTATGGCAATACGAATATGATTGCACCTACAGCAAGGTCGCCTACCCCTCGGGGCCACGCGCGACGCCGCTCGTCCACGGCGGCCTTGTCTACACGCTTGGCACGATGGGTGATCTTTATTGTCTGGCTGCCGATTCCGGGAAGGTGGCGTGGACGGTAAACTTGCCCAAGCAATATGCCGCCAAGTGGCCGGTCTGGGGCCATTCCGCCCACCCGCTGATGGTTGGCGACAATCTCATCACCTTGGCCGGCGGCGCGGGCAGTGCTGTCGTCGCCCTTGACAGGCAGACCGGCAAAGAGGTTTGGAAAGCGTTAAGCACTGAAGAAGTCGGCTATGCCCCGCCGATGCTGGTTAAGGCCGGCGGCCGGGATCAAGTCATCATCTGGCTCAGCGAATCGCTTACCAGCCTCGACCCGGCAACGGGCAACGTCTTTTGGTCGATCCCCTACCCCGCCGACGGCAAACCGCAGCGGCCATCGGTCAACATCATGGCCCCGCGCCTGCTCGACAATTTGCTGTTCGTGAGCAATTTTTACCACGGTCCGCTAGTCGTGAAGCTCAGTGCCGACAAACCCGACGCGGAAGTGTTGTGGCGAGGCAAGGGCAACAACCCTCTCAAGCCTTACGCCATCAACCCGGTGATGAACGCCCCCGTCGTCAAGGCCGGCCACGTCTACGGCATCTGCGGCATGGGCGAGCTGCGCTGCATCGACATCACAGACGGCACGACAAAATGGGAGACCCTCGAAGCCGTCGGCAAACGCGACCTGTTCACGACGGCGTTCTTCATCGAACAGGCAGGCCGCTATTTCGTCTTCAACGAGCACGGAGAGCTGATGATCGCCAAGATGACTCCGCAAGGCTTCGAGAAGATCGACAGCGCCCCGATCATCAAGGCGACCATGCCGGCACGCGGCGGGCGGGACGTCGTATGGTGCCATCCGGCGTTTGCCTATCGCTGCATGTTCGTGCGCAACGACGAAGAGATGGTGTGCGTGTCGTTGGCGAAGGCGTGATTTTTTTCTTTTCATCGAAACCAAACCACCCTCTGTCTCGTTTAAGGTAGGGAGCGAATCGCCCTCGCCCTCTCAAACCTCTCCGTAACTCGGCGAAAGGAACCGTACCCATGCGACGCATCCTTCTGAGCCTCTCCGCGCTCATGCTCTGTACCAGCACTGCCCCCGCCCAGGGACTGCTGATTCCCAGGGAACCCAAGCTGCCGCCCTTTGCAATGGTCAGTCACGACGTGAAGGTCACCGTGGAAGACCAGGTGGCCGTCACCACCGTCGAACAGGTCTTCCGCAACAACACCGGTCGCGCCCTGGAAGCCACCTACGTCTTCCCGGTTCCCAAGGGGGCCAGCGTCCGCAAGTTTTCCATGTGGGTCAACGGCAACGAAGAAAAAGGCGAACTGCTCGAGGCCGCCAAGGCGCGGCAGATCTACACCGATATCGTTCGCCGCACCTACGACCCCGGCCTGCTCGAATACGTGGGCAACGACTTGCTCCAAATCAAAGTCTTCCCGGTGCCGGCCCAGGGCGAACAGAAAATCTCCCTCAGTTTCACTTCCGTGGCCCGCATGGACTCCGGCATGGTGGAATATACCTACCCGCTGAAGGTCGATAGCCGGGCCAGCCGTCAGACCACCAGGTTTTCCCTGCAGGTTCATCTGAAATCGCAGAAACCGATCCAGAACATCTATAGCCCCACCCACGCCGTCGCCATGACACGGCCCAACGACAGGGAAGCACTCATCACGGTCGTGCGCGATCAGTCCCCGCTCGACAGGGATTTTCAGCTTTTTTATGCTTCCACCGCGCGTGACGTCGGCATGACGGCGCTGATGCATCGGCCCGGCACAGACAACGGCTATTTCATGATGCTGATATCGCCCCGCGCCGAGCTGGCCCGCTCGCAGGAAGTGCCTCGCGACATGGTCTTCGTGCTGGACACGTCGGGCAGCATGCGGGGCAAACGGATCGAGCAAGCCCAGCAGTGCGCTCAAGTTCTGCCTTGAGCGACTCGGCGACAAGGATCGCTTCGCCGTTTTGCACTTCGCCACCACGGTCACCAAATATGCAGACAACTCTGAAGGACGCCACCCAGCACAGCATTGCCGACGCCCGCAAGTGGGTGGATGGCCTGGAAGCCAACGGCAGCACGGCCATCAACGACGCTCTGCTCGCCGCCCTGCAAATGCATCCCGGCGACCGGAGCCGGCCGTTCACGGTCGTCTTCTTCACCGACGGCCAGCCGACCATCGGCGAAACCGACCCCAACAAGATTCTGGCCAACGTCATGGCCCAGAACACGGCCAACACACGCATTTTCACTTTCGGCGTCGGCGATGACGTCAACGCCGCCTTGCTGGATCAGCTCGCCGACAAGACGCGGGCCGTCACGACCTACGTCCGCGAAACCGAAAACATCGAGGCCAAGGTCAGCGGTCTTTACGCCAAAATCAGCAGCCCCGTGCTCACCGACCTCAAGCTCACCGTGGGCGACGGCGTCCGCCTGACGGAGGTCTATCCGCCTGAATTGCCCGATCTGTTCAACGGCACGCAGCTTGTGGTCCTGGGCCGTTACCAGGGACACGGCAAGGTGGAAGTCAAACTCACGGGCGTGGTGGGCAAGGAGCCACGTCAATTCGTGGAGGAAGTGAATTTCGCCGAGAGGACGACTGAGGACAAGACCTTTGTCGAGGATCTCTGGGCGCGCCGCAAGGTCGGCTATGTGCTCGATCAAATCCGGCTCAATGGGGAGAAGAAAGAGCTGGTGGACGACATCGTCTACCTGGCCAAGCGCTATGGCATCACCACGCCGTATACGAGCTTTCTCATTGTGCCCGAGACAGCAGTTCGCCAAAGCAACTTGGGTGCGGCCGTGCCGCCGGCATTGAAGGCCGGCGGAAAAGGCGGGAAGAAGGGCGGCGGCGGCGGCGATGGTGGAAGTGCCAAAGGTACGAAGGTCGAGGATTTCGCCAAGAGCATTGCCGGTGACGCGAAAAAGGAGGCTGAACTTCGCCAAGAGCTTGGCCAGGATGCGGACAAAGCTGGCGTCAAGGCGGGCGACAACGTCACACAGGATCAACTCAACCAGAAGTCGACTTTTGAGCGCGCCCAAAAAGCGTTGCAGCTAAAACAACTCGACGGCCTCCAAAATGGAACGCTCGGCGTCGACATGGCAGTTCAGGTCAACAACCTCCGCAACCAGCAGCAGCTCGCCCCCGCGGCCACTCAGCGTGCCGGCAACCGCAACCTCGTGGACATCGGCGGCGTTTGGATCGACGACGGCTTCACCGCCACAATGAAGACCGTCACCGTCAAAGCCCAGAGTGACGCCTATTTCCTCCTCCTGGAGCGTCAGCCCAGCCTGCGCGATCTGCTCCGCCTGGGCAACCACCTCGTCTACGTTACGCCCAGCGGCGAGGCCCTCATCATCGACGCCCAGCACGGTGTCGAAACCTTGGCCGCCGCCGAAATCGATCGGCTGTTTGTGGCGGCCAAGCAAAAATGACAGCGTCCTCAACTGGATAGAAAATAGAATCACGAAAGCACGAAAGACGACAGCACGAAAAATGCAAAACAGCTCGGGACATGGATTCGATGGGTTATTGTGATGTCCCCTGCTGGTTTCTGCCTTTTTCGTGTTTTCGTCTTTCGTGCTTTCGTGATTCGCTTTTTTTAGTCTCAAATTCTGCTTGTATTCCCGCCTTTCTCCAGGTATTGTGGAGCAACTCTCCGAAAAACCCGCGCAATTGTGGCCAGGCCCACCGAACGGAAACGTTCAATTTCCCCTGGAGGAGTTTTTTTCATGCTTGTGAGCTCACGCTGCCCCGGTTGCCAATCTGTTTATCGATTGCCTGATCGCCTCAGCGGAAAAAAAGTCCGTTGCAAAAGCTGCTCCGCGACCTTCAAGGTTCCCGCGGCTTCGGGCGAACATGCCGAGGCCATGGCCGCGAAAAAGCCCGTCCTGCAACCCGTTGCGGCAGCGGCGGAATTCGAGGATTCCATCGTGGATTCCGCGGTCGAAGACGAACCCCAAAAGGGGAAAACCGAACCGACCTCGGGAGGCCGCCGCGCCAAACCTGAAAAACCGGCGAAGACCCGTAAGCGGTTTCCCGTCCTCCTGATTGTCATTCTGCTGGTCGGCCTCTTCGTCGTTGGCGGTGCCGGCGCCGGTCTGTACTGGTATTTCTTCAGTGGCCCACCCAAGGTTACTCCTCGTCCCGCGGCGAAGACACCGACCAAACCACAGCCCAAAGCCGACCCCGCGGAGGCCAAGGATGCCAGCGACACCAAACCGGCGGCGGGGGATTCCAAAGAGCCCACCGACGGCATGCCGGCGGCGGACGCTCCCAAGGACAAGGCCAGCCCAGACAAGGGCGGAGCCAAGGACGAGGCACCCAAGGGCAATCCGGCTGACGGCGAACTGGTTGTCAGTTACACCAACCAAGTTAAGCCGTTTTTGACCACGTATTGCGGCAAGTGCCACATGGACAATAAAACCAAAGGCGGGGCAAATCTCACCAGTCTGGCGTCAATGAAACGCGCTGGCAAAAGCGGCAAGGCCCTGATCGTGCCCAACGAGCCGGATAAGAGCTACCTGGTGCAAGTCGTCGAAAAGACGGCCAAGACTAAAATGCCGCCCCCCAAGGAAAAGCAACCAACCGCCGACGAAAAGGGCCTCCTCCGCAGGTGGATCGCCGCGGGTGCGGTGGACGACTCCCCTAAGACCGGAGCGTCACTTCAAGGCGGGGACCTCCAGCTGCCGGCGGAACCGATGTTGCTCGGACCGGATGCGCATGTGGAGGAGCCTGAGCGGTTTCATCAGATTCTGAGCCAAGAAGACGCAGCTGGATCACAAAAAGGGCGTGATGACCGGTGATGGGCCCCGTGAGCAATTTAGCCCTACGCCGGACGGAAGCCATTGCCCCGAAGTAGTTCGGCAGCCCATTGGACGTCGGTCCCCGTCAGCGGAGGGTCGGGATCCTTGCTGTGATTGAGGTCCACGTTATAGCGGCCATTTCAGTAACATTGTTCGATTAACGGCTGCAAGTCCAATCGCGCATCGATGTCGCCAGGCCGCAGCGGGATGCGCACGTTTGGCAACTTCTGGGCCAAGGGTATCGGATAGCCTTCCAAATGACGTGGCTTGGTGCCACGACGAACGAACACGTGGTAAGGACTTTGCAAACCATGCGGCAATTGCTCTAGCGGCACTGCCAAAACATGCCGGCCCCCTCGAAGCAGGTCGATCTCGACCAGATTTGTCTCACTTTGACAAATCGCGTGCTGCTTGCGTAGGTAATCCACCATCCCCTGGCCAGGTGTTTTATTGTCTGGAGTAAGGACTACCACGACGGTAATGACGCGTTTGTGCTTGCCTGCGACGACGATCTTGACATAGCGCTCACTTGGAAATTCGATGTGACCATCCACACGGGCGCGTAGATCCACGGGGAGTAAGCCCTGCAATGCGTCGCGAATATAGATCACCAAGCTCGCATGAACATCGCCCCAGTGACTTTCGAGATAGGGATCCATTCCAGGAAATGGGCTGCCCATTGCTCTCTTCCTCCGCACAGCATGTTGACAATGCCTGCCTCGGTCCACGATAATAGGCAGGACAACCGCAGTGCATGCAGTCTAGCGAGCCGCTCACGCGCGGTCAACGAGGGTCTGCAACGTGAACATGGTTCGGATATTGTGCAGTTTGTTGCTCCCCGTCTGCCTGTTGGCCGCCCTGGCCCGGCCGCCGGACACCTCGTCGGCTCAGCCCACGCCGAAATCGACTGACCGCGTGCAATACTCGCGCGACATTCAACCCATCCTCGCTAGCAATTGCTTCACCTGTCACGGCCCCGACGACAAGGCGCGGAAGGCGAAACTCCGGCTCGACCTGGCCGCGGAAGCCGCCAAGGTGCTGCCCAGCGGCGACCACGCCATCGTGCCGGGGCAACCCGACAAAAGCGAGATGATTGTCAGGATTTTCGCTGACGGCGAAGAGCGCGCATGCCGCCGCTCAAGAGCAACCACGCACTCAAAGACCATGAGAAAAACCTGCTCAAACGCTGGATCGCTGAGGGCGCGGTGTATCAAAAACACTGGGCCTTTCTGGCGCCAGAGCAGCCCGCCTTGCCGGCTATCCAAAAAAAGGACTGGGGCAGGAACGCTGTGGATGCGTTTATCCTGGCCAGGTTGGAACGCGAAAGGCTGGAGCCATCGCCGGAGGCCGATCGTTACACGCTAGCCCGCCGCCTTGCCATCGACCTGACGGGCCTGCCGCCCACGCTCCAGGCCGCGGACCGCTTCAATGCCGACAAATCCGACGACGCCTATGGCCAATACGTCGATGCTTTGCTGCAAACGCCGGCCTACGGCGAACGCTGGGCTCACGTCTGGCTCGACCTCGCTCGCTATGCCGACTCCAACGGCTACGCCGAGGATCAGCCGCGCGTCATCTGGAAGTATCGCGATTGGGTGATCGATGCCATCAACAAGAACAGACGCTTCGATCAGTTCACCGTCGAGCAGATTGCCGGCGATCTATTGCCTAACCCGACGACGGACCAGTTGATCGCCACGGCGTTCCACCGCAACACGCTGACCAATACCGAGGGCGGCACCGATGACGAGGAGTTCCGCGTTGCCGCCGTTGTGGACCGGGTCAACACCACCTTTCAGGTTTGGATGGGCCTGACCATGGGTTGTGCCCAGTGCCACGACCACAAATTCGATCCGATTTCGCAGGAAGAGTATTTCCGCGCTTATGCCATTTTCAACCAGACCGAGGACTCCGACAAGCCGGACAATCGGCCGACGCTGGCGACGCCCACACCGGAGCAGGTCGACCAAAAACTGAAGTTCGAAAAGCAGATCGCTACGCTTGAGGAAACCTACCAAACTCCGGAGTTTGCGGAATCGCTGAAAAAATGGGAAGCCACAGGCGCCAAAGCGGCGAAATTGCCGGCCAAGATCGGGAAAATCCTTGCCGTTCCCGAGGACAAACGCAATGCACAGCAGCAGGCTGAATTAAACAGGCACTTTACCACGGCCACGCCGCAATATAAGAAAATCGGCGACCAAGTTGCCGCGCTTCAGAAACAACTGGCGGCCGTCAAAGTGCTCAGCACGCCGATCATGCGCGAGTTGGCCGAAGGGAAAAAACGCAAGACCTTCGTCCACGTCCGCGGCAATTTTCTAGTGAGCGGCTTGGAGGTCGGGCCGGACGTACCGAAGGCATGGCATGGCGTGGCGGCCGGCCAACCGATGAATCGTCTGACCCTTGCCCGATGGCTCGTCGATGCAAAAAACCCGCTGACCGCGCGCGTGGCAGTGAATCGTTACTGGGAACAAATCTTTGGCAGCGGCCTGGTCGAAACGCCGGAGGATTTCGGCACCCGCAGTAAGCTGCCGATCCATCCGGAGTTGCTCGACTGGCTGGCGGTCGAATTTCAGCGCGACTGGGACGTGCGCCGCTTGCTGAAACTAATGGTGATGTCGGCGACTTATCGCCAATCGGCGCGCGTGACGCCGGCCTTGCAGGAACGCGATCCCGCCAACCTGCTGTTCGCCCGCGGCCCCCGTTTCCGCAACTCCGCCGAGACGATTCGCGATCAAGCTCTTTTTGTCTCGGGACTGCTCGATACCAAGATCGGCGGTCCGTCCGTGCGGCCGGCGCGGCCCAAGCTCGGCCTTTCGGCGGCATTCGGCAAGAGCACCGATTGGGACACCAGCCCCGGCAGCGACCGCTACCGCCGTGCTCTTTACACCGAGTGGCGGCGTTCGACTCCGTATCCCTCCATGGTCGCCTTCGACGCTCCGGATCGCAATGTCTGCCTGGTGAAACGGCCGCGAACCAATACACCGCTGCAAGCACTTGTGACGCTGAATGACCCGGTCTACGTCGAAGCCTCGCAGGCATTGGCCCGACGCATCGCCAAGGAAGGCGGCGCGACGCCGGAGGCGCGCGCGACTTTTGGATTCCGCCTTTGCCTGTCGCGACCGCCGCACCCGGCGGAATTGGAGCGGCTGGTAAGCTTGTATCAAAAAGCCCGTGAAAGTTTTGCCGCCGATCCGCAAGCCGCAAAGGCGATGGCGACTCAACCCCTGGGCTCGTTGCCGGCCGGCATGGATCCGGTTGACCTGGCGGCGTGGACGGTGGTTGGCAATGTGCTGCTGAATCTCGACGAGATGATGGCCAGGAGGTGATCCTGTGGATCCGCGGTTAGCCTATTATCAGAATATCACCCGCCGGCATTTCCTGCGGCACGGCTCGCTCGGCCTTGGAGCGGTCGCCCTGGCGATGCTCAACGGCGACAAAACCACCAGCGCTCAGACGGCCAACAACCCACTGGCAGCGCGGCCTGGGCATTTTCGTGCCCGCGCCAAGAACGTCATCTACATCCACCTGGCCGGGTCGCCGCCCCAGTCTCGATCTGTTCGACTACAAGCCGGAACTGGTCCGCCGCAATGGCCAGGATTGTCCGCAAGAATTCCTGCGCGGCCGTCGTTTTGCCTTCACCAGCGGAGTGCCGAAGCTGCTAGGGACGCCACACGCCTTCCAGCGCCACGGCAAGTGCGGCGCCTATGTCTCGACTGTTTTGCCGAACATCGCCACGGTTGTCGATGACCTGTGTTTTATCAAGTCGATGCACACCGACCAGTTCAATCACGCTCCCGCGGAGCTGCTGCTCTACACCGGCTCGGCCCAGTTCGGCCGGCCGTCGATCGGTTCGTGGGTGACCTACGGCCTGGGCTCCGAAAACAGCAACCTGCCCGGCTTCGTGGTCATGGTGTCCAGCGGCACCAACCCCAGCGCCGGCAACGCCAATTGGAGCAGCGGCTTTTTGCCGTCGGTCTACCAGGGCGTGCAGTGCAGATCGCAGGGCGACCCGGTGCTGTACGTCTCCAATCCGGCCGGCATGGACGCCAACATGCGTCGCCTTAGCCTCGACGCCTTGCGCGACCTGAACGAGCTGCAAGCCGAGGAGTTGGGCAACCCGGAAACCCGAACGCGTATCGCCCAGTATGAGCTAGCGTTTCGGATGCAAACATCTGTCCCCGAAGTGATGGACATCTCGCGCGAGTCGCGGCGTGTTCTCGACATGTACGGCGCCCAACCGGGTGCGTCAAGCTTGAACAACAACATCCTGCTGGCGCGGCGGCTGGTCGAGCAGGGCGTGCGTTTTGTGCAGCTTTTCGACTGGGGCTGGGACTTCCACGGCACCAATGCCTCCGAGGACATCCGCCAGGGCTTGGTCAACAAATGCCGTGGCATGGACCGCGCGGTGGCGGCGTTGATCCGCGACCTGAAGTCACGTGGGATGCTGGACGAAACGCTGGTGATCTGGGGCGGCGAATTCGGCCGTTCGCCGTTCCGCGAGGGGCGGACCGCGGCCTCGGCGATTCTGGGCCGCGATCATCATCCCTTTGCGTTTACCGTCTTCATGGCCGGCGGTGGAATTCGCAAGGGGCTGAGCTACGGAACGTCCGACGAGCTTGGCTTCGATGTGTCCGAAAATCCGGTCCACGTCCACGATTTTCAGGCGACCATCCTTCACCTGCTTGGGCTGGAGCATACCAAGCTGACCTACCGCTTCCAGGGACGGGATTATCGGCTGACGGATGTGGCGGGGAATGTGGTGGAGGCGGTTTTGACTTAACCCTCAGCAGTGGCGAAAATGGCCTTTTTGATAAAATTCTCACAGCGTGCGCGTGACCATTTGAAATACCTTCGAAAACGCGATCAACAGATTGTTCTTGACGCCATCGCTGTCAAGCTATGCAGCAAACCTGACCATCCTACTCGACAAACAAAGAAACTCGACGATAATGAGCTTGCACCCTGGGAGCTTCGCGTTGGCGATTTTCGTGTCTTTTTCGACGTCGATTTGAATGAAAAAGTGGTGAACGTTATAGCGGTCGGGCACAAGACGCATAACGTTTTGCGGTTCGGCGGCGAGGAAATCGACCTATGACCACGGTAGAATTGCAAGCCACAGATCTAACAGTGCCTGAACTCGCCGAAATGGCGAGAAAAGGAACGGTCATATTGACCAGAAATGGGAAGCCCCAGGCGGCGGTCCGAGACCTTAGCGGCAAAGACTGGGAATCCGTTTCTTTGATGAACAACCCACATTTTCAAAGCTTGATTGAAGAGTCCCGCCGTTCCTTATGCGAAGACGGTAGCTTGACGATCGAACAGGTGCGCCAGGAACTCGGTCTCGCCAAGCCTCGCGGTGGAAGATTGGCCAAGAAACGCAAGCCGGCTGAGAAGAAAGCTTAGGCGCCGCGTCGCATGCCCTTTCGGGGAATGTCACGCACGAACGACCCACCCGCATTCAGTCTGGAGACAACCATGTTTCGCATCCCGTGCTGGCATGTTTGCATTGTCTTGCTGTTCGGAGGTTTCGCCGCCGCCCAGCAAACCGAAACCCGAACCAAGCAAAAGGAACCTGTCGGGGCCGAGGTTCGATTGCTGGATGGAAGCGCCATCCGCATGGTCATCATGCAGCAGCAAATCGAGGTCGTCACCGACTACGGCAAACTCACCGTGCCGATCAAGGATGTCGTGCGGATTGATTTCGGCGTTCATTTACCAGAAGGCATGGAGGCAAAAATCGTCAAGGCGATCGGCCAACTCGGCGACGATAATTACAAAATTCGCGAGGCAGCCTTGCAGGACTTGATTGGGTGGGGGCCGTATGCCTACCCACAAGTCCACCACGCGACCAAGTCGGACGTGCCGGAGATTGCCAAGCGTGCCGCGATGGCCTTGGAAAAAATCCGGGCCAAGCACTCCGCCGACAAACTGAGGCTTCGCGAGGACGACACCATTGTCACCAGCAAATTCACGATGGTCGGTCGCATTATTACGCCGCATATCAAAGCCAACAATGAGACGATCGGCGACCTGAGCCTGGAACTGACGAAACTTCGTCTGATCCGCTGGATTCGCCCCACGTCGGAAACCGAGGTGGTCGTGGACGCGGCCAAGCACGGCAGTGCGCCGAACCAGTGGATGGACAGCGGCTTTGAGTTCCAGGCAGGAGGCCGACTCGTCATCACGGCGAGCGGCACCGTCGACCTTTGGCCTCAGGGCGGTGGCGGCCCAGCTTATGTTTCCACCCCGAAAGGCTATGGTCAAGCAGGCGTCGTCTTTGCCGGTATGCCGGGGGGCGGCGGCGGTGCTATGTACCGTCCAGGCACACTGATGGGTCGCATTGGCGAGGACGGCCCGTCTTTCGTAATTGGGGAGAATTACGACGAAGCTCCGAAACGTGAGGGCAAGCTGTATTTGCACATTGTGCCGAGTCCGTGGAACTGCGACTCGGCGGGAACGTATAAGGTCAAAATAACGCCGCGGAGCGATGGCGGGGGGTGATTGGTGACCATGAATCTGCGCCAGAACCTTTGTAGGTGGTGGGTCCGCGCGGCGTTGCTCGTACTAATCGCCGCCGTTTGCACCATGTCCGTGCCCGCGTGTTTTTTGTTTCACACATGGTGGAACGATAGGCCCGTGCTTGAGGAGCTTCCCCCAGGCTATGCCGACGACGCCAGCCGCATGAATCGCACCGCCGTCGCCGAGGTCTGGGCCATCCCCACGGATGAGCAAGCCGCTGAAGTCCAATTGCGTGAACTGCTGCTCAAGGCCAGGACAGCGCGATTAGGCGTCGCCATCGCCGGGGCGAGGCATAGCATGGGCGGTCATACCATCGCGGCTGACGGCATCGTGATCAACATGCTGCCTTTCAATGGCATGAAAATCGACACGGAAAAGACAATTTTGCATGTCGGCGCCGGCGCACGTTGGTCGGAAATCGTTCCTTTCCTCGACACGCAGGGCCTTTCCGTGGCCGTCATGCAATCCAACAACAACTTCAGCGTCGGCGGCTCGATCAGCGTCAATTGCCACGGCTGGCAGCACAACCAACCGCCGATTGCTTCCACTGTTGAGTCGTTGCGGCTCATGAAAGCG
Source organism: uncultured Gemmataceae bacterium (assembly GCA_963747575.1). Lineage (GTDB taxonomy): Bacteria > Planctomycetota > Planctomycetia > Gemmatales > Gemmataceae > DASRAT01. The sequence continues at coordinate 1,143,595 of CAVVFU010000001.1, forward strand.
GATGGCGCTGTTGTCCGCTGCAGCCGGGCCGAGAATGCCGAGTTATTTTCGCTGGTCCTTGGCGGTTACGGATTATTCGGCGTCATCCTTGAAGTCGACTTGCGGGTGGTGCCGAATGAGCGCTACAAGCCGGACGTGGAGGTGCTGCCGTGCGATCAATATGCGGCTCGCTTTGCCGAAAAGGTCAACGGGGCGGCGGATATCGGCATGGTGTATGGCCGGCTCTGCGTCGTGCCGGGCGAGAAGACTTTTCTTCACAACGCCATTATGACGGTGTTTCGCAAGGCGCCTTGTCAGCCTGCGGAGATTCCCGCCTTGAAATCCGCGGGCTACGGAGCGCACTGCGCCGAGAAATCTACCGTTCTCAGATTGACAGCCAAATCGGCAAAGAGGTGCGCTGGAGGATTGAAAAAACGCTCGGGGAGCAAATAACCAAGAAGCATTTTTCGCGAAACCAGCTCCTGAATGAGGGCGCGGAGATCTATCAGGAGCAGAATGCCGACCGCACCGACATCTTGCATGAATACTTCGTCCCATACCCGCAACTTGAGGCGTTTCTGACCCAAGCGCGGACCATCATTCCCAAGCACCAGGGCGACCTGCTGAATGTCACAGTGCGTGACCTCAAAAAGGACCAGGATTCATTCTTGCGGTACGCGGATCAGGATATGTGTGCGTTGGTCATGCTGTTCAATCAGGAGCGGACGGAAAAAGCGGACACGCGCATGGAAGCAATGACGCAGGAATTGATCGACGCCGCGATCGCCTGCGGGGGACGGTATTATTTGCCGTACAGGCTGCACGCCACGGTGGAACAGTTTGCAACGGCCTATCCCCAGGCGAAGGCATTTTTTGAGCGCAAACGCTTCTACGATCCAGAGGGCATTTTTCAGAATCAGTTTTACATGAAATATGGAAAGTCATGAATCATCCCGTCCGCTTTGCCGATGCAGTCGGCACAATACGCAAGCAGTAGCCCGGGCGATTGAGGGCGCTGCTGTTGCCAAGGCATCCCCTTGGCAAAATCGGTGCTGAGCCACGGACTTTTCCAGAATCGTTCAGTGCCAAGCCGACGGATCAACTCCAACCAGCGGTCGCGCCAAAGCGACTCGGTTTTTTGCATGTTCCTCTACGTTGCTCAAAAAACGAGGGAAGAGGGCTGATGCGGCAGTGTGGAGTCAATCAAAGATGACATTGAACGAGGAGGGAGGACTAAAGTATTATAAGGCCGGGGACGCCGAGGAGTGGATTGACAGCATGCAAGAACACCAATGCAATGGACCATCCAGATCAATGAAGGCGGTGCAGTCAACCTCGTCGGGAAGTCTGGCAGCATTGAGATTGAAATAATCGCAAACATGCGGCGCGTGGGCACTGCGGTGCATTTGGATGGCACGCATTTCGCAAGGAATTCAGGCAAACCGCTGGGAATGCACCAACTGCGTGAGTTTGGACGTGATTTTTTGAGGCAACACGGCAACGGTGCCATTGAACTTGTTGTTCATCCAGCCGTGAGAACGACTGGAGCTAACCCAGGCGTGGCGCCTGCGCCTATTACCATTACCTGGATTAAACTATGACAGCAGTTGAAATCTCCGGCTGGCAAAAAGGCTGCAACTCAGTTGCCGCAATCAAGGAAATCAGGGCCAGGGCCGGTATTCCGTTGAATGAGGCCCTTGCGCTGGTTAACCAAGTCTTAGCCAATGAGAAGGTGATGGTGCATGTGTCGTGCCTGACGGACGCCTCGGAATTGGTGGATGAATTGGAAAAAACTGGCATGATTGCACAGGTCGCCGGCATTTCGATTGCCGCCGCCTCTGTGCCGTCCGAACACACCTAACCCGGCGCGCGGCTAGCAGTATTCACTCCAACCCCGGCACCCTCACACCCCGCTCTCGCGCACACCGTATCGCTTCGTCATACCCCGCGTCCACGTGCCGGATCACCCCCGTCGCCGGATCGCTGGTCAAGACTCGCCGCAACCGAACCCCCGCTTGCTCGCTGCCGTCGGCGACTACAACCATCCCAGCATGAATGCTGTAGCCAATGCCAACCCCGCCGCCGTGATGAACGCTCACCCAGCTGGCGCCGCACGCGGTATTGATGAGCGCATTGAGGATCGGCCAATCGGCAATGGCATCGCTGCCGTCTTTCATCCCCTCGGTTTCGCGATTGGGTGACGCGACCGAGCCGGCGTCCAGGTGGTCGCGGCCGATCACGATCGGGCCCTTGAGTTCACCTGAACGCACCATCGCGTTGAAACGCAATCCGAGCCTGGCTCGTTCACCATAACCCAGCCAGCAGATGCGGGCGGGCAATCCCTGGAAATGCACTTTTTCGCGGGCCAGGCGAATCCAGCGGGCCAATGATGCATTGCCGGGAAATTCCTCCAGCACTGCGCGATCGGTGCGGTAAATGTCCTCGGCATCTCCTGACAGCGCCACCCACCGAAATGGGCCGCGGCCTTCGCAAAACTGCGGCCGGATATATTCAGGCACGAAACCGGGAATCTGAAAAGCATCGGCAACACCGGCCTCGACTGCCTGGGCGCGGATATTATTGCCATAGTCGAAGGCAATAGCGCCGCGCCGCTGCATTTCGAGCATGGCGCGGACATGCAGGCCAATCGATGCCACGGCCCGGCGAACATATTCAGCCGGCTGCTGGCGGCGCAGTTCGTCGAGATCTTCGCCCGGCGATTGCTTGATCGGCACGTAGCCGTTGAGCGTGTCGTGAGCCGACGTCTGGTCGGTCAGCACGTCGGGAATGACTCCCAGCTTGACTAGTTGCGGTAAGACCTCGGCCGCGTTGCCGACCAGGCCGACGGACAACGGCTGGCGACGCAGTTTGGCGTCCTTGACCCAGGCCAATGCCTCGCTCAGGTCTGCCGTCATCCGGTCGAGGTAGCCAGTGTGCAAGCGCTTTTCGATGCGGCGCGGGTCAATTTCCACCGCCAGCATCACGGCTTCGTTCATCGTGGCAGCCAACGGTTGGGCGCCGCCCATGCCGCCCAGACCGGCTGTCAAAACCAATCGACCTGCCAGGCTGCCGCCAAAATGCTGGCGGGCGCACTCGGCGAAGGTCTCATACGTGCCCTGTAGGATGCCTTGCGAGCCGATGTAAATCCAGCTGCCGGCCGTCATCTGGCCGAACATCGTCAGGCCCATCTGCTCCAGGCGGCGGAATTCGTCCCAGGTCGCCCACTTGGGCACCAGCAGGCTGTTGGCGATCAGGACGCGTGGCGCCATGTCGTGCGTTTGGATGACCCCCACGGGTTTGCCCGATTGCACCAGCAACGTTTCGTCATTTTCCAGTTTGCGCAGGGTGCCGACGATGCGCTCGAAATCGTCCCACGTCCGCGCCGCCTTGCCCGAGCCGCCGTAGACGACCAGGCGGTCGGGATCCTCGGCAACGTCGGGGTCGAGGTTGTTCATCAGCATGCGCAGGGCGGCTTCCTGGACCCAACCTTTGCAGGCTGAGTTCGGGGCCGCGCGGGGCGCGAACGGGTCGGGGTGGCATGTTGGGTTCTCCAGGCGGAATACAGGTCGCATAAGTCGCATAGGTGGCGTCACTAAACCGTATTATAGCCGCATGAATGGACAACTTGAAATTGCCGGGGACAATCTGACCATCGATGACGCCGAGCGCATCCTCCACGGCGAGGTAACTCAGCTTGCGCTGACCCCCGCGGCACGCAGCGCGGGTCGAGAAGGCACGCAGGTGCCTCGAAAATCTGATGGCCACCGGCGCGACCATCTACGGCGTCAACACCGGCTTCGGCAAGCTTTCGAATCAGCGAATCAATGCCGAGGATCTTTTGGCACTGCAGGAAAACCTGCTCCGCAGCCACGCCGTGGGCATGGGAGCGTTGCTCACCGTCGCCGAAAGCCGGCTGGCATTGGCTCTGCGCATTCAAGCCCTCGCCAAGGGTCATTCAGGCATTACGCTCGGCCTGATCGACATGCTGATCGCCATGTTTAACCGCGGCATCGTGCCGGCCATTCCGGAGCAAGGCAGCGTCGGCGCCAGCGGCGACCTTGCCCCCCTGGCACACATGGCCCTGGTTGTCATGGGCGAGGGACAGGCCTTCGTGGTCAAGCCCGGCCATCATGAAAGGTCGTTGCCGAGGCCGCTCAGCGGGCGTGCCGCCTTGCAGCGCGTCCATTTGAAATCGTATCGGCCGCAAGCCAAGGAGGGTTTGTCGCTCATCAACGGCACGCAGATCAGCACAACCCTCCTGGCCGAGTCGGTCGTCCGCGTCCGCCACCTGGCGAAAATCGCCGACATTGCCGGGGCAATGACCGTCGAGGCGACCAAAAGCTCGCAACGCCCATTCGATCCACGCATCCAGGAGGTCCGTCCGCACCCTGGCCAAATCGCCTGCGCCGCCAATCTCCGGCGGCTGCTCGCCGACAGCGAGATCATGATCTCGCACGAGCACTGCGATAAAGTTCAGGACGCCTACAGCATGCGCTGCATGCCGCAAGTTCACGGCAGCATGCGCGAGCGCTCTGGCCCTGGCCACACGCATCGTCGAATGTGAAATGAACGCCGCCACCGACAATCCACTCGTCTTTCCCGACACCAACGAAGTGATTTCCGGCGGCAACTTCCACGGTCAGCCCGTGGCGCTCGCCGCCGACACGCTTGCCGCGGCGGTCACCAATCTGTCCAGCATCAGCGAACGCCGGGTCGAAAACCTGGTCAACCCTGATTTGAGCGGCTTGCCCGGCTTCTTGACGCCGCATCCGGGCTTGAACTCCGGCATGATGCTCGTCCAGGTGCTGGCGGCAGCCCTGGTGTCGGAGAACAAAACACTTTCGTTTCCGGCGGGCGTTGATTCGATTCCGACGTCGGCCAATCGCGAGGACCATGTGCCGATGAGCACCGCGGCAACGCGCAAGGCCAGGGCGGTGGTGGCCAACGCGACGCGGGTTTTGGCCTGCGAACTGTTATGTGCTGCCCAGGGATTGGAGTTTCACAAGCCCCTCAGGCCTGCGGGGGGCGTCGAGGCGGCCTACGTGCATCTGCGCGAAGTCGTCCGGCCGCTTGGGCGAGACCGGACGCTGCATCGCGATCTGGATGCGGTGGAGAGGTTGATTCGTAGCGGTAGTTTGCTGGCGGCGGTGGAGAAGGTTTGTGAAGCGCTGGAATGACAATCCCATGTCACCACACCAACCCGAAGCGCAAGCGAGGGCCAACAAAATCCCTCGCCGGCGCTTCGGGTTAGTATCGCCGGCCGTTACCTGATTAGCAAATCAGGCCTTACAAACTCCGCTCCCGAAATGCGAATCCGCTTGAGCGGCCAATTTTCGGGTGCCGTGATTGATGCGCGGCCCATCTTCATTTACCAGCAACGTGTCGCAACTGAGTCCGCTGCCGGCGCTGGCCCGCCACGTCACCGCCCAGCCGGCGTGGAATAAATCTTCCGACTGCGGCGTCAAGTTGATCTCGACAGGCACCCGTCCCGTGATGAAACCTTGCGGACTTAGCGACCACTCATGCTCGGCCCCGCTCACCAGATAAACGCGACGGCCCGTGGCCAGGATTTGCTTGGGAACCGCGTCGGGCCAACTGCTGGCGACATAGGTGGCGCTGACCTTGCATGCGGCGTCGTGATCCTTGCGAACCTGGGCTTCTGGCTCGCCGAAACAGACCGATCGGCTTGCGGTCGCGCAGAGGCCGTATTTACGCACCGTGGCGCTAAGCACGGCATAGGTACGGATGGTGGCCGCCGTGAAACCGCAGTGCCGGTAAACGCGCAGCCGGCTTTCGGCCGCCACATTGAGGGCCAACGGCTGCGCTCCACGATGCAGCAGACGATGGCTCAGTTGACCCGCGACCTCGCGCTCCGTTTCACCCGGCACGATGGTCCGGCAGCTCGCCTCCAGGGCGTGACTGACGATTTGTCCCAGGGCGCGGAGACAGGCCTGCTCGTAGGCCGTCAGCTTGCGGCGCAAATGCTGGATTTGGTTGGCGACCACCTTGCAGGTGAACAAGGGCTGATCGCAGGCGACCGTGCGGCCCTGGCATAGATCCGCCAGAAGCTGCCCGCGCCCCCAGTGCCAAGGCCATTCCTTGAGCTGAAAACCGAGGCCGTCCAACTCCTCGTCGAAAAGCCTCTGTGAGTCAACGTTGCTTGATAACGCCCAACGGCCTTCGCTATTGAACAAAACGGCAGGAGTCTCGTTGGGGTCGAGAATGCCGCGTGCGGCGCCGCCGCTGGTGATCCAGGCGACGTTGTCGGGATCGAGCAAAAGCAGACTTTCGCACTGGGTCTCTTGCAAAAGGGCGGCGATGCGAACCTGTTTGGCCTCGATGTCCGCACGGCGATCCGACGGGGTGGTCAGGCTGACTTCCGGATTTGATTTTGGCGCGGGCATGGTCGCCTGAATTTCGGCGGTGAGGCTCATCGAAATCCCCGGACTTTCAACCCAAAGTAGTAGGCACACTCCGTGTGCCGTGCTTCCTACGGCACACGGAGTGTGCCTGCTACTTTGACAAACAAGGCCACATGAAGAATATCACCCGAAGCGGCAACAGGCGAAGCTTTTTGTGGCTGGGCAAGCCTTTCCGGGTATGTTGACGTTAACGATTATGACGGTGGAACTCATGACGCGCGTGCCGGGCGGCAAGTTCAAGGTAGTTTGCATTGATGCGTCGTGTTTTGGCGACCTCCTCGTCAGTGACGGCCCTGACCACCTTGGCGGGAATACCCATGACCAGGCTGCGCGGCGGAATCCGCCGGCCCTGCGGCACCACACTGCCCGCGGCGATCAGGCATTCCTCGCCGATGTCGCTTCCCGACAGCAATCTGGCGCCGATGCCGATAAGGCTGCCTGCGCCAATGCGGCTGCCGTGCAGCACCGCGGCATGACCGATGACCACGCCTTCCTCGATCACCTGCGGGCAATCTCCATCGGTGTGCACGATGCAACCATCCTGAAGATTGACTCGCGGGCCGAAGGTGATCCTGGCCAAATCGCCGCGAACCACGCAAGCGTACCAGATATTGACGCCCTGTGACAAGGCGATGTCACCCAATACGATAGCATTCTCGGCGATATAAAAACCGTCGATGGCTTGCATGGCAAGTGTCCTTCCTGCGACCATTGTACCAAAGGACCCCGCGGGCGTGAAAACCAGCGTCGTGATTTTTCCGTTTGACCTGTTTGGCGGCGGCGGCGCCGCGGCCGGCGCTCAACTGCTCGCCGACGCTCTCAAGGAGATGCAGGCCGACAACGAAAGCGAAACGCTGCCGACCCGCGCCGCGCTTATCAAAAGCACATCCGCATCAAGGAATTCAATTTCGAAAAGGTCCAGGACTACACGGAGTGGCAAGCCGACGCCCGGCGAGCGGTCCAGCAGACTTGGCGAAAATCCGAGTTCCTGCTGTGGATCGCCGGCAATCATCTAGGTACATTGCCGATCTATGAAGAGCTCGCTGATCATCGAGAAGGCGTCGTCGTGGTGCAATTCGACGCTCACCTCGATGTCTACAACCTCACCGATTGCACCACCGAGCTATCCCACGGCAATTTTCTGCGGCATTGCACAGGAACGCTGCCGGCGATCGTCAATCTTGGCCACCGCGATTTGTTTCTGACTTCGGCCTACGTCAGCCGTTATTACCAGCAGACGTTTTCCGCTGCCGAGCTTGCAATTGATCCACAGCCCGCATTGGAATACCTCCGCGCGATTTGCGGCAGCGCCAAGCGAGTTTTTATTGACATTGATTGCGATGTGTTCGATCCCGCCTTTTTCCCAGCCATCGGCCATCCTCGGCCGTTCGGCCTGATGCCGGCGTTGTTGCTGCGTTTGCTCGACGCCGTCGGTTGGGATCGCATCGTCGGCATGGCCTTGTCGGAATTTGAGCCGGCGCGCGATGTCAACGATCGCAGTTTGGAAACGGTGATGTGGTTGTTGGAGTATATGCTGCTGCAGCGCTACGAGAAAAGGCTCTGAAAAAAGGGGTCAGGCACCGTTGCCGGAACGGCCCGAAGGGTGCTGCGCACAACGGTGCCTGACCCCTTTTTTCAGAGCCTTCATGCGTCAAACCTCGGCGAGCAGTCCCACCAGGACGTCGTAGCCGGCATGAGCGCCCACGGTGATGCCGAAGCCCCGCCAGCGGTAAAGCAGCACGAAATACAGTCCGGCGGCGGTGCGAAACGCAAACACAAACGGCTGAAATTCTTCGCCGTATGGCCCGATGTTGTGAGCCGCCGAGAATAAGAGCGCTGATACCAGCGCCGCGAGAGCGCCGCTCCCGGCCAGGGAATTTCGATGCGCAGCAAAACCCACCGCAGGCAGGAAAAAAGCAGCAGCCGAAACAGCGTTTCCTCATAGATGCCCGCGCCAACGAAGCAGAGCAATTGCAGCATGGCCGGGTCTGGCTGTTGTTGGCCGGAAGTGAGCTGCACACCCAGATGCTGCAGCACCGGCCCCAAAGCGTGGCACCCGCCCCAGAGCATCAAAGCGAAAAGCACGCTTTCGACCGTCATTCCCATCCACAAACCGACCGAGTCGCCGGGCCGTTGGTCGCGGACGCACAGATGCCAAATTGTCAGCACCGCCAGCAGTAAGCACGGTGCCCACAAAAGATGGCGAAGACCAAGGGTCGCCAGGACCCAGCGGAGCCAGGCGTCTGCCCCATTGCGCATCAGTTGAGGTTCGTCGAGACCGAGCGCCAAAATGCCCAATTCGTAGGCCAAGAGAAGGGGCAGCACGAAAACCAGGCAAGACCAGGGATGGCGCGTCGCTTTGAAATAGCCGCTGGTTAATTGCATGAATCAACCCGCCAATGCCAGGTAGCGCCGGTCCAGGCGTTCACGTCTTTCCACGGTGGGCAGGCCGCGTAGAATGCTGAGTCCCTCCACCTCCGACAAATCGACATGCAATGGCGAAGGCAGCGTGTGACCCTGGTTGTTGGTCAAAAGCGCCACCACGGGCCGGGCAGGCGTATTCAAATCGCGCCGGCCTTGATGCGTGGCGACGACGACTCCCACGGCGCCGTCCGAGAGCTCGACCACGGAGCCAACCGGGTAGAATGAAAGCAGTAGCAGCTTTTCCGCCTGCGTTCGATCCAGCCCGCCTTTTTCGGCCTCCAGCAGAGTGTCAGTCAATGCCGTGCGCGTGTCCAGTGCCGCCCGATAAGCGCGTGGCTGACACATGGCGGCATAGAAATCGCAGACCGACAGCAAGCGGATCAGCGGTTTGATTTGCAACTCTCGCAGGCCCGCCGGATAGCCTGTGCCGTCAAGCCGCTCGTGGTGCTGACCCGCGGCTTCGATGAGCGGCGTGCTGAGCGGCGCCACGCCTGAAGCCATCTCAACACCCAGGATGGCATGAGCTTCGACCATTCGCCGCTGCTCGTCATTGAGCGCTGCCTTTTGGCCCATCAAATCGGCCGGCAGTTTCACCATGCCAACATCGTGGACCAATGCCGCCAGAATCGGCTCCAAAGGTTGATTGCGCCATGCCGGGTCTGTTCTTGCCAGGCGGGCGATGATTTGGGCCACCGCCAAGCTGTGGGCGGCAATGTGCAGCGGCACGTTGTCCGCACTGATTTCAGGCCAATGCATCGGCAGACTATTGCCCGCGTCTTCGTGGACCGATTCGGCGATAGAGGCCAGCGCCTGGATTTCCACGCTGCAGCCCGTGGCCAGTGCCACCAGAATTTCGGCCAACGAGTTGCACCGAGCGTTTTCCCGACGGCGATTTGACACTAATCGGGTTATAAGTGCGATCCGATCGGCAACCACGTTCAGCACTGCCTCCAGACCTTCGCACAAGCGCATTTGCACTGTCGCGGCCTCGGGAAATGTCTGCACGCTGCGCAGGACCGCGTCGGTCATATTGACGGTTTCGCGGTGAAGCTGCACCAGGGGATCGTCCGTGGTCGGCTGCAGCAGAGCGTTGTCGACAAGTGCCCGCAACTGGCCAAGGAGGTCGTAGGCCCGCCGCAACAGCCGGGCTGCTCGCGCCGTGAAATGAGATGGCAGGGAGGGGCCGTCGTCGGTCATCGAGGCCTGGCCGGGAAATTGCCTGACGGATGTTTCCAGGAGGGCGTTCTGGCTGGCGCTGGCATTGACCTTGCGCCGCAGCGCCGCCACGGCATCGCCCTCTCTCATGAGCGAGGCGGCGACCGAGCCGGCATCCATGGCCAGACCTTGGGCCTGTTCCAGCCGTTGCCGCAGTGCGACGATTTTGGTCAGGAGCTCTTGTGTGTCAGTCATGCAACATACCCGCTGGAGTGTCCATTCAAGATCGGTTTGCGGGCTAGGTAAACTTTAGGCACAATTGGCGAGTGGCCCATGAGACATGTGGGACCTATGAGACTTATTTGAGGATTTTGCTTAAGATTTGGGCATTGTCGTGCCGGATTTTGCCGGCGACGGCACACGGAGTGTGCCTACTACTTTGGCGACTTTTCGTCGCCTTCATCGGACGCCACCGCGAAAACGGCCTGGCAGGACAGCTTGAATCCCGGCAGCAGCTTGGTTTCCAGGACGTCGGTTGGGCCGAGCGTTTGTTCCGTCCAATCCGAGCGGCCGCGTTTCAAGATCAGGACCTGCTGAAGCTTGGCGTCCACAATCCAGTATGTCTTGACGCCGAGCGTCCAGTATTCGTCCCTTTTCTCGGTGTAGTCGCGATCGCGGGAGCTTTCCGAAACGACTTCGATGGCCAGATCCGGGATCCAGGCACGCCACAAGGTGCGGTCTTTTCGTCCCTTCGGCGCAGTGAGGTAAACGGCAATGTCAGGGTGGCGCTCGCTTTCCCATTCGGAGATCAGCAGCTTGCATTCGGCGCCGAGAAGGATCAAATGCAGCGCAGCGGGATGCTCGACGTGATAGTGATCCAAATGTTTGCGAATCAAGGCACTCTGCCGAGTATGGGAATAAGCGGCAAAATCCGAAACAACAATGTACCCCCTTGCCAGTTCAAAGAGATAACCGTCTTCGACCTTTGCGAACTCGAATGCCTTGAGTGACATCTTGCGTCCGTGGTGGCGCGGGCCGATTTTCGTTTTGGGCTTGGTGTAGATCATCTTGGAATTGCCCTTTTGACTCCGAGAATCGTCGCAAACAGCACATGATGTGCCTACTACCTTGGCTCCCAAGCCGGCCCGGGCACGTCACCAGCTCCCGGCGTGTGGGCAGCAGCCCAGGTATGTGGTTCGACGCCAAGTGCTATTGACCTGACGCTTGCATCAGCAAATGCGACGTGGATTTTGTCCACATGCAAGCCGACCGCCGTTCCCGCTTTGGGATCGCAATCACCTTGGGTCGGATGCTGCTGCCAAAGTGCCATGCTCACACCAAACGTGGCCGCTGTAAGTGACTCAGGCGAATTGTTACCTGGATCCGACCAAAACGAACCGCCATTCGAGCCGCAATGCATGTACTTGGTGGCAAAAAGCAAAGTCGCTGACATTCCATCTGGGAAAGTAAGCGGCATTTTTGGGTAAATCAACTTGTTTTGAGGAGACAACGACCCTAGGCCTCCTTCCGTGTAAAACAGCCGCAAGTTTACAACGTAATTGGCGGCTCCCGCGCCTGATTTTGTTTGCGTTTGATCCATCGGCGACAGATACGTGTGAACTATCGCGTCGGGCACTGGATTGTCGTAAAGCGCCCGCTGGTTTAAGAATGGTAACAAGTGGACATGGAAGGTGAGGGACTCGGATTTGGTCGCATAGGGCCCGAAGTACGAAGGGAATTTCCCGAACTTGTCGTGGGCCAGGTGAACAGCTTTGGCACATTCACCAAGGTTGTTCAAAGTCGCTTGGTTTTCCGCATGCAAACGCGCCACAAGAACAGCTGGCACGAACGCGCCAATCACGGCGGCACATGCGAGGACCATTGCCAGCAGTTTAAGCAAGCCGCGCCAGGGGAAACTGCCAGGTTTTGATGCGGACATGCACAGACTCCTTCGCTATCCACGGTAAAGCCGCTCCACGGGCAAGTCAAGCGCATCCGCCCCTGTTCGCCACAAAAAACATCCGCGGAAACGGAAACAGCGTGCAATTCCCCTCTGGCGGGTAAGCGGCCGCCAGTGATTCCTTCAACGCCTCCAAAAATTCCCGTTTCGAGTCCGTTTCCAACCGCGCCAGCAGCGGCCGCAACGCTGTCCCCATCAGCCACTCCAGCACAGGTTGCTCCCCCGTCAGCACGTGGACATACGTCGTCTCCCAGGCGTTGACGGTAAAGCCCAACTCATGCAGACGCCGGACGTACCACACCAGCGGTTTCACCGAGTCGCCATGCAGGCCCACGCCCCTGAGTGCCGCGGCCCAACGCGGATCGGCTGCCGTTTGCTCAATGGCAATTTGAGCCGGCGTCTGGTGGAAGCGGTCGGGCATCTGCACCGCCAAGGTGCCGCCCGGCGCCACCATCCCGGCAAGTCGCGGAATCAATTTCTCGTGGTCGCCCACCCACTGCAAGGCGGCATTGCTGAAAAGCAGATCGACGCGGCTAGCTGGCGACCAGTCGCTAATGTTGGCGTTAACGAAATCCAACCGGCCGACACTGGCAAACTGCCTCGCCTTCTGGAGCATCTCAGGCGAGTTATCGACCCCGGTCACCTGGGCGGCAGGCCAGGCGCAGCCAACAATCGCGTCATGTTGGCGGGGCCGCAGCCGAGGTCGACGATCCGGTCCGTCTTTTCCCGGTGCACCTGGGTCAGCAAATCGGCGAATGGCCGGGACCGCTCGGTGGAAAACTTCAAATACTCTTCCGCGTCCCACATGATCACCTCCTCAACCTCGACCATTGCCTGCCGCGAGGTGATTGTACATTGGGCCGACAAATAGGGCCCCTATCAAGCCGGCAAGAAACTGCAAGGAATGTAGGGGATGGCCAAAATTCTGTTTGACGATCACCGCCAACTCGGCGACGATACTCAAGGGTACTGCTGAAGTTTCTCTCCCAATCGTTGAGGTGGCCTTCCATGAAACGTTGCACGGTGGTGGTTGGATTGATAGCCCTGGTAGCGCCAGCGATGGCGCTGGCGCAAACGCCGCTCGCACCGGCGCCGAAGGGTTTCGACGTTGCCCGCGATGGCATCGCCAAGGGCACGGTTGAAACTGTCGAATACGAGTCCAGGACGGTCGGTGCCAAACGGCCGGTTACAATTTACACGCCGCCAGGCTTCTCAAAAGACATCAAATACCCCGTGTTCTACCTGCTGCACGGCGCGACCGATGACCACAATACATGGATGAAGAAGGGATCGGCGCCTGCAATTCTGGACAACCTGTACGCCGACAAGAAAATCCTGCCCATGATCGTGGTTATGCCCAACAGCTACACCGACCCGAAGAAGGAAGGCGCCAAAACGGCCGGCACCTCGAAATTTGAGGAAGACCTGCTCAAAGACGTCATACCCCATGTCGAGTCGCACTATCCGGTTTCGGCCGACCGCGACCACCGCGCCATTGTCGGTTGGTCGATGGGTGGTGGCCAGGCCCTGCGAATTGGCCTCAAACACCTCGATAAGTTTGCCTGGATCGGCGGCCTGTCCTCCGCCCTCATGGGCGGACAGCCTCCACTCGCCGATTCGGATGAGCTCAACAAGAAACTCCGGCTGCTGTGGGTTTCTTGTGGCGACAAGGATACTTTGCTCAAGGGAAACACCGCTTTTCATGACACCTTGACGCAAAAAAAGATTGCCCACATCTGGCACATGGATTCCGGCCCGCACGATTGGGCCGTGCCTCGCAATGACCTGTACTTGATTGCAAGCACGTTGTTTCGGGAGAACAAATAGATCGGAGATTGACGATGTGCTTTTCCGCCGAAGCCAGTTTTGTGGCCGGGGCAGTGCTGGTTCCCGCGGGGGTTTACTGCGCGGGCGGCCTTTTTGAAGGACATTGCCTATTTGCCCCTGGCTGCCGTGCCTCTGCTGTTTGCGACGCAGCAGTTTTGCGAAGGGCTGGTGTGGTTGGGATTTGCCCGAGAGGATGCCGTGTTGATCGAAAAAGCCTCGGTGGCCTACCTCTTCTTCGCGCTGGCGGTGTGGCCGTTCTGGATCCCTTTCAGCGTCCTGTTCATCGAACCTCGCAAAGGGCGCAGATTGTTGCTCGGATTTCTAACGATCCTTGGCCTGGTGTGGACCTGGGTGTATTTGCCGCTCTTCCTGGAACCCAGTCGATGGCTGGTGACCGAGGTACCTCATGATCACCATTCCGTGGAATATAAATTCGAAAACTTGCCTGCGTTTCAAATCGGATCAACCGATACTTCCGATCTATGGACGGTCGGGTATTTTCTCAGCGTGGCAATCGCACTGGTGATGTTTGCCGGTCGCCCGACGGTGAATCCCGTCAGCAAAGCCGTAAGCACCATAGCTGCCCTGGCATTACCGGTGTTGTTTGCAATCTGCTGGGTCGTTTACTGGTATGCATTCGCGTCCGTCTGGTGCTTCTTTGCCGCCTGGCTGTCCCTTTTCCTTTGCCTGGTGTTTCACCGGTTACCTACGAAGCACAGGCTGGAAGCCTGTGCTTCGCCGCCAAGTCTGTAGCACAGGCTTCCAGCCTGTGCTTCACTAGCGGCAACCCGCAATATGATGGCCCCATGAACATCGATCTCAACTGCGATCTGGGCGAGGGCTGCCGCCTCGACGGCGATTTATTGCCGCTCATCACCTCAGCCAATGTGGCTTGCGGCTGGCATGCCGGCGATGCCGCCACTGCGATGGCGACAATCCGCGGCGCAGTTCAGCACCATGTTTGCGTCGGCGCCCATCCCGGATTTAACGACAGGGAGCAATTTGGCCGCCGCGAACTGGCGCGGACCGAGCAAGAGGTTTATCAAGACTGCGTCTATCAAGTTGGCGCACTGATCGCCCTGGCGCGCGCTGCCGGCACAACGGTCCGCTATATCAAGCCGCACGGCGCCCTGTACAACATGGCTTGCCGCGACGATGCCTACGGTCATCCGCTGGTGCAAGCCGCCGCGTTTTTTCAGTTGCCCCTTTTGGGTTTGCAGGGATCGCGGCTGCAAGCCTTGTGCAAGGATCGCTGCCGATTCGTGGCCGAAGGTTTTGCGGATCGGCGTTACCGGACCGACGGTTCACTGGTGCCCCGCGATCAGCCTGATGCCTTCATACACGATCCTAAAGAGGGTGCCCGGCAAGCCATCGAAGCAGTGAATCGGCACGCCGTCGAGACGATTTGCGTCCACGGCGACAATCCGCAAGCACTCGCGTTTGTTCGTGCCCTCCGCACTGCACTGGAGCAAACTGGGTGCGAGATTCGGGCCTTTGCATGAGCCTGCGCGTCGTGGAACCTGGTCTTTGCACATTGGTCGTCGACGGCGGTCGGCCCACAACGCGCAGCCTGGGCGTGCCATTGGGCGGACCGGCGGACTGGTCGGCCTTCGCCTTGGGCAACGCCATGTTGGGCAACGAGACGGCCGCCGCCGCGTTGGAAATCACCCTTGCGGGCCCGGTGTTGCATGCTCTGGCGGCCACCGCGTGTGTTCTCCTTGGCGCGCCGTTTTCGATGAGCTGCGGCCGCCAGCAAATCGCCCCCAATCAAAGTTTCACACTCCAACCAGGCGATGAGCTGCACATCGGCGGCGCCCGCCGCGGCGCGCGTGGTTATCTTTGTGTGGGCGACGGATTCCAGACGCCGCTCGTGCTGGGCAGTCGCTCCTCGCTGGCGCCGCTGAGTCGTGGCAGTGAATTGCCGTGCGGGAAATCGTGCACGCGGCGTCGAGCCATCCATCATGTGTTTGACGCCTCGGAGGTTCCCGCGCTGGCCGCGCCCGAGGATGTGCACACGTTACGGGTTTTGCCCGGGCCGGAAGCCAATTGGTTTACCGGCGCCGGCCTGGGCGACGCCGTCTTCGCGGTGAGGCCGGAAAGCAATCGCATGGGCTTGCGACTTTCAGGAGACCCGTTGACAGTGCCGCAGCGGGAAATGGTGTCGCAGCCCGTCGCGCCAGGGGCCGTGCAAATTACGCGCGAAGGCCAGCCCATTCTGCTCGGCGTGGACGGCCAGACCATCGGCGGCTATCCACGCATCGCCCACGTCATTAGCGCCGACCTGGATCTGGTCGGCCAATTGCGGCCGGGAGATCGAGTGCGGTTTCAGCTTGTGTCACTTGAGGAGGCAGAGCGTTTGGGGTGGGAGAAACGGGCCTTGATTGAGCGATGGTGTATGCGGCTGCGTGTGGCAACGGGGGCATTTTGAATCAATTATGGCGTGATGTTGTTAAGCGTTTACCCCACCCTGCCCGCAATTCGACCCCTGCCGGCTTGTCCGGCAGGTGAAGAAGTTCGGTGGCTAACACCGGCTCCCCCAAACCTGGTTTTCGGCCCCTGCCGGCTTGTCCGGCAGGTGAAGAAGTTCGCCGGCGAACTTAGCTGACGAACTCCTTCACCTGCCGGACAAGCCGGCAGGGGTGTGCGACGGAAAGTGTACCGAGTCTGAGGAGTGAGAGTCTCCTTCAGACCTGGTCCTCAAGTTTGTAACTGAAGGTAACTGCGTCCCCGCGAGGGGAGGTGGAGAGCAACCGGAGGTGAACCAGCGGCCTGTAGAAAAGCGAACTCGATTCGGCCTGGTGATTGCGGCGAGCCTGCACCCTAAAGGCAAAACCCAGACCACGACGACGAAGCCCGGGGCCAAACGCCTGATCGAGGGCAGATCGTGGAAGCCGACCGCGCTAACAGAGGACGGCATCGTGAACAGCGACGGTCGGGCGCACCGGGTGGTTGGAGACAGGACGTTGGGACGGCTTGGTACATGAATCCGTGAGGCCTGTGCGGTTAAGGACGGCCTTCGCCGGCTGCACAGGAGTCAGAGCGTCCGTAGTAGCGACGAAGCCGGGTAATGCCGGTGGAGCCAAGGGACGCAGGAAGATGGATGCGTGATGACTGCACCACGGGAAACAACACCGTCGTTAGTGCCTGCAAAGGCTACGCAAGGCGGAGACGTTCTAGCCGCTGGCTATGGACGGAACCTGCGGTATGGACGGAACGCATGTTGACAGCGCTCGAAGAGGGCGTCAAAGGAGGAGTATGGTTTAGCCTGAACGACAAGGTGTATGCGGAGCGGAACCTGCGGGCGGCAGCTGGGAAAGTGGCTGCTAACGAAGCGCTCCGGGCGTGGATCACGTGACGGCCGAAGCCTTTATCGACAATGTGGACGCGAACGTGGCGAAGCTATCGGCGGCGTTGCAGGATGGTTCCTACGAACGACAAGCAATCCGGCGGGTGTTTATTCCGAAGCCGGGGAGCAACGAGCAACGCCCGCTGGGCATACCCACGGTGCGTGACCGCGTTGTACAAGGGGCGGTCCGGCACGTACTCGAGCCGATTTTCGAGAAGGAGTTTGCGGCGCACAGCTACGGCTTTCGGCCCGGACGGGGCTGCAAAGACGCCTTGCGGCGGGTGGACGAACTCTTGAAACAAGGTCACGTGTACGTGGTCGATGCCGACCTGAAAAGTTACTTCGACACGATCCCGCATGAGCGGTAAATGAACCGGTTGCGGGAACGCATCGCGGACCAACGGGTGCTCGGACTGATCGAGTCCTTTCTGAAGGCCGGCATACTTGACGGCATGCAGGAATGGGAACCCGAGGCCGGGGCGCCTCAAGGAGCGGTGCTAAGTCCGCTGCTGAGCAACATTTATCTGAATCCTCTGGACCACCACTTGGCGGGCCTGGGATACGAGATGGTGCGGTATGCGGATGATTTCGTGATTTTATGCCGCAGCCAGGCCGAGGCCGAGCAGGCGTTGACGGTAGTGCGTCAATGGTGCGAGGTCGCGGGTCTGACGCTGCACCCAACCAAGACCAAAATCGTGGACGTGCGGGTCGATGGCTTTGACTTTTTGGGCTTTCACTTTCAGACCACGCGGCAGGGTCGCCTGACCCGTTGGCCCCGGAAGAAAAGCATGCAAAAGCTCAAGGACACGATTCGAGCGAAAACGACCCGAGCGAATGGCCGCAGCCTGATGGTTATCATTCAGGATGTGAACCGGACGCTCCACGGCTGGTTTGGGTACTTCCAGCACAGTTGTCGGCCTACGTTCCTCTCCGTGGACAAGTGGGTGCGCATGCGGTTGCGGAGTATACTCCGTAAGCGTGCGGGCCGTCGTGGCCGCGGTCGGGGACGGGATCATCAGCGCTGGCCCAATGCCTTCTTTGCCGGGCAAGGGTACTTCTCCCTTGAAGTAGCCTACGCTGCGGCTCGTCAATCCCCTAGCGGGTAAGACTATCAACCGGAGAGCCGGATGCGGGAAAGCCGCCCGTCCGGTTCGGAGGGAGGGGGAGCCGAATTCAATCGGCTCTCCTACCCTATCGTCGCACGTCGTCGCCGTTGCATTTAGCCACCGAACTTCCTCACCTGCCGGGCAAGCCGGCAGGGGTCGTCGCGCATTTTTCCATCATGGTCAAGTGCCGCATTTCCGCTACACTGGCTCTCTGTAGCTCAGGCTTTCTGGCCTGAGGTTTAGCTCATGTCGGCCTGCAAAGGCTGACCCACGGAGTCCGCCATGCCAAAGGTTCTGGTCGCCCCCGCTACTCTCGCCGGTATAGATGCGTCTTTCCTCAAAGTTCTCCGCGACGGTGGTTTCGAGTTGGCGTTTCCCCCGCTCGCACGGCAGCTCACCGAAAGCGAATTGCTCGACCAGCTCAAGGGCATTGTCGCCTCGTTGGCCGGCTCCGAGCCATATACTCCGCGTGTGCTGGCCGCTCACCCGCAACTGCGCGTGATCGCCAGAGCCGGCGTCGGTTACGATGCCGTCGACACCGCCGCGGCCACCGCGCACGGCATGGTGGTCTCCATCACCCCAGGCACCAACCAGGACGCCGTCGCCGAGCATACCTTCATGCTGATGCTTGCCTTGGCCAAGGGCTTGATCCCCCAGCACCTCGCCACCAAAGCGGGCAAATGGCCGCGCCAGGCCAACCTGCCCCTGCGCGGCCGCACATTGGGCATCGCCGGCCTCGGACGCATCGGCAAGGCGGTCGCCACCCGCGGGGCCAGTTTTGGAATGAGGTTGCTCGCCTACGAGCCGTTTCCCGACCATGAATTCCTCAGCCAGCACAAAATAACGCTGGTGACCATGGACAAGCTGCTGGCCGAGTCCGACTATCTGACGCTGCACGTGCCGCTCAATCCGCAATCGAAACACCTGATCTGCAAAAAGACGTTGGCACTCATGAAGCCTACCGCCTATGTCATCAACACGGCTCGCGGCGGTCTGATTAATGAGGCGGACCTGGCCGCCGCCCTGAAAGTCCAAAACCATCGCCGGGGCGGGCCTCGACGTTTTCGACCAGGAACCGCCGCCCCACATCGGAGCTTTTTGAATTAGACAATGTGGTGGTGACACCGCACGTCGCCGGCGTCGATGTGCAATCCAGGGATGACATGGCGGAATCGGCGGCCCAAGCCATAGTCGACCTCAGCCGTGGCAAATGGCCGGCGGAGAAGATCGTCAATCCAGAAGTCCGGGCCGCATTCCGTTGGTCCCCTTTTTCATGAGGAAGTCATGGCTCGTGTTGTCTGTCAGGTGCTGCCCCGGACAAATCGTATTACCCTCCTCTGGTCAGACGGCACGGCGACGTTTCCGCCCTACGCACTGGACGGGGATGCCCTGGCCGAGCTGCACCGCTTAGCCGGCCAGGCCCAAAACCACCTGGCTCATCTCGGCGCCGTGGCGAGCGATCCCGCGGCCGCCGCCAAGGCTGGGTATCAATTGGCATCGGCCGGCCACGGCTTGTGTCGCCTGGTCTTTCAACTCGATCGCCAGGGCGCCGCGCCGGGAAAGCAAGTGCATTCCTGGTTGGAACCGCTGACACGCGAAGGAGCGGTCCATCAGCTAGATGTTCTCGGCGATTGCTTTACGCTGCCATGGGCTGCGCTGTACGATCAGCCGCCCGACCAGGCTGTTTTTGCTGGTTCCGGCACCGACGGCGATTGCTGGAAGAGCTTTTGGGGCAGGCGCCATCCACCGCGAGGCGGCCGGCGCGCGCCGCGGGTTACTGATGACAAACAAGGCCGCAAACCAACGGTGGTCCTGGCCATGGACCCTGTGATCCGCGGCAACCTGCCACCCGAGGAGCAGTTGCAGCTGCGCCGAGTTCGAAGACAGCCATGACACGATTGTGGCTGAATCCTTCGCTCACCTTGGCGAGATCATTCTGGCGAATGACATCGATCTGCTTTACGTCTTTGGCCGTGCCGACGGCCAGGCCATTGCCCTTGGCAATGACCGCCTAACGGCGCAGGTGCTCGATGACTGGCTGATTGCCCGCAACGCGGAAAAAGGGCCGGGCTTACCGCCGGTGCTGTTTCTTAACGCCTGTCCAGGCGGGGAACCAGGTAACTTGCTGGCGGCATTCGAGCGCTTCGGCGGTTCCGGGCTTATAGGGACGTTACGACCAGTGGCGGCGCCTTTGGCCAATCGCCTGGGCCTCGAAGTGCTGACGCACGTTGTGCATGACGGCCAATCACCAGCCGAAGCGCTTCATGCGATTCGACAAGGCCATCCGCTCGCCGGCTTGCTCTATATCGGCTGCTGTCCGCAGGAGCCTGTCGAGCTGGAAACTCAGCAATTGCCGTTGCCCGAACAGCCTTATCATCCTTTGAGGCCGCTGGGCATTGACGAAGCCGCTTTGCTGGTCGGCCGCGAATTTGACACTGCTCAACTTGCCGCGCTTGTCGACGACCGCGCGGCGCGGCTGGTGCTGATGCATGGCGCTGTCGGTGCCGGCAAGGCATCACTGCTCCACGCCGGGTTGGTGCCGTTTCTGGAAAGTCAATGCGTCGGCTTTCATTGCCTGCGCCAGCGCGACGACGAACAGCCGGCCGAACGCGAGCGCGATTACCCCGTGTTGTCCATCCGCGCAAGCAGCGACCTTGCGGGCCAGCTGGCCATGGCCTTGCTGCAGTTTTGCAGCCGGGGCTATGGTTTCACCACGCCGGCGGGCGAGACCGTCAATGTCGATTTGAGCTCCATCCTGAGCGCGGTCGTCGATACCGAGCCGGATCCCGATACCCTCCTGCCAACCACCGAGGATTTTCGTCAGGCCCTGCGGGCTGATCCTGCTTTGCTGAGCCACGTCCTGGCGGCCGTAACGGCGGACTTGCCGTTTGAATTGATTGTGCTCATCGAACACGGCGAAGAGCTGTTGAGCCTGGCCGATCCGGAGGATGATGAGCAGGACGCCTTCCTGGAATTGGCCATGCTCAGGGCGGCCGCTGCCGGGCCGGCCCGGGTCAAATTCATCATGACGCTGCGCACCGAGTTCGTCGGCCGTATGCTCAAGCCCCTGCTGCAATCGCCGGACGACCGTGCTGCCGTGCGGACCTTCCTGGTCGAGGAACTCACCCCCGATGAATTAGTCGAGGTCATCTTGCAGCCGACTTCCCAGGAGCCTCTGCCGATGACCGCGGACGTGCCGCAGCGGATTTATGGCTTGCAATTCGAGGAAGGCCTGGCGGACCAGATCGCCACGGACGCCTGCCGCAACGGCGCGGCCAACCAGGAAAGCCCTCTGGCTCTCGTGCACGTGGTCTGCGGCCGACTGTATCAGCTCATGGCCGGACAGCAGGAAAAGGTGATTCGCGCGTCCCGCCTCAAGGAAATCGGCGGCGTTGAGAGGGGGCTGTCCAGGTACGTTGACATGTTGGTCACTACCAAAATGGCAAGCGCCGGCAGCCGACCCACCAGGGATTTACTCCGGAAGCTTTACGAACGTCAACCCGACGGCCTGGTGACTCGAAAGCTGCTTTTTGGATCCGACCTTGCTGCCCAGTGGACGGACACTGCCGCTTTCCAGGAGACGGTTTCAAGAGCCGCGGCGGACGATGTGCGTCTGGTGGAAATCAGCTACCTCAACGTCGAAGGCAAGGAAGGTGATTTCGTATCGCTGGCCCACGATGCCCTGGCCCCGGTGCTGGCCAGCCAGGCCGAGGACGCGGCCAGGAAAAAGTATGGGTGGAGCAAGTTTTTCGATGCCTTGTGGCTGACTGTTCCCGTCATTATCCTCGCAGGAGTCCTCCTCTGGACCCGCGGCTACCTCCGCGTCGGCAGCCAGGAAGAAAAGATTGCGGACTTGGAGCAGGGCCTGAAAGCGCAACAGGAGGCTCTTCTCAAAAACCAACGCAAATTCAAGGCCGTGATTTGGCCGGGGTACGTTGGTCAGCTTCACGCGGCGGAGCAAGCCCTCATCTCGGGCGATCCGATTCGCGCCAGGCAAGCTTTGATCGCGTTCAAGCCGTCGCACGACGACCCCACGGACGACATGCGCGGTCTCGAATGGTATCTCCTCTGGCAAAAGCTTCACGAGGATCAACTCACCGTTTACGGTCATCGCGGCACCGTCACGGGCGCCGCCTTGACGCCGGACGGGCTGACTTTGGCCACGGTGTGCAGCGGCGGAACAGTGAAGGTATGGAACATCGCAGGCGCAAGGAGCGGGCGGCGTTCGAATTGAAGGATCAAAACGCCGCGGTGGCGGTGCGCGCCCGTGTCCGGCCTTTGTATCGCTTTTTCACCGGACGGCAGCCTTCTCGCGGTGGGCGGCAGCGACGCTGTCATCCGCATGTGGAAGGTCGCGCCGCCCGGCATGGATTATCCCCATCGTGCGGCCGCAGTGGTGGCCGCGGCGCCCGCCAGCGCCTGGGCTGTCCGGCTCAGCCACCTGAGCTCTGGCGGCTTGACATCGCCAGTAACGCCCATGGAACCGCTGAAAAACTCCACTGACGTCGGAAAATCAGAGGCGAGCCTCCTTTCCTTGAGTTTTCATCCCGACGGCAAGACGCTAGCCGCTGCCGACAAAAATGGCAACATCCAACTTTGGGATTCTGAGCGCCTCGCCTGCAAAAGGGCCGACGCCGCTCGGCAAACACGAGGGCGCTTTGGCCGTGGCCTATGCACCCGACGGTAAATTGCTGGCCAGCGCTGGGACCGACAAAAAAATCGTCATTCTGGGATGCCAAGGACAGCAGCAAATTAGCAACCTTGGAAGGCCATCCTGGCGGGATCACCGCGGTGGCCTGGAGTCCGGACGGCGCCACCTTGGCGACCGGTGGTGTTCATCCCGGTCATGTCATCGATACCGGCGTCATCAAACTATGGGACACCAGCGCCTGGAAGCCCCGGCAATCGCCGCCCTTGCAAGTCGCCGCCGTTGCCGCCCTCGCCTTTATCGAAGACGGCAAGGCTTTGGCCATTGCCACCCACAGCAATACGCTCCATGTTTGGGACGTAGGCGCAGGCCAGGAGCGTCCCGCACTCCAGGGGCACGTCGGTTGGGTAAGTTCCCTGGCGGCGGCACGTGGCGGCGCGGTCATCGCAAGCGGCAGTTACGACCGCACTGCCAAGGTGTGGCTGCCGCAAGCCATGGCTTCGCGCGATGTACTCAAGGTCTCGACGGAGCCCGTATACGCCGTCGTTTTTTCTCCCGACGAGCGTTACCTGGCAACCGCCAGCGGTGATGGCCTGGTCAAACTCTGGCACGCCGCCACGGGCGCGGAGTTCAAGACCATCGCGGCTCACGACGGCGCCGCCCTGGCCCTGGCCTGGAGCGCCGACGGCAAGACCTTGATCTCGGGCGGGGCCGACGGACAGCTCAAGCTTTGGGACACGGCCCAGGGATCGAGGCGCATTTGGCACACTACTTGACGCCGTCGCCGGCCACGCCAAAAGCGTCACCTGCCTGAGCACGTCCCCGCCAAACAGTGCCTCCCCGCCAAATGGCAACTTCCCGCCAAGCGACCGTTTTGCCAGCGGCAGCCTCGACGGCACCGCCAAGGTGTGGCAAGTGACCGACGGCAAGTTTGCCAAGGAGCCAACGACCTTCACCGTCGAAAGTGCCACCCAATGCATGGTTTATTTGCACCTTGAAAAAATCCAAATACTCGCGACGGGCCATGCCGATGGCAAAGCGCGTTTCTGGTTCGCTCAAACCGGCAAGCCTTTTACGCCCAAACCCGCGGTGCTCGCCAGTCATACCGGCGGCATCACCGGGATTACCATCATGTGGGAGCCCTTCAAAGATAAAAATGGCAGACCGGGGATTGAACCGAAATTGATCACCACTAGCACCGATCAAACTATTAAGTTTTGGACCATGGACGAGGGCGAGGACTTCTACACCATCCGCAGCCACACCGGCCCGGTGACCTGCGTCGCACTGCCGCCCAACAAGGATAACACCTTGACCATGATCACCGGCAGTGCCGACAAAACGGTGAAGCTGTGGCAGCCGCATCGCCAGGACGAGGCGCTGGACGCTGCGCTGCCATGCCGCGGCGGTGCGAGCCGTCGCGATCACCGCCAACGGTTTGCTGGCCGCCAGCGCCTCGGACGACGGCACGGTGCGTCTCCACCGCGGCGCCAGTCCGGATGCCTCCGGCAAGTAGTCCGCCAGTTCCACTTGACTCCGCTTGTGCGCCACGCTATGGTTCGCCCGCTTTTCATGGAAAGCAGCCAGCCGCGAACGAGCAGGACGCTCAGGATGCGCGAGGGCTGCAAGGGCGGCGACTTAAATCCGTTTCGGGGGAGAAGGCGTTATGGGCAGGAAGCCAGTGCTTTTTTGGGCAGGGACGCTCCTTACGAGCATGGCGCTGGCGGGATGCCAGAGCAGCTCCAGCAGCAGTCCGAAGACAGTTTACCAGCCAACAAATCAACCGGTCAGTCAAGGCACCACCACGAACGGGACATCGCCGACGGGGACCGCTGGGTCGACCCCGCCGTCGAGTTCCACGACGTGGTCGAATCAACCTAGCAACCCCTATGCGACGAACAACCCCACGAGAACTCCCGTGGTGCCTGCTAGCAGCTCCGGGCCTTATGGCTCGCCTGGTAGCCCGTTGGTGCCGCCAAGTCCGACGCCAGTGCCGCCGAATGCGGGCGCGAGTTACTCGCCGATGCCGACCGGCGGCAGTTTCAATCAAACAAATTACGGTGCGCCCTCGAATGGCATTCCCACCACCAGCGGCATGAATGCACCGCCGGGTGGGGGCAATTACGGGGTAACCCAGCCTAACGGCACTGTGGTGCCCACTGTCTACACGGCGCCCGCCAACTACGGCTCGGCTAACGGCGGCACCAGCAGCACAACTACCGTGTACCCGGGTCAGGTTAACAATATGCCGCCAACGCCCCCGCCCAGCTCGTTTGGCACGATGCCTGTCGGCCCGCCGGTTAGCGGTGGCTACCCTGGCTTACCGCACTAACCAGTAGGCCCCGCTTGCCGAGCGGGACCTCACGGCCACAAATGCCAGGTCCCGCTCGGCAAGCGGGACCTGCTGAGCTCGCCGGCTGACGGGTGCAGGCAGTTGCAGCATGCCTCATCCTTCAGCCGGCCGGCTTGTTTTCACGCTGGCAGGGCAGTTCGCGCAGACTGGCGCACCCCGCAGGCAACTCCGCTTCTTCCGCCACCAGCACCGGAAATCCATCCTTGATGCGAAAACGCAACGCGCAGCGTTCGCACACCAGGCGGTCACCCTCCTGCCGTAAACGCGTCTTGCTCGGATTGAGGGGGCACCGCAGAATGTCGAGCAAATCCTGGCTGATCATTCGTCCTCCTCTTCCTCGTCGTCTTCTTCGTCTTCGTCATCGTCTTCTTCATCGTCCTCCTTGGGCCGAGCAGCCAACGAATCGGCTTCGTCGCCGAGTTGGTCCTCCACCACGGCGGCGATGCCCAGCAGCAGCCTCACCGTATAAATCATCTGGCCGATGAAGAAGCCCACTCCAATCAGATAAATCGCCCGCAATGCCCACAACAACACCAGCGACGTTCCACACAAGGACGCCATGAGCCAGACCACCCTGATGAAAATCTGACTGAACGCCAGTTTTATCGCAATCAGACCGCCCGCCTCCAGATCGTCCGACTTAATCGCTTTGCCGACGGCATGAACGAAGGTCGCGATCAGAGCCGGCTCGAGGTATTGTAAAAAAGTCATCAGCACGGCGCTGAAAACGTCGAGCAGGGGCATGTGCAGCCACGCCGTCACAAGGGTTTCCGTGCGCTCGCCATTCATTTCCATCATTGCCACTTCCGGCGCCAGGAAGGGCAAATTGACATAGCGGTGAGCACCCAACATGGGCAGCAGCATGAACGCCACCACCACCAGCGCATTGACAAAGGCCAGAGCGAGCAAAACCTTGAGCTGAAAACGCGTGCCGAAGCGGTCGGGCACGATCAGGCACATGACATAACCCGCCATTAACGGCAGGTATTGCAGCACGTAAAGTACCGCCGAAAAAATGAACACCCCGCTCATGAGTTTGGCCATTTCCGTGCCAAAGACGGTATCGGTGCCGCACAAGACGGCGACGGTGAAGGGCCAAAGATCGATTTCCGGCTCTTTGCCATATACCGGCGACACCGGGAGAAAGCCGTGTGTCGGCCGCCTTGGCGAACTCCGGCCGTTGGGTCATGCCTAGCGCCAACGGCACATGGCCCACGACATAGGCCAGCAGCCAAACGCAAAGGCCGCCGGCGATCACCTTCGCTCCGGTGCCGACCTTGCGCCATTCATAACCGTCGGTAATTTTCGCCTTTTTCTTGGACAACCCCCGGCCCGGCTTTTGCAGAACCTTGGCTTTGCTCTCCTTTTCAACTTTCTCGCGCTGCCCGGCCAAGTCCTCCATTTCCTTCAAACCGAAGGTGAGATCGCCGTCCTCCTCGTCGTCACTGGTTTTCTTGGGTGGGGGTGGCGGCGGAGGAGGAGGAGGGGCGCAGCTTCTTTCTTGGCGGGAATGGTCGGCACATTGCCGCACTTGCTGCACTTGGCGGTACGGCCAGCCTTGTCCGCGCCGACTTTCAGCGCGTTCTGGCACTTGCCGCACCGGAACGTTATCGTTTCCATTAGCTCCATCCGCGCCATTTGCGAATTGACCGCTCGACCGCCTTCGGCGCAATCTTACTTTTCTGGCGGGGGAAAGCAACCCTTGGCCATATCCTGACATCGCGTTCACGGAGATTGAAGCCAAAAAATTGCGTCTCATCTCAACCCCCCCGCACAACCCCATGACATGAAACCGACAACGGCTGGGATCGAATGCTCACGAAGGCTCACGAAAGGTAACAACTGCTTTCGATTGCGTCTCACGGCAGACGCTACAGCATCCACCGCGGTTCGATGCCACCGCTGTCAGCACAATTGCAGCGCAGCGCGGCAGCAAACAACCAGGCGTCCGACCATTTAGAGGTGCCTGGATTGCCTTACTTATTTGATTTCAAGCACTTAAGCTTAGCTTTCGCCTTCGGCACGGCACTTGCTGGCGATGCTGGATGATAACCACCCCTCTCCACCGGATGATTCAGACCCTCTGGAGTGGTGTCCATTTGGAGGATCGATTGTGAATCGTTTTTGTGCCGCCGCCGTCACGCTTGTGGTGTTGACGCTGCCGCTGCTGCCTGCCACGGCCCAACCGCCCGCCGACCCGCTTGTCACCAAGAAAGAGCTCAAGGAGGCTATCGACGGTGCTGCCTCAACTGGCGACACGGCCTGGATGCTCGTGTCCACCGCTCTGGTGTTGTTCATGGTGCCTGGCCTGGCGCTCTTTTATGGCGGCATGGTTCGCCAAAAAAATGTCCTCGGCACCATGATGCAAAGCATGGTCGCGCTGGGGATTGTGGGCATTCAATGGGTGCTGATCGGTTACTGCCTGGCCTTTGGCGAAACGCAAGGAGGCTGGATCGGGTGGACGCCTGGCTGGCTGGGGCTGATGGACATCACCACCGCGACCCCCCCCGGCCACAAAATCTTTCCTGGAACCAATCTGCCGGTGCTGCTGCATTGCATGTATCAAGGCATGTTCGCGATTATCACGCCGGCACTCATCAGCGGCGCCTTGGCGGAACGGATCAAGTTCGGCCCGTATTGCCTTTTTGTGCTCCTTTGGTCGACTTTGATTTACGCGCCGTTGGCCCATTGGGTTTGGGCTGTCAACGAAAAGGGTGACCCGATTGGCTGGCTCGGCTTGACCACCGGGCATGGCATTGGCGCCATCGACTTCGCGGGCGGAACCGTCGTCCACATCGCCGCCGGATTCTCGGGTCTGGCCGCGATCCTGGTGCTTCGCAAACGGATCGGCTTTCCCCAACATGTCATTCATCCCAACAGCATGGTGCTCACGCTTCTCGGCGCGGGGCTTCTGTGGTTCGGTTGGTTCGGCTTCAACGGCGGCAGCGCCCTGCATAGCAATGGCCAGGCTGCTGCCGCGCTGGGTGCTTCCCAAATCGCCGCCGCTGCCGCTGCCCTCGCCTGGATCATCGCCGAGTGGTGCCACAAGGGCAAGCCGACAGCCCTGGGGTTTGCATCAGGCATTGTGGCCGGCCTGGTCGCCATCACACCCGCCTCCGGGTACGTGGCGCCGATGCCTGCCCTTGCCATCGGTGTAATTGCCGGGCTGGTGTGTTATGGCATGGTGTCGCTCAAGCCCCTTTTCAAATACGACGATTCCCTCGATGCCTTCGGTGTACATGGCATCGGCGGTTTCCTCGGCGCTGTGCTTACGGGAGTCTTTGTAAGTGCTGTTTATGTGCAGGCTGGCGTTGGCAACACTGACACCCCTGGGGTGCTGGAACAAGGCCGGATGGCCCAGATCGTCGCCCAGCTGACCGCCGCGCTGGTTGCGGCCGGTTTCTCCTTCATTGGTACAGCTGTGCTCGTCAAGGCAATTGACCTGTGCTGCGGCTTCTGCCTGGACGCCAAGCAAGAAAATGACGGGCTCGACCTCGTCGCTCACGGCGAAGCCGGCTTCGATTTCGGCCCCGATCTGGCCGCGGCCGGCGACATCAATGCCGAGCCGCGTGCCGCCATGGCGCCTCCCAACGGCGACCAACGGTTCACCGTCCTCGTCGATGGGGCCGACGACAAGAAACTGATCGGCGCCTGGTCGGACCTCTGCCAGGCCGGCCCCAAGCCGCCGGACCCCGAATTCCTGGCCATTTATCCCTTCTTGACGACAGTCCAGGCCAACCGCTTCCGTTTCCGTGGCGGCGATCCGGCCAAAATGCGCGACAATCTGCTCAAGCTGCTTCAGAAGCACATCGGCGGATCGGTGCGCACCACCCTGGACATCAAACCAACCAACGGACATTCCAAGGCGCAAGTCATAAAGTAACCGCGCCTGGGCAAGTTCCCGCACTTGACCCACAACCTATTTGCCGAGATCGCACCTATGAAGTTGATCGTTGCCATCATCCGCCCCGAGAAGCTCGAGGCGGTTCAGGAAGCACTGGCCAAGCGCGATGTTTATTTGATGACCGTCAGCGACGTTCGCGGCTGCGGCCGTCAGCGCGGCTACACCGAAGTCTATCGCAGCTCGGAATATCAGGTGCGTTTGCTGCCGAAGCTTAAACTGGAGATCGCTGTCAACGATGCCTTCGTGGAAGCGGCCATTGAGGCCATCGTTCATGCCGCCCGCATGGGCGACACCGGCCAAATCGGCGACGGCAAAATCTTCGTGCAACCCCTGGAAGATTGCGTCCGCATCCGCACCGGCGAACGCGGGGGGCAGGCGATTGGACCCTGAGAAGAGTGAAGAGTGAAGAGTGAAGAGTGAAAAATGGTGAGTCGCCTGCAGAAGAAATGACAAAAGCCCGCACGTTTAAGCGCGGGCTTTGTATTGACCCTTTCACTCTTCACTCTTCAAGTGATCGCTAGGCGCAAATTCGCCAATTTCACGCCGACGGTTTTCGTCTCGGCGTTCATTTCCTGGACGATGCGGTTTTTGATCATGATAAAGGCCGAGGCGAAATCGGGGTCGAATTGCTTGCCTTTTTGCTTTTCCACTTCCACGAAGGCCGCGTCGGTGGGCATGCCCGCGCGATAGGGGCGGTCGCTGGTCATGGCGTCGAAGGCGTCGGCCACCGCCACGATGCGGGCCAGCTCGGGAATGGCTGTGCCTTTGAGCCTGTCGGGATAGCCGTTGCCGTCCCAGCGCTCGTGGTGCGAGCGGACGATTTCGATGACCTCCGGCTGCAAATCCGGCACCTGCTCCAGGATTTTGGCTCCCTTGGTGGTGTGCGACTTCATGATTTCAAATTCATTGGCCGTCAGCTTGCGGGGCGCGCTGAGGATATTGTCCGGGATGCCGATCTTGCCGATGTCGTGCAAGGGGCCGCCGATGCGGATCAATTCCTTCTTGGCCGGCGTCAGGTCGAGCTGCTCGGCCAGCAGCTGCGAGTAGTGCGTGACGCGAATGGTGTGGCCGCCGGTATAGGGGTCGCGCAATTCGACGGCATTGGCCAGGATGCTGATCGTGCTCAGAAACAGCTCCCGTTGTTTTTGCAAGAGCTGAGCGCTTTCGATGCCGGCGGAGACGCTGGCCGCCAGGGCGTCTGCCAGGCGGAGGTCGTCCCTGGTGAACGGCCGCTGCATGGGGCCGCGATCGAGGTGCAAGACGCCAAGCCGTTTGCGGGGCGTGCGCAACAGCACGCACAGGACGCTGGCCATCGTGCCCTCGGCAATGCTGCGGGCGCAAGCGATTTCCGGGTCCTCTTCGACGTTGCACAGCACCGATTCGCCGCGCTGAAACGAACGCTGCGCGAGATTTTGACTAAAGCCATGACGGCTGCCCATCTGGCCCTGGCCCGTCGCCAATGCCCGCAAACGTAGTGTTCCGGCGGGTGCGTCCGCGAGGACAATCGCGCCGCGCTGGGCGTCGAGCGTGGTGACGGCATCGTTGAGAATCGTGTGCAGCAGCTCGTCTTCGCTTTCAATATGGCCCAGCGAATGGCCGGCGCGGAGCAGGGCTTCCAGCTGCTGGCCGGGCCTGGGGCCGGCCGTGCCGTCGAACACCAGGCTTTTGATCGCTTCCTCGAAACTGGTGCTGGCGTAAGCCTCCACCTGCATATTGTCAGGCGCTTCGGGGACTTCCTCGGCGTTCCCCTCGCACATGACTTCCACCGCGAGCGTGACGTTGCCGAAGCGCAAAATGTCGTGAGCTTTGAATGCCCGTTCACCAGGACCGATTCGCTCGCCGTTGACGAAGGTCCCGTTGGTGCTGCCCATGTCGCGGATGCGCCAGCCCTGGGGTGTGTACTTGAGTTCAGCATGCCGCCGGCTGACGGAACTGTCATCGAGGGGGATTTCGACCGTAGCCAGGCGGCCCGCCCTGAGAATCGAGTCCCCTTCCCAAATCAGCCCTTCCGCGACGCCGCTGATGCCCCGCAATTGAATATGCCGTTTCACGCCCCGTCTCCCCGAGAAGTTCTGATTTTTTGGGTGCATCCGCCGTGATGGCCTCTAATCGGATGCCGCATAAGAACTATAGCTCACGGTTGGCGGACAGTGCGGGTGGAATTTTCAGCAGATACTCCCTATTTCAGCCATTGAGTAGAACGGAATTCATTCCGTTCAGCCGGCCAAATGGAACAAATTCCGATCTACGACGACTAAAACCTTGCCGCGTGGTTTATAGGATGAACAGATGAACCTTTACGAGAAATATCAGCTTGGCCTGCCGCTCGTCGACTTCCTGGTGAAATACGCCACCGAGGTTCACAAACAGCGCTGGCACGGCGTGCAGGAGCAAGTTGCCTTGAACGCTTCTCAGCGGCAATTGCTGAGTGGGTTTACGCGGCAGATGCATGTGCTGTGCCTGACGGGCGCCTGGTGCGGCGATTGCATCAACCAGTGCCCGATTTTCGAGCATTTCGCCGCCGCCGCCCCTGTGGTCACGGTGCGCTACCTCGACCGCGATGAGCACGCCGACGTGCAGCGCGTGCTGCAAGTCAACGGCGGCAACCGCATTCCCGTGCTGGTCTTTTTCAGCGAAGACGGTGCCGAGGTCGGGCGCTACGGCGAGCGCACGCTCAGCAAGTACCGGCAAATGATGCGCGATCAGGCTGGCGACAGCTGCCCGACCGGCATCGTAGTTTCCGGCGATCCTCTGCTGGCCCAGGTCACGCAGGATTGGCTAAACGAATTCGAGCGTGTGCAATGGCTCTTGCGTTTGTCGCCGCGCTTGCGCCAACTGCACGGCGATTGATGCCCGGAGACTGTCATGTCCGATTCCATGCCTTTGGGCCCCACCAAACCCCTGGTGCCGGCCCTTTACCAATCGTCCGTTTACACCTTTCCCGACCTCGACGTGCTCGACCGGGTGCTCAACGGCGAGGAGCAGGGCTACATCTACGCCCGTGACGCTCATCCCAATGCCAAACACCTGGCCGCTCAACTTGCCGCCTTGGAAGGCGCCACCTGGGCCTTGATCGGCGGCTCCGGCATGGCGTCGATCAGCACCATCGTGATCTCGCAGGTCCAGGCCGGCCAACGCATTGTCGCCAGCAATCGCCTTTATGGCCGCACTTCGCAAATGCTCGACCAGGAGCTCAGCAGGTTCGGCGTGCAAACGGTGTTCGTGGATTGCAACGACCTGGCCGCCGTGCGCACCGCGCTGCAGACTCCAACCCGGCTGCTCTTCGTCGAGACGATCTCCAATCCGCTTTTGCGAGTCGTTGACATCACTGCCCTAGCCGAGATTTCGCATCAGCACGGTTGCCAGCTAATCGTCGACAACACCTTCGCCACGCCGCTCTTGACCCGGCCGCTGGATTTGGGCGCCGACGTGGTGATGGAGAGCTTGACCAAGATGATCGGCGGCCACAGCGATGTGACGCTCGGCCTAATTGCCGGCAAGGATGACTTGCTACCGCAGGTATCGGCCACCGCGAGCATCTGGGGCTTCTCGGCTAACCCGTTCGATTGCTGGCTGGCTGAGCGTGGCCTGGCGACGTTGCCGCTGCGCATGAAAGCGGCCTGTGCCAATGCCGCCGCACTGGCTGAGTGGCTTACCGAGCAGCGAGGAGTGGCTCAGGTTTTATACCCCGGTCTACCGGGCCATGCCGACCATTCGTTGGCCAAAACCGTGCTAAGAGGCGGCTTCGGCCACATGCTCTGTTTCGAGCTTGCCGGCGGGCGCGAGGCCGTCAACCGCTTCATGCACCAGGCGCCGGGCATTCCGTTTAGCCCGTCGTTGGGGAATACGACGACGACATTGAGCCATCCGTGGACGACGTCGCACAGGTATACGAGCCCGGCATTGAAAAAACGGCAGGGGATCACGGAGGGATTGGTGCGATTGTCGGTGGGGATCGAGGATATTGCGACGATTGTCGGTATAATGCAGCAGGGATTAGCTTGAAGGGCACCGTCCAATGATAAACCACTTCCGAGTTACCAATTTCAGGTGCTTGCAGGATGTCCAGCTTGAATTGGGACCGTTCAATGTGCTGATCGGCCGGAATGACAGCGGCAAAACTAGTTTGTTGGACGCCATACAGGCATTGGGCTGCACCGCCAATGAAGCGTGGTCCTCCGCTGTCGGAACGGTCGGATCAATCCGCGAGGTCGTATGGAGAAAGCAGCAACACACTGCTGTAACATGGGAGGTGCGCGGCATTGCTGAACACGCCGACTATTCTTACGAAATTGCATTATCTCCAGACCAAAAGTTTCCGAAAAGGGAACAACTGAATATCGGGAGCCAACTGGCGCTGCAACACCTGGAAAAAGGCATGAGGCCCGACGTGTTTCAATTATTCATAGGTCGTCCAGGTAACCTGGAACAATATGGCGATGATTCTGGTCTCTGCACTTGTTCGAAAGCAAACATCTTTCAAGGCGCCCGAGCCATTGCATCCAGTTTGGGTTCAACGCACAAATTGAAGCTCGATGCAGATCAGCTCCGCAGCAATGCGGAGCGGATGCCGGACCCCATTCTGGCTTCAAACGGCAGCAACCTAGTTGCTGTCCTTGACTCGATCCTTACTGGTCCAGACCGCAGGGCCATTTTGGAACTTGAGGATGCTCTCCGACGTGAGATCCCGACCCTTGACGGAATATCGCTCCAGCCACTAACCGGCCAACCGGGTTTTATGACCTTGAAGTTCACACTACCTGGGTCGGAACGGCAAAAAGTCACAATTCCCGCAAGCCAGGCATTCTGATGGCGCCATGCTTCTGCTGGCGTTTTTGGCCTTGCTCTATGGCAACACCCCGGAAATCCTACTTATCGAGGAGCCGGAAAACGGTTTGCATCCTTCTCGCCTTCAGGAAGTTGTCGCTCTTTTGCGCAAAATCAGCACCGGGGAAATCGGCACCAAACCACGCCAGGTGATCCTGACAACGCACAGCCCGATTCTGCTTAATTTTGTGGAACCAGAGGAAGTATTCATGTTCCTCCGCGACGAGGAATTGGGAACAAACATTGTGCCGATGCGGCAGGCGCCCAACATCAAGAACTTGATGAAAGAGTTCGGCACGGGCGAACTCTGGTATTTGCTCGGGGAGGAAGGCCTTCTCAAGAAGGAGCAGCCCGCATGAAGGTCCTCTTTGTCGGCGAAGGCCCGCACGACATAGGTGTATCCGGCAAATCTCCCAATCAGCCGCGAATGGCAACCAGTGTTGTGTCCGTTCTGGCTCGCAAGGCAGCGCCGACCATTGACCCTGCCACTGCAGCGATCAGATGGGCCGACATTGTGCTGCTCGGCAAGCGCAGCAAAAAAAGGGGGCTGCAGGCGAAAGTCTCCGCTGCAATCGTGCTGAGTTTCAGCAAGGGTTTCCATGGTATTGCCCTCATTCACGACCGTGACAAAGACGAGGCGCGGTTGGCGCTGATGGAAGCCGGCAAAGTAGACGGCGACCAACAGGTGGACCCAGGGCACAAGTCAGTTTGTGCGGTGGCGGTCGAGTCCATTGAGGCTTGGATACTCGGTGCCCCTTCAGCGTTGGCTTCGGAGCTGGGCAAAAGCATCAAAGATGTTACAGACCACTACAAACCGCACCGAGTGGAAGAGCTGTACGAAAACAGCGCTAAGGTGGAGAGACGGCCCAAGGTCTTGCTTGCCAAAATTGCCGAACTTGCTCATCGCCAGGCCGACACGCCATTTCGCATTGCCGTGGCGGAGAAAACCGACATCGACGAGCTCAAGCAGCATTGTCCAGAAGGATTCAAGCCCTTCGCCGAAGCCCTGGCCAAGTCATTTGCATCGGGTTGATGGACAACCGCTGCCGGCAACACGTTTGACACACCGCGCTGGACATCATTGGTTTTTTTGCTTGGCCTCGTTCTGCATCCACCGAAACCGCTCCTGCCATTGCCCCTCCGCCAACTTCTGGTAGACGCTTCTCGCCTCCGCCCGGCGGCCTGCTTGCTCCAGGCTTGCCGCGCGTTCCCAGAGAATCTGTGCATTGGTCGGCTCCGCCTCGAACGCCTGTGCGAATGCCCGATCGGCCAAGGTCAGACTGCCGTCGGCCGCGAGTGCCTTGGCCAGGTCCCACCACGGCTTGGCCTCGTTCGGTTTCATGCCGATTGGCGTCGTCAAATAATCCCATGCCAATTCGGTGGCGCCGACCGTTTGCAGGATTTTCGCCGCCATCTGGCAAGGCTGCGTCGGATCGGGTTCGAGCGATCGCCAGCGATCCGCTGCCCGTATCACCTTGGCCATGAAATCTCGTGTCGGCTCCTTTTCCAGCAGGGCGAAGGCATCGGCCATCTGCTGGTAATACGTTAGCAATGTCGTGTAATCGTTACGGATCGCCTGCAAATTGACCACCGGCGGCAAGTTGCGGAATGACAGTTCGAGCGTCTGCTCCATGCACAAGGCCACGCGCGCCGATTGCTTGCGCTGGGCAGCCATTTCCGCCGCCACGCGCCACAGTGCCGGGTCGCTCTTGTACGGCTCCTGGGCGAGCAGCAATTGCAGCATCCTGTCGGCCTCTACGGCCTGGCCGGTTTGGCGGTAAAGCTGCAGCGCCGCCAGCCGGGCGAGGTCACGCTCCGCAGTCGGCTCACAAACTGCCACTGCCTTGGCGAGGATTTCGTTGGCCATGCCTAGGTCGCCCAACGCAGCGTTTTGCCAGGCCAAGCCGAATAACTCCGAACGGTGATCGTGTTTGACTAGCATCGTGGCCGCCTGGCGCATCAAATCGGCGTAGGTTGGCCCCTTGTCGCCTGGCGCGGCCAGTGCATCGCGGAAGCCCTTGTCAATGGGCGGCAAGATTCGCGTTCCAAGCGAGTCGAGATAGAGCTCGCGATAAAGCTCGCGCCCTGCCGTTGTGTTGCCGCTCTTGAAAATGGCATGGGCAACTTCAAAACGGGCAGCATAACTCAGGCCTGGATCGTCCTTGAAAACCTTGGAGGCGTCGATCAGGGCATCCTGCAAGGTTGCGTCTGCGCTCACACCAGCTCGGCACATCCGCGCCACTAAAGCCCAATCGAAGACTGCCAACGGCGCGGGCGATTTGACAATGCCTTGAAGCGTTTGCAGCCTTTTTCGGGCATCGGCCTCGTTCCACACCGCGCGGAACCTGTTCAGACGCTGGGTGAAACCCTCCAAAGGGCCGCCTATGTTGCTGATCTCGCCTTTTTCAAACCGGCTAGTGAGATAGATGGCCAGCGGCGTCCGGGGACTGTTTTGGGGCCATATCGTCTTGCTGCCGGCGCTAGCCAACAGCACTGCCAAGCCGATGCGGTTATCGCCCTTGTTGTGAAAACGCGTCAGGTGGAGGATTTCACCGTAGACCGGATCGAGCGTGGCACAGGCGCTTGCCAATCTACTAATGGCCAGATCCTCGTCATAATCGGCCATTTCGCCTGAAAGCTTGGACTCCAAGTATGCCGGCGACCGTAGCGGCATCGGCACCACCACAATATCCTTCAACGCCGGGTTGAGGTTCGGTGCTCTGGCCTCCGAGACTTTCAATTTCAGTTGTTCAACTGTTTTGTGATTGGCCGGATCGACCACGGTGATGGCGCCGTCGTCGCCATAGCGCCAGCGCGCGATGGTCTTTTTCTCGGGCATCACCATGACCTGGCGTTCGGCCAAGCGTCCGTCGGCATCAAAAACCAAGTTGAGCTGCAGGTACTGCCGCGGCTTGCCATCTTCATCGCGAGCCTTGTCCGCCCCTTGCGGCAGGATGCCCACGACGCCGTTTTCCACCAGCCGCACGTCGCATCCTTGGGCCAGATCCTCGGCGCTAGCCACCAGCCACGGCACAATCGCCAGGAGATCCTCGCGGTGGAATCGGCTGACGGCCCGTTTGGCGCCCAGGCCAATTTCCGGATAAATATGCCACAGTATTTTGCCGTCGCAGATGACTTGCTCACGCAAGCCGCATTCCAGCAAACGATCAATGGCAAAATGGCCCTCGCCGTTGAAATACACGTCAAACGCGGGTTGCCGGCCGATGGCGTCCACGGTGAGTTGCCGCCAACCGGAGGCGCGGGCCTTGTCGATCAGCCGCCGCGCCGCGGGATCGATGGTTCCTTGTTTGGCCTCCGGGTTTACTTTGGTCTCCGCTTCCAGCACCGCCGCGACGTCGGCCATGGACGTGTTCATGCCGGGGGCGTACCACAGCAGGTCGTCGAAAATGCGGGCGTGGGCCGTAAACGTAGGTGGGACATAAAGAATTGCTTGTGATGGTGCTACCAACTCGCGGAAGTATGCAGCAATGTCCGTTTGCTCTGAAGGAGACGCATAAACCAAGATTTTGTTGCCAGCAGCAGTTATCCGCACGGTCGGGCTGTCCCGATACACCCCTCCGAGAATCCGCGCCACCTCTCCTGCATTCCCTGTCGGAATAGGAATGGACTTCAGAATTGGTTGACCGAGAACCCGGCGCGTACCAAGCTTAAAGGCTTTTTCTAATTCCAGGATTTCCAATGGATTGAAATTCGCCAGACGCTGTCCGGGCTTGATTTCGTCCCGTCGAAGGTCGGGACGGTCAACACCAAATGCCAAGCCGCTGTTAACGCCGCTGGTGCCAATCCCCCCGCTGCCAAAGACAATCGAGGAGCGGATCGATTTGAGGTCGGTTGCGGTGTATCCGGCAGTTCCCCCGCTGAAGCCACCCATGGCTTCGAACGGGTTGCGGCCAATCCCAAAGAAGCCACCACCCACGCGGTCGATGCTGCCTGGGGTCCCATTGATGCCACCATCCACGCGGCCGAAGCTGCCCTTGGAGCCTCCCGGACCAATTTTGACATCGACCTGGCGCCCTATCATGTCCTGGGGTATGAGCGGGACCACTTGCAACCGATTATCAAATGCCGGCAAGTACATTTTTTGGAGGGCCCGGCTTAATGTTTGCGCGGACTCCCCCGGTCGAGGTCCCTTGGTGTCCATGCCAAATTGCCATTTATTCCCATCATCCAAAAACCCTTTGTCATTTTCTTCGACGGTTCTGTTTCCAAACGGAAACGCCGCAGCCCCCGCGTACAAGACATCCGCGCTCACCGCCGTCACCCAGTTCGTTTGGTATTGCGGCGGGCTGCTACTTTGCATAATCCGCGGCGGCACCCTTACCAGAATCGTCGCCATCACCTCGCGCGGGTCGCACGCATCCTTGGCCGCGCTCGCCGCCGCCCTGTTCCCCCACTCCTGCACCACCGCAATGCGCTCCGGGCACCCATACATCGCCCAGTGATCCTTGCGGCCGCGGTCCACCTTAAATTTCTCGTAATCCGCCTCCGTCTCCAGCACCAAGAGCGACGTAAACGGCGTCATCACATACGACTGCTTGCTCAGCGCGATAATAGCGTCCTTGTTCTTGTCGGCATCCTCCGCCAGCAATCGGTCAATCTCCAGCTTGGCCCACTGCCGGGGCAAATAGCCGGCACCGTCACGCCCATCGACTATCGCGATCTCTTTCACAAAGTCCTTGTCGCCGAGCTTGCCTTTGACGATCAACGTCTTCGGAAACTCATTCTTCTTCGCCAGGTCGATCCGGCCCACGGCGCAGATCTCCTCGCCTTGCGACAGCATCGCGGCTTCCGTCAAAAACGAAACTCGCCCGTCCTTATCCGCCACGCTCACCTGCAGCATTCGCGGCGTGTTCAGCGTCGCCAGCAAATCGAAAGCCCGCCAGTTGATCGCCTCGTCGGGATTGATCTGCGTGAAGTAACCGCCCGTCCGATCCGCCGCCTGCTTCATGAACGCCCTGCCCCACTGCTTACCGACACCAACGCCGACGTAGCGTGCGTTCAACGGAATAAGCTTCGCCAGCGCCGCGTCATCGCGCAAGCCAATGGTGGCGATGCCCGAACCGACATGGAGCAGCACCGGGTTCCCGGCGCTCTTCAAAACCGGCTCGACCGCGCTCAACGCCTGACCCAGATCGAGCGCCTCCGATGAGCTGAACGCCTTCGAGAAACCTCATCGCTTCCTCGATATTGTCCGCGACTGCCGCTTGCGGCTTCGCGTCCGCCCAATGCACACGAGTATTCACTGCCACGACCCTAAACGTATCATCATGCTCCGCGTTCTGAAGTAAGCCGCGAATCACGTCGATCTGGCGCGGGCCAGCAACGGATCGCGATTGGCCGATGCCTCATACAGCACCACCCAATCGCGCCGCTCACGGGCCGGCTGACTGGCCATCTTCGGGCGATAACACGCCATGACGTACTGCGCCCCGTCCTGCGTAAAAGTGGACACGCGTGCCACGTCTTCAGCACTCGGCCCCGCCGACGGATCGACAATCTGCAGCACGACATCCTTCTTGAGCGTCGCGTTCTTCTCCTTAACCGAAAGCACCCTATCCATGCCGTCATTCCTGGCCAGCATGCTCGGATGGCTGGTGCTGAAGGACGTCAGCCTCCTCGCAAATCCGTCTTTAACGCGTGCCTCGAACGACCACTCGCCCACACCTGCCATGCTGTGCCCCGCCGGAAAACGATAAGTCGCGGTGCCGTAGAGCGCTGGCAGTTTTTGCGTATAGCTGAGAATGAGCCGTTTCTCCTCGCGGGCTTCGAGCGGGAAGACGCGCATCTTGAAGGTGCTGCCGTCGACCCATTCCAGCAGGGCCGGGTCGCGGCGCATGTACATGATCGTCTCGAAGACGTTGCGGGCATGCTCGCGCTCGGCCATGCCGCCTTCCATCAGCTTGCACTGGTTGCCGTCCTTGACATACATCGCCAGCCGCGACAGCGTGGCATCCGGCGGCAGCGGAAAGTAAAACGTCCCTTCGAGCCTGCCATAGGTCTCGTTGAAATAGGTCTGATCGATGGTGGTCCGCGCGAAGCCGTCTTCGATGTGGACATCAACGTGGAATTTGCGCAACGTCAGCCGCATTTCCTGACCGTTGGGATCGACGACGACCAGGGCCCCGCCGGCGCGATCGCTGGCTGGCACCAGGGGTGACTGGGCATCCGTCATCAGCTCACGCATCCATTGCAAAGCATGAGAGGCTCGCGGCGCTGCTTGCGGAGCTGTCGCGCCAGGCGTCAATTGCTGGCCAGCATGGACGAGCGCCTCCAGGCCGCTAACCTGCACTGTCCCCTGCGTGACGGCAACGCCGCTTTTGGAGCCGTCGGCCCAAACGCTGAATCGTGTGCCGAGGGCCTGCATAACACGATCCGGCGTCTTGACCATGAAGGTGGCACCGACGTTGCCGGCCTGCCGCGGCGAGACTTCGACGTAAAGCTCGCCTTGCATCAGCCTCACCTGTCGCTCGGCCAGATATTGGACTCGCGTGCCGGAGTTGAGGTAAAGCGCCGACCCGTCGGCTAGAACGACACGGCGCGGTTGGCCCTCACTGGTCTCCAGCAAAGTGCCGACCGGGATGGGGACGTCTGGAGCTGCCGCCGGCCGCGCTCGTGGAGTTAGCCCCGCACTGATTTCGCGCTGCCAGCGGCCGATCGGGCTTTTGTACGATCGCATGGTCTTGCGTAGGCTGCACTTTTTGCGGCCTATCCGCCGCATGGATGATCAGCATGACCACTGCCGCGCACGCCGCCACGGCCATCGTCCAGCCCAAACGCCAGCGCAGTTTGCGAAGATGCTCGGCCTCGGGCGAGGGACGTTGGGCCGCGGCATGCAGGCGTGCCGTGACTTCTTTGACGAATTGCGGATCAGCCAACGCAGGCTGGTAGGCGGCCTCGAGCAGGCGCTCGATGTTTTGATCGGCGATATTTTGTGGTTGCATGTTGGTTTCCAAATTGTGGTGAACTCCCGCGCTCCCCTGCGCTGGCGTTCCGGGTCGCGGCTAAACGAAAACTTCCGCGCCGATATTCCGCGACAGCGTCAAAAACGCCGCCCGAAACGCCTTACGCGCCCGTGTCAATTGCGATTCGACTGCCTTTTCCGACGAACCCCACTGCGCCGCCAGGTCACGCACGCACTTGCCGTCGACGTACTTGGCCTCGAGCGCCTCACGATAATGCGGCGGCAGCTGGGCCATCGTCGCGTTGACCAGGTCGCGCGTCTCTTCGCGCTGCAGCAGGTCGTCGGCAAACGGTTCCGATTCCAGGCGGGCGAATACCGCAAGCAGCTCCCTGTCGACATTGGCCCAGAGTTTTTCCAGTGTCATGCCCAGCCTTTCCCGGCCCAGCACGCGATGAATCTCGTTGCGTGCCAGGCCGGTCAGCCAGGCGAAGATATTGTTGCCGCCACGTGCTGGGTCATAATTGCCCACGTCGCGCAAAGCCCGCAGCAGCGTTTCCTGAACCACTTCCTCACACAGATGCTCATTGCGTCCAACGCGGTAAAGGCAAAAGGCATAAAGCGGCTGCAGCGCCACGTCGGCCAACGCTTGCACCGCGGCAGCATCCCCCCGCAGCGCCCGCTCGCGCCAACCGGCGTCAAAATCCATCATTCGCCCGTGTGTCATGCATACCGCTTTTCAAAAAACACGCTGGCCCCACACAGTAATGTTACCGAACCGCGAAAATCCTTCGCCCCGCACCTTTCACTCTTCACTCTTCACTCTTCACTCTTCACTCTTCACTCTTCACTCTTCACTCTTCACTCTTCACTCTTCCGAGAACCTAGTCTGGGCGCCGCGTGTCCTGTACCCTAACCAGTGCCCCACAGACCACTAACATTGATTGCGACATCCATGGCCAAAGGCCTCGAACCCATCGTCGACAACGCTCCTTACCTGACCCACCACCACGCGGGCATGACGATCGAGGGCTATTCGCGCGCCGCCGTGCAAAGTTACTGGCGGATTCCCGAGCTGAAGATCGGCTTCGACCTCGGCGCCC
Source organism: uncultured Gemmataceae bacterium (assembly GCA_963747575.1). Taxonomy (GTDB): domain Bacteria; phylum Planctomycetota; class Planctomycetia; order Gemmatales; family Gemmataceae; genus DASRAT01. The sequence continues at coordinate 1,185,568 of CAVVFU010000001.1, forward strand.
AGCCGTGGGACTTCATGGGCACGCCGACCTGGCTGCTCACGCACACCCATCTCGACCACGTTGCCGCCTTGCCGGTCTACGTGGCCCGGCGGCGCATGATGAAGATGGAGCCGCCGCAAATCTATCTGCCCGAGGAAGCCGTCGAGGACGTTCAACGGCTGCTGCTTGATCATGCAACGGCTCGACCGCGGCCGCATGCATTGCCAGCTCACGGGCGTCACGGCCGGCCAGGAGATCGGGCTGTCGCGCGAGCACGTGGTCACCGTGTTCGCGCACGACGCACACGATTCCGTCGCGTCGGCTATCTCGTCTGGGATCGCCGGCACAAGCTCAAGGAGGAGTATCTCGGCCTGCCCGGCGACAAGATTCGCGACCTGCGCCTGTCCGGCATGGAGGTCACGCGCGAGGTGCGCACGCCGCTGTTTGCTACACCGGCGACACCAGCCCGGCCGGCCTCGACGCCTATCCGCCCGCGTTCGAGGCCAAGATCCTGATCACCGAGCTGAGCTTCATCCGCCCCAACCATCGCCGCGAGAAGATCCACAAGTTCGGCCACATGCACCTCGACGACTTCATCGAGCGGGCCGATCGGTTCAAGAACGAGCTGATCATCTGCGCCCACTTCAGCACGCGCTATCATCCCAATGAAGTGCGGCGCGTGGTGGAGGCGAAGCTGCCGGCGTCGTTGAGGGATAAGGTGAAGCTGTGGATTTAGGATTGCAGATTGAGGATTGCAGATTGGAAGAACTTTTTTCACTCTTCACTCTTCACTCTTCACTCTTCACTCTTCAAGTTCCTCCGAAGGATTTTCCACCCCGCGGACAATAAGACCATAGCCCAACCGCCGCCGAGGAGCGCTATGCAAGACCGTGTCTGGCGTGAACGCGGCCTGCGCAGCGCTGTGCTTGCTGGCGACGAGCGCGCCTGGCAGAGTTGGTATGATGAGTCGTTTGCCGGCCTGTACCGGTATGTGTGTTGGCGCTGTGCCGGTCTGCGTGACGTTGCCGACGAGGTGGTGCAAGAAACCTGGTTGACGGCGGTGCGCCGTATTGCCAAGTTCGACCCGGACCAGGCCAGTTTCGCAGCCTGGCTGCGCGGCATCGCGGCCAACCTAATCCGCAATCATCTGCGCACCCTGCGCCGGGCTGCTCCGACAGTGCCTCTGGATGGTTCCGAAGCCGCAGCGTGCGGGAGTGAGCATGCCGACAAGGAACGCATCGCCGAGGCACTGGCCGCATTGTCCGAAAGGCATGAGGCAGTGTTGCGAGCGAAATACCTGGAGCAACGCAGCGTGGCCGGCATTGCCGCCGATTGGGGCGAGACGGAAAAAGCTGTGGAATCGCTGCTGAGTCGGGCCAGGGAGGCGTTTCGGGAGGCGTGGATGAGATTGGACAAATGAGACCCCTGCCAGCTTGCTGGCAGGTGAACGAGTTCGGCGGCTAACACCCACGCCAAACGCCCCACGCCGACCCCTGCCGGCTTGTCCGGCAGGGGTCGCGGCCCCAGGCAGACGGGTTGTTAGCCACCGAACTCCTTCACCTGGCGGGCAAGCCGGCAGGGGTCGCCAACAGGAGACCTCTACTATGACCGACCCCTTCGACGATTTCCTCGACAGCAATTTCTCCTGCGATGCCAACGACGCCCTGCAAAGCGCACTGCGGCAAAAGACCACCCACCTGCTGCGCCGTCGCCGGCGGCTTCGTTACCTCGCGGTTGCTGGCATGGCAGCGGCCTGTTACGTTGCTGGGTTAGCGACCATGTGGCTGTTGCCGCCGCGGACTGTCACGATCATCCAGGAACCGGCGGCCGGCCTGGCAAAAGCCGAGCCGGAAAATCCAGCGCCACAGCCCGATCGCCCCGAAGTGCATGAAATGCTGGCCCAGGCCAATCCCGACCAGCGGTCAACCCAGCTGCGGATTGCCGGCGACCTTTACCTCCAGCAACGCCAGGATTATGCCGCGGCGCTGCGCTGCTACACTGCGTCCCTCGACGCGGGAGGGCCGGCGGCGTTGGAAGTGCAACCGGAGGATAGTTGGCTGGTCAAGGCCATCAAGAAAGACCGACGAAAAGGAGAAAAGCCATGAACAGTGTTGTGACTGCGTTCCTCCTGGCAACTTGTCTGTTGCAAACCCCACCTCCATCCGTCGACGGGCAGCCCCCAAAGACCGGCGACACCAAGCCACCTCCAGCGGAGCAAAAAAAAACTAACCCACCGGTCGAGTACAAACTCGATAAAGGTAGCGCATCATCGCTGGCCAAAGCCCTGGAGAAGATGTACACCGAACTCCGCAAGGAACATACCCCGCCTACCACCTTGGAGGACATGCTGAGCCATGCCCTCAAATTTAACCCCGACATCCTCGTTGCGGAAGCGAAAGTTCGCGAGAAGGAAGCTGAAGTCAACCGCGTCCGCCAAAAGGTCGTCGCCAGGATAACCAGCTTGCGCCTCGAAATTGCCGGCACTGCGGTCGTTTTGAGGGAAACCAAGAAGAGGTTGCAAAGTCTAATGCGATTACGCGCCACGACTGGGGGTGCTGTCTCGGATGTCGACATAGGAGATGCGGAAGTTAGCGTTGCCAAATACAATGGCGAACTGTTGGAGCTTGAGCAGGAATGGCCGTATTTGCTGGGTAAGAGCACCAAGGACTTTCTCAAGCCCAGCACCGAATCGACCACTCCCATTGCGACACTTACGGACTTTGCGCTAAAAAACAATCCTGACATCCTCGTCATGGAAACGTCGGTTCGTCATGCGGAAGCTGAGCTCAATCGCGTGCGGCAGCAGGTCCTTGGGAAGATCACGATTCTGCGCGGCAACATTGAGGCGACTCGCTCCATTTTGCGCGAGACACAAAAAAGATTGAACACATTGATGCGGCTGAAATCTTCCGGCACTAATCCCGTTTCCGACACGGACATCGGCGACGCGGAAGTCTCGGTGGCAAAGTACGACGCCGAGCTCAAGATGAAAGAAGCCGAGCTGACCGCAGTGGTTGGAAGGAAATCTGTTTCCAGCTGGCGAGCCGATTGGCCGTCAATACTGAAAACCTATACCGTCAATGGCGATGCCGAGGAGGTCACCAACACGCTGCAGGCAATAATGACGGCAGACCCCAAGCTTCGTGTAACGGCCATCGGTGTAAATCAGGTCATGGTTTATGCTCCCGTGGACATCCAGGAACTTGTCGCCAAATACCTTGTTGACCGGCGAAACAGCAAACGCACAGATGGCCCTGAGCCGGCAGCACCAACGCCCAAGTTGCCCTATCCCGACCAGCTGCAGGGCCTTGGCTGCCGCGGTCAATGTTGAATTTGCGGATTTGCCGCTGAAGGACGTGGTCGCGCATTTTCAGGAGACATTGCTGAAGAAGGATATCAAAGGCGTCAACCTCATATTGCAGCAAAGCCAGGGCGAATACCCAAAAATTAACCTCAAGTTGGCGAATCCGGTGTCCCTAGCCGCCGCGATCCAGTTAATCGAAAACCAATACGCAATTCGCTTCATTCTTCGCGATTACGGGATCGCTGTGCTGGACTCAAGGCAGACTCCGGCCGGCGCAACATTGGTCAGCGATTTTGTGAAAAAGGACGCCAAGTCGCCAAGCAAGTGACCTGCGACGCTTCAAGCCATAATGCCGCTGCCCGCGAACCCTCATCGGTTTCGCGGGCAGTTTTGTTTCTCCGACCGCAAAACGCATAAGACAACCGCATGAAATGCGAACGGCCGAAGTAGGTCCCGCCTGCCGGGCGGGACCTGGGCCATTCCGACGCTGCGTGCGCCAGATTGGATATTGGCCGCGACCAGGTCCCGCCTGCCGGGCGGGACCTGGGCCATTCCGACGCTGCGTGCGCCAGATTGGATCTTGGCCGCGACCAGGTCCCGCCTGCCGGGCGGGACCTGGGCCATTCCGACGCTGCGTGCGCCAGATTGGATCTTGGCCGCGACCAGGTCCCGCCCGGCAGGCGGGACCTACTAAACAATTTCCACCGCCGTCCAAACTTTTTCCCACCCATTCTCGTCTTTTCCGGTGGTAGCATGGCCAACATCAAGCAGCACCGGATGGATTCGTCCGACGCCGAGCGCGTGGCCGAGGCCGCTGCGCTGCTCGTCAGCACCTTCAACGAGCTGCGCGACGAGCTGATCAGCACGCTGCTGTTTGTGCTTGGCAACCGCGACGACGCCCAGGACGCCGCTCAGGAGGCGTTCGTCAAATGCTGGGGGGCCCGCGATCAGGTGGCCGACATCGCCAACCTGCGGGCGTGGATTTTTCGCGTCTGTTTCAACACAGCCAAGGACATGCGCCGCAGCGCTTGGAGCAGGCGCATGAAGCCGCTGCGCGGGGAGGAATTTATGCTGGCCTGCAACGAGACTCCACCCGGACAAACGCTCGAACTCAAGGAATCGCTCGAACAGCTCCGCATGGCGATCCTGCATTTGCGCGACGAGGAGAAGGAAGTCTTTCTGCTGCGCCAGAACGGCGATTTGACCTACGAGCAGATCGCCGAGATGCGGAATATACCCGTCAGTACGGTCAAAACGCAGATGCGGAGTGCGTTGGATAAACTGCGGAAACTTCTTGGCTAAAGAAGAGAATCACGAAAACACGAAACCCGAAAACACGAAAAAAGGCCCAAATGCTGTGGCCTCATACTGGGGTACGAACATGATGAATTGCCAAGCTTGCCAATCGAAATTGCTCCATCACTTGTATGGGGCCCTTGAAGACACCGAGCGTCAAGGCCTTGTCGCCCATCTTGACGGGTGTGCCGACTGCCGCGCGGCGCTTGATAAGGCGCGGCAACAGCAGAATGCTGCTCGCGGAGGCCGCCAAGACGCCGTTTCCTAGCGTGCGCTTTGAGCCGGGCGTGGGCAAGCAGACGGTCAAGCGGCCCGCGCGGTTTAGCGCTAGCCGATGGGCTGTCGCGGCTTGCCTGCTGGTCGCGGTGGGCGGCGCGGGTTACATCGGCTTGTCCTGGCATCAGCACAGCAGCGCCATGAGCCGGGCCCAATCCGACGTGGCCAGCGCTCAACGGCAGCGCGACCAATTCCTCCAGGAGGAACAGACCAAGTTCAACGCTTCGCAAATCGAGATCAACAAAATCCAGGAGCAGCTCAGGGCGGTCGAAAACCAATACCGCGAAGAGCTCAACCGCGTCAAACGGGAATTCGACAGCAAGCCGGTTCAGTTCGTCGTCAGCCATCCCAAGACGCTGCAGGCCGGCGGCGCCAACCAGATTTCCATCGAGGCGAAACGCCGCGTTGACGTCGGCAAGGACAAGGAAATTCAGCTCGTCGCCCTGGTCGTCGATGACAAAACCAAGGCCGAGGTGGCCCGCATGGCACTCCTGGAAGGCCGCAATGATTTCGTCCTGCCGGCCAATTTGCCGCTGAGGCCCGGCACTCAGCTCAGCCTGCGCGTGCTCGCCAGGGAGGCGGGCAATTCGCAGCAGATCATCATGGACGAAATGCTGCCGTTGGTCACGTCGCTCTTTGTCACGCACCTGACCACGGATCGGCCGCTCTATCGCCCCGGCGAGGTGGTCCATTTCCGCTCGCTGACGCTGGAGCGATTCAGCCTCAAGCCGGCCGACGATGATTTCGTCCTGAATTTCCGGCTGGTCAAGGCGATGGGCGGCCAGGAGCAAAACGTCGAGGTGTTCGATCCGGTGACCGGCCAACCCGCCCAGATGATCGGCGGGACCAGGCTCAAGGCGTCAGACGGCAATCCCCTGCTCGGCTCTGACGGCACTGCTATCAAGGGCATCGGCGCCGGCTCGTTCCGCCTGCATCCCGACCTGCCCGGCGGCGAGTACACGCTGATCGTCAGCGACGCCTACGAGCGCTTCCCCACCGAGCGGCGCAAGATCATCGTCAACCGCTACCAGGCCCCGCGTCTTTACAAAGATGTCGATTTCACCCGCAAATCGTATGGGCCGGGTGACACGGTGACGGCGACTTGCAAGGTGGCTGCCCGTCGAGGGCGGCCGCGTCCTGGCCAAGCTGCCGGTGAGCATCGACGCCCAGGTGGACGGCGTCGCCTGCCAGGTCGTGACCAAGGCCCCGCTGGCGACCGACGAGCGTGGCCAATGCATCGTCCAATTTGTGCTGCCCGCCAGGATCGACCGCGGCGAAGGCGTTCTGTCGGTCACCTTCACCGACGGCGCCAACATAGAAACGACCGTCGAGCCGATTCCGATTGTGCTCAACAAGCTCAGTATTGATTTCTATCCCGAAGGCGGCGAGCTGATTGCCGGCACGGTCAATCGCGTCTACTGGCAGGCGAAAACGCCGCTGGGCAAACCCGCCGAGGTGCGCGGGCGAATCGTCGATCAAAACGGCCAAGAGGTGGCCGTTGCCCGGACATTCAGCGACGACAAGGAAATCGGCGTCAACCAGGGCATGGGCCGATTTGATTTCACGCCCAAATCGGGGCAGCGCTACGAGCTCAAGATCGACGCCCCGGCCCCGATCGAAGGACGCTTTCTGCTGCCGCCAGTGCAAGACGGCGGCGTGGTGCTGCATCTCGTTCAGGGTGTGGTGACCAACCAGATCGATATCGTTCTCAGCAGCCCTGACAAGGCTCGCAAGCTGCTGGTGGGGGCGTATTGCCGTGGCCAGTTGCTGGACGTTCAGACCGTGACAGTAGAGGCCGGCAAACCGCTGCCGCTGAGCCTGAAGCCGGCGGCCGAAGTGGGCGGCGTCTATCGGGTCACAGTCTTTGAGATGGAAAATGGCGACGAAAACGCACTCAAACCAATCGCCGAGCGGCTGCTTTACCGCCGTTCGCCCGACAAGCTCAATCTGCAGATCTTCACCGACAAGAAATCGTATACGCCCGGCGAGCGGGTGACCCTGTCGCTCAAAGCGACCGATCAGCACAACAAGCCGGCACCGGCCATTGTGTTGATCTCCGTGGTGGACAGGAGCGTGCTGAAACTCCGCAACGACCGCACTGCACGCTCGCTGACGACGCATTTCCTGCTGACCAGCGAGGTGCGCGGGCCGGAGGATCTTGAATACGCCGACGTACTGCTGCGGGAACAATCGGTCGACGGGCTGGGGTTTGACGTGGCAAAGGGGCAGTACTGCGCTCGATCTGCTGCTCGGCACGCAGGGTTGGAGGCGGTTCATCGAGCAGAAGTCGCCTGCTGAACGCAACAAGATTTTGCCGGCGTTCAAAGATGATTCTGGGCGGTTGCTGGCGGTCAATGGACAGGCGCCGCAGCAACTAGTGCAGGAGACGTTTGTCACCAAGGTAGCGGCGAGGTTGATCAACACCACTGCGGCAAGACACGTGATGCTGCAACAGGCGTTGGCCGCCAAGGAGGCTCTGCAGGGGACTCAAATCTTCGCGGCACAGAAGGAAAGGGCGACACTTGACGCAGCCCTTGCTGAAAAGAAGTCCATTGCCGAGCATGCACGAGCCAAAGACGACGCATTCAAGGCGACAATCGACAAGTTTGGTCTCATTGGCAAGTTTGGTCCATCTGTCGCGGCTTGTCTTGCCGTGGCCGTTTTGTTGGTTCTCGTAGGAATGGTTTTGCTGCGTGCAGGAGTTGGAAGGTCGCAATCTGGCGCCAATTGCTTGCCGGAGCTCTGGCGTGCTTCGCGATTGTTGTTGTGGGGGGATGGATATGGATGGTCAGCCAGATTGCAAAACAAGAATCGGCAACGGAGGCAGAGACAACACGACTGGCCTGGCAAGCAAAAGCTCCCGGCAGACATGTTCCTGGGCCGGGCTGGGAAGGCGATGTTGTCATGGAAGGATTCAAGGCTGGCTTTGATCAAGATCAAGCGAAAGTTGCCCCGCTAGCCCCCACGCGTCGCGGATTTGCGGCTAACCAAGACGCATTCGTGTCAGGTCCCATGGCCACAAAAGTGGTTACTAAGGCAGCTCCGCCTGGCTTAGAGCCAGCAGGTACGTTGCGACCAAGTCCAATGAATGCCAAGGCGGGGGTGGAAATAGTGGAGGAGATGAGGGACCGTGAGAAGGATCTATTTAGATCATTCCTTTTCGACAAAAGGCCAGGTGTAATGGGCGAACCCGTCGTGATACGCGACCCCCAGGCGTTTGGCGGTGGACAGGGCTGGGGACCGATGAATGCAACAGATAAGGCGAAACAAGACCGCATGGACGGGAGATTCGGCGTCGGTGGAAGAGCACTCCAAGCTCTAGCAGATATAGATGGAACACCCGGGTTTTCCCCCGCCCCAAAAATGCTCCCCGCTCTCGCCAAAGCCGAAGCCTTCGCCCTGCGTGAATACGCCCACCAGCACAAGACTTCGCCCGACAACATCCGCAGCGATTTCGCCGAAACGCTCCTGTGGCATCCCGCCCTGGTCCTGCCCGGCGAGGGCGAGAAGTCCATCAGCTTCGAGCTATCCGACGCTGTTACGCAGTTTGAAGTCAAAGTGTGGGGCCATACCGGCGGCGGCCAACTCGGCGCGGTCACCAAGGACCTCGCCTCCCGGCTGCCGTTCAGTCTCGACGCCAGGCTGCCGATCGAGATCAGCAACACCGACAAAATCGCCGTCGCTGTCGCCCTGACCAATGACACTGAAAAGAACCGCGACGTCAAGCTGAGCGTCGAGGCGGCCAACCTCAAGCTGCTCACGGACGCCGATGCCGTGGTGGCCCTCGGCCCCAACAAACGCCTCCGCAAGGTCTTTGAACTGCAGCCCAGCGTCGTCCAGGGCAATGCAAAAATCCGCATCTTCGGCCTGTCCGAGCCGTTCGGCATGGACAGCATCGAACGCAGCTTCAAGATCGTCCCTGAAGGCTTCCCCGTCACGGGCAAGCACAGCGGCATGCTGAAGGGCGCCGTTGACCATGTCGTCCAGTTGCCGGCGCGGCGCGACCAGTGGGTTCCGGGCACCCTCAAGCTGCATGTGCAGGCCTTCCCGTCCACGTTGGCCGATTTGCAAAAGGGTCTGGAAGCATTGCTCCGCGAGCCGGGCGGCTGCTTCGAGCAGACTTCGTCGAGCAATTATCCCAACGTGATGATCCTCGATTACCTGCGCGAAAGCGGGCAAGTCCGCCCCGACATCGAGAAGCGGGCACGCCTCTTGCTCGACAACGGCTACGGCAAACTGATCGCCTTCGAGTGCATCGACCCGGCAACCAAGGCCAAGAAGGAAGGCTATGAATGGTTCGGCCAGACCGCGCCGCCGCACGAGGCCCTCACCGCTTATGGCCTCTTGCAGTTCATCGACATGGCGAAATATCAAAAAGTCGATCCAGCCATGCTCGAACGGACCAAGGAATACCTGCTCAAGCAGCGCGACAAGAAAGGCGGCTTCCTTCGCAATCAACGTGCCATCGATCAATTCGGCCGGGCGCCTGCGCAGATCACCGACGCCTATATCGTGTGGGCGCTGTGCGAAGCCGGCGTCAAAGAAGACATCCGTCTGGAAATCGAAACGGTGGTCGCCAACGCCAATCGCTCCGATGATCCTTATATGCTGGCACTGGCCAGTCTCAGCCTGATCAAGCGTGGCCAAACTGCCCAGGCCTTGCCGTTGCTCAAGAAGCTGCAAGCGGCGAAGCACAAAGACGGCAGCTTGATGGCCAAGGAAACGAGCATCACCCATTCAGGCGGCACCCAATTGGCGATTGAGACGACATCGCTGGCGCTGCTGGCCTGGTTGCAAGCCGGCCAGCCGAACGAATTTGGCGACAGCATCCGCCAAGGTGCGGAGTGGATCGGCAAGAACCGCGGCGGTTACGGCGGCTACGGCTCGACGCAATCGACGATCCTGGCGCTCAAGGCCTTGATCGCCTACACGCGGGAGAACAAGAAGACGGCCGAGGCCGGCGAGCTACGGCTCTTCGTCAACGGCCGCGACAGACCGCTGGCCGTCAAGGCGTTCCCGGCCGGGACGACCGATCCGCTCATCGTCGAATTGCCCGACGACAAGGCGCTCGCGCCGCGTGAGAACACGATCCGCGTCGAGATCACCGGCGGCAACGCTTTCCCGCACACATTGACCTGGTCCTACATGGCCTTGACCCCAGCCAACAAGGACGCCTGTCCGGTGCGGCTGACCACCAAAATAGCGGCCGGCACAGCCAAGGAAGGCGAGTCGCTCAGGGTGACGGCCATGCTGGAGAACGTCAGCGGTCAGGAGCAAGGCATGGCAGTGGCGATCATCGGCCTGCCGGGCGGCTGCGCGGTGCCGACCGATTTGCAAGAGCTGCGCAACCTTGTGTTGGCGGGCAAGATCGACGCCTTCGAAATCCGCGGCCGCGAGCTGGTGCTGTACTGGCGCGGCTTGGGCACCGCCGCCAAGCACGAAGTCAATTTCAACATCGTCTGCCAGGTGCCTGGCCAGTATCGGGCTCCGGCGAGCAGGGCGTATCTGTACTACAACACGGATGAACGATGGTGGGTTCAGCCGCTGGCGGTGGATATTACGGCGAAGGAGTGAGCCCATTCGAAGAAGAGTAAGAGTAGGATGAGGATTATGATTAGGAAGAGGATTAGGAGCACGAGCAAGATTAGGAGAAGGACCGATTGCGGCTCGATGCATCCTAATCGTAATCTTCATCGTAATCCTGATCCTCTTCCTACTCTTAATCGTCATCCTAATCTTTCTCTTCTTCAATCTCCGCATCCACCCGTAGGCCGCTTCAATACAACACCGACACGCGCTCGCCCCCGTCACGTGGCATTGGGAGAGTGTGCCATGCATTGCCTGCTCATCGGTGTCGCTGTGGGTTTGAGTTGCTCACCTGGTCAAATCAACGCGGAAGTCGCCAACCAACTCAACGAATTAAGAGCATCCGAACCCGACAAACGCGCCAGGGCGGCGCTGGCACTCGGCAAGATGCCAAAGGATGCCGATATTATCGTGCCCGCGCTTCGTGGCAGCCTCAACGACAAAGAAGAAGATGTTCGCATGGCCGTCGTCTATGCCTTGGGCCAGCTCGGCCCCGCCGCCAAGAAGGCGGCGCCGGAGGTGGCTGGCATGCTGAAAGACAAAGCGTTCAAAGTGCGTCTGTTTGCGGCCCAGGCATTGGGGGAGATCAAATCGAGCGAGGACAGCGTGATCACGGCCCTGGTCAACGCTATCAAGGCGCCGGACGTGGGCCCCAATGCGGTCGTTGCTCTCGGCCACATTGGACCCGACGCGGAGCGCACGCTGCCGGCATTGGCAGACGCGCTCGAAAAACCCAATCTACGTCAACATGCCGCCTGGGCGCTCGGCAAGATCGGCAAAGCGGCGCTGCCGGTGCTGGGCAAGGCGGTCAAGAGCAAGAATGACGACGTTCGGATTGATGCCACGCTTGGTCTGGCGCTTATCGGTCCGGAGGCCGTGCCACTTTTGCAGGAAGCTCTGCGGGATGCGGCGGTGCTGGTGCGGATCAACGCGGCCAACAGCATTGGTGGAATGGGTCAACAGGCCAAGGAGGCGGTACCTGCGCTGATCGACGCCTTGAAAGACAAGGACGCGGGGGTGCGAACCAGAGTCGCTGGAGCGCTGGGCAATATCGGCCCTGCCGCCAAAGCCGCGTTGCCGGCCCTGCATGGGCTGAGCATGGACGCCGATGTGGGGGTTCGCAATGCCGCGGCAGATGCCGTGGCACGCATTGAAGCGAAGCAGTCGGACTCGCCCCGCTTCGCTGTAGGTGTAGCCATTTCCAATTCCTACAATGCGGCGCGGATGATATGATAAGGTGATCGAAACCGGGCCTGGTGTTGGCGGCAAGGACGGCTGAAATGGCGACACACGCGGAATTGGAAGCCAAGATCAAACTGCTCGATTGGAACGGCCTTCGCGCTCTGTGGAAAGCGATCCAGGCAGGCGCCACTCCGGGTTGGGAAAGCGGCGAAGCGCTCGAGTATCTGGTGATCCGGGCTTTTGAGCTGGACCCGATTGAGAAAGCAACCGTGCGTTACCCCTACGAAGTGTTCTTGTTCGGCGCAAAAGTGGAAGAAATTGACGGCGCAGTCCATTTGCCAGGACTTTCATGCTTGGTGGAAAGCAAGGGCTGGGAGGCTAACGTCGGAATCGGGGCTATCGCCAAAATGCGCAGATCAGCTCTTGCGAAGGCCCGCGGGGACCATCGGCCTCGTATTTTGTAAGAAAGAGTTCACCGACCCGGCGATCCATCTTGCGCATTTCACGATGCCACAGGCCGTTTTGCTCTGGTCGGGTTCTGATTTGCAGACTGCGATAAGCGAGGGACGGATCTGCCAATACCTGCGGCTGAAACTTCGCGTTTGCTGTGAGGACGGCCTTGTAGACCTTGATTTGAGCGAATGGAATATGCAATGAAAAAAGTCTATGTTTTTGTTGAAAGCTCGGCCGAAGCCGATTTTCTTCAACGTATCCTTCCTCCGGAAGAATTGAAGGATGCCGAGATCGTCGCCGCCACGGGGATTTCTTCGCTAGCACGCTCAGTGCTTGTTAGACGGCAGAAACCGGTAGTTGTCGTGATGCAAGCTCATTCCACTGACCCAGACGTGATCGAGGAACGCCGCGGTGGCAAAGAGGAATTGATCCAAGCAGCTGGCGGTTCCATTCCCGTCAAAGTCATTGCAATCGTGCCGGAGATCGAGGCGTGGTTTTTTGCTGCGCCAGAGGCGATTGCCCGGATACTCGGCGAGCCTGTGACCAATGATATGATGTTTCTCGGCAAAAGAGATCCGATGGGTGTTTTGCAGCTTCTTGCGGAGAAAAGCAAAACGAAATGGGATACCAGACAGGCAATTGGACTGCTGAAGGCTGAGGACATCGACAGGATTCGTGCCCTTCCTGAAGTGAGCGAGCTTAGCACGTTCCTCCAACGCGTTCAGATGGACGGTAAGGCCGCGTAGCGTGCGAAAAAGTCAGAAGTGCCATTCGATCCATCGCCAGGTCCCGCCCGGCAGGCGGGACCTACCGGCCTGCTTCCAAATAGGATTGCAGCAGTATCTGCGCCGCCACGCGATCACGCTTCTCCTTGCGGCGTTTGCTCGTCAGGCCCGCCTCTTGCAAGAATCCCTCCGCCTGGACCGTGGTAAACCGCTCGTCCCAAAACACCACCGGTTTGCCTGTCGTTTCGCCCAACCATTGACCATAGGCTCGCGCTTCGGCCGCCTTGATGCCCTCGCGGCCGTTGGTGTGCATCGGCAAGCCCACCACCAATTCGCCGACCTCTTCGACCTCGACAAGCCGCTGGAAAAACCGCGCGTCCTCGTCCTTCGACCGGCGGGCATAAGTGGCCAGCGGCGATGCGATCTTGCGGTCGTTGTCAGTTATTGCCAGGCCCACCCGGACCGTGCCGAAATCGACGCCAAGCAGCCGGCTCACAGATATGACTCCTGTCCCCTTTGCTTCAATTGCTCGACCAATGCCTTGACCGTGCCCTCTTCGCGTTTGTCGGCAACCAGGGTGGCGTCGCCGTCCTGAATGATGAGCAAGTTGTTGACGCCAATCGTGGCGATGAGCTTGCCCGCGTCGCCGACGATCACGCAGCCGTGCGTATGGATGCCGCAGTGCGTGGCCAGCACGGTGTTGTCGTCGGCGTCCTGCGGATGCATCCGCTCAAGCGCCAACCAACTGCCGACGTCATCCCAGCGATATGGCGCCTGCACGACCAGCACCTCCTTGGCATTCTCCATGACGGCATAGTCGATGCTGATTTTTTCGAGCGCCTGGTATTCCTCGTCCAGGATGCGGTCGCGATCCGCGCTGCCCCAGGCCTCGGCGATCCGCAGCACCGCGGCGTGCAGATCGGGTTGATTGTCGCGCAGGGCGGCCAAAATCGTGGCGGCCTTCCAAACGAAAATGCCGCTGTTCCAGTAATAATCGCCGGAGACCACGAAACGCTCGGCGAGCTCGGCGCTGGGTTTCTCGCGAAAGGCGGCCACGCGATAGATGGCGATGCCCTGGCGATGGGCAATCTCCGCGGCGCGATGAATGTAACCATAACCCGTGGCCGGAAATGTCGGCATGATGCCAAAGGTCACCAACGAACCAGGGTGTTCCTCGGTAAGCTGCTGGGCCACGTGGACGGCGCGGCGAAATTCCTGGACCGGCTCGATGACGTGGTCGGCAGGCATCACCATCATGACTGCCTCCGGGTCGTGGCGCGACATCAGCGCCGCCCCCAGGCCGATGCATGCCGCCGTGTCGCGGCCGCAAGGCTCGCCGATGACGCACTCGCGGGGAAGCTGCGGTAACTGTTTGGCGGCCTCATCGCTGTGCTGGGCGGAGGTGATAACCCAGGTCCGCTCCGGCGCCACCTGGGCCTCGATCCGGTCCACCGCTTGCTGCAGCAGAGTGCGCTCGCCGGCTAGCTTGAGGAATTGCTTGGGCCGTTTCATGCGGCTGCGCGGCCAAAACCGTGTCCCACCGCCGCCGGCCATGATTAACGCGTGAAGCATTGCATTTTCCCTACCCAAAGTACGTCGGTCCCGAAATCCGCGTTTGGGGGCTTACCTTACTGCGCAGCTCGCCGGCGTCGAGAGCGAACAGGGGGCTTATTTCCAACGGCACCGCCACATCACCATTGGCCGCGCGGGGCACCGTCACGCTTGCCTGCTCCAGCCAGGCGCCGGCAAGGTTGCAAAGCGCCTGGCGGACGGAGGCTGGCGAGTCGGCGCCCGTGGCGTTTTTTACCGGATGAAACTCGGCCTGGCGATCCATTTCCACCACGGTCCAGCGCTGGGCCAGGGGCAGCATGTCGAAGATGAACATCTCGAACTTGAGGGCATTCTCCGTCGTCGGCTCCACGAATTTGCCGTGCTCACTCCAATGCGGCACCTTTTTCCGCGCGAGGTGGAAAGGAATGCGCATTTCGCCAGCCGTCACACTTTTGAGAAAGTCGACGTCAAAAACATGAACCGCGGAATTGCCGACGCGAAAGCGAAGCCCGTTGTCTGCATCGGTCTGGCGAGCGAGGGTCTCGGGCAAGTCGGAGTATTCGATGATGCTGCATTGGCCGTCCACAAGGACGAGATTGCCGAGCTTGTCGAGCGGCCCCTCCTTGGCGATCACCTTGGTGGAGACTTCCGCCCGGGCCCGGATATGGTGGCCGAGGAACTGCGGGTCGGCGACTTTTACGACTGGATTGTCGACCTGGCAATAAAAAATGTGCCGGATGCCGCGGCTGGAGAGCGAACCGAGAAGACCGGCCTCGGCAAGGGCGAGCAGCGTGCCGCCGTGGCCGTTGGGGCTGAGGAACAATTCCCCAGGCCCCGCGAGCAACAGCTTACCCGTTGCGAGGTCGAGCGCCGGCATGGTGCCCTGGCAAAAGAAAGTAACGTCGCTTTTGACCAGGCCGAAAAAGCCGTGCTGCTCAAAGAACGACACTGTTTCGTCGTGGGTCGCCGGGCTGGTCATGAGCAGCAGCGGCAGTTGCCGGCCATAGCGCCGTTGGGCAGCCAGGGTTTTCTCGGCAAGAATTTGGAACAGCGGCGTGTCGCGGACCGGCCCGATTGGGAACATTCCCTTGGGATGCTCGAAACCGAGCCGCGACCCCTGGCCTCCCGCCACGATCAGCACCGCCACCTCGCCGCGCCGCAGCGCCTCCTCGCCGGCCTGGCGATCGCCGTCGTCCATCGCGGTCACCGGAATCGGCGCGATGCGATGCACTGCGGGGACCGCGGATTGCTGGTCGCGCTGGGAGTGAAGCTTGCGCAGCAGGGCCAAGTCCAGCTTCTGGAGCTGACCGACCAAGGCCGCGCGTTGCGCGGCGGGCAGTGCATGCCAATCCGCCAAGACGTGATCCTGGCCGGCCTCCTTCACCCGTTGCCCCAAATCTCCTGGCACAGCGTCCATTGAATTTGAACCCCTCAAAACTCAAACCGCAATCCGTCATACGCTAACTTCGACCCCCGGCGGCAGTTGCTTACTGACGGTCTCATGCTCGACGTCGTGCGACATATGCGTCAGCAGCGCTCGCCTGGGCCGCACCCGCTCGATCACCGCCAACGCCTCGTTGAAATTGAAATGAGCAGGGTGCGGCTTGAAACGCAGTGCATCAAGCACCAACACATCGAGCCCTTGCAGCAGCGGCCAGCTTCCCTCGGGAATGAAGTTCACGTCGGTGCAATAAGCAACATCGCCGATCCTGAAGCCCAAGACGTTGAAGTGGGCGTGCTGCAGCGGAATCGGCGTCACTTGCTGGCCGAGCAATTGGAACGGCTGGTCGGTGATCCGCCTGAAGGCCAGCTTGGGAAGATAGTTAAAGGCGCCGGGGTCGCCCGGTTCGGGAAACGCATAGGAAAACGCCCTGCGTATCACTTCCTCCACTTCGGCGGTGCAATAAAGCGGCATCGAACCGCCGAGCAAGCGCGGCATCGGCCTGACGTCATCCAGGCCAAACAGATGATCGGCATGATAATGGGTGTAAAGGATGGCATGCACCACGGCAACGCGGTCGCGCAGCAACTGAAGACGCAGTTCCGGCGGCGTGTCGATCAGCAGATTGCCTTCGGGCAAGCGGATCAGCACGGCGCAGCGATAGCGTTGGTTGCGTGGGTCACTCGACCGGCAGACCTGGCAATCGCAGCCCACCATCGGCACGCCGGCGGAAGTGCCGGTCCCCAGGAACGTGAAACTCCGCATCAAGCAGGCCCTCCTCCATCTCATTGTAGTTCCACCCGTGGCACCACCAAAGGCAGAATCACGAAAGCACGAAAGACGAAACCACGAAACAGAGAGATTTGGTTTTTCCACCGCCTGTTAATCACCTCCGTGACCCATTCCATCTTTTTCGTGCTTTCGTCTTTCGTGCTTTCGTGATTCACTTTTTTGCCCGACCTCCATCCCGTCCAGGTTTTACTTGACATTAGCTAAACTCGTGCCAATCTTAAAGTGGTATGTCAGACGGCTCCTCCGCCCCGGATTATCCGGTGGCGCCGTCGGCAACCTGCCAAGGTGGACTTGCTCATGGCCCTGACCCCCTCACAGAGGCCGACGCACGAGTGGCCGCTGTTGCTGCTCACCATCGCGCTCATCGGTTTCATTTGCTTCCCGCTGGCTCAAGGGCTCTTGCCGGCCGACGGCGGCTTGACCATGTGGGCCGGCTGGGACGCGGAACGCTGGGGCCGATTGCTGCTCGGGCCCGAGCAGATCGCCTGCTACTGCTGCTGTCTGTGGGGCTGCTTGATCCTGGGCAGCCGCTATCTCGAAGTTCGCCGGCAACGGCGCGCGTTTAACTTGCCGCTTTTACCCACCGATGACGGCATCCGAATCCTCCACGAAGATGCCCGCAGGCTGCAGCGCAAGCTCGACGCCACCGTCGCCAAGCGTGGTCCCTTCATTCTCGCCAACCTGATTCGCGTTACGCTCGGCAAGCTCGCCTCCAGCCGTTCCAGCGTGGGCCTAAGCGACGTGGTCAAGACGCAGGCCGAGGTGGACCAGGGCCGGCTCGTGGCAACCATGGCAACTGTGCACTACCTGGCCTGGGCCATCCCCGCGTTGGGGTTCCTGGGCACGGTCCGTGGCCTGGCCGGCAGCCTCACCATGACCGGCCACGTCGATCAGGACACTGCCACCTTCATCGACCAGGCGACAAGGCATTTAACCGTGGCCTTTGACTGCACGCTGGTCGCCCTCTCCCTTAGTCTGGTGGTGATGTTCTTTCTCCATACGGTGCAGCGCGAGGAGGAATCGCTGATTATCGACTGCCAGCAATACTGTCTGGAACACCTCGTCAATCGCACCTACGAACCCGAACCGTTGGGCGAGGGGGCTTCGATGTCGGCGGCGAAAGCCGAATTCTCCGGCCAGTCCGCGGCGGTTGCCGGCTATCCCGAGAGAATCACCCTATGAGTCTTCTCGGCCTGGACATCAACGCGAGCCGCCTGCGGGCAGTCAACGGCCCGTTGGGCGATTATCCGCAAAACATGGTCGTCGATCCGCCGCGCAACGAGTTGGCGTTGGTGGTGAGCATCCAGGCCCGCACACCCGCCGTGGGCTCGCGGGACTGCAATGGTGCCGGCAAGCGCCGCACCAGGTTTGGCAAAACTTCTTGCCGCGTCTCGGTGAGAAGGTGACCGATAAGAAATGGCCCACCAAACTCGATGCCGCCAAAGCGCTGGGACTGGTTTTTCAACGAGCCGCGCGGGCCTGCGCGGAAGCCGACGGCGCGGTGCTAGCCGTACCGACCTATCTTTCGGCCCGGCAAATCGAGCAAATGACAGTCATTGCCAACCATGCCGGTTTGCGGGTGGTTGGCAGCGTGCCCGCCGTGCTGGCGGCCGCTCTGACGGCGCATGCCGAGCAGGCCTGGTTCAGCACTGCCGTGGTTGTGGACGTCGACGACCATGCCCTGACGGTGGCGACCGTTGGCAGCGATCAAGGTGAAGCGCGGCTTCTTGATGCCCGCGTGGCCCCGCAACTGAATCGGCGTGTCTGGCAGGAAAGATTGCTCAACGCCCTGGCCGACTGCTGCATTCTCGACAGCCGCTGGGACCCCCGCTCTTCGCCTGCCGCCGAACAGGCATTATTCGGTCAGCTCGAAGATGTTTTGGAGACCGCCCAACTGGGCCGCGTCACGCAGATGGCAGTGCAGACTCCGCAGCGTTACCAGAAGATCGTGCTGCAGCCGCATGACCCCGCGGCATTTTGCGCAAGCTTGCGCCGTCAGGCCAAGGCCGAAGTCGTCAGTGCCCTGACCTCGCCTTGGCTTGAGGGTGCGCCGCTTACCGTCCTGCTCACCGCCGACGCGGCCCGGCTGCCTGGTTTTGCGGCCGACGTGCGAAACGCCGTCCAGCAGATGCCGGCGCGTCCCTCTCCCAAATTGAAGCCGACCCTTTCCAGCCTTGAGGATTTCGGCAGCGGCTTGCTGGACGGGGAAGCCGGCAGCAACACGACCGTTGTCGTGCTGACCGACGCCGCCATTGGCCGCGGCGCTCATTCGGTTGCCGCCTATTTTCAACGCGGCGACCTCGCGCAAGGCCACCTGCAAGCCGTCGCCCCCCTGCCCTTGCCGCAACCGCTGGAAGCCGGCCCAGCCAGGCTACACTTTCAGGGCAAGGACTATTTGCTAAGCACCAGCCTGTTCGCCATCGGCAAGCACCAGGGCGCGGATCTGATATTCGACGCCGAGCAATGGCCCGGCGTGTCGGCCCGGCACTGCGAGATCGTCTACGATCAGCGCGCCCACCTCCTACGCGACCGCAGCCGCGACGGCACACTGGTGAACGATCGCCCCGCGACACAGGCTGTGCCGCTGCGCCGGGAGACTGGATCCGCCTGGGACCGGACGGCCCGCTGCTGCGCTTTTTGGGCCGGTCCACGGAGATGAGAAATGCCGCGATTTAGGGCGTGTTTTTAACCGCGGAGGAGTGAGCCATGCAAGTCCGCCACCGCATTCCGTCGATTTTCAACCTGTCCATGGTCGATGTGCTCTGCTGCGCTCTCGGTTGCATCATCCTGCTTTGGCTCGTCTACTTCAAGGAAGCGCGTGAACGCTCCATCGCCGCGGGCCACATCAACAAGGAACTCACCGCCACCAAACTTAAACTGGATACCGTCCTGAGCGACCTGTTGTCATCGCAGGCCACGCTGCTCGCCGGCAAACAGCGCAATGAGTTCCTGAGTGGACAGCTCGATGAAGTCCTTTCCCAACGCGATCAACTCCTCGCCAAATGGGAGAAGACTGATCGCGACCGTCAAGCTGCCCTCAAGAGCCTGGAAGATGCTCGCGCCGTCGCTGCCGGCCTGCGCAAGGATGTCAAGGATCTCGAAACGCGCAATGCCGGTGTCCAGGCAGCGCTAGCGGACAAAAACAAGGACCTGGACGTCGCCGCGCTGCAGACGGCGGAACTCAAGTCCAAACTCGCCCAGGCGGAGCAAGGTGCCACCAAGCTGGAGCAGGACGTTGCCACCCTCAAGGTGGTTTCAAAGGAATTTGGCCACCAAGTTGCCAAGATCGAAAGCAAGGCGATGGGACTCGAAGCCGACCTCGCCAAGCGCATGCTCGAAATTGCCGACGCCAACAAACGCCTGAGTGAATTGCTCACTCTCAAGGATCGCCTGGAGCAACATCTGGCCGCCGCCAAAACCGACCTGGCCAAGAGCGCCGTCGCGGAGAAAGACCTCAGCGCCGCCGCCAAAACCAATGTGGCCCGGATCACGCGGCTCGAGCAGGACCTCGCCGCGGCCAGGACCGACCTGGCCAAGATGGCCCAGTTGGAGAAAGACTTTGCCGCGGCCAAAACCGACCTGGCCAAAAACGCCGTGCTGGAGAAAAACCTCTCCGCCGCCAGGAGCGATCTCGCCAGAATGGCGCAACTTGAGAAAGACCTCAACGCGGCCAAAACCGACCTGACCAAAAGCGCCCTGCTGGAGAAGAATCTGTCCGCCGCCGCCAGGAGCGACCTGGCCAGGATTGCGCAGCTGGAGCAGTATCTCAGCGGCGCCAAAAATGATCTCGGCAAGACTGCCAAGGAACTCGCGGATGCCAGGGCGCTCCAGGTCAGCCTTGCCGGCGAGACCAAGGACCTGACTCAGCAGCTTGGCCAGTACAAAGCCGCCGCCGACAATCGCTTCGCTGGCATCGAAATGACCGGCTCGCGGGTTCTGTTCCTCGTCGACATGTCGGGCAGCATGGGCATGAAAAACGACGACACGCCGGACCCTGAGAAATGGCCGCATCTTTGCGAGGTTCTCGCCAAGTTGATGAAGAGCCTGCCCGATCTGAAGCAGTTCCAGATCATCCTGTTTTCGGACCGCGTTCGCTATCCGCTGGGCAATGAGGGCGCCTGGCACAACTACTCCGGCCCCGCCAGCGTCAAGATCGCCGTCGAAACGGTGCGTGCCGTGAGTCCCCAGAACGCCACCAACATGTCGGCAGCCTTCGAGGAAGCTTTCCGCTACCGCGCCATGGGTCTTGACACGATCTACTTTCTGTCGGACGGTCTGCCCAACATGGGCGACGGCCTGCCGGCCAATGCCGCTCGGTTGTCGGAAGCGGAGAGAGAGGCGGCGCTGGGCAAATATATTCGCGACCGGCTCAAAACGAAGTGGAACTTGCCGTACGGCCGGTGGTCACAGCAACGGGTGCGCATCAACGCCGTGGGATTTTATTTCGACAGCCCGGACGTGGGAGCGTTTCTGTGGGCGTTGGCGCGAGACAATAACGGCAGTTTTGTGGGACTGAGCAAGCCATGACGTTTAGTTGACATAGTGGTGTGTGGATGATCGCCTTTCATCTTCACGCAAGGGCTAAACTATGAATCCGCCATTTCTGGGAATGGACCCTTACATTGAAGCCTGTCATTTTTTGGGGAGATTTCCAACACGGTCTAATCAGCGAAATTCGCCGCTCGATCGCCAGCTGCTTGCCAGAGCGTTACGTCATACGCGCTGGGGAGCGTTCCTACGTCGACGTGATGCAGCCGGACGACGAGGACGAACGTCAGTCCTGCGAGGCCGATGTCGCTGTCAGTTCGAACCGTGGTGGTGCATCTGGCCGAAGCGAAATCGGGCCTGTCAACATGTTAGCCCTGGTCACAGCTGAATATCGGGAACCCTATCTGGAGATTCGCGAGGTAGGCCCACAACGCACGGTCGTGACCGGAATTGAGGTCCTTTCCCCCTCGAACAAACGGCGCGACACCAAGGGCTGGCGGCTTTATTACCGCAAGCGTTTGGCTTACCTTGGCGGCGGCGCCAACTTCGTGGAAATCGACCTGCTGCGGCGCGGCCGGCGCATGCCGATGGTCAGCGAGTGGCCGGACAGCCCGTATTACCTGCTCGTCAGCCGCAAGAAAAGGCGCCGCGCTGTGCTGTGTGGCCAGCCCACTTCAGCGAGCCGTTGCCTACCATTCCGATTCCCCTGGCAGGCACTGATCCGGACCTGTCCCTGGACCTGCAGCCGTTGGTCGAGGCCATTTATGCCCGTTCTCGCTACGAGCGCGACCTCGACTATCGCCGGCCGCTGGCCCCGCCCTTGAGCCCGGCCGAACAGGCCTGGCTCGACAAACGGCTTACCCCCAAGGTCGCTAACGCGAAGCATCTCCTCGTTCCCAAACGGGAGTTTGGGAACGAGGGGTTGTCGTTCCGAATTGTCAAAGAGCCGATCCTTGCTTCAATGAAGCCGTGAATTTGGCAATCCGTTTTCAGCTTGCTAGGGGGTCACTGTTCCTTTTGCCTTGCCTGGGTGCACCGCCCGGCTTTAACCTTGCGAGCACCGATTTCACCGTTTGTTGACGGTGCCTCCTCTGTCAGCAGAGCTTCAAACTCCAAGTCATACTTGTCCGGCACATCCTCTTCTGGTGTTCCCTTCTCGCCCTCGCCCTCGCCCTCGCCGCTTTTTTGCACGATTCGTTCGACCGTGACATTGCCCAGCAACTTGCTGATCTCTGGCCGGACCGTCCTTACCGCCTCAAGGATCAACTCGGCGTCAACGGGGTTCATTGGTTCGCCGTCGTTACCTAACATTTCCATCAATTTGGTGTAGCCCTTATCCGAATCCATGTCGAATTCATCCGGATCCGCCGCCGGCGACGGCTTGCCGATGGCGTATGCCAGGACGAGCTTAATGGCGCCGACGTTTCCTTCCCGGGCCAGCTCGACCAGCTTTTTCAGCATGGCGGTCATGTCATCGACGCTGATCGCGGAAAACACCGCCTTGCGCATGGCCGCAACCTGCTTGGCGAACGGGTTGCCTGGCCCGCCTTGATTGCCCGGGCCAAACCTGCCATTGCTTTTGCGCTTGAATGGGTCACGAACGCGATCGGAGGTGTCAGACATGGCATTCCTTTCGGCAACATTTTGCCGGCAGGGTAAACCGTGGCCGTGGACGGCAACCGGAATATATACGCATGTACACTATATCAAGTTTACCGTGTACCGCGGCCAAAAGGCAAGGTCAGCATCAGGCTTTTTTTCTCATCGCCATGACGGCTCCCGCCTCCAACCGCAACCCCCACAGCAACGTTGGCATCGTCATGGGCCCCGTCTCCAACCTCATCGGCCTCGACATCGACGGCGACGACGGCATCGACCTCTTCGACCAGATCGCCCCTCGCCCCTCGCCCCGACCAGATGGAACCCACCCTGGCATTCCGCACCGGCCACGGCCGTCGTCTCCTCTTCACCTGGCCGGCCAACTTCCAGCATCACACCACCACCAGCATCAACATCCACGGCAGCGAAGCCCTCCGCCTGCTCTGCCAGGGCAGGCAAACCGCTTGCCCTCGCCCCTCCGTCCACCCACCCCACAGGCTCGTCCTACCAATGGCTGCCAGGCCAAGGCCCCGACAAAATGAAGCCCGCCCCATGCCCCCAATGGCTGCTCGACGCCATCTTGCTCCCCACGGGGGAGGACCAAGGCCAGTTGTTGCCACCGCCACCGATGCCATCGCCAAACCAGACCGCTATCATGGCGCCGCCAGGAGCGCCAGCCCCCTCACGAGGGCCAAAGCTTACCTGTCCCATTGCGGCCCCGCCATCAGCGGCCAGGGCGGTCACAATACCACCTTCCGCATCGCCTGCCGACTCATCAAGGGTTTCCATGCGTTGCAGGTTTATGTGCCACAGGGCTAGCATCGACAGCGTCATAGGGTGGTGCCAGCCCACCCAACTCCGGACCTCGTAATGGTCCAATCCAACTTCGGTCTTGCCTTCTTGAAAGAGCTGCTCCACCCCATGCCGTTGGCCTTTGACCTGCAGCTGTTTTTCCAGAACGACCCGGAACTCGATCCGCTGGAGGGGCCGTGATCTTCACCGATCTCCCCGCCGGCGCTTCGGTTTTCCTTGACGCCAACACCCTCCTTTACCACTTCACCAATGAGCCGCAGTACGGGCTCGCTTGCACGGCACTCCTGGAACGCATCGAAAACAATGAATTGGTCGGATTCACCGCCACGCACGTGATTAGCGAGGTCGCCCATCGCATGATGACGATCGAAGCCGCGCAGCGGATTGGCCGGCCGCTCGTTGGAATTGTCCGGTGGATGACCCAACACTCCGCGGAGGTCCAACAATTGACCCAGTCAATGGCCTAACCAACCTTGCCAGCCTCGACGCTAATTTCGACCGGATTCCCGGAATCACGCGTTTCGCACCGGCCTAATCCTTGGCCTTCGCGGGCTAACGCAGCCACGGCAGCCAGGTTGGGTCGTCGATGCGGGCCAGGAGAGCGCTGGCGGATTTCAAGGGCTGACCATCGCTGCCCCCCCTACATCTCAAATCCGTCCACCTCAATCCTACCCGCGGGACGTTTGGCCGATTCCCGCAGATACGCCAGGTAATCGTCCGATATCCAGTCCGTCTGGGCTGCGCTAAGGCTTGGCACGACCACAGCGTTACCATGAGCGTCAGCCATTGCCAAATCGCCAGGCTCGGTATTCAGCAGCGGACCAGGCTGCCCCAAGGATGTCTCCTGATTCAGGCCGGCGGTCTGCGCGGCTTCGCCGAAAACCAGCTCCGTGGCATTGGCAAACAGCGTCGCCGCGACGTTAAGGCCGGAAGCCGGCGCTGAACTCTTGACGGGGAGCGAAAGGCTTGCTCCCTCAGACGATGGGGCCATCTCACTAAACACAAAATCCTCAAGCGGCGCCGCCGTGCTGCCAATGGTCACAATGGCCGGTGTGCCTGGCTCGAGGCCGTAGGCGGTCATTGCCGGATGCAGGACGAACGCTCCCTGCGCATCCGCAACTGTCGTTGTGAACAGCCGCTGACCGGCCGGATCCACCTGGTTGACCAGCGTCAATTCCGCCTGGCCCCGCGGCGCCGTGTCGCGGACGTGCAAAGTAATCGTCACCAGGCTGCCGCCTGCCGTTGTCTGAATAGGTGTCGTGCTCCAGAGGTCGATTCCTATCTCGCCCGTCTGGGCATTGACCACCGTCGTCAACTGCCAGCCATCGGTCAACGAGCCCAATTGCACGTCGGTGGCCGACAAAGTGAAAACCCGCGGATTGTACTCCAGCGCCAATATCGTTTCGGTCGCCCCCGTGCTGCCCACCGGCCTGGCCGAGTCGATATTCACCGGCACCACCGCCGTGCCGCCAGGCGTAACCCGAAGCATGGCGGGCAGACTCAGGCTCGGATCGGGTCCGGAGGCCACAATCGGCAGGCCCGTTGGAATCACCGGAATCTGTACCCGTGGAATGCCGGCCAGGACGGAGTTCAACAAAGTGACGTCGGCGGAGTCCACCAGGCCGTCGTTGTTGAGATCGGCAATAATTGCCGGGTCGGCCAATGGAAACGCCGCGAACCCGCCCACCGTGCCCAGGGCGGAATTGGTGCCTATGCTGGTCGCCACCGCGGAAATATCCGAAGCATCGGCGCCGCTCAAGTTGCCGTTGGCGGTCCCCGCCGCGTCGCCGAAGTAGGCCACGATCTGCACCGCATCATCGCCCTGGGCACCAATGGCGCCGCCGTTGAGCGTTACGCCGCTCCAGTGCAAGAGAGCTTTGGATTTATAAAGCGAGGCTGCTGAGTTCGGCACCGTCGCCACCAGGCCGCCCAGGCGAAGCGCGCCTGTCTGGGTCAGCGCTGTCGGGCTGCTGAAATCCAGGATGGCGGTGCCCGCCGTCGAGGCCGCGTCGAGCGACAGCGAAGCGCCCGTCAAGGACGTGTTGACGGCGACACCGGTGATGCTGAGCAACGCCGGATTGTACTGCAAAGTGAACTTGCCCGAGGTGATGCCGCTGCCGACGCTGACGTTCACCGGAATGCCAGTCGTCGCGCTGTTGGGCAGGTTGATCGGATCGGCGCTGTCCGGCCCGCGGGCAAACGCCGGGATGCCGACGGACACCGGGGGCGAGGACGCGGCCACCACGAAGGTAGCGACGTAATTGCTGCCGGCGGGATTGCCGTTGTTGGCGCCGTCGAGCGGAACGCCCACACTGTCCACGAAACCGTTGGCGGCGCTGCGGAAAGTGACTGTGTAGGTGCCCGCCGCCAACACACCGGTGCTGGGATTGAAACCGACGCCGGTGAAGTTGCTGGTTTTGACAAAAGTGATCGTTTGATCGTTGGCACTGATAATCAGCGAGCCGAGGAAAGAAGTCTGCGGCGCCGGGACCGGTCAGCAGCACGTCATCGATCCCGCCGCCGCTCGCGGCGTCGTAGAGGTTGAGCGTCGTGGGATTGAAGGGTTTGTCAAACGTCGCGACGAAACCGGTGGACGTGGGCGTCAGACTGGTGACGGTCAGGCCGCGCGTGACGATGATGTTGCTGGTGCCGGTGATCGTGGCGGCGCTCACGTCGGTGGCAGTGAGCGTCTGGTTGCCGGGCGATGCAAGCGTGACACCGAAGACGCCTGCACCGTTCGTCAGTGTGGCGTTGGCAGGCAGCAAGGCGCTTCCGTCGCTGCTGGTAAATTGGACCGTGCCCGTATAGGTGGGGGCGGTGTTGTTGAACGGGTCCTCCGCGGTGACGGTGAAGCTCAGCGCCTTGCCGGTGATGGCGGTAGCGAGGGCCGAGACCGCGAAATGATTGCCGGCCCCGGCGCTCACCACGATTGCCGCGCTGGTGCCGGTGACGCTGCCGTTGGCCCTATCGGTGGCGATCAATGTTTGGTTGCCCGCCGTGCACAACGTGGCGGCGAAGACCCCGACGCCCGCGGTCAAGGTGGCGTCGGCCGACAAGATGGCCTGCCCGTCGCTGCTGCTGATGTGGACCGTGCCGGTGTAACTGGCGGCGGTGCTGCCCTGAGCGTTTTCAGCGGTCACGGTGTAAACCAAAACGCTGCCCGCCACGCTGCTGCTGGCGCGCTGACAAGGAAATGCGTGGCGGCAGCCGCGTTAATGCTGACGGCGACGGCGTTGCTGGTGCCGGCGATGGCACTCGTCTTGGTGTCCGTGGCCGTCAGCGTTTGGCTGCCTGACGCCTTGAAAATCACGCTGAAAATGCCCATTCCCAAGGTCAAGGCGCTGTCGGCCGGAAGAACGGCGGCACTGTCGGAGCTGGTGAAGTGGATCGTGCCGGCGTAAGAGGATGCCGTGTTGCCGTAGGAATCCTGTGCCGTCACGGTGACTGCTGCCGGCAAACCCGCCGCAACGGAGGCTGGCGCGTTGACGGCGAGGTGCGTCGCCGCTGCCGCGTTGACAGTGATGGTGGCGGAAGCAGCGGGGATGCCGCTCAAAATCGTGTCGGACACTGTCAAGGTTTGGATGCCAGCGGTTTTCAAGCTGATGCTGAAAACTCCGGTTCCAGAGGTCAGCGTCGCGTTTGCCGGCGGCGTTGCCTGGCCGTCCGAGACGGCGAAGTGGACGGTGCCGGAGTAACCCGCATTCAAGTTGTTGCTGGCATTCAAGGCAGTAACGGTAAAACTCAAAGGCGTGCCCGCCGTGGTGCTGGCCGGTGCGCTGATCAGGAATTGGATGGGAGCATAGGTGAACCGATCGCCCAATGACGGTTGGGAGGTGCCATTCACCGTGGTCACCGTCACATCCACGGTTCCGGCCGCGCCTGGCGGGCTGGTGGCGGTGATCTGAGTGTTGGAATTCACGACCACCGCAAGCGCTGCGTTGCCTGTGCCGAAGTCGACCGCCGTGGCTCCGGTGAAGCCCGAACCGCTGATGATTACCGTTGTGCCGCCTATGGTGGAGCCGCTGGTGAGACTGACGCCTGTCACGACAGGTGCGGCGGTGATTGGCACAACTGTCAGGCCGGGCGGGATGACCGGAATCTGTGCCCGTGGAATGCCGGCCAGGACGGAGTTGAGCAAAGTGACGTCGGCAGAGTCCACCAACCCGTCGTTGTTGAGATCGGCGATGATTACCGGGTCGGCCAGTGGAAATGCCGAAAACCCGCCCACGGAGCCCAAGGCGGAATTAGTGCCAATGTTGGTCGCCACCGCCGAAATATCCGCGGCATCGGCGCCGCTCAAGTTGCCATTGGCTGTCCCCGCCGCATCGCCGAAGTAGGCCACGATCTCCACGGAATCAGCGCCCTGGGCGGCAACGGCGCCGCCATTGAGCGTTACCCCACTCCAGTGCAAGAGTGCCTGCGACTTGTAAAGTGACGCCGCCGAGTTCGGCACCGTCGCGACCAGGCCGCCCAGGCGAAGCGCGCCTGTCTGCGTCAGCGCTGTCGGGCTGCTGAAATCCAGGATGGCGGTGCCAGCCGTGGAAGCCGCGTCGAGCGAGAGCGTGGCGCCCGTCAAGGATGTGTCGACAGCGACGGCGGTAATACTCAGCAGCGCCGGGTTGTACTGCAAAGTGAATTGGCCCGAGGTGATGCCGCTGCCAATGCTGACGTTGAGCGGAATGCCGGTGGTCGCGCTGTTGGGCAGGTTGATCGGATCGGCGCCGTCCGGCCCCCGGGCAAACGCCGGGATGCCGACGGACACCGGGGGGGCGGCCACGACGAAGGTCGCAACGTAGTTGCTGCCTGCGGGGTTGCCGCTGTTGACGCCATCGAGCGGATCGCCCAGGCTGTCCACGAAACCGGTGGCGGCGCTGCGGAAGGTGACGGTGTAGGTGCCCGCCGCCAGCACGCCGGTGCTCGGATTGAAGCCGACACCGGTGAAGTTGCTGGTTTTGACAAAGGTGATCGTCTGATCGTTGGCACTGACAATCAGCGCACCGTGGAAAGAAGTCTGGGTCGCGCCCGGCCCTGTCAGCAGCACGTCATCGATCCCGCCGCCGCTGCTGGCGTCGTAGAGGCTGAGCATCGCGGCATTGAAGGGCTTGTCGAAGGTGGCGACGAAGCCGGTGGGGGTTGGCATCAGGCTGGTGACGGTCAGGCCCCGGCTAACGATGGTGCCGCTCGTGCCGGTGATCGTCGGGTTAGTTGCGTCGGCGGCAGTAAGCGTCTGGTTGCCGGGCGATGCAAGAGTGACGCTGAAGATGCCAACGCCACTGGTCAGCGTGGCGTTGGCCGGCAGCAAGGCGTTTCCGTCGCTGCTGGTGAAATGGACAGTGCCCGTGTAATTGGCGGCGGTGTTGTTAAACGGGTCTTCAGCGGTGACGGTGAAGCTCATCGCCTTGCCGGTGATGGCGGTAGCGGGGGCCGACACCGCGAAATGGTTGGCGGCCGCGGCGCTCACCGTGATCGCCGCGCTGGTGCCGGTGAGGTTGCCATTGGACGTATCGGTGGCGGTCAGGGTTTGGTTGCCGGCAGTTCTCAGGCTAACGCCAAAAACGCCGACGCCGTTGGTCAGTGTGTTGCCGGTCGACAATAAGGCTTGCCCATCGGTGCTGCTGAAGTGGACGGTGCCAAGGTAGCTGGTCGCGGTGTTGTTGAATTGATCCAGGGCCGTTACGGTGAAGACCGCCAGGTTTCCCGCCGTGAGGGCGGTCGAGAGCGCTGACGCCAAAGTGGGTCGCCGCCAGCGGGCTGACGATGATCGGCTGGCTGGTCCCCGAGATGGCGTTCGAGGTGATATCGGCGACGCTCACGGTTTGGGCTTGCGCCGTTTTGAGCGTCACGTTGAAGGTTCCCAGACCGCCTGCCAGGGTGGCATTGATCGGCAAGACGGCGCTGGGGTCGGTGCTGGTGACGTGGATGGTGCCCTGGTAGCCCGTGGCAAAATTGCCGAAGCGATCCTCCGCGCTTACCGTGACGCTCACCGCGGTGCCCGCCGTGGCCGTGGCTGGGGCGAAGACGGCGAATTGGCTGGCCGCGATGGGGCTTACAAGGATGGCGGGGCTTGTCCCCGAGAGGGAGCTGACCGCATCGTCGGCGGCCGTCAAGGTCAAGGTGCCGGCGCTGGCGAGAGTCGCGCTGAAAGTTCCGACCCCCGCGGTGAGCGTGGCATCCTGCGGCAGCACGGCCTTGGAATCATTGCTGCTGAAGTGGACGGTGCCCTTGTACCCGTTGGCGATGTTGCCGAATGAATCCAGGGCCGCCACCGTGAAGCGGAAGGCATTGCCTGCCGCGGTGGTGCTGGGCGTCCCGATGAAGCCAAAGTTGGCAGGGGCGGCGGCGACGACGAAGATGAGGTTAAAGGTCGAATTCAAGTTGCTGGTCACCGTGTCGGTGGCCGTGAGCGTTTGATTTCCCGCCGTTTCCAAGGTAGTGCTGAAGACGCCAAGACCGGCGGTCAGAGTGGAGTCGGCGGGCAGGCCGGCCAGTTTGTCGCTGCTGCTGAAATGGACGGTGCCGGCATAACTGGTGGCGACGTTGCCGAAGGGGTCCAGCGCCTGCACCGTAATGGCGGCCGCGGTGCCCGCCGTGATGCCGGTCAAGGCGCCGCTGAGGGCCAGGCGCGTGGCCGCCGTGGGCTGAACGGTAATGGCGCTGGAAGTCCCGGAAATGTTCGTCACCGGATCGGTGGCTGTCAGGGTTTGGGCGCCGGCCGTTTTCAGGGTGACGGTGCCGGTGCCGACGCCGTTGGTCAGCGACACACTGCCCGGAAGCACGGCCTGGCCGTCACTGCTGGTGATGCTGACCACGCCGCTGTAATTGGCGGCCAGGTTGTTGTTGGCATCCAAAGCGGTGACCGTGAAAGTGACTGGGCTGCCGGCCACCGTGCTGCTGGGAGTGGTCACGGCGAATTGCGTGGCCCCGACGGTGAAGATGCGGACGTAATTGCTCTCCGAGGTGCCGTTGCCGGCGAGAGCGTTGCCGCTCAAATCGTGAATACTATCGCTGCCGCTGCTGAAAACGGTGAGCTCGTAGGTCCCCGCGGGGAGATAACCGCCCGCCAGGCCGCCGATGGACAGCGTCACCAGATTAGTGCCGCTCGTGAAAGGAACCGCCGCGATGGTGCCGTTGGCGTTGTAGCTCGCCGTCAGGGGATAATAAACGTCGTTGGCGCTGCCGAAACCGTTGCTGCCCGCCTTGACCAGTTGGTACAAGGCAGAGGCCGCCGCGTCGATCGGATTAAGGCCCTCGCTAAAGGACACCTGCAGCTCATTGACTTGTGTGACAACGGCGCCGCCGCTGCTGACCACGGGGGGAAATGTGCTGGCCACCGTGGGTGGTGTCATGTCCAGACTGGAACCCTGGAATTCGTACGCGCCCATGTCCACGATGCCGGGCGCCAGGGAAAACAGGATCGAATTGGCGTTGCCCAGGTTGGACTGGTTGTCGTAGGCGGCCGGCAGCTGATAAGCATTGCCGTTGCCGAAGGAGATGCCCACGGTGGGCGCCACGTTGGCGTTGCCGGCGCCGTAGTCAAAGCGGATCTGGCCGTTGGAGAAGAGCACAACGTCGAAATTGACTGGCGTGTTGGTAAGGACGTTGGTGGATTGCCAGCGGAAGGTGATCTGGCCGGAGACGGAGGTATTCACATAGACGCTGGTAGGCGTGGCGGCCGGCAGATCATTCCACAGGGGCGCGATGATGCGATTGGCAATGAGCGTGGTGTCGTTGTTGGAAGTGTCGTTGCCCCCCACGGTGTTGCCGGAGTAAGTGAACTCAAGGTAGCCCTCGGTGGAGACCAGCACGCTGGTGTAACTGGTGCCGTAAAAAGTGAAAGTGAATGGCAAGGTCTGGGTGTAAGACCTGTTGTTGAAGCCGATGTTTTGGAGCGTGCCGGTGGCGGCAAACAGGCTGGACGACTGCGTGCTGGAGAAATAATCCGGCGATCCCGTGTTGGCGGTGCCGGGGTCGTCCTGCGCGGGGCGCCGTCGATGTCGGTGTGTGGCGCCGTCCAGGAATCCCCGTCGTCGATGGCCGGTGAACCTCCTGACAAATAGAAATTGTCGTCTTCACCGTAATCGGCGAAGACGCCGTTGACCGCGGCGTAGCCGAGCACGTTGTTGGCGCCGTCCATGTTGACGAAATCGGGGTTGGCGCTGATGGAATGGGCGTCCTGGCCGGTGTCCGCCTGCCAATTGCTGAGCTGGTTTTGCACGCCGTTATTGACGGCACTGTTCCAGAAACCGACGTTGGCGCTGGGACCTGTGCCGATGAAGAGATCGTTATAATCACTATTGAAACCCGTCCGGCTGTTGTCGGCCACGTAGATGTCATAGCCGGCTTGGACCCAAATGATGTTATTGCGCAGCTCGACATTAATGGAGCTGCTGTCGATCCGCACCGCATTACCCGAAACTTGATAAAGGGTGTTGTTGACGAGGATTTCACCGCTGCCCTCATTGTCCTCGACCAGGATGCCGTCCGTGGTATTGGCGTAGACGAGGTTGTCGTCGACCTCGCTGGTGAAGTTATACCCGACCAGGATGCCGATGTTGTTGGAGTAAACGATGTTGCCGGTGACCGGCAGGCTTCCCTCTGTCTCGATGCCGGCGTAACTGTTGTCGTACAGGCGATTGTCGAGAATGGTGACACCCGTATAGTCAGATTCGATGCCGACATAGTTGGCGTAAAGGACGTTGTCCTCAACCTCCCCTCCCTCGTAGGAGTAATCCGTGCCGATACCGACCGCGCCGCTTGCCGATTGTCCGTACACCGTGTTGCCGGTCACCAGCACGGCGGCAGCGATATAGATGCCGTAGTTGGTATTGTTGCGGACGACATTGTTGGAGACCGTGCTGCGCAGGGCGCTGGATGCGGTCGATTGGCTCATGTTGATGCCGGTGCCGTTGCCGTAAACCAGGTTGCCGCTGATGGTCATGCCGCCTTCCGTGCCCCCGTTCGACCCACCCTCACCGAAAATTCCAGTGCCGGTGTGGTCGTAAACGGTGTTATCCGTGATGGTGTCAAAGCCACTGATCAAGAAGATGCCATTGGCCTGCTTGTTGCCGTTGGCCAGGTCGCCGTAGACCACGTTGCCGGTCACGTTGGCATAGTCATTGGTGGCGTCGAGGTAAATGCCGTAACTGACATTGCCGTAAATGGTGCAGTTGGCGACGGTCAGGTAGGTGCTGTTCGCCGAGCTGGAACCATAGAGCCCGTCCAGGCCGCCCGTGAGCGTCAGGTAGGCCAACGAGACGTTAGTGCCGCCCGTCATTTGAATGTCGTAGCTGCTGGGGTTGGTGTTGGCGCGGTTGAAAATGGCGCCGGGCCCGGTGCTTGGTCCGACGATCGTCACGCCGCTATCTTGGGCGCCGAGGACGACATTGCGCAGCAGCGTATAGTTACCGGTGTCGACGTAGATGATGTCGCCCGCGCCAAGAGTATATGCCTGCAAGAGTGCCGCCAGGGTCGCCATGGGGTGAGCGGGATCCTTGCCGCTGTTGGCGTCGTTGCCAACGGCCGTGGTGTAAACGTCTCCGACTGTCGAACTGCCGTTGATGTAGAAGTTGTCGCCATTGTTGACGATCATGAACGACCCTTCGGACAGGCCACTGGGTTGAGCGCCGTTATTGGCGGTCACCTGCACCTGGTAGCCCGCGCCTAATGCGAGGTTGGCCGGAATGGTCCAGGTGTAGCCACCATTGTCTGGCACGCCGGTCGCGATGGTCTGCGCGACCGTTCCATTGAGCAGCAAGTTGATGTTGACCGTGCCATAAACCGACTGGGCAAAGTGGGCCTGAATCTGGGCCGCCGTCAGCGGCACGGCCCAGATGGCGGCATCGTCGAGGCTGCCCGCATACAGTGCAGGGCCGGTAAAGTTGCTTTTGCCTATGTAGTTGTCGCTGCGCACAATTCCCTTGCGGGGCACATCCGTCGTGCCGGTGGCGATGGCCACGCCGTTCTTGTAAAGGGTCACATTGCCCTTGCCGTCCATGGTCACCGCGAAATACTGCCAGGAATCCAGCGTGATGGCATTGGGCGCCGTGACGACCGTCCCTTCCGCGCTGCCATCATAGACCACGAATGCGAGCGTGTTGGTCGTGCCCTGGCGGTACAAAACGATGTTGTCGCTGTAGGCGCCGTTGCCCAGATCGAAGAACTCCTGATCGTTCCCCACCGAGGTGGGATAGGCCCACACCTCGGCGCTGAAACCGGTCGTGAAGTCGTCGCTGATCTTCGGCAATTGGACGTAACCGGTGCTGCCGTCCAACGTGACCGCCGTCGCGGGGTCGAACGGCAGTGCGCCGTCAACGCCCAGTGTCACGCCGCCGACGTAGGTGGCGGTCAGGCCGTTCCCCGAGGCATCGGCAGCCGTCGTGCCCGAGGTCTCGTTGAGGCGGTAAAAGGCCAGGGGCTGATCGTTCAGAATGGTGCCGGAGTAGTAATTAGTGGGAGCATAAAGCCCGCTGGTTTGCCAGGTCAGGTTGACCTGCTGGCCCTGCGCAAGCTTGCTGAGAGGCGCCGGCGTCAACACCTGGAGTTCTTGCTGCGGACTGACCGTGGCCTGGCTCGTGCCGCCAAAGTTGCCAAGGTTGATGCGGTTGCCGTTGGGGACAGGCTCGGGGCCGACCGGCATGGAAGGGTTGCCAGCATCGATCGTCGGTGAGCCTGCAGCCACCAGGAAATCGTCATCGGCGCCGCCGTTGCCCGGGATCTGCTGGAGGTAGGCGCCGTCGGCGGCCGTGGTGCCGACGCCGTTGCTGGTAAGCTGGACCACGAGGGTGCCGCTGGTGTCGGCAAAATCGCCGAGGATTCGCCAGCCGGCGCTGTCATAAGTGAAGTTGGGCGGGCTGTTGTTGCCGTACTGGGCCTCGGTGACTTCACCTATTAAGCTCGTGCCGTCGAGGACCGTATATCCGGCGAATTGGGTGAAGCTGGAGCTTTGAGGCCAGGTGACCGCCACCTGATACGCGGTGCCGGGAGTCAGGTTGCTAAAGGTCCAGGTGGCGACGCTGGCGCCGTTGTTGGCGGCGGCAGTCAGGTATTTGCCGCCAACGCCCGCTGCCGGTGACCGTGGTCCAGGTGCCGGTGGTGCTGAAGCCGGGAGCGCTGG
This sequence comes from uncultured Gemmataceae bacterium, assembly GCA_963747575.1. GTDB lineage: Bacteria > Planctomycetota > Planctomycetia > Gemmatales > Gemmataceae > DASRAT01. The sequence continues at coordinate 1,220,166 of CAVVFU010000001.1, forward strand.
CAACGTCGAGGACCTGTGGAGTACCCACGGCGGCGGTGCTGTAGCCGAGTATGCCATCCATCCCCGCCGGGTTCACGAATTGCGGATTGACGCTCAGACTGTGCTGATCCTGGCCAACCAGGTAGTACCAGGACGCCAGGGTGAGAATGTTCTGGCCTTGCCAGGAAGCCAATTGGCCCGTGCCCGTGACATACAGATCGTTGTAATCGCTCTGGAAACCAACCTGGCTTGTCGCATCGACATTAATGTCAAAGCCGGCTTGCACCCAAAGAATATTATTGTTTAGCGTGACCTTGCTTGAGTTCGTCTGAATGTCGATGGCGTCGCCTGTCGGCTGGTAGACGGTGTTATTGATGATAGCCGGATTGTTGCCGGAAGAGCTGACCAGGATGCCCTGGTTAGTGTTCTCGTAGACGAGGTTGTTGCTCGCCGGGCCGTAGGAGCTATAGTCCATGCGCGATGCCGGTGCCATTGGCGTACACAGTGTTGCCGATGACAGGCGAGTCTTGTTGGGCCTCGATGCCGTCTCCGCTGTTGTGGTAGACGATGTTGTCCTCAATCGGGCCGCCGGAGTTGTAAGCGAAGATGCCGGCGGCATTGTCGTGGACGGTGTTGGACACGACTTCGTCGATACCGCCGCTGGTGTAGATAGCAGTGCCGGACTGGCCGTAGACCACGTTCTGCAAAACATTGACGTTGCCGCTGACATCGATGCCGGTGGTGTTGCTGAAAACCGTGTTGCCGCTGATTGTCGACATATTGGCCGACCCCGTGGTGTTGCCGGCAAGATCGATGCCATAGCCGCAGCCGTAAATTTCGTTGTCGATAATGGTCGGCCCTGGGCCGAAGACGTAGCAGTTGATGCCGTAGCTGCTGGAGTCGTGGATGATGTTGCCGCTGATCGTAAAGGTGCCGCCGACGCCAGGGTCGCCGCCGCTGCTGACGATACCCCCGGCCTGATTGTTGGTTGTGCTGCCGCTGTGAGGCAAGCCGTAAACCGTGTTGTCAGTGATCAGGGCGCCATAATCGCTCGCGCCAATATAGATGCCATAATTGTAGTTGCCGAAAACGGTGCATTGGCTGACGGTGACGCCCGTGCTGTTGGTGCTGTTTTGGATATCGACGCCGTCGTCGCCGCCGGTGATCGTCAGATACTCCAGCGTCAGATTCGCCGCTCCGCCGACGTCGATGACGTCGCTGGCGGTGTTGTTGCGGTTAAGAATGGCCGGCGCTCCGGAAGTGGGACCGGTGATCGTCAGGCCGCTATGGGCGGCGCCAAGCAGCACCGGCCCGACCAGGGTATAAGTGCCGGGCCCCATGAACACGGTGTCGCCGGCGCCGATGGCCGGATAGGCCGCCAGCAAAGCCGTAAGGCTGGCCATCGGATCGGACGGGTCAGTGCCGCTGTTGGAGTCGCTGCCGCTTACCGCGACGTAATAGTCGTCGCCGCTGGCGGTAACCTGGAAGGGCTGGGCGGAAGTCCCGCTGGGATCCGATCCGTTGTTGGCCGTCACCTGGATCGTGTAACCGCCGCCCACGGGTAGATTCGCGGGAATGGTCCAGGTGTAGGTAAAATTGTCTTGCACGCCGGTCGCGATGTTTTGCACGACCGCGCCGTTTTGCAGCAGATTGATGTTGACCGTCCCATAATAGATCTGGCCGTAGGGGGCCTGCACCTGGGCCGCTGTCAGCGGCACGTTGAAGATGGCAGCGTCGGCGAGGTTGCCGGCATAAAGCGAGTTCCCCCCGAAGCCGATGTAGTTGTCGCTGCGAATAATGCCCGTGCGCGGCACATACGTGGTGCCGGTGGCGATGACCACGCCGTTCTTGTACAAGGTCACGTTGCCATGGGTGTCCATGGTCACCGCGAAATACTGCCAGGCATTCTGCGTGATGGCGTTGACGGCCACCACGGAATCTCCGTCGTTGGTGCCCTGGTTGACCTCGAAGGCCAGGTTATTGCTGGTGCCCACTCGGTACAAAAAAATGCCGTCAACAGTGTTGCCGCTGATGCCGTTGCTTAGATCTAAGAAATACTGATAATAGGCCGCCGACGTCGGGTCGACCCACAACTCGGCGCTGAAACCCGTCGTAAAGTCGGTGGTGAGCTTTGGCAACTGGACGTAGCCGGTGCTGCCGTCCAGGCTGACCGCGGTGTCGGAGTCGAACGTCAGTGGGCCGGCAACACCGAAGGTTACGCCGCCGACATAGGTGGCGTTGAGGCCATTCCCGGAGTCGTCCGTGGCGGTCGTCCCCGAGGTTTCGTTGAGGGGGTAATAGGCCAGCGGAGTGGTGGCCAGGACGGCGTTGGCATAGTAACTCGGTCGGGGCGTAAACACCGCCGGTGTGCCAGGTCACTGTAGTCTGTTGGCCTTGCTGGAATGAGTTCAGGCCTGCCGGCGCCAGAACCTGGAGCTCTTGCTGTGAACTGGCCGTGGTTTGGGCCGTGCCGCCGTAGGCGCCCTGGTCGATGCGGCCGCCATTGGGCTGCGGTTCTTGCCCCACCGAACTGGCTGGATTGCCGGCGTCGATGGTGGGCGAGCCGGCTGCCACGTGGAAATTGTCATCGCTGCCTTCGTTGCCCACGATCTGCTGCATCCACACCGTGCCGGCGATGACCGGGCCGTTGGCGTAGTTGGTCAAGGTGATGGTCACCGATGTGCCGTTCACCACGAAATAGCCCATGTCCTGGAAAAACGCCTCGCCGAGCGAGCCGGTGGCACTGCCCTTGGGGCCCTTGTCCTGTGGCGTTACTTCCAGCGGAACCTGAAGCACGCCAAGAGCGGTCGGCACGATGAGAGGACTCAGATTCAAGGTGGAAGTGGTGTCGGTTGCCGATGGCCAATTGTAGGCAAACTCGACGGGGTCCGTGTTGGGCCATGGAGAAGCAGTTGCCAAGGCATTCAGCGAATCCTGTGACGCCTGAATTTGAGGGAATGGGCTCGACAGTAAGCAGAGGCGAAACAACGGCGGGTCCCGGGTTTTGCACGATACGCTGATAAGCGATGGGCTCACCGCCGCCGGTCACGGTGAAGGCCGCGTCGGTCGCTCTGGTGTATGAGGCCTTGCCAGGCGGTGCTGAACTGGTAGGTCGCGCCGGAGTCAGGCCGCTGATGGTCCAGGTGGCCGTGGACGTCCCGGTGCCGGCAGGCGACGTGGCGTTGACCCACGCACTGCCACTGGCCGTTGTTGTGGTCCACGAACCGCTCAGCGTGGGGCTGCCGCCGGTCAGGAACGGACCCGTTCCCGTGGTGCTGTAGCCCAGCACGCCGTTGGGCCCTGCCGGATTCACAAACTGCGGATTGACGCTAATGCTGTGGTGGTCCTGGTTCAGTTCCAAAATCCAGCTTGCCAACGAGGTATAGGATTGGCCCTCCCACAAGCCGATAGTGCCCGTGCCGGTGAAGTACAGGTCGTTGTAATCGCTCTGGAAACCCTTTTCGCTGGTGGAATCGACACTGATGTCGTAGCCGGCCATGACCCACAAAATGTTGTTGCTGATATTGACATTGGCGGAGTTGGTTTGGACATCAATGGCGTCGCCCGTGGGTTGATAAACGGTGTTGTTGGTGATCGGCGTGCTGCTGCTGACGGCGAGAATGCCTTGCATGGTGTTCTGATAGATGAGGTTGTTGGAAACAGGACTGCTTGCAGCTCCGCCGTCGACATAGAGGCCGGTGGCGTTGCCGTAAATGGTGTTGCCCGTGAGGGAACGCGGCTTCTGGCCCTCAAGGCCGATGCCGCGTTGCCGTAGACGGTATTGTTCGCCACAGTACCGGAACCGAAGTCGTAAATGCCTAGGGCGTTGTCGTAGACGGTGTTGGCGAGGACTTCGTAAGAGTTGACAGCCTCGATCCCAAAGTCAGTTTGTCCGTATACCGTGTTTTGGGTCGCGAGCACATTTCCGCTGGTGTAAATGCCGATGCTGTTGCTGAAAACGATGTTGCTGCCAAGCGTCGACAGGGTGGCCAACCCCGTGCTGTAGGTGTTGGCGTAGATGCCGTAGTCGCAGCCATAGGCGCGGTTGTTGGCAACCGTGGCAGCTTTCTGTAACCGGAGAGCTCGATGCCGTAGACGATGAGTCGTAAACGATGTTACCGCTGACGGTGACGCCGCTGACGTAGATGTCGCTGCCGCCGCCGATCTCGATCCCGGTGTTCTGGCTATCGTTGCTGCTAACGTCGGTCAACCCGTAAACCACATTATTGGTGACCTGGGCGCCGTTGTCCGTGGAGCCGATGTCGATGCCGGTGCTGCTGTTGCCGTAGACCATGCAGTTGTTGATCGTCAGTCCGGTGCTGCCGGAGCTGTCCAGGGCGTTGATGCCGATCTCGCCGCCGGTGATGGTCAGGTATTCCAGCGTCAGATTGGTCGCGCCGTTCACGTCGATGACGTCGCTGCTGAGTGAGCCGCGGTTGAAGACCGACGTGCAGGTTGGGATAATTCGGGCCGTTGTAGCCCTCGATGATGATGCCCGATGCGGCCGCGCCGAGCGTCAGGATGTTGTTAAGATTGTAGGTGCCGGCGTCGACCATGATGGTGTCGCCGGGGTTAAGATGGTAGGCGGCCAGCACGCCGGCGATCGAAGCCTTGGGCGTGGCGGGCGTCAGGCCGTTGTTGCTGTCGTTGCCCGGAGCGGTCGTCCAGCCGCCGGGATTCACGGTGCCGCTCGTTGATGTAATAGATGTGGACGGCGCCGGTGATGGTGAATGGCTGGGCGCTGGTGCCGGACAGGCCCGCTGTACTGGACGCTCTGACCTCGACCAGGTAGTTCGTGCCGGGCGTGATCGAGTCTGGGCAGCGTCCAGGAGAACTGGCCGTTGTTCGGCACGGCGCTGGCGATCTTCAGGACGGGCGTGGTGCTTCCCTGCTTGCAGCAGCAGTTGATATTCACCGTGCCGGCCGGCGGCGTCGAGCCGTTGACCGGCGCCAGGTCGAATGCGCCAGGTGATGTTGAAGGTTTGTCCCTCCGGCCAGACCTCGCCGCCGCGAGCCGGGCGCTGGTGACGAACAGATACTGGAGCGGACTGAGCGAGGCCTGGGCCGTATTGCCGTACGCGCCGATGTTGATGTAGCCGCCGTTGGGCGCCGGTTCGTTGGCGAATAGCTGTCGGTCGGGTCGCCCAGGTCGATGGCGGGCGACTCGTTGGCGTCGGCGGTCAGGGTGCCCGTGGGGAAGACGGGCAGACCGGTCGTCGTGCTGACCACCGGAGCGAGCGAGCCGCCGTGATAGCTGCCTTGCAGGCTCTGCTCGTGGAAGTCGTTGTCGCGGCCGTCGTCGGTGGGTGAAATAAATCCCGCGACGCCGGCCGATCCCAGCGGGTTGACGAAATCGGGATTGAGAGCCAGGCTGTCGGCGTCGGTGAAATCGGCGTTCTGCCAGGCGGCCAGGGTGGGCCGGGCAATCTCCTGCCAGAGGCCGACCTGGCCGGTGCCGCTGGTGTAGAGGATGTTAAAATCGCTGGCAAAGCCGGCCTGGCTGTTGGCGGCCACCGAGATGTCGAAGCCGGCCTGCACCCAGATGATGTTGTTGCGGAGCTGGACGTCTTGCGACTGATCAAGAATGTCGATGCCGTCGCCTTGCGGCTGATAAATCGTGTTATTGACGATCTGCGTACCGCGCAGTTGCGGCCGCTTTCGACCAGAATGCCTTGACTGGAGTTGGCGTAGATCAGATTGTTGTTGAGCTCGCGCTGAGTAGCCAAAGCCGAGGGCTGATGCCGGTGGCCGTTGGAATAGATGACGTTGTCGTAGACCGGCGAGTGTTGCTCAGCGGTCGAAGATGCCGTCGCCTGACGTTGTCGTAGATCCGGTTGGCGTAGATCGAGCTGTTGCCGTCAACGGTGACGATGCCGTTGTTGTTGCCGAAGACGACGTTGTTGTGCGGCCAGTCGCGCCATTAGCGAGATAGATTCCCGCCGCGTTGGCCGCCGTGCTGCCGGAGACGACGTTGCCGGCCACGAGCACATTGCCACTTACGGAAATGCCATCCGCGGAATTATTGGCGACAATGTTGCCCAGATTCTGGGTCAGATCGAGCATCGCCGATGACGCGATTGAGTGCTGCCCGACTGGTTGACCACAATGCCCGAGCCGCCGTTGTCGCTTGCGGTGCAGTCCTCGACCAGGGTGCCGTTGGCGCCGGCAAGATCGATGCCGTCGCCGCCGTTGTAGGTCGCGGATGCAGTCGTGCAGGAGAGTTGATCCTGCTGTCGACATAGATGCCATCGCTGCCGTTGCCGATGCGGTGATCGAATTCCATGGCCAGCACACTCGACCCGGCGAGGATCTGGATGCCGGCTCCTCTGTTGTCGAGCGACCGTCGTTTTCGAGCAGTCACGACGGGGCTGTTCTCCACGAGCAAGCCATCGGACCGAGTTATGCGGAGAACGTAGGTTGGTGGCGACGAGATTGGTGCTGTTGTTTTCCGCCAGCAATGCCGTACGGTCCCGCCGCTCAAGGTGAGGTTCTCGATCGTCATGAACGAAGCGTCGTCGAGCGTGATCACCGGCGCGATCCAGCGAGCGGATTGGCCATCGTGAAGATGGCCGGCAGGCCGGGTCCATCGGTCCGGTGATGGTGAAGCCGCTGTCGCTGCCGACTGCCCGTGACGCCGGAGACGACCATGCGGAGACAGCGCCGCGTAGTTGCCGGCATCGACGTAGAGGGTATCGCCGGGCCAAGGGTGTAAGATGCGCAGGATGTTGTTCAGGTACGGCAGGGGCTCACTGGGAATCGTGCCGTCGTTGCGGTTGCTGCCGGGCGCCGTGGTGTAGACATCGCCGAAGGTAGGGCCGTCATTGACGTAGAAGGTGGTCGTGTTCTCGGGGACCGTGAAGTCTCGGTGCTGCGGTCGAAGACATCGGGACTGCCGACCAGCGAGATCTCGATCCGCAGCCCATAGGTGCCGTAGTCGATGCCGCTGTCGACGGCGATCCAGGTAAATCTGCCGGTATCGGGCGTGCAGGGCGTGATGTTCAAGAGGAACTGCGGACCGTTCGGGACCGTCCTGGTAAAGGTCGATCCGGACCGGGCGATTCGGCGACGTTTCCCAGCGATTCCCAGCGGATCGGCCATTGGACATTGTCCAGCCAGTCGGTATAGAGGTCGGGCTAATGAGCCGAAGCACGGGGCCGGTGGTCGCGCCGCTCTGCACGCTGGACGGTGCCGTAGGCGCCCTGGTCCAGGGCGGCGGAGTCGGATGGACGTAAACGAACGTGCCGTCCAGGTAGGCTGTCGTTGTTCGTGCCGCTGTTGCGCATCGCCGGTGAAGCGGTAACGCGCGGTTCGTGCCCCGACGGGGATCTGCGACCGCGGCTGCCCACCAGTTCCCAGCGGGTGGTGAGGTTGTCGGCGTTGTCGGTCGATGGTGGAGATCACGTTGCCGTTGGCGTCGTAGAAGGTCAGGCTGATCGAGCCGGCATGGCCGCGATGGTTCGTTGGCCGAGCGAACACGGCCGCCGAAGACAAGGTCTCGGCGCCTGTGTCGATCTGGGCGTCGGTATACCTGATGCGGTCAGGCTGACGGTCTGATCGAGCGTGACGACGGCGTTGGGACCCGCGAAGAAATAGCTGGTGCCATGCCCACGGCGCCGGGTTCGCGCTCTGGGTGCCGCCGCTGGGCGATGCCGTCCAGCCGGTGAGACCGGATTCAGAAGCCGGGATTGGTGAGCAGGTTTTGGTAAACAGCCGGCAGAGCTTCGTCGGTGAGGGGATCGCCGGCATTGATGGTCGGACTGCTGTTGCGCATGCCGGCGAAGAGGCCGATCACCTGGTAAGTCGTTGATGGCCAGACCGGCGAAGCGCGGCTGATCCAGCGTGGGATTGACCGCCGTCGTGCCTTCGGAGTGCAGATCGAACTGGGCCACGTCGTCCTGCCAATCGAGGATGTCGGTGAAGTCGATGTCCCAGTGGACGAGCTTGCCGGTGCCGCTCGGCATACAAGTCGTTGTAATCACTGAAGAAGCCGGTCTGGCTGTCGTTGGCCACGTAGATGTCGTAACCCGACTGCGGCCCAGAAGATGTTGTTCAGCAGCTCGACCTCGGACGAGCCGCCGGTGATGTCCACGTTGTCGCCGACGGGTGCGAACATGGTGTTGTTGACGATGCTCACGCCTGGTCTGGCCATTGACGACGATGCCGGCCTGGGTATTGCGGTAAATGAGATTGTAGGCGATCAATTGACCGCTTTGGGCCTGGATGCCGACGGTTTCGCGGGTGATTTCGTTAAATTCAATGGGGCCGTTGAAATCGATGCCGACTCCATTGGCCTCGATCAAGTTGGCTTCGTTAAGGCCGGTGCCGCCCAGCGATCCCGAGCCGCTGATGCCGGTGGTGTTGTCGAAAATGTGCTGGTCCTGCATGGCACCGGTGAGCTGCACGCCGGTGGCGTTGTCGAAGATCTGATTGGGAAGGCCGTTGCCCACGAAGCCAAACCCGGTGGCCGTGCTGGCAACCGTGCTGACTACGCCGGCGGTATTGTCATGGATATCGTTGCCGCTCAGCTCGGCGCTGGCCTGGTAACTCACGCCCGTGGCCGCGCCGAAGATGCTGTTAGCGGCAATAATACCGGTAAATGCGGCGGTAATGCTGATGCCGGTCGTGGCCGCGGAGATGGTGTTGCCGCTGATCGTGCCGCCGGCGGCCGAGGCCAGCGCGATGCCAATCGCGGCGCTGCTTAGTTGATTGTCGCGGAAGTCTAAACCAGTCGCGCCGCCGCCGCTGACGCTCAAATCCTCGGTCAGAGATGCAATGGTGTCGTAGTCGACGATGACGCCGCCGGCCGCGCCGCCAAGTGTGATCGCGGCTCCGAAGGAGGAGACGTAGTCGTTGAACACTTGAACCCCCGTGCCGCCGCTGAGCGCGATTCCCGACCCTGAAACATAATCATTCTCAAGGGCAATCTGGGTGCCGCCCGTGAGGGAGACACCCGCTGAAAGCGTGAGATTCTCCAGCGTGATCCCCGAGGCATTGGTCCCCGTGACTGTGGCAGAAAGCGTGGTCACACCCGTGGGAGAACCCAGGATCAGCACTCCCGGCGGGACCGAGGACAGGTTGACGGCCCCAGGGTAAACGCCGTTGTCCACAAAAATCACGTCTCCCGCGTGGAGTGGGTGGGCCGCGTCGCTGAAGACACCCTGCAGCGTCAGCTTGGGCGTGCTTGGTGAAAGGCCGTTGTTGGCGTCGTTGCCCGCGGCGGTGGTGATAATGTCTCCTTGCGTGCTGCCGTCATTGACGTAGTGGATGGTGCCCAGGTTGAAAGTGTTGGCGAGCACGTCGATCTGCGAATTGCCTCCATTGCCATTGGTCCAGCTCACATAAGGATGACCCGCGGGGTCCACGGATAGTGCGACCGCCTGAACAATACCGAGACCGTTCAAAATGCCGTTGAAACTGGCGTCGCCAGGGACCTGCTCGACGAAGGCCGAGCCGTTCCAGCTCTTGACGTATACGGTGCCACCGTTGCTGGGGTCACTGGGGAACTCGTTGTCGATCCACGCCAGGTATATCTGGCCGTCGTTGGCGGAGAGCACGGGCTGCGCTGCCGGCCCACGGCTGGCGGAAATACCTAGCCCGCTATCAGCGCCCGTCCCGGCCGCTTGCCAGGCGCCGCCGCTAAACATCACCGCATAAATCTGGTTCTGGCCGCTGGTGACGCCAAGCCAGGCGACGAAGAGCGTGCCGTTGTCATAGGCCAAGGTTGGCGCCGTTGAATTCCCCCTGGAGTTGCTGACGCCGTTGCCGGAAGCCGAGCCAGCCAGCTGGCTCCAGGCGCCGCCGCTATTCTGAAGCACGTAGATCTGCTGCACGGAATTGACGGTTTGCGTCCAGGCCACCGCGACATTGGTGCCGTTGGTGGTCATGGCCAGCCCGCTGACGGCGCTAGCGGAAGCCGACAGTCCCGAGCCGCTGGCGGCGCCAGTGCCAAGGGCGACCCAGGCTCCGTTCACAAACTGCTTGACAAAGATATTGGCAACGCCGCCTGAGCTATCGAGCCAGGCGACAACCGGCCCGTTGGCGGTTTCGACGATCACCGCATCGTCGGCCATGCCCGTGCCGCTGATGCCGCCCGCCTGCTGCGACGTTCCCAGGGCCATCCAGCCGCCTTGGCCGTTGTTGGCCGACGGGTTGTACTCGGCCACGTCGATGTCGCTGGATGTGCCATTGAACACCGTGTAGGCGACGACCGGCTGACCCGCCGCATCGAGGGCGATGCTCGGCCTGCGTGCGGCGCCGGCGGTGTCGCTGATGCCGCCGCCCTGAGCGCTGCCGGCGAGCTGCTGCCAGCCGCCGGCCGTGTGCTCGGCGACATAAATCTCATACTGGCCGTCGCGGGAATCGGACCAGGCCACGTATTGGCCCGAGGCGCCGGTGACGATGCTGGACTCCACCGCCTGAGCTGGACTGTTGCTCAGACCGCCGCCGCTAGCCGACCCTTCCAGTGCCGTCCAACGACCTTGCTCATCGACCCCGGTCGGCAGCGTTGCAGCAGAGTTCGCCGCGGTCGGCGGCCAGTTCGGCGGCGTGGGGATGGTGCCCGGCGTGGGCAGCGAGACTGTTCCCTGGGCCACGGTGTAAACCTGCGTTCCCGTCCCGCCGCCGGTAATGGTGTTGGTGCCGCCCTGATTGTAGATGATGTCGTTGCCCAGGCCGCCAAAGATGGTGTCCTGGCCCGATCCGTAAATGGTGTCGACGGAGTTGGCGCTGCCGCCGCTTTGGCCTTCGGCATAGAGCGTGCCGGCGCCGCCGTCGAAGATCATGTCGCTACCGGTGCCGCCGTAGATGGTCGCGGCGCCGCTGCCGCCCACGATGGTGTCATTGCCGCTGCCGCCGTTGATCAGGTCGTTGCCGCCGCCGCCATAGATCAGCTCGTTGCCGGGGCCGCCCTGGATGACATCCGCGTAGGGTGAGCCGTAAATCGTGGTGTCTCCCGTGCCGGCAATAAGAGTGTCACCGAGCCCATTGATTCCGACCAGGATGTCCGGGCCAGCACCGCCGACCAAGCAATCCTTGCCGGTGCCGCCGTCGAGGTAATCGTTGCCGGGGCCGGCCAGCAGGGTGGCGTTGCCCGCGCCGCCGTACAGCCAGGCGGCGCCGGAGAAGCCTGTCGCATCCAATGTGTTGTTGCCGGCCCGCCGCTGATGACGGCTTGCTGAATGCCGCTAAGCGCAAAGTTCGGCGCCGTTGGATCGCGTCAGGCTGGTGTCGGTCAGGACGGCGCTGGCATTGACGGAGGAGACGATCTGATCGAGTCCGCCGCCGCCGACCAGCGTTGCGCTGCCGGTCCACTGCGAGACGTTGAAGGTGTCATCCGTGGTTCCCGTGGTCAAGGTGGCCTGGCCGATCGAGGCAAGGCTGATGGATGCGCCGTTGGAGAGCTGGAGGCTGGTGTTGCTGAGCGTGAAATCTACGTCGGCGGTGACCGACACGCTGTTGGCGCCCGTGCCGCCCTGGAGGGTGAGCGGGGCGTCGATCGTGTTCGTTTTCCGGGCGGCCGCGGCGGAAGTGCCGCCCACGACGAAGACATCGCTGGCAGCGCCGCCCTGGATGAGCGTGTTGCCGCTGACAGCCTCGATTTCAAAAGTGTCGGTACTGGCCTGGGTGAATGGACGGAAGCCGACTGCTCCCACGATGAGCGTGCTGCCCGTGCCTGTGCTGGCGATGGTGAAGGCGTTGTTGCCGGTGTCAAGATAGATGTCCAGCGCGGCCAGACCGCTGTAAGTAATCCCGTACGCCATGCCCAGGCCGGTCAGCGAGGTGGAGGTCAGCATCTCCGTTTGGTTGACATCGTCCCCCGTGTCGTCCACGTTCAGGATGTCCATGCCCCTGTCGCCGACGATTGCCAGCGGGGCGCTGATCCCACTGACCAGGCCCCCTGAGAGCGGCGCCAGGCTGCCGACGTTGATGACATCGAGACCGTCGCCGTTGACCGTGGTCGCCCCGTCGATCGTCTGGATGTTAATGGTGGTGCTGGCGTGTTGGCCGTTGATCGTCGTGACGCCGCCCACGGAGTAAATGTTGATGAGGGCGTTTCCTGATCCACCATTGATGGTGGTGGCAGCGCCGGTGCTCTCGACGTCAATCGTATCGGCGCCGCGCCGCCGCTGACCGTGGTGGCGCCGCGCGTGGTCTCGACGGTGACGGTGTCGATGCCGGGGCCGCACAACACCGTGGTGGTGCCGGTGTGGGTGCTGGCGACGGTGAATGACTCGCTGCCGGTGCCCAGCAAGATGTTGACGGCTGACACATAGTTGTAGGTGATGCCGCCGGCCATGCCGAGGCCGGTCACGGTGGTCGACGTCATGGCGCCGACTTTGTTGGCGGTGCTGCCCGAGTCGTCGACATTCAACGTGCTGGAGCCCCAGCCGCCGTTCACGACGAGGGGTCCGCTGATCAAATCGACGATGCTGCCCGGCTGCGGCGCGATGCTGCCGACGTTGACGGTCAGGGTTTGGCCGCCCCAAACGGTCGTCGGACCGCTGGTGGATTGGACATTCACGGTGGCCGCGCCGTAATTGCCGTAAATGGCAGTGCTGCCGGTGATGGTGCTGGCGACGGTCAAGCTATCGGTGCCCCCGCCAAGATAGATATTAACCGCCGCCATGTTGGAGTAAGTGATGCCGCCGATCATGCTGAAGCCGGTCAATGTGCTGGACGTCAGCGTGCCTGACCCGGAGCCGCCGCCCGAATTGTCGACATTGAGGACGTTCATGCCGGTGCCGGGCTCGAGGGTCAGCGCTGCAAAGATCAGATCGAGGCTGCCGCCGGACGCTGGCTCATTGGAGCCGACGTTGAAGGTGTCGTTGCCGTTGCCGGCAAGCACCGTGGTTGGCGCGCCAACGAAATTGACGTTGACCTGAGAGCTGCCGCCGCCGAAGCTGCACGAGGGTCGGCGTGGAATCGGGCCGGCTCAGGGTGATGACGTCGTTGTCGCTGGCGCTGCCCAAAATGTCCGCGCTCTGCGCATGGATTGTACCCGTGATTTGCATGATCGTTCCGGGGCCTGTGCCGCTGATCTGGTAATACCCCTCGATCACCACGCCGCCTTGGGCGCTGATGCTGCTGCCAGCGGCAGTGTAAACATTGTGAGCGGCATCCAGAGTGATTCCCCCTCCGGCGCGCTGAGGGTGGAAGTCTTGTTGAGCCTAAGGTCGTCGCCGGGGTCGGCTGCCGCGCCCGCACTCAGATAAATGCTGCCGGTGGACGACGTGACCGCGCCGGCAATCAAGGCGCTTCCCAGGTCGGTCACGTGGATGTCGCCCAGGCTGCTGGCATTGAACAGACCGCCGAGGAGGTCGGTGAGGATATTGGCGACGGCCGTGCCAATGCTGCCGTGGCTGGCCGTCAGGGTGATGGTTTGGCCGCGGATAACCTGGTCCGGCGAGGCGTTTTGAATGCTGCCGCCTGACGTCGCGATGCTGGTAGTCCCCAGCACGCTCACGATCTGGCCCGTGAGGGCGACGTTGCTGGCGACGGTCGTGCTGGTGCCTGCCGTGATGGACACATTGCCCATGGAGGATGTCACATTTTGCAGCGAAATTGTATCGGCTTGCAGGGCGAGGGGGTTTTCGCCGTCTGCAAACTCCAGGCCCACGTTGCCGCCGGCGGAAACGTCACCAACCAACAAAATGAGCGGCAAGGCGGTTGAGGTCGTCGGCAGAGCGTCGAGGTCGACCGTGGTGTCAGCGGTCGCTCTCAAGATCCCCGTGATGACACCAGGGCTGAAGACCATTTGCACCGGCAGGTACTGAGCGGACGTGCCCACCGAGCCCTGATCGGCCTCCAGGAGGACCGTGGCCGTTTGGATCACCGTGGTCTGCTGGGTCGACAGCACGCTGCCGCCGTTGGAGTCAATCAGCGTGGCGCCCACGGGGTTGGTGATCAGGCCCGTCAGATATATGCTCCCTGTGCTGACAACGTCGACAACGCCGCCCCCTGGGGCGGTTGTGCCGTTATAAGTCCAGTTCATCTGGCTAGCGTTCTGCGTGATGGTCGGCGTGCCGCCGGCGCCTACCACGTTGAGCGCGCCAAGATACAGAGCGTTCGTCGAAGGGTTTTGGATCAAGACCGTGCCGTTGGCGTCGAATACGACGTTCGAAGACCCGGACGTGGTCCCACCTGCCGCCGTCAAAACCATGCTGGCGGTAGACCCAGGCACCACGGAATTGACGTCGATTTGTCCCGTGCTCACAGTTTGGCCGACGGCGAGCGGATTGGTGCCGTCGGTCACCGCCAGGCCATCCTCGCCGAGGATCTTGCCGGTGTTGTCCACCGTCAGGAAATGGTCGACACTCCCAGTGAGGAAGATGTTGCTGTTCAGGGTGATCGAGTTGGACACATTTTCGGAGCCTTCTGTGTTCTGACTGCAACCAATGCCAGGTAAATTGCCCGAGTCATTGGTCTTGTCCGCATCGACGACGTAGGTGCTGCCGCCTGTCTGCTGCGGGCGGTCGGCCTCAATGGAAATGTAGCCCGCGGTGAGCTGCGACCCTGGGTCCAGGACGGCCTCGGCAGTCACATCCTTTTGACTGATCGCAGTGGAGTCGTAAACGGCGGCGCCGGCGACGACGGTCGTTTTGGAGTAGGCATTGGTGGAAACGTTCTGTGAGTTGGCGATAACGTCCAGCGTGCCAGCCGCCGTAATGTCCGAATTGCTGCCGATGTGCCGCCTCGGCGGTGGTTTCTTCGTCCGCCACCGCTGTGGCGTCGTCGGAGGCCCCGCCGCCATCGGCTTCGGTTTTAGCGCTGCAGTCGGCCTGCAGGTTGGCGTCCACGGCACTCAATTCGAATTGGGCCACCTGCACGGTGGCGTCGCTGCCGACCGCGGCAATCGTTTGCGAGCCGCCGACGATGGCGTTGCCGCTGCCAACGTTGGACGCTATCCCTGCGATGGTTTGCTCGGACAGGGTGGACGACAGGTTGTTCTGATTCTGTGCTTCGATCAGCAACGCGGCGCTGGGAGCGTTGACCATGGTCCAATTTCCCAGATAGGACTCGGTCACCGGTGCGAGCAGCTGCATGAACAGGTCGGTGCCGCCGAGGCTAAGGCCGCCGCCGCCCGAGGCTCTGACGGTAATGTTGCCGTTGTCGAATGTGTTGGTAAAGAACAGGATCTGCGTGCCGGCCGCCAGAACGACCGGATTGGTATTGAAGGTATCCGCGGTGGTGGCCCGCGTTTGATTGGCCATGTTGACCGTGGCGTCGGTGGAGCCGGCGCTGCCCAGGCCTATCGCCGTGCCGTCCACGGTGCCGAGAGCGTCATTGGAGGTGAGGGCTTCCACGGTAAGGTCGTGGCCGGCGCTGACCACGGACCCAGGATTGATCACTGCGGTGGTATTGGAATTGATATTGTCGGTGATTCCCGCGCTTTCGACATCCACCAGGCCGCCGCCGGTGGAGGTGGCCTGGGAATTCACGGAACGCGAGGTGTCCATAATTCCCGCGGCATTGAAGTTGTCATAGGCCTGGATATTGATGTCTCCGCCGGACTTCAAATCGGTGTTCGCGCCCACGCTCGCCCCGATTGTCGGAGTCCACGAAGTTTCCGAGCTAGAATCGCCAACATGAATCACGCCGCCGCCAGCGCCAGTGGCGGTAGCGGCGGCGTTGCCCAGCCCCAGGGCCGTCACGTCCGTGGTGCCTGCCACGTTGATCGTCTGAGTGCTGGCGGCGTCTACCTGGACGTTGGGGTTGTCGTCCGCCGAGGCCCCGGCGGCATTGATGCCGACCACGCCGCCGGCGTCCGCCTGGGTTGCCGCGGAGGACTCATTTGTTCCCAAGGCCATCACGGTCAGATTGCCGCCGGCGGAAAGACTGTCGATCGTGTTCAGTTGGGCGCTGGTGGTGCCGTTGGCGGTTGCTGCCGCATTGGTGCCCCCAAAGCCGACGACGCCGAGCGAAATGATGGTGGTGGAAGCAGCGGCAAAGTTGTCGGAGTCGGCCAGGATCGACACATTGCCGCCGGCCGTGATGGCCGTGCCGCCGGCCGCGAAACTCGCCACGGTGGCATTGGCTGTCGCCTTTGAGACCAGGACGTTGAGGGAAACCACGCCTGCGTTGATACTGTCGTCGGCGCCGTCGCCCGATGCGGTGGCGCTAGCTCCACCGTGGTTCACCAAGCCGGAAGGGACGTAATCCTCGAGGGCCTGCACCGTCACATTGCCCGACGTGCTGTTGACGGTGGAATTCATGCCGATGAACGCGTCCACGCTGGGCTGCACATTGGAAATGGCATTGACAGCCGCCAGAGCGACGACGCCGAAGCTGCCCGCCGTTGCCGTGACGGTGCCGATGTCCAGGGACTGGGCGATAACGTTGACGTTGCCGTTGACCTTCACCTGGGCGCCAGTGAGGTCGTTGCCAATGGATGCCTTGGTCAGCGGTGTCACGTTGGTTATGCTGGTTACGCCGGTGCCGCCAAGGAGGGCGGCCGAGCCGGAAGTGCCCGTGGCCGTGGCGGTGTTGGTCGCTTGGGCCTGCACCGTCAATCTTTGACTGCCGACGAGCGTGCCGTTCATGCCGGCCACGGTTTGCACTCCAGGTTGGTTAGCCGTCGGCCCAATGATGTTGGCGGTGGGCAAGCTGGTGCCCATGCCCAGCCCGCCGCCGAAGAACGAATCCGCCTCGGCGTAAGCCGTGTTGGTGGAATTGGCGCCGATGGTGACGTTGCCGCCGGCCTGCAGGACCGCGCCGGGATTGACGTAGCCGTTGACACTGGCGCCGGCCGTGGCCGTCGGCTTGGCGCCGTCAAAACCGGCGATTGCGACGCCCGGCGCCTCCGCGTAGGCTTTCGCCCCTGGGGTGATGCTGCTGTTGTGGGTCGCCTGCACCACGATAGTGCCGCCCGCGATGACATTGGAGCCGTTGTCGATGTAAGCGTTCACCGTTGGCGAATCGGTGGCTGAGGCGTCACTCTCGCCCGCGGCAAAGCCGCCAACGCTCAAAGAATAGAGGTGGGCGAGGGCCCCGGTTTCGGCGTCCGCGGTCACGCTCACGTTGCCGGCGGCGTTGACCGTGGCGCCGATCCAGGCGTTGCATTGGGGGTTTGTTGTAGCGTCGGCGGTATTGAAATCTCCGGCGATGACACCCCCGTGCAGAGCGTTGGCGATAGAGGTGCTCTGACCCGTGGCGGTGGCGCTGACCGTGACATTGCCGGCAGCCGTGATGGTCGCGCCGCTGATATAGGCCTGAGTGGTGTCATTGACACTGCCAATGGCGGTGGCGGCGCCACTAGCAATGCCGCCGGCTGACAATTGGTTGCTGTTGGCCGTTGCCTGACTGTTGGAGGTTGCCGTCACGTTGGCGTACCCCGACAGGTTGATGACCGCGGCGTCAATGTAGGCAAGGGTGGCCACATTCGCCTGCACGATCATGGAGGCGGCGGTGTTGTTCGCCAGGCCTCCGCCAACGGCCGAGCCATCCGCCAATGCGGTGTTTTTCGAAGAGGCCGCGACAGACAGGCTAAATGCCGAGATCGCGGCTCCGCTGGCCACGTAGGCGCTTACCGTGCCAAGGATCTTGGCGGTAGGCAGGGATTGGCCACCACCCAAAGCAAAGGCGACGGCAAGCGCACTGGTGTTGGCATGCGTGTTTTCGGTGGACCCGGCATTCACGCTGACGGCACCGGTCGTGTCCACGGTCGAGGCGCCGATGTCCGCATTGGAGGTCACCGTGACCAGGGCCGTGGCCTGGCTCAAGTTGCCGCCCACGGCCGCGACGTTGCCCGCCTGGGAGGCCGCATCGACCGTGTTGTTGGCCGACGCCGAAACCGAAAGGGCGCCGACCTGGCTGCCAGGGGTCCCAATCGTGTCGCCATTACCCACGGTGGCCAAAACATTGGCCGTGACTGTGGCGTTGGTGATCACCCCACCCGCGTCAGCAAGCCCCAATCCGTAGCCCTGCCCCGTGACATTGAGATTGGACTGCTGATAGGCCGAAATATAGACTGGCCCGGAGCCGATGATGACCGCGTTGTCGTGGAGCTGAGCGGAGATATTGCTGGTCACGTTCAGGGTGGCGAAGTTGGCGTTCACCGCGATGAACCCCGCGGCGCCGCCGATGGAGGTGAGCTGCGTCGGGTTGGTTTGGCTGTCCTGGTCGGAGGCCGCGATGGTGACGCCGCTGGCGGCTTGAATGCTGTTATAGGTGCCGACGTAGGCCTGGGTGTTGTTGGTGACGTTCGCGACGCCGATGCCCGCGCCGCCGGCGCCGAAACCCACGGCGGCGTCGCCGGTCGTCTGCTGGATGTGGTAATAATTATTGGCAGTGATGGTGGTCCCGCCGCCGGAGACAATGCTGGCCCCGTCGGCGGCGTCCGGAGCGTCCTGGACAAAGGCCGCCGTGATCCGGTCGTTGGAGGTGATGGCATTGACGTCGCCGTCCGCGGTCTGCTGGCCGAGGCTGCTCACGTCCTGCCCGGCCTGGGCGGCGTCGGGCGCGGTGCCGCTATTGGAGTAGTTTATCGCATTGGTCACATTCGGGGTTTGCATGCTGGTGTCGGTCTGGTTCAGCAGGCTGCCGTCGGGGCTTGATTGCGCCGAGCGGTTGAACTCCGTCGCGGCGGTGCCATCGGTGTTGGCCCCCAGGCTCTGCACCGAAACGGCGCCGGAAAGCCCCACGACACCGCCGGTGAAAGCCACGACCAGCGAATCAATGGTGCGGTTGGCATTCGTCTCGATTTCAACAAAGCCCATGGCGTAGATTTGGGTGTCGTTTCCCACCGCTGCCACGGTGCGGTTGCGAATGGCGCCCGACATCGACCGACGCACCGATGCCAACGCCACCTAATGCCGCGGTGCCCGTGTGCCCGTTGAGCAGGGCAGTGTCGGAAGCGGAGATGGTAACGTCTTGGTAGAAGCGCCGCCATAGACGCCGCCTGGTTGGAAGCGAGAATCCTGGTTGATCAACGCGGGCCGGCTGCCGTTTTCCACCAGGGCCTGCGTGGTCGTGGTGATGGTATCGACGGCCACAGCGCCCGCCAGGGCCACGCCACCCAGACTCCCCGTGCCGACGAAGGGTGCGATCGACTCGTTGCTGGTGGCGGTAATGTTGATCCCGAGAGTCGCGTTCAGGTGTCCGCCCAGGGCCTCGGCCTGGACCGTGTTTTGGATAGTGTTGACGCTCACCGAGTGCGCCGCTCCGACCGCGCCGCCGTCCAGGACACCTACTTTGGTGCTTATCGATGGAGTGTCATTGGCGGCGATATTAATGCCGTCGAGCGAATAGACATCCGAATCATGCACAAAAGCGTTGTTGGTCGCGTCGATGTTGAGGACCGACACCGCGCCAGCCACCGCGACCGCGCCTCCGACAATGCCCAGCACGGTCATATCCACCGTCTCAAATGTCTCCGTGGTGACCTGGACGCCGCCGCCCCAGACGACCGACGGGGCGGTGGGATAGGCATACTGGCCGCTTTCGTCGCTGCTCGAGATGAAGGCGCTGGTCTGGCTGCTGATGGTCGTGCGATCCACCGTGCCGCCGACGGCAACGGCGCCGCCGGCCACGCCGCCGGAGATGACCAGCAGATAGTCGTTGGCATGCGCGTTGACGATGACCTGCCCGCCAAAATTGACATTGACATTGACCTGCGAGCTGGCGATGAACGCCTTGGTGATGTCGCTGACGGTCGTCACGGTCACTACGCCGCCGACGCCGACAAAACCGCCGCTGGCGTTGACGGCAATAAGCGAGTGGCCCTCGCCGTTGGCATTGGGCGTTTCGGTCGAGCTGGCAACCACGGCAATGCCGCTGAAGACCGCGGTGAATTCCGCGTCGGTGGAGGCGTTCCAGGTGTCGATGGGCGTCGGTATATTCGCGCCCGTGGCGGAGACCGTTGAATCCTCAATGTAGGCCTGAGTGTTGTTGCCCATGGTGTTGACCACGACCGTTCCACCGACACCCACGGCTCCGCCCGCCACGGAACCCGCGATGACCTGCAATTGATTGGTGGAGTCCGCGAAGACCAGCATGTTGCCATTGGCAGTGGCCACCGAGGCGACAATGTATGCCGCCACGTCGGTATTCAGCAAGGTCACCGCCACCGTGCCGGCAATGCCGACAAATCCGCCGGACAGGCCCGCCGTGATCGTGTTGATTGTCGCGGTGGACAGGGCTT
Organism: uncultured Gemmataceae bacterium; assembly: GCA_963747575.1. Taxonomy (GTDB): domain Bacteria; phylum Planctomycetota; class Planctomycetia; order Gemmatales; family Gemmataceae; genus DASRAT01. Next base: position 1,240,282 of record CAVVFU010000001.1, read on the forward strand.
CGATGATGATGTTGCCTTCGCTAACAGTCTTAAGTTTCGCGCCGTTGACGTAGGCACGGACGTGGTTGCCGATGACGTTGTAGGACACAGCGCCGCCAATGCCGACCAACGAGCCCGCCGCCTGACCGGTGAGCGAGCTGTTCGACGATGTGTCCTGGGCGATGAAGGAGATATCATGCGCGGCGGTGATGGTGGCCCCGCCGGAGACGTGCGCGTCGGTGGTGTTGTCGATCTGGTTGACGCCGATGCCGCCCGAAACGGCAACATCCGCCGAGCCGGAAATGCCCAGGCTGGCGGCTTCAATCGATGCGGCTTCCGTCGCGCTGGCCGACACAGACCCAGGCCGAGATGGTGGACCCTCCGTCCACATAGGCCGTCACCGTGTCGCCGATGTTGTTGGTGGCGATCCCGGCCGAGATGGCCACGCTCCCCGCCGCGTCGAGGGCGCCCGCCCCCGCCTCGATCGTCGGGCTGTCCAGGGCCGTCATGGTGACGGTGGCGTCGACGGTGGCGCCGTCGGTGATAAAGACTTCCGTGGTGTTGGTGATGTTGTTGATGCCCACCGCTCCGCCGCCGGCGAAGGTGCCGGCGCCGGTCCCCGCGGCGGTCAGGCTTTCGATGGTCGGGTCGGAAGTGCTGGACAGCGACAGGCCCTCCGCCTGGATCGTGGAGCCGTCGATGTAGGCCTCGGCGGTGTCGCCGATGGTGTCGGTCGAGAAGGCGGCGCCACGGCGGCCGTCGATGCTCCCGCGACGGCTCCCGCGAAGGCCTCGATCGTCGGGTCGTCGGTCGCGGTCAGCGTGATCCCGTCAAAGCCCGTAACCTGCGAGCCGCCGGAGATATGTGCGTCGGTGGTGTTGTTGACCTTATTGAGCGAAACCGACCCGGCCAACCCCCCCGTGCTGCCGACGCCGGCGCCTACCGTGATGCACAGGATGCTGGCTGGATTGTTGGCGGCGGCCAGGCTGACCTCTGAGCCGGCGGGGGATTGCACGGTGGATTTGTCGATGTAGGCGGCGGCCGTGTCGCTAATGGTGTTGGTGGCCACCGCGGCGCCAACGCCAAAATCGCTGCCGCCCCCAAAACCGCCGCCGACGGTGGTGATGTCGGTGGCGTAATTGCCCTGGAGCCGCAACGGCGCACCGTTAACCTGGGCGACGGGAAGGTTGACCGTCGCGCCCTCGGTGAAGGCCGCGGTGTTGCCGCTCACGTTATTGAGGGCCACCGAACCCGCCACGGCTGTCGAATTGGAAGATACGGCAACGCCCGCGGCAATGACGAGGATGACGTTGTTGGTCTGGGCGCTCAGAGAAATCCCCGTGCCGCCGAAGCCGCTGCCGGCCGGGTCGAAATCACCGCTGCCGTTTCCCGTGGCGGTGACCACGGCCCCCTGGCCAAGATAGGCTTCGACGGTTTGATTGACCGTGTTGTCCGCCGCCGAAACGCCGACGTCCACCGCGCTGTTGCCGCCGCCGGCGGCCCCGTCAATGACGATCAGTTGCGTCTGGTCATTGGCGCCGATGTACACGCTGCTGGGCGTGGTCACGGTTCCCTTGACGTAGGCTTCCACGTCATCAGTGACCGTGCTGATGGTGCCAGCCCCCGCGGCCGCGACCCCCGACTCGGTCGTCGAGCCGGCAAAGGTGGTGCAGATCGAAATCAGCAGGTCGTTGGTCGAAGCGAAGACGCTGACGTTGCCCTGGGCGGTGACATTTGCCCCGCCGTCGATGTAGGCGTAAACGGTGTTGTTAAGGGATTCAATGTCGAGGGAGGCCGCGATCGCGACGTTGCCGAACAGGGCCAGGGTGCCGGCAACCGACACCACGGTCATCGCGTTGGTCGCGTTCACGGTGACGTTGCCGGCGGTGACGACCACGCTCCCCGAGCCGATGTAAGCCTTGGTGATATTGGTCAAGGAATTATCATCGACCGACCCGCCAAGCGCGACGTAGTTGTTAGTTCCAGACCCGCCAAGGGCGACGGCGATGACTATTTCGGACGAAGTCGCTGCCAGAGACAAATTGTCGGCATTGATCTGAACATTTTCGGTCCAGGCCTTGGTAGTCGCGTTAAGGCCGTTGTAGGCGAAGGACCCGGCAATGGCGGCTTTGGTGCCATAGGCGGCGGCGACAGGAACGGCCACCATCAAGATATCGGTGGTGGCGTCCACGTTGACGACCTGTGAGGCCGTCACGGTCACGCTGCCCTGGATAAAGCCTTCCGTATCTTCGTTGAGCGAGTTATAGGCCACGCTGCCGGAGGCGCCGAAACCAAACGACATGCTGCTGCCGCTGCCACTGCTGCTGCTACTGGTAGGCGAGGTGCTGGACAGCACGCCAGGTGCGCCCATCGGAGCGACGCTCGATTGGCCGTCGGACTGCGACGAATCAGCCCCCGAGGCGGCGACGTTCCAGATCCGCTGCGTGGAGCTGGCCGTCACGTTGACGTCGTTCTGCGCGGTCACCGTTCCCCCGGACCCCGTGGAGGGCGCGACGTCGCCGATGAAGGCCTTGGTCGTGTCGGTGACGAAGTTCAAGCAAACCCCGCCGCCCACGGCCACGGTGTTGCCGGCGACCAGCTGGCAAGCGGCGGTGATGAAGACGTTGTGATTCGACGCCGTCACGGCCACGTTATTGCCGGCAGTGACCTTGGCGCCGTCATCGATGTTGGCCAGCGTCGTGCTGGTGAGGGAATCGACCGCCACCGCTCCGCCCAGGGAGATGTTGGTGGCGTTGGCGCCGGCCTGAACGATGGTGACCATGTAGTTCAAATTGTCGGCATGCACGGTCACGTTGTTGGCCGCGTCGACAATGGCGCCGTTGTCGATATGGGCCGTGGAGGATGTGGTGAAGTTCAGGATTTCGACGGAGCCGCCGGCGCCGCCCGAGGAGTTGCTGGCTCCGAAACCTTCGCCGAAGAGAGTCAGATGCCCCGCGATGTTGATCGTTTGGACATTGCTGTACGATTCCACGGTGACGTTTTGATTCGGCGGGGGGATGGCGAAACCCTCGTCGATCTGAGCGCCCGCCGCAATGTAGGCATTAGCGCTGTTGTTGTAGTTCAGGACGTTGAGGCCGCCGGCAACGCCGACCTTGCCGCTGTTGGCCGTGGTTGCGGAACTGGAGACGACGCTATTGGCGACCCCCTCGGAAAGCGCGCTGGAGGGCGAGAAAACCGTCAGTAAGTAGGCAGACAGCCCACTGACGCCGGAATTGGCGTTCGTTTGAGCGTTGTTCCAGCCCTGGGCGAGCCGGCCCGTACCGGTGGCCGAGTCGTTGTCCGGAAGCGATACCGTGCCGCCGAGCGTGCCGATGCCAGGAATGGAATAGTTAATGTTGACCTGGTTGGGCACCAGGGCGTTGGCGTTGACGTCCAACGTGCCGGTCACGCGCACCACGGCATCCTGGCCGATCCAGGCGGTTGCCTGGTTGCTGTAGTTCGAGTCCACGACGCCGCCGCCGATGCTGGCAAAGCTGGCGTCGCTGGCGGAGCCCGAAGCGGCCACCTGGAAATTGTCGTTGGCGAAAGCATAGACAGTGAGGTTGCCGGCCACGTCGATGTGGGCGTTGTTGCCAATCGATGCCTGGGCGCTGTTTTGACTCGTCGCCAGCCCCACGGCGGCCGCGAAGGCCAGGCTTGGGCCTGAGGAGCCCAATGTGGACTTGAGACCGCTGCCGAAGGATTGAATGCCCGAGCCCACGGTTGTGGATAGGTTGGAGAAGAAGCTCCCAAGAGAATTGAAGAAACTCCCTGCCGTGCCGCCTTTCTGGCCAAGGACGGATGCGCTCGAGGCATTTCTGGCCAGATTGTTGTTCGATTCCGCATTGACGTTCACATTTCCCGTGGTGGTCAACTTGCCGCTGACGGTGGCCACCGCCGAGGAGACGTAATCGGTAATGACCAATGTCGCCCCGATGCCGGCCGGCCCCGAGCTTTGGGCCGCGATCGCCCAGGCCTCGGTGTCGAAGGAGTTGTTGTTGATGGCGGCCACCGTCGCGGTGTTGGCGGTCACTGTCGAGCCTGCCTGCACCTGGGAACTGGAAGCCGACCCCGCCTCGGCGTCCGCCAGCCCCGCGATGCCCAGCGAGCCCACGCCGACGGAAGGGATGGGAGCGTTGTCGACCTCGGTGTTGGCGGCGTCGCCCTCCATGTCGAAGTTCTGAGCGGCGGTCACGACGGTGCCGCTGGTCAGATAGGCCTGGGGCACCGCTTCCTCTTCGACAATGCTGATCGACGCGCCGATCGAGCCGCCGCCCACGGCGCCGACGCCAGGGAACACGGTGAGGTTCAGCACCTCGCGGGCATCGACGTTGACGTTGTTCCCGGCCGTGACGGTGGCGCCGCCGATGAATGCGGTGGTCCCGCCCGGCACGTTGCCGTTGCTGACGGCGTTGGTCACCTCGTTGCCCGGCGCGTCATTGTTCAGCGTCGTGCCCCGCGGCGCCGGACTGGGTCGATCCAGGTCCGCCGGAGAGATTGCTGAGCAGGTTGGCGATGCCATCTGCTATGGTGGTCACCTCGCTGTCCACGAAACTGTTGACATTGGCGAAACCCGGTGAGCCTCCGGAGCTGCTGGTGGCCGCCAGGTAATTCTTGGCGTCGCTGCCCAGCGTGGCGCCCACGGCATAGATGGCAACCGACCCGGCGATGCCGATGGTGCCGCCGGCCGGCGCTGATGGCGGAGCTGCTGACGTTCCAGTTCGTCAGGGCATAGACATCCACGTCCTGGAGGGCATTGACCGCGGCTCCCATGCCTAGCCAGGCCGTCGTGGAGTTGCGCACAAATCCCAGGTCGGCCGCACCGGCCAGGGACGCCAGGCCCGAGACGATCGATCCGCCCAGCGAAGTGACATTGAGGTAATCCGCCGCAGCCACGTCGACAGTTTGCCCGGCATTGACATTGGCGGCGTTCTGGCCCTGATTGACCTGAGCCCCGGCTGCGATGTACGCTTCGGTGTCCGCCTCGAAGATATCCACGGAAACGGCCCCCGCCACCTGGGCCGCGTACCCGGCGGCCCCGCTGGCCGAAAAGGTGTGAACGTTCTCGCTCGATTCCGCCTGGACCACAACGCCCCGCACCGTCGCCGTCGCGAAGCTCGACGCATTGACCACTCCGGAGAAGCCGGCGAAGCCGTTGCCCGCGTTGCCGCTGGCGTTAACCGTGGCGTCCGTGCCGATGTAGGCCGCGGTGTCTTTGCTGAGATCGGTCACTGCCAGGCCAGCGCCGACGCCGCCGGCGAGCCCCAAGGTGGCGGCGCCGGAGATGATCTCGCTGCTCGTGTCGTCGTGAGCGTAAATCAGCACGCTGCCGCCGGCATTCACCACCGCATTGGCGTCCACATAGGCGTAGGTTTTGTCGTTGAGCGACACCGTCGCCACGGCGCCGGCAATGTTCGCGATCAAAGACCCGGAGGCTTCGGCGGCTACCAACAAAATGTCTTCGCTGGCGCCGGCGGTCACGATCACATCCTGGGCCGCGCTAACCTGGGCCATGGTGCCTATATAAGCTTCCGTCGTCTGATTTTTGCCAAGCACCAGGGCGCCGCCGGTCCCGATGGCCGTCAAGAGACCGCCGGTTGCCGCTCCACCGACACCGAGGAGATGGTAATCATCCCCCGCCGTCACCAGCACGGTCTGGGCCGCGCCGGCGCTGGGAGTGTTTTGGTTCACCTTGGCACTGCTGCCGATGTACGCCGACGTCATGTTGTTCACGGTGCTTACCGCCCCGGCAACCTGGATGGGGGCGACCAGTGCGGCGCCAAAGCTGGCTGCCGCGCTGGCAATGTTGTCTTCGTTGGTGGCCGTCACGGCGACGCCTTGCATGGTCTCGGTTGCCGGAGTGGCGATGCGAATCTTCGTCAAGTCTACGTCCGCTAGCAGCGAAATCAGGGTGTTGTTGGTCACGGGCGGCGCCGTCACCTGGCCGTCCTGCCCGGACGGAGCGACGTTGGTCACGTTGAAGGTGCCGGTGTCGACCGTGATTGCCGGCGCGTTGGCGTTGGCGTCCACGGTGGCGCCGCTGCCGATGAAGGCGCTGGTGGTCTTGTTGAGGATGGCGACACCCGCCGCGGCGCCAATGCTGACTCCGAGGGAAAGGTTGGCGGAGCTGGGGCCAGCGGTGAGATTCATGGCCGTGGAATCGTTGGCCGCGATCTGGACATTGCCGCCGGCTTCCACCGTTGTGCCGGCGCCGACGTAAGCCTCCGTGGTGTCGTTGACAGTGTAAACACTGGCCGCTCCAGCGATGGCGGCGGCAAGCCCGGCGGCGGCGGTGCCGCTGATCGACAGGACCGCTTCCTGGTTCAAGGCTTGCAGAACCACGTTGCCCACGGCGCTGACGTGCGCGGGGGTGGCTGGCGTGGATGCGGAATTGGCGATGAAAGCCTCGGTTTGCTTGTTGATGACGCCGATGTCGGCGCCACCGCCGATGCCGCCGATGGTGCTCGTCGAAGTCCCGCCCGACCTGCTGGAAATCGCGGTCACGTCCCAGGCCAGCAGGTTGACTGTCTGGTTCGGGTTGGCGCCGGCGGTGCTGGCGTTGACCGTGGCGCCGTCGTCGATGTGGGCCTCCGTCTGCTCGGTGAGCAGGTTGAGCACCGCGGAGCCGGCCAATCCCGCCCCGCCAGCGCCGTTGCTGCTCACGACCACCGGCGTGATGGTCTCGGCCGCGATCGCCTGGATGGACAGTCCATTGAGGACGGTGGTCAATGGGGTGCCGTTGGTGCTGTCGTTGCCGGTGAACACCGTAAGCCCGCTGCCGCCGCCTGGGGCCGTCACCGTGGAGTCGGGGCCGACAAAAGCCTCGGTGTCATCGTTGGTCTTGACCGTCGAATTCGAGATGCCGAAACCGAAGGTTCCGCCAGTCACCGCGGCGCCATCATTGGTGTTGAGAGTGGTGACGCCGTTGGCATACAAACCAACGCTGGCCCCGGTCGTGACCTGCGCGCCTGTGATGTCGGCATTGACCGTCGTGCTGGGCAACAGGACTGAAGCCGAAGCGGCGATGCTCACGTTGGCCAGGCCAGCGCCGCCCTCGGCGGTGGAATTGATTCCCAGCGCGGCCGTGGCATCGAACAGCACGTTGCCCAGAGCGTCGACCGTGGCGCCTTGCCCGACATAGGCTTTGACGATCCGGCTGATGTTCTCAACGTCACCAGCGGCGCCGACACCCACGGTCTTCGCCCCCGCATAGGCGCCCGCCAAACTCAGGATATTAGTGGTGTGCGTCGCAAGAGCTTGAACTAGTTGCCCGGCCGCGGCGCCGGCATTTTGGGTGTTGACCTTCGCTCCCTGGTCGATGAATGCTTCCGTGTCGCTGCTCATGTTGTTGAAAATCCCGGAGACGATCACGGCCACGTCGCCGGCGTCGGCGATCCCCTGGGAATAGGAGAGAATGGTGTCAAAGGTTGCCGCGTGCAGCGACAGGCCGGCGCCGCCGAAGTTGGAGCCGCCTGGATCCAGAATGCCGCTGCCGTTGCCTCCCGCATTGACAACGGCATTGGCTCCGACCTTGGCATACACCTCTCGGTCAGTGATGTCGCACACGGCGCCGGACAGGCCAACGCCGGTGCCACCGTTGGCCCCGGCACCGGCCAGGGATATCAGGTTCGTCGTGTCCGCCGCATTGAGGTAAATGCTTTGCGGCGTGCTCGCAGTGCCGCTGATGAAGGCCATGACGACAGGACTCAAGATGGTCACCGATCCCGAGCCGTCAACACCTGTCCCACTTTGCGCCGCCTGGACAAGGGAGGCCGAGATCGAATCGATCTTCTCGGCGCTCGAGGAGAAAACGCTGATGTTCCCCGAGGCATCGGTGGTGCCGTTGCCGAGGTAAGCCTCCACGGTTTCGTTGTAGGTGCCGAAATCAAGGGCCGCGCCTACGGCCGGCGAGTTGCTGTCGATTTGCGAGGTCGCTCCGGCGTCCGACATGACCGTGAGGGTGTTGGTGGCCTCGATCAAAATACTGCCGGTCACGTTGGTGGTCGTGCCGTCGCCCAGGGCCGCGGTTACGACGCCGTTCAGGATCTCAAGGTTCACCGAGCCGGCCACGCTGGCCGAAGTTTTGGCGCCGCTGGCGCCGTTGGAAAGAGTCACGAACGCCACGTTGGCAGTCGCATACAAATTGACGTTCGCGGTGTTCTTAATGATGGCGTTCTGGGTCAGCGCTTGCGTTGTTTGGCTGAGGTCGTTGGCGGCGAACGAGCCTCCGATGCCGATGTCATTGCCGAACGCCACCGCGCCGGCGCCGGCGATGAGCGTCGGCGTGTCAGACGCAGTGAGGTAAACGTCGTTAGCCGCCGTCACGGTGACACCACTGTTGATCAGGGCCGACGTGTTATCGGTGACCAGATTGAAAGCCACGTCGCCGGAGACGCCGTACCCGTATTCCTCATTGCCGGCCAGGCCGTACCCGTAATTCTGGCTGGTGAACTGCTGCGTGCCGCCGCTGCCGGTTCGGATGCCCGGACTATTGGCGCCGGAAACCGAGACCGTCCAAATGTTTTCCGTCGAGGTGGCGGTCAAATTGACGTTGTCGCCCGCCTGCACCGACCCCGGCGTGCCGTTCGCATTGTTCACATTGCCGAGCACCGCTTGCGTGGTGCCGTCGATCACCGTCAACCCGGCCGAGACGCCAACGCCCACGACCGCTCCCTGGGCCAAACCGCCTTGAAGGTTGATGTCCAGCGCGTTGTTGGTTGCGGTCACGTCCACGTCGTGGGTAGCCTGGACGGTCGCCTCGTCCTGGATGTAGGCGACGGTATTGTTGGTTAGCGTGACATAGCTCATGGCGCCATCCACGCCGACACTGCCCGCGGCGCTGCCGCCCTGCGTATCCGCGAACAAGTATTCGTTGCTGGTGGCCGTCACCTTGACGTCGCGTCCCGCGGAAACCAGGGCGCCGGCGTCGATATAGGCATGAACGTTGTTGGTGTTGTTGATGACCTGGAGCGATCCGCCCACGGCAGTGTTGGCAACCGCGCCGCCGTTAGTGAAGTTCAGGGCGGATGCCAGCCCCTCGGGGTCGACGGTTTGCAACGTCCCGTTGGCCGTGACAATGACGTCCTGGGTCGTGCCGGTCGCGTTCTGGTTGACCTTGGCGAGCTGGCCGATATAGGCATTGGCTGTGTTGCCGATGTTCAGGATGTTGACGCTGCCGCCCACGCCGACGCCGTCGCCCTGGTTGACGGTGCCGCTGGCGTCAACGAACGAGGTGCCGATCTGGGTCGGGTCGTCGAGGATCCCATTCAAATAGGCCTCCACCGGCGTGAGGGCATTGACCACCGACATGCCGATTTTGCCGCCGTCACTGGATTGCTCCCCGACCCGGGCACTGCCGGTTGCTGAATCGGTGGGGAAGGTGGGGTTGGCGGGCGTGAAGGCAGTCACCTGGTTGGGCACGTTGGCGGTGGCCGTGACTGTCAAAATCCCGGTCACGTTGGCGATCGCGCTGTTGCCCAGAAAGGCGTCCGCGACGTTTGAATAAGAGCTGACGGCCACGGCGCCGCCGACGCTGTCCTTGCTGGAGTCGCCGGCGCTGGAAGCGGCGCTGAGCCGGATATTGTCGGTGGCTGTGGAACCGACCGTCATGGTGCCGGCCGTCACCTGACCACCGCTGCCGAGCGAGGCGCTGGCCGTGTTGTCGCTCACCACCACCGTGACCGCGCCGCCCACGGCGACGCTGAGCGGGCCCGTGCCCGTGAAGCTGATCGGGTTGCCGTTGAAGGTCGTCGGCAACGTCGTACCGGCAATGTAATTCTGGATGGCAGTAAGCAGATTGGACGAGGTCGTCGGGCTGGAAACCGCTCCAAACGAGCGCGTCAAATTCTGGCTGTTGGTCGACTGGGCGTTGATGGTCGCGGTGCCGGGCGTAGTGACCTGGCCGCTCACGGTCGCGGTGGCTGTCGACTGGTAATCGCCGACGGCGACGGCCGCGCCGACGCCTGCGCTGCCGCTCTGGTTGTATCCTGCCGCGATGGCCTGCGTGGAGAAGGAATTAGTGTTCACGGAGTTGACCGCGACATCGGGCATCTGGATGCTGGCCCCGTTTTGGACCGTGGCGGACGACATGGTGCGGGCATATCCATACGCCAGCGAAACGTTGACGGAGCCGCTGGAATCGACGAGATCGGTGACGTTCAGTGTGTTGTTCGCGACGGCGGTCATGGCAAAGTCGCCGTCGGAGACGACCGAGGCGCCGTTGGCCAGGTTGACGGTTGCCGTGGGCTGGGAGCTGCCGAAATCGACACCGACAAGTTGAGCGTTGTTCGACGTCGTGGCGTTGGACACGGCTTTGGCGGTGAGAGCCACGGTTCCGGTGGCCTGGATATTCGAGGCGGCCCCGACCGAAAGCGTGGCGGTGGCGGTGGAGAGCATTGCAGCTGCTGCCGCGGGTTGGAGGCTGGATTGGAGCACACCAAGCACCAGGGAGGCAGGCGCCGGCAGCGATATGGGATTGTTAGGGGTGGTGAGGCTGCCGTTTTCCGCGTCGGCCTCGACATTAATGTTTTGCCCGCTCAGGGTGGCGGCCCCGATGGTGATGGCGGCCGAGGCGGAGGCGCTCGAAGAAGTTGCTCAGTCCCTGAACGGTGGAGTAGGTCTCCGTGGGCGTGGCCGTGAGCGCGATGTTGCCGGTGGCGGCAAGGGTCGAGCTGCCTTCGATGGAAATGGTTCCCGTAGTCGCGATGCTGGCCGAACCTACTGTGTAGTCGCCGCCATTAATGGTGACATTCGTGAGGCCGGAGGTCACCAGGGCGCCGCTGAGGGAAATGGTGTCGGTGAACGTGATGCTCTGGTTGCCCAGGCCGTTGCCCTGAGCGTTAATACCTTGAACAAATGCCGCGGCAAAAGCGGTGTTGGTGGTCCCGTCGAAGACATTGATCATGTTGGAATTGACCACCGAAACAGTGGCCGTGTCGTTGGCGGCGCTGAATGCGATGGCGAGCACGCCGTTGCTGCCCAACGTCGGCGTGACCGCCGGCAGAATTCGATCCTCCAAGGCTTCAAAGCCCAACTTGACAAAACCTGCTGAGGCTTCCAGCGGTTTGCGTCGCCGGGAAAACAGGTCCTTTAAGCGCTCCAAACCCATTGATTGGCGAAGCATCCGGGAAAGGGGACGTTTGATGTGGAACATGGACGGTCCTCGCAATTAGTTCCTAAGCGGCGTCCTGGGAGATGCCAGCACGATCGGCCAGTTAGGCCAAAGGCTGGCTCCGGTTTTTCGAAGATCCGATACGCGATTCAATGGCACTATTGTAGCCGGGTAGCGCTGGCCGCGGCCACTAGCGACCGCATTCGATCGACCAAGGGAAGTGGCGGTCGAGGATCAGCGTGGACCGGCCTGCGAAAACTGTTCTGATGGTCAAGCTGCATTCGCAAGGTTTTCCTCAACCACCCAGTCCCCCAATCTCCTCCAAACGCAGCGTATGTGCTTAAACGACCTAAATCGCGGCAAGGCGCAGAAACTCCATAATGGCCCACGCCGTAAACTCCTCTTTCCCCCTCGCTGAACGCAAGCGTGCCTGAGGTCTTTCTGCGATGATGCGCCGAGCCCTTGACCGATGAAGACGAAAGTAAGAAACCATCGTTTCGCGAAGAGGAGGTCGATCGTATGTATCGTCGCATACCCCAGCTCGTGGTGTTCACGGTCGCAGTCGTCGTCCTTGCCAGCTCACCCGCCAAGGCTCACGCTCAGTCGTTCGCCGGCAAGTGGATGAATCAAGGACCCAGGGGCGTTTCCGTCATGGAATTCTTCCCTGGCGACAAGCATATCATTGGTCCCATTCGCGGAGTTTTTCGCTATACGCTTGTGCTCGACGACGGCCGGGTGATCAGCGGTGACGGTTCCTATGTGTATCGCTCGATCCTGCCCAATCGCGGTTGGCTGACCTTGAACTTCGCGGACGGGCAGGTCACCCGCGAACATGAGGTCACCAGGGATTCCACCTCGCTGAGCATTGCCCACTACGGGGTCACCCGGACTTATGTTCGGCAGTAAGTGCCGTAGGTATCCGGTGTCAAACCTCCGACTTTCTTTGCGTCTTTGCGCGAGATTTAGGTGCAAAAACCGTCTCGCGCAAAGACGCGAAGACGCCAAGGCCTGACGTGCGGTTTTCAACAGTGTATACCCGACCCTTTTTTCACACCCGCCAGCGCAACCAACCCATTCCATCGACGGTCTTGCCGGCGGGACGGTACTCGCAGCCGACCCAGCCGTCGTAACCAAGGCTGTCGAGCAGCTCGAGCAAGTAGGGGTAGTGCACCTCGCCGTTATCCGGTTCGTGACGGTCAGGGACGCCGGCGATTTGCACGTGCCCGCAATGCGCCATGTATTTCCGCAGCTTCGTGGCGATGTCGCCCTCCATGATCTGCATGTGGTAGCAATCCATCTGCATTTTCAGGTTGGGCGCGCCCACTTCCACCATCGCCGCGTGCGCCTGGGCCTGCGTGTTGAGGTAGAAGCCCGGAATGTCGCGGGTGTTGATGGCCTCGATCATGAGCGTGATGCCGTGCGGGGCCACTCCGCGGCGGCATATCTCAGATTGGCGATATAGGTGGCTTTTACCGCGGCGAGGTCGGCTCCTTGCGGAACTATACCTGCCATGGCGTGCAGGCGCGGGGTTTTAAGGCGAGTGGCATAGGCGATCGCGGTCTGCACGCCGGCGCGGAATTCAGCTTCCGCGCCCGGCACGCATGCTGGTGCCGCGCTCGCCGGCGGCCAGGTTGCCGGGCGGCAGATTGAAAAGGACATTTTCAAGCCCATGCCGCTCAAGCTGGTCCGCGATCGCCTGCACCGGGTGATCGTAAGGAAAAGCGAATTCCACGGCGTGAAAACCAGCGGTCGCTGCCGCGGAGAACCGTTCGAGGAACGGAACTTCGTTGAACATCATGGATAGATTGGCGGCAAATCTCGGCATGTCCTCGGCCTCGCTTGGTTTGAATTCGTTGGAATCACTTCGGCGAACTCCCATCTTTCCGTCTTAGCGTATAGGAAAACGCCCCTAGCAGGTCGCCTTGCGTGCCATCGTGGCATTGCAGACACGTCGTGGTGGAGCGTAGTGCTCCCACCATTCTAAGTGCGTCGTCTTGCTGAACGATGACCAGGTCTTCACCATCCTTGAGGGCGGTGAGTCCCTTTTCTTCGAAGAAATCGAGCGGCCGTGTAATCGCATCGCGCCAGCTTCATGCTGGGAAGGGTGTCGGACAGGTAAACCACCGGCTTTTCGTGGATCAGGAAACCGATCAGGAGAATGTTGTCGATCTTCCACTTCTCGCTGGGATCCGCAAGTGCCCGCGAAGAGGTGAAACCGTGTGACTGAAAGCCGGCCACGTTTTTTCTGTTCTTGACATAGCCGAAGCCCCGTGGGTTGACGAACTCCATGAAAAGCCCAAGGTGATAGCGGTAGTCGTCTTCTTTCGGCTCGACGGGCCGCAATGCAGTTTCCCCAGCGAAGGTCCCCAAAGTTGCGGGATAGCCGGGCTGTCGGGGAGGATAAGTTTCTTCTGGCAAGTCGAGGTAATATTCATCGGGCCGCCTCATTTCTCGCTCAATGCCAAAGCCTGGGCTTTCGACAAAGATTTTGCGCGTTTTTTCGTGCAAGGCTTTCAATACGTTGTGCGCGAAAAATGCGCCCATGCGACAGTAAACTCCATTGCATCCCAACGGTCGGCAGCCTCTTTGGAAAGGGGCCGCGGCAATGGAACGGATTTGCCTTTAGGGAGCCGCGTTTCAAGGGACTGGAATGCAGTTCTTTGACGTGCTTTTTCCTCTTTTTCATGACGGGCGATTTCCGCTACGTTTTCAAGCTGTGGCTGCTCGGCGACAACGTTGTCACGCGCGTAGCCTGGTAACGCTCACACCGCCGCGACGACAGCGAGCATAAAAAGAGATGTGATAATAATCGCCTTGAATCGCACGGGCCACCCCCTTTTGCCAGATGTGAGCGAAGCGCGTATAGAAACGGCACAACGTGCTGGCCATTATGGCGCGGCCCTGGCCCAAAATGCCAAGGGAATCTCGAATTTGAAATTGGAGTTAGGCCGGCTCCCAAGGAACCGTTAATGCCGACCTGGAACCGTCGACTCCGCCCCGGTTGCCGGGGACGACCGATCCGTACCTCTGGGCGAAGACATCTGGCAGGGCGCGGGCCTGGGGCGGCGCCAGCCATAGCCGCAAAAGATGACGCTTGCGGTCCGGTTCCGGCCAATCTTCAAAGCCGGTGCGGTCGTGCAGCAAGGTGTGATTGTGGACCAGTTGCACGTCGCCAGTGCGGAACTCCATGAAGAAATGCAGGGCGCGAATCGTTGGCCAGCGTGTCGAAAAGGTCCAATGCCTCGATTTGCTGGGCCGTCAACGCCGGCACGCCGGGAAAACGCCGGGCCGACTCGATGTAAGGCCGATGGTAGATGGCCGTCAGCAAGCCGGCATGCCAGTTGAAAACCGGGATGCGAAAATACGGCTTTTGCCCCTCGGGAACCTCGCCGCGCCGGTCGGTTTCGATCGGCTCAAACAGGACCCGGGCCAAATCGGGCCGGCGGCGCCTCATTTCGTTGAAGATCGTCATCGTGCTGACCAGGCTGGACAGGCCGCCTACCTTGGCGGGACATAGGCACAGCAAACCGACGACATCGCAAGAATCGGTATGGTAGTTTTGCCGTTCGCGGGTTTGATAGATGCGGACGTTCGGGTCCTTGCTGGACAATCCCTGATCTTTCACATGGCCCAGCAGATGCCCCAGGGCGTTTTGGGAGCGAAGGTTTCCCCAATGCAGTCCCAATCCGAGAAAAGCCACGGCCGCCTCGCGCTGCTCCAGCGCTCGACCGGCAAGCCGCGCAGCAATACGAAGCCGCGCCCGTTCAAAACCTGGTCCATGATTCGCGGCAAGCGCGGGGCCAACGTGGGCAGGGGGAATTGCTCGGGCCTTAGCGAGGCGGGGTCGATGTCCGTGGCGGCCAAGCGGCGGGCGGCCACGTCGATCTCCGCGATTTCCACGGCGCTTAGCGTCTCGATCCAATCGGTTCGCCGTGCCATGTCTGGTCCGTACCAGGCTGAGGAACCCTGGATCTCCGGAGGTAAGTCAGGCATGCGGAATTCTCCAATGGCGATCCGGCAAGACGAGCCTCATGTCGTTGTAGTAAAACCTACCGGCGCCAGACACTTGGACTCAATGGCTCAAGACTCGCCTCTGCCGCAATTCCTCCAACCGCTGCCCGGCGCGTTTTTGCTTGGGATCGATCGCCAATAACTCCTGCAATTGCCTCTCGGCTTCATCCAGGTTTTTATCCTCGCGGGCCAAGATGTCGCTAAACAGCATGCGCAGCCACGTATTGCGCGGCGATTTTCCAATTGCCTCCCGCATTAGGCCGCAAGCTTCACCGTGCTCGCCGTGCGCCAGGCAAACTCGCGCCCGCACCACCGACACGATCGGCCCGGCCTGCGGTTCGTTGCCCAGACGGGCGATCATCTTGTCCACCTCGCCAAAGCGGCGCTGCTCCAGACAGATCTCCGCCAATCCCAGCCACCCCGGACCAAACAGCGGCGCTTCCTTGACCGCCTTGCGCCACTGCTCCTCCGCGTCGGCCGGCCGCTTCTGCTCGATGAGGGTCAACGCCAGGTGGTGCCGTGTCAAATGGCCGCGCAGCCCGGCATCGGTGCCCACGTAATTGGGCCGCACCGGCAAATTCAGGATCCGCTCAAAACATTCCTGCGCCGCCGCCGCATCCTTCTTGGCCTTGTGCAGCAAGCCTTGCTCGAACCATAGTTCCGCATCGTTGGGAAAATGCCGTTTGCCCTCTCGGCAAAAAGCAATGCCCTCGTCCAGTTTGCCCAAACCCCGATGCAACTGGGCCATGAGCACATACGCCTTGGCCAGAAAGGTCGCTCCCTTGGGAGAGGTTTCCAAGCAGCGCTGAAAGAGCGGGATCGATTTTTCCCTTTCACCGAGGTCTAAGTACGTGCCTCCCAAATTGAAAAGCGTGAAAGCCTCGTCGGGCATCTCCTCGTGTTCCTTGAGGAGAATGCGCAGGTTGTGCGCGAGCTTGTCCATCCTCGTTGCCGGGTCCTGATAGCCGACGTGGCGCAGCACGATGTCGGTGAAAACCACCTTGTCGCCTGCCTTCCGCAGCGCCGGCAAGATCTGCTCGTGGAGACGGTGCTTCCAACCGATGCCGGGCCGCTTGCGAAACAGCCGAGCATGGTCCACCACCAATGCCGAGGCGCCGCCGGCATGCTCGGGAAACGACCACTGCTTCATCATGTAGACGCGCTTGTCGGGGCCGAGCATGCCCAGCAGTTTTTTGAGCCGCTCGCGGTTTTCCTCGTCGAAATACTCGTCGGCGTCAAGCCAAAGGATCCACTCATTGCCGGCGTGCCGCAGACTCTCATTGCGCGCGGCCGCGAAGTCGTCAATCCACGGAAAATCAATAACCTTGGCGCCGCAGCGAGTGGCCACTTCCTTGGTCGCATCGGTCGAGCCGGTGTCCACCACAATCATTTCCTTCACGATGTCCGCCACCGAAAGCAGACACTTCTCCAAGTTCGCTTCCTCGTTGCGAACAATCATACACAGCGACACGGCGGCCAGGGGCGATTGCCCTGAAGATTGGGAAATAATGGCGGAGGACGCGGCAATCGTTGGCGTCGCTTTGCCGTTCGCCCTCGCCCTCGCCCTCCCCGGAAGCAGCAGCAAAGGGCTGCTTTGCCGCTTACCGAGCGAGAGGGGTTTGCCTGGTGAATTAATCCGTTTGGCGCTAGGCGGGGGCGTCTTGCCGAAATGCTCGTAATGGACCACGTGCCGCGTGCGGTAGTTGACCGTCGGCCGCGGCGAATGGGACCGCGACAGCTTCGAATCCACGATCGCCTTCCACACCAAGCGGTCGCCGACCTCGACATGCGAGCGCGGCATCAGATACCACGCCGCCACCAGGCCGAATGCCGCCCGCGTTAGAAACAGACAATTGGTGTCGACGAACCGCACCCCGTCCACTTCCGGGCAGCTGCCCAGCAGCTGACCCTCCAGGTCATAAAGGTTGCGGCTCGACGAACAGACCGCCGCCCCGGTTTTGTCATGGGCCTCGCACAGCTGCTCGATGTGCTCCGGCTCAAACCAGTTGTCGGAATCGAGATAGGCAATGGCATCGAAGTCCTGGCAGATCGCCGACACCGAACCGACGGCGCGCGGCGCGTTGCCGAAATCCGCGTGCGGCCGCGGCAATCGCAGGATTTGCACGTTTCTGGAAAGCTCGACCCGCGGCAAGACATCGCCGTCGCAGACCAGGAAATGCGTGCAAGGCACGGTCTGGGCATCGACACTGGCCAGGCAGTTTTGCAGCCAATCTGTCGGAGTTTGATGAAAGGGGGTGACGACTGCAACTTTCATGGCCATGCTCCTGCGTGCCTGGTTTCGCCGTTGAGCATTATAAGCAAACCAAACGGTCTCAAAAAAATTGTGTTGCGAGCAAGTTCCCCAAACGCTGTCACGTGCTGCCCTTAGGTCCCGCTGGATAGAGCGGAAAAAAATATTTTGCGCAAAATTGGAAAAATGTCTTGCAATCGATTAATGCTGTGTTAGCATCCACACCCAGTCTGACCGGGCCGGTTTTATCACCCACACAAGTTGCGGGGCCGCGGCGATGCTCAAAAAATCCTGTTTTGCAAAATCCTGCCGAACCTGTTCCTCCCACGCGTGCCTAGCAGTGCTGCTAGTTTTATGTATTGCATGAAGACCCCACGGCCTGTCCTTGGCCGTAGGGGTCGCCCCAATCGCGGTGCCAGCGCGCCGCACTGACCGCTCACGCCGGTCCCACGACTTAACCTCGGAAAAAGAGAGTCTGCAAGTATTGCGCTGCCGTTGCTTCAACGTCGTCAGGGAGTGGACAGCCATGAAGAAGTCGTCCTTTGCCGAGAGGTTTCCGCGGCTAAGCCGGATTATGGGGTTTGAGCAGTTTCTCGCACGGCTGCTTGCCCTCAAAGAGGCCGCGGCCAAATTCGCGGAAGGTCAATTCGCCCTTCTATGCAAGCCACCGGCGCCGGCACGGCCAAAAAAGCGGGTGTGGACCTTTTGGCCGGAGCTGGAGGCGCTTGATCCTCGTATCATGCCGAGCGCCATCGGCTTTGTGACCGCGACGTATTACTTTCAACCAGATACCGCACCGGATGCGGCTCAAGCGGCCGTCTACAGGGATTCAACTTCCGGCGCTGACTCGGTCAATTACGCAGTGACCCTTGATGGAAGCGACGACCCGAGCACCGGCACCGCCAACTTCGCCGATGGCCAAGCAAACGCCTATGTCCCGATACCAGTGGAAAGCACCTATGGCAGCGGCACTCTTTATCAAATGTCCTTGAGCACGGTTTCCGACTCCGACTGGATCGATTACGACCATGAAGGGGGCGGCTATGCCGGGGCTTCGGCCGTTATCTTTGGCGAATGGGACGGACCCGTCGCGGCTCCAGATATTGACGCCTCCGGCAGCGCCACCCCGGAAAGCACCGCGTTGGCGTTAAGCGCTCTTTCGATGTCCGACAGCAATGCGAGCAACGGCGGCCTGCAAGTCGAGTTCACCGTAGGCAACGGCACTCTTTCGGTTCTGTCGAGCTCGGGGAACATGATTGTCGACGGCAGCGGCTCGAGCAGCGTCATGCTCACCGATCTGTTGACCGATTCCGATGTCGCTGCTGTCCTCGGAGGCGACGATTTGGTCTACACGCCCAATAGCAACTATACCGGCACCGACTCGCTGACGATCGCAGCCAGCGACATCGCTAGCGGCGCCAACAGCCTCGCCACGGTGAGCATCGACGTCAATCCCATTCAACTTTCCTTGACGGCCCCGTCTTCCACGAGCGCGGGCAGTCCCTTCAATGTAACGGTTACCGCCCAGGACAGTCTCAGCGACGTGGCCAGCGGCTACACCGGCACGGTGCACTTCAGCCAAAGTGATTCCGGGTCGGGAAGCGCGTTGCCGTCTGACTACACTTTCACCAGCGCCGACGCGGGCACGCACGTCTTCAGCGTTACCGCCGTCACGGCCGGCACCGACACCATCACGGCCACCGACACGGCGGACAACAGCATCACCGGCAGCGCCACGCTTTCCGTGACGCCAGGCTCGGCCGCGAATTTGACGGTTTCCGCTCCGGCGGGCGTCACCACGGGCGCACCGTTCAGCTTCAGCGTGACCGCGCGGGACAGCTACGACAACGTGGTCACCGGCTACACCGGCACGATCCATTTCAGCAGCAGCGACACCAGCGCTACGCTTCCAGCCAATGCAGTCCTAACGGCGGGCGGGGGCGTTTTCGACGGCACACTGAACACGATGGGCAGTCAAGCAATCACGGCAACAGACACCGTTTCTTTCGGAATAACCGGCAGCAGCCAGCACGATAGTCAGCCGGGGCTTGCTGGTGACCAGCCTGACGCCCACTACCACCGGATTCATCGCCACATTCAATAAGCCGATCGATCCCTCCGAACTCACCCTGTACGAGGGAAGCAGCGGCGGGGGCATCGACGACGTGCTGCTGACGGGTCCTGGTTCACCGAAGGGTTCCTTAATCATCTCGCCTGATGACATGGCTGTCACTTTTGTGAAAACCAGCAATTTCACCGGCGTAAACTTCAATCCGAGCACGGGAGTGCTGGCAGCCGGCACCTACACCGTCACTCTGCGCAGCGCCAGCAATGGCTTCAAGGACAACCTGGGCGAGTTGCTCGATGGCACCGACGACGGCAACCCGAGCTGGCAGCAATTACGTTGCCAACTTCGTCGTCAGCAGTTCCACCGCGATCGTGGCAGGAGTTCCTAGCTTTGCCAGGGGCCCAGACAGCACGAGCGTCATTAATCTGCCCAATAACACCAGCGCCGGGATTCCGCTCAATATCAGCAGCGGCACGGGCGTGACCGCCGGCACGTTCACACTCATGTACAACGCGGCCCTGCTCGATATCAGCGGGGCTACGCTCAACTCAGCGCTGTCGGGCGCCAGCTTGTCGCTTGACCCGGCTTCGACGCCCGGCGAAGCCATTATCGACTTCGCCAAAGGCAGCAGTACGCTGAGCTCGGGTGTGGTGAACCTGGGCGGCCTGGTGGCCACCGTTCCCAATTCGGCGGCTGCTTACTATGGGGGCATGGCCCTGTTGCATTTCAGCGGCGTCGCGCTGGCGGGTTCGGGCGTCACGGCCATGGCCGATGATGCGGTGCAAGTCGTGGCATATTTCGGCGACGCGGCGGGCGACGGCGACTTGAATAGCACCGACCCATTGGACATCTCGGACACTGCAGTGAACCTGTACAGCGGGTTCTCGGCCTATCCCTTGGCCAACCCGGCCACCATCGCAGACATCGCCAACGATGGCGCTGTCGACAGCACTGCCGTCCTGCTCATGGACCGCTATTTGGCCGGCATTTCAACAACTCAAATACCCACGCCCAATCCCAATTCATTGCCGCTGCCGACTGTCACTACGGGGTCCTTACCCACTTTCATGGTTACTCGGCCTGGAAATTCGCTCCACGCCGGCAGTTCCTCCATATTCACCGTGACGGCGCTGGACGCCAACGCCGACACCGATGTCGCCTTCAATGGGACCGTGCAGATCGCCAGCAGCGACAGCCAGGCCGTGCTGCCTGCCGATGTCATGCTGGTGAACGGCATCGGCGTTTTCAGCGCGACCTTGAAAACCGCCGGCAGCCAATCGCTGACGGTTGTGGATGGCGGCAGCAGCCAGCCAGGCCGGCAACAACCAAACGCTTATCTTCAGCGGCAGCCCCACGGGAGGTACGTTTGAGTTGACCTTCGATCTGCAAACGACCGCGGCCATCACCTACAGCACCAACTCCGCAATGCTCGCTTCGCACATTCAAGCCGCTCTAAATACGCTTAGCACGCTGGGCGCGACCGATGCCGTGCAAACGATTTCGATTCCAAGCTCAACGACCGGCGGGACCTTCACACTGACCTACAGCGGCTCGACGACATCATCCATCACCTACAGCGATACGCCCGCGACTCTGGCTGCGAACGTTGAAAGCGCCTTGACCAGCCTGTCGAATATTGGCACCAACGGCAACGTGAACGTGCTCGCCACCTCCACGACCGTCACCGTGATTTTCCAGAATGCGCTTGGCGGTGAAAGCCAGCCCCTCATGGCCTTGGGCGACAGCCTGGGCATGAGCATTGCCACGACGGCCGCCGGCAGCGCCTATGCCGGCAACACCATGGTCAGTGCCGCCAGCGCCAGCAACGTCAGCGTGAAATTCGTCGGGGTCCTGGCCAACTCGCCAGAACCGACGTTCAGGGCGCCACCGGCTTCCTTCACCGGCGGCAGCAGCCCGACCATGGCCATTAACAACGCGACTCTGGCCGCCAATGCCACGGAAGCTTTTGCCGTGAAGCCGGCGGCGGCCAGCCGCTTCGCGGTCACGGCGCCGTCGAGCGTCACCGCCGGTTCCGCTTTTGCGGCCACTGTGACGGCGCAGGATGCGTTCGGCAACACCGTCAGCGGCTACACGGGAACGATCCGGTTCAACACCACCGACATCGGGTCTGGCGTGACACTCCCCGCGAATTACACCTTCACGACGGCCGACGCCGGCGTCCACGTTTTCAGCAGCACCGGCACGCACGCCGTCAAGCTGGTCACGGCCGGCAGCCAAACGCTGTCGGTCGCGGACATGGCGGCCAGCGGCGTCACGGGCAATGCAGCGGTGCGCGTCGCGGCGTTGGCAACCGTGACACAGCTGGTCCTCGGCGCCACCACCATGGCGATCCCCAGCACGGCGTTTACCGTCACGGTGTCCGCGGAAGACAGCCTGGGCAACGTCGTCACTGGGTACACCGGCACGATCGAATTCACCAAGCCCGACATGACCGACACCGTGCCGAGCAATTACACCTTCACGGCGACCGACAAGGGCGTCCACGTCTTCACCAGTGGAGTAAGTCTGGTTGCCACCGGCCCCACGCTGCGAACCTTGAGCGCCAGCGATGTTTCCAATGGCAGCATTCAGGGCAGTGCGGCGATCAGCGTGACCAACGCGACCCATTTCGGATTGACATTTAGCTATTACAATTCGGCTAGCGCGCCTACCGTGGGAACGCCGTTTTTGGCAACGGTCACCGCCTATAATTCCGCCGACACCACCGCGACGGGCTATGTTGGGACCGTCCAGTTCAGCGGCAGCGACAGCAAGAGCATTCTGCCGGCGATCGCCATGCTGGATGACGGCGTCGGCACATTCAGCCTGGCGATGGGCACGGCGGGCACGCAGACGATCACGGTGAGCGACACCTCCGCCAGCATCACCGGCAGCAGCTCGGTCACGGTAAGCGCCGCCGCCGGGGCCAGCCAGCTGGTGATGACCGCGCCGGCAACTGCAACGGCGGGCGGCAGCATTACCGTGACGGTCAAAGCATTGGATCTATTCGGCAATCTGGAGAGCGGCTACAGCGGGACCGTTCATTTCAGCAGCACCGATCCGCTGATTTCCTCGGGTTCGGGCTTGCCCAACGACGCCACGCTGAGCAGCGGCAGCGCGACTTTTACCGTGACGATTAAGACGGCGGGCAACGAGGTGATCATCGCGACGGACAACGCCAACAGCAATTTGGCGGCGCTGGCTGCGGTGACCGTGCAACCCGCCGCCGTGAGCAAGCTCCAACTGAGTTATCCGCCTGTGGGTTCAGGCGACAACCTGAGCCTGACCGTGGCCGCCGAGGATACCTATGGCAACGTTATCAAGAACTATAGCGGCACGGTCCACTTCACGGATTACGACGTCTCCACCATCCCCGCCGATTACACCTTTGTGCCCAGCGATTTCGGCGTGCACGTATTCAGCGGCGCCAACGGGATTACGATGAGCGGCAGCAGCCAGCCAAACCGTGACCGCCACCGACAGCGGAAATAGCATCACCGGAAGCGCCGTGCTGACCACCGCCACTCAATTCAGCATTACCGAATTGCCGGCCACTACCGAGGCGGGCACGGCGAAATTGGCACGGTGACCGCGCTGGACCCCGCGGGCGCTGCAATTTCGTCCTATAGCGGGTACGTCGATTTGTCCTCGACCGACAGCCAAGTCCATTTCAACAGCAGCCCCATCTGGCTGTCGGGCGGCTCGGGAACGTTCAGCGCCACCTTGAAGACCGCCGGCACCCAAACCGTAACCGCCGCCGCCGCCGCCAATTCGAGCGAGACTGGCGATGTGGCGGTGACGGTAAATCCCAGCACTTATACAAGCCACTTCGCGATCTCCGCGCCGGCCATGGGAATCAACGATGACGCTTTTGAAATCACCGTCACGGCCAAGGACAGCTACGGCAATGTGGTTCCCAGTTACTCGGGCATGGTGCATTTCAGCAGCAGCGACACCGACACATCGGACAGGACCCTTCCAGCCGACTCCACGCTTACAGATGGCGTCGGCGTGTTCAGCGTGACCTTGAAAGCCGAGGGCAGCCAGACCATCACGGCCACGGACACCAGCACCGGCAACAGCGGCAGCGTGACCGTCACGGACCCCGACTACACGAAATTCTCCCTCACCACCGGTTCGTCGACTGTGACGGCCGGCGGTCAGACCAACGTCGTGGTAACCGTCAAAAACGCCAGCAACACCACCATGACCGACTATACCGGCACGGTGCATTTCACCCTTTCGGATACGGCCAGCGGCGCGAGCGTGCCGCTGGATTACACATTCACGTCGGCCGACGGAGGCGTGCACACCTTTGTCAACGCCATCACCTTGGTCAGCGCCGGCGTCGCGACGCTGACGGCCAGCGACACCGGCAACAGCAGTCTGACCGGCAGCGCGACCATCACCGTTTCGCCGGCCGCGGTCAGCAAGCTGGCGGTCAGCGGCCCAAGCACGGCCAGCGCGGGCAGCGCCTTTACCCTCACCGTCGCGGCCAAGGATGCCCTGGGCAACACGGTGACCGGCTACACGGGCACGGTTGTGCTGAGCACCACCGACGCCGGGAGCATTACCACGGCGCCGTACACATTCGTCCCCGGCGACGACGGCGTGCATACATTCACCAGCGGCGTCGAGCTGGTCAGCGCCGGCCAGCAGACCGTCACCGCCACCGACGCGGCCAGCGGCACCTTGACCGGCAACCTGGCGGTGAGCGTCAGTCCCGCCGCGGCGGCGCACCTGCTGGTGATGGCGCCGGGCACGGACATTGGCGGCAGCGCGATGACGGTGACCGTGCGGGCGCTGGATGCCTTCGGCAATGCCGCCACGAGCTACACGGGCACCGTGCACTTTTCAAGCACGGACAGCAGTGCGACTCTGCCGTCCGATTACACTTTTATCGGCGGCGGCCAGGGCACGCACGTATTCACCAGCGGGGTCACGCTGGCAACTTCAGGCAGCCAGCAATTGACCGCGACCGACAGCGGCAACAGCATCAGCGGCGGCGCGGCCGTGTACGTTACATCGGCCACTCATTTTGCGGTGAGTGCGCCAGCCAGCGTGGCAGCCGGAACACTGGCCACCTTCACGGTGAGCGCCCTCGACAGCAACAACGACGTGGTCAGCGGCTACACGGGCACCGTGCAGTTCGCGCTCTCGGGCCTGACCAGCGCCCTGGGCGAGGCCGTGCCCATCGATTACACCTTCGTCGGCGGCGACGACGGCGCTCACACTTTCAGCCTCGGACTCTCCGCAGCCGTGAGCGGTGTTCGCACCCTGACCGCTACCGATACCGGCGACACGACCATCACCGGCAGCGCCACGCTCAGCGTGCTGAGCGGCGCCGCCACGCACCTGGCCGTGACGCCGGGAACGATGACCTCAGCCGTCAAAAGCGACGGCTTCGGCCTCACGGTGACGGCGCTGGATCAGTTTAACAACGTCGCTTCCAGTTACAGCGGCACTGTCCACTTCACCAGCAGCGACGGCTCGGCGACGCTCGCGGCCAACTACACGTTCACATCGGGCGACGCGGGCGTGCACGTCTTCACCGGCTCCGCGGCCTTGCTGGCCACCACCGGCAGCCAGACCATTACGGCCACGGACACCGCCACCACTTCGATCAAAGGCAGCGCCGTTTTGGGCGTCACCAACGCCACTCACTTTGCCGTCGGCGCACCCTCGAGCACCACGGCGGGCAGCCTGCTGAGCATCACCGTCACGGCCCAGGACAGCGGCAACAACACGGCGGCCGGCTACACCGGCACCGTGCATTTCAGCAGCTCCGACACCAACGTCGCCGCGATCCTGCCGGCCAACTACACGTTCGCGGCCGGCAGCAACGGCATCGCCGTGTTCACGGGCATCATCCTGGCCAGCGCCGGCACGCAAACCATCACCGTCACCGACACCGGCACGAGCCAGCTTGCCGGCTCGGCCACGGTCACCGTCAGCCCAGCCGCGGCCAGCCAATTGAGCGTCATCGCGCCGGCGAGCGCCTTCGCCAGCGCCAGTCCGTTGACCACGGCTTTTTCCGTCACCGTCAAGGCGCTCGATCCCTACGGCAACACCGCCACGGGCTACACCGGCACGGTCCACTTCAGCAGCACCGACAGCGGCAGCGGGGTGAGCTTGCCGAGCAACTACACCTTCACCAGCGGCAGCGGCCACGACAACGGCGTACATGTCTTCACCAGCGGTATAACCCTGGCCACGGCCGGCAGCCAGGACCTGATCGTCACCGACAGCGCGGCCAGCAATATCGCCGGCAGCGCTCCGGTCAGCGTCAGTCAGCCCACGTTCAAGTTCTCGGCGGCGGAGTACGCCGTCAATGAGACCAGCAGCACTGTCACCATCACCGTCGATTACACCGGGCCGACGAACACGAGCACGGCCTCGGTGCATTACGCCACCACTGACGGCTCGGCGACTAACGGGCACGATTACAGCTCGGCGAGCGGCACGCTGTCGTTTGCCGCCAGCACGAGCACGGCCAGCTTCACGGTCACCATCGACAACAACAGCATCGTGGGCGGCAGCAGGTATTTCACGGTCAGCTTGTCCAGCCCCTCCAGCCCATACGTCATCAATCCCGATTTTGGCACGGCGGAGGTGGTCATCAACGAGAACGATACCGGCGCCTTCAGCCTGAGCGACGACCCCAACAATGCGCTCCTGGTGCCGATCGCGGAGGCCGAGGTCGATCCCAACCTGGGAGCGGTGCGCATCAGCCAGCCCCTGGATTTCGACATCAGCGGCGGCGCCAGTCTGGGGGGCAGCGCGGCCCTGGTCTACAATTCGGCCGACGTCTCGGCGCGGCCCATCCTCCAGGTGCAGCTCAACACGACTTCGGCGGTGCAGCACATCGAACTCGACCTGAGCTGGAGTTCGGGCGGCAGCGCCCAGACGGCCACGCAGAGCTGGACGGTCAGCGGCAGCGCTTTCAGCCTGGCGATTCAGGTGCCCTCGGCGGTGACCACCACCGGGCTTTATAGCTGGAGCATCGTGCCCAAGGTGGTCTACACGTCCACGCCCGGCACCACCAACACGCTGACCGCGCTGACCGGCAGCACATTCGTGGTGGCCGAGGATGCCAGCCCCTATGGCGCCGGCTGGGGCATCGAGGGCATCGACAAACTCGTGGCCGTCACGGGCGGCGTGGAGTGGGTCACCGGGACGGGCGATTCGCAATTCTTCGCCACGGGCACCACCTCGGGAGGCACCACCAGCTATACCAGCCCGCCAGAGAATTTTGGGACCTTGACCTCGACCGGCAGCGGCGGCAGCCTGGCCTACGTTTACACGGCCGCCGACGGCACCGTGTCGAATTTTGGCAGCAGCGGCCTGCTGAGCAGCGTGGCCCAACTGGACGGGCAGACGGTCAGCTACCACTACGACGGCTCGAGCAGGCTGAACGAAGTGGTCACGCCCGACGGCAGCATCACCAATCTTTATTACGGCAGCGGCCAGGTGGTGATTTCCGAGCCGCAGACCGTCACGATCTCGGGCGGCCCGACCGGCGGCAGCTTCACATTGGCTTTCGAGGGGTCCACGACGGGGTCCATCACCTATAGCACCACGGCTTCCACGCTGGCCAGCAATATCCAGGCGGCCTTGCAGAGTTTGGCGACCATCGGCACCAGCAACTGCTCGGTGATTGCCGAGAGCGATTCGATCGTCAACGTGATGTTCGCCGGCTCGCTCATCGGCGCGGCCCAGCCAAACCTGGTCGCGGGTTCCTTTAGCGGCAGCGCCGGCGCCGCCGTGGCCGTCAGCGGCCGGGACGTGACGCTGAACTTGTCCAGCGGCAACCTCACCTCGCTTACCGACGCCACTGGCGCCGCCAGGCAGATGACCTATAACGGCAGCCATCAATTGACACAGGACGCCTGGGCGCCCTTTATCACGAGCTTCGGCTATGGCTCCGGCAGCGGTCTGCTGACAAGCGTCAACCAGGGGTTGGGCAGCGAGTGGACGGTGGCGTCGGCGGCGGGCCAGGCGCTGGTGACGCCGCAGTCGCTGGGCGGAGGGCTGACGGCCGAGGGTGAGACGGCGAGCGTGACCGACCCGCGCAACAACACGACGAGCTACGTGCTGGATTTGCGCGGCCGCGAAGAGCAGGAAATCGACGCCAACACGGCAACGCAAGTCTCGGTGCTCAATGCCGGGGGATTGCCGGTGTTTTACACGGACGCCCTGGGAAATTCCACGCAATTTGTGTACGCCACGACCGCCGGGCTGGCAGGCAACGACATGGTTTTGCAAATCAATCCCGACGGCAGCTACACGGCGTTTAACTTCAATACCTATGCTTATAACGAGGTCAGCTCGATCGACGTCAGCGTCGTCGCCAATTCGCCCCAGAGCCCGACCTTGGCCGACGACGAGGTGACCAGCTTCGGCTATGACGGCACCGCCGATTTGACGAGCGTCACCAGCGCCACCGGGGCCGTGACCTCGTTCGTCTACGGCACGGGCAGCAGCGCCGGCCTCATGACGAGCATGACCGACGCCAACGGCGACACCACGGATTATAGCTACGACATCGGCTCGGGCAGCGGCAACACGCGGCGGCTGTTGAGCACGACCGATCCGCTGGGCATCGTGACCGCCCTTGGCTACGACGGCAACGGGCATGTGCTGACCACGACCGTCGAGGCCGTCTCGGGCAGCACGCCGATCGACGGCGTCCTGGGCAGCACCACCGGCGTCATCAACTCGCCGGCGGTGACGGTCACGACTAATTACGACGCCAACGGCCAGCTGCTTTCGACCACCACGGCTGCCATGGTCAACGGCGTCTCCAGCAGCGACATGGCTATGACCCAGTACACGCCGAGCGGCCTGGTGGCGGCGACGCGTGACGGCAACGGCTACTGGACAGATTATGTCTACGATCAGCGCGGCTTCCTGACGCAGACGGTCCAGGCTGCCGGACAGCCGGATCAGCTGGTCACCAATTACACTTTTGACCTGGCCGGCAATGTGATTTCGACCACCGACCCGATGGGCCGGCAAACCACGGAAACTTACAACAACGTCAACGAGCTGACCGAAGAAACCGACGCGCTGGGCGATGAAACACAGCTTGAATATAACCTCAACGGCAATGTGACGGCGAGCATCGACGCCAATGGCAACGAGACAAACTATGTGTACGATTTGCTGGGCGATGTGACGCAGGTGACCGACGCCCTGAAGCGCAGCACCGAAGCGGTTTTTGACCAGGCGGGCAACGAGATCGCCAGCTTCAACACGGCCGGGCTGCCGACCTTGATGGGCTTCGACAAGGACAACCGGCCGGTGTTCACGACCACGCCGCTGGGTGATAGCAGTTATACTCTTTACGATCCCGTGGGCGACGTTGTGAGCACCGTGGACGCCAACGGCAACGCCACGGAGCTGAGCTACAACGCCGACAAGGAGCTGACCAGCAGCACCGACGCGGTCGGCAACGTGACGTCGTATGCCTACAACAATATGGGCGAGCAGGTGATTTCGATCGCGCCCAACGGCGGCAAAACCACGACGGCCTTCGACGGCAGCGGCCTGCCGACGTCGGTGACCGATCCCAACGGCAATCAAACGGATTATCAGTACGACCACAACGGCAATTTGACGCAGGAGACGGCGGCGGGCGGGGGCGTTTCGCAGACGCGTTACAATGATGAAAACGAGCCGATTTGGGAAGAGGACGCCGATGGCGACGTGACGGAGCAGGTTTATGATCCCGACGGCGAGCAGGTGCAGTCGACTGACGCCGACGGCAACGTGTCGACGGCGGCCTTTAACGCGGCGGGCGAAGAGGTCAGCTCAACCGACGGCGCGGGGGACACCACGCTGATGGCGTATGACAAAGTGGGCAATTTGACGCAAATGACCTCGCCGGCCGGCGGCGTGACGAGCAACCGCTTTAACGCGGCGAACCAATTGGTGTCGTCGCAGAACCCGATGGGCGCGATCACGCAGCAGTTTTATAATCTCGCGGGCAATGAGGTCAAAACGATCGACGGCAACGGCGTCGCCACGACTCAGCAGTTCGACGCCGACGGCCAGATGGTCAGCAGCATCAACGGCGACGGCAGCACGGTGTCGATGGCGTATGACGCGGCGGGCAATCTCATTCAGCAGACCAATGCCGACGGCAAATCGAGCTTCACCAGCTATGACGCCGATGAGCGTGACAGCATGCAGGTTGATGCCGATGGGAATATATCGCGGCAGTTTTACATCGGCAACAACGGCACATTCGCGGCTGGTACGCCCAGCTACGTGGACGGCGCCGTCACCTACGATGCGGGGATGCGCTTGATTGCGATGCAAGACTCGCTGGGAAACACCACGCAGTATGTTTACAACAAGGACAACCAGGTCACGATGACGATCGGCCCAACCACGGTAACGGCCAGCGCCTATGATTTGGCGGATCGGCAGGTGTCATCCACCAATGCCAACGGGACGGAGCATTACGGCTACGACCGCAATGGCAACCGACATACTGTTAACGAATGCGCTGGGATACCAGACTTCGACCACCTTTGACGGTGCCGGCCGGACCTTGACGCAAACCAGCACGACCGCCGCCGGGACTCGCCACGACGACGCAGGCCTACACCCCGACGGCATTCTGCAGCAGGTGGTGGACGCCGACGGCAACACCACCAATTATGACTTTGACGCGGCCGACGAAGAGACGTCCCAGACCGACCCCAACGGCAGCGTGGCGACGATGCGTTACGACAACAACGGCAACGTCGTGTCGGAGACCGACCAGGACGGCCGGACCATCGACTACGGCTACGACGGCGCGGGCCAGCTAACCAGCGAAGTCTGGATCGCGGCGGACGGGCACACCATCACGAATTCGTTCAGCTTCGTGTACGATGCGGCCGGTCGGACCTGGTAGGGCGACGAACTCGGCGGGCACTTATGTGTTTGCTTACACCAATAGCGGGCCAGGTGGAAAGCGTGCAGGAGCCGTTTGGGGCAAGCCTGAACTTCCAGTATGACGCCTACGGCGACCGCACGTTGGTGACCGACTCCTTCAGCGGTCAGCTCACGACGAACTACAACGCCAACAGCCTGGCGACGGCCACGACTTTCACCGGCGGCGGAATCACGATGGAGGTGGACCAGAGCTACAACGGCTCAGGCCAGGTCACAAGCCAGACGATGCTTTACGGCGGTTCGGCGGTGGTGACCGGCTCATGGTCCTATACTCCGGCGGGAGCGGTGCAATCGGTGGCTTACCAAAATAGCGGCGCGTCCTGGAACGATACGCTAAACAACGCCTATAATGCTGACGGACAAGTGACGTCTCAAGCGGACGACTTGACAATCTCGGGCAGCGGCAGCACCACCACGACGGACGACTATGGCTACGACGAGAGCGGCCAGTTAACGAGCGACAACAGCGCGACCTACAACTACGACGTCAACGGCAACCCGACGGATGTCGCCGGCAACACAGGCAATGCGGCCACGGTGGGGGCCAACAACGAGATGGTTTCAGACACCAACTGGGATTATACCTATGACAATGCCGGCAATCTCACGCAGAAAACAGGTGTCGGAGCCAACAGCGGCACGATCTGGACATACGGCTACGACAACGCCAACGACCTGGTGAGCGTTTGCGAGTACAACGACAACACGATCAGCACCGGCCACCTTGAGGCGTCAGGTGAATTACACCTACGATGTTTTTGGCAACCGCATTTCCCAGGCGGTATGGACGGGGACGGCCGGGAGCACGGTCTCGCAGGTGGTGACCAATTATGCCTTCGACGGCTGGAACCCGGCCAAGGCGGGCGCGGCCGGCATGTCGAACTTCGACGTCTGGGCGGAGATGGACAACAGCGGCGATTTGCTGGTCCGATACATTAACGGCGACATGATCAACCAGGTTTTTGCGCGGGTCAGCACCAGCGAAGGCACGGCGTGGCTGCTGCAGGACGCACAGGAATCGGTGGTGGATGTGGCCAGCACGAGCGGGGCGTTGCAGCAGCATCTTCATTATGACGCTTTTGGCAACATGACGCCGACGGCGGAAGGCATCGGTGGCAGCCTTCAAGTGGGCAGCGTGACCTGGACGGGCCAGCGCTTTGACGTGGCGATCAGCATGTACAACATGCGCGGCCGAGAGTACGACCCGAGCATGCAGCAATACTTGCAGCAGGACCCAACAGCGTTTGGCGGTGGAGACGCGAACCTGCGGCGGATTGTGGGCAACAGCCCGGCCAACGCGACGGATCCCAGCGGCTTGGTTCCCGTCAGTTACACGCCAGGCGCCAATGGCAACCCGCCAACCGTGACGTCTGTTTTATCAGGCGACGAAATAGGGTATCTTTACGGCGGCAGGGTTTGGCGGAATACCAGTCCGGAGGGCCTTGCTCCCGATTGGCGTTCGGCGCCATTGTCGGCAGTCAAGGGCGCATGGCCGGTGGATCCATTTGCTCCGACTTGGAACTTGTGGTTTGCTGCCCAGGATGGTGGTTTTTCGGGGCAAGGCTCGCGTATCACGACCCCTCCGTGGCAAATCCCGCCCGTGATAGAGCAGGACGGCCCTGATTCGGGTAACCACCAACGCATCGAGACCCCTCAAAACCAGCGTCAGGCCCTGAATTCCTGGCTTAGCGGCAACACGCCTGGCGCCCCTCCGCAATCCACTCCCGCTCCGCCAAGTGGCTCACCAGGCAGTCCGGAAGGTGGGTCGACGGGTGATCCGCAAAGCGGTCCGCCGGATGATCCGCAAAGTGGTCCGCCGGACACTCCGCCGCCTCCCCCTTACAACAATCCGGACAATGGCGGTTGGACGCAGTTTGTGCTGTCGTGGAATTCCTATCTGGGGGACATTAATTCAGGTTGGTTTGCCGAGACGGGGAATGTGGCGGCAGGGATATCGGATACCGTGACCATGAACCTCACCCACCGCATTCGCCAAGCGGGCGGCTTCGACAATGTGAACTACAATTCGGGTTTTTACACCGCCGGCCAAGTTATAGGCACGGGGATCAACATCGGCCTGGGGTTTGGCAATCCTTGCGCGTTGGGTTCGTTGGGCAGCTTTGGCTTGAAGTTTATCAACGGCATTCAAGCCGTGGGCGGCCTTGTCAACGCCGGCGAGAACTTGTCTCAGGGGAATTTCATCGCGGCCGGCTTCGACTTGCTGGGAGTGGCGGGCAATGTCAGCCAGCTGGGCCAATCTTGCTTCACGGGCGAAACCAAATTGATGGCCCGCAGCGCGTGGCGTGAAGGCTGGCGCCGGATCGACGAGATCAAGGTAGGAGACGAGGTGCTGTCGCGGCATGAGGATGAGCCGGAGGGGCCGCTGGCGTGGAAGAGGGTCGAGGAGGTATTTGAGCGGTATGGATTTGTCGTTGACCTCCATGTGGGCGAGCAAGTAATCCGGACGACGACTGAGCATCCGTTTTACGTTCGGGGCAAACGCTGGGTGCCTGCGCGGGAGTTGCAGCCTGGCGACATGCTGCTGAGCGATAAGGGGCAATGGGTGGCGGTGGAGGAAGTTCGCAACAGTAAGGACTATGTAAAGCTTTACAATTTGCGGGTGGCGGAGTATCATACCTACTTTGTCGGGCATGAGGATTGGGGATTCTCTGTTTGGGCGCACAACCTAACGTGTGCAGTGGCCGAAAGTCAGCAAGCGCAAAACAATTACGATGCCATTTTTGGTAGTAATACGGGCCCGTCCATTAAACCTGGGTCAATTGAAGGCCCAACATCAGGAATGCCATTCCCACAAAGCGTAAAGGACGCTGCACGTGCTGAGAATCCAACATCAACTTGCGTGTTTTGTGGGCAGCCGGGCACCGCTACGCAAGTGGATCATGCAATTCCGATGTCTTGTGGTGGCAATGCTACTATTGAAAACGCACAAATGGCGTGTCCACACTGTAACGCATCCAAAGGCGCGAGAAACTACCCTGTTACCCCTCCATCTGGCTACGTTGGACCGTGGCCTCGCACTTGAAACTGATCGGGAGTCTCAAATGGATAATGGCATAGCTGTTCATAGCAACCCTGTTTGGCGCGATAGAGCTAACTTTCTAATAAGAGCACGACTTCAACCGAAAGGCGGCGAGAATGGGTCGTCATCGCAAGAATGGGAGCAGCTTTGGTGTAGGCAAGAAACCCAGGACCGTTTTGAAATCTGTTGCATCCCATTCTTCATATACGACCTTGCTCTCGGCGATGTAGTTGAAACCGGCTTAGAAGGTGAGGCTCGTTACGTCATCCAACGAATTCTAATACGTTCTGGCCGCTTTTGCTTCCGGGTGTGGTTTGGCGGTTCACGCGACAAGGACATTCGAGACGAAGTGATTCAGCGTGCTAGCCAGCTAAGCTGTTTGTTGGAATGGTCTTCGACGCATCTGCTTGCCATTGATGCAGCGTCGGAACATCAAATGCAAGCGCTTGCCAATTACCTGTTACAGCACCACCAAAAGGGGTCGCTCGTATATGAAACTGGCAGGACTACTTGATGTGCTGTAGTGGTCCAGCGAATTCGACAAGCACGAATGTTCAGTGGTTTTTTCACAAAAAGCGGCTCGGTTCCGTGAGCGAAAAAGCCGAGGATTTGCAAGGCGCAAGAGTAGTGCAGCGGTCGATAGGCGCGTGGTGCAAAAACATGTCGCCATGGAAAAGCGGTCAAAATCAGGCTCGCAGGGCGGGAACGGGGTTTTGAGAATGTCGCGAGTCGGGCCGGAAAGTGGGCAGTTTGGGCGGTATGGAAAACGACTGGGACGGATGGAAGCTGAGGAGGACAGGGAGCGGACGTGGCAGGCTAATGGTTGGGAGCGATCGGGTAAATCAGGCGGCGTTTTTCCAGTGGCAGTGATGCAAGACGCCGCCGAGGGTTTCGTCAATGGCGACGTCATCGGGAATCCAATCCTCCGGTGGGATGGCAAGGGTTGGTCCTGGGATCGGACGATTGTCCAGGCCCTGATGCGGCCGGAAACTATTATACCAAGCAATGAAGGTGTTGGTGATGAAGGCCAGGTGTTTTTCACCGAAGACGATGAAGTGGTTGAGTGCCTCGAACTCAAATGACTGTATCCAGCGTTCCATGTGGGCATTCTTGTTGGGCATTTTGGGCCCAACTTTGAGGACACGGACGTTATTGACAGCGAAGGTATCGTCGAACTGTCTGGAGAACTTCCTATCCAGGTCACGGATGAGCATTTGGGGCTCAGCAGTGTGCCGTGCGATGACGGCGGCCATGTGTTGGCCTTGCTCGGCGACCCAGGCCTCGGTGGGGTTTGTGGTGATGCCGGCAAGGTGAACGCGGCGGGAGCCGATATGGATGAAAAAGAACAGGAAGAAGTCGGTGAGTCCAGTCATGGTCCAGATCTTGGTTTGCAGGAAGTCGCAAGCCCACAGGGTTTCCTTGTGACGCTCGACGAATGCCGCCCAGGTGCCGACGCCGCGGATGGGAGCCGGATCGAGGTGATGCTGCTTGAGGACGTTTTTGATGGTGGATTTGCAGACGTTGTCCAGGCCGAGTTTCTTGTCCAGGAAAATCAAAGGGGTCAGAAAATCAAAGGGGTCAGGTTGATTTATCCAGCACGCCACATGATAGCTTATGACGTTATTTCGCAATTGCGGCGTGCCGATCAAATCAACCTGACCCCTTTGATTTTCGGTGACTTTGACGCCGCCGACCAGCAAACGTCGGAGACCGATCCCAACGGCAGTGTGGCGGCGGCGCGTTACGACAACAACGGCAACGTGGTATCGACGACCGACCAGGATGGCCGAACGGTCAACTTCACTTACGATGGCGCCGGCCAGCTGACCAGCGAAGTCTGGATCGCGGCGGACGGGAACACTATCACGGATTCCTTCAGCTTCGTTTATGATGCGGCCGGGCAACTGCTGGGGGCAACCAACTCGGCGGGCACATATGTTTTCGCCTATACCAACGCCGGCCAGGTCGAAACCGTGCAGGAGCCGTTCGGCGTGAGTTTGAGCTTCGAGTACGATAAGCTCGGCAACCGGACTTCAGTGGCTGACTCCTTTGGCGGTTTGATCACGTCGACTTACAACGACGACAGTTTGCTAACGGCCAGGACGTTCAGCGAGAGTTTGTTTACCACGATGGAAGTGGAACTGGGCTACAACGGGGCAAACCAGGTCACGAGCGAGACGCGGCTTTACGGCGGCTCGACAGCGGGCACGAGCACCCTGGCCTATACGCCGGCGGGGCAGGTGCAATCGATCGTGTTTGCGAACAGCAGCAACACGACGATTGACTCGCTGGGCTACACCTACAACGCCGCGGGCGAACTGAGCTCACAATCCGACGATGGGACGGTGACCGACACATACACGTACGACGCCAGCGGTCAGGTAACCAGCGACAGCAGTTCGGATTACTCTTATGACCTCAATGGCAATCCCAATGGCGGCAACATCACGGTGGGGGCAAGCAACGAAATCGTGTCGGATGCGAACTGGGCCTACAGCTACGACAACGCGGGCAATCTGATCCAGAAGACGGGACTCAGCACCGGAGCCGATCCCAACACCATCTGGGTGTACGGGTACGACAACGCCAATGACCTCACGACCGTGTGCGAGTACGCCAATGGGGCGATCAGCACTGGCAATCTTGAGGTATCGGTGAATTACAGCTATGATGTTTTTGGGAACCGAATCGCCCAATCGGTGTGGACGGGGTCGCCGGGGGGCACGGTAACGCCGACGGTGACAAACTATGCCTTGGACGGCTGGGATCCGGCCAAGGCGGGCGCCGCCGGCGCGTCAGGGTTCGACGTTTGGGCGGAAATCAACGGCGGTTCATTGACGACTCGGTACATCAATGGCGACATTCTCAACCAGGTATTTGCGCGTTAGCAGCACCGAAGGCACGGCCTGGTTGCTGACCAACCCGCAGCAGTCGGTGGTGGACGTGACCAACGGCAGCGGCGTGCTGCAGGATAAAGTCCATTACGATGCTTACGGTAACATGACGGTGACGGCGGAAGCTGGCGGCGGCAGTCTGGCGGTGGGCAGCGTGACCTACACGGGGCAGCGTAACGATTCGGCAATCGGCATGTACGACATGCGCGGGAGGGAATACGACCCGAGCATACAGCAATACTTGCAGCAGGACCCGCTGGAGTTTACAGCCGGGGATAGCAATTTGCGCCGATATGTGAATAATGCCCCGACTAATTTGACGGATCCCAGCGGGTTGACTCCTGATGAGCGACCAGGTTTTTGGGGGTGGTTTGGGGCGGCTGTGAGAACTGCTCAGACGTTATCAAATCCAGTGAGTTTTATATATAATGCGACATCAAATCCTGATAGTGTCGTGCGAGATCTAGACACAGTCACTGGTGGCAGATTCAGCCAGGCCCCCGGAGTTGCCGCAAGCCCCAACGATGCCTATAGTAAGATGGTCAAGGCACTTACCTCCAAACCAAGCTTGATTGAGGATCTGATCCCGATCTACGGGCCAGTTCGAGGAATGATGTACAATGTCGATCAAGGCGATTATTGGGCAGCGCTTGCTAATGGCGGCTTAGCCATTCTGGATGCGGTTTGTGTTGGTCAGCTCCTAAAGCAGGGATTGAGGGCTTTCCGAGCAATAAAAACTTGGTATTACCTGGGTGCAGAAAACGATGCATTGTGGCGCTCCCTAAAACTTTGGGAGAAAGTGTTATATGAGCTGGGATTTACAACCCGCAATCTAAAAAACTGGCGAGACCTGGGACTCGAGGGCCTGAATATTCTCGAAAGAGGAAAAGCAGTATACAAACAATGGGGGTTATGGGGATTGATTCCCGATTGGGCCGGCGAATTCGCAAAGACTATTCGGTACGGGCCCACTCCGCTTGTGCGATGGATATTCCCTCGCGTGGCAGCGGGTGGAGGACTTGTAGGAATTGGAGGTATCATTGGGTATTACGCCAATGAGTTTTGGCGTTGGATTTCGGGCAAGTTTTTTGGCCCTATAGGTCCAGTACCATTCCCGGCGATTTTCGGCATGGGAGGTGGGGGTGTAGGCGGCGCAGGTCCAGTAGGCTTGCTTGGGGGTTTTGGTATCGGAGGTGGTGGTGTGGGCGGCGTAGGTCCAGTGGGCTTGCTTGGGGGTTTTGGTATGGGAGGTGGGGGTGTAGGCGGCGTAGGTCCAGTGGGCTTGCTTGGGGGTTTTGGTATGGGAGGTGGTGGTGTAGGCGGCGTAGGTCCAGTGGGCTTGCTTGGGGGTTTTGGTATGGGAGGTGGTGGTGTGGGCGGCGTAGGTTCAGTGGGCTTGCTTGGGGGTTTTGGTATGGGAGGCGGGGGTGTAGGCGGCGTAGGTCCAGTGGGCTTGCTTGGGGGTTTTGGTATGGGAGGTGGGGGTGTGGGCCCAACAGCGTTGCTTTGGGGGTTTGGTATGCAAGCTAGCGACGTAGGCTTAACGTCGCCCGTTGTGGGTTTTGGTGCCGAAATCCCACCTGAACTCGCTCCAGGTTTGTCGTGCATGGGTAGTTTTGGCCTGACCGGAATCATGCCCACAACGGAACTAACGGTGGCGATTGGGCCAATGGGATTAGCGGTTACTTATGCACCAAACGATTAGTGTACGTCGGCTCTTGGTTTTTCATTGCATTTCATTTGGGACGCGAGTAACCAGAAACAAGTTACTGCCGCGTTGAGCGGCAAAGGGATTGTTATTCGTCAAAAAAAAATCAGTTGTGTTGTGTAGAGAATGCGCAATCCAAGTGGGCATGGGGTGTCGACTAACCGCCAACATAATAGCTAGTAGTAAATACCGTGACAGTAATTGAACTTGGAATCCTCGTGTTATCCATAAGTACAGCGATTATAGGCTGGGCAGTTGGTGTCTGTTTTTTTGGTGGCTACGCCATTGTTTCAGCGGTCGTTGGCTTTTGCATCCCTTTAGCACTGATGTGGAGCCTTACATTACTGCGGGATAAGATATGGGTTCGTTTTCGGCCACCACTTCCGAGGTGCGAAAACGGGGTTTGCAATTGGCACGACTACGGTAATTGTTCATTTAAGGGGGATGATATGTATCGCACGTGCAAATGCGGTATCACGTATGTGTATTCGGGGAGGTGCTTTTCAAAAATCACGGCGGACGGGCATGTGGAGCCATACAAAAAGCTCAGCACTTTGCGTGGCTGGATCGATGCCTGAAGTTGTGCGGATAAGGGCGCGTGGAAAAAGGTGTCAGTTCATATTAATCGAAGAGAATGAAAGGTGACCTATGCAACCGCCAAAACCCCGCTGCACAGCGCTGCTTGTTTGTGCGCGGACCGTCGAGCTCCACAAAATAAAAGGGGACAGCGTGAATTATGGCAAGAAAAATGCAAGCCCGTGGGAAAACCAAAAGGCCGCATTTTTTTTCACTCCGTTTTCGGGCACTAAAATCAAGTAGGGCGCATCGGCGGAAAACCAGGCTGCTGCACTTGTAATGGTTCAGCCTGAAATGGAAGAAGCCCGGGTTCGAGTTAGCGACTAAGGGATGGAACATTGGACACCTTTAAGCGATTGTACAGGTTGGCGAATTAGGGGCTACGGATTCCTCATCCCTGTTGCCGGTTGCCGGCCTGGGGTTCAGAGTTGGCACGGGGATGCCGAGCCGGTGGCACATATCCACGGCTGCATCGTAGGGCGGCAGGCCCTGGGCGGCGGCCCATAGATCCAGGGCGTTGCCCAGTGCTGACACTTGAAACAGCGGAAGGTGTGGTCGTTGAGGTTGGCGCTGAAGCAGCGGCTCGTGCCACTCGTGGAGCCATGGACGAAGAAAAGGGGACATCGTAGATTAGGACTAATGTACGATGTCCCCTTTTCTTCCCCTATTGACAACTGCGCTTCCAATGAATCCTTTGCGGCTTTGGGGCCCTCTAAATGGGTATGAGCAGACCTCTTGGTACACCCTTGGAACTTGAACGGCGGCGATGCCGGGCGCTGGAATTGCTGCGGCAAGGGCAGCGGCAGGTCGATATTGCCAAATTCCTGGGCGTGAACCGCAACTCGATCTATCGCTGGCGCCGCCAGGCCGCCCAAGGACCCAATGCCTTGGCCGCGAAACCGCACCCTCATCGCCCTACTGCTCTCTCGACTGCCCAACTCCAAGAGCTCGAAAGGCTTTTGGCTCAAGGAGCGGTGGCGCACGGGTGGCACAATCACCTTTGGACCACCGACCGCGTCGCCACGGTCATCGAACGCCATTTCAAAATCCGCTACCACCATGACCACGTTGGCCGGTTTTTGCGTACTCGTCTAGGTTGGTCGGTGCAAAAACCACGCCGCCGCGCTTTGGAGCGTGACGAAGCGGCGATTCGCCTTTGGCAGTCCGAGACATTTCCGCGCATCGCCCAGGAGGCGCAAGATCGCGATGCCCACCTGGTTTTTCTCGACGAATCCGGCTATTTCTTGACTCCCACGGTACGGCGAACTTGGGCGCCGCGTGGCCAAACTCCCATTCTCGATGCTTGGGATCGCCGTGACCGAATCTCGGCTATCAGTAGCATCAGCGTCAGTCCCCGGAATCGCCATTTGAGTCTCCAGTTCCATTTGTTGCCTGATAACACCAATGTTCACGGCGAGGACATTGTTGCCTATTTGCGGGACTTGAAACTCCACTTAGGCGGCGCCATGACTATTGTTTGGGACAGCGGTAAGCCGCATGTCGCCAAGGTGGTAAAACAATTCCTCGCAGAGCATCCTGAGATCAGGACTGAACCATTGCCCTTTTATGCGCCGGAACTCAATCCCGACGAACTGGTGTGGGCATGGACGAAATACGGCCGCCTTGGCAATTTGGCTGCCCAACATACCAAGTGGCTTCGCGACTATATCACAACAGAGCTCAAGTAT
This sequence comes from uncultured Gemmataceae bacterium, assembly GCA_963747575.1. GTDB lineage: Bacteria > Planctomycetota > Planctomycetia > Gemmatales > Gemmataceae > DASRAT01. The sequence continues at coordinate 1,280,554 of CAVVFU010000001.1, forward strand.
GTGCATGACCATCCAGACCTAATGGACTCCTTTATCGAGAAAACCAACTTGCCTCTGGAGCTATAACGTGATGATGCTTTGGTTGCGCAGCAGTCAATAATACAAAATCAAGCGTCGCGTGTGATGGAATGGGAATTGGCTTTGGCCCCACCAACTAATTACCTGTTGTGTCCCGAAAAGCTAAAGGACCAAATGGTGGAAGCCATTGCAAGCTGATGGCATCAGGATTCAGCCAACGAACAGCTTGTGTTTTGGCGATCCAGAGAAGGCAATGCTCTCAGGTATCGAATTGTGCGATATGCCACTTCGACAAGACTTGTTGAACTGTAGAGCTATCACTTGGAATGACATTCAAACCAACGTATACGTCATCGATGAGAACGGTTTTGTGCGTCCCGACTCACATGGCTTGTTAATCGATACGTTTTGCCATGACTCCAAAGTCATGGATTGGTTGACGCGCGTACTGGTTGCATCAGGCGCAAGGCATCTTTCCGGTGTTTTTGGTAAGCGTTGTTGTAAAGGGCTGTTTGTTAGCCACGAAAGCTCACCTTCGGACCTGAGGTCCAAGCTGGAGTTTGTTGGAAGATTATATGACTTAATCAACGTGCCAGAAAAGCTCAAATTAAAGCTTGTACACCGGGGCCACAGTGTGAAGCTTTTCGGTGGAAGTTGCTATGACTGCGATTGTGATAAGTTGGGTTCGTATATTGCACTCGACTACTCGGAGCCATGGTTATTCGGTAAAGCTGTTAGCGACGTAGTGCTTGGTATTTCGGAACAGCTATTATCGATGGGGTTTAGGGTTGTTTGCCTAGAGCACAAAAACACGTAACCGTTCACGCGTGGTGCAAAAAGATGTCACGACGTAAATCGAAGGGCGGCTGGCGCGTGGTGCAATAACATGTCGCAGCAGAAAGGCGGCAAAAACCGGAATCGCGCGGCGGAAACATGGGTTTGCGATTGTCGCGAACCGGTGGGGGAAGATGGGCGGTTTGGGCGGCTTGGAAGATGAAGCGGATTGATCGGGGTTGAAATGGACAGGGAGCGGACGTGGCCGGGCAAGTGGGTAGGAGCGGGCGGGTGCGTCAAGCGGCGTTTTTCCAGTGGCAGTGATGCAAGACGCCGCCGAGTGTCACCGGGCCGCGTGGTGCAAAAACATGTCGCCATGGTAAAGCGGTCAAAATCAGGCTCGCAGGGCGGAAACAGGGTTTTGAGAATGTCGCGAGTCGGGCCGGAAAGTGGGCAGTTTGGGCGGTATGGAAAACGATCCGGACGGATGGGAGCTGAGTGGGACAGGGAGCGGTCGTGGCAGGCCAATGGTTGGGAGCGATCGGGTAAGTCAGGCGGCGTTTTTCCAATGGCAGTGATGCAAGACGCCGCCGAGGGTTTGGTCGATGGCGACGTCGGCGGGATTCCAATCCTCAGGCGGGATGGCAAGGGTTGGTCCTGGGATCGGGCGATTGTCCAGGCCCTGATGAGGCCGGAAAGTGTTATACCAATCGACGAAGAGCTCAAGCTCTCGTTGGAAGGATTTACGCAGCTGAACGGTTTGCGGCCAGTTATTTGTGCCGGACCGAATTCTGATCGCACATTTTCCCAAATTAACCCTGTATGAATTTTGCCTTGAAAAAGCCCCGTTTCCCGAATTCCTGAAAGTTTTGGAGAAGCTGGCCCGAGCCGAATTCTGACGCACTTGTCGCCAACATAACGCTGTACGCTGTGTGGATTTTGGCCTGTTGGAGGCATTTTCCCGAATTCCTGGAAGTCTTGACGAACGCGACCGCGACGGGTCTGGCCGAATGGGCAAACCCGTCGCGGTCGTTGTGATGGCTGCGGTTAAGCAGATGGACCTGGCTGCGGCCGGCTACTTGCTTTTGGCCTGTTGCCCTTCGTACTGCTTGAGCCAGCCGTTGAGCAGCGCGACGGCGGCGACGAAGTCGTAGCCCAAGGTGATGAGCAAGTCGATATTGTTGAGGTTTTGCTGGCAGCTGAAGCAGTGCGCCAGATTATTTCGGGGGTTGACGGTGGCCCGCTGTTCGCCGCAGTTGGGGCAGACGAAGCGGAAATAGCCCTCACTCATTTTGGCGGGAGGCCCCTCGCGGCCGAGCAGGCCAATAGTGACGCTCATGGGCAAGTCGTTGCGAAGGCGACGCAGTAGATCGGCGGTGATCATGGTGGTTCTCCCGTGGTTGGGGCGACAAAGGGGCCAGGACCGTCCTGACCCCTTTGTCGCCTCGGTCAGAAGTCGGTGAGGTCGGCTTCCTTTTGCCAGTGGGGCTGCATCAGGACGCGGTTGACGTTGTCGATGTCGATGGTCTTGTTGGCGCTGCGGACACCTTCGATCAGGCAGCCCACGCACAGGTTGCGGGCCTTGCGTAGGACGCCGTCGGCGGAGCGGACGATCAGGTCGATAGCGGGCCTGCTGAAGGTATTGTGCCCGAGTCCGGCGCGGTCGGCTGGCGAGCAAGAAGTCACGCATGGCGCCCTCGCCCAGACGTTTGGTGATGACCGAATAAGTGACCCGGCTTTTGATGTCCTGGTTGACGCCGAGGTCCAGGGCGGCCAGCAGGCTGGGCTGGCCGACGAGGACGAGGTTGTGGTTTTTGGGGAAGTCTTCGAAGAGCAGCCGCAGCTTGCGCAGGTTGGCCAGGTCCATGAGGTGGGCGTCGTCCAGAATGGTGGTCAGAGACTTGCCGGCGTGGTTGAGGCTGAAGGCCTGCTCGATAAGCCGGCGTTCGCATTTGAAAGCGTTGCTTTCGAACTCGATGCGGAAGGCCTCGCAGAGGATTTTGACCGTGTTGGTATAGGTGTGCAGGGTGCGGCCGACGGTGGCGACCAGGTGCTGATTTTCCGGCGGGCGCAGCAGGGAGTGCTTGATGACCGATTTGCCGGTGCCGGGCACGCCGAGCACCAGGCACAGTCCGCCTTGCTGACAATGGACTTTCAGCGTGTCGTGAATCTCTTGCTGCGGGGGCAGCAGTTCGAGTTCGCGCGCGTTGAAGGGATTTTGGGTCAGGCCCCAGAAGGATCGGATCATGACTGCTCCTTTCGGCGGCAAGTCCATTGGCGACGGCGTCGAGCAGGCGGGCGTGGCCCATGCGCTGGCCCTTGTGGTAGATGACGACGGCGGTGCTGCCCTCGCGGCGGCGGTCATGGCGGAGCTGAATTTCCTTGTCGCGCAGGTCAACGGGGGTTTCGTAGCGTCGGCCGGCGAAGCTGAAGGTGTTGTCTTTTTTGACTTTCCTGACGGCCTCGGCGTAGAAGAGTTCGTCGCTGTGTTCGGAGGGGGCCAGGAAGCGGACGCGGGCCAGGTCGATGCCGAAGCGGTCGATGGGTTTCATGCCGAGGGCGTCGTGGGGCATGGCGTTGTAGTCGTTTTCGACCCAGTGGGTGAACTGGCGGTTGAGGGCTTCGAGCGAGGAGAGGTCGAGCTTCTGGACCAGGAACTGATCGCGGACGCGGCGGAAAAATCTTTCGATTTTTCCTTTCGCCGCGGCATCGCGAACCGCCGTGTGCCGCAAAATGCAGCCGACGCGGCGCAGATGAGGGTGATTTCCTGGGAGCAGTAGATCGAGCCGTTGTCGACGAGCAGTTGTTCGGGGACGCCACGTTTGTAGAAGGCGCGCGGATGGCCTGCACGAGGGTGTCGACGTTTTCCTCGAAGAAGAATTCGCCGTGGCAAAGGACGCGGCTGGCATCGTCGATGAAGGCGATCAGCTTGGCTTGCTTGCGGGAGGCGGGTGACATTCCGGTGTCAACGTAAGGTCCGAACATGGTGTCGGCTTGCCAGAGTTGGTTAGCGAATTTCATGCTGAAAGCCAGGCGTTTCTTGTTGTCCTTGTCTTCGGGAGTGAGCAGGTCGTATTCGCGAATGAAGCGGTAGAAGGTGGTTTGGGCGATGCGGCGCGGCTGGAGCAGGCCGTTCCGATGCAGAAGCGATAAAGGGCCCGCGGTTGGTGCGTTGGGGGTGGAAGTGGGGGTTGGCGGCGTGGAGGGCTTCGAGAAATTCCTCGGGCGTGGCCTTGCGGACGTGGCCCTTGTCCTTGCGTGGGCGGTTGGTGACGCCGGTGATGCCATGATTTTTGTAGCGGTAGAACCAGGTCTGGATGGTGTGCCAGGTGAAGCGGCGCAGGTCGCCCTCCTCGTCGAGGAAGGTCATGGCGGCGACGTTGAGCACGCGCTTGTGGCGAGTGCGTCCGAGGACGGTGTCGATGCGCCGAGGACGGCATCTTCAGATAGACCGAAGGCTGTTTCATGAGGGTACTCCTTGTTGCGGAATTTGCCGGGCGAAGGATCAATGAATCAAAAGCGGGCGCGGCCAACCACGACATCTTGTGTTGTCGGCGATTTTGGCCGACTTCGATTCGGCCGTCGGCGTCGAGATGCGCGGGTAATTCGGTCACGGCTGGCAGGGACGGTCCGGCTTCCGGGCGGCCGCCGGGGCATTTTGCTGGCGCCAGGGCCGGGCGCCCCTGAGCATCTCGAGGTCTGTTCGGAGAAGTGTCCGGAGAGTGTCACGGGCCAACGGGGAAAACGGCCTAGATGAAGAAGGTGTGCAGCGTAAATTGGAAGTCGGTGATAGGACAGTCGGCATCCGGGAAGGCGGCCCGCAGATGAGCGAGGACGTGCGCGGCCAGCGGGTGCCGAGGTTGAGCCGGCAACTTTGCGGAGAACTGGGGCGGCGAGCATTGTGCGGAAAGTGCCGTGCGGATTCTGCTTTGGCCAAGGCTGAAGCGTTTCCAGATGCGCTGCAAGGTGCGGTCACTGAGGTGGCAGTTGGTAGTGCGGCTAGCGGCGAGGAAGCAGC
>CAVVFU010000002.1:0-1117790 GCA_963747575.1 uncultured Gemmataceae bacterium
ATTTCCCGCGATCCCAACGGGCGCCGATCAATCCAATTCATGGCCGGCGACGGCAAGCGAAAGAGTATCCGCCTGGGCACCGTAACCAAAAAGCAAGCCGAGAGCATTTGCACAAAGGTGGAAAGGCTGAACAACGCAGCGAAAGCCGGCTTGCCCATCGACGACGAAACCGCCACCTGGCTTGGCACCATCGGCGACGATCTTGCCGCCAAGCTTGGCGGCCGTCGGCCTGGTCGAACCCCGGCAGTCGGCAGCGGCGGCCAAGCTGGGAGAGTTCAGCGACACCTACATTGCCGGCAGGACAGACGCCAAGCCCAGGACCATCCTAAACCTGATAATGTTCCGCAACCGATTGACGGCTTTCTTCGGAGCGGACCGGGAAATTGCCACCATCAAGAAATCGGATGCTAACGACTGGGTAATTCACTTGAAGGCCCAGTACGCCGCCGCCACGGTTGCCCGGACGATCAAGGGCGCCCGCCAACTACTCAATGCCGCGGTCGATGCCGAGATAATCACCGCAAACCCCTTCAAGGGGATCAAGGCCGGCTCACCCACTGACAAGGAGCTCGCCAGCACTTTGTCACCACGACGGACGCCAAGCGCGTACTGGACGGCTGCCCCGATTCCGAATGGAGGTTGATTGTAGCCCTGTCCCGTTTTGGCGGTCTACGCTGTCCCTCAGAGACTATTTCACTGACCTGGCAGGACGTGGACTGGGAGCGCGGCCGTTTCCTGGTCCATAGCCCGAAGACGGAGCATCACGACGGCAAGGGCGAAAGATGGGTGCCGATTTTCCCGGAGTTGAGGCCCTACCTGGAAGCGGTGTTTGATGAGGCCGAGCCGGGGACTGTTCACGTTATCACCTGCAAGCGTGATACCACCATGAACATGCGGACGCGGCTGGCGAAGATCATTCGCCGGGCCGGCCTAACGCCGTGGCCCAAGCTATTCCACAATCTGAGGGCCAGCCGGCAAACGGAGCTTAGCGATATGTTCCCCGCCCACGTTGTTTGCTCCTGGCTTGGCAACACCGAGGCGGTCGCAATGGCCACTATCTGCAAGTCACCGCCGACCACTGGGAAATGCGCTGCAAAATCCGGTGCAGTTGTGCTGCAAAACCCGGTGCAGCAACCCGCCGCACAACATCGCACCAATTCGCAAGATTCGACGGAACCCGATGGCATTGCGGGAGTTTGCGAGACGGTGCGAAATGATGCAAGTCGTTGCGGTGCAAACCATTACGCCCGGAGGGATTCGAACCCCCAACCTATGGTTCCGTAGACCATTGCTCTATCCAGTTGAGCTCAGGGCGCTCGCGAACGAACGCTGCTTGGAATCTTATCGGAACCGCCACCTACGTCAACCTTGTCGGTTGCGCAGGGGCAGACTCCAATGAAAACCCTGGCAAAACGCTGCTTTGTCGTCAAATGAGGACAACCCCAGCCGGTTGGGCTTGGAAATTGTCAATTAACCACCTCGCCGATTCTGGCGAAAACCGACGCCCTTCGCCAACAGAAAATCGCCGTTGCTAGATTCGGCGGGTTGCGATCCGTCCGGCGCGGGCATAATGTCGTGTCGCCCAAGGTGCGCAAACCGTCAGGAGGATGAATACCGTGAAATCGCGTCGCCTAAGAGGAAAAGTGCTTGCCGCCACGGTTGGACTGTGGATGGCGCACAATGGACTCGCCCATGCCCAGCCGCCGGCTGCCCCATCACGGCTGGAAATCAACCCCGCCAAACCCTGCAAAATAGCGCCCCCGTCAATCAGCAACTTGCCGACACCATCGCCGGCCAGCTACGCCAAAGCGGTCAGCTGCGCCATTATAACGTCGAATGTGCGTGTCCAGGGCGGTAGCGTGGAATTGAGCGGTCAGGTCACGGACCAGCCGCAACGCGAGGAAGTCCTGCGCATCGTCCAGGGCGTGCCAGGCGTGGACCGGGTTAACGATCAGCTCCAGACCGTCGGCCAGCCGGTAACTCCGGTGGTGGCCATGACTCAGCCGGTTTACCAGGATCCACGACCGGTCATGCACGCTCCCCCCCAGGCATTCACCCCGCCCATGCCAACCCCAATGCAGGCGGAGCCAAATCCCTTCTATCGCGAGCCGATAGGCGTCGGCGGCACCAACCCAGGCTTCGCCTCACCGCCACCAATGCCGCCCTATGCCTGGCCGACCGCCGCACCCTATAACAATTTCTCGCGCGTTGCTTACCCCACCCAGTACCCCCTCGAGGCCTTTCCATTTATTGGCCCGTTCCACCCCTACCCCAAGGTGCCCCTGGGCTGGCGGTCGGTCACCCTTAAATGGGAAGACAACCATTGGTGGTTTGGCAGGAAAGCCACCGGCTACGATTGGTGGCGAGTTCGCTACTGGTAAGCACCGAGGAAGAGTGAAGAGTGAAAGGCAAGAGTCTACCTTTCACTCTTCACTCTTCACTCTTCACTCTTCACTCTTCACTATTGGGCCACCACGCCGTCGTCCGCGCCTTCCCTGGCGGCGGCCAAATGCTCTTCCGCCCGGCTGAGCAGAATCTCAGCCGTAGCGCAATCTGGTGCAAAACTCGCCAGTCCAAACGAGGCCCTGATTGGCGCCCTAGGTCCGGATACGCGAGCCGCTTTTTCTTGCAGGTGGGATTGCAGCCGGCGACAGCAGGTCACGCCGCCTGGCTTTGGGAGTCTGCACCATGAGCAGCATGAAGCCGCGTAAGCCATAATGCCCGGCCACGTCGCAACGGCGCTTGGTCCGGGCCACCTCCATCGTGGTCCATTCGGCTAGTTCTTCCGGCCCCTGAACCCCTGCCTGTTCCTGGTCCACTTCACCAACCGCCAACGTGAAGGTTTGGCCGTGACGGCCGCACCGGGAAACCTCCTCCTGCATCCTTTCCAGCACGTGGCGATGGCTGAGCCATTGCCGATCCGGATCCATCGGCACGTTGCGCCACACCAGGTGGACGAGACGATCCACCTGCCGGCGGCACTGGTGCAGCCGATCAGCGCTGCGGCGGAGATGGTGATGCACCTCGCCGATCTGAACCGCCCGATTGAGAGCGGCAGCCAAAAGGTGCGGGTTATCCAGCGTGGCCTGGCGCGGCAAGCACATGGACGCGCCGGCATTCAACGCCCGGGCCACGGTGTCAGGTTCCATGGCGGTCAGAAAGATCGCCGGCACATCGCGGCGCGGCCCAAGCCAGGCCAGGGCGATCGGGTCGGCGGATGGACAAAGGCTCTCATCTATCACCAGCACGTCACACGTGTCGTGCAGCAGCAAAAAGCGGGCACGCTGCAGACTGTCGGCTTCCGCCAGCTCCCAGCCTTCCAGTGAAGCTAGCCCAAATACGCTGCGCAGCGCCTGCATTTCGGACGGGCGGGCCGCCAGCAGGGCTCGCCGATTTTCGACCTCGCTAGACATTGAACATCCTCCACCGATGCGAACACCAAAATCACCGATCAATGGAGAATAGCCAGACATGCCTCGGCCCTGCGAGATCGAATCAAGGCCCAGGTGAGTTTTTGCAAGTTTCCCGGATCGCCCAATCGGCAAGCTCTTTTCAGCCGGAGAATCCGCACATCCCGGCACAGGATGCGCAGTCGGCAAGTCGTGCGCGCTTGAAGAGTGAAGAGCGAAGAGTGAAGAGTGAAAGGGAACAGTCGAACTTTCACTCTTCACTCTTCACTCTTCCTTCCGCCTCGCCTCGGCAAAGGCGCTGCGCAGGTCATTGGTTCGCGGGTTGTCAGGTTCCATCAATTCCAGGGAATTCAACAGCGGCTGGGCGGCGTCAACAGCCCCGCGCCGCAGCAAGCTGCGAATGTTGTAAGTCAGGTATCGCGGATTGTCGCGGTGAAGGGTAAGCAACGCGTGCATTTGGCTGCTGGCTTTGGCCTCGTCGCCCTGGGCTTGGTAGATCTGAATCAACAAAAGCCGCTGGTCAGCCGTCAAAGGCGCCCTGCTCAGCGTTTGCTCAAACAGCCGAACGGCGTCTTCTCGCGACGGCGGATTGCACGACAGCACGAAGGCCCGAAAGCGTTCGTCTTCGGTGAGTTGTCCGTAAGGCACGGAGTTTTTCGCGAGGAGGTTCAGCGCTTCCTCCTGGCTGCCGGGAGCGTTGCCCATCGCCAGCACCACGGCTAACTGCCGACGCGCCCACAACGCCACATCGGCGGGCGCCATCGTGGAAGGCGCCAGCAAGTGACGGAGCACGGGCTCGGCCTTGGCGGGTTGATCGCCGCGCAAATAGAACTCGGCAACCTGACGAACCGCCACAAAATCGCCAGGGGCCTCGTCCAGCAGCCGGCGGAAGGCAGCCTCGGCTTCAGCAAACTTGCCGGCGGCCTCCAGGCACCGGGCCAGGGTCAGAGGCTCGCGGTCGGCAGGGATGGCCTTCTCCATTTCCTGGATGGTTTGGCTCGCCAAACTGGACTTGCCGGTGCGCGTAGGTGCGCCACCAGGGCGACCCACACATCGGGGACCCGCGGCGCCTCCTGGACAGCCAGACGCAAGGTCTCTTCCGCGGCCCAGGATTGGCCTGCGAGCCATTGGACTTGGGCCAACCATAAATGGTCGCGATAGTCCCGCGCCGTGGCCGGAACTGCCTTCCGTGCCTGGGCGACCGCCCACTTGGGGTCGTCGTTGAAGAGAGCAACCTCCACGCCAAGCCGGGTGTGGTCGCGAGGCAGCGGCATTTGGTCTTCCAGTTGGCGCAGGATGAGGCTGGCGTCCGCATAGCGCTGGTGCTCGGTCAGCCACTTGGCGACACGCAGAACCAACGCGGGCTGCCGTTCTCCGAGGTTGATGGCCTTCAGATAGGTTTGCATCGCCTGCTCGGTGTGGCCTTCCAGCTCCTCAAGGGCGCCCGTCAGCAACTCCGTGGTGGCCCAGTCGCTCCGGCGTTGGGCAATCTCGGCCAGTCGTTGGCGGGCGTGTTCGAGCTGGGCCCTGTCGCCCGCCCGTGCTTTCGCGATGGAGATGGCCGCTTCACCGGCGCGCCACAAGACGCCATCATCGCCCTCTATGCGTTGCAATTGGGCCAGCAGCGCAGCCGCGTCGGCTTGGCGCTGGTCTTGCAACAGCAGTTGTAAAAGCAGTGCCCGGCTAGGGAGGTCTTTGGGAAGGGTCTTGCCGAGCTGGCGGAGCACCAATTCAGCCTCGGCCCTGTCGCCCACCAGCAGCAGCGCTGGGCCCAAATCTCGCAGCAGCAAGACGCACTCGTCGCGCGGCAACTCTGCTGCCTGCTTGGCGATCTGGCCTAACCTGGCACGAGCCTCCGGTCCGCCTCGCATGATCCAGTGCCGGACCAGAGCCTGAGATATCTCCAGGCGCATTCCGAGCTGCTCTCGCCGTTTTCAGCGTCGCCAGGGCCTGCGCGAACTTATCCCGCCTGGTCTGAATATCCGCGAGGGCCGTCCACAAACCCGGCTCCTTGGGCCGCTGGATCACTGCGAGCTGCAACTGTGCTTCGGCCTGCTCAGGATTGCCCTTGAGCAACCAGCGCTCGGCGTCCAGCACCACCAGGGCCGGGTTGTCGGGGGAATCTGCCGCGGCCTTCGCCAGTGCGGCATCCAATTCTTTCCACTGGGCTTCGGCCGGCATCTTCCGCTGATAGGAGTCCAGCAAGGCCCGCGCCAGGAGCACCCAAGTTTCGGCTGGCGCCTGCGGCAAAGCCGCGAGGCCGCGCAGTTCCGCGCAGGCGGCATCCGGCCAGTGCGCGGCCAGCATGGCTTTGCTCAATCCCAACCGGGCCGGCACATTGGAGGAATTCGCCAGCACGGCATCGCGGTAGGCGAGCAGTTGTTGATCGACCTCGCCGAGCCGCTGGTAACAGCTCCCCAGGTTGGTGCAGATACTGCTTGTCCACTCCGATCCTGAACCCAACGCGGCCCGCGCGCTCACAAATCTATCGATGGCCTCGGGCCACTGCCGATCGAGCATGAGCAGGCGGCCCTCGAGGTAGGCGACTGCTCCAACCGCGCCGGCTTGGTTGCCAGCCTTGTCAAGCTGCCGCCTGGCTTCTTCACTCTTGCCCTGATCGAGCAGGACATCGGCAAGGTGAACATGGAGCATGCCGGACTCGGGCAGCTCAGCGATGCCCCGGCGCAGGCAAAGAATCGCCTCGGTTTGATGACCGGACTGGGTTTCCAGCAATGCCAGTGAGCGGTAAAGACGTTCATTTTTCGGATCCAGCTTCAGAGCGCGGCTGACGTACTTGCGGGCGTCGGCGAGGTTGCCCTGACGCAAGGCAATCTCGGCGGCGGCGAGCACCACGTCCTTTTGCTCCGGCGCAGAGCGCTGGCGGCAAAAACATCCAGCGCTGCCGCGTCGAGCTGGCCGTGGCCATAATGAAAACGAGCGCGGGCGAGGAAAGCCTCCCACGACTTGGGGTTGGCCGCCACCATCTCGTCCATGACTTTGGCAGCCTCCTCGGATTGTTTCAAATGGCGCGACAGCAGTTCCGCCAGCAGAATATGACTGTCAATATGTGCCGGGTCCAAGACAATGGCTCGGCGAAACGACGCGGCTGAGTCCTCGTAGCGGCCTTCGGCTTCCTGGCACCACCCCAGCCGATGTTCCAGCTCACTCGTTGGCGGCGAGGCCCCAAGCAGGTATTTGAGGTGGTCAATGGCGTCCGCCATTCGACCCAGGTCGATCGCGACCTGGACGGCCTGCAGACGCACATCACTTCTGTCTGGCTGACGGCGCAGCACCTGTTCGAGCAGGAAGAAAATCTTGAAACGCGACTGGGCGGCTGAAGATGTCTGCTCCAGCGCGACAGCGTACTGCGCGATGGCCTCGGTGTCGTCGGGCTCGAAAGCAAGGTATTGGCGGAACAAATCCGCGGCCTTGGCGAAATCCTTTTCCTTGAGCGCCCGTTGCCCCTGGCGAAACAGGCGCCGGAGTTGCGCTGCATCTGATGGCTGTGCACGAGATGCAAACCAGTCGCCAGCACCAACACGCTGGTTAGAGTCCAAAATAGCAATTTGTCATTGAGCCGTCGGTGCATCGTCCAACCCGCTGGGTCGCCCCGCCGCCAGGAGGATGGCGGCCAAGGGATCGTCCACTCTAGGTTGGCTCAAGAGCGGGGCGAAGTCAAGCCTTCCGCCCAGGATGTCCGTTACGTCACGGTGACGGTGAACGATTGAGTTACGGTCAGACCGAAGGTATTTGTGGCTTTCACCACAATGGTCGAGGTGCCGGCCGTGGCGGTGGTCGGGTAGGTCAGTGTCAGGCGTTCGTCGGTGATGCTTGGCGTCACCACGGCGGAATTGGAGTTGGACACCACCGAGTACGTCAAGAAATCGCCCTGGCTGATGACCTGGGCGCTATTGATGATGGCGAAATTGTTCGCCGTGGTGTCGGTGGGGAAGTTGGTGCCGGTGTAATTTTGCAGCGGCAGGGTGTTAAGCGCGCTGTTGTTGCTGCTCTCATCCGTGACCGTGAAGCCCTCAAACTTGTTAATGACCGCCTGGCTGGCCGCGTTGGCAACCTGGCCGAAGACGGTAAAGCCGCCGTTTTGGTTGTCGAGGTTGGCCGAGTTGTTGCCCAGGTTGAAGAAGAATTGGCTGGTGGCGCTGTTGGCATTGCTGCCAAGCTTGGCCATGGCAATGGTGCTCAATCCGTTGACCAACGTGTTGGAGGCCCCGAACTCGTTCTCGATGGCGGGGAACGTCGTGACCGCCGTCAGCGTGGAAGGATTGGCCGAGTAGGTGAAACCACCGCCCTGGAGCACAAACGGCGTGGTACCGTTGAACGCCAAGCGATGGAAGATGTCGTTGTTGTACAGGCCGCCGTTGACGTAATCCAGGAAATTGGCGACGGTTTGCGGCGCCTTGCTGTCGTAAAGCAAGATGTCGATCGGGCCTTCATCGGTGTTGAACTGGACGGTGGTATCCGTGAAGTCGGGATCGGTGAAGTTGGCGGCCAGGTCGACTAGCGTGGGTGAAGCGCTGGGGGCCACGGAGACGTTGGCGATGGCTTTCAACACGGTGGGCGGCGTAGGTCATCACGTCGACACCCTTGCCGGCGGCCGGCAGCGGCGCCCGCGGCGTGGTGCTGGTCAGGAAAAACCGCATCGAGACTCGGGAAGGTGTGACGAGCGCGGTTCCAAGGTTGGCCGCGAGTGACTGGTTGCTGGTGATCGTCAGGCCCGAATCCGTGCTGGCGCCGCCCAGCACGACGGTCCCGCTCGTAACCACGGCCTGGCTGCTGTCGACGGTGGTGCTGTAAGTCCCTGGCAGCAAGTTTTGGAAAGAGTAACCGCCCGTGGCATTGGTGGTGACGCTGCCGGTGAGCGGCGTGCCCTGAGGTGGTCGTGCCAGTTAGATCGACGACCACTCCGTGCAGGAAGGTGTCGCTCGCCCGGATCTTGCCGCTGTTGTTGGCGTCGATGTACACCTGGCCGGCGATGGTGCCGTTGGCCGAGGCCGTCATCAGCGTGCGGTCCTCCAGGGTCTCCAATTCGAGGCGCCTTGTGGCAGTTCGGCGCGCCGCCGCCTGCGGGCGTGCTTGACCCCGAAGCCGATTCCAGATGCTGCGTGCGAACTGTCTCATTAGCGTACCTCTTGAGGTGGGTTGTTCCGGATGAGCGGATGCGAGCCGATCGCCGCATTATTGGCTGCCGCGGCCCAGGCCGGTACAATTTCCGCTTATCTTACCCAGTTTAAAGGACAATCGGTTCCTGCTCAATCGCGGGTTGAGCAAAAAATCACCGCTGGGGCGGAATTTCATTGCCCTTGGTCCGCCAGTGTGATTTAACGTGATTGGTGGGCCCGACCCATGATAAAAACCCGCAAAGATCGAGAGGCTCAAAACAAAGATGCCTGTCTCCTTTTTATTAGAGCCACTAACGACAGATTTAGTTCCAGGAGTGCGCCGTGGAGAATTGAAAAAGCGGTGGAGATGAGCTTGGAATTATTTTTTCGCGGCAAGCGGCGTGAAAAACTGAATCACGAAAACACGAAAGACGAAAGCACGAAAAGGGGAATGCAACTTGTGCCGCACAGCAATGTGACGCTATCCGTCTTTTTCGTGCTTTCGTCTTTCGTGCTTTCGTGATTCTTTTTCTTCGAACCCGCGACCTTGTGCCGTGGAGGTTTACGCATCCGCCAAGCCGCGGCTGCTGCTTTGCGAAGTCTTGCTGTCGGCGAATGACGCGGCCTGACCGTGCGAACTCGAGGCACTTGGCCCCAGCGCTCGCCATAGCGGCTCAAGATGGGCGTCATAGTTTTTCCAACGTCCGATCGAGCTTGCATAGAGCGGGCGCCGGACCTGCAACACGCTGGCGGTTCGGACCGGCCGGGGATTGGCGTGAAAAGCCAGGCAGCGCTCTTCCCAGGCCAGACCGCAAAACTCCACCATCTCCCGGCTTGCCGCTTCCTGGCGTGCCACAACATCTTCGTAGCAAACGTTCATCATTTTCAGCGGCAGCACGCGCTGCCAGTGGGCCATGAGACGCTCGTACTCGCGGTGATAGTGACCGAGATCTTCCAGTGACCAGGAAAAGTTGATCCTGTTGAAGTTCTGGAAGTAACAAGAAAGACAAACGTCAAGGGGATCGCGCCGGCAGTGAATGACTCGCGCTCGCGGAAACATCAGGGCAATGACGCCTAAATACAAATAATTCTCGGGCATCTTGTCGATGACGCGAGCCTTCGAGCCGCCAACCTTGGCAAGCGTCTGCAAATAACGATCCGCCAACCCTTGGAGGCTGGATTCATGCAAAACGCTCATGCAAGCAGGATAGCCGCCTTGCCGCTGGCCCATCGCGTCCAGCTCAGGGATCATCAATTCGATGTCCGTGAGCTCGCCTCCACCCGCCATCTGGGAATGGCTGGCCAGGATCTGCTCCACCAACGTGCTGCCCGTGCGCGGCATTCCCACGATGAAAACAGGCGATTCGCTGGGGCTGACCAGCACCCGCTCACGCCGGAAAAAACTGGCGTCGAATGTGGCAATGACCCGATCGATCATTTTGGTATGGGCCGCCGGATCGAAGCCTTGCCCGACGGATCTAAGCCATTCTTTTCTGAGCGCCGCGGCCTGGCGGTAGTGATCGAACGCGGCGTCGAAAGCGCCGCGTCGGTCCAGCACGTCTCCCAGGGTCAGGTGCAGTAAACTGCCATCTAGTGTGGAGATGCCGCCGCGGCCTAGCACGGCTCTGACATGGTTGAACTCTTCCTCGGTAAACTGACAATGGCCTTGAGTGACGAACTGACCCAGGTTCCACCAGGCAAAAGCGTAGTCGGGTTTGATGCGCAGTGCTTGTCGCAAATGGGCCACCGCCTCGGCAAACCGGCCCTGGGCTTTGAAGACCTCGGACAAATCGGCATGGGCCTCGGGAAACGCGGGTTCAAGGCGGATCGCCTCCTGGAAAGAGACCATCGCCTCGTCGAGCCGTTCCAGGTCGGTCAAAGCCTTGGCCAGGTTGCGATGGACCGCGGCCAGTTGCGGTCGCAAACGCAAAGCCGTCCGAAATTGCGCCGCAGCCTCGGCATAATGGCCCAGTCCCAGGTGCGCCAGGCCCAGGTGATTGTTGGCCTCGGGGAAAACCGGCTGCAAGTTCAAGGCTCGCTCGCCGTAAGCCCGGGCATCGGCGAATCGGCCCATGGCGTAGTGTGCAAAGCTCAGGTTGTTGCATGCCTGAGGGAAACTGGGCCGCAGCCGCAGGGCCTGCTCGAAACAGGTCGTTGCCTCCGCGCAACGGCCGGCATTGACGTGCACAATGCCCAGGTTGTTGTAGTGGTCGGCATTGGTTGGATCCGCCTGAATGGCGTAATGCCAACGGGCCACCGCTGGCTCCAGTCCTTGAGTGGGAAAACTCTGCGTGTTCATCGCGGCGCTCCAGAACCCATGCCACGGGTGTTGTGGCAGGAACGAGCATTAGGGCAGGCGGGTCGTTAGACAACAAGCCCAAAACGACCCCGGTCCGAGGGGGTTGGTACCCTTTGATAATTGAACCACGAGATGTGTGAAACGGTAGCGGGAGTAATACCTGATTGGCGAACGCCAATGCAATGATATTTGTATAGGTAATTTTACTGATAATTGAGACGCAGGGGGCATGGTTGCATGCGTACATTTATTGATAGGCCGTACTCGGCTTCGCGCTGAGGGAGGATCGGTCCAGCCCAGGGCTGGCGACCGGAGGGGGCGAGGGTATAATCATAAGCAGTGCCCTGGCGACGGAAGGCTTGAACTGGGACGAGGTCATCTGCTTACGACACGGACTGACCGAGTTTTCTCTTCAAGGGTAACGCAGCACCATTGGATTCCTCATGATCGAACGCCTTTACGTCCACAACTTCCGTTGCCTGGAGAGCTTTACCCTCGATTTTGCGGGTCGTTCCTCAGCTCTGATGATCGGTAAGAACGGTGCGGGTAAGTCGACTGTGCTGCAGTGCCTCAGACTTTTTCAAAGTATCTGCCGGGGCATCAACCGTATTGGCAACCTCATCTCTGCAAGTGATTTCGCCCAGCATCGCACAGATCACCCCATGCATTTTGAAATTGACCTGATACTGGCAGGTAAGCGGTTCAAGTATGCCGTTTCCGTCGAATGGCCGCCGAATTTCCGAGAGGCACGTATCCTGGAAGAAAGCCTTTGGGTCGAGGGGCACGGCGGCATCTTCACGCGTCAACAAGGGCGAATCCAACTCTCGGGCGGAGCTGCGTTCGGCCTCGATTGGCACATTGTGGCGTTGCCGGTGATCAATGCGCCCGAGGAACGAGCGATCCAAGACATCAAGGCATTCTTCGCCTCCATGATCCTGATTGCACCGATTCCGAAGGAGATGACGGGGTTCTCCGAAGAACCCTTGATGGAGTTGCAGGACGATGCCGCGAACTACGCATCGTGCTTAAGGGCCTTGCTCGGGCAAAAACCCGCGGCTTACAACATGTTCGACTCGTATGTGAAGGCTGTGATTCCCGATTTCTCATCGATCGAGAACCGGGAACGTGGCGAGAGCGGCACTCAGCTGATCGTCAAATTCGAGCAGCAGAATCCGCAGCGCAGCCTTGAAGTCGAGTTCAAGGCGCTGTCCGACGGCGAGAAGTGCTTCTTCCTCAGCGCGTATATTATCGCTGCCAACAACGTGGGGCCGCCCATCTTCTGCATATAGGACGAACCGGACAGTCACCTTTCGCTTTCAGAAGTTGGCCTGCTCATCACCGGTTTGCGAAAAATGACCAATCGGAGCGGTCAATTCGTCGCTACGACCCACCATCCGGAAACTGTTCGCAAGTTTTCCGACGAAACCACCTTGGTGCTCACAAGGAAGTCTCATCTGGATCCCACTGTCGTGAAACCGCTCGCTGCATTTGCTTACAGCGGCGACCTGATCAACGCTCTTATTCGCGACGAAATATCACGAACAACTCCACCACAACGATGCTGAGCGGCAGCGTTTGGTTCAGATCGTCAAACCGTTTCTCTTCAAGGACCAGGCTGCCGCTCCGTTTTGATCCACGGGCGTCTCGACCCGAGTTCCTAGTCGGCGCGGGAAATGGCGGCCGGCAATCCAGACTGACTCACGTCTCGGCATTTTGGACTTGACCGGCATCCCCCGAGGAAGTTATACACGCCCTCCAATTCCAGAAATCTGGTCGGGGACGCACTTCGGAATGAGGGAAACCGCCATGTCCGTCGAAAGGGGTCTGCGCCTGCATCGGGTAGCCATACTGGGGTTGGCGGCCGCTTTCATCGCCTGCCCAGGTTGTGAGACTGCGCATTACGTCACCCGGAGTCCGGACAGCGGCATCGTCGCTATCCCGGAAAACACGCCCGCACTGCGCCAAGGCTGAGAAATTGATGCACCAGCAGTTCCCCGGCGGTTACGTCATCGACGACGTGCGGTTGGTAGCGGTCGGCCGGCCTTACCACCAACGCGAGGAAGTTATGCTCTACTACCACGCGGGTGTGCCGCTCTCGGCAGGCGGTCCGGTTGTGAGAGTCGCTCCTCCTCCGGGCCCCATGGTGATTCCTCCTGTGCAGCCCGCTTCGCTGACGGGCCAGCCTGGCGGGTTGCCGCCACAACCGGTTCCTGTCAACGGCCAGTGATGCCGACCTTGCTTACCGCACCGCCCCCACCAAGCCAACAGATGTTGG
Source organism: uncultured Gemmataceae bacterium (assembly GCA_963747575.1). Classification (GTDB taxonomy): domain Bacteria; phylum Planctomycetota; class Planctomycetia; order Gemmatales; family Gemmataceae; genus DASRAT01. The sequence continues at coordinate 13,102 of CAVVFU010000002.1, forward strand.
GTCAACCACCCAACTTGTTGCCCTTCCGCTTTAGTTCGGCAACGACCCAATCCATCACGCTACCGGAAACCGTGCTGCTCGACGCATCGGTCACGGTGAGCGTTTGTTCGCCAAGCGTGGCGAAGGTCACCCAGAACACCTTGGTGCCATTGTCGGAAGGCACGAACGTGTAGCTGCCAGGCATTGCCGCATAGCTGTCGGTGCTGGTGAAATCGACAGTGCCGGTGTAGCCAGGCACTACCTGGTTGGCAGCATCCAGGGCCACCATAACGAATGCCGTGGGTTCACCCACGACTGCGTGGCCCAGGGCGGTCACGCGGAAGTGGGTGACGGCATCGCCGACGACGAAGTTCACTCCATTCACGTTAATACCGCTGCGGCTGATCAGGATCGAACTATTGTTTGGAGAGTATTGCTCCAAAGTGGTCGGCAGGACCAGCACCACATCGTAATACCCCGTGCCGCTCACTCCGGAAGCGTTTTCCACGTTGGCCGCTGGGCCGCTAAGTTGATTGAAGGTGTATTGGCCCTGGTTGTTGGTCACGGCTGTGGCGAGCACGTCGCCGGTGGTGTCCTCCAGCTGGACGGTGACGCCGGACACACCGCGCTGGCCAAACCCGTGGGGGCGCCGCGCAGTTGCGCGGGATACCGTTCCGCTGATCGATGCGGTGAAAAAGAACACGTCGCTCTGGAGATTGGTGATGCCGGTATTGGCCTCGATGACCTTGGCCAACGTGTTGCCGTGCTGCAAAATGGCCTCCTCGCTCGGGCTGAACTGTTCATTGAGGTAAAAGAAGCGATCGCCATTCCTGAGGCTTAAGAACTGATCGACCATGATCGTCTGGAACAAGGGGCCGACGTCGGAGCCGGCGACAGGGTCCTCGGCCAGGCCTCCCTCGAAGGCGTCGATGTTGTTGACGTTGCCGTAGGCCTCTTGCAGTTCGTCCTGCACCTGAACGTTGCTGGTGATCTGCGCGAAGCTGGTCACGGCCGGCAGTCCCAGGGCAACCCGGACCTGGTTGTATGAGCCGATTCCGTGATCTCGGCCCCTTTCGATGTCCAGAGCGATGAGGTCCTGACCGCCGCCCACGCCGGGCACAACTTCATTGAAAAGCAGGTCCCTGACTTCGTTGATGACTTCTACGTCCTCCGCCTGAGCGTCTCCATCGGCATCGCCCTTGAGGACGGCCCCGATGCTGGTGGTGGCCAGGCCGGTGACAGGATCGATCGTCGACGGCAACCCTTGGCCGTTGAGGATGCTGGGGTCGAAGAAGTCCTCGGCCAAAGGCACGTCGGCCGCAACTGGCTGGCCGTTGTTGCCCTGCCGCTCCACATCGCCGCTAAGAAGACTGTGGCCGAAGCGGAACGCCACGGTGGAGAACTCGTTGGCGATGGTGGCATTGACGTTCGGATTGTAGCCGGTGTAGGCCGGCAGAGCATTGGGACCGAGCACGGCGGGAATCCACTCGTTGTAGACAATCGACTGATACTCCGCGATGTTGAGCTTCCTTGCCTCCTGGAAAAGCTGCTCGTCGCTCCAGGTGGGATTTTCCTGCTGGAGTTCACTGGCGATCAGGTTGTGGTTGTCGAGGAAAAGAGCCTGCAGGACTGTCAGCTCGATGTTTTCATTGCCGCGGCTATCGCCGGTGACGAACATGTCGGATTCGGGCAACGGTCCATCGTCCGCCATGCCGCCCACGGAAGCGTTGATGGCGGCAAGCTGCGCCGATGTGAAATAGGTGGAATTGTCGCAGTGGCGGCAGACCGCCCGGACTCGTCTTCATCTGGCCGCCGACGAAGGTCCGCAAGGCATTGTCGGTCGCCAGGTCGGAGCCGTAGATCTGCGACAGATCGAGGTACGAAGTGATGGTGTTGACATCCTGGGCCGGGTTGCCGGGGCCTGTGCCGGTCGCGGGATCGGGCTGAGACCGATTGAACGCCAACGGTGTGTCACTTGCCCCGCCGATCGGGTCGCCCACCGGCACCGCGAATGGGGTCCGAGGTGCCGTTGTCGAGGGTCAGATCCATGTCGTGATCCATGAATTGGCCGAAACTGTAGGCGAAGTCCGACAACGATTGCTGGTTGACCGTGGCAATGTCCTGAGACGGGTTGGCAGGATCGGCCTGGTTGTTGACGATGTTTGAAATGAGGCGAGCACTGGGATCCTGCGGCAGCGAGGGGGCATCAACTCCGTCGGCATACTCGGCAGGCGTGAGGCGGATGAGATCGGCGCCTGCCGTGCCCCACGTCGGATTGGCGACGTTGTTGCCGACCTCGTCGATTGGCCGGTAACCGGTGGCGGTAGGTACGCAACGGGCTTCCAGCAGCTCCACTTCGAGGCGACGCATGCGGCGCCGAATGGGTTGGCGGGACAATTTCAATACGGAGGCGAATTGTGACCAGCGATGCGAATGCATATTCGTTCCTCTTGTGCGAAATGTGAAGTTGATGCACGAAATGGGGAAGATTGCAAGGCGGTGGCCTGTGCAGGCCGAGGAAGATGTTCCGCAAAGCAATCCTGCGCCGTGCCGGTCCACCGGTAACGATGCCATGCCCTCTTATCTATAAACGCGACAAGGGGCCTCGCGCGAGCGCGGATTCTCAAAATATCTTGAGATTCTTTGGTGTCACACTGGGGACTCTGTCGTAACGGCGCAAGAAAGGAGCTGTGCGGCCCGTCAGTCGGTCGCATCGGCGTCTGATTCAGATTCGTTTCGTTTACGCCGCAAGGCATCCACAATCCGCGTCACCTGGGCCAGGTCTTCATCGCTAACCCCCTCGCGGCGCCGATAGCGCCGATGCAGGCTATCGAGGACGTGCTCCCACATCTCAAGCGTCGGCTCCAGGTCCTTCGCCCAATCGCCGCGGCGCTGGAGCTTCCATTTCCACCACCACTGGCCGGCGAACTTGTTGACGCACAGGAAGCGCCGCTGGCCAGTTTCGGGATCGGTGTCGGTCCACTTGATTTCAACGGACATGGTGTAACCATCTTACCGGGACTGTCGCAGCCGGTCCAGCCACCCTTGCAGGTCCTTCGGCAACGCCATCTCCCATCGCAGTGTCTCGCCGGTCACGGGATGGACAAAGCCCAATTCCGTCGCGTGCAGCGCCAGGCGCGGCGCCTGGCTGCTATCGGACACGACCCAGCCGGTCGCTTTGCGGTTGTAGACCTTTTCGCCGCAAAGAGGATGTTCAAGTTCTGCCAGGTGAATGCGAATCTGATGGGTGCGCCCGGTCTCCAACCGGCAGGAGACCACGGTGTACCCGCCAATGCACTCGACGGCTTCGACATGGGTAATCGCCTCTTTGCCCTGGGTTGGATCAATGGTGCTGCCGCGCCGGCCGTCGCCCCGGTCCCGCACCAGCCGCGTGGCGATCCGTTGCGAGGCCACGATGCCGGGCACCACCGCGAGATAACGGCGGACAACGGTGTGATCGCGAAACTGTCTGCCGAGGCCTTGCTCCGCCGTCACGGTACGGGCGAATACGACCAAGCCGCTGGTGTCCTTGTCAAGCCGCTGGACGACACGCAGCCGGGGCAGCGGCCCCTTGCGGCGTTTGCCCTCCCGCGCGGCGATCAGCGGCGGCACCAGGTCTTCCAACGTCGGGTGCAGCGCCTTGCGCCGGGCCGGCCACGCGCGTTCGGTCGGATGCCGAACCGTGGACAGGCCGGATGGTTTTTCAACCACGACCAGGTGGTTGTCGAGATGGCGGATATTGAGGGACTCGTGCTGCCGGGGCGGACGCTGGGGCTGCGGCAGCAGTTCGACGGTTTGGCCTTCGCGCAACCGGCGAGCGGGGTCGACGCAAAGATCGCCCTCGATGCGGACGCGGCGGCCGGCGATCAACGTGCGGACCGCCGACCAGGACTCGCCGCGTAGCTGAGCGCGGAGAAATGCCGCGAGGGTTTGGTTGGCGGGTTCAATCGGAATCTTGAAGAGTTGCCCTGATTGCTGAGATGCAGATGGCCTTGCCATTGGTTTTGCTCCGCGTCCTCAGCTTTGCCGGCGAGCCGTCTTTCGCCCAGGACGGTAGCCGCGTTTATTGCCATGATTGGGCACCGTATGCACATGATCGCCGCGCACCGCATCGTTGGCTCGCTCCCGCCGCGCCTCCAGCGCCTCCTTCGGCGGCTGCGCCGGGATCAAGGCATCGCAGCCGCCGCCGATCAGGTCCGGCCGCCCGGCCTCCTCCAAAGCCTTGCGCACCTCGAAATAGTTCTCCGGCTTGAAGAACTGCATCAGCGCCCGCTGCATCTTGCGGTCCTGCAATTGTTTCGCGATGTACACTTCCTTGCTTCGTGAACGGATCGATGCCGGTGTAATACATGCACGTGGCGACGTCGAACGGCGCCGGGATGAAATCCTGCACCTGGTCGGGCCGGTAGCCGTTGCGCTTCAGGAACACCGCCAGGTCGATCATCGCGTGCAGGTCCGAACCCGGATGGCTGGCGATGAAATACGGCACGATGTACTGCTTCGGCTTGCCCGCCTGCTTGCGACGCCTTCTTGAAAGTCCTCGGCGAAGCCCTCGAAGTTGTCGATCTGCGGGCTTCTTCATCAGCTCCAGCACGTGTCGGATCGGTGTGCTCGGGCGCGACCTTCAGATGGCCGCCGACGTGGTGGGCCGCCAGCTCGTGCATGTATTCCGGCGAAAGCTGGGCCAGGTCCATGCGGATGCCGCTGGCGACCAGCACCTTGCGGATGCCCGGCTCCGTGCGGGCGCGGCGCATCAGCTCGACGAGCGGGCCGTGGTCGGTGCCCAGCAGCTTGCAGATCGTCGGATGCACGCACGACAGCCGTTTGCACTTCGCCTCGACCTCGGGCCGCGTGCAGCGCATCTGATACATGTTGGCCGTCGGGCCGCCGATGTCGCTGACGATGCCGGTGAACTCCGGATCGGCGGCCATCTTGCGGACTTCGCTGCAGCACCGATTCCTGCGACCGCGACTGGATGATCCGCCCCTGGTGGGCCGTGATCGAGCAGAAGGTGCAGCCGCCGAAGCAGCCGCGCATGATCGTCACCGAGTCCTTGATCATCTCATACGCGGGGATCGGCTCGGTGTAGGAGGGATGCGGCCGGCGGGTGTAGGGCAGATCGTAAATGCGGTCCATGTCGGCCTGCGCGATCGGCAACGCCGGCGGCGTGACGACGACGGCCTGGCGATCGTGATATTGCACCAGCGTCTTGGCGTTGAACGGGTTGGTGTTGACGTGGATCAGCCGCGTCGCCTCGACGAAGGCGAGTTTGTCGGCCTTGACCTCCTCGAAACTCGGCAGACAACTCGTGCTCGCCCAGGCGGCCTGCGAGGTCGTCAGATTCCTTGGCTCCCAGCGCGTAGGCCACGCCGCGCAGGTCGCGCAGATCGCGCACCGTCTGCCCCGCCGCCAGGCGCCGGGCGATCTCGACGATCGTCTGCTCGCCCATGCCGTAGACCACCAGGTCGGCCTTGCAGTCGAGCAGGATCGAGCGGCGGACGGTGTCGCTCCAGTAGTCGTAATGGGCCAGGCGCCGCAGCGACGCCTCGACGCCGCCGGCGATGACCGGCACGCCGGGAAACGCCTCGCGGGCGCGATGGCAGTAGGGCAAGCGTGGCCCGGTCAGGTCGCAGGCCGATCCGGCCGCCGGGCGAATAGGCGTCGTCGTTGCGGACTTTCTTGTTGGCGGTGTAGTGGTTGATCAGCGAGTCCATGTTGCCGGCGCTGACGCGCGAAGAACAGCCGCGGCCGGCCGAACTGCCGCCACGGCTCGCACGAGTGCCAGTCGGGCTGGCTGAGCATGGCGACGCGAAAACCGGCCGCCTCCAGCACGCGCGCCAGGATCGCCATGGCGAAGCTGGGATGATCGACGTAGGCGTCGCCGGTGACGAACACGACATCGACCTGATCCCAGCCGCGTTTACGCATCTTCGTGGCCGTGGTCGGCGCCATCGGCGCGGCGAAACGTTCCTGCCACAAGGGAAGTGAAAGTCGGCCGGTGCCATCAGGGGCTGAGGTAGGCGCATTCATGTAACTAGCATTATACTGGATAAATTGCTTGAGACCCGTCGGCGTTTCCGCTAGCTAAATTGCTGGGGAGGTAATGTGGGTAATCCGCGTTCCGCCAAGAATGACATTCCATTGATTTTGGCGAGAGCGGCGATGACAATTACGCCCATTATCTTGATGTGGCATTTTCGGCATGTAGCGACCGGAGCGATGTATAGCGACATCGGCCCTATTTTGCTGTTCAGTTTGCCGGTCGGCGCGTTTATCGCGGCAACCTTGTTGGCTGTGCCTGGTTTGCCAACATGGTTGCGTGTCGGTATCGGCTTCGCTTACTGTTGCCTCCTTGCTGGGCCGCTTCTAAACTTCTTGGCAGTATGCTTAGGTTCGGATTTGTCATGATTTAGGACCAAGAGGACTTGCAAATCAACCAAACATCATCAGCACCGGCCACGGCGGAATCTTGACGAACTGGCAGCCGATGTCGTAGCCGTCCTCTCCCTCGCGGCAATAGTGCACGACCACGTCCACCCAGGGAGCGATGTGCGGCGCATTGGTCGGCCGGATGGTAAGGTACGTCGCGGGTTCAAGCGGACGGTCAAGCTGCAAGCCCAGGCCGCCCACGGAGCGATCGAGGACATAGCCTCGTTGAGGCGGCCCTTGCGTGGCCTTGTCGACGACTTGGACTTCGATGGGGTTGCCTTTGCGGCGAAAGGCTTTGCGTTGCTCGCTGGCTGCTGCCGCTGACAAAGGGATCGGGCCCTTTTTTTTCCATCTTTTGTTGCGGCAATGCCGCAATTCTGCGGCGCGCGTTGCGAAATGAATAGCACCGACAACGCCCAAGCCGGCCACCAAGCCCACCGCGATAGGCAGCAACATTTGCAACCCGGGTGGGGAGGCGACGGGCGCCGAATTGGCAAGCAATGCGAGCAAAGTCATGGCGGTTTTTCTCGAGCCCGTCCAGTTTCTGGTGTCATGCAATGCGGGGAATTGCACGCCTCCACATTAACCCTAGCATGCAATCCCTTGTGTGGCAAATGAGGGGCAACCCCCATCATTTCGCAAGCCGCCACATCGTGCCCGGCATCAGCACCAGCCGCTCCTCCAGCTGCCGCGGCCGCTCCCCCGCACTGAGCAAGGTCGCCGCCATGCCGGCGGCAAACGGCGTCGCCAGACTGCTGCCATAGGCGCTGCCCGTGCCCGCCGGCGTCAGTGCCAGGCTATCGTAGGCTAGCAGGTTAGGTTTATGAAAGTTCCACAGAGCGCCGGGAGTGCCGACGGCCGCGTACGGCTGAGGTACATTGGCCGCGCTGCCGGCGCCGACGGCGATCAACGACCGCGTGTCGGACAGGATCGGAATGCTGCCGGCACTGGTCGCATAATCGCGGAAGGTGACCCGCCCCTTGGCCGCGGAAGGTTGATCGATCGCGCTGACGAAGATCCGCGGCCACAACTCCCAATGCGTTTGCATGGCCGGCAAGGTTGGAGTATCCACCGGCCGAATGCCGGTCGCCGCCAGGCCCCGTTGCTCGATCAAAAGCGACTGCCCTGTTGTGGGATCGCGGCGCAGCTCCCAGGCCGTCGGCAATTGGCGCTGCACGCGCAGGGCATAGCGCCCCGCCTTGGCCGTCTTGAATTCGACCACCTGTTCATACGTCGAGCCGGTTGGCTGATTTTCAATCCGGAAGGCGGCCACGGGCGACCGAGCGCTTACCTCAAAATCATCCGCGGGTAGTGTCTTGCCGCTGGGATCGCGCTGGCGCAGCAAGATCAACGACAGGTTGGCCAGCGGTTTGAGGTATCGATCTCGGTCGTCGGATTTCCAGCCATACGACGGATCATGCGGCTCTCGCCACTGAGCCGTAACACGCACCAACACTCCCGCGGGCAACTCCAGCGACCTGGGCGTCTCATAAGGCTGCCAGGCAAGGAAATTGAGTTCCGGCGTCCACGTCCCGGCTGGCATTGCGGGACCGGCTACCGCGAACTCCATGACACCATTGCCATCTACGTCGCGATAAGGCCCCGTCCACGATTGGGCAGCGCTATTGCCCGTCGAGACAAACCAAAGGGCCTTCCGCTCGGCCGTGGCGTCGAACCACTGGCTCAGCGCACTGCCGCCGGCCAGCGGGTAGCCGTCATTCCACACCAGCGATGTACTGACGACGTCCAAACCTTTTAGCCTGTGCAGTTCGGCAAGGAATCTTTGAAAACGCTGATCGAGCTGCTGGAGCAGTTCGCCCTCACGTTCCAGATCTTGCTGGCGGCGGTACATCCACTCGCGCGGCGTGAACAGCCAGCCGCGAACCACGGGGCCGAGGATTTCATAGGTCCGCTTGGCCTCGCTGTCGTCCTCAAAATTATCGAGGATCGCCTGGCGCTGGCGGAGAAATTCCTCCTCGCGCCCGGCCAATAACAGCGCCGCGGTCCGCAATTCCTCATGGCGTTTGGTCAGGTGGTCGTCCATGCCAAACTCCCCGTTGATGACGCGGGCGACCAGTTGAAGCTGCGGCAACGCCGTTGGATCAATGCGGATCAACGTCAGCTCGGCTTGCGGCGCGGCCAGGGTGGCAGCCAGGGCGCAATGTGTGCCGTGACCAGCACCTTGTCGTCGCCCATCTCCGGATCGGGATAAAGATCAGGGTTGAATTCGGTGGTCAAGTCGAGGAAGCGGGTTGACTTTGGCAGCTTGCCAAGCCGGACCAGATCCGCATAGGCGCGGAAATCGCTGTCGATGATGCCGACGCGAATGCCCTGCCCTGCCGCCCCGCGCTGGTGAAGAATCTCCAGGCCGCTTTGTTTGATGGCCGCGGCATTGTCCCCCGAGAATTGGATCGACGGATCAACTTGCACCAACGCCGGACGCGCCAAGCGCACCACTGACACCTGCGACAACCCCGCCAGGGCGTTGGCTTGATTCACCCGCATGAGCACCGTGACCACAGGGCCGAGCCGACCTTCGATGACCAGGCTGGGCGTCTCTTTGAGCAACGCGCCGCGGTAACTCTCATCGCCGGCGGAAGGCGTATAGGACAGGATGATTTCGGCCCGCACGATCTTTGAGTCATCGTCCTTGCTCGTGAGCATCATCCACAGGTCAGGAGTGATCTTGTCCAGGTAGTCCTGGCCGCGTTTGGGCGCGGCGGCGCATCCTCGGCCGGCGCGGGTTCCGGCAGCACTTCCGTGACCTTGATCGGCACGACTTCGCTGACGGGTGCGGGCAGCGTCCGCGGGTCAATGCTGGGCATAAGCCAACCGGTAGGCTGGGTGCGAAGATCTTTAAGGAGCATGTCGAGGTTTTCCGCAGCAAGGGTGCCGACGATGCGCAGTAAATGGCCGGCCGGTGTAGCCGTGATGGTCGTAGCCCACACTTTCCTTGAACTCGAGCTGTCCAAGTAAGGCCCGCACCTGATTGGCAAAGACGAATTGCCGCCCTGCCGGCAATCCGCTAGCCAGTTCGAGCCGTACGCGCACCGGACCTGCTGCCGGCAGTTGATAGGTAGACGGCAATATCAAAAGCGATGCCACGCTGCGGTTGTCCAAACACGCCAGAACTTTGTCGCGGGCGATGATGCCAGTCAGCATGTTCTTGCCGCGGTCTTCATAATCACTGTTGGGGAACGGCTTCAGCGGCGGGTCAAACGCGAAGCCCAACGTGCTGAGATGTTCGACCATCGCCTTGTATAACGCCACGTGCTGATCGCGCGGCGCGGGGATGTCATAACGCAGGGCAACTTTATACCTGTCCGGCGGCGGTGGACTGGCGGGTTGCGGCCGGACCGCTGCCGCCGCGGCCAGAAGCAATAGAACCATCAAAACGGGAACCAACGCACGGCTGCATTTGCAAATGGCGAGCATGTTTGGGACCTTTTTGAACCACGTTGCCGATTATTGGGGCGTTGCGTTCTATAACGATTGTGGCGCCGTCAAGGCGGCTTGCCAAGTCCACCCCAAGTATGCCATGCTCTCGGCGCCAATCGCGCGAGCCGGTGCCCGCGGTGAGCTTGCCTTACAGGGTTATGAATCCGCTGGTGCCGGCTACGGCAATTGTGCGGGGAGAACGGCAAATGGCGTTCAAGGATCGAGTGGCGATCATTACGGGTGCATCCAGCGGCATCGGCTGGGCGGTCGCGCAGGGAGCTGGCTTGCCAAGGGGCCAAGGTCGGCCTCGTCGCCCGCCGGCTCGACAAGCTTGAAGCCCTGGCCGCCGAAATCCGCGCCAGCGGCGGCATGGCGGCATGCGCCGCCGCCGACGTGGTCGATCGCCGCCAGACCATTGATGCGATACATGCCCTCGGCAAGCAGCTTGGGCCTATCGACCTGCTCCTGGCCAACGCCGGCGTCGGCGCGCCGACGCTGCTTGATCCGGTTAACATTGACGAGGTCGAACGGATGTTCCACGTCAACCTTTTCGGCGTAATCTATGCCATCGAGGCGGTATTGCCGGAAATGCTGCGGCGCGGCCAGGGTCACATTGCCGGCGTGTCAAGCCTGGCCGCTTACAAGGGTCTTCCCGGCGAGTCGGCCTATTGCGCCAGCAAGGCGGCGGTCAACACCTACCTGGAAGGCCTGCGCATTCAGCTTCGCCGCAAGAATATCGCGGTAACCACGATTTGCCCCGGTTTTGTCAAGACGCCGATGACCGAGCCTTTCGATTTCAAAATGCCTTTCGTCATGGAAGCCGAATGTCGCGGCCCGCCGAATCGTCAAGGCGCATTGCGGCGCCGGCGTAAGGTGTATAATTTTCCGTGGCCGACAGCTTTGCTGATGAAGCTGACGGCATGGGTTCCCGACTGGATCATGAGCCTGGGCATGAAAGGCTATAGTGATGATCCGCCGCGGGGTTCGTCGATGTGAAGATAACCTGCCTGTGCGAAAAGGGGTCAGGTACCGTTGTGCGCAGCATCCTTCGGGCCGTTCCGGCAACGGTACCGGACCCCTTTTCGGACAGGCTCGGGGTACCAGAATGAAAGGACGACCAATGAAAGCTGCCTTTGCGATTGCCGTTGGAAGTTTCCTGGTCCTCGCGCTGCTGGGCTTCCAGAGCGTCGAATCTCAAACACCTCAGGACGGCGGCCAACCGATTGCCGAGCCCGATGCCGGTGCCGGCGAGAAGGCCGTCGAGTGCCGATGGCGAGCAGGCGAGATCGAGCTCGACGGGGATATCAACGAACGCGCCTGGAAAAACGCCGACCCTCTGGAGCTTCGGGTCCCCTGGGAAAATCGCCAATCGAAGACGTCGACGCATGCTCGCTTGCTGTGGGATTGGGACTACCTTTACTTCTGCGCGAAATGGTGGACCACGATCTCTACGCCGACGTGCTAGACGTGAACGGTCCCGTGACCGAAAATGACTGCTTCGGGCTGTTCCTCAAGCCCAGCACCAAAAAACTCGCCTACTACCAGTTCATGGTAAGCGTCGGCAGCATTCCCCTGGAGGTGTTCTACCCCTCGCGCGGCAGCGGCGGCGCCCGTCGCTTCGCCCCTCAAACCGAGCTTACCTTCGAAGGAGCGGCCAAACCCAACGGCACAATCAACGATTGGACCGACGTGGACAAGGGTTGGACCGTCGAGGCCCGCATACCCTGGACGACGTTCAAAGCCACCGGCGGCCGTCCCGCGAACGGCGAACGCTGGCGTTTCGCCTTTTGCCGTTACGATTATTCGGTCACGCTGGATCAGCCAGAGCTATCGACCAACGCACCGTTAACGCGGCCTGATTTTCATCGCTATGAGGAATACCAGGAAGTGGTGTTTGTACAGCGGAAGTAGGGTGACTTTCAAAGTGGCATTATTCGGCTGTTGTTAGTGCAAATTCCACCGATTGCGGTTGCTTGACTTGGTCGGATGCATCAAGCAGTTCGATCGAAACCAGCCTTTGAGATTTGTCGTAATCGAGGATCAGCCCTGGACGCGCCTCATCGCTTTCCGCTACTTTCCCGTCGCGCAGGATTATGGAAAGAGTGTCGGTTTCTCTATCATAGATGACCTTCATAGCGTGCTCCAGTATTTAGCGATCTTGCTTGTTTTGTAGGCGGTCACCACATGAATGGCGGCGGCGTCTTCTTTAATGACCACCCGCAAGAGCATGCGACCCGCGCGGCCGATCTTCGATTGGCAAATCCGTCATCCTTTGTTGGAGGCGACAACTTGTCCTGGATTCCGAACTGTGGCCGTTACGTCTGTGCGCTTGATTCGGCGCCGACTCATTTCAAACTGGGCAAGGCGGCTAATCAAAATTGGTTTGTTCGCCATATGCGCCTGTTTGCGTAGTCTGGACGAATCACGAGGATCAAGCCGAATTGGCCGCCTGTCGCGAGGACTTTCGCCGGTCTGTTTCCTTGAGGAAGATCTTGCGCAGCCGAATCGCCGACGGCGTCACTTCCACCAACTCGTCTTCCTCGATATACTCCAGCGCCTGTTCCAGCGTCATCAGCCGCGGCGGTTTGAGAATGACGCTCTTGTCCGAGCTGGCGGCGCGAATGTTGGTCAGCTTCTTTTCCCGGCAAGCATTCACCGGCAAATCGTTATCGCGGCAGTTCTCTCCCACGATCTGACCTTCGTAGACCTGCTCGCCCGCACCAACGAATAGGCTGCTTCGTTCCTGCAAGCCGTCGAGCGCATAAGCCGTGGTGCGTCCAGTCTCTGTCGAGATCAGCACGCCGTTGAGCCTGCCGGGAATGCTGCCGCGCGACGGCTGATAGTCGAAGAATGTATGGTGCATGATGGCCTCGCCGCTGGTCGAGTTCAGGAGCCGAGTGCGCAAGCCGATCAGGCCGCGGGCCGGGATGGTGAACTCCACATGCGTCAGGTCGCCGCGTGATTCCATCTTCAAGCACTCTGCCCTGCGGTTGCCTACCAACTCCATCACCGCCCCCACCGACCGCGTCGGCACGTCAACGACCAGATATTCGATCGGCTCGCACGGCTTGCCGTCAACCTCACGCAAGATGACGCGAGGCTTGCCAACCGACAGCTCGAAGCCTTCGCGGCGCATGTTCTCCAGCAAAATGCCAAGATGCAAAAGGCCACGGCCGGAAACATTGAATTCCTCTCGCCGAGATTCGCTCGGGCGGACGCGCAGCGCGACATTGGATTCCAGCTCCTTGAAAAGCCGATCCGCAGCTGCCGGCTCGTGACGTAAGTCCCCTCTTGCCCGCAAAACGGCGAATCGTTGATCCGGAACAGCATGTCGAGCGTCGGCTCGTCCACCTTGATCGGCGGCAGGGCCACCGCGTTTTCGGGATCGGCAATGGTGTCGCCGATGTCCACCGTCTCCAAACCCACCACGGCGCAGAATGTCGCCGGCGCCACTTCGTCGGTCTCGGCTCGCCCGAGGCGGTCGAAGACGTGCAGCTGAGTCACCTGATCATCGACGCGTTTGCCGTCGCGTTTGAGCAGGGCGATGCGTTGGCCCTTCTTGATCTTGCCGGCCATCACGCGGCCGATGCCGATTCGGCCCACGTAATCGCTGTAATCAAGCGTCACCACCAGCATCTGCAAGGGGGCATCGAGGTCCACATCGGGCGGCGGTACGTTATTGAGGATCACATCGAAAAGCGGCTTGAAATCCACCGCCGGGATCGCCAAATCGGTAGTCGCGACACCCTCGCGGCCGGAAGCATAAATCGTTGGAAAATCGAGCGTGGCGTCGTCGGCATCCAGCTCGACGAACAGGTCGAACACCCCATTGAGCACTTCGGAAGGCCGGGCGTCGGGCCGGTCGATTTTGTTAATAACCACGATGGGCCGCAATCCGCATTCGAAAGCCTTGCGCAAGACAAAGCGGGTCTGGGGCAACGGCCCCTCGGCGGCGTCGACGAGCACCAGGCACCCGTCGGCCATCTTGAGTACGCGCTCGACCTCGCCGCCGAAATCGGCGTGGCCGGGCGTGTCGATGATGTTGATCTTGGTGCCGCCCACCTGCAGCGCGATGTTCTTGGCCAGGATGGTGATGCCGCGCTCCCGTTCCAGCGGATTCGAGTCAAGGATGCACGTCTCCTTGAGCTCGCTATCGCGGAATTGCCCGGATTGCTTGAGCATCTTGTCGACCAACGTCGTCTTGCCGTGGTCGACGTGTGCGATGATCGCCACGTTACGCAAATCGTTTCGCTTCATGCCGCTTCTTTCAAAAAACTTCGCCCAGGGATGCACCGTGCCAGCTGGCAGCCGCACAGGGAAGCCATATTATAGTAGAAATTCGCAGAGTCCGCATAGGGCAAGCGCGTGAGGATGCCATGAATATCGTCGGCTCACCAAGCGAATCCAAAAGGGACCCACCATGGAATTATACTTGATCCGTCACGCGGATGCTGCTCCCCTTGGAGACGGCAACGTCGATGTCGACGAAAACAGACCGCTCAGTCCTGCCGGTGTGGACCAGTGCAAAGCGATCGCCGGCGGCTTGCAGCGCAAGGGTGTCGCACTGCAGATCATTCTGACCAGCCCTCTCTTGCGCCCAGCAAACGGCCGAAGGCATCGTCAAGGCCTGGACCGGAAATCCGCCGGAAATCCAGGTATGCGACCAGCTCGCGCCGGCAAGAAACCGCGCAAGTTGGCGCGCATGCTGAAGGAACTGCAGCGCGAGCCGATCGCGCTGATCGGCCATGAACCCGACCTGAGCGGGTGGGCTGGCTGGGTGATCGGCAGCAGGAAGACGCAAATCGCCCTGGCCAAAGCCGGCGTGGCACACATCACGTGCGAGAATGGCGTGGGCAAGGGGGATGGGACGCTGCTGCAGTTGCTGACGCCGGATTGGCTGAGTTGAGGAGCGCAGGCCAAGGCCAATAACTTCGTTACATCAGGGCAATTGCTGCGGAGGACTTGACAAACATGCCCTCGCCTGACATTCCAGCGGCCTCGGCTGCACAACAGGCCCCCGAGCAGGTTCCTTCGGTTTACGAGGCAGAGCGGGCGTCAGGTCCTTCGGGAGCCGTGGTAAGGATCGCCGAATTTGATTATGAACGTTCACTGGTCCGCCGCAAGGCGGGAAATGACATTGTGGTGTGCGGTGATGATACAGATGCTAACCGGCGCCTGGCTTTTCAAATCGAAAGTGCCGTAGGGCAGCCTTCCAAACTGCAATTTCCACACAAACGCGCTGGTCCGCTGTCGTTGCCTCATTTCCATCAGTTGAACCGCAACCCGGAAGGGCATAGCTTTTACGAAACCGACAAACGCAAGTCGAGGAAGCAGTGATGCAATACTTCACGCCAAGTTTGATCGAACGCCTGAGTTCCTCCGACGATGCCGCGGCCAAAGCCGCCCGTGATGAATGGGAAGAGGCCTTGGCGCGTTACGAGCGATATCTCCAATCCATCGAAGCCGCGCTGCCTGAGCACATTCGCGAGTTCAATAATCTCCTGCTGCACGACGCCGTAGTTTGGACTATAACGCGGCAGACGAACGAGCTCAGTATGGTTTTGCGCAAAGACATCCCCCCCCAAGATGTGGTCTTGTTGACCTACCGCTTGATCGACGAACCTTTTTTGAACAAAAATGCCGTTCCCGTGGCGAATCGTGGCCCCGTAATGGATTTTCAGTACGACGAATTCGAGCTCGCGAGCGAAAACGGCGGGCAGGTTTACTACCAAGACATTCTGTTTGGCAACGGCTGGGAAATGCGGTTACATTTCAGCGATGTCCGAGTCAGCATAGCCAGCCCTGTTTATCCCGTGCCTGGCACGGTTTTGGTGCCAGTTGCCTCGGCCATTGCAAAATCAGCTTGACGCATCGGTTTCAAGGCCTGGACGCGCAGTGGGCGTCTTTGAATCATTTGCAAGGCACGATGTTGCCGAAGCAGATAGGCTTCTCGACACGCTCGATTTTCTTGATCATAAACACGCCCAACTCGAACAGGGCATACCCTTGTTGCAAGGCTTCATCTTGCGTTGGCCACACGCCTGCCACCTTGTCGCCTTGAATCAAGACGTACTGCCCCTCCCTGTCCAATAAAGACTCTTTGATGCGTCGGAAAGTGGTCATTTCACGTTCCAGTCCGGTGGTCCGATTCGTCCCCTTCCTTGGGCTTCCCGGCACGCTCGATTTTCTTGTCCATGGTTCGATTCCTCCCAATCCTTGGTTGCACCGGGGTGACACAACTTCAGTATTACCGACTGCGCCGCGGTGGTCAAGAAGCACACGCAGCCGCCGCAAGCGCCCGCCCTTTTTTGGCATGGAGGAAAAAAAGCAGACCGCTTACCATGCTGCAATGACAACAAGTCGGCACTTACGGATGAGGTGTCCCATGCAGTGCTGGGTGGTACGGATCATGTGGTTGGTTGCGATTCTGTTATCTTCAGGATGCCACGAATCCAGGCCCGACCAGACTTCCGAAGAACAAGAATGCCCACCCGTGGAGCAAACCGCTTTCGACCCGGCGTCCGCTGGCATAATCCGCGGCCGGGTCGTATGGACCGGCGACGTGCCCGATGTGCTGGCCTTCGAAGTGCGCAATCTCGTCAGTCCATCCAGTCCACCCAAACCTCGCGATTTACGCCAAAACCCCAACGCTCCCAGCATCGACCCCTCCACCGGCGGCGTCCGCGGCGCTGTTGTGTTTCTGCGCCATGCCGACCCGCGGCGAGCCAGGCCCTGGAACCATGCCCCGGTAACTGTCGAATTTCGTGACCGCGAGATGCTTGTCAACCAGGGTGAGGCCAAGAACAACATTGGCTTCCTCCGCATGGGCAGCTCCCTCTCCATCGTCTCGCATGAAAAAACCTTCAACGCCCTGCACGCCGAGGGTGCGGCGTTTTTCAGCCTGCCGTTTCCCGATGCCGACCAACCACTGACGCGAATTCTCAAAAACCGCGGCTTCGTCGAATTGACGAGTGCAGCCGGTTGGTACTGGATGCGAGGCTATCTCTTCGTGGACGACCACCCCTATTACGCCCGCACCGACGCCACGGGGGCGTTCGAGCTGGCCGATGTTCCGCCAGGCCAGTACCAAATCGTCTGTTGGTTGCCGAATTGGCATGTGAAAAGCGAGGACCGTGACCCTGAAACCTCGCTGGTAACCCGAGTTTTCTTCCATGCTCCATTGGAAGTGCAACGCGATGTCACCGTCGAGCCTGCGGCCGAAGCAAACTGCGAGTTTGTCATTCAAACGCCAATGTTCAGCCGCTGAAATTAACGCCCGTCAAGCGCTCGTAGGCTTCCACGTATTTCGCCCTTGTCTTGGCAACGATTTCTTCCGGCAATTCCGGCGGCGCCGAATTCTTGTCCCAGCTCGTCGTTTCAAGCCAGTCACGCACAAACTGCTTGTCGAACGAAGGCGGATTGCTGCCGGGTTGGTACGAAGCTGCCGGCCAAAACCGCGAACTGTCCGGCGTCAGCACCTCGTCGATGAGAATCAGCTCCCCTGCACCCGTCGGCACCGTGCCCCACTCGAATTTGGTGTCGGCGATCAAGATTCCTTTGCTGGCTGCGTAATTTGCCGCCCTTTGATAGATGTCGATGCTCCGCTGTCTCAATTCGGCCGCCACGCCAGCCCCCACCATCTCGGCCATGCGCTCGAAGGAGATATTGATGTCATGGCCCGACTCCTCCTTGGTCGCCGGCGTGAAGATCGGCACTGGCAACTGCTGGCATTGCCGTAATCCAGGTGGCAGCTGAATGCCGCATACCGTGCCTGCCGATAAATATTCCTTCCAACCCGACCCCGCCAGGTAACCCCTCACCACGCACTCGATGGGGACCACCTGCGTTTTGCGAACCAGCATCGTCCTGCCCTTCAGCTGGTCTGCAAAAGGCTCGAAGGCCGGCCCAAGCTTGGAAACATCGTCGCTGAGGAAATGATTGCTTACGCCGAGGTGCTTGAGCCAGAACAGCGTCATTCCGTTGAGGATGCGTCCCTTGTCCGGAATCGGCGTGGGCAGAATCCAATCGAAGGCGCTGAGCCGATCCGTGGCGACGATAGCCAGCTGGTCGCCGAGGTCGAAAACGTCACGAACCTTGCCGCGACGGCATGGTACGCCTGAGATTTCAGTGCGGAAAAGTGCTGTCATAGGAGAGCCCGAATAGTGCAGATTTGATGAAGTCTCAAAACGCTGCTTGACCCGAAGCGTATCATTCTGCATGCTTCATTCAAGAGGTGCCTTCATGGACTGAGGGATTTTTCCATGGCCACTGATTTCGATTTCGTCCGCCAGGCTGCCGCTATTCCTATCAGGAACAACAAGGTTTGCCTGGTCACAAGCAGCAATGGCAAACGCTGGGTGATCCCCAAAGGGTTGATCGACCCCGGCTCCACTGCGGGCGAAACCGCCCTGAATGAAGCCTGGGAGGAAGCTGGGCTGGTTGGCAGCCTCAGCAGCGAGCCTGTCGGCACCTATCTGTACAAAAAACTCGGCCGGACCTACCACGTCATCGTTTTCTTGATGCAAGTAACCCGTGCCACCGCCGTTTGGCCGGAGCGCGACCTGCGGCGGCGCATCTGGATCGGCGTCGATAGCGCGCTCGAGCATATTGAAGACGAAGGCCTTCGCGAATTGATCGAAGCCGCCGTGGTCGTGGCATGAGAAGCTGGATCAAGTCGCTGGCGGAGGTTCGGGGGGCGCGGCGGCGTCTTTCGGCAATTCCTTGCTGCCCACAACCGTGATGTTCAAGCCGATCTGCACGGCCACGGGGATGCCGTTGACCTCGACGGTCGTTTTTCCGTTGAGATACCATCCCAACGAACCCGTTGAGAATTCCCTGGCGCCTGCCGATAGGGGTATTTCACCAATCTTGACTGCGAGAGGCTTGGCGTGAGCCAAAAAGTCCTTTCGGCTAATGGGGCATGTCGTCTTTTTGCCCATGGCAACTCCTTTAATGGGGCGAATGGGGACTGAAGTTTCCTCGGCAAGGCATACTGGTATCAACCTTGGGCCAAAAAGGACAGAGCGCTTTCCCCAAAGTAGTAGGCACACTCCGTGTGCCGTAGAGCCGAAAGACGGCACACGGAGTGTGCCTACTACTTTGAACGCAGGGCCACGCCGTAAATAATCGCACCCACGGCCACCAAGGTCACCACGGCCGCGGCCTCAGTCGTCTGGGTACGCAGTGAGTTGATCGCGATGGCCGTCAGAATGAGCACATAGATGGTTGGCGTCACCGGATAGCCAAGGCAACGGTAGGGACGCTCCGCATTGGGAAACCTCCTGCGAAAGACGAAAATCGTCGAAACCGCCATCGACTCGAAGATCACCGCTCCCAGCATGGCGAAGTCCGTGAGCACGTCAAAAAGCTGCTTTTGGGGGGGTAGATTCAAGTCGATCTCAAAATTTTCAGACAAATCCAACACCGGCAGCTTGAATTGGGCCAGAGCCGCCCCACCCAGGACCAGCAGGCAAGACCAAAGCGAGGCCACCCCAATGGCCAAAGCCGGCGTTCGGTAGCGGGTATGCAATGCGCTCAGTCCGCGTGGCGCCAAATGATCCAGCCCCATGGCATAAAGCACCCGCGGACCGACGAGGATGTTGCCGTTGAGGGATCCAAATGCCGAGCACATCACCACCGCAGCCGCCAATACGGCGCCAATGGGGCCCAGCAGCCGCTTGCACATCTCCGCGGCAGCGTTGTTGAAGGCCGGCATCTCGCTTAGCGGAATCACCCAGTTGTAAGCGACATTGGCGCCCAAATACAGGAAGATGATGGTGCCTATACCCCCAAACAGCGCCAGTGGGATATTGCGCTGCGGTTGCCTGAGTTCCTCGGCAATGGGGGCGATGTTCATCCAACCGTGGTAAGCCCATTGCACGCCGAGCATGGCCACGCCCAGGCCTGCCCAGGTGAACTCGGGCGGCACCGCGGCCGCGGAAGGCTTGGACGAGCCTTCCACAGGGCCTCGAAACACAAACGGCAAAAGCATCAGCGCCAAAATCGAAGCGATCTTGACCGCAGTGATCAAAACCTGTAATAACCCGCCCCACTTCACACCACGAATGTTGATCATGGCCAGGCCGGCAATGATGCCGACCGTGAGGAATCGTTCTTCCCAGTAGCTCAGGGAGTTTTGTTCGGTGTCGTGGATGGCCCTGAGTATGGTGTGCAACTGTTCGGTGACAATGGTGGCCAAGGCGGCGATGGAAGCCGTCCGGATGATCCAGAAATCGACCCAACCCCAGAGGAAACCCATCAACCGGCCATAACCCTCGCGCAGGAAAACGTAGTTGCCGCCGGCGCGAGGGTAAAGAATGGCAATTTCAGCTACTGCCAGGGAACCAAACAGGGCCACCGTGGCTCCAAGGATCCAGACGAGAGCAACGCAGCCGAAGTTAGGCACGTTTTCGGCAACCGCTCTGGGCTTCATGAAAACGCCCGTGCCGACTACGGTTCCGATGACGATGGCGATGGCCGTCAATGGCCCAAGGGCACGCGGCAGTTTGGCTGGAGCGAGTGCCGAAGAAGGGTCAACCTGGCCGGGAGATAACATGCGGCGTGAATCCCATGTTGGTGGTGCGGGCTTGCCCAGGATAGCATGTCGAGCCGCCGATGGCGAAGGAAAAAAGATACCAACCCGAAGCGTAAGCGAGGACCAACAGCATCCCTCGCTTGCGCTTCGGGTTAGTGTTGTCACCAAGCCCCGCGCAGCTGAAATTGGGCCCTGCTGCGCCGACGATTGCGAGGGCGACCAGCGGCCTCGACGGAGCCCAGCGGCGCAACATTTTCGAAATCTCGAAAAAAAATTTGTGGTGCCGCAATGCGAAAGACCCCGGAATTTCCGGTGCAAGCCGAGAGGGCAAGCTCACCAGGCTGGAGAATCCTTGCAATATGGCGAGGGTAGGTCTTGTGTTTTGAAAACGAGAGGGTATGATTCGGCATTTATAGGGAGTGTCGCGGCGACTGTTCTCGAAACGCCCTTCGCGAACGACAGCTGTCAGACATGTGGTAACTGAGTCTTTTGGAGGCATTTTGGACGATGGACGTATCTGAAGAGCGGACCGGGCTAAAGCCTCGCTCTGTTCCTCCCTCTAAGAAGGGAATCGAGGAAGAAGAACCTCCCGGTAAACCGCGGCGCCATCCGCTCTGGCGCGACGTTCCCGACAAACAGTGGAACGACTGGCGATGGCAGTCGCAAAACGCCATCCGCTCAGTGCGGCAGCTTCGCGATCTCCTGCCTTTCAACTTGGAGGAACTCGAAGCCATCGGATCGCTTGAGGCCGAGTACAAACTCGCCATTCCGCCGTACTATTTCTCGCTCATCGACACGGACGATCCCAACGATCCGATCCGGCTGCAATCGGTCACATCTCCGCTGGAGATGAACAATCCCTCGGGATACGAGCTGGAAGATCCGCTCGAAGAGGACAAGGACATGCCCGTGCCGGGTTTGACGCACCGCTATCCCGATCGCTGTCTGATCGTCACCACCCACGTTTGCACCATGTACTGCCGCTTTTGCACGCGCAAACGGGCGACGATGGTCCGCGGCGGCTGGGACGCTATCAGCCGCAACGACGAACGGATGATCGAGTACATCCGCGACCACAAGGAAATCCGCGACGTCATCGTGTCCGGCGGCGACCCGCTGACGCTGCCGGTGCCCAAGCTGCGTTTCTTCCTCGACAGCCTGGGGGAGATCCCGCATGTCGACGTGATCCGCATCGGCACGCGCGTGCCGGTGACGTTGCCGCAAAAGCTGTTCGACCGGGATCTGATCGAGCTCCTGGCGTCGGCGGAAAAGGTGTGGATCCAGACGCACTTCAACCACCCGCGCGAGGTGACCCCGGAAGCGGCGAAAGTCTGCAACGCCTTGCTGAAAGCCGGGATGCCGGTCAACAACCACTCCGTGCTCCTGAAGGGCGTCAACGACGACCTGGAGACCATGCGCCAGCTTGCTCCGTGCTTTGCTGCGCATCAAGGTCCGGCCGTACTACCTCTTCCACTGCGATCCGGTCATCGGCGCCGGCCACTTCCGCACTTCGGTGTGGAAGGGGATGGAGATCATGGAAGGGTTGCGCGGCCACATGTCCGGCCTGGCCATTCCGACCTATGTCGTGGATAGCCCGCATGGCGGCGGCAAGATTCCGATTGATGCCAAACTACCTGGTGTCGGTGTCGGACGATGCCGTCGTGCTGCGTAACTACGAAGGCATGCTGATCCGCTACCAGGCGGAGGACAAACCCGGCTCGATTCGGCCCGTCAAAACGCGGGGCGTTAGTTCATTGCTGGAAGGCGGCAAGACGGTGTTGCTGCCCGAAGACAACGAGCGAATGGCCCGGCGGCGAATGAGCCTGCAAATGGTGAACGACCATTTCGACCAGGGCTACGAGCATCCGGTCGAAGAGTTGGTCAGTTATTAGTTTAGCCGCGACGCGCAGCGGAGCGTGGGGACCAGGCTCCCAGACCCACGCTCCGAAGAAGGAAGTGGTTGTTTTGAAGGGCGGGCTAGGAAGCCCGCCCTACGAAACAATCACTTCCGCGTTGCCGCCTCTTTGAACATGGCATCTTTCGATGAAAATCGGCATCACCTTCGATCTCAAAGGCGACCTGCAAGCGGACGAGTCGTCCCCTGACGACTTTCAGGAAGAATTTGACTCGCCCGAAACAATCGAGGCGTTGGCGGATGTGCTGCGCAGTCTCGGCCACGAGGTTGTGCTGCTCGGCGACGGTCGGCCCATGCTCGAACGAGTCCTTGCCGATCCGCCTGATTTCGTATTCAACGTTGCCGAGGGCCACGGCATCAGCCGTTCGCGTGAAGCCCGTGTCCCTGCCGTCATGGAGATGCTCGGCATTCCCTGCACGGGGTCCGATCCGCTCACGTTGGCTGTGACTCTCGACAAGGATTGCGCCAAACGTTTGGTAGCTTCCGACGGCGTGCCAGTTCCGGATGGATTCATCGTTGGCCCAGAGACAGACCTGGCAGCCGCTGCTAGCCGTCTAACGCTGCCGGCCATCCTCAAGCCTTGCTGGGAAGGATCGAGCAAGGGAATCCGCAACAAGTGTCTGGTGGAAAGCGCGAACGATTTCGAAGAAGTCATTGAATCGTTGCGCCGCGACCAAAGGCAACCGATCCTGGTGGAAGAGTTTATTGACGGCGACGAGCTAACGGTCGGCATGGTCGGCAACGATCCGCCCGAGATCATCGCGATCATGCGGGTCTTGCCCAATTTCGAAGCCAGGTCTTTTGTTTACAGCTTGGAAGTGAAGCGCGATTTTCGCAAGCTGGTGACCTACGACGTGCCTGCGCAGCTGTCGCCGGCCGACACGCTGGCGGTCGAGCGGGCGGCGCGGACGGCCTGGCATTCGCTCGGCTGCCGCGACGTGGCCCGAATCGACTTTCGGCTGCGGCGCGGCGTGCCGTACTTCCTGGAAGTCAACCCGCTGCCTGGCCTCAACCCCGGCAGCAGTGACCTGGTCATCATGGCCAATCTCGCCGGTTGGACGTATCCTCAGCTTATCGCCCGCATCTTGGCGGCTGCCCAGACTCGCCAGCAAGCAACGATGGTGTCGCACACATTGAACTCGCGCTCTAATCGTGCGTCCGTGCCGATCGCGGCTCGCTGACGCTCGCCTGATGGAAAAGGTGTATCGCATGGGTTTGCCACGAGTCCTAGTTCTTTTCAATCAGCCGGTCCTCGCCGCGCATCATCCCGATGCCGACTCGGAGCACGAAATCTTGTTCACCGCCGATGCCGTCGATCAAGCGCTCACGGCCAGCGGCTTCATCGTGGGCAAATTGGGAGTCAGCCATGACCCGGCTGCATTGGTGCGCGGCGTACAGCGCTTTCAACCCGACGTCGTTTTCAATCTTTTCGAAGGCACCGGCGACGACGGCAACAACGAAGCCTACGCTGCCGGCCTATTGCACTGGCTGAAAATCCCCTTTACGGGCTGCCCCGCTCAAAGCCTTTACCTGGCCCGCAACAAGGCGCTCACCAAGCATTTCCTGCGCTCGGCCGGCCTGCCTACCCCGGACTTTTTTGTCCTCGAGGACGCCAATGTCCGCGAGTGCCCGCTCGACTGGCCGGTGATCGTCAAGCCGGCGCTCCAAGACGCAAGTGTCGGCCTGGACCAGGGCAGTGTCGTTTGCAACATGGAGCAGTTATCATTGCGCGTGGCCAGTTTGCTGGACCGCTATGGTCCGCCCGTGCTGGTCGAAGAGTTTATCCGCGGCCGGGAGCTCAATGTCGCGGTGGTGGAGATGCCGGACCTGGCGGTATTGCCGATTTCCGAGATTCTCTTTATTGAAAACAAGCCAGGATTTTGGCCCATCGTCACCTATGACGCCAAATGGCGGCCCGAGAGCGAGGATTACGTGGCCACGCCGCCGATGTATCCCGCCAAGGTGTCGCCGCGTCTTGGTAAACGGCTCGGAGAGATTGCCACCGCGGCCTTTCGCCTGACCGGCTGCCGCGATTACGCCCGGATCGACTTCCGTGTCCGTGCCCCAGGACGTCCCTATATCCTTGAAGTGAATCCCAATCCCGATTTCAGTCCAGACGCCGGCTTTTGCGGCGCGCTCAAAGGCGCCGGTATCACCCACACTCAATTCGCGGTTCAACTGGTCCACAATGCATTGGCCAGAGCATCGCGTTCCGCCGAGTTTGACCCGGGCGAGTCGTTGCTGCTCCAGCCGGTGAGCTGATTTCAACCCTTTCCCTCGTTATTAGCCCTCGATCCCAAACAGGAGTTTGCGATCGAGGACCACGAGGAGACGAGGAGCGAACGCGACCAGGGCCATTTGCGAATACAGCAATGTCCCCTTGATTTGCCTCCGCGAATGCCGAGCAAGGAGCAACTTCATGAACGCGACTCGGACCTTTCCCGCAACCGTGAATGTCCGCCTTTTGTGCCATCTGCCCGCAATTGCAATTCCGCTAGCATGTTTCATGGCAGTCGGCACGCTCTGGGCCGTGTCGGCACCGCTACCGGACTTTCATTCCTTTGGGCCGGCCAAGCCGTTTCAAGAACCTCGGGACGAGCTGTGGTCACGCCAGACATTGATGGACAAAAGCGACGAGACGGGTGAAGCAGAAGTTGGCGCTAATGCCAAGGGGCCGTTGGATGCTGCCCTCGACGATGCGAGAAAAAACCCAGACAAGCCGATCATGTCGGGCGGCGTCCCGGTAGCAGCGGACGGCCTGCTATTTTATCGCAACTATGCCGGCATCAACAGCATTTACCTCAATGAAGTCCGCGACAAAGACGGCAAGGTGGAATATAAGGCGGGCGACATGCATTGGCGGTCGACACCCTTGGATGGCGCGTTGGGTAACATATTTGAATCGGCGGCCAACGTCACGCCACTGACCACTTACTGGATTCCCCAGTACAAGAATGCGGGATGGTCCAGCATTTTATTTGAAAACTCGACAGTAGGCGCACTGACGAACGACGACCGCATGGTTTACGCGATCGACGATCTGGTGCTGCCAATTCCTCCGCAGCTTCTGCCTCCGTCCATGGTGTCGCAAAACGCATCGCACGTTCCCGAAACCTGAGAAAGCTGGTGTACCAAAACAAGCTGGTGGCGTACGAGATCGCCAGCGGCAAATTAGTGTGGGAATTGGGTGGCATCGCCGACAAAACCGACGAATTCAAGAAAAGCCATTTCGTTTGCGCTCCCCTCTCGTTGGGAGGCAAGCTTTATGTACTCAACGAAAAGAATGACGGCGAGCTGCGTTTGATCTGCATCGAAGCGCAAAAACTCCAGGGCGGTAACACGCAGAAAAGGGATTGGCGGGAGAGCAAAGTCGTGCCGCCCATCCAGAAACTGATGACGGTCAAGCCCGAACACGCCTATTACCGTGACGCCGGGCGCCGCTCCAACGCCATCCGTCTGGCCCATGCCGAGGGATTGCTGGTTTGTCCCACCCATGCCGGTCAGGTTTTCGGTGTCGAAGTCGCCAACCACGGCGTGCGCTGGACCTATACCTACAAAGAGGAAGCTCCGCCAGCAGCGCCGGCACCGGGAAAGCAGCCGGCCCCTCCAGCGGCGCCGGCACAGCTTTTCCTGAAAAAACCCTCGACCTGGAAATTCCCCGCCCCGTTTATTCACGATGGCAAGCTGGTTTTCACCGCCGCGGACGACGATGAAATTCATTGCCTGAATTTGAAGGACGGCAAAATGCTCTGGAAGGCCAAGCGGGGCGATGACCTTTACGTTGCTGGGATTGCGGGCGACAAGGTATTGGTGGTCGGCGTTGGGGCGATTCACGCCTTGGCTTTGAAAGACGGCAAAGAGGTGTGGAAGCTGGCGATTGGCGTGCCCTCAGGCATTGGCGTGTTGAACGGCGCCACCTACCTGGTGCCGCTGCAAAGCGGGGCCGCATCGAAGCAGCCGGAAATCGCTTTCGTTGACGTGGACAAGGGGCGGCTGTTGGGGACATGCCCGCTCCCGAAATCGCCGGGCAATCTCGCGCTGCATGACGGGGTAATCCTTTCGCAATCGCCCACGGCCGTGACGGCGTTTGGCAAGGGGAAGGCGAAATGAACGTTTTCAACCGACACAAATGGAGCCTGCGGATGGCCGGCTAGTGTCAACGATGAGCAAAAATAAATCACCGTTATCTGGAGTGACCTCCCCCCAGCATAGGTAAAATCTGCATGATCAGCCATGCCAAACCGGCCATTGCGGACATTACAAGCAAACAGCCAACCGCGCCAACAACAGACGATCGCCGGTCCTGACGTAATTGGTCCCATCGTCTTCCGAAATCGTATCCGTCTGCCTCACGCAAGGCGATTTGTTGAGTTCTGGCCTGTTCGAAGCTTTGCAATTCCACCAAACGCTGCTGGACGGCATCAGGGTCATCAATCAGGTTTCCACATCTTTCACACCGCTCGGGCAAATCGCCGAGGCCCGGACACATGCAACTTCCATGCACCGGCCGGGCACAACCAGGGCAAAAGGCGCCCTCCACGATGCTCTCGATGGGTTTTTGACACCGCACACACTTTTGTCCGACGAGTTGCTCGATCATGGCAATCGCCCACTGGCCCGCGTAGCTGCAGCCGTGAAATTGTCAAAAAATGCCCTGAGCCGGTCAAATAATCATTGTAGCCGATTTAATGACCGCCAGGGTGGATGGTTGGATCAAGGAACCCGCAAGCCCCCGCGACTGTGCCGTCACCAAAGGCCGCATTAACCGGTTGAAAACCGGGGGAGACCCTGCAAGAAACTTGGGCCAAAAACAGTCCTTTGATGCGTGCTGGACGGCCGCAACCATAATGCCCTAAAATGGTTGCGGCTATGGCATGTTGGGGATGGGCGTTTTCAGGAGATGGTGCAAGATTGCAGGTACCTGTGTGTGGGGGGCTGCAAGAAACTGAAAAGAAGGATTCGTTTCGCGCCATGGCAACAGTCGTGTCTGCCACTCACCTTGTGGGCAAGGAAATCGGGCCTGAATTTCCCTCATTTGCCGGCCTTTCCTTGGCAAGCCCCCCACATTTTTGACCCGAGCATCATTGCATCGTTGATTCCCGCTGAGCATGCGGCATATTTTGGGCGTGAATCGAGGCAGACTCCCCAAGGGGGAGGTTGCAAGGCCGCAGTCATTTTGCCCCGCCGTAAACGGAGACCATCCGGTGTCCCGCACAGCTTTCACCCCCGAAGAGCAACGCGCACTTGATCGCAAATGGCTGCTGCCGCGGCTGTTTTGCTTGCCGGCCGCGATAATCGGCATCAATTCGCTGCGCCGCGGTTGGCCCACCGACGACGGCCTCGTCGTTGCACTGCTGACGATCTGGACAGCCTATGCATTATTTTGCTGGACCAGTTGCTTCCACGAATGCGCCCATCAAACTCTGACCGGTCGCAGCTGGTTCGACCTTGGCCTGGGCCGGTTGCTGGGCACCGTGATGCTGACGCCCTATACCGTCTACCGCGAATCGCACATCCGGCACCACGCTTACCTGAATAAACCGACGGACTGGGAGCTTTGGCCTTATGCCGACCCAAACTGTTCCACCGGCTTTAGGCGCGCATTTGTGTGGTTGGACCTGGTGCTCGGCGTGCTGACCTCGCCGTTCATTTACGGACGCATTTACTTTGACCGCCAATCGCCGCTGCGAGCTCCGGCCGTGCGGCGGACCGTCTTCCTGGAATATGTCGCTATTGTCGTGTCTTGGGGATGCATCGTTGGGGCTGTGGCATATTTCGAGCGCTGGCTGCCGTTCGTGCGGGCGTGGGTCGTGCCCTGGTGGCTGGCCGGGATCATTCAAAGCGGCCGCAAAATGACCGAGCATCTCGGCATGGCCAGCTACGACCCGATGCTGGGCACCCGCACCGTGGTGGGCAGCGGTTGGCTGACACGCTTCATGACTTACGTGAATTTTGACATTTTCATTCACGGCCCGCATCATCGCCATCCGCGCGTGGCCCACAACGAGCTGCGGTCCAAAATGGACGCCTACCTTGAGCAGAATCCAAACGTCACCCATCCCGTCTATCGCAGCTATTGGAAGGCAACCTGGGCGATGCTGCCGAACATGTTCCGCAATCCCGGCTGTGGGATGAACGCCGGGGCGGCGGCACCGCATGCGGCCAAGCAGCCCGAGGTCCGCGATTTTGTCGCCGATGTGGCCGCCGAGGTGCTGGCGGACGAAGATCGCGGCGGCCTGGCCGGCAGACCACCTTCCCCCGGTTCGCAAGCTGCGTAAAGTAGTAGGCACACTCCGTGTGCCGTTATGAATACAAACGGCACACGGAGTGTGCCTACTACTTTGCAGAATCGGGGAATCAACATGAAATCCTTGAGCTTGCGTTTGATGGGCCTGGTTGTGTTGGCCGCCGCATTTGCGCTGCCGTTACAGGCGGGCGAGGGCGTCCGGGTTGAACCGGATGTTGTCTACGGCCGCCGCGACGGCATGGCGCTCACGTTCGACGTCATCAGGCCCGCCAAACCCAACGGGGCCGGCGTGTTGTTGATTCAGAGTGGCGGTTGGTATTCGACGTGGGTAGATCCGAAAGTCTGGCCGACAAACGCCAAACACTTCCTGGACAAAGGCGTCACTGTTTTCGTCGTCCGGCACGCCAGCGCCCCCAAGTATACCGTTCCCGAGGCTATCGAGGACGTTCGCCGCAGCGTGCGTTTCATTCATCTGAAAGCCAAGGAATTCGGCGTCGCCCCGACCCGCCTGGGTGCCGTCGGCAGCAGCGCGGGCGGGCACCTTGCATTGATGCTGGCGACCACCGGCGACGACGGCGATCCCGCTGCCAAGGACGAGGTGCTGCGCCAGAGCAGTCGGATCGCCGCCGCCGTCGCACTCTTCCCGCCAACGGATCTGCGCGGCTGGGTGACCGACCCGCCCGATGCCATCAAGAAGGTGCCGGCGCTCAAGCCTCCGCTGACATTCGACGTCAAAAAAGAGCCGGCTAGCTCACCACTGCTGCACGTCTCAGCCAAGACTGCCCCGTCGTTGATGATCCACGGCGACAAGGACGAACTGGTGCCGATCGACCATAGCCGCAAGATGCTTGCTGCGCTTCAAAAGGTTGGCGCGACCTGCAAGCTGGTCGTAGTTGAGGGCGCTGGGCACGGCTATAGCCAAAAGCAGAACCAGGAAATCGTCATCCCGGCGATGCTTGCGTGGTTCGACAAGTACCTCGGTGGGGAAGGCGCGGCAATGAATGACGCTGAAAAGCTGCAAGGAACTTGGTTAACCGTGTCGCAGGTGGCCGACGGCAAGACGTTGGTCGATGAGAAGACGCCGCCAAAAGCAGGGCCGGCGGTCAAGCTGGCCTACGAAGGCGACAAGTGGATGGTCAAGGTGGGCGACAAGACTGTCGCATGGGGGAAGTTCAAGATCGACCAGACAAAAACTCCCAAGGAAATCGACATCCTGGACGAGACTGGGACAAAAAACGACAAGACGAAATTGGGCATCTACGAATTTGATGGCGACACTTACAGATACTGCTTGGCGCCCGCCGGCAAGCCGCGGCCGACGGAGTTCACCAGCAAAGCTGGCAGCGGAAACGGGCTTATGGTGAGCAAACGCGAGAAGAGTTGAGATTGTCTTGTTTTTGCATCCGAGACGCTCCTGGCCTGCTGCTTGAGGCAAGCCTTGTCCCCTTGCTCGCTTGAGGCTACCATGCAGGAAAGGGGAGAATTATGATCACGTTAACGCAAGAGCAGGCCCGTGTGCTGGCCGAAACAGCGGAGTCGCCGCCGCGTGGCGTTGATCCGCAGACGCAATACGTCTATTTCCTGGTGAGCGGTAAAGTTAACGCGCGAGCACAGGCCCAACGTGAGGAAGAGCAGGACGTGGTTGGGATTTATCCGCTTCTGGCCGAAATCGATCCCGAGGATTTGCAATGACCACCGTTCCCGATTTCTTTCAAGACGATTGCGAAGAGGCCCTTCGCTCTCAGGTCGAGTGGCAAAAGCAGCACCTTGGGCTAGGGAACCCGTTTTTCGCCCAGTTGCTGCGTGAAGACCAACACCACTTTTCTTCTTGGACAAAAAACGTGGGCGCCTTCTCCACTGCCAAGGAAAGCGTGTTGCGTGACTGGTGGCAAACTGTCCTGCACTTGCTCTCCTTTGAGAATTTCGATGAGGCGAAAGTGCGTGCGTTCCTGGAGCGGACGGCCAAAACAGTTCCCCAGGGCGGGCAGTCCGTGTTTTCGCCGCCGTGGTCCTCGTCGTCCCTCAAGGAATTCCTGGAGAACTCTGGACCAGATTCGATCCCAGAGGTGAACAGCTGGGTTAAGTCTTTCAGGTTTGGCGACCCTTACACGCCACCCCCGAGAGGACTGATTTGCCAATCAACCCGGCCTTTGCGGTCATGGTGCCCGCAGGCGTCTCCAACTGGCAGCCATTCAATTGATGGGGCTCATTGCGAAACCTGTTGACTTTCCATCCTTGGAAGCCGATACTGTTGGTGGAGGCTTTGGGTGATCCGTAAGGGTTGTCCACTGCCTTTATTTTTGCGCTCATGTCGCCGCGCCGCCCTTGTCGGCCTGACCACGCAAATCATCGAGGTAAGTGATGCCGTGCAACTGCCACACTCCTGTACCGTCCGCTTTCGGCTTCTCCCCGTGAAACTGCATGTCGTGGAGCTTGGATGCATAGGGTTGCAACTCCGCCCGCACCGGTTGGGGCATTTTTTGAAGCCGCCAACCCCAGCCAAGGATATATGCCGTCAAGTCTGCCAAAAACACCCCTGTCGTCAAGTCGGAATGAACGAAGAACGGCTCCGGCACGATCCGTGAGCTTTGATATTGCCCGTCCGGGTGCCCAATGAAATACGCCGCCATCTGCTGCACCAGGCCATGCGCCACCGACTTGTCCAATTCATCGAATACCACCAACCCCCGCTCCCGCGGCGGCAGCTTTTCGAGGAAGTAGAAGTAGCGCTCGAAAAGCCGAAGGTAATCCGTGCGAAGTTTGCCGCTGGCCGGTCGTGGCGCATTCGGGTCCACCATCGTGGCGAACACTTGCACGTTGAAACTGGCAGCAATGTTCAGGACTTCATGTACATACCGCAGCACTTGACGGCTGTAAGCGACCAGTTCTCGTTCGGTTGTGCTAGCTTGAGCCAATCCCTGCTCTCGTGCCAACTTTCCCTTGACGAGCGCCGAATGCGCCAGCGGCGCCAACTCCTCGGGCGCAATTTGCACAACCCGGTTGGCTGACCGGAACCGTTTCGTCTTCAACATTCTCTTGGCTTTGCGTTCTTCGATCAGGAAGGTCCGCAAGTAGTTCCCAAACAATTCGCGTTCTGCCCCGCGCACTCCGCGCACCAAGTTCCACAGGCTGTCTTCCGCAATAGCGACACCGGCAAGAACCTCGCAGGGAGTTCCGGTGTGATCGAATCCGCTCTCGTCAACGAATACCAGCATCAGAATAACCTTACAACCCTGGTCGCGTCTTCCAGTCCGCCTTTCTGGTTGAAATGGCCATTTGAGAGCAACTTTGGTCCGCGCTCACCTGCTCGCCAACCCTGGCTTTTGCTCGCTCTCCGCGGTCGCCGGCGTCCCATTAGCCTGACTCGCCGCCTGACTATCATCCGGCCAATCCTCAAAGCGCACCGACACCCGTTTGGAAATGCCCGATTCCTGCATAGTAATGCCGTAAAGTACGTCGGCACACGCCATCGTTTTCTTGGAATGGGTAATGATAATGAACTGCGATAAATCGAGAAAATCGCGCAACACTGCCGTGAACCGCCCAATGTTGGCCTCGTCCAGGGCTGCATCGACCTCGTCGAGCACGCAGAACGGACTCGGTTTGCTGCGGAACACCGCCAGCAGCAGGGCCACGGCCGTGAGCGTTTTTTCGCCGCCGCTCATCAGCGAGATGCTGCGCAGCTCCTTGCCGGGCGGCCGGGCGATGATCTCGACGCCGCTTTCCAGGATGTCGGTTTCGTCCTCGAGCACGATCTCGGCCATGCCGCCGCCGAACAGTTTGCGGAATAGCTCCTGAAAATGAGAGCGGATCGTCGTGAAGGTCTCCTGGAAAAGCCGGCGGCTGTCCTGATTGATTTTCCCGATGATCTCCTCGAGCGCACGCTTGGCCGAGGCCAAATCGTCGTACTGGGTGCGCAGCGTCGCCGCACGCTCCTCCAATTCGCGGAGCTCTTCCAGGGCCTCGAGATTGACGCTGCCGAGCTTGCCGAGCTTGCGGCGCAGCTCGGCAAGCTCTTCTTCCACCTGGGCGGGTAAGATGCTTGGCGTTTCGCTTTGATAATTGCTCAGGTCGATCTGGTAATCCTCACGCAGCCGATCGACCAGCGTATCGCGGCGGTGGCGCAAGTCGCTGACTTCCAGTTCGTGGGCGTGCGCTTCCTCTTGGCGGGTGCGCCATTCATTGCGCACCGCCTGGGCCAGGGATGCCAGACGCAGCCGCTCCTGGCGCAGCAGTTGCCGCTGGCTGGCCAGCGCGGCGACCTGGCTCTCCGCGGTTTCCTTTTCGTGATACCAATGGGCCAAGCTGGCGGAGGCGTTCAGCATCGTCAGCTGGCTTTGGTCCAACCGCGTCTTGCAATCTTGCAATGCTTGCTCGGCCTGCGTCGATTCCTGGCGGCGCTCCTGCAAGTCGGTGGCTACACGATCGTGCTGAGAACGCAGACCGGCCAGCCGTTCCTCCACCTTCCCAAGCGCGACGGCGGCCACGGTCGACTCTTGCTGGCGCTGCTGGCGTTCCTGCTCGCGCTGGCGGATTTCAGCCTCGGTGCGTTCGATCCGCTGCTGCAGCGATTGGACTTCCGCTTCAGCCTTGGCGGCCTGGGCTTGCGCTTCACCGAGGGATGTCGTCAATGTCTCGATTTGCTCAGCCACGCGCTGAATCTCATCGCGGCTCAGCGAAACCTCCTCGTGCAGTCCCTGGCGTTTGTCGCGGTGCCGTTCCAATCTCGCCCTCAGGTCAGCGGCTTGCTCGGCCAGCACCTCAAGCTCTTCCTGCTGCGCGGCGTCACGGTGTTCCAGCGCGGCCAGCTGCTGCCGCAAATCGGCTAAATCGTGCTCTGTTTCGGCAACGCGTCGATCCAGCTCCGCCAGCTGATAGCGCAATTCACGCAATTCGCTCTTGCGCGAAAGAATGCCGGTCTCGGCGTGGTGGGCGCCGATGGTGAGCGTACCGTCGGGTTCAAGCAACTCGCCTTGCAAGGTAATGAAACGGTGGCCGCTGCCCTGTGCCGCAATGGCCCGAGCCGCCGCCAGGTCGGTGACCACCAAAGTCCGGCCCAAAAGCTGATAAGGGAGGTCCCCCAATTCCTGATGATCGCAGGTAACCAAGGTTTCAGCCGCTGCCACAACGCCTGGATGCGTTGGCGTTCCCTCGGGCAAGCGACCTCCACGCGGCTGGCCGTGCAACGACACCTCCACTAGCCGATTGGGCCAGCGCGTTTCTCCGCCGGCTTGGGATTCGCGCAGCGGCAAAAAACTGACGCGTCCGGAAAATGGCCGGCCGCGCTGGGCCAGGGCTTGCGCCAACAGATCGGCATCGCGCACGAGAAATCGTTGCGACCAGTCGCCCAAAGCCAGGTCGATCAGCGGCGCGTATTCGCGGCGTACCGTGAGAAAATCGGCAATCATGCCGACGACAGTGCGCCATGGCCCGCTCGGACCAGACGAGCGCAGGTCTTCGAGGACTTCGCGGACGCCGGTCCCAAGCCCTTCCTGGCTGCGTTCCAGGTCCTCGAGCACTTGTATGCGGCTTGCAGCGCCGCTGCGATCCTGGCGCAGCCGGGAAACAATGTCACTGGTGCTGTCGCGCAATTTCTGCAAGCGGTCTCGTTCTTGCCGCAACGTGGCGAGCGCCTGGCGGGCGGCCTGCAGTTTGTTTTGCAGGGCCGCGTCGGCCTCCGTCAATTCTTGAAGTTCCACGTCCAGCGAAGCGAGACTTTCCGCGGCCTGTTCCGAGCGGAGCCGGAGCCGTTCGCGTTCGCGAGTCAGGTTATCGACCTGAGCCTTGTAGCTAACCTCGTCGTTGTGCAAATGGGCGGCACGGCGCATTTGTTCGAGGTGGGCCGCCTTGGCGGAGGTCAATTGACCTCGCCAGCCTGCGATCGCCTCGGCGGCGACCCTGGCGGCATCCTCGAGGCCGCGCACCGTAGCCCGCTGTCGCGCGGCCTGGTCCTCGCCCTGCTGCAATGCCACCCGCGCCTGTTCCGCGCTGACGGCCAGATCCGCCAGGCGGGTCGCCAACTCGAGCTTCCGCGAGCGCGTGCGGATTAGCTCCTTGTCGAGCGATTCCGCCAACGACGATTCATGGCCGAGCGTCGTCTCGTCGGCCTTGATTTGCTCGCGGGCGGAGCCCAGGTGCGATTCCTGATCCCGCAAGTTGTCGTCGACTCTGGCCAGCTTGGCTTCGAGCTGCTGCATCTCGGCTTCCCAACCGGAAGCCTTGGCGGCGTGTTCCGCCAGGGCGGCTTTCATCTGCTCGACGGCGGCGGCGTCGGTACGCAGTTTTTCCGACAGATGCTGATACTCCTGCCAGCCCAGGGCAATGCGCAACTCCCTAAGCCTGCCGCTGTATTCCTGGTAGCGCTGGGCTTTCGACGCTTGCAGCTTGACGCTGCGCAGCTGTTTTTCGACTTCGTCGATGATGTCCTTGAGCCGCTGCAAGTTCTGGTCGACGCGTTCGAGCTTGCGGAGCGTTTCGATCTTCTTGGCCTTGAAACGGCTGATGCCGGCGGCTTCCTCGAAGATGGCGCGGCGGTCCTTGGTGGAGGCCTGCAGAAGCACGTCGACGCGGCCCTGCTCGATGATCGAATAGGCGTCGGTGCCGGCGCCGCTGCCGAGAAAGAGGTCCTTGATGTCCTTGAGCCGGCAAATCTGCTGATTGATGAGGTATTCGCCTTCGCCGCTGCGATAGACGCGGCGGGTGATTTGCACTTCTTCCGCGTCGGTGGCCAAGCTTTGCGGCGGTTGTCGAAGGTCATGGTGACCTCGGCCATGCCGAGGCTGCGGCGCGAGGCGGAGCCGTTGAAGATGACGTCGGCCATTTCGCCGCCGCGCAGGCTCTTGGCGCTTTGCTCGCCGAGAATCCAGCGAACGGCGTCGACGATGTTGCTCTTGCCGGAGCCGTTCGGCCCGACGATGGCGGTGATGCCGTCGCCGAAATCGAAGGTGGTCTTGTCGGCGAAGCTCTTGAAGCCGACGAGTTCCAGACGCTTGAGCATAAGGTTCAGCTAATGGAGAACGGGGCCGCAAGACAAGTCTGTCAAAGTAGTAGGCACATTCCGTGTGCCGTATTGAATCTCAAACGGCACACGGAGTGTGCCTACTACTATGTGCCTGCTACTTTGGCCGTTGCGACCGCACCACCAGGCCAGGCGTCATTCCCAGGTCCCGCTGGGCTGCTTCCACCTGCTGCTGAAATTCCGGGTTGTCCTTGAATTTAATGGGGTCGCTGCCGCACGCGGCCAGCACCTCCAGGGCATTGTCGGGCGCCATCGGCAAGGCGTCGAACAGGACGGCGGCAGGCAAGCACTTGCTGGCCTGAGCGATACGCAGGAAATCGACGGCCTCGGGATACTGGCCGCCTTGCATGGCGATCGTTCGCAAGATGGCGTCAAGGTCCAGAGCGCATCGGTTGCGGACGACGTTGGCCTTGGCGCTAACGGGAAAGCGGCTGACCATGCACATGTCGTCGCCGGCGGCTGCATGGACGACGAACTCACCGGCGGAAATCTGGAAGGGCGGCGTCAGCGCCGGGGACTCGCCGAAGATGACGACTTCCGCGCGCTGACTGAGCGAAACGTGGACCATGGGCTGGGCCAGCGGCACCACGTGGTGCAACCAGAAGGAGTTGGCGATAAACTCGTCCTGAAGATCCTGACGGGCCAGCCGCGTGCCGGAGAATTCATTCAAGGTCATCATAGCCCGGAACGCCCCGATACGCAGGTCGGGTTTGGAAGATTTCATCAGCTCGGTCAGCTTGGCCTGGGAGCGTGATTCGTTGAGGCTGGCCAGCGCTGACAGGCATTGGCAGCGCAGCGATTCGTGGGCTTCGGCCAGGCGAGCGAGTTCGTCCATGCCGTCGGTGGTTCCCAGGTAAGTCAGGGCTTCGGCTGAGGCGAAGCGCACCAACGGTTCCTTGCTGCTCAAACCCTGCTTGAGGGCGGGTATGCTCTGCTTGCCAATCGCCTCCAGACGCAGGGCGGCGCGCACTGTTGTTCGGGGGTCAAGGAGCATTTGCTGCAAGCGAATGCGATATTGGCTTTGGGCTTCAGGCGTGTCGCGCAGCGGGATGCATACCACCACGTGCACGTAACGCGCCGGGTTGACGCGGTATTCCACGGGCACATTGACAAAGACAACGTCCTTGCCCACGGCATGGGCGGTTTCACCGCGGCCCAGACCGTTGGAGGTGGGAAACTTGGTGTTAATCCCATTGGTGACTTCGCCCAGTACCAGGAATTGCCTGTTCTGACGCACCAGTTCCTGTTTGCGGGCATCGTCTGGGAAAGCGGCGTTGATGTGGTTGGCGACTTCATTGGCGACGCGGGCGAAATTCTGGCCGTTTTGGAGGACGAGGTAAAACGGCGTGTCGATCAGGGAGGTGCCGCCGCTCCAAATGCGGCCGCGCCGCATTTTCACATCCTCCGCGCCTTCGCCAAAACCAACCAACAGCGGACCGCGCGCCTTGACCAGCACGTGGCCTGGGAGCAATCGATCGCTTTGCGCCGTGTGGAACGTCGCGAAATCCATCAAACCGCATTCATAGAGGATCCCGCCCTGCAAGCTGGTGGAGCCGCTCTGCGCCGGCAGGGTCACTTCGATGTCCACGGGGTCGCCGATGCGGGCGCCAGGTGGGATGAGAGCGTTAACCAGGACCATGGCGTAATTCTTGGAATTCAGCAAGTCGTTGACGTTGTCCACGCCTTTTTTGTGCAGCTCATTCTCGAGCATTCTGCGGAAATCGCCTGAAGGAGCTCCACCGCCAGTGCCTTGCAGCCCGCCGACCAAACCCACGCCGCTGACAGGAGTGGGTTTGAGGTTGTTGACCTGGGCCACGTCGCCGATGGTTTTATATTTCTTGATTTCCAGCTCATCGCGGTCGATGTCATCGTCCGCCTGGGCGCGGGTTTGCGGTTGTGAACAGCCGGCAAGGCTGAGTACGAGCACGCCGAGCAGCCAAATATGACGCTTCATGGCTCTTCTCCCCCCGGCCGTGATGGCCGTGCGAGCGCAAGTTAGTTACCTGACAATGGGTCGGGGACAATAGGAAGTGTGGCGTTCGCTGTCAAGACTGCTTTCCAATCCGGTGGCGGCTTTGCAAGATAACAACAGCCCACATTGTCGTAGAACGGAATTTATTCCGTTCCGGCGCTCCACGACGAACGGAATAAATTCCGTTCTCCCATTGCGCGAAGGTCCCCATGATTCACGGCATTGCCCGCGCTATGCAGTTTTTGGGTTTGCTCATCTTGCCCATCGCCATCTCCGGCAACCTCGCCAATCGGCTGAATTTGAAGGAATCGCTCGAGATGTCGACCGTGGGAATCCTGGTTTTTTTCGGCGGCTGGCTCCTGCAGCAATCGACGCGGCGGCAATAATGAGTCAAGCGATGATCACAGGTGCTAGTCGTTCTCTGGCTCGCCTGTTGGTTGGGGCGGCGGCTTTTGTCCTTTTTTTCGGGGTGGTGGGACGATTACCTTGAATTTTTGCCTATCTATTTCTTCCTCATTCGCGAACACTATTGCGTCGTAAGTGCCCGGCTTGGAAATTGGCAGCGGGGGAATAGAGATGTGCACATTTAACTTGCAAGCCCGGTTAGGGAAGTCGGCAATGATGCCGCCTACGCGCCCCAGCACGGCTCCATCAGCGATGTCCTGGAATTCCAGAGCAATTTCATATTGGCCTATTCCGTCGACTAATTGAATAAAGGCGCACATTTGCGGAATGCGTGTCGGAAAGAATGACACCGGCACGCTGTCTATCACCCCGATGATGCTCGGCCTGTTGCTTCCGCGCTCGATGAGTGCGTAATTGCACAGCAGGAAAGCCTTGCAAATCGGTGGCGGAACCCGGCCGCCGCCCTTATCTGGTTGTGGCATTTCATCCCCCTTGGCCCACAGTCTTCCACGATGGTAAAGCCTCGGAAGGGCTGAGGCAACGAATTTCCGAAAAAACCTGAAATCCCACCTGTGGCAAATTCCCCGTGACCTTCCTTGCCTAACGCTGTACGATATTAAAGGGGACCACGCCTGCATGGATGCCGTCCTAACCACACCTGGGAGCAAAGAGCCCGAGGCATGAGCAAAGCGAACGATTCCTCAATCACGGTAACATGCGGCAAATGCGGCCTGAGCGTGCAGGTGCCCACCGGCGGCCGGCGTCTGTGCGGCTGCGGTACCTGGCTATCCGGCGACCAACCGGTCATGGTGGCGGAGGTTCAGCCCGCCGCGGAGGAGGCCGGTGCCGCGCGCTGGCCTCGCATCGAAGGCGATCTGTCCGCCATCGAACGCCTCAACGACGGCTATCGGCGCATCACCCGCGAACTGTCCAAGGCCATCGTCGGCCAGCAGCGCGTCATCGAGGAGCTGCTGATCGCCATCTTCGCCCGCGGCCATTGCCTGCTGGTCGGCGTGCCCGGCCTGGCCAAGACGCTGATGATCCGCACCCTGGCCGATTCGCTCAATCTGAGCTTCAGCCGCGTGCAGTTCACGCCCGACCTGATGCCGTCCGACATCACCGGCACCGAGGTGCTGCAGGAAGACAAGACGACCGGCCAGCGCATGTTCAAGTTCCTGCACGGCCCGCTCTTCGCCAACGTCGTTCTGGCCGACGAGATCAACCGCACGCCGCCGAAGACCCAGGCCGCCCTGCTCGAAGCGATGCAGGAACGCCAGGTCACCGTCGGCGGCACCAAGCACAAGCTGCCCGATCCGTTCTTCGTGCTGGCCACGCAGAACCCCATCGAGCAGGAAGGCACCTATCCGCTGCCCGAAGCCCAGCAGGACCGCTTCATGTTCAACATCCTGGTCGATTACCCCGAAGAGGAGGAGGAGTTCCGGATCGTCGAGATGACCACCGCCGATGCACGTCGCCGACGGTCGACCGGGTGCTGTCGGCGACCGACATCCTGGAGATGCAGGACATCGTCCGCAAGGTGCCGGTGGCGCCGTACGTGATCCGCTATGCCATGAAGTTCACGCGGCTGACGCGCAAGGACAAGGGGCAGGTGCCGAGCTTCATCCGCGACTATGTCACCTGGGGCGCCGGGCCGCGGGCGACGCAGTTCCTGGTGCTGGGGGCCAAGGCCCGGGCCGTGCTGCACGGCCGCTATTATGTGTCCTGCGAGGACATCCGCGCGGTGGCCATTCCGGTGCTGCGGCATCGCATCATCACCAATTTCAACGCCGAGGCCGAAGGGATCAAGCCGGAAGAGATCGTCCGCCGGCTGACCGACATCATTCCACGCGATCCCAACGAGGAACAGCTGGAGCGCGGCAAGAGCGCGGCTTCGTGCCGCTGAAATGACCTCCCCAACGGCGACACGACTATGGACGACCCCCAACGCTATCTCGATCCCCTGACGCTCGCCAAGGTGCGCGGCCTGGAATTGCAGGCCCGACTGGTGGTCGAAGGCTACCTATCGGGCATGCACAAAAGCCCCTACCACGGCTTCTCCGTCGAGTTCGCCCAGCACCGCGAATACGTGCCCGGCGACGACATCAAGCACGTCGATTGGAAGGTTTACGGCCGCACCGGCCGCTTCTACCTCAAGCAATACGAGGAGGACACCAACCTCGTCTGCTGGCTGCTGCTCGACATCAGCGATTCGATGCGCTATGGCTCGGGCGCGGTCACCAAGTACGACTACGCCTGCATGGCCGCCGCGTCGCTGGCTTACCTCATTCTGCAGCAGTCGGACAGCGTCGGCTTCGTGACGTTTGACAATCAAATCAGGCGTTTCATGAAACCGTCGAGCCAGCCGTCGCACCTCAAGGAAATCATCCAGGTGATGAACCAGGGTGCCAGCACGGCCAAAACCCGCATGGCGCCGCTGTTTCACGACCTCGCCGAACGGATCAACCGGCGGTCGATCATTTTCGTCATCAGCGACATGTTCGACGATGTGCCGGATTTGCTGCTGGGGCTGAAGCACCTGCGGCACAAGCGCCATGAGGTTGTCCTCTGGCATGTGCTGGACGCATACGAAGTGACGTTTCCGTTTCAGGAATCGACGCTGTTTCGGGGCCTGGAAGGATTCGCCCCCCTCTTGACCGATCCGCGGTCGCTGCGTCAGGGTTATCTCGACCAGTTCAAACAGTACGTGGATGAGCTGGCACGCGGCTGCCGGACGCAAAACATCGACTATGTGCAGCTGCGCACGGACACGCGATTGGACGTGGCGTTGTCCAGTTATTTGGGCCGGCGGATGGCGCGGACGGGCTAAACATGGCAATGTCATTATTCGCATTTTTGCCGCTGTGGGGCACGCTGTTGGTGGGCGTGGGCGCGGTAGCCGTGCCGTTGGTGATTCACCTGCTGAGCCGGCGCCGCTACCGCGTGGTGACCTGGGCGGCGATGCGCTTCTTGCTGGCGGCACAGCAGCAGACTACACGGCGGCTGCGATTGGAGCAGCTCATTCTTTTGCTCATTCGCACCGCCATTGTCGCCAGCATCGTTCTGGCGATGGCCAGTGTCACGGGCTGGGCGGAAAGCTTGTGGCAAGCGTTCGCTCCCGGCGCGGCGGGTTTCGGTGGCGGCCGTAGCGGGCGCACTCACATGATATTGGTCCTCGACGGCTCGCTGTCGATGGGCACCACGGGGCCGGGCGGTAAGGCCTGCTTCGAGAAAGCCCGTGCTGCCGCGGCCACCCTCATCGGCGAAATGCAAAGCGGCGACGGCGTCAGCATCCTGCTGATGAAGGAGACGCCTGTCTGGATCGTCGGCGAAGCTTCGCAGGACGGCAAGAAACTGCTCAAGGAACTCAACGCCATTCGCCTTCCACATGGCAACAGCGGCGTGCCCGCCATGCTTAACGCGCTTGCGGCCAAGCTGCGCGAGGGCGGCGAGCGTTTCGATGGACGGGAAATCTACTTTCTGACCGACATGCAGCAGACAACGTGGATTTCCTCCGTGGCTACCCAACCGTCCACGGGCGGCGACAAAGGGGAAGGGCAGGCCAAGCTGGTTCAGGAAATCCAGAAGCGAGCCAAGACCATTTTTGTCGACGTTGGCCGCGATAATGTCAACAATGCCGCGGTCACCATGCTTGCCCTCGCCGACCCGTTGGTGACGACCCACTCGACGGCGACGATCTTGGCCCAGGTCAAGAACTTCGGTACGGCCAACAAGGAAAAGCTGGCCGTCAAGCTGCTTGTCGGGCAGATGGCCGGTGGGGGCCAAGGAGCCGGATTTGCGCCTGGCCAAGACGGAGGTCCGCGAGCTTCGTCCCAATGAAGAGCAGGCCGTCAATTTCACGCACACATTTACCGCGCCCGGCACCTACGCGGTGCAGGTCGCCATCGACGACGATGAGCTGCGGCTTGATGACACGCGCACCGTGATCGTGACGGTCAAGGATTTCGTGCCGGTGCTGATCGTCAACGGCAAGCCCGCCGTCGACCGCTTCGACCGCGCCAGCGAATATCTGGCAGTGGCGCTCAATCCCTTCAACAAATCCAATAGTGCGGTGTTCAGCCCGCTCAAGCCGAGAGTGGTGAGCGTGGCCCAGTTTGGCGACGCCAACCAGACGGACCTCGCGGATTATGACTGCGTGTTCTTGTGCGACGTCGGCCAGCTCAGCGCCCTCGAAGCACGGCGGCTGGAAGCCAGTGTTCGCCGGGGGGCTGGCCTGGTCATTGCGGCCGGAGAAAACATCGCCAAGTACATCGAGACCTATAACCGCCTGCTTTGGAAGAACGAGCAGGGGCTCTTGCCGGCGAAGCTGCTGGGTGTGCAGACCGCTCCGCGGGAGCACTATTTCACGCTCCACGCCACCGACGGCTTCAACTTACCTCCGCTAAGGGCTTTTATCGACCAGGCCGATCAGTTCGCGCTGCAGTCCGCGCGTTTCAGACTTACCTCCGGGCGCAGATTGTCAACGACGCCACGGTGCGCAAGGTGCTGTCGTATGCTCCCGACGTGCTGCCCGGCAGCGCGGTTAAAGTCGACCGCGAGTTGCCGATTCACGATCCTGCCCTGGTAGAGTGGAACCCGCCGGTGCAACTCGACGAAACCAAGCCGCGGGCCCCAAGGAAAGGGCCGGGGCAGTTCGCGGCATCGCTCGACAGCGTGGCAAGGTCGTGCTGCTGACCACCACGCTTAACATGGATTGGAACTCATGGCCGGGCTCGCCGAGTTACCTGGCGATGATGCACGAGCTGACACGCTTTGCCGTCGCCGGCCGGCTGCGCGAGCAAGCAGTGCTGGTGGGAACGCCGCTGGAGGAGTTTTTCCTGGGCAGCGGCGAACTGGATGCCACGTTAATGGTCCCCGGCGAAGACGCACCGCGCAAAGTCAAAACCAAGGGTGGCGAGGACTTCAGCGTTTTTCGCTGGCTCGACACCGATCAGAGCGGCATTTACCGCTTGACCCTCGGCAATCACCCCGAGGAGTATCTCTTCGCCGTCAACGTGCCTGTTTCGGTGCCGGATCGCAAAAGCAGCGAGAGCGACCTGAAGCGGGCCGACCTGCCGGCAATCAAGGCGGCTTATCCGGGCTGGGACTTCCAGGTTGTCAAGGAGCTCAAGGAGGTCCAGCACGGCGGCACGGCGTTGGTGGTGGACCCGGAAACCGATCTGCCCCGGCAGCCCAAGCCGATCGGCCCCTGGATTGCCCATGTATTGCTGGTGGCGGTGATCGTAT
Source organism: uncultured Gemmataceae bacterium (assembly GCA_963747575.1). GTDB lineage: Bacteria > Planctomycetota > Planctomycetia > Gemmatales > Gemmataceae > DASRAT01. The sequence goes on from CAVVFU010000002.1 coordinate 56,283, forward strand.
TGCTCTTCGCCGAGGTGATTCTGGCTTGCCTTTTCGGGCACTACACCGCGTCGGCCGCGGCGCTGGGTCAGGCGGCCGCGAGGTTGCGTGGCTGGCCGGCGTTGGCGGGCGCCGCCTTGGCGGTAGTCGCTCTCGGCATGTTTGCCTTCGTTGCCGTGGCCCTGGTTGAATACGCCATCAGCGGCGATTTTCTCGGTTTTTGCTTGTCGGACAGTGCCAGGACCTGGATCGAAAAATGGCTGGACGTGCCGCCGCCGACGGCCGGCGAAAGCACCCAATGGACGCTCACCGCAGGTCCGGTGCTGCGCGGCTGGCAGCTGTATTCCTTGCTGGCCGTCGGCCTGCTCGGTCTTGCCGCGGTGGTCGTTTTTCTGACGTCGCTTTTCGAGGCCCGCGCCGGCGTCGGCATCTTTGCCATGCTCGGCCTGGGCTTCATCGCCCTCGTCAATATCGCCGTGGCCTCGACATGGCTGCTGCTGCAGCCGGAGGTCCACTTCGAGCGCCAAAGCTGGCCGGACGTGGTGCTGCTGATTGACGACTCGCTCAGCATGAACGGCATAGACCCCTACCGCGACCAGGCCGCGCGCGGGCCGATGACCCGGCTTTCCGACCGCTGGAAGAAATACGTCCAGGACAATCACCCCGCCCAAATCGAGGCGCTTGCGAAACAGCTTCAGGCACGCAAGCAGTCGCTGGCCGCCGACAACAAGGACATAACCGCCGACGAAGAGGCGACAAACCTGGGCCGGCGTCTCAAGGCCATGGAAGCGGAGCTGGCGGCGGTCAAAACGGCCAACTGGCGGCCGACACGCTTGCAACTGGCCCAGGCGATCATGGTGGGAGCGGACCCGAGTTGGCTGGCCTCGCTCAGCAAAAAAAACCGGCTCAAGATCCACATCTTTCACCTGGACGCCGCAGGCCGGGCCTTGAAACTGAATGACGCCAGCGGAGCGGCCAGCGACATCATCGACCCGCGCGATCTCGACCGCGTCCAGAAATCAATCGCTGCCCTTGAACCCTACGGCACGGACAGCCGGCTGGGCACCGCCGTGCGCCAGGTGATTGACCATTATCGCGGCGCCCAGCTTAGCGGCGTGATCATGTTCACCGACGGCGTCACCACGATGGACGACAGCCTCGCTCAGGTTTCCGAGTATGCGGCTCAGAAGGGAGTGCCGCTTTTCTTTGTCGGTGTCGGTCAGGACCAAATTGCCCGGGAAATCGAGTTGCACGATCTGCAGGTTGAAGACCCCGTATTTGTCAACGATCATCTCATCTTCGAGGTGCGCCTTACCGGCGTCGGCTATCGCGACAAGACCATCCCCGTGGTGCTCAAGGTCAAGGAAGGCAATACTGAAAAGGAGCTGGCGCGCGTGCCGGTCCCGCTCGATTCGTCGGGCAAAGCGGTGAAGGTTCGCCTCAAGGACCAACCGAAAGAAGCAGGGGAAAGGCTCTACATTGTCGAGGCCCTGATCCCGAAGGAGATCGCCGACGAGTTGCCGGCCGGCGCGGGCGAGCGCCGCCTGGAACGCACGGTCACGGTGCTGGAAAGCAAGCAGATTCGCGTGCTGTACATAGAAGGCTCGGCCCGCTACGAGTATCGCTACCTCAAAAACCTGCTGGAGCGTGAGAGCAACGACAAGAAAAGCAACAAGTCGATCGAAGTCAAAGTGTTGCTGGTCGATTCCGACGACGACTATCCGGCGGTCGACAAATCGGCGCTGGCGGCCTTCCCGGCGACGCAACAGGAGCTTTTTCAGTACGACGTGATTATCGTGGGCGACGTCGATCCACGCTCACGCAAGCTGGGCGATCCGCGTTTGCGAGACCTGGCGGATTTTGTCAGGATTCGCGGCGGCGGCTTGCTGCTGATCGCCGGATCGCAGTTCATGCCGCATGCCTACAAGGACACGCCGCTGGCCGCCGTCATGCCTATTGACATCGGCAAGCCGCCGGTGGAGCCGGATGAGAGGACCGAGGGTTACCACCTTGATCCGACCTTGGCGGGCCGCCTTCACCCGATTTTCCGCTTTGTGCCCGATGAGGTGGAAAACCTCGCGATCTGGCAAAAATTGGCGCCGATGTATTGGTGGTCGGATAATTACCGGCCAAAACCCCTGGCCGAAGTGCTCGCGGTGCATCCCAAGCCCAAAGGCGATGGGAAAGCAGCCGCCGGCAAGGACGACCGTCACCCGCTGGTGATCCAGCAGTACCTGGGCGGAGCACGCTCGATGTTTTTCGGCTTTGATGAAAGCTGGCGCTGGCGCTTCCGCGAGGACGAGCTGCGGTTCAACCAGTTCTGGCTGCAAACCGTGCGTTACCTGGCGCGCAGCAAGCTGACACGCACCGAGCTGCGTCTGGACCGTCAATCCAAATACAAAATTGGCGAGCCTATCAGAGTGTCGGTGCGCTTCCCCGACGCGACGGCGGTGCAAGACGGCAAGCCCGAACAAAAGCCTGGGGTGGACGCCAAGGTGACCGTGACCGTGGAACACGGCGGAAAAGATGCTGCCGGCAAGACGGAGACCGAGATCCAAACTTTACAGCTTGCCAAGGTCGAGGGAAGCTGGGCCACTTATGAAGGCACCTTGACCAGGACGCGCGAAGGCGAATATCGCTTCACGCTGACCAATCCCGACGTCAGCAAGCAGCAGCCCAAGAACGAAAAGCCCAGTGCGATTGCCACCGTTGTCAGGCCGCCGGGGGAGGATAACCTACGTTTCAACGAACGGGAGATGATCCAGGCCGCGGCGGCGTCACGTTCCAAGGAGGAGTTGGCGGCGCTGTCTGCGGCAGGTCGGAAAGAGCCTGGTTATTACACGCTGGCCACGGCCGACCAGGTGCTGGAAGATCTGTCATTGGAAACGGTGGCGGCGATGGGTCAATTGGCGCCTTATTCGCCGCGACCGCCGTGGCCTGTCTGGAATCTGTTCCTTTTTAGCTTCTTGCCGGTTACCATGTTATTAGCTGGCGGTTGGGTTTTGAGGAAGGCTGTGAATCTGCTGTAGCACACCAACCCGAAGCGTCAGCGAGGGCGGCGCTTTGCCTCGCCAGCGCTTCGGGTTAGTATCTGCGTTGAGGATGACGACCATGAATGCACTGCAAATCCGACTTGCCGCCATGCGTCGCCGACTGCGGTTCGTGGTGACGGTGCGCGGCTTGTGCCTGACTGTCGCCACATTGCTGGCCGGGGTGCTGCTGTCGGGGGTCGTGGACCACCTCGTTTTTCGTTTTCTCACCGGCGAAACCTGGCCCTTACTGCGCGCGGGATGCTGACGGTCACATTGGCGTTCGCGGGGACACTCGGCTACGTTTTTCTCTTGAGGCCGCTTTCGAGCAGAAACGACGATCTGTCGCTGGCGCTGCGCGTTGAGGAGCAATATCCGATCCTCAACGATGCCCTGGCCAGCACCGTGCAGTTTTTGGAAGGCCCCCATGCTGTCGCCGGCGCCTCGCCGGCCTTACAGCAAGAGGCAGTTCAACGGGCATTGCGTTTGGCGCAAGGTTGCGACTTCAACAAGGCCGTCAATCCGCGCGGTTTAAGTTTGGCCGTCGGCGTTTTCATCCTTTTTCTCGCCGTCACGTTGGGGATGATCATCATGCGGCCTGGCCTGGCACGAACTGCTCTGGCCCGCTTCGCCGACCCATTTGGCGACCACCCCTGGGCGGGCAAAACCGCGATCGACGTTCGTTTTCCGCGTTTTCTGGCCCTTGGTCAGCCGCTGGCTTTCTCGGGCGAGCTCCGCGGCACCATTCCGGCCAAGGCCGATATTGAGTTTGACGATGCCGCGTTACCGACGCGTCAGGTAGACATCAAAAAAACCGGGCCGGAGCGCGGTAATTTCATCGCCGGCGGTATCAAACTACCGACCTACCGTACCGACATCCGCTTCCGCGTGCGGGCTGGCACCGGCGCCTCCCCAAAAGCGCCGGACCAATGGCACACGGTCGCCTTGCGGCGTCCTCCGCAACTTGCCTCGCTGAACGACAAACCTTCGCCGCAAATTGTGCTGCGGCAGCCGCGGTACACTGGCTTGCCCGAGTTCGTCAAGCTTCCGGAGGGGACGGGCAACCTCGATGTGGTGGCAGGCACTCACGTCACCTTGAATGCGGCGACCGATCGACCCATCACTCGGGCTTGGATCGAATTCAGGCCCCTCACGCCGGGTGTCAGGGAATCGCTGTTGTTGGGTGTAGTTGGTTCGGTGAAGTCGATGGATGCCGTCGCCTATGCGGGCCTGTCCAATTCCGTGTGGGGCCAGGTTCCCGGCGAAATGCCTACCGAAACCCTTGTTAATCGCGCTTTGAGGAGCGTTCCTGGAATTACGTATGTAGGCGACAAGGTGTTCACCATTTGCTTCGTGCCCGCGGTGACCGGCGCCTATGTACTCACCATTGAAGACAAGGACGGCCTTGCCAAATCCTACGACTTTGACCTGAACGTCAGAGCCGATCCCCTGCCGGCGGTTGGTCTGTTGCGGCCCGGCGTGAGCCAGAGTGTACTGGCCAATGCCGAGATCACGGTGCAGATTGCGGCGGCGGACGAGATTTTCGGTTTGCGGACGGTTTTTCTTGAATACCGGCGCAAGGACAAAAACGGCCAATGGGTCGATGCCTTGCCGAAGCGGATGCCTTTCTACGATCACGCCAAAATCCAATGGGGATTGCCTGCCGTCGTCAACTTCTTCAGCGGCGCCCGCAGTCCGCTGCCGATGCAACTTTTGAATCTCCAGGCCAAAAGGCTCACGCTCACGCAACGATTGCCCCTGCGCGGCCTGGCTTTCGAGGGCGAAACGCTGGTGATCCAGGCTTGCGCCGAGGATTTTGATGATGTCAGCGTGTTTCCCCGCGTCGGCCGCAGCCACGAAATCGAACTGAAGATCGTCCCCAAAACGGCGCTGTCCGCCGTCCTGGATGACATCGAAATTCAAATTCAGCAAGACTTGCTCAAGCTCAAGGCCATGCAGGAGCGGGCCGTCAACATCGTGGTGGGGGCCGAGCAGCAGTGGCGGTCGACCGGCAAGCTTCGCCCCGAGGATCTTGTGGAGTTGGCGGAGGCCGAGCAAATCCAGAAGGACATCCAGGCCCGCGTCGGCGCCAAAAAGGACGAAGGAGTTCGCGGCGAACTGGGCCAGATCGAGGAAATGGTCAAGGACAACAAACTGCCTAATTCGGAGTTTTCCGAGCGCATCCGCGCAATCCGGGATGAGCTGGAGCGGGTCAGCCGGGAAAACTTGCCGAAGATTGAGCCTGTCCTGGGCAAAGCGCGGCGCGAGCTGGAATCGCCGGACCAGCCCAGGCCGCCGGATCCCAAGGAAACTGGCGATCTTGGCCAGGCCCGCGCCGAACAAGAAAAAGTGCAGCAAACTTTCGACGAGCTCCTCAAGCTCATGGAGGAACGCTCCACGTTCCAGCAACTCAGGGGCGAGCTGCGTGTGATTCTGCAAGAGCAGCGCGACCGCCAGAAAGAGGTCGAAAAGCTGCTGGAAATCAGCAAGGACAACCTCGAGGTGCTGCGCCAGTGAAAACAAGGCCGAGCTCCGCCGCACCGCCGAGCTGCAGCGACGACTGGCGGACCGCGCCGAAAAGATGATCGAGCAGCTGCAGCAGCACGGTGTCAAGCTGGCGGACACGGATCCCGCGCTGGCCGAGATGGTGGAGCGAGCTGCCAAGATCGGCAAGGAAGAGGGCGTACCCGATGAGATGCGTGCCGTCTCTAAATTGCTCGGCGACAATTTCGACCGCTCCAAGCCGGCGGGTGTAAAGCAAAAAGCCAAGACCGATGGCCCCAATGTCGAGCTGGCAAGCAAAAGTCAGGCCGGCGTGGTCGGTCTCTTGCAGCGCATGCTCGAGGCCCTCGATCGAACCCGCGCCGATGAAGTGGAGCGGATCGTCATTCACCAGAAGCAGGAAGAAAAGCATCTATCTGAATTGGCGGACAGGATCGGCAAGCTGCAGCAAGACATTGAAGCGGCCAAGAAAATCACCGATCCGAACCGGCGCGTGGGCGAACTGAAGAAACTCGAAGACGAGCTGAGGGGATTGCAAAAGGAGGCCGAGCAAAGTGCCCGCGGGCTGGCCAAGGCCGAAGCCAAGGGTGCCGCCCTGGACCTCAAAGACGCCGCCGCCAAGATGGAGCGTGTATTGCGCCAGCTCGAACGCGGCGAGGAACCCGAGGACGCGCTCAAGCAAGCCCAGGACAAGGTTGACACCGCCAGGGAAAAACTCAAGGAGGCCCGCGAAGACGCCGAACAGGAGCTGTCGCGGGAGCAAATCGCCAAGATCGTGGATCGCCTCAAGGGACTCAAGGAACGTCAAGACGCCGTGGTGGCCGAATCGGATCGTCTGCGGAAGGATTTCTTGCTGAACTCCAAGTGGACTTATCCCAAAATCAGCAGCCTTGGCGATTTAAAAGGCACCCAGCAAGGTGTGGCGGGCGAAACTGCCTTTTTCAAGGGAAAACTCAAGGAGGCCAAGGTTTTCCATACCATGCTTGACCGATCGCACCAGGACATGGCTAACGCGGCCAAGAAAGTTGGCGATTGGCAGAAAGTCGCCAATCGCCATAAAGATCCGCGGCCGCTCGATGACAAGGAGCTGGCCGACGAAACGAAGGCTTACGAGGCGGCGGTCAAACTCCAAAGGAGCGCCGGTGATCGCCTGCAGCGCTTGATCGACGCCTTGTTGCCCGAGCTCGAACCGCCCCCACAAGAGCCGAAAGCAGGGCCCGAGCCCAAGCCAGCGCGGAGCCCAAGGCCAGCGGAGAGGGCGCGGAAAAGCAAGGTGGCGGTATTCAGGCCCAGGACGGCATCCCGCCGGTCGCCCAGCTCAAGGCGCTTAAGTCCGAGCAGCTCGAGGTCAATGCACGCACCAGGGATTTCGCCGAAGCGCATCCTAACCTCGACAAGCTGACACCGGAGCAGCGCGCCGAGCTCGACGAGATTCGCGCCGAACAGGATCGCCTTTTGCAGCTGTTCCGAGAGTTGATCACGGCCGGCAGGGCCGAAGGAGACAAACGATGAAATTGCCGCGACTGTTCTTGATGTTAGCGGTGCTTGCCGGCGTGGCCTCTGCTCTGTCGGCCCAGGACCAGCCGCCCCCCGCCAAGGATAAGAAAGAGCCGGATGCCAAAGCCGACAACGTCGTCGCTCGCGTTGCCAAGGACATGCAGGTTGCGGAGGATCGTTTGAAGAAAGCCGATCCCGGCGATGTCACGCGCAAAATTCAGCGCAACATCGTTGACGGCCTCGATGAATTGATCAAGCAAAACAGCCAGTCTCCAAACGGCGGTGGCGGGGGGGGCAAGTCAGCCAGCAAGAAAAAGACGGCAAGCCAGCGAAAAAACGGTGAATTCCAGCCAGGTGGCGGGATGCCCAGTGATGGGCCGCAGGACCAGCAGCAGGGGCCGAAGAAAAGCGGCGACGACGGGCAGGAGTACGGTAAAGCCAAGGGCGGCAAGCAAGACGGGCCGCCAGCCGGCAAGGACAAGGAAAAAAGCAAGGGCAAAGGCAAGGACAAGGAAGGTGACGGCAAAGGCGCCGGCAAGGACGAGAAGGACGACAAAGACCATGACAAGGGACAGGCCAAGTCCAAGGATCCGAGCGACGATCCGGGTTCTTACGGCGGCCTGGCCAGCGTCAAACCGGCCCAGCCCAGGACGAACATCACGTCGGAGTTATACCGCAATGACTGGGGCCATTTGCCGTTGACGAAGCGGCTCGAGATGGATGCCTATTCCAAGGAGCGTTTCATGCCGCGTTACGACGAGGCGCTGCAGCAGTACTACCGGACGATCGCGGAACAAGCTCAAAAAAAGGATAACCAGCCATGATCGATCGCCGTCGATTTCTGAAGCGAATGAGTTGCGCCGCCGTGGCCCTGGGCGGCGCCAAGTTGGTGCAAAGCGCGATGGCTCAGCACGGTCAGTTGCCGGACGGCAGCCAGTCGCGAGGTATGATCAATGGCGCCACGCAGGAGGCCATCGACCGCGGCCTCGCCTACCTGGAAGGGCAGCAATACGCCGACGGCTCGTTTGGCACGCGTCCGCACCGTGGCAATGTGGCCATCACCAGTCTGGGCGGCCTGGCGTTCATGGCGGGCGGCCACCAACCTGGACGAGGCCGTTTTGGCCATGCCGTCACCAAGGCGATCGAGTTTTTGGTCAGCCTGGAGGAGCGGCCCGGCAACACTCCGCCGGGATATTTGTTCAATCCCAATCCTCAGCTGATGCAAAACGGTCCGATGTACGGCCACGGTTTCGCCACGCTTTTTTTGGCCGAGGCTTACGGCATGGTGCAAAGGCCCGAGCTGCGCGAGCGCATGCGGGGGACGCTGCAAAGGGCCGTGCGGTTGATCATCGACAAGCAAAACCCCGAAGGCGGCTGGCGCTATAATCCCGCCCCGAACGACGCCGACATCTCAGTGACCATTTGTCAGATCATGGCCTTGCGCGCCGCCAAAAATGCCGGTTTCGCGGTGCCGGCCGAGGTGGCCGACAAATGCACCAAGTACGTCATGAGGTTGCAGACCGACAACGGCGGCTTTCGCTACCAGGCCGCCCTGGGCGGTCGTGACCTCGGCCAAGCCGGCTTTGCACGCACGGCAGCTGGGGTGGTGGCGCTATACAGCGCTGGGATTTATGAAGGGCCCGCGGTGCAAAGAGGCCTCAATTACCTGATGCAATTCTGCAGGCCTGGCCGGCCCAATCAAAATCAGCCCTGGCAGCGGCAGGATATGCAGATGCATTATTACTACGGCCATTACTATGCCGTGCAGGCGATGTGGATCGCCGGTGGTCGAGAGTGGGCCGAGTGGTATCCCGCCATTCGCGATGAGCTGATCAACCATGCCGACCATAATAACGGCGACGGCTCGTGGTGGGATCGGCACACGTTTCCGCACTGCCCCCATTATTGCACGGCGATGGCGTGCATCATTTTGCAGGTGCCGAATAATTACTTGCCGATTTTTCAACGATGAACGTCAGCGTTGTTGCACCGGAGCGACGGGCGAAGTTGACGGGTTAGGACCGCCCTGCACGCCGCTGATTTGTTGCACGGTCGGCTGCGTAGTCGCTGGCGGAATGTAAACCGCCCATTGGGGCGAATCCGCCGGCAGGCGTTTGCCGGTGCATATTTGCAGCGATTCGTGGGCCCGGTCACGCATGGCAATGTCCCTTTCCGTCCGCAGCACGTAAGCGAGCGTCGCGGCGGCTTCGGGGTCCTTGAATTTGGCCAGCCCGCGCACCGCCGTCAGACGGCGATCGAGCGTTTCTTGCTTGTCTCCCTCGTTGCCATTGGCCGGGGGCTCCTTGGCCACCAGCACCAACCGCCGCAGTGCTATCGGCCCACCCACATCAGCCAGCGACACCAAGCAGTCCTGGCGTATCAGGCCGTTGACCTCCTGGCCGAAGGTCAGGTTTTGCAGGTAAACCGTTTCGAGGATTTCGGCCGCGCGCGGATCTTTGAAATGTCCCAGGGTTCGAACCGCCGCCAGGCGGCACAACGATTCCTGATCGCTGGTCGCCGACGTTTTGAGCAGGCCGACGTAGAAATCTTGATCTTTCTGGCTGCCGCCATGCTGCAGTGGCTCTTGCAACTGAGCAAGGGCCCAAGCACGCTTGGTGCCGTCGGTGCTGTCGCGCAGCACAACTAGCGGGTCTTTCCTGGTGTAGAACATGGAGAAGCTGCGGTCATCGCTGCGGATGTCGTCCCAGGTATTGGCGCAGCCGCACAATCCGAGGCTAGCCACGCCGGCCATGACCAGCCAGCGGGCCATTTTTCGCGCCCCGCCGCGATTGCCCTTCGACGATGATCGCACCGCGGACCTCCCTTTGTGACCATTCCAGAGATTTGCAGGAGGCGGTGCTATAACCTCGTCCCCCGGCGGCCGCAAGACCAATTCCGCCGGCGCTGCAATACTCCGCTTGGCAGGATTGGCCGGGAAGGTAAAATAAAAAGGTAGCAAGTTCGCGCCCGTTTTTATAGGTGGGTCCCAATCCCTTGACGCCAAAGCCAGCCATGCCAGTTCTTGACGCAACGACTGTTGCCGACGCCGCAGTGCGGTTGGCGTTGCTGACACCGAGTGAAGTCCAGGAAGCCTGGGAGGAACTCGGCCGCAAATGCAGCACCGAAGAATTCTTGCGCTTCATGGAGCGCAAAGGCCATCTCACGCCGTGGCAAAGCGCCAAGCTGCTGAAAAACGACAGCACGGGATATTTCTTCGGCGGCTACAGAATCCTCTACAAGATCTCCTCCGGCAGCTTTGGCCGAGTCTACCGCGCCGAGGACCCGCGCACCGGCACCGTGGTGGCCGTCAAGGTGCTGCGCAACAAATGGAAAGAGAAGAAAGACAAGATCGACCTGTTTAAGCGCGAGGGAAAAATGGGGATGGCGATGCACCATCCCAACGTTGTACAGATCCTCGCGGTGAATTGCGACGAGGCCACCAAGGAGTATTTCATCGTCATGGAGTTCGTGGAAGGCGGCAACCTTCGCGATTTCTTGACCATCCGCAAGAAGCTGGAGCCGGCCGAGGCAATGCGGCTCATCGAGGAAGCGGCCCAGGGTCTGGCCTACGCATATTCGCGCGGTCTGACGCATCGCGACATCAAGCCCACCAACATTCTGATCTCCAGCAGTCGTGTCGCCAAACTTGTCGACTTCGGTCTGGCAGAGGCCAATCAGGGTCCGGCCAAGGACGACAATACGCAAGTCGACCGCACCGTCGATTACGCCGGCCTGGAACTGGCCACCGGCGCGGCGGCGGGGGATGTGCGCAGCGACATCTTCTTTCTCGGTTGCGTGCTTTACGAATGTTTGACGGGTAGGCCGCCGCTGCCGCCCACCAAGGATCGCAATGAACGGATGAAAAAAGACCGCTTCACCAGCGTGCAACCGCTGAGCGTGGCCGAGGTGAATGGGCCGCCGGCGCTCTTCCGCCTTGTGGACAAGATGATGTCCTTCGATCCCTTGCAACGATTTCAGAAGCCGGCGGAGCTATGTGACGCCATGCAAGAGGTGCGCGCGGAGCTGGAAGGCAAATCGAAGGCCAAGCCCGCCGTCGGCCCGGTCGCTGTTCATTGTCGAGAAGGACGAACGTCTGCAAAACGCCCTGCGCGACAAGTTCAAGGAACTTGGTTATCGCGTTTTCATTGCCGCCGATCCGACGCGGGCCCTTGACCGCTATCGCCAGCAGCCTTACGACGCCCTGGTGATAGACGCCGGCACGGTGGGTCAGGATGGGATGCTGCTGTTCGACCGCGTCCTGGGCGAGGCCAAGCGGCAGGGTCTGTTTTGCGCAGGCATTTTGATCTTTTCGGAAAGGCAACGCGAGCTGATCGAGAAGGTCGAATCGCGAAAATGCGTAAGCATCCTAGTGCGGCCAGTGACGGTGAAACAGCTCCACCGCGAGTTGACGGAATTGTTGGCGCTGGAACCGGGTAAAACGTGATCAGCGATTGCCAATGAGCGCAAGGTGCGATTGCGTCCGCAACACTAGTTGCCGATCGATCGCCGCCAGGGAGGCCAGGATTGGTTCGCCCATGTCGTTGCGGGCCAGGATGTCGAGCTTTCTGCCGGCCTTGAAAACGTAAACGATGCCCGACTCGCCAGGCACGTAAATGCGATCGCCGGCCGCCAACGGCGAGGCCGAGAATTGATCGTCAAGTCGTTCCTGCCAGACAAGTTCGCCGGTCGCAGCCTCCAGACAGACTGCAAATTCCCATGTCGTTGAACATGAACAGCAGGTCATCGACCAGTATCGGCGTCGGCACGTGCGGGCCGCTGCGCGGCGAGCGCCACACCAATGCCTTATCGGTGATATCGCCCTGGCCGCCCGGCCTGAGGGCGAGGGTTGGACCGTTGCGGCCGGAGGCGGAATACACCATGTCCTTGCCGACAACGATCATCGGTATGACCTCGTGCGTCGGCCCGCTGAAGGTCCATAATTCCTTGCCGGTTGCCGGATCGTAGCTTTTGACTGTTTTGGCGCCGGCCAAAAGCATTTCGTCGCGATCGCCGACGCGGACCAGCACCGGCGTGCTCCAGGTCGTGCCGCGCCACCCGCTTGGCCTTCCAGGCTACAAGTCCAGTCTTTTTGTCGAGCGCCAGAAAAATGGAGTCGTTTTGATTCTGGTCCTGTGCCAGAATCACCGTGTCCTTGTAGAGGATTGGGCTGGAACCGGTGCCGTGCATGGTGCCGATCTTCAGGTCGTGGCGCCAGAGGAGGTTGCCTTCGAAATCGTGGCACAGCAGGCCGCAGGAGCCCAGGAAGCTGATTACCACCTGACCGTCGGTCACGGGTGTGGAAGTAGCGAAGCCGTTCTTATCCCTGACGCCGGGCTCGGGCGGAGTGGGCGGGGCCTTGGCTGTCCAGAGCAATTTGCCATCGCCGCGGCGGAAGCAATGCACAGCGCGTCCTGGCCCGCGTCGTCGGAGCTGGTCAAGAAAATGCGGTCACCCCAAACGATCGGCGACGAGTTGCCCTTGCCCGGGACGTCGACGCGCCAAACGATATTGCGTCCATCCTTGGTCCATTCCAGGTGAAAATCCGTTTCGCGCGCATGTCCCTGGCCCGTCGGGCCGCGGAAACTGGGCCACTGCCGGGCGGCTTCAGGCGAAAGTGGGATGCAACGCAAAGCCATCGCTGCCAGGACCGGTTGCTTGACCGTCGGGGATGCGGCCTCAGCCTTGGCGCCTTTGTCAAAAGGCGGCATTAACTTGAACCGTTTGTAGCCCTCACGCATCAAGTCCAAAAAATCGTTGCGAATTTGCAACCGGCGCTCGTAAGCTTGCTTCAGGTCCGGATCGGCGAAGACCTTGTCCTTGCCGCCGTGTTTTTGCAGGAAGCTCTCCGCATTGTCGGCCGTCGTGGCGCGCTGCCACTCGGCGGCCAGGTCGGTGGCCAACATCTTTTCAAGAACCAGCCTGACGATAATGGGGATTCTTGACGTCCGCAGCAAGCACCTTAAGCTGCAGGTCAAGTGGGTATTTCAGGTCGATTGGGTCAGGTTGGAAGGCCAAACCGGTCAGCAACATCCCGGCAGTCAACAACGTCGCCATGCGAGCCACTAGCATTTTTTTCTCCCCGTTGGATTAGCCATATTGACCAACTTTACCCGGTCCGCCCTGTTTTTGCAAAGGTAGCAAGAGTTTGCTGCCGATAACTAAGATGCCGATATTTCTGCATTTGCGGTGTGGGGGTTTTATGAAGAAGCGCACTTTCAGGCTCGCTGGCGTCAAAAAAGCAGTGTTTCGTCGGATGGCATGGCTGCTTCTGGCCGTGGCCTACCTGGCAGTCATCGACGGTTGCACGCGCAGCTTCTACCGCAAGCAGGCGGACGATGAGGTCAATGACGTCCTGGCCGAGAAGGACAAGTATCCCGAGTGGAAGATAGAGCAATTCCACGTCTATCCCGACCCGCGTGCGCGCTTCGCCGATCCGACCAATCCCGACCGTCCGCCGATGCCTCCCGATGATGAAGCGTCGTGGAAATTAAATCCGCACCCGCAGCAGCCTGGCGCCAGTGGAGTCAAAAACGTGGAAGGCACGGGCTATCTGGACATGATCAAGCAGTGGGATGTTGAGAACCGAGACGTGTTGTCGGCACTCGACAAGAAGTATGCGGAGCGGCTGGAGCGACCTGACGTTGGCGGCGGCCGAGCCGACACTGAAAGCCGCCGGGGACCGGTCAAGACTCTTTTCGACGCGCCTTTCTCGTCGCCCACGTCCGGTTTTCTGCTCAATATGGAGCAAAGCGTCCAACTTGGCGTCGTCAACAGCCGGGTGTATCAGACATTTCGCGAACAATTGTACCAGCAGGCATTGCCTGTGACCCAGCAGAGGTTTAGCTTCGCCTACCAGTGGGCGGCCTCGGAAACCGCCATCCGGGAGTATGCCGGCCCCGCGACGGTGACGGGAGAGCAAAACAACTGGTCCTTGACCTCGGGCACCAGCTTCAGCAAGCTGTTCAGCACGGGCGCATTGCTGACTGTCGGTTTGGCCAACACAGTGGTTTTCAACTTCACGGGGCCGCAGGGATTCAGCAGCGGGTCGTTGTTCAATCTCAACCTGGTGCAGCCGTTCTTGCAAGGCGGCGGCCAGGCCGTGACCCTGGAGCCGCTCACGCAGGCGGAGCGCAGTCTGCTTTATTCGGTGCGCAGTTTCGCTCGTTTCCGCGAGCAGTTTTACTCGACCATCGCCTTTGGCTACCAGCTGCCGGGTGCCCTGGGCGGGACGAACATCGGCGGCGCCAGCCCCATTTCCACTCTGGCCGCCCTGAATATCGCCAGCACAGACGTTTCCGGTAGTTTCGTCGCCTACTTGCCCACGGTGTTTCGCGAATGCGACATGGCCATCGACAAAAAGCTGGTCCAGGATCTGGAAAAGGCCCTGCTGATTTACGAGGGTTACCAGGAAGGCGGTCAGTTCTCGCCGCTGCAAGTCGACCAGGTCCGCAGCCAGTTGCTTTCAGCTCGGAACACGGTGCTGACGGATGAGCAGTTTGTGAACAACGCCCTGGACCAGTTCAAGCAGGTGCTAGGCGTGCCGGTGAACATGCCGCTCATCCTGGATGATTCGCAGGCAAGGTCGATTACCCGTCAGCTCGATCGCTATTACGAAGTGTTGGCCGAAGCGGACGTGGTTTACAAACTCGTGGACAAGCAAGATCAGTTGGCGCCGGACAAACTGCGGGGGGAGTTTCTGAAAATCACCGCAACGGAGCCGCTTTTCCGGGGCACGGCATTCCAGAAGAAGCTGCCGGATTCCTGGCAGGTTTGGGCCAAGCTGACGGACGACGGCTTGAAAGACCGTCAAATCAAGCTGAAAGAGCAGCACCGCGTCCTGCTGGAACTCAAGACCGATTTGGAAATGAAGGGCAAAACCTTGTCCGAGCAGGACGCAAGGAGTATGAGCGAAGCGGAATTCGAAATGGATCTGGGTTCCTTCGAGCAGGAGTTGCGCCGCTACGAAACCCGGCCCTGGGAGAAGCTGCCGCAGGAAGAGCAGCGCCGCTTGCAGAAAACCAAGTTGTTTCGGCTTTTCGCTTATTCGGGGCAGGCGGTGCTAGCCTGGGCACGCAACGAGCGTTTTGCCTCCGTCATCAAGCTGTGGCCGGCATTGCCGTCGGTGCCCATCGACGACATCGATTACTTGACGGCTGACGTGGATCTGGCGCAGGCAGAAAGCGGTCCAGTTAGCCCTGACCAACAGCTGGGACATGATGAATGCCCGCGCCCAGGTCCAGGACGCCTGGCGGCAACTGCGGGTCAGCGCCAACGCGCTCCTGGGCGTCTTTAACACGCAGTACAACCTGGCAAGCGCGACGCCGACCGGCAACAACAACCCATTTGCCTTTTCCGGGGCGGGCACCACCCAGCAATTGAGCATCAATTTCCAGCTGCCGCTCAACCGCCTCGCCCAGCGCAATGCCTACCGCACATCCATCATAAATTACCAGCAAGCGCGGCGCAACCTGATGAATCTGGAGGATAGCATCGCCGCCCAGGTCCGTTTTGACGTAAGACAGTTGCATTTGTTCGCGGAAAACTATAAGATTCAACAGAAGTTGCTGCAATCGCTGTACTCCCAGGTGGAGAGTGCCCTGGAGGTCATTGTCGCCCCGGCGGACCCTGACCAGCTCAAAAGCACGGGCACGAGCGGCGCTGGAACCGCCGCGGCACTCACGAACCAGTACCTGACAGCGTTGAGCGGCCTGAACAACGCCCAAACGAAAATGTACGATATCTGGCTCAGCTATCTTACCACCCGCATCCAGCTGTACCAGGACTTTGAGTTGTTATCTTTGGATGATCGAGGAGTTTGGACCAATGAGTATTCAACCCCCGCAGACGACGCCAGAAGTGTCCCCCCCCCATCCACCTCAGGACCTGCTGAATCCTTCTTTCGCGCACGGCTCCTCGCGCCTGCCGCGAGCCAAAGGTTGGAGTAACCGCCGCAAGGGCCTTGTAGTCGGGGGCGGGGGATTGCTGATCGTGCTCGTCGCGGGTGGCGCCTTGTATTACTCGGGCAGCCTCCTTGGCCGAGAAGCGTTCTCCGGGCCTACAGCCGTTGTCAAACGCAGGGTGCTGCCCGTGACCGTAGTCGCGCGGGGGTCGCTGGAGTCTGCCAAGAACGGCGACATTGTTTGCCAGGTTCGCAACGGCACCAAAGGCAGCAATTTCGCCACCACGATCAAATGGCTCGTCGACAACGGCACCCAGGTCAAGAAGGGTGAGAAGGTCATGGAGCTCGATGACTCCGGGCTGGTCGAATCTCTCAAATCGCAAAACATCGTCGTGGACCAACGCAGGGCGGACTGGGTCACGGCCGACGAGAAATACAAAATCGACGAGGTGCAGGGCACGATTGAAATCGAGCAAGCGATCAACGCGCGGGATCTCGCTGTGCTCGATCTGGATAAGTACATTAACGGCGATTACAAGCAGGCCCTCAATGATGTGGAAGGCAGCATCTTAAATGCTCGTTCCGACCTCGAGGATTGGAAGGAAAGAGCCTCCTGGTCCCGCCGCATGGCCATCAAGGGGCTGATGAGCAAGGTCCAGGCCGACGCCGATGCCAACCGCGTGGATGCCGCCACCATTACGCTCTCCAAATGCGAGGAACAAAAGCGAGTGCTCGTCGATTACACCTACAAACGCACGGTGCAGGACTTCACGGCTAAGAAAAGTGAAGCGGACCATAACCTTGAGAAGAGCCAGTTGAAAAACAAGTCGACGCTTGCTCAGGACGCGGCCAACCGCAACGCCGCGCGTTCGGTTTTTGACCAGGAGGTTGTCAAGCAAAAAGACATCGAAGATCAAATTACCAAGTGCCAGGTTTATGCTCCACAAGACGGCCTGGTGATCTATTTCGTTCCCGAGCAAGTCAAAGGCGGCGGCGGCGGCGTCCAGCAGTCGATTGTGTCCCAGGGGGAGCCCGTCCGCGAAGGCCAGAAGATGATGCGCATCCCCGATTTGACGCACATGCTCGCCAACGTCCGCGTCCCCGAGGCCTTTGTTTCTTATCTGCACAACGAACTGAACTCCAAGGACCCCAGCACCTGGCAAACGGCCGTCATCAAATTGGACGCCTTCCCCAACCGCCAACTTTCGGGCCACATCAAGTTTATCGACTCGGTCGCTTCGCAGATAGATTTCTTCGCCTCCGACGTGAAAGTCTACAAGACCCTGGTGAGCATAGACGGCCAATTGATTGAAGGCATGAAGCCGGACATGAACGCGGAGGTGACCATCCTCGCCCACCAGACCCCCGAACCGGTGCTGGTGATTCCGATCCAGGCCGTGCTTGGAAATATCAGAAGCGGCGCCAACGGCAAGTGTTTTGTTGTAAGTGACGACGGTTATCCCGAATTGCGCGACATCGTTGTGGGCATGAGCAACGAGCGCGAGGTGGAGGTAAGGTCCGGCGTCAAGGAAGGCGAGCGCGTCGTGCTCAATCCGAGGCCTTTGCTGCCTGAAGACAGCGATCTGAAAGCTGGCAAACCCCGCTCCAAAACCGAAAGCGACTCCGGCGACGGCGATCCCAAAAAAGGCGGCAAAAAGAAGGTTGAAGTCGGCGTGGGGCCTGGTTTTCCGGGCGGCCCCAATCCGCAGGGCGCCGGCGGCGCGCCGGGCGGCGATGCGCCCAACCCCATGCAGCAGATGATGGATCGCTTCAGGGCAGCCTCACCAACCGAGCGCCGCGACATGATTAACGCCATTCCCGATCCCGCCAAGAGAGCAAGTGCCCTCCAGAAAATGCGTGAGATGGGCATCCAGATAGCGGACTGATCAACAGCCTTTTAACCCGCCGAGTACGCACCATGGCCGCCATTGCCCGCATTGTTAACCTGGTCAAAAACTACCAAATGGATGAGGTGATAGTTCCAGCGGTCTGCGGTATAAGCCTGGAATTCGAGGAAGGCGACTTCATCGCCCTGATGGGGCCCTCCGGTTCGGGAAAGTCGACCCTGCTGAACTTGCTCGGCTGCCTGGACCGGTGCTCGAGCGGCCAATACTTTCTTGGGCCTGACGACGTTTCCAAGATGGAGGACGATCAGCTGTCCGATGTGCCGCAGCCGCTACATCGGCTTCATCTTTCAGTCGTACAACCTGCTGGCGCAATATACGGTCGTTGAGAACATCGAAATTCCGCTGCTGTACCAAGGTTGCCAGCTGAACGCCGAGACGCGGCAGCGCTGCATCTCCCTGGCGGAGATGGTCGGTCTGGGGGAACGCCTCGACCATCGGCCGACGCAGCTTTCCGGCGGCCAGCAGCAGCGCGTGGCCATCGCCCGCGCCCTGGTCAACGATCCGCACGTCATCCTCGCCGACGAGCCGACCGGCAACCTCGACTCCCACACCAGCGACGAAATCATGCGGCTGCTGCGGAAGCTCAACCACGCCGGCAAGACGATCATCATGGTGACCCACGAAAACGACATCGCCGCCTGGGCCGGCGCGCGTGGTCCGCATGCGCGACGGCCACATCGAGTCGGATGTTCGCCAGGACCAGGAAACGTCCGCGCCGCCTGTTGCCGCCTTGCCCACCGCTCCCTCTTCCGACCTTCTGACGCGTTGACAAGGGCTCTACCATGAAACTGCAATTGGATCTGGCACACCTGGCGGCCGCGCTCGGCTGGTTCCTGCTCTTGCTGGTGATCGTTTGCGGCCTGATACTGATCGCATCGCTATTCGCCTACATGCTGATTTGGGAGCGTGGCCGGCGCAGTCTTTCGCTGGCGTTGCGCAGCCTGTGGCTGCACAAGCTGCGCAGCGTGCTGTCGGTGTTCGGCATCATCATCGGCACCGGGGCGGTCATCACCTTGATGGCCTTCGGCAAGGGCAGCATGGAGGACGCTCTGGAAGACATTCGCCGCCAGGGGACCACCAACGTCATCATCCGCAGCGTCAAGCCGATGGACACCACGGCGGCAGGAAGCAAGACCACGTGGGTCTCGCGCTATGGCCTGACCTGGGATGACTATGAGCGCTGCACGACAACCATCGACACGGTGATCGGCAAGGTGCCGATGCGCATTTTTCCCCAGGAAGTCCGGCATCTGGACAAGGTTTTCAACGCCCGTGTCGTCGCCACCACCGAGGATTACCAGCGCATCAACCGCTTCGAGATGGCGACTGGCCGATTCCTGGTTGACGGCGAGGATCAAAAAGACCTGGGCGACGACAATCTCTTTCGGCTCGTGATCGTGCTGGGCGCGGGTGTGGCCGAGACGCTATTTCCCGTTCGAACACGTCGTTGGCCAAACAGTGGTTTTGAACAAGGAGCAGTACACCGTGGTGGGGGTCATCAATGACCGTATGCCGCGGGGAACGTTAGGCGGCGGCCAGGCGGCGGAGGACTTCAACAACGACATTTACATACCTATTCGCACGTGCCGGGTGCGCTTTGGCGAAAAGGTAATTATCCGCCAGGGCGGCAGCCGCACCGCCGAGCAAGTGGAACTGCACCAGATCACGCTCACCATCAATGACATTTCCAAGGTGAAAAGCACCGGCGACGTGGTTCGCGACCTCCTGGAGCGTTACCACTCCAAAAAGGATTGGGAGGTTTCCATTCCGCTCGACCGCCTGGAAGAGGCGGAGCGGGCCCGTGATCGCTACAACATGCTGCTGGCGGTAATCGCCTCCATCTCGCTGCTTGTCGGCGGCATCGGCATCATGAACATCATGCTGGCCACGGTCACGGAACGGACGCGCGAAATCGGCATTCGCCGAGCCCTCGGGGCCAAGCGACGAGACATCACCATGCAGTTCATTATCGAGGCGGTGGTGCAAACCACCATCGGCGGCTTGCTTGGGACGCTTTCGGGCCTGACCCTGGTGTTCGGCGTGCCCATGGTGACCAAGCTGTTCATGAAATCGCCGCTGCCGGCTCAGCTTGACCCCAGCTCGATCTTCCTTTCCCTGGGCGTCGCCGTAGGGGTGGGCGTTTTGTTCGGCTGGTATCCCGCCTTCCGCGCATCCCGTTTGGACCCGATTGAAGCCCTGCGGCATAATTGAGTGCCGCCGACACTAACCCGAAGCATAAGTGAGCATCCGCGTCTTGCCTCGCTTACACTTCGGGTTGGTGCGGTGACAAAACAGCCATCCATGTTATTGCCGCACCACTGCCCGGCCGTAATAGGCCGCTGGGTTCGCGTAAGGCGACGAACCAGTCGCCGGCGTGCTCTGGCAGCGGTACGGCATGGTTTCATAGCCCGGCGGCATTTGCGGCAGCGGTCCTACCAGGAATTGATCGAGGTTCGAAGGGCAAACGCAAGCACGAATCTCATAAAACTCCGGCATCCAGTAATGCAGCGGCGAATACTGACCGTGCGGGCATTCCCGCCCCGCATGCCAGCACCAGCTCCATTCCCCAAAAAACGGGCCTGCTTGGGCCTGCGTCGGCACCATCAACCCGATAACCAGTAACACCACATATCGCCAAAGCCGGTATTTGCTCATCATGTTTGCTCATCCGTTGGCAAGGCTCGTGTATCTCTCGTATTCGTCATCGGTCGCAGGCCGCTCAGACCTTCAAAGACCTGTTGCGAACTTATTTGCCCGCGGCCAGGAGTGTCGTGACAAGCCGTTGATGCCGCAAATACGGAATGTCGTGCCTTGCCGGGCCCCGATTGGCATAGGGAGAAATGCGTAGTCAATAATCATGTTTTTCACAGCATCCAACGGCCGCCGCACACGGTGTAATGGTTGATGGGCTAGGGTTTGGAGTTCTTGGCGGCGGACGGACGATTCATGAATATGCTGGATCTCTTTCGCAACATGTGGTCCGAGGCCTGGCATTGCTACCAGCGAGGCGAACTCGGGCGGGCAGAAGAGCTGGGCCAGCGCGCGCTTGCGGTCAACCAAAATGAATCCGAGGTCTGGAGTCTGCTGGCGGCGGTCGCATTCCAATCAGGCCGGCTGGACATGGCCATTTCCAGAATGGAGCAGGCGCTGCGGCTTGAGCCCGGCAAGGCCAACCATTACAACAACCTGGGTGTGTTTTACAACGAAAATGGACGTGTCAAGGACGCGATGGCCTGTTACCAGCAAGCCCTGCGGCTGGAGCCGGACCATGCGGACGCCTGCAACAACCTTGGCTACGTGAATTGTCTGCTGGAACGGTTTGAAGAAGCGCGGGCATGCAGCGAGAAAGCGTTGCGGCTGCAACCGGTGTTTCCCGAAGCCCATGTTCACCTTGGTCTGGCGCTGCAGGGGCTGGGCAAGCTCGACGAAGCGGCGCTGCACCTTCAGGAGGCTCTCAGGCTCAAGCCCCATTTTGGCCAGGCCCACTTCAACCTCGCGGGCGTGCTGGTGGACCAGGGCCTGCTCAGCGAAGGACTGGCCCATTATGAGGAATCGCTACGGCTGAACCCGCGGTTGGCCGACGCGCATGTCGCCATGGGAGATGTCCTCAAAAAACAAGGCCGATTTACCGAGGCGCTGGCCCGTTACGAGAAGGCGTTGGGCCTCAATCCCCGTCATGCCCTGGCCTGGTGGAACCTGGGTCAATTCGTGTCTCAGGGCCTTTACGCGTTTTCAGAGGGTGACCTGGACCGTATCCGCACGCTGGCAAACGACAGTCTGCTGTCCTTGCCTGACCGCAGTTCACTTCACCTGACTCTGGGTGATGTATTCGATCGGCGCCAGAATGTGGGACAATGCCTTCGACCATTACCGGCAAGGCAATGCCCTGCGGAAAGCGTGGTTGGAGCAAACTAGTCAAGCCTTCCATGGTGCGGCACACTCCAAGCTGGTTGACGCGCTCATTGCGACCTTCGACGGAGCCTATTTTGAGGCGCGGCGCGAAATGGGCAGTGACAGTGAGGTGCCGGTTTTCGTGGTCGGCATGCCGCGTTCGGGCACGACTCTGGTGGCGCACATCCTCTCCAGCCATTCGCAAGTTGAGGGAGCCGGCGAGCTCAAGGATATGGCCAATGTGGTAGCGGCGCTGACGCAAAAAGGCAAAACCCTGGGCGGCTATCCGGCGAGTATGCGGATTATTCGTGATCTTGAGGTGCGCGAGTTGGCGGATGGTTACCTGAATCATTCTGTCCAAACTTGGCCCGACGGCGACGCGTGTCGTGGACAAAATGCCGGATAATTTTTTGTGCCTGGGAATCATCGCTTTGCTCTTTCCCAGGGCACGCGTCATCCACTGCCGGCGCGACCCTCGCGATGTATGCCTTTCCTGCTACTGTCAGAATTTCAAAATCGCTCCCTATTCCCATTCCCTTGAAGATCTTGCGCTGTATTATCGGGAGTATGAACGGCTCATGGCCCATTGGCAGCGTGTCTTGCCGATGCGTCAGATGGAAGTTCGCTATGAAGATCTGGTGACCCGGCAGGAGGAAATCAGCCGGGAGTTAATTGCTTTTTGCGGGTTAGAGTGGCAGGATCGCTGCATGGCGTTTCACGCGAACCCTCGGCCCGTTAGCTCGGCCAGCGTCCTGCAGGTGCGCCGGCCGATCTACACCACTTCGGTCGGCCGCTGGAAGCATTACGCAGCCTACCTCGAGCCTCTGCGTCGGCATCTTCCGGAAACCGTTTCGACAGCGGGGGTCACGCAACTGGCTGCAACTCCCGCGGCAGATCGGCAGCGCGATAGCCTGCGTGAGTGACCGAAAAAACTTCGCCCATTTTCGTTCTAGTCCACATTAAGATACTCCGCCGGTATCGCCCGGAACACCTCCTCGATGCTGGTCTGGCCGCGAGCCACTTTGAGCAGTGCCGCCTGGCGCATCTCGATCAGGCCTTCTTGCACTGCTTGGCGGCGCAGAATCGGCGTTGGTTGCTCCTGCATGATGAGGCCGCGGATGGCTGTGGTGATTGGCATCACCTCGAAAACGCCGGTGCGGCCGCTGTAGCCATGCGTGGCGGCGCGGCCATCTTGACGTGGACCATAGATCGTCTCGCCTTCGCCCGGCAGCAACCATTGCCTGACCACGTCGAAAATGCCAGGCACCATGCTCATGTCGTAGGCTGTCTTCGTGGCCGGATCGAGCGTCCGCACCAGGCGTTGCGAGACACAGCCTAGCAATGAACTGGCGAGCTGGTAGGGATGCACGCCAAAGCTGAGCATGCTCTGCACGGCGGCGGCCGCGATCGGGGCGTGGAGCGTCGCCAGCACCAGGTGGCCGCTGTTGGCTGCCCGCACCGCAATGGCCGCCGTTTCGGTGTCGCGGATTTCGCCGATCATGATCACGTCGGGCGCTTGCCGCAAGACGCCGCGGAGCAGTTCGGCGAAGTGCAGGTCGATGGTCGGGTTGACTTGCGATTGGCGGATTCTGGGTATCGCATATTCGACAGGATCCTCGATGGTGTTGATCTTGCGTTGGCCATTGTTGAGGTAGTTGACACACGCATAAAGCGTCGTGGTCTTGCCGCTGCCCGTCGGCCCCGTGACCAGGATAAGGCCGCTGGGATTGTTAAGCAACTGCACCAGGTTATTGTGGTCGCGCTGGACGAGGCCCAACCTGTCAATCGACAAAAGCTGGGTGTCGCGCAACAGCAATCGCAACGTGCAGTCCTCGCCATGCAAAGTCGGCAAGGTGTTGACGCGCAGGTCCACTGTCTCGCCGTTGGACCGCTGCAGCATCCAACGTCCGTCCATCGGCCGGCGATGCTCCGTAATGTCCAGGCCGGCCATCGACTTGATGTGGGCGATGCAGCGTTTACCCATATCTGCGTCGACCTGGCTGAGCGGCTGCCAAAGGCCAAGGTGACGGCCGGAAACGCCGCAGTAATGCTCCTCGGCACAAAAGAACATGTCGCTGACACCGAGACCACAACCGTGCTCGAGCAGGCCGTGGACGACGTACGGCACATCCTCGGAAGCGACGTCGATCCAAAGCGATACGTCCACTTCCTCGGCGGCGGGCAGGGCCGATGCTAGTCCACTGGATGTGGTCATCCCTTGGTTCTCTCCTGCTGGGCCCAGGCCAGAGAGCTGGCCAGGTCAGGTTTGATGGTAAGAACGTGATGCAATTGCAGCACGCGCAAAACTTGATCGACCATCGGTGGCACGGAATGCAGGATCAGTTTGCCGCGCGCCACCAGGAACTTCTTGTGGCAGATCATCAGCCAGCCCACGCCGCTGGAGTCAATAAAGCTGGTTTGGTTGAAATCGACAATGACGCGCCGGCTGTAGCAATCAGGGCCAAGCAGGTCCTCCAAAGGATTGAACGCATTGGAGGGAAACTGGGCCTGGGTGACATCGCCCTCGCAGGCAATGCAGGTCGCCGTGTCGTCTTCGGCAGTGAGAAAAAGCCGCATGCGCCAGCTCCTTCATTCAGGGTGAAAGGACACTTTTATTTTGCAAACTGCTGGCGAACATCAAGCCGATTCAATGCGAGTCGCGCCTGTTCGGGCAGCCACGATCCAGGCGTGCCGTCCGCGAGCCGTAGCAACACGGCACGGGCCTGGGCGTCGCCGATCCGTTCCAGAACCTGCAGCGCTCGGATGTGCCTCAGTTCTTCGGGCGAGGCCGGGCGTTTTTCCCAGTCGTCCAGAAGCTTCTGCACGCGTTTGCGGACCTCGGGCGATGCCTTGTCGGCGGCCAATGCCTTGCGCAACTCACCCTCGATCGCCGGCCCCAGTTTTTTCAGGTCGCGGAAGCCCGCTTCGCGCTCGGCATATTTTTCGCTGTCAAGTTTGATCAGTAAATTATTGACCTGGCCGCCTGCCGGTTTCTCCGGTTGGAGTTTTTCCTTGAGAAACACCACCACGGGCTGGCCCGCCGCACTCAGCGTGCAAATCGCGGCATGGGCAGGCGCCGCGGCATCTTGGGCCAGGTCGGCCCAAAGTTTTTCCAGTTCAGGGCCTGCGAGTGGAGGCGTTTGACCGGCGTCGGCCTTCGGCGCCAGGTCCCAGAAATGGACCTGGCCCAGCGTCGTGCCTGCCGCCAGTTTCGTGCCGTCGCTAGAAATCGCCACGGCGGTCGCTCCGCTCTCGCGAACCTGCATGATCTCCTTGCCGGTGGCGGTTTCCCAGATGCTGACCTTTTGGTTGTCAACTTCCGTGCTCCCTCTGAATTTTCCGCCGAACTTGGTGATGATGTGCTGCCTGCTGCCAAAAGCAAGTGCCAGCAGCCTGCCGTCCGGCGACAGTGCGATGGTGCCGCCGCTGCCATTCATGGTCATCCAGGGCGTGTCCTTGGCCGGGGATCCCAGCCAGGCCTTGGTCCCGCGATTGACGGTGGCATTGGCGCGGTCTAACGCCGTGCCCCAGACAAAGTAGCCCGCCGCGGCCAACCCACGGCCGTCGGGCGTGAAACACACCGTCGTTCCGGGTTGGCCAAGTTTGGCGCACCTCCTTGCCCGTCTGGGCGTCCCAAAGACGCACCTGATCGGAATGCGTGCCCCCCTGCGCAAAGCCGGGAATCGTCACGCTGCAAATGCCCGCGGAGGCGATCATCGTGCCGTCCGGAGAAAACGCCACGGAAAGCACTGTGAGTTCATGCCCGTGCCACACTTTTATCTCTTTGCCGGTTGCAACATCCCAGGTGCGGATGGTCTTGTCCGCCCCGCCGGAGGCCAGGGTCTTGCCGTCAGGCGAGAAGGCGACCGCCAGCACTTCCTTGGTGTGGCCGGCAAACGAACGGATCGGCTTGAGCTCGGCGGTATCCCAAAGTTGCACGAGTTTGTCGGCCCCGGCCGTGGCGATGTGCTTGCCGTCCGGCGCGATCGCGCCGCCGCCCAGACGCCATTTTTGTGTGCGGCAATGGAGGTGCGTTTTTTGCCGGTGGCCACGTCGTAAATGTGCAGTTTATCGTCTTGCCCCGTGGCAATGGCCGTTTTGCCGTCAGGCAAAAAAAACAGGGCCGTTACCTCGCCCAATTCCCCGGCCATCACCTTGACTGGTGAGGGAAATGCCCCACCGACCGCGGCTGACAACAAGCAACCAAGAACGGCCAAGATTCGCCATCGCCGTGTATGCACGTTCATACCTCGCTGAGTAGGTCCGGCTTGCCGAGCTGGACCTGTCCTTGAAACACTGACTCCCTGCCAATTTATCAAATCTCGACCGCCGTATCACCTTTCTTCCCGGTATTCCGCGATTTTCCGTCACAACCCGCAATTTCGTCGTTTGTGAAGTTGGATGGAGAGCTTTAACACCAAGCAACCTGCGAGAGCAGATAACGGGGAGACGACCATGTTGGCTCAACTCACCAAGAATACGAAGCGTTTGACGGGGACGGCAGTTTTATTGCTTTGCCTGTCGACAACAAGCATCGCGCGAGCCGACGACGCGGCGCTTTTCACCAAGACGCTGCAAGCCACGGGCTGGATTTATGTCCCCGGCAGCGGCGACGGGACCTGCTGGGTCGTCGATCGCGAACAACGGTTGGTCATCACCAACAAGCACGTCGTCGGCGCCCAGGTCGACGCCGAGGTCATGTTCCCGCTGTTCAGGGACGGTCAGCTTGTCACAGCCGCCCGAGAGTACCTCAAGCTGGAAGACAAGCTGGTCATCAAGGGCAAGGTGATCGCCCGCGACGCCAAACGCGATCTGGCGTTGGTCCAGCTCGAAACGCTGCCCGAAAACGTCGGGGTGCTGACCTTGGCCGAGACCAGCGCCAAGCTTAACGATATGGTCCTGTCCATCGGCAACTCCGGCCTGGCCGGCCAGCCGATCGAGGAAGGCACGCTGTGGAAAATGCGGACCGGCAAGGTCGCCCAGAAATCCTTCCGCATCGTGTTTTACAACAACGTGCAGCAGAAGCTGGAGACCTCGCTGCTCAACTCCACGCTCAGGACTGCCTCAGGCGATTCGGGCGGCCCGGTGGTCAACGCCAAGGGTGAGCTGGTCGGCGTGACCTCGGGTGGCAACGGCTCCGACAGCTTCGCGGTCGATGTCACCGAGGTGCGCGAATTCGTGGCCAAGGTCATGGCCCGCGGCCGCCGGCCCGTCAGCAGCGGCCGTGTGGTGACAGGCACCTGGACGCAAAGCTGGAGCAACGGCAATGGTCAACGCGACTTCGCCGGTGTGACTTTGCGGCCAGACGGCACGGTCCTGTTCGAGGATCGCAACGGTGCTTGCGAGGGAACTTACACGCTGACGGACGGCCGCCTCACGTTGGTGCTGCCCAGCCTCAACCGCGAGATGAATTCCGAAATCAACTGGACCAACCAAGACTCGTTCCGCGTAGTGCGGGATGGCATCGAATACACGATGCAGCGACGTTGAATCACACCCCCGCTCCTTTCCCCCATGGCCCACGGGTTCCCCCACCCGTGGGCCCACTTTTTTTGTTGTCTATGCCGAAATCGCCTTTGGCACCACCCGAATCCCCTGAAAATGCGGCACCGTCTCAAATGATTTCTCCAATCCCTCAATCGCTTCGCCGACCTGCTGAATCTGCGCCGCCTTGAGCAGACCCAGCTTCCTGCTCGCCCCCAGCACCAGATACCCAATCCGCTCCGGATCGAGCATCATCAGCCGGCAGCAAGTCGCGTCCACGGCCAGCAGATCGCTGCCCATCACCAGGACGCCCATGTGTTTGGCGGTGCCGTTGAGCGGCCCGTCGCCTTCCATGCCGACGATGCCGTCGACGATGGCCAGGTCGGGCGTCCGCGTCAGGGCGATGTCCACGATGCTGTTGTCGATGCCGCGCCAGTGCAGCTCGTTCTTCGGCCAACCATAGCAGATGCCGGGCAGCGTGCCGAACAGGTTCTTCAGCGACAGCGTCGCCCCGGCCCAGTGGTGCGTCTTCATCTTCGGCAACGAAATGACCACGTCGGCGGTCGCGATGGTTCGCGACAGGTAGAGGTATTCCAGCCCCGTGAGCCGGCCCAGGTTCGGCGTCTTGACCGGCTCGTCGTGGTTGAGATCGATGAAAGGGACATCATGCTCCTTGAGCACATCGCCCAGGCCGCTGGCGGCGACCAGATATTCGACGTTGCGCCAGTGGCCCGGCCCCTCGGCGACGATGATCTCCTTCGCCCCTTCGCTGCTTGCATAGTTCGATCACGGCCGCCACGACGCGCGGATTGGTATTGATGACCTTGTCGCGATGATACTCGACCAGGTTCGGCTTGAGAACGACGCGTTTGCCGGCCAACGGCACCGTCGCCCGAAAATGCTCATACTGCATCTGCACCACGGCCGCGAGATCGTCGTCATAGCTGTCCGCGCGAGCGATATGAACCTGGCTGGGCACATTGACCTGCCGCATTTGCCCCACGGCCTTGATGGCCATCCCGCGAAACCACGAACCAAACCGTTCCCCGAGCGCCTTCCGCTTATTGTAGTAGGCACGCTCCGCGTGCCGTTCTTCCGCCCCCGCTAATTGCGGCACCCCCTCAAACGGACTCTTTTTCTCCACTCCCAACGCCAGTGCCGTCAGCGCCTGACGCACCGGCGCCGGCCGCACCCAATTTGTCCCCAACCTCTTCTCATGAGCCGCGACAATTGCGTCATCCAACCCCGCCAGCGCCTCTCCAACCCCTTCGTATTGCCGATGCGAGTGCAATGCGATTTTCACCCAGCACAAATGCTCCAGATCATCCCCATGGACAGGCCGCAGCAAATACGCGCACTGCCGCGGCCACCCGTGGTTGATCGTCGAGTCCTTGCAGGGCCAGCAGCATCATGGCAGTGGGCCCAGGTATCGGCTCGGTAATCCGCCCCAGCACGCGGCGATTGCCATAGTTGATGCCGCCCTCATCGGACGCCCGATCCAGCAGCAGCCGGATGCCTTCTTCGACGCGAGGATGGCTGCCGTAACCTGCGTGCCGCAGCGCCAGGCAGGCCCAGGCCGTCGGCTCGGCCCACGAAAAATTCCCCTCTGCCCAGGGCCAACCGACGATTTTGAGGTCGATATCCTGATGTTCACCGGCTTCCTGGCTCTCGACGATGCGTCCACGCAGCCCGAGCAAGCGAGACGCCGTTTTTTCAATCTCGTCACGCGGTGCATCAAGGACCTTCAAGACGAGCAGCGCCATGGCCGTGGGCCAGACCGCTTCTTCACGGGTATAGGGCAAACGAAAGGCGCCGTCGGCGTCGGCGCAGCGCCGGAGGGCTGCCAGGCCCTTGTCGATGGCATCGCCGAAGCGTTGACGCTCGACGGACAGTGCGAGCAAGGCCAGGCAAGTTGGCTCGATATGCGTCGGATGGCCGAGGCTGTAACTATAGCCGCCGTCAGGGTTTGCTTGAGCGGCCAGGGTTTCCAGATGGGTGAGATGATGGTTCACGAAGGCGTCCGGGTGATGGGGGTTTACAGTCACTTGGGCTCTGACTCAAGTTTAGCTCAGAAACGGGCCAAAGGGCGTTTCGTCTCATCTCAACCCCCCGGCACACCCCCATGACATGAAACTGACAATGGATGCTGCCGGCAGACAACGGATGACAACAAACGACGAAGATTGCGTCTCACGCCCGGCTATTGTGTGCCTTGCTTGCAGTTTCTTGCAGCCCTTTCAATCGATATCCTCAAGCCGCTTGCCGCCGCCGGCCCGTAGGCTTTCTCTTGCCGCGGCAATGCGTTTGAGAAACCGCGGATCGGTTTCAAGGCAATAATCGAACCAATCATCGTCGTCGGCAAAACCCACCAGAACGCCAGCCGGTTTGCCGTGCCGCGTGATCACGATTCCCTCTTTTTCTGCAAGGTGAAGGTATTTGGAGAGATCGTCCTTGACCTCAGAGAGTGCCACTTTTTTCATCGGTTTCTCCGTTCTTTTTCTCAGGTTTTGCTGCCTCGGCAAGCCATTCATGGGCTGCTGACTTGGGCACGATGGCTAGGACTTCCACTGCGTCATCGGTGACATCGTAGAAGACACGCACCTCGCCGACACGCAAGCGGTACTTAGGACGTGAAAGTCCTCGCAACCGTTTTATGCGGCTCTTGCTCGTTTTGGTCGGCTGATCCCGCAAATGCCGCTCGATGGCTTCCTTAACCGCTGCCCGCACAACAGCCTTGAGGCCATTCAAATCATCAACAGCGGCGTCGGCCATTATTATTTCATAGCGCATTCTAGCTATAAGATAGCCAGAATTCCCCCGTTGTCAATTGCTGGCATCGGGAACGGGCAGGTGGCAAGACCTCTACGGCGATGTTGCCTTGCACCATGCCAAAAGGCAAAATCAAGAAAGTTTCCAAAATAGTCATTCCCTTCCCGCCCCTTTTGGGCACTAATAGGGAAGACCACGTAGCCAGGACGAGGACGCGACGCATGGCAAAAAAACCAGAGGAATCCTTGCTGGTGCCGCTACGCAAGCTTCTTGCCGCCGAGCAATTTAAGATGCTGAGCGATGAGCAGTTGCTCCAGTGCTTCGTCGCCCAGCGCGAGGAGGGCGTCTTTGCCGCGCTGGTGAAACGGCATGGCTCAATGGTGCTGGGCGTTTGCCGGTCCGTATTGCGGCACACGCAAGATGCCGAGGATGTCTGCCAGGCCTGCTTTTTGTTGCTGGCTCGCAACCCCGGCTCGATCCGCAGCAGCGCCTCAGTCGCCAGTTGGCTTCACGGAGTGGCTTACCGTATGGCAAAGAAATTGGCAGCCTCGAAAAAGCGTTTTCCGCAAAAACCCGTCGCCGACGCGGCGCCCGCTAGCCCGGAAGACGATTTGAGCTGGGGGGAAGTCAGGCGGATTGTCCATCAGGAGTTGGAGCGCTTGCCCTTGAAATATCGCCAGCCGCTTATCCTTTGTTACCTGGAAGGCCAGACGCCAGAGGAGGCGGCCCAGCAACTCGGCTGGACTGGCGGTGCGTTCAAGGGAATGCTAACCCGCGGCCGGGATCACCTCAAGCGACGTCTGACTCAACGGGGCCTGGACGCGGAGGCGCTGCTAGCCACGCCGTTGGCCATCGAGGCATTCGCTCCCGCTTTGGTGAATGCAACCACCAGTTCCGCCGTGCTGCTTCTGTCAGGGAAAACGCTCGGGGTCGGCATCACGGCACAGGCCGCGGCGCTTGTTAACGGCGGATTGTCCTGATGGCGCCTGACCACTCCGAAGGAGTGGAATATCAAAGCAATCAGGCAATGCGACAGGCTTCAACCCTGAAAGGGTTGGATCGCCGCCATGAGAGCAGTTGATCCGACCCCTTCAGGGTCAAAAAAGCCTCTCCGGTCGCAACCCACTTTGTTATCCGACCCCTTCGGGGTCCATGCCATGCAAACATTTGGGCCAACTAAAAAACATGACCTTTTTTCGTGCTCGGCGGGCAGTTTGTTAATATGGAATCATTGCCGACCTTGCCGAGACCCCAAAAATGGCCAAACCCTACGACACGTTGATTTACCGCCTGCGCACCATGCTCGATCCCGCGCGGCACGACCAATCGTCGGACGGCGAACTTCTGGGCCGTTGGCTGGCCGAGCGTGACGACCGCGCTTTTGCCGCCCTGGTTTGGCGGCATGGGGCGGTCGTCTGGCGTGTTGCCCGGAGCTTGCTGCCTCAGGTGGAAGATGCCGAAGATGTCTTCCAGGCCACATTTCTCGTGCTGGCCGGCAAAGCTCGCAGCTTGAAGCGGCGTGCGTCGCTCGCGGGTTGGCTGCATCAGACGGCGTATCGGCTGGCCCTCAAAACCCGCACGGCGACCGTCCGTCGCCGCCGGCGCGAGGATCAGGTAGCTCAGAAGACCGTTGCCGATCCGCTGGAGGAGATCAGCGCCCGCGAAGCACAGGCCATTCTCGCCCAGGAGTTGGACCGGTTGCCGACCGTTTACCGTGAACCGCTGCTGCTTTGCGTTTTCAATGGTGCGACGCAAGACGAAGCGGCCCGGCAATTGGGCTGTGGCCTGCGCACGCTCACGCGCCGGCTCGAGCGCGGCCGCGCACTCCTTGGCCGAAGGCTAACGCGGCGTGGTCTGGAACCGGCCGGCGCCATGGCGCTCACGCTCAGTTCAGTCTCCGGGACGCCTGCTCGCTTGGTGCTGCAAACCGTCAAGGCGGCAGGCCAGTTTGTCTCGGGACAGGCGGCGACAGGGACAGCCGCCGTTTTGGCGCATGGGCTTTTGCGAGCCGTGTTGCTGCAAAAACTGGCAGTTTGTGTCGCGGTGGTTTGCACGCTGGGGGGATTGACGTTGGTGGGCGGATTGGTTTTTGCGCCGGTGGGGCAAGCGCCGCAACTTACTCAAGCAAACGACCCACCGCCAAAAGCGCCCCAGGCCACGGAGCCGGCTCCGCTTCCGCGCCTGGACCGTTTCGGCGATCCGCTGCCGCCGGGGTCGATCAGTCGCATTGGATCGACTTTGTTTCGACACGGCGGGTATATGGGGCAGTTGCTGTACACACCTGATTCAAAGGGCATTATTCGCGCGGATAGCTTTCTCTACCACTGGGATGCCGCGACAGGCAAGTTGCGTTGGCGGGTTGCATTGGATCAGAAACTCGGCGGTTTTTCGCTGGCCATGAGCAACGACGGCAAAAGGCTGGCCGTTCTCACCCGCCTTGAATTCGCCGTGGTCCAGACCGAAACCGGCAAAAGCCTTATCCGCCAATCCTGGCAGCCGCAAAAGGGGGCAAACATCCTTACCGGCTTGGCGATTTCTGCCGACCTTGCCACCTACGCACTCGGTCACATTGACGGGACGGTTCACATTCATGATGCCGCGACGGGCCTGGAGAAGCTGCAAATCGATGCCGGGAATAAGGCCGGGGGGCAAAGCAGATACGAAATGTGGTTTACCCCAGACAGTAAGAAAATCCTAATAACGATATACAACAAGTCCGGAGTCAGGGTTTATGATACGTCCAACGGCAAATACGTGGATACGTTGAATGCAGACGACAATTTGAAGGGTTTGCGGACTGTCTCCCATGATTGCCGATTGATGGCAACGGAAACCAGCGACGACACGACAGAGGATTCCGACGGTTTCGTCCTTTGGAATCTGGCCACGAATAAGCTGGCATTCCGGGTCAGACATGATTATTTAGCTGGGATGCGCTGTGCTTTCTCGGCTGACGATACCTTGTTGGCTGTTGGCAGCCAGGGCAAGGAAATTATCCTCTACAACACCGCCAACGGCAAGGAACACCTGCGCCTGCAAGTGCATGGTTTCACTACTTCCCTGGCGTTCTCGCCTGACGGCAAAACGCTGGCTGCCGCGTTTCAGGGCGGTTTCAGGATTTGGGAGGTTGCGACAGGCAAAATCGTTCCGCCTTCACCCGAGCACACCTCCGGTTTTTCTGGTCTCCGATTTACGGCGGACGGCAAGCAGTTGCGGACCTTTGCCGACGGTGTATTCTGGTGGGACGTGATGAGCGGTAAGCTCGTCCGCCATTTGCCGGAGCAGCCGGAATGGCATGGCGAATACGGCGGCCGCTCCATTTCCCCGGACGGCAAGTGGCTGGCCGAGGCGCTTGAAAAGGGCGATGTCGTACTCGTTGACACCAATAACGGCGGCACCGTTCGCACTCTGACCGGGCACACGTCGATGGTCAGCAACTCGGCGTTTTCGCCCGATGGCGCCAAGCTCTTCACGGTGGGCGGATTTGACCCGCACGCATCATTTGGGACACCGCGACAGGCAAGCTGCTGCATGAATTGAAAAGCCACACCAAGCCTGTTGAAAGGCTAGCCGTTTCACCCGATGGCCGCTGGGTGGCCACTGCCGGGCAGGATTTGTCCGCGCAAGGCGATTTGGACATTCGGCTTTGGAACGTGAAAACGGGTGAATTGGTGCACCGATTGACGCCCCACACCGGTGGGACGAGAATGATGGTTTTCTCCCCCGATAGCCAGCAACTCGTTGCCGTTGGCGGCGATTCACAAGGACGCGCACCTTTAGGCAATGTGCAACTTTGGGACGTGACCAAAGGCACGTCCGTGCGCACCTTCGGCGAACACCAGTTCAGCGTGGGATTCGTGGCCATCAGCGCCGACGGTCGGATGTTGGCCGCCGGCAGTATCGAAAAAGCGATTCGCTTGTGGGAGGTGGCCACCGGATCGGAGCGCGGCCGAATTCCCGGACATGAGAGCACCACCTATTCAATGGCCTTCTCGCCGGACGGCCGTTTCCTTGCGGCCGCAAGCGGCGACGCCCCCGTTTACATCTGGGACGTTTATGGCCGTGAGACAACCAAGCCGCCCACCGTCAAACTTAGCAAGCAGGACACCCAAATCCTTTGGCGGCAACTGGCGGACACTGATTCCGCGGTGGCGTTCAAAGCCATTTGTGAGCTGATTATCCGTCCCAGCGACGCGGTGCCGTTGTTAGCAGACGGTTGGAGGCTATCGCCGCGGATGCCAGCCAAACAGATCGAGAAGTGGGTGGAAGACCTGGACAACGACAAATTCGCCGTGCGCAAAAGCGCTACGACGGAGCTGGAGCGTTTCGTGACCGGGCATGAAGAACTGCTACGCAAGGCCCTTGCAAACGCCGGTTCGTTGGAAACGCGGCAGCGGCTGGAAAACATCCTGGGCCGTCTCAACCCCGAGCGGCTGCGGCGGAACCGAATGCTGGAAATCCTCGAACAAATCGGCAATGGCCCGGCACGTCAGTTGTTGCATACCTTGGCCAATCAGACAGAGGACGCCCAACTGGCGCGGGAAGCGGCGGGGGGACTGATACGCCTGGAACACTAGCATCCACGTTTGTGACCGGATCATTCGGCGTGGAAAACCTGTGCAATTACGACCAGGATCGCCTCTTCTTGCAGTGCCGTCATCGCCGCCTCGCGCAAGGCATCGGCATAATCCGAAAGTGTCGCATAATTCGCCGTGAACGCAAAAGAAGCGTCCGCGTAAAGCAAATTGACCCGGTCACGCATCACTGTGCCGAGCCTGGAAAGGTAGTTGCCGTCAAGCCCGCGGACGACCGTGCAGCCGCCAAACGCAAAAGTAAACTCGCGTACCAATGCGGCTAGGAATTCCGCGTACGCAGGTCCGGCCGCATCAGGCAGATACACTTCGATTCTTGCCTTTTCGGACAGCGGCAATAAACGCCTCCTTTCGCTCGGCGAAATCGCGCACTCGTTTCAAGGATTCCTCGGCCGACAGTTTGAGCCGTTGGGACCGACTTGTTTTTGAAGGTTGGTTGCGAACAGTTTTTTTTGCCATAATGATCGCTCCATTCCCCGGAAGTTTTCGACATCCACAAGCTGATTATACCAAATCCCGTCGCTGGCGTTTACGTCGGAGGTATTCGGCGGCGGAGATTTCTCGAACGCGCGGGCCAGGTGGCAAATCTGGCGGCGACGTTTTAGCCTCGGCGAGTATACGCTCCAACTCCGCTGCCGCTTCCGCGGAAAGAGTCATTTCACGCAACCCAACCGCCGTGGAGAGTCGCGCGGGCTGCCACTCCCGAAGGATTTTTTCCGCCTGCTCGACGCACTCTCGAAGACTGTCAGCCCCTCCAACCCCATTGAACTCCTCTTCCATGCCTGGCACGCTCTCGGCCAGCACTTCCTTGGTGGTCTGAAGCCAACCAGCGAAACGCGACCGGTATTCGAGATTGTCCTCCTCGGTAAACGGCACGGCTCCCCGGAAAACTCTGTCACGCCAGGCTTGCTCACGGTCTCGGAGCATGCGAAAAATGCTGATGCCAACGGCGATTGCGTCCTCCCAATCCATGCAGGCCATCGCCTGATCGTGGTCGCGCTGCCACGATTCGTGGTAGGCTTCCAACTGCCGAAAGACGGGGGAGCGACGTTTATTGACCGTGCTCATGGGAAGCCTTCAAAGATCAGCAAGCAATCTAAAACCACCGGAAACGGCATTATACCGTTCAAGAAGCAACCTGGTCAACGCTTCCATCACGTCGTCGCAATCTAACTTCCAGATTTTTTCATCCATCCGCCCCGCCGGTTCCACTATCTTGGTAGCAGGAGTCTTCAAGGAGAATGGCACCCATGGCCGCGGGCGATGTCGATATATTGATGCAACGGCTGCGCTCGCTGGTCGCCGCGCCGTGGACGAAGGAATTGAGCGACGGCCAGCTTCTGGAACTGTTTGCGGCCACCCACGATCAGGTTGCTTTTGAAGCATTGATGCGCCGCCACGGCAGATTGGTGCACGGCGATTGCCGGCGGCTTCTCGGACCTGGCCCGGATGCTGATGATGCTTATCAGGCCGCGTTCCTGGTGCTGGCCCGCAAAGCGGCGTCGATTCGGCGGCAAGCGTCGGTGGCCAGTTGGCTTTATGGCGTGGCGTACCGCGTAGCACGAGATCTCAAAGCGAAAGTCGCCCGCCGGACACGCCACGAACGGGGCGCATGTGAGTTGGAGAATATCGCGGAGACGACACCCATGTCATCCGATCCGGCCGAGCAGGCGAGTCTGCGCAAATTCGGCAGCCATATTGGACTGCGAGGTGCAGCGTCTTCCCAAGAGAAACCGCGAGGCGCTGGTGCTTTGCCATCTGGAAGGGCTCAGCGCGGCGGACGCGGCCAAGCAATTGGGTTGTCCGCTGCCGACGCTGAAAAGCCGGCTGGAACGGGCACGTGAACTAATCCGCGGGCGGTTGGTCCGGCGCGGTATCACGCTGTCGGCGGCAAGCCTGGCGGTTGTTTTTTCGGAGCAGGCGGCGCGGGCGATGGTGCCGGCCAAGTTGGCGCATGCCACGCTCAAAGCTGCGGTCGCCTTCGCGGGGAAAACGGCGGCGGGGAGCGCGGGGTCCGCCCAGGCGGTGGCGCTGGCGAAGGGCGTGCTCAAGGGTATGGTGGTGAGCAAGGTTTCGTTGGCGGTCGTGGCGGTGGTGATGACGGGGGTAGTCGGGTTGGCGGCGGCGATGTTGCCGAGGGAAGAGTCGAACACCAGATTGGTTTTGGATCCCCCGGCGCGGGCACAGGTACCGTTGCGCAGCCGAAGGCGAAGGAGCAGCCTGCCAAGGGGGACGTCGATTTGCTGGGGGATGAGCTTCCAGCGGGGGCCATTGCGCAATTGGGGACGTTGCGTTTCAAACATGAGCCAGGGCAAATGTCATTCGTCAATGCAGCCGTTTTCTCCCCGGACGGGAAGCGCGTTGCATCTTTGGCGCAAAACTCGACTGGAGATATTACCAAAGTTGGCAACAAAACAGTCCGCTTGTGGGAAACTGCCACTGGCCTGGAAATCAGCGGGCCATGGAAAGAAGATGACCAGGGCGGGATCTCATCTGTGGCTTTTTCACCAGATGGGGCTCTGGTGGCTGCTCTCGGCCGGAAAGTTGGAAAAATGGCTAAGGGAATCGTCCAAATCGGCGAAGGCCAAAGAATCGCGATTTGGGGCATACCTGGAAAGAAGATGGTCTGCAACATCGACGCTTCCCCCGAACGGGTATTCGCAATGGTGTTCGCGGACAGTGGCAAATCCTTGGTTACGGCGAACAAAAACGCCGTTCAATGGTGGGATGTCGCAACGGGCAAAGAGCTGCGGTCAAGGAATCTATTTGGCGATGAGGAAAGCCCGGCGAAAGCGGATGGCAAAAAGGGCAGCAAGGGACTTGGCTCTGGCACGTTCTCGCCGGATGGACGGTACCTAGCGATGCAAACGTGGCGAATTGAAGACCAGAAAAATGCGCGCCAAATCCAGCGTAGACGGGTTTGTCATGTGGGACATTCTTGCCCACAAGGAGGTTTGGCAGGCCAGCCTCCAAGTGCATACTCCGCCTGTTTTTTCCAGAGACGGTAAACGTGTCGCGCTTGGCGGCGGACAAATCCAGGTACAGCTCGCGAGACCACTACCGGCAAGGTGTTGGGCCAACGAGCACTCGGCACTCCCACGGAACGGTTCGCCGGTCTCGCTTTGGACTCCGATGGCAGTACGATGGCATTGGTGGCAGATGGGCAGGTCATGCTTTGGAGGCCGGCGAGTCCACTGGTGGGGCAAAGCATTTTAATCCAGCACATCGGCGTATCAGCCAACACCATGCCTCGCGTGCTTGGTTTTTCGCCCGACAACAAATCGCTGTTGCTGGGCTTTAGCAGCGACCTCCAACTTTACGATCTTGCGACTCTCAAGGAGGTATTTCCTTGGCCCGGTCATCGTGGACGTGTCGATTATGTGGCGTTTTCTCGCGATGGCAAACAACTCATCACGGCCAATACCGCGGGTGGCCTGATTTCTAAGGAAGTGGTGCGCTGGGACGTGGCGAGTTGGAAGGCTCTCAACATGACATCCGCGCGCACGCCGCGTTTGCCGGCCCTCGGCGTGCCTTCTTTAGACCACTCAGTATACGTTGGCAATGACGGCCCACAACGGTTTCAATTGTTCGACATGAGGGATGGCAAGCTTCTGAGCAACCTGATCGTCCCACCCCGACAAAACCCGGCGCCGTTTAGTTTCTTCTCCCCATGCGGTCAATTCTACATACTCGACGGCGGTAGGGATGGCAAAGGCAAGGATATATCGCTCCTTTTCACGGTCCCCTCGGGCAAGTTTCTCTGCCAAGTGCCGGCTGTCGCGCCAAACGGCAATTCAACGTGGCCGGTTGCCTTTTTCTCGGATGGCCGTCTGGCCGCGCTTAGAGCCAGGGAAGGCGGGCAAATCTTCGTTATTGACACCGGTTCAGGCAAGTTGTTGCACGCGCTCGGCGAAGGCCTCAAACAAGGCGCCAGTGGCGTGGGCACCAATCTCATGTTTTCGTCCGATGGCAAAATGCTTGCGTCATGGTGCATGGCTGACAAGACGGTTCGAAGTTTGGGACGTGGCCAACGGCAAACAACTCGGCGCCTTCGTCGAGATGCCATTCGATGGGCCCGCATATCTGGCCTGGTCGCCCGACGGCCGCACCCTGGCAATCGGGGAGAAGAGTCTGCACCTACTGGAGTTAGCGACCGTCAAGATCCGGCGAACCCTAACAGGCCATGAAGGGCCGGTGCTTGCCATGGCCTTTTCTCATGACGGCCGACTGTTGGCCTCCGGCAGCACGGATACCACCGCACTCATTTGGGACCTGGGCAATCCGGCCCCGCGAAGCTGACGGATGCCGAGATCAAGACATTCTGGGGAGCATGGGGCGAGACGGACGCAGCCAAGGCGTACGCTGCTATTCTCAGAATGTCCGCCGATCCGGAACACTCCGTGCCTTACATCAAACAGCAACTCAAGCCCGCCACGCCACTGGAAACCGGGCGCGTCAGACTCCTGCTCATCCAGCTTGATGACTCCCAATACAAGCTTCGAGAGCAAGCCATCGCCGAATTGCGGCAAATGGGCGATCAGGTTGTTCCACACTTGGATAAGGCTCTAACTGCGAATCCTCCCCTTGAGGTGCGGCGGCGTTTGGAGTTGCTGCGTAATCACTTTATGTCACTGCCATTTTCCGGCGAGCGGCTGCGGCTGGTGCGAGCGGTCGAAGTGCTGGAGCGGATCGGCAACACGCCAGCCCGGCAGGTGTTGCAAGCGCTCTCTCTAGGTCCGGCGGGAGCACTTGAGACTGTGCAAGCGCAGGCGGCACTGAAGCGGTTGGAAAACTAGGCTCGGCGCACAAATCTGTGAGCTTATGATCAAGACGAATTGCCCGATTCCTTCCAGCCTTCTTGCCAAATGGTCGACGGGTCTACTCGATTTCGCAGCAATTATACGGGTTCCTCTTGTGCGCCGTGCAAAGGCGCCAATCTTCAGTGGGTGCAATTCCCACCCGGCAAGGGGTCGCTCCAGCCGGTAGCAATCGGAGCGGCAGTGGAGGTAACGATACTGCCGAAGCCTTCGATGGAAAGGGTCGCCTTGGGCGACCCCGCGAGCAGGCAGGCCGTAACATGCGTGAACGCCGAGCAGGCCTCGAAAGCCGTAATGTGGGAGCCGACCTGGCAAGAGGATGGGGAAGGCCGCCGTCACAGGTTTTAGGGAGCGACAACACCCTCGCCTGTGGTCCCACCGGGGTAGTGGCGACGGCATGTCTGCCCAAGGAGATTGGACGCAACACGGGAAACCCCAGCGGCGGGTGCGTGAACCCAACCGGACGCCCGTGAGGGACAGACAGGCCGGGCCGTTTGGGGTGTCGGAGAGGTCCATAGTACCGTCGAAACCGGGTAACGCCGGCGGAGGGAAGGGGCCTCAGTTCAAGGTCAACGTTCGAAGTGGCGAGAGCCGGGAGATTGGCGTGAGCCTAACACCTTCCATGTCGGTTCGGAAACTACGGGAAACGTTGCATGCCAAAGCGAAGAAGGCGCCTAGCTATCGCTTCTATGCGCTGTATGACAAGATGCACCGCGAGGACATCCTGGGTTTCGCTTACTGGTGCTGCCTAGAGAACAAAGGGGCACCGGGGGTGGATGGCCAGACCTTCGAGGACATTGACGCGTATGGCTTTGAGCGATGGCTGGACGAACTGGCGGAAGAACTCCGCAAGCAAACGTATCGTCCGCACGCGGTTGTGTCGTGTGCCGGACGAACACTTTGACTTTCTGGGTTACACCTTTGGCCGTTACTACTCGCCACGGACGGGGCGTTCCTATGTAGGGATGCGTCCGTCGGCCAAGAAGGTCCAAACGATCTGCTTGAGCCTCAGCGAGCAAACCGAACGGCAATGGGGGTTCCTGGACCCAACGGAACTGGTTCGTCGTCTAAACCGCATTTTGCGGGGCTGGGCGAACTATTTCAGCTTGGGAGCGGTGGGACCGGCCTATCAGATCGTGGACTGCCACGTCTGTTTCCGGCTTCGTCAGTGGTTGGGAAGACAGGCGCGCGTGCAGGGGACGAGTCGCTCACGTTACTCGGAACCATACCTGCGCCGCACCTACGGGCTTTTCAAGCTCGCAGGCCGACCTCGCAGCGCTTCGTGTGCGAACGCATGATACTTTGTCCGAGAGCCGGATGCGGCAAATCCGCACGTCCGGTTCGATGAGCGGGGAGTGGAGACGGAGCATGGTAGGGTATTCAGGCACCGGCAACCGAAAGGGCCGGCAACACGCGCAGGCCTTACCTACACAACCGCGCCACTCCTCGACTCTACCTCTGTTCCGCTACGAGTGTCGCGGGATGAAGGGTACTCTTCGACCCTATGGTCGCCTGCTATCAACGCCTTGAGATTGGAGTTTCCTGGCCGCGACCCAGAACAGAGAAGAGGAATCCGTAAATCCGCCCCGACTTGCAGATGAACTGCCACATCCTCTTGAATTGCCTATCTTCTCTACTATGATGTAGCCTATAGCATCCAATGCGCGTGGACGTGCCATGCCCATTGAGTTGATAGACTTGTTACAAAGGCGCTACATCATGACGAAAGCAGATTTGATTCGTAAGCTGCTCCGGAAGAACCCGACTGCCAAGCCGAAGCCGTTGGCCGAGATCGCGACCAAAAGACTGGGAAGTCTGGTGAAACCTTCCGACGTGAGCAACTACAAAACACTCATGAACAAAAACGGCGAGTTGAATGGCAAGCCTCCGGCTCCGGCTCCGGAAAAACCTGCCGCGCCGCGTCCGGCTCCTGTTGCCGTTGCGCGCTCGACAATGAGCGTCACCAAAACAGTTGAGGCCGTCAAGGAACTGGTGCAGCAACTTGGCAAGGACGAATTGAAGAAGCTGGTGGACGTGCTGTAGGACGCGGGAATATAGTTCAGCCGGCGTTTGCGCATATTGGAATCACGTGGCAGCGGCTGGCGTGGTTAATTACGGGTTCCTCCTCTCTGTTGCCGCATCGGAGGGTGTAATGGCTGCTGTGGAATGTGCAGGTTTCCTGGCCTGGACAAAGAAGAGAAACCCGTGATGGTGCCTGCGGCGATTTCACTGGCGACGCTCAACAGCCCGCAACTTCCCTGACGAAAGTGGATGCGCTGGACAAGTTCTTTCTTGGTCCCCGCCGGGTGATTCCGTTTGATGTCCGCCGCTATTCCTCCGCAATGCTCCACCCCTGTACTTTCCCAGAGGCTAGCGACAGAATCTTGGGCTTGGAGCAGAGAACTCGGACCAAATTCGGATCGGAAGGGACGCTCGACATTTCGATGCCAACAACGTCAATCACCTCTGCCGAATTGGAGCTTGATAGCCTCACTTTTTTTCCGATGGAGAGCAATCCCTGGTCTAAACGAATGACCAAGACGATGCGTCCTTTGAGCGCCGGCGCACCAAAAAGCTCGTCAACGTCGATGATCTCCACGACCGTGCCATTCAGTTTTTCGGTGATCGTTCTTATCATAACCCTCCCCTATGGGCCTGAAATTGGTTTGTGGAGCTCAGCCCTGATATTCCGCAAGTTCTCCACAACTTGGCGAACTTCATTTGGCGGAAGCTCAAAGGTTTGTCGGTTTCGGATCAAGATTTCCGCAGCTTCCGATTCAAACCAAAGAATTCCTCCTCTGCCGGCCTCAATTGTCACCCCTTTGCGAAATTGATCTGCATGGACCAACTCTTCAAATACTGCTGTCCTGGTCGGATTTGCTGGTAGGAGTATTGTTCCTTGATCAAATGTCACGCCACTGCCCCTCTGGATTGGAGATACGCCTGAGCGCCGCGCTCTGATCAACCACACCACCACCGTTTCGGAAGTCGGCGGTGTTGGCCGAAACTTCGGTTTGGCTCAAGCCTCTCCCTCGATAGCCGCCAGACATCACTCCTCCCCTTGGAGCGGCTCATTTTTCACCACCATCGGCCTGTTTGGCGCGAAGGCGGGCAATTTCGTCTTCAAGCTTTCGCCTGGCCTCAACTTGCTGGTCGCGTTCCCGTTCGGCCGCGAGGCGTGCGTCTTTTTCGCGTTGCCGGTCAAGTTCCGCCTGTGCCTGTGCTTCCTCCGGCGTCGGCAACCAGCAGCCTGTAGCCGGATCCCACAATCTGAGCTCATCACCGTTCGCTTCCAGGTGCAAACCCAACACTTCGCTCGGCAGCCGTCCATTGACCGGCGTTATCGCAATGTAGTCCCCGTCCACAAGCCGAAACCCTTGCAAAGACGGCTTTAGGTATTCCCCCCGCGGGTCGAATAGGAAGTATTCCGGGACCTTCAGCTTGTCACGATAGAGGCTTTTCTTCTCATCGATGTCCTCCTCGCGCGTGGACTCGGATGTCAATTCGATGGCCAGGTCGAGGCTCTTTCCCTCGGCCCAGATCAGATAATAGTCGCGCCGCCGTTTGGCCACGCCTTTGACCACGAAAACGTCAGGGGCCACATGGCGGCGCTTGTTGCCCTCTTCGTAGTAGACGAGCATATTGCCCGAGACGCAAACCATGTTGTCATGGACGAACCACCCCTGGAGGGTGCGGATCAAATCGATCATCAAATCGCGGTGCAGTTCGGTTTCCGCCATGGGACGTCCGTCCGAGGTGGGGTAGTCAATATCGGTGGGTGGATAAGTCACGGGAACAGCGGCCATGGGTCCTCCTTCCCGTTCCATTGTTCCCAAACACAAGTTTGGGAACGAGCCTAAGGGATGCCCGCAACGCCATCCTACCGCGACTGTCGGGGCCGGTCCAGAGGTGCGTTCCCAAACCGGAGCCGCTTTGTTCCCAAACTCCTGTTTGGCGACGGTCGCATCGTCTCTCGTTCTCCCGTTCCCAAACGGGAGTTTGGGAACGAGGGGTTTTCTCCTCGCCCCTCGCCCCTCGCCCCTCGCCCCTCGCCCCTCGCCCCTCCTCACTCCCCCGTGCCTGCCCGCGCAATGGCATTGAACAGCAACTTGAACGACCCATGCGGCTGGGCGCGGAAGAGGATCGACGGCCCGAACATCGCCAGGCGGCCATTGCCGATTTTGGCGTCGATCATCGTCACGCCGCCGTCGAGGTATTGCTGACCCCAGGCCCAGCCGCTGCGCAGCGGCGTCTTGCTGTCGAACCAGCCGATTTTTTCCATGCCCTTCTTGTCCGCGTCGGCGCCAAGTTTGAAGGTCGGGCTATTGGAGAACATCACGTCGACGTATTCATCCATGCCCCAGGTGAGCGGGCTGGCCGTGTTCAGGCGGACGCGCAGCACCGAAGACGGCACGTAATACTTTTCGCTGGACAGACCAGCCAGGTGATTGGCGATCGGCAGGCCAAGCTGCTTGCCCAGGCCCGTGGACCCGCCGACGGTCACGATGCTGCCGCCTTTTTCGAGGAACTTGCGGAGATTCTGCACCGTCGCGTCGCCAAGTCCGCCGCCACCGCCGCCCATGCCGCCTTTGCCGCCGCCACCTACCCCGCCTTCGATGAAGAGCAAGACGTCGTATTTGTCACGCAGGTTGGTGGCATCGAGGTCGCTGTTGTAGATGACCTTGAAGTCGTAATCCATCCTTTCCAGCAGCCAGCACGTCCAACCCGACGGCATCGACCCGCCAGTTTTGGTGTCCCACAGGCCGATGCGAACCGGCTTGAGTTTGACGGCCGCCTTGCCGGGAGCGGTCTTGCTGCCGACGAATCGTGTGCCGACCTCCTTGGCGATTTTCTCGAGCAACGGCAGCGTCGACGGCTTGCGGTCGATGTAGAACATCCCGGCCGGGTGCTTGAAGCCTTCCACGTCAACAGGCTCCTGCAAGCGGCGCACGTCCTCATTGGCTTTCTGCAGCAAATTGACGGCGCGGAAGGCATCGTTCGTCCGAGCGCTGAGGAAAAAGCCAACCGCGCCCTCGGCGGCTTCGACTCGCGCCGGCGGCGGCGGAACCACCAGCTCCTTGATTTCCACGAAGGGGCCGTCAAAGCCTTCGAGAATGCGGTCGAATTTCACCCCCATCGTGAACGCCATCGTGTA
Source organism: uncultured Gemmataceae bacterium (assembly GCA_963747575.1). Lineage (GTDB taxonomy): Bacteria > Planctomycetota > Planctomycetia > Gemmatales > Gemmataceae > DASRAT01. Next base: position 100,804 of record CAVVFU010000002.1, read on the forward strand.
ACCCGCGCTGTCGTAGGGCTTGGTCGGCGGCGCGCCTCGTAGGCGAAATCGTTGGGATGATCTTGCGGCTCAAACATGTCCAGCACATGCGGGCGAAATGCCTGGGCCGATTTGACGACATAGGAGCCCTTTGGGTATTTCTTGCCGGCCACCATGAAATCCGCGCTGGCGCGATGGACGGTCACGCCGGTGCCGAGCAGAGCGTTGATAAATTTCGTCGCGGTGAGGAAATCGGGCTGATCGCTGGGAAGAATGTAGCCGCGCGGATCGCGTTTTTCCGGTTTGTGGAAGAGTTTCTCGAACTCCCCGACGCCGGCCGAGCCTTTTTTGAATCCGCCGCCGCCGCCCGCTTTCGCGGCTTCCACGACCTTCGGCGTCACCGTCCAGCTGTCGCGGCTGCCGCGCTCGATGGAGTTCAAGCCCATCCGCCAAATGTTCAGCAGCAGCAGCTCGCGGTTGCGCGAGGCATAATCCAGCACGGCCTTGTTCGCCGTCACCGAGTAATCGACCGACTGCCGAAAATGCCAGGTTTGCGGCGCGATCGGCGCGGGGTAGTCGGCCTTGGGCAGCCAGCTTATCCGGCATGAACGCGATCTGCATCGGAGTGGGGTTGCCGATCGTCTCGGTCAACAGGCCGATCATGTTGTGAAAATGGCTGGTGGTGCGCAGCCCGCCGTTGAACCATGTCGAATAAGGTGCGCCCGAGCGGATGGTGGCGCCGGGCTTGCCTTCGAAGAGGAATCGCTCCATCATCGCCGAGCCGACTCGGTCGATGCCGTTGATCGCCATGGGGTCGCAATTGTAATTGGCCGGGTCGCGGAACGGCGGGCAGAACAGCACCGAACCCGCCGGGCCGGTTTGGTGGTGGTTGTAAACGATCTGCGGCAGCCACTCGCGATACATCACGCGGTTCATGTTCTTGGTTTCGGACTGGGTGTTGGCGTAAAAGTCGCGGTTGTTGTCGTGGCCGATGTATTTCTGGTACAGCCGGGGCAGTTGGCCGGACCGGCGCTTCGTCGGAACCTTGGCGCTATTCATGTAGTGGTCGGCGCAGAGGTCATTGCCGTCGGGATTGGCGTGGACGAAGAGGATGATGACGTCGTTGAGGATGCGCAGCGTCTCAGGATCATTGGCCGTGACGTATTGGTAAAGGGTCTCGGTGAGCACCTGGGCGCAGAGCACTTCGGAGGCGTGGAGGCCGCCGTCGATCCAAACCACGGCCTTGCCTTCCGCAGCCAGCTCGGCCGCCGCGGTCTTGCTGAGGCCCTGGGCCAACGCCATGCGGCGGGCGATGCTTTGATAATGGGCCAGCTTGGCGTGATTGGCGGGCGAGGTGACAATGCCCATCATTTGCTCGCGGCCTTCCTCGGTGAGGCCGATCTTGAAGACCTTGAGCCGATCGGTTTGGGGCTCGATCTTGTGCCAGTAGCTGAACATCTGCTGGTAATTCGCCAGGCAATAGTCGTCTCCCAGGTTGAAGCCGAAATGCTCCTTGGGCGTGGTGACAGGCTTAGTCTGGGTGGCGGACTGGGCCAGCGCCCTTGGGGCTGAGCCGCCTGGGGCAGGATGACAGAGCCAATCAGCAAAAGGGAAAGAGCGAGGGTGAACAGGGGTGCTTTCTTCATCGGTGTACTCCTCAAGCGACGTTCGGCTTATTCCTGGCATTCGAGTCTACACAGCGTCTTATGCACGGAGGCACCGCGCGGCACCGGTGCGCAAGCGGATCAATCCGATTGAGGCGGCTAGGGGATTCTGCCTTGATTTCGCAAAACCAACTTACATCCACGCGGCGTGAGCGGCGAATGGGTAGCTCCTTGCCAAACTCGCTCCAACGCCGCTGCTGGCATTGTTGGTCCCATCATGACGATGTCTCCCCTCGCCTCGCCGACCCGGAGTTCCTTCAGCGAGGCAACGAACGCTTTTTGGTAATTGACGCAGGATTTTTTGCTCAACGATGGAAAATCGCTCACGTCAAGAATGCAGCTCTGGTCCTTGTCGTTATCCCAACCCGTCAGGTTGACAATGACGATGTTTTCGGGGTCAAGGTTGGGATCTGAAATGACAACTCGAATGTGGGCTTTCGCGGCGGCTAATACGAAGCAAGTTCCTACCTGGAAGGGTGGAGTTTTCGGTGGTGTTGCTGGCCTTGCCTATCCGTTTACCGGCCAAATACCTGGTGCATCGCCACAGCAGCCTCCGCGTCTTGCTTAATTTCCTCGACATTTTGGCGTCTGCCAACCGCCTCAAGGATGTCATCCAGGGGAATCGGCTTCATTCCCACACCCCATGTTTGGGGATTATTGGACTTCCATTCGGGGAATTCGTGCGTGATGTCGATCATCTTGCGCCAATCGCATTCCTTGTATCGAAGCGAAACCGCGGTCAGCTTCTCGACATCGTAGTCGGACAGGAGGTCGGTACCCGGAGGAGCTTTCAGGACTAGATCGTAGTCTTCTTTGTGGATGTATTGGAGCCATGTTTCGATGCCAGGTTGATCGTCATCGAGTTTCACAAGGTCGTAAACGCCGCTCAACACCGGACCGTTTTTCATCGCACAGGGCGCATCGCCAGTGATCGAACCACCGGTTTCTTTCCAGCTCTCCCGGTCGGCGATATACAATAGCTTGATAATTGCAATGTATTCAAGCCGTTCGGTTCCGCGGGCGTCCAACAGTGCACCAATGGCCTGAACAGTTTTGCGAACGTCGAGGTAAAAGAACCGTCGCTCCATGTGGCCCTTCCAAAAATCGACGGTAGAAGGAAAATATCGGCAATACCGGTAAAAGTATAGAAGCGGTGTCAACAAGGTAGCCCCACGCAAAACAGTCTACCAACTATAACTTGTTAAATCAACAGCAGTTGCGCCGAACAATAGGTCCCATGGCCATGAATAACCCAAGAGACAAATACAACCCCGATAGGGACGTCACCCCAGCTTTCTTAAGGCGCGCAAGCTTGGATACAATGCTCGGGTGAAGTGCTGGTAATTCTCCGCTACCTACGCTTGGCAGGGGTCAAAGGCTTCGCCTTGTGCCACACAGCGGTCGAGTTCGAGTCGCTAATTGAGTCATTGCCGGTGGGTACCGACATCGAGGTCTTCAGGGATCGTCAGCTCCCACTCCGGGGCCGCGTAGATCAAGAGTTCATCGCGTCGACCCTTGGTGCAATCGCGAACGATCAGGAATATTTGGTGATCACGAAGGCGACTCGGCCGGACAGCAGGATAAGCGATTGGGGCCGCACCGGGTGCTCGCATGACGACCTTCGTGAAGATCTGGCAGAAGTCATGGGAAGAGAAGTTGCCGTGGGCCTGTGCCCTCACTACAGTGTCCCGGATCACGAGGGGCTGGTGTCTGCCGCCAAGGGCGGCATTGACGGGCCGAGGTAGGTCGCCTGTCGCCGCCTTCGGCACAACACCCCGAGATTTCCTTCAAGAACTTGACGCCTTGCGGCGATTCGGGTCCCGCATAAGGCGGCGGGCGAAGAACCGCTTCATGCTTAGCCAGCATTCCTCAGTAACAAAGTAGGATTGCGTAGCGGCGTAGCGTCTGCTGTTCGCCGCCTCGAGTGTGACCGTCCACCCCAGACCCGGAAGGTCCTTGGAATACGGGTCTTGAAAAAACCCTACCAGGCGTACGCGCTCACCGACCCGGAATTTGCGACTTGTCGCCCAGGCGAATTGCCCTCCCTCGGGAGAGACGTTGAACTCCTGAATGACTATGATTTCGTCGCCCGCCTGTGCTTGCTGAATCACGCTCATCTTTGCTACCTCGTTTGCCGTGTCGGCATCCTACCACAAAGACCCTCCGCCTGGCGTCTAGGAAACGCCCATCGGCCAACTCTCTGCCATTCTGCGCTTGCCCCCACGCCCCGCCGCCGGTATCTTCGACTCTTGAGCGCTATTGACGACCGCCGAACCGAGAGTACGGCCCCATGACAACGCGAGCAGTTCACTGGCACGAAGGCATGTTCCTGAGGCCGCACCAATTCCAGGCGGCCATGCGCCATCTCCACCTCCAGACCGCCCGCGGCGACAAATGGAATGTCCACCACGGTTGGGGTCTAGCCGCCATCGACCTCGACCTTGATGCCCTCGCCAATTTTCGCTTCGTCGTCCGTTCCCTCGATCTGCGCCTGCGTGACGGCACCTTGATTGCCGTGCCGGAAGACGGCTTGCTGCCGGAGCTGGAGCTCAAGGATGCCCTGGAAAATAACTCGACGGTCACCGTCTACGTCGGCCTGCCGGTCCTTCGCCTGGGCCGAGCCAACGCCTCCGCGGATGGCGCCGCGGAAATGGCCCGCTATGTCGTCGACGCCCAGGAGATCGAGGACGAAAACACCGGCGTCAATCCGCAACCGGTCCAGGTCCGTTTGCCCAATCTCAAGCTGCTGCTTTCGACCCAGGAGCACACCGGCTTCGAGGTGCTGCCGGTGGCGCGGATCGAGAAGTCGATCAGGGCCGAGGCCACGCCGCAGCTTGATGTGGCCTTCATTCCGCCGGTTGTGGCCTGCGATGCCTGGAAACCGCTTGGCGTCGGCATCATGCAGTCCATCTACGACCGCATCGGCAAGAAAATTGAAGTGCTGGCCACGCAGATCACCACGCGAAGCATCGGCTTCGACAGCCTCGCCCAGGGCGATCCGCTGTTGTTCGCTCAATTGCGGATGCTCAACGAGGCATACGCGGCGTTGACCGTGCCGGCGTTCGCGGCCGGCATTCATCCGCTCGTGGCTTACATGGAGCTGTGCCGGATTGTCGGTCAACTGGCGATTTTCGACGGCCAGCGCCGTGTGCAGCAGCTGCCGCATTACGACCACGACGATCTGGGTGGCTGCTTCTACCGCGTCAAGCAGTACATCGACGCCTTGCTTGACGTGCTGGTCGAGCCGGAATACAAGGAACGCCCCTTCATCGGCGCCGGCCTGCGCATGCAAGTCACCCTCGAACCGGCCTGGCTGGAGTCGGCCTGGCAGCTCTTCATCGGCGTGCGCAGTCCGCTAGAGACCGAGGAGTGTATTCGCCTGCTGACCAAGCCGGGCCAGCTCGACATGAAGGCGGGCAGCTCGGACCGGGTCGATGCCATTTTCAAGCTTGGACAGGCTGGCTTGCGGTTCACGCACAATCCCAGGCCGCCGCGGGCATTGCCTGAGCTGCCGGGCCAGATCTATTTTCAGATCAGCCGCGATGCGGCGGCGGAATGGCAGAATGTCCACAAGTCGCTGACGCTGGCGCTGCGATTGAATGAAAAGCTGATTGCCGGTAACATCCAGGGCCAGCGGGTGCTGACGATTCGCACGGGGAGTCAGACAGCAACGCTGGAATTTACGCTGTACGCGGTGCCGAATGCTTTGGTGTGATCGGCACACGGAGTGTGCCTACTACTAACAATTATGCAAGAAGAACTGGCCAATCTGGTGCATCCCATTTTCAGCCGGGCGTTGAATCTGCGCGACCGGCTAGAAAAGGGTGAGGGCGAGACACCCGCTATTGAGGCGGAACAGGCGGAGCTGCGCAATCTGCTGCTCACCGACCTCGAAGCCCAGCGCTGGAGCGATTTCGGCGGCGACGAACTACAGCGTCATGGCGGGCAAACTGTCGCCGCCGCTGCGCCGTTTCTCGGCGCTCGTTACGCTCTCATCTGCTGGCTCGACGAGTTGTTCATTCTTTATTCCCCCTGGGATGACCAATGGAATGAACGCAAGCTGGAGGTGGCGCTCTACGGCACCAACGACCGGTCGTGGCGATTTTGGGAGCAAACAACCGTTGCCGAGCGGCGCAGCACTGCCGATGCCCTGGAGGTTTTCTACCTGTGCGTGATGCTGGGCTTCCGCGGCGAGCTGCGCGAAACCCCAGATAAACTCCAGGCCTGGGTGGCCGCCACGCAAGCCGGCCTCACGCGCCGCGGCGCCGGCGAGTGGCCCCATCCGCCGGAGCTGGATCCGCCCACTAATGTGCCGCCGCTCAGGGCCAGAGAAGGCTTAAAGCGCGTCGTCTGGTTGTGCGGCGTCGCGCTGCTGGTGCTCATTCCGGTCGTGGCATTCTTCGTCGTTCAGCAGATGAGCCAGTAATCCAGGGACGGACGTATGAATCTCCTGATGCGATTCTTTCAGTACCTCGGCAGAGCGATCCTGCCCATGCGCCTGCGGCCCACGGTGCTGCAATACCGCTTGCAGTCGTCGCTCGAGCGGGCGACGATGGACCTGGAGAAAGGCATCGGCAAGGCAGGCGGCACCGCAGAGCGCATCGAGGGCGCTGAACCGCCAAAACATGGCCGGGCCGCCTTGGTATTCCGCTGGGTCCTCCACTTCCTCATTTTGGGATTGGTGCTTTTCCTCCTTTATTGGGTCAACCGCTGGCTACAGCTTGAACGAGTGCTGCGCTCGGATTGGCCGGTGCTGCATGCCTACTGGCTGCCGATTTTATTTCTCCTTCTTTACCTGATGGGTTGGCTGGGTTGGTGGATCTGGGAGCTCACGGGCCCGGAAAAACTGGCCCACGAGTTCCCCGACATCGACCATGCGTGGAAGGATGGCCTGTGCGCCGTCGCCGAAGCCGGCGTGGATATCCGCAAAGCGCCCTTGTTTCTTGTGGTGGGCCGGCCCGCGGAGGGCGAGGGCGAGGGCGAGGAAAACGTCTTGCTGGCGGCTCAGCTTGGCTTCAAGGTGCGCGAGGTGCCACGCTGGCCCGAGGCTCCACTGCGCTTCTCGGCAAGTGAGCAAGCGGTGTTCATCACTTGCAGCGGCGCGTCGGTGCTTGGCAAACACATTACGCTGATAATCGAGGAAATGCAGGAGGCACGAAGGCTGAGCAGTTTAGCCGCGGAAACCGGCGACGTTCGGCCCGACACGGTCGCTGCACCAGTCGCAGCCGCGGAGGATGCTCCACCCGCCGCTCCCGCGGCCGCGCAGGAAACTGCCGCGTCTGACACAGCGGCCGCGCCGCCGGATCTGGTGGCGGAGGAACAGCGGCGCGTGATTGGTCTATTGGTCGCCGAGGAACAGGCCGAAAAACCGGCGGCCGTCTCGCGCCGTCGGGCCTTTCTGCGTAACAAAGCCCAGGTTCAGGAAGCGATGGCCCGCTTGCAGCATTTGTGTCAACTGATCCTCCGCCAACGCCGCCCGTTTTGCCCTGTTAACGGCATCATGGTAATGCTGCCCCTGGCCGCCACCGACTCCGACGACAACGCCGCCCAGGCTACAACCGCCTGCGAGCTGGATTTGACGGTGGTCAGCGAGACGTTGCAGGTGCGCTGCCCGGTTTTTGCCCTGGCCTGCGACGCCGAGAAAATGCCGGGCTTCCGTGAATTCCTGCAGCGCATCCCGGCCAGCCAGCGCGATCGCCGCATGGGCCAGCGCTTTCCCCTTGTTGCCGACGTCGAAACCAGCGCCATGCCGACCATGATCCAGGACGGCGTGGGCTGGTTCACCTACACTTTTTTGCCGGCGCTGGTTTACAATTTGTTCCGCCTGGACAACATCAAGCACGATATGCCGCTCGCCGCCGAACTGCCCGACACCATTGCCGGCAACATCCGGCTTTACAGATTCCTGAGCGAGATGCGTCTGCGCCGTCAACGCCTGACAAGATTCCTGACCCGCGGCCTGCGGCTCGACGAACCCGACTCCTTTTTCTTTGGCGGTGTCTTCCTGGCTGGCACCGGCCCGGACGCCGAGCACGACCGCGGTTTCGTCAGCGGCGTTTTCCAGAAACTCGTGGACGATCAGAACGCCGTCGCCTGGACGGCGGACGCACTCGCCCAGGAGGCCGATGTTAAGCGCTGGACGAGCTATGGCTATGGCTTTTTGCTGGTCCTGATCGCGGCACTGGGCGCGTTGATTTATCGACTGTGGTATCGCTGATATTCTTCGAAATAGCTTTGACATTGACAGTTCGCTGCCACTATAATCCCTCCTACACACCAACCCCAAGCGTAAGCGAGGCGAGCATTCACTCCTCGCTTACGCTTCGGGTTAGTGTGTACGAGCAAAATCGCTCCAGTCATTTGTGCCCAAACCCCCAAGGCTAAGACTTTTCCCGTACGAGTGGTGACTGCCTTTCAGCGGGTAAATGTTAGGTTTTGATGATGAATAAGCTAAGAATAGAAGAATTTTTCCCGGTGGCCCCCCGCGAGCCCAACGGCGCATGGAGGCTAGCTCTGCTCATGCTTGTGCCCGCGTTGATGATGGTGTACATGAAGTACGAGATCATGCAGGAGGGTTACTGGGTGGCGGGCCGTAGCCTGGGCCGAGACCAGGCCGACCGTCAACCGCCCGATTTTACCTTGTCCGAGAAGCTGTCCTTTTATCGGGGCGATCTGCTGGTCGGCTTTTTTCTGGTGCCGCTGGCCGCCTGGACCGTGGCCCGGGTGCTGCCGCGCTGGCTTTGGAGTATTGGCCTTTGCACATGCACGGTGGCACTGGTGTTGGTGCTGGCGCTGGAATATCGTGCCTGGTGTCTGATGGGGCGATTTCCATCCAGAGAGATCGTCGCCGACGCGATCCGGTTTTGGCGGCATTCCGGCGACACGGAGGGGCAGAATCTGACCTTGAGCTTGAATTTTTGCCTGAAGTTGGGGGCCTTGGTAGGAAGCGTTGCAGTGCTGACATGGTGGGCTTACCGCTCGGACCGGCGGGGGGTTTTGCCGTGGCGCGGCTCTAAAATGGCTTGCGGTTTTCTGTTCACCGCAATGGCCGCCGTCACCGTCTGGTCATGGCTGCCGTGGCTGGATGCCAGCGCATTCCACCGCGGTGTCCTCGATCAAATCGCGAGCACGTTCTGGAGCAGCGATGAGGTAGCCCACGACTCGGGAGTGGCAGCGATGCCCGCCAACGAGTTATTACGCCGCTACCGGGAATTGACCGCCGCCCCCACTGCCAAAACGCAACCCGATTTCTGGGGCCAAGGAACAGACTGCGATGTGATTTTTTTCGTGCTGGAGACAGCGCCCGCAAAATGCCTGGACTTCACCGGCGATTTGCGCGGCTGCCCGACTCTGCGCAAGCTTCGTGACCGTTCCTATGTCGCTCTCAAGCATCACAGCACCTATCCGTTCACTTCCCGGGCCATGTTCTCTTTGGTGACGGGTTGGTATCCCTCCAGTCTGTCGGAGAATTTCCCTCAACGCAAACCGAAACGCTCCTTTCCCGGCATCATGGCAAGTCTCAAGCATAAGGGCTATGCGACCGCGGCCTATGCTCCCGACACCTATACCCGGCTGACCGACGATCCGTTGTTTGAGCAGGTCGGCATCGATCACCGGTTTTACAGTGATTTGTTCACTTCCAAGATCAGCACCACCAACCCTGTGAGGGATAAGCTCGAATATGACCGGATCGCCCTGCATGCGCTGCTGAAGGACATGAGCCAGTGGCACAAAACCAACAAGCGCTTCGCCGTTACCTTCCAACCCCAAATCGGCCACGGTCCCTGGCCCGACATCACCGAAGGCGGCATCCCGGCGTCCGACCTGTTGCGCGCGGTCGTGCGTTGATCGCTTACCAGGACGGCTGGATGGCTGAGATCGTGGATAACCTCGAGCGCGCTGGCCGGTTAGACAAGACTTTGATCGTGGTTGTTGGAGACCACGGCATCCGCACGCAATTGGAAGATCCGGCATTTCAGGTCGGGATGATTCAAGATTACTCATTCCACGTGCCATTGCTCCTCTTTGCACCGACCGTATTGACCAGCCGGCGCGACATTCCCTGGCTTACCTCGCACATCGATATCACGCCGTCATTACTCGATCTGCTGGGCGTGTCGACCGGCCGCGAATTTGAGCAGGGTTCGCCGCTGTGGGACGAGCGTCTGGTAAAACGGACGACGTTTTTCTGGGGCAATCACTACCTCGGCTCGGACGGGTATTATGAGCCGGATTCCAAGTTCGCGATGTGGAGCCGGTTCAAGGAGACGGTTTATGTCAGCGATCGCTTGCAGTTCGATGTGAACGCCATGTCGAAGCCAGGCTCGAGCGAGTACAACGCGGTCGTTCAACGGTTGACGGAGATGATCGATTTGCAGGAGGCGTGGGGGGCGATGAAGTAGGCGGCTCGGGCATGTCACCACCGCTACCCCTGCCGTTTTCCCCATTCCAGCCAAGCCATTGTCATCGCCTCGACGTTGCCTCAGCGCCCAAAACAAGCGATCCTGGCACGTTGCCAATTCACGCGGTATCAATGGGTTGACGTCAAGTCCCATGCCGATGATGTTTTGGTAAGAGTCGTGCATGGCCAACCTCGCCGAATTGCATTCCTGTAACTCATTACATCAATGAGGTTTATGACACGACTTGCATGCGATGCCTCTGAGAACTGGCCATGGCGGCCAAACCCGGCTACGATCATTGTGGACAAAGGAGTGACAGCCTTGGCCACAGTAGCTCGCATTGGAACCGCACCCGGTATGGAAGCCGCTGGACAAAACATCTTTGAGCCAGGCGACCGACTCGAACTTCTCGTCATTCCGGGCGATGACGGTGGTGCATCCTTTGCAATGCCGGAAGTCCTCTGCGCCACCGACGGCACATCCATCAAGCGATTCGAAAATGAACTCGGTCAACCAATCGACGCCAAGTACGATCCAGAATTGGGACAATTGCATGTACCCAGCTGGCCCGATCCTTCAAAGGAGCCACACGCCGCCATGTGGCTGGAATACCGCGCCGGGCCAATTCCGCATTGTCGCCGAGCCGATGCCGGCGGGAGAAACGTCCGCGCTGAACACCGAGCAGGGCATCCCCATCACCCTGGATCCGGACAACTGGCAGCTCATCCGCGGTCGCGCGGCACATTCGGCATCTCTCGACGAATCGGCCCTGGCCTTGCGTGCGGCCAAGCTAGCGACACACTCGGGCTTCGATCAGCTCATCTGCTTGCCGCTGGTCCGCGACATGGAGCTGCTGGAGCATCAGATCCGCACCGCCAAGACCGTGCTGCGCCGGTTTCGCGGCCGGGCGATGCTTTGCGACGAGGTCGGCCTGGGCAAGACCATCGAGGCCGGCCTGATGTTCGCCGAACTGCACACCCGCGGGCTGGTCCGGTCCATTCTTGTGCTGGTGCCGCCATCGCTGATCGAGCAATGGCAGGGCGAGATGCGCCGCAAGTTCGGCCTCGAATTCATCAGCCACGACGACCCCGCCTTCCGCGAGCACGGCAAGGAGGCCTGGACGCATTTCGACCGCATCATCGTCTCCATGCACACCGCCAAGCGCGAACCGCACCGCTCGGCGATCGCCGGCCGCAAGTGGGACATGATCATCGTCGACGAGGCCCATCACCTGCGCAATCGCAACACCCAGTTGTGGCGCTTCGCCAGCGAGCTGGAAAAGCAGTACATTCTGCTTGCTGACCGCCACGCCGGTGCAGAACAACCTGGAAGAGCTGTTCAACCTGGTGACGCTGCTGGAACCGGGCCTGCTTGAGCACGGCCAAGCAATTCCAGAAGCAGTTCGTCGATCGCAAGGACAAGCTGACGCCACGCAACGTGGACGAGCTGCACGCGCTGCTTGAGCGAGGTCATGGTGCGCAATCGCCGCAGCACGGTGGGCCTGCAGTTCACCCGCCGCTGGGCGCACCGAACGAGTGACCCTTGCGGCCCGCCGGAGCGAGCGCTCTATGACGAGGCGGCCGGGTTTGTCCGCCGGCATCTGCGCACCGCCAAAGGAACTGGCGGCTTGTCGCGCATGGCGTTGATTGTCGCTGCAAATGGCGCTGGGCAGCTCCAGCCAGGCGGCGGCCGGCACGCTCCAGCGCATTGCCCAGACTCCATCGCTGCCGGCCGATGACGGCGAAGTGCTCGCTCAGCTTGCCGCCCAGGCGCTGGAGCAGCTCGACGAGCGCCAAGGTCGACCGGCTGCTCGGACTGCTTCAGGAATTTCCGGACAAGATGGTGATCTTCACCCAGTTCCGGGCGACGCAGGAGATGCTTGCCGGAGCGGCTGCGGCAGGCCGGCCACGAAACCGCGGTCTTCCACGGCGGGCTGTCGCGCCTGGAAAAGGAAGCCGCGGTCCAGCACTTCCGCGGAGCGGCCCGTTTGCTCCTGGCCACCGAGGCCGGCAGCGAAGGCCGCAACCTCCAGTTCGCCCACGCCATCTGCAACTTCGACTTGCCCTGGAACCCGATGCGCATCGAGCAGCGCATCGGCCGGCTCAGCCGCATCGGCCAGACGCACGACGTGCACGTTTTCAACCTGGTGGCCGCGGGCACGGTCGAGGCGGCGGTGCTCCATTTGCTCGAGGCCAAGCTGAGCATGTTCGAGCTGGTCATCGGCGAGATCGACATGATCCTGGGCAACCTCGAGGAGGAGCGGGAGTTCCAGGACGTGGTGGCCGACTTGTGGGCCGAGTCAAGCGGCGCCGACGAATTCAGCAATCGCATGGAGGAACTGGGCAACCGGCTGCTGGCGGCCAAGGAAGAATACCTGCGTCAGCGCAGCCATGACGACAAGCTCTTTGGCGACAAATTTACGCCGGAAGGGTAATGATCCCAGCGATGACCACGACCGTTGCCAGCTCGACCCGTTCGCCGCTCGAGGATTTCATCCGCGACTACGTGGAAACCATCAACGGCGATTGGGACGAAATTGAGCCGCAGGTGTATGACCTGCTGCTTCCGCATGACGCCGCCGCGGCGCTTGAGGGCGCGGATAACCGCGGCGTCCTGCGGCTGGCCTTCGACCCCGAAGCGCTGCCCGAGCATCCCAACGCCCAGCTCGCCAGCTTTGGCACGCCGCTCGTCGACCGGTTGCTTGCCGACGCCATGCGCCGGGGCAGATTCACCCAGCTTTACTTCATCGGTCTCAACCTGGCGCCGCACGACTTGGCCAGTCGCGCTCGCCGCGCGCTCACGCTGGGCCCGGAGCTTCGATTCCGCCTGGACCGCGTGCGCACGCTGCATTTCGCCCAGGCAATTTACGTGTTCCAGGCCGCGTTTGTGAGCGATCAAAAGGAACAGGAAATTGTGCCGGTCGGCCTCGATTTGCATTACGGCCGTCAGGTTCGCCACCTGGAGCAATTGCTCGACCATGGCCGCCTGTCTGACCGTCCAGTGGAGTTGGCGCCGGAGGCGCGCGGCTCAGCGTCGCGGCCGGCTATCCCCTTGCTCGCGAACGCGTCATACGCACGGTGGCGGCGTTGGCCAATAACCGCAGCCGTGAGCTTGGCGAACGCCTTGCCAAGCAAACGGCGCGGATGAGTAGATACTATGCCGACCTTCGCCTAGAATTGGAGGACCAGGACAGTCGTGCCCGGGCCAAGGAAAAGGCCACTGATGTGCTGCTTTCCCGGCGTGCGGCACTCGATCGCGAAGAGAAGCTGCGCATCGCGGAATTGCGGCAGAAGAGCAGCTTGCACGTCGAGCTGCGGCTTCTCAATCTCCAGGTCTTGCAGCAACCCAAGCTGCTTTTGCATGCCCATGTGACTTCCGAAAAAGCCGCAGCGGAATTGGAATTGGTGTGGGACCCGCTGCTGGACGCATTGGAAGCCCCACCGTGTCCAAGTTGCGGCCGGCCGGGGTTCGCGTTCACGCTGCTGACTCGGCCTGATCGGTTGGCGTGCCCGGCATGCGGGGCAGGTGCCCCGGGTGCGAAGCGATAACGGAACAGTGGTGGCGAATCCACTTCCAGTTGGGTAAGATGGTGGAAAGGAGAAAGCCATGATCGAATTGACCGAATTGCAAGCAAAGGCTATGGAAGACGCGGCAAGCCCAATGCACGTAGTCCATCCCAAGACGCGGGAAATATTCGTCCTGATCCGCAAGGACGTTTATGATTTGACGTGCAGCATCGTTGGTGGTGGCAAGGGCCGCGTCTGGGATGACGAGGCCGACGACGACCTCATTCGGAAACGGGCATGAATCGGGGCGACGTCGTCGAAATAAATTGGCCCTACAGCGACCTCTCTGGGTCCAAGGTTCGACCAGCCGTCGTGGTGCAGGCCGATTTTCTGAACGGGATCATCGACGACACGATCTTCGTGAAAATAACCGGTCGCAAATTCGGCATACCTGGCACGGAGGTCGAATTGGACCCTGCGACAGAAACAAGCTCGGGACTCAGCAAGATTTGCTACGCCTCTTGCAACAATTTTCTAACGCGGGATCAGACGCGTGCCGGGCTGGTGATTGGTTACCTTTCTGACACCGCCATGCGCGAAATTGGAGCGTGTTTGAACACAGTGCTGGACTTGCCGTAAAGAATCACGTAAACCCAGCAGCCGCCAGCTACTTCAAATAACGGGCAAGGAAACGAACCACGGTCCTCTTGCTTTGTGCCTCCTACTGAATTTCCCGGACAAACAAATTGCGAAACTGCACCGCATCGCCCAGATGCTGCAAGCCGATCCGCCCTTGCTTGGCGACGCCCGGCAGCCGCGCATTGTCGATCACCAGCTGGTCATTCAAAAAAACCGTGACCCGGTCGTCCTTCATGTTGATACGAATGCGGTTCCATTCGTCGGTTTTCTTATCGGCTTTCACCTTGGGAGCGCAAGCGGCGCGAATGTCCGCCGGCTGATTTGCATCCGCGCGGTAACCGCGGATTTCGCCGGACCCGTCAGCGGAGCCGATGGCGATGTCGCATTTGGTGGAGCCACGCAGCATAATGCCGCTCTTGCCGGCTTTGGTCATTTTTTTTCCGGGCCAACGCCATTCGGCCACCATCTCGAAATTGCCATACTCCTTGGCCGTCCAAAGATGGGGATCGGCCGCCGCACATTTGCCATCGTATACCACGACGCCATCGCTCGCCTTCCAGTGTTTTTTGTGCTCGTCGCTGGCCTGCCAGCCACGGAAGTCCAGGCCCGTGAAAATGCTCTCAAGGCCGTTGGCGACGTCGGCCGTCTCAGCCGGCTTGGGATTGGTGCTGGGCAGTTCCTTGATCTTGAGGTTCTTGAAGCGGCATTCCGACCCCTCGGACTCCAGGGCCAAGTAGCCCTTGCGCGGATTGCACTTGCTGACGCCGCTCACCTCCTTGCCGTTGACCTCCAGCTTGATGGCGCCGTCATTGGCGACAACACGATAGTGGTTCCATTCGTTGGCGCCCTTGCAGCGGTTTTCACTTGGCAAACACCGCGCCCACCCCTTGGGATGCGGCCGATCGGGTACGCAGGTCGCGCCCCAGATACTGAACAGGTCGCCCTGGCTAGTGTACTCGTCCTTGCTTTCCAGATTGACCAGGACCTGCACCTCGATGCCGCGCGTGTAACCAGTGCTGACCGCCGGGATCGGGTCGGCCCAGACAAAAAAGCCGGAATTGCCAACGGCCGTGGGCCTAGGCGGCACATGCATCCAATCGAACTCCGCGATGAAGTTCTCGTATTGTTTTTCGGTGCGGAGATACCCGGTCGGCTTGCCGGTGGTGATAACCAAATCGTCCTTGACGAAGAAGGTCTCGGGAGCACAGTTGACGTTAATCCAACCGGTGAGGTCCTTGCCGTTGAACATCGGCACGAAGCCATCGCCTTGATCGGACGGGACGGCGGCGGGCAGCAGGCCGATAGACAAAACCAGTGCGAGCATTGGAAGGCGCATGGCGGAATTCCCCCGGTGAGAGTGCGTTGAACCAGGGTCAGTCTATGCGGTAAACAGGCATGTGGCATGTGAGTAGGTCCCGCCTGCCGGGCGGGACCTTGCATATCAGGTACTTGGAAAATCCCATTGGGGCTTTTGTTTCGATTGGGCTGGAGGTCCCGCCCGGCAGGCGGGACCTACTGGGCTACCGCATGGCAACCATTGCGTTCGTGCAAGGGCAGCGACTTGTCCACGATGCTCTCGGCGGGAAGCGTCAGCACAAAACGCGTGGGACCGTCACTTGCCGGCTCGAAGCGGACGTCGCCGCCGTGCTGGCGAGCGAGTTGCCAAGCTACCGGCAGTCCCAGACCGCGGCCACGGCCGGCTTTGCGGCCGGAATAGAAGGGATCGAAGAGATGCTCACGGTCGGTGGGTGTCGGGCCTGGTCCGCTGTCTTCGACAACCATCGTCAGGCCGTGCGCGGGATTGCATTCAACGCGCAGGCTAGCCCAACCGTTGGCAGGCGCCGCCTCGACAGCGTTGCGCAACAATCCAGAAATCGCGGTGCGAATCTGCGCCGGGTCCACCAGCAACGTCACGGCGTCGGACAGCTCGGCGCAGCTCAGCCGCACCTGGCGCTGGTCCGCAAGAGATTGCAGACCACCGCCAACTTCGCTCAGCAGACCGCCCAGATCCACTTGTTGTTTTTGGGGAACCGGCGGCCGCGCGAACTGCATAAGCTGCGTCAACGTCTGGTGAATGCGCTGGGTCTGCCCGACAATAGTCTGCAGGGCTTTGCGCCGCGCGGGCGCTTCTTCGCTGATCATCAAGTATTGGGCCTGCCCGGAAATGACGGCAAGAGGGTTGTTGATCTCATGGCCCGCGCCGGCGGCCAGCTCGGCGAGGGCCCGCAGCTTGAGTTCCCCGACACGCTTGTCCTCCTCGGCACGCCGCTGCTTGACGGCGTTTTCCAGTGCATCGATTTCGAGATGAAGGCGTTCACATTCGGCGGCCCGGCCCATGCGCCCGTTCTCAGCCGCCAAGCGCAGCAAGTCTGCGAGCAACGGCATTGTTGCCGGCGCTTTCCAATCGGCCGGCGGCGTCAGTGATGGCAGCACTTCTTGAAGCTTGGCGATGGTTTTCGGCAACGCCCCTGACGCCAGGCCCAGCGCCAGGGCTAATTCTTCACGGTGTCCACCCACGGCAAGGTGCATCCCGCATCCGGCCTGTTCCACCAGCTGCACGGCAAGCTGGACCACCAGGAAATGATCCGGTTCGGCGCCCAGCCCCCTGGCGGCGTCGAGCGGCAAACCAAGATGGCCGACCACCGCGCTCAGCCAAGAGGGCAGTCGCCAGGCGGCCGCCAACCGCCTTGCGATCGCCGCGCCATCCGGCAAATGGCCCGTCGGCGTCCCGTTGGATTTGCCGTTGGCCGTCCATTTTCCCGCGTCGGCGTGATGGACAGCAGACGCCAAAACGCCCAGCGGCGCTAGCAGCCCGCCGACCCAGGCGTTTTCGGCATCGCAACGATCGGTTTGTTTGGCAATGGATTCCGCGGTCCAGGCGCAGGCCAACGAGGCCCGATAAATCGGCAGCAGCCGCGGCAGGTGCCAATCGGCAAATGCCGGCTCGCCCTGGCCTAGACACGCCAAGGCCAACTCCAGCACTGCGGGATCACGCAACAAGGAGGGATAAAAAGACAATGAGAATGTGCCCCCGCGCTGGGCCGCTTGACGAACCAGCAGGAGCACCAACCCCGGATCGCCGCGCAACGATGACCACAAGCTTGATGTCGGCTTGCGAGTCAACGCGACGAGCGAACCGGCGCACGGAGCCAGCCAGGGCAACTCGCAAGCTGCATCGGCCAGGGGTCGCATAGTTGATTAGCGGAAAGTGGCAAGCGGCGAGCGGTCCGCGGTGAGTGGAGGCCATTTGCCCGCCACCCACCGCTCACCACCCACAGCCCACCAATCGTCGCTTCCTTAAGCCGTGGTGGGCACCGATTCGATTTCGAGCATGGCCGCACATCCGGTCGATCAGCTCTTCGATCTCGAACGGCTTGTGCAGGAAGTCGTCGGCGCCGGACAGACGCAGTTCCTGGATCTTGTCCTCTTCGATCATGCCGCTGATGCAGAGGATGCGCACGTCTTCCAGGGTCGGGTCGGCGCGGACCCGATGGCAGACTTCCTTGCCGTTGATGTCGGGCAGCATGACGTCGAGGACGATCAGGTCGGGCCGATATTCCTTGACCATCATGCCGGCGTCGAAGCCGGTGTTGGCGACGCGCACCTCGAAGCGGCCGTCCTCTTCGAGGACCTTGGTCATCAGCTCGACCAGCTCGACGTCGTCGTCGACCAGCAGCACCTTGCGCTTGCCGCTTTCCAGGGCATCGGTCGGAATGCCGTTGTCCTTCATGAACTTGTAGAGCATTTCGCGCGGGATGCGGCGGAAACGGGAGCCGGGCACCCGGAAGCCCTTGAGTTGCCCGTTGTCGAAGCAACGGATGATGGTTTGCTGGCTGACCTTGCAGATTTTGGCGGCTTCGCCGGTCGTGAAAACGGTCTTCATGGGTACATCCACCCCTTACTGGCGCTCGGCCAGTCGCACGAGTGTGGTCCGCACACACCGCTTCTCCGAAAAAGGTTGCCGGACCGAAATCATCCTTGAAATACTGCCTCGCTCATTCCGTAAGCACGGTTCGCGGCGCCTTTCCATCCCTGGCTGGAAGCCAGCTTACCTACTCATGTTCCTCTGTCAAGATGCCCGTGCCAGAGCAGATGCGATCAAGGAGGAGAAGGCTTGCCAATCTTACCACCAAGTGCGATTATAACCATCTTGTGAAGCGTGTCAACGTGAATCAGGAGTCGCCCATTGCCACAAGTTATTCAACATCAATAAGTTGCTCCACCTGCCCAAATTATCTTCTACAATTGTCAAAACTTTACCGATTGTCGGACAGTTGCACGTTGCCATATCTCAAATTACGCCATCGCTCCGCATCCCGCTTGATCGCTTGCCTTCCCCCTTCTTATCGGCCAACCCCGGCTTCGCAGTTGCGTCTTTTTTCCCCAACCACCGCCCAGGTCAGCCATCAAGCTCGTCCAGATAGAGCAGCAAGACCGCCAGGTCGGCCGGGCAGATGCCGCTGATGCGGCTGGCCTGGCCCAGCGAACCAGGCCGGATGCGGCCCAGCTTTTCCTTGGCCTCGGCGCGCAGCTGCGGGACGGCGGCGTAGTCGAAAGTGCGCCGGGATCGGCCGCGACTCCAGGCGCTGAAACCGCTCCACCTGGGCCGCCTGCCGGTCGATGTAGCCGCGTATTTGGCCTCCAGGATCACCTGCTCGACGAACATCGGCCCGTGCGTTCCATGCCACGCATTCCGGACACTTGGCGCAGATTTCTTCCCAGGTCACCTCGGTGCGTCGCAGCCATTGTTCCAGCGTATCGCCTTCATGACGATGGCCGCGCAGAAACTCGGTGAGCTGCGCGATGCCTTGCTTCCTTTTGCTCGCAACCGTCGCCAATCGTCGTCGTTGACCAGGCCGACGCGCCGGCCCAGCGGCGTCAGCCGGCGGTCGGCGTTGTCGTGGCGGAGCAGCAAGCCGATACTCGGCCCGCGACGTGAACATGCGATACGGCTCATCGACGCCCTTGGTCACCAGGTCGTCGATCAGCACGCCGATGTAGGCCTGGCTGCGATCGAGGACCAGCGGCGGCTCGCCCTTGATCTTGAGGGCCGCGTTGATGCCGGCCATCAGCCCCTGGGCGGCCGCTTCTTCGTAGCCGGTCGTGCCGTTGATCTGGCCGGCGAAATACAGGCCCGCGACCTGCTTCGTTTCCAGCGTCGGGTGCAAGCTGCGTCGGCGGGGCGTAATCGTACTCGACGGCATAGCCCCAGCGCATGCACCTCCGCGTTCTCCAGGCCGGGAATCAGCCGGAGCATCTCGCTGCTGCACGTCGTTGGGCAAGCTGGTGCTGATGCCGTTGCAGTAGTATTCGAGGGTGTTGCGGCCCTTCGGGTTCCAGGAAGATCTGATGGCGATCCTTGTCGGCGAAGCGCACCACCTTGTCTTCGATGGACGGGCAATAGCGCGGCCCGCGGCCGCAAATCTGGCCGGAGTACATCGGCGACGCGGTGCAGGTTGGCGCGGATCAGGTCGTGGACCGCCTCGTTGGTGTAGGTGATGTGGCAATGCATCTGCGGCTGGGTGATGCGCTCGCGTGGCGAAGCTGAACGGCCGCGGATCGGCGTCGCCGGGCTGCGGCTTCGCAGCTTGGCGAAGTCGATGGTGCGGCCGTTGAGCCGGCACGGCGTGCCGGTCTTGAAGCGGGCCAGCTCGAAGCCGCAGCCGCGTCAAGCTGTCGCTGAGCGCCTCCGCTGACTGGTCGCCGGCCCGGCCGCCGCGCGTCTTCGCCTCGCCGGTGTGCATGAGCGCTTTGAGAAAGGTGCCGGTGGTCAGGATCACGGCCCTGGCCCGATAGAGCGTGTCGCCACGCGCGCGAACACCGTCAACTGGAGACTGCAGATTGCAGATTGCAGATTGCCGATTGCTGGACGTTCTGCAATCTGCAATCTCCAATCTGCAATCTCTCGACCATCTCCTGTCGCAGCGTCAGGTTCGGCTGCGCCTCGACGCGGTGCTTCATCGTGAACTGGTAGAGCTTCTTGTCGGCCTGGGCGCGCGGCGAGTGCATGGCCGGGCCCTTGGTGCGGTTGAGCATGCGGAACTGAATGCCGCTGGCGTCGATGACCTTGCCCATCTCGCCGCCGAGGGCATCGATCTCGCGGACGATCTGCCCCTTGGCGACGCCGCCGATGGCCGGGTTGCAGCTCATCTGGCCGACGGTGTCGGCGTTCATGGTCAGCAGGGCGGTGCGCAGCCCCATCCGCGCGGCAGCCAGGGCCGCCTCGACGCCGGCATGGCCGGCGCCGACGACGACCACATCAAAATCGAAAACGAGTTGCGGCATGAGAACCTGCTCCAAACTTGAGAATATACCGCAAATGCGCAATTAGGAAAAGCTGGCATTTGAAGGAATTTGACTGTTGTTGCCCAAACGCGGATGCTAACATCTATAAGCCGTTTGTTACTCTCCACCCCTGCGGTTCGCCATGAAACACGCCTGGCGGCATTGGCTCTGGAAGCTCCTGGCATGCAGCCAAAAGCGCAAAGCTAGCGGCCCCCGCCGGGCACGCCTCGGTCTGGAAGCGCTCGAAGACCGCACATTGCCTTCACTTTTTCTGCTTTCGATTACGTGCGCCACACCTTCTACCGCGGTTACGAATGCCTCCACCATCGCCTTCACGGTCACTTTCAACGAGGCTGCCGTTGGCGTTAGCGCCGCCAACTTCCAGCCGGCGGTGACGGGGACGGTGGCGACTACGCTCACACAGGTGACACCGGTAAGCCCCTCGGTTTACACGGTCACAGTCAACGGCGTCACAGGCAACGGAACGGTGGGGCTGAATCTGGTGAATGACACCAGCATTCACGACCTGGCCGGTGACATTCTTCAGAGTCCTCCCGCCGCCTTCCAGGCTCAGCAAACCTTTGCCACGGGTTCTCAGCCACGATCGGTGGCACTGGCGGATGTCAACGGCGATGGTATTCCTGACCTCGTCGTGGCCAATGAAGGCAGTAACACGGTGAGCGTGCTGCTGGGCAACGGCAATGGCACTTTTCAGGCCCAGCAGACCTTCGCCACGGGCAATGATCCAGCTGCACTGGCCATTGACGATGTTAACGGCGATGGGAAACCCGACATCGTCGTGGTCAATGCAAACAGCGACACGGTGAGCGTGCTGCTAGGCAACGGCAACGGAACCTTTCAAGCCCAGTTGACCTTTGCTGTTGGCACCTTCGATTCCGACCCCACTTCCGTGGTGCTGGGCGATGTGAATGGCGACGGTAAACCTGACATTGTCGTGGCCAATCACGACTACAACACGGTAAACCTGCTGTTGGGCAACGGCAATGGCACCTTCCAACCCCAACTAACCCTTGCAACGGGCTACGGTGCGTCGTCGGTTGCGCTGGGAGACTTAAGCAGCGATGGCAAGCCCGACATCGTCCTGACCAACGAAGGCAACGACACAGTGAGCGTGCTCATGGGCAACGGCGATGGCACCTTTCAACCTCCACAAACCTTCGCCGCGGGCACTTCTCCGGTAGCGGCGGCGTTGGCCGATGTAAACGGCAATGGAATCCCGGATCTTGTCGTAGCCGATGAAGGCAGCGGCACAGTGAGTGTGCTCATGGGCAACGGCGATGGCACCTTTCAGACCCCGGAAACCTTCGCCGCGGGCACTTCTCCTACCTCGGTGGTGGTGGGCGATGTGAACGGCGATGGTCTTCCCGACCTCGTCGTAGGTCACGGTACTGTCGGTGAAACCGTGAGCGTCTTGCCTGGAAATGGCAACGGCACCTTCGGGAATCCGCAACAGTTCGCCAGTGGTTTTTTGCAATACTCGTTGGCGTTGGGCGATGTGGGCGGCGACGGCAAACTCGACATTGTGGCTGCCAATTTCGACGGCGACACCGTGAGCATCCTGCTAAATACAGATACCAACGACCTCACGCTGCAGGCCTTCACCATTTCACCAGCCGCCAACACGCATTTTATTGTCACGGCCCCTATTTGCACCACCACGGGCAATGCCTTTGTCTTCACCGTGACGGCCCTGGACGCCAGCGGCAATCCCGCAGCAGGTTACACCGGAACCGTCCATTTCAGCAGCACCGACACCCAGGCTAGCTTGCCTGCCGATGCCGGATTGTTCAACGGGACCGGTGTCTTCGCCGCGGTCTTGAACACTCTGGGCACGCAGAGCATCACCGTCAACGATACGGCCATGACCAGCGACACCGCCACCAGCGGCCCCATCACCGTGATACCGCCGGCGACCGCGTCCTTCAGCATCACCGCCACGCTGCGCAGTATCCGTGCGGGCATCGCCGTTGTCTTCGAGGTCAACGCCCTGGACGCGAAGAACAATGTCATCCCAGACTTCAGCGGTACCGTCCATTTCTCCAGCAGCGACAGCCAGGCCAGCCTGCCTACCGACGCCACCTTGACCAATGGCATCGGCTTTTTTACCGCCATCCTGAAAACAGCGGGCCGCCAAACCCTCAGCGTCTCCGATTTCGCCAATGGCGGCGCCACCGGAACCAGTTTGCCAATCGCCGTCAGTGCCGTTGCCGCCAGTCACCTCGGCATGTCGGCGCCCACTGCCGCCGTCACGGGCAACGCCTTCTCTTTCACCGTCTCCGCCCTCGATCCCTATGGCAACGTTGTTTCAAATTATGCCGGCACGGTCCGCTTCACCAGCAGCGACAGTGCCGCCGTGTTGCCGGCCAGCACCACTTTGGCGGCCGGCGTGGGCATCTTCACCGCCACGCTGAATACCTCCGGCAATGACACGCTTTCGGCGGGCGATACGGCGAACGTCAACATCGCAGGCGTCACCAAGGCCATCGCCGCTCGCGGTTTGGCGGTCAGCAGCTTCATTCCCACGCCTACCGGCTTCGACGTCGTTTTCGACAAGGCCTTTAACCCCACCACGCTCAGTCTCTACGTTGGAACGGCCGACTTGACCCTTTTCAATCAATCCGGCCAACTTGTGCGAGGTTCGTTAGTGCTCAACACGGCATTCGGAGCCGCGCCAGACACGTCGTTCACATTCATCGCCACCGACCGCGGCGTTGCAGGGCTGTTGGCGGCTGGCACCTACACCGTGACCATCGCCGGGGGGCCGAGCGGCCTGAACGATTCCGGAGGCGACCCCGGCGTTTCCTTCGTGACCACCTTCACCGTGGCGGCAGCGTCCGGCCCGGTGCTGAGCATCCCGGATTTCGCTCGCGGCCCAAACAGCTCCGCCAACATTCTGTTGCCTAACAACATGGGCAGCGGTATTCCGATCACACTCAGCAATGCCGTCAATGTCACGGATGTCACCTTCACCCTGAGCTACAACCCAACCTTGCTGAACATCAGCGGCGTTTCCAGCGGTCCATCCGGCATCCTCACGCTCTTATCCAACACAGGCGGCGTGGCCAGTTTTTCGTTCCACAATACCACGCCGTTGAACGGCACGTTGACGCTTGGCAACATCATCGCCCAGGTGCCCAACAGTGCCGCCAGCAGCTACAAGAGCAAAGTGCTGCTCCATCTTGACAACATCGTGATCAATGGCAGCATCAACAACGCGACCGGCAGCGACGGCATCGAGGCCGTGGCCTACCTCGGCGACGTTGCTGGGACCGGAAGTTTCAGTCCGCTGGATGCCGCACTGATGGGTCAGGTTGCCGTCAATGTCGCCGCCGGTTTTGCGGCCTATCCATTGCTCGACCCAGCCATCGTTGGCAATGTCAGCGGCTCGGGCAGTGGCGAGGTCGATTCGGCCGACGTCACGTTGATGAATCGTCTGCTTGCCGGCATTGCCGAGCCGAAGACTCCCTTGCCGCCTTCAAGCTTGTCCATACCAGCGACAGGCCCCGACCCGACTTTGAGTTTGCCCGCTAATCCGTGGACGACGACCGCCGACACCATCACTGTCCCAGTCAACATCGACACGGCGCGGCCCGCCGGCAGCGGCGGCCTGATGGAAGCGACGCTGGCGCTTCGCTACGATCCGCAACTCTTTAGCGTGACGGCCGCGGACATCAAGCTGGGCACGGTACCCAGCGCCGGCAGTGGCTGGCAACTTGTGGCGGCAATTAACCCCGAAACGGGTGAGATCGGCATCAGTCTGTTCAGCACCACGCCTGTCCAGAGCGCGGCCGGCGGCAGCCTGGTAACGATTACTTTGCAGGTCAAGGACACGGCGGCGATAGGCCAGGTGGGGCTTAGCCTTGTGGACGAAGTCGATCCGACCGGCCTGCACGTCTTCCGAACAGGGCTTGTTGATGGGCTGGGAGCACTCCGGGTGAATCTTGAAAGCCTGTGAGTCGATTACTTCTTCCGCATCGGCACAATCGGCAACACCACATGCGACGGGCGTTCGTTGTTATGATACACCGTGTTGTCAGTCGCTATCACCCGCCGATGCTCCTGCAGCGGTTCGCCCGTGTTGGGGTTCAAGTCAAAGCGCGGAAAGTTGCTGCTGGAAACGTCAAGCCGGATGCGATGCCCCTTGGCGAAGACGTTGGCCGTCGGATAAAGCTGAATGGCCACCTTGTAGACGGTGCCAGGCTTCATGAGCTCGGCCTTTTCCAGGGAGTCGCGGTAGCGCATACGGACGATCGAATCGCCAATGTTGAGATCGAATCCCAGCGGATAATCCGGATTCGGCGGATAAACGTCGATCAACTTGGCGGTGAAATCGGTGTCCAGCGCAGTCGAGGACACATAAAGGTTCACCGTCACCGGACCGGTCACCTCCATGTCTTCCTTCAGTGCCTCGGTCTGAAACACCAGCACGTCGCGGCGCTCCGACAGCGGCAGCAGGTCTTTGGCGAAAAGCGTTTTGGCACGGGCACGCTGATCGAAGCCGCCCGGCTCGAGTATGCCGGCGACTGACGAAAGATTGCCGCCGATCGTGGGAACTGGGTTGTCGGGGTCGAAACGAAAGGTCGTGGACGAGTTTTTGTCGCCGGGCGACGTGGCGGCAAGTCGGCCGTCGCCGTGCAGGTAATACGGCGCGAATTGGGTCCGCTCCAGGGGGAAATTTTTCTCTTCGCGCCAATGGCCGCCATGGTGGAGCCGGCCGTTTTTCGATTTCTTTCCGTCGCCTCCGCCCATGATGAAGAGACGCACGGGTCCTTCTTTCTCAACGCCGTTTTCGATGCCCTTCAGCCAGCGATCGTACCAGCGCAGCCGCCACTCGTTGAACGCCAGCGCCGCCTCCTGCGGAAACTCGATCTCACCCGCGGAGTTCTTGGCCTGCGAGCCGTGCGTCCAGGGGCCGATGATCAGCAATTGCGGCGATTTCTTGGCCTTCGACAGGGCCTGCCAGTTCATCACGTTTTGCCGGCACCACGAATCGTACCAACCCGTTACGTGATAAACCGGGACATCGGCATAGCGGTCGATGTTATCGACGACGGAGTAACCCGGCTGCTTCCAGTAAGCGTCGTTATCCCCGTGCCGCATCGCCTCAATCAGCCAGGCCTCATAATCGCTGACGTGCTTGAGAGACGTCGTGCCTTTGCGGATAGGCAAGCGCAGCAGATGCTGCGGCATCAGCTTGCCGTTGTCCTCCAGGGCCGTTTTCAGCTTGGGGTCCGCGAGAGCTTCGCGGGCGTTGGGAGCGCCAATGGTAAATATCCAGTTCATGAACCGCAGCTCAAATGCTCCACTATGCCGTACGCCGGCGATGCCGATGTTGGACATTGAATCGACAGGGATCATGCAGGCCAATTCAGGCGGATTGGCGCAGGCCAACGCATGCTGAGTGCCGCCGGGGTAACTGGTGCCGAAGGTGCCGATTTTGCCGCTGGACCACGGTTGCTTACCGATCCAGGCCGCGAGGTCGAAGCCGTCCTCGGGGTCCTTGACGAGCATGATCCACGGGCCCTCCGAGGCATAGCGGCCACGCACGTCGTTGAGCACGACAGCATAACCGCGTGCCGCGAACCAGCGGGCTTCCGCGGCCTGGCCGTTTTTGTTGTAGGGCGTCCGACAAAGCAGCGTGGGGTGCTTGCCGGGGAGCGGTTTGCCGTCTTTGGCCGGAAGGTACAGGTCGAGGGCGAGCTTGGTGCCGTCGCGCGTGGCGATACGGAGGTCCTTTTCGACGACGACTTCGTAGCGGGCCTGGGTTTCGTCCGCGGGTGGTTGCGATTCAGCGGACAGGGCCGACAAATCGTCCAGCGGCACCGTCGACGTCGAAGTGGCGTTCAGGGAAAGATTGAACACAACGGCTGCGGCCATTACCGCGCCACACGCAAACATCTTCCGCATTGGCCACCTTCGCTTTGTTGAAATCTTGGGCGGTTTACTTCGCCATCTCCCAATTGGTGATCGGCTTGTGCTCGCCTTGAGGACCATTCGACCAAATCAACGGCTTGCCATTCTCGTGGTTAAGCCGCGTGGGATCGTAGCCAAATGGTCGATGCCACCCGTCTAACAAATCCCTTTCAGTCAAGAGGGGCTTGTTGGTTACTGGATCTGGCTTGGTCAATTCTTCAAGGGTACTCGGATAGCGATCATGATTCATATAAAAGATCGTAACAGCGGTTTCAACGGATCTCATGCCCCAACGGGCACGCATTAATGGCCAATTTTCTTGGTGCAAAAAGTCATTCACCAGCACCATGGCGGCAATTAGGCCAATGGCGGCGCTGACCAAAACCACGTCCAGGACGTTGCGTTTGCTTACCTTCATTGGTGTTCACGGCTTCGGTGCCGCCATTTACGGAACCAACCAGTCGTCCAGTGCCAGCCCTGGAATGGCGGCAAAGTCCTTTGTATTGTGCGTTACCAGCGTCAAGCCATGCACCAAGGCAGTAGCGGCCAGCAAAAGATCCAATTGCGGAGCGTGGAGTCCTGCATCGAGTAGGGGAGCACGGATGTCGCCAAATTGCTCCGCAATGGCCTCATCGACAGGCAACACACGAACATCGTTGCGAAGATCCACGACCCCGCGCAATCGTTTCGGCGACGCTTTTGCCCGTTTAGCCCAGGTGAACAACTCCGCCAGAGTCACCGTGGAAATGTGCAATCGGCCGCCGTATTGCAAAAATCGATTGATGACTTTGGGGTTGAGTTTCAAATAGGCCGAACAGTTGTCATTGTCCACAAGGAAGCTCAATCCTCAATCTCCCTGCGATTGATTTTCCGCTGTTGCCGATTCCACTCCAAGTAATTGTCCAATTCATCCCCGTCTTCCGCCCACGAGCCGCACGCACGTCGCAGTCCTGCGGGCACCTTGGCATAATTGCGAACCGCATCAACATCCTCCGCGGTCAATTCTGGATGCAAAACACGGATTTCCTCATCGCTACGACCCTCCTCCACCAATCGTGCGAGATCTTCAGCAAGCAACCGTGTCCCTTTGATGAGGAGTTTTCCCAAAGCGATTGAGGGGTCCACGCTCAGCCGCTCCAGCCATTTCGGCGGTTCTTCCTCTGCCCGGAGCTGGACGCTTACCTTTTGGCCGTCGGGCAGTCCTGACTCGTTCTCCAGTTCAATCACCTTGCCGTGGACGACACCTTTGAAAACCACGCTCGTCATGGGACACCTCCTTTCAAGCTATGTCCTTCATGGTATCAACTTGCTTCAGGGGGCGTGCATCACCTATGTCGGCTTTTGGCGATTCAACACCTCTCAATCCCAATTGCTGATCGGCTTGTTCTCGCCAGGACGACCATCCGACCAAATCTTCGGCTTGTTGGTGTACGGGTCGAGCTTCTTCGGATCGTAGTGGTAGGGTTGCTTCCACGGGTCGATCAAGGCCTTTTCAACCAAGAGGGCTGGGTTGAACGGGGGATCAGGCTTGGTCAACTCTTCGAGTGTTTTCGGATAGTGCGCGTTAGCCATCATATAGGAGGTAATCGCGGTTTCCAGCGATTTGATGTCCGTGCGAGCTCGGTTTACCTTGGCTTTCTCCCAGTCAATCGGCGGGTCAAACAAAACTACCCACAACACGGCCAATCCGCAGGCCACGGCGCTGGCAAAAAAAACAACCGCCACGGTTTGCTTGGGTAGTGTCATTGGTATTCACGGCCCCTGTGCCGCCTTGAGGATCCCCTGGGCCCGCATCCACTCCTCGCACCGCTTCGGCCACTGGGCCACCGGTTGCGTGCCAGGCCGCATGCCAAAGCCGTGCCCGCCTGTCGTGTAAATGTGCATTTCGGATTTGACGCCCACCCGCCTCAGCGCCAGGTACATCTGCACGCTGCCCTCCGCCAAGTACATGTCATCGCCGGCGTGCACAAACATGGTCGGCGGCGATTCCTTGGTCACCTTGAGGGCTGGTATCAATTTATCATCCTGAAGCATGTAAGCCGGGTAAACCAGCACGGCGAAATCCGGACGGCTGCTGACCTTGTCGACGTCGTCCATCGCATCGTAGCCGCGTTTGTCGAAATTCGTGGCAGTCATGGCTGTCAAGTGGCCGCCCGCGGAAAAGCCGACCATGCCGATGCGCTTTGGATCGATGCCCCACTCCTTCGCCTTGGAGCGCACCAGGCTGACGGCACGCTGAGCGTCCATGCGCGGCGGGAAACTGACATCATCGCGCGATTGGCCCTTGGCCGCCGGCACCCGGTAGCGGAGAACAATGCCGGTCACGCCGATCGAATTGAGCCAGGCCGCGACGTCCTCGCCTTCGTGATCGATGGCAAGCTGACTGTAGCCGCCCCCCGGAGCGATGACGACGGCCACGCCGGTGTCCTTATCCTTTGCGGGACGAAACACCGTCAGCGTCGGCTTAGTGACTTCCGTGATGCGGCGATTTGGCCCCTTGCCCGTGATTTTGTCTTCCCGAGATTCGCCCGTCGCGCCGGGGATTTTGCCGGGAAAGACGTCGATCACCAGAGGCTTTTCGGGACCGCCTGACGCTGGAGCGAACCAGACGGCCAGCGGAAGTGTCGTAAAGAACACAGTGCAGATCAAAGCCGATTTCATGTCACGGGACCGCCCAGAAGTTTGCTTGCGGAATTCGGAGGCGATGTGCCCAGGCTAACCGGGACTGGTTCGTGCGTCAAGAATTATGTATGGTGGGTTGTCATTAACCCCTAACGACCGCAGATGGTGTGTCATTACATGAACCAACCTCTCCTCGAAATCGACGGCGCATTCGGCGAAGGCGGCGGCCAAATCCTCCGCACCAGCCTGGCCCTGTCGCTGATCCTCGCTCGGCCCTTCCACCTGCGCAACATCCGTCTCGGCCGCAGCAAGCCCGGATTACAGCCCCAACACCTCGCCTGCGTCAACGCCGCCGCGGCCATCTGCGGGGCCCAAACTCGAGGCGCATCCAAAAACAGCACTGACCTCGTCTTCGAGCCTGGCCCTGTCGTCTCAGGCAACTACCGCTTCGCGATCGGCACTGCCGGGGCGACGGGACTGGTCCTGCATACCGTCTACCTGCCGCTGGCGTTGCGGGGCCGCGCCGAGCGAGATCATCATCGAAGGCGGCACCCATGTCCCGTTCAGCCCGTGCTGGCATTTCCTGGACGTCACCTGGCGAAGTTACCTCGAGCAAATGGGCCTGCACGTCGAGCTGCAAATGCTTCGGCCGGGGTTTTACCCGCGCGGCGGCGGCCAGGTGATCGCCAAGGTGCAACCCTGCACGCGGCTACGAGGAATTCATCTGCCGGAGCAGCCCGCGGTGACCACGGCGACGGGTTTCAGCGCCGTCGCCGGCCTGCCCAGCGACATCGCCAAGCGCCAGGCCAGGCGGGCCGCGTTCCGCCTGGCACAGGCCGGCATAACGGCGGACATTCGCGAAGAAACCTGGTCCGGCGGCCCCGGCACCGTGCTGGCCGTGGTGCTTGATTCCAAGCCAGTGCCGACTCTGTGCTTCGGGCTGGGTGCGCGCGGCAAACCTGCCGAAGTGGTCGCCGACGAAGCTGTCGATCAGGCCATCGACTACGTGAAAGCC
This sequence comes from uncultured Gemmataceae bacterium, assembly GCA_963747575.1. Taxonomy (GTDB): domain Bacteria; phylum Planctomycetota; class Planctomycetia; order Gemmatales; family Gemmataceae; genus DASRAT01. The sequence continues at coordinate 130,850 of CAVVFU010000002.1, forward strand.
CGACCGGCGGGCGTGGACTCCCACAGCGCAGATCAACTGGTGCTGCCGCTGGCCCTCGCCGAGGGATCCTCCGCATTCAGCGTTGCTGAAATAACTTTACACCTGCTGACCAATGTAGCCGTGATCGGGTTGTTTTTGGACCGGAACATCGTTTGCGAGGGCGCGGAGGGTGGGCCGGGTGTGGTAGTGATCGCATGAAGCTCACCCCCCCTTCACGAACTTATTCGTCGTCCCCGTCAGCGCATCCCCAGGCTGCGGCCGCCACATCACCACTTCCTCGATCTTCTTCGCCAGGGCAAAATCCTTGTCGGTGATGCCGCCCGCCGAGTGCGTTTGCAGCTTCACCCACAGCTTTCCCCAGACTGACAGCCAAATCAGCGTGGTGGTCGGCCGCTTCGCAAACATAGCCGATGGCGTTGGTCAGCATCAGCGTCGTCGGCCAGCCATCGGTGACGTATTTGCGCTTGATCCAGCCGTCCTCAAAATACCAGCCCGCCAGGCCAGGCGCCGCCAGCCTGTGCGGGGATCTCGGCTTCGCTGTAAGTTTTCTCTTTTGCCATGGCTTTGTCTCCTCGAATGTGTGATGGGTTTGGCCCTGATGCCTTCTCCAAGTATCATCCATGTAACGGAACCGTCAGGCAAGAACCGCGCAGGTCGTTTGGTGCAGCACATGAAATTTACCGTCGAAAACGTCTGCGGCCTGCTGATCGGCAGCAAGCTGCTGGCCGCCGATGAGGTTAAAACCATCTACCAGCGTTGGCAGGCCGAGTCGCGCGACGCCGTCGGCGATCTGGCCCAGTTCACGCGCTGGCTGGTGTCGAAGCAGTATGTCACCGAGTACCAGGCCGCCCTCGTCGCCAAGGGATACACCGACGGCTTCTTCATTCAAAACTACAAGATCCTCGAGCGCCTGGGCAAGGGCCGCATGGCGGGAGTTTACAAGGCAGTGCACCAGCTGGGCCAGGTGGTGGCCATCAAGGTGCTGCCCCCCTCTCGCGGCAAAGACCCGCAAATGCTCGCCCGCTTTCAGCGCGAAGCCAAGCTGGCGGTCCGGCTCAAGCATCCCAACGTCGTGCGTTCATTCCAGATCGGCGAATTCAAGGGCCTGCATTACCTGGTGATGGAATACGTCGAAGGCGAAACCCTGGACGTCGTCCTGCAGCGCCGCAAGAAAATGCCGGCCGCCGAAGCCGTGCGCTTGATCTATCAAGCCATGCTGGGATTGCAGCACATTCACGAACAGGAGTTGGTCCATCGCGACCTCAAACCCGCCAACCTTATGCTGACACCTGCGCCGGCCAGGAATGAGACAGACACCACCATCCACGCCACCCTCAAAATTGTCGACATCGGCCTGGGGCGGATGTTGAGCGAAACCCGCGATCCCGAGGAAGGCCTCACCGACGAGGGCGTGCTGCTGGGCACGCCGGATTATCTCGCCCCGAGCAGGCACGCGATCCGCGCAGCATCGACATCCGCGCCGACATCTACAGCCTGGGCTGCGTCTTTTATCACATGCTGACGGGCCAAGCGCCTTTCCGGACACCAACGTGCTCAGTCAAATGGTCCGGCATGCGACCGAGACGCCAAAGCTGCTGCGTGAGTTAGCGCCCGCCGCGCCCGAGGGATTGCAGCAGGTGGTCAATAGCCTGCTGGCCAAGGACCCGGCCCAGCGGTTTGCCACTCCCGAGCGCACGGCCAAGGCGCTGCAGCCGTTCCTGGGCGCCGCCACGCCGGCGCGGACTTCGGAGGAAGGACCGCAGCTCAAGAAATACCTGACCTGGCTGGAGAAGAACGCCGAGGTCAAACCGCCGGAGCCACCGCCAGCCGAGCCGGCGGCCGCCATGCCCCTCGCCCTCAAGCCACCGATAAAGGTCCCGCCAACGATGGCGGCCCCCGTGGCCGCACCCGCGCCGCGCCGCGCCCCCGCAAGAGACGATTGACGTGGAGATAGTTCCGGCGGCGCCGACAGGCACTGGGATTTTGCCGGCGACCAATCGCGATTGGTACTTCCTGGGATGCGGGGCGGGCGGAGTTATTCTTGCCGGTGTGATTGGGTTCCTTTTGGCCTGGATGTTAAGGTAGAATAGTGGGAGGCTAAAAACATGACCTGGAAAATCCGCCACGAAGGATCGCCACAAACGCGGGCCTTATCTCTCGACCAGATCGTCGAAGGGCTGCGTGATGGCCTTTGGGAACCGACCGACGAGGTATGCGGCCCCACCGACAAGGGCTGGCTGGCCATCGAGAACCATCCGCAACTCGCGGAGGTGGCCGCCGACCTGGAGGCGCCGCTGCCCAGGCGTGAAGACGAGACCCACCTGGATTTCAACGCCCTCATCGACGTTTGCCTGGTGCTGCTGATCTTTTTCATGATGACCACGACCTATGCCGTGGCGGTGCAAAAAACCGTGCCGTTGCCATCGCTCAAGGAAGAGCAGACGAAAAACAAAGTGCCCCGCTTTACCGAGAAGGAAGTTCTGCAGCGCATGGTCCGCATCGACGCCCGGCTCGACGCCAAGCGCAAACCGCAGATTTTGGTGGAAAACCTCAAGGTGGACGTGATCAACGACGACGACACCCTGGACGTGGCCAAACTGCGCAACGAGATGCTGCGTTACACCCAGGGCAGTCCGCGCCGCGAGGAAGTGTTGCTCGACGCCAGCGACGTCACCTGGGGCCTAGTGGTGGCCATCCAGGACGCGGCGCGTGCGGCGGGAGTCAGAAAGATTCATTATCGGCAGGAAAAGAAATGAGGAATTGCCAAGGAGCGGATCTTGCAATGTCAAAGACGAAACGCAGTTCGATGTCAGCGAACCATCAAAACTCGGATTGCGTAAACAGATTGCGTGGTTAGCCATTGCCCATGCCTGCGACCTTCGTGGAGCGTTTGCGATGAATGACTCCAATTGCGAATTGTTTGAAGGCGCACCGGACGCCAAAAAACCGAGGTTGTGGAGCATATCGAGAATTACAGAAGTCGCGACAATTGCAGCCATGCTTGCCTTAGCGTATTTTCTGGTGCTTTACCCGGACCGTCACATTTATTGGCCATGCGAGGCTTCCTCCATCACCGTTGGAATGACCTACGCCGAACTCCTTGACACTGTTGGATGCGAACCGGGCGTTTACACAGCGGACACGTCGACGCAACAGTGGTATCACGGTGCCGCCTTAGGCGAGTTCCACCTTCCAACCGAGGCGACTGCCCGGGTCGTGCTTTGGCAATTCCAAAACTTCGCGTATCTCGTGCACCTGGACTGCAATGATGTGGTAATAGGAAAGTCGCTGTATTGGGCAGACAATCAGATTTGGTCCGCTTCGATTATTGCCCGCCGACTGACGTGTAGGATTTTGGGTCCAACGCGGTTTCGAGTCCGTGAGTAATTGGGAATCCAACGAAAAAAGCCCCCGCCGGACTGGTGTCTGGCGGGGGCCTAACTACGCAATTCGCGGCACCTGATGAAGCGTTTGGCAAGAATGGGAAACATGCCAACGCCGCGACCTCTGTCGGAAGCCGATTTTGCCGTTTATTGACGGCGCTTTTTTCCTCGCTACCGACCTACCCCAACGCTGGCCGCTGTGTTCTACTGAACTTAGCGGCGCTGTTGTCAACTACTCAACTTTCCCACCGCGGAACATCCCGCCAAAATGCGTTGCGTTGCAGACCCCCACACATCTCCCTGAACGAATTTCTTGCCAAGGAGCCACTGCCGTGCCCGACGTCGAACAGCCACAACTGCTTTGGGACCATGAACTTACAGCCATCCACCAAAACCCTGCCGATTGGCTGTGGGACGGATTCGTTGCACGCGGCAATCTCACGTTGCTCACCAGCCAGTGGAAAGCCGGTAAGACAACGTTGCTATCAATGCTGCTCTCCCGGCGCAAAACCGGCGGCAACCTGGCCAACCTCGCCGTCCAACCCGGCAAGAGCGTCATCGTTTCGGAGGAATCGACGGCACTTTGGGCCGACCGCGCCCGCCGTTTTGACTTCGGCGGCCACGTCTGCATCTTCCCGCAGCCCTTCGAAACCATTCCCAGCGCCGAGCAATGGCAAGCCCTGCTCGACCGCATCCTGGCTCTCAAAGAGCAGCACGGCCTGGACTTTGCCGTCATTGACCCCCTGGCACCGTTCTGCCGCGGCGAAAACCAGGCCGTCACCGTCCTGGAAACATTGCTTCCCCTCAGCGCACTGACCCGCAGGGGAATGGCCGTCATGGTGCTGCATCATCCCGCCAAAGGCGAAAGACCGCTCGGCCAGGCCGCCCGCGGCAGTGGCGCATTGCTCGGCCACGTCGATGTCAGCATGGAGATGCGCCATCCAGCCGGCGACCCCTTGACGCGCCGCCGCCGTTTCGTCGCCCTATCCCGTCACGCTGCTACGCCGCGCAACCTGATGCTCGAGCTCAATGCCGACGGCACGGATTATGTGGTTTTGCCCGAGGCCGAACTCGACGATTTTCAGACCAACTGGCAATTGGTGCAAATGGTCTTGGAAGAAGCCCCGCAGAAGTTCACACGGCGCGACATCCTCGACGAATGGCCGCCCGATTTCCAAAAACCCGAGCGGACCACGCTATGGCGGTGGCTCGACCGCGCCGTCAAGCTGAGCCTGGTCGCCTGCGAGGGCAAAGGCAACAAATCCGATCCCTTTCGCTACTGGCTGCCTGAGCGGGAAGAGGTTTGGCTCGAAAATCCCAGGTATAAAATCACGGAGGAACACAACCGGATGCTTAACTTGCCGTTTGTTTCGTGGCGGGAGAGGAAGAAGAAACTGGGGATTAAGTAAGGGAAATCCAATCCCATCACGCGGATTGGGCGACAGGAGGACAAAGATTGAGGACGGCAGCGCCAGCCTCCGGGGGATACACCGCGGCTGCGCACGTGAAGCGCACATCGCGGAATCGCAGCCGCAGCAACCAGCCATTGCCGAATATGATCTCCTGCGTGTACAGGGGCCGTCCACCTTCGCGGAGCACGTCGAATTCGTCGAAGTTGAAAGCCATCGGCCGCGACCAGTCGCGGGGATGATTGGCAAAGGGTTCCAGCACAGGCTCGCCCTCCAGCTCGTAAGTCAGAATTACCAGATCACGGGGGGGAATATCTTTGCGCAGGATCATGATGAACTGATTGCCCTGCCGGCCAATCGACTGCACCAGCGCATCGTGGAGCAGCCAGTGCCTGGAACGCGCGGATGTGCGTGGGCAACGCCGGCTCGAGCGCCTGGAAATGCTGCTCGTAGCGTTGCAGCGCGGCTTCCCACTCCTCTGCCGAGGCGTCCAGAATGGCGTCATCGTCCGTCTGACTGCGTTGATAAAGTTCGCGGCTGAAGAATTTCACGACTTTTTCCTCGCCTTGCGTTTGTTGGTCTCGTAGAAAGTGTGGCCTTCGGCGGAAGAATCAGTTTGCTGGTAATGAGGCAATGCCAGGGGGCCGGCCTGCCTGTGGGGATCTTGCCGCTCTGCCGGGCCGACCGCCGATTCGATCCGGTTGGCCAATTGCCTGTTTGCCTTGGGGTCATCTCCCAGGATCACAACATCCCCTCCTGTCTTGCGCCGTGCCACCGCAGCATCGAAGGCGAGCGCGGACCCATACTGCACCGCACCCGAAGGGCCTGAGAACGCGTTCCGCCTCATGTATGGCCGTTTCTGCTGGCGGTGAGGGGTCGCTTGCCGTCGCGGTGGTCATGGTTCATCCAGAATTCTAACGGATTCGGAGCGTGGTACCCACCCCAGTTTCGCTGTGGTCGGGGTGAGTTCCCTGTTGGTGGATGGGTCAGCGCCAACACCAGTGCATCACTGGAGGCTATCGCAACTATCGACATGCCACAAGAAAAATTGGCATGAAATCAAACAGGAAGAAGCAGGAAGAAGCAAATGGGGATGAAGTAAGGGGAATCGGATAAGCCAAGACTTCGCGCTGAGAATGCGCTGCCGATTCACATTGCTAACAGCAAAACACAACCGGCGCCGTTTTCTCAGCGGCGACAAGATCCAGCGCTGTCCTCCTTCAGTCAATCCCTTCACCGTCAACTAGATCCAACCAACCTAGGTCTGAAGCCCACACGGCCTGTTTGTCCGACCGCAGGTAAGCCAGGTAACCGTCCGAAGGCCAGTCTATGTGGGTAATGCCATTGGCTTGTGGCGGCGAGGTGAGGCGATTCGGATTAGCCGCCGCATCATCGCTTTCATCGAAGTCCAGTGCCGGAACCGGCTGCCCCATGACAGCCTCCAGCGCCATGCCGCTGGGTAATGCCATTTCGCTGTAGACAAGTTCCAGGTAGTGGGGAGTGGCGAGTGGCGAGTGGGCAGCGAATTGCGTGTTGGAAGCTGTTTCGCTGGGTGCCATCGAAGTGTTGGGCACCGCTAACTGCCCGCTACCCAATACCCACTGCCCACTGTTCATTTGCAAGACAAACGCGCCCTGGCCATCCGCCACCGTGGTCGTGAACACGCGGTGCCCCGTCGGATCGACCTGATTCACAAGCCAAACCGCTGGCCCTGCATTGCTGCCCACTGCCCACTGCCCACTGCCCACTATCTCAACCAAGCTCCCGCCGCCAGTTGTTTGAATGGGAGTGCTGCTGAACAGGTCGATGCCGATCTCGCCCGTTTGGGCATTGACCACCGCCGTCAATTGCCAGCCGCTGGTCAAGGACCCCAGTTGCACGTCAGCAGCCGACACGGTGAACATCTTTGGATCGTAGCGCAGCGCAAGGATCGCTTCCACCGCGCCCGTGCTGCCGACCGGTCGGGCCGTGTCGATGTCCACAGGAACCACCACCGTGCCGCCCGGCAGTGCTGTCAGCGCGGCCGGCAGGCTCAGCAGCGGATCGGGGCCATACGCGGTGATTGCCACATTGGTCGGAATCGTCGGTATTTGTGTACGCGGCGTGCCCGACAGTACCGAGTTCAGCAGCGTCACGTCGGAGGCGTCCACTAGCCCGTCGTTGTTGAGATCGGCGATGATTACCGGGTCGCCCAACGGGAACGCCGAGAACCCGCCCAGTGTGCCCAGGGTGGAATTGGTGCTGATGCCGGTCGCCACCGCCGAAATATCCGACGCGTCGCCGCCGCTCAAGCTGCCGTTGGCCGTGCCCGAGGCATCGCCGAAGTAGGCGACGATTTCCACGGCATCGCCGCCCTCGGCGTTGATGGCGCCGCCGTTGAGCGTCACGCCGCTCCAGTGCAGCAGCGCCTTGGACCGGTACAACGAGTTCGCCGTCGCCGGCACCGTCGCCACCAAACCACCCAGGCGAACCGCTCCCGTCTGGGTCAGCGCCGTCGGGCTGCTGAAATCCAGGATCGCGGTGCCCGTCGTGGAGGCCGCGTCGAGCGACAGCGAAGCCCCCGTGAGCCCGGTATTGACTGAGGCCCCGCTGATGCTCAAGAGAGCCGGGTTGTACTGCAATGTAAAATTGCCCGAGGTGATGCCGCTGCCGACGCTGACGTTGAGCGGTATGCCGGTCGTCGCTGTGTTGGGCAATTCGATCGTATCGACGCTGTCAGGCCCACGGGCGAAGGCCGGGATGGCGACGATTGTTGGGGGCGCGGCCACCACGAAAGTCGCGACGTAATTGCTGCCGGCGGGGTTGCCGTTGTTGGCGCCGTCGAGCGGGCCGTTCAGGCTGTCCACAAAACCGTTGGTGGCACTGCGGAAGGTCACAGTATACGTGCCGGCCGCCAGCACGCCGCTAGCCGGATTGAAGTTGACGCCGGTGAAGTTGCTGGTTTTGATGAAAGTGATCGTCTGATCGGTGGGACTGATGATCAGCGAGCCGTGGTAAGAAACCTGCGGCGCGCCTGCGGGAGTCCCGGTCAGCAGCACGTCGTCGATGCCGCCGCCGCTTGTGGAGTCGTAGAGGTTAATGTCCGAGACCACGAAGGGCTTGTCGAAGATGGCGACGAAGCCCGTGGAGGTGGGAGTCAGGCTCGTGACGGTCAGGCCCCGGCTCACGATGAAGTTGCTGGTGCCGTTGACACTGCTGGTGACCGTATCGGTGACGGAGAGTGTGTGGTTGCCGGGCGAATTGAGCGTGACACTGAAGGTGCCTATGCCGCCCGTCAGCGTGGAGTTGCCGGGCAGCGCGGCAAGGCCATCACTGCTGGCGAATAGGACGGTGCCGCCGTAGCTATAAACCAGATTGTTGAACTGGTCCTCGGCGGTGACCGTGATGATAAATTGAGTGCCGGTCACAGCGCTCAATGGAGCGGACACGACGAAGTGGTTGGCGGCCAGGCCCGTGACGGCGATGGCAGCACTTGTGCCGGCAATGCTGCTGTTAGTAATGTCGACGGCTGTCAGCGTCTGATTGCCTGCCGTCTTCAAGACCGCCGCGAAGAATCCGACTCCGCCGATCAGCGTAGCATTGCCCTGGACAACAGCTTGGCCATCGCTGCTGGCAAAATGCAACGTGCCGCTGTAACCCGTCACGGTATAGTTGAATTGGTCCTCTGCTGTCACCACGAAAACGAAGGGGCTGCCCGCCACGACGCTTCCGCGCGCGCTCACGAGGAAATGCGTGGCCGGATTGCTGACCGCGATGTTGGCGCTGCGCCGTAGATGCTGCTGGCCACGGTGTCGGTAACGAACAGATTCTGGGTGCCCGCTGTGTTGAGCGTGGCCGTGAAGGCGCCAATTCCGCCGCTCAATGTGCTGGCGGCTGGCAGCACTGCAATGGGATCGGTGCTGAGGACTTGCATCGTGCCCGTGTAGCCGGTGATTGTGTTGCCAAAAACATCCTGAGCGGCAACAGTGAAATTGAACGGCGTGCCGGCAGCCACGCTGGCGGGAGTGGTAATACCAAAACGGTCGATGGCGGCGGCGCTGACGGTGATGTTGGCGCTGCCGATGATCGAGTTGTTCGTGGAGTCGGCCACGGTAAGCGCTTGACTGCCGGCGGTCCGGAGCGTAGCGGAGAAGATAGCGACGCCGTTGGTTAGCGTCGCATTGGCCGGCAGGGAGGCGAACTTGTCGCTGCTCGTGAAATGGACCGTGCCTGCATAGTAGATGGCGGTAACGCCGGAGGCATTGACGGCATTCACAGTCACGTCGAATGCCGTTCCCGCCAAGGTTGCACTAACCGCGGTGGTGACAAAAAATTGCGTGGCCACGACGCCGTAGGTGAACTGATCGGACGAAGTGACGGCTGATATGCCTCCTCCCATCGTCGTGACCGTCACGTTTACCGTACCGGAATTGCCCGCTGGACTGGTCGCCACGATTTGGTTGCCGGTATCGCTAATGATCGCCGCCGGTGCGGCGCCGAAATCCACCGTGGCGGTGCTTGCCGTGCCTAGGTTCATGCCCGTAATGGTAACGGTCGTACCGCCTGTTGCGGGACCAGACGTTGGGCTGACGCTCGTTACGCTCGGCGCAGGTACATAGGCAACCAAGTTGGGCACAAGCAGATTGGCCACGGGCGTACCCAGCCCGGTAACCTCATTGTAGCCGGGCCCAGCGTTTAATCCGTTGTAACCGGAAGTAATGTCACGATAATCGCTGGCGGGCAGGCCATAGAGGGCCTGCAACGTCTGTTGCGGATTCCCGCCGCTATTCAAGGTCGTTCCGCCGTTGGCCACACGTCCCTGGTTGACAATGGCGATCAATCCGGCCCAGCATGGACTGCTCAGACTGGTTCCGAAGCTGCCATAATTCAAACCGGTGTCGGCAGAATTGTTATACCGCGTGTAATAAGTAGTCACTCCGGAGTTTTCGCTGGCGTCGAAGGAAACGTCGGGAGTCGTGCGGAATCCACTGCTCTGGACGGAGAGTTGATAGGATGGCTCCGATTCGAAGCGCGTTGGACCGCCAGTGCTCGCCCAGGCCTGAGCAGCGCCAATGGTATCGGCCACTACGGTGCCGTTGGCGGAATTGGCGTTCAGCACGACGGTCAGCGTGCCGGTGTCGCTGGCCGAAAGCGTTGGGAAGAATACGCCAAGTTCCTGGAACTTATAGCTAGTGTCCGTCCGGAAACGGCACTTTTTCAGTTTTGTGGCCGGCCTGATAGCAGTGGCGTCTCGTTGACAATTCATTATTTTATCTTTTTCGATTGGTTTGGCGGCGAATGCGCCGCGAGGGTGCCTTTGGCGATGGATTTTCTCCCCTCCGCTTCCCTCGGCTCGTGGATTCCCGCAATTTCCGCGACCGAAAGGCCCTGCTAACCGGTTTTCTTCTTGCGTTTGGACTTGGCCGCCTCGCACTTCGCGTTGTCTTGGGCTAAAAGGAGCTTGCCCAATGCTTGCAGGTTGCGGCCTAGGATGCCCAAGCCCACGTAGCGCTCGTAGCCCAGCTCGCTCTTGTCACAGAACGCTCCAAGCCGTTGCCTGCTTGCAGGGCACCAATCGCTGACTCTATGCCCGGATGGCTCTGTCGTGCTTCACGGAATTCCACGGTTGCTTCCTTCTGTTGTTGGCGGCCAAGGTTTTGGCCTTTTTTGGGAATACATGGATGCGCCACGATCTGGGCCAGCTCTTCCTGGTTTTCTGGCGTGTGAAAGGCCCGGTCAAATGACGCCCGCTCGATCTTGCCTCCTAAACGTTTTTGCAACTTTTTCATGGTCGGCACCACCAAGTCCTGATCCAATACTCCATTGGCCACCACCTCATAATGACAAATGAAACCGGCGGCATCCTCGATGACCAGCACCCTATGACCATATTGGATCGGGTTGGGCACCTTGCCCCGCATGATTAGTTCCGTGTGCGGCTCAAAGATGCTGAAAATCTTTTCTTCGTTGGGTACGGTTTCCCCCAGCAGCACACGCCGCTTGGCTGTCCCGCACACTTTCTCCGTCAACTCCAGGTAATGGCGCAATTTCAGTTCCGCTCCCGCCGCCAGCCGGTCCACCTCACGGGGTTCGACCTGGAAAATCAAGGTCGCGAGCAGTTGGCGGGCTCGGCCCATCAGGTCCTCCGCCAATCTCAATAACTTCTGATATCCGCGCTTGACACGGTTGGCCCCTTGACGCTTGGACCGCGACGCTTGACTAACCTCCCGCACGATATCCTTGATGTTTTTCAGCAAATGCTCATGCTGACGCCAGCCCGGCTGATCGTGGGCCACGGCCAGCTCCGCCGCCAACGTCACCACCTTGCGCAAGCCATCGCCAATCAGACTCGACTCCGTGGGATAATGAATGTTCGTCTCGACCACGAACGAATCACCACGCACCGCCTCGGCCGCCTGGGGTTTCAACTTATGCCCCGTGCCAACAATCAACTGGTTGAGCTTTACCAACGTCTTCGGCTGCAGCAGGCAAAGGTTGGCGCGAATTCGCCGCCAATCAAAATCCTCGACCTTGTCCCAATCCCCAATCCCCATGAGCAACCGCAGATTCCGATGTTGTTCGGCCAAATCTTGCAGCTTGTCATAATCCAAATTGCAACCCAGACGTACACCCGCCAGCACAATAATCGGCCAATAGTCGAGCCCGGGCCGACCCAGATCGTCACTGGTCGTTGCGTTCACATCTTCTGCCACCAAGGCCACAATCTCCCGGCGCAGCTTCGCGTCTTTGTAGACATGCTGCAACGCTCGCAGAATGGGGATGATTTCATCCCGGCAATTCACGTTCAGTTCCACTTCATCGATCGGGAAGTAACCCAACCGCAATTCCGAATTGAAAGCCTGACGCATAACGATTCTTCCGTGAAGATCGGAGGCCGGTTTCTTGTAAATCCCGGATTTCTACTCCTATTGTAGGATTCCCAACTACAATCTTCGAGGGAGGATTCGGTCGAAAACCCAAGAAAACACCAGGTTTTCACATTCCAGGACGGACACTAGCTACCGTCAACCGTGCCGACGGGAGCTTTCGTCTCATCAACGACTACCGTGCCTATTATGGTCCCGGACGCCTGGGTGCCGTCGTAGATCGTGTAGGTTGCATTGGTGGCGTTGCTGGGGCTGGCTGTCCAGGTCGCGGACAGCTCCGTTCCCCAGCCCGTGTTCGCGGGCGTTACGGCAACTGCCCAAGTGGCAGCGGCGGGACTCCCACCCGCGGCGGTGCTGTAGGCGCCGCTGAACCCGCCTGCCTGCGGCGACCACGTGCCGGTTTGGCTGTAGGAAGAACTGCCCGTGCCGATGGTGGTTGTTGGAACAGGAAAACTCCAACCAATTTCGCTGCCATAAGCGTCGTTGTTCAGGGCAAGCTGTGTGCCGCCGACGGACACCACATTGGGCGAGGTGGCAGGATAATAGCCATCGTTGCCAACAGTGGGCCCAAAGCCTCCATAGACATTCGCTCCATTGTCATTGCTGGCGGTTAGAAAAGTGACTCCCGTGTGGCCGCTGGGCGTGACGAACGTGGAAGGATCGTATGCAGTTTCCCCGCTCCATTCCGTCAAGCCCCAGCTATTGGAAATCGCGGAAACGCCAGGCAGCGTCGCGGCCAAGGCGTCGCCGATTAACAGGTTGGTCGGCCAGTTCGAGTTGTCAGTCACCTCGATGACATCAATCTTTGCCCCCGGAGCAATGGCATGCGCCCATTCGACGTCCAGCGTTTCTTCCCCTTCCCAGTGACCGGTTGTATCCTCCGCTGGCACACCGTTACTGCCGCTGGTGGCGATAGTGGAGGTGATATTCGTACCAGACTGGTTATAAACTGTCAGGAAGGACGATGCGCTTCCGTACTGCTGATAAAGCGTCTGAGTCGAGGTTGTCGTCAAACTCATCGCCTGATCGAAGCCGTCGAGGTCGTTGATGATATTGGGGTCATTGCCGGCTTCGTCGAGAGCAATGGTCTGCCCCGAACCATCGGCCGGGGCTGAACCGAAATTGGGAATGCTGTTGATGCCGTAGGCCGCGCGGATCTGCGCCACTGTGTAAGTTATGAAGCTTCCAACCGCTGGCGCCACCGCATTGAATGTGAAGCTGATGGTGGTGTCCGCGTAGGTGGTCAAGGCAACCGAGTGGTCAGGATCGACGGTAACCATGACCTGGTTCGTGCCCGGCGAGGCGATAAAGCTGCCCCAATAGGCGTACCAGGAACTCGTCCCCGAAATGCCGGCGCCCCACGTAAGATAGCCGGTGTGCAGGGTTAGGCCGTTCACCATGAAGCCGACACGGTACGTGGCATTGCTCGGCAACGCCAGCGTGGTGAAATTGACTTGGATGTAAACCCACTCGCCGATGTTTACCGCGGTCAAAGCCTGGTCGTTCCCGTTGACAACGGCGGCATTGGTGACGCCAATGGTGCCGGTCGGCAAAATGCGAGCTTCGAGATAATCGACCAAAGGGCGAGATCGTTTTCTATATTGTTTTGCGGTGCGAGACGGGGTGCGGTCTTCCAGAACATCCAATAGCGGCATTACCCAATGGGCGGGTGACAGCCGTCTTTTCGGGCGAACCAATTGAGCAAGCCAGTTGCAAAAAGCCCGGGAGGACGGGGGCGGCATGGCAGCGACCTCTGAGAGTTTCGTCGCAAGTGTAGAACTTTGGGTTGAGTATAGGCGATCGTTAATTATTAGTCAACGACCAGCGCGCCCAGCCCCGCCAGCCTGTTTGAGGTCAGATTCCTTCGGGGGCCTCCGGGAAAGGAACGTCGCCTAATTTGCCCTTCGACACTGGGCCGCCATCCATCTCCCAATCGGCCGGCCAGCTCAGGCCTGGCGACGCCGCGGCGGGCTGCTGAACAGGTCGATGCCGATCTCGCCCGTTCGCGTCGCCGCCGCTCAAACTGCCGTTGGCGGTGCCCGAAGCTTCGCCGAAATAGGCCACGATTTCCACGGCATCCCCGCCCTCGGCGTTAATGGCGCCGCCGTTGAGCGTCACGCCGCTCCAGTGTAAATGCACCTTGGAGGTGTACGTCGACGCCGACGCCAAAATTGGCACCGTCCACAACCGGATGGCGATGACCACCGGCGTCGTAAAGCATGTCTCATGCAAGGGAAAAGATGTACCGATGAAAGTCAAGCGCTTTTGGTGGGAATTACAGTGAGGTGACGAGGATGATGGCTTTGAGTTTGGCCGTTAGCGTAGGCGCAGCGGTAGGTGAACTCCGTGTTGAGGGATGCCTCGGGTAAGCGCCCAACGGGAGTGTGTCATGAAGGACACCAAGATTTTGCAGCAACGGCCCGGGAGGGTCTGGTCCTCGCTAGGGGCTGGCGGGGACGGGTTCCTCTTCTCTGTTACGGGGCAGGCGGAAGGTTTCTGCCAAATGCAGGGCGGCGTCGTACAGCGCCAGGTGATGCACGGCAGCCCAAAGGTCGAGCACGTTGCCGTGAGCGCCGCAGCTGGCGTGGAAGCACTGGAAAATGTTCTTGCTCAGATTGGCCGAGAACGTGGGCTGCGGAACGGTTGTATCGCCGTGGATCGGGCAGGGTCCGCGGCGTTGGCGGCCGCGGCCACGCAGCTTGCCGAGCAGTCCCAGAATGCTCAAGCACCTGCTCCATGGTCACTTGCTGACGCAGAAAGGCGAAGTCCACCTTGGGACGCTTGTTCGGCTTGGCCGCCGCCGTCTTGACAGTGGCCGGCGTCGGCGCTAACGTGGAAGGAGCCGTGGTGACCACTTCTTGTGCGGGCTCGTCCCGTTTGTGGCCCACGGCTGTGTCATTGGCAGCGGCGGCGCCTGCGTCCGGTACGGTTGCCGATGACGCTGTCCGTGACACAGGGGTGTCACTGGGCGGCTCCCAGGGGAAGTGCTTTTCGTCAAAGGGGCGATTGGTTTTCCAGACGGCGAAGACCAGGTGGAGCAGCTTGCGCATGCAGTGGCCCAGGGCGACATCGCCACGCTTGCCGTTGGCCTTGAGGCGGCGATAGAGGGCGCGGATGGCCGGGTTGTGAACGATCGCCGAGCGGGCCGCGTTCCACAGGTAGTGGCGGACCAGATCGTTGCCTTTGCGCGACATGCACAGGGTGCCCAGAGGCAAGGGGTTGCCTTGCTTGTCAACGCCGGAGCTGTTTTCGTCGGGAAAAACGCCGAAGTAACCGACGAACTTTTCGGGCGTGGCGAAACGGTTGATGTCCACGATCTTGGCGATGAGGACGGCCGCGGTGGCTTCGCCGATGCCGGGGATGGTGATGACTTGGACATGCGGGCCGGCGGGCAAGTCGGCCAGGGCGTCACTGAGCAGACGGCGCATTTTGCACTCGGCTTGCTGGGTGTGCCGCACCTGGTCAACGAGCTCGCGGATGAGCGTCTCGGCGATGCTGCCGTGCAACGAGGCGATCGAATGTTGCGCGGCCAACTGGACTTGGTGAGCCAAATCCTCCGCTAGATACGGGATGTTTTGCAGGCTCTCGAGCCGGGCCCGGGCGATGCGCTGGGCGGTGGGATACTTGTCGAGCAAGTCCAACACCCAGGCGGCGGTGATGTCTTCGGTCATGACGGCCAGTTCGGGAAAGACGCGGGCCAGGAGGTTGTGCAGGCGATTGATGGCCTGCGTGGATTGCTTGACCTTGGCCTGCAAGCGGCCGGCGACTTCGCGCAGCAAGATCATGGCCGGCGCGGTGGGCGCGGTGGCGGGGGCAGCTCGACGACGGCAAAACGGGCCATGGCCTGGCTTTCGGTGTCGTCGGTGGTGCGTTTGGGGAAGTGAGCCTTCTGATAATCCTTGTTGCGCTTGGGCTCGCCGATGGACACGGTCATGGGCAAGTCAAGGCCGCGGAGGAAGTGCTCGAGATTGGCGGCGTACTGTCCCGCGGCGTCGATGCGGACGTGGAAGTGGGCCTGCGGATGTTGCTGATGGAGCTGCTGCAGACGATCTTGCAAAGCTTGATAGCCGCCGCAGTTTTCCAGGACGGTGAGTGGTTTAGCGGCCGGGAGGCGATCCGGTCGAAGAAAAGAGACCCGATGACCGTAGCGTGCGGTGTCGATGCCGACGCCAATGCGGTCGAGCGGCGCGGAAGTGGACATGGCGTCCCTCCTTCAACAAATAAGGGAACCGCTGGGAGCGGAATAGCGGACGTGAGGAAAGCGTGAGCGTCCTCCGGAAACTCTTGGGCAAGGTGATCCTTGTGATGAGCGGTCAGAGCCGCATGATGTACCAAAACCTTCAGCCCAAGCCGGAGGTAGCAATCTTTTCTAAGAGGTCAAAGCCTCAGGGGACGGATAGCACTCCTCACGACGCAGCCATCATTATGACAGATGGCTGAAAAGATCATACAAGGGGACAGCGTGAATTATCGTTCAATCCGACGCCGATTTTTTCGGCCGGCCGCGCGGCTGCAAGCTTGCTTGCAGTCCAAGGCGATGGGCCGCCATCGCCATCCAAGCCGTGTCTCCAAAAGGGCGGCGCCGCCGGCAGCAGTCCCGCAAGCTCTCGATCTCGGCTTCGGTTTGCGCGTCGTTGACGTGTTCCAACCACTGTGCGGGACGGGGGACCGGGCCTGGATCAAGGGTCGGTTCGCCGCCGCGAAGTGCGGCCGCACTCGACCACAGCCAATTCTCGGCACGCTGGACCAAGCCGGCACGGACTGGGTTACGTTCGATGTAACGAAGCACCGTCAGCAGATGGTCGTCTTCCTGAATGGGGAAAGAGCGGAACCGGCCTTGCCAGACGTGGCCGCTGCTGTGATAGTGCTGGTGGTAGCGCCGCACGTGGGCGGTGAGCAACCATCCCATGTAGTCGCTGAGTTCGCCGTCTTTTTGCGGCCAGAGGGCGAGGTGGAAATGGTTGGGCATCAGGCAATAACCGAGCAAGCGCACTCCTGGCGTGCGTTCGCCGGCCTGGCGCAAAAGCTTGACAAAGGCGGCGAAATCGCCGTCTTTATGAAAAACAGCGCGGCGACCGTTGCCCCGGTTGAGGACGTGGTAACAATAGCCGCCTTGGGAAGCGCGTGCGGAGCGAGGCATGTTTCAAATGATAGGGCGGTTGGCGGCAATGTGCAAGGGAAAAAGTACGCTGTCCCCTTTTCTTCCCAAAACGTCCATTTCCTGTGCTCGATTACCAAGGCGGCGAGACAGTTCAAGGGCCTGCTCCAGAAATGTCGCCGCGCGGCCGAAATTACGCTCTCGCCTGACAACAATTCCCATGTCAAGCAGGGCAGCAGCCTCGCTCTGCAAGTCACCTTTTTGCCGCGCTTCGGCCAGCAAGCGGGTTGCAAAGGCACAAGGAGCAATTTCGGGAGGAACGGACGGGGTAGGTTGACCCGAAATCGACAGGGTGACTCCGGCCATAAGAAACAGGTTTTTGGCCAAGCAGCGCACGTCGTGACAATCCGGCCATTGCTTGCGAATGTGCGCTTCATCCAGAGAAATGGTGTCGTCCGCGGTCCAGGCCAGCACCAGGTCATTGCGCCGCTCACCGGCTTGTTCCATGGCTTCGCCTGTCGGAAGAAACCATATTGCCGGCTGGGATTCCGTGCGGAACACGCGCCATACCGCTGCCAACAACCGCCGTGAGTGCTTTTGAGTGGACACCGCATTCGCCGCAATGGTAAAAATGCCTTGTTCGCAAGCAATGCCATTGTCGGCCAAACACTGAATGCGAAGCCAATGATTCCGCGGCCCGGGCTCAAAAGCAGGCAGCCAAAAGACAATGCGAAATCGGTCAACAATGGGCTCCGTTTGGATGCCGTTGGCAAGCAGGAGTGTATGAAAAGCACGTAGCTGCATAACTTAAACCGTGACTGGAGTATCGAGGCCGGATAGGGCACACGTAAAGCCGAATTAAACCTTAATTCGTAATGTCTTGCTGATACAGTTGTTCCTGTAATGTAACAAATCCCGGCCATTAAGGCACTTGAACAACGTCGAGCCCAAAACCACCAATGTCTTGCTCAAGCATGGTATTGGCCAATGCCCTGGTAATGACAAGGAATGGCGATGGCACTATCCAACCCGCCTTTCTACCTACTCGATTCTTAGAAATTGACATTGCAGGAAAACGCCGACTATCGCTTTCAACTTTAATGAATAGTTCAGATACTAAGTTTAGCCCGGACAAATCGTGCTTTGCACAAACGTATTCCCCTTTCGTATCCTCATGAAAATAGTCCAAACCAAATCTTGTCGGTTTCACTGCCTCGCCAACAAGTGAGTGGACCTTCAATTGACACCAATCGTCCATAGTGGTCCCATGCAAGTCATTGACTGGACCAAAAGTGCAGTCATGTGGTGCTTGTTTATTGAGCAAATCGGCAAGTTTTCTTGAAACGATCCATTCATCTGCGGTGATAGTGACTAAGAAGTCCTTCCCTTTCTTTTTCAGGTAGCGTGGATCAATCACCAATGGTGATCGTTGCACACGCCCGAAACCGCATTTTGAGCAGCTACCTGAATCGTCGTAAACAGTCCCGTGACGCTCTCCGTAAGTTCTAATTAACACAGTAGGTCTGAAACGCAGCAATGCAGCACAAGCGAGTTCACCCTTCTGGTAAACATAATCTTGATTAACAAAACAAAAAAACGATTCGCCCCAACGCTCCGATTCCAAAAGCTTTTGTTTTATCTCTGCGACTAATGGATCACCAGCATCCACAACGATTTTTCTGGTTACAACCGGAAGCCCTGGTTTTTGAATCATACGTGTTCCCACGTTAGGTCCTAGGTGCTTCTGCGCCCAATCTTCGGCGATTCGCATATCCAGTATTAATCTCATTCGTTTACCCTTCCGATATTCAATAGCTTACCACAGGCCAGCACCCCTGGCGGGGAATCCGTTTATCGGATATCTTGTGTATACCGATTGCAACAATTCCCAAAGTTGTGATCCCGAGGGATTGGCACCGAATGCCCGCAGGCCTGTTCGGAGTTCATTGGTTATCAACTGGTGGTACGCAGCCGGCAGTCTTACAGTATTCGACCAGTTTGTCCAGTATATGTCGGGTGGTGGACCGAATTCGAAAGGCCATGTGTGGTGCCACTGACACCGGCCGGCTAATTTGGGGTACATCTGCTCTGCTTGAGCGACCAATTCTTGGGCGGCAGCAGGTGCTGAAGTAACGGTGCTATTTAGCCCCCCACGTGAGACAGCACCTGCACCAAATGCTGGTAGTCCCCTGCCTATTAACCTCGCGCCACTCGTCGCTAGCGACCTGACCAAGAAAACATCGGTCCCGGTCATAATGCAATAGAAAACGTAGGTGCCGTAATTGCCTTGCGCGTAGTTGTAGGACGCATTCCTTATTGACCCATAAACAGGAATGACACTTTGCCCAAAACTAGGTTGCTCACCTCTTCCATTGGCATCGTTAACCAAGAAAAGCGTGAGGCTTAGCGCCGCCGAGGTTTCGCTTCCTGCGGGCGGCCAATTCACCGGTAGGCCACTGCTGTAGGACACGCGGTTCGTATCGCCGCAGCCGCAGCCGGGCGGTTGTGCCCCGACCTCGATGTTGACATCTTCCCAGTTGAGGCCATTCACGCCGACTCCGTTTGCGCCGCGGTACGCGAACTTATCGACGCCATGGAAGCTCGGCAAGGGCTGATAGTCAAAAGGACCCGACGGATAAACACTCAGCAAACCACCGCCCGGGGTCCTCAAAGATCCGGGATTGATGGCCATCGTACTTACCCAGGTGTTGCCATATTTGTACTCCGTGATGATCTTCTTGCCGTTCCAATTGTTGCCGGCGTTGTCATTCCCGTTCAGCGGCGAGGACGGCTGCATTAGTCCCACCTGAACCTCACGACCGGTTCGTGGCGCCCAAAAACCAATGCCGGCCGCCAATTCGGTGTTTTGCGGAATGATGTAAGTCTTTAACATCCCGCTTGGGTCGGTCGCATCGGTGGGCGCATTGTCCGTGTACGCAAACAGATTAGTGCCGCCGCCGCTAAGCCCCAGCGGATCAGGGCTTATAAACCGCTGCAAACTTGGGCTGTAATACCGGGCATTGTCATAATAAAGCCCCGTCGCCGGGTCCCGCTGCATCCCCGCAAAGGTGAACAAACCGGTCCATGTATCCGTCTGCGGAGTTTCGGGCGTCGCACCGCCCAGGCCGTTATACTGCGTCTGCGCAATGACATTGCCAAACGCGCCGAACTGGATATTGTCGCGCAGATTGCCGCCGCCGTCAGTGATGTCGCACACCGACATGTTCTTGTCCTGCAGCAGCCAGGCCGGACCCAGGTTGCTGTCGATCCGCGCAAACACTTGATCCACCATATCGCCGTCCAGGTACTCCGTCGTCTGCTGGGGCAGCCACGGCGGCCGCATTAAAGTTTACCATGCTTGCTAGTTCCCGTGATGATTTCCGCGAGAAAAGCAGGGTCTAACGCGGCTGCCATCCTTTTTCTGCCTATACTTTCTTTGCTCGGATGTTGCTTCACCAAACTCAAGGCGATGCGCCGTAGCGCCGCAAAATTCTCCCCGGCTTTGCGGTGGTTGATGGTGCTCGCGTCTTCTCCAAAATTGACGTCCAACTGCCAATGTAAGTTGTTTTCAATGCCCCAATGGCCGCGTATCACCTTGCCATATTTGCGGGCGCTCATTTTTTTGCTGCCGATAAAATACTTCACCGTTGTCGTGGTCTCCCCGTCGATCGTCTTGTCCGTGCGGCACATGCCAACCGTGGTGAGCTTCTCCCATTGGTCGCGGTCGCGAATACCTTCCGCGTTATGGATCACCGTATAGTGGCGTTCCTCCTGTCGGCCATGCCCAGATGCTACTTTGGTGTATTCCTCCACGACCTCCGATGGCAGTAAACCGTCGACTGCTTTTTCCACCGTGGCTTGAATGTCCTCCAACAAATGTTTTTGGTTGGCCTTCACGTTCAAGACGTAGTCGCCGCCGCGTTCAACGATTTTCTTGGCAATCGCCTTTTGGCAACCCATGGCGTCAATGGTCACCAATGCACCGTGCAGATCCAGGAGTTCCAAGAGCTTCGGAATTGCCGTGATTTCATTGGATTTTGCGTCCGTCATCACTTGGCCGAGAATCACATGCTGCTCGGTCGCCCAGGCGTTCACACAATGCAGCATTCCCAAACCTTTGCCCGGATTCGCGGAATGACGCAAGGCTTTGCCATCAATGGCAATGTGCTTCAGTCCAACCAGATCCGATATTTCTTTGATCCAGCCAATGAAGCTCGCTTGGAAGGCCTTGGGGTCGAGCAAGTTGAAGATGCGTTCAAAGGTATCATGAGACGGAATGCCATTGGGCAACGTCAAAAAGCGTCTGAACCACGTCTGCCGCTTTTGCGCGAACAAGGCGATTTCGCG
Source organism: uncultured Gemmataceae bacterium (assembly GCA_963747575.1). Taxonomy (GTDB): domain Bacteria; phylum Planctomycetota; class Planctomycetia; order Gemmatales; family Gemmataceae; genus DASRAT01. Next base: position 151,953 of record CAVVFU010000002.1, read on the forward strand.
CCACCCATTGCAATTGGCGATCACGCCGCAGATGGCCATGACGAGGATGTCTCCCAGACCATGCTTCGTTCGCCCAGTGACCCGCGGATCCCACAGCTTGCGAAAGTGCTTCTTGATCGATCCCACGCTGGTAGCGGCCATACGGTTCTCCTTGTTCCGGGCGAGTGTCGGGAGAATCGTAGACCTGTACACTTGACCAAATCAAGGCCATCCCTATAATTTCGGTGGAATTTGACGCGGCCGCCGTGCTGGGGCAGCCCTTCCAGGTTATAAGGGCCGACCGTGTACTGAGCGTAAACGTCGAACCCCGAAGTGCCCACCGCGCCCGCCTTGGCCGGGTTCCAACCGTCATAGGCAAACTGCGTCACCGTGGTCACGCCGCCCGCGGTGACGGCCTCCTACACGTTCCTTCCATTGCTAAATCACATTGAACTCGTCGTTCGAGTTTTCTGGCCAAATGAGTTTGTAGTCTTCTTCTTCAAATGAACGGTAGGCGGCCTTTAGCATTGGATGTTCTTTTGGATTGACTACCTGTTTCGCAAGAGCGAAAGCACGCAGAGGATCGTTAGTGTCGATGAAGATATTGCTGGTTCCAGAGCCAAAATCATGCCCTTCCACTTCATGGGGCATCCCGTGCAAGGCGTCCGCCAGGGCCTGTTCGAGACGGAGTAGGACATCAAAGTCCTGCTGGGTAACTCCAGGCAGCTGAAGCACAAGTTGGTAGTTGAATTCATCCATGGTTGGTCCTTGTGTTGAGTTCGTCCCGGATTTTATCAATTAGAGCGATGTGTGACTCCAAGCAAAAAGGAATACCCTTCTTCCTGAAATACTCCATGCCAAGCGCGGTTGCGGCCTTCAAATAATCAGCAACCGACTGAATCAGATTTGGAGATGTCAATGTCTCGATGGACAAAGCAATTTGAACTTGCAATGTTTTTAACTTCCGTGAAAACCGGCCTGTTCTGCTGCCACGAAAGGCTGGAGCGAGTAACTTGCCTTCAGTGTGAAATACCAGATCTAGCGTACCATCCGAACTTGAAATAAATTGGTCGTGCCATACGTCCTTCACTTCATGCAAAGTGATGAGAAATTGCATGAAGTCGTCACTGATCCGGCTGGCATCGCCAAGAACGGCACCAACGTATATGCTCATGAGATTTCACTCCTCGCCGCTTCGCATCATCGTTGCTTTGAAAGTCATGGCTTGTCATCGCTGGAAATTCGGAATGCGCCATCGCTCACAATTAAGCTTTCCACCTGCTTGGTTCACAAAGAATTTCTCCAGTGCAGCCATCTGTGGCCTACTGCCTTGCAAGAGTGGTTGTAGTACCTTATCGGCCAAGTAGCCCTTAGGATACCTTCTTGCGAGGTTAGAAGATATGCCGAATTTGAGCAGCTCGCCGGTTTTACTAAATAGCGCGTAAAGTTGAGTAGTCGCAGTACTTGCGTAGGAGTTTCCGTGACAAGCGTTATGGGCCCAAACTGAGAATCCCCACTGCCCAGCGCCGACAAAGTACGTATGCCAATCCGCCACGCGCAGGTTATAGAGCCTTTCGTAGTCGCCGCTGTCGAATACCTCCTCGACTGCCAGCCACTCTCCTTCGTGGCTGGTTAACAGGTCCCCTCGCCGCAGCTCGCCCGCCGGCAGCCAGCCTTTGTCCCGAACGTAAAACGGGTGTTCCACCGTTGTCTTGATCACCCGACCGCCGACATACAATTGCACGACAAACCCGAACCGCTGGAAAACTTCCTCCACCTTCTTCCATTCCAGCGGTCCCTGTGGATTGTCCTCGTCTCGTGACAAGACCTCATCGCCTACTGCAATCTCGTCAATGCGTCGCCAGCCATGGCCACGGGTTATCAGCCTGGTATCCGCCGAAAAGCACGCCGAACTCAACTGGCTCGCGTTTCCGGACACGCCCAACAAATCCAGCCCGGCCTCCAGGTAGTTGCCCTGCGAAAGATTGTCGGCTGCATTAATCGAGCCGCCCAGCGCCTGCGCCGTTGATGAACTGTAGCCCAGCGCGCACGCCCGCGCCAAGGGCACATGGATTGCCGAAGGCCAACCCAACGTTGACTGCCGTGCCGGTGAGTTGCCCCGCCGTGTAAAAGCCGGAATTGTAATCAACGTTGTCGAAACCGCCTGCCTGGCGGATGCGGGCCGTCAGCCCCATCGTGATCGTGTCGGCCGCGCCTGCCCCGAAGTTGCCGGTCTGCGCAAACCAGCCATTGGTGCGGTTGCCCAGGAAGGTGTCCTGTGAAATGACCAGGTCGGTCCACCAATCGTTTTGCGTCGGCCCCACGGTCTGCATCGGCGCCGCCGTGCCAGTGGCGAAGGAAATGCGCGGCGTGTCGCCACAGCCGCAGTCAGGCGGCTGCTCGCCGACCTCGATGTTCACATCTTCCCAGTTGCGGCCCAATACGCCGTCAATGCCATTTAGTCCTCTGACCGCGAACTGATCGACGCCATGGAAGCTCGTCAAGGGCTGATAAAGGAAACTGCCCCACGGATAGACGCTCAATTGCCCACCGCCTGGGGTCGTCAAGGAGCCCGGAATGATAGCCATCGTACTTACCCAGGTGTTGCCATACTTGTACTCGGTGATGATTTTATGACCGCCCCAGTTGTTGCTTGCGTTGTCCCAATATGTTAGCTGGGGAGGTTCTATAAGCCCGACCTTAACCTCGCGGCCTGTCTCTGGTGCCCAATTAGTAAGACCCGCTGCTAATTGGGTGTTTTGAGGAATTTGGTATGTCAGGGCCATCCCGCTTGGATCGGTCGCATCGGTGGGCGCATTGTCCGTGTACGCATACAGATTAGTGCCGCCGCCGCTAAGCCCCAGCGGATCAGGGCTTATAAACCGCTGCAAACTGGGGCTGTAATACCGGGCATTGTCATAATACAGCCCCGTCGCAGGGTCCCGCTGCATCCCCGCAAAGGTGAACAAACCGGTCCATGTATCCGTCTGCGGAGTTTCGGGCGTCGCACCGCCCAGGCCGTTATACTGCGTCTGCGCAATGACATTGCCAAACGCGCCGAACTGGATATTGTCGCGCAGATTGCCGCCGCCGTCAGTGATGTCGCACACCGACATGTTCTTGTCCTGTTCCAGCCACGCCGGACCCAGGTTGCTGTCGATCCGCGCAAACACTTGATCCACCATATCGCCGTCCAGGTACTCCGTCGTCTGCTGGGGCAGCCCTTCCAGGTTATAAGGGCCGACCGTGTACTGAGCGTAAACGTCGAACCCCGAGGTGCCCACCGCGCCCACCTTGACCGGGTTCCAACCGTCATAGGCAAACTGCGTCACCGTGGTCACGCCGCCCGCCGTCACGCTCTCCTGCACGCGGTTGCCAAAAGCATCATACTCGTAGGCGACGCTCTCCTCAAGGGTGCCGCTGCTGCTGGCGCTGTACTCGGTTGCGGTGGCCATTTGGCCAGCGCCGGTGTAGGTAAAGAACCACGTGTTGCCCGTTGCCGTATTCGTGTCCTGAATCAGCTGGCCGTCAGCGTCGTCAGTTAAACTGTCGGTCGGCGTCGCCGTCAGCTCATTGTCGGCATTGACCGTGTAGCCGGAGCCGTCGGGGTTGCCTTCCGCGTCCCAGGCATAGCTGGCCGGCCCTGAGCTCGTCAATTCCCCGCTGCCGTTAAAGCTGTTGGCCTGCGTCCCGCCATTCAGCGAGCTTTGCGACACCACCTGCCCGGCGGCATCGTAGAGGTCGCTGAAGGAATCGATCTCCGGCGCTGGGCTGCCGCTGCCGTAATAGATAATCGACGCCACCTGCCCCTGCGGTGTGTACGTTTCCACCATGTTTCCCGCCGTGAAGCCGTTGGTGATCTGGGTGTCGCCCGAAATTTCCAAAGCGCCGTCATAGCTCAGCTCGATTTCCTGCGTCTGGCCGTTGAAAGTCAGCGCTCGGCTGGTCAGCAGGTTGTCGGCGTTGAAGGTCGAGACTTGCGAGCCTTCGAGCGAGTTGCCGACATACCATTGATTGCCGTCGGCGTCATAGAGCATGGCCAGCGTCAGGCCGAACGGCCCGCTCACCCCCGTCACCTGGCCGACATTGTCCAGCGTGAAGAAATAGCTGCCCGCCGAGTTCGAGGCCGCGATGGTGTTGCCGTCGCCGTCGTAGCGGAAGCTGATTTGGTCGGTGACCGTGGTGCCATTGGCGGCGAGGTACGTTTTCGTCAGTAGCCGGTCGTCGAGGTCGTACGCCGATTTGGTGATCAATCCTTCGGGGTCGATCTTGAGCACCTGGTTGCCGTTGGCGTCGTAGCGGTATCGTGTGGTGTAGCCCAGGGCATCGGTCATGGAGATTTGCTGGTTGTTTTGATTGTCGGTGAAGCTGGTCTTGTTGTCGTTGGCGTCGGTCGATTCAATCAGGTTGCCGTCGGCGTCGTAGGTGTCGGTGGTGATCGAAGTCGTTCCCTGCTGGGGGATCGTGATGGTCTCGACCGGAAGGTTGGCAGCACTGTAAATGATTTGTGTGACGACGGGATCGCCCGACACCATCAGGGTCTGGTTGCCGTCGGGGTCATAGGCGAAGCGGGTGATGCCGGTGGAATCGAGCGACCACATCAGCCGGCCGACCTGGTCGTATCCGGTGGCGCTGACCAGCCCGGCGGTGATGGTCTCGACCTGGTCGCCGTTGACGTCGAACACGTAGAAGGTGTTGTTGCCGAGCGCGTCGGTTTGCTCGATCTGCTCATCGTCCAGATCGTATTTGTAGGCGGTGGTCTCGCTATTCGGCAACGTCACCGCGGTCACGTTGCCGTCGCCGTCGTAGGTGGTGGTGGTGGCTTCGTCGTCGGCATTGATTTGCGTGACGGCTTCGCCAACGCCGTCATAGACGCTGAACGACGATTTGCCGCGGGGGTCGGTGCTGGCGACCGCTTGCCCGCTGGCGTCGAGGAATTGGCGGGTGACGGCGCCCGTGGCGTCGGTGCTGCTGATTTGCCGGCCGTCGGCGTCGTAGCCGTAGGTGCTGATGCCGCCGGCGGGACTGATGCTCTGGGCCAGCGTGCCGATCAGGCTGTAAAAGCTTTGCGTGACGTCGCCGGCCGGATCGGTTATGCTGACCACCCTGTTGAGCGGGTCATAGCGCGTGGCGGTGGTGCCGCCAATGGCCGAGATGGTAATGACCTGGTTGCCGTTGTTGTCGTAGGCGAACTGCTGGGTGTCGCCGAGCGCATCGGTGGTGCTGGTCTCTTCGTTGTCGGCGTTAAAGCTGGCCGTCGTGGTGTTGTCGTCGGGGTCGGTGGTTGCGACCAGGTTGCCGTCATTGTCATAGACGTACTGCGTGACGTCGCCGTCGGGATCTTGCTGCCAGACCAGCTCGTTGAAGGCATCAAAGCGGCTGAGCGTGGCGCCGCCGCTGGGCGACAGGGTTTTGGTCACGTTGCCGTTGGCGTCGTAATCGCTGGAGGTCGTCCTGCCCAGGGGATCCGTCTGACTTAGCACTCTGCCGGCGCCGTCGAAGGTTTCGGTGGTCGCCCCGCCGATGGCTGAGACGGTCTTAGCTTGGTTGCCCTCATTGTCGAAAGCGGCCGTCGTGACGGCGCCTACCGCATTGATCATCTTGATCATTTGGTTGTCGCCGTTAAAGAACATTTGGGTGGCGTAGCCCAGGGCGTTAACGGTGATGACGTTGTTTCCGTCCGGATCGTAGCCGTTGTAGGAAGCGTAACCCAGGGGATCGAGCGTTTCGATAAGCCGGTTGTCGGCGTCGTAAAACATTTGCGTTTCGTTGCCGGCGGGGTCGATGGCGGCAATCGAGTCGCCCGCGCCGTTGTAGATCGTCACGGAGCTTTGGCTCATGGCGTTGGTGGTTTTCACTAGCTGTCCCATGGCGTCGTAGACGTAGAGCGTTTGGTTGCCGTTGGCGTCGATGGTGGCGGTGACTTCGTTGGCGGCGTTAAAAGCGCTTTGCGTCACATGGCCCAGGGCGTCGGTGACGGCGATCTGATTGTTGACAACGTCATATTGGTATGTGGTCGGATTGCCATTGGGGTCGATGGTTTTGATCAGGTTGCCGTCGACGTCGTAAAAGTATTGCGTGGTGTGCGCATTTGCCTGGCCCGCGGCGTCGGTCTCCGATGTCAAGAAGCCGCGCTGATCGTAAACGTCGACCGTCCAGTAACCCCGCGCGTCGCTGCTGGCGTAAAGCTGGCCCGCGGGCAAGTAGGCGCTAAGCGTGATGTCGCCGGCCGGGTCGGTCATTGACACCAATTGATTGTTGCCATTGATGAGAGTGGTAGTGACCTGATTGCCGTTGACGGTGTCGATGATGGTCGTGGTATACAGCGTGCCGTTGCCGTTGGGGTTGTAGGCGTAGTCCGTCACGATGCCGTCTGGATCGGTCATGCTGGCCACGCGGCGGTCGGCGTCGTACGTGTAGGACATCGTGTAACCGTCCGGGTCGGTCGTGCTGGTAAGCAGGTTGATGTCGGCGCCGGTGCCGTACACGTAGGTCGTGGTGTAGCCGTCTGGGTCGGTTGTGGCGATGATATCGGCGTAGCTGTTGTAAGCGAATTGGGTGACTTGATCGACGCCGCCAGGGCCGGTCAATGTTTGGACCGTCACCGAGTCGTAGGGGCCGTTGTAAACATATTGCTCCTCGCTGCCGTCGGGATTATAGATAGCCAGCAAATCGCCGGTGCCGTTGGTGGCGTAAATCATGAACGTGTTGTTGCCAAGCGCATTGGTAGTGGCCATGACCTCGCCTGCCGTGTCGCGCAACCAGGTTGTGGTGGCGCTATTGGCATCCGTCTCGGCGATTTCACGGCCGCGCGCGTCCACGGTGTAGGTCGTGACATGGCCCAGGGGATCGGTAAGCGTACCGGTGTTGGCGGCGCTGAGGTAGGTGGCGGGCGACGTCGTCAACGCTGGCAGCGCCGCCGGGGTCAGCTCCCAAACGCTCCCTAACCCCTGGTTGACGCTGGTCAGCCTGCCGGTGGTGGCAGCGTAGCCGAACGCTGTGACATACGGGGCCCACTGATCCAGGACGACCTGTTGATAGGCGTTGTAGGTGAAGGTCCGCACTGACCCGTCGACGTCGGTCAGCGACGTGAGGTTGCCGTCGGTGAGGTTCAGCGTCAAGGTGCGCCCAGCGATGGTGAGCGACGGGCTGGAGCCGCCGGTCAACGAGACACTCGTGTCGGTCATGTCCGGCTGTGAGGTGGCGCCGAATGTTCCCTCGAAGGTGACGTTGACGCTGGTCGCACTGGCGGCGCTGACCAGGCTGTTGCCGGTGCCGACCGTCGCCAACAAGTTGAGTGCCGCCTGGATATTGGAAGCCAGCGTGGCGGCTACCGTGCTGTAGGAAATAGTGCCGTGGTGGAGCTGAGGAAAATGAGCTTGAACGTGCCATTCGTCGGACCGCCTGTAAAGGAGATCGTTTGAGCAGTGCTTGGCTCGGTGATGATGACCTGGTTGCTGGAGTAGCTCAAGTAGGTCACACCGCCGTCGGGAGCTTGCACCTCGTCGAGCTGGTTGCTGCCGTTATACGAATATGTCGTGGTTAGGCCGTGCGGGTCGACCACACTGGTCTGCAAATATGAGCCGTTGAAGTTCCACACCGTGCCGTCTTGCTCGGTGTAAGCATAAGTGGTGGTGGCCCCAACCACGGTCTTTACCAAGGTGCCGAAATCCTCCGGCGGGCTGGTGTACGACGTCACGCCGCCGACGGTGCCGGCAGCCGTGAAAATGCGGTAGTCGCCCGCGCCGGTGACTATCGCCACGGTGCTGGTGTTGTCGTAAAGCTGATCGACGCTCTGAATGCCCCAGCCTGCTCCAAACGGGCTGGCGGTGGCCACGTCCACGAAGGTGGTGCCGGTCACGGTGGCCGTGGCGGACCCGCCGGTGTAATTGAATGTGACCAGCAGGGACCAGTTGTAAAAGCCTGTCGATGTGACCGGGTTTTTGACCTGCACGGCCAAAGCGTAGCTGTCGCCCGGGCTATCCGTTCCGTTGGGCGTGAAGGTTACGTTGCCTTGTGCTGTGCCGCCGGCGGGCCAGGTCAGGTTGAGTTGAATGCTGGTTGCCAGGCCGGCCGTGGGGTTGGTGTTGACCAGCGCCTCGATGATTGGCCGGGCGTCAGTTGTCGCCGAATTGTAGACCAGGGCTGGGTCGCCGCCCACCGCCGCGCCTGGACTTTGGTCGAAATCCAACGGCTGGCTGAGCCTGACCGCGCCGGTGGTGACGTCGAGGTCGGCTTCTGCGACCGGCACCATCAAGGAGCCGGCTGGGTCGGTGCTCAGCGCGTAAGCCACGGCGGTGTTGACTCCCGTATTGTCGCCGATGAACACCACGGCGTTAGCCAGGTTGGGGTCGATGGCGTAGCCGCTCAATTGCGATCCTTGAGGCAAATTGAGCGTGAAATAATCCTGGCCCCCCGTGGGCACGTGCTGGTCGGTGACGCTGATGGACAGAGTTTCGGTGGCGCTGCCGCTGGAGAACGTAACCGTGGCGGAGGAGCTGCCGCTGATGCTGTAGTCCGTCGAGTATACTGCCGAGCCGCTACTGGAGACGACCTCGACATGGGGCATCGTGCCGCTGGAAATGACAGGCCCGGTGTATTGCAAGGTGACCGTCGCCGTGCCGCTCCAGGTGCCCGACAGGGTTTGGTTCACTGTGTATTGGACTGCCGAGAAGCGAATGAGCGGGTCGGCCACGCTCACCGCGGCACTACCTGCAATCGTGCCGTCGGTGACGTCAGTGGCGACGACCACTTGGTCGCCGACAGTCTGGAGTGTGACGCCGCCTGAGAAGACGTGCACGCCGTGGTCGCCCGAGACAAACGTGTAGTTGCTGGGCAACGTCGCGCTGCCGTCAGTCGAGCTGAAGTGAACGGTACCGGTGTAGGTAGTCGCCACGTCTCCGAAGGGGTCGATGGCGGTCACCGTGATAGTCGAGGTTGCGCCGGGAAAGGCCGTGGCCGGAGTGCTTACCGTGAGATACGCGGGTGTGCCCGGGTCGACCGTGATGGCCGGGAAGAAAAGGGGACATCGTACATTAGTCCTAATCTACGATGTCCCCTTTTCTTCGTCGACTTCACCAACCAGCGTCCGCAGCTGGACTTCAATGTCGTAGTCGCCGTGCGCCGCGGTCAATCGGCCGAAGATGCCAAGCTCCTGGGCCACGGGATATATACCCGAGATTAGCCCTTGCGTCAGGCATCTCAGGGAGAATTCGCCATCGTGGAGCTCGACGATCCGCGCATACAAACAAGAAGCGCTGTGCACCGGGGTTTTGGCGGTTGCATGAGTCACCTATGGTTTTCTCTTGGATTTTCCCTTCGTACCGTGCGTTTACGCTTCTATAGGCAAAGGGTGTTTGGCAAATAGATGCGGCCCCCTTGAAAATCCCAAGGAACAATTCCGGCCAGATTGGGCTGGACGGCTCGTTTTTGCCTACAATGCTCGACAAGTCCATTCGTCACACTATGCACGGAGCTCGCGAATGTACACCCTCTGGCAGCCGTTTTTTGCTCAGTTGGCTCAGAGCGATGATTCCCGCAAGGAACTCGTTATGCAGTACCTCAAAACCGAGCTTGAAATCGCTCGCGCCCACCTGCCTGACCGTGTCGCATTGACGCCGCAAGAAAAGCAACGCCTCGTGGATGCCGGCAAACCCCTTGGCTCCGATCTCAAGCAGCTGATTTCCTTGGTTAGCTACCGCACCTTCCAGCGCCTGGCTCGCCAAAACCGATCCCGACCAACCTCCCAGCAGCACCGGTCGGCCTCCCATCGACGAACGGCTGCGCAACTCATCCTCCGCATCGCCAAGGAGGTCGGCTGCGGCTACGCTCGCATCCTGGGCGAACTCAAGAAACTCGGCCTGGACAACGTCTGCAAATCCACCATCAAAAACGTCCTCAAGCAGCATCACCTCGATCCGGCTCCCATCCGCGGCGTCGGCACCTGGGCGGCATTCGTCGAGCGTCACAAGGAAACCCTGTGGGCTTGCGACTTCCTGCAAACCAAGATCTGGACCATGACTGGACTCACCGACTTCTTCCTGTTCTTTTTCATCCATATCGGCTCCCGCCGCGTTCACCTTGCCGGCATCACCACAAACCCCACCGAGGCCTGGGTCGCCGAGCAAGGCCAACACATGGCCGCCGTCATCGCACGGCACACTGCTGAGCCCCAAATGCTCATCCGTGACCTGGATAGGAAGTTCTCCAGACAGTTCGACGATACCTTCGCTGTCAATAACGTCCGTGTCCTCAAAGTTGGGCCCAAAATGCCCAACAAGAATGCCCACATGGAACGCTGGATACAGTCATTTGAGTTCGAGGCACTCAACCACTTCATCGTCTTCGGTGAAAAACACCTGGCCTTCATCACCAACACCTTCATTGCTTGGTATAACAGTTTCCGGCCGCACCAGGGCCTCGACAATCGCCCAATCCCGGGACCAACTCTTGCCATCCCGCCGGAGGATTGGACTCCCGATGATGTCGCCATCGACCAAACCCTCGGCGGCGTCTTGCATCACTGCCGCTGGAAAAACGCCGCCTGACTTACTCGACCGCTCCCACCTCTCGCTTAGCCTCGTCCGCTCCCTGTCCTCCTCTGCTCCCATCCGTCCCTATCGTTTGCCACACCGCCCAAACTGCCCACTTTCCGGCCCGGCTCGCGACATTCTCAAAGCCCCGTTCCCGCCCTGCGAGCCTGATTTTGACCGCTTTTCCATGGCGACATGTTTTTGCACCACGCGCTGCCAACAAAAAAAGCCCCCGCCGGACTTGCGTCTGGCGGGGGCCTATCTAAGCAATTCGCAGCACCTATTAAAGCGTCCGGCAAGAATGCGAAACATGATTGCCGTTTCGTGAAGCCGTAAGCGGCTTAACGAAACAGGTAATGATCATCCTTAGAAAGGAGGTGATCCAACCGCAGGTTCCCCTACGGTTACCTTGTTACGACTTAGTCCCAATCAGGAGTTTCATCTTCGGCGGCTGCCCCCTTGCGGTTGGCGCACGACTTCGGACGCCCCTCCCTTTCGTGGCTTGACGGGCGGTGTGTACAAGGCTCAGGAACACATTCACCGCAGTGTTGCTGACCTGCGATTACTAGCGATTCCAACTTCATGAAGGCGAGTTGCAGCCTTCAATCTGAACTGGGGCGTATTTTTTGGGATTTGCTCCCCCTCGCGGGTTGGCTTCCCTTTGTTCACGCCATTGTAGCACGTGTGCAGCCCTGGGCATAAAGGCCATGAGGACTTGACGTCATCCCCGCCTTCCTCCGGTTTAACACCGGCAGTCTTTCCAGAGTCCCCGGCATGACCCGCTGGCAACTGGAAACAAGGGTTTCGCTCGTTATGGGACTTAACCCGACATCTCACGACACGAGCTGACGACAGCCATGCAGCACCTGTAGCAGGTTCCGGACTGGATACCGTTGGGGAAACGTTTCCGCTCCCTACTTCCTGCCGCTTTCGCACATGTCAAGCCCAGGATAAGGTTCTTCGCGTAGCCTCGAATTAAGCCACATGCTCCACCGCTTGTGTGAGCCCCCGTCAATTCCTTTGAGTTTCAGCCTTGCGACCATACTCCCCAGGCGGGGTACTTAACACTTTTGCTTCGGCAGTGAACCCATGTCAAGTCCACTACCTAGTACCCATCGTTTAGGGCCAGGACTACCGGGGTATCTAATCCCGTTTGCTCCCCTGGCTTTCGCGCCTCAGCGTCAGAAGAGGTCCAGCACGTCGCTTTCGCCACCGGCGTTCCTTCCGATATCAACGCATTTCACCGCTCCACCGGAAGTTCCACATGCCCCTACCTCCCTCGAGACCCCCAGTATCCAAGGCACTTCTCCAGTTAAGCTGAAGGATTTCACCCCGGACTTGAAGACCCGCCTACGCGCCCTTTAAGCCCAGTGATTCCGAACAACGTTCGCACGGTTCGTCTTACCGCGGCTGCTGGCACGAACTTAGCCCGTGCTTCCTCCAGGGATAGGTCAACCTTGCGGCTTCCTCCCCCTCGACAGTGCTTTACAACCCGAAGGCCTTCATCGCACACGCGGCGTCGCTCGGTCAGGCTTGCGCCCATTGCCGAAGATCCTCGACTGCAGCCTCCCGTAGGTGTCTGGCCAGTGTCTCAGTGCCAGTGGCGCGGGTCGTGCTCTCACACCCGCTAGGCATCTTTGCCTTGGTGGGCCGTTACCCCACCAACAAGCTAATACCACGTGAGCCCCTCCCGAGGCGAAATTCATTTCCTGACAAGAGATGCCCCCTCGGCAGATCGCCCGGTATTACCCATCCGTTAGGAAGGCTATCCCGGTCCCCAGGGTAGGTTACCCACGCCTTACTGCCCCTTTCGCCACTTCCCCCAGCCCGGTATTGCTACCCCGCTGGGATTCGTTCGACTTGCATGCCTAATCCACGCCGCCAACGTTCGTTCTGAGCCAGGATCAAACCCTTCAAAAATAGTTGCATCGCTAAGCCGCAAGCGGCTTAGGCTCATGAACTGAGTTTGTCCTAACAAACTTTACTAACAACTTGACTGGTCGCCTTTGAACACGACTCAAAGAACTCGAATTCAACGACTTGCGTCGCTTGCAAGCAAGATCGTGCGTCGCGCTCAAGGCGTGACGCACCCTCGCTTTGGCTTAAAAGGTGCTACCGAATTGTCAAAGAGCAACAAGGCAGACCGCCACGGCACCCGTTAGATGCTTCAGGCGGTGATTTTCCCAGGCAGAGCCTGGTGAAAATCGAACCCCGGCGGCTCGAGGCCGCCGGGAGCATCGAACAAATCCCGGCAATAACCTACTCTCGCGTCTCGACAGCACTACCATCGGCCCTGGATGCTTAACGGCCGTGTTCGGAATGGGAACGGGTGTGGCCATCCAGGTATGCTCACCGGAAAGTCGCTTGGTTATCAGCTACAGCGTTCAACCGAGGTTGAGAGCCGTAGCGTGACAACACGTATATCAATTGGTAGCGATAGAAGTTGTCTCTGCATGAGCCTTTGGGGAAACGCGAGGGCATTGTCGCCGTTGCCACCGAGCAAAGGATCAATGCGGCCAAGCGTTCGGCTGTTAGTACCGGTTAGCTGAGACGGTTGCTCGCCTTACACATCCGGCCTATCGACCTGGTAGTCTTCCAGGAGCCTTCACTGCTCAAGCAGGAGACCTCATCTTGCAGAGGGTTTCACGCTTATATGCCTTCAGCGTTTATCCTGGCCGTACGTTGGCTACCCAGCGCTGCCGCTAGCGCGACAACTGGCACACCAGAGGTACGTCCCTCCCAATCCTCTCGTACTAGGGAGAAAACTGCTCAAGTCTCCTGCGCCCACAACAGATAGGGACCGACCTGTCTCACGACGGTCTAAACCCAGCTCACGTACCGCTTTCATTGGCGAACAGCCAAACCCTTGGGAGCTTCTCCACCCCCAGGATGCGATGAGCCGACATCGAGGTGCCAAACCTCCTCGCCGCTGTGAACGCTCAGAGGAGATAAGCCTGTTATCCCCGGAGTACCTTTTATCTGTTGAGCGACGGCCTTTCCATCCAGCACCGCCGGATCACTAAGTCCTGCTTTCGCACCTGCTCGACTCATCGGTCTCGCAGTCAAGCACCCTTCTACCTTTACGCTCGATGCCCGATTGCCAACCAGGCTGAGGGTACCTTTGAACTCCTCCGTTACTCTTTAGGAGGAGACCGCCCCAGTCAAACTGCCCAGATAGCACTGTCCACCGCCCGGATTCACGGGTCGGGGTTAGAATTCAAGCACAACAAGGCTGGTGTTTCAGTCGTCGGCTCCCCAGGATCCGGAGATCCCTGTTCACAGCCTCCCAGCTACACTACGCATGCTGGGCCTAAACCCAATACTATCCTACAGTAAAGGTTCACGGGGTCTTTCCGTCTAGTTGCGGGTATGTTGCATCTTCACAACAACTACAGTTTCACCGAGTCGCTCGTGGAGACAGTGATCCGGTCGTTACGCCATTCATGCAGGTCGGAACTTACCCGACAAGGAACTTCGCTACCTTAGGACCGTCATAGTTACGGCCGCCGTTTACCGGAGCTTCGGTTGCGAGCTTCACCCTTACGGCTAACCCTCTTCCTTAACTTACCGGCACCGGGCAGGCGTCAGTCTGTATACTTCCGCTTACGAGTTCGCACAGACCTGTGTTTTTAGTAAACAGTCGCCAGAACCTTTTCACTGCGGCCCCCCGAGGCTTTAACACCCCAAGGGGCACCCCTTATCCCGAAGTTACGGGGTTAATTTGCAGAGTTCCTTCACGAGCGTTCTCTCGAGCGCCTTAGAATATTCATCTCGCCTACCTGTGTCAGTTTTAGTACGGGCACTGGCTCTTGTCCAGCATCGGCTTTTCTTGACTGTCCTTCCGATGACTTCGGAATCGTATATGTCCTCGCCCTTGCGGGACGCCCACTTCTAATCGGGCGACTCACTTTCCAGACAGCGTCCTGACGCCTTCGACCGCCAGCAGTGGTGCAGGAATATTAACCTGCTGTCCATCGACTACGCCTTTCGGCCTCGTCTTAGGGTCCGACTAACCCTGGGCGGATTTACCTTCCCCAGGAAACCTTAGGCTTTCGGCGAACGGGATTCTCACCCGTTTTATCGTTACTCGTTCCGGCATGATCACTTGCAGTACCTCCAGGGCTCGTTATCCGTACCCCTTCGCAGGCTATGTGCAACGCTCTCCTACCGTAGTATTGCTGCTACCCGCTGCTTCGGTATCATGCTTAGTCCCGTTCATTATCGGCGCAGGACTCCTCGACCAGTAAGCTATTACGCACTTTTTAAATGATGGCTGCTTCTAAGCCAACATCCTGGCTGTCTCAGGAATCCAACTTCCTTTCGCACTGAGCATGATTTAGGGACCTTAGCAGGCGATCTGGGTTGTTCCCCTCTCGACGACGAAGCTTATCCCCCGCCGTCTAGCTGCCGCAGCTTGGTACACATGGTATTCGGAGTTTGGTTTCGAAGGGTAGCCGGGTAGGCCCCCTATCGAATTCAGTCGCTCTACCCCCGACTGCCAACTACCGCGACGTTAACCCTAAAGTTATTTCGGAGAGAACGAGCTATCTCCACGTTTGATGATACTTTCAATCCTCCACACAGCTCATCCCCTAGTTTTTCAACACTAGTGAGTTCGGACCTCCATGAGGTATTACCCCCACTTCATCCTGGCCATGCGTAGTTCACGTGGTTTCGCGTCTACCGCCCCCAACTTGTACGCCCTATTCAGACTCGCTTTCGCTTCGGCTCCGCCGCAGAACGGCTTAACCTTGCTGGTGACGGTAAGTCGCCGGATCATTATGCAAAAGGCACGCCGTCACCCCGGCTTACCGAAGGACATAGCCGGCTCTGACCGCTTGTAGGCATGTGGTTTCAGGTTCACTATCCTCCCCTTGTAGGGGTTCTTCCCATCTTTCGCTCGCGCTACTTGGTTCGCTATCGGTCGCCAGGGAGTACTTAGCCTTGCGGGATGGACCCCGCAGATTCAGACTCGCTTTCACGTGTTCGGTCCTACTCAGGTACCGGATCGTCCACTTTCCCCTGTCGCGTACGGGACTATCACCCTCTATGGTCGTCCTTTCCAGAACGTTCTGCTAGGGTACTCGCATTCTAAATACCGGCCCTACAACCCCACCGAGACGAGTCCCGATGGTTTAGGCTGTTCCGCTTTCGCTCGCCGCTACTGACGGAGTCGCTTTTGCTTTCTTTTCCTGGGGTAATGAGATGTTTCAGTTCCCTGCGTTCGCCACGTACACCTATGGATTCAGTGCACGATCAATTCGGGTATCCCGGGATCAATTCTCGTTTGACACTTCCCCGGGCTTATCGCAGTCTTCCACGCCCTTCATCGCCTCCTGGCGCCAAGACATCCCCCACATGCCCTTAGTAGCTTGGCCGCATTGATCCTGTCCTCGGCGGTGTTTCCACCCTCGAGAACAGAGTCACTTGGCTAGTTACCGACCCATGCCCGTCAAGACCCTCGCTTGCGGCTCGGGTTCACGTCATGGGCCAAGAATAGTAACGATCCTTACTCTCTTCTAAAGGCTCTTGCAGAGATCACTAAGAAACTTCAAATCGACTTCTTTGGCACAACGCTTTCGCTAAGTGCTTCAAGACGTGATTCTTACGTTCTTGTGATGCAACTTCTACCGCTACCGAATTGTCAAAGAACAACTGCCCTGGCACGCGAATCCCAGAGGGATCGCCACCGTTTTCACGGTGTCCAGCCAAACGTTCTAGCACTCATTTGAGAGTTAGACATCCCGCTGACCAGGAGTCGATGCTCGCGTCGCCGAAAGCACCGACCCTCACTCAGCCCAACTCTCTTCTATTGTCGCCCTGCTCGCCCCGCTTGCCCTTCATCTTGGTGGAGACGACCGGGATCGAACCGGCAACCTCCGGCTTGCAAAACCGGCGCTCTCCCAATTGAGCTACGTCCCCGTCGTCAGTGGGCCATACTTGGATTCGAACCAAGGACCTCAGCCTTATCAGGGCTGCGCTCTAGCCAACTGAGCTATTGGCCCCAGGAAACAAAAAAGCCAAACCGATATAGGTTTGGCCCTATCCCGCCTGGTTGTCGGATAGAGCTTAACCCGTCTTTCGTACGCTAATGAACCGCTTTGCCATGTGGGGTGCACCTTTTGCGAAAGGCAGCCAACATTGGGGGGATCACCGCAGCAGAGTAATTCTACAATCGCTTTCAAAACCGTCAACCGCAGATTGCAAAAAAATCGCAAACCGCGATTGCCGCATTCCAACACCGCTGCTGGGGAAGTTATAACCATCGGCAGCGGAGGCGGCAATGGTTAGACAAATTTCCGAGGGAAAGGTTCGCGCGGCCTGGGCAGGCAGGCCCACGCGGTTTTCCTGCAATAAATGGGCAATTCGTTGGCTCGACCGGCTATGGGGCGGTTGCGGCAATTCCGGCGAAAACCGCCACAATCCGCTCGGCCTGGGCCAAGAGCTCGACATTTTGTTGCAGCTGCGCGGAGGTGATTGCCCGCTGAATCGTCTCCAGCAACTGCACAAGTGCCGTCATTTCTTCCCCCGGCGCGTCAATGGACCGCAAGTCTTCGAGGAGCTCACCTAGTTTGACGGCCAAAACGCCGAGGCCGTGCTCCAAATCGCTGTCCGCCTTCAGTTCTTCCAGCATTTCGCGGGCTCGCTGCCGATACGCGGTCAGATCCGCGTCGGTCGCGTGGTTGCCGTTGTGAGGCCCGCCGTTGCATTCCACGGCCGAATCCTCCGTGTCCTCGCCCTCATACTCGGCCATGAGGGGACCGCCGCCGTTGGTCTCGGCGTCCTCTTCCCCACCCAGGGAGCAAAAGATTTCGTTTTCTTCCTCCGGCGCTGGAGCCTGCATTGGTGCGCTAAACTTCAGGTTCGCGCCAGCATACTTCTTAAGGAATGAACTAAGTCCATGAGCCACAGGTTGTTGGCTCACCCACCCGTCGGGCAATTCCACGGGCTGAACCAGGGCCAGATTTTGGCCGTCCTTGTTCACCACCGCCGATCGATCGACTGCCACAAACGCGGTAAAACGGCAGAGCACGGCGAACTTCAAAGACAACGCGGTGATCCTTTCTTGCAGCTGTGTTTCCGCGTCGATGACCCAGCAATCTTCCAATTCTCGCAGCTGCCCGCGCGCCCAAAGTTGGGCAGCGGCGCGTGTCGGCGCCAATACTCGCCTCAACAATCTGCGTAACCGTCCGCCCGGCATCATCCGTGGCATGCAGCACTACACTGCCCCGCGGCTGACCTCGGTAACGGCCAAAAACCGTGATCGGCACACCAGCGAACAAATCGGGCAGCCGACCAGGAACTTGCGAATCGGGCTCCACCGCCAACTGGGTCACGTCGAGATTCAGGTTGGTCAGCAGTGGTGACCCGATGCGGCGATTCACCTTGGCCATGACTTCGTCAAGTCGATCTTCAGATTCAACAACATCGCACAAGCCACCGCCGACGGCCGCCAAGCGCCGCAAAAACGCCTCGTTGACTGCCCGGTCCACGCCAACGGTGAAGATGCGAATGTCCTTCAGCCTTTTGCCCAACGCCTGCAAAATCTGGTCCTCGTTGCCCACCTGGCCGTCCGTTAGCAAGACGACGATGCGATCCGCCGAAGGATCGGCCGTCAGCAAGGTCACGGCATGGTCCAAGGGCTGGGCCATTTCCGTGCCCCCGCGGGCGTCGATCATAGCCAACCACTCAATGACTCGAAAACGCTGACGGTCGGTGGCAGCAACCAAAACGCCCTCGCCCTCGCCCTCGCCCAGGTCGGGCGCTTCGACGGAGTCGTCGAAGGCTAACACCGTGAATTTGTCACGGTCGACCAGGGTGTCGATCATCCTGGCGAGTGCACGCCGGGCAGCCACCATCTTCCATCCTTCCATGCTGCCGGAGCGGTCGAGCACGAACACAACGCTGCGCGGGCGATTCCGCCGCTGGGCCGTTGGGACGACCGCGGGCGGCACAACCGTCAGTACGAATGTTCCCTCGTCAGCTGCCGCGTCGGGCACCAATGTCAATGACGATTGCACCGTATTAGTGCCGACTTTGTAACGGAGGATGAAATCGCGATTCAGCCGTTCGCCGGGTTGGACAACAATGTGCATCATCCCATCGGGTAATTGCTCGCTGACGACGGCGTGGAGACTCGACCGGACGTCCCGCACTGCCAGCCGCGCGGGTTGCACATTCACCACCATTGAGAATAGGACGGGATTGGGGTAGCCCGGCAGCAGCACCGGCGGTGTGATCCGCGACGCATCCGGCACCGCGTCGGTGTCGAGTTCCACGCCGTCGCCAACACTGCGACCTTCGAGCGGGTTGCCTGGAATGTAACGGGGCGCGACCACCAGCGGAAACCGGAACTGGACCTCGCCCTCGTCATAACTTAGCGGTCCGACCAAGGTCAATCGCACGGTGGCCGACTCGCCTGCCGGCAGATTGCCGACACGTATGGTGAAGACGCCAGGCCGTTCCTCCTCGGTGATGGCGGCGCGGTGGCCCGCCTCGATGGCCTCGTCGTAATCTTGTCGGGCTTGAGCCCGCTCCTTGAGTTCGCCTTCGACGACGCGACCGCCTACCTCCATGCGGAAAGCGGTCACCGCCGCCCGGTCGGGCAAGGGGAATATGTAGGTCGCCTCCAGCGGCATCTCATGGGTATTGACGAAAGTCTGCGTCAAAATGGTCTCGGCAACCAGGCCTTCCAGGCGGGCCTGCACGTCGACCACTTTCAAGGGCAACGGTCCTTTGTCGGTGGTCAAGGCTCCCATGCTGGCATCCTTGTCAGCTGCGATGTAGCGTTCCATTTCGGCGTCGGTGATGATGACGATTTCGGGGGTGTGCGGCATGGGATGATTCCTTCTTTGGGACCTATGGGACTTATGGGACCTATGGAACGTTTTGGGAGCTTAAATCAGGCGGCGCATTTCCAGGAGCTTGAGCATGGGCGCCGCGACGCCGCGGATTGCTTCCAGGTCGTCGGGCTCCAGTGCTCTGGACGGATGCAGCAAGAGCGTGACATTGTCGGAAAGCTGCACGCCCTGCAATGGTAGTGGGGACTCCACTGCCGCAGGTTCTCGCTTCTCAACCGGAGCAGGCGGCTCAGTCCAGAAGCTCCCGCTCCGCCGCTCCTGCAGTTGCTCGGACGCACCTTGGATAGCCGGCAACCTTGCGATCTCGGCAATTTCCGCGTCGCTCAACCCGAGCAGCCGCTGTTGCAAATTCGCCAGGCTCACGCCCTTCGCCTGCAACCGCTTGATTGCCACCAGCTGCAGGAGATGCCGTCGACCGTAAAACGCCGTGCGCCCGCGCATCGTCGCTGCCCGATCGATCAAACCCAGGGTCGTGTAATAGCGGATCGTGCGCAAATCGGGCACAGGCCGTATTTTGCCACTGCCCTGCCCTTCATAGCCCTCGGAAAGCGCTAGCGCGGCTTGGGCCGTCAATTCCTCGATGGTCCAAAGCTCGGTACTTGCTGGCGTCATGTCAATCATTATATCAGTGTCATATAACACTGTCAAATAAAAATCGCTCTTGTTGCAATTGAGGAATCTGGTAACTACCTACCCCAGTTCAACAAGGAGGCGAACGTGCGCAAAGCGATGGTGTTTCTAGCTTTGGTGGCCCTGGCAGGTTGTTCTGGAGGCGACGCCGACAATGCCTCGCCGATCATCGACCTTGGCATCGGTGGAACCGGGGAGGATGCGGTGATGGCACCGATGACCGCTGCCGTCGACAAGGATCCGCAGGACGCCACAGCTTACAGCGTGCGAGGCGACGAGTTCTTTCGCCGCGGCGATTATGACCGGGCCATCCAGGATTACACGAAGGCCTTGTATCTAAAGCCGGATTCCAAGCTGTACTACAATCGCGGCGTGCAGTTCACCGCCAAGGGCCAATTTGAGCTGGCCATCCGGGATTACGACGAGTCGCTCAGGCTCGATCCAGGCGACCCAGCCGCGCACTACAATCGCGGCATGGCCCACAGCAAGCTCGGCGACCACGCCAAGGCCAAGGAAGATTTCGACGAAGCGCTCAAGATTAGCCACCTCGACGCTCCCACCCTTGTGGCCCGCGGCATGGCTCAGCTTGCGCTGGGTGACCTGGCGGAAGCCCGCAAGGATTTCACTTTTGCCATCGTGGCCGATCCGCAAAACGTCGAAGCCTATATCAATCGCGGTTACCTGTATTATTTGCAGAACGAGCTGCTGGACGCGATCCGCGATTTCAACGAAGCCATCCGACTCGATCCCACGAACGGCCTGGCCTACAACAACCGCGGCAACGCCTACAACAAACGCAATCTGCGGGAGGACGCCATGGCCGACTTCTGCAAGGCCATCGAGCTCAACGCCAATGACTTCCAGGCCTACAACAACCGCGGCACCATCCTGGCCGAGACCGGCAACCATGCCCAGGCGATCGCCGACTTCACCAAGGCGATCGAGCTGAATCCCGAGTTTGTCGTGGCCTTGCGGAATCGGGGGCAGAGCTATCACCAGCTGGGCGACACCGTCAAGGCCCAGGCCGACTTCAGCACGTCGCTGCAGATCGACCCGAGCGAACCGGAACGGGTGCCTTTCCAGTATCGGCGTCAGAAGCAGTAAGTGCCTATCCGAAAAAGGGTCAGGCACCGTTGCCGGAACGGCCCGGAGGGTGCTTCGCACAACGGTGCCTGACCCCTTTTTCGGATAGGCACTAGGCTAGCCGCCTGGCAACATTTCCCTATATTGACCTTGCCAGTCTGCTCTCCGCGAGGCCGCCAGGACTTTAACAGGATCCCCAACACCAAACTTATCATGCCGACGACGGTGCTTTTCATCTGCACCGGCAATACCTGCCGCAGCCCCATGGCCGAAGCCTTGTGCAAGAAGCTGCTGGCCGACCGCCTGGGCTGCCAGCCCGCGGAGCTTGGCGAGCGCGGATTTGTGGTGCAATCGGCAGGGCTAGCTGCGATGATGGGGTTGGAGGCATCGCCCGAAGCGGTGGACGCGACTCGCGAACTGGGAGCGGATCTGAGCGGGCACCGCAGCCAACAGCTGACCGGCGAGTTGCTGGGACACGCAGACCATGTCCTGGTTATGACACGAGCCCACCTGCAGACGCTTATGCCGTTCTGCCCGGAGGGAACGCCGCAACCGCGGTTGCTGGCTGGCGATGGCCAGGACATTCCCGATCCGATGGGTGCGGAGCCGGAAGTCTACCGGGAGTGTGCGGCGTGGATTTTGGGTTGTTTGCAAGAGCGTTTGGCGGAAATTCAACCACCTGGATAAAAGAGGCTCCAAAAAAGGGGACAGGCCCCGTTGCCGGAACGGCCCGGAGGGTGCTTCGCACAACGGGGCCTGTCCCCTTTTTTAGAGCCTCCACATGCATGCAGAGGAAGCCATGAGAATAGCCATCGGCAGCGACCATCGCGGCTTCGACGCCAAGCGCCGTTTGGTGCCGTTGCTCAGCCAGCTAGGGCATGAAGTCGTGGACGTTGGGCCAGCGGACAACGAGAAAGTGGACTATCCTGACTACGCCTTCATGGTGGCCAAGAGCGTGAGCGATGGCCGGGCTGACCGCGGCATCTTGATCTGCGGCACGGGCATCGGCATGTGCATCGCGGCCAACAAGGTCAAGGGCGTGCGTGCGGCCCCTTGCCACGACAGCATCACCGTCGAGATGAGCCGGCGGCACAACGACTCCAACGTGCTGTGCCTGTCGGCAGATCTGCTGGGGGACGAGCTGATTGGTCGGATCGTGCGGCTGTGGTTGGAGACCGATTTCGAGGGCGGCAGGCACGCGCGGCGGGTGGATAAGATCAAGAAGATTGAGAGCGAGCAGAGTTTGTAAGCGACGTTCGTCAGTAACCAGACGAAACGGCTGCTACGGCAGATCGGATCATCGCAGCGACTTCCTGGGCATCCTCTTCGGAATTCAATTCCATCAGTCTGGCCTTCATTGGCTCAACGCTGGCACTTTGCCAGGTCGCCACGGGCACGTGGATTGTGGAAGCCCCTTCGCTGTCTTTTTTTTCTTCTTCAAGGACCTCGGCCAAGAGGAAGTTCGCCAGCGGAATATCGAGCTGCTGTTTGCGGTCTCCTGTTTCCGGTAGCGCGAACGTGCGTTGCTGCTTGTCAATCACGACGTCAGCTTTTCCTGAAGCATTGCGAATCGCCACCGCGGCGTACACCGAGACGACAGCTACCAGTTCGAAGATGAAACCGGCGGCCACGATGGTACCCATCGGCATCGGCCCAGCCGCAAAACCACAGCAGAAAGCTGGGAAAATGGTGACGATAGACACGGCAAACGCGACAATGGCGGCCATCGGCAATGGCCTGGGACCGAGCAAAAAAGGAGCGCCATTTGCGAGCGTATGAAGAGCGCCACGGTTAGGGTGGCGTTTTGGTCTACTTCCTCGTCTCCTTGGCCGCGCCTTTCTCAAACTGTTTTCTTCACTGTCTAGTTGTGTTCGGAAGTATAGTTTGGCAAGTGTCCAACGCGTCGGGTTTTGATAAGCGCCCGAGGAGAACGTTTCGCGCGTTCTCCCCAGGCTGTCCCTTGGGAGAACAGGCTCCCGTGGGTTGTAGTCATGGTAGTCCAAATTGCCGCCAGTGTGTCAGGCCGCGACGACCGCGGGTCCGGATTTGCCTGCGCAAGGGCTGTGGGCAAAAGTACCTGCCGCGGCGTTGGAACCAACATTACTGCCAGGACCCCCACTGCCTGCGGGAGGTTCGGCGCTGGCAAGCAGCCAAGCGGCAAGCCAAGCGGCGCCAGGATGAAACTGTCAAAACTCAGCACGCCGAGGCCCAGCGGGCGCGCCGTCAGCGTGCCGCCTCTTCGCCGCAACCATCAAAGCCTCCCGTAGTTGCGCCGGCGCGTGGTCACGCAGCAAAAATTTTTTGCCCACTCCTTATGCGACCGGCCAGGATGCTATGAACCGCTCCCCAAAGCGCATGGCAGGCCGGCGTGTTTCTGCTGCGCCGCCTGTCGCCAGGCGGTTCGCAGGGTCCACGATCGCGAACGCAAGTGGCTGCTGCGAGGCACTTTCCAAGGTCGGCACGCCCGCCAGCGGGAGTACGCCGCCGCCCGCACACGGCGCTCTGCGCCGCCGCACCACAGCGCCCGCGCCATGCCACCGCCCCCGCCGCAACCATGACCCGATTCCCCCTGTGCGCCGGTCCGCCGTTTGTTGCCTTGGCCCACATGCTCTCTAGCTTGGGACGAAGTGTGCGCTTTCGTTCCGCGCCCGAACTCAACAGGAGTCTGGAGCATGATTGAAAAACACCTTCTGGTTCCAAAGCGACTGCGGCGTCCGCCCGCGTCGGGCTGGTCCTGGCTGGATCGCCGTTTCCTGCGTGAACACGGTGACCACCTGTCGCGAGATGCCATCCTGCTGTACCTGTTTCTGGCCGCCGTGGCCGACCGGCACGGCTTGTCATTCTACAGCGACAACACGCTGGCCAGCCGCCTGCGGCTGACCGCGGCCGCCCTGGCCCAGGCACGGGAGGAACTGCTGGAGCGTGATTTGATCGCGCATCAGTTGCCGCTGGTGCAGGTGCTGTCGCTGCCGGAGCGTGCTGTCAGCCGCCGCTGCCAACCGGGCCAGGGGTTGATCCAGCTCGGCGATCTGTTCCGCGAACTGGGCGTAACACCCACTGCCGAGCCAAGGAGGAACACGCCATGAAGGTCGCCTTGTGGGCCGAGATCCGCCGCCTCGCGGAGATCGAAAAACTCTCCGGCTGGACCATCGCGGCCAGGCTGCATTGCTCCAGGCACACCGTGGCCAAAGCCTTGAAGCTCGAACAGCCGCCCACGTCAAGAGCGGCGCCTCGGGCCAGCGTGCTCGATCCCCACCTGGATCGGATCCAAGAACTGCTGGCCAGGTATCCCGACCTCTCAGCCGTGCGCATCCGCGAAGAGATCGCTCGCGGACCCGAGGGCTACACCGGCAGCACCAGCGTGCTGCGCCGCTACTTGCGCCAGGTCCGGCCGGCCCGCGGCCGCGTCTACCAGGAGGTGCACTACCAGCCCGCCCAGGCCATGCAGGTAGATTGGGGTGAATGCGGCCGCGTCCAGGTGGGCGCCACCATGCGCAAGGTCTCGGTGTTCGTGGCCGTGCTCTGCTACAGCCGGCTCGTGTACATCGAGTTCACCGTCTCGCAGCGTAAGGCCGAGTTCTACCGGGGCCTGGTCAACGCCCTGACCTTTTTCGGCGGCAGTCCCCGCAACTTGATCTTCGACAACCTCAAGGCCGCCGTGCTCAACGGCTCCGGCCGCAGCGCCTGCTTGCATCCCGAGTTCCTGGCCCTGTGCGGCTATTTCTGTTTGCAGCCGGTCGCCTGTGCCCGACGCGATCCGGAATCGAAGGGAGTTGTCGAAGGCCACGTGCGCTACATAAAGCATAACGCTCTGGCGGGCCGCGCCGACGAACTGACCCGCTTCGAGGACTATCTGGCCCTGGCGCCTTACTGGCGCGATCAAGTCGCCAATCTGCGGCTCCACGAGTCCACCCGCATGCGGCCGATCGATCGTTTTGAGCAGGAGCGTACACGGCTGCGGCCGCTGCCTGCCATGGCCTTCGACAGCGACGAAGTCGTGCCCGCCGTCGTCAGCCCGCTGGCCCGCATCGCCTTCGACGGCAATCGCTATTCCACGCCGCCGCAGTTCGTGCGTAAAACCATCACCCTGCGTGCCAACCGGGATGAACTGCGTCTGCTGCACGAAGGTCAGGTGGTGGCACAACACGTCCGCAGTTACCAGCGCGGACAGTTGCTGGTGCTGCCGGAGCATCGCCTGGCAGCGCCTCTCTTTCGCCAGCGTCCTTATCAACGGGCGCTGGAGCAGGAATTCGATGCCTGGGGGCCCCCGGCGCGTGCGTTTCACCTCGGCCTGAATAGTCGTCCGGTCAAAACCAGCGTCCACCTGCGCCGTTTGCTGGGCCTGGCCAAGCTCTACGGGCGGACGGAAGTGTTGGCCGCCCTGGCTCAGGCCGTGGAACTGGCAACTTATGATGCCGCCTCCGTGGAGAATCTGCTCTTGGCCCAGCGCCGCCGCCGGCAACTTCCCACTCCGACGCTGCCCACTCCCAAACGCCGTGACTTGATTGATGACATCGAACTGGAACCTGCGGACCCCGCCCTGTACGACCGCTTTTGCCAAGACACCGAGGAGGACTCCCATGGCACGACCTGACCACTCTTCACCCACGCAACTGGAACGCGACCTGACCGAACTCAAACTCCTGGAAATCGCCAAGTGTTACCGCGAGGTGCTCGATGAGGCAGCCCGCAAAGGCAGCTCGATGCTGGAGGTCCTGGCCACGCTGGTCGGCCTGGAACAGACGGTCCGCCAGCAGCGCGCCCTGGAACGGCGGCTACGCGAGGCGAGGCTTCCCAAACGCAAGACGCTGGCCGAGTACGACTTCAACTTCCCCAAGAAGATTGCCAAGACGGCTATCGTGCGTCTGTTCGACTGCGACTTCATTGGCCGGTACGGCTGTGCTGTTTTGATTGGTCCGACCGGAACGGGAAAGACCCACCTTCTCAACGCCTTGGGTTACACGGCTTGTGAGCGTGGCTGCTCGGTGCGTTACACGCGGGTGGTGGACATGCTCAATCATTTGACCACGGCGCAGATCAATGGCCGACTGGCCAAAGCTCTCAAAAGTTACGTCCGTCCTCAAGTTCTTCTCCTCGATGAGCTGGGCTATCTGCCCATCGACAAGCGCGGGGCCGACCTGTTGTTCCAGGTGGTTGCTGCCCGTTATGAAACCGGATCGATCGTGTTGACCACGAATCGACCCTTCCGGGAATGGGGCACCCTCTTCGACGTGGACAACACCCTGGCCACGGCCTTGATCGACCGGCTGATGCATCACGGGGAGGCCCTGGTTATCAAAGGAGACAGCTATCGCATGAAAGACAAGCCTCAAGACCCCCCTGGCGCCTGACGCCAGCCAGCGCTGCAGTCGCTGGCCAAGTTGTTCGCTGGCTCGTGAGCCTGCCTGTCGCGAGTGGTCGCGGAAGTCCAGCCCACCCTTGAGCAATCCGTACTCGCCCGCGGGATGCCCGAGCGGCCAATCGGTGCGTTCGCGGACTCCAGCCCGCAGGCCCTGGTCCTGTTTTGCCGGCAGTTCCTTTTGAAGAGCTTTGCCCGAGCACCCAGGCCATCCTGCAGCGGCATAGGAGTTCCGAGACGCATCGCCTTTGGCGGTGGTCCCGTCCCCTCGAGCCAGACTCAACGACCTTGAACGACTCGCCAGCAACTCCGCGTCAGGCTCCGTCAAGCCACTACTTCTGGCCGACCATTACTCCACGCGCTGAGCCGCGTGCCGAGCTAGGCATGGGTGCGCCCCGTGACATTCACACCACACCGGCGGGCACAAGTGGCGCCGTCTTGACGCTCAAAATTGGCGCTGTTTTGTTGCTCAGTACCATGGCCCGCGTTTTGGCAAGCGCACTCTGATTTCGCTGGCGTTTTCGATAACTCGCACGCCGTAGCCAATGCGCAAAAGCGATCTCCTGCTCAAAAAGCACTTCATGGCGAAGTACGCCCAGGCCAGCAACATCACGAGGTTGAAAGGCCATAAGAAAAGAAACTCCAGAATAGCGGAGTTGGACAATCCCTGCATCACCACGACGTTTTCGGGATTAGTGGGGTCGTAATAGACGGTGATGGCACCGTCGACAGGGTGCTCTTCCACGAATTTTTCAACGCCTTGCTGGCTGGGCGAGGAAGGTCCAAAGCGGAATCGGTTGCCGACGTAACGCTCGTTGTCGACGAGGTAAGTGTAGTCAATGTCCACCGCCCAGCTGTATCCTTCATCCGAAGGCGTCTTTTTCACTTCGCAGCGCAGCACTTTTCCCTCGACTGGCACAAAATCGAGGCTTTGGATTGCCTGGACAATGCTGATGGCAAATGTCCCATCCAAAAATAAAAAGGCTGCGGACCAGGCCAACGTGATGATCAGCCCGCACATTAACCCAAAGTAAGAAGCGCCGGCCTGATTAGGCTTCATCCAGGTCAACCTCCTCACCGCTCAATGGCCACCATGACGGTCGGAAACTGAAGAGCTTCTCCACCTGCGGGCAAGGCGGCTCGGGCTGTGAAACAGCGTCAGCCCTCCGAACGAGTTCTGCGCCCAGCTGCCCGCAACTCCTCGACAGTTTTCATGAACCGGGCGTATTTCTGCAAGCGATGTTCGACGGTCAGTTTGAGGTTTTCCCGCTAAAGCGACCTGTCGACGTCCTTCATGTATAGCTCGATGATCGGATCGACGAAGTTAGCTTCTTGGGGCACCGCCGAGGTCGTGTCCGCACCTGCTTTCGCGGTCTCGTTTGGCAAAACGTCATTCATAGCTGGAGGTACCTTCCCCTGACTAAAGTTTGGACGGGACTGGGTCGTCGAACTCGAGGTTTGCAAACGAGCTTTTTGCTTCATCGGGAGTAAGCAGCAGAACGGTACTGATGTCGCTCTGCACATCGTCCGGCAGCTTCTCGAGATATCGCCATGCTTGCTGACTCCGTTGCGGCCGACCGTATCCGACGAAATCAGGATCGATGATCCGGACCCGCACGGAAACGGAGTTCTGACGGTAGAGATCGATTTTTGCGTGTGGGTGGTCAGCTTCATATGCGCTGAGAACCGCAGCGATCTTTTCCATCACTTCGTCGGACTTCCCACGCGGGACGTTAATTGCCATGTCAAAGCCTCTTGGGATGCCCATCCGAAATACCCCCCGCTCCTGCTTTAATCCCGGGGCTATTATAGCGAAATCGCTGCAAGCCAAGGCTTCCAACCAGCGTCAAAAGCCAGCGGCGACCTTCCTCGTCTCGATGCCGCAGTTCCGTCGCGCCGGCTCGCGTTCGCAAATCTGAAAATTCTCCTTGACGCGAGCGCAGGGTCGCTGTTACCATGGCTAGTGATTGAAACGGGGATCGTTCAGTCGTCCGAGAACTCCTGTCTGGTTCTCAACGCAATTGGCACTTTGCCCTCGATTTCAGTTCGGTTTTGGCTTGGTGCCTTATCGCCCGCGCATTTCACGGTCTTGTCGCTGTGCTTGATTAATCGCCGCCGACCGCTCAACGGAACTTAGATGCTAGTTGACTGAAGCCTCGGTGCGCCCAGGGCCATCGCCACGCGTGATAGCAGGCCGATGCGGTTCGCCCCAAAAGGAGCAAACGATGTTGGCCGAATTACGTACCTCGCCCGTGTGCAAAGACCTCAACTGGACGATTGAACGCCAAATCGTGCGCCGCACCTGGGGCCAAATCCACAGCCTGCGCGTCGATGCGACCGCAGAGCGCGTTGTGGTCGCCGGCTCGGCGCCGTCCTACTATCTGAAGCAACTGGCCGTCGCGGCAGTGTCGGAAAGCCTCGCTGCCGCGTCGCTTTTCCCGGTGGTGGACGTCGACATTCAAGTTGCTTCGAGTGGGCCGAGCTTGACCTGAGAATTATTCGAGTCGCGGTATGACGCCCGCTTAAGTTTCTTTTTTGGGGAGTGCCGGAAGATGAACCCTATTCTTGACGACTGCTTTGTGGTGATGGTTCGCGAGGAAGACTCCACGCGCACGGTGCCCAATCTTGTCGAGCGTGAGCTGGTATCCTGCCCGACCTACGAGCAAGCGCACTGGATCAAGCGCGAATGCAGCCGGCCCGGCCACAAATGCATCATTCGCTTCGTGGGAACGTCAGGCGGCGGCGATTGAGAACCCGGGCATTTTTAAGGGGACGCATCTATTTTCCAGTCAGGTCCCAGACCAGGACCGTGGTGTCACCCATGCCCGTCAACAGTCGTTGGCTATCAGGGGTGAAAGCCAGGGAGTGGACCATTCCTCGGTATCCGTCAATGATTCGAGTCTTTTTGCCGGTGGCCACATCCCAGATGTGGACGCGACTATCGTGCTTGAGGGCCGCGGTGACGAAAAACCTGCCATCGGGCGAAAACGCAAGGGGGCCGATTTCTTTGTCGGGAAGAGGAATCTTCATCCTCACTTGTCTCGTGGCCAGCTCCCACAGACAAATCGAGTGGTTGTCGTCCAGGACGCCAAGCATGGTGCCGTCAGGCAGCGTCTTGACAATGCTTTTTCCCCGGGCATTGGTCAAAAGCAACCTGCCGTCAGGGGAGATTGCGTGTGACCCACCCTGGCCTCCGTCTTTGATCAGCCAATAAAGCTCCTTGCAGGTGGCCGCGTCAAAGATGTGATACTCGCCGCGCGCGTCGAGAACGAACAGGTTGCCGTCCGGGGAGAAAACACCTTTGCCCCTGCCGGCGGCCAATGAAATTGGGTTTTGCGGACCTTTTGCATTATCGGGCAGCTTTACGCCTTGTGGTTGGATGACGTGTTCAGCCACCGCCTTACCGGTGGCCACGTCCCACTTGCGCAGATAATTGTCCATGCCATAGGAAAGCCAATACTTGCCGTCGGCGGTGAAGCGGACAGCGTCCCGTCCTCCGGCCTTGCCGTGACCCGCCAACTTGTAGATTCGCTTGCCGTTGCTGAGGTCCCAAAGGCAGAGCCAGTCGAAGATGCCCATGGAAACCAACTTGGTGCCGTCCGGGGACAAAGCAATGTCGCGAATCGCATTGCCGTCGTGCGCAAGCACAAAACGCGATTTGGCTGTGGGAGCGTCCCAGACGATGATGCTTTGAAAGTCGGTCGTGACCACCACGTTCCCCCTGGCCACAATGCGCTCGACGCCGTTGCGGTGGCCATCGGCATCGGCCGACAGTTCCTTGCCCGTTTCCAAATCCCAGGCACGAAAGCCGCCGCCGCCCGTCGCGACAAGCAGCTTGGAATCCGCTGTGGCCAGCACATTGCCACCAGGGCCGTTCAGCCGGCGTTGGTGTTTGCCCGTGACCAGATTCCACACCTGTAGGCATGACGCAAAGGACGCAATGACGGTTTTGCCATCCGCTGTAAAAGTGACGGCACCGGGCCCTAATGGGTCCTTGTCAGGAGCCGCCAGCTTTTGCACAGGTTCACCGCTGGCGACGTCCCAAATGCGGACAGCCTCATCGTTAGGCTGCGCACCCGCCGCCAGCAGCTTGCCATCGGGAGAGAATGCCATGTGCGATCCAACGACCCGCGGCACTTTGATTTCGCGGGGTTCGCCGACGTCTTGCCATTTCCACAAGAATAACTTTGGCGTGTTTGGCGTGTTTGGCCCTAGGACAACAGCCAACGTGGAGCTGTCCGGCGAGATTGCCAGGCCAGGTTGGCCGCCGCCGCGCTGGAACTGGTGCTGGCGCAATTCCGCGCCAGTGACGGCATCTCGGACCCGGAGAAGGCCCGTTTGACTGCTCAGCGACACGACCATCTTGAGATTCGGCGTAATGCGGGTGACACCGCCGCCGAATTCCCTTTCCTTCTGTTCGTGCACTTGCACCAGCTTCCCAGACCCAATATCCAGCATGCCAATGACATTGGGAGAAGTGCCGTCCTCCTTTTCGGGCAACGATCCTCTCACCGCGATGGTCTTGCCGTTGGACGCCAGGGTGATCGTGTGAATGGCGATGTTTCCAGTGGAGATTTCGCGCACCGTTTTGCCGCTGGTTGCATCCATGAATTGAATAGCGAGAGCTTGAAGCGCGCCGATGACCACGGTTTTGCTGTCAGGCAACACCGCGAAATTGTCGCCGCCAAACCTCGCCAACGACCTGTAGCTCACAGTTCCCAGTCGAGCAATAGCGCCTTTTGGGAGCGCATCGCTCAAGAGTTCGACGCGAACTTGGTCGGGTTTCGGAACCTGCAGTGTTGCTTCCCCAACCATCGCAGGCAGCGGAGTGCCGGCAAGGAGGCTGTTAATAGCCGCCATTGCCAACACACTGCCAAACGCCGTCACCAGCTTGGAGCGAAACATGGAAACCGTCCTTTGGCAAGGAACCGCACTGCGGCCGCAGGCTCGATTAAGAGCGCGGCCTCTTGAAACAGGTATGGCCAATGGTAAGCATACAGCAGCGGAGCCGCAAGGTGCGACGTGCGTTGGCCGAAAAATTCGCAATGATTTTTTGAATCAATCTGCCGGTTTCCAGGCACTGTAATATAGAAGGTATTTGACCATTCCAGTTCCGCGAGGAAACCATGGCCGCCAAACGCCCGCCAATGCCGCTTGGGCCGGTGCTGCACGCCCTGTTTGCGAGGGATGACGGCAGCCTGACCGATGGGCAACTGCTCGATCGGTATCTGACGCAAAGCGATCAGGCCGCTTTTGCAATCCTGGTCCGCCGCCACGGACCGATGGTGCTGGGCGTTTGTCGCCGAATCTTGGGAAACTTTGCTGACGCCGAGGATGCGTTTCAGGCTGTCTTTCTGGTGCTGGCGCAAAGCTCATGCGCTGGCATCGCGCAGCGCCGTGGGCGCCTGGCTGCACGGAGTCGCTCGGCACACGGCGTTGAAAGCCAGGGCGGCAGCCGCAATTCGTTGCGCGAAGGAGCAGGCAGCGGCCAGGCCGGTGATGGAATGCCAGCAAGCTCAAAATGAGTGGTTGCCGCGGTTGGATGAGGAATTGGGCCGGCTGCCGCAACAGTACCGCGCTGTCATCGTGGCGTGTGACCTGGAAGGAAAAACCCGCCAACAGGCCGCGCGGCAACTCGGCTGGCCCGAAGGCACTGTGGCAACCCGGCTCACGCGGGCCAGGGCTTTGCTGGCGAAGCGACTTCTTCGCGGCGCCGGAGTTCTTTCGGCAACGGTGGTGACAGAGGGCGTTGCCAAGGCGGCGTTGCCTGCCGAACTGGTTCATTCAACAATTCAAGCGGCTGCGTTGGTGGCAGCAGGCAACAGGACGGCCGAAGGCGTCCTGTCCGCCGCGGCACTGGTGCTGGCCAAGGGAGTCATGCAAACCATGTTTTGGAACAAAATCAAAATCGCAGCTGTGCTTTTGGTGGCAGCCCTAGCCATTGCCGGCGTCAGCGGTGGGGCGGCGCATATGCTGGCGGCCCAGGACAAGCAAACGCAACAAGGCGCGGACAAAACCGGGCAGGCGAAGGCCGAACAAGACCAGGATAAGAAGGCGATGGATGCGAAACTGCTTGAGAAGATAAAGGCATTGAAGGCAGAACTTGCGACACTGGCAGCACACGAACGTGACGAGGCATGGTTGAAAGCAGCCCAGGATTCTTGGGAAGGCCGGTGGATGAAATTTGAGGCGCGGAGGAGCACTTTGGACGAGGTGCTTCCATGGTCAGCCAACCTGCTAAGAGCCGAGTTGAAGCTCCGCGTGAAGCACTCCGAAATTGTGGAGGCGCACCAACAACATTTGAAAAGATTAAAGGGCGTGGAGAACATTTGCAAGGCAGATTACGACGAAGGCAAGATAGCTCGCTCAGACTACCACCCAATCGTCTACTACCGCATCGAAGCCGAGATTTGGTT
This sequence comes from uncultured Gemmataceae bacterium, assembly GCA_963747575.1. Lineage (GTDB taxonomy): Bacteria > Planctomycetota > Planctomycetia > Gemmatales > Gemmataceae > DASRAT01. The sequence continues at coordinate 184,813 of CAVVFU010000002.1, forward strand.
GGAGGCAGCGAAGGCCGCGAAGTGAGAAAACGGGCATAATGCCGCTGACTCGCCTGCCTTGGACAAACACAGCGGTTTCCGGATTAATTGGGTCGTAATACGCCGTGATGGCACTGTCAGGTAGCAAGACTTGCGGCCTTGATTTAGCTTCATGGAGACCAACCTCCTTCCGCTAATCCTTGATCAGGCGAACGCCACGGGCGTCGGCGCGGTGAATTTCTGAAAAAACTCGAAACTCCTGGCTTTCTGGGCGTCTGAGAGGTGTACGACTTCAAGTCGCCCCGATCAAAAAGGAGGTTTCGAGTGAAGACTACCATACGCCAACGCTTGGCCGCTCGCAAGCGCCAAATCGGACGCCGACTCGACAAGACCGAACTCGGCGACTGTTCCAAACCTATGTTCACTGCCAGCAACATTCAATATGAAATTGCCGATCGGGCCCGCGGCATCGCCTTTGGCGGCATCGGCGCCATGCATCTGCTGGCTCGCAAGCTCGGCCTCATCGACGCCATCGACCAAAGGCTCCCAATCTTGAAGCAGCATCTGCCTTACCACGAATCCGATCACGTCCTCAATATCGCTTACAACGCCTTGTGCAATGGCACTCGTCTGCAAGACATCGAACTGCGCCGCAATGACAACGTCTTCCTCGATGCCCTGGGCGCTCGGCGGATTCCCGATCCAACCACCGCCGGCGATTTCTGCCGTCGCTTCGACGCGGACCAAATCAATCGCTTGCTAGACATCTTTGACGATGTCCGTATCGGCGTCTGGAAGCAGCAGCCCGCCGCCTTCTTCGAGCAGGCCATCGTCGACGTGGATGGCACCTTGGTCGGAACCACCGGCAAGTGCAAAGAGGGCATGGACATCGCCTACGACGGCACCTGGGGCTATCATCCCCTGGTGGTCTCCCTGGCCAACACCCGCGAGGTCCTGCGCCTGGTCAACCGCTCCGGCAATCGGCCCTCTCACGAAGGCGCCGCCGACGCCTTGAATCGGGCCATCGCCACCTGCTTGCGTGCCGGCTTTCGCAAAGTTCTGCTCCGCGGCGACACCGATTTCTCCCAAACCCAGCACCTCGATCGCTGGGCCAGTGATGAGCGGATTCGCTTCATCTTCGGCTACGACAGCAAGCCCAACATGAAGGAATTGGCGGAAAGTCTGCCGGAACGCGTTTGGCAAAAGCTGGAGCGTCCGCACCGGCCGGAGCCCAAGACCGGGCCGCGTCGGCGGCCGGACAACGTCAAGGATCGCATCGTGCGCGAACGCGAATACGAAACATTGCGGCTTTGCCATGAGGAGATCGCCGAGTTGGACTACCAGCCCCTGGCCTGCAGCCGACCCTATCGCCTGATCATCGTCCGCAAGAACATTTCCAGGGAAAAGGGCGAGTTGCGTTTGTACGACGAAATCCGCTACTTCTTTTACATCACCAAGGATTATTGCAGTACGCCGGAGCAAATCGTCTGCGGCGCCAAATATGGAGCCAACCATCGCTGCGACCAAGAGAATGTGCTGGCGCAACTGCACAGTTGCCGAGCCTTGCACGCGCCGGTGGACAGCTTGGAAAGCAACTGGGCGTACATGGTCATGACCAGCTTGGCGTGGAACCTCAAAGCTTGGGCGGCCTTAACCTTGCCGGACACAAACGGACGCTGGCAGGAAAAGCATCGCACGGAAAAGTCGTGGTTGTTGGGTTTGGAGTTCAAGACATTCGTTAACGCCATGATCGCTATTCCTTACCAACTGGTGCGTCAGGCCCGCGGTTTGATTTTTCGTGTGTTGGCCTACAACCCTCACCAGGCGCTATTTTTCCGTTTGGTCGACGCTCTGCGTTGCTGACGCATGAATAACCGAAGTCGGAGTCCGGATGCTCCGATCCCCGTCTGCGTGTCGCGCAGCTCGTGCGTCTCGCTTTGCAACCCACTCGGGGTTCGATTCAAGCCGCCGCATCAACTTCCCAGCAATAATACAGTCATCCTTCGCCACGAACCGCTCTCCTCCGAGCGGCCAAACGATAAGGTCTTGCCGCTGGGCCGGGTGTAGGAACGTCGAAGTCCAGAAAAAACCAAAACGGCAGCCTAGGTCAGCTTCAGCCGCTGTTTCGGCAAGTTACGCCTCCGCCCCGCGACCAGACAGGTCGCCGATGACTTCACTGACCCCCTCATGGTCAAAGATCACAGGAACGCCGCCCGGTCCCGCGAACAGGGCCACTCCGTCATTTACCGCCAGCGCGTCGGCGTGGTCCACTTCATGCCGATTTCCGCTAACACTCAACACCGTGAACGGCCGGAACGGTGTCCGGTGTTTGAACGCACGGATCGTTTCGGTGAATGTGTCCCGGTCCATTGCTGCCCCTCCTCGACTGCCAAATTGTCCAGCCAACATCTTACCAGCTGGAATGCGAGCCAACAACACTTTCACTGCTGCGGCAGGGTGGCACGCTCAGAGCAACGCGAAGGCCGTGCCTTGCTGGGTCGATTGGACCAACCACCTCGTCGTTGTTATGTTTGAATTGCCCAAACACCCGCTTTGGAGGCCGCTCTCATGTTCCCGCGATTCGGCGCCCCACTTCTCGTCAGCTTATTGGTTGTGACAAGCCTTCACGCCCAGCCGTCGGCCAAAGCGCGGACCGATGCGCTCGGCGACCCCTTGCCGGAGGGGGCGATTGCGCGGTTGGGGACGTTGCGGATGCGTCACGCCGACAGCTCTGACCTGCATTTCGTTTTTTCGGCCGATGGCAAGAGAGCATTCTCGCGGGGTTACGACTCGCAACTTATCAGAAGGCTAGTGGCAAGGAGCTCAGCCCGCTAGGCCGCGTTGAAAATGACAAAGTGCAATACCTAACGCATTCACCTGATCACACTTTGTTGGCAGCGATTGGCTCAACCATCGTCCAGGTCTGGAACACGAAAACCGGCAAGAAACTTGCCGATTTCGCGTGGGAATCCAACAACACCAGCTTTTGCATCAAAAATGACGGAACAGTGGTGGGCATCAACAAACTTGGCGATATCGAGCTTTGGAGTATTAGCAAAGGCACGCTAATTGAAAGGAGGAATCTGTTGGCCGGCTTTGAAAAGCCAAAGGATACTTCAACGCAGATAGAAGTAATGCTGACCTGGGTACTTTCACCTGATGGCCGGACGCTGGTTGCCCACTTAGGTCAGAAGAAAGGACGTCCAGGTCAGAAGCAAGGTCCCGAAGGTGATTATGGGAAAGTTGTGGTGGCCTGGGACATCGCCACCGGCAAGGAGCTTTGGCGACAATTCGACAAAGACACGGGGTATGGCTTTCTTTTCTCTCCCGATGGCAAGTGGTTTGCACAACATGTGGGCTGGAATGGTGAGCTTGGTGAGTTGATTTGTTGTGACGCCGCCACAGCCCAGGTGAAAGCGCGGGTGGTCCTGGACAAGATCGATCCGAGAATCGGGGTCATCAGGAGCTCTGACAGGCCAGCCTTGCCAGTACGGGCACGTGCAATCGCGCCTGATTGCAAGACCGTGGTTTTTGCAACGCACCGCGCGAAGTTGGTGCTTTGGGACTCGACAGGGCAACAACCGCTCAAAGAAATTGCTTTGCTGCCAAGCAATCGCAGTCCGAGTCGCGCTCCATTTAGGAATATGCCGGACATCGCCATTTCGACAGATGGGAAATCACTCCTGGCGGCTTGCGACCAACACCTTCAACTCCTCGATCTGGCGGCGGGAAAATTGCTCCTGCCATGGGAGGGACATCGCCAGGCCGTTATCTTCCTGGCATACTCCGTCGACGGCCGTTCCATCACTAGCCGCAGTGGATGGATGCGAGGTTACTCTAGTTTTGAACTAGGAGACGTTTTAACGTGGAACGTCGTGGGGGCCAAGCTGCTGGGACGTTCCGTGGGTGCCGATTTGCAATCGGAAATCGCGGCGCTATCTAACGATCACGCCCTCGCGCTAGCTGTCAACACGGGGGGGGTGCCTTTTTTCTCGATCCAAGAACCGGGAAAACGCTCGGAAAGTTGGACGCCGGCATCAAAGATCGCCGTTTTTCGGAAGGCGACTTTTCCCCGCTGAGTCGCTACTTTGTGATGCCGCCAGATGGTGAGCACTTGGCCGGCATTTTTGACACCGCCACCGGGGCCGAGCTTTGCCAACTGCCACCTGATTGGATTCACAAGGCCGTGACATTCTCCGCCGACGAAGCCACTTTCGCATGCCAGGACCATTTCGGCGTGATACACATCGCCAGCACCGCTAACGGTAAGCTCAAAGGAAGCTTGGGCATTGCGGCTTCGGACCAGGAATTCCGTGATTCCATTCTCAAGTTCTCTCCTGATGGACAATACTTGGCGTCATTGGACACCACCAGCGACAGCGTGATCGTCTGGGAGATTGCCCAAGGAAAGCAGTGTTTGCGACTGCCTGGGATTGGCATGTCCGGTCACTCTCTCCGGACCGTTTTTTGCTGGTCTCCTGACGGACGCATGCTAGCCGAAGTAAGGGATTTCAGCAACAAAGTCATCCGGATTTGGGAGGTTTCAACAGGCAGCCTTCGCCGAGAGTTCAAGGGCCATGAGGGCAGCGTCCTGGCTCTCGCCTTCTCCCCTGACAGTCGCTACCTCGCGTCCGGCAGTGCCGACACGACCGTGCTGATTTGGGATTTATGGGCCGCGGGAGGTAACCCTTGAGGAATGCTGCCGCCGCTATGGCACGGTGGCACACTCTGAGCAACGCGAAGCGCATCCCTCGCTGCTCGATCACGCGCACCCATGCGTTCCGGGCGTGCCGGCCAGCCGAAAAAACAAGGATTGGTAAAGGGTGGTAAAGAGTGGCAACGAGCGACAACGATGTGAGACGAGATCGTTGTCATTTGTTGCCATCCGTGCGCATCCGTTGTCATCCGTTGTCAATTGCATGTCAAGGGGATCTACCGGGGGCTGACATGAGACGAAGCTGGTGGTCAGACTCGGTTCGGGGACGAAGTGCAGAGGCAAGCACTGCAACAAAGTTGAATCGAAACGACTTCGTATAATGCCACGCATCAGCACTGCTGCACTTCCGCCCTTGCGCATGGGCTGGAGGGTCGTGAATTCATTGCATGGGCATGCCCCGAAAATCGAAAGTGGGGGTGTGTGTGCAATGCAAGCAATGAAAAACTGGACGGCGGCCTGACGTGTCTGTCCTTGTGCCTGGGGGGCCGGTGATGCTTTTCGCGCAGCTCGCGGCCGTGGACATCGTCATCGTCGTCGCCTACATTCTCGCCACCACGGTCCTGGGTATATGGTTCACGCGCCGCCAGCGCGATGTGAGCGCGTATCTGGTCGGCGATCGCGACGTTAGCTGGTGGTTGGTGCTCGTCTCCATCGTGGCCACCGAGACCAGCAGCGTGACATTTCTTAGCCTGCCGGGTCGGGCATTCAAACGTGACGGCGGCAACCTCATGTTTCTGCAACTGGCCCTGGGTTTCGTCATCGGTCGGGTTTTGATCGCCTGGATTTTGCTCCCGCAGTATTTCAAGGGCAGTTTTTTCTCGGCCTATCAGCTTCTCAAGCTCCGTTTTAACACGACAGTCCAGCGCACCGCATCGGGCATTTTTCTGCTCACGCGCACCGTGGCCGACGGTCTGCGGCTTTATCTAGCCGCCCTGCTCCTGGAGCAGTGCACCGGCTGGAATACCGGAGCATCGGCGCTGGTGATCGGCGTTGCCACCATGGTCTATACCTACCTGGGCGGCGTCAAGGCGGTGATTTGGACCGATGTCATTCAGTTCGTGATCTACATCACCGGGGCCGTGTTGGCGGCGATATGCATCGTCGGCCAAATCCAGTCTGGCTGGGACGGGTTTGTTGCCGTGGGTTTGCAGCATGACAAGTTTGAGTTGTTTTCCTTCAGCGCCGACCTCACCAGGGATTACACTTTTTGGACAGGGCTTATCGGCGGCGCCTTTCTCACCATGGCCAGCCATGGCGCCGATCAGATGATGGTGCAGCGCGATTTGTGCAGCCGGTCGCTGGCCGGGCGCGGACGGCGCTGGTGGCCAGCGGCTTCGTGGTGCTCATGCAGTTTCTGCTCTTTCTGCTCATCGGCGTCGGGATGTACGTCCTTTGGCAGCAAGAGACCTTGGTGTTGCCGGCCCAGATCAAGGACGATGCGGTTTTCGGCTTTTTCATCGTGCACTTCCTGCCGGCGGGAATTGTCGGCGTGCTCATCGCCGCGGTGCTGGCTGCCTCGATGGCCTCGTTGGCTTCCTCGCTCAGCAGCGGAGCTAGCGCGTTTGTCGGCGATTTCTACCGGCCGCTTCGTCCGGGCCGCTCGGAAGACCACTACCTGTTGGTGTCACGGCTCATGACATCAGTTTGGGGCGTGACGCGCATTGCCGTGGCGCTGCTGGCGGTGCCGCTGCTTGCCGGCAGCAGTGTGATCGACAAAGTGCTGCTCGTGGCCGGCTTCACGACCGGCATGATTTTGGGCCTTTTCATCCTGGGAAGCATGCGGCGGCCGGTCGACTCGCGGGCAGCTCTGGCGGGGCTGGTCGTTGGGTTTTTGACGGTGCTGACCGTTTGGCTGCTGTCGTATTTGGCCTGGCCGTGGTATGCTCCCCTGGGGACTTTGGTGACGGTGGGGACTGCCTTGCTCGTGGACAAAGTGGGATTTGCTCATGGATCACCTGGAAACGGAGGCCCGCAACATTGCCTCGACGGATCTGGACCAACTGACGGCGCTGCAAATCGCTCAGCTAATGAACGCTGAGGATGCCAAGGTCATCCCGGCCGTGGCGTCGCAGTTTGCGGCCATTGCCCAGGCCATCGAGGTCATCGCTAGCCGGCTCGGCGCGGGGGGCAGGTTGATGTATGCCGGCGCCGGGACCTCCGGGCGACTGGGCGTGCTCGACGCGGCCGAGTGTCCGCCGACGTTCAATTCGCCGCCGGAGCAAGTCGTCGGCGTCATTGCCGGCGGGCAGGCCGCCTTGACCAGGGCGGTTGAAGGGGCAGAAGACCATTCTGAGTTTGCCGAGCGCGACCTGGAAAAGCTCGGCCTTTCTAGCAAGGATGTCCTTGTCGGCATCGCCACCAGTGGGCGGACGCCGTATGTGCTGGGGGCCATCGCTTACGCCCGCCGGCAGGGAGCATTCGCCATCGGCTTGACCTGCAATGCCGACGCGGAGCTGATTGCCCATGTCGATTTGGCCATTACGCCCGTCGTCGGCCCGGAAATCCTCAGCGGTTCGACACGTCTCAAGGCGGGCACGGCCACCAAATTGGTTCTGAACATGCTCACCACCGGCGCCATGGTCCGCCTCGGCAAAACTTTTGGCAACCTGATGGTGGATGTCCGCGTCACCAACGAAAAGCTTGCCCAACGAGTCAACCGTATCGTGCGGCACTTGACCGGCCTCGGAAAGAGCCAGGCCGACGACCTGCTGCGGACCTGCGACGGAGAGTTGAAGACCGCACTGGTTGCCGCGCTGGCTGGCGTAACACCGGCGGAAGCGAGAACACGACTCCAGGCTGTCGGGGGAAAGGTTCGCAAGGTTGTCGATCAAAGCCGCACGGCCGCAGCGCTTCCCGCCGCCGCCGATCTTATCCTGGGCATTGACGGCGGCGGCACGCATACCATCGCGCTGCTGGCCCGCGTGGAACCAGGCCAAAACGGCGAGGGGAAATGGACCATTCTGGGCCAAGGCAGGGCGGGGCCGTCCAACATGCAAGCCGTCGGCGGCAACAGGGCACTAGAAGCCATCAACGAAGCGACGGCCCAGGCCTTTGCCGCGGGCGGACTTATCAGGGTGCCCGTCGCGGCGGCTTGCCTTGGACTATCGGGAGCGGGACGATCAGAGGATCAGGCCTTCGTTCGAGCTTGGGCCGACCGCACCACCTTCGCCGGCAAGACTGAAGTGACCAGCGACACACGCCTGCTCCTGGCCGCGGGGACGCCCGACGACTGGGGTGTGGCCGTGGTCGCCGGCACCGGTTCGATGACCTTGGCAATGGACCAGGACGGGCACACCGCGCGGGCCGGCGGCTGGGGCTATCTCCTGGGCGACGAAGGCAGCGGCTACGCCCTGGCATTGGCCGGCTTGAAAGCCGTCGCCCGCGCTGCCGACGACTGCGGCCCGGCGACCATTCTCAGCGAAAGCATGCTACAGGCCCTTAACGTGACAGAGCCTCAAGGGCTGGTCGCCGCGGTCCATCGAGGCGGATTTGACCGCGCAGCGCTGGCGGCCCTGGCTCCGCTGGTTCTGACGGCCGCCGACAACGGCGATCAAATAGCCCTTGATATTGTCCAGCACGAAGCTGGTCAACTTGCAACTACAGCCTTCGCGGCAGTCAAGAAATTGGGGCTGCACTTGAGCGTGACACCGCTCGCCTTGGCTGGCGGCCTTTTTGCCGCGTCGCCAAGCTACCGAGAACGCTTTTTGCAAGCACTGGCGGCCAGTGGATTGCAGTTCGCGCCGGTCACGCTGGTCCACCAGCCGGCCGAGGGAGCGTTAAGGATGGCAAAAAAATGGGGGGCAAAAAAATAAAGGCAAGTGAATTTATTTTCTTGCCCCCAATGTTTTTGCCTTTTTTCTTAGGAATCCTCATCGTCATGGTCGTCCAATCCATCAAGCCCTGAGATCCACACGGCCTGTTTGACCGACTGCAGCAAGCAGGCCAGGGAATTGTCCGAGGTCCAATTTGTCTGGGCCGAATAGGGGGCGTTGGGCAGTGGGCAGCGGGCAGTGATTTGCGGATCCTCCGAATAGTCGTCATTGGGCAGCGCGTATTGAGCTGCAAATTGACCTTCCGGCGCATCATTGTCAGCGTCCACGAGGACGTCGTCCACTGCCTGCCACCGACCTCCCGCTGCCTGCTGTCCACCGCCGCTCACAATGTGCTGTCCAATGCCCAGTACCTGCTGCTCACCGCCCGCTATGCATTGCCCATTATTCCAATGCAGAACGAACGCGCCTTTGTCGTCCGCCACCGTGGTCGTGAACACCCGCTGACCCGACGGATTCACTTGATTCACCAGCGTCAAGTCGGTCGAACCGATTGCTGCCGCGCCAAGCACGTGCAACGCAATCGTCACCAAGCTTCCGGCCGACGTCGTCTGGATTGGCGAGGCGCCAAAAAGATCGATGCCGATTTCGCCCGTCTGAGCATTTACCACAGCCGTCAATTGCCAACCGGCAGTCAAGGAACCCAGTTTTACGTCGGCGGCGGCAACATCGAACAATTGGGGATCGTAACGCAACGCGAGAATCGCTTCCATGGCGCCCGTGCTGCCGTCCGGATGGGCGGTATCGATAGCGATGGGCACCACGACCGTGCCGCCTGGCGTCGCTTGCAGGTCGGCTGGTAGGCTCAGGGTCGGATCGGGACCGGTGGCCACGAAGGTCAGGCCGGTGGGGATCGGCGGAATTTGCCGCGTAGCGATGCCGGCCAGTCGTCGATTCATCAGCGTCACATCGGACCCGGTTAAATTGCCGCTGGCGCTCACGTCGGCAATGATCGACGGATCGAGCAGGGGATAGGCCGCGAAGCCGCTGTCGAGCAGCACATTCACCCGCGAAATCAGTGACGCATCGAGGGCGCTCAATGTGCCGGTGCCGGTGACGTCTCCCAGGTAAGCGTTCACGTGGATGCCGTCCTTGCCCACCGCGGTGATGGTGCCGCCATTGACCACGATGCTGGAGAAGTGCAAAAGCTCCTTGGCCTTATAATCGCTCGCGGCGGTGTCGGGAACCTGGGCGACGATTTGGCCGAGTGTCAAATTGCCGGTGAGCGCCGTGCTGCTGTGGAATCGGAAACTGGCCACGCCACCCGTGGCGGACACCAGAGTGAACGTCCCCTGCGGGCCGTTCAGCGTGGCGCTGATATTGAGCAGGGCCGGATTAAAATTGAGGTTGAAGGTCACGTCGGTCACGCCCACGGCATTCGTCAGCGTGATTGGAATGCCGGTGCCAGTTGCATTGGGAATGAGGATGTTGTCCGCGCCGTCGGGTCCACGCGCGAAATCCGGAATGCTCAGCACCGGGCCGGTTGGAGCCGTCACGCTGAAGACATCGGTGAAATTGCCGCCCGGAATGCCGTCGCCCAGGCCGTCCAGCAGATTGCCGCTGGCGTCGGTGAAGGCGTTGCTGGCGCTGCGCAATGTGACCGTGTAGATGCCGGCGGTCAGCAGCCCGTTAACGCCATTCCCGGTCTTGATGAAGGTGATTGTCGTGTCAGTCGGGTCGACCAGCAAGGAGCCTTGCACGTTGGCGCCCGACGGGCTGACGACAGTCAAGTCCGGGGCGCCGAGGCCTCCAAAGGCGGCGTTGTAAAGGTTGAGCTGAGCGGTGGCGATGGGTTTGTCAAATACCGCCACGAAACCCGTGGGCGTCTGCGTGAAACTGCTGACCACGAGCGTGGTCTGGTTGAGCACGTCGACGCTGCCGTCGACGTACTGGACATCCACATTATTGATCGGCATGGGTCGCAACGGCAAATTGCCATTGAGAGCGCTCAATTGAGTCGTGACCGTGCTGGCGCCGGGAGTGTTCGTCGCCGCCAGATTGATGGCGGAGGCACCGAGCGGCGCGCTGGAATTAACGTGAAAGCTGATGAGCACGAGGCTTCCCGATGCCGTGGTGGTGAGGGGCATGTTGCTGGCAAGGTAGATGCCGATTTGGCCGGTGCTGGAGTTGACGTTGGGCACGATGGTCCAGTTGCCGGTCAGGGACCCTGGCTGCACGTCCGAGTCGCTCACGGTGAAGATGGCGGGATTGTAATCGATTGCCAGCATGGCGGCGGCCAGACCGCCTGATCCCGCGGGATCGGGATTGTCCATGTAGACGGGCACGATTACGGTGCCGCCGGGGGAGGCCGTCAAATTGGTGGGGATGCTCAGCCGGGCGGTCACGGTCAGGTTTACCGTGGCCACGGTGCCGCCGCCAAAGCCATCGTTGGCCTCGTAGGTGAAGCTATCGGGGCCGACATAGCCGGGGTTGGGAGTGTAAACGAACGAGCCGTCGGTGTTGACCGTGACCGAGCCGTGACTGGCGGCGCTGATCAGGGCCGCGGTGAGCGGGAACGACTGCGGGTCGGAGTCATCGGCCAGGACACCTGGTGCGGCCACGCTCAAACCGGGGTCGCCTGTCACGGCCCGCGAAGTGATGCTGTAGGATTCGTTGACGGCGACCGGCGGCAAGTTTACGCCCGTGATGGTGACGATGCCGTCGTCGGGATCGGAGCCGCTGTAGGCATAGGCGGGACTGAGGACGGCGTCGTCTTGCGGCGCCGGCGCCAAAGTGTAGAGGGCATAATTCTGATCTTCAATGCCGGTGAAGGGCGGTGAGCCGCCATTGTCGGCCGCCAGGTTGATGTAGCTCGGCCCCAGGATGGCGTTGCCGTTGATGTGGAAATTCATCGTCACGAGGCTACCGCCGCCCGTGGTGGTGATTACGTTGGCACCGTTGTTTTGCAAGCTAATGATCAGCAGTCCGGGCGTGGGCGTGTTGGTCGTGACGTTCCACCCCGTCGCGGCGCTGGGCAGGGAGCCGGGTTGCACGTCGCCCGCGGAAACAGTGAAGAGATTGGGATTGTAGACCACGACGAAAGTGCCGCCGCTGAGGCCGGAATTGCCGTTGGCGGCATCGAGCAGATCGGCCGCGACGATGGGCACGGTGACGATGCTGCCGCGCGCTCCGCTGAGGTTGGATGGGATGCTCAGCAAGATGGGGTTAACGACAATGACGGCGCTGCCGGCGATGCTGCTATTCAATGTGTCGGCGGCCGTCACGGTCTGGCTGCCGGGTGTAACCAATGTCAGGCCGCTGGTGAATACATGCACGCCGTCGTCGCCAGACACAAATGTGTAGTCGGCGGGAAGCGACACCCCTGAACCCGTGTCCGAAGTCGAGAAATGCACGGTCCCCGTGTAGGCATAAGACATTTCGTTGAACTGGTCTTCGGCGGTCACTGTCAAAGCCAGGTCACTTCGCGCGGAGATGCTTGCTGGCGAGGCACTTACCACGAAGTGCGTCGCTGCCGCGGGGTTGACAATGGTGTAGGCCTGCCCCGTGAAGTTGCCGTTGGACGAATTCAGCAGAACGCTTACGGAGTCGCTTTTATAATCAACGGTTCGCTAAAGAGCTAAAGCTACGGCGTTTTTCGATAGCGCCGTTCCAGGTCGGCCAACAGTATCGGGCGTTTCTTCTTGGAGCGTGCTTTCCTCATGATCTTGCGGCGGTTCAACGCCTGACGTTGGCACGGCGGCTGCTCGGCTGTCCGGTACGGCAGCAGGTCTTCCACGGTGAATGGCTGGGGATGCGCGGCATGGGCGTCGAGAGCGTGCACCAAGGTTGGCCCCTCTAATACGATTCGAACCCCCGCGTGGCGATGGCCGTGGATCCGCCGCTCATGACTCTTAGGCAAACGAAACCAACGCTCCAGATCGAGGTTGTCCTTGATTTCCTCGAACTTGCCGGCGCCGACGAAAAGGCCCGCGACGAAGCTGAGCATGACCTTAGCCATGTGCTGGCGAACGGGATCTTCCGTCCTCTCGAAACGCCCAGTTAGTTCCTCGAACTTCTCCTTGCGTTTCACGCAATCCACCTGGCCAGGTTCGAGGGTCGCGGCTACTTCCGCGATGTCCTTGACGTATTCTCGGATCGTCTCGTGCTCGGCCCGGACTTCGTCCAATCCTCGGTCGATGCAGTCGGCCAAGCGGCCGAGTTGCTTTTCTGCGGACCCCCTTTTTTCTCGTCCAAGTTTCGTTGGATCGATTCGCGGACCTCTACCAAGGCCTCGGCCATCCGCAAGCCGGGAGGTTGAATAGGCCCTCCCTGATCGTCATTGAGAATGCCACGCACCGCCGAGCAATAATCGAGCACCACGGCGCCAGCCGAATCTGTTTCGGCCTCGGCGTTGGCCGGTGGCGCCGGTGCAGTAGTCTCCGTCTCGGTTATTTCGAGATCGTCCGGTACGACGCTCGCCGATGCCGCGGCCTTTTGCTCTTGGAACACGGCCTGCTCGATCTTCCGCAGGCCACGTACCTTGCGCCGCATTTGAACCTTGGCGTGACTATCGGCCTCCAACACCGGCTTGGCCACATCGCGGAGGAAATGGTTGTCGCAGTAGCGATGGGGCACCTCCGGAAATTCCGCGGCAATCCCCGTCACGAAAGCGTCCTGTCGGTCCGACAACCAAAGCGCCACCGGCTTGCCCAACGAGGCGGCCCACGCCTTGGCCTTGGCGATCAGGCGGCGCACCTCGTCCGCCGTTGCCGAGATCAAGGCTTCGGCGAACCAAACGCGTTTCTGGGTCAGTTCCCTGACCACGTAAAGAGTCTCGTGTCCCTTCTCGGGTTGCAGGCCATCGATCGACAGAATCATCTCATCGACGGTTTGGTATTGCCGCCGCAGAGCCTCCGGGTCTTGCTGCCGCGCGGCGAGCATGACTTGGTAGCGTTGGACATACTTGCCGAGGGCGTCGTGGGAAAGCCGGATGTGGTAATCGTCCCGAAGATCGGCCTGGATCTGGGAAATCGACCAGTGCCGCGAGCACCTGCGATGACCGATCCAACAGAAGACATCCCACCCGATTGCCCACTTGGGGGGCGCGATCGTGATTTCGAGTTCAGGGCTTTTCGTGTGGGTATGACCTTGACAGCCGCGATCAGGGCAGTGGTTGAGTTTACAGACGAGTTCCACCGGCCCCTCCAGCGTATGAAAGCGGCGGTAGCGGTGGTCACAGACGTGCATCATGCGCCCGCAAACACGACAATTGCGGTCGATGACGTCCAGTTCCCACTGAGCAAAATCCGTATCTTGGGGCCAACTGTAAGGCATCGTGCCAACCTCCATGCAATGACCAGATCCATCTGGTGGGCGAGCATGGTAGAGTTTACAAAGCGACAACCCCATATTCTAGCCCTTTGGCGAACCGTTGTTTATAATTGGTCACGACAACATCGAGCTGGCCGTCGCCGGTCACATCGCCAAGCGCCAGCGAATACGGGCCGCTGCCAGTGGCGAAGGTTTGCGGCGTCTGGAAGGTGCCGTTGCCGTTCCCTAGCAGCACGCTGACCGTGTTACTCGAAGGATTGACCACGACGAGATCGGGTTCGCCATTGCCGGTCAAATCGCCCACCGCCACGGAAAATGGTCCGGCACCAGCAGCGAAGGTATTTTGCCGCTGGAATGTACCGTTGCCGTTGCCCAGCAGCACGCTGACCGAGTTGGCGGATTCATTGCTTGTGACGATGTCGAGTTTGCCGTTGCCGGTCAAATCGCCAAGGGCCACCGAATCGTCGCGAGTACCAACGGAGAAGGTTTGTTGGGCCTGGAATGTGCCGTTGCCGTTGCCCAGCAGCACGCTGACAGTGTTACTGCCAAAATTGGCGACGACGATGTCGGGTCGGCCGTCGCCGGCCACATCGCCAACAGCCACCGAAAATGGGTCGGATTGAGCGGCGAAGGTTTGCTGGGCCTGGAATGTGCCGTTGCCGTTGCCCAGCAACACACTGACGTTGTCGCTCGATTCATTGGCAACGACGATGTCGGGTATGCCGTCGCCGGTCAAATCGGCAATTGTCATCGCTTGCGGGTACGCACCAGCGGCGAATGTCTTTTGCGCCTGGAAAGTCCCGTTGCCGTTGCCCAGCAGGACGCTCACCGCCCTTGCGGCACGATCGATCACGACGATGTCGAGTTTGCCGTCGCCGGTCAAATCGGCAACCGCCACTGCTTGTGGGTAATGACCAGTAGCCAAGGTTTTTTGAGCCTGGAAGGTGCCGTTGCCGTTGCCCAGCAGCACGCTCACCGTGTCGCTTAATTCGTTGGCCACGACCATGTCGGGTATGCCGTCGCCGGTCAGATCGCCAAGCGCGACAGCCTTTGAGTCATTGCCGGCGGCGAAGGTTTGCTGAGCCGCGAACGCAGGCGGCGCATTCGGAGTGGTGAGCGGATCGCCGGCCAGGTTGCGGATGCTGCCATTATCCACCAGGTTCAAACCCAAACTTCCGACGCCCGTGATTCCAGTCACGGTGACCGTCCAGACAGCGCCGCTGACCGGCGTCACCTGGGCCAACGTGCCGGTGGCCGTGCCGGTCAAAACCAGGTGGAAGTCGCTGAGATTGACCCCGACCACGGTTTGGCTGAACGTTACGGTGAAAGTGACGGTGCTGGCGTTGGTTGCCGGGCCGGCCAGGGTTGTGCGGTTGATCGACTCGACGAAGGGAGCGGGGCCTGACGAACTGATCGCAGTGATCACGGCACTGCCGGTAATGGTGGCATTGCTGCTGTCGGTGGCCGTCAGGGTCTGCAGGCCCACCGTGTTCAAGGTCGCGCTAAAGCTGCCCACGGAATTGCTCAGCGTCGTGTTGGTCGGCAGAAGAGCTTGAGAATCGCTGCTCGCGAAGTCGACGGTGCCCCTATAGCCCGTGGCGGTGTTGCCGAAGGTGTCTTCGGCCATGACCATGAAGCTAAAAGGATCGCCAGCCGTGACCGAGGTGGGGATGCCCGTAAGGACAAGCTTGGCAGCCGCGGCGGCAGTGACCGTGACGGCATTGCTGGTCCCGTTGATGGTGCTGGACCCGGTGTCCGTGGCTGTCAGCGTCTGAATGCCGGCTCTCTCCAAGGTGACCTGGAATACGCCCGTGCCCGCGGACAGCGTCGCGTTGGCAGGCAATGTTGCCAGGGTGTCGGTCGATGCGAAGTGGACAGTGCCCGTGTACCCCGTGGCGACCGTGCCGGAGGTGGTCAGGGCCGTGACCGTGAAGCTGACAGCAATGCCTGCGGTGACAGCCGTGGGGCTGTCCGTGACGGAAAAAGTGGCCGCTGGCCCGGAGCTGTTGACGGTGTAGGCCTGGCCCGTGAAGTTGCCGTTGAGGGCGTTCAGTAAAACGCTGACTGTGTTGCTGCCGCTGCTGGCCACGACGAGATCGGGTCTGTCATCGGCGGTCATATCGCCAATCGCCACTGCACACGCGCCGGCTTCGGCTCCCGTGGCGAAGGCTTGCGGCGCCTTGAAGGTGCCATCGCCATTGCCTACCAGCACGCTAACCGCGTTGCTGGCTTCAGTGGCCACGACGATGTCGGGTTTGCCGTCGCCGGTCAAATCGCCAACCGCCAATGAAACGCCTTCATTGTAGGTTACAGCACCAGTGGCGAAGGTCTGTTGGGCCTGGAAGGTGCCGTTGCCGTTGCCAAG
The DNA here is from genome assembly GCA_963747575.1 of uncultured Gemmataceae bacterium. Lineage (GTDB taxonomy): Bacteria > Planctomycetota > Planctomycetia > Gemmatales > Gemmataceae > DASRAT01. The sequence continues at coordinate 200,975 of CAVVFU010000002.1, forward strand.
CAGTACGCTGACCGTACCCTGAGGAGTTCTGTTTGCCACAACAATGTCGAGTATGCCGTCGCCAGTCAAATCGCTAAGCGCCAACGAACTTGGAGCATTGCCCGTGGCGAAAGTTTGCTGGGCCTGGAAGGTGCCGTTGCCGTTGCCAAGCAGCACGCTGACTGAATTACTGTAGCGATTGGCCACGACGAGGTCGGGTATGCCGTCGCCGGTCAAAGCACCCACGGCCACCGAAAATGGGCTATTACCCGTCTCGGAGATTTGGTCCCTCTGGAAAGTCCCATTGCCGTTGCCCAGAAGCACGCCAACCGATTGCGAGTCACGATTGACCACGACGAGGTCGGGTAAACCGTCGCCGTTCACATCGGCGATGGCCACCGAAATGGGGGCATTATAGGTGGCGAAGGTTTGCTGGGCCTGGAAGGTACCGTTGCCGTTGCCCAGCAGCACACTGACCGTGTTACTCACAGAATTGGCCACTACGAGATCGGGTATGCCGTCGCTGGTCAAATCGCCAACCGCCACGGAAGCCGGATAATCACCGGTGGCGATGGTTTGCTGCGGCTGGAAGGTCCCGTTGCCGTTACCCAGCAGCACGCTGATCGTCGTGGCATTGTAATTGGGGACTACAAGGTCGGCTTTGCCGTCGCCGGTCAAATCGGCAATCGCCACTGAACGGGGAGAAATGCCAGTGGCAAATGTTTGCTGGGTTTGGAAGTTGACCACCGGACTCTGCTCGGTGAGGGGATTGCCGGCAAGATCGCGGATGCTGCCGCTGTCCACCAGGTTCAGGCCCAATGTGCCACTTCCCGTGATACCGCCGACACTGACGAGGTAAACGGAACCGCTAGCCGGCGTAATCTGCGTTACCGTGCCCTCGGCCGTGCCGCCGAGCGCCAGCTGAAAGTCCGCGGCCGCGACGCCCGTCACCGCCTCACTGAAAGTAACCGTGAAGCTGACGCTGGTGGCGTTGGTGACCGGGCCGGGTGGGGCGGCGCAGTCGATCGACTGCACATAAGGCGAATCGTGTCAAGAGTGAAGACCTGCCCTATGGAGCTGACACAATTCAGCCCGATCGTGCCATTGCCCGTGATGCCGCTGACAGTGACCGTGTAGACTGAGCTGCTGACCTGTGCGAATTGGGTCGACGTGGCAATCACTGTGCCGCTTTGCACTACCTGGAAGTCGGCAAGCCGCACGCCAGTCATCGGTTGGCTGAGGGTGACGGTGAAGGTGACGCTGGAAGCGTTGGTGTCAGCGCTGGCCGGGTTGGTGCGAGTGATGGATTGGACAAAAGGCGGCAAGGGGTTGGTGGTGTAAACCTGCCCCGCGAAGCTGCCGTGGGCTGAATTCAGCAAAACGCTCACCGTGTTGCCCTGATTGGCCGTGACCAGATCGAGTTTGCCGTCGCCGTTCACATCGCCTAGCGCGACCGAATCTGCGCCAGCAAGGAAAGTTTGTTGTGCCTGGAAGCTCCCGTTGCCGTTGCCCAGCAGCACGCTGACAATGCCGTCACCGGCCGCAATCACGTCGGGTATGCCGTCGCCGTTCACATCGCCAACCGCCACCGATGATGCGTTAGTGCTGGCGAAAGTTTGCTGCGGCTCGAATGTCCCGTTGCCATTTCCGAGCAGCACGCTTACCGTGTTACTGGTTTGATTGGCCACGACGAGGTCGGCGTTGCCATCGCTGTTCAAATCGCTAACTGCCACCGAAGTTGGGCCAATACCTGTGGCGAACGTCTGTTGGGTTTGGAAGGTCCCGTTGCCGTTCCCAAACAACACGCTCACCGCGTTACTGCCCAAATCGGCCACGGCAAGATCGGGTTTGCCGTCTCCATTCAAATTGCCAATCGCCACTGAAAATGGGTCATTAGCAGTGGCGAAGGTTTGCTGGACCTGGAATGTCCCGTCGCCGTTACCCAGCAGCACGCTCACGGTGTTGCTGCCGTCATTTGCGACGACAAGGTCAGGTATACCATCCCCGGTCAAATCGCCAATCGCCACCGAATCTGGGCTATTGCCAGTGGCGAGGGCTGGCTGCCCCTGGAAGGTCCCGTTACCGTTACCCAGCAGCACGCTTACCGTGTCGCTGAGCCCATTGGCCACGACGAGGTCGGGTAGGCCGTTGCCGGTCAAATCGCCAACAGCAACAGAAAGAGGGTAAATCCCAGTGAAGATGGTCTGCTGGGCCTGGAAGGTCCCGTTGCCATTGCCTAGCAGCACGCTGACCGAATTGCCTTCGAGATTGGCCACGACGATGTCGGGTATTTGGTCGCCGGTCAAATCTACCAACGCCACCGAAATTGGTTGATTACCAGCTGCGAAGGTCTGGGCCGTCTGGAAGTTGGGGACGGCATTCTGCTCGCTGAACGGATCACCTGCCAGGTCATGTATGCTGCCGTTATCCACCAGGTCCAGCCCCAGCGTGCCGTTGCCCGAGATGCCGCTGACAGTGACCGCGTAGATGGCGCCGTTAACTGGCGTCACCTGAGTCAGCGTCGCCGCCACGGTGCCGCCGAGGGCCAGCTGGAAATCGGCTGCCGAGACTCCCGTCACCGCTTCGTTGAATGTGACCGTGTAAATGACGGTGCCGCCGCCGATGACCGCGGCGGCCGGACTTGTGCGGTCGATTGATTGGACAAAGGTCCCGGTGCCGGAGGAACTTACCGCCAGGATCACCGCGCTGCCGGTTATGGTCGCATTGGCGCTGTCGGTGGCTGTCACAGTTTGGATACCGCCAGTATTCAACGTCGCACTGAAGCCGCCGACGCCGTTAGTCAGCGTGGCGCCGATTGGCAGTTGCGCGTGATAATCACTGCTTCTGAAATCAACCGTGCCGACATAACCCACAGCCATGTTGCCGAATGGGTCCAAAGCAGTGACCGTGAAATCCAAGGGGAAACCCTTCCCCACCGCGGCCTTGTACCCGCTTAGCGCAAAGTGCGTGGCAAGGCCGGGCCCGACGGTAATTGCCTTGCTAGAGCCGGTGACGTTGGTCGCGACCGTGTCTGTGGCGGTCAGCGTCTGCACGCCCGCCGTTTGCAAGGTCACCGTAAATAAGCCCACGCCGTTGGTCAAAGTCATGTTGCCCGGCAAGACGGCATTGGGATCGGTGCTACTCAAGTGCACGGTGTCAGTATAAGCCGTTGCCGTGTTCCCGAAGGAATCTTGGGCAGTGACTGTAACATTGCTGATGGACGTTCCCGCCGTGACGGTGTTCGGCGCACTCACGGTAAGACTCGAAACGGCGCCGGCCTCGACACTCGTGGCGGCGCTGCCTGTAATCGCAGTCGCCGTATCCGAAGCCGTGATCGTCTCCAAACCAGCCGTGGCCAATTTAATGTTGGTGAATACGTGGACGCCCTGGTCGGCGCTGGTGAAAGTGTAATCGGCTGGCAGCACCGCGAGCACATCCGTCGAGGAGAAATGGACGGTGCCGGTGTAGGCCGTGGTGGTATTGTTATTGCTGTACGCGGCCGTGACGGTAAATGTGAAAGCCGTGCCCGCGGTGACGGTCACTGGCAAACCCGTGATGTCGAGTGTCATGGCGGCGGGGACCGTGATGACGTTGCTTGTGCCCGAGATGCCGGAGTTAGTGGTGTCGATGCCCGTGATGGTTTGGTTGCCGAAGGTTTTCAAAGTGGCCGTGAAAATGCCGTTGCCGTTGGTCAGCGTGCTCGGTGCCGGCAACGTCGCCGACCCCTCGGTTCTAAAGCTTACAGTGCCGCTGTAGCCGGTCGCCACATTGCCGTAGGAATCCAATGCCTCGACGGTGAATATGAAAGGCTGCCCGCTAACTGCACTGGCCGGGGCCACAATGCTGAAGTGGCTCGCCGCCGCCGCGGTCACCGTGATCGCGCCCGTGGTCCCCGTGATGCTGGAATTGCTGCTGTCCGTGGCCGTAATGGTTTGAGCCGGGCTGCCGACGGTGACCAGGGTGGCGCTGAAGATGCCGCCGCCACTGTTCGTCAGGATGCTATTCGCCGGCAGCACAGCATGGGCGTCGGTGCTCGTGAAGTGCACAGTGCCGGCATAGTTCGTGACAATGTTGCCGTACGAATCCAACGCCACCACGGTTACAGTAATCGGCTTGCCCGCCGTGGCGGTTCCACTGGTGCTGCTGCTGGCGACAAAGAAATGCGTCGCCGCGCCGGAGTGCACCGTTATTGCGTTGCTCGTGCCGGTGATGCTGCTCGTCGTCGTGTCAGTCACTGTCACCGTCTGCGGGATATTGGCCGTGTACAAGGTCACGTTGAAGATGTCCATTCCACTGGCAAAAGCGAAAATGGCCGGCGAAATGCTAGCCCGGGGATCGGTGCTGGTCACGTGAACCGTGCCGCCATAACCGGTAGCGATATTGCCGAACGCGTCTTGGGCCGTGATCGTGACGGGGAGCGCATTGCCCGCGGTGGCGCTGGTTGGAGCCGACACGATAAACGTGGCGGCGGCGGCGGCAGCGACCGAGACGGTGGCGCTGCCCGTGGCGGTCATCGTCCTGGTGTCAGCGACGGTAATGCTTTGACTTCCGGCGGTGACAAACTCCAGACCGCTGGTAAACACATGCACGCCTTGGTCGACCGCGGTAAACGTGTAGTCCGCCGGCACCGCTGCCGCGATGCCTGAATCGCTCGACGAAAAATGCACGGTCCCAGTATAGGTTGCCGCCGTATTGCCGCCTGAATCCTGGGCAATGACGGTAATGGTAAACGGCTGGCCCGCCGTGGTGCTGGCAGGAGCCCCCACGATCTTGAATTGCGCAACTGACCCTGCGGTGACGACGACCGTGGCGCTGCCGGTGACGGAAGCGGTTACGGTATCGGTAGCCGTCAGCGTTTGTGTGGCTATCGTCTCGAACGCCATACTCAAGGTGCCGACGCCATTGACCAGCGTCGTGTTGCCTGGCAACGTGGCCAGGAGGTCGGTGCTGGTGAATTGCACGACTCCGCTGTAACCTGGCACCACGGCCCCGCTGCCATTCTCGTAGCTTACCGTGACCGAGAAAACGTTGTTGATGGCAGTCGTCGCCGGAGGCGCTGATGACAAAGTGCGCCCCCTGGGCATTCACCTCTATCGGCCCGCTCGCATTCGACAGGGCGGAGTTCACCGTATCGGCGGCGGTAATCGTCTGGCTGCCCACGGTGTTCAACGTGGCGGTGAATGTGCCCACGCCGTTGACCAGGGTGCTATTGAGCGGCAGCTTGGCCGAGGGGTCGGTGCTGCTGAAAGCAACGGTGCCGTTGTAAGCGGTGTTCGTTGTGCCGTTCGCGTTCTCGGCGGTGACGGTCAAGGCAAGGGGGGTGCCCGCGGTGGTGCTCGCTGGAACGACAACGTTGAAGTGCGGGGCCGCGATGGTGACCAGCCCGTCCACGCCAGGAACATTGCCGTTGATGGGCGCCGGGCTCAACGCAATTTGGCCCTTGACGCCGTCAAGACGGGTGACAACCGAGAGGTTGCCGAGAGGGTCATTGGAGGCCATGAGGTAGATCGGTGTCGGTCCGCCCGGCGCGGTGGCGTTGACGCTAAAAGTGAGCAGCACGAGGCTACCGCCGACCGTATTGATATTGGGAGCACCGCTGGACACCGTGACGGCGAGTTGACCTAGATAGGCGCCGGTACCGATTGTATAAACGGGAGCGCTTCCCCAAGCTGGAAAGCCTGTCGTAGTGACCGCAACCGCCAAGGTTGGATTAGTCCCCTGCAAGGATGAATTGTCCGTCATGGCAGCAATGGACTTCGCGGCCAGGGCGCCCTGGAAGGTCACCGTGACGTCGGTCGCGCTGACGGCACTGACGACCGAGTTGCCCGTGCTGACTGTGGCAAGCGAGTCCAACGCGGCTTGAATGCTGCTTTGCAGAGCCGCCGCCGACGTGCTGTAGGTTATGGAGCCGGTAGTGCTGCCGCCGTATGCCAGGAAAAACGAGCCGCCGGTGACCGTGCCTTCAAAGGTGATCGTTTGGACGGTATTGGTGTTGCTCGTCAGCGTGCCGAAATTGATGCCCGAGGAATTGATCGTTAGGAAACTCGGATTGTAATCAATTGCAATAGCCACACCCACGACGCCCCCCGACCCCGCCGGGTCGGGATCATCCATGTTTACTGGGACCACGACAGTCCCGCCTGGCACGCCCGTGAGGTTGGTCGGAATGCTCAAGCGCGCGGTGACGTTTACTGTCACCGTGGCGGTGCTGCTATAACCCGCGCTGCCGACAAGCGTGGGGTCGTCCGCCACGAACGTGAAACTGTCGGCGCCGACAAAATTGAAGTTGGGCGTGTAGGTGAACGATCCGTTGGCGTTGAAAGAAAGCGTGCCGTCCGCGGGGGAGCTTTCCTGGATAGCAAAAATGGGGTCGCCAATCGGACTAAAGGCGTTGACGAGGGCGCCGGCATCGCCGTTGGTGGTGGTGGCCACCGTCACCAGAGGGTTGTTGCCGCCGTGCGCCACGGTCGGATCCACAGTCATATTAGGCTGCGGCAGTCCTCCCAAGCCGGCCTGGAAAGTGACGGTGACCATCGTACTGCTGGCGGCGCTTACCGCGACGTTGCCGGCGCCGATGGAAGACAGGTTGGCCAAGGCGGTCTGGATCGTGCTCTGCAGTGTGCTGGGAACCGTGCTGTAGCTGAGCTGCCCGGTTGTTTGGCTCTCGAACGCCAGCTGAAAAACTCCCTGCGTGGAGCCGCCGCTGAAAGTCAGCGTTTGCACGGCGTTGGCGCCCACGCTCAGGTTGGCGGTGTTGGTCGTCGACCGTGCGGTGACGGAATAGGCATCGTTGCCGGCCACGGGCGGCGGAGTAGTGCCGGCGATGGTGATCGCGCTGTCGTCCTGGTCCGTACTGGCCGTGCCGATGTAGGTATAAGGACTGAGGCTGGTGACGTTATCCTGCGGCGGCGGGTTAAGCGTGTAGCCGTTGAAATTAGCATCGGCCATGTTCGTGCCGCCATTGCCAAAAATGTCCGCGGCCAAATTGATATGAGTGAGCCCCAGCGCCGCATTGCTCTTGACCTGGAAGTTAATCAGCACCAAGCTGCCGCTGGCGCTGTCAGTGATTAGTTTGGAGTTGGTTGATAATGCGACTTGGATTTCGCCTGGCACACTAGTGTTGTTGGGCCCCGTGGACCAGCCATTCAAGGCAGTTGGCGAATACCCCTCCCCAGGGGCCGTCGAACCGTTGGTGGCAATGGTACCAAGAGTTATGCTGCTGCTGGACACGGTAAATATGCTTTGATCGTAAAATACATCGATGTCGGCTCCGCACAAGCCTTCATTGCCATTGGCAGGATCGTTGAGCGTGTCGGTATTGACGGCGACTTGCGCAATGGCTCCCCGGTTGACAACCAGGCCGGTCGAAAGGTACATCGCGGTCGGGACAATGCGATCCTCGAGCCGCTCGATGCTGGCAAGGCAAAACAGCCGCGGCTTCACCGCTGGTTGGCGGCCCCGCCTTGCCTTGCGGGTTTTGCCGCTAGCCAGGTTTATCAGCTTGCGCCACCAGGTTGGGATCATCGACTGCCACCATTCGGTTAATTGTCGCGAATGTCTGAACGAGTGGGACGTCCGGCGGTGATCGGCTGCTTGGACAAGGAGTTATCCTACCTGGTTTGGGGGGTCTGACCAGAAGATAATCAGCGGAAGCCGCCCCTAAGTAGGCCGCTTCACAAAAAACCGCGGCTTCATATAAGGCATAAAAATTGGGGGCAAAAAAATAAATCCGATGATTCCATTTTTTTGCCCCCAATGTTTTTGCCATTCTTACTTCGACGCCAACCGCAATTTCAGCGGCTGCAGCCCCCGGCCATGGGCTCCCGCGTACAGCACCGGATATTCGTCCTCGCCCTTGGCCGCGAACCAGAGAATCCTGTTGAGCGTATCCTCGTCGGCTTCGTCGGGTCTGCTGAAATCGAGCGCCTCGCTTTTCTCCGCCCAGTAAAATGCCTTGCCCGTCAATTTGCCCTTGGACGGATTCAGCTCGTCAAACTTCACCGTCGCCGGCCTGGCCTTATACGGCTTCAAATTGGCCTTGTCGGTGAAGCACGCTGTCATCACCGGGGCCAGGGCGTCCATCTGGTTCATGGGGGGCACCCCCAGGATGCGCTCCATGGTGTGCAGCACGCTGGTCTGGTTATAAAACTGCGAAACCACTTGGCCCCGTTTGGTGTAAGGGCTGACCACCAAGCAAACCGAGCGATGGCCGTCGACGTGGTCCCAGCCGTCTTGCGGATCGTCCTCGATGATGAAGATGCAGGTCGTGGGCCAAAACTTGCTGCGGCTGATGGCCTCGACCAGCCGGCCCACCGCGAGGTCGTTGTCGGCCACGTGGGCGCGAGGCGTCGGCATGTTGGCCTGGGTGCCGCTCGTGTGATCCTGCGGCAAATGCAAAATCACCAGGTTTTGCCAGTCGCCTTTTTGCTCGGCGGCCTGGAATTCCTTGAGGAAATAGTCGATCCGCACCTGGTCCGGCACGCTCATGTTCCAACCCGGGCAGCCGGGAGCGGTATAGCGGAGCAGCGGCTCGATGCCGACCGAATCGATGAACTTGATCTTGCCGGCGCCGCTGGCATGGTCGTCAAAAATCTGCTTGAAGCTTGCCTTGGCCGGTTCAATCTTGGTGTCGTTGTATTCCCCATAATTCCGGAACGACAAGCCGCGCAGCAGCACCTTGTCCCACAGGAAACCGCTCGAGGAATAGGCGAGCGGATCGTCGCCAAAGGTGTAGCTGCGCGTAAAGCCGCCAAACTGCCTTTCCAGGTGATCGGTGGCATTGCCTTCGATGGCCCAGCTATGCCCGTCGGCGGACAACACGCCGTTGCAATAGTAATTGTCCAGCAGCACGAATTCATTGGCCAGGGCATGCATGTTGGGCGTGAGCGCTTCGCCGTAGATGCAAAGCTTTGGATCGCTGTTGCCCTTTTTCATATCGCCGAAGACCTGGTCGTAGGTGCGATTCTCCTTGATGACATACACGACATGCTCGAAAATCGACGGCTCGCCCGCCCGGCCCGGAACCGGGACAGGCTTGATGCCCGATCTCTGCTTCTCAAAAGCGGCCAGGATCTGCGGCACCCGGCTGTCGGCAAAGACCTGGGCCGTATATTCCTTGAGTTTGGCAGTATCCGGCAGCTCAATTTTCGAGATCGAGCCCCGATGCTCATGGGTGTTCCAGCCTTCCTTCTTGGGATTCTTGGTCCGCGAGCCCTCGCCTTTGATATTGGCGACGAACAGGTGCTTGCCGTCGCCGGCGACCGCGCCGGGATACCAGCCGGTGGGTACAAAGCCGCTGACCGCCGGCTTACCCTGCAGCGAAACAACCGCGACCGCATTGTTGCCGCCGTTGCAGACATACAGCGTTTTACCGTCCGCGCTAAGCATCAACGCGTTGGGGGCGCTGCCAAACGGCAAAGCCGGGTCGGGCCTGACCAGCACCGTATCCGTCACCTCCAGCGTGGCGGTTTTGAGAATGCTGACGGTGTCGGAATTCGCATTGGCGACATAAAGGGTCGCCGCATCTTCACTGAGCGCCATGGCACAGGGGTGCAGTCCAACCGCGGTTTCCTGGAGAACGAGGCTTTTGGCAAGGTCGATTTTCATGACCGTCCCGCTCGCGGCCACGCCACGCTCATCGACCACGGTGGGCGTTCCGGAGCTGTCTGCCGTTTTGTCGCCGGCCTTGGCTCTGCGGCCGCCCCAGTTGGAAACATAGGCAAATTGCCCGTCCGGCGACAAAACCAGCCCGAACGGGGCCACACCCGTTTCGATTTGTTTCACCAACTTGCCGGCCTCGAGATCGACCACGCCCAATGTGTTGTTGCGCGAAAGGCAGACGAAGGCCTGCTTGTCGTCTTTGCTGAGCGCCACGGCCAACGCATGGGCATTGTCCTTTTCACCCTTGGGGCCAGGCAACGAGATAGACCGCTTCCAACTCAACGACCCGGAGGCGTCGATCGCCGCCTCGTGCACATGGCGCTGGGCCGTGGTGGCAAAAAGCCGTTTGCCGTCGTGGCTCATGGCCAGGCCGTACATCGACGCCCCTTCCTTGCTCGGAAAGGCAAGCTTTTGGCGGATCTTGAAATCGGCAGTCTCGATGACCAGCAACCCATGGTTATCCTTGACATAAAGCACATCGCCAAGCGGGCCTAGCACCGCATCCACGGGTCGGCCGGCGAAAGCGACCGTGGTGCCGGCGGAGCGCACCTTGTGACCGGTCGGCATGATCCAGCCGCCGTCGGCTGTCGGCCCCACGTTTTCCGTGGTGGGCTGGGCTTGCCAATCCACCGCGGCCAGGACAGCCCAGTGCGAAAGCAAAAGCAGCGCGGCGAACAGGCCGGCGTGAAGGGTGAGACGATAATTCATAGGAGCTGTTCCTTGGGCGGCATCGGACTGGATTTCATGACCACGAAAAACACGAAACAAACGAAAGAAATACACAGGCTAGTTTATGGTTGGCACAAGGTTTTCTCACCATGTTTTTCGTGTATTTGGTGTGTTTCGTGGTTCAATTCCAAGTGGCTGCCAGTGCTCCTTGGCCATCGGCCAGGCCCATTTGAAAGACGTGAAGCCCAGTCGGATCGACCTGATCGACCAACGATAGAGGGCTCGAAGAAATCGCTGCCAATGTATTACTGCCCACCGCTTGCATGGTGATCGTCACCAAGCTGCCGCCGGCAGTGCTCTGAATTGGCGTGGGGCTGAAGAGCGTGATACCGATCTCGCCCGTCACCTGGTTGATCTCCACGTCTAGTTGCCAACCGGTGCCGGCATCGGAACCGTGCCAAGCTTGATGTCCGCCGCCGTCAGGCTGTAGAGTTGCGGATTGTAACGTAGCGCCAAGGTCGCTTCCATGATGCCGCTGCTGCCAGCGGGCCGGGCCGTGTCGATGTTGACGGGCACGGTGACGGCGCCGCCGGTTGTCGTGGGCACATCGGACCCCAAACTCAATGTCGGGTCGGGGCCGGTTGGCGGAATGATCAGGCCAGTTGGCGGCAACGGGACCTGCGGCGCGGTAATGCCGGCAAGCAGACGATTCATCAAGGTCACGTCGCTCGAGTTGATGTTGCCGGCGCTGCTCACATCGCCAATGATGGCCGGGTCGAGTTGTTCAAACGCCGAAAAACCACTGTCGATGCCGACCGCCACCTGGCTGATCAGCGCCGCATCCAACGGGCTGAAGCTGCCGGTGCCCGCCACGTCGCCGAGATACGCTACGGCCTCAATGCCATCGCTGTTTACCGCCGTTGAATTGCTGCCGTTAATGACGATGTTGCCCAGGTGCAATAGTGCTTTGGTTTTGTAACTGCTGACGGCGCTGTTGGGCACCTGGGCGACGAGATAGCCAAGCGTGAAGGTTCCGCTTAAAGGCGTACCGCTGCTAAAGGCGAAGCTGGCCACGCCGCCGGAATAGGACTGCAAGGTAAAGGTGCCGGAGGGGCCATTGAGCGTGCCGCTGATGTTCAGCAGGGCAGGGTTAACGGTCAGGCTGAAGGTCGCAGCCGTCAAGTTGGCGGCACCGGTGAGCGTGATCGGGATGCCGCTGCCGGTCGCGTTGGGAAGCAGGATATTGGCGGCGCTGTCGGGTCCGCGGGCGAAGTCGGGGATGCTGAGGACCAGTGAGGGAGTCGAGGCCACGGTGAATGTGGTGACATAATTATTACCGGCGTTGCCGCTATCGATGCCGTCGAGCTCGACGCCGCTTGCGTCCTTGATGCCGCTGGCGCCGCTGATCAGGGTAACGGTATAGGTCCCGGCCGGCAACACGCCGGAGGTGGCGACGAAGGTGAAAGAGGTGTCGGGCGGCGCTCCAGCCGCGGTGTTGAGCACCAATGATCCACGCACAACATGGCCGGAGCCATTGACGAGAACAACGTCGTCCGGCGCTGAGTAAAGACTAAGCGTAGTCGGATCGAATGGCTTGGCGAATGTCGCGATGAAACCAGTTGGTGTGGGCGACAATCCCGTAACGATCAAACCGCGGACGGCGATGGGGGCGCTGACAGCCGACAGGTTGCCGGCCGTGTCGGTGGCGGTGATGGTGGTGCTGCCCGACGTTTCCAGGGTAGCGCTGAAGACGCCGACGCCGCCAGTCAGCGTGCTGTTGGCCGGGACCGTGGCGGCACTGTCGCTGCTGCTGAAGTGGACGGTGCCGGCATAGCTGGGGGCGATGTTGCCGTAGGGATCAAGAGCGGTGACGGTGAACGCGGCGGGGCTGCCGGTCTCGGCGCGGGTTGGAACGGCGATTGCAAAGTGACTTGCCGCGACAGGACTCACGAGGATCGCTGGGCTGGTGCCGTTGCTGATGCTGGCGCTGGCGGTAGCCGTGAAAGTTTGGTCGCCGGCGGTTCGCAGCTCGACGGCGAAGACACCGATGCCGCCAGTCAGTGTGGTGTCGGCGGGGACTTGCGCCTGCGGATCGGTGCTGGAAAAATGGACAACGCCGGCATAACCGGTAGCGGTGTTGCCTGCCTGATCCTGGGCCACCACATCCAGAAGAACAGCAGTTCCCGCCTTGACGCTGGTGGGGAGTCCCACAAACACGAATTTAACGGAGTTGACGACGGTGACCACAACATTGCCAGTGATGCTGCTCGACGTCGTGTCCGTAACCGTGACGGTCTGGCTGCCGACCGTGGCCAATGTCACGGAGTTGGTGAATACGTGCACGCCGTTGTCGCCTGGTACAAATGTGTAATCCGCGGGTAGGGACACACCTAAACCCGAGTCGGTAGACGCGAAATGGACGGTGCCGGTGTAGGCGTAGGACGTTTCGCTGAATTGATCCTCGGCAGTGACGGTGACAGTCATACTACCGCCCGAAGCAATGCTGGCGGGCGTGGCACTGACGGCGAACTGGGTCGCGGCCGCGGGACTGACGAGGTTGTATGTTTGCCCTGTGAAATTGCCGTTGGCCGCGTTCAGCAAAACGCTCACCGCGCTGGTTTGATTATTGGCCAGGATGATGTCGGGCCTGCTGTCACCGTTGACATCTCCCAAGGCCACCGGACCGGTATTGGCCGGCTCGGCAAAGGTTCGCGGCAATTGAAAGGTGCCGTCGCCATTGCCCGGCAGCCAGCTCAATGCCGCAGCATTGTTTTCCACGAGGATGTCGGGCTTGCCGTCGCCGTTGATGTCCGCAATGCCCACCGAGAAAGGATAAGAGCCCGCGGCAAACGTATTGGCCTTCTGAAAGGTGCCGTTGCCGTTGCCCAGCAATACGCTTACGCATTGCGTCGTCGGCGTGCCAAGAAAGGCATCGGCAACGACGATGTCGGGCTTGCCATCGCCGTTCACATCGGCCACGGCCACGGAATCTGGATAAGCCACGGCATACGTCTTCGCAGCTTGAAAGGTGCCGTTGCCGTTGCCCAGCAGCACGCAAACTTCGTTTTGGCTAGTCACGACGATGTCGGGTATGCCGTCGCCGTTGACATCGCTTACCACCGCCCTGGCGCCGGCAATCACGGAGGTCTTTGCGGCCTGGAAGGTACCGTTGCCGTTGCCCAGCAGCACACTCAATTCGGCAACGTTATTAATGACGCCGGCCACCACAATGTCGGGTTGACCGTCGCCGTTCACATCGAACAGGGCCACTGAATCCGGGAAAACACCGGTGGCAAAGGTCTGCTGGGCCTGAAAGGTGCCGTTGCCGTTGCCCAGCAGCACGCTCACCATGTTGACGCCTGCAAAATCCGCCACGACGAGATCGAGGTTGCCGTCGCCGTTGACATCGCCCACGGTCACCGAACCTGGGTCAGCGCCGGTGGCGAAGGTCTGCTGAGCCTGAAAAGTCCCATTGCCATTGCCCAGCAGGACGCTTACCGAGTTACTATAGGCATTGACCACGACCAGGTCGGGAATGCCGTCACCGTTGAGATCGGCAATCGCCGCCCCCGCGGGGGCATTTCCAGTCGCGAAGGTAAGTGTCGGATTGACCGCGAACGGGGCCGGATCGAAGCCGCCCAGTTGCGTGAGAAAATTGCCGGCAAGATCGTGGATGGTGCTGTTGTCCGCCAAGTTAAGCCCCACCGTGCCAATGCCCGTGATTGCGCTGACGGTCACCGTGTAAACAGCGCCGCTGACCGGAGTCACCTGGCCCACCGTCGCGCTGGCTGTACCGGTGAGGGCCAGCTGGAAATCGGTGGCATTGACACCTGTCACTGGCTTGCTGAAGGTGACGGTAAAGTTGACGCTGCTGGCGTTGGTGTCCGGACCGGCGGGGCTGGCTCGGTTGATGGATTGCACAAAAGGCGCGACGGTGTCAAAAGTGTAGACCTGACCTGTGAATTTGGCATTGCCCAATAGCAAACTTACCGAGCTAGCGCCAAAATCGGCGACAGCCAGGTCGGTTCTGCCATCGCCGTTGATGTCGCCCAGGGCCACCGAGGTTGGTTTGACACCGGTAGCAAAGGTTTGCTGCGTCTGGAAGGTGCCGTTGCCGTTGCCCAGGAGCACGCCCACGGTGTTACTCAATTCATTGGTCACGACGATGTCGGGTATGCCGTCGCCGTTCACATCGCCTAATGCCGCTGAAATTGGGAAAGACCCGGCGGCAATAGTTTGTTGGGATTGGAAGGTGCCGTTGCCGTTGCCCAGCAAGACGCTGACCGAATTACCGATTACATTGGACACGACGATGTCGGGGTTGCCGTCGCCGTTCACGTCGGCGATGGCCACCGAAGATGGCCCAGAACCTGTGGCGTAGGTTTGGTTGGTCTGGAAAGTGCCGTTGCCGTTGCCCAGCAGCACGCTTATTGAGTTACTCTGTCCATTGGCTACAACGATGTCGGATTTGCCGTCTCCGGTGAGGTCCGCCAGGGCAACGCTGCGCATCGGCGCCGGCGCCGAAGGTGGTTTGGCTTTGGAATGTGCCGTTGCCGTTGCCCAGGAGCACGCTCACACTGTTGCTTTTGGAGTTGGCGACGATCAGGTCGGGAATGCCGTCACCATTGACATCGGCCACGCTCACCGAATCTGGATAAGCACCGGTGGCGAATGTGTGCTGGGCCTGGAAGGTGCCATTGCCATTTCCCAGCACCACGGTAACCGACGCGCTGTATTGGTTGGCCACGACAAGGTCGAGCTTGCCATCGCCGGTCAGATCGCCGACGGCCATCGCATCAATTGTTGAACCTGCGGGAATGATTCTGAGGGCCTGGAAGGTGCCGTTGCCGTTGCCCAAAAGAAAGCTCACCTGACCAGTGCCGTCGTTTGCCGCGAGGATGTCGGGTTTGCCGTCGCCGTTCACGTCGCCAACGGCCACGGCAATGGGTGCGTCAACGCCCCCGACGGCAAAGGTTTGCTGGGGCTGAAACCCTAGCGCATTTTGCTGGGAAAGGGGATTGCCACTAAGGTCGTGGATACTGCCGGTGTCGACCAGATTCAGGCCAAGTGTGCCGTTGCCGGTGATGCCGGTCACGGTGACGGTGTAGACGGCGCCGCTGGATGGCGAAACCTGAATCAAGGGGGTGCGCCACAGTGCCGCTGCGGACCACCTGGAAATCGGACGCAACTACCCCCGTGACTGGCTCGTTGAAAACAACCGTGTAGATGACAGTGCTGGCGTTGGTCACAGCGGCGGCTGGGCTGGTGCGGTCGATCGATTCCACCAACGGCAATCCGCCAGAGGGCAACCTGCGATCTTCAAGCGCCTCGACGCCCGGGCGCACTTGCCGCACGGCGAGACTCATACGCTTGGTGCCGGGTTCGAGGAGTTTGCCAAGCCAACGGCGAAGGAGATGTCTCATCGCGAAAGACCTTTGCGCATCAAAAAACTACTCAGCCGGCATCACATTTTTGGCGAGTCCACTTCTACAACACATTTTACGGCTGCTAAGTTGTTCGCGGCAAACCCGAATTTCAATTCCGTCCATCCGTCTCCACATAATCCAGTACTTCGCGCACTTCAGCCACGCCGACTTTGCAGTCGTTCTCGCCCTCTATCAAGATCAGCGTTGGTTTCCAGCGAAAGCGGTCATTTATTTCCAAAAAAAAGAGCAAAAAGCCGTTGCGGCGCGGCGGGCACGGAGGTTAAGTTAAAATGCCGGCAGCCGGATTGCCCGCGTCGGCGACTATCCCTTTGCAACGCAAGGCTTGGGCCACATGGCTGTGGATTCGACGACGCAACTGCAAGCCTTGATCGACCGCGTCGGCGAAGGCGATGTGGCGTCCCGCAACGAGTTGATCAGCCGCGCGTATCGGCGTCTGCGCCATCTGGCGCACAAAATGCTTGAAGGCTTTCCGCGTTTGCGGCCCCTGGATGACACCGACGATGTGCTCCACGATACTTTGCCGCGGCTGTCACGGGCGCTTGAAAATGTGCCACCCGCCTCCGTGGCGGAGTTCTTTCAGCTGGCCAGCAGACACATGCGCTGGGAGCTCCTTGATTTGGTGCGCCGCCACTGCGCACCGGGCCCTCGCGCCAAACGGCTGCCGGAACACGAACACGATGATGCGCACGCCGGCAAACCATTTGAAGCTCCAGCGAGCACTTACGACCCCGTTGTGTTGGCGCAATGGACCGAGTTTCACCAGGCTGCCGAGATGCTCCCGGAAATGCAGCGGGAGGTCTTCGAGTTGCTGTGGTATCACGGGCTGACCCGCACCGAGGCCGCCGCCGTTTTGGACGTCGGCGAAAGCACCATTCGCCGCCATTGGTTGGCGGCAAGGCTGCGGTTGGGGGCATTTTTTAGCGATGACGCGAGTGAGTGAAACGCCGACCTGGCGTGGAGGCAATACCCATGTGCATCGATGACGTAGTCACGGACCTGCTCCTGCTATGGGAAGACAATCCATCGTTGACCCCTGAGGCACTGTGTGAGACCTATGCGGGCCATCCTCAGCACGCGACCTTGCTGGCGGCCGTCAAGCGCGGCATGGCTTGTCTGCGGGCCAAGCCATTTCTGGAGTCGCGGCCAACGGCCGACTGCGCCGGCGCGGAGACGCCGCCGATGCGAAATTCGGCGGCAAATCGGCATGCCGGCAAGTCAGGGACGAAACCTAATTGGGACGCGTCAGGCCTGCGTTACCGTCCCTTGTCCTTCCACGCCCAGGGCGGCATAGGCGAGGTGTTTCGGGCGGAAGACGAGGAACTGCACCGCGAGGTGGCCCTAAAGCGGATTCAGGTTCGGCATCAAGACAACCCCGGCAACCGCCGCCGTTTTTTGTTGGAAGCCGAAATCACCGGCCAACTCGAGCATCCAGGCATTGTGCCGGTCTACGGGCTGCTGCGCGATGCCGACGGCAAGTTGTGCTACGCCATGCGTTTCGTCAAAGGGCAAACTCTTGATGAAGCGCTGCAACTCTTTCACCAGGCCGGCGACAAGCCAATGCGTCGGCCGGTAAACAGCGGCCTGGCTTTGCGGGACCTGCTCAACAGATTCATCGCCGTTTGCAACACCGTGGCCTACGCCCACAGTCGGGGGATTTTGCATCGCGACCTCAAGCCGGCCAACATCATTTTGGGAAAATTCGGCG
Source organism: uncultured Gemmataceae bacterium (assembly GCA_963747575.1). GTDB lineage: Bacteria > Planctomycetota > Planctomycetia > Gemmatales > Gemmataceae > DASRAT01. The sequence goes on from CAVVFU010000002.1 coordinate 218,435, forward strand.
AGACCCTGGTCGTCGATTGGGGGCTGGCCAAGCAGTTTGCGAGGCCCGAGGGTGGCTCGCATGCGGCTGAAGAGACTGTCGTGGGATTCGAGTCGCCCGCGCGGGAAAACGCCACGCACCTGGGTCGATTGATGGGCACGCCGGCGTTTATGAGTCCGGAGCAAGCGCATGGACGATGGGACGCGGTCGGCCCCGCTTCCGACATCTTCAGTCTGGGGGCTACGCTGTACGCCGTGTTGACGGGGCAACCGCCTTATCTTGGCCGCGACAAGGAAGAAGCATTGGACAAGGCTCGACGTTGCGATTTTTTGCCGCCGCGGCAGGTTTGTCCCACGGTGCCTCGCGACCTGGAGATGATTTGCCGGAAGTGCTTGGAAAAGGACCCATCAAGGCGCGTATTCCTCGGCGAAAGCATTGGCCGAAGACCTCGAACGCTGGATGGCTGACGAGCCGGTCAAGGCGTACCGCGAGCCGCTCGCCCAGCGTGGCCGTCGCTGGCTCCGTAAGCACCGGACGCTGGTGGGCAGCAGCATGGCGGCATTGCTGGTGACGGCGGTGTGCCTGGCGGGAGCGACGCTGCTGCTAAGCGAGGCTTACGAGCAGGAGCATATCGCCAAAGTCCAGAAGGAGGAGCAATTGATTGCCGCCACCACGGCGGAAGAGGCAGCCCGCAAGGCCGAGGCCAAGGCCAAGTCGGCCCAAATGCAATCCGACAAGGTGACGGAATTCCTGGTGACGGCGTTTCGCAGTCCAGACCCTCGATTGAAAGGCGTGGATTTGAAAGTCGTGGACGTGCTGGATGCCGCCGTGGTCAAGTTAGAGCGCGAACCGATGGACGATGCACTGCTGCGGGCCCGGTTGCTGGCGGCGCTCGGACAAACGTACCTGGGCCTCGGGGAAGGCAAAAAGGCCGTGGCGCTATTCGAGCAAGAGCGGCAGCTCCGCCTGGACCTGGTCGGCTTGCAGCACGAGGATACCCTCGCCAGCATGAACCACCTGGCCACGGCATATCGGATCGCGGGGCGATTCGATGATGCGGTGCGGCTTTTCGAAAAGACGCTGATCCTCCGCAAGGCGCATTTTGGCGAGGAGCACCCTGCGACGCTGCTGGCCAAGCACAACCTGGCCACGGCATACCGGGCCGCGGGCCGTCCCAAGGACGCGGTGATTTTGTTGGAAGAGACTAGGGATTTGAACTTGGCCAAGCGGGGAGCTGAGGATCCCGCAACTCTGCAGGGCAGCAACAATCTGGCTAGCACGTATGAAGATTTGGGCCGCCCAAAAGAAGCCCTGCCTTTGCTGGAAGAGACCCTGAAGATCCGCAAGGCCAAGCTGGGTGACGACCATCCGCTCACGCTGGAAAGCATGAATAACCTTGGCGTGGCTTTCCAGGAGGCGCACCGATTGAATGATGCCCTGCCGCTTTTTGAAGAGACGCTGCGCCTGCGCAAAGCCAAGCTAGGCCCGGACCATCCCGATACGCTCCGGAGCATGGGCAACCTTGGCGCGGCGTACCAGACCGCCGGTCGTCTCATCGAGGCCTTGGCCCTTTATGAAGAGACGCTGAAATTGCGCAAGGCGAAGCTTGGGTTCGACCATCCTGACACCTTGACCAGCATGAACAATTTGGCCGCGGCCTACCATGCTGCCGGCCGTCTCAAAGATGCCTTGCCGCTTAACGAGGAAACGCTGAAGTTGCGCAAGGCCAAACTGGGCGTGGATCATCCCGATACGCTTAGTAGCATGAATAACCTGGCCGTGGCCTACACTGCCGCCAAACGTCTCCAGGATGCCCTGCCGCTCTACGAGGAAGCGCTCAAGCGTCGCCAGGCCACTCTCGGCGCCGACCATCCCGTTACGATGCTGAACATGAATGACCTGGGCGTCGCGTACCAAAGCGCGGGAAGACTCAACGATGCCATGACGGTGCTCGACGCCGCGCTAAAGGTCCACCCCAAGCTTGGCATCGAGCCAGATCTAAAAATCAAACTGACGGCGAACCTGGCCGCGGCGTATTACGCCCTCGGGCGCCCCAATGATTGCCTGCCCTATCTCGAGCAAGCACTCGCGCTGCGGAAAACCAACCTTGGCACCGATCATCTCGACACGTTGCGCAATATGAATGACCTGGGCAACGTTTACATGCAAACGAATCGCCCCAAAAATGCCTTGACGCTGTTCGAGGAAGCACTGAAGGTCGGCAAAGCCAAGAGAGGCGCCGAGGATTCCGTCACGCTTCAGAGCATGTACAACACGGCCAAGGCGTATCTGGCGACGGGCCATCCCAGGGAAGCCGAGCCGCTCCTGCGCGACTGCCTGGCCGTTCGCGAAAAGAAAGAACCGCAAAGCTGGTCGACGTTCATGACTCAAGCGAAATTGGGCGCGCAGTCTGCTGGACCAAAAACGATACACGGATGCCGAGCCATTGCTGTTAAAGGCCCACGCCAACATGAAAAAACTGACCAACAAGATGTCATCCGAAGCCAGGCAGCGGTTTTGTGAAGTGGCGGCACAAATCGTGCAGCTCTACGAGGCCACCGGGCAAACCGACAACGTCGAAAAATGGCGCAAGGAACTGGAAACGGCGAAACAACTTGAGGTGGACGCGAAGAAGTAGTGCGTGCCACAGGCTCGTAGGGAACAAACTCGATTGGTTTGGAGATCAGCCATGGATAATTCGCGCCGGCGACGGTCAGCAGCGGCATTCACCCTCGTCGAGTTGCTGGTGGTAATCGCGATCATCGCCGTGCTGCTGGGACTGCTCTTGCCCGCGGTGCAGTATGTTCGCGAAGGGGCAGATCGCACGAAATGTGCCGGCAATCTGCGCAGCATCGGCCAGGCCACGGCCACGCTTTACGATGCCAAGAACGTATTGCCGCCGCTGACCGCGCCCGATCAGTATTCCGAGATAACCGTGGCGGGGCCTTACGCCGGGCAAGTTGGATTCACTGTCTTTCATTGGCTCTTGCCCTATGTCGAACAGGAAGAACTCTACGCAATGGCCCTTGGGCGTTCAGAGTTCCTGGGCGGCAGTCAAAACGACCCTGTGTCATATGCCGTCGATGTTTATCTTTGCCCTTCCGATCCGATGCGCGGCATGGGCTTCGGCTATAACGACAGCTGGGGCATGCCGACAGGTTGGGGCCTGTGCGATTACCCGGCTAACTACTATGTATTTGGCAACCCCAACGCTCCCGACGATCCCACTCTCTCCGCCTGGGGCACCAATGACGGCTTGAGGGTGCAAGGCGCCGCCCGCTTTCCGGGCTCGTTTCCCGACGGCGTGTCCAACACCATCATGTTCGCGGAGCGCTACGGCAACTGCGGCTTTAGCGGCGAGTCCGGACCGATCTACACAAATCTGTGGGGCGACTCCAGTTGCTACTGGCGGCCGGCGTTTTGTCTGAACAGTCTCAATCGCACGGCCGACTCACCCGGATATCCGCCTTGCAGCTTGTTCCAGGTCCAACCTGATTGGTTGACAGGTTGCGATCCCAGCCGCGCAATCGGCACACCGGGGCGGAATCAACGTCTGTCTGGCCGACGGCAGCGTGCGTTTCGTGGCAGTCGACATCAGCGCCTCGACGTGGGCGGCGGCCTGCGACCCACGCGATGGCACGCCATTGGGCGCCGACTGGTGATTTTGGAGGAATCGCTTTGACCCTCATCGCCCGAGCAATGGTGTCGGCGCTGGCCTTGTGTGCAATTTGGGGCTGCAGCGGGGCCGCGGACATTCCGCAGACCTTTCCAGTTACGGGCAAGGTGTCGGACAAGGACGGCCATCCGTTCCCCGGCGGCGTCATGCAATGGCATTTACTGGCCGATCCGACCTTGACGGTCAACGCGCTCATCAAGGACGATGGGACCTTTGAGGTGTTTACCCTCTACAATAACCGCAAGCTCACTGGCACCGTGCCGGGCGAGTTTGAAGTCACCATCCATCCACGCGTTACCGGGAGCCGTGCCGAGGCCGCGTACAGGCCTGCACGGAGGTTTTTGGTGACAGCGGGCAAAAACGAATTTGATATTGAAGCGGAGGTTGCCAGATGATCCTCGGCATTGATGCCACTTTTGAGTGTTTCGTGGTTCATCTCCATGTGACTGCCAATGCTCCGTTGCTATCGGCCAGGCCCGTTTGGTAGACGCGCTGGCCGGTTGGATCGACTTCGTCCACAAGGCTGAGCGCCGGCTGGCCCAAAACAGGCGTGCCATCGACCTGCAGGGTAATTGTCACCAAGCTGCCGCCGGCACTGCTCTGAATCGGCGTCGTGCTAAAAAGCGTGATGCCGATCTCGCCGGTTTCGGGATTGATCGCCACTTCAAGCTGCCACCCGCTGCCGGCGCTGGGGACTGTTCCGAGCCGAATGTCCGCGGCCGTCACGTTGAAGAGTTTTGGATTGTAGCGCAGCGCCAATGTGGCTTCCATCAAGCCGCTGCTGCCGGCGGGCCGGGCCGTGTCGATGTTGACGGGCACGGTGACGGTGGCGGCGGTTGTCTGCGTCACAGCGGGCCCCAAACTCAATGTCGGGTCGGGGCCAGTTGGCGGGATGACCAGGCCCGCCGGCGGCAGCGGGATCTGCGGCGTGGCAATGCCGGCCAGCAGACGATTCATCAAGGTCACGTCGGTAGAGTTGGTGTTGCCTGTGCCGGAGTCGCCCACGTTGCCGATGATGGCCGGGTCGAGTTGCTCAAACGCCGAAAAACCACTGTCGATGCCAACCGCCACCTGGCCGATCAATGCGGCATCAAGCGGGCTGAAACTGCCGGTGCCCGCGACGTCGCCGAGATAGGCCACGGCCTCGATGCCGTCGTCGTTAACCGCCGTGGTGATGCTGCCGTTGATGACGATATTGCCCAAATGCAAAAGCGCTTTGCTTTTGTAGCTCGTGGCGGCGCTGTTCGGCACCTGGGCGAGGACGTAGCCCAGCGTGACGGAGCCATTGAGCGGCGTCCCGCTATTAAAGGCGAAACTGGCCACGCCGGCGGAGTTGGACAGCATAGTAAAGGTCCCGGAAGGGCTGTTGAGCGTGCCGCTGATGTTGAGCAGGGCCGGGTTGTAGGTGAGGTCGAAAGTCGCATCCGTCAAGTTGGCAGTGCCCGTGAGAGTGATCGGGATGCCGCTGCCGGTATTGTTGGGCAGCAGGATATTGGCGGCACTGTCGGGTCCGCGGGCGAAGTCGGGGATGGTCAGGACAAGTGAGGGGGTCGAGGCTACGGTGAAGGTGGTGACGTAATTGTTGCCGGGGATGCCGACGTCCGTCCCGTCGAGTTCGACACCGCTAGAGTCTTTGATGCCGCTTGAACCGCTGACCAGGGTGACGGTATAAGTGCCGGCCGCCAGCACGCCGGAGGTGGCGACAAAGGTGAACGAGGTGTCGGGCGGCGCTCCGGCGGCGGTGTTGAGCGCTAGCGATCCACGGACCACACGGCCTGAACTATCGACGAGCAGCACGTCATCCGGCGCGTAATAGAGACTGAGCGTGGTGGGATCGAATGGCTTGTCGAAGGTGACCTCGAAACCGTTGGGTGTAGGCAACAGGCCGGTGACGATCAGGCCGCGAACGGCGATTGCCGCGCTGACACCGTTCATACCGCTGGCGGAATTCGAAACGGCGAGCGTTTGGTTGCCCGTCGTTACCAAAGTCGCGCTGAAGAGGCCGCTGCCGCCTGTGATTGTGGTGTTGGGCGGCAACGTGGCGGCGCTGTCGCTGCTGGAGAAGTGCACCGTGCCGATATAGGTCGGGGCAGTGTTGCCATAGGGATCGACGGCGTTGACGGTGAAAGGGAACGCGATGCCGGTGACAGCGCCGCTTGGGGCGACGATGTTGAAATGGGTCGCGGCCGCGGCGGACACGGCGATAGTTTGGCTAGTTGGCGCAACGGTGTTGAAGGTCCTGTCTATGACGGTCACCACCTGATTGCCCGCGGTTTCGAGGACCGCTGCGAAAAATCCCACGCCAGCCGTTAGGGTCGGATTGGCAGGCAATTGAGCGTGGCTGTCGCTGCTGGTCAGGCGGATGACGTCCGCGAAATTGGTGACGACATTACCGAAGGGGTCCAAGGCGGTTACTGCGATGACGAATGGATTGCCGGCCGTGGTGCTGGCGGGAGCGCCAATGGCGAAGTGCGTGGCGCCGGCAGGGTACACCAAGATCGCGTTGCTGGTTCCGGAAATGCTTGCAGTAACCGTGTCGATCGCGGTTACGGTTTGGTTGCCCGCCGTTTTGAAGGTAATGTCAAATGTGCCGACGCCGTTAGCGAGGGTAAGATTGCTCGGCACCAAAGCCTGGGCGTCGCTGCTGGAAAAGTGGACAGTCCCGGTGTAAGTGGTCGCGGTGTTGTTGAGCTGATTCAAAGCCGTCAAAGTCATAATCAGAGTGTTGCCGGCCGTGATACTGCTTGGGCCGCTGATTGCAAAGTGAGTGGCAGGGAGGTCAACCTGATAGACCTGGCCAGTGAAACTCCCCGAGTTTTGGTTCAAAAGGATGCTCACGCCGGTGCCTTGTGAGTTGGCAACAATCAGGTCGGACCTGCCATCGCCGTTGACATCGGCCAATGCCACGGAATTCGGAGCTTTACCGGTGGCCAAGGTAGTCTGATTCTCGAAGGTGCCGTTGCCGTTGCCCAGCAGCACGCTCACCGTATTGCTGCCGCCATTGCTGTTGGTGAGGACGAGATCTCGGTTTGCCGTCACCGTTGACGTCCCCCACCGCCAAGGAGACCGACCCGTAACCGGTTGCAAATGTGGCCTGGGATTGGAATGTGCCGTTGCCGTTGCCCAGCAGCACGCTTACGCCGTCCCTTGATGTGCCCGGAAGGCTATAATTGGCCACGACGAGGTCAGGGATGCCGTCGCCGTTGACGTCGGCCACCGCTACCGATACCGGGACGCCGTTGTAGTTAATGATTGATGGAGACGGGGCGCCACCGACGGCGAAGGTGGTTTGGCTCTGAAAGGTGCCATTACCGTTGCCATGGAGGACGCTCACGTCGAAACTGTCCGCGTTGGCCACGATGAGGTCGGGAATGCCGTCGCCGGTCAGGTCCGCCACGGCAACGGAGATAGGGGCTACGCCAACAGGGATCAGGGTCGCTCGCTGGAATGTGCCGTTACCGTTGCCCAGCAGCACGCTCACACTCGCGCCGCCCTCGTCGGCAACGATCAGGTCGGGTATGCCGTCGCCGTTGACGTCCGCCACCACAATGGATCGTGGATTCGGCCCCCCGATGAAGGTGGTTGGTTGCTGGAAAGTGCCGTTCCCGTTGCCCAACAGCACGCTCACGCTTTCGCTGTAGAAGTTGGTAACGACCAGATCGAGCTTGCCATCGCCGGTGAGGTCGGCCGCGGCGACGGAAACCGGGTCTACGCCGGCGTCAAACGTGGCCAGGTTTTGGAAAGTGCAGTTGCCATTGCCGAGCAGCACGCCCACGCTGCCGCCCTCGAGGACGATCAAGTCCGCCTTGCCGTCGTTGGTGAGGTCCGCGGTGATGACCACAGCGGGCGCCGAACCGGTGCCGACGGTGGTCTGCGTCTGGAATGCAGCCGTCCCGGTTGGGGAGGCGAGCCCGTTGCCGGCCAGGTCGCGGATGGCGCCATTGTCCACCAGGTTAAGGCCAACCGTGCCCCCGCCGGAAATGACGTTCGCGGTGACCGTGTAGACCGCGCCGGAAACCGGTGTCACCTGTGAAATGGTGGCCGCCACGGTCCCTGTGAGTGCCAGCCGGAAATCCGCGGCAGTGACGCCGGTCACGGGCTTGCTGAAAGTCACGGTGTAAGCGACGCTGGCCGGGCTGGTGACTGTGCCCTGCGGCGTGCTGCGATTGATCGATTGGACGAAAGGCCACGGCGTCGGCAAATCGACCGTGACCGTGTTGGTCAGGCCCGTGCCGTCGGTGACCGTAATGGTTTGGCTGCCGGCACCGATCGTAACCAATGTCACGCCAAAGCTGAAAACATGCACTCCGTGGTCGGCGGCTACGAATGTGTAGGTGCCAGGTAGCGCAAGCGGCGGTTGAGAAGCGGGATCCGACGTCGAGAAGCTGACCGTGCCCGTGTAGCCGCTGGCGATGTTGCCCAGGCTGTCCCTGGCCGTCACCGTGATGGCGAAGGCCGTGCCCTCCGTGGCAATAGCCGGTGCGGTAAGAATCAGCGCCGTGGCGGTAGCCGGGGTGACGCTGAGCGAAGCACTGCCCGTGATGACAGCGCTGCTCGTGTCGGTGACCGTCACTATTTGGGTTCCCGCGGTGACCAATGTGGCGGCGGCCGTGAAGACATGCACACCACCGTCGCTCGCCGTGAAAGTGTAATCGGCTGGCAAGGCCGAACCGGTGCCGGCGTCGGATGTCGCGAAATGCACAGTGCCCGTGTACGCCGGAAGGATATTGGAGGAGGCGTCGTAGGCAGTCACAGTGAAGGTGAAGGCGCTACCCGCGGTGACGCTAAGCGGCAAGCTGACAACCAAGTACGGCGCCGCGTGGACGGTGTAAACCTGTCCCGTGAAATCTCCAGTAGCTTGATTCAGGAGCACGCTCAACCCACCATTGCTCAAATACCCCCCTAAGTCGGCGACGATGAGGTCTGGTTTGCCATCGCCAGTGAGGTCGGCGACCACCAAGGCATTTGAACCGAAACTGTCAGAAAACGTCGTCTGACTTTGAAACGTCGCATTGCCGTTGCCTAACAGCACACTCACGAGATTATTAATGCCGCTGCTTGTAACGACTGGGTCAGGTTTGCCGTCGCCGTTGACGTCTGCCACGGCAACGGAATTCGGCCCGTAACCGACGGCAAAGGTCGCCCGGTTTTGGAAAGTGCCGTTGCTGTTGCCAAGAAGCACGCTCACTGTGTTGTGGTATTCATTGGTGAACACCAGATCAGATATGCCGTCACCGTTGAGGTCCGCAACCGCCACTGAACGCGCTGTGCTGCCAGCGATGAACGTAATCTGGGTTTGAAATGTGCCGTTGCCGTTGCCTAAAAGGACGCTCGCGGTGTTGCTAAAGTAATTCGCGACAATGATGTCGGCCTTGCCGTCGCCGCTGACGTCCGCCACTGCCAGTGAATCTGGGCCTGCGCCGGCGGCGAAGGTCGTCTGGCTCTGGAACGTGCCATTGCCGTTGCCCAGCAACACGCTCACGTCATTGCTGCTTTGATTGGCTACAATCAGGTCGGGTATACCGTCACCATTAACATCAGCCACGGCCACGAAAACCGGCTTGTCGCCCGTGCCAAAAATCCTCTCACCTTGGAAGGTGCCGTTGCCGTTGCCCAACAGCACTCCCACGCAGTCGCTGTACTCCTCGGCGACAATGATGTCGGGCTTGCCGTCGCCTGTAAGATCTGCAACCGCCACCGATGACGGATCACCGAGGGTGGGGATGTTGATCATGTTTTGAAAAGTCCCGTCGCCGTTGCCCAGCAGCAAGCCCACGTTGTCGTATAAGGTGTTGACCACGACCAGATCAGCTTTGCCGTCGCCATTGACGTCCGCCACTTCAACGCCGCGCGCGCCGCTGATGGTCTTGAAGCCGTTGCCGGCGGCGAATGTAGTTTGGCTCGAGAATGAGGCTCCTGGAGTTGCCTGCGTAAGTAGATTGCCATTCAGATCGTGAATGGTGGCCTTATCGACCAAATTCAAGCCCAACGTGGCGGTGCCGGTGACGGCGTTGACCGTGACCGTCACAGTGTAGACTGAACCGCTGACCGGCGTCACCTGAGTCACGGTGGCCGCCAACGCCCCAGTGACAGCCACCTGGAAATCGGCGGCATCGACACCGATGACGGGTTCGCTAAAGGTGACGGTGTAAACCACACTGGTGGCGTCAGTTTCCGGACCCGATGGCGTGGTGCGGTCTATTGACTGCACAAACGGCCAAGGAGAGGCTAAACGGACCGTGGCGGTGCCGGTGAGGCCGTTGCTGTCGGTGGCCGTTATGGTTTGGCTACCGGTGCCGACGGTGACCAAGGTCACACCAAAGACGTGCACCCCCTGGTCGGCAGGAATAAATGTGTAAGGGCTCGGCAAAACAAGCGGGGGTTGTGCCGCGGGATCGGACGTGGTGAAGCTGACCGTGCCGTTGTAGCCGGTGGCGATGTTTCCCAAGCCATCCCTGGCCGTTACGGTGATGGCAAAGCCAGAGCCTTCGGTGCCAGTGGCAGGCGCGGCGAGTGTCAACGACGCGGCGGCGCCAGGCCTGACGCTGACCATGGCGCTGCCGGTGATGGCGGCGTTGAGGGTATCGGTAGCGGTCACGATTTGGCTGCCCGGAGTGACCAGCGTGACGCCGCCCGTGAAGACATGGACGCCGCCGTCGCTCGGCAAAAAAGTGTAGTCGGGAGGCAGGGTAGAGCCAGCACCGGCATCCGAGGTGCTGAAATGAATGGTCCCCGTGTAGCCGGTGAGCACATTTCCCGAAGCGCCATAGGCCGTGACTATGATCGTAGACGGAATGCCCGCGGTGACACTACCTGCCATGCCAACTGCGAGGTAAGGCGCACTGACGATGGTATAAGTTTGCCCCGTGAAGTTGCCATTGGCCGAATTGAGCAACACGCTCACGTTGCTGCTTTGGTCATTGCCGACCACCAGGTCGGGCTTGCCATCGCCCGTGAGGTTCGACACTATCACCAAAGTTGGCAGTGAACCGGAGGCGAAGGTGGTGGGGCTCTGGAAGGTACCGTTGCCATTGCCCATCAGCACGCTCACGCAATTGCTGTTTTTGTTGGCGACGATAATGTCGGGCTTGCCATCGCCGGTGAGGTCGGCCACTGCCACGGAATCCGGGTATTCACCGGCCGCGAAGACGATCGGATTCTGGAAAGTGCCGTTGCCATTGCCCAACAGCACGCCCACCGTGCCGGCAAGATCATCATTGGCGACGACAAGGTCCGGCTTGCCGTCGCCGGTGAGGTCTGCAACCGCAAAAGCCCGCGAGGCATAACCAGTGGCGTAAGTGATTTCGTTCTGGAATGTGCCGTTACCATTTCCCAATAGGATGCTGAAGGATCCTGAAACGTACCTGGTACTGGTTCCTCCCAGAGCGGGATTAGCGGCAGAGTTCAGGACTACAATGTCGGGGTTGCCGTCGCCGGTGACGTCCGAGACCGCCACGGAAACTGGGTACTTGCCCGTGGCGAAAGTCGCCTGACTTTGAAAGGTGCCATTGCCGTTGCCCAGCAACACGCTCACGCCGTAGGTGGAGTTGGCGACGATCAGGTCGGGGTTCCCATCGCCGTTTACATCCGCCACCGTGACAGAGGAAGGATTGGTGCTGTTGGCGAAAAGGGTAGGGTGCTGAAAGGTGCCGTTACCGTTGCCCAACAGCAGGGCCACGCTGTTACTGGCGCTGTTGGCGATGACCAAATCCGGCTTGCCGTCGCCATTGACGTCCGCCACGGTGACTGCAGAGGGGTGAATAGCGGTAGCGAAGGTGAGCGGACTCTGGAAGGTGCCGTTGCCGTTGCCCAGCAAGACAGCGCCATTATCGCCGTTGTACCTGCCCCCGGGGTTGTCGGTAATTACCAGGTCGGGTATGCCGTCTCCATTGACGTCCGCGACCGCCATTGCAAACTGCCCCGAACCGAATGTGGCCTGGTTTTGAAACGACGCACCGGCGTTGGCCTCGGTGAGTGGGTTGCCGGCCAGGTCGTGGATGCTGCCGTTGTTCACCAGATCCAGGCCAAGTGTGCCGACGCCGCTGATGGCGTTCACCGTGACGGTGTAGAATGAGCCGCTGCCGGGGGTCACCTGTGTCACCGTGGCCGCCACCGTGCCTGTGACGGCCGCCTGGAAATCCGCGGGACTGACGCCGGTCACGGCTTCATTAAACGTCACCGTAAAGGCCACGGTGCTAGCGTTGGTATTGGGGCCGGCTAGGGTGCTGCGGACAATCGACTGGACGAAGGGCCAAGGGGTTGGTAGGTGGACGGTGGCGGTGCTCGTCAATCCGCTTGTGCCAGTCACGGTGATAGTCTGCGAGCCGTTGCCCGCGGTGATCAGGCTCACGGCAAAACTGAAGATATGGATGCCTTGGTCGGCGGCAACAAAGGTGTACGGAGCTGGGAGCACCACCGGCGGCTGGGCGGCGGGATCAGACGTGGTGAAGGTAACCGTGCCCGTGTAGCCGCTTGCGATGTTGCCAAGGCTGTCCTTGGCCGTGACAGTGACGGCAAAGGGAACGCCTGGGCTGGCCGAGGCGGGCGCGGTCAAAATCAGCGCCGTGGCGGCAGCCGCGCTGACGGTGACCGTGCCGCTGCCGCTAGTAGCACTTGTGGCAGTGTCTGTCGCGGTGACGGTTTGATTCCCCGCAGTGACGAACGTGAATCCGCTTGTGAAAACATGGATCCCGCCATCGCTAGGCAAAAAAGTATAGTCGGGAGGCAGGGCCACGCCGGCGCCGGTGTCCGATGTGCTGAAGTGCACGGTCCCCGTATAGCCCGTGAAGACATTTCCCGAAACGGCATAAGCCGTGACCGTGACGCTGGCCAGTTGGCCCGCGGTGACGCCGTTGGGCATCCCAACAGCCAGGTAGGATTGCACCACAGTGGTGTAAATTTGCCCCGTGAAATCCCCGTTGGCGGAATTCAGCAGTACGCTCACGTAAGAGCTGTTTCGGTTGGCGACGACCAGGTCCGCCTTACCGTCACCATTCAGGTCCGCTGCCGTCACGAAATCCGGCCCCGAACCGGCGGCAAAGGTGGTCGGGCTCTGGAAAGTGCCGTTGCCATTACCTAGCAGGACGGTCACGAAGCCACCAACGTATTCGTTGGCAATTACTAGACCGAGCTTGCCATCGCCCTTTATGTCCGCCACCGCTACGGATACAGGCTCATAGCCGAGCAGGATTGGGGTGAGGCTCTGAAATGTGCCATTGCCATTCCCCAAGAGCACGTTGAGGGTGCCACTGCTTGCGTTGGCATCGACCACGTCGGGAATACCGTCACCGTTTATGTCCGCCACGGCGAGGTAATTCTGCCCCGAAGGTGTTGCAATCGTGGCCTCGGCTTGGAAAGTGCCGTTGCCGTTGCCCAGCAGGACCCCCACGCTGTTATATTGACCGATGACCAAGTCGAGCTTGCCGTCGCCATTGAGGTCTGCCACGCCAATACTTGTGGGACGGGGGCCAACGGCGTATGTCGTCTGATTTTGGAAAGTGCCGTTGCCGTTGCCCAACAAAACGGTCACGCTGTTGCTGCCGCGGCTGTTGGCGGAAGTGCCGGCGCGGTTGGCTAAGATTACATCGGGCTTCCCACCGCTAATGAGGTCCGCGATGGCGACGAAAACGGGATCCGAACCTACTGCGAATGTACTTTGGCGCTGGAAGGTGCCATTCCCGTTGCCCAGCAACACACTCACGCCGTAGGTGAATTGCCCAACCCCGGAGTAATTTTGCCCGGCGACGATCAAATCCGGCTTGCCGTCGCCGTTGACGTCGGCCACCGCCACCGAATTCACAAAACTTGAGGCGAAGGTGGTTTGGTGCTGGAAAGTGCCGTTACCATTTCCCAGCAGGACGCCCACACGGTTGTAGCCGCTGATCACGAGATCGGACTTGCCATCGCCGTTGACGTCCGCTATCGCCACCGACGCTGCGCCTGCGCCGAAGGTGGCCTGGCCCTGGAATGCAGCAACGGGAATAGCCTGCGAAAGTCGGTCGCCGGCCAAATCTCGTATCGTGCCGTTGTCAACCAGATCCAGACCAAGTGTCCCACTACCCGCAATGGCGTTGACCGTTACCGTGTAAACCGAGCCGCTGACGGCCGTCACCAGGGCCACTGTCCCTGTAGCCGTGCCAGTCAAAGCCAAGCTGAAGTCGCTAGGCGTCACTCCAGTCACGGTTTCGTTGAAAGTGACCGTGTAGTCCACATTGGTTGCGCCGGTGATTGCAGCTGCAGGTATGGTCCGGTTGATCGATTGCACGAAGGGGGCAACCGACGGCACAATCCGGCCTTCCAGCTCTTCAAACAGGGGCCGGCACAATGGACGAGGGGACTTGCGGTCATGCCGGCCGCGCTCGGCCGAATTGCACCTTCGGCCGACCCATTTCACCAGTTTGGACAACCAGCGGGGGAACATTGAGCAAGTCCTCAATTCCCAGCAACGCGAAACCATTCGGAAGTGTACCATGCGGCGCAGCCGACGCATAGCAAGAAAAAAGTCGGCAAAACAATGAAGGCTTGCCGTTGTTCTCTCCTGAGGATTGAACGATAATTAGAGCATGCCTCAAACCCCACGACAACTGGAAGCAAGACTGTAGCGCCTGGAAAACGAGCTGGCGAACTTGAAGGCCGACGTTGGCGGGAAATCAAGCAAACCGTGGTATCGGGAAATCGTTGGCGTCTTTGCTGGCGACGCGGTCTTTGCTGAGATTAGCCGCCTTGGCCGCTTGCTTCGCAAGGAAAAGATCAAAGGGTGAGCGCCCGTGCCTGCGCTCCTGGACACCGATCACCTGTCCGTCTTGGAATGGAAATCTCCGCGATATCCGCCAAGTGCCTGGCCTCAAGGTTGAAGACTGGACGACCGCCCTTTGAACGCTTCGCGCGAAAACCTATCGCTGTTGAGTTCGCCATGGATCATGAAGACGACATTAGCCAACGTGCCCGCCAAAGTTCCCTATCTGCATGCCGACAGCCGGCTGGTCCAGCAGTGGCGGCAAGAATTGAAGGCCATGTCGGGATTCAAGGTCGGCATCGCCTGGCAAGGCCGGCCAACGTTTTTGCAAGATCGGCAACGTTCGATCCCTTTGGCCCAATACAAGCCGTTGGCCGAAGTGGAAGGCGTACATTTGATCAGCCTGCAAAAGGGGCCGGGGAGCGAGCAATTGCGCGGGCTTGCCGGGGCATTCAAGGTCACCGACCTGGGAGCCAGGCTCGACCAGACTACCGGAGCATTCATGGACACGGCCGCCGTCATGAAGAGCCTCGACCTGGTGATTACCTCGGACACGGCAGTTGCCCACCTGGCGAGCGCGCTGGGAGTGCGCGTATGGGTAGCGCTGTCGTTTGTCCCGGATTGGCGGTGGCTGCTCGACCGCACGGACAGCCCGTGGTATCCAACCATGAAGTTATTTCGGCAAAAACGGGCGGGGAACTGGGAGGATGTGTTTGCCGACATGGCGAAGGAGCTTGGCAATGCGGTCAGTGCGGCGGCGGTCGATGCGTATTGGCGCCAGTGCTAGTGAGGGGGGTGTGAAATGCGTTTCAGGGGGGGCGAAATGAATTCGGGGGGGCGACCAGGGGGGGCGGGAATGAAATGAATGCAGCGGCCAGTATCTTTGACCACCCACGTGGTTCTCTGCTTGCGCATTCCACTTTTGCCGAGGCCTCCTTCGCAGGAAATTCGTTCATGGGGATGTGCATGGGTCTGCAACGCATTTTGGCGGATATGAACTTGCGGCAGACCCCGCCATCACACGAGCGACACCAATTAACCCCTAGTGCCCCTTCAAATCTGAAAATTGGGGTTGCTGATGTTGTAGCAAATTGGGAAACTCCCGAATACAAGGAGGTTTCCCATGAACAAGAAGTTCGTTGTGCGTCTCTCGGATGGAGAGCGTGGTATCTGCCAAGAAGTTGTCAAGAAACTCAAGGGATCATCGCAAAAGGTCCGCCGCGCTCAAATACTGCTAAAGGCGGATGCAGATGGGCCGGGTTGGACGGACAGCAAGATTGCCGAGGCCTTCAATTGCCGCGTGCAGACGATTGAGAATCTTCGCAAACGCTTGGTTACCGAAGGCTTTGAATTGGCCCTGGAAGGCAAAAAACCCAAGGATCCTCCCACACCACCGAAGCTGGATGGCGAGGGGGAGGCGAAATTGATCGCCATGCGTTTGGGCAAACCGCCGAGCGGTTACGGGCACTGGACCTTGCACCTGCTCGCGGACGAACTGGTGGCATTGGAAGTGGTCGATTCGATCAGTCATGAGACGGTCCGCAAAGTGCTAAAAAAAACGGCATGACGAAGCGGAAAATCGAATACTGGGTGATTCCCCCCGAGCAAGATGGGGAGTTCGTGGCCTGCATGGAAGAAGTGCTCGAAACCTACGCCCAGGCCTACGATCCGCAGCATCCGGTGTTGTGCATGGACGAACAACCGGTGCAGTTGCTCAAAGAGACACAGGTGCCGATTGCCGCGACGACGAAGCATGGCAAGCGGGTCGATTACGAATACGAACGCAACGGCACGGCGAGCATTTTCATGTTCGCCGAACCGCTGTCAGGTTTTCGGCAAGCGACGGCACGACCTCGGCGAACCAAGATCGACTGGGCGCTCGAAGTCGCGCATTTGTTGGACACGCGTTATGCTGACTGTGCCGAATTGACGTTGGTTTGCGACAATCTCAACACGCACACCAAGGGAGCGTTCTACGAAGCGTTCGAACCGGAGCAGGCACGCGCGTACATCAAACGCATCAACTTCTGCTACACCCCGAAGCATGGAAGTTGGCTGAATGTCGCCGAATGTGAGTTGAGCTGTCTCACCAGCCAGTGTCTGAGCGACCGACGCATCGGGGAACTGGCGGAGCTGCAAAAGGAAATCGCGGCTTGGTCGGCCAAGACCAACGCCAAGCAACGCGGTGTTGACTGGCAGTTCCGCATCGAAAACGCCCGCGTGAAACTAAAACGGCTTTACCCCAAAATTAAGACTTGAAGGGGCACTAGGAACTACCTGCAACGGAAGCAATGCGTGAGATGCAATCGTAGTCACTCGATGTCATCCGTTGCCAGCCAATTGCAGCCGTTGGCGGTTTCATGTCATGGGGGTGTCCGGGGGGGTTGAGATGAGACGAAACCAGTCATCCCGTTAGCGCCGAATTCATTGCACGGAAAGCGCTGCTGGGATGCAATCGCACCGTGTGTGTGCAATGCAACAAACAAAACTAATCCGCCGGCGTCAAGACACCGTCCCACGGCTGCCAGGTAGACGCCAGCGCGCCGTTGGGATGGAACACCAGTTCATGGATCACGCCCTGATCGGCCTGCTTCGCGGCTTCCAACTGGGCGAGGTCGGCTTCCTCGAAGACGACGTCCATCGAGCCGTGACGCCAAACCTCCACGTAGTAGTTCTACTGTAACCGTTTCACGTTAGCTGATACAATATGTCCAATTCGCCCCGGTAATGGAAGTCCAAATGGGAGGGACAAGGATGTCTCTGCTGGATTCGGCCGAAGCTGTGGTCTTGTTGGAGGATGCCAGGGTGCCGCTCGAAGTCGTGACAGCGCTGCGTCAGGATTGGACGGCGTTTCTGCATCGCTACCTGCCGTTGTTCTACCGGGACGAGCAGCGCGAACTGGCGACGGTGGTTGTCGAAGGTAAGCTGAGTGGACTTGAGCGCAAAACGTCCGAGCCGATCGCCTACCAGGTGGGGCGGCACCGCAAGCCGGTTCAGCATTTCGTAGGCGCCGGCAAGTGGGACGATGAAGCGGTGCTGGCCGAGTTGCAGCGCCACGTCGGCGAGGCCTTGGCCGATGCGGATGGTGTGTTGGTCTGCGACGGAAGTGGCTTTCAAAAGAAGGGAACCGAGTCGTGCGGCGTGGATCGACAGTGGTGCGGCCGCTTGGGAAAAATTGACAACTGTCAGGTTGGCGTGTTTCTGGCCTACGTGGGCCGCCGCAGTTGCGGCCTGGTGGATCGGCGTCTGTATTTGCCGGAGGAGTGGGCCAACGATGCCGAGCGGCGGAAGAAATGTCACGTGCCCGCCGAGGTGGTATTTCAAGAAAAGTGGCGGATCGCCCTGGACCAAATTGATCGTTGCCGACATCTGCCGCACGGCTGGGTGGCTGGCGATGACGAGTTCGGCAGAGTGGTGGAGTTTCGTCGGCCACCTTGCGTTGCGGACGAGAGCGTTATGTGTCGGATGTTCCGTCCAACACATTGATCCGCGAACTGCAGTTGGTAGAGGGGCGCAAGCCGAAGTTCGAGCAAGTGAGTCCGTGGGCAGCGCGGCAGCCATCGTCGCGGTGGCCCAAAATCACGATGCGCATGGGCGAGAAAGGGGAAATGATAGTGTGGGCCATCACGGCCTTGGTGCAAACCAAAGATGAATCGGGCCGCGTGGGTGGGGCTGAGCGTGTGTTGGTGATCCGGCATGCCGCTCAACAAGGCGACACGTCATTTGCCTTGAGTAATGCCCTGACAGGAATAACTCTGGAAAAACAGGTGCAGGTCAAAGGTCAACGGCATGGGGTGGAGCAGCTCTTTCAAGAAGGCAAGACCGAAGTTGGATTGGACCATTACGAGGTCCGGAGTTGGGTGGGCTGGCACCACCCTATGACGCTGTCGATGCTAGCCCTGTGGCACATAAACCTGCAACGCCAGGTTTGGGGGGAAAAAGGCACCGGCCCTGACGGTGCCGCAAATACGATCCATGATCAGGCAGATCATGGAACAAACCAAAACGCGGGCCGAAATCACAGAAGTCATCAACAAAGTGGCGCGGCGTAACGAGGAAGTGCGCATCTATCATTGGCACAAAAACAGTGGCCGGTTCCCGCCACGACGGCTAAGGAGCGGATAATTAGGAACGGTGACAGTAGAAGTAGGGAAACGATTTATCGACGAAGACAAGAAGGCCGGCAACGAGAAGAAACCAAATTAGGGGTAAACCATCGGCTTGCCATAACGCCTTCTCGCATCGTCTGAACTGACCTGCGAACTGGCGACCCGCATGCTCGTAATGTGGTTGGCCGTCATTGAAGCGCAGAGGCAGAAGGATTTCGTAGCGGTGTTGCAAGCTGCTCATAAGTGGCTGGCCCAAAGGCCTGAAAGGGATTGTTCTCCGGGGCAAGCGCAGCCAAGGCGCCTGGCGGCGCCATCATTTCGCCAGTTGACCAACTCTTGAAGAAAAATGATCGTGCTCAGCCGCCATGACGCACCAGGAACTCCTTTACAGTTTGGCAAGCGAGGTTCTCCTGTTCCAGATTATTATCCCGCAGAAACTCCGCTTTGGGTGACCGGCGCATCATCAACGCGCCGGCCGCCACCTGACCGCGGATCGAACGTACGCGATCCACAGGCGACAGCGCGCGAAAGCGAGCCACCTCCCCGGTGATGACCTCCGCGTCGCTCGGGAACTTGATTGGCAGGTTCATGGTCGATCCGTCCATTTGCAACAATTGGGAAACGCTGTCATCCGCATACCATTTTGAAGGAGGTTTACCAGGATGGGCTTCCTGGAACATCTTGATAGATCGGCGGAGTGGCACGGCCGGTAACCCCTCCGGATTTCACTTGGCTGTCACGGGCCCGAGATAACGGTCGAACCAGTCGAGCGTTTCCTGAATCCGCTCGTGCGGGGTGGTGCCCATGTGGCCAACCTTGGAGAGCCGATGCCTCTTGTGCTCGGCAGGGGTCCCGAGCAGATGGAACATCGGCTCCTGGGCCTCCTTCAGGGGGAAGATGGGGTCGAACTCGCCGTTGAGCATGAGAACTGGAATTTTAATCCGGGGCAAGAAATGGATAGGGTTCTGCTCGGGCCCCTGCAATGGGCCGGTCCAGGCCCCTCCGTCCGCAGCAGGCACGTCGGGCCGGTTGAGCCGGTCCAACCAGATCCCTCCGTCCGCAAGCGCGGCTGCCTTGATGCGGTCTTCGATCGCCAGCGCCCAGGATCCCCTTTCTGCTCCCCAACTAACTCCGTAATACCCGATCGCGCCGGCGTCCACATCGCCACGAGTCTTCAGGTAGTCGACGGCCCGACGCAAGTCGATAATCCGCTGCTTATCGAGTTCCCAAACTTCCGCGGCCCCGCGGGGCGGCCCGACCCGCCGCTCGAACGTCCCCTTCGGGGCGATACTGGCTCTCGGGTGAGGATCTGCGTGATGACCTGCTGCGCGTCCCGGGGGCCGCCGGCCGCAAGGCAAGCAGCTCATACAGGGTCGCGCCCAGGGAGTAGATGTCGGTGCGGTGATCGACACGCATGCGCCCGGCGGCTACCTGCTCCGGGCTCATGTAGCGCGGCGTGCCCAGGAAATCGCCCGTAACCGTTACGCCCGGCTCTTCCAGCATGCGAGCCAGGCCGAAGTCCATTAGGCTCACGCGCCCATCCGGGCTGAGCATCAGGTTCGAAGGCTTGATGTCGCGGTGAATCACCTGCTGCCGGTGCGCGTATTCGAGCGCGTCCGCCGCGTCGGCCATCCACCGCGCCACCGTATCGAAATAGGCTGCATCGGTGCTGGAGCCGGAAGGGGTCGTGTCACTGGCGGCCTGAGCCTCCGGCAGCGGAGCCGGCAGGCAATCGGCGGTCTTCTCTCCCGCCGGCGGCATTTTTTGGTGCCCGCGGAGCCGACGCAGGACGCGGTCGAGGCTCTGGCCTTCGATCAGCTCCATGGCGTAGAAGCAAACGCCACGGTCTTCGCCCTCGGCAAACACGGCCACGATATTGGTGTGGTGCAGTTTTGCCGCCGCCTGCGCCTCGCGTTGGAAGCGGGCCACGGCCTTGCGCGTCAGCGCCAGACCCGGCCTGAGCACCTTCAGCGCCACGGGCCGGTTGAGCGACCGCTGACGGGCGCGGTAAACGACGCCGATGCCGCCACTGCCGAGGGGGCTCTCGACCTCAAAGTCACCGAGCAGAGTGCCAGGTCGCAACTCGTCCGCACACGGATCCCTGTCGGCAGAATCGTCCACGGTCAGCCGCATGTCACGACCACGGGAATCGGCGAGCGCTACCCGTTCCTCCTCCAGCCGGGACGCACAGCGGAAACAGCCATGCACATGCTGCTTCCAGGCGGCGAGCTGTGCCGATGACGCCGAGCCATGCGCCAGGGAAGCCAGATCCTGATCGGTCAAGCAAGATTCCATGGCAGTTACCTCGAAGGCGCGGAACCGGGAGATCTTGGATAGGCCCAGTATAACCAAGCACGCACCCCGTGGCGCGAGGAAAACCAGGGCCTGGCGAGCGTCTTTTCGGCGGCGTTAGGATGCCAGCTGAGTTGTCGCTGGCCTGCAGCCGAATTGTATGCAGCCAGATCGCCAGTGGCAGGCGGTATGGTTACTTCCTTGCGCGCGT
This sequence comes from uncultured Gemmataceae bacterium, assembly GCA_963747575.1. Taxonomy (GTDB): domain Bacteria; phylum Planctomycetota; class Planctomycetia; order Gemmatales; family Gemmataceae; genus DASRAT01. The sequence continues at coordinate 239,437 of CAVVFU010000002.1, forward strand.
CGGTCGGGCTGGCCGCCGCCAACTCTGTGGCTACAGCTCTCAATGGAACAGAACCGGGAGAGCGGAATCGCGGCCGTTTTTCTGGGCTGCGGCGCCAGGCCGGTTAATGATGCGAACAGACAGCAAAAAATCTCCGGATTTGGTGCCGCCTTGACTCGTCGCGATGAGGCGATAGGTTCCGGATTTTTTCGCCCGGAAAGTAATGCGCGAATTTTCGCCTACCGCGCGGCTGCTATTCTCCTGGAGTAGCTCGCCATCGACATCTTCCAGATAAAGAGAGGCCTGAAATGCCTTGCTCATGTGGTCGATTTGATAGGTCTGTCCCTTTTCCAACCTGACGGTGAAGATCTTGAAAGATTTCTTTCCCCGGTAATGTTCCTCGGCCACCTCTTCGATGGTCCCCTCGTAATTCGCCTGGCCTTTAACGAGCTTCAGGTCGAGCCGCATTTTCAAAAAGTGCAGGACCTCGTCCGGCGTGATGAGGCCGTCGCCGTTGAGATCGTATTCACTGAATTCGCGTATTTCCTTGCCGCCTTGCAGCCATTCATGGAGGGAGATCTGGCCGTCCCCGTCCTTGTCCAGGGCTTTGAACCACGACGGCAGGCCCCTGGGCAAATTGCCGCCGAAGTGGTCAAGGACGCGCACTGAAAGCGAAAAAGCGCCGGGCCGAGTGTTGCCCAGGCTCGTCGCGATGAGGCGATAGGTTCCGGTTTTTTCCGCACGGAAAATGATGCGCAAATTGAGGCCTTCGCCGCCGTCGTCGTCCTCGGCCAGGAGTTTGCCATCGGCATCTTCCAGATAAAGATAGGCGTCGAAAGCCTTGCTCATGTGGTCGATTTGGTAGGTTATTCCCTGTTCCAGCTTGATGGTGAGGATTTTGAAGGACTTTTTGCCCCGGTAATCGCCCTCGGCGGACTGCTCAAGGGTGCCCTCAAATTTCGCCTGGCCGTTTTCGAGCTCCAGATCGAGCCGCTTTTTCAAGCAGCGCAGGACTTCTTCCGGCGTGATGAGGCCGTCGCCGTTCAGGTCATATTCGCGGAACTCACTAATGTCCTTGCCGGCCTGCAGCCATTCACGGAGGTCAATCTGGCCATCTTTGTCCTCGTCGATCTCTTTGAACCACGATGGCAGCCCCCTGGGCAACGTGACGCCGATGCCGTTGATGACGCGAACGGAAAGTACAAACTCGCCGGTCCTGAAGCCGCCCAGACTGGTCGCGATGACGCGATAGGTCCCAGTCTGCTCCGCACGGTAAACCAGGCGCGAATTCCCACCCACGCCGGCGCTGCTGTTCTCCTTGAGCAGGTTGCCGTCTGCATCTTCCAGATACAGAAAGGCCTGAAACAACTTACTGATGTGGTCGATCTGATAGGTCTGTCCTCGCTCCAGCCTGATGGTGAAGATCTTGAAGGACTTTTTGCCCTGGTACAGTTCATCGGCAACCTCTTCGACGGTGCCCTGGTAATTCGCCTGGCCTTTGTCGAGCTTCAGATCGAGCCGCGTTTTCAAAAAGCGCAGGACTTCATCCGGGGTGAGGAGGCCGTCGCCGTTCAGATCATATTCGCGGAACTCGCGCAGCTCCTTACCGCCCTGCAGCCATTCACGAAGGGTGATCTGGCCGTCACGGTCTCTGTCCAGGGCTTCGAACCACGACGGCAGGCCCCTGGGCAGGTTGCCGCCGAAGCGTTCGAGAACGCGAACCGAAAACGAGAAAGCGCCGGGGCGGGAATCGCCCACGCTCGTCGCGATGAGGCGATAGGGACCAGTCTTTTCCGCGCGGAAGATGATGCGTGAATTGAGCCCTTCGCCGCCGTCGTCGTTCTCAGCCAGCAGCGTGCCGTCGGCATCTTCCAAATAGAGATAGGCGTCAAACGCCTTGCTCATGTGGTCGATTTGATAGGTTGTTCCCTGTTCCAACCGAATGGTGAAAATCTTGAAGCACTTTTTGCCCCGGTAATGCTCCTTGGCAGCCTGCTCGATGACACCCTCAAAACTCGACTGGCCGTTTTCGAGCTCCAGGTCGAGCCGCTTTTGCAAATGCCGCAGGACTTCTGCAGGCGTGATCAGGCCGTCGCCATTCAGGTCATACTCATGGAACTCGGCTTGTTCCTTGCCGCCTTGCAGCCATTCACGAAGGCTAATCTGGCCGTCGCCGTCCTTGTCCAAGTCTTTGAACCACGCCGGCAAGCCCGTCGGCAGATTGCCGCCATCTTCGGCCTGTCGATCAAGCCTTTTATTCAAACACCGAAGGACTTCTTCCGGCGTGATGAGACCGTCGCCGTTGAGATCATATTCGCGGAATTCGTGGAGCTCCTTGCCGCCCTGCAGCCATTCATGGAGGGCGATCTGGCCATCTTTGTCCTTGTCCAGCTCTTTGAACCAAGGCGGCAGGCCCATCGGCAAATTACTGCCAGAGCGTTCAACGACGCGAACCGACAACGAATAAGCGCCGGGGCGAAAATCGCCAGCGCTGGTCGCGATGATGCGATAGGTTCCAGTCCTATCGGGACGGAAAACGATACGCGCATTCAAGCCTTCGCCGCCGTCGTCATCCTCGGCCAGGAGCGTGCCCTCGGCATTTTCCAGATAAAGGAAGGCGTCAAATGCCTTGCTCGTGAGGTCGATTTGATAGGTCACCCCTTGTTCCAGCTTGATGCTGAAGACCTTGAAGGACTTTTTGTCCCGGTATTCCTCGGCGGCAGCCTCCTCGAGGGTGCCCTGGTAATGGACCTGGCCATTTTCGAGCTCCAGGTCAAGCCGCTTTTTCAAGCAGCGCAGGACTTCGTCGGCTGTGATGAGGCCGTCGCCATTCAGATCAAATTTGCGGAATTCGCCGATTTCCTTGCCGCCGTGAAACCATTCAAAGAGGTCAATCTGGCCGTCCCCGTCCCTATCCAGTTCCTTGAACCATGCCGGCAGGGCGCCGGAGCTGGGTTTAGCGTCGGGCAGCGGCAGCTTGCCGCTGTCTTTTTCTTTGACGGGTCCGATTTTGTTGGATTTGAGGAGTTGATCAAGATCAGGGCGCTGGCCACTCATTTTGCCAGGGTAGGGAATCAGGAATGCGGCTCCCATAATGACAATGGCAACCACTCGGAATTTGGACAAAACAACAGTCCGTGGCGCAGACGGGGCACATGAGTCCATAACATGCTTTCGAGGGCAGGCTGTGCCCTTCCAAATACAATTGCGAGAGAGGATGGTCGCATTGTAGCCTGTTTACTCGGCGCTGCATAGGGTGCCTGGGTGTGATTCGGCGGTAGGTCCCGCTCGGCAAGCGGGACCTACTGTCGTTCATCCGCGAGCAATCGGGCGAGCTGAGCATATCCCGCCGCCAGGGGATGGCTCGCGTCGCCGTATTGTTCACTGAGCAGCGGCGCAAAAGCCGCGTGGGGAATCTGCTGGAACTGGAGCCAAGCCGTGATCCTAGCTTTTATCTGCTGATACTTTTCCAGGCTCCGCGTGGTCAGCAAATGCTCGTTGAACGGGCCGACCAGCACAAATACGCGATTGCCACGCCGCTTGAGGAGATTGACCAACCGCTTGAACGCTTGCCATTGCAGCGACGTGTCCAAATCGACCCAGGCATAATCGACCTTTCCCTTGATGACCTCAAACCACGGCCGCGACGGATGCCGCAGAGTGTCGTCCGGCGGCGGCAAGTCTCGCGCAAGGGCGCCGCCGGGTTTTCGTAGGGATGAGCCAGCGTCCAATTGGGGATGTCGCTCCGATCATAGTACGCTTGCTGCAAATGGTTGGTCCAGACTGCTCAGTGGCAAGTGCTGCTCGACCACAACGCCGATCCGCGGCGAGATTTCCGCTTTGTAGCTTGGTAACCACGGCACGAACTGCGGCACCAGCCGGGGATGATTGAAATCCGTCGCCTCTTTATCCTGCAAATCGGCGCGAGGCGACGACATCCACAACGGATTGCAATGCAGCAAGACGTTTTTGCCGGCAATGGCGTGAGCGTAGTGCGTGACGAGACCTTCCAGGGCCAGGGGATGGGCGCCGTCGATGCCGAGGTTGCCGTAGCGCTCCTTGGCCGAACCCTGGTTGAGGTAATGGGAAAGCGTCTTGTTGGCCGTCACGTATTCACCCCAAATCACCGAATCGCCGAGCAGCAGCACATCGTATTTGGCGGCGGCCAGATCCGCGTAGCGCTCGAACAGCCAATAATCATTGCTCAAGTCGTGCGGCATCCGGTAGTCCGGCTCAAGCTCCAGCGGCTCCCAGTGTTTCCAGAGCGAGGGTAGGAACAAGAGCAGGACCGCGAACAAGCCCACCAGCAGCCACTCTCGGCCCGTCAGCCTGATGGCGTTGGAGAACGTGGTCACGTCCACATCGGGCGGGTGCGGCATCGGAAACTGCTTGGCGCCGTTTTCTGTCATCGCTGGCCCCACCTTCTCAGAACTGGAAATAGATAAACGGCTTGGTGCTCGGCTGGGCGACGAGCACAAGATAGGCGACCATCAGCATGGCCAATCCCACTCTGACCGGCGCCATTTCCAGCACTCGCCGCAGCGGCGAGCGGCTGTTGAAAACAAGCTGGTAAAGCCACACGGCCAGGATCATGCACGCCATCCAGAGCGGAAACCGCGGATCCGTCCAGGCTGTGGTACACACACGGCTGATGATGAGCCGGGCGTCATCCAAGGTCTGGGCCCGGAAGAAGATCCACGTGAAAGTGACAAAGCTGAACACGGCAATCTGCTTGACAATCCTGCGGTATGCGAGTTTGGTAGAACCGGGTAAATTCCAGCTCGCGGGTGCAGCACCGGCCCAATGCGTGCAGTGCCCCCCAGATCACGAAGGTCCAGGCGGCGCCGTGCCAGATGCCGGAGACCACCATCGTCACGAACATGTTGAAATAGGTGCGCAGGTTGCCGTGCCGGCTGCCGCCCAGGGGAAAATAAAGATAATCCTTGAACCAGGTCGAAAGGCTGATGTGCCAGCGATTCCAGAAATCGCCCAGGCCGGTGGCGGTGTAGGGATTGTTGAAGTTTAGCATCAGGTGGAAGCCCATCACCAAGGCGATGCCGCGGGCCATGTCGGTGTAGCCGCTGAAATCAAAGTAAATTTGCCAGCCAAAAGCAAAGGTTGCCAGGACCAGTGCCGCGGCCTCGAACTTGCCGGGATTGCCGTAAACCACATCCACGTACCTGGCCAGGTAATCGGCCAGCGCCACTTTCTTGAAGAAGCCCACAAGAAAGAGTGAAAGCCCATCGGTGATGTCCTGCCGGGTAATGGGCGGAGTGTTCTGGAGCTGCGGCAGCAGATTGCCGGCCCGCTCGATCGGCCCGGCGACGAGCTGGGGGAAAAAGGACACAAAGGTCAGGAAGCGGATGAAACTGCGCTCGGTCTTGATGGTTCCCCGGTAGGCGTCGATGGTGTAACTCATCGATTGGAAAGTGTGAAAGGAAATGCCGATGGGCAGGATGACCTTGCGTGAAAAACCAATCGTCGGGGGCATCGATCAGCGTCAGCAGAGCATTGGGGTAGGCCGCGGGATCGGGCAATTGCAACGGCCAATCAAGCCGCGTAAGCAATGCATTGAGGTTGTCCGTGATAAAACCCGAGTATTTGAAATAGCCCAGGAAGCCGAAATTGCTGACCAGGCTGATGACCAGCCATAGCGTCCGCGTTTTCTGCTTGCGCTCCATCAGCACGACCATCAGCCAGTCAATGGCCGAGGTGCCGAACAGCAGCAGCAGATACCAGGGATTCCACCAGCCGTAGAACGTGTACGAGGCGATCATCAGCCAGATGTTCATCAGCCGATTGTTAGTGCGGACCAGCAAATAGATTGGGTAGACAATCGCAAAAAAAACGAAGAAGACCCAGGTGTGAAAGAGCATCGCCAGGCCTGGGTTGTTACTCTTTTGCGCACGCACCGAAAACCAATGGCGTCACGAGCCAGACAGGCGTCCGAAAAACCAGGGGACTCACCCAGGCGGCTGGCCAGGCGCAATGCATCGGGAGACGACTTCCACGAACCGCCGCGCAAAACGAATTCCTTGCCGTCGGCGGGGCCGCGCGGATTCTTGTCTGGACTGCCCTGGTAGTAGGTCTTGTCATAAGCATCGTGACACCACTCCGCCACGTTGCCGTGCATGTCGAAAAGGCCCCAGGGATTGGCTCTCTTTTCGCCGACGGGATGAGTCTTTTTGCCGGCGTTGTCGGCGAACCAGGCAAAGTCGCCGAGCTTGCGAGCGTCGCCGCCAAACGAGTAATCGGCATCCGTTCCCGCCCGGCAGGCATATTCCCATTCCGCCTCGGTGGGCAAGCGGTAGCCGTTGGCCTGGAAATCGCACACGGCGGTGTCCTCGTTGTAGCATGGCGTCAGACCTTCAAATCGCGATCTGGCGTTGCAAAACCGGGCAGCCTGGGGCCAGGTCACCTGCTCCACGGGCAGGTCCAGTCCCTTGAAATGAGACGGATTTGGGAAAGCTTCGATTTGGCCAAGCTTCTCATACTCAGCTTGCGTCACCTCGACCTTGTCCATGAGGAAGGCGTCGATCCACACTTTGTGTACGGGCTTTTCATCGTCACGGCCGTGCTTGCTGCCCATGTTGAAATAGCCGGCTGGGATAGCGACCATTTCGGCGCCGCTCTTGGTCTTGATCGCCACGGGCGCCGCTTTTGACGAGGGCGAGGGCGCTGCTTCCTGGTTACTGCAACCCGATAGCGGCACGATGAACCCAAAAGCAGCCACGCGGCAAACACGGATCCAGTACGACATGCTAATCCTTTTTCGCATCCTTGGCGGCCGCGACAATAAAGCAAGGTTGCTTGCATGACTTGCCGTCGAGGGTGAGGGCCACCCAGCGGTTTCTCTGCTTGGCGTCGGCCACGCACACGTTCCAGCCCGGCGCCTCGACGCCCGGAAACTCCGGCAACAGTCCCTTGAGGCTGCGGCCCTTGAATTTGGGGCCCTTCGTAAAGGCCAGGTATTTCATGTCCGGCGACCAGGTGACGTGATACGTCTCGACCGGATCCTTGCTCTCGACCACATCAACGATATTGGTGGCCTTCGGCGTGGTGTTCGAGAAGTCCAGCTCTGCCACGCCCGCGCAATAATCGCCATGCCCCCAGGCGACTTTCTTGCCGTCTGGACTGATGTTGGGCCGGCAGCCCTCGAGTTTCAGGTCGAAAACACCCTGACCGTCGGCCTCAATGGCCACGATGTTGTGTGAAAAGCCCAGGGCGCCGTGGATGGTGGCCACGAACCACTTGCCGTCCGGCGACCAGTTCAGCGTGTAAAGGTGCTTTATCTTGTCGTTGACGTGCTGGCGCGTGTTGCCGGTTTTGAGGTCGTAAATGAACAACCCTTTGGTGGCGAAATCGGTGAGATTGAATTTCTCGAACTCGCCCTTGAGGAAAGCGATCTGCTTGCTGTCGGAGCTCCAGCACGGCTCGCGGGCATTGTCGGCGACCTTGACCCGGCCGGTGCCGTCCGCGTTCATGACATAGACGTTGCGAATCTTGGCCTCGTCCTTGCCTTCATCGGCGATGAAACAGATTTTGGTGCCGTCTGGCGACGGTTTGGGATACAGCTCGTCGACGCCCTTGGTATTGCTGAGGTTGACGGGGTTGGAACCGTCCGCGTTGCAGACATAGATTTCGAAGTTGCCATCGCGGTTGGTTTCGTACACGACCCTGTGCGGGTAGGCTTTGAGCTCGGCAAGCAGTTCTTGCGATTGCTCCGCGCCCGTGTCGCCGGATTGGGCATGCGCCAATACGGCGGGAACAGCGGCTCCACTTGCCGCCACGATGGCCAATCCGAGCACTGCGACAAAACGATTCATGGTGTTCTCCTGAACTAGGCTCATTGTACAGGACATGAGCCGAAGGGCTACTCGGCGACACCACCGGGCGAGGCCCGTCACTTTTTAGGGAACGGCGGCACCGCCGGCAGTGGAATCGGCTCGTCTTTAAGCTTCTTTTTCAGCAACGCAACCGCCGCCGTGAGCTGGGCGTCGCCCCCCATGAACGTGGCGTGCGGCAGGTTGTCGACCACGATGTCGGGCTCGACCCCGTGGCCCTCGATGAGCCACTTGCCGTTGCGGTCGAACACTCCATACTCGGCAGCCGAGGCGATACCCTTGTCCACCAAATTGTTGCTGAACGACAACCAGATTTCGCCGCCCCAGGTGCGGGTGCCGATGACGGTTCCGAGTTTCAACCGCTTGACCGCTTCGGTGAACGCCTCGCCGTCAGACGCGGTCCACTCATTGCACAGGATCACGACGTGCCCGCGGAAAGCGTATTGCATGTTCCACAGGTTCTGCCGGCCGGTCCGTTGGTTCCAGTAGAACCAGGCCTTGCGGAGCAACCGGCCGATAATCCACGAATCGATGTTGCCGCCCCGGTTGTTCCGAACGTCGATGATCAGGCCGCCCTTCGTGAACGCCGGATAATAGCCCCTCGCCCAGGAGTCGAAATCCTCGCCGCCCATCGCTCGCAGGTGCAGATAGCCGATGTCTGGGCCGCCGAGTTTTTCCGTGGCCAGGCGCTGGCCGTACTCCCATTCGTGATAGCGCAGGTCGTCGTCATCCTTCGTGCTCAGTGGTTTGACCACGACCTTGCGCGGCTCGCCTTTCGCCGGCTTGATCCCGAGCAGCACCTGCCGCCCGGCCTTGTGACGCAGCAGCTCACCGATGTCGATTGCGGCCAGGATTGGGCTGCCGTCCACGGAAACGATGACGTCGCCGGCTTTCACATTGACGGCAGGTTTAGCAAGCGGCGAGGCTCGCTCCGGCTCGTCGGGGTCGTGGCGGTACACGCGCTCGACGCGGTAGCCGCCGGCGTTCACATCGCGGATCAGTGCCGCTCCCAGCCGGCCGGGTGCAATGTCGTCCGGCCCCTTGCGCGCATCGCCGGCGACCACGAAGGTGTGCAAGGCGGAAAGCTCGGATACCATCTGGGCAATCAGGTCATCGAGCTCGTCGCGGTCGGTCACGCGCGGCAGCAGCGGCTCGTACCGCTTACGGACCGCCAGCCAGTCCAGGCCATGCATGCCGCGGTCGTAAAAGTAATCCCGCTCCAACCGCCACGCCTCGGCGAACATCTGCCGCCACTCCTCACGCGGGTTGACAGTAAACGTCCAGCCGGCCAGGTCGACCTGCGACTTCTTCGTGTCTGGCCTCTCCAGAATCGCGTCGGCCAGGAGCAGTTCCTTCTCACGGACGAGCAGCAACTTTTTGCCGTCGGCCGACAGTTCGAAACTCGTCACATTCTCGGCGACCGTTTTCACCTCCGGTTCATCGTCATCGATGGTCACGCCTTCAACAGTGCCCTTTTTGTCCTCGCCAGCCGGGTACGACAGCCAGAACAGAGCCTTTTCCGAAACTGCAAGAGATTTATAGTTGCCCGGCGGGACAGGCACCGGAATCAGCCGAGCGGCGATGCCGTCCAGCTCGATCTCGACCGGGGCCACATCTGACTCCTGTTTTTCATCTTTCTGCCTATCATTTTTTTGCCTGTCGTCTTTTTGCTTCTTAGGTTTTTCCTTATCGTCCTTTTGCTTGTCGCTATCCTTCTTTTCGATCTCTTTCTTTTCGTCCTTTTTCTTTTCTTCCTTTTCCGGCGTATCCAACTCGGTCGGCGGCGTAAAAGGTGAGCGGAGGCCGGATATCAGAGCGATGTGGTAAATCTTGGTCTTCTTGTCGAGGAACGGCTCCGGTTGGTAAGTTCCCCACGGCTCCTTGATCACCGACTTGAGGTTCCGGTCGGACAACAGGTAAAGCCACTTCCCGTCCGGGGAGAACGCCGGCGAGAAGTTGTCATAGCGGTCAGAGGTCACCGCTATCGTCTTGCCAGTCGCCACCGAGTGCAGTTTCACGACGCGGAACAGGTTGTCCGCCAATTCGGTGAAAGCCAGCCACTTCGAATCAGGCGCCCAGGTCAGGTCGTCGAACTCATCCACCGCGGATTCGGCAAGCCGCTTGTTCTGCTTCGTTGCGACGTTGAGCAGGAACAGGCGTTGGTTCTTGTCCGTATGGGCCACATACTTGCCGTCAGGCGACGGCACCGCCCTCCGCCGCAGGACCACGCCGTCGGTGGTGATGTTCAGAGGCTCGCCCAGGCCGTCGGCCGGCACGGTCCACAACTCGACCTCGCCGGATTCGTCGGACAGCACGAGAAGAGTCTTGCTGTCGGGCATGAAACGGGCATCGCGGTAGCGGACCCCTGGCTTACGGCCGGCCTCGACCAACCTTCCCGCCTTCCGCGGGATGACGAAAACCCGGCCGCGAGCGGTGACGACGGCTTTCGTCCCATCCGGCGACGGGTGCGCGTCCGTCATGAAGTCGATCGGCTCCTTGATCCACTTTTCGCGGGTGTGGTCGAAGTCGGATTCGAGGGTGATCGAAATCGCCTTGTCGGTTTCGGCGGCGATGTCGAAGACGCGCAGGTCCGCTCCAAGCTGGTAAACAATGCGGCCGCTGCCTAGCGCCGGGGACTTGAAATCGAACTCCTTGTGTTTGGTGTGCTGTCTGGCACCACTGCCGTCCGGCCTGATCGACCACAGGTTCATGGTGCCGTCGCGGTCGGAAGCGAAGTAGACGCGTCCTTCAAAGAACATCGGCGTCCTGCTCGTTCCCGCAAAGTCGGTGGTCAGCGGTTTCGCCTCCGGCGCGCCGGTGCGGAAAAACCAAAGCTGCTGGGCCGTGCCGCCCTTGTAGCGCTTGGTGTGGCTGCCCTGAAAGGCGAGCCGCGTGAAGAACAGCGTCTTGCCGTCCAGGGTGTAACTGCCGTCGGCGGCCTGGGCGAGCGGGATGCGGGTGCGCGTGACGGCTCCATCGGGCGAGGAGAAATCCAGTGCGACGAGCTGCTGGTTTGGGAGACCAGAATAAACGTCGGTGCCGATCAGCACCTTTCCATCCGGGGTCCAGCCGACGGAGGAGATATTTGCGGCGTCGAAAGTGAGCCGCCGCGGTTTGCCGCCTCCCCGCGGCATCACATAAACTTCGGTCGGTCCCTCAAACTGCGCGGTAAATGCGATGAACCTGCCGTCCGGAGAAATGGCCGGATTCCCCTCCCCGGCCGGGTGCGTGGTCAGCCGGCTGGCATGCCCGCCAGTGATCGGCACGGACCACAGATCGCCCTCAGCGACGAAAACGATGGTATTGCCGTGAATGGCCGGCTGGCGGAAGTAACCCGGATCGTCGCCGCCCGTCGGTTGCATTACCGCGGCGGGGCCTGATGGGGCAAGGAGCGGCCCCATGGAAAGTGCCGGGTAGCCGAAGACAACTCCGGTCGCAAGCAGAATCACGGCGGCAATAGTTGTTCGCATTTGCATGGTGCCAAATTGTGGGGTTTGGGGCGGCGGTGGGAAGGTATTTATAGGCAAAAAACGCTGCAACGCCAAGCCTGCCGTCTTGAGGGCGGGTGACGAACGCCATTTTTGTTTGTTGCATTGCACACACACGGTTGATTTCAAAGCGCACGGCGCTGTCCGTGCAATGAATCCTGTTGACTGGATTCATTCATTCACAGCCCCCCAGACAGCCCTCGTGAATGCATTCACGCCCTCCCTCGCGAGCGCCGCCTATGTGCACCTATCTTCGACCTTTGGTTTTCCGTACTTTGCGTCTCATCTCGACCCCCCTGGACAACCCCTCGAGACGAAACCGCAACGGCTGACAATGAATGCCCACGGATGGTAACAATTGTTGTCGCTTGCGTCTCACTTTAGGTGGCACGCCCGGCACGGCGGGTGGCACGCTCGGCCTAAACTCCCTGACGGCGCCAACGGACGGAGATAGGCCGGGCGTGCGGCCCTCGTAGATTCTCAACGGTCAGGACTGTATGATTTGGATCGGGAGGTTCGAAGGAATGCCAGCAATGGGATAAAGTCGTGGCAAGTTCGGCACGTCCGGCCACTCTCTGGCTGGTAGCGCCGTCAATGAGATTCGAGCCGAGCGTGCCACCCCGCCAACACCAAGCCCTAATTCGGCGGGCCATGCCCGGCCCGCCGAAACTTCCAGCCTTCAATTACTTCGCACGTTCGATCATGACGCTCCGCACAACTGGCCTGGCGCCGCCTTTGTCAACGACGAGCACAGCATGGTCGCCGATCCTGACGTTGTCGAACCGGGAGTTTTCCATGTTAATGCGCACCGCGGCGTTGTCCGTGGAATAGGTCGAATCCCTTTTGTCCTCATTCGTGAGAGTAAACTCCTTCTTGGCCAGGTCGCTGCCTTTCACAGTGCCGCAAATCAATTCCCAGTGGGCGGATGCTCCTTCCTGCACGAGGATGTAGTTGGCCGTCCAGGTGAGAATTCCCTTGTCGTACGCTACATAAATCGAATCGCCGGCCTTCAGATCGGCGCTGCTCTCCTTGCCCGCGCGGTTGATGACCACGTTTTGGCCGAGCTTGAAAGTGAAGTCCTTGTTGGCGGAATCCGTCAGGACGAACGTCTTGTTGTCGGCATTGATGGACTTGACCGTGCCGCCGGCAACGGTGTCGGCCGCTGTCGCGGTGCTTGCCATGAGGACGACCACCAAGGTTGCGCTGAGCCATTTCATGTGAGACATCATCATAAAGCTCCTCAAAAAAATCGGGGAAGATTCGTTGGACACTGCATGCTGACCGCCAGCAGCAGATTTCCTGCCAATCAGTCCCCAGTGCCGATTCACAGCCCTACCATTTCCGCTAGAAATGCACTTCTCATGCCACATGGCCGTGGAATCAGGTGCGCTGCGTTGGCGGATGTTCATGCCCAACAAAACCAGCAATTGGCCTGGGAGTTGCTTCAGTCGGGATGAGGGCAGTACAATCCCTTCAGACGCGACGGATTCCGCATACGTTTCAGGCCGCGAGGTGTCCACATCATGCACACTGCTATTGGCGAGAATTGTCCCATCGCAATGCGGGAATCCTCTCTCGCGGATCTCGGCGAGCTTGCAGGCCCGGTTCTTCACGAAATCAACAATGCCCTCTATTCGTTGGCATTGCGTCTGGCCATTCTGCAGGAGTCTTCGCCTGGCGAGTTCACCCCCGAGTTGTTGGCCCTTCGCCAGCAAATCATGCGTGCCGCGGAGGTCACGACTCGCTATCAGCGCTATCCCCGCCAAAAGCCGATCGAAACGGCCCTCCTCGATTTGAATGCGGCAATACTGCATGTCATTGACGAGTTGCGCAGCACGGCAACGCCAGGCCCGATCGTGGTCGCGCTGGCGGCTGAATTGCCGAGGATCCGCGGTTTGGAAGCGGACGTGCGAAGGCTGCTCCGGTTCTTGCTCGCCAATGCTGTTCGGGCGGCTGCCAGCGCAGGCCCCAACGTGGTCGTGCGGACGGCGGCTTCGCAAGGCGGTGTGCTGATCCAGGTGGAAGATGGCGGTCCTGATGTTCCCGTCGAGTCATTGCCGCATCTTTTCGATCCGGGTCCTTCGCCACGGGAAGGAATGTGCTGCCTGGAAATGGCGGCCTGTCGCTCGATTGTTCGCCGGCTGCGCGGCAAAATGCAAGCGGCAGCTCGACCTGGGGGAGGGCTCATCGTCTCCGTTCAAATTCCCGCGGAGGCTTAAGTAAAATCGCTCCTTACGAGCAAGTGCTTACCCAATCGCAGGCAAGATTTTTCCTGCCACATTACAGTGCCTGGAAAAAGCCGGATTGATCCACCAGTCTTTGCAGATTGCTTGCAAACTGAACCCGCACACGTCATCGCCGCGGCAGCCTTTTTTGATCCAGGAGTTCACGAAGGTCGGCGGGGTTCATATTGAAACCGCATGCACACTCCGCATTAACCAATAAGGAATTGGGCCACCGCGAAGACGCGAAGAACGCAAAGGAGGAAGGACAAGTCGTGAAAACTAGAGAAGAATTGGAAGCACTTGCAACGATTCTGGTTGATAGTTTTGTGCGGGTGCACCGGGAATTGGGACCGGGTCTGCTGGAATCGACTTATCAAGCCTGCCTGGCGCATGAGTTGCGCTCGCGAGGCGTTGAGGTGCGTTGCGAGGTGATCCTGCCAGTGCGGTATGCCGGCGTTGAAATTGAAGCCGGTTATCGCATCGACATGCTTGTGGCCGACGAAATCCTGGTCGAGAACAAATCCGTCCAGGCGATTTTACCCGTGCATGAAGCTCAGCTGTTAACGTACCTCAAGCTGTCAGGCCGGAGACTTGGCTTTCTGGTCAACTGGAATGTGCCCTTAATCAAAGACGGCATCAAACGGATGGTCAGCAAGTTGTAACAATGCCTCTTTTTTCCTTTGCGATCTTGGCATCTTCGCGGTGAAAATGACAACGCGATTCCACCGCGAAGACGCCAAGAACGCAAAGGAAAATTGCAAGATTGTCTCTTGTCTTCCTTCGCGTTCTTAGCGTCTTCGCGGTGAAAACCATGGCCCCCAACCCCCTCCGAGCTTTGCCTGCCGTCAACGACATCCTCCAATGCCCTGCCTTGGAAGTCCTCGGCGGCGGCGTCTCTCACGAACGCATCGTCGAAGCCGTTCGCCAGGAACTTGCCGCCTGCCGCGCCCAAATCGCCCAGGGTGAAACGCTTGACGGCCAAATCAGCGTCGAAGCCTTGGCCGCACGCGCCGCCGATCGCCTTGAACGCGATTACCAACCAAAGCTCCGCCCCGTCATCAACGCCACCGGCATCATCCTGCACACCAACCTCGGCCGGGCCCCGCTCGCCGAGGATGCCGCCCAGGCAGCCTATGAGGCTGGCCGCGGTTATCTCAACCTCGAACTGGATCTGCACACCGGCAAACGCTCGTCCCGGCAGTTGGCGATCCGCGAGTGGGTGCTGCCGGCTGACCGGCGCCGAGTCGGCCACCGTCGTCAACAACAACGCCGCCGCCACTGTCATCGCTCTCCGCGCTCTTTGCCACGGCAAGGAAGTCATCGTCTCACGCGGCCAACTGATCGAGATCGGCGGCAGCTTCCGCATTCCTGAAATCATGGCCGTCAGCGGCGCGATCCTCAAGGAAGTCGGCACCACCAATATCACGCGCCTGGAGGACTACGAGCAGGCCATCGGCCCCAGCGCCGCCGCCATCCTGCGCATCCATCCCAGCAATTATCGTATCCGCGGCTTCACCGAATCGGTGCCGCTGGCGGACATGGTCGCCCTCGCCAAAAAACACGGCATTTTGGTGATCGACGACATCGGCAGCGGCGCACTCCTTGATTTGGGTAGGTTTGGATTTGAGGGCGAGCCGATAGCTCGCGACTCCATCGCGGCAGGCGCCGATCTGGTGCTCTTCAGCGGCGACAAGCTGCTCGGCGGTCCGCAGGCGGGCATCCTCGCGGGCAAGAAAGGCTACATCGAGAAAATCGAAAGCGACCCGCTGATGCGTGCCTTCCGCTGCGACAAGATGACCCTGGCCGCCCTGGAAGCCACGCTGCGGCTGTATCTCAACGAGGAACTCGCGCTGCGCCAGGTGCCGGTTTTGCTGATGCTGACCACGCCGCTCGCCAAGCTGCACAAACGGGCCCATGCGCTGGCGCAGTGGCTTCACCCCATCGAGGGGCTGGCGTCCGTGAATGTGGCCGAGGACCAAACCTATGCCGGCGGCGGTCTCGCTGCCC
The DNA here is from genome assembly GCA_963747575.1 of uncultured Gemmataceae bacterium. GTDB lineage: Bacteria > Planctomycetota > Planctomycetia > Gemmatales > Gemmataceae > DASRAT01. The sequence goes on from CAVVFU010000002.1 coordinate 254,980, forward strand.
GATCAGGCCATGAAAACTTGTGTCATCGAATTGCAAGCCAGGGAGATCAGCGCCGCCGAATTCGCCCGGCGGCTGAGGGTGGGCACACCCGCGGTCATGGGACGGCTGCGCGAGGACAAGGTGATTCTGGATATGCGAACCGTGTTCGAACGGCAGGAGGCTGAAATCGTGAATGCGGTGGAGAAAGCGTGCGTGAGGTGTTGAGTAGGTCCCGCCTGCCGGGCGGGACCTAAAGCCAAAAACAACGGCCGTGATTCAGCTGCGGGCTCAGAAGAGGAGGAGGATTAAGATTAGGAAGAGGATTAAGATTACGATGAAGTTTAAGAGCAGGATTCACTTGCGCGAATCGGTCATTCTCTTAATCTTTCTCGTGCTCTTAATCCTCTTCATAATCATAATCATCATCTTAATCTTACTCTTTTTTGCATTTGCGAAATCGCTGTCGCTTGAATCCTCGCGATTCAAGTCCCGCCCGGCAGGCGGGACCTACTGCCGCACCACCAGCTGATAATCTCCCACCGACGCATCCATTTTGTCGTAGTCGAAACAGCTCGCCATGATGCGGTACGTGCCGGTCTGCGGCGGGGTGAAGATCGCCAACGAGTTCAGGTCGACGCCGCCGTCATCGTCCTCGGCGAGCACCTTGCCGCTGGCATCCGTGATGCGCAAGTACGTGTCGAACAGGCCAGGACCCTTGGGGCTTTCCAGGCTGATGGCGGCGGGTCTGCCGGCTTGCAGCTCCACGGTGTGGACCTTGAACGGCCGATTTTTGGCGTCCTTGTTGGGATCGTTCTTCATCAGCTGGCCGCGAACGTTCAGCAATTCCTTGCCCAGCAAGCGCTCCATTTTGCTTTCCTGCGACACGGACATCTTTTTGCCTTTGCCGTCGGACAGCACGACTTCGCTCTTGACGCTGACCGCCGAGAATTGGAAGGCGGTCAAATCGAAAAAGGCGCTGCCGGTGACCTTGCCGGTGATGGTGCCGTTGCTGAGTTTGTCCTTGGCCAGGGCGGCAATGGCGATCACGGCTTCGGGCCGGCCTTCGCGTTGCCGAATGCCCTGATAGGTAAACGTCACGTCGATCAAGGTGGTGGTGCCCTTCTCGGTGACTTGAATCAACAGCGGCCGTTTGGCTTTCCAAATCTCGCCTGGCTGCACTTGCCGGCCCGGCAACGGCACCGCCAGCGAATCCAGCGAATCCTGGATCTGACTGTGCAACCCAACCAGGTCGTTTTGGACGTCGACCGGCGCATTCATCGCACCCAGTAAGCTCAGGTCGACGGCGTTTTTTCGCAGGTTGTTTTTGTCGTCGAGCATCAGGTCGGCATGGACGAATTTAATAAACGGCAGACTTTTGCTGAGCACAACGGTTTTCTTTCCCGCGGTCACTTCCTGGGGAATGCTGGGAACGTAGGTCCGATAGCGCATGCGGATTTCGACCAAGCCTTGCCGTTGAGACAGCATGGTTTCCGTCATGGTGGCGTCCACGCCCATGCTGAAATCGAGATCTTGCGCGCCGGGTTGGGCCAGCTTGATTTTGGCGGTGGTCTTGAGCGCCACGGGCCGCGCTCCCCAGTAATGCTTGAGCGCCAGGACGGCCGGCAGCTTTTCGACGGGGCCCGCCGCATTAACGGTGTTCGCCACATACCAACGCGGCTTGCCGGTCCCATTGACAATCATCGGCTGAATCCAGATTTGCTGGCCTGGCGGCAGGTTCGCCGGCACCACGATGTCGGCCTGGGCCTTGCCGGCTTTGTAATCCATCTCGATTTTTTGATGCGGCGAATCGCCTGGCTCCGGGACGGGCGGGGTGTCCGAGGGCGGCCGCGGCTTGGCGGGGTTGCCCATCCACCACTCGCAGCCCGCTTTCTGGACCCGGCCCAGCGGATCGAGCACTTCCATCTGCACGCGCACCTTGAGCTGACTGCCGTCCTTCACGGTTTGGCCGGTGGTAAAGGAATTAAGGCGGCCGTTAAGGATAAGGTGAACATACTCGCCCGGCACGGCAAAATTGATCTGCGTCGCTTCGATGCCCGAAACCGCGACCCCGACCACATCGCCGCCGGAGTTCACCACGGGCCCGCCGGAATTGCCGGGGTGCATGCCGCCGTTGACCTGCACCTGGTGGAGTTCGCCGCTCGGCAGTTTGCGCAACGCCGACACCGACGATTGGCTGACGGTGATGTTCTTGCCAAGCTGATCGCCCAAGGGAAAGCCGATCACGTAGACGTGCTGAGTTTCAATCAACTCGCTGGCGGGTTTCACGATCAACGGGTCCGGCAACTCAGGGGCCTCGACGCGCAGCACCGCCAGGTCGGACGAGCGATCGACGCCGAGGATTTTGGCCATGAATTTGCGTGCATCGTTTTCGCCGCTTTTGTAGGTGAGCTCCACGCTCTTGGGCGGCGGGCTGTCGGGTTTGAGCATGCCGAGCACGTGGGCGTTGGTTAGGACGATACCTGGCTCGATGCCGAAAAAGCCGCTGCCCTGGGCCGTGCCGCCGGCGCTGAAGGTGACCCGAACATGGACGGTAGCCAGTTTGACCTTGGCCAGGACTTGCGGATTCAATTGTCCGCCGAATGCCGGGGGCTGCGGTGCGGGATTGTCCTGGACCTGGGGCTTGGGAGGATCCTTGACCACGGGCGGGCGAGCCGGTTTCGGACTGGGGGGCGGCTCCACTTTCGCTTCGGGCGTCGGCTCGACAGGTGCCGGCTCGACGGGCGTCGGCTCGACGGGCGGCGGGTCAACGGGTTTGCGCTGAACTTGCTTGGCCTCAGGGGCCGGCTTGATTTCAGACCGTTGGGCAATCTGCGTGGTGGGGATCGGCTCGGTCGTCGGCTTCCAGGTGAGGACGGCAACGACCCCGATCACGCCGACGAGCAGCACGAAGAGGGCTGCCAACCCTCCGCCGACGAACAGCATCACGGGCATAGCGCTGCCGCGCTTGACGGGGGCGCGCTTCTTCATCGGCCGCTGGCTGCCGCGCTCAACGGCGGCGGCCTTCGGCGGAGGCTGCTGCCTGGCCGGGGCCGGTGCGGGTTTTTTGGCAGCGACCGACACGACCTTGGGCGGTGAAGGTTTCGTTTTGGGTCCGCCCACAGCCGGTTTGTTTTGGCCCTGGCTTGGCGCGGGCTGCGGTGGTTTGGGGGCGCCGGCGGGAAGCTGCATCGGTTTGCTGCATTCCCGGCAGAGGATACGCTTGCCTCGCAGATTGTCATCGACGGCATAAGAAGACTTGCATGTGGGGCAGGTGATCCTTACGGGCATGGCAAATCCTCGCGGACAGCGGGTGGGTTCCCAAGCACGCGATTTACAAGGCGCGGAGGTTTGGACCTATGATAACTGATCTGGGAGGAGGTTGCCAATAAATTCTCAAGTTTTTGCTGGCGGCTTAGGCCTGGGAGCCGGACGCCGTAGCGGCTTGGCGCTCGCGTATTTCTTCAATTGTTCCAAAGAGATCGGCCTCGTTACCTGGACGGTTACCTGGGCTTTTTCGGCTGGCTTCATTGTTAACCTCCCAATGAAATTCAGGTTTCCGCATTTGGCGGATTCTCCAGGGGAATGACCAGAAACCGGCGTTCCCGCAGGAATTAGCCGGCCCCGTAAAGCTGTAAGCGATAATCGCCCGGCTCCGGAAAGCCTGCCTCCGAAAACACGCCCTCAACTGCTACTGGAAGTTACAGCAGCGATGCAACCACGTCAAGCAAGGCGCCGCGCAGCGGAAGGATTTTGGACAACCTTTGGCCCAAAACGCTCCCAATCGGCACTATATTATAAACGCCCTTGGAGCGAAGCAAAATGCCTAAACCACCATTCGCGGACCTGGTCACCTACTTGCGCACCGTTGCCGCGGTCCAGCACTGCCGGGACAAAACCGACGCCGAATTGCTTACCCGGTTTGTTGCCGATGGAGAAGATGCCGCCTTTTCGGTCCTGGTGCAGCGCCACGGGCCGATGGTGATGGCCGTCTGCCGTCGAGTCTGTGGCGATGCGCACCTGGCCGAGGATGCTTTTCAGGCGACGTTCATGGTCCTGGCCCAGCGTGCCAGGTCAATCCGAAAAATGGGCTTCCTGGCCGGTTGGCTGCACGCGGTCGCTCAGCGCCTCGCCGGCAAAGCGAAAGTGCGGCACAAAATGGCAGCGATGGACCGCCGGCCACCAGGGGTAATCGACATGCGACAATCGGAACCTCTCGACGAACTGACGTTGCAAGAAGTTAGGACCGTGCTGGACGAAGCGATCAGCTCATTGCCTGAAAAATATCGCACGCCCATCGTGCTTTGCGACCTCGAGGGCAAAACCCACGAACAAGCCGCGCGGGAGCTGGGCTGGCCAAAAAGATCGCTGACAAACCGGCTGGTCCGCGCTCGGGAAATGCTGCGCGAGGAATTGACCGACCGGGGCGTCGCGCTGAGTGCTGGGGCGCTGACATTTGCATTGACGGAAAAAACAGCGGGCGCCGCGGTGGGCGCCTTGCTGACCCTTAACACGGCGCGGGCGGCGATTGCTTTTGCCGCTGGGAAACACGGGACTACAGCTGTAATGTCGGCGACAGCCATCGCCTTGGCGGAGGAAGCGCTGAAGGCGGCAATCGGCGTCAAAGCGACGCTTTGCCTTGTGGTGGTGGCGCTGGGCATCGGGCTGGGCGGGGCCGGATTGGCTGGGTACCGCGGGTTGGGCGGCAGGGAGGGAAACTCCCAGGCGGAAGGGGCGCTGCGCCGTCGCCAAAAATCCAGCAAGGCACGCCGGAAAAGCAAAAGCCGAAGGTTGTCGCTGATATTTACGGCGACCCGCTGCCGGAGGGTGCGGTGGGGCGACTGGGGACCACACGCTTTCGAGCGGGCGAGTTCACGCATCTTTTAGCATTCTCGCCTAACGGCAAAATACTGGCATCTCAAGGGAGCAACGGTCAATATCAGAGTGGTCGTTGGCTGTGGGATGCAGCCACAGGTCAGGCGTTGCACGACATCGCTGTCGATGCACCGCCCTGGTCAACCTGGAAGCGGCAGTTGGCCTTTTCTCCTGACGGAAATGTGCTGTTCACCGGCTGCGCTGAGGGCTCGCCATTCAACTTCAGGTTGATCGAAGTGCCCTCCGGCAAACTTCTTCGCAATCTTGAGAATTCACGCGAATCTACCGCCAAACTTTATGTCGGTGCCTTTTCTCCAGATGGCAGAAGCCTCGCGGCCGCGGGTGGGGATATCAAGCGATCCCGCATCGTTTTCTGGGACGTCGCCACGGGCAAAGTGCAAAAGGAGCTAAAAGGGGGCGAAAGGGACTTCATTGAATCGATCGCTTTTTCACCCGATGGCAAAATCCTGGCCACGGGTAGTCATTTCAAAAGGATCTGGTTGTGGGACTTGGCGACAGAAAAAGTAATCAAGCGGCTCGAGGCGACCGACAAGGAACCCGTCCAATTTCTTGCGTTTGCGGCGAGCGGCAAGGTGCTGGCCTCGCTGGGAATGGATTGGAGGGCGCGTCTGTGGGACGTCGCGACGGGCAATATGCGGCAAGAGCTTAAAGGAGACAGTGCCACGATGACCGTTATGGCCTTTTCGCGGGACGGCCGATTCGTGGCTTCTGGCGGAAGCGACGGCACCATCCACTTGTGGGAGGGGAACTCGGGAAAGGAACTGCGAGCATGGCGGGCGCACCGCTGGGACATTGACGCCCTGGCATTCTCACCCGACGGAAAAATCCTCGCATCGACAGGGCGAAGCGATTGCGCCATCCGGCGTTGGGATTTCAGTGCGGGCAAAGAAATCGACGCTTTTGCAGGCAATTCAGGCATCGTGGAGCACCTTCGAGCTGCGCCAGACGGCAAGACGATGCTTGCCTGGGGGAGGGACGGTAGGGTGGTGGAGTGGGATTTGACAACCTTCCAGGATCGTGGTCGGCTTTTTCGCGGCTCAATGGGACCAACCGAAAGAGGTTGGCGTCCGCAGGCCTCCGACCTTTCATGGGGCCGTAACTTGCTAGCCATGGTTGGAAATTGGGAAACAGGCGACGGGGCTAAACAGGATTCAGTAATCCGGTTGTTTGATATCGCAACTGGAAAGGAAACCGGTACTCCAATAATTCCAGCCAAGGACGGGATTCAAACGCTCAAGTTCTCACCGGACGGCAATCTCCTTGCGTCGATAGGCGAGACTGGGACCCGTCTATGGGACATGGCCGCCGCGAAAGAGCTGCATTACCTCAAAGGAAGCGGAGACAGCTATTACGCGCCGCCTGCCTTTTCTCCCAATGGCAATCTGCTGGCGCTCATGGTTGACGATGTTACCAAGACCGACATTGGCAAAACCATTCGTCTTTGGGACATAGCCGCCGGCAAGGAAGTCCGTCGCTGGGACAGTCGGCAAAGGCATGTCGTGCATTTGTTATTTGCGCCGGACGGAAGATCATTGGTCTCTGTTGCGCCTTATTACGACGCGACTAATGCCGCCGTTGACATCCGTGTTTGGGAGACCGAAACCGGCACACAACTGACACAGCTGCGTGGTCGCAAGGGAGAAAAGGGAGAGTCAAAATCTCGCTTTGGGACATCTACCACGGCGTTGGCCTTCTCCCCAAGCGGCCGTGTCTTGGCAATCAGCGGGGGGATTGAGAAAGGAAGTATCGATTCGGCCCCCAGTTTCGAGTTGCACCTTTTTGAAACGATCTCTGGACAGGAAATCCGGCAGATTGACGCACCTCAAGGGACAGTCTATTCGTTAGCGTTCGGAGCCGACGGCCGGACACTGGCTTCGGGCGGCGCCGATTCCACGATCTTGCTTTGGGACCTTACCGGGCAAGCAACTACCGGGGCGTCCAAGCCTGTTCCATTGACTGCCAAAGCTCTGGAGCAGATGTGGTCTGATCTGGCCGCCACGGACGCGGCCCGAGGCGACCAGGCGATTTGGGCTTTGGTATTCTCGCCAAAGCAATGCCTGCCGCTTCTCAAAGAGCGAGTGCTGGCGAAACCGGCGCCGGCGGAGCAAGCCGCCAAGCTGATCGCCGATCTGGATAGTGAGACCTTCGCCGTTAGGCAGAAAGCTGCCAAGGCCCTGGACGATCTTGGAGAGGCCGCGGAAGCAGCGGTGCGCAAAGCGCTGGGTAGCAATCCCGCACTCGAGGTGCGGGAACGCCTGGAGCAATTTCTGAAAAAGCGAGATACCGAAGTGATTCGCAGGTTGCGGGCTATCGAGGTCCTCGAACAGATCGGAACCGCCGAAGCGCGGCAGGTGCTGGATGCGCTTGCAAAAGGCTCAACCAATCCGCGCGTATTGGAAGCCGCCAAAGCGGCGCTGGACCGGCATAAACCGGGTTTGTAGTGGCCCGATTTATCGGGTGATGAAGGTTGAAAATTGAAATAAAGAGCGCATGAATGCGGTCACTATTAGCTTGTTCCCTTTTCACGAATGGAGCCACCATGTCGCGGAATACTCGAAAGATTGACGGTTTCACGGTGATCGACCTGCTTGTAGTGGTCGCCATTTTCGGGCTGGCCGCGGGCCTGCTGTTGCCGGCGATCCAGCAGGCACGGGGCCAAGACGATCAAACAAAGACGATGAACAACTTGAAGAATTGTGCCAGGGCCGTCGAACTTTCCCACGACCAATTCCGAAGGTTCCCGCCCTATTACGGCCCCTACGGGCCAAAAATGACGGCATTCAGCTTCCACTATCACCTGCTCCCATTTGTGGATCACATAGACGTGTATGGCCAAGAAAAGCTGGACCCGAAGGCGATCGTCCCTGAGTATCTGTCGCCGATGGATCCCACGCAGATCGACAAGGGGGCCGGCGCGGCGGACTTTCCGGTGAACATTCGCCTTTATTACACCAAGGGCGGCCTCGGTGTCTTGAGCCCGAGGACGGCTCTCATTTATCCAAAGATACCCACCACCTTTGAGGACGGCGTGTCAACCACGTTGCTCTTCGCCACCAAGTACATGAAATGCGGCAAAGACGGCGGCTCCCTGTGGGCCGACACCAACGCGGTCGATTCCATCACGGCCGCCACTTTCGGCGTCAGCATGGGACTGTGGCAATCGGCCCCCAAGCGGGAAGCTTGCGATCCGAAGGCAGGAACCGCGGTCAGCTTCAACGACAAGGCCATCCAGGTTGCCATGTGCGACAGCAGCGTCCGCACTGTTGCCGTTGGCATCAGCGCCGCGACCTGGCAAGCGGTGCACACGCCGGGCGCGGATGACACGCCAGGCAAGGATTGGGATCAATGACCGTCACTGCCGCACCACCAGCACATAATCCCCCACCGCCGCATCCATGTGCTCGTAGTCGAAACTGCTTACCTTGATGGTGTACGTGCCCGTCCGCGCCGGCGTGAACACTGCCAGCGAATTGAGGTCTACACCCCCGTCATCGTCGTTGACCAATTCCTTGCCGCCGGCATCCAGGACACGCACGAAAGTGTCGAATAATTTAGGTCCCTTGGGGCTTTCCACGCTGACGGCGGCTGGTTTGCCGCCTTGCAGCTGAATGGTGTGGGTCTTGAACGGCCGGCCTTTTTCATCCTTGCTGGGATCGTCCTTCACCACCTCGCCGCGGACGTTCAGCAATTCCTTGGCCAGCATGCGGTCCAATTTTCTGTCCAGGGAAACCGTGGTCTTGGCCCCCTTGCTGTCGGCAATGGCCATGTCGCCTTTCACGTAGACCGCGGAGAATTGGCAGGCGGTCAGGTCGAAATAGGCGTTGCCGATGATTTTGCCGGTAATGGTGCCGCCGCTGAGTTTGTCCTTGGCCAGGCCGGCAATCGCTATCACGCCGTGGGGCCGGCCCGCGCGCTGCTGCACGCCCTGAAACGTGTAGGTCACATCGATCCTGGCGGTGCCGCCCAGCTCCTTGATTTGCAGCGGCATCGGTCGTTTGGCCGTCCAGGTCTCGCCCAGCTTTGCTGATTTACCTGGCAGCGGCACGGATAGCGATTCCAGCGAATTCTGGATCTGATTGTGCAGGTCGGAAAGGTCCGTTTTCATTTTGTCGGGCGATTTCACCAGCAAACTTAGATCGATGTCGTTCTTCGTGACATTGTTTTTGGCGTCGATCAGCTGGTCGGCGTGCACGTACTTGATTTCCGGCACGGTCTGGTTGACCTCACCCTCCGCCCCTGGGATCAGCAGTTTCTGGGGCATGCGCATGAGGTACGTCTGACTGCGCATCCGCAAATCGACCAAACCCTGCCTTACAGCAACCATGCTTTCAACCAGGGCCACGTCCTCGGTGATGGTGTAGTCGACATTGGGCGAGTCGTCGGTGTTGCGTTTGACCTTGAAAACAGTCTTGAGCGTCACGCGGCGCGCGCCCTGGTAAGGCTTGAGCGCCAGGACCTGGTTGCCGCCGGTCGCCGATGGGACAGACTTGTCCTCGACCGCAGGCTTGGGAAGATCCTTGGGCACAGGATCCGCTTTCGCCGCCGGCGGTTGCTCCGCGGGCGGCTGCACAACGGGCGGCGCCTCGGCTTCCTTCTCCTCGGGCGGCGCATTGATATCAGGTCGTTTGACAACATGGGCGGTGGGAATGGGGTCGGTCGCCGGCTTCCAGCTGAGGATGAGAACAATGCCGATCAGGCCGACAAACAGGACGAAAAGCGCCGCCAGTCCGCCGCCGACGATGAGCACGATCGGCATTGCGCTAGCTCGTTTGGCAACCGGTTTTTTTGGCACGCGTGGCTGTGGCGGCTTCGCGGCAACAACGGGGCTGACGCCGGGGATTTGCATCGGTTTGCTGCATTCCTTGCAGAGAATGCGTTTGCCGCGCAGATTGTCGGCGATGACATATGAGGACTTGCAGGTTGGGCAAGTGATCCTTGCGGGCATGGCAGCTCCTCGCGGTCAGCGGGTGAGGTACAAAGGATGTAATCCAGGGAGCGCGGAGGTTTTGCGCAATGATAGCCGATATGCGGCGCGGTTGCCAACTTATTTTCGATATTTCGTGTTCGCCGATGGACGACGTCTAAACTCGCAAGAGCCGTTTCACCAGGGCCGCCACCCGCTCGGAAGGGGCGCGCGACAGCTTTTGGATGACAAGATATGCATTGTCCAAGGCGGCTTGCAGCTGGGCTCGCTGGTATTCCACGGCGGCCAATGCTTCGGCGCGGTTTTCCAGGGCCATCTCCAGCTCGGCGCAGCGCTGATCCAGAATAACGGCCCTGTGCAGTGCCGGTTCCAACTGCTGTTTCATCGGCGTGTAGTTCCAAAGCCGCGTCGTCAATTCCCGGCGATTGAGCTCAATCCAGTTGGCGTCCGCGCTGGCGTCGTCCAGGGAAGCGTCCGGATCACATTCATAGTCAAACGTGCTGAAGGCCTCGGCCTGGGCCGCGGCAATGGCGTAAGCGGCCTGGCAGGACAACAGCCGCTTCCAGTGACCGGGCTTGCCTTGCCAGTAATGGTGATCGCTTTCCGGCACGTCTTGCGTGCCGCTGCGCGAGCGGAGATTGCCCAGCGTGAACGTGGCCACCGCCTCGGCCAGCGGTTGCCGCGCGGGCACGCCCACCGCTTCGACGATGCGGGTCAACTCCGCCAACGGATCGCCAACCAAACGTTCGTAATGGACCTTGCATGCCTGCGGCACGTCCCACCATTCGCGGCTGATCGACAGCAGGGCGCCCGCGCGCTGGCTGGTGGCATACTTCAAAAACGCGCTGCTGCACGGCATGGCGCCACAGATGGACGCCTCATTGCCTGCCTCGCCCTCCAACCAGCGCTGCGGCGAACTATCGTGGAGGGCATAGTGAAGGATCGACAGCATCACATCCAGCGGGTGCCGGGCCAAAACCACCAGGCCAAAGCCGTGCTCCTGCAAGAGCGCTTGAAAAGCCGGCGTCCGGTGCCAGTGAATTTGCAGCACGCAGTTCTCGGGCAGATTCTGCCAGTCGAGATCGGCCGGATTGTGGACGGCCAACTCCCGCGCCGAATAGACGTGGGCCAAAAGATGCCGCAGCCACGTATTGCCGGAGCGCGGCGTGCTGAGGACTGCCAATCTCAAACGAGACGCTGCCTCGGCGGACATCTGGGAAGGTTGGGGATCATTGAATGACTGGGTATGCGGCATGTCTGCGGTCTCCTTACCGTAAGGCGCGGATGTCAAGTTTAATCGCGGTGGGGTTGCACAGCAAGGCGAGTTGTGCGCTGAATTCCAAGTATTTTGCGGATTGACGAGGGATCGTCCAAATGGTGGCGCGATCTTGGCCAAAATGGCATTGGGCCGCTGTCGACCAGCATCTTGTAGGACGGCCTTCCCAGGCCGTCCAAGCCAAGACGGACGGCCTGGGAAGGCCGTCCAAGCCAAGACGGACGGCCTGGGAAGGCCGTCCAAGCCAAGACGGACGGCCTGGGAAGGCCGTCCAAGCCAAGACGGACGGCCTGGGAAGGCCGTCCAAGCCAAGACGGACGGCCTTCCCAGGCCATCCAAGCCAAGACGGACGGCCTGGGAAGGCCGTCCTACGAGAATTGTGTAGCCTCGGTTTGAACCGTGCCGCCAGCGTCACGCTGCAGGTTCGCCGACCGAGGCCATTTCCTCTTCGACGGCAATCGTGTCGCGGAACTTGGGATCCGCGATCAGGCAGGGATGCTTGTACTGTTCCATCGTGCCGCCGGTTTGCGCCAGGCGCTGGCTGTCCCACTGCTGCCAGGCGCCATTGCCGAGCACTTGCAAGCGGATCTGGCCCAGACGCAAGCTCTCCCGTTTGGAGGCATATTCGATGTTGACATCCATCAAGCGGCGGTCCAGTGCCACGGCAAGGCGCAAGCCGAGTTCGCGGTTCGGCACGTCGCGACGCTCCACAAACAAGCCGTAGTAGGGCTGCTCGTCGCTCCAGCACGGCGCCAGGCTGTAGGCCGACAGCGTCAGATTCAAGGCCGGCACCACGTCCTTCATGGCCCCCGTCACCTGGTACTCCGACAGTTTTTCGCCGGTCAAGTTGGCAAAATCGGCGCCCTTGCTAAGAAATTCGATCAACGGGGAACGGTTGTAAAAGCCGGTCACGCGCACCAAATCGCAGATGTGGTAGCGGTACAGACCATACGAAGTGGTCGGCAGGATGTAATAAGTTTGGCCCTCCTGCACTTCATGGGCCTGCAACGAGATCGGGTTGGGTTTGCCAGCTTCAGCTTCGGGCATGAACTCGAAATAGTGCGTGGCCACATCGAGAACGCCGCTGGATGTGCCGTCCTCCACCGGAATGGTCATGCGGCCCTCGCTGGCCAGCAAACCGATGTCGCGGACGATCGCGTTGCCGAAGTAGCGCGGATATTGCTGGAGATAGAGACCGACGCTGCCACCCGTCCAGTTGCCGAGAATGCATTCCCTGGCCCAGTAATCGCGCGGATAAAGGCAATCGGTCCGGCGGACGATCGCTTCCAGCTCACGAGCGCGGTGCGGATGCCGTTTCTGGATCGTCCACGACAGGGCGGCGCGGATGTCGGCGGGCACGTCCACATGATCGCTGAGCGTGCCGTCGTGGAGGTCGCGAATGAGCTGTTCCTTGCATTCGTCGCCGGTCCGGGCCAGGTTCACCAGGCTGCTGGGATTGGCGGCCACGATCATGCCGACGTCGCGGGCAATGCTCAAGCGCACGGCGACGTAATACTTGGCGGCGGGATCCTTGATGCAGCCCACGCAGCCGGGAACGCAGTACAGCCAGCGAATGACGCGCTTCTGCATCGACGCGGTCAGGCCGCTGACGCTGCCGCAGGGAATGCCAGCCTCGGTGCGAAATTCCTGCCAATCGCTGGACATTTGCACGATGGGCCGGAGCTTGACCTGCGGGTGATCGGCGTAGGCCATCAGGCCCCACAGATTCCAACCGCGTTTGTAATCGGCCAGATATTGCGGCGTCACGGGAATGAATTTACGCGTCGCCGTGGTGCCGCTGGTCAAGGCGAACATGTGCACGGCCGGCTCGCTAAGCAAGGCGCGGAAATCGCCCTGGCGGACGCGGTTGATGTACGGCTCGACATACTCATACGGGGCGATGGGAACATGGCGGCGAAAATCGTCGGCGGTTTGGATGGAATCAAAACAGTGGTCCCGGCCGAAATCGGTGTCGGCCTGGCGGCGGACGATTCGTTGCAGCAAATGCTGCTGCCATTCGCGTGGAAAGTGGGTGGCCTCCTCAAATGCTCGCAGCTGGCGGCGCACCGAGCGTCCCGCCAGCTTGTGGATCCATTTTCGCAGCAGACCGAGCACCATGTTCAAATATGCCTTTCCAGGGCCTGTAATTCCGCCGCTTCCGTCGCGCCTGAGCTGCCTGCAAGATGCTGCTTGAAGAAACCCAGCACCCGCGCCTTGTACTCGCCGTTGGCCAAATTCATGGCCTGGTTATGCTTGGCGCCGTCCACGAGCCAAAATTCGCGCGGCTGGCCGGCCAGGTCGAACAGGGCTTTCGCCATTTCAGGCTTGATGTAGGTGTCGCCGCCGCCGTGAATCATGAAAAGCGGCCTGGGCGAGACCAGCGGCATGGCGTGCTCAAGGTGCGGGAAACGCAGGCCGCGCTCGTGGCGGATGCGCCGCAAGCACGCCCTCGCCAGCACCACGTAAATCCAGTCGGGCAGGAGCTTGTGGATCCAGAACCGGGGCACATAAATCGACGCCCATTTGCGAATGTACGGCATCATGGTGGTGTGCGTGGCGAAGATGCCGTCGGTGACGAAGCAGCGCACAAAAGGATCGCGGGCCGCCGCCAGAATGCCGGCGCTGCCTCCCTTGCTGATGCCGAAAAAGCCGATGCCGGCCGGGTCCGCGTCGGCACGTGTTTTGAGATAGGCCAATGCCGAGCCGAAATCGCGGACCTCGAAATCCGTGACCCACTGCATCGGCTCATAACCGGGTTGGCCGTCGCTTTGGCCCTGGCCGCGCGGCTCGAAAGTGAAAATGTCGAATCCGGCTTCGCGCAGAAAATTCGTGTAAGGAACGCAGGCCCAGCGTGGGGAACCAAATTCCAATCCAAACAGGATGACGCCCTGCCGGCGCGGCGCGGTCGCGTGCAGATAGCAGCCGCGCAACGTCAAACCCTCGGCCGTGGTCAGCCGCACATCCTCGGCATCCTCAATGGGCTCGCCACGCGGGATGATGAACAGCGGCCTTTCCTCGAAAATGCGCACGATGAAGTGGAGGTAGCGGCGCTTGACCCGCAGGTAATACCACGTCAGAACCGCGGCAAATGCCAAAAACGGCGTGATCACTACAGCCAAACCGACGTAAAGCCAAAACACGGCGGGTGCACTCCTTGGGGAGGAGACGTCCTGTCCGTATCAATATCATCCATCGACAAACTGACTGACCACCAGCGACACATTTTGGCCGCCAAAGCCAAAACTGTTGCTGAGCGCATGGCGCACGCGCTTTCCCGCGCCACGTTGGGGATGTAGTCCAGATCGCAATCCGGATCGGGGTTCTCGTAATTGATCGTCGGCGGCAGCACGCCACGGCGTATCGCCATGACGCAGGTGATCAACTCCACGGCGCCCGCGGCGGCGATGAGGTGCCCGAGCATGCTCTTGCTGCTGCTGATCGGCACTTTGTAGGCCTCGGCACCAAAGACTTTCTTGATTGCCAGGGTTTCCACCTGATCGTTGACCTGCGTACTGGTGCCGTGAGCATTGATGTAACCGATGTCGGCGGGATTGAGGCCGGCGTCGGCCAGGGCGCCGCTGATGCAGGCGATGGCGCCACGGCCCTCGGGATGACTGTCGGTGGCGCGAAAGGCGTCGCAGGTGGTGCCATAGCCGGTCATTTCCGCATAAATCCGGGCGCCGCGCTTTCTGGCGTGCTCCAATTCCTCCAGGACAAGCATGCCCGAGCCTTCGCCCAGCACGAACCCGTCACGCTTGGCGTCAAAAGGACGCGACGCCTTGGTAGGATCGGCGCCATTGGTGGACAGTGCGGTGAGAAGGTTAAAGCCGGTGACGCCGATGGGGTGAATCATGCTGTGGCTGCCGCCTGCAAGGATCAGATCGGCCTCCTGCTGGCGGATCATCTCCACGGCTTCGCCCACGGCCTGGCTGCTGGCGGCACAGGCGGTGAGGCAGCTGTAATTGGGCCCTTCCAGGCCGAAGTGCGCCGCCAGATGGCCGGAGGTCGTGTGCATCTCCTGCTCGGCTTCGCGCGCTCCTTCCAGGCGCTGCAGCGCGGCGGCGGTAAAGCGGCCCGTGTCCATGGTCCGTTTGTCGGCCTGGTAATTCTGGGCGATCAGCGTGACCAAACCGTCGAAGTCTTGAATACCTTCGCCGCAGCCAAGATAGACGCCGGTGCGCGCCGGATCGACGCTCTTCATTCCCAGGATGCCGGCGTCGGCCAAAGCCTGCTGCGAGGCGGCGGCCGAAAAGCGGCTGTTGACCCCGCTGCGCGACCAGCGCTCGCAATCGGGCACGAACTTCTTCAAGTCAAAGTCCTTGACCTCGGCCGCGAACGTTGTTTTGAACCGCCGGGCGTTGAATCCTTTGATGGGCGCGACGCCGCTCTTGCCGGCGATCTGGGCATCGAACAATGCCTCCACGCTGTGACCCAGCGGAGTCACGGCGCCCATGCCGGTGATGACCACGCGTCGCCTCATTTATTCACCCTCCCAGCGCCGGACAACGACGGCCGCGCAGTGGCCCATTTCGTTGAAACCAACCTTGAGGAAGTGCGGCTTGCGGATGGGGAGCGAGATGCGCGTCACGGGAACGTCGCACTGTGTATCCGCCGTCTCATAATTAAGCGTGCGCGGCAGACGGCCTTCTTGCTGGGCCAAAATGCCGAGAGCCAATTCAATCACGCCGCTGCCGGCGCCGGTATTTCCCAGATAACTCTTGGCGGCAAAAACGGGTGTTTGCGAACCGATGCTGGCACCGATGCCCTGGGCTTCCCCGGCATCCGCTGCAGCCGTGTTTAGACCGTGGGCATTGACGTGGTCGATGGCGTCTGCCTGAAGGTTGGCTTGCGTGAGGGCGGCCTTAATCGCGCTGAACACCGCCTTGCCGGCACCGCAGCAGTGGCATCACCAAAGCCATGAAAGGCCGCGCCAAAGCCGACCACCTCCGCGTAAATGTGGGCGCCGCGTTTTTTGGCGTGTTCGAGATCTTCTAGGATCACTACGCCGCCCCCTTCAGAAAGCACCATGCCATCGCGGTATTTCTCAAAGGGCCGCGATGCCTTCTCGGGAGCGTCATTGCGTTTGGAAAGCGGCGCGAACAGGCAATTGCGGGCGAAACTCAACGGGTTGATCTTGCTTTCCGCCCCGCCGACAAGCATCACGTCCGCCTGGCCGCGGCGCAGGATGCGGCAAGCCTCGCCGAGAGCCAGCAGGCTGGACACGTCGCTCTGGGTGATGCTGTTGTTGGGTCCCTGAGCGTTGTGCAGGATGGAAATGTGCCCGGCCAGGAAATTCGGCAGGTATTTCAGCATCCACAGCGGTTCAATCAGAGCGACGCCTTCCGAGCCCCATTTGTCCAGGTCCACTTTCCAAGCCGGCGGCAGGCAACTGATTTTGGCGGCGTCGGCAAGCTCTTTCAGCTCGGTGGCGAGCAGACCCGAGCCAAACTCGATGCCGAAGCGCGTCGGGTCCAAAGCGGCCTTGTCGATCTTGGCGTCGTCCAGGGCCATCTGGGAGGCGGCCACGGCGAGCTGGATGCCGCGGGCCATCACCTTGATTTGTTTGCGGTCTTTTTTGTCGATGAAGGTCTTGGCGTCAAAATTGCGGATTTCACCAGCAAAACGGACGGGAAGGGGGCTGGCGTCGAACGATTGGATGGGGCCGATGCCGCTCTTGCCCGCGCGCCACGCCAGCCCACGTCTCGGCTGCGTTCAGCCCGAGCGGCGTGACCAGCCCAAGGCCGGTCAGAACGATGCGACGTGGGTTAGCCGCCATACCTTGTCACCTTGTCAGCTTGTCACCGCTCCCGGCCGGTAACAATCGATCGAGCATATTCCGCATTTCGCCCGTGAAAACAAAATTGCGGTCGCCGAAAATCTGCTGGGACCGCGTCTTGTCAAGGTGGGCGAAAAAGATCTCCGCTTCGCCGATGGGAACAAGCTCGGCCTGACCGGGAATCCGCGCGGTGATGCGTCCTTGCACGGAGGCCCCTTCCGGGCGCAGGTGCAATAGTTCGACATCGTAAAATAGCTGCTGCCCGGCGAGCGCTTCGCGTTGGAAAGAAGCGCGCGGGATTTTGGCGAGGATGACCTTCTCGCGGAAATCGTTGGCCTCGCCGACGAGGATGCCGCCGGTTTGGGCCAGGCCTTCTAACATCAGCGCCGCCGGCATGACCGGGTAGCCGGGGAAGTGGTCGGCGAAATGGTCTTCCGCCAAACTCAAATTCTTGGTCGCCCGGGCCGATTTGCCGCGTTGAAACTCCAGGAATCGATCGATCCAGAGCCAGCGCATGATTGCCGTCGTGATCAGGTGACAAGGTACTCGGGTGACCGGGTGAAATGGCGACCGGATCTGTCACCTTTTCATCCGGTCGCCTCGTCACCCTGTCCGCTCAAAAAAAAGGCAGGCACCACCGTCGTGGCGGCACAGGCTGGAAGCCTGTGCTACATGTGGTACAGGCTTCCAGCCCGTGCCGCATCGTACATCAGGGCCTAACCCCAGGTTTAAGCCATTTTAGTTCGCGCTCAGTTTTCCCTGAATGTAACGGGTAATCATCTCCACCGTGAACAGGTCGCTGATCTCCGTCAATTCGGGGTTCTTCTCAAACTTGCTCATGTCGGCAAACGGCATCCGCGTGCGCAGCTCTTCCAGGCCCCTGTCGGTGACCTTGCCGTCCTGAACGAATTCAGGGTCGCCCTGGAAAATCGATTCCGGGAACAGCTCGCCGCGCGGGATCTTGATGCCGAATTCCCGTTCGAGGCGGAAGACGATGTCCAGGAAGTCGATCGACTCGGCTCCCAGGTCGCCTTGCAGCGTCGAAGTCGGCTTGATTTCTTCCTCATCCACGTTCAGCGCCTCGACAAGCGTCGCGGACACCTTGGTGTAGATTTCTTCTTGGCTCGGCATGAAAGACTCCTCCTCAATGGAAAACCACGTTGACAAGTAATTCCCCGTTCCAGCTCGCGCTTGTTTCACACCGCGGCAGCGCCTCAAACTCAAGCCGCCGTCCACGGTCATCACCTGTCCGGTCAGGTAAGCGGCATCGGCACTGGCCAGGAAAACCGCCACCCTGGCGATGTCGTCGGGCTGACCCAACCGCCGCATCGGGATCATTTTCTTGATCAGGTCGCCCGCCTTGTTGCGGACCGCCTCGCTCATGTCGGTCTCGATAAACCCCGGAGCGATGGCGTTGACCGTCACGTTTCGGCTGGCCAATTCCACCGCCAGGGCCCGCGTGAAGGCGTTGATCGCCCCCTTGCTGGCGGCATAGTTCGTTTGCCCCGGGTTCACATGCTCGGCCGCCACGCTGCTGATATTGATGATGCGTCCGCGGCGTTGTTTCATCATCGTGTAGGCGACGGCCTTGCAGAAGTTAAACGTTCCGCCCAGGTTCGTCTGCAGCACCGTCTGCCAGGCTTCCGGCTCCATCCGCACAAACAGGTCGTCCTTGATGACGCCGGCGTTGTTCACCAGGATGTCGAGCTGGCCCCATTCCTTCTCGACGCCCTCGACGCATTTCTGGGCATCGTCGAAA
Organism: uncultured Gemmataceae bacterium; assembly: GCA_963747575.1. Classification (GTDB taxonomy): domain Bacteria; phylum Planctomycetota; class Planctomycetia; order Gemmatales; family Gemmataceae; genus DASRAT01. The sequence continues at coordinate 273,587 of CAVVFU010000002.1, forward strand.
TTCACCACGTCGCACTGCCTGGCCAACACCGTGCCGCCTGTTTGAAGCACTTCCTGTGCCAAGGCCTCGGCAGCCTGTTGGCTGCCGCGGTAGATAAAGGCGACCTTGGCTCCTTCGGCGGCCAACGCCTTGACGATGGCCCGGCCAATTCCCCGGCTGCCACCCGTTACGATGGCCACCTGGTCCTTCAAGCGCATCCGATCCTCCCGCAATCATCCATCGCATTGACCCCGCAAGATGGCATATTGACCACGCAGGTGGGCAACAATCCGTTCATCCATGGCTTGCAGCGACGGATTGCGGTCGCGCAAGTTATAGCGAGTCAGCGTCAACCGGGCGGACACCGTCGCCGTCCCATCGCATTCGCCCTTGCCTTTGAAGGTCAGCGCCTGCGGGTCGTCGCTATCGGCCTTGTCGAGCAACTCGGCGGTGACCGTCAACGTCTTGCCCGGCTCCATGAAGCTGCCGTACTTGACGTTCTTGGCCTCCCGCAGGACTATCACGCTATAGCGAAAGTCCTCTGTGATTCGCATCAGCCAGGCCCCTGCCTCCACCAGCGTCTGCAGCATCAACACGCCGGGCATGACTGGAAACGTCGGAAAGTGATCCGCCAGATACTCCTCGCCCAGCGTGAGGTGCTTGAGCGTGCATATGCGGCGACCCGCCTCGACCTCCAGGATCCGATCCACCAGATTGAAACGCATCGTGCGGAATCCGAGGGCGAGCCCCTAACTATATTTCGGCAAACCACTTCAAGCGGCTGCTCATTAAAAAGGGGAGTATAGCCTGCTATCCCCCCCCCGGCAACCCTGAAAGTCCCCAGCGTCCGGAAAAAAGTCAGCAGCCACTGCAAACGCCCATCGCCCTCCATTTGCCCAAAACCCCCAAACACGACAAGGAGCACAGCCCTTTATCATCGTTTTTGGACCGAAAAAGCACAATTGAGAACAAATGTAAACAATCGGCAATTTGGCAAAAATGCGCAGAATAGAACGAATAAGCTGGCTTTAAGGGGAGGCTGCCACATGGTAGTAGGCACACTCCGTGTGCCGTGTTTTCAAGCAAAACGGCACACGGAGTGTGCCTACTACTTTACTTGCGATGACGAATCTTGGCCCGCATGCGGCGTTTTTTACGACCGACTTTGCGCCGGCCGGAGCCGCGACGACGACTGCCCATGCCAATCCTCCACGTGACGTTGTTTTAACCCCCGGTCGCACCAACCGGCAAGAACAGCATTGTATGGAAGGATAGCGCTTTGACAACCCGACAAATGCCACCTACGCTTGTGATGGGTATTCCCAGATCAGGAGGCGATGGCCATGGCAGCCAATCCCGCACACCTTGAAGCCGACTTCACTTTGCTGAAAAGCCAATTTGCCGGCATCCGCAAACGCGATGCCACGCGCTACAAATGCAACCTGGCCACGCTGGGCCATTTGACACTTGGCGATGGCTCGCCAAGAAAAACCGTTTGGGCCGCCAACCTTTCGGAAACCGGCATCGGTTTCTTCGTGGACCAACCGCTAGAGCCTGGCACAACAGTTGTCATCAGCCTTGCCCGCCGCGGCCAATGCATGCTCACGCTCAAAACCAAGGTGATTCACACCACCGAGCGCGAAATGGGCGAATGGCTCGTCGGTTGCGAATTCCTTGAACGCCTCGATCCGGAGACGTTGGACGATTTGCTGTAGAAGAGTGAAGAGTGAAGAGTGAAGAGTGAAAAAAACGCCTTCACTCTTCACTCTTCACTCTTCACTCTTCACTCTTCATGGATTCGGCGTCCACCGCGCCGGCGGGTGCCAGTAGAGGTTCACTTCGAGGTGGGTGTTGAGATACCAATTGTAGGACGTGCCAAAAAAGAGGTCGTGCGGGTAAGTGCACGATGGCCGGGCCGTCTCGGGATTGACCAATCCCGCGGCCACGCAAGATTCCGTCACCAACTCCGAGCAGAAATAGCTATCGCGGTCGCCGTGAGGCTTGCCCAGCAGCCACGTCCGCAACGGACCTCGGCTGCGCAGGGGAGTCAGCTGGCCGCCGAGACGAATCAAAGCGAAATGCTTTCCGTCCTGGCGCTCGGCGAAAGCTGTTAGCTTTTGCGACTGCTCTGGCGTCAGCGGCGTGATGCGGCGGCGGATCCACACGGGTCCCTTGTTGGCATATTCGGTGAGATGCGGCAGCATATCGAGCGTTCTAACATACAAGGTGTCGTTGGGCCCCGCTTCCAGGATGCCCAGGCCGCCGTCGTGGCGGGCGAAAACAATCCCGGAGCCGTGCGGCTCGAAGGCAAATGCCAGGTCGTGGGTGAGCGTCCAGAAGAAGTTGTCGTCCGTGACCAGCATGATGTCGCCAGGCTGCGGAGCATACGCCACTGCGGGGCCGCGCAAAACTTTGTCCATGACAAACGCGGGTTGCCACAGGAACGATCCAGCTGGCTGGTTAGTTTGGGCGTTTCCGAGGAGACAGCTGGCGCATAAAACTGAGCAATATATGAGTTGCATGGGTTCCTTCCCGTTGACCAGAGAGCTGGCGAGCGGCGTCTCATACATTTATCATGGATTTTCGCCGGAAAACTTGATTTATTCGGCTCCTACCGTCGCCGACAACAGCCGCAAGTGTTAAGATAGGAAGCCTTTAACGGTTGGAGGGCATTCGATGTTCCACGTCTACAACTTCCGTCAGCAATTTCCAGGTCTGCTCCATCGCCCGGGCGCCGTGTTCCTCGACGGGCCCGCTGGTACACAGGTGCCGCGGCGGGTGATCGACGCGGTGGTGCATTACTTCACGCACTGCAACGCCAACCACGGCGGCGTCTTCGCCACGAGCCGAGAATCCGACGAGATTCTCCACCGCGCCCACAAGGCGATGGCCGAGCTGCTCAACGCTCCATCGCCGGACGAAATCGTCTTTGGCCAGAACATGACCTCGTTGACGCTGCATTTCACGCGTGCCGTCGCCAAAACGCTCCGGCCGGGCGACGAAGTGATGGTGACCCGGCTCGACCACGATGCCAATGTGTCGCCGTGGGTTCTAGCCGCGCAGGACGCCGGGGCGACGGTTCGCTGGGTCGATATCAACGCGCCGGAGTGCACGTTGGACCTCGACGGACTGCGCAGCCAGTTGAACGATCGAACCCGTTGGGTGGCGGTCGGCTGTGCCTCGAACGCGGCGGGGACCATCAACGACGTGGCCACGATCACGCGCTTGCGCACGAGGCCGGGGCCAAGGTTTTCCTCGATGCCGTCCACTACGCGCCGCATGGGCCGATGGACGTGCAAGCATGGGGCTGCGATGCGCTGGGCTGCTCGGCGTACAAGTTCTTCGGTCCTCACATTGGCGTGTTGTCGGCGCGGCGCGAGCTGCTGGAGACATTGCCTGTCTACAAGCTGCGTCCCTCCTCGGACGCGTTGCCCAGCCGCTGGATGACCGGCACGCAAAACCACGAGTGCATCGCTGGCGTGGGAGCCGCGGTCGATTATCTTCATGATGTGGGAGTGCACAGCGCGCTCCGCGGCGACCGGCGCACAGTCCTGGTTGGGGGGATGAAGGCGATCCAGAAATATGAGACGGAGCTAGGTAAGCACTTGCTAGAAGGTCTGGCAAAGATGAGCCGGATAAAAGTATGGGGCATTACTGACTTGCAGAAGCTGGCATGGCGAGTGCCGACAATTTCGATCACGATCCCGGGTGTATCGGCGGAGACCCTGGCGAAGCAGCTTGCGGCGCACGACATCTTCACCTGGAGCGGCAACCTGTACGCGGTCAACCTTAGCGAACGATTGGGCCTGGAGGAACACGGCGGTTTTTTGCGGTTGGGCCTGGTGCATTACAACACACATGAGGACGTGGACCGGGTGCTGTATGAGTTGGGCAAACTGGCGTGAAATCGCTGGGCCTGGAGCGGGAAGACCGGGTATAATCTGTACGGTATGTTCACCCTTTGAGGAGAAACTGTAATGTCATCGACGCTCCAAGAACTGGGGATTGACCGCATGAGCAACGAGCAACGGCTGAGACTGATCGGCGAGATTTGGGAAAGCTTGGCCCCAATCGACCAACTCGCGATACCCGAAAGCCACCGCGAAGAACTCGACAGGCGGCTAGCCGAGGCCGATGCCGATCCGGCGGCAGGCAGACCGTGGGAGGAAGTGCGGGCGCGGCTGCGAGGGGACAAATGACCTATTCGCTTATCATCCGCCCCGAGACGGAACAAGACCTCGCCGAAGCGCAAACCTGGTACGAGGGGCAGCGAGAAGGGTTGGAGGCGGAGTTCTTGACGGCCGTCGACGCGGTGTTCGATCGCATCCGCAAAACGCCCGAGATGTATGCTCAGGAATATAAAGCCGTCCGACGAGTGGGGCTGGGGCGCTTTCCCTACGTCGTCTATTACCGTATCGTGGGAGATTCGGTCGAAGTCATCGCCGTTCAGCACGGCAGTCGGAACCCCCGCCGGTGGCGCTCACGGGCGTAACCCCTTTTCACTTCAGCGAAGGAATGTGCTATGGCTTTCACGTCAGGACGATCCAGGCGGTTTTGGGTCATTTCCGCGTTGGTCGGCGTTGCATTGGTCGGCTTCGTTGTTGGCGCGGCAGTTGTCGTTAAGGCGTTGGTGAACAAGGACTCCAACATCGGTGAGATCAGTAAACCGAGCGCCGCCGAACCTGTCGATTACCAGGATGGGCCGCTTGGCATGAAGTTCGTGAAGCTGCCCAAGGCAACATTCTGGATGGGCTGGAGCAGCGACACCAAGCAGAGCAAACAAGTGCCGATTGACGCGGATTTCGAGTTGGCAGCGTACACGGTCACGCAGGCGCAGTGGCAAGAGGTGATGGGCGCCAACCCGAGTTCCTTCTCGCGGCAAGGCGGGAACAAAACGGCGGTGGCGAGCGTCTCCGACCAGGACTTGACGCGCTTTCCGGTGGAGAATGTTTCGTGGAACGACGTCCAGGAATTCCAGAAGAAGCTGAACGACCTCCAACAGGGCCGCGGCTGGTTTTACCGCTTGCCGACTGAGGCGGAATGGGAGTATGCGTGTCGGGAAGGGGCCACTTCCAAGGAGGGATGCTCGTTCGACTTCTACCTGGACAAGCGGAGCAATGATCTGTCCTCGACGCAAGCCAACTTCAACGGCGACCTTCCCGCGGGAAATGGACCGAAGGGCCCGTATCTTAGCAGGACGACGAAGGTGGGATCGTATCAGCCGAACAAGCTCGGGCTTTACGACATGCACGGGAACCTTTGGCAATGGTGTTCGGATTTATACGATGCCCCGGGCGTCGGCCGGGTGGTCCGGGGCGGCAGGCTGGAGCGACTTCGGCTCCAATTGCCGGGCGGCCGACCGCCGCGGGGACGCGCCGACCAACCGGTACGGCTGCCTGGGCTTCCGGCTTGCCCGAGTTCAGTCTGGAAGCTGAGCCGGCAGGCGGAAGCAAGGTTGGCCAGTCGCTCCGGCTCGGCAGGTCGCGGGCGCAGGGGAGCGGAGCGGACCGGAGCGGAGCCACGACCTGCCGAGCCGAAGCGGCTGGCCGCGAGGGCGGCGTGTCCGTGTTCGCGACCAAAATTGTATATTGTACAAATGTATAGTATGCAAACTAGGGCGCAGGTTGCGGAGCGGCCGCTTGCGCCTTGGCCGCCTCAAGGATTTGGTCGTCGGCAGCGGAATTGAAGACCAACTCGCCGCAATTGGCGCATTTCGGAACGTCGAGGCGAGGAATATGCACGGCGATGAGTCGGCCTTCGTGGAGGCGCTGCGTCTCGTAAGAGATTGTCGCAGGACGCACTTCCTTTTTGCGGCACTTGGGACAAAACCAAGGAAATTCCCTGCCTGCGGGCTTACGGCTTCCGTTTACTTGAAGGTCAGGCATTCTTTGATCCTTTTTTGGACCTTTGACCGTTGCTCCCATTGCTCTCCCGGGTAATGATTTCCAGCTGATCCTCGCGGAATTCGCCGTAAGCCGGATTCGGTTTGCCCCGGACAAGAACTCGGTAAATCAGCGCACCGCCGGGTCCGAGCGGGCCGCGCGACTCCACTATTTTCCCACCGTTTGTTAAGCCGGAATTCAGGATCTTGACTCGGTCCCCAACTTTCAACCGTTCGGGGATGTTGTTCGTCGTCATTGCTTGGTCCCTCTGTGCGGCCGTCACCACGGGGCGACGCCGAGAAGCCTTTGCATTCTGATTATACATGAAATCATCGAGCCACGTTGCAAGTTCATCGCAGGAGCTTAGCCAACTCTGCACGCCGGTAAGTGTAAGGGGCGGTATGCCAGCCGGAGCGCTCGTCTTTTGGTGGGCCACCGCATTTCGCCATTTGTTCAAGTGTCCAAGGTGAGTCACGCGCGGCCCGTTCGCGGGTTCAGCCTCGAAGTTGAGCGTGAAACCGAATCGCTCAATGTCTTTGCGGATAGTCTCGACCGTTGGGTTATTGACGTTGAGCTTCAGTTCGGCGGAAAACTGGAGTTGGATAGTTGTTTGGAATCCAGCGGGCACATGTGCTGCAAAAGCCTTGGGCTCCTTCCGTGTAGAGATCCCTACAATATCCTTGGAAGTGACCGCTGAGAAGCACCACATAGGCACCAAGGCTTTCCTCCGAGAGGAAGGCGTTGGGTGGGACCAAAGCCGCTGCCGTCGCGCAGTGCGCCTCCATCACAAGCAGGCGCGGCTTGCGGTCGTTCTGCCAGCGTTGCAAGGAAACGGAAGACACGGATCGCTCCGAAGAGAACCTGCTTAAGAGCAACAACTTGAGTGCGATTTACAAAAAGCGCGGCCTCAGGCCAAGAGCAGGCCAGGGAATGAGGTGAGGTCATTGAACGATAACTTGATCATCGAAAAGGTGGATATCGACCTTGCCGACGTGGCGATGCTTCTCGACCGACTGACCCAGGAACTCGCCCAGCGCTACAATGACGACGGCGTCGGTGACTTCCAACCGACTGACGTTCAGCGGCCCCGCAGCGGTTTCTTGGTCGCTCGTTGCGATGGCCGACCAGTCGCCTGCGGGGCTTTTCGCCGGCTGGCTGACGATGTAGCCGAGATCAAGCGGATGTACGTCGATCCGGCCTTTCGAGGCCGAGGGATCAGCCGACGATTGTTGGCCGCCCTTGAAGAGCACATCAAGCAAGCCGGCTACACGACAGTGCAGCTTGAAACCGGCACATTGCAACCCGAGGCGATTGGCCTGTACGAGTCGGCGGGGTATCATCGCATTGAACCATACGGCTTCCATCGCGATGATCCGCGCTGCATCTGCTTCGCCAAAGTGTTGGGGTCAAAACCATGAAACTGTGCCGCCTCGCCATTTTCGTGTCCATAGTAGTAGGCACACTCCGTGTGCCGTCGCCGGCGCAACAACGGCACGCGGAGCGTGCCTACTACAATGTGAACGGGCATGAATTTACCTTGCCTGCCGGATTCACCATTGAACTCGCCGCAGGCCCGCCTGTCGTCGAGCGGCCCATCGCCATCGATTTCGACGACGAGGGCCGCCTCTACGTCACCGAGTCCTCCGGCTCTAACGAAAAGGTCGAAGTCCAACTGCAGAAGAAGCCGCACCGTGTGTTGCGGCTTGAATCGACAAAGGGCGACGGCAAATTCGACAAACGCACCGTGTTCGCCGACAAGATGATGCTGCCCGAAGGTGTCATGTATTTTAAGGGCAGTGTCTATGTCGCCGCCCCGCCCAGCATCTGGAAACTCACCGACACAGACGGCGACGGCGTGGCCGACCAGCGCGTCGAGTGGTTTCAGGGCAAGACGCTCACCGGGTGTGCCAATGACCTGCACGGCCCTTACCTTGGCCCCGACGGTTGGATCTACTGGGGCAAGGGCGCGTTCGCCAAGCAGACCTACGAGATGCCTGGCAAGGCTCCCTTTGTCACCAGGGCCGCTCATATCTTCCGTGCCCGGCCGGACGGCAGCGGCGTCGAGCCAGTCATGACTGGCGGCATGGATAATCCCGTCGATGTGGTCTTCACGGCCGGCGGCGAACGGGTTTTCGACACGACCTTTCTGCAATACCCCGGCGGCGGCAAACGCGATGGCCTGCTGCACGCCGTCTATGGCGGCATTTATGGCAAGCTGCACCACGATGTCATCGATCCGCACATCTGGACCGGCCCGAACGTGATGCCCGTATTGACTCACCTCGGCGCCGCTGCTCCGAGCGGTTTGCACCGCTATGAATCCAATGCGTTCGGCCAGGAATTTGTCGACAACCTCTTTTGCTGCTGCTTCAACATGCGGAAGGTTACCCGGCACGTTTTGGAGCCAGACGGCTCGACATTCAAGACACGCGATTCTGACTTTCTCATATCCGACAACGTCGATTTTCATCCCACCGATGTCATCGAGGACGCCGATGGCAGTGTGCTGGTGGTTGACACGGGCGGTTGGTACAAGTTGTGCTGTCCGACATCACAACTGGTGAAGCCGGCGGCTCTCGGCGCCATCTATCGCATCCGCAAGTTGGGCGCCGTCAAGGAAATCGACCCGCGCGGCTTAACGCTCAATTGGGCGAAAATGACGCCGCGGGAATTGACAGCGCTGCTGAGCCGCCAGCCGGTTGTCCGCAAGCGTGCGGTGCAGGCCCTGGCGGACATTGGTACGCCGGCGCTACCCGCACTTGCCGAGGTTGTCGAGCACGAGCCCAACGCCGTCTGGGCCGCGACACGGATCGAGGCACCAGCCGCACGAGCAGTTGTGCGGATAGCACTAAAAGCCAAGTCTCCGATCGTGCGGCAGGTGGCCGTTCACTCCATTAGTGCGTGGAGGGACCGCGAGGCACTGCCGGTGCTTTTGGGGTTGGTCAAGAACGACACGCTGCCCATCCGCCGTGTCGCCGCCGAAGCCATGGGACGGCTGGGCGATGAGACCGCAGTGCCGGCACTCCTTGACGCCTTGGCGGGCCAGTGTGACCGTGTCCTGGAGCATTCGTTGACGTACGCCCTCATTGAAATTGGCGATGCAAAAGAAACAGCCCCTGGCTTGAAGAGCAGCAACGCCGCCGTGCGTCGCGCCGCGCTGATCGCGCTGGACAACATGCCACGGGGAGGGTTGACGGCGGAGGCGGTGGCAGCGGAGTTGGCCTCGCCCGATTCGCGCCTGCAAGAAGCAGCCTGGTGGATCGCGGGCCGCCATCCCGAGTGGGGCGCGATTGTCGCCGGTTTTCTCCGCGACAGGTTGAACGCCAAAACTCTGCCTGCAGCCGAGCAAGACGAATTGGCAAGTCAACTCGCGAAATTTGCCCGCGGCGACCCGGTTCAAAAACTCCTGGCCGAGCAATTGATGGATGCCAATCACACCCCTGAGGCGCGAAAGACGGTTTTGCTGGCCATGGCCCAAGCCAATGTCAAGCAGCCCCCTGACATCTGGATTCCACCTTTAACGCGGATTCTAGCCGGCGAGGACCTGGACGCGGTTCAGCAAGCCATCGCCGTTGCGCGGGCGTGGCGCGACGCCAAGCAGCGTTCCGCGCCGCTGGCGGCCGCTCTGCTGGCAACAGGCGACAACCCAAAACGAGCCGCCAGCATAAGGTTGACCGCACTCGCCGCGGTGCCGGGTGGATTAACCAATGTGAACCAGAGCCAAATCGAATTGCTCTTGGCGCATCTGAGCGCCGAGGAGCCGATGCCTCTGCGCAATGCCGCCGCCGAGGTGCTGGGCCGCGCCAAGTTAAGTAAAGAACAACTGCGATCCGTGATGTCGTCTTTCAAGACAATCGGTCCCATGGAACTGGATCGAGTCCTTGGCGCGTTCGCCGGCGTTTCCGATGACGCCATGGGCCAGGAGCTGATCGCGGCGCTGCAAGCCGCGCCGGCGAAAGTGAAGGCAGGCCTTCGCGCCGAGATGCTCAAACCGCGCCTCGCCAAGTTCGGCCCAGCGGTGCGCCAGCGGGCCGAGGAGCTGTACAAGGAACTCAACGCCGACGCCGGCCAGCAGCAGGCTCGCCTGGAGCAACTGCTCAAAACGCTTCCCGCCGGGGACCGTGACCGCGGCCACGTGGTGTTCAACAGCGCAAAGGCGGCCTGTTTCGGTTGCCATGCCATCGGTTACCGCGGTGGCACTGTCGGCCCCGACTTGACGCACATTGCCCGCACACGCACTCAGCGCGACCTGCTCGAGGCGGTCGTCTTCCCCAGCGCAAGTTTTGTCCGCGGCTATGAGCCTGTCCAGATCACTACCAAGGACGGCAAAACTCACAATGGCGTCTTGCGGCGGGACCTGCCCGAGGAGATTGCGCTCGCGACCGGAATCGATCAGGAAACGCGGATTGCCCGTGAAGAGATTGAGGACATCCAACCGAGCCGCGTGTCGTTGATGCCGGCCGGTTACGACCAGGTGCTCACCAACGGCGAGCTGGCGGACTTGCTGGAGTTCTTGAAAGCGTGTAAGTGATGCCAGACGGCACAGGCTGGAAGCCTGTGCTACAGGGTTGTAGCACAGGCTTCCAGCCTGTGCCGACCGGGAACGTGGACACCAAAAAAACAAACCCGCCAACGATGTTGGCGGGTTTGAGGAATTTCAAAAAATCGAGGCAGCGGCTCCCGGCGCGAGACGGCTGCCCAACGCGGGCGCCGCCCAGCCACTGCCCCGATATTTTGCTGTGGAAAGCATCCACAACATCACCACCTTACCCTTCAGCTGGCAGCTGGGCAATTGGTGGGAGCACGGAACTGTTCATAAAGCCTGGAAAAACCTTCACATTGTAACGATTATGCCGAAATTGGGTTGCCGGTGCAGCTCGCAGCTGACGCTGACCTGGTTATGTCCCCAGCAAACCATTGCATTTGGTGAAATTTCTCCCCTTGTTGCACGTACAATGGATCGCGATGTCCGCTACCGCTCAGCTCCTGATTGATGCCGCCGACCTGGCCGCCACCGAAGCCTTCGGTCGCCGGCTGGCTGCCGCCATGTTTCCTGGCGCCGTCGTCGCATTGATTGGACCCTTGGGCGCCGGCAAAACACACCTGGTCCGCGCCATCGCCGAAGGAATGGGCATTGCCGACAGCCGCATCGTAACCAGTCCCACGTTTGTGCTGATCCAGGAATACAAGGCTCGATTGCCTATTTTTCACTTTGACGCCTATCGTCTCAAAGGGCCGGGAGAGCTTTTCGACCTGGGCGTTCACAAGTATTTCGAGGGCAATGGCGTTTGCTTGGTGGAGTGGGCCGACCGCGTCGAGGAGTGTTTACCAGCCGAGCATTTGCGCGTGATGTTGGAGATTGCCGGGTTGACTTCGCGGCGACTGCATGTCGAAGGGCGGGGTGAGCGGTATGTTGAAAGTGTGCGGAATTTGGCATTGCCGGGCTGAAAAGGATGCTCATATGCTGCTGGCCACACATGATCACGCGCGGAGAAATCCCAGCCGGCGGCGGCTGCTGACGGAGAAACGCTCGTCCAAATACCGTGCCAGCGCACGGACTAGGATTGCCTTGGCGTCGTCCTCTGGATAATCGAGTTGACCCTTCAACTCATGCGCTCGCCCGCGAATGGCGTTTTCAATCATTTCCTTGCAGACATCGTAGGAATTCAGCCGTTTGCCGTCACGGCGGGGACGGTTAGCGCTAATGTGTTTAAGGACCTTCGCGATCACCGGCTGCTGGCTGAGATCGCTTTCCGACAGGAACTCGATGAGAACCCCATTAAAAAAGCCGTCTCCGAATTCCCTGCCTGGCTGGCGCATCGCCGCGCAGCCCGAGCGCGAAGCGTTCAATCTCCTGCTCATGGTCAACGGCTTTGACGTGCAATTGAATAAGCCCGGCGTTGAGGTCGTCATTCCAAGGCAATGTCTAGGGTGGGAGCGCCTTGTCGTTCTCGGTGAAATGCAAGACCATGTCAGCCTGCACTACGCCGATGTCGCACTCCGGCGAGAACACCTCAAGGGTCACCTTACGCGCGGGTTGCTCCAAGCGCTTTTGCCATTTGCGCACTAACGGATGCTGTGACGAGTCGGCCTGGTTAGAGAAAAAACCAGCTAACGTTGTCATTGGTAACCCTCCAAAAACTGACAATATCAGAGCCGGGTGGCATTTTCCAGTGCTGATAGAACAAATTTGGCTGCATTTCGGCAAGCTTGGGCGCGGTATTGGTCGGAGTCGGCGGCCCGCTCTTTGTCCGCGAAATCGGAAATCCCTTTCACCACGCACCAAATTGGATCGTCGGGCACTCCGAAGCGGCGAGCAATCCCACACCTTCCATTTCTCCACCGACAATTGGGTCTTCGCCGGCAGGTACACTGCGGACAAGTTCATCCCGGAAGGAGCGGCTTTGAATCCGGGCAGCGACCGACAGGATTGCACCGGCCGCCTTCACGAATTGGGCGGACTGCGATGACCGCCGTCTCGTTCCCCACCGGACCCAACCAGTGATAATACTCGTTCAAGCCGGGCACCTTGCGTTTCAAGAAAGGTAAACGGTGTGCTGCGGCGGCCTTTGCCAACGCCTCCTCTGCTGCGGGCGTGGCCATGAACAACAGCAGAGAGAACTGTAGCTCGCCTTGGTCCATCGGGCTGCCCACAATGACAGCCGACAAGATACTAAAAGGTCCGCGCTGGACAAAACCCGCAAATCGGGTAATGTCCTAGCGTAAGCTGGGCTGTTCAGTCTAGCGATGTCCCACTTCAAGGCAGGTGAACCCTTGCATCCTCCAAACCAAGGTGGCCAGGTTGGCCAATGTCAGGCTGGAAAGCCTGACCTACGGCCGCGATTGCTGCTCCTTGAGACTTCGCAGCAGCCTGGCCTGGTTGCCGTCGCCGAGGGTGAGCGTCTGGTCGGCGTGCGGCGGCTCGACGAAGCCCGCCGTCACGGTCGCGATCTGGCCCCGGCCGTCGGCGAATTGCTCGCTGCCCAGAGCTGGCAACCACGCGATGTGCAGGCCGTTGTCGTCGGACTCGGTCCCGGCAGCTACACCGGGTTGCGCATCGGCGTGATGTCGGCGAAGACGTTTGCCTACGCCACCGGCGCCGTGCTTCTGGGGCTGGAGACTTTTGCCGTCATCGCCTCCCAGGCTCCCGCGGATGTGGCACGATTGACGGTGATTGCCGATGCGCAGCAAGACAAGATCTATGTCCAGGAGTTCAAGGTTGGATGCACTTGCGTCGCCCTGTCGTCTTTGCGCATCCAACCGCTAAGCGCATGGCTCGCCGCGGCGATCAAACCGTTGTGGGTTACCGGCCCCGGGCTGCACAAGTGGGCTAGCCACCTACCCGCTGACGTGCGGCCGCTCGATGCGGCTTTGTGGAATCCGCAACCGGAGAGCCTGCTGCGTTTGGCCCTGGCACGGCTGCTTCGCAATGAGCGTGATGACGTTTGGGCGCTGGAGCCGATCTATTTGCGCCCCAGCTCGGCCGAAGAGCAATTGCAGAACAAGCGAAATCAGGCCGGGATGCTCAGCGAATCGCAGGTGAAATTATAACTTGCTTCGAGATCCAAAGGAACAGCCAAATCCGTGGTAAGCCAAAGCGGCAGCACGGGGAATGGTTGGCCGATCTTGAGGACAGTCGGCCAAATCTCGAGTTGGATGCGTTTGCGGCGCTTTACCGCGCGACAGGCCACGGCATACAAATGCGATGGCAAGGCCGCTTGAGCTGCCGCGCCGAGATCCAGAAACTCAGCCAATTCCGTGTAAAGATTGGAGCGGCGGCTGGTAACCACGTCGACGATGATGACCGACACATCCTGTTGAAGATATGCCGCGCATTTCGCGACGAAGGCCCGGCGATGGCTGGCGCGGTCCTTGTTGGCTGGGCTGACGACTTCCACGGCTGCGACCAGCGTGCGGGTCATGTCGTCGTCGTAAACGCGAACTTCGCATTCGTCGAGTCCGCCAAAATCGACAGCTGCGGCAAGGGCGGGCTGGGGCGGGACCCAGGGTGCCCCGATCGGGCGGCGATCTGCGATATCAGGGCCGATTTCGTCCTCGTCGAAGGCAGCCACATCAGCTTCTACCGTGATGCCGATGCTGACGTGAGGCTCGGCAACGAAACCCGGCGGCAACGGCTTCTTATTCAGCTGCCCGGCGATGAACGTCGGCCAGGAGCTGTGAAAACTCTCCCAATGGCGCTTTTTTAGCAGGGGCGGATGAAAATGATCGAATAGGGGCACGTTACTCTCCCATGTAATTGCCGTCAGGCATTATACCGAAAAGCTTTTTGACAATCAGCGTTGCGTAGCTGCCGCGGGCCAACTCGAAACCCAATGCCAGCTTCAACCGGCCATTGTTACATTCGTCTTCGCCGGCCTCGAATTGCAATGCGGCAGGCACGCACAACGCCGCGCGATCTCCCCTCGAAAAAAACAGCTCACGCAGCCCCTTGATTTTGAGCTGCTCCCGCGTTAATCCCTCTTCGTCGAGAATGGCTTGCAAAAGGCCGGTCCGGGCATCGAGCGGGTCGACCGTTCCGCGTGAGCTTGGCAACTGCAGCTGCAACGCCGCCAACGCCGCCTGCTGCTCGACTTCCAGACGGCGATGCATTGGGACCTTGCCGTTTGACAACTCGATGTCTAGCAGCTGCTCCGCCCGGCAATGCTCGCGGAGCCACCTCTCCAACATGCGGTTCCAAAGGTGGCTTTGGTAAACCGAGAGGTAAAGCCCGCGCAGCTCCGGCCGCAGCCTGGCAATGGCGCCGCGGAAATCGGCCGGATGGTGAACAAGGTAGTTGACCAGGTTGCGGGCATGGCCGTGGGGAAGCTTGTCTTTGCACGCATCCCAGCTGCCCCAGTTCGCGCTGAGGATGGCCTTTTCCTGTTTCTGCGCCTTGCGATCGTGCTCGTAAGGGGCTGCCAGGGCGAGCCGCAGTGCTTGCTCGAAGTCGCCCAGGACTAAGGCCTTGGCCACGAATTCGCCGCCGCTGACCGAGCCGAACCGCTGGTCGTCGAAGTAATTGGGCACGCCGCCCTGCCGGACTTCCTGCAGCGCCGCGGTCGCCATTTCGACGTCGGCGGCGCTGAGCGAGCGCAGGCGCCATGCGGAACCGATTGCCGCGAAAGCTGCGCGAGGTAAACGGCTCGGCTAAACGGCCAAGGTAATCCAGCCGGATGCCCTGGTGCGTCAGCTGGCGCTCCGGACCGTGCCAGATGCTGAGGTACTGGACGGTATGGGCATGGCGATCCTTGAGACCGCCGAAGGATACTCGCCGCAAATCGACCTTCCAGCGACTGCGGACGATTTGCAGCGCGTCCGGAGTTGTCCAGCCCTGCTTTTCGAGCCGGTAAAACGCAAACTCGCCCGCCGCAAGAGGTTGTGCGTCCGTCAATTCTTCGACGAAAAAGTCGGCCGGGAGCTGCTTGAGTTTCATCGAGCCACCTGAAGGCGGCACTGGGCGGAGGACAAAAAAAGAGACCGAGAGACGGTGAATTCGAAAGCGTCGCCCAGTCACTTCCGAATCATCGCTTGTCTCTCGGCCTCAGTCTCTACTTTAAGCTTCCCGGCGCAGACAGCAAGAGAAATTTTGAAAATCTTTTCATTTTTTTTCACGGTCATTTTAGCCGGCTCTTGACTCCTTGCTGCTACCCGCCAAGCTAAGCTGCAATCCATTCAGAAAGCGCCAACTTTTGGAGCCGGGGCGATGGAATCGCAAAACGTTCAGGATGCTGCCAAGGTTGAATCTTCGGGCAATGCACTTCAGGTTGACGGTCACAAGCCCTATGTGGATGACGCCGCCCAAATGCCGGAGTTCACCTGGTCCGCTGTCCTGGTAGGCGCGGTGCTCGGCCTGGTCTTCGGCGCGTCGTCGCTTTACCTGGTGTTGAAAGTGGGCATGACCGTCTCGGCCTCGATTCCGGTCGCCGTGCTGTCGATCACGCTTTTCCGCTGGGCTTCCAGGGTATTCGGCATTCGCAAGGCCACCATCCTGGAAAACAACATCGTTCAAACCACCGGCTCAGCGGGAGAATCGATTGCCTTCGGGGTGGGCGTCACCATGCCGGCGCTGATGCTTATTGGGTTTGAAATGGAATGGACTCGCGTTCTGGTGGTCGCGGTGCTCGGCGGCCTGCTTGGCATCCTCATGATGATTCCGTTGCGGCGGGCGTTCATCGTCAAGCTCCACGGCAAGGCCGGCGAACCCGGTAAGCTCCTTTATCCCGAGGGCACGGCGTGCGCTCAGGTGCTCATCACCGGCGAAAAAGGCGGGACCAGCGGCAAAACGGTTTTCGTCGGTTTCGGCCTGGCATTCGTGCACAAATTCCTCACCGAAGGCATGAATCTGCTTTCGACGACGTGCGTGCTGCCGCTCAAGCTTGGCCACGATGCCACTGATGCCTTCAGCAAGGTGGCCAAGCTCACCAGCGACATGGCCTCCGAACTCCTTGGCGTGGGCTACATCATTGGCGTACGCACATCGTGCATCATGATGGCGGGCGCAGTTATGGGCGGCCTGGTCCTGCTGCCCACGTTGGCCATGAGTGGTGACGCGGACTCGGACATGCTGTCCCTGTATTTGCGGTTCATCGGCGCGGGTTGCGTCGCGGCCGCCGGAATCATTAGTATGGGCCGAACCTTGCCGATGATCGTCCGCTCCTTCGCCTCCGGGCTAAGCATCATGCGCGGCGGCACGATCGCGGCGGCGCCGCGGCGAACCGACAACGACATGACGCCAAAAATGGTCCTGGGCGGGAGCATGTTGCTTCTGGTGTTACTGGCGGTATTCTTGATCCTGTCTGACGACAAGGTCACGGTTTGGAGTGCGCTGTTAGGGGCCTTGCTGGTTCTCATATTCGGCTTCCTGTTTGTGACCGTGTCCTCTCGCTTGACCGGTGAGATCGGCTCCTCGTCTAATCCCATTTCGGGAATGACGGTCGCCACTTTGCTGCTTACGTGCCTCATTTTCCTGGCGTTGGGTATGAAAAGCAGCACCGACGCCGTGCTGGCGTTATCCATCGGCGGCGTGGTCTGCATCGCCGCCAGCAACGGTGGATCAACGTCTCAGGATCTCAAGACCGGTTTCCTGATTGGCGGCACGCCGCGTTTGCAGCAGTGGGCCATCCTCATCGGAGCATTGACATCGGCGTTCGTGATCGGGGGCACATTATTGCTTTTCAACGCCGTTGGGACCGTCTACAGCCAGCGTAATCTGCCCCCGGTGAACCTGAAGGACAAGCTTCCGGAGTTGACGGAAAAGGAAACGTATAGGGGCGAAACTTTCCATGTTTGGCGACCCCAAGGTGGTGAAAAAATGCCTCCTATTCGCCAATCCGGCAAAAACGTCAGTGAAGTCGAAATCCAAGCCGGCAAGTATTATGTCGATTCCGCCGGACAGGTTTGTTATTTGGTTGATCCCACCATTACGGGCGCGATCGATCAACGTGACGAGTGGCTCCAACCCGATTCGGCATTGGGTAAAATCCAGCTCACCACCGAGGAATTGGAGAGGATCCACCAAACCATTTCGGAACGCGGACCGGGGAATCAGGAAATTCGCGAGCTGGTGATTTTTCACCTTTGGAAAAACGACAAGGAAAACGAGGCCGAGGAACGTGCCGCGACGACCAAGGAAAAAAAACTGAAAATCCCACCTTACCGTGCGGATGTCCCTCCAGGTCTGTATGCCGTGGGCTACGGCGGCAAAATCTTTTATGTGATCCAGGGCACCAAGGTGGCCATGAAGTTCAAGGCCCCCAAAACGCAGGTCATGGGAATCATCATCAACGGGTTGCTCAAGGAGAAACTCAATTGGGCGTTGGTGATGATCGGCGCCTGCATTGCAATCGCCCTCGAGCTTTGCGGCGTTTCCTCGCTGGCATTCGCGGTCGGCGTCTATATTCCCATGCAATACTCCGCCCCAATCTTTGCCGGCGGCGTGGTGCGCTGGTTGGTGGACATGGTGGCTGCCAGCCAGGCACGCCGGCAGGCGGCGGCGACTGCTCCCCTGGACGCGGCTGCCCATGCAGAGGCCGAGGTCAGGGCCATCGCCAAAAGTGAAACCAGCCCTGGCATGCTGCTTGCTTCGGGGTTGATCGCCGGCGGCAGCCTCGCGGGTGTTCTCAACGCTTTTCTCAATTTTTCGCCTGAGATTCAAGAGGCCATCAACTTCGGCCCGCAGGTGGACAAGTTTTTTGGCGGTACCGAAGACCTGCCGGCCGTGACGCAGCAGGTCATCGCCCTGCTCTTGTTTGGTTTTCTGGCCGTGGTGCTGTTATTGGCGGGCCTGGGCAAGATTTTCCAGCCGCCGCCGGAGGACAACGGTTCGGATTTGGCATAACACTTTGTGGTAAGGAGACGATCCGTGACACGTCAACGAATTTGTTTAGTATTGCTTACAGGCCTGACCATGACCATGCTCGCCAAAAAAGCCCGTGCCGACGAAGGCATGTGGCTCTTCAACAACCCGCCCCGCAAGATCCTCAAGGAAAAATACGGCTTCGAGCCCACGGATAAATGGCTCGAACACGTGCAAAAATCGTCGGTGCGTTTCAACAACGGCGGCTCGGGCTCATTTGTTTCTCCCGACGGCCTGGTGATGACCAACCACCACATCGGTCTCGAAACGCTCCAGGAGATCAGCAGCAAGAAAAAGGACTACGTCAAGGACGGCTTCTACGCCAAAACCAAGGCCGAGGAGATCAAGGCGGTCGACCTCGAGCTTAACGTGCTCATGGAGATTGTCGACGTGACGGATCAGGTCAAGGCCGCCGTGAAACCGGAAATGGAAGCTGGCAAGGCCTTCGCGGCCCGCCGGGGCGCCATCGCCAAAATCGAGAAGGATTCCGAGGACAAAACCGGCCTGCGCAGCAACGTCATCACGCTCTACCAGGGCGGCCAGTATCATCTCTATCGTCTCAAACGCTATACCGACGTCCGCCTGGTTTTCGCCCCGAGCAGCAAATCGCTTTTTACGGCGGCGATGCCGACAACTTCGCCTATCCGCGCTACGATCTTGACTGCTGTTTTTTCCGCGTTTACGAGAACGGCAAGCCGATCAAGGTCGAGCATTACCTGAAGTGGAGCAAGGCCGGCGCCGGCAAGGATGAGCTGGTCTTTGTCTCGGGCCATCCGGGCAACACCGATCGTCTGAACACCGTGGCCGATTTGGAATACCTCCGCGACGTCGGCTACCCATGGATTCTCGACCGCTTGCATCGCACCGAAGTCATGCTGAGCGTTTACAGCGGCCGTGGTGAGGAATTTGAGCGCAAGGCGAAGGACTTGCTGTTTTACATCGCCAATAGCCGCAAGAACCGTGAGGGCGGTCTGGAAGGCTTGCTCGATCCGGCGCTGCTAAAAAAGAAAATGACCGACGAGAAAATGCTGCGTGCGGCGGTCGCCAAAAATCCCAACCTGAAGGAGCTGGAGGATGCGTGGGACGCCATCGCCAAGGTTGAGCCGATCAGGGCCAAGCACATCAAGCGGTACACCATGCTCGAAGGCGCCGTCGGCCTGTCCACAACCTATTTCGGGTATGCCCGCACACTTGTCCGGGCAGCCGAGGAGTTTGCCAAGCCCAACGAAAAACGTTTGGCGGAGTTCACCGACTCCGGTAAGAAATCGCTGGAGCAAAAACTGGTCGCGGAGCCGCCGATTTATCCCGATTTTGAAATCGTCAAGCTCGCGGATGCGCTGACCTTCCTGTGCGAGACGCTTGGCTACAGCGACGAGCTGGTGCAACGCGTTCTGGCCGGTAAATCGCCGCGTGAGCGGGCCGCAGAACTGGTCCTGGGCACCAAGCTGGGCGATAGCAAGCTCCGCAAGAAGCTTTACGACGGCGGCAGTGCGGCCGTCGACGCGAGCAAAGACCCGATGATTCTGCTCGCGAAGGTTGTCGACAAAGAATCGCGGGCAGTGCGCAAAATCATCGAGGACCAGGTCGAGGAGCCGAAGCGCCAGGCCTACGACAAGATCGCCAAGGCCAAGTTTGCCGTCGAGGGTACCAACACCTATCCCGACGCGACTTTCACGCTGCGGCTGGCGTTCGGCACGGTCAAGGGCTACGAGGAAAACGGCAAGCACGTGCCGTTCGAAACGACCTTCGCGGGTCTGTACCAGAAGGCGGAAGAGGAGAAAAACAGGTACCCATTTGATTTGCCCCAGCGTTGGATCGCCAGGAAGAGCAAGCTGAACCTCAAGGTGCCGCTGAACTTCGTCTGCACGGTGGACAGCACCGGCGGCAATTCGGGCAGCCCGCTGATCAACAAAGCCGGCGAGGTTGTGGGCTTGCTGTTCGACGGCAACATTCAGTCGCTGGTGTGGGATTTCGTTTACACCGATGAGCAAGCCCGCACGGTGGCGGTCCACTCGCAAGGCCTCACCGAGGCGCTGCGGGCGGTTTACGACGCCGGGGCGCTGGCGGATGAGATGCAGGGGTTGTCGCTGAGGACGGTGCGGAGGTAGGGCGACCAAAGGCCATCACGAAAGCACGACAGACGAAAGCACGAAAAACGAAATTGGGTGCCGCTGGCGCCTTGCCGCCAGTGGCACCCAATTAGGTCCCTCGCCCTGGTCAAGCTGTCTTTGCATTGGCTTGACAAGGAGCGGCAATGCACCTGATAATGGACGCGTGCAAGCCATCGAACAGTGGGCGCGGCTGGCAGTGCCAACCGCCGAATAGCAATTGCTCGCGTAAGGAGCTTAATCCATGCCGTTTGAAGTTGAAGCGACCTATCAGAACGGCACGCTCAAGCTGGACAAACCCTTGCCGCTAACTGAAAACGCGCGAGTCAAAATCACGATTCAACAAGAAACGACGAGTGCCAAGCTCACTTACGGATTGATAGGTTGGACCGGCGATCCCGAAGTCGTCCGCAGGATTGCTCTTGATCCTGAATTCGGAATCCAGGAGTCACCATGACATTTGGCGACATTGTTGCCGGCCAAAAGATTTTTGTCGATGCCAACACATTCGTCTACGCGCTCGCCCCTGAGCCGACCTTTGGGCCACCGTGCTTCCAGTTTCTTGAACGCATCAGGCGGCAGGAAGTCGAAGCGTTTGCGTCAAGCCATGTCTTCAGTGACGTGGCCCATCGCTTGATGTCATTGGAGGCTTGCGCCAGCTTTGGTTGGCCCTATGCCGGAATTGCCAACCGCTTAAAGCGGCATCCCGCCGAGATCGCGAAACTTCGCTCCTTTCGGGTGGCGCTTGACCAGATAATTGCTATCGGGATTCATATTTTGCCGGTCGGCGGCCAAGACGTTCTTTTGGCTGGCGATCTCAGCATCCAGCACGGCTTGCTCAGTGGCGATGCACTTCTGATTGCTTTGATGCAAGGACGCGGCTTGACCCAACTGGCTAGCAATGATAACGACTTCGACCGTGTTCCTGGCATCGCGCGATTCGCACCTATTTGACCTATTAAAACGACCCGGCTCATATGCCAGTTCCGCCCTTTCTTTTTATGTGTTGCTACAATTCTTCGAAAGCACCGGCCACCAATTGCAACTCACCAGTTTCGTGATCCCACCAATAAACCGCATCCGCGAATCGGGGTGCCGCCGGGTCAGGCAGAAACACGAGTTTGTCTCCTCCGCCGTTGTCCCCAATGGCCAGCGCTTCTGCTGGAAAACCGGGCCATTCGCGTGCCGAGGCCGTCTCGCGAATGATATCGTTGCATGTTCGCGCGATTCGTTTGCGGTTGGTGGAGTCATGGATCGGGAAGAGGTTAAACACATCCGTTCCTGCCGAGACCTCGCCGCCGTTGTCACGGCACATGCGTGCAACGTAGCCAAGCGGTAAAGTACGGCCAAGCTTTTGTTGAGCAAGCCGGACGAATTGGGAATCGAGCGGGAACGGCATGGCCAAATCCTCCTTCGCCGCATGAAAGTGGCGGCTTGCCGCCAATGGCACCCGGGGCAGTCACATTTTACCAGCGCCGAACCACAAACTCCAGCGACTTCTCCACCACCTCCACTGCCGCCCGCGGCCGCGCAATCCGCCGCACATTCTCGCGCAGCTGTCCCAGCCGCTTCGCATCCCCCAGCAGCGCGGCGACCTTATACGGCAGCGTAGCGACATTGTTCACCTTGATGGCCGCACCGCTTTCCAGCAGGTAATCGCTGTTGCGGCTTTCCTGGCCGGGTATCGGATTGACGATCGCCATCACGGCTCCCCGCGCCAGTGTTTCCGAGGTCGTCAAGCCGCCGGGCTTGGAAATCACCAGGTCGGCGACCGCCATCAGCTCGTCGATCTCCTTGGTGAAGCCCAGCACCTTGACCTTGTGACGGTCCGGCACGGGATGCTTGTCGAGATCCGCCTTGACAGTCGCGTTGCGGCCGCACACCGCAACCACCTGCAGCGGTTTAGGCACTTCCAGGAGGGCACCGAACAGCTTCTCGATCGGCCCGACGCCGAAGCCGCCGCCTAGCTGCAGGACGATGGGGCGCGTGCCGTCCAGGCCATGCTTGGCCAGAAGTGCCTTACGGTCCTTTTGCACGCTGAAAACGGGGTGCACCGGGATCCCGGTCGTCACGATATTCTCCCGCGGCACGCCCCAGGAGTGCAGGTAGAGAGCCCCTTCGTCCGTGGCCGTGAAGTAGCGTTCGCACGGCTGGTTGACCCAAAGGCGATGGGTCTCGAAGTCGGTCGTCACGGTCACCTGCGGAACGTCGATCTTGCCGGCCTTGCGCAGCGAGGCGATGATCTCCGCCGGCAGGAAATGGGTGTTGATGACGATGTCCCACGGTTCGCTCTGGAGAAACCGGGTGAATTTCTTGAGGTTGGCTTTCTCGACCACCAGCCGCAAGCGGTCGCTGCGGTTGCGGCCGGACCTGCTGGGTTTGTCGAGCAGGTCGTAGAAATAGCCAAGCACATGCGGGGCCTTGTTAATCAGGTCAAGGTAGAACTGGCCATAAACCCGCCGAAAGACGCGGTTGGTCATATCCAGGATGTCGACATTGCGGACCTTCGCATCGGGGACCACCTCATGGCAAGCCTGTTCGACGGCCTGGGCCGCGCGGAGATGGCCGGCGCCGACGGACGCGGACAAAATCAATATCCGGGGGGGCATGGTGTTCTCCCTAAGTAGGTCAGGCTTCCAGCCTGACCAATATGTGTGTCAGGCTGGAAGCCTGACCTACAAACCAAGGCACGCCTACCCGGCTAACATAACGGAGATAAAACCTGCCGGACATGCGCTTTGGTCTAATTGTGCCGACGAAACCGGTGATTGGGTGCCGTTATGGGCAGCGATGGGGCTGGGATGGCCCCGGCGTTCGTGCTAGCGTGATAATAGGGGATGTTCCAGAGTTGTCAGCGATTCGGGAAAGATAAATCCATGAAACACCTCATTGTCGGTCTAGCGTTTTTCGGTGCGGCCGCGGCGGCGCTCTCGCAACCAGGCCCCGTGCGGATTTATACCGAGCCCAAGCTGCCTGCAAGGGAGATCCTCGAACGGCTCGACCTCAAGATGGCATGGCACACCAGGGTCAAGGTCGATAGCACCCGCGACGGGTTCTATAGCTTGCAGCTGATCCGCGGCAAGACATTTACGCTGCTGGTGGCCCAGACCGCGAAGGGGGCGGTGGTTGCCATCAATGCCGACACGGGCGATACGCTCTGGCGCACCCAGGCCGGCTTGCCGTATTCCCCACTTCTTCCGGTCGCTTTTAACGACAAGGTGATTTTCGCTTGCCGGCACGAGACGATTTATGCCCTGGATCGTGACAATGGCAAGCAACTGCTGTACACCATCGAGCACGACAGCAGCGTGCCGATTTACGGCATGACGCTGGAATCAGCGCCGATGACAGCGCCTGTGGCCGATGGCAATTGGCTTTTTGCCTGCATCGGCACCCGGCTGGTGCGCTATGCCGTGCCTAACTTTCGTATTGCCGGGGCAGGCAGGACCGACGGCGGCAAAATGGTCTCCTCGCCGCAGCTTATCAGGCAGTGGCATTTCGAGACCAAGGGCGACTTGTCATTGACGCCGGTCATCAATCGCGACTATGTGATTGCGACCACCGACGCCGGCGCGGTGTTCATTGTCAAGAAATCGGCGCCCGCGGATGACGATCCTGAAAAGACCGCGGAATTCAAGGTGGAGGGGGCCGTGGTGGCAAGGCCGGCTTCTCACAAGCAGATGCTGTATGTGCCTGGCCAGGATTATTTCCTTTACGCCTACAACACCGTGTCGATGACGCCCTCGTGGCGTTTCGCGGCCCAGTCGGCCATCAACGTGTCTCCCCTTGTCACGGACGCCGACTTGTTCGTGCCGGTGAGCAATGGCGGCCTTTATCGCCTCGAACGGACCACCGGCAAGGTTAGGTGGTCGAACAGCACGGCGGTCAAGTTTTTGGCGACCAACCAACAATTTGCCTACGCATTGGACCGCGTGGGCAATATGCTGGTCCTGGATTACGTGCGCGGCAACACCATGGCGACGTGGGACGTGCGCGACTGGTTGTTGCCTCTGGCTAACGACCTGACGGACCGCATCTACCTGGCCAGCAACGACGGCCAGATCATGTGTCTGCGTCACCGCGACTTTGTCCGGCCGCTTGCGGTCAGGACGTTTGAGGATCCGGCGCCAAAGGGCACGGGCGTCAAAGGCATGGACCCAAAGAAAAAGGCCAACCCGCCTCCGGACGACGGCAAGTGAGTTGTAGAACGGAATTTATTCCGTTCAGCACGCCGAGTAAACGCCGTGTAAGCGCCGAACGGAATGAATTCCGTTCTACGTGCCGAACGGAATGAATCCCGTTCTACATGCCGAACGGAATGAATTCCGTTCTACAAGGGGTGTTTGAGCGCTAATGACGCATTGGCGATGGATAGCCTTGGTGTTGCTGTTGGCCATCGTTGGCGTGCCGTTGACGATGCCATTTCTGGAAGCATGGGACACGTTCCGTCAGCCCACATCCCCTCACGCAGATCGTTGGCTGCTGCTGGCCCGCAACACGCTGCTGGTGATCGCGGGCACTCTAAGTGTGGCGATTCCCCTCGGCACCGCGGCGGCAGTCTTGCTCTACCGCACTGACCTGCCCTGCCGTCGCGCTTTGCGGTTTCTTACAGTCATCACCTTGTTTGTGCCCTTGCCCGTGTTGACGACCGCCTGGCAAGCCGCGTTGGGAATGGCCGGATTATGGACCCTGGCGGGCCGGCCCTGGTCGGAGGGATTGTCGCCGGCAATTTGGATTCACGCCCAGGCGGCGCTGCCGTGGGTGATATTGATCGTCGGCCAGGGGTTGCTGCAGGTGGAGCCGGAGCTGGAAGAAGACGCTTTGCTGGCCGCCGGCCCGTGGCGAGTGCTGCTGAGCGTGACCTTGCCGCGCTGCCGTGGGACGATCGTTGCCGCCTGCGCGTGGGTGGCTTTGCAGGTCAGCGGCGAAATCGCCGTCGTCGACATGATGCTCGTCGACACATTCGCCGCGAGGTGTACAACGAATTTTCGTTGGGCGGCGGCGACGCGATGGCTCGGGCGGTGATGCTGTCCCTGCCGTGGATGATCACCGCTACCGTCGGCATTTGCTGGGGCCTGATGCGCAAGGCAATGTGCTGCCGCCATTGGGCGCCTCGTTGACGGAACCAAGACGTTTGCAGCTGGGCCGGGCACGGTGGCTGTGGTTTGCCGCTGCGATGGTGATGCTGATCGTCGTCGCTGGGGTTCCTGTGGCTTCGCTGATTTGGAAGACCGGCCAGGTTAGCGTGACTGCGGAGGCGCTCGAGTTCGGCGACAGCGGAGCCGGAAACCACCATGCAGTGGTCGGGGCCGGCCACGGTCGAGCGTGTGGCCAGGATGATGAAAGGCGACGCCGGTCTGATTTGGAAAAGCCTGCTGACCATGTTGACCTCCGCGGCGATCGTCACCTCGATTGCATTGCTGTTGTGTTGGTTGGCCGACGGGTGCGCCGCGCTTTCGCGGTCTGCTTTTTGTCTTGGTGGCGCTGGCCTGGTCGATGCCGGGGCCGATTATCGGTCTGGGTTTGAAGGAAACCATCATGGCGCTGGTGGATCAGGTGGATTTTGAGCCGCTGCTGGTGGCGCTGCACTATGGGCCGGAATCGCCGTTGCCTGTGCTCTGGGCGCATTTGCTGCGATTTTTGCCGTATGCCGTGGTGGTCATGTGGCCAGCCATGCGGTTAATGCCGCGCGAGCTGCGCGACAGCCTGGAAGTGGAAGGGGCAAGCCCACTGCAGCAGCTGCGCTATCTCGTATGGCCCACATTGCGGCGGACCTGGCTGGCAATGGCCGTGGTGATTGTCGCGTTGGCCCTGGGCGAAATCGGAGCCGTGGCGATGAGTATTGAGACGCCTGGCTGGAAAATGTTCGCCCACGAGCTGTTCGATCGTATGCACTACGGGCAGCCGCACGACGTTACGGCGCTTTGCCTGGTGCTTTTATTGATGGTGACGGCGGGCGGAGTTGGAGTTGCGGTGATCCGGTTTCTAACAAGGAGTTGGCGATGAAAAAGATGCTGTCGATTGTTGGCGTGATCATTGCTTGCGTGGTGGTCTTCATGGGCTGGCAGCCCCAGTTACCCGGCGAAGTCCGCAGCGCTGCCCAGGAAAAGAAGACCTTCAGCGCCGAGGAGCAAGTGCGCAAGCTCAAGCTATCATTGCCGACCGTGACCAAGCCCACCAATACCTATGTCGCCGCCATGCGCGTTGGCGATTTGCTGTTCATCTCTGGCACGATCCCCTGGCCGGTGGACGGCAAGCCGGTGGTTGGCCGGCTCGGTCAGGATTTCGACGCGGCCAAGGGCAAAGCGGTCGCTCGCCAGGTCGGTTTGCAAGTTCTCAGCGTGGTCAAGGCGGAGCTCGGCAGCCTGGACAAGGTGACGCGGCTCGTCAAGACGTTCGGCATGGTCAACGCCACGGCGGATTTTACTCAGCATCCCCAGGTCATTAACGGTTTCAGCGATTTAATGGTCGAGGTCTTCGGCGAGGAGGCCGGCAAGGGGACGCGGAGCGCGGTGGGGATGGCGTCGTTGCCTGGAGGCAGTCCGGTGGAGATTGAGGCGATTTTTCAGGTGCGTTAGCAAAAAGGTCTGGCTGTAAGGCCGGCCCGGAGAATAGAATTCAGAATCACGAAAGCACGAAAGACGAAAACACGAAAAAGGCAAAGGAGTTTTTTCGTGTTTTCGACTTTCGTGCATTCCTGCTACGCAGTTTTTCACGTGTGCAAAAATGAATCGAGCTGACGTGGTGGCCTTGCTCAAAGCAAACCTGGACCGACTGCAAACCGAATTCGGCGTCAAGTCAATGGCATTGTTCGGCTCGGTCGCTCGGGACGAAGCCAAACCGAACAGCGATGTGGATTTGCTCGTTGAGTTCAGCCGCCCCACGGGATATTTTGGCCTGGTGCGCTTGGAGCTATTTTTGGAAAGGCTTTTGGGGCATCCAGTGGATCTAGGCACCCCCGGCAACCTGCGGCCAAGGATGCGCGAACGCATCCAACAGGAGGCCATTCGTGTCGCTTAGACGGAGACATACGATCCGTGGAGTATGGATGGTGGCGATGGCCGCAGGTCTCATCGGGGCCGGGCCTACCTTAGCGGCTCAACAGGAGAAGACTCCTGCGCCGTTGTCGGCAGAGGTCATCGCCGCCTGGGAGAAGGCAGGTGCCGCGGCCGTCTGGATGCCAGAGATGGCCGTCAATCCTCCTGTTTATCGTTCCGGCAAGTTCGTCAATCCTGTTTTTTTTCATTCTGCGGAAAAGGGCAATGCAGGAGAATTACCTGCTTTCGCGTTTACACGTTGGGAACCAGGCGTGCTTGGTAAGTTAGCTCAGCCAGAACGGGCATTCGGTCTGTCCTTGTACCCATCCCGAGTGACTGACACCGCGCTGAAAGAACTGGCGGTGCTGCGGTCGCTACAAGCACTTGATCTGAGCGACACGAAAGTGACTGACGCCGGGCTGAAGGAGTTGGCCGCGCTCAAGTCGCTGCAGTCGCTGAACCTTCACGACACGCAAGTGACTGACGCTGGCTTGAAGGAGCTGACCGCATTGAAATCGCTGCGGTCGCTGAACCTCACCAACACGCGCGTTACGGACGCCGGCCTGAAAGAGCTGACCGCGCTGAAATCGCTGCAGTCCCTTGGCCTCAGTGGGACAAAAATAAAAGGCGCTGGGCTGAAAGATCTGGCCGGGCTGGAGTCCCTGCGGACCGTGGACCTTGGGATGACGCGCCTAACATTCGCTGGCCTGAAAGAACTAGCCGGGCTAAAGTCGCTTCAGTCGCTGGATTTGAGGCACACGGAAGTGACGGACGCCGTGCTAAAGGAATTAGGTGGGCTGAAGTCGTTGCGGACGCTCATCCTTTACGACACACCAGTTACGGACGCTGGGCTTAAGGAGCTGACCGGATTGGAGTCGTTAATGACGCTGAGCCTTTACGGGACACACGTGACGGACTCCGGCTTGAAAGAACTAACGAGCTTGAAATCGCTGCAAACCTTGGACCTCGGCGACACAAAGGTGACCGCAGCGGGGAAGGCTGAATTACGGAAGGCGCTGCCTGAGGCGATTATCCCCTAACCTGGGCTGGTTCGCCTATTGTTTAGCTGTGCAGCCGTGCGGTACTGGGAAAACGGATGGAGCACCACGCCCAGCAAAACAGGACGTGCTGACGTGGCAAATGGTAGTCAATAGCTTAGGATGTCATCCGGCTCCACGTCGAGCCGGCCCGCTATCACATCAAGCGTATGACCATGCGGCGCTTCGGTTTGGCCCCGTTCAATCCGGGCAATCGTTTTCGCGGCGATGCTGTCGAAATCGGATTGCTTCAGGCCGCGCAACAGCCTCAAACGGCGAAGGCAAGCGCCAAACGTCTTTTCCTCAGCACGCCTTTTTGCGAGCACCCGGCTGCGGAATTCCGGATCTGCTTCGTAGAAGATGGCGTCCGCGGCAGCTTCGTATTCGCCAAGGCGAACCGTGTTGCCGGAATCGGTGAATGCCAACCGTGCCGGATCTGGTAATTCACCGCCGCCGGAAGGAAGGAAGATGGCCAGAGGAACCGACAACCGTCGCAGGTCCCCGCGAACCAGGATCAATCTGTCATTCTCGATGTCCGCGTAACCGCCGATGAATAAGTCCCCACGGCGGTCGTCGGCCAGCACTTCAGCCAATTCATCAAAAGGCAAATGGCGAAAACCATTAGGACTCCACACAAAGGGATGAAATAGGTCCGTTAGCAGTTGAATGCTTTCCGTCCGCGGGGTGTGCAGCGTCAGCAACCCGCCGAGGTGAGAGCGGCGACTGGCAGGCAAGCGCAGCGCTTCGGCTAACAGGGAGCTCCGTCGCGCCGGTTTTGACCGCTAGCCACAGAGCAGATGATGACGTTTCTCCCAGGGCGTTAACCAGCGACTGCCGGCCCTGCACCCGGGCTGCGGGCAAACCGGCCAGGCGCATCCCCTTGAGGCCGGGGCCAAACAGAAACAGCTTGTCAAGGGTTTTCGTCTTCATCTTCTTGGTCGTCTCGTTTCACGGGGTTATCGGGATACATCCTGTCCCACGCCTCGCACAAGTGCTGCCAATTCGCCGTAATGGCTTGCTCCAAACCAGCAGGCATGTCTTTCCAGCTGCCGCCGTCCATGAAGCGACCGTCTCGGAGGCAAACACGCCAAACCGTCGTTCCACGGATGATGCTAAGGTGCGGGTCTTCCACACGTTCATTGTCACGGATCTTGACCTTCCAACGCATGGCTGCCAATTGCTTTGGCAGGTTGAGGCTGTGCGATATTCATAACTCCTTCAAATAAAGAGTCCACGCAGGCCGGCTGTCGCCGGCGCTCGCTCATCAAATCACACCGCCATTATGTCCTATTTCGTGAATCTTGACAAGGTACAAAACGACAATGACTGCTTCCGCCATTTCAGCACCTCCTGCAGCAAAACCCCTGACGCACTGGTTTTGAAAGATGCCCACAATTAAAAGCTTGCATTCGCGCCGCCCCGTGCTAGAATCATCCGAAACTGGCCGTGGCCTAAACTCTCCTGCTCTTCTGGCGGTTTCCGCCAAGGCACCACGTCTGCCATCCCATCCTATTGTTCTGGAGGCACGTCAATGTGTCGTCGGATTGCCACATTTGTTGGTCTGGGTCTGCCTGCGCTGTTGTTGCTTATCACCGGGGCGGGGGGTCAGCAGGGCGGAGCGCCGAACCCCACAGCCGCCGCGGTGGCCAAGGTGAGTGCGGACAAGGCGCCCAAAATCGTCGAGCAAACCTTCCCGCCCAACGGTGTGATGGAAACCGCCTGGAAGGTTGAATGGGACAACGAGATCGGCTTCGGCCTGGTCATCAAGAACGCCTGGTTCAAGAAGGCCCCCGATGTGGAATGGATGCAGGTCATCGGCGACGCTCGCGTGGGCGACATCTTCGTGCCGTATCAACCTGGCACCCCGCGCTACTGGGACATCGCTTACAACTTCAAGCTCTCGCCCATGTCGGCCGCCGACGCGGGGCCCTTTGGTAAACTTCTCACGGCCAACAACGGCGGCATCGAAGAGGCTTGCGTTTGTGAGGAGGTGCGTGAGCGCGGCCCCATCTGGAAGAATAACTTCGGCGTCCGCCGCGGCCATGCCATGGTCTTGTGGGCCTGCCTGCACGCGGTCAATTACCGCTACCTCATCGAATACGACTTCCAGGACGACGGCTGCATCGTCTTCAAGATGGGCTCGACCGGCCGGAACCTGCAAGGCAGGGAATGGCTCCCGCACATGCACAACTACTACTGGCGCGTCAACGTCAACATCGGCGGCAACGACCACAACACCGCTTATCTCATGGAGACAACCGAGCCCATGTCCCCCACTAACAAGTTGGGGTCCGTGACGACCCACAAGGTGTTCAACGACGGCAAGGAAGGTTTTGCCGACTGGGATCCGTACAAGTTCACCATGCTCCGCGTGGCCAGCACGAAGTTGAAAAGCTCGCGCGGCGAGCCTTATGCTTATGATGTGATGCCAATGCGGCCCGGCGTGTCGCGCCACCTCGGCGATCACGAGGAATGCACCCACCACGATTTTTGGGTGACCAAGAATGACCCCAAGCAGCTGCGCTATCGCGACGTGGCCAAGTATTGCAATAACGAGGACATTGTCGACAGCAACATCGTGATCTGGCACGGCTCGAGCATGTTCCACGAGCCGCATTCCGAGGACGGCGTCATGATCGACGGCGTCTGGAATGGCGCCACCATCGTGAGCTGGGCGGGCTTCACGCTGCGGCCCAACAACGTGTTCGACCATACGCCGCTGTTCCCGAACCCCAAGGAGCCGGTCCAACCCGCCAAGAAAAAGGGCAAGGGAGAATGATCGGCTGATCGGACAACAAGGTAAAGCTAAACCACACCAACCCGAAGCGTACGCGAGGACCAGCAGGTTTCCTCGCTTACGCTTCGGGTTGGTGTGCTTTTTTACTATACTTGCTGACACCAGGCTTTCTTTGCACTTCGGACTCGACTGATGCTGACGTTGCTCCGCAAGTTATCGCTGACGCAATGGATTTTGATTTCGATGGTCGCGGGCACCGCTCTCGGGTTGGCCGTGCCCGACATCGCCCAGGAACTTGAGCCGCTTTCGAATCTTTTCTTGCGGATGATCAAATCGCTGATCACGCCGCTGGTTTTCTCGATTCTGGTGGTCGGCATCGCCGGCCATGGCGACGACATGAAGCGGGTCGGCCGGCTCGCCGTCAAGTCGCTCATCTACTTCGAGGTTGTCACCACCCTGGCGCTGTTCATCGGCCTGGTTGCCGTCAACCTGACCGAACCCGGCGTGGGTGTCAGTCTGACCGCCTCGGCCGAGCAAGGCAAAGAGTACGCGGACAAACAGACGACCTTCAAGGGCGTTCTCGAACACATCGTGCCGCAGAGCGTTTTTGATGCGGCGGCAAAAAACGAGATTCTGCAAATCGTGTTTTGGTCGATCCTGTTCGGCGTGGCGTTGGCCCAGGTGCGGGGCAAGCCTCGCGAGGTCATGCTGGGTTGGTTGGATGCGCTCGCGGAGGTGATGTTCAAATTCGTCGGCCTGGTGATGAAGTTCGCCCCGATCGGCGTGGGGGCGGCCATTGCCGTGACCGTGGGCCACGGCGGTCTGGATGTGCTGCTTAACCTCGGCCTGCTCATTGTCACTTTGTACGCAGCACTCATCGTTTTCCTGCTGGGGGTGCTCTTGCCCATTGCCGCGCTGGCCCGCTTGCCCCTGCGGCGATTTCTACGGGCGGTCAAGGAACCGGCGATGATCGCCTTTGCGACAACGTCGTCGGAGGCGGCCCTGCCCAAGGCGATGCTGGCCATGCAGACGATCGGCGTGCCCAAGCGCATTGTGGCGTTCGTGATGCCAACCGGATACTCCTTCAACCTTGACGGGACGACCCTTTACCTGGCCGTGGCGTCGATGTTCGTCGCTCAGGCGGCCGGCGTGGATTTGACCTGGGATCGGCAAATCGTCATGATGGTCACGCTGATGCTCACCAGCAAAGGCGCGGCGGGCGTGCCGCGGGCGGCGCTGGTGATCCTGGCGGGCACGCTGGCGTCGTTTGGACTGCCGCTTGGCGCCGTGGGCATCCTGCTCGGCGTCGATGCCTTGATGGACATGGGCAGAACAACGGTCAATTTGATCGGCAACTGCCTGGCGACATGCGTGATGGCCCGCTGGGAAGGCGAATTCGACGACGCGGCCACGGGGACGATTGGCGATGTTGTGGTCAGTCCAAAAGAGGAAGGCTCGACCTAATTTTCGTTTGCCAGTTCTCTTTCGATCATCCGTTTTTGAATGGATCCACCTTCAGCGCAAACCAAAACGAGCGCGGCATGCAGGGCAAGCCCTGCGCCCCAGCCCATCAAAGGCCATTGAAACCATAGACGTTTCGGGTTTGTCCCAAGATTTGTGGCAACCAGGCCCACATTTACCAAGACATAGACCGCGCTATGGATGTAAAGGCCGAGCTTCGCCTTCACGATTTCCCTGGCCTGAATGATCTGGTCATCGTTTTGCATGGCTCGCTCCTTTTTTGCCCCAAGGCGACAGGATGTGATGTCGCCCGCTCCGAACTCCGAATGCCTTTGACAATGCAAACAGCGTGCCGGAATCCGACCTCCCGCGTCACGCTCTGCCACGGCTCGCGCCCACGACCTCATGAACAAAACGCAGTTTGTCGATCGCCGGCTTGGACAACACAAACGGATATCCGTCTTGCAAGCCCAGGCCACGATTGAGATTGTTCAAGACATACGTAAGCGGAAACCAGTGGTCGATCAAATCATCGAATGATTCTGACCAGCAACCGACGACCACCAAATCATTTTTGAGTTTCGGCTCGTCCTTCCGTTTGGGCCGGAGCGATAGGCCGCAGGTCATGGCGGTTTCAAGCGCATCGACCATATGCAAGTAATGCGCCCAGGTTTCGGCCCAGTCCTCCCAGGGGTGAGCGGAGGCGTAAGCACTGACAAAGTAGTCTTGCCAGTTTGCAGGCGGCCCTTGGGCGTGGTGCCGCTGGAGTGCCTGGGCGTAGTCAGCGCTTTCGTCGCCGAATATATTCCGGAAACGCTCCAGAAGTGCGCCCCCCTTGATCAGTTGATCCCAATAAAAATGCCCAATTTCGTGACGAAAGTGTCCGAGCAATGTGCGGTACGGCTCGCCCATCTGCAGGCGGCGCCTTTCCCGCTGGGCGTCATCGGCCTCGGCGATGTTGACGGTGATGAGCCCATGGTTGTGGCCGGTCAGCACAGGCAAGCCCTGGGGATCGGGTGGATATGCCAAGAACTGAAACGCCAACCCCGACTGCGGCTCCGCGGCGCGGTCCTTGAAAGGCAAGCCAAGGCACAGCAGCGTGTAAAGCAGCCGGCGTTTCGCCACTTCCAATCGGTACCACGCGGCGGCGTTGTCCGATTTGGTCAAATCAGGGATGACGGCCGTCAATCGGCAAGACAGGCAAAGAGGATTGCGATCCTCTGCCTCTACCGTCCAATTGCATATGTTTTCCTGACCGTAGTTGCGGCAGGGACGAAACATCTTGGCGGACTGGCCAGTTGATCGCCACAGATTGTCCCCCGCCGGCTCAAAAGATCCGAGGGATTGAGATGCTGGCATGTAGCCGAGTTGGCACTGACATTGCACGCACCGCACGTTCTCAAAAAACAACAAGTTCTGACAATTATCGCAATGAAAAGCTCTCACGTTGTACCGCTCTGTCTGTTCGCCGATCCAGCATTCTCTGAGGCCGTTGCTCTCGTTAACGCAAACGCTATGCCGCAAATTCGATTACCGCAGAGCCAGGCCAATCCGTCCCGTTTTCGCCAGTTTATCCAGCAACTTCTGCAAATCGGCAAGGCTAACTGGCTTGACAAGGTGGCCGTCGCAGCCAGCGTCTGCCGATCGCTGCCTGTCGCCGTCCTGGCCCCATCCTGTCAAGGCGATGACGGCCATCGCCTTGCCCCAGGACTGCTGCCGAATGCGGCGGGCCGCCTCAAGTCCGTTTAGCCGAGGCATCGCGATGTCCATGAGAACGACATCCGGTCGGAACCGCTCCGCGGCCTCCATGGCCTCAAGGCCGTCGTGGGCCGTTGCAACTTCATTGCCCAGGAGTTCGAGCATCATTGCCAACGAAGCGGCCGAGTCGCGATTGTCATCAACCGCGAGAATACGTTGCCTTGGACCCCGCCTTGTCGCATGATCGCCTGAAAAAGTCGTTGTGCCTGGCTCTGGACAGCTTTCCAGCATCGGTAAGCGCACCACGAAGGTGCTCCCCTTTCCGAGTCCGTCGCTAAACGCCGTCACCGTGCCCCCATGCATCTCGACCAGGCCCTTGACGAGAGCAAGGCCGATTCCAAGCCCTCCCGCGGACCGCTCAATGCTCCGGTCCACTTGAGAGAACATGTTGAAGATATTCAACAGCGCGTCTTCCGGAATCCCAATCCCGTTGTCACGCACCGACACAACCGCCTCACCCCGCCGTGGTTCCGCTGCCAGCCAGATATGCCCTCCGTGTTCCGTGTATTTCGCGCTGTTGGTGAGAAGATTGGTGAACACCTGGGCGAGTCGCGTAAGATCCGCGTCGAGGAATATCGGCTGCGGCGGAAGCGAAATTGTGAGTTCGTGGCCTTCGGCTTCAATGACGGGCCGGACCGTCTCCACGGCATTGCTTACGATATCCGCGAGAAGGACTCGGGAGCGGCGAAGCTCCATCTTGTTGCGGCTGATACGTGAAATGTCTAGCAAGTCGTCGATGAGCCGCACCATGTGGCCCAGGTGCCGATCCATCATCACTCGGGCCTGGGCAATGGCGTTTGCGTCCCCGGCGGCGAGCCGCATCACCTGCAGGCCGTTGCGAATGGGGGCTAGCGGATTTCTGAGCTCATGAGCAAGCAGCGCAATGAAGTCGTCTTTCCGCCGATCGGCCTCCTCCGCGGCACGCCGCTCCTCGGCGAGATAGCCGCGCACCGCATATTGCCGCCGCCGATCCCGAAGAGCCGTTTGGACCGTGCTGACAAGCGTCGACACCTGTACCGGACGCTTCATCAGCGTGGCGTGCCCAACCGCGGCCAACGTTTTCAGGAGTCTCGAAGAGTCGGGATCTGACGGGGTGAGGACGATCAGAGGCAAATCCGACCACGGCGGCTGAGTCCGAAGAAACTCGTTGAGGCAGCGATCTTTGTCGCCGACCACAGCTTCCGCGGTCACGATGGCCGCCCCGGCCCCACCGGCGGCTTCACGACAGACCTCCCGGATGCTGCCGCAGACGAAGCAATGAACACCGGCGCCGGCAAGAATGTCCTGGCTCGTCGCGGCGTCTCGTGCCGTTGGTGCTAATACGAGCACTCGCTGCTCCAGTTTCTCTGCTCGGTCAGGCATCCTTCGCCTCCATGAGCACATCATTCAACCCGCGAAACGTTGGAATGCCGCTGAGCACCCCCTGGAAATCGCGCAGCGGCTTGCCGATCACGATACCCTTGTCGCAAAGGCGAAGCTCCCGGATCGTCCGTTCGTGCTTGCCGCTGCGTTTCTTGACCACGGATATGGCCTGCCGGACCTCACCTGCCGCCTCAAAGTATCGGAAGAGAATAACCGTGTCGGCGAGGTAGGTCGTGTCGATGGGCGTCTCCATGTGCCCGATCAGGCCGTGTTGGGCGACCACAAGGAATGTCACAATTCCTTTGTGCCCGAGGTAGGTGAGGAGTTCGTGGAGCTGGGAAGTTAGGAACCGCTCTTCCGGCATCGCATTGAGGTAGCCGTTCAGGCTGTCGATGATGATGACTTTCGCAGCCGGTTTGCCATCGACGCCTTCGGCTGACCGGCGACATAGTGAGCAAACTCGCCAGGCGAGAGTTCTGCTGTGTTAATCGGCTGGATGGTGATTAGACCTGACTCGACAGGCGCGGTGATATCCATTCCCAGACCGCTCATCCGCTCGAGGATGGTCTCTACACGCTCGTCGAAGGCGAAGACGACGGCCCTTTCGCCCCGGGCGGCCGCTGCCCGCGCAAACTGAATGGCCATGGTCGATTTCCCGCTTCCTGCCGGCCCGATGAGCACCACGCTGGTGCCATACTGCAGGCCCCCGCAGAGGAGCATTTCCAGCTCGGGGTTGTCCGACTTGAGCAAACCGCGCTTTGAGCCGTTGGTGTGTTCCCCAGCGACAAGGCGCGGGAAAACGTCCAGCCCACCCTTCTCGATGACGAAGTCGTGATAGCCGCCACGATACTTCTGCCCTCGAAGTTTGGTAATCCGCAGGCGTCGCCGCTCGGCCCCGTATTCAGGTGAGAGCTGTTCCAGGCTCAAGACGCCGTGGGCGATGCTCTGCAGTTGGAGATCGTCCGACTCCGAGGTCAGGTCATCAATTAGCAACACGGTGCATTCCCGGCCGATGAAGAATTGCTTGAGGGCCAGGATCTGCCGCCGGTAGCGCAACGGACTTTGGGCCAGCAGTCTCATTTCCGAAAGTGAATCGAGGACGAGGCGGCCTGGCTTGGTCCGTTCGACTTCAGCGAGAATGGCCTTGGTGGTGACGCTCAGTTCGATTTCCGACGGCTGGAACATCGCGTGCTGATTCTCCGGCTCCAGTTCTGATTCCGGCGCCACCAATTCGAGAATGGTGATGCCAGAAAGCGA
Source organism: uncultured Gemmataceae bacterium (assembly GCA_963747575.1). Classification (GTDB taxonomy): domain Bacteria; phylum Planctomycetota; class Planctomycetia; order Gemmatales; family Gemmataceae; genus DASRAT01. Next base: position 310,560 of record CAVVFU010000002.1, read on the forward strand.
CCAGCTGTGGGATCTGGCCACGGCGGTGAGTTCGGCCTTCGTCTCGGAAAGAGTAACGTAGATCCCTTTCTCACCAAGCCGCTCTCCTTCGAGCAGCCAGCGCAGCGCTAGCGTCGTTTTTCCCGATCCAGGATTGCCTTCGACAAGGTAGATGCGGTTGGGCGTAAAGCCTCCTCCGAGCACGTCGTCCAGCCCAGGAATGCCCGTTGCGACCAACCGTGGTGCAGTCTTGTCGGTTATGGGGCTCAAGGCTTATCCTTTCAGTTCAATACCGCCGGCCACAAAATGGCTCAAATGCCCTTCGTCTGACAATGGATTACCTGGCTGTTCGTTGCTGTTTGGCTTGATTCCTCTTGGTCCGTACAGCTGCATAGGCTCGCTCGGCACTCTTTCGGGTTCGGTCCGTGGTTTTGCCTTTCTCAGGCGGCGGCAAATCCACACCCGCGCGTCTGGCTTTCGACAAACCGATCGCAATGGCCTGCTTGGTCGAGTGCGGCACCATGTTTGCCTTCACGAATATGGTGAATTTCCTCGCGCACAAACTCGCCAGCTTGTGTAGAGGGCGATTTGCCTTGGCGTTTGTCGTTCTTCGCACGCGCGAGAGTCTGTTTCTCAGGCATGGCTTGTCTCCTTTTTATTATGGATGCCGCCGGGAGGGGGAAGAACCACTCCCGGCGGTTGTCTCGGACGGGCTTGAAAAAACACGGGCAGGCCTCAAACCGTCTGCCAATCTCTTTTCGCCTCACCGCAGTTCTTCGAAAGGTGGACGTGGTCATCCACACGCGCCACCCAACTGAGCGGAATAAAGTGATGCCGGCCGTCTGGACTTCCGCTTTTGGTCAGCTTGATTGCATTGCCTTCGACGCGGTCGACGGTTCCAAGCAGGTTACCGCAGGACCCAACTACGTCCATGTGCTCCTGGATGTCGTCCGTGGATGTCGCCGTCCCGCAGCAACTTTCCTGCGCAGCATGCTTAACCCTTTGGGCAGCCTCCTCGGCGCGGTTGCCGCCCTGGTGAAGTTTTTCCTTTGCCCAATCGGTGGCCTTCTCGACGCCTTCGCTTATCCTGTGGCCAACTCGGGTCGCGGTTTCGGCGATTTTATCGCCGGCTTTTCCCACTGCTGTTTTGATGCTATCAGCCATGATGCCCTCTAAAAAAAGTTGGAGTGCAGTGCAGCGCTTCTCTGCTACGTTCGCCAGGCGCTGCTAAAAAAGAGTAAATGCAAACGACATGCCGAACTGGAACGCCGTGCTCGCAGGAGGGGAGACGCCATCCTGAATGACAATTGGAGCACAAGTCCGGGAATTGCCGTCAATCCGCGCGATGGCCTGCGCAAACGAGGGCAGGCATGGTATCACGACTTTGGTCGAGTGTCCGCCGGGCCTGGAGCCGGCGACAAGTTCAATGCTGTGTTGACCAAACCGACGTGCGAAAAAGCCTGCGGAAAATTGCCGAGCAGACGACGCGTTTGAGGATCGTACTCCTCTGAGATAAGGCCGACATCGTTGCACAGTCCCAGCAGTCGTTCGAATATCTGCCGGGCCTCGGCTTCGCGTCCCATCAGATGCAGGTTATCCGCAAGCCAGAACCTACAAGGCAGAAACACGCCTTCGCCAGGAGGAAGGCCGTCCACGTTTTCCTTCGATGTGTAACGTCCCACGAAACCCTCGGCCATCAGCCCGCGTTGGATCGCCGCCACCGTTCCCACCATGCGCGGATCGCGGGCCGGCAGGAAGCCCACCAGCGGAATCATCAGCAGGCTCGCGTCCAGCTCGCGGGAGCCATAAGATTGCACGAAGGAGGCCAGCTCGGCATTGAAGCCCTCCTTCAAGACCTGAGCGTGGATGTCGTCGCGGACCTTCCCCCATCGGTCCAATGGCCCCTCCAATCCGAAGCGCTTCCATCGCCTTGACGCCCCGATCCATCGCGACCCAGGCCATGACCTTGGAATGCGTGAAGTGGCGGCGCGGACCGCGCACCTCCCAGATTCCTTCGTCGGGCTGCTGCCAAACCGACTCCACAAATTCCAGCAGGGCCCGCCCAATCGACCAGGCGTCCGGCATCGGACTCCAGACCCAGCACACGTGCGTGGTAGAGGGCGTCGAGCACTTCGCCGTAGACGTCGAGTTGGAACTGCTGCGAAGCGGCATTGCCGACGCGGACCGGGCGTGAACCCTCATAACCGGAGAGCCAGGGCAGCTCCATTTCGGTAAGTCGGCGCTCGCCGGCCAGTCCGTACATGATCTGTGTCTCGGCAGGGCGACCGGCGATCGAGCGCATCAGCCAGCTGCGCCAGGCGCGGGCTTCGTCCAGGTAGCCGGTATTGAGCAGCGCGAACAGCGTAAACGTCGCGTCCCGCAGCCAGCAATAGCGGTAATCCCAGTTGCGGACGCCGCCGATATGCTCCGGCAGCGATGTGGTGGGCGCCGCGACGATGCCGCCCGTCGGCGCATAGGTCAGGGCCTTGAGGGTGATCAGCGACCGCATCACTGCGTCACGCCACTCGCCCCGGTAGGTGCAGCGGCTCGACCATTCTTGCCACCAATGCTCGGTTCCACGAATAGCCCACCATGGGTCGATGGGCGTCGGCATTTCTTCGTGCGACGGATGCCAGATCAGGGTGAAGTTCTCCCGCTGCCCGGCGGACACGAGGAAGTCGGCCGTGGTCGTGAAACCCTCGCCATGAAGCGGCACCGGCGTAATCAGCAGGAGGCGGTCGGGCCCGGCGATAGCGGAGATGCCGCCGTCGATCTGCTGCACCCAGGGAATGATGGAGCCGTAATCGAAGCGGATGACGAGTTCCATCCGCATCCGCACCTGGCCGCGTTTGCCTTCCACCACCCGAACCAGGTCCGGCGCCTGAACGCGCACCGGCATGCAATCGGTCACGACGACGACGCCGTCGTCCGTCTCGTACTCAGTATCGAGAACGAGAGTGCCGTCGCGGTAGCGGCGCCGGATGCCGCGGACCTCGCCGGCGGGAGCCAGAAGCCAACGGCCATTGGCGGGTGTGCCGAGCAGAGCGGCGAAGCAGGCGGCCAGAGTCGAAGCGCGGCAAGCAAAGCCAATCGATGGAGCCGTCGCGGCTCACCAGCGCCGCCGTGTAGCAGTCGCCGATCATGGCGTAATCTTCAATGCGCGACGCCATGCTCTTTCTCCGCGATGAAAAGGGCCACTGGAAAGTCCGCGAAAACCTGAGCCAGCGCCACGCTACGGCGGCCATCCGCCACGGCAGGCTTGAGATGTTCGCCCGTGAAGACGTTGCGGTAGCATTGCGGCGGCATCATCCGCGGGCAGCACAAGGCTGCGTATCCTGCCAAGTGTCTTTGTGCGGCGGAAAATCCCCAGCAGGCTCCAAATGAACAACCAGCCGAGGGACGGCCACGAGAGCCGCCTTTTCACCTTGACGGCGGACGAAGCTAAAAGCGTGCTCACGTTTGGTGCCGGATACTTCCACAGGTAGAAAGGCGCCCGTGGAGAATAATCCTGGATGAGCCTGGCGACAACGCAGTGCTAGCCAGGTGACAAACATCTTAATTCGGCCGTCGCCCATCGTTTTGGTCAATTCGCGCGCCAGCTCTCCAGGAGCTGTTGCCGCGCGCGTTTGCAATTCCTTCAGCATGAGCCTGCGCCGCTCATAGTCCACCGGTCGACGATTGTCGGGATCGACGAGGCTGAAATCCCAAAGCTCCGTTCCCTGATAAGTGTCAGGAACACCGGGAGCGACGATTCTGAGCAGCGTTTGCGACAGGGAATTGACCAGCCCGTACTGGCTCACGCGCTTCTGGAATGCTCGAAAGTCCTTCAAAAAAATAGCGTTGGCGCTCTCGTCAAGCACGCTGGCGATAAACGTCTGCATGGCCGCGTCGTAATCCGTGTTGGGGTTGACCCAGCTGCTATGCACCTTGGCCTCATGCAAGGCTTTCAGCATATAGGCTTGAATTCGGCCAACAAAACCCGTGTGTTCCTCCGCTGTGCCAGGCTCTAGCGGCCAAGTCCCCAGCAGCGTTTGGTAGAGAAAATACTCCTCGTTGGGATCGGGCACGGGCGCGTCATCCGCATTCTGCCGCAATCGGTTGTTCATGAGGCTCCAGCGCTTCACGGTTTCACGCCACTCCTCAGACAACTCCGAAAGAGCGTTAAGGCGGGCACGTACATCTTCACCCCGCTTGGTGTCGTGGGTGGATAGCGGCGAGAGGGCATAGGGCCACTTGGCCTGGCGCTCCTGCAAATGGCGATGCAAGGCGTCGGGCGCCATGCCGAAACGGTCCGGGTTGCCGCCGACCTCATTCAAAGACAGGAAGCGATTTGCCGTGTAAAACGCCGTGTCCTCGACGCCCTTGGCCATGACCGGCGCGGAGACCTGCTGAAATTTGCCGGCGAAATGGCGCTGCTCGGCTTTATCGTCGTCCGTGGCGGCGTCCGGGTAACCGAGCAGCAAACTATTGCGGACGAATTGATAGACGAACCGGCTCATGGTCGGATTGCGCGAATATCGCCTGATGCACCGCCCTCTCCACAAAGCGGCGGTCGGTGTCGCGGATGCCTTCGTCAGCTGATATAAGTTCGGTAAACGGGAAGACAAACGATGACTTCCCGCAATGCCAGGCGCAGGCCATTCAGGGTAAAGTCGCGGGACCAACGGTCCTTTTGGGCCAGGCGGTCAAGTTGGTAGGCGAGCATGTGCAGTTCGCTGGCCACGGCTTCCACGAGGATGAGCGTCTTTTTTTGACGGGCCAATTCGGCAAAAGGCGTTTCGTCCTGGATCCACCCCTGGTAAATTCGCGTGAATTCCGGCCCGCTTTGCCCATCAATGAAAAGCCCATTGACACGGTTGAGGAAATCGTAGCCGGTAGTCCCGTGGATGGACCAATCCTCGGGCAGGGCTTCCTCGGTTTGCAGGATTTTTTCCACGACAATGTAAAGCGGCCGCCACAAGGGGCCGCGTTGGCCTTCACGCACGGCATCGGCGATCTTGTCTCGAAGTTGGGTTTCAATGGCGTCCCAGGCCACTCCCTGAAAAGCCGGGTCGGACGTCATGACCGCTTTTGCCAGACTTAGCACATAATGCTGCTGAAGCCGTTGCAGGTATTTTTGCGGATCGTACAAGCCGTCCACGTGGTCGATGCGCAGGCCGTCGACAGCACCTTCGGCGAGCAAGCGCAGAATCAGCTTGTGGGTATCGTCGAACACTTCCTGGCGCTCCATGCTCAGCGCCGCCAACTCGTTCACGTCGAAAAATCGGCGATAATTTATCTCGTCGGCGGCGACGCGCCAAAATGACAACCGATAGGCCTGGCGGTCCAGCAGATTGCTGAGCAGGTCAAAACTTCTGCGATCAGCGGGTGTGCCGTTGAACACGGTCACTGTCCGGTCCAGGAACTCCGCCAGCGGCGCGTGCGCACCTGAAGCAGCGTTTGCAAACGGCGTTTGATAACATCTTTCTCGCGCTGCCGCTCCGCAACCCTGGCGGGCTGCGTTTCGGACTGAGGTGGCAAATGGCCCACGGCGGTGAGAATGCTCTGGTATTCCACCAGGGCGGGATCATCGCCGGCAAACAATCGCTCCAGCTCATCGAAGCGGTGGCGGAGGATGGCGTCATAGGTGCCCGGGTCGAGGGGAAAACGATGCTCGAAATAGTGGATGTGGAAGGCGCCGTTCTGCAAGACGAGGCGGAGTTGACCCGACTCAAGAGCCTTGCCGTACGGCTCGCCGAGAATGGGAATGAGCACCCGTCCATTAAGTTCCGGGCGCGGCGAACCATGCCAGGCGATATCGAAATAGCCGCTGTATGGCGAAGAGGGGCCGTTTTCCAGGACGTCATTCCACCAGCGATTTTCATTGCCGACAATGCCCATGTGGTTGGGAACAATGTCGAGAATCTGGCCCATGTGGTGATCGCGCAAGGCGGCGAGCCAGGCGGCATAGTCCTCTTCGGTGCCAATTTCGGGGTTGAGAAGCTGATGGTCGGTGATGTCGTAACCGTGGGTGCTGCCGGGCCGGGCCTTCAAGTAGGGAGAAGCGTAGACATGCGTGATACCCAGGTCGCGCAAGTAGGGAATGATGGCGAGTGGCATCTCGGAAAGTGAAGCCGGCGTGGAACTGCAGGCGGTAAGTCGCCTCGGGCAAGCGCCGCCGGGAATCGATCAATTCAGCCGTCTTTCGCAGGAGGTCTTCGAGTTGTGGCATGTTTTAACCTAGGCCGTTTTCAACCAACTACGCAGCACCTCGGCTACGCTCCAAGCCTGAGCGATGCAGCCGCGGGGCAGTGAACGGCTCCTCGGCATCGAAGATTTCGCTGATCGAACCGACGCAGCTCTCTCCCAGGTGGTTTTCGAAGCTTTCCAGGAATCCGCGCGCTGCCTCGCGGTCGTCGGGATGAACACGCAGCCAGGCATCGATGAAGGGGCCAATCAACCACGCCCAGACCGTGCCCTGATGGTAGGCGGCGTCGCGCGCCCGCAGGTCGCCGTAGTACTTCGCCTTGTAGTCGGGGTGACCCGGCGCCAGCGAACGCAAGCCGTACGGCGTAAGCAGTCGATCGCGCACGGTATGCAAGACCGCGGCCCAGCGATCACGCTCGAGCACGGCGTGCTCGAGGGACAAGGCGAAAATCTGGTTGGGACGGCATGCCGAATCATCGCCGTGTTCGCCGTCAACGACGTCGAAGAGATACCCTTTCTCGCCGCACCAAAAGCGTTCATTAAAGGAACGGCAAGCCTGGGCGGCCGCATCGGCAAAACCGCATTGCGGCGTTCGCCCCCTGCTCCTCGCGGACCCAATCTTCAAGCAATCGCAGGGCGTTATACCAGAGGGCGTTGATTTCGACGGCCTTGCCGCGGCGCGGCGTGACGACCCAATCGCCGACCTTGGCGTCCATCCATGTGAGTTGATAGCCCTCGGCGCCTTGACGCAACAAGCCGTCCGCGGGATCGACGCCGATGCCGAAACGAGTGCCGCGTTGGTGGTGCTCGACGATGTCCAGCAGACGCGGCAACAGCAGCCGCAAGGTGGCGCGGTCGCCCGTGGCGGCAAGATAGCGATCCAGTGCATGAAAGAACCACAGCGTGGCGTCGGCGGTGTGGTAGAGTCCTTCCTTTTCTCCCTCCGGGAAAAGATTGGGAATCAGGCCGTCGCGGATGTAGTGCGCGAAGGTGCGCAGGATATAGCCGGCTTCGATCTGCCGGCCGGTGACCAGCGTCAGGCCTTCCAGGCTGATCATGGTGTCGCGGCCCCAGTCGGTGAACCAATGATAGCCGGCGATGACTGTGCGCGCTTCATCGCCGGCGGCATGTGCTCGAGTCGAATCCGCAATGCGGCCCACGGGCGTGATGAGGAATTGATCCGCGGCCAACACCCACTCCGCCGCGGGGGCTTCTCGAACGGCCGGGTTGGCGGCGGCAATTAGATGGCTGCGGCGCTCGCGCTCGGCCTCGAGGGCATCATGCGGCGTCATGGCCAGGATTGTTTCCCAATCCTCCGTCGACGCGATCAAGGTCATTTGGTTTTCACGAGTCAAATCCGCTCGGAAATACCCGGGACTCCAGAGCTCTCCTCGGGCATCGTAACCGCGGCTTTCTTCGACGCGGTACAGAATGTCCGGCAGCAGCTTGCCCTCCATCGTGAAGGCATTGGCCTGCCCATCAAGCCATAATCTCAACGGCGGCAACGCGCCTTCAATCGCCAATTCGTAGCGGTTGTCCCCGGCCTTCAGGCTGTAATGGTCGGATTGGAGTCCTCCGACTGGCGAGTCATGTTGGCGAAATTGCACGGAAGGACGCAACTCCATCTGCAATGATTCGCCCGCCACCAAACGGTAATGGACGTGAACACTGTTCTGCTGGTGGGGCATGAAAATCAGTTTCTCGAACGCCACCCCGCCCAGATCATAGCGCCACACCGGAAGGCCCGCTTCCAGGCGAAACTCCGTGAGATGATCGGCCCCGTGCAATTCCAAGGCTCCGCCTGTGCGTTCCTCCGCTCCAATGCGAATGGTGTTTCCGTCCTCCAGTCGCACCAACTCGGAAAGATGGTTGAGCATTACCATCCGTCCAAAGGGCGCGGGCAGGTTGGCGATCAAAAGACCGTGGTAGCGGCGCGTGGCTGCCCCGGCGATGGTCCCGGAAGCATACCCGCCCAACCCATTCGTCAGCAGCCATTCGCGACTGAGCAGGGCTTCCTTGTCGGGTCGGTCGGCGGTCCAGGCCTGGCGAACGAGAGCGGCGTTCATTTCTCCCTCCGGGTTCGCGGACCAAGGACAATCGCGGCTTCGCCGGGAATACGCCAATTCTCTTCGGTGTCCAGCGGCGGCGTGCCGTTGCCGCCGTAAGCGTGAGCCTCACTGGACCAGATGACCTCCCACTCGGTCCCTTCCGGCGGCGCCAGCAATGGTTCAGGCGCGGGATCGAGGTGCAAGTCCAGGCCAAGGTTAACGACCAGGAGTCGGTCGCCTGCGGTTTCGTCGAAGAAACGCAGAACGAATGCTTGCTGGCCCAGAACCGCTCCGTCGAAGCCGCCACGGCGCTGCGTTCTAAATGTTGCGACCTGGCGGCGCAGCGCAGCAAGTCCCTGTGCAACGCATATGCTTCGCTATGGCTGTCCCGCTCCGTGAAGTCGAGCTTGCAACATGCGAAGGTTTGCGGATCGCTAGGGTCGGGAAGTCCAACCTGGGTTTCCGGAAGCGCGATGCTGCGAAACTGGGCCAAAAACTCGGCGCGACCCTTGCGCACCAATTTGGCGAGGTCCTTGTTGTGGTCCGCGAAATAAAAAAACGGGCAGGACGCGGCGAACTCCTGGCCCTGGAACAGCATGGGCGTGCTAGGTGTCAAAATCATCAGCGCCGTCAGCGCTCTATTGCGGCCTGGGCTTGTCAGAGCATGGCAGCGTTTACCGCGCGCGGAGTTGGCAATCTGGTCGTGATTTTGCAGGAAGATGACGAACGCCGCGGGCGGCAAGTCGAGCACCGGACTGCCGCGCCGCTGCTTTTGCCACTTGTAGCGCTGGCCCTGATAAAGAAAACCCCACTTGACTTGCGGAAAGGAACTCCTGCGGCGCACCCAGGTAATCGGTGTAGTAGGCCTCGTTGTGCCCGCTCAGAGCCACGATGGCGCTGTGGTGGAAGTCGTCGTTCCAAAGTGCGTCGAGGCCGTAGCCGCCGCGCTCGATGGGCCGAACCAGCTTGCCGAGTTGCGGCTCGTTCTCGGCGACGAGAAATGTGGAACGCCCCTTGGCGGCTGCGCGCACGCCACGGGCAATGGCGGCCAGGATGTGCTCAGACGAAGAGTCGAAAATCTGCTGCGTGGCATCGAGCCGCAGTCCGTCAATGTGGAACTCGTCGATCCAGTAGGCGGCGTTGGCGAGGAAGAACTCGCGAACGGGGCCGGCATTTTCACCGTCGAAGTTGATCGCTTCGCCCCACTCATTGGCATAGCGGTCGGTGAAATAATCCTCCGCAAATTGTTTGAGGTAATTGCCGTCGGGACCGACGTGATTGTAAACGACATCCAGGATGACGCCCAGGCCCTCGGCGTGGGCGCGGTCCACAAAACGGCGCAAATCGTTGGGCGTGCCGTAAAGTCTGGTTGGCGCGAAGAGGTTGACTCCATCGTAACCCCAGCCGAATCGCCCTGGAAACTCCGCGACAGGCATGACTTCCAGAACGGTCACACCCAGCGCGGCAAGCTCGGCCAATTCGCCCATGCCCGCCGCCCACGTGCCTTCCGGCGTGAAGGTGCCGATATGCATCTCATAGATCACTTGCCCTTCGCGGGGAACGCCGCGCCAGCTTGCGTCGGTCCAGGGAAAGTCGCTGGGATCGATCACCTGGGAGGGCCCGTGCACCCCTTCCGGTTGGAAACGCGAAACGGGGTCGGGATAAAGGTATGAATCGCCGTCGAGCCGAAAGCGATAAATCGTGCCGGGGCGGGCCGAAGCCACTCGGCCGGAAAAATAACCGTTGCCTTCCGCGGCCAGTGCCTCGGCAGCGCCTGGTTGCCCGGCGTTTTCCAGCACGACCTCCACTTTTCGCCTCTTTGGCGCCCACACGCGAAAGTGCACGCTGCCATCCGGCTGAACTTCGGCGCCGACCGGCAATCTTCGTTTTGGCATGACATTGGCCCCCCAGACAGTTGATGATCACTTGTCCCGTGGAGATGCCGGTTGCCGACGTACATCCTTGCGAAGTGATTCTGCCTGCGCGACGGAAACTGTCGGCGGGGGCTCCTCGCGCAGGCGCGTTCGCAGCACCGCGAAGGAACGAGCTTGCAGCGCGTATTGTTGGCCCGCTTCGATGAAAACCGGATCCGTGCCGCGCTCGGCGGTGTCGAGCAGCCGTTCCCAGCGATGCTCCGCCTTGGCCTTGGGCAATGTGAATGGCAGTGCTTCATGATGGGCGTTGAGGAGCAGCAGCACGGTGTCGCCAACGAGCGGTTCGCCGCGTTCGTCCCTGTCGCCGATCAAATCGCCGGCCAACCGGGCCCCGAGGCATTTGACGAAGCCGGCATTCCAGGCGTCATCGCACATCTCCTGCCCCGATGGCTCGAACCAGGAAATGTCCTTGATGTCCGAGCCGCGAATAGCCCGGCCCTTGAAGAATTTGCGTCGGTGAAACACCGGGTTTTCTTGCCAAACCCGAATGACCGTGCGGACAAATTCCAGAAAGTCCCGTTGCTCGACATCCAGTTCCCAATTCAGCCATGTAAGTTCATTGTCCTGGCAGTAGGCGTTGTTGTTGCCCTTTTGCGTGTGGCTCAACTCATCCCCGCCCAGGAGCATCGGCACGCCCTGGGAGAGCAGCAGCGTGGCTGCGAGATTGCGTTTCTGCTGCTGGCGAAGGGCCTTAATGGCCTGGTCCTGCGTGGGTCCTTCCGCACCGCAATTCCACGAATTGTTGTCATTGGTGCCGTCACGGCTTTCCTCGCCGTTAGCCTCGTTGTGTTTGTCGTTGTAGCTGACCAGATCTTGCAAGGTGAAGCCGTCATGGCAGGTGACGAAATTGATGCTCGCATGAGGGTTGCGGCCGTTGTCCTGATACAGGTCGCTGCTGCCGCTGAGCCGGGTGGCGAATTCCGACGCGGTGGCACCGTCTCCCTTCCAGAATCGGCGGACGTTGTCGCGGTACTTGCCGTTCCACTCGGCCCACAAGATGGGGAAATTGCCGACCTGATAACCACCCTCGCCAACGTCCCAGGGTTCGGCGATCAACTTGACCTGCGACAACACGGGATCCTGCTGGATGATGTCGAAGAAGGCCCCCAGCCGATTGACGGCGAACAGCTCGCGGGCCAAAGTGCTCGCGAGGTCGAAGCGGAAGCCGTCCACGTGCATTTCCAGCACCCAGTAACGCAAGCTGTCCATGATAAGCTGCAGGACGCGCGGATGCTGCATGTTGAGGGTGTTGCCGCATCCCGTGAAATCCATGTAGTGACGCGGATTTTCAGGCGAAAGCCGGTAATAGCAGGCGTTGTCGATGCCCCGCATCGACAGCGTGGGTCCGAGTTGGTTGCCCTCGGCCGTGTGGTTATAGACCACATCCAAAATCACTTCCATCCCCGCCGCATGGAGCGAACGCACCATCATCTTGAACTGCTGCACGGCATCTTGAGGAATGGCGGTCGCGACATAGGCAGGCTCAGGCGCGAAGAAGGCCAGCGTATTGTAACCCCAGTAATTGGTAAGGCCCTTTTCGAGGAGGTGGCGATCGTTGACATGATGGTGGATCGGCAATAGCTCGACTGCCGTCACTCCCAGGTCTTTGAGATGTTGAATTGCCCCCTCCGACGCAAGGCCGGCATAAGTGCCGCGGAGTTTCTCAGGCACCCCGGGATGGAGCTTGGTAAAGCCCTTAACGTGCAGCTCGTAAATGAGCGTCTTATGCCAGGGCACGCGCGGCGGGCGGTCGTCACCCCACGTGAACGCCGAATCGACCACCACGGAAAGCGGGGCAAAGGGAGCACTGTCCCGATCGTCAAATCCAAGGTCGGCGGCCTCGTTGCCCACCCTGTAACCGAACAGTTCATCGGCCCAACGCAATTCCCGCCCGATCGAACGGCTGTAGGGGTCCAGCAAGACTTTATGAGGATTGAAACGATGGCCCTTGGCGGGCTCATACGGGCCGTGAACGCGATAACCGTAAAGTTGGCCAGGCAACACATCGGGGAGGTAGCTATGCGACACCTGCTCGGTGCGTTCGCCCAGTACGATGCACTTGGCCTCCTTCGTGGCATTAACATCATCGAAGAGGCACAGCTCAACCTTGGAGGCGTTCTCCGCGAAAAGAGCGAAATTCACGCCGGCACCGTCCCACATCGCGCCAAGGGGGTAAGATCGACCGGGCCAGATTCTCATGATCTCTCCGCTTAGCCATGTTTCATTGTCAAACGACGTAAGCAACTGATGTGCCACATTATAAGGCCTTGGCGGTCCACTTGCGATTGGCCGGGAATTTAATCGGAATCGCACGCCAATAAACGGAATGCGAAGAGGCCAGAGGACGTTAAGCCGATCAATGGCTTCAAGAATGAGCAAACCATATGCCATTTTTGGGCAACGAATTGCGCAATGCATTTGAGACGAACAACGTCTCCGCTTCTGCCCAGCCTCATTCATCGAGTGAACCCGACCACAAAAATCAAATCGTCGGCGCGGTGACGACGACTGCCGGGAGGCGCGCCGTGAACGTGGAACCCTTGCCCATCTCGCTCACCGCGGTAACGTCGCCGCCCATCATCTGGCAGATCTTTCGCGTAATCGCCAGGCCGAGGCCCGTGCCGCCATACTTGCGTGTCGTGGAGGCATCAGCCTGGGAGAAGGCTTGAAACAGGCGCCCGATTTGCTCGGCCGTCATGCCGATCCCGTTGTCGGAGACGTGGAAATCGAGCCAGTCGCAACCGTTTGTCGATGCGCGCCTGACGGTCAGCGTGATCGTCCCTTTTTGCGTGAACTTGCAGGCGTTGCTTAGCAAGTTCAGCAAGGTCTGGCGGACCCGTGTCATGTCCGCGTGGATGGTGCCCAGATTCTCCGCCAGGTCCGCCTTCAAGACATTGCCGTTCTTCTCCACGAGCGGCTTGATGGTGGCCATCGTTTCGTGGACGAGATCAGCGACGACGAAATCCTGCAGATACATCTGCATTTTGCCCGCCTCGATCTTGGAAATGTCGAGGATGTCATTGATGAGCTCCAGCAGATGCTTGCCGGCGCGGTTGATCTTGGCCAGGTCGGGCAGGGCGTCAGGCTGGCCTCTGCGCGAAGCCAACTCTTGCAGCAATTCGCTGTAGCCGATGATGGCGTTGAGAGGCGTGCGCAGTTCGTGGCTCATGTTGGCCAGAAACGCGCTCTTGACCTTGCTGGCTTCCAGCGCTTTTTCGTGGGCTCGAGCCAACTCGTTGTTGACGCGGCGCAGCTCCTCGTCGGCACGCTTGCGTTCCGTGATGTCGACGATAGCGCTGAGCACCATGAGTCCGTCCGGCGTCTCGATCGGGTTGAGGCCGATTTCGACGGGGAATTCGCTGCCGTCGCGGCGCCGGCCAAAGAGATCGCGGCCGCTCCCCATCGATCGCGTCTTGGGGTCTTCAAAGAATTTGCCGCGATAGCTCGGATGCGGACCGCGAAAGCGTTCGGGAACCAGGATGTCGACCGTCTTCCCCACCAGTTCGTCGCGGCTGTAACCGAACAAGGTCTCGGTCAGGGAATTGATGAGCACGATCGTGCCCGATTGGTTGACCATGACGGTCGCACTCGGGGCCGCTTCCACGATGGTGCGGAAACGGTTCTCGGCCCGCTTGCGTTCGTGAATCTCCTCTTGAAGCACCTCGTTGGCCCTGCCCAGTTCGCGGTCCGCTCCGTAACCTGCCGCTCCAGGTTATCGTGCATCCGCTGCAGCGATTCCTCGGCGTTTTTGCGTTCGGTGATGTCGAAGGCGATTCCTTGCAGAAAAATCGGCCGGCCCACTTCGTCCCGAACCACCTGGGCCTCGCCATGCACCCAAACCACACGGCCGTCGCGGGTCAGAAAACGGTACTCGGATCGGAACGACGCTCCAGTGGAACAGGTCCGCGCGAACTCGGTATGCCAGCGCAACTGATCGTCCGGGTGCAACTGGCGGTACCACAACACGGGATCTTCCAGCCACTGTTTCTGGGTGAAACCGAGCAGCCGCTCGATCTGTGGGCTGACGTAAAGTTCATTGATTCCTTCATCGAGCGCGGCCATGAAGGTGACGGCCGGGAGTTGCTCGACCAGCGTGCGATAGCGCGCCTCGGCTTTGAGCAGCTTGGCCTGCGACGAGTCGTTATCGTGCTTGCGTTGCAGCAACGAGGACTCGGCCTTGTCCACGCGGAAGGTTTGGCCCCTGGAACGCGGCCAACGTCTGAAGAACCGCCTCGGCGTCTTGCTGCGTCATGAGCGAGATCCTTGCTCACTGTGCCGATCAGGCTCCCGATTCATCGAGGCCTGGGTAAATTGGCGCAGTGCCCGAATCGTGCGCCCGTAAAGCATGATGGCCGAGGTCGAAAGCTTGGCGCCGGGCGGTTCATCGAGAAACGGCATGAACTTGTCCGGAAACCCAGGCATCGTGCAGCCGATGCAAACGCCGCCGACGTTGGCGCAGCCGCCGACGCCGTTGATCCACCCGCGTTTGCCGACGTTGCATTGAACAACCGGCCCCCAGCAGCCCAGCTTGACGATGCACTTGGGCGATCCGTAAGCATTGGCGAAATCGCCTTGCTCATAGTAGCCGGCGCGGTCGCAGCCTTCATGCACCGTCGCGCCGAAAAGCCACGTCGGGCGCAGCATGGCATCGAGCGGGATCATGGGGGCCCGGCCGACCGCCTGATTGACAAGGTAAAGCAGCGTCTCCATGAAGTTGTCGGGCTGCACCGGGCAACCGGGCACGCAAACAATCGGCAGGCCTCCCGCCGATCGCCACTGCCAGCCGAGGTAGTCCGCCAGCCCCATGCATCCCGTCGGGTTGCCCGCCATGGCATGTATTCCGCCGTAGGTGGCGCAGGTGCCGGCCGCGACCACTCCCCACGCCTTGGGGGCCAAACGGTCGATCCAGGAACAGGTGGGGATCGGCTGCCCCGTTTGCTTGTCGGTGCCGAACGCCGCCCAGTAGCCCTCGGCCTTGTTCTTCTCGTCGGGAATTGACCCTTCGACCACCAGGATAAAGGGGCCGAGTTTCCCCTGTTCAGCGAGATACCAGTTCTTGAGGAAGTCGTCACCGTTCTGGTAGGCGAGCACGGGATTGTGCAGGTGGACTTTGGGAAGACCGGGGATGCCACCAAGGAGGACATCCTCGATGGACGGCTGAGTGGCGGCGGTGACGGCGATGGTGTCGCCGTCGCAGCCAAGGCCGGCAGTCAGCCACAGAACGTGAATTTCCTTGATGGGCGCCGCATGCACGTTTGCCGGTTGATCGGACATCGGTCGTCCCAACCTTGGGTTTGTTAGCGGATTCGTAGGTCAGGCTTTCCAGCCTGACCCAAACCGCGCAATCGCGTTGGAGCTAGCCACGTCAGCCTGGAAAGGCTGACCTACGGACATAGCACTGTTGAATTACAGACTACAAACTGCCGGCAAAAAATCTACCCGATCACAACAGGCTGTTCTATCGGCGAGCGTTTGTTGGCGATCAGCAGATTTGCGACGGCATCCTGGGCAACAGGTTTGGAGAAGAGATAACCCTGGCCGTATTCGCAGGACATCGACCGGAGAAGACCGCTCTGCACCGCTGTTTCAACACCTTCTGCGACGACATCCATGTTGAGATTATGTGCCAAGGTCACGATCGCTTGAACGATCTCCGCATGCTCGTCGGAAGCTTCAATGCGGTTGACGAAGGAGCGGTCGATTTTCAAAGTGTCGACCGGGAAGCGGTGCAAATAGCTCAAGGAGGAATGTCCCGTGCCAAAATCGTCGATGCCGACCTGAATGCCGATGGCGCGTAACTGGGCGAGCAGCTTCGCGGCGGCTTCCGGATCATCCATGATCGCGCTTTCGGTGATCTCCAGCTTGAGGCTGGTGGCCGGCAAGCCGGTTTCCGCCAACACCTGGCTCACCTGAGCGACCAGGTCGGCTTGCAAGAATTGCCTGGTCGAGACGTTCACGCTGATGAGCAGCGGCGGGTCCGACGGGAATTGCTTCTGCCAATCGCTCATGTGCGTGCACGCCTCGCGCAGCACCCAGGCGCCCAGCGGGACAATCAACTTGGTCTCTTCCGCGACGGGAATGAACTCGGCCGGGCTCACCAGTCCGCGCGTGGGATGTTGCCAGCGCACCAGCGCCTCGAACCCGATGATCGAACCAGTCGTCAGCGACAGAATCGGTTGGTAATGCAGGCAGAACTCTTGCCTTTCGAGGGCGCGGCGCAGGTCGGTTTCCATCTCCATGCGCGTGATGGCCTGAGCGCGCATGGCGGCGTCGAAGATCTCGAAGCGAGACCGGCCACGCGCTTTGGCGCAGTAGAGCGCCGTATCGGCGTCCCGCAGCAGATCCTCCGGCCGATCAGTGACCGATCCACCCATGGCGATGCCGACGCTCGCGGAGGTGAACACCTCGTTGCCGCCCAGGATGAACGGCGCCGCACAGGCCTTCACGAGCCGTTCGGCAACGATGGAGACATCCGCCGCGCTCGGTGACCTGATCGACCAGGATGGTGAACTCATCGCCTCCCAATCGAGCCACGGTGCTGTCGCCGCCAATGCGGGCGATCGTATCGGAGGAGCGCAGGCACGCTTCCAGCCGTCGGGCGATACCCATCAGCAGCTGATCGCCGATCAAATGCCCCAGGCTGTCGTTGATGACTTTGAACCGATCCAGGTCGAGGAAGAACACGGCGAAGATGTAATCGCGATTCCGCTTGGAGCGTTCAATGGCCTGCTGCAGACGATCGACAAACAGGATGCGATTGGGCAGCCCGGTAAGCGCGTCGGCCACGGTCCCGGCGGTAATGTCGGTTTGTGAGCCGGCCATGCGGCACGGCGCGTCCGTTCAGGTCACGGACGGCCGCGGCCCTGCTCAGCATCCACCGGTAATTGCCGTCGTGATGCATCATGCGATGCTCATTCTCATAGCTTGGCGTTTTTCCCGCCTGGTGGGCCGCGATATCGCCTTTTACGCGCAGGAGGTCATCGGGATGAATGCGTTTGAACCATTCGTCCTGACTTGTGCCGATGTCTTGTTCTTCGTAGCCCAGCATCGCTTTCCAGCGCGGTGAGAAATAGACTTCGTTGCTGACCAGGTTCCAATCCCAAAGTCCGTCGTTGGCGCCGCGCGCGGCCAGGGCGTAGCGTGTTTCGCTGTCGCGCAGGGCGGCCTGAGCCCGCTTCAGCGACATCTGTGTCGCGATGCGCGCCAGCGCGATCGGCATGTCCACAGGTTTCGTGATGTAATCGTTGGCGCCGAGCTGAAACGCCTCGACCAGGTCTTCGCTTTGGGTCTTGGCAGTGACCATGATGACCGGCAGTTCCGCGGGCGTGTGCTCCGCGCGGATGCTCTGCAGGACTTGCAAACCGTTCATCTCGGGCATCATGACGTCCAGCAGAACCATATCGAAGTCTTGCTGTCCAAGCAGGGCGAGCGCATGCCCGGCCGCTCTCCACCGAGGTCACCACGTAGCCGTGCAGCTCGAGCCTGCGGCTGAGCATGTCCCGGTTCATTTCTTCATCGTCCACCAGCAGCAGGGATCCGGCGTGGCTCATCGCGCGACCTCCAGAGTGAGCAGTGCTTGCATTATTGCCAGTAATCGAGGCAAATCGACAGGCTTCGTGTCGTAGTCGTCGCAGCCGGCCTGAAGGGCTTTCTCACGATCCTCGACCATCGCATGGGCCGTCAGAGCGACCACGGGAATGTGTCGGGTGAGCGGATTCGCTTTAAGACGGCGGGTCGTTTCCCAACCGTCAATGTCGGGAAGACTCATGTCCATCAAAATCAGGTCTGGCGCAGCCGCGCTGGCGAGGGCGATACCCTCGAAGCCATTACTTGCCAGAATGATCTGGTAACCATGCAATTCCAGCCGGCGCGACAGCATGTCCCGATTCATCTCGTCGTCTTCGACGATGAGTATTTTCGATGTCATGAATTCCTCCCCTCGAAGCCCTGCCGGTTTCCAAGCCGTCAAGGGCTAACCAACTATAGGCCAGGAAGTGGCGGTTGAGCAGGACAATTCCTATAGTCAAGTTTGCGAGGCATAAAGTAGGTCCCGCTTGCCGAGCGGGACCTACGCAAATTTGCGAGGCATAAAGTAGGTCCCGCTTGCCGAGCGGGACCTGAACATTCCGGCACCAAGGTCCCGCTCGGCAAGCGGGACCTACGCAAGTTTGCGAGGCGTAAAGTAGGTCCCGCTTGCCGAGCGGGACCTACGCAAGTTTGCGAGGCATAAAGTAGGTCCCGCTCGGCAAGCGGGACCTACGCAAGTTTGCGAGGCATAAAGTAGGTCCCGCTTGCCGAGCGGGACCTGAACATTCCGGCACCAAGGTCCCGCTCGGCAAGCGGGACCTACGCAAGTTTGCGAGGCATAAAGTAGGTCCCGCTTGCCGAGCGGGACCTACGCAAGTTTGCGAGGCATAAAGTAGGTCCCGCTTGCCGAGCGGGACCTGAACATTCCGGCACCAAGGTCCCGCTCGGCAAGCGGGACCTACGCAAGTTTGCGAGGCGTAAAGTAGGTCCCGCTTGCCGAGCGGGACCTACGCAAGTTTGCGAGGCATAAAGTAGGTCCCGCTTGCCGAGCGGGACCTGAACATTCCGGCACCAAGGTCCCGCTCGGCACGCGGGACCTACGCAAGTTTGCGAGGCGTAAAGTAGGTCCCGCTTGCCGAGCGGGACCTGCCCCCGAAGCGCGGACGGTCTTCTACCTGGAGGTCTGACGAAATGGCTGCAGCGGCTAAATCTGCCAGCAAACTGGTTGAGATGTCCTGGGACCCGATCACCCGGATCGTCGGCAGCCTTGGCATCTACACCAAAATCGATTTCGCCAATAAAAAGGTTGTGGAGTGTCATAGCACCTCGTCGATCTTCCGCGGCTACAGCGTCTTCATGAAGGGCAAGGACCCGCGCGACGCTCACTTCATCACCAGCCGCATTTGCGGCATCTGCGGCGATAACCACGCCACCTGCGCCAATTACGCCCAGAACATGGCCTTTGATGTCCGTCCGCCGCACATGGCGGAGTGGATCCTCAATCTCGGCGAGGCGGCCGAGTACATGTTCGACCACAACATCTTCCAGGACAACCTGGTCGGCGTCGATTTTTGCGAGCAGATGGTCAAGGAGACCAATCCCGGCGTGCTCGCCAGGGCCGAGAAAACCGCGGCGCCGAACGCCAATCTGCATCGTTACCGCACCATCGCCGACATCATGCGGGCGCTCAATCCGTTCACCGGCGAACTGTATCGCGAAGCGCTGCACATGAGCCGGCTGACGCGCGAGATGTTCTGCCTGATGGAAGGACGGCACGTGCATCCCTCGACGCTTTATCCCGGCGGCGTGGGGACTGTGCCGTCGGTCCAGCTTTTCAACGACTATCTGGTCCGCCTGCTGAAGTACGTCGAGTTCATGAAAAAGATGGTGCCGCTGCACAACGATCTGTTCGACTTCTTCTACGAGGCATTGCCCGGTTACGAAGAGGTCGGCAGGCGGCGCGTGCTGCTGGGCTGCTGGGGCTCGTTCCAAAATCCCGAGGTTTGCGACTACAAATACGAGCACATGAATGAATGGGGCAAGGCGATGTACGTCACCCCCGGCGTCATCGTGGACGGTCAATTCGTCACCACCGATCTGGTGAAGATCAATCTCGGCCTGCGCATTCTGCTCGGCTCCTCGTACTACGACGACTGGGAAAACGGCGAGATGTTCGTAACCAAGGATCCGTTGGGCAATCCGATCGATCGCCGGCATCCGTGGAATCAAACGACGACGCCGCGGCCGCAGAAGCGTGATTTCGCCGGCAAATATACCTGGGTGATGTCGCCGCGCTGGCATGACGACCGCACTGGCGATCACCTGGCCCTCGACACGGGAGGGGGGCCGCTCGCCCGCCTGTGGGCGACCGCGCTGGCCGGCACAGTCGACATCGGGTACATCAAGGCGACCGGCAGCAGCGTCAAGATCAACCTCCCCAAGACGGCGCTGATGCCGGAGGTCGAGTTCGAGTGGAAGATTCCCCGCTGGAGCAACACCCTCGAACGCGACCGGGCACGGACCTACTTCCAGGCCTACTCCGCGGCGGCGGCGCTTTATTTCGTCGAACAAGCGATGCGCGAACTGCACGCCGGCAACACCAGGACCTTCAGCGAGTTCAAGGTGCCGCAGGACGGCATCGGCTGCGGCTTTCACGAGGCGGTTCGCGGCGTGCTTTCGCATCACATGGTCATCCGTAATGGCAAGATCGCCAATTACCATCCCTATCCGCCGACGCCGTGGAACGCCAGCCCGCGCGACATCCACGGCACGCCGGGACCCTATGAAGACGCCGTGCAGAACACGCCTCTCTTCGAGGAGAACGGGCCCGACAGTTTCAAGGGGATCGACATCATGCGCACGGTGCGGAGTTTTGATCCGTGCCTGCCCTGCGGCGTGCATATGTATTTGGGCGACGGCAAGGTGGTTGAGGTGAGGCATACGCCGATGTTCGGCATGCAACGGTGAGGCCAAGGGGTACGCAGCAGGCGATTTTCAAGAAACACCAGCCAGGCCTTCATTCCCGCGCCAGTTATTGTCGACACGTCGGATTATTACAGAGCAAGTTTGCAAATCTTTGGAACAAAGTTTGCATTTGACGGGGCATTAGGTTTGGAGCCCTCGTTGGATTCAGGACGTTGTTTCCAAAATGAAAATCGTACCTATCAAGAGTGGTAACTTGCCTTCTCACTTGCCTGCAATTCCTTGCGCAGAAGCTGTGAAGGCCGGTGAACCAGAGAATGCGAGCGAACAACGTGCTTCGTCGATCAGCCGTCGGGGGACTGCGATGAGGGAACGACGTGCGGTTGCCGTGCATGGAGTGGTTCAAGGCGTCGGCTTTCGACCTTTCGTGCACGGGTTGGCGGCGCGATGGCATCTCGCGGGCTTCGTACGCAATCAGGCAGGCTGCGTCTTGATCGAAGTGGAAGGCCAATCGCCGTCGCTGGATGGGTTTCTCACCGACCTCACCGCGAAGGCGCCCCCGCTTGCGCGCATCGAAAACGTCAAATGGGAAAGGTCCCCGCTCAAAGGGGAGTTCCTGTTTCGCATCGAGCCCAGCAAAGCGGATCGACTGGATCAGATCTTCGTCTCACCCGACATAGGTACGTGCGACGCTTGTCTTGCCGAGATGTTCGATCCATATGATCGGCGTCATCGCTATCCATTTGTCAATTGCACCAACTGCGGACCGCGCCTGACCATCATCACCGCCGCGCCTTATGATCGGCCGAACACGACGATGGCCGACTTTGTCATGTGTCCTGCTTGCCGGGCGGAATACGAGGATCCGGTCAATCGCCGCTTCCATGCACAACCGACCTGCTGTCCTGTTTGTGGACCGCGGCTGCGACTGGTGGACCGCACGGGGAAAGAGATTACCGCGGACGATCCGATTGCAGTCTTTGCGGCGGCCTTGTGCGCGGGACAAATTGGAGCCCTGAAGGGGTTAGGCGGTTATCACCTTGCATGCGCAGCGCGGGACGGCGGTGTTGTGGCGGAACTCCGTCGCCGCAAACATCGCGACGAAAAGCCTTTCGCAGTCATGGTGGCAGACGAAGGTGCCGCAGGGGCGCTTTGCCACATTGGTCCTGAAGAACGAGTATTGCTCCGATCTCCAGGCCGTCCCATCGTGCTCATGCACAAACGATTGCCTTGCGACATTGCTCCGGAGGTGGCGCCTGGAAATCCTTGCCTGGGCATCATGTTGCCATATACGCCCGTCCATCATCTGCTGCTGCGTGCGGTCGGAAATGTGCCCCTGGTGATGACCAGCGGCAATCGGGCCGATGAGCCGATCGCCATTGACGATGCCGACGCCTTGACTCGGCTGGCGGACATTGCCGATCTGTTTCTGGTCCACAACCGGCCGATCCACGTCCGCTGCGATGATTCGGTTACGCGGGTCGTCGATGGCGCCGAGATGCCGCTCCGGCGGTCGCGCGGCTGCGCCCCGGCGCCGATAGCTCTTCCGCTCGAGTGTTTAAGGCCGATCCTGGCAGTAGGCGGCCAACTGAAAGGGACGTTCGCGCTGGGCCGTGGCCGGCACGCGTTCGTCAGCCATCATCTCGGCGATCTCGACTACTACGCGGCTTACCAGGCTTTCGTCAAAGATCTGCTCTTGTACGAAAAGCTATTCGCGATCAAGCCGCAGCTGCTCGTCCACGATCTCCACCCCGATTATGCTTCGACACGCTATGCCCGCGAGCGCGGCGAGAAAGACGGCCTGCCGCTGCTGGCGGTGCAGCATCATCATGCCCACATGGCCAGCTGCATGGCGGAACACGGGCTGACCGAACCGGTCATCGGCGTGTCGTTCGACGGCACAGGCTACGGCACGGATGGGGCGATCTGGGGCGGCGAATTCCTGGTCGGCGATTGCCAGCCATTTCCGCCGGGCGGCCCATTTGCGTTACGTCGGCATGCCGGGCGGCGAGCAGGCGATCCGCGAACCGTGGCGCATGGCGCTGGCTCATTTGCTGGATGCCGAGGAAAGCGATGCATTGCTTCAGCGGCGTGTTCCCGCCGCCTCGTTGCGCACTGCCCGGCAAATGCTGGAGCGCGGTTTCAACACGCCGATGACATCCAGTGCGGGCCGACTATTCGATGCCGTGGCCGCGCTGGCGGGCGTGCGCGACACGCGTCAGCTTCGAAGGGCAAGCCGCGATCGAACTGGAGTGGCTCGCCGGCGGAACAGCGCCAGCGCAAGCGTATCCGTGGGACGTGTTTCAGACACGCAATCGCGGAGGTGACGAAACGCCATTGGTGATCGACACCCGCCCGATCATTCGCGGCGTCGCCGCCGATGTGGCGCGATCAGGTGCCGGCGGCTCACATCGCCCGGCGATTCCACACGACGGTGGCGGAGGTGATCGCCGGCGTCTGCGCAGCGCTTCGCGCAAGCGACTGGTTTGAGACGGTCGTGCTCAGCGGCGGCGTATTCATGAATGCGCTGCTGACCGGCGAGGCTTGCCAGCGCTTGAGCGCTGCAGGCTTTCGCGTCTATCGCCATCAACGCGTGCCCCCCAACGACGGCGGCCTGAGCCTGGGGCAACTCGCCATCGCGGCGCGCGCAACGATCCTGCAAGGAGACAGCTCATGTGTCTGGGAATTCCCGGAAAAGTCGTCGAGACCTATCGCGAACACGACGTCCTCATGGGCAAGGTCGATTTCGGCGGCGTGTTCAAACGCGTCTGCCTGGAGCATGTCCCCGAGGTGCAGATCGGCGCCTACGTCATCGTCCACGTCGGTTTCGCGCTCAACACCATCGACGAGACCGAAGCGCGAACGCGTCTTCGAATTTCTGGAGAAGATGAACCAACTCGACGAACTCACAGGTGCCGTCGTCATGAAATATCTCGACGAATATCGCGACACCGAGGCCGCCCGCAAACTTACCGCGGCCATCGCGCCGCACCGTGACCCGGCCCTGGACCATCATGGAGGTCTGCGGCGGGCAGACGCACACCATCGTCAAGTACGGCCTCGATCGCATCTTGCCCCGAGCGCTCGAACTGGTGCACGGCCCCGGCTGCCCGGTCTGCGTCACCTCGCTGGAAATGATCGACGCGCCCACGCCATCGCGTCGCGGCCCGACGTCATCTTCTGCTCCTTCGGCGACATGCTGCGCGTGCCCGGCTCGCGCGGCGATCTGCTGCAGCTCAAATCGCAGGGCAGCGACGTGCGCATCGTCTATTCGCCGCTCGATGCGGTCAACCTGGCGGCGGCCAATCCCCAACGCCAAGTCGTCTTCTTCGCCATCGGCTTCGAGACGACGGCCCCGCCCAACGCCATGGCGGTCTGGCATGGCCGCAAACGCGCGGCCTGAAGAATTTCAGCGTGCTGGTCTCGCACGTGCTGGTGCCGCCGGCCATGACCGCCATCCTGGAAGCGCCCGGGCAATCGCGTGCAAGGCATTTCTTGGCCCGGGCCACGTCTGCACGGTCATGGGCTACCACGGAATATGAGCCGCTCGCCGGCGATACAACGTGCCGATCGTCATCACCGGCTTTGAGCCGATCGACATGCTCGAAGGCATACTGCGCACCGTGCGGCAACTCGAAGCGGGCGAGGCGGAGGTCGAAAATCAGTATAGCCGGGCGGTGCGGCCCGAGGGCAACCCGGCAGCGAAGAAGCTGATCGAAGACGTATTCGAGGTGTGCGACCGCAAATGGCGCGGCGTCGGCCTGATATCCCGCAGAGCGGCTACAAGCTGCGCCCGGAATACCGCGATCACGACGCCGAGCGGCATCTTCGAAGTCGAAGACATCGAGACGCAGGAATCGAAGGTGTGCATCAGCGGCCAGATCCTGCAGAGGCCTGAAGAAACCGCACGATTGCCCCGCATTCGGCAAGCAATGCACGCCGCGAACACCCGCTGGGGGCCACGATGGTTTCCGCCGGAGGGCGCATGCGCGGCGTACTACGCCTATGGCCGGCATCTGGCAGCGAACGGCTCGATCCATGCTATCGGCTCAAGGGAGGCCGTGATGTGACATGACCACACTCGAACTCAAAGACACGTCAAGGATCGAAATGCTCGGCACCTGCCCGGTGCCGAAATCGGATTACGACCGCATCCTGCTCGGCCACGGCAGCGGCGGCCAGCTCACCAGCGAACTGATCCGCCGGCTTTTCGTGCCCGCGCTTCGACAACGACATTCTGGCGGCGCTGGAAGATCAGGCCACCTTGACGTGCTCGAGAAGCCGGACGGGCATTGGCGTCGAAAAGCCCGCGCATCGCTTTCACCACCGATTCCTTCGTCGTCCGGCCGATCTTTTTCCCCGGCGGCGATATCGGCAGGCTCGCGGTCCATGGCACGGTCAATGATCTGGCCGTCGGCGGAGCCACGCCTTTGTTGCTTTCGGCGGCGTTCATTCTCGAAGAAGGATTGCCGCTCGCCGATTTGCAGCGCATCGTCGCCTCGATGCGCACAGCCTGCGAGAAGCCGGCGTCGCACTGGTCACGGGCGACACCAAGGTCGTCGATCGCGGCAAAGGGGACCAGATCTTCATCACCACCTCCGGCATCGGCATCGTGCCCGACGGCGTTGTCCTGTCGATTCGCAATGCCCGGCCCGGCGATTGCATTCTGGTTTCGGGGACGATCGGCGATCACGGCATCGCCATCATGTCGGTGCGCGAAGGGATCGAATTTGAAACGGTGCTGGAAAGCGACTGCGCATCGCTGAGCGATTTGGTGCGCACGATGCTGGAAGCGTGCCCGGCCATCCGCTGCATGCGCGATCCAACGCGCGGCGGCGTGTCCAGCGCTTTGAACGAACTGGCCGCGGCATCGCGCAGTCGGCGTGGAGATCGAGGAGTCGGCGATCCCCGTGCGGATCGAGGTGCGCGGCGCCTGCGAGATGCTCGGACTCGATCCGCTTTATGTCGCCAATGAAGGCAAGCTGATCGCGGTGGTGCCGCCCGAAGACGCGGAGCGGCTGCTCGCGGCGATGCGTCGGCATCCGCTCGGCCGCAATGCCGCCATGATCGGCACGGTGATCGAAAGAGCATCCGGGCATGGTGATGCTGCATTCCGCCGTCGGCGGCGAGCGGGTGGTCACGATGCTGGCCGGCGAGCAATTGCCGCGCATTTGTTAGGCGGGGCGTTTTTCGTCGCCAGATCACGATCCATGAAATGGAGGTTTCACATGTCAAAACTACGACAAGATTCCCAGCGGCAGTTTCCATCCACCAGCGGCAACGAATGGAGAGAGAGGGAGCACCTCGAGCAGTCAAGCCAATATCGTCAGCACGGCTCGGGCCTGATGTTCGCCGGCCTGGCTCTGCTCGGCCTTGGCGCCATGGCGTGGTATCTCCTAGGGGATGACGTCAGGCGCTACATGAGGATTCGCAGTATGTGAGCGGGAATTGATGATTGATCGGAGAACATTCACGTCGATGAAAGGAGGACCCCATGGCAGATACAGCAGCCCCATATGGGCGAAAAACACAACGGCCGCCGGCGGTCAAGGAGGTGCATGTTGTCTGGATCACGGCCGGTCTGGGCTGCGACGGCGATTCGGTGTCGATCACCGCCGCCACGCAGCCCAGCATCGAAGACGTGCTCCTGGGCGCCATTCCTGGCCTGCCCAAGGTTCACCTGCACAATCCCGTACTGGCTTACGAAGTCGGCGATGAGTTCATGAAACATTGGTACGACGCCGAAGCCGGACGCCTCGATCCATTCGTACTCGTCGTCGAAGGCTCGATCCCCAACGAAAAAATCAAAAGCGAAGGATACTGGGCTGCTCTCGGCACCGACAAGCTGACCGGCCAGCCGATTACCACTTGCGAGTGGATCGATCGTCTGGCGCCCAAGGCGCTCGCCGTCGTCGGGGCCGGCACCTGCGCCACCTACGGCGGCATCCACGCGATGGAAGGCAACCCGACAGGCTGCATGGGCCTGGCCGATTATCTCGGCTGGGATTGGAAATCGAAAGCCGGCATTCCCATCGTCAATGTCCCAGGCTGCCCCGTTCAGCCCGACAACTTCATGGAAACGTTGCTGTACCTGCTCTACCAGGCAGCCGGACTTGCACCGATGATCCCCCTGGACGACGCCCTGCGGCCGACCTGGCTGTTCGGCGCCACGGTGCACGAAGGCTGCGACCGCGCAGGTTACTATGAGCAAGGCAATTCACCCATGAGTACGGCAAGCCGGAATGCCTGGTGAAGCTCGGCTGCTGGGGCCCGGTCGTCAACTGCAACGTCCCCAAACGGGGCTGGATGGCTGGCATCGGCGGCTGCCCCAATGTAGGCGGCATCTGCATCGGCTGCACCATGCCCGGCTTCCCTGACAAATTCATGCCCTTCATGGACGAGCCGCCCGGCGCCAAGATGTCCGCGACGGCGTCCGGCATCTACGGCCGAATCATCCGCGGCCTGCGCGGCTTCACCAATGACACCGTCAACAAAGAGCCCAAGTGGCGCCATCGTCGTCCCGAATTGACAACCGGTTATCATCCCGTCTCTCCCGCCAATAACTAATGCAAAGGAGCCGCAACATGGCAACTGTGACTGCACCCGAACGAGCGGCGCCGACTCAGAGCCGCCAACTGGTTGAAATGTCCTGGGACCCGATCACACGCATCGTCGGCAGTCTGGGCATTTACACCAAAATTGATTTCGCCAACCGTCAGGTCGCCGAGTGCCACAGCACTTCGTCGATCTTTCGCGGCTACAGCATTTTCATGAAGGGCAAGGACCCGCGCGACGCCCATTTCATCACCAGCCGAATTTGCGGCATCTGCGGCGACAACCACGCCACCTGCGCCACCTACGCCCAAAACATGGCCTTCGGCATTCGCCCGCCCGCGCTGGCCGAGTGGATCGTCAACCTCGGCGAAGCCGCCGAGTACATGTTCGACCACAATATCTTCCAGGACAACCTGGTCGGCGTCGATTTCTGTGAGAAAATGGTCAAGGAGACCAATCCGAAGGTTTGGGACAAGGCCCAAAGAACCCCCGCCCCGCATGCGGCCGACCACGGCTACCGCACCATCGGCGACATCATGCACGCTCTCAATCCCTTCGAGGGCGAGTTCTATCGCGAAACGCTGCACGTCAGCCGTTACACGCGCGAGATGTTTTGTCTCATGGAAGGCCGGCACGTTCATCCGTCCACGCTCTATCCTGGTGGAGTGGGCACCGTTCCCACGGTCCAGCTGTTCACCGATTACCTGGTGCGGCTGGCACGCTACGCCGAGTTCATGAAGAAATGCCTGCCGCTGCATGACGACCTTTTCGATTTCTTCTACCAGGCCCTGCCCGGCTACGAAAAAGTCGGCCAGCGCCGCGTGCTGCTCGGCTGCTGGGGTTCGTTCAACGATCCCGAGGCGTGCGATTACACCTACAAGAACATGGACGCCTGGGGCAGGAAGATGTTTGTCACCCCGGGCGTGATCGTCGACGGCAAGGCGGTCAGCAACGATCTTGTGAACATCAATCTCAACATTCGCATCTTGCTGGGCTCGTCCTATTACGACGATTGGGTTGAGACCGGCGGGGAGGTGTTCGTCAAAAACGATCCCCTGGGCAATCCCGTCGATCGCCGGCATCCGTGGAATCAATCCACCGTCCCGCGGCCTCAAAAGCGCGATTTCGCAGGGCAAATACACCTGGGTCATGTCGCCGCGCTGGTACGATGCACGCACCAAGGATCACCTTGCCCTCGACACCGGCGGCGGCCCGATCGCTCGCCTGTGGGCCACTGCTTTGGCGGGGCTGGTCGATTTCGGTTACATCAAGGCGACCGGCAGCAGCGTCAAAATCTATTTGCCGAAAACCGCGACCAAGCCGGAAACCGAGTTTGAATGGCGCATTCCGAAATGGAGCAACGCCATCGAACGCGATCGGGCCCGGACTTATTTTCAGGCCTATGCGTGCGCCTGCGCTTACCATTTCGTCGAGCAAGCGCTCAAAGAGCTGCATGCCGGCCGGACCAAGACCTGGACGGATTTCAAAGTTCCCGACGAGGCGATCGGCTGCGGTTTCCACGAAGCGGTGCGCGGCGTCCTGTCGCACCACGTCGTCATCCGCAAGGGCAAGATCGCCAACTATCATCCCTATCCGCCGACGCCGTGGAACGCCAATCCGCGCGATTTCTACGGCACGCCGGGGCCTTACGAAGATGCCGTGCAGAACACGCCGATCTTCGAGGAGAACGGCCCGGACAATTTCAAGGGCATCGACATCATGCGCGCGGTTCGTAGTTTCGATCCATGTTTGCCGTGCGGCGTGCATATGTACCTCGGCGACGGCAAGGAGATCGACGTGCGGCATGTGCCGATGTTCGGCAATCAGCATGGGTAAACGCGGTAGGTCCTGCCTGCCGGGCGGGACCTTTTTCACTCCACGACCAGGTCCCGCCCGGCAGGCGGGACCTACTACGGAGCGATTGCATGAGTGCCACTGCCCTAGACAATGGCTTTGGCAAACGCATGGAGCGAATTGAAACGCTCCTTGACGAAGTCAGCCGATTTCCTGATTCCAAGTGCGCGACACGACTCGAGAAATCGTGCAAGGGCTGCTGGAACTGCACGGGGTCGCCTTGGAAAGGATGCTCGCCGCCATCGCCGAACGGCAACCTGCGGACCCGGCGCTGATCGACACCATCGCCAAGGATGAGCTGATCGGCAACGTGCTGCTTTTGCACGGACTTCATCCGACGGATTTGGAAACCCGTGTCCGAGAAGCAATTGACAGGGTGCGGCCGTATCTGGTTTCTCATGGCGGTGACGTTGAATTGCTGCGCATCGCCAACGGTAAGGTGCGCGTGCGGATGCACGGAGACTGGCACGACGACGTTTCGCCGTTGACGCTGCGGCGCACCATCGAGGAAGCGATTTACGACATGGCGCCGGACATCACTGCCATCGAGATTGATGGTGTGCCTACCATGGCGCGAGCCCAGGAAAGAAACGGCGCTACGCGGCTCGCATTGCCGCTGGTGCATTGATGCCCAGGAGGTTTCGATGAGTGCCGCCGCTTTCGCTGCTTTGCGCAAGCTCGTTCCGCCGCTGGCTGCCCCGGAACGGTGCGAGTTCTGCGCCAGCGAATTGCCTCCGGAGCATCGGCACGTCGTCGAGCCAGCGCTGCGGCGGCTGGCTTGCTCCTGTCGCGCTTGCGCTTTGTTGTTTAGCGGCCGGCCCGGCTCGCGGTTTTGCTTGGTCCCTGAGGGCGTGCAGCGCTTGGCCGACTTCCGCATGACCGATGCTCAGTGGGAGGACCTGCACGTGCCGATCAGCCTGGCGTTTTTTTTCCATAGCTCGTCCGCCAACCGAATCATGGCGGTTTATCCGAGTCCCGCGGGGGCGACCGAATCGGTGTTGACCCTGGAGTCGTGGCAAGAGCTGGCGGCCGAGAATCCATGCCTGAATGAGCTGCGGCCGGACGTCGAAGCCCTGCTAGTGAACCGGGTCGAGCCTGCACGCGATTATTACCGCGTCGGCATCGACGAGTGCTACAAGCTGGTGGGAATCTTGCGGACCAATTGGCACGGTTTATCCGGCGGTGCGCAGGTGTGGGAAATGATTGCGGGGTTTTTTGCCGATCTGAGAAAACGATCGCCTGCCCAGGGAGGCTCGTGATGGTTGAATTGAGCTTCCATGTCGAACGAGCCGAACCCGCGGCGCACTCGGTTAGCCCGCTGCTTTTGTTCAAGCTCCAAGTGCGGCAATCGGCCAGGCAAGGCCACGTGGTGCCGATCCACACTGTGGTGTTGCGCTGTCAGATCCGCATCGAGCCCGCCAAGCGACTTTATGGACCAGCAGAGCATGACCGACTGCGCGACCTGTTCGATACGCCAGATCGCTGGAGCCAGACGCTGCGGCCAATGCTCTGGACCCATACCAACGTTGTCCTGCCGGCGTTCTCCGAGAGTGTCGAGGCGGATCTACCTGTGCCTTGCACTTATGATTTCAACGTGGCTACCGCGAAATACTTTTACGCTCTCGAGGGCGGCGAGGTCCCGCTGTGTCTGCTGTTCAGCGGCACGATTTTTCACGAGGACCAGGATGCCGGGCTGCAGGTCGCGCAGATACCGTGGGACCGGGAGGCGACGTTTCGTCTGCCCGTGCAAGTCTGGAGCGACATGATGGAACGATACTATCCCAAAACCGCCTGGCTCAACTTGCGGCGTGACGTGTTTGATAGGCTCTACCAGTATAAAAGCCAGCGCGGCATGCCCACCTGGGAGCAAGCACTGGAAATGCTTTTACCCGCTGACGGCTCAAGAGGCGCGCGATGAATTCCCTGCTCGTGGACCGGATCGCCGATGCGGTGCTTTACGAAGGATACGTCCTTTATCCCTATCGGCCCTCCGTCAAGAATCGCCAACGTTGGACCTTTGGCGGTTTGGTCCCGCAGGCCTTCAGCAAAGCCCAAGCCGGCAGCGATCCCTGGCAGATGCAAACGGAGTGCTTGATCCGCGGCTGCGATCAAACAATCCTGGAAGTGCGGGTTCGCTTCCTTCACCTCATGGCCCGGCTCGTCTATGAACTGGACACTCCGCAAGCGGATTTCGCCGAAGGGCAAGAGCCGGCATGCCATGTCGTCGATTCGCTGCAAATCGGTGACCGAATGCTGCAGACCTGGCAAGAAGCTAGCGAAGGAGCATTCGCTTCCCAATCGTGGAGTCTGGCTGCGCTGTGCGCGCGACCATGGCGAGGCCAGTTCACCTTCCCTGCAAGCCGGCGATGCGAGCCCGTGCGTGATGTGACGGGAGAGGTGGTGGCCCTGATCGTGCGGGAGCAGGATGCCGTCGCGGGTGTCCTGGAGGTGTCCGCGGAGTTGGCGGCCCCCGGGTTTTTCAAAGTGCGCGTGACGATTGAGAACCATGCACCGCTTGACGACGCCGGCAAGAAGACTCGTGACGAAGCGCTGATGCGATCTTTGCTATCCACCCACATGATTCTGAACGCTGCGGACGGCGAATTCATCTCGCTCTTCGATCCGCCCGACGAGCTTGCCGACATCGCAAAGGCCTGTCAAAACATCGGCGCCTGGCCGGTGCTCATCGGTAAACCCGGCGACAAGGACACCATGCTGGCCGCGCCGATCATCCTTTATGATTATCCGCAAATCGCCGACGAAAGCCCCGGCGACCTTTTCGATAGCACCGAAATCGATGAAATCCTGACGCTCCGCATCCAAACGCTGACGGACAAAGAAAAGCAACAAGCGGCTGCCGTCGATGATCGCGTCCGCGCCTTGCTGCAGCGAACGGAATCGCTGGTGCGCGATCAGTTGCGCGGCCTGCACGGAACCATGCGCGGCTTGCGCGTGGTGCCCGATGGAGAGCACCCATGAATGCCTGGACTTTCGAGAACGACCCACGTCCGCTGGACTGCACAACGGTCGGCGATGTAATGCTGAAGGCGGGAGATCGCGTCGTGCTGCGGCCCCTGGGACGCGCCGACATTCTCGATCTCGCCCTCGATGGCAAGGCGGCGACCATCGCCTCCATCGAGCAGGATTTCGAAGGGCGGATTTACCTGGCCGTCACGCTCGATGACGATCCGGGTCGCGATCTCGGCCTCGCGAAACAGCCGGGCCATCGCTTTTTTTTCGGAGTCGAGGAAGTCGAGCTGATTCCAACGAACGACGCCAGCGGTTGAATCGGCAACCAAATTCCCCAAGGAGATTTCCATGAACGATCAGGAACGAGCATTTGCCCAGGACACGATCCTCGTCGCGAGCGGTCTGGCCCTGATGATCTGCGGCGCTGGAATGATCCTCGCCCATCCGCAAATTCGCAATGCGGCCTTGGCCAGCTTGATGCCGTTGCTGCCCGATTTGCAAAAATCGCTGTCCGGCGGCCAGCTTGCGGGTAGTGTGCTGCCCGATGTCGAGCGCGATATGAAGTTGCGCTCGATGTGAATTCCACGCGAGATCCAGCGAGGGAGATGTCGCCATGCCGTCTTATGAATTTGACGCTGGCTCCAGCCGATTCACGGTTCAGGCATTTGCCGGGGGCATGCTTTCCATCATGGCCCACAGCCCGACATTTGCAATTCGCGAATTCACGGGAGAGCTGCGGTTCGCCTCGGAAGCATTGGACGGCGGCGTGTTGCGCATGACGATCAAGGCGGGATCATTGCGGCTTGTCGATCAAGTAAAACCGGCCGATCGCCACGAGATCGAGAGCCGCATGCTCCAGGAAGTTCTCGAAATCTCCACGTGGCCTGAAGTGCGTTTCGAGAGCAATGCGATTGCGGCCACCCGGATTGCCGACAACTGGCATCGGCTGCAAATCCAGGGCACGGTATTGCTGCACGGTGTCAGCCAGGCTCATCCCATTGACGCTCAGATGCGTACCCAGGAAGAGGAGATGCGATTGAGCGGCGATAGCAAGCTGCGGCAGTCCGCTTTTCGGATCAAGAAGGTGACGGCATTGGCCGGCACGATTACGCTGAAGGACGAGCTGAAGTTCGCCTTCGACCTCATTGGCCGGCGGCGAAACCAATGAAGGGCTCCCAAAAAGGGGACAGGCCCCGTTGCCGGAACGGCCCGGAGGGTGCTTCGCACAACGGGGCCTGTCCCCTTTTTGGGAGCCCACTAATGTAACCCTGGCGGCCCCATGGACAAGCAGCGCATTCTCATCGCAGGCGTGGGCAACATCTTCTTCGGCGACGATGCGTTCGGCGTCGAGGTGATCGCCCGACTTGCCAGGCGGCCGTTGCCGGCAGGAGTGCAAGCCGTCGATTTCGGCATCCGCGGAATCGACCTGACCTACGCGCTGCTGGAGCCGCATGACGCCGTGATTCTGGTTGATGCCGTCGCCCGCGGCGGTGAAGTGGGAACGCTTTACGTTCTTGAACCCGAGATCGGCACGGCCGACGCGCCGGCGGCCGGGGAACCGCTGATGCTGGAGCCGCACGCCCTCGACCCCGCGAAAGTGCTGCGGCTGGCACGTTCACTTGGCGGCACGGTGGAACGCATCTACCTGGTAGGCTGCGAAATCCGCCCGCCGGCGCCGGAGGAGGACTTCGCGATGGAAATGAGTCCGCAAGTGCAAGCTGCCGTGGAAGAAGCAGTCCACGTCGTCGAGTCGTTGGTGGCAAAACTTAACGCCTATCCTAAAAAGGGGTCAGGCACCGTTGCCGGAACGGCCCGGAGGGTGCTTCGCACAACGGTGCCTGACCCCTTTTTAGGATAGGCTCTAGGCGCCGATCGAGTGACAC
Source organism: uncultured Gemmataceae bacterium (assembly GCA_963747575.1). Lineage (GTDB taxonomy): Bacteria > Planctomycetota > Planctomycetia > Gemmatales > Gemmataceae > DASRAT01. Next base: position 344,418 of record CAVVFU010000002.1, read on the forward strand.
CATGCACGAGTTGTCCATCGCCTTGAGCATTCTGGAAATGGCCGACGAAGAGGCGCAGCGGCACGGCGGCGGACGCATCCGCGGCATCCATTTGCGCCTGGGGCCTCTCGCCGGCGTGGTCAAGGAGGCCTTGCTTTCCGCTTACGAGCTGGCGCGCGACGCGGAGTCGTTTTCGGATGCTCCGCTCGTCATTGAAGAGATGCCGATCGTCGCCCGTTGTCCGACCTGCCGTGCGGATCGGCCGGTCGTCGCCGTCGATCAGCTCTGCTGCGTGGAGTGCGGGACACCGGCTGCCGACATTGTCAGCGGCCGGGAACTTGAAGTTGTCGCCTTGGAGATCGAATGACAGCCCAAACCCGTTTGGTGGAAGTGCGTCAGAAGGTGCTGAAGCAGAACGACGTGGTAGCCAGAGCATTGCGCCAGCGTTTCCACGACGCGGGCATCTGCGCCGTTAGCCTTGTCTCCAGTCCGGGCACCGGCAAGACGCGTTTTTTGGAGACGACCCTGGCCCGGCTGCGCGAGCGCTACCGTTTGGCCACTCTTGTCGGCGACCTTGCCACCGACAACGACGCCAAGCGTTTGGCGCGCACGCAGACGCCGGTCCGCCAAATCACCACGGGGACCGTCTGCCACCTGGAAGCCGCGATGGTGGAAAGCGCGCTCGAAGGATGGAATCTCGACGACCTGGATTTTCTGTTCATCGAAAACGTCGGCAACCTGGTGTGCCCCGCCAGCTACGACCTGGGCGAGGATTCGCGTCTGGTCTTGCTGTCTGTCACCGAGGGAGAGGACAAGCCGCTTAAGTATCCAACCATCTTCAACACATCGGACGTGGCCGTGCTGACCAAGATCGATCTGGCGCAAGCCGTCGAGTTCGACCGCACGGCGGCCCATCGGAACATTCAATCGGTGCGGCCGGGAATGCCGGTCTTCGAAGTGTCCGCAAAAACCGGCGTTGGCATGGAAACATGGCTTGGGTATCTTGAAACACGCCTGTTGGCGATGAAATCTTGCCCTCATTCGGGATGAAGTCGTGAACCGGCCCACCACCGACCAGGAAATGACCAACGCCGCGGCCGAAGCAACGTTGCGGAGCTTGGCCGGCGACCCGAGTCTTCCCGGCGCCGGACCGGGCTCCGCCACGGGCCGATCGGCCCAAAGCCATGAGCCGCGTGGCTTGCAGCCTCAACTCGTGGAGACAAAGCTCCGCCTCGCCGAGGCGCGCTTCAGACACTCGTGGAGCAAATCCCGGTCGTCACTTTCCTGGCCGCGCTCAACGGGGGCGTCAACGAATTGTACGTTAGCCCTCAAATCGAAGCGCTGCTCGGTTTCTCTCAAAAGGAGTGGCTCGAGAACCCCGTGCTGTGGTACACCCAACTGCATCCGGAAGACCGCGAACGGTGGCATCTGGAGTTCGCCCACACCTGCGCCGCCGGCAAACGGTTTCGTTCGGAGTACCGCTTTCTGGCGCACGACGGCCGCGTGGTTTGGGTGCACGGCGAAGCGGAGGTGGTCCGGGACGAAGCCGGCCAGCCAGTTTTCCTCCAGGGAATTGCCTACGACATCACCGATAAGAAACATGCCGAGGAGGTGCTGCGGCGCCACAATGCGGAGCTTGAGGAACGGGTGCGCGAGCGGACATCCCAACTGGAAAAAGCCAACGTGATATTGTCCCAGCAGGAGGGGGAACTGCGCCAGCGGGTGAAGGAGTTGGCGGAAATGGACCGGCGCAAGGACGAGTTCCTGGCGACCCTGGCCCACGAGTTGCGCAACCCCATCGCCCCGCTTCGCAATTCGCTGCATATTCTGCAAATGTCGGCGCAGGCAGCCCGGCCGCCGAACGAATGCACGAGTTGATGGAGCGGCAAATCAACCACATGGTCCGCCTGGTCGATGACCTGCTGGAAGTTTCGCGCATTTCCCGAGGCAAGATCGAGCTCCGCAAGGAACGTGTGGAGCTGGCCGCCGTCGTGCGCAGCGCCGTCGAGACCAGCCGGCCCCTCATTGACGCCGCTCACCATCAACTGGCCATCAAGATCCCCACCGAGCCTTTGATGCTGGAAGCCGACCTTGTTCGGCTCTCCCAGGTAATCGCCAACCTCCTGAATAACGCCGCCAAATACACGGAGGAGGGCGGCCAGATTTGGCTCACGGCCCGGCGCGAGGGTCGCCAGGCCATAATTTATGTTCGGGACACGGGCGTTGGCATCCCCGGCGACATGCTGCCGCGCATTTTCGACATGTTTGCTCAGGTGGACCGCACTCTCAAGCGTTCCCAGGGCGGCCTGGGCATTGGTCTGACGCTGGCGCGCACCCTGGCGGAGATGCATGGAGGCCGCGTGGAGGCCCATAGCAGCGGCCTCGGCCAAGGCAGTGAGTTCACCGTCCGCCTCCCATTGGCTGCCGAGGACTCTGCCGCGGTGGAACGCCCCCTTCGAGCTGACCAGCAACCGCGTACGGGACTGTGCCAGCAGCGCATTCTGGTGGTCGACGACAACCGCGACGCCGCGGACACACTCGGCATGCTGCTCAAGTATCTGGGAGCCGACACGCATGTGGTTTACGACGGACCATCAGGGTTGGATGCCCTGCGAATTTATCGTCCCGCCGTCGTATTCCTGGACATCGGCATGCCCAGCATGGACGGCCATGAAGTTGCCAGGCGGATTCGCCAGGAGCCGGAGTTTCGGCACGTCATGCTCATCGCCATGACCGGTTGGGGCCAGGAAGAGGACCGCCGGCGTTCAACAGAAGCTGGATTCGATCATCACCTTGTCAAACCAGCCAAACTCGAAGTCCTGCAAACGCTGCTCGCATCGCCCGCCGTCAAGCAGGGCGAAGCGATTTGATGGGCACTCTCGATTCACGGTTGGAGCAATTGCTTGAGTTGCTCGGGTTCCTTGCCGAGCCACTCCGCCTATTTCTTCGGCATCCTCAACGCTTCCGGCGTGAAGTCGTAAGCTTGCCCAGTCATTTGTATCCAGGTTTGACGTTGCCGAGGTGTCAAAATTGAATTCAGCAGTTCATCGTGTTGTTTGCGGAAATCCTGAAACTCCTGGGCCGCGGCCGCGGGATCCGCGGTGGAATGGCGCTGGATGTCCGCCAGAGTCTGATTCTGTTTGTTGCTAAGCTCGCGAATGGTCTGCAGCTGTTCGGGCGTCAATTTGAGCTTGTCCTGCACCATCGCATGAGTGAATTCAGCACCGAAAAGTAGTATCTGAGCTGAATAATAAACCCATACCAGGAGCACAACCACGGAACCCGCCGCACCGAAGGCCGAAGCCGGGCCGACCTGGCCCAAGTAGAGGCCGATGAGTTGCTGCCCCAACGTGAAAAGCATGGCTGTAAGCATGGCGCCTACCCATACATGTTTCCAGGCAATAGCCACGTCTGGCAGCAGCTTGAAAATCAACGCAAACAACAAAGTAATGAAGCTAACTGACACTAGCATGCTCGCGCCGTGCCACATGAGCGCACTGCCTGGAATTACTGTTGTCCAGTGAGTAAGGGCCGTCAACACCGAACTCATTATCAAGAATGCCAGCAAAAGAAATCCAACGAGAACCACCGCCATGAATGATAGGAGGCGATGCTTCAAGAAGTGAACCACCACATTGTCAACGCGCACCGGGGCAGCTGTTTTCCAGATAACGTTAAGGCAATCTTGAATTTGAGCAAAGACCCCCGATGCACCGAGCAAAAAAACACAGAGCCCAAGTACAGTGAAGCCGGCATTGCCGCCCGATTTGTATGAATTGTCGAGCAAAGTCAGCAAAGCGTCCGCGGTTGGCGAGCCCAAGGTCGGTTCCAGTTGGGAGGCAAGTCCCTTGCGGGCGGCGTCGGTGCCAATGACCAAACTGGCGACATTGACCGCAATCAGCAGCAGCGGGGCCAATGAAAAAACGGTGTAGTAAGCGATGGCGGCGCCGCATGAAGGTGCATTATTGTTGTTCCAAGCAATGGCCGCTTGTCTGAATACCCGAATGAAATATCGCTTGTTCATGGCAGTCCACCCCAAGCAAGCTTCGAACAGCAGCCAATCACAACTGATGGACGCAATTCTCGTGCCTGTGTGCCGGCCACGTGGCTGCCTGCCTTGCACACTTCGGTATACCAATTGCATTGCCTACCGCTGTGTCTGATGGGCGCAATTGATGCGGGACACAAAAATGTCAAGAAGTAACAACCGGTTTATGGAAAGGACAAAACATGTTGCACAATCGATTTCAGCGTGCGGGCGATATCAAGTGGGGATTGGTTGCCCTACTGCTGGGCTTACCGCTTCCTATTGTCCTGTTGGCGTTTCTTTTTATGGGCGGCTGTCGCTGAGAGTTTATCCGAAAAGAGATCAGGCACCGTTGCCCCAGCGGCCGGAGGGGTGCTGCGCACAAAGGTGCCTGACCCCTTTTCGGACAGACTCTAACAGTGACAATACCTGGTAGGAAACACCAAACACTCTGACCGCGCGAGAGCAACTCGTGCGGTCAGAGTGTTCTGTTTTCTCCCACCTGACTTGGCTAGAACTTCAACTCTCATGACTTGGCCGAGCAGCTTCCCATGCGATGACCCATGACCTGCCGCCGCCACGCCGGCATGCTCTTCAGAGTCTTCCACGTCTATTTGTGGTATTTCTGGATAAATGTCCTTTTCAGCGATCTCGGTAAGCGTCTTGTCGGCCTTCTTTTCCTCAGCCAAGGTTTGGTCGAGCAAATCGACCAGAGCGTTCTTTTCGAGCAAGTGAGCCATCGCGCGTGCGGCACCATAAGCCGCGATTTCATAATGCTCCACTCGCTGCGCCGCCGCAATAATGGCCGCGTCGAGGACGGCGTCGGGCCCATCGGCCTTGAGAGCCTCCTCCCCTTCTTCCAACAAGCCTTGCATGCCCTTGCATTTTTGGCCGGTTAATTTGCAATCGAGGATTTCACCCGCCTTTTCCAAGCGTTGGACGTGGCCTTTTGTTTCTTCGAGATGGCTTTCGATGGCCTTCCTCAAGGCGTCCGAGGAAGCATGTTTCGCTATCTTGGGCAACGCTTTGACCAATTGCGTTTCGGCGCTGTAGAGATCTTGGAGTTGTTCCACGAGCAACCGGCAAAGTGAGGACAGATTCATTGCTGCGTCTCCTAAATCAGGACATTTGGTTGAGATAGGGCCCGACCAGAGATGTATTGCAAGGGGAATGCCAAATGCCGGCAAATTCGGAGATCAGAAAACAGCAGCGGGTTAATGCAACCAGCGCATCATCCGTGGCAGCGTCGCATCATCCGTGGCAGCGTCCTTCCCTGTAGTGGGCAATGGGTTGCGCCGCTAATTCAAGGCCGCCGAGCAGCTTTTCGAGTGCCGGCAGGTCCACGGGCTTTACGATATGCAGATTGAAACCTGCCTCGGTCGACCGGCGCCGGTCTTCTTCCTGCCCCCAGCCTGTCAAAGCGGCAATGAACGTGCCCTTGGACCAAGGCTGTTGGCGGATTCGGCGGCAGGCGTCGTAGCCGTTCAACTTTGGCAGGCCGATGTCCAGCAAGATCAAGTCAGGGCGAAAGGTCGCAGCTGCTTCCACCGCTTCGAGGCCGTCGTGCGCGGTGCGAATTTCATTGCCCATCATCGCCAGCATCAACTCCAAGCTCATGGCGGCGTCCCGGTTGTCATCCACGACCAGGACACGCCGCTTCATGGCCACAGGTTTTTCGCTTTTGGCGGTCGCGGACGCTTCCTGAATTCCCTCACCGTCTTTCAAGAGCGGCAAAGTCACGATAAACTCGCTACCTCTTCCGATGCCCTCGCTCCTGGCTTCCACCGTCCCCCCATGCATTTCAACCAGCCGCGCACGAGCGTCAACCCGATCCCGAGCCCTCCGTGGCTGCGCTCCAAAGTGCTGTCAACCTGCGTAAACATTTCAAATACACGAGTTAGCATGTCGGCGGGGATGCCAATGCCGTTGTCTCGCACGCGTAGAACAACTTGATCAGCCACGCGCTCAACCGTCAGCCAAATGCGGCCGCCCTCCGGCGTATACTTGGCTGCGTTGCTGAGCAAGTTTGACACCACCTGGGCCAAACGGGTCAAATCGCCGTTTACCGATAAGCGCTGAGGCGGCAGGTTGAGGGTCAATTCTTGCTTTCGCGCTTCGATCAGCGGACGTGTGGTTTCCAGAGCGTTTTCGATCACCTGCGCAAGCGAAACAACCGCCTTGCGCAATTCGAGATTGCCGCGCGTAATACGGCTCACTTCGAGAAGGTCATCAACCAGGCGGACGAGGTGGCCAACCTGGCGCTCCATCATGTCCCGCAGCGCAACGAACGATTGGCCGCTGCCGCCCTCCAGTCGCATAATCTGCAGCGCGTTGCGGATCGGCGCCAAGGGATTCCGAAGTTCATGGGCAAGCATGGCGAGAAACTCATTTTTTCTTTGGTCAGCTTCTTTACCAGCTTGTTCCGCCCGCCGCCGTTCGGTAACATCGCGAAACACCATCACCACGCCAATGATCTTGCCACTGTCGTTTTTGATCGGTGCCGCACTATCTTCGATCGCGCCTCTTTGCCGTCTCTGCAAAGAAGAACCGTGTGGTTGGCCAGGCCGACAATGGTTCCCGTGTCGAGCACTCGTTGGACGGGGTTTTCGGCAAGTTGACGGCTTTTTTCATTAATGATCTTGAAAACGACCTCAAGCGGTTTGCCTCGCGCTTCCTGTGTCGTCCAGCCGGTCAGCGCTTGAGCGACAAGGTTGAGCAGGGTGATCTTGCCCGCGGTGTCCGTGGAAATCACGCCGTCCCCAATGCTCGATAGCATGGTGCTAAGCCATTCCCGCTGGTCATGCAGGGCCGCGGCCGCTTTGTCCCGGATGCGGAGATTGCGATGAAGGGCCCCCACGAAAGCCACGACGATGCCCAACCCCAGGGCAGTCGTGAGCACCTCTGTAACGATCGCGAATCGGTAGGCATTGGCGGTCCGTTCTTGCCGTTCGACCAACTGCTCCTGCTCTTCCTCGCGCATTTCGGCCACCACGAGCCGGATGGCGTCCGTCTTTTTTTTGGCTGCGCTAGCCGCATCATAAAGCTGTTGAAATTTGGCCTTGTTTTGCTTCATTTCGATGCCTTGCTTTAGCAGGGACAACTCCTCCGCACTTAGCGACTCTATTTCCTTGATACGCTGTTGCTGCCGTGCGTTTTCCTGGGTCTTCGACTTCAAAATCGCCATCCGCTCTTCCCAGCGAGCGAGAGCGTCATGGTACGGCTTCAGGAATTCTTTGCGACCAGTGACCAGGTAGCCGCGCTGCCCGGTCTCCGCGTCGAGCACGGTCAGCATGACGTCGTTGGTCAAATCAAGCACCTCGTGGGTTTGGGCCACCCAATGGGCGTCAACATCAAGTTGTTGTGTATTGTGAATGGTGAGGGCGGCATTGACGAAGAGCAGAGCCACCACCAATAAGATGCCAATCAGCGTTCCACGGCCAAGCGTTCTGTTCATCCTGCCACCTGGTCAGTGAACAAAAAGTCCCGAAGCGGCCCAATCAATGTTCCGCCGCCGCGGCTTTGAGGCCCCGCGGGGGATGCCGCGGACCCACACCCTTGCTTATAGAAGACCGGCCATGTGAAGTCAATGAGCCTTCGACCTGCGCCGGCGTAAGTCCCTCTCATAAGCGGCAAGCAGCGGAAAAATGACTAACCATGCGAAAAAGCCACACCACGTCTTGACGAATTGTCAGCACGGTGTGGCCTTTTCGGTCATGGGTCCGTCCTCAGGCAGTGATGATGTTTTCCCCACGCTGTTTGCTGAACATGACCTTGATGGCGCTCGCATCGTCCGCCGAATGCGGAACCACGCCTACCGCCATGCCACCGTCGCGCAGGACTTCTTCGTACGCCGCCGAATTGGACTCCGGTATTCCGAGCCCCACCAGGCCGCCCACCACACCGCCGGCAATTGCTCCTGCCCCGCCGCCTGCCAATGCTGCCGCCAGAGGGCCGGCGATGATTAGCCCAAGACCAGGCAGTACCAGAGTGGTGCCAATAGCAGCGATCGCGGCGGCCGCGGCACCGATGGCCGTCCCCACCGCACCGCCCGCGGCCATTCCTTCCGCGGCGTAACTGCTGGCGCTGATGGGCTCGGCGTCCGGGTCCGTGTAGAAGCTCGACTTGGTGCTCTCCGACATCAAGACGTTGATTTCCTGGCTCCTGTAACCCCTATTCGTCAACCACGTGTAAGCGGCCTCGCCGTTCTCGCGATGGCGGAAAACCGCAATCACCATTTTTTCCTTGTGAGATGTTGCCATGATACCTATCTCCGTGGGTCAAAGTCGCGGCAAAGAGCCTCGCATACATTGTCGTGGCAAAATCTCAGCCGCTCAGTGGCAACATCCGCAAACCATGTGCCACGCATGCGCTTTTTGCGTTGGCACGGCGATTGCACCAGCAATTCAAACAGCCGCCATGCATTGGGGCTTGGGGGCATTAACTGTCCGCATTCACTCACGGAGATGGCCAAATGGCTCGTCAAATCGTTTCTGGCGTGGTGGTAATGGCTTTTGTCTTTACCGTGGCAACGGCGCCGGCACAAATCCAAAAGGATGAACAACCTCTGGACAAGGAATTCCTTGTCAAAGCACTGATCTCCAGCAACGCCGAGATCAAAGCCAGCGAGATCGCTCAAAACCGAACTGCGAATCCCAAAGTGAAGGAGTACGCGATAACGTTGGTGAAAGACCACACCAGCCTAAACGCCAGCCTCAACCATGCTGCCACGGACACAAAGACGGCAATTCTGGTGGGCACGGAGAAACAAACGAAGGATATGCTCGACAGGCTCTCCCAGTTCAGCGGCACCGAATTTGACCGCAATTATTTGCAAACCATGATTGACGGTCATCAGTCGGCCATTCGAATGTTTGAAGCGCAGTCTATGCAAGGCAGGGATGCCAAGCTCAAGGATTTGGCCTCCACAGCGCTGCCGACATTGCGCAGCCATTTGAAGCAAGCAACCGCGCTTCGTGCGGAAGTTATTGGTAAGTGAGTAATCATCAACAAGAAAGGGGAAAGTCATGGGTCTGCTACTATTGATTGTTTTGCTGGTGCTTTTGCTAGGCGGTGTTCCGGCCTGGCCTTACAGCCGCAATTGGGGTTATGGCCCCAGCGGCGTGGTAGGTCTGCTGCTGGTGCTATTGCTGATCTTGCTGGTTGTCGATGTCGTGCCCTGGGGTTTTCATACCGTTGTCGTTCGATAACCCCCTGTGGCCTTTCAATCCGCACACCACACAAAACGGACCGCGCAGATCAACTCGCGCGGTCCGTTTTTGTATCACGCTGTATCATGTCAACGCGCACCATTGTCAGCGATCTCCGTGTCAGCGGTTTCCGTGTCAACGATTCCGGTCTCATAACCATACCGGGCACAAGACTTGCATTTGCCTATTCCCAGGTGCCGCCAGCACGCGGCAGTAGTGTTTTGTCAACCTTCGTTTTTGAGGAGAAAGCCATGAACTGGGACAAGATTCAAGGCAATTGGAAGCAATTCACTGGGAAGGTGAAGGAGAAGTGGGGCAAGCTGACCGATGACGACCTGACCACCATTGCGGGTAAGCGCGACCAGCTTGCCGGCAAACTGCAGGAGCGTTACGGCTATGCCAAGGATAAAGCGGAGAAGGAACTCGACGAGTTTGCCAAAGCCATCAAATGAGCGCGTCAAAATAACTGGGGCCGGCAATTCCTGCGACATCGTCGCCAGGAATTGCTGGCCCCAGGCTTTTTTATGGCGGGCATTCAAACCGGCGGCGATCTCCGACCGAAGACGAAGGAGACCAGGAACAACACCAGGAATACCACAAATAGCACCCAGGCGATTTCAGACGCTATGATCTGGGTGTTGGCCAGGCCAAGAACACCGGCAATGAGAGCGATCACCAGGAAAAAAACCGATAGTTGCAACATGGATGGACTCCTCAAAAGGTTTGGAAGATCACAAAACTCTAACTCTTCTTGGTAACGGTGATTGGAAATGTTTCCGTCTGCTTCAATTCGCCTGGCCCGATGACGATGACTGTCGCGTCCTGATTGTTCACCACAGCGGCATTTTCGTCTGCCTGTCAATGCCAAAGGCCGTTTCATGCTTTTCCTCCCCAAGAGTTGTGGATGCGGTTTGTCAAAAAAGCCCGTTGGTGGGTGTTTTGCATAAAGCGTGCCAAGCTGCGGGCGCCCCGACCGATAAGGCGGTTGAGCCGCATTGGCATCAAATTCGATCTCCGGAGGCCACTTTCCTAGTAACGACGAGCAAAGGGACTCCTGTTGTTGGGAATTGCGTTGCGCATAAACTTGAGGCAGCGGCGGGTCAATTCTTCGCAGGATCAATTGACAGTGCGGGACGATTAATGCGGTTTGATCAGCTACGCAATGGGCCGCATGCCAGGAAGGGAGTCCTGAGCGTGCGGCCGTTGCCACCCCCGTCGAGAAGGTGTTGATTGATAGGTGAGTGAAGCGAGCCAAAAAAACCGCAAGCGGGGAGGTCATTCCCCGCCTGCGGTGTGTTGCATGAACTGCACGTAAATCGAGCTCTAGCGATTGGCAGGAGCCGGCATCGTGCTCAAGGAGAAGTTCACGGGCAATTCCTGGCCGGCACGCACAGTGACGCGTTGGGTTTCAGTGATCAGTTGCCCGTTTTGCGTTCTCTCTGCCACCAAGGTGTAGGTGAATTGCTGCCCCGGTTCGAGAACTGGGGTCACGAGTCGGCGTTGGTTCGAGGTCTGTTGGCTGACATAGCTATCGACGGTAAGTTTGGCGTCCGCCGGAAGAGTGACAATGATGGTTGCCGGAGCGGGAAGGTTTGCTTGGTCCTTGCCTTTGATTGGTTCCGCAATCTTTTCACCCTTGGCTCCCGGCGTTCCGTAATAGGTGCCTGGAGTCCCATAGTACCCATATCCTGGGCTGCCATAAACGCCGCCATAACCATAGCCGCCGCTACCGTAACAGCCGCCATAGCAGCCATAACTGGCGCCGTGGCAACCGCAACTAGCGACCCAGCCGCCGCACAGGTTGCCACAATGACACTCCGGAGCCTCGGCGCCCCCTGCGAGGGCCATCACCAACACCACGCTGTACATGATCAGACCTCCTGAAAAAGAAACCAAACAGCGTAACCCACGTGCTCGCCAAAAATGGGAGCCGGAAACCAACGGTGTGAATGTCAACGACGATGACCAACTAGTGGCCAAGCAATATGTTGGGGACAATCACAAAGCCGTTGGTTGGCGATACGGCAACCCATTAAACTTTGTGCAGCTTATGCAAGTTAAGTGCCAAGAGGAATCCATGAAATTGACGAACGTGTGCTGATTGGGCGCTACGTGGACAGTGCGTGTCCGCCTCACTTCGTTGCCGGCATGATCCAGCCAGGTGGCGCAGATCTTGTAGGTGAAAGTCTTGTATTCCGGCACCGGCGGCGTGTTGAAAAGCCGATCGGGACCTGTTTGTTTCGTCTTGTTGCCGTCGATGGTGACCTGGGCGCCGCAAACGGCAAGAAAGCGATCCGTACTCGATTCTCGACAGGGAAAACAGCCCAACAAAACACCCATTCGCCGGATGAACTAGAAACTCGCGCACTGCCGCTGGACATTGCGCCGGTGGCAACTAGAAAAAAGGTGGCGATGGCTTGCGCGAAAGCTGCGCACTTTCCTGCGTCTTGCTGGAATGGAGCCGAATTTTGTTGCTTTGGACATGGGATATAGGTAGAAAATACCTAATACTCCTTTGGTCACCACGGAATGCTACTGCAATATGCCTAAAGCAGGCCCGGCCGCTAAAGCTGTCCCCGTTCGCACGCTGCCCAAGGCGCCCACCGGCATTGCTGGCCTGGACGATGTGACCTTGGTGCGGAAATCGCCGAATCCTATTCGGAAAGTTATTGGCGACCTGTCGAGCGTGGAACGAACGACGATGGGACTGCGAGCTGCGGCCGGCGGCACGGTAGCAGTCATATCAAAGAGAAACTGGCAATGACTACGCAGAGCATCGAAGATCTTGTGCAGGAGATCGAGAACTTGCGCCACAGGCTCCAGGAAGCCGAGGGCACCTTGCATGCCATCCGCAATGGGAAGGTGGACGCGGTTCTTGTGGAAGCCGACCGCGTCGCCCAGTTGCAGCACCTCACCGCCGCGCTTTCCCAGGCCCTTTCCACTGCCGACGTCGCTGAGGCCATCGTTACCCACGGTCTGGGGGTCTTCGGCTCCTGTGCAGGCGTGGTGGCCATGCTCTCCGATGACGGCAAGGACCTTGTCAACCTGCGCATGGTCGGGTATTCCGCGGAAATTTCCCAGCGCTCGGCGCGCATCCCCACCGATGCGGCGTTGCCATTGGCCGACGCTGTTCGCGTGGCACGCCCTATTGTTTTGGAGACCCCCGCTGACCAAATCGCCCACTACCCTGAGTTGAGCAATTGGAAGCCCCTCCATGGCGACGGCGCCTTGGTGGTCCTTCCATTGGTCGTACGGGGACGGGCGATCGGCAGCCTGCGCCTGGCTTTTGCCACCTCGCGGACTTTCAGCGCCGAGGATCTCGCCTACATGCAGAACCTTGCTCAGCAATGCGCTCAGGCTCTGGAGCGTGCCAGATTGTTCGACGCCGAACGCCGATCGAGAGAAGTGGCCGAGCAAGAAATCGAAACCGCAAGCGCGTGGAAACGGCACTTCGCCAAAGCGAGGACCGCTTGCGAGCGGTTGTCAGCCAATTGGCCGATAATGACCGCCGTAAGAATGAATTCCTGGCGACCCTGCGCATGAGCTGCGCAACCCCTTGGCGCCCATCATGACCGCCGCTCAATTGATGCAAATGCGCGGAACGTCGGCGGCGAGCGTGCATTGGGCACAAGACGTTCTTCTCCGCCAGGCCCAACAATTGACCCGTTTGGTGGACGATCTTTTGGATGTTAGTCGAATTAGCCAGGGTCGGGTCCAGCTGCGTCCGGAGCCGGTCGAGCTTGCGACGATCATCGACCGCGCCGTGGAAACCAGCAAACCCGTCATCGACGCCAAACATCATCAGCTGACGCTTACCTTGCCGTCCGAGCCCATCCACTTGCATGCGGACGCGACGAGGTTGGCCCAGGTTTTCGCCAACCTGCTCAACAACGCCGCCAAGTACATGGAACCGGGAGGCAAGATTTGGCTTAACGCCCAGGTTGAAGGTCAAGAACTGGCTGTCCATGTGCGGGACGTGGGCGTCGGCATCCCCGCGGGCATGCTTTCCAAAGTTTTTGAGCTTTTCACGCAGGTGGATCGGTCTCTCGACCGCTCGCAGGGCGGTCTGGGCATCGGCCTCAATCTTGTTCAGAATCTCGTCAAGATGCACGGAGGAACGGTGACAGCCTCGAGCGCAGGTCCCGGCAAAGGCAGTGAGTTTGTTGTGAGGCTGCCGGTCTTGAAGGACTCCTCTCTCGATGGGGCCACGCTTTCGCAGACGCACGCTCCCTCGGTCGTTCACTCGTTACGGGTGCTCGTGGTCGATGACAACGTGGACACGGCGCGGCTGCTGGCAATGCTTCTGTGTCACGAAGGGCACGATGCCATCGTCGCCGCGGATGGCCTATCTGCCATCGATGCGGTGCGGGCCCGCACGCCGGATGTCGTACTGCTCGACATCGGTTTGCCTGGCATGGATGGTTTTGAGGTCTGTCGCTGCCTGCGTCAAAAACCTGGATTGGAGCAAGCGCTCATCGTAGCGCTCACGGGTTACGGGCAAGAGGAGGACCGCCGCCGTTCCCAGGAGGCCGGTTTTGACGCACACCTGATTAAGCCAATCGGCATGGATCAACTTCACCAGATATTTTCCCAGCACCGCTCTCACAGGTAATCGCGCTTGCCGTCTTTGATGCGCAGCAAAAGGCTAGGAAGAAAAATGCGCAAAACCGGCACGACAATTGCCTTTTTCCGCATTTCAGCTTGCGCAGGGCAGCTTCCGGCCCGAATTGAGCACCAAAATGCGCGATGCCAGGAAGCGACATGCTCAAGCCTACGCACCAACGTTCGCCTAGAATCGAAAACGGGGAAAGGCCGATGACCAGCGAAATTCAAAGGACCGATCCGGCGCAACTGCCGCCCAACCCAGTGGTGGTGAGGTCGACACGTATCTTGGTGGTCGAGGACAACGAACTGGCGCGAAAGCAACTCCAGCAACTCCTGGGCGCTAACAAACAATTCCACGTGGACAGCGTCAGCGACGGCCAACAAGCTCTAACGGCCATCAAAAAGGAAAGCTACAACCTCATCCTCACCGATCTGCGGATGCCTGGCTTCGATGGGCTCGAGCTGATTCGCACCATTCAGGAGCAGCATCTGCCCGTGACGATCATCGTCATGACGGCATTCGGCAGCATCGACGACGCCGTGCAAGCTATTCGTTTGGGCGCTTACGATTTTTTGACCAAGCCGATCGATATCGACAACCTCCGCCTGGTGATCGAGCGTGCTCTGCGCGAGCGGGCTTTGCGGGACGAAGTTGTTTATCTGCGCCAGCAGCTGCAAACGCAATTCGCTTTTCACAATGTGCTAAGCAAGAACCCACGCATGCACGCGATTTTTGAGCTGATCAGCAATGTCGGACCGACCACCACGACCGTGCTGATCGAAGGCGAAACCGGCACCGGCAAGGAACAGGTGGCGCGGGCGATTCATCAAGCATCGACCAATCGGCCGGGTCCGCTCGTTCCGGTCAACTGCGCGGCGTTGCCGGACACCTTGCTGGAAAGCGAGCTTTTCGGCCACGAAAAAGGGTCGTTCACCGGCGCGGTCGGCCAACGCAAGGGCCGTTTCGAGATGGCCGACAAGGGCACGATTTTTCTCGACGAGGTCGGTGATGTGCCGGCGACCATGCAGGCCAAGTTGCTGCGCGTATTGCAAGAGCGCCGTTTCGAACGGGTCGGCGGGTCGGAAAGCATCGAAGTCGACGTGCGCGTGGTGGCGGCCACCAATCGGCCGCTGCGGCGCCTGGTGAAACAGGGGAAATTCCGGGAAGATCTTTATTATCGGCTCAACGTCGTCCGCTTCGAGTTGCCGCCGCTGCGCGAGCGCATTGAAGATATTCCACTGCTGGCCACGCATTTTGCCGAAAAGTATGCGCCCCGCCATGACCTGGCCAAGCAGATTTCACCTGCCGCCATGGATATTCTGATTAACTACTCGTGGCCCGGCAACATTCGCGAACTGGAGAACGTTGTTGAACGAGCATGCGTCACCTCGCGAGACAACGTGATCGACGTGATTAACCTGCCGCCAGAACTGGTCCGTCCTGCCGCCGTGAGCCTGCCCTTTGAGGTGACCCTGGAACGGCCTTTGCAGGATGTGCTTCACGACGCCACGGCCAATATCGAGCAGCAATATCTGCGCAAGGCGCTGAAAAAAGCTCACGGCAACGTGCAGCGCACCGCCATGATCAGCGGCTTGTCCCGCCGTAGCGTCACGGCGAAGATCGCGGAATACGGCATTGACCGGAGCGCTTTCAAATTCGACTAATGGCGAGCTGCGCCTATGCAAAAAAAACGAAATTTTTCTTGACACTCGGGGCGGCTTGCGTTCCAATACATCTTCGGTCAGGCGATTCAAGGCAGATCGGCTGACGGCGTCACGATTGCTCCCCCTTTAGTTTTTTCCCGTGTATTCTCTTGCTGGTCAAAGTTCGACAAGCAAGGCAGAGATTCCCGATAGATCACGGCTATGCCGCCTGATGAACCTGAATTGGCAGGCTGCCGTCCGAGATATATTCCTTCTGTCTGCATGTTGTCGATGGCGGTGTCCGGCGCAAACGCCGAGAAGCCGCATCTGCGCATCGGGGGCTGGACCATGGCGATTGACTTGATCGGTGTTTTGGAGGATCGGCGACAAAAGGACGGCGCAGCGCGCGATGCCGCCATGCGTCGTTTGGAGCGATCCTCTTATCTTCAACTTCGGCACATACGCTGCCATGTCCGCCATGGCGTGCTCAGGCTCCTGGGCAGTGTTTCCAGTTACTATTTGCGGCAAATCGCTCAGGTGACAGTTCAAGGGTTGCCTGGGATCGATGCCATCGACAATCAGCTGGAAGTCGCTGGCGGCAAGGCCAGGGGTGGGGAGGATTGGCCCGACTGACCCTGGGCAGGGGATTTACCGATCGCTGCGCTAATAGCGTGACCTAATTCAACCAGGAGGGCTCTGCTGAGCCGTCCTGGACGGTTCAGGAGAACCGTACGGCGAGAGATTTGCGCTATTCCGCAGCTGGCAGCGGAAAGCCTAACGAGCGGAGGTTGCAAAATCGGAGGAATGCCTTTCCGCCAACGCCGGCAACCAGGCAACCACATCGTCGCGGGTAGCGACCAGCGTGGTGCGCACGTAGTTGGCGCCGGCCTCAAGGAGGGCCTTTTGATTTTGCTCCGTTTCCTTGGTGAGGCCCCATCGGCCCACCAAGATTGAAAGCTCAGGAAATGATGTGCGCAAACGCTTGCATAACAAACGCGCCCGGACCAGTCCACCCGGAGGCAACGCGGCGATGCAAACGGCGGCCGGCGCCTCCTCCTCGATCTTCGTCAGCAGCTCGCTCGACAGCACCTCATTGCCCGCAACGGTCATTTCACATTGCTGACCCTGAAGCAGGCTGACGCAACATTTCCAGGGCGATTTCGTCGCTGGGGCCACGGGAAGGAATGCCCAAAATGCGGACGGTGTCCCGACCCTCCAGCAGTTTCCGGCCCGCGGCGGCAGGCTCCGCTTTGACCTTGCGTTCCTGCCGTGCAGCCTGGACGTCCGCCAGGATTTGACGCGTCGTGTCCTGGACGAAAAGCACGTCATCCTCGTCGACACCTTCATTTTGCCGATCCCGATCGACATAGGTCAGCGCGGGGATCAACAGCGCGTCGTAAACATCGTCCAGCGGATGGTTCTTTGCATACTCCAGCACGATGTCCGTAGCCTCGTCTTCATCCCGGGCCGACAGTCGCTGGTAGTAAGTGAAGTCCTCAGCGAGAGCAGGCTCGTCACTAAGCAACACGTTGAGAAAAGCCAGATAAGGGACATACTTGCCAAGCACAACCAGGCAGACCGTCAGCGGGCAAGACAGCACCAGGCCAATGGGTCCCCAAAGAAACGCCCAAAAAGCGGCGGCCACGAGCAACGCCACCGCGGAGACGCCTATGCTGCGGCCGAAAAACAATGGCTCGAAGACATTGGCCGTAAGCAACTCCAACCCCAACAGCAGCGTGACCACCAAGCCAGGCTCCAGCCAACTTTCGAACTGGGCGATGCTCAGCAACACAGGAAAAATCGCCGCGATCGGTGTGCCGATGTAAGGGACAAAACGCATGACGGTGGCAAGGACTCCCCATAATATGGCGTAGCGGACACCGATCAATGCTAGACCGACGGCCACGCACAATCCAAAAGATAAGTTGATGACCAGCTGCATCAGCAAAAACCGGCTGAGCCGTTGGCTAGCATCATCGACCGCCTTGGTGGTGACGGTAAGCCGGCCATGGCCGAGGAGCTGAATGAACCGATTGCGCAGATCTTCCCTGGCCAACAAGATGAAGACCGCGAGAACGATGATCAACCCAACCTGGCCAAGAAACTCCGAAGCAGGTCGAAAAATGCCCGGCAGCCATTGCAGCCATAACGGCTCGGGCCGATCGACCACCTCGGGGACAATCTGAGGCGCGTGCAGTGGCGGATCAGGCTCTCGCCCACTGGGATCCGGCGTTTTCCGATCGTCGGGGCCGGCCCTTAGATCCTGGAGCATGGCCTCCAACCCATGCCAGGGTCCGGTCTTACCAATTGCCTGGACAGCCTCGATCTTCTTTTTCACGTTTGCGGTATAATCTGGCAATTCACGACCGAGGCCGACAATTTGACCAGTCACCAGCCAACCAAAGCCAAGGACCACGGCCACGGCGAACAGTGCTACCGTGATCACGGCCAGTACGCGCGGAAATCCCCAGCGCTGAATCTGCATGACGACGGGGGTAAGCAGAAAAGCAAAAAATACGGCCAATGCCACGGGAATAAGCACCCTTTGGGCGAGGTACAGCGCTGCAATCACCGCAGCGCTCACGATGGTGCCAGTCAACAGTGCCAGGACTCTGTCATTGGTGCGAACCTGTGTGAGCCGGGACATGAAAGGATTTCCAGGTTTGATTTTATTGACACTCAAATTGTGGTCGGCATCGTAGCGATCCACCGAGCAACCACGAACGGCTCACTGATAAAGCAACTGATGTGCCAGATCCGGTGTGCGAAAGTTCCGCTTTTGCTATCTGCGGAAAAACCAACAATAAACGGCAAGAAAATGACCAAAGGGTTATAAGCCGGACAAACATGCCGAAAAGGCGCAATAGCCAACCCACGTTTGGGCAGTAATCTGCGCAATCTTTTCGAGAGGGTTGATGCACCGCGCGCGGTCGCAAACCAAACCGACACGACTCTTCGCGCATTCGTCCTTGTCGTCGCGTTTGCGCTGACAGTGCATGCCGCCTGGGGGCAAGATTGGCCGCAATGGCGCGGGCCCAATGGGGACGGGTCCGTGACCGGTTTCACGCCGCCGAAATCCTGGCCCGCAACCATGACGCAAAGTCGTCGCGGGGAACCGTGTTTACATCAGAGGCAACGACGCTGTCACGTTGTGGACGATTGATTAAAGTGCATTGCGCCGCACGCTTGAGCGAACGAAGTTGAGCCAGTCCAGAACCGCAAGATCGTTTTGCAGTCGCAATGATGTGGTTCGCTCGCCAGTCGCAGACGTAGTCCTTGCCGTTGACTTTGAGCGTTTCCTTGCCGACACCGGTCTCCTTGATTTTCAGATTGTGGGCTTTGTCCACGCCCACGTTGGGATCAACTTTCTTGGAGACGTCGAAGGTCTGCTCGGAAGCAGGGAGGTCGAGGCCATTGACGGTCGACGTGAACTTGACGGTGACCATTTTTCCTTTGATTGCGACCACTTCTTGCCGCCTGGTCGACTTGAACTGGGCGCTGGTGGTGGAGTAGACTGCCCAATCGCCAAGCTTTGCATTCGCAAGAGGATGGTCGCTCTCTTGAGCTATCGCGCAAGCGACCATGCCAGCCAGCAGGAGTAGTGCGGCTAGGAAACGCTTTGCCATGACGGCTCCTTCAAATTGAAAAGGGAAGTGTGCATTGCCAGGACCATTGTAGCGGTCGCCGGTGGCCGTGGCATTTCAAAGGGAGAGTCCGTCTTGATTGAGCCCGTTGACGGCAGCGAAACGGTAACATTGCCCACTTGGTGGAAGGAAGGCGTGTTGGTTACCAACGACCAAGGAGTCCCTTCGTGGGTCGGAAAAAAAGTCCGCCCGGACCAAACGGCTGGCATCGACCTTCGGCAATTCAACGATTCAGGCGAAGGTCTTACGGCGCCCTAAGGCTCGCGGGCGTCGAAAAGGGGACATCCCCATGTCTGACAATTCACGCTGTCCCCTTTTCGGTTCCCGCAGCCGTCTGGTTGCGGAAACCGGTCGCGGATTCGCCGAACGACATGCGGTTTTGGCTGTGGAACAAAGCCTGCTTTGTCGCGAACCTCACCTCGGTCATGTGCGTCCATAAGGCGTGAATGGCGGATCGCCAAACGGGATCCTGGTGTTAGCGGCAGCATACCTGGCACTTAACCAAGCTGGCGAGGGTTCAAGTCCGATCGATCCCACTGACACCGGAAGGGCCAGCCGACTGGCGACGGCCGCCGTCCTGAAAACGGCGGAGCAGCAATGCCTTGAGGGTTCGACTCCCTCTCCTTCCGCTTCTTGAGCCCTGGCAGCGCAAGCCCGCGGTGGCCGCGGCGTTCAGAACGAGGCAATCATCCCTGGGGTGTGGCGGAGGCACACCGCCCTGCGAAGGCGGAAGCGGCAGGTTCGACTCCTGCCAGGGATACTGTGGCCGAACCCAAAGTGGATGCGGGACCCGGCTGTGAACCGGGGTTGTGTGGGTTCGACTCCCACCGGCCACCTTTGGGAAGAGTGAAGAGGGAAGGGTGAAGAGTGAAAGGTGAAAAGGAAGGACTTCAACTTTCGCTCTTCACTCTTCTGCTCCGGTGCAGCTCGAAGGTCGAGCGTCCCGCTGAAGCCGGGAAGGCGTTGGTTCAATTCCAACCGCCGGAACTGATTGCGTCCATGATGTAGCCTGGCAGCCTGCCACCTTGCCATGGTGGATGCGGGGGTTCAATTCCCCCTGGACGCTATTAGGTTCGATGCACTCGCCATCGCGACAAGGCTGTGCTCCTGGGCGAGCAACCGGTCTCCAAAATCGGCAAAGTAGGTTCGACTCCCGCCGGCCCTACTAGACAATGGCCTGTAGCTCAACGGCCAGAGCCGGCTCCTTATAAGGGCCAGACGAGGGTTCAACTCCCTCCGCGCCGAACTGGGATCCAGGTGTTAGCGGCAGCATACCTGGCTCTTAACCAGGCTGGTGAGGGTTCGAGTCCCTCGAGTCCCACTTGTTAAGGAGACGATTCCAGGCTCGATTCCTGCCGCCGCGGCTTGAATGGAAAGGCAAGCCAATTGGCGATGGCAGCCGTCCCGAAAACGGCCGAGCGTTGAGCCTTGAGGGTTCGACTCCCTTGCCTTCCGCTCGACGCCCCGATGGTGGAACGGACGATCATTGTCACGAAATTTGACGCTGGAGCCAAATGGCCAGGCAACCGGCTGCAACCCGGTCAACAGTGGGTTCGACTCCCACCGGCGTCTTTGACGGCCAACTGCAGGTTCGGACTACATCTGGGAAATGTCGCGTCTGAACCATTTTTTTCGTTGGCTGTCTCTTTGAACAACGACTTTGGCCGCGGCGACTGCCGGTTGGAGTACATCTGTTGTCGGTTCGAATCCGATCACCCGCTTTTGCTTCTTGGCGGGTGTAGCTCAATGGTAGAGCAATGCGTCTGACCAAAACCTCGTCGCCCGGCCAATGATACAAGACCGACTGCCGGTTTGGAGTACATGCTTCATACGCCGGAGGCCGTGGGTTCGATTCCCACCAGCGCAAGTCCGTAAGAGTCGCGCTGTAGCTCAGTGGCAGAGCGCCGTAATCTCTGACCACGACTTCGTCGGTTTTTTGGATCACGCCCGACTGCCGGCGCGGAGTACATCGGTAACCAGCGAGTTCGAACCTCGCCCGGCTCTGGTTTCACCGGAGTCGAGAACTCTGCCCAAACTTTCGTCGGGCTTTGCTGCTTTGTAGAAGGAGGTCCCAAATGGCCAACAAGGGTTTGTTTGCGAGTTTGACGAGCCAGCTGCCGCGGGCGGATGCTCGCAATGAAGAAGGCGCCCGCGCCTACAAGTTGCCGCCGAAGCACGCTGTCGCCCAACTGGCCGCGACCGGCTGCTTCAACGGCACCTTCTACGCGCAGGCCGAAGAGCAACTGGCCACGCTGCTCGGCGCTGGTGAACCAGGTCGATGACAACGATTCCTGGCCAAGCTGGCGGTCTACAGCCGCGAGCGGGCTTTCATGAAGGACATGCCGGCGGCGCTGCTGTTGGTTCTGTCGAAGCGCGATCCGGCCTTGTTCCGCAAGGTCTTCGACCGCGTCGTCGACAACGGCCGCGTGCTGCGCACGCTGTTCCAGATGATCCGCTCGGGCCAGTTCGGCCGCAAGAGCCTGTCGTATGCGCTCGCAGCGGGCGTTTCAGCGCTGGCTGAACGCGGCCAGCGTCGGCCGACTGCTGTCGGCTTCGATCGGCAACGATCCGAGCCTGCGCGACGTTCTGCGCCTGGCGCGGCCGACGCCGAAGGACAACGCGCGTCGCGCGCTGTTCGGCTGGCTGACCGACAAGCCGGTCGAGAAGTGGGCGCCGGCCTCGAGGCCGATCTGCCGGAGGAGGTCACGCTCGCTGGCTGCGTTCCGCAAGGCGGCGTCGGCCGAGCGAGCAGGTTGCTGTTCCTGGATGGCGTCCGTCTGCGCTGGGACTTGCTGGCCGATGCGGCGCGCGGTCCGGCGTCTGGAAGGCGATTGCCCGGCAGATGGGTCCGCAGGCGCTGCGGATGAACCTGAACACGCTGCTGCGCCACGAGGTTCTGGACGATGCGGAGATGGTGGACTTCGTCGCGGCCAGATGGCCGACGCGGACGAAATCCGTCCGTTCGCGGCAGTTCCCGTACCAGTACCTGGCGGCGTACCTGAACGCCGAGGACGGCTTGCCGCAGAAGATCAAGGCCGCGCTGTGCCAGGCGGCGGAGATCGCCTGCGGCAACGTGCCGGAGTTGCCGGGTCCGGTCGTGATCGGTCTGGACGTGTCGGGTTCGATGCAGTCGCCGGTCACGGGCAACCGTGGCCGCGGTGCGACGAGCAAGATGCGCTGCGTGGACGTGGCGGCGTTGTTCGCCGCGGCCATCCTGCGCCGCAACCCGGACAGCGTGGTCATTCCGTTCGACGACAAGGCGTACGATGTCAAGCTCGATCCGCAGGATACGATCCTGAGCCTGGCGGCGCGGCTGGCCAAGTACGGTGGCGGCGGCACGAACTGCTCGCTGCCGTTGGCCGAGGCCAACAGCACGTACCGCAACCGGCGGTTCGCCGGCTGCGTGCTGGTGAGCGACCAGGAAAGCTGGGTCGGCACGGGCCGGCACGGCTCGACGGCGGTGATGACCGAGTGGCAGGAGTTCGTGAAGAACCAGGTGCGTTTGCAGGCACGCGATGACGCTGGCCCGAAGCTGGTCTGCATCGACCTGCAGCCGTACACGACGACCCAGGCCCCGGACCGTACCGACATCCTGAACGTCGGCGGCTTCAGTGACGCCGTGTTTCGGTGTGGTTGCGTCGTTTCTCAGCGAGGACGTAGGACGGTTCGTTGCCGAGGTGGAGGCGATGGAGTTGTAAACGAGACAGGGGCCGGGCGCGGGCTTGGCCCCTGGTTTTGTTTGAGGATCACTTCAGTGCTTCGCCACCGAAGCAAACAGGGGCAGGCTAACGGACCGATGGAATGCAATAACTTCTTGCCACGGTGGAGAGCAGAACATTCGTCGGTATTGTCGCCTGAACTGGGACGGGTTTCATAAGCTAGCAAAACGCGGCCTCGGCAAGGTCGCGTCCTTCGCCAGGAATCAACCGCCAGGCCTCCCGCCAAGAGCCGCGATCGTTTCAAGATGAGTGATGACTTCAAAAGTGAGGATTAAGGCACCAGGAGCCAAGGACCGGCTATTGCCCCAATTGCTTGCCGCGGAATATCGAATGCGGGTTTGCGAAACGGCTGGCTGCCGGTTAGGATGCAGAACATGACACCACAAGAGCGACGAGGTAAACGCCTGTTCTTGCTCCTTGCGATTCTCATCATCTTGGATAAGCTGGTCGGAGTCGGGCTTGCTATCTCGGGCGGCTGGGCTGAGGTAAGATGGCTCAAATCAGTTGTCACGCCGCTCCAACAAGGAGTTCTCAAACCATGATGGCCAACCGACATCAATGTATCGCTATTTTGTTCCTGGGACTGGCCATTTTGTGCGGAGGCGTGCTGCTGTCGTGGCAATCGTTGCTTCACGCCAAGCAGGCGCCCGACCAGTCAAAATTGACCCAGAGCCAGAAGGGCGCCGTTGATGAAAAGACCATTCGCGACCTCATCAAGCAACTCGGCGACGACTCATTTGAAAAACGCGAGGAAGCAACCAAGCGGCTGACGGTTATCGGCGAGCCAGTCCGGGAGCTGGTCAAAAAGGCAGCCTTGGATAACCCGGATGCCGAGGTGCGTCAACGAGCCGAGGCAGATCGTGCGTGCTCTCGGTTTTCCCGCGCTGCCAGTGCCCGATCCGCTCGCACTCGCCAAAAAACCCAGCTATGCCGATGCCTTCGAGCGCTCCGACATTCCGGCTGAGGTGTTGGCCAAAATGGGCGGCGGCAAGGGCGATGCACCCAAAGAACTCGTTGCCGTGCTTGGCAAAGCTGAAGCAAAGTATCTGGTGATCAGCTTATCGCTCACTCCCGATGGCCGTTACCTCGCGACCGGTGGCCGAGACGAAAATAAGGCGGAGCTCTTCGATCTCAAAACCGGCAAGCTGTTGAAGTCATTTCCCGGATTTACGCAGCAAGTCCGCGCCGTGGCAATCAGCCCGGACGGCAAGTCGTTGGCCACGGCAACCAGGAATCCAGCGCCCCAACTCCTTAGCCTCTGGAATGCCGACACGGGCGTGCCGCGGGCATCGCCAGTGGGCCACACCAACGCCGTGTGGGGCCTGGATATCAGCCCGGACGGCAAACTGCTGGCGTCCGCGGGCTGGGACCGCACCGTCCGAGTCTGGGACGTGGCGACCGCAGCAGCGGTTGGCACTCCGATCATGCATGGGGATTTCGTCAACCGCGTGGCATTCAGCCCTGATGGAAAATGGCTGGCCTCCGCATCGGGCTGGCAGCAAAGACCGGGTGAGGTGATAATCTCGGAGGCGGCCACGGGACAAATCATGCAAAGGGGCAGTGGCCAGAAAGGTGAAATTCGCTGTGTGGCCTGGCATCCTGACGGCTGCTCCGTGGCTTCCGCCGCTATCGACGGCACCATCTGGTTGTGGGACATCACAACCATGAAATCAACCAGGGTGCTCAGCAACGGCAAGAGAGTGCAAGCCGTGGCCTGGCATCCCAGCGGGCAGTTTCTGGCTTCCAATGACCATCTCGGCGGCGCAGTCCTTCTTTGGGACTTGCGAGTTGAAAAGCCGCAGCCGCGCGTGATCCAGCTGTTTCCGGCCGAGCCGAAAGCGGAAGTATATACGCACGATTTGGTATTCACGCCCGAGGGCCGCCATCTCATCGCCGGCAATCCCGATGGCACTGTGTCGGTGCTGCGGCTGGCGGAGATCGGCCAAGTGATCAAGTAGGACATCCTTCACCGACAAGAACTTGCACCGCCGATCAGTCAACCTCCTCATCGCCATTGCCGTCCAACCAATCAAGGCCCGCAGTCCACATTGCGAGTTTGACTGACTGCCGCATGTTGGCCAGGAGATCATCGGAAATCCAATTCGTCTGGTTAATGCCATTAGTCAGGATCAGCGTGGTCAGACCACGGGGGCCGGCCGGTGCAACATCGCCTTCATCAAAGTCAAGTACCGCAGCCGGCTGCCCCACGGCGGCCTCCTGCGCCACGCTGCCGGGCAGTGCAAGTTCGCTGAAGACAAGTTCCGCCAAGTGCGCGGAAACGGCGGTCAGAGGCTCTGAACAGCGGCCAGTGGGCAATGGACTTTGAGCAGTCAGTGGCATTTCCGCAGCGTTATTGTCT
This sequence comes from uncultured Gemmataceae bacterium, assembly GCA_963747575.1. Taxonomy (GTDB): domain Bacteria; phylum Planctomycetota; class Planctomycetia; order Gemmatales; family Gemmataceae; genus DASRAT01. Next base: position 369,602 of record CAVVFU010000002.1, read on the forward strand.
TCTACATCTGGTGAATTGCTCGTCGTCAATTGACCACCGCCAACTGATACCTTCCCACTGTTCAATTCCAGGACCAGGGCTCCATTGGTGTCCGCAACTTCCGTCCGGAATAGCCGCTGGCCGGTTGGATTTACCTGGTTCACCAGCATCAACGCTGTCTGGCCAGCTAGTGCCGTATCTAACACGTGCGTAGTAATCGTCACTAGGCTGCCGCCTGCCGTCGTCTGAATCGGCGAGTTGCTGAAGATGTCGATGCCGATCTCACCGGTTTGGGCATTCACCATCGTCGTCACCTGCCAGCCAGAGGTCAGCGATCCTGCCTGCACATCCTCCGACGACACGGTGAACACCTGCGGATTGTATTTCAGCGCCAAAATCGCTTCGGTCGCCCCGGTGCTGCCCTTCGGATGGGCAGTGTCAATAAAGACCGTGACAACGATATTGCCGCCTGGCGTCGCCTGCAGGTCGGTGGGCAGGCTCAAGCTCGGATCAGGGCCTGTTGCCACGATATTCAGACCAGTCGGAATTGGCGGTATCTGCGCCCGGGGAATGCCGGCCAGAACCGAGTTGAGCAAAGTCACGTCGGAGGAGTCCACGAGTCCGTCGTTGTTGAGATCGGCAAGGATCGCCGGATCGGCTAACGGAAACGCGGAGAAACCGCTCAGCGTGCCCAGGGTGGTATTGGTGTTGAGGCTAACCGCCACCGCCGAGATGTCCGAGGCGTCGCCGGCGCTCAGGCTGGCGTTGGCCGAGCCGGATGCATCGCCGAAGTAGGCCACGACTTGCACGGCGTCATCGCCCTGGACGGCAATGGCGCCGCCGTTGAGCGTCGCGCCGGTCCAGTGCAGCAGCGCCTTGGATTTGTAGAGCGACGCCGTCGAGTTCGGCACCGTGGCCGTCAAACCGCCCAGGCGAACTGGCCCCGTCTGAGTCAAAGCCGTCGGACTGCTAAAGTCCAGAATGGCCGTGCCCGCCGAGGACGCCGCATCGAGCGACAGTGATGCACCGGTGAGCGACGTGTCGACCGACACGCCAGTGATGCTCAGCAGCGCTGGGTTGTACTGCAAAGTGAACTTGCCCGAGGTGATGCCGGTGCCAATGCTGACGTTGAGCGGAATGCCGGTGGTCGCGCTGTTAGGCAGATTGATCGGATCGGCGCTGTCCGGCCCGCGGGCAAAGGCCGGGATGCCGACGACCGCCGGCGGCGCTGCCACCACGAACGTTGCAACGTAGTTGCTGCCGGCGGGGTTGCCGTTGTTAGCGCCTTCGAGCGGATCGCCCAGGCTGTCCACGAAACCGCTTAAGGTGCTGCGGAAGGTGACCGTGTAAGTGCCCGCCGCCAGCACGCCGGTGCCGGGATTGAAGTCGACGCCCGTGAAGTTGCTGGTTTTGACAAAGGTGATCGTCTGATCGTTGCTGCTGATGATCAGCGAACCGTGGAGCGAGACCTGCAGCGCGCCGGGGCCAGTCAGCAGGACGTCATCAACCCCGCCGCCGCCGCTGGCGTCGTAGAGGTTGAGCGTCGTGGGATTGAAGGGCTTGTCGAACGTCGCGACGAAGCCCGTGGACGTGGGCGTCAGGCTGGCGACGGTTAGGCCGCGCGTGATGATGGTGTTGCTGGTGCCGGTGATCGCGGCGACGCTCGTGTCGTTGGCAGTGAGCGTCTGGCTGCCAGGTGATACCAGAGTGACGTTGAAAACGCCAATGCCATTCGTAACTGTCGAGTCGCCAGGCAGCAAGGCGCTGGCGTCGCTGCTGGTGAAATGGATTGTGCCGGTGTAGCCGACGGCGGTGTTGTTGAACGGGTCCTCGGCGGTGACGGCGAAGCTCACGGCCTTGCCGGTGATGGCGGCGGCGGGGGCCGACACCGCGAAATGGCTGGCGGCCAGGCTGCTAACCGTGATCGCCGCGCTGGTGCCGTTGACGCTGCCGTTGGTCGTATCGGTGGCGGTCAGGGTCTGCTTGCCCGCCGTTCGCAAGGTGGCGCCGAAGATGCCGACCCCGGCCGTCAAGGTCGCATCGGCCGACAAGGTGGCCTGGCCGTCGCTGCTGCTGAGATGCACCGCGCCGAAGTAATTGGTAGCGGTGTTGCCCTGGGCGTTTTCCGCGGTCACGGTGTAAACCAATACGTTGCCGGCCACGCTGCTGCTGGGCGCTGACGAGGAAATGCGTGGCGGCAGGCGTGCTCGTGCTGACGGCGATGGCATTGCTGGTGCCGGCGATGGCGCTGGTCCTGGTGTCCGTGGCCGTCAGCGTTTGGCTGCCTGGCGTCATGAAAATCACGTTGAAAATGCCCGCTCCCGAGCTCAAGGCGCTGTCGGCCGGAAGAGCGGCGGCGCGGTCGGTGCTGGAGAAGTGGACCGTGCCGGAGTAAGCGGATGCCGTGTTGCCAAAGGAATCCTGTGCCGTCACGGTGACTGCTGACGGCACACCCGCCGCGGCAGAGGCCGGCGCGTTGACCGCGAAGTGCGTCGCCGCTGCCGCGTGGACGGTGATGGCGGCGGTGGCGGCGAGGATGCTGGTCGAAAGCGTGTCGGAGACCGTCAAGGTTTGGATGCCGGCACTTTTCAAGGTGATGCTGAAAATTCCGGCGCCGGAGGTCAGCGTCGCGTTGGCCGGCGGCGTGGCCTGGCCGTCCGAGACAACGAAATTAACAGTGCCGGAGTAACCCGCGTCCACTTTGTCGCTGACATCCACGGCGGTGACAGTGAAGCTCAAGGGCGTGCCTGCCGTGACGCTGGCCGGCGCTGATCAAGAATTGAATTGGCGCGTAGCTGAACCGGTCGTTCGGCGAAGTCAGCGACGTGCCGCCCGCGGTGGTCACCGTCACGTCCACGGGTCCGGCCGCGCCTGGCGGGCTGGTGGCGGTGATTTGAGTATTGGAATTCACGACAAACGAAGCCGCCGCATTGCTTGGGCCGAAGTCGACCGCCGTGGCGCCGGTGAATCCCGAACCGCTGATGATTACCGTTGTGCCGCCCAACGCGGAGCCGCTTGCGGGACTGACCGCTGTCACGCTTGGTGGGGCCGCAATGGCCACAATGGTCAGACCTGTCGGAATCGCCGGAATCTGTGCCCGTGGAATACCGGCCAGTACCGAGTTAAGCAACGTGACGTCGGAAGAGTCCACCAGGCCGTCGTTGTTGAGATCGGCAATGATCACCGGGTCAGTCAGCGGAAACGCCGCGAAGCCGGCCAGCGTGCCGAGGGCGGAATTGGTACCCAACCCGGTTGCCACCGCCGAAATATCCGAAGCATCGGCGCCGCTCAGGTTGCCGTTCGCTGTCCCCGCCGCATCGCCGAAATAGGCCACAATTTCCACCGAATCATCGCCTTGGGCAGCTATGGCGCCGCCGTTGATCGTTACGCCGCTCCAGTGCAAAAGTGCTTGCGATCGGTAAAGCGATGCCGCGGAGTTTGGCATTGTCGCTACCAAGCTACCCAACTGCACAGCCCCCGTCTGGACCAGGGCTGTGGGGCTGCTGAAGTCCAAGACGGCCGTGCCCGCGGTCGACGTCGTGTCGAGCGACAGCGAAGCGCCCGTCAAGGACGCGTTGACGGCGACGCCGGTGATGCTCAAAAGCGCCGGATTGTACTGCAAGGTGAATTTGCCCGAGGTGATACCGCTGCCGCTGCTGACGTTCAGCGGTATGCCATCGCTAACGCTATTGGGCAGGTTGATCACATCGGTGCTATCCGGCCCACGAACGAAGGCGGGGATGCCGACAACCACGGGGGTCGCGCCCACGACAAAGGTGGCCACATAATTGCTGCCGGCCGAGTTGCCGTTATTGAGGCCGTCGAGCGGATCGCCCAGGCTATCCGCGAAGCCGTTGGTGGCGCTGCGGAAGGTGACGGTGTAGGCGCCTGCCGCCAGGATGCCGGTGCCGGGATTGAAGGCGGCACCGGTGAAGTTGCTGGTTTTGACGAAGGTGATTGTCTGATCGTTGCTGCTGACGAGGAGTGAGCCGTGAAAAGAAGTCTGCGGTGCGCCGGGCCCAGTCAGCAGCACATCATCGACCCCGCCTCCAGTCGTGGCATCGTAGAGGCTGAGCATCGTGGGATTGAAGGGCTTGTCGAAGGTGGCGACGAAGCCGCTGGAAGTGGGGGTCAGACTGGTGACAGTCAGGCCCCGATTAACGATGGTGTTGCTGGTGCCGGTGATCGTGGCGGCACTTGTGTCGGTGACAGTGATTGTCTGGTTGCCAGTCGACTCAAGAGTCACGCTGAAGACGCCTGTACCCCTCGTCAGCGTCGTATTGCCAGGCAGCACGGCGGCGGCGTCGCTGCTGGTGAAATGAACGGTGCCCGTATAGCCGGCTGCCGTGTTATTGAAAGGATCTTTGGCGGTGACTGTGAAACTCATGACATTGCCGGTGACAGCGCCGGCGGAGGCCGACACCGCGAAATGGTTGGCGGCCAGGGCGCTGACGGAAATCGCCACACTGGTGCCGGTGAGGCTGCCGTTGGCCGTGTCAGTGGCGGTCAACGTTTGGTTGCCCGCGGTGCCCAGTGTGGCGCCGAAAAAGCCGATGCCGCCCGTCAAGGTAGCGTCGGCCGACAGCATGGCCTGGCCATCGCTGCTGCTGATGTGCACCGTGCCGGTGTACGCGCTTTGGAGGTTCCCGAATTGATCCTCTGCCGTCACCGAAATCGCCAAGAATTGGCCGGCGACGATGGTGCCAAGTGTAGTGATGGAGAAACGCGCGGTCGCCGCGGCCTCGACGGTGATCAGCATTGACGTGCTCATGCTGGCGCTGGACCCCGGTTCTTCGACAGTCAACGTCTGCTCGCCTGCCTTGGCCAGAATGACGCTGAAAATGTCCACCCCATTGGTCAAGGCGACACTGGCCGGCACGCTGGCCAATACGTCAGAACTTTGGAGATCGACAACACCGTTGAAGCTCGTGGCTGTGTTGCTGAACTGGTCCTCGGCCGTGACGGTAAAGCTGATGCTATTGCCAGCCGTTGTCGAGCTCGGGCCCGCGACGAGCAGTTCCGCGGCTGGCCCGGCGTTCACAAAAACGGCCTCCATCGTGCCCGGCACGCCGTCGGCAGCGTCGGAGACCTCCAACTGCTGATAACCGGCTGTTTGCAGCGTTGCCGTGAAAGTGGCAACCCCGTTAGCAAATACGACGTTGGCTGGAATGACGGCATGTGCGTCGGTGCAGGTCAAGCTTGCCGTGCCGGCGAAGGCCGTGGCGGTGTTGCCGACGGCATCCAGCGCCGTGATAGTGCAGGTAAACTGACTTCCGGCCGTGGCACTTGGCGGCGCGCTGAATCCGAATTGAGCGACTGTCTCATCCACGAGGGTGGTGGCCTCGGCCGCCGAAGGCGTGGGTTCGACGTTGCCGGCATTGTCCGTGGCCACGCTGTAAAAGCCATAGGTATGACCATCCTGCCCGGCATAGGTCGCCGATGTCAGCATGGTGTCCTCCAGCCATGGGGTGTAAGCGCTGCCGTTGTCGGAGACATAGATGGTGTAACCGCTGATGGCCGAGCCGTTGTTGGCGTCGGTGCCTGACCACGAGACGTCAAAGGTGGACAACGTCTCGTCGCTGGGCAGCGCCGCCACGGTGCTGGTCAGGCCGGCGCCGGCGTCGATCGTGTTGAAGACTGGGCCTGCGTTTATCACGGGCTGCGAGTCGAATTCGATCTGGGCCTCGGCATTGATCTGCCTGCCGGTGGCGGTTTGGGCTTTGGGGCTCACGGAATAACTAACAGAGCCTCCATCGCCCGGATCGCAAAGCGCCAATAGTGATGTCGCTGGAAGGCTCATCGTTGGGCTCATCAGCCGCGAAAACCCAGGTGGCCAGGCCGTTTTCCAAGTCGAGATCCGATATCACATCCAGAGTAGTGCCGTTGGCGAGCGTGTAATGTTCAGCGCCATCGATAAGGACGTCATATTGCACCCCGTCAAGAGTCATCGTGCCCGTTTGAAACGTGCTCCAATCAAGGTTGCTATCGAGCTGCTCGGTGATTTCCACAACCTGAGCAGGCGCTCCTCCCGTGTTTAGAAAGTCAATCGTGTAATTCAGCGGTGCGGCGGCGGGGACATAAAACGCCGCGGGGCCAGTTCCGGTGGGATTTACAATGCAGTTGGGATCCGTCGGCTCGATAATCGGCGTCGTATTGGTGGCACTCAGAACCAATGGAATAACCGGCAAGACAGGCGGCCCGCCCATGCCCGGCAATCCGGAAAGGGTTCCCGGTCCGCCGTTTGACGCGGCAGTGAGCACGCCGTCGGCATTGTAGGTGAAGGTCACGGTCGCGCTGCTTGAGGACGCGATGGACGCCAGTGCATTGTCTCGCGCAACCGTTAAGCCGGTGACGTAGCTGTAACTCGTCGTACCGGAATTGGTGACGGTGGTCAGGAACTGGCCGGTGGGATCGTAGCCGTAGATCACGGTAGCGCCGCTCGAGTCGGTCAATTGCGACAGCAGTCCCTGGCTGTTGTAACTCAATGTGAACTGGTCTCCGTTGGAATCGGTCAACGTCGCCAGCCGGCCGTCCATGGCGTAGGAGGCCGTCACCGTATAACCGTTGGCATCCTGGACGAATGCGAGTGTGCCATTGGGGTTGAACTGGATGATAGTGCCGTTGGCTTCGACCAGTTGGTATGCGTTGTTGGCAAAAGTCAGCACGCTGCCCTCGCCCTCGCCGTTGGCTGGTACGTAGGTGCCGTTGGTCTGCAAAGCATAGTAGAGGACGGCGCCGTTGTTCAGAACGGTGACGTTGCCGTTAGCATCGGCACTGGCCGAAATGTCCCAATTGGTGGTCCAGCCAAAACCGAGCATGCCCGACGTATAGCGGCCGGCGATCGACTGCTGGAATGACCGCTGAAACGTCAAGCCGCCCAGCGTGTCGTCAGTAATGGTGGCGATCGGAGTCTGCACTGGATATGCGGCATCGGCCTTGGCGATCTCCAGGGACATCAATGTCAGCATGTCATAGGCGGGCTGACCCAGCTGGCTCAGGTCCGTGGCGTCGGCCGCCAACGCCGCGTGGAAGGACCCTACCGTGGTCCCAACATTGGCGACGAAGTTGGCGAACACCGCCGGCCAAGCGGCGTCGGGAATTGTCGCAGGCTGTAGTGCGCCTTCCTGGCTGGACCAGTCGATCGTCTGGCTATCAGCGGCTGTTTGGAGATTGAAATCAATGATCTGGCGGTCGGCGCCGGTCGCCAAAAATGTGATGGTCACCTGGCCGCTTTCGCCGGGGCGCAAAATACCCGCCGGCCCGGTGCTGCTGGTTCCCAGGAACCAGACCGGGTTAGCGGTGAACGAAGTATAATCCGCCAATTCCAACTCGGCGTGTGTGGCGCTGAGCTGGAAAAGCGGCGCCACCGCGTCGGTGTTGCCCTGGTTGACGTAATTCACTGTCACCGTGCCTTCGTGGCCGGGCAGAGCGCCGCTGGGTCCGGGTAGGACGCCGTCGGGCACCGTCAAATAGGTTTGCAACGTCGGCGGCGCCATTGCGGCAACGGTCAAGCCAAGCGTCAGCGTGGTAGTCGTGGAGCCGTTGGCGGCCTGGAGGTCGTAGCTGCCTGGCGCCACACCCGTCAAGTTAAAGGTTGCGAAGGCCACGGTGCTGTCCTGCAACTGCACCGCCTGGGCCGTGATCGGCGTGCCGCCAGGCACCAGCAATTGGAAAATAGTATTGGAGTTGAACTGGGCACCGTCGATTTCCACGGTGGCCTGCCCAGCGCCCACGGTGGCCGGCGCCACGGTCTGAATCGAGAACGGCACCAGGCTTGCCGTGAGGGTATACGACTCGCCGCCGCTTGGCTGGCCTGCCCCGCCATAAGCGAGAATATAATATGCGCCGGCTTGCGTGAGCGGCACCGTAATCTGCTGGTTAGGGCCGGCCGAAGGGAAACGATAATCATATTGGCCGCGGGTCGGCATGGTCCCTTGGCTCACGTACAATTCGTCGAGAGAATTGACCGTGCTGGTCGTGAAATTCAACCGCAAGGTCTGGCCTGCCGTCATCACCACTTTGTAATAGTCCGACTGCCCGGTCGTCAGGTTCCCGGTGACACTGGTCGGCGTGCCGTTGGTCGGGGTGGCCAGAGGTTGGGCGTCGATCGCGACCGTCGTTGCCGAGGCCCCAAGGTTGTTGGCCGTGGTGCTTTCCGGCAGATTGTCGAGGACATTGGTACGCACCAGGACGTAATAGGCGCCCGGAGCCATGCCCGGAATCTGCACCGGCCAATTGCTTACCGTATAGCTGGCGCCCGGAGCAAGTGACATCGGGTTGGGGATTTGCCCCAGCAGCACGTCGTTGTCGGTCCCAGTCTGCGAGGTGGACAGGTACACCGCATCGGTCCAGGAGCCGTTGGCGGCGCTGCTGCCGGCCAGGTCTGTCACGGTGTAGGTGACATCCATGGTCTTGCCTGCCAGGGCGGTGGCTGGAATGGTTACAGTGCCGGCGGACAGCTCAGCCAATGGCGGCACGTTGATCTGAACCGGTTGCGGAGCATACGCGGTGCCGTTGGCGGTGTTCAGCTCGTAAACGCTGCCGTTGCTGTTGGTCTGCACAAATACGTAATAATTGCCGGCCAGTCCCGCGGGCAACTGGAAGGATGTCGGCTGCTGGGTGTAGCTGCCGCTGGTAGCCAATGTGCCGCTAAAGGTCGCGGTGCCCAGGCAACGGTCTGCCGACGCATCGAAAACCTGGTCCAACGACAACCACACGGCGTCCGTGATGCTCACATTGCCGGTGCTGCCGCCGCTGTTGGACACAGTCCAGCCTACCGACAATGTTTGTCCGCTGGTGGCCGTGGCTGGCACAATGATGTCGGAGACCGCCAAATCCGCGGGTGGAGGATTGAGCACCTGGGTGGGCGCCGAGGCGGCCAATTGTTCGTTGGCGGGGTTGCCGCCGTAAACCAGGTTACCCCCTTGGTTGGCGGTCGGGTCATTGGGGTCGGCGGGCGGAGGCACCGGCCGATCGGTGGTCACGATGAAATAGTAAGTGCCCGCCGGCACCGTCAGCGGCACCGTGACCGTCGCCGATGCCGAGTAACTGGCGCCGTCCGCGAGCGGATTGGTGTGCTGGACGGTGTCCAGGTAGATATCGGTACCGCCGCTGCCCAGCGTGGTGTTGGTGGAAATCCAGATGTCGTCGTCCCAGTAGTTGGAATCGGTCGTGCCGGGGCCGTCGTTGACCACAGTCCAACTGACGGTAGGATTGGCGCCAGGAGCGGCCGATGCCGAGGAGGTTACCGAAACGACCTGCAAGCCCGCGACCTCTGCTTGTTGCACCGTTCCATTTTGGCTAGTCGACGGCAGTTGCAGGCTTACCGTAATCGGGGCAGGCGCGGACGTGCCGTTGCTGGTATTGGTTTCCGCCACCGCGCCGTTGGCGTTGGCGATCACGAAAAGATTAAAATCGCCGAGAAAACTGATCGGCACCGTCACCAGCTCCGACGCGGTATAGGAGCTGCCCGCCGTCAAGACGCCGTTGTGCGTATAAGTGCCCAGCAGCACCGCGCTGGCGTCCAGCGTGGCATTCTTATCGGCATAAAGGTCGTCCTGCCAGGAACCGACCGCCGTGGCGCCCGTGCCCTGGTTGGCAACGGTCCAGTTCACCAGCACGGCGGACCCGGCCACTGCCGCGGAGGGAGCGCTTAGCGAGGACACCTCCAGTTCCGGCGGCGCGTTGGAGACCTGGAAGGGGGCCGAGGCACCCCATTTTTTGGATTGATCCGCGGTCGCCTCCAAATTGACATCGCCACTGTCGGTGTCCACCAAAATGTAGAACACGCCGCTGATGCTCAGAGGGAGCGTCACATTGATGGTCTGGGTGTAATCGGCCCCGGCATCGAGGCCGCCCGTGATCTGCTGCTGGCCCAGCAATGATGTCCCCGCACTGAAAGTGGACGTGGGAGAAAGGTAATAGGAGTCGGCCCAAACCGACTGTTCTGTCCCTCCGAGGCCGTCGTTGACCACCGTGTACGAAAAACTGACGTCATGGCCCGCCAGGGCCGGCGGCGGCGGCGTGACAGTGCTGACCGTCAAAGCAGGGGTGCCGGCCGGCAGCACGGTCTTGGCATTGTTGGTTGCGCCCAGGTTGTTCTTGGTCAAGGGGTTTTCATACACCAAGCCGGCGATATCCGCTTCGACCAAGAAGTAATAGGAACCGCTAAGCAGCACCGTGGGGGAACCCGGCATCGTCAAGGGCAAGGTCACCTCTTGCGAGTTGGTGTAGGAGCCGCCGGCTGTCAAAACACCGATGTGCGCGAACGTGCCAAGCAGAGTCGCGCCGGTCAGGGACGAATTGCTGGTCGACATGTAAACGGCGTCGGCCCAACTGTCAACCGACGTGGCGACGGTGCCGTTGTTGGCCACCGTCCAACCCACCGTGATCGACTGGCCAGAAAAACTGTCCGCCGGGGCAATCACGGTGGTCACCGCGAGGCTCGGCAGCGGGCTCAGAGTCACGGTGAACGCCGCGCTCCTGGCGATTTTGTCGGTCCGGCTGGCCTCGGCCATGTGCGGCTCAAAATGGCTGCCGGTGCCGTCGGGCACAACATAGACATACCAGGTGTCCGTCGCGTCGACCTGGGCGCTGATCGGCAGCGCCACGCTGACATTCTGCGTATAGCTTTGCCCTGGGTTCAGCAAACTGACGTTGGGGAACGCCTCCACAACGTTGTTATTGAACAGCACACCGTCGTCGATGCCGTCGTACTGCGAAACGAGGTTGGGATTCTGCGACAGGATCACCACGTCCTGCCACACCGAGTAGGTCGGCTCCGTGCCCTGGTTGGTGATTTGGAAGGTGATGGGAACCGTCGTCCCCGTGACCGCGCTGGGCGGGGGGACAATGCTGCCGGGCGCCACGATCAAATCTGGCAAGGCAATGCTGAACGTGCCGGAAAAACCATTGCCGGCCTGGCCATTGACGCCGTTTTGGGTCTGGTCCATCTCGTTGCCAGCCAGGTCGGCCACGCTCGCGGCGATAACCAGGGCATAAGAGCCCGGCGCCAGCGCGCTGCCAAAACCGATGGCGTAGGTGGTTCCGGAGACAAGCGTGGGTTGATTCACCGCCACGGTGCCGCCCGGGCCGGTAAGCGTGATTGCCGACGGCGTGAATGTTCCAAGGTTGATAAGCTCGTCAAAGGTGATCGTGACCTGATCGACGGCGGTTCCAACGAGCGCGTCGGGATTCATGGAAATGACATAAGGCCCGGTGGTGTCGATCGTATATGTGGTCGAGCCCTGCGCGGTTCCAGCCGTGGTTGACAGGAAGCTGGCAATCGCGGAGTAGGTGCCCGTGGCCAGGACCGGGGCGCTGAATTGATAGGTGCCCGGTGCCGCCACCGCGGGTGGCCGTGACGGTGCCGTTGCCCGTGAAGTCGATCTTGATGGTGCCGGCCTCGTTGACCTGCACGTCAAACACCGGATCGGTGATGTTGGTAAGGCCCGGGTCGTTGGGAGCTCCCGTGTCGCTGGCTGGATCGAGGGCAACGGAAACCTGAGCGGGGACAACGCTAATTGAGCCAGAAGTGAAGCCGATCCCAATGGCCGCTGTGTCGTTGGCCGACAGTGTCTGGTTCCCCCCCGTTCTCAGAATGGCGCTGAAGATTCCGACCCCAGCCGTCAGGGTGGCGAGTGCGGGCAAGCTGGCCGCGCTATCGGTGCTGGAAAATTGGACCGTTCCCGGGTAGTTCGACGTGGCGTTGCCGAACTGGTCAAGTGCCTGGAGCGTGAAGTCAAAGGCAATGCCCGCCATGATGCTCGCCGGAATGCCGGCAGCCGTAAACCTCGCTCCCGCGGCCGGGTTTACAACAATCGCGCTGGAAGTTCCCGTGAGGGCGCTGTTGCCGGTGTCAGTCGCCGTCAGCGTTTGCGCTCCTGCCGTCTTCAGAGTGGCCGTGAAGGTGCCGATGCCGTTGAACAGGGTCGCGCTGGCCGGCAACACGGCTTGTGCGTCGCTGCTGCTGAATCCGACGGTGCCCAGGTAGCCGGTCGCGGCGGTCCCGGCGGCGTTTTCGGCGACGACAGTGAAGGTCGCGCTGCCGCCTGCCGTGATGCTGCTGGGGGTGCCGATGATGGCAAAGTGGTTCGCGTTAACAGCGTTGTTGACCGAGTTTATGGTGCCGCCGACGAGGTTGCCGTTGATTTCGCTGAATCGGGCATAGACGTCGAAGCCATTTAGATTGAAGGTTGTGCCGCTTGGCACCAGCAGCGAGTTGACATAGAGAGCTTCCGGCCCAATGCCTGGTGAATTGTGGGCATTGTCCACGAGCTCGACATAATTGCCGCTGCCGAGGATCAGATTGCCATAAGCGAAGTTATTGGTGAATCCCGCGGCAACGTCGCCAAGATCCTCGCTCATGACCTCAAGAAGCTGAGGCGAATTCGCGGAGCCTGAACCGTCAAGCAGGGTGGTTCCCGAGGGGGTGAATCCAGCTGCGTTAGTAGTGTTGCCAAGCAAGTTGCCGGTGAGGCTCAGCGAAGAGCCGACGGCAGTATTGAGTTGTGCGCTCGCGTTCATGCTAACACCGCCGGCGATGGCTATGGTGCCGCTGTCCGCGTTAATCAAGCCGGTGTTGGTCAAGGTGCCGTCGATGTCGAGCGTGCCGCCACCGGCAGCCAGCAGTGTGCCGGCGCTGCTCATCGCTCCCTGGACTGACAGCGTTGCGCCGTTGAAAACCTCAAGGTTGCCGGTGTTCTGGTTGTTGGCGCTGTTAACGACAATTGTGCCGCCGCTGACGTTGGCCTGGATGGTGCCCTGGTTGTCAACATTGCCGCCGCTGTTTCCTTGGTAGGAGCCGTTGCCGACGTAGGCGTAGCCGATGTATCCCACCGCGCCGGTCACTGTCACATTTGGGCCAATCGTTAGCGTCGTGCCGGAGGGCGTAACGAACAGGCCGTTGTAGTTGGTGTAGTAGGAGTAGCTGTACGTGGTACTGCCGAAGACCACATTGCCTGTGCCGCCCAGGGTTCCCGTGCCGCTGAAAGTCAAGTAGCCAATTGAGTTGGTGTTTCCCAGCATCAGCGTACCGTTCAGCGTTAGACCGTCCTGAACCGTCACGGCTTTGTCGCCCGTCACCTGCCAGTTGCCGTTCACCGTCACTCCGTCCAGGGTGCCACCGGTAATTTGTGCGCCGGTCTGAGTCGTGATCGTGCCGCCGATCATTGTGCCGCTAAGCGCCAACTCACTGGTCCCGTCTACTGACACCGTCCCTGTGTTCGCCAATGTGCCGCTGACCGACAGAGTCGCACCGTTGAGCGCCTCAAGACTGCCAGCGATTTGATCACCCGCGCCGTTGACAGTGACGGTCCCGCCGTTGACGTTGGCCTGGATGGTGCCCTGGTTGTCAACATTGCCGCCGCTGTTTCCTTGGTAGGAGCCGTTGCCGACGTAGGCGTAGCCGATGTATCCCACCGCGCCGGTCACTGTCACATTTGGGCCAATCGTTAGCGTCGTGCCGGAGGGCGTAACGAACAGGCCGTTGTAGTTGGTGTAGTAGGAGTAGCTGTACGTGGTACTGCCGAAGACCACATTGCCTGTGCCGCCCAGGGTTCCCGTGCCGCTGAAAGTCAAGTAGCCAATTGAGTTGGTGTTTCCCAGCATCAGCGTACCGTTCAGCGTTAGACCGTCCTGAACCGTCACGGCTTTGTCGCCCGTCACCTGCCAGTTGCCGTTCACCGTCACTCCGTCCAGGGTGCCACCGGTAATTTGTGCGCCGGTCTGAGTCGTGATCGTGCCGCCGATCATTGTGCCGCCAAACGCCAACGCACTGGTCCCGTCTACTGACACCGTCCCTGTGTTCGCCAATGTGCCGCTGACCGACAGAGTCGCACCGTTGAGCGCCTCAAGATTGCCAGCGATCTGATCGCCCGTGCCGTTGACACCAATCATGCCGCCGCTGACGTTGGCTTGGATGGTGCCCTGGTTATCGACATTGCCGCTGCTGTTTCCCTGGTAGACAACGTAGCCGATGTATCCCAAGGCACCACTCACCGTCACGTTGGGGCCAATGGTAAGTGTCGTGCCCGTGGTCGTAACAAACAGGCCGTTGTAGTAGTTGCCGTTATTGGTACTGCCGAAGACCACCGTCGCCGTGCCGCCCAGGGTCTGTGTGCCGCTGAAATTCAAATACCCGATTGTGCTGGCGTTGCCCAATGTCAGCGTGCCATTGAGCGTCAGACCGCCCTGAACCGTCACGCTGTTATCGCCGACCAACTGCCAGCTGCCGTTGATTGTCACGCCGTCCAGTGTACCGCTGGTGATTTGTGCGCCGGTCTGAGTGGTAATCGTGCCGCCGATCATTGTGCCGCCAAACGCCAACGCACTGGTCCCGTCTACTGACACCGTCCCTGTGTTCGCCAATGTGCCGCTGACCGACAGAGTCGCACCGTTGAGCGCCTCAAGATTGCCAGCGATCTGATCGCCCGTGCCGTTGACACCAATCATGCCGCCGCTGACGTTGGCTTGGATGGTGCCCTGGTTATCGACATTGCCGCTGCTGTTTCCCTGGTAGACAACGTAGCCGATGTATCCCAAGGCACCACTCACCGTCACGTTGGGGCCAATGGTAAGTGTCGTGCCCGTGGTCGTAACAAACAGGCCGTTGTAGTAGTTGCCGTTATTGGTACTGCCGAAGACCACCGTCGCCGTGCCGCCCAGGGTCTGTGTGCCGCTGAAATTCAAATACCCGATTGTGCTGGCGTTGCCCAATGTCAGCGTGCCATTGAGCGTCAGACCGCCCTGAACCGTCACGCTGTTATCGCCGACCAACTGCCAGCTGCCGTTGATTGTCACGCCGTCCAGTGTACCGCTGGTGATTTGTGCGCCGGTCTGAGTGGTAATCGTGCCGCCGACGATCACGCCAAACGACATGCTACTCGTTCCGTCAACCGTGAGCGTGCCGTTGTTGGTCAGGGTGCCGGGGACATAAATGTTCCCGCCGTTCGCCCACGTGATTGTCCCCTGATTCACAACGGTCCCGCCGCTGCTTCCCTGGTTGGAAGCGTAGGCAATGTATCCCAACCCGCCGCTCACCGTCACATTGGGGCCAATGGTGAGCGTGGTCCCGGAGGTCGTAACAAATAGCCCATTGTAGTTGGTGTAATGATATTCGCTCTCCGCAGCACTACCAAAGGCCACCGCGCCGGTGCCCCCTAGCGTCTGCGTAACGCTGAAATTCAAATACCCGATTGTGTTGGTGTTGCCCAGCGTCAGTGTGCCGTTGAGCGTTAGACCGCCCTGAACCGTCAGGCTGTTATCGTCTATTACCTGCCAGTTGCCGTTCACCGTCACGCCATCCAGTGTACCGCTGGTGATTTGTGCGCCGGTCTGAGTGGTAATCGTGCCGCCGATCATTGTGCCGCCAAACGCCAACGCACTGGTCCCGTCTACTGACACCGTCCCTGTGTTCGCCAATGTGCCGCTGACCGACAGAGTCGCACCGTTGAGCGCCTCAAGATTGCCAGCGATCTGACCACCCACGCCGTTCACAGTGATGGTGCCGCCGCTGGTGTCGGCCTGGATGGTGCCGAGGTTGATGATGGGTCCACCGCTGGCGACATAGCCGGAGCTATAGTAGCCGCCGAGGACGCCGAAATTGCCGCTGATGGTGACAGCTGGGCCGATGGTCAGCGTGCTGGTGGCGGCGTCGGTGTAGAGGTAGTTGTAGCCAACAATATAAGAAGGATAACCAGTAACATACGCAGAATTGCCGAAGACGACGGTGGCGTTGCCCCCGAGCGTCTGGCTCCCCACGAAGTACAGCCCGCTGAAGCCGTCGGCGATCGTCGCCGTGCCGTTCAGGGTTAGGCCGTCCTTGACGGTCAACTGGTTGCCGATTGACAGGCTCCCGTTCACCGTCACCCCGTCGAGCGTCCCACGATACACGCTCAAGACGGCGCCATTGGTCTCCGCCACCGTGCCGCCTATGATCGTCCCTCCAAGCGAAACAGTGCTCCCAGAGCCGTCCACGCTAATGGTATTGCCAGTGTTGGTGACGCTCCCGCTTACACTAAGCATGCCCCCGGCCGCGATGCTAGCGCTACCAGTGTTGGCGCCGGTCCCCTGCAAACTAAGTATGCCTCCGTTAGTGGCGAGGAGCGTGCCGGGGTTCTGCCAGCCGCTCCCGAGAAGAGTGATGGTGCCGCCGCTGGTGTCGGCCTGGATGGTGCCCAGGTTGATGATGGGTCCACCGCTGGCGACATAGCCGGAGCTATAGTAGCCGCCGAGGACGCCGAAATTGCCGCTGATGGTGACAGCTGGGCCGATGGTCAGCGTGCTGGTGGCGGCGTCGGTGTAGAGGTAGTTGTAGCCAACAATATAAGAAGGATAACCAGTAACATACGCAGAATTGCCGAAGACGACGGTGGCGTTGCCCCCGAGCGTCTGGCTCCCCACGAAGTACAGCCCGCTGAAGCCGTCGGCGATCGTCGCCGTGCCGTTCAGGGTTAGGCCGTCCTTGACGGTCAACTGGTTGCTGACCGTTAAGTTGCCATTGACGTTCACGCCGTTAAGCGTGGCGTCTCCCGCCTAACATACCGCCTGAGCCAAAGTTAAGCGTGCCGCCCGTCATTGTGCCGTTCAGGTTAAATTGGCTTCCATTGGCCGTCACCGTGCCACCTGAAGCCGTAATGTTTTGGCTGACCGAGGAACTTGCCTCAAGAACCAACGCCCCGCCTGAAATTACGAGCGGAGCTGAATTATCCGTCAGTGAATAGACGGCCTGAGTGCCCGAGCCGATTGTGATGGCCCCAGCGACCGAAACGCCAATGGTCACGGCATCCTCTGGGCCGGGCACTGCGCTCCCAGACCAATTATTCGCGTCTGTCCAATTCAACGTCCCCGCGTTGCCGGTCCATGAGACATCGACGGGCGGTCTGACCGTAATCATGGCGCTGCCGGTGATGGCGGCGGTATTGGTGTCTGTGGCGGTCAGCGTCTGCGTGCCTGGTGTATTGAAGGTGGCACTGAAAATGCCTATGCCGTTGGTCAAGGTGGCATTGTTAGGCGGCGTTGCCAGCGGATCGGTAGTTGCGAATGCCACCGTGCCCGAATAGCCGTTGGCGATGTTGCCAAATTGGTCCACAGCAGTCACCGTGAAACTGGCGGCCGCGCCGGGGGCTGCCGTGGCCGGCGCACCGGAGATTGAATAATGCGTGGCCGCACTGGCGAAAACGGTGATCGTGCTGGTCCCGTTGATGGTGGCATTGCCGGTGTCGGTGGCCGTCAAAGATTGGCTGCCCGCTGTTTTCAGGGTCACGCTAAAAATGCCCACACCATCTGTTAGTGTCGCATTGGCCGGCAATGCGGCTTGCCCGTCGCTGCTGCTGAAGTGCACCGTGCCGGTATAGCCAGCAACGGTGTTTCCGTACTGGTCTTGGGCGGTAAGCGTCATGCTGACGGGCGTACCAGCCGCGATGCTGGCCGGTATGCCCACGGCGGCAAATTTCGAAGCTGTCGCGGGACTAACGTTAATTGCGCCGGAGATCGCTATGAGACCGCTGCTTCCCGTGTCCATCGCTGTCAGTGTTTGGCTGCCCGCCGTTTTCAGAGTCACGCTGAAAACGCCCACTCCGCTGACGAGAGTGGCGTCCGCGGGCAAGACGGCCTGCACATCCGTGCTGCTGAAATGGACTGTACCGGTGTAACTCGCAACTGCGTTGTGCGATTGGTTTTCGGCAGTGACAGTGATGCTGACCGGATTGCCGGCCGTGGCAGCAACGGGGGCCGTAATCACCAGCGCGGTGGCGGGGGCCAAGGTCAAGATCGGCTGGGTTTGGACGGTGGCTCCGCTCGTAGTGATCTTTGCCGCGATTTGCGTGGTGTTTGTTGTGCCCCAGTAGTTGTTGGACAAATTGATGGTGGTGTTTGCATTGCCGGAGGCCATTATGGTTGCATTGGTGAAGTCGTTGCTGGCAATGCTGATGGTCGCGCCGCTGTTGATAGCGAGTTGGGTGTCGAAGACAGTCGAGAGGATGGTGTCGGCCGTACCGTTATCCAATACGAGCTGGTTCAGGGCGAACGTGCTGCCGTTGGCGGTTAGTTCGCCGCCGGTGTTGACGACGATCTGAGTGGTATTGCCTTGGATGCTTTTGAAGGTGGTGCCGCTGGCGTTCATCAGGCCGCCGCTGCCGACGACGATCTGCGACGACTGGCTTTGGTTGCTGTTGCAGTCGAAGTTCACCGTGTCGCCGCTGGCGAAGGTCAGCGTGCCGTCGTCGGTCAGCGTCACCGTCGTATCAAACTCCCCGATCCCGATCTGCACGGGCACTGCCATGGTCTCCACGGCCAGGGTAGCCCCCTGGTTGATGACGAAGTTGCCGGGGAACAAGTAGAGCAGGTTGGCCGTCGAACCCGTGCCCATCGCCGTCAGCGTCACCGATTGGCCGCTGACCAGACTGTCGCCTGGGTTGATCTCCACGTCCTCGAAGCTCTGGTTGTTGGTCAACAGCGGCACATCGCCAATGGGCGTGTACAGGGTGGTGTTGAAGGCATTGTTGATCAAGTCGCCGCTGTTGAGGATGCTGCCGTCGGCCAGGTCCACATCGGTGATGGTGAAGGTGCAGTTGTTGGCCTGGAGTTCGCCGCCGGCGTTGACAACGATCTGAGTGGTATTGCCTTGGATGCTTTTGAAGGTGGTGCCGCTGGCGTTCATCAGGCCGCCGCTGCCGACGACGATCTGCGACGACTGGCTTTGGTTGCTGTTGCAGTCGAAGTTCACCGTGTCGCCGCTGGCGAAGGTCAGCGTGCCGTCGTCGGTCAGCGTCACCGTCGTATCAAACTCCCCGATCCCGATCTGCACGGGCACTGCCATGGTCTCCACGGCCAGGGTAGCCCCCTGGTTGATGACGAAGTTGCCGGGGAACAAGTAGAGCAGGTTGGCCGTCGAACCCGTGCCCATCGCCGTCAGCGTCACCGATTGGCCGCTGACCAGACTGTCGCCTGGGTTGATCTCCACGTCCTCGAAGCTCTGGTTGTTGGTCAACAGCGGCACATCGCCAATGGGCGTGTACAGGGTGGTGTTGAAGGCATTGTTGATCAAGTCGCCGCTGTTGAGGACGCTGCCGTCGGCCAGGTCCACATCGGTGATGGTGAAGGTGCAGTTGTTGGCCTGGAGTTCGCCGCCGGTGTTGACGACGATCTGAGTGGTATTGCCTTGGATGCTTTTGAAGGTGGTGCCGCTGGCGTTCACCAGGCCGCCGCTGCCGACGACGATCTGCGACGACTGGCTTTGGTTGCTGTTGCAGTCGAAGTTCACCGTGTCGCCGCTGGCGAAGGTCAGCGTGCCGTCGTCGGTCAGCGTCACCGTCGTATCAAACTCCCCGATCCCGATCTGCACGGGCACTGCCATGGTCTCCACGGCCAGGGTAGCCCCCTGGTTGATGACGAAGTTGCCGGGGAACAAGTAGAGCAGGTTGGCCGTCGAACCCGTGCCCATCGCCGTCAGCGTCACCGATTGGCCGCTGACCAGACTGTCGCCTGGGTTGATCTCCACGTCCTCGAAGCTCTGGTTGTTGGTCAACAGCGGCACATCGCCAATGGGCGTGTACAGGGTGGTGTTGAAGGCATTGTTGATCAAGTCGCCGCTGTTGAGGACGCTGCCGTCGGCCAGGTCCACATCGGTGATGGTGAAGGTGCAGTTGTTGGCCTGGAGTTCGCCGCCGGTGTTGACGACGATCTGAGTGGTATTGCCTTGAATGCTTTTGAAGGTGGTGCCGCTGGCGTTCACCAGGCCGCCGCTGCCGACGACGATCTGCGACGACTGGCTTTGGTTGCTGTTGCAGTCGAAGTTCACCGTGTCGCCGCTGGCGAAGGTCAGCGTGCCGTCGTCGGTCAGCGTCACCGTCGTATCAAACTCCCCGATCCCGATCTGCACGGGCACTGCCATGGTCTCCACGGCCAGGGTAGCCCCCTGGTTGATGACGAAGTTGCCGGGGAACAAGTAGAGCAGGTTGGCCGTCGAACCCGTGCCCATCGCCGTCAGCGTCACCGATTGGCCGCTGACCAGACTGTCGCCTGGGTTGATCTCCACGTCCTCGAAGCTCTGGTTGTTGGTCAACAGCGGCACATCGCCAATGGGCGTGTACAGGGTGGTGTTGAAGGCATTGTTGATCAAGTCGCCGCTGTTGAGGACGCTGCCGTCGGCCAGGTCCACATCGGTGATGGTGAAGGTGCAGTTGTTGGCCTGGAGTTCGCCGCCGGTGTTGACGACGATCTGAGTGGTATTGCCTTGAATGCTTTTGAAGGTGGTGCCGCTGGCGTTCACCAGGCCGCCGCTGCCGACGACGATCTGCGACGACTGGCTTTGGTTGCTGTTGCAGTCGAAGTTCACCGTGTCGCCGCTGGCGAAGGTCAGCGTGCCGTCGTCGGTGAGCGTCACCGTCGTATCAAACTCCCCGATCCCGATCTGCACGCTGACGTCGGCCCCAACGGTGAGTGAAATGCCACTTGCGATGGTCAAATTGCCGTTAATGACATAGGTGGCGCTGGTGTTCAGGAATGCAGTGTTGCTCGAAATAGTCCCGCTGAAATTTCCAGGCGAAACAGCGGTCGAGGCGATGATTGTGCCGCTCGTCCCCGTTATACTCGCCAAGGTGTCGCTAACTGTCAGCGTCTGGTTGCCCGGGGTGTTGAAGGTGGCCGTAAAGGTGCCAACTCCATTGACAAGGGCATTATTGGCAGGCAATACAGCTTGGCTGTCACTGGCGGCAAAGTGGACGGTGCCGGTGTAACCCGTGGCGACATTGCCGAACGAATCCAATGCCGAGACAGTGAAATGGAAAGCCTGGCCGGAGGTCACATTGCTGGGGGCCGTAATGGTGAACTGCGAGGCGGGCGCGGCGTTGACATTGATGGCGGCGATCCCTGTAATGCCGCTGTTGGCCGTATCGGTCGCGGTCAGGGTTTGCGATCCGGCCGTTTTAAGGATGGCGGTAAAGGTGCCTACGCCATTGGTCAGGGTTGC
The DNA here is from genome assembly GCA_963747575.1 of uncultured Gemmataceae bacterium. Taxonomy (GTDB): domain Bacteria; phylum Planctomycetota; class Planctomycetia; order Gemmatales; family Gemmataceae; genus DASRAT01. Next base: position 390,549 of record CAVVFU010000002.1, read on the forward strand.
ATTGGCCGGCACTGTTGCCTGGCCGTCGGTCGAGATGAAGGTGACGGTTCCAGCGTAAGTGGCGTCGACATTATTGGACACATTCTCGGCCATGACTGTCATGCCGAAATTGCTGCCGGCGGACACCGCGCTTGGGACGGTAAGGACAAAATGATCCGACGTCGGCGTGATCCGACTCTCCAATTGCTCCAGCGCAGGCCGATACAACGCACGGTGCCTGCCATGCTCGCGCCTGCTCCGGCGAAGAGTTTTGGAATTGTCAGCCAGCCATTTTCGCAAATTGAGCCAAGCAGTAAACATGGACGACCTCTTTGGTTTTTATTTCCCCATAACCCCTTTGCGTTTCTCCCACTCCCCCTCTGCCATCTTCCCAAACCACAAGCGAATCACGCCGTCCGCGTCGGCCGTCGCCAGCTGCTGCCCGTTCGGCCGAAAGGCAAAGTGATAGACCGGCTGGCCATCTCCTGCCGACAGGTTGGCGACTTCCTTGCCCGTCAGGGTGTCCGACAGATAAACCGCTCCGTCCTTGCCGGCCGAGGCCAGGCGCTCGCCGTCGGGACTGAACGACACATGCCAGACATCGTCGCGGTGGCCCACCACGGGGAAGGCTTCCTTGCGCGTGAGCGTGTCCCACAGTTTGACCTTGCCGTCCACGCCGCCGGAGGCCAGCAAATGGTCATTTTTCGGATTGAAGGCGACAGTCATCACCTGTTTCTTGTGGCCCTCGAGTTTGGCGATTTCCTTGTGCGAGACCATGTCCCACAACCTGACCGTGCTGTCGTCGCCGCACGAGGCCAATGTCTGGTTGTCCGGGCTGAAAGAAAGCTGGTTCACTTTTTTCTTGTGCCCTTGGAGCGTCGCGACCAATTTTCGCGACGGCACGTCCCAAACGCCGATCGCCCCGTCGTCGCTAGCCGAAACCAGGGTTTTTCCGTCGGAACTGAAGGCAACGTATCTGCCCTTACCCTTGGGCGCCGGCGACAAGGCAATGGGCTTGCCGGTCCGCGCATTCCAAAGTTCGACCGGGGCGGCAAAACTTGCCGAGGCAAGCAACTCGCCGTCAGGGCTGAAAGCCAGATGGACCACCTGATCCTTGGCCTTCATGGGGGGACTTGATTGGTAAGTCAGCGCGTTCCATAGTCTGATCGTTCTGTCTCCGCTAGCCGAGGCGATCTGGCTATCGTCATGGCTAAACTGCACACACGTGACCGTGGTGGCATGTCCTTTCAACTCGGCCAATTGCTTGCCGGTCAGCGCATCCCAAATACGTACCGTCTTATCCGCTCCGGCCGAAGCCAGACGCTTGCCATCTGCACTGTAGGCAACGTGGCGAATTTCACGTTCGTGGCCAGCCAACTTGGCAACTTCCTTGACACACCGCAAATCCGTGAGTTTGACGGCCCCGTCATCGCCCGCGGAGGCCAGCCAGCGCCCGTTCGGACTGAAAGCAACGCACTTCACTCCAGCTTCGTGCACCAGGGGCATGCCAATCTGGGCGCCCGTGCGCGAATCCCAAATCCTGACCGTTGTATCGTTGCCGGCGGAGGCCAGGCTTGCACTGTCGGGGCTGAAACAGCAATGGTCGACGGCGCCAGTATGGCCCTTTAGACAGAAGATCTCGCGGCCGGTTGTCGCGTCCCAAAGCTCGATGGTCCTGTCGTCGCTCGAGGTGGCCAGTTGCCTGCCGTCAGGGCTGAATGCCAGATGGGTGACATGCTTCGTGTGCCTGGCCAAGTGGGCAATTTTTCCAGTGTCCACATTCCAGAGCTTCACCACGAATTCTTTATCAGCGGGTTCCGGATCTTTGGCGGCGGAAGCCAACCGTTTACTGTCGACGCTCCACGCGATATGCGTGATCGCCGTGGAGTGCCCCTTCAGCCTTTGAACCTCGGCATGCGTCGAAACGTCCCACACGATGACCGAGCAGTCATTGCCTGTCGAGGCCAGCCATTTGCCGTCGGGGCTGAATGCCAGCTGGGCGCCAGTGTCTTGATGACCCGGCAGCGAAGCGAGTTGCTTTTGCGTCGTGATATCCCAAAGTTTGACAGTTGTGTCCTCGCTGGCCGAGGCGAGCAGCTTGCCGTCCGGGGAAAAAATAATGTTTCTGACGAGCCGCTTGTGCCCCCGCAGTGCGCCAATGGACTGGCCAGTTTTCGCGTCCAGAAGCTCAATTTCGATCCCACTGGCGCCGGCCAACAACGGGCTGTCGGTGTCGGGACTGAGGGCTAACCCTCTGAAATTGCTTTTCTTGGCGATGTGCCGCCCCGAGTCTCATGTTCCACAGCACGGCGGAAAAGTCATTGGCACGCCAAGCCACCTGAAGGCTGTCAGGCGAGAATGCAATGAATTGCACAGGGAACTTGTGGCCCCCTAGGGAGACAACTTCCGGTTCAAGGCGGTTCTTTAGTTGATACCACTCAAACTTGCGGTGAAGTTCATCGCACTCCTTGTGGGATGCCTTGGCCTGGGCGGTATCGCCGGCTTGCAAGTATTTCCAGACAAGCAGTATGCGATCACAATACAAAAAATGGTCCACCGTCTGCTTGGCGATGGCCAGCTCATCCTTGGCTTTCTTTTCGCTGGCTGTCGCTTTTTCGGCGATGACTTTCCTGTTTTCTGCGACGATTTTCGCGTTCTCTGCAACGTCAACCGCGATTTCCAATTGGTCATTTGTCGTTTTGAGTTTTGCGCAGCTTCCTCCGCCCGAACCCACAACCCCCCAATCACGCTTCCCACCGTCACGAGCATCGCCACCAACACAGTCATCGCCATCACCGTGGCACGAGCGGGATAGCGCCTGGCCCACATGACGCCGCGCTCCAGCCAATGGGTCGAGCGCGCTTCGACCGGTTCGCCAGCTAGGAAGCGCCCCAGATCCGCGGCCAGATCGCCCGCGCTGGCGTAACGCCGGCGGCGGTCCTTTTCCAGGCACTTCAGACAAATCTTCTCCAGGTCGCGCGGAACCTTCTGCTGCCGGCGCGACGGCGGTATCGGCTGGTCCCAAATCACTTGCATCAAGACGTCTATCGTGGTGTCGCCTGTGAACGGCGGCCGGCCCGTCAGCATTTGGTAAAGGACCGCGCCCAGGGCATAAGTATCCACCGCCGGCCCCAATTCCCGTGATTTGCCCTCGGCTTGCTCAGGCGCCATGTAGGGCGGCGTGCCCACGACGATGTTGCTCTTTGTCAAGCCCTCGGCATCCAGCTGCTTGGCCAAACCAAAATCGGTCACCTTCGGTGTGCCGTCGGCGCCGAGCAATATATTCCCCGGCTTGAGATCGCGGTGCACCACCTGCTGGCCGTGGGCGTGTTCCATGGCCAGGGCCAACGTTTCCAGCAACTCGGCGGCTTCGCCGGTGCCAGCATTTTGCCCGCGGCCTTCAGCTTGGCGGACAGGCTCCCGCCAGGACAGAATTCCAGGGCGAGATAGGGCAGGCCGTCGATTTCATTGATTTCAAAGATCTGGACGATGTTCGGATGGTGCAGCCGGGCCACCGCTTCCGCCTCGGCGCGGAAACGGGCAAGATGCTCAGCGTCGGCATGGGCGCCTTGCAGGATCATTTTGAGGGCCACCACGCGGTTGAGCTTCAGCTCGCGGGCCTTGTAGACGACGCCCATGCCGCCGCGGCCAAGAACGCCGAGAATCTTGTAACCCGCCACGGTGGGTGCGGCTGCGGGGATTGCTTTGGCCGACGGTTTGCCGGGGCCCTTGCTGACGTGATCGATGGTAGCGGAATTCTTGGGCGTATCGCCGGGGACTTTGCTAACGTGATCGACGGTAAGCGAATTTCGCGGCGTATCGTCGGCTGCCGCATCGAGTCGAGCCGCGCGGGCCACGGCCTTGAGAGGCTGGGCCATGCCTTCCACCTGGCCGCGGTCGGCGAAAAAGGCCTTGAGCTCCACGGCGTATTGGGGATGGCCCTTGAGCCATTCCTTGCGGTCCGGGGCCCGCCCTTCTTCCTCCGCCACCAGGTAGCTGGCCAGGAGGTCATCGAGTTGGGCTTCGCGATCAAGAGGCGTTGCCATCTATGTGCCCTGCCATGTTAATACGCAGTTCTTCCAGGCCGCGCCGGAGCAGGCCCGCGACAGCTGGTACGGACTTCCCCATCAGCTTGGCGACTTCCTTCACGGAAAGTTCATGAAAATAACGAAACTCGACCGCGTCGCGCTGATCCTCCGGCAGCTTTTCCAGTGCCCGCGCCAGGTCGGTAAGCTGCTCATTGCGGTCGGCCTGGACGTCCGGGGCAAGCCCTTTGGCCGTCAACCACGCTTCCAAACGGCCTGAGGAGTCTTCCAGCTTGGCGATGACTTCTTCCCGGTCGATGCTGCGCTTGGCGGCGACGTTTTTGCGCCAGGCCTCGGCAATAACCTTGGCGAGGATGCCATTGAGCCAGGCCCGCAGCGCTGCGCCCTCGCCCCGGAATTGGGCCAATCCCTGGACGGCGCGCAGCAGGGTTTCCTGGACGAGGTCCGAAGGCGCGACCTTGGCTCTGAGTTTCGGGCTCACCTGCATCCGGGCCAGCATGAGCAGGTAAGATCGGTAACCTTCCAAGACCGCGCTGCGGTCCTCTTGTTTGGGCGGCATCGGCGTTCCTATCAATAGAGTTGCGTTTTGGGCCAGGATGGACCGCGCTAAATCCGGTTATATTGAAAGTTCGTGTCGCTTCCACTGCCGACTATCTGCCGACTGGCACAACCTCTCCTGCTCTGAGCCGCAAAGTCGTGCTCGCAAATCGGTCGTCTCAGTGCAATGAATCCGTGGCGGAGCCGAGTGGCCGCGCCAAGATGCTCGCGGCAATGCCAAGCTGCCAAAGCAGTTGGGCCATGAAGGCATGCCGGATGGAGCAGCCCGCGGCGGGCAAAATGCGTTCACGGGGATGTGTGTGGGTCTGCAACGCAACGAATCGGCCGCCGGCGGCAAACCGGTCGACCCTGAACTGGAGGCGTGGAGATAAGAGGTCATGCCGCGACGACAGTTCACCGATGGAGCCATGTAAATCGGCCCACTGGCCGCGTCAAGGTGCCAAGCGCTGACAACCTGCGGCTGTTTAAGTAACAAACGTGCCTCCGGAGGGGATCGAACCCTCGACACAGCTCTTTAGAGGAACTTGACTGGCTTGCGGGCATCAGCAAGGGCTCCGGCGATCCCCAGATCGTCGGTGACAATTATCTCCATTGGAAACCCTTCTCGGAAAAGATCGCTCTTCTTATCCACATAGCGCTTTTCCAGAACTTTTTGTGAAAAAACCGGACAGATACGTGGCTCCGGAAGCGCCCCTGGCGGTTCATAGCCGAGGGTTTGGCCTTTGGCGTTGCGAATGCGGCGGCGCAGGACGCGGTTGTGCGGGTCTTTCCGATTCCAGCGCTCCCAGGCATGGGCCATTCGCAGCGCCTTCTGGTGAAGGTGCCGAAGGAACTTCAGCTTGCGAAACGTCGCGTAATCGCACGGATGAAAGCCCCAGCGTGATTGGAACATGGTTTTTCTCCTTTGAAATTAGGACATCAAGGCTTGGAGGCCTGGCACAACGTTTACGACGACGAGGGCCACGTGCCTGTGCCTGACAATTACGTCCCGCCTGATTTGTTGTGGAGCGAGCGATAAGCCCAGGCCCTACCTTCGGGACGTCGTCATCCCTCTACTCTGATTCTTCATACAACATCCAATGCGGGGGGTGCCATTGGCATTGAGTTGATAGACCTCACAGAGAGATTACCATCATGACCAAATCAGACGTGATTCGAGACCTACTCCAGGAGAACCCAGCGGGCATGCCGAAGGCATTAGCCAAGGTCGCCAGCAAGAAACTCGGAACCCGCGTGAAACCGGGTGACATTAGCAACTACAAGTCGCAAATGAAAAGGGCTGGCCAATTAAATGGCGTGGCCCCGGTTCCTGAAAAGGCCGTTGCTGCGCTACGTTCGGCCGCGGTCACCGCTGTTCACCGACCAATGACCGTCATCAAAACGGTTGAAGCCGTCAAAGAGCTAGTGCAGCAGCTTGGCAAGGACGAACTGAAGAAGCTGGTCGACGTGCTTTGAGTCGGCCCGCCGATTTTTAAGGGGATTCATGGTCCGACAGGCAGTCTTCCGCGGCCTTTTTTCCGCCCCAGGCAAGTTGTTGAAGGTCCGTGAATGCTAGGCAATCAAGATATGGCTCCGCTGAAAGTCCTATTCATCGGCAACAGCTTCACCGCCCGCAACAATCTCCCTGACCTGATCGCACAATTGGCGGCGGCGCGGGGCAAGACCATCCAGCATCGCCTCATCAGCGCCGGCGGAGCATCGCTTCGCAAGCACTGGAACGCAGGCGAGGCGCTGAAGGCCATTATCGAAGGTCATTACGACTACGTGGTTCTCCAGGAACAAAGCACGCAGCCGATCAAAAATGCCAAGCGAATGCACGAAAACGTTCGCCTCTTCGACGACGCCATCAAGGTGGCTGGCGCAAAAACGGTCCTCTACCATCTCCATCAGGCGGTTTTGCCACGCTTCCTGGTCGAGTTTTCCAAGGTTCGCGTAGTGCTTGCAGAGTTGCAGGAGACGGGGATTATTGCGGAGGCGGTCCAGGTCGTCGAGCATGATTGTCCTCCTTGATGGCCGAAAGCATGATCGGTTGCCGAAGAGTTTTTCTTTGACAGCCAGGCCGGCTTCCACCTTCCAAGGCAGTTTCGGGATGCCGGCAATGACGACAATGCCGGCTGGGGGACGATTGCATTCAACTCCAGCTGCACCATCCGACTTCGATTAAAGTTCAAGGGCGGGGTTCGGGTCTTGAGTACCGGCAGGCACCCAGTGCGTAAAATGACAGCGCACAACCCAAACCGGCCATTCTCGAATGGAGGAGCGCCAATGCTGCTACACGACTTCAATTGGAAGGAAGAAGTGATCGAGGCCACCGAGCCGGTCCTTGTCGATTTCTGGGCCGTATGGTGTCCGCCTTGCCGCGCCATGAACCCGGTCATCGAGTCGCTGGCGAACGATTTCAAGGTCTGCAAGGTCAATGTGGACCACAACCAGCAGCTCGCCGCCCACTACCGCATCTCTTCCATCCCAGCGCTGCTTATTTTCAAGGACGGTCAAGTTGTTGGCCAGCATGTCGGCGTGACACCGGAATCCACGCTGCGGGCCGAGATGGAGAAGTTGAGGCAGCCTTGAGCAGCAGTGGTTCGGTCGGTCAGTCGCTAACCGTTGGAGAACGATGACAAGCTCAGGGAGATCTTCCACCGCCATGGCGGTCTTGTTCGTCCTATTACTGGAGCTAATCCCCTTCTTCGCAATCCGTTCATTAAAGCCTCCGAGCCCGATACCGGGTACGGCCGAAGAAACAGCGTTCTCGTCGGCACGTGCTGCTAAGCACGTTGCCGTTCTGGCAAGGGAGCCGCATCCACCCGGATCTAAGGCACATGCGCTGGTGCGCGAGTACATCGTTGAAGAGCTGGAAAAGCTGGGGCTTGCACCTCGCATCAAAATGGTGGGCTCGACCCGTGCCCGCGGTCTCAAGGGAGAGGCCGTGTCTCTGCAGAATGTCCTTGCCCGCCTGCCTGGAATTGCCTCGAGCAAGGCAATCTTGCTTTCGGCGCATTATGACACCTGCGAGCCCGCGCCGGGGGCGGCAGACGATTCGGCCGGTGTTGCCGCCATCCTGGAGACGATGCGGGCGTTGCGGGCAGGGCCGCGTTTGAAGAATGGCGTCATTGTGCTAATCACGGACGGAGAGGAGCAGGGAATGCTCGGCGCTGAAGGCTTCGTAAGCGAGGACGAATCGGTGCGGGATGTCGGTCTAGCGCTGAACTTCGATGCCCGTGGGAACAGCGGGCCGTCAATCATGTTCGAAACCAGCGGCGGCACGGTGTCGTTGATCCGCGAATTCGCCCGTGCGGCCCCGCATCCGGTCGCTAATTCGCTCACCGACGCGGTCTACCAACGCCTACCCAACGGCACCGACTTCACATATTACAAGGATGCCAAAATCGCAGGCTTCAATTTCGCCCTGATCGACGGCTGGCGTGCTTACCATACCCCGTTTGATTCGTCGGATAATCTCAGCGAAGCCAGCCTCCAGCATCACGGGTCCTATGCCCTCGCACTGACTCGGCATTTCGGAGACATGCCCCTGAACTTGTCCGCTGGAGCAGAACGGCCCGACGCCATTTACTTCAACCCCTGGGGCGGAGTTGTCCTGTGCTACGAGAGTCTTTGGGCTCTGCCTTTGGCCATTTTGACGGCGGCAGTATTCTCGGCGATCTTCGTGGTTGGGTGGCGCCGTGGATACCTGCGGCTGTGGCCGGTGGCCCGAGAAGCCTTGGCCGCGTTGTCAGCGGCTGGCTTGATCTCAATTGTGGTGACCGTTGGGGTCGTGTTTCTCGGTGCCTGGCCAATCAAACGGCAATTTGGGAGCCGCCGGCGCCTCGCGGAGAAAACCTCAGTAGCGTTTTGATAACTCTCAGTCTCTGGAACCTGGCCCTGGCGCTGATGGCGCTGGTGTACCGTCCGAAGCGAATGAAGACCCCGAAGGCATGTGCTGCTTGGGGATACGCGATTTTGTGGCTGGCACTTTGCCTCTTGACTAGCATTTTCCTTCCAGGCGCCAGCTTTCTCTTCACATGGCCTCTGCTTTCAGGGTTTGGCGGTCACGGCATCATGGTTTTGCAGAAGCCGGGAGAACCGCTTTCGGGGATGAAGGAACTGGCTGTTTTGCTGTGCGGCATACCGGTCATCGTTTTGCTGTCGCAGGTGATTTATCTCTTTTTCATGGGGTTGGGCCCGCATCCGATACCCGGTGTGTTAGTGCCGGTGCTACTCTCGGTGTTGACCTTGGGCCTTCTGCTGCCCCAACTCCAGATTGTGGCATCGCGACGAAGTTGGGCACTCCCGGCAGCCGGAATGCTGGGTGCGGTGGTGTGTTTCATAGGCGGGAGTATTGCAGGCGTGATTGGGCGGTGAGCCATGGATTATCGAAGCCACGGAAATCCATTCATCACGGACCGCCGCATCCAGGCGACCCGCGATGATTGCGGTGGCGGCGGATGCGCACGGCCCAACATCATTTGATAGCAGCCCGGCCGGACTTCATGCTAACGTCCTGCCAGCTTCCTTGCCGCTTGCACCAGCTCCAGGAACTCGGCACGGTAGCCACGAACGTCAGGCCCCATGGCGCCGCGGGCAAGCTCCAACACGCTGACGTAGGTGGCTTCACCTTTGTGCTCTGAGTCCCTGAGCAACATGCCGAAACTAGCCACGGCGGCGCCGAAACGGAAATCGACAGAGGCATCGCCCATCTTCGTAACGGCGTTTTGCACAGGCACCGTCAAAAGCCGGCTCGTTGTCTGTTCCGGCAATGTGTAGCGTACCTTGACCGTCAGAAGCTCGGTATTGCGACCTTCCTTCGTGAGTTGTGGCGCCTTCTGATACTTGAGCGGATCAATGCCCGGAATGTCGATTTTCAGCGCCTGGCGGCACAAGTTCGTAAAAGGCCGTGACCGTGTGGCCGGCGCCCATGTCGCCGGCGTCCTTGGTATCGTCGTTGAAGTCCTGGTCCTTGAGCAGACGGTTTTCATATCCAATCAACTGGAAGTAATTGATCAATTCCTCGACACGAACGGCGTCCCTGGGCGGGCGTTGGCCTTCCTTGAGGAAACGGCGGACATTGCTGTACGACGCTGTGTCGACGTCGATGGAAAAGGTCGACAGGGGATTATTGGCGGCGAGCATGAAGGCGTTGTCAAAGAGCCTTTCGTAAGACTCGCCGGTGGGTTCTTCCTGTTTCTTTTCGTTCGCGGGTCCAGGCTGAGCGCCTTGGCGTCGGCGTTTTTCCAGTCCGGTTGCCTAGATTTGGCCGCCGTTGACTCGGATTGCGGAGGCTTGCCTCCCGCCTTTCTCATCGACTGCTCGCAGCCTGGCAACCCGGCGGCAAGTGTAAGAACCGTGATTGCGAGCAGGCAAGCCTTCAACACGAGGACCCTGCGCGCAAAGATTGCGCTGTGCATTCTAGTGCTCCTTTCAACATGACACATGGCGACGGCTTTACCGAGCTAGAGACAGCTCGGCAACGAATAGTTTCACAAGGTAAGATGATCGCGGCGAAAGTTTATTCCCGGAGAAATGGAAATGCGATGGGACGAGATTTGGCCCGGCCCAACCGGCAAGCGGCGCCTGCTTAGCAATTCATTCATGGACATCACCCGGGAGCATGTGGAAGAGGTGTAGTGTTGGGGAGGCTCTTGCAATTGCCCAGGTCCGGGGCGAGAATGACGGCATTGGTCAGGCCGGTACAAGGCGTCCCGAGAAAGGAGGAGCAGCAATGCGGGTAGCGAGCTCTCTTTTGCTGGTGTTATTATCCGTCAACAGCGCCGCCGCCCAGGGTGTGGTCGTCGAGGACATTTTTGGCCGTGATCTCAACAAAAATGGCCTGGTGTTAGTGGACTGGGAAGGCCAAATCGCCAACCCGGCGATCAAGTTCTTCGTCGTGCCGCCGGCGACTGCCGTGTACGGCAACGAATACCACGGCGAGATGCCGCAATTCCGCTGGCCAATCACCAAGCTCGACTTGCTCTGCGCTAAGGCCGTGGGTTACCCGCTCCGCGCCACCTCCGCATTCGTGCCTTTGAAGCTGGAAACCGAATGCCTTCCTGGCGGCCTGGTTGGCAAAAGGTATTCGGAAAAGCTAAAGGCCACCGGCGGCATCCCCTTCTATCACTGGGAGATCACGGCCGGCAAGCTTCCCGTCGGCACCAGCTTGAACGCCTTTACCGGCGAGATTAGCGGCGCTCCCAGCAATCCTGGCACTTTTGATGTGACCATCCGCGTTCGGGATTACGACGAAAAAGCAACGGGACAAAGCAGGGGACTGAAGCTGGAAATAAAGTAGGATGACGTCGTTCATCCTTACTCAGTGGATCAGTTCGATTTAACCTACGAGATCAAACCACCGGGGTACGTCATGGCCAAACCGAATTTCATCGAACTGCCCACGCGCGATCTCGCTGCGAGCCAAGTCTTTTTCCAAAGCGTTTTTGGCATGAAAATGACCGGCTTCGGGCCAACGTATGCGTGCACACTGACGGGGGACGTTGATATCGGGCTTCAAGCTGACCAAGCGGAGGCGTCAAAGGCTCCCCTACCGGTTATCGAGGTAAAAGATTTGGAGGCAACGCTGGCCGCTGTCACCGCGGCCGGTGTGCCGGTCACCAAACCGATTTTCAGTTTTCCCGGCGGCCGGCGCTTCCAATTCCTCGACCCTAGTGGCAACGAATTGGCGGCGATGCAGGCGGATTCGGCCTGACTGTTTTGGCAGAGGCACTCGATGTCGAAGCGCAGCGCAAAAACGGTTCTGTTCCTGTGCACCGGCAACTACTACCGGAGCCGGTTCGCCGAAATCCTGTTCAACTCCGTCGCCAGCAAGATGGGGCTGTCGTGGCGGGCAAATTCAGGTGGATTGGCCGTGGACAGGAGCGTCAACAACGTCGGCCCCATGTCGAAGTCGGCCATCAAGGCACTGGAGGCGCTGGGAGCACGTGCCGATGTCGCCTTTTCGCGATTCCCCATGCAGGTGACGACCGACGACCTTGAACAAGCGGATCGGGTTGTCGCTCTGAAGCAGGTCGAACATCTCCCGTTGCTGCAAGAGCGCTATCCGGCCTGGGCCGAGAAGGTCGAATTCTGGCATGTTGACGACGCACCCGGAAGCGCTGGGTCTGATCGAGCAGGAAGTCATGGGCCTTGTGGCTCGCATACTGGGCGGCGGTGAGCGGCAGACGATTCAGCCGGATCCAGAACGTCCCGCAGCAGAGGAGCCGGCCAAGAAGGCTCCGACTGTGAAGGTCGGCAGAGAGACAGCGGGGCGGCGAGGAAAAGGCGTGACAACTGTTTTCGACGTGCCACTTGATGATAATGGGCTGAAGGAACTTGCCGGCACCCTCAAGCAGCGCTGCGGAACCGGCGGAACAGTCAAGGACGGGCGGATCGAGATCCAGGGCGACCAGCGAGAACGGTTGGTTGAAGTCCTGCAAGGCATGGGTTACAAGGTGAAACGGGTTGGGGGATGAGATGGACCGTTGCCCGTGGGCGAGAACTGACCTTTATGCACAGTATCACGACACCGAATGGGGTGTGCCAGTTCATGACGACCGACTCCTTTTCGAGTTCCTGATCCTTGAAGGAGCGCAGGCAGGGCTGAGCTGGGAGACGATTCTGAAAAAACGAGACAATTACCGGGAGGCATTCGACAGTTTTCAGCCAACCATTGTCGCCAAGTACAGCAAGACAAAATGCCAGACTTTGCTTTTGGATGCAGGGATCGTCCGCAACCGGCTGAAGATCGACGCTGCCATCCACAATGCAAAAATGTTCCTGGCCGTGCTGGAAGAGTTTGGCACATTTGACAAGTACATTTGGGAATTTGTCGGCTACGAACAGAAGCAAAATGCCTGGAGGTCGATCAAGGAAGTCCCAGCAAAGACCCCGGAATCGGATGCCATGAGCAAAGACTTGAAGCGACGGGGTTTCAAGTTTGTGGGCAGCACCATTTGCTACGCCTTCATGCAGGCCGTGGGCATGGTGAACGATCACTTGGTTGGCTGTTTCCGGCGTGATGAACTACGGAAGGCGGCTGGCATTCAACGTGGCTAAGGAGGACAGAATGAAGGACGAGGCCAGCAACAAAAACACGAACCGTGCAACGTATTCCACCGGCACGCCCTGGGAACCCATCGTCGGCTACTCAAGAGCCGTTAGGGTGGGCCAGTTCATCTTTGTATCTGGCACGACTGCGACGGCGCAGGATGGGAGCATCGTCGGCAAAGGCGATCCTTATGCACAAGCGGTCCAGGTTCTCAAGAACATCGAGGCAGCGCTGAATAAGCTGGGGGCGAACCTGAAGGATGTTGTTCGGACCCGGATGTACGTGGTAAACATTGACGATTGGCAAAAGGTCGGCCTGGCTCACGGCGAGTTTTTCAAGGACATCAGGCCCTCTACCACTATGGTGGAGGTCAGCCGCCTGATCACGCCGGAAATGCTGGTCGAGATTGAAGCCGATGCCGTGGTGCAAGAAGGGGGAAAACATGCAACCAACAAGTGATCAACTTGCCGCCGCCCTCAGCACTGCCGCCAGCGGGGCCTTGACCAAAGCAGTGCGGCAAGATCACGCATTGTCTTGACCAGTTAACCGATGAGCAGGTTTGGTGGCGTCCGTCGGATTCCATGAACAGCATTGGTAATTTGATCCTGCACCTTTGTGGCAATCTGCGGCAGTGGATCGTGGCGGGAATCGGCGGTGACTTGGATGTGCGGCAACGTCCGAAGGAATTCTCAGACCGTGGCCCAATTTCGAAGGCAGAATTGCAGCACCGTTTGGGTGGAGTCGTCGTTCAGTCCCAAGCGGCCCTGAGCAAAGCGTCTGCTCAGGAACTCCTGCGAAAACGCTGCATCCAGGGATTTGATGTGACCGGCCTGGAAGCGATCTTCGATTCCATCCCGCACTTCAAGGGGCACACCCAGGAAATCGTCCACATGACCCGTTGCGTGTTGGGGCAAGGCTACAAGTTTGCCTGGGTGCCCTCGACGCCGCAAGAAGGAGCGTGACGCTCAGGGGCGTGTAGCCCAGCGACCGGCGAACTCCTTCCACTCGCAACGGCGTGTTTAGGTGGTGGCTTCCCTGACTGCCCGTTGAATCTGCTCCTTCACTTTGCGGCAACCTTGGCTTTAAGCCTCGTCCCAATCGGTCTTCATCTCTGGATTTTTCGGCTGGTGAAGACAAAGGACTAACCCAAGCTCTCACGCCGCCTTTTTCCCCTTCCTTCCCAATGCCGGTCGTTGAGGCAGGGTCAAGATTTCGCCGTCCCCGACCTTTCGCAACGCCCTCAAACCAGCCGGCGTAATCCGGTAGCAGATCGGGACTTCTCCGGTGTTTTGCTCGATCCAGCCGAATGCGATCAATTCCCCGTGGAGTCTTACCATGTCCCGTGGCCCGACTTCCGCCATCTCCATAAGGCGGTTTTGCCACGCTTCCCGGTCAAGTTTTCCGAGGTCCGCGTAGTGCTTGCAGAGTTGCAGGAGACGGGGATTGTTGCGGAGGCGGTCCAGGTCGTCGAGCATCATTGTCCTCCTTGATGGCAGGAAGCATGATCGGTTGTCGAAGGTTTTTCCTTGACAGCCAGGCCGGCTTCCACCTCCCAAGCCTGTTTCGGGATGCCGGCAATGGCGACAATGCCGGTTGGGCAACGATTGCATTCAACTCCAGCTGCACAATCCAACTTCGATTAAGGTTCAAGGGCGGGCGTTCAAAAGGGCCCACTGCAGCGCCGCGAACCAGCAACGCCTTTTCGGTGTCTGATTTGCTGCCTTTCGGCATTCTGTGGCTTCCGACGTCCTGGTTTCGCTCTTCGTGGAGAAAAGATCGCAAACAGCGATTGGGCGAAGGAGCCACGCACCCATTAGGTTGCTCGTTGCAACCGGGGAGTTTGTGTCATGAAGAAGGTTCACGTCAACGTCGGCACCATCGGTCACATCGACCACGGTAAGACCACCCTGACCGCTGCCATCCTTGCAGTGCAAGCTGCCAAGGGCCTGGCCAAGGTCAAGAGCTACAAGGACATCGCCAGGGGCGGCACGGTGCGGGATGAGAACAAGACTGTCACCATCATCACCAGCCACGTCCAGTACGAGACGGCGGTGCGGCACTACGCCCACATCGACTGTCCCGGCCATGCCGATTACATCAAGAACAAGGGGTTCACACCATCGAGGGCCGGGGGACGGTGGCGACCGGCAAGATCGAGCAAGGCGTCATCAGCGTGGGCCAGAAGGTTGAAATCCTCGGCCTGGGCGACATTCTCGAAAGTGTCTGCACCAGCGTCGAGGCGTTCAATGCTCCTCTGGACTCAGGGCGAAGCTGGGCAAAATGTCGGCCTGCTGCTGCGAGGCATCAAGAGCGACCAGATCCAGCGTGGCCAGGTGATTGCCGCTCCGCGCACGATCCGGCCCCGGCTGAAGTTCAAGGGTGAGGTTTACGTCCTGAGCAAGGACGAAGGCGGCCGGCACACGCCGTTCTTCGGCGGTTACAAGCCGCAGTTCTTCTTCAGGACCACGAACGTCACCGGCGAAATGCAGCTGCCGGACGGGATCGAAATGGTCATGCCCGGTGACAACGCCGCCGTCGCCGTCAGCCTGGACAAGCCGGTGGCCCTCGAATCGGGAGCCACTTCGCCATCCGGGAAGGCGGCAAGACGGTCGGCTCCGGTGTCATCACCGAGGTCGTCGAGTAAACCTCGTGGGGGTGGAGCGATCCATCCCCACGTTCTCCTTCTTGACAACGCCTGATGCTCGCTCCAACCTGGGAAGAGCTTGCAGTGGGATCGGCTGGTCGACGGACCGGGGTAGGGTGATCAGCAGAATAAAAACTGGCAGGACGTGCAGCCCATGGGTATTCCTGAAGGCTGGACGGATAACATGAACAGCCCGGTGCCTCAAGGCAGAACGGTGGAGGAGATCGCGGATTACGTCATCCGGGCAGCCCTGCGTGGCACGCCAGACGCCACAACCGAGCAGTTAGTTGCCACGGAGTTCTTACTTTCTCCCGAAGATGCTGCAGTGGCGCGAGATCGAACGTGCGGCGGAATCGTGCGGGCCGCCATGCGAGATCCAGAGAACTGCCCGAAGCGGGAAAAGGATCCATTAGCATGGGAGCCCTTCCAACGGGCCACGCGGGATCCGTCGATTGTTGCACGAATCTATCCGCAAAACCCTTTTGGCCAAAAACGTCGGTGGTGGCAGTTTTGGTAGCATGGGACAGTCGCCGCCGATCCGGCGCTTGTCGTTCCCAGCCGTCGCCATTGCGGGGCGGCTGATTCCATGCCCCCTGCAACTTCACCAATTTCCTTCCTTGAGCAATCGCCATGAAGCCAGACCAACAAGATATCCCCCGGCCCACTGAGGAAGAGCGGTTAACGCCTTGGCAAAAGGTCGGTGCATCGCGCCGCGATTGCGAACCCCATCGTGGACGTTTGCTCGCGACGTTGGCGAGGTGGAGTATCTTGGCGGGCGTCGCTTCCTTGACGTGCATTTTTCCCGGCCTTGCCGGTTTGCCACTTGGAATTACAGCTTGGAAAATGGCTAAACGAGACCTCGTTTTAATCCGCAGAGGTGACATGGATAACAGCGGCCTCGATCAAACGGAGAAGGCGATGACTGCAGCACGCGAAGGGACCGTCCTCAGTCTTTTTGGTTTGGTATTATGGTCAGTGGCGATGGGTTTTATCAAGACCCGGGCTTTGAATCCCTGAGCTTTAGCAAGGCCCAATTATTCCATAGGCGCGATCGGCGTGGAGCTGAGCGACTGCCTGGTAGGTGCCAGGCCGGCCCGGATGGACCGCGAGTTGACCGTCTGTCGCCAGTTTGGCATGAGGCCGGCGGGAGAAGGCGAGCCACCCGCCAATTAGACATCTGCCACAGTCGCCTTGCCGGCGCCGGCTGGCGGGCAGCTGCAGGGAACTGCCTTGAAATCCGCCAGAGGGGCAAATCGGAAGCAATTGCCGAAAGGCGGAACGGCGCAAATTGAGCCGGCACGGCGGCATGCCAGGGCCGCCTGCTTCGAATTCAAAAAAATAAAAAAATGGTTGATGTGTGCTGCTGCACTGGATAAAAGAAAGAAAGTCCTGCTTCGGCAGGCACTGAGGCTGCAACGTGACTGGGCGACGCGTTGCAGCTTTTTTATGCGCAGCCAAACATGCTCGCCTGACGTTGCCCGCCATCACCCGCTGAACCTCGGCTACGGTCATGTGCAGCGCATTGCGAGGTGTTCCGCTTGTCGCTAAAGGAGTGCTAACGATGTTCCGTCCTCTGCCGGCCACCTTGCTTGCAACAGTGCTGGCACTGCTGTCCTCTACCACGCTCAGACCTGACTCCTCCGTTTCACCGGTCCAGGCCGGCAAGAAAGACGGCAAGGCCCAGGATGGCCCCCGGTTTTTCATCGTGGCACCAGAGCGGTTCCATGGCGAGCTCAAGGAATACGTCGAGCACAAGCAAAAGCTGCTGACCACGGAGCTCGTCTCGCTCGAAAACGTGCTGAAATCGACCGCCGGCGGCGACGATCCGGAACGCCTCAAACGTTTCCTGTATGACGCTTGGCGGAAGCGGCAGCTCAAGTACGTTCTGCTGGTGGGCGACGTCGACGTCATGCCGGTGCGTTACATGGTGCTCGATCGCGTCACGGCCGCAGCGTTCGATTACGCGTTTTATCCTTCTGACCTCTATTACAGCGACCTTGCGAAGCAAGACGGTAGCTTCGACGACTGGAACGCCCGAAAAGACGGCTTTCATGCCCAATACTTCGGTGAGGTACGTGGCGAAAAGAACAAAATGGATCCCATCAACTTCGATCAAATCGACTATCGTCCCGACGTCGCTGTCGGGCGCTGGCCAGTCAGCACCGCCGATGAGGTCCGTGTGCTCGCAACCAAGTCTTTGGCATACGAAAAAAGCATCCTCGACGGCACCCACCCTGGACTGCGCCACGCCGCGATGTACCACGTGGGCGGCTGGGTCGACGCTCGGCCCAGGTTGGATGCCCTTGCCAAGGGCCTGCCGAAAGGATGGCAAGCAGACAGGCCTCGGAGAGCAGGTTCTCAAGCGTGGACCCAACGGCGCAGTCGCCTACATTGGCTGCAACACAGGGAGCCAACCGTGCGCCTGACGCTGCTCGACGGATTCATGATCGCTCTTCGCAAATCCGCCCGGCCACGGGTCGGCGACTGCTGGGCGAGCGCGATCAGCTACTATTACGACAAGGAAGGGCTGGCCCACTTGGCGCCGAACGACGACTGGTATCCGCCGGCCATTTTCTTTCAGGGCATGAAGTTCATGCTATTCGGCGATCCGACGCTGCCGATGCCGGCTGCGGACTTGGGAAAGGACTGAACTTTGCGTGTCACACTTGGACGATCAACTAAATCGTGCTGCCCAGACCCTGCGGCAAGCGACGCGTCTCGCCGTGCTGACCGGTGCGGGCATCTCTGCTGAAAGCGGACTGCCGACTTTTCGCGGAGCCGGTGGCTTATGGGAAGGCCATCGCGTCGAAGAAGTGGCGACGCCGACGGCCTTTCGCCGCGACCCGGAGCTGGTGTGGCGCTTTTATAATGCGCGCCGTAAGGCTTTGCGCACCGTCCAGCCCAATGCCGGACACCGCGCCCTGGTGGAATTGGAGCAACGTCTGGGTGAGGGGCGGTTCACGCTTATCACTCAAAACGTCGATGGTCTGCACCGGGCGGCCGGCAGCAATCGCCTGCTCGAATTGCATGGTAACCTAGCCCGCGTCCGCTGCACCGGCTGTAAAATGGTGGAAGATCGCGGTCAAGAAGAGCTGCCGCCGCTGCCACGCTGCAACGGTTGCGGCGAGCTGTTGCGGCCCGACATTGTGTGGTTCAATGAGCCGCTCCCGGAGGACGTCTGGGCCGAGGCCGACGACGCGGCCAGGAGATGCGCTTGTTTCCTCGTCGTCGGCACCAGCGGTGTCGTCTACCCCGCGGCGGGTTTGGTGCAATTGGCCCGCGGCTGTGGCGCTTGCGTCATCGAGATCAACCTGGACCAGACACGGGCCAGCGCGGAGGATGTCATTACCCTGTTGGGTCCGGCTGGCCAAGTGTTACCGGAGCTGATGAAACTGATGGTGTGACTTGTTGCCCAGCAATGCAGGATGCACCCGCTTTTTAGCAGATTGACAACAGGGCGTTACCATCTTAAAGTGAGGACGGCTTTGTTGTCCAAGGTATTCTTGCAAATCCGAGGAGAAACCACATGCGTATCATTTTGACGTCCGCGGCGGCTTGCAGCCTGCTGCTAGGAGTGTTAGCGGCAACGAACGCCGGCGGCCAGCCGCCAGAGCAAAAAACCGGCCTCAAAATTGGCGCCAAAGCTCCCGTGTTCACCCTCAAGGATCAAAGCAGCAAGGAGCGCTCGCTGGACGAGTTCCTGAACAAAGGCAAGGTCGCGTTGGTGTTTTACCGCTCCGCAAGCTGGTGACCCTATTGCAAAAAGCAGCTGGTTCAGCTGCAAACCGACCTTAAAGAGATCGAAGCCGCCGGCCTGCAGATCATTGGCATCAGCTACGATTCCGTCGACATCCTCTCCAGCTTCAGCACCAAAAACAAAATTTCCTTTCCGCTGCTGTCAGATACCGGCAGTAAAATCATTACCGCCTACGGTTTGCTCAACACAGAGGCCAAGAGCACGCAGGCGGGGATTCCCTACCCCGGCACGATGGTTATCGACCAGCAAGGCGTCGTCCGGGCCAAGCTGTTTTTGGAAGGTTTTAAGGATCGGCACGCCACCGCAGCGCTGGTCAAAGCTGCGAGGGACATCAGGTGACCCGCAATTCGGTATTGCAGACGCTCACGACAGGAGTGTTGGTTTAGCGCCGTGGCCGAACGACGCGAGCCGGCGTTGTGGTGCGAATGAGAAGGCCCACGACTATCGCTCGTGAGCCTGTGCTTAGCCTTGACGGTGGCCATCCATCAGGGAAGGATGCCGCCGGTGCCCAGGCCTCCTCCCAAACCGCCGCCCAGGCCTCCTCCCAAACCGCCGCCCAGGCCTCCTCCCAAACCGCCGCCCAGGCCAGGATTTGCGCCAAAGCCGCCCATTCCCGTTGCAGCGCCAGGATAGCCGCCAAACCCTCCAATGCCAGGGTAACCGCCGAAGCTGCCATAAGTGCCAAAGGGGTTGAATCCACTTCCGTAGGCGCCGTAGGGGCTCATCCCGCCGCCATACGGGTTGTAAGGGCTGAATCCGCCACCGTAACTGCTGTAGGGGCTCATGCCCAATCCATAGCTGCCGTAGGGGCTCATGCCATAGCTGCCGTAAGGGCTCATGCCAAGACCGCCATAGGTGCCGTATGGGCTAATGCCGCCATAGGCGCCATAGGGATTCATGCCAAAGGCGCCCGCGCCGCTGGCGCTTCCGTACAAGGCGGTGAGATTCATGGGTTGAGTGACCATGTTGGAGCCGGTGAATCCGGTGGTCCCGACGGCTCCCGGGACGCCGCCGGCGTAGGTGGTGCCGCCATAAGCCATCATGCCGGAGCCGTTGTAGGAGCCGTAAGAACCGCCGCCTAGAAGCGGGATAATGCCAGTTTGATTGGCGCCACCGGTGCCACAGTTTGCGCCGGTTTGTGATGATGGCCCCGCATTGGGGCGAACGAAATTCCGATTGGAACGGACATTACCAGAATTTTGGGCTGCTGCGCGCTCAATGGCTGGGCCGCCCCAGAAAACGCCGAATACTGCCACGGCGAGGCTGAACTTCGGCAGGAGTTGAAGGATCATGCGTTGCTCCTCAGAGCGAAATGTGAAACTCTGTGCCCAGCGCGGATTGCGCTGGCGTCTTGAACGTAAAGGCCCGCCGTTCATTCTTCAGCGTGCATAGCGTCAAGTCAATGGTAACCCGCCAAACAACGCGTTCAAAGATGCACATTACTGCGCGCCAAGTTTTGACCCGCCTGCCAAAACTGGCCGCGACCTGGACGCTGAAACAGACGGGAGCCAGGGTCAGCGCAGCTGGAATGCTGCGGGTTCGCCAGGAGACGATGCCGGAAGTATCTGGAGGGCAAGTTCGGGGACGACCTCGGCCCAGTGCGGGCGGCCATGACGAAGCTTGCCGCGGCGTTCAAGCCCAAGGAACTGGCCGAGGAAGCCTTCAAGCGGTACGAGCGATTTCGGCCGGCCATTCCCGAAGGGAAGAAGGTGTGGGGAGCGAAGGGCGAGCTGGACCTTGGATTGATTGAAAGACTGGCGAAGTAGAGGATGGGGCAGATGCGGCAGCCAGCAAACGAATTCGTGTCGAGTTCGCCGTGGAGCGATCCACAGACGGGTGCCTGATCAGGACCGATGACCAAGCCGGTCGCGGATCAATGATTTGAAGTGTTCCTTCGTCGCGGCAGGTAGTTCCGCTTTGGTGGATAGCATAAACACCTCTCCGATTAGTTGGGCCGCCACGTCGTCGATGGCGGCGATCTGGCGTCGGAACCGCCGGCACGTCCGGCATAATGCAAAGTGAACGGCCAATCCAATACGCTGTTGGACAGGTAATAGGTCGTCCAGGGACCGCGTAATCAACTGCGCCGCCCAACGGCAAGATGTCACGGCTCGCCTCCCTGGGAATTGTCGGGATTTTCGCCAAACCAGTTCACAGTCAGGCAGCGCCACAGCCGGAGTCGCGCTCGGTGCAGCATCACCCAAAGATTCTTAGCCGAAACTCCGGCTGCCTGACACACCTCGTCGGATGATTGGTCTTCCACATGGCGGAGAACGAAGGCCTGCCGGAGCCGGGCGGGCAACTTGTCGAGGCACTCGGCGAATACTGCCCTGAACTCGCTCCGCGTAATTTCACGCCCGGGGTCGTCCGGCGACCAGTCCTCCGGCGGCGTCTTCCACTTTCCAAAGCGTGTGAACAGCATATTCACCGACTTGTCATGCAGAGGTTCCTGCTTTATCCGGTTGCGCACCTGTTGGCGGAGCCAGTCCACAACCTTACGCTTGAGGATCGACGTCAACCAACTCCGCTCCGTCGCGCGGCCGCCGAAGCTTTGCCTGGCGGAGAGCGCGGCGAGAAGGGTATCCTGGACCAGATCCTCGGCCGCCTCCGGATTGCGGACCCGGGCGAGCGCGAAGCGGTATAGGAAATCGCCATAGGCGTCGACCCAGGTGATCGGGTCGGTCGCTGGGTGCGTCAAGCATCGTTCCATCGTTCGGTTTCTCACCTCGGAACACTCGATGAAAAATCTGCTACTACCTTAGTCGTTCCCAGGACCTTTTCCTTACACCCGCTGAATTTTTTTGCGTTGGTGTAAGGATTCCGCGCGCCAATCGACAAAGGACGGATCGGATCGTTGGGATCGGACCCGCGGTCGTCTCACATGCAAAGTTATCCACAAAGGAGCGTCAAATGAAGAATTGGTTCTGGAACAGCCGCCGCTCGCCCCTGCCCACCGCTTCGCGCCGCGCCGAGCTGAGAATTGAATGCCTGGAAGACCGTGTAGTTCCCGCTTCGCTCACGCTTGGCGCTGATTTGGGTGGGATTGTCAACGATGCACCGGCCCCTCCGGTGGCCGCCAACGTTTACGTGGAAACGAACAACCCGACTTCGGGCCAGAACGCCGTGCTGGCGTTCCACCAGAGCCCGACCGACGGGAGCCTGACTCAATTTGGGAGTTTTCCGACCGGCGGGACAGGACAGTTGAACGTCCCCAAAGTGATCGGTCCGGACGATGGCGACAGGGAAGTTCAAGCCACTGCTGACGGCCGCTTCCTGTTCGCCGTCAACGAGGGCAGCAACTCAGTCAGCGCGTTTCGCATTCATGAAAACGGCGGACTAACCCTGATCGGCACCTTTGCTTCCGGCGGAACCCAGCCAGACAGCATTGGCATCGACTCAAACCACGTCTATGTTGTTAATCGCGGTGATGCCAGCCAAAGCAATCCTGGCACGGTCGCCCCGAATGTCACCGGATTTACCCTCAACGCGGATGGGTCGCTCAGGGCGATCTCGCACTCGACCGTCAGCTTCCCGGTCGGGACGTTCGCCACCGATGCCCTGGTGGCCAAGGACGGGAGCTTCCTGTTCGTCGAGCTGGCCACTCTCAGCGGCGCCTCTCAAGGCAACTCGGTCGCGCCGTTCCAAATCAAGGCTGACGGAACCCTCAAATTGGCGCCGGGCGGAGATGCAAGTTCGGGAACTAATGCCCCGATCCTGTTGGGCGCGGCTGTGAATCCGAATCTGAACATCATTTATACAGGGTTCACGTCGGCTTCCGAGGTCGGTGTATTTACCTTTGACGCCACGGGTCGAACCACCTTCGTAGGCCAGGCGGCCGACCAAGGGGCTGGCCCATGCTGGGACGTGGTTAGCAAGGACGGCCGATTTTTGTATGTAGCGAATACCGCGAGCGATGCGGTGGGGGTTTACTCTTTGGCAGACCCGTTGCACCCGGTCCAGATCCAAGAAATTCCGCTTGGCGGGCCGCGTTCCCTCAACGGGACAACGACGGGTCCTCAAACGAACGTGTTCGAGATCGCCCTCGACCCGACCGGCCAGTACCTGTACGCCGTCACGCAGTCGACCGATCCGTCTTTTCCCCAAGGCAATCAACTCCACACCTTAACGGTCGCCAAGGACGGGACACTTACAGAGCCGAATGCCCCGGTGATCTTCCCGCTGAGCGACGTCCCGGCAGACGCCCATCCACAGGGGATAGCCGTGGTTGTCGCGTATCCGCATGGGAGTGCCGGCACCCGGCGAGGGCATCGCGACCGACTCGGCGACTTGTCCGAAGGGCTATCCTCGGAGGATTAGGGATTCCACCGCTCCGCGACTCGGTGGAGCACCGGTAATGGACCGTCTTTGCCGGTCGCCCGCCGCTGTCATTTTGGTTTTCTCAGCCCTAGCAGGGCGTCGAGCGAGAATCGGTTGGAATGCTCCCAGATTTGCAGCACGAAACAGAGAAGGGCATAAAGGAGTTGGATGGCGACGGTGGGGTAGTCCTGCCGAATGGTCGTCCCCATAACCAGAGCGATCATCCAGAGCCCTCCTGCGATCAAACTGCAGCGGGTGAACAATCCTAGGCAGAGCGACGTGCCGAGGACAGTCTCCACCGGCGGCACGCTCAGGGCGAAGGGCCGGACCATGAATTCCGGCAAGAAGGTGTGTTGAAAGCTCTGCACCACTTGATCTGCGAAGGCAGACCAACCGCTTACAAACCGGGTGAGGCCGTGGAATAAGAAGGTGATGCCGAGGGTAAGGCGCAGCCTGGTGTAGGACCAAACACATTCCAGGCTGAGCCACTCGGAAACCCCCTTCCACGTTCAGATTGTTGCTGTTCACTGGTCATGGCGGGTCGCCCTGGGCGTTTGGTCAGAGGTCGCCCCCATGGAGCTTCCCGAAATCCCGTGCCAGCATGAGCGCCATGAGCAGCGCCCCGAGCCCCAGGGCAACCACGTGCTTCGTTTGGCGCAGCTCGAACCGGCCAACGCGGACCACCAGCAAGTAAGCCACCATCAGGTTGAACATTCCCCACAGCACGTGATCACCGACGATGATAAGCCCTGCCCGGGTGGCGATGCGAACGGGCTCTGGAACGGGCTGGCCGAAATGCCGTTCACCAGATGTGGAATGGTGTTTGCGAGGAAAGCCCCGCCGAAGAAGTAAGCGATATAGTGGTACCAGCGCGTCGCTGTCTGCATAGGACCCGCAATTCAGACGTATTCGAAGGCGAAGGGGATGGGCGGCGGACAGGAAAATGATTTTCTTCGACCCGGTGGCGTTGCAGGCAACCAGCAGGTACAATCACCCCCTTGCCCGCCGCCTGTCCCCCTCTGTGGATATTGGAACCTGCGGCCTAGGCGGCGTCAAGAAAAAAGAACACCAGACTGGGAGTCGATCACGATGGCTCCGCGTCGACGCCGGTTCGCGCCGGGCATTCGGTCCAAAGGCGCCTCACGAGGTCTGAGGCGGAGGGGATGTCCTTGACCACCTCGCAGCTTGTCCCTGCATAGAGTGCCATGTCAAGGACGGCGCCGTGCATGTCGTCTCGTGGCGATGTGCTCGCGTAACGGACGAAAACCTCATCGGGCCCTCGACGGGCAACGACCTCACCTTCGCCAGGACATATCAGGAAGTCCACGCCCAAGCGCAGTGCATGGCGCGCGCCTTCGATCGATGTTACTTGAACGCCAACCTGCGCGCCACCGGCCCTCACCATGCCCAGGTAAGGCTCTGGATTTCCCCACGAAAACGTGACCACAGGGGCGCCGGCTTCCAGCGCGGCTGCCAGCGCTCGCGGCGCGAATGCGAGAACGAAGTTGACCTGAAACGCACGACGCGTCGCTGCACGCACCTGGCTTACCCGTTTCCGTGCTTCCTCTGGCGAAGTCCAGGTCAATCCCATCGCCCCAAGCCCGCCGGCTTTCGACACCGCGGCCGCCAAATCGGAACCCGCGGTACTGCCAGTGGGCGCTTGAAAGATGGGGTAATCCAATCCGAGCCGAGTAAGCAGCGCAGAACGCAAGGTTGGTGTGACGCTCATGGTATATGCCCAATTCCAATTGCGTTGGCAAGTCGAGCGGCGCTCTTACGCTCTTTAGAGTTCTAGCGCCGTTTTGATGATTCTGTCCGGCGAAACGCCCAGGACTTCCACCGGGGCATCCGAACGGTTCAACCAGCACGTCTGAAAGCCAAATGCCTTTGCCCCGGCCACATCCCAACCGTTGGCCGAAACGAAAACGATCTCGTTCGCTTCCACGGCCAAGCCAGACACCGCCAGTTGATAAGCTGCCGGATGCGGTTTGTATACTTTTACGGCGTCCACGCTAAGGACAAGCCGGAGTTTGCTCCCGAAACCGGCACTGAGCACGGCTCTCCGCAACATCTCCGGCGATCCGTTCGACAGAATAGCACACGGAGTTCCCGTTAGGGTGTCGAGAGCCCTGGCCGTGTCTGCGAATGGGCGCAGGGTCAAGTAGGCCTGCATCAAACCGTCGATTTGGCCGGGGGAGGGGGATAAATCGAGTGCGCGACAGGCGAAAACGAGGGCATCGCGGGTGATATGGCCGAAATCTTCGTAGCGGCCCATCATGGTCCGCAGCCAGGTATATTCAAGTTGCCTGGTCCGCCACAGGGTCGTGAGTTTAGCGCCGTGCCCAGGGAACAGTCCCTCGCAACGGTCCTGGACCGAATGCACGTCGAACAGCGTCCCGTAGGCGTCGAAGACATAAGCTTTGACCATGATCGGGGATCACCTCCCTCCTTGACCCAGGGGCGGATTCCAAACCACGACCTCTGATAACGGCTTTCGGCGCAGATCGGGAACGGTGGCGCCGTCAGCGGGAAAGCCTATCGGGAAAAGAATGAAAGGCCTTTCGTTCGCTGGCCGGCCGAGGATTCGAGAAAGGAAGCCCATCGGGCTCGGCGTGTGAGTGAGTGTGGTCAACCCCATGTGGTGCAAGGCGACGATGAACAAACCACACGCGATGCCAACGCTTTCCTTCACGTAATAGTTCTTCGACTGGTCGCCATTTGGAGCGACCCGGTAAGCTTCCTCAAAAACTACCACGATCCACGGGGCGATTTCCAAATAGGGTTTGTGCCAATCTGTGCCCAAAGGTGCCAGTGCTTCGCGCCATTCCGGCGGCATACGACCACCTTCATAAGAGTCACGCTCTTCCGCCTCGGCCGCAAGGCGAATCTCGCGTTTGACGACTGGGTCGCTGACGGCAACGAACCGCCAAGGTTGGCGGTGCGCACCCGACGGCGCGGTCGACGCCGTGACGATTGCCAGTTCGATCAATTCGCGAGGCACCGGATCGGGCGAAAACTCCCGGACGCTTCGCCGGTGCGCAAGCTCCACACAGAGTTCTCGGCCCCGGCGCAACATCTCGGCGTCCGGCAAACGCTCGATTGAATACGGGATGAATGGGTATTCCGGCACAAAGCCCCCTGGATGGCATATCAATCTGTTCTATCCGTTGTCAGGCACCTTCAACAGCCCATCCCTTGTCCGCGGCCTGGCCTGGTCAAAGGTAAGAGTGTCCGATAATTTGCAGAATGCCACACGGAAACCGCCGACCAGGGAGTCACCATGCGTTTCGCTATTTTATTGCTTGCCGCTTTAGCTGTTGCAGATCCTGCGCATGCCCAGGATCTTGGCCAGGACGGTTTCGCCGATTCCGACGGTGTCAAGATCCATTACGTCACTGCTGGTAAAGGCCAGCTCGTCATCCTTGTCCACGGCTTTCCCGACTTCTGGTACAGCTGGCGCGACCAGATTCCGGCCCTGGCCAAGCACTTCCAGGTCGTCGCCATCGATCAGCGCGGCTACAACCAAAGCGATAAACCGCAGGGCGTCGACAATTACAAGATCGACAAGCTCGTCGCCGACGTCGACAATGTCCGCAAGCACTTCAAGCAGGACAAGGCCATTGTTGTCGGTCACGACTGGGGCGGCCTGGTCGCCTGGACCTTTGCGATGACCAATCCAGACAAGACGGATCGCTTGATTGTGCTCAATCTGCCGCACCCCAAGGGTCTGATCCGCGAGTTGGCCAACAACCCACAGCAGCAGAAAAACAGCCAGTATGCTCGCAATTTCCAGATGGAGGGCGCCGAGAAGAAACTGATGCCGGAACTGCTCGCCCTCTGGGTCAAGGAACCAGAGGCGCGAGCCAAGTACGTCGAGGCGTTCAAACGCTCGTCGATGGAAGGCATGCTCAATTACTACAAGGCCAATTACCCACGTGAGCCGTACAAGGACGACCAGACCTTTCCGCCGGTGAAATGTGCAGTCCTCATGATTCACGGGTTGCAGGATCCCTACTTGCTGCCAGGGGCGCTCAACGACACCTGGAAGTGGGTCGAGAAAGATCTGACGCTGGTGACGGTGCCGAAAGCCGGCCATTTCGTTCACCGCGACGCCCCGGAATTTGTCACAGACACAATGGCCAGGTGGTTGATGCGCGAGGAAAAATGAGTGGAGCCTACAAATCCTGCGACACGATGGCACGTTTGGCCAGAGAATTCGCGGGCTTTTTCGCGACAGCAGGAGTGCCTTATGAGCCAAGGAGACAACAAACGAAAGTACCGTGAGCTCAAGCGGGAGCTGAAAAAGGACGGCAAGAAGAAACGCCGCTACCAGCTCCGGGACGAATTTCGCAAGAACCCGGGAGAGGCTCATTTGAGCGACGAGGTCAATTACGGCCGCTCGAGTTCGCAGATACTCAATGGCATGGACGAAGCTGAAAATCGCAGACGGCAGCGTTTGAAAGAAGCTCGGCAGGGAAAAGACAAGGCACGGTGACCAGAAGGAAAAAATCGGCCGGACCTTCGCGATCCGGCCGACGCTGGTTGCTTATGGCATGGTTCGGTGCTCAATAAGCACGCCACTCGTACTGATTGTAGTCGGACCCTTCGTTCACTACGAAGATGTAAAACACGCCAGTCGTGGCGGGCCGCCAGGTGGCAAGGCAACTGTCGCCGGGGCCACGGGTGCGACCGACTTCGAAGCCGTTGGCGTCTTTGACGATGATGTTGAGCGTGGTCGAGCCCTCACCCTTGATCTTGAAGTCCGCCTGCTCGCCGCCGTTGTAGGCGACGGTGTGCATCATTACACAGCCGGCATGGACCCGGGCAACCCCACCGATTGGGCCACCGGTCGGGTCAGCGAAAGCAGTTGTTGCAAAGCCTGACAAGGCCAATACGGCGATTGCGGTGCAGCATAGTTTTAGATAAGTACGCATGGCTCATTTACTCCTGGGAATGTTTTGAATCGTGATCGTCAATATGACCGCCACTCCCATAACGGGCCGCGGCCGAGATGTGACACGGCCGCGTGATAAATACCCAGGCGGCACGGTTTGCCAGCGTTGCTTCGCACCCTCAAGGCAAGTGGTTGCCGGCAGGGCGTCCTGTCCTCGAATTCGGCCGACAACATCTGCTCGTGCCTAGGAGCTAACGGCGTGGAAAATGAATTTGACTTCGTGGTTGGCTACCCGCGGCTTTTCAGTAAAACCACGGCGCTTCGGCGCCTGTTGAAGGCCGAGAAGATTCAGCGGCAGCACTTTCTATATGTCGGCGACGAGGTGCGTAACGTGGAAATAGCCCAGATTGCTGCCGAATCCTTACTGGCACCAGCGCGGTTTCGCGGAGAGGAATCCTTCGCCGGTGTGACGGATGCTGGCAGATCACCCCGTTCGCTGAAAATGAAATGAGACTCCTGCCGACCTTTACTTCTCCGCCACCTTGCCGACAGGCCAGATTATTTGATCTTGCTGGCCCTGAACACGACGCGATAGCTCTTCCCTACCTCGTAAGTTCTTGGGTTCGGCACCAGCACAAAGGAGTGCGTCACGACTGGCGCTAGCTCCTTGCCCTCAACGATTTCGATGTCCTTGACGCGGTGCGGCAGGAAGGCGACGATCGGCCGGTAACCGCGTAGGGAACCGTTGGTGTTGACCGGAGCAAAGGTCTTGGCGCCGCGTTGGGGAATGATGTCCAGGGTGTACTTGCCGTCCTTTTCCTCGAGCTTTTGCTCCCAGGCGCACTCCTGGGTGGCCATCCGGGCTTCCCAGGCGGGATCGCCGTAAAGCGCCACCACATCGCGGTCGTGAACCAGACCGGCTATGTCCTGCGCCTTCAGTCCAGCGGCCTTGGCCTGTGGTGAAAGCTTGATCTGTGTCGGCCGCTCGCCCGGCTGGACCTTCATGCCAACGCCTTCGGGATGGTAGATGGCGAGCCGGTGAAGGAGCGCTTGCTGATTGGCGAAAAATGCCTCCGCCATCGTGTAACGACCCGGTTGCTCGACGAAGTA
This sequence comes from uncultured Gemmataceae bacterium, assembly GCA_963747575.1. GTDB lineage: Bacteria > Planctomycetota > Planctomycetia > Gemmatales > Gemmataceae > DASRAT01. The sequence goes on from CAVVFU010000002.1 coordinate 419,889, forward strand.
ATCGAGACAGCCCCAGCCGGCATAGCCGTACCAGGTGAGGACGGTGTAGCCGATCATTTGGCGAACGCCGCCGCTGTTCATCCAGGCCAGAGACATCGCGTCGGGGCCGTCGATATGCCCCATCAGGCAATTGCCGACCGCCATGTAAACGCGAGGATGGTCGGATTGAATGGGGAATTGTTTGCCGGCCACGTCGAGGCCGAAGAGCTGGCCACCCTTGGATTTGAAAAACCCGTTCTTGTAACTGAAGCCAATCTGCCAATTGCGTTCGGAAGCATGGCCCGAGGTGACGAACAGATCAGCTCTTTTGTCGACCAGTTCGTCGGCGAGCAATTTCGTGGTATCCGCAGGCACCTTCTCGGTTGTGCAAGTCCCACCGGCGTTTTTGGAGACGGCGTGGCCTGCCTGCAGCTCGCTGTACCAAATCCCTTCGGCGCACTTGTCGAGCGCGATTTCCGTGCCGGATGCCACCCGTTTGACGATGAGCGGCTGTTTTTCGGAAGCAATACGCAAGGCATTGGCGGCGTCGTAGCCGGTGAGAATGCCCCAGATGACGTCGGTGTACGGATCGTCGTCGAGCTGACGAGTCAACTGATTAACGTCCGCAACAAACTGACGTCCGGCTTCGGTCGGCTTGGCCACAAAGCAGGCGTAACGCGGGAAGATCCGCTGAAGGGCGGGCAAAGACTCGGCAACGTCTTTTTCGTAAGTGACTACCTGGGCTTGGTGTTTGGCTACCAGAACATCGACGACCTTGCGCCAGCCCCGGTCGTCGTGAGTGGCGCGGGAAACAACCACCGCGTAGCTGTAGGGAGCCGATTCGATTGGAGCGGAGACGATGTCGGCGGCGGGCCAGACCAAACCGAACGCCAGACAGCAGGCAAAGCCAACAAACATGACAGCTTTCTTCATGATTTGCTTCCCGGACAGAAATCGCAGTGTCGAGCAAAAACCTGGCATTGGACAACAGATCACCGCTGGGCAAAAACGCCCAGGGGATAGTCGGGCTAAACACTATCATGATCAATCGGCACGCTTTGTCCAGTGTGTTTCCTGGATCCCAGCTTTGGAGGGACGCGACATCACCCGCATCAGCGAAATGGTCAAGGCGGCGACCTTGGAGCAATATCCTGTTGTGCACCCTGAGAACCCTGAAATCACGGGCCCGACCATCGCCCAGCTTTGCGGGCCGCCTACCAATGCCAAGGCCCACGCCAAGAATGTCGTCACCGTATCAACAGGGAAGCTCGATTGGAGCAAACCCTCCACGTGGACAGGCGTAATCGATCGTCCCACCACGCATTCAGGTGGCCGCGCCCCGAGGCGTTTTATTGGGAATGCCTGCCTATATGCCAGACAAAGCGATTTGCAGCAAACTCGTCAGCATTTTTCACGAGAACCGCGCTGTAAATCTGCCGGCTCATCAAGCCATTATTGCCCTATTGGACAGCGAGACGGGCACACCGATCGCTATCATGGACGGCGAGTACATCACCGCTCTCCGCACCGCCGCCGCCTCGGCATTATCAATTAAACTTCTCGCGCGAACAGACAGCCGCGTGGTCGCCATCGTCGGCGCCGGAGTGCAAGGCGATTTTCACTTGCGGTTAATGGCGACTCTTGACGGGATCGAAACCATCGGCCACGCCAAGGAAGACCTGGTAGCCGCCAATCTCGTTCATCAACGAGCAATCGCACTGATGAGGGGAACAACCATCGACTTGTGATGGCGAACCCGCAAGTCCCTCCAGTTCCTCATATACTGTCCTCCTGCCTTCGGCAAAGATTCGCGTTCTTAATGAGAGGCTAACTTCATGGCGTTCGACATTCAGCGCGTCGGTGAATTCGACTTTCCACGCGCGACCGAAATCGCCGCCTTGAATTGCATGAAAGCCGCGAAAAATGAACTGCCATTTTCTCAGCATCCTTTTGGCGTCTTTTGCAGGGTTAAACCTGCTTGCCGCCTCTGGCCAGGAAGCGCAACCATCTCCCCCGCCCGCCTTCAAGCACCCCGGCCTCCTTCATACCAAGGATGACCTGGACCGCATCAAAGCCAACGTCGACAAAGGCGTCGAGCCCTGGAAAGGGGGATTCGCCAAGTTCAAAGTCCACGCCCAATCAAAAGCCGACTGGAAAATGCGCGGTCCTTTTGAAAGTGTAACGCGCGATCCGAAGACCAACCTGCACAATACCGAGATGTGGCTCGACGCGAACGCCGCCTATCAGAACGCCCTGATGTGGGCCATCACAGGCGACGAAGCCCACGCCAAAAAAGCGGTCGAGATTCTCGATGGCTGGTCGGCCACGCTCAAGGAGATCAAGGGGCACGACCTCCAACTGGCGGCGGGCATTTATGGTTTCAAGTACGTCAACGCAGCGGAAATCATGCGCTGGACCTATCCCCAATGGCCGAAAGTGAAGGTTGCGCAGTGCCAAGTGATGATGCGCGGCGTTATCAATCCCGCCATCAAGGACTTCGCCACCTTTGCCAACGGCAACTGGGACACAACGACGAGCAGGAAAGGGCAGGCGGACAACCTGGCAGCCTACAGTTCTCCGCCAGGACGTCACCCGAAGCAAAGTCGCAAATCGCCTGCCCCAACCATCGCGGGTTTGGGTGCCCGCAGGGTGCGCAGGAATGCAATCAAATTGGCCCGGTCCTGGCTGGTCAACACGCTCCCGAAACGCTGGGCAGATGAGGCACCCTGGCCACCGTGCATCTTAATTGCTTCTTCCAAGGAGTTCGCCCGACCATCGTGCATGTAGGGAGCCGAATCGGCAACTCCCCATAGCGGCGGCGTGCGCCATTCGTCAGGTAGGGGTTGCGTGGCCACGCTGCCCGGGGTGCTGGTGGGAGCCAACAGTGCGCCGTAATACGTGTTGCCACTACCCTCCAACTCCGCACCCATGCGGTGCAAGAGGAGGTCACTGTATATCCCGGTTACGGAGCCGAGCGTGGGGGTATGACAATCGGCACAACCAATTGCCGCGAACATAAGTTTGCCTTCCTGGATTTGGCGATGTTGTCCACCAGGCACTTTTTCCACCGGACGAGGCAGCGAAGCCACGAAGGCCGTCAAATCATCGCATTGACTTTGGAAGGATAGCCGCGGCAAAACGAGGACGGCCAACCTCATTGTCGGCAAGGATGGAAGCGACCGGATTGCCGTTGAATCGCCCTTTTACGTCGCCAAGAACCGGGACGGCGGAAATAGGGTCCGAGTCGTGGCTACCGGTTGCCGCGACGAAACTGCGGCCCGCCAAATACTGGCAGACCTGGAACGCAAAGCCGAACTTGTGCGGTCGGGCGTGATAACAGGCACCGAAGAGCAAGTCGGCAAACATCACGCGACAGCGCTTGAGGGCCCTTTCAACGCTTCCGACGAGCATCTTGCAGCCAAGGGAGTGACGCCAATTCACCGGCAGGACTCGGTCCGCTATCTTCGGGGTCTCGCGACGCAATGCACGTTCAACACGCTAGCCGATTTTCGCCGCGAAGCATTGGAGCGATGGCTTGCTCTTCGTGCCGGAGAAGACGTATCGGCCCGCAGTCGCGACGCCTACCGCAACGCTGTCGTCGCGTTTTGCAATAGGTGCGTGGCGACACACAGGCTTGCCGGCAATCCTTTAGCCGCCGTCGCCAAGGCAAACGAAAACGCCGACCGCCGCCGGCAACGTGGGGCCATGACAGAAGCGGAATTGCAGACGCTCTTAGCCATGGCGCGGAAGCGGCCACTGGTAGAAGCCCTGTCAAGTGAAAGGGCCGGCTGTCAACCTGTGACAACCGGCCCTCAATGTCGGGGCGACTGGATTCGAACCAGCGACCTCCTGAACCCCATTAACGAGGTAGCCGGCGTGAAAATCGCAAAGGCAAGCCGTTTCAAGGCTTACAAATCGTACACTTCCCATATTTTACAGTAAGTTAGCCCTGGCGCAAGTCCAAATCGCACATTTTCTACAAAGTTTCCTGCAGTTTCCTGCACTGCGAAAAACCTCTGTGCTGCGGCCGTACCGCCGATGGCGACCAGCATTACTCTGGCCTGTCCCTTTGTGTTTATAGTGAAAGAGCCGAACACCACGCTGGCGGCCCCGCCGATGCCCGGCGCAAGCATCTTGCCGTCCGGAGACTGCACCCGGCCGTCAGGCATCCGGCGAGGTACGCCGAATTCTCGGTCAGCCGTTGCTCGCCCCGAAAGACCTTGTAGACGGTGGCCACGGGCTCCACGTTGCCAGTCTGTCGGTTGGTCGCTTTCGATCAGCGTCAGCTTCATCCACGGCGGCCAGCCAAGACCCAGCGTGTCGAGGGCGAGTTTTTCAGCGCCAGGCGTACTCGGCGTTTTGGCGGTCAGCAATAAGATGCCTGGCTGCGGCGTTTCGCCGGTCGTGGTCAGTGGGCTTGCGATTGGTGGGCTGGCCGGACATGCGCGGATGATGGGTAGGCCAAAAGCAACGCGCAACCAGCCATCGAATGGCTGCGTTAGCGCATCTAAACGCCATTCTCGGGGTCAAGGCCGCTCCCAGCCGCCGAATGTCACAAATGCAATCCTTCTGGAGACTTACAGATCTCACTGTTCACACAGTTTACGCGGATTCCAGCGGTAAATCAACGGTTTGCCTACGCTTTCCAGGCTTTTCCCTGCCCAAGCCTGCCCACTACAATACTCGCATTGACCTCCTTTCCCTCTCTGGTTGAGGAAAGCGCAGTTAGTAGAATGAGGAGTAACACAAGCCGGCCTCTTCCAAATGCAGTAACTGCCCTTTAGCCTTTTTGCTGCCGGCCATGGCTACGCCGGTGGGGCCAGCACGAAAGTTGCGATATTTTATGCCGAAACCAGTTGGCGAGACTAGCCGCCGTTAGGGTGAATCGTAAGGAGCGCCACCGCTGCAAGGCAATTTGGGGCATCACCAGTTGAGAATACCCGATGAACGAAGTTTTTGACCAATGTTATTACGATGACGGCGTGTGGCGGCTTGAGGGGGTTGATGAGGGCGAATTTGACGAGGATGAGCAAGAACAGCATGGAAACGCAACACCTTTCACTAATTGGATGGAGGAGCATTTTTTGCGTTTTGTCCGCTGTCCGTACTGCAGCTCCGGACTCGAAAAATGCACGCTAGCCCTTGACTTCGAGGACGGAAGCGTTTTGTGCAATGAGAAGCCACTTGGTACGCCCGATGAATTTGAAACGATGGACTTTGCTTCGTTGTGGTCCTGTCCGGATTGCACTTATTGGCAGTGGTATGCCGTTTTTGAGAATCGCGGCCTTCACGCAACAGCGGCTGTGTCCGTGTTAACAGCATTTGATCCGACCGTACCAGAAGGCTGCTGGGCCGAGCTTGCTCAACATTTGCGGCGCCACGAGAATTTGTGGCACTCGCTCGACCCACGCGGTATGGAGCGGCTCGTAGCTGCCCTTTTCAGAAGCAACTATAGCCACGCAGAGGTCATTCATGTGGGCCGGCCTGGCGATCTTGGTACGGATGTCGTTTTCGTGGAATCGGACGGCAACAGATGGCTCATTCAAGTTAAGCGGCGAGAGAGTACTTCGGCAGTTGAGGGATTTGAGACGGTCCAAAAGCTCCTCGGGACACTGGTCCTGGAAGGCGAGGTACGAGGAATCATTGCGTCCAATGCCGATCATTTTTCGTACCAAGCGCGCCGCCAAGCTGGAAGAGCTGCTCAGCGAGGCTTTACAATCGAGCTGCTGGATCGCGGTAAGTTGCATAGAATGTTGAGTCCAATGCTCCCATGCCGTCCATGGTATGAAGCCCTGAAAAACCTTGATGGGCTTTTCCAAGTGCCGGAAAAGGTGCGGCGAAGGTTGATAGAAGAGACTTCAAATCCTCGCCAGAGACTACTGTTCTGACTCACTCTTCCGCGAACTGCCACTTCGGGAGTTTTCAGCGTGTAGATTGCACCAATGGGGTTTCATAGGCAAAGTTCATACGCGTCGGATGGCAAGGGCCGCGCTCGCGAGCGCAAGGGGGGATAGCGAATGGCCGGAAGTGCAATAGTTATCTACTCAGGGGGACTTGATTCCACCACCTTGCTCTATCATCTGCGAGCGGAGGGATGGGAGTTGAAGGCGCTTTCGGTCGATTATGGTCAGCGGCATCGCGAGCGCGAACTCGCCGCTGCAGAGACCATTTGCGCACGACTCGGGTTGGAACGGCGTGTTCTTGATCTTCGCTCGCTCGTGGACTTGCTCGGAAAAAACAGCCTGACGGACCTCTCCATAGATGTGCCTGAGGGCCCCTATGGAGCAGCTACGGTTCCACTCACGACCGTACCGAATCGGAACATGATTCTGCTGTCGGTTGGGATCGCCTGGGCAGTGAGCCTCTCATTTGACGCCGTAGCTTTCGGCGCACACTCGAGCGCCCGAACCAACTACCCCGACTGTTCGCCTTGCTTTGCTGAAGCGATGGATCGTGTGGCACATGAGTGCGACAAGCGAAAGATTTCGGTGCTTGCCCCGTTTGTCACTTGGGACAAGGGAGACATCGTTCGGCGCGGAGTGGAATTGGGGGTACCGTTTCAGTTGGCCTGGTCCTGCTACAAGGGCGGAATGAAGCACTGTGGTCAGTGCGGGACGTGTATTGACAGGCAGGAGGCCTTTAAGAAGTGGGGTATCGCCGACCCTGTCGAATTCGAACGCTAACTCACAGATTGGTACCAACTGTCAATCAGCGGGAGGTTCCTCATCGGCAAGATGTTCGAGTTGATTCACGTCAATAAGGTTCACTCCTTCATACCAGGGGAGTTCCGCTCGTTTGTTTCTGGCGACGAGAGACAGTGCCTCTAATACAAGATCTCTTCCAACACGGGTATCGAGGCTGCTCGCGGTCCAGCCAACGGTCCAGAATTGCTCCTCCTGGAAGGCAAGCAGTTGATTGACCCGTTTGCGCACGTCATCCGGATCGGCGATGTCGAGGTCACCCCAGTCATAAGCGGAAACGAGTGAATCGGTCAAGTAGGCGGACATGCAGACGATCCCCACCTTGCTCAGGAGTCGTGATTTCGTGTCCTTGGTCCACGGTTCCGGCCACTTTTGGCGCACTTTGTCCCAGATCGTGAAAAAGTAGGTGACGACAGTTTCCTCGTCGTTGAATTCGCGAACCTTGCGGCGCTGAATGTCGGCAACTGCCGCTTCGATAGCTGCGGGTTTGACGATTTTCTGGTCACTTCGGTTTGATGGCCAGTCGATGAACCCCCGGAACGGACTGGAATCGTCGTTGTCCGCGAAGCCGACATACTCGTAGCGCGGGTCGAGATTGAGCCTCACTTTTCGGAGGCGGTCGTCGAGTTCATCCTTCTTGTAGTCGAGGGCCAGCGCCCGGATATGGTCGGTCGAGACCTTGGACGCCTTATTGTTGATAACGAGGAACTGGAACGCTATCTCCATGTCATTCGCGCCAAGCAGGGCAATGACATTCACCCGCAGGTTCGGGTCGAGATCATTCATACCAAGAACGCGGTGCTGGCCATCGACGATGAATCCCGGTTTCCGGTTGTCGTCATAGGTGATGGTCAGCAACTGGAGTTCCGGCGGTGTTTTCTTTCCCACTGGCTTGAATGCCTCGGGGGGAAGGGACAGGTTAACAATGACGCCGCTGGGAATCGTATTGCGTGGATCGAGTTCCAGAAAGCGCCGAACTGCAAGCAATTTCGATTTGTTCACAGCCCGCTGTGGCGCTCCAGGTTGGTCGGTCAGCCTCTTGATCGATGCCCATTGGAGAATGTCCCCGACCTTGGCGGCAAAGATGCAGAATTGTGGTCCCTGCGCCCCAGGTCGCTGGACATGCACGACGCACGGATAGGTAATCGACGTAGACATGACATTTCTCCTTCAGATGACATTCACTTCCTGGTCGTGGTTTTCGAGGTTGAAGAAATCCCCAGCATCGTGTTGGGTAACTATGCGCACATCGGTCCAGGGACCAATGTCAATGAACGCGGCCTTCAATGTCTTGCGGTGCAATGCGGCGTACATTTGAGCTGCCCGAGTGTGCATGGCGAACTTGAAAATGTTGTCGATTTCCTTGAGGTTGTCGGGTTTCGGCCCGATGCCGAGAATTAGCGCCTGCACGTTGACCTGCGACCAACTCGCGAAGTCTCGTTTGATTCGGGAGTTGCAATCCATGCAGCAGGGAAGGAAATTATCTTCCACGCTGTCACCGCCGTACATTCTTGGCCAGACGTGCTCGCACGTGTAAGCGGATCGCTGGTGTTGACGTGTGAAATCCAGGTCCGTTCGGCACATGTAGCAGTGCGAATGGTGACGCTGAGCCCATTTCTCGAAGCGGTTGAGTAGGCCATTGCTTGCCGACCGGCGTGCAGCGATGACAGCTTGTTCTGCCAGACGGTAGACACGGTCCGCGCGTTCGCTGGTTTCTCCGAGGGTGTCCCGGATGAAATCGAGGTAGCCTTGCTCGAACAAGGGGTCGCTGACCGGATTGCGGTCAGCGAAGGACGAACCGGCGACGACGAGTCGGCCGGTAAGGTTCACGGCTGCGATTTGCTGAAAAAGATCGATAAATTCCAGCGCCCTACCTGTTACCTGGAGCATTTCCTGAGGTTCCTGCCAGGCGTGCGTGTCGATAAATTCGGATCGGATGTGGAGGTAGAGTTTCTCGCCAGCCGTAACGCCGTCATAGCGATATAGCAGTCGTTTCAAGCGCATAGATCACTTCTCGTCTTTTGGTCGAGACTCAGCATGACAACTCCTGGATGAGAACGGCTTGATGGTGTCTTTTAATTTACGAAAAACTCCCTTGATTTCCTGGAGCAGGGCTAGCGGTCTCCTGCTGAATTCTGCACCACAGCAAATCGGCGAGGGGTCACCCTGCCCTGAGGGGCTAGTCACGCCGGTCCTCAGCCATCGATAAAGAGCCTCTACCTGCTGAGACGCTGTCTTGCCGGCTGGGTACACTGTGTTTTCTTCGGAGCGATATCTCTTCACCGGTCCGCTCGCCATGTGGGGTACATCGAATGTGTTTACAATAAAAACATCGGCGTTCCGCGTTACATCGCGCAGTTGCTTGCTGTCGTCTTTCTCCTGGAGGATTTTGAACCGGGTGCTGGGAAAGCGACGCTCCACGGCCCGCAAAAAGCTGGCTCCGATCGGGTCGCTCATCGTGAGGAGCACTACCGTGAGTCCGTCGAGGCGCCGTCGGAAGCGCGTGTCTTCGTCTTCCTCCTCCGCTGCGGCCTGCGGCTCGGGGCGCGAGGAAAGGTAGACCTCTGGCTGGCCAAAGTCCGCGCAGGAACGTTCGAACAGCGCCCAATGCCCGTCGGTTACTCGGCCAGGCGTCAGGCGGAACTCCGTGGCCAGAACTTGGAAAAGCGGGCCCACGTCTACGTGCCGATGCACGCCATTGGCCGCCAGCGCGTCGAGCAGTTGAGCAGCGCGCCCGAATTGGGTCGGCGCTCGGAACGCCGCCGATCCAACCACGAGCAACTCCATCAAGTACGCGTATTCGTTGCGGTTAACGGTGTCGGTCAGCCCGCAGGCCAAGAGAGCCGTCGCCAACTCCACAATCGTCCCGGCAGATGCTGCTGACAGATCGTCGTCCAACACCACCAACTCGAGCAGCTGCCGGTAGACGCGCTTCAACCGGGCGTCCGGGATGCCTTCGGGCAGGAATACATCGAGCAAATGCGCGAGACTGTTGACGCACGACGATCGCGACTGGCGGCGAGCGGCCCGTGGCGAGGACCTGCAGGAACCGGTCCTGCTCGCCTGGGTCGTCGCGGATCGCCGCGGTTGGCCATTCCCGAACCCCGGCAAGGGCGGCGGCCGCGGCCTTCGGCCACGGACCATCCCGATTCAACCGCTCCAGCCAGTCCGTCCATCCCGTCGGGACCGCAGGCGCGACATCCCGCTTGGGGGCGGCGGTGAGGTGCATCTGCAGGTCGTCCAGGATCCGGCGGTTGACCTTGCGCAAAAGGACCGCCTGGACGATATCAGGCGGCGCAGCATCGAACGCCGCAATCACCTCACCAGCGGTCGCGGGGCTGTCCGCCCGCTCGTCCGCGCACACTAGCAGCATGCCGAGTGCGGTCCCGGTAGGCGGACAGGTGAGGAGCAGAGGATAGGCGGTGTCGTAGTCGTTGGCGTCGATGGCGCGGCGGGCTTTCTGCTCTACAGTGGGCTCAGGCGACTGCGTGATCGACATTGGCCCGACCGGCGGGACCGCCGCGTGCGGCGGCGCGAACGCGGCCGCAACGATGGCTGCCGCCTTGCCGGCCGGGCTCGCCGGGTCGGCGACACGCGTGCGAAACAGCGGCCCGAAGGAAAGGGCCAGATCGGCGCGGAAGTGGGCGACGGCGTCGGCTGTTCGGCCGTCCGCATCGAACCGGGCGAGGTGCACGTGGTAGACGGCAGCCTGGATCGCCTCGGTGATGGCGGCCGGGCGACCTCGGGCCAGCAGGTCGGGGAGTTCGGGCAGGTCGAGGATCTCCTGCCACCGACCCCTGGCCGAGAGCAGGCGAACCTTAAGCCAGGTCAGCGCCAGAGGTGTCATCTGGCCGCGGCGCGCAGGTCAGCCAGCAGCTGGTCAGCACCCTCCCAGTGCTCGTCCCGGAGAGCAAGGTCAAAGTCACGGATTAGGCGGCCCTGCGTCGCCGTGTCGCCTTCGGGACGTGACGGCCGCCGTTGCAGGAGTGAACGCAATTGGTTGAAGAGCGCCTCTGCAACTCGCGTGTCGTCCTTGCGCACCACGGTCAGGGCAAACACTGCCGAGAATTTTCGCTGAAGGACCGCCTCAACCGGATCGGCTTCGTCGAGTTCGGCAGGCAACCCGTCGAAGTCGGTATAAGTCGGACCGAGGAACGCAAGCAGTTGTTCCTGCAGGTCGTGCGCCTGTCGTGATGTGCGAGCGACAGCGTACCACCGCACCCGACCGTCGTTCAGGAGACGCGGGAGAAAGACCGGCCGCGCAGGGTCCCGCAGGTCTTCGACCCACGCGCGAAGGCGAGGTTGGTCGGGACCGGCCCAGGAGAACCCGTTGCCAGGGCCGAAGAAGGCGGCCGCCAAGGCGTCCGGGTTAGGAGGAGTCAGGCTCATGCGCCACCTCCCCCGTAGGCCTGCCGGAAGATGGCCTCCGCTCGTGTCCCAGCCTCGACCCCCGCCTCGAAGGTTATCCCTTCCTCAGCGATCGTCACGGCAGCGGCGGTCCAGACCAACGCTCCGGAAAGAAAGAATCCCTGGCCGGCGATGCCCTGGACCGGCACTGCTGGCGCGGCGCGCGTTTCCAATCCGGCCGACACACCAGCGGCCTCGGCCCGGTCTCGCAGGCGGCGCAGAAACTGTTCTCCGTCCGGCCCCTTCCCCACCACAACAAGCACCTGGCCGCCGAGCGTGAGGTTGCGAATGAGCACGTCGATGAGGCCGATGGGCCGCTCGCTCCAGGTCGGTTCGAGCGCCGTGAATCCCCCCGCACGGTTGTCGAGCAAGGGCGCATCGGCCAGGGTAGCGGAAGCCACCCAAAGCTCAGGACTCGGGTGCAATAACTCGGCGACCATGACTGCCTGGAGCAGGTCGGCTAACTCCCGGACTGCTCCGGGGGTGTTTCGCAGCAACGTGCGGCGGTTCTGGGTGCTCATGGGGCTGTCTCCGGCAACTCGACCACGACCGTCACGCCAAGTCCGTCCTTCCGGGCTTTGCGAATGCGGGGATACGACAGGAGAAGCCCCGTGTCCACGGGTTTAGCCGCCAGGTCCAGCACTGCGATTCGCAGAGCATCGATCGAGTTCTCAGGAGCGACGAGCCCGGCCGCACCGTCCTTGACCAAGAGACTGTCTACTGCTGTCCGCCACTCAGCAGTTTCCGCAGCCACAACCGGGAGCGGGTCACGAAGGAGACGCAGGGCCAGACCGCGCTCCGGTGTGAGCAGGTCGCAAAAACGGTTGTAAGTCGAGAGCCGCTGCCCACGGATGACCCCGCCGCGCGGCCAGAACAGGCTATACAAGACCCCGAACCGCCAGGTCTGTGATGCCTCGTCGGGGGCCAGTCCCGGCCCGAGAGCGGCGTCCAGCCCTCGGTCGTCCGAGGACAGCCACGCGAAGGTGCGGGCATCTAGTTCGACGCCTAGACGCTGCTCCGTCTCGGTCCAACGCGCGAGGAGCGTTCGCAGCAGGCGGTCGAGTTCCGGCGTACTTCCGGGCCGGAGAATCCGGGCGTTCAAGCCCGCGATGACAGGGTGGGTGACCAGGAATCGCCGGTCGCGAAGCGCGGCCAATAGTCGGTCGAAGGCCGTCCGGAGTTCCAAGTGAGATCGTTCCCGCGCGTCCCGCACGGCAGCTACCGCCTCGCGCAACCCGTCGTCCTCGGCAAGAGCTCCCACGAACCGGGTCAACTGCTCGTCGGTCCGCTCGAAGTCGGACGGGGTGAGGGCTCGGGCCATGAGGTCGTAGAAGCGGCGGGGATCCTCGGCAAACCGGGCCTGGAAGCGTCCACCACACCGCCACCACCGATTGCCGATTCGGTAAGCCAGACTTCCCGCCCGCCAGGCTCGGTGGTCGGGACAGCGTTTAAGGGGCCTGCGGACGGATTCCACCAGTCGAGATCCTTCGCGTCGAGGTCGGGGCAGAGCGTCTGCACCGCGTCCTGGGCGGCGGCACCGACGGTTACGAGAAGCGTCTCTGTCAGCCAGTCGTCCCACGCCGGCCCCGCCGGCTCCCAAAGGATAGCCGCCGCAGTGGCCAACGCTTCCCGCACGACAGGATCGGCGAGCATGCCGAGCACGCGCGTATGGGTGCGTTGGCGCACGACAGCATTTCGCTCGTCGATGGCCGGCGCCTCCCCTTCCTCCGCGACACCGGCGACTTCGTCCTCTTCGTTCGGCCCGACCTCGGGTGGTAGCACCCTGAAGAGGGCATCGAGTACGTCGCCGAGGGGATCGGCCCCCGACTGCTCGCGTAGGGCGCAGCGGCTGTCGCGAGGTCAATGCGGTCCGTCACGGCGAGTCGCACGAAGTGCGCACAGGTATGCTTGTGCGAGCCACTGGCGAGCGAAGATGTTAGCGACCCCGTCCAGCGCGGAGGCTGTCTTTACGCGGTGGAAGAAGAACGCGGGGCGGAGCGATCGCAGCACGTGGGCAGCGTTGGGTGCGAGCAGGTCCCGGTGCGGCTCAGGTGGCACTTTAACTTGGAGGGAGATCGCGTCCGCGGTGCAGGCGAATCCAACCGCCACGGGAGTTGCGTCCGTCTCGCCTGAGACGAACCGGATCTTTGTCTCGAACTGGCTCCCATCCTCGAAATTGATCGTAGCCCGCGACCCGGTGGCGAATCGGCGGATCTCAACGGGACATCGGTGACGGTGAGAGAAGAACCGCATTCCCAGCAATGCCTCGGCCCACGGCGTTGTTCGCGGTACATCGGCTGGGATTCCCTCGCCTTCCGGGAGAATCTGCGTGTGCCACTCGGGAAATGCGTTCGAGGAATCAAGAACCCGTGGAGGAGGCGCGGTCGGTTTGAGAACCCAGGGACGGACGCACCGGACAGAACGGTTCTCCCCATTTTCGACGTACGCGCACGTCGCCACCTCATCGAGCAATGGAAGGAATCGTCCGATTGGAAGGTCTTGCTCGGGCGAGCCATCAAGGGCGGGTGGTGCGACCCAGTGACGCGCGTAGCGGTGCATGATGCCGTAGCGTCGCGAGACGCGGCCTGGGGCGAATTCGGCGAGCGCCCGGGAAACTGGCATTGGGTCGCGTCGCTCCACGTCCCCCTGCTGCTGGGGATCGGTGACGACAGTGACTTCGGGAAGGTTAAGCTCTTGGAAAAGCGCCGCGGCACGAACTCCGGCAAGGGAGCGTTGGGCTCGAAGAACTCGAGCGCGGGATTGGTGGCAGTGGAAGCTGCTGTGCGCCACTGGCGCCGCAACCGCCGGGCGAGGGTTGGGAGGACGGCGGTCAGGAGCGGTCGCGGAGGATCCCAGAAGACCGCGTCAATATCCTCGAGCGAAACGCGCAAGGCGGCTTGCAGGTAGCGGGCGAGATCTTCCTGGCGTTCCGGCCGCGTGAGGAGTTCCTCCATGATGGCGGCGATCCGTTCCTGACGGACCCGGACATTTGCTTGCTCGCCTTTGGCTCGCCGGTCCCACGGTTGGGCAAGATCTTGCCACACGCCGCCGGCGGGCAAGCCCTCCAGTTGTCCGGCCAGCCAGTCCATGGTGGCGTAGACGGCCTGCATGCGGAAGACATGTCGGGAACCAACCGGCAAGTCCCGTGCGGGAAGTTCGGGATCGAAGAGCAGGTCATAGTTTTGGTAGGCGAGCCGGTCCCGGCCGTAATCAGAGAGGACCACGATGGTCCAGGGCCGCATCCGCGGGTCTCGCCCGGCCCGACCCTTGCGCTGAACGAACGCCGCCGGATCGCGCGGAGCTTTGTGCTGGAGGACTGCCCCGACTGCGGCGTCGTTGAACCCCACCTCCAGCGCTGCGGTGGCGACGATGATGTCCGCATCTGCGTCTACCCCCGCGTCCTGCGACGTGGTCCTGCCGATTCCCAAACGTTCATCCGGCCGCAGGTGGTGGCCGATCCACGCGCATAGGTCCCAGGACTGCCCGTGCGCAAAACGGAGAGCTGCGTCGTCACCCGTCGGCGACCGGAGGTTCGCGAGCGGGCCCTCCGGCTTAGTCGGGTCCGGATTCCCCCAGCTGTCCTCCCCTTCGGCGTCTCGCAGGTCGAAGAAGAGGCGGTTGGTCACGTCCAGCGCGTCGGTGAACTCGAACACCTTGCGCCCGAACGTACCAGCGCCTGCCCCCCGATCTTCGGATCGAGGATTCGCGACAGAAGCATGGTCGTTTGGATCGACGTGGACAAGAGGGATGCCCCGGAACCGGGATCGCCGCGGAGGGCCAGAAAGTACTCCATGCCCTTCTCTTCCAACTCGTCAACACTCGGTGCTTCCTCATGCACCGCCCCGATCGGCAACCCGACGAGGGTCGCGAAGAAGGAACGGGCGTCACGGAGCGTGGCGGACAGGCCGACAAAATGCGGTGTAGCCCGCGAGGCATGGAGCCACCTGCGCAACAAGAGCGCGGTCTGCGCACCCTGTACACCACCGTAGGTGTGGACTTCATCGAGCAGGACTAATTGGGGCTTCCTGCCAGCTCCGGTCCCGACCCCGAAGAGCCGCCCGAACCGCGAGTCGGCCATCCGCTGGTTGAGCATCTCGGTAGTTGTGAAAAGGATGTCTGGAGGCGTCCTAAGGAGTTGCTCGCGGGTCAAGACGACCTCGTCCGCTTCGGCACGAACAGTACATGCTGGATTTGAGCATGTCAGCCGCTCCACCTTCCCTTTGCGGTCCTCATCCATCCAGACGAGGGCCCCGCGGCAACCAGGGCGCGGACACCGCAGGAGTGGGCAGACGTATCCTCCCGGCACACGTTTCCATCCGGGTGGTGGCCAACGAGATTCGAATGAAGAGGCGTCCCTGGGCGTAGCGCCGAACAGTGCGCCAATCCGAACTTTGCGCCGGCCCGCGTCGGAAAGCGCTGCGTTGAGGTGTCGGGCCTGAGCGTACGTCTCCGAAAACTGATCCTTCAGCAATTCATTGCGCGGGTAGAGGGCGAGACACCGCGTCCAGGGGTCACCGCCCAGTCCGCCGACTAGGTGGACAAGTGCGGGTAAGTAGAAGGCGAGCGTCTTGCCGCTCCCGGTCCCTGCGCAAACGATTGTCCCGGACGGGCTGGCGCCGGCCTGCAACCCGCGGAGAATTCCTTCGCTGGCCCTAACTTGGAAGTCTGCCAAATCCCGCCCGGCGATCAGTGCATCGAGAGCGGAGAGTTGCAAAGGCACGAGAGAGGCTGCGGCGTTCAGGCGGTGGGTGACGGCTTGGGGGTTTACGTGGCGGCGGGGGTAATTTCGAGGTCGGATCAGGAAGCGGGCGTCGGCTACAAGGGTCGGGGCAGCCAGCCATCGTCGCCCAGTAAGATGCTTCGGAAACAGCTGGCGCAATCGGAGGAAAAGCCGGACCGCCTCGGCAGTGCGTGTCCGATCGCGCCAGATGTCGCCGGAACGGAACGGAAAGAGGAGCCTTCGTTCCTCGGCCAGCTTTACCAGGTCGTCCGTGGACGTGAAGTCGCCCCACAATGTCTCCTCGGTCAGGAACTTCTCCGCCAACTCGTCGAGTTCAGCATCGGAGAACGACCCATCGACCAGCCCCCAGGTCAATAGGGCGGTCTCGCGCTTTTCAAGGACGCCGAGGAAATCGTCAACTGCGTCAGTGTCTCGTTTGGCCGTCATGGTTCCGCCTACCGAGTCACCGGATGACGATCCGGTATCGCTCGTAAAGATCTTGCTGCTTCAACCACGCCACCACCTTCGGCGTGAGTACATCGAGTCCTGCCCCGTCCGGGCCGTTCGCCGCATCGAGAAAAGCGCGTACCTCGGGGTCGTCGGTCCGGGGTAACATCGCGATCTGCCCGCGAAGGGTATTCAGGGCATCTTTTTTATCTTTGAACTCCGTTTCGTTGGCGGGCAGTTCTTTGGGGAAATCTGCGACAAGTTGCGCAGACGGCGAACATCAGTCGTCACTCGCGCAAAGCGCGGCATCGCCTCGTATCGGGCGAGTTCGGCGTCGTCGATCCGTGCGGTCTGTCGATCCACCCACGCCGCCCACTCACGCACGACCTGACCACGGAATTGATCGAGCAATTCATCCAGGTGTTTGAGGAGCGTCTTGTAATCTCGGCCCTTCGTTACGGAGAAGGGATCGCCCGCGAGGTTCGCCCGCACCTTTTGCAGGGCCGCCTTCAGGGTGGCCGCGTCCGGGAGGCTGAGGGCTGTCATGACCCCCGACCGGACGAGGACACCCGCCCGCGCCGCGTTGTCGATCAGCCGTGTGTGCCGGTCGTTCAGCGCCTCTTGGACCGGGGTGAGCGTGAGAGCGCGCTGGTGGTCGAACTCAGCCTGCTTTAAGCGGCCGAGCAAACTTTGCAAGTTCTGGCACCGCGTGAGGATCATGGCCCACCTCCTTCCGCGACAGCCCGCGTCGTCCGCCGCGGCTTGGCGGGCTTTGCGGGAGCGGGGGCCTTCTCGGCCAGTTCCTGGACCGCATTGTCGAGACCTTCCAGCAGCGTGTCGATTTCGGTCGCCATTGCCCGCACGGCCGATCCGGTGTCGGCGGCGGGCGCCTGGTCATCGCATTGGGCAGGGTCAAAGGACGGTTCGAAGGTCCGCAGGCGAGCGACGACGGCAACCGTGATCCGGTCTACGAAGCCATTGTATGCCTCCCGCAATCGGTCAACCGTTTCCAGAACCTTGTCGTCCACTCGAGCAAGAATTGACAGAACGAGTCCCGGTGCCGCATCGGGGGTGAGTCTCCCGATCTCGTCCCGAACATCGGCGACTGCCGCTTTACGGAAATCGTCGATGAGCCCGCGAAGGCGGTCGGCGGTTACGTCTCCTGACTCCTTGAAGACATCAGCCGCCACGGCCTTGGTCACCGTATCTCGCAGGGTCTCGAGAGCCGCGGCCTTGTCGAATTCTTCGCCGAGCCATTCTTGGAGGCTAGCGCCTCCATCGGGTGAGTTGCGCACGCCGCTCGGCGATGGCGGCCGCGACCACCTCCGGGCGGACCGCCTGGACGAAGGACCGCACCATGCGTGGGTTTTCGTCGAGTTGTCCTTCCTGGAACGTGGCATCTACGGACCAGGTCTTGCGGGTCGAGGCGACGGCCGCGAGCAACCGGGCCGCATCGACTGCATAGACAGCGTCCGCCCCGCCCTGCCGGGCACCGACCCGGCGAAGGAGAAATTTGACCGCCCTGTCCCGCTCAGCGGCGCAGGCCCGCCTGAGCTTGGACCATTTGCTGTGGTCTTGGGGTAAGAGCTCCTGATTGGGCGTGGCCCCGAGCAGCGCGTCTAGCAGACCAGCGTCGTCGCCCGCGTGTGCTCCGCTCAGATTCAGAACCCGGGCCAAGACGAGCAACGCCTGGGCGACCGCTGGAACTTGATCTCCGGTCAGGCGCTCGTACCGGTCTCGGACGAAGGCCACCGCCTGCCCGACTCCGCGCTCGACGAAGTTGGCGTAGCGTGCTTGGTCGACTGCTCCACCATCGTACTCGAAGTGGCCGAGTTCGTGGAATCGGACGACCGCCCGAAGGTCGAGTTCAACCTCGTTAGCGCGCAACGGATCGGCGAACGTCTCGTCGTCGCACACGGTCACCAGCGCGTTTGCACTGGTGCAGGTAGGTTGCCCGCCCTTGGCTTGAGGGAGGTACACCCATCCGGTGTAGTAGGCTCCTTGAGTGAGGCGCGGAGGTTTAAGCAGTTCCACGTCCCAGTCGATAGCCGCGTCCACCGCGTGAAGCACCGCGTTGCGGATCCAGTTCGCATCGGTCTGGTTGATGATACGCTCGCCGATCCATTTGCGGAGCATCGCGGTCCTGGTGAGCACATCCGGTGGCCATGGGGAAGGTGGCGTGGGGCCCGTCGGCTGGATCACCGGCGCGGATGGCATGACGATAGGTTTCGTCGGTACCGGCTTCTGTGGTCCTTTCGCGGGCGGAACCGGTGTGGGCTGCTGCAAGGTATCGGCCGCGAGCGGTTCAAGGTTGAACGTCTGGAACACTTCCGGGGCGAGGCGGATATCGGAAGGGGTCTGCGGCAGTCCGCCCCAGAATCCAAGTAACGCCGCTGTCCGGTCAAAGGCCTCCCCAGCGCGCCCTGCCAGCAGCGTCTTTACATCCGGCCCGAGTTCGTTGGGACTGAATCCACAGAAGTTCCCCGGTGGAAACCGTCCATCTACGAATGCTGATTGATGGGCGAGGAGCGGGTCCCGGAGAATGTGGTTGATCACGTGCCGGGGGTTTAACCGAATCTGCCCGTCCGCGGTGCGGAGGTATCGGCGGGCCAACTGCTCCACTGCGACGCGGTTGAAAGGAAACAGCGGATAGCCCCGCGCGGATGCCCCGAACGCGGCCAGTTGCCGCCGGCCCTCTTCATTGAGTTCGTTAGTATTGTCGAACTCCGGCACCCAGTCTTGCGCGGTGGCATCGGCGGCTGCCCGGTGCGCCTGCGACAGCTTTTCGGAGCCAACGCGGGCGGCGTTGAGGTAGGATCCGACGAGGTTTACGATGCCATCGACCGTCCACGTTTCATCGGGCGGAAGTTCTGCGATCACCCATTCCGTGTCCTTCGTCCGGGTGCGCACAGTGTCCCACGGAGTTAAGGTACCGTCGGTCACGGCCAGCGCCGTCCTCATGGTGCACAGGACGCGCTGGCCATCCCGCACCCCTTCGCGAATCATCACGTCCAAAAGAGACTTCTGAATCCCCGTCATCGTGACGAAATCTTCAATCAATAGGACTAACTCGCGTTCCTCACGAAGCAGTTCGCGGCGCACGTCCTCGAATAGTTCCGTCAGCCGACCAGGTCCAAGCCCCAGGAGAGGGTAGATGGCCGCGTCACGCACCTCGTTCATCAACTCCGCGGCAGCAACGCGGTCCCGATCGTTCTGTACTTTCAGCCTGCCGAGGTATTTTTGGTGCTTGCCTGGCGCTACTGCGCTTTGGATCGACGTCTCTAAAGCGGAAGTGGTCGGAGCTAAATTGCGTGGCGGCGTCCGAGGGCCTCAGGTGTCCCGAAATCACGCCGTCAATCAAGGAGCGGAAGACTCCCCCCTCCGCGAGCAAGGCGTCACGGGTCTGGCCGTCCAGCAAAACGTATAGGCCTTCGGCGTGGTCGATAGTTGTCTGCAGAGAACGGTCGGGCTCCTGTCCGGCCTGGGCGGCCTGCCGGGCCTGGGTATCCGCCGCTTGCCCCCGCTCCCGCAGGGCAGTCCGAAAGTTCGCCAGCAAACCCTCTTCGGCGGCGATGCGAGAAAGATTATCGCGAGCCCGCAGGACCTCTTCCCGAATCGCTGCGTACGCTGGGCCGTTGAGGCCGTGCAGGACCAGTTCTAGCACCCGCCGGAGGCTGGAGCTCTTCGGGATGCGGATGACGTGGCGCCCGTCCCGTGGAATGTGAATGTCTAGCCAACGAATGAGGTGGGACTTGCCGGTCCCCGACCGCCCCACGATCGGCACGACGCGGTGTCCCTCGGGAACGTCGGGGCTCAGCAGCCATGCAAGGAGGTCCGCCTCCTTCGCCGGTTCGGTCATGGGTCTTGTGCCCATGACTCGGCGGAATAAGGCAGTCGGTTGATGCACGGCGAGGAAGACCGAATCGCTCAAACTTTCCGCCTCGGATGGAACGCAGGAGTTAATGCGGTCGGCGCCTTGGCCAGTAGCCCAGGAGTGTCATGTTGCTACCCCCCGGAGGAGGACGTGCGAGAAAGTGCGCGTTTGCCGACCAGCGGGGCCTGTAAGGGTTTTGCGTTCCGCGTCTGCACGGTCTTCCATTCGAAGAATGCCCGCCGCCGAGAGCCGTTCCATGGCAGCGGAAAGAGATTCAGAAAGCGCCCCCTCGGCCGGCCGCTCCCACCGCCCGGCAATGAATTTCGCCTCAACTTCTAGGCGGTACGCTCCTCCGTCGAGAACTGGCAGCCGATCCGCCAAACGGTCGAAGAATTGCCTTTGTGTCAGTTCCGTTCCCTCCCCGAATAAATGTGGGAGCTGGTGCCGAATCGCTTGGGTGGGATCGAGCACCAATGGTCGGGAGACCGCCGACCACCCGAACCCCAGAAACGGCGCCCACGCTGCGAATCCAGCCCAGCGGGTGTCGTTTACGAACGCGGAGTGGCCGGGTTCGAGCGTCGATTGCTGGAGGGTATCGACGCCGTCCCACATTTTGCGAACGGTGGCCTCGCGGGGGAGTCGCGAACTTAGGGCCAGGCACCAGCACGCTCCCCGCGTAAAGTCAGCCGCCCGGACACCGGAAGGGGCGTCAGGATTGTCAGCTTCGGGGCCGTCGTCGCGGCCCCATAGGTTTGCGTTGTTCTCCGGGCGAAACACCAATTCTCGCAGTGTGTCAGGCACGCGGTCCGGACCGGTGACGGGATCGTGCGCGGCGGCAGGCAGATCGGGGGATAACCGGACCGTGTCGTCGTCACGGACCTCGAATAGTCCGAGTTTCTTCCACGTCGTTAGGGTTTTCTGTGGCATTTTTGCGTCCGTTGACGTCGCAGCCGGCGGGGCGCACAGGCTGAGTAGGCGAGCGCGCTGAAGCGGGCCGTGCGCCAGCACGCAGCGGTACAAAACGATCAAAACGTTGGGAAGCCCGGAAGACGGGCGATTGAGTACGCTCATCGGGTCAACTCATCAAGGACAGCGGTTACGGGAACAGACCTGTGCCGGTCCGTATACGGGTCTGCAGGCCGGTCGGGATCACGCGCGTCTGCGGGCACAAGCAGCACATGGAGCGGGCGGTCGAGCCGGAACGCCCAGCTCGGGATGATCGGCGGCGGGTCGGCGGGATCGAGCAGGGTGAGACGGGGGAGCCGCCACGCGGAGCTGACATCTGTCTCACCGATAGAGGAATGGACTACATAGGCGTCGGGGGAATATCGGAACAGGACGGCGTATAACATGGACGCCCGCCACGTCCGGCCGGCTGCAAACTCGCGGATCCCGAGACCCGCCAAACGCGGGAACAACTCGCGCAGGAGCAGATCCCGCCACCGTCGACGTTCCCGCTCGGATTGGACGGAGCGCGAGTACGTAATCATCGCAAGCGACTCGCCGTCCGACAACCGCAGGGCTGAACGGAGGCGGGGGTGGACCGGAAACGCGAGTCCGGCCGGCAGAACGGGCTCCGGAGGCAGGTAGGACGTCCGGTCCTGTCCGTCTGCGCGACACCCGGGGCACCCACCGCACGCAAGCTCCGGACGGACCTCGTCGCCCCCCATTTCCAGTGTGTATACGTCGGCCAACGCCCCGCCGAATTCAGGTGTGGTCTCCACCAGTTTACGGACAGTGTCGAGCTGATCGCGGTTCGCGCGGCCTGTCCGCCGCCGCTCGTCCTCGATCTGGTGCTTCCATGCCGCCGCGTCGCGGTGACCCGGTTTGGGCCTGACAAGCGCCTGGGAGAAGTATGTGTTGAATGCCTCTCGGGCCCGCAAGTCGAATGCCTCTGGCGATTCGCCAAGCCCAGCCTCCAGTGTCGGCGGCCGCTCACTTTCAATCTCAATGAGTCGCGCCCGAGCCATGAGGTTCAGGGTGCGTAGGTTCCACGCAAGGTTCGCTTCGCTGTCCGAAACCACGTCCGAAGGCCGGGCACGCAGGTCGATGCGATTTACACCCTCGCGGTCTGGAACGTCTGTGGCCGTGGTGCGCATGGCGTCCCAACGCTCCAATCCCCGCTTTGCGCTGATAATTCGCTCTTGGTTCAATCGCGCGGCATCGTTCAGGTCCGCGTCCGTGTAAACGACGAGCGAGAGGCTCGCTCGTCCGTCCCTCCCGCCGCGACCCACTTCTTGGTAGAATCGGTCAGCGGTCTCCGGAACGCACGCATGGATCACCGCCCGCACATCTGCCTTGTCCATTCCGAGTCCGAACGCAGAGGTGGCAACCACTATGTCTAGTTGATTACGTCGCCAGCGCTCAATGACATCCTCCCGGTCATTACTTCCTCCGTGGACGAAATCGACACGAAGAATCCCTTCCTCCTCCCGGAGGCAGGTGGCCCAGTCTTCTGCGTCCTTCCGTCGAGACACGTACAACAGCAAGGGCCGCGGCAGCCTGCGGACAGCTTCTCGCACCCACTGCTGTTGCTCGACTTGGCCCGAAGCCTTGGCGACCCAGTAGGCCGGCTCGGGGCGCAGGTGAATGGCCGCAAGTGGCAGGACGGGTCCGAAGAGGAGGTCCAGCGTCTCGTACGACTCCTGAGTGATCGTCGCGGACAGGAGGCGAGTCTTGAAAAGGCCCGCCGTCGGTGCGGCGCGGAGGAACTCCTTGCGCAGCCCAGCGACGGCTTGGAAGTCTGGCCGAAACTCGTTTCCCCACTGGGCGACAGCGTGCGCCTCATCGAGCACGAAGCCCCGAAAGAGGCCTCGGCGGACGGCATCGTAGAGAGCCGGCGCAAGTGCCGTTGTTGCCGCCTCGGGTGACGCAAACACGACCACCTGTCGCCCGTCGCGGATAGATTGCTTGATCGCTTTGCGGTCATCCTCGGGCAGGTCGCCGTGCCAGGCCAGTGGGGCGGACGGATTCCGCAAGGCGATTGGCTTCTAGGAGGCACCGGACCTGCCGCTCCTGATCCATCCCCAGAGCGACGGTCGGGACCACGACGAGCGTCACCCCCCGAGCCGGCAACCCGAGGATAGCGGGCCCCCATCCAACGAGGCTTTTGCCCGAGCCGGTCGGCAGACAAACGAGCAGAGTCGATCCGGGCGGGGCGAATGCAGCCGCCCGCAGTGCGTCTCGTTGTCCCGGCGAGGTGAACCGAGCGAAGGTTTGGCCGAGAACCGCTGGCCAGCACGGATCAGCTGCCAAGGCGGGTGAATCGTCGCGGTGGCGGCGCTCTGTTTCCGCAAACAGATCGGGCAACGGGAGCCCAGGCCCGTGAGGCGTCGGCAACCACGCGGGCGCCGAAGGAGTCCCTGGTTCCAAAAGGAGCGTGCCCCCGCTATGTGAGGCGACCCCCACCCCGGCGGCCTGCCAATGTGCAGAGCTTGGCCACGGCGAACTGGCCGGCACACGGACCCGCCCCTGCTGCCCCGTCGCCGCAGCCCGCCAGACGACTTGGCCGACGAGCCCGGCCAGGTCACCACGGCCCACGGCCGTAGGCCGTTCCCGAACATTTGCGAGGACGATCCGAAGGCGCTCCAGGCACGGCTCGGCCAGGGGCCCTTTCGGGAGCGGGCCGGCAGGGAACGTGGCCAGTGCCGTCAGGAGGTCGGGAAGGTGCTCCATTGTCACTCCTCCTCCGTGACTGCATCCTGGGCCGTGAACGGATCTTCGGCAGATACGAATACGGCTCCGAGCGCGTCGAGTCGGACAGCCGGTGCGCTCAATGCCCGCAATCAGGGCCACCCAGAGACGCTCGTCGTCAGCAGCGCGCGTGCCTGCTCGATCTCCCGTTCGCCGGTTGGCAGGAACGCCACCCGGCTGAGGAATTGGCTGGCGGCGCGTTGCTGCCTCCTCGTGCGCTTGCCGGACCAATTCGGCGAGGCGGCCTGATGCGTTGAGGTGGTGCTCAAGAACACGGTCGGCAACGGCGCGGGCCTGGTGAAGTCGAGCGGGCCAATCCCCGGATGGGAAAAGGTGCTCAATAGCCCGCCACTTGTCAGGGTTGAGATTGAAGTCGCGACCTTCAACACCTTTCGGGCCTTCTCGGTACGGCGCAGCAAACACTGCAAATCTATCCCCGTCTATGAGGGGTTCGCCCGCGTCATCCACCCAGACCGTCAGGAACTCCGGCGGAAGGAGTTGGTCAGCTAGTCGGCGCACCGCCGGCCGCGTGACGGCAGACCCGGAAGGAAGTACGGCGAGCGCGTTGTCGATGCGGCCCTCAATCAGGAAGTCAAACCGGAAGGCGAGGTCGGCAGGCGGGGATGCCGCCGTCCAAGTTCGCCGACAGCGCCACAGGCCGAAGGCGATTCCGCTGTCGTCTAGCCGGAGGTACTCGGCCATCGCGTCCAAAAACGGTTGGCCCAAGCGGGCGAGCGGCACGCCATGGACCCTGGCATGGGAGCGGGCGAAGGTCATGGTCTGGGTGCGAGGCTCACGGAAGTTCGCACTGGATGCAGCGTCATCCATCACGTGTCGGAATCGCTCGATGAACCGGCCGATGGGAACGAGGGTGAAATGCGAAGGCTGGCGCCTGCGCCTGTTCGATTCCTGCTCCTTCGGAGTCGGCCGCTGGATTTGAAACCACACCGTTTGGCCGTCGGTCCCCGACCCGTGCCGTTCGCGGAAGTGCAGACGATCAACCGTCCATCCGCGGAATGCCTCTAGCCAGGCCCCTTCCCGCAACCGTTCCCTCTCGATCAGGCGGTCGGCGAAATCCTGCTGGGCCTGGGTGGTCTCAACCGCGTCCAATTCGTCGAGCACCTGGATCTGGCGCAGCGTTTCCTCGACTGTCCCTTTCTCTCCGCCGAGTCTCTCGGTGGCGGCCACCAGTGAGTCGGGGCCGTCGAAGAGCAGGCCGGAGCGGAGGCCCGGCAACTCGTCCTCGACGAGGTATTGCAGAGCGGCGATCGACCGATCGAACACGCGAAACGTTTTGTCGAGCAAATCGACCCACGCCCGGGGAACTGCTGCCGCGCGGGCGACGGGCGCGACGGACTGAACGGCGGCCCGACCCCATAGCGGTCCACCCGTCCGAGGCGCTGCTCGATACGGTTCGGCGACATCGGCATGTCGTAGTGGACCAGCGCGATCCGCCCGCCCTGGAGATTGAGGCCTTCCTCGGCGGAGCGGTCGCAGACCAGCACTCGTGCGGCCTTATCTGCCCAGGACCGCTCCCACCCGGTTTGGCCGTGGCGGACGACGCCCGTGCGCCAGCGGGCCGCCAGCGCATCGCGGACCTCGTCCGCAGTGCGGGGGAACGTGGTGAACAGGACGACGCGGAAGTCCGGCTGCTTAACCCACAAGGCGTCGATTTTGGCGGCGACGGCGTCCGCCCGTTCCAGGTTCTCCAGCTGTAGGGCGGTGTCCACCAGGCGCCGGAGAATGTCTTCCTCGTCAAAGAGCGGGACGCTTCCCAAAGCCGCAACTTCAGCCGGCGTCAGGGCCAGGCCTGCCAGCTGCTCATGGTCAGCTTCGCCGCGTCGCGCGGCGGCGAGGGCAACGAGGGCGAGCGGGTCGGCGAAAGCATCCCAGAACAATCGGAGGCATTCGGCGAGTTCGTCACGTTTGGCTGGGTCAGCGGCAGCCCTCTGGGCCGCGATCGTCCGCCACTCTTCAAGGAGATCGCCGAGGGGGCTGGAAGCCGGGTCGTCATACTCCCACAGGGCCAGGCCGTGGCGCCCGGGGAGGATCGGTTCGACACGCGGGTCCGCACGACGGTTGCGCAAGAGCCTCCGGTGGAGGCGGTAAGCTTCGCTCACGTGACAGCGGATGTCCTGGATGAGGTCTGCCCGCCGATCGCTCGTCGGATCCTGACCGTACGCGAGGAGCGGGCGGAGCTGGGCCGCCAATGCCCTGAGGTGGGCGTCCGCCGGAAACATCGCTGTGAGGTCGTCGAGGCAGTCATTCAGGAATGAACCGGATTCGACGGAGTGGAAGACGTGGAATAGCTCGGCGACGCGCTGGTGCCAGTCGCGGCGGACCCTGAACGCCTCCAAGTCCCCAAGCGGGTAAACGGTAGGGTCGAGGAGATGGAGCATCGCCTGGAACCCCGCTTCGTTGTGAAGGCTAGGAGTGGCGGACAACAACAGCAGGCGTTCAGCCCGGACGGCCGCTTCGCACACCCGGCGGAAGCGGAGGTGGCCTGTGGAGCCTGCTGGCGCGGCAACCAGGGCCGCGAGTTGGTGGGCCTCGTCGATCACCAGCATTCGAGGCTGGCCGGTGGCCAGCGCAGCATCCACCTGATTGAAGGACACCACGCGCACTGCGCTTCCGGTGCAGCAGTCCAACGTGAACCGCCGGGAGAGTTCAGCTACCCATTGGTCCACTAGGTGTGGGGGAACGACCACCAGAATCTGGTGTCCCGTCGGATCATCGAGCACGAACTGGCGGATGATGATCCCAGCCTCGATCGTCTTCCCGAGACCGACCTCATCGGCCAACAGGTATCGTTGTGCGGGATTCTGCAGCACCCGCCGGACGACCTCGATTTGGTGCGGCTCCAGTTCGATTCCAGCCGAGAGAAGGCCGGTCATGCCGGCGACTGCACCGCGCTGTTCCGCGAACGCATTTGCGAGGCGGGACCTTCGCTCGTGAAGGAAGGGAGATTCCGTTACGCGCCCAGCGAGGAAATCCGTGGGTTCGTCGATCAGGCTGTCGCAGCGGACGTATAGGCGGTCGCAGTGAACCGTCCGGACATCTTGATTTGGGAAGGCAACCACGTAAGCGCCGTCTTCTGTGGCGATAAGCGACCGCCCGGTGCGCCAGACCACGCCGTCAGGGTCGAAGAAATAGACCCGGGTCTGCTCATCCAGCGCGATCCGGCGCACGCTACGGGCAGCGACCGTCAACACCGCCGGTTTGTGGCAAGGAGAGGAGAAATACTCGACACTCGCGCAGCCGCCGTCGATGGCCAGGAGTTTGCCGACACCCAAAGCGTTTTCGCTGGATTGAGCGAAGGACACGGTCCGCACATGCTGACCAGCGCTGATGTCGCTCATTGATGCTCTCCGGACAGGTGTCCGCCCCTTATTCCATGCTGCGGCCACCGTACCGACTCAACACCGGGAATTATTATTTATCGCCCTTGGACCTCGACTTCGCACACAAACTGCTTACCTGATCGGAAGTTCACATATCATGGCTCACCGGCGGTTCGGCGCCACGCATTGCTCGCAGACCATCAGACCTTCCTACGTCTGGTCCCCCCAGGCAGCATGATGATTGCGCCGGTGCTGGGTTGGTGTACAGCATCGGCAACCCAGACGAACGAGTCCGGGACGGGTCATTGGGGATTCATCTGGTCACCCACACTGCAGGTGCGTTGTACAGGAAGCAGCAGTATTATATTTTGGGGCGTCGGAACCTCAAGGAGCACCTCCATTTGGCGTCATTCGAGAATCATATTTGATACGCGGCGGCAGGGTTTTTGATTTCTCGATGCGGAGTTGTCGCGAGGTCAAACCGATGGCTTCCCACCTCATTGGGTGATTGTGTATACCGATTCTCCTGTCCTGCCGAGAAATCCCGCAGGGGGACTAGCTTCTTGCCCCGCCAAGGTTTTAAGATAGTGCTCATGCGAAGGCCGTGGCCATCATCATCGGAGGTTTCGTTTGGGCGTGGATGTGCTGGTACTGATTACGTGCACGAATCGGAAGACGGTAATTCCGTCACCTGCGCTTCAGGCTGCGCTCTGTTCCAGGACGGACGACTGCCGCACGAGCACAGGCCTGGACCTATCGGCTTGCTACGGCACAAGTTGAGCGCCTGCCCGCGTCCAGGCTGTACTCTGGAGATCACTGGCACGTCGTACGGTCAATGCAGCAAGGTCAGCAGCGCCCGGGGCGGCACGTGAATGTCTGGGTGTGTTCGGCTGGATATGGCCTCGTCCCAGTGGAAGCAAGCATTGCGTCGTACGCCGCGACTTTCGCTTTGAATCACCCGGACTCGGTCGTGCGGGGTGTCAGAAATGGACAGGCAAGTTTCGAGCAGAGGGCCTGGTGGGAGGCGCTTACAGCCTGGTGTGGTCCGGTGCCGCATTCCCCTCGAAGTATCGCTGGCCTTGTAAGTGAACGCAAGAACAGCGTCCTTCTCCTCGCTGCATCGCCTCAGTATCTCGATGCCGTCACCAACGATCTTGAACGGACGGCAGCTGCGCACGGACCCGAACGGCTTGCGATTTTTAGCGCAGGGTCGGAATCTCACCCGACGCTCGGCGACTATCTCGTTCCCTGTGATGCCCGCCTCCAGAATGCACTTGGCGGGAGTCTTAATTCACTCAATGCCCGTTGCCTGCGTTATGCCCTTGAGCAACTCAGCGATGACCGCCTGACGTTATCGTCGATGCGCAGGCTTTTCTCCCGTCTTTTGGCCAAGCAACCCGAGTATAAAGCGCCCAAGCGCCAAGTACTTTCGGACAAGGAAGTTTGCGCGATCATCAGGAAAGCCCTGGCGACTGATTCCGGCATTCGGCCGACGGCGCTCTGCGCCGTCTTCGGGACAGCGGTAAGGCCTGCGAACAGTCACGATTTACTACGCTTTTCCGCCGTGTAGGGGGAGGGCGGAATGGCTAGGAAACGACAGAAAGTTCTTTATAAATCGGCATTGCGGGTTGAGCAAAACGAGAATCGTCCTCTCTACCTTTTCAGCCTCACGGCGGAGGAGATCCTTGCCGTTTCGGACATTTCCAGGCTTGCGCGAAGTAAAGGGGGCAAACTCCTGGGCTACCAACGGGGGGAAGTCCGGCGTCACATACAGGATATTGTCGCCTATTTGCAGAACGATGATATCCTCCTGCCAAACTCCATTATTATCGCGTTTTCGTCGGAGGTCGGCTTCCGGGCCACGAAGTACGCTGACGACCGGGACGAGTTGACCACGGCCGGAACGCTTTCCATTACGATCCCAAGCGAGGAGCAAGCCAAACCAGGCTGGATTGTAGACGGCCAGCAGCGGGTAGCGGCGTTAGTGCAGGCGCAACGAACGAACTGGCCGGTTCCGGTGAATGCATTTATTGCCGATGAAGTGGAACTCCAGCGGGACCAATTCCTTCGCGTTAACAACACCAAGCCACTGCCCAGGGGCCTCATTCTGGAACTGCTTCCCGAGATTTCGGCGCCGCTGCCCCGGACCCTTGGATCGAAGAAGCTTCCGTCAGCCTTGTGCGACCTTCTGAATCGTGATCCTTCCTCGCCCTTTTTCGGACTCATCCGGCGTGCCTCAACCCCGGCGGCTTATCGGAAAACGGCTGTGGTTGCCGACGCGTCCGTGATCAAAATGCTTGAGGAGAGCCTCACGACGCCCGCAGGGTGCCTGTTCCCATACCACAACCTCTCCACATCCGAAACCGACATTGACTGTATCTGGGCAATACTTACGGCCTACTGGTCTGCGGTGAAGTCTACATTTCCGGAGGCCTGGGCCAAGTCGCCAGGGCAGAGTCGCCTGATGCACGGGACTGGCCTCCGGGCAATGGGGCGTTTGATGGATCGGGTTGCTTCTGGGTTCCATCCCCGGGAGGCGAACCTTCGGGCCCAGTTGGAGCAGGAATTACAGAAGGTTGTTCCCATCTGCCGCTGGACTTCGGGCCGATGGGACGAGTTGGAATTGGACTGGCGGGAGATCCAGAATGTCCCCAGACACTTGCGCCTACTTTCTAGCCTCCTTGTGCGCGCGTATTTGCAAGCGCGGGGAGGTGGGCCATGAGATTCTTCTTCCCCGATAGTCAAGACCTGGTTGATCCCAGCTTTGACTTCCTCGCAGAAACACGTTCTGACACCCGGATTCGCCAGCGGGACGATCAATATCCGCACGAGATATTCTCTTCCCCTCCCTATGACGGCATACTGGTCTCAAAAGGAATCGTAGACGGTACAGGCGGCGATAGCAGCAGCCGTTACACGATTGCTCAACGTCAGCGTCTTCTTCGCGAGGGAGTTCGATCTTTCTTCCGCCTGGGTGACCTGCCGCTGGAAACGATGGGGGACTGCGGGGCGTTCTCCTATGTTCGTGAGGAACGTCCTCCGTTTACCGTCCAGGAGGTAATTGATTTTTACACGCAGTGCGGCTTTGATTACGCCTTGTCCGTCGATCACGTGATTCTGGGCTTCCAACCGGACCTGGACCACATGCTTCCGGGCATGGATGCGGTCCCGCAGGAGTGGCGCAACCGGCAGAAAATCACACTCGAACTGGCCGAGGAATTCCTGGACCGTTTGCGCGCTCAAAAGTGCCAGTACACACCTTTTGGGATCGCACAGGGATGGAGTCCCGGTTCCTACGCTGCTGCCGTAACGGAACTTCAGAAACTTGGCTATCGGTACATCGCTCTTGGGGGCATGGTGCCTCTGAAGACGGCGGAGATACTCTCGTGTCTTAAGCACATTCGTACTGTGCTTCGCAGTGACACCCGTATGCATCTGCTTGGCGTGACTCGCTTAGACAGCATTCAGCAGTTCGAGGATCTCGGCGTTGTGAGTTTTGATAGCACGTCTCCGCTTCGGCAGGCGTTCAAGGACGACAAGGATAATTATTACACTCCGGACCGCACTTATTGTGCTCTTCGCGTGCCCCAGGTCGAGGGCAACGCCCGAATGCGCAGCCGCATCGTTGCCGGCGAAGTGAACCAGGGCGAAGCTCGGCGACTGGAACAGGCCTGCCTGGATGCGCTGACGCGGTATGACCGGGGTGAGTGTAAGGTGCCCCAAGTGGTGAACGTACTGCGTGAATATGAAAAGATACATGACAGCCGTAATGACCGCACGGCCGTGTATTCCGAGATTCTGAGAGATAAGCCGTGGAAGGATTGCCCTTGCGAGATTTGCCGCCGACTTGGGATTCACGTGATGATTTTTCGGGGCGCGGAACGGAACCGCCGCCGAGGTTTTCATAATTTATTCGTCTTTTACCAGAGGTTGTGCGGGCGCAAAAGGCAACCTGCACGTTCTGAGGAAGGATAACAGTTAGATGGTCCACCAAGTGAAAAATGGCAACAGGAACGGCGCGGGCGCCCGCGTCCTTAAACTCCCTGCTATGGAGGTCGCGCAGGGGCCGAAGCGAACGCTTTATAGCTTCGCCGTAGACGGCAAGCTGCTGTCGCAGTTTACAACGGTCTCCCGTATTCGCAGGGGAACACAGTCTTCCGTCGAAGGATATCAGCGTCCCGAGGTTCTTTCGCACATCGCCGAGATTCGTGATTATCTTGAGTCCGAGAATCCGATGATTCCGAATGCGGTAGTGGTCGCGTTCGATAAATGTGTGTGCTTTGAACCTGCCGAGGGGCTGAAGGGGTCTGATTATGTGCGAATGGGGACGCTTGTTATCCCCGTTGACCCTGCAATTCCCGATGTGGAGAGGCCCGGTTGGATCGTGGACGGACAGCAGCGCATTGCTGCGATTCGCGACGCGTCGATTAAACACTTTCCCATCTGCGTGGTAGCTTTTGTCACCGACGATGACCAGGAGCAGCGCGAGCAATTCATCCTGGTGAACTCGACGAAACCGCTCCCCAAAGGGCTTATCTATGAACTCCTGCCGACGACGCGAGCCAAACTCCCGTCGTTGCTTCAGCACCGTCGATTTCCTGCGCACCTGCTCAACCGGCTGAACCATGACGAGGGTTCGCCTCTGCGCGGAATGATTCGGACGCCTACTGTAGTTGAGGGGTTGATCAAGGATAATTCCGTGCTCAAAATGCTTGAAAACAGCCTTAGCGACGGCGTGCTGTACCGCTTTCGTGATCCGAAAAGCGGGGGCGGTGACACCGAGGCGATGCTCGGCGTGTTGCATGCGTTCTGGAAGGCGGTGGCGGACGTGTTCGATAACGCCTGGAGTCTGTCGCCGCGCCGCAGCCGGCTGATGCATGGGGCGGGTATCGTGAGCGTTGGATTTGTTATGGATGCTATCGCTGATCGCTACCGGCAGGTCGGCGTCCCAACTGCCGAACAGTTCAGACAGGATCTTGCGCCTCTCCGCGATGTCTGCCGCTGGACAGATGGTTATTGGGACTTTGGGCCGGGGGACCAGCGGAAGTGGAACGAGATCCAGAACACGTATCACGATATTCAGATCCTCGCCAACTACCTGCTAGTGCAGTACAAGGCGCTGGTCTGGAATCAGCCGCAGCGCGCTTAACAGTTGCCGGCCAGCCCGTTCCAATTGGTGGGACAGGGTTGGGTCAGAACGCAAGCAACGAAAAGGGAACTTCATGAACGCGGACACGTTGTCGAGGCGACAGGTTCAGTTACCGGATGGACGCATGAACCTTGCCATCGCTATGGAACAGCGGCTGGAACCGCTGCGGACAAAAATGGTGGGGCATCTGCTGGTCCACGAAATTTACCGCAGCGTTCAGGGCGAATCCACGTTTGCGGGATTGCCGTGTGTTTTCGTCCGGATGACGGCTTGCATGGCCAGGTGCTCCTGGTGTGACACGCCCCATGCTTTCAAGGAGGGTGTGGGCCTGCCGCTTACCACGGTCATTGACCGGGTTCTTGCTTTTTGTTGTCCGCTCGTGGAGCTTACCGGAGGGGAGCCTCTCCTGCAGCCGGAATCGCTCGAGTTGATGGCGACCCTAGCCGATCGGGGTTGCACAGTATTGCTGGAGACGAGTGGTCTGGTCGCGATTGGGGGTGTTGACCCCCGCGTTCACATCATCATGGACCTAAAGTGTCCGGACAGTGGTGAAAGTGAAGGTAATCTTTGGTCGAACCTCGACTTGCTTAAGCCATCCGACCAGATCAAGTTCGTCATTGCCTCCCGTCCCGACTTTGACTGGACATCGCGTGTAATTCGGCAACACCGTCTCGACCAGCGTTTCACTGTGTTAGTCAGCGCGGTATTCGATCGTGTCCGGCCCATCGACCTCGTCGAATGGTTGCTGGATTCAGGGTTGCAAGTGCGCATGCAGCTGCAACTGCACAAGTTCGTCTGGCCGCCAGATGCGCGGGGTGTATGACAGCGAAATATGGCAACTCTGAGTCGGCGGTAAATCGCCTATCAGTGACACTAAAAACTTCAGCGCGGTTAGCATGCAGTCGCCAAGGTGTCAGCCGGTGTCGCGTCTACGTCCACCCTCAAGGAATCACCCCTTTGGCGATGACAGTCATTTAGAAGTTTGCGAGCATTGGGCCAGGGAAGCTTGCCTGTCGGCCACCAATTAGTTTGTCAGGTTTTCAACTCTTATTGCGGCGCACCTTCCGCGCGGTTCTGCTCAAAGTGATCACGCACCAAGCCAGATCTCGCTGGCGAGCGGTCTAATCAAGCCGCTCGCCGCGAGCGGCCCTCCCGAATAGGCACCACGTCGCTCCACTCCGACAGGCTCCCGTTTCCGGCCCCTCCCGGCAGGAACACGGGAAGCCTGTCTATTCAGGACGGCGAAGGAAATGCCTGGCCAGCCACTTCGCTTGCCTTTCTCACGCGGCCAGGCGGCTTCACTCTCATCAGGCCGCCGCCTGATTATTCGCCCCGAATTTCCGGCCGCGGGTCCCGAGCTGCGGTCACGGAAGCCGCAGCTTGGGTAGGCCGGAAATTCGCGAAGGCGGCCATCCGGCTAAAGCAAGCACGATGCTTGCGGTCTTCACATCTCAGGATGAGTGCCCCAAGTTGCAAGCTGTTGTGCCTTGCGGTTGACCTGGCTGCCTGTCGGCCGTTTTGAAGTGCAAGAAGTGAGATTTGGATCAGAATAGCACGGAATTGCGTTTTGGCGGCTTAATTCGCAGGTAATGTCCGGCCTCGCAACGTATTGATTGGATTTGACTTATAAGAAACTTGCACCTGCTGATCCGGTCGGCAATTGCGTTCGGCATTGCACGGAATTGCGTTTTGGAATTCACGGCAGTGTCATGAAGGCTTCGGCCTCGGCTACCATTGGCCAGCCCAGCAGCTGGAGTAAGGCAACCTTCCCGAATAGACGGGAAGGCGCAGGCAACGGTCGGTAGGCGATTTTGATGTCATTTACTTGATAGGATCACGCCAATAGCATTGGCGACATGCATCCACGTCGCTGCGCCTTCGGCATCGCCATTGCCAAATAAGCGTTCAGCCTGGTTAAGAACATAATCCAACGGCACGTATTTTTTTCCGCACTTGTGGATGGTTGCCTGGGCCGTGCGGAGAATGTCTTTTTCTGAAACCATATAGTCAAACTGGCTGTTTTCAATGCAAGTCGCGCACCGGCATTGCGATTATGTTTCGCCCTCTTGTGACAGTAATTGGCGTAATACGCCCATCTTGCGGTACAATGTCGTGCGGCCGATTCCTAAACCGTCAGCGGCTTGACTTTTATTACCATCGCAGAACTCTATGGCATGCGTGAATACGTCCAGAAGCACGTCATCTAATGGACGAAGTTTATGGCCTTCGGTCACGTTAATAACGTTGACCTTAACAACAGTTTCACGGCACTTGTTGGGCGCGTCGATGGCGGACGCGACGGCTTCCTCCATGCTGGCGATAAGCTGCTTGTCGAAATCCGTAAGTGTGTCGGCCTTCCTGCTCATTATCATTTCTCTGCTTGCATAACAGACCGCATTGCCACCCGCCAGGTCAGATGATTCACAAGCCCAGCACCAAACGCAGCCGGTCTTCCACTTGCCGTAACACGGCTGGCGTGACCCGGCCGAGAGGTTTGGTCAGGCGTTCGCGGGCGACGGACCTTACGTCTTCGCATTTGGCGAAACAGGTCAGTTGCACCCCTCCTTCGGGTGGGTCAAGGCGAACATGCAGAGGAAATTCTTTGGCCTTTGAGGTCAACGGCACCACGACAACGAGGCCAAGGGGCGTCTGGTTGAATTGATCGACCGACACCACCAATGCCGGTCTGGTTCCGGCTTGTTCGTGACCGCGGGTGGGATCGAGATCGACCTGCCAAACCTGACCGCGCGTTGGAGCGACAGGAATCACTCCGCGTCCAATCCGTCGGCGAGCGTGGCTTCCCAAACACGCCGTTCCGTCAGCTCGTCATTCCAGGCCGTTTGGTCCCCGCGAAGGTTGCCGGCGGCCATCTCAACTTCATCCCAGAACCGGGAGCGACGGTAGCACTCGACGGCTTTATCGAGAACGGCCTGCATCGACTGCCCTTCGACGTCCGCTAGGCCGCGAAGGGTAGAATGGGTGTCGTTGCTGATACGCACATTGGTCATATTGCTATTTTGTCTACAGTTAAGAACACAAATAAGCATACATGGCTTCACCAGCAGAGTCAACCAGGTAAATTTACCGCTCCCACAGTCCACTTACATGCGTTCCCAGCAATTTACTTTGTCATCGGTCAGGGTGACAAGCATAGGGCATACCACTGCTTGCCTTTAACGGCAGAAGGGATGAAAAGAACAGCAAAAGACATGTTGGCGGAAAAACCGCATTAGAAGGGCGTAGAGCTGCATTGGTTGAAAACAGTATAAAAGGCGGTCGGGCCAATAAACGCTTCTGGGTGCCTTCCTGTCGTCTCTTTTGATGCCAATTAGGGAGACGATGGCTTGCCTTCCTATGGCGGAACAATCAGCATTTGGCTGATAGATGGAGGTAGACCCGTCTCCTCCTGAATGCCTTTTTGACTTATCCACAGTTTTGCCGCGATAAACTAAAGGTAAGTAAGTTATAGGTATTTATTACTATAGGTTTGAGCGACCAACTTACCGTGTCGAGATCCGTAGTTTTCCGTCGGGGCCGCGACCAAGTTGCCGTAGATGACGCGACCAACTTACCGTGGATAACTATTTGTGCCGTGCCACTTGTACACAGGAAGGAAGGCCAGCCTGGGGCGCGACCAAGTTACCGTGGCTTTGGGAAAGGCGCGGTGGGTTGCCGAACGCAGCAACTAATCACCCTGCTTTGTGGATGCGTGCTGCAAGGGTGAGTCAGCGGGCGCGACCAACTTACCGTGGCCGGGTCATGACAATTCAAGGGGTTAACTTGAACAGCGGCACTGCCCGAACGCTTTTGAAACACGCAGAGGCCGTGGACTTGGTTCGTGACCGGGCGCGACCAACTTACCGTGATGTGATCCGATGGCCTGGCAAGCGTAACAAACGCTGTTTTGTCCGCCGTTTTGCCGTGCAGAAGCCAGGGTCAGGCATTCGGGGGTAGACTGGCGCGACCAACTTACCGTTCGACAATTCAACCAATTCAACTGGTTACCTGGCCTGTTTGCGCGTGGTCGGCTTTGTTTGAAAAGCCGGTTGCGATCAAGAAATTTGGGGTGCGACATAGCGCGGAGCAACCGGTGGCGGGCTGTGTGATAGCGTAAGCCCACCGTCGTCCGCGTCAAAGCGCGCTGTCGGGTAGGCCGAATGAACATGGTGCAGAGTTTGCAGGAATCTGCGGCGGAAATCGCGTATGCGGTCGTAGCCCTGGCCGAATTGCTCGTGCAAGTTGGCCCAGCCGATGAACTGGGGCTTTCCGGTTGGCACACGGTGGAGCCGTTGGGCCAGCCAGGCATAAACGTCCAGGGCCATGGCCGACGACGCCAGGGCAGCGACGGCACGATGGTCAAGCGGGACGGCGTGATTACCCAAGGACTGGAAGTATTCATGGCTGAGCCGGACCGTGGACGGCCACAACATTTTCTGGTCGTCATTGTTCGGAAACCACAGGTCAAAAGCGCCGACGAACTGCGTATTAATCTGGACGGCCCGTCCCTCCTCCATGACGCCTATTTGAACCTTCGCCACCGCCAATCGCGACAACTGGTCTTTGAGTGCCCGCAGCTGCTGGCCGTTGGTTTCCAAGCCGAGGGAACGGGCAAAGCCCGTCAGTGACGCTTCGACATCGATCACCGGATTGCCGCTGCGAACGGCTTCGGTGGCAAGGTAAATCAGCACCAGTCGCGGTTTCTCGCCGTAAGGCAATCCCAGCTGTGTGAAATTCCCCGTATTGGGGTCAATGGCGGCACCGGCGTCAATGCGAAGCGAAGCGTTCCCCTGTTTGCGCTCCCACTTCAGCACGTTGTCGCCGGGGTTTTTGTAGGGGATGCCGCATTGGCACTGCACGGTGTGCAGGAAGTCGATGCGTTCGGGCGGGGCGCGCACGGATCGCCGTCGATGCTTCGAGCAACCGCTGTTTATGCCGGGTGAGTTGGACGACTGAATTGCTCGTCATGGGGCGTGCCTTACGATGCTTGTTGCCCATGTCTAACACGCCAGGCGGTGTGCTGTCAAACGGCATGAGCGACCGTGCAGGGGGTTCACCGTGCGCGGGCGTTGGATCGCCGTTAGTCACGGCAGCAGCCCGTGCTTGTGCAGCCACAGTTCCAGGGCTTCTTCGAGAATCTCCTGGATGGCGTAGGGCTCAATGCCTTTGAGCTGTCTGTCGAGCGACGCGTGTTTGAGCGCGCGAGCAAGTTCGGGACGAACCCTTGCGCCTATCGCCACGCGGGCGGCGCCGGCCAAGTGGAATGAGGTGGGCGCGTTGGCCGGGATAAGCGACCGGGGAAGAGCCGGTGTTGCAGGCGGCGGGTTGGGTTCGCTCAGCGGAGCCTCCGACACGGGCGCATTGGCTTTGGGGGACTGGCGAGGATTGTGGCCTGCAATGAATTCCTCGGCTGCGTCGGGATCGATCCGCTCGTCGGGTTTGATGCCTTCGATTAG
Organism: uncultured Gemmataceae bacterium; assembly: GCA_963747575.1. GTDB lineage: Bacteria > Planctomycetota > Planctomycetia > Gemmatales > Gemmataceae > DASRAT01. The sequence goes on from CAVVFU010000002.1 coordinate 457,653, forward strand.
TGACCTGCGGTTGCTCATTGCGCCCTCCCCTTTGCTGCTGGAAGTTTGACTCGCGTGCCCTGTGCCGGCGGCTTGGCTGGCTTTTTGTGCTTGGGGCTGGCCTTCTGGGCTTGGGGGACCAGTTCGCGGAAAAGCTGTTGGATTTGGCGTGACGCTTCGCGCGCCCTTGATCCCAAGTGCCACACGACCACGCCTTGCCCCGGAGCGTCGGCATAGACCTGACGCAAGGTAAGCGCGGTCTTGGCCACCGGCATGCGCAAACCGGCTGCGACCTGGTGCATATCCTTGGTCAAGCGATAGTTCATGCCCACCATGCTAAGAACAAGAGTCGCGGGTGGCCGTCCGTGTCGGACTGCGCTGCGCATGGCGTAGCGCCGAGGTAGCTTGGTTTAGTGCCCTGACCTCCAACATGCTGGCCTTGCACGGAACGATGGCCAAATCGGCGCACAGCAAGAGCGTCCGGCTGGTGTCCGCATCGCTGCCTGGCCCGTCTGCCACGACGTAATCGACTTCACGGCCAATCTGCGGCAGCTCCTCCATGATCTGTTCGGAGCCGTTTAGCCTAACGCTCTTGATTTCGGGCACGGCTTCGGCTAACCAACTGGAGCTGCTATGCTGCTTGTCGCAGTCGGCGAGTGTTACCGTGTGGCCCTGCTCATGCAGCCAGGCGGCGAGATGGACGGCGATGGTGCTTTTGCCCACGCCTCCCTTGGAATTGGCGACGACGATAATCATGGCGCGGACAATACACCACGTTGCGGCTCGATGGCAAGCATATTGTTTGGACGGGTTGTCTGCCGTCATGATAACAGGCAAACGTGTTAGCCGACATGTTATCATGTTAACAAGTTATCATGTTAACAAGCCAGCAGACAAACAAGCTCACCATTCATCATTACAGACTAATTGCATATCGACCGTGCAGTTAACAAACCTGTTTGCGGTTGTACCATTTTGCTGTCTTTCCATCCTGATGTCATAACGAATGGTCTAAATGCAAGCCTTACGAGGTGTTTTCTTGCCTTTGAACAAGCCTACCGTCCATTTAGTCAGGCAATGTTAATGCTGGTTGGCAGCATGGTCAGTGGTTATTTCAGTTAGTCAGGCAGCTTACTTGGCGGATTTGCTTTCACCGTGAAAGCAACCAGCCCAAAAAGCCTTGCCCAGCTCCTAAGCTCCGTTAGGGAAGATGTCTGCCAAGCTTTTTGCCATTTCTGCATGGGCATCGCCTGTGCCTTTGCACCTGCCTTTTCATGCCTTTTTCCGGCCATTTGGGGCGGTCATTTACCTGCCGTTTTGGGTGTGTGACTAACTGTCCAATCTGCCGTGTCAGCCGGGCGCGGTCGGTGGCCGTGCTGCCTGGCCGAAGCGGTGTTGCCGGCGAAAGCGTGCATTGCCAGGCGGGGCGGTGGCATGATGCTTGCTTATTCGCCACTCCGAATTGTTTGCAATGCGATGGAGAAGCACTGTGCGTTATGGCCCCGCGACCATTCAACCAGCCACGAAAACTGCGCCGGTATAATGGCATATGTTTGACCTCATCCCACCCCACCATTGCAACGACGCCAGGCGGCAGTGCGCTGCCGTGGCCGGCGTACCGCCTATGTAAACGTCTCGACCGGGTTTACCATGCTTCGCTTTCACCAGTCTGAATCCGCCAGCGACGCCAAGCGCTACTACACGCAGCAGGCCGATTATTACATCGACAACGGCCAGGAGACGGTCGGCCTTTGGGGGGGCAAGGCGGCGGCGCTTCTGGGACTTAGCGGCACGGTAGACAAGCCGTCCTTTGACCGGCTGTGCGACAATGTGCATCCGTTGACCGGCGAACGCCTGACCGCGAGGACCCGCAAGGACCGCACCGTGGGCAACGACATTACCTTCGACTGCCCCAAGAGCGTATCGGTGCTGTATGAGCTCACCAACGACGACCGCATCCGCGATGCCTTCCGCCTGTCGGTGCAGGAGACAATGCGCGAATTGGAAGCTGAGGCCAAAACGCGTGTCAGGAGGAACGGAGCCGACAGCGACCGCACCACCGGCAACCTGGTGTGGGCGAGCTTCTACCATTCCTGCTCCCGTCCGGAAGACGGCGTACCTGACATGAACATGCACGCCCATTGCTTTACCTTCAATTCCACCTGGGACAGCGAAGAGAAGCGGTGGAAAGCGGTTCAATTCCAGGATCTTCGTCGCGACGCCCCTTACTGGGAGGCGGCATTTCAGCAGCGGCTATCGACCCGTCTTGCCGGTCTCGGTTTTGACGTGCAGCGTAAGGGGCGGTATTTCGAGCTGGCGGGAGTGCCGGCCAGCGTCATCAAGAAATTCAGCCGCAGGACCGAACGCATCGAGCAGGAGGCGCGGGAGAAGGGGATTACCGACCCCAAGGAGAAAAGCGAATTGGGCGCCAAGACGCGGCAGAAGAAGGCGAAGGATCTCTCACTGGAGCAACTTCGCGATGAGTGGGTGGCGCGCCTGACGCCAGGCGAATTGGAAAGCCTGGCCAAAGTATGGACGGCGGCGGAGCAAAACCAGAAGGGCGGGATGAAGAGGCCTGCCATGTCGGCCGCGAAGCGCTGGCCTTCGCCGCCAATCACTGCTTCGAGCGGCGCTCGTCGGTGCCGGCCAAGGCGCTGCTGTCGGAGGCGCTGCGGCATGGCGTCGGGGCGTTTGACGTGGCCGATGCCTGGCGCGGCCTGGAACTGGATAGCCGCTTTACCGCCGAGGTGGACGGGCAGCTCATGGTGGCCGGCCAAGAGGTGCTGGCCGAGGAGCAGCGGCTGATTAAGCTCGCGGCCGATGGGCGGGCAGCAGTGCCGGCACTCAACCCGCTGCATGTTATTGCCGACCAGCGTCTCAACGACGGCCAGCGCGGCGCCGTGCAGCATTTGCTGAATTCACACGACCGCATCAGCATGGTGATTGGCGACGCTGGCGTCGGCAAAACGACGGCGCTGACCGAAGCCGTGCAGGGCGCCAGCGACGCCGGCGTTGGGGTGATAGCCCTGGCGCCGTCAGCGGCGGCCAGCCGCATCAACCTGCGTGCCGAGGGTTTCCCCGAGGCCGAGACGGTGGCGAAGTTCCTGGCCGATGACGAACTGCAACGCTCGGCGCGCGGCCAAATCATCCTGGTCGATGAGGCGGCGTTGCTCGGCACCAAGGACCTGGCCACACTGGCAACGCTGGCCAGGGAACTTGACGCGCGGCTGTGGCTGGTGGGCGACGACAAACAGCACAAGAGCGTGGCTCGCGGTTCGTCGTTTGCACTGCTTCAGGAGAAGGCGGGCATCAAGCCGGTGCGAATCGCCAAGATTCAGCGGCAGAAAGGGACCTACCGTGAGGTCGTCGAGTTGGCCCGCGACCAGCCGCGTGCCGGCCTTGAAAAACTATTCGAGCTGGGTTGGGTACATGAAATCCCCACGGCCGAGCGTTACCTGCTCCTGGCCAATGATTACATTAAGGCGACGCAAGCGGGAAGGGGAGGGGGCAAAGAACCCACAGCCTTGGTGATTGCTCCGACGCACGCCGAAGGGCATCGCGTCACGGCGGAGATTAGAACCCGCCTGCGTGCCGAAGGCCGGCTGGGTGAGGAAAGGCAGTTGTTGCAGTTGCAGCCCCGGCACCTGACGGAAGCCGAGCGGGGCGACGCCCTCAGCTATGAGCCGGGCGACGTTTTGCAGTACGTGCAAAACGCGCCTGGCCACCGCCGCGGCGAGCGCATCGAGGTCGCGAAAGCGAAGAACCTGCCGCTGGCCCAGGCGGCGCGATTCCAGGCCTACCGTGCGGGCACGCTGGCCGTGGCGGTGGGCGACCGGCTGCGCGTCACGCAAAACGGCATGACGCGGGATGGCCACAGTCTGAATAACGGTGAAACGCTCACCGTGAAGGGCTTTGCAGCGTCGGGCGATATCATCGACCAGCGCGGCTGGATCGTGGGAAAGGAATTCGGGCATCTGGCCCACGGTTACGTGACCACCAGCGTATCGGCGCAAAGCCGGACGGTAGACCGCGTGCTGGTAGCGATGGGCACGCAATCGCTGCCGGCCATTAGCCGCGAGCAGCTTTATGTCAGCTTGAGCCGCGGCCGCGAATTTGCCCGCATTTACACCGATGACCGTGAGGCATTGGGCAAGGCGGTGCAGCGCAGCGACCAGCGTGTGTCGGCAACCGAAGTCGCGGCATGCCGCAAGGCCAGGCCGCTACGGTGGGCGCGGCTGCGCCGGCATGTGGCATTTCTGCAACGGTTGGAACGCAAGGAAACGGATTGCCGTGTGCCAGTCGTGAATAGGCCGCAGGGGCGGCTGCAAGACAAACAAGGGATAAGGGGGTTTGCTCATGAGCATTGAGAGAAAAAGCTGGCTGGCCAATTCACCACGCTCGGCAGCAGTGGCACGGGCCTTGCCGGAGGCTGTCATCGAGCCGGTCGTGGAACTGGAGCCGGATGAGCAGCAGGAAGAGGAGCATCCGTCCAAGGCCTTCGGCGGCATGTGGAACAGGACCGATCGCACGCACACGCTGGAGTTGCGCTTCTCGACCCCGCGCGGCCGGATGAGACGCTCGATTACAATTTCCTGCCGCGGGTGCAATGGCGGAAAGCCGCCGGAGAAATCGTATTGCTTTATGACGCCCTGGGCGTCACCGTCGTCATCCGTGGCCTGAACCTGTGGGAGTTGAAAGAACGCATCCGCCAGCATCGGGTAACCTGGGTGCAGGAGCAGGGTGACGACCCGTTGGCGGTGCGGCGGGCGAGGGAGCAGGCGAAAGCCGAGGGCAGGGAGTTCGTGCTGGTGCAGGAGATTCGTTTTGAGGAGAAAGAGCGCGAGGACGGCGGAAATTAGCCGCGATAAGGGGAATTATGCCAACCGGTGGTATAGAGCAGCCGGGTCCATTTTGTCAGGAAAGAACGCCTCGATTTTGACGAGGGTATCGGTGACCCGGTAGATGACGCCATAGGGGAAGCGCCGGACTAGCGCTCGCCGGACATTCAGAAACAATGGGGAATAGGCGTGAGGATTGTGCATGATACGATCAACGGTTGCGTCAACGCACAACACGAAATCGGCAGCAAGTCCGTACCGTATCCGGCCATACCACCTGACGGCGTCAGCAAAATCGGCTTCGGCCAATTCCGAGACTTCGAGGGTGAAACTCATGCGTTAGGCAAGACACGGCTTTTGACGTCTTCCCAGGACGCGTAGGTGATTTCTCCGCGATCTGCCGCAGCCAGGCGGCGTTCTATTTCTTGCTGTTGGGCCGGCGCCAGAGGCTGGGATTCCTGGCCGGGTGCCAAACTGTCCCAGAGTTCTTGAACGAGCAAAATGCGTTCGGCAGGTGTAAGATGATTGATGTCGAGTCCGGTGGTCATGGAGGGATAATAGCGCAGGTGAGTGCAATTGTCAAAACGGTGTGCTAGTTTGCTGTGTTGTGGCCTGGCAGGACCGGCCGTTCTTGATGGCCAGTTCTGCCTCAAAGTAGGAGAACGCCCGGCGTCGGGTCATCTCGCAATCAGGCCATGCTTGTTGGGCGTAAGCCTCGTCGAGGAATGCCGCCCAGGCGCAGCCGTGAAACAGATCGTCGAGAATGTGATCATCGGTCATTGTGGCTGTGCCTTGTCGTCTGCTTCAGCGATAAATACCTCCATGTCGCCGTAGAAGCAAGCGTTCCACACAATCATATCGTTGTGCTTTTCGAGCCATACCTCGCTCGTTTCGGAGTCGCCGTGGATGCGGAAGTTGCGGCAATAGGTGTGGACGTAAGAGGAAATAGGGCCGAAGGTGGGGCCGTCGAAACCCCAGTCATCCATTTCCTGACAGGGGTCGGCGCGGCCGTGATAAAGGCGAAGGTACATTTTGCCGGTTTGAAGCGGCGTGCCGGCGGGGACAAGAAGCGGCCTTTGCGAGTCGGAATTGGTCATGCTGGCCTCCCGGTCGCTTCCGTGATGGCAGCCAGTGCCTCGCGGTAGGCTTCGCCTTCCGGACCATCGGATTCGTCGTTGTCGGCGAGCAAGCTTGCACACTTCACGAGAGATGCAAGCAGGGTTGGGGCAGATGCCGCCATGCGAGCGTTTGCCTCCTGAAGTTCAGAAGGCGTATCCTCGTTGGTATCGAAGACTTTGTTGTAGCCAGCGTCCCAGATTTCAAAGGCGGGGATTTCGGCGCCGGCTCCGAGTGGGTGGTGCTCCGACTGGATTGTGTATGGGTTGTAATCATAGGTCCAGGGTGCTGGGGAATATTCCGGGGCGGTCATATTTCCCTCCCGGTGGCTTCGGCGATGGAGTTCCCCTCGTGGCACGGTGCAGCAAAGCGTTCTTCTCGCGGCGAGTCTGGGGGATGCAACGTTCTTGTCGGCGTACCGCAGGCCGGCGTCGAAGGCGGCTTTCAGTGCCGCCGCAACTTGCCAGGCGGCAACGTTGTGGGAATCAAGCCCGTCGCTCATCCACGGCTTCAGCGTGGCGATATTGAGATGCTCGGTGGCTATTTTCGTAAGCACTTGGTCGAGTGGCTTCATGGTAAAACTCCATTAGCGGTTGATGGTTACTTGGTTTTCTCGAAGATGCTGCAAACGTCATGCAGCCCAGGGATAAAGCTGGTGCGGTACACTTTCTTGGAGCTGCTGGCTCCGTGACTGAACCGGATGATGTCGGTGCAGCATTGTCTTAAGCCAGCCTCGAAAGCCAGGCGCTTCGTCCAATACACCAGCGGCGTAAATCCGGCTTGTTTGTCGGAATAATCTCCCATCAGTATTGCCAGCTTGCCGCCAGGTAACAGGGCACCGACACAATTCTCGATAAGCAGCCGGTAGCGTTCAAGGAACGTTTTCAGCGTTGGCGTTCGCGACAAGTCACGAACGTCGTCCGTGTACAGCTTTTGCCGCCAGTAGGGCGGATGAATCCAGGCGAACTGGAAGCAGGCACGCGGAAACTGCGAGGCATCGCAGGCATCAACGCCCTGGTGCAGGTCGCTCGAATAACAGTAAATGCCGAGTTCCTTGCACACGTCCTGGCAGGTGCCAGAGCCGGTAAGAGGGTCGAACACGGAGTTCACCTTGAAATAACGGAGCAAGTCCTTGATAAGGTTTCCGCCGCAGTTGCCGGGATAGCTTCGGTCGCCATATTCGCCGGCGCGGCTGAAATGGTAAAGACTGGTCAGGTGCGGCACCGGACTGGCAGTGACCGGCGCCAGGGGCAGCCTGGCGTAGATCGGCTTGGCTGGCTCCGGCTGAGCGGGCGATGCGGGCATGTTAAGGCATGCGGCGTAGAACGGATCGATGGCGGCGAGTGTGTGCATGGTCAGACCTCCTTCACTGATAAGATTTCGGAATCCAAAGCTTCGTCGTAGGTGCGGATAAGGTCTCCATCGCTCCACGAGTCCGCGGCGGCTTCCTTGTCCTTTGCCTGAACTTCGTAGATTTCAAGGATTCGCACGGCGACTTTGACGTGATAGTTCTTCATGGCATTCTCCTTTCATCGGTTTGTTCATCATTGAGTTCGGCGACGTAGTGCTTGCCTGCCAGGCAGAACGCGTAATGAAAGTCTTGGCCGGTCGCGTCGCAAAAGTGCATAGCGTCAGCAAGAAAGTCAGTCAGGTTGGTGAAGTCATCGTCGTCGGAATAGGCGGTTAGAACCTGCTCGCAACAACTCGCTCGTTTTTGGTTGCTCAGGGTCATGGCTGCCTCCTGCCGATATCCGCCAGGTAGCCGCCATAGGCTTTCCAGCTGAAGTCGTTGGTATTGACGACGACGATACCGGCGTCTCCCGGGCTGTGCTCCTCCATTCGGTCATTATTCCGAAGGTTTGGCTGGGAGAGGTCGTTCGATGATATTCCCAGGCTGAGGTTGCCGTCGATGTTGTCGTGGCAGATGCCGACAAACCGTGCGGCGGCATAAGACACATCCGAGAAGCGTCCGTTCATGCGGTCCTTGAGTTGCTCCAGCCATGTCGGCACCGCATCGCCATGCCAGTGCAGATAAACAGTTGGTGACACGGAGGTCTGGTCGAAAAAGATTACACAAGCTCTGTTGCCCATATTCATTTTCCTTTCAGGTTGTTGGTTGATGAAGAAATGCGGATGGCCTTGCGGATTGACTCCTCGAAGTGATCGCCCCTAAACGAATTGGAACCGAAAGCGATGTCTCCGGCGGCCAGCTTGGTCACGTCGAGAACAGCGCAGTGGTCAGGTGCGTCGAAGACAATGGCAACCTTTCGGCTACCTTCCGAGCCGCAGTCATGGAAAAGGACCACGTGGAAGGGGGCGCCGCATATGCCGTTGCGGTGGGAAGCAATGTCGATGATGGTGAGTTTCATAACTTCCTCATACGCCTGGTTGGCTTTGGAGAGAGGTCCTCAGCGACGGTTTGGGGGTCCGCATCTGAGGAGGGAACATTGTTGTCGATCCATTCTTCGATGGCGTTTTCTGCCGCAAGGGTGAGTTTGATGGTAGCCCAGGGTGACAAATCACCTGTCTCGGCCTGCAGATAGCGCCGCCCGACGACTTCCCAGAATGCAGCTAGGGCTTTGTCGATTAACACTTTGATTGCCAATTTGGTCATGGCTGCCTCCGTCAATTCAGGTTAAGGGCTTGAGAAATGCGGAGTTCGGCAAATTGCCGCTCCAACTCCTCAAGGTCGTTGTCGAAGGCGGGGTCAATGCCGGCGTCGTGGCAGGCTTGAAGCGCTGCGACCAGGTCGGACTGGTTGTTGAAGCTGTAGTGGAATGTAGGCATGGTTGAATCCTTTCAGGTTTGGGGCGGAGCCGGAGCCCCGCCCCGTTGAGGTGATGGTTCACGCGGCCGTGGCGTTCTTCTTGGCCTTCTGGTCGGCTTGCTGCTGGTGCATGATCCAGGTATGAGCCAGGTCGAACAGCTTGGCCATCGTCAGCAGGTCGTCGAAGTTCAGGCTGTCGGTTTCTTTCCAGGTATCCTCGCCCTGCTTGTAGCTGCGGGTGGGAACGACGCTGTACCAGTTGCCCTTGTCGCCGGTGTTACGCCAAATCGTGACTTGCAGGACGCCGCTACGGATTTTGTGTGCTGGTTGTGACATGATGTTGGTCTCCTTCTTTTAGGTTTCCGGCCCCGCTCATCGGGGCCTTACGGGAGCGACCAAACAGACGCTTGGCCGGGCTTTAGCCCACGGGCGCATCGTGCGGCCCGTGCCCGTTGCAACCTGAGAAACGGAAGGTTCACGCTTTGGAAAAAAGACATTTTGTGAAAGCCGTTTGTCTGGTTGCAGCGGGCGGCTGCGGCTGTAGGTTCGCGCGAGTAAGGCCTCGTGCGGGGATGGACCGAAAGGCGGGAGACGGAATGTCAACTCGCCAGCACACCAAGACGCTTGGCGGCGTCAAGTCCTTGATGCAATGTGGCGCTGATACCGTGGCGGCAACGCCTCAATGGCTGGCGGCCGTGCAGGACGGAACACCAGGCGCAGCTTCCGGGCGAAAGGACATCGAACCGGGCCCGACGGCCTGGGCACGAGGAAAACGCTGACACGAATGGGACTAAAACGCGACTGCGCCGGGCAACCAGCCGGCGAGCGGCCAGGCCAGGCACGCGCCGCCAGGGCAGCAGACAATGCGGGTGCGGCAGGCAGAAGCCATCAGGAAAGTGGCAGGGCGCGGTACCATCAATCCGACACGTAAGGCCGAGCTTGAGACGGACGGGCGAGGGGTATCGGGCACACCACGGCAACAAACGGCGGCTGACGGCCGTGAATGACGGCACGCCAGCCAGCCGCGAAGCGGAAGAGGGGGGATTGCTACGCGCGGTCGGCGCGAACACCCGGAAAGGAATAAAGAAAGGCCGTAGGCGCGATGTGCGGCAGAATTCGCTACACGGCCTGCTGTTGTGCCGGTGCCGGTTGAGCGCCGATTTTCTCCAGCTCGCCTTCGATCCTGCCGGCAAGGGCGCGGCCTTCCGCATCGTTGGGTATCATCCACGCCTTGCCGTGCGTGCGGCTGTCCTCGAAGCGGAGGCCGGTTGGGCTACCGTCGCCATTTACCTTGGCGGCGCGCATGACGGCCAGCGCCTCGTCGGGCGGCGTCTTTTGGCCATCGTCTAGCTTGAATTTGATGATGATTTTGTGAATCCGGCTATCGGTCAGCACTTGATAACGCACCGGCCCGGTATAGCGTTGGCTCCACGAACGGACCGGATCACGCTGCGGTGCCGATTGCTCGTCTTGGGACTCAGTACCGACCGACGGTGCGAGGGTAGTGGTTTCTGCTGATTGGTTTGCTGCCTGTTCGATGCTGTCAGCGGCTTCGGCAGTTTTGCGTTTGGTCATAGGTAACTCCTGTTTGGTTGTTAAACAAAAAAACGATAGCGGGACATTTTTTAGCGCAGGGAAAAGAGGTTGTCAAAAAGCAGGAAACGCCCAACATCATGCTGTTTTCATTGACCGAATCGCGCGGCTGAATCATTGTCACAAAAGTTTCACAAATCTTTTTCGCAGTGTTGCACGTGCCTCCAAGAACGGTTGCGCCTGCGGCCGACATCAGTTACAATGGTGGCATGGAACCCCAGAATTTTGACTCTGCGGTCAACCCGCTTTCTCGTCGGCAGGAGCATATCGCCGTGGAACCGGATAGGTGCGGTGGGAAGCCGCATGTGGCGGGGCACCGGGTGAAGGTACAGCATGTGGCCATCTGGCACAAGCGTCAGGGAAAGAGCCCCGATGAAATAGTAGCCGAACATCCCGGGCTGACGCTGGCCGATGTGCATGCGGCATTGGCCTATTATTACGACCACCGCCAGGACATCGACAACGACATCCTTGCCGACGACGATTTCGCCGCCGGATTAAAAGCCGGGTCGCCGCAGTCGCTGCGCGCGAGGCGTTTCGTCTGAAAGCATGGCTCGCACCATCCGCTTCCACCTCGACGAAATGCGCGATCCACGCATTGTTGATGGACTTAGGCAACGCGGCATTGACGCCACCACGGCCTCGGATGACGACAGGATTGCGCCCGGATGTCTAATGTGCTATCGCTGAATTACCCCTGATTGCAAGGATCGCAAGACACAGTCGGCGGGCATTCCTGCAACCAATTTCGGTCGAGAGCAAATCCATGGATTACACAACACAAATGCAAAGGCCCATCAGTCGCATAGAGTACATACTGCCGAAAATCAGCAAGCTATGGCACCATTATCCGGAGCTGTCGTTGCACGAACTTGTGCGTGAAATAACCCTTGCTGCAAACCAGGCGGATTCAGAATTCCCTAAGACCAGCGTCTACGACATTGAAGATATCGCTTACCCAGAGGGTCATTTATTGCACGCATCGCGCTACTTGGAGATGGGAATTGAGGTGCTTGAGAGAGAGCATGAACACGAATCCTTGCCGCCGGTTCCCATCCAGACCGCCTTGCTTGGTAAAGTAGCAGACAGATGGAGCAAAATGCCGGAAATGCGCTTAGGTCAAATGCTATCCAACGATTGGCAGGTTTCTGAGCTAAAAGCCGAAAGTGAAGAGTAGGCCCGGCACTGGATTTGAGCCTGTTGTTTGTCGATTTACGGGCCTCGGCTCGCAGTCGCGGCGTTACGATGGCGGTCACCCTCGTCGGCAGCGTGCGCTACCGCGTGACGGCCACGATTGCGCGGCGGATGGCGGCCGGCTCCGGCTGGTTCGGGCGTGCCGCCCTGGTGCTGTTCGGAGCGGCGGCCGGCAAGTGCTTTCCATAAATGGACAGCCGCCAGCGCCCCTCCGATTACCGCAGTCCCGATAAGGGCGACGTCCGCGACGGTTTGGAAGACAAGTCTTGCCTTGCCGGGTGCATGCTGTCCTTGCTGAGCCAGGTCCATCGCGGCGTCACGCACCTCACGCAGTTCCTGGGTTGCTGCCTGTCCCTGTACCCGTTGCGTCCAATTGTTCCTCACCATAGTTACATCTCCCTTGCGTTGAACCAAATCCAAAACCAATCACCCCACCATCGGCGGCAACATCGCAAATCTCCATTCACAGCCTACACCACGACTGCCGCACACTCACTATGCTGCCGGCCCGCCGCAACGCGATTCAGGAACGATGTCTCAGGCGGGCGGGTAACGTTTGGAATCGTGCCGGCGTGGTGCGAAGGATTGCCAGGCGGCGGCAGCGTTGCGGCCATCGGTGCCTTGCGGCGGATGCGTGCCGTGACCGGTTCCTCGGCAGCGGCCAGGCGGCGCTTGCCAAGGCGCGTCCGGCGCGGCCTCGATGGTTTGGGCGGCCCTGAGCGCCTTGATTTGTTCGGCCAGTTCGGGCGCTGTAGGCGCTTCTTCCTTGGGCTGCTCGCCGGTCGTGCCGGATAGCGCGACCTTGAGCTGGTCACGGAGGGCCGTGAGGCCGGATAGGTACGATTCATGGGCGAAGGCTTTACCGAAACGGGCCTGGTAATCACGACGCTGGCCCTCTGCGACGGCAAGGTCTTGCTTGACGGAATCGCAGGAAGCGGCGAAGCCGTTTGCCAGCCGCTCTACGGCGTTGAGTATGGCTCGCGGGCCGTGATGTTCGCGCGACAGCGTGTCGCCGCGTTTGGTAACCCCTTCGAGATACACCGTCGGGGCGAATTGCGGGTCGAGCACCAGGCCGAAGCGAAGGCCGCGATAAATGCCCAGGGGGAAGCGCCGCGCTTCGCGGACTTTCTCCGGCACGGCGTTAAGCTGGCGGGTCAAAACAGCCATCACCTCCTCGCGGGGGCATAGCTTGCCACCGAGGGTGATGCGGTCGTTGGCATGGGCTGTAGCCGTGGCCAGGTCGGCTTTCAGGTCAGTCAGGCGTTGCGACAACCGGTCGATGGTCGCCGGCAATTCCTTGAGGCTCCGGCGGGCGACATATTGTTCGTCGGCGTGATTCTTTTTCAGGACGGAAAGGCGTTGCAATTCTGCGTCGGCCTCGGCCAGGGTGAGCACCGCCGGGTTGCCTGATGCAATCGCCTTGACCTCGGCATAGGACAATTCCTGCCCGCCGATGTCCTCGGCGGTGCGGACGCCGCTTTCGCCTCTCATGATTTGGCTGATAAATTTTGCCTTGGTCTCCAGGGCTTGCCACATGTAAGCGTCAAAACTTCCCTGGGTGACGTAGCGATAGATTGCCACTTCCTCGTTCTCATTCTTCTGCCGCAGAATGCGGCCATCGCGCTGTTCCACCTCGGCCGGCTTCCACGGTGCATCGAGGTGATGCAGGGCAATCAATCGTTTTTGCACGTTGGTGCCGGTGCCCATTTTTTGCGTGCTGCCGATCAGCACGCGAATCGCACCGCTGCGGACTTTGTCGAACAGGGCTTGTTTTTTGGCGTCGGAGTCGGCGTCGCCGATGGCGGCGATCTGGTCAGCCGGAATGCCGGCAGCGATGAGTTTTTTGGCGATATCATCGTAAGCCGAGTATCCCCAGTTTGTCGGGTGAACGCCCATATCACAGAAAATCATTTGCGTGCCTCGCGTCGGCGCCGAACGCTTCCAGATGGATACGACCTTGTCCACCAGGGCGTTGATTTTCGAGTTGGCAAAGTCCGTCGCCGTCGCCGACAGCATGCGGGCGTCGAGGGCGAGCTTGCGGCCGTCGGTGGTAATGTTAAGGGCATTGTCTTCCCTCGGATCGACCTTCTGCGACCGCAGCCGCTCGTAGCGTTCCACCAGCTCCTCCTGGAGGGCACGTTGTTCCTCCGACATCGGGCAAGCAACGACCATCGGCTTACCGCTTTCCAGTCGCGGCGTAGGCAGGTCGAGCATGTCAGCCGTTTGCACGTCGGCAAAGGCGCGGAACATCTGCTGGAGTTCCGGCAGGTTGGTGAACTTGGCGAACCGGCTACGCGGCCTCAGCGTTTTGCCGTCCGGGGCGATTTCCATGGTGTCGATGACTTCGCCGAACGTTGCAGCCCAGCCGTCGAAATGGTCGATGCCGCGCTCGGCCATGCCCTGCGGGTCGAGGAAACGCTGCATGGTGTACATCTCGACCATGGTATTGGAAATCGGCGTTCCGGTGGCAAACGTGACCCCGTTGCCGGGGTGCTGCTGGTGCAGATAGCGCGCCTTCATGTACAGGTCGAAGGCACGCTCGGAGCCGCCGGTCTGGATGCCGGCAACGCGCTCCATCTTGGTCGGCGTTTCCAGGTTCTTCTAAGCATGCAGACACTGCACAAGAAGTGACCAGCTGTCCGGCGTCAGCTGGGCCGGGTATCATTTCCTTTGCGGCCTTCATGGAGTTGGCCGGCTGGATGGAAACCCAAAAACTTGCGAAAGGAAGCCCATGCGAACCGCAACTTCAGTCCCCCCGCGCTGTCCGCGGCGCCAACACGCGGCGTTGACCATTCCTCTGGCGGTGTGGCACGAACTCACTCCAAGACAACGTCAACAACTCGCCGCCGCCGTCAGTCAACTGCTGCACAGAAAGCTCATGGCCAGTCCCAAAAAGGAGGAGCGTCATGAGCATTACTAACTTGGCCCTACTAAGTCGCTTCCCCAAGGTTCAATCCTGGCATCTTGACCGTTGGGCGATTGTCTACGTTCGACAGTCCTCCGTTCAACAGGTGCTGGAGAACCGCGAATCCACTGAGCGGCAATATGCCCTGGTGGACCGCGCCGTTGATTGCGGCTGGCCCCGAGATCGCGTATTGGTAATCGATGAAGACCAGGGCAAAAGCGGCAGCACTTCCGAAGGTCGCCTCGGGTTTCAGCGGCTGTTGGCGGAAGTTGGGCTCGACCACGTCGGGCTGATCCTTGGAATCGAGATGAGTCGTCTCGCTCGATCCTGCAAGGACTGGCATCAGTTGCTCGAGCTGTGCGCCATCTTTCGGACACTGTTGGGCGACCAGGATGGACTGTACGATCCGACGGACCCGAACGATCGACTCTTGTTAGGCTTGAAGGGCACTATGAGCGAAGCCGAACTCCATGTCCTACGCGGCCGGTTGCGCCAAGGCGTACTTAACAAAGCGCGGCGAGGAGAGTTATTCCTGCTGCCCCCGATTGGCTACGTCCGCTCGCCCCAAGGTGGGATCGAGCTGGACCCTGACGAGCAAGTGCGCGGAACGGTGAGCCGTGTCTTCGAGTTGTTTGACCGGCTGGGCAGCGCCCGTGCCGTTACCAAGGCGACTCCTCGATCAGCGCGTGTCGCTGGGAGTTCGGCTTCCCTCTGGCCCGCAGCGAGGGCAGATTGAGTGGCGTCCGGCCGCCATGAGCACCGTGTCGAAGATGCTCAAGCATCCCATCTACGCCGGCATTTACGTTTTCGGCCGCACGCAGGCCGATCCCCGGCAACGCGGCAAGGATCACGCCAGACCAGCGAAGGCGGCTGTTGAGCCGGAGCGCTATCATGCCTATTTGCCCGGTCGATGCCCTGCCTACATCACGGCGGAGCAGTACGAAGCCAACCAACAAAAACTGAAAGATAACCGGGCACGTACGGAGTCGCGTGGGGCGGCTCGCGGGGGCCCGTCGCTCTTGGCGGGACTGGTCCGCTGTGGGCGGTGTCATCACCGGATGCAGGTAGCGTATTCCGGCTCGTCCAAACAACTCCGGTACACCTGCCTCAATCGGCCCAGCGCGCACGTCAAATGCCGCCACCAGTTTCTTGGCCAGGAACTGGACCAGGCGGTCGCCGCGGAGGTATTGCGTGCCTTGGCTCCGGGGGCCGTCGAATTGAGCCTCGCCGCCACCGAGGAAGTGCTGCGTGATCGTACCGGAATCGAGCGCCACTGGCAGCAGCGTTTGGAACGCGCGCGGTTGTCGGCCCAGCGGATCGAACGGCAATATCAGGCGGTCGAGCCGGAAAATCGATTGGTGGCTCGGACACTTGAGCAGCGGTGGAATGAGGCACTGCTCGCGTTGCGCCAGCTCGAAGAAGAGCACCGCCGATTTCACCAAACGCAACCGAAGGTACCGACGGCGGCCGAGCTTCAACAACTCCGCAAGCTGGCGGAAGACCTTCCCGCGCTGTGGCATGCTCCGACAACTCAAGCGATTGACCAACAACAGATCATTCGAATCGTCGTGCAGGAGGTGCTGGTGACAACGGACAAAGAGAGTGATCGGCTGACGATTCGCATTAGCTGGATCGGAGGCCACGTCACCGAACATCAAGCCCGAAGGCGGGTCAAGCGGTTTGAGTACCTGCACGATTTTCCAAAACTGATTGCTCGCCTGCGAGAATTGCGTGCTGCGAAGTTTTCCAGCGAGCAGATCGCGGAGCATCTGAACGCGGAGGGATTTCGTTGTCCGTACGACCCACGTGGGTTCCACAGGAAAAATGTCCACCGCTTGGTCAGTCGCTATTTGGGTGGAGGCTCATTGTCGCCACGTCAGGCGCTGAAGCGGCTTCTGCGACCGAATGAATGGTTGGCCTCGGAGCTGGTTGAGGAATTGAAGGTCAGCCGCACGACTCTCCACGATTGGATGAAAGCCGGTTGGCTCGAGTATCGCCGCATTCCTCGCCAGGCACGTCGAGTGTACGCTTGCTGGGCCGATGAGGCAGAGCTGAAACGCCTACACGAACTGGCTCGGCGACCGCGGCATTGGTACGATCCACCGTTGCCCGCATGGCTCACGACGCCACGCGCAAAGCCGCCCAAGCGAACCAGGTCCTGATTTGCTCATTGCACCGTTCACAGCGCCAAGAGCAAAGCCGGGGCAAGGGCGGAACTTTGCCAGAGAAATGACAATCGGTCAAACATCGAGGATCAAGATCATGTCCAAGCACAAGTCAAAGAAAGCCGCCTCCCCCAGGAAGGCGGCGGATACCACAGCAGGACTACGGAAGGCGCTGAACGCGCGAAGCAAGGCAGACCTGGTGAACGTCTTGCTGGAATTGGCGCAGGACGACCGCGGAGTTCTCCGCCAGCTTACCGCGCAGTTTGACGTGGCTGCCGCGCCAAAGGAATTGGTAGCCGCGACGCGTCAAGCCATCGCCGACGCAACCAATTTCGACGAACGGGAAATCAACCACAACTTCGACTACGACTACGACGCTTACGAAGTGGTGAAACGAAACTTGGCCCGGTTGGTCGCGACGGGGAACTTGCGGCCGGCAATGCAGCTCTCGCTGGACCTGATGAAAGAAGGAAGCTACCAGGTCGAGATGAGCGATGAAGGACTAATGACCGATGACATCGAAGACTGCCTGAGCGTGGTCCTCAAGGCTCTGAAAAAGTGCGACGTGCCTCCAGGCGAAATCATCGCCTGGTGCTCGACGATGCTCGAAACCGACCGTGTCGGATTCATCGCTGAGGAGCCACTTCAATCGCTGCGAAACCATATCCAGGCCGCGACTAAAGGCAACGGCGGGACATTACCAGAGAATGAGCCGAAGTCAAGGGGCCTTTCGTCAGGTCTTGTTGCCAAGCCGCGTCGCGTCCCCAAAAAAACCAAATGAATGGAGGTATCAATGCATCCCACTGCTTCAAACTTACGTGTCGCTTTGTATGTGCGGGTCTCTTCCGGGCAGCCCGCTGAAGCCAAGGCCATTGCCCAGCAACTCGCCGAATTGCGGCACCGCATCGCCAAGGATGGCGGCTCATTCGACGACGGCCACTGCTACATCGATAGAGGGGTTCCCGGTGCCAGCTTGCAGAGGCCAGCCCTCCAGCGCCTTCGCGATCAGGCAGCGCGCGGCAGTTTGGATCGCCTTTATGTCCTTGCTCCGGATCGCCTCGGCCGCACCTCAACTGCTCTGGCTCAAGTCATGAACGAGTTTGCCCAAGCCGGTGTTGAGTTGACCTTCCTCGATCCAACGGGGAGCGCGTGATCGGTGATGCTCGGAGCGTCTCGTCGGAGAAAAACTGGTGGCCCCCTGCTTGGTGCGGGGGCCTATGCGCGAGCAATCCGGCGTCACACACAGAGACCAACGCGACCACGGTAACTCTCATGAAACCACTACCAGCAGCGCTTGAACAATTCGTGAAGCAACAGAACACTGTCCCGATCGCTCAGCTCAGGAAGGACGACGTTTCCACCAAGCCTTCGCCCTACCGCAGCCATTGGTATCGCGCCGTAGCAGCGATGCTCCGCTCCGGCCGCGTTGCCGCCAAAGACAGCGGGTTCCCGAATCGCACCGACATCAACCGCATTTGCAAGGAAGCCAACTTCAACCAACACTTCTTCGAGCGCATCGCCAAACTGCTCGTGGCAGCCAAGGTCGTCCAGGCCGATCGAGGCCACGGGTACGTCGAGGGCGTCCATCACGGCGCCTTCTGGAAACACCGTCGCAAAGAACTAACGGAGATCACGCGTGCCGCCGTCGCGCACCTGATCAAGGACAGCGCCAGTTCCTCTTACTGGTACCCGACAACGGCCGTCCACCATTCGTTGATCGACTTCCTGATTCTGTTCTTCGCCGGCTTCCATGGTAAAGCGATTCGTGAAGATCAGCTCGGCAAGGTTATGCACGATTACTGTCAGCTTCCCGATTCAGACATGAAAAGCGTCGCCTTGAGCGTCGGCCTCAAGAAGGACGACGTTTCGCAGAATGAATGGGCACACTGGTTGAATGAAGCCGGACAACGCGCTTTGCTGTCCGCCTTGTACACAGCCGAGTGGGCTTACTATGGCGAGCGACAAAAAGTCGGCTGGGTCTTCCCCAGTCCGATTGGATTAGGACTCCTGGGCTTGGGACCTTTGCCCGAGGCGCCCCGCCTGGCAACGGAGTTCAAGGCCGATACGAACTTGGCGATCTACGCGGGTGCCGGCGTTGAGCTCGGCACTCTGGCCACGTTGTGTCGCTTCTGCAAGATCAAACGCATTGATCAGCTCATCGAGTTCCACGTGGATCCCAAGCGCCTGAAGGAACTGCCCACAGCGAACGCAGAGTTGCGTGCCGCACTTGTAAATCTCGATCCAATGCCTCCCTCGTTGAGTGTCGCCTTGCAGACGGAATCGTCGCTCGGCGGCAAGATCGGCGTCCGCTACTGCAGCGCCCTCGTCAAACCGGCAACTGCCGAAGCCGCAGCCGCGATTCGTCAGCACCCACAGTTGAAAGGCTACCTCGAACCTGGCGCCCCACCCGGATTCCTGCTAGTCAAGCCAGGCTCCAAACCGGACAATTTCCTGCGACGATGCCAGGCCTTGGGTTTCGAGATCGAGTCATTGTGATTCACCAAACTCCTCGATCAACTGGTGCCCGTGATTCGCCGATAATGCGTAGAAGTGTCACAGCCTGAATTTTCCGGATTTACCGTGCTTATGCCACGAAGACCATTGCCAATAGGATAATCTCGATCCCGAAGACTCTGTCCCACATAGGAGCAATTTGAACATGACTCGTTGAAATAATGCGCCTCATCAATGTAGATGTGATCGACGCCAAGCTCGTCGAAGACCAGGCCGTCATCCTTCTTGTCCTCGGCGAGCAATTCGTTCAAGCGTTCCTGGCGTTTAGCCTTCTGCTTCTCGATGGTCTTGATGATGTTGCGGCGGGCACCGGCGGCTTTGGTGCTGGCGCCGTCAATCATCAGCTGGTTGTATTCCTCGATCTGCTCGCGCAGGAACTTTTCCTGGTAGTCGCGCGACATCCCGATGCGCTTAAACGACGAATGCGTGACGACGATACCATCCCAATCGCCGCTGGCGATCTTGGCGGTGAGCATCTTGCGGCGCTCGCGCGTGAAATCCTCCTTGGCGGCGACCAGCAGCTTGGCGTTGGGATAAAGTTGCATGAATTCGCGGGCGAACTGCTCCAGCAAATGGTTGGGCACGACATACATCGGCTTCTTGCCGATGCCGGCCTGCTTCATTTTCATGCCGGCGGCTGCCATCGTAAACGTCTTGCCGGCGCCGACGGCGTGGGCGAGCAGCGTGTTGCCCGAACTCATGCAACGCCAGACGGCGTCTTTCTGGTGCGGGTTGAGGGTGATCGTCTGGTTCATGCCGGGGAAGTCGAGATGCGAGCCATCGAACAGCCGCGGCCGCAAATTGTTGTAAGTGTCGTTGTAAAGTCGGACCAACCGCTCCGTCCTTTCGGGATCGGTGAACAGCCACGCGCGGAATTTCTCCTTGATGAGTTTTTGCTTCTCGCGGGCGGCCAGCGTCGCCTCGGGATTGACCACGCGCACCTCGCCTTCGCCGTGGCTGATGGTGTCGTAGATCACCGGCGTCTTCATGTTGAGCGCCAGGTCGAGCAGCCAGACGCCGTTGGCGCGCGGTGCCGTACTCGGACGTGGCGGCCACGGACTGGTGGGCGGCGGAATCGGCGTCGATGCTCCACACCGCGTCCTTCTTCAGGTGAGCAACCTGGATCGAGGACGGCTCGACATTGAACAGATGGCAGGCAAATGCCTGGATGTCGCTTTCGGGTATCCACGGCGCCCCGAGATTGGCGTCGATGTCGCCGGGCAATACGTCCTCCGGCTGCACGTTGCGTAGAGCCTCGACGTTCCTGGCAAAAGGTGGCCCGGCAGCTTCGGCGGCGGCGAGCTTGGCGCGCACGTTGCCGGACAGATAGGCGTCGGCGGTCTCCCAGGCTTTGGCCTCGGGGTTAGGAAAGATGAGGTTGCCCAACTCGGAAACGATTTCCGACTTGGTTTTGCCGTACAACTCGCCGATGAAGGGCAGATCCACTTTGCCGCGCTGGTTCAAGGAAACCAGCAAGCCTTCCTCAGCGCTGGCGACTTTGGTGATGGGCGGGTTCTTGCCGACGACATCCTTCTGCATGATGGCGGCCTTGGCGGCAATGCCCGTGACCTCGTCATAATCCTCCAGCGACATGACCAGCATGGCGTCGGGATCTTCCCTGAACTTGGCCAGATTTGGCATGCGGCGGATGACGCTGCCGGCTTCGGTTTCGCTGAAGGTGGTCTTGTTGATCGGGCCGTAAGCGTTGGTGAAGCGGTCATAAGCCCAGTTGAGTTCGCGGCGGGCCTCGTTGCGGGCGGCTTCGGGCCAGCCCTCGTTCTGCGATTGCAGCACGCGCCTGGCCACGTCGCGCAACCCGATAAGAGCGGCCAACCGCTTGGCCGTCATCGTGCCGTTCGTAGCCAAAGTTTTGCCGCCGTAAACGACGGGCTGGGCCTGGCCGTCCGTCATCTGGCAAATGGTGCCGCCGTCGGATACGAAAAAGCTGCCTTCGCCGATATGGCGCTGGAGCGGCGGCGGCGTGAATCCGCCTTCGCCAGGGCTGCGGCGCAACGAAGGCTCTTCGTCATTAGGAGATTCCGCCAGGCGTGAGAATTCTGGTAGTTTGTGGATCGCCGCTTGCAGTTGTTGGGCCAGGTCGCCATTGGCAGTGACGCTGTAACCTTCGCCGCCATAGAGCGTGTCCTTGCGGCTCCAGTCGCCAAGGACCATTTCGGGATGGCCCAGGAAATAGCGATTGACTGGAACGGGGGCGCCCTCGATGGGAAGCGGCGCGACAGTGAGCCATTCAGGATCGGCGTGTTGAGCCGGTTCGCCAGGCACTCGCTTGCGAAGAAACACAATGTCGGTGACGACAGCCGTACCCTGACGCTTGAAAGCGTCGGACGGCAAGCGGATGGCACCAACAAAATCCGCCTGCGCCGCCAGCTGTTCGCGGATGCCCGCATTCTGCTTGTCGAGCGTGTAATGCGAGGTGACCACGGCCAGGATGCCGCCGGGTTTCAAGGCGCCCAGCGACTTGGCAATGAAATAATCATGCAGCGGCAGCCGCATGCCGTGAAAGTCGAGCTTCACGTCGGCAAAGGGCGGATTGCCGATGACGGCGTCGATCCTGCCCTCGGCCAGCCTGGTGTCGCGGAAGTTTTCGATGCGGATGTCGGCTTCGGGATGGAGTGCCCTCGCGATACGGCCGGAGATGCTATCCATCTCGACGCCGATGAATCGTGTACCGGCCTGGCCGTAGCTCATGAAGTTGCCGATGCCGCAGCCGGGTTCAAGAATGGTGGCGTTGGCGGGCAGGCCCAGACGCGTGATGGCCTGGTGCATGGCCTTGATGACGGTGGGGGAGGTGTAGAAAGCGTTGAACACCGTCGCCCGTGCGCTGGTATATTCCTCGGGAGTAAGAGCGGATTTAAGCTCCTCACCGATAGCCTGCCAGGAAGCGTCCTTGTATTTGCCGGTGACCGGATCGGGAAATATCGAGAGTGCGACCGGCCCGAAGCCGGCGAATAAACCGAGTGTCCGCTTTTCGTCCGGCGTGGCTTGGCGATGCTCGGCCTCGATTTGTTTGACGGTGCGAATGGCGGCAAGGATGTCGCGTGCCTTGGCCTTCTCGCCGCTGGCGATGGTAACAGGCAATGCGGTCGGTGTATTCTCCATAGGCTGGTCTCCCTTTCCTGGCGTTACCGGCCCCGCATCGGGGGCCTGACGGCACGACAGGGAATCAGCCCTCAGCCGGGGCGAAGCGAGCGGAGCTTGCGGAGCGACAAGGCCAGCGGAGAATTGGGGGAGACCTTCAGGGGGAACCGATTGTCCGCTGGCCTTGCCCGGCGGGCTGATTAACGTGCCGTCGTCAATGGCCCCAGGTGGGGCGGAAGCGGTGGGATCAAGCGAAGGGGAGGCATCGAAATCAAGCCGCGGCTGGCCGCGTGAGCCCCTTACGCGATCGGCGTATGACGGATAAACGCCATCGCCGCGTCGAGGGAAAGCGGGTCGTTCTCGTTGGCCGGAGACTCGCTGGGTAAACGGCTCACCAGCTGCTCCAGTGCAAGCTCCAGGGCTTCGTTCGCTATCACGCTCGCGGCGCTGTCCGGCTTCGTCTGCCAAAGACGACCCATCCAAGTGTGGTGAATGTCCCTCAGCTCCTCGGCGTAGCGTTCCAGCGTCGGAAGCAACGTCCGATTGCGTATCAGTTGGTCGTATAACTGAGGGCGATCCTGAATAATTTGGAGAGTTATCGTCTTGTACTGCATGGTGATCTCCTTCCGTGGTTGGTGAGGGAACAGGGTCGTCGGAACCAGCTTGATAAGCCGGTTCGGGTGCGAAGTCGAGCAAGGGTTGAAAAAGGTGGAACGTGGCTTGGGCGGCATGGTCACAGGCGATCATTGAAGTGTTAATCCTGACGGCAACCTCGCCGCGAATTGTGGCAAGTAAGCAAGAGTCGTGCCAGCAGCCAAACGATTGAGTTGGAGGTTCAGCCAAACGGCGTTAAGGGGAGTTTTACCTGCGGTGCTCGCCGTTTTCCTCGTTGCGTTTCGCAGTCGGCATAAGCGGTCCGACCCCTGCTTTAGAAGCCTGAAACCTGACCTGCGGGGTGAGCAGCCGATGGCAGGCTGGTTGAGCACCGGTACGGCTATGAAACCCGCACCCCGTCAATTGAGCTCGTTCAAGTCGATGGCGGCGGGCCAGCCGCCGAAGGGTTTGTTTTCATACAGGATGTAGATGGAACCGTTGGAGTTGAAGCCGTCGCCGGGGCATGAAATGATGATATCCGGCGTGGGTTCCAAAGGGGACACGTTAGCAATAAACGGGGTCATCTTAGGTGCATAGCTGTTATATCCGCAGGTGCTGCCGGCTTCCGGGCCGTAAATCTGGAAACTATCCTTGCCGTTCCAGTTAAAAGTCGAATATTGCATTGCATTCGGCCAGCCACCTGCCGGCTGGTACATGACGAATAGGGCACCAGCGCCGGTGCGCGTAACCCCGTTGACCACCGGGCTAGAATCATTAGTGAGAAGCAAATCGAGTCTGCCGTCGCCGTTAACGTCGTAGGCAACCATGTTTCCAACAAATCCATACGTCCCTACCCAACCGCTCGCACCGGTACCGTAAAGGTAAAAACCCAGGCCGGGCGTCATTTCGCAGTTGCCGCCGGCCACCACCTGGCAGATGTTATAGGTTTCGGGCCAGCGGCTGGGTGGGTTCAGGCCATAAACGGCGACCGGGGGGTAATATTCGCTGGAAAATAACAAATCAGGATGCCCGTCGCCATTGAGATCAGCGACGAACACATTAAAGCCGAAGAAACCGTATCCTCCGTAGGACGGGGATGAATAAAACAAAGTCGCGCGGTTGGGCGTGGCGGTCAGCTCAGCCTTAATGTCGAGTACGGCCGAATTGCCGTTATAGGTGGTGAGCGCGCTCGTCCAGTTGTGCGCGACCGTCCGTAGATGACTAACCCATCTCCGTTAGTTTCCCCCGCACTTATCCCGAGCGCGGGATCCGCAGGCCCGAACGGAAAAGCACCGTTGTTGCTGATGACAATGTCGTTGTATCCGTCACCGTCGAAATCGCCGACGGCGTTGTTGTAGCTCATGGCGCTGGTATAGAAGGGCAGCACGTTGCTATCCGAGCTATAAAACTGAAAGCCGTTGCTGCCGTTCAGCGTCAGGGCGTTGATGGTCGGCGTCTGCGCCCAGCTGGTGCCGGAACCTCCGCCGGTGCTGGCGGTAGGCATCCCGTAAATGACGAAACCGACATCGGGAACCTTGTTGCCGTTGTTGCCGATCACGCCGGTCACGATAAGGTCCGGATGTCCGTCGTTGTCAATGTCGCCGACCTCGATGCCTTCAGGCATGAATCCTCCGGTGCTAAATACGCCGTTGGTGCCGGTCATGTTGATGACAACGCCGCTGGTGCCGTTGGTGCCGGTAAAGCCGTTGAGGTTGCTGACGTTCATCGAGGTGGCGCCTGCGGGCAGCCACGGCGTCGTGACGCCGCCCGGGCCGCCGAAAATAATGTATTCCTTCCCACCGGAGTCGAAGATAATATCGCCATAACCGTCGCCATTGATGTCGGCGATTGTGATATAGTTGTTATAATTCCCAATAGCCCCGTTACTGCTAAAAATGGCAAATCCGTTGGTGCCGTTAACCGTAGCGGGACTAAAACCGGCGGGCGGAAACGGCCAGCCGGTCGCCGTGCCGAAGATGACAAAAGCCATGGTGTCGCCGGTACCCCCGTTGCTTGTGGCAAAGGCTATTATTAAATCGGGAATGCCGTCGCCGTTGATGTCGCCGACGGCAGCTACGAAGGGCGTATACATGCTCTGATAGCTGCTTCCTGGGCCAGAGCCATAGGTGCCGCTCTGCCCGTCGATCCTGATCCCGAGCGGGACGCATAGTGTGCCGAGGCAACAGGTGTTCTTGATGTCGTTGCGGTACCAGACGAGGTCGTCGAAGCCGGTGTCGCCGGAAGTGGGAGCAACGCGGGCTTTCTGCACCTTGACGTTGGTAAAATTCGTCGTGCTGTAGGTGAAGCTGCTGTTGACCCCGGCGTTGGTCTGCATGTCGGTGTCAGTTGAGCCGCTGTTGATGCGGTTGGCTACGCTACTGCCCTGCGCCGGGAATGCACCGTAGCCGCTGGCGCCGTGGCTGATATAGGCGTACATGACGTTGTCGATGACCGTGCCGCCGGTGGCGTTTTCTATCTTGATGTGGCCGGTGCCGGTGATGGCGCCGGTAATTGGATTAAAATCCTCCAGATTAATGCAATAATTGTTAGCCGTCGCCTGCGTGTCTACGACATAGGTGAAGCGGTGGCCGAATTCGTCATACTGGTACTCATCCGGCAGGCCGAGGCTCCTGGTCGGGATAACGCCGCCGACGACAAAGCCCGTCGCGTCCGGTCCCAGCGGCGCCGATGGCGTCCCGCCGGTACAGGTGCCGGGATTCGCCGCTTCTTTTCCGAAATTAGCAGTGTTCACGACATATTGGCCATCTGCTGGGCAGGGACGCCGCCCGTTGAACGCCATGAACGAGTGCATAGCCTCCTCGACCCGCTCCAGCTTCTTGGTGTTGTTGATGGTTTTCTGGTTGAGGTCACCGGCTTCCTGCCCCGGCAGCAACGACACGAAGATCAGCGCCGCAACCGTCAGCAAAATACTGACCATGATCAGTGAGAAGCCGGCCTGCGGTTGGCAGGCTGCGCGGTTTGAAACCATTGGATTCGCTGAAATGCTAGGCATGCTCCAGTCTTACATACAACATCTTAATGTTTGGTTAACACTCCAGGGCATGATTGGCTCACTCCGTCGGAGAACGCAGATCCGACCGTGTGCCGAAGGCGACGATATCGTCGAAGTAATAGGTGGGATCCGTTAGATGAGCGCCACCGGTTTGATTGGGCTGTTCCTGGACAAAGGTTCCGCCTGGTATGGTTGCATTGCTGACGGCAGCGTTTGTGCAATTGCAATTCGTCAGTTCATCGGGATGGTTCGATCCGGCATTGATGCGCGAGCCAATAGCGGCGCCGTTGCGCGGAAATGCGCCGTGGCCGTTGGGGCCGAAGCTGAGCAGCACATAACCCGCCACCGTGGATTTGGCATGGCCCGAGTCATCATTGATGGTAACCCGGTAACCGGTATCCGTGGCGGGGATGATGGTGCTGGTCAGCGCATTGGTGGCCGTAAACCGGGCGTCAACGGTATACATGATCTGCCTGCCCCAACCATCGAAAGCATAGTCATTGGGCAAGCGCAACGCGGCGACGGGCACCATGCCCTGGACAAAGTCAACGAAGGTCAGCGGGACACTCGTGGCCGAAGCAGTGGCCGCCGTGGTCAATACCACCGTAGAACCACTGGCGCTTGCAACGGTATCTCCCGCTGGAATGCCGCCGCCCGAAACCGCCATGCCGGCTACGATGCCAGTAATCGAACTCATGTTGATAACGCTGGTTGAACCACTGGTAGTAGTGCCTGTGGGGGCAAGAAGATTGACGAAATCCGCCGCCACGCTGTTAGCCGCCGTCGTGGTCAGTGCATCGCTGCTATAGGTTCCGTAGGTGGCGCAGATGCCGGCATCGGGAACCCAAACTGAGTTAATGACCGATCCCGCCTCAAAGCCGAAATATGTGGGAACAGTAAGGGTGGGAAGAGCCAGTGTCACATCGGCCGGGCATGGGATGCGGTTGTAGGTAATGCGATAATCGAGCAACGCTTTCTGGATGGCTTTCAATTTGAATTGCGTTTCCTGCAACTGGCGTTTTTGCAGCGAACCCGAAAAAATCGTCATGCCGCCGCCGACTACCACGGCGATAATGACCAGCACGATGCTCATTTCGAGCAGGGTGAATCCGCGTCTGCGCATTTTGGTCATCCTGTTTCTAATGGTCTGTTCACTGCTCATCATCCTGCCAAGGGTTACAGCCCGCCGAGGCTAAGGTTCGGGTTGGGCCAGGAATCGGCGGTGGTGGTCTTGTGCCCGAAATAGACGTAGGTCGATCCGGCACTGCTGCCTTCGCTGGGGCTGGCGCCGTATCGCCGATGAGGATGTCAGAAATACCGTCGTTGTTGACGTCGCCGCTGGTCACGGCATATCCGGAATAATTGCTGGACGCCGCGCCGTCGAGCCGGAAGCCGTCGGTGCCGTTGATGACGTTAGAGCCGCCGGTATTGAGCACCGTGCTGGTGCCCCAGGCGGTGCCGCCGATGCGCGTTACGCCGCCGAATACGACATAAGTGTAGCCTGCGCTGCTGTTCGCCCCGGACGCGCCGATGATGACGTCCTTGTAGCCATCGTTGTTGATGTCGGCGCTGGTCACGGAAGCTCCGGAATTATCGACGGCGTTCACGCCGTCGAGCCGGAAGCCCTTTGTGCCGTTTATCAGCGAACCGCTGCTGCTGGTCAGATTGTAGGTGCCAGTGCCGACGGCGCTGTCAACTCCATCGCCGAGCCATGTACCCATCCTGCCGAACACGACGTAGGTTGATCCGGCATTGCTGGCGCTATAGGAGGCGTTAGGCGCACCGATGATGACGTCGGCATAACCGTCGTTGTTGACGTCGCCAGCGGCCACGGACCACCCGGCATGATCCCCAGCCGTCACGCCGTCAAGGCGGAAGCCGTTGGTGCCGTTAATGACCACGCCGCTGGTGCTGGTCAGCGTTTGCGATGTTCCCCACGCCGTGTCGTTTTCCATGGCGGGGGCGCCTGACTGATTTGCCGCGCCGAACACGACGTAGGTCGATCCGGCAGCGCTGGCGCTATAGGAGGCATATGGCGCACCGATGAGGATGTCGTTGTACCCGTCGCCATTAATGTCGCCGGTGGCTAACGAGTAACCAGCCTTGTCACCGGCCGTCGCGCCATCAATGCGGAAGGTAGGAGCGACGGTGCTGCTGACGCCGCCGCTGCTAACCTGGACATTGGTGAGGAGGGTATTTCCGCCTCCGCCAGTGCCGATGATTTCAAGCGTATGGGAACCAGCACTCAACGCAATCGAACCAACTGTGTAATTGGTCCAAGCGCAAGTAGGGGTTAATGAACCAATAGTGGTGTTGGAGCCGCTGGGGTCCATCACTACCTTAAGTGTTTCGTAGTTAGTAGGAGTACCAGTACCGGCAGTACAACCGTCAACGGGGGTTGCGCTGCTGCCAGTTCGCGAGGTGGCGTAAAACGAAATGGTGTAGGTGGCGTTTACAGCGGTAAAGGTCTGGCTGACGGAACTGGCACCCCGTATAGCGGCGAATTGAGTTGCTCCTGAAGGCATTGCCCCGTTGGCGGCAGAGCTATACCAGATGCTGCCCGCGCCGCTGCTGCAAACGCCCCAGGCGCCACTGCCGGCCCATGGCGCCATGGCTCCGTTGCTTGTCCAACTCCCCGATGTCTGGGCCGTAGTTGCGAAGTTGCCGTTGGAGAGCGGAGAAGGGATGGCCGTGAGGGTGCTGCTTCCTAACAATACGTAAACCGAACCCGTATTGCTGGTACGAAATGGCGCACCGATGGCAAGGTCGGTGATGCCGTCGCCATTGACGTCGCCGGTGGTTAAGGAATAGCCGAACTGGTCGCCGGTCGCCCCGCCATCCATCTCAAAGCCGTTGATGCCGTTGATCAACTTGTTGCTGCTGCCATTGGTAAGCGCATAAGGAGTGCTGGTCCAGCTGCCGCCGGGGCCTTGTCCTCCAAAAACGACGTAAGCGGCGCCGGTGCTAGTGTTGCGGCCCGGCGCACCAATGATCAGGTCGACAATGCCGTCGCCGTTGATGTCGCCCGCGGCCACGGAAAATCCGGCTTTATCGCCGCCTGATGCGCCGGTGATGATGAAGCCGTTGGTGCCGTTGAGAGTGGACAGCGGCAGCGGATCGGGAAACCCGGTTTTGGTGCCGAACACCACATAGACCGTGCCGTTGGTGGTATTCTGCGCACCGATGATCAGGTCGGCAATGCCGTCGCCGTTGACGTCGCCGGTGGCCACGGACCACCCGGAATGGTTAGAGGATGCCGCGCCGTCGAGCCGGAAGCCTGTGCTCAGGGGCAGGCCGGCGGGGCTGTAGGTATCATAGGCGTTCTGCATCTGCCAGCGTTCCTTGTAGCGCACGATGTCGTCGAACACGCTGAGCGGGTCAGTGGGGGAGGTTTGGGTTGGATCTTGCTGCACATAGGTGGCGGCGTAGAGGCCGTTGTTGGCGGCGGTGCCGGTGCAATGGCAGTTGGTCAATTCATCGGCGTTATCCGAACCCATGAAAAACTGTGTGCCGTTCTTCAAATAACCGCCATGCCCGTCCGGCCCGTAGCTGAGAAGCGCGTAGGCCGCTGCCGTACTGATATAGTTATGAGCGGCGTTTTCCACGGCGATCGCCCCGCCACTTGGCACAGCGCCGTAATTAAGGAAGGCGGCGGAGCCGCTGGTGCCGCTGGCGGCAGCGGTCAGCGGCGTCCATACGCCATAGGCGAATTTGCGGCCCCAGCCATCCACCTGGTACTCGTCCGGCAGGCTGAGCGTCCGCACCGGCACCGCGCCTTCGACGACTGTCCCGGTGCTGGCGATGTTGGTATTTCTGCTTGGGCTGGGCACGGTATAGCTGACGGTATTGCCGCCGCCGCAGGTTCCCGCCGTTCCCATCTCAATACCATAGGTGGTGGAGTTGGCGGCATTGTCGACCACCGCCGGATCAGCCGGGCAAGGCAGCCGATTGTTGCCCAGCCGGTAGGCCATCAGGGCGATTTCAATGGCGTCGAGCTTTTGATTGGTGCTGACCTTCTGCGCCGACTGGACCATCGAGCTACCCATCGAAATCGTCCCGGCAATGATCATGGCGATGATCGTCAGCACAATCGACAGTTCGATCAGGGTGAAGCCACGCCTTTGCATCATGGTCATCGTGTTGCCAATGGTTGATTCGCTTCATCATGCTACTCCATAATCATTAAGCATTCCTTAACCTAACCGCCTGCTGCTTCTTTGACTTGCGCTGGTTGCCGCACTGGTTTAGCATTACCTGCCGAATTGACTGCTCAACAAATGCTACCGGTAGCGCAATGGGATTACTGCACAACCTCGACGACGGCAAGAAACGCGAAATCACCGAAAAGGATTTCGACTATTTCCTTGAAGTCTTGCCGCCTGTGGCAACTCGGTTCCAATGGAACAACGAAAACTGGAGCTTCGGATTTGCCGAGGGGGACGATTACATTTATGCCTTCCAAAAACAAGGCGGCAAATACTACGCCCAAAAGACCGACCTGCGCAATCCCTATGAATGCGGCGTGTCGCTGGCGAGCCAGCTTGCTGGCAAGGGCTCCTTGCTCAAAGAAAGGTCGGAAGCAACGCGGACGGCGTCCTGGATTCCCACCTGGGTCAGGCTTGGCAAACAAAGCCCCTGGATTCGCCAGGCCAACGATCCGCCGTTTAACACGGAGTGTTTCCAAGCCTGCGGCAACGACAATGAACTGCTCGACAAATTCGAGCAAGGAAACTGGTGCGTGGGCCAGGCATTTTGGCGCGGTGACCTGTGCGTAGTTCAACAAAAAAATGCTGGTGACGAATGGCTGGTGATCAAGCAGGACGTGGTGGTTGATAGCGTTTCCTTCGGCAACATCATCAAGCAAAAAGGCCGGGACGCGGCGAAAGACCTGCTCGACCGGATTCAGAGTGCCAGCCTTGAGCGCTGCAGGGAACTCGACTACTGACTAATCCAGGCCTTTTCGTGCCCGGCGCGATGGGCAATGACAATGGCGAGTGCAAAGGGGCGAGAGATGGCATGACGGGCGAGGATTTCGAGGTACTGGCCGAGCACCGGCAGGACCGGGCGGGTCTGCGGGTGAAGCTCGACAAGGGTTTCAATGAGGGCACGTACTGTATTTACGTCGAATACGACCAGCTCTCCGACCGCGTGGGGTTCAGTGCTGCCCACCGTGTGGCGCGGGAGTATTGTGCACACGTCAAAGCGCATCTAAGCCGCGTTATGAGGGGCGACATTGGCGAAACCGATGACGCGTCGCGGGCCGCTGGGCCGGGTCGCAAACGCGACCTGGAGTCCACGTTCCTGTCTTTTCCGGTCAGGCTGGGTGGGCGCCACATTAACGACACGGCCATGACAAGGCAGTTTCGGGTTGCGTTGCTCCGGGCCGATCAGCAATGGGACCAAATCCAGGCCCGTAGCCACGCATTACATCGTGACATGCGTCGGGCCGCATTCCAGCAGCGGCTGGCCACGGTTTTGGCGGGCGAGGCTTACCAGCACGTGGACGCGGTGACCAAGGAACGACTGCTGGCAAATGTGACGGGGATTGTCTTTCCGGCGGCGGGGCGGGGACTGTAGAAACGCTTGAAGACTTCTGAATCCGCCTTTTCTCCTCCGTTGCTACTCGAACCCCGATAGACAGCGCCGTATCCTAATCTCCGCACAACCCGCACCGCCGTGGCACGCTTCGAGGGGCTATGAGGATAACGTAGCAGCAGTCAGAAAACGACTGCGGTGATTCAGTGCGTTGCTTGCCAAATGGCCCCTGGTGACACGACTGTTGGGTCTAGCCCATCAGATGATGCATCAAGTTTCCTGGCTTGTCAGCCGTTATTTGCTCTGATCCCTGCCCGCAGCGATCTATGACGCATTGGGTGACAATAATGAGGCGTTGTGGTTTGGTTCACTGCCACCTACTGGGTCGCTGGCTGCGCCTTTGGACCCACAAGACGCTCCAGGAAATCCTGCTGTCAAGTCCGTCCCATCCACTCCGGCATAACAAAGAATTCCGCCATCTCCAAGGGATGGATCTTGTGGCACTAGGCGCACTGTGCTGGGGATATTCGTGTTGGAAGTGCTGGCCGCAGCGTTAATAGTAAAGACGCCGGGGTCATAGACGCCAATGGTGTAATTCCCGCTTGCCGCCAGCGTATTTTGCAGAATGCTGTACGTGCCGACGTTATTATTGCCGATGCGGGAAAGCGCACCGGTGAAGGTGGCGCTGACATCGCCGCTGGCCAGGCCGGTATAGCTATAGGTCAGCGCCGGGTCGGGGCTGCCAACGACGATGGTTTGGTTATTCGCCGTCACGGTCAGGGCTTTTACAGTGATAATACCCGTGCCGTTGGTAACGAAGCTGTAGGTGTAGTTATTGCCGCCGTTGCCGTCGGAGACACTGCCTGAAGCTGTCAGCGTCAGGCCGGTGCCGACGTTCTTGCTATTGTAGACCTCGCTGAAGTCGGCGGTATCGCCGGTACCGAGTGTACCGCCAGTGATGGTTGGCGTAACGATGGAGCCGGTGGTGCCGTCATAGGTCCTGGTGCTGGTCTGGGCGGTGATGGTTAGCGCTTCCTGGCTGATGGTAGCAGTCGCCGTGGGCTGGGTCAGGATGTAATCGCCTGCCTGGCCACCGGCCAGAGTCAGGCTGCCGGTAGCGGTCTCCAGGCCGGCGTTCCTGTTGCCGAAGGTGGCCGTTCCGCCGCCGGCGATCGAGACGGCGTCGCCGGTGATGTATTCGTCGTCGCTGCTGACACTGCCGCCGCCGGTAAGCGATCCGTTACTGCTGATGGTGGCATTGGTAGTGCCGTCATAGGCGCGGCCGGAAACCGTAAAGCCGGTGTCGGTGAGCGCCTTGGCGGACAGCACCAGATTGGCGCCGGTATAAACGATATTGTAATTGCCGCCGCCGTTGCCGTCGGAAACGCCAAGCGTGTTCTGGACGATGGCGAAGGGGCTGTGCGAGACATCGAAGCCGTTGGCGTGGCTGAGCACGGTGCCGGCGGCGCTGGTGGTGCTGTTCTCATTGGTGACGCCGAGCGCACCGCCGTTCATCGAATCGCCGGTCTGCAGTCCTGACTCGCTGTAGGTCAGCGCGCAAGCGTATCGGCATAGGTAGCGGATTGGGCGTTGGCGGTGATGTCCAGCGTCGCCTTGCTGATGGTGGCAGTGGCGGTGGGCGCGGTCAACGTGTAGTCGCCAGCCTGGCTGCCGGCCAGGGTCAGGCTGCCAGTAGCGGTCTCGGTTCCGGCGTTCCTGCTGCCGAAGGTAGCCGAACCGCCGGGGGCAATCGAGACACTGTCGCCGGTGATATATTCGCCATCCGAGCTAATGCTACCGCCGCCGGTGAGCGAGCCGTTGCTGGTAATGGTGGCATCGGTCATGCCGTCATATTGCCGGCCGGTGACGGCGAAGCCGGTGTCAGTCAGTGCCTTAGTGGCCAACGTCAGGTTAGCGGGAACGTAGGTGACGGTGTAATTGTTGCCGCTATTGCCGTCATTGATGGCCAGCGTGTTCTGGACGATGCTGTACTGCCCGGCGGGGCCGCTGTTGCCCGTGCTGCCGGTGACGTCGAAACCGTTGGCGTGTGACAGTACGGTACCGGCGTTCTTGGTAGTATTGCTTTCATTGCTCAGGCCGAGCGCCGGCGTTGAAGGAATCGCCGGCCGCCAGGCTGATATTGGTGCCGTAGGTTAGCGCGCCGAGCGTATCGCCGTAGGTGGCGTTTTGCGCGTTGGCGGTGATGGTGATGGCCAGGGGCGAGATGGTGGCGGTAGCGGTGGGCTGGGAGAGGCTGTAGTCATTGGCATCGAGGCCGCTGACGCTGAAGCCCGATCCGGTGACGGTCTGGTTGCCGACGTTCCTGCTGGCGAAGGTGGCAGTAGTGGCGGTGTTGAGGGTAACGGAATCAACCGGCCCGCCGCCGGCATTCTGGAAGCCAGACACGATGCCGACGAGAGTATCGCCCGCGTTGTTGATGGCGGCAGTAGCGGTACCGTCATAGGTTTTGCTGGTGGCGAGCATGCCCGAGACGGTAAGGGTCTTGGGAGTAACGGCGAAGGTGCCGGCAGTGAAGTTAATGGTATAGCCGTTATTGTCCGCCAGCGTGCCCTGGAGAATGCTCCACGGGCTATTGCCGTTATAGGCATTGGTGTTGTAATTGCCGGAGGTGCTGGTGGAAGCGTTGGTGGTTAGCGATCCGCTCATCACGCTGCTCTGGAGGCAGCCGCTGGAGCAGGTGAACTGGTAGGTGAAGGCTGGCACCGTTCCGCCATAGGTCATGCTCTGGTTGTTGGCGACAATGGTGATGGTGCCGCTGGCGGAATCATAGACCCAGGTGTTCTGTGTGCCGTTATAGGTTGCAGGCACGATGGCGCCGGGAGCCAGGGTGTTATAGGTAAAGCCGACGATCTCCTGCTGATCGGTTACCGGGTTGGTATCACTTTGCTTCGCGGCGGAATAACCGATGAACCGGCCGCCACCGGTAACCACAAACGGCGTATTGGAACCCGAGTTGTTGATGAAATCGTTGCCCGTCGCCACGACGATGGCGTTGCCCGCGGCGGTGCTGGTTACCCCGGCGCCGCTGTTCAGGGTAAGATTACCCGAGGTAGTGTTGGCGTAGAACGTATTCCCGCCCATCGTCTGCACCCGGCCAGGGTGATTTTGCCGCTGCCATTCAGCAACGTCAGCGGCGCATTCCATGTCGTCGCACCGACGGTCATCAACCCCGTATCGAATGCATTACCGATGGTGATGCCGCTCCAGCTGGCATTGTTGACATAGCCAATCTCGGTACTGTTGAGGAAAAGGCCGCTGCTGGTGCCGTCATTGATATGCAGGTTGGTGCCAGCGGTGTAGGGCTGGATGGTAAGCGCACCGGTGCCGGTCATGTTGGCGCCGAGGGTGAGGTTGTCACCGGTCAGCGTCAGGTTATAGCTGCCGGTGGCAACGGTAGAGGCGAAGTCCGTCGTCGCCGTGCCGGAGTTAAGGGTAGCGTTACCGCCGAGAGTGACGGCGCTGTTATAGGTCTGGTTGCCGCCGGTGGTGACGTTGGCATTCAGAATGGTCGGGCCGGTGACGGCGAGGCTGGCTAGTTTGTTGGTAGCACCCACCGTGCCGCCGAAGGTGACGGTTCCGGTGCCAGCATTCACAACAAGCGCATCAGTGTTGGCCGTGGTGTCGTCGACCGTGTTGGCGAAGGTGATGTTGCCATTGCCGCTGCTGGCGTTCAGCGTATCAGTGCCAGCGATGGTGACGGCGCCGCTGTAGGTCTGGTTGCCGCCGGAGGTGACGTTGCCGCCCACGGTGATGGTAGCGCCGGTGGCGGCGAGGCTCGCCAGCTCGGTGGTGCCCACCGCCGCGTCGAAGCTGACGTTGCCCGAGCCGGCATTGACCACCAGCGCATGCGTATCGGAGGTGCCATCGGCTATGGTCGAGGTGAAGCCGATGCTGCCGTTGCCGGTCGAGGAATCGAGGGTCGGGGAAGCGCCGAGGACGACCGGTCCGCTGTAGGTCTGGCCGGCGGCGCCCTGGGTGCTGACGGCGGTGGTGTTGAGGTCGATAGCGCCGGTGGTGGTGTCGCTTAAGGAGGCGAGCTTGGTGCCGCCGCCGACGATGCCGGCGAAGGTGTCAGTGCCCGAGCCGGAGGTGACGGTCAGGGCATAGTTGCCGTTGACGGTGGAGGCGAAGTCGATATTGCCGTTGGCGCTACCGCTGTTGCTGTTAAGCGTATCATTGCCCCCTAAAACTACGGCGCTGTTATAGGTCTGGTTGCCCGTGGTAGTCACATTGCTGTCCAGCGTAGTCGTGCCGGTGGTGGTCAGGCTGGACAGCGCCGTGCCGGAGCCGACCGTCGATCCGAACACCACGGCGCCGCCGCTGTCGGTCACGGTGAGGGCATTGCCGCCAGCGACGGTGGATGCAAAGTCGGTCGTTGCCGTTCCGGCGTTGATGGTGACGCCAGCACCCACCGTCACCGCGCTGTCAAAGGTAATGGCCTCGTTGGTGGTGGTAGCGTCGGTGCCGGCGTAGTTAAGCGCCGTCGGGCCGGCGAAGGTGAGGCTGGCGCTGCCGGTGCCAGTCTGCGTGCCTGTGACGGTGATATTGCCCGAACTGCCCGTGGTAAAGGTAGTGGGGACGATCCAGGTGGCGCTGCCCAGCGTCATGGTACCGGTATCACTGCTGTTGCCGATAGCCACTGCCGCCCAATCATTCTGGATATAGCCGATTTCGGTGGTGGAAAGATAGAGGCCGCTGGCGCCGTTGTTCATGTTCACCGCCTGGCTGGCGGTGGAAGGCTGGATGGTGAGCGTGCCGGTGCCTTTGATGTTGCCGTTGAAGCTGACGGCGTCGTCTGTGAGTGTGAGGTTGTTGAGCGGCTCAGACGCGCCGATGGTGCTGCTGAAGGTGGTGGTAGCGGTGCCGTCGCTGACGGTGAGGCTCTGCGCGCCGCTGCCGGTGCCGTTGACCGCGCCGGTGAAGGTGACGTTGGAGTTGGTGGTGGTGAGCGTATCGCTGGCGCCGAGCGTAACAGCGCTGTTGTAGGTCTGGTTGCCGCCGGTGGTGACGTTGCCATCGAGGGTGGTTGGGCCGGTGACGGCGAGGCTGGCCAGCTTTTTGGTGGCGCCGACGGCGCCGGTGAAGGTGATGGTGCCGGTGCCGGTATTGACCACCAGCGCGTCGGTATTCGCCGTGGTGTCATCGACGGTCGAGCCGAAGGTGACGTTGCCGTTAGCGAAGCTGCTGCTCAGCGTGTCGGCTCCGGCGATGGTCACGGCGCTGTTATAGGTCTGGTTGCTGCCGGTGGTGACGTTGCCATCCAGAATAGTCGGGCCGGTCAGCGTCAGGCTGGCAAGTTTCGTAGTCGCACCAACGGTTGAGTCGAAGGTGATAGTGCCGGTCCCCGCATTGACGGTGAGCGCGTCGGTATTGGCGCTGGTGTCGTTGACGGCGGCGGCGAAGGTGATGTTGCCGTTAGCGAAGCTGCTGCTCAGCGTGTCGGCTCCGGCGATGGTGACGGCGCTGTTATAGGTCTGGTTGCCGCCGGTGGTGACGTTGGCATTCAGAATGGTCGGGCCGGTGACGGCGAGGCTGGCTAGTTTGTTGGTAGCACCCACCGTGCCGCCGAAGGTGACGGTTCCGGTGCCAGCATTCACAACAAGCGCATCAGTGTTGGCCGTGGTGTCGTCGACCGTGTTGGCGAAGGTGATGTTGCCATTGCCGCTGCTGGCGTTCAGCGTATCAGTGCCAGCGATGGTGACGGCGCCGCTGTAGGTCTGGTTGCCGCCGGAGGTGACGTTGCCGCCCACGGTGATGGTAGCGCCGGTGGCGGCGAGGCTCGCCAGCTCGGTGGTGCCCACCGCCGCGTCGAAGCTGACGTTGCCCGAGCCGGCATTGACCACCAGCGCATGCGTATCGGAGGTGCCATCGGCTATGGTCGAGGTGAAGCCGATGCTGCCGTTGCCGGTCGAGGAATCGAGGGTCGGGGAAGCGCCGAGGACGACCGGTCCGCTGTAGGTCTGGCCGGCGGCGCCCTGGGTGCTGACGGCGGTGGTGTTGAGGTCGATAGCGCCGGTGGTGGTGTCGCTTAAGGAGGCGAGCTTGGTGCCGCCGCCGACGATGCCGGCGAAGGTGTCAGTGCCCGAGCCGGAGGTGACGGTCAGGGCATAGTTGCCGTTGACGGTGGAGGCGAAGTCGATATTGCCGTTGGCGCTACCGCTGTTGCTGTTAAGCGTATCATTGCCCCCTAAAACTACGGCGCTGTTATAGGTCTGGTTGCCCGTGGTAGTCACATTGCTGTCCAGCGTAGTCGTGCCGGTGGTGGTCAGGCTGGACAGCGCCGTGCCGGAGCCGACCGTCGATCCGAACACCACGGCGCCGCCGCTGTCGGTCACGGTGAGGGCATTGCCGCCAGCGACGGTGGATGCAAAGTCGGTCGTTGCCGTTCCGGCGTTGATGGTGACGCCAGCACCCACCGTCACCGCGCTGTCAAAGGTAATGGCCTCGTTGGTGGTGGTAGCGTCGGTGCCGGCGTAGTTAAGCGCCGTCGGGCCGGCGAAGGTGAGGCTGGCGCTGCCGGTGCCAGTCTGCGTGCCTGTGACGGTGATATTGCCCGAACTGCCCGTGGTAAAGGTAGTGGGGACGATCCAGGTGGCGCTGCCCAGCGTCATGGTACCGGTATCACTGCTGTTGCCGATAGCCACTGCCGCCCAATCATTCTGGATATAGCCGATTTCGGTGGTGGAAAGATAGAGGCCGCTGGCGCCGTTGTTCATGTTCACCGCCTGGCTGGCGGTGGAAGGCTGGATGGTGAGCGTGCCGGTGCCTTTGATGTTGCCGTTGAAGCTGACGGCGTCGTCTGTGAGTGTGAGGTTGTTGAGCGGCTCAGACGCGCCGATGGTGCTGCTGAAGGTGGTGGTAGCGGTGCCGTCGCTGACGGTGAGGCTCTGCGCGCCGCTGCCGGTGCCGTTGACCGCGCCGGTGAAGGTGACGTTGGAGTTGGTGGTGGTGAGCGTATCGCTGGCGCCGAGCGTAACAGCGCTGTTGTAGGTCTGGTTGCCGCCGGTGGTGACGTTGCCATCGAGGGTGGTTGGGCCGGTGACGGCGAGGCTGGCCAGCTTTTTGGTGGCGCCGACGGCGCCGGTGAAGGTGATGGTGCCGGTGCCGGTATTGACCACCAGGCGCGTCGGTATTCGCCGTGGTGTCATCGACGGTCGAAGCCGAAGGTGACGTTGCCGTTAGCGAAGCTGCTGCTCAGCGTGTCGGCTCCGGCGATGGTCACGGCGCTGTTATAGGTCTGGTTGCTGCCGGTGGTGACGTTGCCATCCAGAATAGTCGGGCCGGTCAGCGTCAGGCTGGCAAGTTTCGTAGTCGCACCAACGGTTGAGTCGAAGGTGATAGTGCCGGTCCCCGCATTGACGGTGAGCGCGTCGGTATTGGCGCTGGTGTCGTTGACGGCGGCGGCGAAGGTGATGTTGCCGTTAGCGAAGCTGCTGCTCAGCGTGTCGGCTCCGGCGATGGTGACGGCGCTGTTATAGGTCTGGTTGCCGCCGGTGGTGACGTTGGCATTCAGAATGGTCGGGCCGGTGACGGCGAGGCTGGCTAGTTTGTTGGTAGCACCCACCGTGCCGCCGAAGGTGACGGTTCCGGTGCCAGCATTCACAACAAGCGCATCAGTGTTGGCCGTGGTGTCGTCGACCGTGTTGGCGAAGGTGATGTTGCCATTGCCGCTGCTGGCGTTCAGCGTATCAGTGCCAGCGATGGTGACGGCGCCGCTGTAGGTCTGGTTGCCGCCGGAGGTGACGTTGCCGCCCACGGTGATGGTAGCGCCGGTGGCGGCGAGGCTCGCCAGCTCGGTGGTGCCCACCGCCGCGTCGAAGCTGACGTTGCCCGAGCCGGCATTGACCACCAGCGCATGCGTATCGGAGGTGCCATCGGCTATGGTCGAGGTGAAGCCGATGCTGCCGTTGCCGGTCAAGGAATCGAGGGTCGGGGAAGCGCCGAGGACGACCGGTCCGCTGTAGGTCTGGCCGGCGGCGCCTGGGTGCTGACGGCGGTGGTGTTGAGGTCGATAGCGCCGGTGGTGGTGTCGCTTAAGGAGGCGAGCTTGGTGCCGCCGCCGACGATGCCGGCGAAGGTGTCAGTGCCCGAGCCGGAGGTGACGGTCAGGGCATAGTTGCCGTTGACGGTGGAGGCGAAGTCGATATTGCCGTTGGCCTACCGCTGTTGCTGTTAAGCGTATCATTGCCCCCTAAAACTACGGCGCTGTTATAGGTCTGGTTGCCCGTGGTAGTCACATTGCTGTCCAGCGTAGTCGTGCCGGTGGTGGTCAGGCTGGACAGCGCCGTGCCGGAGCCGACCGTCGATCCGAACACCACGGCGCCGCCGCTGTCGGTCACGGTGAGGGCATTGCCGCCAGCGACGGTGGATGCAAAGTCGGTCGTTGCCGTTCCGGCGTTGATGGTGACGCCAGCACCCACCGTCACCGCGCTGTCAAAGGTAATGGCCTCGTTGGTGGTGGTAGCGTCGGTGCCGGCGTAGTTAAGCGCCGTCGGGCCGGCGAAGGTGAGGCTGGCGCTGCCGGTGCCAGTCTGCGTGCCTGTGACGGTGATATTGCCCGAACTGCCCGTGGTAAAGGTAGTGGGGACGATCCAGGTGGCGCTGCCCAGCGTCATGGTACCGGTATCACTGCTGTTGCCGATAGCCACTGCCGCCCAATCATTCTGGATATAGCCGATTTCGGTGGTGGAAAGATAGAGGCCGCTGGCGCCGTTGTTCATGTTCACCGCCTGGCTGGCGGTGGAAGGCTGGATGGTGAGCGTGCCGGTGCCTTTGATGTTGCCGTTGAAGCTGACGGCGTCGTCTGTGAGTGTGAGGTTGTTGAGCGGCTCAGACGCGCCGATGGTGCTGCTGAAGGTGGTGGTAGCGGTGCCGTCGCTGACGGTGAGGCTCTGCGCGCCGCTGCCGGTGCCGTTGACCGCGCCGGTGAAGGTGACGTTGGAGTTGGTGGTGGTGAGCGTATCGCTGGCGCCGAGCGTAACGGCGCTGTTGTAGGTCTGGTTGCCGCCGGTGGTGACGTTGCCATCGAGGGTGGTTGGGCCGGTGACGGCGAGGCTGGCCAGCTTTTTGGTGGCGCCGACGGCGCCGGTGAAGGTGATGGTGCCGGTGCCGGTATTGACCACCAGCGCGTCGGTATTCGCCGTGGTGTCATCGACGGTCGAGCCGAAGGTGACGTTGCCGTTAGCGAAGCTGCTGCTCAGCGTGTCGGCTCCGGCGATGGTCACGGCGCTGTTATAGGTCTGGTTGCTGCCGGTGGTGACGTTGCCATCCAGAATAGTCGGGCCGGTCAGCGTCAGGCTGGCAAGTTTCGTAGTCGCACCAACGGTTGAGTCGAAGGTGATAGTGCCGGTCCCCGCATTGACGGTGAGCGCGTCGGTATTGGCGCTGGTGTCGTTGACGGCGGCGGCGAAGGTGATGTTGCCGTTAGCGAAGCTGCTGCTCAGCGTGTCGGCTCCGGCGATGGTGACGGCGCTGTTATAGGTCTGGTTGCCGCCGGTGGTGACGTTGGCATTCAGAATGGTCGGGCCGGTGACGGCGAGGCTGGCTAGTTTGTTGGTAGCACCCACCGTGCCGCCGAAGGTGACGGTTCCGGTGCCAGCATTCACAACAAGCGCATCAGTGTTGGCCGTGGTGTCGTCGACCGTGTTGGCGAAGGTGATGTTGCCATTGCCGCTGCTGGCGTTCAGCGTATCAGTGCCAGCGATGGTGACGGCGCCGCTGTAGGTCTGGTTGCCGCCGGAGGTGACGTTGCCGCCCACGGTGATGGTAGCGCCGGTGGCGGCGAGGCTCGCCAGCTCGGTGGTGCCCACCGCCGCGTCGAAGCTGACGTTGCCCGAGCCGGCATTGACCACCAGCGCATGCGTATCGGAGGTGCCATCGGCTATGGTCGAGGTGAAGCCGATGCTGCCGTTGCCGGTCGAGGAATCGAGGGTCGGGGAAGCGCCGAGGACGACCGGTCCGCTGTAGGTCTGGCCGGCGGCGCCCTGGGTGCTGACGGCGGTGGTGTTGAGGTCGATAGCGCCGGTGGTGGTGTCGCTTAAGGAGGCGAGCTTGGTGCCGCCGCCGACGATGCCGGCGAAGGTGTCAGTGCCCGAGCCGGAGGTG
Organism: uncultured Gemmataceae bacterium; assembly: GCA_963747575.1. Lineage (GTDB taxonomy): Bacteria > Planctomycetota > Planctomycetia > Gemmatales > Gemmataceae > DASRAT01. The sequence continues at coordinate 499,090 of CAVVFU010000002.1, forward strand.
ACGGTCAGGGCATAGTTGCCGTTGACGGTGGAGGCGAAGTCGATATTGCCGTTGGCGCTACCGCTGTTGCTGTTAAGCGTATCATTGCCCCCTAAAACTACGGCGCTGTTATAGGTCTGGTTGCCCGTGGTAGTCACATTGCTGTCCAGCGTAGTCGTGCCGGTGGTGGTCAGGCTGGACAGCGCCGTGCCGGAGCCGACCGTCGATCCGAACACCACGGCGCCGCCGCTGTCGGTCACGGTGAGGGCATTGCCGCCAGCGACGGTGGATGCAAAGTCGGTCGTTGCCGTTCCGGCGTTGATGGTGACGCCAGCACCCACCGTCACCGCGCTGTCAAAGGTAATGGCCTCGTTGGTGGTGGTAGCGTCGGTGCCGGCGTAGTTAAGCGCCGTCGGGCCGGCGAAGGTGAGGCTGGCGCTGCCGGTGCCAGTCTGCGTGCCTGTGACGGTGATATTGCCCGAACTGCCCGTGGTAAAGGTAGTGGGGACGATCCAGGTGGCGCTGCCCAGCGTCATGGTACCGGTATCACTGCTGTTGCCGATAGCCACTGCCGCCCAATCATTCTGGATATAGCCGATTTCGGTGGTGGAAAGATAGAGGCCGCTGGCGCCGTTGTTCATGTTCACCGCCTGGCTGGCGGTGGAAGGCTGGATGGTGAGCGTGCCGGTGCCTTTGATGTTGCCGTTGAAGCTGACGGCGTCGTCTGTGAGTGTGAGGTTGTTGAGCGGCTCAGAGCGCCGATGGTGCTGCTGAAGGTGGTGGTAGCGGTGCCGTCGCTGACGGTGAGGCTCTCGCGCCGCTGCCGGTGCCGTTGACCGCGCCGGTGAAGGTGACGTTGGAGTTGGTGGTGGTGAGCGTATCGCTGGCGCCGAGCGTAACAGCGCTGTTGTAGGTCTGGTTGCCGCCGGTGGTGACGTTGCCATCGAGGGTGGTTGGGCCGGTGACGGCGAGGCTGGCCAGCTTTTTGGTGGCGCCGACGGCGCCGGTGAAGGTGATGGTGCCGGTCGCACCGGAGTTGACGGTGAGCGTATCGGTGTTGGCGGTGCTGTCATCGACGGTGCTGCTGAAGCTGATCGCTTCGTTGCTGGTCGATACGGTATAGCTGCCGCCGACGGTGGTCGGGCCGGTGAAGGTGAGGCTGGCGCTGCCGGTGCCGGTAACGGCGCCGTTGATCAGGTTGTCGCCCGAGCTGCCGGTGATGAACTTGATGGGGATAGCGGTGCTGATCGCGTCGATGGTTATGGTGTTGGTGTTGCCGGCGCTGCCGATGTCGATTTCGGACGCACCGGAGATGTCATTCAATATATTACCGCTGCCGGTGGGGAGCAGCAGCGTTCCGGCGCCGCCGGCCACGCCGATACCGTCGGTCGTGGTGTTGACATTAAACGCGACCTTGCCGGTGGTCTGGGCGGTGATAGTTCCAAAAGTGGCGGTATTGGCATTAAAGGTGATATTGCCGGTGGCCGATGCGCCGCCGACGGTGGCGGCGTTGACGTTATTGAAGATATCCGCCGCGCCGTTGGCGCCGTTGCCGGTGATGTTGATCGCTCCCGAACCGCCGGTGGAGATCGAGTTGTTGAGGTTTATTCCGTAATCGCCGCTGCCGGTGCCGCCGCCGGTGCCATTCAGAGTAATGCCGCCGTTGCTGGTGGTCTGAATGCCGTTGGCTACATTGACAAAGATGCCTTGATTGTTGCCGCCGCTGCCGCTGCCGGCGTTGCCGGTGATGTTGAGATTGCCGGTGCCGGTGGTCTTGATCGTGCCGCTGTCGATTTCCAGGCCATTATTGCCAAGGGCAGCATTGCCACCACCGCCAGAGGTGCCGCTGCCGCCGCCGGTGGCATTAATGGTAATGTTGCCATTTACTGTGGAGATGATCGAATTGCCGCCGCCGGCGCCGGAAAGGTACATGCCTTGATTTGAACTAGCGCCTGTGCCATCCGAAGTGGCGGTGATGCCGATGGTGCCGCTACCGGTGTTGGTGATGGTAGCACCGGTGTCCATCCGTATGCCACGGGTGCCGCCGCTGCTAGTGCTGCCCGTTCCGGTGATGGACATCGCGCCGCCGGCGCCGGTAATGGACCCGCCTGAGACAAAGAGTCCGAAGTTGTTAAAAGCACTGCCGCCACCGCCGCCGCCAGTGCCATTGATAGTAATTGTTCCGGTGCTGGTGGCCTGAAGGCTGCCGCTCCCAGTGACATAGATGCCTTCGTTGCTGTTGCCATTGCCGCTGGCATCGCCGCCGGTGCCGTAAACCGTGAGCGCACCGCCCGCGCCGGTGGTTTCGATCGTGCTGCTGGAGCCGGTGACATAAACGCCGTAATCGCCGCCGTTACCGCCGCCGCCGCCGCCCTGGCCGTAGACAGTAACGGCGCCGGAGCCTTCAACCACCCCTGCAGCCTGCACTTCGACGCCATAGGCATTGGCGGCGCTGCCGTAGCCCTGGCCATTCATGATAACCGTGCCGCTGCCGGCGTTGACCGTGGCGCCGTTGATGTTGATGCCGGCGGCATAGGTGGCATCGCCGATGGCGTAACCGGTTCCGGCAACGATGTTGGAAGGGGTTGCCTCATTACCGCCGAAGGTAACGCTGCCATTGTTGGTAGTGATGCTGCTGCCGGTATTCATGACGATAGCGCCGCCGGATCCTGCGGTGTCGGCGTCAAAGGTGACGTTCAGTGCATTACTGGTTGAGGTAATTGAGGTGTTGGTGTCCATAGTGATGTCTTGGCCGGCGCTCAGCGTCAGGCTGGTAGTGGCGCCGGAGGTTTTGCTGATGTTGGCGGAAATTTCGATGACGCCGGTAGCGGTGAGCGTAACCGCCGTGCCGCCGTTGAGCGCCGTGTTGATGTCGGTGTTCAGGACGTTGCCGCCGCCGCCGCCCGCCGTCCAGCTTGGGCTGCTGCCGGCATTGGTGGTGGTGCTGCCGTTGACGGTCAGGTTGTTAGGATCCATCAGCCAGATGCCGGGATTGCCGAATGCCGCGGAAGCATCGACGAGTCCGCTCATGTCAAGATTCAGCTTGCCCGACGTTTCAACAAATCCGCCGTTGCCGGATTGGCTGCCGCCTCTGGCTTCGATGAAGCCTTCGTAGTCGGTGTAATCATCGGCCCACACGGTGACGTTGCCGCCGTTGCCGGTGGTGATGGCGTTGGCGTTGATGGTGGCGCCTTGCTGTACGACGGTGGCTTGCGCGGTGGGCGTTGCCCCCTGCCCGTGGAAGTCCCCGCCGATGCGGCACCGTGCCGCCGCCGGCATCGCCGGACACATCAATCACACCGCCGGAGAGCACCGCGACGTGATCGCCCAGCACCTGAATCGTGCCGCCGGTCTGTCCCGATTGTTTGCCGCTGGCATCGAGCGTGCCGGAGACCAGCACCTCGCTGCTCCCGGTTTTTTGCACGCGCTCCCCTTCGCCAAGGCTTCGGGGGACAGGTTGCTACCCTGGGCGTAGATGAGTATCTCGCCGTTCTGCTGGGCGACGGCCGGCGCATTGATTTCACCCGGCACGCTAATCAGGCTGTTGACAATCTGGCTCCCCGCCGCCGCCGTGAGCGCGACCTTGCCGCCCGCCGCATTAATCGTGCCGGCGTTGATGACGGTTTGCTGCTGGCCGCTACTCGCCAGCGCCTGCGCCGTGGAGTCGCTGATGGCGACCTGCATCAGACCGTCGCCGTACATGTCCAGGGCGAACGTGTCGCCGGACGCCAGCTGCACTTTGCCGAGTTTAACGTTGATGGTGCCGTTATTGGCCACGTTCGGCGCGACCAGCCCGACTAAGCCCGCCTGCGCGGCGGTGATGGTGCCGTTGTTGATGATGGAGGCATTGGGATTGCCCGGCTGGTTGAAGGTGAACGTATTGCCCACCGCGTTCATGAAGGCGTTGTTGCTGATGCCGGCGGTGGTGGCGACGAGCCCGTTCACATCCACCTTGCTGCCGGCGCCGAACATCACGCCGTTCTGGTTGAGGATGATGATGTTGCCGTTGGCCAGCAGCGTTCCCTGGATAAGGCTGGCGCTGTTGCTGTCCACGCGGTTGAGCGCGAGGGAACCGCTGGAGGGCTGGAAGAACTGCGTCGTCTCACCCGGCGCGATGTCGAAGCCGCGCCAGTCGATGACCGCCTTGTTGCTTTGCTGGGTAATGTCGAGCGTGTTGCCGGATTGCGTGATCGTCGCCTGTCCCGGCGCCACGACGCCGCCGGTCGGATTGGCGTACGCGGGCGGCGGTAATACGCAAGAAAGCGCTACCGAAAGGCAGGTGATGCAACTTATCGTCTTTTTGACCAATCCCATGCCGCAGACCTATTTGGTTTATTATATCATTTTAACCCTTCTGGATAAAGATTTAGTTAATACCTAGCCCTTGGTTTTCATCACAAAACTGCATTAAATGGCCACCTTTTGGCTACGTTGCGGTTTAACCAATTGTTAATGGGCATGGTGGCTGGTTGTTTCGGTTGGCACTGATTCATTGACGGAGTTTTAACTATTACGTGCCCCGCCGCACCCAGCCTACGCTTGCCTGCATTCCACTTTTTGCAAATGCGAATCAATCGTAATCGCCACTGAAATGTCACTCCTTGGAGCTGCTGGGTTTTCCCCGCTTCGTTTTTGTTTCATTAAGTCCTTGACGGCTCCAAGGGACAGTGGCGTGGGGAAAGTGTTGAGAACTGCGATACAAACGACGTGTCTTGCCGTGCGGCACCCTCCAGAGCGGCCCTATCTGAATTGATGGCATCCGGTCGGTTCCTGCTGCGTGGAGCCGGAACTCAACGAGGCCATCCGAGTGTACATCCGAGGCGCAAAAATGACTTGCTAATACAGCGAAGTGCCGGGGCCTTGCAGTTGTTTTCGGATCAAATGCACACTTTGTTGGATGCGGTGGTGATCGGCTACGAATTCATCGCCGAACAGGTCCGTACAAGTGGCCTGGCGCCAATACTTGTCGTAAAGCATAAGATCGTCTGAGTCCCACAAGGGCTTAGTGAGCATACGCAAAATGATGGCCGTAGCTCTCACGTCGGCAAGCGAATGTGGGCACTCCTTGAGGCGAAACGCCGGATCGTTCAGCGAGTGAGCCGCGAGTTTATCGGCCAGCATGTCGTTGACCTGGTGCGGAAGGCCGCCAGGCGCTCGACGAGTTCCGGATCCCGCTCAAGCAGCAGGTTGGGGATGGTGGGTTTGGCAGACTGGATGGGCATGTGCGGTTTCAGATCGTAATGCGTTCAACGGTATTCCTGGTAATCCGCTTTTGCCTTCGATCATACAAGCGGGTCGTCCTCGGATCACTTTGGCCGGCCAGATATTGAGCGTCTTCGAGAGGAATGCCTTGGGTTAGAAGATCCGTAATGGTGGCAACGCGAAACGAATGTGGCGACAGGCGGCTGGGCAAACCCGCGTCTTTGAGCCGGCGCTTGACCATCCGGCAAAGATCGACGCCGCTCATATCCATGATGGTAAGCTTACCGCTTGTGCGGCGAGCGCTACGAAACAGCGGCGTGTCACGCGGAGCGTTGGCAAGATCGGCAGCGGCAATGTAGTCCAGGATGAAGCCCTGGAGATCGTGCCTGACCGGGATTTCCCTGGATTTTCCACCTTTTTCTTCGAAGCGGAGCGTCCACTGGCTACCATCCCAGGTGAAATGCTTGAGCCGCAGCTTGGCCACGGCGCCGGCGCGGGCGGCAGTATAAATGAGCATGCCTATAATGGCGCGGTCGCGAAGGCCGACCGTTAACGGCACAGTGATTTCACGGTCGGCATGTTGCACGGTTTTGCTGAGTCGAATGGATTTCAGCAGCGTGCGGGCCTGCTCGACGGTGATCTCCGGTGTCTTGCCCTCAATGACTTCGTATCGCTCGCCGCGGACGGATGCTGCCGGATTCAGGATAATGACATGCCTGTTCACCATCCGGTCGAATAGCCCGCGAATGGCGGCCAGTGCCAGTTTCTTGGTGGCGGGGCTGCCGCCGTGCTGGTCGAAATAGCTGCCGACCATGGCCGGCGTGATGTCTGTCAAAGCAACGCCGGGCCCCAGCCAGGTCAAAAACTGTTTGACGGCTCGGCTGTACGCGGCGCGAGTGTGTGGATTTCTGAGGCTGGCCGCAAAGAACTCCTCCCAGGCAAAACGAGCCGCCGGCCCGGCTTTGACAATGGATAGAGGTAACAAAGCTGCTTTCGGCAACTGCGTGGGTTGTATTGCGGCGAGGACAGGAAGGCCAGTTTCAGTCATAATGCGATTCGCTCAGTTGCTTTCACAGCCGGCAAGAACAGTAATCTTGCCGTAAACAGGTTTCGCACGATTATGCAGCTTCCGGTCAGCAGTGACCAACTCCGCGTCAAATCGCTTGGCAGTTGCCAGGTACATGCAATCCAACAGCGGATGCAACGCACGGTAAGAGAGTTCAACGGCATCCTCAAGGACATCGTCATCGGGAACAAGCGTAACGGTGCCTTCACGCAGGTGGTTGTGCCAACGGCTGCATTGGCTGCGCGCCTCAGCCTCAGTCGCTTCCCCATTTCGTACCCTTCGCGTAATGGCTGTCAGAACCTCCAAGCGAATGAGATGGGGAGCAAAGAGCTGATGGTGGCCGTTCATCAACTCCAAAGCCGTTTCAGTACCTGATTCGGGGATATACCACTTTACCGCGACGTTGGCGTCAATAACGATCATCCGCGTGCGTCCCGTTCTTCGCGGATCAAAATCGTACTGTCAGAAAACGTGCCATATTTGTCTTGGAGTTCCTTGAGCGCCGCACGCATTTCCTCGACAATGGCCTGCCTTTTGGCGACAGCGGTTGCAGTGAGGATATCGCGCAGTTCGTTTTCCAGGCTCTTTCCTTGCTGCTTGGCCTGACGGCGCAGCGAATCCAAAACCCAATCATCGACTTTGCGAATGCGAACGTCCGTCATGGTGCGACTACTCAATATATATGGTTGCAAACTCATGGTGTCACGAATTGCGGGTTATGTCAAGCAGCATGGAAAGCAGTCATACAACAAATTGCAATAACACGGACTCGGTCAAAACACGTAGCTTTGTGCTATAACACCATTATGTGCTAAGTTGTTGACAATGCACAGACGTGAAAGGTTAAGGCAATAACGCTAAACAAAGGTGGTTATTTAGCGTTAGGGTCTAACATAAACCGAGACCTGTAAACTACGCATTGTTCGTAATTGACATTACATTCTGAGATACTGTATAGTTGGGACTTAACAACACATGAGGGCTTTATGGAATTTGTCCCTTCTTCGCACTTTCAAAAGAAGATTGGCCACTATCAGGATAGGGCGTTGGTTGAACCGGTCATGGTCACCAGCAATGGGCGCGAGCGGGTAGTGCTTTTGTCGGCTGACGAATTCAAACGGCTCAAACGCCTTGATCGCGAGTCACTTCCTGTTTCCGCATTATCGAATGCGGAGTTGGCTGCCATTGCAAACGCCGAGGTGCCTGCTGAATACGCACCCCTTGATAGTGAACTGCAAGGCTAGTCTGTGCCTCTGCCCCAACCTGTTCCTGGCCTGGTTTTGCGCTACTCCTATTTGTGGTACGACGAGCATCTCGGCGCCCGGGAGGAAGGCATCAAGGACCGGCCCTGCGTCGTAGTTCTCGTCGCAGAAAAAGAAGGCGGGGAGACAATGGTAACGGTCGCTCCAGTAATGCACAGCCCACCAAAAACGCCGGCTGAAACCGTGGAGTTGCCGCCAGCGACACGGCAGCGCTTGGGGCTGGACGATGGACGGTCATGGGTGGTGGTAAGCGAAATCAACCGCTTTTGCTGGCCTGGTCACGATCTTCGAGCAATGCCTGGGAGCGACCACCCGAAATACGACTATGGGATGCTACCTCCAGGGCTGTTTCGCCAGGTCACATCCAGACTTTTGGCCTGTGCGCGAGCACAGCGGCTGTTGACAACACACAGATGAAGGCCAGTTGTCTTACCTCGCGCCCTGTGCGACGAGGTAGGTGTGGTTGATGTCCGGGTATTCCTCGACGGGTCGAACCCACTCCAGCTGGCCATGAGTGAAGCGGGCCACCCACTCTCCCGATCCCTTGTTGGTCTGCGGGCCGTAAAGAAGAATGTCGCCGTGGTATTCGACGACCTGGTCGCCGACATAAATGCGCCGGAGCACGGGTTTATGCGTAAAAGGGGACAACTCGTTCGGGTCCCGCTCAAAGCGACCAAGGTGCTCGATCAGCTTGCCGGCGGCGCTGATGGTAAAGTGGCCGCAATCGGCGTAAAGGCTTTTGCTTTGAAAAATCGTGCGGCGTCTGAGGCCGTACTCGGCGTACTCCTTGTCAAGCGTGACCAAATCGTATCCCATGAATCCTGGCCCTCAGCCCTCGGTAAACAAGTCGCACCGGCAACGGCGCTCGCGCCAACATGGCAGAGGGCGCGGTAAGTTGTCAACGGTTTCAATGCAGCGTGCACTTTCCTGAACAGGTCACACGGCGGCGTTGCCGCCGACCAGCTGAGCGGTTAGGGGCTGGTCTATTCAGGAAAGACGGCTGAGCGTAAGCAAAGGGGGAAACGTGGTTGGCGGCAACGGGCGTGAAAAAGTCCTGGCGTGGATTCGCTTGGCGTCGCCCAGTCACCAAGTAAAACTCGCGTCAGGACTGGCGGTGATGATACCAGGCTAGATCCAGCCTGCAACAAAAAAACCGGATTTTTCAACAGCCGGCCGACCTAGCTTGAATTCTGGCTACCGCAATCTAACCAGGTTTCATGGAAGCTCCAGTGGTTTGATGCATTCGGGCACATCATTTCGCGGATTGTTCACGAGCAAGGCGACCGTGTACGTCGCCATTTTGTGGGCCGGGAACGGCTGCATGAGCGGCGTCAAATTCCCAGCGTCTCTATCAGGTTTCAACCAAGCCGCTGTCCCGGTGCGGTCCAGGATGACTGGCATCCGGGTGTGGATGGGCTTCATCAACTCATTCGCTTCTGTCGTCATGATCGTGCAACTTTCAACCACTTCACCATCCGACTTGCTTTCCCAGTGACTCCACAGACCAGCGAAGGCAAAGGGTTCGTCCGAGGCCAAATGAATAAAGTGGGGCTGTTTCTTGTCCCCTGCCTGGGTCCACTCGTAGAACCCATCCGCCAAGATTACGCACCGCTTCGTCTCAAAAGCCTTCTTGAACATGCGGCTTTCGGCAACGGTTTCGGACTTAGCGTTGATCGGCTGCGGTTTGTCCTTGAGCGTTTTGGCCCAGGCAGGAATCAGGCCCCAGCGAAGGGTAACAAAAGCCGGCTTGGAGCTGGCCGCCTCGAACCTCATGGCCGCGACATTCTGCGTGGGACAGATGTTAAAGCGCGGCGGAAGCTCGGGAATGTCAAAAAGTGACAGGGCACTTTCCAACAGGCCAGGGGTTGTTCGCAGGGTGAATCGACCGCACATGGTCATTCCTTCGCTGGGCATCCCATGCCGGTCTTGCGCTTTATGGTGCATCTCATGTCGTAGGCTGAGCGACGCATCGTAGGCTTTGCACACCAGCTGGTATACGGGATCGTCCGTCGCGAATCCAGCCTTTGCCATCCGATCACGCAGCCGGTACAGGTAATTCACGCCGGGGAAGAGCGCATCGTGAATCCGCCGTGCTTCATCTGCGCTGATTGTTCTGTTTTCCATTTAAGCACCTCGGCGGCATCGAAACCCGAAGGTACGAGAAATGGCAGGTTAGCAGCCGAGAAAACTTGCCCCACAAGCAAAGGGGCGCTGCCTGCGGCGTGATTGCGAATCGCAAGAAACCCTTCAAATGATTTCAAGCACAGATGCCGGCGAGCGCCTGGTGGATCTCGTGCTCCTGCGCGCTCCGCTGGCCGTCCATTCCGCAGCCACCAATAGCGGGCGGATGGAAAGCGACCTGCACTCGTTACGACTAGATGTGGGAAGGGGATACAGGGTGCGAAGGCTGAACGGTCGGCAGGGCTGACCGTCATTGAGCAGGTGTGCGTAATCAACTTCGGTAGCGACACACTGGAGTATCGAGCGCACGCCAGGTCACGTCGGTTGCGGTGACCGAAGCGGGCAATATGCTGAGCAAAACTGCTCCGGTGTGGCGGACCCGTCATTTCGACGGCCTCTCATCTAAAAGGTCAAAACGTGACGGGTCCGACTCCCACCTGTCACGCACCTTTTTCGCCTGTCAGGTCTTCCTTCGCCGGGGCAGCTCCTTCATTGCTTGATAAGCGTTGCCACTGATACATGCGGCCAGGTGAACCCATTGAAGTTTAGCAGAACGATCTGCGAATACTGAAGTTGGTGTTTAATCTGGCCGTCGGGTTCCTGAAGGGTCTCGATCCAGAAGATCGCGTTCATCTGAACCGCCACAGCATTCGGACTGCCGGCGGCACCTTGCAAGAAGGCAATGTTGGAAGTCCCGCCGCCGGTGGTCGGCGGATTGGGTGCAACAGTCGAAATCTTAAGCGTCACGGTGGAGATGACTGTCTTTCCTGCCAACCCAAGCCGCAACACGGTATTGGGGTCATCTACCATTTGTTGCGTGACGTTGGGGATATCTCCAGCGTCCGTCCGAAAACCGGACGGCTGTGAGAGGTCTCTTTCAGTGAACGGTGGTCCCGCTATGGTGTTGTTTGGCGGCGGTGGGGTGCCGATTGCAAAGGGCGCGATGCTTACAGGCTCGATCGTTGGCGGAGCACTGATGGGTGGCAACGCGGTGCCCTGTGCCACCAGAGACGTGCCATGCGGAATATTCGCCAACCGCGCCACAGTCGGCGGTTCTTGCGGGTTGGTTGTCAACGGGACGGCGACCCAGATGCCCGGTTCCACATGGATGCCAGCCAGTTCGCCGTTGGGCCCAAGAACATTGGCGTCCTGTACCTGCTGTAAATACCTCAGGCCATGTAGATTGATGTCCGCCTGCAACAGCCCTCTGTTAGGAATGTCACCCGGAATTTCTTCAAATTGCAGGATTTCGATTGTCTGATTCAGCTCAAGGAATCGATCCTGCGCGGGGGGGTCGCCCTGGCCGGCGTGAAACGGGCGCCAGAATCTGGTTAAATCCCTGTCCTTTCCAAGTGCCGCTTAGTGCCGCCAGGGGCCCAAGGAGGTTACTTGCCTGGGATGGCGGGACGTGTCCCGAAACGGACGTAAACTTGAATTCCTTACGCAGTTCCACAACAAGCACTCCCAAAAACAAGGTCCGAGCCCCTCGCACCCGATCGTGGATTAACGCCCTGGCCCCCACCGAGACAGAAGACGGTTCTGCCCTCCATGGGAATCGTCCATTAACACCCATTGGCTTGTCAAACCGCCAATCGGTTGTCGCGTCCGACGCAACTCCAATTTTTCCGTCTGGATTCACCTCTATGATAGATGCACGAACCTCGCCACGGACGGGACGCCATCATTGTTCACAATGAAAAGCAAATAGTATCCCGGAGGTGCCACATTACCGTTGGCCGGCGCCTTGGGCTGTAACCCGCCGCCGACGACCTGGTACGTCAGTCCTACAAATCGCTGCTCAAAGTCAAAGGAGTGGGTTGCAGCCCCGGCCCGAATCAGCACGACGGACTTAATGCTATTGGCGTCCGGTGTGGTCACGTAAAACTGATCTCCGTAATGCAGCCGGCCCGGTGCAACGCCGGTGATAGTGGGGCGCTTGGCCATCTGGCCATTGGGCGTGAATAAATACGGCGGCGAGTAAACCTCTATATCCGGTTGGTACGTCTTGCGCTCTGGATTGCCACCGAGCGCGACTACCGTCGCATCCGGCAAGAGCAAAGTATTCGAGTGATAGACACGCGGAAACTCCATTGTGCTGGCAGGACTAAATGTGTTATTAACCGGGTCATATATCTGTGCGTCCTTCACGGCTGTGGAGATATCCTCGTTGGCAACCGATCCTCCGGAGGTAAGCACCTTGCCGTTCGGTAGAATCGTGGCGTTCATCTGTATGCGCGGTTTATTCATCGGTGGTCCTGCGACCCATTTCGGCGCTGCGACCGACAAATCAATCAGCTCGGTCGTATTGGTAGCCGGATCATTGCCGCCGTTGTTGCCGCCCATGATCATCACTTTGGGCTTAAAACCGCTGTCCGGAGTCAGCGGCAAAAGAACTGAGGTTCCGTAGTCGCGATTCAAGTTGCGAATGGTGTTTGTGACAAAGGCGAACGTCTTGGTCGTCGGGTCATACATTTGAGTATTTGGACTGGAGCCGGAAACGAAGACCTTTCCATTGGGCAACACGTGCTGCCGCGGATACAGCCGAAGGTTCTGGAACGCCGCCCCGCCCGCAACCCACGTGTTACCCGACCAGATCTGCACCGACGTGTTAAGATTGCCATTGATATTGTTCGTTCCCGAATAAACCAAGACAGTCCCATCGCCGAGTACGACGCCGCTTGGATACCACCTGCCGTTGGTGGCCCCCATACCAGGAGTGTCCGCGAAAGTCTCCGCGGCCGGATCAAAAGTGGCAGACCTAGGCTCACCGAGGAATACTGGTGTATCGTACCTCAAAGTGCCACCGAAAATAAATGGCTTGCCGTCCGGCAGAATCACCATTCCACTACAGAACATGTCCCAGGAGATTTGGAACGTATTGATTGTAAGGGTCTTGGGATTCCAAACGGCGGCCTGGAAGTTTTTGTTGTCGGGATCATTGCCAGACCCAGAGACTACCAGTACCTTTCCGGTGTGCATCAGGGCCACATGTACCGGATTGAGAGGCATGTTAAAAGGCAGCGTATCCCACCTGCCGTTGAGTGCCGGCGCCACCTCTTTTAGTTGCATCTTGGTTTTGTGCTGCATCTCAGAGGGACGGGGATCTAAGTTCTGGGCGCTGATCTGCGCTGGCAGGGCTGTCGGGAGAATAACCAAGCACAATACGTAGGCGGATCGGCAAACTCGAAATCGGCTGGCGTTCATGGGTCTAAGCCCTCTAAGCCCCTCATGTGGGGATATTGACGTACAGGCCACTTACGAGTGCGCCCGCCGATGCCGGGCCGAGGGCATTGCGGCGTTTCGGTTGATGCCGCCGGCTCGCACTGCGTCACGGCAAGGGAGCGAGGTTTATCCGTCCGAAGTCGGACCAGTACCAGTGCCTAGCGGATCCCCAGAATCGCACGTAAAATAGGTCGCCTTGGCATAGTGTACAATTAAACTACCCAACCGAATCCCGGATTTCAAGTCGTCTGCCGAATTGCTTTCCTTTCCCACCCCAGGTGTACAATGCGCGCCCGGCTACCATCGCCTCGTTGATGTGCTTAGGTCTCGGTTTTCCACGTGTGGCAACTGCGATTTCGGGCATGCGTGCGGGGTGTCTGCCAGGGCGGGTAGCCCGTCTCTTGCCGGTGAGCGAAGCCGACCGGATATCGAACGCCGGCCGGGCAGGGCCACCGGGTGTACTGGCGTTGCCGCCCTCGAAAGGCGCCTGCTTTGGTCCCATCGACGAATGGCACGTAGTTATTCTCAAATGCAATCCTGATAACAAGTTGCGGCGATTTTTGTGAGGTTTGCCTATTTTAGTGCACTGGGCTGTTTGAGATTTCCCGTGATTTCCCAAGTTCGCCACGGAGACAAAATCGGTGCTACCCCAGATTGCCATGGCGTAACCCAAGAAATACCTGGAGTTTACGCATAACTACGTGCCATTCGTCCCATCGACCGACGCAACCAAGCCCATGTCGGTAACGCGCGTCGGTGGCGACACACAGTGGCGACACACCGAAGCAGTTTCGGCCATCAGTGAACAAATACACAGAAGTCACAATCAGTGGTAGCCATCCGACAGCTCGATGAACAGCTGCAATGCCGCAAAAATGTGGGAGCTACCAGAGCAGGGCTTGTAGTTTCTCTTTGCCAAGGTTCTTGCGCGAGGCATCGACGCATTGCTCGATGCATTGGCGTTCGCCCTCGAATTCCAACCCGAACAACTCGGTAGCCGTGGCCTGCCGCCACAGGGCGTCGAGAAGCGTGATGTCATCGCGGTCCCAGGATTCCTTGGTCAGCACGTGAAGCACAAGGGCTGTTGCCTTAACGTCAGCCAGGGGATGCGGACATTCCTTGAGGCGATAGGCCGGATCCTGCATTACCTGGCCGGCCAGTTTGTCGAGCAGCATGGTGTTGACGGCAGTGCCAAAAGCGCCGAGTCGTTGAAACAGGTCGGGGTCGCGGCTGGCAATGACGTTTGGCACGGCAGCAGTGCTGGCCTGAAGGGCCTGTGTGTGCTTTTTGCTTGGATCGACGGTTGAGGCCATGGGTGGGCGTTTCATCGAATAAAGATGATCTCAAGGTCGCACTTGATTTTGCCCCATTTGCGATCGGCCGTCAGCACCGGCAATTTGGCCAAGGCGGCAGTGCCCAGGCAGGCGCGGTCGGCAAAGGAGATGTCCAACTTGCGGGTAAGCGGCCGGAACGATGCGGCGGCAACCGCATGCTCCTCATCGAAGGTTTTGATGGTCATTTGCAGCCCTGCCAAAACGCGACGAACGGTTTCAAGGGGAACGCCGACATCGAGTGATTTGGCGATGGCCTCGGAGTAGCTGACCGCCGAAAGAATGCCGTTTTTCCCGCGTGACATGGTTGCCTTGGCTCCCTTTTCAGCAAAACAAAGGGCAAGCACCGCTGAAGTGTCGAGTACGGCCCTATTGGTCATACTCGCGCCGGGCTTCTTCTTCGCGCTCCTGGATCAGCTCGTCCACGATGTTGACGCCGGAAACACGGTAGGGCGCAAATGCCTCTTGGGCGGCTCTGACTGCTTGCTCGAAAGTTTGGAGGTGAATGCCCTGACTATCCTCGCACACAATCAGGTCGTGTCCGGGCTGAATGCCGAGGTGCTCACGCATCTCCGCCGGGATGACGACTCGAAATGCCGCATCAACGCGAACACGGGAGAATGGGGGCTCGTGAGTCTCAGGCATAGTCGGGCATTAGTGTCAAAAAGTGGAACATGCTTCGATATTGGGGCAATTCAGAGGCAATGTCAAGCACTCAATGCAGCGGGGCAGTATCGATTTATCCCATCAAGGCAACCGGGCGGGGTGTCACATAACCATGCAACATAAGGGTTTACAGTATGTTGAAAACGTGACAGGTTGTGTGACGAGATTCGCTTCGGGTTAAGGTACAAACCAGGTCTGTCTCGTAACCGAACGTTTGCGTGACAATGAGGCGATCCAGGTTTTCACGTTGCAGGAGGGAGAGATTGGTGCGACCAAATTACCGTGGAACAGGGTGGCCTGCCAAGTGGCTTGACTCAGTGTGCAAAATATCGCTGAAGAAAACGTGCAAATTATCGGTGAAGATAACAAGGACGGGTTGAGGATAGATAGCAAACGGATTTCGCGGCAGGGCTACTCGAACGCCTTGACATAGACCAAGAGTGCCAAATAGCGGCGTGAGTAGGGTGCCAATTATCGGCGAGTGTTACACGGAGAGATTGAATGCTGGTCGGTTACGTTCGGGTAAGCAAAGCGGATGGCAGTCAGGTGACCGACTTGCAACGTGATGCCTTGCTTGCCGCCGGCGTTGATGCCAACCACATCTATGAGGACGCAGCCTCGGGCAAGCGTGATGACCGGCCCGGCCTTGCTGTCTGCCTGAAAGCATTGCGGGAAGGCGATACGCTCATCGTGTGGAAGTTGGACCGCCTCGGCCGTGATCTCCGTCATCTTGTGAATACCGTGGACGATTTGGCCAAAGCCGGCATCGGCTTCAAAGTCCTTGCCGGACAGGGGGCAGGCATGGATACCACTACGCCCAATGGCAAACTGGTATTCAGTGTGTTTGCTGGCCTGGCTGAATTCGAGCGTAGCCTCATCGTCGAGCGAACCAAAGCCGGCCTGGCCGCTGCCCGCGCCCGTGGCCGCTGCGGAGGCAGGCCGTACAAGATGACAACGGCCAAGCTGCGGCTCGCAATGGCCTCAATGGGCAAGCCGGAGACCGAGGTCGGTAAACTTTGCGCGGAGCTAGGCATAGCCCGTCAGACGTTGTACCGCCATGTCGCGCCGGACGGTTCGATCCGACCCGAAGGGCAAAAGCTGCTGAACGCCCAAATGCCAGCCACATCGAAACAACCAGCATAAGGATGCCACTATGGATAACTTACTCACTGTCGCGTTTGAAGCCCACAATGCGGAGAAGAACCACCACCGTTGTTACCAGGTGACGGTTGGCCGCGATCTGCTCAACGACTGGACGGTCGCCATTCGCTACGGGCGGACAGGTCAGGCCGGTCGGGAACTGCGGTATGCCGCGACGGCAGCTGACGAAATGCAATCCGTCATACGGGAACGGCTCCGTCGCCGCTTATCGGCGCCGAAGCGGATCGGCTGCCCCTACCGGCTTTCGGCGTTGAGCACCGCTCCCGGTTTCGATGCCGCCGCGTGGCTGCCTGGTGAAGTAATGGCCAGGTTTTTTCAGGCGGGGTAATGGGTTTACCTCGTTGAATCAATGATTGTTCGCCGTTGCCGGGGAGCCAATCTGGCGTTTGAGGTCTTTCATCGCGAGGAACAGGTGCAGCGGATCGGTCGGGCTGGGATCGAAGTTGAATTGCCGGTACCAATGACGGGCTTGCTCGTCTTTGGCATGGACCACCATAGCCCGGATGCCGGCAATCTCCGCCGCACCAACCGTGCGAAGAAGAGCGTCTTTTAGCAGAGCCCGGCCAAGGCCAGCCCGCTGTTCCGGGAGGTTGACAGCCAGGCGTGCCAGAACCATGACGGGTATTGGGTGCCTGGCCAGTCCCTTGGCGATGCGCGGCGGCGCCTCGTCCCATGCCACGGCGCCAACTGCCAGGGAGTAATAACCGGCGACCTGCTGGCTTCGTGAAACAACGTAAGTTTGCGAGCTGTTGGCTTGCTGGTTCGGCGAGGCAAAACGGTGCAAGAACAGGTTGAGGTCGGCGCTGCCGCAGTCGAAATCCTTGGTGCTGTGATGTGCGGTCAGTTTTTCGATGACCGAAAGTGCGGGGCGTGGAGGCAACGCATCAATCAAGCAGCCCTGGCTCGGTCAGCAGCTTTTTGAGCGCCGGGCGTTTTTTTCCGGGCTGCTCCAATGCTTTCAGGAATGACTCCCAGCGGGCATTGTCCAGCAGGAACAAGCGGCGGTCGGCCAAGGTGCCGGTAGCGGCAGTAACGCCCTGTTCGAGCAGAAATTCGCTGACATGCTTGTGCGTCGCGGCTGCCGCCTGTTGGAGCAGGCGCTTGACAGTCGGCGTGGTGCGAATGTCGATACGCTCCGATCGCGGTTCATTACCTTGGTGCATGGTGCTACTTCGTGCTGTTGTTGATTGGTTAAGAGTACCACACGTACAATGTCCGGACAAGCAGTTTCTTGTGGGCTGGAAGGCGGCTTAGGCAGAAACGGTGAACGGGGAGACAAAACAAGAAGTTATGCACTTTTCCGCACAGCGACCCGGTGGCGTTGCCACCGACCAGGTGACCGATTAGTCCTGGTCTATGCAGAAAAGGCAACCGTATGTCATCCGTGGTCGCGGGTTTTTCCGGCCCAATCCTCTCCGCTTCGGGAGGCGCCAGGGCAGGGTTGATCGCCAAACTGGAAGGCACCGAAGCCGAGGTGAGCCAAAGCGCTATCTTGACTCTTGTGCGAACTCAAGGCGTCGGAAGCCGTGCCGGCGCTCAACCAATTGCTGTATGACACTTGTGGTAAGGAGGCGCAAATGGACCGCCGAGGCATATGGTGGATCAATGATTCGGAAGTTGGACCAGGGTTTTTCGGCTTGCTCCAAGACGAGGGCTCCCAATCTCGAAGCTTCGCCGCGTCGGTTTTGGGTGCGAAACGTGTGCCGGAATTGATCGCCTTGCTGAAAGATCCCGATTTTGAAGTAAGGAAAGAGGCCGTCTCGGCCTTGGGTGATCTCAAGGCGTTGGAGGCCGTGCCGGAGTTGATCGCACTGCTGAAAGACGGGGAAGCCAAAGTCCGTCGGGGTGTGATATCGGCATTAAGCGACATCAAGGCGCTGGAGGCCGTACCTGCGTTGAGCGCCTTGGTGCAAGACCCAGAGCCGGAAGTACGCATTAATGCCGCCAAAGCCTTAGGAAAAATCGACGCAGCGGCGGCCGTGTTGGGGTGGATGCGTCTTCTGCAAGACCGTGAATTTAAGGTGCGCCATGAGGCTGCCGAGGCATTAGGCGAATTCAAGGCGGCTGCGGCAGACGCTGTGCCGGAGTTGATCGCGTTATTGCAAGACCCCGAACACGAGATGCGCACGGCAGTTGCCTGGGCTTTAGGCAAGATCGAGGCGGCGGTGGCGGTGCCGGCGTTGTACGGATTGTTGAAAGAGCGGGAAGGTAATGTGAGTAACGGAGCCTACACGGCATTGATGCGGATTAGGAGAGGGAAAGACGTATTGGGGAAGATCGGCTTGTTGAAAAATACGGATGCCGTAGTACGGGGGTGGGCCGCTGTAGCTTTAGGCGATAATAAGGCCGTTGGCGCTGCGCCACAGTTGGTCGACCAGCTGCTAGATGCAGATCCCAATGTGCGAGAGGCAGTGGCTTGGGCTTTAGGAATGATTGAGGACAAGGAAGCCACAGCAAGGTTGCTCGAATTGTTTGAAGACGCCGAACCCAATGTGCGTGCCCACTCCGCCTGCGCGTTGGGCTGCATCAAAGCGTTGGAAGCTATACCAGCGTTGATTGGCCTCCTGCGAGACCAGGATCCCGATGTACGTGCCAGCGCAGCCTGGGCCTTGGGCAAAATAGAAGCGTTAGAGGCTGTGCCCGCGTTGATTGGCGTTATGCATGACCAGGATTCCACGGTGCGAGCTAAAGCTACGTGGGCCGTGGGTGCGACAAAAACGTCGGTGGCCGTGGAAGGATTGATCCCCCTGCTTCAAGATGAGGAAGCCGAGGTACGTGCCTGGGCCGCCTCAGCTGTAGGCGAGCTGAAGGCGTCGGAGGCTGTGCCGAGATTGATCTCGCTTCTGCAAGATGCGGAACCAAAAGTGCGCGCGTAACGCTGCTTCAGCATTAGACGAACTCAAGGCGTCGGAGGCCGTACCGGGGCTGATCCTACTTCTGCAAGATGCGGAACCAAAAGTGCGCGCTAACGCTGCTTCAGCGTTAGCCGAACTCAAGGCGTCGGATGCCGTACCGGGGCTGATCCGACTTCTGCAAGATACGGACGCCAAAGTGCGCGCTAACGCCGCCTCGGCTTTGCGTAAGCTCAAGGCGTCGGAGGCCGTGCCGGGGCTGATTCCACTTCTGCAGGATGCGGTAGCCGACGTACGCAATGAAGCCAAGGAGGCTTTGGTGCAGATCGTGGCGTATTCGATGAGCGAAGAGGCCGAATGCGAACCGGATATAACCCTCACACTTCCCGGTAATCAAGGCCCTGTCAAACGCCATGGGGCCAAGAATCATCCTGTTGAAAAGACAATTATCCTGCTAATTCTTGCCAAAATCTGCATGTCATGGAAATCAATGGCGGTTTCGGTTACAAAGCTGGTAGAAGCTTTGGAGGAGCGTGGTGTAACGCGAAGTCCCAATACTGTTAGCAATTACATGAAAGATCTTAAAACGGTTGCCAAAAGTGACATTTTCCGAAACCCCGGGATCGGCTTACCTTACGAATTCTGCCCTGGTGCAAAAGAGAAGCTGAGAGAGGTGTCCAGGCGCCTGCGTTTATTGGTCAAAGCCCAAATTGCCTTAGCACCTCTGTCGTCCAATCAGCGAAACCAAAACAAGCTTTTGCAACTTGACATCGAAGATATTTGATGCCATTCACCATTCTCTGGACCTTGTTCATTCCAACCTGATGCACTTGTCGTGACCGACCAGAAGCTTGCCATTGACCTGACCAAGATCGCGTTTCCTTCCGATGCGATTTCAATCCGGAACCTCCGGCAGCTTTTCCCCGGGGAGTTTGATGGAATCGAAGACATCGCATCTATGCCATTCCAAGATCGGGACGAAGGCGTGGCCGGTTGGATTAATCAAATTCTCTTTGGAGAGCGGGATCTTGCAGCCAAGGCCTATGCGGAGGTCAAAGCAAGAGCCACTGTGACCAACTGGGCGCCGCACAGCGATTGGAAAGAGGAAAGGCAGGCTCAAATGGACGAGTTGGTAGCCTTGTATCAAGAGGCGGGTTTAGCCACAGGGCCTCACCAAGCCAAGCAAATCATCGAACGTTTTCTGCTCGCGGCGGCAGGGCAAGCCAGGCAACATTTTCCCCATACACCGCCGCAGCGATGACATAATAAACGATTGTTCAGGTCGCCAACCTTATTGAGAGCCCTTTGACGTCCGCACTCTTTCGACCATAAACTACTTCTAGCAGAAAGCTGCCTAAACGCTACCGCACAATCAGCGCGGTGCCAGATTCTGGACAGCGGCCTTTGGTTGCAGTCCTACCCGGTTGGCCGAATCCGCACGCTTGCGGACAGTCACCGCCGGAGAGCCTTTTTATTACATCAGTGGAGTTGTCCCATGCCCCGATCAAGAACGCGGGCGCGGCAGCGACGCCAGCGCCTAGAGGCCGACCTTCGCGAAGCCGTCGCCAGCGCCAGAAACGCAGACGCCAAGGCTTTGGAGACTCTGCCTATTACGCCCGGTGGGGGCGAGTTTTGGCAGTTGCTGCGCAGGATCGACCGCTCCGACCTTTGCGTCTGGGACATCGCGCGTGCCATCCAATGCACGGATGACGAGATGGCCATGATCGCGCAAGCTGTTGCGCCTCATTTGACTTGGAAAAAGCCTGGGTCAGTGCTCCATGGCCAGAAACGTGCGAAGTAATGTCATGGCCGCTGGTTGTGACTCGATTTGCCGCAAGTAGGGCTTCCAGTATCCAAGTATCCCAATCTCACGGCTATTACCTGAGACCTGTGTATGAACCACAACGAGGAGGAATCCACACATGATTGCCCGGTTTGCGTCTGTATCAGGAGACCAGGATCCCCTGGTAAGCCTGGAAAAAAAACGTCAGCTCATCCGTGATTTGGTCACAGGCGTCGTCAAAGGTTACAAACATGGGTTATACCTCCACGGCGGCGGGGGAATGGGTAAGTCACATACAGTCTTGACTCACCTCAAACTTCTCGACGCTCCTTATCAGTTGCACAACACTCGGATGACTGCAAAGGGCCTATTCCAGTCGTTGGGGGCTGCCCAAGATATTACTCACGTCTTGGAAGACATGGAACGGCTAACCAAGGACGCCGATGCACAGGGCGTGTTGCGTAGCGCGATGTGGGCACAACCGGGGCACAAACGGCTGGTTACGTGGACTACAGCCACAAACGGCCGCCAGGAATTCGAGTTTCGCGGCGGCCTGATCCTGATTAGCAATCGGCCGTTGGCCGACTTGCCCGAATTGCGGGCTATGGCAACCCGAATCGAGGTTCAAATGCTCGAAGTCACGGAAGCCGAATTGACGGCATGGATGCGTGATCTGGCTAACCAGGGATATCAACACCAAGACAAGGTGGTGATCGGGTCGGAAGAATGCCTTGAGGTTACAGAGTACCTTTTGCAGGAATGCCAGGCGGCAGGATGCACACTCGACCTGCGATTGCAGCAGAAGAGTTTCCAAACGTATCTGCAATGGGAGTCAGACTTGACCGTATTACATTGGAAAGATCTGGTTGCAGCCAGTATTCGGGAAGCAACGCATCATTTCCATCACGAATCGAACACGATGTCGAGGGAGGCAAGGAGGACGCAACGGAGGAACCTCATTCGTGACATCATTAGCCAGACCAAAGATGCAAAGGTACAAGAGCGGCTTTACCGGGAGGAGACGGGCGCTTCGCGGGCGGATTTCTTTCGCCGGAAGCGCAAAGTTGAGACTGGAGATTTCGACGACGAGGATGCCGAATAACAGTCGGTTGGCCTGTCTGCTGACGCATTTTTGCAATGTGACTTTCATGAGCGCCGCACCTGCGGCGCTTTTTTGTTGCCGCTGTTGAGCGGCAAGTAATCCTCCAGCACTTTCTCGCCCGCAACCTTTTTGGAGAATCGGCCATGAACGAGAAAAACATGAACGCGACGGCAGACGACCAAAACCGAATGGTCTCTCAGGTTGATCTGGACCGCTGGGCTGATGACGGTGGGCCATGCCCGCCCGAGACGGATTAAAGGCTGCTAAACGCTGCCCGGCAAGAACCAATGACAACTATCCCCTTTAACCAAGGCAATTCAGTGACGGTGAATCGTGGATACGTCTTCCACGCCCATCGCCGCACATTAATTAGCAGGAGTTCGATCCATGTATCAGAGTACGTCAACTGGCCCGAAGCTGTCCGCAGTTATCCTTGGGGGAACTGCGCTGATGTTGTGTGGCTTGTTGTGGCCGCACACCGCTTACAGCGGTGGCGACGAGAAGACCATCGTCGGACGATGGGATCTTATCAGCAACCGGGGCGTGGCCGTCGCCAAGGAAATTGCAGGAACACGTTACGTGCGATTTAACAAGGATGGCACCTGGACCTCGACGGTGCCTTTCTTTTACACGACTGACGGCAAGTACAAATTCCTTTCGGACAAGGTGCTTGAACTGGACGTTCCCGGCATTTTTTACGGCAGGAACAAAATTGAGGTCAAGTACACGCTGACCAAGGATCAGCTCATCATTGATGACGCGGTTCTAAGAGATTTAGTGTTCAAGCGCGTCGATTCTGGGAAATAAGTACAGGAAAAGCCCGCAGATTCGCGTGCCGATGCACGTTGCTTCGGCACGCGGGTCTGTGGGCAAGCATACCTCTTTTCCTCGTGGAGGAGTTAGCCATGAAAGCAATTCAAATGTCCGTGTTGTGCGGACTCTGCGCAGTCGCCTTGGTGGCAGTCGCCATCGGCCTGTCGGGCGATGCCCAGAAACGGACTGCGCATACCTCGGCGCCGCCTGATCCGTGGAGCAAGGTTGAAGTGCATCTCAATCAGCTTGATCAGGCCTCGGCGGAGGCGGCAGAAAAACACCTGCAACGAATCCGGGCATTTTTCGCCAGCAAAAAAACGAAAGGCGCCAACGACTTCGCTGAATGGGCCTTCAGCTGGACAGCCAAATACTATTTGGTGAAATCCAAGCTGCAAGGCGACGACGGCGCCGGGTTCAAGCAGTGGATCCAAGAACGATTCGATGAGCATGTATTCAATAGCTCCGATCTGCAAAGCCTGCTGGCCTCCGCAGTGGACGGTTACTTGGCCGAATTACAGGGTCTGGAGAACGACGCGCTTTTCCGAATACGCGCCGATATTAACCAGGATCAGCTTTTCAACGACAAGCCGCCGGAACTGCAGTCGGACGAAAAGTTTCGGGAGGAGTACCGACGGATTACCGAGGAGCTGGTTCCCAAGGTAAATGAGGACCTGGGCATCGGGCTGGTTGGTCAGGCGACTAACTTCGCAGTCAGCGAAGTGGCGGCCCGTGCCGGCGGCGCCGGGCTCACGCGGCTCTTCGGGGCGGCCGGCGGCGGTTTCTTAAGCGCTGCGGCGAGGACAAGCTTTTACCTCGGCGTGGGCATCGTGGCGTGGTGGGCCGTCGACCAAGTGATCGAGTGGGTTAAGAATTTACTCGGTTTTGGCCCGGCTGCCGACTTGGCCAGGAAGGTGGAGGAGGGCCTGGACCGTATGGAATCGCAGTTGCTCAACGGCGCCGACCCGGGAGCGATGAATAGGTTGCAATCGCTCGTGGCACAGGCCGAAGCGGAGACTTCGCCGGAAATCCGGCAGCAGCTTCTGGACGAGGCGCGGCGGATCGAAAGCAGCGGATTGCTTGGCCTGCGTTGGGAATTTCAAAGGCTGCATCAATTACAGGCGAAACTGCGGCGCGAGGCCTTGCGAAAACTGGTCCTGGCGCAAGCAGGTAAGTAACAACGCGCCCGGTTGGCCCTTGACGGCTAGCCGGGCAACGCGATTCGCGGTGCAACTCTATTCGGGATGTGCGGCATTCGGCCCGCACACCAGTAACCATCGACAGGTAATCGGTTGAATTGAAGCCGCGGTGCCGGAGGCGTCCTGCGTGCGCTTGCGGCTTTTGGGGAGATGAGCCATGACAAAAAAGCTTTGGATGGTGGTAATGATTCTGGCCCTGGTGCTGGCAGTATGCCTCGCCAAACCGGCGGCCGCGCAAGGCCGGGCGCAGGCGGCTCGGGCAGCGGCTGAGTTTCTGATCGAGCGGTTTGGGCCGCAAGCCGCGCGGCAGGGGGTGGCGGCGCTGACGCGCCGGATCGAGACAATGGCCCTCCGGCATGGCGAGGAGGTTTTTGTCGCTCTCAAGAAAGTCGGGCCGCGTTTCTTTGAAATCGTCGAAGCGGCGGGCGCAACGGCGCCCAGGCCGTGCGCATGATGAGCCAGCACGGGGAAGCGGCATGGGCCTGGGTGCTTTCGCGTCCGAGCGCCATGAGGCTGTTGGTGCATGGGGAGGAAGCCGTTGCCGGCGTGCTGGTAAAGCACCCTGGCGGTATCTGCGAGCCGCTGATCGAGAAATTCGGCGTGCCTGCGGTCAAGGCGCTGGGGACGGTCGGGCCGCAATCTGGACGCCGGCTGGCCATGATGATGGCCGACGGTGAGCTGGCGCAGATCGGCCGCACGCCGGAATTGCTAGGCGTGGTTGCACGCCACGGCGACGCGGCGATGGACTTCATATTCAAGCACCGGTTTTTGCTGGCAGGAGGGGCTACCCTTGGAGCTTTTCTGGCAAACCCCGAACCGTTCCTCAACGGTGCCCGCGACATTACGAAAATCGCCGCTGAAAATGCCATCAAACCGATTGCCGATATTCCAGGCGAGGTAGCGAAGGAAGCCGCCAAAGGAATCAACTGGACGCTGGTTTTTCTGGTGTGCTTGCTCGTGGGCGTCGCGGCGGTCGTTGCATTCATCGCATTTCTGCCGTGGGTGCAAAAACTCATCGCTCTGTGGGTTGACGGCAGTCTTTTCGGAGAGTCAACGTTTTCTCGTGTACTCGCCTCCAAACTGCGTCGGCCTGTCGGATCTTCTCCATCAAGTGACAAGCCGCGGAACCTTGCGCCGACAGTCCGGGGCGAGGACGCGGCCAAAGAAAGGAAGGGTTCTATGTCGTACGACTTGCTTTTGTGGCTGGCTGCAATCGTGCTGCCTCTGTGCACGATCTGCATGGCGGTGGCGTTGCCGGCGGTGGTGGAAATCCCCACGCGCAAATGTCACCCCGACCCAAATAACCAGCGAAAAATCTACGAGCTGCAAGCGCTCAGGAGTTCGATTGCGCAGCACGGAATCCTCCAACCGGTGGGCTTGCGCTTGGATGCGGCCAAAGACTGTCACTTCGCCATTTGGGGTAGCAGCCGGCTGTTATGTGCGATTGACCTTGGACTGGAAACCATACCGGCTCGCGTGTGGGAGCGTGAACTGACACGTCTCGAAATCGCCACGTTCCAGGCAGCCGAAAACCTGGCAAGGACTGACCTTCGTCCTTCGGAGAGAGCCGGCAGCTACCGCGAACTCATGACGCTGGAAAGCCTCACCGTACCGGATTTCGCAGAAAAGTGGTCTCTTTCTGCGGCCACGGTGTGGCGCTACCTGACGCTGCTCGACCAACCGGCGGACATCGTCGCGCTGGTCGATCAGGATTTGTTGCCCCTATCCACGGTTGCGGCACTGGCCCGGCTACCCGACGAGGAATCCAAGCGTTCGTTGATTGTGCAGATAAGGGAAGGTTGCTTGCCGCGGCACAAGGTCGAGGAAGCGGTGCAGGCCGTGGTAGGCAAGCGTAACGGCAAACCGAAAAGCGGTCGCCTGTCATGCAAGCACGGCAACATCAGCATTTCCGTGAGCGGCGATGGCCTGACCGTGCAGGGCACTGCAGAAGCATTGCAATGGATGGTCAAAAACCTGCGCAAGGCCGTGGAGCAAGGGCAGAGCCTCGAAACACTCGCCAAGGAATTGAGGAAAGGAGCATAACGTGATCACGTCAACGGCAAGACTGTTGTTAGTAGTTGGAGTGTTGGCCTTCGCCTGGGCGCTGGCGGCGTCCCTGATCGCCTTTTGGCCCGTGTCCTTGTGGGTCCTTATCGGCGTCGGCTTCGTCCTATTGGCGAAGCGGCGTCGAGGAGGCTGGTGGTCATTTGGCACGGCGCGGTGGGCCGGTTGGTCTGATGTGGCCAAGCTGGTCGGCGCATCACAGGGTGTCCTCGTGGGGCGGCTGGATTACGGCCAGCCCAATATGAGGCAGGCGGCGTCGGCTCTGCTGTTTTGGCCGCCCAGGAAATCCGACGTTGTTTGCCGCCTGTTTCTGGACAGCCTCAAAAAGCGGAAGAAGGGCCCGTTGGTCTGGTTGCCAAAAGCCATTCACTCGGTACTGTTCGCCCCGGTTGGGGCGGGCAAGAGCACGGGTTTTATTATCCCGCACCTTCAGACCAATTCCGAAAGTGCGGTGGTGGTCGATTTCAAAGGGGAACTGGCGAAAGGTACGAGCCGCTATAGGCGGCGAGTTTTCGGTCATCGCACCGTGCTGCTCGATCCGTTTCAGGTAGCGACCAATCAGCCGGATAGCTTCAATCCGCTCGACTTCATCAAGAAGGACAGCCCGGATTTGATTGATGCCACAAGGGATCTTGCCGAGGCTTTGGTGGTGCGGTCACGCGAGGCAGAAAAAGACCCTCATTGGTCGGACTCGGCGGAGTTCATCATCCATGCCGTCCTCACCTTTGTTTGCCGTTTTGCGCCGGCCGATGACCGTTCATTGCAAACCGTCCGTGACATAATCGGCAACCCCGCTCTGTTCAAAAAAGTGATCGCAGGGTTGTGTGCGTGTAACGATGCCGACGGACTACTGGCGCGTCTTGGCGATCAGATGATGCATTATCAGGACAAAGAACTTTCCTCGGTTCTTACAACGTGTAATCGGTTTTTGAAATTCCTGGATTCTGTGGCGCTGCAGCACTGCACCGGCTCCAGCACCTTCGATCCGGTGGAGCTGAAGCGGGGGAAGCGTAGCCGGATGACGGTCTATCTTATTTTGCCACCGGAACATATGAGGCCGCTGGCGCCGCTCTTACGAATGTGGATTTCTTCGCTGCTGCGGGCGGTGGTAACGCAGGGCCTCGATGAAAGCCGCAAGGTGCATTTCATCCTTGATGAGACAGCCTCACTTGGGCATTTGGAAAGCATCGACGACGCGGTGGACAAGTACCGCGGCTATGGGGTGCGGCTTCTTATGGCATTTCAGTCGATGGGTCAGCTCAATCTTTGCTTCCCCGATGGCCGCGCCCAGACCTTGCTTAGCAATACGACCCAGATTTTCGCCAGTGTCAACGATCAGCAGACAGCGGAATATGTGAGCTCCCGCTGTGGCGAAGAAACCATCGTCGTAAAAAGCGGCGGCTATTCGCATTCGCGCAGCTACACCGAGAACAGCACGTCCCATCAAGGGGCGCAGGTTTCCCAGAATTACAGCGACAATTGGCAACAGCAAGGTCGCAAACTTTTGAAACCGGAGGAAGTGATCGCCTTGCCGCCCAGGCAGTGCATCACCTTCAGCCCCGGACTTCCGCCGCTGCTCACGACACTGGTCCCCTACTTTGAGGAACCGTGGCTTTACCGCCGGGGTTGGTTTCGCCGCCTGGCCGGGTCGTGCGGCTTGCTCATGAAAGCAGTGTGTTTTGTGTTTTTGGGTGTGTTCGCGGCGTGGGTGATGACAGTCGTCGCCCTCGACCGCGCGAACGCAAAGCCGGTGCAACCGGTGGTCTTTATTCAAGGGAGGTGATCGATGGCCAGGAAAGATCGGTCGTGGATGGATGAAGTGGCCCAGCCCAAAATCGGGGCCGGCCACATCGAGGGGATGATGCGGCAAGGAGCCAAGGAGCTTGCGCAGTTCTTGCCGGCGTTCAACAACGGCCAGCACATCGTCGAGGAGCCTGGGATTTTTGGCAACTTGACCCCCGGCGAGGTGGCCAAAGGCAAGGAGGATGACTTGCAACTTGATCGCAACCAGGAGCCGGCCAAGCAGATGGAACGCGAAGGCCGCGAAATGTAACCCAGTGCGGGCATGGGTTGGTTGAAGTCGTGAAAACGGACGGGAAGAGGCAAGCAGTGTTGTGGATTGGGTGGATTTCGATGGTAACAAAGCGCACCGCCCCGCCGGCGAGCGTGTCGCCGGAAGCAGGTATGTGCGGGAGCGCTAAGGTACGAAGGAGAAGCTGTCATGGAACTGCTGTTCGTGTTCGCAAGCGTATTGTTTGTCGCCGCAGTGGTTGGCGCAGTCGGGACGGTGTGGGTGAAAACCCACGGTTCGCAATGGCTGGAGCAGTGCCACCATTGCCAGGCGGCGGCCACAGAGAAATGCAAGGACGCGTTGGGTAAGGTCAAGGCCACCGCTCAATCGTGGTTTGGCAGGAACTGATAAGGCCGGGGCATGGATGCCCCTTTTTTTTCCGAGGGGTGATTTATGTTCTGTTTCGCATTTGGTTTTCTGTTGGGCTTGGTGTCAGCGGTCGGAGTGACCGGATCGCTGGCCTGGTGGTTGGTCCGCGGCGCCAACCGATCATTTGCCGCCAAGCTGCTGAAAGAATTTGCTGTGGGGCTGGCTTCCATGCCAGAGGCCGGGGAAATCGCCACGCCACCGAACATGGCGGAGCCCGCGCAGGAGAGCACTGCTGAAGATGCTGCCCCGGAAACCGTGGCCTCCTTCGCAGTTGCGAGCGCAACGCCGGCTGAGGTGAACACGGCCAGAAATAGGCTGCTGCTGGAATTGACCAAGGCCATCAACGGCAACCGGCGTTTGTTGCCGGACGATGCACGGAAGCAGGGAAATGGCAACGACGGGCAAACCGAGGACCACGGCCATGAACGATGAAAAGTTGGCCCATGATGCGAGCGTGGCAGCCGCGCACCGCATTACCGAGCTTGTTGCGCATTTGCTTCGCGAAGAGGAACAGGCAGATATGTTTCAGGAATCGTACCAAATCGTCCGGGCGTCAATCGAGGCCTACAGCGTTCAGCTGCACCGGCAGCAGCGGCGGGCGCAGCCGAGCAGGAATTGACGGGGGGCGTGCAATGTCCAGCCGAACGAAGGATTGGCTTGATAGTCCTGAGAAAAATGAAAGATACCTCGACCCTCCCGCGTGCGCCGCATTAGTCCGCGAGGCCTTCCTTGCGGTCGCCGGGGAGGGGTTTCTTCGCCTCATCGACGCATGCCGCACGGATGCGAACAACGCCATGAGGTCGGTGGACGGGTTGCGGGAAGCATTTTACAAGGAGATGGAAGCGTTTTGGCCGGAGTTTCAGGCAATGTCCGGCAACAGGCCTGACGGCCAGCTCTACGATGTTCTCGAAAAATTCACGGAGTTGGCGGATGCAAGGGGCCTGATGGCATGGCGGGAGGTGACTGAACATCAGCAAGAAGGCCAACCTTGCGACCATGAAAATGCGCTGGCGCCGGCGCAGAATCGGGGCCGTGAGAGGTGAGGCGAGCATCAAAGCAGGAATCCATCATGAAAAAACACGACTGGTTGACGGGGATAAAAGCAGGACCGGGGAGCATTGCGCCGGGGGTGGAGAAACCGTTGGATTCCGAAGCGCGGTCCGCGTTAGTCCGCGACACGTTCGCGGCCGTTTCAATGGTCGGCTTCCTCCAATTCCGCAAGCAAGAGCTCGCGCTTGGCGTGCGCGTGACCGAGGATGATCGCAAGGCGTACTTCAAGTTTCTGGAAGATTCCTTTCGGCCTGAATTTGACGCGATGGCGGCAAACGCCAGCGATGCCCGGCTGCTGGAGGTTCTGCAGTGGTGGATCAAGGAAGGCAAGGCAAATGGCCTGACGGAATGGCAACAGGAGCAGGGACGCGTTGGCAGGGAATTATGAGCCCGGGCCGATCAAACCGGAACTTTCACTCATGCTCAAGAGCACAGCCGCGTGCGGACCGAAACGCCGTCCGCAAAGCGGGTCGAGACAACGAAAAAGCGAATGCGCCGGAGAAGGATAACGGCCGTGGGAGGTAACGCGGACGTTACAGCAGGAATTGAATCATGAAAAAACACGACTGGCTGAATAAGACGGAAAGCCCTCCTCCGCCTCCTATGGGCGACAACAAGATCAAAAAGCGGCAGGCGGAAGCCTTCGAGCGTGTGGCGGCAGACCCGGGCAAGCATTGGCGTGAGGACGGGTTTGATGAGGTCGTCTGTGGGAACGGCTCTCGGTGCGAGGTAAGGTCATTTACCTGTCTTGGTGTGCCGCCAACTATGGAGTGCCATATGACCGGTTAGTCAAGGCGGTGCTGGATGCGGTCGGCGGGCAAGGATTGGTTGGAGGAAAAACCGGCGACAAGGGCATGTTTGCGGACGAACTATGGACGTTGATGGGTCAATTTGAGGGAGCGCACATGCTCTTGGGACCGGCTGTCGATAGTGTGCCGATCACGTTGGAGCCGTCGCCGGAGATTGACAAGAATCACTGCCGTGAGAGGTGAGACGACCATGTTGACAGCAAAGCAAGCGGCACAGCGCGCGGCCGTGTCGGTAAGTCTGATCTATGCCTGGTGCACGGCGGGGCTGCTCAAACATTCCCGCTTTGGTCGGCCAGGCAGGCGCGGCACCATACGGGTCGCGGAAGCTGACTTGGACACGTTCCTGGAAAGTTGCCGGCAACGCCGACAGCATCCTGCCGCGGCGTTACCGGAATTGAGGCACATCAGCCTCCCGTCGCTTTCCTAGCGGCTTCGCGCATGTGGTCCACTTTACCGGCGAGATGGGCATAGTGCTGGCTCACCATTGCGGTGTCAACATGGCCCATCAGCTCGGCGACCTGGGCGATGCCCACGCCGTTGACCAGCGCTTGCGTTGCAAACGAGTGACGCATGGTGTAGCTGATGACACCAGCCAGATGAGGCAGCTTGGCTCTCAGGTTGCGAAAGCGGCAGCGAACGCTGTTGCGGGTGTATCCTTTTTTGCTGCGTGGGCCTCGAAACAGCGGCCCTTCGGGGTATTTCGCCACGAGGTTTCGGGTGAGCTCGACCATTGCCGGGGTCAGATAGATGACCCGGGGTCGCCCCGTACGCTTGGCGGTCTTGTGTTCGTTGAAGGTCCAGACGCCCAGCTCCAAGTTGGCATTCGCGGCAGTGACGTGCCGAACCTCCCCAGGACGGGCACCAGTTTCCATCATGGCGAAGACGAAGTCATGAAACGACAGGTCTTTGATTGCCCCAAGGATCTGCTCCCGTTCGGCGGACGACAAAACACGGTCCCGGTGGCGCTGTGGCGGCTTGACAACCTTCTTGATGGGGTTGAAATCGAGCAGACCTTCGAGTTCGGCCCAATTGAAGACGCGCTTTACGGCCACGACCGCATTGCGGCGGGCTCCGTTCCAGCCGGGGTGGGAGTCGAGCCAACGGCTGACGTGCAAGGGTTTGAGGTCAGCGGCCAGGAGCATCCCGTAAGTCGTGCAGAAATCTTGCAGGAAGTCCTGGTAGCTACGGTAGGTATCGGGCGTGTGATGTTTCTGGCTGAAATCAAGGAACAGGTCGCAGACGGTGGCGACATGGAGTTTTTCCGCCTCGGGCAGCTTGCCCGCGCTGGAGGCCATCAGGCGATGGTAGGCCTTCTCGATCTCGACCGGCGGGCGCGGCGCCGGGTCGCCTCGCTTTCGCTTGCGGGGTTGAGGAGTGTCAACGGGGTGATTTCCCAAAAACTGCTGTTGGCCACCGATTTCGACGTACCAGGAATTGGTGGCGGACCGGAACCAAGGGTGATGCGGACGCATGAGCTGAAGCCTCCCGTAAAAGAAGCACGGGTAAGCCGAGAGGCTTGCTCAAGCCGGCCCTGCCTGTCACGAAGGCGGGGCCGGTGCGTTTCCTGCAGAGTTTCCTGCATCCAGTATACGGCGCAAGTCAAGGGCTGCCGCAACTCATTGTTGTGACAGCCCTTGCGATGTCGGGGCGACTGGATTCGAACCAGCGACCTCCTGAACCCCATTCAGGCGCGCTAGCCAAACTGCGCCACGCCCCGAGCGCGGCCAAGGCTTGCTGGCCCCGCCGCATTGCCTCATTGTAGCAAACTCGCCCTTGCGAGCAATCCAGACCTATATTTGAACATGAAAGTCTCCTGGCGAGCCCTGTTGCCGACTTCGAATTGGCTCCGACTGGGTATTGTTCCGGTGCTGGCTTTTCTGGCCACCGTTACCGATCGACACTACCTGGCCGACTTTTGGCACCACCTGGCACGCGGCCGTGCCATTGTCGAAAATGGCCAGGTCGTCAATCATGACCTTTTCACTTTCACCGTCGCCAACATTCCTCTGCAAGACGTCAACTGGCTTACCCAGGTCGGCTACTTTGCCCTCCATGACCTGGGCGGGCTAGCGCTGGTTCAGGTCGTTAATTCCTTGATTATCGCGATTACCATGCTAATGCTCGTGCGCCTGTGCCAGCGGCGAGTCGGCGCGATGCTGCCAGCGGTCATCGCCGGCGGAGTCGCGTTTTTCGGCCTCTGGGAAGTTCTGACCATCCGGCCTCAAACACTTTCCATGCTGCTCTTCGTGCTGATCCTCGATCTCCTTGAACGAAGCCAACATAAGCCCTGGCTCTTGATCTTGCCGCCGCCGCTCATCGCCCTGTGGGCCAATCTGCACGGCGCTTTTCCCGCCGGGATCATTCTCGTCGGCTGCTTCACGATCGCCGCGGTGTACCGCTGGAAAACCGACAGCGAATGCCGCACGGCGCCCTCCTCCGGCCACCATCCAATGGCCGCCCTGTTTTGCCTGGCCGTATCTATCCTGGCAACTTGCCTCAATCCCTACGGTTGGACCATCTATCGCTATGTAGGCGGCACCTCGGCCATCGCTTATGAGCGGCAAATCGCCGAATGGGTTCGGCCCACCCCCGATCGATTGATCGGCATCATGTGGATAGCGTCGGTGGCGGCCGTGGTTGGGCTGCTCGCGGTCCGTTGGCGAAAAACTCGGCAACGGCCGGCGCTGCGCGATGTGCTGCTGCTCGGAGGATTCTTGCTGCTAAGTGCCGGCTCGGTCCGCATGGTGGCCTGGTGGATGCTCGTGAGCGCCCCGTCCTCGCTGAGCTGCTCGCATGGTTCGTCCCAAGTCTCGCCGCGGCGGAAGGCGATGCCGAGAAGGCGTCGCCGGGCGTTGGCGTCATGTTCGCCTTGATGGTGCTGGCCGTCGTTTTCAGTCTGCCAGGGCTGGATCGGTTTAATCCGCTGCTGGGACCCACGCGGCGTGAGCCGCGCATCGAGGAAGACATCGAAGAGGTTCATCGCCACCTGGCGGCGACGACCACCGCCGGCAACATCTTCAGCCATTTCGAGTGGGGCGAGTATCTTGCGTGGTCCGCGTCGCCGCGCTACAAGGTTTTCATGGATGGCCGCATCGAAATCTATCCCGACGACGTTTGGGAAAAATACACCGCGGTGACCTTCGCCAAACGCGATTGGGACCAGATCCTCCACGACTACGGAGTCGATTACTTGATTCTCGACACCGATTATCACAGTCACACAGGATTGCTGCGGCAGGTGGCCCAATCGCCAAACTGGCGCCAGGCGTTTCAAGCGCGATCGGTGGTCCTCTTCGTGCGCCAACCGGGAATTGCCTGCGGCCACGAACCAGCTGCAACGAATCGCCAGCAGGCTATTGACTCCGGCATGCCGAGGCGTTAAAGTCATAAATGAGCGATTTTTCCCGCCGGTGGTTTGCCAAAAAGTGGTTGTTCCATGCGTGTGTTGCTGTTAGCCCTGGCCGTCTTTTATGCCTGGTTGCCCACAGGACTGTGCGCGTGTAAGTTGCAGGCTATTTTCTTCCCGCCTGTCATTGCTACTTTCGACGACACGCCCCCGGCTCCCCCTGACGACGACGACGGGCCCAACGACTGCCACTGCACAGGCGCCAAACCGCTTTGTGTCACGGCGGCTGTTGCGACCTTAACGGACGACGCCGCGTCGATGATCGTCCCAGTCCCGGACGATTGCGGTTTCGTGCCGACCGTTGATTTCGCCGAAATGGCCTTGATCCCACCGTTCCATCACGGTCCAAAAACACCTCTGTACCTGACACTGCGCGCATTGCGTATTTAGACGCTGGCCCGTCCCCACCGCTTTGCCGGTGGCCCCCTGTCATTCTCCGTATATTCTCCCACTAATTTCACGACCACCAGCATGGTCCGTGATATTGCAGGCATTACCCCAAATAAAAAGGAAAGTTGCGATGAACAAGGCATTAACTCAAGTGGCATTCGTGGCCATCCTGGCATTTTTCGCTGCCCCCAGTGCGCACCATGCTTCACCGCGTTTGCCGCCGGGACTTAACGATGAACAACCGAAGGTCGACGACACCGTTTTCACGGTTCCCGGACGGGTCCAATGCGCCCCAGGGAAAAAAGCCACCATAGCTCCGGTGCCCCTGCATCCGGTGGTCGAGGTATTCGTCAAGGCGGGCGATCGCGTAAAGAAGGATCAGATCCTGGTGAGACTCGATGACGACGAGCCGAAGGCCGACAGGGACAACAAAAAGGCGCTGCTGGAATGCGCAGAATCCTGCTAAAAGAGGCCGACCGGTACATGAAGAGGGTCAAGGAAAACTACGAGCACGCGGCCATTCCCGAGGCGAGCTATTTCGCCGCCCTCACAGCCGCGCACAAGGCTGTCCATGATGAGAAAGCGGCGGATGCCGCCCTCAAGCAGTCCGAGGCCGAGCTGGAGCATTACGAGGTCGAGGCTCAAATCGACGGCATCGTCGTGTGGTTCGACTGCCATCCCGGCATGGTCTCACGGCCCGGCACCAGTGTGTGGGGCGAAATCATGGACCTTAGCGAAGTCGATGTCCGCTGCCATGTCACGGTTGAACAGGCGGACCTCCTGCAGGTGGGCCAGTCCGTGGAAGTAAGCCGGCCATCGAAAAAGAAAGGCCCTGTGCTGACCGGCAAGATTTCCATGGTGGGGCTGACGGTCGATCCCACCAACGGCACTGTGCCTGTATTGGTACGGGTGCCCAACGCCGATATGGCAGTCCGCAGCGGAGAAGCCGTCCAGTTGTTCTTTGGCGTGAAAGGGAAGGTAAAGTAGTAGGCACACTCCGTGTGCCGTCCGCTAGATACGGCACACGGAGTGTGCCTACTACTATGTGCCGTCCACGCGTTACGCCACCCGGCGGTGCGGCTACTACTCAGCAGTTGTTACAACAATTGTAAGGATTACTCCTCCCACATCGTCCGGCGTGAGGCGCGGTGGGCGATATGCAACTATTTGTGCGACAAATGTTTGCGTCGATTGTTCAGCGAAAATCGGTGTTTGGCACGGCTCGTGCATTATAACTCCATCGACCTGACTGACAAATTGTCGGAAGCGTCGGCCAGGCCGCTGTGATCGCCAAGAACTGTTGCCCCCAACTGTTCTCGCGGGTTAACCCCACCCGCTTTGTGCCTGAAGAAGCGTCGCCGGAGGCATCCCCAGCCTCCTGACCCTCGACGCCTCCAAGGGCTGGCGCACTGGCCTGGCACCGCTTCTCCCGCCTTTAAGCCTGCCAAACACCCCGTCCCCCTGACAATTCCTTAGCCACCCGCTTCCCCCGGCGGGTGGCTCTCTTTTTTTTCTTGGAGCCATCGCCTTTTCCAGGGATCTTGGGCCGTAGGACCCGAAGGGTGGCCTGCTCGGAAGGCGTGCCGCCCTCCGGCCCCCAATCGATGCCGCTGGCGCCGTGCAACTCGAGCACGAAACGACAATCGGCGACGGCGATCTCGTCTCTGTCCTTGAGAGTTGCCTGGCTGCGAATCTGCTGGCCGTTAAGAAATGTGCCATTGGCGCTGCCCAGGTCGGCGAGCGTGGCTTCTCCCTGACGAATCCGCAACAGACAATGGTGCCGGCTGATTGCCGACAGCCGCAAGCGCAGGTCGCAGTCCGCTCCACGGCCAATCAAGAATTCTTCCTTGGTAATGGCGATTTCACGTCGCTGCCCTCCGTCCTCTCCGCGTTCAAGCAGTTTGCCTAGCATGCCCTGCCCTCCAGGAAATGACCACGCTGTTTCCACATGATCTTAAACGATGCGGCCCCCGCCGCCAACAAAATGGCGACCGCTTTTGGGATTTTCGTCATTCATGCTCGCGGGCCTGTCCCCTTTTTCGGAGAGGCTCTAAAGCGTTGCTCTTTCCTTCCGTGGCCCATCATTTACAATGATCTCATTGCACCTTGACGATATTCCGCGTTCCGGGACCTCTGCATGGTTAGCAGCTTTATCGTTCGCCATGGCGTCATGCGTTTCCTCGGCGATTTCGAAGCCGATGACGGCGTGGCGTATGTGCGCAATCAGCAGGTCATCGTGCGGTCCGAGCGCGGGCTGGAAGCGGCGGAGGTTCTGTGCGCGGCAACCGAGCGGGCCATTCAATTGATCGCCGAGCCGACCCACGGCAAAATTGTCCGGGCCATGACCGAGCAAGACCGGGCCGAAGTCGAACGTCTGCGCCAGGCGCAAAACACCGAGTTCGAGGGCT
The DNA here is from genome assembly GCA_963747575.1 of uncultured Gemmataceae bacterium. Classification (GTDB taxonomy): domain Bacteria; phylum Planctomycetota; class Planctomycetia; order Gemmatales; family Gemmataceae; genus DASRAT01. The sequence goes on from CAVVFU010000002.1 coordinate 535,473, forward strand.
GCACCACGTTCATCGCCGATCGCAAACTGCAAATGGAGCTGGTCGACGTCGAGCACCTTTTCGGCGGCGAGCGGATCGTCTTTTACTTCCTGGCCGAGAAACGGGTCGACTTCCGCGATCTGGTCAAGGACCTGGCCAGGGAGTTTCGCACGCGCATCGAGATGCGGCAGATCGGCGTCCGCGACGAGGCCAAGCTGCTGGCGGATTACGGCGACTGCGGCAAGCCGGTTTGCTGCAACACGCACATGGCTGTCATGCCGCCGGTGTCGATGCGCATGGCCAAGCTGCAGAAATCGACGCTCGACCCGTCGAAGATCTCCGGGCGTTGCGGCCGGCTCAAATGCTGCCTGCGCTTCGAGCAGGACGTTTACGAGGAATTCCAAAAGGAGTTGCCGCAGCCCGGAGTTCGCGTCGTGACCGCCAAGGGGCAGGGTCGCGTTTTGGCGCAGGAGATTTTGGCCCGCAAAGTGCTGGTCGAGTTCGAGGACGGTCGCCGCCTGCCGGTGGCGATGGATGAGATCCTGACTTTGCTGGCTTGATGAGGAGGAAGGCCCGAGGCTATGACGCTGTTTCACCCAGGATTGATGGAGGTCATCCAACGAGACCCTCGCTATGCCTATGAGGCCTACGAGTTTCTTTTCCATGCCCTGCACCACACCCAAAAAATGTTGGGCCGCGAGCCGCCCCAGCCGGCGGAGGGCGAGACCGAGAGCGAGAGCCAGCCGCCGCCGGCCGACCAACGGCATCATGTCAGCGGCCGAGAGTTGGTGCTTGGCGTCCGCGAATTGGCCCTGCGCGAGTTTGGCCTGATGGCGCGCACCGTCTTCAGCCAGTGGGGCATCGAGCGCACCGACGACTTTGGCGAAATGGTTTTCAACCTCGTCGAGGCCGGCCTGATGAGCAAGACGGATCAGGACACCCGCGAGGATTTCCGCGCCGTCTACGATCTGGATCAGGCGCTGGTTCAGGAATACAGCATCCCGCTCGACGAGGCCAGCGATTCATGAAGAAATCCGGATGGCGGCTCACCTTGTCCGCCGTGCTGCTGGCTTGCTGGATCGGTTACCTGGCGTATCTGTCGGCGACCACCACCCACCCCATCGTGCTGTCCCGGCCGCAGTTTCTTTCAGCCGATCTCTATGTGATCGCGGAGGTGCCAGGCCATCCGGCCAGGGCCGAGGAGCCGGCCAACTTGGTGAAAGTGGAAAAGGTGGTTTGGTCCGGCAAGGCCGAGGATGGCAAACGCACGCAACTGCACGTCATGGGCATCGACGCCATCAAAGGGGAATTTGGCTGGCATGGACCCGGCAAGTACATCCTCGCGTTGTCTCGGATGAAAGACGATCCCGATCTGTTCACGGTAACTCACGTGCCGCGGACGCCGGGTTACCAAGGCGATGCCGTCGGGCGCATCTATGCCGCCACGCCGATGACATTGAAGCAACTTGAGCTGCTGACGCAGGAGTATCATCCAGCGAACAGGTGACGATGCAGCAGGTATGATCCCCGCGGATCAGGCGACGATTCGCGCTTTCAGCCGAGCAGCCACGCGTTCCACGATCCGCGAATCGCGCAGGAAACGATACCACCCTGCCCTTCCGAGCGCCAGCCCATGCCGGGTTAGGGAGAGCAAATTCGGCACGCGGCCGTGGGCACAGCCAGCCAGAGCATGGTTCACCTCGAGGGACATGCGCGCTGCCTGGCTCACATCCTTGCGGCCTGGATGTGCCGCTTCCCAAGCGGGCAAGTGTTTCGCCAGGGCGTTCTCGATCTGTTGACGCATTTCACCATCACGGGCCACGCCACGGGCGGTCTGCGAGAGCGGATGAACCCGGAAGGCCGCCAACACCTCCGGGTGATAAACCGTCGTTCCTTTCGCAGCCAGCCGCAGCCAGAAATCCCAATCGGCCGTGTACCAGAGCGTTTCATCCAAACCCCCGCCACGCAACGCCGCCTCCCGCTCAAACAACGGCGCCGGCACGGCGATGAAATTTTGCACCAGCAGCCGCTCGACGACCGTGGCGGCCGACGATGGCCCAGCCTGCAGCGGGCTGCGCCAACACCCCAACGCACGCCCCTGACCGTCGATGTACCGGCACGGGTGCAAAAATAACGCTGCCTGAGGATGGTCCGCGACCAGACGCCGCATTTTGCCGATCCGGCCGGGCAGCCAGGTATCATCTTGATGCAGAAAACAGGCGTATTTTCCAGTTGCCTGTGCCAATCCGAAATTGGTGCTCGCCACCCAGTTGCCCAGGCGGCGCCGGGCAAAAACCCGTAGCTGCAAGCGGTCGGCGTAGCTCTGCAGCATACTCAAGGTCGCATCGCTGGAGCCGTCATCCACGGCCACGACTTCGATGTCAGGCGCGGCCTGGCTGGCGATGCTGGCCAGGGTGGAAGCCAGGTACGCCTCGCCATTGCAAGTCGGCACGATCACGGATAGCCAGGGAGTCGTCAAGAAACCGTCCTCACGTAAGCCGACGAAGCCGTCAGGGGTCGCGGTTTGACGCCCTTTCCCTGGAAGTACTCGTCAATAGCCAGGCGGGCGCCCAGGTCGCAGACGCCGTTGTAATCGTCAAACACAACCGCTCCGCCGCTGTTGATGCGAGGTATCGTGAACTGACAAGCTTCCAGCGTTCCCGAATAGATATTGGCGTCGATGTGCACGAAGGCAAAACGCGGATCGCGCTGGGCCAGGACCTGAAAGGTCTGGGCGAACAGACCCTGGTGGATTTCGATCCGATCGCTGACGCCGAGCGACTCGGCCTGCTTGCGAATCCATTGCACCTGGTCGGCGGGCGGCTGAAACTCGCCGTCTTGGCGTGACAAGTCAACGCGGAAACGGCAGGCATGCCCGCGAAAGTGTCGAGGATCAAGACCTTTTGCTTTAGCCCATTCAGCTTGCCAAGCACGGCCAGCAGCAACGAGGTCGCACCCCGGTAGGCGCCGCATTCGATCACATCGCCCGCCACTGTCGCGCGAATGCCACCACACCTGTAAGAGTTTGCCGAGTCTTTCGCGAGGAATCGTCAATTGGACGCCCAATTCGGCAAGCTAGGGCCAGGGCCTGTTCATACCCAGGCGGCAAGGATTCCGAGGCCGGCATGGGATGGCCGAAATTCGCGAAGCGGGTTGGTAAAGGCCGCGCTGTCCCAGAGCGACAGATGACGGCGGCGGCGATGCGCGAAGTAGCGAGGCAAGATCCCAGAGAAAGTATTTGGGCCCCAGTTGGACCTGCGCGAGAGTTTCCGCGGCAGCGTGGCCGCATGGTGGCTGTTGTCGAAGACAGAGGGCAGCACGGCCGGGGAAATCATCGTTGGCCTACCTTTGCATTGCAATGGCCGGTACGGGCGTGCCGGCGCTTATGCAAGCATAGGTCACGAATCGGATTAGGCGAAGAAGACGATACCCACCCGAAGCGCAAGCGAGGGTATACAGTCTGCCCCTCGCTTACGCTTCGGGTTGGTATGCGATGGTTAGCTATTCAGACTTGTCGTGGTAATCCCTTGTGCCCCTGTTGGGGAACACACCCGTCGGCGGCGCGGGCGGCTCGCTCGGCGGCGAAAAGCCCGGCAATTGCAGCGCCCCAGGCGGCGTTTCAGGTGGCGTTGGAGCAGGCGGGCCAACGATGGACTCCGTTGGCGGCGGCGGGCCCGGGTTTCGGTCACCGGCTCCGCCGGCGGCGGCGCAGGCGGCGGCGATGTGCTCGCCATGGATGGCATCCCCGTGGTCAGCCCTGGGCTTGGCAGCGACATAGGCTCCGGGCCGAATGAAGAGCTGTGGAGTCGCCGCCTCCCTGATTTTTTTGAACGCCTCCGGAATCGCCGCCGACACTTTCGCCTCGAAGGTCTCCCTGAAAATGATGTCCCGCACCTTGCTGATGGTTTTTTCCGGATCGGCCTCGATGTGCTTCACGCAGTACAAAATCACGTAACCCATCAGGGATGGGAATCAACGGACTGGTTTCGCCCGGCTTGAGCTTGAACGCGGTAATCCTCGATGTTGGGATCGCCCAAGTGTTTGTGGATCGGATCGATCTTGCCCGCGACCGACGCGAACTGGGCAATCGGTTGTTCCTTGGCCAGCCGCTCAAATTCCTCCACGCTCTTGCAAGCCTTGGCCTTGGCCCAGATCGCGTCTTTTTGTTGGGCTTGCTCCGATTGGTGACCACAATAATCCGGCAATCGCTTTTAGGGCCGAACTTGGCCTCGAACCCCTTTTGGATGTCGGCCTCTGAAACGACAATGTCGTCCTTGACGTAACGCTGCATGGCCAAGGCGCGGCCGGATCACGTCTTCCCGGAACTCAAACAGCGTCTTGCCTTTCGGCCGCAAGAAGGTTTGGACGAACGCGGCCTCGGTGCACCCCAGGGCCTTGCAATCCTCGGCGAACTGGGCGTTGATCTCAGCCTCGGTGACGTGGATGCCCCGGGCCTCGCAAGCGCGTTCGACAAGCTTGCGATTGATGAGAAACTCCAAACGCTCGCCGCCGCATCGCTCGATGAGGTACTCGCCGAGTTCTTCACGGGTGATTGGAATGTCACGGTAGATGTAAGCGACGGGGGATTGACCGCGATCGCTGCCTTTGGCCAGTGGCGCTTCAGCAATCCATCAGGGAAATCTGCGCCGATTGACCGCGAACCTCGGAGCCGCCGTGACGGCCCCAGTAAAAGGCCCCGGCCATCGCCACGGCCATCAGGGCTGCCCAGCTTGCCTTCTTGACCACGACGTGATTGAACCGCGGCACCGTGAATTTGGGCAACTTGAAGCGTTTGAAGTCCATGCCATTCCCTCCTGGCGCGTCGGCCCGTTGTGGGCCGAATGCACAAGGGGTATAACCTTTGCTTGCGGTGGGAACAAGAGGGTTTCATTCGCATTCCCAAACAGGAGTTTGGGAACGAGGACTTAACTCTCGTTCCCAAACTCCCGTTTGGGAACGCACGTCTTGCAAACTCCCGTTTGCCGACACATTGCACGTTGCCAAACAGGAGTTTGGGAACGAGGATTCGCGAGGATTCAAGCGAGAATCGGCCGCACCACCTGCCCATGCACGTCGGTCAGCCGGAAGTCGCGGCCGGCGTAGCGGTAGGTGAAGCTTCTCGTGGTCGAAGCCCAGCAGGTGCAGGATCGTGGCGTGCAGATCGTGGACGTGGACCTGGTTCTCGACGGCCTGCGAAGCCGAACTCGTCGGTGGCGCCGTAGACGTGGCCGCCCTTGACGCCGCCGCCGGCCAGCCACATGGTGAAGCCGTAATGGTTGTGGTCGCGGCCGTTGATCTTGCCCGGCGTTGGCGCCCGGCGTCGGCAGTTCGACCGTCGGCGTGCGGCCGAACTCGCCGCCCCAGATCACCAGCGTGCTCGTCGAGCATGCCGCGCTGCTTCAGGTCGCTCAAGCAGGGCGCCGATCGCCTGGTCGCATTCGCTGCGCCAGCCGGCGATGGTTGACTTCGATGTCGTCGTGGTTGTCCCACGGCTGGCCCTGCGCCGTGCCAGACCTGCACGAAGCGCACGCCCTGCTCGAGCAGCCGCCGGGCGATCAGCATCTGCCGGGCCTGCACGCCGGGGCCGTACATGTCGCGGATGTGCTGCGGCTCGCGGCTGACGTCGAAGGCGTCGGTCGGCGTCGCGTCTGCATGCGGTAGGCCAGCTCGAACGACTGGATGCGGGCTTCGAGCTGGGCGATCGCCGCGGCGCTGCTCGAGATGCTGCTGGTTGAGCTGCTGCAGCAGATCGAGCTGCTGGCGCTGCTCGCGCGCGGCGACACGCTGAGTGTTGCGGATGTTCTCGATCAGCTTCTCGAGGTCGGTGTGCTGCGTGTCGATGTAGGTGCCCTGGTAGACGCCGGGCAGGAAGCCGGACTGCCAGTTCTGCGATTCCTGGATCGGATAGCCGCCGGGGCACATGGCGATGAAGCCGGGCAGGTTCTGGTTCTCGGTGCCCAGGCCGTAGGTGACCCACGAGCCCATGCTGGGCCGGATCAGCCGGGCTTCGCCGCAGTTCATCAGCAGCAGCGACGGCTCGTGGTTGGGCACGTCGGCGTGCATCGAGCGGATGACGCAGATGTCGTCGATGCACTGCGGCGACGTTGCGGAAAAATCTCGCTGACTTCGATGCCGCTCTGGCCGTACTTGCTGAAACTTGAACGGCGAGGGAAACGCGGCCCCGGTCTTGCGTTCGGTGCGCAGGTTCGTCGCGCGGCAGCGGCTTGCCGGCATACTTCGCCAGCGCCGGCTTGGGATCGAACGTATCGACGTGCGACGGCCCGCCGTTCATGAACAGGTGGATGACGCGCTTGGCCTTGGCCGGAAAGTGCGGCGTGCGCGGCGCCAGCGGGTGGGTGTTGACCACGTCCTGGGCGGCGAGCAGGCCTTCGCTGCCGAGGAGCTGAGCCAGGCCGAGCGTGGCGAAGCCCATGCCGCCGCGGCGCAGCAGCTCGCGGCGGGTGAGCAATTGATCGAGGGTGGGGTGCGTTGACGATGACATATAAACCAGTGTAATGGCAGGGTGGTGGCAATGCAAGCTTCGGGAACGCTTTCTATGCGATCTTGCAAAATGCAATTTCGTCTCATCTCACCCCCCCGGTACAACCCCTTGAGACGATACTGACAGCGGTTGCAACTGAATGACAACGGATGCAACCGGATGCCAACAATTGGCGTCGATTGCGTCTCACGGCATATTGACAAAAGACGAAGGCTTGGCGAAGGGCCAGGAGGTTTTGTGGATTTGCAGCAGACAAAAGTCACGCCAGCTGAGGCACACCCGCCGGCTCTGTGGTGGCTGGCACGTTTGGATATCAACCCAGCTATTCGCCCAGGGAAGTTGGTCGTCAAGGGCACGGTCCTGTTGGCGGACGAACTAGTAGCCCGCCTCGAGGAAGGTTGGACTGCGGATTTACTGTTGCAGACTCACCCCGCGCTGACGGCGGAGGATGTGGCCGCTGTGAGTGAGTACGCCAAAGTGCCCGTGGAGATGCGGCGTTGTTTTGGAGCGTGGGCGGACGACACCGAGGAATTCGACAGGTATCTGGAATGGAACCGCCAACAGAAAAAATCTAGCCGCCCGAGGTTGGACGATTGTGGACTGGATTACTGACACTGGAGCAATCGGCACGGCTGACGAGGCTCAAGACACTGTCGCTCTCCGCGCCGGCAGAATTCGATCTGTATTGAGCTTGGATGGCACGTTTTCGGCTGCCAATGCTATGAGTGGGCGGCGTTGATTCCTTTTTTGTTCCAATTGTAAGGCGAACGCCCTACGCCAAACCTTATCCAGTGTCGGACGTTCGGCGCAATTCCTCGCGCACCTGCATCAAGATTCGACCAAAGCATGTTCTTGCCGCTGCCATCACCGCCATCGCCCCAATAGTCGTCGTTTTCGGTGTGTTCAACGATTTTGGCATCGCCCGTTGAGAGCAGCAACACCCGAAGTTCTTCGTGCTGGGTGAACTTTGCCGTCACGGCCCGTCGCATGACCTCAACCTTTACCGCCTCCCAATCTCGCCGGAGCGTCTGTTTCCGATCTCGGCCAAGCCGGGCGGCTTGCATGGGCGAATTGGTCATCCGAATCTTTTGGCGATAGGCCGCATCCTCGAACTTCTGGGCCTGGAAGTAATGCTCGGATGTCGGCCATTGCTCGCCGTCGAGGGCGATCGGGAACGACGCGAAGTTTGAAAACTGGCCGAAGTCGTCCGATTTCAGATAGAAGTTGACGACGTCCATTCTGGTAACCTCCGCAAGGCCCGGCAACACGATGACCTGGCTAATCCGCCAGGAACCACACGAGGGGCACGGTTCGTTCTGCGGCACGCGCCACTTCGGGCTCAATCTTCTCCACGCTCCGCTGTGGCGAACCCCACAACCCCTGCATAAGTTCAATGCACGCCAATTGGGTGCGCCCACTCCAAAAAGCGTCATCCACTTCGCATGAGTCCGGGTACAAGGCTATGCGGTGCGCCCCAAGGCACCAGCAATCTGCCGAAATGCCGCCAGGTGCACGCGGCGTAGCGGCTCAAGGGTGAGGAATCCTCGCCACCTTCCGCCGGTGTGAATCTTTGCCGCCTGGTTTGTGATGGTCAGGAATAAGCTCCCAGGCGCTGTGTAGCGGGGGCGGTTCGTGTCGACGGGGGACAACGGATCCGCCCGCCATGTTTTCAGGTCGTCGTGTTTGTAATCCGGGTCAGCTAAGAGCCCATAGTCCCGCACTGCAACGGCACTTGCTAACGCAGGATCCAATCGCACCAACACCGCTTCGCGATCGTGAAAGTCGGACAGATGGTGATCAAGCAGGACATTTATTCTTGTACCCATTACCCCCCTCCGCGCTGTCTTTGTATTACAACCATCTGAGAAAATGGCGTCAACTGATTTTTTGCTTACCGCAGCAGGGTCAGCATGAAACCGCATCGGGAAGTCAAATCGCTTGAAAAACTGTTCCCTTCGGCAATCCGCAACGCTGTCGCCATGAAGGGCGTGGCATTTCGCGCGGTTGGTACTGAGTTCGCCAACAACGCGGACCTTCTTTCCGGTGAAGGAACGAAGCACCACGGAGGCCGTTGGACGCCGCCGGGACAATTTGCGACCGTACATGCAAGTCTCGACGTGAAGGTGGCGTTGGCGGAAAGTCTTGGAATCCAGCACCGGTATCACATCTCTGTCGAAACGCAGCTGCCGCTAACCATTGTGGCCATTGATTTTTCTTTGCACGCCGTCCTCGATTTGACGGACGAAAAAAGGCTCACGACTCTGGATTTGTCACGGCGCCGACTTCTTCGTTGTCGTTGGCGTGAAAACATGAATCAGGGGCGGGAAGCATTGACACAAGCTGTCGGCCGCATTGCTTTTCAAATGGGTTTGGAGGGATCGGTCGTGCCATCCCCACAGGTCCGGAAGGGCAAGAACCTCATCGTCTTTCCGACTAACCTGCGAAAAAAAAGCTCACTGGTCATTCAAAATGCCGAAGAATTGCCCAAACTCGGTGATTAGGTGAGGGTGCCGGACTGGACTTCAAAAATCATCTGCCACAACCGGTCAACCTCACCGCGCTCGATGAGATCAAGCGGTTTGAGCCCGGAAAAGGCATCATTTGGGGTATCAAGCCATTCGCCTACATATTCCGGCTTCATTATCGTCATAAGGGCGCGGCAAAGCCGCTGGGATTCCCGCAGGCCCTTCTGCAGAACCGAGCTGATCGGTTGGTCTTTCTCCCAATCCGCCACTGCTCGCTCTGACGCCGCGGTGAGCCGGGCAAACTGCTTGCGGTTCAGACCAAGTTCCTTGCGCAATACTTTCACCGCGATAGGTGTGTTTCGTGCGGCAAGGAATGCGGCGGCAATGGCCTTGTTTTTGGCAGCGCCTTGAGATCTGGTTTTTGATACCATGCTCACCTCCCAGGCTTATTATTGGCCAAGGGTGGCAGACTGTCAAGAATAGTTTCATGCAAAAGTGCATGAAACTATTCTGGCAATCAGGTCTACTGTCCCGGCAACTTCACGCTGTCATGCAGCCCCAGCGCCTTCCGCAAAGCAGGATAAGCCGCCCGCGCATCACGCACTTCCTTGTCGTAATCGAACAAGGCAGACCCCAGCTTGCCGACCGTCACGTCCGGTTCATCCATCATCGCCCCCATCGGGCCCAGCAAACGCTTCAGGTCCTTTTCGTTGCTGCTCGCCGCGAGTTTCTTCATCTCGGCGCCGTCCATCATGATCATCTTCTTCATCGTCGCCAGCAAAACCGCACCGTCGATCGATTGTGAAACAGTGCGGGGACCATCTTTCTTGAACCCCTTGACCTCCAGGACTTCGCCGGGCAAATTCAGCACCGTGGTGATTTTCAAGTCGTTGAACATCATCTCAAAAAGCGGCCTGATTTTTTGAAACTCGACTGCGCTGCTTCAGCATGTGCTCTTCGGCTTCCTTGTCGGTCAATTTGGTGATATCGACCGGGTTCTCCTCTTTCTTCATCGGAACCGCGTCTCCCTGGATACCCTGGTTTTTGGCGGTAATGCGCATCGTCCCAGCCTTGCCAGTCGTCACCTCGAACGAGGCGCGGAACATCGCGCTGGGTTGAATGTCGCCAGGGTTCGGCGGCCCCTTTTCCTCTTTTTCCTTGTTGAGATCGTCCAATTTGTCGAAATAGGCCGTGCCGATCATGTGCAGCTTGCCGTCGCGGGTCCAGTTCACCGTGACATCCTTGAAGGCCGTGACTCCCTTGCTGTCGCTTACAAATTTCGTGATGGCGTCTTGCTTGATTTCATTCAGCGATTTCGCTTTCTTCTCGCCAGGCGCCCCAAAGCGGCCCCCATGTCGAAGTCGAAAGAGGCCACCTTGATCTCGATCTTCATCTTGCCCTTGCCGTCGGGGTTGAGGGTAATGGTCTGCGTCAATTCAACGCACCCAGGCAAGAGTGTCAGCAAGCAAGCGGCAAACGCGGCTTTGGCGATTCGTGCGGTCATGTTTGGACTCCGATCAAGCGGTGAATGGTACAGCAGCGTTAAACGTACCGGCATGCGGTGGGTAAGGCAATGGGCTGAAAGTGCAAGACCAGCTCAATCTGACGAACGGTGCGCTAGCTCAACGGTCCAAGGTCGGTCCCATCGGATTCCAGGACGAGGCCCAGCCGACGATGATCCGCAATGTCCGGCTGCGGGCAGTGAGCAGTGGGCAGTGGGCAGCTGGCAGTGATTTCGACATCCGAGGCGGTTTCGTTGGACGCTATGGGAGTATTAAGATCCGCTGACTGCCCATTGACCGTTGATAATTGCTCACTGTTTTCGGCCCATTGTCCACTTTTAAAGATCAATGCCAAGGCACTTTGCGCATCCGCTGTGCTCATCGCAAACACCCGTTGGCCAGGCAATTCGACCTGATTTACAAACGTTGGGGGTGCGACGGAAAACGCCGGCATTGCATCACTGGCCGCTGCACGTTGCACGCTGTTTTCGGTCCATAGCCCATTATTAAGCTCCAATGCAAACGCGCCCTGTGCGTCCGCCACCGTCGTCGTAAACAGTCGTTGACCAGTCGGATCGACCTGATTCACCAGAGATATAGATGACGGGATAACTCCACCACCCGCATTACTGCCCACTGCCCACTGCCCACTACCCACTGCATCTTCTGCCCACTGCCCACTGCCCACTGTTATTGTCACCAGACTTCCGCTGGCGGTTGTTTGAATCGGCGTGGCGGACCATAGATCGATGCCGATCTCGCCCGATTGAGAGTTGACCGACGTGGTGAACTGCCAGCCCGCCGTCAGCGAACCCAGTTGCACGTCCGCGGCCGACACGTCAAACTCTTGAGGATTATAACGCAGCGCCAGGACGGCTTCGGTCATGCCGGTGCTGCCAGTAGGTCGAGGCGTGCTGATGTTTACAGGAATCAGGAAGTCGCCGTCCGGCTGCGCGCATGGCGGCGCCCAAACTCAAGGTCGGATCGGGCCCGTTGGGGGTGATCGTGATCCCCGTTGGGATCGGCGGCAGGCTGCGGCCTTGCGACGCCGGCCAGGACCGAATTCAGCAAGGTGACGTCGCTCGAATCGACGACGCCGTTACCCGAAACGTCGCCAATGATGACCGGATCGGCCAGCGGAAACGCGGCGAAACCGCCGAGAGAGCCGGTGCTGGAGTTGGCGTCCAGCCCGGTGGCCACGCGCGAGATCAGTGCCGCATCTCCGCTGCGTGGGAGCACCCTCTCCAGACGCGTCGCCGAAATAGGCCACCACCTGGACCGCATCGTCACCGATGACCGCCATGGCGCCGCCGTTGAGCTGGACGCCGGCAAAATGCAGCAGTGCCTTGGATTTGTACAACGATGCTGCCGCGTTGGGGACGGCAGCCTGCAATCCGCCCAGGTTAATGACGCCGGAAGCCAAAGGCGTTTGGCTCGAGAAGCTCAGCACGGCGTTGCCGGGTGTGGAAGACGGATTAAGCGAGAGAGAGACGCCCGTGAGAGCGGAATTCACTGTGGCGCCGGCCACGGTGAGCAATGCCGAGTTGTATTGCAATGTGAATCGGCCGGAGGTCACGCCAGTGCCGTTGCTAAGGTTGATCGGAATGCCCGCGCTCAAGTTGGCGGGCAGGTCGATCGCCTGGGAGCCGGCCGGCCCACGCGCGAAACTGGGGATGCCGATCACCGTGGGCGGGGCACCGACCACGAAGGTGGTGGTGTAATTGCTGCCGCCGTCGAGCAGTGCGCCCGAGGCATCCGTGAACCCATTGGCAGGCGCTTCGGAACGTGGCGGTATAGGTGCCAGCGGCCAACACACCCGTGCTGGGGTTGAAGTCGACGCTGTTGAACGTGCTCGTCCTGAGAAAGGTGATCGTGGTGTCGGTCGGGTCGATAATGAGCGACCCGTGGTAGGACGTCTGAGGCCCCCCAGCACTGGTCAAGAGGACGTCATCAGGTCCCAGGGCGCCGGACGTGTCATAAAGATTGATAGTGGTGGGATCGAAGGGCTTACTGAAAACGGCTGTGAAGCCTGTGGAAGTCGGCGTAAAAGCGGCCACGATCAGGCCGATGGCGTCAATGCTGTTGCCCGTGGTGCCGGTGATGGTGGTCGTGCTCACGTCCGTGGCGGTAACGGACTGAACGCCTGGAGTTTTGAAAGTGACACTGAAAACACCTGTGCCGTTGGTCAAGGTGCTGTTAGCCGGCAGCGTGGCGCTGGCGTCGCTGCTGGTGAAGTGGATCGTGCCGTTGTAGGCGGCAATGATATTGTTGAACGGGTCCAAAGCGGTCACGGTGATGCTCACCGGGCTGCCGGTGACTGCGGCGGCCGCTGCCGCCACGGCAAAATGATTGGCGGCCAGGGCGGTGACGGTGACGACGGTGCTGGTCCCGGTTATGCCGCTGTTGGCCGAGTCGGTGGCCCGAATCGTCTGGCTACCCGCCGTCTTCAGAGCCGCGGCGAAGAAGCCGACACCGCCGGTCAGCGTCGCGCTCGACGGCAGGGCGGCCTGACTATCGCTGCTGGTCAGGCGGACAGTGCCAGAGTAGCCCGTGGCGATGTCGCTAAACTGATCGACGGCCGTCACGGTGAAGACAAAGGGATTGCCGGCGGACGTGCTGCCGGGGGCGGCGACCAGGAAATGCGTGGCGGCGGCATTGACGGCGACGGGTGCAGCTTCTGCCAGTAACGGCATCGCAGCATCGGTGGCCGTGATGGTCTGGCTGCCGGCGGTCTGCAGCACGCAACTAAAGACGCCAATGCCGTTGGTCAAAGTGGCGTCGGCGGGCAGCGTGGCAGCAGGATCGGAACTGGTGAAATGGACGGTGCCGGAGTAACTGCTGACGGTGTTGTAGAAAAGGTCCTGGGCCGTGACCGTGAAGCTGAAAGCGGTCCCCGCCGCGGCCGTGGCTGGGCGCATTAACCGTGAAGTGGTTGACGGCAGGCGGGTTGACAGTGTAGACCTGGCCGGTGCAGTTGCCATTGCCGTTGCCCAGCAGCACGCTCAACGAGTCGCCGTGGAAATTGGCCACGGCGACATCGGGTCTGCCGTCGCCGTTGACGTCGCCCACCGCCAGGGAAATGGGGCTCAGCCCGACGGCAAAGGTCTGCTGGGTTTGGAAGGTGCCGTTGCCGTTGCCCAGCAGCACGCTCACCGTGTCGCTGCCATTATTGGCGACGACGAGGTCGGGCTTGCCGTCGCCGTTGACATCGCGCCACCGCCACCGAAATCGGGCTCGAGCCGGTGGCAAAGGTTTGCTGGGTCTGGAAGGTGCCGTTGCCGTTGCCCAGCAGCACGCTCACGCGTGTTGCTCGCCATGTTGGCGACGACGAGGTCGGGCTTGCCGTCGCCGTTCACATCGGCCACCGCCACCGAAACTGGGTTAGTGCCGGTGGCGAAGGTCTGCTGGGCTTGGAAGGTGCCGTTGCCGTTGCCCAGCAGCACGCTCACCGTGTCGCTGCCATCGTTGGCGACGACCAGGTCGGGTTTGCCGTCGCCGTTCACGTCGGCCACCGCCACCGACTGCGGCTGAACTGCCGGTGGCGAAGGTCTGCTGGGTCTGGAAGGTGCCGTTGCCGTTGCCCAGCAGCACGCTCACCGTGTTGCTGCCGTAGTTGGCGACGACGAGGTCGGGCTTGCCGTCGCCGTTGACATCCGCCACCGCCACGGCAGCTGGGATAGGTGCCGGTGGCGAAGGTCTGCTGGGCCTGGAAGGTGCCGTTGCCGTTGCCCAGCAGCACGCTCACCGTGCTGTCGCCAAAATTGGCGACGACCAGGTCGGGTTTGCCGTCGCCGTTCAGACTCGCCACCGCCACCGAATACGGCTCGGAGCCAGTGGCGAAGGTCTGCTGGGTCTGGAAGGTGCCGTTGCCGTTGCCCAGCAGCACGCTCACCGTGTTGCTGCCATAATTGGCGACGACGAGGTCGGGTTTGCCGTCGCCGTTGACGTCCGCCACGGCCACCGAGATCGGATAAGTGCCGGTGGCGAAGGTCTGCTGGGTCTGGAAGGTGCCGTCTGCCGTTGCCCAGCAGCACGCTCACGGTGTTGCTGCCGCTAACGGCATTGGCAGACGACGAGGTCGGACTTGCCGTCGCCGTTGACGTCGCCACCGCCACCGAGCCTGGAGCAACACCGGTGGCGAAGGTTTGCTGGGTCTGGAAGGTGCCGTTGCCGTTGCCCAGCAGCACGCTCACGGTGTCGCTGCCGTCGTTGGCGACGACGAGGTCGGGCTTGCCGTCGCCGTTGACGTCGCTCACGGCCAACGGATGAGGGCTAGGACCCCGTGGCGAAAGTTTGCTGGGTCTGGAAGGTGCCGTTGCCGTTGCCCAGCAGCACGCTCACGGTGTTGCTGTTAGATTGGCCACGACGAGGTCGGGCTTGCCGTCGCCGTTGAACGTCCGCCACCGCCACGACGTTCCGGGTTGGTGCCGGTGGCAAAGGTTTGCTGGGCCTGGAAGGTGCCATTGCCGTTGCCCAGCAGCACGCTCACCGTGTTGCTGCCGAATTGTTGGCGACAACGATGTCGGGTTTGCCGTCGCCGTTGACGTCCGCCACCGCCACCGCAAGCGGCGCTGTCCGGTGGCGAAGGTCTGCTGGGCCTGGAAAGTGCCGTTGCCGTTGCCCAGCAGCACGCTCACTGCGTTGCGAAGCTGAAATTGGCGACGACGAGGTCGGGCTTGCCGTCGCCGTTGACGTCGCCCGGCCACGGCGATGGGATCGGAGCCGGTGGCGAAGGTTTGCTGGGCCTGGAAGGTGCCATTGCCATTGCCCAGCAGCACGCTCACCGTGTTGGCGTTGGTGTTGGTCGACGATGAGGTCGAGTTTGCCATCGCCGTTGAGGTCGGCCAGTGCCACCGCCTTGTGGCCGAGACCCCGTTGCGAAGGTCTGCTGGGTCTGGAAGGTGCCGTTGCCGTTGCCCAGCAGCACGCTTACGGAATTGCCGCCAAAATTAGCGGTAACGAGGTCGACTTTGCCGCCGCCAGTCACATCTCCTAACACCGCCGAAAATGGATCGGCGCCCGCGACGAAGAACTGGGGCTCCTGGAAGGCAGCCAGGGCATTCTGCTGGGTGAGGGGGTTTCCGGCCTGGTCGTGGATGCTGCCGTTGTCGACCAGGTTCAAACCGAGCGTGCCGTTGCCGGTGATACCGCTGACGGTGACCGTATACACCGAGCCGCTGACCGGCGTCACCTGGGTCAATGTGGCCGCCACCGTGCCGCCGAGGGCCAGCTGGAAATCGCTGAGATTGACGCCCGAGACGGCTTCGCTGAAGGTTACCGCATAGCTGACGGAGGACGCGTTGGTGATGGCCGCCGGCGGCGAGGCGCGGTTGATCGACACCACATAGGGAAATGCCGCCGAAAGGAGCGTGCGATCCTCAAGCGTGTCGAAGCCCAGCCGCACGCCGCGGTGCTGCCGCTTCGAGCCGCGGTTGAGGAGTTTGCCAAGCCATTGGCGAAATTGCCGAAAGGAGTGATTCATCGCGGAAAATCCAAGCAACTCTGATTCAAGCGTTGAGCCTAACTTCTCAAAGTGGCCGTGTCAAAGGGATTTTTCGGTCAACCTGGGTGGTCATTCCGTATCCTAACCTTAGCTATCCGAGTTGCTCCAACACCACCCTGAAGGGATTGACGATGAACGACGCACCGAAGGCACCTGCCGCCGCACCCAAGAAGAAGATTGTTCGTTGCGACCAGATTTGCACTTACGTCGGCAGCGGCAGAGATGCCCCAAGATGCAAGAACAAATGCGCCCAGGAAGTGGGGCATGTGCTCAGCTGCAAATGCAAGACGCATGAGATGCAGTGAGGACGAGGGCAATACGATGATGATCGAACTCACGGCACAACAAAGCCAAGCGCTGCTGGCCCAGCATGGCAAACCCGTCGACGTGGTTGATTCTGCCACGCGGCAGCAGTACGTGTTGGTGTTACGCGAAATGTACGACCGCATGCGTTGGTTGCTGGAACCACAAACCGAGCATCAGGCAGAGATTGCCGCGGGCATACCTTCGGGGGTTTTGCAATCACAACAAGCGTACTGGCGCCAGTTGCCGGAGTTGCTTTCGCAAGAAAAACTGAAGGGCCAGTGGATTTGTTTTTCGGGCGACGAACGGATAGGCATTGCCGCCACGGAGAGGGCCTTGATTGGAAAATGCCTGCAACGTGGCTTGACTGACAGCCAGTACTACACAGATATCATCCAGCCGCGCACAAGCCCACCTTGGGAAATCGAGGAGGTCGAGCCTCGGCCGTGGTTTGCCCAGGAGGAAACGGGAGAGCGGAAACCTCCCAATCAGCCATGACTGCGATACTTCGCAACTTGCCTTTCTTCGAACGAGAGGACGAAGTCGCGGTCGGCGCGGAGCGCGTGCGGATTCGACCGTATCAAATCATCGTTTGGGTTAGCTTGAGCGCGAAAGCTCATCTTGAGTTGCCTCCACATGCCCTTCGTTTCCCCGCGATTCTTGACACTGGGAATAACCACAATTTCTCCATCGGAGGTGCGCACGTCAGACACTGGACGGGCGTGGATCTTGGTCAGATTTCCGTGCGTGGCGCCATCCGAGAGGGTAGCCGGCGCCCGGAACTGTATTCCTGCAATGTCTGGCTCCACGCTAACCAGCCTGGCCTGCGTGATCGTTTCGCACCCAGCCCGCCGTGCTGTTTAGAGTTGCCTGAAGGAGTGGCAGTTTACCCGGAGGCCGACGACTACCCACCTTTGCCACTGTTGGGGCTCCGCGCGTAGTCCGGAACAAACTGCACATCACCGTGGATTCGGAACGATGTTCCGTCAACCTGCGAATGCCTAGCTTACGGGTGAAGTTTTTGCGGCAGTTAGCGTAGCAAACTCCTGAAATGGCGCAATGGTCATGACAATCCCCAAAATTGCTCCGATCAACCCCGTCGATTTGTTGTCGCTCGCCGCAGGGAACGACCCGCAATTCCTGAAGAAACAGCTAGATCTCCTTCAAAGCTGGGGAATCACTGGCCCGGATTACGTACCCGTACTGGGAGCAATGTTGTCCCACGAGAATAAGGACGTAGTGCGCGTGGTCCTTGGGATCATGCTGAACTACCAGCTATTTCTGCCGCGCAAGGAGTTTATGCAACTGGAAAAGTACCTCCCTGTGTTCCACGAACTGGCGCCTACACAGTTTTGCGCACTGGAACTGATCGTCGGCTTATCCGGTGCAACTCCAGACTTGGTGCCATACCTCAAGGGTTATTTGGCTCGTTACCCCGAAGAAGCGTGCGACCTTATAGTGCAGTTTGGTCCCCTTGCAGCGGCACTCGTGTCCGACCTTATCAAATTAATCGAGAAAGACGATTGGGACGAAACCTGGGCCGCAGTCGATGCGCTCGCCGCCATAGGAAAACCGGCCGAGGAAGCAGTGCCGGTTTTGAAGAAGCTGACGAAGCACAAAAGCGGAATTATCACGGGCAGTGCATGTGTGGCGTTGGAGAGTATCACTGGTATTTCGCGCGACCACTGGCCCCGGGGACCGACCAGCATAGATTAGCTGAAAACAACTCGGCCAGCCAGTTTTTCCACAGTTTGGATCGGCCATCTGCTGTTCAGGCCTTCTCTTCCTCGGGATTCACACATCGGCCGTCTTCAGTCCAATGTTCGTCAGGGTCCAGGCCATCCATCAGGGTCGCGTCCCATAGCTGGCGTTCCGCAAGGTGTTCCGCCCACGCAGAAGGAGTTGACCGGGTAACTCTACTTCTCGTCCTTCTTCGCCGCCGCCGGCTCCGGATCCGGCACAAATCCCAGCAGCCGCGACCCCGTCATCTGCGGAGTAGTTCGTAGCGTGCCCACCAAAATGGCCAGTTCCACGCGCAACGGCGCCGGCAAGTCGCCCTGCAGCTCCATACGCCGCAGCAAATCGATCTGATCCTTGCCCAGCGTTAGGCCGTTCTTTTGGATGTGCCGATTCAGCTCCTGCGCCGCGATGACGTGCAAGTTTGCTTTCTTGGCGTCGAACAGCACATTCGCCAGTCGCTGCTGGGCATCCGTACTGGGGAAACGTGCGATGATTCGCAAGGCTTGGACGGCGGTGTCGTCCTTATTAAGAGCTTGCAACAAGGCATTTGACGCCGGCTGAAGGTCATAGCCCGGCAGCTCGCCGCGAGCCATCTGGGCGAACCAGTCCAAGGCTTCGCGGGCAAAGCGATTCTTTTCCGCCTCCGACAAGGCCTGGCCCGTGGCGCGGCTGACTTCGTATTGCAGCCACGGTTGCTGCTCCTGCGGCGCATTGCGCATCGTTTCCGGAGAGGCCGCCCATTTGATCGCGTCCTCGAGCCTGCGTTTCAGGTCCGGCCCCTTGACGGCGAACACCTCGGGCAGCACGAAGGCGTTTCGCGTCCGTGCCGCGGCCAGCCTCATCTGCGTCTCCTTCCCGGCAGCGGCGACAAGCAACAGCGGCAATCGGCCCGCATCGCCATCGGCACGCAATTGCGTCAGCACGTTGGCCAACTCAGCCTCGGGCACACCGTCATTCAGAATAATGGCGTCATGGCCGGCCGACCTGTGCAGCAGGTCCATGGTTTCCTTCAGCGTGACCGTCACGTCCGATTCATACCCCGCTTCCTTGGCGGCGTTGCGCAACTCCGCCGCGCGCTGATCCCTGGCGAAGGCGATCAATACCCTGGGAGCCGGGTCGGTGGCCAGGCAACGGCTCAGCACCTCGACAATCCGCGTCGCCGCGACCGGCGAGGGCGAGGTCGGCAGCTTGAGCAACGCCCGGGCCGCCGCGTATTGCACACGCCGATCGGGGTAGTACAGCAGCTCAGGCAAAAGGCCAGGAGCGTTGCTCCCGGCTGCCTGCGCCAGCCGCACTTCACCGCGCTCGCCCGCCGCATCAATGAGCGGCAGCATCACGGCATAGTTTTGCTCGTCCATCGCCCGCCGCAGCACCTTCGTCAAAAGGTCGAGATCGATCTTGCCTAGCAGACGCTGCAGGGCTGCCGGGCGGCTCTCGGTAAGCAGATTGTCCAGCCGGCCTTCAAACGGCTTGCGCGTCGACTCGGCCTCCAGCACCAGCGCCAGGTAAAGTGCCTGAGCAGGCACATAACTCCTGTCAATCTCCAGCGCCTCTCGGCTGTAGCGCAAGCCAAACTCGAAACGGGCGTCGTCCGGCTTGAGGACCGCCGGCGTGGGGAGGATTTTACCGTCGTCGCCGAGAAACCACATCTTGTAGCCGGGCATCACCAAGCTTTTGGTGGGATCCTCGCGGTCGGCCACTTCGACCTTGTCGAGAAACCGCACCTTGCGCTGGTAGTATTGCTCGGCAAGCTGCGTCAGCGCTACCTTTGCGGGCGGCAAGCGATCCGGCGTGGTTTCCAGCAAAACGGCCAACGTATCCCTGGCCTGGTCACGGATAACCTGCGGATACTGCGGCGCGGCAGTCTGCTCCCATAGGTACGGGATCACGCGCTTGTCTAGTCGCGATCTGGCGAGCCATAGCAAATTGAGCCTGAAATCGATGTCCGACGCATCCTTGGCATCGCGCGCCCGATACAGCTCCAAAAGCGGCGGCATGGCGCTGGCATCGAGGTCGACCAGCGCCCTCTTGAGCGGGCCCTGATCCTCCGGCTTGGTGTTGCGCAACGCCTCGGCCAACATCGGCGACGCCCGATACGCCGAGCGATTGAGCTGATAAAGCGAAAACGCACGCACCTCCGGCACTTTGTCGCTCAGTCCCGCGATGAAGCGCTGAATCCGCTCGGGGTCGCTCAGCCGTTTCTCCAGCGCCGCCACAACCCGATCAATCACCAGGTCGGCATTCTTCCTGCCCTCGGCCTCCAGCTCAGGATTCCTCGACCATTCCCTGACCAGCTTGAGTCGGAGGAATGCATTCAGCCCCTCGGCCTCCTCGATTTTCAGCAGGTCCTCATCGCCTTCCTTGTCCGGCAGCTTGAGGAGCTTGTCAATATGCAGCGCCGCCAGGTCGAACTTGCCGACTTGCATCTCGAACGTCACGGCGGCCCAGCATTCCAGCACCGTCTTGGGCTCCTTGAAGAAGATGCGATATTCTTCCTGGGCCTTGTCCAGCAGCTTCTTGTAGGCGTCCGCGCGTGCGTCGATCTTTCCCTGCTGCGCATCGGTCCGCTCCACGCACAGCAAACCAAGGAGCATCAGGGTAATGCAAACGATACCAACCCGAAGCGTCAGCGAGGACATGCGATTCACCTCGCTGACGCTTCGGGTTGGTGTGCGCCGAAAGCGTAGATTTGTGTTCATATTGGTTATCATGTCAGCCCCTGTTGGCCACCTCAACCTCAGTCCGAATCAAATCTTCAAACGTTTCCCGCCGGCGGATCAAGCGGGCAGCGGCGCCATCGACCAGCACCTCGGCGGCGCGGCCGGCCGTTGTAGTTGGAGCTCATCGCCATGCCGTAGGCGCCGGCGCTGAACGTCGCCAGCAAGTCGCCGCGGTGCACGCGGCGGCAGCTGCCGATCCTTGGCCAGGAAATCGCCCGACTCGCACACCGGGCCGACCACGTCGCTTCTTGATGGTGCCGCTGATCGGCGCTTCGTAATCCTCCGGCGGGCAGGCGAACCCCGCGGCCGGCGCCACCGGCCAGATGCGGTGGAACGAGTCGTACAGCGTCGGCCGGATCAGGTCGTTCATGGCGGCGTCCTGGATGACGAAATGCTTGCCGCCGGAATCCTTGGTGTAAATCACCCGGCTGACCAGGATGCCCGCGTTGCCGACGATGAACCGGCCCGGCTCCAGGATCAGCTTGCAGCCCGGCTCCGCTGCACGCCGGGCACGATCACCTCGGCGAAGGCCGCCGCCGGCAACGCCTCCTGCTTGCGGTAGTGGATGCCGAAGCCGCCGCCCATGTTAAGGTACTCGATGTGTGCCCCTGTTTCCGCAGCTTTTCGATCAGAACCAGGCCTTTTTCCATGCCCTGCTGGTAGGGTTGTACCGAAAGAATCGGCGAGCCCAGGTGCATGTGCAGCCCGACGATCTTGCACGTGCGGATTGCCCGACCACTTTCTGGGCGAACTCCAGCACCGTGTCGATGTCGAGGCCGAACTTGACGCCCTTGACGCTGGTATCGGTTTTGGCGTGCGTCTTGGGCGGCAGATCGGGGTTGACGCGCAGGGCCACCTGGAGCCGTCTGGCCGATGCGTTTGGCGACGTCCGCCAGGGCCGAGCAGCTCGCCCTCGCTTTCGACGTTGAACAGCAGCACGCCGGCTGTCGAGGCCGTAGCGGAGCTCGGCATCGGTCTTGCCGACGCCGGCGAAGACGATCTTCTGGCCCGACGCCGCCGGCCTTGAGGGCGCGATACAGTTCGCCGCCGCTGGTGACGTCGAAGCCGGCGCCGTGCTCGGCCATGAGACGGGCAGAGTGCAGGTTGGCGTTGGTCTTGATGCTGTAGCAGATCAGCGGCTTGGCCTGCGGCGAACGCCTTCTGCAGCTCCGCCGAGGTGATGCAGCAGCGTTTTCTTGCTGTAGACGTACAGCGGCGTGCCGTAGGTTTCGGCCAGCTGGCGGCACCGGCACATCCTCGCAGTGCAGCACGCGGTTGCGGTAGTGGAAATGGTCCATGATTCGTCTTTCTAAACCAGGGTTAAGCGGGACGATGGTGGCATTATAGCGGCCGGTTTAGAAGCGAGCGTGAGCCTCCACGGCACAAGGCCGTGGCATCCTTGTGCCGTGGATGGTTACGCTGGTCTCTGCTGACTGTCGTCGTATAGAATGAACGCAACCCGGTTTCGCAAGATTACGGTGAAGTGATGCTGCCGATATACCTCAAGACCTTTGTGCATCCCCACTCGGTTTACAAGCTGGAGTACCCCGGCCACTGGGATAGTCTCCAGGAAAAAGAAAGCGTCTCGTGCGGTTTCGGGCCGCATGATCGCGACGACGTGGGCCTGTGGATTTCGATCATGCCCGTGAGCGTGGACACCGACAAGCTTGCCGAGGAGCTGCCCAAGCTCATGGAGCAAGCCATCGAAAAGTCCGAGGCGGAAAACCTGCGGCCCGACCCCAGCCTCCGCCACCACGCCATGGTGGCCGACATCAACAAGGACGGCCAGGGCGGCCATTACTGGGTCGTGGCCGGCGGCGACGTGGTCCTTTTTGCAAGCACCCAGGTGCCAGTCGCCGAGCGCGACGTCTGGAACCCAACTTTTCAGCAGGTGATGGCCAGCCTGGAAATCACCCGCGACGATCACCTGATCTACCGCCGGCTGGTCATCGACATGATGGCTCAGCTGCGAAGCGCATGCCCGATCAGGAATTCAAGCTCGAGGACGACACCATTCGCGGCCGCAACCAGGTGGTGTACCTCAGCAACCTTTATCGGGAGGTCGAGGCTGCCCCGGCACGCCGCGACAAGATCATCAAGCGCTTCGTCGACAGCCTGTGCCTGCCAGTCACCGCGGAATTCGGCCATGAGGTGTGGGAGGAAACCAAGGGCCGGATCGTGCCCGTGCTCAAGCCGCGCACCTACGTCGAGCCGAAGGCCCCACCAAGCATCTGCCGACCACCGAATGGCTGGCCGACGTGGTCATTTGCTATGCGATCAAGACCAACAAGATGTTTCGTTTCTTGACGGGATGGGATCTCGACCGCTGGGGCATCACTTTCGCTCAAATGCACGACGTGGCCATGGCGAACCTGGCCGGACTTTCCTGGCCGAAACGGTTAGTGGGTTCTCGCGGCCGAGACTCCGGGCGGGTCATCATCGTGGACATCGACGACGGCTTGGCCTCGAGCCGACTTTTGCATCCGCAACTGCACAAGCTCTTTTCCGGTCCGCTGGGCAATCCCTTCTGGGCGGGCATTCCCAGCCGCGACACGGCTGGTGCTCTTTCTCGGACCGGCGGGCATTGAAGCAGCGCATCGGCCGCCGCTTGAAAAAGGATCACGACGCCTCGGCGTATGCCGATTTCGCCGCGGTCGTTCCTGGTGACGCGGGATGGGATTGCGTGCCCGAAGGACAAGTGACGCCGGTTTAACGCGCTTTGTTCCCAAACTCCGGTTGGGGAACGCAGATTTCGCAAACTCCTGTTTGTCGAGAAGTCCAAAACGCATCATTCCGGGTGAAAAACCGGCGTGACAACGACCAGGATTGCCTCTTCTTGTAGCGCATTCATTGCCGCGCACCGCAGTGCATCGGCCCTTTTCGGATAGTAGCAATGAATGCCTCCTTTCGCTTGTCGAATTCGCGGACGCGTTTCAAGGATTCCTCGGCAGACAGCTTTATCCGCTGGGACCGACCCGTTATCGGCGGTTGATTGCGGGTTGTTTTTTTTGCCATATTGGTCGCTCCATTCCCCATAGTTAGTGTCCGTCCTGGAATGTGAAAACCTGGTGTTTTCTTGGGTTTTCGACCGAATCCTCCCTCGAAGATTGTAGTTGGGAATCCTACAATAGGAGTAGAAATCCGGGATTTACAAGAAACCGGCCTCCGATCTTCACGGAAGAATCGTTATGCGTCAGGCTTTCAATTCGGAATTGCGGTTGGGTTACTTCCCGATCGATGAAGTGGAACTGAACGTGAATTGCCGGGATGAAATCATCCCCATTCTGCGAGCGTTGCAGCATGTCTACAAAGACGCGAAGCTCGCCGGGAGATTGTGGCCTTGGTGGCAGAAGATGTGAACGCAACGACCAGTGACGATCTGGGTCGGCCCGGGCTCGACTATTGGCCGATTATTGTGCTGGCGGGTGTACGTCTGG
This sequence comes from uncultured Gemmataceae bacterium, assembly GCA_963747575.1. GTDB lineage: Bacteria > Planctomycetota > Planctomycetia > Gemmatales > Gemmataceae > DASRAT01. The sequence continues at coordinate 559,624 of CAVVFU010000002.1, forward strand.
GTTGCAATTTGGATTATGACAAGCTGCAAGATTTGGCCGAACAACATCGGAATCTGCGGTTGCTCATGGGGATTGGGGATTGGGACAAGGTCGAGGATTTTGATTGGCGGCGAATTCGCGCCAACCTTTGCCTGCTGCAGCCGAAGACGTTGGTAAAGCTCAACCAGTTGATTGTTGGCACGGGGCATAAGTTGAAACCCCAGGCGGCCGAGGCGGTGCGTGGTGATTCGTTCGTGGTCGAGACGAACATTCATTATCCCACGGAGTCGAGTCTGATTGGCGATGGCTTGCGCAAGGTGGTGACGTTGGCGGCGGAACTGGCCGTGGCCCACGATCAGCCGGGCTGGCGTCAGCATGAGCATTTGCTGAAAAACATCAAGGATATCGTGCGGGAGGTTAGTCAAGCGTCGCGGTCCAAGCGTCAAGGGGCCAACCGTGTCAAGCGAGGATATCAGAAGTTATTGAGATTGGCGGAGGACCTGATGGGCCGAGCCCGCCAACTGCTCGCGACCTTGATTTTCCAGGTCGAACCCCGTGAGGTGGACCGGCTGGCGGCGGGAGCGGAACTGAAATTGCGCCATTACCTGGAGTTGACGGAGAAAGTGTGCGGGACAGCCAAGCGGCGTGTGCTGCTGGGGGAAACCGTACCCAACGAAGAAAAGATTTTCAGCATCTTTGAGCCGCACACGGAACTAATCATGCGGGGCAAGGTGCCCAACCCGATCCAATATGGTCATAGGGTGCTGGTCATCGAGGATGCCGCCGGTTTCATCTGTCATTATGAGGTGGTGGCCAATGGAGTATTGGATCAGGACTTGGTGGTGCCGACCATGAAAAAGTTGCAAAAACGTTTAGGAGGCAAGATCGAGCGGGCGTCATTTGACCGGGCCTTTCACACGCCAGAAAACCAGGAAGAGCTGGCCCAGATCGTGGCGCATCCATGTATTCCCAAAAAAGGCCAAAACCTTGGCCGCCAACAACAGAAGGAAGCAACCGTGGAATTCCGTGAAGCACGACAGAGCCATCCGGGCATAGAGTCAGCGATTGGTGCCCTGCAAGCAGGCAACGGCTTGGAGCGTTCTCGTGACAAGAGCGAGCTGGGCTACGAGCGCTACGTGGGCTTGGGCATCCTAGGCCGCAACCTGCAAGCATTGGGCAAGCTCCTTTTAGCCCAAGACAACGCGAAGTGCGAGGCGGCCAAGTCCAAACGCAAGAAGAAAACCGGTTAGCAGGGCCTTTCGGTCGCGGAAATTGCGGGAATCCACGAGCCGAGGGAAGCGGAGGGGAGAAAATCCATCGCCAAAGGCACCCTCGCGGCGCATTCGCCGCCAAACCAATCGAAAAAGATAAAATAATGAATTGTCAACGAGACGCCACTGCTATCAGGCCGGCCACAAAACTGAAAAAGTGCCGTTTCCGGACGGACACTAGTTAACCGCTACAGCCCGATTATACCGACATTTTTGCTTCGGTGGGACAGCCGCCGCAAAAAACAATCCAGGCGACCAAGGCTGCCGCCATGAAATAAATTGGCGGGGAGTGCTTGCCAATCGGCACTATCATAGTGTTGCGAGGACACCACGTTGCCCACGAGGACTCCACACATGGCCGAGGGAAAGGGTTCCGCTTTCCGCGGTATCCGCCAACTAATTGACTGGCAGCGTTTGCAACCCTTGACGGACCAGCAACTGCTTGAGCGTTTCTTGACCTTCGAGGACCAGGCAGCGTTTGAAGCCATCGTCCGCCGTCATGGTCCAATGGTGCTGCGCTTGTGCAGGCGAGTGCTTGGCGACCACCATGACGCCGAGGATGCTTGCCAGGCCACCTTTCTGGTGCTGGCACGCAAGGCCAGGTCCGTCGCCAAGCGACATTTGCTGGCCAACTGGCTTTTTAGCATTGCGCAGCGCATAGCCCAAAAGGCCAAAATTCATGCTGCCCGCCGGCGTTACCGCGAAACGCCGGCAACCCGGGAATCTCCCGTCCAACCTCCGGTCGAGGCAGCAACACAAGAGTTGTGTGCGTTGCTAGACGAAGAGCTTCGGCGCCTGCCTGACCAATGCCGCGCTCCACTGCTGCTTTGTTACCTCGAGGGCCGCACGCGCGATCGGGCCGCACGCCAGTTGGGTTGGTCGTTGAGGACACTGGAACGCCGGCTAGAGCAGGGGCGGGAGTTGCTGCGAGCCCGCTTGACGCGGCGCGGCATCACGATGTCGGCGGCGCTTTTGGTGACCGAGTTGACGGAAAGTGCTACGCCGGCGGCGCTTTCCCCACCGTTGGTGGTTAGCACTGCTGCCACCGCCATTCGATTTGCGGCGGGCAAAACCATTATTGAGGGAGAGGTATCCATGACGGCATTGACATTGGCCAAAGCACTGCTCGGCGGTATGGCGACGACCAAGCTGAAAATCGCGGCCGTGGTGCTGCTCCTTGCCGGTGCGGTTTTCGCCGGAGTTGGGTTCGCTGTGCAGCACACCATTGCAGCTCAATCGCGAGATTCAACGGGCTTCAATCAGGCTACTCCGCAGGTTGCCACTAAGGACGAGTCAAAATCGGCCCCGCCAGAACAGAAACCTGCCTCCATTGCCGATGGCGTTTACACCATCCGCGCGGATGGAAAAGGGCAAGGGGTCAGGCTCAACGACGGAAGAGAAGTCATGATTGGCGACAAGCTCAAAGGGAAGGCCGGCTACACCACCGTGACATCCTTGGCCAATGACAATAGCCGATTCGAACTCAAGTGGACGTATTCGGGACCAATTGACGCAGCGCCGACCGCTGCTGGTACGGCACTGGTAATTGACGGCGTCGGCACGGTTGCCTCGGGCGGTTTCAGCGGTAGGCCCGGCGACCCCATGGGACTGCTTTTTCTGATTCCAGGCGAGGAACTGGCCAAAAAAACCGCGGCTCGCTTCAAGACAGGCTTGCAGCTCCGCAAGCATCCTGGCCATCGGCTGGAGGTTCGTTGGACGGCAGACAAGGAATCATACCAGGTCGGTGAGCCAGTCGTGCTGAAGGTAACTATTCGCAATTCGGGAGATGCCGTTGTCAGCTTCAATGTCGGCAACAAACAGCGGTCGCCGCGCGATGGGCGGTTTCGCTTTTTGGCCTACGGCAACGGCGGCGAGGGCAAAGCCGTCCCAGACACGGGCGATCCGCAAAACTTTGGCGGCAAAGGGTATTACAAAACTTTGCTGCCCGGAGATGTCTTCGAAAAAACCGTCGAACTCGACAAGTGGTTCAAATTCACGGAACCTGGGATCTACCGCATCACCGGGATTTATGAAATCGACCTGCTCAAGGAAGGAGATTTCTTTACCATCTGGGACGAATTGTTGGCGGGAGACTGCTTGATACGTGTTCGGGCGAAAGGGAAATAGCACCCCAACCACACCGGCGGGCTTCGCCGGTGTTCGTAAGTGATGTGGCGCCGTCTACGCCTGATAGGCTGGCGAGCCAAACGTCACGCCGTCATAAATGTCCGCCAGCTTCAAAGTGCAGCCGATAGACGCAATGGTCACGCTCGCATCCAAATCCGTGTAATCGCTCAACGACCAGGTCCCGTCCTTCTGCTTGACAAAATGTTCCACATGGGGTTTGTCCTGCGACACCAGCACGTAATCGGTGAGCGTCGGGTTCCAGGTGCGGTAGCGCAAAAACTTTTCGCCGCGGTCGAATGCCTCTGTGGAGGCCGACAGCACTTCCATGATGGCAGTGGGATTGGTAATGACGTCCTTGTGATCGTCATGAAACTCCCGCTCGCCGCAGATCACCACAATGTCCGGGTAAGAGAACATGCCCTGCACACTATGGCCGGACAGCGGTCCAATGCCGCTGCGGACTTTCGTGTCCTTGGTGCGGCCGCGGCATGGTGTGCCTTGGAGTTGACGCTGAACTTGCCCTGCGAGGTTCATGGTAATCTCGCCGTGCCGGTCGCTCTCGCCGGCCATGGCAAAAATCTCGCCATCGAGGTAAATGTGGCGTTCCTCCGATTCGCGCTCGATCGCCAGGTATTGGTCGAGGGTGAACTTGGATGTAATTCGTGACGGCATGCTCATGCTAAAGTTCTCCGGCAACCTTCTTTGGTTCCCACACCGGCCATTATAGCATCGCTCATGCCAATCACCCCCCGGCAACGACGGGTGGCACCCCCGGCACGTTCGTGCAGGTCCCGGCGGCGTGGCACGCTCGGCCCGAATCTCATTGACCGCGCTACCAGCCAGAGATTGGCCGGGCGTGCTGAACTTCCCGCGACTTCATCCCATTGCTGACATTCCTTCGAAACTCCCGATCCAAATCCTACAGTCCTGACCCTTGAGAATCTACGAGGGCCGCACGCCCGGCCTATCTCCGTCCGTTGGCGCCGTCAGGGAGTTTGGGCCGAGCGTGCCACCCGCCGTGGATCGTGATGCTGGTGGTGTGGTGCTGGAAGTTGGCAGGCCAAGTGAACAGGAGACGGCGGCGCCGACGTTGCTGTGGGGGTTGCGGTTGGAGACGGGTCCCATCACGGCGATGAGAAAAAAAGCCTAATGCTGACCTTGCCTCCCGGCCGCGTAAGACGGTATACTTCAAATAGTGTACACATGTGCACATTTAGGTTGCCGTAATCCACAAAGGTTGCCCACGCCGGCCAAATGCTGCCGAAAGGATTGCCATGTCTGACACCTCCGATCGCGTTCGTGACCCATTCAAGCGCAAAAGCAATGAACCCCGTTGACGCCGAGTTGATCCTTGAGGCGGTGAGGACGGTCCAGCCTGAAATCAGCAAGTTGCTGGGCAATGTCACGGTCGAACGAATCGTGCAAAAAAGCGGCGAGGGCGAGAAGGGAGCACCAGAAGAGGATGCGCCGGACAAGTATGACTTGGAGTTTGAAGCTCTGCTGGCAGAGGAGGCACCGTCAACAAACGGTGAAATCGGCGCTCGCAAGGTTAAAGCCGGGCGGTGCACCCAGGCAAGGCAAAAAGAACAGTGACCCCCTAGCAAGCTGAAAACGGATTGCCAAATTCACGGCTTCATTGAAGCAAGGATCGGCTCTTTGACAATTCGGAACGACAATGCGGCTTGACCGCCGGGCGGTTCAAGTTCCGGGGACACCGTGCCTCATTGCATGGTGACCCCGGAACCCGCCTGGGTGGCACGCTCTGAGGCACTCCGAAGGGCGTTGCTCGATTGCAAGGTTTTCACGCCCTTCGGAGTACCTCAAGGCGTGCCAACCAACGGCAGCAGCTTGGCAATTGGGCTTACCCCGCCACCGCCTTCAGCGCCTCGATCGCCTTTTCATAGTTCGGATGATCGGGCACGGCAGCGCAATACTCGCAATAGGTGATCTTCCCCCCCTTATCGACCACGAAAACGGCACGGGTCAGCAGCGGGAAGTTCAGGCCCTCGATCAGCACGCCATAGTTCTGGCCGAACGAATGATTGTGCGTGTCGGAAAGGCTCTTCATGTTGGTGATCTTCTCCGCCGCGCAAAACCGGCCTTGCGCGAACGGCAGGTCCATGCTCACCGTGTAAGCCGCCACCTTGTCGTGCATGGCGCCAATCGACTCCTCGAACTTCTTCGTCTGCATGCTGCAAACGGGTGTGTCCAACGAGGGCACCACGCTGAACAAACGCGCCTTTGGGGGCGTCTTGGCCAGCGTGACAATGTCCGCCAGGCCCATCGAGCAGCTGAATTCGGGGGCGGCATCGCCTGCTTTGAGCTGCGGACCGACCAGGGTTAAACTCATGTCCTTGAACTTCACGGCGTTGGGTCGCTTAACCATTGTCTATCTCCCTAAAGGATGTTTGCAAAATGAGCGTCAAAACCATCTTCGATCCTCGTCAGCCTATTGACGTGACTGGCAGAGTCAATTACTCCGGCCGCTCCTGCTCGTGCTCCAGGAACTGGGCTGGGTCGGGCCATTCGGCGGGGGCCGGCGAAAGCGTCAAGGTCGGCAGCAGGTCTTCCTCCGGCACAATCCGCCGGTCGGGCTCGGCCGCCGCCAGCAGCTCGGCAAAGCAAACGGCCATCAAGTCCCAGAAGCCGGCAATGTCCAGCCCCAAGTAAGGCGAGCCGAAGCGGTCCATGTATTCCTTGCTGGATTTGTACAGTTTGAGCGCTCCGCGCACATTGCCGTTGCAGAAGTGGCACAACCCGACCGCGGCCTGGATCAAGCCCTGGTAGAACTTCTTCTCGGGCATGCCGCATTCCATCCAGATCTCTTCCCAGACCTCGTGGGCCTCGAAGTAATCGCCGCGATTGAACAGCACGATGCCAGCCAGGTAACGCGGATCGTAGTCGGCGGTGTCCATGCGGCGCATTATAATGGTTTGGAGGCCTTCATGCTGTTCTCTCGTCAACTTCCGGTGGCCGTTCTCAACCAGCTATGCCACATGCTGCGCGTGAACCTCGGCGCCGGGGTGAGGCTGCGCGACGTTGTCAAACAGATCGCCGAGCGCGGCTCGCGGCACTTACGGCCGGTGGCTCAGCGGATTCACCAGCAGCTCGACAAGGGCAACGATCTGCGTGCCGCACTGAATCTTGAAAGGGACGTTTTTCCGCCGCTGTTTATCGGCATGGCCGACGTCGGCGAGCAGACCGGGCACCTTCCCGAAGTCATGCACGAGCTCGAGAAGTATTACCAGCAACGTCAGCAGGACATGCGCGCAGCTGCGCAGCCGTTGCGTGGGGCCGATTATTCAGTTTGTCCTGGCCATCGGCGTGGTCGACATCCTGATTTTCGTGCTGGGAGCCATCGCCGCGAACAGGGGTGGTGATCCGCCGGCGATTCTGGGTTTTCGGGGCGCCAGCGGGGCGATCCAGTTTTTGCTGGCCAACGCTTTGTTTTTTGGCGGCCTGTACGCGGCATTTTTGGTGTTCACGCGTTTGCTTGGGCAGAAAGCCATCATCGACGCTTTTGTCTGGCACTTTCCGATGATCGGCCCGTGCGTGCGAGCGTTGGTGGTAGGCCGGTTCGCCCTGGCCATGCAGTTGACGCTGGACGCGGCCGTGCCCCTCGCCGAGGCGTTACGCCTCAGTTTCGATGCCACGGGCAATGCCGCGTTTGCTTCGCAAGCCGACGCGGTACAAGCCGCGGTTGAAGATGGGGACGACCTCACGGTCGCGCTCGGCTCGGGCCGTATGTTTCCCACGGATTTCCTGACGATGATCGCAGTGGGCGAAGAAGGAGGTAGGTTGGTGGAGATTATGCGTCACCAGGCCGCCAATTACCAGGATGAGGCCCGCCGGCTCATGCAAGGGGCGACAAGAATGGCCTCGGGATTGGTGTGGCTCGTGTACGCCGTGTTCATGGTCGGGGCGATTTTCCGCATCGCCGGCAGCGTCATGGGGAACGTGGGGATGTGAATGTCCGCGCCAAAATATGCTCACGCGTAATGGTGTTAGCCAGTCGAAGAGTAGGAGTAGGATGACGATTAAGATTAGGAAGAGGATTATGAGCACGAGAAGGAGTGCGAGAAGGACCGATTTCGTCGCAGTGGATCCTGCTCTAAATCTTCATCCTAATCGTAATCTTCTTCCTACTCTTAATCGTCATCTTAATCTTAATCTTCTTCTGGATCCGCACCCGCTGCCTAGCGACGCATGCTGATTTGGCGTCGCCGATGTATTACGCCGCTCGCAATACCAGGCACGTATTGCTGCCGCCGAACCCGAACGAGTTGGAAACTGCCACCCGCACCGCGTGGGCTTCCGCCTGGTTGGGGACATGGCGCAGATGACAATCGGGATCGGGTTGGTGCAGATTGATAGTCGGTGGCAAAGCGCGGCGCTGCATGGCCACAAGGCATGCCAACGCTTCCACCGCGGCGGCAGCGGTCAGCAGATGGCCAGTCATGCTTTTGGTCGAGCTGACCGGCACGCGCGGCAACGCCGGGCCGAAGACTGTTTCCAACACGCGCGACTCGGCAACGTCGCCAACTGGCGTGCTGGTCGCATGGGCATTGAGATAATCAACCTCGCCGGGGTTCACGCGGGCGTCGGCCAAGGCCTGACGCACGGCCGCGGTGGCCGGCTCGGGGTTCGGACTGGGAATAACCATGTTGTGGGCGTCGCTGCTGGCGCCGCAGCCGGCCACTTCCGCGTAGACGTTGGCTGTGCGTTTCCTGGCCGAATCCGCTCGTTCGAGGACGAATACCGCTCCGCCCTCGCCCATGACGAAGCCGTCGCGCTCCTTGTCGAAGGGGCGCGAGGCCAACTCGGGCTGATCGTTGCGCCGCGACAGAGCACGGAGGTTGCCGAACCCGGCCAGGGACATCGGCGTCACCCCCATGTCGCAAGCGCCGGCGAGGCAAACGTCGACCCAGCCAAGCTGCAGCCAACGCCGCGCCTGGGCAAGGGCGTAATTGCCGCTGGCACACGCAGCGGAGACGCTCAGCGCGGGGCCTGATAATTGCAAGGCCCGACAGGTTTTGCGGACCACGGATTCGTTGTCGTGATCGGGATGGAATATACCCTTGCCGCCCACGAGTGCGTCGGCTTCCCATTGGACCAAGCATTCGGCACCGATGCCAAGAACGACACCGAGCCGCATGTCGCCGCGCCGCTCCCACCAGCCGGAGTCACGCAGGGCGGCGCTGCAGCACCACAAGCAAAGTTGTTCCAAACGCGACAACTTGTTGAATTTGTTTTCGTCCCAACCGGGAGGACACGGGACTTTCTCGACCTGGCCAGCAATGCGACTCGGATGTTCCGAAACGTCAAAGCCGGTCACGGCCTGAACTCCGGAACGCCCCGCGAGCAAACCATCAGCGATGGTGCGGTAGGAGTGGCCGAGCGGCGTCGCCGCTCCCACACCGGTAATCAAGATAGGACAGCTTGCACTCACAGGCACATCTCCGCGTCCGCTTCCGCGTGTTCCCACACAGCCCATCCGCCGCAGCGCAGACCCCACTGCATTACCGTCTCGCCCCCGGCGAGCGCATAGGCAAGATTCTCGAGGCTGAACTCGGGCCACTCAGCCCCGTCAAGCTCATCCGTGCCGGCGGCACCCACCGTAAGGCAAATCCCGCTTTGACCCGGAGCGGGCGGCATCAGGGCCAAGGCGACGGCCAGGCACTCCGTCACCGGCGCTGGCGCATTGGCATCCAGGGGGTCGGCCGGCACCAGTTCCGGATCGAATCCCGTCAAAATCGCCCAAAGCCCTGGCAATTCTCCGTTGGCAAGCAAGGCGCCTGCCGCCATCAGCGCTTCGGCGGCGCCATCGGAGCCGCCGCCGACGCCGTAATTGGGGCCATGAATCTTGAGCGCCTGGCTAACCGTGCCTGAAAGCGCGTGCAGCGAACGATGGGGGATCAGGTGCGGCGAAATCCCCCAGGCGCCTTCGGCGGCGTAGCGGGCCAGAGCGAGCGCCAGGGCGGCTCGACCAAGGAAACGCGGCGAGGCGATGACTCCCCATTGGGTGAAATCGGTGCTCTGCAGGCAATGATCGTGAATGGCGCGCGACACCGCTTCCAGCCCCACTACCGTTTGCTCGTCGGCGTGTTTTAGAAACGACGGCGGCAGCGGCGCACCCTGGAGCGCTCCCGGTTGTCCGCGCAAGATGGGTATGTGGTCCAGGCTGACCCGGCACACCGCCCACCCCGCGACAAGGCTTTTCACCGCGCCCCGATGGGCAGGCAGAGACATGGCTACGATTGGCTTCACGCGACTGAAATCCTTTCCGGTCGTGGACCACGTGCGGGGTTGAAACTGCATAGGTAGCCGATTTGCTGGCCGGTGTCAATGCCGCCGTGGAGGGTTATCAACCAAGCGGCTGCACTTTGCCCTTGTCCTGGCAGCTGGTTTTTGCTTTGATCTGCCCGATTCCCCATGCAGCCGCGGCCATGGGGGCGGAACATGGGGTATTTCCTCTAACTGGAACGCGAGAACGATGGCATGACCGAGCTGCCGATGCAACTGTTGGGCCAGGCGATGCGACACCATGGACTGGTGCGCTTCGTTGAGCATTTCTCCGAGCGCTTTCCCGATTGCCATTTGAAGGACCTTGTCGTTGACGAGGTCGATGCCCAGCGCGGCATGGTGATCGACGGTCATCGCGTCGTCAACTTCGGCTCGGACAGCTTCCTCGGCCTGGACCAGGATCCGCGCGTTCAGGAAGCGATCATCGGCGGCGTCAAACGGTGGGGCTCGCACAACGGCGCGTCACGGGCATTTTCTTCCGTCCGCAGCAACACCGATGCCGAGGACAAAATCGCCGCCTGGCTCGGCACCGAGGCAGCGCTCATTTACCCGTCGGTGTCGCTGGCCAACATGGGCGCCATTCCCGGCCTGGTGGCACGGCGTGATTTGCTGGTGGTCGACGAGCATGCCCACAATTCCATGCACGAAGGGGCGAAAATCGCCAAGGCCAACGGCACGCCTCTGGAATCATTCAGCCACTGCGATCCGGTCGATCTGAGCCGCGTCTTCAAGGATGCAGGCGATTACCGCGTGGCCGTGGTGGCCATCGACGGCGTTTACAGCATGACGGGAGCGTTGCCGCCCCTGGCCGCGCTCAACGAAGTTTGCCTCAAAAACAAGGCGGTGCTTTACGTCGACGACGCCCATGGCACCGGCGTCCTGGGCGAGCACGGCCGCGGCACGGTGCACGACGCCCTGGGCAACTACGACAACACTCTGGTCGTCGGTTCGCTGTCGAAGGGCTTTTCGTGCATGGGCGCCTTCATCGGCTGCCCGGCGCCGTTCAAGCGGCTGCTCAAGATGCGGTCCAACACCTACATCTTCGGCGGCCCAGTGGCGCCTCCTTACCTGGATGCCGTGTGCGTCGTCTGCGACATATTGATGTCGGGCGAATACGACTTGCTCAGTCAGCGCTTGCACCGCAACCTCCAGCGACTCACCAACGGGGCCGAGCGCCTGGGCCTGGCCGTGCTGGGAGGCAAGACGCCGATCATCTCGATCCTGGTCGGCGATGAAACGGCGACGCTCCAGCGCCGGCCGATTCCTGTTCGAGCAAGGGTATTACGTGCAGTCGGTGACTTTCCCGGCGGTGCCGTACCACGCCGGCGTGCTGCGCATTCAGATCAACGCCAACCACTCGACGGCGGCCATCGACGGCCTGCTCGACGCCCTGGCCGCACTGAAGGGTTTCATCCCCATGCCGGGGCCGCAAGAGTTCAGATCGGTGGCTTAATAGGAAATCGGACTTATAGGTGTTATGAGACATATAAGTCCTATGTGGCCGGTTAGGCCGCGGCGGTATCCGGCGGCAGCGCAAGTTTTGCCTGCAGCAAATCCAGCACGTCGCCCACCTTCGCCAGCTTCTCCAATTCCTGATGCGTCAGGCGGATGCGGAACTGCCGTTCGATCTGCGACACGATGCTGACCACGTCCACCGAGTCGAGCCCCAGGTCAATGCGAAGGTCTTTGCTGTCGTCGAGCTGCGGCGTAAGTCTCGCCCGTATCTGCTTCGAGCAGCCCAATGAGGATTTGACGAATCTCGGTGCGATCCGGCATGGTTCACCTTCCTGGCTTCGAGTTGAATAATGGTCCAGGCACCTTGCTCACCAAGGGTCTGCCTGCGCCAGCCGCCTAGCTAACCAACATTCGGGTTTTTTGACAAGATGAAATGGCTGTCAGTTTTGGCGGCGCTGCGTCGTCAGCGTCAGCAGCACGCGTTTGCCGTGGTCCGTGAACTCCTGCCGCACCAGGCGATACTGGGCATCGTACCACAGATCGCACGGTGTCGTCGGCCCGCCCGTCACTCGCAGGTGAAAGCAGTTTTGCTGATTGCCGCCGATCAACATTTTCTCCTGCCCCTTGTATTCCAGGTGGGCCACGTATTCCGTGCCGGTGTCGGAATCGAGCAGGGGCACCTTGTTGTTGAAAAACTGCCGATCGGGAAGTGTCCAGTAGGTGGTGGTCCAAATATCCCCACGGCAATTGCGCACCCGGCCGTTGACGGTAAGCTGCAGCGCATCTCCTTTGGCGTCGCCTTTGACAGTGGTCTTGGTGCCATCATCGTCGCATTGGCTGGAGAGCTGGAAAATTCGGCCGTTGTTCCAGTGCTCCACTCCCTCGAATTTATATGTGTAGGTTTTGAATCCACCCAAATACGTAAAACTCGTGTTGGCTTTGCTTTGCACGCTGAGAACGCCGTTGTCTTGCTTGGTGATGGTCATGGCAAGCTGGCCCGATAGTTTGCCGTCGATCTCGATGTTGAACTCGCGGACTTCCGTTTCTGATGCCGCGGCACGACCAGCGTGGGACCAACCAAGCAGCGCGACAGTCAATGCCAATGCGCGGACGCTAGGAGTCATCGAGTATCTCCTGGAGATAGGTCAGGCTTCCAGCCTGACCCAATTCAAAAGTCAGGCCGAGAAGCCTAACCTACCGGCCCTCACAAGTCAAAAACGCCAGCCTGAAAAGCCTGACCTGAGACCTGGAATAGGTCGCGGTTATAGCGAATGCACAGCCGGAAGAAAAGACGAGCCGACCCCATTATGGATGTGGCACCATCAAGGTGAACGGATAAACATAGGCCTGCAGCAGCGTCAGCAGCCCCACCAGGCACGCCAGGAAGATGCTGTGCCACAGGACGGCCTTGAAAATGTCAGCCTCCTTGCCAAGCTGGTGCGTCGCGGCGGTGGCCACGCAAATGCTTTGGGCATCGATCATTTTGCCCATGACCCCGCCGGTGCTGTTTGCTGTGCAAATGAGCACTTGCAGTTGGTCGCGATCGAGCAAACCTTGAAATGCCGCGGTGTGACTGTTGTACACCTCGATGGCAGTGATTTTTTGCAAACTGCCAAAAAGGGCATTGCTGCCGGCGTCGGTGCCGGTGAGGAAAACGCCTAGCCAACCCAGGATGGCTGCGAAGAATGGGTAAAGTGGTCCGGTGCCGGCAAAGGCCACTCCCAGGGTCGCATCCATGCCGGAGTAGCGGGTCACATAGCTCAGGCCGAGCATGCACGCAATGGTCGGCACCGGAATGCTCATCTGGCGGAATGTGCGTCTTACCACCCTGACGATTTGCCCGCGGTTCATGCGCAGGAGCACGGCCGACATCATTGCCGCCACAAAAACGCCTGTGCCCGGCGAGGTGAGCCAGGCCAGGTTGAACTCCGCCTTTTCCGGTCCGGGTGCCTGCTGCCTGGCGATGGTCAAATTGGTAGCCGCCGACAACGGGTTGGCACTGGCCAGCACCACGGCGGCGGCTTCTTCCGCCTTGACCACGTGCAGACGCGGATCGCGGTGCGATTGGCGATCGAGGCCCGGCACCTTGACCAGGAAATTAGTCTGGATCGACCCGAACCGGACGAAATCCGCTTTTTGCATGGCTTCGCCTTCGCGCTGCCGCACCCAGCCCGTGAACATCAGCATTGCCGACATGACCGCATAGGGGGTCCAGGCCAGGGAAATCGTCTTCCAGTTCAGCGGAATCAGGTCTCCCCTGGCTGACGCCGCCGCCTCGGTAGCTTTGCTGCTGCCGGCCATGGCGGGCTCGACCACCGCCGGGGTCAGACGCCACTCCTCCTTCGGCTTCCAGAATTTCAGAAAAATCGCGGTCACCACCAGCGAACAAATGCCGCCGCCAATGTCCGTCATCGGGTAAACAACAATCGAAGGAATGTAAGCGTGGATGGTCGCAAAGGTGAACTGAAACAAGGAAAACGACCCGCCGGCCACGGCCAACGCAGGCCAAACTTGCAGCGTCTGCCTCCAAGTGCACATGCACTTGACCATGTACAACGGAATCACACAGGACAAGATCGGCAGCGTGCGGCCGGCCATGAGGCTCAGCGTTTCCGACGGGATCCCGGTGACGCCGGTGAGCGTGATGAGCGGCGTGCCCAGGCCGCCATAAGCCACCGGCGAGGTGTTGGCGATCAGGCAAAGCACGGCGGCCTTAAAGGGCGAGAAGCCCAATCCCACCAGAATGGCCCCGCAAATGGCCACCGGTGTGCCGCCGCCCGCCGTGCCCTCCAGGAACGCTCCAAACGCGAAACCGATCAACACCGCCTGGATGCGTGCGTCGCCGCTGAGCCCCGCCACCGAACGGCGGACGACGGCGAATTGCCCGGTTTCCACGGTAATGTTGTACATCAGCATGGCGCAGAAGATCGTCCAACCGACCGGCAGCAAGCCGAAAGCGGCCCCATTGATAAACGACACCACCGCCATGTCGAAGGGCATGCCGTAGACCACGACGGCGATGACGATGGCGGCCAGAGCGCCGGCCGCGCCGGCCTTGGGCGCCAACCAGCGTCTTGGGACCAGCAGCCAAAACAAGACCACAACAGGCACGGCAGCCAGGATGGTGGAGATCAGCGCCGAGGCGGGCACAAGGTCGCGCAACGGGTCGAGCCGCTGATGGTACGCCAGAAGCATGAAAAAATCCCCAGTTGCCGAACAGGCCAGCAAGCGATTGTAAACGGTCTGGGCCGTGATGCAAGCAAAACAGATGGAGATTGCGGATTTCAGATTTCAGATTGCGGATTGCGGATTGAATTGACGCTTCATGCCAACTCAGCTACGCTAACGGTTTGAACATACTTTGATTGCCGATTGCCGATTGCAAAATGTTCGTCAATCTGCAATCCCCAATCTGCAATCTTCAATTGCCCAACAGGAATCCATGGCCGAACAATACATCTTCACCATCGAGCGCCTGAGCAAGGCCTACGCCAAGCGCGAGGTGCTCAAGAACATCTGGCTGGCTTTCTATCCCGGCGCCAAGATCGGCGTCATCGGCAGCAACGGCGCCGGCAAAAGCACGCTGCTGCGCATCATGGCCTGCGAGGACAAGGATTTTCTCGGCACCGCCCGGCTGACGCCCGGCTTCAGCATCGGCTTCGTGCCGCAGGAGCCGCGCCTCGACGAAACCAAGGACGTGCGCGGCAACATCGAGGAGGCCGTCGCCGCGCACGCGGGCCTTGCTGACCGCGCATCGAGGAGCTCGGCAACAAGATGGCCGAGGCCTCGACCCGGAGGAAATGGACAAGCTGCATGGACGAGATGGGCAAGGTGCAGGACAGCGATCGACGCCGCCAACGCCTGGGAACTCGACCGCCAGCTCGAAATCGCCATGGACGCCATGCGTCTGCCGCCGCGCCGATGCCATGGCCGACCACCCTGTCCGGCGGCGAACGGCGGCGCGTGGCCCTGTGCAAGATGCTGCTGCAAAAGCCCGACCTGCTGCTGCTCGACGAGCCGACCAACCATCTCGACGCCGAGTCGGTCGCCTGGCTGGAACGGCATCTGCAGGAATATCCGGGCACCGTCGTGGCCGTCACGCACGACCGCTATTTCCTCGACAACGTCGCCCAGTGGATCCTCGAGCTGGACCGCGGCCAGGGCATTCCCTGGAAGGGCAATTATTCCTCCTGGCTGGAGCAGAAAGCAGCAGCGGCTGGCCAAGGAAGAAAAGCAGGAATCGGCCCGCCGCAAGGCCCTGGCCCGCGAGCTGGAATGGGCCAAGATGGCGCCGCGGGCCCGCGTCGCCAAGAGCAAGGCCCGCCTCGGCGCCTACGAAAAACTGGCCGCCCAGGAGTTCGACGAGCGGCCAGAGGAGCTGTCAGATGCAGATCCCGCCGGGGCCGCACCTGGGCGACCTGGTGGTCCGGGCCGAGAACGTCCGCAAGGGCTACGGCGACAATCTGCTGATGGAGGACCTGAACTTCGACCTGCCGCGCGGCGGCATCGTCGGCATCATCGGCGCCAACGGCGCCGGCAAGACCACGCTGTTCCGCATGATCGTCGGCCAGGAGAAGCCGGACGGCGGCAAGCTGCGCGTCGGCGAAACCGTCGTGCCGGCCTACGTCGATCAGAACCGCGACGCCCTCGACGGCGACCAAGACCGTCTTCGAGGAAATCACCGGCGGCGCCGAGTATCTGATGCTCGGCAAGCGCAAGGTGGCCTCGCGCAGCTACGTCGCCCAGTTCAACTTCAAGGGCCCCGACCAGCAGCGCAAGGTCGGCGAGCTGTCCGGCGGCGAACGCAACCGCGTCCACCTGGCCAAGCTGCTGCGCCGCGGCGGCAACCTGCTGCTGCTCGACGAGCCGACCAACGACCTCGACGTCGACACGCTGCGGGCGCTGGAAGACGCGCTGGTCAACTTCGGCGGCTGCGCGGTGGTCATCAGCCACGATCGCTGGTTCCTGGACCGCGTCGCCACGCACATCCTGGCCTTCGAGGGCGACAGCAAGACGATCTGGTGCGAGGGCAACTACCAGACCTACGAGGCGCAGCGCAAGCAGCGGCTCGGCGCGGAGGCGGATCAGCCGCATCGGATTCGGTATAAAAAGCTAGCGAGATGAAAGATCTGTTCAAAAAAACCGATAGCCGGCCGCGAACAACGCAGCATAAAGCCCCATGAAAACGGCGCTTAACGCCAGGCCTGCGGCAGCGATTCCAGGCGGTAGGCGGCACAAGAGCTGTCCCATGGCGATGTAAAGCGGAAATGCGG
This sequence comes from uncultured Gemmataceae bacterium, assembly GCA_963747575.1. GTDB lineage: Bacteria > Planctomycetota > Planctomycetia > Gemmatales > Gemmataceae > DASRAT01. The sequence goes on from CAVVFU010000002.1 coordinate 576,032, forward strand.
CCGCGCTGAATCGGCCCATCGAGCAAAAGCACATATCGAAGCTACGCGTCAGGTAAGGGATCACCAACAAGCCTCCCGAAAGAAGCAATTCGTTGCGATTCAACCAGCCGCGCCAGCCACCAAGAATTGCCACGAGCACGGCCGCCGAAAAATAAATGGGATTGGCTAAACGCATGCTGAAAACGGGATTGGTTTCGAGCCGATCATTGCCCCAGAAGCAATTGGATGACGGCACGAAAACCGACCAAAGCGGCTCCAAGGTGATCAACGCCTCGGCTTTTACGTCAACAGCAGCGCGAGGCCGCAGCCGCCAATTGTCTTGATTTTGGGCGAAGGCGAAGGGCTCGCCGAAGGAAAGCGCTTGAAATATCATGAAAGCGCCAAGACCCCAGCAGCCCAAGGGCATCGCCCAGCTGATCGCGCGGACAAAGCCACCTGGGGACGCTGACCTGCACAAGTTTCAAGGACGAGCAATGGCACCAGCGCAATACCCACAGGCCTCGTTGCAGACGCGCCGCCTGCCAACAAAACAACAACCACCAATGGCCACCGCTGCTGAAGGCCGTAAAGAGCCAACACCGCCAACAGCAGAAAAAGCGATTCGCTGTAGGCCATTCGGAAGAAAAAAGTCGTCGGCCAGAGCCCGAATGTCGCAAGCACAAATCCTGGTAACGCAGCAGGGGCCGCGGGACAACGGCTTTGCAAGTATGCCGCAAAGATGACAAAGGTTGCGGCGAGTGCCAACTGCGCCACAACGAGCAGCGCGACTTTGGTCGGCAAATTTGTCAATGTCGCTAAGTACCTGCCACACAATGGAAACGCCGGGAAAAAGGCAACGTTTGAACTCTTATTTGGCTCGTAGCGATAGCCCTGGTCCGCAATGTCCAAGTACCACAACCCATCCCATCGGGCGAACGAATCGAAAAAAGACCGGTTGGCGGTGCCACGAGGTTTGACGTAATCGGGCTCGAAGGCCACCGCAATCACAATCACAAGATTCGTCAAGAAATATACAATTAACCCTGTGCAAAGGTGCGACCACCAGCTCTTTCTCGGGTTCACGCAAGCCCGCGATTCCAGGTTTTCCACGGCTTCGCACATCGCCCACCATTTGTCGCCGAAGGGATTTGGCAGCCAAACCGAGGAGCTGCGTGACTGTCGGTGATTCGGCAGTAGGTTCGGCTTACCGAGCGGAACCGCAGTGGATGAATGTTCAGACACCACTCGGAAAGGGGAACGTACTTCACGACGGACTCAGGCCGCTAATTTCGTCCTTCGCCGCGCTTCAGTTCAGCTGCGCAGCAGGTCGGTTACCCTTCTGGCCGAGTCCCCACTCATCAAGCACCGCCCGCCTGACTACCAGAACAATTTTACGCCGACGAAAAAAATCGGCAAGGCACCGAAAAAAACGAGAAATTGTGTTGACAATCGGCATTTGCCACCATACGATGCCAACAATCCAGTGCATGGCATATCAGCTGGAGTGTACGCGCGTTTACCTGTGGCTGTGGGTTTGTTGGGATCGAAATTCCCACGCCAGTCCGGGTTTCGCCGGTCCGAGTTGACCATGCGGCGTAACGGAGGCAGCATCATGCATAAGCGCTTTGATGCTCTGCTTTTGGCAGTTGGCGGTGGTGCCTTCGGGTTTTGGTTACTGTCGGGCACAAGCGTGTTTTCTTCGGAAAACAGCAGTCTTATCGTCTACAATGGCCAGCTCGATTTTGGCGAAGCTTGGGCCGCTGGTGATTTTCAATGGCAAATCAGGTATAAGAACGTAACAAATGAAGAAATCAAGATAGAGCGGTTTTCCATTTCTTGCAATTGCGTGCAATGCGCCTCCGAAAACCTCTCTATTCCGCCGAAAGCGGACGGATCATTAAGAGTAAAGCTTAATTTGAATCGAGCTTTTTCGGGCACCGCAAGTGGTGCTTTTCAGTCCCCGTTTACGCGCGGAGTTGATGCCAATGGCGAAGGGAAAGGCTTTAAGCGCCAAGCCTTGGAAGATCACCGGCCAAGTCCATCGCGCGTTCATTTTCCAATCGCAGCCCCTTTTGTTAGCTGATTCCTTCACTCGAGGACAACCGTTTCGAGGGCACAACAGACGATGGTCAAATTGGCGAAAGGCATCGCCCACAACGACATCGCCTGTGTGTGTGACCCCCGTTTTGCGACCCTCCGCATTACGCCTAGCGAAACAGCGGACTATGTCGCTGTAGACATGGCGCTTAATCCCACGGCGGCCGCGTTAAATTCCACCGAAATTATAGGGAGGCCCTTGATTTGGTCAAGTGTACAGGTCTACGATTCTTCCGACAGTCGCCCGGAACAAGGAGCACGGGAACAAGGAGAACCGTATGGCCGCTACCAGCGTGGGATCGATCAAGAAGCACTTTCGCAAGCTGTGGGATCCGCGGGTCACTGGGCGAACGAAGCATCGTTTGGGTGACATCCTCGTCATGGCCATTTGCGGCGTGATTGCCAATTGCAATGGGTGGCGCGAAATCGCCTTATTCGCGCAAAAGCGGCAGACGTGGTTCAGACGCTTTTTGACGTTGCCCAACGGCATTCCGTCTCATGATACCTTTGAACGCATCTTCAACTTGCTCGACCCCAAGGCCTTCCAAGCGAGCTTCATTGGCTGGATCAAAGAAATATCTGATCTGGTTGGACTGAAGCACATTGCCATTGATGGCAAAGCCTTGCGTCATTCCGCGAATCCGGGCAAAGGTTTGGGAATGCTGCATTGTGTGAACGCCTGGGCGACCGAGCAGCATGTGATTCTCGGCCAAGTGATGACGGACGCAAAATCCAATGAAATCACGGCAATTCCGAAGCTCTTGGAACTCCTGGATCTGCACGGTGCATTGGTGACCATTGACGCCATGGGTTGCCAAAAGGCGATTGCCAAGAAAATCGTTGAACGCGGCGGCGACTACGTCTTGAACGTGAAGGCCAACCAAAAACATTTGTTGGAGGACATTCAAGCCACGGTGGAAAAAGCAGTCGACGGTTTACTGCCATCGGAGGTCGTGGAGGAATACACCAAAGTAGAATCTGGGCATGGCCGACAGGAGGAACGCCACTATACGGTGATCCATAACGCGGAAGGTATTCGCGACCGCGACCAATGGGAGAAGCTCACCACGGTTGGCATGTGCCGCACGGACAAGACGATCGACGGGGAGACCACGACAACGGTGAAGTATTTTATCGGCAGCAAAAAAATGAGCGCCCGCAAATATGGCAAGGTGATACGCGGCCATTGGGGCATTGAAAACAACTTACATTGGCAGTTGGACGTCAATTTTGGAGAAGACGCGAGCACCATCAACCACCGCAAAGCCGGGGAGAATTTTGCGGCACTGCGGCGCATCGCCTTGAGTTTGGTGAAGCAACATCCGAGCAAAGAAAGTATAGGCAGAAAAAGGATGGCAGCCGCGTTAGACCCTGCTTTTCTCACGGAAATCATCACGGGAAGTAGCAAGGATGGTAAACTTTAATGCGGCCGCCGTGCGCTGATCCAGATCTTGACGCTGGTGTCCATCGGTTTGCTGTGGACTTCTCGGTCACAAACGGCTCCGCAGCCAAAGGGCCGAAATCAATCCTCCCAGTTCAGGTCGACGTACACGAACCTGTCACGGTATTACCAGCCGTATGTTCCTTTGGCCGGCAGCGTTGCGGAAGTTTGGTGTCAGTCTTGTCACTCTTTCAGCCGCAACGAACAAGGTGTTTACAATCGAGAAGATCGAAACTTCAAGCGACGATGTTTCCGTGGTCAAGACAGCAAAAGCTAATGTTTGGGAGGTCCGCGCGACCTGTAAGTCCGCTGGTCATCAATCGATATCTGTCTTTTTCTTTGTCAGGCTGCCGGAGGATAACCTAACGGCAAAACTATCGTGCACTGTTCGCTATTATGGAACAAACGATTAGCCTGCAGCAGTGTTGGAGGGCTTCCCACAATGTTCATTGGCTTAAGCGCGACGCCGCTAATCCTGTTTTGCCTTATCACAACCGGAAATGCCAGCGGCACAGATGATTTGCTTGACAGCTTGAGCAAACGCCAGTCGCGTACCAATGCGTTTTATTACAAGACCGAAGGGACTCGTTTTACCCCCAAGCAACGTCCTTTCCCAAACAAACCAGCCATTGAGGAGCACACCAGCAATTTGTCAGAATGTTTCAAGATCGACTTCAAGAATAACTGGGCAATCCATGAAACGAATTTGGAAAGATTCAACCTTTCTAGGCAGGTTTACCTTCCCCACCATTTCCAGCTTTATTACGACGGAGTCACCTTGAAACAGTTTGGGCCATTTACGTCCGCGGAAAGAAAAGCGCTCGGCTATTCGGAAGTGATGGCCAATGTGGCCTTCAAGACTTTGGATCCAAAGGACAAGGTGCAGTGGACAGAGATTTGGGATTTACCTCTGTTTTATTACCACGGGTTCATGTTTTCGCCTGCACGGCCTCCAGCAATCCAGGACATTGCGAAGGGTTCCGGCGACTTCGCCTATGAATCAATAAGCAAGGCTGAGTTAGAAAAGATCCAATGCAATGTCGTTCGTATTCAACGGGATGGCGGCAAGATGAGCGGCGAGTATTGGTTTGATCCGGCGCGGGGCTACAGCCTTATGCGAGTTGACATTTTCGGCCCTGATGCAAAGCTCCGCCACAGAATAGACATCAAACCGGAAAAAGCGGAATGGGGGTGGATTCCGCGCAGCTGGGAATACACCTCCTTTAAGGCAAAGACCGGTGTGTTGGAGGTTTCGGTCAAGGTCGAAGTGACCGCTTTTGCAATAAACGAGGTTTTCGACAAAACGCAGTTCCAAGGACCCGATTTGATAGAGGATGACATTGTCAAGAACCGCAATACCAAGGATTATTACAAGTTGGACGCAGACAAAAACCTTGTGCGTTTTGTGCCCAATAGGGCCAGGACTCAAAATGGGCGGGGCATGGGTTTTTGGTTGGTTGCGGGCGGGGGTGTCATGATGACTATAATGGTGATTATTGCTATCGTGTGGAAAAATAACAAATCGGCGAAACCCAGAGCTTAGCAGTAATGCTTAGCAGGTATCGCGGTCCCTTGTTGAAAGGTTTAATTATGCTCAACTACATTTGTTCATTTCTTGTTCCGCGCTGCTGCACCAAGTTCGCGGCAATTTGCGCGACCTCAGCTGTGGTCTTAGGCACGCTCTGCTTCCCCCTGTTAGCGCAGAACTGCGTGACCGACTGCGGTAACCGCTTCTGCTGGCAGGTGGTGGAGTGGAATGACGAAACCAATAGCTGGGATTACGCGTGCTTTTATTTCAATGATCAGAGCGACGACCCCGCAGACATGTGCTTCGATGGTAGCAGCATCATTGCTCCTAGTCAATATGGTAATTGCGTCGATGACGGTGTCCAATCACTCAAGGCTTATGAAAGCGAATGCGATTTCGAGTGTTTCGATCCAAATAATCCGGAGGCCGGTTGGTTCGAGGCTTCTGGGTGTTCAGATGGTACTTACCTGTTTGACGACGATAGTACTTCATGCGAAGGGCCGCTTCCCAGTGTTCGGAAGGGGTAACTGTTGGGGTTGGTTGGGTCGTGGCGTTGATGAACCAGCAACGGGCTCCTGGCCATGGTAAACGCAGCTGATTGGCAAATCAAACGCCGTTGGCATGAATTGCACTTGCGCAATACCAACTGTGAGGATGATCGTGGTCGAGTATCGCGAACGGGCAGGTTTTGGCATGGTGGATTTGTTGGTGGTGATTGCCTTGATTGTCGTGTTGGCGGGCTTAATGATGCCGGCCATTCAGATGTCGAGAGCAAGGGCGCAACGGGTCCAATGCGCTAGCAACTTGAGGCAAATCGCGGGTGCAGTTCACACCTATTTGGACGAACACAATCGCTTTCCATATAATACCTTTCAAGGTGTTTTTGGTGAAGGACCAGACTGCCACGCTTGGAGTTGGCTGGCGCGCGTAGTACCCTATGTGGACAGCGGGGCGTCAATTGAGCCCGATTTCATGAGGGACACACTGCGCGAAAGCTCGACAGCGCAGCAAGCCGTGAGTTCGTTTATTTGCCCAGCCGACCCTAGTCTTGCGGGACCACGCCTCGACGCTGGCAACTTACGTGGAGTACCCGTAGGCCAAACGAGTTACAAAGGCGTAAGCGGCGCCAATTGGGGCGATGACTTGCAGGGTGACGGCGGCCCGAATTTCAGGACTCATTGGCGCAACGCTAGTGCAAATGGCTCTTTTGACGGACATAGCAGTGGTGACGGTATTTTCTACCGTTTGGACTACCAACGACTAATGCGTTTGGAATTCATCTCAAATGGAATCAGCAACACTTTTATGATTGGGGAGGACATTTGCAGGGCCACGGCATGGTGTTCGTGGCCGTATGCTAACAACGCGAACGGAACGTGCGCCATTCCGCCGAATGTCGAGTGGTCTAATGGGCGGCACTATAGTCCCATGAATTGGGAAAACAATGAGTCATTTCGGAGCGCCCATGGCGGCGGCCTTCACTTTGCTTATGCGGATGGCTCCGTGCATTTTATCAGCGACTCGATTGATTTGCTGGTGTATCGGGCGATGGCCACCATCGTAGGCGGCGAGACAGTGATTGCACCAGATTAGATCACCCAATTACTTTTTCGGCGGGTCTTTGCCGGCCGCGTTCTTCATTTCTCTCATTAACCTGGCAAACTCCGGCCATAGCCGGAGCACCTGAAATTCCGGCGCAGTTTGGAGGTAATCGACATCGCTGAAGCCCAATTTCACTGCCGACTGTAGCATTTCGATAGCCGCGTTGCCGAAACTCTCGAGTTCCGTCTTACGGGTTTCCGGGGTCAACAACGTAGTGTCGGCCTCCACCACCACCATACCTTGGGCATACGTGGCTGCCGCTCCCTTAAAGTGAATAATCGCCTCCTTATTTTTGCCTCCCTCCATATAGCGGATGGCGTAGCTCTGGTAGGTTTGTCCGAGTGCAATTCGATAATGTTTCGACTGGGGAAATGCCTCTACCAGTTCCTTGCGTGCGGCCAGCAAGCGCTCCCAGCTCTTGTCGGCTTCGAGAGGTTGCATAAGGGCCACCAACAAGTGCCCGAGGTTTTCGTGGACCGTCGCGATTTCTTCGACTTCGTTGGGAGAGGTGTTGGCCGCCGGTTTGGTTTCTTCCAGAAGTTGAATGGCCAAGCGGAAATGTTCGACCGCCTCCTCAACACGGTTAAGGTCCTTGAGCACCCGGCCGAGGTGGTCCTGGCTCTCGGCAAGCTGAAGGCGGAGGGCTGGCAGTTTGTGAGCGGCAAAAAGCTGGTTCCGGATCTTCAGGGCCTCGGCAAACTGATCGTAGGCCTCCTGAAATTGGTTTTGCAAGCTGCAAATGTCACCCAACTCGTAATGGGCTTTGGCCAACTCCGCGCGATATTCCGGAGTGTTGGGAAAATCTTTTGCCAGTTTTTGCAGCCTGGCGATCGCCTCGCGAAGCGTTGCCGCGGCCAATGGCATGCGATCGGTCTCACGATAGCAATAGGCCAGGTTCAGGCAACATGCCACGCACTCGGAAACATAATCGGGCACCATAGGAAATTCCTTGGCCAGGTCCTCGACGGTGACGCGTGCGGCCTTCCATGATTTCTCCGCTTCGGTGCGTTTTCCCACCTTGAAAAGGTAAATCGCCCAATTTCGCTTGGTGCGGGCCTCCCTCATCCATGCTCCCGGATCATTGACGCCTTTGGCACGCAGATTGGCCCGCAAGCGCAGCGCTTCCGCAAAATTGACCTCGGCTTCCTTCAACCGATTCAGGGACACATCCAAGGTGGCTAGATCATCGCGAATGTTCGCCAATTCCGCGACATAATTCTGGTTTCCGGGAAACCGCTTCGCTAATCGGTCGACGAGGTCCAACGCCTGCTGATAGCAGTTTTCGCTGTCGCTGAGGTTGCCGAGCAATCGCAAAGCTGACGCCTGTTCATAAAAGCATGCGTAAACGCCCTCTTCGTATTCGCCTTTGTTGGGATTCTCTTTTTGCAATGCAATGAACCGCTCAGTTGCCTTTTGGTACTGTTTAACTGCCTCATCCAGGTTGCCAAGTTCCTTGTTGATATCACCCACCTGCCAGAAAGCCATGGCGACTTCGAATTTCAGTGCGGGAGCAGTGACGTTGCCGGATGCCAGGAATTCCTTATTAAATGCAAGGGCCTTGTCGAGCAAGTCTTTGCGGACCAATTCGAATTTCGGCTCGTTGCGAAGATCCGAGCTGCCGACGCGAGTGAGCATGTATTGCACGGCTTGGCGGGCATGTTTCAAGCTGTCCTGAGCCAGGTTGCGCTGGCGTTCAGCTTCATCCCTTTCCTTTTCGGCCTCCACCTTCAAGCCCTCTTCCTTGAGCCGGCCCTGCCTTTCCATCTCCTTCAAGGCGGCTTCTTGTTCCCGCTCTGAATTCAGCCACAGACCGCCCACCGTCAGCAGGCTGAAAAATGCCAGGGTGCTGACGCTGATCAAGGTGGCCAGCGCCGGCCGCCGCTTGACCCACTTCAGGCTCCTTTCCCAGAGCGGCGTGGGTCGAGCCAGGATCGGTTCGCCGTTGAGGTAACGGTCGAGATCGGCGGCCATGTCGCCGGCCGTCGCATAGCGTTTCTTCTGATCCTTTTGCAAGGCCTTGAGGCAAATGGTCTGCAAGTCGATCGGCACCTTGGGCGCCAGACGCACCGGCGGCAGCGGCTCGAGCTTTTGCACCTGGTTCAGGGTGTCCATCACCGTCACGCCGCGGAAGGGCGGGCGGCCCGTAAGCATATCGTACATCACCGCGCCCAGTGAATAAATGTCGGCGGGCGGCCCCAACTCCTTGGCTTTGCCCATGGCTTGCTCCGGCGCCATATAGCTAGGAGTGCCCAGGATGGCCCCGGTGCGCGTTTGACCCTGGTCCTGCTCTTCCAACCGTTTGGCCAGGCCGAAGTCGGTGATTTTCGGCACGTTGTCCTTGGTCAGCAGGACGTTGGCCGGCTTGAGATCGCGGTGCAAGATGCCGCGTTGATGGGCGGCATGGACTCCCTGGCAGATCTGCAGCATCATGCGTGCCGTTTCCTCCGCCGGTTGCGGGGTGGCGGCAATCTTGTTTTGCAGGTTGCTCCCGTCGACGAATTCCAGGGAGAAAAACGGACAGCCGTTGGTCTCGCCGGTGTCGTAAACCTGGACGATATTGGGGTGCTGCAGGTGGGCGATGGCCTCCGCCTCAATTTTGAACCGGGCGATGGCGTCGGAGCTGGCGTGCCCGCCGCCCAGGATCATTTTCAAGGCGCAAATACGGTTGAGCCCGACCTGGCGGGCCTTGTAAACCACGCCCATGCCGCCGCGGCCAAGCTCGCCAAGGATGTCGTAGCCGGGAACCTTATCGGGCAGTTTCACCTCGGCATCGGGCTTGAGGCGTTTGCCGCGGGTAGCGAGGAGGGGGCCGCGTTTGCCGGTCGCGGCACCCTTTTGGGCGGCGACGCCCGTCGGCTTGCTTACCGAAGCCGCTTCCGTCTTTTCGCGCTCGACCGCTTCTGAATCGGCCATGGTCTGCTCGTCGGCAATCACGCCTAATTCTTGCGCTTCCGTATGATCGGTCTCATTCTCGCCGCCGGTTCGGTCGTTTTCGGCCTCGGCTCCGTCACGCTGGGTGCGGTCCAGGGAAATTATGTTTCCCTGGTCGATCGAAAGGGTGGCGCTGTCTTGGCGCGGTGGCGACGCCATGAGGTCCGTCCCGACGGTCTGTGATTCGTCCATTTCCCGCATGGGAATGGTCGGCGAGGTTGATTTGACCCCGTCCGCCGAATCCATGGCGGGGACTGTCGGCAATTGGTCGAGGTTTCTTCCGGTGGGTTCGCCTCCAAGGGTCATTTCCTCAGTAGCGACATTTTCGGCAGGATCATGAATCTCTGCTACGATCCGGGAACCACACACCGGGCAAGCATTGGCAATTTGTGCAGTAGTGGCTTCCGAATCGATGGCCTCCGGCCACTGATGGCCATTGGCGCAACGCAACAAGTGTGCCATGTATGTTCACCTGTACATTAAAGGACCGCCAGGTCCGCAAAATGACGTAGCACCGGCCTATTCCTTCCCTTATGATCGCGCCAGGCCGATTTCAGAGTCAAAATGAAATCCGCGGATGATTCTTCGTCCGCAAACCGCAAGGAAAGGGTATAATAGTTATACTATCTTGTGAGGACCGCCCCACCGCGCGTCCTTGCGGTCAGTGCTCATGCAGTGTTTGCCTCGCTGATCTTACCATAAATGCCTGCCCACCAGGAGGCGGTAATTTACTGTAGTGAGTGGAAATATGTTCCCGGCCTGGTGGCGCAATCTGATCAAAGTAGCGAAGCACAGGGGCAGAACTTTCCGGCATGGCCAGCCGAAAAGCTCAAGGGCGTGGCGCGCGTGGCGGCCTCTCCTTGAATTGCTTGAGGCGCGGCTCGTTCCCACCATGCTCAGTATTCCGACGGGTCTGGCTGCGACGCCGGGCAGCATCGTCACTGTGCCTATCAATGTGGACACGCTCCTTGAGGTTAATCCCGCCACCGGCCAGCCCTTCGCCGAGGGCCTTAGCAGCGCCACGTTGGTCGTCTATTTCAATCAAGCGGTGTTCTCGGTGTCGGCTTCGGATATCACCCTGGGCACCATCGCCAGGGACGCGTCCACGGCGCCGGGCAACGGTTTTTCGGCGACCCAACCGAATGGCTGGGGCGGCTCCAGTTTGGGTGTTACCGTCAATACCAGTGTCACGGATCCCGCTAAAAATCCGGCCTCCGCGGCTGGATCGATTTTCATTACAATGGGTGGTTCTGGAGCCGCGGTAGTGACTACCGACGCAAGCGGCTCGCTGGTGAACATCAACTTCCACGTCAACACCGCGGCAGCCGCCGGCGCCTCCATGATTGACCTGGCCGCCAATGACGGCGGGGGGCCGCCGACAACCAACATCATTGATGGGTTGAATGACGTGAGCTACTCGGGGTCAGCGAGTTGGGTGGGACCGACGAATAACACGTCCATGCCGCCGGCGCCCTATAGCTACAGCAGCAACGACCCCGATGACGGCGCGGTGACGATCGCCACGGTCAACACCGTCACGGCGACGCCCTCGTCCTACAGCATCACGACCCGGCTTTCTTCCGATAACGTCAATGCGGTCCAAACGATATCTTTTGGCGGTACGATTACGGGCGGCACGTTTTCGTTGGCTTTGGGGGGCAGCACTTCCAGCCCCATCAATTACAGTACCGTACCGGCGACTCTGCAAAACAACATTCAAATCGCGTTGAATGGACTTGCCAGCGTGGGCACGGGCAACTCCTCGGTCAGCGCCGGCAGCGCGAATGCCGTCACGGTGACATTCCAGGGCACCTTGGCCGGGCAGCCCGTTCCTCCCCTGTCGGCCATTTCATCGCTGCAGGGGACCAATCCGACCATCTCTGTGGGGTCGACCACGCAAGGCTCCGGCGACCCCGGTTTGACCGTGGCGGCGCCAGGCGTGCTTGCCAATGACACCACCACGACCACAGATCAGCTCACTGCCAGCCTGGTCACGCCGCCCGCCGACGGAACCCTGACGCTAAACGCCAATGGGTCGTTTACTTACGTCCCGTCCACGGGCTACCTTGGACCTGACAGCTTCGTTTATGCGGCCACAGACAGCGGGATTCCGACCGGCGGCGGCAACACCCCAAGTGCGACGGCCACAGTGACTTTGCATGTCACCCCTCGCTTGAGCATTCCCACCAATTTGACCGTATCGCCAAGCGGCTCGGTGGTCGTCCCCGTCATCATGGACAACCCCAATCCGTCGGGCTCGGCCAGCAACGGCTTGGTCAATGCCGTGCTGGCAATTGATTACAATCCCAGCGTTTTTGCTGAAGGTGGCGTTTCATTAGGCACACTCACCTCGAGTTGGTCGGCGCCTACCGTGACTTTGAACCCGAGTTTGGGTGAAATCGCCATCGTTTTGTCAACCACCATGCCTGTTACCACTACCTCCAGCGGCAGCTTGGTGTTGATTACCTTCATTGCCAATCCCAATGCTCCTGGGGGGCCATCGGTCATTACGTTGGCCGCCACCAACGACCCCAGCGGCGGCACTGGCTCCACCAGCACTTTTACGACGGCACTGGACGCGGTGAGCGGCCCGCTGGGCATCAGGCCGTTGCTGGCCAACCCGCCCACGGTCGTCAACAGCGTGGACGGCGTCGTCGACGTCGAAGCCGAGCACTTGCAGGTCACCGCCCCTGCCAACGTTATGGCTGGCGCGCCGTTCAGCTTCACGGTCACTGCCGAGACGACTGGCAGCGCTGTCGACACGGCTTATACCGGCACCGTGACGTTCAGCTCCTCTGATCCCGCGGCGGCGTTGCCTGGTGTTTACACGTTCTCCAGCAGCGACGCCGGCGTCCATGTATTCAACGCCAATTTGGCTACCGCCGGCGTCCAAAGCATTACCGCCACGGATTCGGCCAACGGCTTGACCGGAAGCGCCACGACCAGCGTCGTCGGCCCACAAGCCAGCAAATTGCTGGTCACCGCACCATTGAATACCCTTGCGGGTTCTCCATTTACATTCACAGTCACCGCGGAAAGCACTTCCGGCACTGTCGCAAATGGTTACACAGGCGTAGTCCAATTCAGCAAATCGGACCCCAATCTGAGCGCGTCCGTGCCCGGAAATTACACGTTTACTGCCGCCGACGCCGGAGTGCACACTTTCACCAGTGGCGCGACCTTGGTCACCAGCGGGATCCAGGTCATCTCGGCTACCGACAGCAGCAATCCTACCATCACAGGCAGCGCCGCTGTCTCCGTTACGCCTTTGGCGGCGACCCACTTCTCGGTGACAGCGCCTTCCTCCACCACGGCGGGCCAGGGATTTCAGTTTAGCGTCACCGCTTTGGATTCGTTTGGCAACACGGCCACGAGCTATGGCGGGCAGGTAGCCTTCTCCACCACCGATCCGTTGGCCTCCCTCCGCCCAATGCGACTCTTGTCAGCGGAATGGGCACGTTCGGCATTGTGTTGGAGAAGGCTGGAACGCAGACGTTGACCGCGACGGACAACTCCAATGGCCTACTCAGTGGCACCAGTAACCCGATTTCCGTCAGCCCAGGCGCGACGGCGAAGTTTGCGGTCATTGTTCCGCCCACGGTAGCGCTGAATAGCCCGTTCAACTTCACCGTGCAGGCACAGGATCAATTCGGCAATATCACTCCCACTTATGACGGAATTGTGGGCTTCAGCGCGACCGGCGCCGGCACGGCTTTGCCGCCAAACAGCACTCTGAACGGCGGCGTGAGCACCTTCAGCGCTACATTTATCACGCCCGGTACGCAGACAATCACGGCCACCGACATCAACAACAACACGCTCACGGACAGTGCCACCGTTAGTGTTGTCGGCTCACAGGCCACGCATTTTTTGGTCGCTGGCAATCCGTCCACGGTTGCGGCCGGCGGGTCCGTCGTCTTCACCGTCCAGGCCCTGGATGCCAACAATACCCTCGTTTCTGGTTACAACGGCACGGTGCAATTCACCACCACGGACACGTTGGCGACTGTCCCGCCCGCTTACACGTTCGGCACAGCAGACGGTGGAGTTCACGTTTTCAGCGTCACATTCAAGACAGCCGGCAGCCAAACCTTGACAGTTGCCGACGCCGTTGACGGAATCTATGGCACCAGCAACGACATCGAGGTTACTTCTGACGTCGCGCCCTTTGTCCAGTCGATCAACCGGAGCACTCCTGCAGGCCCAAACACCAACGCCAGTACCGTAACCTTCACGGTCACTTTCAGCCAAACCGTGGTAGGCATCAGTTTGAGCGCTTTCCAGCTGGCCTTGACCGGCACGGCCAGCGGCACGTTGTCGCATGTGACGGCGGTCAGCGGCGCCGTTTACAATGTCACGGTGACCGGGATCACGGGCGTCGGCAACCTGGGTTTGAACCTGGTGGATAACGGCAAAATCCATAACCTCGCCGGCAATCCGCTCACCAATCCCAGCACTCCGGCCGTGTTCGCGGTCAATCCCAATCAAACCTTCGCAACTGGGTTTAATCCAAACTTGGTGGCGATTGCCGATGTTAACGGGGACGGCACACCCGACCTGGTCGTGGCCAACGAAGCCAGCAACTCGGTGAGTGTCCTGCTGGGCAACGGGAACGGCACCTTCCAGGCTCAGCAAACGTTCGCCACTGGTAACGAACCATATGCGATGGCGGTTGGCGATGTGACCGGCGACGGCAGGCCCGACATTGTCGTGGCCAATAAAGGCGATAACACGGTCAGCGTGCTGCTAGGCAACGGCAATGGGACGTTCCAAGCACAGGAAACCTTCGCCACGGGTAACGGCCCCGATTCGGTGGCCATTGGCGATTTGACCGGCGACGGCAAAGCCGACCTGGTTGTTGCCAATGAAGGCGATAACACCGTAAGCGTGCTCCTGGGCAACGGCAATGGGACCTTCCAGACGCAACGCACATTCGCCACTGGAACTTATCCCGTTTCTGTCGTGGTCAGCGACGTGAACGGCGACGGCAAACCCGACATCGTCGTGGCCAACGAGCTCGATGCCACGGCTAGTGTGCTGCTTGGCAACGGCAACGGGACCTTTCAGGCACAGCAGACCTTTGCCACGGGCCTTACCCCAACCGCGGTGGCGATTGGCGATGTGAATGGTGACGGCATACCCGACCTGGTCGTGGCCAATAACGAAGGCAGCAACTCGGCAAGTGTGCTGCTGGGCAACGGCAACGGAAGTTTCCAGGCACAGCAGACCTTCGCCACTGGAATTTACCCAGTTTCAGTGGCAATTAGCGACGTGAACGGTGACGGCAAACCCGACCTTGTCCTGGCCAATAACGGCAGCAACAACGTAAGCGTGCTGCTGGGCAACGGCAACGGGACCTTCCAGGCGCAGCAAACCTTCGCCACCGGCAATTACCCATCCTCGGTGGCGGTTGGCGACGTAAATGGCGATGGTAGGCCCGACCTGGTCGTGGTCAATGGAGGCGATGACACGGTTGGCGTGCTGCTGAATTCGGCCAATGGCAATTTCATCGGGCAGGTCTACACCATTGCCAACCCCGCTGCGCCGACGCACTTTGTTGTCAGTGCCACGCCTGCCAGCATCACCGCGGGCACCGGTGCAACCTTGACCGTGATCGCCGAGAACCAGTTCAACGAAACGTCCTATGCCTACACGGGCACCGTGCAATTCTCCGCCACCGACACTGCACAGGGAGTGGTGCTGCCTTCGAACTACACGTTTACGGTCGCCGACCAAGGCGTGCACGTATTCAGCAACGCCACGACATTAATTACAGCCGGCACCACAACGGTCACGGCCACCGACACTGCTAATAGCAACATCACCGGCAGCCAGATCATTACGGTGACCCCGGCCGCGACCGCGCAGTTCGTCCTGTCCGGACTGCCGGCCACAACCACCGCAGGCACGCCGACGACCTTCACGGTCACGGCGGAAGACAGCTTCGGTAACATCACACCGGCCTACACCGGCACCGTCGCGATCACTAGCAACGACCCTGCGGCCGTACTGCCGGCTAGCAACACGCTGATTGGCGGCGTCGGCACATTCACCGTGACCCTCAAGACCGCCGGCCAACGCACCGTGACCGCCACCGACACCAACAACGCCGCTCTCAGCCAGAGCAGCAATGCGATCACCGTGAGTGCGGCCGCGACCGCGCAGTTCGTCCTGTCCGGACTGCCGGCCACAACCACGGCAGGCACGCTGACGACTTTCACGGTCACGGCGGAAGACGACTTCGGCAATATCACGCCCGCTTACACCGGCACCGTCGCGATCACCAGCAACGACCCTGCGGCCAGTCTGCCGGCTAGCAACACGCTGATTGGCGGCGTCGGCACATTCACCGTAACCCTCAAGACCGCCGGCC
The DNA here is from genome assembly GCA_963747575.1 of uncultured Gemmataceae bacterium. Lineage (GTDB taxonomy): Bacteria > Planctomycetota > Planctomycetia > Gemmatales > Gemmataceae > DASRAT01. The sequence goes on from CAVVFU010000002.1 coordinate 591,983, forward strand.
AACGCACCCTGACCGCCACCGACACCAACAACAGCACACTCAGCCAGAGCAGCAACCCGATCACGGTGAACCCGGCCGCGACTTCCAAGTTTGTCTTCTTCGGCGTGCCGGCCACCGCCACGGCGGGCACGCTGACGACTTTCACGGTCACGGCGGAAGACGACTTCGGTAATATCACCCCCGCTTACACCGGCACCGTCGCGATCACTAGCAACGACCCCGCGGCCGTACTGCCGGCTAGCAACACGCTGATTGGCGGCGTCGGCACATTCACCGTGACCCTCAAGACCGCCGGCCAACGCACCGTGACCGCCACCGACACCAACAACGCCGCTCTCAGCCAGAGCAGCAATGCGATCACCGTGAGTGCGGCCGCGACCGCGCAGTTCGTCCTGTCCGGACTGCCGGCCACCGCCACCGCAGGCACGCCGACGACCTTCACGGTCACGGCGGAAGACAGCTTCGGTAACATCACACCGGCCTACACCGGCACCGTCGCGATCACTAGCAACGACCCTGCGGCCTTGCTGCCGGCTAGCAACACGCTGATTGGCGGCGTCGGCACATTCACCGTGACCCTCAAGACGGCCGGCCAACGCACCGTGACCGCCACCGACACCAACAACGCCGCTCTCAGCCAGAGCAGCAATGCGATCACCGTGAGTGCGGCCGCGACCGCGCAGTTCGTCCTGTCCGGACTGCCGGCCACCGCCACCGCAGGCACGCCGACGACCTTCACGGTCACGGCGGAAGACAGCTTCGGTAACATCACACCGGCCTACACCGGCACCGTCGCGATCACTAGCAACGACCCTGCGGCCTTGCTGCCGGCTAGCAACACGCTGATTGGCGGCGTCGGCACATTCACCGTGACCCTCAAGACGGCCGGCCAACGCACCGTGACCGCCACCGACACCAACAACGCCGCTCTCAGCCAGAGCAGCAATGCGATCACCGTGAGTGCGGCCGCGACCGCGCAGTTCGTCCTGTCCGGACTGCCGGCCACCGCCACCGCAGGCACGCCGACGACCTTCACGGTCACGGCGGAAGACAGCTTCGGCAATATCACACCGGCCTACACCGGCACCGTCGCGATCACCAGCAACGACCCCGCGGCCGTACTGCCGGCTAGCAACACGCTGACCGGCGGCGTCGGCACATTCACCGTGACCCTCAAGACGGCTGGCCAACGCACTGTGACCGCCACCGACACCAACAACAGCACACTCAGCCAGAGCAGCAACCCGATCACGGTGAACCCGGCCGCGACCGCGCAGTTCGTCCTGTCCGGACTGCCGGCCACCGCCACCGCAGGCACGCCGACGACCTTCACGGTCACGGCGGAAGACAGCTTCGGCAATATCACACCGGCCTACACCGGCACCGTCGCGATCACCAGCAACGACCCCGCGGCCGTACTGCCGGCTAGCAACACGCTGACCGGCGGCGTCGGCACATTCACCGTGACCCTCAAGACCGCCGGCCAACGCACCGTGACCGCCACCGACACCAACAACAGCACACTCAGCCAGAGCAGCAACCCGATCACGGTGAACCCGGCCGCGACTTCCAAGTTTGTCTTCTTCGGCGTGCCGGCCACCGCCACGGCGGGCACGCTGACGACTTTCACGGTCACGGCGGAAGACGACTTCGGTAATATCACCCCCGCTTACACCGGCACCGTCGCGATCACTAGCAACGACCCCGCGGCCGTACTGCCGGCTAGCAACACGCTGATTGGCGGCGTCGGCACATTCACCGTGACCCTCAAGACCGCCGGCCAACGCACCGTGACCGCCACCGACACCAACAACGCCGCTCTCAGCCAGAGCAGCAATGCGATCACCGTGAGTGCGGCCGCGACCGCGCAGTTCGTCCTGTCCGGACTGCCGGCCACAACCACGGCAGGCACGCTGACGACTTTCACGGTCACGGCGGAAGACGACTTCGGCAATATCACCCCCGCTTACTCCGGCAACGTCGCGATCACCAGCAGCGACCCCGCGGCCGTGCTGTCGGCTAGCAACACGCTGACCGGCGGCGTCGGCACATTCACCGTGACCCTCAAGACGGCTGGCCAACGCACCGTGACCGCCACCGACACCAACAACGCCGCTCTCAGCCAGAGCAGCAATGCGATCACCGTGAGTGCGACCGCGACCGCGCAGTTCGTCCTGTCCGGACTGCCGGCCACCGCCACCGCAGGCACGCCGACGACCTTCACGGTCACGGCGGAAGACAGCTTCGGTAACATCACACCGGCCTACACCGGCACCGTCGCGATCACTAGCAACGACCCTGCGGCCTTGCTGCCGGCTAGCAACACGCTGATTGGCGGCGTCGGCACATTCACCGTGACCCTCAAGACGGCCGGCCAACGCACTGTGACCGCCACCGACACCAACAACGCCGCTCTCAGCCAGAGCAGCAATGCGATCACCGTGAGTGCGGCCGCGACCGCGCAGTTCGTCCTGTCCGGACTGCCGGCCACCACCACGGCGGGCACGCTGACGACTTTCACGGTCACGGCGGAAGACAGCTTCGGCAATATCACCCCCGCTTACACCGGCACCGTCGCGATCACCAGCAACGACCCTGCGGCCAGTCTGCCGGCTAGCGACACGCTGATTGGCGGCGTCGGCACATTCACCGTGACCCTTAAGACGGCCGGCCAACGCACTGTGACCGCCACCGACACCAACAACGCCGCTCTCAGCCAGAGCAGCAATGCGATCACCGTGAGTGCGGTCGCGACCGCGCAGTTCGTCCTGTCCGGACTGCCGGTCACAACCACGGCAGGCACGCTGACGACTTTCACGGTCACGGCGGAAGACAGCTTCGGCAATATCACCCCCGCTTACACCGGCACCGTCGCGATCACCAGCAACGACCCCGCGGCCGTGCTGTCGGCTAGCAACACGCTGACCGGCGGCGTCGGCACATTCACCGTGACCCTCAAGACGGCCGGCCAACGTACCGTGACCGCCACCGACACCAACAACGCCGCTCTCAGCCAAAGCAGCAATGCGATCACCGTGAGTGCGGCCGCGACCGCGCAGTTCGTCCTGTCCGGACTGCCGGCCACCGCGACGGCGGGCACGCTGACGACTTTCACGGTCACGGCGGAAGACAGCTTCGGCAATATCACCCCCGCTTACACCGGCACCGTCGCGATCACCAGCAACGACCCTGCGGCCAGTCTGCCGGCTAGCGACACGCTGATTGGCGGCGTCGGCACATTCACCGTGACCCTCAAGACGGCTGGCCAACGCACTGTGACCGCCACCGACACCAACAACGCCGCTCTCAGCCAGAGCAGCAATGCGATCACCGTGAGTGCGGCCGCGACCGCGCAGTTCGTCCTGTCCGGACTGCCGGCCACCACCACGGCGGGCACGCTGACGACTTTCACGGTCACGGCGGAAGACAGCTTCGGCAATATCACCCCCGCTTACACCGGCACCGTCGCGATCACCAGCAACGACCCTGCGGCCAGTCTGCCGGCTAGCGACACGCTGATTGGCGGCGTCGGCACATTCACCGTGACCCTTAAGACGGCCGGCCAACGCACTGTGACCGCCACCGACACCAACAACGCCGCTCTCAGCCAGAGCAGCAATGCGATCACCGTGAGTGCGGCCGCGACCGCGCAGTTCGTCCTGTCCGGACTGCCGGTCACAACCACGGCAGGCACGCTGACGACTTTCACGGTCACGGCGGAAGACAGCTTCGGCAATATCACCCCCGCTTACACCGGCACCGTCGCGATCACCAGCAACGACCCCGCGGCCGTGCTGTCGGCTAGCAACACGCTGACCGGCGGCGTCGGCACATTCACCGTGACCCTCAAGACGGCCGGCCAACGTACCGTGACCGCCACCGACACCAACAACGCCGCTCTCAGCCAAAGCAGCAATGCGATCACCGTGAGTGCGGCCGCGACCGCGCAGTTCGTCCTGTCGGCCGTGCCGGTGACAACCACAGCGGGCGTGGCGACCAGCTTCGCGGTCACGGCGGAAGACACATTCGGCAACATCACCTCCGGCTACACCGGCACGGTCAAGATCACCAGTAGCGACCCCGCAGCCGTGCTGCCGACTAGCAACACGCTGACCGGCGGCGTCGGCACATTCACCGTGACCCTCAAGACGGCCGGCCTGCAAACCTTGACGGCCGCCGACACCACCAACGGCGCCCTCAGCCAAACCAGCAATCCGATCACGGTGGGGGCCGCCGCGACTTCGCAATTTGTCCTGTCCGGCGTGCCAGCGACAGCCACAGCGGGCGTGGCGACCAGCTTCACGGTCAGGGCGGAAGACAACTTCGGCAACCTCACACCGGCCTACAGCGGCAGCGTCAAAATCACCAGCAGTGACCTCGCGGCCAGTCTGCCGGCTAGTCATATGCTGGCGGCCGGCGTGGGCACATTTACCGTGACCCTGAAGACGGCCGGTCTGCAAACGCTGACTGCCACTGACACCGTCAACAGCACTCTGAGCCAGACCAGCAATCCGATCACCGTCATTGCGGGCGCGGCGACGCAATATAAGATTTCAGCGCCAGCCACGGAGGTGGCGGGCCAGCCGATCAATTTCACGGTCACCGCTCTGGATTCCTTTGGCAACACGGCGACCAGCTACACAGGGACAGTGGGCTTCACAACCAGTTCCGCGCTGGACACGCTGCCCTCGCCTGCCACGCTAAGCAGCGGCCAGGGCGTTTTCACTGCCACCCTCAATAGCGCTGGCACTCAAACCATCACAGCCACCGACACAATGACCAGCAGCATTGTTGTTGGCACAAGCAACAACATCACGGTCACCCCGGGTGCCACCACGAACTTCGCGATTGTCGGCACTCCAAGCATCTTGGTCGCGGGCAGCAATGCCACCTTCACGGTGACGGCGGAAGACACCTTCGGCAATATCACCACAGCCTACAGCGGCAGCGTCAAGATCACCAGCAGCGACCTGGCCGCCAGTCTTCCCGCCAGTCATACGCTGACGGCTGGCGTGGGCACCTTTACCGTGACCCTCAAGACGGCCGGTCTGCAAACGCTGACCGCCACCGACACCGCTAACAGCACTCTGAGCCAGATCAGCAATCCGATCACGGTGAGTGCCGCCGCCACCGCGCAATTAGTCCTGTCCGGCGTGCCGGCCAACGCCACCGCGGGCGCAGCGATCAGCTTCACGGTGACCGCGGAAGACACCTTCGGCAACCTCACGCCGACCTTTGCGGGCAGCATCAAGATCACCAGCAGCGACCCCGCGGCCAGTCTACCGGCCAGCCATACGTTGGTGGCCGGCGTGGGCACCTTTACCGTGACGTTGAAGACGGCCGGCCTGCAAACCTTGACCGCCGCCGACACCGTCACCAGTGCACTAAGCCAGACCACCAATCCGATCACCGTGAGTGCCGCCGCGACCACGCAGTTTGTCGTGTCCGGCCTGCCATCGACGATTACGGCGGGCGTCCCGACCAGCTTCACGGTTGCCGCCGAAGACACCTTCGGCAACCTCACACCGGTCTACAGCGGCAGCGTCAAGATCACCAGCAGCGACCCCGCGGCCAGTCTCCCGACAAATCAAACGCTGGCGGCCGGCGTGGGCGCCTTTACAGTGACTCTCAAAACTGCCGGTGTGCAAACCTTGACGGCTACCGACACCGCCAACAGCGCCCTCAATCAGACAAGCAATCCGATCAGCGTGAATCCGGCCGCGACTGCCCAATTTGTACTATCCGGTGTCCCCACCACAGCCACGGCGGGCGTCCCGACCAGCTTCACGGTGACGGCGCAAGACACATTCGGCAACCTCACACCGGCCTTTGCCGGCAGCATCAAGATTACCAGCAGTGACCTCGCGGCCAGTCTGCCGGCTAGTCATATGCTGGCGGCCGGCGTGGGCACATTTACCGTGACCCTGAAGACGGCCGGTCTGCAAACGCTGACTGCCACTGACACCGTCAACAGCACTCTGAGCCAGACCAGCAATCCGATCACCGTCATTGCGGGCGCGGCGACGCAATATAAGATTTCAGCGCCAGCCACGGAGGTGGCGGGCCAGCCGATCAATTTCACGGTCACCGCTCTGGATTCCTTTGGCAACACGGCGACCAGCTACACAGGGACAGTGGGCTTCACAACCAGTTCCGCGCTGGACACGCTGCCCTCGCCTGCCACGCTAAGCAGCGGCCAGGGCGTTTTCACTGCCACCCTCAATAGCGCTGGCACTCAAACCATCACAGCCACCGACACAATGACCAGCAGCATTGTTGTTGGCACAAGCAACAACATCACGGTCACCCCGGGTGCCACCACGAACTTCGCGATTGTCGGCACTCCAAGCATCTTGGTCGCGGGCAGCAATGCCACCTTCACGGTGACGGCGGAAGACACCTTCGGCAATATCACCACAGCCTACAGCGGCAGCGTCAAGATCACCAGCAGCGACCTGGCCGCCAGTCTTCCCGCCAGTCATACGCTGACGGCTGGCGTGGGCACCTTTACCGTGACCCTCAAGACGGCCGGTCTGCAAACGCTGACCGCCACCGACACCGCTAACAGCACTCTGAGCCAGATCAGCAATCCGATCACGGTGAGTGCCGCCGCCACCGCGCAATTAGTCCTGTCCGGCGTGCCGGCCAACGCCACCGCGGGCGCAGCGATCAGCTTCACGGTGACCGCGGAAGACACCTTCGGCAACCTCACGCCGACCTTTGCGGGCAGCATCAAGATCACCAGCAGCGACCCCGCGGCCAGTCTACCGGCCAGCCATACGTTGGTGGCCGGCGTGGGCACCTTTACCGTGACGTTGAAGACGGCCGGCCTGCAAACCTTGACCGCCGCCGACACCGCCACCAGTGCACTAAGCCAGACCACCAATCCGATCACCGTGAGTGCCGCCGCGACCACGCAGTTTGTCGTGTCCGGCCTGCCATCGACGATTACGGCGGGCGTCCCGACCAGCTTCACGGTTGCCGCCGAAGACACCTTCGGCAACCTCACACCGGTCTACAGCGGCAGCGTCAAGATCACCAGCAGCGACCCCGCGGCCAGTCTCCCGACAAATCAAACGCTGGCGGCCGGCGTGGGCGCCTTTACAGTGACTCTCAAAACTGCCGGTGTGCAAACCTTGACGGCTACCGACACCGCCAACAGCGCCCTCAATCAGACCAGCAATCCGATCAGCGTGAATCCGGCCGCGACTGCCCAATTTGTACTATCCGGTGTCCCCACCACAGCCACGGCGGGCGTCCCGACCAGCTTCACGGTGACGGCGCAAGACACATTCGGCAACCTCACACCGGCCTATGCGGGCAGCGTCAAGATCACCAGCAGCGACCTGACGGCTGCGCTGCCGGCCAGTCATACGCTGGCGGCCGGCGTGGGCACATTCACCGTGACGCTGAAGACGGCCGGACTGCAAACCCTGACGGCCACGGACACCGCTACCAGTGCACTCAGCCAGACCACCAATCCCATCACCGTGGGTGCGGCCGCTACCACGCAATTAGTCCTGTCCGGCCTGCCATCGACCATCCCGGCGGGCGTGCCGGCCAGCTTCACGGTCACGGCGGAAGACCCCTTCGGCAACCTCACACCGACCTATGCGGGCAACGTGCAGATCACCAGCAGCGATCCCGCGGCCAGTCTGCCGGCTAGTAAAACGCTTGCGGCCGGCGTGGGCACATTCACCGTGACGCTGAAGACGGCCGGACTGCAAACCCTGACGGCCACCGACACCGCCACCAGTGCACTCAGCCAAACCAGCAATCCGATCAGCGTGAATCCCGCCGCGACTGCCCAATTTGTCCTGTCCGCCGTGCCATCGACGATCACGGCTGGCGTCCCGACCAGCTTCACGGTGACGGCGGAAGACACCTTTGGCAACCTCACGCCGGCCTATGCGGGCAGCGTCAAGATCACCAGCAGCGACCTGGCCGCCAGTCTTCCCGCCAGTCATACGCTGACGGCTGGCGTGGGCACCTTTACCGTGACCCTGAAGACGGCCGGTCTGCAAACCCTGACGGCCACCGACACCGCCACCAGTGCACTCAGCCAGACCACCAATCCAATCACTGTGAGTGCGGCCGCGACGTCGCAATTTGTCCTGTCCGGCGTGCCGACCACAACCACGGCAGGCATGGCGATCAACTTCACGGTGACGGCGGAAGACAGCTTCGGCAACTTCACACCGGCCTATAGCGGCAGCGTCAAGATCACCAGCAGCGACCCCGCGGCCGTGCTCCCGGTCAGCAATGCGTTGGCAGCAGGCGTGGGCACATTTACCGTCACTCTCAACACGGCTGGTCCGCAAACGCTGACTATCGCCGACTCCGCCAATAGAAGTCTCAATCAGACCAGCAATCCGATCACCGTCAGCCCAGGCGTTGCCACACATTTCGTAGTGGCGGCGCAGTCCAAGGCCGTCGCGGGTCAGACGTTCAGCTTCACGGTTACGGCTTTGGACGCCTCTGGCAACATTGCGACGGGTTATGCCGGCATCGTCAAGATCACCAGCAGCGACCCTGCCGCTTCGCTGCCGGCCAACAATGCTTTAGCGGCGGGATTGGGCACATTCGCGGTGACTCTCGACACAGCTGGTCCGCAAACGCTGACGGCTACCGACACCGCCAACAGCGTTCTCAGCCAAACTAGCAATCCGATCACGGTGAATGCGGGCGCGACCACGCAATTTGTCGTGTCCAGTGTGCCGGCGATTGCTGGGGTGGCGACCACCGTCACGGTCACCGCGGAAGACCAATTCGGCAACATCACCCCAGCCTACAATGGCACCGTCAAAATCACCACCAGCGATGCCGCGGCCGTGCTGCCGCCCACCAATACGTTGACGGCCGGCGTGGGTACATTTACCGTGATCCTTGAGACAGCTGGTCCGCAAACGCTGACGGCTACCGACACCACGAACAGCGCACTCAGCCAAACCAGCAATCCGATCACGGTGAATGCGGGCGCGACCACGCAGTTTGTCGTGTCCAGTGTGCCGGCGATTGCTGGGGTGGCGACCACCGTCACGGTCACCGCGGAAGACCAATTCGGCAACATCACCCCAGCCTACAGTGGCATCGTCCGGATCACTAGCAGCGACGCCGCGGCCGTGCTGCCGGCCAACAATACGCTGGTGGCCGGCCTGGGCACATTTGCCGTGGTCCTGGAAACGGCTGGGCCACAAACCGTGACGGCGACGGACACCGCCAACAACGCTCTCAATCAAACCACCAAACCGATCACCGTGAGTGCGGCCGCGACCTCGAAACTCGTCCTGTCGGCGCGCCGGCTACGGCGGGCGTGCCGACGACTGTCACGGTGACAGCAGAGGATCAGTATGGCAACATCACCCCCGCTTACAGCGGCACCGTCAAAATCACCAGCAGCGATGCCGCGGCAGTGCTACCAGCCAACAACACTCTGACCAACGGCGTGGGCACATTTACCGTGACCCTCCAGACCGCCGGCCCGCAAACCGTGACAGCAAGCGACACTGCCAACAACGCTCTCACGCAGACCAGCAATCCGATCACGGTGAGTGCGGCCGCGACCTCACAATTGGTCTTGTCCGGTGTGCCGACCGCTACCACCGCAGGCGCGGCAACGACCGTCACGGTCACCGCGGAAGACCAATTCGGCAACATCACCCCAGCTTACAGTGGCACCGTCCGGATCACCAGCAGCGACGCCGCGGCCGTGCTGCCGGCCGACAATACGCTAACCAACGGCGTGGGCCAATTCACCGTAATCCTTCAGACGGCCGGCCTGCAAAGCTTGACGGCCACCGACATCGCCATTAGCAGCCTCAATCAAACCAGCAATGCGTTCCTCGTCGTTCCCGGTGCGACCACGCAACTTGTTTTGTCCGGCGTTCCATCCTCGTTCACGGCGGGCGTGCCGACGACCTTCACGGTCACTGCGGAAGACCAGTTCGGCAATATAACCCCAGCCTACGCTGGCACCGTGCAAATCACCAGCAGCGACGCCGCCGCCACTGTGCCGGCCGACAATACCCTGACAAACGGCGTGGGCACGTTCACCACGACTTTCTTGACGGCTGGCCAGCAATCATTAACGGCCAGCGATGTCTCCAACCCGCAAATCACCGCCAGCGCGACAGCCATGGTCACTCCCGTTGTTACGGCGCCTGCGGTAAGCCTCTCGCTCACGGTGCCGCCCAACGCGGTGGCTGGGCAGGCGTTCAACTTCACGGTCACGGCCGTGGACTCCCTCGGCAACACCGTGACAGGCTATGCAGGCATCGTCAGTTTCACCACGACCGATCCTCAAGGTGCATTTGGAACCAATAGCGCGACCCTCACCAATGGCATTGGAACGTTTAGCGCCACGTTGAAGACGGCTGGCAGTTGGACGATTGCAGCCTCGGGCAGATTCAACGTCAACGTCCCGCTCATATTCAACGGCACCAGCAACATCACCGGCACCAGCAACCCGATCATGGTCAGCGCTGCCGCGGCCGCCGGTTTCACTGTTGTCGCTCCGGCCAATGTCGTGGCGGGCAATGTATTCGGCTTCACAGTCACGGCATTTGATGCCTTCGGCAACATCGCGACGGGTTACACGGGCACCGTCCAAATCGCCAGCAGCGACGCCGCGGCAATTCTTCCGGCCAACGGCACGCTGACAAACGGCGTGGGGACCTTTACCGCGACTCTCGAGACGGCTGGCTTGCAAACGCTAACAGCCGCCGACACCACCAACGTCGCTCTCAATCAGAGCAGCAATCTGATCACGGTCAGTCCGACTTTGGCCAGCCAATTCGTGGTGCTTGCACCGGTCAATGCCGTGGCCGGCAATGCGGTCAACCTGACGGTCGTTGCGTTGGATGCCTTTGGGAACATCGCGACGGGTTATGCCGGCACGGTTAATTTCACCACCACCGATCCGCTGGCAACGGCGCCGGCCAGTATAACGCTGGCCAACGGCGTGGGAACCATCGGTGCGATCTTGAAGACGGCGGGCGTCTCGACGATTACGGCGACCGACAGCATAAACGGCGCCCTCAATGGGACAAGCAATCCGATCGCGGTCAGCCCGGCCGCGACCTCGCAATTTGTCTTTTCCGGGGTGCAGTCCACGCTCACTTTGCCCAATCAGGCTGCTTTCACCGTCATGGCTGTCAACTTCACGGTGACGGCGGAGGATCCCTTCGACAACGTGACACCGGGCTACGCCGGCACGGTCAGCTTTGCGACCAGCGATCCGTCGGCGACCATTCCCGGCAATATGACGCTTGCCAACGGCACGGGGGTCTTTTCCGCAACCCTGAGAACGGCAGGCGTGCAGACACTAACGGCCACCGACACTGCCAACGGCAACATCACCGGCAGCAGCACCGTGATCCCCGTGACGGTTTATGACGCCATGGAAGCTGCCAAGATCATCGCCTTCGCCAACGCCGCCGTGCTTGCTATTGACCCGAATGACCCCACGCTTCCTGCTGTGGCGCTTGCTTTGGCCGCTCACGACTTTGGTGATACCGACGACCTCAGTGATCTTTTCAGCCAGGCTAATGTCGACAATATTTTGTCCTTGGCGGTTTTCAGCGGCGATCCGACACCCGATCACCTCAGCGGCGCAGGCCGGAATACGCCGGCGGACCTGATTCCGGTTGAAACGAGTTTCGGCACCCCGAGCACCGCATTTCCGCTGCCGCTGGGCTTTACCGATACCCGTGCCTCAACAATCCCCACGGCCCTCATTTCGGAGCTCTTCCTGGACGAAGTGCCCAACGACCTGATAACCGACAATATTCACCTGTACTGGTTCAACAGCAGCCAGGGAATCTGGCAGCTTGTCCAGAGTCAGGGATCGCAGGCCAACATTGCCAGCATTGTTCCCGCGCCGGGTAAACCTGGGTTTTCGCTCATCAGCATCTTTGTGACCTTTGGAGCCAACAGCTCGCCACAGGTTACGCAGCTCACGGGCACGGTGTTTTCCGTCGCGATCCCGGCGGGCGGCAACGTTGGTATCGTACCGACGCCCATTTCCTTGCCTGCAAATTACGCAAGCAACGGCGCCGCGAACAATGCGACCACGGTGCTTGGGTCCGGCTACGGCGGCGGTTCCAGCTTGACGGCGTCGCTGCAAGGGTCGCAAACAATTCAGGTGCTGGCGGGCTTGGCGCCCCGCCTGCCAGAAGGTTCTGGCGATCCCACGCTTGGCGGCGGCGACGACCCTTACCTCGACTGGTTGATCAACGGTTGGCTGTGGCGAGAGCGGCGCCAATCCGACTCAGGTACGCCACCACCACCGGCCCCGCCCGTCGGCGGTCAGCAATCCGCGCCCGCCAATCCCCAACCGCCGGCGCCTGCACCCGGAACCGGAGGCGGCCGTGGGAGCGACGACGATCCGCAAAAACTCGATGCCGCCAACCAGGTTGGTGTTGCCGACAATCCACCATCCGAATTGACCGCCACCGCCGTTGATGCCGCCTGGATATTGCCGGAGCAGGCGGCTGACACATCCGTGATCCATTCCATGTTCGCCGCCGAGCCGGACCTCGACCTCGTGCCGGAAGCGGCCCTGATGGCCCAGCCCGGCGAAGAGGCGGGTGCTTTAAATCCAGGACTGGCCATCGCCGCCGTCATGTCTGGCGTCGGCCTGCTGCTTCCGGAACCGCCTGACCGCTTCCACGAGGATTTCCTGCAAAACGGTGCGGCCGCATGATGGGCATTTCCCGCGACGAACTGGCTCAGCGCTATTTCGAGCAGCTGCCGTTCACGCCCTATCCCGTGCAGGAAGAGGCCCTGCTCGCCTGGTTCACCGCCGAACAGGGCGTGCTGGTCTGCGCCCCACCGGCACCGGCAAGACGCTCATCGCCCAGGCGGCCCTGTTCGAGGCCCTGCACACCGGCACCATCGCCTATTACACCACGCCGCTGATCGCCCTGACCGAGCAGAAATTCCGCGAGATGCAGGCCAGCGCCGTCCGCTGGGGCTTCAGCGCCGACGACGTCGGCCTGGTCACCGGCAATCGCCGCGTCAATCCCAACGCCCGCGTGCTGGTCGTCGTCGCCGAGATCCTGCTCAATCGCCTGCTGCACCCCGAGGGCTTCGATTTCGCCAGTGTCTCGGCCGTGGTCATGGACGAGTTCCACAGCTTCGCCGACTTCGAACGCGGCATCGTCTGGGAACTGTCGCTGGGCATGCTGCCCAAGGCACGTCCGGCTGCTGCTGCTGTCGGCCACCGTCGGCAACGCGGCCGAGTTCGTCAACTGGCTGGACCGCATGCCACGGCCGCAAGCTGGAGCTGGTCGAGAGGCAAGGAACGCAAGATGCCGCTGACCTACCACTGGGTGCCCGACAAGTTCCTCGGCGAGCAGCTCGTGGAGATGGCCAAGGGCGACGGCGAGCAGCGGCAGGACGCCGGCCCTGGTCTTCTGCTTCAATCGCGACGAATGCTGGAGCGTCGCCGAGCAGCTCAAGGGCCTGCCGCTGGTCAGCGAAGCCGATCAGGCCGCGCTGCACGCCGAGGTGGACAAGCTCGACTGGACGCAGGGCGTCGGCCCCAAGCTGAAGCAGATGCTGCACCGCGGCGTCGGCGTGCACCATGCGGGCCTGCTGCCCAAGTATCGCCGGGTCGTCGAGGACCTGTTCAAGCGCAAGCTGCTGGCCGTCGTGCATCTGCACCGAGACGCTGGCGGCGGGCATCAACTTGCCGGCCCGGTCGGTGGTGCTGACGTCGCTGGTCAAGGGCCCGTTCGGCAAGGAGAAGCTGATCGAACGCCAGCACGGCCCATCAGATTTTCGGCCGGGCCGGCCGGCCGCAGTTCGACGACCGCGGCTACGTCTTCGCCCTGGCCCACGAGGACGACGTCAAGCTGCTGCGCTGGAAGGAGAAATACGACCAGATTCCCGAGGACACCCGCGACCCGGGTCTGCTCAAGGCGAAGAAGGCGCTGAAGCGGAAGAAGCCGGCTCGCAGCGAGACCAGGAAATACTGGAGCGAAGGCCAGTTCAAGCAGCTGCAAGGCGCGCCGCCCGGCAAGCTCTACAGCAAGGGCCCGCTGCCGTGGCGGTTGCTGGCCTACCTGCTGAAGGTCTCGCCGGATGTCAGCCGGGTCCGCACCGTGATCCGCAAGCGGCTGATGGATGAGCCGCGCATCCAGGCCGGCGAGACGTGCCCTGGACCGCATGCTGCTGACCCTGGCCGCCGCCGGTTATCGTCACGCTCGATCCCCCGCCGCCGCCGCCGATGCACCTGCCGAACCACCGCCGCCCAGCGACGTCATCATGCTCCCCAAACCGCCCTACCGGGCCGCCCTGGCGACGCCGACCCCGAACTGGACAAGCTGCTGGTCTTCCGCAGCATGCATCCGCTTTACGGCGCCTTTCTGGTCGACCAGCTCGGCATCGCCAACCGCGACGAGCGGATCCAGGCGCTGGAGAGCGTGCTGGAAATGCCGCGGCCGCTCTGCCATGTGCGTGTGCCCTGGCCTGACAAGCTGCCGCCGGGCCCGCTGGCGACGACGCGGCTCGATCCCGAGTTGATCCGCCGCGGCCTGATCGCCGCCAAACCGGAACCTGGCGCGGAAGATGAGGAAGAAGAGGAGGAAGAAGAGGAAGACCTACCCGCCGACGCTCGGCGGACAAGCTGCGTCTCTTTTCGACGCCCTGTACCCGCACGTGCCCGACATGATCACGCAATCGGTTTGGGCCGCGGGCGAACTGCTGCGCTTCGACGGCAATTTCAACCAATATGTGCGCTCACGCGACCTGGTCAAGCAAGAGGGCATCATCTTTCGCCATCTGCTGCGCTTGATCCTGCTGTGCGGCGAGTTCCCGCAAGTGACGCCGCCGGACACGACGCCGAGGAATGGCAGAAGGATCTGCGCGACTTGGTCGAACGCCTGACGGCAAGTTGCCGGACGGTCGACCCGACCAGCACCGATGAGATGATCGAGCTGGCCCACGCGGCGGATGTGGTGGAGGGCGAGGGCGAGGCGGCGAAGTAGTTGGGGGGGCCATGCCTTACAAGATCTCGATCACCGAAGACGCGGAGAGGCAGCTTCGGGCCTTGTCGGCGCGCGATCAGCGGATTCTGGAAGCGGCTATTTTGTAGCGGTTGGAACACCAACCTGCGATACCCACGAAGGCCGTCAAGCGGTTGCGCCCTAATCTTTTCGCCGAATTTGAATTGCGGGCGGGAGACCTGCGGATCCTGTATAATGTCGATGAAGGTGAGGTTGTCTTGCTTATCGTGGGTCGCAAGGTAGGTAATAAACTAATCGTTGAAGGCGAGGAATTCCATGCCAATCAAGACCATCCCGCTAAGCCGACTGGAAACGGACTTGAAAAAGACGCTAGATGAGTGCGCCGATTCGGGGCAAACGGTTATCGTGGAAATGCCCGACCATCGCCTGCTGGCGATTCAATCGCTGGATCCTCAGGAAGATGACGCCCTGATGGATGAATTGTTGGCAGCCAACCCCAAATTCCAGGAATTGGTGGCAAAATCCAAGCGAAGCCCGCGTAAGCCTTTCAAGGCCAAGGGACAGAGCGTAATCAACGGCTGACGCGGGATTTGGCGACGCACGCTCACACCGGCCGCTTACGCGGCTCGGCTCGCCAAGCATACCCGCCAAAATGCGTTGCGTTGCAGATACCCACACATCTCCCTGAACAAATTTCTTCCCATGGAGTCTCTGCCATACCCGACCTTGAAAAACCCCAAGTGCATTGGGACCATGAACTTACCGCCATCTGTCAAATCCAGCCGATTGGCTTTGGCACGGATTCGTTGCACGCGGCAACGTCTGGGTCATCCGGTTATTGCGTACTTTTGGCCACAGATTGGTCACGGTCGCCCTTACAGGCTCCTTCATTGCAATTTCTTGCAGCCCCCTACACACACGTGCCTGCAAGCTTGCACCCCCTCCTTAAAACGCCCATGTCCAGCACCCCATCACCACAACAGCTCAAATGCTTTAGGGTTGCAGCCGTCGAACAGCCTTGAAAGGACAGTTTTTGGTCCGATTTTCTTGCAGGGTCTCCCCGGGGGTCAACCGGTCATTGCATCATTGCATCATTGCATCATTGCACCCACCCTAACTGGCCTGCATTGCATTGCAACGCGGTGCATTGCATGCAACGTGGTGCAATGTGCTGCAACGATGCAACGATGGGTTTGTCCACTTCCACCGCTGGCCCTGGGCTTAGGCGTTCCTTTGCTCATTATCATTGCCCGCATGGCTTCAGCATGTAAGAATAAAGCAACTGCCAATCAGCCACAAACTCCTGGAGCTGATTGGGTACGGAGCCCCCGATGCCAACACGCGCCAGCAAGTCAGGTAGCGAGCTTTTCATCGTCGATAATAGCGACACTGACTGGAAAGTCCTGCGCTACCTCCACGACTGGTGCCAAATCTCCGAGGCCATCGACATCGCCTCCGGATACTTTGAAATCGGCGCTTTGGTGGGCCTAAAAGACGAATGGCAAAAGGTCGACCGCATCCGCATCCTGATGGGTGACGAGGTCTCACGCCGGACCAGGGCCGCGTTCGCCGAAGGGCTGGCCCGTGTCCGGCAGCGGCTCGACGGCAGCCTGGAAACGGAAAAACTCACCAACGATTTCCTGGTCGGAGTTCCCGCCATCGTCGAAGCGATCCGTGGCGGCAAAATCGCCTGCCGCGTGTACCGCAAGGCGAAATTTCACGCCAAGGCCTACATTACGCACGCTCGCCTCGAGGTCGTCGGCTCGTCGGCGCTGGTGGGTTCGTCCAACTTCACGTTGCCGGGCCTCACCGAAAACATCGAGCTCAATGTGCAAATTACTGGCCGGCCGGTCGGCGTCCTGAAAGAGTGGTATGAAGAGCACTGGAGCCAAGCCGAGGACGTGACCCCGGAAGTCCTGCGCGTGCTGGAGCGGCACACCCGCGATTTCTCCCCGTTCGAGGTTTACGCCAAGGCGCTGCACGAATTGCACCACCGCCAGGAAATGAGCGACCAGGAATGGCTCCACAATGAGTCGCGCGTTTACCCGATTCTCGACCAGTACCAAAAAGACGGTTTCCACCAGCTTTTGCGACTCGCCAATACCTACAGCGGCGCCTTCCTTTGCGACGGCGTTGGCCTCGGCAAGACTTTTATCGGCCTCATGGTCCTGGAATACTTGATCGAGAAGAAACATAAGCGCATCGCCTTGTTCGTGCCCAAGACGGCACGCGAGCCCGTGTGGGACCGCGCCCTCAAAACCTATTTGCCCCACCTGGCGAGCGGCGTGTACAGCAGCCTCGCCGTGTTCAATCACACCGACATTCAGCGGAGCGGGCCGATCCGAGACCAGTTGCGTGACGTGAAAGACAAAGCCGACGTCGTGCTGATCGACGAAGCTCACCATTTCCGCAATCCGGGTTACTCGGGCACCGGCCGGGGCATCCAATCCACCAGGGAGCGCGGGAAAATGGCGGGAAAATGGTGTCAGTCCTATTTGGACGACGTTGAATAGAGGATTGACACCATTTTCGCACCATTTTCGTGGAGTATGAATCGTTAGAGTGGAATTGCAATTGGAGGCATTACGATGGATTACATCATCTTCTATTCATGGCAAATGGACTCGAAGGACGACAAGCGATTCATTAGGGAGGCACTTGACCTCGCGGTTCGGGAAATTGGGGAGGAACCGGGCATCAAAGACATACCAATCGTGGACACCGACTTGAAAAACATGGGTGGCATCCCCGATGTCCCAACAACCATGTTTCAAAAAATCATGAAAAGTGCTGTGTTCGTGGGAGACTTAACTCTGGTCGGCTGCTACCCTTCACATTCCGCAAACGGCCCGAAAAAGACGGCGAATCCTAACGTATTGATTGAGATGGGTTACGCCGCTGCCACACTTGGTTGGGATCGCATCATTTGCGTGATGAACGCGGCTGTCGAATACGGGTCAGCTGCTGATTTGCCGCTTGACATCCGAAGCAGGCGCTGGCCGATTCGATACGAGTTAAGTCCAATCGCTTACACCGCAGAGCCGACCGAAGAGGACAAGCAGGCTAAAAAGAAAGTCCAAATTCGGTTAACCAAAGATCTGTGTGCGGCGGTCAAGGCTGTAATCAACAAGGATTACGAGGCGGTCGATAATGCGTTCCACCGGCTTGATGCTAACTGCCTGGCTGTCCTCAATTCCTATGCGGATTCAGAGTTCTTCTGGGCTCCTGACACGAAAATCTTCAGCGTGGGATCACAGACTGGTGTGGATAGCGTAGTTCTGAACTCTGCAATTCCCCGTCTTCTCGATTTGAGCCTAATCGAATGTCGAATTCATGAAGGTAAATACGCTTATTTCTGGACATTCTTGGGGAAGTGCCTGCTAGTCAAGAAACGTTGGCGAAAGTAGGTAAACACTATATTGCCGGGCGTGGCCGTAGGACCAACTGCATAGACTTGTTGCCCAAAACCGACCACTAGGGACAAATTGATGACAGTCCGTTTGAATTCCGGGAATTCCGGGGACACCATACCTGATTTGGACGCGACTAAAGACAACGGACCATTGACGGCGGCGAGGAACAGGATGGATGAAACTTCCGAATGCCGATCTTGCAGTCGTGGAGCAGGCAAAGGTCCGCGACTACCTGCTCAACTTAACGCGTCGTTATGGCGCGAGCAAGGCCCGGTTCTTGATGGCATTCGGCTTGCGGCCCGAGGAGTGGGAGCAACAGACCCATCCTCAAGGAACATGATTGCATTGTGTTGACCGCGGACATCCCGGACGACGGACTGCAAGCGCGGGACGTGGGCACGGTGGTGCACATCCATCGCGACGGCAAGGCCTATGAGGTCGATTTCGTGACGCTCACGGGGCAGACTATCGCCGTCGCTACGGTCTGGGCGTCTCGACTTCGCCTGGTAAGCGGGCGTGACCATTCCCACGTCCGCGAATTGGCCGCCACGTGAGGGGCGGGCGAGGAAAAACGACCCAAGCAAATCTCGACTCCTGGCAAGGCAACCGTGACCAATCGATTGCCGTCGTGTAGAATGGCAGAGCGTCAGTCTTCAATGGAGGCGAAACAAAACATGCCCACACTCGTCATCGACAACGTGCCTGGAACGCTCTATGACCGGATTCAGGATCTGGCGAAAGCTCAGCGCCGAACGGCTGCCGACACAGTTCTGGAATTGTTGGAGAGCGTATTTCGCGCTACGAAGCCGACATTTGCCGTGGCGCCAGTGCCGCAGGCGCCATTTTTGACGGAGGAGATTTGCGCACGGGCAGCATTCCGTGGCCGGAAGGCAACGTAACCCGCGCGGAGCGAGTGACTGCGCCATTGCCGACCCCTCACGATTTTCCCAACCCGGATTGAGAAATGTTCGCCCGGTTGTCCGCGAGTGATCCTTTGACGCAAGGGGATATCCTAGACGAATGCCCCTTGGTCGGCCTGAACGTGGGATCAGCGCCGCTCGACCTGAAAGATCCAGCGACGAAATGGTGGCCTGCGCGAGTCATCGTACTGACCCAATCGTGCGATCTCTCCCAAGGCAAAGTTGACTCAGTTCTTGTAGCTCCGGTTCATGATGCCCAGGAATTGGTGGCAGCGGGCGTGCTGAAGGGGACGGTGGTTCGGGACCAACTGCGCCGTCATCTAGTTTTTGGCTGGTACTTTCTTCCCGCGGCAACGGCACCGGTCCAGATGTCGGAATCGCTGATCGACCTGCGCGGTCCATTCGGTTCCGCGCGTGGTGCTCGAGCAATTGGTCGGCGGCGGAAAACGGGTTGCGAGTCTCGTGTCGCCTTTCCGCGAGCACCTTGCCCAGCATTTCGCTGTCACCTACATGCGCGTGGCCTTGCCGGAACAATATGCGACGCAACCATGAAATCCGCGGTCGCGTCGAAATCCGCAACGACTGGCAAGTGGTAAGGTCGCTCTCTTCCAGCAGCACGGGCACGGACAGGTCGAGGTTCAACCACAAACTCAGATTTCTTCCACCAAATACGTGGTGATCCGTATATCAAGCTGGCGGAACCTCTTCTTAAGTTGTTTCTTGTAGCGCGAGAAGAACTTTCGATTTTCCGGGCTGTCGTCACCATCGACGAATACGCGGACCAACTCGTCCCGATAGGTTTGTCCCCCGTTCTCCCAGACGCCGTGAATCACCTGGGTTTCCGAAGAAATGGCATGGAAGCGCTGCTCAAGTTCGAGGAAGGTCCGGCCAATCAGATCGTCCGGCACCGGCTGGCCGTCATTGAAGCGCAGAGGCAGGAGGATTTCGTAACGGCGTTGCAAGCTGCTCATAAGTGGCGGGCCCATCGGCCCGGAAGGGAATGTTCTCCAGGGCTAGCGCGGCCAAGGCGCCTGTCGGCACCATCATTTCGCCGGTTGACCAACTCTTGAAAGAGAATCGACCCGCCAAGAAGCCAAGGGCACGGCGCTTACTTGCCTCATCAGGAAAACGAATGATGATCATGGTGGTATCTTACCCGGTTCCGAGCAGTTGCCGCAAGGTTTTTTCCCGGCTTGGCGTCTGGATTACGCCGAAATCCGCAACGACTGGCATGTGGTGATGTAGCTCTCTTCCAGCAGCACGGGCACGGACAATTCCAGGTTCAACCACAACGGCAACACAGGAAGCACCTCGCCAATCGCCAGCGCTTCCGGCCATACCTCAACGTGCGGCCGTTTGCGGACAGGCACGGGCCGGTAGGCCACGGCGTACAAGCCCGAAGGCGATTGCCAGCTTGCCCGAGAACTCTTGACTTCGAGCACGTCGAACAGCTCCGCGTGCATGTTGGCCGACCGCGCGGTCACCACGTCAACGATCATCAAGCCGATGCCGTGCTTGAGGTAGCCCGCGCATTTGGCCGCGAATGTGCGCCGGCTGCCTTCGCGGTCCTTGTTCGCGGGACTCACCAGTTCAATGGCGGCCCGCAACTCGGCGCCGCCAACGTCAGAGTAAACCCGGATTTCGTAGGTATCCAGCTGGGCGAAATCCACCTTAGCTGAAATCTTGGGACGTGGGGGCGACCAGGTGGCCGTAGTTGTCGATCGACCGCGGCCTGGATGGTGCTCAAATGCCGCGACGTCTATCTCCAGTTCCGGCCCGACGCTGATCTCCGACTCGGCGAAATAATCGGACGGGAGCGTTTGCTGGTTAAGCTGCTGGGCAATGAAAGTCACCCAGGCGTGAAAGAAGCCTTCCCAACGGCGCGGACGATGCAGCGGAGGATGGAAGTGGTCTAACAAAGGCATTTTCCCAATCCCTTCCCTTCAGGCAACTCGCGTCTCCAGCTCGAATTCCTCCTCGGTCATATCGAACACTGGAACGCCGTAGTCGCCCAACCGCTGGAGAAATATGGGCTTGGGAATGCCCGCGAATTCCGCTGCCGCTCCTGTCGAAAGCCGCCCCATTTCGTACAGCTTGACCGCCGCTAGCATCCGCACTTCGTCAGCTGCCTGCTCCGCTGGCACGTTCAGCGCCGAAAGGCGCGCGTCGGGAACGCTGATTATCAGTTCACACATGAGAAACTCCGTTATCCCGGAAACCTTCAACGGACGCGCAAAGGTTACCCAAAAATCCAATCAACCGCCACGCGCCAGCCCGGAACGGCAGGCTCTGCGTCGGCGACCTGGCCGCGACGGTAGGTGATCGGCTTGCCCGGATCGGCAGCCTTGTAAACGTGAATGCACTCGGCCAGCGGATCGACGTCCCAAACTACCTTTGTCCCGGCTGCGAAATAGTCCGTGCGTTTGTCGGCCATTTCGGCCTCGGCGGCCTCGCCGTAATCACCCTGGCTACGGACTTCGGCGGCAAAGGTGGGCGGCCCTTCAATGAAACGCATCAGGTCGGCGGGCAAGGGGCCATCGTAACACGATGCATCCGGCGAAAACGATTCCCGGCCCGAAGCGAGTTTCTTAATGGCGAAAACCATCGTACTTGTGAAGGCTTCGGCTTTGCCAACAAGTCGGGCATAATCGTCTAGGCTGCGGCAAATACGTCCGGCCAGGCGGTTGGGAAGGTGTCCGTCCGGGATGCATTGCACGATCCTCCCGCTGATGAGTTCCGCTTTGCCCGGCGTTCGGTAAAGATCGTCAAGCGTTGCTCCGGCAGGACCATCTGCAGGCATGGCTTGCCCTCCTTTTGGTCGGCACACAGAGCAGAAAGTGCTGCTATTTGCCGTAAAAATCCTTGTCGGAAATGCCGTCCTCTACCGTCAGACGAAACCGTTTCCTGCACCCTTTGACGTAGCAGACCAACACCCGATCCTTGCTCGCACCTGCTGTAGGCACAGGGTAAGTAAACGTTCCATCTGAGAATCTCTTGAAAAAAGTCGTGTGCGATCCTTTGCCCATTGACCTATCTTCCGAAACACCAAATCCCTTGAGGATCTTTCGTAATTCCTTCAGCTTTATTGCCCGGTCCGCCATCGCCGCCCTTTAGGCTAGCACGAGGTCGGCATCCTTTGCCGAGTACTCGCGGGTGTCCATGCTTTCAATGGTGATGTATTCCATTGGCTCGAATTCCAGTGCAGCCACGGCTCTGGGCCTGCCGGCGGCAAACATCAAATGAAACTTTTTTTCCGCCGGCGAGAATAGGTTGTTTGGGTTCTTATGTTTGATGCTAGCCTTGACTTGCAAGGTTATGGCGTCCGCAAGCATGTCCATGGCCTTTTTCCTTGTCAAGCCATGGCCCACGAGATCAAATTCCAGACAGTGTGCGATCCAGAACTCGTTTTCCTTGTAAAAAACGGCACGCAAAGGTATCCGGAGTTGTTTCATCAGTTCGACCTCCTTTCCAATAACGGTATCACCAACACCTGACAGCCACAACCGTGCAATTATCGCTCCCACCGCCCTCGTTCGCCAAATCGACAAGATGCTGGGCCAACACACACGCCGACGGCGTTGCCGACGCCAGCGCCGCCGTCAGCGCCGCCTCATCGACATGCGCGGCCAAACCATCGCAAGCCACCAGCAGCCAATCGCCGGTGGCAAGCTTGAGCTGGTGAGCCGAGGGCTGAATGTCGCCCGGCCTGCCGATCGCCTGCGTCACCTCATTGCGCTGTGGGTGAGTCAATGCCTCCTGCGGCGTCAACCGGCCAATCTCGACCATGCGCGCCACCAGCGTGTGATCGCGCGTCACCTGCGTCAGTTTTCCAGCGGAGAAATGGTAAACCCGGCAATCGCCGACATGGCCCAGGCAAACGTCGGCGTCGACGATCACCGCCACGGCCGCGGTGGAACCCATGCTCCTGCAGGCCGGATCCATTTGGGCTTGCTGAATGACGGCGGTGTTGGCGGTGCGGATCAAGTGGGAAATCATCTCGGCTGCCTGGGCCGGCGTCATGGCCGCGGCAGTGCCTCGCGCAATGACCTCGCCCATGCCGGCGGTGATGTGCCCGATCACCACGCCGCTCGCCTTGTCGCCGGCCTCGTAGCCGCCCATGCCGTCGGCGACCACGACCAGGGCGAGCTCATGATGCTGATCGGTATTGGCCCAGGCCAGGTGCTGCACCGCGAAGCTGTCCTCGTTGCGGGCCCTGACGCGGCCGCGCGAGGTCGCGCTGCCGATGTCGAGCCGCAATCCTCGCGGAGCCTCCACGGTCGGCGGACGGATCTGCGCGAGGGCCGCCGCCGGGCCGTCGAGATCCAGGGTCATCTCGGCATCGTCAGGCTCCAGATTGGCGAACGGCGCGGCCGTTGGCCGGAACTTTGACGCGAGCCCCGACCAGAACCCGCCGGCCGGCGCTGTCGGTTTCGATGGCGCCGGCTGCCGATCCTCCGCGGCCACGAACACGGCGTTGCAATGACCGCAGCGCACACTCTTGCCGAGATGCTCGGATTGAACCTGACAGGGTTTGCCGCATTGCAGGCATAGCACGCGCACGGCCACGGCTTGGTCCTCTTTCGTAAGTCAGCCTTTCCAGGCTGACAGACACGACTTGTTATGATCTATCTTCGGGTTTTTGGGTCGAAGCGGGAAGGCCGATTTGTCAGGCTGAAAGCCTGACCTACGTCAAATGCTCCGGCGCAGCCGCCGCTGCTCGTGCTCGCGATGCTGCCGTCGGCGCAGCTCGGAGGTCGCCTCGAACAGCGCGAAGAACACATTGGCATGTGTGTCCGTCAGCTCGCGGCCCCGGCGGCGCATCACCACCGACGCCGTTTGAAACAAGAGCCGCAGGTCCCATTGCTCCGTCATCGACTCGCTGCAAAGCGTGAACGACGGCACGGTCGTAGGCAGGTACGATCCGGTCGGCAGCAAATTGCAAAAGGCCCCGATGGCGCTGCCGCAATTGAGCAATGTGTTGAGCCCGGTCTTGGTGTGATCGCCGATGTACGACCCGATCTTGGTGCGGCCCGTGGGAATTCGGACGCCGTTGATGCTGACGCGGATCGGTCCATAGTCGTTGCGCAGGTCGCTGGTCTGCGTGCCGGCGGCGAGGTTCACCCATTCGCCGACATAAGAATGACCCAGGAAACCGTCGTGATATTTGTTGCTGTGGCCGTGGACAATGCTCGCTTCGAATTCGCCGCCGATCCGGCAACGTGGACCTATGGTGCCGCCACGCAGCTTGGCGCCCAGCAGAATAGTCTCCGGGCCGACATAGCACGGCCCCTCCAGCCGTGTGAAGGAATGCACGGTAACATCGCGGTCGAGAATCACGGGGCCGCCGCGGGTGTCGGCCACCACGAAGGGCTCGATGTTGGCCGAGGGGTCCACGATCAGCTGATCTCGTTGCCCCAGGACCTCCATGCCGCAGTCGGCCTTGTTGACATGGCGCCACCAGTGGGCATCGTCGCGAAGCGCTTGCGGGTTCTGGTCGACAACATCCCACGGGTATGCCAGAAGTGTGCCGCCGGCCTCGCAATGAGGCAGGGCTTGCTTGAAATGAGCGATGATCTCTTCGGCCTTGTCGAAAGTGAGCTCCCCGCACCCGGGCGAGGGCGAGGGCAGGACCACGTAAACGACTTCCTCGCCGATGCAGCCCACCCGCGGCGTCGTGGTGTCGGCAAGCGGTTCGGGCGCCGGCAGCCAGCGGGCGTCAACAAGCACATTCGGCTCACGGCGCAGCCAATCGGCATCATTGACGGCCAGGGCGGGTTGCTGCAGCCGGCAAATGTCCGCAAGCGTGGGACGAACCACCACACCCGTTTCGGTCGCCGCGAAGGCACGTTGCTGGCGCTCGAGCAGTGAAAACGCGCCGCACCACAACTCAAACGCCGGCCGCGCCAGCGTGAGCGGCTCCAGATTGAAAACACCACGGTTCTCGAAAACGCAAAGGTTCATTCCACTCTTCACTCTTCACTCTTCACTCTTCACTCTTCACTCTTCACTCTTCACTCTTGGCCAAATTTCCAGGTTTGTCAATAGCGTGTCAAAACCGGAATTCCACTCCGAAGGTAAACGTCTGCACCCAAATGTCGGTCCGGTCCAATGTCAGCGTTGGCCGGCTAGGCGTCGTCGGACTCTGTGGCGGCGGAAACAGGTTGGGATTGATGGTCGTGTCAACCTGGTCTGCCGCGCGAGCGACATCCGCCAGGAACAGGAACGAGTACCCAAGTTGGAAGTTGATGTGGTTGGAATACCGCCAGCTCAGATTGGCGCCAAACTCCGGCATATAAGTCCAGTCGTTGTTGGTGAACCTGCCAATGTTGCTGGACAGAGCATTGACGCCGCCGCTGCTGACGACCGGAGCGGCGCTTGGGGCCGTGACGGTCTGGGTGCCGTTGATTTCGATGTCGCGATGCAAGTTGCCGGCGGCGATCTTGCCGAGCAGGCCCAGCGTGAAGTCCTGCCACAGGAACTCCCCACGCAGGCCAACTTCGCCGCCGTTGAACACATTTTCGGCGCTGAACTGGTCGGACGAATCGATCTCCGTGCCAGCCGCGAAAGCGCCGCCGGCGGGGACGATGCTCTGATTGATGCGCAACCCGTCGTCATAGCGGTAGAAACGGTAACCCAGCAAGCAGTCGAGTTTGAAATGGCTTTCGTTGATGATATTGCCAGCCAAATCCAAATGAGCCTCCATGAAGTTCCCGGAGCTCGCCAGCACATCGACCGAGCCGGTGGACGTGCCTGGGAACGCAATCAAGACGGCTTGCTGCGTGTTAGTCGTGGCATCGATATAGGGCCGGGCCAAAATCGGGTTGCTGTTGGAGTTCGCGGAAAACGGCGCCGACTGGCTTTCCAGCATCATGAAGCCGGCTTCAAGGGAAAAGGTTCGCTCCTCATCGAGCCAGTAGCCCGTCCCCACCTTGAAGCCCCAACGCATATCGCCGTTGACGCTGTCGCTGCCGAACAGGGTGGTGGTGGAAGCTGCACCCAGTACGCCGGCGGCGCCCTGCGACGTTCCGGCGGGGCTGGTGGTGACCAACGACGGCAAGGGGCTGCGCTCGATCCAACCCAGCACGCCGTCGCCGGTGAGCCAGAACCGCCCACTGGGCGTGTCGGAACTGGGGACGGCGACGTTCGCCAAAAACCCGGCGAGCGTGGATGAGGATGAGGGCGAGGGCGAGGGCATGTCCACGACCACGGGTGAGGGCGTGGTCGTGGTCGTGGTCGTGGAGACGGTTACCGCGACCGGTTGTGCGACTGCCGGTTGTTCGACCGCCGCTTGCGGCTGCTTGCCGGCGTCCACGATTGGATTTTGAGCGAGGGTCGGCCCCGCGTAAGCCAGAGCCAGGCAAAAGGCAGCCAATGTACGTTTGGTCATGGCAATTTTCCTGATTTCGTGCAACACGGCTTAAACTCTTTGCCCATCCTGCCCCGACGGCCGAATGAGGTTCCGATCGTGTTGATTCTGCATGCTTTTATTCGGCGAACGGTGTTGCCCGACTTTCCATATTTGCACAAAAGGCGGAAAATACCGGCAGGCCGCACAGTTTACCAGGCTTGACACGGAGAACGAGGCGTGCGCCACGGTGTAAACATGGTCAGCGAAAACAGGAATGATACCAACCCGAAGCGTCAGCGCGGCCCACGAGCATGCCTCGCTGACGCTTCGGGTTGGTATCTTGTTGGGGCACCGCGAATTGATGGGACATTTGGTAATTGGTGCGCACCATCAAACAGTTTGATTGCGATCGCGCCGTATTCTGACAGTGCTGCCATCACGAAGCGGTGTTAGGCGATCATGGACGCGCCATTCGGGACGCCCGACGCAGCCATCTGAGCGTTCTCAAGCCAGTGCTGTTGACTATGCAATCATGACCGCCATAATTCAGACGGAACAAACATCGGAAAGGACAGTAGGCCAGATCCCGACAGCCCGACAGCAATATCCGGATTCGATTCCGCGCTTGCTGCCACCCTGTTCATATCACTCACGGGGGACGGTTTACCATGTCCATGCATGTCCAGATCCAGAAACTGCGCCGATACCATGTCATTGTTTTTAGCAGCGGCGGCCGACGCGTTGTCGGCAATCGTCTGCGCATAGCTCGTCCGCGGCTGAGCACAAACATCAGTTTGTAATCATTGCTTGCCTCGAAAAAAGCAGTCTTATCGCGCACATGCCGTTGTGCCTGCGAGCGCTCAATGTGCGTTTGCCACTGGGGACAGTCCCTGCGCCGTGCCATGCGCCGGCAGGCCTGATTCTAACCCTTACGGCACACGGAGTGTGCCTGCTACTTTTTTTCATTCATTTCCTTCATCGCGGAGACATTCAGGAATGCGCAACCTCATCACGTACTGGCGGAAACTCCGAGCCTCGCGACGCGTGCCTTCGTGGCGGCCTTGCCTCGAACTTCTGGAAACTCGGGCCGTCCCCAGCGTTTTTAGCGACACCATGGATTTCGCCGCGGGCAATCGGCCGTTTGGCGTGGCCGCGGCGGATTTCACCAACAACGGCAAGCTTGATCTGGCCGTCACCAACCTCGGCGGCAACGATGTCAGCATTCTGCTAGGCAACGGCGACGGCACATTCTCCAGCCCCTCCGAAATTGCCGTCGGCACCAACCCCGAAGCCCTGGCCGTAGGTGACTTCACCGGCGACGGCAACCTCGATTTGGCTGTCGCCAACACGGTCGACAATGACGTGAGCATTCTCCTGGGCGACGGCAAGGGCGGCTTTTCCGCGGCCGGCAATTACCCAGTGGGGACCTATCCCAACAGCGTGGCCGTGGGCGATTTCAACGGCGATGGCAACCTCGACCTGGCCGTCGCCAACGGCAACAGCAACGACGTCAGCATCCTGCTCGGCAATGGCAATGGCACTTTCGCGCCGGCCGTCAACTACGCCGTCGGTTCGCAACCTCAGACCGTCGTGGCCGCGGATTTCACCAACAACGGCAACCTCGATCTGGCCGTCACGAACCAGGGTGACAACGACGTGAGCCTCCTGTTGGGCAATGGCAACGGCACCTTTTCCGCTGCCACCAACTTCGCTGCCGGGCCAAGTCCGCAGTCGATGGCCGTGGGCGACTTCACCGGCAACGGCAAGCTCGACCTGGCCGTCGGCAATTTTAGCGGCAACGACGTCAGCATCCTGCTCGGCAACGGCGCGGGCGGGTTCGCCGCTCCCATGAACTTTGCCGCCGGGACCAATCCGGTGTCCGTGGCCGTCGGCGATTTCACCGGCAGCGGCACGCTCGATCTGGCAGTCACCAGCCAGGCCGACAACGATGTCAGCATTTTGATGGGCAATGGCGACGGCAGCTTTTCCAGCCCCACGACCTTCGCCGCCGGGTTCACGCCCGGCTGTGTCGCCGTGGGCGATTTCAGCGGCGACGGCAACCTCGACCTGGCCGTGGCCACCAATTACAACGTGGCCGTGCTGATGGGCGACGGCACCGGCGGTTTTCCCGCGCCCGCAAGCGTCGGCGCCGGCACCACGCCTAGCTCCATGGTCGTGGGCGACTTCACCGGCAACGGCATCCTCGATATTGCCGTGGCCAATCCAGCCACCAATAACGTGAGCGTCTTGCTGGGCGACGGCAACGGCGGCTTTTCCAGCCCCACCAACTACGCCGTCGGCACCGATCCCATCGCACTTGTGGCAGCAGACTTCACGAACAACGGCAAACTCGACCTCGCTGTCGTCAACGGCAGCAGCTCCAACGTCAGCATCCTCCTCGGCAACGGCAAGGGCGGCTTTGCGAGCGCGATTAACGTCTATACCGGGGTCAATGACGCCGGCTACGTCAGCGGCAACAGCATCGTTGCCGTGGGCGATTTCAACGACGACGGCAAGCTCGACCTGGCCATCGCCAATTATCCCGGCAACGACGTGGCCATTCTGCTCGGCCTGGGCGGCGGCGGCTTCGGCTACCCCACCTACATCGCCGCCGGGGCCGGTCCCGATGCGGTCGCCGTGGCCGACTTCAACAACCAACGCAATGCTGATCTGGCCGTGGCCGATTACAACGGCAAAAATGTGAGCATCCTGCTGGGCAACGGCAATGGCAGCTTCGGCGTCCCCAGGACCTTCGCCGTCGGCGTCGGGCCATGCTCCATCGCGGCGGCCGACTTCAATGGCGACGGCAATGTCGATCTGGCCGTCGCCAATCAGTTCGGTCCAGGGGTGAGCATTTTGCTGGGCAATGGTTTCGGCGCATTCTCCGCGGCCACCAATTTCGCCGCCGGCGTGGGCCCGGATGACGTGGTCACCGGCGACTTCCGCGGCGACGGCAGTACCGACCTGGCCGTCGCCAATGCGTCAAGCCACGACGTCAGCATTTTGCTTGGCGACGGCAGCGGCGGTTTTGGCCCGCCCAGCGATTTTGCCATGGCGTTCAATCCCATTGGCGGCGTTGATTCCGTCCCCGTGGCCCTGGCCGTGGGCAGCTTCGACAAGACCGGCGGCGCTGACCTGGCGGTGGCGAATTTCCCTGCCGGCGGTGTCGATATTCTGATGAATCACGCGATCGCCTCGAATCTGCAGCTCACGACTTCCGGCACCATCTATGTCGACCATCCGTTTCCGCTGACGGTGACGGCACTCGACGCGCTTGGCAACCCTGCGACCGGCTACATCGGCACCGTGCATTTCACCAGCAGCGACAGCGCCGCCCAGTTGCCGGCCGACGCCACCTTGACCAACGGCACGGGCATTTTCAGCGTCGTCCTCAAGACGACCGGCAGCCAGACTTTGACCGGGACCGATACTGTGACCAGCACGATCACCGGCACCACAACGGTGGGAGTGACGCCGATCATATTGTTCCGCGTCACCGCTCCCGCCAGCGCCACGGCCGGCACCGCTTTCGTCTTCACGGTGCTCGCCCTGGACCAGTCCAATAACCCCGCCACTGGGTTTCAAGGGATTGTCCACTTTAGCAGCACTGACCCCGCCGCTCAGTTGCCGGCTGACGCGATGCTCATCAACGGCATCGGCAGCTTCGCCGCGATCTTGCAAACGCTGGGCACGCAAACCATCACCGCGACCAATACCGACACCAATTTTGACATTGGCACCAGCGGCGGTATCACCGTCAGTTCGCCGGCAATAATACATTACAGCATCACGGGCCTTCCCAGCAGCGCCGTGGCCGGCACTCCCTTCAACCTCACCGTTACCGCCGAGGATATCCAGGACAACACCGTGGTCGGCTATGCCGGCACGGCTCACTTCAGCAGCACCGACACCCTGGCCGAGCTGCCCGCGGATACGACACTGACCAACGGCGTCGGCGTCTTCAGTGTCACGCTGAACACACAGGGCAGCCAGTCGCTGACGATTGTCGACGCCACGGAAAGCAGCATCAGGGGAACCAGCAGTCTGATCGCGGTCAGTCCCTCCCAGGCGCCCTTGGCCGTCACCGCTTTCACGCCCACGGCAACCGGTTTCACAGCCCAATTCAACAAGCCATTCGATCCCACCTTGCTCAACCTCTACGACGACTCGGACGTTTACGGTCCCGCGGACCTCACGTTGATTGGTCCCGGCGGCGAGCAAGTGCGCGGGTCGTTGCTGCTCGACTCGACCGACACTTCGATCACCTTCATGAAGACCGGAACCGGCGCCGCCGGTTTGCTGGCGGCGGGCAGCTACACCGCGACGTTCCGTAGCGCCAGCAACGGTTTCGCGGATGCCGGCGGCAATCCGCTCGACATCAACTACACCGCCACATTTGCCGTCGCTCCGACGTTGGGGCCGATCCTCAGTATCCCGGCTTTCGCCCGCGGACCCCACGGCGCTGCAAACATCTGCGTGCCGAGCAACTCCGCCAATGGCGTTCCGATCACCTTGGCCAATGCAGTCAACGTGACCGACGTGACCTTCGAGCTCACCTACAACCCGGCATTGCTCAATATCAGCGGCACGCTTAACGGCGAGGTCGGCGTGCTGACGTTGACAGCCAATGCCGGCGGCGTGGCCAGTTTCTCGTTCCACAGCGCCACGGCCTCCAGCGGCACACTGACGTTGGGTTATCTTGTGGCCCAGGTGCCCAATTCCGCCGTGAACTATTACAAAACCCAGGAATTGCTCAAGCTCAGCGACGCGGTGATCAACGGCGGCAGCACGACAGCCGTGACCGATGACGGCATACAAGTGGTGGCCTACCTTGGTGACGTTACGGGCACCGGCAGTTTCAGTCCGCTTGATGCCGCCCTGCTTGAACGCGTGGCGGTCAACTTGGGCACTGGTTTTACGGCGTATCCCTTGCTCGATCCCGCCATCGTGGGCGGCCTAACCGGTAGTGGCAATGTCAATTCGACCGACGTGACGTTGATGAACCGTCTGCTCGTCGGCCTGGCCACGCCGGGGATTCCGCTGATCCCAGGCGGCCTGACAATCCCCGCGACCGGCCCCGATCCCGAAGTCAGCGTGCCCACCGAATTGCAGGAGACTGCCAACCAGACCATCGTCGTGCCCGTCAACATCAGCACCGCCCGGCCGCCAGGCAGCCAGCGGAATGATGGAAGCGGTTTTGGCCCTGCAATACGATCCGCAAATCTACGGCGTGTCGGCGGCGGACATTCAGCTGGGAACGGTGCCCAGTTCAGGCACCGGGTGGCAGCTTCAAGTCGCGGTCAATCCCCAGACAGGGGAGATCGGGATCGATCTGTTTAGCACCACACCCATCGAGAGCACTGCCGGCGGGAGCCTGGTGACGGTGACGCTGCATGTACTCGAGCCGGGGGGCGGGGGAAGTTCCGGTCTGAAACTGGTGACGCGGGTCAATCCCACTGGCCAACGGGTATATACCACGGAGGTGACGGATGCTCAGGGAGCGTGGGTGTTGACCTAGCGACTAACGCGAAAGCAACCTGTGAACTCCAAACGCCAGAAAAATCCACGACCACCCGGCGAAGATCAAGTCGATGCCGACGAACATGCCGATGACCCAAAGAGCGTCATTCGGCAAATGCCGCCAGATATAGAGGCCCAAGAACAAGCCGATGAAGCCGTTGAGCATCACCCAGGGCCAGCCATGGAAATGCTCGATGGCCGCCACGACAATGCGAAGGATGCCGCCCACCATGAACGCCGCGGCCAGCAGCAAGGTCAAACCGATGGCCGCCTCTACCGGATGCACCATCATTATGAGGCCCACCACGCCGTAGAGTATGCCGGCGAACAGGTTGACGATGAAGCCGCGCCAGTTTCGGCAGGTGACCGCATTTACTACTTGAATCACCGCTCCGATGAACAGCAGGGTGCCGAAGAAGGCCACCGTTGCCAGTGTGGCGATGAACGATGAGACGATCGCCATGATCCCGACAAGCACCAAAGCGATCCCGAGCATGAGCAGTCCAAGCCAGTGCTTGCGCAAGTGATGAAGTTCGTCGCCCAGGGGCGCGTCGGGGGCTGATTGCGGTGCTGTATCCATGGGAAAGCACCTCCATTGGTGAATTGGGGAAAACGCCTGAGCGTAGTTTAGGAAAAATGGAAAAAATGGGCAATCGCGGCCAGCGGCGGCATGATCGGCACTTCGCCCACGCCGCGGACCCCATAGGAAATCCGACCAAAGTAATAGGCACACTCCGTGTGCCGTTCTTGCGCTCCACCGCGACAAGAATCTCGCCTTACTCATCCCTGTAGGCCATTTTTCGCTGAAACAGCTTGAGCCGAGCCTCATAGGCGGGCAGGTCGCCAGGATGCACCGTGGGGTCGGCAATGGCTTCTTGCTGGCGGCGCTGAGCCTCGGCAAAATCGCCGGCTTCCGCATGGGCGGCGGCCAGGACCGATAGGAATTCGCCCTGCTTGAGCCGGATGCTGGTCGTGCCGCAAGCTTTCTTTGCCAACTCCACGGCCCTTGCGCCGTCGCGGTACTTCGCTTCTGGGCAAGTAGCCAGGAAAAACGCAAATCTCTGCTCGACCCCGGGGAAGGGTTTGTTGCGAGTGGCTTGCTCGAAATCCTCCACCGCGCGGTCATATTTCTTTTGCCTGGCGAGGACGACAGCCCTGTTGCAATAGGCACCGGCGTTGTCATGCTCGAGGCCGCGAGCCATGTCGCAATCGGCGATCGCCTTGTCATATTCCTTCAAGGCGGTCCAGACGGCGGCCCGGCCAACAAAAGCGTTCGCGATCTTGGGGTTTATCCTGATCGCTTCGTCGTAGTCCTTGATGGCTCGGTCATATTCTTTTTTTTGCCGCCAGGCAGTGCCGCGATTGACGTAATAGCCGCCATCGCCAGGATTGAGTCGGATCGCTTGACTGTAATCCTCAATGGCCTTGTCATAAAACCGCTTGTTCTCCCAGGCCAGACCGCGTTCGTAATACGCCAGGGACATCTTGGGTTCGAGCCGGATGGCCTGGTTGGAGTCGTCGATGGCCCTGTCGTATTGACCCAGGTGCAAGT
Organism: uncultured Gemmataceae bacterium; assembly: GCA_963747575.1. Classification (GTDB taxonomy): domain Bacteria; phylum Planctomycetota; class Planctomycetia; order Gemmatales; family Gemmataceae; genus DASRAT01. Next base: position 625,705 of record CAVVFU010000002.1, read on the forward strand.
ACGCGCTGCTGCGATTGTGGTAAGCCACCCCGAAATTGGGATTGATCTGGATGGCCCGATCGTAATCCTTGATTGCCCTGACGAAATCTTTCTTGGCCTTCCAGGCGTTGCCGCGGTTGTTGAATGTCCCAGCATCCTGAGGATTGAGCTGCAGCGCGACGTCATAATCCTTAATCGCCCTGTCGTAGTCTTTCTTGTCCCACCATGCCGTGGCACGGCTGCTGTAAGCCTGCTGATACTTGGCGTCCAGGCGGATAGCATCGTCGTAATGCCGAATGGCCTGGTCAAAATCCTTCTTTTTGTGCCAGGCCAGGCCCAGTCCATAATGGCCCCGCGCATACTTGGGGACGAGATGGATCAGCGCCTGGAAGTCCTCGATCGCTTGGTCATACTTGGCGATGCCGTAATACAAAAAGGCGCGATTGTTGAATGCATCGCTATAGCGCGGCGAGATTTCAAGGGCCTTGGCGTAGTCCTTGAGTGCCTTGTCGTAGTCCTTCAGCTTATTCCACATGGTTCCACGTTCGTTGTACAGGACGGCGGAAGCGGGCTGCAGCCGAATGGCCTCGGTGTAGTCCTTGACGGCCGCGGCATGCTCATTCTTGCGGGAGTAGGCGATGGCGCGGTTGTGGAATGCGACCGACATGCTTGGATTGATCCGAATGGCCTGATCGCAATCGCTGATGGCCTTGTCAAATTCCTTCTTCTTGATCCAAAGGTTGGCGCGGTTGCACAACGCGTTGATATGCCTGGGGTCGAGGCGGAGCGTTTCGTCAAAGTCCTTGAGGGCCTTGTCGAGGTCAGCCTTGCCGCTAAAGCCGTTGCCGCGGTCGAAATAGGCATCGGCAAAGCGTGGATTGAGCCGAATCGCCACATTGGCATCATCGATGGCCTTGTCATAGTCTTTGACGGTGACCAAGGCCTGGGCACGCCAATGCCAATTGCTGGCCACGCCTGGCTGCAGGCGGATAGCCTCGCTGAAATCCTTGATGGCGTCGTCATATTGCTTGAGAGCCATAAACGAATGAGCGCGGCTGGTAAAGGTGTCCGCATCCTGGGGACGGAGCTTGATCGCCTGGCTAAAATCCTGGATTGCTTTGTCCTGATTGCCTTGCTCACGCCAGGCCGCGCCACGGTCGTGAAACGCCGCCGGGGAATTGGGGTTCAGGCGAATGGCCTGGTCGAAATCCAGTATGGCTTTGTCGAATTGCTTTTGCATCGCCAGCGCCACGCCGCGGTTATGGAAGGGCGCCGGATTCTTGGGGTTGAGCTTGATGGCCTCGCTGTAATCCTTGACGGCTTTGTCATATTCCTTCAAGTTCCGCCAGGCGTTAGCGCGGTGAACAAAGGAATTGGCGTCATTGGGATTGAGCCTGATTGCTTCGTCGAGATCGACAAACGCCTTGTCATAGACTTTCATTTGCGTCCAAAGGCCGCCGCGATTGCTACGTGCGGTCGCGAGTTGCGGATCGATGCGCAGCGCCTCGTCGAAATCCTTCATGGCCAGCAGCAGCTCGTTTTTCATGATCCAGAGGATGCCGCGGTTGCTGTAGACCGCCGCGGAGCCCATGTTGAGCTTGATGGCCTGGTCGAAATCGGCCATGGCCTTGGCGTTGTCTTTTTTGTGCATGAAGGCAAGGCCGCGATGGCCATAAAGCACTCTCAAATTGGGGTCCAAGGCCAGGGCCGCATTGTAATCCTTGATGGCGGCGTCGAGATCGCCGGTCAATTGCCAGGCACGGCCGCGTCGGGCCAGCGTGTCCGCATCGATGGGTTGTCCGGCAAGGATGTCGGTGAAATGCTTTGCCGCCGCGTCCAAAGTGACGGCCAGCGGCTTGTAGAGCCAACCCTCGATGGCGCCTTGCCGCACCAGGAGCCAGCCGCGATCTTCCCTGATGACTTTGTAATCGAGGCTGTCCAGCGGCGTCAAGAAGACCTGCTCGCCATCGGTATGGCCAATCTTGACGCCTGGCTTGGCGATCAGGATCACCTTGCCAGTCCAATCCTCGTCGCGTGTTGGTTGGGCCAGTGCGGCGGCGGTGAAGGTCAACGCCAGCATCGGCACGGATAAGCAGCGTGGTCTTGAATGCACGGCAACCCTCCTGGGCAATCATTGCGGGAGCAAGAATACCTGGAGCGTATCTTACAACAGTGCCAGCGCCAATGGAGGGCCGCCATTAATTAAACCCACGTTGTCCGTCCAGCCCACACACTCTATACTCTGGCGATGCACTACGGTATTTCACCACCGGCATCACCTGGCTTGCTTGCACTTCGGCAACGCCGGCGCGCTGCCGAGCTGATGGATCAACCCCACCTCGGGGAGTCGGAGCATTTGGCGGCCTCTGAAGGGACTGGCACGCCTCAACTGGTGGAGCGGCAGCGCCGCCATCTTGTGGCCGTGGATCAAGGCCGCCGCACTTGCCGCACGACGCAGACTGCGGGTGCTCGATGTGGCCACCGGCGGCGGTGACGTGCCGATTCGTTTGTGGCACAGAGCTCAAAGAGCCGGCCTGGACGTGGAACTGGTCGGCTGTGATCGCAGTGAAAGAGCCCTGGAATTCGCCCGTCGCCAGGCCGACCGGGCGCGAGCCAGCGTTCGATTCTTTCACTGGGACATCCTGCAAGGCCCACCGCCCGAGCGCTTTGACGTGGTGATCAGCTCGCTTTTCCTTCACCATCTCGAGGAAGATCAAGCCGTGCAAGTGTTGCGCGACCTTGCACGCACAGTCGACGGCCAGGTGCTGATCGACGATTTGCGGCGGTCGAGGTTGGGTTGGTGTCTGGCCCAAATCGCTTGCCGAGTGTTGACTTCATCGCCCGTCGTGCATTTTGACGGCCCCGTGTCGGTCGCCGGCGCCTTTACATGTGCCGAGGCGTTTGACCTGGCGACACGGGCGGGCCTAACCGGGGCGACGGTGCGGCGGCGTTTCCCATTTCGGTTTTTACTCACTTGGTGCCGCTGATGGGCCGCGAGTGCCAGGCCCTGGTTATCGGCGGCGGTCCGGCGGGCGCGGCTGCCGGCTGGCTGCTGGCACAAGCCGGGTGGGCGGTGACGGTCTGCGAGCGGAAGGCGTTTCCCCGCCGCAAGGTTTGCGGAGAGTACCTTTCGGCCACCAATCTGCCGCTCCTGGACCGATTGGGAATCGGCCAGGAGTTCCGTGACATGGCCGGCCCACCGGTGCGCGATGTCGGCGTGTTTGCCGGTCGTCGGCTGTTGTACGCCAATCTCCCGCATGTGCAGGGCGATTATGGTCGAGCGCTGGGGCGGGAGCATTTGGACACCTTGCTGCTGGCCCGCGCGCGGCAAGCCGGGGCCGACGTCCTGCAGCCCTGCCAGGTTTTGCGCCTCTGCCGCGGAGGAAAGGAGTGGATCGCCGAAGTGCAATCGGAAACGCAACAGCCACGGCGGATGCGTGCCAGCGTGGTCATTGCCGCACACGGCTCGTGGGATATTGGCGAATTGCCCACCCAGCCGCAACGCCTGGAACAAAACCCGGCTGACCTGCTCGGCTTCAAAGCCCATTTCGCGAACAGCAACCTGGCACCAGGTTTGATGCCGTTGTTGGCATTTCCGGGCGGCTACGGCGGCATGGTACATTGCGACGGCGGCCGCGTCAGCCTGTCCTGCTGCGTGCGGCGAGACTGTTTGCCGGCCATCAGGGATAGCAGTTCCGCAAGCGCCGGCGAGGCGGTCGAAGCGTTTTTGCGTGAGCATTGCCTGGGAGTTCACCAAACCCTAGCGGGGTCGCGGCGGCTGGGGCCGTGGCTGGCGACCGGCCCGATTCGGCCTGGCATACGCCTGGGAAATTGGCGAGGCTTGTTCGAGGTGGGCAATTGTGCTGGTGAGGCCCATCCCGTGGTCGCGGAGGGAATCAGCATGGCGCTGCAATCGGCGTGGCTGCTGGCCCAGCGGTTGACAGCTTGGCGTCGCGCAGGCGGCCGGATCGGCGAGCTGCTGGCGGTGCATCGGGATTATGCCACGGCGTGGCGGCGGGCATTCGAGCCACGGCTGCGCGTTGCGGCGTTGTTGGCGCATTGGGCAATGCGTCCAGGCGTGGTGGCCGGCACGCTGCCGATGCTCCGCTGTTTTCCGCATTTGATGACCTCGATTGCCCGCTGGACCGGCAAGGCAAGCTGTGTTGTCTCGTAGGGCTGGCTTTCCAGCCTGACATGCCCAAGTAGGTCAGGCTTCCCAGCCTGACATCGAACATTCCAGGCTGAAAGCCTGACCTACAACTGATTGGAGTCCGCCGATGAGCCTCAAGATTCTGGGCATTGGCACTGCGGTGCCGCCGACTGCCGTGCCGCAGGCGGTCACCCTGCAAATCGCTCGCGCCATCCTGCGGCCCACGCCGATCCAGGACGCCTGGTTGACCACCCTGTTCACCATGACAGGCATCAAAAAACGCCATTTCTGCCTCGGCCCGGAGGTGCTGCGCGACGTCGCCGAAGGGACCAACAACACGGGATCGGCTTTCGTCCCGGCCTCCGAGGAAGACCGCGGCCCTTCTACTGGTCAGCGCATGGCCGACTACGTCAAGCACGCCATCGGCCTGGCGGCGCCCGCGGCCCGGCAGGCTCTGGAGCAGTCCGGCCTGACCGGCCGTGACATCACTCACCTGGTCACTGTCTCTTGTACCGGTTTCCACGCCCCCGGCTTCGACCTGCAGCTCTTCGGCGAATTGAACCTGAAACCGTCAACCCAGCGAACGCATCTGGGCTTCATGGGCTGTCACGGCATGCTCAACGGCCTGCGCGTGGCAAAAGCATTGGTGGAAGCCGAGAGCAATGCGCGGGTGCTGGTGTGTGCGGCGGAGCTGTGCAGCCTGCATTATTTTTATGGTTGGGACCCGCAAAAAATGGTCGCCAACGTCCTCTTCGCCGACGGCGCCGCGGCGCTGGTCGGCGCGCGGAGAAATTGGCCACGGATAAAGCGGATCAATGGCGGCATGTCGCGTCAGCATCCTGGGTCTTTCCCTGCACAGATAAAGCGATGCACTGGCAAATGGGCGACCACGGTTTCGAGATGGGCCTGGCCAAGCAGGTGCCGGACTTGATTCGCCAGGATCTGCGGCCCTGGCTGTCGCGCTGGCTGGATAAGCACAATCTGGCACTCGCGGATATCGGCTCATGGTGCGTTCATCCCGGCGGGCCGCGGATACTGGAGGTTGTGCAGGAAGCTCTCGAACTGCCGGCCGCGGCGCTGGAGACCTCGCGGGAGGTTTTTAGCAATTACGGCAACATGTCGTCCCCGACGGTGATGTTCATTCTTCAGCGATTGATGGAGCGCAATGCACCGCGGCCGACGGTGGCCCTGGGCTTTGGGCCAGGGTTGACGGCGGAGGCGGCGTTACTGCGGTAACCTGGGCCGCGGCAGCCGCCAAATTCATTGCTTGCATTGCACACAGGCACCCCCATGGCGCCGTCACGACACGATCCGTGCAATGAATCCTTCCGCGGGAAAGAAGCCGCTAAAATGCGTTTCATTTCACACCCTGACATACCCCCATGAAACGCATTTGACAACGGATGAAACCAAGTGACAACGGGTGCGCTTGGATGGCGACAACTGTACGGCCGAGCTGCCGGGGCCGACATCACGATTCGAATCGCTAGGATGAATGACTGGCATTGCCACTACGCGAACGACTTGCAATTCGGAGGATAATATGACGACGCGATATACGGTAAGTGATGGCAAGCTGGTTTTAATCCTCGAACCAGCGGAGGAAGGTGGCTACGTGGTGACTTCGCCCCTTGATCCAGAGCTGATCACGGAAGCCGACACCGTCGAGGAAGCCTTTGCCAACGTGCGCGATGCGGCGCAGGCACTGAAGCAATCCCGATTGAAGTTGCTTCGCCAAATTCCGCTGTCTTCAATTGCGAAATAAGAGTGCTTTTCATGAATCGCCGTCAATTCGAACGCCATTTGCGCGGCACATCGGTGCATATTGCACCACCATGGCGGCAACCACCACATTTGGGTCAATCCGGCGAACCTCTCCCAAGCTCCTGTCCCGCGGCACACCAGGATCAAACGCGGGACAGTACGAGGAATCTGCCGTATCCTGGGTATCCCCAAGCCGCCGGGGATTTAGAACATGAATCGTTTCCAGGCACCCAGTCCGCGTGAATTTACCCAGGGATTACACTTGTCCCAGGAGGAAGCTCACCAACTTGGGACCACAATTTGGCATGACCGATAAGATGTGCCTCGCGTTTTACCAAAGAGACATTATCAGGAGTAGTCTGGCCGCCGAGAAAAAGCGGCTTCATCCAGTGAAGATGCGAGGCCAGCGGCACCGGACCAAATTGCTTTGCAATGGCGAGAGAGTCATCTGAGTAGATGTCGATCCAGTCGATGCCACTTTCAAACGCGGTTCTCAGCAATTCGCTTGGTCCAACAAGAAGGTCGTGGCATTCGCCTGTCTCATGATTCCAAAGAACGGCGGCACCACCCCCATTGACCACGACTAACTGGTTTCCAAATACATCCTCCCCGAAGCTGAAAAAGCCAGATGGTAGAAACGGTAGCCAATGAGCCCGCCAGGAGCTTCCGCCATTCCAGGATGAAATACCACCTTGTGGCCACGAGTCGGAAAAGAACCTCCAAATGCCGTGACAGGCGGAGGTGCCGCCGATCGCCTGCGGAAAGGCTGCCAGATACGTTGTCCCGCTCGTAAGCAGTTCATCAAGGCCAGACAAGTGCTGCAACCCGAGCGGCGTCATAAGTTACGTCCCGGTGGCCGAGCGTTCCGCGTGTATGTGTTCAGGTCCGCCCAGTAGATTTCGCCAGGAGTTATCAAAACGGATTCTCCTCCGCCCAGCGTTTGGCCGCTTTGCGCCCCAGAGATGCCCACGCAGCTTTTTCCCGGTCATCCTCCAGCAGCATCTGGATCCTGGCAAAGTCCGCGCCGCAAAGAAGCACCACCTCTTTGCCAAGTTCCGGCATCGGCAATCGCACCGCCTCGCCGTTGCGAAGCGCCTGGCTTTGTTCTTGCGTCAATTGAATCATCGAAACACGTCCTCCAGTCCGTTATCTATATTCGCGATCGTGAAATCGTTCACCTTCTTTTCCCACGCATCAGCACTGGCTCGGTCTTCGTCGGTCATGTCGAAGGGCTCGATTTTTTTCATCGCGGCCAGCACTTCCGCAATTTCGCTCGGCGTCATCGGACGGTCGTTGTCCGGCAATCCCGGAAACTTGCCGTTGGCGTGTCCGGTGATGGTGACCTCCGAACCGTCCGGCAAATTAATGGGTTCAGCTACTTCCACTTGACCATTACGGATGACGCCCTTCATCACGATCGAATTCATGAGATTGCTCCTTTTGCCATGAACTGTCCTTATTATACTGGCACGAGCTACGCCATAACCTCCCTTATTGCCTCCGCCCCCTCCACGCCCACCAACTTCTGATTCAACCCCCCATACAGATACGTCAACCGATCCGGATCCAGCCCCAGCAGCGTCAACACCGTCGCGTGCAGGTGCTTGACCTGGAAGCGATGCGAAATCGCCTCCGCCCCGAGTTCGTCGGTCTCGCCGACACACACGCCGCCTTTGACGCCACCGCCGGCCATCCACATCGTGAAGCCGTAGGCGTTGTGGTCGCGGCCGGTGCCCGTGGCGTATTCGGCGGTCGGTTGGCGGCCGAACTCTCCGCCCCAGACAACCAGCGTCTCGTCAAGCAGGCCGCGGCGTTTGAGGTCCTTGAGCAATCCAGCGATCGGCTTGTCGGTGCGGCCGGCGTGGTAGGTGTGGTTGCGGACCAGATCGCCGTGAGCGTCCCAATTGTCGTCGTTGTGGGCGCCGCCGGAGTAAAGCTGGATGAAACGCACGCCGCGTTCGACCAGTCTGCGGGCCAGCAGACAGCGGCCGGCGAAGTCCGCCGTGCGGCTGTCGTTCAGGCCATACAGTTCCTTGGTGGCCGCGGATTCCTGGCTAAGGTCCACGGCCTCGGGTGCGAAACGCTGCATGTTGAAGGCCATCTCGTAACTGGCGATGCGCGCGGCCAAATCAGTGTTGTCGGGCCTGGCTGTGAGATGCTCGCCGTTGAAGTCGTTGAGCGTGTCGAGGACGCGGCGCTGCATGCCGGCCGACATTCCCGCGGGCCGGCCCAGATCGAGAATCGGCGTCGACCCGGAGCGCAGCGTGCAGCCCTGAAACGTGGCGGGCATGTAGCCGCTCGACCAGTTCTTGGCGCCGCTGATCGGGCCGCCGGTTGGATCGAGCATGACCACGAAGCCGGGCAGGTTTTCGCTGACGCTGCCCAGGCCGTAGTTGATCCAGGAACCCATGCAGGGGCTGCCGGAGAGGATTTTGCCGGTGTTCATTTGCAGCATCGCCGAGCCGTGGATCGGCGAGTCGGCGGTCATCGAGTGCAGGAAAGCGATGTCGTCGACACAGGTGGCCAGGTGCGGAAACAGGATCGCTGACCCATTTGCCGGATTGGCCATACTGGCGAAAGTTCCATTTGGGGCCCACGACCCGGCCCTCGTTGCGGTGGCCGCCGCGGCCGAAGGTCCGCACCGGGATGGTCTGGCCGTCGAGGCCGTAGAGCTTGGGCTTGTAGTCGAAAGTGTCGACCTGGCTGGGGCCGCCGTACATGAACAGGAAGATGACGCTTTTGGCCTTGGGAGCGAAATGCGGCGGCCGCGCGGCCAGCGGATTGGCGTGGCGAGTTGTGGCGGGGGGCTGACCGGCAACGACACCGTCGCGGGATAGCAGCCAGCTTAACGCCAAACCAGCGAAGCCGCCGCCGGCTTCCCAGAGGAATTCGCGGCGGGTGCGGCGGCAGAAGGTGCCATGAGAGCAGTTTTCAGGCATTGTTCCAATCCTCGTCGTCCCAGGGGTTATCCCAAAAGTCCAAACTGGAAAAACTCGCAGCCATAAGATCCGAGAAATCGTCAGTTTCTGTCGCCAACATCGGAACTTCTGAACTGGTCTCGGCGTCAATCGGAACGGAGTCTTCCATTATGCCACCTCGATCAATCCACGTAAACAAACTCATTCAAATTAAACACCATCAGGCAAACATACCGCATCGCCACCTCCGGCGTGGCGCCCTCTTCCTGCTGCAGCGCCGCATACAGCCGCATGCAGCGCGCCACCTCGGAAACTGTCGGCGCTCGCCCCGTGGCCAATGACCACGCCAGCTTGACTTCATCTTCGACTTTGTCGCCTGCCTCCTTGCTAAGCCGTTGGGCGAAAATGCCGGCCTGCTTATTGAGAAACTGGCTATTGAGCATCAACAGCGCCTGCGTCGGCTGCGTGCTGCTGAAGCGGGTAGGCGATGACCGGTCGGTTTCCGCAAGGTCGAACATCTCCAGGATCGGCAGCAGCAGCGACCGCTTGACGTGTACATAAATGCTGCGGCGCGCCTGCTCTTCAGTTGAAGATTTGCCCCAACCCTTGCCGGGCATCGACTGGCCGCGCAGCACTTCCTCAGGCATCGCCGGATAGATGCCGGGGCCGTACATCTTGCGATTCAGGTTACCGCTGACGGCGAGGACCGCGTCGCGGATTTGCTCTGCCGTCAAGCGGCGCATGTCGAAACGCCAGAAAAGCTCGTTGGTCGGGTCGGCGGCCAAAGCCCTGGTTTCGCCCCTGGACGACATCTGGTAGGCGCTTGAAGTCAGAATCAGCCGGTGCATCTCCTTCATGCTCCAGCCGCGCTCGACGAATTCCGAGGCCAACCAATCGAGCAACTCGGGATGGGTCGGCTTGTCGCCCTGCGTACCAAAGTTGTTGCTTGACCTCACGATGCCGCGGCCGAAATGATATTGCCAGATACGATTGACGGCGACACGGGCAGTGAGCGGATTGGACTTGGAAGTCAACCAGTCAGCCAAAACAAGCCGGCGGCCGGTCGTCTTCGCACTGTCAGGCAACTTGGGCAGATCCGGCGTGTCGGCGGTGAGCACCTGGGGGAAACCAGGCTCGACCTTGGCACCCTTGTTGCCGTGGTTGCCACGAATCAACACGAAAGTCTCGGGCGCTTTGGGGCCCGACTCGGTGACGCCGAGGCAGTAATCCGCGGGCACGGTCTGCTTTTTGAGGCTTTCCAGTTTCTTTTGCAGCGACGTGTATTGCTTGAGTTTCTCGCTGCCCAGCACACGGGCGCCATCGGATTTGATGAGCTTGGCAAGATCGACCTGACCTTTGCCCGCCTGTGCGCCGTCTGGCGCCGACAGCATCCGGCGGCCGAAGCCTGGACCCGACCACGCCACGGACAGACCCAGGCCATGCAGGTTTTGAAAATACTCCAGCTTGATCGGCAAACGCCCCTTGGAAAGTTCGAGCGTGGCCGATTTTTCCTTGCCCATGCCGTGAATGCCGTCGTATACAATCACGGTTTTGCCGGCGACCGTCAACCGCGAGCCGTCGTCGGAATCGAGGTAAAATGTATACCGGCCATCCTGCGGCACGATCAGCGTGCCCTCGAACACGAAACCGAACGCTTCATCGCGCGTCCGCAAGCCGATGTCGAAAAGCCGATTGGGCAGAGTGCCCTCCGACTCGTGCTTGAGCGAGGCGAAGTCCGGCAACTTCATCAACGTGTCGCGGTAATAGCGATAATGCAGATCGTCCAGGTCGGGCACGCGAGCACTGCTGGAATCGCTGCCGTACTTGACGCGAAACTCCCTTTCGATGTCGGTCAGATCGCGCTGCACGGCGTTGCGTTTCTCGTCCAATTCCTTGACACGCTGCTGGTAGCTTTCCTTCGCCGCCGCCGTGGCAAAAATCGGCACTTCGTCGGTCGGTCCGCCGTTGCGGTAGTGGTTGATGTTGTGGAAAAACGCCAGCAGCCGGTAATAGTCTTTCTGCGGGATCGGGTCGATCTTGTGATCGTGGCAGCGGGCGCAATCGACGGTCAGGCCGAGGAATACCTGGGAAGTCGTGGCCACGATGTCGTCGAGCATGTCAAAGCGGGCCAGAACCGGATCGGACGGTTCGTCGTCCCAGATGCCGAGGCGGTAGTAGCCAGTGGCGATCAGTGCATCCGGGCTGGGATTGGGGAGTTCGTCGCCGGCCAGCTGCTCGCGGAGGAACTGGTCGTATGGCTTGTCGTCGTTGAAAGCCCGAATGACGTAATCGCGGTATCGCCAAATATGCGGCTTTGGACCGTCGCGCTCGTAGCTGTTGGTTTCCGCAAAACGCACCAGGTCGAGCCAGTGCCGAGCCCAGTTCTCGCCATAACCCGGCGAAGCCAGCAGCTGGTCAATCAGGTTCTCCCAGGCCTTCGGCGATGGATCGTGGACGACATCATCCACTTGCTTCGGTGTCGGTGGCAGGCCGGTCAGGTCAAAATAAAGCCGGCGGACCAGTTCGCGCTTGTCGGCTGGGGGATTTGGCGTCAGCCCTTTGGCTTGCAACTTCGCCAGGATAAACGCATCGATCGGGTTCTTGACCCATCCTGACTTGTTGACTTGCGGCACCGGCGGCCGCGTGATAGCTTTGAACGCCCAGTGGCTGCGATCCTTGTCGGTGACCTGCATTTCGCCTTTTTTGGCGGCGCCGGCAACAATCGCACCCGAGCCTGGCCACGGTGCGCCCATTTTGACCCAGCGGGTCAGGTCCGCAATGTCCTCCTTGGCCAGCTTCTTGCCTTCGGGCATCTTAAGAAGGGGATCGTCGTGGTTGACGGCCTTGATGACCAGGCTCTTGTCGGGATGGCCGGGCACGATGGCAGGCCCGCTGTCGCCGCCGGTCAGCATGGATTGCAAGCCATCGAGCCTAAGCCCGCCGCGATGCTTGTCGGGGCCGTGGCACTTGAAGCAATTCTCGACGAGGATCGGGCGAACCTTGGCCTCGAAGAACTTGATTTGCTCCTCGGACGGCGGCTGGAGATTCTGAGAACCGGACTTGTCCTGAGCGCCTGCTTGATACGCGATCAGGGCCAGCAGAACACAGATCAGGCCAAAAAATGCGTGTCGGCACATGGATTTACCGCATTCGTAGTCGTCGAACAGGCAAGTGGCATTCGTAAAGTTTCAATTATACCTGACTGGGTATGATTTGCCTATCATGATGTGCAAACAGGCCAAGTGTTTCTCCAACACACGAGTCACCGTCATGAACGCCGACGAAGTGCTGATTGACTCTTCCCGCTCGAGCGAACTCAAACACGCTCGTCTGCTCGGTTGCGACGCCAACGACGCCGACCAGGCCCGGGCACGCATCATCGCTCGCGGCCGGGAACTGGCGGGCATCCTGACGTGCAAGAGTTTCAGTGCAATTTGAAGAATGATTGGGACATCGCGGTGTTTCATGCCGTGGTCAAGCGTTACGGCTTGACTGCATACCGCTATCGCAAGCAACGCAAATCGACCATCCTGGTGCGCTGCAGCAAGCAGTTCATGCACGAATTGCTCTGGCCGATTTACGCGGAACTATCCAATGGGCTGCATGTCCGCTTCACCCAATTGACCACCGCATTGCTGCCAGCCATTGCGCCGGCACCCTATTCCATCACGATTCTCGACCACGAGCACGAATCAGGGCCGTTGTGTGACGATTGCCGCGATAGGCTTCTTGGACAGACCTGAGTGCCTGCGCAGGTTACAAGCCGCCTTGAAAGGCAGGACTATGAAGAAGGCACACAAAAGCAAACGTGAACAAGAAATGCTTGGCGAGTACGGTTTCAGGAAAGGCGTGCGCGGCAAACATGCGGATCGCTACGCGAAAGGAAGCAACGTGGTCGTATTGTCCCCTGAACTTTCCGCGTTATTTCCGGATTCGGCATCGGTCAACAAGACGCTGCAAGCCCTGGTGAACCTGGCCCGCCAGAGCACAAAAAGGAAGGCCGACTGAAAATCGCGCCTGGTGCTATGACGAACCCGGATCCAGACCATGCCGCCAGCCGCCTTCACGAGGTGCAAGCCCATAGCGCGGGCTTCCGCAAGGAGCTTGGCCTTGCCGACCTCGTCTTGATCCAAATCCTCTACGTCGTCGGCTCGGGCTGGGTGGGAACCGCCGCGAAACTGGGCACATCCCACATCGTGTTCTGGCTTGCAGCCGCGGCCCTTTTCTACCTGCCGCAAGCGGCCGTCGTGATTTACCTCAACAAGCTGATGCCGCTGGAAGGCGGGTTGTACCAATGGGCGACCGAGGGATTGGGCAAATTCCTCGGCTTCCTCGTGGCCTGGAACCTGTGGGCCTACACCATTCTGATGCTGGCAACTTTTGGCGTGATGATTGCCAACAACTTTTCTTATCTGATCGGACCCGACGGCGCGGAGATTACCAATGCGGCCTGGTACACGCCCGTGGTGAGCGTTGTCGCACTTGGCGCGACCATGTTGGTCGCCGTGTTCGGTTTGCGTGTCGGCAAGTGGTTCCAGAATGCCGGCGGCGTCGCTCAACTTTTGACCTACGCGGCGCTGATCGCCATCCCGTTCGTGTTGGTTGCCCGCGGCATCATCGCCGAATATGAGCCGCTCGCCGTGTCGCCGCCTGAGTTTTCGCGGTACAGTCTCAACATCTTCGGCAAGATGGCGGTCGGTGCTTTCAGCGGTTTCGAGTATGTGGCCATCATGGCTGGCGAATGCCGCCACCCCCGACGTGGAATAGGCAGATCCGTGGTCATTGCCGTGCCGATCATTGCCGTCATGTTCATCCTCGGCACCAGCAGCGTGCTTGCCATTGTGCCCAACGACAAAATCGATCTGGTCAGCCCGATTCCACAAACGTTGACCATCGGCTTCGAGGATATGGGTATCGTGGCACCGATCGCAACATTACTGATTCTCATGCTGCTGGTGCGTCAGATGGGCAACACGATGCTGATTTTCGCGGGGAATACTCGACTGCCGATGGTGGCCGGGTGGGACGGTTTGCTGCCGGCGTGGTTCACGCGCCTGCATCCGCGTTTCCGGACACCGGTCAACTCGATCCTGTTCGTCGGCGTCATCACGATCGCCTTGACATTGGCCGGGCAAGTTGGCGTGGGTGTTCAGGAGGCGTTTCAGGTGCTCGAGAACGCGGGGGGCATTCTGTACGCGTTCGCCTATTTGGCCCTTTTCGCGATTCCCATCGCCGCCGCCGCCAACCTCGCGAAACAGCCGCCGCTGTGGCTCGTGGTAGCCGCGGTGGCTGGCTTTGCGACAACGCTCTTGTATGCTGTGCTTTCAGTCTTTCCCATTGTCGAGGTCGAAAGCGAACGCTGGTTTAGTGCCAAGATCATTGGCGCAATCGTGGCGACGAATGTGTTGGGCGTGGTCATTTATGAAGTCGGGCGACGGCGTGCCTTGAAATCCCGCTTGTTCCTGTAAATCCGTTTTATCCTGGCATTTATCGGCGTGAAAATGCACCGCTGGATTGTGAAGAAAGTCTCTCGAAACCAACCGTGGACTAGAAATGCTCGGCCAGTACGATTTCAGTACGGCACGAATGGGAGGCTGACAATATGTGCAATCGCAGGCGGTTGGTGCGGAGGATGCGCAACGCGGTGCTGGCCATCGCCGTGGTAACCTCTACTTGCTTTATGGCGGGCTGTGGACGCAAAAACGGCGGCGCCGCTAGCGTGACTCGCATTAACGGCGGCGGCTCCACGTTGGTTGGCCCGCTCATGAAAAAATGGGCGACCGTTTACAACGAAAAAAAGGGCATTGAAGTTGATTATGCCCCGAAAGGCTCTGGTAACGGCATTCAGCAAATGACAGTCAAGACGTACCACTTCGGCTGCACCGATGCCCCCATGAACGAGAACGAGCTGAAAGCAGCCAGGGAAAAAGGCGGCGAGGTGCTGCACATCCCACTGATCTTCGGCGCGGTGGTTCCCATCTACAACATTCCCGAATTGAAGGACGTCAAGGAACCTGTGCGTTTCTCCGGGGAAATCCTGGCCGACATTTACCTTGGTAAGATTACGAAGTGGAATGACGACGCCCTGGTGAAGATCAATCCGGACGTCGCATTGCCGCCGCGAGCCATCGTGGTTGTCCGCCGCGCCGAGCCTAGCGGCACCACGTTCGCGTGGACTGATTACCTGGCGAAGGTGAGTGCAACCTGGCTGAAAGAAATCGGTCCGGGGGCGAAGGAAGTAAAGTGGATTCCTCAGGCTGTCGGCAAGCCAGGCAGCCAAGGCGTGGCCGGGCAAGTGGCGTCCACGGAAGGCGCCATCGGTTACGTGGAGCTCGACTACGCCAATGCCAACAATCTTCGTTATGGGGCCGTGCTAAATGCGGGTGGGAAATTCGTTGTGGCCAGCCCTGAGACAGTGACCGAGGCCTCGAAGAGTGCCGAGACGAGCATCCCCGACGATCTTTGCCTCACGATGAACAATCAGGCTGGCGAAAAGGCGTACCCGATTTGCGCCGTGGTATGGGCAGTGTTGTACAAAGATCAATCGGCCGGGCCGGGCCGGCAGCTCGTCGATTTCCTCACCTGGGTCACTCACGACGGTCAGGCTTACGTTGGGGAGCTGAGCAATGCGCCATTGTCGGCAGGCTTGGTCAAGAAGATCGACGAAAAATTGAAAACCGTCAAGCTCGCACCCTAAGAGCCCATCCGAAAAAGGGGTCGATTTCACCATGAGTGCCCTATGAGTCTCGCGACCAGCCGCCGGAAGTCACCGCATTGGTCGCTTATTGGCGGCCGCAAAGCATTCGGCGAAACCATTTTCTGGTCGTTATGCTGGTGCGCGGCCAGCGCCGTGATTGTCCTGGCGGTGGTGCTGACCGCTTACATCTTCATGGAAGCCTGGCCGGCCATCGAGCGCCTGGGTTGGCGTTTTCTTGTCCGCGACCACTGGATTCCGCCAGACGATCTGGGTGCCCTGCCCTTTATTTACGGCACGCTTTGGACCTCGACGATGGCCATGCTGATCGCCGTGCCGCTTGGGATCGCCACGGCGGCGTTTCTCGCGGAGATCGCGCCGTCTGGGCTGCGTCGAGCCGGCTCCTTTCTCATCGAGTTGCTGGCCGCAATTCCCAGTGTCGTTTACGGCTTCTGGGCCATCAAGTTCCTTGGCCCGCTGACCAAAAACATGTTCCTCGTCCTGGCGCGCCGTCGTACGTCGACGGCGACAACCTGTTCACGGCGGGCCTCATTTTGGCGATCATGATTTTGCCGTACATAACGGCGATTTCCTACGACATCTGCCAGGCGGTGCCGCGCTCCCAACGTGAAGGCTCACTGGCCCTCGGAGCGACGCGCTGGCAAACCACCTGGAACGTCGTCCTGCCGTACGCTCGTCCCGGCATTGTCAGCGGTTGCTTCCTGGCCCTTGGACGTGCGCTGGGCGAGACCATGGCCGTGATCATGGTCATCGGCAACGCCAATCAGATCAGCTTCGCCCCCTACGCGCCCGGAGCCACCATCCCAAGCAAGATCGCCCTGGGCCTCAATGAACTCGGAGACATTGGACGGTCCGCCCTCGTCGAGCTAGGCGCGATCCTGTTGCTGGTGACGATTTTCGTCAACGCCTTGGCCCGACTGATCATTTGGCGTTTTGGCAAGCAAGTCAAAGCGTCGCCACGGGCTGAACGCACTGCCGGCATCGTTTGGGGAAGGATATTCCCGGCTGCCGGATTATTGTGTTTGGCGTTTGTCGCGGTACGCATTGCGGTGTCCGCGTCCGGCGCTGAAGTCAATGATTTCGGCGTTCTGGTGCTGACCCTGGTCGTCGCTCTGAGCCTGGCAGGCGCGGCCCTTGGCTTGCGCACCGTCATCCTGCACAGCAAATCGGCCGCTGTGTGGATCGATCGCCTCATGACGGGCGTCCTCGGGACGTGCCTGTTCGTCACCTGCGGCCCGTTGTTCCTCATTCTGGGCTTCATCGCCGTCAAGGGCGTTCCCGCACTCGACACGGCCTTTTTCACGCACTTGCCCAACCAGAATCCGCCAGGCCTGGGGCACGCGATCCTCGGCAGCGCCGTGTTGGTGGCCCTGGCCACGGTCTTCGCGGTGCCAATCGGTTTTTTGGCGGCTATCTTCCTTGCCGAATACCCGCGCAACAAATTGTCGATTTCCGCTCGCTTCGTCGGCGAAATGCTGGGGGGCGTGCCGTCGATCGTCATCGGAGTCTTCGGCTACGGCCTTCTGGTTTACCCCGGCGGCTGGCTAAGTCTCGGGAAGTTTTCGGCCTGGGCCGGAGCATTTTGCCTTGCGATCATGATGGTGCCAATCGTCATGCGCAGCGCGGAGGAGGCGCTCAAGTTGGTACCCCAGGCCATGCGCCAGGCCAGTTTCGCGCTCGGAGCGGCGAAATGGCAGACCGTGCTGCGCGTGACGGTGCCGGCTGCTTTGCCCACGATCATTACCGGCGTCTGTTTAGCCATCGCGCGGATCGCGGGTGAAACCGCACCGCTGTTGCTCACGGCCAATATGAGCAACTACTGGCCCAAATCGCTCGAAGGTGGGTTCCCCTTCCTGACGTATTACATTTATTATTTTTCGACCAGCACCGACGACGCCGAAAAACGCCTGGCCTGGGCTGCCGCATTCGTGCTGCTGGCGGTGGTGATGCTGGTCAATGTCAGCATCCGGGCCTTGACCGGGAAACGCACCATGTTGGCGGGGCGAGCTGACTAACTTGTTGGGTGGCGCCGCCTGAGGTACTCCGAAGGGCGTGAAATGCTCGCTCTCCGGCCACGCCCTTCGGAGTACCTCAAGGCGTGCCACCCAGGCCGATGTATGCCTCAAAAAGAGGCCTGCCCCGCTTTCTGGACTTCGCCATAATCTTGAAAAACTGCTTCGTCTCCGGAAAAGCCCTGCCAGGTGCTGACTCCAATTGTCTCGCCGGTGGGGAGGCTCTTCTTTAGCACCTCCACCAACGACCCGCGCCGCACGCCAAGGCGCACCGGCGTCAGCGCTGCCTTGCCGTTTCGCATCAGGTAGCAGAAGCAGCCGTCGTCCTTGTGCTGGATGGAACTGACCGGCAGTGCCCAGACGGAGTGGTCGACAAAGAAAGTCGCGAAAGCGTACATTCCGGGCCTTAGCAGCTCGTTGTCATTCGGCAATTCGATTTCCGCCCTAAGAGTGCGATTCTTGGGATTGAGCGCCCAGGAGATGCGAATGACCGAGGCCTGGATTTCGCGATCTTTAAGAGCATGGATGCGGACCCGCGCCGCCGTGCCGGGCTGAACGTAAGCAGCTTCCGTCTCCGGCACGTCGACGAAGATGCGCACGCGGTCGGTACGCACCACCACGAACAAAGGCTCATCCTTGCCGTTGGCCGCCGGCTTCACGAGATGGCCTGAATGGACGTTTCGTTCCGTCACGACGCCGTCGAAAGGCGCGGTCAATGTGGCATAGTTCAGCATGGCGGCCGCGCGCTCCTCGTTAACTCTGGCCACGCTCAGACGGGCTGCCGCCGCTCGCACGTCGGCCTTGGCCTTGTTCCGCCGCGCTTCGCATTCAAGCACGCTTGCCTCCGCCGCGTGGATTTTCGCCTTGCCCTCCTCGGCCTCGGCCTCTGCCGCCTTGTACTGGAAACGCACTTCGTCCCTCGTCTCCTCGTTGGTCAACTGCTTGGCGAGGAGTTTTTCGATGCGCTTGTTTTCGGAATCCGAGCGCTGAAGGTTGGCCAGGGCTCGCTGGTAGCGAAAATGCGCCTCCCCCACCCGCGCCGTCGCGGTATTCAAACTGGCTTCCTCGGTCAATTCCGCTTTCCGGGCCTGCTCCAATTCGGCCTCGGCCTGGGCGATGAGCGCCGTCTTTTGCTTGAGGTCCTTGTCCATTTCAGGGATTGCCATCCTGGCCAGGACGTCGCCCTTCTTGACGCGGGCATTCATATCGACACAGACTTCGGAAATAAAGCCGGCGACGTTGGCATAAATCGGCGTTTCCTCGAAAGCCTCAATCTGCCCTGGTTGGTCGATAGCGCACTGCCAGGTCTGCTTGACCGGATGAACCGTGGCCGCTTTCGGCGCCGCCGCGGCGTCGGCGGCTTCCATCGGTTTCGCGCGGCAACCGGGGCAGAGCGGAAGCAGCACCACGAGCAAGACCGGCAGCCAGACCTGGCGCTTCCCGCCTGGAGAAAGGAACAACACTTCGAGCCTGCCCATGAAATGCCCTCCCGGAATGGTCATATTGATCGCTTTCTCGCCACGGCTGCTCTCAATCTTCGGATGAAATTGGGTCGGCGTCCGACACATAATGGCGGCTAGCGGCGTCCCTTGGGTGCAAGGAAACCGAACTAATGGAAGCCTTGGCTTGCATCAGCGCGAAGACCATCGGCAGCACCGTCAGCGTGGCGACAGTCGCCGCCGCCAGGCCGCCGATCACCGCCCGACCCAGCGGAGCGGTCTGTTCGCCGCCTTCGCCCAGCGCCAATGCCATCGGGACCATGCCCGCCAGCATGGCAAGGCTGGTCATCAGGATGGGCCGCAGCCGCCCCTTGGCGCCCTCCACCGCCGCGACCAGGGCGTTGTCCCCGGCAAGGCGCTGGCGCTCCGCAAACGTCAGCAACAAGATGCCGTTGGCCACGGCCACGCCAATGGCCATGATCGCCCCCATGAACGACTGAATGTTCAATGTGGTGCCGGTCGCCAAAAGCATGAGGATGACTCCCGCCAATACGGCCGGGACCGTCGATGCGATGCTGATCGCCAGGCGGATCGCCTGGAAATAGGCCGACAGCAGCAAGAAGATGACAACCACGGACAGCACCATTCCCAAGGCCAACCCCGTGAACATCTGCTCCATGGGGGCAATCTGCCCGCGCACCAACAAATTGACGCCGCGCGGCGGATCTCCGGCGGCTTGCAATGCCGCGCGGAGGCGCTGCGCCACGCGCCCGAGATCCTCGCCGGCAACATTCGCGGTGATGGTTATCATGCGGCGCATGTTGTAGCGGTCGACTTCGCCGGCCATCATGCCTTCCTTCACGCTCGCCACGTCCCGGAGCATGATCTGGCCCTTGGCCGTGGGTTTGATGGTAATCAACCCCACTTCATTCAGTGAATCCATGCGCGTTTGCGGCACTTCAACCTGAACCTGATAGCCCGTGCCCGTTTTTTGGTCCACCCAGAAATTGGGCACGGTGAAGCGGCTGGAGGACGTAAAGGCGACCGTGGCGTGCGTCAAGTCCTCGGCAGTGACACCTATTCCCCCGGCACGTTGGCGATCCAGGTTGATTTCCGCGGTGGGGTAATTGAAAGCCTGCACGAATTGCAAATCGCGCAGCGTGGGAATGGTATCCATTTGCTTGCGAACCTTGGCGGCATAAACGCGGGTCTCGTCAATGTTGGGCCCGAAGATCACCACCTCGACCGGTGTCGGCGAGCCGAAGCTCATGACCTCGTTGACGACGTCGGCGGGCTCAAACGACAGCCGCAGGTCCTCCAGGCGTTCATCGATGGTGGCCTCGGGCAAACCCTCCTGCCGCAAGCGCTGGGCCAGCCTCTTACGAAGTCGCTCCGGCAGGACTTGACGCAATTGCTCCTTGAGCTTTTCGACCCTGATAGGGCTGCCGTGTTTCAGCGCTATCCTGAGCACCACCTCTTCCGGGCCGCCAGTCCATAGGTAGACGGTGTTAATGGTGTAGGTCGAAGGCGAGACCCCGCCAAACGCCACGGTGATGTCGATATTGTCGGCACCCACTTCTTCCTTGATCAGCTCCAGGCCCTGGGCGGCGATCTCTTCGGTGCGTTCAATCCTGGTGCCGGTGGGACCGCGGATGCGCAACTGAAATTGCCCCGAATCGACGATCGGAAAAATTTCCGTGCCAAGTTGCCGGCCACCCAGCCACAACACCAGCGCCGCTCCGATCACATACGCCGCCACCAACGAACGCCGGTAGTTCAGCAGCTTCTTCAGTCCATTGACGTAAAGCCCGCGGAACCTGGCAAACGACAGCAGGCCACGGGCGGACGCGTCATGCTCGTCGTGGACCTTGCGGCGGAGCAGCCACACGGAGAGGACCGGAACCAGCGTGCTGGAAAGTGCGTAGCTAGCCATCATCGAGAACCCGACGGCCAACGCCATCGGCACGAATAGCGCCGCGCCGTGCTTTCCATGAAGAAAGACGGCAAAAACACCGCCAGGATCGACAGCATTGCCAATAGGCGAGGCACGGCTGTTTCCGCATTCCCGTTCCACACTGCCAAGCTGACCTGCGGGGTGCGTTCCATCTGGCTATGGATGTTCTCCACCTCCACAGTCGCCTCGTCCACCAGGATGCCGACCGCCAGGGCCAAACCACCAAGAGTCATTAGGTTGATGGTCTGGCCGGTGATCCACAGCGCGACTACAGCGGCCAGCAAGGCAAAAGGAATGTTCAGGACGACAATGACCGACGAGCGCCAATCACGCAAGAACAGCAATACCATTACGCCTGTGAGCAAGGCGCCGAGGACCCCTTCGCCGACCACTCCCTGCATGGCGCGCGTGACATAAGGGGATTGATCGAACTCGAAGCGCAGATCGATGTCTTCGGGCAACGATGCCTGCATGGCCGGCAGATTGGCTTTGACCGCGTTGACCACTGCCAGCGTGGAAGCGTCCGCGCGTTTGGTCACCAGCATGTACACCGCCCTATGGCCGTTAACCAGGGCGAAGCTGGTGGGAATGTCGGTTCCATCCTCCACGCCCTTTTCCGGGTCGAGAATGTCCTTGAGGTAAACGTTGCTGCCGGGACGGATGGGAATGTTCAGCAAATCTTGGGGTTCGCTCACCTGGGCATTGGTGGGAACCATCAAGATCTGATCCTTGACACGAATGTTGCCCGAGGGGCTGATGGTATTGCCCGCGCTGAGGGCGGTGGTGACCTCGTCGGGAGACAGCCGGTGTGCCTTGAGGCGATCTGGATCGGCATGGATGACGATCGTCCGTTGGTTGCCGCCAAAAGGTGGCGGGGCCGAAACGCCCGGCAAACTGACCAGGGTGGGCCGGACCCGGATGTAGGCAAGGTCCTGAATCTCGGTGATGTTCTTGGTTGTGCTGGACAGCACCAGGTAACCCACCGGCACGCTGCCGGCGTCGAAGCGGACCACGAACGGCGGGACTGTGCCAGGCGGCATGAAAGCGCGAGCGCGATTGACCTGGGCCACCGTTTCCGCCATGGCCTGGACCATATCCGTGCCGGGATGGAAATAGAGCTTCATCTGCGAAAAGCCCTGGATCGTCCGCGATTCGATATGATGGATGCCGCTGATATAAAGGAAGTGATTCTCGTAGGGGAAGGTGATCATTCCCTCTATCTGCCGGGGGTCCATGCCGCCGTAAGGTTGAACGACGTAAACCACTGGGAGATCGAGCGTTGGGAAAATGTCGATCTTCATCCGCGATAGGGCCATCGCGCTGCCCACCAGGATGGCGGCCATCGCAACCATCATCGTGATCGGACGTTTGAGGGCAAAATCAAGCGGATTCATTTCCTGGGAGCCAATCACCTTAACTTCATAAAATCTACATCAATTATTCACAATACCCTCGCGCCAACATTTGTCAAGCACAGACCCCTGGATGGTTCGGGCAATTTGCATCACTGGCGAGGCTGTGAGGAATTGAGCGGCCCCAGGACTGGAGCACCCGGAAGACAAGGATAGTTGGCAGGGTTGCCGAGCGCGGTACAAGCGGAATTGGGCTCGGTTGAAGTCGGCGATGGTTTGAAAGTAATCGTTATAGGCTTGCCCTAAAGCTTGAATGGAGGCAAGGGCTTCCTGGGGGCGAACGACCAGCAAAAGTACATTGCCGACCCTGTTGGTCTCCTTCAAACCCTCGAAGTTTTTCTCCACCGATTTGACCGCGTCCCTGAGTTCGTCCTCGGCGGCCTTGCCGCGCGTCACGGCGAAGCGGACCTGGGCCTGGGCCTGGGAGACCTCGGCGACGATATTGTCTTGTG
This sequence comes from uncultured Gemmataceae bacterium, assembly GCA_963747575.1. Lineage (GTDB taxonomy): Bacteria > Planctomycetota > Planctomycetia > Gemmatales > Gemmataceae > DASRAT01. The sequence continues at coordinate 648,500 of CAVVFU010000002.1, forward strand.
TCTGGAGGAATTCCAAATTGGCAATCTGGTGCTGGCTGCGCCGCGCGTCCATCTTGGCCGCGTTTCCAAAGCCTAAATTATCCAGCTGCCAAAGCAGCTGCACGTCGTAATCCAAGCGGGCTCCAAATTGTCCCAGGGAATCGTTGACGCCGCTGCCATAGACACCCGCACCCAGCGAGCCCGACGGACTGGTGGATGCGCCGCGCATGACCACGTTGGGCAGCAGCGGGCGAAACTTTTCCTGTTTCCAGCGCTGCAAGGCCGCCTCAACAAGGGCCTTTTGTGACGCAAGCTCTGGGCGGGAGGACAAAGCGATAGGCATCAGGTCGTCCAACGGCGTCTCCGGCGGCACCAACGTGACCTTGATTTGAGGAGGTTCCATCGGCTGGATCAAGGCTGCCGAATCGAGGCGCAGGATTCTGGACAATTCGATGCTGGCCACCCTCCAATGCTCCCACGCCGCCTGGACCAGCTGCGCCCGGCGACCGAGTTCGGCGCGAACACGCGTGACTTCCAGTTCCGGAGCTAATCCGGGTGCGAGGTCGGCGGTGATGTGCGCCAGTTTCGTCGCCTGGCGCAGGGCTTCCATCGCGCCGGCCAATTCACCCCGCGCTTGCTGGAGATAGAAATAGGCCTCGGCCACGGCCAGGACGCTGTCATTGTTGGCGGCACGAAGCGAAGCCTGACTGGCCTGCAGCACCTGACGCGCGGCCAGGGCGCAAAAATGGCGTCGGTGACCGCGAAGACCACGTTGGGGCTGGCCCCGATCATGAAGGTGCTCCGGTCGTTGTCGAAAATAATGCCCGACGTCGCGTCCTGGTTGCGGCCGTCGTGACGAAAATAGTCAAACCCCATTTGGATGGACGGCAGCCAAAGCACGTTGGCCTGGTCAAGCCCCGCGACGGCCACGCGCACACGCTCCGACGCGATCGCGATCGCAAGCGGCTCGGTGTTGGCGAGAGCCAATGCGGTGGCGAGATTGATTGGCAAGGGCTTGTCGCCGATTGGCGCCATGGTGAGGTCCAATGGCGGCAGCTGGTTATTTGGCTGGGCGGCGCCGGGCGCGGGGGCTGGCTCCACGCGGTCCTGGGCAGCGACCGGAACACCAAGTTTTGCATTGCGCGGAGGTGGAACCTGAGCCTGGGCGAGCGCACCACCGGCAATGAGTACAATTGCCACCAGGGTGCAGCGGAGCAAGTGATTCATGACCCACGCAATGGATACGAAGGCAGCCGATGGAGGGTGGAACTGCCCGGAGGCCTGGAAACGGCGATTAAACTGATAGAGTTGGGCTGGGGTTATATCGGCAAATGGATCATCAAAACTTGAGGGAATTGTTGTCTCTTTCGCTAATGATGTTGCCGGCGGCGCCAACGGCTGAAGTGCCGATGCCCTCTTTTGAATGGCCCTACCTGCACGCGCTGGCGCGGTTGGCGCTGGCGCTGGCTCTTGGATTTTTCGTTGGCTTGGAGCGGCAGCGGCGAGGCAAGGAGGCTGGCGTCCGCACTTTCGCCTTCGCCGGCTTGATAGGGTGTCTGGGTGGCCTGCTCGGCGAGAACTTCGCTTTGCTGGCTCTTGGTTTGATCGGCCTATTAGTTGTCATCCTGGCTTTTCAGGCTGTTCAGGTTGCGCATGGCACCGAGTTGACTACGTCGGCTGCCCTGCTGGTCATCGGCTTTACCGGCGTGCTTTGCGGCCAGGGCCACACCCTAACGCCGACGGCGGTAGGTGTTCTGACCGCGGCGCCGTTGGCCTGGAAGGAATCCTTTACGGGCTTGAGCTTAGGCCTGACCGAGGCCGAACTCCGCTCCGCCATCCTGCTTGCGCTTTTGGCATTCGTCGCTTATCCAGCGCTGCCGGAAGGAGCCGTCGATCCCTGGGGCCTCGTCGAGCCGCGGGCAGCCTGGGTGACAGTCATTTTGATTGCCGGCATCGGTTTCGGCAATTACGTTCTGCTCAAGCTTTACGGAGCCCACGCCGTGGAGCTTACCGGCCTGTTCGGGGGTCTGGTCAACAGTACAGTCACCGTCACCGCGCTCGCCTCACGGGTACGGGAGGATCCCGCTCTCGTCAGCTCGACGTATCGCGGCATCTTGTTCGCCACGGCAGCCATGCTTTTGCGCAACGGCGTATTGTTGGCGATCCTCGCGCCCCGCGTCTTGCTAACGGCCGCGCCTGCCCTGGTGGTAATGCTGGTGGCCAGCGTGATCCTGGCGGTCCTACGAGGCAAGCCGACGAATTCTGCCTCCGAGCCTGCGGCCGTGCCGCTACGCTCGCCTTTCGCGCTATCGTCGGCCTTGAAGTTTGGGCTGCTTTTTTTGGTGCTGAAAGTGGCCGGCACGCTGTCGCAGTGGTGGTTGGGTCAATTCGGTTTCTACGCGGTTAGTCTGGCTGGGGGCCTTGTCTCCAGCGCCAGCGCCGTGGCGTCAGCCGGAGCACTGGCGGCGCAGGATACCCTCACTGCCGAGGTGGCTGGCACGGGGGCTGTTATCGCTTCTCTCGCAAGCGCGCTTGTGAACCTGCCGCTCGTGGCTCGCATCGGTAGGGAACGGCCCCTTACCCGGCGAATCGCCTTGGCGCTGGGTTTGATAGTCGCTCTTGGCGTGGTCGTCACTATCGTTATCGCCTTCGTGCCGCGAGGGTTTATTGACTTCTACCCCGACGGTTTGTAACGCATCTCGCCTCCGCCCCAGACGTTTTAATCATAAAACCCCTTGTGTTCCTGTAATTTCTACTCATTTCATCGATCGCCGGCGTGTAAATGCGCGGTTGAAATGTGAAGAAAGGCTCACGAAACCACCCGTAGACTAGAAACGCTCCGCCAGTACCATTTCAGTGCGGCACGAAAAGCATTGCCACCTGAATCATGAAATCTCCCTGAAAGCACGGAGCAACAATGCGCCTTTCCTGGATCCCGCGCGAGCAGAAGTTCTTCGATCAGTTTGACGAAGTGGCTGCCATGATCACCAAGGCCGCCCAGATGTTTTCGGACCTGGTGGAGCAATTCGACCATCGGGAGCGGCGGCATGCTTGAGTTGCACGAGCTGGAGCAAAGCTGTGATCTGGCCGTCGAGCGCATCCTGGTCACGCTGGGCCGCACCTTCATCACGCCGTTCGACCGGGAAAACATTCATGACCTGGCGACCAGCCTCGACGACGTGCTCGACTACATCGAGGAATCCGCGTTCCGTCTGACGACGTTTCGCATCGAAAAGCCGACGCCCGAGGCGGTGCAAATGGCGTTTATCATCCAGAAATCGTGCCAGCATGTGGTGCGTGCCGTGCACCTTTGCCGTGGCAACCTCGGCTCGGACGAAATGAGTCAGGAGCTGCGCGAGATCAGCAGACTCGAGAACGAGGCGGACAACATCTACCGCAACGTCGAGGCCGCCTTGTTCGCCAATCCGCCGGAGATCATGACCTTCATCAAGCAGCGCGAGCTGTTCGCCTGGCTCGAAAACACGGTCGATGCTTGCCGCGACGTGGCCCACGTGATCACCGAGATCGTGGTGAAGGGAAGCTGACATGGACAGGTTCCTGGAAGATATGTCGCTCATCGGCCAGCATCCCTATGTCCTGGTGATCTTGCTAGCCGCGTTGGCATTCGACTTCATCAACGGCTTTCACGACGCCGCCAATTCGATCGCCACGATCGTGGCGACGCGGGTGATGCGGCCGCTGCCGGCGGTGGCGTGGGCCGCCTGGTGGAATTTCGCGGCCGCCTGGGTCTTCGGCGTGGCGGTGGCCAACACCGTCGCGACCATGGTTCACAAGGAATTCATCACCGAAGATGTGATCTTCGCGGGCCTGGGCGGCGCCATCGCCTGGAACCTTATCACCTGGGTGCTGGGGCTGCCGACCAGCTCCTCGCATGCCTTGCTGGGCGGTTTCGGCGGCTCCGCGATTGTCCATGCGGCCAAGGTTGACGGCGTGCTGCAATTCGACCAATTCCTGCGGACGGTTGAGTTCATCGTCATCTCACCGCTGGTGGGATTTTTTCTGGCGATCTTTTTCATCACCATTCTGCTGTGGGCGCTCAGGCGAGTGACGCCGATGAAGGTGGACCGCTGGTTTCGCGTTGTTCAGCTCGGGTCGGCCGCGGCGTTCAGCCTGGGGCACGGCACCAACGATGCCCAGAAAACCATGGGCATCATTGCCGCGCTGCTTTACGCGGGAGTGTGGAAGGAGCAGCAAGCCGATTTCGAGGCGGGCAACGTGGTTTTCCCATTCTGGATCGTGCTGATCTGCCACCTCGCCATCGGCCTGGGGACGTTGTGTGGGGGGTGGCGCATCGTCAAAACGATGGGTTTGAAAATCGCCAAGCTCCGCCCTTACAGCGGCGCTGCGCCGAGACCGCGGCGGCCGTGGCCCTGTTTGGGACCGCACAGCTCGGCATTCCCGTGAGCACCACGCACACGATCACCGGCGCGATCATCGGCGTCGGCTCCATCCATCGGCTTTCGGCGGTCCGCTGGGGAATTGCCCGCCAAGTGGTTTGGGCGTGGGTGCTGACCATACCGATGTCGGGGATTGTGGCGGCGCTGTGTTATCTTGGGTTGAGGGCGGTGCGCGGGGTTTTTTAGTAGTAGGCACACTCCGTGTGCCGTGAGCGATTACGGCTTGGGCTTCCTCAGCTAATTAAGTGCCGTTACACTAGGGGGAAAGGAGCAAACCATGACCAAGACAGCAACTACCGCAGCCAATCCGCCAGATCTAGCAGCAGAACTGAAGGAGGCATTGGACGACCTTGCTAAGGGCATACGCCGCCCGGAAAAAATGCAAGCCGCCTGCGAACACATGGATCGCATCCGTGAGGAAAACCGGCGACTTTTCGGCGAGCAGAACATTGCTGTTGAGTTGATTCGCCAAGCCCGCGATGAAGCATGAAATATGTGGTTGATTCCAGCGTTGGCCTTAAGTGGGTGTTACCCGAGCCTGACTCGGGGAGGGCAGTTCGCCTGCGGGACGAATACAAACGCGGCATTCACGAACTTATAGCGCCAGACATCTTCACGCCAGAAATCGCCAACGGTCTTGCCTCAGCTGAACGGCAGGGCAGGATCAAGACAGGCGAATCCGCGACCTTGTTCCATGACGTTCTTCGCGCCGCCCCAATGATGCATCCGACAGCACCCCTGTTGCTCCGGGCGATGGCATTGGCAATTGCAAACCGGCGTGCAGTTTACGACTGCATCTACCTCGCCTTGGCAGAAGCGGAAGGATGTGAACTGGTGACAGCCGATGATCAATTTGCCCGTGGACTAAGGGCGTCCTTTCCGTTTATTATCTCCTTGGTGGCGCTACCGTGATGAGTGAGCCTGATCGGGCACAAGCAGCAGGACTAGGGGTAGGCATACGCTCGTCCAAAAACCTGCAAAACCTCGCGAAATACTCCTCTTCGTGGTCCTTTCTTAACCCGTAATGGCGCCCATCGTCAAACCACAAGTATTCCTTCGGCCCACGGTAGGATCTGTACAACGCCTCGGCGTGCTCGAATGGTATCAAATCGTCCAGCCGGCCATGACAAAAGCAAATCGGGATTCGGACCTCTGTCAGCCTCTCAATGGGCCGAATGTCGCTGGCGTGAAAGCCGCAATCGAGCCAACCCATTGTGCTGTAAAAGCAAGTGATGCAGTCTCGAAACGGTTCGGGGACGTTGTGGAAAACATGATCGACAACACCATCGAAACTGGAAAAAGCTCCCTCGACCCAAACCGCCTGAACATCCGGAAGTTCCGGCAACGCCTGGAGCACGACCGCCGCGCCGTAAGACACACCGACAAGGAACACGGGCTTGTCCGGATAGCGCATGCGGATGAATTTGACCGCCGCAACAACGTCCTGGGTTTCGTGCAATCCGAAGGCGACGGTGTGTCCTGGGCTTTCGCCGTGACCGCGAAAATCGCAGGCCAACACATTGAAACCAAGCGGCCCAGCAGCCTTGAGGAAATGCACGACTTGCCCACAGTTGCCTTTGTGGCCGTGGCAAAATACCAGCAGTGCCCGGGCACCGGGTTGGCTCATCAGCCAACCATGAAGGTCCAGCCCATCGGCCGTCGGCACGCTGACAGTTTCGACGGCAAAGCCCGGGACGGACGGCAACCGTTTGGCAACCGAGTGAGGCGGATGCAAAGCGCCCAGTGGGGCGAGCACGCCGACCAAGGCACAAACGACTAGCGTGTCCCGCCACCGATCACCCCAGCCAATGGTTTTCGGGTCCTTGCTTGCAATACACCGCCTCAACGCCACATGGCTGAAACGCACGACGCCTTCCAGGAAAGCTGTGGCCAGTGTGATTTCCGCTCCAAGATACAGCGCTTCGTGCCAGGTAACATTGCCGAGCCACAACTGTCGGAACGCCATCATTCCAGCAAGGAACCACGCCGCCCGACGAGCAAGTTCCCAACGGCGAGCCTCATCGCGCGGCCAGGGTGACAATCGGAAACACCAGCGGTCCAACCATAGTATTGGGACGATGCCAAAGAGGAAAAGCGACGCCGTGGAAGCGGTGCCTAGCGACCAGGCGGCAAATCCGCCAATCGCCCCGTAGGTCAATAAAATGGCTGTCGTTTTGAACATAAGTGGCTCCAACAGCCACATATGCCCAAATTGGCCGTGGCGGGCCAGTCCAATTGATGAGGAATGAGGCCTGACCACCATTGCCAGCCAGGCGCAGGCTGCGCCGCTACTGCAAATGGCGTGACTTGCCCGACTACGGGCTAGTCCTGAAGCGCACGTCAGTTTTTGTCGAATTCTTGAATTACGTGGGCAAAAGCCTCGTCGAAGGTTTTGCAGAACCGTTCAACTTCGAGCGCCGAAGCAATACACTCAAAAGTGGCTTCCATGAGCGTAATTACAAAGTGGCGTAAGCTGCCGCCCGTCGGATGGTACCACTTCATGATTTCATTCTTCCACGGGGACTCAATCACTTCAAGGACGGATGATTGAGCATCCGCCATGCCGTAGGCATACAGCGGATGTTCAGATACTCCTTCGTCGTTGGGATACCCGAACTTGGACAACCGGCAATCTTTGCAGTCAAGGACGGCAACGCCAAGGTCTTTGAGATGGCCGGATTCATCAGCTGTTTTCGAGACGGCGAAAAACAAGAGGTAAGTTTTCCAACCATCTTGAACCAAGGTTTCGGCGGGTACGGATGGCGACGGTTCGCAGCCGATGTCAAAGGGGCAGAGACGAATTGCCATTGGAGAATCTCGCGGAAAAATCCATCCCTGTGGCTTGCCGGAACTCAACGCTGATCAAAGGCAAGGCCTCACCGGGATACGTCGCGTCATACGGGAAAACAACGCGACGGATGCGACACGGCTCTTCTTCTCTCCCCACGCAAATGAAGAAAGGATGCAGTCCTGACGACTCGGCCGCGTGAAACACAGTCACCGGACTACTGCCCGACGCGATCACCATGCCGTCGGCAAAACCGATCCACTTGCCGCGGTATTGATCGAGGAGTTGGTCGCGCACAACCCAATATGCCGCTTCGTTCTTGCGCCGGTCAGGATGGAGTTGCCGAGCGATTTCTGGGGGCAGCTGGTCAGCAATGTTTTTCATGGCACACCTCCGCCAAGTATCTTACCGATCTGGCGGCGCCAGGTCATTAGCGAGGTTAGCGTCATACTCATCAATGTGTGAAAGCGATAATCCGAATCCAGCTTGCGACAAACACTATGGCTGCTTCGGCAGTACGATAACCAGGCTCTTTCCCGCCCTGACCGATTCGGCAGGTCACATGGCCTCGCGATACGGCCTGTGAGCATAATACTTGGGCCTGTCGTCGATCCGCACATGCAACCACGACACACCTGCCCCGGCGGTGCTGAGCCAGACGGGCGCAGGTCCAAGCCGGCGCATCATCACGGCACCAACTAGTTCCCAAAGCGCGTGCCTCTGTGGCTCGGGCGCCTGGCGAACAAACGCCGCAAGATGACCGTAAGCAGAGAGCGAGCCGTTGGGACACGGCACTACCATGATCGCGTCCTTGCCCAGATTGGGGAACTCGACCACACCAGTTTTGGTTGCACGGCTGAAATGTTCGGCAAATGCATTTGGGTCGGGTTTCCTTGCCAAGCCTGGACTGTCTAACAAGACGAACTCAAAGGGCCGATCCGCAGACGCTGCAGTAATTGGAGGAGTCTCCCAACGAAAAGCCGAGAAAGGCGCGTCGGCCAATGCCCCGGTGAACCAAGTGCGGAAATCGGCATCGTTTTGCCATCGGCGCAGAATTTCCAAGTATGACACCGGGGATGAGTCCAGGTCGACGGTGATTCTAAGCACGTGACCGTCACGCAATTTTTCAGTCCGTGAGGTCCACATACGACTTTGCCGCCTCCGCAGTCTTGGTTTGCGTTGTGGGCAATTTCGCGGTGCAAGGGTGATTTCAATGCCCACCTTGTCAATCCCCGTCATTCAGCATCTCGACCTGACTCCACTGCACCCCAAGGCGTGCGGCCAACGCTCCGTGTCTATTTCACTCCTTGTAAGCCTGTCTCCCACGGCTGAGCCGACTCTAACCGGGCGACTTCTAAACGAACGAACTCCTCGGAGTACTTCTCCTTGGGGATGAACGGCCCGCCAATCCCGATAGTACCCTGCGACGCTCATCGGTGGACCAACCTACGCCCCCGTCAGAATTCATTGCCCTCGCTTTGGCACTCAACACCCGCCAAAGCGTCTAGTTTTCCACATCCCAAGCAATTCCGCGGTACCAATGACGGCCGCGGCAAAGCAGCTTGTTCCCAATACGACCGGCAATCCAACAAGTTACGATGCGTCGGATGCCACAACAATGACTCGCGAGTGCTCCGGCAACTTAACTGCCGGGTCGAGGAATCGTACCATGCCATTTTCCACGACGCCCGCCACGGCCAGGGGGCGCCTGCGAAGCCGACCAAGGTGCGATTCCATTGGCGATGGCACCGCGTCGAGCGGTACTTCAGGAGGTGCAAGCTGCGGTTCCGCAGCAATCTGCTCGTCTAGCGCTCGACGGGCAGCGCTGCGATGGTCAACACCAGGGACGGTCATCGGCTTTCCCTCTCAATAAGCGGTCATTACGAATATGGGCACATCACCCAATTCGCCGAAAACGTCAGGAATTTCATCGTCCTCCTGGTCGTAGCGCCAGATTACCTGGATGCGGCGACCGGACGGCGTCGTGGCGAACATCATGAAGGAGCCGTCTTTTCGCTTTTTGAGCTCAAAGACGTCGTCGAACGCGGCCTTGACTTCCTTAACAGACAGGCTGTGCGCGTCGATCTTCTGCAGGTTCCACTCGATCCACTTGAACTGCCTCATGCACAGGCTTCCTCCACCATTGGTGTCAGGATAGCCCAGTTGTGCCGCGCGATCAAGCCGGTGTAGCGCCGAGGTTGGCCAATAAAATCGAATCACGAAAGCACGAAAGACGAAAACACGAAAAACGGGAAGCGTCACAATGACCAACAACGCTGGAATTTGGTGTCCCCAGCTCCCCGCACCTTTCGTGCTTTCGTCTTTCGTGTTTTCGTGATTCTGTCTTCGCCATTCCATTGGCAGTCCGTGCCGCCATGCGTAAGAATACACCGAAGGATTTCACCACCCCCACCCAAGGCATTGCAACCCATGAAAATCTTCGACCTCACCGGCAGAGTGGCCCTCGTCACCGGCAGCAGCAAGGGACTTGGCAAGGCGATGGCTCGCGGCCTCGCCGAGGCCGGGGCCGACATTGTGATCTGCAGCCGTCATGAAAATGAACTGCAGGCGGCGCTGCCGGAGATCCTGGAAGGCACGCAATCCAAGGGGCGGTTCTTCGTCACCGACATGAACAAACGCGACCAGGTGGCCGCCCTCGCGAAAAACGCCGTGGAGGCCTTTGGGCACGTCGACATCCTCATCAACAACGCGGGCACCAACAGACCCCAACCGATCGACGAAATCAAGGATGAAGATTGGGACACCGTCCTCGAACTCAACTTGACGTCGGTGATGGCCCTTACCCGAGCCCTGGTTCCGCAGATGAAGGCGCGAAAATGGGGACGCATCATCCACATCTCGTCGATCCTGGGCTTCGTGTCCATCGCGGGCCGCAGCTGCTATTCGGCGACCAAGGCGGCGCTGATCGCCATGGCCTGGGGCAATGCGCTCGATCTGGGACCGTTTGGGATCACCGTCAATTGCATCGCTCCTGGCCCCTTTCTGACGGATTTGCCCATGCGGTTGCTGTCGCCGGTGGAAAAGGAGAGGTTCGCAAGCAGGACTGCCGTCGGCCGATGGGGCGATCCCAAGGAATTGGTCGGCCCCGCACTGCTTCTAGCCAGCGACGCGGGCAGCTACATCACCGGTGAAACGCTGGTGGTCGATGGCGGATTCCTGGCACGCTGAGCTACAACATTCACACGCAATTCAGAGCCGCGACCGTAAGGGAGCGCGACGGCGAAAACGCTCCCTTACGGTCGCGGCTCTGACATCCAACGAACCTCTTATTACTAACATGCGGCGCGTGCCGAATTCACACGCAATTCAGAGCCGCGACCGTAAGGGAGCGCGACGGCGAAAACGCTCCCTTACGGTCGCGGCTCTGACATCCAACGAACCTCTTATTACCAACATGCGGCGCGTGCCGAGTTTGCGGGCATGGGGTAAGAGCCGGTAGTGGGGGGTTTTTGGAAATCCGGCTAAAGTGCGGAAGCTCGCTGCGCCGAAATTCACCTTCAGAGTACGAGTTACCATGCTCTTCCAGGGCGCGGCGTCCTGGACGGCTATTTAGACTACACGGACGGATAAGGTGCGCAGGTCGAGCGGCCAGGCGACGAAGGCAATCCCGTCTCGCCCCCGTGCCCCTGAGCCCAAGTCACACCCTTACGGAGGTTACCTCGTGAAAGTTGCGTACTTGTTTGTTGCGACGGCTTGGCTCGCGGGTGCTCAACTCGCGGTTGCTCAGACCCCGGCTGCCCCCGGGGATAAACCGGCTGCCCAACCCGCTGCCCCAGCGGCTCCGGCCGCGGCCCCGGTTACCGTCTATGGTTCTTCTTGCGGAAGCTGCAACGCTTGTCCCAGCCCGTGCAGCAGCTTCTTGCAGCGATGTCGTGATTATTTCAGCACGTTGAGCTTCCATGGCTGCAACACGTGCAACACGTGCAACACATGCGCTCAACCCGTTTGTGCGCCCGCTCCCAAGCCCTGCTGCGCTCCGCCAGCCCCGACCTGCTTCAGCGGTTGCGGCGGCGGCGGCATTTTCAGCGGTTGGGGCCACACCAGCTGCTTCAGCGGCTGCAACACGGGCTGCACTACCGGTTGCGACGCTTGCGGCGGTGGTTGGTCGCAACGTTGGCATGATTTCTGTGGCCGGTTGTTCAGCCACAACGATTGCGGCTGCAACACCTGCAGCACCTGCGGCAGCGGCGCGGCTGTCGTGGCTCCGAAGACTGGCGAGACCATCCCGCCGCCCGCGGGTGGCGCGGCTCCGCCAAAGCAGATGCCCAAGGACAAGGCTATTGAGCCGCCTCAGACGCAGCCGAGCCCGTTCCAGATCATCAATCCTGTGAACCCGGCTGTCGTTCCGACGCCTGGCCTGGACATGCCTCCTGGGCCGCCGCCGGTCATCAACCCGACGACTACGAACGGTCGCCCGTTCTAAGCGTTGACGTTAGCCAGCCCACGATCGCTTGATCGTGGGCCTGGCTAACGGCAACGGTGGGGTTTCGCCCAGCCCCTCGCCTTCGCCCGTCGCCCTCGCCCCTTTTTATGGTCCTGCTCTCGCCCAGAGCGGAGGCATTACGATGTAAACCGTGGACCACCCCTTGCGAGCCTTGCTCGCCGCCCAGGGGACGATACGAGCGGTTTTCGCCTGATGAGGTTTGCCCCGGTCAGCCATCCACGGGATCGGCGATCGTTATGCGGTTGCTGCCCGCCTGCCAACTGGCCGCCCCTTTTGGGCCGCCGCCTGTCGAGGTCCATATTGCCCCCGGCTGCCGCAAGGTTGCCGGGGGCGGTTTTTAATCCTCTTCCCAATCCTAATCCTCATCCTACTCTTACTCTTCTTCGGATCAGCAGAATCCCCATTCAGCGCTTGCAATTCCAGGCGGCGGATGCGTATTTTTCCGATCTTAGCTCGCCAAGGCCATCCCGCTCATTTGCTTTCAATAATTGCTCGGCAAGCCGCACACCGGCGTCGGCAATAAAAGCCGCCTGGACCTGTGCAACCAATTGTGCCGGTGCCACTGCGATTCCCGTCAATTCAGCAATGCCAGGTAAACTTGGCGTGTGGCTGCTCCTGGCCAACAAAATGCCGCCATGCTGAAGAATGGTGCCGCGATGCTTGCGCTGAGCGCTGCCGACAACCTTGCTGCCGGCGACCATGACATCGCCCTCGGTGAAGTGCCGGAAACACAATGGCGACGTGTCGGCTATTGCTGCCCCAGACTCATGAAGCCGCGACACGACACCCAATGTCGCCAGCGCCGCCACGATGATTTTGTGCATCCGCAAATTCCAGGGCTCGCCTTTTTGCCACCTTCCCGCTGGAAGCGCCAGCGCGTAGGTCAACTCATGGTGATGCACCAGCGTTTCACCACCGGACGGCCTGCGCACAAACGGCAACGGCGCCAACAAGGGATCAGCCAAACGGAGTTTTTCGCTTTGAAAGTAACCAAGGCTGAGTGTCGGCTGCGACCACCCGTAGAATCGCAGCGTGGCGATTCCCGCCGTTGCCGCGGTCTTCACCAGCACCTCATCGGTGGCCATATTCGTCGGACCATCCGCGACCTCGTAAGGCAGCAGCCGGCAGGTTAGCTCTTCCACCGCAAGATCGGCTCCTTGGCCGCCTTGACCTCGTCGGGCCGGCTGATCGGCCAGCGTGTGCGGCGCGTCGTGCAGGAAGTCGGCGTCTTCCTCGCTGGATCTTCAGCAGCGCGTCGGCGAAGGCGTCGAGCGTTTCCTTGCTCTCCGTCTCGGTCGGCTCGATCATCATCGCCTCGGGCACCACCAGCGGGAAGTAGACCGTCGGGGCGTGGTAGCCGAAGTCGAGCAGGCGCTTGGCGATGTCCATGGCGCTGATGCGTTGCGCTCGCGGCGCAGAGCTTGCGGCGCTGGCCACGAACTCGTGCATGCAGCGGTCGCCGTGCGGCACTTCGTAAGCGCCCTTGACGCAGGGCCAGCAGGTAATTGGCGTTGAGCACCGCGTTTTCGCTGACCGCCTTGCAGGCCCTGCGGGCCCCAGCGTGCGGATGTAGCAGTAGCCGCGCAGCAGGATGCCGACGTTGCCGAAGAAACTGCGCACCCGGCCGATCGACTTGGGCCGGTCGAAATCGAGCGCGATAGCTGCTCGCCCTCCTTGACGACCAGCGGCGCCGGCAGGAACGGGGCCAGCGGTGCCGCGCACCGCGATGGGCCCGGAGCCGGGGCCGCCGGCGCCGTGCGGGCCGGTGAAGGTCTTGTGGACGTTGTAGTGCATCATGTCGACGCCGAAATCGCCCGGCCGGGTGATGCCGAGGATGGCGTTCATGTTGGCGCCGTCGAGGTAGACCAGGGCGCCCTTGGCGTGCAGCAGCTCGGTGATCGCCGCGATCTGCTCGTCGAACAGGCCGAGCGTGTTCGGGTTGGTGATCATGAACACGGCGGTGCGGTCGTCGAGCTTGGCCTTGCAGGTCGTCCAGATCGACGCAGGCCGCGGGCGTTGCTCTTGATCGCTGACCGCGTCGAAACCGGCGATGGCGGCGCTGGCGGGATTGGTGCCGTGGGCGCTGTCGGGAATGAGCACGCGCGGTTCGCTTCTCGCCCTGGTCGCGGAAATAGGCGGCGGCCACCAGCAGGGCGGTCAGCTCGCCCTGGGCGCCGGCGGCCGGCTGCAGCGACACGGCGTCCAGCCCGGCGATCTCCGCGAGGATATTCTGCATCTCCCACAGCAAGTGCGAGCATGCCCTGGCACGATGCGTCGGCCTGCAGCGGGTGCAGGTTCGCCATGCCGGGCAGCGCGGCAAGCCGTTCGTGCCGCTTGGGGTTGTACTTCATGGTGCACGACCCGAGCGGATAGAAATTGGTGTCGATCGACATGTTCCGCGTCGAGAGATTGACGAAGTGGCGGATCAGGTCGATCTCGCCGACTTCGGGCAACGGCGGCGGAGTCTCGGCGAGGGCAGCGGCCGGCAGCAGCGTCTCGACGGGGCCGATCGGCACGTCGCAAGCGGGCAAGCGATGACAGCGCCGGCCGGGTTGGCTCATCTCGAACAGCAGTTCGGTGGATTGGTTTTTTTCCATGTTTCGTCGTCACTTTGCCGACAACGCTTCCGCGAAAGCCGCGGTCGAAGGCGTCGATTTCGGTCTTGGTCCGTTTTTCCGTGACGGCGACGCCGATGCAATCGCCGAGCGCCGCGATACCACCGGCCCAGCGCCAATCCGCCGTGGATAACCCGCCTTCAACAGCCGGGCCAACACGGCTTCCGGGTCGCCGGGAATCTCCACCACGAATTCCTTGAAGAACGGCCGATCGAATTTCAGCGACACGCCCGGAATTCGCGTCAAATGCTGAGCGGCGTAGTGCGCTTTGCGCAGCGCACAGCTCCGCCGTTTCCTTGAGCCCCTGCGGTCCCAGCGCCGCCAGATAAACCGCGGCCCGCAGGGCCAGCAGGCCCTGGTTGGTGCAGATGTTGCTCGTCGCCTTTTCGCGGCGGATGTGCTGCTCGCGGGTTTGCAGCGTCAGCACCCAGCAGCGCTTGCCGTTGCGATCGACCGTCTGGCCCACCAGCCGGCCCGGCATCTTGCGAACGAACTCCTCGCGGCAGGCCAGAATGCCCAGATAGGGGCCGCCGTAGGCCATCGGATTGCCCAGGCATTGGCCCTCCGCCACGGCGATGTCGGCCCCGTACTGGCCAGGCCGTTTCAGCAGACCCAGGCTGATCGGGTCGAAGCTGACGATCGAACAAGCGCCCTTGTGATGGGCCACTTTGCGCCATCGCCTCCACATCCTCCAGGCAGCCGAAGAAATTGGGGTGCTGCACGATGACGCACAACGTTTCGTCGTCTACCATCGCCGACGCCAGTCGTCCGGATCGAGGAAGCCGTGCGGCGTCGGCAGCGTCACCACTTCGGCATCGAGGTTGGCGAGGTAGGTGCTCAGGGTCTGGCGGTATTCCGGATGGACGCTTCCGCGACCAGGACTTTGTGCCGCTTGGGCGCGATCGCCATGGCCATGAGCACGGCTTCGGCCACGGCGCTGCCGCCGTCGTAAAGGCTGGCGTTGGCAACGTCCAGCCGGTCAGCTCGGCAGATCAGCGTCTGATATTCGAAGAACGCTTGCAAGCTGCCCTGGCTGGCCTCGGCCTGATAGGGAGTGTATGCCGTGTAGAACTCGCTGCGGCCGGCGACGGCGTCCACCACGGCTGGGATGAAGTGGTCATAGCTGCCGCCGCCGAGAAAACAGACGGCCTGGTCAGGCGATGCACACATCTTGGCGAGCTGGGCAAAATGCTGCTCGAGAGCCATCTCACTAAGCGCCGCCGGTACATTGAGA
The DNA here is from genome assembly GCA_963747575.1 of uncultured Gemmataceae bacterium. Lineage (GTDB taxonomy): Bacteria > Planctomycetota > Planctomycetia > Gemmatales > Gemmataceae > DASRAT01. Next base: position 663,999 of record CAVVFU010000002.1, read on the forward strand.
GGGCGTTTGAGGCGCAGCGAGGAAGGAATGCTCTCGAAAAGGGCCGCCACTGAATCGACGCCGATTTCCTTGAGCATCGCCTCCTGATCGGCGGGGGTGTTGAGAATATACGGCAAAAAACTGCTCCTCGCTTTCACCAAAAAACTTCTCGTGGGCTGGGTGGCACGCACTGAGGTACTCCGAAGGGCGTGAAAACCTTGCAAATCCAGCCACGCCCTTCGGAGTACCTCAGGGCGTGCCACCCAGGCGGGTTAATGTCCTTCCGACGCGATCTGTTTTTCGTAATTCTCCAGGGTCATCAGGTGATCGAGGTTCGTGCCCCGTTCGCACTTGACCTTCACCATCCATCCCTTGTCGTAGGGGTCGTTCGAAACGATGGCCGGGTCGTTCTCCAGTTTATCGTTGACGGCGATGACCTCGCCGTTGACCGGCGAATAAAGATCGCTGACGGCCTTGACGGATTCGATTTCGCCGAAACCTTCGCCGGCAAAAACATGGTCGCCCACGTCGGGCATCTCGATGTAAACGACGTCGGTGAGCTGGTCGACGGCAAATTTGGTGATGCCGATCGTGCAAATATCGCCTTCAAGGGCCGCCCACTCGTGGGTCGCTGCATAGCGCAGGTTTTTGGGGTCCATCTCATCCTCCAGTCCGCTTATAAAACGGCAACGGCACCACGCGTGCCTCCTCGCTTTTGCCGCGTATGTCCACATCCAATTTCGTCCCCACGGCGGCCCTAGCCGCGTCGACATAGGCCATCGCAATCGCCTTTTGCAAGGTCGGCGCGAAGGTGCCGCTGCACACTCGGCCCACCACCTTGCCGTCGGCCGTGATGGCACTGCCTTCGCGAGCCAGCCGTCGGCCCGCCAACTGCAAGCCGACGCGCCGAGGCAAGCTCACGTCTTGCCGCCGCCGCTCCAGGGCAGCCCGGCCGATGAAATCGCCCTTGTCCATTTTAGTCGCCCAACCGAGGCCAGCTTGAAACGGGTCGATTTCCTCGCTCAGCTCATGGCCGTAAAGCGGCATGGCGGCTTCCAGACGCAACGTGTCTCGGGCGCCCAGGCCGCAAGGTTTCGCGCCGCGGCTCAGTAAATCTTCCCACAGCTGCACGCCTTGGCCCGCGGCCACCATGATTTCCAGGCCGTCCTCGCCGGTGTACCCGGTGCGGCTCACCACGCACTGCCGGTCGCGGTAACGGGTCGGCATGGCGCAATAATAGGACAGCTTCGAGACGTCCACCTCGGTCAGGCCCTCGCACATGCCAACAGCTTTCGGGCCCTGAATCGCGATCATGCAGGTGCCCAAGGTCTGGTCGGCGACCTCGACCTGACGATTTCCCTTGTGCTGCGCCAGCCAATCGACGATTTTGGTGCGATTGCCGGCATTGACCACCATCGCGAAGCCATACTGCCATTTGTAAACGAGAACATCGTCACGGATGCCGCCCTGCTCATTGCAGACCAGGCCGTAGCGTACCTGCATGTCCCTCATTGTAGCGGCGTTATTGGTCCAAACGTGTTGAATGAAACTCAACGTGTCGGGGCCGCCGAGGGACAGCCTGCCCATGTGGCTGATGTCGAACAACCCGGCGCCGGTCCTCACCGTGGTGTGCTCGTCAATGATAGTCGTATACTGAATGGGCATGTCCCAGCCGGCAAAATCGACCATGCGGCCGCCGTGGGCCGTGTGCCAGTCATACAGGGGTGTGCGCTGCGCCATTGCTTTGCTTTCTCACTCACCGAGGTTTGGAAAGTCTAGGCACCCAATGAGCCGCCTTCAAGGGGCAATTGAACCTCCCTTGCCAGGCGAGCGTAAAATGAGAGATAATGCCTGTGCCCAGCAGCGGAGCAGAAAAGGCTCCTGACCCCTTTTTCACTGTGAAAGGGCCAAAATGTCCGATCCCTATTTGATCAGCCGAAAACTGCCCAGGCCCGAGGCCACGGTAACGGTCCAGCGCAATGGCAGCCACAGGGCTGCCGGCTCGGACCAAAAACTGCAGTGCAAATTCGGCTCTCCCGGCAGCTCGGCACGGCTTCCGAGCGGCGAAATCGCCCTTTTGCTCCGTTATCGACTGCGCCTGGCCTCCCTCATCGCGCTCGCGGCCTTTGGCATTCATCTGTTGCGCACGTTGTTCCTCCCGGACCAAAGCATCAGCCCGACACCAGGGACACTGGCGTTTCATGGCGTGATTGTGGCCGTGATGATCGTGCTTGCCTGCTTGCTGTGGACCTCGATCCTCTTTAGCCTGCGGGCGTTGCGAGGAATGGAATTGACGTTATTTGGCGCGATGGCGGCATTTTTCATCTACAAGCAACTCTCGACAGTCGGCACGGGCCAGGTTCTGCTGTGGGCCAGCAACGACCCCAATAGCCAGCACCAGGTCGCGGTCATGGCCACAACGCTCAACACCATGCGCTGGTTCATTTTGCTTGTCCTTTACGGCACCTTCATACCCAATTCCTGGCGGCGCGGTGCGACGATTATTGGCATCATGGCCGCCATTCCGTTGATCTTGAACTTTTGGAGCACTACCTGCTGCCCGGTGATGGCGCCGCTCACCGGCACTTCGCCCCTTTTTGACAGCACGGTCCTCCTGGGCCTGGGCGTGGCCATTGCCATCTTCGGCTCCTACAAGATTAGCGTGCTGGAGCAGCAGGCAGTGGTGGCGCGCGAGCTTGGCCAGTACCGCCTCAAGGAAAAGCTCGGCTCCGGCGGCATGGGCGATGTCTATCTCGGCGAGCATGTCATGCTGCGCCGTCAGTGCGCCGTCAAGCTGATCCGGCCCGATCAGGCCGGCGATCCAACCAACCTGGAGCGCTTCGAACGCGAGGTGAAAGCGATGGCCACGCTCACCCACTGGAACACCGTGGAAATCTTCGACTACGGCCACGCGGAGGACGGGACTTTTTATTACGTGATGGAGTACCTGCCAGGATTGAGCCTGCAAGAGATCGTCGACAAATACGGCCCGCTGCCGCCGGAGAGGGCGATTCATTTTCTCCGGCAAATCTGCGGCGCTTTACAGGAGGCCCATGGCATCGGCTTGATCCACCGCGACATCAAGCCCAGCAACGTCATCGCCTGCCAGCGCGGCGGCGTCCACGACGTCGCCAAGCTGCTTGACTTCGGCCTGGTGCAGTGCTTTGGGCAAGATTGCGATGTGAGCAAATTGACGGTGCAAGGCGTCATTCTGGGGTCGCCGCCGTACATGTCCCCCGAGCAAGCGCTGGGCCGGTCCAACCTCGATTCCCGCACCGATATCTACAGTCTTGGCGCCCTGGCCTATTTTCTGATAACGGGCCAACCGCCCTTTGTCCGCGAAACCCCCATGGAACTGCTGGTCGCCCACGCCCATGACAAGGCGACGCCTCCAGGCGGTGCGGACGATCTGCAAGCTATCGTGATGAAGTGCCTGGAAAAGGAGCCGGCGCGGCGCTATGCGACAGCGGAGGAGCTGGATCAAGCATTGGGCCAATGTGATTCAGCGGATTTGTGGAGCAAGCGAGCGGCGGCGAGCTGGTGGCAGGATAGCGAGGCACGGTCTTCTGCCGAAATGGGAATGCTAGTTGGATAACATGGTTTCCAAGTTCGGGTCTCTTTTTGTTCCGTTGGGACATTTGACGCTTCAGGCCCCAAGAGCCTTTCGGTTGCGTCGTGGTTCGCAGCATTGTTGGCCAGCGTGAGACGCAATCCAGCGCAATTCATGCTATGGGTAGCCAAGGCATGTTGGGGGCTGCCAAACGATGGCAGTTTCGTCTCAAGGGGGTGTATGGGGGGGGTGAGATGAGACGAAACCATCCTAATCCTTCGCAGGTGTCGGCAAGCGATGCCAGGAGTTGTCGCTAAGTTGCCAGACGTCTGTGATTATCGCAAAATTGAACGTCTTGGGTGGGGCGCCTGAGGTACTCCGAAGGGCGTGGGTAGATTGCAAGGTTATCACGCACTTCCACCCAACGGGGCCGGGCTGGGAAGCTCAGCCTACAAAAAAAGACCCACGGTTTTTAGCCGTGGGTCTTGAAGTTCAGTTGCCTGAAGCAAGCTTAGTTTCCGATCGGGGCCGTGCCCTGGGGCACCGGCACGATGCCGCCAATTCTGACGACCGGCCGAGTGCCGTCGTCGAGCGTGACTGGCTCGCTGATGTCCGACCGCGTGCTGTTGCCGGCCAGGTCGGTGGCAGCCATCCGCACATAAGCCTGACGGCTGATTTCCTGCGGCAGATACCAGCGGTACTTGCCGCTGTTGGCCACGCCCTTGGCGATGGGCGACCACGGTCCCTGTGGGCTGGAGCTGTAGTAGAGGTCAATCGGCCCGCTACCCAAGTTCTTGCCCTCGGCCTGCCAGGTGATGTCAACGCAGGGGCTGTCGTTCGTCGGACCCAGCTTGACCGTGCCCAGGGCGACGCGGGGTTTGGTCATGTTCAGCTCAACGGTGCATTCGGGAGCGTCACCAGGTTTCGGTGGGTCGCTGCCGAAGCCGCGTCCGTTGGTGGCCGCCACGCGGAGGCCGTAGACGCCTTCGCCGGGCAGATCGAAGACGGCGGGGCTCTTCTTGTCGGCAACGTCGCAGAGTACGTCCCAGGTCCGGCCCTGGTCCCTGGTGACCCAGATCGTAACCTTGCCGATGCCGCTGTGGCCCACATCTTCCACCGTGAAATCCATGCTGACGCGCGGCTGATTCACCATCAGCCACTTGCCGCTGACCGGGGAAGCAACCTGCGAAACAGGGGCCCCCGCGGGCGGAATGGGAGCAAACGTTTCTTGATGGGTTTCCAGGGGCCTCTTGGCTAAGTTATCGAAGGCCGGGGCCGGCGGAGCCGGTTGCTGCACGGGTTGGGCCTGCTGAGTCTTGGTCGGCGACTCGTAACCAGTCTGCGTGACCGTTTTTGGTTGACCACCGGTGATTTCACCGCTGGCGGAGATCAGCCCCAATGCCGTGAGGTTGAATTCCCTGACCGTGACGTTCATGGCCCGGTCGGTACAAGTGATCCTGACCGCGCCGGACAGGGCCGCCTGTCTCGGAATGCAGAAGCAATCTGGTTGATTCGACATTGCATCCACCGGCCACCAGGCCTGGTTCATCGTCTGATACTCGAGCTTCGTCTGCAACGGGTTCGGATTGGCATCCAGCACGTCGCATTTGACGCAGAGGCCGTCACCACAGGGCGGCATCGGCTTCAAATCGACCTGCGGCTTGGCGGTGTCGAGCACCACGATGACGGCCGGTGCTTCCTTGGAAACGTCCGGCGGCGTCGCAATGTTGGACAGGTCCACCGTGACGACGTTGAACCAAAACTCGCCGTCATGCGGCATGCGGTACTCGAAACCGGTTGCCGACGGTGACACCGTTTGCACCTTTTGCCAGGGGCCGGCGGCGCCTTCCTTGACGTAGAGCTGGATTTCCTTCAAACAGGCGCGAGCCCGCTCTTCCACGATCACGGGTAGAGAGATCGCGCTCTTGTTCATGTAAGTTTTTTCGGGCAGCGGCGCACCCGCCTGGGCGCGCACCACATTTGGTTGGGGTTGTCCCTGAGCCCATGCGTGGTCTGCCAGCGCCCCTGCCGAGCCCAGCAGGAACATGCCTCCCAATGCCAGGCGCGCCCACCTGGGCCGCACCGTGGATGAACCTGCAATTCTTGCATGCATTCTTTTGGCGTTCACAATCCCCTCCCCGATGCGGCAACCTTCGCCCGCCGCCCCCGACGAGCTTGAAGGTTGGACCCGTGCCTCACGGCCGATGTTATCGACCGCGTTGTGTTTCCTTTTTGACATCCCTACGGTAGGGCGGGGGATATAACTGGCCGATCCCCTCGTGTCAACAGCAAATCGCCTCGTTCCATGTTCGTGCCTGCTTAGACCTCCGAAGCGCCGCTTCGGCCGTCAATAATGCATCGGCAAAACCGGAATAATCGCTGCAGGTTGTTAGGCCGGTTTTGACATTTTTTCGGCTTTCGCGCAGTTTTTGCAAAAAACAAATGCCTTAAATTGTTAATCAACAATTAGTTATGTCAATCAATCATGCGCAGGGATCTTCACCGAGCCACCTGTCAAGGAATGTTTACCCAATCTACTGTCCACCCCTATTTTAACTTATTATCCTAGATTGACAGCCAGGGGATCCGGCAACCGCAGTCATGGCAAATTGCGACCTATACTCCATATGCGACTTTCATGGCGAGCGTTCCGTCGGCACTCTACGCCGCCAAGTTGAAGTTGGATTAATCATGGACGACGAAACCCAAAATTTGGGAAACCACCTGCAATGGCGCAACCCACGGGCACGGAGTGCGCGCCAGGTGCCACAAACGCCGCGTTGACGCGGTTGGCTGCCAGGAGTCGGTTCTCTGGGAAATCGGATTCACCAAGCGATGTTTCGACCTCCCGCTAGGCCGTTGCCGGTTCATGCGTCCACGCCGACTGCGTTGGTCAATACGTCGTGGGCGACACGTCTGCGGTGGCTGCTGGGCTGCTACGGGGCATTGGGAGTGTGTGTGCTATGGGCGTATTGGCCCACACTGCGAACGATGGTGGACCGCTGGAGCAGCAACCCGCAGTATTCGCATGGGTTCCTCGTACCGGTGTTTGCCGGAGTCGTGCTTTGGCATCGCCGGCAGCTGGTGCCAGCCACCGCCATGCCAAGCTGGTGGGGTGCGCCCGTATTGTTTGCCGGCGTCATCATTCGCCTTGGCGGCGCCTATGGCGGCGTCGAAGCGGTGGACGCTTTTTCGCTGCTGCCGACGCTGGCGGGATTGTGCCTGCTGGTGGGAGGTGGAAAGGCGCTGTCTTGGGCATGGCCGGCGATTGCCTTCCTGTGGTTCATGCTGCCGTTGCCCTTCGTGGCGGATACCGCGTTGGCCCAGCCGCTTCAGCGTCTGGCGACGATTTCCAGCACCTATTTGCTGCAAACCATGGGTTTCCCCGCACTCGCCGAGGGCAATATCATCTACCTCGACGATGTGAAGCTAGGCGTCACCGCGGCCTGCGGCGGCCTTGGCATGATGATGACTTTTTTCGCTCTATCCACGGCAATGGCCATTGTCATCGAGCGGCGGCTCGCCGACAAGCTCGTGATTGTTTTCAGTGCCGTGCCCATCGCGGTGATCGCCAATGTCATCCGCATCACGGCCACGGGCGTGGTACACTGGTCACACGGCCAGGAGGCTGGCAATCTTTTGCACGACTGGGCAGGTTGGCTGATGATGCCCATGGCGCTGGGCATGCTGTGGCTGGAGCTGCGTTACCTGGATGGCCTGCTGGTTGCCGCCGAACCGCACCGGCCTTTGCCCATTAATCTCATGGGTCTCAGCGGCGCCAAGCCCGGACGTGAAAAGCGGGAGCCGTTGCTTTGTGAATTGCCCGAGCCCTCAAACCGGAAAGAGGGGGCTGCGGCCATCCCCTTAACCGGCAGCATTATCGGAGACACGAAATCATGACACCCCCTGATCGATCCAACAATCCGACGAACCAACCAAGGCCCTCCACGCCCTTCGCGGACCAGGCGGCGGCACCCCGGCCGTTGGCCTTAACCCGGCAGAGTCCGGCAGCCGACGGCCAGGGCCCCTCCGCCCTTTCGACCACGCCGACGGTAGGTGAGTTATTGATGGCCTTGCAGCGGCGCTGGGTGCTGGCAACCGCGCTGGCCTTTACCGCTGCCGCCATAGCCCTGGCTGCCGTGGCCGTCGTCTTTCCGCCGAAATACGTGACGCAGGCCCGTCTCGAGCTTGCCTCTAGACAGGCCAGGCCATTTCTGGTTGGGAATGTAGGCGACATCGAGACCGAGCCGGCGACCTACCGGGCCAATCAGCTGGCGATCATCAAAAGCCCGCTCGTGCTCAACGCCGCCCTTAACAGCGAAAAACTAACAGGGCTGAGGATCGCCGGCCAATCGCCTGAAGCGCTGGAAAACGCCCTCAAGGCCGACTTCACTCAGGGCCCCGAAATCATGACGGTCAAGCTGTCCGGGGACTCGCCGGACAACCTCGCCGACGTACTCAACGCCGTCGTCGCGGCTTACATCAAGGAAGTCGAATCCCGCGACAATCATCGCAGGGATCTTGGCGTGAGCAAACTGGAGAAAAGTCTCAAGGAAAACCAGGACAAGCTCCAGAAGCTGCGCCAACAGTTGGACAAACAGGAAAGGGACTTCAACATTCCCGATCCGGTGACGCAGCAAATGATGATCAACGCCGTGACGGTTGCCATAGCGCGACTGGAAACCGACTTGCACATGGCCGGCACCGATAGCAGAAAAAAGCAATTTGACCTGACTTACAAGAAAGCCCGCAAACAAAACATCGCCAAGGAGTCGGTGTCCGCGGGCGATATGAAAAGGTATTTCGACACCAATTTCACTTTGCGCCAGTTCGCGGACAAAATCGGGGATATTGACCAGGAAATCGCCAAATGGAATGCCCTGCCCGACAGTGAGCAGCGCAGGAACGCCCTGGCGAAGCTTGAACTCGATAAGGACAAGCTCGCGGAAAGCGCCGCGGCCAAGGAAGCCGCGCTGCGTCCTAACGCGGAAAAGCAGTTGCGCCTTGAAATGGTGGAAAAACTCGACCTGGAAATCGTGGCGTTGATCGAGAGCATTGAACAGCTAAAAATCCAGGAAAGCAGCCTGACGACCGAGCTAGCGGGCAAACAAAATGAACTCAAGAAGCTCACCAGCAGCGGGCGCAACGGCATCCTGGTGATCGACCAGGTGCGCGATGAGATCAAGCAAACCGAGAAAACCCAGGACACCCTGGCCAGCCAGGTGGCGCTGCAAAAGGCGGAACCGTCGGCATTTGGGAAAATCGGCGTCCTGCAGACCGCCGACACGCCCACCGGCAAGGATTATTCGCGGTTCATCAAGTACGGCGCGGCCGGTGCCATGGGCGCCTTCGGTTTGGTGATGTTCGTCGTCGCTTTTCTGGAGTATCGGCTGCGCAAGGTCAATGGCACGGAAGAAGTTAAGCTGGGCATGGGCCTGCCGATCATCGGTACTATTCCCAGGCTGCCGGCCAACGCTCGGCGACCCGCCCAAGCATCCGCCACGCCACGCGAGCTGCACTGGCAAAACATCATCACCGAATCGGTCGACGCCATTAGGACCCAGCTCTTGCACGCCGCCCGCCATGACGGCGTAACCATCGTGATGGTGACCAGCTCCTCCGGCGGCGAGGGCAAAACCACCTTGGCCAGCCAGCTGGCGGCGAGCCTGGCCCGGGCGTGGCGCAAGACGCTGCTGGTCGACGGCGACCTGCGCAATCCCGCCGCTCACAAACTGTTTGATCTGCCGCTCGAGCCGGGTTTCAGCGAGCTGCTGCGTGGGGAAGCGGTCCTCCGCGACGTGGTCAAGCCAACCTTGCTCAGCCGGCTGTGGATGATGCCCGCCGGCCACTGGGATGCGCATGCCGTGCAGGCGTTGGCGCAGGACGACGTGCGGACCAAGTTTCAGCAAATGAAGGAGCAATACGACTTTGTCGTCGTCGATTCCTGTCCGGTGCTGCCCGTTGCCGACGCGCTGCAGCTGGGCCAGCACGTCGACGCCGTGGTGTTCTCGGTCCTCCGCGATGTCAGCCGATTGCCGTCGCTGCAAACGGCCCAGCAACGGCTGCAGGCCCTCGGCGTCCGCGTGCTCGGCGCCGTGGTCATCGGCACCGAGGGCGACCCGGGCAGTTTGGCTTACAAGTACACCAGTGAGTCCGCCACATGAGCAATCGTGGTTTGCCTCTGATCGCCGCCCTGGTGGTGCTGCTGCTTTCCGGCCTGGTTCATGGCATTTGGACACAGCGCTGGCAAACTTCGCAGGTGCTTGAAGAAGCCTGCGCGCGTGTGGCCGAGGTGCCCACGACGGCAGGATCCTGGACGGCGGTCAATGTCGAAACGGATGCCGAGCCGTTCCAGCAAGCGCGGGCCGCGGCCTGGTGGATGCGCCGCTATAGCAGCGGCACGGCAACCGGCCCCATCACCGTGATCCTGATGTGCGGCCGGCCTAACCACATGTCGGTGCATACGCCGGACATTTGCTACAGCGGCGCGGGTTTCGAGATGGTGGGCGAGCAAGCCAGGAAGTCGATCTTCTTCGCCAAGGGCAGCCGTACCGCCGAGTTTTGGACGGCGAGCTTTCGGCAACCGGCGAAAGCAGCGGGCAACGCTTTGTTCATCTGGTGGACGTGGGGCGATCAGGGCGGCTGGCGTGCGCCGACCTCGCCGCGCTGGTCCTTTGGCGCCGAGCCGTTTCTTTACAAGCTTTACATCGCCCACGAAAACGCCAACGACAACGCCACTGCCGACTTCTTACGGCAGTTGCTGCCCGTGCTGGAGCAGGCATTGTTTACGGACATCCAGGGTACTCGGCGGCAGTGAGCCGCCAACGCATCGAGGATGCCGCCATGGGAGGAGGCAAAATGTCGGTCAAGACCGCCAGGGACACCAGTACGCCAGCCGGCTTGGTGGTACGCCATGCCAACGGCGAGTGTCAGCGCGGCCTGGCGGCGCCCTCATCGCTATTCTTTACGCGTATCAAGCCGTTGATCGATTTTTTTCTGGCCGCGCTGTTGCTGGTGGCGACGGCGCCGCTCGTCCTTTTGGCCATGCTGGCCGTCAAGCTGACTTCGCGGGGGCCGGGCCTTTACACCCAAAGCCGGCTTGGCAAAAATGGCATACCGTTCGTGATTTTTAAGCTGCGGACCATGGCCCACAACGCCGAAAGCCTGACCGGCGCTCGCTGGTCGGTGCCCAACGATCCGCGCGTGACCAGGCTGGGCCGCTTCCTGCGCAAAATGCACATCGATGAATTGCCGCAACTTTGGAACGTGCTCAAGGGCGACATGAGCCTGATTGGTCCCCGCCCGGAGCGGCCCGAGTTTGTGCCCAAGTTGGAGCAGGCCATCCCTTACTATCGGGACCGGCTGCTGGTGAAACCAGGTGTCACGGGACTGGCCCAGGTGCAGCTGCCGCCCGACACCGACCTCACCAGTGTGCGTTTGAAGCTGGCGTATGACCTCTATTACGTCCGCCAGCCTGGTGCATGGCTCGATCTGCGCATTTTGTTGTGCACCGCGGCCAAGCTGGCGGCCCTGCCTTTCCGTGTCTTGCGGCAGTTGTTTGCCCTGCCCAGGCAGGAAACCGTGGAGCGGGCCTACAAGCAATTGCCTTTGGAATCGGCCGCTCCCGCGACCCGAGTGTAATTACCGCCATGGGATTTTTCCTTTTTCTTCTGGTGACTGCCACGTTGCTGATCCGGCCCGCGGAGCAGATCCCCGAGCTCCGCAATGCGCACCTCTACGAATTGCTCATCATTCTCTGTTTCGGCTTTTCCCTAAGCTCGGTTCTCGAGCAGTTCACCAGCAAAAACCTGGATACCAGGCCAATCAGTCTTTGCATTTTCGGCCTGCTGATTGCGGTCGTAGTGTCACAGTTAGCCCAGGGGAACGCGACGGCGGCCGCGGACACGGGTTTTGAGTTTTTCAAGATCGTGGTGTACTATGTGCTCCTCATTGGCAACCTGACTAGCACCTATCGTCTGCGAATCTTCTTGACCTGCTTCGGGTTGTGTGCCGTCGTGTTTGTGGTGCTGGCCGTGCTCCATTACCACGAGATCATCACGCTGCCGACACCGGAACAGGAACCTGGCATCGTTGAAACGAGCAAAACCGGCGACCGCAACGTGGGCTTCTATGTGACGGACCGTGAATACAATCCGGAAACTGGGATGATGGAAGAATACCGGCGTTTGCGAGGCACGGGCATCTTCCGCGATCCGAACGACCTCAGCCTGCTTTTGACCACCGGCATGTTCATTGCGATTTATTGCCTCACTGGCAAGCGCATTGACGGACGTCAGGGCGCCATGTGTTTCCTTTGGTTGGGGCCGCTGTTGTTTTTCGTTTACGCCTTGTCGCTGACGCATTCGCGGGGCGGGCTGCTGGGCATGCTGGCGGGTTTCATGGCCCTGTTTTACGCCCGCTTTGGCTGGCGCGGCACGGTGCTCCTGGGCGTGCCTTTGCTGCCGGTTGCCCTGTTCTTTTTCGGCGGCCGCATGGCCAGCATTTCCACATCGGAAGGGACAGGCCAGGCGCGCATTCAGATTTGGAGCGACGGCCTCTCGGCCATGATGACCGCGCCGCTGTTCGGCATCGGCATGGGAGAAATGGGCACCATGGTCGGCAGAGCGGCCCACAATTCCTTCCTGAACGCTTACGCCGAGCTGGGCATGTTCGGCGGCACCTTGTTCTTCGGCGCCTTCTTTTTCGCCGGCGTGATCGTGCTCAAGCTTCTGAAAGACCGGCAGCAGGTGGCCGATCCAGAGCTGCGCCGAATGTTGCCCTACCTGGCTGCCATCCTTGCGTCCTACTTCGTGGGCATTTTGTCGCTGTCGCGCATCGACGCGGTGCCGACCTATTTGCTGCTGGGGTTGGTCGCCGCTGCCGCCATCGTGGCAGGGCGGCAAGCGCCGACCTTCCTTGTACGGCTCGACACGCGCCGGATCCGGCAAATGGCCTTTGGCAGTGCCTTGTTCTGGACGGCCACATACATGTTCGTCCGTGTATTCAAAGCCTGAAAGCACCCATGCCGACACAAACCGAAGCTCCTGCTCACGCCCCGATGCTTGGCGAAACACTGCCCCAGGCGCCAGTCAGCGATGACCAGGTCGAAAGTATGATCTGCCCGCCTCGTGGGTGGCAGCTGATCAATGTGCGCGAATTGTGGCGGTTCCGCGAGCTGATCTACTTTCTGATCTGGCGCAACGTGAAGGTGCGTTACAAGCAAACATTGCTGGGCGTGGCCTGGAGCGTGCTGCAGCCAGCCATGATGATGGTGGTCTTCACGATCTTCTTCAGCCGCGTCGCCGGCTTCAAGGATGACGAAATATCGTATCCCGTCTTTGTCCTGTGCGGCCTGCTGCCGTGGACGTTTTTCAGCACCGGCCTGACAGCCGCCGGCAACAGCGTGATCGGCTCGGAACGGCTCATCACCAAGGTTTATTTTCCGCGCCTGGCCATGCCGTTTGCCGCCGTCGGCTCGGCGTTCATCGACTTCCTCATGGCGTTTGTGCTGCTTTTCGTCGTGATGTGGTGGGAAAACGTGCCGCCGGGCTGGACGGTGCTGCTGGTGCCGCTCATGCTGGCCCCCATCGCACTGGCCGCCGCCGGCTTCGGCACGCTGCTGGCGGCGCTGAACGTGGCCTATCGCGACGTTCGCTACGTCGTTCCGTTCATGGTTCAACTGTGGATTTTCGCGACGCCAGCCGTTTATCTGCCCGTGCCCGCGGCCACGTCTTCCGATTGGCCGCATTCGTTGGTGACGCTGAATCCTCTCAACGGTTTGGTGGGGGCATTCCGCGCGGCCGTGCTGGGCGCGAGATCGACTGGCTCGCCTTCGCGATGTCTTGTGGGATCGTGGTGGTCGTGTTTTTGGTTGGTTGTCTTTACTTCCGGCGCGTCGAGGACGGCTTCGCGGACCTGATCTGACATGACATGCGTCTGAACAGTTTCACACCGCGGCGGCGGCGCATCGCGCATATTACTTTGGGCCTCGACACTGGCGGCCAGGAAAAGTTGCTGCTGGAATTTGCTCGCCATGCTGACCGCCGCCGCTTTGACCTGTCGTTCCTGTCGCTGACGACAGCCGGCAAGTTAGGCAAGGACATCGAGGCCGCCGGCTGGCCGGTCAGCGCTCTTCATGCGCCAGACGGATTCCGGCCTGGTATCGCCGTGCATGTCGCCACGTGGCTGCGCCGCTGGCGGCCGGATGCGGTTCACACCCACGACAACAAGCCGCTGATCTACGGCGCCGCGGCGGCGCGGATGGCCGGCGTGCCATGCGTGGTGCACATGCGGCACTTCGCCCGTCTCGCATCTGTCTCAACCAGGCAAACACTGCTCGCTTGCACCGCGGCCCGCCTGGTCGACAGTTATGTCTGCGTTTCCCAGGAGAGCGCACGCGCGGCTGTTCGTGAAGGCATTTCGCCGCGGCGGGTGACCACCGTATGGAACGGCATCGACCTGGATCGGTTCCAGTATGCGGGACCAAATCCGTCGGGACCGGTGGTCGTGGTGGCCCGACTCAGTCCGGAAAAAGATATCGGCACATTGGTGCGTGCATTGGCCCTCGCTGTTGAGCAGCAACCCAGCTTGCGTCTGGAAATCGCCGGTGAGGGCCCTTGCCGCGCGGACCTCGAGCAACTGGCGGCGGAACTTGGCCTCGGCTCCCGCGTGACCTTTCTCGGCGAAGTGCGGGACGTGGCCGGCCTGCTTGCTCGGGCGCGACTATTCGTCTTACCGTCGTTGACCGAAGGCATTTCGCTGACTTTACTGGAAGCGCTGGCGCGGGGCCTTCCGACCATAGCGACACGGGTGGGCGGCAATCCGGAAGTGGTGATCGACAGCCAAACGGGCCTGCTTGTGCCTGCCAAGGACCCCGCCAGTTTGGCGCATGCCATCTTGCGTCTGACTGGGGACCTGGCCTGGAGTCTGGCTCTGGGTCGCGCAGGCCGCCTGCGCGTCGAGAAATCTTTTGCCGCAAGCCGCATGGTAGCCGCGTATGAATCACTCTATTTTCCCAGTGCGGCTTAACTCGGTCACCCCCATGATCGCCGCCAACATCAGCGCGACTCTCCCCAGTGGCCGACCCCTGCCACGAGTGCTTTACGCCATCGCCCTGGACGGCACGCAAAAACTCGGTTCATTGGAGGAACAGATTTTTATTCTGGCCAAGGCCTTCCACGCCGAGGGCAGTTTGCTCCTGCCGGTCTTCCTGGAGCCCGACGGCCCCGCGCAGACTGGCACGGCGGTGTTTGAAGCCGCCGGCCTGCCGAGCGCGGCTCTCAGCTTGTGGCATTTTCGCTGGAAAAAGCTGCTGCGGCTCAACGAGTTGATAAGCCGGCACCAGATCCAGCTTGTGCACTGGAGTTTCTATGCACCCGTCAACGGCTACATGCTGGCCCTGTCGGCGTTGCGGCCGCGCTTGCGCCACTATTTCACGGATCACAACTCGCGCGACCTGCCGATGCCGGCGCCGGCCAGGGGCATAGGCGGCCTGGTGAAAAGCGTGTTGCTCAAGCGTTATCGCAAGGTCTGGTGCGTCAGCCATTTCGTCCACGACTGCCTCACCGCCCAACGCAACTGGTCGAACCTGGAATGCTGTCTTCACTTCATCAACACCGACCGTTTCCGGCCTGATCGAAAGGTGCGCGAAGCGATCCGCCGTGAGCACGGCTGCGAAAACCGTTTTGTGGCGCTGGCGGTGGCCCATTTGATTCCGCAAAAAGGAATCGATGTGGCGATCCGGGCGATCGCCCTCACCCCTGCCCACGCCGCGTTGTGGATTGTCGGCGGGGGGGATGAATCCGCGAATTTGAAAGCACTGGCGGTGGAGCTTGGCGTCGAGGATCGCGTCAAGTTCTTCGGCCAGCAAGCACTTGTGCAGCCCTTCATGCAAGGCGCCGACTGCCTGGTCTGTCCGTCGCTTTGGGCGGAAGCCGCGGGTCTGGTGAACATTGAAGCGCTCAGCACGGGGTTGCCGGTGGTGGCCAGCCGGGTCGGCGGCATTCCCGAATACATCGACGATGGAAACACTGGCATCCTGTTCCCCGCTGGCAATCACCAGGCTCTGGCCGAGTCCATTTGCCGCCTCGCCGAAAAGACGCCCGAGGAGTGCCGCCTGCTCAGCGAGGTCGCCCGCGCCACGGCCGTCGAGCGTTTTTCGGTTGCCAGCAAGATCAATGATTATCTCGACCTTTACAGGTGCTGTCATTAAGAGGCATTCCGGATAGCCTCTAAGTCTTGCAAACCATGCATACAGTCATCATTGACGGCGACGTCTCCTACCCGCCAACGTCCGGCAAACGGCTGCGGACGCTGCATCTGATGCTGCGCCTCGCCAAGCGGCACCAGCTAACCTACATCGGCCGCTGCGACGGCAGCCTGCCCTCATCCGGTCAAGCGCGTGCCTACCTTGAAGATCATGGCATTGAGACGATTTTAGTCGACCATCCGGTGCCGCGCAAGGCGGGGCCGCGGTTCCTGGCGCGGCTTGCCGGCAATGTGTTGTTTTCGGACCTGCCCTACTCGGTCGCTTCCCACGACAGCGCCGATGCGCCGGGCGGTGGCGCAATATGCTGCCACGCATGCCGTGGATGTGTGGCAGTTCGAGTGGCTGCCGTACCTGCGGACCTTGCCGCTGACGTCGGCCCGGCGCGTCGTCATTGCTCATAACGTCGATACTCTCCTCTGGCAACGCTATCATGAAACCGCGAGCGGGCCACTGCGGCGGCTCTTTCTCAAAATGCAATGGCAAAGGATGCGGCGCTTCGAGCACAGCTATTTTTCCACGGCAACGCGGGTCGTCGCCGTCAGTCCTGACGACGCCCGCCTCCTGCGAGACGATTTCGGCATGCCGCGTCGACGTGGTGGACAACGGCATCGACCGCGCGTACTTCGACGGCATCAACGGCGGCGGCCAGGCCAATCGCATTCTTTTCCTGGGAGCGCTCGACTGGCGGCCCAACCTCGATGCCTTGAATCTTCTTCTCGATCGGATATTTCCGGACGTGCTGGCCAGGGAGCCCACGGCGCGATTGACCGTGGTTGGCCGCCATCCGCCGCCGGCATTGGTGCAGCGTGTTCACACCATGCCCGGCGTCGAGTTGCACGCCGATGTGCCCGACGTGCGGCCCTTCCTCAGGCAGAGCGGCGTCATGGCCGTGCCGCTGCGCATCGGCGGCGGTTCGCGGCTGAAAATCCTGGAGGCGCTGGCCTGCGGATTGCCTGTCGTTTCCACGACAGTGGGCGCCGAAGGTTTGAACCTGGAGCCAGGCCGCCATTACGTTTGTGCCGACGATGCGCCCGCGCTGGCCAGCGCGCTGGTGGACGCGATCCGCAACCCCGAGCGAATTCGCGCCATGGCCAGCAGCGGCCGTCAATTGGTCCTGGATCGCTACGATTGGGACGTGCTGGCGGACAAGCTGGAAAAGGTTTGGGAAGAATGCCGACAAGGAGAGGCGCGGCCATGCACATCGTCCAGTTGATGGCCTCGCCCTTCTTTGGCGGTCCGGAGCGGCAAATGCTGGGGTTGGCGCTGGCCCTGCCGCGGCCGTACCGCACCACCTTCCTTTCGTTCTCGGAAGGAGGCAGGTGCCGGCCGTTGCTCGAAGAGGTTCGGCGCCAAGGCCTCTGCGCCGTCGAGCTCGAGCACAATTTCCCCGCCGTGCGCCGGGCCGTCCATGAAGTTGTCAGGCAATTACGCCGTTTGCGTGCCGACCTGGTGTCCTGCAGCGGCTACAAACCCGACCTGATCGGTTGGCTGGCGGCCCGGCAGTGCGGCATCCCCGCCGTTTCAGTGTCGCACGGTTGGACCGGCGCGACCTGGAAGGTTCGTGTCTACGAAACGGTCGATCGGCTGGCGCTGCGTTGGATGGACGCCGTGGTGTGCGTGTCCGAAGCTCAGGCCGCCAAGGTGCGTCTGACCGCGACTCGACCCGAACGGATCCACGTCATTCGCAACGCGGTGGCGTTGGAGAAGTTCGCCAACGCCGACCCGCGTTACCGCCAGGAATTGCAGAGTTTCTTCAAAACGCCGCGTGGCCGCATCATTGGCGCCGCCGGCCGGCTCAGCCCTGAAAAAGGCGTGGACCAGCTCATCCAGGCCGCGGCGCTGCTCGCCCGGAGCGATCCATCCCTTGGCGTCGTGATTTTTGGGGAAGGCCCGTTGCGGAAAGAGCTAACGCGGCTGATCGCGCGGCTTGGCCTGGCCGATCATGTTGTCCTGCCCGGATTTCGCGGCAACCTCGAAGATTATTTGCCGCATTTTGACGTGGTGGCACTGCCCAGTCACACCGAAGGCTTGCCCGTCATTGTCCTGGAGGCTTTCGCCGCTCGCGTGCCGGTGGTCGCCACGGCCGTCGGCGGAGTGCCTGAAGTGATCGAGGACGGCGTCAGCGGCTTCCTGGTGCCGCCCGGTGACGTGCCGGCTTTGGCAAACCACATTGCCATGGCGGCTGCGCGACGAAGCCGCACGGCTGGCCATGGGACTTGCCGGGCGCCGTCGCGTGGAAGAGCAGTTCATGTTCGCGGCCCAGAGTGCCCAGTATCAGCGGCTGTTTGAGCTGCTTGCTGGGAGCAGGTCCAATAATGCTCGCGCTAGTTAGCCGCTGGAAACTGGAAACGACGGATCGGCTCAAGTACAGCCCGCTGGTGCGCGGCCTGGTGAGCCTCTATTCACGGTGGCGCGCGCCCTCGGTCAACGGCGATCAGCAAGTGCTTGCCCGCTCCATCCAAAAGCTCTGCGCCGCCGCCCGCTTCGCGGAAAGCCAGACCGGCGTCCAGTGGATTCAGGAGCAGATACACGATCGTTTGGCGCATTGCGGCCGAAGGAGGTCGATTGGGGGGCATTTGTCGACCAGGTCGCCGTGCCGTGGCTGCCGCGGGCCCTGGTGCTCAAGCCCTGGGTGGGGCCGCGCGAAAAAGGGGTATTGTTCGCCGCCTTCGAAAAGGAGTGGTTCAGGCTGCTCCAGCACTGCGATTTGCAGAAGTTTAGCGAACGTTACGATCTGGTCGTTGCGCCCAGTTCCAGCCCGCACAATTTAGCCAATTATGTGTTCGCGGCCGCCTATCCCGGCAAGTTCTTTACGCTCATCAGCAACGCCGGCGACCTGGATGTGCTGCCGCGGGTTTCGACGCATTTCGTGGTGGTGCCGCTTTATGCGTCGCATTGGGTCTTGCCGGAGCTGTTCCAACCGCGGCCGATGGCCCAACGCGATATCGATCTCATCATGGTGGCCAACTTCGCCAAGGTTAAACGGCACCACGCCCTGTTTGCCGCCCTTGCGAAATGCCGCGCAGGTTCCGTATCATGCTGGTCGGCCAGGACCAGGACGGGCGGACCGCGGACACCATTCTGCACGAAGCCATGCTCTACGGCGTGGCCGACCGACTCACGATCGAAAGCAATGCGGATTATCCTGCCGTGTCGGCCGCCCTGTGCCGGTCGCGCGCCAGCGTTATCCTGTCGCGGCGTGAAGGCTCGTGCGTGGTGGTGGCGGAAGCGCTGTTTGCCAATGCCCCCTGCGCACTGTTGCGGGATGCCGAGATTGGCTCCCGTGCGTTTATCAACCCGCTCACTGGTGTGTTTCTCGACAAAGGGCAAATCGCCCGGCAATTGACCGACCTGATCGAGCGCGCGGAAACGTTCTCTCCCCGGCAATGGGCGGAAGAAAACATTTCCTGCCACCCCAGCTCGCGGCGACTCAACGAGGTCGTCAAGCGGCACGCCTTGGCGGCAGGGCAGGATTGGACACAGGACATCGCTCCCTTTTGCTGGCGGCCGGATCCGCGTCTGGTCCATGGCGGCGATGAAACAAGAATGCTCCAGGCACGCCGCGATTTCAAGGACCGTTTTGGCGTGAAAATCGGAATCTGATGGAAATCATTTTTTGGCTCTGTTTTTTTTGCGTGCTCTACGCCTACGTGGGCTATGCGGTCATCCTGGCCGCGGTTGCGAAACTGCGCCAGCGGCCGCCGCGTCGCCGCGCCGGACACACCGCCAGCGTCAGCTTTGTCATCTGCGCAAAATGAGCAGGCACGCATCAGCGAGCGCATTGCCGAGCTCCAGGCACTGTTGGCCTCGACCGGCGCTCCAGGCGAAATCATCGTGGTTTCCGACGGCTCGACGGACGGCACCACCACCCAGGCGCGGCGCCACGCCGGCCAAGGCGTCCAGGTCATCGAGTTGCCCACGCCCCAGGGCAAGGCTACCGCTCTTACGACGGGAGCGGCCGCGGCCAAATCTGAGATTCTGGCCTTCGCCGATTGCCGCCAGCGCTGGGACGCCGCCGCCTTGGAGCTGCTGCTGGAGAATTTTGCCGACCCATTCGTCGGTGCCGTCAGCGGCGACCTGGTGGTGGAGTCATCCCCCGGCGTGATGGCCGGTGTGGGACTGTACTGGCGCTATGAGAAATGGCTGCGCAAGAAGGAAAGCGACATACGCTCCACCGTCGGCGTCACCGGAGCGATCCTGCGGTGCGCCGCGATCTGTTTCCTGGCGTCCCCACGGGGACCATTCTCGACGACGTTTACTGGCCCATGTGGGTGGCGATGCAAGGATATCGCGTCATTCACGAGCAACGGGCCATCGCGTTCGACCGTTTGCCAGAGCGAGCCAGCGATGAGTTTCGACGCAAGGTGCGGACGCTGGCCGGCAATTTTCAGCTCGTGGCGCGGTTGCCGCGGACGCTGCTGCCATGGCGCAATCCCGTTTGGTTTCAGTTTGTGTCGCACAAGCTCATGCGTCTGGCGGTGCCGTGGGCTTTGCTGGCGATGCTGGTTGCCTGCGCAGTCCTGCCGGGTGTGGTGTACCAAACGCTATTTCTTGCCCAGGTTGCCTTCTATCTGCTGGCCATCCTGGGCAATGTCCACGCCATTGGCGGCCGCCTGAGGCCCGCGGCCGCCGCTGCTTCGCTTGTCGTGCTCAATGCGGCGGCGTGGCTGGCGTTTTGGGTTTGGGTGACGGGCCGAACAAGCAAGTCCTGGCGCAAAATCACCTACCAAAAAGCCGTGAAGGTTTAGAGCCTGTTGCAAAAAAGGGGACAGTCCCTTTTGCAGGCCTGATTTTTCCAAAAACATTAATCATGCGAGAGGGACTGTCCCCTTTTTTGCAACAGGCTCTTAGCCATGATGCCGCTGCTGGTTGGGTTGGCGATTTTGACCCTGTGCGCCGGCGTGGTCCTTGGGCGGCGCCTGCGCCGGCGCGGTTTCGACAAGTGGATTGGGCCCTATGTCTTGCAGACGTTCAAACGCCGCCTGCCGCGTGACGATGAAGAAGTCCACGTCATTCTGTGCTTCGCCGATCATTTCGAGCCCAAGGGCGGCAAGGCCTCGCCGGAGCGAGCCCAGGCCCGCCTCGACCGCTGGCTGGGCGAATACCCGCGCCAATTCGGGGCTTTTCGCGACAGCGACGGGCGTTGTCCGCGGCATACCTTTTTCTATCCGATCGAGGAATACGACGCGGCCCACGTCGATGCCCTCACGCAGTTGTGTCAGGCCGGGTTCGGTGAAGTCGAGATGCACTTGCATCACGACGGCGACACCGCCGCCACCCTGCATAAGCGGCTGCTGGAGTTCAAGGACATCCTCGCACGCAGGCACGGCCTGTTGGCAAGGCACAGAGTAACCGGTGAACTGGCATACGGTTTTGTCCACGGCAACTGGACGCTTTGCAATAGCTTGCCCGGCGGACGCTGGTGCGGCGTCAACGAGGAACTGGACGTGCTCCGGCAAACGGGATGCTACGCCGACTTCACGATGCCGTCGGCGCCGCACGTGACGCAGGCGCGCAAAATCAACAGCATCTATTACGCCGTGCAGCGTGTCGGCCAACCGCGGTCCTCGATGATGCCGGCCTCGACGTGGGTACCGGACCGCGGCCCCCTGGCAGCTTGCTGCTCGTGCAGGGGCCTTTGGTCTATGACTGGCGCCGGCCCAAGGCGGGCTTGCTTCCTCGTCTTGAGAATGGCTGCCTGCAGAACAGTCAGCCCGCGACGCTAGGCCGCGTGCACAACTGGCTGAGGGCCCGGGTGCAGATTCCGGCCCGGCCGGATTGGTTCTTTGTCAAACTTCATTCCCACGGGGCGGAAGAAGCCAGCCATGAGGCCCTGCTCGGTGAACCCATGGTCCGCTTTCATGCCGACCTTGCCGCTGAGGCCGGCCGTAAACCAAAGTTCCACTACCACTACGTCACCGCGCGCGAAATGTACAACCTGGTCAAGGCGGCCGAAGCGGGCTGGACGGGCGGCGTGGCCGAAGCGCCTGGATTTTGAGCTGGTCGCTAACCTGCGGTCATCAGTTGCGCAGCGAACGATGCCAGTCCAATGTCGCGCCGTAGCCCCTCCGCAAACGGGATGTTTGGGTCATACGAGAGGTCGCGGCGGGCCAGCGTGATGTCGGCTTGCGAATGGCGCACGTCGCCGGGGCGGGCCGGACCGAAGGTGGGTTGCACGTTTTTGCCGAGCAGGTCGTTGAGATGCTTGACGAGATCCAGCACGGTGATGCTGCCGCCGTGCCCGATGTTGTAGACATTGCCCACCGCGGCCGGCGCATCGGCCGCCTTGGCGAGCGCTTGCACCGCGTTGGCCACGTAGACGAAATCGCGGGATTGCAGCCCGTCGCCGTCGATGCGCGGCACCCGGCCTTCGGACATGGCCGCCAGAAACAAGGCGATCACGCCGGAATAGGGGCTGCTGGCATCCTGACGCGGACCAAAAATGTTGAAAAACCGCAAACGCACCGTCTCCAGCCGATAAACGGTGGTGAAACAACGGCAATAAAACTCGCCCGCAAGCTTGGCCGCCGCGTAAGGCGACAGCGGAATGACCGGCTCCGTCTCCTGGCGAACCGCGCCTGGCAGATCGCCATAGGCGCTGCTGCTGGCGGCGTAAACCACGCGGCGGGCTCCCGCCCGGCGAGCGCCTTCCAGGACCGTGATTGTTCCGGTCGCGCAGGCTTCATGCGATTCAAGCGGCGCCTCGATGCTGCGGCTCACCGAGGCCAGCGCCGCCAGGTGGAAGACGACCTCGCAGCCTGTCGCAGCCTGCTGCACCGCCGCGGCGTCGGCCACGCTGCCCTGCACGAACTCGACCCGGTCCCGCACCGCCGCCAGGTTTGCCAACTTGCCCGTGCTCAAATTGTCCAGCACGCGCACTGCCCAACCCTGGGCCAGCAGGGCCTCGACCAAATGTGATCCGATGAATCCCGCGCCGCCTGTCACCAGTCCTTTGCGCACCGTTGATCTCCGCTATGGTTCAAGTTATGGGCATCTCATATAGATTTATGGGTTCCGCGCCCGACAGGCGCATTTGCTTTCGCCATGGACGGCCTAACCGGCTTCTAACTCACGTTTCCCAAGCTATCGCTGGCTGACATGAAGACCATCGCCAAAGCAGCGCTCTGCGGCCTTTACAAGTATTCAGGCGCCATGCACGCCCAGGAAGCAGTAGCGCGCCGCACCAACCCTCCTTTCATGGCCGTGCTGCTGTTACACCGCGTCACCGACGACATTCCCGAGGACGGTCTGACCGTCAGCACTCGTCGCTTCCGCAAGATTTGCGAGATGCTTAGCCGTGGCTTCCACGTCGTGCCGCTCAGCGAAGTGTTTCGCATCCTGAAAACCGGCGCCCCCGTGCCCAGGCGGACGGTTGCCATCACCTTCGACGACTGTTATCGCGACAACCTCTTCGCGGCCCGCGTCCTGGCCGGTTTTGGGCTGCCCGCCAGCTTTTTCGTGCCCACGGCGTTTGTGGGCACCGACACCGTTTTCGAGTGGGATAAACACCTGCCCCGCATGCCTAATTTGAGCTGGGATGACCTGCACGAGATGGTTGACATGGGTTTTGACATTTCCTCCCACACCGTCACCCACGCCAACCTGGCGGCGATTTCCGTCGAGCAAATGCGCTCCGAGCTGATCGAATCCAAACGCACGCTGGAAAGTCGATTGGGCCGGCCCGCGCGCTGGCTGGCCTATCCCTTTGGCACCAAAAACAACTTCCTTCCTGAGCGCTTGCCGCTGGTGCATGAGGCCGGTTACGAAGGCTGTCTATCGGGGTATGGCCGCTTCATTTACCCTCACCTCCATGAATCGATCCTCCCGCGGGTGCCGGTGCCGGATTTTCATAGCATTTTGAATCTCGAGCTCTACCTAACCGGCTGCTTGGAATGGGTTTACGCCATCAAACGCCGCGTCCGCCGCCGTCCACTGGCTTGTTTTCCGCCGTTTGCTATAATGTGAAATTGGCGAATTTGGATAAATCCGGGTGCGTTAGGTCCCGCCTGCCGGGCGGGAGCTTTTAAGCGGCCAGGGTGTCGATCGCGCCAGACCGTAACGGAAAATCGACCGTCACAGGTCCCGCCCGCCAGGCGGGACCTACTGGACAATGTTAACCAAGCTTAACGCGATGTGTAAACTGCGGCCTTGGCGATGTACGGCAGTCGAGAGCAAGTGGATCGGGGCAGTGGGGCCGCGGTGCCTTGGGCTAGGCAAAGTGCCTGGTTTTCCAGGGATATTCGCTCCAGACAATCGAAAACCGCGGGTTCAGCAGCAGACGGCACGCCAATTGCCTTATAGGCTGCTGAGAAGTTGGCAACCCGGCTTGTGAATCCTTGCACGAAAGACCTTCAACCATGTCGAATACGCTTTTCCGATTGTCATTGTGGAAACCAGCAGCGCTAGTGCTCGTGGGCTTGGCGGCGACCATGCTCGTGGGGCCTTTGGCGGCACAGTCCAAGGACAAAGACGCCCAGGACAAGGACCAGCCCAAGGAGGAACTCCTCGATGCACCGCGTGCCAAAAGAACCTCATTGATCCGCGCCGGCTACACCCGCCCAGGCAACCCCAACGATTTGGTCAAAGACGGCAAAGTCATCGAGATCGCCTGGGACGACGACTACAAGGGCCGCATTTTGGGCGGCACTGTTTACTTCGGCGTTTTTGAGCGCACTGGCCTCGGCGTCAGCGGCGACGTCTACGGCACCGGTTTCGCCGGGATTGACGAGATGTTCCGTGAAGGCCGTGCCTTCAACGGCCAGTTCTCGCCGGGATTCGATGTCAACGCCCGTTATCTCTACGTCTACATGGTCGTCAACGACCGCGGCCTCGATCCGAAGAAGGAGATGGCCATCGGCGCCGCCTTCCGCGATTTCCGCACCGAGGACATCGTTTCCGCCACGGTCAAGCTGCTGGTCGATGCCAGGGAAATTACCTCGTGGGGGCATTTCACCAACACCGCCTTCTCGGCCCGCCAGGTGGACCGCACACTAGGCGGCAAGGAGGTGTTTGCCGCCGACGGCAAAACCGACCGCAAAATCACCATGGCCTTTTCCAGCTATCCCCCGGTTTTGGAATCTTTGCCCTACCACGGTTACCAATCCCTTTCGCCGGCCTTCACGCTCCACGATCTCAAAAACAGCTTCGGGCTGGACCGCAGCAATTTGAACTTGCGAGCCGCCACCGCTTACAAGGATCTGAGCGAGCTCAAGACCAAGGGCGTCAAGCTCGTGAGCTGGCAAGAAAACATGCTGGTCGCCGGGTCCAACGGCGGCATGGAACCGGCCTTTGTCCAGCTTCAACCCGCCGAACGGCCGGCTGAAATCGGCGTGGGCTTGCCTTATGGCCTGGGCATGCCTTATCTGGGTGCCGACGCCGACAGCCTCACTGAGCTGCTGCCCGTGGGCAGAAACCTGGCCCGCGGCTATCTGAAAGTCGATTGGCGCGGCAACCAGATACTCGGTCTGGGTAAGCACAGCGTGGTATTTGGCTTCACCTCCAACCTGCCGCCTGTTGACGAAGTGGTCCGCATTATCTCCGCGCCGAAAGCAGGAGTCGCCGGCACAGATGCTGGTGGCATCGTGGCTGTCGGGTTGGTCGATGGCAACGGGCCGGGCGTCGGTGAGGGACAGATCGCCGGCCCAGGCACGGTCCCGACGCCGGTTGGGTCCGGCGGCGGCGGCGGCGGTGGCGGCGGCAACTGGATGGGCGGCGGCATGACCGGCGGTCTTGGCGGTGGCACGGGCGGCGGCATCGGCGGCGGCGGTGGTATTGGCGGTGGTCTGGGAACGCCTCTCGGCGGGGGCGGCATCGGTGGCGGCAGTGGTGGCGGGATCGGTGGCGGCACTGGTGGCGGCACCGGTGGCGGTACCGGCACTGGTAACGGCAACAGCAACGCCACGGGGACGGGGAACCAGGCCGGCAGTCAAACTCAAACCGTCACGGTCACGAACACCTTGATCAACCAGCAAGCCCAGTTCCAGGCCCAGGCCCAGCGACAAAACCAAAGCCAGCACCAAACCTCACCCCACGGCCACGTCCCCAGCAATGTCGTCCCGGAGCCGGCCGCCATCGTCCTGGCCGTGCTAGGCGGGCCGATGCTGTTCTTTGCCATGCGAAAACGTAAAAGGGCTAGCCCCGTCACCGTGCCCAATAGCTAGGACTCCACGTTGGAGCCGGCTTCTCAGAGTGATGCACCCCACCACGGGTGCATCACTTTTTTTTGCGCAGATTCCTGAGGCAATCGCCGCCAAAAGCTTGCAATAGTTCGCTGTCAGCCCGATACTCGCAACCGCCCCTTGACCGGATCATGGGGGCTGCGCAGCCCCCTCAGCGCTTGCGTTATTTCGATTGGACCAAAAAACCGGGAATTGCGGGGTCGCCAAAGTCATGCAATGTCTGTTCGAACTTGGCACTGCAGCGGTTAAACGCCCGAAATAGCATTGGATCAAAATGGCCTTGAAACTCTTCCAGCATCATTTTGACTGCCGTGGCGTGCGACAGGGCGGGTTTGTACGAGCGCCGGGAGCGCAAGGCGTCGTAAACGTCGGCAATGGCGACAAAACGCGCTGCCAGTGGAATGTTGTCGCCAGCCAATCGGTCGGGGTATCCTCCTCCGTCATAGCGTTCGTGGTGATGCCGTGCGATGTCAATGGACATCTTCAAGAAGCCATGGGCGAAAGTGTGCCGCTGGGCAACCCTCTGAAGGGTTTTGGCCCCAATTGTGGTGTGCGTTTGCATGACGATACGTTCTTCCGCCGTCAATTTCCCCGGCTTGAGGAGAATGCGGTCAGCCAACCCCATTTTGCCAATGTCGTGCAGCGGGGCACAGCATGCCAGCATGTCAATGAAATTGGTGTCTAGCTGACCAGCGAACGGTGCCGCGGTGGTTGCTTCTTCCGCCAGGTAACGACAGTTATGCCGCAGGCGCATCAAATGGGCTCCGGTATCCGCATCTCGAAGAGCCACGAGGTCTGCCAAAGCGAGCACCAAGGTGTTTCGTGCTTGCAGGAGGTCGCCGTCGCGATCAAGGAGGCCGCTTTTCAAGTCTTGGTTGACAGCCAAAAGGTGCTGGTTCAGCGAATCCGCTTGGTCTTGCGCTCTTGAGCCGCAGCGCCGCTTGAACGCGGGCGCGAAGCTGCATGATGCTAAATGGCTTACTCAAAAAGTCGTCCGCGCCCGCCAGCATCATTTGGGACATCTCGTCCGCGGTGGTTCCGCCTGACTGGATGATGATTTTCAGGTGGCGAAAGGGAGGATTCTCACGCAATCGACGGCAGACTTCCGTGCCTTGCATTCCTGGCATATCAATGTCGAGCAAGACGATGTCGTAGCGCTTGCTGTGGACGGCGGTCAAGGCTTGACGGCCATCCTCCGCCTCATCGATTAGATATTCCTCAGAGAGCAAGGCGAGCCGGCACATCGTGCGGAAGCCGGCCTCATCATCGACGATCAATAAACGGTGCATAAGGGAGCTCCTTCTTTGTGAGTTGCAGCGCTCAAGGTCTGACGAGGCCAGGCACAGCGAGTGGTGAAGCGCAGCCGGCGTGGGCGACCTCTTGTTGCCCTGTCGAGGCGTCTAGGACCTCGCGTACCTTCCGGGCCAGCCCCATTGGCGTGAAGGGCTTGCACAGAAAACTGATCCCCGCGTCCAGGATGCCGTGACGCACCATGGTGTCGTCCGTGTACCCCGACATGAACAGCACCTTCATTTTCGGCCGCGCTGGAAGCAACAGGTCGGCCAATTGGCGGCCGCTCATCTTCGGCATCACCACGTCCGTGACCAGCAACCCAATGACGTCCGCATAGTCATAGCTGACACGCAACGCGTCGCCGCCATTTTTGGCGGTGAGGACCTTGTAGCCGGCCGCCTCCAGGACCAGCCGCGCCAGGTCGCGCAATTCGTCACTGTCATCCACCAGCAAAATCGTCCCCGTTCCGCTGGGCATCTTCAGCTTGCCGTTGCTGGCTTCCTTGATCGGCGCCTTTTGGCGTATTTGGGGCAAAAAAATGCGAAAAGTGCTGCCTGTTCCCGGTGCGCTCTCGACCTCGATGAAGCCGCCGCTCTGCTTGACGATGCCATAGACCGTGGCCAGCCCCAGACCGGTCCCCTTGCCGACCTCCTTGGTGGTGAAGAACGGCTCGAAGATGCGCGCCTTCGTCGCCTCGCTCATGCCGCAGCCGGTGTCGCTGACCGACAGTTGCGTGTATGCACCGGGCTGGTTTTCCGCATGCTGCCGTAGCTGGGCTTGCGATACAACCGCGTTTTGCGTTTGGATGGTGAGATGGCCGCCCGTGGGCATGGCATCGCGGGCGTTGACGACCAGGTTGATGACGATTTGCTGGATTTGTCCGGGATCGACTTCCACGCATCCAAGGCCGCCTTGCAGTATGGTGGTCACCTCGATGTCCGCTCCGATCAGGCGCGGCAGCATCTTCTCTAACTCCTCAAGCAGGGAATTGAGATCGAGCACGACCGGGGACAGCATTTGCTTGCGGCCGAAGGTAAGGAGTTGGCGGGTAAGGACGACGGCGTGCTCGCCGGCGTTATGGATCTGCATCATCTGCTCCCGGCCAGGGTCGCCGGCCGGCATTTTGTTGAGGAAGATTTCGCTGTAGCCCAGGATCACGGTCAGGAGATTGTTGAAGTCATGGGCAACGCCTGCCGCCAGCTGCCCGATCGCTTCCATTTTTTGCGATTGCCGGTACTTTTCCTCCAGCTGTTTCATCTCGGTGATATCGACCACCATGTTGACGACTCCAACGATTTCTCCGGCAGGGCCGCGCAGCGGTTCCGGGTGCTTCAGCACGTGCATCCTGGTGCCGTCGGGACGCTCGACGATGAGTTCCTCACCCTGGACGCCGTGGCCTTCGCGCAGCGCTACTGCCGTCGGGCAATGATCGAGGGGCAGCGGGGTGCCGTCCTGTCGAAATAGTTTCCAACTTCCGCACCAACGATCCTTGCCGAGCACTGGCCGCCGTCCCCATAACTGGACCGCCTTTTCGTTGAAAAGCGTGACCAGCCCCGTGTTATCGGTGGTATAAACGGCCGCCGGCAATGCCATTACCAGCGTGCGGAGACGCTCCTCGCTGATCTTTAGCTCATGGAGACTCCTTTGCAGCGCCACCTCGGAGCGGCGCCGTTCACAGAACAGACCAATCTGGCAGGCGACGTTTTCGAGGGTCGCGATGAGCTGCTTGTCCGGCTCTCGAAGCTCGGGATGGTAGAACTCGATGACCCCCACCATTTCCGCGCCCTGACGCATCGGCAAGCCGAAGCCGCCGCGCATCCCCTCGTGCGTCGGCGCGGAGGTTTCCGTTGCGAGGCTGTCGATCGTGATGCCTGGCTCCCAGACGGGTTCGCCCGTGCTCCAGGCGCGCCCGGCAACACTCCCGCCCGGTCCTAGCAAGGTCTTTTGGCTCAGAGCTTCGATGAATCGCGTGTCCGCCCAGGTTGAATGCCAAACGTGCATGCGCTGCAGGACATTGGCCTTGGGATCGATTATCCAGAGCACCGCGACCTCCCAGCGAAGGGACTCGGCGATGGTCTGCAACACCTTTGGACCGGCTTCTTCCAGGCCTTTGAATTCGGCAAGGATGCAGGTGACGGCCTGTTCCGTGGTCAGATAACGCTCGGACCGCTTGCTCAGCGTAATGTCATGGGCGATGGCCGACGCCCCGGTCACGACTCCGTTGGCGTCACGAACGGGAGATATGCTCAAAAGCACTTCGATGCGTCGCCGATCCTTGCGCACACGCACCGTTTCAAACGCCGTGATATGTTTCCCATCGCTGAGCTTGCTCATAATGTCCTGATGATCCTCGGGTGTGTCCGATTGCCGCCGGCTGCGCGGAGCCAAAACCGAGATATTCTGGCCGAGCATCTCCATTGCGGTGTACCCAAAGAGATGTTCGGCGGCGCGATTCCAGCTGGTAACGGTGCCGTCAAGAGTCTGGGTGACGATGGCATCGCCGGATGTCTCGACGATGGCGGCCAACCGAGCGACGGTCTGATCGGCTTTGAGCTTTTCAGCCTTGAGCAACCAGCGTGCCAGGGCCTGCTTGACGGCTGGACCCAGGCGAGCCAGCCGGTCCTTGATGATGTAATCGGCCGCGCCGCGCCGCATGACTTCCACCGCGCGCTCCTCGCCGATGGTGCCCGAGACGATAATGAATGGAATGTCCAGACAGAGGTCTTGCATGATCTCCAGGGCGCGCAGCGAGTCGAACCCCGGCATGGAGAAATCGGCGAGAATGATGTCGGGAACCGGTTTCAAGTGGTCCCTATATCCTTGCTCGGATTCGACTCGATCCGCGATCGGATCGTAGCCGGCTCGGCGCAGTGAGTGCAGCGCCAATTCGGCGTCGGAGGGATTGTCTTCAAGAAACAGCACGTGAAGCGGCGTTGCCATGTTTACTTGCTCCTGGGTGGCGAGATCCATTCGCATAACGTTCGGCTCAGTCCGTCGTGAAAGAAAAAATGGCGACCTGGCTGAGCTGGGACCACTGCAAAACGAAAAAAGCCGACGCGATCGGGTCCTGAAACGGATCCGATCACGTCGGCTTACTTTTTAACTAACCCCCCAGCGGAGCCGGGTTGTTTTTCATCTAGTCTGCCGGAAATATCCTACGAACATCAGGATACGTCCTAGGTTAGGAATGGCAATGGCAATCGCCGCAGAATTCCCAATTTCTCCTAAACACCCAAAACATGGAGGTCAGCCATGCCATAGGCTCCCCGTCGCAATCGAGTTAACGAGCCGAGGTCTCCGAAAACTCCACTCCACGGTAAATGTCCGCGAGCGCGATTTGCACGGGGATGGAACCGAACGCGAAGGTCTCGCCCAAATCGCTGAATACCTTCAAAACCCATGTGCCGTCCGCCTGGCGAACATTTCGCTCCACGAGCGGGCGATCCTGGGCGATCAAAACATATTCCCGCACTGACGGCAATTGCCGATAATGCCCGAATTTTGCGCCCCGATCGTATTTTTCAGTGGAGTCCGAAAGCACCTCCACAACGGTGCGTGGATTGAGCAAAGTGTCCATAACCTTGTCTTCGAACCGCGGCTCATCGCAAACGATGACAATGTCCGGGTAGGTGTAAATGCCCATGGCCGTGATTTTAACGCGCAGGTCGCTCGTTAAAACGTGGCAAAGCCCGTTTCTCAACTGGCTGCCAGCTTTATAGGCCACATTGCTTTTTATGAGCGTATGCTCCCAGCTCGCTCCCGCCATGGCGAACATTTCGCCGCGATAGAATTCGCTGCGAAAATCCGCCAATCGTTCTTTGGCCAGGTATTCTTGGGGCGACATCAACAGTTTCGCGACAGCGGACATTGGCGCACCTCCAGTGCGTATTGTAGCCCAATGGCCGCTGCGACGGAAGCGGCTAAACCCCGTGTTCAAAAAACAACGGGGAGAGGCATTCCAGCCTCTCCCCGTGCGAGTCGTGCATGCCCAGGGGGCAGGCAACGATTTTGGCGATGGAGACTAAAACAGTCCGTTGATCGGACGGCCGTCAACTCCGGCAATATGAAACGGCCGGCCAATCGCATCGCGGATTTGGGTCGTAGGATCGATGCCCAGCGCTTTGTAGACTGAGGCGAACACGTCACCGACACGCACCGGATCGCGGGCCACACTCATGCCGTCGGCGTCGGTGGCGCCGTAGGCCTGGCCGCCCTTGAGGGCGCCGCCGCCGACCACGACAGACCAGCACCGCGCCAGTGGTCGCGGCCGGCGTTCTGATTGATGCGCGGGGTGCGGCCGAATTCGCCCATCCACAAAACTACGGTGTTTTGCCACATGCCGCGATCCACCAGGTCCTTGACCAGCGCGGACATGCCTTGATCCAGGGGCGGCAATTGACGGGTGCGCAGGGCGGTGAAGTTTTGGCCATGCGTGTCCCAGTTGCCGTGATTCACTTCCACGGCCGAGACGCCCGCCTCGACAAGCCGGCGGGCCAGCAGGCAAGAGCGGCCAAAGGGCGTGGTGCCGTAGGCGGCGAGGGTCGCCTGCGATTCCCCCTGGAAGTTGAAAACACTGCCGTCGCGATTGGCCACCAGGCTAAAGCCCTTCTGGTAGATTTCCTTGTGTGCCTTGGAGGCATCGGTGAAAGCGGCTCGATCTTCCGCGGTTTTCAGGTCGGGGGCTCGGTCGGCCATGAAGCCGTTTTCGATGTCGTAGAAAAGCCGCTGGCGGCGATGGATGCGTTCCATCTTTTCGTTGGCATTCCCGGGCACGCGCGGCTGAAGGTTCTCGGGCGCTGTGCCGGGGTTTTGCACATTGAACGGGGCGAAATTCATGCCCAAAAAGCCGGGACCGTCCGCTCCTCGGCCGCCGGCGACAGTGACGTAGGTCGGCAGCGAAATGTTTTGGTAGCCCCGCAGCAATGGACCCTGCTGGGCGGTGACCGCGCCGATCGAGGGGAATTGCACGGCCGGGTTGGGAGTGAAGGCGGTGTGCATCAACGTGGTGCCGCGGGCGTGGTCGCCTTCGGTGGTCGTCAGCGAGCGGATGATCGCCAGGTGCCGCATCTGCCGGGCAGTCAACGGCATATGTTCACTAATCTGCACGCCGCTGGCACTGGTGTCGATGGCCTTGAATTCGCCGCCGGTCGGCCGGCCTGGCTTCAGATCCCAAATGTCGATGGTCGCGGGGCCGCCGCCCATCCACATGATGATCAGGCTTTTGTTGTTCCGCCGCAGCTGCTCGGCACTGCCCTGGATGACGCGAAGGAATTCGATGCCGGGCAGGGCCATCATCGAGTAGCCGGCGACGTGTTTAAGGAAGTGGCGACGATTCATGCCCAATGGTTGCATCATGAGGATCCCTGCTTTCGTGAACGCTGGGCCACTAACCTTTAGTTTGCGTCCGACCTAAGTGGTTGTCAAGCTGCCACTTGGCCCGTTACGACTTTGGACGCCACGGCGATGGGGAAAGTTCCCATGGTGGCCGCTGTAGGTCAGGCTTCCTAGCCTGACTCTTCTTTGATTGCGGCCAAGAATCAGGCTAAAAGCCTGACCTACAATAGGGATAGGCTGGAAACCAACAATGTGGTCCGATGCCCGCCAACAAATGATGCTCGACCCGACGGTCATCAACCTCAATACCGGCTCGTTCGGCCCGCTGCCGCGTTGCGTCTTTGAGCGTGTCACGGCCCTGCGTGTGCGCCAGGCCGAGGAGCCGATGGATTTCCTTTTGCGGGTGCTGCCGCCGCTGCTCTGGCAAGCCCGCACACGGTTGGCCTGCTTCCTTGGCGGCCGGCCCGAGCGTCTGGTGTTCACGGTCAACGTTTCGGCGGCGGTCAATCTCGTCGCCAGTTCGCTGCGGCTTGCCAGCCCCGGTGAGATCTTGCTCACCGATCACGAATACGGCGCCATGGTTTGGTGCTGGGAACGGGCGGCCCAGCGGCTCGGATTGACGGTGCGCACGTTCCCATTGCCGATCATGCCGTCCGCGCCGGAGGAGATTGTCGACGCTTTTCGGACGGCTCTTAGCCCGCGCACGCGGCTGGCATTTTTCAGTCACGTCCTGTCGCCGACCGGGATGGTGCTGCCGGCCAAGGCTTTGTGCGCCGAGGCCAGAAAACGCGGCGTGCTCACCGTGGTCGACGGAGCGCATGCCGCCCGCGATGGTGCCGCTTGCCCTCGATGACATCAACGCTGATTTTTACGGTGGCAATTGTCACAAATGGCTGCTGGCCCCGACGGGCTCCGGCTTCCTCTATCTCGGCGCCGGCAATGAAGGCCGTTTGCAGCCCTTGCACGTGAGCTGGGGTTACCATCCCGACCATGGCCGCATGGACGAGCCCGACGAATTCGGCTCGACGCCTCTGCTGCGTTTCCTGGAATTTGAGGGCACTCGCGACATGTGCCCCTGGCTGGCCGTGCCCGAGGCGATCGACTTTCAGGAGGGCATCGGCTGGCAGACCATTCGCGATCACAATGAAGGCCTGGTGGAACACACCAGGCTGCGGATGGGAGCCGTGCCGGGACTGCGCCTGCACACACCGGTGCATCCGGATTCACACGGTTTTCTCACCGCCTTCCGCTTGCCGGCGCATGTCGACGGCCCCAAGCTGCGTCAGGCGCTTTGGCAGCGCTATCGCATTGAAACGCCGATTGTGGACCGGCCGGATTGCTTGCTGATTCGCGTTTCCACGCATTTTTACAACACGGCGGCCGAGGTCGATAGGTTGGCGGAAGTGCTGCCGACGGCGATCAATGGCTAGGCCGACATAGGACCCATAAGTCCTAAAGGTCTTATTAGGCGAATGACATGGCAGATGGCAAATGGATAAACGAGCTGAAAGCAACGACGCCGGTGGTTGATGCCGCGCGGCGGGTGCTTTCGGTCCGCCTGGAGGTTGTTCAAGAATGCCTGCCTCATGCTCTGCATGACTGGAAGGATGATCCGGAGCACGTGCATCAATTGCGAGTGAGCACGCGCCGTGCCGGGGCGGCCCTGGCCATCTTTGCGGATGCCGTGCCCGGCAAGCCTCTCAAGAGAATCAAAAAGCACCTGCGCCGCCTGCGCCGTGCCGCCGGCCATGCTCGCGATTGGGATGTGCTCGGCCAGGGCCTCGCGGAGCGCGTCCAGAACGCCCCGATTGGCCAGCGGCCGGGTTTGGACTTCCTGATCGGCATTGCGCATGCCCAGCGCGTGGCGGCCCAAGCGGTGCTGGAAGAAACGGGAGGCCGCGGGACCTGCGAACTCGAGCGTTTGATTGCCGACACCATCGCTGCCGTCCGTCGGCCCGACGCCGCTGATGCCGCGCATTTGCTGGGCGAAGCCGCTCGGCAGTGGCTGTCGGAAATTCTCAATGACCTTCACGCCGCGGCGGCGGACAATCTCGATCAATATGAGCATCTTCACCAGGTCCGCATCCTTGGCAAACGCTTGCGCTATGGCATGGAAGTTTTCGCCCCATGCTTCAATGCGGATTTTAAGGATCGCTATTATCCGATGGTCGTGGAAATGCAGGATATTCTCGGCCTGGCCAACGACAGCTATGTGGCTGCCGGGCGGCTCGTGGGCATGCGCGATGTGCTACGCGGCAGCCTGCCGGCGATGTGGAATGCTTTTGCGCCGGCATGGAAGGGCTGCTCCGCCATCACCAACGCCGGCAGCCAAGGCAGGTATTGCACTTTAAGAAGTGGTGGGCACGCTGGGAGCGCTCAGGCATGGAAGCTGCCCTGGACGACATGGTGCAAGGCCGCCGCGGATAAATGCCAGCGCTGAGGCGAAGACGCTAACAACTCAAACCTTGAACGGACTGTCTGGCTCGTCCTCGTGCCTGATTTCGTCAACAGGCTCCTTGCGGCCCGCACCGCGATACATGCGGTTGGGACAGTTAAACACCCAGCCCGATGCAGAGCCGACGTTCTTGTAAGCATGCACGACGCCCGGCGGAATCACCAGCAGCATGGGCCTGGTTTCGCCCACCACGTCCGTGCTACGATTGCCGTGGGTCGGCGAATGCGGCCGATGGTCCCAGAGATACATCTCGAAATTCGAAGGGCCAATAAAGCAGAAGCAATCCGCCTGATCGACGTGTTCATGCGGACCACGCGTGACGCCGGCCAGCGTTTCAGACACATAGGCCATGGCCGGGTGCAACTCGACCGGCAAATCATCATGGCGAAACAACTCGCACAACCAACCGCGCGCGTCTTGAAACTTGCGCAGGGGCGCCATATCACGCCGTCAATGGGACCGAACTTGAACTCCATGGCGGAACTCCAAGAAAAGCAGGTTGGCGGTCGCTCACTCATCGAACTGGTCGACCGACTGCACGATGGACCAATACCCCCTTGGCAACTCGTCAACGAGTTGCTCGTGCACTTGGCGCGCCATTTCCATGGTCGGGAAACGCAATTCGACCTTGCCGTCTTCCAGCATATAGCAGCCCTGTTTCTTCATGACCGCCTGCAGCTGAGCGGTCGAAATGTCGTTCTTCCGCGTCATCGGGACCACGGCATACGGCAGCAAATTCTGTTCCATTGCCTCCTTATAGGTGACGCCCAATGCCAGTGCGATCTTACTCGCTTTTTCCCCGTAAACAGCAAGGATAATCTCGCTGCGTGACTGTGCAGGGACGGCCTTTTCTTTCCACTTCTCCCAGACAACCAGGACATCGAACTTCTCTCCTCCCATCACCGGTATCTCGAATATGACTGGGCCCTTTTCCGTAGACGCACCCCCCAAGCTCCTTGGCGAGATCCCGGGTTAAAGCCGCTCTGTCTTTGGCGCTGAAATCGGGTCCTTTAGCACTTAATCTGATCACGGGCATGTTTTTCTCCCCTAAAGCAGGGCCTGGTTGTCGAGTAGCCATTTAGTTGCTTTCTCCACGGTGCGCAGCTGCTCATTCCTGACATCGACAACCTTGTAGCGCAGCTCAGGGCGCCAGAGGGTGTAATTAAACGCCGCCTTATTAATAGCTTCCCGGAGTCTTTGCCGGTCCTTGTCTGTGAGATTGCCCCTAAAAGCACGCTGGAAATCCAAAAACCTCGCCCAGCCGAGAATTGGGTGCGGATCGTCAGGCATCAATTTCTGCCCGTCCGGCATCTCAATCGCTTTAGCTTGAGCCATCCGTCGCTTTCGCGCGCCACGATCAATTTCGGCATTGGGGAAAAAGCCCGCACTTCTGAAGTACGCCGATGCTAAGCAAATCTCAGCGGCGTAACCGAACATGTAAAGTGCCGCCAAACGACGTTTGGCTTTCCAAAGTATGTTCGCCGACAAATACCTGTGCTGCGCTGCACGCATAAGCCTATTTATGGTGTCCGGAGAAAGGCGCTCACCAAAGGTGGGGGCATCTCTCATTTTGAAGACTCCGCATATTCAAGGCGCGTAAGGTCCGCGAGAATCTGCGCCGCGCGGTTGGCGTCGGCGACGGTGTCGAAGGACGCATAGCCCACGAACTTGTCGGCAAGCACGGCCATCGTCAAGCCGCGAAAGCTAATGCCCGCGATGGCCCATTGCTGGGTCAGCCGGTGGGCCAGGCCCGCCTGATTGTCGCCTTCGATGCGGCGAACGACCGGCGTGTCGGTTTCGGTCAGGCCAGCCACGCGGGCCGCCCGCACCTGCGTTGCGCCAGTCACCGGTGCGACGTAAAGCACGCCGGTGCCTGGCTTGTCCCCAAGCCGTTTGGTGAAAACATATTCAAGGTTGGCCCCGGCCTGGGCCAGGAAGGCCAACTTGCTGGCCACGCCGCCGGCCTGGTCAGCCACCTCGCAGGTCCAGAGATGGACCCGATCGAATTTGAAGCTCATCACAGCACCTCATGTCAAAAACCGTCGCTGGAGTTCCGGCGTCGGCATCATACACGTTTCTTCACGACCAAATAATCTGTAGCGATTCTGGGCGACGCAGTCATAACACCAGTCCCGCAAAAAAGCCGGGATCACCAGGGCCACCCTGAGCAACGGCCACGGCATCGGCAAATAGCCCAAAAGCCGCAACACGGTGCTGGACTTGAAGTAAGCCCGGCCATGTTCCACAAATACTATGGTATCGAATTCAGTCAGCGGCAGACCGCACCACGCCAGCAGCGCCTGCCCAGAGGGGGACTGCAGCGACGCCAGCCGCAGCAATCCAGCCCTGTCCCGGCGAAGCACGAATTGCACCAGACCATTGCAAAGACGACAAACCCCGTCGAAAAGCACAACGGCGTCATCGCGGTTGACCGTGGCCGGCCATTCTTTGGAAGTTACCGTCATGAGCGGTTGCCTTTCTGCCCGGATAACACGGGCGACGACAAAGGGCGAGGGGCGAAGCCCACGTCCTGGGAACCGCATTTCAACTGACCATGTTAACTCTGTTCACATCAATCCGCCAGCGGATCGACAAGTCGCGACGTCGCGGCGATGCCGACGTTGCCGACAGCGCGATTGCAGATTTTCTTCGAACGATTCCTTATCCTGCTCCCGTACACCCTTGAACGCCGGCTCCATCGCTACCCACCTTTGGGGGGTTCCCAGGTCGACCGCCCGTTCCAGCAACTCCAGCGTCTTGGTGCCGTCATTTGGGAAATAGCCAGCCGAAACTCCCCACAATAATGCAGCGTCATAATACAAATCCCGAGACACGGGGCCGCCGCAAGCCAGGGCCTTCGCATAGTAATCCTTGGCCTGTTCGAGCAGCTTCAAGCACGTATCCTCTTTGTCCTGGGCTTTGGCGGGCATTCGCGCTTGCTTGGTCGGGGGCTCGAGGCCGTCGTGTTCATAAACCTGGGCCCAGAGCCATCTGCCCCGATTGTGAAGGGCGGCTTGCAAGTTGGGGTTGAGCCTCAGCGCTGCGCTGAGATGCTTGTCCGCTTCCTCCCACCTGGATTTTTTTATGCAGCAAAAGGCCAGATTGTTGTAGGTCGCCGCGGTGCAGAAGCCCTGGTCGAGGGCGCTGAGCATTGCAACCTTCGGCGCGTCGACGGTGTCGTCCAACCTGAGCAAACAGTAGCCCGTGGCGCTGCTGATCGCGCCGCTAGGTTTTATTCGATTGCTGCTGTGCAAATCAGCGAGCGCCTTGTGGTACATGCTTTTGTCCGATTCGCCCAGTTTTATGAAGGCATGGGCGCGAGCCAGCAGCACATCAGTCCGCGAAGGGTCAGCCTTCAGCACAAAGTCGAAATGCTCGACGGCTGTGCTGTAACTGCGCTCGAGATGGGCCTGTCGGCCAAGGCGCAGATGGGCGTCGATGTCAGTTTCCTGTTGCGACCGCCAGGCGGCCGCCATTCCGGCAAAGGCCAGGACGGCGCAAACCACCGCCGCGGCAGCCGTGGGATGCCCTGCCAGGAAACGCCGCGCCCGCCG
This sequence comes from uncultured Gemmataceae bacterium, assembly GCA_963747575.1. Taxonomy (GTDB): domain Bacteria; phylum Planctomycetota; class Planctomycetia; order Gemmatales; family Gemmataceae; genus DASRAT01. The sequence goes on from CAVVFU010000002.1 coordinate 702,610, forward strand.
CCAGGGCGAAACGCAACGGCGCATAGCGGTTGCCAATTCTCCGGCATGCCGAGGGCGCTTTTGGGGATCAAGGGCCAGGCATTGCTCCACCAGGCCGGCAAGCTCCGCCGACACCTCTTGGTTGTGCTGCCGCAACGGCACAGCACCAAGCTGTTGACGGCGCAGCAACTCTTCCCTGGTCTCCGCAATGGGCTGTCGCAATGACAACGGCCCGAAGGGGTGCTGGCCCGTCAGCAACTCATACAACATCACCCCAAAGGCATAGAGATCGCTTTGGGCGTTGGCGGTGAACGTTTGGGAAACAGGCCCCGTGCTTGCAGCCCGCAGTTGCTCGGGAGGCATATACGGCAAGGTGCCACCCATGCCATAACCGCCGGTTTCCATGTCCGAGGAAAGATTGAAGTCGAGCAGCAGGGGCCGGCCTTCCGGCGTCATCAGCACATTGGCCGGTTTCAGGTCGCGATGGAAAATATTGCTCGCATGGATGAACTGGAGGGCATCCGCAAGCTGCGCCGCGACCAAACAAACCCCATCCACATAGCTGATCACCTTGCGTTTCGACCACGGCGGCTGGCCGCCTTCGGGCAAGTCGGGCGGGTCGGTTGCCTGCACGGCGGCCAGAATGGCTTCCGAGTCTTTCGGCATCGCGTCCTTGACACTTTTCAAAAGGGTGTCCAACGTGGCACTGCCCAGGTAAGGCATGCACACGGCCGTCAAACCCGTGGCCTCGTCCTTTTGAACGGAGTAAACCGGGACGATGTTGGCATGGCAAATCCGGCCCTGGGTGTAGGCTTCCGCCTTGCTGTCCCCGGAAATCTTGACGGCAACCTTGCGGTTGCCCAGAGCCGGCTCGGTCGCCAGGAACACCGTTGCGAAGCCGCCCTTGCCTAGCTCATAAAGCAAGCGGAATCCCAGGAACGTGTCACCTGGCTTCAGCCCGGAGCCAAGCTCCGGCGGCGCCATCATTTCCACGTTTTCATCCGCGAAAATCCGGCAGCGGATCAAATCGGCCAATGAATCCTGAATGTTTGGGAATTGCGAGCAAAAAGCGGCGATGTCCGGCACGTCTCCCGCTTGGGCCAGGCGACAATACTCGATGTAGGCGAACTCGAGCTGCCGGGCATTTTCAGGCGTGGAAAGCGGCAACGGCAATTGCACGTGTTTGGTCAACGCGGCCATCAACTTTTCCAACACCCGCGCGTCAACGCCCGCGGAGTTTTCACCCTTCACCCCGGCTGCGGCCTTGGTTGACTCGGTCAACATGACGGTCCTGTCCTTTCCAGCATGCGCGAAATCAAACGGTAGATCGTTCGCGAACTTAGACCAAGCCGAGTGGCGATTTCCGGCGGCTGTTTGCCCTTGCGGAGCAAGGTCAGTATGCGGCGATGCACGGGCGGTTGACCTTTAAGGAACTGCTGCCATTCCTCCTCGTTCATCATGATTTGGCTCGGAGTCGGCTGATCGGCCGCCAAATCCTCGGCTCCGTTAAGAAAGGAACTGTTCAGCGAGTGCTCCTGCTGGACGTTGAATTTTTGGCCTTCCAGGCGCTGCCGCGTCACTTCCGACACTTTGTTCATCGCGATGCACTTCATAATGCGAACAAAACTTTCGGGGCCATCCAGGTCCGCATGCGCGTCAGGGTTGGCGAAAAACGAAGTCCAGGCATCCTGGGTGAAGTCGGTCGAGTCGAATTTGCCACGCAGACGCCGATGCAGGTGCCGGTGCACAACTTGCCGAATGGCCGGCGAAAACGCCTGTGCAGCTCCGTTGCTGCCGCGTCGTCGCCAAGTCGAACAAGCCGCAACAACTCGGCGAACTCCCTGTTGCTTTCGTCCATTTTCACCACCCTCTATACCTGCCGTGCCCAATGGACCCTTTTTAACCTCTGGCACGCGGCATCGCAAGCGAAATATGCGGATTATTACCGACCTAACAGCGAGAACAGCACCCCCAATGCCGCCAGCCCGCCCACTCCCACGGCGATTACCGCAATGGCGGTCAGGAGCCAGGGCTTGGCGGATCGCAGTCGGACCATTAACGGAAATTGGCAGGGCGGAGTTTCCGCTGGTCAAGGGCGGCGTGTCGCTACGAGCGGCCGGGTCCGCCGTGTCCGGCCCGGTGGCTGCCCACGGTGAGTTGTCTTCCTCTGAGGATGTTTCCGCCACTTGGCGCCGGGCTGGGGCCTCTTGGGGGCCGACTCTGGCCGCCGCGGCGGGCGGGCTTTCGGCAGTGGCGACAGGACCGTTGTCCGGCATGATTTCCGGCTTTTTGACCGCAGTGCCGGATGGCGATTTCGCGGATGTGGGGGATCCTGTGACCTGCCAGTTTTTTTTGCCGGCGTTCGAGCCGGAACCGCCCGCTGCCGGCATGGCCGGGCGCCCGACATGTGAATCCGTTGGCCACGGCGGGGCTTAGCCGCGGCATCTCGCTTTCCGGCGGCGGCGCGATCGGCGTCGCTGTCCACTGCGCCAGCGCGCCGCAGATCTCCTCCGGATCCCGGTAACGCTGCTCAGGGTCCTTGGCCATCATCTTGTCCAACACCGACTGCACCTCCGGAGGCACGTCCTTGCGGAAAAAGCCGACCGGCTTGGGCATGCCGTGTCCGGTGCCACATCAGTTTTTGCGGTGTATTGCCCTCACCGAAGGGGGTCTTGCCCGTCAGCAAGAAGTAGAAAGTGCCGCCCAGGCTGTAAATGTCGGCCCGGATGTCCACGTCATGGCTGTCATCCGCCTGTTCCGGCAGCAGATAGTCGGCCGTGCCAAGGACATTTTCGTCGTGTTTCTTGGTCAGCATGTCCTCTTCGTCGTTGAAGAACCGCGCCAGGCCCATGTCGAGGATTTTGACCATGCCGGTGCTGTCGACGAGGATATTGCCCGGTTTGATGTCGCGATGGACAAGGCAGGCCTTGTTGGCGTGGTGTAAGCCCCAGTGCCGCCTGGCTGAATGTAATGGCAGGCGCGTTCCAAGACTTAGTCGGGCCGCTGTCGCTTGACGATGTCCTGCAAACTGGCCCGTCGACGTGTTCCATGACGAGGAAATGGAGGTTTTCGTCCTGGTCGATGTCGTAGGCATGGACGATGTTGGGATGGTCCAGGGCGGCGACAGCCCGGGCTTCGCGGTAGAAGCGCTCCAGCGACGAGGAATCGTCGGCCTTGGCGGTCGGCAGCACCTTGACGGCGACCAGCCGGCGCATGTAGTTTGTGCTCGCACAGGAACACGCTGCCCATGCCGCCGGAGCCAAGCCGTTCGAGCACCTTGTATTTGCCGATGGTGAAGCGCCGCCATCGGCCTTGCAGCAGTTGTTGGCTCTGATAGTTGGTCAAAAGCCCGTCACGAACCAAAACGTCGGCCAATTGAGCAGGCGTACCCGACGACTCGCCCGCCTCCGTCAGCTTCGGGAGATGAGCATCAAGGCGGTTTTCGTCGAGAACGCCGCTCTTGCGCACCAGTTCAAGGAATTGCTCTATCGAGGTCGGCGCTGGCATCAGTTGGTACCCGTCTGTCTTTAACGGATCGCTACTCCTACAACCTAAGTATAGACCACCAGGCGGAAGGCGGCAGCCTAAATGCTAAGGCCCATCGCCACGTAGTGCTCGGAGGTACAGTTCCAACGCGGAAAGATCTTCCTGGCCCAGATTTAGATGCCTGGCCTTGGAGTTATCCAGCAACAGGTCCGGATCAAGGTGGGTGCTCCAGGCAAGGTCTTCGTTGAAGTATTTCAGGACGTCTGCCAGGCTGGCGATGCTGCCGTCGTGCATGTAGGGAGCGGTCCGCGACACATCGCGCAGCGACGGCGTTTTGAATGCGCCGATGAGCCGCCGATCCTTGAGGCCGAATGGCACCACGGCAAAGCGGCCTTTCTCCTCGTCATCCGTGAAAAAGCCGGCTCTTTCCGCGATGCCGAGATTGTGGAAACCCTGGTCGGTAAACAAAGGCCCCGCATGGCAGAGGTGACAGCGGGCCTTGCCGTGGAAAAGCTCATGTCCGCGCGCCAGGGCCTGGGCCGCTTCCTTGGCCGGCAAGACCGTCGGCAGCTGGCTCAGCGCCTTTTCGGAAAGAAACGGCTCAAAATCCCCGGGCTCCGCCGCACGGCGCCCCGTTGCTTTTGGCGGTGCATGGCTTGATCCACCACTGAATTCCCCGACAGCAGAGTCCGCATATACGTTGCCAGGCTCTTGGCGATGTTGTCGGCGGTCGCCCCGGTTCCGAAAACGGCGTTAAAGGCCTCGTGGTAACTGGTGTCGACCCGCCGTACCATGCCTGGCCACACGTGGGCATAACCAGGGCTGGCCTCCAGCGGCACATCCTTGTCGGTTTCGCGTTCGTCATCGAGGCGGCGCACGAGAACCTGCTCCAGGGCTTCCACCCGGCCGTCCCAGAATTGATGGCGATTGTAAACGCTATTGAACAAGCTGGGAACATTGCGCTTGCCATTGACCGGCGTTTTTGCCTTGAGCGTATAGGCATGGGCTGGGTCGTGGCAATCGGCGCAGGAGCGAGTGATCGATGGTTGGATTTGCAGCAGGCTGCTGTCGAAAAACAGCTTTTTGCCCAGTACCCACTTACCGAAGGTCGGCGGATTGGCAACGGGTATGAACGGCATGGGGTCCGGCAGGCCGCGTGGAACTTTGATCTTGATGCTTTCGACGGCAAGCTGCGTCACGAAAATGGCGGTCGCTTCCAGCGGCGGCAACCCAACGGCGGCGATGCGAACGCCGGCGGGCGGCGAGGATTCGTTCCAGTAATGCTTGAGTTTTTCCCACTCTTTCGGATCGCTGTCTTCCGCGACGAACCGCAGCGCAATGTCGAGCCGGCGATGCTGGGCGAGCTCAACGGAGGGATCGATCCAGCCATAATGCGCGGGCACGGGTGCGGGTTTGAATTCCTGCACGGCCGGGGTCGGTGGATTGGGAATGGTCGGCAGGTCAGGCGGAAATCTCTGAGGCGCGCTCACAGCCCGCACTGAAAACTGCCGACAAGAACAGGACCGCCATCCACTGGCGAGGAATCACAAATCTTCTCCTGCTGCAAAAAAGGGGACAGTCCCTCTCGCGGGCTTCGAGTTCACGGAAATAATGAGGCTCGCCAAAGGGACAGTCCCCTTTTTTGTGGCAGCCTCTAACTGACTTTCTGTCCCTGTTCCACCGCCAGTTCCGCGAGGCTCTGCGCGGTGCCTACCAGCTTGTCCCAATTCGCTTCGACATATTCCGGCGGCCCGCCCTTCTCGGCGACGGCCATCGGCGATTTGCGGCGTCGCCACCATGTCGATGGCGTCCCACGGGCACCAGCGCTCGCAGAGCGACACAGCCAATGCACCGTTCGAGGTCGATGTCGACGAAGCTCTGCAACCCCGGCTGGTCCTCGCCCGGCACCTTGTAGATGCAATCGACCGGGCAGACCTCGATGCAGGCCTCGCAGCCCGTGCAGTTGTCGGCGCTGACGACAGCCAGTTCCTTCGGCAGCTTCTTGCGTGCCTTGCCGGCACCCTTTGGCCATGATGGTCTCTCCCGTGTTTGATGCGACGAATAACAATGCGGCGGCGCCGCTGGCTCACCCTTGTTTCATTTTACGGGATGGACTGGTAAAGTAGTAGGCACACTCCGTGTGCCGTTTAGCTTGTTAAACGGCACACGGAGTGTGCCTACTACTTTGAGGAGATGTGATATGCGCTGGATAATGTCGGCGACCTTGCTCGTGGCGACGATACCGGTCTTCGCCCAGGAAAACGAGGCCGAGAAGCTTTTCCGGTCGATGGAAAAGAAAATCCGGGCGGCGAAGTCGCTCAAGGTGGTGTCGGCCGCCGAGGCCGAATTCGGCGGGAAGGTGACCAAACTCAAGGCAACGGGTCAGTTTGCGGAGGGCAATAAATCTCGGATTGACGCCGAGTCCGACGATGGCAGCAGGCAGATGAAGTTGCTGTTTATTTCCGACGGCAAACAAACGGGAAAGCTGATACCTGGACCCGTTCCGCAGTTCGCTGACTCGGGAGCGACGAAGGCGAAGCACAACGAGTCGTTGATTGCGGCAGTGGCGCGCGCCGGAATGGTGGCCAGCGTCAAAATCGCCGAGGAGGGGGAATTACTGGACCTCGAAAAAATCATGCCGCTGAGCGAGTTCAAACTCGGCGCCAAGGAACGCGTGGGCGCGGCCGAGGCCCAAATCGTCGAGTTTGTGCTCACCTTTGACGGCAAGCAAAGGACCCCCATACAGGTTTGGATAGACACGAAAACGATGCTGCCGCTTAAACGGGCCATGCAGTCCGAGAGAAAAATGCCAGGCACGGGTGAAATGATAAAGGGCGAAAGAATCACGGAGACGTATACCGAGTTCCTGCTCGACCCCAAGCTGGATGCGAAGGTTTTCGAGCTGCCCAAGTAAAACCCTGTTGACCCTTTCGCCGCACATCGTCAAGATGGTCCGGCATAACCCAGGGAGGGGAGCGGACATGGCTAAAACCGGCGAGATCGATTACCTCAAGAACCTTGCCCGCGAGCGCGGCGACGAAGCGGTGCGCCACGCCCTGGGCAAACCGTTCACCGACGCCAACTGTGCCGCCTACCTGACCGAGATTGCCGCGGTGCTGGCCCTCTTGCCCCCGCCGCCGGCCAGGCTGCTCGACATGGGCTGCGGCACCGGTTGGACGAGCTTTTTCTTCGCCAAGGCCGGCTACCACGTGACCGGCGTCGACATCGCGCCGGACATGATCGGCCATGCCAGCCACGCGCCGCGAACGCGAAGAGCAAGAACGTCTGGAGTTTTTGACGGCCGATTACGAGGAGCTGGACGGCGCCGGCGAATTTGATGCCGTCGTGTTTTTCGACGCCTTGCACCACGCCGTCGATGAGGCGGCCGCTCTTCAATGTGCATTTCGAGCCTTGAAGCCAGGCGGGCTGTGCATCGCGTCTGAGCCGGGCGGCCGGCACAGTCATTCCGCCGTCGCCCAGGAGGCGGTGCGCAAGTTCAACGTGACCGAAAAAGGGATGGCGCCGCTGAAGATCATCGCCTTGGCGCGGTGCATCGGCTTTCGCGATTACTGGGTTTTTCCCCACGCTTTTCGGATGCAGTGCGAGGTTTACCAAAGGTTACGCCCTCGCCAGGGAGCCTTGTGGTGGGCAGTGCGATTAGCGACTGGTCCTGCGCGGATGCTGTACAGGACGGTCCGCTTGACGGCGTGGAATGAACTGGGGCGTTGGGCGAGCGGGATCACCGTGCTAGTTAAATGAAAGGTTCATAGATAGGGTCATCGACCCCTGCCAGCTTGTCTGGCAGGTGAAGAAGTTCGACAGCTAACACACCGCCTCCTGCTGGAACACGACCCCTGCCAGCTTGTCTGCCAGGTGAAGAAGTTCAACGCCTAACCACATTTTAGAGTGCGCTTGGCGGCTCCCAGATGTATTGCGATTCCTAAGCCTCCGAACTCCTTCACCTGCCAGCAAGCTGGCAGGGGTCGACTCTCGTAGAGGAGGTTGTTGGTTTAGCCGCCGAACTTCTTCACCTGCCGGACAAGCCGGCAGGGGTCGACAACCCGTCGCAGCTACTACACCAGTTCCAGCGTCCCCGTCTGAGCGATCGCAGTCAGCGCCTCGTACACTTCATCGATCGTCGTATCTAGCGTCGAAGTGCCCGCCGTCAAGCCGACAACTTCCAGCCCGTCAAACCAATCCGGATCGAGATCCTCCGCCGATTGAATGTGAAATGCCCGCACCCCTTCTTCACGGCAGCGGGCCGCCAGTTCGCGCGTGTTGTTGGAGTTGCGGCCGCCGACCACGACCACTGCCTGGACCTGCCGCAGCAGCGTCTCCAGCGCTTTCTGGTGATCGGTCGTCGGATGGCAGACGGTATTGATGAAGCGAATGTCGGCACTGGGATTGCTTTCCGCCACGGCATCGCGAATGTCCCGCACCAACCTCGCTGGGCTGGTCGTCTGACACATGATCCCGAGCTTCGCAAAGGGGTAATGCCGCACCTCGCCGACGCTCTGAATCACATCGAAACTGCTCAAATCCTCGACGATCCCTTGAACTTCCACATGGCCGCGTTTACCGATGACCAGAACGTGGCGGTCTTCATCACGCAGCTTCAGAGCGGCTTCGTGGTGCGCGTTCACCAGGGGACAGGTGGTGTCGACAATGTGTTTGCCGGCGGAAATCAGCCGCTGGCGTTCCCTGTCGCTCACGCCGTGCGCGGTTACCAGGACCGTGTCGGTCATCGGCAATGGCCGGCGCGTGGTTTCCTTGATCATCTGGAAACCGCGTTCGTTCAGCTGCGCCAACACCGTCTCATTGTGCACCAACTCACCGTGGATGGTGACGCGCTCGGGCGCCGGCACCTCGGCCAAAATGGCCAGGGCATCGCGCACGCCAAAGCACATACCCAGCACTTCCGCCTTGATGATTCGCATGGGGTACCCCTTTCCGCTCAGATAACCGCAAGCCTGCGATCCGGTTAACGCCTCTCTCCGTTTGCTCCTCTTCACACCAACCCCAAGCGTAAGCGAGGCGAAACGTGTTTCCTCGCTTATGCTTCGGGTTAGTGTCACCTGCACTTTGCAGCTTCTTGTGCTTTGTTCCGCAAAGCACATCGGCAAAAAAACTGCGCAACTTCAATCTTCTCATGCCGGCGACCAGCCCTCTTTCATGTCAGGTTGGGCAGCGGCATTTGCTCGCGGCGCCTTCAGGGCGTCGGTAACCACGCTTTCCAGGACAGTGACGTATTCGACAAAGCGTCTGCGTCCGTCCTGCGTCAGGCGCACCAAGGTTTGCGGTCTGGTGCCCTGGTAACCTTTCCAGACTTCCACCAGGCCGGCCTCGTGCAGGATTTGCAGGTGGCGGCTGAGGTTGCCGTCGGTCAGGGAGCAAAGCTCCTTGAGGTCGTTGAACAGCAGGCCTTCGGGGTGCGTGGCCAGCGAGGTCACGATACCCAGGCGGGCCTTTTCGTGGATGACGCGTTCCAGGCCGTCGTAGGCGAAACGGCCGGTCGACTCAGGATTCTTCGTTTTGTGGTTCAACATCGCTACGCTCGAGGGTCCAGTAAAGGACAGCGGCCGCGAACAGTTGGCCGGCGCCGAAGGGGATACCCATCGCCCACGGCGACAGCGCCTCCTTCGCGCAGAGTCAACAGCATCGTGCCCGCGATCATGTAAAACATCGCCACCCAATACGTTGGCTTGGGCAGCAGACGATACGACGCGAAAATACCCAGGCTAAATAGCATCGCCCACAAACCCGGCAGCATCCAGAGAATGTCCGCCGAATATGTGACGACGGCCAGGCTCACCAGGGCGCCGGCCACCAAACAAGGAGCGAATTGCCTCAATGCCAACCAGGTCAGTTGCCGGGCCAAAGGCGAGCAGGCATGCCGATGGTGGATGAAGATCTCCAGACCGGTGGCCGACATGCTGATGACCGCTGCGCCGATCCACAGGGCGAGATACCCGGAGATGTTGGCTTCCGGCTGCGGGAAGGCAAATCATTTGCACCAGGGCCGTGGCCAGTGCCAAAAGCCCTGAAAACGCCACCGGCACCGCCGGTAGCCGCGAAATACCTCCGACTGCGCCACGCGCTGGCGAATCTCGGAAATCTGGGTGAGTGCCTCTCGAAGCTCCATAACCTCCTCCAGTGCAGTCATTGCCATCCGCGTGGTGATGGCCATGACTGCACGAATTACTTTGCCATGCAGAGTATAGCCCAACATACTCTGAGGTCAATGCCGCTTTGCCTGGTTCTGGCTTGCTATTGTCAGCCTATCTTACCCAATCAGAATATGCAACTGCCAGTTTCCGCTTTGGCCGTATTTGCATGGAAGGGACGCCAAGCCGGATTCATTGCACCGAAACAGGCGTGCGTTTTGAAAAGCACGGTCTGTGTGCAATGAAACAATCAAACGGCGTCAGTCAGCCGTCCTGCAATTCGGCGCCATCGGCGAAGTTTAACATTTGCGGTGGATTTCGCACCTTGTGGCGCGCATTTTGCTAGCTAATTCTGGGTTCGGAGCGGGTATGATTTGCCAGGCCAATGGTTGTCCAGCGAGTTTAGTGGTTACACTACGGAGTCGCGCATGATTCGTCCGATTGCCGCCGTTGTTGTTGTCGTGATGTCCATCCCGTTGCTGGCTGCGGGCCAACAAGCTGAAACAGCCGTCGATTTCTGGGATGCCATTTATCTCGAGGGCAGCAAGGCTGGGTCGGTCCACACCATCCTCGTGGAAGTGGAGAACCGTGGCCAAAAAATCTTGCGCGCACCGTCGACATGCAACTCAGCGTCAAAAAGAACAATCAGGTCCTGGAACTGCGTGGCCAAACAGGCACGGAGGAAACCCCGGCTGGCCGGGTGGTCGGCACATTCATGAGGCAATCGCTGGGATCGAACACGCAACTCAGCATCGTGGGAGTTGTCAAAGACAAGCAGCTCGAATTGGCCCGCGACGGCAAACCGAACTCGCTGAAGCCTGCTCCCTGGGATGACCGCGTCGTAGGTCTATTCCGGCAGCAAACATTGCTCGCGGACAAAAAAATCCGGCCTGGCGACAAGTTCAACTTTCAGAGCTTCGAGCCGACGCGTCAATCTGGTGGTGCGGATGGACGTCGCCGTCAAGGATTACGAAGTGGTCGAATTGCAGGACAACAAGCGCGTCAAGCTCCTGCGCGTCGAGACGACACCGCAAAAACTCCAAGGCGTCGAGTTGCCCAAGCTGGTCACCTGGGTCAATGAGGATTTGAAACCGCTGCGTCAGGATACGGAACTGCCAGGCCTGGGCCGCATTACCATGTACCGAACGACCAAGGAGATCGCCCTCGCTCCCGCGGCGGTTACGACGCTTACCGACATCGGCATCGGGCAGCTCATTGGGCTCAACAAAAAAGTGCTGAACGCTTATGACTCCAAAAGCCGCAGTCTATCGCATCACCGTCAAAGGTGAAAAGGATGCGGCCGCTGCTTTCGCCCAGGACGGCAGGCAGAAGGCGGTGAACGTCAGAGGTGCGACGTTCGATTTGCAAGTGAATGCGAGCAAAGGCCCAAAGAATCCCAAGCGCGTGGGCAAAGCAGATGACGAATTTACCCAAAGCTCCTATTTTATCACATCGGCTGATGCAAAGGTGATCCAGCTAGCCCGGCAAGCGGTCGGCATTGAGAAAGATCCGTGGAAAAAGGCTTTGCGGATCGAGAAGTGGGTGCATGACAACATGCGTTCGACGAACGGCGAAGAATTGGCCCCGGCGGACCATGTGGCCCGCCACCTTGAGGGCGACTGCACCGAATACGCGATGCTGATGGCCGCCATGTGCCGGGCCGAGGGCATCCCGTCAAGAACCGCGATGGGCATGGTGTACGCTGACACCGAAACCGGGCCGGTGATGGCGTTCCACATGTGGACGGAAGTCTGGGTGGCGGCGGAATGGATACCGTTGGATGCAACCATGGGCCGAGGTTATGTCGGTGCGGCGCATCTGAAAGTGACTGACAATAGTTGGCACGACACGCGTTCGTTCACTCCTTTGCTGCCGTTGATGCGTGTGCTGGGCAAAACCCAGGTGGAAGTAGTAAGCGTGAAGTAGCGATAGGGAGTAGGACGGCCTTCCCAGGCCGTCCAGTGCGAGATGGACGGCCTGGGGAGGCCGTCCTGCAAAAAAGGAATCATGCCCAAATTCAAATAAAAGCTCGATACTTCTCGGAGCATCGAACGTCTTATATAATAGCGGCTTGCGCGGCTGGGCGCAAAAGTGTAGTTCCTGGTCGTGAACCGTGCCCCCCATGCCGGCCCGGTCCCCCAACTGTAGAACCTGGCATGTCGACCTGCTCTCCCCCACGCCGACCCGAACGACCTTTGAAAATCAGGATATTTTGAAAATTCCAGGCGCACTTTTCGCGCCGTTACGCGATAATGTTCAGCACGTGGATAAGTTGCCAGGAATGGCAGGTACGACAAAGTGTGACCGGCAGCAAGACGATTGGGTGAGGATCCTCGATGTCTCACGGGGAACAGCGGGATTGGGCAGGCACAACGCGCCGCGCTAGCGGCCCCGCCGCCGAAGAGCAGTGCAAGCGCGGTGGCCGCTCGCCGTTCCGCTTTGTCGCCCTTGATGGAGGGACCGCATTCCGCGAGCTCACATTGGGAGTTGCTTTGCCGTGCCGCTTCGCCAGCCCAGCAGGCACAGCTCCTGGCTCTGGCCAGCCAGCAGGGACTGCTCTACAGCTACCAACTTCCCGACGCCGCCGCGGTGAACTCTCGCGTGCCGGCAGATGAGCCACGCAATTGGAACCTGCTTTGTAAAGCCCTTGCCGGCCAGGTCGCTCAACTTGAACCTGTCCGGGCAGCGCCAATCGCCGTCGTCGACGACGCACTCGATGACGCCCAACGCTACGCGGTCGGCGTCGCGCTGGCTACGCCTGACGTTTGCTTGATTCAAGGGCTGTCGGGAACCGGCAAGTCCCGCGTGGTGGCCGAGATTGTCACCCAGGCTGCACAGCGGGGCGACCGCGTTCTGCTGGTGGCCGCTCATACGGCGGCGCTGGACGGCGTTTGTGGGCAGATTGCTCGCCGCGAAAGCTTGTGCCCCATCCGCTGCGTCGCGCCCGGTGAGCGTTTGGAGCAAATGGCGGCGCCGATTCGGGCTTTTACTTACCAGGAGCGGGCTGCCGCGATCCGCAATGATGCGCTGCGGACCGCGCGGGAGACTCGGGAAACCGCCGAGTTGCAGTGCGCCCGGCGGCGCCATCAGGAACCGCTTTGGCCGCGCTTAGCTGAATTGGCCGAGACCATGAACGGCACGCGACTGGAGCTTGCTCAGCTAGAGGTAAAATTAGCCTCGATCGCCACCGAGGTGGCCAGTGAGGCCAAGGCGGGGACGGGCAGATTGGCCAGAGAGTCACAAGCCCTGCGTCGCACCGGCGATGAGCAACTTGCCAAACTCGCCGGCGAGTTGAGCGCCGCTCAAAGGGAAAATGAAAGGCTCGCTGCCACGCTGGGGGATATCGACCGACAAATCGCGGCAGTGGAGCCTCTGGCATCAGCAAAAGCCAGGGGCCAATGGTGGACGCTGACGTGGTGGAAGGCAACGTTCAATGGCGACGTTGTCGGCCAGCTTGCTGGCCTGCGTGCCCACAAGCAGGAAACGCAGTCGGCCATTGAATTGTCCGCCAAACAATTGCAAGAATTCGCTGCCGCCCGATTGGCACTCGAGGAGACGACCGCGGCCAATCTTCAGACTTGCCTTCAAAGCGAGATTTCATCCCGCCAGCACAAACTTTGTGCCGTCATCAACCAGAAACAAGCCGACCTTGAGCGCCACGAATCGCTTTGGGCGGATCTTTGCCGGCAAATCGAGCCCACCGCACTACATCCGTCGGCTTGCACGTCCGAGGCGGTCAAGGCGGCCCAGGAAACGTGGCAACAGCACCGGCAGGATGACGAGACCCGTTGCGTTTTCGCGCGCGAATGGGCGGCCTTGCTGGAAACGTCCAGTGAGGCAGTGGCAACCCGGCTGCTCGGTTTTGCCAACCTGGTGGCAGCCACTCCAGCGGCCCTGGCCGCCGACGCTCATTTCAGCGATCCGGCGGCAGTGGGCGGTCAATTCGATTTGCTGGTGGTCGAGGAAGCGGACCAGCTGGCTGAAAGTGACTTCCTCAAGCTGGCTCGCCGCGCCCGCCAGTGGGTTCTCGTCGGCGAACCGCCACTGCCAGGCATACTGTCTCATGCCGATTCGCCGCATCAGGCCAACTCGAAACCGGGCGGATTGGTGCGTGGTCAGTTTTTTCACCAACTTTGGTCGATTCTCCACTGCGACATCAGCGCCTTGCCTCATTCCTGGTTTCACGAGGGCCAGCGCCTCGGTTGCCGGTTGCGGCACGTGGCGGTCGACCAGCGCCAATGGCTTGAATGCGAGCCCCTGGCCGACGCGCCCGACGTGGAGCTGCGCATCCTCGCTTTGCCGCAGGCTCGGCCCGAATTGGCGGAGGTTTTGTTTCCCGAGAACATGCAATTGCCTACCGCCAAGGGGTTTCTCTTCCGCGAGCTGCAGGAAATCACGGTGCAGACGTCGAGCCGCGGCCTGCGCTGGTCCGAAACGCCCCAGAGCCTGGAGCTGCATTTCACGCGGACACCGACGGGTGCTGGCGCGGTGACGCTCGATGACGGCGTGCGCGAATACCTGATGGGGCCCAATCTCGATCACACTTCCAAACTTGAATTTGAGCGTGCCGCCGGCTGGGATCGAAACGCGGTGGAGCGCTGGGTCGATCAGCACCTGGAAGTCCGCGACCTGGGCCGCACGGTTTGGTTGGATGAACAGTACCGTTTGGCACCCAACCTGGCCGAGGTGGTTTTCGACATCCTCGGCGGCGATGGCGGTGGCGGCCATGCGGCGTGGAATGAAGGCGTGGAACCTGCCGTGCAATTTATTCCAGTTCTGGGCTCGCCAAAACACAAAGGCAATGGCCGCAACAATGGGCGCGGAGGCCGCAAAGCAGACGCCGGCCCCGGCCATTTGCCGACAACCGGCGCCGGACTGGAAACCGATCTCGCCGGCGTGCGACCCCAGGATCGCCTGTCGGCGGAATTGCGTACGATGGTCCCCGGCCGAGGCGTAGTCAATTTGCCGGAAGCCCGTGCCATTGTGCGCAAGCTGGAGGAACTGGTCCGTCACCCTCGCGAGGCCTGCGGAGTTGCCCCGACTTTTGCCGTGGTTGCCCTGTATCCAGCCCAGGTGGAGTTGATTCGGACACTGATTCAGCAATCGCCGCAACTGGCAGCGCAGGCCGCGACGATTGCCTTGGGCGTGCCCGCCGACTTCCGTCAAGGTGAAGCAGACGTGGTGCTGGTCAGTTTGACGCGCAGCCACAGTCATCGGGCGGTTGCCTACGGCGATGGGCAGCCAGCTTGGCCGCTGGCCTTGACGCGGGCGCACCGCCGGCTGATTTTGTGCGGCGACCCCGGCAATCTCGTCCGCCGCGGCCAATGGCGTGGTTCGTTGGACCATCAAGACGAGTCCGCCGCCAACCGCGAAGCGCAATGGATCGGCCAAATCGTGCGCTATTTGCATGGGCAAGGCCGGCACCAGCGGGCTTTCCGCCTGGGGGAAGGCGAGCACACATGAGTGCCGGCGCGTCCCTGGCGTATCCCGGAAGCAGGACGCTTGGGGCGTGGTGGCGGCAGCTGGCGAGCCACCAACCGGAGGAAATGTGGGTTGGCTATGTTACCTTCCATCATGTCGCGGCCCCGTTTGTCTTAATTCGTCCTCGGAAACTTCCCACCCTCGAGTCCTTTGTGCTGAAGGCCATGACGTTTTGCAGGCCGCCGGGCAACCTGCCGGGACTTGGCGATTGGCTGCATCTCGACGCTGGTTTGATTCTCCGGGTGGTGGAGCATTTGCAGCATGAAGGGCTGGCGGCGCGCAACGATCGCGACTCGGCGGAGATCACCGAGGCCGGCAAGGCAGCGAGTGTGCACGGAGAATACCCGCGGGCCCTTTGCGAACGCCAAACGTTGGAGTTTTGGCACGCCCACTGGACATCGCCACCCTCGTCACGCTTTGTCCGTTTGTCCCACCCAGAAGCCTTGACCTGGTTGGCCGCCCCTCAGACTCCGTTTGCCGCGCTGCAGCTCAGCGATTGCGTGGCGCAAAGCGCGGACTGGAAAAAGCGTCATGGTTTCCCAGAGGAAATCAAGGAACTGCTGGCCAAACCGCCGGGGCAGGCGGTCGAAGCATGGGAACAGATGGTGGTGGCGACGCCCCAACGGGTTTTCGCCGTGGTGCTGCGCACGCAAGCGGCCGGGCAGTCGAGATTGGTTGGGTTTGCCGCTAACAGCCGCAATTGGGAGCTGCACGCGGCGCAGGCGGCCTTCGACGTGCCGGATGAGCCGCCCGGTTGGTTTCCGCCGCCGTTGAGCGAACAGGCCGTGCGCCAGGCGTTTGCGGAATGGTGCCAGCAGCGTCAGATCCCCGCCGCGGAAATGGAGCAATGTGCCTTGAAGTTCGCGGGCAGCCGACTGACGGTCACGGCCCCGCCAAGTTGGCAGGAGCGTTTGCTGGCAGGCCGGGGAGAATTCTGGGTGCTTGCGGGCGATCCGGCCGTGCGAACGGCGCTGCGCTTGGAATTCGCATGAAAGTAGCAAGCCCACATAGTAGTAGGCACACTCCGTGTGCCGTGTTGAGGACGGCACACGGAGTGTGCCTACTACTATGTGGGCTTGCTGCTTCAGAACCCCGATTTCAATTGGCGCAGCAGCAGCTGTTCCACCTCGAAGTCGCGGCCCTTGGGGATCCAGTTCGACTCGAACACGGTGGGATCGACGACGGTGAACTGGCGTTCGATGTTGTTGTCGGTTCGGAAAATGGCCGCCGTCGTTGCCCGCACGGGCCGGGGCAAATCCTCCAGCTCCTTGTAGACCGTCACGCTGATGAAGAAGCCGCCCATTTGCGCTGGCTGAATGCGGACCGTCGCCCGGTGGCGATAGGTCTGCGTGGTCGCCAGCAACCGCTGATAAAGGTCGGGATTCCCCGGCTTCATGAAAAGCAGCAAGCCAGGCGCGATGCGCGGCTTGGTTTCGATGCGGCCTTCCCAGGCGTTGTACTCGAGGATTTCAAAGCCAAAATCACCCAGCACATCCAGTGTGTGTTCGCATACCTTGAGGTACGAAACTGGACCCTGAGGCACGAAGAGGGGATTGCTCTCGCCTTCGGCAACGGCGGGCGCCGGAGATCCTGGCGGCTGATTATCCAGGCGCGGTCCGGTGGCGCAGCCTGACAATAGGCCCAGCACCAAGCCGGTCAATGCCATCCAGCATGTTTGCCGCATAGCGCCCACCATAAGTGAAATTTCGAAGGTGAAGTGCTATGCCCATAGCGAGAAGAGTTGTCAAGATCAATTGTCTTCGCGCACCATAAGACGGCGAATTTGGGTAGCCCGTCCCGTTGCCTGGTCCACGTCAACCACCGCCCCCGCCAGCCGGACGTCGCCGGTCGCCACGTCAAAGGGACTTGGCACGAACTCGAGCGTGGTCAGCAGCACGCGGTCGATGCGCCGGCCAAGGATGCTGTCATAGGGGCCGGTCATGCCCACGTCGCTGATAAACGCCGTCCCCCCGGCGAGGATCTGCTCGTCGGCGGTCGCCACATGCGTGTGGGTGCCGAGGACCGCCGCGACACGGCCCTTGAGATGATGGCCCATGAGCTGCTTTTCTCCCGTCGCCTCGGCGTGCATGTCCACTACAACGCAGCGCACCTCCGGCGACAAAGATCGCAGGACGCGATCGATTGCTTGAAATGGGCAATCCACGGGCCGCATGTACAAACGTCCAATCAAGCAAACCACGGCCGTGGGCGTGCCATCGCGGCCGATGGCCACGGCATGATCGCGGCCCGGCGCCGCGCTGGGGTAATTGGCGGGCTTGCAGATGTTTTCCTCTCGATTAAGCGTGGCGATGATTTCTTGCCTTTTGTAGATGTGATCGCCAAGGGTGATCAGGTCGACGCCGGCTTCGCGCAGTTCGCGGTACTGGCCAGGGGTCAAACCCGATCCGTGGTGGGCGTTTTCGGCGTTGGCAATCACGAGGTCGATTTTCTCGGTGGGAACCAGGCCAGGCAGCAACCGCTTGACCGCCGTCATTCCGGGCGGCCCAACGATGTCGCCGATGAACAGGATGCGCATGGACTACCTCTTGTCCCCTTTTGCCCCTGGCTGAAAATGAAAGCTCAATGCCTCTACCGCATTGTCCGGCACTACGTCAGCAAGCGTAATGTGGTGGGCGTCAATGTGCGGATCACCCTTTTTCTCTTCCTTGGCCCGCTTCAGCACCACCAGTTTACGGCCGCTGCCCGCCTCCGCCTTGAAATCCGTGGGCCGGTCCTTACCAGGCTCGACCATGATTAAGCAAAACTTGATCTGGTCTTTGGTCATTTCATAGATGCCAATCAAGTCAGTGTCGCCCTCGAGCTTGATGTCCACTTTTTTGGGTTTCGCCGTCTCGTCGACGGTGAAAGTGCCCTTGTGAGACAAATCGCCCATTTTGATTTCGATCTTGTTGCCCTCCACCAAGAACTTGACAACGTCGCGAAGCTCATCGGGCAAAGCCATGCCATCGTCGATGGCCGATTCCACGCTCCAGGCTCCCTGAACCAAATCCTTGTCGGTCTTGGCGGTCTTTTTGTCCTGGGCCGAGATGGCCAGGGAAACCAGCGAAACTTGCTGGCCCCGGCTTTTCTTATCCGTCTTGTCAACCTTATCGTTTTTGTCAGGAGCGGCCCGCTTGATGACGATGACGATCGAGGCATCGCCTTTGAAATCCTTGGGCCGTTGGGCCTTGTCATCGACGGCGTGAATCTTGATGGTGTCGCCGGCAATTTCGAAAATGCCGAATTTGGGTGGATTGCCTGCGCCGAAATCGATGTCGATCTCACTGGGCTTTTTGCTGGTATCGACCTTGATGGTGGCTTTGATGGGCTCGCCCTGCATGGTCATGGCCAGCTCATTGCCTTTGAATTTGACCTTGAGGTCCTTCAGGATATCACCAGGAATGTCCGTGCCGTCCAGGGAAGCCTTGGCGACGTCCCAGTTGCCCTGGAAAGGTAGTACGGAATCCGCCTGCATTTTTGTGTCGCCGCCTGCCTGCCGTGCAGCGGCGGTTGCCATGGCCGTGCTAAAACAAAGGGCGGCAAGAACCAGCAACTCCAGTGCTTGGCGGCCTTGCGACCGCAATTGAAACGTCATGTTTGTCACTCCTTCAAAACGTAGGTCAGGCTTTCCAGCCTGATGATACACTGGACAGGCTGGAAAGCCTGACCTACGATGTAGGTCAGGCTTTCCAGCCTGACGTTCTTAAACGTCGGTGGAACTTACTATACTTGTTTGGCCCGCGGAAAGGGACAGCAGTTTTTCGGAAATAGCCCTCCGCATGGCAGCGGCGGCCGCCCTGGGATCGTCCGCCTGGCAAACCGCCGCACTGACGGCCACGCGGCGGGCGCCCGCGGCAAGCACGGCGGCGACGTTTTCGACGGTGATGCCGCCGATGGCAAATGCCGGCAAGGCAGTCTCGGCCGCCGCCGCCCGCGTGAAGTCCAACCCCGCAAATTGCTCGAATTCCTTGGTGGACGAGGGGAAAGTCGGCCCCACGCCGACATAACCAGCGCCGTCGACAATAGCCTGGCGAAGCTGGGCAAGATTGTGCGTGCTGACACCGATAATGGCATCGGGCCCAACAATGCGCCGCGCCTCGCGGACCGAGAGATCTTGCTGGCCCAGGTGAACGCCATCGGCCTGAGCCAGGCGAGCCAGGTCGGGACGGTCGTTGAGGATGAAGAGCACGCCGGCCTTGCGGGTGACGGCGCGCACGTCGCGAGCTCGCTCCAGCAAGGTCCGATCATCGATGTTTTTTTCCCGGAGCTGAATCACCTGGGCGCCGCCGGCCGCCGCCTCACGCACCGTGCCGGCCAGCGATGCCCGGCACAAATGTGTGCTGACGAGCACGCAGAGCTGGGCCGTTTCAAGGTTGGTTTTGGCTTGCGTGACAAGCAGCAGGGCACGCTCCAGCGTATAGGCACGGTAGCGCAGGATTTCCACCTGCTGGGCAACCGCTGCATTGACGATTTTGCTGAACTCCTCCAGGCTGCGCAGCGACTCCTGAAGCCGCTTGCAGCCCGCCTGCGCGACGTCAAGTGAGGCGAATCGCTCCATTTCGGCGCTGGTGGCGATACTGGTGCCGACGTCACCTTCGGTGTCGCGGGCTTCGAGCATCAAGGGTGCCGGCAAAGCCCCGACGGCGGCGGCGAAGTCGTGCCGCAGGCGCTTCCATTCACCGGTGAGAAAGGCGTCGTCAAGGACAAACCGGCAGTAATCTTCCAGCACTCGCAAAGCTTCGCGCGCTCGATTGGTGCTGGCGTCAAGAACTGCGCGCCGTTGCCAGCAGGTCGTAAGGCTCTTCCAGGCGCAAGGGCTGGTCAAGCTGGATGGGCGGTCCCTGGGCAGCCCAGACGAGTTTCTCAAGCGAAGTGTACTGCAAACCGCGGGCTTCCAGCGCTTGCCGCAGCTCCAGGTCGATTTCAAGCAAGGCAAACAGCACGTGTTCGCTGGCGAGACTGCGTTCCTCGCCAAGACCGCGGGCAAGTTCCAGCGCACGGCTCAGAATGTCTCGCAGCGCTTCGCTGGGGCTCATTTCGCGCGCTCAGCGCCGTCCGCATCGCTTGGCGGCAATTGGCGAATGGTTTGCGGATCGAGCCCAGCCTGGGACAATAGCTGCCAGGCACGTCCTTCATCTTCATGGATCAAGCCTTGCAGCAGGTGCGCGGGCTCCACCAGCGCGGACCGCTGGCGGCAGGCCCATTGCTGGGCGATTTCCCAGGCGCGCGTCACGGCTGGCGTCGCATCGTACATAGTTCTTATTCTATACCGGCTTATCGCAACTGGTATCGACGCGTCGCTCCCGGCTTACCACCCATGCTGTCGGCAGTATCACCAGGGCTATGCCAAGCAGGTTCAGGAGCGAAAACCCCTCGGCAAACAAACAGACATCGACGAGCAACGTCATGACGATTTGCGCCAGATTGACAAGTGCCACCTTGGCCGGAGCGCCGATGGTAAAGGCCTTGGTCAAACAGATCTGGCCGGCCGTGGCTGAGACACCGACGCCCAACAGCATCAGCAACGACTGGGGATCAGTCAAACTTTCGAGCAACGGCCGCTTCCGCTCGAACCAGAGCAGATGCGCCGACGCAGAAAATCATGGCCACGCCGGAAAAGTGGGCCACCACGGCGCGGGTGTCGATCCAGTGCAGGCGGTTGAGCCCCAGCATGGCTATGGCGGTCGTCACGGAAGCGATCAGCGAAAACTGGGCCGCCACGGCGCCTTCGTCGGCAAGATCGAGCAACGCTCCAATTTCCTCGAGCGAATGGGCACGGATCAAAAACACGCCCGCCACGGCGGCAACCACTGCCGCCATCAGCGGCCAGCCAGGCTTCTCACCCAGCACGGGCCAGGCGAACAATGCCACCCAAAGGGGAAAAATGTTGTTGATGGCCAGCACATTGGTAACCGGCACATTCCGGGTCATGGCGTAAAAGGAGCAAAGCAAGCTGATGCTTCCGGAAATGCTGCGGATCCACAGCGACGGTGTGCCAATGACCACGAGGTTGGCGCCTGCCAAAAGGGTCAAAATCACCGCGAAAAAACAGGCCAGGCCGGTTCGCATCAGGGCGATGACCTGCCAATCGCACGTCTTGCCTAATTCGTGGACCAGCGTGTACATCAGGGTAAACGAACTGCAGCCAACCAGCATCCAAACATAGGGGCCCATCGAATTGCGCTGCACGGTGCGTCCTCGGCGGCAAAGTGCTGTTTTTAGAGGAACCTGGAGGATTTGTCCGCCGGTGCCGACGAATTGGCCCTTGAAAGCCTACAATAGCCGTCATGCCTCGCTTCGTGATCCTTGAACACGATCATCCGATTTTACACTGGGATTTCATGTTGGAAACCGCCGCGGGACTGCGCACCTGGCGGCTCGCGAGTCCACCGGTGGCGGGCACCGTTATTAGTGCGGTGCCCCTGGGTCTGCATCGAGCGGCTTATTTGGACTATGAGGGTCCAGTCAGCGGCAATCGCGGCACAGTCACGAAGTGGGATGCCGGTGAGTTTGAGGCTGTCCTGGAAACCGACGCGAAGGTGCAGGTTCGTCTTCGAGGCGGGCGTGTGAGGGGCGTAGCGACGCTTGAAGCCGATGGCGTGCAATGGCGATTGCAAGTTATTATCTGAATTGCTGTTACGAGTTCGCCGTGTTGAAAGGCTAATATAATGTTCACGGAACCCGAGCTTGAAGCAGTTTTGGCGAAGAAACTGGATTTCAAACCGTTCGCCCACTACGACTCGGAATTGGACTCCCTCGAGTTCTTTGTATCAAACGAGAGCTTTTTCGCTGAGCACATTGACGGTTTGGTTGCCATCTATTATGGCCAAGAGACACACAATCTGGTGGGCCTGCGGTTGAAGAAGGTTAAGAAGTTCTTTCGGGATTTATCGCCTATTCACTGCATTCGCCCATAATCGTCAGCATCCCAGGCTTCAGATCGAGTTGGCGCAACTTGGACACCGTCCTGGGCTGGTCGGACTGGAACTTGAGCACCGCGGTCGGGTTGCCGTCGTGGCGGAACCACGATACCTGGATGCTGTTGCGGCGCAAGATGCCGGAGATGTCTTCCAGCAATGACTGAGCGGAAATCGGCATGGAGCCGGCGTGCAATTTTTGGAGTTCCAGCACGACGACGTTCGGTTGGCTTTGAGTCAACCACACCCGAAAATCGACGGAAATGATCGTGGTGAACGGCGGTTGGCCATAGCGGAAGCCAAGGCGAATGCGGTCCTTCTCAATGGCGATACGTGGTTCGCTGACGCCTTCGGGCAAATACTTGTTGGCAAGCCGTTCCGCGAAGCAGCTGTTGATCTCTTCCTCGGTGAACTGGCCGTTCCACTTGTCGGGACCGCGATTGCCTTCGTTTTTGATTTGCTGGACCAGAGTAAACAGCTTAGCGCCAAACTGAACCGCGAAGTTGGTGCGCTCATTGCCTGCCGGCACCTCGCAACGCGCGTAGAATGCGGGCTCATGTTGGGTCAGCAAGATGACAATGCTCAAAACGCCGCCACCGATCAAGATGACCAGTGCGACTGACAACCAAAGAGACTTGCGGCGCATGCGTGAGCCCCCGCGAACGGGATTTTCTGGGATCGATGGCTGCTTTGGCAACCCGGCTGCGGGCCGGACTATAGCGGCCGAGCGGTTTGGGGTCAACAGCCGCTTGCCTGTGGCAGCTGCCGGAGACCACCCCTGCCCTGTCCGCAAATCCAGTTTGCCCAGGAATTGTAAGTAGTGCAGTTGCCACAGTTTGCCGGATTATCCCGCTGCCGACCCCGGACGCCCACCTTCGGCTTGTTACAATGGAGTGAAGTCAGTTGCGCGGTCACGGATACCAACCCAAAGCGTAAGCGAGGTAAAATACAAGACCTCACTTTCGCTTCGGGTGGGTATTGCTGCTGAATCGCGCTGGGTGATTTGAATGCCCCGATCCTCAACCGGAGCCACCGAGCCATGACGGACCGCCCCTTCGTTCATCTGCACTGCCACACCCACTACAGCCTGCTCGACGGCGCCAGCCGCATTCCCGAACTGGTCGCGCACGCCAAGAAGCTGGGCATGAACGCCCTGGCCCTGACCGATCACGGCAATCTCTACGGCGCCATCGAGTTCTACCGCGAATGCACGGACGCCGGCATCAACCCCATCATCGGCTACGAGGCCTACGTCGCCCCGAGCAAGCGCACCGACCGCGAAGCCCGCACGGCGCGGCGAGGCCGGCTTTCACCTGACGCTGCTGGCCCAGAACGACAGCCGGCTTCAAGCAACCTCGATCAAGATGGCCTCGGTCGCCTTCCTCGAGGGCTACCACTACGTCCCGCGCATCGACAAGGAACTGCTCGACGGCCCATCACGAAGGGCATCATCTGCCTGAGCGGCTGCGCCTCCAGCGAGTTCAGCGAGTTCATCCTCAAGGACCAGATGGACGAGGCCGGCAAGACTGGCCGAGTGGTTCGCACAAGCTGTTCGGCAAGAATTTCTACGTCGAAATCCAGAACAACGGCCTGGACATCCAGCAGCGCTGTGCCGAGGGCGCCATCGACATCGCCAACCGGCTCGGCCTGCCGCTGGTGGCCACCAGCGACGCCCATTATCTCTGCCAGGCCGACGCCGCCGCCCACGACGTGCTGCTGTGCATCAACACCGGCAGGACTGCGCAACGACGAGAACCGCATGCGCTACGGCAGCGACCAGTTCTACGTCCGCGCCGCCGGAGGAGATGTACCAGCTCTTTCCCGGCCACGACGAGGCCGTGCAGCGCAGCCAGGAAATCGCCGACGGCTGTCGACATCGAGCTCGACTTCAAGAAACGGCACTTCCCCGTCTTCACGCCGCCGGACAGGCAAGACGCCCGAGGATTACCTGCGCGAGCTGTGCGAGAGCGGCCTGCAGGAACGCTACGGCGCCAGCAGCCGACTCGCAAGGCGGCCGCGCGACCGCCTGGAACACGAGCTGGGCATCATCTGCCGGATGGGTTTCGCCAGCTATTTCCTGATCGTCTGGGACTTCGTGCGCTTCGCCGTCGAGCAACGGCATCCCGGCCAGCGCCCGCGGCTCGGCGTGCGGCGCCATCGTCAGCTACGTCCTGAAGCTGAGCCACGTCTGTCCGCTCGAATACGACCTGCTGTTCGAGCGCTTCCTCGATCCCAACCGCAGCGAGGCGCCCGACATCGACATCGACTTCTGCCAGGATCGCCGCGAGGAAGTGATCGCCTACGTCCGCGCAGAAGTACGGCGAGGCAAGCGTCGCCCAGATCGGCACCTTCGGCACCATGGCGGCCCGGGCCGCGATCAAGGACGTGGGCCGGGTCCTGGACGTGCCGCTCGAGCGCGTCAATCGGCTGACCGACATGGTGCCCAAGACGCTCGGCATCACGCTCGACGAAGCCCTGCAAGCAAAGCCCCGACCTGAAGCAAGGAGTACGACGGCGACCCGGACGTCCGCGAGCTGATCGACATCGCCCGCAAGCTGGAAGGGACCAACCGCAACGCCGGCACCCATGCCGCCGGCGTCGTCATCGCCAACGGCCCGCTGACCGATTACGTGCCGCTGCAGCGCGTGGTCCGCAAGGGCGACGACGGCGGCAAGACGCGACGAGGCGGTGGTCACCACGCAATGGGTCATGGGCGACCTCGAAAAGGTCGGCCTGCTCAAGATGGACTTCCTCGGCCTGCGGACGCTGACGCTGCTCGACAACGCCGTGCAGCCTGATCGAGAAGAACGCGCGGCGATCAAGCTCGACCTGTACAAGCTGCCGCTCGACGACGCGAAGACGTACGCCCTGCTGCAGCGCGGCGACGCCAAGGGCGTGTTCCAGCTGGAATCGGACGGCATCCGCGAACTGCTCAAGCGGATGAAGCCGGACAACATCCGCGACATCATCGCCATCAAGGCCCTGTATCGGCCCGGCCCGCTGCGGCGGCGGCATGGTCGACGCCTACGTCAACCGCAAGCACGGCCGCGAAAAGCCGACCTATCCGCACCCGGTCATGGAAGAAGTCCTGGCCGAGACCTACGGCGTCATGGTCTATCAGGAACAGATCATGCGCATCCTCAACCGTCTGGGCGGCATCGAGCTGTCCAGCGCCTATGCCTGCATCAAGGCGATCAGCAAGAAGAAGCAGGAGATCATCGACGAGCGCCGCGACGGAGTTCATCAAGGGGGCCCAGGAGCGCGGCCTGACCGACGACGACGGCGCGAGGAGATCTTCGAGCTGATCGTCTACTTCGGCGGCTACGGTTTCAACAAGTCGCACACGCGCCGCCTACGCCCAGATCGGCTATCAGACCGCCTACCTGAAGGCCCACTACACCGCCGAGTTCATGGCCGCGCTGCTGTCCAGCGAGATCGAGGACGGCAACAAGCGCGACATCATGGTCGAGCACATCGACGACGCCCAGCGGCTCGGCTGCCCGGTGCGGCCGCCCAACATCAACAAAGGCGAGGCCGATTTCACCGTGGAGCAAGATCGCATTCTCTTCGGCCTGGTCGCGATCAAGGGTCTGGGCCGCGGCGCCGCCGAGGAGATCGTTCGCGCCCGCGGCAAGACGGCCGTTCAAGGACCTCTTCGATTTCTGCGAGCGCATCGACCTGAAGATCGTCCCGAAGGCCGCCATCGAACGGCTGATCAAGGCCGGAGCGTTCGATTGCTTTGGGGCTTTCCGCTCTCAACTCCTGCACGTCGTGCGGCCGCGCTATTCAGGCGGCCAGTGAACTGCAGGAAGACAAACGGCACGGCCAACTGCAATCTGTTCGAGGAGTCGGCGGCCAGCAGTCGGAAGCGGCGGCAGTGGCCGAGACGCTGCCGGACATCCCCGAGTGGCCGGCCAGCGAGAAGCTCAAGTACGAAAAGGAAGCCCTCGACTTCTACATTTCCAGCCATCCCCTGGCCCAGCATGAAGCCGTGATCCGCCTGTTTTCCACCCACAACGTTTTGGAGCTGCGCGAACTCAATGCGGGCCAGGAGGTGGTCGTGGGTGGAATGCTAACGTCGGTGCGCTATGGCAACACCAAGAATGCTCGCAACGGCAACTCGCGCTATGCCCGCTTCAAGCTCGAGGATTTCACGGGCACGACCGAGTGCGTGATGTGGCCTGACGATTTCGCCCGGTTCAAGGATCTCGTGGTCGAGGACCAGATCTGCTTCGCGGCAGCGTCAATGGAACGGTCGCGCGAAGAGCCTGGCCTGGTCGTCCAGCGGCTGATGACCGTGGACCAGGTCCAGCAAGAGCGCACCACCGGCGTGGTCATCAACCTCGCTTTGGGCCGCCACGTCCGCGAAGATGTGGAAAGGGTGGCCAGCATTTTGCAGCGCTCGCAGGGATATTGTCCGGTATTTGTGAGCGTCGTCGATGCCGCCAACAAGCGCATGATGCTCAAGGCTAGCGAGGAATACAAAGTGAATCCCAAGACCTTGGCGCGGGCCGAGCTGGAAACGCTGCTGGGGGCAGGCAGCGTTTACTATTCACGGCAGGGAAAAGTCTAGCTGCCCCTGCCGGGCGGGACTAAACGGCAGTTGTTGATTCTGGGCTTGCCAAGTAATAGACTAAGGTTGAGGAAGACCATCCGTCTGCATCCGAAGGTCGGAGCCGATGCAGACCATTTGTAGGGAGGTTAGCCAACAAGGTGAATTTCGCGGTGGAGGTCTTGCCATGAGCATTCTTGTTCGCCGGTATTTAGGCAGGTCGCGGTATGTCGAGGAACTTGTTGAGGAGTGGCAGATCGCTTACCACAAAGCCCAACTATCTTGGGATTTGCAGGATCTTGTGACGGAGTGCATCGACCTCGGCTATTTCGCGAAACAAACTTGGGACTTCCTTGCGGAGAAGCTATTTGACGAAACCTCCGCACTTGATCATGACACCATCGGGGAGTCAATGGAGATCGCTTTACAAAAGACATTGCAGGTTTTTTCAAAGGTTCAAGGCTTGGTTAAGAGGCTTCACCAATTGGATTGCCCCTCGTTGGATAACTCGCAAGAATTCGAAGACGTGGTTGCGCAAACGGAGCTGGTGAACCAACAATTTGAAGAGCAGTGGCCATCGCTGGACACCGACATGGTTGAAGCGGCACTTGCAGCATTCGGCCGCGGAGACTACGTTACTCCAGAGGCACTGCTCAATGACGCGAAAGGTAGTAGTTCCACGGCCAATTAGCGCTAAGATAGGCCGTTTCGGTCTTTCGCGTTCCGTGTTCGTTAAGCTCTTGACGCGGATTCACGGCGGCGAAATCGCAGAAGTGTATGAAAAACACAAAACATGCGATCTGCGCACGATGATCGTCTTTACATGCAACCGATGATAGTGATTGGGGATCCAGAAAAGCATCTATTTCGATTCGCCATTGACGATTCAACAAGCTCCGAGCATTTGATTATCGTGGACATCGGGCATACGGTGGGCTCCTGACCATGGGCCTTGGCAGATCTGGCGCCTCTAAAGGCTTGCATTTGCCGCGATGGCTGGTTTATACTTGAAATACGCCGCCCGCCGATGGAAGGAGATCGACTTCCAGCTTGGAGCCATCAATGCGTTACCGACCTCTATTGCACCGCCTGCTGTGCGCGCTGCAAATGCCGCTGAGTCGCCGTCCTTTTGTCGAACAGCTCGAAGACCGAAATTTGCTGTCGGCCAATCCCCTTTCGCCCATGGCGGTGCGGCAGGCTTACGGGTTCGATCGACTGAGCGAGACGGGCGCCGGCCAGACCATTGCGATCGTGGAAGCCTACGATGCTCCGAATATCTTCCAGGACCTCAACACTTTCGACCAAACCTTTAGCTTCGAGCGCTGGCGGCCAAAACCTCTACTCGCAGTTTGGGGCCAGCAATGCCGTCCTGACCAAGGTGACCCCCGAAGGCACGCCCAGCGCCAATGCAGTGTGGTCCCAGGAAGCCTCGCTGGACGTGGAATGGGCGCACGCCATCGCCCCGGCGGCCAACATCATGCTCGTCGAGGCCAAGTCCGACAGCATTGACGATCTGGTGAGCGCTGTCAATTACGCCAGCAGCCACGGCGCCCAAGTGGTGTCGATGAGCTGGGGCTCGCAGGAGTTCGCCGGTGAGACGGCCTACGACAGCACTTTCCAAACCGCCGGCGTAAGTTACGTTGCATCCTCGGGCGACACCGCCGTGCCGGAGTGGCCGGCCGTTTCGCCGAATGTCATCGGCGTTGGTGGCACCACGCTGAGCGTCAGCGCCGGCGGCGCCTACGAGGGCGAAACCACCTGGAATGCCAGCGGTGGCGGCGTCAGCGCCTTTGAATCCAAGCCGTCTTACCAAAACGGCGTAACCCAAAGCGGAACACAACGCACCAGCCCTGACGTGGCCTTCGACGCCAACCCCAGCACCGGTTTTTTGGTTTACGATTCTTACCAGGGCGGCGGCGGTTGGGGAGTGTACGGCGGCACCAGCGCGGGGGCGCCGCAAATGGCCGCCTTGCTCGCCCTGGCCAATCAGCAGCGCCAGCAACAAGTGCCGCCGCTGCCGACGTTGAGCAGTGCCGAAACTTTGAACGCCATTTACACCCTTGGCACCGGGCCGAATTCAAGCAGTTATTTTCACAGCGTTGCCTCGGGCAGCAGCGGCGCCAACTCCGCCGCGACGGGCTACAATCTGGCGACGGGCGTCGGCAGTCCCGTGGCCAACAGCTTGGTGGCAGCCCTGGGCGGGTCATTCGCGAATGCTCCGTCGGCCAAGACCGGATCGGGAGCAACTACGACAACAACTTCGCCAGGCGGCACCACGCCGCGCATGGGCGTGCTATTTGTTACCATTGAATTTTTCCTGGACGCCAACGCATTTAAGCCGTCCGCGGTGCAGACCGGAAACAACAGCATCGGATATGTCGCCCCGCCGGCTTCCATGCCCTTTTTCATGACTCAAACGCTGGCAGCGCCGCCGCCTCGGCGATTTGTCTATTTGGTGGGAGAACGGTTGGATCCGTCGGACGATGACGGCGGCGACATGACAGCGCTGCACAATCTCTTGCCGCAGGCATGCCCAGCGCTGCTTCGGCCCAGATGAGTACGCTGCAGGTTTGGGCCAGGTACAGCCCCGCGCCAGTTGTCGAGGAAGGCACCTGGGCGTCGGCGGTGGACAACGTCAGCGGCCACGAACTTGCCGATCGCTATGAATTGTATCCAGAGCGCAACGGTCCTGGTGCCTCGCCGCAAAAGGAACGTTCGCTGGCCCTGGGTTTCCTGATGGCCGGGGCTTTGGTCGGGTTTGGTGCGGTACGGCCCCCAACCGCCAAGCGATTGCATGAGGAAGGCTGGCGGTTTTGGAAGGGCCGTTAGCGTTTCACCGCCACCAACCAAAACGGAAGCCGAAAAGCGGCAGCGGCAAAATCGACCTGTAGACGCGCACTTCAGGCACAACCACGGGTGGAGGCGGTTGACTGGTCGTCGGTGGCGGCAATAACGGTGGCGGCAGCACCTCCGTCCGTGTTGCCAGTTCGGTCTGGGCTGCGACCAAGAATTCACCAGCCAAAACCTCCCGGTCATTGCCGTCTTGCTGCAACCGAACCAACCAACCCTGCACTTCGTCCGCCCTGGGTTGTCGTTTCAGCACGTCGACATAAAGGCCTTTGACGAAGCCATCCGCGGTTGAGCCTTGCCGCGTCAGGTATTCGTCGCTTCCCAATATCGCGGCCTCGACATTGCGACCTCGGCGCAGCTCCTTGAGCCACCCCTGCAGCCCCGCCGCCTCTGGATTGCGGCCAAGGTAGCGTTGATACAACGAAGTAATCAATGCGTCATCCGTGGCAACGGTTTGCGCCTGTGCGGTGGCAGGTGCCAAGGCCACTGCGGCTAGAGCGAAAAGGCCGACGGCGATTGGAACAATGAAGGATTTCATGATCGTAAACTCCCCTGTTAGTCGTTTCAAATAGCTCAATGGAGCAACTTTCATGCCAAAACGAGAACTGCGAGCCTGGCGAACTGATGCGCTGTCCTCCTATCTGGTTGACTCCATTTCCGGCCTGACATAGACCAATAGTCTGCCGACCGCAAACAGCGAAAGGACCCGTATGCCGACTTACAACCCCAAGGTCATCGAGCCGCGCTGGCAACGATTCTGGGAAGAACACAAGACCTTCCGCACGCCGGACACGGCCGACAAGCCGAAGTTCTACATCCTCGACATGTTTCCCTACCCGTCGGGCGCCGGCCTGCACGTCGGCCATCCCGAGGGCTACACGGCCACCGACATCCTCTGCCGCTACAAGCGGATGCGCGGCTTCAACGTCCTGCATCCGATGGGCTGGGACGCCTTTGGTCTGCCCGCCGAGCAATACGCCATCGAGACCGGCACCCATCCGCGCGTCACGACCCAGCGCAACATCAAGACATTTCGCCGGCAGATCAAGATGCTCGGCTTCAGCTACGACTGGGACCGCGAAGTCGACACCACCGATCCGAAATACTTCAAGTGGACGCAGTGGATCTTCCTGCAGATCTATCGACACCTGGTACGACACCCAGGCCAGGAAAGGCCGGCCGATCGCCGAGCTGCCGATTCCGCCGGAAGTGAAGAAACAAGGCGAAGACGCGGTGCGGCGCTACCAGGACAGCAAGCGGCTGGCCTATCAGGCCGAGGTGCCGGTCAACTGGTGCCCGGCGCTGGGCACGGTGCTGGCCAATGAAGAGGTGATCGACGGCAAGTCGGAGCGCGGCAATCATCCCGTCGTGCGCATGCCGCTGCGGCAATGGATGCTGCGCATCACCGCCTACGCCGAGCGGCTGCTGGACGACCTGGCAGATGGTCGATTGGTCGCCAGCGATCAAGGAGATGCAGCGCAACTGGATCGGCCGAGCGAAGGGGCCGAGGTCGATTTTCCATTGGTAGACGCCGAGGCTGCGGAGGACGTCATTCGCGTCTTCACCACGCGGCCTGACACGCTGTTCGGCGCCACTTATATGGTGCTGTCCCCGGAGCATCCGCTGGTGGATCAAATCACCACGTGCCGATCAGCGGCATGCGCGTCGATGCTTACAAAGCGGAGGCCGCTCGCAAGAGCGACCTGGAGACGGACCGAGCTGGCCAAGAAAAAGACCGGCGTCTTCACGGGCGCCTATGCGATCAACCCGGTCAACGGTGCCAAGATCCCCATCTGGATCGCCGACTACGTCCTGGCCAGCTACGGCACCGGCGCCATCATGGCGGTGCCGGCCCATGACGAGCGCGACTTCGAGTTCGCCAAGCAATTCGAGCTGCCGATTCCCACGGTAGTCCGTCCGCCAGAGGTTTGGTTGAGGAAAACCGGCAGCACGTTGGAGCATTTGACGGAACCCTTTGCCGACGAAGGGATCGCGATCAACTCCGGCCCGTTCGACGGGCTGCCGACGGCCGAGTTCAAACAGAAGATCACCGCTGGCTCGAGGAACAAGGCAAGGGCAAGGCCAAAGTCAATTACAAACTGCGCGACTGGCTGTTCAGCCGGCAGCGCTACTGGGGCGAGCCGTTTCCGATCCTGCACGAGCTGGATGCCGCCGGCAAACCGACGGGATTGGTCCGGGCCGTTGACCGAGGCCGAACTGCCGCTGTGCTTGCCCGAGATGGAGGATTACAAGCCGTCGGGAAAGCCGGAGCCGCCGCTGGGCAAGGCGACCGACTGGGTCAACGTCACCATCGACGGCAAACACTACCGGCGCGAGACCAACACCATGCCGCAGTGGGCCGGCTCGTGCTGGTACTACCTCCGTTATCTCGACCCGCGCAACGACAAGGCGTTTTGCGACCCGACAAAGCGAAATACTGGCTGCCGGTCGATCTCTACGTCGGCGGCGCCGAGCATGCCGTGCTGCACCTGCTCTACTCGCGCTTCTGGCACAAGGTGCTGTTCGATCGCGGCCACGTGCACACGCCGGAGCCGTTTCAGAAGCTGGTCAACCAGGGCATGATCCTGGGCGAGATGGAATACATCGGTTTCAAGGACGCCGCGGGAAAGTGGGTGTCCACGGCCAATATTGACGTGGACGCCATTCGCCGAAGGCTATCAGCGTGTCAAACTGGATGAAGACCGGGTCGAGAAAAAGGGCGATTCCTTCGTGCAGAAAGAAAACCCGGCCATTCGGCTCGACGCTCGCGCCTTCAAGATGTCCAAGAGCCGCGGCAACGTCATCAATCCGGACAACGTGGTCGAGCAGTACGGCGCCGACAGCCTGCGCCTCTACGAGATGTTCATGGGCCCGCTGGAAGCGACCAAGCCCTGGAGCATGCGCGGCGTCGAAGGCGTGTATCCGCTTCCTCAGCCGCGTTTGGCGGCTGATCATCGACGACCGCGCGAGGAACTGAAATGGCCGGCCAACGTCCAGGATGTGCCGCCCGACAAGGAGACGCTGCGCAAGCTGCACCAGACCATCCAGAAGGTGACCGAAGACCTGGACGCCATGCGTTTCAATACGGCCATCGCCGCGATGATGGAGTTCACCAATCATCTGACGCGCGAGGAGGTGCGGCCCAGATCGGTCCTGGAGACGCTGGTGCTGCTGCTTAGCCCCTTCGCGCCGCACATGGCCGAGGAACTGTGGCAAGCTCTGGGCCACAAAGGTACGCTGGCCTACGAGCCATGGCCGAGTTACGATCCGGCACTGACCAGAGCCGACGAAATCGAAGTGCCGGTGCAGGTCAACGGCAAGGTGCGGGCCAAGATCACGGTTCCTGCCGGGATAAGCGAAACAGCCCTGCGCGAGACGGCGCTGGCCGACGTGCGCGTCCAGGACTTTATTGCGGGCAAACAGATCCGCAAGTTGATTGTCGTGCCGGGAAAGCTGGTCAATATCGTGCTTTAAGGCCTTCTCAATGCAGCCGAGCCCAAATCGTATTGGTGGTTTGCCTGCTGGCTGACTGTTGGTTGGCAATGCAAGTCGTCCACGAATTCGGCCATGTCCTGGGCGCCTGGTGGACAGGTGCCAAGATCACCAGGGTGGTTCTCAAGCCGTGGACGTTCTCGCAGACGCAACTTGACAAACACGTTAATCCGTCGCCGGTTCTCGTGACCTGGGCTGGTCCTGCGCTTGGAGCAATACTCCCGCTCGCATTGTGGTTGGCCGCGAAGGTGATGCGCTTGCCCGGGAGTTATCTTCTCCGCTTCTTCGCGGGTTTCTGCCTCGTTGCCAACGGTGCTTACATGGGCGGCGGCGCTTTCTACCACAACGGCGATGCCGGCGACCTGCAGCTTTACGGTTTTCCTGCGTGGCCGCTTTTTCTTTTCGGCGGCGTGACAGTGGCAGCGGGCCTTTGCCTTTGGCACCGCCAGGGAGGACATTTCGGTTTCGGCGGCGCGGGGGGAAAGGTCGATC
This sequence comes from uncultured Gemmataceae bacterium, assembly GCA_963747575.1. Classification (GTDB taxonomy): domain Bacteria; phylum Planctomycetota; class Planctomycetia; order Gemmatales; family Gemmataceae; genus DASRAT01. The sequence goes on from CAVVFU010000002.1 coordinate 736,023, forward strand.
GCTGGGCGGTGGTGGTGTGCGCTACCGCATTGTTAGTGATTTTGATTGTGGAAGTCGTGATTGTTACCGCGATGTAACCCACGTCCTTGGTATTACTGAGATTCATGCAGTCCCAGCGCCACTCCGATCTGCACGAACGCCTTTTGCGTGTCGCTCAGACCCTCAGCCATGGCCAGGGCTTCAGAGCGTCCACCCAGGCGCGTGTTGTGGCGGGCCACATACTCCAGAGCCAGCCCATAACCGAACGTACCCTTTGCACTGACGAACGTGTCGACGATTGCGGCATCCACTCGTGTGCTGCTTTTGCCTTCGAGGTCGGCCTTTAGCAGCTCGCTTTGGGCCAAGGCCTTGGTTTCCTTGTCCTTGGCGCCGGTGAGCTTATCGACCACCTGCTGTTTCACCTCGGTAGCCAGGCCGGCTTTGGCACAGATCCTTGCGAGCTGAATCACCAACCAGGCGGGCGGCGAAATGAGCTTGAATTCTTGGTGGGCGTCGAGGGCATCCTGGGCGCTGAGTTTGGCCTCGGCTATTTTGTTCTGGCTCAAAGCCAGGGAGGCTACCGCAATGCTCGACTCCAGGCGATAAAGCGGCGGCCCCTTGAGGATGGCCACTTTGCGGGCCAGTTCAAAGTTTCCTTGGCGTGCGTGGCCCTCGGCATAAGCCAAGCGCACCACGGGGTCGATGGCCTCTTCCTTGCCCGAAGGAGCCGGCGCTATCTTCGCGGCCTCGGCTGCGCTGCCAGTTCCGATCAGCAAGGCGAGGTATGGTGCTTCCAGGGGCGAGCGCACCGTGGGCGGCGGCTCTTTCTTCTTTTCCACCTCAGGCGCCTTTTGTGGTTCGCCGTCGGGCGGCTGGAGGTCCTTGGCAATCGGGATAGGATCGGTTATCGCTGGAAATCCTTCAACGGCGGCGGGCGGTGGCGGCACCATCAGCTTGGCAAGCTGCACGGCTATGTCGGCTTGGCCCTTGGCGATCAGCTTGGTGGCGACGTCGCGCATGGCCGTCTGCTTGGCCTCAGCCGAAGTGATCATGTTCAGCGTCCGCTGCAGCTCTGTTGCAATGTCACTCCATTCGAGGCGAGTCTCGTCCAGAACTTCCTTTGGAGTGCCGGCCAGGTCGATTAACGTCAGGGCAATGTCAATCTGCACGAGGTCGCGCTGGGCGTCCGGCTCAATGCCGTCATGGGGCAACGCCCAAGGGCGGGCGAAGCGAGCCTTGTTGAGCTGGACCATCGCCTCCTTGGGCAGATTGCGAAGTGCGAAGCACTCGCCGGCGCCACGAAAGACATTGGCCTGCGCTGCCGGCGGCAGTTCGGATTGCTTGTCGTCGCCAGGTTCCGCATAGGCCAGGGCGGCGTTCAACGGCCCCTCGAGGCGATTGCCGCCGATCCAGGAGACAATACCCCATGTTCCAAAACCAAGAGCTAACACCGCGAGGACGCCCTTGATCCCGCGCCTGACCCATTGGGCCCTGGTCACGGGTTGCTTTTTCACCGGAATGGCGTCGGCTTCCAGCAACGCCTCGGTGCTGACCCGCGTCTTCTGGGAAGTGCTCCAGGCGCCTTCGGGTTCTTCCTTGTCGGTGCCTTTCAGCAATCCAGCCGCTGCCGCCAATCGCGGATCGACTTGCCGCCAATCCTTCTTTTTTTCTTCCTTGAGTAACGGCACCTTGACGATGCGCTTGCATTCCGGGTTGGGACACGGCGTCTGCTTGCCGGCCAACTCGACGGAGACTTCCACCGTTTCCATGCACCAGGGACACTCGAACGACATGTTCTTGGCCACCGGCGCCGGCTTGGCTGGTTCGTCGGCAAAGGCGCTGTGGGCCAAATCCTCGACGTCTTCCTGGGGAGGCGACGCTGGCGCGGCCGCCGCCGGTGGCTTGGCGTTTGGCGCCTTGGGCATCGGAATCGTCAGCATGCAGCGGCATTTGGGACAACTGGCCTTTTTACCGGCCAGCGAATCCTTGACGCCCAGAATGGTCTGGCATTTCGGACACTTGATGCGAATTGGCATGGTGGCCCCATAGTAGTAGGCACACTCCGTGTGCCGTTGAAAGCCAAACGGCACACGGAGTGTGCCTACTACTTTGTAGTTAGTATGGGCAGCTTCATCCGCCCGTCGGCGAGCTGGGCACCTTGGGCGCCCGAGCGTGCCGCGCTCGACTTCCTCATTTCCCACTTGTCGATCTCTTCGATCAGGGCGTCGACCATCTCGCTTTCCAGGACGTGGCGGATGATCTCGCCGCGTTTGAAGATGACGCCCTTGCCCTTGCCGGCGGCGATGCCGAGGTCGGCCTCGCGCGCCTCGCCGGGGCCGTTGACGACGCAGCCGAGCACGCTGATCTTGACCGGCGTCGTGCGGCCCGCCAGGCGCTTTTCCAGCTCGGCGATGATCTCTTCCAGGTCGATCTCCAGCCGGCCGCAGGTCGGGCAGGCGATCAGCTCCGGCTTGCGCACGCGCCGCTGCGTCGCCTGCAGGATGTCGAAGGCCGCCGCGATTTCCGGCACCGGATCGCCCAGCAGGCTGATGCGGATGGTGTCGCCGATGCCGTCGAGCAGGATCGGGGCCAGGCCGCACGCCGATTTGGTGACCGCGTAGGGCGCCTTGCCGGCCTCGGTGATGCCGATGTGCGTCGGATAGTTCGCCTGCTTGGCGTACAGCCGATACGCCTCGACCGCGGTGAGCACGTCGCTCGATTTCAGCGACACGATGAGGTCGTGATAGCCTTCCGACTCGGCGATCTCGATGTAGCGCAGGGCGCTCTCGACCATGGCCGGCGGGCAGGGGAAGCCGTACTTCATCGGCGAGTTCGCGCTCGAGGCTGCCGGCGTTGACGCCGATGCGCATGGGCATGCCCTTGTCCTTGGCCTTGCGGATGACCTGGCGATAGCGGTCGTAGCCGCCGATGTTGCCGGGGTTGATGCGGATCTTGTCGACCGGATGATCGAGGGCGGCCAGGGCCATCTTGTAGTCGAAATGGATGTCGCAGATGAGCGGAATGTGGATGCGCTTCTTGATCTCGCCGAGCACGGCGGCGTCCTCCGGCTTGGGCACGGTGACGCGGACCATCTCGCAGCCGGCCTCTTCCAGGCGATGGATCTCGGCGACCGTCGCCTCGACGTCGTGGGTGTCGGGCGTGGTCATCGACTGCACCCAGATGGGGTTGTCGCCGCCGACGACCAGCTTGCCGACCTGCACCTCGCGCGTCTTGTGCCGGGTAAAGGCGTGCTTGTAATTCGACATGCGATTTCTCACTTCCTGGAAACGGAATGGATGCGGACCATCCTTGAAGCCATGCGTGCTATGTAGTCATGGTAGTTTTTCCACTAGCGTAACGTCAAGGCAAACCGGGCAGTCTATGTTTGCGCTGTCGGTTGTGCGGCTTCTTCGGAAAGCAAGGGGAATCGGGAACATGACGGAAACTCCGAAGAACGCACGGTCCCGGCAGGCTCCGTAAAGCTGGTAAAGGCGCGTAAAGCAGGCACCCCACGTTAACCGAAGACAAAAGCACGCGGCAACCCTTGTCGTGGCAAGCCGTCACTGCAGTTTTGAGTAATGGGAGGCTGAACGTGACAACACTAGTCCTTTTGGCCGCGGCGTGCCTGCCCGGCCAAATTACTTCACAGGCGTACAAAGGCGAGCAGGCCGCCGCCGGCGATGTACCAACCACAATACACCACAGCTGTTCCCCAGCCCACCAACGGGGCTGCGCCCCAGGTAATCCATGAAGGCCCTGTCAACATTGAGCAGTGCGACGGGGTTTGCTTCGAGCGTCCTCGTCTGCTGCAGCGTCTTCGGGCCAGGCTGGCCTTGTGCTGCGCCCGCCTCCGTGCTTGTTGCTGGCTGCTGCTGCTGCTGTCAAGGGAGTTGTGCAAGCGAGCCGTTGCCCGGTGCCACCTGCCAGGCCAGTTTTGGTTACTCGACCGGACCCCAATTCGCCGCAAGCGGCCCAGTGCCCATGCAGTTCGTCGCTGGCACCACCGCGATCACGGCCCCGCCCATTCAGCAAGCCGGCATCACGGAGCCGCTCTTGCCCGCCGGCGTCAGGAAGAGCTACGCCGGCAAATTCGGCCATGAATTGGATTACAGCTGGATCACCGGCCAGTTGTTTTACATTCACGCCGACGGCGGCCTGTGGGTGCTGCGCTACGCCGGCGTCGATTCCGAGGACCGCTTCGGCGGCAGCGTGGTATTGGCCTACGGTCAGCATGAGGAACTTTCGCGAAGGCGATCTGATTAGGGTCCACGGCGCGCTGGTCAGCGAAGCCCGCGCCTCAAGGTCATTAGTGCGCTCCGCTTTACCGTCCGGTTTCGATCGACATGGTCGAAAGGGCGGATTGAGCAAAGCGCAATTAAATCGCATAAGTCCTATGGGTCGTATAGGACTTATGCGATTGGGTGCTGAATAATCCACCTTACTGGGCCTGATACACATGAATCTCCGGGCCATTTTTGCCCTGCTGCCGAGGCACTGCCAGGTAGAGCTTGCCCGTTTCGCCGTCGAAGAACGAAGTCCGCGCATCCTTCAAGGTCGCTAACTTATCCAGCGACTCATAGTGATCCGCATCGCGCTGCCGAATCACCGCCAGGAATCCCTCACCGCACGAAGCGTAAATCCGTTTGCGCTTGGCGTCAAAGAATACATCGTCGACGTCGCCCGCAATGGGGACACTGTCAATTTCCTTGCCGGTCTCGGTGTCCATGATAACGACCATCGGGCTTGGCCCGGCAGCCGATGAACAGCCGGTGATTGGCCTCGTCAAGCGCCATGGCCTGATTCTTGCCGGCCAACTTGATCGGATAGCGAGTGACGATCGCGTTTTTGTCGGTGTCGATAACGACGATCTCAGTGGTTGAGGGAGCATTAAGGTACAGCCGGGGCCGGCCCGTCTCCAGTTGAAACGCCTCCGCGGCCCCAGGCAGCTTGATGTCGGCCTTGAGCTCGAAGGTCTTGGCGTCGATCACGCCCAGGCTGCTTTCCTCGTGGGCCACGTACACCCGGCTGGTGCGGGGGTTGTAGACGCACGTTGTCGGCGTCGTCCGCGAACTTGACGGTTTTGAGCAGCTTGTAGTCCTTGCCGTCGAAAATGTTGCAAAAGCCGCCCGTGCCGAGGGCAACGTAGATCCGATCCAGGTCGGAGGCGTAGGCAATGCCCTGGACGCCCGCCTGGCCAGGAACCTGTTGAGCAGCTTGCCGGCTTTCAGGTCAACGATGTCCAGGGTGTTGTTGACCTTGTTCGCCAGGAACAGGCGTTGGCTTTTGGAATCCACCACCAGGTGGTCCATCTTGCCCGCCTTGCCCTTCAGCTCGATCGTCTGGACCAATTTCAAGGGCGGTCCGCCACCCCCGCTCGCCTGGGCTAAGCCGCCGCACAAGACCGCGCCCGCGACGGCAATAAATGCCCCAAACAATTTTCTTTCGCGCTGATGGTTCATCCGATGTCTCCTTGTAGAGGTTCCAAGTTGTGTTGTAATTAGAAACAAGCGTAACTATCCACGCCGCAAGGGCGTGGCATTCCGGGATGCCAGGGGCTTGCCCGTAGAAACCAGCGCAACCATCCACGCCGCAAGGGCGTGGCATTCCGGGATGCCAGGGGCTTGTCCGTAGAAACCAGCGTGGCATTCCGGGATGCCACGCCCTCGCGGCGTGGAGGTTCACGTTCGTTTCTACTTCTGGCCGAACTAAACCTTCACGGCACGCCAGTCGTTGCCAATTTTTCCTTGCGCCCTTCCAAAACCAGATAACCCACCGGTATCACCAGGCGGGTGAACAGCATGTTGGCCGTCAGGCCGCCGATGACCATGATCGCCAGCGGCTGCTGCATCTGCGCCCCGGCCCGATGCCAAGAGCCAACGGCAATAGCCCCAGGATTGCCGCCAGGCTGGTCATCAGGATCGGCCGAAACCGCGTCCGCCCCGCCAAAAGCAAGGCCGGCCGCAACGCCATGCCTTCGTTGCGCAGCTGCTGAATGTATTCCACCAAAAGGATGCCGTTCTTCATATCCAGACCGATCAGCAGAATGGCTCCCATGTAACTCGATATGTTAAGCGGCGTACCGGTCAACCATAGGGCGAACAGGCCGCTGACCAAAGACAGCGGCTGCGTCATGAAGATGAGCAGCGGCAGCATGACAGACTTGAACTGGAAGGCCAGCATGATGAACACCAGAAAAATGGCCACGACCATGACACCCGAAAAACTCCAAAACGCCTGCTGTTGGTGGAGATAGTGGCCGCCCAGCTCCCAATGATAGCCGGCAGGCAGGTTGACGCCCGCCATCCATTGGCGAATGTCGGCGACCACGGCACCCAGGCCTGCTTCTTGCTCATTTTGCTCGGCGGTCACGAAGATCGCGGGCTGCTGGTTTTCTCGGTATTGCTCGTCAGGAGTGCGGACCCGGTTCACCTTGGCGATGGAAGAGAGCAGTACGAAGCGATCTCTATCCGGCAACCCTGTGGGCGTCAGTGCGGTGTCGGGCAGCAGGATCGGCAGGTTCTTCAGGATGTGGTCCGCGTCGAAACCGACCGAGGGAGAGCCGAACCGATCCGCATTTGGGTAGCGCATGCGCACATCGGTGATCCTTGCCGCCGACTCGCGCACCTGGGTGGCCACCTGACCCATGAAGATAGCCCGCAGTTGCCGTTCGACAGCGTCCGTCGTCAGCCCCCGTTTGGCCGCCAGGGCGCCGTCCACCACGATCATCAAGTCCGGATTGCCCTCGTGAACATTGCTGTTGACTTCCTTGATGCCCCGGCCTTTGCCCTTTTTCTCGAGCATTTCGCGAAAGCTCGTCGGCCAGGCGTCGAAGCTCGTTGTGATCCGGGCCAAATAGCTTTATTTCCACCGGCTTGTTGGCTCCCGACAGGTCGTTAAGCTCGTCCTGCATGACCTGGACCAACTCGAACTTAAGTTGATGCTCGGCGAAATTGTCCTTGACCTCGTCCTCGATTTCGTCCATGACCTTGTCGACCGGTCTACGGCGGTATTTTTGGCGGGCGATGGCCTTGCCTTCCTCCGCGATCATCTGGTCCTTTATCTTGGCGTCGGCCTCGGCGAATTTCTTGCCATATTTTTTTTCGGCTGCTTCCTTGCCCCACTGCTTGAGCAAATCCTCAAGGGTTTTATCGCCGAAAGCTGGGACCTTCTCAGTGAACGCCGGGCGCACTGGTTTACGCAACAAACTGACCGGATCATTCTCGGCTGGACGCAGCACGACCTGAATGTCGCCGCGGCTGGTTTGAGTGGCGAACATGCCCAATTCGGCGCCGGTGCGCCGGACATAGGCATCCACGTCGGGGTTTTTGGAAAGAATGTCTTCAATGGCACGGGCCATTTTCTCGGTTTCGGCCAACGGCGTGCCGGAGGGAGCCCAGTAATCGACGACAAACGCGCCCTCGTCCATGGCGGGCATTAAACCTGTTTGCAGTGCTTTTACCAAAGGCAGGTATTCGGTCTTGTACTTTATCCAGCCGTCTTTGTCCACAAGATACCGCCCTGGAGTGACGTCGGGGTACTTTTCCCGCTGGGCCTTGTCGTCGGTCACGGCGACAACGCGATACACGTCATCGTCATCTTTGATAGGCTGGCCGACTTTTTCAGAGGGCGGAGTCGGGTATCGTGAGCTGGCGTTTGGGAACCTGATTTGTGTAATACGTGCCGCCCAAAGCCCCGTGCGTGAAATCGGGGATTCCCTTGTAAAGAACAACGCCCACCCCCACCGCCGCAATCGACAGGATCAAGGTCAACCTCGGCATGCGCAGGGCAACGGACAGCATCTTCTCGTACTGGTCCGCCAGCCAGTTGTAGATTGGCCCCGGTTCCGGCATGGGTCGGCCCGCGAGAAACTTGGCGGCAAACACCGGGATCAATGTCAGGCTTATGACCATCGACACCAGCACGGCGATCGACAGCGACCAGCTTAGCGATGCGAAAAATTGGCCATACACGCCGACGATGAACGCCAAGGGCACGAAGACCAGCACCGTCGTCAGCGTCGATCCGACCACCGCTCCCGTGATTTCTCCCGAAGCCGCATCCACGGGATCTATACCCGCCACTTTGCCCGCGGTCGGGGTGAGATGGCGGCCGATGTTTTCAATAACCACCACGGTATCGTCAATAATGAGCCCAATCGCCACGGCCAGACCGCCCAGCGACATCAAGTTGAGCGTCTCACCGCTCCAGTGCAGGAACAGGAAGGTAATGGCCAAGGTCGTTGGTATTGCCAGAGCCGAGATCAGCGTGGCCCGCCAGCTGCGCAAGAAAGCGAAAAGGATCACGACGCTGAACAAACTGCCGATGATCACCGCGTCGCGGACGTTGTCCACGGCCGTGTCGACGAAAGTGGCCTGATCATAAACCACCTTGGCCTTGATGTTGCCTGGCAGCGGTTCTTTTTCCAATTTCTCACGGATATCATTGGAAATCTTGACCGTGTTGCCACCCTGGCGACGGAAGACCGTGATTACCACCGCGTCCCGCCCCTCGAAACCCACCGATAGGACTCTATCCTGCTGCGTGACTTTCACGTCGGCCACGTCGCGGACCAGCAGCGGTTGGCTGCTCTTGGACGATACCACCAACTCCTCAATGCTCCTGGCCGTCTCCCCCTGGTTGTTGACGATCAACTGAAAGGCGAAGGGCAAGCGCTCGATGCGGCCGACAGGCTGGAGCCGATGGGCTTTGCCGATCTGGTCGGCCAGGTCGGCGGCGGACAGATTGTGCTGGAGTAAATCCAACGGCCGGCATTCGACGACGATTTCGCGAAGATCGCCGCCCGCCACATTGGCGTAAAGCACGTCCTTGACGTTCTTTATCTTGGGGGCGAGCTGATAGAAGGCGTAATCATGCAAGTCGGCAGGGCTATCGCCGCCGGTCAGGACCAGAGAAAGGATGGGGAACACCGACGGAGTCATCTGCTCCACGCTCAACTCGGTTTCTGGAGGAAGCTGGGAGCGGATGGAGCCGATCTTGTTCCAGGTGAGCGTCTCGGCGCGCCGCATGTCGGTGCCGGGCGTGAAGTCGAGGGAGAGTTCGCTTCCCCCGCGAATGGTCTTGGAACGCACCTGGGCAACGCCGATGACGGTGCTCAATTCACGCTCAAGCGGCTGCGTGACCTGCACGTCCATATTTGACAAAGCCATGCCCGGCACCTTGGCCACGATCGCGACGCGCGGAAAGGTGACTTCCGGGTAGACTCCGCTGGGAAGCAGCGTGGCGCAATCAGCGCCGCCCACGGTCAGCAAGCCCACGGTCAACACCACGGCCCCGAAATAGGGGCGTACTCTGGATGCGAGATTCAACAAGGCACGCCTCCAACACAATATGCGCACGTAGGACGGGCTTCCCAGCCCGTCCGGGACGGGCTGGGAAGCCCGTCCTACAAATCACTGCTTCAACATCGCGCAGGTCGATTTTAGTCCTCAACTTCCAAGCGGATTGGATCATCGGTGCGCAAACCCTGGCCCCTTTCGATCACGAATTTGGCCGTGTCCAGGGTGCCTGTCCACTTATTCTCGGGGTCTCGCAGGCTGAGGACCTCCACGAGGTGCAATGCCCTGTCGCGAATGCCCAGCGTGACCTGGAGTTTTCGGGCCTTGCCGGTCTCGATTTCCTTGCCTTCCGCGTTCTTTTCCAGTTTGTGTTCCTCCACCACGACAACCGTTGGAGGATCCTGATCCATGAACACCGCCGATTCAGGCAGGGTAAGGCAGGCCTTGCCAGGCGTGGTCAACATGCGCATGCGCAGGGTAGTGTTCACGCGCTGCCCAAGCTCATGGTTGGGAAAGCGCACCTTGACCGCAAAATTGCCCGTGTCCACCTCGGCCTGGTCCGCGATGAACTCCACCGCTCCTTCCGGATTAACGCCAGACTGCTTCTCGTCAATGCCACCGATGCGCGCCGGCTGCCCTTTTTTGAGCCGTTTGGCGACGTGAGGCGGGACAAAACAAAGGACATCAATCTTCTCGTCGATATTGACCACGTCGGCGACCAATGTGCCAGCCGGAAGTGTCTGCCCAAGGACAACAAGCAACCGGCCCAGTCGGCCATCAATCGGGGCTGTGAGCGTGTGCTGGTGCAGGTGTTCATCGAGAGCCTGAAGTTCCAGCGCGGCGGCAAGCTGACGATATTCGGCCGCCTTCAGCTTCGCCGCGGAGTCTTGCTGGGACAGCCGGGCTTTTTCCATCTCAATGGGTGACACCAACGTCAACGGTCCGGATCCCGGCTTGGAAGTGTTGCTCAGGTCCACCAAACGCTGGAAGTCCATATCGTGGAGCCTGGCGGCAATTTTGACCTGCTCGGTGAGCTGCTTCAATTCCTCAAATGTGGCTTCAGCCTTATCGCGTTGAGCCTTGGAATGCCGAATGTCAAGTTGGACAATCACATCGCCTTTTTTGACGATTTGGCCCTCGACCATGGTTTTGCCGTCCGCCGCTTGCAGGACTGAGACAACATGGCCCTCGGTGGGCGCGGTGATGCGGGCAACCCGATCGGGCAATGGCTGCGTGGTGCCGATGGCTTCGGTCCATTCTTCCACAAAAAACTGGCGGGCCTCGATCCACTTGACCGGTGCCGCGGGGGGTATATCCACGGCCGGCGGCACTTCGCCACGGCCATAGCGGAGACCGGCCCAAACAAGACCGACAGCCAAAAGAATGGCGCCGGCGATGAATATGGCCAAGCGCAAATTGGAATTCACTGCCTTCATGCGTTGCTGCCCAGGCTACCTAATGAGGACATTCAGAACGAAAACTTCAGGTATTCACATAATAGTAAGAATTTAACACCAGTCCTGTCATTGTGGTACCGGCGGAGACGTTGCGGCAACTTGGGGCGGGCTGGTGCATTTGATAAAAGCTGCATATCGTGGCAAAAATCTGCCGATTAAGATTGTCATGGAGGACGTCCGATGAGAAAGGAATCCATCCCTGGCAATGGCATGCGCTGTACCCTCGGCGCGGTCTGTGTTATTGCCGGCACCCTTGGTGTGGCGGCATTCGTCTCGGCCCAGACGCCTTTCCCCGCGGTGGCTCCGGCGACAACCAAGTTCATGTCCCGCGAAGAGGCCGTGCGTTTCGCCTTGCAAAACAACCCTAACTTGATGGTCGTGCGGCAGCAGTCCGGCTTCGCCCAGGCCGCGATCGTCAGTGCGAAGACGTACCCCTTCAACCCCGTCTACACCGGCGTCGTGGGTCAAAATGGCGGGCCCACGAATGCGATGATCACCAACCGGGTCTTCAACGAACATTACGTGACCCTCGAACTCGAACTCAGGGGCCAGGGCGGCTACCGTCGCGCCGCGGCCAATGCGACTGCCAGCCGGATTGAATGGGAAATCGCCCAGCAAGAAATGGCGGTCACCATCGCGGTGCTTCGCGCTTACAACACGGCGCTGTACCGCGAGAAAAAGCTGCAGGCTCTTGATGAAATCATCAAGCTCAATGAGCAGGTTGCCGAGCACATCGGCCGTTTGTTCGAGGCCGGCAAAATGAAGGGCCTGGACGCGGTCATGGCGCGGGCGGAGCTGGACGGCACCCGCGCCCAACGCGGCCAGCTCAGGACGGCCTTGACCGTGGCTCGCTCGGAACTGCGCCGGCAAATGGGCTCCAATGACGACTCGTTCACCTTGTTCGGCAGCCTTGAAGTCGAGCTGCCCAAGACCGATCAATCCGCCCTCACCCAGCTCGCCATGGACAACAGACCGGATTTCCATGCTCGCCAACATGCTGTCACCGAGGCCCAGGCCGCCCTGAATTTGATCGAGGCCAACCGCTTTGGCAATCCATCGGTCGGCCCATTCTATGAGTACGACAACACACGAGTGTCGGTCATCGGCGCCAGGGTGAGCATGCCGCTGCCGGTCCTCAATACCAAGCGCGCGGAAATCATGAAGGCAGAGACCGAGGTGTCCAAGGTCCGCGGCGAAGTTCAGCAGCTGGAGGTGCAAATCGCGCAGGACGTGCAGGCCGCGTTGTCGCGCCTCGCCGACGCCAGGAAATGGGCGGCCGATTACGAACATGACGTGATGCCCAACCTGCAAAAAGCCCGCCAGGAGGTGGAAAAGTTATTCGCCAACAACGACCCCGGCGTCGACCTGTCCAAATTGCTGGCGGTGACCCGCGCTTACCTCAAGGCCAACGAAACGTTGGTGGATGCCCGGTACGAAGTCAGCCAGGCGGAAGCGGATCTGGCCATGGCGGTGGCCGAGCCGTCTCTTGCCCTTGGCCGCCCCCAATCACCGCCGCCGGCCGATGCGCCGCTGCCAGCCCCCGGCAACAATCCCCTGCTTCAAACCCGCGCGATTCTGGGCACGCCTAGGGCTGCCCCGGAAACCGGCAAGAACTAGCAAATACTGCGGGTCCTTTTTTGGCATTTCTTGCAGCCCCCCACACACAACTACCTGCAAACTTGCACCCCCTGTCCACGGCCATAAGATTGCTGTGCAGATGTCGCAAACCCTTTGGCCAATTATTGTTGCAACGGCCGCATAGAGAATCCCCGGAGAGTTTTCTTGCAGGGGGTGGTTGTTTCATTCGTCGCCAACTTACAGCATGCAATATCACCAACGCGATGCCCACTGCCCACTGCCCACTGCCCACTGCCCACTGCCCACTACCTACTGCCACCAAAACTTCATATTCTACGGGTGGCCAGGCTACCTCTCCCCTGGACCAACCCGGCTCTTGTGCTCTCCCGTACCGTCTTTTTTCGGAGGTCGTTGCTCGTGACACCCAAAGAAGTTCTGGCTCTGATCCGCGAGAAGGAAGTCAAGGCCGTCGATCTGCGCTTCATGGACTTTCCCGGCCTGTGGCAGCACTTCACCATCCCGGCCGAGGCTCTCGAGGAAGCGATCTTCGAGGAGGGCCTCGGCTTCGACGGCTCCAGCATCCGCGGCTGGCAGGCGATCAACGAGACCGACATGCTCGTGATGCCCGCAGCCCGAGACCGCCTTCCTCGATCCGTTCTGCAAGGACACCACGCTGGCGATGATCTGCAACATCCAGGACCCGCTCACCCAGGAAGATTACACCCGCGATCCGCGCAACGTCGCCCGCAAGGCGGTCAACTACATGAAGAGCACCGGCATCGCCGACACCGCCTACTTCGGCCCGGAGCTCGAGTTCTTCGTCTTCGACGACGTCCGCTACGACCAGAACCCAGCACTCCGGCTACTACTTCATCGACAGCGTCGAAGGGGCCTGGAACACGCGGCCGCGAGGAGACAGCCGCAACCTCGGCTACAAGCTCCGCTACAAGGAAGGCTATTTCCCCGTGCCGCCCGCCGACGCGCTGCACGACATCCGCACCGAGATGATGCTGACGATGATCGAGTGCGGCATCGAAGATCGAGGCCCAGCACCACGAGGTGGCCACCGGCGGCCAGGGCGAAATCGACATGCAGTTCGCGCCGCTGGTCGAGATGGCCGACAACGTGCTGAAGTACAAGTACATCGTCAAGAACGTGGCCCGCAAGCACGGCAAGACGGCCACCTTCATGCCCAAGCCGCTGTTCAGGGACAACGGCACCGGCATGCACGTCCACACTTCGCTGTGGAAGGGCGGCGTCAACCTGTTTGCCGGCTCCGGCTACGCCGGCCTGTCGCGACATGGCCATGTACGCCATCGGCGGCCTGCTGCAAGCACGCCCCGGCCCTGCTGCGCCTTCACCAACCCGACGACCAACAGCTACAAGCGGCTGGTGCCCGGCTACGAGGCGCCGGTCAACCTGGCCTACAGCCGCGCGCAACCGCTCGGCGTCGATCCGCATTCCGGTGTACTCGCCCAGACCCCAAGGCCAAGCGGCTCGAGTTCCGCTGCCCCGACGGCTCGAGCAATCCCTACCTGGCCTTCTCGGCCATGCTGATGGCGATGCTCGACGGCATCAAGAACAAGATCAAGCCCGGGCGAGCCGCTCGACAAGGACATCTACGACCTGGAGCCGGAGGAACTGGCCAAGGTGCCCAAGACGCCGGGCTCGCTGGACGAGGCGCTCGACAACCTGGAGAAGGACCACGAGTTCCTGCTGCAGGGCGACGTGTTCACGCAGGACGTGATCAGCACCTGGATCTGGTACAAGACGCGAGAAGGAAGTGGACGCCATGCGGCTGCGGCCGCATCCGTACGAGTTCTGCCTGTACTACGACATTTGACGTTTCGACCCGCTAAAGTAGTAGGCACACTCCGTGTGCCGTTTAGCGTTTCAAACGGCACACGGAGTGTGCCTACTACTTTACTCTCCGAAGGGGGTTAGCCATGAAGACTCGATTGTTGTTGGCGTTGCTGGTGCTGTCATCCGTGGCAGCTTTCGCGTTGCCTTCGCTGCAGGATGCCGACGCTTGCGGCCTGGCGAGCAGGCGCGGCAGGAAAGTGGCGATCGCCAACGAAAGCGCGATTATTATCTGGGACGAACAGGCCAAAACCGAGCATTTCATCCGCCGGGCGTCGTTCGTCTCCGACGCGGACGATTTCGGCTTCGTGGTGCCGACGCCGACGCAGCCCGAGCTTGGCCGAGGCCAGCGACGACAGCTTCAAGCACCTGGAAATGCTTTTCGCCAAGACCCCAACCAAGGGCAAAGGCGGCGGCAAAGGCGGCGGCAAGGGGGCCCCGGCCGAGGCTCCCAAGGTGGAAGTGCTCGATGAAAAACGCGTGGCCAACCAGCATGTTGTGGTGCTCAAGGCCAATGACGTTGACGCCCTGGGCAAATGGCTGACTGACCACGACTACGAGTTTTCCGCGGACCTCAAGGATTGGGTCAAACCGTACATCGACGCCAAGTGGATCATCACCGCATCCAAGATCGCCAAAGACCGCGACGGCATGGATGTGAAAAACGTGGCGTCCACGGCCGTGCGCATGTCCTTCAAGACGGAAATGCCCTTCTATCCCTATCGTGAATCCGCCCAGCAGCGGGACAAAAACAACGTTCAGCCCAATCGGCTGCTGCGTGTGCTGTTCATCGGCAAGACTGGCTACAAGGGAACGCTTGGCGAGCGTGGCGAGGCCTGGTGCGCCACAACGACAGCCGTCAGCATCGGCCCTGTTTCCCGCGATGGCCTGCTCAGTGTGCTCAAATTGCCGCTCAGTACAGGCGCCCCGACCTGGCAAATGACGGTATTCGAGGATCGCTCTTCGCCGCGGCCGAGTGGCGATGATGTCTACTTCAGTCCGGTGGAGCCGAAAACGGGCAAAGGGGTTGATGTGCCGTTGAACGCGGACGCTGATGCCTTGATCCAGGAAGTGCTGCGAGGTAATTAAGCGGCGTCCTGCAACAACTTTGTTTAGCCGCGGTCCGAAGGACCGCGCATTGGCCGGGGATGTGGCGGCTGCGCGGTCCTTCGGACCGCGGCTAAACGTGATGAACTTTTTAATGCTCACATATACGCTTGCTCCATGTCTGCGTCGCTCTCTGCGGCGGAGCCAATGACGTCTGGTTGGAGCACCACACATGGACGTGATTCTGCACTATAGCGACAACCCCTGACATGGTCTGCTGACTTCTGCCAAGGACTAGGATTGTTTCGTCTCATCTCAACCCCCCCAGACACCCCCTTGACATGAAACTGCCATCATTTGGCAGCCCCTAACGCACTTTAACAAGCCGTGACGAGCATGGAGCCTGAATGCATCTCACGCCGGCCGGCTCTGTTCAAGATCTACGATCGGCCAACGCCGGTCATTACATTCCATTTTTTCTGAAATAAAATGATATTTAATGCTTGAATATGAAACTAAAACTACTTATAATTGCACATTATGTCACCTGTTCATGGAATTATTATTTCATTAACAGCCAGGTTATTGCGTGTTAGTGGAAGAAAGACGCCAAAAGATCCTGGAACTGGTCAGCGAGAAGGGCTTCGTCTCCCTGGCCGAGTTGGCGGCAAGCCTCCTGGCCTCGGAATCCACGATCCGCCGCGATCTGGATTACTGGCGATCAGCAAGGCATCGCTGAAACGGACGCACGGCGGGGCGGTGGTCATGGCGAGACCAGGGCAGCTTGCCGGCCCTGGAGGAGCGAACGTCCCGGCAGATCGAGGAGAAGACGCGCCATCGCCAGGGCCGCCGCGGCGCGGATCCGCGACGGCGACGCGGTGCTGCTCGACGGCGGCACCACCACGCTGGAAGTGGCCCGGCTGCTGGTCGGGCGGCCCGTTGCAGATCGTCACCAACAGCCTGCCGATCGCCAACCTGTTCGCCAGCAGCCGGGAGACCGACCTGGTCATGCTGGGCGGCTACGTCTATCCGCAGGACCGGCGTGGCCCTGGGGCCGTTGACGGTGCGCATGATGGAAGACATCCACGTGCAGCAGACGATCCTCAGCGTGCGGCGGCATCACCGCCAAGGGGCTGTTCAACAGCAACCTGCTGCTGGTCGAGACCGAACGGCAAATGATGCGCTGTGCCGACGAAGTGGTGGTGGTGGCGGACCACACCAAGATCGGCCGGCAGGCCCTGGCGTTTCTGTGCGAGCTTGGCGCCGTCGACACGCTGATCGTCGACAGCGGCCTGACGCCAGAGCAGCGCGAGTTGCTCGACCAAGGCCGGCGTGCGATTGATCGTGGCCGGCGAATCGGAGTCCAGCGGAGGAGTTTGCGATCATGATCGACGCCTGGATCGAACGCCTGGTCGAACGGCTCTGGATGCGCTCAGGCGGCTCGAACGGCTGGCGACGAGGCAGCGACGGCCAGGTCTCCGAAGTCTGCGGCCGGCGCCGAAGCTGGTGGTCAACATCTCCGCCCGCCACTGCCACGTCACCCAGGAAGACCTCGAGCGGCTGTTCGGCAAGGGCCATCAGCTGACGCCGCACAAATGGCTCTACCAGGACGGCTTCTTCGCGGCCGAGGAAACGGTGACCATCATCGGCCCGCGGCAGCGGATGATCCCGAACCTGCGCATCCTCGGCCCGTGCCGCGATCACAGCCAGGTGGAGCTGGCGTTCACCGATGCGATTTCGCTGGGCCTGGACGTGCCGGTCCGCAAGAGCGGCGACCATCGCGATTCGCCCGGCTGCTACCTGCTGGGCCCGGCCGGCATGATCGAGCTGACGAACGCGGCGTCATTCGCCACGAGCGGCACGTGCACATGGGCCCGACGGATGCTGGAGCACTTCGGCGTCAAGGACGGCGGCCGCTGAATCTGCGGATCAAGAGCACTTGCTCCGCGGTGCTGGAGGATTTGCTGGTGCGCGTTTGCGCCGGCCAGCAAGCTGGAAGTCCACCTGGACACGGACGAGGGCAACGCCGTCGACCTGACGCATGCGACGCAAGGTGGAGTTATTTGTTCAACCGCGACGCTGCAGCGCGAGCGCGAGCCGGCAAAGAGATTTCAACTTTTTTCTCAAAATGAGGTGCATTATCCATGGCACAGTAACCATGGAAGCCCTTGGCATGATCGAAACCAAGGGCCTGGTGGCGCTGATCGAAGCGAGCGACGCCATGCTGAAATCCGCCAACGTCGACGCTGATCGGCTGGCAGAAGATCGGCAGCGGTCTGGTGACCGCATTCGTGGTCGGCGACGTGGCCGCCGTCAAGGCCGCCGTCGACGCCGGGGCCGCGGCCGCCGGCCGCGTCGGCGAAGTCATCGGCGTGCAGGTCATTCCGCGGCCGCACGAAGATCTGGGCGCCGTGCTGCCCTGGCGCCGGCAAGAAGGCAACCGAGGCCGCGAGCGTGTCGTGAACGCTGGCGCAGTCCCGCAGACCGCGGCTAAACGATTCTTGAACTTTTTCAAAGGAACTTGCTATGAACTCCAATCATCTTCGCAACGGCAATCAGGAGGCCCTCGGGCTTGATCGAGACCAAGGGCCTGATCGCCACCATCGCCGCGACCGACGCCATGTGCAAGGCGGCCAACGTCACGCTGGCCGGCCAGGTGCAGATCGGCGGCGCTTACGTCACCACCTTCGTTCGCGGCGACGTCGGCTCGGTCCGGGCCGCCGTCGATGCGGCCGCGGCCGCCGCCGCCAGCACGGCGAACTGGTCAGCGCCCACGTCATCCCCGCCGGAAGAGCGGTGCTGGAATGTTTCTGAAGTAAATATCGGCTAAGCACAAGGATCACAGGTATCGCTGGGCGCGTTGCAGAGTGAGCGCACATGAAGATCCTGGTCGCCAACCTGGGCAGCACCAGCTTCAAGTACCGCCTGTTCGACATGGCGGACGAGAAGCTGCTGGCGCGCGGCGGCGTCGAACGGATCGGCTCCGACGCAGTCGCGTTGTTTCGTCGAGGCCGGCGGCGCACCGCGAGGAAGCGACGCTGACGGCGCCGCGACCATGCCGTGGCGGTGCGGCTGTGTTTGCAGCAGCTCGCCGACAAGAAATGCCTGACCAGTCCACGCGAGCTGGCGGCCATCGGCTTCAAGGCGGTGCACGCCCAGGGCTGACCGGCGTGCAGCGGGTCGATGAACGGGTGCTGGCGGCGATGGAAGCGTTACAACGACGTGGCCCCGGCCCACAATCCGCCTTACGTGCGCGGCGATGCGGCTGCTGGCCAGGGAACTGCCGGAGATTCCGCTGGTGGCGGCGTTCGAGACCGGCTTTCACGAAACGATCGCGCCGGCGCAGAGGCTCTATGCGGTGCCGCTGGAATGGGCCGAGAAGCATGGCATCAAGCGCTGCGGCTTCCACGGGGCCAGCCATCGCTACATCGCGCGAGCGGACCGCGGAATTGCTGCGACAATCCGGAGGCGAAGATCATCTCGTGCCACCTGGGCGGCAGCAGTTCGCTGTGTGCGATCCAGGCGGGCAAGTCGGTGGCAACCAGCATGGGCATGAGCCCGCAGAGCGGGTTGCCGCAGAACAACCGCGTCGGCGATTTCGACCCGTTCGCCTTGCCGTGCATTGATGCGGGCCACCGGCAAGACGCTGGCGCAAGTGCTGGACGATCTGGCCAATCGTTCGGGCCTGCTGGGCCTGAGCGGCAGCAACGATCTGCGCGACATCGAGGCAGCAGCGGCAAAGCGGCGAACGCGCAGGCCCAGCTAGGCACTCGACGTCTTTGTCGGCAGCGGTGCGCCATTACCTCGGTGCGTATTTGCTGCTGCTGAACGGCGCCGACGCCATCGTCTTCACCGGCGGCATCGGCGAAAACTCGGCCGCGATGCGTGCGGCGATCTGCGCCGACCTGGACTGGTTCGGCATCCATCTCGACCCGCTGCGCAATGACGAACGCCAAGGGCGAAGCTGCCGATCCATGCCGCCAAGAGCCGGGTGCAGATTTGGATCATGCCGACCAATGAGGAATTGATCGTCGCCCGGCAGGCGAAGCGAATTGCTTGCGAAGTGAAACGGTGCAGCCATGTTCCTCGCCAAAGTAACCGGCAGCGTCGTGGCGACGCAGAAGGTCGCCAGCATGATCGGCCACAAGCTGCTGACCGTCGAGCCGCTGCGGGTCGATCCGGCCGAGCGCGACCGGCTGGTCGGCACCGGCCGGACGTTTGTCGTGCGTCGACACGGTCGGCGCCGGGCAGGGCGAGATGGTGCTGATCGTGCAAGGCTCCAGCGCCGCCTGACGCCGGAGACCGAAAAACTGCCGGTCGACGCCACCATCATCGGCATCGTCGACACCGTGAACGTGGAAAACAAAACGATCTTTCAGCGCAAACGTAGTAGGCACACTCCGTGTGCCGTTGGACTCTGAAACGGCACACGGAGTGTGCCTACTACTATGAGGAATGCCATGCAAGTCACCGACGAACTGATCCGCAACGTCGTTCAGGAAGTGCTGACCGCCGTGCGCAACGGCCAGCCGGCCCCGACAAACGGCCAGGCGACACCGCGTTCGGGCGTCTTCGACGACGTCGACAGCGCCGTCGCCGCCGCCACCGACGCCCAGCGCGAGTTCGAGGCCCGCGGCCTGGAAGGCCGCCGCAAGGCCGTCGACTGCATCCGCAAGATCTGCATCGACAAGGCCGAGCAGCTCGGCCTGGAGGAATTCGAGGAAACCAAGATCGGCCGGCTCAAGCACAAGGTCGAGAAGCTGATCGTCGCCGGCGACAAAACTCCCGGGCGTCGAGTTTCTCCGCACCGAAGCCTTCAGCGGCGAGAACGGCGTCACCCTGCAGGAGTTCGCTCCCGTTCGGCGTCATCGGCATCATCACGCCGGTGACGCACTCGCTGCCGACCCTGGCCTGCAACGCCATCAACATGCTCGCCGCCGGCAATGCCCTGGTCTGCAATCCGCATCCGTCCGGGAGCCAAGGTCGCCTGCCACGGGGCGCAGCTTATTCAACCAGGCGATCCATCGAGGCCATCGGCATCGACAACCTCATCACCATCATCGGCAAGCCGACGCTGGAATCGGCCCAGGCGATCTTCGATCATCGCGACGTGCGGCTGCTGTGCGTCACCGGCGGCCCCGCCGTTGGCCGGGCCGCACTGCGCAGTCCCGAAGCGAGCCATCGTCGCCGGGCCGGGCAATCCGCCGGTCGTCGTCGATGAAACCGCCGACCTGGACAACGCCGCCCGGTCGATCGTCACCGGCGGCGCCTACGACAACAACCTGCTGTGCATCGGCGAGAAGGAAGTCTTCGCCGTCGCCGGCATCTTCGATGAACTGCTGGAGGCGATGACCCGGCACAAGGCCGTCCGCCTCGATGCCAAGCAGATCGAGGCGCTGACCAAGGCGGCTTTCGTGACGCGGCGAGGGACAACAAGCTGATCGTCAACAAGGACCTGATCGGCCAGGACGCCGCGGTGCTGGCGAAGCACGCCGGCGTCAAGCGTTCCGGCCGATACGGAACTGCTGTTCGGCGAAACCGACGAAGCGCATCCGTTCGTCGATCACGAGCAGATGATGCCGTTCGTGCCGTTCGTCCGCGCCGCCGACGTGGACGCGGCCATCGCCCTGGCCAAGAAATACGAGCACGGCTTCAAGCACACGGCCATCATCCATTCGCGCAACGTCGACACGATCACACGCATGGGCCGGGAGATGGATACGACGCTGTACGTCGCAGAACGGCCCGAGCACCGCCTGCCTGGGCTTGGGCGGCGAAGGATACCTGAGTTTCAGCATTGCGACGCCGACCGGCGAAGGCGTGACGACGCCGTTGACGTTCACCCGGCAACGGCGTTCGACCTCGGCGGCGGGCGCCATGCGAGTTTTAT
The DNA here is from genome assembly GCA_963747575.1 of uncultured Gemmataceae bacterium. GTDB lineage: Bacteria > Planctomycetota > Planctomycetia > Gemmatales > Gemmataceae > DASRAT01. Next base: position 757,130 of record CAVVFU010000002.1, read on the forward strand.
GAAAGATGCATCATGCAAATCGGCATAGCGGTCGGCCAGGCGGTGTCCACGGTCAAGCATCCATCCATGGAAGGTTGGAAGCTGCTGATAGTCCAGCTTTTGACCGCCGCGGGCAAGGAAGATGGTGAGCCGATCCTGGCGATCGATTCGCTGGGGGCTGGCACGGACGACCGCGTAGTGATGTCCAACGACGGAGCGGGGGCCCGGCAATTGGTTGGGCACAAGAATTCGCCGGTGCGCTGGATGGTGATGGGAATTTGCGATTAAAGTAGTAGGCACACTCCGTGTGCCGTTGAGAGCGCAAACGGCACACGGAGTGTGTCTACTACTATGGAGGACACATGCGTATCGCGGAAGTCATCGGCACCGTCACCCTGTCACGCTGTCATCCCAGTGTCACGGGCATGCGCTGGATCATCGGCGTGCCATGCAGCCTCAAGGCCCTGAAGACAGAGGGCGTTGCGGACGGCGAAGACGTGGTGATGGTGGACGGCCTGGGCGCGGGCATTGGCCACAAGGTCGGCTTCAGCGAAGGCGGGGAAGCAGCGGTGCCGTTTCTTCCGAACAAAAGCCGGTTGACGCCTATTGCGCGTGCATAATCGATCAATACAGAATTGGAGAGACGAATCATGGCAAGTGAATATCAATTGAAAGACCAAATCTGCGAGATCGGCCGGCGGGTTTACGCCAAGGGCTTTGCCGCCGCCAACGACGGCAATATCTCGATTCGCCTCAACGACCGGGAAGTCCTGTGCACGCCGACGATGGTTTCCAAGGGCTTCCTGAAGCCCGAGGACTTGTGCAAGGTCGATTACGAAGGCAAGCAGCTCTCCGGCATCCGCAAGCGCAGCAGCGAAATCCTGCTGCACCTGGCGGTTTACAAGAACCGGCCCGACGTCAAGGCGGTCGTCCACTGCCATCCGCCGCATGCCACGGCGTTCGCCGTGGCCCGGGAGCCGATTCCGAATTGCGTCCTGCCCGAAGTGGAGGTGTTTCTCGGCGAAGTGCCGACCGCGATTTATGAAACGCCGGGCACGCAGAAGTTCGCCGACACCATCGTGCCGCACCTGAAGATCGGCCAACACGATCATCCTGGCCAACCACGGCACGGTCACCTTTGGCCCGGACCTGGAAAAGGCCTACTGGAACAGTGAAATCATCGACGCCTATTGCAAAATCCTGATCCTGGCCAAGCAGCTGGGCAAGGTCAATTATTTCACGAAGCAGGAGACCAAGGAACTGCTCGACCTCAAAAAGCGTCTCGGCTACGACGATATCCGCTTCCATCGCGGCGACAATTGCGACCTGTGCGGCAACGACGACTTCGGGCGGGGTTTCAATCAGCAGAGCCAGTGCGCGTGCCCGACGACGCCGACGAAGGCCAGCACGAATGGCCATGCAGCGAGCGCGCCGGACATGGACAAGCTGGTGAAGTTGGTGACGGATCAAGTGATGGCCGCGCTGGCGGCAATCTAGGTCAGCAGATTGTGTAGCACAGGCTTCCAGCCTGTGCGAAGCCAATTTGTTTCCTGCCTGACAGATTTTGCAGCACAGGCTGGAAGCCTGTGCTACGACCCAAGGGGTATTCTCATGAAAGTCTCAATCATCGGCGGCGGCGGTTTGGTGGGCAGCACCACGGCTTATGCCCTGCAGTGCGGCGGCGTGGTCAGCGAGATTTGCCTGATCGACGCCAACAAGGAGATGGCCCTTGGCCAGGCCGCCGATCTCCTGCACGGCGCCAGCATCGCTGCCGACCAGCGCATCCATGCGGGCGACATGACCGAAGTCGCCGATAGCAAGATCGTTGTCATCACCGCTGGTCTGCGCCGCAAACCCGACGAAAGCCGGCTCGATCTCATCAATCGCAACGTCGATCTTTTTGTGAACTTGCTCGAGCAGGCCAAGGCCGGTGGACTCAAGGAAGAAAGCTACCTGATCGTGGTCAGCAATCCCGTTGACGTGCTGACCTATTTGGCCGTCGAGCGCTCGGGCCTGCCCCGGCAGCACGTCATCGGGCTGGGCACGCAGCTGGACACAGCCCGGTTTCGCAGCTATCTCGCCCGCCGCCTGAAGGCGCCGCCCACGCAGGTGCAGGCGCTGATTTTAGGCGAACATGGCGACAGCATGGTGCCGATCTGGTCGAGCGCCACGATTGCGGGGCTGCCGATGGAACAGTGGCCCGGCTTCAGTCCTCAGGTCCAAAAGGAGTGTTTCGAGGAAACCAAGACCGCGGGCGCCCAGGTGATCAAGCTCAAGGGCGGCTCGGGCTTCGCGGTGGGGCTGTCGATCCGCGAGGTAGTCCACGCCTTGGCCCTGGATAGCCGGCGCGTGCTGCCGGTCTCGACGTTGCAGATGGGCGCTATGGCTTGCGCGATGTTTGCCTTTCGGTGCCGACCGTCATCGGCTGCGGAGGCGCCCGGCAGCACATCGAGCTGGCCCTGGCGCAAAAGGAGCGGTTGGGATTGATTCAATCGGGACGCGTGTTGCGAGAGATCATCCAGCAAGTGGAAACACGGTTGGGCAAAGCGCCGGCGGCTGCGGAGGTCCCTCCAAGTGCCGGCCGCGCGATTCCTCGGGCAGCGTGGCAGAAAAGCATATTGTCGAGCAAAACCTAGCCGGCCGTCCATCGTTAGCTGCCCATTTCGTGGGTGGCCTGGCAAGGGTCGAAATCTTCACCGCCAGCGGCCCAGGCCCAAAGACGTGTTGGACCTTCAGCGAATCACTCGTGCCAATGTGCCAGTGAGTTGCGAAGCGCATTTATTCCCAAAATTGTTTCGAGCACGATGGCAATCGCCGAAATGATTATCAGGATTAACGCTCGTTGCTTGGCGTCTGGATTCTTGCTGACGGTCAGGCCGACAATGCCGAAAATCAACGGCAGGAAAAAGCAACCACTGCAGCACAGGGCGAAAAAGCCCAGAAGTACCAGGTTGGTATCCAACAGCTGCTTTTCGAGCCGTGTGCCGGGTCAACAAAGCCCAGCCCGCAACCGGCCCGGCTTCCATGCCAGGATCCGGGCTTTGATCGCTCGATGCCCCGGGCCAAAGACCCGTTGGACCTTCAGCGAATCCCCGCTCTGCCAGCCTGCGTTGCCATGCTTATGACTTGAGCAATGACGCCAAGAACGATCACAACCGCCGAAATGATTGTCATGATCAGCGCTCGTTGCTTGGCATCGGGATTCTTGCTGGTGACCAGCCCGACAATGCCGAAAATCAACGGCAAGAAAAAGCAACTATTGCAGCACAGGGCGAAAAAGATCAGCAGTGCAAAATTCGTATTCAACAGCTGCTTTTCGACCCATGACTGCTTGTCACTATCGCCGTCGTCGTCATCGTCCCGCTTGCGCGGGGAGGCCGATCTTCGGGTGGTTGATCGTCATAGTCATCTTCTGTCGGACGCGGCATGGCGGCTCCTTTTCAAGTGAAAGTAAGGGATGGACACCATTATCACGGCGGCAAAACCAGTTGCAAGCTTTAATTGCGAAAAAATTGGCGGTTTATTCGGGTTTCAATCCTCGTCCACAACCGACTTGGTCGAATCGAACATCAGCCACAAAAAAACCGCAAGCAGGTAAACGCCTGTGAAGGTCATGAAGTTGATCCGCCAGCCCAGGACAGGATTGTCGGGCAACGCTCTCAACACCTCGCCGGTCACCACAGTGGCCGCTACGCCGCCGAGATTACCGACCGTGTTCATGCACCCTGACACAATGCCAGAGTACTTGCGTCCAATGTCCAGGCAGCTGGCCCAGGCCGCGCCCATGGCCATGTCGTTCCAGAAGGCAGCCATTGAGATGGCGAAAACAAAAAGGTAAACGTTCGGAGCAAACATGCTCGAGAAGTAACACAGGCCGCAAACGCCTTTGCCGACCACGCCAAATAGCCGCCGACCCCACTTGCGGTTGCCGGTCTTCCGAATAAAGGCGTCGGTGAGAAGGCCGCCCACGAGGCAGGCAATTGAGCCGCAAAGCAGCGGCGCACCCGGTTAGCAGACCGGCGCTAACCGGATCTCTTTCCTTATTGATGCCGTAGGTGTCCTTGAGGTAATCGGGAAGGTTGGTGATATTGAAGTACCACCCGTAGGCGGAGCAGAAATACGTCACGCACAGCAACCACAGGTTTCGATTGCCCAGCAAACGCAACCACGGCACGGCGCTCCTGGTCGCACTCTTCACGATGTGCGTGCCAGCACGAATCAACTCCAGTTCGGCGGCATTCACGCCCGGGTGCTGTTCAGGTTTGTCCTTGAACCACCACCAAAAAATGCCGCACCACGCGACACCCAGTACGCCGAACACCCAGAAAATGGGTCGCCAGTGCACGATTTGGGAGCCATCCGCGGCGTGAATCGTGAAGATGAACAGCAGACCGTTGACGATGAGCGGAGTCGCGCCGCCCATGAACCGGCCCGCCATCCACACTGCGCCTTCGGCAAAGCCTCGTTCCTGGAAGGGAAACCAGCTATGAAAAGCCCGTGCAATGTTCGGATAGGCGCCGGCTTCACCTATGCCAAAACAAAAACGGATTGCCACCAATGCCCAAAACCCGAAAACCAACCAGCCGTCTATCGGCCAAATCATCCCGGTCAAGGCGGTGAAAGCCGACCACCAAATGACTATGCGAATGAGCGATTTGCGCACACCATACACATCGCCAAGCCACCCGCTTGGAACCTCAAAAACAGAATAAGCAAGGATGAAGGCGCTGAGCAGCAACCAGCGGCCTCTTTGATCGAGATTGAATTCGATCATGATGTAACCAATCACCGACGCGAAACACACGCGGTCGAGGTAGGTTATCATCGAAAGCGAGCACGCTAGCCCAAGGACGCCGTAGCGCACGCGGCTAGGTTTCTGCGGAGGTGCTTGCACGGCAATGTCGTTTGTCATGAATCGCACGAGTCGGAGAGCGGGTGCCGGACATTACGCTTGGGTCTAATCAGTGTACGGAGGATGTGCCAGGAAGGGAAAAAGAAAACCGTCGGTTGGCCGCAATTTTTCCGGCACATAGTAGTAGGCACACTCCGTGTGCCGTTTGCGATCTCAACGGCACTCGGAGTGTGCCTACTACTATGTGCCGGCTACTTTTGCGGCGGCAACGGCAGTTCCTTGAGGTCGACCCGTGCCGGCTGGCCGCGGGGCATCATCATCGGCACGATGGCGTGGAACTGGTCTTTGCCCTGGAACGTGCGAACATCCTGATACAGCTTTTGGTTGGCCGTGCCGTAAACCGTGATCGTGATGTTGCCCTTCATCAAATTGACGTCCCAGGCAACATGGCCCGGTTTGATCAGCAGCAACGGGCCCCGGCTGATTTGGCCATTTACGATGACCGAGCTTTGTACGTAAACTGGGTAAGGCGAATCGTTGCGGTAGCCAATGCCCGATGCCAGGCTGACGGCGGGCACCAGCGCGAAAACGCCCACGGCGACGATCAATCGCCAGACGCCTCGCATGTGGCCCGTCAACCATTTCATGACATAAGTCCTTACTCGTGAACAACTTGGCAAGCAAAACGCCCGTTGGTCAGCCGCGTGGTTCAAAAAGGGGTCAGGCACCATTTATGCGAAGCACCCTCACGGCCGTTCCGCTAAATGGTGCCTGACCCCTTTTTGAACCACTTCCAGGCTGACTCGCCTAAAAGTTGAACGCAATTTCAGCTAATCCTTGCGCCCGGCTCGGAATGCATAAAATCAATCACTGTTGTTGAGTATACTGTGTTTTAGACTCGCTTGCCATCCTAGCGTTACAGGGCATGGTTCAAAAAGGGGTCAGGCACCATTTATGCGAAGCACCCTCCGGGCCGCTGCCGGTAAATGGTGCCTGACCCCTTTTTGAACCATGCACATTGCAGGAGGATGCCGCCGTGCACACACTCCCCGTGATTGGCGTTGCCACGGAAACACTCCAGCCGCTGCCCGCTCAGCAGGCGCCGGCCTGGATCATGGAACATTGCTACATTCAAGCGCTGACCACCCTCGGCGCGGTGCCGTGGATCATCCCGCTGTTGCCCGGCAACGGGGCGGCGCTGGAGGCCATCTACTCACGTCTCGACGGTATTTTTCTCGCCGGCGGCGTGGACGTCGATCCGCAATGCTACCACGAGCAACGGCACCCCCTCTGCGGGCGGACCGATCCGACCCGCGATTGGACGGAAATGCACCTGATCCGCTGGGCCCTGCGTGATCGCAAGCCGATTCTCGGCGTTTGCCGGGGCTTGCAAATGCTCAACGTGGCCATGGGCGGCACGCTTTACCAGGACCTGGGCGCCCTGGTTCCCAACTCGATCGAGCACGATTACCTCAAGGACAAGAACAACGATCATCAATCGCGCACCGCCATTGTCCATCAGGTTGATGTCCGCCCGTCGTCGCAGCTGCGGGAGATTCTGGGAGCCGAGGAAATCGCCGTCAACAGCTTCCATCATCAGGCCATCAAGGATTTGGCGCCGCAATTGACGGCGACGGCATTCGCGACCGACGGTGTGATCGAGGGGATTGAAGGCAAAGGCAACGATGGCCATTACGTGGTTGGGGTCCAGTGGCACCCCGAGGAAATGACTGAGAAATATGCGCCGATGCGTCAGCTGTTCGAAGTCGTTTTTGCGGGCGGCAAGCCAATCCTAGCGTATGAGCCTGTTGCATAAAAGGGGACAGCCCCTCTCGCAGGCTTAATCTCCCGCGAAGGGTGAGGCCTGCCAAAGGGACTGTCCCCTTTTTTGCAACAGGCTCGACCTCAGTCGCCGCCGCCCACGGTGCCGGTGAAGCGAATCACGCATTCCCGGTTCGACTCGAGTTTAACGCGGCGGGCATCTTGATAGCTATGGCACTCGGCCAACGGCTCCTCGTTGCCCTCGGGATCCTTTGCATGGGACGGATCGGCGCGAAGAAACACCATGTACCCATCGTCTTGAAACTGATCCATGTTTGACCTTTCGGGAGATTGGCGGGCGATCACGGCACGGCTCAAAAAGGGGTCAGGCACCATTTACCGGCAGCGGCCCGGAGGGTGCTTCGCATAAATGGTGCCTCACCCCTTTTTGAGCCGTGCCAATTTTTTGCGGCCAGGTAGCAGGATTAAGCTACCACACCAATACGGCCAATACAACTGTTTCTGGCGGGTAATCCGGCAAAGAGGGCAGTCGGATGTGAAAGATTTCGCGTTGTGCCGCGGAATCGGCTTATGGGACTTATGGAACCTATGGGACCTATGGTAAGGGCCGTCGCTCGTAATAGCGGCTGAGCGCCCGCACTCGGTTGACCTGGTACGACACGACAAAGCCCATCACCACCAGGCCCACCACGAAGATCAAATGACGGTGCGGGCTATCGAAGCCACCCTCCTGAATTGCGAAGGACGCGACCACCAAGCTGTAGGACAACAGCGCCAGCGCGGTCACAAACCAAACTAGCCGCACGCGAAACCACAGGCCGGCCGCGGCGATGAGGCAGGCATAAATAATCACCACCGGGCTGTGCGGAACGTCACCGTCCACAAGGCAGACAACGGTCCACAGCGCCATGTCGGCGGCTGCCCAGGCAAACGGCACATCCTCATCCCAGCGGCCCGTGTTGAGCAGCTTCTGAAAGGCGAACGACACCGCCCCCCAGGCCAACAGCAATCCGGTGACAACCAGGTGCAGAAACAAATCCACATTCCCGGACACAAAGTAATTGATCTGAATCAACGTGCAGCAAATCACAAGGGCGCGAAGGCGCGACACCAGCGCGGGTTCGCGGCGTGACCAACGGCCTATCCTCGCCAACAGGCCAGGCGTCAACCCCTCGACAACCTCGCCCTTGAGATAGCGTTCCAGATTGTCGGCAACCGCGGCGGCCGTGGGATAGCGGCGCTGGGGCGTTTTCTCGAGGCAGCGCAGGCAGATCGCCTCCAGGGCGCGGGGAATCTCGGCGTTCAATTCACGCGGCCGCGGCGGCTCGCCCTCGAGCACTTGCACCAGCGTGTCCAGCGGCGTGGTTTCACGAAAGGGCGGCCGGCCTGTCAGACATTCATAAAGGATGGCCCCCACGCTGTAGATGTCGCAGGCCGGGCCGACACTGGCAGCCTGGCCCGCGGCTTGCTCGGGAGCCATGTAGCTGGGCGTGCCCAGGATCGCCCCCGTCGTGGTGTGGTGGCTGTCGCCTTGCAGCATTTTGACCAGGCCGAAGTCGGTGACAAAAGGTTGGCCCTGCTCGTCGAGAAGAATGTTCGACGGCTTCAAGTCGCGGTGGATGACACCTTTGGTATGCAGATGATGCACGGCGCGAGCGACGGCGGCCACGATGCGTGCGGTGGTCTCCAGCGGCAACGGCCCCTGGCGCAGACGCTGGGCCAGGCTCGGCCCGCCCACATACTGAATGGCGATGTAAGGTTGGCCGAGCAGTTGGCCGACGTCGTAAACGGCGGTGATGTTGGGATGCTGCACGGCCGCAGCGACGCGGGCTTCGTCGTGGAAACGATTGAGCACCTCCGCCGACGCCAGAATGGCTGCCCAGAATCATCTTCAAGGCGACGATGCGGCCCAGATCTTTTTGGCGTGCCTTGTACACGACGCCCATGCCGCCGCGGCCAAGCTCCTCGAGCAGCTCGAATTTGCCGAGATCGCCAGCGGGCCTTTCGTCGCGGGCCGGCGGCCCCCCAGAAAAACCCAGCGTGCGCTCGGAATCGGTTTCCACAGGCGGCGCCAGGCATTCCAGCGCTTCCAGGCATTCCAGAGCGCCGGCCAGTTCCGGATGGGCGGCGAGAAAGTCCTGTTTGCTGGGCCGCTGCCCGGCATGGATTTTGTCAAGGTAGGCGTCGAGCACGGTGAAAGCGGTTTCGTCGTCGGCATCGGTCACGTCTGGGCTCCCAGCACCTGCTGCAGTTTCTGGATGGCTCGCGTCCACAGCATTTGCGTTGCCGGCCGGGTGCGGTTCATTCTTTGAGCCACTTCGTCGAACGACAAACGCTGGAGATTGCGCAGCAGCACCACTTCGCGGTGGTCGGGCATGAGCTTGGCCAGCGCCTCGGCAATGAGCCATTCACGTTCCTTGCGCAGCAGCTGCTGGCTCGGCGATTCGGCGGTGTCGGCCGGGTCGAATTGGGGAAACGCGCCGGTTTCGTCGCTTGCCTGCCCCAGCGAGACCTCGCGATGGGCCTGGCGTTTGGCGGTGCCGCGGTAATGCCGCACAAAGTTGGCGGCGTTGTGGGAGAGAATTTGCCGCAGCCAGGCCAACCATTCAGCCTCGGTGGTGCCCCGGAACTTGTGAAAATCGCGGTAGGCTTCCAGCATCGTTTGCTGAACCAGATCGGAGGCGTCGACCTTGGCGCGAAGCCAGCTTTCAACCTGGGCCCGAGCGACGATGCCCAGGAAATTGCGGCACTGGGAGAAGAGCAAGTCAAGTTGACGAGGGTCGCTGCCGCGAGCGCGGGCCAGCAGGTCGGGGATGCTCAGGCTGTCGGCGGGAATGGGGGACATCGGGTAATGGCCCATAGTAGTAGGCACACTCCGTGTGCCGTTGAGCGCGTAAACGGCACATAGTAGTAGGCACACTCCGTGTGCCGTTGAGCGCGTAAACGGCACACGGAGTGTGCCTACTACTTTGGGTCAAACTGTTGCCATCTGCGGCTTCATTTCCTTGACCGCTTGCATGATCGAGGTCATGAACGCCGGGAGATCGTCCGGCTTGCGGCTGGTGATGATGTTGCCGTCGCGGACCACTTCCTGATCGACGTACTTGGCGCCGGCGTTGATGACGTCGTCCTTGATGGCCATGAAACAGGTTGCTTTCTTGCCCTTGAGCGCCTGCGTCGAGCAAAGCACCCACGGACCATGGCAAATGGCGGCCACCACCTTGCCCTGCTCTGCCATGTTGCTGACCAGGCGGATCATCGCCTCGGTGCGGCGCATAAAATCGGGAGCGAAACCGCCCGGCACCACGACGGCGTCGAAATCGTCGGCCCGGCAATCCTTGGCGGCCTTATCGCTTTTGCACGGATAGCCCAGCTTCGACGGATAGCTCTGGGCCGCTTCGGGGCCAACCACCGTCACCCGGCAGCCGGCTTCGCGCAGGCGAAAGATGGGGTACCACACCTCCATCTCCTGATACTGCTGCTCGATCAGCACGGCCACTCGCTTGCCTTGCAGATCCATGACTGTCATCCTCCATGGTAACGTGTTAACGGCACACGGAGTGTGCCTACTACTTTGAGTGAACCAAAGTAGTAGGCACACTCCGTGTGCCGTTTAAGTGTCTAACGGCACACGGAGTGTGCCTACTACTTTGGGCGGCAGTGAGATTCTATTGGGTTTGCTTGTAGTATGCCATCGTCTCGGCCATGCCCTCCGTGAAATCGTGGCGCGGCTGGTAACCCAGCTCGCGTTTGGCCTTCTCGATGCTGAAGTCGAGATTATAGCCGATGAACTTGAGCTTGGCGAAGGTGAGGTTGGGCGCTGCTTGGCGCCAAGCGCAGCGCGCTTTCTTCTCGGACACCCAGGTCGCGATTTTCGCCAGCCATAGCGGCGGCTTGGCAGTCGGTTTGTCCAGGTTGAGAGCGTCGCAGATGGTCTCGATGAAGCGCCGCTTCGACACGAACTCGCCGTCCGTCAGGTTATAGACCTGGCCCACCGCTTGCGGATTGTCCAGGGCCAGGAAAACGGCCTGGACGAAATTGCGAACGAAGATGGTGTTCATCGCCGCCTGCCCGCCGCCGGGGTAGCGAATCCTGTGGCCGCGCAAGTTCTCGATGATTCGCGGCAAGACAGTGCGATCGCGTGGGCCGTAAACAAAACCGGGCCGCAGCACCACCACGGGGACACCGAAATCTTGATAGTATTTGAGCGCCAGTTGCTCCGACTCAACCTTGGTCTGCGTGTAGCCATCGGCGTGCTGGTGCGGCGGCGGCACCGATTCGTCGCTGCCGTAGTGATGCCGGCCCTCATAGACTCCCAGCGAGCTGACGTGGATGAATCGCGACAGCGCCTGTCCCTTGCAAGCGTCGAGCAGCACCCGCAGTTGCTCGACGTTGACGGCCCGGTAATCGTCGACGGGCCCCCAGTCGCCCACCTTGGCGGCCGTGTGCACGACGACGTCGATGTCGGCGAGTGCCTCGGCCACGAATTTCGGGTCGCTGAGTTCACCACGGTGCAGCTGGACCTTTAGCTTTTCCAGGAGCGCGGTGTCGCTGGAGCCGCGGACAATGGCGCTGACCGGCCAACCGCGCTGCACAAAGGCCTCGGCGATGTGTCCGCCCACGAAACCCGTGGCGCCGGTGATGAGATAACGCGAAGACATGGAAACTCCTTTTCCTGGATTGAACGCTAGATTACAGGTTCTTTGTAGGACGGGCTTCCTAGCCCGTCCAAGATGGAGCCGGGACGGGCTAGGAAGCCCGTCCTACATGGGGACTGGACGGGCTTCCTAGCCCGTCCAAGATGGGACCGGGACGGGCTGGGAAGCCCGTCCTACAATTTTTGGCTGCGAATTAACGCAGGTGCCGGGTGTCCACACGCGTGCCGATGTCCAGGAAGCGGATCACCGACACCAGGTCGGCGTTGAACACGAAGCCCCGCGTCTGATCGTTGACGACGTAACCCTCGCGCTTGGCCGTTTCGCGGATGCCGGGTGGCAAGACGCTCGAGATGCGGTAAAGCATGCGCGCGAAATCGTCGGGCAGATCGGCTTCGGTGAACGGCAGCTCGATTGGCGAGTCGCGGCGCGAGGAAAGGTGCACGTTGAACAGCAGCACGTTGCCGTCGTGGCTGCTGAGGTCGCGCAGGCAGCGGGCATGCGATTCCGGATCGCCGTCCGTTGCCTTGCCGTCGGTGATGTTGATGACGATCGGTGGAAAGCACTCCGGATAGGCTCCCACGAAATCGTTGAGGCTGTTCCAGGCCAAATCCAGGGCCTTGCACATCGGCGTCTGCCCATTGGCGAGCGGGTCGAGCCAAATGGGGAACTTGACTTTTTGCTCGATGAGGCCGCCGGTGCCGTCGTCGATTTTCTTGACGCGCGGCTCGACGCGCAGCGGATGGGCGGCCAGCTGGCTGATGGGCACAAGCATTTGGCCTGCCAACTTTCCTCCCAGGGCCGAACTGGCGTTGTTGCCGCCGTAACCGATGACGCCGACGTGAAAGCGGTCGAGAACCTCTTGCCCCTTGGCACAGCGCAGCGCCAAGGTTTGCAAGAGGCGATTGATAGCGGTGGCAACCTCGGCGGCTTTGTTCTTGCCAGGCTGAGCGCCGAACGGCTCGATCATGGATCCGGACTGGTCGATCAAGAAAAGAAAGCACGAAGGATTGGTCCGACTGATTTCAGCGGTATAGGCCATGGCAAGCTCCCCCGGGCGCCATCAGAGGCTCTAAAAAAAGGGGACAGGCCCCGTTGCAGGAGCGGCACAGGCTGGAAGCCTGTGCTACCTGTAGCACAGGCTTCCAGCCTGTGCCCTTTTTTTGAGGCTCTCAGCAGCAAACACGGTTGCGACCGTCGCTCTTGGCCTTGTATAGCTTCTCATCGGCCACGCGCAGCAAGCCGTCGGGCGTCAGCGTGGCATCGCCGGTGGTGGCGGCGATGCCCAGGCTGATGGTCACCGTGTAGACCTTGTCTTCATAGCGGAAGGGCTGGCTTTCCACAACACTGCGCAGTCGTTCACCGAGGATCACCGCCCCTTCCTGGGAGGTTTCAGGGAGCACCACGACGAACTCCTCGCCGCCGTAGCGAGCGAAGAGTTCTTCCTTGCGGATGTTGCCTTTGATCCGCGAGGCAATCTCGCGCAGCGTGAAATCGCCGCCGAGATGGCCGAGAGTTTCGTTGATCTGGCGGAACCGGTCGATGTCGATCATCAACAGGGAAAGAGGACGCGCATAACGGCCCGATCGCGCCAGCTCGCGGTCGAGAAACTCGGTGAGGTAGCGTTTGTTATGGATGTCGGTGAGCGCGTCGATGATGGTCAGGCGATAGATTTCCTCGTGATACTCCGCTTCCACATTGCCGCCGGTGAGAAAGCGGTAAATGCAGTTGCCGACTCGAAGGTAGTCCCCGTCCTTGAGTTTGTACATCATCGCCGGCTGATCGTTGACGAACGTGCCGTTGGTGCTTTGCAGATCGACGGCGTAATAGCCGTCGGCGCCGGGTTGAATGCGCGCGTGGCGGCGCGAAACCGAATGGTCGTTAATGCAAATGTCGCAATTTCCCTCGCGGCCAAGCACCACGGGCGATTCGGCAAGCGTATAGCGAGTGCCCATGCCTGGCCCAGTCGGGTAGATATGGATCAAGCACGCGTTCCGGTTGGTGATGGAAACCGGCCGTTCGGGGAGCGTAACCCAGGTTTCTGTCACTCTTTCCATGCACGGCCCGTTCTTAGGGATCAAACGCAAGTGAGCCTGCACACGCGCACAGGCAGATGTTTGCAGCAATCCATGCCCCGGGAATTATCTGAATGCCTTGCAATTGTAGGTCAGGAAACAGGCTCAAGCGTGGGAAATCGCCCCACGACTTGAAGGCAGTGCCGAGCTTTCCTGATAATAATGAATACAACCCGCTGCAACAATGCTGCACTTCGGGCGGTCTGAGTCATCGTAGAACGGAATTTATTCCGTTCGCCACGTAGAACGGAATTTATTCCGTTCTACTCAATGGGGAGAAGTCCATGGGTTCCGACGGCGCAATTCAAAGCAACGGCAGTGGCGGCGATCAGGACAAGGCCGAAACCAACGAGTGGCTGGATTCGCTCGGCGCCGTGCTTCAAACTCAGGGAACCGCGCGGGCCAGCTACCTGCTGACCCAGCTCAAGCACAAAGCCTTTCGCGGCGGCGTCGAGATCCCCTTCACCGCCAACACGCCCTACGTCAACACCATTGCTCAGTCGCGGCAGGCTGCCTTCCCCGGCAGCCGCGAAATCGAACGGCGCATCAAAAGCCTGGTCCGCTGGAACGCCATGGCCATGGTGGTCCGGGCCAACAAGAACACCCCAGGCATCGGCGGCCACATCTCGACCTACGCCTCGGCGGCCACGCTTTACGAAATCGGCTTCAACCATTTCTTCCGCGGCAGCGACGCCCCCGGCGGCGGCGACCTCGTTTATTTCCAGGGCCATGCCTCGCCGGGCATCTATGCCCGCGCCTTTCTCGAAGGGCGGTTGGATGCGAAAAACTTGACGAATTTCCGCCGCGAGCTCGCCGAGGGCGGCGGCCTGTCGTCCTATCCGCATCCCTGGCTAATGCCCGAATTCTGGCAGTTTCCCACGGTTTCGATGGGCCTGGGGCCGATCATGGCGATCTATCAGGCTCGTTTCAACCGCTACCTTCATCATCGCGGCCTCCAGGACACCTCCCAGCAAAAGGTTTGGTGCTTCGTGGGCGACGGCGAAACCGACGAGCCGGAATCGCTCGGCGCCTTGACGCTCGCGGCGCGCGAAAAGCTCGACAACCTGATTTTCGTCGTCAATTGCAACCTGCAGCGGCTCGACGGCCCGGTTCGCGGCAACGGCAAGATCATTCAGGAGCTCGAAGCCGCCTTCCGCGGCGCCGGCTGGAATGTCATCAAGGTCATCTGGGGCAGCGATTGGGATGCCCTGCTCGACCAGGACAAGGACGGTTTGCTGGCCAAGCGCATGGAGGAAGTCGTCGACGGCGATTTCTTGAAGTACGGCGTCGAACCGGCGCAGTACATCCGCGAGCACTTTTTCGGCAAATATCCGCCGCTGGCCAAGCTGGTCGAGCACCTGTCGGACGAGCAGCTGCGGAAACTGGCGCGCGGCGGCCACGATCCGGAAAAGGTCTATGCCGCGTACCATGCCGCCGTCAACCATACGGGCTCGCCCACCGTGATCCTGGCCAAAACGATCAAGGGCTATGGCCTGGGCGAAGCCGGCGAGGGCCGCAACATCACTCACCAGGCCAAAAAACTTAACGAAGAAGAGCTGGCCGAATTCCGCAGCCGGTTCGGCATCCCCATTTCCGACGACCAACTGCACGATCTGCCCTTCTACAAGCCGCCCGAGGACAGCCAGGAGATGCGCTACCTGCGCGAATGCCGCCAAACGCTGGGCGGCTATGTTCCGCCAGCGGCGCGTGAAATGCCCAGTGCTCAAGGCCCCTACCCTTGAATCCTTTCGCCAATTCATGCAAGGCTCCGGCGACGGCGGCGGTGTCCACCACCATGGCATTCGTCGGCATCCTCAACAAGCTGCTCCAGGACAAGGAGATCGGCAGCTGGGTCGTGCCGATCATCCCCGACGAGGCGCGCACCTTCGGCATGGAAGGGATGTTCGCCAAGTATCGGCATCTATTCCAACGTCGGCCAGCTTTACGAGCCGGTCGATTCCGAAGACGCTGACCCGCTACCGCGAAGCGAAGAACGGCCAAATTCTCGAAGAAGGCATCACCGAGGCCGGCTCGATGTCGTCGTTCATCGCCGCCGGCACGGCCTATGCCTCGCACGGCATTCCGACGTTGCCGTTTTTCATTTACTACTCGATGTTCGGCTTTCAACGGATCGGCGATCTGATCTGGGCCGCCGCCGACATGCGCGTGCGGGGCTTCTTGCTGGGCGGCACCGCCGGCCGCACCACGCTCAACGGCGAGGGCTTGCAGCACCAGGACGGCCATTCTCATGTGCTTGCTTCGACGGTGCCCAACTGCCTGGCCTACGACCCGGCCTTCGCCTACGAGATTGCCGTCATCATCCAGGACGGCATTCGCCGCATGTACGAACAGGGCGAAAGCGTCTTTTATTACCTGACGCTCGGCAATGAGAATTATCCGATGGAGCCGATGCCGGACGGGCGCTGCCGAGGGGATTCTGCGAGGCATGTACAAATTCCGTGCCTCCTCCTTCACTCAACGGCAGACCGCTTCACGGCCCGCGGCATCTTCCGGCCAAGGTCCGCCGCCGACCGTTCACCTGCTTGGCAGCGGACCCATTCTTCGCGAGGCGCTGCGAGCGCAAACCCTTTTGGCGGACAAGTTCGAGGTGGCGGCGGACGTCTGGAGCGTCACCAGCTACAAGGAGCTTGCGGCGGGACTGTCTGGAGTGCGAACGCTGGAATCGGCTGCATCCCACGGCGGAGGGCAAACGCAGCTATCTCGAAAAGCTCCTTTGGCCAACGAGAAGGGCGTCTTCGTGGCCGCCAGCGACTACATGAAATCGGTGCCGGAAATGATCGGCCGCTGGGTGCCGGGTGGGCTTGACGGCGCTGGGGACAGACGGTTTCGGCCGCAGCGACACGCGCGAGGCCTTGCGGCGCCACTTCGAGGTCGACGCCGAATGCATCGCCGTGGCGGTGTTGGACCAGCTCGCCCGCCGGGGTGAAATCAAAGCCGAACGCGTGGCCAAGGCGATCAAGGAGCTCGGCATTGACCCCGAAAAGGCGGATCCGGTGTGCGCATGAGATGCTGCAGAGCTTGTCCTTGACGCCATTTCAACTCCCGACTACTTTACCGTTTGCTAAAGGCGAACGACGAGCCTGCTGGAAGCGTAATCAAAATCTGGAACGTACAACTTGGCCGGTTCCCCGAAATACTGGACGTTGCAGGGAATGTCGTCCAGCGGCCACGCCACGCAAGAATTTCGCATTCCCAATACCCTAGTCGAACACGTCCAACGCCACGGCCCGGGACACAAGTTTCATGAACTTAAACTGGTCAAGGAAGTCCTGGAGTTGCCCACGGTTATCTTTGAGGGATTGCGAGAGGAGCAAGAAGAGGAAATGTGTTACGCCGGAATTCCCTCCGGCAGTTACAATAATCAAGGAAGAAAGAAGCCGCCCTTTGAAGGAAAGACCTTTTCTGTGTTCCTAACCGAGGACGGGAAGGTGTTTCAATGGCGCTGGGAAGACGCTGATCCTGACTGGGAAGGATACCCTGAAAAATGGCAAGATCGATTTGGGAGTCAAAAATGGCCAAGGATTTGATGAAATACCTCGAAGCGGCAAAACCACGAGGTTTCCAGCCCCGCCCGTACTACGGCCCCGAAGAAGATTGTCTGACCTTCTATTTCAGCAAGGCCGAGTCGTACGGAAAACGAGTGGATGAACTGTTAACGTTGTTTCTTGCCGCTAAAACCAATGAACTCGTTGGCTGCCAGGTGAAAGGCGTTCGCATGAATCTTAAACGGCTGGGCCACTTCGGCATCAGCGTCAACCATGGGAAAGTCCGCCTCGATCTCGTTTTTCATCTCCTGGCCTTCCTGGCGAAAAAACCTCAGCAACGGCAGTACTACCTGGACCTCAGCCAACACATGAAGGACGTGGAAATAGAGATCGACGACGTACTGGTCGGCGTTTGACAAGGCATCGTTTCGGTTTTCACACTAACACGATATTCTCCAACGTTTCGTTAGGCGTGGGCGTGTGCCCCGCCAGGGTGCCGAGTTCAACCCGGTTGCGTCCGTTGTGTTTAGCGCGGTACAGAGCAAGATCGGCGGTGTGCAGCAGCGTTGAATTTCGACCGTGTTCCTGGGGCCTTGAACCACGCCGCCCATGCTGACGGCGACGCCAATGGACTGTTCCTGGTGGCGCAGCGGCGACTCGGCGATCCGTTCGCGAATGCGGTTGCCGATTTTCATCAGGTTTCCCGCGTCGCAACCGGGCAGGATGATCAAAAACTCCTCGCCGCCATAACGCCCGATCAGGTCGTAAGGCCGTGCGCAGGCGCTCATTTTCTGGGCAACGTCGCGGAGCACGGCATCGCCCGCGAGGTGGCCGTAGGTGTCGTTGATGTGCTTGAAGTGGTCGAGGTCGGCCATCAGGACGCCTATCGGCCGCTCTTCTCGTTGGGCCCTGGCCAACTCTCGCTCCAGGCCTTCCATGATGCCGCGGCGGTTCCAAGTCCCGGTCATGGCGTCGCGCGTTGCCTGCTGCCGCAACGAATCGCGGGCGGCGATCAGTTCTTCCTGGAGGTCGAGTATCCTCCGCGCCGCGACCAGCCGCGCTTGCAGTTCCAGCGGATCGTAGGGTTTGATGAGGCAATCGTCGGCGCCTGCTTCCAGTCCCCTTACAATGTCTTTCTTGTTGGATTTCGCCGTGATCAGCACGATGTAGACGTACTTGCCCTCCTGGCGCTTGCAGGGCTTCGCAAATCTGCGGTCCTTCCATGCCCGGCATGATCCAATCAAGAATGGCCAGTTCCGGAGCGGGTGTCCTGAAGCGCCTGCCAGGCTTGCAAGCCGTCGCAGGCCACGGTGACATCGTGACCCCATTTAGTCAGCACGCGTTCAAGCATCACGCGAGGGACCGCGTCGTCTTCAGCGATCAGGATTCTCACGGTGGTCCCTCAAAAGCCCAAGAGCCTATCCGAAAAAGGGACCAGGCACCGTTGTGCGAACCACCCTACGGGCCGTACCGGCAACGGTGCCTGACCCCTTTTTCGGATAGGCTCTAACCCGAGCGGGCCCGCCGATCTGCGGGTAGCTGACGCTTTTTTCGGCACGGTGATAAAAAAATGTTCAATGATTTCGGCGCTGGCGTAAAACCCTGCCCAGCTCCGTCTTACGAATGCAACGATTGCAGGGAATTTGGCGGTCAAGCAACCACTGGCCAATTGTCAATTGACGGCATCTGGCTTATAATTACGTGGCAATACGGAGCAAGCACGAGGCAGGTTATCATCTCTCCATAACCCGCCCAGGGATGTCCGATGCTCAACCAAGATTCTGAAGACACAAGGATCAGGTCTTTGGCGGGCCAGATGAAGCTTCGGAAAGATAACCATGAAGATTCTGATTGCCGACCACGACGACCAGTCGCGCCGGGCTCTGCAGGAGTTTTTGCTGCAGCAGGGACATGATGTTGTTGTTGCCGCCACGGGAGACGAGGTCTGGCAAGCGCTGCTGGGCGAAGTCACACCTGCCATGGCGGTCCTTTGCTGGAAAATGCCGGGCTTAAACGTTACCGACGTTTGCAGGAAGGCACGGGCTTCGTCAAAACTCAAGTCGCTGTTCGTGATTTTGTTGGTGCCCCAGGAGAACAGCAAGGGGATATTGGAGGGATTGGTAGCCGGCGCCAACGATTACGTCAGGAAGCCGCTTCGACATCGAAGAACTGCAGGCCCGCGTCTTCGTGGGCGCTCAAATGGTGCAGCTGCAAACCGAGTTGGCCAGGCGAGTGGTTGAACTTGAGGATGCCCTTTCCAGCGTCAAACAACTTCAAGGGCTGCTGCCCATTTGCTCCTACTGCAAGAGCATTCGCGACGATCAAGATTATTGGCATCGGGTCGAGCATTACATCGGCGATCATTCCGATGCGCGGTTTAGCCACGGCATATGCCCCGAGTGCTGGAAAAATATCGTCGAGCCGGAATTGCGGAAAATGGGCACGATGCCGCCACCGGCCAGACGAATGAACAACCCCACTAAAATCGTTGTCGACGTTGGCAACACCCGCATCAAATGGGGCCTCTGTGCCACGGCGGCGGTGGCGGACGTCGCCTCTTTACCTCCGGAGGATGCCGCGGCCTGGCAACGGCAGCTTGGACTCTGGCAAGCGTCGGGCCCACTTGCCTGGGCCGTGAGCGGCGTTGATCCGCCGCGGCGCGATCGCTTCGCCGAGCTGGCTCCGGCAACGCGGCGACGTCGTGATTCCGATCGATTCCCACACCCAGCTTCCGCTCGCGATTGCCTTGCCGGAGCCCGCCAAAGTCGGCATCGATCGTCTCCTCAACGCCGTGGCCGTCAACACTCGCCGCGCCGCCGACATTCCCGCCGTCATTATTGATGCCGGTTCGGCGGTAACGGTGGATTACGTCGATCGAGCTGGCGTTTTCCGGGGCGGCGCCATCCTGCCCGGACTGCGGCTGATGGCCAAGACGCTGCACGAGAATACTGCCCTTTTGCCGGCGATCGACGTGGACGCCGACATCGCAATGCCAGGGATGTCGACCCTGGCAGCCATGAAGGCCGGGATATTCTGCGCGGTCGTCGGCGGCATTCGCGAATTGGTGCGGCGGCTTGTCGTGGAAGCGAATTTGGGAGATGAATGGGAGGCATACGCCGGCGGCGGTGACGCGGCATTGTTGACCCCGCATTTGCCATTCGCCGTGAAACGTTGGCCGGAAATGACCCTCGAAGGACTGCGCCTGGCCGCCTGGCCGCCGGAGACAACATGAACGCAACGCACCTCGCTTGCCTTACACCTGCCGGCACCGGAGCCGTCGCCACCCTGGGATTGCGCGGCCCAGATGCTTGGTCGGCAGTGCGCGAATTGGCCCAAGGCCGCATGCCTGCAGTCGCCGAGGAGGGCGGTTTTTGGCTGACACGCCTGGGTGGCGTCGGGCAAGGCCAGACCGACGAAGTCGTGGTCGCCGTCAAGAATGTAATGCCTGAACTTTGGTTGGAGCTGCACTGCCACGGCGGCCGCGAGGTTATACGCCTGCTGAGTGAACTTTTTTGCGCCAAGGGCGTGGTTGTGAGTTCGTGGCAGGAGTTTATGCAGCCCCTGCCAGAAGCTAGCTGGCGGACAGCTGCCATGGAGGTTCTGACCCAAGCGCTTACCACCCGCACCGCCGGCATAGCCCTGGACCAGTGCCAGGGCGCCCTGGTCAAAGCCCTAGGGTGCTTACACCTAGCACTCGAAGGCAACGACATTTCGCATGCCAACCATTTGCTGGCGGAGCTGGAGCAACATGCCCCCGTCGGCCTCCACCTGGCCACGCCGTGGCGCATCGTTATTGCCGGCGCGCCAATGTTGGCAAAAGCAGCCTGGTCAATGCCCTGGCCGGCTATCAACGGAGCATCGTGTCGCCGTTGCCGGGCACGACCCGAGATGTCGTCACCACATTGTTGGCGCTCGATGGTTGGCCGGTGGAGGTGGCCGACACGGCTGGCTGGAGATCGACGGAATCGCCTTTGGAGCGTGAAGGCATGGCTCGCGCCCGGCAGGCGATGGCCGGCGCCGATTTGTGCCTTTGGCTGGTGGACGCCTCGGCAATCCCTGTGTGGCCCCACGCGAACCTTGGCGCGACTCGAATTGTCATCAACAAGACCGACCTGGGGCCGGCCTGGCCGCTCGAGACGGTTGACGCTGTCCGCGTCTCGGCGCAAACGGGAGCGGGGTTGGCGGAACTGTGCCAGGCTATTGCCAATTGGTTGGTGCCCGCTGTTCCGCCGGGGCTTGCAGCGGTTCCCTTTACAGTCGAGCAGGTCGCGGCATTGGCGGAAGTCAAGGCGCTGGTCAATACGGGCAATCTCCGCGAGGCTTTGGGGAGGTTGGATAAGATGCCGGGAGTGCGATTGACAAAACCCGGCTGTTGATTATGTTAACCGCAGCTTAACGGGGCGTAGCTCAGCTTGGCTACAGCGCACGGTTCGGGACCGTGAGGCCGAAGGTTCAAATCCTTTCGCCCCGATTTTTTCTAAACACTTTGCCGAACGCAAGTTAAGCGTACCTGCCCAGCGTCGGGCAGTGCGGCCGAAAACCCGGTCAATTGCGGAAGTCTTCCGCAGAAGGGTACGGCCATGACCAGACGTTCTGCAAATGTGCCCAGCTATCGCAAACACAAGCAATCCCGCCAAGCAATCGTCACCCTGACAGACGGCCACGGCAACCGCCATGACGTGCTGCTAGGCAAACACGGCACCAAAGAAAGCCGCATTGAGTACGCCCGCGTCCTTGCGGAATGGGAAGCATCGGGCAAAAACTTGCCGGCGACCGTCGCGGCCGACATCACGGTCGGGGAATTGATCGTGCGCTTCCTTCCGTGGGTGGATGAACACTATCGGCACCTCGACGGCACCGCCACCACCGAGGTCGGGGAATACAAGCTCGCGCTGCGGGCCGTGAACTTCCTTTATGGCGCCACTGCCGCCAAAGAGTTCAAACCGCTGGCATTGAAGGCGGTCCGCCAGCTGCTCATCAAGGGCTATGACCATCCGAAGTATGGTCCGCAACCCTCCCTTGCCCGTGGCGTGGTCAACAAGCGCGTCAATCGCATCCGCCGGCTGTTTCGTTGGGGTGTTGAAAACGACCTTGTGCCGGGTGAGGTCCACCAGGCATTGCTGGCCGTGGAAGGCTTGCAGCGTGGTCGATCCGCCGCACGGGAAACCAAGCGCGTCCTGCCCGTGGCGCGAGCCGTGGTTGAGGACACACTGCCGATCTTGCGGCCGATGATTGCCGACATGGTGGTGGTGCAGCTGGAAACCGGCATGAGGCCCGGCGAGCTGGTGGTCATGCGGGCTTGTGACATCGACATGACCGGCCCCGTGTGGCTCTATCGTCCAGGCCACCACAAGACGGCTCACCTCGACTACGACCGTGTCATCCCTATCGGCCCCAAGGGACAAGAAATCATCCGCCGCTATCTCACGGTGAACACACAAGCCCCGCTGTTCTCGCCTCGACAAAATCAGGAAGCCCGCCACGCCGAGCGCCGGCAGAAACGCCAAACACCCCTCTGGCCATCGCATCAGCGGGCACAAGCAAAAAAACGCAAACGCAAACCCAAGGTACGGCCCCAAGAGCAGTACACCGTCACCAGCTACGCCAGGGCTATCAGAATCGTCATCAAAAGCCACAACGCCGGCAAACCCGAAGCAGAGCAGATCCCGCACTGGCACCCACATCAGCTACGGCACCTACGGGCGCTCGAGTTGAAACGGGAAGCCGGCCTGGACGTGGCCCGTGCTGTCTTGGGTCATCGCTCACCTTGCATCACGGAGCATTACGCCACCCTGGACATCGGGACGGCTGCGGAAGTCATGGCGAAGATTGGATGATCGGTTAGAATCAAATGCGGCGGCTAGGCCGGCCAGCCGAAAAGCGGAACGCTTCACCGCCTGCCGCCGCCTTTTCTCTTGAAGCGCTGGGAGAAGCACCAGCTATGCCACGTCGTAACCAGACTGCCTCGACACTGCTTAGCGGTCCTCCGCTCGCATCCATTGGCCCGTTGCCGCCGGATTTGTTGGCGGCCTTCAACGGTGCAGTGTGGTTGGTTTGCACCAGCGATTCCATCAGGACGATACTGGAAAACGCAGACCCGCGAAACCAGACGGAGGCTGGAGCTGTGCAAAGCATGTTTGATGTTCTCCGTGGTCGGTTCGGCGATTGCAAAGAAGCTGTCGAGACGGTGGCGACGGAGTTTACCGCGGTTCGGAGCGCCCATTGCTCCTTGGCAACATTGCCAAACCGAACGCGCACGAGGCCGCGGTCGAATACGCCTGGCAGGTTGCGCGGCAATCTCGGGAAGTGCCGATCCGTTGGTATGGGCGAAATGCTTTTTGGACGAATCGGCCCGCATGGATTCATCAGCCATCGTCCATAGCTTTCCGGCTATCTGCAAGCATTTCGATTTGAGCCGCAACCAGCTCCCCAACTGTAACGCGATAGTTGCGGAAATTAAGTGGGAGGCAACGCACGCGGCAATGGCGCGGAGCGAGGGCCGGTTTATTGTCCCTCCCCTTCCGCTGCCGCGAATTGTAGTGCGTGATGACAACGTCTTTCTCGACGGACGCCCGGTTCCGCTGGACATCACCGCAGAAAGAAGACCCGACGCACTTAGGTTCCTGGCTGCGTTATCGAGTGAATGGCAGAGCAGGCCGGACATTAGCAAGAAGGAACCCGAGTTAAATAACATCCGGTTGGACCGGCTGCGTAAAACGCTGCCCAACACCCTGCAAGAGGTCATTCAAACCAACCGGCGGAAAGGTTACAGAATAGCACCTGGCATAGATGGTCCATAGTCGCGCCGTGTCTGTGCCATCCAAAATCGTTTATCCTTGCGAACGTCGGCAATTTACCGCCACCTTCTGCGAGGATTTTTTCATGGCCATCGACTTAAACGAGCCTCTTATCCCGCTGACCCAAATTCCCGCCCAGCCGTTCGTACCACGCCGGCGAGGCGGTTCCAAGCTAAACGTCGCGACCGCGTTTCGTTGGGCGCAACGTGGAGTCCGCGGCATCAAGCTGGAGACCATTTCGTTTGGGGGAACGCGATGCACGACGCGAACGGCGCTATTGGAGTTCTTCCGGGCGTTGGCCCCTGACCAGCAGCAGGCGCGACCACTTCCAAGGACACCAGGTCGGCGTGCCCGCGAGTCGGCGCGGGCAGCGGCGGAGCTGGCCAAGGCGGGCATTTAACGACACCGCCACGGGGACCAACCCGTGGCGGCGCGTGATTCACAGGGGGAATCGGAACGTGTCGAATGTCATCCTATCACCACTTCCGGCGCCCGGCAATGCCGGGACATTACTGGACCATGCACGGGCCTACGGTGCCCGTGGCTGGAGCATCATAGCCGTCACCGCCAAGAAACCCGCCGGAATGTGGAGGCCATTTCAATCGCACCGGGCCGACGAAAGGACGCTCGCCAAAATGTTCGCCAGGCCCGACGTCACCGGCCTGGCCGTCATTTTGGGCGGGGTTTCCGGCGGGCTAGTTTGTCGAGACTACGACGACATGGCCGGGTACGAACTCTGGGCGCGGGACCACCCAGAACTTGCCAGCGTGCTGCCCACCGTACAGACCCAACGCGGCCGCCACATCTACTTTCGGGGGCCTGGAAAGTTCTACGAACTCAATGACGGGGAGTATCGAGGGACATCGCGCCAGTACACCGTTTTGCCGCCGAGTTGGCATCCTTCCGGCACCCATTACCGCTGGCTCATTGGTTTGCCCGAAGGTGAGCTGCCTATGATCGCCGATCCCCGAACGGCAGGGTTGCTGGGGGAATGCAACACAGCAAGCGCAGCAGACACAGCACACTCAGACGAACCAGTACCCCCACAAACACCCTTATTGCTTGCGCCTGCTGTGTTGCACGCCATTGCCTCCACTTTGCCAACGGGACCGGGGCAACGCAACAGGCGGCTGTTCCACCTTGCCAGGAAACTGAAAGCGATTCCGGAGTTGGCCAACGCCGATTTTCCTGAACTGCGACCCATCGTGGCCGAATGGCACCGGCAGGCGCTGCCAGCCATTGCCACCAAAGATTGCCTCGAAACCTGGGCGGACTTTGTGATCGCGTGGCCGCGGGTAATGTTTGCCGGCGACGACGTCGTTGAGGCCGCGTTTGCTCGGGCGTGTGCCATCGCGCCACCACTGAAGGCAGTGGAACTTTACGGTACGGGACCGATTGTGTTGCTCTGTTCGCTTTGCCGCGAGCTGCAGCGCATCGCCGGCGAAGGGCAGTTTTTCCTCGATTGCAGGACGGCGGGCCAGTTGGTGGGGGTTGACCACAGCACCGCATGGCGATGGCTCAGCAAGGTGCTATGCGCTGACGGGATTCTGCTGGCGGGCGCGAAGGGAAGCAGGGAGAGCGGAAACGCGAATGAATTCAAGTACATCGGAGGGTAAAACCATGACCACACTAAAACGCAAAACCACGAAGAAACACGGGGAAAATGGCAAATTGGAACATGACCCAATTCCGCGGAACCGTCGCCACAAATCGAAATTGGGACATGTTCCAATTTCGGACCTGATCACCTACCGGCCGCTGTCCGAAATCCAGCCGTCGCCCAAAAACGACAAGCTTTACAAGCCCGTGGATACCACCGATCCAGACTTCAAGGCCCTGGCAGAGAATGTCCGCACCAACGGCGTGCGCAAGGCCCTGATCGTCAGCCGCGACGGATACATCGTCAGCGGACACCGCCGCTACGCCGCCGCGGGTATTGCCGGCCTTGAGCTGATCCCGTGCCGAGAGGCGGACATCGACCACGATGACCCACGCTTCCTGGTGCTGTTGCGGGATTGTAACCGTCAGCGCGTAAAGGCATTCGACGAAGTGCTGCGGGAGGAGGTGGTGTCGGCGGATCCAGAGGAAGCCCACAGGCGATTGGTGGATATATCGCAAACAGCAAGCCACGGTGGAAGTGGACACCATCACGTTGGGCTCCGCCAAGCGTCGCGCTCGCATCACTGACGCCAAACGTCCGCTGCTCGACGCAATCCTCGACATCGTGAGCGAGCACAGGGGCATTGGCAAGTTGAGCGTCAGGCAGATTTTCTACCTGGTGCTGAACGTGAACCCGCCCCCGTTGGTTCACGCTGGCAAGCCCGAATCGGTCTATCGAAACAACCTGAAGTGCTACAAGGCCGTGGACGAATTGACGGTCCGGGCACGGCTCACGGGTGAGATTCCCTTTGATGCGATTCACGACACCACTAGGCCCGTGGTTGTTTGGAATGTGTTCAGGCAACCGGCGCCGTTTATCCGCTCTGAACTGAACGGTTTTCTGAAAGCCTACTACCGCGATTTGATGCAATCGCAACCCAACCACGTCGAGATTATCGGCGAAAAGAACACGATTGAAGGGGTCATTAAACCAGTGGCAGGGGATTACACTATCCCCTACACCATCGGCCGCGGCTACTCTTCGTTGCCGCCGCGCCACGACATGGCAGTACGTTTCCGCAGGTCGGGAAAGGAAAAGCTGGTGCTCCTAGTGCTCTCCGATTTTGACCCAGAGGGCGAAGACATTGGCCGCGCCTTTGCCCAGTCGATGCGCGACGACTTCGGCATTGGAAGCATAGTGCCGATCAAGGTGGCGTTGACCGTGGACCAGGTCGACCAACTGAATCTTGCGCCAAACCTGACAGCCAAAAAAACGAGTTCCCGGCGCAAGGGGTTTGTTGAACGGTATGGCGAAAATGTCTTTGAGTTGGAAGCGGTCCCGCCGGCAACCCTGCAACAATACCTCCGGGACGCCATCAACAGCGTAATCCACCAGGATGCCTATGGTGCCGAAATTGAAGCCGAAAAGAAAGACGCCGCTTACCTGGACACCGTTCGGGGTCGAGCGCATGCCGCGCTGGGCAACCTGGGATTCGGAGCAACAGGCCTCAATGGGCTGCGCACACTATTCGATTAACCGCCAAATGCACGGTAGGGCCATTCGCAAGGCCAAGCTGCCCACCAGGACCACGCCGGCGCCAGCGCTGCCATCGTGGCCGGGTTGTGGTAAGGTAATGCCAAGGTCCAGCCCCCCGACCCAAAGCAGGGCCAACCGTGTCAAAAGGCGAAATGCCAAGGGAGTACGAATAGCCGCCAAACCAACCTCCAAAAAGGCAAGCAAGTCATCGGCCAGCGCCACCGCTTTCAATTTTGGAGCCAACAGGGCGCCAGCCAAACGCCGCAACCGCGGACCCCGCCAAAGCAAATCCGGCATTCAATTCAGTGGCGGATAACGGCCATGCAGTTCACCCCGTCAAAAATCGACTGGAAAGCCGCCACGGCGACCAAGCCGCCGGAAATCCTTCCCGATGTTCCGCCTGGCATCGCGCGAAAAAACATGGTCCGCAGGACGGCCATGTTCAAAGCGGCCGCCGACGTCATCCATCACATCCCGAAACCGGGTGAAAGCATCCACTGTCTGCTAAACGGCCGCTACGACTTCATGGTGCTGATTGCCACGCTGCTGGAGAAGATCGGCCGGCCGTGTCTTCAGCTCCGCATGGCAACGCTGTCCTACGGCCGACGCAACATCGAGGAAATCTGCCGGCTGATTGACGACGGCCTCGTGCTGCGCGTCTCACTGCTTTGCGGGGAAGTCTTCAGGGAAAAGGCCACCAGGGAGTACGGCGAGCTGCGCCACAAGTTGGCTGAACGGAGCGGAGGCCACATCCTGGCAGCGGCCCGGGCCCACGCCAAGGTCACCTGCATGGAATTCGGACCCGATGCTAAACTGGTCGTTGAAGGATCTGCAAACCTTGTGAATTCGCACAACATCGAGCAGGCCACGCTGATTAACGACGTGCCTTTGCACGACTGGCATACGGCCTGGATCGACCAATGGGTGGAGAATGGCAGAGCAAAAGAAGACTCCAGAGAAAAGCAGTAAGGCCGTCGTTGCCCAGCGAGTCGATGAGGTTATCGACCTGCTTTTGGCCGGCGCCATGGCGCGGGACATAGTTCATTATGGTTCCGAAAAAGGCTGGCAAGTTGGAGCGCGGCAAGTCGGTAAGTACATCACCGCAGCCAATGAACTGATTGCCGCCAGCCTCGAAAAAGACCGGGAAAAGCTGCTGGCCGATCACTTGGCACGTCGGAGAAGGTTGTTTGCCAAAGCTGACCAGGTAGGCGATTACTCCACCGCGTTGCGATGCGCCCAGGATGAGGCCCAGCTATGCGGGCTTTATCCACCCAAGCAGCTACAGCACAGCGGCGCCCTGGACCTTCACACTATGCCACCCGAGGACATGACCCTTGAACAGCTCCACGCCGCCAGCGCAGCCAACCAGGCGGCAATCGACGCTCTTGTTGGAAGCCTGGCAACGGCAGAAACGCCTGGACGCGGAGACGGAACGCCGGCTGAAGGCCAGAGCGAGTCTTGAGGCTTTCACGTCGTACACGATGCGCGACTACCAGGTTAACTGGCATCATCGCCTGTTGTGCGGACACCTCGACAAGTTTGCCGCCGGGGAAATCACCCGGCTGATGGTTTTCATGCCGCCGCGGCATGGCAAGAGCGAGCTATGCAGCCGCCGGCTGCCCGCCTACCTGTTTGGTCGCAACCCCGATTTGCGGATACTGGCCTGCTCGCATACCGGAAGTCTGGCAGCGGACATGAACCGCGATGTGCAGCGCATCATCGACGATGAGCCATACCGCCGGCTGTTCCCCAGGAGTCAGCTCCGTGGCAGCGAAAGGACGGTCGGAGTCAAAGCCCAAAGGACGATGGATGCTTTCGAGATCGTTGACCACGCCGGCATTTACCGCTCCGCTGGCGTCGGCAGCGCGATCGTAGGCCGCGGTTTCGACAAGGGCATCATCGACGATCCGCACGCTGGCCGCGAGGCCGCCGACAGCCCGGTACAGCGCGAGGCGGTTTGGAAGTGGTACACCGGCGACTTTCTGACCCGCCGCTCTGAAAAGGCCGGCATACTTCTGATTGTCACCCGATGGCACCCAGAGGATCTAGCTGGCCTGCTCTTGCGGCAGGCGGAATCGGACCCCCGCGCGGACCAGTGGGAGGTCTTGCGGTTGCCGGCCGTTTGCGAGCTGGACGGGAAACACCAACAAGACCCGCGGCGGGAGGGGGACGCCCTTTGGCCTGCGCGTTACTCCCTTGCCGAGCTGGCCAAGACGAAGGCCGCGAACCCTTACGACTGGTGGAGTCAATACCAGCAAAAGCCGCGAGCGCCCGGCAGCACCGAATGGCCGGAGAGCTATTTCGACTGGCCGGGTTTTTGGTTCGATTATTGGCCCGTGGACATCGCCACGGAAATCAAGGTCATGGCCCTGGACCCCAGCAAGGGGAAGGAAAGCAAGACCGGCGACTACCAGGCCGTCATCAAGTACGCCCGCGACAAGGACGGATGCGAGTACGTAGAGGCCGACATGGGCAAGCGGCCGGTGACGGCGATGCAGGCCCCGGATGGCACGGAGCTTTCAGAGGGCATGTGCGAGACGTTGATCGACAACGCCAGGGAGTTCAAGCCAGAGGGCATCGGCATCGAGGGCAACCAATTCCAGGAGTTGCTGGTCATACCGCTAAAGGACGTGGCCAAGCGCCGCGGCTATGACCGGGAATTTCGGCCCTACCTCATCAACAACCAGGTGAACAAGCTGGTGAGAATCCGCCGGCTGGGCATGCCGCTATCCGAGCGGCGCATACGCTTCAAGCGAAACTCACCAGGCACGCGGCTACTGGTCGAACAGCTCAAGCAGTTCCCGACCGCCGATCATGACGACGGCCCCGACGCCCTGGAAATGGCCCGCCGGCTGGCCGTCGAGTTGTACAACGGCCGGAAGTGAAGGCCTAGGCAAGGACCAGCAGCACCGCCTCAACACAGCCTCACGGCTCGCACGGTTCACGCTACGCCGTGTTCAACGTCCCCTTGCCGGCCTGGGAGTCATCGCGGACGGTTCGGAGGGCTGTAGGCCATGCTGAGCGGTGTTTCACCTTCATCCGCTCAAATTCCCCTGACCGGCCACCCAAGAGCGCCCTTTCGATTTTCTGCGGAAGTCTTCCGCAGAAAGGGTTTCGAGCATCGCGCAGACTGCGGAATTTCCGCTGTTTTTTGCAATCGCTCGCAAGTGCCGGAAAACGCTTGCAAATTGATAGGGGTATGTTAGAATCCTAGAGAATTACCGGGGTTTTCGTGCTTTTCAGCAGGGTGTTTGGAGGGCTTCGGGACCGTGAGGCCGAAGGTTCAAATCCTTTCGCCCCGACTTGATTCGTGACTCATGCGATTTTGTCCGATTTACCGAGATTTTCAGGTTCAAACGAGTCGGCTCAATCATGCCGTCAAAGTCATCGATTGTCGCAACTATTTACCAGGTAGGTGTTTATGTGGTTCAAATCCCATCGCCATTGTTGCCGCAGCCTGATTCGGTTTGAGTCCATCTCGCGTAGATTCTGGACACAACTCGATCCAATTTTTTCCGAAATTGTTGCCGTCTGTAACTGGCCTGACAGTGGCCGACTTCCACCTGCTTGTGAAGCTCAAGGTGATCAATACCGAACGGATAAACCAAGCGGTGTTCGCTTTCCGTCGTTACGAGGATGCTTCCCTGCGTCAACCTGGCTCGGCTGATGGATACCTACATTAGAGGTCACTCCTCGGAACGGACAAAATTGCACGCTAAGGGTTGGGCTCGTCCGGGCACATCGGCAGGCGGCCTATTGTTCCCCTCCCGGCACAGCGGGCTTCGCTGCGGTCATTCCTCGCTGAGAAAGGACCAGGGCCGTCACCATGCAGAGTGCGAAGATGGTAAAGACCACCCGGAGGCTCAGCCCCCAATCGGGGATCGTGTCGAGCAGGAGACCCATGAGCGCTACGCTGCAACCTTCACGCATCCGGCATCAACGTTCTGGCGCCGCATTTTCACGCCGCGGCAGGAGCACCAAGTCGGCCGCTTCCTCGGCATCCCTGAGAAGCGTCTTGCGCGGCGTGCCTATCTGCGCACGCATGGTAAGGCCACGAGCAAAATCAATGAGCTTGGCTTGCGCGGACGGCCACAGGAAAGTCGGACGGGATTTCTCCAGCGGTGATCCCGTCCCGGAAACGACCTTCCACCAGCGCCACGACGGCAGCGGCAGCGTTCTGTAGGAACTGCCGGACCTCAGCGTCATTCACAAGCGGCGCGACGCACACGAGAAGACATCCCCGAGCGGATCCTTTCTCGGTCGCAGTTTTTGCGACGTGCCTCAGGAAGGCGGCGAGCGAGTCGCGAAGAGTGCGCGGCGAGAGGAGTGCCTTCGCAGCGAGAGCGCCTTTCGTCTCTGCGTACGCCCTAAGGACGCGCAAGAACAACGTCCGCTTGTCTCCGAAGACGGAATACAGGCTCGGCCGTCCCACGCCCATCCCGGCGACGAGATCGTCGATCGTCACTCCGTCGTAGCCCTTCGACCAGAATACCTGGGTCGCCTTTTCCAGCGCGTCCCTCTCGTCGAAGCTGCGCGGCCGTCCACGCGGCCTAGCGGTATTGTGAAACATATAGTTCAAAACTCCATTGACAATGGCCATCGCACCAATATATAACCGAATAGTTCGAAATTAGCAAGTCGTCCGTGGCCTCGCGGGGCCTCACGACTCGACCTTCACCAATGAGCCACCCATGGAACATTCTATCGCTCTCGTCACCGGCACCACCTCCGGGCTCGGTTATGCGGCAGCCCGCGCTCTTGCCGGAGAGGGCTGGCGCGAGATCATCGTCACCGGGCGCAGCCTGGGTCGGGCCCAGGAAACGGCCGCTCAGCTCGCGTCTGAGACCAAAATACAGGTCTTCACGCCGCTGGGGCTGGATCTGGACACGCCGTCCAGCGTTCAGTCCGCGCCTCGCCGAGCTCGTCAAGCGAGGTCGGCCGGTCGATTTCCTACTGCTAAATGCAGGGATGATCCCAGGTAAGAAGCGCGTGCTCACTGCGGCGGGCATCGAGGTGGCTCAGGCCCCGCTAATCGGCCATCATCAACTGACTGTCGGGTTGCTCCGCGCCAACCTGTTGAGCCCCAACGCGCGGATCGTTATCGCCGGCTCGGAAGCTGCCCGAGGGGACGTACCCATGTTCAGCTACACCGACGTGGCGGCCCTTGCGGCCACGCAACACCACGGTGACCGGAGCGCCGCGGTGAAAGCCCTGGTGCACAGCGGGCCGAACGTGAAGTACGAGCCCAACCGGGCGTACGCCGACGCGAAGATCGTCGTCGCTTGGTGGGCGGCGGCGCTGTGCGCGCCGGCTACCCCCCGGCATGGCCGTATACGCCGTCTCGCCTGGTAGCACGCCCGACACCAAGGGGCTGCGAAACGCTGGCCCGGCCTTGAAGTGGCTGATGGTTCCGCTGATGAGGCTTATCCCCGGCATGTCTCACACTCCTGAGACCGCAGCCCGTCGATACCTCCAAGCATCGGAGTTCGGAACCGACGTCTCGGGGCAATTCTTCGCCTCGGCGCCCAAGAAGTTCACCGGCCCAATTGAGGCGATGCGCCAACCACACTTTCACGATCGCGCCAACCAAGAAGCCGCGTGGCAGGCCGTCGTCAAGTGTCTCCGGCGTCGACTTGTCTTACCCAGCATCCTTGAGCGCGATGTCCTGAAGGAGCGCCGGTCGCGGAGAAATGGTCGCGGTGACCAGAATCAGCATGCGATTGCGGAGCTACGTGGTCGTCCACAGGGTCCTACGGTATTTTGAAATAAATAGTTCAAAAATTTCTTGACCGCGGCCATCGTGCCTATTATCATACCAAACAGTTCAAAATCAGCAAAGCAACCCTAACCCCGCGAGGAGAATACACATGGAACGTTACCAAGATAAAAAGGTGGTGATTATCGGCGGCACGAGCGGCATAGGGCTCGCGACGGCGAAGATGCTCCTCGATGGGGGCGCGCGCGTTCTGGTGACGGGTCGCTCGCAAGCCGGCCTGGAATCGGCGCAGAAAGAGCTTGGGAAGGGCGGCGTCGTGGTTTCGAGCGACGCGCGTTCGTTGACGGACATCGACGCCCTCGCCTCTCGGGCGAAGGCCGAGTTCGGCATCTTCGACTTGCTCTTCGTCAACGCCGGGTTCAGCGCTCTTCGCCCCTCTCGAGCACACGACCGAGGCGACCTACGACGAGATGTTCAACCTGAACGCTAAGGGACCGTTTTTCGCGGTGCAGAAACTTGCGCCGCTGATCACTCGCGGCGGTTCCGTCGTCCTCACGACCTCGATCGCCAACGTCAAGGGGATGCCCATGCTCGCCGCATATGGAGCGGCCAAGGCTGCGCTGCGATCCTTCGCTCGGGTGTTCGCCGCTGAGCTTCTTCCTCGGGGGATTCGCGTCAACGCGGTGTCGCCCGGCCCCATCGACACGCCGATCATCGGCAAAGTCGATTCCCGACAAAGACATGGCCGCCCAGCTCACAGGGCAGATGCGCGAAGCCAATCCGATGAAGCGCTTCGGAACGCTCGGAGGAAGTCGCCAAGGCCGTCCTCTTCCTCGCGTTCGACGCGACCTTCACGACCGGCGCCGAACTTCCCGTCGACGGCGGTTGGTCGCAACTGTGAAGGCAGCACGCGAAATACATTGAAATTTATCGTACCAAACAGTTCAAAATCAGCAAAGCAACCCAAACGTCGCAAGGAGAATGCACATGGATCGTTATCAAGATAAAAAGGTGGTAATCATCGGCGGCACGAGCGGCATAGGGCTCGCGACGGCGAAGATGCTCCTCGATGGGGGCGCGCGCGTTCTGGTGACGGGGCGGTCGCAGGCCGGTCTGGAATCGGCGCAGAAAGAGCTTGGGAAGGGCGGCGTTGTGGTTTCGAGCGACGCGGGCTCGTTGACGGATATCGACGCCCTCGCCTCTCGGGTGAAGGCCGAGTTCGGCACCTTCGACCTGCTCTTCGTCAACGCCGGGTTCGGCCTCTTCGCTCCTCTCGAGAACACAACTGAGGCCATGTACGACGAGGTGTTCAACGTGAACGCCAAGGGACCGTTCTTCGCAGTGAAGAAGCTCGCGCCGCTGATGAACTCAGCGGCGGCGCTGTCGTCCTCACGACCGCGATCTCCAACGTCAAGGGAATGCCCATCCTCGCCGCATCTGGAGCGTCCAAGGCTGCGCTGCGATCCCTCGCTCGGGTGTTCGCCGCTGAGCTTCTTCCTCGGGGAATTCGCGTCAACGCGGTGTCGCCCGGACCCACCGACACGCCGAGCTGGGGCAAAGCGTTTCCCGATAAAGACGTGGCCGCCCAGGTCACCGGGCAGATGCGCGAAGCCAATCCGATGAAGCGCTTCGGGACGTCGGAGGAAATTGCGAAGGCCGTTCTCTTCCTCGCATTCGACGCGACCTTCACGACCGGCGCGGAACTTCCCGTCGACGGGGGTTTGTCGCAACTCTGAGGGCCGCGCGCCGCCGCCACCTGAGTAGACGCGCGTTTCGCATATGAATCGATTGCAAGGTAAGATTGCAGTGATCACGGGCGGGACGAGCGGCATCGGCCTGGCGGCGGCCGAGGCCTTCCTGAGAGAAGGGGCGCGTGTCGTCTTCACAGGGCGCGATCAGAAGAACGCCGACCAGCCAAGGATCTGCTGGGTGGAGACGCCGTCGCCGTGCGCGCTGACGTTTCGAACTGGCCGGAGTAGAGCAGCGACTGGTAATAGCGGGCTAACTTCAGCGGATCGCGTCGTTCTTTCGGCGTGCTTGGAACCTCTGATTCGGTCTCGCTGGAACCGTTCCAGGGGTAAAGTGCAATGACGGCTTTTCGTGGTACCGAGCAACAAAACAGCGCCATTTTTGAGCGTGAAGGCGGCGCCACTTGAGCCGGCGGGCGTGGTTTGGAGCGTGCGCGTGCCACCCATAGCGCAATTCAACGCGCGGTATTTTTCGCGTGAGTGGTGGGAATGTCGGGATGTGGCGTGAAGTCGTCAACACTGGGCCGCTGCGGGTCCGCGAGCGAGTTCGACGACGACGGCGATCGTCGGTTGGGCCACCGCCGAATTGGTCGGCACAGACTCGGGTGCTGTCCGCAACAGGATGTCCGTTGGCGCAGACGAAGCTCGTCAAGCGAGCCGCTGGCGCAAACAGGATCAGGGCCTGGGGCAGTGGTGAGCCTGCGACCGACCAATCCGGGCTCTTGGAACGTCGAGCGAGCCACGCTCGCGTGCTCAAGGGTGGGCTGGAATTCGCAGCCGAGCGATCGTTGGAATCGGGTCAAACTCGTTTGCGTCGCTGCATGACCGGATGCCAGTAGGCAACTTCACGCGCTGGGGTCAAGGGCTGTTGGAACGGTAAAAATGGCTGCCTCCACGAAAAGGGTTGGCGCAAGGTGAACCATCGTGTGATCGAGCCGGCACCTGGCAACGGACACGTACTGCGAAATGGCGGCTCCACGCTGCGGCAGAATCGTGCTGAGCACGATCGACGCGGATCAAACGGGAACATTGGCCAAGAGCACATGCCGGCCTCGCCTGACTCGATGCGTTGATGGACCAGCTTCACCGAGCGCACGACAACGGCCACGCGGCAAACGCTCCGGCCCAAACCAGGAACCTCACGGAGCACCGGGCGGCACAGACTGATCAAGGGCAGAATACGGCCGATGCAGCCGGTGAACAAGGGCCAGGGGAACATAGCGGACTTGTGGAATTCGCGCAAACCCTCGGCAACCACAGCAACCGGGACCGGGCGTGCTGCTGCTTATACTTAAGGAGACAAAGAAGGAGACTGTTTTAGAATTCATCGACGAAGGAGACGAAAAAGGAGACAGCTGCGTGGCGCTCTACAAACGCTCGCAAATGGCGCTTTTTTTGCTCGGTCCCACTTTTCGATGTAACCTCTTCAGGTGTAAGGTTCCCCGCTCGATGAACCCGGGATCGAGTTGCGAATGTAGTAGGGTTAATCAACATCCATACGCCGCCGCAAGCCGGCGTCCCAGCCGGCCAGGCCCACCAGAAAAAGTTCTAACGGTGTCTTGTTGTCCCGATTTTGATGGCCGGTTGTCAGCAGGTGACAGCCGGCCTTTGTCGTTGACTGGCAATGACTTTATGACGAGTGGCAGTCCACTTTCATGTTGGTCTTCGGATCGCGCGTTACAGTTTCAGATTGAACGCGCATCTTCCAGTCGGCTTTCGATTGGGCGTGAGCATTGAGCATGGCGAATCCCGCTTTCCTGGGCTCGACGCTTTTGGCGACGTTGGCTTTGATGCGGTCAAGGTCGTCCTTGGTATGAAGGAGGCCAGGGTGCTTGAAGGCAGGTGGCCGTGGTTCATTTGAGCCGATCTGCCAGAAGCGCGCTGAGTTCGTCAGGATCGGAAACCTTGGCAACGATCACGCCGGCAGGATCGAGCAACCAGTAAGCGGGGACGCTGGAAACGCCCGTAGCGTTGGCTGCATCAAGCCGTCCCTGCCGCCAGGGCAGGTCCAGACGCTTTAGTGCCACCTGCCAAGCAGCGGCGTCATCGTCGAGCGACAAGCCTAGCGTCGTCAGCCCACGAGCCCAGTAACGGGTTTCCAGTAGTTGTGTTCAGGTGCACTCCCCTGATTCGGCTGGGTTGAATATCCGAGCACGTGCAGCCAGCATGTTAACGAATAACGCCCCTTGCCCCTTGGCATCGTCCAGAGCGACATGCGTGTGGGGCAGGTTGTCGAACCACCGCGCCGGCATGTTGCGCTTGACCGATTCCCGATACCCCTTGCCCAGGAGGGCCATCGCGTAGGTCTTGATGTCCAGAGCGGAATGAGAAAACGGGCTCTCCCCCGCGAACCGGATCAAGTACCAATACACGAACATGAAGTCATAGGCTGCCGGATACCCGACGAACACCGGCTTGCCCGGCAGCGACTTCAGCCACCTGACATACTGGGGCATGACCACGGAAGGCTCGCGAACATTCGTGCGGCACGCGGCCCACGCCTCGGGCTGCCCTGCCCACCACTCCATCGTCTTCGGGTCGCCTTGGGCTGCGGGCAACAATGTCAGATTGGCCTCGAACGTGCCGACCAGCGTCTTGTCATGGCGATACGCGGCCGAGGCGAAGCTCAGCATGGAATGCGGGCCGGGAATGGGGCCGTCCGCCTCGACATCGGTGCTAACGTAAACTTCGGTCATTCCTCAATCCTCGGAGTTGCTTCGAATGGCCTCGTCAATCTCTTGCGCATTTTCTTGATAGTAGGCCCATGCCGTTTCGAGGTCCGCCGCCGACAAGCCCCACAGCGCAGTCAAGATGTCTTCATTATCCTGGCCGCGCTGACGTCGCGCAATGAGTCCCCAAACATTGATATTCGTGTCGCGAATACATGCTTCCGTTCCGTCTGGGTGTTTTCGCCTGGTGATCCAGCTTGCAGTTGCAGGCATGTGAAAGCCCTCCTCTCAGGACGAATCAGGACGAAATCGGCATATCCTGTTCGCGGCTCATTATACCAAGTGCGGTGCCGAAATCTTTTTCGCCCTTGTCGATTTGCGGCTATCTCATTCGACTATTCCATAAGTAAGGCGAACGTGCCTTCGACTATTCCATAAGTAAGGCGAACGTGCCTTTCCAGCCACCAATGTCCAGCGAAGGAGTTTTGTCATGAGCAAGTCCACGCAACCCATTCCCCTGGGCCACGAATACCTGATTCCGCATCTGGTGTGCAGTCCCTGCACGGAGGCCATCGAGTTTTACAAGAAAGCGTTCGGCGCGAAGAAATCCACCGCATGCTGGCGCCGGATGGCCGCAGGATCATGCATGCGGCACTGCGCATCGGCAAGAGCTTTTTCTTTCTGGTCGACGACTTCCCCGAATTCTGCGGCGGCATGTCGAGTACGGCGACGGCCTTGAAAGGCACGCCGGTGACGATTCACCATTACGTGGAGAACTGTGACGCGGCGATCAAGCGGGCCCAGGACGCCGGCGCATCCGTTTTTATGCCGGCCGCGGACATGTTCTGGGGCGACCGCTACGGAGCCGTCACCGATCCGTTCGGACACAAGTGGTCGTTCGGGACCCGCCTCAAGGACATGACGCCGGCTGAGATGCAAGCCGCGATGAAAGGTGCTTTTGTGCAGCATCCTGACCAACAAGCCGAGATGGATTATTACAAACTCGACCCGCCCCGCTTCGAGAACGGCAAGGAAATGTTGATCGCGGGTGTCAGCGCGACCTTCACGTTCGAAACGCGCAAGAACATTCCAAAGCAGTGGGGACAGTTCGCTCCACGTATCGGCAAGGTGCCAGGCCAGGTCGGCAAGGCTTCCTACGGCGTCTGCTGGAATTACAAACCCGGCGTCGGCTTCGACTACCTGTCGGGCGTGGAGGTTTCCGGCACCAGCGGGCTGCCCGCGGATTTCAGCCACGTCACCATCCCGGCAGCGGCGCTATGCGGTTTTCACTCATCGCCAGAATGTTTCGGCCCTGCCCAACACGATCGACGCCATCTGGAAGAAATGGCTGCCAAACTCCGGCTACGAGGCGACGGGTGAGCCGGGCTTTGAACGCTATACGGAGGAATATGATCCAAAAACGGGGATGGGTGGAACCGAAGTCTGGATTCCCATCAAAAAACAGTAGGATGCATCAAGTGTCTACACTCAGCAGCACCCTCCCGGAACCAGATGCCTCTGCGTGTGGCTGCTTGACGTGCCCTCCTGGTGACCAAAGAATTCTTGGGCCGAAAAGGGGACAGGGACATTTCAAAATGTAGCCTGTCCTCTTTGGCCCATCCCTAATTGTGAACAAACAGCGCCCGCTTGATCGCAACCACCTTTTTGGCCTTGTCACAAAGACTGC
This sequence comes from uncultured Gemmataceae bacterium, assembly GCA_963747575.1. Classification (GTDB taxonomy): domain Bacteria; phylum Planctomycetota; class Planctomycetia; order Gemmatales; family Gemmataceae; genus DASRAT01. Next base: position 795,732 of record CAVVFU010000002.1, read on the forward strand.
GAAAGTATTGACTATCGGAATCCCATTCAGGTCCAGCAGCGAAACGACATTTTGGCGGTCCTTGATGGGCACGAGCAGATCCGCTGAGTCCGCCATGCGGATGACGGACGATGCACCGGGCAGGACGTAATGCTGCAGCTGATTGGCCGATATAGCGTGCATCGTAATCATATGCAACCATTGCTAGTTTGATGGCCCGCCACGCCATGAATCGGTGGCACGCCGACGATCAGCATGATCGTTTTCAATCCACACATTGCATTTTGCCACTCGCTTTTACACCACTTCCTCCGGCTCCGGCAACAGAAGCTGCTTCTCAAACGTGATGCCAAGGGAACGCAACTTCGCGCAGGAGGGTCGTTCTTGAAATCCCTAGTAGTTCACTGGCCTGCACTTGATTCCCTTTCACGTGGCACAAGACCGCCTCCAGCAGCACGCGGTCCATTTCCGCGCTGACGCGCCGGTAGATATCGGGCTCGCCGGCGTGCAGAAGACCGAGCGTGAACGAATTGATTTCCAGTTGCCGCGCCTCCGGCACCGTTGCGGCCGGGGCCGAGCCGTTGCAGCGCAGGCTTTCCGGAAGACAATCCAGCGTGACAACGCTGCCGGTTGCTTGAATGAGAGCGTACTTCAGCACGTTCTGCAGTTGGCGCACATTTCCCGGCCAATCGGTTGCTTGCAAGCAGGCCTGCGCCTCCGCGGTGAGGGAGTGAACGGTCCGACCCAGGCTCCGGTTGAAGTGATGCAGGAAGTGCTCGAACAAAAACGGCACGTCCTCCCTGCGTTCGCGCAAGGGCGGCAGACGGATGGCAAATACGTTGAGCCGGTAGAACAGGTCCTGCCGAAATCGTCCCGCCGCGACCTCGGCCTCGAGGTTCTTGTTGGTCGCCGCCAGCAAGCGGACATTGATTTTGATGGTCTCGTTGCCCCCGAGCCTCTCGAAGCAGTGTTCCTGCACGATCCGCAAAATCTTGGACTGCGTGGCCGGGCTCATGTCGCCGATTTCGTCGAGGAACAGGGTTCCCTCGTGGGCTTGCTCGAATTTGCCGATGCGGCGGCGGTCGGCCCCGGTAAATGCGCCGCGCTCGTGGCCGAAGAGCTCGCTTTCCAGCAGGGTTTCCGGAATGGCGGCACAGTTCAGAGCCAGGAACGATTTGCTGGCCCGGTCGCTGTGGTGAAACAACGCCCGCGCGACGAGTTCCTTGCCCGTGCCGCTTTCGCCGGTGATCAGCACGGTCTCGTCACGGGGAGCAAATCGGCCGATCGCCTTGTAGACCTCCTGCATCGCGGGGGAATTGCCGACGATGCGCTCGGCGTTTTCGCCGGCGTCCTCGCCCTGGAGCACGGTGGGCACCTGCCGCAGCCGGCTCAATTCCAGGGCCCGTTGCACGACTTCGCGAAGGTGGTGAAGATCCACCGGCTTGTGCAGATAATCGAAGGCGCCGCGTTTCATCGCTTCGATGGCTGTTTCGGTATTGGCATAAGCCGTGATGATGATGACGGGCAGCCACGGAGCGCTTTTGCTGATCTGGTCGAAGACATCCAGACCAGAAATGTCGAAGAGCCGGACATCGAGGATGACGGCATCCGGGCGCGTTTGTTCCACGAGCTCCAGTCCTTGCCGGCCCGTCGACGCGATGACGACCTCCAACTCATCGGACGCAAGCTTCGCTCGATGGAGTAAAGAACGTTCGGTTCGTCGTCCACGACGAGGAGCTTTGGCATGGTTTTCCTTTCCCGGCCGCGTGACAAGGTGACAAGGTGACAAGGTGACAAGGTGACAAGGTGACAAGGTGACAAGGTGACAGGGTGAGCAACTGGATAACCCTAGTGTTGTCTTGGCAGCTTTTTCACCTTTTCACCTTGTCACCTTGTCATGAAGCCCGGTCACCTTGTCACGACCACGGCAGCCCGGCATAAGCAAGTCCCGTGCCGAAGCAAATCTGCGACAGGCCTTGTTCAGGTAGTGAACTGCCTGGCCATAATCTGCACAGCGAAAGACGGCGATTGGGCAACCTGTTGGTGTGATTCGAGTCGCGCGAGCAAGGATGGTTGTTAAGTCAGCTTATTTCACCGCTCTCCCCATGCCCTGATGGGTGTCGCCGACTTGCGTTTTTTCTTCCATGGGCCTGTGTGCAAGGTAGTGTCGGCAAATCGCACAGAACTCCGGACGCAGTTTGGCACTTCCCATTGCCGACATGTTGCATTGGCACGTCAGTTGCTTTGCCCCAAAGGGAATGCGGAGGAAATCAATAATGAAAGGCAAGTCCATGCAAATCAAAACAGTCGTGACCGCCGCGGTCGTGGCGGTGTTGGTGGTTGGCTTTGTGGGCGGGGTCTTCTGGATTTCGCAATGGGTGGCCGCCCAGGAAGTCAAAGAGGCGGACCAGGACAAAACCGAAGAAGGTCGGCCGGTGCTGGTTAACGTCACCAAAACCTGGTTCACAGATTGGCCTTCAAAAATCACGGCTGCCGATCCCGGTCTAAAGCTGACGGAGGAAAACGAAAACGGACTCAAGGTGCAGACCACGCAAGTCGTGGATGCAAGAACCCGGCCCCTGCCGCCGCAAATCGGCACGCTGAATTATGACGACGCATCGATGTGCATTATCAAGTGCCGATTCAACGGTGAACTCGTGGAATTGCTGCAAGTGAAGGACAAGATCATCGACAAAGACGGCTACGAGAAGCAAACCATTCGCGCCGTGAAATTTGGCGACAAGGTGAAACAAGGGGACGAGTTGGCCGTCTTCTGGAGCGTCACGCTGGGCACGGCAAAGGCTGCTTTCGTCGATGCGATTTCCGCCGTCCGTTTAAGCCAGGATGCCCTCGAGCGGCACCAAAAGCTGTTCAGCGAAGGCGCGCTGTCCTTTGCGCAATTGAAAGCCGACGAACGGCAGCTGCAGGGCGACAACAACAACTTGTTGACCGCCGAACGGACGTTGCGCATGTGGAAAATGACGGATGACGAAATCAAGGCTCTGCGCGTGGAGGCCAACGAGATTATTGACTCCAAGAAGCCCCGCGACGTTGTCGAAGAGGTCAAACGCTGGGCACGCACGCCGGTTCCGGTGCCCTGGTTCGACAAGGACCATCCGGACCGCGAATTGACGGTGCTGGAAAAGAACACCCAGATCAGCGACATTGTGGACAATACCAACTTCGGCACCTGGCTGTTTCGCGTGGGCGACATGAGCAGGCTGCAAATCTGGGTGCACCCGCCGGAGGAATACCTTCCGCTCATCAAGGAAGGCTTAAAAAAGAACGGCGGCCTCAAGTGGGAGATTCGCATTCAAGCCGAGCCCGACGCGCCGCCGCACATCCTCCCTGTCGACATGGTTTGTCCCAGTCTCGAGCCAAACCAGCACAACCCGATGGTGCTTGGCTACTTGCCGAATAAAGACCACAAGTACCTGGTCGGCCAGTTCGTGACGGCGACGATCCAAATGCCGCCGGAAGCTAACACCGTGGAAATCTCGACGATGGCCATCAACGAATACAATGGGCAATCCTTCGTTTTCGTGAAAGACAAGGACAAACAGCGCGAATACTCCATCCGGCGAATCGCGGTGGTGCGCCGCTATGCGGACTACACCATCGTCCGCACCAAACTTCGCGACGAGGACAAGAAATTCTCCGCGGACGAGGTAAACGAGGGCCGTTACCCCCTGCGGACATTGGAGCGCGGCGAGCAGGTCGTGACCCACGGCGTCGTGGAATTAACGACCGCGTTGGAAACTCTCCTCAACAAGGAATCCATCAAGTTAATGCAGAAATGATCAGAGCCTATCCGAAAAAGGGGTCGGGCACCGTTGTGCGAAGCACCCTACGGGCCGTTCCGGCAACGGTGCCTGACCCCTTTTTCGGATAGGCAAGCTCTCCTCAGATAGGTTCTCATAACATGGTACGCAAGCTGATCGAATGGGCTTTGAACAACACCTTGGTTGTCTTTGCCTATATTGCGGTGGTGATAGGGCTCGGAATCTATTCCTATACCCACATTAACGTGGAGGCGTACCCAGACCCGGCGCCGCCCATCATCGAGCTCACCGCCAATAACCCGGGCGCCAGCGCCGAGGAAATGGAGCGCCTGGTCAGCATCCCTCTGGAAATCAACCTGGCAGGCATGCCCGGTCTGAGAACGTGCCATACCAAGTCGCTCTTCGAGCTGACGCACGTGCGCTGCATCTTCGAATATGGGTTTCCTTACGATGCGGCGCACCAGGAAGTCATCAACCGCCTGTCCATGGCGACGGTCTCGCTGCCGCCCAACGTCACCGCGCAGCTTTCTCCCGCCAATCCGATCGCCGAGATTTTTCGCTATGTGCTCAAGACTCCCAAAAACGCCCTCGGCGAAGAAGTCTACACGCTCAACGATCTCAAGGGACTGGAGGATTGGCTGCTCGAGCGTGAATGGCGGCGCATACCGGGCGTCTTCGACATCAGCAGCTTCGGCGGCACGGTCAAGCGCTACGAGATTCACCCAGACCCGGAACGAATGAAACGCTACGGCATCAGCCTGCAGATGCTGTCATCCGCCCTGACACTCAGCAACATGAATGTCAGCGGCGATTTCTTAAAACAGGGGTCGGGTTTCAAGTGCATCATTTGCCGGGGCCTCATCGGCGGCCATCGAGACCCCGTGGACCATGCCGTGACCCTGAAAACGCCCGAAGAGGCCGCCGCCTATCTGCGCGCCGACGAGCGACTGCGCTGCAATGAAATTCGCAGCATCGTCCTCACTTCGGTCAACGACAAGCCCATCAAAATTGACGACATCGTGGACGGCGGCCCCTTGCCTTATCCCGATGCGATGAGCTCGCGAGGAGTGATCGTCGGCAACCAGACCCGCCTGGGGCGCGTCAGTTACGACCAGTGCCTGGATCACGAGACCGGCAAATGGCTGGTCGAGGATGAAAAGGTCCAGGGTGTCGTCCTCATGCGCAAGAACCAGCATACCATGCACGTCCTGCCCCTGGTCAAGGCCGTCGCCGACGACATCAACGGCGTCAAGAGGGTTTCGAGGGAGCATTGGTGGGAGCGGCTCAGCGACTGGTGGACCGGCACCAAACGCGTGGAAAAGACGGCAAGCGGCAGTCGTTTGTTGCCTGGTGTGGAAATCCAGTGTTACTACGATCGCGAGGATCTGGTGGACCGGACGACACACACGGTCCGCACCAACCTGTTCATGGGCATCGCCCTGGTCGTCGTGATTTTGATGATGTTCATCAGCAACATCCGCACGGCCCTGATCGTCGCCATCAACATGCCGCTGGCTTTGCTGTTCTCGTTCTCCGTCCTCTATTTCCGCGGCAAGTCAGCCAATCTTTTGTCCATCGGCGCCGTGGACTTCGGCATCATTTGCGATTCGACGGTCATCATCGTCGAGAACATCTATCGCAATCTGGCCACGGGGCAGCACGCGGACAAGCCGATGAAGGACCGCATTCTGCTCGCCGTCCGCGAGGTCGATACCGCCTTGTTCTTTTCGACGCTGATCATGGTGGTCGCCTTCATGCCGCTGTTTACGATGCAAGGCGCGGAAGGCGAGCTCTTCGGCCCGATGGCCCAGACCTATGCCTTCGCTCTGGCCGGCGCCTTGTTTTTCGCCATGACGTTGACGCCGGTGCTGTGCATGTACCTGTTCAAGGGCCTGAAACCGACGGAGGAGAATTTCTTCGTCCGCTTCCTCAAAGGCCGTTATTTGTGGCAATTGCGCCTCTGCCTCAAGCACCGTTACACCACGATCATTGTGATGCTGACCTTGATGGCCATCACGGCGGCCTGGCCCTTGCAGCATATCGGCCGCGAATTCATGCCCGAGCTGGAAGAGGGCAACCTCTGGATTCGCGGTATCTTTCCGGTTAATGAAAACCTCGATGCGATTGCCGACGGCGTGATCCGCTTCCGCGAAATTGTCATGCACACCGACTACGCGATCAGCAGCGATGCCCTCAAGGATCTGCCCAATGCCCGCTGGCTCGACGACAAGAAGCAAGCGCAGCATGGCGTGCCGGCCCATGTGATGGGCAAGCTCAGCAACCTGAAGGATCAAAAATTCGACAATTATGATGCGTTCGTGGCCGAACTCAGGAGCCAGCTCGACCCCGCCGACTTCAAGAGGTTCAAGCAGCCGATCCTGAAACATGCCGCCAAGCGGGCCTTCCCGGAAGTGGAGGCCATCCTGGTGCAAACAGGCCGTCCCGATGACGGGACCGATCCGAGCCTCTTCAACAATGTTGAGATTTACGTCCCCTTCAGAAAACATAAGGAATGGCCCGTGGTGACCCGGCCCAACGGCGAAACGAAAGTCCGCGTTCGCCGCGAGATCACTGCCGACCTCACCGAGGAGCTGGAGCGCAAGATTCCCGGCGTGGAATGGGCCTTCTCGCAGTACATCCGCGACAACGTCATGGAAGGAATGACCGGCGTGAAGGGAGACAACTGCGTCAAGATTTATGGCCCCGATCTCAAGGGCCTGGAGGAGATCGCCAACAGGGTCAAGGACCAGTTGCTGGCCATTCGCGGCGTCGAGGACGTGGGGATCTATCGCGTCATGGGGCAATCCAACCTGGAGTTTGCCGTCGACAAGAAGAAGTGTGAACGTTGGGGCTTGCAGGTCAACGACGTCGCCACGGTTGTCAACACGCTGGTGCATGGCGGTCCGATGACGCAAATGGTGGAAGGCGAGAAAAACTTCGACGTGACGCTGCGCTTGCCGTGGCTGCGCCGCCGGGATGAGGCCTCGATTCCCAACACGACGCAGACCTACGCCACCGGTCCGTCCATCGCTGGCGCGTCTCCCACGGGAACGGCAAATCCGCCGCCGACGACAATGGGCCTGTACCTGGCTCCCTTCAACAGCTTCGCGCCGCGGCTACGCCTGCGCGACCTGGTGTCGCCGGTGGACGACATGGGCCGGGTGAACCTTAGCGGGGATTTGACTCGTCCGGGCGGCTCCATTATCACGCGCGAACAGGGCAAGCGCTTCATCGCCGTCAAATTCGCCGTGCGCGATCGCGATCTCGCCAGCGCCGTCGCCGAGGTCGAGGACAAGACCAGTCATCTCATCAAGGCCCCTTACCGCGCGTTGTTCGGCGGTGAGTTCGAGCAGATGCAAGACGCCGAGGCCCGCTTGATGGTCATCATCCCGGCGTCTCTGGGGTTGATCTGCATTTTCCTCTATGTCGCTTTCCGGTCGTTTATTGACGTGCTGGTCATCCTTTCCAACGTTTTCGACCTGGCCATTGGCGGCATCTGGGCCTTGTATCTGACCGGCACGCACTTCAACGTGTCTTCCGCCGTGGGTTTTATATCGCTGTTCGGCGTGGCGATCATGGAAGGGCTGCTGATGATTTCTTACTTCAACGATCTGCGCCGCAAGGGCCTGCCGCTGCACGATTCCATCACGCAAGGGGCCGCCAAGCGTGTCCGCCCCGTCATGATCACGGCCTTGACGGCTATCTTCGGCCTCTTGCCTGACGCCATATCCTCGGCCATGGGCAATCAGTCGGCCAAGCCGCTGGCCATCGTTGTGTGCGGCGGCATGACGATGACGCTATTCCTGGATCGCTACCTGATGCCGGTGCTTTACAGTTTCTATGGTCATCGTGAACCTCCGAAGGAAGCGGCCAGTATGTCGCATTAACATGGGTTTTATTTTTCGCGCTGAACAAATCCTGGTGACCGAGCGTTATACGGTCCTGACCGGCCACATGATATCCGGTGCCCTGGACTGGCACCAGCGAGTCGAGATTGAATATGTCGACCGCGGCCAGACAGCGGGCAACGCGTGCTGGCCAACGGGCCATGCCGCCGGCGCTCGGCAACATAAAAGAGGAACGCCTGCTGGTAATGCAACCTGGAGTGACGGTCATTGCAAACAAGACGGGCGACCCGCGTCAGAGTGCTGTTGACATTGATGGCGCACAGGACAGCAAGACGGTGTTCGCCGCCCCTCTTCGTGGCGTGGCCTTGGCGGAGGATATAGGGCTGACATTATTTGATCCGATTTTGTGGGAGAAGATCCTTGCGCTGCCGCTGTCGATAAGCCGGGAAAAACCCATTGGTTTGATCCTTGATGGGATTCCGCCGACCATGGATATCCCTGTTCCAGCTCTCGCGGTGGGCCTTGACGCATCGCCTGGGTTATCCGCCCAGCGGCTGAAAATGGCATTTCGGCCCGCCGCCGTGCCGACCCGAAGCAATGCCAATGGTGGTGTGCCGGTATGCGAATATCCTTACCAAATCAGCCGGAGGGGAATGCTCCTGCTTGCGCCCTGGGGTCTGTTTTTCGTTGCCATCATATTGGCATTGCTATTCATGGCGTTTGCCTTCAACAAACTACCATTGCAGCTTGTTAGCTTCGGAAGGATGATTGCCTGCGCCATGCTCGGCTTTTTTGACATGTTTTTCCTTTATATCTCCATCAAGATGCTGCTTGCAAAGCCGTCGCCGATCGTCGTCACCACGTCGGGAATCATGTTGCCGGTCATTCTCCCGAGCTTGTCCAGTCACAACGTCTTCGTCGCATTTGACGAGATGGACGGCATGCTGGAATACTGGCATTACGACACCGTGCAAATGCTCAAACTCAAGACGGGCCGAGGTGTTTTTCATCTCAACATGTTTCTGATGCAAGCGCCTCACTTCGAGGAGCTTCACAGGCTGCTCCGGCGCCGGATTCATGAAAAGAGCGATGCTTTCGCAGCGGCGAACCGAGCGGCGATCAGAGCGGCGAGCCGAGCACCGTAAGGTGCCGGGTAGCAGGCACGACCCGGCACCTTACGGTGCTCGGCTCGCCGCTCGGCTCGGCTCGCCGTCTTTACTACGATCCAGCACCGCCGACGGATTTGCTTACGGTGGTAAACGTCTGGTTCGCCCTGGAACCCAACGACGTGATCGCCGAGATGCAAACAGTAACGATCAGGGCCAGCATGACGGCGTATTCAACGGCCGTCGGCCCATCTTCACGCCGCAGGAAACAGCTCAAATGCTTCCGAAGTGTTGAGAACATTTTCCACCCCACAAAAAAGCGCCTTGAGAAAAGCCAGGCAGGGCCAACTGCGCCAACCGCATGACGGCGACGGCGCCTGCAAACAAGGAACGAATTGACAACAGGGGTGTGTTCAGCGCTGCAAAGACATGTAAGTATACAGCAGACCATCAACAGCAATGGCAATGGCGACAATCGAGGCCTCAGCGGCGGGGTGCCAGAAAGGCGCATTGTCCGCCTGGTGAGACGAAGCGCTGTGATCGCGATGATTGAACTGTTGGACCGCGTTGCAATGCACGGCCTGGCAGTCCTCTAGCGATTGGCAAAAGGCTTCCGTGCTGGCGAGCTCGTGGGACTGCGGGTTGGTGCCCAGAAAGGGATCCCAAACGTAATCGCATCCCAGGAGCGCAAACAGGCATATTCGGCTGAGAATCAAGAATGTCATTGTTCGCTTCGTGAACCGAAGGCACTATGGCTAAATGCTTCACATGCAGCAACTGCTCATTCAAGGCTAGTTGACAAAGCGGCAATTGTCAAACGGTCAGGTGTCTGCAACCCAACACATTTTCAGGCACGATCAGCGGAAAAAAAAGGTGTCAAAACCCTTTTGAAAAGGCTTCTGACACCTTTCAAGCCGAAAATCAGCTCATCTTGGCAAGTAAATGTGGAAGGTCGTTCCCACATCCGGCTGGCTGCGCACGTCAACGTCGCCGCCGCACTGCTTGACGAAGCCGTAAAACGCGGCCAATCCCAACCCGGCCCCCACGCCGGCTTCCTTGGTATAAAACGGCTCAAGCAAATGGCTGAATTCTTCCCGGTCCATCCCCACTCCGGTGTCCGTAATGGCAAGCAGCACATATTGGCCGAGCCGCACTTCCGGGTGGTCCTGGGTGTAGTCGTGGCCGATTTCGACGTTGGCCGTGTGGATGCTCACCCGCCCGCCGCGCGGCATGGCTTCGCAAGCGTTGCGGACCAATGTCAGGATCGCCTCCTTCAGCCTGATCCGGATCCACCCTGGTCGAACCCAGCCCCGGTTCCAGACTCAGGTCGAGCCGGACTCCACCCTTCATGGACCGAATGACCGGCGCCAGCTCGCCGACCACGGCGTTGATGTCCACGTGGCGCAGGTTCAAGTCTTGCCTGCGGCTGAATGCCAGCAATTTTTGGGTCAGCGTCGTCGTCCGCAAGGCCGACCTCTTGATGTCCTGCGCACTCGCGAAAAACCGGTCGGTGGGTTCCATCCAGTCGACCATTAACTCGCTGTGGCCAAGAACCACGGTCATGAGGTTGTTGAGCGCATGCGCCACGCCGCCGGCAAGCCGGCCGACGGCTTCCATCTTTTTCGACTGCCGAATCTGCTCCTCAAGGCGTTTCCGCGCGGTCACGTCACGGAACACGACCACTTTGCCCACGGCGCCGGCCAGGTCGTCCTTGATGAGGGAAACGCAGCCCTCGATGGAACTCTCGGAGCGATCCCTGGCGATGAGCAGGATGCCGGTGCTGGGCGTGCCGTCCTGCATCCGTTGCTCGAGCGGGGCCTCGACCGATTGCTTCGTGTCTTCGTGGACGAGCCGGACAACGACTCCCAATGCTTTGCCGAGCGCGTCCTGGCTTTCCCAACCTGTCAAAAGCTCGGCAAGGGGATTCATGTAAGAGACAAGGCCCTCTTCGTCGGTGGCGACCACCGCGTCACCGACGCTTCTAAGGGTGGCGACAAACCAGCGCTCGCGCTCTTGCTGGCGCCGTTCCATCTGGTGCTTGTACAGGGCCGTTTCGATGACGACGTGCAGCTCCCGCTCTTCGTAGGGCTTGAGGATATAGCCAAACGGCTCGGTCACCTTGGCCCGGTCCAGGATTTCCTTGTTGGAGTAGGCCGTCAGGTAGACCACCGGGAGCTGGAACCGCTCACGGATTGCCGCCGCCGCCGCCACACCGTCCGTGGTCCCTTCCAGGTTGATGTCCATCAGCACCAAATCGGGGAGAAGTATGCCGGCCTGCTGAATTGCCTCCTCTCCGGTAGCCACACTGGCGACGACCTCATAGCCAAGCGTGTTCAGCTGCATGCGCAGGCTCCTGGCGACGATGCGCTCGTCCTCGACGACGAGAATGTGCGCGGACCATGCCGGGGCCTCTTTCCACTCAAGGAGTTTGACCTCTGCGTTCATGGCTGATCCTTTCTTGGCGCGGGGCTCGCCGCACCCTTGGGAAAAGTAATCCGAAACGTGGTCCCGCCATCGCGAATGACCTGTGCTTTGCCGTGAAGTTGGTCCACCAGGTCGGCAATCAGCTGCATCCCGAAGGTTTCGCCTGATTGCGGTTCAATGCTTGGCGGAAGGCCCACGCCGTCGTCGCTGACGCTAAGCCGGATGTCGCCTTCGCCCACGGGCAGCATTTCAATGCGGATTCGGCCCCGATCCCGCCCCTGGAAGGCGTGCTTGAGGCAATTGGATATAAGCTCGTTGAGCAGCAGCCCGCAGGGAATGGCGGCGTCGATGGAAAGCTTGACGCCATGAACATCGACCGCCAGCTGGATGCGGTCGGCATCCACGCCGTGCGAGCTGAACAGATGCGTGGCCAGGCCCTCGAGGTAGTCCGTGAAGTCCACCTGCGCCAGGTCCCGCGAGCGGTAAAGCCGCTCGTGAATCAGCGCCATGGAGCGCACGCGATCCTGGCTCGCCCGGAACATCAGCACGCTGGCCGGGTCCGTCGTGTGCTGGGATTGCAAGTGCAGCAGGCTGGAAATCACCTGCAGGTTGTTTTTGACCCGGTGATGGACTTCCTTCAGCAGCACTTCCTTCTCTTCGAGGGAAGCACGAATCTTTTGCTCCAGACGGATGCGCTCGCTGGAATCGCGGATGTTGCACTGGATCACCAGCCGGCCGCCCGCCTCGTAGGTATTGCTGACGAACTCGACGTCGACCTTCCTTTGGTCGCGAGTTTCGAGCGGCAAGTGGTCGTAGCGGATGTAGCCATTGTCCTGGAGTTCCCGGAACGCCGCCTGGTTCGCGGCAATGTCCTTGAAAAGGCCGATCTCCCAAAGTTCCTTGCCCAGGAAATGGCCATGCTCGTAGCCCAGCAGCTCGCTCATGAACGGGTTGGCGTCGATAATCTTCGCCGTCGTCGCGTCGAGGATCAGAATGCCGTCCATCGCGCTTTCGAACAGCCGGCGGTACTGGATTTCGGAAATCCTGGATGCCGCCTCCTCCAGGCGTGAAGTTTCTTCCACGCGCCTGCGCAGGGTCACATCTTCGATGGCGAGCAAGATCAGATCCGAGCCGCCGTCTCCCGAGACAATGCGCCGGGCATTGAGCAGCATGACCTTTCGCCCGATGGCCTGAAAGTCATGCTCCACCTCGAAGTCCTCGACGGCATGGTGGTTGCTCAGCACTTCGCTCAGCACCGTCCGCAGGCGCGGGTTGTCCCATTGACCGTTGCCCAACTCGAAGAGGGAGTGTTTTTCGGTCTCAATCCTGGAGACGTGGAACGTGCGGTAGAAGGAGGCGTTGGCCGTCTGGACCCGAAAGTCCTTGTCGAGGACGACAAACGGCTCCCGCAAAGTGGCTATGATGTTGTCGGCATAGGCGAGGGCATCTTGCAGCGCCTTTTCTTGGCGTTTTTGTCCCGTGACATCCTTGGGGGGGACGATCCCTCACCAGGTAGACCGGACTTGGGTCGAATGTCTGCACCACTCGATCTATTATTCGAACACGCTGGTTAGACGTGTTCACTGGGCGACGGGCGAGGGCTAAATAACGCAATTGGTATTATATGGATATGCACCAGATCTACAAGCCAGTGCCGGGAAAAACATAGGAGTGGTTCAAATCCACGTCGCTCCCATCGCTCCTTGGCTATCGGCCAGCCCCGTTTGGTAGACGCGCAGGCCGGTCGGATCGACCTGATCCACCAGCGACAGAGGGGTCATAGAAATCGCTGCCCCAGAAGTACTGCCAATTATTTGCAGAGTAATTGTCACCAAACTGCCGCCGGCCGTGCTCTGAATCGGCGTGGTGCTGAAAAGCGTGATGCCGATTTCGCCCGTCTCGGAGTTGACCGCCACGCCAAGCTGCCAACCGCTGCCGGCGCTCGGGACCGTGCCCAATTTGATGTCCGCGGCCGTCACGCTGAAGAGTTGCGGATTGTAACGCAAAGCCAATGTCGCTTCCATCAGGCCGCTGCTGCCGGCGGGCCGGGCCGCGTCGATATTGACCGCCACGGTCACGGTGCTGCCGCGAGTTGCTGTCACCTTGGTTGGCACAGTCAATATAGGGTCGGGGCCGCTAGCCGGGATCGTCAGACCTGACGGCGGCTGCGGAATCTGCGGCGTGGCAATGCCGGCAAGTTGACGGTTCATCAAGGTGACGTCGGCCGAATCGACGGCGCCGTTGCCGGAATTGCTGACGTCGCCAATGATGGTCGGATCGAGCAGGGGATAGGCGGCGAAACCGGGGGCAGCATTGACCGCCACCTCGCCAATCAGCGCGGCATCCAGCGGATTGAAGCTCCCTGTGCCCGCAACGTCGCCAAGATAGGCCACGGCTTCGATGCCGTCCTTGTTCGTCGCCGTGGTGATACTGCCGTTGATCACGATGTCGCTCAGGTGCAGCAGCGCTTTGCTCTTGTAGCTGGCGGCAGCACTGTTGGGCACCTGGGCGATGATGTAGCCCAAGGTTAGCGTGCCGCTCAGCGGCGTGGAGCTTTGAAACGAGAAGCTCGCCACGCCGGCTGTGTTGGAAACAAGCGTGATGGTACCGGCTGGACCGCTCAGAGCGCCGCTAATGTTGAGCAAGGCGGAGTTGTACACAAGATTGAAGGTGACTGCCGTGACATTGACGGCACTGGTGAGCGTGATGGGAATGCCGTTGCCGGTGCTATTGGGCAGCACGATGTTGGCGGTGCTGTTGGGGCCGCGGGCGAAATCCGGGATGCTCAGGACCGCTCCGGCAGGCGCCACCGCGGTGAAGGTGGTCACGAAGGTGGCGCAGGGGTTGCCGCCAGCGTCTTGCAGACCACTTGGACTGCCGGCGATGGTGACGGTATCGGTGCCGGCCGCCAACAGTCCGGCGGTGGCGATGAATGTGAACGACGTGTCGGGCGGCGCTCCGCGGCCGTGTTCAAGACGAGAGAGCCTCGGACAGTTTGGCCGGATGACGTCACGAGCTTCACGTCGGGCGTGCCAACATAGAGACTGATCGTGGCGGGATTGAATGCCTTGTCGAAGGTGACGGCAAAGCCCGTAGGCGTGGGCGTGAAAGTGCTGACCGCCAATCCACGCGTGGCGATGATGCCGCTGATGCCTGCGATGCTGGTGGTCACTGTGCTCAAAGCGGACAGCGTATTGTTGCCGGCGGTGTTCAGCGTGGCGGTGAAGATGCCCACGCTGGCCCTCAGCGTGCTGTCGGGTGGCAATGCGGCGGCGCTATCGGTGCTGGTGAAATGGACGGTGCCGGCATAGCTCGGCGCGATGTTGCCGTAGGAATCTAGTGCGGTGACGGTGAAAACAAAGGCGTTGCCCGTGACGGCGGCGGCGGGGGCCGACACGCCGAAATGAGTGGCGGCCCCGGGAGTGACCGTGATCGGCGCACTGGTGCCGGTGGCGCCGCCGTTGGCCAAATCGGAGACGCCAAAGGTTTGGAGGCCGGCGGTTTTCAGTATGGCGGTGAAAAAGCCGATGCCGTTCGTCAACATGGCGTCGGCGGGCAAGCTGGCCTGGGCGTCGCTGCTGGTGAAATGGATGGTGCCGTTGAAGCTTGGGATGACGTTGCTCTTGGCGTCCAGGGCAGCGACTTCAAGGACGACTGCGCTGCCGGCTGGGATGACGTGCGGATTGGCGGCGACGCTGAAGGAAGCGGTGGCGGGCGGCACCACGGTGATGGGGGCGCTGGTGCCCGTGTCGGTGTGAGTGGACGTATCGGTCGCGCTGATGGTCTGGGTTCCCAAGGTTTTCAAGACCGCGGCAAAGAGACCGGTGCCGTTGAACAAGGCGGCATCGGCCGGCAAACCGGCCAGTGGATCGGTGCTCGTGAAATGGACGGTTCCGTTATAGGCCAGATTGGGACTGCCGTTAGCGTCCAGGGCTGTCACGGTGAAGACGAAGCCATTGCCGGTAGTAGAAAAATTTGGGACTGTGACCGCGAAATGGGTGTTGGCGGCGACTGAAATAGTGTAAAGCTGTCCCGTGAAGTTGCCGTTGACGGCATTTAGTAAAACGCTGATTGTGTTGCTGCCGTCATTGGCCACGAGCAGTTCAGGTCTGCCGTCGCTGTTTACGTCTGCAACCACCACCGACTCGGGATCATTGCCAGTAGCAAAAGTTTGCGGCCCCTGGAATGTGCCGTTGCCGTTGCCCAACAGTACGCTCGCCGAGTTGCCGCCAGAATTGCTTACGATGAGGTCGGAATTGCCGTCGCCGTTTAGATCGACAATCGCCACCGAAGTTGGGTGAAAACCAGTCGCGAAGGTACGCTGAGCCTGGAAAGTTTCGTTGCCGTTGCCCAGGAGCACGCTCACGGCGTTGCTTCCATAATCGGCAGCGACAATGTCGGGTATGCCGTCGCCGTTCACGTCGCCCAACACAACCTTACCAGTGTCAGCCGCGGCAAACGTTTGCGGGGCTGCGAATGTGCCATTGCCGTTGCCCTGCAGGACGCTCACCGCACCACTGGAGCCGTCAGCCACAACGAGGTCGGGTATGCCGTCGCCGGTGAGATCGCCAATAGTAATCGGACCTGGGTAAGCACCATTGGCGAAGGTTTGCTGGGCCTGGAAAGTGCCATTGCCGTTGCCCAGCAGCACGGTAACGCAGTTGTTGTAACCGTTGGGGAAGAGGATATCGGGTTTGCCGTCGCCGTTCACGTCGCCAAGCGCCAACGAACGTGGAGAAACACCAACAGTGGCGAAGGTTCGTTGGGCCTGGAATGTGCCGTTGCCGTTGCCCAACAGCACGCTTACCGTGTTACTCGCAAAATCGCCAACGATGATGTCG
This sequence comes from uncultured Gemmataceae bacterium, assembly GCA_963747575.1. Classification (GTDB taxonomy): domain Bacteria; phylum Planctomycetota; class Planctomycetia; order Gemmatales; family Gemmataceae; genus DASRAT01. The sequence continues at coordinate 811,712 of CAVVFU010000002.1, forward strand.
GGTATGCCGTCGCCGTTCACGTCGCCTACCACCACGGACCTTGGCGATGACCCGGTGGCGAGAGTTTGTTGAGTTTGGAAGGTGCCGTTGCCATTGCCCAAGAGCACGCTCACCGTGCCCAAAATACCACTGCCAGCCGTCGGTAATTCAGTATTGCCTACGACCAGGTCGGGTATACCATCGCCGTTGAAATCACCCACTGCCAGCGACGTTGGATGAGTACCTGTGGCGAAAGTTTGCTGTGGCTCAAGCGCGGCCTGCGCGTTCTGCTGGGTGAGTGGATTGCCTGCCAGGTCGCGAATGCTGGCGTTGTCCACCAGATTTAGCCCCAACGTGCCATTGCCCATGACACCGCCGACCGTGACGGTATAGACGGAGGCGCTCACGGGCGTCACCTGGCTGACCGTGCCCGTCGCCGTGCCGCCCAGGGCCAGCTGAAAATCGGCTACAGCAACGCCCGTCACCGCCTCGCTGAAAGTGACCGTGAAGCTGACGCTGCTGGCGTTGGTAGTCGGCGTGGACGGGATAGCGCGGTTGATGGACTCCACATAAGGCGCAATAGTGTCGATGGTGTACACCTGCCCTATAAAGGTGAGACAATTCAGCCCCAACGTGCCATTGCCCGTGATGCCGCTGACGGTGACCGTATAGACGGCACCACTGACCGGCGCCATTTGGGTCAAGGTGGATCCCACCGTCCCGCCTGACACCAGTTGGAAGTCGCTGAGCCGGACTCCCGTAGTCGCCTGGCTTAGGGTGACAGTGAAGGTGACGCTCACGGCATTGGTGTCCGCGCCGGGCGGGTTGGTGCGATCGATCGACACGACCAACGGCGCGAGGGGGTCGATGGTGTAGACCTGTCCGGTGAAATCCCCGTTGTCGGAATTCAGCAAAACGCCTACGTCGTTGCTGCCATAATTGGCCGCGATGATGTCGGGTCGGCCGTCGCCGTTGACGTCGGCAACCGCCACCCATGGTTGCTTACCTGTGGCAAAGGTTTGCTGCGCTGGAAGGTTCCGTTGCCATTGCCCAACAGCACGCTTACCGTATTACTGGCGCGATTGGCCACGACGATGTCGGGTATGCCGTCGCCATTCACATCGGCAACGGCCACCTTAAATGGTTCATTACTAGCGGCGAACGTGTGTTGCGCCTGAAAGGTCCCGTTGCCGTTGCCCAGCAGCACACCTACTGCTTTACTGCCATAATCGGCCACGACGAGGTCGGGTATGCCGTCGCCGTTCACATCCGCAACCGCCACCGATTCTGGGAAATCACCGGCGCTGAAAGTTTGCGGGGGTTGGAAGGTTCCGTTGCCGTTGCCCAGCAGCACGCCTATCGTGCCGCTTCCTTCGTTGGCCACGACGATGTCGGGTATGCCGTTGCCGTTCACATCGGCCAACGCCACTGAAAATGGGCCATTCAAAATGCCGTTGGCCGTGGCGAAGGTTTGCGGGGCCTGGAAAGTCCCGTTGCCATTGCCTAACAGCACGCTCACCACGTTATTATCGGGAATGGCCACAACTATATCGGGTTTGCCATCGCCGTTCACATCGCCAACTACCACCTGAACGGGGTCATAACCACTCGCGAAGGTTTGCGCTGCCTGGAAGGTCCCGTTGCCGTTGCCCATCAGGACGCTGACCGTGCTGCTGCGTATCCCATCGGTCACGATGATGTCGGCTTTACCGTCACCGTTCACATCGGCGACTGCAAGCGAGTCTTGGCCACCGCCCGCGGCAAAAGTTTGCTGCGCCTGAAAGGTCCCGTTGCCGTTGCCAAGGAGTACGCTGACGAAGGTGCTACCAGGATTGGACAGGACGAGGTCGGGAATGCCGTCGCCGTTGACATCGGCCACGGCCACTTCACATGGGACATCACCAACGGTGTAGGTTTGCTCCGCCTGGAAGGCGGCGGTGGCGTTCTGCTGGATAAGAGGATTCCCGGCCAAGTCGCGGATGGTGCCGTTGTCCACCAGGTTGAGGCCGAGGGTGCCGTTGCCCGTTACGCCGCTAACGGTGACCGTGTAGACCGAACCGCTGATTGGAGTTACCTGGCTCACCGTGCCCGCCGCTGTGCCGCCCAGCGCCAGCTGGAAGTCGGCGGCAGCGACGCCCGTCACCACCTCGCTGAAAGTGACCGTGTAGCTGACGCTGCTGGCGTTGGTGACCGGCCCGGACGGGCTGGTGCGGTTGATCGACTGCACGAAGGGATCGACCGATGGCACAATCCGGCCTTCGAGTTGCTCAAACATTGGCCGAAACAATGGCCGCACGACCGCGGTCAAGCCGGCAACGCTCGGCTGAAGAGCATTTCCGGCCAGCCCATTTCACCAGTTTGGACAACCAGCGGGGGAACATTGAGCGAGTCCTCAATTCCCAGCAACGCAAGACCATTGGACAGTCTAACATCAGAAGAGTGAAGAGTGAAGGGTGAAAAATGAATAGCCAACGTGTCAGGGAGGGTGTGAATGCATGGTATGGGGGGGTGTGAATGAATGAATCCAACGGCCGCGGGAAGAGTGAAGAGTGAAGAGTGAAAAAGTATGGGCTTCACTCTTCACTCTTCACTCTTCCTTCGTGGTTCAGTTCCACGTCGCTGCCATCGCTCCTTGGCTATCGGCCAGCCCCGTTTGGTAGACGCGCAGGCCGGTCGGATCTACCTGATCCACCAGCGATAGAGGGGTCATAGAAATCGCTGCCCCAGAAGTACTGCCAATTATTTGCAGAGTAATTGTCACCAAACTGCCGCCGGCCGTGCTCTGAATCGGCGTGGTGCTGAAAAGCGTGATGCCGATCTCGCCCGTTTCCGGATTGATCGCCACACCTAGCTGCCAACCTGTGCCGGCATTGGGGACCGTGCCTAACTTGATGTCCGCGGCCGTTACGCTGAAAACTTGCGGATCGTAACGCAGCGCCAAGGTCGCTTCCAACAGGCCGCTGCTGCCGGCGGGTCGGGCCGTGTCGATGTTGACGGGCACGGTCACAGTGCTGCCGCGAGTTGCTGTCACGTTTGCCGGCACAGTCAACATAGGGTCGGGGCCGCTCAGCCGGGATTGTCAGACCTGACGGCGGCTGCGGAATCTGCGGCGTGGCAATGCCGGCAAGCAGACGGTTCATCAACGTGACGTCGGCCGAATTGACGATGCCATTGCCGCTGACGTCGCCAATGATGGCCGGATCGAGCAGGGGATAGGCGGCGAAACCGGGGGCAGCATTGACCGCCACCTCGCCAATCAGCGCGGCATCCAGCGGATTGAAGCTCCCTGTGCCCGCAACGTCGCCAAGATAGGCCACGGCTTCGATGCCGTCCTTGTTCGTCGGAGTGGTGATACTGCCGTTGATCACGATGTCGCTCAGGTGCAGCAGCGCTTTGCTCTTGTAGCTGGCGGCGGCACTGTTGGGCACCTGGGCGATGATGTTGCCTAGTGTCAGTGTGCCGCTCAGCGGCGTGGGGCTTTGAAACGAGAAGCTCGCCACGCCGGCTGTGTTGGAAACAAGCGCGAAGACGCCGGCGGGACTGCTTAAAGCGCCGTTGATGTTCAGCAATGCGGGGTTAAACGCAAGATTAAAGGTGACATCCGTCACACTGACGGCATTGCTGAGGGTGATGGGAATGCCGTTGCCGGTGCTATTGGGCAGCACGATGTTGGCGGCGCTGTTGGGGCCGCGGGCGAAATCCGGGATGCTCAGGACCGCTCCGGCTGGCGCCACCGCGGTGAATGCTGTCACGAAGGTGGTGCAGGCGTAGCCACTGGTGTCGTGCAGGCCGGTTGGACCGCCGGCGATGGTGACGGTATCGGTGCCGGCCGCCAGCAGTCCGGCAGTGGCGATGAAGGTGAACGAGGTATCGGGCGGCGCTCCCGCGGCCGTGTTCAAGACGAGGGAGCCTCGGACAGTTTGGCCGGATGACGTCACGAGCTTCACGTCCGGCGTGCCAACATAGAGGCTGAGCGTGGAGGGGTTGAAGGCCTTGTCGAAGGTAACGGCGAAGCCCGTGGGCGTGGGCGTGAAGCTGCTGACCGCCAGGCCGCGCGTGGCAATGATGCCGCTGGTGCCGGCGATGCTAGAGGTCGCTGTGCTCAAGACCGACAGTGTATTGTTGCCGGCGGTGTTCAGCGTGGCGGTGAAGATGCCCACGCCGGCCGACAGGGTGGCGTCCGGCGGCAACGCGGCGGCGCTATCGGTGCTGCTGATGTGGACAGTGCCGGCATAGCTGGGCGCGATGTTGCCGTATGGATCGAGAGCGGTGACGGTGAAAGTGAAGGCGTTGCCCGTGACGGCGGCGGCGGGGGCTGACACGCCGAAATGAGTGGCGGCCCCGGGAGTGACGGTGATCGGCGCACTGGTGCCGGTGGCGCCGCCATTGGCCGCATCGGAGACATACAGGGTTTGCCGGCCGGCGGTTTTCAGGATGGCGCTGAAAAAGCCGATACCGTTCGTTAAGGTGGCGTCGGCCGGGAGGCTGGCCTGGGCGTCGCTGCTGGAAAAATGGACGGTGCCGCTGAAGGCCGGGATGATGTTGCCTTTCGAGTCCAGGGCGGTGACCTCGAAGATAACGGGGCTGCCCGCCGGGGTAACAAGCGGATTGGCGGCGATGCTGAACGATGCGGTGGCCGGCGGCACCACGGTGATGGGGGCGCTAGTGCCCGTGCTGGCGGTCGAAGTTGTATCGTTGACGGTGATGGTCTGTGTTCCGATGGTGTTCAAGACCGCGGCGAAGACGCCAGTGCCGTTGAACAAGGCGGCGTTGGCAGGCAAGCCAGCCAATGGATCGGTGCTGCTGAAATGGACGGTGCCGGTATACGCTGGATTGGGATTGCCGGTGGTAGTCAGCGCCGTCACGGTGAAGACGAAGCCGTTGCCCGTGGTGGTGGCATTTGGGGCAGTGACGATGAAATGGGTGTTCGGGGCAAAAATGGTGTAAACCTGGCCCGTGAAACTGCCGTCGGCTGTGTTCTGCAGCACGCTTGCCGTATTGTCTTTGAAATTGGCAACCACAAGGTCGGACTTGCCATCGCCGTTGGTGTCCGCGAGCGCCAACGCACCGGGGCTGCTTTCGGTGGCGAAGGTCTGCGCGGTTTGGAAGGTGCCATCGCCGTTGCCAAGCAGCACGCTGACGCTATTGCTGGAATAATTCGCCACGGCAATATCGGCAATGCCGTCGCCGTTGACATCGCCCATGACCACCGAAAGCGGATGGACAAAGGCCACGCTGGCCGGCCCCAATCCCGTGGCGAAAGTCTGCTGGACCGCGAAGCTGCCGTTGCCGTTGCCCAGCAGCACGCTCACCGTGCCATCGCCCACATTGGCCACTGCAAGGTCGGGGATGCCGTCGCCGTTGACATCGCCGACGGCTAACGCAAGCGGTTCGATACTGGTGGCGACGGATTGCGGCACCTCGAAGGTGCCGTCGCCGTTGCCAAGCAGCACGCTCACCGTGTTGCTTGCAAAATTGGCCACGGCGATGTCGGCTTTGCCATCGCCTGTCAAATCACCAAGCACAACCGACACTGGGCCAAATCCGCAGGCGAAGGTCTGCTGGGCCGCGAAGGTGCCGTTGCCGTTGCCCAGCAATACGCTCACCGTGTTGCTTCCAAAGTTGGCCACGACGACGTCGGCTTTGCCGTCGCCATTGACATCGCCGATGGCCACGGCACGCGGCTCCAAGCCGGTGGCGAAGGTTTGTTGGGGCTGGAAGGTGCCGTCGCCATTGCCCAGCAGCACGCTTACCGTGTTGCTTTGATAATTAGCCACGACGATGTCAAGTTTGCCGTCGCCGGTCACATCGGCGACCGCCACGCGCAGTTGGATCCAGACCCGTGGCGAAGGTCTGCTGCGCCTGGAATGTGCCATTGCCGTTGCCAAGCAGCACACTCACCGAGTCTGTGCCGGAATCGGCCGTGACGAGGTCGGTATTGCCGTCGCCGGTCAGGTCGCCCGTTGCCACCGCAAACGGCGCGGAACCGGCGGCGAAAGTCTGCTGGGTCTGGAATGCGGCGTTCTGGCCGCTGAGGGCGTGGCCGGCCAGGTCATGGATGCTGCCGTTGTCCACGAGGTCGAGGCCCAAGGTGCCGGCGCCCGTGATGCCGCTAACGGTGACGGTGTAGACGGCGCCGCCGACCGGGGTCACGCTCGTCACTTTGGCCGCCACGCTGCCGCCGAGGGCTAGCTGGAAATCGTTGGCAGCGACACCGGTGACGGCCTCGTTGAAGGTGACGGTGAAGCTGACGGTGCCGAGGTTGGTAGTCGGCCCCGCGGGTGAGGCGCGGTTGATTGACTGCACGAAAGGCGTGGTGGCGACGGCGTTGATGTAATAAGCCTGGCCCGTGAAGTCGCCGTTTACGGCGTTCAGCAGCACGCTCACCGTATTGCTCGAGTTGGCAGCCACAAGGTCGAGCCTGCCATCTCCGTTTAGGTCTCCGACGGCAATTGCAACAGGATCTGGCCCGATGGCGAAGGATTGTTGGGGACCGAAGGTGCCGTCGCCGTTGCCAAGGAGGACACTCACGCTGCTGGTTAAAGGATCGGCAACTGCGAGATCAAGTTTGCCATCGCCGTTCAAGTCTCCCAACACCAATGATTTGAAATCGGGGAAGGAACCTGTCCTAGTCGCAAATCCACAGGCGAAAGTTCGCTGAGACTGGAAGGTGCCGTTGCCGTTACCTAGCAACACACTCACGGCGTTTTCATAGCCATTGGCCACGATTACATCGGGTTTCCCGTCGCCATTCACATCACCTAGTGACATGGCCACTTGTGTATAACCGGTCGCAAAGCTTTGTGGTGCACCGAATGTCCCGTTGCCGTTGCCGAGCAGTACGTTTGCCGTGTAGTGGCCGAGCCCAGTCACGACGACATCGGGTTTGCCGTCGCCGTTCACATCGCCTAATACCAAGGTATGGGGATAAAAGCCGGCGGCGAACGTTTGTTCGGCCTGGAATGTCCCGTTGCCGTTGCCCAGCAGTACGCTGACCGAGGCACTCAAAAAATTGGCCACGACGATGTCAGGTTTGCCGTCGCCGGTAACATCGCCTATCGCCACGACGCGTGGCCCCTTGCCGGTGGCGAAAGTTTGTTGGGCCTGGAATGTTCCATTGCCATTGCCCAGCAGCACGCTCACTGTATCACTTTCGTAATTGGCAAGAATGAGGTCGGCATTGCCATCGCCAGTCACATCGCCGACCGCCAGCGCCCGTGGGTCCAACCCTGTGGCGAAGGTTTGCTGCGGCTGGAAGGTGCCGTTGCCGTTGCCTAGCAGCACGCTCACCGTGTTAGACCCAGAATTGGCCACTACGAGGTCGTGTGTGCCATCGCCGTTCAAATCGCCAAGCGCTACCGCGCTGGGCCCGAACCAGTGTCGTAGGTTTGTGGTGTCTGGAGGGCGACCGTCGCATCCTGTTGGGTGAGGCGATTGCCCGCCAAGTCGCATATGCTCTCATTGTCCACCAGATTTAGGCCTAACGTGCCAGTACCCGTGATGCCACTGACGGTGACGGTGTAGACGGAACCATTTACGGGCGTGACTGCGGTCAAACTGGCCGCCACGCTGCCGCCGAGGCCTAGCTGAAAGTCACTGGCATTGACTCCGGTGACGGCCTCGCTGAAAGTGACTGTGAAGCTGACGCTGCTGGCGTTGGTCGTCGTTCCCACGGGCGTGGTGCGGTCGATCGACTGCACAAATGGCGTGGCCGTGGCAATGTTGACGTAGTAAACCTGCCCCGTGAAGTTGCCGTTGCTGCCCCCAAACAGGACGTTGACGGCGTCGCCATCATCGACTGCGAGATCGGGTTTTCCATCGCCGTTCACATCACCCAGCGCTATCGGCCCCTGTACGCTAGCGGCATAAAATGTCTGTTGGGCCTGGAAGGTGCCATTGCCGTTGGCCAGCAGCACGCTCACTGATGAGGTGACGATGTCAAGTTTGCCGTCGCCGGTCATGTCTGCCAGCGCCATACCAGAACCGCCCCCGGCGAAGGTCTGGTCTGCCTGGAAGGTGCCGTTGCCGTTGCCAAGCAAGACAGCTACTGCACTTCTTTGCTCGTCAGCCACAACGATGTCGAGTTTGCCGTCACCAGTCAAATCGCCGAGTGCCACCGACATGGGATAAACGCGAAGAAGGTAATTGGGACCTGTAAAAGTGCCGTAGGTGGGGAAATTTCGCGCGGCCTGGAAGGTGCCGTTGCCATTGCTCAGCAGTACGCTTACCCCATAATCCGCTTTGTCAGCGATGACGATGTCGAGTTTGCCGTCGCCGGTCAAATCGCCGACGCGCCACCGAATCGGGGTAATAGCCAGTGGCGAAGGTTTGCTGAGCCTGGAATGTGCCGTTGCCGTTTCCGAGAAGCACACTGACGCAGTTACTGCTCGAATTCGCGACGACCAGGTCGGGAATACCGTCGCCGTTCACCTCGCCCACCGCCACCGAATAGGGATGATCGCCGGTGGCAAAGGTTAGCTGCGCCTGGAAAGTGCCATTACCGTTGCCCAACAGCACGCTCACCGTGTCGCTGGTGCGATTGGCCACAATGATGTCTGGTTTGCCGTCCCCGTTCACGTCGGCCAACGCCACCGACTCCGGTTCAGCATCGACAGCGTAGGTTTGCTCAGCCTGGAAAGTGCCGTTGCCGTTGCCCAGCAGCACGCTCACGGTGTTCCCTTGATTACTAAGAAAGCCGCCATTGGCGACCACAAGGTCCTGGTTGCCGTCACCGGTCAAATCGCCTATCGCCACCGCAGTTGTTATGAAAGGAGTGGTGGCAAAGGTTTGCTCGGTTTGGAATGGCGGAGCATTCTGCTGAGTAAGGCGATTGCCAGCCAGGTCGCGAATGCCGCCGTTGTCCACCAGATCGAGACCCAAGGTACCGCTGCCAGCGGTAACGGTGACCGTCACGGTGTAAACGGAGTCGCTGACCGGCGTCACCTGGGACACCGTGGCCGCCACCGTGCCAGTGGTGGCCAACTGAAAATCGCCGGCATTGACGCCGGTGACGGTTTTGTTGAAGGTGACAGTGTAGGCAAGACTGGCGGCATTGGTGACTGTCCCCGCGGGCGTGGTGCGGTCGATCGACTCCACAAAGGGCCAGGAGGATGGCAGATATATCGTGTCAGTGTCGGTTAGTCTGTTATTGTCGGCGACGGTTAGGGTCTGGCTACCCGCACCGATGGTGATCAGCGTGACTCCAAAATCAAAAACGTGAACGCCTCGGTCGCCGGCAACAAAAGTGTAAGTGGCGGGCAGAACGACCGGCGGCCTGGCCGCCGGATCCGAAGTGGCGAAACTGACCTGACCGGTATAGCCGGCAGCAATGTTGCCGAAACTGTCCCTGGCTGTGACGGTGACGGAAAACGGCACGCCCTGGTTTACCATGGTTGGTGCGGTAAGGGTCAGCGTAGCGGCGGCAGCGGGAACGACATTGATGGTTGCGCTGCCGGCGGTGGCGCCAGTGGTCGTATCCGTCACGGTCACGGTTTGGGTGCCCAGGCTGACCAGGGTGGGGCCGACCGTGAAGACATGGACGCCACCGTCAGCGGGCACAAACGTGTAGTCCGAAGGAATTGCCGAGCCAGCGCCGGTGTCTGACACGCTGAAGTGGACGGTGCCGGTGAAACCGGTAAAGATATTGCCGGACACGGCGTAGGCGGTAACAGTGAAGACGGCAGCATTGCCGGCAGTGACGGTTGCCGTCGTGTTGGCAACCAGATAGGGCACCGCCACTTTGGTGTAGAGTTGGCCGGCGAAATCCCCGTTTGTCGAATTCAACACCACGACCACGTTTTGTACGGATATTATGGCGGAGCCGCCGACGATGTCAGGCTTGCCATCGCCATTGACGTCTGCCAGCGTTACGGGTCCGAAATACCACCCTGGAACGGCGACAGTCTGTTGGCGCTGGAAGGTCCCATTGCCATTGCCCAGCATTACCTCCAAACCTTTTCCGAAATCATTGGTAATTACCAGATCGGGTTTGCCATCGCCGTTGATGTCCGCCACAGCCACAGCAAATGGGTCATAACCAGGCAAGGTGACGATGGGGCTTTGAAAAGTGCCATTGCCATTGCCTAGGAGCACGTTTATGCTGTCGCCGCCGTAGAGGCCGCTGGTCAAGGCGACGAGGTCGGGTATCCCGTCGCCGTTGACATCCGCGACCGCCACAAAATCTGTATTCGAAGTGGTGGCGAACGTGGTCGGAGTTTGGAAGGTGCCGTTGCCGTTGCCCAGCATGACAGCAACGCTGTCGCCATCGGCAAAGATGATGTCGGGCTTACCGTTGCCGGTCAGGTCCGCGACCACAAGATTATTGGCAGGAGGGAAGCGAGCGGCGATAGTCTTCTGGCTTTGGAATGTGCCGTTGCCGTTGCCCAGCAGCAGGTCAACGCCGCCATCGTAGTGGACGATCAAATCGGGTTTGCCATCGCCATTGACGTCCGCCACCGCCACGGAAAGGGGATCACCACCAGTGGCGAAAGTGGCCTGGTGCTGGAAGGTGCCGTTGCCATTGCCCAGCAGCACGCTCACGCCGTCGTTACCGCCGTTGGCTACCACCAGGTCGAGTTTGCCATTGCCAGTGACGTCCGCCACAGTCACGGAATTAGGGGCAAATCCCGTGGCAAAGGTAGTCTGTTGCTGGAAGGTGCCGTTGCCGTTGCCGAGCAGCACACCCACGTCGCTGGTGCGCATAGTCGAGTTGGGCTTTGCGTAACCATTGTTGGCGACAATAAGGTCGGGCTTGCCGTCCCCATTGACGTCAGCCACCGCGACGAAGTCCGAAGGAGCACCTGTAGCGAAGGTCATCGGGCTCTGGAAGCTGACACTGGAGGCTTGGGCGAGTGTGTCGCCCGCCAGATCTCGAATGGTGCCATTGTCCACAAGGTTCAGGCCAAGCGTGCCCGCGCCCGTGATGCCGCTAACCGTGACCGTGTAAACCGACCCGCTGACAGCCGTCACCTGGGACACCGTGGCCGTCACCGAGCCGGTGACAGCCAGGTTAAAATCGGCGGCAACGACCCCCGTGACAGCTTCGTTGAAGGTCACCGTGTAGGCCACGCTGGATGCGCCTGTGAGCGCGCTCGCAGGCGAGGTCCGGTTGATCGACTGCACAAAGGGATCGACCGACGGCACAATCCGGCCTTCGAGTTGCTCAAACATAGGCCGAAACAATGGCCGCACGACCGAGCGGTCAAGCCGGAAACGCTCGGCTGAAGAGCATTTTCGGCCGGCCCATTTCACCAGTTTGGACAACCAGCGGGGGAACATTGAGCGAGTCCTGAATTACTAGCGACGCAAGACCATTGCCCAGTCTAACATCAGAAGAGTGAAGAGTGAAGGGTGAAGAGTGAATAAGCGGGGCGATTACCCTTCACCTGGCAGGGTATGAATGAATCCAACGGCCAAGCCTAAACCGGCATGGCGACGAATGGCGAGGTGCTCTGGGGCCCGCTATCGCGAAATGGTAGCTCAGTCGACCGCGGTGGCAGGACGGCGTGAGACGCAACCGACGTCACTTATTGTCATCCGTTGCCAGCCAGCAGCAACCGTTAGCGGTTTCATGTCATAGGGGTGTCTGGGGGGCATTGGAAGAGTGAAGGGTGAAGAGTGAAGAGTGAAAAGGAAAGTGGTTCACTCTTCACTCTTCACTCTTCACTCTTCACTCTTCACTCTTCACTCTTCAATCCCGCAGCGCCCGGCCCGTCAGATGCAAAAACACACGTTCCAGGTTGGGCTCCTTGATCTCCAGGCCGGTCACATCGACATGCAACTCCGTCATCAGGGCCAATAGCTGCACCAGGACCGGTTTCACATCGGCTGATTCCAGGACAAGGCGAAGGCCGGCGTCAGCAGTCAAGCGCACGCCCGGCAAGCCTGCCAAACGCTCCTGAAACTCCGGAGCGGGTCGAGCAAGCGCCAGCCGAATAATGCCCGGCAGCCGCTGCAGCAAGCCCGCCAGAGTGTCGCAGGCGATTAACTGGCCGTGGTCGATGATGCCGATGCGGGCGCAAAGCTGCTCCACCTCTTCCATGTAGTGGGTGGTGTAGATGATGGTGGTGCCTGCCTGGTTGAGGCGGCGCACCTCCTCGAAGATATGATTGCGCGACTGCGGATCGACGCCGGCGGTCGGCTCGTCCAGCAGCAACAGCCGCGGCTCGTGAACCAGCGCGATGCCAAGGTTCAGCCGGCGTTTCATGCCGCCGGAAAAAGTGCCCGCACGGTCCGCGGCCCGGTCGTGAAGGCCGATGGCGGCCAGGATGTCGTTCACGCGCCGGCCGAGTGCGGGCTGCTTGACGCCGTAAAGCTCGCCGAAGAACAGCAGATTTTCCCTGGCCGACAGCTCGTTGTAAATCGCCAACTCCTGCGGCACCAAGCCGATCAGGCGGCGCACCTCGCGATCGCGCGTATTCAACGCCCGGCCAAGCAATGTGGCCGTGCCAGAGGTCGCGTCCATCAGGCAGGACACGATCGACAACAGCGTGGTCTTGCCGGCGCCATTGGGCCCCAGCAGGCCGAAAAGCTCCCCTTCACGAATGCTGAGCGACACCCCTTGAAGGGCACGGTGTTGCCCGTAGGACTTCGCGGCATTGTCAATTGCGAGAATCGGCGTGGTCATGTGACGTTTTTGGCGCTGCCGGTTGCGGACGTCCCGACATTGTAGCCGGCGGCAGCCGCAATGCGCCCACGTTCGTCGCGAAACAACGAAATTTGTTTTTTGAAAGAGGCGGGCGTGGTAGACGTGTGACGGTCACAGCATCAAAAGGTCTACCTCTGCCTCGGCCCGGCAGCTAGAATGAACCGCACACGACTGAAACCGGGGCGCTGGTCCCCATTGTGAGGCATTGCCCTGAGTGAAGCTGTCCAGGAAATCCTTGAGCGCATTCAGCGTTTGCCCGCGAAAGAGCGGTTGATTTTGGAAGAGCAACTGGCGCGGCAAGCGGAATCCGAATGGCAACGCGAGGCAGACCCGTCGCCTAGCGAGTCGACGAGGGATCGACCAGGCGGCGATCGACCGAGGCGTGGAGCAGGTTCGCTCAAACGCCGCCGTTCCATAAATCCGCGAAAAGTCCTGCGGCATCCGCGTAAAACGGTGAAGATCACCCATGAACATTTACATCCAGCTTTTGACCCACAACGCGGGAGGCGGGCATCCGCTCCTGTCGCACGTCGGGGAGTTTTTGTTACTAAATGCGCCTGCATCATTCGGCTCGGCAATCGCGACCGTGGACACCTACGCCCATTTTCGAAGTCGGGGCCGACCAAAGAAAACCTTGGATTTTCTCGGCGAGCGGTATCGCGAGAGGCTGAAATCACTTCCCTTGGATTGGTTCAAACGCAAAAAGTGCCTATTCGAAATCGCCTATCTTAGCAAGCTCGGCGATGCCGAAGAAATGTTGGAACAGAAATCAAAAAGCCTCTCCCTGCCGCTTTTTTGCGACGGCTGTCGTGAAGTGGTGTCGGTGCTTTCCGTAATTCAAAAACGCCTCAAGGGCACCGATGAATTCGATTATGCAGCGTTTGATGCCCACCTGCAACGCCGTCTTGGTGAACTCCCGAGTTGTGTTTCCGACTTGAAATCGGTGCTTGATGAGATCAAGGCGCGTGAACAGCAGCAAATTGCCGCTCGGGAGGCGGCCACGCGTCCGCCGATTGCTGCCCACCAAATTGCCAAGGGTGGGCCCAAAGCTGTATCGCTAGACAATGATGACTACGCCGCGAAATATGTCGGGTGGAATAAAGACGGCCAACAGTTTTTTCTTACTACGCCCTTCGTTCCCGAATTTCCGTCAGCTAGCTCCGGTAAGGATTTCCTGGCTTTGTACGTGTTCGACAAAGCCGGTGCTCTGCTGTCGGCCACTATCGACGATCTTGGCTCGCGAGCTAGCCTCGACGAAATTGGCCGTGCCGCCCTCCGCGATGAAATGCTGGCGTCACTCGGTGAAATCGAGTACCGGCGGATCAAGGTGGCCCCGTTCAGCGTGGTGCGGTTTGGAATCGTGTTCGGATTCATTCCCCAACCACCCGAGGACGAAGACGAGGATTGGAGCGTCATTGTCGAACCCGGTGATTACATGTGCTTTTGGCCACCGTGGTCCAGTGGCGATTACGACACTTGAGCCTTGGCTTGCCAAACGAACAGAGAAGAGGAATCCGTAAATGACAGCGCAACCCCCAAACCACTTGAAGGCGCTGTACTTACGGTATAATATCGCCAATGCCATTTACCGCCCGCTCCCAGGACGCACCTATGGCCGCAACGACGCCCCGCTACAGCAAAGAGGAATTCGCCAAACGCGGCGAAGCCATTTTTGAAAAGAGTATTCGCCCGCACCTGAAGAATAAAGCCAAGAACGATTTCGTTGCCATCGACATCGAAACTGGCGATTACGAGATTGACGCCAGTGAAATGGCCGCTTGCGGCCGCCTGAGTGCTCGCGTTCCCGATGCCCAGGTTTGGCTGCGCAAGGTTGGCTCGCGATTTGCGCGGCGGTTTGGAGCGGGCGGCTGCCGAGTGACGATAGGGGGGCGACAAACATGATCGAGCTAACCGAACAGCAAATGCAAGCGGTCGAGAACTCCGAATCCGCTCCTCCGCAACTGGTGAACCCCCGCACCAAGGAGACGTTTGTCTTACTTCGAGCCGACGAATACAAGCGGCTGAAGGAAGACGAATATGACGCCAGCCCGTGGACCAGAGCGGAACTTGAAGCCCTGGCCTGGGAGACAGGCAAGCAAGCGGGATGGGACGACATGGATGAATACGACAATTATCCCGAGAAGCCATGAACCGCGGCGACGTGATCCTGGTCCACTTCCCGCACCCGTCCGGGCTGCGCGGAAAAAGCGTCCGGCCGTTATCGCGCAGGCCGACGTTTATGCCGGGGTCGTCAACACGCTGGTCGTCGCGGATGTCACGACCAACTTGGCCATGGCGACCGATCCCGCCTGTCTATTCATCGATGTGAACTTGCCCGATGGAAAGGCCACGGGTTTGGTTCGGGATTCAGTCGTGTCGTGCCTGTTGCTCGTGACCGTTTACGCGGACAACGTCGCACAGGTAATGGGGACGTTATCGGTAACCATGAAGCAAAAGCTCAATGCGTGTCTCAAGGCGGCGCTCGCACTGCCTTGAGACCGCCGACCCAAATGACGACTTGTCCCTTTCCACTTCCTGCGGCTCTGTTGGAAAAACTCCCGCCCGCGTCGCGCGACGAGAACCATTACTTGGACGTTCGTGTCGGGGGAAAGTGGGATGGCGTCGTAGTGGCCAATAGCAAAGGCATGTGCATTGGCGTATACATTCACCGTCGCATTGAACAGCATCCCCTGCCATTCGCGGGAGGTGATATCGAAGACGTCCGCAAAGCCTCATTATGCAATCGAATTCTCGCCGCGATTCCTTTCGACCTTTGGGATGTCGCAGTTTTGACCATCGTCGTTGTTTCGCCAATGGCCCTAATGCTTGCGTGGTTGCTATGGCTACCGTTCGCCCTAATTTCCATCCTGGCCTGTGCGGTTGCTATCCGCATAATGTACCTGGTGCCTGGATTTCCATTCATACGATTGCCAATTGCCATATTGGGAATGGGTCAGATCGTTTATGGTGGTATTTTCTTAATTCGCTCGGTTTTGTGAGTTTACTCGCCGTTGGGGGCAGAATCGTCTGTTTTGGCCGAATTGATCCAGTACGGCGAAACCATGAAGGAAGGTGAATCAGATGACAACCGTCCGCGTCCTCGTCGGCACCCGCAAAGGCGCCTTCATCTGCACCTCCGACGGCAAACGCCAAAAGTGGGACATCAGCGGCCCCCATTTTGGCGGCTGGTCGATTTACCACCTCAAGGGCTCGCCGGTCGACCAAGACCGCCTTTACGTGTCACAGTGCAACGACTGGTTCGGCCAACTGATCCAGCGCCTCCAATGACGGCGGCAAGACCTTTGAACCCGTGGGCAACAAGTTCGTCTACGACGGCGTCCCCGGTACGCACATGTGGTACGACGGCACGCCGCATCCCTGGGAATTCAAGCGCGTCTGGCATCTCGAGCCGTCGCTAACCGATCCGGACACCGTTTACGCCGGGGTTGAAGACGCCGCCCTGTTCCGCTCGACCGACGCCGGCCTGACATGGCACGAACTGCCCGGCCTGCGCGGCCACGGCTCAGGAGCCAAATGGCAGCCAGGCGCCGGCGGCATGGGTCTGCATACCATCGTCCTCGATCCCAACGATCTCCAGCGGATGTTCATCGCCATCTCGGCCGCGGGCGTGTTCCGCACCGACGACGCCGGCAAGACTTGGCGGCCCATGAACCGCGGATTGAAATCCAGGTACATTCCCGACCCTAACGCCGAGGTCGGCTTCTGCGTTCACCGCATCGCCATGCACACGGCGCGGCCCGGCGTGCTGTTCATGCAGCTGCACTGGGACGTCATGCGCACCGACGACGCCGGTGAGTCGTGGCATGAAATCAGCGGCAATCTACCCACCGACTTTGGCTTCCCCATTGAAGTTCACGCTCACGAGCCGAACACCGTGTACGTCGTGCCGATCAAAAGCGACTCCGAGCATTATCCGATCGATGGTCAGCTCCGCGTCTATCGCAGCCGCGCCGGCGGCAACGAGTGGGAGCCGCTCACCAATGGGTTGCCGCAGCGCGACTGCTACGTCAATGTGCTGCGCGACGCGATGGCCGTCGATACACTCGATTCGTGCGGCGTCTATTTCGGCACCACCGGCGGGCAGGTTTACGTGTCGCCCGATGGCGGCGACAGCTGGGCGCCGATTGCCCGCGATTTTCCGGCGGTTCTATCCGTTGAGGTCCAGACACTTCCATGATCCGAGTCGTGCTCCCGCATCATCTGCGGACGCTGGCGCGCGTCGATAACGACGTTGAGCTCGAGGTGCCGGGGCCGGTCACGCAGCGTGCCGTGCTTGACGCACTCGAAGCCCGCTATCCGGTGCTTTGCGGCACCATCCGCGATCACGTCACACACAAACGGCGACCTTTCGTGAGGTTCTTCGCCTGCGAGCAGGACCTGTCGCATGAGCCGCCGGATGCACTTCTGCCCGATGCCGTCGCCTCGGGCGCGGAGCCTTTTTGGGTAGTTGGCGCCATCGCAGGAGGAAGAGTGAAGAGTGAAGAGTGAAAAGAATCCCCTCCTTTTCACTTTTCACTCTTCACTCTTCACTCTTCACTCTTCCAAATCCGCTTGACCTCCACCCCCCGCCCGGCTATAAGCCCTGGCCTCGATTTAGGCATGGGGTGGAGCGAAGAGCATGGGTTTTTCCGCTTGCGATCTGGGTGCCAAACCTTCAGGACGGTTAACCGTCGACTGGGAAGAGCCGCGTTGCTTGCTGTGCAACAGCCAGCGCTGCTCGATTCTCGTCGAAGCACCTGATCCGCTCAAGGGAAGCGGCGGATTGTGGTTCGCGGTCACGCAGTGTCAGGATTGCGGGCTGTGCTACACCAACCCACGACCGAGCGCTGATTGCATCAACCAGTTCTATACGACAAATTATCCGCCCCATGGCAAGATCGGCAAACGGCGCAAGCACAAGTGGGAACAGTGGTCGCCGTGGCGTTGCGGAAGACACAGGAACGTTGAAGGATTGCTAGGTCCAGGCGAAGGCCGGCTGCTGGATTTTGGTTGCGGCAACGGCACATTTCTGTTGCGCATGCACCAGCGCGGCTGGAAAGTCACCGGCGTCGACGCCTCGGAACAGGCAGTCCAGCGCATTCGCACCCACCTGGGGTTGAGCGTTTTGGCCGGGACCTTGCCGCATGCTGAGCTTGGCGACGAAAGCTTCGACGTGATTACCATGCGCCACTCGCTGGAACACGTGCATCAGCCGTTGGAGGTGCTGCGGGCGGCATACAGGTTGCTCGCGCCCAATGGACAGCTCATTGTCAGCGCGCCGAACATCGACAGTTTGCCGTTCAAGTGGTTTGGGCGGAGCTGGCGCGGTTTGGACCTGCCGCGGCATTTGACGCATTTTACGCAGGATACGCTGCAGCTCATGCTGGCCCGGGCTGGTTTCGAGGTAGGGCCGGCGCGTATGATCCGCCATCCGGAATGGATGCGGCACTCGGCGCGGATGGCCAGCCAACGGTTGGATACGCCATGGTGGCATCGCTGCATGCGCAGCCGGCTGCTGGCCAGTGTGGCGACCTGGGCCGCTTACCTCACTCGCCGTTGCGATGCGATCGTGGTCACGGCGGTCAAGGGACTGCCCATCGCGTTTGACGACGCCGGGACGTTCAATCAGCATGAGCAAGGGCATCCGCGGTTCCCTGCCGACCGATGGCGTAACAGGTGAAACGCAGGCCGCGCAGGCTCAGGTTTTTGCGGCTAGCTTCGCCGCCCAGGCCGTATTGGCTTTGTACCAATCAATCGTTTGCCGAAGGCCGGTGTCAAAATCCATTGCCGGCCGCCAACCCAATTCCCGCTCGATCTTGGAGCAATCGATGGCGTAACGCCGGTCGTGGCCTGGTCGGTCGGTCACATACTTCATGAGTGAAAGTGGTTTGCCCATGATGCGCAGCAGGGTTTGCGTCAATTCCAGGTTGGTTTTTTCGCAGCGGCCGCCGATGTTGTACACCTCGCCATCTTTGGCCCTGACAAGGACCATGTAAATGGCGGAACAGTGGTCGCGGACGTGGATCCAATCGCGAACGTTCAAACCGTCGCCGTAAACCGGCACGGGTTGGTCGTGTAGCAGGTTGGTGATAAACAAGGGCAGCAGTTTTTCAGGGTACTGGTAAGGGCCATAGTTGTTGGAACAGCGCGTGATGACGGCTGGCATACCGAAGGTGTGGACGTAACTGCGCACCAGCAAATCGGCGGCGGTTTTGCTGGCGGCATAGGGGCTGTTGGGTGCCAGCGGCGTGTTTTCGGTGAAATAACCGGTGGGGCCAAGGCTGCCGTAGACCTCGTCGGTCGAGATCTGCACAAAACGGCCAACCTTGAACTCCCGCGCGGCGTCGAGCAGGATTTGCGTGCCCAAAACGTTGGTGCGGACGAATGGCCCCGAGTCGTGGATGCTGCGATCGACGTGGCTCTCCGCCGCGAAGTTGACCACGGCATCGACGCCGGTCCGCAAAACGGAGCGAACGGCGTCACGGTCGGTAATGTCGGCGCGGACAAAGCGGTAGCGCGGGCTCGCGGCGACATCGGTGAGATTGTCGGGATTGCCGGCGTAGGTCAAGGCATCCAGGTTGACGACTTGCACATTGCCGTCTTCGTTCATAACAAAGCGAATGAAGTTGCTGCCAATGAAACCGCAACCGCCAGTAACCAGGAGGATTGACATGAACGTCCTTTCACAATGGCCATTTTTGCTTGCATCGGAAGCTTATGGCATGGGCGGGTTGAAAACCAGCCGGCGGTTTTTACTTGACATTACTCCATGCGGCTTTTACAGTTAAACTCCGGCTTGGATAAGCCGCCAACTGGCGGTTGGGTATGGAGTGCAACCCCGTGACCAAAAAAGAAATCGTAAAGCAAATCTCGGACGACCTCGAATTGACTCAACTTCAGGTCAAGGAGATTGTGCAAAAAACCTTCGACGCCATCGTGGAAACCTTGCTGACGGAGAAGCGGATCGAATTGCGCAACTTCGGCGTGTTCGAGGTCAAGCGGCGCAAGGCCCGCAAGGCACGCAATCCTCGCACCGGCGAGCCGGTGGAGGTCGAGCCCAAGAACGTGGTGACCTTCAAACCCGGCAAGGACATGGAAGATAAAGTTCGGCAAATGCCGTTGGTGGAAGGCGACGAAGCGGAGGACGAGGGCGACGACGAGCACGAAGACGAGGTGAGTCTGGCGCAGGCCACGGCAGCGAAACCCTCGCCGCGACAGTGGCCACCAAAACTGCCCGCACGCGGAAAACCACCTAGATTGCGTCTTTTGTCAGTATCGAGCACAAGCTTGCGGATCATGTCCGCGGGCTTGTGTTTTTTTTGCAGTCGGCAAGAAAAACCACACTAACCCGAAGCGCCAGCGAGGGATGCAATCGGCCCACGCTGGCGCTTCGGGTTAGTGTCGTTTTTTTTCCTGCCCTCCTCTTGCGCACAATCGTCAAATTTTGTTTCAAGATCAAAGACGGCATTGCCGATATATTCGGAAGACTCCTCCCAAAGCCAGCGGAGGGGCGAGGGGCGAGGGGCAATTGCCAGCAGCAGGGGAGGCAGGACATGAGCAGATGGCGCGTGCTGTTATTGATGGCGGCGGCCGGCGTGGCCTTGGGCAACGCGGGGTGCTTTATCAACCAATACCCCAGCGACAAAAACGATCGTATGGACGTTTTGCTGGTCCAGTCGGAAAACCTCCGGCAAATGCAAGCCGAATGGCGGCGGTTCTGGATGAACGATCAGCCGTCGCATCTGACGCCGGATCGCACCGACGGCGGCATCGCGCCGCGAACGCCAGGGATTTAGAGCCTGCCCATGCGAATCATTCCCGTCATCGACCTGATGGCCGGCCAGGTGGTCCGCGCCGTCGGTGGACGGCGGCAGGAATACCGACCCATCCAAAGCCGGCTGGTGGCCGGCACCAATCCCCTTGTGATCGCGAATGCCTTGCGCGATCACTTTCAGTCAAGCGAAATTTATCTTGCCGACCTCGACGCCATCGCGGGCAGTCCGCCAGCGGTCGCGGTGTTTCACTCCCTGCAAGCCGATGGCTTCAAACTCCTGATCGATGCCGGGCTGCGCAACGTCGGCGATGCCTTACCGCTGCTTGCCGCCGGCATATCTGAAATCATCGGCGGACTGGAAACAGTCCTCGGCCCAGAGGCTCTCGCGGGCCTCGTCGAGCTGGTCGGGGCCACGCGTCTCGTTTTTTCATTGGATCTCAAAAACGGCGAACCTATCACAGCGTCGACTGCATGGCGCCAGGGCGACGCCTGGACCATCGCCGAGCAGGCTATCCGCCAGGGAGTGCGCCGGGTGTTGGTGCTCGATGTCGCCCGCGTGGGCATTGGCACGGGGACGGGCACGGAATCGCTCTGTGCGCGGATCAAGACGACTTACCCAGATGTGACCGTCCTGACCGGCGGCGGCGTGCGCGGTCTTGCCGACCTGCGGCGCTTGAGTCATTGCGGTGTCGATGACGTGCTGGTGGCGTCGGCGCTGCACGACGGAGGGTTGAGTCAAAACGACATACGGCTGTTTCAACAATATATGCCCGGATACCAACCCGAAGCGTAAGCGAGGCAGTACGGTCAGCCTCGCTTATGCTTCGGGTTAGTGTGACAGCCCTCATTTCATCATGATCTCCGCCAGCGGCACGCCTGCCAGGTCCTCAAATCCGCCCGCGATGATGTCGTCCGCCAACTGCCCGGCAGCGCGGAAATAACTGTCCGCGGGCCGCTGCCCTGTCAACTTCCGGCGCAAATCTTGACACAGGATGTCTGCCGCCCCCCTGGCCACAGGTCCGGGCTGCTGATGCGCCCACAGCGTCACCACCAGCATCACCACCGTGTCCTGGACGCGTTGGGAAAGTTCAGCCATGCGGCACTGACGGTCGGCTAACTTGAGCTGGTGCTTGCTCAGCGCACCAGACAGTTCCCCAGGGAAGCGTTGCAATTGCTCCAGCACGAAAGCCAGGTGGCCGGCCAGGCGTCTGTCCATGGCAACCACTTGCTGGTGATCGCGGCGCCGGCAGCGCTGCTGGATCGACCACTGGGCATAAGCCGACAGCTCGCGGCGCAGCTTCCAAAGGTGCAGTGGATTCAGCGGACTGAAGTTGCGGAGGTGGTTTTTTTGCAAGGCTTTGCCGATCGGCTCGAAAAATGTCTGGCCGTGGTGTTTGACGAGCGATTTGAAGAATGCCAGGCCCAGCATCTCGCCCTCGCCCTCGTAGATGCACGGGGCCAGGTAATCATAGATGTTGTCGCCGAAAAGATGGCCGCGCAGAAACGATCGGCCGCCGTGCGTCTTCATGAACAATTCGATCGCCGCTTCCTTCGAGCGCTTCGCTGCCGAAGATCTTGGCGATCACGCATTCCAGCTCGCCGCGATAGCCCTGGTCGATCAGCCACGACCCCCACCCCACCAGTGCGTCAGCCCCCGCGATGAGTCCCGCCAGACGGGCGATGCGCCGTTTGACCAGCTCGCGAGTGTTGATCGGCTGCCCGTAGGTGCGCCGGAACGCGGCCCAGGGCAGCATGTTGGCCAGCAACACCCGCATGGTCCCTGACGCCGCGGCGCAAAGAGCGAGCCGGCCCAGGTTCAGGCCGTGATAGGCGATCGTCAGGCCGTCGCCCATCGGCGGCACCAGCAGGTTGGCTTTTGGCACTACGAAGCGCTGAAAACGCAGCCCGTTGTTGTGGCCGTGGCGGAGGGCGTAAAGGCCGTAGGGCACGATCTGGAAATGTTCGTTTTCCTCGGCCGGCAGCTCGGCGATCAGCACCGCGGGCTTGCCGTCGAGCATCACGACCAGGCCGATGGTCCGGCCGGGTATGGCGTTGGTGATGAACAGCTTCTCGCCCGTCACCTCATAGTTGTCGCCGACCAGCGTGGCCGTCGTGCGCAGAGCGGTGAGGTCGGATCCGGCTCCCGGTTCGGTGAGCGCGAAGCCGGAAAGGGCCTCGCCGCTGGCCAATCTCGGCAGCAGGCGCTGCTTCTGCTCCGGGCTGCCGAAGCTGCGCAGAGGATCGACCGCGCCGATGCAGCCGTGGACCGACGCCAGGCCGGCGACCATGCCGTCTTGCACGGCCATCCTGGTCAAGAAATGCGTGAACTGGGCGAAGGATGCTCCCGTGCCGCCGTATTGTTGATCGATCAGGAGCCCCCAGTAGCCGGCTTGGGCCAACTCATCGAGCAATGGCGGGGCCACCTTGCCGGCCTGGTCGAAAAGCGTGCCGGCTGCGCGGCGGAGTTTGACGATGTCAAGGCAGCGCTGCATCGCCTGCGCGCAGGGGGCCGCCGGCGAAAGGGGTGGCGGCATAAACAGCGGCAGCGGCGCCTTGCCATCCCAGACGGCCTGGTGAACGGGGCTGTTGATGGTCTGGCGCTGGGCGCGAACAGTGCCTCGACCTGCTCGTCGGCCTTGTCGACCGCGCCGAGCCGGCGGGCCTCCTCATCGCTCTTGCCGCTCAGCCGCATGGCCGTTTCCGCAAAGCTCTGGCGTTCCGTGGTGCTCATGCTGATTTCCTCGGGTACAATGATTTCATCATTCTACGCCAAGGAGACGATCATGGTCGCCTGCGACCAGGGCTATTTGTGCGACGTGTGCGGCAAGGACGTGGAGGCGATTATCGATTCCGATCTGTATTTGCGCTACATTATGGGTGAAGTGTCGCCGTTGGCCTTGCCGACAATGCGTGAGCGGCACATCCGCTGCAACGCGGGCACGGCCCAGTATATCGTCGATCCGGCGTTTGAGCCGGTGATTTGCGAGGGGTTTTTTGCCAAGACTTTGCTCGATGCGAATTATGTGGCGCAGCAAGAGGCACTGGTGACGCGCGCCTGGCGTCGATTGCAAGAGGTGCCGCGGCTGGGCATTCCGCTGACGGAGTATCCTTTGCCGGAGGTCCAGCAAAAGTGGCAGGCGAGCCGAACGCCGTAAGGCGTCGGGTCAGCGGTCCTAAAACGGTGCCTGGCGGCTAGGCAAATTTCGTCGTCTGGACGCTCGTCAATTCACCGCGGTGCCCTGCCGAATGAAGGCCCTGCCGCCGACGGCGGTGTACGCGCCATACGCAGCCAGCAACGCCAGCAAAGTCAGGCTGACCAGGCCCGGCCCGGCGTACCAGGCGCGGAGGTCCCAGGTGATGATCGCCATGTGGAGCAGCCGCCACACCAGGAAATAGGTGAACGCCGCCAGGAACCCGAAACGCGTGGCCACGAATACACTCGCTACGCCATAACTGAGCTGGACCAACTTCTGAATCGGATTGCTGGCAAGCTCCGCAAGGGAGAGTATGTCGAGTGCCAGGAGCGGATAGACCAGGTAGGCGCCCGCCGTGGCCAGGGTCTCCCTGCCGAGGAGCAAACGCACCACGAGGAGGACCATGAAAAGAAACAGGACAGTGTGTATGGAACCGAGGGCGGCGAACACAATGGTGGCGGTCCTTTGGCCGACCACGAACGGGGACCAGGGAGGCGCTGACAATCGAAGATAGCGGGACCAGTTCCAAGCCATGCACTACCAGGACCAACGCGGCCTCCGCCCACACCGCGAACAGGCCCGCCAGCACGCCGTAGAGGACATGGCGGCCCAGAAGCGGGTCGCCCAGCCGCCCTGCCAGCAGGCGGGCCCAGGAGGTCAGGCTATGCGGCCAGTAGCGGCGGATCAGCGGCTCCAGGGCCAGGTAATAGCAGCCGTTGCGCACCGCGATGAACGTGCCGATAATCATAACGGCTCGGGCCTGGATAGACAGCGAATCCAGGCCGCTGAAGTGCAGCCCTTCAATGGCCCATTCGAGCCCCACCGCCACAAGCACAGCCACGGCAATCCGGATCGCTCCTGTCGTGTCCGCGCGGCGCTGACGCATGTGCCGCACTGCCAGCACCGCCGCAGCAACCAGGACGACCCAGAACAGCGCTCCGTAGACCTGAAAAGACGGACCCGGATCCGAGAGTTGGCGCTGCTCGGGATCCAGCGGCCGAATGACGAAATACACGAGCATGCCCTGGTAACACCCGGCCTCCACACGGACCTGCCGCTCTGTGCCGGGTTGGCGCCCCTCCCACGCCTGCTGATAGCTGAAAGCCACCGGGGGGCACCAGGCTTGTGGCCTTTGTGACAGTTCGTGCAGGTCAAATCCCAGGACATCCGGATTGAGCCACCGATACCAGTCCAGACCCGGCGAGGGTTCGTTCGTCGGTCCTCGCGGACGCGTTGCCAGGGCCTGGAATTGCAGAAGATGCCCGCGGCCATCCAGCCAGACCGCGACCATGCCCGGTACGACAGCAGGTGGGTCAGTGGCCGAGACGCGGATGCCGGTCAGGACACCCGGCGGTGCCGAGCCCCAGATGGAGCTTGGGACCAACGGCGCGGGAGCCTGGCGATACCAGAAGCGGAACGAATCCTTTTGGCCGCGCTCGTTCTTGAGCGCGTGCGGGTTGGCCTCGAACCCAAAGGCGCGATCTGCCGGCGTGTCCTCGGCACCGGTGTACCCGAGGGTCAAAAGCAGCGCCGGGCATCCGCGGCGAGGACTTCGGGAGGATGATCCGCGTGCAACGTCAGGGCCGCGAGCGAGGGCCCGGTGGCCAGCGGCAGCGTGACCACAAGCAGGAGCGTCAGCGCAAGGCAGAGGACCGCCCGACGTGGGGCCAGCCAGTCCTGCCCGCCCGCGGCGGCCACCATTTCGGGCGACGGCGTTTCACCGGCCGCCAGGGCTGCCGCCAGCGGATCGCCACCCGGCAAGGCCGCCGCCACCTCGAAAGCGGAACGCGGCCGGTCTTTCGGCTCCCGCTCCAGGCAACGCAGAATGACACGCTCCACGGCCGGGTTGATGCCGCTGAGATGACTGCTGGGCGGGGGCGTGGCTTCCGCTTGCTGCCGCAGCAACTCGTCGCGGTCCCTGGCGGGGAACGCCGGCCTGCCGGTAAAGACCTCGTACAGCACCAGCCCCAGTGCGTAGATGTCGCTGCGGGTCGTCACCTCGCGTCCGGCCAGCTGCTCGGGGGCCATGTAGGCCGGCGTGCCCGAGCGGATGTCCTGCGCCTCGCCGGCCACTGCCGCCAGGCCGAAGTCGGCCAGACGCACCTTGCCTCTGCCATCGAGCATGACGTTGGCCGGCTTCAGGTCGCGGTGCAGCAACCCCCGGTCGTGTACGGCCGCGAGCGCTGCGCACAGCTGGCGAGCAACTTCCAACCCCTTCTCTTCGGACAGGCGGCCGACGCGCCGCAGCAAGCTGGCCAGATCCTCGCCGTCTATAAACTCCATCGACAGAAAGGGCTGGCCCTCGTGTTCGGTGAGGTCGTAGACGCGGCAGACGTTGGGGTGGCTGACGTTGCGGGCCGCCGCGACCTCTTTGCGAAAGCGGGTCAGGCGGTTGGCGTCACCGGCCAGCCCAGGCGGCAGGAACTTCAGCGCCACCGCCTGGCCCAGGGCCAAGTCGTCGGCGCGGTAGACCTCTCCCATGCCGCCACGGCCCAGCGGCGCCACCACGCAGTAGCGGCTCGCCAGCACCTGCCCCGGCGCGAACCCGCCCGGGCCGGTGGCCGCAGCCGGGGGTGGCTCATAGGGGCCGGTCGGCGCCGGTTCGGCCGTAGGCAGGACCGCCCCGCAGCCGCCGCAGAAGCGGTCGGTCGCCGCAGCCTCCCGTTCACACGCAGGGCATCGCCTCCCCATGCCGCCTCACGCGCTGGCACGCGTCACTCGGCCTCCGCAGCCGTCCGCCGGCACTCGCCGTGCTGCAACCGCGTCAGTAGGCAGTCGCTCATTATATGCGGATATCGGCCCGGAAGGTGCAGATAAGGGGACTGCTTACTTCTGCAAGTCGTCGCATTGAGCTACAATGCCAAAATGCTGTAAGGGCCATAGGGAGAAGCAACGACCGTGGCGCCGGTTTTCGGTTATCATGGATGCCAGCGAGCTTTCGCGGATGCAGCACGGTCTTGTGAACAGTCAGCGACAGCAAGAGGGAACGGGTCTATTTCCGCAGCCTTCGGGTTTGGAAATTGATGCGTCCCCTTAGTTTGCCACCACTATTATACTTTTCTCTCCTTTTGTATAATAATCATCGACGTAACCGTACTTGGGTATAATTGCGCTCAACTCGTGGAACGAGCATCGCTTGCGCCTGAAAGAATTCTCCGCGAACGCACCGGGGCGGGTTGTGCGCGACCCCAACGGGTACTCGACGTATGAGCCTGACTCCCTGCCGCCAATTTTGTCATTTGATGCCGGCCTGGCCAAGAAGGTGTCCGAAGCGGACCGCGCGCTGGGGGAACTGGCCGGCGTCGGCAGTATGCTGCCCAATCCGCACCTGTTGATCGGTCCCTTTCTGCGCCGCGAGGCGGTGCTGTCGAGCAGGATCGAAGGCACGGTAACCCGCCTCGAACAGCTTCTTCTGTTTGAGGCTCGACCCGAGGAAAGCGAGAAAACCGGCGACGTCGCCGAGGTGGCCAACTACGTGCATGCTCTGGAATACGGTCTCGCCCGTTTGCCGCAGTTGCCGGTCAGCTTGCGCCTGATGAAGGAAATCCACGAACGCTTGCTCGAAGGCGTTGGGCGTAACCGCCCGCCCGCTCACCGCTACGCAGCCATTGCAAAGTACGCTTCCCCGGCCACAAGTTCGCGATTTGGATAGAGGCGGGCTATTTCTCGATCTATGCGGTATTGTTGAAATTGGCTCCATTGGTTGCAGGTCCAAACGCTGCGAACATCCAGCATTGCTTGGGCACCCGCCATTGTCCAGTGCATACCTGCCCGCTCCATCCTGTCTTTAATCAGGTGACGGCAAGCCCCCTCAATGATCCCACGGGCTATCGGGTAGCCCTGACGCAAATACTCGTCGTAACGCATACGCTGCCGGTTGGTGTGCAAATAATTGGTGATCCGCGCCAACGCTTTCTTTTTGGCCCCCTTTAGTCCCTTGACTTTGCCGTAGCGACGCAGGGTTCTGATCACCTTGTCGACCTTGCCTTCCAGCACTTCCGTGATCCAGTGCCGCACCGACGGCAGCACCTCCTTACCTTTGACGCCGTAGAGCAGTTTCGCAGCGGCCCACAGCCGTGGCGTGACATGCAATAAATCTAAAATTTGCACCAAGTTCTCCTCGGGCAGATACTTCACGCAGGCTTCCCAGAGTGCTTTCTGGCCATCGCATAGGCTAACCGACGGCCGCTTCAGTTTTGCATTGCGTTGCGGGAATTCCCACCACAACCACCCGAATACGACATCAATGCTGCTTTTGGGCTGCGCCCCTTCCAGAGGCAAACTGGCCCAGATCCGCTTGTGACACGGCTCGGGGCGCGGCGGAGCTTCGTAATCAGGATCACGGAACAGCGCGGCCACCACGTCCGCGGCAGTGCGCACGTAGGGGTCGATCGTGTACACCGCACCGACCGTAGCCATCTTTTTTTGATTGGCACGCTGGCCTTCCGGACGCTCGCCGCCGCACATAGTCGGCGTTCCTTGGCCCCGCATGACAATTCCTTTCTGGTCCGCCGACACCACCACAATCGCGCCCTCCTCCGCTGCGGGCGGAGTTCCGAGCAAATCGCGAAATTCGCCAACGTCCCGCGCCATTTGCCGGTTCATGCCTTCCAAGCTGTCCACCGGCTGGCGGAGCTTGAGCATCCGCTCGATGGTCTCGCTCACTTTGCCGAAGGCTTGCTCCACGGCCAACGATTGATCCCAGTCCTGCAGCAAATAGGAATAGACACCGTCCGGCAATTGCAGGCGATTGTCCAAAGGTACGAATTCCAACGCTTGCCCTTCGCGGCTGCCGTAGACCGTTCTGGGCAGCACGAATTCACCGAAAATCGATACATAGCGGCGGCAATGCAACTTCTCCAAGCGGTGGATGTCCTGACCGTCGGGCAGGGTGATTTGCTCGCCGAGATCGCCCGTACCATGTCTGTCGAAAAACGCCCGCAGGGCTTGGTGACCGGCTTTTAGCAATAATTCCCAGAGCCCCCCTTCCACTTGATGAACGGGCGTCTCATCGGCCAGCGCTTGGGCCAGCAAGTCAACGATCTGTGGAACGACATTTTGCGTCAATTCCAGCTTGAGAACCGTCAGTGAATCTGCCATGCTCATGAGTCAGGCCTCCTTGCGGTGGGTTCGTACAGCTGCACAGCTGCAAATCTATCCGCGGGAGGCCGTTTTGGCTAGACTGCCAAGACCGCAATGCCTTTGGAAATAACAGGTTACGCATACGCGGAGGGGCGGTTACGCCCCATTTTTTCTTCTCGGATTCTGATTGGATTTCACCGATCATGATGTTTTTTTCAGGATCGATTTTTCGAATCATAACGCTGTGCAACAGTGCATCTTGTGTTGCAGCAGGAATGACTTCATCAATAAATCGGTAAAAGGAGCTTTTTGGTGTGCGTCCGGCGAACCCCATCCCGGCTGTGCGCGGCCGGGCCGGCGGTTTGACGGCCTGGCGCGGCGGCAATGCAGCCGGTCATGCGAAACCCGACTGGGCAGTTGCAGGATGGCTTGCTCAATCGTGCCGGAGTATTCTGGGTAAACGTCGATGGCGCCGCGCTTGAGTGCCTCGAAGCAAATGAGGGTGCCGCCCAGGGAGAAGCGACGCTCGACGGCGAAGCCACGATTCTCCAGGAGCTGGGCCATGATCTCGGCCAGCACCTGTCCCTCGACATCCTGCTTGCAACCGATGACGATCGGGCGTTCCAGGCTCGCTTCTGCCAGGGGAGCGGGCGCGGCCAGGAGGATGGCCAGAACGCAGCAGATGCAACGGCACCAAGTACGATTGCGCCAGGTCCGACTGAGCATGATTGGCCCCTCACGCCTTGAGGTGGGTCAGGAAGAAATTCGCGCACGAACTCATTCGCCGGCGCGTTGACAACCTTATCGCCAGGTCCATGCTGGGCGAGGCGGCCGCGCTCGAGAACGATGAGCCGCTGCGCCAGTCTCAGCGCGTCGTACAAATCATGCGTAACCAGTATGATGGTATGATGGTGCGCGGCTCCGATTGCTGCAAGTTCAGAAACTCCTGCTGGATGTCGTTTCGGATAACGGGATCGAGGGCGCCGAAAGGCTCGTCGAGCAAGAAAAGCGGCGGCTGGAGCATCATCGCCCGGCACAGGCCGACACGTTGTTGCTGACCACCGGACAGCTCGTGCGGGTAGCGGGCCGCCAAACGTCCACGGCAAGCCGACGCGCTGCATCAGCTCCTCGGCGCGGGCGCGAATACGCTCGCCATCCCAACCCACCACACACGCCAACAGCGTGATATTCCGTTCGGCGGTCAGGTGCGCAAGAGCCCGGTTCCCTGGACGGCGTAACCGATTTGCCGCCGCAGCTCTGGCAGTCGGTTATAGTCGATCGGTTTGCCGTGAACGTGTATCGTACCAGAGCTAGGGCGCACCAGGCCGTTAATGAGTTGCAGGAGCGTAGACTTGCCGCTGCCGCTGGGTCCGACGACAGCCGTTGTGACGCCGTCCTCAAAGGCGACAGTCACTCCAAGCAAGGCTGCTTCCTTGCCGTAGGTTTTGCTCACGTCCTGGAAAAAGATCTCAGGCATCAAGCTTCCGCCGTGTGCTTGCTGTTGATCGGATATTTCTTATTTCTTCTCGACTTCACACCTGCCACAAGGAGACATCGGTTCGATTCGGCCGATCTCGAGCAATAAGGCGCGCAAATGGTGCCAGCGAGATTGTATCGGCGCCTGGTCCAACGTATAGAGTTGGCCAGTATCCCGGTCCCGCAGCGCCGCCGGCCGAAAAGAACCATCGGGCTACTTCCTGGCCAGTGCCAAAGTAGTAGGCCAACCTTAGGCGTGGCGGGCTCAAACCGGGCACGGCTCCGCGTTCCAAACAGAGGCCGCGTAATCGGCGATGGTGCGGTCGCTGGAGAACTTTCCCGAGCCGGCTACGTTCAGGATGGCCTTGCGTGCCCAGCCCTCGGGGTCGGCATACAGATCGACCAAACGTTGGTCCGCTTCCAGGTAGGACTTGAGATCCGCCAAATGCATGTAGTGGTCTCCGCGCCTCAAAAGCGTGTCGCGCAGAGGATTGAAGATTCCCGGTTCATGGCTGTTGAAATGACCGGAGAAGATCAAGTCCAGTGCCGCCCGCGTTTCCGGCTCGTTCTCATAGTGCCAGTGCGGGTTGTACCAGCTCCGGCTGGCGGCCACCTGGTCCGCGGTCAGGCCGAAAAGGAAGAAGTTTTCTTCGCCTGCTTCCTCGGCCATTTCGATGGTCGCGCCATCGCGTGTGCCAATGGTCAGCGCCCCGTTCATCATGAACTTCATGTTGCTCGTTCCGCTGGCTTCAAAGCCGGCCGTCGAAATCTGGTTGGAGACATCGCTGGCCGGAATCAACCGCTCGGCGAGCGTGGCGCGGTATTCGGGCAGGAACACAACCTTGATGCGGCCGCGCATTGTCGGGTCGGAGTCGATCGTTCCGGCCAGGTTGTTGATGAACTTGATGATGACCTTGGCGAGATAATAGGCGGGCGCCGCCTTGCCCGCGAAGATAAAGGTCCGCGGCGTCATCTTGAGTCCCGGGTTCTGCCGCAGCCGGTTGTAGAGCACGACCACTCGAAGCGCGTTCAGCAATTGCCGCTTGTATTCGTGGATGCGTTTCACTTGACAATCGAAAATGGTGTCCGGGTCCACGATCTGTCCCGATGTTGTCTTGAGCCAGTGAGCAAATTGCGATTTCGCTTCGCGTTTGGCCTTGAGGAAGTCGTCGCGAAAGACTTTGTCGCCGGCAAGCGGCTTGAGTTTGCGCAACTGTTCGAGGTCGGTGATCCAACTAGTGCCGATGGCCTCGATGATCGTTTGGGCGAGCGCCGGGTTCGCCAGCAACAGCCAGCGCCGTGGCGTGACCCCGTTAGTCTTGTTGCTGAACCGTGTGGGGAAGAGCTCGGAAAGGTCTTTGACCGTGACCGTGCGAAGCAATTTCGAGTGAATGGCGGCCACGCCGTTGGTGCTGTGCGACCCGACGATGGCCAGGTTGGCCATGCGCACGTGCTTGTTCGGGCCCTCTTCGATCAGGCTCACTCGCGCGAGGCGTCCCTCGTCGCCTGGGAACTGATCCCGAACGGACTCGAGCAGTCGGCGATTGATTTCAAAGATGACTTCCAGGTGCCGGGGAAGCAACGTTTCGAACCAGGCGACGGGCCACTTCTCCAGGGCTTCCGGCAGCAACGTGTGGTTCGTGTAAGCCAGTGTTCGCTGAGTGATGTCCCAGGCTTGGTCCCAGCCGAGCTGGGCGTCGTCCAGCAGGATGCGCATCAGTTCGGGCACGGCCATCGAAGGATGCGTGTCGTTGAGCTGGATCGCGACCTTTTCAGGAAGTTTGGTCCAATCCGAATTGTTGCGCCTAAATCGTCGTACGAGATCAGCGAGTGAACAGGCGACGAGAAAATACTCCTGCACGAAGCGCAGCCCCTGCCCCATCCACGTGGAATCATCGGGATACAGCACTCGCGTCAAGGCCTCGGCCTCAAGGGTCTCGGCCACCGCGCCGACGAATTCCCCGTGGCTGAACACCTGAAAATCGAAATAGTCAGGAGCAGCCGCGGACCAGAGGCGAAGTGTGTTGATGGTGTTACCGCCATAGCCCACGACCGGGCGATCGTAGGGTATGCCTATCAACTTGGATAACTTGCCAACGATGGCGCGGTAGAGCTCCACCGCGCACCTCGAACGAGCAGTTCAGTTTAACCTCCACTTTCTCGTAAGGACGCATTACCTCCCAAGGGTCCGGGTGGCGCAGCCAGTTGTCCGGCTGTTCGTGCTGCCAACCGTCTTTGATGGTTTGTCGGAACATGCCGTACTCGTAGCGTAGACCGTAACCCATAGCCGGAAGCTGCATGGTGGCCATCGAGTCGAGGAAGCACGCCGCGAGGCGGCCGAGACCACCGTTCCCCAACCCGGCGTCTGGTTCCTGCTCGAGAATGGCAAGCCAATCGAGGTTCCCCTGCTTGACCGATTGCCCGGCAAGCGGATCGAGCAATAGGTTCATCGCATTATTTGCCAGGGAGCGGCCGATGAGGAATTCCATCGAAAGATAGTAGACACGCTTGGGGTTCTCGCGATGGTAGGCATCCTCCGTTCGCACCCATCGCTGCGAGAGGATGTCGCGCACGGAGCGAGCGAATGCCTCGAAGCGCTCGCGGGGGCCGACGGCTGTCGGTTTGATAACATGGTCGAAGAACAGGTGCCGCTCGTAGAGGGAGTTCCCGGTGCCGGAGAGTTGCACGGGGCCGCAGCCAAATTTTTCGGGGATGTTCGCCGATTCATCGTCGCCCGCTATGCTCCGAGGGGCCGTCTCTTGCTTGGTCTTCATGGCCGTGTCCTTTTCAAGTCCTGACTGCTTAGCTTCGTATCAATTTCGCCGCACAAAATCACACTGCGATCTGTCCCCTCAATTGGTCGGACTTTGCCGAATGATTGGTTGCTTCAGCAACCGTCGAACGCTCGTCGCTTTGAGGATTCTCAAACACGTTTACCCACCCGCGGAAGGACGCGGCTATCCGTGCAACAGCGGTTTCTCGAGGAATCTTCTTGGCACGGTAGTCAACAAGCGGATCCCAAAAGGAAGTCCGGCCAACCGCGAATCCGATGAATCCAGGAACTGATGCGGCAGTCGTGAGCCAGTGCCGAACTCTTTCCTCGATTTCGTGGCGACCGAGAACGATGCAGCCGACCTTGTCGCGGCCAGCGCCGAGCCGCCAGCACGATATTCTGGCAATCCTCCTTGCGGTCGAGTCCTTCGATTTTCCAGACGTCGGGCTCGACGCCAGCGTCTTGTAGTTCCTGAATCGCTTGGTCCATCAGTGTAGGACGCAACTGAAGGTCGTATGCCTTCTTGTCGCCGCTGAGGAGCTGTAGCTGAGCAGCGGTGGGAGGAACGAGCAGCTCGAACATGTATAGTCGACCGCTTGCGTGCAAGTAGTCCGACAGCGTCCGCAGGCGAGCGGACTGACGCCGATTCAAAGCTTTGTCCCCCTCTGGGTTATAGCGAACAAGCACCTTGCAGAAGGTCGGATTGAATTCCTCGATGTGGCGGGCAAAGTCCGCGCCGTATTCGAAGTCGAATTCCTGCTGCCCGCTTTTTTCCGCGGGACAGGCAGTGATCAGTCCTTCCTCCCGCGCATCGTGCAGAATGGCGGCGCCGAACTGCTCGTCGACAAGGATGCCGGTGCGTTGCTTGGGCACTCCGGCTGCCATGGCTGCTTTGGCTGCGTCAAAAATGATGCGTTTGACGGCGGCAATCTCCGCGACCTGTTCCAGGCTCAGTGTGCCATGCCAGCCGAATAGTTCCTTCGAGAACGAGGCACGGTGATCAAATGGCAACACGTATAGCGGCTTGTCGTAACCGATTGTCATCGGCATGTACTCCTAAGTTTGCGAATCAAGGTTTCCCATACCGGCTTCCGTCTCACGGCTTGCCGTCGAAAGCGTGCGGCTGCCACGGTTGCAAGTCAGGAGGCGAGCTTGGGCCCAGACGATCCAATCCGGGCGCTGCCTGATAAATGACGAACCCCGCAGGCGGAAGCGTCATTTGGACGCATAGCAGCCCGTTTTTGCGCTCCACGGTCAACGATCCTGTCGGCCGGGGAGCCGGCTTCGGGGCGTACCAGAAGATCAGATGAAGCTGGTCTCTCTCGACTCGAAACGTGGGCGCAACCGTGGACCAGGTTGTGACCGACTGAGCCTCGTCGGTGTTCACGGCGATCAGCACCTCCTGGTCGATAAAGAGCCTTGACCAGGACACAAGCGAACGCATGCGGTCACCCAGTCGGCGCGGCAGTCCGAAGCTGACGCCGTCGCCGGAAATGCGATGCAGCGTCTGCCTGCCTCTGCGCAACGGCAGCAGTTTCTTCCGTAAGTCGATGAGTTCGGCCAGGGCGCGGTAGAGATTACTGTCTTCATTGAAGAAGTGTCGCCCCTGCGTACCCAGGCCGCCGAAGCGGCCGCCAAACATGGATTCCCGCAACACAAGGTCCGAGCCACTGGGCCTGCCGCCACTGTCAAAGGCTTGCTCCGAACCGTAATAGATGCAGGGAATGCCCATGGTCGTCAATTGAACGGCCAGCACGTTGAACGCCAGATCGCGGACTTGGCTGTCGCCGCAGAACCGCCACTTGCCGCCGCCCTTGCGAACTTGGTCGTGGTCGTCCACCAGGGTAACCACCTGGTTGCGGTACCAACGGTGTTCCTGCTGCGCGTCCAACACCCAGTTTCTGAACAGGGAAAAATAATCGGCGGGGTCGGCGTAACCCGTGACCATTCGTTCCAGTTTGCCGGGGATGTCCTCGATCCCCAATGCTGCGTCCAACCCGGTTTTTTCCACAACTTCCCAAACCTGCTGGCAGTTGCCGGCAATCTCACCAACCAAGAGAAAGCGCTCCTTGCCGATGCTCTGAGCAAACTCCCGGATCACGTCGCAGAATGTCCGCAGGGCCTCGTTTCCCATATGCTTGGCGGCGTCGATTCGAAAACCATCGATATCGGCGTAGGCGATCCAAAAGCAGTAGACGACGGCAAGATGATCCAAGGCCGAGGAACCCTTGCGGTATTGTCCTTCCCATTTCGCCCAAAGGTCGAGAGTCTTCAGGTCGAACATGTCGCCCTCGGCATACTCCGGGAAATAATCCCAGCTGCTAATGTGCCCTTTCCGAAGAAAAAGGTCGGGTTGCTGGAACTCTTGGGGCCAAATGGCGCCATCCGGCCAGGCCGCTTCCAGTCGAGCCTCATCGGGCGAATCAAACGGCAAAGTGGGCTGCCCCTCCCGGTCGAGGAAGCCCTGGACTGCGTATGGCTTACCGTCCCAGCGCGGATCGCTGTACCACTTGCCCGTTGCCGGGTCCTGGGTTGTGTACCGATCCGCGGCATACGCGAAGACATTTCCAGTGTGGTGGGCAATGATGTCGAGAATGATGTAGATTCCGTGCTGGTGTGCTGCCTGAACAAAGTCGCGGAACTCTTCTCGTGTCCCGAAGTGAGGATCCACGTCGAGAAAGTTCTGAATTCCATAACCGTGATAGCTCGGCTCGAACGCCACTTGTCGGAAAATCGGGCTGACCCAAAGGGCAGTGATGCCGAGACGCCGCAGGTAGCCGAGTTTGCTTTTCAAGCCCCGGAGCGTGCCGCCTTGCCAGCCGCCACCGGCACGGAACCAAACATCGTAGTCGACTCGACCGGGGCTTTCCGGGGTGTAGAGCGGCGTGGTTCCGGTGCTTGCCGGGTGTCCATCGCTGTCTCGGAAGCCACCGTGCTCGTTCCCATCGGAGAACCGATCCAGAAGCAGAAAATAGACAACTTGATCTTCCCACGCGGCCGGCGACGGGCTGAACGTCCGTTGGGTCAGCGACGCGAAGTCAAGCTCCAGGAGGCTTTTTTCGATTTTCTCAGGCATTGTTACTTCTCGACCGGTTTTTCAAGATGTCCACCGAACTGAAAGCGCATGGCCGAAAGCAGTTTGTCCTGGAAATCCGCTTCACCGCGTGACGCGAAGCGTTCGTACAGCGCCGTCGTGAGCACAGGCACCGGCACGGCCTCGTCGATCGCGGCCTTGATGGTCCAGCGGCCTTCGCCCGAGTCCGAGACCCGGCCCGAAAACTCCGAGAGAGCAGCATCCTTGACCAGAGTCGTTGCGGTAAGATCCAGCAACCACGAGGCGATCACGCTGCCGCGCCGCCACACCTCCGCGATATCGCGCAGATTGAGGTCGAACTGGTAGTGCTCGGGGTCGCGTAAGGGTGTCGTTTCGGCGTCGATCTCGTGCTGCTGCTTGCCGATATTGGCGTTGCGCAACACTGCCAGGCCTTCGGCATATGCGGCCATGATGCCGTATTCGATGCCGTTGTGCACCATCTTGACGAAGTGCCCGGCGCCAGAGGGCCCGCAGTGCAGATAGCCCCGCTCGGCGGTGCCGCCGATCTGCTCCCGCCCTGGAGTGCGCGATATGTCGCCCACTCCAGGCGCAAGTTAGCAAAGATTGGATCGAGGCGCTGCACCGCGGCATCCGGGCCGCCGATCATCATGCAGTAGCCGCGTTCCAATCCCCAAACGCCGCCGCTGGTGCCAACATCCACGTAATGAATCCCTCGAGGCCCCAGTTCCTTTGCGCCGAATGTCGTCCACGTAGTAGGAATTGCCTCCGTCAATGAGAATGTCCCCGTCCTCGAGGTAGGGCAGGAGGTCTGAGATCGTTTTGTCCACGACCGCGGCCGGGACCATCAGCCAGACTGCACGAGGCTTGGCGAGCTTCTTCGCCATGTCCGCGAGCGACGACGCACCAATCGCTTTCTCGTCAGTCAATTCCTTGACTGCTTTCGGCGACCTGTCGAAGACCACACATTGATGACCTCCTTTCAGCAGTCGCCGCACCATGTTGGCGCCCATTCGGCCGAGTCCGATCATTCCCAGTTGCATAGCTGTCTCCATTGTCAGGACATAATTCAAGCGATCGACCCACGTAGTTCCACAGGCGATTAGTCGGCTGTTCAACTTGCCATCTTCTGGGTCACTCGAGCCTGGGCATACTGCTCCAGCTTACGCGCGTCGGCGTAGAACTTCCGAATTCCCTCGGCCAGTTTCTCCGTCCCCATGGCGTCTTCGTTGTGCAGCCAGCGAAATGTTTTCTCATCCAGATGGATTCTCTCGGTGTTGCATTTCTTGGCGGCCTCCACGCTCAGGCTTTGGGGAACCGAACCCTCGATCTTTTCCAATTGCACCAGCAACTCGGGACTGATGGTCAGGAGGTCACACCCGGCGAGGCGAACGATCTGCTCCACCTTGCGGAAGCTCGCGCCCATGATTTGCGTCTTGTAATCGAACTTCTTGAAGTAGTCGTAAATCCGCCTGACGGATGCGACACCGGGATCTTCGTCGGCGGGGATGTCCTTGACACCGCGCTCCTTGCGATACCAGTCATAGATCCGCCCGACGAACGGCGAGATCAGCGTCACGCCGGCCTCGGCGCAGGCAACTGCCTGGGCGAAGCTGAAAAGCAGCGTCAGGTTGCAGTGAATTCCTTCGCGCTCCAGTTGCTCCGCTGCTCGGATTCCTTCCCAGGTGCTGGCGATCTTGATGAGGATGCGCTCGCGACCGATCCCAGCTTTCTGGTACAGCTCGATGAGGCGCCGAGCCTTGGTGAGAGTGCCCTCAGTATCAAAACTGAGCCCGGCATCGACCTCGGTGGAAACACGCCCGGGGACGATCTTGAGAATTTCGCAGCCGAAGTCGGTGAAAAGTTTGTCCATGAATGCGACGCTGCGATCGGCCTGGTTCCTGCCGGTGCGGACAGCAAAGCTGAGCGCGTCGTCCACCAGTTTCTGGTACTGCGGCTTCTGAGCCGCTTGCAGAAGCAGGGACGGATTGGTCGTCGCGTCTTGCGGTTTGTGCGCCGCGATGGCATCGATGTCGCCCGTGTCGGCGACCACCGTCGTCCAGCGTTTCAGCGATTCGAGAAGATTCATGCTGTTACCTCGTTATTGGTCGCGTGGTGGCTAATGGGAAAAGGGTCAGACTTTGCTATAGGTCATTGCACCAGGGCCGTCGGTTTTTTCGGAACGGGCTCGGCCATTGGCCTCCAAGTGCTCCAAAAGCAAGCAGACTGTTTCGGACTCATCAGGCACGCCGAGAGTCGACGCGATTTGTTCAGCCGTTTTCGGCGATTTCGCAAGGGCAGAAATCACCTTTCCTTGCAGAAGCAAAATCGATGCCGCCGCTTTTTTGCCGGCCTCGACCCCCGGCTGGTGATAGGCGTTGATGCCGATCAAGCTGCCATACAGACCCACGGCCCGCTCGAAGAGAGCGATCAGCCCGCCGATAGTCCGGGCATCAACGCGCGAAATCGTGATGGTCATGGATTCGCGGCCACTTTCGAACAGGGCTGCTCGGGTGCCGAGCAGAAGGCCATGCAGGTAGTCGCCAGCCGTGACGCCAGGCTCTACCTCCTTAGCGGATCCACCAGACTCCAGTACGCGAATGAAAGTGACGAAGAAGTTGTTCACGCCGTCCCGAAGCTGCTGTACGTAGGCGTGCTGGTCTGTGGTACCTTTGTTGCCGTACACGGCAATGCCTTGTTCGACGCGCTCGCCTTTGAGGTTTAGGCGTTTACCCAGCGACTCCATGACAAGCTGTTGCAGGTAACGGCTGAACAGCAACAATCGATCCTTGTAGGGCAGGACAACCATGTCCTTCTTCCCCTTTCCGCCGGTTGCGCTGTACCACACCAATGCCATGAGGGCTGCGGGATTGCTGCGGATGTCGTGGCCGCGCGTGGCCGCGTCGCATGCAGCAGCGCCCGCCAGCAATTTGTCGATGTCCAGACCTTGGAGTGCCGCGGGCAGAAGGCCGACAGCCGACATCACGCTGGTCCTGCCCCCAATCCAGTCGAACATGGGGAAGCGGGCAAGCCAATTTTGAGACTTGGCGGTCTGATCCAACTGCGAACCGGGCATGGTAATTGCCACGGCGCGCTTCGAGAAATCCACTTTCTCTTTGCGAAAGGCCTGATCCACGAGCATCATCGCATTGCGCGGTTCCGGCGTGCCACCACTCTTGGACGTGACGATGCAAAGCGTTTCGTCAAGCCGTCCCGCCAGCCCCTCAAGGGTGCGGGCAATTCCATCGGGATCTGTGTTGTCGATGAAGTGGACTCGCATCGGGTCGTTTCCCGGATTGCCAAGAGCGTCGGCTACGAACATCGGGCCGAGGGCCGAGCCGCCGATGCCGATACAAAGCAGGTCCGTGAACCGCGATGCTTCGGATGGCCGGATGGCGCCCTCATGCACGGCCCGAGCAAACCGTTTGATTTCCTCGATCGTGCTACGGATCTCGGCCGCGATTGACGACGACGGCGCCAGGTCAGGTGCGCGGAGCCAGTAGTGCCCCACCATGCGTTTCTCGTCGGGATTGGCGACGGCCCCTCCTTCGAGGGCGTCCATTGATTCGAATGCGAGCTCTATGGGTGCGGCCATTTGTTCCAGGAAACCATCTTCGAACCGCATCCGGCTGACATCCAACGTCATTTCAAGGGCTGGAACCCGGCACAGGTGTTGTTGAAATCGCTTCCATTGGACAGTTGCGCTCATTGCTGCTCCTCAAATTCTGATGGCAATTCATTGCTCTCGTTTGCCGCACCGCCGTTCGCACAAGGGCAGAGCAAACTGCTTCCATCTCCCTAAATGCCGTTTGACTGCGGACCGCACACGGAATTAAAAAAAACGCCGCATACGCTGCGAAACACCTTCCACTCATGTTGATTTTCGGGGTCGTTGAATGGATCGGTTGATTGGAGCGAGTCAAAAAATACCCCACGCCACGGGGTGAGGCATTCATTAGTCCGCGGAATTTCGGCGAGTATTACAGGAGACGCGCGTTACTTTTTCCTCAGCTCGGTCGTCCCGGTATTGCCGAGCGTCATTTCCTCCGTCACCAATTCCCTGTCGGTCAGTCTGATGATCTTCATCGTGTGGGTGGCATCCTCCCTATCGGGTCCCTCGGTGACGATTCTCAGCGTATCTCCGTCCAGGGAGTAAGTGCCCTCGATGGTAATGGCCTGGTTGCCCGATTGGATGGACATCTTCAGTTTGCCGTCTTTGGTGAACTCGACCATCGAGCCGGAGAGTGGAGATTTTTTTTCTGACGACTTGACAAACTCCCAGGTCCCAACGAGCTTCGCTTTGTCCAATGGTTCCGCCCTGGTGTCGGTGGGCGCTATCGTCCTGATTTTCTCAACGGTCAAATGAAAGTCGCCATATTTGTTCGCGATGACTTCGTGGGAGTAGCATGTAGCAATAATGCGGTATTCGCCGTCTTCGGGAATTAACACGACCAGCCTGGAATCGAGAATATTGTTAGCGTTGTCCTCATCGTCGTTGTAATCGATGAGGTTCTTTTTGGAATCCTCAAGTGCCACCACAGGATCGATTTTCTTGTCGGCACTCTTGAGCCGGATGAGGATCTTGTCTCCTTTCATCAGCTTGAGCGTGTAGACTTTATGGGGATTGCCGGAAACTTTTTTGAGAACTCGGTCCCCCTGGGGATTGTTCGGTATCCACCCGGAATCCTTCTCGGTGAGACTGTCTTTCTTGTCAAGAACGATTGTGCCGACTTGATCGAGCGCCCTTTTCGGGGAAGTTAAAGGTAAAGTGGAGGGCGTAACCGCCCGCCCGCTCCGTAAATTGGGGGATTTGCATAGGACTGGATAAACCAAAGCGAGCGTTGGCGACGGCTTTTGCCGCAAAACAGGGCAGTTTTTGACACCACGCATTGGTTGACCAGCCTTCTGGCGAAATATGCGGAAAATCTAAATTGGCCAGCTGTCACAGAACACCGTGGCCAATTGGTTTCAGTTTGTCATAAGTCCTTGAAATAGCGGCGTTTCCACGGGAGCGGGGAGGCGGTTACGCCCAAAGTGGAGAGGGGGTCAAGCGATATCGTCCTCGCCACACGAATACCGTTGAAGTCGTAATAATTCTCTGGCTCAACATAAGTGCCGAAGGCGGAACGCACCTGTGGCACTCGACTCGTGAACGCGGCGCCACGTATTTTCCGGCGTCCTTTTGGTTCAACGTCCAACTCCAAATCTTCCTTGTCATCGGAGGCGGCTCGAGGAGTAGTGCGCAGGCGCTCTTGACACCAGTTGAACACGTTTCCCTGCACGTCGAACAACCCAAAATCATTTGGCTTCAAAATCCCCACCGGCCACGTCAATAGCTGCGAATTTTTCATGTACCACGAGTATTTCGGCAACAAGTCCTCCGTCCACGGCGGCCGCATTAAAGTTTACCATGCTTGCTAGTTCCCGTGATGATTTCCGCGAGAAAAGCAGGGTCTAACGCGGCTGCCATCCTTTTTCTGCCTATACTTTCTTTGCTCGGATGTTGCTTCACCAAACTCAAGGCGATGCGCCGTAGCGCCGCAAAATTCTCCCCGGCTTTGCGGTGGTTGATGGTGCTCGCGTCTTCTCCAAAATTGACGTCCAACTGCCAATGTAAGTTGTTTTCAATGCCCCAATGGCCGCGTATCACCTTGCCATATTTGCGGGCGCTCATTTTTTTGCTGCCGATAAAATACTTCACCGTTGTCGTGGTCTCCCCGTCGATCGTCTTGTCCGTGCGGCACATGCCAACCGTGGTGAGCTTCTCCCATTGGTCGCGGTCGCGAATACCTTCCGCGTTATGGATCACCGTATAGTGGCGTTCCTCCTGTCGGCCATGCCCAGATTCTACTTTGGTGTATTCCTCCACGACCTCCGATGGCAGTAAACCGTCGACTGCTTTTTCCACCGTGGCTTGAATGTCCTCCAACAAATGTTTTTGGTTGGCCTTCACGTTCAAGACGTAGTCGCCGCCGCGTTCAACGATTTTCTTGGCAATCGCCTTTTGGCAACCCATGGCGTCAATGGTCACCAATGCACCGTGCAGATCCAGGAGTTCCAAGAGCTTCGGAATTGCCGTGATTTCATTGGATTTTGCGTCCGTCATCACTTGGCCGAGAATCACATGCTGCTCGGTCGCCCAGGCGTTCACACAATGCAGCATTCCCAAACCTTTGCCCGGATTCGCGGAATGACGCAAGGCTTTGCCATCAATGGCAATGTGCTTCAGTCCAACCAGATCAGATATTTCTTTGATCCAGCCAATGAAGCTCGCTTGGAAGGCCTTGGGGTCGAGCAAGTTGAAGATGCGTTCAAAGGTATCATGAGACGGAATGCCATTGGGCAACGTCAAAAAGCGTCTGAACCACGTCTGCCGCTTTTGCGCGAACAAGGCGATTTCGCGCCACCCATTGCAATTGGCGATCACGCCGCAGATGGCCATGACGAGGATGTCTCCCAGACCATGCTTCGTTCGCCCAGTGACCCGCGGATCCCACAGCTTGCGAAAGTGCTTCTTGATCGATCCCACGCTGGTAGCGGCCATACGGTTCTCCTTGTTCCGGGCGAGTGTCGGGAGAATCGTAGACCTGTACACTTGACCAAATCAAGGCCATCCCTATAATTTCGGTGGAATTTGACGCGGCCGCCGTGGTCCTCCGTCTCCCCGAAAAACCGGCTCGTGACCGCTCCCGCGCGAATGGCGTACTCCATCTCCGCTTCCGTCGGCAAGCGATAGCCCTGCAAGCTCAGGTAATTCGCCCGCAATTTCACGACCTTCACCTCCCCCCCCGGCTCTCCCGCCGGTTCGATTTCGTAACACCATTGCATTGGGTCAATGCCCTCCTGCTGGCTCAACCAGTTGCAATAGGCGGCTGCCATA
Source organism: uncultured Gemmataceae bacterium (assembly GCA_963747575.1). Taxonomy (GTDB): domain Bacteria; phylum Planctomycetota; class Planctomycetia; order Gemmatales; family Gemmataceae; genus DASRAT01. Next base: position 854,568 of record CAVVFU010000002.1, read on the forward strand.
AACCACGATCTGCCCACCGCCGGCAAATCCGCCATGCGCTTGTACTCGAGGCCCACGACGATATTATCGTAGAATTTCATGTACTGCTCCCATGTCGCCGGCTTGGCGGCAAGGGCAAAGGTCCGCGGGATTCTCATCTTGTGCTGGATCTCGGTGACGTCGCTGTCCCTGCCAACCTCCGTAATCGGCGATCCCATCAGGAAAGGTTTCCCCGGATCGGGAATGACTACCATCGTGTGACCCTGACCATCAACGTACCACTGCGCCGCTTGCGGGTCCGGCGCCGCCTGACTCGCCTTGAGCCGCTGCTTGATATCGTCCAGTCGCTTTGCTTGAGCCTCTTTGCCCTTGGCCCACTCAAGGTTGACTTTTTGCAACCATTCCCTGTCGTCCCATTGCCGTAACAGCCATTCCGTCGCTCCATGCAATCCCGCATCGGCGTCGGTCTGATAAATGGCACGCAGCTTCGGCAGCAGGGCACGCCGGGAATGGTGCGGCAGCTGCTCGGCGCTGAATTCTCCCAGACTCAGGACGAGCGCCCGCCGGACCGTGACGTCCTTCTCCTCCTCCAGACGCTTGATGATGGCAGCGGCCTCGGCGCCGAGTGGCCCAAAACGGTGGATCAGATAGCTCCGAACCCTTGGATCATCGGGCTCCTGGCTGCGGGCAAGCAGCGGCCAAACCATTTCCTCCTGCTTCAGCCGCAGCAGGGCGACCGCCGCATTCGCCTGCCGTTTCGCCAGTTTCTCCCTGGGGTCGTCAGCAATCAACTCGATGATTTTCAGTTGAAACGCGCCGCTCCCCTGGTGAAACGCCTGGAGAGAAGCAGCGAAAACAGTGCAGGTATCATCCGCACTGGGTGTGTACACGATCAAGGCGTTGAATTCGCCGCCGCTATCGTCGTCGAACGCCAGGTCGACACCCGTCTTGTCCCTCAGCACCAGAAACGAGTCGAGTTCTTTGCTGGTCATCGTTATCCCGTAAGTCTTGCCGCTTTTCAATTGGACCGCAAATCGCTTGGAGGGCAGCATGAGCCCCTGCTCCTTTTGCGTGCGGAACTTAAGATATTCGACCGGCGGTTTGACCTTGGGATCGTTTTCGGCAATGACTCCCGTGGACTCGAATACGATCTTTTCTTTGGGGGCCTCGAGTTGCTCGGCGACAACGCGGGCAAACTCCGCGATGCAGCGGTCCTTGTTTTTCTTCACCACCGGATAGATTCGGGCATACTGTCTCTCGTCGGCGTCCATCAGCAGATCGGCGAGGACAGCCGGTCGATCGGCAGCGTAGTCGGCAAGCAGGTTGGTGGCCACCATGCGTTCGTCGGATCGCTTTGAGCTATGATCCAGAAAGACTGCGGACAACGGCTCCAGGAACGAGTTCTTCACGGGTCGAAACGACTCGCGCCACTGACCCAGAACGATGGAGTTTTCCAAAACCAGGTCGTTGACGATTCCCGGGCTGTGCTTCACCCACTTGTCGCTCTGGGGGTCAAAGCTTGCCAAAGCCGATGCCGCTTGCAACCGTTGCTTCTCCTTTCCTTTACCAGGATTTTCCACGACGCTCCACAGCTTTTCCAGCAACTCCTGCTTGTGCGGGGCCAGGGCATCGGCAATCACCGGGACTTCATGCGGCTCGGCATCAAGCAGCCGATCATAGAGGTAGTTGGTCTGCCCAGGATCCACCGGCAACAGGGCCAGACTGGTTTGGAGCTTTTGCGGCGATTGGGCTCCAGCCCGGTCATTTTCCTCGCGCAACCAAGGGTCCGCCCACCGTCGGTAGCCCTCGATTTCCTGGATGATCGGGGGCACCTTGTCGATCTTGGCGGCCAGCAACTGCTTTACCAGGCCCGCAGCGTGGTCCGCCTGGTTCTGCTCATGAACGTGGTTGCGAAGGGCCAGGCCAATCCCCGACCCGGCCAAAATCAGCACGGTCAGGACCAGGCCCCGCATACCATGGAAACGCGTTGCCTGGCGCATCATCTTGCGCTGCGGCGGCGTCCAGTTCTTCGTCGCGGTGAGCCATTTGATCTGAAGCCACTGGACGACCGACGGCAGTTGGCGGTTTTCCGGTCGCGCATTCCACACGGCGGCCTGATCTGCCAGCAGCAACTCGGCCCGGCCTCTGCGGGTTTCCTTCTGCTTGCGGGTCAGCCAGCTTCGCAACGACGGCACCAGGTAGTCGTGCGTCAGTTGGTAGTATCGAAGGGATGAGGGATCAGGGATCAGGGATGAGGGATGAGGGATGAGGGATGAAGGCAAGCCGGAGACGGGGTCCCTGTTTATTTCATCCCTCATCCCTCTTCCCTCATCCCTTCCTTCCGGGTCGGTGGGCGTGATGAGGCGGATTTCGCTGTCGAGGATGCGGAGAAGTTCCTCGAAGTCCTTCGGGCCGATCGACATAGCCCGATGCTTCTAGCAGTTCTTGCCGGGACCGCATGTGGCCTTTGATATCCGTGCCAGCATCGGGCAGCAGAGATTTCAAAACGGCCTGGGCTGCCTTCTGATGCAAGCGATGCTGCGGATTGGCGGCTCGGGAAGCGAAGGTATCTTCGAGGAAGGTGACGCCGACGCCTTCGGTGCCGCCGACTTCTTTGAGAGTGGCGGGCGTCCAAGGCCTACCCTTCACCATCTCGGCGAACAATGCGAGTCGCACCGAGATGACTTTGTTATCCTGGGATAAACCGGACACCGCTTGATCGAGGAATGCGTTTTGTTCCTTCGTCAGTTCGTTGCCGTGGTCGGGCAAGGCGGAAAAAGCTCTGCCGAATGCCGTCAAGACTTTGCGGGCATGGCGAAGATCGAAAAGATCGACCGTGGCAAAGTTGTTGCCCTGGACGATACCCATATCGAGTGCGGCCATGAAACGAGTCGCCGCCATGCCGAAGTCGTCACGCACCATGACGATGCACTGCACACGTTCGCCGTCGCATTGCCGCAAGGCTTGCACGAGTTGGGTATTTTCTTCGTGATGTTTGGAGTGTAGCCATTGCTCGAACTGGTCCAGCACCAGCAGTACCTTTTGCCCCCCTTTGATGAATCGCCCCTGCCTGAGCGCTGCCAGCGACTCGATCAGGCCAAGATTGGTCGGCAAATCAGCCAGCTGTCGCCGCAAGCCTGAGAGCAGCCGGGCTTCCGTCTCTTCGCCCGTGGCCTCGACATACACCGCCGTCACGGAGTTCGCCAACCTTGGCAACAACCCGGCGCGTATCAACGACGACTTGCCGCACCCCGAAGGGCCGTAGATCAGGCCGACCGAAAATGTGGTTGCGGCGTCCGTCGTTTCGATGCGCGTCTTCCAGAAGCGAATGCTGTCGGGCTGCCCCTCGCGATCGCGGGGGCCGGGGAGCAGTTCGAGAAAGAAGTCGGCGTCCTGGGCGTCGAAAGACCGCAAGCCTTTCGGCACGATCTTGATGGGCTGGCTGTCTGAGGTGGGCGTGCTGCGATCCGCGCTTGCTGTGCTGAGCCAATGCCGCAAGTCTTCCGCCATGTCCTTGGCCGTGGTGTAGCGATCCGACGCTCGTTTTGCCAGAGCCTTGAGACAGATGCGTTCCAGTTCCTTCGGGATCGTGTCGTCGATTTGCCGGGGCGGACGAACCTCGCCGCTGGCGATTTGCTCCAGCACTTCGGTCGTCGTTTCCCCCATGGAACGGTCGTCGCCCCGTCAGCATTTCGTAAAAGACGACACCCAGGCTGAAAATATCGCTGCGGCCATCGACACGATGCCCTTCGCCGCGAGCCTGTTCGGGACTCATGTAGGCGGGCGTGCCGGCGTAGCGTGGTCCCTTGCCAACATCCCGCTCCCGCAACGCCAATCCAAAATCAGTGACGAACGGCTCTCCATTCCTGTCGAGCAAGATGTTGCCCGGCTTGACGTCCCGATGCACCAGCAACTGCGGCGGCTTGTGAGCGTGGTGCAACGCCTCGGCCACGGTCGCCACGATTTCCACGATTTCGCGCGGCGGCAGCCTTCCTTGCCGAGCCGTCGTGCAAGATCGGTGCCGTCGATGAATTTCGAGACGACGTAGCAGGGGAACTGCTCGGTGCTGCCCACGTCATAAACCGGCACAATGTTCGGATGATCCAGATTGGCGACCGTGCGGGCTTCAGTCAAGTACGCCTGGGCATCTTCAGGGCGTTCCACGCGTTCCCGATGCGGCACCTTGATCACCACGAGCCGCTGCAACTGGTCGTCGTGAGCCAGGTAGACGAGGCCGAAACCGCCCTTGCCCAAGACCCGCTCAATACGGTAGCGGCCGATTCGTTGGGGCTGCTCATCGGACGGAACGTAACCTACGGCGGATTTCGGAGCGTCCGGCGCGGCAACACGCGGTTCGTGAGGTCTTTCTGGACCGCGGAGTCCGTTCCGGCGTGCCTCCCCAGGGCGTCGTAGAGATCGACATGCAGCCGCAGCTGCTCCGCGAGATCGGGGAAGCGCTGGCAGTACTCGTCCAGGATCGGCGACTCGCCCAGCTGGCGCCTGACCAGAAACTCGTCGAAGATGCGGGACAAATCAGAAGAACGGTCCGGCGTGTCGGACATCGGTAGCCCCCCAGAGAAGGGATGAGGGATGAAGGATGAAGGATGAAGGATGAAGGAAGACAGTGTTTTTTCATCCCTCACCCCTCATCCTTCATCCCTTCCTTCGAGATCTCGCCGATTCGCAACTCCGCGGCGAGCTCGGACGATTTTCCTGAGTTTTCTGTGCGTTGGGGGGGCCGACGGCATTCAATGGAATGGGGAGTTCGCGTTGCCCCTGGTCACGCGGCCCGGTTCGCCTGGCGGCCGCAATCCTGGTGGCGGGCGAGCGGGGTTAGTGTAAGGGCCTTAGTTGCCAAGTCAACCATGTCCCGAAGAGGAGAATTTATCCATGAACCCAACAGCTTCTGATGCCCTGGTCTTCTTCGGTGCCACCGGCGACCTGGCTTACAAGAAGATCTTCCCGGCGCTCCAATCGATGGTGAAACGCGGCCGTCTCCGTGTTCCCGTAATCGGGGTGGCCGGGCGCAGCTGGACTTCGGATCAATTTCGGGCGCGGGCACGCGAAAGCCTGAAGGAGCACGGGGGATTCGATTCCGTGGCCTTTGACAAGCTGTCCCCGCTATTAGGCTACGTCGGCGGCGATTACCATAGCCCGGCAACGTTCGAAGCCGTGCGCAAGGAGCTGGGCTCGGCCCAGCGGCCGGCGTTTTACCTCGCGATTCCACCCGCGTTGTTCGGCGTGGTCGTGGAACAGCTCGGTAAGTCGGGCTGCGCGAAGGGTGCCCGCGTCATCATCGAAAAGCCGTTCGGCCACGACTTCGGGTCGGCGCAAGAACTTAACCGGACCTTGCTCGCTGCTTTCGATGAGAGCGCCATCTTCCGCATCGATCATTACCTGGGCAAGCGGCCGGTGCAGAACCTTGTCTTCTTCCGCTTTGTCAACTCGTTCCTCGAGCCTGTCTGGAACAGCAAGTACGTCGAGAGCGTGCAGATCACGATGTCTGAAAGCATCGGAGTCGAGGGTCGGGGCGCGTTCTACGATCAGACTGGGGTGATTCGCGACGTGATCCAGAACCACCTGTTTCAGGTGCTCGCGAATCTGACGATGGAACCGCCAATCCGCATGGACAGCGAGTCCGTGCGGGACGAGAAGGTGAAACTCCTGAAAGCGGTGCTTCCCCTTGCTGCAGATGACATGGTCCGTGGGCAATTCCGCGGCTACCGGGCGGAAAAGGGCGTGGCCGCGGATTCGAAGGTGGAAACGTTCGCGGCGATGCGGCTGCTGGTGAACTCCTGGCGTTGGCAAGGGACGCCGTTCTACCTCCGCGCCGGGAAGAACCTCCCAGTCACCTGCACGGAGGTTGTTGTCCGCCTGCGCCGGCCCCCATCGCTCTTCCCCCTCTGCACTGTTCCGGCCAACTACTTCCGCTTCCGAATCGGTCCCGACATGACCATCGGCCTTGGGGCCACGGCAATGGACCCGGCCGAGAGGATGTGCGGGCAGGAGGTGGAACTGCAGGTGAAACACTATCCCACGGCGGACGAGATGGACGCTTACGAACGGCTGCTCGGAGACGCGATGGCGGGAGACGCCTCCTCCTTCGCCCGCGAGGACTACGTGGAAGAGGCGTGGCGCATCGTCGATCCGGCACTGAAGGCCGCCACACCTGTCTACGAGTACGAGCCGAATACCTGGGGACCGAGCGAAGTTGACCAGCGGGTGTCGCCGCCGGGAGGGTGGCAGAACCCGGTTGTGGCCGCGTGACAAATTGCACCCCAACAGAAAAAGGGAAAACCATGACCAACGAGCAACTGGATCAATTATCGATCAACACCATCCGCACCCTGTCCATAGACGCCGTCCAGCAGGCCAACTCCGGACACCCCGGTACGCCGATGGCGCTGGCGCCTCTGGTCTATGCGATTTGGAACCGGGTGCTGCGCTTCGACCCCGAGGATCCGATCTGGCCCGACCGCGACCGCTTCGTGCTCTCCAACGGCCATGCCTCCATGCTCCTTTGGTCCGTGCTCCACCTGACCGGGACCAAGGCAGTGAACGCGGAATACGAACGGCTCGGGCGGCCAGCAGTCTCCCTTGACGACATCCGCCGCTTCCGCCAGCTCGACAGCAAGGCGCCGGGGCACCCCGAGTACCACTGGGTGTCGGGGGTCGAGACGACCACCGGCCCGCTGGGCCAGGGGGTTGCCACGAGCGTGGGCATGGCGATCGCGCAGAAGTGGCTCGCCCAGCGCTATAATCGACCAGGATTCGACATCTTCGACCACCGCATTTATGTCGTCTGCGGCGACGGTTGCCTGATGGAGGGAGTCGCGTCCGAGGCTGCCTCCCTGTCCGGCCACCTGGGCCTGAACAACCTCTGCTGGGTCTACGACAACAACCACATCACTATCGAAGGGAACACGCGCCTGGCCTTCACGGAAGACGTGGCAACTCGTTTCCTCGGCTACGGCTGGAACGTCTTGCGGGTCGGCGACGCCAACGACATCGACCGCATCGAGCACGCTCTCAAGGTCTTCCAGGAGACGAAAGGACGCCCAACTCTGCTCATCCTGGACAGTCATATCGGCTATGGTTCCCCGCACAAGCACGACACCTCCGAAGCCCACGGCGAGCCGCTCGGTGAGGAGGAGGTCCGCCTCAGCAAACGCTTTTACGGCTGGCCCGAGGAGGCGAAGTTCCTCGTGCCCGACGGCGTGCGCGAGCACTTTGCCGCCGGCATCGGTCGGCGCGGGGCGGAGAGCAGGCGCCGGTGGACGGAACTGCTTGAGGCCTACCGGGCAAAGTACCCCGAACTGGCCACAGAGATTGACCAAATGCAGCGGCGCGAGTTGCCAGTCGGCTGGGACCGCAACTTGCCGGTTTTCCCGACGGATGCGAAGGGCATCGCGGGACGAGAGGCCTCGGGCAAGGTGCTCAATGTACTTGCGCAGAACATCCCCTGGTTCCTGGGAGGCTCGGCTGACCTCGGACCATCGAACAAAACGCTTCTGAAATACGAAGGCGCCGGCGACTTCCAGGCGGACAGCCCTGGCGGGAAGAACCTGCATTTCGGCATCCGCGAGCATGCGATGGCAGCGGTCGTCAACGGGCTGTCCCTGTCCAAGCTGCGACCCTTCGGCGCGACCTTTTTTATCTTCAGCGACTACGCCCGGCCGGCCATCCGCCTGTCCGCAATCATGGAATTACCCACACTCTTGGTCTTCACGCACGACGCGATGGGCGACGGCGAGGACGGCCCCACGCATCAGCCTGTAGAGCAGCTCCTGTCGCTGCGTGCCATCCCCGGACTGGTAGTGCTTCGGCCCGGCGACGCCAACGAAGTGGTGGAGGCCTACCGCCATGTCGTGCAATTGCGTCACCAACCGGCCGTGCTGGCGCTGTCGCGGCAGCCGTTGCCCACCCTGGACCGCAGCAAGTATGCGCCAGCCTCCGGAGTGGCGCAGGGCGCCTACGTGCTTGGCGATCCCCCCGGCGGCAACCCCGAGGTGATCCTCATCGCTTCAGGCAGCGAGCTTAGCCTCGCCGTGGGGGCACACGAGCGGCTCCTCGCCGAGGGAGTGCGTTCGCGCGTGGTGTCCATGCCTTCGTGGGACCTTTTCGAGCACCAGTCGCGCGAGTACCGTGAGAGTGTGCTGCTCCCTGGAGTGAAGGCTCGTGTGGCCGTGGAGCAAGGCTCAATCCTTGGTTGGGAGCGCTACGTCGGTGAGTCTGGTCAGGTGATCGGAATGAAGACATTCGGGGCCTCGGCGCCACTCAAGGAACTGCAAAGGAAGTTTGGCTTTGAGCCGAGCCAGGTAGTGGCCGCGGCGATGGAGCAACTGGGCAGAAATATTCGGTAAAGGTTTCTTCCGGAGGCAGTCGATGTCAGCGAACTTGCCAAAGCTCTATCTCGCCCGGCACGGCGACACGGCCTGGACCGACTCCCACCGGCACACGGGTCGAACCGACCTGCCGCTGAATGAACAGGGGGAGCAGCATGCCCGGCAGCTCGGCGTGCTGGCTGCGGCGGTTTTCCTTCACCCGCGTTTTCACCAGTCCGCTGCTAAGGGCCTCGAAGACGTGTGAGCTGGCCGGGTTCGGCGTCGGCGCGGACGTCGATCACGATCTGATCGAGTGGGACTACGGCCGCTTCGAGGGGAAGCAGACGAGCGACATCCTCAAGGAGCAGCCCGGCTGGGAACTCTACCGCGATGGCAGTCGCGACGGGGAAGCGCCGGGAGACGTTGCCGCCCGCGCCGACCGCTTTCTCGCCCGGACACAAGGCATCGCGGGCAATGTGCTGGCGTTCTCCAGCGGCCACATCATTCGGATGATCGCGGCCCGCTGGCTCGGCCTTTCGCCGGCTGCCGGGAGGGTGTTCTTCTGCGATCCCGCGAGCGTGGGCGTGCTCGGCTTCGAACACGATCAGCGCGATCAACCAGTTCTTCGCCTGTGGAACTTCGTCAGTCTATCACATGAATGAGATTCTGATTAAGGAGTCAGCAATGCAACTCGGAATGATGGGCCTCGGCCGGAATGTCCTGGTAGTCGATGTCGGCGGGACCAGCGTGAAGATCCTCGCCACCGGCCACGAAGAACCGCGGAAGTTTCCTTCCGGGCCGGCCCTGACTGCCGCACAAATGGTTCCAAAGGTCCTGGCACTCGCCGGCGACTGGCAGTATGACGCCGTGTCGATCGGCTATCCAGGTTTCGTGATGCGCGGCCGGCCGGTTGCAGAGCCTCATAACCTGGCGGCAGGTTGGGTAGGGTTCGATTATCAGGCGGCGTTTGGTTTTCCCCTCAAGGTCATCAATGACGCGGCCATGCAAGCCTTGGGGAGCTACCAAGGCGGCAAAATGCTCTTCCTGGGCCTGGGCACCGGCCTGGGCTCCGCCATGGTCGTCGATGGCATTGTCGAGCCGATGGAGTTGGGACACCTTCCCTATAAGAAGGGCACGTTTGAGGCTTACGTCGGCAATGGCGCTTGACCGAAAGGGCAAGAAGAGATGGCGGCAAGAGGTTGCCGACGTGGTTGCCAAGCTGGTCGCCGCCCTGGAACCCGACGAGGTGGTCCTCGGCGGCGGCAACGTAAAAAACCTGAAGGAGCTGCCGTCCGGCTGCCGAGCTGGCGACAATGCCAATGCGTTCCTTGGCGGGTTCCGCCTTCTGGGCGGAGCCTGCCGAACGCAAGACGCTCGCCAAGACCGGCTCATGATTGCAGAAAGGAGATTGCCGTGTTTCTCTTTCGGAAACGCTCGAAACGGACAACCTACGCGCAACAGCGCATCGTTATCCTGGGTGGTGGCTTTGCCGGCGTCTATGCGGCGCTGGACTTGGAAAAGACCCTCGCCCGGGACCCGGACGTTGAAATCGTCCTCGTCAGTCGTGAGAACTTCCTCCTCTTCACACCGATGCTTCACGAAGTAGTCACGGGCGAACTTCCGCCAACCGACATCGTCAACTCTCTTCACAAGCTTCTGCGGCGCGTTAATCTCTTCCTGGGCGAAGTAGTGTCCATCGACATTGCTGGCAGGAACGTAACGGTTTCTCACGGCGATGGCCTTCACCACCACAAGCTTCCTTTCGACCACCTGGTCCTCGCTCTCGGGGCGTCCACGAACTTCTTTAGCTTGCCGGGGGTTCAGGAACGGGCCCTGACCATGAAGTCCCTCGGCGACGCGCTCCACCTGCGCAGTCACATCATCGAGAACCTGGAAGAGGCGGATTTTGAATGTTGTGCGGATCGCCGTCAATTCCTGCTGACCATCGTCGTGGCGGGCGCCGGGTTTGCCGGTGTCGAGACGATCGGCGGACTGAACGACTTCCTCCGCGAGTCGCTGTTGTTTTACCCCCACTTGAAGGAGGAGATGCTGCGGTTCGTACTCGTGGATGCCGCACACACAGTCCTGCCGGAGTTGAGCCCGAAGCTCGGCGCGTATGCCCAAAAGAAGCTGGCGCGACGAGGGATCGAAATCATGCTGAACACCCGAGTCGAGTCCGTCTCCGACCAGGGCGTGGAGTTAAGCAATGGTACGACTATCAAGACGACCACCTTGATCTGGACTGGCGGCAATGCGCCCGATCCACTGCTGACTACTTTGCCTTGCCAGAAGGAACACGGACGCCCGGTGGTGAACGAGTTCCTGGAAGTACCGGAATGGCCGGGGGTATGGGCGGCGGGTGACTGCGCGGCGATGCGCGACCCGCGAACGGCCAAACTGTACCCTCCAACAGCCCAGCACGCCCTGCGACAAGGCAAAGTCCTGGCGCGAAACTTGCGAGCCGCGATTTGTGGAGGCACCAAGAAGCCGTTCGTCTATTCCATGCTTGGGCAGCTGGCAGCGATCGGAAAGCGGACCGGTGTTGCCAATATCCTCGGCCTGAACTTCTCGGGCTTCAGCGCCTGGTTCCTCTGGCGGATCATCTACCTGGGTAAGCTGCCTCGCCTGCAAAAGAAGGTCCGCGTCGCATTGAACTGGGCTCTGGATTTGTTCTTCAGCAAGGACCTCATCTATTTCTCAGCTCGCCAGCGCCGGCCGTGCCGCATCAGCACGGAGCGGTGGGTGTTTCCGGTACCGCCCAGGGTGCTATCCAACAGCACTAACCTAACGACCTCAAGGAGAAGCCAATGCCGGCGCAGATACTCGCCTATGTAAATACGAACTCAGCCATTTCTGATCCCGCGTTCTGGAGCCGAATTCAGTTCGCCTTCACGCTCACGTACCATTACCTGTTTCCACAGCTCACCATGGGCTTGGCCTGGTTCCTTGTCTATTGGAAATGGCGCGCCCTACGCACGGGTGATGAGAAATATAACCTGGCCGCGCGATTCTGGGCCAAGATCTTCGGGCTCAATTTCGCCGTCGGGGTAGTGACCGGCATTCCGATGGAATTTCAGTTCGGGACGAACTGGGCAGGCTTCTCCAAATACGCCGGCGCCGTCATTGGACAAACGCTGGCGATGGAGGGCATGTTCGCATTCTTTCTGGAAAGCGCCTTTATCGGCGCGCTCATTTGGGGCGAAAAACGCTTGGGTGCGCGCTATCACTTCCTGGCTGCGCTGGCGGTCGCGCTGGGAAGCTGGATTTCCGGCTACTTCATTATCGTGACCAATGCTTTCATGCAGAATCCTGTAGGTTATTGCTTGGAAGCGGATGGCTCTCTGGGCATTGACAGCCTCAGCGCTTACCTGTTCAACCAATGGGCATGGATTCAATTCGCCCACAATCAGATGGCGGCGCTCGTAACCGGCTCGTTCGTCGTGGCAGCCGCCGGCGCATTCTACACCTTGCGCGGCCTCCATCTTGAGCAAGCGCGAATGTATCTGCGCGCTGGAACTTTCATGGGCCTGATCGCCTCCATGCTTGTTGCGTTCCCAACCGGCGACCAGCAGGCCAAGCTGGTGGGCAATCACCAGCCAGTGACCTTGGCGGCCATGGAGGGCAGATTTATCGGTGGACCCAGGGCCGGTGTTGCGCTGAATCGGGCAGCCCAATGTTGCGGCCCGGCGGCTTGATAATCCGATCGAGGTCCCGGGCGCTGAGCTTTCTCGCCTACGGCCACTTTGGAAGCTATGTACACGGATTGGATGAATTTCCCCAGGAGTCGTGGCCTGACAACATCGAGCTGCTCTATTACTCTTTCCACCTCATGATCACGCTCGGGACGATTTTTATTATCTTGATGGCCTACGCCGGAATTCAAAACCTCCGCGGCCAACTGGTATCCAGCCGCTGGCTGCTCTGGGTGCTGATGCTTGCGTTGCCATTTCCCTACATCGCCAATACGCTGGGGTGGATGACGGCGGAGTTGGGGCGACAACCCTGGCTCGTTTACGGTCTCTTTCGGACATCGGACGGCCATAGCAGGGTAGTCAGCAGCGGGGACACGGTGTTTACACTCATTGGCTTCGTCGGCCTCTACCTGGTGCTTGGTTTGCTGTATTTATTCCTGGTGGGCCGCGAGGTCAGTCGCGGGCCCGATGACGCTGTACCGGCCGGACGTGGAAAGGAGACGCCTTTGTGATCGCTGCATCGTATGGAATTGTCAGCTTCATGCTCATCGTCTATGTGGTGCTGGACGGTCGCAACTTCGGCGCTGGAATGCTCCACTGGCGTGTGGCGCGAACGCCCGAAGAACGCCGTCAGGTCGTTGCCGCGATCGGTCCGCTCTGGTCCTGGCACGAAGTCTGGCTGGTCGGTTTCGGCGGCACCACGCTCGCTGTATTCCCCAAGCTTCTTGCATCCGGCTTTGCTGGCTATTACCTCGCGCTCTTTCTGATATTATGGTGTTTGATATTGCGCGGAATCGCGCTGGAAGTCGGCGGCCACATCAACGATCGGATGTGGCAGGGGTTCTGGGATTTCGTGTTCGTCCTCGCCAATTTAGTTCTGGCCATCCTCTTCGGCGCCGCGGCCGGCAACATGGCCCGCGGCGTGCCGCTCACGTCCGACGGTACGTTTTCGATGGCATTCTTCACCGATTTCACGCCAAGCGGCGAGGTGGGCCTGCTCGATTGGTACACCGTGTCTGTTGCGATCTTCGCCGCTGTCATCCTGGCGGCGCACGGCGCGACCTACCTCGCGCTGAAAACGGAAGGACCGGTGCATGACCGCAGCGCGAGCTACGCGCGGGTTCTCTGGGCGGCAGCTGCGCCGCTGCTGCTGGTAATCTCCATCGAATCCGGCGTGGTGCGGCCCGATTTGCTCGGGCAGGCGACTTACAACGCGTTTTGGTGGCTCGGATTGGTCCTGGTCTGCGCCGCGGCGACCACGCTGATTTCAGGGCTAAGGGCCCAGCGTGAAATGCGTGCGTTCATCGGGTCGAACCTGCTGCTTGCCGGCCTGATGGCCACCGGGGCGGCGGCCATTTTTCCGGTCATTTTGCATTCAACCCTGGCGCCAGAAAACTCGTTATCCGTCCATGACGTCAGCGCCGGCCCCCAATCGCTGGCGTATACCGCGATCTGGTGGCCAATCGCTTTCGCACTGGCTGCCACGTATTTCGTTTTCGTCTCACGACAATACGCTGGAAAGGTCAGCGTCAAACGAGACAATCAAGGCTTCTATTAAGCCCAACATGGCATCGCCTCCAAAACGTGGATTCCGAATGGGCGCGTTACTTTTTCCTCAGCTCGGTCGTCCCGGTATTGCCGGGCGTCATTTCCTCCGTCACCAATTCCTTGTCGGTCAGTCTGACGATCCTCATCGTTTCGGTCGCATCCTTCCCATCGCGTCCCTCGGTTACGATTTTCAGCGTATCTCCTTCCAGCGAGTAAGTGCCCTCGATGGTTTTTGCCTGGTTGCCCGATTGGATGGACATCTTCAGCTTGCCGTCCTTGGCGAACTCGGCCGTCGAGCCGGAGAGTGGAGATTTTTTTTCTGTCGTCTTGACAAACTCCCAGGTTCCGACGAGCTTCGCTTTATCCAATGGTTCCGCTTTGGCGTCGGCCGGCGGTATCGTCGTCGTTTTCTCAACGGTCAAATGAAAGTCGCCATATTTGTTCCGGATCTGTTCGTGGGAGCATGTGGCAATAATGCGGTATTCGCCGTCTTCGGGAATGGCCACGACCAGCTTGGAATCGAGAATGTTGTTTGCGTAGTCCTCATCGTCGTTGTAAGCGAGGAGTATTTTCTTGGAATCCTCAATCGCCACCACCGGATCGATTTTCACGCCCTTGCTCTTGAGCCGGATGATGATCCTGTCTTCTTTCATCAACGTGAGGGTGTAGAATTTATGGGGATTGCCCGAAACAAGCTTGAGAAGTGGGTCTCCCTTGGGATTGCTCGGCATCCACCCGGAATCCCTCTCCGAGAGACTGTCTTTCTTGTCAAGAACGATTTGATTGTGCGATCCCTTCGGCGAGGGAAGAGGTAAGGTGGTAAGGGGATCAAGCGGTATCGTCCTCGCCACACGAATACCGTTTTGCGTGACATTATCCTCTGGTTCAAGACAATGACCGGAGGCGGAACGCGCCTGTGACGCTCGACTCCCGAACGAGGCGCCACGTGTTTTCCGGAGTCTTTTTGGTTCAACCTCCAACGCCAAGTCTTCCTCGTCTTCGGAGGCGGCTCGAGGAGTAGTGTACCAGCGCTCCTGACACCAGTTGGTCACGTTCCCGTGCACGTCGAAAAAGCCAAAATCATTTGGTTTCAAAATCCCCACCGGCCACGTCAAATGCCGCGAATTGTCCGTGTACCACCCGTATTTCGGCAACAGGTCCTCCTTGTCCCCGAAAAACCGGCTCGTGACCGCTCCCGCGCGAATGGCGTACTCCATCTCCGCTTCCGTCGGCAAGCGATAGCCCTGCAAGCTCAGGTAATTCTCCCGCAACCTCACGACCTTCACCTCCCCCCCCGGCTCTCTGGCCGGTTCTATTTCGTAACACCATTGCGTTGGGTCGATACCCTCCTGCTGGCTTAACCAGTTGCAATAGGCGGCTGCCATAAACCACGATCTGCCCACCGCCGGCAAATTCGCCATGCGCTTGTTCTCGAGGGGCGCGACGATTTTATCGTAGAATTTCATGTACTGCTCCCATGTCACCGGCTTGGCGGCAAGGGCAAATGTCCGCGGGATTCTCATCTTGTGCTGGATCTCGGTGGCGTCCCTGTCCCTGCCAACCTCCGTGATCGGCGATCCCATCAGGAAAGGTTTCCCCAGATCGGGAATTACTACCATCGTGTGACCCTGACCATCAACGTACCACTGCGCCGCGTGCGGGGCCGGCGCCGCCTGACTCGCCTTGAGCTGCTGCTTGATGGCGTCCAGCTGCTTTGCTTGAGCCTCTTTGCCCTTGGCCCACTCAAGGTTGACTTTTTGCAACCATTCCCTGTCGTCCCATTGCCGTAACAGCCATTCCGTCGCTCCATGCAATCCCGCATCGGCGTCGGTCTGATAAATAGCACGCAGCTTCGGCAGCAGGGCGCGCCGGGAATGGGGCGGCAGTTGCTCGGCGCCGAATTCCCCAAGGCTCAGGACGAGCGCCCGCTGGACCGTGACGTCCTTCTCCTCCTCCAGACGCTTGATGATGGCAGCGGCCTCGGCGCCGAGTGGCCCAAAACGGTGGATCAGATAGCTCCGTACCCTTGGATCATCGGGCTCCTGGCTGCGGGCAAGCAGCGGCCAAACCTTTTCCTCCTGCTTCAGCCGCAGCAGGGCGACCGCCGCATTCGCCTGCCGTTTCGCCAGTTTTTCCCTGGGGTCGTCAGCAATCAACTCGAAAATTCTCAGTTGAAACGAGCCCGTGTCCGCCAACGAAGCGGCGAAAACCGTGTAGATATCATCCGCACTGGGTGTGTACGTGAGCAAGGCGTTGAATTCGCCGCCACTATCGTCGTCGAACGCCAGGTCGATGCCCGTCTTGTCCCTCAGCACCAGAAACGAGTCGAGGTCTACGCTGGTCATCGTCAGCACGTAGGTCTTGCCTCTTTGCAATTGGACCGCAAAGCGCTTGGAGGGCAGCATGAGCCCCTGCTCCTTTTGCGTGCGGAACTTAAGGTATTCGACCGGCGGTTTGACCTTGGGATCGTTTTCGGCAATGACTCCCGTGGACTCGAATACGATCTTTTCTTTGGGGACCCCGAGTTGCTCGGCGACAACGCGGGCAAACGTCGCAATGCAGAAGTCCTTGTTTTTCTCCACCAACGCGTAGATACGGGCAAACTGTTTCTCGTCGGCGTCCATCAACAGATCGGCGAGAACGCCCGGCTGATCGGCAGCGTAGTCGGTGAGCAGATTGGTGGCCAACATGCGTTCGTCGGACCGCTCGGGACTGTGATTCCGGAAGAGGGCGGATAACGGCTCCAGGAACGAGTTCTTCACGGGTCGAAACGACTCGCGCCACTGACCCAGGAAGAAGGGGTTTTCCAAAACCAGGTCGCTGACAATACTCGGGCTGTACTTCACCCACTTGTCGCTCTCCGAGTCAAAGCTCGCCAAGGCCGCTGCCGCTCGCAACCGTTGCTTCTCCTTTCCTTTGCCGGGATTTTCCACGACGCTCCACAGCTTTTCCAGCAACTCCTGCTTGTGCGGGGCCAGGGCATCGACAATCACGGGGACTTCGTGCGGCTCGGCATCAAGCAGCCGATCATAGAGGTAGTTGGTCTGCCCTGGATCCACCGGCAGCAGGGCCAGGCTGGTGTGGAGCTTTTGCGGCGATTCAGCTCCGGCCCGGTCATTTTCTTCGCGCAGCAAAGGGTCGGCCCACAGTCGGTAGTTCTCGATTTCTTGGATGATCGGGGGCACCTTGTCGATCTTGGCGGCCAGCACCTGGTTTACCAGGCCTCTAGCGCGGTCCGCCTGGTTCTGCTCCTGAAAGTGGTTGCGAATGGCCAGGGCAATCCCCGACCCGGCCAACAGGGCAAATACCGCGGCGGCCGCAAGGCCCGCGACCCACTTGTTGCGCCGAACCCACTTGACAGCCCGCTCCAATGAACTGACGGGTCGCGCTGTGACAACCTGACCCAGCAAATAACGCTGGAGATCCTCTGCCAGCGCTACCGCGCTGGTGTAGCGCCGCTGCGCGTTCTTCTGCAGACACTTCAGGCACACGGTTTCCAGATCCCGCGGCACGCGCGGATTCGATCGGGAAGGGGGAGCGGGTTCCTGCGAGAGCACTTGCTGCAAGGTCTCCAGCGGAGTCCGGGCACGAAACGGCGGTCGTCCCGTCAGCAGTTCGTAGAGGACCGCTCCCAAACCGTACACGTCGGTAGCCGGTCCAATCGAGCCTGCGGTGTCGCTCGCCTGTTCGGGCGACATGTAACTCGGCGTTCCGACCGCGGTTCCGGTGCAGGTGAGACTGCCTTCCCCCTTTAGCCGCCGGGCAAGCCCAAAGTCGCTGATCTTGGGCGTACCATCGGCGGTGAGCAGAATGTTGCCGGGCTTGAGATCACGGTGAAGGATGCCGGCGCGATGAGCGACGGACACCGCCTCCGCCAGGGTAGCGACCAACTGTGCCGCCCAGCGCACTTGTTGCGAGTTCCCGGCCTTTGCTTGCGAGCCCCCTGTATTGACGGTGGGCGTGGCCGCGATTTTCTGGGCCAGGCTGCCGCCATCGACGAGCTCCATCGTGAAATACGGCCGTCCCTCGTGCTCTGCGACCTCGTAGAGTTGCACGACGTTCGGATGGCACAAACCCGCGACAGCCTCCGCTTCAAGCTGGAAGCGCATCAGTTCCGTCGGTCCGGCATAAGCCCCGGCAAGCAACATCTTGAGCGCCACGGGACGGCCCAGACGCAGATGCCGGGCGCGAAAGACGACGCCGGCTCCGCCCTGACCAAGGACGGCTTCCACCTCGTAGCCTGGGATACGAGGAAGAACTCCATGGTCGCACAAAGTCGTTTCCCCTTCCGGCCTGGCCGTCTCAAGGGCGTCGTAGAGACGGACATGCACCCGCAGCTGCTCCGCGAGATCGGGGAAGCGCTGGCAGTACTCGTCCAGGACCGGCGACTCGCCCAGCTGGCGCTTGACCAGAAATTCGTCGAAGATGCGGGACAAATCAGAAGAACGGTCCGGCGTGTCGGACATCGCTTTCCCCCCAGGGAAGGGATGAAGGATGAAAGAAGACGGTGTTTTTTCATCCCTCACCCCTCATCCTTCATCCCTTCCTTCAGTTCTCGTCGAGTCGCAATTCCACGGCGACCCGGTCGAGCGCACGGGCCAGTTGGTTCCGCCGCGCCCCGGCCGTTCCCCCCAGGGATGCAGCGACTTCCTCCCAGCTGAGGCCCTGGCCGCGCAGCTCAACGAGCTGGCGCTCTTCCTCGCTCAGGCGTTGCCGCGCCTGCTCGAGCAACTCCTTGCCCGCAACCACACTGCTCGGAGTCGGGTCCCGGCTCGCCAGGGCCAGCTCTTCGACCCCGCCCACGGTGCGGCGGCTGTCGCGGCGCAGACGGTGCTGCCGCCGCATTTTTTCGGCCACCTTGTTGCGGGTCATGGTCAGCAGCAACTTGATCAGGTCGTCGGGCTCTTTCAGGTCGTACTGACCGGCGGCTACGCGCACGAAGAAGTTGGCGAACACCGACTGACAGATATCCATGGAATCGAATTCGTGCCGCGCGCGAGCGCCCCGGAGACGGGCGCGCAGTACCCGGCGGACGACCGGCTCGAAGTCCCGCACGAGCCGGGCGGCTGCCTGCTCATCGCCGTTGCCCACCTGGCGGATGAGTTCGTCAAATGAGGGGTCAGGCGGCATCAATCGATCCCCCTGCCTTCATCACGACCCGGCTTGCCTGCTGCTCAGGCCCGCCGCGCCAGGACTTCGGCCAGTTTTCTTGAGTTTTCTGTGCGTCCGCCGGCCAGACGGCATTGAAGGTAGTGGGCGGCCTTCGCTACAGGTGGCCCGGTAGCAGCAACGGCGGCCAATTGGATGGACGAGGTTCCGGGCCGCGGGTGGGCTTGGTTTTTATAGGCGCGGTAGTTGCCCTGTCAACCATCTCGGGAACTTCTTGAGGGGCGAACGGTGACCACACAAGCCGGCGAGGCCAGGGTGGTGGCGTGGTGGGGATTCATGGGGCTCATGCGCTGCTGGTGGAGCGGGTCGGCCGCGACCTTGCGGCGGCGACTTCTCTGTCTTTCGGTACTTACAACGTGTTGCGCTTGCTCCACGAGGCCCCCGGCGGCCGCCTTCGGTTGAGCGAGCTGGCCAGAGCTGTGCACCTCACCCGGAGCGGCGTGACCCGGTTGGCGAACCGGCTGGAGAGGGCGGGGCTAGTTGCGTCGGGAGGAGTATGCGCGAGACCGGCGTGGATCGTGGCCGCCTTGACGGATCGGGGGCGGGACGAGTTGAAGCAGGCGAGAGTGGTATTTGTCCGAGCCGTCGCGGAGCACTTCGGAAGCTACCTGAGCGACGGAGAGGCCGAGACGTTGAATGCGATCCTGAGTCGAATGGTGAAAGCAGAAACAGGAGCCGATTACCAATGAGCAGCTTGTCCTCGATCCATGAGGCGGAAGCAGGGCCGGCCAGCAGGCTGGCGGTCTCTCCACCAAACGCCGCGATGGCGAACGCCGGCTCAGCCACGCCGGACAGTGCCGCCCTGGCGGAGTCCTATCGAACCGTCCGCCGTTGCACGGAAGCCCTGTGCGAGCCGCTGGCGTCGGATGACTATGTCGTCCAGTCCATGCCGGATGCAAGCCCGGTGAAGTGGCACCTGGCCCATACAACGTGGTTTTTTGAAACGTTCTTGCTGGCGCCGCACCTGCCGGGTTATCGGCTTTTCCATCCCCAGTTTCGATCCCTTTTCAACTCGTATTACCAGAGCGTGGGGGCGCGCTGGCCGCGCACGCAGCGGGGGCTGCTGTCCCGCCCCACAGTGGTGGAAGTGTTCGGCTACCGTGCTTACGTGGACAAGCACATGGCTCAGCTCCTGCGGACGGCGGGTACTGAGACCCTGGAGAAAATCGCAACGACGGTCTTGCTGGGCATCCATCACGAACAGCAGCATCAGGAGTTGGTCCTCACCGACCTCAAGCACGCCTGGGCCGCCAACCCGCTCGATCCTGTCTACCGGGAGGCGCTGTTAGAGATTGGCACGCCTCCCCGCCAAAGTTGGCTGGCCTTTCCCGCGGGGCTGGCCTGGATCGGGCACGACGGCAGCGGCTTCGCGTTCGACAACGAGTCGCCTCGCCACCGGACCTGGCTGCATGCTTTTCAGCTGGCAAGCCGGCTGGTGACCAACGCCGAGTACCTGGCCTTCGTCAACGATGGCGGGTACGACCGGCCCGAATTGTGGCTGTCCGACGGCTGGGCTGCCCGGCAGGCCCAGGGATGGGAGGCTCCGCTCTACTGGACGGAGCAGGGCGGGGAATGGTCCATGACCACGCTCGCGGGGCCGCGGCGTGTCCGTCCGGACGAGCCGGTTTGTCACGTCAGTTACTACGAGGCTGACGCCTTTGCGCGCTGGGCCGGCGCCCGGCTGCCCACCGAGGCGGAGTGGGAAACGGCGGCCTCCGGCGTGCCGCTGGGGGGGCACTTCCTGGAGGGGGGCCATTTTCACCCCGCTGCATCGAGCGCGGCGGATGACAGCGGACCGCTATACCAGCTTTACGGCGACGTATGGCAGTGGACCGCGAGTCCCTACGTCGGCTACCCCGGCTACCGCCCGGTTACGGGCGCGCTGGGCGAGTACAACGGCAAATTCATGTGCAACCAGTTGGTCTTGCGGGGCGCGTCCTGCGCCACGCCCCGCAGCCACGCCCGCCCGACCTACCGCAATTTCTTCCCTCCGGACGCGCGCTGGCAGTTCAGCGGCATCCGCCTGGCCAAAGAGGAAGGGATGAAGGATGAAGGATGAGGGATGAAGAAATGCAATGTTTAGCTTCCTTCATCCTTCATCCCTCATCCCTCATCCCTTTGAAACGGAGCTCGCATGATAGACACCATCCCGCATTTGCCTTGTGCCGATATCTTCAAGGCTGCCACGAGGCAGTTCCGTGCCGACGTGTTGCGCGGCTTGCGGCGCCCGAAGAAAGAATTGCCGTGCAAGTACTTCTACGACGAGGCCGGCTCGGCCCTGTTCGAGCAGATCACGGAGCTGCAGGAGTATTACCCGACGCGTACCGAGCTTGGCATCATGGAGCGCCACGGCCCGGCGATGGCCGGCCTGCTGGGGCCACGTTGCCTTCTCATCGAGTATGGCAGCGGCAGCAGCCTCAAGACCCGGCACCTCCTCGACCGGTTGCGCGATCCGGCCGGTTACGTGCCCATCGACGTCTCGGGCGAGCACCTGCGCCGGTCGGCCCGGGCGCTGGGCGAGGAATACCCAGATCTCGAGGTGCTGCCGCTGTGCGCCGATTTCACGCGGCCGCTGGGCCTGCCCACTTGCCGGAACGCTCCCGCTCGACGTGTGGTTTACTTCCCCGGCTCGACGCTCGGCAACTTCACCCCGGAGGCGGCGCTCGCCTTGCTCCGACAGACGGCAGGGTTGTGTGGTCGGGGCGGCGGGCTTCTGCTGGGCATCGATTTGCGAAAGGACCCGCGCGTGATCGAGGCCGCCTACAACGACCGACGGGGCGTCACGGCCGCGTTCAACCGCAACATACTGGTTCGAATCAATCGCGAACTAGGGGCCGACTTCGATATCAAGCAGTTCGCCCACCGGGCCTTTTACAACGTCGCCCAGGGGCGAATCGAAATGCACCTTGTCAGCTGCCGCGACCAGGTCGTTCGTGTTGGCGGCGTGCCGTTCTTGTTCGCCGCGGGCGAGTCGATCCACACCGAGAACTCCTACAAGTACTGTTTGCGTGCCCTCACTGACCTGGCCAAGGCCGGCGGCTTCGCCGTGGAACGTGTCTGGACGGACGAACGCCAGTACTTCAGTGTGGCCTATCTCACAGCACGTCACTCGGGGAACGACAGGGTGCTTCCTGGAACGGGATCCGACGAGGATGGCCAGGCCGTATGTTCCCCACTTATGACGAGTAGCGAATCGAAGACGGGGCGTCGGCGGGACAAGAGCAGGTTCGATTTCAACCTGCAACGCTCTGCAAAGTGAGGGGGAAAATCGCCAGCCACAGGAGAAAGGCATGTTTGACACAATCGCGAGTCGCACCAGGAGCCGTTCGATGATGTCCTATCGACATCCAGCGACCCCGGAGTTGAGGGCTCTTGGGGTCGCCAACGCCAGGGCCGACCACGGCAGGGCAGCTCACCTGCTTCTCATCGGTGATGACCTGACCTTGATGCCGCAGCAGTTGCGCCAGGCGTTCCCGGCATCCACGCACCGCCTGCAGGTTGCCGCCAGCATCCTAGTTGGGCTCGAGCAGGTCCGCGGCAGCCCACCGGATGTCATCGTCCTCGACCTGGGCCTGCCCGACCGGTCCGGACTGGAGGTCTACCAGGAGATCCGCCGTATCGACGCGCGCATCCCGGTCATCTTCGTCACCAGCGGCAAGCGGGCCGACGCGGCCATCGAGGCCATCAAGCAAGGCGTCTTCGACTGCCTGTTCAAGCCCCTCGAGCTACACCTGCTGCGGCGGGTACTTGGCGAGGCGCTGGAGGTCGCTCAGCGCATGCGCCAGCCGGCCGTGGCAGAGGAAACCGGAATGGAAGCGGAACTCGAGGGGGCCATGGTCGGCTGCTGCCCGGCGATGGGAGAGGTTTACAAGGCCATCGGTCGCGTCGCCGGCCAGGACGTGCCCGTGCTGATCGCCGGCGAAAGCGGCACCGGCAAGGAACTGGCCGCCCGCGCCATCTATCAACACGGCCGCCGGGCCGACAAGCCCTTCGTGGCGCTGAATTGCGCGGCCATCCCCGAAAACTTGCTGGAGAGCGAGTTGTTCGGCCACGAGAAGGGCGCTTTCACCGGCGCCGACCGCCGACGCATCGGCAAGTTCGAGCAGTGTTCCGGCGGTACTCTCTTTCTCGACGAGGTCGGCGACATGCCGCTGGCGCTGCAGGCCAAGATCCTGCGGCTGCTGCAGGACCAATCCTTCGAGCGCGTCGGCGGCAACGATACGATCCGCACCGACGTGCGCCTGATCGCGGCCAGCCACCGCGATCTGAAGAGCTGGTCGGCCGAGGGGAAGTTCCGACAGGACCTTTATTACCGCCTGAGCGTGTTCACCATCCAGTTGCCGCCCTTGCGCGAGCGGCAGAGCGACCTGCCGCTCCTGGTGCGGCACTACGTGCGGCGTTTCAGCAAGGAACTGGGGCGCGAAGTCCGCACGGTGGCCCCGCAGACGCTGGAGCAATTGAGCAGCTACCGTTGGCCGGGCAACATCCGGGAACTGCAGAGCGTCCTGAAGCAGGCGCTGCTGCGGGCGAGCGGCCCCGTGCTGCTGCCGGCGTTCCTGCCTGAAAACTTTGGGGCAACTGGCGAAGCCGTGCGGGTCTCGCTCTGGGCGGCAGAGCCCGGAGCGGAAAGGTTCGTGGTCAGCCATCGGCTTGGTTCCGACGTCCGCGATCTGTATGCGGACACGCATCGCGATCTGGACCGGCAGTTGCTGTCCCGCGTCCTGGAGCGCACCGGTGGCAATCTGCAACAGGCCGTTCTGCTCCTGGGCATCGCGCGGAACACCTTGCGCCTCAAACTCCGCGACCTGGGGTTGGCCGTCACGCGCTCCGTGGAAGCGAAAGTAGATTGCCGATCCGGGAGAGGGGCTACGGTGCCGCTTCAGTGTCCGGTGGTTGGGTGACGCAGGATTTCCTGGCTTTCCGATAAATCGACAGCTTCCGGAGAACATTAGTAAAGGAGTGTTACTTATGCCGCGCTACGACGCGATCGTGATTGGTTCCGGCCAGGCCGGGACCCCCTTGTCGCAGAAGTTAGCCGACCGCGGTTGGGCCGTGGCACTGGTCGAAAAGGAACAACTGGGCGGAACCTGTGTCAACACCGGCTGCACGCCTACCAAGACGATGATGGCCTCCGCCCAGGTCGCCTATTACGCCGCGCAATGCCAGCCGATGGGGCGTCCGCGCCGGGGAGGTCAGTGTGGACCTGCCCAAGGTGGTCGCCCGCAAGGATCGAGTCGTGGGCCAGTCGCGCTCCGGGCTGAACCGGAAGGTCGAGGAGCGGAAAACCCTGCACCTCTACCGCGGGCATGCCCGCTTTATCAGCCCACACGCGGTGCGCGTCGGCGAGGAGGTGCTCGAAAGCGAACGCATTTTTATTGACACCGGCACCAGGTCCGATGTTCCGGACCTGGAAGGCGTGCGCGGCATCGACTTCCTCGATAACTCCAGCATCATGAGGTTGACCGAGGTGCCGGAACACCTGATCGTCCTCGGTGGTGGCTACATCGGCATGGAGTTCGGGCAGATGTTTCGCCGGTTCGGCAGCCGCGTGACCGTCATCCAGCGCGAGCGGCAAATCCTCCCCCACGAGGACGCCGATGTTGCTGAAGCCTTGCAACAAAGCCTGGAGGGCGAGGGAATCCGTTTTCTCCTAAGCGCCACGACGACCCGCGTCGACAAGGAGAAGGGTGGAGTAGCCCTGACTGTGGTGGTCGAGGGAGCCACGGAGACGGTGCGCGGGTCCCACTTGCTGATCGCCACCGGACGCAGGCCCAATACGGACGACCTGGGTTTGAAGGAGGCCGGCGTGCAGATCGATCAACGGGGATTCATCCGGGTGAATAACCGGTTGGAGACGAGCGTGCCAGGCGTCTGGGCCCTGGGAGACGTCAAGGGCGGCCCGGCGTTCACACACATCGCCTTCAACGATTACCAGATCGTGTATGCCAACCTGATTGAAGGCAAAGCTCTCACCACCGATAACCGCCCGGTCCCCTACGCCGTCTTCACCGACCCCCAGCTGGGCCGCGTCGGGCTGACCGAGAGGGAGGCGCGGGCGAGCGGGCGAGGGCGACGGCTCAAGGTCGGCAAGATCCCGATGGCCTGGGTCGCCCGTGCCATTGAGCGCGGCGAGACGGCCGGGCTGATGAAGCTCGTGGTCGATGCCGAAACGGACCGGATCCTCGGCGCGGCCATCCTGGCCTCGGAGGGTGGCGAGGTCGTGCAGATTCTCCACGCCGTCATGCTCGCGGGCGCCCCCTACACGCTTCTGAAGGGGGCGGTCTACATACACCCGACATTGGCCGAGGGGCTCTGGACCTTGATGGAAGCGGTTACGGCGGTTTGACGACTTCGTGACACGAACTAAAGGAGTCTTACCCGGCGGTTGAGCGTCTGCGGCCTGATCGCCCCTGCCCAAATTCGCGAAAGACTCATTGATCGCCAGCTTCTAAAGGAGAAGGCCATGGCGAAGCCATGTGAACACTTGCAGAACTTGACCGTGGCCGACTTCCCACCGCCGCGAACACCTGGGGCCTGTGAGGAGTGCCTGAAAGAAGGCACGCGCTGGGTCGAACTCCGGGAGTGCCAGGCGTGCGGCCATGTCGGCTGCTGCGACTCCTCGCCCGGCAAGCACGCGACAAGGCACTTCCATGTGGCGGGCCATCCCGTGATGCGATCCGTAATGCCCGGGGCTACGTGGACGTGGTGCTACGTCCACGAAGTGGAGGGGGACCTCGGGCAGAACGCCTCGGGTTCCTGACGGGTTCGCGCGGCCCGGCGGATCGGGAGGCCGAGAAGGACCGATGGTTCAGGTGGGTGCGGGTGCGGGCTCGTGGCTGGCCGGGTGGTTTCGACTCGGCGCCAACACGACCAGAAGAATTCAAGTTGTTTACTCTTGGAGATTCGGCGGGTCGGGAGAGGTCTTGTCTTGGGCGACCTGCTGTTTCTTGAGATAGTTCCCGATTTCCTGGAGTTGCTCCGGCGACAAGCCCGCCAGGCGGTCCGCCGGGGACAAACCCGCCAGGTGTTCCGCCGCAGACAAACCTTGCAGGCGTTGCTGGGGCGTCAGTTTTTTCAGAATCTTCTGTTCGACTTCGAGTTCGAAGTCCTCCATGGTGAATGGCATGGCGATACCCTCCAATCCGTAATAGCCCAACAACTCATTCAAAAGGATTTTTATCGATTCCGTGTACGGTCTGGAGGCAAACGGCATTCAGGAAGGTGAACAGACTCCCGAACTTCCAGAGGACTTTATGAGCACCATTGCTGCCCCTGATCGGTCGCCTGCAACATCCTCGCGTTCGGCTTCCGCGCTGAACCTGATCGGCGGAACCTGGGCCCTAGGCCGTGGGAACACGACCCGCGACATCTGCAATCCGGCGGACACAGCCGAACTGCTGGCGCCGGTGCGCGAGGCCGTGCCGGAGCAGGTGGACGAGGCATGCGCTGCCGCCGCCCGTGCTTTCCGTGGCTGGCGCCACTCCGGCGCCGGATCGGGCTCACGTCCTGTTCAAGTTCCGGGGCCTGTTGGAAAAGAACTTGTCGGACGTGGCACACAGCATCGTCCGCGAAAACGGGAAGCTGTTGAGCGAGGCCCACGGCTCGCTGCGGCGCGGGATGGACGTCGTCGAATTTGCCTGCGGGATTCCCTCCCAGCTGATGGGACAGACGCTGACCGACATTTCGCGGGATGTCGATTGCCATGCCATCCGCGAGCCTCTGGGGGTGGTGGTCGGCATTCCGCCGTTCAATTTCCCGGCCTTGATTCCGCTGTGGATGATGTCGATCGCCGTCGCCTGCGGGAACACGTTCCTCCTCAAGCCTGCCGA
This sequence comes from uncultured Gemmataceae bacterium, assembly GCA_963747575.1. GTDB lineage: Bacteria > Planctomycetota > Planctomycetia > Gemmatales > Gemmataceae > DASRAT01. Next base: position 881,109 of record CAVVFU010000002.1, read on the forward strand.
GAAGGCACCGCTCACCGGCACCTTACTCGTCGAGATGTTCGCTGATGCCGGCTTGCCGCCGGGTGTCGTCGGCGTGGTGCAGGGCAGCAAGGAAGTAAGCGAACGGCTCATCACCAACCCGCATGTCCAGGCAGTTTCCTTCGTCGGCTCGTCGGCAGTGGCGGAGTCGGTCTACCGCATCGCAGCAGCTCACGGTAAGCGCGTTCAGGCACACGGCGGAGCGAAGAACCATCTGATCGTCCTGCCCGATGCCGACCTGGAGCGCAGCCTGCCGGCCCTGATTGCATCGTGCTTCGGCTCCGCGGGACAGCGCTGTCTTGCCGGGAGCGTGCTGGTGGCGGTCGGCGATCGAGTGCGACAGGATGCTGTGGTCGATGCCTTCATACGCTCGGCGGGCGAACTCAAACTGGGAGACGGACTGGACGACACCGCGACGCTCGGTCCCGTGGTGAACCCTGTGCAGGAAAAGCGGATCCGGGCTGCGATCGAGCGCGGGGTGACGGAAGGAGCCCGGCTTCGCCTCGACGGCCGTTCCCAAAGCGTCCGCCACAGGCCGCGCGGATGTTTCATCGGGCCGACGGTCTTCGACGAAGTGACACCGGAGATGTTCGTCGGCCGGGAGGAGATTTTTGGCCCGGTGGTGAGCGTAATGCGCGCCCCGGACCTGGACGCGGCGATCACGTTGACGAACCGCAGCCGCTACGGCAACACGGTCTCGCTTTTCACGCAATCCGGCGCAGCGGCCCGCACCTTCCGCGAGCGCATCCAGGTCGGGATGCTCGGCATCAATGTCGGCGTGCCGGCCCCGATGGCGTTCTTTCCGTTCGGCGGCTGGAAGAGTTCGATTTTTGGCGATCTCGATGCCCAGGGTTCTGACGCCGTTGCTTTCTACACGCGAAAGAAAGTGATCACGGAACGCTGGTTCGGCGCCGAGGCGCCGAAAGATGGATGGGTTTGATCGAAAAGGGAGGCTGAGATGAACGATCCGCGAATCCGCGCAGCGTTGGAACGACACTGGACCGCCTCCGCTGCGGGCGATCAGGAGGCCGAACACGAGATCTATCACGACGACGCCATCGTCGATTATCCCCAATCAGGGGAGCGCATCCGGGGGCGGCACAACGTGCAAGCCCTTCGCAGCCACCACCCGGCCAGGCCGTCGGGCTTTGTCGTGCGGCGGATAGTCGGCGGGGGTGACGTCTGGGTCACCGAATATGCGATTACCTATGACGGGCGTCGCTTTGACACGGTGAGCATCATGGAGTTCCAGGCAGGGAAAGTCGTGCGCGAGACGCAGTACTTCGCGGAGCCGTTTGAGCCCCCGGCGTGGCGGGCCCAGTGGGTGGAACGGATGACGTGAGTCCCCTTCGAGTCGCTAGTTGGAGCAGGTGATATCGTTCACGCCGGCTGCGCGTTATCCAGCGGAGGATTTGTGGTCAACGTACCGTCTGGTTCCGATATCCCTCCCGTGAGCCGGATTCGTTTGCTGGTTGCTTCCGCGCTGCTCGGCGCGGTTGTCGCGGTCGGGGCGATTGCGTTCCTCGCGGCCTGCCAGGTCGTGACGCGCTTGGCGCTCAAACAGCTCGCAAGGTATCAGCCCGGAGGACCGGCGGGGGAAACCGTCTTGGTTCCCTCAGCCGCGGCAGGATCTCCGCGCGTGTGGCTCCTCGTACCAATCGCCATGCTGGGGGGGCTTGTGACCGGCTGGGTCACCCGACGATTCGCACCGGAGGCGGCCGGTTCCGGGAGCGATACAGCGATTCGAGAGTATTACGACGCGTGCGGCCGGGTCCACATACGCGTGGCGGCCGTGAAGATCCTGGCGACCGCACTGACGATTGGAACCGGCGGGTCGGGAGGCCGAGAAGGACCGATGATTCAGGTGGGTGCGGGGGTGGGCTCGTGGCTGGCCAGGTGGTTCGGACTCGGCGCAGCCGGTCGGCGGGTGCTGCTCGCGGCGGGGATGGGTGCCGGAGTCGCGGCGGTGTTCCGGACCCCGCTCGGCGGAACGTTGTTCGCGGCCGAAGTGCTAAATCGCTCGGAAGAGATCGAGTCGGAGGTGCTGATTCCCGCCGGGACCGCGGCAGTAACTGCCCACATGACTGCCGGCGCTGTTCTCGGTTGGGGACCCGTGCTTCCCGCATTCTCCGCGCCGTTCGCGGCTCCGCTCCACTTCGCTGCCTACGCCCTGCTTGCGCTCGTTCTGGTTGTTCTCGCTCGGTCGTACGTGCTATTTCACCACCGAACGAGCGGTTGGTTTGCCCGACTCCCCGTTCCGGAGGCGGTCAAGCCCGCTCTTGGTGCGGGGTTGGCAGCGATCATCGGGGTCTCGCTCTACGCGGCCGGCGGTCGGGACGAGCACGCACTCGCGGTTCTCGGGTTCGGGCTGGGAACGCTCCAACAAATCCTGATCCAACCGGACTATTTCGCGGTGGGATTGCTGATCGCCCTGGCCCTCGGAAAGCTCGTTACCACGCCGCTGACGGTTGATAGCGGCGGATCGGGCGGCGTGTTCGGACCCGCCCTGATCATCGGTGGATGCGGGGGTGGTGCGCTCGGATTGCTCCTTCAGCCGCTCGGTCCGCAGTGGATCCCCCCACCGACTGCGTTCGTGCTAGTCGGAATGGCCGGGTTCTTTGCCGCGGCCGCCAAGACCCCGTTGTCGACGCTGGTGATCGTGTGCGAACTGACCGGTGACATCGGCCTGATCGCTCCCGCCCTGGGAGTTTGTGTCGGGTGCTTTCTGCTATCCGGCCGGGACTCATTGTTCGACTCCCAGCCAGTGCACAGAACGGACGCACCGGTCCAGGATTCCTCCGGATGCCGGTCACCATGACAGCGTGCCCGGAGTTTTTTCAATTCCGTGTGCGGTCTGCCGGCAAACGGCATTGAGGAAGGTGGAAAGCAAGTCGGGGCAGATGTCCGCCACCGAGAGCATATTATGAGCAGCGCGACGCTCCCCTTACTCTCGGACAGCCGGAGGGCGATTAACCCCTGGTTCGTCGGAGTTGCCGTGGTCATCCCCACGTTAATGGGGGTAGTGGGCACGACGATTGTCGGTGTCGCCCGGCCCTACATCGCCGGCGGCCTGTCGGCACCCGCCGCCGACGATGAGTGGGTGATGACCAGCTACTTGGCGGCCAACGCCTTCATTCTTCCGCTCACCGGCTGGCTGTCGGCCCACTTCGGCCGCCGCAACTACTTCCTCTGGTCGATTGCCGTCTTCACCATTGCCTCGGTGCTGTGCGGCATGGCCACCAGCCTGCCGCAGCTGATCCTGTTCCGGGTAATCCAGGGACTGGCCGCCGGCGGGTTCCAGCCCTCGAGCCAGGCGATCCTGCTGGACAGCCTTCCCGCCCGAGAAGCAGGGCGCCGCCCAGACGATGTTCTGTCATCGCCGTCCTGGTGGGGCCGATCGTCGGCCCAGTGCTCGGCGGCTGGCTCGTCGTCAATTACAGCTGGCGCTGGATCTTCTACATCAACGCGCCGGTGGGGCTCGTCGGCTTCCTGGCCTGCTACGCCCTGCTGGAGGACCCGGATTACCTGAGGCAAGAGCGGGCGGAACTGAAGAAGCGGCCGCTCAACTTCGATGGCATCGGCCTGGGGCTGCTCGCCCTCGTCATAGCCTCCTGGGAAGTGATGCTCAGCAAGGGGCAAGAGTGGGACTGGCTGGGCGACCCGTTCTGGCGGGTGCAGACGCTGCTGATCGTGTTCGTGCTGGCGCTGGCCGGCCTCCTCTACCGGGAGTTGACGTTTGCCAGCCCGGTGGTCAACTTCCGGGTGCTCCGGGAGCGCAACTTCGCCGTGTCCTGCGGCATCACTTTCGGCACCTTCGCCGTGCTGTACGCGGCCAGCGTGGCGTTGCCGCTGATGCTCTTGACCTCGTTCGGCTACGACGCCTACGCCGCCGGACGCGTGCTGTGGCCCGCCGGCGTTTTCTCCATGTTGACGCTGCTGGTCGTGGGCCGCCTCCTTGGCTGGGGCATCGACGCACGCTGGCTAATCGCCTCGGGCCTGCTCATCATGGCGGCGGGCAACTACTGGATGGTGCTGATGAACTTGTACATCAGTCCGTCGCAGGCGATCTGGCCGCGGGTCGTGACGATCATCGGCCTGTCGCTGATGGTCGCTCCGCTCAACGTGGCCGCCTTCCTCTACATCCCCAAGCACCTGCGCGGGGCGGCCGTGGGCCTGCTCGCCCTGCTCCGCAACGAAGGCTGCAGTTTCGGCGTGTCGATGGTCCAGACGCATCCAGGAGCGGCGCGATCAGTTCCACACCGCACGAGCGGGCGATTTCCTCGACCCCTTCAACCCGGAAGTGACTTCCTTCCTGGAACAAACCCGGGCTGTTCTTCTACCAGCAAACCGGCGACCCGGCCGGATCGCAACAGATTGCGCTGCAAATGCTCGCGGACCTCCGCCAGCAGCAGGCTGCCTCATTTGCTTTTTTCGACGTCTTCTGGGTGGCGGCGGTTGCGAGCTTGGTGCTGGTGTTCCTGGTGTTTCTGATGAAGCGCTCGGTGGCGGAGACGAAACCCTAACAGGAAATAGAAAGATGAAGGGAGACATATGGCAAGATAGTTGTCAGCCAGCAAAGGTCGCCGCTAAAGCCTCGGGCAGACGGCAACTTGTTGGTGTGCGTCCGGCGAACCCCATCCCGGCTGTGCGCGGCCGGGCCGGCGGTTTGACGGCCTGGCGCGGCGGCAATGCAGCCGGTCAGACTCGGTTGGCAGGCACTCGATCAGAGACACGAACCCATACTGTGAAGCCAGCCTTACGGGCGATGGCGACCGCCGCTGCGTGGCGGTCGGCTCACGTGCCGGTTAGGCTTGGAGGACAGACGGTTGGTCAGCGACGAGAACTCACTCCGTTGCGCGGGCCGTGGCTGCTGGCCGACTGCTTGACGGCTGAGGCCCGCTTGTCCGGAAGGTGCCGCGCGGCCCCGATTCAGCCAGTCAAACTTGAGTTGCAGGCATTTACTCGGGATCAGGACCCGACACGCCCGCGTCGGCCTGGGCCTGGGCCTGGGCCGCTTCCGCCGCGGCTTGGCGGGCAGCTTTCCAACGGTCCGGCAACAAGTCGGTGAGCCTGTCCGGCGCCAGCTCCGGCAGGCGGGTCAAGACGTCTTGCAAATAGGCCCAGGGGTCGATCTCCAAACGATGGCACGTGGACGTGAAGCTATAGAGCACCGCCGCCGTTCGGCCGCCATTTTCCGATCCAACGAAGTACCAGTTTTTTCGGCCTGTCGCGATCTGCTTCATCTCCCGCTCCGCCACGTTGTTGTCGATCTCCAAAAAGCCCGCCTCCGTGTAACGGCATAACGCCGTCCAGTGGTTGAGCGCGTAGCCGAGCGCTTCGTTGATCGGACTCTTGGGCAGCACCTCCAGCCGCTGCTGCTCCAGCCAGGTGTGGAACTTGTCCAGGATCGGCACCGCCAGTTCCCGACGCATTTGCAGCCGCTGTGCGTCATCGAAGTGGTTGGTCTTCGCTGCACGTTCCAGCTCGTAGAGCTGGGAATAATACGCCAAGGCGATGTGGCGCGCAAGGCATCGCTGTCTTTGGCGTCGTAAAACTTACGCCGCGCATGGGCATTGCAGGCGACCTCAATGATGGCCGTCTGGCCGCCCACCGGATCGGGCAAGTACAGACCGTCATAGCCGCTGAAAGCGTCGGCGTGCAAATAACCGCGATATCTCTTGAGGAAGTCCCGCGGACCGTCGCGCGTGCGGTTGATCGTGAAATCGAAGACGTTGAAGGGATGCTCCCGATCACCCCAGTAAACCCACAAATGCGCCTTGTCCGTGGTGTCAGGGTCGTGGCCCAAATTCTTGACGATCGTATCGTCGGTGTGCAGCCAACGCGAGAGCAACACGTTGGTCACCATCAGGTCATAAAGCGGCCGCAGTAACGGTACGTTGCTCGTGGAGATAACTTCAGAAAGTGGAGCGGCCGTGCTCATAGACCATGAAACACCGCAGCGCCGTCAAAGATCCGGGCAAAAAAAAGAATTTTGGGGAAAAATCATCGAGCAGTGACAGGCCACTGTCAATGCCGTCGGCGTATCTTCTTTTCAGTCGGGTTCATGCCGTTATCATGCCAGCGCCGCCGCATCGTGCCAACGAAAAAGCGCCCCGGACTAAAGCGGAGGGAGAACGCCGACGCGGTGCAATGTGCAGAACGGGGATAGTCCCGCAAGAAAAAAACGGGCGCCTTGGCGGCGCCCTTAGGGAACAAAGCGGAGCTGGATTCAGGCGGGTACGGGCCGGCGGTAGCGTGGCCGGCGTTTGACGCTTTCGAAATCAACGCCATCGAGCAGCATGTGCAAGTCGGCGGCGCGGATCTGCAAGCTGGCGCCGTCGGCCTGGGGAAAGCGGAAGGTTCCTTTTTCAAGTCGCTTGTAGACGATCACAAATCCATCCTCGTCCCAATGGAGCAGCTTGATACGGTCGCCACGTTTGTTGCGGAACACGAACAGTTGGCCCGAGAGCGGATCGTTGTGCATTTGCTGGCGGACCAGTTCCGCGAGGGTGTCGAACGATTTTCTCAAATCGGTCGGCCGGGTGGCCAACCAGATGCACGTGGAAGAGGGCAAGCTCAGCATCGTGGGTCCTCCTCCAAGAGAGGCAGCAGACGACGCAGCGTTGCCGCATCGAAGTGGGTCCCGATCCTGAGCACCCGGCAGTTGGCCAGGACCAACTCAAAGGCAGCGCCTGCCGCGGGAGAGAGGGGATTACTGGTCTCCTCGGCCAGGACGTGGACCTGAGCGAACGGAATGGCCTCGGCATCACGCTCGGTGAGGGTGCGTTGCCAGGCGTACAAGTTGGCTGGGCTGAGTCCGTTATCAAGGCAAAAGGCCTGGGCGGTCAAGCCGCTCTTCCGCCATCGTCGGATGGCCTGCCGCCAGAAGCGTTCCTTCTGGGGGTCTCGTGGTTTGCCGGTTGGCATGGTGGGTTCCTCCTTTGCGGAGGATTAGAACACGCATGTCAAGAACGGTGATGGCCGGACCGACACCTTCGTCCCAAGTTAGAGAGCCTGCAGGCCAAGGCAACAAACGGCGGACCGGCATGGAAGGGCCATGGGTCACGGGGGTGGCTTTGGCGGTGGCATGGCGCGGGCCTTGTCGTGTTGCTGTTTTGACCGTCGCGCGCGGGCGGCGGCGTACTCGTGTTGGCGAGCGCGACGGCCTTGGAAAGTGCCGCGCAGCCGCCACTTGCGTTCGCGATCGTCAACCCTGCGAAGGGCCTGGCGGCAGGCATCGCAGCAGAAACGCGCCGGTTTGCCCAGCGACTGGGTGGGCGGTTCATAGCAACCTGGCCGGTCGCACAAAGCAATGGGAAAAAAATTTTTGCTGCGTGACCACGCGCTGCCGCAACTACGGGTGGCTTTGGTGTTTGGGGCGCAGAGGCGGCGCGCTGACGGCGCTGCCGCTGGGCCTGAGCGTGCTGGGCTTTGACGGCTTCATCCTGGCGTCGTTTGGCCTGTCGCTTGGCCGCCTGCCAGCGACGGACCTCACGCAGGCATTCGGGGTTCTGGCAATAACAAGGAGACGATGAAGAAGACTAAAGCGCCAACCGGCGCTATTCAAACGCTCAGGAATGGCTCTCTTTTGGCGCTCGGTCCCACTTCAGGCATTTCAACGTGGCGGACAACGGGTCGCAGGGCTTGCTCGATCTGTCACCATCCCCGGACGGCATCGACGGTGGGCTGCGACTTGCATGCCTCCTCTTCTTGGGTTGCCTCACCAGTGTTCATAACCGTCTTCAGTCTGGCCCGAAAGTGGACTTGGTTCTCGACGCCTTCGCTTCGCGACTCGGCGTGCCGTCTGGCCGGCGATCGGCATTTGTCAAATGATCGCCAGTGCCAACCGTCATAGTCTCTTGGCTTGCCTTTTTCGCAAATGAATTCCTTACCATGGTAAGGAAAGGGTTGAAATCCAGCCGAAATCATCATAAAACATGGACAGTCGCGGCAGTTTGAGGAAGGCCATGTTTCTTGGAAGTTCCGAAACCACAAGATGTTACGTCAATGATCGCCAGGAGATTCGCCGGACTGAAAATCCTTAGGTCGCCGGTTCGATCCCGGCTCTGTCCATTTGGAGAATGCTGTCATGGCAGGGTCGTGGACTACAGAACGGTTCCCGGCGTTTGCGAATCCGATTCGGCTTGATGGTCAGTCACGAGTTGGGATTAGATATGAACCACGATGGCTCCCCCAATAGCACTCTATCCAGCGTAAAGGTCTTCGGTTCGGCAATACTACGCGTTGCTCCGAATGTGGCTTCAATCGCTATTGCGGTTTCGCGCCTGGAACCGAAGCCGAAAGACGCATTCGCTAAAGCGCACAAGGAGCCGAGGCCGTCAAGGCCTGTTTGCACAAAACAAATGTAGAGGAATTCGGAGCATCGCGCGTCTCACTTGCTCAGGAATATAAATTCACGAACAACGAACAACGCCTCGCCGGTTACCGAGCAAGGATAGGGTTTAGCGTTGTCCTTCGCGAACTGGACCGGTTGGATGCAGTATTAACAGAGTTGATCGACGCCGGAGCAAACGAGCTAACTTCGGTCTCCTTCCAAACAACGCGCCTGAAAGATGTCCGCGCGGAAGCCCGACGCCGCGCGGTTGCAGCGGCAAAGGAAAAGGCCACGCTCTATTGCGCAGCAGCTGGAGTATCGCTTGGCCGAGTTTTTTCCATCGAGGACGTCAATCCAGAAGTGCTGTCAGGCCGACACGAAGGACATGTTTATCGCGAACCCCTCGCCGTCGATGATACCGGCGAGCTTAAAGCTGTCGATCCGGGGGCAATCACGGTCGGAGCGGCGGTAAATATCTGTTTTGAGCTTAATGCCGAGGCTGCCGATTGCGCTTGACCCGGACTGCATTTTGACATTCTTGCCGGATTCAAACTCCCCGATAAGGACTTCAACATGGACTATCGACTTCTTGGCGGCTCGGGTTTCAAGGTTCCCGCGCTGAGCTTCGGCACCGGCACCTTCGGCGGCAGCAACGAGTTTTTCAAGGCCTGGGGCGGCAGCGACGTCGCCGAGGCGACGCGGCTCGTCGACGTCTGCCTGGATGCTGGCCTCACCATGTTCGACTCGGCCGACATCTACTCCGCCGGCATGGCCGAGGAGATCCTGGGCCAGGCGATCAAGGGCCGCCGCGATCAGGTCCTCATCTCCACCAAGGGCACATTCCGCTCCGGCGAAGGCCCCAACGACGTCGGCTCGTCGCGTTTTCACCTGATCCGCGCCGTCGAGGCGAGCCTGAAACGGCTGGGCACCGATTACATCGACCTCTATCAACTGCACGGCTTCGACGCCATGACTCCCGTCGAAGAAGTGCTGGGCACGCTCGACGATCTGGTCCGCGCCGGCAAGATTCGCTACATCGGCTGCTCGAATTTCTCCGGCTGGCACCTGATGAAGTCGCTGGCGGTTTCCGAAAAGTACGGCCTGGCCCGCTACGTGGCCCATCAGGCTTACTACTCGCTGATCGGCCGCGAATACGAGTGGGAGCTGATGCCGCTGGCGCTGGATCAAAAGGTCGGCGCGGTGGTCTGGAGCCCGCTCGGCTGGGGGCGATTGACCGGCAAAATTCGCCGCGGCCAGCCGCTGCCAAAGGCCAGCCGCCTGCAGAGCAAGCTGGTGACCGACATCGGGCCGCCGGTGGACGACGAGTACGTCTACCGCGTGGTGGATGCCCTCGACGAGGTGGCCCGGGAGACCGGCAAGACGGTGCCGCAGATCGCGCTCAACTGGCTTGCTGCAGCGGCCATCGGTGGCGAATGTCATCATCGGCGCTCGCAACGAAGAGCAATTGCGGCAGAACCTCGGGGCGGTGGGCTGGAATCTGACCGCGGACCAGGTTGCCCTGCTGGATGCCGCCAGCGCCACGACGCTCGCTTATCCCTACTGGCACCAGCGCGGCTTCGCGGAGAGGAATCCGCCGCCGGTGTGATGCATGGCTGGCGTGAAGTCTGGCTGCCGCCCGAAAACATCCGTTTGTTGACGGTGTTTTATGCATTCTCGTTCCTAAACTGCCGTTTGGGAACGCTCGTTTTCCAAACTCCTGTTTGGCGACGAAGAAAGGTGCCGCGGCGCTCGCCTCGGCCAATTTCAGCCGACAGACTGACGGATTCATTCATTCGGCCCCCCCCAAACAATGCCCCCCTGAATGAATTAACTCCTTGATTTGAATGAAGTTGATGAATTCACGGCGATTGGATTGAAGAGTAAAAAAGGCGTTGGGAGTCTTTTGCCGGAACAGCCCGAAGGGTGCTTCGCACAAAAGACTCCCAACCCCTTTTTCGGCACATTCATGTGGCTAGCTATTTCGTCGGTGCCGTCGGCACATCGAGCAATCGAGATACGCTTTCCGCCACGAACACCACATGGCCGCCATCAGGGCAGCGCATCCCGAAAAGGTCGGCCTCATTGCGAACGGCTTCGGGGTGTCCGATCTGAAGTTGGTGGCCGCTCGTGAACTCGATCAGGAATGGGCGGAAAGGACGCCGCCGACAAAACGCCCGATGCATGACATCAAATTGGTTTTTCATCATGCAATGGCCTCGACGTTGACAAAGCGAATAGAGCGCACCGATTTAAACTCGAAATCCACCAAGCCGCCGTCCGGCCCAAAGAACATGGCACCGCCGCCGTTGATCGCCAACCGCGGATGGGGGATTTCCAAAGCCTGGCCATCGTTCATTTCCACGACAAACGGCACAAACGGCTCTCGGTGGATCAACTCGATTACTTTTTCTTCCACTTGTTGGATTGTCATCGACAGGCCCTCTTTGGCGGTTTCTCTCGCCATTCTACCTAAGCTGGGTACAGCCGCAAGGCGAAATTCAAGCCAACTCGGCTGAATCACCGTTTTGCGGAGACCTCAAGTTCGAACCGGTCGCGTTCCGCCTGCGTCAGGTGGCGCGGCTTGCGCTGCTTGGCGGCAGCTAAAAGATCCACAGGCCAGACGCGAGCTTCACCGAAACAGACCACGAAGGCGTGCTGACCGTCCGCGCTAAATCCGGCGGAACGACGCAGGGGGTTGCCGGTGGGAATGGTAACGACCTCTTTGCCAGTAAGGGAATTCCAGAGCCGCACTGTGTTATCTCCCCCGCCGGTGAGAACCGTTTTTGCGTCTGGACTGAAGCAGGCGAATTGCACTCCCTCCTGATGCCCTTTCAACACCGCCAAAACCGCGCCGGTCTTGGCGTCCCAGATGCGCACTGTGCGGTCCTCTGAGGCAGTCACCACCCGGCTACCGCCGGGGCTCATGTTGGCAACGTACACAGCGCCCTCATGTCCCTTTAGCACCAATTGGGGCGACGCGATCTCGCGCTTGGCCGTCACGATGGGCACGGCGCCCTTTTTGAATGGCACTGCCATTTCCTTGGGTGGCCAGCTGAACTCGCTGCTGGCTGCGGAGAGATCCCAAAGTTGAGCGCTTGGCCCCATAGCAGTTAGCAGCCACTTGCCGTCGAAGCAAAAGATCGCGGAACTGACGCTTCCACCCAGGGGCGAGGATACATTCTTAAGCCAAATCAGCTTGGTGCCCGTGGTCGCGTCCCAAATGCAGGCAATCACCCTGTCGTTATAAGTCCACGGTCCACCTGGGCCATTGCCTCCAGCCACGAGGCCACCGCCTGAAAAGCTGATGCCGGGGCCCGTGCTGATCGTAACCACGTGCTTCCCATCCGGGCTAAAGCGAGCGGAATTAATCGGGTGTACTTCATCGCCCTTCAACAGGGCAAGCTTCTTGCCGGTAACAGCATCCCAGACGTGGCCGCTTCCATCCGTGGTAACGGCGAACAGGCCATCCTCGCTGAAGGCGGACGTCCTGACATCTTTTTCAGGGCCCAGGACCGCCAGTTCCTTCCCGGTCACTGTATCCCAGACGTGGATGTGGTTATCGCTGGAGCCCGTGATTACCTTGTTGCCATCGGAACTGAAGCTGGCCAGGCCCATGTTGGCCCTGGCGTGTTGCAAGCGAACGCGCTCTCGCCCAGTTTTGGTATCCCACACGACGGCATTACCCTTGTTTTGATTACCGTGGTTATAGGTCGCCAGCAGAAGCTGACCGTCCGGGCTGACCGTGGCGGAATTGAAACCCGACCAGATTCCCTTGCGGGCGTCCGCGTCTGGCCCAAACGACGAATCCCAGATGCGCCCGGTCTTGTCGTCGGAGGCTGTGACCAGGCGCTCGCCGTCGGGGCTGAAGGCTGCACAAACAACTTTGGCTTCGTGCCCTTTGAAAATGACCTGGGGCTTGGCCGTCGTCGCATCCCACAGGCAGGCCGTCTTGTCGGCGGAGAAGGTGGCCACCTTAAGTCCGTCCGGGCTGAATGCCGCATCAGTGATGTACTCTAAGCTCTCTTTTTTGAGCGTAACCAGCAGCTTGCCGGTCTTGGCATCCCAGACGTTGGGAGAATTAGGAACTGTTCCCATCGACGTGCTAGAGCTTGCCGCAGTAAGGATCTTGCTTCAGTCACGACTGAACAGCGCGGTGCGAACGAAGCCTCGTTGTTTTTCCGGCCACGAGAGAGCTGCGATTTCATTGCCGCTCGAAGCGTCCCAAATGCGGCCAGCCATGTCTTCGGCAGTTGACGAACTGAAGCCGCCGAGCTGGAACGTCGCCTCGCCCGAATCTGACACTCCAATGACACTTTCGTACCCTAGCCCGGTCGTAAGCACCCTTTGATCGTCCGGGCTGAACAGCGCATGTAAAATTGCACATTTATGGCCTTTCAGCGTAAGGAGTTCCTTGCCTGACTCGGCATCCCAGATGCGGGCGGTCCGATCGAGCGAAGCCGTGACGACCCGCTTGCCGTCGGCGCTGAACACGGCCGAGGTCACTGGGCCTTGATGGCCTTTCAGGAGGGCGACTTCCTTGCCGGTGTCAGTCTCCCAAATGCCTGCCGTGCAGTCTGGAAACCCGCCAAACGCCGCAGCCACGCGCCGGCCGTCCGGGCTGAAGCGGACCGAGCAAGAGCCCCATTGTGAGTCTTGTTTTCCTCGGAGTCTCATCGTCGCCAAAGGTTGGCCGGATGCGGCGTCCCAGGTGCGGGCCGTCTTGTCCTGCTGGGAGATAGTAGCTACCCGGCTGTCGTCGGGGCTGAAGCTGGCGGAAGCCGCCCACTCCTCGTGCCCTTGCAGCGTGGTAACCAACGCCCCTGTCAAGGCATTCCAGATCCGGGCCGTCTTGTCGGCCGAAGTGGTCAACACGCGCCGACCATCGTGGCTAAAGGTTGCGAAAAGGACGGCATCGCGATGACCCACCAGCGTTTTTTGTTCCCGACAGGCGTCGAGGGCCTCCAGCAAGGCATTGTTGGCAAGGAGACCGGGACTAAGCTCGGCGCCCTCAATGCCAAGCAGCAAAGCCAAACCGGGATTAGAAGGCCGGACGATAGCCGAATTGGCACTCAACAAGATACCCTTGGCGCGTGCGGCACGCTCGTCTGCCAACCTATTGGCCTGGGCGAGTTCTACCTGTTTGGTCGTGACATCCCGAAGTGCGAATTGAAGCTGGGCGTTAAACACCAGTCCGCCGATGAGGAGGACCGCGGCCGCGGCAACGCTGACCGTCATCAGGGCGGCCAGCGCCGGCTTGCGTCGGGCCCACTTGACTGCACGCTCCCAGGTTGTGCTGGGCCGCGCCAGGATCGGCTCTCCAGTTAGCCAGCGCTCGAGGTCTTCCGCAATGGCCTGTGCCGAACTAAAGCGGCCCTGTGGATTTTTCTCCAGGCACTTCAGGCAGATCGTTTCCAGGTCGCGGTCAATGGCCGGCTGCACCTGGCGCGGCGGATTGGGTTCGTGATCCATCACTTGCAACAGAATATCCATTGCCGTCTTGCCGACAAATGGCGGCTTGCCGGCGAGCAGTTCATAAAGGATGGCGCCCAGGCTATAGACGTCGGCGGCGGTGGTCAGTCCCTTTTTGCCGGCCGCCTGCTCCGGCGCCATGTAGGCCGGGGTGCCGACGACGGCGCCGGACTGCGATACGGTGGCATCTCCTTCGGTCCGCTTGGCCAGGCCGAAGTCGGTGACGTGCGGCTGGCCGCGCTCATCGACCAGGATATTGGCCGGTTTCAAGTCGCGATGGATGATGCCGCGCTGGTGGGCGTAGTGGACCGCGCGGGCCACCTTTGCCACCAGGTCCGCGGTCTGGCGCTGATCCGCGCTCCCCTTGGAGTCGCGGCTAATCTTCGGCCCCTGGACGATCAGCTTCATGCTGAAAAAATGCTGGCCTTCGTGTTCGCCGACCTCGTAGATGGGCACGATATTAGGATGATCGAGATTGGCAGCCGCCTCGGCCTCGGCGCGAAATCGTTGCACCTCGGCATCGGAGGCAAGCTGGCCGGCCAGGATCATCTTGAGCGCCACGACGCGATTGAGGCTCACTTGCCGCGCCTTGTACACGACGCCCATGCCGCCTCGGGCGATCTCTTCAAGCAACTCATAGTCGCCGAAGTAACGAATGCGCGGCAACGCAGCGGGCCCGTCCGCGGATGCCTCCGGCCCGACGGTCGCGTCGCCGATTTGGGCCTTGCGCATCGACCTGGCGAATCCGTCCATCTTCTCCTGGTCGGCGAAGAACTCGCGCAATTCGTCGGCGACCTCCGGATGCTGCCGCAGCAGGTCCTCGCGGTCGGGCTTTTGCCCGGCATCGATGGCTTGCAAATAGGCGTGCAGGATCGATTCCAATGGTCGTTGGCGTGATGGTTCGTTCATGCTTCATTCCAATGCGTCAAGGATTTTCGGAGGTTTTTGAGCCCGCGGTGCAAGAGCCCGGTGACGGCCGCCGTCGTGCATTCGAGCTGCTCGGCGATATCCGCGAGCGCCAGGCCCTGGAAATGCCGGAGCACGACGGCATCGCGCTGCGCTTCCGGAAGCTCTGCCAGCGCCTCGGCAAGCCGCAAGGCCTGTTCGTGCCGCTGAGCGTGTTGGCTCGGCGAGGATTGATCCGCGGCCAGCCAGCATTCCAGTTTTGATGCCGAGGTATCCATGTCGGTCTGCAACGATCGCTCCTTGCGGACATCGCGCTTGGCCCGGGTCAGATCGCGGACGGCGTTAGCCAGGTTGCGGGCCAGGATTTGCCGCAGCCAAGCCGCCTGGGCAGCCGTGTCGTCGCCCTGGAAAGACTGTAGCGCCTGGTGCGCCTCGAGCAGTGTCTGCTGGACAACATCGGAGGCGTCAAGCTTGCCGCGCAGTTTGCGGTCGAGCTTCATCCGAGCCAAGAGCAGCAAGTAGCTCCGAAAGCGTTGTAGGTCCAAAGGCAGTCTCCATCATGGTTCCCTACCATCTTAGGCACCATTTCGGCCCGGCCTCAGCGCTTGTGAGAAAAAAAATCCTTCCGGCAGGATGTTCATGTCGGCGGCGTGGCACGCCCAAAGGGAATTTGACAAATCCGTAAAACTGGGTAGGATTCAACCATCATCACCTGGGCTGCGGGGCATGCCAATGAAACAGTCAGAAGCCGTCAACACCGATTTTTTGCCGCAAAATGGCGTGGGACAACGCGATCACTAGGAAGTCATTCGATTTCCGTCCGCCACCGCTCGACAGCAAGCGATTGGCGCCTTGTTGGAATACGGCATGCTGAACTTCACGACTTACTCAAACGACGAATGGCTGGTTCGCACTCCCGTCGCGTGCAAACTCCGTGTGCTAGGCGTTCCATTCAAATGGCTCACGGAAAACGCCTGAAATGTCTGCGTCGTCTCCAAAGCGACGGCCTGCCGATTTAAGGGCGTTGGAGGACCACGCCAGCAAGGTCAAATTGCGCACCGGCATGATTCTGGCGGTGGCTTTGCCTAAGTTAATGAAAAACGAGCTGTGTCCGCTGTGTCCTCTTTTCTTTATCGCTGATTTGAATTGTTGCGTTGCACACACGCCCCTGCCTTCGCGATCCGCGGCATGGGCGTGCAATGAATTTTCACTCCCGCCCCTTGCAAGTCAGCGGCGGGTCGCACGCTGTGTCCGTGCCATCCTGCCGAGCTTGAATCAAGAAGGGCCCGCGCTGGCGAAGCGTTTGACTGCAAAACGAGCTGGACTGCAGCCGAAAACTGCCGTTTGGTTGTTGATCGCGGTCAGAAAGTAGGCCACTTTGGCGGCCAGAAATGGGCCACATCGCCGCCCTCTCGAAACGTAACAGAGAAGAGGAATCCGTACTTGCGCCATCAGAGGGTGGCCCAACCCCACCGCCAAAGTGGCCCACTTCCTGGCCTCTGCTAACAACGGTGGTTCATGAATCATGCAGCCAACCCTCCAAGGAGCCGCAGCGCTCGCCTCGGCTGATTTCAGCCGACAGCTGATGGATTCATTCATTCGGACCCCCTCTAATAATGCGCCCGAAGGTCGGGAGCGGATTCATTTTCAAGCAGCCTTCCAACCGCTGGTTCGGCCTCGAAGGCAGACGCGACGTCTGGAAAGCGACCGAATCGACTGTCGGCCCCTATTGTTTTCTGTGAGTAATTGCTCACGCGACGCGGGTGTAGCTCTTCCTTACTAACGCTTGACGACATCCCGGAAAAACTGTTCCAACTCTCGAATCCCTTTACTATTCTCAAATAACACGCTGTTGGACGCAAGGATTCTTTGTCGGATCGCATCCCTATAATCGGAGTCCTGGCCAAGCCGCAAGGCGAGCGCTATGTAATCATCACGGTTTCCTGTCACGCAATCCGGCAGATTCATCTGCTTGTATAAAGCGAAAGTGATCCTGCCGCGCAGGAGGTTTGAGGGCAGCGTCACAATCGGCGTGCCCACGGCCAGGCCTTCGTAGGTGGTATTGCCGCCGCCGAAGTGGATAGGATCCAGCAGCACGTCGGTTACGGCCAGGAGCCCGAAAAACATGGGCCGGGTCAACACCGGCATAAAGCGGATGCGGTCGACGACATCCGGCAAGGTGGTTGCGAAGCGTCGGCGCAGTAGTTGCTCCCAATGAGGGCGTGCCGGCTTGATAAGCACCAATGTGCCGCGCGGATCGCCGCGCAAAATGCCGCCGAGGACCGCGTCGAAATCGGGGTGAAACTTCTGCAGAGTTTGCGGACAAGCGTAAACGTGATCGTCTTTCGCCAGGCCGAATTGTTTCCTTACCGGCTGCGGAGACGGCATAGACGGTTTGTAATAATAGATCGGCAGGGTCTGGAGCTGCACCAATGTTTCCGTGTATTGCTGCTCCGCATCTTCGGATTCCAGCTGCTTGGAGGAAATGAAGTAATCGACGGTGCCGATTCCGGTGGTGACGGGATGGCCCCAGGTGACGCATTGCACCGGGGCCAACCTGGAAAAGGCCAGCGTGCTAGTGACGGGGTCCATGCCAATGTCAGTGTAGAAGAGGATGTCAAGTCGCTGATCGGCGATAAATTGGCGGGCCGCCGGCAAATTCTGGGGGACATCCAGATAGCAGTCCGCGAGCCGCTTGAATTTCTTCGCCATGTCATCGTCGTGCCGGCCAACTGAAAGCACAGTCACCGCGAAATCGGCGCGGGAAAGCTGGGCGACCAGGCCCAGCATCAGATGGCCGATAGTGTGGTTGTTGAAGTTGGCCGAAATAAAGCCGACACGAATCCTCTCCTTGCCGCCAGCCGCGAGCCGTGCGGATAAGCCAGCAAGGGGTTGAGGTGCCCGATAGAGCAAAGCGGCCTCGCGCTGGATGTCGCGGTCGTTGCGCCCGTGATAAGCCAAGAGAAATAACGGCCGACGGGGAATTTCGGTCAGGTCGAATACAAATTGGCTTTCGCGGAGCGCGCGAATTTCGCGGCAGGCCCGATCACGCCAGTATTCGAGCTCAGCCATGGATTGGTGGACGACGGGCAGGCAGGCCGCCATCAGGATGCGGAGATGGTCGTGGGGCCGCAATTTCATGGCCTGGCCAAAGCTGGCGAGGGCCTGGTCCGGTTCGCCTTGACCTTCGAGCATCACACCCAGGGCGGCGTGAGCTTCGGAATGATCCGGGTTCAGGCGCACGGCTTCCCGAAAGCACGCTACGGCCTCTTCGACTTTGCCCAGCTGACAATAAGCCGTTGCCAGGTTATAGTGCGTGTCGGCATAATCAGGTCGGTGCCGCAAGGCTTCCTGCAAGCACCAGACAGCATCGTCGTATTGGCCCTTTCGACACAGCACGGCAGCGAAGTTGTTGAGGGTCTCCAGGTGATTAGGAATAATTCGCAGGACCTCGCGGTAACAGCGAACCGCGTCATCGAGTTTGTCCCGCGTCTGATGGAGATGGCCCAGGTTGTACCAGGCGTCGGCGTTAGCCGGCTTGAGTTTGATGGCCTGCTCGTAGCAGGCGATGGCATCGGGGAATTGACCCTGGCGCTCCAGAACGGTGCCCAGGTTGGAATGTAGTTCGGCGACGTGAGGAACGATCTCGAGTGCACGGCGGTACCGTGCCTCGGCTTCTTGGAGCCGGCCCAGGTTTTTGAGCGCGACCCCGAGGTTGTTGAGCGCCTCGGCATAGTTGTTGTTGATTTGGAGAGCCCGGTGAAACACTCCACGGCCTCCTCGTTGCGGCCTAGCTGCAATAGCGCAATTCCCAGATTGTTATGGGCCTCGCCATAATGCGGATCGATCCTCAATGCCTGCCGCAGGTGATTCACCGCTCCGTCAAGCCGGCCCAGGTCTTTGAGTGTGGTGCCAAGGTTGTTGTGAGCCTGCGCCATTTCCGGCTGGAGCTTTAAGGCTTCGGCATAGTGGGCCACTGCCTCGTCGTTACGGCCAAGCCCGCGCAACACATTAGCCAAATTGTTATGGGCTGCGGCAAAATGGGGGTTGATCCCCAGCGCGTGGCGGTATTGGGCGACGGCATCCACCAGCCGCCCTAGCTGGACAAATTCATTGCCGAGGTTGAGGTAAGCGTCGGCTGTTTCGGGAACAGCTGGCATATCATTTCACCGCCAAATGGGTTTTTCCGTCAGCCTTCAGCATTTGGGTGTAAAGATTCTCGAGCTGACGCGTAAATGCCGGCCCGTTGCATATGGTCGATCGCAACAACCTCTCTCGCAAGGTCCTGCGCTCGTGTTCCAGGGCATCAAGATTTGCCGAAAGCTCACAGGCACGCTGCACATACTCCTCTTCCGACGCGGCAACCCACGCGGAACAGCCGAGGTGGTATAAATAACTCCGGCTGAAACGTGACGTGAATCCATCTCCCGACCGACTTACCACTGGCACCCCCATCCAAAGCGACTTCAGCGTGGTAATGCCGCCATTGTGCGGGTAAGTATCCAGCGAGATGTCGATTTCCTGGTAAAACTTCAAATGATTCGGGTCCGGCGAATAGGGGCTGGCAAGAAGCCGGTCAGCGCTTACCCCTTCTTGGTCCAGAATGTCACAAAAACGGTCCATGAAGCACCGATCTTCGGCCGACGGCCCTTTGACGTGGAACCTTGATCCAGGACAGGCAGCGAGGATCTTGGCCCATAAGCGGAGTTGAGTAGGATTCATCTTGAACGCCCGGTTGGCGGAGCCAAATGTGATCGCGCCGTTACGCCGCGCGGGGAGTGGCCCCGGGGCCACCGTAACCGGGGGTGGTGTCCAGCACAGCCAGGTATTAGGTAAGCGGGCCAGACCCTCAGCGTAAAGGCCTTCTTGTTCCTGGCCGGCCATTTGCCAATCTGCGATGAGGTAGTCATAGGCACTGCTGCCAGTCGTATTCAATGTGGCAATCCAAAGGCATTGGATAGGAGCCAGCCGCATTTGAAAGGCAGTCAGTTGGGCAATCCCCCCTCGAAACGGGACTGGGCCCACCACATCGACCGCTATCGCGATTTCTAGGTCGCGGCATGATTTCACGAGGTCGTTGCCATGCACCGCATAAACTTTGAGCCCCGCGTACGCCTTGGCAAGATCAACCCGGACATCGTCCGTGAATACCGAGACATCGAAACGCCTTTTGTCATGGTGCCGCAGGATGTTATCCATGAAGCTATAATGTAGATAAGTGCCCACGTAGGCGATCCGGATACGGTCATGGTTAGCGAGTGGGGCAACGCTCAGTGGGCACCGAGTGGCCTCTGGGAAATAGTGGGCGGCCCACCTGTGATATTCCGCGGCCAGGTCCGCCGATTTGACCGTTTCGTCAAAGTGGCGGCGGTAAAGCGCTGCCGCGTCCAGATAGACATCATCAGGAAATAAGATGCGGGCTTGATTTAATACCGCATCAAATTCGTTCAATCGTGCGGTGAATTGCAAGCCATCGAGGTGCTGAAGGTAAACGCGCCGAGCAACCGACCGATCCAGCGTTTGTAAAACGTCCCCGGCCTCGGCCAACTTGCCCTCGCTCAGTGATTTCGCTCCCAACAGGCCGCACCGGGCGGCGTGGGCTTCCGAATGATCCGGCTTCAATCGCACGGCTTCCTGAAAACACGCTACGGCCTCTTCGACTTTGCCCAGCAGACAATAAGCCGTTCCCAGGTTATAGTGCGTGTCGGCATAATCGGGTTGGTGCCGCAAGGCTTCCTGTAAGCATTTTATGGCGTTTTCGTATTTCTCCTTTCTGCACAGCACGTCGGCTATGTTGTTGAGGCCTTCCACGTGATTGGGACGAAGGCGCAGGGCCTCGCGGTAACAGCGCTCCGCCTCATCGAGCTTGTGCTGTATCTGATGCAGATGGGCCAGGTTGTACCAGGCATCGGCGTTAGCCGGTTTGAGTTTGGTGGCTTGCTCGTAACAGGAGATGGCATCGGTGAATTGACCCTGGCGCTCCAGAACGCTGCCGAGGTTGGAATGCAGCTCGGCGACGTGAGGAACGATCAGGAGCGCACGGCGGTACTGTGCCTCGGCTTCTTCAAGCCGGTCCAGGTTTTTGAGCGCGACCCCGAGGTTGTTGAGGGCCTCGGCATAGTTGTTGTTGATGTGCAGAGCCTGGTGAAAACATTCCACGGCCTCCTCATTGCGGCCTTGCTGCGTCAGTGCATTGCCGAGGTTGTTGAGGGCTTCGGCATAATAAGGATTGATTAACAAGGCCTGACGGAGGCAATCCACCGCTTCGTCGATTCGGCCTAACTCACGCAGGGCATTGCCCAGGTTATTGTACGCCGCGGCGTTGTTGGAGTTGATTTTGAGGGCAAGGCGGTAACTGACCGCCGCATCACCCAGGCGCCCCAGCTTGAAATAAACATTGCCGAGGTTAAGGTAGGCGTCAGCCGATTCGGGTTGCAGCCGGGCGCAGTGCCAATGGCTGGTGAGGGCGTCCTCCACCTGGCCTAACGCTTCCTGAGCGATGGCCAGGTTTTGGTGATACAGGGGAGCCTGGGGATTCAACCCGACCGCGCGGCGAATGGAGACCACGGCATGATCCGGCCGGCCAGACTGGAAAGCCAGCACGCCAAGCAAATGGTGGGCATCGGCGTTGTTGGGGTCGGCTTGCAGGATCTGATTGTAAAGCTGTTCAGCTTGGGGCAAATTGCCGGACTGATGAAGCTGTAGGGCCGAGGTTAACGCTTGTGAATCTGTTGGCATGGTAATTATCGAAGTTCTGGGGGCATGCGCTGGAACACGTCATCCCATTCGTCGGCACGCAGTGGCAAAACTACCGGACCTTAGTATACCAGGGACTTTCCTCGCGCCGCAACAGCTAACCATCGCTGCGAACAAGGGAATGTGCGAATGCAACTCGACGATTAGCGGGTATTGCACGCCGGTGCGCACCTTTGATGCCAACTCGGCCTGCATTCGATGGTATTTGGCCCACTGTTTGAAGCAGTGGAGGGGGGGAAGGGCTTTATACCTAGGAGGCACCCTGCGGCGTCCAACATGCATCCATCGCCGTTCGTTCGGTCAACGCGGCCAGTTCCGTCGCCATTCGAGCGAAGACCTCCGCCCAATCGCCGGCACTGGCCTGGCGAAACAGCCGCATCGTGGGATACCACGGGCTATCGTCCCATTGGAGCATCCAACGCCAATCCGGGACGAATGACAGAGCCACCCACACTCGCGCACCCAGCGCCCCCGCCAGGTGGGCGATAGCCGTGTCGGAGGTAATCACCAGGTCGAGGCTTTTCATGACGGCCGCCGTGTCCATAAATGCCCCGTTAGTCTGATCCAACCGGGAGCCAAGCTCAATGACGTCGAATTTGCCATCGAGCTCGCGCAGCTGCTCCGTGCCTGGTCCCTTTTGCAGGCTGATGAGCCGCACGTCCGGAGCGCTCGCCAAGGGTTCGAAATGCCGCAAGGGAATCGATCGCTGCCGATCCAACGAATAGCTGGGCCTGCCCTGCCAAGCGATGCCGACCTTGAAACCCGGCAGTGCCGACAATTCCTGGCGCCATTGGCGTGCGAGGCCCGATTCGGGTTGCAAATACGGAACACCGCTAGGGACGTCGTCTAAGGTGGTTTTGAGGATCATCGGCAAGCTGAGCAACGGGGCCTGATAATCACTGTCGGGCAACGGTGCGCCAGCCGGCACAAGACGGTGGATGCCGTCCACGCCCGCCAGCAGATTGACCAATGCAGGCTGGCATTCCACGATTACCTGGCCGCCTTGCTGGGCTATGATCGGCACATAGCGAATGAACTGCAGCGTATCACCCAGGCCTTGCTCGCCCATCACCAGCAGGCTTTTACCATCAAGCGGTTGGCCGCCCCAACGTCGCTTTGGTTCACGAAGCCGCTGAAACCTCTTGGATTTGAGGCGCCATTCATAGGCCGGCCAACCTTCCGCCCAGCTGCCCGTGAGCAACAGGAGCATCGCTCGGTTGAGGTGCGTTTCAGCGTGGCTATCGTTGGCCTGGAGCGCACGGTTGAAACATTCCTGCGCTTCGTCGAACTTTCCCTGCTGCATCAAAATCGCACCCCGGCAATTGTGCGCTTCCGGCATTTCGGGGTTGTCTAGCAGCACCTGTTCGAGCACCGCATGTGCTTCACGCCACTGGTCCAGGTCGGCCAGCGCGGTGGCTAGCCCGACCTGAACCTCGGCAAGATCAGGTTTAAGACCGAGAGCATCGCGGAAATGTCCGATGGCTTCCTTTGCGTTGCGCTGCTGAAGCAACACCAACCCCAAGTGGCGGTGCAAGTCAGCATTATCTGGCTCCAGGCGCAGGGCGACCTCAAAACAAGCCGCGGCTTGGGCAAGCTCGTTGTCCTCGGCTAGGGCCAAACCGAGCTTGTTGCGAAACTCGTTGTTATCTGGCCATTGATCGAGCGCGCGGTGGTAACACTCGGCTGCCTCCCGTGCGTCCCCAAGCTCGCGCAGGGAGCGGCCCAAGTTGGCGTGGGCCTCGGCCCAACCGGGTTTAAGTGCGATGACCTGCCGGAAATGGCTCACGGCGGCCGCGTGGCGCTTTTGACATTGATACAAATTGGCAAGGTTGAAGTGCGCGTTGGCATAAGACGGCCAGAGCTCCAGCGCTTGTTTGAGGGAAATCAGCGCTTCTTGTCCTTTGCCCACCTCGGCAAGGGCCGTGCCCAGGTCGCAGAATGCCTCCGGGAAATGGGGTTGAAATCGCAAGGCCTGCTGGTATTGATGAATGGCGGACTCACGTTCGCCTTGCGCCTTGAGTGAAAGACCAAGATTGTAATGAGCCTGGGCAAAACCGGGTTGCAATCGCAGCGCCCGTTGGAAAACCGCGACGGCTTCGGCGTGTTTTCCTTGTCGAGCCAGGACCAGGGCAAGGTTATTGTGTATTTCCGGGGCCGAAGGCTCGCAGCGCAGCGCCTCCTCGAGTGCTGCCTCCGCGCTGGCCCATTGGCCGCGCTGGGCGTGCATGATGCCCAAATAGCTGTGCGCTTTTCCCATGCGGGGGGCCACTTGAATGACCTCGCGAAACCCGCTTTCGGCAGCCTCAAAGCTGCCGGCTTGCAATTGCCGGCAGGCGCCGTCGAATAGGTCTTGCACGGGCACCATAGGTGACTCTCCAATCTTCAAGGCCGGCAATCAGGCATGGGCACGTCCCAACGCCCGCTCATCCCACGTAATTCCACGCCGTGTGAAAGTTTCCCCACACGCTCGTTTGTGTGCCTTTGTGCTGCACCAGGCTGCCGTTGGTCACGTAAAGGCATTCGTTTTTGGCGCCCCATTCAGCAATCAAAAGGTCGCCCGGCTTGCGCTCCATCCCGTCTTCGATGTATTTGGCGAGCTCCAGCCGAACGCACGCCGGGTAAAACACCGCTTGCGTGCCCCAAAAAATCTCCGCGCTGTAGGCCCTGTAGTGCTTGCCTCGCGCCCAACCAGGATCGCTCAAATCGTGTGCCGTGTAAAGGCTCAGGACATACTTCGCCAGGGGCACTTCACGAACGGCCAGCAGCAGCCGCGCCAGCCAATCGCGGCTGAACTCAATATCATCCTCGCAAATCACCGCGTCGAAGTTGGGGTCGTGGCGCAGGGCTCGAATGTAGTTTAGGCTGAAATTGACATGGATCTCGCGAGCTTGCTGGTCCCAGCTGACCACATTGCAGCGGTCGCGGTAAGCTTCCACATGGCTTTCATCCGCACTGCCGAGGATCAGATTCAATGGAAGCCCACACCAACCCGAGGCAAACAAGCTGGCCATAGTGGGGTCCAGGTAGTTTTCCCGCGCCCGGCGCATCGTGAGCATGTTGATTATCATGAGTGCAGTCGCCAACAATACTGAACGCGTTAATGCAGACAATTAAAATTCACTAAGGTCCACGGGCTGACCGTCGTTCCGGCATGAGAGCCGAGCCATCAAGTAGGGATCTATATTGTGGGGCAAAAAGCGCACTACGCCATCACAGAACAAGAAATTGGCTCCGTTGCCGGAATGGGCACTGCTGAAACCTGCGGCACCGCCACCATTGATAGCGGACAATGCTAGAGGGTCTCCAGGGAGGCCTTGTGCGGAATCCCCAAAGCCACCAAAACCTAGCACTTGTTGGTCTCCTGTGACTGTCCCATACCCGGTGAATCCGGCCCAGATCGATCCTGAATAGCTAGTGTCCGTCCGGAAACGGCACTTTTTCAGTTTTGTGGCCGGCCTGATAGCAGTGGCGTCTCGTTGACAATTCATTATTTTATCTTTTTCGATTGGTTTGGCGGCGAATGCGCCGCGAGGGTGCCTTTGGCGATGGATTTTCTCCCCTCCGCTTCCCTCGGCTCGTGGATTCCCGCAATTTCCGCGACCGAAAGGCCCTGCTAACCGGTTTTCTTCTTGCGTTTGGACTTGGCCGCCTCGCACTTCGCGTTGTCTTGGGCTAAAAGGAGCTTGCCCAATGCTTGCAGGTTGCGGCCTAGGATGCCCAAGCCCACGTAGCGCTCGTAGCCCAGCTCGCTCTTGTCACGAGAACGCTCCAAGCCGTTGCCTGCTTGCAGGGCACCAATCGCTGACTCTATGCCCGGATGGCTCTGTCGTGCTTCACGGAATTCCACGGTTGCTTCCTTCTGTTGTTGGCGGCCAAGGTTTTGGCCTTTTTTGGGAATACATGGATGCGCCACGATCTGGGCCAGCTCTTCCTGGTTTTCTGGCGTGTGAAAGGCCCGGTCAAATGACGCCCGCTCGATCTTGCCTCCTAAACGTTTTTGCAACTTTTTCATGGTCGGCACCACCAAGTCCTGATCCAATACTCCATTGGCCACCACCTCATAATGACAGATGAAACCGGCGGCATCCTCGATGACCAGCACCCTATGACCATATTGGATCGGGTTGGGCACCTTGCCCCGCATGATTAGTTCCGTGTGCGGCTCAAAGATGCTGAAAATCTTTTCTTCGTTGGGTACGGTTTCCCCCAGCAGCACACGCCGCTTGGCTGTCCCGCACACTTTCTCCGTCAACTCCAGGTAATGGCGCAATTTCAGTTCCGCTCCCGCCGCCAGCCGGTCCACCTCACGGGGTTCGACCTGGAAAATCAAGGTCGCGAGCAGTTGGCGGGCTCGGCCCATCAGGTCCTCCGCCAATCTCAATAACTTCTGATATCCGCGCTTGACACGGTTGGCCCCTTGACGCTTGGACCGCGACGCTTGACTAACCTCCCGCACGATATCCTTGATGTTTTTCAGCAAATGCTCATGCTGACGCCAGCCCGGCTGATCGTGGGCCACGGCCAGCTCCGCCGCCAACGTCACCACCTTGCGCAAGCCATCGCCAATCAGACTCGACTCCGTGGGATAATGAATGTTCGTCTCGACCACGAACGAATCACCACGCACCGCCTCGGCCGCCTGGGGTTTCAACTTATGCCCCGTGCCAACAATCAACTGGTTGAGCTTTACCAACGTCTTCGGCTGCAGCAGGCAAAGGTTGGCGCGAATTCGCCGCCAATCAAAATCCTCGACCTTGTCCCAATCCCCAATCCCCATGAGCAACCGCAGATTCCGATGTTGTTCGGCCAAATCTTGCAGCTTGTCATAATCCAAATTGCAACCCAGACGTACACCCGCCAGCACAATAATCGGCCAATAGTCGAGCCCGGGCCGACCCAGATCGTCACTGGTCGTTGCGTTCACATCTTCTGCCACCAAGGCCACAATCTCCCGGCGCAGCTTCGCGTCTTTGTAGACATGCTGCAACGCTCGCAGAATGGGGATGATTTCATCCCGGCAATTCACGTTCAGTTCCACTTCATCGATCGGGAAGTAACCCAACCGCAATTCCGAATTGAAAGCCTGACGCATAACGATTCTTCCGTGAAGATCGGAGGCCGGTTTCTTGTAAATCCCGGATTTCTACTCCTATTGTAGGATTCCCAACTACAATCTTCGAGGGAGGATTCGGTCGAAAACCCAAGAAAACACCAGGTTTTCACATTCCAGGACGGACACTAGCTCGGTGCATTGAGTGCACCGATTAAGAATTGCGTCGCTGACGATGGACTGACAGTAAATGCCTGACTGGCGGTGATAGAACTGCTGGCCGTGTCTGTCACTGTGACAGTTTGACTGCCGGCCGTTTTCAGGACAGCGCTGAAATAACTCGAGCCGCCGGCCAGCGTGCCATCGCTTTGCAATACCGCTTGAGGGTCGGTGCTGCTCAAATGGACAACACCATTGTAGTATGGATCGGGATTATAGCTGCCCAAAACCGCTGTAACGGTAATGTAAGACGTGTATCCTGCAGTAGGAGTTGGTGTGTAGGTGGAAACTGTAAGCGTTGGCGCCGACCAGACCGTAACTGTTTGGCTGCCAGTATTTGCGGCATTTGATTGATCGATGGCTGTAATTGTTCAACGGTTCGCCAAAGGGCTAGAATATGGGGTTGTCGCTTTGTAAACTCTACCATGCTCGCCCACCAGATGGATCTGGTCATTGCATGGAGGTTGGCACGATGCCTTACAGTTGGCCCCAAGATACGGATTTTGCTCAGTGGGAACTGGACGTCATCGACCGCAATTGTCGTGTTTGCGGGCGCATGATGCACGTCTGTGACCACCGCTACCGCCGCTTTCATACGCTGGAGGGGCCGGTGGAACTCGTCTGTAAACTCAACCACTGCCCTGATCGCGGCTGTCAAGGTCATACCCACACGAAAAGCCCTGAACTCGAAATCACGATCGCGCCCCCAAGTGGGCAATCGGGTGGGATGTCTTCTGTTGGATCGGTCATCGCAGGTGCTCGCGGCACTGGTCGATTTCCCAGATCCAGGCCGATCTTCGGGACGATTACCACATCCGGCTTTCCCACGACGCCCTCGGCAAGTATGTCCAACGCTACCAAGTCATGCTCGCCGCGCGGCAGCAAGACCCGGGGAGGCTCTGCGGCGGCAATACCAAACCGTCGATGAGATGATTCTGTCGATCGATGGCCTGCAACCCGAGAAGGGACACGAGACTCTTTACGTGGTCAGGGAACTGACCCGAGAACGCGTTTGGTTCGCCGAAGCCTTGATCTCGGCAACGGCGGACGAGGTGCGCCGCCTGATCGCCAAGGCCAAGGCGTGGGCCGCCTCGTTGGGCAAGCCGGTGGCGCTTTGGTTGTCGGACCGACAGGACGCTTTCGTGACGGGGATTGCCGCGGAATTTCCGGAGGTGCCCCATCGCTACTGCGACAACCATTTCCTCCGCGATGTGGCCAAGCCGGTGTTGGAGGCCGATAGTCACGCCAAGGTTCAAATGCGGCGCAAGGTACGTGGCCTGCGGAAGATCGAGCAGGCCGTGTTCCAAGAGCAAAAGGCCGCGGCATCGGCGAGCGTCGTACCGGACGATCTCGAAATAACCGAGACGGAGACTACTGCACCGGCGCCACCGGCCAACGCCGAGGCCGAAACAGATTCGGCTGGCGCCGTGGTGCTCGATTATTGCTCGGCGGTGCGTGGCATTCTCAATGACGATCAGGGAGGGCCTATTCAACCTCCCGGCTTGCGGATGGCCGAGGCCTTGGTAGAGGTCCGCGAATCGATCCAACGAAACTTGGACGAGAAAAAAGGGGGTCCGCAGAAAAGCAACTCGGCCGCTTGGCCGACTGCATCGACCGAGGATTGGACGAAGTCCGGGCCGAGCACGAGACGATCCGAGAATACGTCAAGGACATCGCGGAAGTAGCCGCGACCCTCGAACCTGGCCAGGTGGATTGCGTGAAACGCAAGGAGAAGTTCGAGGAACTAACTGGGCGTTTCGAGAGGACGGAAGATCCCGTTCGCCAGCACATGGCTAAGGTCATGCTCAGCTTCGTCGCGGGCCTTTTCGTCGGCGCCGGCAAGTTCGAGGAAATCAAGGACAACCTCGATCTGGAGCGTTGGTTTCGTTTGCCTAAGAGTCATGAGCGGCGGATCCACGGCCATCGCCACGCGGGGGTTCGAATCGTATTAGAGGGGCCAACCTTGGTGCACGCTCTCGACGCCCATGCCGCGCATCCCCAGCCATTCACCGTGGAAGACCTGCTGCCGTACCGGACAGCCGAGCAGCCGCCGTGCCAACGTCAGGCGTTGAACCGCCGCAAGATCATGAGGAAAGCACGCTCCAAGAAGAAACGCCCGATACTGTTGGCCGACCTGGAACGGCGCTATCGAAAAACGCCGTAGCTTTAGCTCTTTAGCGAACCGTTGTAATTGTTACGGCATTTCCGGGGTTATTGCCAGTGGTGCCGGTAGCGGTAAAAGTTCCAATGCCGCTCGCCAGAGTGATGGTGGCTGGCAGGCTAAGCGTGCTGGGGCTGCACGAGAGGTCAACCGTGCCGCTATAACTGAGGTCTGGTGAGCCGCCGCTATACGCCTCGACCTCGTAACCAAACGGCTCGTCCTGAGTCACATTATTGCCGGAAGTGACGTTGGTGGAGGTTGGGAACATGAACTGGACGGTAGGAACCAAGCGATTCTCGAGCAGCTCGAATGCTGGCTTGTAGGTGTGGCGACGAACCTGCCCGCCGTAAAGGCCCAGCAGTTTGGCAAGCGTCGCTTTGGCGGTAGGCTTCGTGGTCAGGTTGGGCGTAACCGCCCGCCCGCTCCGTAAATTGGGGGATTTGCATAGGACTGGATAAACCAAAGCGAGCGTTGGCGACGGCTTTTGCCGCAAAACAGGGCAGTTTTTGACACCACGCATTGGTTGACCAGCCTTCTGGCGAAATATGCGGAAAATCCAGATTGGCCAGCTGTCACAGAACACCGTGGCCAATTGGTTTCAGTTTGTCATAAGTCCTTGAAATAGCGGCGTTTCCACGGGAGCGGGGAGGCGGTTACGCCCGTCAGGTTTCGTACCCATGTTGGAATCATTGGTGCACTCCTTGGATGATAGCTGAAAAGCGCAGGTTTGAGAAAGATCGGCCTGCAATAGGCGCGGAGTTAAGCAGCGGCGTGCGGCGGTGTAATGGCCGGCCAGCACAACTGGCTTATCTACCGCGCGACCTCTCTACAGTTTTACTCAAAAAAAGCCGCCAACCGCGACATCCATTTTTTTGGTTTTTTGCTTGAAATGTCGCCGCGGTCGTGGTACACGTCAAAGCAACCGTCCACGTCCAGCGAGATACTGCCATGGCATCTTCTTCGGCCGCAGCGGATTTCGACGCTTTAGGTAGGTTACCTGATTTGGTGCGAGACGCCCGCGCAGGCGACCATGTCGCTGCGTGTGAGATGATGGCGCTGTGTGAGCCGCTACTTACGCAGTCGCTGCGCCGCGGCATGCGTGCACCCAAATATCGTCGGGCCGACATTGCCGATAGCGTCTCGCGCTCTTTACCACCTTCTCACCGCCGACATCAAACCGGAGGTGTTGACGAATCCAAAATGCCTTTTCACATACGTCGCGGCCGTGGCGCGGCACAGCTTCATCGACGCGATCCGCAAGGACAGAGCACAAAAGCGCCAGCGCGCTGCTGAAGACGTCGGTTTGTCCAGCTGCCCGAGATGCCAAGGCGGCCAGCATGCGCGATTCCCCGCTGCATTCGGCGATCCTGGGCGAATTGCATGAGAAACTGGGGGCGATATTGGCTCTGCAACAAGATCAGGTGCGGCGCATCTTTGGCCAGCTGGCCAACGGCGAACCACCTGCGGCAGTGGCCGATAGGTTGGCCGTGTCAGTGCGCACCGTCCAAAGAGCGCTTCGTAAAGTGATGTGGGATTTGCTTGCGGACCAGCCTGCAAGATGACCTGCCGCGGAGGGAAAATTGATGTGCAAGCACCGCCACAGATCTGGCACCGCTGAATTCGCGTCCACAACGACACACGCGCAGAACCCCGGCGCTGAAGCTTGAGCCGGCTAGGAGCATGTTCAACGCTGCAATTATTGTTCATAAAACGCCCGCTGCGGTTTGATAAACACCCACATCGTCCCCGCGCACAAGAAAGCTCCGCAGTAAACCCACATCAGCATATCCCACCCCAACGACCGCCATATCACAGCCCCGATGAAAGGCTGAAAGGCGTTGCCGGCGTTGCCGATCATGTTGATGAAGCCCGCGGCCGTGCCGGCGTGTCTGCCTCCCAGGTCGACAATGGTCGCCCAGTTGCGCCCTGGCCGAAATCGTTGCCGGCGCTGGCGATGCACATCAAGAGCGTCGCCTCTGCCGGCGTTCGCGTCCACGGCACCAAAAACATCGCGGCGGCGGCGCAGGTGTAGCCGCACAAGGGAAAGATCGCCCGGGCCAGCCATTTGCTCCGCACACGCCTGACCAAGGAGTCGCTGAGGACTCCGCCCACCAGGCAGGAGATGCCCCCGCAGACGAAGGGCAGCGCGGCCATCCATTCCGAGTCGCCGAAATCAACCTGGTGCATGTCCTTCAAGTAGCGCGGCATCCAGCTCGCGAAAAACGACCAGCCGAAACTGCCGCACAGGTAGACCAGGCCCATCGCCCACAGACTGCGGCAGGTCAGCATCGCTCGCCAGGCCGTGCGGGGCATGTGATGCGTGGCCGGTCCGGAGTCCTCGCCCCGCCCTTGATAAGCTGCAGCTCCGCGGCATTGACCGCCGACATGGCCCCGGGGTCGTCGCGGAACCACCAGTAAAATCCCACGCACCACGCCATGCCGATCAAACCCGCCACCCAAAAGGCAGTTCGCCACGCGGCGATGTCTTCGGGCAAATGCAGCGTGGCCAACAATGACCGAAATGCCGGCCCATCGAACAAGCGCAGCATCGCTCCAAACAAAAGTGGCGACGCGGCTCCGCCAAACCGGGCCAGCAGCCACAGCAGGCCGCCCGCACGGCCGCGCGATCGCACAGGCAGCCAGTTTGCTTGAATACGCGCCATGTTGGGATAGGCGCCAGCCTCGCCCATGCCAAAGAGAAATCGGAACATCAGCAGCGACGCGAAGCCCAGCGCCGACCCCGAAAGAATCGTGAACAGCGACCAGGCCGCCACAATACGCGTCAGCGTCAGACGTGCTCCAAAGCGGTCGCCCATCCAGCCGCCTGGAAGCTCGAAAACGCATAGGCCAACCAAAAGGCGCCGAGGATCAGGCCCATCTGTTCGTCGGTGATTTGCAGATCGCGTTCGATGGCATCCTGGGCGCGGACAATGCAAATGCGGTCGAAGTAGGTCAGGAATGAGAGGACGCAAAGGAACGCCATGACGACATAGCGGCGATGCGTGGGGGATGCGGGTTTGGGGGGAGTTGGCATGATTGGGTCGGTGGCGTTGGATTTTGTTATTGGCGTGGCCCGCCCTCAGCGTCTCGGCTAAACCCAATACCGTTCATCTTATGTTAACCGGTGGCCAGCGTGAGACGCAATCCGGCGCAATCCTTGCTACGGCTTGGCAAGGTATGTTAGGGGCAGCCAAACGATGGCGGTTTCATGTCATGGGGGTGTCTGGGGGGGTTGAGATGAGACGAAACCATCCTAATCCTTGGCAGCTAAAGGCACGCCATGCCAGAGATTGTCGCTAAGTTGCCGGAAGCCGGTGACCTGCGCAAAATTGAACGGAGTTCGGGTTAAACTATTGGACTTGAGGCATAACTGGGCGCGGGGTAAACTTCGCCCTCGCCCTCGCCCCTCGCCCATGGACAGGGATAGTCCGCTCATGGCCGATATCGTCATCATCAATCCGCGGTTCGAGATATCCTACTGGGGCATGGAACACGCCCTGCCTCTCACCGGCAAACGCGCCAACATGCCTGTCGCTTGCTTGCCGCTGTTGGCGGCGCTGACCCCCGCGGAGCATTCGGTCACGCTGATCGATGAAAACATCGAGGCCCTCAATTGGGAGCGGATCGCCCGTGCCGACATCGTCGGCGTCACGGGCATGAGCGTTCAGCGCCAGCGGCATGCGCGAGATTCTCGACCGAGCTCAAGAACCGCGGCGGCTTCACCGTGGTCGGCGGGCCGTGGGTCAGCGTCCAGGAGGATTATTTCGGCGACCTGGCCAACGTCATCTTCGTGGGCGAAGCCGAGGAGACCTGGCCGCGCTTCCTCGAAGAATGGAAACGGGGCACGCACCAATACCGCTACGAACAGGCCGAAAAGTCGGACATGACCAAGTTGCCGGTGCCGCGCTTCGATCTGCTGAAGATGCATCATTACCTGTTCGGCAGCTTGCAATTCTCGCGCGGCTGCCCGTTTCAGTGCGAGTTTTGCGACATCATCGTCACCTTCGGCCGTCGCCCTCGCCTCAAGACCAGCGAGCAGATTCTGGCCGAGCTGGAGGCCCTCCGCGCTCAGAAAATCGAAATCGCCTTCATTGTCGACGACAACCTCATCGGCAACAAAAAAGCGATCAAGGTCGCTGCTCAAGGACCTCATCGCCTACCAGCAGGCCAACGGTTACCCGTTCGACTTTTTCACCGAAACGTCGCTCGATCTGGCCGAGGACGACGAACTGCTCGAGCTCATGGTCGATGCCAACATCATCAGCGTCTTCATCGGCATCGAAAGCCCCAACGAAAATTCGCTGCGCGAGACCAAGAAGTTTCAAAACGTCCGTCCCGCGGGCGGCACCATCCTCGACCGCGTTCACAAAATTCAAAAGGCCGGCATCGAAGTCTGGTGCGGCATGATCCTCGGCTTCGACAACGACGACCCCACCATTTTCGAGGCTCAGAAGCAGTTCCTCAAGGCGGCCCGCATCAGCACGGTCATGATCGGCATGCTGCACGCCATTCCCAAAACGCCGCTGCACGCTCGCCTCGCCAAGGAGGGCCGGCTCGATCCGGCGGATGAGCCCGAATATGGCACGAACGTCATTCCGCTCCACATGACGCGCGACGAGCTGCGCGACGGCTATGTCAAAGTGATGAAGGATCTCTACGAGCCGGAGGCCTACTTCGAGCGCCTGGAAAACCTCTATCTCAATGAAAAAATGCCGTTTGCCAAGGGCATTGTTAAGTATTGGCGGCGGCATCCGTGGAAGTGGCTAACGATGCAGACGAAAAACCTGGTGGGCGCCATGGTGCTGTTTAGCCGCCTCATGCGCAACGTGCCTGATCCTGCCCTCCGCAAAGCATACCGCAAGCGAATATGGCGGCTAGTAAAGGCTCGACCCGATCCCAACCTGGTGCAGCTCTACATCATCAAGTGCGGCATGCACTATCACCAGCACACGATGGCCAACCAAATGGCCAGCGGGGGCACGAAGGTGTTCAACTCCTTTTGAACTGGTGGTAGGAGAAGAGTGAAGAGTGAAGAGTGAAGAGTGAAATGGGCTGACTTCACTCTTCACTCTTCACTCTTCATTCTTTCGAAAACACCCACACGCACGTCTGCCGATACGTCTGCCCCGGTCGCAGAATCGTCGACGGGAACGTCGGCTGGTTGACGGAATCCGGAAAGTGCTGCGTTTCCAGGCAGACCGCGCCGTACTTGTCAAACGTCTTGCCGCCCGCACCCTTCGCTCCCTTTAAGCCGTTGCCGGTATACAGCTGCACCGCCGGCTGCGTGGTGAGCACTTCCATCGTTCGCCCCGAATACGGGTCGCGCAGCTTGGCCGCGTAGGTCGGCGTGTCGCCGCGCTTGGTCAGCACGAAATTATGGTCGTAACCTTTGATCGACGTTTTCAGCAACTCAGCCATGCGCCGCCGAGTATGTGGACCGTGCTAAAGTCGTAGGGCGTGCCCTTGACCGATTCAATTTTGCCGGTGGGGATTAGCGTGCTGTCGGTCGGTGTATAGCTGTCGGCGGCCAGCGTCAGCTCGTGGTCGAGCACCGTACCTGAGCCGGCCCCGGCCAGGTTGAAATAGCTGTGGTTGGTCAGGTTGACCGGCGTCGCCTTGTCCGTCGTGGCGACGTAGTCGATGCGGAATTCATTCTTGTCGGTCAGTGTGTAGGTCACCGTGAGGTCGAGGTTGCCAGGGAAACCCTCTTCACCGTCGGGACTTTTGTAGCTCAGTTTCAGAATGCCGTCGATCGGCGATTTGACCGCGGCGCCAGCCCAGACAATTTTGTCGAGGTTGCGTTTGACGCCGCCGTGCAGCGTGTTTTTGCCATCGTTGGCCGCCAGCTTGTACTCGACGCCGTCCAGCGTGAAGCGGGCGTTGGCGATGCGGTTGCAGACGCGGCCGGTGATGCAGCCGAAGTGCTGGTTTCTGTTCGATTGGTAGCCCGCGACGTCGTCGAAGCCGAGCACGACGTTCACGGCCTTGCCGGTCTTGTCGGGCACTTGAAGCTCGACAACGGTGCCGCCGAGCGTCATGACCTTGGCCACGATGCCGTTTTTGTTTTTGAGCGTGAAAATCTGGACTTCCGTGCCGTCGGCGGTTTTGCCAAACGGCACCGGGCCCGAAATCTCGGCGGCGGCCGCGCTGCTTGCTAGCGACATGGACATGACGATCCCTCCCCAAACGAATGCGATGCTGCGACGATTTTGCATGACGGTTGCCCCGGTGGCCTTGAAAGTAATCGGTGCTAAATCACCCCGCATTTAGCAGTTTATGGGAGGCACCCCTTTCCTGCACCTGAAAAAAATTTCGCCGGCAACCCAGGTACACTGTTGCAGTCGGCCCGCCGGTGTGTTTCAATACTAGGCTAAGGAGGTACATGCGATGGGATGTGACATGTTGTTAGCGCTTCCTCCGGCCACCGATGGCTGCCATGCGCTTTTCGGCGCCAACGTTCACCGGCGTGCAGCTGAAGCGGTGAGTGTGCAATTTACGCCTGGGAAAATCTTCGCGGTAGGCGAAACCCTGCACACACGATTCGTGCCATTGCCCCAGACCCGCCAGACGTTCGCGGTGCTTGCGGTCAAGGCAACAGGTCAATGGGGCTGCCTGGCCGGTGTCAACGAGCGCCGGGTCGTTGTTTCGTGCGGCGATTGGGAAAGTCGGTTCAAGCGTGACACCCCTGGCCTGCTCGGCCCGGAGTTGGTGCGCTTGACGCTGGAACGAGCGCACAGCGCCGGTCACGCCCTGACAGTGCTGACGGAATTGATCGCTCGCCACGGCCAGGGCAGTTTCGCCAGCAGCCCAGAGGGCGAGGGCGAGGGCGAGGGCGACCACGTTTTCCTGATTGCCGACGCCGCCGAGGCCTATGCCGTCGAAGCAGCCGGCTCGGCGTGGGCCGCCCAGGAAATCCACCAGGTCCGTGCCGTCGGCGACGTCGGCGTGATCCGCCAGGACTGGTATCGCTTGGCGCCTGGATTGTCGGACCAGGCCATCACCCACGGCTGGTGGGCCGAGGATGGCAGCAAGCTCGATTTCGTCGGGGCCTTGAGCGAGTTGCCGATGGGCAAGGCGTCCGCGCTGAGGCGTTGGGGCCGGGCGACGCTGCTGCTGGAGCAACAAAACGGCCACCTCGACCTGGATTTTTTCCAGCGGATCCTTGCCGACCATTATGACGGCACCCACTACGAAGCCGATCCCCTGGAAGGCCGCGGACTCGCCACGCCGCTTTGCCAGCACGCCTTGCAGGGGTCCAGTGCCGCCACCGCCGCGAGCGTGATTATCCAGAATCCCCACTTGCGAAACGCAGGCGACCTTGTTCTGGGCCGCCTTCGGGCCGCCTTGCCTGGCCGTCTACTTCCCATTGGTCATGGAGGGCGAGGGCGAGGGAGTGCTGCCCGAGGCCTTTTCAGGCGAGCCGGCGGCCATGTGGAAGCGGACCCAACAACTGATAAAGCACCTGGGCGTCCACGCCGAAAGCTGGTGGCAGCGCTCGCGAAGCGCTGGCGCAGCTGCAATCGCGATTCGAGCAGGACATCGAAGTTTTCCTCGGTGAAACGTCGGCGCTGAAGCAGCGCGGCGAACATGCCGAGCTCCGCCGCCTCGCCGGCAGCTTGATGCAAAACCACGTCGAATGCTATGAAGAAACAGTGCATGCTCTCCTTGACGATCCACGCCAATCAGCAGCCCTGGCCGCGGCCGGCAGCGTGAAACACTAACCCGAAGCGCAAACGTGGGAAAACTCTGTCCCTCGCTTGCGCTTCGGGTTGGTCGCGCTAATCCTGGCCTGCGCGGCTTTCAGCTATTTTCTCACTCCCCGCCGCGAAATCGCGGAACTTTTCGCGACCGGGGCTGTTCCATCTTGTTGCTGGCCGGCGTGTGCCGGTTTCCATAGAGTTTGAAACATGAGGAGCATTTAGATGAAGAAGTTCGCGCTAGCGGCGGTGTGTACTTTCGCGCTCGTCGGCCTGGTCATGGCTGAAGAGTTCGGGGCCACCATCACCAAGATCGAGGGCGGCAAGGTCACCTATGTCAAGGGTGGCAAAAAGGGCGTCACCAGTGAACCGGCGACTGCCGAGGTATCTTCCAAATTGAAGGTCGCCAAGGGAGTTGCCGACCCGGACACCAAGGGCAAGTTTAACGTCGGCGACGAAATCAAGGGCGCTTTGAAGGCTGACGAATTCAAGGACGCCAGTGCGGACAAGGCAGTCAACGTTCGCATCACCATTGCCGATGACGGCGCTGACAAGGGCAAGATCACCCAGATTTTGCTGGTCACGAAGAAGGCCAAAAAAGGCGGCGACTAAGAAGCTATCCGAGGAACTTCCGAAGTCTTTGCGGGCTTCGGAAGTTTCCTTCGGCAAAGTTTGGAGAGGCGTTCGAGGCGAGGTTGAAGCTAATCTGTCGTGGATGACTTCACCGAGGTGGTGACACAGGGTCACGGCCGGGTGCTGTTAGGTATAGCAGGAGTTTGGAAATGAAGAAGTTTGT
This sequence comes from uncultured Gemmataceae bacterium, assembly GCA_963747575.1. Taxonomy (GTDB): domain Bacteria; phylum Planctomycetota; class Planctomycetia; order Gemmatales; family Gemmataceae; genus DASRAT01. Next base: position 918,516 of record CAVVFU010000002.1, read on the forward strand.
TTTCGCGGCTGTGTGCACGTTGACTCTGGCCACTTTTGTGGTGGCCGACGAGTTCAGCTGCGCTCATCACCAATGTTGACGGCAAGAAAATCACCTACTACAAGACCAAGGTTGACCCCGACGCCAAGGGCGGCGGCAAGGGCGGCGGCAAGGGCGGCTTTGGCGGCAAGGCCATGGTCAAGGACGGCGACGCTGTCAAGGCCACGGTTCCCGACAAGGCGAAAATCGCCAAGGGTGCCTTCGACATGGACACCAAGACTTTCAAGGCCGGCGATGACATCGAAGGCGGCCTCGTGCGCGGACATGTTCAAGAATGCCACCGAGGAGAAGGGCCTCAACGTTCGCATCACCATCGCGGATGACGGCGCGGAAAAGGGCAAGATTACCTCGATCGTGACCCAAGGCGGATTCGGCGGCGGCAAGGGCGGCAAGAAAAAAGGCGGCTAATCGGTTCTGATTACTTTCGGATGACTTCGGCCGGCTGCGACACGGGGTCGCAGCCGGGCGGTGTTAGCTTATTCAGGAGCTTGGACATGAAGAAGTTTGTTTTCGCGGCGGTGTGCACGATGACTCTGGCCAGCTTCGTGGTGGCCGACGAGTTCAGTGCGATCATCACCAAGATTGACGGCAAGAACATCACCTACTACAAGACCAAGGCGCCCGAAGGCGGCGCCAAGGGTGGTGGCAAGAAGGGCGGCGGTTTTGGCAAGGCCGAAAAGGTCGGCGACGCCATCACGGCCAAGGTTAGCGACAAGGTCGAAAGTTGCCAAGAGTGTAAAGGACATGGACACCGGTGCTTTCAAAGGCAGGCGATGACATTGAAGGCGGCCTGACCTCAGACGCTTTCAAGAATGCCAGCGAAGATATGCCCGTCACCGTTCGCATCACCGTCGCGGATGACGGCAAGGATAAGGGCATGATTACCCAGATCCTGCAAGGCGGCAAGGGTGGCGGCAAGGGTGGCAAGAAAAAGGGCGGCTAAGCAGTAACAGTTCTAGCTGTTCCACGCTTCACGCAGGTTTGAGCCGCGCGGCGCAAGTCGTTGGGTCACTCCAGGTGAACGGCGGTTTGTGCATTGCGCGGCTCAACGCTTTTTTGGGCTTCGAATTTGCCAAGCATTGTCGGCAAAGGTGTACATGCCGTAAAATTGGCCCCGTGACTGAAAACAGGGGTTGAGGTTGAAAAACGCGGAAAGCTACGCCACGGCCCTGATATGGTTTCACGGCGGGGCGTTGTATAGTATCAAGGAGCGTCTCCATGAAGATGTTTTTGTTCGCGGCAGTTGCGACTATGTCGCTGGCCAGCTTTGTGCTGGCCGAGGAACTCACCGTCACAATCCAAAAAGTCGATGCCAAGGCCGGCACCATCACCTATGCGAAGTTCGCCTTCAAGAAGAAGGACGACGCGCGATACGAAAGCCCCAGAAGCCATGACGGCGACCATCACCAAAGATTGCAAGATCGCCAAAGGCGAAATTGACAAGAATGCAGCCAAGGGCGGCGGCGGCAAGGGTGGCAAAGGCGGCTTCGGCGGCGGCGCATTCAAAGCCGGCGATGTCCTGGAAAAAGGCCTCGAAAATGAAGCCTTCAAAGCCAAAGACGACGCGAAGGGCGTCTTTGCTCGCATCACCGTGGCCGACGAAGACAAGGGCGCCGTGAAAAAAGGGCAGGTCACGCAAATCCTCGTCATTGATTTCGGCAATTTCGGTGGCAAAGGCAAGAAAAAAGGCGGCGATTAGTTGGCGATTGGCATAGGTAAAGCCAAACGCCAACCGGTCTCGACTGTCACCCATCAGGGTTCGGGTTGGAGTACCGCCTTTAGGCGGAAAAAACACCGGCTAAAGCCGGTACTCCAACCCGTCAATTCAAGTTTGGCAGAACACTAGGCTTGTATGGCGTCTTGCCTTCGCCACGCCCACAGCGCCTGAGCCAGGCTGGTAAGAGCCAACACCCATTGCAAAGTGCTGACCAGTAAATAAAGCTGATGGTTCTCGCGAAAAGCCTCCGGATCCAGAATGTCCTGCTGCTCGGCGTCCAGCAACCCATCAAGGCTGGTGTGCAGCCACAGCAATCCACATAAGCTCGCGACCAGCAATCCCCAACTGGCCCACCGCCATCTCCTTCCGGCCGGGCAAACCGCCACGTCCCACGCCAAGATCGCCAGCGCCACGGCACCAATAACGTTGAGCCGATTGGTCACGCGTTGGGTGATGAAGCCCTGATCGAGGTGTGAGCCAAGGATTTCCGCGCCGATCGGCACGACGAAAGCGCCGTAAAATGTGAACCCGCCCTGCCAAAGCATCAGTGCCGCCAATACCACCAATCGCCGCAGCAGCTTGACCATCCAGGGAATGTACGCGCCAAGGGCCGCGGTTTCCAGGCAAGGTTCATACTCAGGGGGAGCCATCGACGCCGAAGCGGAGGCAGCCTCGCGCCAGCGGAGTTCGCCGCTGTCTTCGCCCAAAGCGACACGCAGCATCGCCAGCGCGATGTTGTCCCGGCAGAGCATCCGCAAACCCAGGTAAGAGGCGGTCAAGCGGGGATTGATCTCGATGGCGAAATCCTCGCTGCCGTCCTCGGCATTGCCAAGGACAAGGTCGACGCCGACATAGCCTTGCCAGCCGTCGATCGCGGCCAGTGCCCGGCGGCCAAGGGAGACGGCGCGAGCACTGAGCGGCGCCGGCAGCGGCAAGGTGCCGCCCTGGTAGTGAAAACGGCCATCGCTGGAAATGAGCTGCGCCGCCGGCGGCAGGGCGATGGTCTCGCGGGGGCCGATGAGAAAGGCGACACTGGCGGCCTGGCCAGGCACATGGTCCTGGAGAATGAACTCGTGCCTGCCAGCCTCGGACTCGGCTTGTTGTAGGCATGGCCCAAGTGCAGCCTCATCGCGAACCAGGAATGTTGCCTGGGAGCCGGCCCCGTCGAGCGGCTTGAGCACGGCGGGGAAAGCGCCGCTTTCGCCAAGCCAGCGCGCGGCCGGCGTTGGCACCCGATGCTTTTGCCACCACTGCCCGCAGAGCAGCTTGTGCGTGGCAAGTCCAATGGCCGTGCTGGCCGGCCCGAGCAGCGTGCCACCCGCTTCCTCCACCCAGCGGGCACGATCCGCCAGGCAGTTGGCTGTCTCTGGCGCGATGACCAGCGTGGCATCCGCGCCGCCGGCGAGAACACGAAATTGGTCCTCTTCCTCGGCGGCCGTGCGAATCCGCTGGACGCTTCCCGGCGGCAGCTGCTCGAAGCCCTCATGAATTACCGTGACGGTTCCGACCTCTCCAGATCGCCAAAAATCGTCCAAAACAGCCCGTAGCATCGCCCAACCTTCACGGCGAAGCGAGAGCGGAGCGCCGGGGCAGCAGCAGGTCCATTCGTAGACGAAGACGCGCATGATTATCCTTGTAGAACGGAATTTATTCCGTTCTTTGTGTGGTTCTTCGCGTAGAACGGAATTCATTCCGTTCGTACTGTAGTTCTTCGCGCAGTTCGTCGCCGGGAACGGAATAAATTCCGTTCTACGACGACTGGCATTTCGCCCAATACAGGTAGGCTTCAGCGCCCATCGCGTAATCGATCGCCCAGGAAGTCGTCCAGGTCGTCGATGTCCTTGATCTTTTTGATGGTCGTGTGGACATCGTACTCGACGCGGCGGAAGTAAATGGTGTCGTCGTCGAGCAGGACGTAGCAGGCGCGCCAATCGCGATCGCGCGGCTGGCCGACGGAGCCGACGTTGACCAGCGTTTTACGGCCGTCGAGCCGATAAGTGTATTCGATCTCGTCGGGGCTGTAAAACTCGAGGCGGTCGGTGAAGATGCCGGGGTTGTGGGTGTGGCCCTGGAAGCAATAGCGGTCGACCAGGGCGAAGAGGGTGTCCATCTTCCGCTGATTGTAGATGTCCTCCGGGAAGATGTATTCATTGACCGGGTTGCGCGGCGAGCCATGAACGAGCAGGATGTCCTTGTCCTTGTGCTTCAGCGGCCGTTCGGCGAGGTATTCCCAGCGTAGCTCGGCGGTTTCGCGATTGCGAATGGGGGCGTCGAGCTGCTTGCGCGTCCAAAAGGCGGCATTTCTCGGCGGCGGGGTTGAATTCGCGGGGGTCCCACAGGGCCGCCTGGTCGTGATTGCCGAGCAGGCAAACCTGGCAGTGCTCCATGACCAGCTCGAGACACTCGCGCGGATTGGGGCCGTAACCGATCACGTCGCCGAGGCACCAGATCGCCTCCACGTCGAACGTGGCAATTTCCGCCAACACGGCCGTGAAGGCTTCCAGGTTGCTGTGGATGTCGCTAATGAGGGCTTTCATGATGGATTGAATTACAGCACAGGGCGGCAAGGTCGTCAACGGGGATCTCCGACGTATCGCATATCGTGTGGCTCAGCACTAGACTAGGAGGAAGAAAACGCGGCCTTTGCCTTGCCTTGATTTTAACCTTCTGCGGACATCATTCATGACCTTCACCAATCACCTCGCCCACGAAACCAGCCCCTATCTGCGGCAGCACGCCCACAATCCCGTCGACTGGTATCCCTGGGGCGCCGAAGCCCTGAGCCGCGCCCGCGAGCTCGATCGGCCGATCTTTCTCAGCATCGGCTACTCGGCCTGCCACTGGTGCCACGTCATGGAGCATGAAAGCTTCGAGGATCCCAAGATCGGCCAGCTGCTCAACGAGCACTTCGTCAGCATCAAGGTCGACCGCGAGGAACGGCCCGACCTCGATCAGATTTACATGACGGCGGTGCAAATGCTGACGCAGCAGGGCGGCTGGCCGATGTCGGTGTTCCTGACGCCGGATTTGAAGCCGTTTTACGGCGGCACCTACTTTCCGCCGGACGACCGCTACGGCCGGCCGGCGTTCGAACATGTGCTGACATGCCGTCGCCGAGGCCTGGCAAGAATCGCCGCCAGGCCATCGCCGAGACGGCGGAGCAGCTCACGCAACACATCCAAACGGCAATGCAGGTTGAAGTCGATCCGGGCGAGCTGACGCCGATCCAAGCTGCGTCAGCAACGCGGCGGACACACATGCGGCGGCGTTTCGACGCCCGATACGGCGGCTTCGGCCATGCCCCGAAGTTTCCGCATCCGATGGACCTGCGGCTGCTGCTGCGCGTCTGGAAGCGGTTCGGCGACGACGCGGCGCTGGCGATGGCCACGCAAGACGCTCGACCGCATGGCACGCGGCGGCATCTACGATCACCTCGGCGGCGGCTTCCATCGCTACAGCACCGACGACCGCTGGCTGGTGCCGCATTTCGAGAAGATGCTCTACGACAACGCCCTGCTCGCGGTCGCTACCTGGAAGCCTTTCAGGCGACCGGCAACCGCTTTATCGCGAGGTCGTCGAGGAAACGCTGGATTACGTCGCCCACGAAATGACCAGCCCGGACGGCGGCTTCTTCAGCACCCAGGACGCCGACAGCGAGGGCGTCGAAGGCAAGTTCTACGTCTGGTCCAAGGCCGAAATCGAGCAGATTCTGGGGCCGGATGTCGCCACGGTGTTTTGCAATGTCTACGACGTGACGGCCGAGGGCAACTGGGAGGGCCACAACATCCTGAATCGGGCTCGCGGCTTTGACGCCGAGGCAAAAATGCTGGGCATGCCCGAACCGGAGCTGCGGCAATTGCTGGCCGACGCCAGGGCGAAACTGCTTGAGGTCCGCGGCGAGAGAGTATGGCCGGCGTGCGACCAGAAGGTGTTGACGTCGTGGAATGCCTTGATGATGACAGCTTTGGCGCGAGCCGGTCAGCGCTGGGCGCAGCGATTTTATCGCCCGCGGTTTGGCAGCCCTGGATTTCGTGGCTAACCACCTCATGACCCCTGAAGGCCGGCTGCTGCGAACCTGCGGCGCCGGCAGCAAACCCAAGCTGGCTGCTTACCTTGAGGACTATGCGTTTTTGCTGGACGCGATGGTGGCCCTTTACGAGGCGAGCTGGATGGGAACCTGCCTGTCGATGGCCCTGCGTTTGGCGGACGTGATGGTCAAGCAATTCTGGGACAATGTCGACGGCGGCTTCTTCTACACGGCGAAAGACCACGAAACGCTGATTGCCCGCACCAAGGATCTGCACGACAGCTCGATCCCCTCGGGCAACGGCACCGCCGCCACGGCGCTATTGCGATTGGCCAAGCTGACCGGCCGCGACGATCTGCGCGACAAGGCGGTGCGGACGCTGGAGCTTTGCCGGGGGTTGATGGAGGCTTCGCCCCTGGCGGCGGGCCAGTTGCTGCTGGCGCTCGATTTTCATCTGGGGCCGGTCGAGGAGATCGTGATCGTCGGCGATCCGCGCGGAGGACACCAAGAAGGTGTTGGCCGCCCTGCATGGCAAGTTTCGACCCAATCACGTGCTGGCGACGAGCTTTGTCAGCGCGGGCGACGATCCGGATTGGGACACGAGCGTGGAAAAGACGATGCCCGTGCTCAAGGACAAAGAGGCGCTGGGGGCGGTGACTACTTATGTGTGCAGGGATTATGCGTGTCAGGCGCCTTTGGTGGGGGCGGAGGCGGCAGTGGCGGCGCTGTAGGTCCCGCCTGCCGGGCGGGACCTGGAGCCTTTCTAAACTAGCGAGTGTCCATCAGTGCCAAATCCGGACGACGAAAAAGAGAATGATTAAGATCAGGATTAGGAGTAGGAAGAGGATTAGGATTAGGATGACGATTAAGAGTAGGATTGCTCGGGCGGGAATCGGTCCTTCTCGTAATCTTTCTCCTGCTCTTAATCCTCTTCCTACTCTTAATCGTCATCTTGCTCCTGCTCTTCTAACGAGAACGCCAAGGCAACTTAATTCCGCCCAAATCCTAATATCCTATTCGCTTCAGCGCCGCCTGCGCTTGAACGGTCTCCAAAGCGTCTGTCGGTCCGTCGGCGAGAGATTGCAGCACTTGCCGGGCTTCCGCGTTGCCGATCCGTTCCAGAACCTCGACGGCTCGAAGCAGCCGCAAGCGGTCGCCTGAAATTGGCAGCGCGGTGAAGTGAACACGCAGCCCTTCGAGCCGCTGCCGGACCTCCAACGGGGGATTGGCCGTCAGCGACTTTTCCAACAGGGGCAAAACCTGATCGCCCGCCTGCCGCAATTCGGCGAGGGCTTGCTCCCTGACCTTGTATTGGTCGTCGCCAAGCTGAAGGAACAGAAGTTTGATGCGCTCGGCGTTTACCGGCGCAGGAGGTTTGAGCTGCTGCTTCAGAAGGGGCAATGCGCGCGGCGGATCGGCGGTCAATGCCAGGAGCGCGCCATAGGCCTTGGCGGCGTCCGCATCAACCAACGATTCCCAGCATGTTTTGATCTCGGCGGCGGTCAGCTTCGCGGTGAAGAGTTGGCCAGGTCCCAAATAAGTGTGGTGGTGTCGGGCAAACCGGTGGCCAACGTGTGCCGTCGGGGGAAAACGCCACGGACGACACTCCAAAATCTCCCGTGCGCGGCGTGTCCAAACCGTTTTTCCGGTGGCCAATTCCACCAGGTCAATGGCCAGCTTGTCTTTGTCTTTGGGCACATGCCCGTAGATACCGGCTACTGCAAGATATCGGCGGTCCGGTGAGAAGGCCGTGGCGTAAAAGCAATACTCGTCCTTGGGAATCGCCAGGATTTGATTGCCTTTGTCCAGATCCCAAACAACGACCGACGCATTTCTATCAACGCCCACGGCCAATTTGCCGTCCGATGAGATAGCCGGATGACCCGCAACACTGAAGTTAACGGCGATTTTGGTAATCTCCTCTCCGGTAGCCACCTGCCAACGGCACACGGCTACACTACCGGCCGCGATGAGCAATTTGCCGTCCGCGGAGAAGGAAAGTGCACTTCTGTGGATAGTGCGCGGTGAAGTCAGATGGCTCAATTCCTTTCCCGTCGCCGCGTCGCACAACTTGATCCAGCCGTTCTTGCCAGCCATGTCGTTGACAGCATGAATCGCAATAATATCGCCAACCTCAAATTCTCGAAGTCGCTTGCCCGTGGCGGAATCCCAAACGGCGATCGTATGCACGGAATATTTGTGACCGCCGCCGGCCGAGACCAATGATTTGCCGTCGGTTGCAAAAGCAATCCACTGGTAATCCTTCTCCTTCCCCTGGAGCAGCAGCGGCATTTCAAGGTTCCCTATCTCGGCGAGCAATATAGTGCCTGGCCTGCATAACGCCAACTTGGTCCCATCGGGGGAGAAGGTTACCCAATGCGCTGCATCGCCAAATTTGACTTTGGGCCCGGCCAATAACCCTAGCGGTTGGCCAGTATTTCTTTACCCGACGCCATATCCCAGAGTCGGATTTTTGCGGTATCCGTCACCGCTAGGCGCCCGGCCCCTCCTGAGGAAACAAGCCGCTTACCGTCGGGAGACACCGCGAGGAGTTCAATGCCATCTTCCGGACCCACGAACCGGCGGAGTTCCTTGCCCGTCGCCACGTCCCACCATCGCATCGTGCCGTCAAAACTTGCAGTGATGATGGATTTTCCATCCGGCAAGAAGGCGGACCAATTCACGGATTCCGCATGGCGGAACTGCATCGTCCCCATCCGGGCGAGTGCTCCCTCGGGCAGCGCGTCGCCAAACTGATCCACGCGCGGTTTGTCGTCTTTCGGCTTCGGCTGCTCGCTGCCGCGACCACGGAGCGAGACTTCTCGTCTTTCGGAACAGCCCCTGTTGGTGTCAGTTTGCCTGCGCCACGAGCGGTCAGACCAAGGAGAAACGTCAGCCCCAAAGCCACCTTCAACTTGAGCGCCACAGTCGCTTTGAGCGTGTTTTTCGCCAACTGCAAAACCTCGACCGACACCCCCGCCATCGGGCCTTGACCCGCGCCAGCAAAAGCCAGAGCTGCCTTGACCGTGGAGTTCACGAGCAGTTTTGGCGGTCCAGCCCAAAGGCATCCCCGCCCGGCTTCAAGGACGCCCAACCCCGCCGACAGCGTCAATCCACGCCGCAGCAGCCGTGCATGCAACCGCGCCCGGCCTCGCTCCAGATGGCCCTTGACCGCGCCTTCGCTGATGTTGAGCTGCCGGGCCGCTTCCTTCAGACTGAGACCGTCCAAACAGCACAAGGCCACCGGCAGCCGGCACGCCGCCGGCAGGTTCTGGACTTCTTCCTCCACGAGTGCCAGAAGATCACGCCGCGCTTAGCACCGCCAGTGGGTCGGGTCGCGAGTCGGTCACCAGCGCATCACTGGGCAAACTTTGAGCCGGCCGGCACCTATCAGCGCGGCGAGCATTCAGGGCCACTCGATAGGCGACCGCGTAAAGCCAGGCCGCCAGGGACTTGCCGGGTTTAATCGTGCGGGCCTTCTTTGCCAGCACCATGAACGCTGCCTGGAAAGCGTCCTCGGTTGCCTGGGCGTTGCCAAGCACTCGCCGGCAGGCATTCAGCACCATCGGCCCGTGCCGCCCTACCATGGCCGCAAAGGCCGCCTGGTCACGGTCAGCGGTGAATTTTGCGAGCAAATCGCGGTCGGAGCACGATTGCAGGGCAGCGGGAGCCATCAACCGATAAAGATGGTCAAACAGTGTTTCGGCGCTTGTGTCCATAGCGGCGGTCCCGCGCGAGGAAGATGTTAGTCTACCAATATAATGTCGGGGCGAGGGACTCACAGCACAGTGTTTTTCAAAAATTGACCTAGGTCATGTTTGTGACGGTGTTATTGACGTAGGTCAAATGACTGCGTATAATGGTTATGGAACACAAGGCGGCATTATGGCCCGACTGGCAGATGACTTCAAAAAAAACCAAGGACCGACCATTCCCCTGGCCATGTGCCGACTGTTTCACAACAACGGTTGTTCCGACCGTCATGGATTACACGGCAAAGGTCAAGCACGACGGGATTATCCACGAGCTTCACCTGCCTTCGGTGGAGGTTGCCCGCTGTCAAACCTGCGGCGAAACCTATTCAAGCAACGCCCTCGATGACCAGGTGAGCGATGCGTTGCGCACACCTTCATTTCCTCACACCGGCGCAAATCCGGAAGGGAATTGAGCAGCTACAGCCCAAGCTCAACCAGCAGCAGCTAGCGGAGCGCCTCGGCGTCGCGCCGGAAACGATTCTCGCGTTGGCTGCATGGCGCTCTAATCCAGTCGAGGGCAATGGACAACCTTTTGAGAGTCTACTTTGCGTTTCCCCAGGTGCGAGAAGCACTCCGTGGACCGGGCCAAGACCCGGAACTTGGTACAATTCAGGGAGCGCCGGAAGACGTTCTGCCAAAAACTGTCGCCCAACACTAGCACTGCTGTTCAGTTGGGACGAAAAGGAGTCGATGGATGGCCAAGATTCTCCTGGTCGAAGACAACGAGATGAACCGGGACATGCTTTCGCGCCGCCTCGTCCGCAAGGGCCACGAGGTGGTCATCGCGGTGGACGGCGGCCAAGGCGTCGAATTGGCCAAAACGCAAAGCCCGGACATCATCCTCATGGACATGAGCCTGCCAGTGATCGACGGCTGGGAAGCCACCCGCCAGGTGAAGGCCGACGCTGCGACCAAGGCCATCCCCGTCATCGCCCTGACCGCCCATGCCATGGCCGGCGATCGCGAGAAGGCCCTCGAAGCCGGCTGCGATGACTACGATACCAAGCCGATCGAGTTGCCGCGGCTGCTGGAAAAGATCGAGACGTTGCTGAAGAAACGGACCACGCCATGAGGGCCACCCCTTCGCCGCTCACCGGCGACCAGCTTGCCCACGCCCGGCACGAGCTGCGCACTCCAGTCAACGCAATCATCGGCTACAGCGAAATGCTGCTGGAAGACGCGGATCCTGACCAGCATCCCGAATCAGCCGCCGCACTGAATCGCATTCAGCAGCTCGGCAAGCAACTCCAGGCTCTGATTGGTGAACATCTCGACACTGCCCGCCTGCAGTCCCAACCCGCTCTCAATGGCGACCTGCTGGCAGCGCAAGTGCGCCGCGCCATGTCGCGCCGGCCCAGCAAGTTATGGAGACCTGCCAGGTGATCCGTCAGCGGGGCCAGGAGCCAGCCGTTGCTCCCATGCTGGCCGATCTCGACAAAATCGCCACGGCCACACGCAGCCTGGTTGCAATGCTCGACGATCCGCTGCACCTTGGCTCGCCTCCCAACACGGTCGCGGCTCACCCCTCGCCCCTTGCCCCTCAATCCTCACCACAGGTTGCCGACAACGAATCATTGCCCGTTTCCGAGGAATCCTACCGCGAAGGCCGCCACGGTCACATTCTCGTCGTCGATGACAACCAGTTCAACCGCGAAATGCTAGCGCGGGGCCTGCACAAGCAACTGCACTACTTCGCCCTGGCCCAAAACGGCCGGCAAGCCCTGGACATGCTCCAGAGCGGAGCGTTCGACCTGGTCCTGCTCGACATCATGATGCCCGAGATGGATGGTTTCGAGGTCCTGCGCCGGCTCAAGGCGGACGCTCGCCTGCGGCACGTTCCCGTCATTATGATCTCGGCGCTGGACCAGATCGACAGCGTGGTGCGCTGCATCGAGATGGGAGCCGAGGACTATTTGCCCAAACCGTTCAACCCGGTGCTGCTCAAGGCGCGAGTTGGGGCCTGCCTGGAAAAGAAGCGGCTGCGCGATCAGGAGCTGGAATACCTCCGCAATGTGGCCGAGGTGACCGCCGTGGCCGCCGACGTCGAGGCGGGCACATTTCGGCCCGACGCCCTTGACGGCGTGGCCGGGCGGGCCGATTCCCTGGGCCAGCTAGCCCGCGTGTTCCAGAGCATGGTCCGCGAGGTCCAGGCCCGCGAGGATCGACTCAAACAGCAAGTGCAGCAGCTGCGCGTGGAAATTGATGAAGGCCGCAAGGCACGCCAGGTTGCCGAGATCACGGAAACCGATTACTTTCAAGAATTGCAGAAACGCGCCCAGGCCCTGAAGGTGCGCAACCGTCCGACCTGAGAGTGAGCTGGATGTCGCAAATCGTTTCGGTCCATTCCTACCGGGGTGGGACCGGCAAATCGAATCTGACCGCCAACCTCGCCGCCACCATCGCGGCCACGGGGCTGCGCGTCGGCATCGTCGACACCGACATCCAGTCGCCCGGCATCCATGTCATTTTCGGCCTCGATGAAAGCATGGTCAATCGCAGCCTCAACGACTATCTCTGGGGCCGCTGTGCCATTGAAGACACCGCCTACAACATCACTTTGCCGCAGGTCGCCTCCCGCGGCGGCACCATTTTCTTGATTCCCAGCAGCGTCAAGACCGGCGAAATCACCAAAATCCTCCGCGAAGGCTACGAGGTGAGCCTGCTCAACGACGGCTTCCAGGCATTGCTCGAGCGGCTGAAGCTGGATTATTTGTTCATCGACACCCACCCCGGCCTCAACGAGGAGACTCTGCTGTCGATCGCGATCTCCGACGTGCTGGTGCTGATCCTGCGACCGGACAAGCAAGACTTCCAGGGCACTGCCGTGACCGTGGAGGTGGCGCGCAAGCTGAATGTGGCCCGCCTGCTGATGGTGGTCAACAAGGCGCTGCCGCAACTGGATTTCGCGAAACTGAAAGAGCAGGTGGAGGCCACGTACAACGCCGACGTGGCGGGCGTGTTTGCGCTGACGACGGAAATGCTGCAACTGGCCAGCAGCGGCGTCTTCGCACTGCATTACCCGAATCATCCGTTTACCAAGGAAGTGCAAAAGGTGGCGAGGCAGATCATGCAGAGGGAGGGGGGGAGGGATGAGGGATGAAGAATGAGGGATGAGGGATGAAAAAAAACAAAGCCATCGGGGCGGCAATGCCCCGATGGCCCTGTTTTTTTCCCAGTACCTGGTTACCGCAGGCCAGGGGGGCCGCCGGGGCGCTGGACGTTGCGAGCGCGGCGGTTGAAATCGAGCTCGACCACGCCGTAGGTGTTCTCGAACTGGCTAACCACGCCCAAAAGCGCGTTCATGAGGCGCTTGGCCGTGTAGAAGTTCATGACCACGCGGTGCGTCAACTTGATAGTCTCCGCCGGCGTGGGCACCATCTGCGTGTTGAGGCCGAAATCCAGCACCAGCTCTTCCGGCGTCACGCTGACGCGGCAGAAGTTGGTGTAGATGGTCGACAGCTGGCTGTAGTCTGTCTGGAACTGGGGTGGCTGTGCCGCTGCTTGGGGATCAGCGATCACCGGACTCGTTTCGTCAGGCATTGAACAACTCCCTGCGATTGAAAATAAGAAACACACTGTTCCTGTCACGTGGCTGCTATTTTGGGAGATTTGGCCGCGCAGTTCAATTGGCAACAGCAATTTTTTTCATGGAAAGCCAGAACCAGTGGCCCACACGGACGTTAAAGGGAAGCTATTTTAACAAAATCTTGCCTTGCAGCTGACCGATGGCAGTCCGATTTGTTACAATATCGCAAGCTCATGGAGGGCGTTTTTTTCCCCGGGTTCAAGGATGCACCCGAAAATGAATACCACTCTGCTCAGCGTTTTGCTCAAAACCAAGCGCGATATTTTGCGCATTCGCCAGCTGACGTACCGGGCAGCTGACTTGCTCGGCTTTAGCACCAGCGACCAGGTACGGCTGGCGGCAGCAGTGTTTGACCTGGCCTGCCAGGCCAAGACGCCAACAGGCCGGGCCCGCGTCTGTTTCGAGGTGGTGGACGGCTGGTTGCGAGTCACCTGTTCACTTGTTGCCAAGGCACCGCGGCGGCGCAGGGACCACGGCACGACGGCATTGGTCGTCAACAAACGCCTTGTTGCCACGCGGCCCCTGGCAGATGAAGACGTGGGCTGGACATTGCGCCAATTCCAAGAAATGGCGCCGCTAGATGTGTTTGAAGAGATGCAAAGAATCAATCAGGACTTGCTAGGCGCGCTGCTGGAATTGTCCCGATTAGGTGAAACCACCAGCGCCAAAATGGGTGAAAGCAATGCGGCGTAGGTTGCCATGCCGCGGCGTGCCAGCGGCAATTGTATTGGCGGATCCGCGGAGTAAAACCTCAAAATGACCATACCACAAGGCTACATTCTCGGCCAGTCGCCCACGGCCGCACGTCGCCTGGCCATTCAGGACGGCCAATTTGCCGAAGCGTCGGAGGCCTTACTCGATGAGCTCGCGCTCGTGCCGCATGACCGCGTGGTCGAGCTCGGCTGCGGTCCCGGCAGCTTCAGCCGGCGCATCCTGGGCCGGTTGGGTTCGGCAGGCGTGCTGGTCGCCGTCGACTCCAGCGAGCAGATGCTGGCCCAAGCTCGCCAAGCTTTGGCAGGCGTCGGCTCCGCGAGATTCGAGCCGACCTTGGCCGATGTCGCCGATTTGGGGCCGTGGCTAAAGGGCGCCGACGTGGTCGTGGGACGAGCGGTCCTGCATCATGTGCCGATGGTGGAGCTGATGGTGGGCCGCTTGCGGGCATTGCTGCGGCCTGGCACGCGGATCGGATTCATCGAGCCTGATTTTCGCTCGGTCCTGGGCCGGCTGGCGTACCTGCAAACCACCGGCCGGCCCGAGCTGGCCCCGCTGGCAATTTGGGCCAAGGCGATCAACGAACTCTACCTGGCCAGGCGGATCTCGCCCGACGCCGGCGCCAGCCTGGCCCGAACCTTGGAATACGCCGGATTCCGCAACGTGCGCAGCCAGTGGACAGCGTGCCAACCGGATGAGCGGATGGTGGAAAATATGCTGATGTTTTACGAGGAGGTGCGCGACCGGTTGCAGACGTTGGCGGTCATGAGCACCGAGGAGGTGGACCGGCAAATGGGGCTGCTGCGCGGGTTGCGCACCGATGCACTGGTGCCGGCGTGGGGGAATTACCGGGTGGTGGCCGAGGCTTAAAGCGGACGAAGGTGTTATACTGAAGCAGCAATGCCACGGAGTGAAAAGGAGCGAACGATGACAATCACGATTGACCTACCAGCGGCTACGATGAGAAAACTGGAATCCCAAGCCCGACTAACCGGCAAAAACGTGCAGGCTCTGGTGGTCGAGGCGGTGGAGGCGAAGGTGGCCCAATCCAGCAATACGCTGCGGGAGATCCTCCAGCCGATCCATAAGGCCGTGGAGGAAAGTGGTGTTTCCGAGGAGGAATTGGACGCTCTGTTCGAGAAGGAGCTGGCCGCGGTGCGGGCAGAACAAGAGATTCGACAAGCACATGATTGCCGCTGTTTACGATTGCAACGTGTTTTTCCAGGCATTTGTGGGCAAAGGTCCCGCCTTTGCCCTTCTTTCCTTTGCCGAAGAAAAGCTTGTCACATTGCACGTCACTGCTGGCATTCTCGACGAGGCACGCCAAGTTCTGTTGCGTCCTTGCTTTCAAACCAAGTACCCGATCATCACCGAAGAGAGCGTTGCCGAGTTTCTCGCCAAGGTGCAGGCATTCGCTGTGGTCGTAACCGATGCCGTGCCGCAGGTGGTTTCGATCCCCCGCGATCCCAAGCACGGTCATCAATGGCGACAGGAATTGGCCGGACAGGCGGGATTCCAGCTTCTTTTCAGTTTCTGCTTGCCTCTTCTCGGCGGGGATACCGAAAAGCGCCTCGATGCTGTTGGGATGATCGAGCATGCCCTTTCCATTATGGGCAATCCCCGGTGCCTCCACCAGCCGCCAATGGAAGCTCCAGCCTTTGGCCAAGGCCAATTCCTGAGCCATTTTGAAGCAGTTTTTGCCGCGCATCCAGCGATTGGGGCCTTGCTTCATTGCCGTTTCGCCCATGGGCAACTGGGCCTTTTCGAGATCCGCGGTGCCGACGTAAATCGTCAACGGCTGAGCCAAATAAAGTTGAATGGCGTCGTCGTCGCTGATCTCCTTGGGAAGGTTGCCAAAGCCGTATGGATAGGGCAGCTCGCGAGTGGGAAAGAGGTGCGCTCCCGGATTGGCGGCCACGATTCGCACGGCGCCCAGACTCACGAAGCCGGAAGTTCGCGACAAGAACTGACCCCCTGCCGAGTGGCCGAAGAAATAATACGGCCATTTCGGCCGCCCTTCCAGCCGGCGAAACTCGGCAGCGATCTTCGGCGTCAGGTTGCCGGTCAACTGGTCCTCGGGCTGAAGCTTGCCCTTTCTGAGCAGTCCGCCATTGTGGTACAGGTCGGTGGGAAACCGCTTGTTGTCGAACAGGGGCGCGGCAACCGTGGCGCCGATTCGTTCCGCCAAACTCTTGCCGAATTCGCGATAATCCTCCGCGTTACGTTCGGTGCCATGAAAGATGACAATCAGCGGTCCATCCTTGAAGTTTTCGGGCTTGTACGTGAAGACGTCGAGCTTGTGGGGCCCGACATCCACGACGATCTTGCTGGAGCCGACGGGAAGCGGCGCCGGCTGGGGCAGTTCTTGGGCCTGGAGTGGGGTTTGCACAAAGACAAAGGCAAGCAATAGAGCGGTGCGCATGGCATTTCCTCAAGCGGTCAGCGGTGTTGCTTGGAGAGGTTTAGCAGATATGGTCGCATGGTGGCGTCAGCAAGTCAACGAAATCCCGGTGGAAATTGAAAGCGTGGCACCCGGCAAATTAAATATGGTGACAGGTACATGTGGGTTGAGTGCTTAGCGCTCGAAATCCTCCGTCGCCCCCTCGAGGTTTGGAAAAGACATGACCCTGATCGCAGTCACTCGCTTGCGTGTGCGGTCGATACGCTTTCTGGCACCCTTTGCTTACAGTGCCTGGCGGTGCTTGCGACAAGCCAAGCACGCGCCGGGCAACCTCGGCGTCAAGCTGCGGAAAGCTGAAGGATTCGCGTTTTGGACTTTGACCGCGTGGCAAGACGAAGGTGCGATGAAGGCGTACCGCGTCACATCGCCGCATCGCAGCGCGATGCCCAAGTTGCTGGAGTGGTGTGACGAGGCCACAGTCGCGCACTGGAGCCAAGAATCCGCGGAGTTGCCGGACTGGGACACGGCGGAAAGACGAATGGCCGATTCCGGGCACCTCTCCAAGGTGAATCATCCGTCAGCCGATCAAGAAGCAGGTCGGCTGGACTTCGTTCGCAAAAAGGCCATCAACCGCGCGGGCAACTGAGGTGGCAGGAAGGCTTATCGCGATCAATGCGCGAAGTCGGGATATAATGGAAGTAGCCACGGGGGAGTTCACCATGACCGAGAAGCGCAAACGTCCATCACGAGAGCGTCTTAGCCCAAGCACACAGATCCTCGCCGATCTGGAAAGTCCAGAGCCTTCACGTCGAGAGCCGGCGATTGGTGAATGCTGGGAACTTGCCCCACACGTCGGTGCGGTTCTCGCTGTGCTGCTGCGCGGGCTCAACGACCACGACGATCTCGTCCGACTGCAAGCCGCCAAGGGACTCTTGCGTGCATTCCCCAGTGCTGAGACCACACTCTCCCGCCTGCTGTGCAACATCGTCGAGACCAACGAACCGAAAGTCCGCTTGGCAGCAATCGAGCGGATCATTACAATGGTTCCCAACGTCCTTGCCGTTTTGTCTGGCATGAAGCCCGATGAATCGTCAACCGCTGGCAAACACCCTAACCCTGTCACGGAGGATCTCATGGAACACGCCGGCCGGTGGGTTGCTTGGACACCTGATCGACAGCGAATTCTCGCTGTTGCTGATTCATTCGCTGACGCTATCAGGCAGGCGCTCGCAGCGGGGGAACTTGACCCGTACGTGAAGAAGGCTGCGGGCGTATCGCTGCAGGCCGGCCGCAAGCCGGTTGCCATTCTAGCAGATGAATCCCCGAATATCATCGATGACGTCCGAAAAGTGTTCCCGGACGCTGAGGCCTGGCTTGACGCGCCGAATGACGCGCTGGGTGGCGAGAAGCCTCGCGACCTTATTTGCACTGAGAGGGAGCGGGAAGTGCGCTTTCTCCTTCGGGGCATTGAAGACGGAATCACAACGTGAACCTCGGTGCTTGCCGTGGACTCACCTCCACCCCTGAGACCGGCGCTTGGTATCGAGCCGTTCGCCTGTCCCACCTTAACACCCCCATCAACACTGCCCACACGAAAAGTACTCCCAACCGCTTCTCGGCCGGACCGAACGCCAGCCGGCCCTTTGAGATCTTATATCTGACAGAAACCCCGCAGGTTGCCCAATTCGAGATTGGTGCCCTGGCGGGCGACCCATTCGTAATCGGCGGCACGCTGAACGCGCCAGGCTCTTTCGCGGTCGTCCATGTCAAGGTGGTGCTGCAGCGCGTCGCAGACCTCACGCTTATGTACGAGCAAGACCTGATCGAGGCGACGGCCCAGGAGTTGACGGGTGACTGGCGTGGCTACCAGCAACGCACGGCGCCAACAGCATCCGTCCAAGAACCCGTGGGGACTGCCCCGACGCAGGATCTCGGCGAAGCGCTTTTCGCGGTGCCGGGCATCGAGGGGTTCCGGACGCTCTCGGCCAAGCTTGCATATCACCGCAACCTCATCATATTTCCGGAGAAGATGTTCAAGGGCAGCCGCCTCGAGTTTCGGGATGTGACGGCCCGTCTGTTGCAGGTAATCGATGGGATGGTTCCCAAGACGGCTCGCCGGGGCTGGCGTCCTTAAGGGAGCATGCAAGGGATTCCGGCGCCTCTCCAAGGTGAATCATCCGTCAGCCGATCAACAAGCAGGTCGGCTGGATTTCATTCGCAAGAAGGCTATCAACCGCGTGGGCAACTGAGGCGGCAGTAAAGCTCATCGCGATCGATAGGTTTGCGGTACTTCAAGCTTAGTCAGTAGCGGCGGTCGCCGCAGTGAGCTACGCTCATCGTGCCAAAAGCCAAAGTCCTAAAGCGAGCAGGCCGCTGCCAAGAATAAGTGGAATGCTCAAAACTGCCCAATAGAAAAACGGCCGGTTCTCTCTCGACACTCGACCCACGAAAACAATTTTGGCAAAGCCAACGGAGAGGGCATTGTTAAGAGCGCCGCTGCCGAATGCTATTCCCATCAAGGCAATCGCAAGCGGCCCCCATAGTGAAGCGGCCAAATCTCGGTGACCGATTACCGACGCGACAAAGCCGCAAATAGTCGCGGCGATGCAAAGAACGAAGGCTGCAAGGAAGAGCCTTTTCATACTAACCCGCCTTCCGCCGCCTGAAGCTCAGCAGCGGCGGCATGCTTTACTGGCGATTGCGGCAGCCCGGTCGTTGTGCACGGCGGCCGCGTCAAATTCCACCGAAATTATAGGGATGGCCTTGATTTGGTCAAGTGTACAGGTCTACGATTCTCCCGACACTCGCCCGGAACAAGGAGAACCGTATGGCCGCTACCAGCGTGGGATCGATCAAGAAGCACTTTCGCAAGCTGTGGGATCCGCGGGTCACTGGGCGAACGAAGCATGGTCTGGGAGACATCCTCGTCATGGCCATCTGCGGCGTGATCGCCAATTGCAATGGGTGGCGCGAAATCGCCTTGTTCGCGCAAAAGCGGCAGACGTGGTTCAGACGCTTTTTGACGTTGCCCAATGGCATTCCGTCTCATGATACCTTTGAACGCATCTTCAACTTGCTCGACCCCAAGGCCTTCCAAGCGAGCTTCATTGGCTGGATCAAAGAAATATCTGATCTGGTTGGACTGAAGCACATTGCCATTGATGGCAAAGCCTTGCGTCATTCCGCGAATCCGGGCAAAGGTTTGGGAATGCTGCATTGTGTGAACGCCTGGGCGACCGAGCAGCATGTGATTCTCGGCCAAGTGATGACGGACGCAAAATCCAATGAAATCACGGCAATTCCGAAGCTCTTGGAACTCCTGGATCTGCACGGTGCATTGGTGACCATTGACGCCATGGGTTGCCAAAAGGCGATTGCCAAGAAAATCGTTGAACGCGGCGGCGACTACGTCTTGAACGTGAAGGCCAACCAAAAACATTTGTTGGAGGACATTCAAGCCACGGTGGAAAAAGCAGTCGACGGTTTACTGCCATCGGAGGTCGTGGAGGAATACACCAAAGTAGAATCTGGGCATGGCCGACAGGAGGAACGGAGCTACACGGTGATCCATAACGCGGAAGGTATTCGCGACCGCGACCAATGGGAGAAGCTCACCACGGTTGGCATGTGCCGCACGGACAAGACGATCGACGGGGAGACCACGACAACGGTGAAGTATTTTATCGGCAGCAAAAAAATGAGCGCCCGCAAATATGGCAAGGTGATACGCGGCCATTGGGGCATTGAAAACAACTTACATTGGCAGTTGGACGTCAATTTTGGAGAAGACGCGAGCACCATCAACCACCGCAAAGCCGGGGAGAATTTTGCGGCGCTACGGCGCATCGCCTTGAGTTTGGTGAAGCAACATCCGAGCAAAGAAAGTATAGGCAGAAAAAGGATGGCAGCCGCGTTAGACCCTGCTTTTCTCGCGGAAATCATCACGGGAACTAGCAAGCATGGTAAACTTTAATGCGGCCGCCGTGGCCCCAACACCCACCCCAGTCGCCGCACATGCACCGAAGCCCGTGGCAGTCGGACGGCAGACATTGACGGTCACGGAAACGGTCGAAACTGTTAAGGAGTTGTTGGCGCAGTTCGGCAAGGTAGAGTTGCACAAACTCGTTGACGTGCTGTAAAGGGCAGGGGATGGGCGGCAGATAGCGGATCAGGTCGAAGTCGGGCGTTGCAGGTCACCGCTTTGAGCCGTGGTTCCTTTCTACCTGCTGCCTGTCCCCCTTTTTGCTGATTGCAACGAATGATGGGGCGGGTGTCAAGGAAAAAAGGCGAGCAGGTTTGACGACGCTTCCAGCCGGCTACTGCCACGTGCCTCGGCATATTTGAAGATGGGTTCCAAAAATCATTCCAGTGTCGAATCTACCTCTTAACCAGGGATGCTGCTGTGACAGTGGCCCTTGCTGCCATTTGCCGACGTTTGAACAGTATCCACCCACAGACCGTGATGCCGCCCAGAAACCCGACCGCATACGAGGTAATATGCGCCCAAAGGTCGGCGAGAAACAGCGAGTGCTTTACCGCAGGAACTCGTGGCCGGAGGGGTTCGGTCAACCATACCAAACCTGCGTCCGCCACGAAATAGCCAGAGAGACCAGCAAAAAGGGCGGCACTTCCCATCACCACGATCAAACAGCACACTGGGCGGATCAGGCGAGCGGCATCGAATTTCGGCCACGACCCAACTCTTGAGACGAAAGCAACAGGAACGCCAAGCAAAAGGCCGACCCACCATGTGGCGATGACGCCCCACCCAAAAGCAAGTAATGTCGGTGAGTCGGTATTGAATACTGGGGGATGGCCGATGGTGAAATACTCGACGCACACCCTTGCCGTGACTTGGTCGTGCAAGATGCCGTACACGATAGCCGACACAATGGACAGCGCCACGATCTTCGCTGTCTCCATTTGGAACATCTCCCCTCTTCCCCTCCCGTGCAGTCGTTCAACTGCACTCCCCCAGTCGCCGTTTTCCACCTGGCAACATGGGTAAATAAGGCATAAAGGATAACCGACTGCCCGTCAATGCACGTTGCATTGACGCCTGTGCCATGCTATGGTGCGCCCCAACAAAAGGGAGCCAGAATGCGAGTCAACTGGTCCATTGGCCTTGCGCTGCTTGTTTGTTCTTGCGTGGGTTGCGCTCACACCCAGGACGTTTCAAACACGCCGGAGTACAAGCCCTGGATCGGCAAGACCGTCTGTTTAACTCGTCAGGGAAACGTGTTCTCACCAACATGGTCGCCGTACTTTCTTGACGGCTGTGATGGGTACTGCAACTACCCCAAGGTTGCAACCCTTCCCGAAGGCTACCCAGTTGTGATTCAAGCAGTCATGCACACCGACGGCAAGTATTTGTTGAACACCAGAATTGGGTACACAGAGGATCAACTTCTGCTGTCAATCGAACTGCCAGGGAAAGAAAAGAAACGCATCACGGTTTGGTCCGACCTGAATTATGTCGAGCCGTTCCAGAATAAGGAAAGCCACAGCATGTTCATTTACTCGAAATAGCCAGAATGCAGGCCAAGCCCGACCGGCAACAAAGGCCGTCTTTCTCGGCCTGAAAACTTCGGAGTGGTGGGCAAGGCGATTCTGACGGCATCCAAGGGCGATTCGGACCGACGTTTGAGGGGTGCCACAGTCAATGGAGAGGTCGATATGCCGAGGGCGATGTGGCTAGTAATCTTGGCGATGGGTGCGGTGTCGGCGCTATGTGGATGCGGGACTGTCATGAACCTTGAAGACCAACCGACGACCTATTTTCGCCGCAATCCAGAAACAGACGCCAACAGGATTTATGGTGGTGTGCTGCTTGATGCTGAACGGGGACGTGACTTGTTTGACCTCGACCCGGTCTTGGCGACGTATTTTTTGACCGTTGACCTGTCCCTATCCGCCGTCGCTGACACTCTTACGCTGCCCATTACGATCACATCCACTTTGGAAAAAAGACCTGGCCACCTAAACGTGGTTGAATCGCCGAGCGGCGGCAGCACGAGCCGCAACGAGACTGACCAACCATCAAGTGCCACACAGGTCATGCCAACCGTGCAAGGGAAGTAATACCGACCATGGTCGCTCAACTGGAAGTGAGCCCACGGCGGCCGCGTCAAATTCCACCGAAATTATAGGGATGGCCTTGATTTGGTCAAGTGTACAGGTCTACGATTCTCCCGACACTCGCCCGGAACAAGGAGAACCGTATGGCCGCTACCAGCGTGGGATCGATCAAGAAGCACTTTCGCAAGCTGTGGGATCCGCGGGTCACTGGGCGAACGAAGCATGGTCTGGGAGACATCCTCGTCATGGCCATCTGCGGCGTGATCGCCAATTGCAATGGGTGGCGCGAAATCGCCTTGTTCGCGCAAAAGCGGCAGACGTGGTTCAGACGCTTTTTGACGTTGCCCAATGGCATTCCGTCTCATGATACCTTTGAACGCATCTTCAACTTGCTCGACCCCAAGGCCTTCCAAGCGAGCTTCATTGGCTGGATCAAAGAAATATCTGATCTGGTTGGACTGAAGCACATTGCCATTGATGGCAAAGCCTTGCGTCATTCCGCGAATCCGGGCAAAGGTTTGGGAATGCTGCATTGTGTGAACGCCTGGGCGACCGAGCAGCATGTGATTCTCGGCCAAGTGATGACGGACGCAAAATCCAATGAAATCACGGCAATTCCGAAGCTCTTGGAACTCCTGGATCTGCACGGTGCATTGGTGACCATTGACGCCATGGGTTGCCAAAAGGCGATTGCCAAGAAAATCGTTGAACGCGGCGGCGACTACGTCTTGAACGTGAAGGCCAACCAAAAACATTTGTTGGAGGACATTCAAGCCACGGTGGAAAAAGCAGTCGACGGTTTACTGCCATCGGAGGTCGTGGAGGAATACACCAAAGTAGAATCTGGGCATGGCCGACAGGAGGAACGCCACTATACGGTGATCCATAACGCGGAAGGTATTCGCGACCGCGACCAATGGGAGAAGCTCACCACGGTTGGCATGTGCCGCACGGACAAGACGATCGACGGGGAGACCACGACAACGGTGAAGTATTTTATCGGCAGTAAAAAAATGAGCGCCCGCAAATATGGCAAGGTGATACGCGGCCATTGGGGCATTGAAAACAACTTACATTGGCAGTTGGACGTCAATTTTGGAGAAGACGCGAGCACCATCAACCACCGCAAAGCCGGGGAGAATTTTGCGGCGCTACGGCGCATCGCCTTGAGTTTGGTGAAGCAACATCCGAGCAAAGAAAGTATAGGCAGAAAAAGGATGGCAGCCGCGTTAGACCCTGCTTTTCTCGCGGAAATCATCACGGGAACTAGCAAGCATGGTAAACTTTAATGCGGCCGCCGTGTACATGGGCGGCACCGGATGCCTCGCTCAAGGTTGGTCCCAGGAAACAGTCGCCTGAAACTGGCTCAATGGCCACGAAAAAGTCCTTGTGCGTCCGCTCCAATTCCGCCTTCAGCCGATCCGCATCGATTTGCTCAGCTCGTTGCACAAGATCCTTGGCGGTCATGTCGTTTCTGCGACGGCGGTGGTGATTGCATGGCTTTAATCTTATCTTGCCACCGCTTCATTATCCAGTGGCCGGCTGTCGCCAGAAATAGTATACTAATGTTCACATGCAGACGCCGTGCGACAGTGGTTCCGGCCTCCACTATCCACCCTCACAACGGCACACGGAGTGTGCCTACTACTTTGCATACGCATAGCTGGTACTCCCTGCTCGAAGGTGTCAGCAGTCCGAGCGCTCTGCTGGCCCGGGCGGCGGCGTGCGGGTATGGGGCGCTGGCGCTGACCGACACCAACAACCTCTACGGCGCCGTGGCGTTTGTCGAGGCGGCCGCTCGCTACAATATCCGGCCGCTGCTGGGGGCATGTCTACGCCAGGGCCAAACCCGTTGCGTCGCTCTGATCGCTCAGCCCGCCGGTTGGAGCGGCCTTTGCCGCATCATCACGCGCTTGCATTTGCTGAAAAACGTTCCTCTCAGCACCCTGCTCGCCGAGAACGCCGATGGATTGCACGTTCTCGCCGATGACCTGGCCCTGGCCCAGCAGCTGCGCGAAGCTTTTGGTGATCGGCTTTGGCTCGAAGTGGTGCGGCCCGGCCCAGGCAATCGGCCGCGCCGCCACAACGAGCAGCGCGAACACCAGCTGCTGCAAGGCGGCCAGCGGCTCGGTCTGCGGCCCATCGCCAGCACGGCCGCTCACTTCGCCACGCCCCAGGAATATGAAGTTTTCCGCCTGGTGACGGCCGTGCGCCAGGGCGGACTGCTCGCACAACTTCCCAAGGTGCTGTCCATCACCGCCGAGCATCACCTGGTCGACAAACCCACTCTCCAGCGGCGTTTCCACGATCTGCCCGAGGCCCTCGCCAACCTCGAGCGCCTGACCGAGCAGCTGAGCGACCAGGTGCTGCCGCGGCGAACGGTGCTGCCGCCGGCCAGGGTGCCGCGCATGCTCCAAGAGCACCAGTACCTGCGGCTGCTCTGCGACCGCGGCCTGCGCCGGCGCGGTCTCCACGGCAACCCGCAAGCTCACGAACGGCTCGGCGAGGAGCTGGCGATCATCGACGCCGGCGGTTTGGCTCCCTACTTTCTCGTCGTCCGCGACATCGCCCGCCATGCCCGTCATCGCCGGCTGACCATGGCCCTGCGCGGCTCGGCCGGCAATTCGCTCGTCTGCTATTTGCTCGAAATCACCGATGTCAACCCCCTGCATTTCCACCTGGCATTGGACCGCTTTTTGCACATCGGCCGACCGGACCTGCCCGACATCGACCTCGACTTCGACTGGCGCGTGCGCGATGAGGTCATCAACCACGTCTTCGAACGTTACGGCCCGGCCCACACGGCGATGATCAGCTCCCATCTGTTTCTGCAGCCGCGCTCCGCCTTCCGCGAGGCGGGCAAAATCCATGGCCTGTCGAACGAGCAAATCACCGTGCTGGCTCAATCGGTGGAGAGTGGCGGGTGGCGGGTGGCGGGTGGCGGGTGGCAGACAGACGACGAAGATAACGCCGATTCCTCCCCTTTCACTCTTCACTCTTCACCCTTCACTCTTCCCTCTTCGCCCGCCACCCTTCTCCACACCGCCCGCCTCCTCCTGGGCCGGCCGCATCATCTCTCGGTGCATCCCGGTGGCATCGTGATCACGCCGAGGCCAATTGAAGATTATGTGCCGGTGCAGCGTGCCGCCAAAGGGGTGTTGATCACCCAGTTCGAGAAAGACGCCGCCGAGGCGACCGGCCTGGTGAAAATCGACCTGCTCGGCAATCGGGCCCTGGCGAACGTGGACGAGACGCTGCTGCTTGTGGAGCGCGAACAACGAAGCCCCGCGCCCACCGCACCTCATGACGACATCCCCACCCTCCGCCTGCTGCAGCGCGGCGACACCCTGGGCGTCAACCAGCTCGAGTCGCCGGCGATGCGGCATCTGCTGATGCAGCTACGGCCGCGCGGCATCGATGACATCGTCTGCGCCCTGGCATTGATCCGACCCGGCGCCGGCGCCATCGGCATGAAAGGCCGTTACATTCAGCGCCGTTGCGGGGGCGAGCCAGTACCGAAATTGCCCGCGTGTTTGGAGCCGGTGCTGCGCGAAACCTATGGATTGCTCGTCTACCAGGACGACGCCCTGGGCATGATCCGTGCCCTCACCGGGCTGTCGATTCCCGACACGCATCGCTTCTACAAGCGGGCGACCAAAATCCGTCCTCAGGATTCAGCGGAATTGGAAGAAGCAGACCGCCGCCTGGCCGAGGAATTTCGCCAGCTCTGCCTGGCCCGCGGCATTGGCGAAGCAGTCATTGCCGAGCAATGGCAGCTGCTGACCCATTTCCGCCGCTACACTTTTTGCAAGAGCCACGCCGTCAGTTACGCCTTGATCGCCTGGCGCTGTGCTTATGCCAAGGCACGCCATCCGCTGCCATTTTGGACGGCGGTGCTCAACAACAATCAGGGCGTTTATCCGCGGCGGGTCTATGTCGAGGCGATCAAGCGTGCCGGCCTGCGCGTGCTGCTGCCGTGCGTCAATCGTTCCGAAGAGAGGTTTACGCCGGAAAAAGCGGGCATCCGGACGGGCCTGGGGGCCATCGCCACGCTGCCGGAGGAGGTGCGCCAGCGCATCCTCCGCGAGCGCCGCCACGGCCATTACCGCGACCTGGCCGACTTCCGCCGCCGTGTGCAATGCGGGCCGGAGGCGTTGGCGGTGTTGATCCGCTCTGGGTCTTTGGATTTCACCGGCCGCGCTCGCCCCGGCCTGTTCCTCGAAGCCGATTTACTCGATCACGCCGCGGGCGAGGGGGAGTTGTTCGAAGACGTTGCCGACCTGGCGTGGCTGCCCAGTAACTATGACATCGAGCGCCGCCGCCGCGATGAATGGCATTTGCTCGGTTTCATCGCGGACGTGCCGATGCTGTCGCTGTGGCGTTCGCGCTTGCCGGGCGGCCTGGTCCGCAGCGTCGATCTGCCGCGCTATAAAGGCCGCCGTGTGCGCACCGCCGGGCTGGTGGCGACGGGCCGGTTCGCTCACACCGAGAAGGGGTTGGAAATGCAATTTATCACTTTGCAAGACGAATGGGGGTTGATGGAGGTGACGGTCTTCCCCGGGACTTGCCCGCTGATGACGCACCTGACGCTGGGGCCGTATGTGGCGAGCGGAGTTGTCGATGAGCAGTTTGGGGTGTTTACGATTACGGCGGAGGCACTGGTACTCATTGATCCTGGAGTGGAGGCATAACAACGATATCCTTGTTGGGAAAGCCGCTTACCCCAATCCAAAATCACCGACCCTATGTGCAAATGAGAACATCGTTCAAAGAACCCATCGTCCATCTTCTGCGCCGCTGCTTCCAAGAATCCAGCGATTTCGCGGAGAATATCGGACAATGCAGCAAAACTGATTTCTTTCATTTCTAGCAGACCAAACTCATTTACCTCCTTCAGGCCGTAACCGTAAATCATACCAACCCCCCTTAGTCGAATGTGACTCGAATCACCCGTTGCGCGGACGCACCGCGCCCATTGCCTCGTTGATCGCCGCATCCATCTCTTCCTCGGGAACATCCTTGGTACGCTCGTCAAGCCGTTGAAGGACGCGCAAGAGCCCTGCGCGCACGGCGGCACGCTGGTCTGGCGACGGAGATTGCAAAAGTCCATTGTCAACGACCACTTCTCTCGGCGCGGCTGGCATGAATTCGTTCCCCAGCAATGTCCTTGGCCCTTGCCGCAAGGTCGCCCTGTCCGCTTTTATAGCAGCCGAACGAATGCTTTCCCAGTTCCCAGGCGGTTAGTTGTTGTTGGTCGCTCCCAAGGTATTCGGCCAGGCATCGGCGAATCAGCTCGGATTTGGAAATTCCTTTGGCCTTGGCGACCGCGGCGAGCCTCCTCAAGAGCTGGTCATCGAGCCGCAATGTAATCGTCATCCGTCACTCCTGTAATGCAAACCGCACCATCTATGGTGGCTCGAATTGCCTGGTGCGTCAATCTGTAACGCCGAAAAGTGGCCGTCAGTAGGTCCCGCCTGCCGGGCGGGACCTGAAGCCCAGTGGCAACTGGAAACCAAATGGACGCTCACAACTACCTGTTGCGGAAGGTCCCGCCCGGCAGGCGGGACCTACTTGCCCGCGCCCGTTGCGGATTGTCCCAGGTGAGTTGGCCAACCTGCTGCGAGCTCAGGCCAACCTGCTCCATCAAACCGCGGTAACTGCGATCCATGGTTCCTACCGATCCGACGAGATGACTGCCGTCTGGACTGCGTGCCACCAAATCGGCGCCGATGCTCAACTTCCAGCGACCGAATTGGTACTGCCCCTGGCCAAGCCCAGCCGGCGCGATCGCGTCGGTCACCACCAGGCAGCGCTCCAGCCCCGCCGACCGCAACACATTACCCAGGACAAACCAGGGCACATCGCGCACCGTCCGCGATGAAGGTGAGCCACAATTGCTCGCGCAAACTGAGCGCTCGCTGGATGATATTATCATGCCGGGGCAGCAGCGCCGGGCAGCCGTTGCCGACGTGAGTGAACATGCTAAGCCCGGCTCCAATCGCCGCGCGCACAATTGCTCCAGACTCGCATCGGTGTGCCCGGCCGACACGACGATGCCACGCTTGGTGAGCAGCTGCGTCACCGTCAGTCCCGCGTCGCACTCCGGCGCCAACGTCACCAGCCGCACTAAGCCGTGGCCGGCATCCAGGAGCCGTTGCATGATGTCAACGTCGGCGGGGCGCACCGCGTCCAACGCGATGCGCCCCACGGTAGCCGTCGGCCGGGTTAAGAAATGGACCCTCGATGTGAATCCCAGTCATCGCGCTCTGGATAACAGGATCGCTCTGGCGCAGCATGGCCAGACGGCGGATACGCGCGGCCATCTGATCAACCTGCTCGGTGACGATCGTCGCCAGGAAGCCAGCGACGCCGTCGGCCGCCAGTTTCACGCAGGCGCGATGCAGGTCGTCCGCGCTTAAATCGTCCTGGTTGAAATCGACCCCGGCGTAGCCGTTGACTTGAAGATCGAAAAACCGCTGCGGTGTGCTCATATCGGCCTCTGGAGCAGCTGTGCCGATGCCGGGTCAAGATAGAGCGTCGCCGTTGCATGCCGCTGGAGGATCGACGCCGGCACATGGGCGTCACCGGTCCCTCGACCGTGGCTTTCACGGCGGAGGCTTTGCGGGCGTCCGGCACGGAGCACACAATGGCGGCGGCCTTCATGATCTGCCGGATCGACATGGAAATCGCCTGCCGGGGAACGTCCGCCAGCGTCTGAAACCACCCCTCGCCCAGTTGCTGCCGCCGGCAGGCTTCATCGAGGTTAACGACGATATAAGGCGCTTCCGTCTGGAAATCCGCGGGCGGATCGTTGAAGGCCAGGTGTCCATTCTCGCCGATGCCCACAAAGGCCACGTCGATCGGATGCTCCGCGATCAATCTGCCGACACGTTGGCATTCGGCTTGCAAATCCGCTGTGCCGTCGAGCAATTGAAACGCCGCGGCGGCAGCGGCAGCCGGCTTAAAAGCCGCTCCCAGAGATAGCGCCGAAACGAGGCCGGATGCTCGATGCTCATGCCGGCGTATTCATCCAGATGGAAAAAGGTGACGCGGTTCCAGGGGATGTTCGGCGCCTTGGTAAGAGCGGCCAGCATTTCAAACTGCGAGGCGCCGGTGGCGACGATCACATTCGCGGTTGGACGCGCGGCCAGGGCCTGGCGGATGAGCTTGGCTCCATCCTCGGCCGCGCGTTGGCCCAGGTCCTGTTTGTCGCGGGTGAGAAGGATTTTCATGGCGATTTTGATTTTCCGTTGGCGTTGTTCCACCTAGCCCTGCGAGTTATAATCCTGGTGGGCGTGACTCAAAAGGGAGGCCCAACCGTGCCAACACATCAGTTTATCAAAAACCGGCAGCAGTTCCCGGCGGAGGAACTAGCGAAATACGAAGGCAAGTACGTGGCCTGGAGTCCGAATGGCGCAGCGATTCTGGCTAGCGACGAGGATCCGATTCGGCTAATGGCCACCGTGAAATCGTTGGGCCACGATCCTGCGGAAATTCTAGTCGCATCGGTGCCTCCCTCGGACCTTGTTATTCTCGGTGGGGGAGGGTTCGCGGAGTGATCGTCCCCTAACGCGGTCGCGGCGTGCGCGTCGTTCTTCACCAAACGAAACACTTCACTCGCTGCTGGTTCGGCGTCTTGAGGCGGACACCCTTCAGGCTAATCCTTGGTGGACATCATTTGGACAGGCCTTTTGTTTCAGCCGTGAATCCCTCTTCAACCTCGGTGACCAGTGAGGGATTGCTCTTTCGCAATTCGGCCACGAAGCGGGCTGCTTGAGCATCCGGGCACTGGAGTGCGTAACGAAGGACTGCCCGTCGAATGACCGGACTTTCGAAGCCTTTTTTGCTGTACAATCCGAGGATCTGTTCGGTGAGCTTCCAGCACTTCCACTCGCGGAAATACTCAATGGGAAAATCTGCGATGGGTTGGTGCTGCAGCGCGAAACCGACCGCACCGGTGATGTCTTCCTCCGACACGACGTCAGGCTGGCTGGTGTGGAAATATCGGGCTGCCCGGAGCCCCGCATATTGAAAGGAGAAGGCCATGTTTGGGTCTTTCAGGAGCCCGCGCGTAAAATCCCAGCCTTCCTTTGGGCTAAGAAGGGTGTACCCGGTTAGGATACCGTCAATGAGGTACGGAGCGTTTTGCTTCACGAGCCTGTCCAGGAGTTTCCGGAGTAAAACGGAATCGTCACGGTTGCCGCAGTTCGCCAGCAGGAAGGCATAAAGTCGAAGCCGTTCCTGGGGCGTTTTTTTGTCTTGAATCAGGTGACGCAGCTTGTCGGGAGGAAGTAATCGACCGGCTTTGCAAATGTCCGAGTCAGTGGACTTGAGGAACTCCCGAAAAGCGTCGAGGTCGATTAGCGGGTTTTCATCCTCAAGGTAATCGAAACAGTAACGCATTAACTTCACGCGCTCCTTGGCGTCAATTGCCATGAGTCCTTCCAGATACTCCACGACTGCCTGATTCGCCGGCACCGCTTTGAAAAAAGGTGCCTTCCCATCCGCGGCCTCGCTGAAGGCCAGGAACTGAGGAGAATTCTTGGGATCGGGAATTGGGCTCGAACTGTTCCAGGGAATTCGCACGGCTTTGCGGTTATGCGCAGCCGGGTCGCCCTTTATTGTTTTGGTGATGACAATATCGGTGCCCCCCTCCGCGCCTCCCGCCGCTTTCTCCAGCCGGCCGAACAGGATGATCTTGCTCCTTGCCGCGTCTTCTCGGAACGTTGCCACATTGCCTGCGCTCTCAATGAAGCCGCAAGCTGGAGCAGGCAGACACCAGGAAACCAGCACCACGCAAGTAAATGCCAATGCACATCGATGAAGAAGCATGCTCACCTCCCTGGTTTAGAAACGGAGCCCGACACTTGTTTTGCCTCTCCTAAATCGCCGTTTTCTTTGGTAGCAGGGACGGGCGCGATATAACCTCCGAACAAATAAACCAAGCCAACTGCCTCTATTGCACCAATTGCACAAGACAATGTGAAGGAAAGCACGCCCCAATGTAAGCCAGTTGCAACGCGCAACAAGACCGCATTGACGCCGCCAAAGACTCCCCATACCAATGCGAAGCAAACAATCGCTATTAAGCCCTTAACAAACGTCATGGCTGCGCCCCGTTACAAGAATATCAACTCAAAAATAGCAACGGTTCGCTAAAGAGCTAAAGCTACGGCGTTTTTCGATCGCGCCGTTCCAGGTCGGCCAACAGTATCGGGCGTTTCTTCTTGGAGCGTGCTTTCCTCATGATCTTGCGGCGGTTCAACGCCTGACGTTGGCACGGCGGCTGCTCGGCTGTCCGGTACGGCAGCAGGTCTTCCACGGTGAATGGCTGGGGATGCGCGGCATGGGCGTCGAGAGCGTGCACCAAGGTTGGCCCCTCTAATACGATTCGAACCCCCGCGTGGCGATGGCCGTGGATCCGCCGCTCATGACTCTTAGGCAAACGAAACCAACGCTCCAGATCGAGGTTGTCCTTGATTTCCTCGAACTTGCCGGCGCCGACGAAAAGGCCCGCGACGAAGCTGAGCATGACCTTAGCCATGTGCTGGCGAACGGGATCTTCCGTCCTCTCGAAACGCCCAGTTAGTTCCTCGAACTTCTCCTTGCGTTTCACGCAATCCACCTGGCCAGGTTCGAGGGTCGCGGCTACTTCCGCGATGTCCTTGACGTATTCTCGGATCGTCTCGTGCTCGGCCCGGACTTCGTCCAATCCTCGGTCGATGCAGTCGGCCAAGCGGCCAAGTTGCTTTTCTGCGGACCCCCTTTTTTCTCGTCCAAGTTTCGTTGGATCGATTCGCGGACCTCTACCAAGGCCTCGGCCATCCGCAAGCCGGGAGGTTGAATAGGCCCTCCCTGATCGTCATTGAGAATGCCACGCACCGCCGAGCAATAATCGAGCACCACGGCGCCAGCCGAATCTGTTTCGGCCTCGGCGTTGGCCGGTGGCGCCGGTGCAGTAGTCTCCGTCTCGGTTATTTCGGAATCGTCCGGTACGACGCTCGCCGATGCCGCGGCCTTTTGCTCTTGGAACACGGCCTGCTCGATCTTCCGCAGGCCACGTACCTTGCGCCGCATTTGAACCTTGGCGTGACTATCGGCCTCCAACACCGGCTTGGCCACATCGCGGAGGAAATGGTTGTCGCAGTAGCGATGGGGCACCTCCGGAAATTCCGCGGCAATCCCCGTCACGAAAGCGTCCTGTCGGTCCGACAACCAAAGCGCCACCGGCTTGCCCAACGAGGCGGCCCACGCCTTGGCCTTGGCGATCAGGCGGCGCACCTCGTCCGCCGTTGCCGAGATCAAGGCTTCGGCGAACCAAACGCGTTTCTGGGTCAGTTCCCTGACCACGTAAAGAGTCTCGTGTCCCTTCTCGGGTTGCAGGCCATCGATCGACAGAATCATCTCATCGACGGTTTGGTATTGCCGCCGCAGAGCCTCCGGGTCTTGCTGCCGCGCGGCGAGCATGACTTGGTAGCGTTGGACATACTTGCCGAGGGCGTCGTGGGAAAGCCGGATGTGGTAATCGTCCCGAAGATCGGCCTGGATCTGGGAAATCGACCAGTGCCGCGAGCACCTGCGATGACCGATCCAACAGAAGACATCCCACCCGATTGCCCACTTGGGGGGCGCGATCGTGATTTCGAGTTCAGGGCTTTTCGTGTGGGTATGACCTTGACAGCCGCGATCAGGGCAGTGGTTGAGTTTACAGACGAGTTCCACCGGCCCCTCCAGCGTATGAAAGCGGCGGTAGCGGTGGTCACAGACGTGCATCATGCGCCCGCAAACACGACAATTGCGGTCGATGACGTCCAGTTCCCACTGAGCAAAATCCGTATCTTGGGGCCAACTGTAAGGCATCGTGCCAACCTCCATGCAATGACCAGATCCATCTGGTGGGCGAGCATGGTAGAGTTTACAAAGCGACAACCCCATATTCTAGCCCTTTGGCGAACCGTTGAAAAATAGCGTTCACCACATAGACCGCACCAGGTACAATCAGGCCTGTCCCGCCATACACAAATGAGCCAATTAGCGGACCGCCCCAAAAATGGGCGGAATACTCGATGGCTAGATGACGCAACAAACCTCGCCTGTCGCCAAAAAGCCCGAATGCCGTGTCTTGAACAGCGTGGAATAGTTCGTGGCGCAGTTGCGCTTTCCCGAACAAAACCACGCGATATCCAGCAACGGCGAACAGCCAATGGCCAGAACCGCCAATGCCCGCCCAGCCCATGCTTTGGCAAGCTTCCGCCGCATTTGCAAAGCGCCTGAATTCGGCGGTGGCGAGCTTCATTTCAAACCGATTCCAATCAAAAGCGCCATAGCCGCAAATGCGCGACCAGACATTCACCCGCATGCGAAACAACACCGGCTGCCGCTTCCTTGAGCATAGCCGACTTTAGCCCAAAATCCTCGGGACCGGATGGTGGGGGTGCGTCTGCGCCCAAGCCGAGAAACGCGTGACCCCCACCTGCTCTCGCCATGCTGCCAACTCCTGACCGGATTATACCCCTTTTCAGTCATTCCAACTAGCCATACAGGATAAATCCAACATGGACACATGTACTAGGGATCCCCTAAATCCCGCCCGGCGGAACTAGTATGTCGTATAACACCCCATACCCGAGGAAACCACGCGATGGCCACCCGCACCCCCGACGACATTCTAGCGAAGAGTTTCCGCATCATCGACGCGGAGATCGGCACGCACACCTTCAGCTCCCTCGAGTGGCCCGTTGTCCGGCGAATGATCCATGCCTCTGGCGACATGGATCTGGCCAAGCTGGCGCATTTCAGCACCGGAGCGGTTGCCGCCGCGATCAAGGCGTTTCAGGCAGGCGTACCTATCGTCACCGACGTTCGCATGGTCGCCGCCGGCATCCAGCAGCGGCTTCGCGAGGAGTTGGGCGTCGCGCTGCACTGCTTCCTCGATGCCCCGGAAATCGCACCGGCAGCAACGGAGGGCCAGACACGCTGTTGCCGCGCCATGGAACATGCAATTGCGATCTTGCCCGACGCGATCTACGTGGTCGGCAACGCGCCGACAGCCCTGAGCGCTCTGTGTGCTGCCGTCCGCCGCGGCGTCGCTCGGCCTCGGCTGGTGGTCGCCATGCCGGTGGGATTCGTGGGCGTCGTCGAAAGCAAGGAAGAGGCTTTGGCCTTGCCGGTTCCCGTCATCGCCGTGCGCGGACGCCGGGGCGGCAGCGCCGTCGCGGCGGCGGCGGTCAATGCGCTTTTGCTGCTCGCTCAAAAGGAGCCGACGCCGTGAACAACGCATCTCTCATGGTTGTCGGCATCGGCCATGACGGGCCCAGGGGACTGTCCGCGGTTGCATGTGCTGCACATCGAAACGGCGGCGATTCTGGCGGGCGGCCGGCGGCAACTCGACTTTTTCCCCCCTTGGCGTGGTGAAAAAATTGTCCTGGCCAACGACGTCAATGCATTCGTCGAGGCCCTGCGCCGCCGCTATCGGCAAGCAAAAACTGTCGTGCTGGCCTCAGGCGACCCATTGTTTTACGGCATCGGACGGGCCCTCCTGGAGGCGATCCCAAGGGAAGATTTGATATTCCTCCCGCAGGTCGGTTCCATCCAGTTGGCGTTCTGCGCGTCAAAGAAACATGGCACGACGCCCGCGTTGTCAGTGTGCATGGCAGGCCGATGGCGGAACTGGTCGAGGCCATTCAGGCTCGGACACCGAAAATCGCCGTGCTAACCGATGGGATCAACGATCCGGTGGCGATTGCCGACCTGCTTCGTCAGCGTGGAGCAGACGAGGAATATACAATGTGGGTTTGCGAGAATCTCGGCGGGGCGGATGAGCGAGTTTCTTGCCATGCACCCGCGGCCATGGGCAAGGAGGCGTTTGCGGTGCTCAATGTGGTTATCCTTTTGCATAACGCAAATCAGCCCGTGGATCGTCCCGTTGATTTGCCCATACTTGGGCTACCGGAGACAGCGCTGCAGCATCAGGCGGGGCCGCGCGGATGATCACGCGCCGGGAGGTGCGACTGCTGGCGATCTGCTACCTCGAGTTGCGGCCAGGGGAGGTCCTGTGGGATATTGGTGCCGGCAGCGGCTCCGTCGCGCTGGAAGCTGCTCGCTTGGCACCATCGTTGCAAGTATTCGCCGTCGAGCGCGATGGTGCCGCATTCGCTCGGTTGCAGGCCAATATCAAACTTCTCGGCACGAGCAACGTGCGGGCCGTGTCCGCCGAGGCGCCCGAGGCTCTCGCCACCTTGCCGGAACCCGATGCTGTCTTCATCGGCGGCAGCGGCAGCAGACTGACGGAGATTCTCGACGTGGTTGCCCAAAGGCTCAAACCCCACGGCAGAGTGGTGATCAACTGCATCACCCTCGAGAACTTCACGCGCGGTTGGCAGCGGCTGGGCGAACTAGGATTGGCGCCCGAGGCGAGCAGTGTCCAATTGGCGCACAGCCGGCCGCTTGGCAGCCTGCACAGCCTGGAACCCGACAATCCCATTTTCATTCTGCGAGCAAGGAAACGATGAACAATGCCGCCGCGATGGCTTTTGTCGCCGTGACTCGCCGAGGCGTCGAGCAAGCCCGTCTGCTGCGCCAACGGCTGCGCGCCGGCGAGGTGCACCGGCCGGATCGGTACGGCTCACCCGCACATGCCTGGGAGACAGCATTCGCCGGCCCACTTGGGGAGCAGGTTCCCCACCTTTTCCAGCGCTGCGGCAAGATCGTATTCTTTCTCGCCGCCGGAGCGGTCACGCGGCTGATCGCGCCGTGTCTGGCCTCCAAGGAAACCGATCCGGCGGTGCTGGCGGTGGACGAAGCGGGCCGGTTTGTCATCCCGCTGCTCTCCGGGCACAAGGGCGGCGGCAACGCTTTCGCTCGCACAGTTGCCGGCTGGCTGGGAGCCACGCCGGTCATCACCACGGCATCCGATGTCCTCGGCGGACTTAGCCTCGACTTGCTCGAGGACGCCTTCGGCTGGACTGCCACCCCTCGCGAACGATTGAAGCCGGCGGCCCGGGCGTTGGTGGATGGCGAGCCGATCGGCGTCATTCAGGAGATCGGCTGTCCGGGCTGCTGGTTGGACGAAATCGAAACGCCGGCCAATGTCACGGTGGTCCGCGACCTCGCGGCCTTGGAGGGTCGCCCCTTCGCGTATGTGCTGTGGATTACCGATCGCATCCTGCAAGACACCAGCGACATCCCGGCCGAGCGGGTGCTCTGGTATCGCCCGGCTAGCTTGGCTCTAGGTGTCGGCTGCGCACGCGGCATCTCGGTGACGGCACTGGAGGATGGACTTGGCCGGTTTCTCAATGAACAGGGTCTTGCGCTAGACAGCATCGGCGCCTTGGCCAGCATTGACCTCAAAGCCGACGAGCAAGGATTGGTGGATCTCGCGGCGCGGCGTAGCTGGCCCACGCTTTTTTATACCGCACAGGAATTGGCTGCCGTTGCCGGTATAGCGAATCCATCCGACATGGTTGAACGATGCGTGGGCACCCCTGGCGTGGCGGAACCGTCGGCCTTGCTCGCAGCAGGTGCACAACGCTTGCTCGCTCAAAAGCAGGTGCTGTGTTCGACCCTGGTGCCGCAGCGCATGACCTTCGCCGTGGCTCGGCTTGCCGCGTTCGAGCCGCATATAAAACAAACCAAAGGGAAAGTCGTTTTCGTCGGTGCCGGTCCCGGCGATCCGGACCTTCTCACTCTCAAGGGCCGCCGCGCTTTGCAGCAGGCTGACGTCGTTGTCTACGCAGGCTCACTGGTGCCGGAGGAGATCCTGCGGCATGCCGCGCCGACGGCGATTCTCCACAACTCCGCCCCGCTCACGCTCGAAGAGGTCATGGAGCGTCTGGTTGGCGCGGTCCGTGACGGCAAGCAAGTTGTCCGCCTGCATTCGGGCGATACCAGCTTGTACAGCGCCATCCAGGAACAGATGACAGTGCTGGACGCCGAAGGAATCGGTTATGAGGTCATTCCCGGCATTAGCTCGTTCCAGGCGGCCGCTGCTGCTCTTCAGGCGGAGTTGACCCTGCCCGAAGTCGTGCAGACCGTGATCCTCACTCGAGCCGAGGGCCAGACGCCGATGCCCCAGGGCCAATCCCTGGCGGACCTGGCCAGCCACCGCGCGACATTGTGCATATTTCTAAGTGCCCGCCTGGCCGAGCAGGTTCAGGAGCAGTTGTTGACGGCCTATCCGCCGGACACCCCGGCCGCGATTCTCTACCGCGTCTCCTGGCCGGACGAGCTCATTGTAGTCACCCAACTCGACCACCTTGCCGAAGAAATCCGCCGCCATGACCTGGCGCGGACCACGCTCATCCTGGTGGGCCCGGCCATCGGCGGCCGGCGGAATCGCTCGCGGCTTTACGATCCTAAACATGGCCATATTTTTCGGAAGCGCAGCCGTGAGGAAACGCATCCTTCTGCTTAGCGGCACATCCGAAGGGCCGCCGCTGGCCCGCGCTCTGCTCGCGGCAGGTTTCGAGGTCCGGGCTACCGTCACCCGCGAGGAGGCCCGCGCGAACCTCTTCGGGCCCCTGCTGCACGATGTCCTCGTGGAAACGCGCGGTTTCACGTCGGAAAGCTTGACCGCCTTTTTATCGCAAGGAGAGGCCGACCTCGTTCTCGACGCCACGCATCCTTTCGCCGCGCATCACCAGGTTGGCTCACGACGTTTGCCGGCACCTTGGCGTTCCCTATGTTCGTTATGACCGCCCCGATTGGCAGCCGCCGGCCGATACGCTGCTGGTTCAGTCGTTCGCCGAGGCGGCCGGGGTGCTCACGTCGCTCGGCGCCCGCGTCCTGTTGACCATCGGCGCCAAGCAGCTCAAGCACTTCGCTGCATTGCAAAACCGTTTGCACCTGATGGCTCGCATTCTTCCTTGCGTCGCCTCCATGCAGCAAGCCCTCGATGCGGGTTTCACAGCCGACCGGGTGATGTGTCTGCGGCCGCCCTTCTCGCGTGATTTCAACCGGGCCATTTTGCGGGAGTACCGCATCGAAGTGCTGGTCACCAAGGCCTCGGGACGCGAGGGGGGCGTGGAAGAAAAAGTGCTGGCCGCAGGCGACCTGGGCGTGAAAGTGATGATGATTTGCCGGCCGAAGTTGGCGGATGTGGCCAGTGTCAGCGATTTCGATGAGGCAGTGCGGGCGTGTGATTTGGTAGCGTTGCCCCGCAATAAAGAAGAGAAAGATTAGGATGACGATTAAGATTAAGAAGATGATTAAGATGACGATTAGGAGTATGATTAGGATTGGTTGGGCTCGAATCGATCCTACTCCTACTCCTACTCTTTCTCTTGCTCGTAATCCTCTTCATAATCATAATCTTCATCCTAATCTTGCTCTTCTTCTCGTTCGCAGCATCACGCGTGGGCACTTAGTGTGTCGGAAATGAGGATTCAGCAATGAACCGCGATGGCCTGCGTTCGGGATACACGACCGGTGCCTGTGCTGCTGCCGCGGCCAAGGGTGCCTTGCTCACATTAATCCGCCAGCAGCGTCTTGACGCCGTTGCCATCGACCTGCCCGCCGGCCAGACTGTCAACTTTGCTCTGCAATCGTGTTCCTTCACCGAGACACAGGCCAGTGCCAGCGTGATCAAGGACGCTGGCGATGACCCGGACGTCACGCACAATGCGGAGATCATTGCCAAGGTGACCTGGCAAGACGAGCCCGGCATCGCATTTCGGCGCGGCCAGGGGGTGGGCCTGGTCACCAAGAAAGGACTGCCGGTGCCGCCCGGCGAGCCAGCGATCAACCCCGCGCCTCGAAAACTAATCGCGGCAGCGCTCCAGGATGTCCTGACCCAATACGGCCTGGCCGACCGCGGTGTGACGGTCGAGATTGCCGTGCCTGGAGGCGAGGAGCTGGCGAAGAAGACATTTAATCCGCGGCTGGGCATCGTCGGTGGCATCTCCATCCTTGGCACCACCGGCATTGTCGTCCCGTATTCCACGGCGGCCTGGGTGGCCAGCGTTACCCAGGAGATCGATGTGGCCGTCGCCCAGGGAATTGGCGAGTTGGTCCTGACTGTGGGCGCCCGCGGCGAACGCCTGGCGCGTCAGCGATGGCCGTTAGCCGAAGAGGCCTTCGTGCAAATTGGGCCATTCTTCGGTGACGCCTTGCGTCATGCCGCCAGTGCCGGTATCACCAAGGTGACGTTGACCGCGATGATCGGCAAGCTGGCCAAGTTCGCCGCCGGTAATGAATCGGTGCACAGCACGAGCAGCAGCCAGGACTTCGCTTTCCTGGCGGAGTTGGCGAAGGCGGCCGGTGCCGATGAGTCGCTTGTCGCCCAGATGCTAAAGGCCAATACCGCACAGGAGGTTTCGGATTTGGCGAGCGGTGCTAACCCGCATGAGTTTCACCTGGCGATTTGCAAAAGGGCATGGCAGTTTGCGGCGGACCTGGTGCCGGAAACGATCGTCGTCACTGTCTGTTTGATGGGTCAGAACGGCGAGATATTGGCACAATACCCGTAGAGGTGGATCATCATGGACAACCAATCTTTCAGCGACGCCGACCGGGAAGCAATCCACAGAGTGATGCGTGGCCGCCGCGACATCCGCCAATTCCTGCCCCAACCGATTCCGCGCGAAGTTTTATGCGGCATTCTGCAAATGGCCCACCTGGCCCCGTCCGTGGGTTTCATGCAGCCGTGGAACTTTCTGCTCATTTCGAGCCTGGAGATTCGCAAGCAGGTCAAAGCCCTTTTCGAGGAAGCCAATGCGCGCGAGCTGGCCAGGATCGAGGATCCGCGGCGCAGGGCACTTTATCCACGGCTCAAGCTGGAAGGCATCCTCGAGGCGCCCCTCAATATCGCGGTCACCTGCGACGAAAGCCGCGACGCGCCCTTCGTGCTTGGTCGCGCTCCCATGCCGCAGACCGCCATGTTCAGCACTTGCCTGGCCATCCAAAACCTTTGGCTGGCGGCCCGAGCCGAGGGCGTCGGCGTTGGCTGGGTCAGCATTCTCGATCACCAGGCCCTCGCCAAGCTGCTGGGGCTGCCTGCCGGCGTCGAGCTGGTGGGATACCTTTGTGTCGGCTATCCCACGGAGTGGCGATCCCGGCCGATGCTGGAAGAGGTGGGCTGGAAACAACGGCAGCCGTTGGCCGAGCTGGTTTATCAGGATCATTGGGGAGAGCCGTCGGATTTGTTTAATTGATCCATTTTTCTGCCCCCAATTTTTTTGCCTTCAACTTGGGGAAAATCCTTGGGCGGAGGCAGCATGGCCAGCTTTTCCTCGATGCCCGGAATGTTGGGCGTGCGCCGAGTGGAGAGAAATCTTCCAGGGCAATGTCGTCAATGGAGGTTTTTCGCTTCTTTTCCGGGAGCAGGGCGTATTTGTCACCCTCCCAGTAACCCCAGTACAGCTTCGATTCCGGATTGTACATATAGATGCGTTTGCCGCGCGAGGGAAAATAGATGCAGTAGTGGTAGGTATAGTTCTCATCCTTGGCGGATTTTTTGAAATAATAGCTGCGATAGTAATACGGCTTGGTGGTGTGTTTTTTCCACTCCGTATAGTACTGGCGCTGGCCAGGTTCCTGACAGAGCGCAAGGGACGCCGCTGCCAGCGTGGCGAAAAGCGAGCCCAACACGATGAACTTCATCATGGCCGTCTCCTTTGCAAAACCAACTTTTCAGTCGGGCAGATCGCGTGGATCACCCTCGGGAGTATCATCGGGGTCAGCCTGAAACACGGCCAGAATTCCGGGTTCCGGCAGGTCGCCAGGGTCGGCCGCCGCCAGGCGCCGCTGCGCCAGGAGTTCACGCCGGAGTTCCTCCACACTGGCAAATTGCTTGCGCAGAGCAATGTCAAGCTGCCCCTGACGGCCGTACTGGACGAAGACCGCAAGGAGCACCGCAGCGGCGGCTGCCAGCCAACCGGCGCCGGCCCAGAGCCAGGGCCGGCGCAAAGCCGGCCGGGACGTTTCGGTCCGCGCCGGCTCGTCGGCGAGCGAGGCCTGGAGATTTTGCCAGGTCCGCTGCCGGCCTTGCCGTACTTGCGGGCTTTGCGGGACTGTCGTCCAATACTCGCCGCCCTCGTCGAGCACCATCCTCTGCAAATCCAAAAGCAGCTCCGGCTGCCGCATGAGTCGCCGCAGTTGCCCGCGCTCCAGCGAGCGCAGGCCGAGCTGCGAGACCTCAGGGGCCTTGTCACCCAGCACCTCCTCCAGCGCCGCCGGCGGGCTGACCGCTGGCCCGCCCAGAACGCCAAGCTCGGCCACCAGCTGGCGAAGGTCGATGCCCATGAGGTGCTCTTCCAGCCACTCTGGCAGCAGGGCCGGCTCGTCTGGGATTTCCAGGGATAAGAGTTTCATGGTCATGAGGCCAGCTCCATGCATTCCGTCAAGAGCGCCTTGGCTTGGTGTTTTAGCTGATAAACTCGGCTTACCTTGTGATCCATGGCGGCGGCGACTTCCTCGGAGCTTTCCAGGTTCATGAGCCGCCCGACCACTTCCCGAAGTCCTGGCGGCAGTTTCTCGACACAACGCCGCAGGCTGCTCGGCAAAGGCCAGGTCATGTCCATGATCGGGCGTGGGAGACGGCAGGTCGCGCTGGCCCCACTCGGCCTCATTCCGCACTTTTTTCCTGCGCAGCAGGTCGATAGCCAGGTTTTCGCCGATCCGGTAAAGCCAGCTGCGAAAAGCACCGGCCCGCACCCGGTCATCGAGGCGACTCCAGACGCGCAGCCAGGTCTCCTGGCTAATCTCGCCAAGATCGTCGTTTTGCATGGCCTCGCCAAAACGCCAGCGCAGATGACACTGCAAGCGGCGATCATGGCGCTAAACAGCGCGGCCAGCGCCTGCTCGGCACCGCCGCGGCTGCGCGGCTTGGCTTGCAAAACCGCCAGGCATTCTTCATCGCTGCCCATGGGTCGCGCGGCCAGGAGGAATGAAATTTCCAGCCTAATCCTAAGCCCAAGGGCGCGGTTCAGCAATACTTAAAACGGATGAGCAGGAGGAATCTTCGCGAAAAAATGGCTTTTTTGTTCTTGCTCCTTAGCCTTATCGGATTTGTTTGTTGCATTGCACACACACGGTCCTTTTCTCCGGTGCCAGCACATTTCGTGCAATCAATCTTTTAATCATAAAGCAATCGTTGCCAAAGCTTTGCAGCAATTGCATGTCACACCTGGTCGCTTCGCATTCTTGCTTTCGTGCAGTTTCTTG
Source organism: uncultured Gemmataceae bacterium (assembly GCA_963747575.1). Classification (GTDB taxonomy): domain Bacteria; phylum Planctomycetota; class Planctomycetia; order Gemmatales; family Gemmataceae; genus DASRAT01. The sequence continues at coordinate 960,990 of CAVVFU010000002.1, forward strand.
CAGCCCCCCATAGGCACAACTACCTGCAAGCTTGCACCCTCTCGAAAAATGTTGCGCGGCCAGCTCCGCAATTCCGCAAGACTTTTGAGAACAACATATTGCGGCGATTGCCAGGCTTCCACCCTGCCAATCTTGGCTCGGATTTCTTGCAGGGTCTGTCTGGCGCCAATAGGCATCGACCTCTGACCATGGCAACTGGGTTGCCATCGCTGCGAAACCGTGGTAGAAGCCCTTCAAAGACGTTCGTTGGTGTAACGGGCCCGACGCGTGCAAAAAGGTGGAATAGAGTGGCGGTCGCGGATCAAATCGGTAAAAATCACCCGAGTTCGTTCGGCGCAGGGATCGAGCTGCCGTAACGATTAACCCGACTTCTGGAATTGCCAGCAATCATGTCACACACCCGAACCGGGCTTTGGGCGATCTTGGCAAGCATACTCATAACCGTTGCCCTTCTGGCGGAGCAGGCAGGAAAGCGGCACGTCTTGTCCGCAAGAAGCACCTCCTTCGAGCCCTGCATTCCCGGAGTCATGGAGGATTTGGCAAAAGTCCGGGATAATCGTGCTACCGCTGCCTCGGGACTTTTGCCTACAATCTCCTCATAGAGCGGTGTGGCAAGCCCCGAACAAAGCGACGGGCGTGATCGACCCAGTCCCAAGTTTCACCCCGAAGGAGTCCAAAACATGAACCTCACAAAAAGCGGCTCACAGCCTTCCGGCAAAGGCCCGGCCGATTACTTCACCGGCACGGTACGCATCGACCCCCTGTTTCAGCCCACCGCCCCGGCACGCGCGGTCGGCGCCAGTGTCACGTTCGAGCCAGGCGCTCGGACGGCATGGCACACCCACCCGTTGGGCCAAACGTTGATCGTAACGGCAGGCTGCGGCCGGGCGCAGCGTTGGGGTGGGCCGATCGAGGAAATTCGGCCGGGTGACGTGGTCTGCATTCCTCCTGGTGAAAAGCACTGGCACGGCGCCGCGCCGACCACGGCCATGACACATATCGCCATTCAAGAACAGCTTGACGGCAAAGCCGTCGACTGGATGGAAAAGGTCAGCGACGAGCAATACCAGGCCCGGAATTAAGAGCGGATTGAAAGGAAACGAATCGTGAGCAAGGTCTGGTTCATCACCGGTGCCGGTAGCGGCATCGGCACTGGAATCGCAAAGGCCGCCCTGCGAGCCGGTGACCGCGTTGTGGCGACTGGAAGAGAATCTCGACAAAGTGCGCAACGCCCTCCGCGACGTTGCGAGCGAGATTCTCGCGTTTGTCAAGTTGGACGTGGCCTGCGAGGAACAGGCGAAAGCGGCCGTCGAGGAAGCGGTGAAGCGGTTCGGCCGGATCGACGTCGCGGTCAACAACGCCGGCTACAGCCTGCTCGGTAACTTCGAAGAGATGACCATACCCGAGCTAGAAGGCCAGCTCGCGACGAACTTCTACGGCGTGGTGCATGTGATGCGCGCCGTGCTGCCGGTCATGCGGAAGCAGCGGTCGGGCCACGTCATCAACATCAGCTCCTTGGCGGGTGAGGTCGGGTTTAAGCATTGCGCCGCCTACGCCGCATCGAAATTCGCGGTCGAGGGCCTTTCGCTGTCGGTAGCAGCCGAGGTCGAGCAGTTCGGGATCAAGATCACGCTCGTCGAGCCGGGCTTCTTCCGCACAGACCTCCTGGACGCGCGGAACGTCAGATGGCCCAGCAACGCCATCGAAGACTACGCCGCCGAGGGCAAGGCCCAGGAGATGTGGTCGGCCTACAACGGCACGCAGCAAGGCGACCCGGAGAAGCTGGGCGAGGCCCTGGTAAAGATCGCCGGCATGACAAACCGGCCGAAGCAGTTTCACGCGGGCAGCGATGCACTCGCGGTGGTCAGGCCGGCCCTGGAGGCCCGCTTGCAAGAGATCAAGGATCACGAGGCACTTTCCAAGTCCACGGACGGCAGTTTCTAACAAACGCACATCCACACAGGACCATAAATCCATGGACAATACGAAGGCTTACTCCGCTGCCAGTGCGAAATCGCCGCTGGCCTCTGCCGCCATTCCGCGGCGCGAGCCGACCCAGCGCGACGTGCAGATCGAGATTCTCTTCTGCGGCATCTGTCACTCCGATCTCCATTCGGTCCGCAACGAGTGGAGCGAATTCATGCCCACGGTCTACCCGATCGTTCCCGGCCATGAGATCGTCGGGCGCGTCACCAAGGTCGGCTCGGCGGTGACCAGGCACAAGCCCGGCGACCTCGCCGCGGTCGGCTGCATGGTCGACTCGGACGGCACGTGCCCGAATTGCAAAGCCGGACTTGAAAACTTCTGCCCGGGCATGACGCTCACATTCAACTCGCCGGACAAGCACGGGACAGCGCCGGTCACCTACGGCGGCTACTCCGACAGCATCGTCGTCGATGAGCGTTTCGTCCTGCGCGTCCCGGCCAACCTCAACCTGGCCGGAGCCGCGCCGCTCTTGTGTGCCGGCATCACGACCTACTCGCCCATGCGCCACTGGGGCGTCAGCAAGGGAAAGAAGGTCGGCGTGGTCGGCCTCGGCGGGCTGGGCCACATGGCGGTGAAGTTCGCCCATGCGTTCGGAGCCCACGTTGTCGTCTTCACCACTTCGCCCAGCAAGAAGGAGGACGCCTACCGCCTTGGAGCCGACGAAGTGGTCGTCTCCCGCAATGCCGACGAGATGAAGAAGCAGACCGGCAGCTTCGACTTCATCCTCGACGCGGTCTCCGCCGACCATGACATCAACGCCTATATCAACCTGCTCGGCCGCGATGGCAATCTAACCCTGGTCGGCGCTCCCGCGAAGCCCTTGAGCGTCTCCGCCTTCGGCCTGATCGTGGGGCGCCGCAGCCTCTCCGGGTCCTGCATCGGCGGCATCGCCGAGACCCAGGAGATGCTCGATTTCTGCGGGGCACACAATATCACCTCGGACGTCGAAGTCATCTCCATCCAGAAAGTCAATGAGGCTTACGAGCGATTGCTCAAGTCTGATGTGAAATACCGCTTCTCCATCGACATGGCTTCCCTCGATTGCGAGGGCCGGCTGGCGTGATAGCATTTCAAACCGTATTTGTGTAGTAGGTTGAGTAGATCAACGCGATTCTGCGGAGGCTTGTGTCATGTGGGACAACCAAACACGAACACGCTTTGAGGCACTGCGCGAGCCGGGTCGCCAACTGACTCCTGTGGAGCAAGCCGAGCTGGCGGTTTTGGTGAAGGAACTCGAAAACGCGGAAGCAGCGTACCTCAAGCCAGCCACCGAACGGCTGCGCCGAGAAAATGACTGCGTCGAGAAACGACATCTCGAATTGGCACAGTTGAGAAAGCGCAAAGAGGCTCTGGTGGAACGGCTTGAGCACGTCTTGGCAGAGGCGCAAGCCGAAGAGCGCGCTATCGAAACCGAGCTAGCGTCCGTTTTGGCGGGGAGTCAGGAAGCGCACGCGGATGATTAGGCATGCAAGACGATGACCGAAAATCGTTGCGTTTGCGCTTCGATTTCCGCTGTGGATACTGCGGAGTCCACGAACGCGATGTCGGTGCCGAACTCACGATCGATCATTTTCAACCGCGCTCATGTGGAGGCGCTCGTGAGCCAGAGAATTGGGTCTATTGGTGCCATGCATGCAACGAATTCAAAGGCAGTCATTGGCAACCTGATTCTCCCCATCGAATCCTGCATCCACACCGAGATGACATTGGCGCGCATATGATTGAGGAAAAAGACGGCATGTTGCGGGCGCTAACCGACACCGGGGCGTTCCACATCGATCGGCTCCATTTGAACCGCGAACCACTCGTTGAACGCCGTCGTGAACTCCATCGCCAGGAATCGCTCCGCAAGGCGGAAGCTGCCGAGCGTGAGCGACTGGAGCAACTGCTGGAACGGGTACGGAAAGTGATCGCCAAGATTAGGGATTTCCATTCCGGCTGAACGGGCGAGTGGCCCACGCGGTAGGAACTTTAGATCACACAAAGGAGCCACAAAATGCAAAAACGCAAACTCGGAAAAAGCAATCTTGAAGTGTCGGCCCTCGGGCTGGGCTGCATGGGCATGAGCTTCGGCTACGGACCGCCCGGGGATGAACAGGAGATGATTGCCGTGATGCGGTCCGCCGTCGACCTCGGGGTCACCTTCTTTGACACCGCCGAAGTCTACGGCCCGTTCACCAACGAGGAACTGGTGGGAAAAGCGCTTTCGCCGATCCGCAAACAGGTCGTGATCGCCACCAAGTTCGGGTTCCAATTTGACGCCAACGGGAAGCAGGCCGGCCTGAATAGCCGGCCCGAGCATATCAAGGAGGTCGCGGAAGCATCGCTCAAACGGCTCAACATCGACGCGATCGACCTGTTCTATCAGCACCGCGTCGACCCCAACGTACCCATCGAGGATGTCGCGGGGGCGGTGAAGGAGCTGATCCAGGCTGGCAAAGTCCGGCATTTCGGCCTCTCCGAGGCTGGCGTGCAGGTCATCCGCCGCGCTCACGCGGTCCAGCCAGTGACGGCCCTTCAAAGCGAGTATTCGCTGTGGTGGAGGGAACCGGAAGCGGAGATCATGCCGACGCTCGAAGAACTTGGCATCGGCTTTGTGCCCTTCAGCCCGCTGGGCAAAGGCTTTCTCACCGGGAAGATCGACGAGAGCACCACCTTCGACAGCACCGATTTTCGCAACACCGTCCCCCGCTTTGCGCCGGAGGCCCGCAAGGCGAATCGGGCGCTGGTCGACCTGCTCGGCAGCATCGCGAATCGCAAGAAAGCGACGCCCGCCCAGATTGCCCTCGCATGGCTGCTGGCTCAAAGGCCCTGGATCGTGCCGATCCCAGGCACGACGAATTTGCATCGCTTGCAGGAGAACGTCGCGGCGACGGGCGTCGAACTCACCGAGGGCGACCTCCGCGACATCGAAATCGCTGCCTCCAAAATCACGGTTCAAGGGGCTCGGTATCCGGAGGCTGCGCAGAAGATGATCAACCGCTGAGCAAGGAGAAGGCGGCCTGCGAGCCAGCCCGTTTGTCTCAACTTGCCCTGGGGCCGATGAGTTACCCAGATTGCCCTCCTTGTTGTACACAAAAGACATAATCCGTTTAATCCGATTATGCCCGATAATGCCGATTACACCATCGAGTGACTACCATGCTGATCATCCGGAAGATCGGTTTCCAGCGGCGCTGTTCATTGCGCTGGCAATGTGCTGCTGCGGCTGCACGCCCCTTGACGGAGTACGTCCAAAACGGCTTCAAGGTCGGCCCCAACTACCGCACGCCGGCCGCCGCCGGTGGCCAACAACTGGATCGACGCCTCGGACAAGCGCGTGCGAACGGAGTCGGACGACCTGAGCAAATGGTGGACCGTCTTCAACGACCCCGTGCTCAACGACCTCGTCTGCAACGCTTACCATCAAAACTTGACCTTGCGAGAAGCCGGCTACCGCGTCCTGCAAGCACGGGCTCAGCTAGGCATCGCCATCGGCGAAATCTTCCCGCAGTCGCAGGCCATGAACGGAGACTTTCTCCGCCAAGCCGCCAGCGGCGAAACCGGCTTCGGCAATCAGCGATTCTCCAGCCGTTGGGATTACGGGTTCACGCTCTCCTGGGAACTCGACTTCTGGGGCCGATTCCGGCGCGGGATCGAATCCAACCGGGCCAGCCTGCAAGCCTCCGTGGCGGATTACGACGACGTGCTCGTGACGCTCCTGGGCGACGTGGCCACGGCCTATGTGACAGTATCGCACCGCCGAAGAACGGATCAAATACGCCACTGAAAACGTCAAGATCCAGACCAAGGTGACTGGACATCACCAGGGCGAGCGCGAGCAACGCCGTTGGCATTGCCACGAAAATGGATGTCGATCAGGCCGAAAGCACCCTCTACCAGACGGCAGGCCGGCATCCCCGCAGTTGGAAATCGCGCTTCGAACTGCCAACAACCAGCTGTGCATCCTGCTCGGCATTCCCACCGAACAACTGAGGCCAAGCTGGGGGACGGGCCAATCCCGAACGCGCCTGTGGACGTGGCCGTCGGCATTCCTGCAGACTTGCTGCGCCGCCGGCCGGATGTCCGCCAGTGCGGAACGTCTGGCGGCCGCCCAGTGCGCCCAGATCGGCGTGGCCGTGTCCGCGTTTTATCCGCACATTTCGATCAACGGCACCATCGATTACCAGGCCTCCCGCTTCAAGAACCTGTTCAAGGGCCAGGCGCTGAGCGGCAGCGTCGGTCCGTCGTTTCAGTGGGACATTCTCGCAATACGGGCGGATCCTCAACAACGTTCGCTTGCAAGACGCCACGCTTCCTCGAACTTGTGGAGGCGTATAAGCAAGCGGTGCTGAACGCCAATCAAGAAGTGGAAACCGGCCTGGTGACGTTCCTGAAGGCCCAGGAACGATACAAGTTGCAGAAGAAAAGCGTGGATGCCGGCAAGGCTGCTCTCGATACCGTGCGGGCGCAGTGGCAAGCCGGCAAAGTCGATTTCACCCGCGTCGCTCAGTTGCTCCAAAACCAGGTGGTGCTCGAGGACACGCTGGCGCAGGTGCAGGGCGAAATCGACACGGGCCTGATCACCGTCTACCAGGCGCTGGGCGGCGGCTGGGAGCTCCGCTTGACCGACTGCACTCCGGGCACGCCGCCAGTCGCCGGACCAGAGCCAATGCCGTCACCTCGGCGAGCGGACGGTGGCGAACCGACGCGGGCAAACCGAGCCACCCTCGGGTCACCGGTGGCTAAGTAAACAGGCTGGAGAATTTCGGCTGATGGAGCGCCTTTCGACCCAACACTGAAGACGCTGGCGGAGTTGGCACCGGCCGACTGGCTTCTTTTGGCCAACCGCAGGCGCCGCCGCGTCACTGTCCAGGACAGTGATGTGGGCACCATCATTAGCGGCGCCACGGACAAGCTTTTCCGCGTTCATGACGAGCCGGAGTACTTTCTGCACCTCGACTTCGAAACTGGCCATTTTCGCTCGGAACTCCCCTTACGCTTGCGGCTGTATAATAGTGTGTTCGAGTATCGCCACCGGCGCGTGGTGTTGAGCGTGCCGGTGCTTCTGAGCCCTGCTGCCGATTCGCCTCAATGGTTAGGGTTACTCGAGCGAGGCTTGCCTGGCGAGACTCCGGTCAGTACGCTGCGCTATGAGGTGATCCGCATTTGGGAAATTCCGGTCGAGCAACTATTGAGAGGGGGCACCGGAACGTTGGCGTTGGCACCTATTAGCAACCTCGGGACGAGCGATGTCCGGAGTGTAATGCGGCGCATGAAGGAGCGGCTGGTTGGGCCTCGCGCTGAGCGGCTTGCGGCCGACATTTGGGCTGCTACCTACGTGCTTTTGGGCCTGCGCTACTCGGACCAGCTTGCCAACGCTTTATTTGAGGAGGTGCTAGGAATGGAACAGTCATCAACCTATCAGTTCATTGTCCGTCGGGAGCGGGTCGGGGAGCGCTGCGCATGCTCTTCTTGCAAGGCGAGACGAAGTTTGGTCCGCCAGACCCGGCTACGCGCGCGACGCTAGAAGCCACAACCGACATTGCGCAACTCGAAGCATTGGCCGTGCGGTTGGTGAGTGCCGAGAGCTGGCAAAAGCTGCTGGCACCGCGACGGCGCAATGGGCGGCGCAAAACCGAAAAATGAGCGAACCGCAAAACAAAACGTGCCAGGAACCAATTCTGACACCTTTACTTCGCGCTATCAAGGTGCGTACTGGGTGAACACAAGGTCGCGAGCTTTGTTAGCCTGGTGAACGGCACCCAAACTGTGAAGGCTGCCTTCTTCGTGGGCCACGGAGATCAACCTCCAGTCGCGGTATCCGGGGGGGATTTTGTCCACGAAGACCGGGTCGCCCTGTTCATCGGTACGTTCGGCGGCGACCGGCATGGAAATGGTGCCGGGAGTATGCTGGCCGCTGCCGGCGGCGGCGAGGAGGAAAAGCCCGCAGGCGCCTGCGGTTGCCAAGGCGGCAAGAAAGCTGCGCCGGCTTGGCGCTGGCAGTACTGCTGACATCATCATTCTCCTTTGCTAAAGTTGCACTGGCTATGCTACCAAACCATGCTCAAAGTCCGCACCCGGCGAGCTGACAACCACCAAACGTCTTCATTTCTTCTGCCCCACCTCCACATCCACCCGGTCGCTTTGGCGGCGAAGCAGGTAAAAGAACACCGGCGTCAGGAAAATGCCGAAGAAGGTCACGCCCAACATGCCGCTGAAGACGGCCAGGCCGAGCGCCCGGCGCATCTCGGCGCCGGCGCCGGTCGACAGGACCAGCGGCACGACTCCGAGGATGAACGCGAACGACGTCATCAGGATGGGCCGCAGCCGCAGCCGCGACTCCCTCCAGGGCCGCCTGCAGCCGCGGCACCCCCGCTTCCTGCCGCTGCTTGGCCACCTCGACGATGAGGATGGCGTTCTTGCTGGCCAAACCGACCAGCACCACGAAGCCGATCTGCGTGAAGATGTTCACTTCCAGCCCGGCCAGGGTCACGCCGGTGATGGAGCACAAGCAGGCACATCGGCACCACGAGAATGACCGCCAGCGGCAGCGACCAGCTCTCATACTGCGCCGCCAGCACCAGGAAGACAAACATCACCGCCAGTCCGAAGACGAACAGCGGCGGTGTTGCCCGCGCTCTTCTGCAAGTAGGTCAGCTCGGTCCATTCGCGCGCCATGGTCCCGCGCGGCATTTGCCGATCGGCGATCCCTTCCATCAGGCTGATCGCCTGGCCCGAGCTGACGCCGGGGGCGGTGTTGCCAAGAATGGCGGCGGCGGAATACATGTTGTAACGCATCACCGCCACGGGCCCGCTTTGCCCATGGATCGTCAGCAGCGAGCCCAGCGGAATCATTTGTCCTTGTTGATTGCGCACCTGCAGTTTTTTGATGTCGTGGGCCTGGTCGCGAAAATTGGCATCGGCCTGGACATTCACCTGCCAGGTCCGCCCGAACTGGTTGAAGTTGTTGACATAGTAGGAGCCCACGTAGACCTGCAGCGTGTTGAAGACGTCCGTGATCTGGACGCCCAGGGCCAGGCATTTGGAGCGGTCGAGTTCGAGATTCAGCCAGGGCGTATCCGCCCGCGAGGTGGAGAACAGGTCGCGGAGCAAGCCCGAGTTGTTGCCCTTCGTCGATGATGTTGCTGGTGACCTTGTCCAGTTGCTCCGGGCCGAGGTTGCCGCGGTTTTCGATGATGAGTTTGAAGCCGCCCGGTCGTGCCCAGGCCGTCGATCGGCGGCCCCCCGAAGGCGGACATCAGCGCCTCGGGAACTTCCTTCTGACAGCGCTCCAGCAGTTCCGCGCTCACCTCGTCGGCGGACAGGCCGGGGCGGTCCGGGAAGTTCTTGAGCAGGATGTACATCGAGCCCAGGTTGGTGCGCTGGCATTGGTAATGAGCGACTGGCCGGAGACCGCCAACGTTTTCAACACCCCGCGCTGGAGTGCGCCGCCGTCCTTTTGTCCCCGGATCACCTGATCGAGCCGGGCCATGACCTGGTCCGTTCGCTCCAGCGAGGCGGCGTCCTGCAGCTGCACGGTGAGGATGAGGTAGCCCTTGTCCTGTTGGGGGACGAAGCCGACGGGAGCCGTGGCGAATTGCCAGCCCGTCAGCAGCAGCATGCCGCCGTAGGCCAGGATCACCACGACGCTCAGCTTCAAGAACCAACCGACCACCCGGCCGTAAAGGTTGGTCAGGTGGTCGAAGAGGCGATTGAACTCGCGGAAGAACCAGCCCAGGGCCGCGTTCACGGGCTTGATGAGAAACCACCCCGCCGCCAGGCCGATCAGCAGCCCCGGCAGGAAGTGCATGGCGGTCATGGTCCAGTAGAGCCAACTCGGCATTTCGTCCTCGGTAAGCTGCGTCGGCAATGTGGCCGCGTCGAGAGGGAAGACGCGGTAGAGCCAGTCCGGCATCTGGCTCACTTCCTCGCCGCTGGGCAGCTCGGGCAAGTGCAGCCGCTTGAGGAAGGGGAGCTGCGGCCACAGCCAAACCGTAAGCACGCCGCCCAGGATGCCGAAAATCCACCACGGCAGGGCCTCGCGGTGGTGGCCGGCGCCGGTTCCCTTCTCGGCCTTGAAGATGACCACGGCCCGCGACGGCGTCATGGTCAGGGCATTGATGGCCGAGATGATCGTCGATACCGCGATGGTCACGGCAAACTGGCGGAAGAACTGGCCGGTGATGCCGCCCAGGAAGCAGACCGGAATGAACACCGCGCACAGCACCAGGGTGATCGCCAGGATGGGGCCGGTGATTTCCTCCATGGCCTGGATGGTGGCCGAGCGCGCGTCCAGGCCGGTGGCGATCAGCCGCTCGATGTTCTCCAGCACCACGATGGCGTCGTCCACGACGATGCCGATGGCCAGCACCAGGCCGAACAGCGTCAGGTTATTCAGCGTGAAACCCAGCAGCGCCATGACGGCGAAGGTGCCGATGAGCGAGACGGGCACGTCGATCATCGGCAGGATCATGGCCCGCCAGTCCTGCAAGAACAGCAGGACGACGATGGCCACCAGGATCACCGCGTCGCGCAGGGTGTTGAAGACCTCGTTCACCGATTCGCGGATGAAGGGCGTCGTGTCGTAGACGATCTGGTAGTGCAGGCCGTCGGGAAAGCTCTTGGCCAGCTCCTTCATCGTCGTGCGCACGTTCTGCGACACGGCCAGGGCGTTGGAGCCGGGGAGTTGATAAACGGACAGCGCCACGGACTGCTGGCCGTTGAGCGTGCAGGAGGTGTCGTACTGCTGGGCCATCAGCTCGACTTTCGGCGTCCCGGACTTGGGATCGCCGGGGACTTCCGGGTAACGGGTGACCACGTCCTTGAGCCGGACGATGCCGGTGGACAGGGCCTCCAGGTCGCTCACGGTCGTGTTGGCGGAGCTCGCGGCGGTTGTCCCCTGGGCGCCGGCGCCGACCTTGACGACGATGTCGCCGAACTCCTCGGCCTCGGTGAGCCGGCCCTTGGTGTTGATGGTGAGCTGGAACTGCTGGCCGCGCGGGCACGGGCGGCTGGCCGACTTGCCCGGCCGCCACCTGGATGTTTTGCTGGGCGATGGCGGTGACCACGTCGAAGGCGTTGAGGTGAAGGGCCGCCAGCCGGTCCGGATCGAGCCAGGCCCTCATGCTGTAGTCGCGCTGGCCGAGGTAGCTGATGCCGGCCACGCCCTCGACGCGGGCCAGTTCGTCCTTGAGATAGATCGTCGCGTAATTGCTCAGATAAACCGGATCGTTTTTGTCGCCGTCGCCGATCAGGTTGACGATCAGCAGCGTGTTCGGCGACTGCTTCTTGACGGTGACCCCCTCGTTCTGGACCAGGGCCGGGACCACCGGCAGGGCCAGCGCGACGCGGTTCTGCACCAGCACCTGGGCCATGTCCGAGTCGGTGCCCATCTGAAAGGTCACCGTCAGGTATAGGTGCCGTTGTTGGTGCAAATCGAGGACATGTACAGCATGCCCTCGACGCCGCTGACTTGCTCTTCGATCGGCGCCGCCACGGTGTCGCGCAGCGTGTTGGCGTTGGCCCCCGGGTAACTGGCCGTCACCTGGACCGTGGGCGGCGTCACGTCGGGATACTGGGCGACCGGCAACGTAAACACCGCCACGCCGCCCGCCAGCGTGATGACCACCGAGATGACCGTGGCGAAGATGGGGCGATCGATGAAGAAACGGGAAATCACGGGCTGCACCTTTACAACGGCGTGGCGGAATTAACTCGCTGTGTCCACTTTATTCATTTCACCCGAAAGGTGCAGCCGATCCACCCCATACGAGCTTTCTCCGTCATTCGCCTGGCCGGTCTGCTGAAGCAACTGGCCGGGCCTCTGAACCCTGGCGGCCGCCACCCCGACAAGCGGGTTGGCGGCCGCCCGGTGAGCTAAGACTCGCGGAACCAAATAACGAGCAAAGCGCAGACGCCATTTTGAATTGTGCATTGCACACACACACCCACTTTCGCGATTCACGGCAGGCCCGTGCAATCAATTTTCACTCCTGGTTCCTTGCAAATAACCGGCGCGTCGCACGCCCCGTCCGTGCCACGCCGGGTGCTTTCGTCTCATCTCAACCCCCTCATAGACCTCCCCAGACATGAAACCGACAACGGATGCTATCGGATGACATCGGATGCGCATGGTTGATATAGCTGTCGCCGATGAATGAAGTCACGCGAATCCTGTCCGCCGCCGAGCAGGGCGATCCCCGCGCCGCCCAGGACCCGTGGCGGTGTGACTTGCGGCAAGTGCTAGGTGCCGAAAAAGGGTGTGCAACTTAGGCTAACCTTGCAATCGCCGCCTTCTTTCCTCTATAGTTGTGGAAAGCCGTGGAATCCTTGACCGAGGCCGCTGGCTCCCAGCGAGCGTCCTTCTTAGCACCCTCACCATGCCGCATTCTGAAACCGAGCGCTGCATCCTGCACATGGATGCCGACGCCTTCTTCGCCTCGCTGGAGCAGCGCGACGACGCCAGCCTGCGCGGCAAGCCTGTCGCCGTCGGCACCGGCGTGGTGGCCAGACTGCAGCTACGAGGCACGCAGTTTTGGCGTGCACACGGGCATGCGCCTGGCCGAGGCCCGCCGCGTATGCAAGCCGCTGGTCGTGCTGCCGGGCCAATATCCGCGCTATGAGCAGGCCGCGCGGCGCATTCTGGCCATTTGCGAGGAACGCACTCCCGTGGTGGAGATGGCCGCCCTCGACGATCTCTACCTCGACCTGAGCCAGCCGGTCAGCCCCGACGCCGGCCGCATTGCCGCTCAGCTGCGCCAGGCCATCCGCGACGAGGTGAGCCTGAGCGTGTCGATCGGCGTCGGCAGCAGCAAGCTGGTGTCGCGCGTCGCCACCCGGCAGGCCAAGCCGGGCAAGCTGGTCAGCGTCGCGGCCGGCGACGAACGCGCCTACCTGGCTCCCTGGCCGGTGCGTGTCTTGCCCGGCGCCGGCGGCAAAATCGGCACGCGGCTGGAGCGCCTCAACGTCGAGCGCGTCGGTGAAGTGAGCGCCATGCCGGTGCCGGTGCTGCGCGGCCTGTTCGGCAAGCAGGGCCGGCTCTTGCACGAGCAAGCCCAGGGGATCGACCCGCGGCCGGTCCAGCCGCACAAGCCGCAGCTGAGCGTCGGCCGGCGCACCAGTTTCGAGCCGCCCGTGGCCGAGCTGACGTTCCTCCACGCCATGCTGATTTACCTGCTCGACCGTGCCTGTTCTTGGATGCGTTTTCACCATCTGGCGACGCGCGGCCTCACCCTAACGATTCGCTATGGCGACTTCGAGACGGCAACTGGGCGCGAGAGTTTCCGCCGGCCGGTGGAGGATGAAGCCACGCTGCGCGAAGCAGCCCGCGACCGCCTGGGCCGGCTCTACCAGCGACGGTTGCCGTTGCGGTTTCTCGGAGTCGAATTGTCGCCGCTGGTGCCGCCGGTGCGTGAACTGACGCTGTTTCCCGACGAGGCAGCCCTCAGGCGCCGGCGGCTGGGCGATGTGCAAGACGCCATTCGCGAGCGCTATGGGTTCACGTCTTTGCTCAATGGGGTGACGCTGCAGTTGGCGGATCAATTGGAACGCGATCGGCAGAATTTCCGGATGCGGACGCCGTGCTTAACTCGCTGATCATGCAGGGAGGTTTTGGGTAATGGCCTGCCCATTCAAACCACTACGCGTGCCACCTCGTGCCACCCGCCGAACCCCCCCCTGGACTCGACTTCAGTCATGGGTTATCATGGCACAATGTGTAGCCGCCAAAGAGGGTGTTGCAATGTCGCAGGTTTTTTCGCTAGCCAAGGAACTCGTCAAGCTCTCCCTTCAAGGGGACGAGTCGGATCCTTTGACGAATTTTCGGCTGCAGAAACTGCTCTATTACGCCCAAGCATGGTCGCTTGTCCTTCGGGAGACCGAGCTTTTCCCGGAAGAAATACGCGCGGGGCAAAACGGGCCGGTCGTGGAGGAAGTGTACCGGAAACTCTCGGACGGCCGGTGTGCCGCATGCGTCCCAGAGAACGCTTTTGACTCGGCTCCTGATCTGGACTCGGAGGACGCGGCATTCCTGAAGCACTTCTGGGAAGCCTATAGCGGGTATTCTGCAAGCCAGTTATACCGGATGACCCACTCGGAGATCCCTTGGCTGAAGAGCTGGAAGGATCGGCCGACCGAGAACGCGCCGATTCCAGTTGAGGAGATCGAAGAGTACTTCAGCCGGCAAACGGTGCCGGCGCCGTTGGCAGCGTACCGCCACGACCTCCGAAAGCGGGAAGAGCAAGCGGAAATGAAGCTGCGGGGGATTCCGCCAATCGATGTCGGTCGCTTTAAGGCGGCCGCTACGAGCTTTACTCCGGCCGCACTGAAAAAGGCGGCCGGAGGTTGAACCCGTGGCAGTCAAGATTCCTCTCGGGAACATCCTCCTCGTCCGGCAGGTCCCGGACAAGCAGGGCGGCAATCATAAGGACCGGTTCGTCGTCCTGGTCCGGGACTACAACGATGGCGATGCCGAGATATTAGGAGTGGCAATCACCGGTTCGTTCAACCTTCCCCTTCCCAGCACCGCCGTCAAGCTGACCTCGCGTAAGGACGGCAACTGCAAGACAAGGCTGAATAAACCCTGCATCGCGGATTGCACTTGGCGGGTGGTCGCAACGCCGGGAGACATCATCAAAAGGCAAGGATTCACTCCACCAATCGAATTGGCGAAGATTATTCAGGAAGTTCAGAATCAGCTTCCACCCGCTTCGCCTCCACAACAGGGGTCAACAGGAAGCTGAAAATAGGGGAGATTTTCCAAATGAGCATAGTCAAAGATCCGTCCATGACGAACCTAATTGCAACCCTCGCTCTATCGGACAGAGAATGGAGAATCGTAGATGATTGGGAGGCAGATTTATGCGCCATAGGAATCACTTCGGAGGCCGCAAACGGAAAACTTGTTTATATCTGCACATTTGGCAAGGAACCGGGTACTTTTGACTATGATTGCGATATTCCGACCGGCACGTCAGACCCATCTGGCTTCCAAACGGTTGCCTCTGGCAAAGATGCTAATTTGAACACTCTCGAATCTGTTTTGGAAACGTGGTTGAGATGAAACCCGCGACCGCCTGGGTCGGCTTTATCAGCGGCGGTTGCCGTTGCGCTTTCTCGGAGTCGAATTGTCGCCGCCGGTGCCGCCAGTAAATGAACCGACGCTGTCTCGGATGAAGCGGTGCTGCAACGCCGGCGGTTGGACGATGTGCAGGACGCCATTCGCGAGCGCTATGGGTTCACGTCTTTGCTCAATGGGGTGACGTTGCAGTTGGCGGATCGGTTGGAACGGGATAGGCAGAATTTCCGAATGCGGACGCCGTGTTTGACGCGCTGAGGGCGTGTCAAACACCAAAATCCACATTGACACAGCGGCCGAACCTGGGAAAATGATGCCATGACCACAACAGAAACAATCATTTTTTGCCTTTCGCCTGACTTGAAGGCTGCAATCCAAACCATTGCCGATCAAGTTGCCTTGGGGAAACCATTGGATCCCGAACTTGTGCGCCGAATTCAGCAAGAATCTCAGCACATCCAGGACGATTTGCGGGAAAAACACGGCATTCTCGACATCGGCGTTCCGGCCATAAGAGAACTGCGGGGTGAGCTTCCCCAGCCATGAATTACGTGATCGACTCCTCCGTGGCCTTCAAATGGGTAGTCCCAGAGATTGACTCGGACAAAGCCAAACAACTGCGAGACGACTATCGCAACGGCGTGCATCGGCTTCTGGCAATGGACATCTTCCCAGCCGAAATTGCCCACGGTCTGACGCGGGCGGAACGTCAAGGGCGGATTGTAGTTGGCCAGGCTCAGGTTTTGTGGGCGGACGTCATAACCACACTACCCGTTTTTTCCCCTTCCATCTCACATACTCCTCGGGCGATCGAGATTTCCTCGGCAATGCGCATCGGCGTTTATGATTGCCTTTATGTTTCACTTGCAGAACGCGAAAAGTGCAACTTCGTCACCGCCGACGACAAGCTAGTCAAGAGCCTGCAAAAAGCCTTCCCATTCATCGTTTCCCTGAACTCGTTGCCGTAATCGATCATCATCGTATCGACGTTTTTGCTCAATCAGCGGCCGGAAGCACCGCGCACTCAACGCGTGCCTTCCAACACGGACCGCCACCGCTGCGGCATGCCCTCCCAGGCATTCCGGTAGGTTGCCTCAAGCGGCACGCTCACATAGCTGTCAGGCCCCAGAAAAAGCGGCATATCTGCCAACGCGTCGCCGACTCCGAACGGTTCCACATAGGCTGTGGCGGAATCTGCCGTGGAATAGGCTGCCAATGTCAACAGCTTGTCACGCGGCTGGTCAAATCCTCCGTCCCTGATCACAGCCCACAACGCGCCATGGACACCATGCGGAGCTCCGGCACCGGGCGGAAACAGATCGATCAAAAGAAGCTGATGCCCTTGATCCAACGCGCCACAAACTCTGTCCACGAACTTCGCCATGGCGGCTCGAGTGCATTTGTTGCCCGGTGACAAAATCTCGACAATGGCAACCACTCGGTCATTACTCGCATGCCGAATGACGAGTCGGCAAGCTTTTCTGACGTAGAAATCCACGTCATCCAGCCAAACGTTGCCGCCCACCTGTTCCGCCATCGCATAAAAATCCGCCGGCAGGACTCCGCCGTTTAGCTTCTTTTGCAACTCGGCGATCCAGGCCACATGGAACGCATGAAACGTCCCGGCATCCACAAGAGTCCAGTCATGCGCGGGCATTTGCCATCCCTCCTGACCCAGCTACGTGAGGATAACTATACAACCGCTCCGCCAACCTCCGCACGCCGCCGCCTTCCCCCTCCGGCCGCTCGAAATGCCAGTATTTTCCCGACGGAAACAACTCCTCCCCCACCGGCCACGACCTCACCGGGTTGCATCCCAGCAATCTTGCCAGTTTCCCGCTATCCATACTAACATTCCCCGCCCGCGGCGGCATCGGCCCCGCCATGAAGCGCAGGCAGCCCTTGAGCAAACCCGGATCGTAGCCGCCGACGCGGTTGACAATTTGAGCGATCTGAAAAAGCGTCATCGGCCGCGGCGGTCCGACGTGCCAGATTCCCGCTTCATCGCCATGCAGAAAGCGCTCGAACACGACATTGAGGTCATCGCAATAGGCACAGGAGCGCACCTCATCGTAATACAGCGTCGCGGGCCGGCCGGCGCGGAAACGCGATTGGATCCAATCGATCGCCCCGGCGTGTTTGTTAAAGCTCGGCCCCATCGGCAGCGAAATGCGCAAAATGGCCGCGTCCGGCACGGCGGCCGTCAGCAGCCGTTCTGCCTCGACCATCGTTTTGCCGTAGATCGTGACCGGGTCGGTCGGATCGGTCTCGACATAGTTGCCGGTGCCCTTGCCGGAGTAGACCAGATCGCTGGAAAGATGGACGAGCCTGCAGCCATGCTCGCGGACATTCTCGGCCATCGCTTCGGCGCTGACCACGTTGACCAGCTGGGCCATCGCGGGATCGAGCTCGCACGATTTCAGTGCACAGTTGCCGACACCGTTGAGCACGGCGCGAAAGCGATAGCGGCGAAACAGCGCGCAGGCCGGCGCGGTCCTCGGCGTCCAGCACGACGATGCCGTCGCCGTTGAGTTTCCAGGTTTGCTTGGGGCGGGTGCCGATCACCTGGCCGGGATGGCGTTTCGACAACCAATGAAAGGCGTTCCAGCCGGCGACGCCGGTAATGCCGGTGAGTAAATACATTGGCAAATATGATTCAATTCCACTCGGCGACCGCCGCCTGGGCTCGGCGCAGCACGTCACGCACGGTTTCCAGGTCCATCGCCTCCGGAGCCGCATCGAGATAGGCGTTGAGCAAATCGATCGCCTTGCCCGCTTTGCCGGTGTGGACCAGGCAAATGCCCAGGTCGCGCTTGATCTGCACATCCTCGGGAGCAAGTTGCCGCAGTCTTTCCAGCACCCGAATCGAGCGCGGCATGTCGGCGTTTTTCACGTAAATCGCCTTCAAATTGTTGAGCATGCGCAGAACCATCAGGCCCAGCGGCAAAGGGCTGAGGGTTTCGCTCGTCACGCTGATGTCGCGTCCGGTCGCCTGTCGGACCACGTTTTCGCAATCCTGCGCCGTCAGCACCCGGCCGCCATGAAAGGGATCGAACACGATCTGCTCGGCGCCGTCGACGGCCTTGACGACGAAGTGGCCAGGCAGGCCGATGCCCTCGATCTTCAAGCCCGCGCGGCGCCAACGGCAATGACCAGCGCCGACAGCGTGATGGGGATGCCGATGCGGCGTTCGAGGACCTGGTTGAAGTAGCTGTTGAGCGGGTCGTAATACTCTTTTTGATTGCCGCGAAAGCCCATGTCGTGGAACAGATAACGGCACAGGCCATGCACGCGCGCCGGCAGCTTGCCGCGCACGTAGCGGCTGGCTTCCCGGGCCATGGCGTCCAACTCGGCCAAGTAGGCGTCCACGTCTACGGAGGCAAATTCGTCCCGGGCAAGGCACAGCCCAATTTCGCCAATGTCCAGCGGCGCGTCGGGTTGGCCTGCCAGGCGGCATAAAGCGGCATCGAGATTCATGCCCGCATTATAACATACCTTCATGGATGCTGGCGTGTAAGTTGCTGAAATCGCTCCCGCAATTGCCGGGTGATAGGTCCGGGTTTGCCGTTGCCGATCGTGCGGCCATCGCATTTGACCACGGCAATCACTTCCGCCGCGGTGCCGGTCAGGAAACATTCGTCGGCATTGTAGATGTCGTGGCGGGTCAGCGCCAATTGCGTGCACCGCAATCCCCGCGGCCTGGGCCAGTTCGATAATCGCGTTGCGGGTGATTCCTTCCAGAATGCCGGCGTCGGTGCCGCGGCGTCTTGAGCACGCCGCGCTTGGCTATGAAGATGTTGTCGCCTGAGCACTCGGCGACCTCGCCCTTATGGTTGAGCATCAGCGCCTCGACGCAGCCGGCCTGGATCGCCTTCCATCTTGGCGATGATGTTGTTGAGGTAATTGCACGATTTGATGCGCGGGTTGAGCGCGTTGGGGTGGTTGCGGATCGTCGCCACCGTCGCCAGCTCCATGCCGTTCTCGTACAGCTCCGGCGGATACATGCTGATGTCGTCGACAATGATGATGACCTGCGGATCGGTGGTCTTGCGCGGATCGAGGCCAAGGTGCCGGCCCCGCGCGTGACCACCGGCCGGATGTAGCCGTTTTGCTTGTTGTTGATCTTCACGGTGCCGAGGATGGCCTCGATCATTTGCTCCTTGCTCAGGGGAATCTCAAGCTTGATGGCCCGTGCCGATTCAAACAGGCGATCGACGTGCTCCTTGAGCTTGAAGACCTTGCCCTCGTAGACGCGAATGCCCTCGAAGACGCCGTCGCCGTAGAGCAGGCAATGGTCGTAGACGCTGATCTTGGCGTCGGGTTTGTCGAAGAACTTGCCGTTGATGTAAACCTTGGGTGTCATGAAAAACTTTCCTCCTTTAGCGCCTCGGCATTGGTCGTCAACCCATGCTCCGCGCGAATGCGATCGACCTCGGCCAGCACCGCGTCGATGACACCGGCGTTGGTGCTGATGCAGCGGTACTCGACACCGAACGCCCACAAATTGATCCCCACGGTGACGAAGGCGAGGGTCATGTGAATGGACCAGTGCCATTCTTCAAGCTGCCGGCCCGCGCCCGCTGCCGCCGTGACAATGCCGATGAGCATGGAAAACAACGCCGCCGGAAAGGCCTGGCGTTTCAGCTCGCGCGTCAGCTTGGGCAGCGGTTCGTCCGGCAACCTGTAAGCGATGCCAACTTCCTTCACCCATCGCCCCGTCCCCAGGAAATAGATGAAGACGATTGAATGCACCAGCAGGATGGTGATCGACGTGAACAGTCCGAGGCAGAAATGGACGATGTAGATGTCCTTTTTGAACATCGTGACATCGAGGGCCATCGACCAGAAACCGAAACCGATCGTCGTCAGCAAGCTGAGGATGACGGTGGCTGCCAGGGTTGTGAAGATACGCGTCATATTATTAGGTTATACGCGCTCGCTCGATTTGTGTAGCCGAGACGAGGTGCGTCAAAGTAGTAGGCACACTCCGTGTGCCGTTTGACACGCTAAACGGCACACGGAGTGTGCCTGCTACTTTGAGTTAAACGGACAACAGCACCACCATCGACCGGAATCCCACCGGATAACTGTCGCCGGCAGCCACGCGCGGGCCGGCGTCTTGTTCGACGATGTCCTGGGGCGACGGCAGCATGGTGTCGATCAGCCGCCGCCACGCTCCTCCAGACGGCGCCGGCGGAATGCGAAAGTTGAGGACCTCCTCCCAACCGTTGATGGCCACGTAAAAGTCACGGTCGCCCTCGCCCTCGGCCTCGCCCTCGCGGGCCGTGTGCCGGCCGTCCAGGCAATAAGCCAGGGTGTGCGGCTGCCGGGGAGAAATCGGGTTGGCCCGGCTCGACGCCGTGCCAGATCACGTCCGGCGACTGGTCGCCGTCCCGGCCGGCTGCCGCGGAAAAACGTCCGCCGCCGCAGGGCCGGGTGCCGCTTCCGCAGCGGCGATCAGCATCGTTGACGAAACGCAGGAAATCGGCGTTTTGCTCGGTCAAGCCCCAGTCGACCCAGCTGATGTCGTTGTCCTGGCACCAGGCGTTGTTGTTGCCCCTGCTGCGTGCGCAGGAATTCGTCGCCGGCCAGGAGCATCGGCACGCCCTGCGAGAGCAGCAGCGTGGCCATCAGGTTCTTGGCCTGCCGGCGGCGCAGGCCGAGGATTTCCGGGTCGTCGGTCGGCCCTTCGACGCCGCAGTTCCAGCTGTAGTTGTCGTCGCTGCCGTCGCGGTTGTCTTCGCCGTTGGCCGTCGTTGTGCTTGTCGTTGTAGGAGACCAGGTCCCAGAGCGTGAAGCCGTCGTGGCAGGTGATGAAGTTGATCGAGTGGCAGGGGCAGCCGGCCGGTCGCTTTCGTACAGGTCGGCGCTGCCGCACAGCCGCGTCGCCAGGTCGCCGGCCATGCCCGGCGTCGCCGCGCCAGAAGCGGCGCACGTCGTCGCGGTAGCGGCCGTTCCATTCCGACCAGCGCCGGCCGAACGGGAACCTGCCGACCTGGTACAGGCCGGCCGCGTCCCACGGCTCGGCGATCAGCTTGGTGTCGGCCAGCACGCCGTCTTCGGCGATCATCTCGACCACGGCGGCTCGACCAGCACGTTGCCGTAGCGGTCGCGGCCGAGGACCGACGCCAGATCGAAACGCAGGCCGTCGACGTGCATGTCCGCCACCCAGAAGCGCAGGCAGGTCAGGATGCAGATCGCGGACGACGGGATGGTTGCAGTTGACCGTGTTGCCGCAGCCGGAGAAATTGAGATAGTCGCCGTCCGGGCCGAGCATGTAGTAAAGCTCAGTTGTCCAGGCCGCGGAAGGAATAGGTGCGGCCGCGGTCGTCGCCTTCGCCGGTGTGGTTGAAGACGACGTCGAGGATGACTTCGATGCCGGCGGCGTGAAAGGCCCGCACCATGTCGCGGAACTCGGTGACCTGGCCGTGGTCCGTGCCGGTGGCGGCGTAGGCGGCCTTGGGGGCGGCGAAGGCGATGCTGTTGTAGCCCCAGAAGTTGCGCAGCTTCTCGCCGGTGACCGGGTTGGTGAACGGGCAGTCGCCCTCGTCGAACTCGTGGACGGGCAGCAGCTCGACGGCGGTGACGCCGAGGGCCTTCAGATAAGGGATCTTCTCGACCAGACCCGGTAAATGTGCCGGGGTGGGCCACGAGCGACGAGGGATGGCAGGTGAAGCCGCGCACGTGCAGTTCGTAGACGATGGAGTCTTCCAGCGGCGTCATCGGCGGAGTGTCGCCGCGCCAGTCGAAGGACCGGCGAAAAAAGACGCTGCGGCGGGTGGTGCCGCGTGCGCAGCCGCGGCTGCCCGCTATCACCCTCGCGCCGCCCTCCCCATTGCGCCCCGTCGGAAACGCCGGTCGCCCAGGGGTCGAGCAGCACCAGGCTGGGATCGAAACAATGGCCGTTGCCCTGCTGTCCGTCGACGCGCCAACCGTAGCGGAAGGCCAGCGGCAGACCGGAGACATGCACATGCCAAAGGTGGCCGGTGCGATTCTGCAGCCGATCGAGCTGGAACTCCGCCAGGGGAGCGTCGCCTTCAAGGGCGAACAGCACGAGGTGGACTGCGGTGCCATGCTGGCAAAGCAGGGCGAAATTGACGCCGTCGGCCGTGGCCGTCGCTCCCAGGGGCTGACAGCGGCCGCGGGCGGTGCGGTAATTCAACATGGATATTCCTAAAAGACGTATTCCCCTCTGTCCATTTTCCCGATCATTTGCCATAATGATTACGCATACTCCTGCGGACTGCCCAGCCGGTGCTGCCTTTAACGCTCCAAGCCCCGGAAAAAAACCAAGGAAATCCGAAAAAGAGCTTTCC
The DNA here is from genome assembly GCA_963747575.1 of uncultured Gemmataceae bacterium. Classification (GTDB taxonomy): domain Bacteria; phylum Planctomycetota; class Planctomycetia; order Gemmatales; family Gemmataceae; genus DASRAT01. The sequence goes on from CAVVFU010000002.1 coordinate 983,349, forward strand.
TTTTTGGCTGCAGGTGTTCATGATATAGGCGCTCCATGGCAATAGGGCACCTCTGCGTGGGCGGGCCGTTTGCCGCGTATCTGTTTTACGCCGCGACTCGCAAGGTCCGAACCGCGACATCGAGTGACGTTTCACATTCAGTAGATTGCGTCATTTCCGGGTGCCAAGCAAAGGAAAATGTCGATTGAAATGGGCTGCCAGCGCCACAACGGAGGCGGCGCGATGACGTTTTTGCTATCACCTTTTGTCAAAAAGGCGTTCGATAAACCTTTGTCCCCCTACGTGCCGATTACCCCCGGCGTGGCGTATGGGGGGTTCCGCAATTACTTTTTTGGGAGGAATGACCATGGCCGTCGCCCGTAGCGACGATGGATCGGGCAATGCAACCCGCAGGCGGTTGCCGCGAAGACCTCAAGATGTGATGGCGCCGCCCGCGCCAGCCCCGATTTCCGCCCCCCCCATCACCCCCACAGCCACCGCGCCGCCGCCGTCACCACCACCGCCACCTGCATCGACGGCCACGCGCCTTGACGACCTTTACCGGTTGGTCATGCCCAAGTTGTTCACGCTGGCGGAGCGCGAGGGCATTGGCGAGCATACCGGCATGAGCCGGGGCCAGCTTATCATGGGCATCGTTCGCCGCCAGATCGAACGCGGCGTCGCTGTCCGCGGCAGCGGCACTCTCGAGGTGCTCCCTGACGGCTACGGCTTCCTGCGCAGCGTGGCCCATAACTACCTGGCGTCGCCGGAGGACATCTATGTGTCGCCCAGCCAGATTCGCCGGCTGGGCCTCAAAACCGGCCTGATCGTCGAGGGACCGATCCGCTTGCCAGTCGAAGGTCAAGAGAACTTTGCCCTGATGCAGGTGGACGCGGTCAATTTCCATGCCCCCGATCAGCGCGTGGTTGGGACCGGCTTTGACGACCTGACTCCGCTGCACCCCAATCGACGCTTCGTACTGGAGTCCAGCCCCGAAGAGATCGCCATGCGCGTTGTCGACCTGGTGACCCCCATCGGCAAGGGGCAACGCGGTCTGATCGTCTCGCCGCCGCGTGCGGGCAAAACCATCCTGCTGCAAAAAATCGCCCTCAGCCTCATTAAAAATCACCCGGAAACTTACCTGATCGTCTTGCTCGTTGACGAACGTCCCGAGGAAGTGACCGATATGGCTCGCAACGTGGCCGGCCCAACCTGCGAGGTTGTCGCCAGCACCTTCGACGAGCCGCCGCCGGAGCATATCCACGTCAGCGAGATCGCCCTGGAAAAGGCCAAACGGATGGTCGAGCACGGCAAGGACGTGGTCATTTTGCTCGATTCGATCACCCGCCTGGCTCGTGCCCACAACACCGAGGCTCCCTCCGGCGGCAAGCTGCTTTCCGGCGGCCTCGACACCAACGCCATGCAAAGGCCCAAACGCTTCTTCGGCGCCGCCCGCCAAACCGAAGACGGCGGCAGTTTGACCATCCTCGCCACGGCCCTGATCGACACCGGCAGCCGCATGGACGAAGTGATCTTCGAGGAATTCAAGGGCACGGGCAACATGGAGCTGCATCTTGATCGCCGCCTCGTCGACAAACGGGTTTGGCCCGCCATCGATATCAACCGCTCCGGCACGCGCAAGGAGGAATTGCTGCTGCACGGCCAGGAAATGGAGCGTATCCGCATTCTCCGCCGTGTGCTGGCCGACATGCATCCCGTCGAAGCGATGGAAATGCTGACGACCAGGCTTCGGAAGACGAAGTCGAATGCGGAGTTCCTGATGAGCATGAATATGTCTTGAGGTCCCCATGGCAGCCCAACGGAATGCCTACGACTGCCTGATCACGCGCGTCAAGGAATGCCGTCTGCTCGAATCGTGCGGCCATCTCCTTGGCTGGGACGAGCGCACCTATATGCCGCGGATGGGTTCCCGCCACCGCGGCGAGCAGATGGCCTTGCTCGCTCGCCTGGCCCACGAGATGCTCACCTCGCCCGCCCTTGGCGATTTGCTCAGTGAAGCGGAAGCGTCGGACGTCGCCGCCGACCAGGACAGCATCGAAGCCGCCAACCTGCGTGAAATTCGCCGGGCTCACGACCGTGCCGCCAAGCTGCCGCGCGATCTTGTCGAAGAGCTTGCACGCACAACCACGCAGGCTCAACCCGTCTGGGACAATGCTCGCAAGACCGACGATTTCGCCTCCTTTCAGCCGTGGCTCGACAAAATCGTCAAATTGAAGCGTCAGGAAGCGCAGGCCGTCGGCTACGAAGATGCGGCCTACGACGCCTTGCTCGACGAATACGAGCCGGGTGCCACCACCGCCGAAATCACGCGAGTCTTCGCCGATCTGCAAGCCGAGCTGGTCCCGCTGGTCTGCGCCATCGTGGAATCGGCCAGGCAACCCAGAACGGACATCCTGGAGCGTGAATTTCCGGTGGATCGGCAGGTGATCTTCGGCCAGGCCGCGGCCGCCGCCATCGGCTTTGACTTCAGTGCGGGCAGGCTCGACGTCACGACCCACCCCTTTTGCAGCACACCCGGCCCCGGCGACGTCCGCCTGACGACCCGCTACAATGCTCGCCACTTCAATGAGGGCTTCTTCGGCATTCTCCACGAGGCTGGCCACGGCATCTACGAGCAGGGCCTGCCTGCCGAGCACTTCGGCACGCCTTGCGGCGGCGCGGCATCGCTCGGCATCCACGAATCGCAATCGCGGCTGTGGGAAAACCAGGTCGGCCGCGGCCGGCTGTTCTGGGAACATTTCTTCCCGCGGGCGCGCCAGGTCTTTTGGGACGCCCTTAACGATGTGCCGCTCGACGATTTCGTTTTCGCCATCAACAGCGTCCGGCCCTCGTTCATCCGTGTCGAGGCCGACGAGGCGACTTACAATCTCCACATCATTTTGCGTTTCGAGCTGGAGCAGGCCTTGATCGGCGGCGACCTGGCGCCGGCCGACGTGCCCGCCGCCTGGAACGAGAAATTCCAGCAAATGCTGGGGCTGACGCCGCCGACGGATCGCGCCGGTTGTTTGCAGGACATTCACTGGAGCTTCGGCGGCATCGGCTATTTCCCCACTTACACGTTGGGCAATCTCTACGCCGCCCAGTTCATGGAGCAAGCCCGCGAAGATTTGCCGGATTTTGAGGATAGCGCTCGCCGCGGCGATTTCAGCGACTTGAAATGTTGGCTCAACGACCGAATCCACCGTCACGGCCAGCGCTGGCGTGCCGCCGACCTGTGCCGGCGCATCACGGGGCGGGAATCTCAGCCATGAGCCGTTTGTGGCTTACCTTCGGCAAAAATACACGATGCTGTATGGTTAGTTCCACTGCCGCGGTTTGGTGGGCGCCAATTAGAAACGAGCGTGAACCACCACGGGACAAGCCCGTGGCATCCGGGAATGCCACGCCCTTGCGGCGTGGATGGTTGCGGTGGTCTCCAATTCGAGCGTAGCGCGTATTAACATTGATTGCTTCCGCCCCGCCCAACGTCCATAAGGTAGTAATCGACCCATGGGCATCTCTTAACCCCGCGAAAGGCCTTGCCATGCGTGTGCTTAGCAGTGTTGCCATATTCTTGCTCGTAATCTCTCTGTCCCCGGCCCAAACCGGCAAAGACCGCGTGGCGGGCAACTGGAAAATATCGTTCCTTGACGGCCCGGAGATCTGCAGCTTCTGGCTGCTCAAGCTCGAATCCAAGAATAACAAGATCACCGGCCAAATCGAGGTCGCCGACAAGGCGCCTCCGGCCGATTTCAAGAGTGCTTCCGTCAAGGGCGATGAGCTCAGCCTCGAGCTCCAGCTCGGCAGCCAGATTCTTCACTTCGCCCTCAAGCTGCCCGAGGGCGAGCCCAAGCTCATGCGCGGCACGTTGTCGTTCCAGGGCGAGGCGTACGCATCGCAATGGGAGTTGGTCAAGGACGACAACGCCAAGAAATTCGAGCCGGTTATGGCCGTGAGCATCCCCAAGGGCGGCTTCAAGGAGCTCAAAGGCGAAATCGCCAAACGCGCCAACGAAATGGCGGTATTTTCCGTGGCTCGTGCGACCATGGCGGCCGCGGTGAAAGAAAAAATCCCGCCTGCCGATCTGAAGGCAGCCCTCGCTCCCGCCCTGGCCGCGGCCCGCAATTTTGGCGATTTTCAGCGCGAAAATCTGCTGCAGGGCGGCCGTTACCTGGCCTTCCACAAACTCTACGCCGGCCTGGGTGAAGAATTGATCCGCAAGGCCATCAAGGAGCTTGCCGACACCGCCTCCCCCAACGTTGAGCTGCGCTGTCTCGATCTGCTTTCGAAAAGCCTAATGAATCAAGACAAGAAAGACGAACTGGCGATGGCCCAGCGCCGCATCGACGCCCTGGAACCGAAAGGCCACGAGGAAAACGAGAAAGCCGGGCTGGGTTTCAACGTGGCCAATTTCGAAGGCCGCAAGGGCAAACGCGTCGTCCTGGTCGAGCTGTTCACTGGCGCCCACTGCCCGCCGTGTGTCGCCGCCGATTTGGCGTTCGAGGGATTGGCCAAAACCTACTCCGACAAGGAAGTGGTCTTGCTGCAGTACCACCTCCACGTCCCAGCCCCCGATCCTTTGACGACACCCGAAACCGAAACCCGCGCCAACTACTACGCCGTCAAAGGCACGCCCAGTTTGGTCTTCAATGGCAAGTCCACGGCCGGCGGCGGCGGATACAGGATTCACGCCCCCGGTGCGTACAAGGAATTCCGTGCCATCATCGATCCGCTTCTGGAAAAGGACAACAAGATCACTCTGACCATTGAGGCCAATCGCAAAGGCGACGCGGTGGACATCTCCGCGGTAGTGGGCGGCTACAAGTTCTCCGACAAACTGAAACTTCGCATAGCGCTCATTGAGCCCTGGGTTCGTTTCGCGGGCAGCAACGGCCTATCTTACCATTCCCACGTAGTTCGCGCCTTCGCCGGCGGCCCCGACGGATTCGGATTGGGCGAGAAAGGCCTGATACAAAAAGCCAAGATCGACCTGGCCGAAACGCGCCAAACCACCAGCAAGGCACTCGATAAATTCGACGACCTCGATGGTCAGCCCCGTTCAGCTACCGAGATTTGCGCGTCGTTGCCTTCATTCAGGACGATGATTCCAAAGAGGTGCTGCATGCCGTCGAAGCGAGAGTGAAATAGTGAGTGGGTGAGTGGTGAGTGGGTGAGTGGGTGAGTGGTGAGTGGGTGAGTGGTGAGTGGTCGATGAAAGGAAGTTTGCCCTTTCAGCCAAATTTGTTGATAACTTCCCTCTTTACCAATTAGCCCGTATTTGCTGCCCATTCTATCCCAACTCACCACTCACCACTCACCGCTCACCACTCACTGCTCTTGTCAATAAACTCGACAATTGCCATGATGTCGGCCCGGCGGACGGCAGGATGTCGTCTGCATACCCTGAAGGAGCAGGAATCTTGGCAGTACCCTTCAAACTGCAGTGGGTTTTTGGATTGACCATCGCCGCGCTGGTCATTGGCGTGCCGATTGTCCGCTACCGCGCCGTCTACGACCACGCCCGGCGATTGCGCGAGGTGGACCCTGGGATTCTTTATCGCAGCGGCTGCCTCACTGCCGATGGTTTCGCGGATGCTGTCAAGCGCTATGGCATCAAGACCATCGTCAACCTCCAGGACGAGTTTCCCGACCCCGAGGTGCGGAACTCCTATTTCGATTTAAGAACGACGCCGGAAATCAGAAATCTGCCGCCGGCTCGGCGTTCGCTATGTCTATCTCGCTCCCGACTTGATCCCGCGCTCGAGGGTTGGCATTGAGCATCCCAAGGCGATCGACGAATTCCTGGCGGTCATGGACAACCCGGCCAATCATCCCGTGCTGATCCACTGCAAGGCCGGCTTGCACCGCACCGGCGTCATGGTGGCCGTCTACCGCATGACCTACCAGGGCTGGAGCGCTGCAAGCCGCGCTGGAGGACGCCAAGGCCAACGGCTTCGGCGAATTCGCGGCCACGGCCGCCAACGATTATATCGTGCAATACATCACGGCCTACACTCCGCCACGGCGCCAGTCCACGCCCATCGAGGTGCGGACCGCGCTTCATGGCAATTAAGCCTGTGCGAAAAGGGGTCAGGCACCGTTGTGCACAGCGCCCTTCGGGCCGTTTCGGCAACGGTGCCTGACCCCTTTTCGCACAGCACGAGCGGAGATGCGAGCGATGAACTGGGTACTCGACCGCTTATGGTCCATAGCTACCTCAAGTCCTACTTATTTGCCTCATCAGCCTGCTGGGGTTGTACATCGTCGTCGATCTTTTCATGAACATCGGCGATTTCGCGCCACGCCAACGACGGCCTGGTTCCCTTTCTGATTCACGTCGGCAAATACTACGCCGCCCGCAGCAGCGACCATTTTCGACCGCCTTTCGGAAATGATTTGTCTGCTCGCCGCCATGTTCACCATCGCCTGGGTGCAGCGAAACAACGAGCTCTTGCCGCAGCTTTTCCGCCGGGGTATCGACCCATCGGGTGGTTCGCCCCGTGCTGTGCTCCGCCTGCTGCATGCTGCTGTTCGCCACCGTTAATCAGGAACTGCTGATCCCCCGGCTGAGCGTCTTGCTCTCGCTCAGCCGGGACAATCCAAACGGCGATCGCGAAATGGCGGCTCACCGCGGCGACGAACCCAACGGCATCGCCATTGGCGGCGACATCGGCACCGCATAGGGACTTGCTGATCAGAGGCTTTCGCTGCAGCATCAAGCCGCCGATCGCTCCCGGCAACGTCATCAATATCCTGGCCAAGGAAGCGCGCTACATCCCGCCCACGCCGGACAATCTACCTCTTACCGGGGGCTGGATGCTGAGCGGCGCACAAAGTGCCGCCGGAACTGGAGGATTTACAGCCCAACACTCGCGGCAGCGGCGACAAAAGCAAGACCCAATTGAGCGACGTGCTGGAACAGATCGCCCCGACCAAGATGTTTCTCAAAACTCAGGAGGTCGATTTCGACGTCTTGACGCGCGACGCGCGTAAATGGTTCTACTTCGCCTCGACCTGGCGGATCTTCAAGGAGCTGCGCAAGTCCGACGTCGAGCGCCTCGCCCCGATGGCGGTGCTGTTCCACATGCGGCTGACCCGTCCCATCCTGGGCATGATCCTGGTCTTCCTGGGCCTGTCGGTGATCTTGCGCGACCAGAACCGCAACGTCTTCATCAGCGCCGGCCTGTGCCTGGTGATCTGCGCCGTGTTCTTCGCGGCCTGCTTCGCTTGCCAGCAGATGGGCGACAAGGAATTCGTCTCGCCCGCGCTGGCAGCCTGGTTGCCGGTGATGATTTTCGGACCCCTGGCGTTTGTCATGTTCGACGCGATACACACCTGACGTCCTTTAATATCAATTCGATAACGCCGAAAAACTTCAATGTGCGCTGACCGATTTCACAAGTCGCATTCTGGAGGTTGGGCTCATGCGCCGTGCCGTGTTCGTTTTGCTTTTCGGTTTCCTGCTGGTCATCGTTGCCGGCCTCGCATCCGATGTTTGCCTGGCGTTCCTGGACGACGACCAGGTCGCCCAGCCCGCGGACGGCGTGGTCGCCTACCAGGGGGCCCGCATCCACACCGCTTCCGGCCCCGTCATCGAGCGCGGCATGCTCATCGTCCACAAGGGCAAGATCCTCGACGTCGGCAGCCGAAAAGACGTCGCCGATCCCGCAGGGCGCCAAGGTCCGCGACATGACGGGCAAGGTGATCATTCCCGGCCTGGTCGATACCCATTCGCACATCGGCATCTTTGGCCGGCCCGCCGGTCGGCGAGGGCGGACGGCAACGAGATGACCGGGCCGGTTCAGCCCGGCCTCCGCGCCCTCGACGCCATCAACCCGCACGATCCCGGCATTCAAATGGCCCTCGCCGGCGGCGTGACCACCGCCAACATCATGCCCGGCTGCGGCAACGCCATCGGCGGGCAGACCCTGTACGTCAAGCTGCGCGGCGCCGTCGTCGAAGCCATGCGCATCCTCGGCGGCGTGGTTCTGGGCGGCATCAAGTTCGCCAACGGCGAAAATCCCAAGGGCGCCTACGGCTCCAAGAGGCAGGCCCCCGGCACGCGCATGAAGGTCGCCGCCCTGCAGCGCGAGATGCTCATCAAGGCCCAGGCCTACAAACGCCAGTGGGACACCTATCACAAGGACGTCGCCGACGGCAAGAAGGCCACGCCGCCCGAACGGGATCTCAACCTCGATCCGCTCATGGAAGTGCTGGAACGCAAACGCACCGTCCACTTCCACTGCCATCGGGCCGACGACATCATGACGGCCGTTCGCCTGTCGAAGGAATTCGGTTTCGAGCTGGTCTTGCAGCATTGCACCGAAGGCTACCGCATCGCCGACGAACTGGCCAAGCGCGGAATCTTCGTGTCGCTCACGCTGATCGACAGCCCCGGCGGCAAGCCGGAGGTGATGGGCCTGCTGGAAGAAAACGCCGCCATCCTGACCAAGGCGGGCGTCAAGGTGGCCATCAACACCGACGATTTCATCACCGAATCGCGCTTCTTCCTGCGCACCGGCGCCATCGCCGTGCGCGGCGGGCTGTCCGGAGGACGTCGCTCTCAAGGCCCTGACTTTGCACGGGGCCCAGATGCTGCACCTGGAGGATCGCTGCGGCTCGCTCGAAAAGGGCAAGGACGCCGATTTCGTGGTCCTGTCCGGGGCCCCGTTCAGCGTCTACACCCAGGTGCTGGCAACATACATCGAAGGCGACAAGGTGTTCGACCGCGACCGTGCACCAGGATTGGACGTACCAGGCCGGCGGCTTCGCGCTGGCGAAGAACGAGGCCAACGGCTGCCGAAGCAGCCGCGCGGCGATCGAAGCCGTTGCCCGCGGTCAAGCCGCCGGCCATGCCAGCAAGACGCTCGCCCGCTTTCGAGGCAGCCCGAAGAAGCTGGCCGTGCTCGCCGGGCGCATCCACACCGTCGGCAAGGGGACCATCGATAGATGGCGTCATCCTGCATCGAAGACGGCAAGATCACGCAAGGTCGGCAACGTGCGGACTTCAAATTGCCTGCCGAAGGCTTCCCGTGCGTCACCGCCGCCGTGGTGACGCCGGGGCTGATCGACGCCCATGCGGTGGTCGGCGCTGTCCGGGGGCCTCAACTTCAAGAAGGCCGACCAGGACCAGGACGAGATGAGCGATCCGAACCAGGCCGACCTGCGCGTGCTGGACAGCTTCAACCCGACCGAGCCGCTGTTGCAATTCGTCCGCGAGCACGGCGTGACCGTCGTTCATGCCATGCCGGGCCGGGCCAACGTCATCGCCGGGCAGACCGGCATCTTCCGCACCATGGCCGAACCGCCGAGCAGATGAACATCTCGCTTCCCGGCCGGCATCCTCGTCAACCTGGGCGAGATCCCGAAATCACCTATCCGGGCAAGCTGCCCGAGCACGCGCATGGGCACCGCCAACCTGGTCCGCACCGCCTTCGCAGCATGCCCAAGCTATGCGAAGAAGAAACGAGACGCGCCAAGGAACCGCCGGCGCCCAATCTGAAGTTTGAAGCGCTGGAACTGGCGCTCAAGCAGCAAGATCCCGGTGATCTTCGCCGCCCACCGCGCCGACGATATGATGACGGGCCTGCGTTCTCGGCCAAGGAATTTGAGCTCAAGCCGATGCTGACCCTGGCGACGGAAGGCTATCTGATGGCCGACGCGATCGTCGGCGCCAAGGTGCCGGTGATCGTCCATCCGACCATGCAGCGGGCCGTCCTCGCTGGAGACGTTCAACGGCCTATCTCGGCAACGCCGGCGTTCCTGGCCGATCGCAAGATTCCGATCGGCGATCGGCACCGCCTTCGAGGGCTATGTTCCCAAGACAGCGCGTGCTCCGTTTCGAGGCGGCCATGGCGGTGGTCAACGGCCTGGGCTTCGACGGCGCCCTGAAGGCGATCACGCTCGACGCCGGCCAAAATTCTCGGGCATCGACGACCGCTTCGGGAGCATCGAGCCCGGCAAGATCGCCGACCTGGTGCTCTACGACGGCGACCCGTTCGAGCATGCCGACGCACGTGACGCACACGCTGATGGACGGCCGGGTGATCTGCAGACCGGGCGGAGTATTTGAAGATGCCGTTTTCGAGCGGCGGGCGTTGCCGCTTGGTCAGCGGCGGCGATTATGGCTGCTGTTTGAGCGGATGGTGAGATTGCCAATTTCGCGATCGGCGATTGCAAACAGGGACCAGCGTGGATGTCAACATTCACGCTGGCCTTAACGCTTCGCGGTCAAATCCACTTCCGTCTCGCGCAGAAACGCCGCCGCCTGCTCCGGCGGCACCGGGTTGATGTAGAAGCCCGTGCCCCACTCGAAGCCGGCCACGCGCGTCAGCCGCGGAATGATCTCCATGTGCCAGTGATAGTGCGGCAGCGCCTGCGTGTCGAACGGCGACGTGTGGATGATGTAGTTGTAGGCCGGCTTGTCCAGCGCCACTTCCAGCTTCAGCAGGATCGTCTTCAGCACCGTGCCCAGCTCGTCGACCTCGTTCTTCTGGATGTTCTCGTAATGGCTGTTGTGGTTCTTGGGCAGGATCCACGTCTCGAACGGGAAGCGGCTGGCAAACGGGGCGAAGGCCACGAAGTTCGGCGTGTCCAGCACGATCCGCTTCTCCGGCGGCCAGCTCCTGATGGATCATGTCGCAGTAGATGCAGCGGCCGCGGTAGTTGAAGAACTCCAGCGAGCCGGTCATCTCTTCCCAGACGTTGATCGGCACGATCGGCGTGACGATGAGCTGCGAGTGCGAATGCTCCAGCGACGCCCCGGCCGCGGCGCCGACGTTCTTGAACACCATGCCGTAGACCAGCCGCGGGTCCTTCTTCAGATCGACGAGCCGGTCGCGGTAGACCCAGAGCACCTCGCGGATGTTGTCCTCGCGTGAGGTTGGCCATGCGTGACTTCGTGGAAGCGGGCACTCGATGATGACTTCGTGGGCGCCGATGCCGTTCATCTTGTCGTAGATGCCGTCGCCGCGCTTGTTGCAGGTCGCCTTCGATTTGCAGGGCGGGGAACTTGTTCGGCACCACGCGGACGCGCCAGCCCTTTTCGTTGGGCTTGGTGTTGCGATCGCGGTAGGCGAGGATCTCGTGGGGCGTCTTGTCCTCGTTGCCCTCGCAGAACGGACAGAAGCCGCGCCCGTGGCCAAGGGCTCGATCTTGCGGCGCCACCGGCCGCTTGGCGCGGTCGGTGGCGATGATGACCCAGCGGCCCACAATCGGATCCTTGCGCAGTTCCGGCATTGGCAACCCTTCAGCGAAGGCATCCGCGACAGACTCGGCGATGTAAGCGAGGCGACTGCGTCCTTCGGAGCGAGCGGTCTGATTCGTCTCATCGCACTGCTACCGCAATCGGCTTACACATCCCACATGATCTGCTCGAAATCCGGCGACGCGGCCGCGTCAAGCTGATCGTGCCCTCGCGCGGCGCCCGGTCGCGGCTCTGGTCGTCCTCCAGCAGCTCGACGAAGAACTGCACCGGCTCGATCCACCTCGACGCCCAGCCGCTCGAACGGAATCGCCATCTCCAGCGATCTGATCGATGCCGACCTCGATCGTGCACGCCGGCCGTCGGCTGCACCTGTCCGTCGCGCCGCGCCACGGCAGCTGCCGGCGACGTCGGCCGGCGCGGCACGATCGCACCTCGCAGCCGCGCCGGCTCCACGAAAACCGATCCGCAACATCGTGAAATCCGCGCAGGACTTGCCGGGCCGGCCTTCGCAGTCGATGCGGATCAGCAGCGCCTCACGATTGAAGCCGAAGTAGACGTCCCTGATCGGCCCGGCGTCACCATCGGCCATCGTGCCGCGCTCGTTCTGGCAGGTGTAGTGGCCGGCGTTGATCCACTCGAAGAACGTCTCCGGCCGTCGATCTTGACGTCCAGAAAGCCCGCGGCAAGCGTGTGGATCGGCCGCTGCCCGCGCTGGCTGATCGGCCGGGCCAGGTCGGGCGGCGGCGTGTCGCCCAGCAGCAGGTAGACGTTTTGCAAATGCTTGCGGAACAGGTAGTCGAACAGCGCGTCCTGGGCGCTGGAGTGGTCGTCGCCGTACCACCAGAACCAGTCGCTGCCCTCGGCGATGTACATTTCCTCCCAGGCCTGCGCGCGACCTTGTCGGCCTGCGGCAGCCATGGCCGGTTCTGCTGGCCGCGCTGCACGCAGATGCTCGCGGGTCCGGTGCAGGGCGTCCCAGGCGGTGTTGTCTTCCTCGTGGCCGATCCAGATGGCGAAGTTGTGGTTGATCCAGCTGCCGGCGAACAGGTGCGGCAGCGTGTCGCGCGGCGGCGTGCTGCTCCAGGTAGTCGCCGATCGACACCGGCGCGATGCCCGGCGTCGTGCGTGCAGCGGCTGGTACAGCGCGCGGAGAAACGGCACGCCGCCGCCGGGATAGTGCTCCCAGCAGTTTTCGCCGTCGAGGATGACGCTCACCAGGGCCGGCTCGTCGCCCTTGATCGCCTTGCCGATGTTCGTGCAAGTGCCGCACGAAATCGTCCGCCGCCGCCGCCGGCTCGCTGCGCTGGTAGTGGAAGCCGATCATGTCGCTCAGGGCGTGATCGCGGAAGACGATGCCCAGCTCGCTGCTCGCCTTCGCGCACCTTGTAGGGCCGATACAGATGGTCCGGATTGCGCACGTGGCCCTTGCTGATCGCGGCTGACGAAGCCCTGCGTCGAGTGGCTGAGGATCTCCTCGTCGGTGGCGATCCAGCGGATGCCGTGCTGGGCCAGCAGCGGAATCATCGGCCTGGCAGACGCAGCCCTCCGCCGGCCACATGCCGTGCGGCGGCTTGCCGAACAGCCTGGCGTGCTGCTCGACGGCCCGCGCGGACGTGCACGGCCGCGTCCTCGGGATAGCCGCCGGTGTAGCGCGGCAGCTTGACGTCCGGCATCGCTTCGCGGGCCAGCTTCTTGTCGAACAGCAGCGGCAGGATCGGATGGTAATACGGCGTGGTGGTCAGCTCGACCTGGCCGCGTCTCGGCCAGTTGCCGGTGCAGCGGAATGATCTGCGCGCAGGATCTCCAGGTGCTTGTCGAGCAGCCAGTTCTTTTCGTCTTCGGTGAAGTGGCGGCCCTTGGCGCATCAGCTCGCGCAGGCCGGCGTCGTGCTCGAAGGCCAGCGGATGGACCCAGGTCAGGTTGAACCAGACTTGCAGATCGCGGAAGTCGCTTCTCGGTGAAGCGGCGCAGCGCCTCGCGCGGCGGTGTTCCGTCCCAGGCCGCGCCGCTGATACAGCTCGTGGTAGCGCGGGAACGGCCGGATCATGTGGTCCGGGTTGGCCATGAAGAAGTTGTCGAGCAGAAACAGGCAATCGTCCTCGCTCAGGCCGTCGGCCGGGATGCGCGAGACGTCGAGCAGCCGATCGGTGCGCGCCGCGTTCGGTGTAGGCCTGCAGCTGGAGCAGCAGGCTGGGCACCAGGTTGATGGTGCAGCGCATCTCCGGAAACTCCAGCAGGTGCAGGGCCATGCCGTAGTAATCCTTGACGCCGTGCAGGCGCACCCAGGGCATGGGGTTCTCGCCGGCGACGTCGTCGGGGTAATACGGCTGATGCTGGTGCCAGAGAATGGCCAATGCGACTTCAGGCATGCTTCCGCTCCATTCGCGTCCGACACATTGTCTTATGGGAGATGGGAGCGAATGGCTGGTGCCAACCAGCCAATTTCAACCGTAGCGTCCACGGCAACTAGCGTTTTCAGCCACCGACGGGTAAGAATAGATTGACCGTGCTACGCTGAGCCGCCTATACTGCAAAAGGGAAATATGATTCCTTGCCCAAATAGGAGTGTATCAGTGGCCATTCAGTCTCCGCTTCAATCGGTAAGTAAGCTGCTGGACAAACGCGCATTGCAAAAGGCAGTTGCAAATCTTGACAGGCGAATGGGCTTCACTCCGGACCCAACAGCGACGGCGGAATTGGCTCAGGCCATGATGCTCGCGCAGGGTATCCGGCAGGAGGATCGCTTTCTTTCAAGCGACATTATTCGCATGCGCCAAAAACAAATTGAGGTGTAGCGGTCGTGTATTTCCTCCTCTGGGATGCTAGCTCGCTGGCCCAACGGTTTGCCCCTGAGATCGGATACCTGACCGTAAATGCCCTCTTCGCAGCCGTGTCCAAGCCGCAGATGATCACTACGGTGCTGAGTTACTCTGAAACTTGCGGGGCGCTGGTACGCAAGCGCAACGGCGGTGCACTAGATGCGGCCACGTTCACCACAGCTCGATCGGCATTACGTGCGGAGGTCATTGACGACCCGGATTTCGGCGTGTTGGCGGTGGAATTCGGCGATATTCTTGATGGCATCGACCTGATTGATCGTCATAACCTCAATTCCGCAGATGCTTCAATCTTGGCGTCTTTCTTGGGTCTTGCTCATGCGCAACCGGCTGACACCACTTGCGCATTGGTGGCGGCAGATCAGCGGTTGCTTCGTGCCGCGCAGGCGGAAGGCCTTAAAACCTTGAACCCGGAATTGATTGCTGCCGCGGACGTCCCTGCCTTTCTGGCCGCCTTATAAATTCAGGAATTATTCCGCGAACAACTTCGGCAGCAGATCCCGCAGATAAACCCGCCACAGCGTCCACACGTGCCCATAGCGCGGCGTGGCCACCCATTCGTGCCGGATATTGCGGCTGGTGAGCAGCTTGTCAAAGCTCTGGTTGCCCGCGAACAGGCTGTCGTCTTCCCCGCAACCGATCCACAGCAGTTTGAGTTCCTTGTTCGATTTGTCGGGATCGGCCAGCAGGGACTTGAACGTGTCGGCCGCCTTGCGCGCCGTCCCCGCCGAGCTGAATCCGGCGACATAGGCAAATCGCGACCGGTTGTTCAGACCGATCGTCAGCGCCTGATTGCCGCCCATCGACAAGCCGGCAATGGCGCGGTGCTTGGCGTCCCTGGCCACTCGGTATGTGCTCTCGACCAGCGGCAGCACATTTTCCAGGAGATCTTTCTCCATGAATCCAGGGCCGCCTCCGCCGCCTTTGACGCGGCCAGCGCCGGCCTCGCGCGAAACATGTCCGAACGGCATGACGATCAGCGCCGGCTTGACTTTGCTGGCCGCCAGCAGATTGTCCATGATGAAATTGGCCCTGCCCACCTGCGTCCAGTAGGTTTCGTCGTCGCCGGAGCCATGCAGCAGATAGAGCACCGGATAATCCTTGCCAGCCTGGTAGCCGGGCGGCGTATAGACAATCACGCGGCGGGTCGTCTTGAGCGCCTCGGCATAGTACCAATGTTCGTGCAAGGCGCCGTGCGGCACGTTGCGGACCGCCAGGAAGTCGGCCGTCTCGCCTGGCACGTCGAGCTGGCTCTTGATGTTCTTGGTGCCGACGCGCATCGACGTGTTGGACGGATCGGCGATGTTGACGCCGTCCACCACGAAGAAATAGCCGTACAGGTTCGACTCCAGCGGCTCGGTGGTGAGCGACCAGATGCCTTTGTCGTCCTTTGCCATCGCCACGGGTTTTTTCGTCCAATCGCCGTCGACTTTCACGTCCTTGGCGTTGGGGGCACGCAGGCGGAAGGTCACTTTGCGGTCGGTGGCTACGACCGGCGACACGGTCTGGGCGCCGCCTGGCTGGGTGAAAGCGGAGGTGGCCAAGGTCAAGAAAACCATGAGCGCGAGCGTCAGGTGCAATCGTGTGAGGCTTTTCATGGCATCGTTTTCCCGGAAAGTTGGTGAGGTTGCCTTGGTGGCGATTCTAAGCGGGCGAAGAAGAGAAGGCAAACGGCAAATAGGAGTTGTCCGTGACGCCGGGGCGCCGGCCATCACGGGCTGACCTGGCGCGAACATTTTAGGGATTTGGTCCCAAGCCCATTTATGGGCAGTTGAACAAACGACATCGTCCCAGCTTCCTTAAAACACTCAGTTCTTGCGGCCCAGCCAGGCAGCCACTTCAGAGTCGGCGCGTTCGGCATCGGCAATCGAGACATGGGGCTTCAACTCGTGCAAGCGTTTCGCAACGTCGGCCTGGTTCGTCACACCTTCGTGGCGTCGAATCCATAACGCAGTCGCCAAGCGCTCCAGTTCCGCCACGTTTCGGGAACCGACGAATTTGCAAACCGCTTCGATGCCCTGAAACTCTTCCGGGGACAATGGCGCCTGGGTTTGGGCGAACTTCGCCATTTCGCTTTCGCGGAGAACAACTCCGTAGCCTTGGACATTCGGCTCGACCGCAATTGCGCCATAACTCTGCATCTGTTCGAGTTCCCCTATTAGGTCGAACGTGTAAGGGCCGTGTTTATAAAGCACGAACTGGAAAGGAACGGGAACCCGGCCCTCGTCCCGCAGCAGCGACAAAGCCTTTTGCACATGAGTCTTTCCGGTCCAGCTGCCGTGACGATGCAAAGCGTCGATAACTGCCAGAATGAAGGCGTGTTTCTTGAATTGCATGAGGGTTATGCTTCCTTCCCTTGTTAAATAGTCCTCAAGTCAACAATATCTTAACCTTCGCGTCAACCCATGGCTTGGCCTTTTCGGCGATTTCGGCTTTGGCGAAGATTAGCCCGATTTCCACCGCCGGCACGTTGGCGATCACTCCGGATACCTGCAAAGAGCTTTCAACTGCTCCGTCTTCGGTTTTGACGAGAAAGTCATTTGTCTCCGACTTAGGTCCGTACTTGTCGGTCCGAACGTTTTCCGATCCAAATTCCGCGGACGTGGCCTTTAGAACGTCTTCTAGAATAGTCGGCCTTTTCCTTTTGTGCGTAGAAACGAATTCATAAACAGTGCGGAAGTGCTTGCGGGCTAGCACTCGTGATACAAGCTCATGGCGCTCGTCGCCAGGACTAGCTGCCGCCTTTCGCATCGCTGCCAGAACCTCGTGGTCCGTAAGGTCCATGAGTCTTCGCCAGTCTGACGGGAATTTGCCGCCCTCCAACCAGGCTTGAAGAAATTCCTTGAGGTGCAGGTCGTACACTCGCCGGACATCGTGGAAATAGACCTGTGTGTACATGAAATACCGGGCCAAAAGCAACGCCTCGGCGGTGTGAATCGCTCCAATGTCCAGGCCCAGCGCAATTTCCTCGTTCAGCGGGTCAATCAGCACCGTCAGCCCTGCTATCAGCCGGTCGGGATCGAATCGGCCATAGGCGACACCGGCGTGCCACGAATCGCGCAGCAGGTAGTCGATTCGATCCGCGCCGAAGGTGTTGCCGCAAATGATCTCGTTGAGGAGCGTTTTCCACGGCGAAAGCGTGGTCCTCGACTCGGTTTGGGACCGCTTCTTGACATCCCATGCCACATCGACAACGTCTTCCGGGTCGATGGGTGGCTTTTCATTCTTGAGGGTTGCGCCGATCTCCGATTTCCTGAGAATCTCGGCGGTGATTCGTTCATGGTTCCATCCCTCGGGCAACAAAGCTTCCTCGGCCGCGTGTGAAAAAGGCAAGTGCCCCACATCATGCAGCATTCCAGCCAGTCGAACCACCCGGCGCCAATAACTTTTCTTGTCCGGTTCCAACTCTTCTTTGATCCGCTTGTGGATTCCATCATCAAGGCGCCGATTGAAGACCTGGTCAAAAATCCTTGTTGCCACTTCCATGACCCCGAGCGAATGCTCGAAGCGTTTGTGCGTAGCCCCTGGGTAAACCTGATAGCAAATGGCGAGTTGGTGGATGCAGCGCAGCCGTTGCATGGGACCGGAATCGATCAGCCGCTTTTCCAATTGGTCGAAGAGGATGAAACCGTGGATGCCGTCGCGAAGCTCGTGGATAAGCTTGGCCATGCATTTTTACCTGTTCGGCATACCGAAATGGTCTACGCAGCCCATTATTGACATAGTGTACAAAATATCATTTCCGACGCAATGCCATTTTTCGGATTTTTGCGGCATCAGGCGCGGCCATTTGCAGGATTTGTTGAAGAAGCTATGCACGGATAATTGAACAACGTCATTGTCCAACCAGCGTCCTAACAGGGACCATGCCGTCGAAGAAGGTGGGGCATTCGAGATTTGATCGCGACCGTACCTCTGGCGCGCCGATCCTATGCCCCGATTTTCTTGACCGCTTCGGCCGCGAATTTCCGGACGCCACTGTCCTCATCTTTCAGCGCCTCCAGCAATGCGGGAACCGCGGATTTGGCTTCGGCGCCCATCTTGCCAAGAGTCAGCACGGCCTGGGCGCGACTTATTGCACGGGAGTCCTTTAGCGCTTCAAGGAGCACGGGAAGTACCGTTGAAGATTGTCGGTCGATGGCCCAAAGCGCTTGAGCAGCAGCAACGCGATTTAGGACCAGGGTCGATTTCAACAATTGAGTGAGGGCCGAAAGCGCGGGCCTTGCCTCCTCACCGATTTCCGCCAAGGCAATGGCGGCCTGGGCAGCCACCCATTCCCCTTGGTCTGTAAGGCCAGCTAACAAGACAGGGACTGCGTCGGCGCCGCATTTGGTAATGCGCCATATCGCTCGCGCGCTCTCCACACGCACCATTCCATCAGGGTCGTTCATGGCTTGGCTCAGAGAGGCGACGGCTGCTCCGCCGTCGGGCCCGGCCTGGCCTAATGTGGACGCGGCAACGCTCCGGACGCGAGCCGTCGGGTTCTTCAAAGCTGCGATCAGCAGTGCTTTTCCTCGTTGATCGCCTGGACCAATTGCGTGGAGCGTGGATGTGGCATGAATCTCTTCGCTCCAGCTCCCGTCCACGAGCAATTTGAGCACGGCGGGCACTGCTTCCTTGGCATCCTTGCCGATGGCAAACAAAGCGTGCGACGCGGCACAGCGGACGTTTTCTTCCTCGTCTTCCAGCGTCTCGATCAAGGCCGGCACGGCTTCTTTAGCGGCCGGACCCATGTCCCCTATTGCATGTGCGGCGCTGCTGCGGACGAAATGGTCGGCATCCTGCAGGCCTCCAAGTAGCACAGGGAGGACGACCTGTGGCTGGCCGTCCCGGCGCCACAGCGCCTTCGCCATGTCCACGCGAACCTTGGCGGAATCGTCTTGAAGTGCGTCGTCGAGGGTGCTGCGCGGCACTTTGGCCAAGCCGACTTGCGCCAATGCGGCCGCGGCCGCGGCGCGCATGTCCTCGCGCCAGTGCTGCAATGCTTCGACCAGTGCGGGCACCGCTGCCTCAGCTTCCCGGCCCATGTTGCCCAAGATCATGGCCGCAAAGGTGTGACATTCCAGGTCCTCGTTTTGGAATGCTTTGATGAGGCCAGGTAAGGCGGGCCTGAGTTTGTGGGGTGGACACAGCCTCTCATTTGCAAGCAATGCGCAGAGTGCCCGGTTGCGAACCTTCGGCAGGTCGTCGCGCAGTGCTTCGATCCAATCTCCAAGCAAAGCTTCGTGAAAAAAGGGCTCATCCTGCTTTCGCCGTTCGTGGGCTGCCAGTACGGCCGACACCTTCTCGTCGGACTCAGGAATGAGGTGGCTGAGAGCGGTTGCAGCGGCCCAGCGGACATGTTCATACTTATCCTCCAATAAGCGGCGCAGGCCAGACAAGGCCTTCCGTCCCTCCGCTCCCATCTCGACCAAACCGCGCGCAGCGTTGGCTCGACCGAGCGGGTCGGGATCCTGCAGCGCCTCTGCCAAGACGGGAAGCACGCGTTCACCATCCCGGGCGTTGCTCCACAACGCTCGTGCGGCTCCCACGCGCACTCGTCCCGATTCGTCATGTAACGCATCATCAAGCACGTCAGATACGTCAAGATATTCCGGACCAATCTTCGCAAGTGCTTCGGCTGCGGCGGCGCGAATCCGCTCTTCAGAGTCCTTCAAGAGTTCGGTCAGAGCCGGCACTGCTCCGACGGCTTCCCGCCCGAAATCGCCCAACGTGTGAGCTGCCCCGCAGCGTACCAGAAAATCTTCGTCAGCAACGGCGCCGATAAGTGCCGCAATCACTCCATTCGCTTTCGGTCCAAACTTGGACAGCTCAAAAACAGCGCGGCTACGATCGAATGAATCGGAGTTTTGCACTTTTTCGATCCAGTATTCGACCGGTTTGCTGGCGCCAAGGTTGTCTGGTTTTGATGCCATTGCGATAACCTCGGGAGCGAAAATGATGTAGCTGCCTTTGCTCTTCGCGCACTCGATTGACAGGCGACGGATTCAAGTCATTTTACTGCATCATAACAAAGGAATTTGCTATCTTTGGGGGAAATCCTTGTTAATAACCAATTCCCTCGACATTACCTCTCACAGCTGGTTAATGTAACTGTGGCGATAATGCACGCGCTGCCACCTTCGCCCCTCGCCCCGCCCCGAAGGTTGGCCTCGTGCATCAGCATAACCAGAAGCTGCCCACATCGGGAGATTGGCTCATGCGGATCATTGCAATTTGCCTTTGCCTGCTGTTCGTGGCCAATCTCTCCGTGCTTCTGATCCCTTCCCAATATCTCCGGATCAATTTCCCCACGGCCGCCCACAAGCCCAAGCGATTGGCACGGGGCGTCAAAGTGCCGTTGGAGGTTGTCCATACCCTTGCCGCGCCGGCTTTTCGCCACCGCGGCCCCGTTTACTGCATGGCCGCGACCAATGACGGCAAGCAACTCCTCACAGGCAGCAGGGAAGGCATCGTCCTTTGGGAGCTCGCTACCGGTAGGCGGTTAATGACGTTAGACAATGGCACCGCCACCAGGTTGGAAGTCGCGAGAGACCGGTTTGCATATGCAAGCAACTCCACAGCGCCGCGCGTCAAAGATCTTGCCACTGGCCGTCTCAGAGCTGTCATGGAAGAACGTTCCACCAATCCAGCAATAGCTCTTGCGCCGGATGGAACCAAGCTTGCCTCGCCCGTCGGCAATGACATCCGCTTGTGGGACACGGACACCGGCAAGCCAGTCGGGACGCTGACGGGCCACACCGGCTGGGTGAAGGACATTGTGTTTGGCCCCGATGGGAAAACTCTCTATTCCGTCAGCCTGGGATAGCACGCTCCGCCAATGGGACCTGGCTTCCGGCAAGGTGATACGGCAATTCGTCATAGACCTCCAGTGGGTTCTATCCTCTTTGGCCGTGAGTGCGGACGGCAAAGTTCTTGCGATGGTCGGCCAGGCCGAATTTGGGGATCGCAATCAAATTCGCCTTCTGGATACCGTTACTCTCCAAGAGCGTTTCAAAACCGTCCTTGGTCCGGCCAAGGTTGAACGGATGGCCCTTTCGCTTGACGGCCGTTACCTCGCGGCCATCGTTTCTGGGGTAAAAGCGAGGGACGGTGATGTTCGATTGTGGGAGACTACGAGTGGTGACCAGAATCCAACTCGATCCAAGCAACTCATTCGGCGCCAACTGCGTGTGCTTTCTTACCGACGGCAAGACCCTCGCCTCCGCGGGGCACGACGGCGTGGTGCACCTCTGGAACGTGGCGGATGGCGTCGAACATGCCAATACCAGCGGGCCCGCTGGACAGGTGGACGTGCTGGAATTCTCACCTTCGGGCGATCTGCTCGCCTCCGCAAACAGTGACGGCACGGTTCGGCTTTGGGATACGGTCAAAGGGCTCCAACTGCATGTCCTCACCCAACAGGCGGCCCTGATCCCCGCTGATAGGAGAGCGACGTGTTCCGGACTAAAGTTCTCTCCCGACGGCCAATTCGTCCTTGTCACGGAAAGTCGTGAAATGTCCATTGTCGGTGGGGGACACACCGCCGCACTGTGGGACACGCGGACCGGCAAGTTCGTTCGAGGTTTTGAGCCGGTATTGGACCACTGCGTCGCATTTTCACCTGACGGGCGAAGCTTCGCTGCCGTGGACAACGACTTTAATGTGCGTTTGTGGGATGTTGCAACTGGAAAAGAGCAGCGTCGGCTTTCGGTGGCTGGCGGCCATTTCGTGGCGACGTTTTCGCCTGATGGCCATTTGCTGGTAACGGTCGGTGACAAAATCCGGGTTTGGCGGGTCGCCACCGGAGTTTGCTTGAAAACACTTGAGGTCAAAGCGGGGGTTTTTCCTCCACCGTGGTTTTCCGCTGACGGCTCCATGTTGTTCATTTCGACAGAGATAATGTATTCCCCTGACGGTTCTTTGAATCTCTTCAGTGGCGGACAACCAATCGAGGTCATTGAGTTTGCGACCTGCCAATCTGTGCTGGCTCTCGACACTGCCGTCTCGAAATCGACGTTATGGCTGCAGGGTAATTGCCAATCACCCAATTGCCGCACATCGACTGTGTGGTTGGTTCCTCATTCTTTTCGGTCTCACATTACCTCACCGGGTACCTGCAGATTCCTTACTTTTGACTTGGCGACCGGCAAAAACCTTGGCGGCGACATCGAGTACGGCAATGATTTCGCCGTAGCGCAGTTCTCACCGGACGGCCGCCAGTTGGCCCTCGGATACAAAGACGGCCGGCTGCTCCTTTGCAAGCCGCCGCCGCTGCCATCCCCCAGGCCGCTGCCCTCAAGGATGACCAGGACGACGCTGCAGCGGCTTTGGCAGGAGCTGGCCGGCACGGACGCCAAGGCAGCTTACCAGGCCCGTTGGCTCTTGAGCGCCGCAGCAAAACAGACCCTCCCCCTGCTGAGCGAAAACCTGCGCCCGATATCCGGTCCCGACGCCAACAAGGTCGCTACCTTGGTCAGCCTACTCGACAGCGACTCTTTCAAGGAGCGCGAGTTGGCGATGTTTAAGCTGGGAAAAATGGGCAATGTTGCCGAGCCTGCCCTCCTAAAGGCATGGGGTCAGAATCCCACGCTGGAAATGCGCCGGCGCATCGAATTGCTGTTGCCGAAGCTCGTCAAGCCACCCGACGGCGATGTATTGCGGACACTCCGCGCCATTTACATCCTGGAGACCATCGGCAACGACGAAGCTCGGGCAATCCTGGCCAGCCTGGCCAATGGTGCTCCGGGATCGTGTGTCACGGAAGCGGCCAAGGCAGCGGCCAAACGGATCAAATGACACGTTGCGACCAATGCCATGGACTTCGCCACTTACCGCTGGATAATGTAAATGGGGCGGTAATGCCGCCGCTGCCAAGCGTGCCTGGGAGGTTGGCCTTGTGCAGCAGCGTTTCCGCAAGCTGCCCACGTCGGGAGATTGGATTATGCGCATCATTGCAATTGGCCTGTGCCTGCTGCTGGTGGCGAATCTGTTCCTGGTTCTGATCCCTTCCCACCATGTCCGCACCAATTTCCACAAGCCTGCCTACAAGCCAAAGCAAGCGGCAAGCGACGTCACAGTTCCGTTGGACGTCATCCATCACCTTGCCGCGCCGGCCTTCCGCCACCGCGGCCCCGTTTACTGCATGGCCGCGACAAATGACGGCAGGCAACTGCTCACCGGCAGCGGGGAAGGCGTCATCCTATGGGAGGTCGCCACAGGCAAGCGGTTAAGGACCTTCGACAACAGCCATACCACCTGGTTGGCATTGGCGGGCGACCGGCTGGCATATGGAGCCATGCACACTGCGCCGCGCGTTAAAGACTTTGCCACGGGAAATCTCACCGCCGACATCCAAGATCGTGCCACCATCAAAGCATTAGCCCTCGCGCCGGATGGAAACACCCTTGCGTCCGTTGCCAACCACGAAATCCGGCTTTGGGACACAAACACCTGCAAGCTGGCGGGAGCGCTGACGGGGCACACAGACAAGGTGCAAGACGTTGTATTTGCGCCCGATTCCAGGTCGCTCTACTCCATCAGCTTCGACAATACGCTCCGCGAATGGGACCTCGGATCCGGCGCGGAGCAACGCCGCCTCGCCTTGAATCCGGAGTGGTGTTTGACCTCTTTGGCCCTCAGTCAAGACGGCAATGTCCTCGCGATAGTCAGCCCCGTGCAATTTGGGGATCGCAATCAAATTCGTCTGCTGGGCACCGCGAATCTCGAGGAGCGTTTCAAAACCGTTTTTGCTCTGGGCAAGGTTGAACAGACGGCCCTGTCGTTTGATGGCCGGTACCTCGCGGCTGTCATGTCTCGGGGACAAGCGGAGGACGGTCACCTTCGATTGTGGGAGACATCGACCGGCAACCAGATTCGACTCGACCTGGGCAACACATTCGGTGCTAGCTGCGTATGCTTTCTTGCCGACGGCAAAACCCTTGCCTCCGCGGGCTACGATGGCGTGGTACACCTCTGGAACGTGGAGGATGGCGTTGAGCATCCCATTAGCAACGGGCCCGCTGGACCCGTTGACGTGCTGAAATTCTCGCCTTCGGGCGATCTCCTCGCCTCGGCAACCAGCGACGGCACGGTCCGGGTTTGGGATACCGTCAAAGGGCTCCAACTGCATGTTTTTCGCGACCATGTGATGCCAAAAGTGGCTATGCGCGGCTATGTGAGGGCCAACTGTTGCAGTTTGCAGTTTTCTCCCGACGGCCATTTCGTTTTTTCTACAGGCATTGGTTTCGGCATGGCTCCCGCCAATATGCACCCTCCGGAACTTTGGGACGTCCAAACCGGCAAGCTCGTCAGAGTTTTCGAGTCGGTGGCGGACGACCGCGTCGCCTTGGCAGCTGACGGACGAACCTTGGCCGCCGCTGACAATTTCGACAATGTGCGCTTGTGGGAAGTGGCGACCGGTCGGGAGCTGCGGCGGCTTGCGGTGGCCGGCGG
This sequence comes from uncultured Gemmataceae bacterium, assembly GCA_963747575.1. Taxonomy (GTDB): domain Bacteria; phylum Planctomycetota; class Planctomycetia; order Gemmatales; family Gemmataceae; genus DASRAT01. The sequence continues at coordinate 1,007,805 of CAVVFU010000002.1, forward strand.
CCATTGCGCGGCGACCTTTTCGCCCGATGGCCGTTTGCTGGCTACGGTTGGGGACAAAATACGGCTTTGGCATGTTGCGACTGGAACCTGCTTGAAGACGATTGAGGTCAACGGCAGGTTATTTCCACCCGTGTGGTTTTCCCCTGACGGGTCTCTGCTCTTCGCCGCACTGGAAACAATCGACGTTTTCGACACCGCCACCAGGCAACAATTGCTCGCTTTGGACTATTCCTCCAGAAATTGGCATTGTGGTATCCAAGGTATCCGCCAAACCCGCGCTGGCGCGTTGACTATCGCTTTGGCGCCTCGTTCCTACGGCTCTCCGACGCCTGGCGTCAGCAAGTTCCGGACTTTTGACCTGGCGACCGGCAAAAACCTGGGCGGCGACATCGAGTACGGCAATGATTTCGCCGTAGCGCAGTTCTCACCGGACGGCCGCCAGTTGGCCCTCGGATTTAAAGACGGCCGGCTGCTCCTCTGCAAGCCGCCGCCGCTGCCGTCCCCCAGGCCGGTGCCTGCCACGATCACTAGAGGCAGGCTGAATCAACTTTGGCACGCGCTCGCCGGCAATGACGCCAAAACCGCTTATGAAGCCCGTTGGCTCTTGAGCGCGAACCCGCAACAAACCCTACCGATGCTGCGCGATAAGCTCCGTCCGATACCCGCTCCCGACGTGGCCAAGCCCTCAAACGGCGAAGTATTGCGGACGCTCCGCGCCGTCTGCATCCTGGAGACCATCGGCACCGACGAAGCTCTGGCAATCCTCAACAAGCTGAGCAGTGGTGCTCCTGGATCAGGCGTGACGGAAGCGGCCAAGGCAGCGGTCGGGCGTTTCAAATAAACTTGGCCCGCAAACGCGACACGGCCTCCCAGGGTGCGCTTCGTGAGCCTCGGCGTTGATATGTCGCCCCTTCGGGAGTGGCCGGCGGCAAGGCGTGAGACGAAACCGTTTCAACTGTGGTCAGCCGTTGGCATCCCTCGTCATCCGTTCGCGGTTTCATGTCATGGGGGTCTATGGGGGGTTGAGATGAGACGAAACCTTTTTATCCCACCGTTGCGAAATCCAGCGTGCGGCCATAGCGCTCGATCACCATCTGCCGCAGCAGGCCGTTTTCCGGCTTGGATAATGCCGCATCATCGGCCACCAACGTGATGGCGTCCCGGCGGGCCATTTGCAAAAGGTCGCGGTCTGCCAGCAGGTCGCCAAAGCGGAGATCGCCGAGCCCGTGCTGGCGAGCGCCGAAGAACTCCCCTGTGCCGCGCATTTTGGCGTCTTCCTCGGCGAGGGTGAAACCGTTAGTGTTGCGCGTGAAAACACGCAGGCGCTGGCGGGCGTCATCAGTGGTGGGGCTGGCGAAGAGGATGCAGTTGCCGGCGACGGGGCCGCGGGTGATGCGGCCGCGCATCTGGTGGAGCTGCGACAGGCCAAAGCGCTCGGCATGCTCGATCAGCATCCAGGTCGCATTGGCCACGTCGACGCCGACTTCGATCACCATGGTGGTCACCAGCAAATCGAGCTGATGCTGGCGAAATTGCTGCATCACTTCATCCTTGGCGGGCTCGGTCATGCGGCCATGCAGCAGGCCGAGGCGGAAACCCGTGAGGGGGCCATTTTTGAGATCGTGAAAATGCTCCTGGGCGGCGGTCAAGTCCGTACGCTCCGATTCTTGCACGAGCGGGCAGACCACGTAACCCTGCTTGCCTTGCTGCAGCTCTTCGCGCAATTGCTGATAGACCTGCTCTCGCTGCTTTTCCGTGGCTACCCGAGTTCGCACCGGGCGCCGGCCGGGAGGCAATTCCTGCATAGTGGAGCAATCGAGATCGCCGAAGACGGTGAGGGCGATGGTCCGCGGGATGGGCGTCGCGGTCATGACCAGGTAATGGGGATCGTGATCGGAGCGGCGCATGCGGGCACGCTGGTGGACGCCGAATTTGTGCTGTTCGTCGATGATGACCAGGCCCAGGGCGCGCAAAGCGGACGTCCTCCGAGGCCAGGGCCTGCGTGCCGACGACCAGGTCCAGGTTGCCGTCGGCGAGATCCTTAAGAATCTGACGACGCTCGGCCGTCGTCGTAGATCCGGTAAGCAAAGCCCGGCGGACACGGCTGTTGGCGAGGTAGCCGTCGAGGGTGCGGGCGTGTTGCCGGGCCAGGACTTCGGTGGGTGCCATCAGCGCGGCCTGGTGCTTGTTCGCGACCGTTACCAGCAGGGCGTAGACGGCGACCGCGGTCTTGCCGGCGCCGACGTCGGCCTGGAGCAGCCGCTGCATGGGGCGAGGGCTGGCCAGGTCGAAGCAGATTTCGCGGATCGCCTGATCCTGGTCGGCCGTCAGCTTGAACGGCAGCAGCCGGCGAATGCGGTCGTCGATCTGGGCGGAGCAGGTCATCACCGGGGCGGATTGCTGATCGCGCAAGTCACGGCGGCGCAATGCAAGGGCGGCCTGAAGCACCAGGAACTCTTCGTAGGTAAAGCGCCGCCGAGCGACTTTGGCCTGTTCAAGAGTTGTGGGCATATGGACATTGCGAAAGGCGGCGTGCAGGCCAGGGAAATGGCGCTGGCGCAGCAGCCGCTGGGGAATGATGTCGACCGTTTGCGGAGCGAAGTGATCGACGGCGGTGCGGATGAGTCGGCGCAGGGTTTCAGGGCGCAGGTTTTCGGTCATGGGATAAATCGACACGATGCCGGGCGCCGCGTCCGCCGCGTCTCCGTCGAGGGCCTGCCATTTCGGGTTGGTCATCTGCCAGTGATCTCGGTACCACTTGGGTTTGCCGGTGAAGGACACGCGCTGGCCATAGCGGAATTGGCTGCTGATGAACGGCTGATTGAACCAGGCGCCCTCCAGCGAGCCGCGGCTGCCGTCGTTGATGACGATGCTGATGACAGCCCGGCCGTCGGGCAGCCGGCGCCCGTCGATCTCGACGACCTCGCCCTGGATCACCTGCGTCTCGCCGGCTTTCAGATTGTCGATGGTGCGGACGGCGCTGAGGTCTTCATAGTTGCGGGGAAGATGCAGCAGCAGATCGGCGATGGTGGCGATGCCGAGACGCTGAAGCTGCTCGCGGCGAGCGGCATTGGCGCCTTTGAGGGCCTGGAGGTCTCCCAGCAGGGGAGATTCGGCCGGCAGCAGCAGGAAGGGCTGGGGCATGATGAAGTCTATTCGGTCAGCTGTCTGGGTTGATGCCCAATTCCCGCAGGCGGGCTGCCAGGCGGTCGGCACGTTGCCGCTCTTCCTCCGCCCGGTGCTTGGCTTGATCGGCCTCAAGCCGCTGCTGCTCAGCTTGTTGCAACGCCTGTTCCCAAGCCGCGATTTTTTCCAGATTGGTCAAGAATCGCTCACCGTTGGGCTGCCAGATCACCAGTTTCGGTCCAGACATGTCAAATTTTATCCCCAACAAAGGACTGACCCATCCGTCCATCAAATCAATGGCTTGCAGCTTGCCATCGATGCGCCGAAAACCGGTCAGCAAGACATTGTCGGGGTCATAAATGTAATACTCCTCCACGCCGTGCCGTTGATAGAACTCGAACTTTTTGGCCATTTCACCCGAACGGTTCCTGGGCGACAGGATTTCAAACACAACCTGGGGCGCGATGCCGCCCTCCACCCATTGCATGTAAGAACCACGGCGACCCTTGGGCCGGCCAAATGCCACCATGATGTCGGGGGCAGTGCTTAAGGCAGGCTGACCTTCCACGGCATACCACAGCAGATCTCCCGCCACGAAAACATCATCGCAGTGGCGGTACATGCCTTCGAGACCACCCTCGATAGTGACGATCCACTCGAACTGAAGAGTGTTTTCCGCCATGGGATTTCCGTCATCATCGGGATAAAGAAGTTGGTCATCAACGGGGTCGGCAATGGGTGCGGACATGGGAAATCGAGCCTCCTCGGTTGAACGGATTGTCAAGCTGAATTATATTGCGCTGGTGGCTGATGAATGTTTGGGTCAGCTATCTGGGTTGATCCCCAACGCCCGAAGGCGGTCGGCGAGGCGGTCGGCCCGTTGCCGCTCCTGCTCAGCTTGTTGCAGCGCCTGTTCCCAGGCCGCGACTCTTTCCACATTGGTCAAGAATCGCTCTCCGTTGGGTTGCCAGATCACCAGTTTCGGTCCAGACATGTCAAAACGTATCCCCAATCTGGGACTAACCCAACCGTGCATCACATCGATTGCCTGCAGCTTACCGTCGGCATGCCGAAAACCGGTCAACACGATATTGTCGGGGTCGTAAATGTAATACTCCTCGACGCCGTGCCGTTGATAGAAGTCGAACTTCTTGGCCATTTCACCAGGACGGTTGCTGGGCGATAGGATTTCAAACACCACTTGCGGCGCGATGCCTCCTTCCGCCCATTGCATGTAGGAACCGCGGTAACCTTTGGGTCGGCCGAATGCCACCATAATGTCGGGTGCAGTGCAGACGGCAGGTTGGCCTTCCACAGCGTACCACAAAAGGTCACCGGCGACGAAGACATCCTCGTTGTGCCGATACATGCCCTCGAGGCCTCCCTGGATAGTGAAAATCCACTCGAATTGAAGGGTATTTTCCGACATGGGTTGACCGTCGTCATCGGGATAAAGGAGTTGGTCTTCAACTGGGTCGGCGATGGGAGCGGACATGGCAAATCGAGCCTCCTCGGTTGAACGGACTGTAAAGCAGGATTATATCGCGCGGGCGTGGCTGGCAAAACCGCATCTTGAACAAATCGCCCGCGCGATCAAAGTAGTAGGCACACTCCGTGTGCCGTTTCGCATACGACGGCACACCGAGTGTGCCTACTACTTTAGGCGGTGTCGGCTTCCGGCAACTCCACCTTGGTCTCTTCCTTGCGGTCCACCTTGGTGAGCGGCAGCGTCGGTGGCCCGGCGGCGTAAAGGCGGACGTCCACGCGCTGCGCCTTGGACAGGTCGATCCGCTCGTCGGCCAGGTCGAACTCCAGCCGCGGCTCCTCGCTCAGCTAGCAGCGGCAGACGGACCGTGAACGTGCTGCCCCGGCCCAGCTCGCTTTGCAGCGTCACCTCGCCGCCCAGCAGCTTGGACAGCTCGCGAACGATCGACAGGCCCAGACCGGTGCCGGCGTGCTCGCGCGTCAGCGGATTGCCCGATTGGCGGAACTTCTCGAAGACCAGCTCCTGCTCCTCGGGGGCGATGCCGACGCCGGTGTCGGTCACGGTGAGCACCACGAATTGACCATCGGCCGATCGCCTTGAGCAGCACCCGGCCGCCCTCCGGCGTGAACTTGATGGCGTTGGACAGCAGGTTTTGCAGGATCTGCTGCAGCTTGGTCACGTCCTGGCGCAGCGCGGGAATGCCGGCGTCGATCTGGCTGCGCAGGTCGATGTTCTTCTTCTCGGCCAGCGGGCGGAACATGTTGAGCAGGCCCTCGCAGACGTCGTGGATGCTGAATTCCTCAAGGCGCACCTGCATCTTGCCGGCCTCGATCTTGGCCAGGTCGAGAATGTCGTTGATGAGGTTCAGCAGTTTCTCGCCGCTCGACTGGATGTTGCCGACCCAGCGCTGCTGCTTTTCGGTCAGAGCGGTCGCCGGAGAGCAGCACGTCGCTGAAGCCGAGGATGCTGTTGAGCGGCGTGCGCAGCTCGTGGCTCATGGTGGCCAGGAAGTCGCTCTTGAGCCGGTTCGATTCGTACAGGGCCATGTTGGCCTGGGCCAGCTCGTCGACCTTGCGGTCGAGGTCGGCGTTGACCTTGCGCCACTGGTCCTGCATGCTGACCAGGTTGCGGAGCATGCGGTTGAAGGCGTGGCTGAGGTCCTCGAATTCGTCGCCGGTCTGGATTTCGCTGCGGACGTTGAGCTCGCCGGCGGAGATGGCGTCGCTGACTTCCTTCAGGTGCTTGACCGGCTTGACGATGACGTAGCGGACGATGACGTAGCTGCCGCCCATGATGAGCAGGGCGGTGACCGAGCGCGGTGGCCATGAGCACGGCGCGATTGCGGTGGACGCCGTCCTCGATGGTGCTGGTCGAACATGCGGATTTCCACCACCGTGACGTCATTGGCGGCGAGCTTCTTCGAAAGCGTGTCGTGGCATTCGAGGCACTTTTTCTGAGCGCGAATGACGCCGTAATAGTGAAGCTCGTTGGGCCGAGGTTTGGTGGCCTCGTCCTTGGGGTCGTCGGCGCGGGTGAATTCCTTGAACAGCTCGCGCTCGAAGGGATCTTCCAGGTCGGAAGGCCGGAGCACTTTATAGCGGTAAAATCCGAGTTTCTCCGCGACCTGTTTGTCGGACTCCTCCCGGGCTTTCAGCACCTTGTTCCACAGTTCGCGGTTGTCGCTAACGGCTTGCTCGATCTCGCTTTTGCTCTTGCCGAGAGTCTGCAGCTTTTTTTCAAGCTGGTCGCTTTGCCAGTTGATGACAAAGGGGGTGTGGTACTGGTCAAAAATCTGGTTGACAAGCACGCGGTTGGTGGCGGTGGTCTGCTCATAGGCGAGGCCCTCGGTTTGATAGGCGTAGAGCCAGAAGCTGGCGGTGATGAGGATGAGAATACCGGCCCCGAACAGGAAGCGGCATTTCCTTTCGAGGCTCGTTTCACCCAGCAGGCGTTTGAAGGCGCGGTAAGACATCTCAAGCCTTTTGACAGCGAGGGCAAAAATGGGTAGAGCGGCCCGCCAGGCGAATCCTGCGAATCTCTTCGCGGCAGCGCAGGCAGGGCTGACCGGTGCGGCCGTAGACACGAAACTCGTCCTGGAAGCCGCCGCGCAGGCCGCTGCCGCCGACGTAATCGCGTATCGTGGAGCCGCGTTTGCCGATGGCGAGGGTCAGCACGGCGGGCACGGCTTCGGCAAGCCGGCGGACTTCGCGTGCCGTCAGGCTGGGGCCGAGCCGGGCGGGGTGCAGCCGGGCCGCGAAACACGACTCGTCGGCATAAATGTTGCCCACGCCGGCCACCACACGCTGATCCAGCAGGATCGCTTTCAAGTTGCGACGCGTCCGGGCCAATTGCGCGCTCCACCAGGCTGTTTCCAAATGAAACGGTTCGGGGCCAAGGCCCTTGTCCTTTAAGTATTGTTCCATGTTGCCGCCCACTTCGAGCAACGCCACGCTACCAAAACGGCGCACGTCGCGGAAGCGCAATTCGACGCCGTCATCGAGGCCGAACACAACATGGGTGTGAGATGCCGGCGGCAAGGACGGCAAAACCACAGTCAACTGCCCCGTCATGCCCAGGTGAATCACCAGCGTCCGCTCGTTGGCGAGCTTGACGAATATCCACTTGCCGTGGCGCTCGACGGCGACGATGCGTTGCCGAAGAATCGCTGACTTCCAGCGGGGCGAGAAAGCCTCACGCAGGGCCTGCTTGCTGATGCGAAGCCTGGCAATAACGCGGCCCAACAAGTGCGGCCGGATGTCGCGGACAACCGTTTCCACCTCGGGTAATTCTGGCACAGCGAAATCCTCGTCGGACCATCGAGTAGAACGGAATGAATTCCGTTCCTGGTGTAGAACGGAATTCATTCCGTTCGTGGCGTAGCCTGGTGTAGAACGGAATTCATTCCGTTCGTGGTGTTGCCTTGAGCAGAACGGAATAAATTCCGTTCTACGACTGTGCGTGCAGTATAAGCGGCGCCGCCACAGGCCGCCACACACGTTGGCGCGGCTTGACCAGCCCTTGGTCAAACTCTAAGAATATCTCACGGGGCAGCGCTGCTTCGTGACCCTATTTTGGAGCTCGATGATGGCAGGTGCAAGCCCGCTGGTTCCCGACGCCCGTGGCCGTTTTGGCTCCTACGGTGGGCGTTACGTTCCCGAAACGCTGATGCACGCGCTGGAGCAGCTCACCCAGCAGTATGAGCTAGCCCGCCAGGATGCCGAGTTTCAGCGCCAGCTGGATTACTACTTGCGCCAGTACGTCGGCCGGCCTTCGCCGCTTTATTTCGCGGAGCGGCTGACCAGGGAAGCGGGTGGGGCGCGAATCTTCCTCAAACGCGAAGACCTCAATCACACCGGCGCCCACAAGATCAATAACTGCATCGGCCAGGCACTCTTGACGCTGCGCATGGGCAAACCGCGCGTCATCGCCGAAACGGGTGCGGGACAGCACGGCGTGGCGACGGCCACGGCGGCCGCTTTGTTCGGTTTAGAGTGCCAGGTGTACATGGGCGAGGAGGACGTGCGCCGGCAGAAGCTCAACGTCTTCAAGATGCGCGCCCTTGGCGCCGAGGTCATCTCCGTCACCACCGGCAGCCGCACGCTGCGCGACGCGATCAACGAGGCCATGCGCGACTGGATGGCGAGCGTCGGCAATACGCATTACATCATCGGCAGCGTGGTTGGGCCGCATCCGTTTCCGCGCATGGTGCGGGATTTTCAGTCGGTGATCGGTTCGGAGACGCGCGAGCAATGCCTGGCCCAGGTCGGCAAACTGCCGGAGGTCGTCGTGGCTTGCGTGGGCGGCGGCAGCAATGCGGCCGGCATGTTTTATCCGTTTATCGCCGATGACAGCGTGCGAGCTGGTCGGCGTCGAGGCGGGCGGTCGCGGGATCGAGCGGGGCAGCCATGCCGCCACGCTTGGCCGCGGTAAACCTGGCGTGCTGCATGGGACCTTCAGTTACGTGCTGCAAGACGAAGACGGCCAGACCGCGGCGGTGCATTCGGTGTCCGCGGGGCTGGATTATCCAGGCGTGGGGCCCGAACACAGCTACTGGAAAGAGACCGGACGGATCACCTACACCAGCGTCAGCGACGCCGAAGCGCTGGCGGAGTTCGGCGCGCTGCAGCCGGCTGGAGGGCATTTTGCCGGCGCTGGAGACGGCCCACGCCGTCGTCGAGGGCATGCGCCAGGCCAGCGAGCCGAGGCAAAGACGACGTGGTCGTGATCTGCTTCTCCGGGCGCGGCGACAAGGACTGCTTCGAGGTGGCTCGATTGCAGGGGGAAGAAATCGAATGAATGCCATCGATAAGCAGTTTCAGGAGTTGCGCGGCCGCGGCGCCAAGGCGTTTATACCGTTTGTCACGGCGGGCGATCCCGACACTGATGTGAGCGCGCCGCATCGTCCGCGAGGTGGTGAAACGGGGTGCCAATCTCGTCGAGATCGGATTCCCTTACAGCGATCCTATTGCCGACGGCAGTGTGATTCAGGCTTCCTACACCAGGGCGCTGGCTGGCGGTCTGCGCGTGGACGACGTTTTCGCCATGATCCGCGGTTTGTCGGATTTGGCGGTGCCCTTGGCCGGAATGGTGTCTTACAGCCTGGTCTACCATCGCGGGCCCAAGCGGTTTCTGGCCGATGCGGCAACCGCCGGGCTGGCCGGCCTGATCGTGCCTGACTTGCCCGCCGAAGAAGCCGATGACCTGGCCGCGTTGTGCAAGTCGCGTGATTTCAAGCTGATTCAGCTGGTGACGCCGACCACGCCGCGACCAAGGGCCGCCGAGATTGTGCGCCGATCGACTGGTTTCGTCTATGTCGTCAGCGTGGCCGGCATCACAGGGGAGCGCGACCGGCTGCCTTCCGAATTGCTGGATCAATTGCGTTGGCTGCGCACGCAAACGTCGCTGCCGTTGTGCGTCGGCTTTGGCATCAGCAAACCCGAGCATGTACGAATGCTCCAGGGCGCGGTCGACGGAGTCATCGTGGGCAGTGCGTTGGTGAAGCAGCTGGAAGGCGCCCCGGGCCTGGCGGTTGGCGATATGATACGGGCCATCGGTGACCTGGCACAGAAGCTGGCCCAGGCTCTTGGCCCCGCCAGTTGAACTATCGTGCCTACCAACCCCAAGCGTAAGCGAGGATCTTTGCAAGGTCCTCGCTTACGCTTGGGGTTGAATAGGTAGGCAATCAGCCACGGTCATGCAGTTGAGCTGTCGCACGTCATTGGAACCAATGGCGCGGCGGCAGCGTCAATTGTAGGGGTGGTTGAGAACGAATTGTTGGACGATCCAACCCTGTTTTCCCCTTGTTGGCAAATGGGGCGTTGGTTAACATGCTGAAGTTGGGTCCACTGCTATCCTGGCGGGGGAGGCGGTAGCGGTGCGCCCTTGTTGAACATACCTACCGGTAGGCTGGACAGGGCCAAGCTGTCCGCCGGCCGAGGCTGGACAATTCCCTAGCGCGAGCCTTTAGCCTTCACGCAGTCGAGAGACTAAGCCATGCACTGGACCTCGTTGTTTCGCATTGTCAACAAACCCCGGAATCGCCAGCCAAAAGAGCGCCGAGCCAAAAAAAGAACCAATTGCCAGCTAGGGTTGGAATGCCTGGAAGGCGCGAGTTGTTGACGTCGGCCGTTCCGCCCGCCATCATCAGCGTGACGCCGCAAAACGGCACGACCTCGACTGTTACCACGCCGCCGATCAAGGTCACATTCAATGAGGATGTTATTGGCGCGAACATCGCGTCCAACTTCACATTGTTTGACGCGCAAGGCAATTCCATCCCGATCAGCGCGGCCACGTACTCAAACAATGGCGGAGTTTACGCCACCACCCTGACCTACAATAGCGGCAGCCCGCTGCCCGCGGGGACCTACACCCTTTTCGTTTACGGAAACAACATTACTGGCACGGTCGGCGGCATTCCTCTCGCGCAGCCGGGGCAGCTGGTGGTGGCCAACAGCGGCTCGAATGATGTCGGCACCATATCCATGCCCGGCAATGGCCTGCTGAATGCCGGATCGCAGTACGCCTTGGCTGGCGTACCGACCGCCATGACGATGGCCCCGCTCATCTTTGGAGGCCTCTCTGACTTGCTGGTGGTCGATTCTACTACCAACACGGTTGACATTTACGCGGGCAGGGCGACCGGCGGCTTCGACCCCAAGCCGGATTCCATCCTCAACTTGCCCAGCGGCGCCGGCGCCACGGCGATCGCCGTGGGCACCATTTATGGCGAAAATGACGTCGTGGTTGCCGACACCGCCATCAACATGGTGAGTTACTTTCAAAATGGAAGCACCGCGGGCTACATTAGCTTCTTCGCCGCTCGCAATTACGCGGTGGGAGAATCGCCGGACGGCGTCGTCATCTCCGACATCACCGGCGCCGGGACCGCGGACATTTGCGTGGCTAACGGCAACACCAATGTGAAACTTGGCAATGACACGGTGGACGATTATTTCGTCACCGTTATTCCTCCGACACCGAAGACTTACCCTGCCACACCCTTTGGTCCGGCCCTCAACTTCAAAGTGGGCGATGTGACACCCACAGGCCTGACGTCGCCCACCGGCATCGCGGCGGGCGATTTCGACGACAACGGCTTGAATGACCTCGTCGTCTCCGGCGGCGGCGGCCTCGCCATCCTGACCAATGCCACGGCCGGGACCACCGTTAAACTCAACCTGTCAATGATCACCGCTGCCTCCACCAGTTCGGTCACCACTGGTTATGTGCAAACCATAATTCCCGTGGCACCCGACATTGTGGCCACGAGCCCTGCCGCAACCCTTGGCACCAACGGTGAATTGCTGGTGTTTCTCAATAATGGCACCGGCACGTTTTCCGCCTTGCAGCCAATCGCGACCGGCGTCTCACCTGTCGGCGTCCAAATTGCCAACTTCAGCGGGAGTTTCAACAACGACATCGTGGTTGCCAACGACACCGATCCCGGCTCGGTCACGATTTTCCAAAACTTGAGCACCCAGGGCACGATCATCAATGTCACCGGGAGCAATCCGATCACGGTCACGTCGGCGACACCGACTGGCCTGGCGGACGGTGACCAGGTTTATGTCAGCGGCGTGCTGGGCACGACGAATGCCAACGGGGCGTTCATCGTCGGCAGCGTCACGAGCACCACGTTCACTCTCACCGGCGCGGTGAACAACGGGACTTACACCGCGGGAACGGGCACTTGGCAGGGCATCTACCTGGAGAATGGCACAGGCACGGTCACGGGCGCCACCAATGTTGCCGGCCAGCCCATTACCATCACCAGCCGCAACAACGCCCTGTTCAACGGCCAACTGGTTACGGTCACTGGCGTCCTGGGCAACACGGGGGCAAACGGCACGTTCGTCGTGGCCAATGTCACCGCCAACACTTTTCAGCTGGTGGGCTCAACGGGAACCGGGACCTACACCAAAGGAGGCACCTGGGCTCTCGCGCCCTACAGCGTCGGCGCCGATCCCGTGGGTGTGGCTGTCGCGGACACCAACGGCGACGGTGTTCCCGACATCGTGACGGCCAACAGCTACGCCAGCCTCGCCAGCCTCACAGGCAACTTAACGGTGCTGCTTGGCAACGCCAACGGCGGATTCACGACGTCAACCGAATACCCGCTGGCGCCTGCTTACGGGGCCAGCTCGGTGGCCGTGGGCGACGTCAACGGCGACGGCTTGCCTGACGTGGTCGTGGCGGATCCGGTGTACGATCAGGTCTCGATTTTCTTGGCTTTGGGCGACGGTGGTTTCGCTCCGCCGGAACAAGTTTCGACCTTGTTCAACGGCGCGGGCCAGGACCCTGTAAGTGTGACGCTTGCCAGCTTGAACGGTCCTGGCACCCCGCTGGACATCATCGCGGCTTGCCAGGGCGACAGCACGGTAAGCATCCTTAACAATAACGGCAGCGGCGTGTTCACCGCGGTGGGCACGGAATCGGTCGGCGCGGGTCCCACCCAGGTCGTGGCCGCCGATTTCAACGGCGACGGCCTCCCGGATTTGGCGGTGTCGCACAGCACGGGCAGCACCGGCGGCGTGACCATCCTGATCAACGCCGGAAACGAAACGTTTCAACCCGGCTACGAAATCGCCACCGGCATCCCAGCCCAGGCGCTAGCGGTGGGCGATTTCAACAACGACGGCAACCAGGACCTTGTGGTGGCCGACGACGCCCCCGTGGGCGCCGTGGTTCTCGAGCTGGGCGACGGCACCGGCAATTTCGTCGAAAGCGGCTCCTATCCGGTGATCGGCAATCCCAGCGCCCTGGCTGTTGCCGACTTGACCAACAATGGCTATCCGGACGTGATCGCCGTCACCAATTCGCCGCTCACCACCGAAGACGGATCGGTGCTGCTCAACGCCCTGGGCGGTGGGTTTGACAATGCCGTCAACTTCAGCGTCGACGGCGGCATCGGTCTGGAGAGCGCAACGACGGCCCGAGTTTATCAAGGCACTTACCCAGACTTGATTGTCACCGCCAGTGACACTACCGCCACCGATAACATTTACACGATGGAAGGAGTCGGCAACGGCACTTTCTTCAATACCCTTCCCTATATTGCCGGCACTTCTCCAGAGCCCAGTGCCATCGCGGTGGTGTCCGATCCGTATTTTCCCGTCACCACCTTCAACGTGGTCAGCACAACGGTAAACGCCAATCTCGTCAGTAACGGGGACTTTCAGACCGCGGATCTCAGCGGCGAACCAAGCGACCTGGACGGCTGGCAGACCTACGATGAGCCAGGCACACCTGGCAGCAACGGCCGCTGGTCAACTCAGACCGGCACGACCAGTCCCTTGAGTGAGACCGCCGTGCCGGCGCCCCCCGTGGGCAACTACGAGGCGATGCTGGACGAGCCCAACCAATTGACTTACGTGGTAGGCGAGTCGTTAGTGGACAACACACCAACCTATTTGGGACTTAACACGAATCCCAATACAATCGCCAGCTACAGCGGTTCGCATGCCCTCTATCAGGACATCGCCATCCCCGCTTCGACCACCCAGTTAACGGTGTCGTTTGACCTTTACATCGACAGTGCGGCCGCCTTCAGCAATACGTCGGTCACTCCCCAGCTCGAATTCAACACGACCGCCGCGAACCAGCAAGTTCGGGTGGACCTGGTCAATCCCAACGCCCTGCCGCTGACGACAACCCCGAACAATCCCGGCACCAACACGCCAGGCGTCCTGCAAAACTTGTTCGTGACCGATCCAAGCCAGGCGTTTGTTGAAACCATCCCAGTCACCATCACTCTGAACGCGGCAAGCTTCGCCGGCCAGACGGTGGTGCTCCGCTTTGGAGAGACCAACAACCAAGGCATGCTGATCGTGGGCGTGGACGACGTCAAGCTGCAGGCGGTCTACAAGGACACTCAAGCGCCGTCTCTTTCGAGTTTGCAGATTCGCAACCCAAGCTCGGTTGCCAGCGCGACGGTGCCGGACCCAACCACGGACCCGACCATCATCGGCAAGGTGGCGGACAGCGGCTCCATCAACAACGTGAGATACGTGGAATTCGACATCAGCACCGCCTCTTCGCCGATGCTGGGCGTGTTCAAGACTACCACGTTTGACGCCGAGGGCGATTTTAGCTTTACGGTGCCATCGAGCCTGCTGCTGCCGGGGCTGACCAGCGTGAACGTGCTGGCCATGAACCAGGCCGGCAACCATGTGACACAAAACGTCAGTTTCACGGAGCAAGGCCCCAGCACCACCGATTGGGCGGCGCAAGGGCCCGGCCCCATTAACGTGTCGACGCAGGGCGTCAATTACCAAAGTGTCTCCGGCGACATCACGGCCATCGCCGTCGACCCGCGCGATCCCACGGGGAATACGTATTTTGTCGGCGCCGCCAACGGCGGTGTTTGGGAAACCACCGACGGCGGCAACGACTGGACCAACCTTACCGACAACGTCGAAAGCGTCACCGGGCAGCAATTGCCCGTGGCGGTCGGCGGCCTGGCCCTGGGCGTAACCACCAATCCAGCGCCGGGGCAGCCGAGCGCGATCCTTTACGCCGCCACGGGATTGTCGGATGAAACCCTGCCATCGGACCCAGGTATAGGGGTGCTGAAGTCGATCAACAACGGCGCCACCTGGACGCTGGTGGGCCAGAGCGTTTTGACGGGAGCCCGCGTGTCCTCGGTGGTGGTAAGCCCCACGAATCCCAACACGGTTTATGTCGGCGTGACATCCTTCGCCAATTCCACCCAGGGGCCGGCGCTATACCGCAGCACCGACGGCGGCGCGACGTGGGTGAACGTGCTCAACCCCGCCAACATGTATTTGCCGGGCCTAACCACGACGCTCGGCGCCGGCGCGTCGCTAGCCTCGGTCACCAGCATCGTCGCCGATCCATTTACCGCCAACCGTCTCATCATCGGCCTGGGCAATATCGGCCAGGCGCCGCTCAGCGCCTCGGCCGGCGTTTGGTTGTCGGACAACGGCGGCACCACATGGCAACAAATCGTCGGCGGCGCCAACCCAAACATACCCAACGACACCATTCCGACGGGCACCAGCGTCGGCCGCGTTACCATCGCCATCGGAACCGCCGCGGTCTCCTATGAGAAGTATGTTTACGTGATGATGGGCACGCCGCCGCTGGCCAATCCAGCCGTCAACGTTTTCGACGCGGGAGTATTGCTTGGCATCTACAAGAGCCTGGATAACATGCTCGACTGGACCAAGATCATGCTTAAGCAAAACATCTATACTACGATTGCCAACCCGGTCGATAATGACTTCGTCAACATCAACGTGCTGGGTCACGACGCCAGCGACGTGGGTGCATTGGCCGTCGATCCTAGCGACCCCAACGTCGTCTACGTCGGAGGATCGAGCGACTACACGCAGTTTGCGACCGAAAACACCGCGCGCACTGAGCCGCCCAACCACGGCATGATTCGCATCGACACCGGAGATATGCGCGGCACCACGTACACTTTGCCTGACATGCCCGTGCAAACTTATCCCAATGACGGCGACGACATCGTCAAGGCCTACATCGCGGCGCATGCCCCGCCGGTGCCGAATCCGGCGCCGGCGATGGTGAGCTACCGCACGGACGGCTTTTATGACCCGGTCTTTCAGAATGGCGCCTATTTACCAGCCGTGGCCTACACCGGCGAGGGAGTTTCCTGGTACGATCTGGACGACGGCATCTCCAGCGGGGGCAACTCCTTTTTCGATCCACCCGGAGCAGGTATTTCGGGCGACGAACAGCCCGAGCCCGATTTGCCCTCATCGATTCACGTTCTCGTCTTTGACAACCAGGGTCGCTTGCTGTTTGGAACCGCCGAAGGCATTTATCGCGGCACCGTGCTCGGTTTCGGCTATGACTTAACCAGTGGCGGCAGCGGCATTGTCACCGACAGCGGCGGCGTATCCGGGTTGATTCCGTCGGAAACGGCCAACGGTAGCCAGGGGATGAGCATTGTGTCCATCAATGGCAATCTGCAAATAGCGGAGCTGTCTGGCGCGGCCATCGATCCCGACAACAGCTCGCGCATGTACACTTCCGAATTCGAGACGGGCACGGCGCTCACCACCAGCGGCCCCGCGGGCTGGCAAAGCTCAGGTCTCTACGGTCCGGCATCCAGCACCTACCTGGTCCAGGGCACGCCCAACGCCACGGCTCTCGCGGTGGGTCTGTCGGTATCGGGTGCCAACGTGAGCACGCTCAGCGATGTTTATCGCGTTTGGCAGGCCGGCTCGTCCAACGGCAACTTCCCGGAAGTCTCCGCCGACGGCGGCAACACCTTCGCGCCGGTCGCCCTTTCCGGCATACCGCAAAGTGAGCCAACCGGCTTCCAGCCTGGATTTGCCATCGACCCCGTGCCGACCGTGGTCAATGGCGTGCCTCACAGCCTGCTGCTCTTCGGCGCCGATAAGGTCTTCTTGACGGACAGCAGCACCAATGTGTGGGATGCGATCAGTCCGGTTCTATCTCCGGGCGCTTACGTTACGCGCATTGGCCTTCGCTCCTTCGGCCGCTGGAGTTTATTACGCGGGCATGACCAATGGCGAGATCTTCGTGGAGACTCCTGGCGCCAACTGGCCGAATATGTCCACGGGGCTGCCTGGCATTCCCGGCAGTCCGACCGCGCCTCAGATCAACAACATCGTTGTCGACCCCACGAATGACCTGATTGCCTTCGCCTTGCTAGGCGGCGGCCCCAACGCCGGCTATGCCCATGTTTACAAAACAGTCAACGGCGGCTTGACCTGGACCCCCAGCGCCGCGGCGGCCGGCGGCGGCAACCTTCCCGACGACTCCGCCTTCAGCATGGTCATGGACCCCACAGTCGCGCAGGCGCGCCGAGGGGCGCTATTTCCTCGGCACGGCCGTGGGCGTTTATGTTTCCTACAACCTGGGTGCGACCTGGTCAAAACTGGGCCTGGGGCTGCCAGGCGCGCCCGTGGTCAGCCTGCAGCTAGACACCAGTCTGCAGGTGCTGGTGGCTGCCGTTCAAGGCCGCGGCGTCTTCGAGCTTTCGACGCAGACTTCCGGACCGACTTTAGCGGCCCTCAGCCCCGGCACACCAATCAACACCGCGTTGGCCCAGATCACGGTGACATTCAACGACGCTGTGGATCCCCGCACATTTACGGTAGGCGCCAACACCGCGGCCCGCACCGATCTGGCCGCCAGCTTGCTCGGCGGCCCCACCTACGCCAACGACGAAGTCATCAGCCTTTACCAGCAGTACCTGCGGCGCACGCCCACGGAAAATATCTCGGCCGCCGACACCACATTCGAGCAGGCAGGTGAGCAGCAGGTGATCGCTGACCTTGTGAGCTCAGCTGAGTATTTCAACAATCCGGCGCTCGGGGCCGGCAGCAACGCCACCTGGGTGAATCAGGTCTATATCGATCTGCTGCACCGAAGCTCCGCGGGAGACGCCGGCGCCGCCAGCGACGTGGCGGCGCTCAACGCCGGTCAGGTGACGCGCCTGCAAATTGCCGAGGGACTGGTCAAAAGCACTGAATTCCTCGCCGACCAGGTGGCCATTCTTTACAACCAGATTCTGGGCCGCAACAAGAGCGTGCCGGCCTCGATGACCGACCCGGACGTAGCCAACTGGGTCCCGCAACTGCAGGCGGGCACGAGCTTCCAGGTGCTGATTGCCGATTTGCTTGGCTCACAGGAGTATTACGTCAACAACGGCGGCGTCTATCCGGTGGGTGCGGGGAGTTCGCCCACCGCCGTGGCGCTCGCCGACCTCAATGGCGCCACCAACGCCAACGGCACGCCTATCCTGGACCTGATCGTCGCCGACAGCGGCACCAACACCGTCGCCATTTACCAGGGCCAGACGGGCGGCGGCTATGGCTCCACGCCGACCTTGACCTTGACGCTGCCCACCGGCGCCTCGCCGACCGGCATCGCCGTTGGGAATTTCACCAGCAGCAGTCTGCCGGACATCGCCGTGGCCGACGCCGGCACGGCCAGTGTCACGGTATTCCTCAACACGTCGACCGGCGGCGGCTTCAGTTTCGCGTCGCTGTCGGGAACGAGTTACAGCACGGGGACAGGCAGCGCGCCGGCGGCCATCGTGGCCGGCAACATCGCCGGCAGCGGCAATACCGATCTGGCGGTGGTCAGCAGCAAGGCAGTCGGGGGCAACTACAACCTCGACATCCTTCAAGGCACAGGCACAGGCACCTTCGGTAATTTGACGACAGTCAACACGGGTTTCACCGTCTCGCCGACCGACCTGGCCGTCGGCGACGTCAACGGCGACGGCATCGCGGATTTCGTGGTCAGCGCCAGCGACTCCGCCGGCACGACGGGCGGCTTGAATCTGCTGCTGGGCACGGCCCCGCTCACCTATAAAGTGATGCCGCTGACAACGATCGCGGCCACATCGGTGGCGCTGGCCAGCCTTGACAGCAGCGGTAAACTTGACATCGCGGCCACAATCCCGTCGACGAATTCGGTGATGGTCCTGCAGAACCAGGGCGGCACGCCGGTGGTCTTTGGCACGCCCGCGCAGTTCCCCGCCGGATCGTCGCCCACCGCGATCGCCACGGCCGACCTCAACGACGACGGCAGCAACGATATCGTGGTTGTCAACAGCGGCAGCACCGGCGGCTTGACGACGCTGATAAACACCACGGTGCCTGCCACATCGGGCTCCGCCACCATCTCCTTCGCCACCGCGGTGACTTATCCCGTGGCAGGCGCCAATCCCGTTGCGTTGGTGCTGGGCGACACTACCCAGAATCTAACCACCGACGCCGTGCTGGCGACCGAATCCAACAATGCCGTCGACGTGCTGCTGGGAACCGCTGACGGAACATTCCAGGGGCCGACCGATCAGCACTACGTGACGGCGCTGTTCAATCGCCTGTTCGCGGCCACGCCGCCCGCGGCTGCCATGAGCAACAACCTGGCTTACCTGAGCCAGCGCGAGCAATCGGTGCTCACGGGGCCGGGAGGCCAAACCGTGCCGCTTTCGATCACGGACGTCAACACAAACACCAACGAGACTTTCCAGCTGAATTTCGCCCCGCAGACGAATGACGGCACGTATACATTGGCCGTTGGGCCCAACGCCCTCGGCAACGACATCGACGACTTCGTCGACACCAACGGCACCTATAACGGCAGCGCCCAGCCGATGAACCAGAACGGCAACCTGGCGAACGGCGAGTATCCGGCCGATCGCTACTCAGGCCTGCTGGCGGTGAACACCAGCGACGACGGTGAGTTTATCGCCGGTCTCTATCAAAATCTTCTTGGCCTGGCCCCCAGCGCCTCAACCCCTGGCGGCCGCGTGCCCGACACTGTGGGGTTCGTCAACGCCCTGGCGCCGATCGACGCGGCCCGCTTCGCGGAGTTGACGACCGTTGCGCCGACCTTCACCACGTCCAACGAATACCGCTCCGACATTGTCCAAAGTTATTTCGTCACCTACCTGAGGCGCACGCCGAGCGCGGCCGAAGTGCAAAGCTATGTGACCTTGCTCAACCAGGGAAAAATCACGGAAGAAGGGATCATCGGCTCATTTGTCAGCTCGTCCGAATACTTCACGAATCCGGCGTTGGGCAACAGCAGCGATGCGACGTGGCTGCAGCAGGTTTACAGCGACTTGCTGAACGAAAGCCCCGCCAGTGATCCAAATTCCGCTGGTTATCTGTCTGCCTTGACGGCGGGCACGATGACGCTCGGGCAGGTGGCCTCCAAGCTGATCGGCAGCAGCGCGATCCTGGACAAGGTCATTTTCGCGGACTTCGCGAACCTGCTGGGCCGGGCGCCGGCCGCCGGCGAGTACGCCAATTTCTTGCCGATCCTCGAGCAGACGTCATTCCGAGCTGGCGGGCCCAGTCCGGACGAGCAGTTGATCGATGACCTTGTCAGTTCGCAGGAGTATTTCGTTCATGTTGGCAACACCAATCAAAGCTGGAGCGCCAGCATGTACACGAAGCTGCTGCACCGCTCCGGCAGCGCTTCGGAACTCAACACGTTGACGGTAGGCATACTGAACGGCTACGCCGCGGTTCGTCAAAATGTGTCGGCGGGGCTGCTGGGCTCGACGGAGCACAAGAACCGTGTGGTGGCCACTTATTATCAAAGCTACCTGGGCCGAGCCGCGTCCGCCGCGGAAGTCAGCGGTTGGGTGAGCCAGATGCCGCCCCTATCCGATAGCCAGGTGCTGGCCAACATCGTTAGCTCGGGCGAATACTATCCGCTGACAGGTCCCGGCAGCTCGAACTCCGGCTGGCTGAGCAAGATCTACGCCGCGTTTCTGAACCGCGCCCCCGACAGCGGATCGGCCGGCTTCCTGGCGCAACTGAACGCTGCTTCGCCGGCGATGACAGGGCCCGTACGCACCGCGGTGGCGCTGGAGATTTTGCGGAGCACCGAGTACTACCAAGTCCTGGTGACGTCGTTCTTCAGCATGTACCTTGGCCGAACCCCGAGCACGCGGAAATCCAGCCGTACGTGAATCAGCTTATAGCCGGGGTCAGCCAGGAACAAATCATCGCCCAGTTGGTGGGCTCGGCGGAATACTTCATGCTGCCGCGGACGATCCTATGAGCGCGGAAAGATTATGGAAAGTATCACCTTTCGTTGCGAAAACGCCGACTGCAAGAAGACGTTGCGGGTCAAGGAAGAGTTGGCCGGCAAACGCATCAAATGCCCCAAATGCGGGCACAAGATGAAGGTGCCAGACCTGGTCGTGCCGCCGCAACCGCCGCCGCCGGCCCCGGTGAAGAAAACGCCGCAGCGGCCAGCCGCCCCCAAGCCGCTTGAGCCGGTGCTGCAAGCTGCCGGCGCGCCATTGGCCAAGCCTCCGGTGCATTTCAAGGCCACGCGCCAGTCCTACGGCTTGTTCTGTCCAAAATGCGGCGGGCTGCTGTTGCCGCCGCAGCAGATGGAGCTTATAGGCATTGTCTGCCACCACTGCGGGGTGCAAATCGAGTTTGGCTAAGGCACATGCGGCGGAGGTTGATGGTTAAGTGCCAAAAGCATGATGGCGGTCGATCCGCGGGCAACAGATTTGGCCTCATCTCACCCCCCCCCCACGGCTTTGATACGTAATTGCCCTGCAACGCTGAATAACGTCTCAAGCCGGGGTATTTCGTATCAGGGAGAAAACAGTCTGTGGGCGGCATGAATTCGGCACCCGCATTGTACTTGACCGGGCAGCAATAGGCACGACAATGAGGGTATGGACAAGCTCACGAAAATGGCCGTGACCGTACTGGTCGGCTCGTGGCTATTGGTGGGCAGCATTGTGGCGTGTTATTTTGTCGCTTGGCTCCTGCAAATCTTGGTCCCGATGCCAACTGACTAGCACACAGTCGCATGTCGGGTGGCACGCCGTGAAAGGGCGTGATGGGCGTGTCGCCTGGCGGCATGACCAGCAGGCCCGTGCCGGGCACGCCACTCGCTGACATTTGCGTTCATCAACACTCTCCCCCAATTGGCCTGGAAGCTACACCCGCGCCTCGTCGGGGTGAAAGCGCTTGACCCTTATCTTGTTGCTGCGCCGCCGCGCTTGGGCGGCATCATAGCCGGCCTGGATCTTAAGCAGCAAATCCATGCTAACGCCGAAAGCCTTTTCCAGCCGCAGCGCCATTTCCGAGGACACCGCAGCCTTGCAGTGCGTCACGTCAGACAATGTCGCCCTCCGGATTCCAAGAATAGCGGCGGCGCGGGTGATGGTCAGGCCCAGCGCCGCGATCACATCCTCCCGGATGATTTCGCCGGGATGCGGTGGGTTTTTCATCGGCATATCAATTCGCTTCCTTTCCTTTAGTGGTAATCCTCAAAGTCCAAGCCGGTGACGGCGTTGTCTTGCAGTTTGAAGGTAATCCGCCAATTGCCCGTAACCGTAATGCTGTACTCGCCCTTGCGGTCGCCTTTCAACGGATGCAGCTTCCAGCCCGGCATGGTCGTCACCTGGGACAAATCATCGGCAAATTCCAAAGCCGCCAGTATCCGCTTGATCTTATCCACCGACTGAGCAGGCACGCCGCCGCCGTCATCCTTCGCGTACAATGCCTTCAGCCCCTTATGCCGGATTCTTCCGATACGCATGTTACCTCACTGTACGGCATAACCGTACACTTGTCAACACGTCACGTTCCCACATCGCCGAGCGGGAACGGCACGGCGCCACACCTGACCAGCGCGGGCCAACTTAACCGCCAGATTCAGATTTCTTCCACCAAATTTATTGTGGCCGGCGCAACCTGCGCACAAGGTGGTGCCTAATTGGACAGCGCCACTTTCGCTTGTTGAAAAATGGGTAAGTGCCGTGGATATATGAAGTTAGGCTTGCATCGAACAGCAGAAAAAGACGATCCTCCGTGTTCTCAAAATTCCTGGAGGAATATCACGGAGGATCGTCAGGATGACGCTAAAGCAAATTGCCAGCCTCGGCAAGGAGTTGGCCAAGTTTCTCGCCCTGTTTGTGGGCTGCTTTCATAGCCGCCCTGGTTTTGCCCTGTTGCGAGTCTATGTCCAAGGGTTGCTCTCGAATGTGCAACGCAAAAACATCGAGGCCATGGCTTTGGAGTTTGGCAAGGCGCCACGTACTTTACAGCGTTTCGTGGAATCGATCAAGTGGGATGAGTGCCGTTTGCGGGACGAATGCCAGCAACTGGTCGCCTGCGAACACGCTCACGAGCTGGCCATCGGCTGCCTGGACGAATCGGGAACGGCCAAGAGCGGCGAGCATACGGTCGGCGCCGCGCGTCAGTGGTTGGGTAGTCTCGGCAAGGTCGACAACGGCGTCGTCGCCGTGCACCTCAGTTACGGCGCCCCCGGCTTCCAGTGTCTTTTGGACAGCGAACTCTACCTCCCCCAAGAGTGGGCCGATGATCCCGAGCGCCGAAAAAAAACTACATTCCCGCCGAGGTAGTGTTCCGCACCAAGCCGCAGATCGCCTTGGGAATGGTCGATCGCGCGTTGGCCCACGGCCTGCGCGTCCAGGCCTGGACGTTCGACGAAGGCTACGGGCGGAACACGGCCTTTCTGGATGGCCTCGAAGAGCGTGGGCAGGTTTTTGTGGGGGAAGTGCCGACGGATTTCCGCGGTTGGGTGATCAAGCCGCGGGTGCTCCGCGACGGCCCGTCGGCACGGCTGGCACGCGGCCGACGCTCGAGCGAGGTGCGAAACCTGCTGCGCTATTCGCCCACCTTTCGCGAGCGGAGGTGGCAACGCTATCGCATCAAGGACACGGAGCGTGGGCCCGAAGTCTGGGAAGTGAAATGGGCGGTGTTCTGGCGGAAGGGGACCGATGGCCTACCGGGGCGTCGGCACTGCCTGATCGTGGCACGCAATGTGGTGACCAAGGAAGTGAAATACTTTGTGTCGAACCGCGTGCCAGGAGAGCGCGGCATCTCGCTGCGGCGACTGCTGTGTGTGGCCTTTGGGCGCTGGTCGGTGGAGAGTTGTTTTCGCCAAGCCAAAGAGGAATTGGGTTTAGACCATTACGAGGTTCGCGGCTGGCGTTGCCTCCACCGCCACTTCTATCTAACGCAACTGAGTCACTTGTTCTGCGCCCGGATTCGGCAAAAATTCGACGCCGCGATACCGCGAACCGACCCCCTCGAACACCTGACGATGGAACAAGTGCGGCGGGCAATGAACGCTTGGTTGGAGGCCGAAGCAGGGCGACTGACGAAAGCAGAACGATTAGAACAGGAGTTAGCCAAACAGCGATACTACCAGGGTCGCAATGCCCAAGCACGGCGGTCTCACACGAAAACGACGAAGGCCCGACTACAGTCCCTCGGCATAGACGTAGACCGCATCAAGTCCTGCATTCCCCGATCGTCCGCCTGAGCTGTATGTTGTTCTTTCCCTATAACTTCTGTCATCGCCCTGAGAAAAAATGGCGCTGTCCAACTAGGCATGTGCGGGGGCTTAATTGCACCAGCACCACCGAAGCCGCCAGCACCGCCACCGAATCCGCCGCCGGGCGCGATTTTTCCGCCTTTGGCTCTAAGACCGCCGAATGGGTTGGTCGCGATTGCGTCTGAGTTGACCTCAGTTCTCAGCAATATTTTTTCTGGGTCTCCGACGAGGTCGCGCATTATTCTTTCTTTTTCGCCACTGACATCACCTCCAAACGACCCCCCATAAACCGGCGGCCTCAGCGACGCGAACAGCTCCGGCTCGACCACCGGCCGCGGAATGTACAGCGGTTGGTAGAGGTCCATGCGAAACGAAATCGGCTTGCCCGAGACTAACACCATGCGGATATTGCTCCAATCGTCATCGCTGGTGTTCTCCACGATGGCCCAGCCCTGCATGAATAATTTGCCGTTGGGCTCGAGCACCAGCCGATAGGCCGTCTTCCAGATCGGCCGTTCGAGCACGTAGCCGACCTTCACCACCCGCTTGCCGTTGCCGCTGAACTGCAAGGCTACCGTCTTCTTCTGCACATCATGCGAGCCGGCCAGCACTTGCAAAGCTCGGCGGAATTCATCATCGAGCGTCTGACTGAGGAACCGCACCGACAGCACCTGGGCCAGCGGAATGTTGAGCATCCCGTCGCCGCTCAGGAGGTTGAGCTGCTCGATTTCCACCGTCTCCTTTTCGACGGCCTGACGATGCGACTCGATGCCGATGATGGTGCCGGTGACTTTGTGGGGAGTGGCGCCCGGCTTCTCCTGGCGCATCACGTCGATCTTTTCGCCGCGGGCCTGGTTGAGGATTTGTGCGTAGGTGGGGTTTTGATTCAGATCGAGCGCGAAGCTGCGCAGGATTTTCTCGGCCGGGTCCTGGCTGTCGTAGCTGACGGCGCCGATCCGGCCGCCGGCGGTGTCTTGCAGGACCAGGCTCTTGAGCAGGTCGTTGACGTCGCTGGTGGGGAAAGTCAACTCCACGCGGGCGTCGCCTGTGACCTCGCCCTCGCGCTGGACATAGCCGACGCCGCTGTTGAAGAGGACCACCTGGGCAATCGGCAGCAGGGCGGGTTTGCCGGCTAGATTGGGGGCGGCCTGGTTGGCACTGGACCGTGTGAGCGTCCAGGTGACGGCGGCGGCTAGGGCCGTGATCGTGACGGAAGCGCACAGATACTTGTACTTGCACTGCATGGTGAGAGACCTCCTGAACGGAGAAGCGCGGTGGGGTAATGCGACAGCACAGCGTGCAAGGAAGGTTAAACGGTTACTGATTAAGGCACGATGAGCTTGCCTACCCTAAACGGTGACAGCAGAATTAAATTGGCGAGGCTGTGTGAAGTTCAACGCCTTCCGAGGAAGCTACCCATGCCGCCATCCGTCTTGCTTGAAATCGCCATCGCCTCTGTCGACGATGCCCTCGCGGCCAAGTCGGGCGGTGCCGACCGTGTCGAACTCAACGCGGCCCTGGCCCTGGGCGGGTTGACACCGTCGCTGGGCACATTGGTCGAAGTGAAGGCCGCCGTTGATCTGCCTGTCCTGGTCATGATCCGGCCCCGAGCTGCCGGGTTTGCATACAGTGCCGCCGATTTCAAAGTCATGCAGCGGGACGCCGATCTGTCACTGGCGCACGGGGCCGCCGGCATCGTCTTTGGCATTCTGACACCGGATGGCCGTGTGGACATGGACCGTTGCCGGCAACTCGCACGGCAGGCCGCCGGCCACGAGGTAGTGTTTCACCGCGCGTTCGATGTGACGGCTGACCCGTTCGAAGCGTTGGACCAACTAATCGAACTGGGGATCACACGGGTAATGACCAGCGGCCAGGAGGAAACCGCGTATAACGGCTCGCAGCGGATCGCGGAGCTGATTTGCCGTGCGGCGGGTCGGATCGCTGTCTTGCCGGCAGGCGGCATCAATCGGTTCACGGTCGCCGACATTGTCGCGCGGACAGGATGCAATCAGGTCCATGCCTCGCTGCGGGAGCGACGTATTGATCGGTCAACCGCGGCGCAGGCCGCACATCCGCTTTGGGGGAGCGCTGAAGATGCCAGAGGACGGGTTCGATGCCACAAACGCTGATGCCGTGGCCGACCTGCGTAAGCTCTTATAGTCGTTATTGACAGCCCTGTCATTTCCACCGCAAAGGCGCAAAGCACGCAAAGGTAGAGGTAATGAGCTGTCTTTCTTTGCGCACTTTGCGTCTTCGCGGTGAAAAAAACTACCAATTGCAAGCCGGGTTGACGCCCCCCCCACCCCGCTGTAACCTACTGCCGCGCGTGCGGCTGCCGCACGATTCGGCAGTAGGTCCCGCTTGCCGAGCGGGACCTCATTCGAGACCTCAGTGGCGGAATGTTCAGGTCCCGCTCGGCAAGCGGGACCTACTTTACAGTGGACTCACGCACGCTGTTTGGCTCAAGGAGGGGCAATGGCACTCTGTAGAATCCTGGTAAGCCTGGTTATCGCTTTGACGGTCTCCGGCGCCGCCCAGTCTCAAACGCTGTCGCTGTCGGAAGGCCCGTTGGTGGGCAGTTATCACGACGTCAAGCTTTCCCTGTCCCTGAGCGGTTCGCTCAAGCTGCGGCAGGATGGCAAGGAAATCGTCTTCAAGGAATCCGCAACGGCCACGCATGATTATGCCGAGCGTCTGCTGGAAGCCGGCCCCGAAGGCACCGCCGTCAAGTCCGCGCACTATTACAAAACCGCTAGGGTGTCGCTTGTCGTCGATGCCAACAAGATGGAAAACACGCTCGACCCGGCCCACCATTTTTTGGTGGCGCAGCGCGGTCGGGACGGCGTCCAGGTTTATTGCCCGCAAGGCGCCATGACGCGCGAGGAGCTGGACGTTGCCGATCACTTCGACACACTGGCCGTCAGCGGCGTCTTGCCATCGAAGGATGTGAGCGTCGGTGAATCCTGGAAGCTGGGCAACGGGGCAGTCCAGGCGCTTTGCCACCTTCAAGCCCTGAGCGAAAACACCGTCGCCGCCAAACTCGATCAGGTGCGGGACGGCATCGCGGTTTTCACCGTCACCGGTACCGCAACGGGAATTGACCTGGGCGCCACGGTCAGCAGCACCGTCAAGGCAACCTGTCGATTCGACACCGGGAAAAAGCGGCTCATTGCCGTGGATTGGAATCAAAAGGACGAACGTGAGGCCGGCCCGGTCAGCCCGGCGTCGTCGCTGGAACTGGCCGTCAAGCTGAGCCGCACGCCGATCGACCCGGTCAACGAGCTTAGCGACGCCGCGCTGGTGCCGGTGCCGGAGGGTCCAGCGCCCGGTCGATGACCGACCTGCTGTTCAAGGATGTCAAAAATCGCTTCGAGCTGCGGCACGCGCGCGAATGGCAGATTGTAGGCCGCGGCGACGCCCATACCGTGCTGCGGCTGATGGATCGCGGCGAGTTCGTGGCCCAGGTGTCGATCGCTCCGTGGAAGAAGGCCGAAGCCGGCAAGCACCTTTCGGCGGAGGATGTCAAAGGCATTGCCGCCAACTCGCCGGGGTGGACACAGGAAACGCTGATCAAGGCCGAGGAAATCAAGCTGCCAAGCGATCAATGGGCCTACCTGGTGGCTGGCGAGGGCGACCTCGACGGAGTTCGGGCGGTGCAATACTTCTATGCGGTCGCGGCGCCAAACGGCGACCAGGCATTGCTGACCTTCACGATGACGCCGGCACAGACGCAAAAACTGGGGTCGCGCGATCTGGAGTTCGTGCATGGGTTTTTGCTGCCAGGCAGTCACAATTGACTCTCCTTCCCACCGCGCTTACGTTATTACTTAGTCATGCCAATTGATGAACAACAACGCGGCCGGCTTGCCGATGATCTGAAGGGTTTCTTCAAAGGTGAACTTCACTTTGACGTGCTGACGCGGGCGCTGTACAGCACCGACGCCAGCATTTTCCAGGTGCAGCCGCTCGGCGTTGCGGTGCCGCGCGACGAAGCCGACGTGCAGGCGCTCGTCCGCTATGCCGCGGAGCATCACGTGCCGCTGGTCCCGCGCGGCGCCGGCAGCAGGAGTCGCCGGGGAATCGTCGGGCGCCGGCCTCGTGGTGGACCTGAGCCGGCATTTTCGGCAGATCGTCGACGTCGGGTCCGACACCATCCGCGTTCAACCTGGCGTGACCCTGCAGCAAGTCAACACCCGCCTGGCACGCGATGGCCGGCGCTTCGCGCCCGACCCCGCCAGTGCCGCCACTTGCACTCTCGGCGGCATGCTGGCCACCAATGCGTCCGGGTCTCGCGCCATCAAACATGGCTATACCCGCGATCATGTCGCCGCCCTGCGTTTGGTGCTCGACAATGGCGATGTCGTCGGGGCAGGCCGTGAGCCTGTCGAAACGCCCTCGCCCTCGCCCCCGCCCTCAACGGCTCATGGCACGCACTGGCACGACATTGCCGGCACGGTTGCCATCCTGCTGGAGCAAAACGACGAACTGATTCGTTCCGCTGCAGGGCGGACTGCGTTCAACCGCTGCGGCTACACGCTGGGCGGTGTTCTTTCGGACAACTCGCTGGATGTGCCACGGCTGCTGATCGGCTCCGAGGGCACGTTGGCTCTGTTTACCGAAGCGACGCTGCGCACGGTGCCGTTGCCGGGTGGGCAGGCGCTGTTGTTGCTGGGTTTTGCCAGCCTCGACGCCGCTCTGCAAGCTGTCCGGAGCGCGCTGCCGAGCCAGCCCTCGGCGTGCGAGTTGATCGACCGCCGTTTGCTGAGCCTGGCCCGGACCAGTGAAGCGGCCAACGTCGCATGCTGGTGCCACCCGAGGCGGAAGCGGTTTTGCTCATTGAGTACGAGGCCGATTCGCCGCGCGAGGCCCGCGATGCCGCCCTGGAATTGGCCGACCTTGCTCTATCGCAACAATAACCTGGCTATCCACGCCGTGCCCGCCTTCGAACAGGCGGACATCGATCAACTTTGGCGTCTGCGCGAGGTCGCGTTGCCGAGCCTGTACAGCTTGCGCGGCGGAACCCAGCCGATGCCGTTCATCGAGGACGTCGGCGTGCCGCTGGAGCAATTGCCCGAGTTACCTGCCACGGCGTTCAGGAAGTGCTCAGGCAGCATGAGACGACCGCGTCGTTCCTGATCCACGCCGGCACCGGCCAGGTCCACACCCGGCCGTTCCTCGATCTGCGACCGCCCGGAAGACGTCGCTCGCTCTGGCCGCCATCGCCGAGGACGTGCACACGCTGGCCATGGAGCTGGGCGGCACCATCAGCACGCAGCACGGCACGGGTCTGGCGCGGACGCCGTGGGTCGCCCGCCAATATGGCCCGCTTTTTCCCGTCTTCCGCCAGCTCAAGGCGATCTTCGATCCGCATGGCATTTTCAATCCCGGCAAGATCATCGGTCCCGATCCGCAATTGCCGCCGTGGCCGTTGCGGAGCGGACTGCCGGCCCAGGCCGAGCCGGCGCAGCGTCACCTCCGCTGGCAGCCTGGCGACGATCCGCAAGGAGACCGTCCAGCTGCAACGGCTGCGGCCAGTGCCGGCCGACGTCCCGGGCCAGCGCATGTGCCCGATCTTTCGCGCCACCCGCGACGAAGCGGCCACGCCGCGCGCCAAGGCGAACCTGTTCCGTCATCTGCTGCAGGAAGAGACCGATCCGCGCACTGTTCTCATCCGACGAGGTGCGCGCCGTGGCCGACCTGTGCGTCAATTGCAAGATGTGCGCCGTGGAGTGCCCGGCCCACGTCAACGTGCCGAAGCTGATGCTCGAGGCCAAGGCCGCCAATGTCGCCGAGCACGGCCTGGACCGGGAGGATTGGGTCCTGGCCCGCGCGGAGATGTTCGCCCGCCTGGGCAGCACTTTCGCTCCGTTGGTCAATCATTGCCTGGCCAGCCCGCGTGGCGCTGGCTGCTGGAAAAGCTCGTTTGGCCTGTCGCGGCGACAGCGCCGGTTGCCGCCTTTGCTGATCGCGCCGTTTCTGCGTCGGCCCGGCGGCGCGGCTGGACGCGGCAAGCCGCGGTCGGGCCGGCCGCGGGTGGCCTACTTCGTCGATGTCTATCGCCAACTACATCGATCCGCAAATCGCCGAGGCGGTGGTGGCGGTGCTGCACCACAACGGCATCGACGTCTACGTGCCCGCCGGTCAGGGCGGCTGCGGCATGGCGGCCCTGGCTTACGGCGACGTCGAAACCGCCCGCGAAGCTGCCGAGCACAACCTGCGCGTGCTCGCCGAGGCCGCCCGCGAAGGCTACCCGATCGTCTGCTCCGAACCGACCGCCGCCCTGATGCTCACGCCACGACTACCTCGATTTGCTGGACGATCCCGACGCCAAGCTGGTGGCCGGCGCAGACGGTCGAATTCACCGCATATCTTTGGGATCTGCACCAGCAAGGCCGCCTGCGCACCGATTTTCAGCCAGCTCGACCTCGGGGTCGGCCATCATGTTCCCTGCCATGTGAAGGCGCTCAACCACGCCGTGCCCGCGCGGTCCGGGCCTGCTTGTCGTTGATCCCCGGCCTGCGCGTGCATACAATCGACGTGAGTTGCTCCGGCATGGCCGGCACGTTTGGCCTGAGGCGCAGCCAACTACGAGATATCCCTGGCCGCGGGCCAGCCGATGCTCGAAGAGCTGCGGCGGCCGCGCGTGCTGTTCGGCTCGACGGAGTGCAGCAGTTGCCGGATGCAGATGGAAGACGGCGCGGGCAAACGCACGCTGCATCCCGCCCAGTATCTGGCTCTGGCTTACGGCTTGATGCCGGCCGTGCAGCGCCGTCTCCTTGAACCGCTTCGCCACCTGGTGCTGCGATGATGGTGGTGGTGCGTTTGTTCGCCCGTGCCAGGGACCTCGCCGGCAGCTGAGACGGTGAACATTGAGTTGGCGGAGGGGGCAACGGTGGAGCAGCTCCGGCAGCAATTGGCGAGCGTCATGCCGGCCCTGGCTGGCTTGCTGCGAGCGCTCAGCCATGGCGGTCAACGACGAGTTTGCCGAGCGACGGGCACGCCATTGCCGGCCAAGACGAGATCGCCCTGTTGCCGCCGGTGAGCGGGGGTTAACTGCACATAGTAGTAGGCACACTCCGTGTGCCGTTGAGACGCAAACGGCACACGGAGTGTGCCTACTACTATGCGTCGGCCTACGAGAATGGAACATGATCCACATCACCCACGACGCCATCGACTACCATACCTTGACCGAGCAGGTGCGCCGCCCCGATTGCGGCGCCGTCGTCGACGTTCCTCGGCACGGTCCGCGACCTGACCGGCGACGGGTCACGGTGGCTCTGGATTACGAGGCCTATCCCGGCCATGGCCGAGAAGAAGATGGCCGAGATCGAGAGCGACACCCGCCAGCGCTGGCCGGTCGGCGAAATCGCGCTGGTCCATCGCGCTCGGCCATCTCGAGGTCGGCGACGTCAGCGTCGCGGTGGCGGTGAGTTGTCCGCATCGCGCCGAGGCGTTCGAGGCGTGCCGGCTACGCCATCGATCGGCTCAAGGAACTGGTGCCGATCTGGAAGAAGGAAAACTGGGCTGACGGGACGGCCGAGTGGGTTCATCCCGAGCAGACGTGAAATCTGACGAGCATACCCGCGTCCTTGATGCCCAGCGTCGGCCATCTGGTCTGACACCTTCGGCCGGGTTCACAACAACCTGCGCATCAGCGTCACCGATCGCTGCAACCTCCGCTGCACCTATTGCATGCCGGAAGAAGTCGTCTTCATGGACAGGCCGAACTGCTGACCTTCGAGGAGATCGCCCATTTCGTCGCGTCGCGGTGCCGCTGGGCATCGACAAGGTGCGGCTGACCGGCGGCGAACCGCTGATGCGCCGCGATCTGGCCGGCTCTGGTGCGGATGCTCTGCGCCATCCCCGGCATCAACGACATCGGCCTGACCACCAACGGCATCCTGCTCGCCGACCACGCCCAGGCGCTTTACGACGCCGGCCTGCGGCGCATCAACATCAGCCTCGACACGCTCGACCCGGAGCGATTCCGCCAACTGACGCGGCGCGACGGCCTGGACAAGGTGATCGCCGGCATCCTGGCCGCCAAGAAGGCCGGTTTCGAGCCGATCAAGATCAACGCCGTCAGCATTCGCGGCATCACCGAGCACGAGGTCGTGCCGCTGGCCCACTTTGCCCGGGAGCACGGGCTGGAAATGCGTTTCATCGAGTACATGCCGATCGGCGCCGAGCACTGGGAGCGCGACAAGGTCTATTTCGCCCACGAAATCCTGGAGCAACTGGAGCAGCGCAGTCGCCCCGCTGGTGCCCGGCCGAGGACTACGATCCGCGTGCCCCGGCGATGGATTTCGTCTACACCGACGGCGGCGGCACGCGTCGGCATCATCGCCTCGGTCTCGCGGCCGTTCTGCATGAGCTGCAATCGCGTCCGTCTGACGGCCGACGGCAAGCTGCGCAACTGCCTGTTCGCCCTGGACGAAGTCGATGTCAAAACGTCCTGCTGCGCGGCGCGGCCGGACGCCGACATTGCCGAGATCGATCCGCCGCAATGTCCGCGACAAGTGGGAAGGGCACGAGATCAACACCTCGCGGTTCATCAAGCCGCTGCGGACGATGCACGCGATCGGGGGGTGATGGGTGCAAAGTAGTAGGCACACTCCGTGTGCCGTTTTTCCACGCATTGCAAGCCCGTTTTGCCATTTCCCGCCAAAATGCGTTGCGTTGCAGACCCCCACACATCCCCGTGAACGAAACGGGATGATAATGAATGCCCATGGATGGCGACGAAAGGCATCCGCAACGCCTTCTTACCGCGAAACCAGTATAGCGGGCTGACTAAGGTGAAGCGCCTGCGGCGGTTCTTGCCACGCGGCCGCGCAGCCAGCCCCCGAAGGCTGCCGCCGGGGCCATCACTGTCAGCGCCGCCACCTGGGACCAGATATGCCCACCACCCAGCGTGGCGGCCAGTGACACGCCCGCGACCAGAGCGAGGATGCCCGCGACGACTACTCCGTGGGCGAACGGACGGCGGGACGCAATCCACCCGCTGACATACCCGCCCAGCAGTGCGAACGCAGCCCCGTAGACGATGGCACCAACCATGAAGGGCACCGAGGCCTCCCCATGCGGGTCCTGCCCGGAGAACTGCAAAAGCGCTACTCCCGAAGCGGCGAAGATGACATACCCAACTACCACTCCGACTATGCTCTTGAGCATCGAACCACCTCCGATTCTGTTTCCAGGGCCATCACTCTAACACTTCCAGCCTGGCCAAACAACAGTAGGGCCGAAAACGGTCTGAAACTGGGTCGAAACCTAAACCGAGTTCGCTAAGATTAACCCCTCACTCTGCCAAAATCGCAAACAATAAAAAGGAGGCGATCCGTGAAGCGTCGTGCCATGTCCGCTGTGGGAGCAAGCATAGTCCTGGCGGTGCTGTTGTCCTTTGGCAGCCCATCCCAGACGCAGGAAATCCTCGCGCAGCCGCCGGGCACCGATGCCCTGGCACGCGGGCCCATTCATGAAGGATTTGCCCAGCCCGACAACCCCGATCCACGCCAGGGCGCCGAGGTGCCCCGGCAACCGCCCGCGCCGATTGAGGAGTTGCCGCCCGATCAAAGGCCGGAGGGCGCCAATGTCCAGTGGCTCCCCGGCTACTGGGCCTATGACGCCGACGCCAAGGATTTTATCTGGATCAGCGGTTGCTGGCGGGCGGCCCCTCCCGGACGGCGCTGGCTGCCGGGACACTGGCAGAACACCGATAGGGGTTGGATTTTCGTATCCGGCTTCTGGGCGCCGGAGGCCGTGGCACAGGTGCAGTACTTGCCGGCCCCGCCGCCCACACTCGATAAAGGACCTTCGGCGCCGGCGCCCAGCGTCGACCATTTCTACTGCGCCAGGCTGCTGGGTCTATCGCGACGCACGCTATTATTGGCGGCCCGGCCACTGGGTGCTCTTTCAAGCCCACTGGGTGTGGCGGCCGGCGCACTACGTGTGGACGCCGACCGGCTGCCTGTTCATCGAGGATTACTGGGATTATCCGCTGGAGGAATGCGGCCTGCTTTTCTCCCCCGTGCGCTTTGATCTGGGCATCTCGGCTAGGGGCCAGGCGCCCCTTCGTTCCCCAATTCGTGGTCAGCGTCGATTTCATGCTGGGGGCATTGTTCATTCCGCCGGGCCATCGCCATTACTATTTCGGCGATTACTTCGACGCTCGCTATGCCCAACGCGGTTTCGTGGCCTGGACCGACTATCACCCAGTGCCCGGCGCCTTCGATCCTCTCTTCGGCTTTTACCGCCATCAGTTCCTGCGCTCAGCCCAGGTGGGAAGCGGGGTTGCGGGACCTTTACCACGCCCGAAGCCTTGGCTCTGTGCCGCGGCCGCCGCAGACGTTGGTTCAGCAGGCTGCCGCGCTCAGGACCATCGCCGCCAACAAGACGACCGCCGTCCTTGTCCAAAAGGACATTGGCATTACCCATGTGCAAAACGTGACGGCCCTGGCGTCACTCAAGGACATTCACAATATGAGGGTTACCGGTCTGAGTTCATTGAGCATGGTCAAGGCGAGTGCGGTCGCTCCCCATGTGGTCAAGCTGCAAGGAGTGTCGAAGCAGGAGCTGGTCACACAGCAAAAAGTGGCGACCCAGATGCGCGACGCTGGTGTGGTGCGGCGTGACTCAGAAGCCAAGATGCTGGTGCAGGGCGGCGTGCCGATCAAGCACACTGACCCGCCGAAAACCGTCAAATTGGATTTACCGAAGGCGCCCATCGCGCCGAAGACCGCCGTGGCCGTGCGCACGCCGCCGGCCGTGGTAGCCCTGCCTAAGCATGAAGAGCGGGCAATTCCGAAATATCAGCCGCCACATCCGCCGGGGCCGCCCAAGGCGGAGAAAAAAGGCGGAGAAAAAGCTGTGAGGTTTGCGTTTTCTCTCGCTGGCGCTTCGGGTTGGTATGCATACCAACCCGAGCGCCAGCGAGGGCCGCCGTTCAAACCATGAGTTGCGCCAGCCGGCGCCTGGGGAGAACTGAACGGCAACTGCCCAAGCTGCCTTGGATTAATCCACCGGCCTTTTTGGAAGAACGCGGAGTTGAATCTGCCTCGGCGATGAGTCGCTTCCAAGCAGACCATGGTGATTGCATAGCGCGTCACCGCGTGCGTGATCGTCGTGAGTTCCCGCCCAAAATCGGCGTCGATTCCTGTCTTGGCAGGCAGCATTCGCGCGGCAGCGACCGCGTGTGTCTCCCCGGCCTGCAAGGCATCGTGAGGAAACTCCCAGAGATTGGCCCAACGGCCGACCTCCGGCCGCTGCACCACCAGGACCTCGCGGCGGCGCCGGACTACCACGGCCACTTCGTCGACGGCCACCGGCGTGGGTTGCGGCCTCTGAACGGGCAATGTCTCCTGGATGGCCAGGCGGCGGGCAAGGCAATCTTTCGCCAGGGGGCAGCGCCCGCAGGCCGGCGCCCTCGGCGTACACACCAGCGCACCTAACTCCATCAACGCCTGATTGAACTGACCGGCACCCTTGCCTGGCAGCAGCTGTTCCGCATGGCTCCACAATGCGTTCAGCACATTCGTTTGCTTCGGCGATTCGCGAACGGCAAAAAAACGGCACAGCACGCGAATGCTGTTGGCCTCGAGGATTGGCAAACGTCGGTCGAAGGCCTGCGAAAGCACGGCACCCAGGGTATAACGGCCGACGCCGGGCAGCTGCCGCCATTTATCCGGGTCGTCGGGCAAGCAGCCGCCATACTCAGTCGTCAGCTGCTTAGCGGCCTGGTGCAGGTGACGTGCTCGGCGGTAGTAGCCGAGTCCCTCCCAGTGCCGCAGCACATCCTGCTCGTCCGCCGCGGCGAGGGCTTCGACCGTTGGAAAAGCTCTGAGAAAGCGTTCGTAAAAAGGGATGACTGTCGCCACCTGGGTCTGCTGCAGCATGATCTCGCTGACCCAAATACTGTAGGCATCACGGGTGTGCCGCCACGGCAGATCGCGGCGATGGCGTGTGAACCACGCCAGGAGGCGGCGGCGCAGGGATGAGGGATGAGGGATGAGGGATGAGGGATGAAGGGGTGGCTCACTATTCATCCTTCAACCCTCATCCCTCATCCCTTCCTCTAACGCTGTCTGCGCATGTATTTCTGAAGGATCGCATTGGCCGCCGCGGAGGTGTCGGCGTTCATGTCCTGTTTCTTGGTGGCGGCCTTGGCTGGCGGTTTGCCTTCTTCGGCTTTGGCGGCTTCGGCGGGTTTGGCCTCGCCCTCGCCCGGCGGCAGCGGTTGGTTGAGCGTTACCATTTCCATTTCCGTACTGCCCTCCGGCACGGCATCCTTGGCCGGCGTATTGCTGTCGTCGACGATGTCCATCAGCATGGCGGCCACCGAATCGTCGTCGCTGGCGGCTTCCTTGGCGGCGGGCGGAGGCAAGGGCGTCGGCTTGTTCACCGGCACCGGCGCTCCTTCGATGGCAATGCGGAACAGCAATGGACCGACTTTGAGCGTATCCTCGTTCTTGACCTCGCACTCGCCTTTGACCTGCACGTCGTTGACAAAGGTGCCGTTGGTGCTGCCGAAATCGCGAATGAAAAGCTTGCCGCCTCTTGCGATCAGGGCGCAATGCCGTTTGCTGATGAGCGCGCTGGCTGGCCGCAATTGACACTGAGGATCGCGGCCAATGATAAACTGGGAGAGCGTGACAGGTATGATCTTGCCCGACGCTTTCCCCTCGGTGAGCACTACCAAGCTCATTTTCATCGCCAGACCTCCCATGCCCGCGGCGGACGACGAAATGTCCGTCGTGGGCCGCCACCATGCCACGGGCACATTGCAAGCTATTGTAGGCCGATGGGCGGTCCAGATGCAACGGGAAAGTGAGGAAATGTTTGTTTGAGCGGTGCTGCGGCGAGCGGAGCATAACCGATACCAATCCGAAGCACAAGCGAGGGATGCCGTTGGCCCTCGCTTGCGCTTCGGGTTGGTGTCTGTCAGTTATCGCGCCACGGGCGTGCCGGGGTTCGCCGCCGCGTTGCTGTTAGCCTGCTCCAAACCCGCTTCTTCCTTCGGCAACGGGAAGGCCGGCGACGGCGGCACGTACTGCGGCTGATGCTTGAGGTAGTAACCGCTCGGCAAGGTTTGCCCCGTTTCGGGGAAATAGGTCTGGCAGCCGCTCGTCCAACACAGGATCATCCCGGCGACAATGGCCAACCACTCAGACTTTCGGCGAAGAATGGTCATTTGCGTTGCTCCCCCCAATTAGAGCCTATCCGAAAAAGGGGTCAGGCACCGTTGTGCGAAGCACCCTTCGGGCCGTTCCGGCAACGGTGCCTGACCCCTTTTTCGGATAGGCTCTTACGCCCGAACCTTGTAATTACAGAGATCGGCACATAAACCTGCCGGACTTTAACGAATTTGCTCAGCGATATTGCACCACGATTTCCCGCAAGGGGCAAAATGGCTGAAGAAACGTGCTTGACTCGCCGCAGGGGAAACGGGAAGATTGGAGAAGCTGGCTCATCTCCGCCTGGGGGCCCGCGATGGAGGCGAAGAGATTATGGAATTCAGCGGAGCTCGGTCAACTGCGAGTCTGCACCCTTTGGCCTACCAATGGGGCAAGTGCCATTCACAGTTGCCGGTGCAAATCATCCGGCCGCGGCGGGCACCCAGCGCCCACCCGCAAAGCGCCGCCTCGCCACCCTGGCTGCTGACCGGCGACGCAAGCCAACCATTCGATTTCACGGGTCATGTCCAGCGGTTGTGCGCCGATATCGTGGAGCGCTGCCAGGATCTGCGTCACATTGACGTAACTCGGCTGCTGTTTGGCGTGATGCAGGCTCGCAATCCGCGCGTGTCTGGGCTGCAAGCGCGAGTGACGCCGTTGCGTTTTCCGTGCGGCCAGCTGACGAAGCAGCGCCGTGGCGT
This sequence comes from uncultured Gemmataceae bacterium, assembly GCA_963747575.1. Classification (GTDB taxonomy): domain Bacteria; phylum Planctomycetota; class Planctomycetia; order Gemmatales; family Gemmataceae; genus DASRAT01. The sequence goes on from CAVVFU010000002.1 coordinate 1,045,613, forward strand.
CACCTATCAGGTGCAGCGTTATTTTCTGGACGCCACCGAGTTTCTTTACCTGGTCACCTTTTGCCTGCCGCGTTTCCTCGACCAGGATTTCGACGAGAAGTTTGTCACGCTGTTTCACGAGCTTTACCACATCAGCCCGGCGTTCGACGGGGATTTGCGCCGCCACGAAGGCCGTTACAGCGTCCATTCACACAGCCAACGCGCCTACGACCGGCACATGGCTTTGCTGGCCAGGGAATATCTGGCTGCCAAACCTGACCCCGCCCTTCACGCCTTCCTGCGCTTGAACTTCAATCAACTTGCGCATCGCCATGGCAGCGTCATCGGAGTCATGGTGCCCAAGCCGAAAATTGTGCCGATCCTGCTGGCGGCAGCCAGCCGGCAAAAGTGACCTGGAGCGCTAGGACGATACCAACCCCCAGCGCAAGCGAGGGATGCTGTTGGCCCGCGCTTGCGCTGCGGGTTGGTATCGTTTTTCTTGCTGTTCTTATGACCGCAGCTTTTTCACCAACCGCTCCATGTCCACGGGCAATGCCGAGTTCCATTGCATCGCCTTGCCCGTGGTTGGATGCCGTAGAGCCAGATTGGCTGCGTGCAGCATCAGCCGCTTCGCCCCACTGCCGTCGCGGACCGGCGCGCCGTGCAATGGCCGATCGTAAATTCGCTCTCCGCAGATCGGCGTGCCCCGCTCACCGAGATGGATGCGGACCTGATGCGTCCTGCCCGTCTCCAATGCGCATTCCACCAACGTGTAGGCCCCCAATTCCTCAAGCACGCGCACCGATGTGATCGCCCGCTGAGCGCTGTCGTCGGGCGCCGCGCTGCTGCCGCGCCGGCCGTCGCCGCGGTCGGCAATGAACAGCGACTCGATGCGCTCCGACTTCGCCCTGCCCCGCACCAATGCGACATAGGCGCGGTCCGTCGAGTGGCCCCGGAACTGAGCCCCGAGATGCCTGGCAGCTTCCGGGTTACGGGCAAAAACGACCAAACCACTCGTGTCGCGGTCGAGCCGATGCACGGCGATGACCTTTCCGGAGCGATGGCCCAGGGACGCCAACAGCGCCGGCAGCAAGTCCGCCAGAGTGGCCGGCAGATAGCGCTGGCCGCGCTTGCCAAACTCGGCGGCCTCATGGGCATGCCGCATCGTCGTCAAACCGGCCGGTTTTTCGACGACCACAATTTGTTTGTCCGCGTAGCGCAGAATGGGTTGGGGTCCGACAGGCGTTTGAGGCACGGGTCGTTCTGGTCGTTCCTGTCGCTCTGGTCGTTTGGGCGTTTTGGCCGTCGCGGCGGGCGTGTCTTCCAACTGCACGCGCAGTTTTTGGCCCGCGCGAACCCGGCTTTGGGCATCCCTGCAAAGCCGCGGTCCCTGGCGGACGCGTCGCTTATCCACTAAATGACGGGCCTGCGACCAACTCAATTTGAGATGAGCTTTGAGAAGCGCGACCACCGGCCGACCGGCTTCGTCTCGCGATACCACGATGGTGCGGGTTAGCATGTGCAGGCTCTAAGGAGAGGAGCAAGAAAAACCATACCAACCCGAAGCGTAAGCGAGGGCCAACAGCATCCCTCGCTTACGCTTTGGGTTGGTATGGTTACGACGCTTCACGGCCGCGCAAAAAGAGATTCGTCAAACCGATTGAAAAACTGCTGCTGCACGGTCTCGATCTCCATGTAAAGTTGGCCGTCGCGGAAGACCTGTGCGGCGCGGGGAAGGCGCACTCCCTCGATCAGCACGCGCCGCCCCGGTGTGTTGAGAAAGACGCCGTCGTCCAGCCCTAGCACGGCCCTTGCCGCCGCTCGGCGTTGCTCATCGGCATCTTTCAAATGTCTCTCGACCACCGCTCTGGACTTGTCGTCTTTTTCCACAAGGGCCGCCAGCGCCCATTGCACTTCCTTCGCCACGGCCTCATTCACCGCCGCGGGCAAATAAGCGAGCAGCGCCTCGGCCGCTCCCGCCGGCCTGCGCGCCGCCAGCAGCCACACCGCGGCCGCCGCTTGCTTCGGCTCTTCGCTTTTGGCGAGATGGTCCAGCAGCTGCTGGGCTCGCTCCACGACTTCGCGATCGGGGCTGGCCAGCGCGGCCCGCAACTGGGCCGCCGTTTTGGGGCCCATCGCCTGGAGGGCCGCCGACGCCTTCTGGCGAGCGCTGAACGCGGTCCGCCCCAATTCCAGGATCAGCAGGTCGATCTTTTCCCGATCCGCCTTGTCGGGCGTGCGCTCCTCGAGAAACTTGAAAACTTCCGTCCCATCAACCTTCGGCAGATTGGCCGACCGCAAGACCTTTTCCGCCTCGGCGGCCGGGTCATACCACTCGAACCTGCTATAGTAGGCTTCCTGCAGAAAATCCTTGCCATTCTCCAAATCGTTCAAGCGGTAGGCCGTTTTCGTCAGCAAGCCGGTCTTCTTGTCGAAATAAAGAGTGATGTCTTGCCTGCCCGTGTAACGCACTTTGATGCCGATGGTTGGCGTGTCTTTGACCTTGGTCTCGCCCAGCAGAGTGAGGGTGTAACCATTGTCCCGGACCAGTGAGACCAGACTTGCCACCTTGTCGGCGTGGGCGGACATGCGCATGCGGGCGACGACCTTGTCGTCGAAATTGAAAAAGTTGCCGTTGTAACTGCCCCAGCCCTTGCCGTCCTCGTTGACCACCATGACACGCACGTCAGGTCGATTTTCGTCGGTGCCGCGCAGCGTGTACTTGAGGCGGTGAGCGTCGCTGAAGCTTTCGCCGGTGAATTTGGACAGGTCTTCTTCGTGGAAAATGCCGCGCGTGAGCCGTTGGCTGGCGACGGTGCGGGAGAGAATATCCTGGCCGCCCTGGGCCTTGATGGCCTTGTGGATAACGTCTTGAGCGGTGACGGGCTGAGCCTGCTCGGCTGGCGCGACAAACGCAAAGGGAATCGTCCAGAAGGCAATGAGGAATGTGCGCATGGCACAGCCATTATATTAAACGGCACGCGGCAAGGTCCAAGCACTCGTAGAACGGAATTTATTCCGTTCTACATCATAATGCCGTAGAACGGAATGAATTCCGTTCTACTTGGTAGCGAAGAACGGAATGAATTCCGTTCTACTTGGTAGCGAAGAACGGAATGAATTCCGTTCTACTCCCCCTCAATTCCCGCCTTCTTTGACAGCTCCGGCCAGTTCCGGCTCCTGGACCTTGGTCCCGGTCGCCTCAAACGAAAGTTTCTTTTCGCCATCGACCTCGTGGACGGTGACGGAGATCAGTTCCTTGCCTTCGAAGCTGCCCTTGAGCAGATCCTCGGCCAGCGGGTCTTCGAGCAGGTGCTCGATGGCCCGACGCAACGGCCGGGCACCGAACTCCAGGCTCGAGCCCTTCTCGATCAGCAAATCCTTGGCCTCGTCGGTCAGCACCAGGGTCAGGTTCTTCTCCTTGAGCCGCTTGATGACCTTGGCCAGCTCGATGTCGATGATGTGCTTGAGGTCGTCCTTGGTCAGGCTGCGGAAGACGATGATGTCGTCGACGCGGTTGAGGAACTCGGGACGGAAGTTCTTTTCCATCTCCTCCTTGAGCGTTTCCTTCATCTTGTCGTAGGTCGATTCCTCGTGCGTCTTCGACGAACACGTCGGTCAGACGCTGTTCTGCCGACGATCTGCTCGGCGCCGATGTTGGTGGTCATGATCAGGATCGTGTTCTTGAAGTCGATCGGTCCGGCCGACGTTGTCGGTCAGCCGGCCTTCTTCCATGATCTGCAGCAGCATGTTCCAGACGTCGGGGTGGGCCTTCTCGATTTCGTCGAGCAGCACCACGCTGTAGGGCCGGCGGCGGATCTTCTCGGTGAGCTGGCCGCCTTCTTCGTAACCGATGTAGCCCGGCGGAGCGCCGATCAGCCGGCTGACGTTGTGCTTCTCCATGTATTCGCGACATGTCGATCTGCACCAGGGCGTTCTCGTCGCCGAACATGAACTGGGCCAGCCGCTTGGCCAGCAAGCGTCTTGCCGACGCCGGTCGGGCCGGCGAAGATGAAGCTGCCGATGGGCCGTTTCGGGTCCTTGAGGCCGGCCCGGCTCTTGCGGACCGCCTTGGCGATGGCGCATGATCGCCTCGTGCTGGCTGATGACGGTCTTGTGCAGTTCGTCTTCCATCGTGAGCAGGCGTTGCGTCTCGTCGTCGTTCGATGCGTCGTCAGCGGCACGCCGGTCATCTTGCTGACGACCTCGCGGATCACTTCCTCGTCGACGACGCCGTCGATCTCCTTGGACTTCTCGCGCCATTCGCGGGTGATCGTGTTCCTTCTTCTTCTTGAGCTTGTCGGCCTGGTCGCGCAGGTGGGCGGCCTTCTCGAAGTCCTGCTCGGCGACGGCGGCTTCCTTCTCCTGGTTGAGCTGCTCGATCTGGGCGTCGAGGTCCTTCAGATCCGGCGGCCGGGTCATGGCCTTGAGGCGAACGCGGGCGCCGGCCTCGTCGATGACGTCGATGGCCTTGTCCGGCAGGCAGCGGCCGCTGATGTAGCGGTCGGACAGCTCGACGGCCGAGTCCAGGGCCTCGTCCTTGATCTGGACGCGGTGATGCGCCTCGTAGCGGTCGCGCAGGCCGCGGAGGATTTCGACCGTCTCGTCCTTCGACGGCGGATTGACGATGATCTGCTGGAAGCGGCGTTCCAGGGCGCCGTCCTTCTCGATGTACTTGCGGTATTCGTCGAGCGTGGTGGCGCCGATGCACTGGATTTCGCCGCGGGCCAGGGCCGGCTTGAGGACGTTGGAGGCGTCGATGGCGCCCTCGGCGCCGCCGGCGCCGACCAGGGTGTGCAATTCGTCGATGAACAGGATCGTGTTCTTGGCGCGGCGGACCTCGTTCATGACCGCCTTGATGCGTTCCTCGAACTGGCCGCGATACTTGGTGCCGGCGACCATCATGGCCAGGTCGAGCACGACGATGCGGCGGTCGCGGAGCAGCTCGGGGACGTTGCTGTCGACGACCAGCTGGGCCAGGCCCTCGACGATGGCGGTCTTGCCGACGCCGGCCTCGCCGAGCAGCACCGGGTTGTTCTTGGTGCGGCGGCTGAGGACCTGGATGACGCGCTCGATCTCGTTTTGCCGGCCGATGACCGGGTCGAGCTTGCCCTGCCGGGCCAGCTCGGTGAGGTCGCGGCCGAAGCTGTCCAGGGCCGGAGTTTTGGATTTGCCCTTGTTGGCGGTCCGTTCGCCGCCGCCGCCCGCCGCCGCTTTCTTCGATCTGGCATGTTGTGCCCCAGCAAGATTCAGGACCTCCTCGCGCACGTCTTCCAGCTTGAGCCCGAGGTTCATGAGGACCTGGGCGGCCACGCCTTCCTGTTCGCGCAGAAGGCCCAGGAGCAAGTGTTCCGTGCCGACGTAGTTGTGGTTGAGGTTGCGAGCTTCTTCGATGGAGTATTCGATGACTTTCTTGGCCCGCGGCGTCTGGGGCAGCTTGCCCATGGTGACCATGTCGGGCCCGGCCTGGACGATCTTCTCGACCTCCAGGCGGATCTTGCGCAGGTCGATGTCGAGGTTTTTGAGGACGTTGGCGGCGACGCCCGACCCTTCCTTGACCAGGCCCAGGAGGATGTGCTCGGTGCCGATGTACTCGTGGTTGAAGCGCTGCGCCTCCTGGTTGGCGAGCTGCATCACCTTGCGAGCTCGGTCGGTAAAGCGTTCATACATTCCAGCCGTCTCCGACACCCGGAACCATCGTGCGGCCTTCTCTTGACCTCACCGAGTTCCTGGGCAAGCCACAAGGATAGGAGGCTCCAAAAAAGGGGTCAGGCACCATTGCCGGAACGGCCCGAAGGGTGCTTCGCACAATGGTGCCTGACCCCTTTTTTGGAGCCTCTTGGAATTAGGTTGCAAATGGATTACGCCGCCCAGCCGCCGCGCTGGATCCCGAGGGGGGAGAGGAAACCCTCGGAGATCTTGTGTCTTTTCGCGAAGCCGCTGGTTCTGATTTCATTGTAGTGTCACCTGATAAACAAATCAAGCCAGGCAAGTTACAGCTCAGAATTACTGGTCCAGGCAAAAGCGGCAAATCGCGAAAGCACCACAGGATTCACATTTTTTTCAAGATAATGCTTGCCTACCGCCTGGCAATTTGATGGAATATAGGGCAGTTGGGTAATGGATCTCTTGTAATGTTAAGTACTTGACTCAAGGAGGACACGCAATGTCTCGAGTTTCCACTCCCACCACGCCGGCAATGCCGGCAGCCAAGGTCCCGCACGAAAAAATCGCCATGCGGGCTTATGACAAGTGGTGCAAACGCGGCAAACCATGCGGAACCGATCGGCAAGACTGGCTTGAAGCCGAAGCCGAGTTGCGTACCGAAATGAACCGCACCGGCAGCGTTCCCGCTGGCCAGCGCCGCTAAGCCCAAGTCAACCGCCTCTCCCTCAGCCCCCGCAGCTACCCGCCGCGGGGGTTTTGCTTTTTGATAACGATACCAACCCGAAGGGCAAGCGAGGGCTACTGGCAGCCCTCGCTTGCCCTTCGGGTTAGTATCGTTATTGATCCCAAACGAATGGCAGCATTCCCGGCGCCGTTTCGATGGGCAGGGCCAATTGCCTTAGCGGCTGCATCGGCCTTTGCTCCGTCGCCAGGGGCTCATAAAGATTGCGCAGCTCCACCATGCACTGACGCATCTGGGCGTCGCGTTTGAACGCCGTCAGCGAAAAAACATCAACGCCCGAAAGCGCTGTCGTCGCCTGGTCTGCGGTCACCGGCCAGAAAATAGCAGTGTATTTGCCGGCACTGCCGTAGAAGCGGTGCTCTTGCCCAACCGCCTCCAGCCCCCGGATTTGCGCCCACACCGGATTATCGAGCTTATGCCCAACGCGCACCACCAGGCAGGGCATCGATTTCAGCTGCCCCGCCGCGCCGCGAACGCCAGGATGCAATTCGACCAGATGATCTTCCACGGTGACGCTTTCGATAACGACGTCGCTTTCCTCAACCCTCACCATGCGGTTAGCCAGCTGGCGCGGAACATTGAAATCCCTGCCCCGCTCCAGGCTCGCCGCCGGTGGGAAGGCCGGGGCCGCACTCCACCACATACGGGCGGTCGGCCGGGCCAAACCCTTGGCGCCCGCGGGCACTGGCCAGGCCGGCACGTCCAGACTCCAGGCCGGCGCTGGATAACCGGGCTGATAATGCCAGCGGCTGACAAAAGACGCCGGGACATCGACGGGCGGCGTCACCTCGAGCCATACCTTGGTCGGCCTGGCAACATGCAGCGCCGCCTCCTTGGGGTCGGCCTGCTTTTCCAATGTCATCAGCATCTGCAAGCCATTGCCGGCCAGGCGTTGGTTTTGCAGCACCGCGTAGCGCCAACCCGCGCTCACCTTGGCGACCGCCGACGGATAATCGGCTTCCGACAGCATGACCCGCCGCAGCCGTTGTTTGCCGGCCAGGTCGTAACCCAGTTCCATGAGCAGCATGTCGCCGCGATTCAGGGCGATGCTCTGACTTAATTGGCTGACTCCTCCTAGCCGCAGATTGTAAGCGCCCGCCGCCAGACCGCCGGCAACCCATTGATCGTCGCGGTCGCTTTGGCCGACGTCAAATCCGCCAGGCGGCAGGCCGACCAGGGTTCGGTCGGCGGTCGTCTCAATGGTGTAGTGCAATTTTTGCGGCAGCGATTTCCGCATCTGGAACACCAGGTCGCGGCTCTCGCTCACCGTGTAAAACCGGCCCTTGTGCGGCAGCTCCGCGATGGCCGCGAATTGCCTGCGTGCCTCTTCCTCCTCGCGGCTGACGAACTTGAAACCGATAATATCGATCTGCACATCGGCGAAGTTATTCAGCAGAAACGCACGCGTGTCCTTCTTGCCGCCGTGCAGGGCTTCGTCTTGCTCGAAGCAGTTGTCCATGCCGTCGGTGATGACCAGCATCGTTTTGAAACCAACCGCGCGGGCCAGGTCCTGTTTGGCGGCAGTATACATCGCTCGGAAGATCGGCGATAGGTTCCACGGCTCGAAGCCCTGGGCGCGCGCCACAAGTGCGTCGATTCTGGGAGTGTCCTCGGGGTCCCAGCCGAGCGGCGGTTGAATCTGCTCAATGGTATCGGCGGGGTTCTTGGCGGTTTTGTCGGGGCCAACCGCTTGCCCGAAAATCCAGACGCTGACCAGCGTGCCACGGGGCACATGGTGCAGCACCTGCCTTAGCGCCTCGATGGCCTCGAAGTATTTGCTGGTCTCCTTGGTCTGTCCCTTGCCGGCGCCCATGCTGCCGGTGCAATCGAGAACGATCGCCACAGAGCCTCGGCTGGTGCCCAGCTCCGCGTGCAATTCGCGGGCGCACGCACCGCCACCGCCGCGGCGGCCGGCAATGGATGCGAGGTCACCACGGTTTCGGCAACGGGATGAATTTGTAAACGTGTTTCCAGCCGGAGATGCTGACCACGGAACAAGCCGTGAACGACAACCTTGGCCTCCGCGGGCGTGGGCAATGCCGGCGCCTTGGCCTCGCCATCACGGATCAAGCTAGTCCGCAAAGCGCATGACAGCGAAACGTCGCTCTGCCCGTCAAACGGCTGCACAAGCCGCTGACCGGCCAGCGGTCCCACGACTTCGACCTGGTCGCTGGTTTCCACCCAGGCAACGGGATGGCCGGACATCCCTGGCGTGCCGCCACGGGTGCCGATTCGGAACTGCAATGGGAATTCGTCCTCGCTGGTCCAGTGCAGCACGCCGGCCGCCGACCCGCCGGCTCGCAGACCTGGCGCCCCGGTCAGCGCGACGACCAATTTTTGCTCCTGATTCAGCTGCTGCTCGGCCGACCTCACGGCTTCGTGCACGGGCTCCAGTTTTTTCGCATCTTTCACGAATGCCTGTCCCGCGGTCTTGTAATGATGTTCAAGCGTGGGGTCCTCGTTGGCCCAATGGTCCAAGAGGGTCCTCTGCTGCTGCCACAGGAGGACGTCTTGCACTTGACGTTGGCGATAGAGTCGAGCCGCATTGTCGGAGAGCTGCAAGGCGCCTGCGCCGTCGAGCAAGCGCGTTAGCCGATCGGCAGCCCGCAGATTGCCGGCAGCATCGGCTTTCCTGGCGGCAAGCGTTCGCTTGGCGATTTCCACGGGCAGGTCACGCCACCGGGCGCCGATGGCGGCGCCGGCAGTTATTAGTTCCTGACGCCAGTTCGCCGCAGTCAAGTTATCCAGTCGTTTTTGCAGTTGGTCGAACGTCTCACGCTGCTTGTCCTGGCCCTTGTCCTCATCCACCCAGCGTTGCCCCATCAAATCCAGGGCAAGCTTGCCTTGCCATGCCGCCGCCTTAACTACGCGATTGCTGTCGTGTTCGCTAGCCGCCGTGTTTGTGCTGCCGGGCAGCAGTGTGGCATTGAAAAGTTCGCGGGACAGCGCGCTGCGCTGTTTGAGAAGCTGGTCTCGCAACGCCGCATCCATAACAGGCACCAGCAGAGCCTGATCGACTTTTTGCCAATCGTTGCCGGATTCGAGGCCATCGAGCGACTTGCAGATACTCGCAAATGCCTGCTGAACGGCGCTAAACTCGCGTTTCACGCGCTCGGCCGTTTCCGAGATACTGTTCAGCACCAGCGCCCTCCTGCCCGGGTTGTCGTCCGCATTTTTTTCCAGCTGATCTGCCAAAGCGTGAACTGTCGGCCACAGTTCTGCAACCTTCTGGCGAAGTGTTGAGTCATCTCCGGACCAACTGCGGGCGCTCAGCCAATTTGAATAGTAGGGCAGCATCGAAAGCACGCGATCGCGAACGGCAATCGCCGATCGCACCTGGCCTGCGGCGGCTTGCGCCTTGCGATATGAGCTGTCCGCCTGGGCCAGCAGATCACGCCCGCTGTCCCAATTGACTGCGTCCGAGGTGAAAAGCAGATCGTGCCCGCGCCGGCGCAGCTCGTCGGCGGCCGTCACCTTGTCGCGAATCCACGGCATCACCTGCTCGGCATAGGCGTATGGGCCACCCTGCAGCGTAGTGCCTTCGTCCGCCAATCCGAGCGCGGCCCGTTCGGCCCGTTGCCCGATCTCCAGCGCCGGTTTCAAGTATTTCGACGGCACCAGCGGCACCGAAAGGAGATTGCCACGTTCCACGCGGGCAACATCACGATGCAGCATGATCAGGAAATGTGCCTCGGCGGATCGCACCTGGAGCGGATTGTCTAGCACGTGCAGCACCTCATTGGTCTTATCCAGATGCATGGCGGGGTTTTCCGCGCAGCGGGTCAATGCCAACTCGATCAATTTCAGCCGCAGCAACTCGGCGCTGTTTTTGTCCTGTGCTTGCTTTTGCAATGTCGCCCACTGTTTGGCGATGTCCTTCGGCTCGGCGTCCCACAACACATTGAGCGCCTCGTGCGTCTTTTTGTCGGCCGGGCCCCACGGTTGAACGACAGCCGGCATGGCCAAGGTGCCGCCGAGCGATCGGAGCTCGAGCTTGCGGGCCAGGACAATGCTTTGCTCGACGTCACGCAGCTTGGTGGGAAACGTTGCCGACACCGTGGCTTCGCCCGCTTGCAGCAGCTGTTCAAAGCGGAGCAACAAGTCGTTGTAAAGCCGCCACTGTGCCGGTGCGTAAGCGGCAGGCGGCGGCGCCTCGGCCGCAAGCTGGTCACGGCGTTTCCAGGCCTGGCGAAGTTTCTCGGGTGGATCGAAAACCCCCTGCAGCTTGGGGGCTGGAGCGACATAATCCTTGGGCACCACCGTCAAGTGGAAACCTCGCGCCCGTTGCTCACCGACATTTCCCGTGGGCAACAAAATGGGCGTCTGCTCGGCAGCCCGATTGCGCCGCACCCAATCGGACACTTTGCCGGATACATAATGATGCAGTTCCAGAGCATTGACCCGGCCGGAGCGACTGCCGTCTTGCAGCCCCCCATCCGCCGCGCCTTGCAGACCCTCGATCAGAAAATGCGAATAGATCGTTGTGCCGACGTCGTCAGACGGCCACGAAAGCTGGTCCACGCCGCTGGCGCACAACACAACCAGGTTGGAAATCTCGGCGATCTTACTGTCCAGTTTCACAAGCTCATGGACGAAATCGTTGTGCAGCATGCCGAGCGGCAGATTGCTTTTCATGCCGGTGCAATCAAGCACGAGCACAACGTTGCGATTCGCCTTCACCCGCTTGCTGATGCCGTCGAGAACGTTTTCGAGCCTAAGCACATTGGCCGCTGGATCACCCAGGCCGATTGCTTCAGGAACAAATGCCTTGGACGGCAGCAGATAAGCTCCCTTGCCGTCCGCGCCGCCGTGCATGGCGAAATAGAGGAGCAAGGTCCTCTCGCGAAAATGTTTCAAGTCAACTTCATCCCAGTCCTCCGCTTTGTCAAGAATCGACTGTTTGCCAGGTGCCTGCAGGGTCCCACTGCTCCAAATCGACGTGGCCGCAGGATAGCTGGCGGCCAGCTGAGCCAACGCCATGCCGCCCGCCTGCCCGTGGGCATTATGGCTGACCGCGAGGTTGTCTTCATAGCCGGCGGCAAACACCATCACGCATGTACCACGGGCCGGGTGCAGCCAAAGACTGATCCAGATCAGCAAGCCGCAGAGGCCGCCGAAGAGCAGAAAGGCGATCAACAGGCGTCGGCCGCGCGAGCGCCGCCGGTATCCGGGTAGGCCCGGTCCCGTTCCGCTCTGCCAGGCGCCTGGCCCGCGCTTGCGATTTCGGCCGCGCCATCGGTTTGCTTCCAGGAAGTCATGGTCTTCATATCCTAAACAGCAAATGCACCATTGCACAAGGGCTGCCCGGTTCGTCACGGAGTTTTCGACATGGCCAAGTACACGCAAGACAAACGCCTGCTCCGCGTATCCACCCCACTTCCGAAGGACACGCTGCTGCTTGAAAGCTTTTCCGGCAGCGAGGAAATTTCTCGTCTTTTCACTTTCAAACTGGACATGCTGGCCGAGTCCAAGACAGCTGTTCAGTTCGACAAGGTCCTCGGCCGGGCCATGACCGTCACGGTTGTCCTCCCGGACGCCAGCGAGCGCTATCTCAGCGGGGTGTGCGTCATCCTCACGGAGGGTGAAGAGGTATTGGCGGCCCAGGGGGAGGAGAACTTTATTCGCTATCGGGCGGAAATCGTGCCGGCGTTCTGGCTTTTGCAGCGTAAGGTCCGCAGCCGGGTTTTCCAGCAGACTGTCCGTGCCGGATATTCTGAAGGAAGTGGTTACCGGGTTCGACGTGGCCTGGCAGATTCAGGGCACGTTCAAGCCGCGCGATTATGTCGTGCAGTACAGAGAATCCGATTTTGCTTTCGCCAGCCGCCTGATGGAGGAGGAGGGCATTTTCTACTGGTTCAAGCACAGCGCCTCGGGCCACCAGATGATCGTGGCCAACACGCCGCAGTCGCACCAGGACGTGCAGGCACCGGCGAAGATCACCTTTGTCGACGTGGGCGGCGCCGCCGAGACCGAGCTGCGTATCCGCTCCTGGGAAAAACGCCAGGAGCTGACCTCGGGCAAATCGACCCTGTGGGATTATTGTTTCGAGATGCCCGACAAGAACCTGGCCGCCGATCAATCGATCCGCGCCACGGCCAAAAGCGGCACAATTAGCCACCAGCTCAAGGTCGCCGGCAACGACCAGTTCGAGATCTACGATTGCCCCGGCGGCTACGCCGGGCGTTTCGACGGCATCGCCCCCGGCGGCGCCGAGCAAGCCTCGAAGCTGCAGGACATTTTCCAGGACAACACGCGCACCGTTGCCATCCGCATGCAGCAGGAAGCGGTCCGGGCGGTCACTGTCAAGGCCACCAGTGACTGCCGGCACTTCGTCACCGGCAGCAAATTCACGCTCGACAAGCATTTCAACGGCGACGGCAGCTATGTGCTGACGCGCATCACCCACAGGGCCTTCATGCAAGGCGCCTACACCACCGGCGGCAAGGTTAAGCTCGATTACAGCAACACCTTCGAATGCCTGCCCCTCGACGTGCCGTTTCGCCCCGCGCGCACCACGCCGCGGCCCGTGGTCCACGGCACCCACACCGCCGAGGTGGTCGGCCCCCAGGGCGAGGAGATTTTCACCGACAAATACAGCCGCGTTAAAGTCCAGTTTCCCTGGGACCGCGAAGGTAAGAAAGACGCCGGCAGTTCATGCTGGATCCGCGTCGGCACGCCCTGGGCCGGCAAGCAATGGGGCATGATCCACATCCCGCGCATCGGCCAGGAAGTGATCGTCGCCTTCCTCGAGGGCGACCCCGATCAGCCGATCATCGTTGGCAGCGTCTACAACGCGCAGCAGATGCCGCCATATACCCTTCCCGACAATAAGACCCAAAGCGGCCTCAAGACGAGAAGTGCGCTCAAGGGCAGCGCCGACAATTTCAACGAGCTGCGCTTCGAGGACAAAAAAGGCTCCGAGGATATCTACTTTCACGCCGAGAAAAACTTCGACCGCGTTGTCGAGAACAACGACACCCTGCAAGTCGGCAGCGACAAGGCCGACGACGGCAGCCAGACCATCCAGATCTGGAAAAACCGTACCGAAACCATCAAGACAGGCGACGAAAAAGTGACCCTCGAAAAGGGCAGCCGCACACATGCCATCAAAAAGGACGACACCCTGACCATCGAAGGCAAAAACACCATCACGATCACCGGCGACCAGGCCTTGACCATCAAGAGCGGCAACCAAACCATCAAGGTCAGCAGCGGCAAGATCGAAACCGAGGCCGCTCAGTCGATCCTGCTGAAGGTGGGCGGCGCCACGGCCAAAATCGAGCCGGCCGCGATCACGCTGACGGTGGGGGCCGGCTCCGCCAAAATCGAGGCGGCGGCGATTACCCTGGCGGTGGGGGCCGGCACGGTCAAGGTGGAGGCGGAGGCCATTACCTTGCAAGCGCCGCAGATCAAGCTGGCGTCGGCGAATATCTCGATAGGGTGAGGATTGGCCAATGAGCGGCAAGACGTGCCGCTAATGTCGTCGGTCAAGGAAGTTCAGGTTTGGCCTCGATCGAGGTCGATGAGTGTTGCTTCGCTTTGGCCTCCGCCGTGAGGTCGATCATCTTGCCGTCGCGCATGATCCACACGGGTGTATTCGTTTGCAGTCCCAACTCGCGGGCGCGGGCCGCGGCCCGGCGCAAGGCGGCGTCAACATGCCGCAACTCTGGATCGCGAATGATTTTGGTTGGATCTGTCATGGCTTTTCTCCCTCGTCAATCAGTCGCGGTGAGTGCCCAGCATTATCATACAAAACCCAGGCATCCACCAGCGGTTTGTAGAACTTGTGAAAATTGGCCAAGCCCGAGTCAAAGGGGCGGCTGATGATTGCTTCCGGCGCTTACAACGGATCAAATCCATGTCCCGCTTTATAAGGGCTAACACCAGCGAAATACCAATTCGCCAAGTCGTCCAGGCGTAGCAGAGCATTTTCATGGTATTCGTGAGGCTGTGGGCGAGGAAAATTCGGGTGTGTTGTCCAGTTCCTAACGAACACCGATAGATACCAAAATCCTTCGGCGAGCCAGCGTTCCAGTTTTTTTTTCACCTTCACACGCTTTGCAGCACGCTTGCATTGCCATAATTAACCTGGAAATGGCTTGCTTGTCCCAAGTCAGGCTACACCGCAATTCAATCAAGAATGACCCCTCTTCTGCATTGAACTCACGCTTCAATACTTCCAGATACGATTTAGCCATTTGTCACACCGGCGATCTTTATCGGGCGAAAAAAGGGGATGGTGTACATTTTGAGTTGTACACGACTTTTTTTTGGCCCCACGATGATTTCTACCGCCGTCATGAACGATTCCCCGAATCCACCTTTGCGTCTTTGCGTCTTTGCGCGAGTTTTTCGATCAAAAAAAGTGGCTCGCGCAAAGACGCTAAGACGCAAAGAATTGTCCCGAAGCAGTTTTTCCACAGAAACTAGTTGTCTCTTCCTGGTCGACTCACTCCCTCACCCCCGCCTGCACAATCCCATTAAACAACAGCTTGAACGTCCCATGCGGCTGAGCCCGATAAATGACCTGCGGCCCAAAAAGCGCCAGCCGGCCTTTGCCCATCTTGGCGTCAATCATGGACACGCCTCCATCGAGGTATTGCTGGCCCACTGCCATGCCGCTGCGCAATGGCGTCTTCGTATCGAACCAAGCCAACTTGGTCATGGCGAACTTGTCGGCGGCTTCCGGGGCGATTTTGAAGGTCGGGCTGCTGTTGAACACCACGTCGGCATGATCCTCCATGCCCCAGGTCAACGGTTGCGTGTTGTCCACACACACGCGAAGCAACGAGTAGGGAATGTAGTATTTCTCGCGACCCATGCCAGCCACTGGGTTGCCAAGTCCCAATCCAAGCTGGTTGCCCAGGCTCGTGGACCCGCCGATAGCGAGCACGGTGCCGCCGTTTTCGATAAACGTCTTCAAGGTTGGTGTGGAATTTCCCTCAGCACCACCCTTGCCGCCGCCGCCCTTGCCGCCGCCGCCTTTGCCGCCCCCAAGTGCGCCGTCGACAAGAATGAGGACGTCGAATTTCTCGCCCAACTTGGGATCGCTTAAGTTGTAGATGACTTTGAAATCGTAATCGAAACGCTCCAAAAGCCAGCGGGCCCACCCCGAAGGCATCGAGC
Organism: uncultured Gemmataceae bacterium; assembly: GCA_963747575.1. Taxonomy (GTDB): domain Bacteria; phylum Planctomycetota; class Planctomycetia; order Gemmatales; family Gemmataceae; genus DASRAT01. The sequence goes on from CAVVFU010000002.1 coordinate 1,061,127, forward strand.
CGCCGTTGGAATCCCACAGGCCAATCTTGACCTTTTTGACCTCGACTGCTTCCTTGTCCGGCGCCGCCTTGACGCCGACGAAGCGTGTTCCCAGCTCGGCGGCGGTTTTCTGCAAGAGCGCCAAGGTTTTTTCGGCGCGGAATGAAAAATACCCCTGCACTGTGTTTGATCCCATCGGTTGTCCACGGCTCCTGCAAACGGCGCACTGCCTGACCGGCTTTATGGAGCCGATTCACCGCCCGAAACGCGTTGTTCATATTGGTCTGCAGGACGAACCCCACGGCCCCGTCGGCGTCATCGACGGTTGCGGGCGGAGGCGACAGTTGCAGGTCCTTGATTTCCTCCACCGGGGGGCTGAAACTTTCCATGATGCGATCGAATTTGATGCCGAATTGGAAGGCTAGCGTGTAACCCGCCATGTCGTATGGCCCCTTGGCCGCGCCGCCTTGGGGGGGAATCTCGATGGGGTGATCTTGCGGCTCGAACATGTCGAGCACATGCGGCCGAAAAGCCTGGGCGCTTTTCACCACGTAAGAACCCTTGGGATACCTCTTGCCGGCCACCTCGAAATCGACCGTGGTGCGATGCACCTGAATCCCGGTACCCAGAAGTGCATTGATAAACTGCGTGGCCGTGGGGAAATCGGGCTGGTCGGAGGGCAGGATGAATCCGCGTGGGTCGCGCTTGGCGGGGTCGCGGAACAGCCGTTGGAATTCCTTGGCGCCGCCGGCAGCGCCCTTGACGAAGCCGGCGCCGCCGCCCCCCTTGGCCGCCGCCACGATTTTAGGCGTAATCGTCCAGCTATCGCGCTGGCCTGCCTCGATGGCATCCTGGCCCATGCGCCAAATGTTGTACAGCAATTGCGAGCGATGCCGCGATGCGTAATCAAACAGGGATTTGTTGCCTGATACCGAGTAATCCATCGACTGCCGGAAATGCCAGGGTTGCGGGGTGATGGGCGCCAGGTAATCGCCGTTGGGCAGCAGCTTGGCCGGCAGCAGCGGAATGGTGGACGGCGCGGGGCCGCCCACGGTCTCGGTGAAAATGGCAATCATATTGTGGTAGTGGCAGATCGAAGACAGGTCGCCGTTGAGCCAGGTGGTATACCCGGCACCGGTCCGCACGGTGGCGCCGGGCTTGCCCTCCATGAGGTAGCGCTGGATCATGTTGGCGCTGACGACTTCAATGCCGTTGAGCACCGCGGGGTGGATGTTATAGCTGGACGGATCGCGGCAAGGCGGAATGTATACCACGGTCCCTTGCGGCCCGGCCTGGTGATGGTTGTAAACAATCTGCGGAAACCACTCACGGAACATGACGCGGTTCATATTCTTAGTCTCGGCCTGGGTGTTGGCGTAGAAATCACGGTTGTTGTCGTGGCCGGTGTATTTTTGGTAAAGCTTGCCATAACCGCCTGCCTTGCGTTGCTTGGGATCCTTGGAGCTTTTCATGTAGCTGTCGGCCACCAGGTCCATCCCGTCGGGGTTGGAGTGCACGAAAAGAATGATGACATCGTCGAGCACCCGGCGCGTCTCGGCGTCGTCAGCGGCCAGGCACTGGTAAAGCGTCTCCATCAGCGCCTGGGCGCACAGTGTTTCGCTGGCGTGCAAACCGCCGTCGATCCATACGACAGCCTTGCCTTCTTCGGACAGCGTCAGCGCATCCTCGGCGCTTAACGCCTCCGCCAGGGCCAGGCGGCGGGCGATTTCCTTGTAGCGCTCGAGTTTCTTGTGATTGGCCGGCGAGGTCACGATGCCCATGAGCTGCGGCCGGCCTTCCTCGGTTTTGCCGATTTCGACGACCTTTAGCCTATCAGACTCCTTTTCGAGCTTGGCCCAGTAGCTTATCAGCTGCTGGTAATTGGCCAGGCAATAATCGTCGCCGAGATTGAAGCCCAGGTGTTCCTTGGGTGTGGTGATGCCCTTGACGGCATGAACGAACTGGCCGGGCAGCGCGGCGTTGGCCTTGCCTGACGCTGCTGACGTCGTTGTCTGCGGCGCGGCACCCTCGGGCATGGTGGCAAGGCACAGCAACAATGCGACGGCGGCGAACGGGAAAAACAAGCTTCTGCTCATCGGCTAACTCCAGGTGAAACGGGTCGAAAACTGAGCGTAACCGTGAATATCCTCCGTGTCAAAGGATTTCCGCTTCAGCCTTCTGCACGCCCATGGCCCAGCCGGCTACAATGTGTGGAACCCACAACGGAGGAATTTCCATGCAATCGATTCGCTTGCCGGATATGCGAGGCAAGACCTGCGCCGCGTTCCCTCTGCAAATCATACTCCTGGCGGCGGCGTTGATTCTGCCGGCGGTGTGTTGGGCGATTCCGCCCGAAAGGCCCGGCGAGCCCACGGCGCTGTGTGCCGAGGTCACGGCCTCAACGGACCTGCAGGCGAGCGGCAGCGATCCGGCCCGCCTGCAGCGGCTCAAGGAAGCCAAGATGCCGGCGATCAAGGCCCCTGTCATGTTCGACACCCCCGAGGCTGACGCCATCTGCTCCGCGCTGGAGGTCTTTCCGCCGGACAACCCCTGGAACCAGGTCGTCGAGGATTGGCCGGTCCACCCCTATTCCAAGAACATCGTGAACGCGATGGGCGCCAACAAGCCGCTGCGCTATGATCCCGACATGAGCTTCATCCTCGTGCCGCCCGACCAGAAAAAAGTGAATGTCAAAATCACGGAATACGCCAGTGAGTCCGACAAGGGGCCGTTTCCGGTGCCCGATAACTGCCCGATCGAATGCTGGCCAGTCATGTATCAACGCCAGGAGAAGTACAAAGGCGTGACGCTGGAAGATGTGCAACGCGACAAGCTTAACATCAAGGGCGACCGCCACGCCATCGTGGTCGACCCCGTCAATCGCCTGCTGTATGAGTTCGCCGTGACTTATAAGACAGACGCCGGCTGGAAGGCGCATCAGGCGTCGATTTTCGATTTGAAAACGAACAAGCTGCGGCCCACGGGTTGGACCTCGGCGGACGCGGCCGGTCTGCCCATCTTTCCGGCCGTGGTGCGCTATGACGAGGTGAAACGCGGCATGGTGGAGCACGCCTTGCGTGTGACCGCCGAAAAGACGCGCCGTGACTACGTTTACCCGGCCACGCATTTCGCCAGTCCGCTCAAGGACGAAAACCTGCCGCGCATGGGGGAGCGTTTCCGGCTGCGGAAGGATTATGACATCTCCGGGTTTTCGCCCGAGGCGCAAGCGATTCTGAGAGGGCTCAAGAAATACGGCATGCTGATGGCCGACAATGGCAATGCCTGGGCCATCTCGGCGTCGGCGGATCCACGCATTCCAGTGCTCCACGAGGAGCTACGCAAGGTGAAGGGATCTGATTTTGAGGTGATCCGGGCGCCGCAGAGGTAAGGCCTCATGGGCAACGCCGTGAAGGATTGTTTGCCGTAATTTGCGGGGTTGGCAAGAAGGCAACAAGCGAGTAGTGGGCGGTGGCCGGACGCTGGCGAGGGCCGGAACATGTTGGAGGAGACCGTAGCCAGGCGTCGTCAGCGTTGGCTGTCGATTCTGTTCCGGCTATGTTTGATCGGGACGATTGGTGTCGGGTGTATTTTGAGGTGCGAGAATGCGCAGCGGCGGTTTGCCAGCTATGACGAGGGGTTTTCATGGCGAATGGTGCATTATGGAGTGCGCGAAATCGTCGAGCGATTGCCGACGGATGCTCATCCGCCTTTGCATTACCTCATTTGGAAGGGGTGGGCTGAGTGTTTTGGCACCTCGATGATATGCTTGCGCGGCCTTTCGGTGATTTTGTCGATTGGCGGCCTGTGTGCACTGGCCGTTCTTTGTCAACGGACCGCGGAGTTGGGTGGAGGTCAGTCAACTTCCAACGATGGCGGTACTTTGTTGGCTGTGGTCCTGGCCGCGTTATTGGTGCCACAAGTGGAAGCCGGAGGCACCGCCCGCATGTATGGCCTGGGCACTGTCTTGAACTTGGCCACTGCCCTGCTGCTGTGGCGGTCGATTGCGAACAATAAAGCCTACCGCATCGTTTTATGGTCCTTGTATGGCTTGGCGGCGGCGGCCGCCTGTGGTACGCATTACTTCTCATTCTTCAACCTCTTGGCCCAAGGGATATTTGTCAGTGGTCTATGTCTCAATTGGACGCGGTTGGGTTTGTGGCGGCAGGTGCTGGAAGTTGGCGGAGGTTGGCTCTATGCGATGACGTTGGCCGCGGTCCTGTTCGCCCCTTGGTTGCCAACGCTGTTAGCCCAGACCCGGCAAGTGCAAGAGGGCTGGTGGGTTCCACCCGTGACATGGGGCAGTGTTGACCGCATCGGGGTGCAATGGCTGACAGGCGACGTCAGCGCCGGCCCGCCCACGATATTCGGGTCCTTCCTTGCAGTGGTGATGGTAGGCCTGATCGGTTGGACGCTTTGGCGTGGCAAGAAGGCCGCATGGTTCTTCTTCTTGCAAGCGTTTGTGCCCTGGGCGTGCGTCATCGCGTATTCGCAGCTAGGCAACGCCAGTTTATTGCAATTACACTACCTGGTATTCGCCCAGGCGGCATTGTGCGGGCTTTGGTCTGTGACCTACCGCGTGCTTCCAGGTTGGCCGCTCAAATTGCTTTTCTCGGCAGTGCTAATCTGGCCGTGCGTTGCCGGATTGGTTGATTACCGGAGCAGGCTGCCTGATGGTCCGTCGGCGATGCAGGACGCTTTTCCGCTCATCGAGGAGCAATACCGCGGCGGCGATTGGTTTCTTATTGACGACTATCGGCAGATCAATTTATTCCGCTGCTGCGCGACCGAAGCCGGCTTGCCGTGGATTGCGATTAAGGCACCGGCACCGCTGTATCAAAAGGGCCATGTCGTGCATGTCGCATCGCTTAATGATGATGAGATTTGGTGGTCCGACGAGATTTGGCAGCGGCTGCCGGCAAGAGTGTGGCGGGTGGGCTCGGCGCACGACGGTTGGACGACAATTCCCGTGCCGGGCCACAGGTGTGTGCTGCAACGCACATTCAAGGGAGGCGGCGAGACGTATTTTGCGGTCGCTCTTTGGGTAAGGGAGTGACGTGCGGGTAGCTTGCCCGGCACGCCGCTGCACCATGGGGATCATTAGACCCATGGGACCCATGGCCCTGTATGCTGCCTACGCCTGGGCTGGATGCAGCGGAATAGTCATCAGACCGTACTTCTTCATTTTCTTGTACAGCGTTACGCGGCTGATGCCCAGTGCGTCGGCGGCCCGGGCTCGGCTATAGCCGTGATTGGCCAGCGCCCGCTGAATGACGTTTCGCTCGATCACGTCGCGCTGATGGTGCAGCGTAGCCTCCTGGCCATTGCCATTGCCGTTGGTTGATTGGTTGGCGGCCGCGGCGTGATCCTGCACTGGTTGCGGCAGATGATGGAGCAGCACTTCCGCGCCCGTGCTCACCAGGACGGAGTGCTGCAAGACGTTTTCCAGCTGGCGAATGTTGCCCGGCCAGGGGAACGACTCCAGCGCCGCCATGGCTTCGGGACTGATGTCGAAAAGCTGTTTCTGAAACTTGCGGTTGAAACGCGCCGCCATGCCGCGCCAGCGGCGCGATGTCCTGCACTCGCTCCCGCAGGGACGGCATGTGAAAGGACATGACGTTGAGCCGGAAATAAAGGTCCGGCCGGAATCTGCCCCTGGCTACCGCTTGCTCGAGATTGATGTTGCTGGCGACGATCAAACGGGCCGTGCAGCGCTGCGTCTCGATACTGCCCACCGGCTCGAATTCACCCGTTTCGATCACCCGCAGCAGCGTGCTTTGCTGTTCAAGGCCCAGAGTGTCGATTTCGTCGAGCAGCAAGGTGCCGTCGCCCACGGCGGCGAACTTGCCGACCTTGACGCGGTCGGCGCCCGTAAATGCTCCCTTGACGTGTCCAAAAAACTCGCTTTCGATCAGGTTGGCGGCGATGGCCCCGCAGGGAACGGCCAGAAAGCGGTGCAGCTTGCGCGGAGAATGGTCGTGGACCAATCGGGCCAGGAAAGTCTTGCCCGTGCCAGTCTCGCCGTTGAGCAGCACTGTCACGTCATGATTAGCCGCCAACGCAATCCGCTCCACCAGGGGCAAAAGTGACGGCGTTTGCGCCAAAAGCTTCCGCGCCAGCAGGTCCTCTAGCGGCTCCTCGGCCAGGCCCGTGAAATCGCGGCCACGGCCATTGCGGTCCCTGGCGATGCTGACCAGCGTGCCGGCATCGGCGGGCCAACGCAGCAGCCGGCTCACATACGGCTCGAGATGGGCCAGCATCTCGCCGGGGACGTTTTCACTGGTAAGCAGGATCAGAGCGGGAGGCAGCTTTTGCAGGCAGATGTCTTGCACCAGTCGGCTGATGGGTTGGCAGTCGGCGACAGGGCCGGCGGCAATCATCACCAACCCGTCGGTATCACGGGCCATGTGGTCGCAGATGGCGTCGAAGGCGCACTGAAATGCGTCGTGGCCTAGATGTTTCCGCAGCTGCGCCTGGATCGAGTCGGCCATTTGCCGATCCTCGGCGACCAGGGCCAAGCGACCGCCCGCCATAAGCATCCATCCCATGTTCCGAGGGCATTCCGCCCAACAGCGAGAATGCCTGAAAATCGAACAATGCAGCGCAATGCTACTGCATGCAAACATGGGTCAGGGGGAGGAGAATGTCAAACAACGTCAGGCAATGGATATTGGACAATGGACAATGGACAACGGATCATGGGGCAATTTCATTGTCCATTCTCCATTGTCCATTATCCATTACTTGAGCATTCCTACCCGCTTCGCATACGCAAAAATGCCGCCGGCTTCGATGATCGGTGCGACCTCACCGAGTGGTTTGAGAGACCAATGGTCACCAGTGGTGCGGTTGCGGAGCACGCTTGCGGCGGCATCGATTTCCAGCTCGTCGCCAGTGCAGATTTGTTCACAGAGGCGCTCTCCACACTCGAAGGGGATCAAATAACCGCCGTTGACCGAGTTGCGAAAGAAGATGCGGGCGTAAAACTCGGCGACCACGGCCTTGATCCCGGCGGCGTCGAGGGCGATCGGGGCATGCTCTCTGGACGAACCGCAGCCGAAGTTCTTGCCGCCGATAATGATCTTGTAAGGGGAAATGAATTCGTCGTCGGTGTGGAAAGGGACGTGGCCCTTGGGCAAACCCGACTGCGACGGCGGCACGCTGGACAATGCATATTTGCCGAACTGGCGGTACTCTTCCGGCACCGCCGGATTGAACGTCAGGTATTGGGCGGGAATGATCTGATCGGTGTCGACGTTGTCACCCAGCACGTAGGCCTTGCCCGTGATGGTGGCGGTTGCGGACATTTTGCTGAATCTCCAGTGAATTTAGGTCAAAAAGTCACGCGGGTCGGTGATGACGCCCGTCACGGCGCTGGCCGCCACGGTCAGCGGACTGGCGAGGAACACTCGCGCCTCCTTGTGCCCCATGCGGCCGGGGAAGTTGCGGTTGGTCGTGCTGATGCAGCTGAGCGGCGTGTTCAGCCGGCCGAAGGTGTCGCTCGGGCCACCCAGGCAGGCCGCGCACGACGGCTCGCCCGATCTTGGCGCCCGCCGACAGGAACACCTCCTCGAGCGTCTGGCCGTCGAAGCTTCTCCGTCTTCAGTCGGCGGCGATTTCGCTGGTGGCCGGCACCACGAAAGTGTCGATCTTGACCGTGCTTGCCCTTGAGGATGCGCGGCCGCGGCGCGGAAGTCGGTCATCTTGCCGCCCGTGCAGGAGCCGATGTAGGCCCGATCGAGCTTCGTCGCCGCTGCACCTCGCGAAACGCTGGCGCGATTGTCCGGGCTGTGCGGCTTGGCGACGACCGGCTCCAGCTTGGTGACGTCGTAGACCTTTTCGAAGTCGAAACAGGCACCGGCATCGGACTTGACCGACGATGAACGGCTTGCTTGCCGGCGTTGCGGGCGTTGACGTAATCCAGCGTGACCTGATCGGCGGCGATGACGCCGTTCTTGCCGCCGGCTTCGATGACCATGTTGCACAGGGTCATCCGCTCCTCGATGTTGAGGGCGTAGACGCCGTCGCCGTCGAACTCCATGGCGCGATAGGTGGCGCCGTCGCAGCCGATGTCGCCGATGACCGCCAGGATCAGGTCCTTGGCCATCAGATACGGCGGCATCTGGCCGTGAAAGACGAAGCGCATCGTCGGCGGCACCTTGAGCCAGAGCTTGCCGGTGCCCATGACGAAGCCGGCGTCGGTGTTGCCGATGCCGGTGGCGAACTCGCCGAACGCCCCGGCCGTGCAGGTGTGGCTGTCGGTGCCGAACAGCACTTCGCCGGGCCGGGTGTGGCCTTCTTCCGGCAGGGCGATGTGGCAGACGCCCTTGTAGCTGTGGGTGCCGACGTCGTAGTAGTACGGCAGCTCCTGCTCGGCGGCGAACTGCCGCAGCACGTCCACGTTGCGGTTGGCCATCGCGTCGTCGGTGAAGATGTAATGGTCGGGGATGATGACCACCTTGTCGCGGTCCCAGACCTTGGCATCCTTGCCGAAGTGCTGCTTGAAGACGCCGATGGTGCCGGGGCCGCAGACGTCGTGCGTCATGAGCACGTCCGACGTCCACCCAGATATTGTCGCCGGGCTGAACATGATCGCGGCCCGCGTGGCGAGCGAGTGTTTTTTCAGTGAGTGTCTGCGGCGGCATGGCGGTCGGCTCCAAAGTGAGGTTCAAAAAGGGGTCAGGCAGCTTTGCCGGGAGGGCTCGGAGGATGCTTCGCACAAAGGTGCCTGACCCCTTTTTGAACCAGAGCAAAAAAACAGCCCCCGGATAAGCATCCGGAGGCTGCATGGTTTGTTGAAATCAAACCCAAGCTTAGTTGCCTTCCCAATCAGGTCCTGGCACATCGCCAGCGCCTGGGGTGTGGACGGCCGTCCAGGTAAGCGGCATAACGCCCGTGTTCACCGAACGCACGCTGGCATCGCACATGGCCACCTGGATGGACTGCACGGTGAAGCTTTGCGGGGTGCCCAAGGTCGGATTGCAAGCGGTTTGGATTGGTGCTGATTGCCACAGCGTAGTCATGAGTGCGCCAAACGTGGCCCCCGTTGGCGAGGTCGGCGCGTTCATTTGGGGATCAAACCACCACGAACCGCCGTTGCTGCCGCAATTCATGTATTTGGTGGCAAACAACAAGGTGGCGGAGACGCCGTCCGGGAACGTACCCGGCATTTTAGGATAGATCAGGTTGCCGGTTGATTGAGACGTCACCACACCAGTACCGCCGTTTGTATAGTACAACCGAAGGTTGACTGGAAAATTGCAGGCATTGGCGCCGTTTGCGGTCGTAGTCGGATCCATCGTGGACAGATAGACGCCAACCACGCCAGTGTTAACAGGGTTCGAGTACAAAGGACCCTGATCCACAAACGGCAGCGTATGAACGTGGAAAGTAAAGGGCGTGATCTTGGGCCCGTACGTCCCATAATACGGCGGATACTTCGAGAATTGGTCGTGGCAGAGGTGAACTGCCTTGGCTAGCTGGCTCATGTTGTTCATGGTTGCCGTGCGCGCTGCCGCTTCCCGCACCCTTTGGACGGCGGGAACCAACAGGCCGATGAGAATGGCAATAATGGCGATTACGACGAGCAACTCGATCAACGTGAAACCAGCGTGCATTCGCACCTTCGTCTTGGACATGGACACTCCCTTCAAGAAAACGGAAATGTAATAAATCGTCACGAGGCAACTTGTGCTAATCTCGAAAACTACTACAGCGAATGGATTTACGTCGTTTTTTCTGCTATTGGGCGAAGTATTAGGCGAAGAATGAACACTTCCCTGAAAAACCGACAAATCCAGGCAACTTAGACGATTGAGCGCAAAACTATGTTCCCGAGACTATCACAATCCCGCTGACCAGCTTAAACCTGCGATGTGGCTGTGTCAAGGAAAAAATGAAAAAAGTTTCATGCCAAACCACTCCGAACCGTCAGCGAGGGGCTTCGCATGGCCTCGCTGACGCTCCTGGCTGGTAATGCGTGATAATGGATTAACCTTTCTCTGCCTCATCGCGCTGGCAAAGTTCGTCGTACAGCCACGACCTTGCATAAGCCCAGTAACGGTCGAGCTGTCCGCTGGGCGATTCGCAGCGTATTGGCGGCTTCCCGCAAGGTCAACCCTGCAAAAAAACGGAGTTTGACCAGGTTGGCGCACAAGGGGTCTTCCCGCGCCAATTTCTCCAGGGCTTCGTCGAGAGCAAGCAAGTCTTCCGGCGGTTCGTCGATGCTCAAATCGATCTGGTTCAGCTGCAGGCGCCGCCAACCGCCGCCGCGTTTGAGGCGCTGCTTATTGCGGGCCCGATCGAGGAGGATGCGGCGCATGGCCTCCGCCGCCGCGGCAAAGAAATGGCGGCGGTTGTCCCAGTGCTGCTCGCCGGCAAAGCGCTCGTCGTCGCTCCCCACCAAACGCATATACGCTTCATGCACGAGAGCGGTCGCTTGCAATGTCTGACCGGCCGGCTCCTGAGACAACTTCTGCGCAGGCCATTTGGCGCAACTCGTCATACAGCAGCGGCAACAGCTGCTCGCATGCTTGCGCATCACCCTGGGTGATGGCCGACAGGATGTGGGTGACTTCGTTCACAATCAGGAATCTTAGCTGGTCGCCAATCGCACCGCAAGCCGCTGCTCCGGGCGGGGTAGACGTGAACCCGCGACACAGGTACCATGCCGGTGCCATGAAAAAGCCGAAAACGGGTCGCCTTTGCGAAGGATACCATCAATGCAACGCAAGCACGTAGGTTGGCTCCTGGCATTGCTTGTGGGAGTTTTGGCAGGCTGGCCTCATCCACGGGTGGGTTTCGCGGCCCCAAACCATCTCGCTGGCGATGCACACCCGAATCGAAGTGGATAGGACACCACTGGGAGAGACCGCCTTCAACGCCGATACTTTTGAGGCCGACATGACCATCGCGCTTGCCGCCGGCAGCTATGCCATCGATACGAAGGCTGGACCATGGAAGATCGCAGTGCCCGCCGACACCACCGTCCGAGGCCATTTCGCCATCCAGATTGGCGATCGTGGCGAAGACAACGGCAAGCGGTGGGTTAAGATTCAGGCCGATCAAAGCCAATTTGAGTTCAAGCCGGCGGTCGTGGTGACAGACCCACACGGCTTAGCGGCGAAGGTCTCCGAGGTATCGGTAACCGGAACCAAAGTGGCCGCGAGGGGCAACCCGCTGGTGGCAGAATCGCTCTCCACGGCCGTGATGGCCCAGATTTGGTCCGACACACCAAACCGCGAAGCCCAGCGACCGGCAGACATGGTTCGGGAAGTGCAAGTGACGGGCGGCGTCGCCAAGCTTCGCGAAGGCGGCTTATTCGCGTGGCCAACCGGCAACAAGGGCAAGCCTTCTCTATTGGCCGTCCGCAAGGGGTCCGAGGTTCGCGTCCACGACCTTGCGGTCGGGGACCGAGGCAGCACGGTATCCGGCCAACTTTCCGTTTTCCTGGTGCTTGGCTCGGACACCCAGGTCGGCGCCGGGGATACGATGCTCCAGCTGCAAAATGGCGAACTGCGCGCGGAACTGGACTTCCGCAGGACTCATGAAAACACGCATGTCCAGGTTAAACCCAATAAACCATCGGATTTGACCCTCAACCAAGTGCAAGTCGGCCCTGGTACGGATCCAGGCAAGTTCGAGGCCGAGCGGTTGCAAATCTCATTCGAGGCCTTGACCTGGGACCAGGGACGGGACGCCAAGCTAGCCGTCGACTTTCTGGGCAAGGTGAAGCTGACCGGCATTACAGGGCCCGGATGGAAAAACAGTTTTGGACTGCGGATCGATGACCTGGCTGGCACCGTGTCAGGCACCGGCAGCGCTATCGGCATGAATAGCATTGTCATCCGCGTGCCCAAGGCGAGCCTCCTGGCAGCCGTAACTGCCGCCCTGCCAAAGGTGGTGCCGCTCGAGGACCACCTTGTCGCGGAAAACGTTTTGGAGTTGTTCCACCAGGTCCGCCTTGCCGAGCTGCAAATCGAGCCCGGCGTGCAGAAAGTCGATTTTGTTGGAGAGCAAATCGCGTTTTCTTGTGAGCCCGTGGTGCGTGGCAAGCTCAAAGCGCTCGGCAGGCATGACACCATCACAACCAAACCGCCTTATCTCGAAACGACCTGGGTCCCCAAGGTTGATTTGCCGTTTACAGTGCCATTGACCTTGAACGGCCGGGCGACCGTGAAGTTGTTGACCGGTCAAACCCTCGCGGACACGAAAATCCAGGTTATCACCGAGTGCGACCCCGTGGTCGTGGGCGAGCCGACGATCAAAGGTCTTCCCGAGCCGCTCAAACCAGTAGTTCAGCTGGCGGCCAGGTTCCGCAACAAGATTCATGTGAAGGGCCTGCCGCTTCCGGAGTACCTGCAAAAACAGGCGAGCAGGGAAGAACACCTGCCGCTCTTCGGACACAACCCGCCTGCCGGGATAGCCGCCTTGCTGCGGAAGATAACCTTAAAGTCGTTCACTTTCGCGCCTTTTGGAGACGAGGTAGTTTTCACGGGTGAGATTGCACTTCACTTGTAAGATCTCTCCAAAACAACAGTCCTTGGGCACTCCAGAAATACGCCGCGAAGGCCAGCAGCACCAGCCAGCTCCCACTATCGACAGCCGACGCTTGACGGCCGCGCGCACGGCCAAAAAGGTAAAGGGGAAAGCTGGTCCAAATCCGACTAAGAAGCTCCAACCGATGTACATGCCAATCGCTTTGCACATCTCGAAAAAGCTGTAACTGACGAGTACAAACCCTACCATCCCCAGGCGCGCTAACCAACGCCCACGGCGGGGCGAAGCATTTTTCTCCGCCCCGCAGCACGCCAACACCGTGCCGTGAAATGCGCTGTAAAGGGACGCAGGCCAGGTAAACAAGAAACAGTCCGCCAACGCACTGAACAGGTTCGGTCCAAGCAGGCCTAACGCAAAGCTCACCGTCAGAAAAACCGGCAGGGCGGCTGGTCGCCACACGCTAAACAGCCTGGCGAGCAACAGAATCAACCCTGTTCCTAGCGCTCCACCGCCAAAAACAATCAGCATACAGGCGCCAAACCAGGTCGCCATTTCTTCCTGGGTCGGTGCGTCGTTGGGGTAGTCGCGCTCGCGACTGGCCAACCACGCTGGGTTGAAACGCCACCAGCGGCTTTGTTGCACAATCGGCGATATGGCAATTTCTTTGCCCAGGTGTTCCGGACTGCCAACATAAAGGCATACTGCGTGCGATGGGCTGCGCACAAATAACCGGCCCTGCGACAGCGTCGGAGGGGTCCAGCAAGTCTCGCTTTCAAACAACTGCACGCGTGCCAGTTCGCGATACGCCGCCGGATCGGCCTGGGCCAAAATCAATTGACCTTCGTCGGTGAGCAGGAGCAGTTTACCATCGGCGACCAGGACCGCCGCATGGCCGACCGTGTCCGTTGACCAGCACACTTTTCCTGTGGACCATTCCAGGCACTTGAGCCAGCCCCGCGATGGACGATTGGCGCTGGCTTGCAGTTGTTTCAGGTCAAATCCAAACACATGCTCGCCGTAAAGCACGCTCGACACCACGTCGTTGCAAAAATCCTTCCTGGTCCATTCCGTGGTCAATGTCAGCATTTCATCCCTTCCCGCTTGAAGCTCCAAACGCCTGGCCGGGACGAAAAAGGGGCTTGCCAGCAGCAGGTTTGGTTCCCGGTAAAGCGGCCAGGCGGAATGCTCGTTGTACCCCGAGGAGAAAACCTGGCGGCCGAGCATCTTGCCCGTGGCTGCTTCGACCACCACCAGGGCATTTTCCAGGTAGCCGACCACGCACCGTCTGCCCTGGAACGTGATCGGCAAGGCACCGCAGTAACTGGCCGGGTCGGACCCGAGCTGCCCAAAGTGCATGACCGTCGGCCGCGTCCAGGGCAACCAAACTGGCTGACGGACCACCGGCCGGCAGAATTACCCTTTCGTCTTCCACCAGCGGCGTGGCGGCATAGCCAAAGCCGTAGCCCTTGCCGTTGAATTTCTCGCGAACGTTGAGCGACCAGACGGTAGCTCCTGATGCGGCATCCATGCAGCCAACCAACCCGGTGGGTGAGGAGTAATAGATTTTGCCGCGGTACCAGGTTGGCGTGGCGTAGGGCCCGGGATAGGCGCCGTTGGGTTGCCACGACCAATCGTAGCGAGATTCCCAAACGGTTTTGCCACTTACGATGTCCAGGCAAACGACATACTGTCCCCCCAGGGTTTGGCGTTGCGTGAAGACCTTTCCCTGGGCTACGGCAAATCCGGAATGCCCCTGGCCGAGTTCGCATGACCAAAGTTGAGGCGGACCATTAGGCGGCCAGGACTTCGCCAATCCAGTCTCGGTGCTCACCCCGTCGTAATTAGCACCGCGCAGGTGCGGCCATTCGGCAGACGCCGTGGCGGCCAGCGCCGAAGCCCATCCCAGCGCCAACAGCCACCGAAACATGGGCATTTCTCTCCGCCAGTTTGTGGATCATTCTTATGATACACCGTGGAAGAGATAGGTTGCGACCGAGGCCAAACGAATGACGAACGACAGTGCTGTGCTTGAAGCATTGAAAGCCGATGCCCAGTCGGCCGACACCTCGCCAGATTGGCCTGGCCAATCCTGGCAGCGCCTGCGGGAAGCCGGTGTCCTGGCGTGGAGCGTGCCAAAGGACTTTGGCGGTGCCGGCTGGTCGGCGCTGAGCTGCTTGCCGGTTACGAACAACTGGCCGGGGCATGTTTGACAACAACCTTCATCCTCAGTCAGCGTGAGGCGGCGGTTCGGCGCCTGGGGGCATCGGCAAATATCGCTTTGGCACGCCGTTTTTTGCCTGGCCTGGCAAGCGGTGAACTGTTCGCGTCAGTCGGCCTCTCCCAGTTAACCACGTCACGGCAGCACCAGGCACCAGCACTCGCAGCCGTGGCGACCGCCGACGGTTTTCGCCTCGACGGCGTCGTTCCGTGGGTGACGGGAGCTGACCAGGCCGATGTGCTGGTCATCGGGGCAACTCTGGTTGATGGCCGCCAAATTCTGCTGGCGCTGCCCCATGGACAGGCCGGCGTCGCCATCGACCCGCCGCTGCCGCTGATGGCCTTGACTGGATCCCGCACTTGTGCCGTCCGAGCTGAGCGGGGTCATACTGGGAAGCGACTGCCTGATTGCAGGCCCGGCGGAGAAAATCATGGCAGCCAAGCCTGGCGGCGTTGGCGGGTTGGAAACGTCGTGTTTGGCACTTGGGTTGGCAAGCGCCGCGGTCGATCATGTTTCGGAGGAAGCCATTCGCCGGCCGGACCTTACGCCCGCGGCTCAGCGGCTACAGCAAGAGGGCATTCGGCTGCGCTCGGCATTGCAAGCCCTGGCGGTCGCGTCGCCCACCCAGGAGTCGATGGTCGCCATCCGCGTCGACTGCACGCGGTTTGCGTTGCAAGCAACCCAGGTGGCGATGACCGTGGCCAAGGGAGCAGGTTTCGTGGCTCCGCACCCCGTTCAGCTTTGGGCACGGCAAGCGCTGTTCTTTCTTGTGTGGTCCTGTCCGCGCCCGGCGGCCGAAGGGGTGATTGGCCACTTGCTGCCTGCGTGAATGTGACGATTGGCAATGCCCTTTCCTGGAGATCAAATCTCCAGACCCAATTCAGCCAAAGACTTGGCTCCAAGGACGGCTTTTCGAAGCGGCTGTAAGCGTTCCACGGGCAATTCCTCCAAAGTCTTCAAAACTTCTGCCGAGAGGGGCCCGAATCGCACTTCCAACAGTTCCCGCAATGAATCCCGTCGTTCTTTTTCGATGCCTTTTTCGATGCCTTTTTCATAGGTAGTAACATTCATCGCTTGAACCCCTTTATAAGGCGCTGTGGCAACCAACCGCTGAAATTCGCGCCGCTGATCTTCGTCAAGAGGCAAATACGCTTCAACACACTCCCCCAACAAAAACCGCTGTTGGTCGGATAGCGGGGCGGCTTGGATACGCCGCAACGCCTCAGCGCCCAACCAACCTATCCGATCCTTGGGTATCCGCATAAGCGCGGCCAGCGCCACTCCCAGCCAGTTGTCGCCGTGGACATATTGTATCGCATCTAGCGCGGGCAAACCAACATAAACGTACCGAAAAAGAACCGTCTGGAATTCCCAAAAACGCTCCTCGTAGACGTCGACGCCGATGCCATCCAAACCTACGCGAAGAAAAAGCCCAATTGGCAGCACAGGCAAACTGTGCCGGCGGCGCAGTTGATTGTAAGCATCAAACATGCGCGACGGGAGCGGCGCCACCCAGTCCGGAGATTCAATCTCAATGTGCACCAGGGCAAGCCATTGGTCCGGTTCGCCTGGCCTTTGTCCTGGCACCTTCTGCGTGGTTGGGAGCTTGCCGACCAGGTCGAGGACACGGCGCGGGCCATCCGGCGGGTCCAGGAAGACCTCCTTGTCCAACCACTCCACAGCAGTGGCATCGAGCCGCTCCGCCCATTCCTTGAAGAAAAGCAGCAGGAACTCGAGGAAAAATGTCTGGATCAGTATTTTGAATCGCTGGTCGTGGTCCATTTGATGGCCCCTTGCTCTCATTTCTAATTGGCACCCAACTTGCCTGCGATTGCATCCGCGTCATAAACACACCCGCCCCACGTGCCGCCGCTCACGGCCTGAAGCATCGCCCACAGCCGTGTGTCGGCGGGCAGGCCAGGATCGCAGTGCAGATCCTCACGCCGTGTGCGCAAGGCCAACAGCCGAGCACCGTCTTCAGGCGAACCCCCAAATCCTTTTTCGCCCACCAAATCGACCGACCCCTCCAATTGCCTGCGGTCAATGACAATGCGGATCATGTCATCCTCGCGCACCTTGCCGATTGGGCCGCCGGCCAACGCTTCCGGACCGACATGGCCGATGCAGGCACCCGTCGAAACGCCGGAAAACCGGGCGTCAGTGACCACGGCCACATGCTTGCCAAAGTCGAGATGCTTCAAAGCGCTGGTGACCTGGTAAATCTCCTCCATTCCCGCGCCGAGCGGTCCCCGGCAAATCAGCACCAATACGTCTCCCGCACGCACGCGCCCGCCCTTGATGGCTGCGATAGCTTCTCGTTCCGAGGTGAAAACGCGGGCCGGTCCCGTCTTGCGATAAACGCCGTCGGCATCCACGACGCTCGGATCGATGGCCGTGCTCTTGATGACCGATCCCTCGGGCGCCAGATTGCCGCGCGGAAACGTCACCGTGCTCGTCAGGCCACGCGAACGGGCCACCGCTGGCGGCATAATGACATCCTCCGCCGCGATGCCGTCAAGTTGGCGAAGCATTTCCTTGCATCGGCGCCGACGTGTCGATGTTTCCCACCACGCCAGCATTTCTCCCAGCGGCTTGCCCGCGGCGGTAAGCGCATTCAATTTGAGCAGACCCAGCTCGCGCAAGTGCAGCATGACTTCCGGCACGCCGCCGGCCAAGAACACACGCACCGTGGGATGGCCCACCGGTCCGTTGGGCAGCGCGTCCACCAACCGCGGCGTCGCACGATTGACGGCGTTCCAATCCTCGACCGTGGGCCTGGTCAAACCCGCCGCGTGGGCGATGGCCGGGATGTGCAGCAGCAGATTGGTCGAGCCGCCGAACGCCGCGTGGACAACCATCGCATTGTGGATGGCATCCGCGGAGAGGATTTGCCGGATCGTAATGCCCCGCCCGGCTAGATGCGCCAGGGCCCGTGCCGAGCGCGTCGCCATATCGAGCCAGATCGGCTGCCCCGACGGAGCTAGGGCGGAATGGGTCAGCGACAGGCCCAGCGCCTCGCCAACCACCTGGCTGGTGGCAGCCGTGCCGAGAAACTGGCAGCCGCCGCCGGGCGAACCGCAAGCCCGGCAGCCCAAGTCGGCCGCTTCTTCCAGAGTCACAAGGCCATGCGCATAGCGCGCGCCCAGGCTCTGCACTTTGCCCGCGTCTTCCGCGCCCGCCGCCGGCAGCGTCACTCCGCCTGGCACCAACACGCATGGCAAATCGCCGCAACCGGCGAGCGCCATCATCATCGCCGGCAATCCCTTGTCGCACGTGGCCACGCCGAGGACGCCCGTCCGCGTCGGCAGCGACCGGATCAGCCGCCGCAGCACGATGGCGGCATCGTTCCGATAAGGCAGACTATCCATCATGCCGGGCGTGCCCTGCGTGCGCCCGTCGCAGGGATCGGTGCAGCTTCCGGCAAACGGCACACAGCCGAGCGCCTTGAATTCCGCCGCCGCCGCCCGCACCAGCAGCCCGACTTCCCAGTGGCCGGTGTGGTAGCCGAGCGCGAGCGGTGTACCGTCGTCCGCGCAGAACCTCCGGATGTGCTGAGAATCAGAAACTCCGGCTGGCCCAACAGGCGGGGCTCCAGCCCCATGCCGGCATCCTGCGTCCAGCCGAAGAGATCGCCGCTGGAAAAGTTACGCAGAATGGCGTCCGTCAGCGGCAGCGCGCCGGACGGGCCTGGAGCGGAACTCTTGATTTCCTGGAGCGACGACGGTTCGTCGGCCATGATCTGGTCGAAATGAATGGCGGGTATCATTTGAAGTTCTCAATCGACGCAGTTGATGAGGGTGCCGATCTCGGGGATGCCGATTTCGATCTCATCGCCTGAGTGAAGGGTAAAGTCGTCAGGGGGAACGATGCCGGTGCCCGTGAGCAACAGCACGCCGCACGGGAATACTTGCTCGCGGAAGAGCCAACCGACCAGTTCCTCGAAGGTGCGCTTGATGCGTTCGATGCCCGTCGTGCCGGTAAAGACTTGCTTTCCCTGGCGGCGGACGTGCAGCTCGATCGACGATTTGCGAATGTCGAAGCTGCCGTCGTTGATGAGGATAGCCGGCCCAAGCCCGCAGCATTTGTGCCACATTTTGGCCTGGGGAAGGTAAAGCGTGTTGTCGCCTTCGATGTCGCGGCAAGAAAGATCGTCGCCGATGGTGAAGCCGACAACCTCTCCGGTGCTCGAAATAAGCAGCGTCAATTCCGGCTCGGGGACGATCCATTTCGTGTCGGCTCGCAAACGCAACGCCTCGCCGGGTCCGGCACAACGCGCTGGCGTGGCTTTGAAAAACAGCTCAGGTCTTGGTGCTTCATAAACACGATCGTAGAGCGAGGCGGCGTGAGCGCTTTCCTCCATGCGGGCGGTGCGGGAGCGCAAATAGGTCACGCCCGCGGCCCAAACTTCCTGCGAACCGATTGGCAACGAGGGCTGGGGCGGATCGCTGCGTTTGGGCGAGGTAAGCGCCGAGAGCTTTTGGATCGCAGCCACGGGGTCAGGCCCGGCCAGCCAGCGGTCGAAGTCGAAGTTGTCAAGGCGGGCGAACGCGCCATCGCGCTCGATCCACCAGCCGTCGGTGCTGCGAAGTATTTTCATGAAGGCAATTGTATTTGATGGCGCGGCACGTGCCAGACGCTGTCACCAGCAACAATAGCGAGGCTTCGGGCAAAACTCGCTGTCTCGGCTAACGAACCCGAGCCGCAGCGCCATAAAAAAGCCAGCGGATTCCTGGGAGACAATCGCGGGCCGTTGATAAGGCAACAGCATGTTGACCCAACAAAACATCGAAGCCGAGCTGAGTTACGCTTACCTGCACGCTATTGCCACGCGCGGCGGCTTCGCTTGCGAATACGCCCATCGTCACCTGGATGACGCCGGCGTCGATGCAATCGTGCGTGAGGACGGGCGCCGGCTTGCTCCAGACTCGGTTTGGACCTCTTTTGAATTGCACGTACAGCTTAAAGCCACGTTTCAATCGGCAGTTGAGCAGGATCGCCGCTATTCTTACTCGGTCACCATTCCGCGCTATGACAAATTGCGGAATCCGCAGGTGAATTCTCCCCGAATACTCGTCATACTATAGTTGCCGCCGAATGCGGCAGAGTGGTTGGCGCATTCCGAGGACTGCCTGATCGCAAAACGGTGCGCCTACTGGGCAAGCCTCCGAAATGCCCCAAAGAGCGAGAACCCCAAGCACCAAACGGTTTATGTGCCACGCCAACAAGTCCTTTCGGTGGATGCCCTGACGGTGCTGATGACTCGAATTTCGCGCCAGGAGGAGATCAATTATGCCCTCTGAACGGCTGCCGTTGGAACAGGCAAAGCTGGTCACGCCTCGCGCCTTGAAGGCCTACGCGGAGGCGCTGGGGTGGCGGGTCGTACAAGGTGTGAACGGAACAATTGCGCTGTATCACCGCCCCGACTCAGACCTTCACCAGCTAACCGTTCCGTTGAACGAAAACTTCGACGACTATGCCGAAACTGTCGTGCAAGCCGTGCGGAAACTGGCAGCCTATGAAGTCCGGCCCGCGTTGGAAGTGTTGGATCACCTGCTGCTACCGCCAGCAGACGAACTGCGCTTTCGAGAAGTAAGCCCCGAGGCTGAAGCCGGCAACCTATCCTTGCTGCATGCCGCGCGGCTGATTACTGGGACGCAACGCGCCTTGCTCGCCGTCGCGCACAGCGTTCTCGTCGCCAAGCCTTACCATCCGCGCATGTCCCGGAGCGAAGCCGAGGAATTCATCGCCGGCTGCCGAATGGGCCAAACCGAGCGCGGCAGTTTTACGCTGACCATCGCTTGCCCTCTCGACTTGCCGCAGGCCCCGAACGACGAGCCCTTCGCACGGCGTGTGACAAACCTGTTCATGCATTCCCTCGAAGGATTGGCACAGGCGACAGACTCGTCGCGATTGGCTGAGCTAGCGGATTTGACCAGGCACCCTGGCCTTTCCGCCAATTTCTGTGAAGCGCTGGCAATGATCCGACCTGAAGGCGAGCGGTCGTACTTGAGCATCGCCGCCACCTGGTCGCGAGCCTACTTACCGGAATCGGCCGCGCGGGGCAGGACGGTGCAAATGCGCCAAGAAACTTTTAACGTCGCTGCGGCATTGGGACCGCAACTGCGTTCACTGCCGACGCCGCGAGTGGATCGATTTTTCGGTTACGTGGACGTGTTGAAGGCCACCTCGACTGATCCGCGACCGTCAGGCGAAGCGCGCTTTGTGCTTTTCGACAAAGAGGAAGAGATCAATGCTTGGGCACCGCTGAACCCGGAGGACTTCCAAAAAGCGGGTCAAGCGCTGTTGACGACGGATCTCATCACTTTCACAGGCATTTTGGAACGGCTGGCCCGGGGCAATCGTATCAAAGATTTGGCGGATTTCGAGGCACTTGAATTCGACCAAGACGGCATTCAGCAGAAAAATTCCGGCCAAAGTGGTGTTCTGCCAGAAGGCTCACGCGCGGATGACATCCCGTTTTGAATCTCTGACAAGGCGGGTAAGTGCATACAAAGAATTGGTCCTGACAGACTGCCACAAGGGCTGCGCCGATGCGCACCTGGCCGAGGACGTCTGTCAACCGACATGTCGGGCTTACAATCAACACCCCCACCCATAAAAAATTCCACAATCGGCATGACCTTGCAAAAAAACCGCGCTCATTTCCTTCACCGGCGGCGCTTTGGGATATAGAGGGCAGACCAATGAGCAACAACCACGCTCCCCCAAACCGGCCGCTCGAAGAATTTCGGTCGTACCTGATGCTGCTAGTCAGAATGCATTTGGATGCGTCCCCGAGGAACCGGATCGACGCTTCGGACATCGTCCAGCAAACCTTGCTGGAGGCGCACGCCAAGGCAGTGCAGTTCCAGGGTGACGACTCGGCCCTGGCCGCCTGGCTGGGGCAGGCCCTGGTCAACAATTTGCGCGACGCCTGGCGGGCGCTGCGCAAAGGCAAGCGTGACGTTCGCCGTGAACAGGCACTGGCCGACGAGGTGGAGCAGTCATCGGCACGGCTGCACGGCATCCTGGCCGCACCGCATTCGTCGCCCAGCCAGCGCGCCGTCCGCAACGAGGATCTTCTGCGCCTGGCCGACGCCCTGGCCAAGCTGCCCGAGGCCCAGCGCGAGGCCATTGTGCTGCATCATCTGCAAAGCAGTTCACTCGCGGACACGGCGCGGCGGATGGGCCGAACCGATGCCGCCGTTGCCGGGCTTTTGCATCGCGGTTTGAAGGGTCTGCGTGACATCATGCAAACTGGAGAATAACCATGGCGGAATCGTCACCTGCATCGGAACGCGAACAGCGACTCGAGCGCGTTCTCGCCGACTACCTTCACGCCGTCGAGGCCGGCACGCCGCCCGACCGCGCCGACCTGCTGGCCCAGCACCCGGACCTGGCCGGCGACTTGCGTTCGTTTCTGCAAAACCGCGATGCCGTGGAACGCATGGCTGAGCCCATCAGGCAGCAAATCCCGCCGGAGCCGGAGACCATTGGTCCTTCCGGAGCGCCGCCGCGGCTGTCGGAATGACGGTGCGTTATTTCGGTGATTATGAGCTGCTGGACGAAATCGCCCGCGGCGGCATGGGCGTGGTCTACAAAGCCCGACAAGTCAGTCTCAACCGTATTGTGGCGCTGAAGATGATCCTGGCGGGCCAACTGGCTTCGGCAGCCGACGTGGCCCGGTTCCGCGCCGAAGCTGAGGCGGCGGGAAACCTGGATCATCCGAACATTGTGCCCATCTACGAAGTCGGCCAGCACGAAGGCCAGCATTACTTCAGCATGAAGCTGATCGAGGGCGGCTCGCTCGCCGCCAACGCCGGTGACACAGGGAAGGAGCCGGCCGCCTGGAAGGACCGGCAGCGGAAGGCCGCCGACCTGGTTGCAAAGATTGCATTGGCCGTCCATCACGCACATCAGCGCGGCATTCTGCATCGCGACCTCAAGCCGGGCAACATCCTGATCGACGCCCACGGCGAGCCGCACATCACCGACTTCGGCCTGGCCAAACGCGTCCAGAGCGATAGTGGCATGACGCAATCCGGCGTCATCGTGGGCACACCATGCTACATGGCGCCCGAGCAAGCGCGGGCCGAGAAGCAGTTAACGACCGCCGTCGATGTCTACAGCCTCGGCGCCATCTTTTACGAATTGCTCACGGGCCGTCCGCCGTTTCGGGCCGAGACGCCGCTGGACACGCTGATGCAGGTAATTGACCGCGAGCCGGTTTCGCCGCAATCGATTCGCGCTAGCATCGATCGCGATCTGGCCACAATCTGCCTGAAGTGCTTGAGCAAAGACGCCCAGCGGCGTTATGAATCGGCCGCGGCGCTGGCGGACGACCTGGAGCGCCGGCCTGCGCGGCGAGCCGATTTTGGCCCGGCCGGCCCGTGCGCCGGAGCGGCTGTGGCGCTGGTGCCGGCGCAAACCTGCGTTGGCGGCGGCGACCGCGCTGGCTGCCGTCGCTCTGGCCATGACCGCGGCACTGGCGACCATGGCGGCCATCCGCGAGCGTGAAAACACAGCGCTCGTCGCCGAGGCACTGCAGCGAGAACAGCTAGAAAGGGAAAGGGAACGAGAGCGCTTGCGAGATTCGCTGCTCGAGCAAGCAAAGGCGGAACGCCTGGCCGGCAACCGCTACCGGTCGTTGGAAACGCTGCGCAAAGCGGCCGAGATACGCCGCGACGAGGAGCTCCGCGTGGAGGCAACGCTCACGATCATGAAACCTGGATTGCGCCGCCTTGGCGAGGTCCAATTTGATACGACTCATCTGAGCAGCTGGACTTTAGAGGCCGGACAGGCCATCTCCAACGGCAAGCTTGCGGCACTATGGTGGGCGGAATGGGTGCAGTGGCAACCAGGCATTGAGCCAACGCTTGAAATGCGCGAGCTGTCAGCCGGAAAACGGTTGGCTGTCAAGAAAGGTCCATACGCCGCGGCGGCATTTCGCCCAGGGACCTCGCAAATTGCCATTGTCCGTTCTCTCGATAAGTCCCCCGTTTGGCTTTGGGACTCCAACACGGACCAAGAAGTCGGTCCATTTGATGAACCAGGTGAGCCGCTAGACGTCGCATTCAGCACGGATGGCAGCCTGCTCCTTACCGAGCGCATTCCCAGGAGCGAAAACCTCCCGGTGCAGCGTGTCTGGGATCTCGCAACGAAAAAAGAGTTGCCGTCGGTCCGACGGGGAAAAGCTTTGGGGTTCCTTTCCTCGGATGAGCTGCTGCTTGACATCGCCGGCAGTTATGGCGTTTGGAACTGCCGCAATGGAAAGGAGCGTTTGCCGGCTCCCAAGACCTTGAAAGCAGCGTGCGCCAATGGTCCGGGGAAACTCGCCGGCTACTCACTGTCGGCCGGACTTGGGGCACTGCGTGGTAGGTTGGCCGGCAAAAACGAGGAAGGCCTTTTTATTTGGGACCTGGCCGCCGGCAAGCAGATCGGCGAGATTCCAGCCCTGACCGAGCTTCCCTCGCGAGTCGACTTCAGTCCCAACCGCCGCTACGCCGTGTGCAAATTCCCAGCGGACAAGGGCAAGTCTTTGCGCGTCTGGGACCTGCAATTTCGCAGGTTCATTGCTCGATTGAATTGTCCCGGCGGTTTTCTGCTGTATACCTACGACGCTTCGTACGGCAGACTAGAGCTTGGCCAATTTAGAACGCTCAATGCCGATGGGAGTTTGTTGGCAGCCGAAATTCAGACGGAACGAGGGCAGCAAGCTTTGTGCATTTGGGATGTGGCCGCGGGAACCGTATTGGCTACCCTGCCGGGCGTTATCGACCACTCCTGGAGCACCGACCCCAACAAGCTGATCGCACGCTCCGCCTTGTCCATTAGTTGGTGGGAAGTGACCCCGCCGGCTCTTTGCTACGATGTGGGCACGACGGTCACGGGTTTGTCCCTAAACAAAGTTGGAGATCGGCTGGCGGTTAATGATTTTTTGTGCGGAGTTGTGGCAGGTGCGCGAGGGCCTGAAATTGGTGGTTGGGATGCCGCACCATCCAAAGAGCTGTTCCGCCCAATCGTGTTGAGGCCGGGCCAAAACTTCGTGGTGTTGGGTGGCGGAGAAGACGGACTGCCGCAATTCGTCGGCAAAGAAGAATGCTGGTCCTTCTCCTCGGCGGTACGCCGTGATTCCAGCGCGTACCTCGGCTTGGATATTCCAGTTTTCGGCGCGAGTATTATCGGTTTAACGGGCTCGCCGGCTGGCCTTGCACCGCTGCTGGCCCATGGCACACTACCAAGAACCTTCGAGCTTCAGCCAACCCATTACGTGAAGACGGCACTGTGGCAACTTGCGCCCCAAAGCCGCCAGGTAACTCTGCCACCTGCCGATTATCCCGAGCAGGCGGCACTGGAGCAAAAGAGGGCGTTTGATGCCAAAGACCTTTGCAGTTACCAGCTCGACGGGATGTTCGCCAACAACTGTGTTTTTGCACCGGAAAAACCTTTGCTTCTTCGCAACGGGGTCGTTGTGTTTCGCAAAGTGGAACCCCCGTGGACCAAGGCCGCGCGTCAAGGTTTTACCACATCTTCGGTTGGGTCATCCGAGGGCGTTTTCGAGCTATGGAATTACCAGACGGGCCAACGCCTGGCTATGTGGAAGCAATATCCGGCTTGGTTTCAATTCAGTCCAGATGGGCGGCGCTTCGCAAAGATTGTCACGGGAGCGTTGGAAATCTGGGATACAGCGGGCTGTCAGATCGAGAGAACGATTCAGGCCAAGGGGCAAAGCAGCTTTAGCGACAAGGCGACGCTCAGCCCAGACGGCCGGCGTCTGCTGGCGCTCTACACCGACCGCGTTGGCATGGCCGCCCAAGAACACGCTGGTTTGTTCGACGTGGACACGGGGCAAGAACTGCTAAGCTGGAGCATCAAGCCGGCAGACTGGCAAGCCTTCGCCATCAGTCCGGATGGCACTCTTGTGGCCTCGGGCGGCGAGGAAAAGTTGATTCGCCTTTGGGATGCGTCCACCGGCCGCGAGCTGGCCCGTTGGCAGTGCCACGAAGGCGACGTGACCACGTTGGTCTTCGGCCGCGACGGTCAGACCCTGTACTCCGGAAGCCAGGACGGCACTCTCAAAATCTGGAACCTGGCCTTTCTTCGCAAGGAGTTAAAGGAGCTGCAAATGGATTGGTGATTGCGAGGGACCGCATTCGATTCTCCGCGTCCTCCGCGCTCTCTGGGGTTAAGACACGATTTCTTGCCGAATCTTGGCCCAAATCCCCTCCAATCGGCACTATAGTGTAAAGGCCCTTGGAGTGCAACATTATGCCGAAAGCACCCTTCGCGGACCTGCTCAGCTATTTGCGCACCGTTGCCGCGGTCCAGCATTGCCGAGACCTGACCGACACGGCATTGCTGGCGCGGTTCGTCGCCGATCGGCAAGATGCCGCCTTTTCGGTCCTGGTGCAGCGCCACGGTCCGATGGTCATGGCCGTTTGCCGGCGGGTCTGCGGCGATGCGCACCTGGCCGAGGACGCCTTTCAAGCGACGTTCATGGTCCTGGCCCAACGAGCACGGGCGATCCGGAAAAAGGGCTTCCTGGCCGGTTGGCTGCACGCGGTCGCTCACCGCGTCGCCGGCAAAGCAACAATGCGGCACAAGACGGCATCAATGGACCGGCGACCCCAACGGGCGATTGAAATGCGACAATCGGAACCTCTCGACGAATTGACATTGCATGAACTCAGGGCCGTGCTGGACGATGCGATCAGTTCACTGCCCGAAAAATACCGCACGCCCATCGTGCTTTGCTACCTGGAGGGCAAGAGCCATGAGCAAGCCGCGCGGGAGCTGGGTTGGCCGAAAAGGTCGCTGACAAACCAGCTGGCACGTGCCCGGGAACTGCTGCGGGAAAGATTGACAGGCCGCGGTGTCGCGCTGAGCGCAGGTGCGCTGGCATTTGCACTGACGGAAAAAACAGCGGGGGCCGGGGTAGGCGCCATGCTTACCCTCAACACGGCGAAGGCGGCGGTTGCTTTTGCTGCCGGGAAAACTGCCTCTGGAACAGTCATGTCGGCCACAGCAATCACTTTGGCGGAGGAAGCGATGAAGGCGGCGATCGGGGTCAATGCAAAGTTAATCCTTTTGGTGGCAACGCTATCTCTTGCCATTGGCGGCGCAAGCCTGGCGGGCCACGGCCCGTGGTTGGGCCAGCCGCAACCTGCCAAGCCGCAGACGGCGCATGGCGTCAGCGCCTAAAACATCGCAAGTTGAAATCCGCAACAAGCAAGTGCCGCCTGCCACCGACCTTTACGGCGACCCGCTGCCTGAGGGGGCGATTGCCCGTTTGGGAACTGTCCGCTTTCGCCACGGTGCTGTCACGTCGGCGGTGGCGTTCACGCCGGACGGCAAAGTCCTGGCCTCAGCAGGCCAGTTCGGGGATGGACTGTGTTTGTGGGACGTTGCCACAGGCCGGCCACTGCAGCGGTTTGCTTCCAGCGGTATTTCGTCGATGGCGTTTTCCCCCAATGGCAAGATGCTAGCCACGGGCGATCTACCACAACTAATCGATGTCGCCACTGGCAAACAAATACGACCATTCAAGGGGGCCGGGTTCACGACGTTCGAGTCAATCGTTTTTTCGCCTGACGGCCAGACGGCGGCAGGAGGAGAGTGGGCCGGGAGCGGAAAAGCGGCAAGTGTTGTCCTCTGGAATATTGCCACGGGTGAGGAACATCTCAGGCTGGAGGGGCATCGCGACGGGGTGATGGCCGTGGCTTATGCACCGGATGGCAAATCGCTGGCGTCGGGAAGCTTGGATAACACGGTTCGCCTTTGGAACGTGGAAACTGGAAAAGAGATGCACGTGCTCAAGGGGCACGACAAAGCTGTCTTTTCCGTAGCCCAATCGCCGACGGGGAAGCTCGTCGCATCGGCCGGACGAGATGGCTCAATCCGTCTCTGGGACACAAAAACGGGCAAATTGCAGCACGGTATGGACCATGAAGGCTCCGCCTACATAGTGGTGTTTTCGCCGGATGGAAAATCACTGGCCTCGGGGGGTGGCAGGCACATCCGCATTTGGGATGTGGAAACGGGCAAGGAAATTCGCTCGTGGTTGGCCCACGCTGAGAGGGCATGTTCCCTGGCGTTTTCACCAAACGGCAAGGTCCTCGCTTCGACAGGAGGGTGGGACGGGGCCATCCGCCTATGGGACCCTGGCACCGGCAAGGAAATCCGTCCCAGCCTGCGCACACTGGCATGGTCCTTACGCTCATGTTCACGCCGGATGGCATGTCTTTGTTCTCCTTGGGTAAGGACCGCAAAGTCCTGGAATGGGATGTTTCAACTGGGCGGGAGCGAGGCCGACTATTCTCTGCAGCGGTCGGATCGGCCAAATCGGAGCATTGGACCGCCTTTGATCTCTCTCCCGGTGGCAACGTCATCGCAGTCAGTCTGATGGATTGGGACGATCACAGCAAGCAAGATGGTTCGATCAGGTTGCTGGATATTGTTACGGGAGCGGAGTTGCGCGTCCTTAGCGGGCATGTCAAAAACGTTTTCTCGCTCAAATTCTCGCCCGACGCCAAGCTCCTGGCGTCAGGAAGCGAAGACGGAATCCGCCTCTGGAATGTGGAGACCTGTAAGGAGCTTTGGCATCTCAAAGAGCAATCAATAGGTTCCCAAACGATTTTCTCCTATTCGCGGCTTGCTTTTTCACCGGATGGCAGTTTGTTGGCCGTTGCGGGCTCTGACAAGACCATTCGGCTTTGGGAAGTCGGCACTGGTAAGGAGCGGCGCCGTTTGGACAGCGAGCAAAACGAAGGGGACATCCTCCTTTTTTCGCCGGACGGCAAACTGATGGCTTCCGCCGGTTCGGGTGCTGTTCGCGTATGGAGCACCGATACCGGCAAACCAATCCAGCGGTTTGTGGGTGATGAGGTAGGCAGTATCACAGCCCTGACCTTTTCCTCAAGCGGCCGGATGCTTGCAGCTGCGCAACCTGGGCGGCGCAAACTTGGCAATGGATTTAACGAATTCGAGGAAACTTGCTACGTCCACTTGTGGGAAGTGTTTTCCGGCCAGGAAGTCCGGAAGATGGAAGTGCCGCAGGGGTGGGTCCAAGCAGTGGCCTTTGCTCCTGACTGCAGGACGCTTGCCTCTGGCGGCGGCGATTCCACCATTTTGCTTTGGGACCTGACCGGCCACGCACGAATCGGCAAATCCAAAGAGGCCACACTAACAGCCAAGCAATTGGACAACCTCTGGTCCGACCTCGCCGGCGATGCGGACAAAGCGGACAAAGCAATGTGGACCTTGGCGCTGACGCCAGGGCCGACCGTGCCGTTTTTCAAGAAACAGTTTCAAGCACCGCGGTCACCCGATGCTAAGGTGGTCGCCAAATTGATCGCCGATCTGGACAATGAGACCTTCGCAGTGCGGCAGCAAGCCGCCAAGGCCCTGGACGACCTGGCAGAGGCCGCGGAGGGGGCGGTGCGCAAAGCCCTTGCCGGCAATCCCGCCCTGGAGGTACGGCAGCGCCTGGAGCAATTTTTGCATAAGCGAAACACCGAAGTGATCCGCAAACTACGGGCCATCGAAGCGCTTGAACAGATCGGAACCGCCGAAGCGCGGGACTTGCTTGATGCGCTTGCGAAGGGTTCACCCAACCCGCGCCTATTGGAAGCGGCCAAGTCGGCACTTGCTCGACAAGCAAGGTGAGCGCCATGGCCCGCTTGCCGGGCCCTCCTCTGATTGAAAAGTCAAGACCGCGCAGGAATTTCAGTGAGGAAAAATGAAATCTCGGACCTGGCAGAAGCGTAAGTGACTGTTGGCATTATGATTGCGATCTTGCTCGATCAATGCGCCTCGACATTGGGAGAGGGCGAAAAGCGCCGGGTTGTGTGTGTGGGAGGTGCAGGAATGCGCAAGCAACGGAGCAGACGAAGTGGCCACGCGTGACACGCATTCCGGGGCGATTGATTCCAAGCTTTGGCAGCGATTGCCATGGGATGTCAATCCTCGCCTGTTTCGTGTCATGGGGTATACCACCAGGGGTGACATGAGACGTAATTGGCTCGTCTGGAAACGTTGCAGCGCAGTAAAAGGACCCTACCCAGGAGTCTGCTCGACACCGATCATGTTTACCTGCCTGGCAGCTCGTTTTGCCGCGGTCCGAAGGACCGGGATGTCACCGCCCAATGCCCGCTCCTTCGGACCATCGGCTTAACGACGTACATGCTGGACGCCGTCTTCCCTCTTGTTTCACGCAGCCAGAGCCGCGACAATGAACACGTCATTACTTGCTTTGATGGAGGAGTCGAACATGCCCCGAGCGACGCTTGAAGAACGAGTGGCAGCACTGGAAACACAAATGGGAGCTCTGCTTGCCAATCAAACTGCCACACCACGAGGCAAAGATTGGCGCCGCAAGCGTGGGGTCTTTACCGGTGACGATCTGATGAAGCAGATCTTCGAGGAAGGCCGCAAGATTCGCAATGCGCAGAAGAAACGCTCCCAACCTCGAAACGCCAAAAAACGGCCGACCGGCTCATGATTCTTCTCGACACGGACCATCTTTCCGTTTTCACGGATGACCGCGATCCGAGGCAGGAAGTGCTAATTGCACGCATGGAAGCCGCCTTTTCCCTCGTTCCCAATTTGCGCTGCGAAAATTGGCTCCAACCTTAAGGCGCATCAACTTGCCGGCTTGCCAACCTCCCGCACCCGCCGCCCCTCAATCCTCAACATTCCCTCCGCGAAAAGCCTTATCGCCTCCGGATACGCCTCGCACTCCTGCTCGAAGACCCTGGACGCCAAGCTCGCAGGCGTGTCGTCGTCCAGCACGGGCACCGCGCTGAAGAATGATCGGCCCATGGTCGTACTCGTTGTCGGCGAAGTGGACCGTGCAGCCCGACACCTTGGTGCCGTAGGCCAGCACCGCTTCATGAACGCGATGGCCAAAATATCCCTCGCCGCTGAAGGCAGGGATCAAAGCGGGGTGGATATTCATGACCCGGCCAAGGTAATCGTCCGGGATGGCCACCAGGTGGAGCCAGCCTGCCATGCACACCAACTCGGCACGGGCCTCGCGGCAGGCACCAAAAATCTGCTCGCTAAACGTCTCCAGCGATCCGGCTTGCTTGCGGCTAACCACCGCCGTGGCCAGGCCCGCCCGGCGAGCACGCTCCAGGCCAAAGGCGTCGGCCTTGCTCGATAGCACCAAAACGATCTCGGCAGGCATGCTACCCTCGCCCTCGCGGCTGCGGTCAACCAGATTTTGCAGCGTCGTGCCGCTGCCGCTGAGGAGAACAGCCAGACGAAGGGGTGCCATTTTAATTGTCGCTTTTACACATTGAAGATTCGCTTTGCATTATCCCGCAACACCAGCCGCGCCAGCTCCACGGCCTGGGTTTGGCTGGCGAATCCCGGCCGCACGAAGTCATCGGCTAAAATGCCTGCCAGCAGCCGTCGGTACATATTGTACTTGGGCAGGATGAACTCCAGCTTGTAGGCATCGCTGTAATAGCCGAGCTGCTTCGTCTTGGGCACCGCCTGCAGCCTGGCCCGCGCGTCTTGCTGGATATAAGCCGGGATATTGGAATACCACCAATGGCCGCTGGTCACGACGTTGGGGAAAATCCAACTGTAACTCGCCAGCTCTTGATTTTGGCTCGACGACAGCACGGAAATGCAGAACGTCACCTCGGGGAAGGCATTGAAAAGCTCCCGGTACTGGATCAGCGACGTCCGCTGGTCGAAAAGGTCCTGCCCCTGGTAGACGCCGCCGGGAAAGACCCGCCGATTGACGCCAATCATCAGGTCGAACGGCAGCTTGAATTCCCGGCAATGCTCGGCCAGCGCCCAAAAGACTGCATGTTGGGGCGAGGGCGAGGGCGTGAAATCAGGCGGCAGCGAAATGGCGCAGGCCCGGCGCCGTGCCGGGTGAAATGCTCGAACAGCTTCGTCAGCGCTCGCCGCACACTGGGGATGTCGCCGATTTCGATGCCGGTGGCTTTGGCCAGGCGTTGGCGAGTCGGTTGCTTGTCGAGGTGGAAGACCAGATCGTCAGTGCGCAGGCAAGGCACATATCTTGTTGTGTCAAATCCCGTGAGGGGATCGTCAAAATCGTTGGTGAGGAACACCTTTTCGACGTTCGACTTGCGCAGCACCTGCGTCTCCCAATCCGGCTGGGCAAAGACGCGCTGGGCGGCGTCGAAAAGCCAATCGCAGTCGCCAGCCGTGACGCGATCGCCCTGGAATCCCAGGAAATCGCGGGCAATTTGCACAAACCAGCTGTACTGCGCCGTGTTGTCGAAACGGTCCATGTGGGCAAGGATGGCCCGGACCCGTTCGCGCGGCGGCACCTCCTTGGCGAGGGGCTGCTGGCTCATGCCGGCCGAGTGGGCAAGTTCGGTGTAATAGTGATAGCCCAGGATGTCGTCGAGGCTGCGCGAAGTTGGGTGGTGCGGGTCGATGTGCGAATGCGGATCGATCAGGGCGATTTCGCAAATGGCCTGGTAGAGTTCATTGGTCAAGTTGTCGGTTTGCATGGCGGCGGCTCGCTGGTGGCGGCGACGGATTTTGTAAGCGGATCTGCAAAAAGGGGTCAGGCACCGTTGTGCGCAGCACCCTCCGGGCCGTCCCGGCAACGGTGCCTGACCCCTTTTTGCAGATCCGCCACGGGATTTCTTACAAAGTTGGGTGAGATTTACAAAGTCGCCCTGGGCACAACCCATGCGGTCTGGGGATTCCAACAGTGGCGCATTTTTGCAAGTGAAGTTTCAAACACGACTTGCGGTGCGTTTCCAGCCCTGGACCCGCACCACCGCGCCAATTGGCATGGCGGTTGCAATCTAACTGCATCGCCTAACGAGGAGCCCCACGGTCGCCTCGGCGAAGAGCATGGAGGACTTTCCCCTGGTCCCCCGCAACTCGCCTGGTGTGATCGCCTCGAGACCAATGGCGGCCGGCCATCCCCCCGTTGGCCGGCTGCCGCCCCTGTCTGCTTGTTTTGCCCTGCCCCCGATTCGTGTTAGACCGAACCTGCTGCACCCCGTTGCCTGGGCAACCCTCCTCCCCCCGGAGGGTTGCCCGCTTTCATTTTTCCCCGTATAATTCCATAGCAAAACACGCGAAAACGCCCACTCGCACTATTCAGTCGCACTATTCAGCTCGGGGGGTCCAACATGCCGCGTCCCGCAAAAATCTGGAAACGTTCGCAAGGGGGTTCCTACTACGCAAGCATCGGCGGTGAGCAAGTCCGCCTGTCTGACGATTACGCGGAAGCCCTGAAACTGTTTCACACGCTCAAGAAGGAAGCTGAGAAAAAAAGCCAAAAGCGGCTCAACAGCACCCTCGAAGAAGTCTGCAACAAGTTCCTCGACCACGGCCAGCTCACGAAAGCAGCCAGGACTTACGACAATCAGAAGCATTACCTCCAAGCGTTGTGCGACAAATTCGGCAAGGTGAAGCGCGTCCGCGATCTGACCGGCTCGAAGATCGAGCAGTGGCTTTTGGAAAAGGGGTGGGGGCAATCCACCCGCGCCGCCGCCGGTGCGACCGTCCGTGCATGTTTCAACTGGTCGGTCAAGGAAAAGCTCCTCCTCGAAAGCCCGCTCTGGGGAACCAAGCGCGGCAAATACACGAGCCGGCAGCGGATTCTCAAAGCCGACGAGAAGGCGAAGATTGCCGGCGTGGTAAGAGGCGGCTTGAAGGACCTGGTTTTCTTTCTCGAAATGACCGGCTGCCGCCCATTCTCTGAGGCCGCCGTCGTGACGGCCGCGATGATCGACTGGGAGGAAGGCTCCATCACCTTCGCCAAACACAAAACCGAGCATCAAGGCAAAACACGCGTAATCTACCTGCCGCCGGCTTTGCTTGAACGGCTTAAACAATTGGCGCAGCGGTTCCCCGTTGGGCCACTGCTGCGCACACAAACCGGAAATGAATGGACGAGGCGAACGGCCTGCCGGGCGATGCGGCGCCTGGAGCGCCGGGCGAAGCTGGACAGGTTGAACCTCATGGCTTGGCGGCATACTTACATCACCGACTGCCTGGCCAAAGGCATGAGTCCGACGATTATTGCCAAGTTGGTCGGCAACTCCGCCAGAACCATCGCCAAGTATTACGACCACGTTGAGCAGCGGAAGGACGCCTTGCGGGAAGCCGCCAGGCAAGCGGTGTGCTAGTGGATATGGCGACCGGCGGGAACAAATTCCCGCCCCGGCAGGCCGCCGGCCGACGCCCGCCCGCGCGTCCGACTCTCGCGGTAGCGCTGCAACGCCTCCGGGCTGATGCGGATGCAACCGCGGCCCAGGCCGTGCCGCTCATGCTCGATTTCGCCGGCGGCCACTAGCGAGTAGACGAGGGCCGGGGAAACCATCAACTCCAGAGCAGCTTGACGAACTGTCACGACGCACCTCACCTTTCCAGATCAATCGTCCTCGGAATGGCCTCGATCTTATTCATCCGCTCCTCGCTAAACTTCATCTCTCGAAGTCGTTGTCTTTCACGTTTTCAGTTCGTGAAGCCTCGATCTTCTTGGCGTCCTTCTTCAAAGCACTCAGCAAAATCGCCTTCGGCACTGGCGCGAACCCAGAATGGACGGTTTCGCCCGTCGCCTTGACGATGCCGGCTTTTTCCAGCGCCTCCAGCATCCCGTGGTTTTCGGAATAGTCCTTGATGAACACTTGCCCCGGCTCAAGGTTCTCGTGCGGTAGGTTGACAGTTGCCACCGCAACCGACTCGCCGGTCTTGGCGTCTTCAAGAAGTAACGCCGTTCTGCCGTTGGAATAAGTTGCCTGCCGAACCTCGCACACCCATTCTCGGAATTTCATCGCCCACCCCCAAAAATTGGCAGGGTTGCTATCCCCGCCTCAACTATGGTTGCCGATCTCCTCACCCCATCCGATCATGCCGGCCTTCGCACCGGCAGCAACCCCTCTCGCTGGTAACGCAGCCTTTCGTCATGGCTGATGACCCAGGCCTGGAACGCTCCCCTGCCGCTTTGTCTCTTCTCCGCACGCAGCCGGCCCAGGCGGCAATACTCGCGAATAGTGAATTCTGCTTTGCCGACCGCCGTGGCGAATTCGTACGTGGTGTACCATTCCCGGACCAGCTGGCGTTCGACCAACACGGTAAGCATGGATTCGATCTTCTGCAACTGTTCCTCAACTGTCATGGCTACACCTTATCTTTCGATGCCATTGTCATCGCACTTCTCCGCCGCCGGAGCTTTCGTCTTTCCTTTCCCAGCCCGTTGTTCTTTTCACATTTAGCCGGTGCTTGCCTCCAACTTCCCACCAATCGCAGCCCCGGCAGGTTGCGGCTGGCGCGAATTCATCACTCGCTGCTAGAATTGCGTGGGTCCAGCTCCAAACCCCGCAGTATGCCCACGAAGGCGTCGATCATCGTCTCCTGCGCAAGCGTGGTGCGCTGCGGAAAGTAGTCAACGAAATAGGCAAATAGGAAATCGAACCGCGCGGCGTCGATCTCGTTTACGGCCTTGGCATGGGCGAGCTCCAAGCAATTGCAGCAATACGATTTCTCCCGCCATTCCTCCGGGACCGCGTGGCTGCGATTTTTTGGCAATGATTCCACTACGCGCAGCACATTAGCCAGCGTCACCGACTTCCCGGCCAAGCGCAGCAATTCGCAAACACTCGCACGCATGCGTTCGCATCCTTCCCGCCAAAACTCGTACCCCCGCATCATGTCGATCATCTCAACAGGCATTGCTTTATCCTTTCGTTGTTTTGAACAGTTGTCAGCGCAACTCATCTCTCCATGCTGTTGTCATTCACTTTGCCGTTTGCCGCTTGCGGAGTTTTCGCCGCTCCTTCGAGAAATTTCCTGAAACCCTCCTTGACCACTCCCTGACCTCCCGGCGCTTTGACCGTACCCTGACCG
The DNA here is from genome assembly GCA_963747575.1 of uncultured Gemmataceae bacterium. Classification (GTDB taxonomy): domain Bacteria; phylum Planctomycetota; class Planctomycetia; order Gemmatales; family Gemmataceae; genus DASRAT01. Next base: position 1,096,672 of record CAVVFU010000002.1, read on the forward strand.
TTTTCTTTCACTTTCCCGTTGGCCGCTTCCGGAGCATTCGCCGATCCTTCAAGGAATTTCCTATAACCCTCCCATGCGACCTCCAGAGCTGGCGGAGGCATGATGGCACCCTGGATGTAAGCCCCGCCGAAATTGACTTGCGCATATCCGCCCCGCGAAAATCCGCCCCATCCGCCTCGACGCCCTGCATCTTGGCGCCATATAGGTTGACGTTCTGAAAATTCGCACCCTGGATTTGTGCGCCCCGAAGATCGACATATCGCATGAGACACTGCGAAAAATTCACGCCCCGGCAATCGGTGGCGCAAATCCGCCCCTTCCAGATTCATGCCCGACAGATTGACGCCGCGCAGATCAGCACCGCGCCAGTCAATCCGAGGCGGTTTTGTTTCCTTTTCCATGAATGCACTCACCTTTCGACGACCTGGCTTTTACCGTCTCAAACTGTCGCCTTGGCCTTTTGCTTCATGACCTGCACCCAGGTTTTGCCGTCGAGGTTATCGCCCTGGGCCTTCCTTGCGAGTTGCAACGTGTCCTGCAATATCTTGATGGCATCGGCCAAGGACAGGTTGCTGCCGGCGATGGTCACCGACCGCCCTTGCGGCCCGAGCGGAATCTTGAGCCGGTTGACTTTGAATCCTTGCGCCTCGCCATTGCGGAGCTTGCGGCCGCGATCTTCGAGTTGATCGCGGCTGGCACCCGCCAGCTTCGCCTGGAGCATGGCGGGCTGTTCCGCCTCCGGCACCTTCGATATCGCGTACCATTCCGAAGCCCCGAGCTTGCCTTCAGCTGCTGCCTGCTGGACCAATGGGATGCATTTTGACAGCGAAAGGATGCGCACCAAGGTGGACGGATCGCGGTCGATCTTGGCGGCCAGGTCTTTGGCCATAGCTCCAGGATTCAACGCCAGCCAATCCCGGCTCCCGACAAACTGCTCGTAGGCAGTCAGGTCGGCCCGGTGCAACGCTGTAACAAGCTGGATTTCTTTGAACTGAGCCGGGCTCAACGGCTCATCCGTGATAATCACGTCCAGTTGCTGCAGTCCCACGAGCTTAGCGGCAAGCCACCGCCGGTTGCCGTCGATGATCGTGCCATCGGGCCTTGCCAGCACCGGCACGAGCTGTTTCTTCTTGAGCGATTCGCCCAATGCCATCAGCTCAGCATTGTCAAACGACTTACGTGGCTGATTCGGGTCAGCGTGGTAGAAGCCAACCGGCTTGCTTGTCAATGTCGTAGCCATCTGATGATCTCCTGGAATGAAACCCTGAATTGAACACCAAGTTTTCTTTCCGGACTGCGAAGCGGTGCCCCGGTTAATTGGCTCCCGGCCGCATCCTTCGTTCCATCCGGTTTTCCTGAATTTGAAAAAGCTCCAAATTCTTTTTGACCACTTCGTAAGTTTCGGTCAGGGCATCGCCCACCTCCTCCCCTCGCAGGCACCCGGCGAAGACATGGACAATTTCCTTGGCCGTCGCCCAGGCTATGGCGTGCGTTAAAGTTTTTCTGGTCATGCTTTACCTCCGGCTGGGCCATATCGGTTCGATTAGGCCATCGAGGATTGCCTGTGCCGCCATAGCACAATCCCGACAAAAGACAGCAAGCCGACGCCGACGAGCATCGTAAGTCCTTGGCCAGGCGGCCGCGTCGCGGTCACCTCGGTCTGATGTGACCGGCGTGCCTGCAGCTCGGCGGCTCCAGCTGCAAGTTGCTTGAGGCCAAGTGCGTAATCCAGCGGGCTGGACAGATAGGCGTAGAAGCTATCTGCATCGCCAAGTTCGTCGGCATGGTCGATGGCCCAGACGGCAACGTCGTCGCCGTGGCGCGGCTGGGCGATGATGCGAAGCAATTCTCGCGGCCTGGGAAGTTTGGCCAACCCGCCGGAGATGTGAAACTCGACCAGCTTTTCCGCCACCGGCTTCGAGCAGGTGAAGATGGCGGCGACCGCCTCGTCACCCTGAGTTTCCACGAAGTCGCGCGCGTTGCTGCCGACGATGGCCACGGCCTTCTCACGATTGGCTCGCCGCGTTCGCGGATCGACAACCGGTTCGGCACCGGTGCGTAACCCTGGGGCCTGTTTCCATAGGGATTCACCTGAGCGAACAGGTCGCCCGCCGAGGCGGCCATTAGAAAGCAAAAGACGCTGCACAATGTAAACCAGCGGATCATTGCCATACTCCTCAAAAATGGATGGGGTGTGTTACCTGTCCTGGCCATCATTATCCTTGCCGCGGTCGTTATCCTGGCTGCGATCATCCTTGCCACGGTCGTCCTTGCCGCGCTTCTCCGCGTCCTCGCGAAGGTCATTCAAGGACAGCTTTTTGGACGAAGATTCCTGCTCCGAGCCTTTGCCGGGACCACCGCGGGCATCGGCAATCTCGCCTTGTGTCTGCGTGCCGTACAGGCCGATTTCTGCATCGGCCGCGCTTTCGCGCGACGGGTTGGACGCGTTGCGCAGCTCCTTCAGGCCGAGGCGCCCCATTGCTGCAACGTGTCCTGCTCCAAATTTTGGCTTGCTCATTTTGGGTACTCCTCTGTGTTGAAAAACATCAAACAGACATCACTGCAGCCACCAACCAACGGCGGCCCACGCCACGAGGGCTACGCCTGCCGCCAGCAGCCCCCACACCATCACCGGCCTGCGACGGACAGCCGCAGCGGACTTGAAGGCTGGGTCCTTGTACCACTTGATTCGCCGGGCCAGAATAGGGGGCACTCCGCGCAGGAATGCCATCAAGTAGCTGTCGCTCAGCGTCAAAATTTCATCCGGCCGGAGCAGCGCCCTCCCGCTTACAGAGTAATTGAAAGAGTTGCCCCGACTTAGCTGCTGGCCCTGGCCAGGTGCGCCGCCGCCTTCGCTCGACGAGCGGGAAGTGTTCTCGCCAAATCCTTCGAGCACCTGCGTCCGTTCCCCCAAACTCTTGGAAAGCCTTTCAGCGCGTTTCGATACTGCTGGCCCCGAGGTAGATTTGCGTGGTGCAGTTGTCGTAAAGCAACGTCGGCTTGTCCTTAAACGCAGCCTGCACCTGCGAATCACTCTGGTAGGCCACTAACATTCGGACGCCTGCGGAGCGGCCACGCACCAACGCTTCCTCCAGGGCTGAAAGCGATCCGAGGGCTGAGGCCTCATCGATCAGGAAAAGAACTTCGCCCGCCCGCTCATCCCCGGTGGCGCCGATCATCCGCACCAACGTAGAAATCCAGCAGCGTAACAAGCCCTTCTGGGCCTCCAGCTGGTTGGGGGGGATTTGCAAAAACAAGCTCGTACCGGGCTTCAGGAGAATTTCCGGATCGAACGTACTCGATGCCGCGGACCTGGCCACCAGTTCGCTGTCCAAAAACGCGAGATGCCTGGCGACGGTGCTGAGTACACTCAGCGCCTTCCTTGCTGAGCACTCCGGCTTGCTCCTTGTCGAAGAGCGTCTTGAGCTGGTTGCCCATACGAGCCGGGATGCCGCCCATCTCACGCAGCCTTTCGGCGGCGGAGGCCAACAGGTTCGGATCGCTGGCTATCTCCTGGACGGAGTTCAAACTGCGATCCTCGCCCTCGAATCGCATGAGCACCAGGACGAGAATCGCGGTAATCACCTGAACCGCTTTATCGTTCCAATGAGGATCAGGTTCGCTTCCCTGGCGAACTACCAGCACCTCAGCTACCGCCCGCGCCGAATCTATCAGCATCGGGCTTTCCCTTGAAATTGTGTCAAGGGGGTTGAACTTATCGGTGCCGCCATTGAACGGAGCCAACCGGATGACGCGCTCGCCCCTGGCTTCGCGCCGTTTGCCACAGGTCGTGTGCAAGTCCCCCTTTGTATCGAAGCACACCACCGAACCCCGGAAATATGAACACAGGTTGGGAATAATGATTGACACCCCTTTCCCCGTGCCGGTGCGCCCACGAGCAAGACGTGACAATAGGTCGGCACCCGGATCAACTTGCCGCGCGTTGTGCGACCGAGGATGAGGCCGGCATTTCCGAGCATCCCTAATGCTTTGAGCAGTTTCTCCGGCGCCCAGGAGGCCGAGCCACAGGCGGTCATCGCGGGCCGCCAGCGGCGGCGGGCAAGCACCGCGATCATGACCACGACGAAGATAAAAATCACCAGTAGCTGTTGGTCGTTTTGGTGCATCGCATTTCATCCTTTCGAGCGGGAAATAAGTAATCGTCCCACGGCATTCGCAATCCGGCAGGTCAACACTGGCCTCGGCGTAGACGAAGCTTGCTCCGGCTTAAGCCCGGCGCTGCCCTTGTAGCGCGAAACGCTGATTGTCATCGAACAGCCCGTCAAACACCTCATCCTTCAAGTAGTCGAGCCGCCGGCAGACCAGGCTTCCTTGCCCCTGCCGATGGACGAACGCCTCCTCGCGGTCGATTTGGCTAAGCTCTTGCGGACGCAGCCCCAGCAGATCGCTCCATTCCTTTGCCATGCTGTGATTGGTAATGCCGAAAACCTGCAGCACGCCGCTGTTGTTTACGATGGTCTGCCAATCGTTCCGGTAATTCTGCCGCAGTTGGCTCAAATCCTGCCAGAAGGTCCAGGTCTGCATGCCGCTGCCGCGAAGCAGCGTTATGGCCTGGCGAAGAACGTCCAACGACCCGAGTTGAGCGCATTCGTCGAGAAGAAACAGCGTTCTCTGACGCGGCATGGTCGTTCGCCGCGTGATAGTCGTCATTAGTGTGCCGACATACAACCGCAGTAATGCTTTGTGACTTTCAAGTTTGTCCGGTGGAAACACGATGTAGACGGTGAGCGGCTTGCCGTCAAACACGTCCTGCAACCGGAACGAGGATGCCCGCAAGGTATCCACCACTTGCTCGCTGCCAAGGGGGCTTACATAACTACACGCCATCGACCGAATGCACGGTCGCGTCTGTTGGTGGGGCGCCGCCAGATAGGCGACAAACTGATCCCTTGCCATGCGGCTCTTGACGGCGTTATCGTCAAGTATTTTGGCGATAGCCATATCCATGTCGTCATGGTAAAGCCACGCACGCAATTGGCCGAGATGACGCTCCTTCGGCGGGTAGCTGGCGATGTGAGCGATCAGCCCGCTGATTAGGCCGTTTGCCGTCGTGTTCCAATACGGTTCCGCTGAGTTCTGGTTGCCCACCGCCAGAAGTGATGCCAGCATCTCGGCGTCACTGTCGATATCCGACCGGGGCAAGGTCAGCAGATCGAACGGATTCAGCCTGTCGCTGCACTCAGCCATGACGTGAAATGGGTCCAGGACGGCGACCTGTTGGCCCATTTCGCGACGCCGGCGACTCGAAACCTGATAGTTTTCTCCTTTGATGTCTACGCAAATTACGGGGCCTTCGTGGGTCAACAGGGTGGGCAAAAGTACGCTGCGCCCCTTGCCAGCTCCTGTCGGCGCACAGGTCAACAGCGGCGCGTCCCCATCGTAGGTCACCGCCTGAAAATCACGGCGGGACATTCCCGGTATCAAGCCGTGGGAATCTTCCGAAACGCTGCCGTTCCACCCCAACAACAATTGCTGTTCCTGCCGGCCGCCGCGAGGGCTTGGTGAGGAAAATCGCCGGCCATTGAAATTCGTAAACACTGGACTGTCTCCTTAAAAAGCAAATATCTGAAACACTGTTCATTCACACCTGTCGATTCAGCCTCGCGATCCGGAGGCAAGCAGCGGGCGTGGCCGCCGTCCGACCACGGACGACGGCCACGCCTGGTTGCCGCAGGATTAGTTGTTGAAATGACTCGCCGTGAGCCTCGCCACGTGGGCGGCTTCGGCTTGCGTCAGCTCCTTCAGGTTTTTTGCGTAAAGCTCCTTTGCGTAATCACAGGCAATGCGATCCGCTTCGGTTTTCTCCTCCTTGCTCAACTCGGAGTACCAGGCCAAAGTTACGCCGCCTCCGCAGATGGCGAACAGGGCCAGAATCGGGATCAATGGAAACATGGTCGAACTCCTTGAAAAAAAGAACATCGACACCGAACAGGCCTTCCACAACGAAGGCCACGTTAACTCAGTTGCTCAACTGCTCGGCCAACTGCTGCTCCTGAAATTGCAAGCCTCTCTCAACCGGCATGGGGGACACCGGCATTGCCAAAGGCGGAAGTTGACGGAGATGTTGCTTGCGTTGCCGGCGATAACCCACCCACGCCCAGGCGTATCCGCCAGCCACGAGCAGCAACCAGGCGATGGCCATCAGCCACAGCGCCGCGCTGACAAACTGAACCGACGACGGCAGCAGCCAATCAGCGCCGACAGCGAATAAGTGAAAGACCATTGCGGGCACTACACCGATAGACACGCCGTATAGAACCCAGCCGGTGACTTTGACGCATTTCCGGACCCTTGGCAAAACCCAGTTTAGAAAGGCTTCAATGCCGGCCAGGAGTCCGACCAGCTTGCTCATGATCCAGGCCGGTATGCGACGCGTGATAAAGACGCCACAGCCGGCAATGCTCAGCGGAATTTTGAATTCGAGCCAATCCAGCCAGCTCAGCCCGGCGGCAAGGCGGAATTGCCTGGTGCATTTTTCGCAATGCACCTGCTCGTTATCGTCTGTGGGGTCTGCAACCTGGAACTTGCAGCTGCAGAACGGGCAGGACAAGTCGAGCGTGACTTCCCGTGCTCTTCGTGCGGCGAGCAGTGCTGCCAGATAGCCGATCGTCATCGTCAGGTACTCGCTCGTTTTCAGTATGGCTGTTTTCATCGCGTGGTTCCTTCGTGAAAAAGAAGATTCCTCAAATGTAAGCAGGCGAAACGATTGGGCCGGGAATTCAATCCTCAAAAAAAGCGCCGCAGGTGCGGCGCTCGCGATCAACGCTAAGTTGTTCATACCGGCGTCTCCGCGGCTGCTCATGCAGCCGGCGAAAGCGCGACCGGCACTTCGCAGGGGAAACCTGCGTCAGTCAACATGGCTGCGAATTCGACCTTGTCGGCCTGCGACAGGGCCTTGACTTCGCAGCTGAACTCCCTGATGCCTTCTCCGGGCCGGAAGCCGAAGTAGTCTCGCATCTGGACAACGAAGGACTTCTTTGCGGTGGCGGTTGTGTTCATGGCCGTGGTCCTTTCCAAAAAAAGGTGTGTGTGGAATTTGATTGCCAATAACCAGCTAGCCTTGCTGTTTGGCCTCAAGCTTCTGCGGCTTGCCTTCCGTGCATTCCGCTTTGCCAGCCGTAAAGAAAGACGCCGGCGCCGGAAGGAAAAAAACCGGATTTCGCGGTTTTTTGGCAAAAAAACAAGAAAAGGGCCATCGCGAATAAACACGATGACCCTTGGTTGAGACTTTGATCCTTGACCAGGGCGACCTCACACCGCCACCGCCAGTTGTGGCGACGCGCCGAGGCGGCGGAGTCGCTTGGCATAGCGGAAGTAGGTAGCCCGCGAGCCGCCACCCGCCTCGAAAGCATGTACCCTTTCGTCTTCCGTGGCGAAGGAGGGGTCGGCCTTCAAGGCAGCCACCCGTGCCAACCGGCTGCTCCTCCACTGTTTGTGAAGCAGCGTCCGCCAATTCAACCCCGCCTTCTTGATTTCGAGAGCTTTTACGTAATCCCGCATCGACAGGTCTGGGATGATCGGCAGCCATTCCCCGATGAAGCTGTGGATTTCCATATCGGTGAACCAGTTGGCCACCTCCCGGTGAATATCCACCGCCGACGGCTGAAAAAGCAGCGGCTGACCACGGTCGAGCATCGCTGCGGTCTGGGGGTTCATGTTCCGAAGCCGGTTAGTGATGATAAGCACCGGGCTGGTCGTGGTGAAACTCGGAGGGACCCGGCGCTCTTTCAGCAGTCGTGTAGTCGAGTCCCAACGCAGCGTCTTGATGAGGTTGGTCTGGCATAGACTGTTCATCATTGTCAATTTCCCTGGGTGCTTAACCAAACTGGTTTCATCATCAATCACCACCGGTTGGTCTTTATGTTCGTAAAGCTTGCAGTAAAAAGCCAACTCAGTGGCATGGCTCTCGAACCAGGCGTGAGGCCGGTCTCCCAGGGCATTTTGCACCATCTGCGACTTTGACAGGCCTGGACGGCCAATCAGAAATAGCAGGCGAAAATAGCCAGCCACAAACTGTTCAACCCACGTTTTTGCTTCGCCAAAGGTACTCACCGTAACCGCCCGTGGCAATCGCTCTACGTTGTAATCCATTGAATCGATCCTTTCTTAAACAAGAAAAAGGGGCCGGCGACGTGCCGGCCCCAGCTTTGCCTGGTAGTGTCAGTCGCGCATGCGTCTGGCGGCCCTTTCCAGCCTGTCCATCGCCTGGCGATGTCGATCAGCTTTCCGGAAGTGGTCGTCGTAGACGTGGTTGCAAATGGTCGTGACCCAGGCACCGACGTTGCCCCGAGGCCACCTTCCGGTCAACGCATCGAGGATTTTCACGACGGTGGTTTGGCTCAGGTCCATCGCCTCTGGTTCTCGTTCGCCGCGGGTGTGGCGGAAGTACCGGAAGGCGCGGTGCGCCAATGAGCGGCAACAACGAGCGAACGAACAGCATGGTGACAATCTGGGGGGCGTGGCGCTCCACCTCGCTGACGAGGTTGGAAAGTCCGCCGTGCAGTTCCTCGGTCGTCAGGCCAAGTTCAGCTGCTACCTTGTCGATGGCGGCGGTCATTTCGGTCATGATCGCCATGAACTGCTTGGGCGGCGGCCCATCGGTTGCAAAACCGAATGCGCTGAGCATTGACGCAACTGCCTCGAACAACGCCTCGTCGCATGCACCTGCTTGACCTTGTTCGGTCGCGATCCCATGATTGGGCTTTTGCTCGTTTTCCTCCAAAAAACGAACATTGTTGGCAGTCAGTAGCACCGTCGCAACGGCGGCTTCTTGATCGCTTACCATCTCGATACCATTCACGGTCTCAGGAGGTTCCGACTTTGAGACTGCGTGATTGTCCAGAGCAGCCAGCTTCGCGGCTTCCAGACGGCGGCGCCAGGCAACCAGCCAACCGTCATCATCGATCGCCAGGGGCATCAAGGGGCTGTTATCGCAGATGCCAGCCACTGGCCGGTCAATGCCGTCCTGGGTAAAACGGCTCCTGAGTTGCGATGGCTGTGCCTTGTTGGTCAGAAGTGACCGGGGCGGACCTTTTTGGGGGTTCTTTAACATGCTTTCCTCCGTTAGACAAGCTTGTGTGATTCATCAGCACGAAGGCAAGCGTACCGCGCATAGGATGCAACACCAGCCGTTCTGAGTATTCTGAGTTTTCTAAGATTCCAACCAATGCAGAGCGCTCACAAACATGCTTGAAGAAGCACGAATTCAAACTAGACGGGTATACGTCGATGTTGAAAAAGTCGAGGCTCTTGCGAGAAAAATGCGCCTTGACACGGCGGAAAAACTGGCAGGTAGATGTGAAATTGACGTCAAAACAATCCAAGCCATGCTGCGTGGTGAAGGCAATCTCAAGTCTATTGTCCACACCGTAGCTGAAACATTGGGCGTTCCGTTCAAAGACCTGCTCCCAAAAGCGTGTACTACAACTTCGCTTCCTGTAGCTGACTCAAGCCAAAACCCACGCTCACGAGTTTACAGGCTTGAGTTTGATGACACCGCGATTGGAGAAGCCGAAGAGATCATTGTTAAGATTAGAAGGGCGAGCGGAGGTAAAGGTCTAATCTTCATTATTGACGATAGACCGGGTAGTCGAATTATTGAAGTTGAAATGAGCGATGATGACGGTGTTTTATTGATGACAGCATTCATTGAGCGCAAGCTAGAGAACCAAGGCATCCGGTCGATTGCTGTTTTGGATAGCTTGCAAACCGAGTCAAGTGAGCACTTCCACGCACATCGCAATGCTCCTCCCCCAAGAGTATATGATACCACATTATCTGTTTTCCAATACACACCAAACGACTGGACAAACACTATAGTAGCCTTTGGCGATTCGTCGAATTGCATCAATTTAGGGCATAACTATTTTGGCACCGTCGATGGCTGTGGCAACACCATTAGCGCGGCTTCTGGCGACAGTGTTTTCCTAAACGAAGAGACCTTTTCCCTTGGTGGTTGTGGCTCCAGCACCTGCAACCCTTCCAACAGTATTTCGATGGATTGGATTGGAGGCAGCTCGCAAGAACAGGTTTTCATGGGCCTACCCAGCGGTGTGTCGCAGGAAGTGATCGAGTATTCTGGTGTTAACGGAACTGGAAGCTTGACACAAGTCTCAACTAATTATGCCAACGGAACATCCAGCATAGACTTTGGTTTGCCACCGAGCCTTTTGTTTACACGGTTTTTCGTTTTCGCCGGAGTCGACGGCAATGGCAATTTGAGCACACCGACCTAAAAGGAAGGGTCTTAGTTGACGAATAGTCAAATAGTTTTCAAGTTTGCCAAAACACGTCGCCAAAGCTCCAAAGACCTTGACCAATTATCAAACAATTGACACGGTTCACAAAAAACGCTAGTATCATTAAACTAGAATTAGAGGGATGGGCATTATGACACGCCGCAAGGTTGGTGCTTTGCAGCTTCGTTGTTGTTAACGGCATTAATGTCCCAATGAGCTGCCGCGAAGTTTGAAGATGTCAGTGAATGTACCGTAAGGAAACGTGAAAAGATGACCGACCAGGAGAAAGCAGCGGACAATTCCCCCAGAAGTAAGCGCCGGACCATAGTAGTTGAAATGACCGTCGAAGATGCCGACCTTGTCCGAAAGGCTCTCGCCGAGGGAAAGCTTGATGCCTATGGAATAACGGCGATCACGGAATTGTCTCCCGAGCAGAGTCACCCATTGTACAAAGAATGGGTTCAAAGGAGAATGAGAGAACAGCAACCCGACAAGAGCGTGCCTCCAAGGCCATAACATTTTTCTGACGATTCACACTGTATTGTGACATGTTATCCTTGCCTATGCGTTTCGTGGCTGTCGGCTCGATGTGCAGTATTCTATTCCGTCGGATCATGTCGACAAAGCCTCAAACATGTTATTTCTAATAGAAGCCGGAGCATTAGGCAAAGCCGACGTGTGACTTATTTGGCACAGGGAATACGTAATGCCAAACGCGAACACTCTCTTTGGCGTTACCCTACGAGATTTGTTGCTTTCACGGCAAAAACACCGGAGCATGCTTGCCGACCCATTCCCTGAGCGCATCATGCGACTCGAACTCCGCGATGTCGATGCTGTCGATGGTCGGCCCCGTCTCGCCCACTTGGCGGATTTCCTCTTTGGTCATTTCCCGAATCCACGTCACGCGATGCCTTTGCAACCCGGCGTGGGTCAGATTGATGGCGCCTTCGCTCAGCGGCTTGGCGAGATTGCTGCCCCGGATCAGGACGAGATACACCAGGTCGCCCGAGAATTTCAGCAGCAGGCCTTCCGACGGGTTGAACTGCCAAGTGCCCATCCACCCGTAGGGGAACCAGGTGCTGTTGCCGCTGCGAAACCGAAACTCCACAGCTGCCGCCCTGTCCTTGATACCGCGCAAATATCCGAACGCTTTGCACGACGCTTCTGCTCCCTCGCTCTCAGGCTCTTTTGGCTGCAAATACGCACTAAGACCTGACGAAGGAGGGCTGCGTTGCACGCGGCCATTTTGAATCGTTTCCTCATCGATCATGGTCAGCTCCTCTTTCCGCCGATGCGGTGTTTTCGATGCCCGGCTGCATCGAGCCGTTCCGCCCGCCGAACACACCAAGCCCTCGGGCGAACGCAAAACCCTTTCCTAACCGGTTTTGCAAGGTGGGCTTCTCGGCGCAGACTGTGACAGTTCCGTCGCCGAGATGGTGTCGTCCGACCGGGCGAGCGCGTGCAAAAGCTCTTTGCGGTCATCGGTGTAAATCTGGACCTGTTCCCTGCCTCTGGTAATTGCCACGTAGCCGGTACGCTCGGTGGTCGCCGGAATTGATTCGCTGGACATGCCGATGAACACCTTGTCCACCGTGACGCCCTGGCTGGCATGGCTGGTAATGCAGTAGCCATGCGTCAAATGCCCGAATTCCCGGTCGATGACCCAGCCATGATTGACAACAATGTCGCCGCGCTTGGTGAATCCCTGAACGGTGAGCAAGGCGCCGTTGATAAGACGATGTTTGCCGTCCCTGGTCTTGCCGCTGGCGGTAACACGCACAGCGTCGCCAACGGCTAGGGCGAGTTGGGTTGGCCGGTAAACCTCGAACCGATGCGCAAGCCAGGTGGCGAGTTTACCGCCTTCGCCCACAATCAGGCGTGAGCCTTTCTTGAAACCCGGCGTATTCTGTTGGAACTGAATCAGGTCGCCCGGATCATATTGCGTGGAGTCCGCTTTCTGCGCGTCCGTCAGGTGAGCCGGAATCCACCCTGTGAAGATGCGCTCCTCCTTGAGCTTGCCTTTCGCCTTGAGGCCGTCGCGAATCGCCTGCGTGATCTTGGCCGCTTCGGCGTGCGTCGGGCTGACCACGATCGCCGATTTCGGTTTGCCGTCAGGTTTCTTTTCGGCGGCGGCGGAAAGATAGGCAGCAGCCAGTTGCTGGTAACGCTCTGCGTCGGGAACTTCCTTGATCCAGCCGAGTTTGTCCAGTTCCTTGAATGCCTCGTCGATTTTGCCTTCGCTCAGCGCCTCAGCGGCTTTCTTGTAGTCGCCTTCCTGCCGCACGATTTTCGTCACTTCGGCAACCTTCAGCCCCGCCGCTTCCTCCAGCAGCTTGAGCGGTTCTCCCGCCGTCACGCTGCGGTGTTGGCCTTTATCGCCGACCAGCAACACCCTGGCGTTTAGCCGCTCGGCCAGGTCAAACAGTTGGACTACGTCCCGCGTGCCGAGCTGGCTGGCCTCATCGACCAGGATGACGCCGCCCTGGGCGGTGGTCTGCATCGCCTCATCCTTCAGGAACCTGGCCAGGGTGTCGGCGTCGGCGAAGCCGGCTTCATCGCGCAGCACTTCCCGGCTGGCTTTCACTGATTGGGCGAGGGCAACCACTGGCTTCCCGGCTTCAGCCAAGGCGATGCGAAGCTCGTCCAGCATTGTCGTTTTTCCAGTGCCGGCCCCACCGCGAACAATCATCACCTGGTCGCGTGAGCCAAGCACGTAGCGGACGGCCGCCTTCTGCCCCTCATTGAAGGGCTTGCGCGTAATTGGCCGGTTCGCATCACCCAGCGGCCGGCAACGCCCACGCCCCTGGCGGGCGAAGTCGATCAGCTTCGCTTCCAGCAGCAGCATCTCTTTCGTCGTCGCCATCCTGCGGCCTTCGACATCGCTGCGGATCAAAGGACGCTCACCCATCTCTTGCGTAACACCCTCGACGGTGACCGCCCCGAGGCCGCGTTTCAAGGCTTCGGTGACCAGCTTGCGCTCCGGCACCACGGCGTCACGCACGAAGCTGTGCTCGATGGCGTGATCGACGGCCTTTACTTCGCCGCGCTCCGGCCTGGCGAAAACCCGCTCGCGACGGTGAACCGCCGCCAGCCCTTCGCGCTCCTCGTCGCTCAAGCGAGCGCTCCATACCTTGCGTAATTGTTCCCAGCTGAGCGCAGAATCCTTCCTTTCCCGCGTCTCGGCGCCAAGTTCGGCTTTTTTGTCGGGATCGAGGATGCCTTTCTCCTTGGCTACCTTCTCGATCAGGGCGGTGCGCCGCGAAAAGCGGTTCAGCACGTCCGGCGGTATGCCCGCGATCTCGAAATCGTCGCGTTTCCGCTCGACGCCAAAGCCTATATCCTGGAGCCTGTTCGCCAGCCGCACGCGGAACGCTGCCTGGAAATACGGCGCATCGCGTTTTAGTTCGCGGAACTGGCCGGCCTTCCAGCGATCTTCTTCCTCGTCATACGTTGTGTTGAACGCAAATACATGGGCGTGCAATTGCGGGTCGGGGAGGTTGTCAACGGGCCGGGAGGTGGTGTGGATGAACTCCGCCCAAACCATGTTGCCGGTGTTGCGGTTACTGTCCTGGCCGCCTACGCGGACGCGGGTTTTCATTTCCGTTTCGATTTCGCGCATCGTCTCATCGACGGCTCCGCGAAACGCATCCATGATGCCCTGGTCCCCGCTCATGGCGTATAACAGCGAAACCGATTTCGGCACGCTAAAGGTGAAGTCATAGCCAACAGTGCGTTCAGATCGCGTCCGCACAGTCAGCTGCTTTCCCGTCCTTGGGTCGAGATTGTCGCACAGCCGCTCGAAGGAGACCTTGTCTACCGTGCCCTGAAGACCAAGCCGCAATGCACCTTTGCCGCCCCACGAACCGACCAGCTCCTGGCCTTCGCTGTAGTAATCCGCAGTCGCGTAATACGACTTGGCACCCTTGGCACTATTCTGTTGCGTGATACGAATCATGCCTCTATTTTAGCCTATCACAATATCGTTAACGAAATCTTAACGATACTATGCTCCTCCGCAGTCACCTTACGTTTGCGGAGTCTTTGCTTTTGCAAATGCCACCCAATTGCCACCGAAATGTCACCCTCCAGCATTGGTTGGTTTTCTGGTAGGAATGCTCATTTTGTTCATGGCACCATGTCAGGCCGACAGGACACCTGGTGCGTTTGAATGGCCGCTCATAGCCTTTCCTGGCCCTTCACAACACTTTTCCCGCTTCCCGCTTCCTGGATAGACGGCACCTGTCCTGGCTCTTGAAGAGCCAGCCAGGATCGTCCGCTGCCGTCCGAATAATCAATGAGGTGTACCTGTCCGGGAACGGTTTACTCACCTTGGCGGCGTGTCCATATGCCTGTACCGGCAGAAAGTGCCGCAATCCCGCAAACTGGCTCTCAGCGTCTTTTTGCGAGACTTTTGCAAGCAATCATGTTATAATCCTAAGAATGGAAAGAACAGGTCTTTGATATGTATGATATTCCAGAAACCGGTTTCTTGCGTTTGCCCCAAGTCCTGAGCGTCATTCCGCTCAAGAAGTCTAGTTGGTGGCAAGGAGTTAAATCCGGACGCTTTCCGAAGCCCGTCAAGTTGTCGAAGCGTTGCACGGCCTGGCGTGCTGAGGACATTCGGGCGTTAATCAAGAACCTCTCCGCCGGAGTACCAAACAGTTATTAAGTGGCGCTGGATAGACGCAAGACAGCTTATTGGGCGTCAACGCATCGACAAAACGATGCGGGGTAGATTTGGGGGTATATTGAATAGTCTTATCGCAGTTTCTTCTTTTTTCACAAATTGTTAATTGCTTAGTATGAATCCTGTCGCCCCTGCCACTCCTTCCATCCAGTGATGTCCACCAAAGTCCAAAGTATCAAGGGTGATAGCCATTTTGCAATGGGTTTTGGTGTCCAGTTCCATCCATGAACAAATTGTTGACATCCGGGGGTAGATGGGGGTACAAATAGTATTATCTACCCCCAACCACTTTCGGATATACCCCCATGCCCCTTACTGACGCAAAAGTACGCAATGCCAAGACTACATCCAAAGCCTTCAAGTTATCCGATGGCGATGGCATGTTTCTTTATGTACATCCCAACGGTTCAAAATACTGGCGGCTGAAGTACCGCTTTGCAGGCAAGGAAAAACTGCTGGCGCTGGGCGTATATCCCGAAGTCAACCTTTCCGATGCCCGTGAGCGCCGCGTGCAAGCCCGCAAGCTACTGGCGGCAGGTAACGATCCCGGCGAAGTTAAGAAGGAATCCAAGCGCCTTGTCGTAATGAAAGCGGAAAACAATCTCGAAGCAATTGCCCGCGAATGGCACGAGCAACACATTCATGAATGGGTAGCGCATTATGCCAGTGATGTTATTAGCCGCTTAGAAACGCATGTTTTCCCCAAACTAGGCAACAGGCCGATAGCCGATATAAATGCTCAGGAACTTCTCTCCGTCTTGCGGGTTATTGAAAACTCCGGTGCCTTGGATATGGCGCAACGGATTATGCAGACGTGCGGGCAGGTTTTCCGGTATGCGATCATTACGGGACGCGCCGATCATAATCCCGTGACAGACCTGCGTGGCGCATTGAAAACGCCAGTGAGGAAACATCATTCCCACCTAACGGCGGACGATCTGCCGGAATTCCTGCAAAAGCTAGAAGTCTATGACGGTGAACTGCAAACCAAGCTGGCATTGAAAATGCTGTTGCTTACGTTTGTACGCACTACTGAACTGCGCGCTGCGGAGTGGTCGGAAATCAAGTTGGATAAGGCGGAATGGCGCATACCCGCCGAACGCATGAAAATGAAGGACCAGCACATTGTCCCGCTGTCAACACAGGCGATAGCCATATTGAGGAAATTGCAGAAGCACACCGGCAACCGGCAGCACCTGTTTCCTAACCAAAATAAGTCGGTCACCTGCATGAGTGAAAACACAATGCTCTATGCCCTGTATCGAATGGGCTATCATTCCCGGACCACCGGGCACGGATTTCGCAGCACGGCCAGCACTATCCTCAATGAACACGGCTTCGTGCCGGACGTGATCGAGCGCCAGCTCGCCCATTGTGAACGCAACAAGGTACGTGCAGCTTACAATCATGCCCAATACCTGCCGGAACGCCGGAAAATGATGCAGTGGTGGGCCGATTATCTTGATAAGCTTGCGAGAAAGAAATAGCTGCCGCTTTCACGCTTTGTTGGCGTGAACTGAACGCCTGGTCTTCTTGCTTCATCACCACGCGTTGAAGGACGAGTATTCCTTCTGTTTACGCCTTTGGGCGCGTCGCCATCCGGGCGCCGAGTGCTTCCGGGCTGCGCTTCGCTTCGGTCCTTCGGACGGCTGTCGCCCCCTCCCGCCCTCTCGCGTGCAATCCAGGAATTCCCATCCACTGACAATGCGGTTCATGTCCGCCTTCGCTTAACAGTTGCACATCGTAGCATCGCCGCAGGCAATTCCCGTGTTTCCTTGTCCCCCTCGAGGCCCAACTCGCCATCGTGGCTGGCCGCCTGACGCTGTCGCCTTGCCGCCTCCGGGAAGGCGACAGATTTCCGGTGCATTGCCGTCGAGCGTCTTGAGATGCCGGCACGGCGACAAGCTGCCTTTCCCTTTTCGGTGCGTCCCCCGGACGGTGCCTTACTACCGCGAACCTACAACCGCCGCCGTCCGCCGCAACCAGAAAAACGGCTTTCACAAACATTCGTTTTTTCCAAGGCGTGAACCTTCCGTTTTTCGGGTTGCAGCGGACACGGTGCCGCTGGGCGCGGCACGTGGGCAAGAGCCCGGCTTTGGCGGTTGTCTGGTCGCTCTCGTAAGGCCCTCGATGTTCGGGGCCTAAAAACCAAAGCGAAAGGAAATCATCATGTCCAAACCAGCACACAAACTACGCGACGGCTTGCTCCAAGTCACGATCTGGCGCAACACCGGCGACAACGGCAACTGGTACAGCATCACGTACACCCGCAGCTACAAGAACGACAACGGCGACTGGAAGGAAACCGACAGCCTGCCCGCCGACGATTGCCTTCCGATGGCCGAGCTGATCCGCGAGGCTTACGCCTGGATCAAGATTCAGCGACGGGCTGACTCCAAAGCCCGCCGCGAGGCCGAAAAGGCCAAGGAAATCGAGCAGGCAGCAGCCTGATCGAGACGCCGGCGGGTGCCCCATGTCGCCCGCCGGTTTTTTTCAACCTTCAACTTTAAGGAGACTGTTATGAATAGCATTGAAAACACTTCCGTGCAACCGCGTCTGATTGCCGTCAGCCGGCTCGAAAAATCCCCGTTGAATGCCCGCCATACCGGCGGCAAGACCGGGATCGACGAGTTGAAAGCGTCCTTGCTGGCGCACGGCCTGATGCAGAATCTCGTCGTCACCGACGCAGGTGATGGCGCGTTTCGCGTCATCGCCGGTGGCCGCCGTCTGGCGGCGATCCACGCACTTCAGGCCGAGGGCAAGCTGCCTGAGGATTTCGCCGTACCGTGCCAGGTCGTGACCGACGAACACGCCCTGGAAATGAGCCTGGCTGAAAACACCGTGCGGCTGGCCATGCACCCGGCCGATCAGTTCGAGGCGTTCGCGGCGCTCATCGACAAGGGCGACACAGCCGCCGAGGTCGCTCAGCGTTTCGGCATCGAGGAAAGCCTTGTCCTGAAACGGATGAAGCTGGCCCGCGTCGCGCCCCAGTTGCTGAAGGAATACCGGAGCGACGGCATGACCCTGGAATGCCTGATGGCCTACACCATCACCGACGATCACCGCCGGCAGCTCAAGGTCTTCAAATCCCTGCAAGACTGGCAGAAGACCGATGCGGGCGCCATCCGCGATGCTCTCACCGAGAAGTTCATCGAGGCGAGCAGCAAGCTGGCGCTTTTCGTCGGGCTGGACGCCTATACGGCGGCAGGCGGCACCACCCGCGCCGACCTGTTCGGCGAGGAGGTCTATCTCGAAAAGCCCGCCCTCGTGCAAAAGCTGGCCGACGAGAAACTGGCTAATATCCGCAAGGAGCTTGAAGCCGAGGGCTGGCGCTGGATTGAGATCAACCCGGAACGGGATTACCAATCCATCTACCGCTGCGAGCGGCTCACGCCGATGCTGGTCGGAGCGCCCGCCGAGTTGCTTAAGTTCAAGACGCGGCTCGACACCGAGCTGGAGGCGACGGAACAAGCCCTTGCCGAAACGGAGTCGGATGCCTTGCTCGACCGGCAGGAGACGCTGGGCAAGCAGCTGACCGAGGTCGAGCAAAAGCTCGCTGCCTTCGTCGATTTTGACGCCGATCAGAAAAAGCTGGCCGGGTGTTATGTTTCCATCGGCCAGGACGGCACGCCGTTCCTCGACAAAGGCTTGGTGAAGCCGGAACATCGGAAGCAGCTGGCTAAGTTGCTCAAGGCTGACGGCAGCGACGGCGAACCGGACGCGGTGAAACCGAAAAACCCGATGTCCGAATCGTTACGCCGCGACCTCGCCGCGTACCGCTTGCAAATCGCCCAGGTCGAGATCGCCAGACATCCGGCGATTGCACTCGACCTTCTGGCCTTCCACGCGGCAAGCCAATGGTTCGAGCGTCCTGCTTCCGACGGCCCGGACATTCTCTTTAAGCGCCCCAAGGCCGACCCGACCGGCGCGAAGACATCAACCATTGCCGCCACTTCACTGCAATCGATTGAGAAGTCGCTTCCAGCCGATTGGCGCAAGCTGAATTCGCAAGCGGCCCGGTTCGAGGCATTCCGGTCGCTGCCGCAGGCGGACAAGCTGAAATGGCTGGCCTACAGCGTGGCGTTGACGCTGCGGCCAAAGCTGGCTCCCGCTGCCGGTGACGAGGCTACGGCGTTTGACGCCGCTTTGGCGCTGACCGAAGGCGATGTTGCCGCTTACTGGCGTCCGGCCAAGGACAGCTTTTTCGCACGCATCAACTGCCAGCAGTTGCTCGCCGTTGCCCGCGACACGCTGGGCGAAGCCTGGGTGCAATTACGCTTGTCCGACAAGAAAGCGCTCCTGGTCGATCAGATCGACCGCGCCTTCGCCGATCCGGCCAAGTACGGCCAGACCGCCGAGCAGGTCGAGAAGCTGAAGTCCTGGCTGCCCGCCGGCATGGCGTTCGGCATCGCTGCCACGGCGAAGCCGGCCAAGGCCAAAAAAGCCGGG
Organism: uncultured Gemmataceae bacterium; assembly: GCA_963747575.1. GTDB lineage: Bacteria > Planctomycetota > Planctomycetia > Gemmatales > Gemmataceae > DASRAT01. The sequence continues at coordinate 1,116,070 of CAVVFU010000002.1, forward strand.
AAGGCGGCTTAATCGACGATCCGGCGGGCGGCAACGTCCGCCGGATTTTTCAACCATCAACTTCAAGGAGTCTTTTATGAACACCACCGAAAACACCACGCCACTACCGCATCTCAACGCCATCATTCAGCTTGAGAAATCGCATACGACCACGTTGGCGACCACCGGCAACCGGATCAAGTACGCCAAGCAGTTGCTGTCGTATCTGCTGCTCGAAGTTCAGTACAGCGACGAACCGGCATTCACCTTTGAGCAATGCGACCTGCTCGAAAAGCGGTTTTACGAAATTCGCGTCGCCCTCGACGGCGAATAACCCCTCAACACTGAAAGGAATCACGTTTATGACCAAGACCTCACCACCCAAATTCCCGCTTGGCCGGGTCGTCATCACTGCCAACGCCTCCCGGCAACTCGATATGGTCGTCGTCAATGACGCATTACGCCGTCACGCGGCTGGCGATTGGGGTGACATCTGCCCGGAGGATGCCTGCGAGAACGAGCATTCCCTGAAAAAAGGCTTCCGCCTGCATTCCGTATACGGCACGGGCGAACGGCGCTTTTGGATCATCACCGAAGACGACCGCTCCGTTACGACCATACTCATGCCGGACGACTATTAACCAACCGGCGGGCTTCATGTCCGCCAATAAGCGAAGAGGAATCAGATTATGACCAATACGAACGATCCAGCAACCACCGTCTGCATTGACGCGAACAACGTCAACCGCCATGTCCGCGAACTGCTCGCCAAGCACCACAGCATTGCGGCGATTTGGCACATCGACGACGTGAAAGGCATCCGTCCCGATTTGGCCGATGAGCAGGCCTGGGCAGTGCTTGAACAGGTCGAAGACATCCACGACGCCGAATACGGCATCAGCTGGATGACGCTCGAAACCGTTGCCGATGACTTGTTTCCAAAGCCTACTAGCAGCAGGAGGCAGCCATGACCTGCCGCGAAACAAATCGGCTACCGGCGTGCCACACGCCGGGGCCGTGGCACTATTACTCCGGTGAAGACGGAAAGCCGATTTACAACATCGGCAATTTCGCCATCGCCTATATGGACGCCTTTACTCCCAATGAAGACGACGACGGCGCATGGGAACGGGAAACCAACACCAACGGCAATCTGGCCGCCGCCGCTCCTGAAATGCTGGAATGCCTGCAAGACATTCTGGCCGTCTTCAATAAAGCGGCCGCCGACAGTGCCGGCACGCACGCCATCATCGCTTTCTTCGGCGACCATGACGATGCCGTCAACCAGGCAATCCGCTGGCGGCAAAAGACCGCAGCGCCGTCGCCAAAGCCACTTCGCAACTATTGGAACGGAGGGCGGCATGACCTCAGATCGCATCGATGTCTACCGCCGCGTCACCGACCAGATCGTCGCCGAACTGGAAGCCGGCGTGCGTCCGTGGGTGCAGCCCGGAACGCCGTTCACGCTGCCGGTTACGTTTCGCGGCCGCTGCGGTTCAATGCCGTGCCCTATCGCGGCATCAACGTCGTGCTGCTGTGGATGTCGGCCCTGCAGCGGCATTTCACATCTCCGCTGTGGATGACGTACCGCCAGGCCGCCGAGCTTGGGGGACAGGTCCGCCGCGGCGAGACCGGCTCGCTGGTAGTCTACGCCGATACTTTCATGCGCCGTGAAGCCGGCGAGGACGGCGAGGAGCAGGAAGTCGCCGTGCCTTTTCTCAAAAGCTACAGCGTCTTCAACT
>CAVVFU010000003.1:0-438591 GCA_963747575.1 uncultured Gemmataceae bacterium
TTATTGCCGAGGTTCTTCCTGCTCGCCAGGCTTGCGCTCACTCGCCCCCTTCTCCGGGCGCTTCAGCTTCGCGGACGGATGGAAGGCCGAGTGGATCGCCTTCAGTTGGCGAATGCTCACCTGCGTGTAAATCTCGGTCGTTTGCAAGCGGGCATGGCCCAGGAACACCTGGATGAAACGGATGTCGGCGCCGGCGTCGTGCAGCACCGTCGCCGCCGTGTGCCGCCATAAATGACACGCGCCACGCTTGCCGACGTTCGCGGCGTCCACGTAGCGGCGCAGCGTGCGCGGTCATCTGGTCGGGCGTGAAGGGCCGGCCCAGATCGGTCAGTAACAGCGTGTTATCTTCCGTGTCGCCCGCTTCCAGGATAGGCCGCACCTCCTCGACGTAACGCTCGATCCAGGCCAGCGCCCGTTCGCCGATCGGCACCATGCGGTCCTTTTGACCTTTGCCCTGGCGCACCATGATCGTGCCCCGGTCGTAGTCGATGTCGTAAAGGCGCAGATTGACCACCTCCATGCGGCGAATGCCCGTCGAGTAGAGCGTCTCCAGGATGGCGCGGTCGCGGATGCCGCCCTTGGTGTTCACGTCGGGGATGCTGATAATGGCCTCGGCTTCGCCGGCGGTCAAGACGTGCTTGGGCAAGCGGTGCCCCAGCTTGGGCATCTCCAATTCACTGGCCGGGTTAAAGAGGATATGGTTGTTGCGCCAGCCACTTGAACCACGCCTTGATCGCCACCAGATTGGCGTGCTGGGTGCGGAAGGAGAGAGGATCGCCGTTCTTCTTGCGGAAGTGATACAAGTAGCGCTGGTAGCGGTCCAGGACCGGCTTGCTGACTTCGTTGGGCCGGACGACGCCGCGTTCCTCGGCCCAGCGAATGAAGCGGCTCAAGTTGCCGTGCCGGCCCAGCGTGGTTTCCTCGGAGTAGTTCTTGACCCGCATCCATTGCAGAAAGCAGGCCAGCAGCACGGCCATGCCCAGCGGATCGTCGGCATCGCCCACGGGTTCAGGGGTTTTGCGTTTGGCCATGAGGGTGACTCCTTACAAGCGGGGTTGGCAATCGAGTCCTGGACGTCGAAGGTGGCGACAGATTCGGAAGTGACTGGGCGAGAATGGGCAAGCGGGGCCGCGCTCAAGTGCGTAGGTTGTTTGCCGCGGCCGGGCGTTGACGGCTCGTTGACGGGTTCCTCTTCTCTGTCGCCGCCGCTGGCTATGATGCGACGGCCAAGTATGACTGCTGCCTTTTTTGTCACTCCACATGTGCGTTGGCGCTCACTTTCGCTGAAAATGCCGAGTCGGTTCGGGAATTTGCAGGGTTTTCGCCGTTTGCAAAGGGCCGACCACCGCCCGACTTGGCACCGACCGCTGGCCGACCGACACCCGACCGCTCGGCGTTGAAACCCGACCGGTCGCATCGTAACTCGTCCACGTCAATGAGCCGGGCCAGAAATCGCTCGCCCGTGCCGGCGCCCTGGGCCCCGTCAGGCCTGGTTTCGTAGAGCAGCTCGTAGACAAACGATTGACCACGTCCGCCGCGGTGCACCAGCAGGTATTCCAGGTCTTCCAGCCGCTTCAGGTGGATCTTGAGCTGAGTATGGCCCCAGCCGCAATGGTCGCGCAGCTCACGCCGCGAGAAGCGGTAGTCGGCGCGGGCCAGGCCACGCCGTTGACATACCACTGTCACCATCTCATTGATGAGCCCGAGCAAGCGGCGCGTCTGCGGCGGCAAATCATCCACGGCCCGGCCCAGCACTTCGTTGGCCAGGCGGTTCGCGATCTCGATGTCCTCCAGGGCCACCTCGATAAATTCCACCTGCCGGCCCTGGTGCTCGACGGTCTTGACCGGCCGCTGATGCTGGTGCAAGAGCGTCACCGCCCGGATCAGCGTCAGGTACTTGACGTGATCGCGGCGAGTACGGGTCTTGTCGTCCAGGAAAGTCAAGGCCTCGGCAAAGGGGTTGGCCACCAAGAGCGGCCGCAGCAAACGCTGGGCGTTGCGGTGCAGGGCCAAAGTTTTGAGATGATCCTGGCCGGAGAGCAGGCCTTGCAGGGTTTGCCGCTGACGCTGCAACTGGTGAATCGCCCGAGTCTGCGCCCGGTCCTCATCGACGCTCAGCACCAGGCAGCGGTTGAGCAGCTCCTCGTCGATCTTGATGGCCGTGGTGGTCAGGAAAATCATCACCGGTCCCTCGACGCGGTATTCCTGGGTGGTGAGCCGGCCGGTGGTCGCATCTTTCGCGGTGCTGGCGATCATCAGCTCGCCTTCGCTTTGCAATAGCTTCAAAGCATAGCTGGCCTGCTCGGCGCCTTCCTCCTCGACGATGGCCAGGATCTTGTGCTTGAGGTTGGTCTCGCCCATGTAAAAGAGGGCCTGGCCGGTCATGGCCGAGTATTTGACCTGGTCCTCCGGCGGCACGAAGGAGAGCACCGCTTCCATGAGCGCCGTCTTGCCCGCCGCCGAGGATGATTGGATGATGACGGCCAGGGGCTGGTCGAGCTTGCGGGAGACAGCGGCCAGGTAGCCGACCAGTTTGTTGGTGGTCTCGCCGACGACCTGGAAGTCGGCGACGATGCGCTCGAGCAAACCCGGATCGCGGAGCAAGTGCAAGGCGGCCTGTTTGTCCTCGGCGGTCATGAGTGGCTGCACATCCCTGGGCGCCGTCATCGACTCGATGTGTTTGTCCTGCAGCTCCTCCAGTTGGAGCAGCACGCGGCCGAGGTCGGTTTTGACGGTGTTCTCCTCGACGGCCAGTTCGCCGGCGGCCTGGATGACGAAGCCGCGGCGCTGCTTGGCGGAGTAGAGGTCGAAGGTGTCCACGAACAGGCCGCGGGCGCTTGAGACCATGACGTTGACGCGCAGGCTGTCGAAGGAGAGGCTTTTGCTCCAGCCGCGGATGCGGTAGCGGCGGTCGCCGAAGGTCAGCACCACTTCGTCTTCCTTCACTTCGGCGGCGACGTCTTTGGGGGCAGCAGGCAAGGGAGAGGCGGTCAAGCTCGGCGGCACATCAGTAGCTGTCAGGGGGTTGGCAACGAGGGCGGCTTGCTCCGCTGGTTCCTCGATCGTTGCTGGTTCCGCCATTGGTTCTGGTGCGGGCAGCGTTGGCGGGTTGGCTGCGGGTGCTGCTTTACCAAACCACTCCGCGTTGCGCAGCACCGCTCCCAGCGCTTGAGCTGGATCGTCGATGCGCCGAGCGTACTCGGCAACGTCCAGGCCCGAGGGCAGCTTGAGCAGGTAGCAATCCATGCCCGCCAGCATCAGCCGCGGCGCAACTGCTTCACAGGGCGTCAATACGCGCTTGATGCTGAATTCCTTGAAAGCCGCCAGCAGATCGTCGGTCAACGCCTCCGGCCCAAACATGCAGGTCACGTTGCGGTAGCCGTGCGTCCAGAAGGCCAGAGCGCCCAGCAGCGACGAGCAAAGAATGATCTCCTCGCTCGCTCCGAAGGCCTCGGCATTCCAGACCCCTTGCCGCCGATCGTTAAGGTGGAGTTCTTGCGGGCAGCGTTTGAGCAGCTTGGCGCCGAGCATCTTGCGGCCATAGATGTCCACGATCCGATTAGTGCCGTCGCCGGCCAGTACCGGGAACACCACGCAGCCGGTGAAATGCTCGTGGCCGCTGGCGCGAAAGAGGCCGACCTGCTGCAAGCGGGCGCGTATCTCCTTGCCGGCTGTTACTTGCTTGACCGGCAGCTTCAGGCCCAGCGTGCGGTCGGCGTAGCCGATGCGAAAGCGCTCCAGCGCCTGGCCGTCGGTCAGGCCGTGGCTCGCCAGGTAGGCCAGGGCGCCGCGCTGTTTTGCAAGGTGCGCTGGTAATAGGCGACGACCTGGGCCAGCAACTGCTGGTCGTCGGCGTTGGCATGCAGGTCGAGGGTGGCGGTCATGGGGTGACTCCAGGCGTTTGGCAGCTGCCTGAAAGTCGTCATACGGAAAAAAATCTTCAGAAAAGTGCAGCAAAAACCGGGACATGGGCCGCACCGCCGTAACTCAGCTGCCACAGCTGACTTGCGACCAGGCCTGAAGTTTGGAAAAACCGCAAGCGCGGCGCCGGAAAGGGTGCATGGCAGAGGGGCTGCTTGTAAACAACGCGACCTCGTGGAAGATGAGTTTGCTTAAGACCGCCCCCCACAAGGTCAGCGTTATGTCATTGATTGTCGCCAAACCGGGGTCCATCGTCAAGGAGGCGGACGCTATTGCCGGGCCTGCCGCGCCGGACAGCCATGGCGACGCTCAGCCGCGGCCGCGTTACGAGGTGGCCGACATCTTCCGCCTCTACGGCGCCGAATTCCGCCGCGGCCATGCGTTGACGCGCGGCCAGCTCAAGGTGATGCGCTGTGTGGAAGCTTGCCGCACTGCCGAGATGGGAGGGCACATCGAGGAGTGCGGCCACTGCGGTCTGCGGCGGCCGGTTTATAACTCGTGCCGCAATCGGCACTGCCCCAAGTGCAAGAAGCTGGCCACCGCCGAGTGGCTCAAGGCTCGCCAGGATGAGCTGCTGCCGGTGGGTTACTTCCACAACGTCTTCACGCTGCCGCACGAGCTCAATCCGCTGACTGTCCCTAACCCCGCTCCGATCGCATTTTGGGCTGATTGTTGCCGAATTGGCATCCGGGTGCGGGATGTTTATTACACCGAGAATTTGGTAAACACATCCCCCGCGATTTTTTACCCCGCACCTCGCCACCCCGCTCCTAGAATTCTTTCGTACCCTGCCTCTACCCCGCCGCTTTCTCCCATCCGTAAAATGACGATTTTCGTGGAGGCAGCCGGCCCGTGGGGCAGCAGCGATGGTTTTGCCGCGGCACCGAGGATTGGCTGGCCCTTGCCCAGCGGCTCAAGCAAATGCCCTGTCCGCATTGCAAAGTCGTCGGCGCCCTCAATCGCCACGGCTCCCTGCACGGATTCGACGAGCAAAACCGCAAACAAAAAACCATCCGCGCCCGACGCGTCTTTTGCAGCAATCGCCACGCTCGCCCTGGGTGCGGCCGGACTTTCAGCGTCTACTGCGCCGATAAAATCCGACGCCTGGGCCTGACCACCGCCTGCCTGTGGCGCTTCCTCCAACTCGCCGCCGCCGGCTGCTTCCTCGCCGCTAGCCGCACTACCAACTGCCACCTCAGTGACCGCACCTTGCAGCGCATCTGGAAACGCTTCAGCCTTGGCCAAAGCAAGAATCCGCACGGCACTTTCCGCACAATGCTCGCCGCCCCAGTTGCCCGCCAAGTTGCCGGCTCAACCTCGGCACCCGCTGGCCGCGCACGTCCTCGCTCATCTGCGGGCCGCCTTCCCGGATGCCGACTGTCCTATCACCGACTTCCAATTTACGCTGCACACCTTCTTCATCTAGGCCGTTTTCCCCGTTGGCCCGTGACACTCTCCGAACACTCTCCGAACAGACCCCGAGATGCTCCAAATGCGCCGGCCCTGGCGCCAGCAAAATGCCCCGGCGGCCGCCCGGAAGCCGGACCGTCCCTGCCAGCCGTGACCGAATTGCCAGCGCATCTCGACGCCGACGGCCGAATCGAAGTCGGCCAAAATCGCCGACAACACAAGATGTCGTGGTTGGCCGCGCCCGCTTTTGATTCATTGATCCTTCGCCCGGCAAATTCCGCAACAAGGAGTACCCTCATGAAACAGCCTTCGGTCTATCTGAAGATGCGCGTCCTGGGCGCCATCGACACCGTCCTCGGACGCACTCGCCACGAGCGCGTGCTCAACGTCGCCGCCATGACCTTCCTCGACGAGGAGGGCAACCTGCGCCGCTTCACCTGGCACACCATCCAGACCTGGTTCTACCGCTACAAAAATCATGGCATCACCGGCGTCACCAACCGCCCACGCAAGGACAAGGGCCACGTCCGCAAGGCCACGCCCGAGGAATTGCTCGAAGCCCTCCGCGCCGCCAAGCCCCACTTCCACCACCAACGCACCAACAAGCGGGCCCTTTATCGCTTCTGCATCGAAAAGGGTCTGCTCCAGCAGGGCCGCATCGCCCAAACCACCTTCTACCGCTTCATTCGCGAATACGACCTGCTCACTCCCGAAGACAAGGACAACAAGAAACGCCTGGCTTTCAGCATGAAATTCGCTAACCAACTCTGGCAAGCCGACACCATGTTCGGACCTTACGTTGACACCGGAATGTCACCCGCCTCCCGCAAGCAAGCCAAGCTGATCGCCTTCATCGACGATGCCAGCCGCGTCCTTTGCCACGGCGAATTCTTCTTCGAGGAAAACGTCGACACCCTCGTGCAGGCCATCCGCGCCGCCTTCTACAAACGCGGCGTCCCCGAACAACTGCTCGTCGACAACGGCTCGATCTACTGCTCCCAGGAAATCACCCTCATCTGCGCCCGCGTCGGCTGCATTTTGCGGCACACGGCGGTTCGCGATGCCGCGGCGAAAGGAAAAATCGAAAGATTTTTCCGCCGCGTCCGCGATCAGTTCCTGGTCCAGAAGCTCGACCTCTCCTCGCTCGAAGCCCTCAACCGCCAGTTCACCCACTGGGTCGAAAACGACTACAACGCCATGCCCCACGACGCCCTCGGCATGAAACCCATCGACCGCTTCGGCATCGACCTGGCCCGCGTCCGCTTCCTGGCGCCTCCGAACACAGCGACGAACTCTTCTACGCCGAGGCCGTCAGGAAAGTCAAAAAAGACAACACCTTCAGCTTCGCCGGCCGACGCTACGAAACCCCCGTTGACCTGCGCGACAAGGAAATTCAGCTCCGCCATGACCGCCGCCGCGAGGGCAGCACCGCCGTCGTCATCTACCACAAGGGCCAGCGCATGGGCCACGCCCGCCTGCTCGACGCCGTCGCCAATGGACTTTTGCACGAAAGGAGCAGTCATGATCCGAGCCTTCTGGGGCCTGACCCAAAACCCCTTCGACGTTCGTGAACTCGAACTGCTGCCCCCGCAGCAAGAGATTCACGACACGCTGAAAGTCCATTGTCAGCAAGGTGGACTGTGTCTGGTGCTCGGCGTGTCCGGCACCGGCAAATCGGTCATCAAGCATTCCCTGCTGCGCCTGAGCGAAAACCAGCACCTGGTCGCCGCCGTCGGCCGCACCCTGCACACTTATACCAACACGGTCAAAATCCTCTGCGAAGCCTTTCGCATCGAGTTCGAAAGCAATGCGTTCAAGTGTGAACGCCGGCTCATCGAGCAAGCCTTCAGCCTCAACCACACCGGCAAAGCCCTGACCACCATCCTCGATGACGCCCATCTGATGGATCTGGCCAACCTGCGCAAGCTGCGGCTGCTCTTCGAAGACTTCCCCAAAAACCACAACCTCGTCCTCATCGGCCAGCCCAGCCTGCTGACCGCGCTGGACCTCGGCGTCAACCAGGACATCAAAAGCCGGGTCACTTATTCGGTCATCACCAAACGTCTGGGCGAGGGCGCCATGCGTGACTTCCTGCTGCGCCAGCTCGACCGCGCCGGACTCGGGCACAACACGTTCACCCGCAACGCCCTCGACCTGATCGTCCGCTCCGCCGACGGCGTCCTGCGTAAGGCCCGCAATCTGTGCGTGGGCTGCCTGATCGAAGGTGTCCGCAGCGCCAACAAGAGCATCGACATCGACAACGTCAACCGTGTCCTGATGCAACCCCACTGGCAAAAGGAAGCGGACCTCACCGACTTCTGACCGAGGCGACAAAGGGGTCAGGACGGTCCTGGCCCCTTTGTCGCCCCAACCACGGGAGAATCACCATGATCACCGCCGATCTGCTGCGCCGCCTTCGCAACGACTTGCCCATGAGCGTCACCATTGGCCTGCTCGGCCGCGAGGGGCCTCCCGCCAAAATGAGCGAGGGCTACTTCCGCTTCGTCTGCCCAAACTGCGGCGAACAGCGGGCCACCGTCAACCCCCGAAATAATCTGGCGCACTGCTTCTGCTGCCAGCAAAACCTCAACAACATCGACTTGCTCATCACCTTGGGCTACGACTTCGTCGCAGCCGTCGCGCTGCTCAACCGCTGGCTCAATCAGTACGAAGGGCAACAGGCCAAAAGCTCGTAGACGCCAAAGCCAAGTCCATCCGCTCAGTCTCAGCCATCTCAACGACCGCGACGGGTTTGCGCCTTCCCCCAAACCCGTCGCGGTCGTGTTCTTCAAAACTTCCAGGAATTCGGGAAAATGCCTCTAACAAGACACAATCCACACAGCGTAACTTGCTGCACATGTCCGATCAGAATTCGGTTCGGGCCAGCTCCTCGAAAACTTTCAGGAATTCGGGAAACGGGGCTTTTTCAAGGCAAAATTCATACAGCGTTAATTTGGGAAAATGTGCGACCACAATTCGGTCCGGCACACCTTTACCTCGACAATTCGCAGCGGATCACGGTCACCGGCGTCTGGTCGTGAGACGCAACCGTTATCAGCCGTTGTCAACCTTCATCACGTGGCCCCATACTACTCCAACTGTCGCCAGTTTCATGTCATGGGGTTGTGTGGGGGGGTTGAGATGAGACGAAACCTTTTCACTTGTGAGCACACCTTACCATCCTTTGTCATCCATCAGACTTGATTGGAACGCCTTGCCAAGCCATTTTCATCTGGATAGACATGGCATGTCAACAGCTTGGCACGAAGCTTGCATGCCTTAACGGGCGAGCAAAAAGCCCTTCAAAGGAGTTCGCAAGACAATGTCCATGAAAACCCCAGCGCCTTCCTTCCCCGCACCTGCCCTGCACCTCGACGCGCCGGGCTGGTGTCCGCCTGCCCTGCGTGACGGCTCCTCCATTCAGGTTCGCATTGCCAGCATGGAGGATCGGCAAGCACTCTGCGATTTCTTCGACCGGCTGTCGCCCGAGTCAAGACGGCGGCGGTTCTCCTCGCTGTCGGCTCCGCATCCCGACCTGATCGCATCGATGTGCGAGTCCTCCAATCCGCTGGCGGGGTTGACCTTGCTGGCGACGCGCCATCACAACAATGAATCGCGCATTATCGCCATCGGGTCCTACATCGCCAGGAATGCCACGACAGCCGAGGTCGCCTTCGCCGTGGACGACGCCCATCACGGCAAGGGTTTGGGCACGTTGCTCCTGGAATGGCTGGCGCTGCAGGCGGTGCGGCACGGCTTCACCCATTTTTGGGCGCTGACCCAATCCGACAATCAAGCGATGCTCGATGTCTTCCGCGAGTCCGGCTTCGCGGTCGAGGAAAAGCCGGATCGGGGCGAGGTCGAGGTGGATCTGTCGATCGTGCCCACCGAGACCAGCACGGCTCGATTGGATCTGCGACATCGGGTGGCGACCGTGGCCGGGTTGCGTCCGTTCTTTCGGCCGCGGTCGGTGGCCGTGGTCGGGGCGTCGCGCGATCGGGCCGCCATCGGTCATCGGCTGCTCGAGGCCATCGTCGGAGGCGGCTTTCTCGGCACCGTCTATCCGGTCAATCCGAAAGCCAAGGAAATCAGGGGTTTGCGGGCCTATCCCTCGGTGCGTGATTTGCCCTTCGCCGTGGACCTTGCCATCATCGCGGTGCCGCCAACGGCCGTGCTCGGCGTGGTGGACGACTGTGCCGTGCGGGGTATCCGCACAATCGTCTTGATCACGGCCGGCTTCGCCGAGGTTGGCGGCGCGGGCCATGAACTGCAGAACTTGCTGATGGAAAAAGTGCGCGGCTACGGCATGCGGCTCATTGGCCCCAATTGCCTGGGGTTAGTTTCGACCGATCCAGAAATTCGGCTCAACGCCACCTTTGTCCCTGGATTTCCCCCGCCGGGACGTGTGGCGATGTCCTCCGATAGCGGGGCGCTGGGCCTCGCCGTCCTTGCGGTGGCCGCCCGCTATGGCCTGGGCATTTCCAGTTGCGTCAGTGTCGGCAATCGGGCCGATGTGTCCAGCAATGACCTGCTGGAGCATTGGGAAGAAGATCCCGGCACCGACGTGATCCTGCTTTACCTGGAATCGTTCGGCAATCCGCGGCGTTTTGCCCGCATCGCTCGCCGCGTCAGCAAACGCAAGCCGATCATCGCGGTCAAGTCCGGGCGAACCGGGGCGGGCAGCCGGGCCGCGGCGTCTCATACGGCAGCCCTGGCCGCACGAGACGTGGCTGTGGACGCCCTCTTCCACCAGACTGGCGTCATGCGCGCGGAAACGCTGGGCGAGATGTTCGACCTGGCGGCAGCCCTGGGGAATCAACCTCTGCCGCCGGGACGCCGGGTTGCCATTCTGACCAACGCCGGCGGACCGGGCATCCTCTGCGCCGATGCGTGCGAGGCGTCTGGCCTGTCGGTGCAGGACTTGCCGGAGACGACCAAGACGCAGTTGGCCGCCTTTCTGCCGTCGACCGCCAGTCTGCGCAACCCGGTGGACATGATCGCCTCGGCCAGCGCCGATGATTTTGGGCGGGCCATCCGCACTCTGTTGGATTCCAGTGAAGTCGACGCCCTGATTGTGATTTGCGTTTCGATCGGCGACTGCGATGCTCCCGCCGTCACGCGGGCCATGCAGGCGTGTGTGTCCGCTTACCGGGGTACTGGCGGCGTCAAACCCGTTCTTGCCTGTCTGATGCCGGACCAGGCGGGCATTGGTTTGATGGATTCAGGGACAGAACGCATTCCCTGCTATCCCATTCCCGAGACGGCGGCGCGAGTGCTGGGCCAGGCGGCTGCCTACGCCGAGTGGAAAGCGCAACCGCTGGGCCGCCTGCCGGAGTTTGCCGATATCGATGTTGACGCTGCCCGCGCGGCCTGCAAGGAGACCCTGAAGGAACGCGGCAACGGCTGGCTTTCGGCTGAGGCCACACGGCGGGTTTTGCAGGCCATGCGTTTGCCCGTGACGGCGGGCGGAGTCGCCAAGTCAGCGGACGAAGCGGCGGCCATGGCTCGCGGCCTCGGCTTCCCCGTGGCCGTCAAATTGGCTTCGCACGACCTTGTCCACAAAACCGAGATCGGCGGCGTCCATCTGGGTTTGGCCGACGAAGCCGCGGTCCGTCACGCCTTTGAGGAGATTCGGGGTCGTTTGGAAAAGGAAAACGCGCGCTCTCGGCGATGGAGGGTGTTGTCGTCCAGCCGATGGTGCACGGCGGGACCGAGGTCTTCGTCGGCATGACGCAGGACCCGCTTTTCGGCCCGCTGATCGCCTTCGGCCTGGGCGGCATTCATGTCGAAATATTGGGCGATGTCTGTTTTCGGGTGACGCCGCTGACCGACCGCGATGCCAGCGAGATGGTGCACGCGATTCGCGGTTACCGGCTATTTCAGGGCTATCGCGGCCATCCGCCGGCGGACATCGCCGCCATCGAGAATGTGCTGTTGCGGATCTCTCGGCTGGTTGAGGAGGTGCCGGAGATATGTGAGCTGGATTTGAATCCGATCTTTGCGATGCCGCCGGGCCAGGGGTGTGTGATCGTCGATGCGCGGATAGGCGTGAAAGGGCTTTGAAAAACGCTTGCTCACGACCCCTGCCGGGCGAGCCGGCAGGGGTCGAAAACTCTCACCGCGGGATGGGCGGCAGCTCGCCCCGGTATGCCCGCTCTTGTTCTGCGTCGACAATGACCTTTGTCTTCACGAAAACGAAGACGTCTCGCTCTTCGCGGGTGACGGACATCGAAGTGAACAACCGATTCAAATAAGGAATTTCGGACAGGATAGGCGGGCCGCCGATTTCTCCCCGGTATTCAATCACTTTGCGGCCAAGGCGGTAGACGATGGTCGCGCCATCGTTAAGCTCTGCGACCTTGTCCAACGTCAAGGTCTGCACGTTTGGCTTCGTGCCAGGCTCACCCGAGACGGCAGTGTCCGTCAGGTCGATGTGCAAACGCACAGACTTGCCGTCCGCCGACACCACGGGGAGAATTTTGACAAACAAACCAACCTTCACAGCTTCATCCCCGATGTTGATGCTGGCGGCCTGTCCGTTGAACACCGTAATCTTCGGCGCCTGCATGACGTCAGTGGTCTGCTGCATTTGGAAGACCTTAAGCCAGCTCGCAACTTGCTTGTCGCTCAGAACCGCCCTTTTGCCGGACTGCCGCGGGTCGCATGCGGTTTTGTCCTGGAAACCGGCCAAATTCTCGAAGTTTTGGGCCATGTCCGGTGACAGCCCGACGACGAGCGTTTCCACCGCGACTTCCACATCCTGAACACGCTGGACGGCAGCCAGCAATTCGGTGATGCGCTCGTGCTCGGCCTGCGTTTGCTTGATGGCAAGGTACTGGCCGTTTGGAAAGAACTGGATGGTCGCGGCGCCGCCACACTCTGACCATGTTCCCACGCCCACGGTGCTGCGGATGAGTTCGATCAGCTTGTCGGCGTTATTCTGGCCGGCCGCGCCGCACAGGCCGGCGACGGGGCTTACCAATCCGGCCACCGGGTAGATCACCATGCGCTCCTGGCGTTCGCTGTTGTCAGCCGGGGTGATCGTTTCGGCCTTGGCTTGAACAACGCCAGTCTGTTTCTCAACCACGCGAGCCGTGACGAGGAGAAAGCACTCGGACTCCTCGCGGGAAGGCATGTTCATGGCGAACAATCGCCCCACATAGGGAATCTTCGACAACACCGCCGGCAAGATCTCTTCGCGCTTTTCAGTGGTGAACGTTCCCAGGGAATAAACGACGGTGCCGCCATCCGCCACGGTCGCGACTCTGTTGAGCTTCGCGCTCGTGATACGCGGCCCACCGCTTTCGAGATCGATATTCTGGGTAAGGAAGTCGATGTGGACGCTCACCGATTTACCGTCGGCCGACACGACCGGCAGGAACTTGCCAAAAACACCGTACTTGACCTTTTTCGTGACTTTTTGCCCATTTTCTTCGATGCAGTCAACGGTCATTTCGTCGCCGATGTTGAACTCCCCAACTTGACCGTTAAGTGTTGTGAGCTTCGGCGCTTGCATGATATTTGTGGATTTGTCACTCTTGGCATCTTTGAAAACCATGGCAAGTTGGCTTTCATCCAACTCGACCAATGGTCCCAAAATCGTACAGTGAAAGACGGGAAAAGGGCATCCCGTGGTTGACAGCATGCGGGCCTCGATGACAACGTGCACGTCCTTGAGCCGCTCCAAATCCGCCAGCATATTCGCAATCTTTTCCTGGTTCACCGGGGTTTGCCGGACGACGAGGGCTTGGCCAAAGGGGAAATACTGAATGGTGGCCGCGCCGCCGTGGTTGTCCCATGATTCGCGATCGATGGTCTCGGTGATGATGGCGATCAACCTGTCCTCGATCGTCGCTACATTTGCTTCGGGGCGGGCGTCTGCGGGAATCACGAAGTCGGCCACGGGATAGATCTTGGTGATCAACTCCTGGCTTGCCTGTTTTTCCTGGAGTCTGCCGTTTGCGTAAACCGCGTTTGCCGGCAATGCGACCGCAACAACGACAGCGAACAACCAGGCGGATAGGCGTAGAGCAGCCATGCTATCTCCTCCCGAGACAGAAAAGATGGGTCTCCTACGGGGATGGGCGATAGCGTGGCGAAGGGGAAAATACAAGGCGAGGTGATGTTTTCATCGGCAAGGAACATTATCATTTGATAATCCGGCTACTGATAAATCGACTCCTCCATGGCCAGCACGTCCGCGGCGTACTGCATGGCGGCCTGCACGTGCTCCGCCGTGAGCCACCGTCACTTGGGCCACACCGCTTCCTGCCATCAGTCGCCGCCAAACGGCGACACTTGTTTTCCCCGCCACAAGTCGTACAATAGAATGGGTTAGCAAAGAGTTGAAGTCGTCGGATGACTAAACAAAGGGCACCTCGGCCATGCCGGGTGGCTTGTTGACGAGTAAGCCGACGTGGCGGAACATCTCAGGGGTGTTTTGCCACGTCGGCTTTTTTTGTAAGGAGGCGTTGTCGATGCACGAAGTCACGCTGAAACTGCGGCAAATCAAACATGGCATCTTGGCCGCCGGCAAGGTCGACGGCCCCGAGCTGGAAAGCCTGCGCCGCGAAATTTATGCCCACGATAAGATCGAGCGCCCGCAGGCCGACTTCCTCGTCGAGCTGCACAAACAGGTGCAGCATCGCACGCCGGCCTTCGAGCATTTCTTCTACCAGGCCATCAAGGACCACATCCTCGCACATGGCCGGATCGACGCCGAGGAGACCACCTGGTTGCGGCAGATGCTCTCCTCCAACGCCAAGATCGCTGACGGCGAGCGCAAGTTTTTGCATGAACTCAAGGGCGAAGCCAAGCACGTCGGCCCCGAGTTCACGCTGCTGTTCGGCGAGAGCATGAAGCAGCCGCCGGAGCAGCACACCTGCGGATAGCTCGGATGATTTGTTCTGAACAAAAACAACGTGCTGCTTCGCGAAAGCAAGGACGCCGTTGTGTTTCTTCAAGGAGTTATTTCATGAAAATGCGACCGTTCATAGTGATTGGGTTGATACTTGTAGTCCTGGGCATAGCCGCCCTGGCAGTTCCGAGCTTCACTTACTTCACCAAGGATCGCGTGGCGGACGTCGGGTTTTTCGTGATCGACGTCTCCAGGCCGCACACGATCATCTTCAATCCGATCGTGGGCGGCATCGCGATAGCCGCGGGTTTCGTCCTGGTCCTTTTGGGTCTTCGTTCAGGTTCCGCCTGACAAAGGAGGTTTTCAGCCATGAAGAATTTTCTGGTGTTTCTTGTGGTGCTGATCGTGGCCGTCGGTGCTCTGGGTTACTGGCGGGGATGGTTCCACGTCAACACGGATGGCAAGGTCGAAGTCAAAGTCGATCAAGAAAAGTTCAAGCTCGACAAGGAGGCTTTCAACAAGAAGGTCAGCGAGCAATCAAAGGCGCTCAAGGATCAAGTCGCTAGCCTCTGGAAAAAAACCGAGGGGCTGACGGGCGACGAAAAGGCTCATGCGCAAAAGGAACTCAGTGAATTGAAATTGAAACACGAACGCCTTGAGCAGCAGATCAGGGACCTGGACGCCGCCGGCAGCGACAGGTTCGAGGGCCTCAAACAGGACCTCACGAAAAACCTCGAGGAGGTGGAAAAGAAAATCGCGGAATGGACGAAAAAGCTGGAAAATGCCAAGGACAAGTAAGAGATGACGATGCTGTGAAGGGTCATTCCCAGAGCCCCCATTGCTTTAGCGCCACGAGCGCCGCCGCGAGGGCTCGCTCGGGGCGCCCC
This sequence comes from uncultured Gemmataceae bacterium, assembly GCA_963747575.1. GTDB lineage: Bacteria > Planctomycetota > Planctomycetia > Gemmatales > Gemmataceae > DASRAT01. The sequence continues at coordinate 15,076 of CAVVFU010000003.1, forward strand.
TCCGTCGAAATGGCTTGCGAGCTTTGCCAGCAAGGTCGCCCATCTCCTCCCAGTGCGTGGCGAGTTGGAGATAGACCGTCCAGTCGGCGTCGGAGGCGTCTCCCCGCCGATTCTTGAGGCGATCGCACACAGTTTCCGGTTCGGCCTGGCAAACGAGAATGCCAGCCAGCACTCCCCAGCGCACTCGCGCCTTGCAGGAAGGCCAGCCGATCTTGTTCCCTTCGGAAAGTGGCATCCACCAGAACCCGCCGGCCTTCAAAAAGCAGGCGAGCGGCCCTGTTAAGACATTCGCCATAGGTGCGCTCGTTCCACTGCGGAGTGTAGAGTGCTTCGTGGATTTGCGCCGGTGCCCGCTCCTGTCCGGCCAGGCCCGCCAGTTCCTTGCGGATCACGTCGGAATCTGACAACATGGAAGCCGGCACTATCGGCTAACGCCTGGGCCAATCTCGACTTGCCGGTGCCTGGAAGGCCCGCCACCAGCAGCAGACAAGGCTTTTGTGCCGGCGCTTCCAACTCGGTCAGGGCCAGCAACCAATGGGCCCTGGCCCGCGTCAGTGCCGGTACGCGCTCGGCCTCGGGCACCTCCTTTTCGGCCAAAAGGAGGCCCTCCATCGTGCCACGAACTGTCGCGCGGTAAGCCGTGTACAGAGGCAGCAGTGCACGACCTTCGTCGTCGCCGGCCGCGTTGAAGTAGGCGTCCGAGAAGCAGCGTGCCAGATCCCTGCGGCCCAAAAAGGCAAAATCCATAGCGGGAAATGCCAGGTCGGCAACCGGGTCGATGAAACGGAAACGCTCGTTGAATTCGATGCAGTCGATAATGACCAGATCGTCGGGCGGCGGGCGCTGGGGGAAGAAATAAACATGGTCAAGATGCAGGTCGCCATGACAGTCGCGCGTCATCCTCCGATCGGCCCTCGACTCGATGAGGGGCGCAGGCTGGCCAGCGTTTCTGCAGCAAGGGCTTTTACGCGTTCGAACACTGGCCTTCTGACCGTGGTGTCCACGTGAGGCGTGGCCTGGGTGAAGATATCCACGATACTGCGGGCCACGGCCTCGAAGCATCCGAAGGTCGCAATGCGTTCACTCGTCTCGGCCTGCCGGTGGAAGGAGGCGATTCGCCGTGCCAGCGCTTCGACCAATTCCATGCCAACCTCACCGGGGCGGAGGCGTTCCTGAAGGGTAGCCTCGTCGGGCAATCGCTGCATCTTCACCGCCCATTCGACGATCTCCCCCTTGGCCTCGAACTGCAAGCCGCCATTTGGAGTCCGCGCAACGGGCACCACGCCAATGTAGACAGCTGACGCAAGCCGGCGATTGAGGCGGACTTCCTCTTCACAGAAATGAAAACGCATTTGCAGAGTGCTGAAATCCAGGAACGGCAGCTTGACCGGTTTTTTCACCTTGTAAACATAGGGGCCGGCGAGGAAAACTGTCGAAATGTGAGTCTGCCGCACTTCCACCGCGTCAACCGGGTACGGATAGGCGGCAGGGTCTGACAGGGTTTCGATCAATTGGGGCAAGTCCATCGCGCCACCTCTTTTTACGCCGGAGTCCGTCGCCAGCTCACCGCTCGCACTTCCGGCTCGATACTGACCCGCGCGACGATTTCTTCCATGGCCCGGTCGCTGCGCTCCAGGGCGAAAATATCGGCGGAAACCGCCACGCGCGAGTTTTCAACGTCTTCGGTGGCCAACCCTTGGAGGCTGAGCTTGGCGTGACTGCCAATGTGCCGCAGCAGGATCGCGCGCACCTGGGCGTCATGGGCCAGGTCGCACTCCACGCGCAGGCGGTAGAATGTCTCCACGTTAATCGCTGTCGTTTTCCGCGTCTCGATCCAGGCGACAACGGGCCGCAGGGCCAGGTGGACCACCAGGACCGCGGCAGTGCCAATGAAAGCTTGAAGCGGAAAGCCGGCTCCGGCAAGGGTGCCGACCGCGCCGCTGCACCAAAGGGTCGCGGCCGTGTTCAATCCCTTGACGTTCAGGCCATCGCGAAGGATAACCCCGCCCCCGAGAAAGCCCAAACCGCTGACGATGTAGGAAGCGATCCGCGTCGGGCTGTTTTCGTCGTGCATCAATTCGGACAGCGAAACGAACAGCGCCGCGCCCAGCGCAACCAGGGCGTTAGTCCGCAAGCCGGCGCTGTGCTGGCGCAATTGCCGCTCAAGCCCGATCACGATTCCAAGCAGCAGGGCAACGCCAACATTCAGGACAAAGACCCAGGGGCTAATAGCACACCTTTCTTTCCAATTCGTGATCCCCGTCAGGGCTTCTGCCCTTGCCGGCCACCGCCCCGAACCATAGCTTATGAAGTGGCGACAACGCACCGCTTAAATTTCCTTGCTTTACCTACAGTTCAGCAATAATCATCGGACAGGTCCAAACGGGCGAAAGGACCAGCCATGCGCAACTCAGTGGACGACGACGAATGCGAAGAAATGCCGCGCCAAGCGGAAACCTCAACGGTAAACTGCGGTGTTTTGGTTGTGGAGCTGGAAAACATCGAGGAAATGCGGCGGCGGCGCGGTATCACCGATGACAAGCTTCGCGACGAAATCCGCGCCCTTGCGGTCGGCGACCAGGTCAGGCTCACCCTGGCGACGGGCGCCGAAACCTTCTCGGGAAAAACCCTGCACGTGCGCATCACCACCATCAAAGGCCAATCCTTCCAGGGTGAACTTACCAAGAAACCGTCTTCCGCCAGAGGGTCCAAGCTGCGCGTCGGATCACGCGTCACGTTCACGGCGGCCCATATTCATTCTGTGGATTCTCCCAATTCGGCCTGAAGCTGCAACGGACCAGACCGGACATTCCTGCGGGTAGGGGCCTGGAAAAAAATGGCCTGCAACTCATTTGGGGTGGCAGCCTCCATCAACTCTCCCCCAGGTTATTCGCCGCGGCGCAGTGCGTCGTGAGGCCAAGGTGTCGATTACATGGTTCCCAAGGGATTAAGATAAATGCTCGGCACTCGGCCAGCAAGCTTTCGGATGGCACGCTCTGCGTGAAAAATCCCGCTGTGGGCGGCTTGTCTTGATTGACTTGGCGTTCGGTCTGGGATAACATCAAGGCATTATGGAAATTGAATTGTCCCCTGAATCCCAACAGTACATCCAAACCCAACTTCAGATGGGCGCATACCATTCTGCCTCCGAGGTCATTGAAGCGCTTGTCGAAGCGAGAAGGCGTTCCGCAAAGGCCGATGGGGCCGCTGCAGCGACAATCCTTTCGGATCTGGCCGCGAAGCAGCGGCAGCGGCTTTTGGAGGTGGTCAAGGAGTGCGAATCGATTGCTGGTACGCCATCGATTGATGGGTTCACCAACCGTGACCACGATCGTATTCTTTATGGCGAACGCTCGTGATCTTCGTTGACACCGGCGCCTGGTACGCCGCGTTTGTTGCCAATGACCCCGACCATGCAGCGGCTGCTGCCTGGTTTCGCAAAAACACGGAGCCGCTGTTCACTACTGATTACGTCCTCGATGAACTCCTTACGTTGCTGCGTGTCCGGCGCGAGATTCCCGTGGCGTTAAAGATCGGCCCTCTTTTGCTGGACGAATCCCTTGCCACCTTGGAATTCGTCTTACCACAGGATGTGCGTCAGGCGTGGGTTGTCTTTCAATCTTTTCGGGACAAAGAATGGAGCTTCACCGATTGTGTCAGCCGGGTCGTCATGCAGCGCAGAGGTATCAATGAAGCCTTTGCATTTGACGACCATTTCCGCCAATTCGGCACGGTGACCGTTGTACCATAGCGCTCCAACGACTACCCTTTCAGCAGCCAAAAATGCAACTTTGACCCGCAGGAGGATTCATCGTGCGATCGACTTTCCTTGTGGCCGTTTTAGCCCAAATTGCGGCCACAGCGTTGCTGGCGCCTAATTGTGCTCCTTACCAAGACAAGGCTGCTGCACCTGTCCCGCTGGAAAAGCAACTGCTGGTCGAGCAAACCAAGCATTATACGCGCACGACTCGCATCGGCGCGCAGAGAATGGCAGCAAAACTTCATCCCCGAAGCCCTGGGCGTGTTGGACGAATGCCAGCCGGAATTGCGGGGTTGGGAATACGCGTACTTGCGCAATCTTTGCGAGCAGCGGCTCCGTGTCCTTGACAAACCTGGCGGAAGAGGTTGGGCTATCGCTTACAGTCCAGACGGCACGCGGCTGGCGAGCACCAGTTGGCATTCCGTCAAGGTTTGGAACACTATCACCGATGAGTTGGTTGCCGTTCTTGAGGGGCATGAAGGCCTTGTAGGCACAGTTGCCTTCAGCAGGGACGGCAAGCTAATCGCCAGCAGCACCACGAACAGGACTCCAGAGATTCCGGGCCTGGGTAAAGGCTCATCCCACGGACCGGCAGAGATCATAATCTGGGATGTCGCAACCGGCAAGGCTCGCCTTACCATCGCTGGCGAGTCCGGCGATTTTGACGCAATTGCCTTCAGTCCGGACTGCCGTTGGGCAGCAACCAGTTCCAGGGAAACTGCCGCCGCCATCGTGATGTGGGATTTGACAACCGGAAAGCAGGTCTATTCCCTTGATAAGCAAGACCGCAGCGTGTGGAAGCTCTTGTTTAGTCCGGATGGGCGGCACCTGGCAAGCAGCGCTTGGGATGATCGCGCCGACAACAACAAACGCCAAATCCAGATTTGGGAATTGGCCACCCGCAAGGTGGCGTTGGAAATCGAAGAAAGTGGCGTGGTGATCGAAAAAATCGCATACAGCCCAGATGGCAATCGCTTGGCAGGTGGTTTCCGCAACGGAATGATCAAGACGTGGGACCTGCCATCAGGCAAAATCTTGCAAACCATAAAAGCACACGCCGATTGGACGACGGCGCTGGCTTTCGGCAAAGAAGGGAAGCAGCTGGTTAGCCTTTCCCGTTGGGACGGCACGGCAAAAGTGTGGGATCTGGCTTCGGGGAAGCCTGTACACATTTTCAAGGGCTTCTCCCGATGGATCGAAGACACCGCTTTTTCTCCCGATGGCCAACATGTGGCCACGATCGCGCTCGACGGGGCAGTGTGCATTTGGGGTCTGGCCGCCGGGCGGGAGTTTTCTTTGTTCAAAGCAATGCAAGAAAAAGCCTACGGCGGTCTGGCTTTCAGCCCAAATAGCCGAGTGCTGGCAACGGCCTGCAACGAAGCGCCGACGCGGGAAAAGCAACCGCGGTTGGGAGTGGTTCAATTGCTCGATGCCAAAACCGGCGTGGAATTGACTTCATTCAAAGGTCACACAGACACGATCACCTGCGTGGCCTACGGCCCTGACGGCAAGTATGTGGCCACGGGTTCGGAGGACGGTACAGTGCGGATTTGGGATGCAAATAGCGGGCGAGAGCTGTTTTGTTTAAGGGGTCATGCCAACGGGGTCGCGGCGCTGGCTATCGATGCTGGCAGGCGCCGAATTGCCTCCGGCGCAGTTGAAGGAATGAAAGTTTGGGACATGGATTCAGGCAAGGAAATGGTGATTGCCGGACCCAAGATCGAGACTGTCAGGTCGTTGTCGTTCAGCGCGGACGGCAAAAGGCTGGCGGCGGTTTTTTGCAATAAAGGCGAGGAACCAGTATTGAAGGTGTGGGACGTGGTTACAGGCAAGGAGGTAAAGCTGGCCGCCCCCATTGCAAAAACCAATTTTGGAAGAAAAAGCACACTCAATTTGGTCACCTTTAGCCCGGATGGAAGATGGTTGGCGGCGCACAGTAGCCATTCAAATCCGCCGCACGCGTATTATTTCTTGGGTTTCATACAAGTTTGGGACATGGCGACCGGCGACAGCGTTTACCTATTCGACAAGGGAATAGTCGCATCGTCCGGTCTGGCCTTCAGCCCTGACGGCAGGCGTCTGGCGGGCACGGACTGGCAAGGAAAAATACTGATCTGGGACATGGCCACTGGCCTCGAAATCGCCAGGCTGGATGGCGATTCGGAAGACGCCAATTCCTTGGCCTTCAGTGCGGATGGCAGCATGCTGGCTTGTGCCACTCCAGTTGGTGTAAAGGTCTGGGACGCCGGGCTCCTTTCCAAGCGCAAACAGGTGAAAAGCCCCTAGCAAAGCGGTTGTTGGCAGAATATCCACTTCTCGCCGACCGGCATCCAGCTGGCCACCAGCCCCCTCTGCCCCCACCCCATGCAACTCCACAAATACCACTCCCTTGCCAAGGACAGCCAGCAGTTTCTTCCCAGCCGGATGCGGCGCAAACTGCTTGGGTTCCGAGGCCGGGCCGGCACCCGCGGTCAGCTTGAGTTCCTTGAGCTTCATGGCCTTCATGTTGTAGACGATCAATTGATTGCCGGCGTTATGCGTGTAGATCAGCTGCGCTGCCGTGTCGATCGCCAGCACCTTCGGGTAGGCGCCGGGTTCCACCGTGAATGCCGCCTTTTTCAGATTGTCGACGGCATACACATGGATGCCGTACTTGGTGCCATAATTGCCTGCCGCCGATGGCAAGCAGACATATTTGCTGTCGGCACTGACAGCGATTCCCTGACCGTTCTGAGCGATGCGTTCCGTCTTTTGGAACTCGACCAGGTTGGTGCCTTCAATGCGGTAGCTGCAAAGCTGCTCGATGCCGCCCTGGGCAAAATAGAATTTGCCGTCGGGACTGACGCGCGCGTGCTGCGACGGTATCCCATTGATTTGCCGAGCGATCTGGCCTTTTTCCAGGTCCAGTATCGACACACCACCCTTGCCCGTTGCGACGGCGACCATCAAATCTGGCGCCGATACGGCGCGCTGAACGGCAGGCGCCGCGATCCGTTTTTTGACTGCAAGGGACACGGGATCGATAATCCAAACCTCCTGCAAATCGGCCACGGTAGCCAGCAGCCCCGCGCGGGACATGGACAGGAAACTGCAGCGGCCATTGATGTTCAACGTCTGCTCTTCCACAAAGCCATTCAACGCGACGCGGCGCAGCAGACCGTCGCTCGTGAGAACGAAAAATGCCTCGCCGCCGCGCGTCCAGATCAGATCGCCCACGACTTTGTCCCCTGGCAAATTGAGTTCCGTCAAGTCGAAGGCACTTCCTTTTTTTTGACTGGACGCCAGATTCTTTCCAGAAGGAGCCGGCGCAGCGGCCTTCTGATCTGGGTTCTTGGGAACGACCGGATCCTTTGCGATGTCTTTGTCCTTGCCGGTGGTCGGCGCTTTACTCGGCAGCGGGATGTTGTTGGGATTGCCCGGAACGCGGCTGTAGTCGATTTCGTAAACGCTGGTCACCTGCACGTCGTCTTCCGCGAATTCGGCGCGCACCGCCAGCTTGAGCTTGCTGACCATGCCGTCGGTGACGTTGAAGACGGCCTTGCCTTCCAACTTGTCGACCGGTTCACCCATGATCGGCCTGGGCGATTTGATGACCTTGATATGGCCTGTCAACGAAATCAATGCCTCGACCTTGTCGCTGACGGTCCGGCTGCCCTGGTAGGTGCAGGTCAGCACCAGGTCGAGCACGTCCTTTTGTTTGCCCTGTCCCTGCAGCATGCGGATTTTCTCTTCCCAGGACTCCTGGGGCTGAATCTGCCGGTTGGGCATGCCGAGACTGGCGGTCTGGTACATGGTGGTGACGTCGCCGCCCATGTCTTCGACCTCAGCCTTCACGATCGCGTTCTTGGAGTTGGAACTAATAAACGTGAAGTTTGTCAGCCGGCCGCCAGGATCGGCTCTGTAATCAAAGACGTTGCGCACCACGGCGGCCTGGGCAGTGGCGTCGCGCGCTCGTTTTTTTCCTTGGTCGACCATGAAAAACCCGCCCTTGCCCGGGACGAGCTTAACAAGGCTGCCCTTGTCGGTTTTGGTGATCATTTCGAGGAATTGCATCTCCATAACGAAGCCCTCGACGAACTTCTCCTTGCCCTTGGCCACTTGCAATTCGTTCTTGCTGGTCACCTTCATGGTGCGCAGTTGCGTCTCGGAATTTACGGTGAGGTCGACGGCAATGCGCTCCAGAGGCGGGTCGCCCGAGGGCGTGAACGAAGTTGCCGGGCCCCAATGCTTGACGCCGGATTTGGTGACGAACGTGGTCTGCAGCCAGTAGACCTGACCCGCGGGCAGTGTGGGCAGGAGCAGGTCATTCGTGGCGACGCCCTGCTTGTAAATGGCTGCCACCGTTTGGCGCTGGGCGTCCCCTTCGACGGGGCTCGGCGCTTTTTTGGTCGCGGGCCGAGGCGGACCGGGTGGGCCTGTCCAATACTCCAGCTTGACTTCACGGATGCGCTCCAGCGGATCGAGGAACACGGTCTGGACCGGCAGCTTGATTTGTTGGTTCTCGACAAAGCGGTAACCCAGCTTCATGTCCTGCGCCGCGCCGTGAACCGCGCCGTGGATCTTTTCACTGGGGACGGCGAAGTTGATCGCCGTGCCGCGAATGGCGGCGACAGAGACGCCGATGACCAGTCCGCGAGCATCGACGACCGGGCCCCCCGAGTTGCCCGGATGCATGCCGCCGTTGACCTGAATGTGAAACAGCGAGCCGTCCGCGTCGTTGCGGAACGAGGCGATGGACGATTCGCTGACCGTGATCTCCTTGCCGAGCTTGGCACCCAGGGGAAAGCCGAAGATATAGACTTTTTGGGTTTCCACCAGCTTGGTCAGATCGGTTGCAACCTTCAGCGGCGCCGGCAAGCGCGCTTCCGGCCCTGCAACCCGCAGCACGGCCAGGTCGTGCGCTCGGTCGACACCCAGGACGGTGGCCGAGACACTGAATTCCCCAGGTTGGCCACTATGGGCGACCACGTCCACTTGTTTGGGTTTGTCGCTTGACGCCCGCAGCATACCGACAACGTGGGCATTCGTGATGACAATGCCCGGCTCCATGGCGAAGAACCCTGAGCCCTCCGCGATTTGATTGTTGGCCATCTGGACCTTGACGTAGGCCGTGGCGTTTTTGACCTTCTTGACGGTCTCGGGCTCAATCATCGGCGGCGTGGGTGCCAACTCCTCAACCGGCGTGGCCTGTTTGACCGCGGGTTCTGGAGCCTTTGGGGCAGGCCGATCAATATCTTTGGGTGCAGGCTCATCATTTTCGAGAACCTTCTGCTCGGGATTCTTTGCAACCGGCGTCGGCGTCTTAGCCACCGGAACGACTGCCGGCGTCGGTGACAGCAGCCCGCTTTTCCACGCCACCAAGCCGCCCACCGCCGCCACTACCGCGAACATGCCGAACGCCACCACCCCGGCGATAACCCAAAGAATGCGCCGGGAAGGAGCGGCTGATGGGGAAGCGACTGGCGCAGGCAAGCGCTTTGCGGGCGGCGCAGACGGCGCGGGTTGCGCCTTTTGGCTGGCCCTGATAGCCTGGTCAACCGGCACGGGCCTTGTTGGCCGAGCAGCCGAGGACGGCTGGTTGGCTTGCGGTTTGGCCGTCAGGGGAGGGATTTTCAATCCCTTATGACAACTGCCGCAGCGCACCGTTTGGCCGTGCGCCTCGTCAGGAAGTTGCAAGGGTGTTTTGCAGTTGGGGCACGTTACGCGCACGGCCATGGCGACATCTCCAAAACGCGGTGTCGAAGGTTAAAAGTGCTGTCACAAAGGAGGCAGATCCCCGTCTGGTTGATTGACGATTAGTCTCCATCATCTTACTAGCAAAACCGGGGAAGCTCCAATGGCTATCTTTCGTTGTTCGCATTGCCGCAATCCTTTGACCGAGGCCGAGTATCGCGCCAATGAGTGTGCCGCCTGCCGCTCAGTCTGTCACCCCTGAGCCGTGCATAACACCCGCCGCTGCCGCCACGGGGGCTGGCGCGAGCGAAAAACTTACCTCGGGCCAAAAGTGGCTGGCCGGGCTGTTTATTGTCGGTTGTGTGGTTGTGCTGGGCAGCGCCATGCTGGGCGACGCCAAGAGCATCCGGATCGTCGCTCGCATCGCGGGAACCGTGGTCGCGTTTGGCGTCCTCGCCTCCGTTGCGGCCCTGGTCCGGCGCGTGCGCCGTTGGATTGGCGGCGCATAATCGCCGCCCCCAATGTTGACTTCCCGACGCGGTAATCTACCCGTGTTCAGGTTGTCGATCCCGTATCTGGGTGCCTTTCCCACCGGTCGCCAGAATGCGCTGCAAAATCCATGCCTGGACAGCTGGACTTGCCGTGATGTTGAAGTGATTCAGCCAGGCCGGCTCGAGCGGCGAGTCTGGCGCGTCCAGATCAATGTTTTGGATGACAGTCTGTGCCGATGGAGCCGCTTGCAGTGCTCTAGCCGGATATAGCCGCCGCCGACTTCGGAACAGGTGAACAGCCTCCTGAACATTGCCCGGGACCGGTTGGGCAATCGCGACGTCCACGCACACCAACAAGCGAATCGGAACGCCAAACTGGTGGAGCCAACTTGCAGCATCGAGTGCGGATCGGCCTCCGCACGAGTGGCCGACGAGCACGACAGGTCCTTGCAGACCGCCGATTTGGTGCAGGCGGCGAAGATGGCGCCGCAACCACAACGTGCCGACGCAACGCAGATCTTCGGCCCACCAACCGGCCCGCCGAAGCTGGCCGCATATGGTGCCGAAGCCCCTGCTGAAGATGATTCCTTGGCCGCGAAGGACATAAACCCGGCCTTTGGCGAGACGTTCCTCGGGATTGGGCGCCTTGGCGGTCAGCCAACCAAGGCGGACTAGGAAGGGAAACGGCCAGGTGAGCGTGACGGGTCGCAAAAGGTTCCTCTCCGGCAATTCCGAGCAAGTGCTAACCGCCGGTCGGCACGGCGTGCGCTCGCTGAGTGGTTTGTTGAAATACGGCATTCAGTGCGCCGAAAAGCTCGTCTAGGCGGGTCAGCGTGAAAGAACGAGGGTCCTGGTGCAACGTCTTGCCCGCGAGTTTGCCGAAGAACCAGAATTCGCCGCCCGAGATGCTCCCGAAAACTGCCTGTTCTGCTGGATTGTTCATTTGCTGCGCCACCAGCATCGCGGTCAAGCACTTTGCCCAGGCTGCGTCAGGATCGTCGTTCTCGGCTACCGCGACCACTGCCACAAGCGCACGACTCCGTCCTTGCCCGCGCTCACGCAATGGCGATTATCGGGCAATGCCGTGACGCAATAGAATCCAGGGCCGACCATCTCGGACTTGCTGACTTGATTGCCGGTGGCGGCGTCCCACATGCCAATCCAGGGATTCGCTTGATTGCCGCAGGAAAGTACGAATTTGCCATTGTTGTCCTTGGCCGCCATGCGCAGCAACTCGACCGCTGGCGAACCGATGGCCTCCAGCTTCCTGTCGGCGTCCTCGCGTTTGTCGAAGGAGTCGTCGGCCATCTGTTGGATCAGCTCCTTGATAGCTTTCTCGTCGACGCTGTCTTTTTTGTCCTGGGGCGAGAGCGAGGACGAGGGCGGATTTGGCCCGTCTTGTACGGTCGGGGCAGCCGATGCGCTAATGAGCATCACCGCGAAGGGTGGGGCAAGCACCAAACATTGCAGCGGACGAGAGCAAAACATTCGAAGCCTCCTCGCGGCAAGATGGACGGATTGCGCCGAACAGATTCGGCTTTTGTGATTCTAGCCGCGCTGCGGGTGCTGGACATGCACCAGGCTCTTAGTTTTTTTCTGCGCTGGCACTATGCTAGCCTTATCCGCTGGTGTAGCATTCCCTGCATACCTTGCAGTTCCCATGCTTCCCAAAAGGCGGCTATCATGTACAGATCAACGCTTCTGGCTTTCGTGCTTATCCTCATCCCAAGTTTGCTTTGCAAAGGCGACGACCCCGAAGAACTGTGGGCTGCCGCACGCAAAGGAGACGCCAAGCGGGTCGAGGAGTTGCTTGCCAGTGGTATCGATGTCGATACCAAGACCCACTACGGCGCCACGGCCCTGTGGTTCGCAGCCTACAAAGGCCAACTTGATGCCGTCAAGGTGCTGGTCCAGCACAAAGCCCAACTGGATGGCATGGACAGCGTCTGGGGCGTGTCACCGTTGGGCTGGGCGGTGGAACAGGATCGCGTTGACATGATCGAAGTCTTGCTGTCCGCGGGGGCGAAGGGCGCCGATGGAGCCTTGGTTAGCGCGGCGTCAACAGGCCAGCTCAAGTCCATGCGAGCTATTCTGGACAAGGGCAAGGTCTCAGCCGAAGCCCTGAACGCCGCCTTGATGCTGGCCCGCGCCAAGTCCCCGGCGGTCAAGAAGCTCCTCACGGAGGCCGGGGCGAAACCGTTCGCGAAGGCCGACCTTTACCCGGCCGGCATGGACCTAACGCCGTTCACCGGCACATTCGAGTCCGCCAATGGGACCAAACTCACGATCGCCCTTCAAGACGACATCCTCAAAGCCAATTCATCATACACTGGTGCAATGATCTTGAAGGCCTTGCCGGACCAGAGCTTCAAGCCGGCCGGCGTGGACAGGTTCCATTTGCGCTTCGAAAAAAAGGACGGAAAACCAAATAAGCTGATCTTGAGCCGCGGCACCAACGACACCCCGTTCGAAAAGCAAGTCGCCAGTAAGCGCGTGCGGCCGAGCGGGGAGCCAGTCGAGGACAAGGCGGTAGAAGTCGCCCAGCCGCGGAACTGGCCTGGCTTTCGCGGGCCAGGCGCTTCCGGGCTTGCCGACGGCCAGCACCCGCCCACCGTCTGGGACGTCGAGACGGGCCGAAACATCCGCTGGAAAACGCCCATCCCGGGTCTCGCTCATTCGTCCCCCATCGTCTGGGACAACAACGTGATTGTCACCACGGCTGTCAGCGGCCAGGCCAAGTCGGAATTCAAACCCGGTCTTTACGGCGCGGGCACCTCGGCCGCCGATGTCTCCAGCCATCAATTCGACGTTTACTGTCTTGACAAGCAGTCAGGCAAAATCCTCTGGCAACAGACCGCCAGCAAGGGCGTGCCCAAGGTCAAAAGGCACATCAAGGCCACGCATGCCAACCCGACGCCTGCCACCGACGGCAAGTACATCGTCGTTTCCTTCGCCTCGGAAGGTCTGTTCTGTTACGATTTCACCGGCGCACTTTTGTGGAAGCAGGACCTGGGCGTTCTCGACGCCGGGGCCTTCAACGATCCCGACTTGCAGTGGGGGTCTGCCAGTTCGCCCATCATTTTCAAGGACCTGGTGATCGTCCAGTGCGATCGGCAAAAAGACTCCTATATCGCGGCCTTCGACATTGCCAACGGCAAACAAATCTGGCGCACGCCACGGGACGAGCCTCCTTCCTGGGGCACGCCGACCATTATCGAGGGACCCAAGGGGTTCGAGCTTGTGGCGAATGGCACCAAGTTCATCCGCGCTTATGAGCCCACGACAGGGAAAGAACTCTGGCGCCTTGGAGGCAATTCGGAGATCACGGTGCCCACTCCCTTCGTTGCCGACGGCCTCATCTTCGTGACCAGCGGCTATCATCCCATCCAACCGATCTATGCCATCTGGCCGGGTGCTGTCGGCGACATTACCCCAAAAAAGGATGACGCCGGCCAGCACGTCGCTTGGAGCAAGGAGCGCGGCGGCCCCTACATGCCGACGCCCGTCGCCTACGGCGGTTACCTTTACTTTTGCTCCAACAGCGGCGTTGTCATCTGCTATGAAACCAAAACCGGCAAACAAGTCTACCGCGAGCGTTTGGGCAGCTCCGACGGGCACAGCGCCTCTCTCGTGGCCGCGGACGGCAGGATCTACATTACCAGCGAGGACGGCGATGTCTACGTCGTGAAAGCCGGCCCGACTTTCGAATTGCTGGCCCTCAACAAGATGGGCGACCCGTGCCTTGCCACGCCGGCGATTGCGGATGGGATGATTTTTCTGCGGTCGCAGCATTACTTGTTTGGGATTGGGGTCAAGTGATGTGCGGCTGTTCGAATATGGACAGCGCGGTCACCCTTAAATTGATTCCAGCGATGGAGGTGGCGTCATGCGAACAGTGGACCGTGATTTCGAACGCATGTTAGGGCTGATCCCAGAGGCTATCAAGTTGCCCTTGGCCAACGATCTTGCGAAGCTGCACGCGCTCATGAAGGCCGGCGTCCTGACTGATTCCGTCGCGATGTATTGGCCGCCTTTCGTGGAGTAGGATGGTTGCATTCTCCTTTCCGGGCGATTTGGTGGACCGACCCATTTCAAGATGTGGCTTGCAGACGTGAAAGGGGACCGTCAAGCAGCCGAGGCAACACTCAATTACTGGTACGTTTTGTATTACTTCTGTCACAATTTCGTTGATCGAGACACGTGGCCAGCTCGCGATCAGGTCATCTGGCTCGGGCGGTTGGTGAAGAAACTGTGGCAAACAAAGTTCGACCAGGAATTTCCGGGACGGCGTGTAATCGTGAGCTTTTGTGAAGATGGCGACGATCTTTCCAATTTGGAAATCACGTTTTTCCATGCACCAACCGAGGTGGCTGGCGATTCAAGCACTGCACCTGACAGCAGGAGGATTTAGCTTGACCTCGGCGTTGCCAACAGGGGCGATTCACGGAATAAGCCAGTTTTCTTGTTTTAGATTTGGAACGGGCGTGAAGTCGTGGTCAGACGTGAGCAAGATCAGGTCGTAACGAATGACGACAACCGCGATGAATGCATCGACGGTCTCTAACTGCCAACCCTGGCGCCGGAGCGAGCGTTGAAGAGCAGCGGCGTTCTCAGCGTCGGCTTCGTCAGGAATGTAACATGCGAGGCTGGGCCGAAGTTTCGCCCATTCGGCCAGATTTTGGGTCGCGCGGGGGAGCAAGCCGATTCCATAAAGCGTCTCGGCGACGACAGGAACAGTAATCGCGAAGCTATCGCCCGCTTGAAGGCATAGCTGAACACGCTGTCGCAGTGGATGCCCCACCGTGACCAGCGCGGCGGCATGGTTCGTGTCCAATGGGTAGTTCGCCACCCCTTTTACCCCCCGCGGCTTTCTGCGACGTCATTGGCTCGCGTGATTGCCTTCATCTCGGCTTCGACTTTCGACCACTGGCGATTCCAGCTATCCAGGTCAAAGGAGGGATCGCCAGGCGAGGCGCGGAGCAATTCCGCCAGATTCGTCGTTGCGGGCCTGACCTGGGAGGAATTCGGGGCTATGGCTTGAATTGTCAAGACGGTCTCTCGTGGCGTTGCGGACTCAGATTCTTCCACGGCCTTGGTCAAAACGTGGATCGCGAAATGCTCGACACTTAGCTGCTGTTTCTTGGCTCTTTTATCAAGTCCGGCAACCAAATCATCATCTAGTGTAATCGTGATGGCCATCTTGTGTCTCCCATTACCCTCTTACCTACGTTTACTCGTTGGACCCTGTTTTTTTGGGATCAAGGAATACCCAGAATGCCGCAGCTTTGCTCATAACTCTCCTCCAACTCAAGTGGCACGGCGAAGTCATCGGCAAGCCAAAGCGGTACGGTCGGCAGCGGTTGGCCAAGTACCAGGGAGCGCCGCCACGTTTCCAGCAGCCATTCCTTTTCGTGCTTAGTGAGACGGCATGCGGTGGCCTAGAGCGGCTGTTCGGGCTTCAGAGTTGGGTCGGCCTGCCCTAACTGATCGAGCAACTCTCCGTACAGGTTTGGCGTGCGGTTGGTCACCACATCAATGATGACCACGGAAACGCGCTCCCTGAGCAGTGCCGCGCATTTGGCGACGAACGCACGGCGATGCTCGGGGCGATCCTTGTTGGCTGGGCTGACAATCTCGACAGCGGCTACGAGACGGCAATGGCGTTTTTCGTCGTAGACGCGCACTTCGTACTCGTCCTGGATCGGCAAGTCGGTGACCACGGCCAGCGTCGGCCGCGGCGGCGCCCAAACCGCCGTCGCAGTGCCGTTTCCGTCGTTAGCTGCCGAGGCACCGGTGCCTTGATCCTCGAAAGTCGCCACGTCGATCTCGGCGATCGACTCAGGATGGACCCGCGGCTCCGCAAAGTAACCACGCGGGAGCTTGCGGCGCAGCTGGGCAACGATCATCACGGGCCACGTCGCGTGAAAGCCCTCCCAATGGCGCAGATTGTCCAGCGGCGGGCGGAAATGGTCGCGCAGCATTTGTTGGTCCTCCTTCTTTGTCATCCTATGAGAAATGTCGTTTTGCTTCGCCCCGGAAGATCCATTCTGTTATGATTTCTCCGACAAGTTGTTATGGAAGGACATTGGGCCCTGAGCAGGAGATCGACATGTTCCGCTGGTTCACGAGCACGTTCACCGGTTGCGTTTTGATCATCTGCGCTGCCGCTTCATTGGAAGGTCAGGAGGCGAAGTCGAAAATTCCGGCTACGGGGCTGGCAGATCCCGACTTGGCAAGCTTCGATGAGATGATGCTGAAGTTCGTCGACGAGAACCTGGTTCCAGGCGCGGCGTTGGCTGTCGCGAAGGACGGCAAACTTGTTTATGTGCGCGGCTTCGGCTATGCCGACACGCTAGCAGGGCTGCCTGTTGAGCCGGCCATGCGCTTTCGCATCGCCAGCATCTCCAAACCGATCACCGCCGCGCTGATCTTGCGGCTTGTCGAGCTGGGCCTGCTCAAGCTGGAGGACAACCCGTTTGAGATCTTGAAAATCGCGCTGCCGGCCGGTGCAGACCCGCAGTTGAAAAAGGTCACGATCAACCAACTCTTGCACCACACGGCCGGTTGGGACCGTGATAAGTCGTTCGATCCGATGTTTCGCCCCATCGTCATTGCCGAGGACCAAAACACCAAGCCTCCCGCCGGGCCGATGGACATTATCCACTACATGACCAAAAAGAAGCTCGATTTCGAGCCGGGCCAGCGCTATGCCTACTCCAACTTCGGCTTTTGCATCCTGGGCCGCGTGATTGAGAAGGTCACGGGCCAAACGTACGGCGCGGCGGTGCAAAAGCACGTCTTCCAACCGCTCGGCGTCAAACACACTGAACTGGGCCACACGCTGACCACCGCGACAAACGAGGTAAAGTATTACGACGAGAAGAAACGCACCGGCAAGGCGGTGATGGGGCCGAACCTCGGCAAGCAGGTGCCGCTGCCCTACGGGGCGTGGTATCTGGAAGCGATGGATTCGCACGGCGGCTGGATTAGCTCGGCGCCGGACCTCGTGCGCTTCGCGTCTGCATTCGACCAGCCCGAGAAATGCAAAATCATGACGGCCGCCAGCATCAAAACGATGTTTGCCCGCCCCGCCGGCCTTGCCGGGCACGACAAAGAAGGCAAGGCGAAGGACGTCTACTACGGCTGCGGTTGGCAGGTGCGCACGCTTGGCCGCGACGATCGCATCAACACCTGGCACACCGGCTCGCTCGACGGAACGTCCACCATCCTGGTGCGCCGCTCCGATGGGTTGTGTTGGGCCGTGCTGTTCAATACGCGCGGCAACACAAAGGGCCAGATCTTGAGCGGCTTGATCGACCCGCTCGTGCATCGGGCGGCGGACAAGGTCAAGCACTGGCCCGAACGGAATTTGTTTGAAAAGGAAAAAGGGGCCGATCGGGCGACTCGCAATTCATCCTACGCGCCTTTAGACCGTGTCATTTACGGACCAACGCGAACGCAACCAGCTTTCCACCTGCCCCAGCAGTTCCGCGGCACGCCCGTGTAAAAGTGATCGCCACCTGCAATAACCGAGACGGCAAGGTCGGCATGGCGCTCTCGGACAGCAGCTATAGCCTCGGCCGCCCCTCGGAACGCCATATTGTTTTCCATCTCCAGCGTTCCCAGGGTCACCAGAACGGGGCAGCGCACTCCGGCCAGAAATCGGAGATAATTGTAGCGCTCGTCAGGTCCATACTTCTCGAGATAGCCGGCGGCACTGATGGCATAGGGCATGGGCAATTGGACCTCAAGCAAAGCTGCCGGCTGCTGTTGGTGGACGCGCCGCTCTGCTTCTGCGAATGTCTGAAGAAACTGCGGTCCTTGCGGGCTGGAGCAAAACCAGGAATAGGAAAGCCGCGGCGGCGACAGAGCCACGATGCAATGGGCAGCGATTTCCTGTTCGTAAGCCAGGGCATAAAGACACTTGACGGCGCCCAGGCTGTGGCCAATGAGGCCGATGCGCGGCCCGCAGCGCTGGCGGAGCCAATCGACGAAGGCACGCAGGTCCTTGCGGCAATCGTCCACCACTTCGTAGGCGGCTCCCAGGCGTTTGCCGCCTTGTTTAGCAGCTGCAGTGCTGATGCCGTCGTGGCCACGGGTATTGACGCGCAAGACGGCGCAGCCAAGGTTGAGCAGGCGCTCGGCCAGGCTTTCGAAAAGAGTGGAGCCGTAGAAATTGCCGCCCGTGCCGTGCACAAGGCAATAGGCGTCGACGCCGATTTGCGTTTTTGTGCCCGGCGGCGGCGTCTGGAAGGCCGCGTCGAGCCGAAGCCCGTCCGGCGTCCAGACTTGCACCAGTTCGATCTGCATGGCGCTGCCTTTCAGAGGGTCTAAAAAAAGGGGACAGGCCCCGTTGCCGGAACGGCCCGAAGGGTGCTGCGCACAACGGGGCCTGTCCCCTTTTTTTAGACCTTATCAGAGCGATTTGACGGTTTTGGCCGGCACGGTCTCGCGAATTTTTTTCCAGGTATTTTCCCACTCCGTCTTGTATTCCTCCGGCACGGCGGCCACGGCTTGCTCGACGCCTTTGGCGAGGAGGGGAGCCATGACCGAATCCTCCATGATATCCTTGGTCTGCTGCAGCGGCACATGCTGCAGGCAATAACAGATGCCGCCAATGATCACGCCCACCTTGAGCAGCGCCAGAGCGCCGCCCAGGAAGCGATTGAAGAATTGCAGTTGAGTGGCTCGCATGCCGCGCTCCAGGAGCACGGTAATGAGGAAAATGCCCAGGTAGATGCCAAAAAACAGCAGACCATAGGCCGCAAGGGTGCACACCTGCGGCTCGGCATCGCGCAGCAGCGTACGCCGCAACCAAACGGCAAAGTTGGCATACCAGGAGTTGGCGCCATAAAGCGCCACGCCGAAGCCGACGAGTCGGAAGGCCTGCATGAGCAGGCCGCTATAAGCGCCCAGCACCGCCGCGGCGGCGAGAACGGCCAGGATCGTACTATCGAGCCAGTGCATGGTTTTCGTGGGAAAGACGGTTGCGGTGGCAAGGACAGCAAACTCTACGTCTTCATTATCTCTAGGTTGGCCATTTCCGCAACCGCGCGGCGAAACATTGCCAGCAAATCGTGGAATGAGGCCGTGGCGCATTCGGCAAGGGCGACAAGGTCGGCCCCAGCCGCAGGGATGAGCTGGCCAAGACACGCGGCACTGCTCACGGTGAATTCGGCGTGGCGAACATCGTAAAAAGTGCCATCGAAAACTTGCCCCTGACCTTGATGCACCAACAGCCGGGAGGCCGCGCGGCGAACCAGATATGAGCGCAATCCACGCAGGGTTTGCCTTGCGCGGCCTGTTCCGTAGAATTGCCGCTTGGCTTGCAAAAAAGCCTGGAGGCGTAGCTCAGTCGGTAGAGCAACGGACTTTTAATCCGTAGGTCCTGGGTTCGAGCCCCAGCGCCTTCATTGACTTTCATACTGTCGCAAGGGGTATCATCCGCTCTCAATTCCCCGGAATTCATTGGGTTTTCAACAACCCCGACAATCGGCCCGGTTGTCTCAGCCGTTGTCATGCCGGCGCAGCCAAAATCAGCAGTTTGTGCAAGTTTTGTGCAAGCTACAGTGCAAGCGGAATCCGTCCCCGTGGCCCTCAGAATCTCCCGCTCGGGCGCGTCGGGAAGCAACCGGGGAAGATGCTCCACGGCGGCCGCCCCGTCGTGTAGACCGACGTGGGTATACCTGCCCAGCGTCAATGTCACCGTGGAATGGCGGGCCAGCGTCTGGGCCAGCTTGACGTTGACACCACTGGCCACGATGTTCGTGATGTAGGAATGCCGTAGGGCGTGGAAGTCGGCATACTCCAGCCCGTCTGGCCCCTCGGTCACGTAGGCCACGCCGGCGGCCGCTAAATCAATCCTGAGCATTCTGGCGGCCTTCTCTGTCCACGTCCCCGGCCAGACGGGTTTGCCGGCCGGCCTGTCTGGCAGGTAGGTCAGGAGCGCCTCGGCCACGTCAATCGGCATGGGTTGCACGGCCAGCTTGCGGTTCTTGGCATAGCCGGCTTTCACCGTGACCGTGGGTTCATTGCAGGCCAGGTCGAATGATTCGGCCGTCAAGCTCGCCAACTCGGCAACGCGGAAGCCTGTTGCCATCGCGGTGAGATAGAGGAAATGCCGATCTCGCCCCGTCAATCCCCTAAACGTCGTTGGGCTTTCCAGGGCGGCGGCAAGGATGCCCTGCAACTCAGTCACGTTAATGGCCCGCCGGGCGTGGCGCACGTCCGCGCTGGCGTTCATCCCCTTGACGTGTTGGAACGGGCTTTCTTGCATGCGGCCATCGCGAACCAACCAACGGGCGAAAGATTTCACGTCTCGGAGGTAGTAATTGCTGGTGTTGGCGCCCATGCGGCCGGCGGCGCGTTCATCGGCAAGCCAGTTCACAAACCGCGATGCGGAAAGGTCTGCCATGAATACAAAACGGCATGCGTCCAACACGGCCCGGACACGGCCGGTTGTCAGGCTGGCATGCTTGGCCGTGTTTCCCTTGCTTCGCAAGCCCTGGTCAAAATCGTCCAGGTGTCCCGCCAGCGGTCGCTTGCGATGGTCGCCGAATGGGTCGGTAATGCCAACCTTGCCCAGCTCGGCTTTCTTCACCAGCGCGTTGAGCATTTGCTGCGCGGCTGTTTTGTTTTCTGACAGCGGCAACCGGCGGGGGCGGCCATCGGCGTCGGTGAGCTGGCCGTACCATTTCTTGGCCCGGCGTGTGATCTTGCAGCCCGTGGCCGGGTCGGTTTGCGTATAGGTCGGTTTGAATAAGCTCGCCATTGCGTTCAGCCCTTGAGTAGAATGGTCTCGTTCAGTCCTTGGCCGGCTCGGGCGCTTCTATCGCCCTGGCCGGCCGTTTTCGATTTCACTTCGTTGCACGTTCCAATACGCTGGCCACTTGAACCGGATTCCACGGTCGGCCGCGGCGGGTCGTATGGCCGGCTTCCGTCAGCTTTGCGGCGATCGCGCGGAGTGAAAGCCCATCAGCTTTTAGCGCCATGATTGACGGCAACAAATCGGTGTAGGCTTCCGCGGCATTTTGCTGGCGAACCTTCGCGGCCACGGCACGGCCTTTTGCCAGGCCGGCAAGGCGGGCGTCCTCGTGGCCGTCCCAATGTCCAGGGCGGGCAAATCCTAGCAGCGTGCCGCGGGCCTTGGCGGCGGCCAGGGCGGCTTTCGTCCGGTCGCTGATGGCCTTGGCCTCGTTCTCGGCAACCGCGGCCAGAATATGCAGCGTCAACCGATTGGCGGCCGGGTTGTCGCAAGCCACGAAGTCCACGGCGGAATTCATCACCCTTGCCAGGAATTCGACGTTGCGGCTCAACCTGTCCAGCTTGGCGACTACCAACGTCGCCTTGTTGCGGCGGGCGTGGGACAAGGCTTTCGCCAACTCCGGCCGGTCCGCTCGTTTGCCGCTCTCCACTTCGATGTAGCTGGCCTTGATGGTCGCGCCGGTTTGCCTGGCGTAGCTCTCGACGGCCGCTTGCTGGCCTTCCAACCCTAACCCCGATTCGCCCTGCTGTTTCGTGCTAACCCGGTAGTAAGCGATGATGTCGGCCATGATCTTCCCCTTGTTTGCTGCCATTCGCTCAACAAGGGTATTGTAATCTTTGTGTCAACGTCCGTCAATAGCAGTCTTACGATTTTTTCCTTTTCCGATTCAGCCTGGCCAAGTGCTTTTCTAGCGCGTCGGCCCGCTCGCGGGCGTCGGCCCGGTCGCGTTTGCCAACCTTTGGATCATCGGCAGGCGCCGAATAATGGCCACGGCCTGGCGTTGCACGTCAGGCGGCAATTGGGCCAGGCGTTCGGCTTCTTCTTCGTACTCTTGCTCGGCAGCAGCGTCACGCATTTTTGCTCCCTTCAATCACCATTCCGATAACACGACAGGGCGCGGTAAAGTTTGCGGCTGTTGAGCCTTGCCGCTCGGAGGATTAGAGCTGGTTGCCGGCGTCGAGGCGGTGACCGTCGCCGGCCTTGTCGAGGCGGCGACCGTCGAGGCGATCGGCGTCGAGGTGGTAACCGCTCGAATCGGCTGCTCCGCTCGCTTCAGCAGGCGGCGGATTTGTGAGGCGTTCCAACGCTGACCGGGATAGCCGGTCCGCGGCGCGATGCCTCGCCGATCTAGCTCGGCGGCAATCTGCCTGAGTGAAAGCCCCTGACCACGCAACTCGACCACGACAGGCGTGATGGTGGCGTAGAACTCCCTGGCCATTGCGGCATGGGTGGGGGCGGCGTTCCGGCCGCCGATAAGGTGTACCCCCGGTGGAAACGCTGGCATGTTTAGTGTCCTCCGAATGCTATCATTTGTCATCTTGTGCAACACGTCAATCGTGCGGGCACGGCTAGCCTGGATGATACCAAAACCTGCCTTGTGCAACATCTCGGCGGCCAGCCGTTTCTCCTACCATTCCCTACCATGTCCTGCTGCTGCAACACCCTCCGCATTGCCTGCAAACCTCAACATTTCTTAGCTACTGCAACACCGTCCGGCGCGCCTGCAAACCCTGTGATTTCCAAGCTACTGCAACGCTCGGCGGCGTCATGCTTCCCCTTTATGTCTGGGTTCCGCGGGCTGATGTTCATTTTGCCCGTGTTTTCCAGGGTTTGTTGGTTTTCGGTGGGCCAATTTCCGACGCATGCCGACGCATAATTGCGCACCATACTGCACTACGTTCCGTGCCAAAAAATGCAAAAGATGAGCCACGAAAACCCAAGCTGCACTACGGCGAGCTGCCAGGTTCAGCAACGGCGGCGAGAATGGCACCGTCTGGCGGGTCACCTCGTCGGCCAAGCTGGCGGTTGTCGGTTGCATGGCCTCACTTCCCTCCATCGGCGCTATCGCCCTTGTCCCCGGCCTGGTCATTCGCCAGCGTCGGCCCGCTGGCCTTGACGCAACGCAAACCGAAAGCGCGGAGCGCGGTTTTGAGCAAGCGCCGTACCCTAACGCACGTCGGGGCGTCGCCGTGGCCAGGGGCCCGGGTGAATGTCAGTACCCAAGTGTCGAGGGGGTCAGGCGGCCGCATCAGCTTTCCCCCGTGGCCTACAAAACTCGCATCCGGGGCAAAAGTCCGGCCAGGGGTGCAGCGTCACGCTGCCGGCCGGCACCCCCAAGTCGCTTTCAATGCCATCGCAAATCCAGCGCCTCCGTTGCCCCGTCCATAGGCCGCGGCAAGGCGTCGATCTGTGCAGGATTGGCGGCGGGGTCGCCGGCGTCGGCTCGGCGAAATGTCAAAACCCAGCAATCGGGATCGTGCTTTCGCATCGTGTGTCTCCTTTTGGGGCATCCGTCAGCCCCAACATCCGTCAACAGCTACCAGCAACATCAAACAACGGCGGAACATCAATCGTCAGTCAGCCCCCTTTAAGGGGGGCTGACGACTGATGTTCGGGGGAACAATCGTCAGGGCTGACGGATGTTGCTGACGTATGTTCCGATGTTGGGGCGATTTCACTCTCCGGCACTGGCCGGCGAAGCATGCTCAGGCGGCCTTTGCTGCCTTCGGGCGGCGGCACGTCTTCAAGCTGCCTGGATGCCTTTAGGGCCGTTACGGCAGCGCCAAACCGCCCGCCACTAAGGCCGGCAGCATCGCGGGCCTTGGCGTGGCTCATACCATGGTTGCTGGGATCGTTGATCGCCAGGGCCGATAGCACGGCGGCTTGATCGACGGCTCGCTGCTGCTGCCTGGCTTGCTCCTTGGCGTCGGGCTGGTTGGGCGGCGGCTGCTCTGGCAAGCAATCCGCAAGCTGGCCTTGCTGCTCTGTGGGCACCTTGCGGCGTATCACTCTGGCCTGCCGCTTGCCACCGTTGCCGATAGTGGCGTTGCCGGCGGTCTCGGCAATGTCGCCGGCCGTGGCCAGCAAGGTGATAGCGCGCCCGAACCTTGGCCCGCTTAACCCGGCAGCGTCCCGCAATGCCGTGAATGTCACGCCCCGGTTGTTGGGGTCCTTGACCTCGAGCGCATGCAGCACTTGCCTGGCGTCGGCTTGCTCGGCGGCCTCCCGCCTAGATTGCTTGGCTTGCTCGTTGCCGGCGGCCTCGCTCTGCCTTGCGTTGCCGGCCGTGGTGACGGTCACCGCCCACTGTCGCCCGCTGAAGTCGTCAGCAAGCTGGCCCTCGTCAACGTCCACTGCCCACAATCCGCCGTGGCCGACACTACCACCAATGGCAAGCCATAGGCGATGTGTCCCGCTGTCCGGGTCGTAGGTTTCGCGGCGGTTTAGCAACACCCACTGCCGCGCGAATTCGGCAACGCCGCTGAAGGCCAGATCCGGAAGCTCCAACGGCTCGAGCTTTCTGCCGCTCGGCTTGGTGCAGTGATGAAGCAAGATCGGCGTGGTGCCAAGGTCCAGGCACGTCTGCGCGACGCGCAGCAGTAACGGCCCGGTGTCGTACAAGCTCTCGGCTCGCGCGTCGCTGCCGGCAAGCAGGCACAAGTACAGAGGGTCGATGATTGCAACCTTCACGCGATCGCGCTGCAGGCCGGCCCGAAGCGCGAAGAGCTGCTCGAGGATGCCAAGTTGGGGCAACGTGAATTGCCAACGGAGATTGTCGCCCAGCTCGGCAAGGCCGATGCCCCTGGCCTGGCAAACCCGCCTGGCGATGGATTGCAGCGCCCACGGGCCGCTCTCGCCGCTTAGCACTACCACGCTGGTTAAGGCCTCGCAAGCGAAACAGCCCAGCCATGGCGTGGCCGACGCGAGCGACACCGCAAGATCAATGGCGACGGAGGTCTTGAGCGCCTTTTGTGGGCCGCCTATTATCGCCGGCTGGCCAGCAACGATCACTCGGCGGCATAGCCAGGCGGGTCGATAGTCGGCGCCGGCAAGCGTCGCGGAGTCGATGGGCTGCCACTGAAAAGCGCATTGACCTGGTGCCTTATCCGCGGGCTTAACCTCGGGCGCGATGTCCAATGGTTTCAAGCTGGCAACAAATTCCTGCCCGGCGTCAGTCCAGTCATCGCCAATCTGTTCGCCCTCAGTGGGCAGCTTGCGGATGTGGCACCACGACCGCGAGTCCTTGGCTCTGCCCGGCGGCAAAGCCCATTGAATCGGCCTGCCAAGCTTGGCCATCAGTTTGGCCGCTGTCTCGATCGCGCCATCGCGGCCCGGCCACTTTCCCTGGTCGTTCGGGTCCAGTTCAGCAACGACGATGATTTGTCTCTCGGCGGGTACGTCGCGAAGCAGCTCGGCCATGTGGTCAATGCCGCCTGTGTTGCTTGGCCGCCCTATTGCTGCCAGACCAAGAGCCGTTAGGGCCAGCACGTCCGAAGCCCCTTCCGGAAGGTAGACAGGGCCTTGACGGTCCTGCCAGTGCTGCGGAACGGCAAGCCCACGCTTGCCACCGAATAGCATTTTTTTCAGGCCGTTGTGGTAGCGGCATGTAATCCCGATGACTCTGCCGGCGCCGTCAACCTCCGGAAACGTCCAGCATGCTCCCAGGGGCTTGCCGTCGTCGTCCTTGTGGGGTCCAACTTCACAAAAGCCCAGCAACTGCAACGCGCCAAGAGCGGTTTCGGGTAAGCCCAGCGTGTCGGCTAGTTCTTTGCGGCGAGTCGGGGTCAAGTCGTGCGCCATGGCCGCCGCTTTGCCTCCCCAGTCCACGGCGGGCTTGCCGTTGCCATTGGTTCCCGCCCGGTTGATTTGTCGCCCAGCGTCCTTAAGCTGCGGATCGCCTTCTCGGCGGTATTGCGTCCATTGAGAATCGCCCTTAGCTTTGCCGAGACAAACAAACCCGCCTTGCTGGCCGACGCGACGGCGGCAAAGGATCATGCCGTCAGCCCCTAGACTGCAACCGTCAATACCTTCGCACACTTGGCAAGGCCGGCCGCGCGTTGCCGATTTGAAAGTCGTTTGGGTCACCGTCGCCCCCCTTCCGCAGCACGGCGGCCTTGCCATTCTTCACGGCAAGGACAGCCGGCGGAAACCCATTCCCGCAAGGATTCCACGGAGAACAACACGCGGCCGCCCAGCCGGATCGGCGCCGGGCCTACCTTGCCCGCGGCCCGCAGCCGATGCCAGGAAGCCAAGCTAATGCCGCACAGTCGGGCCGCATCGGCATGGCCCGCCAATAGCGGTTCCGGTGACGCAGCGGCCGTCGCCGGCGGTGACAACGGGACTTGGGCGTTGGCTTGGGGGTTCACACGGAGCATGGCTTGCCCCCTTCCTTGGCGGGGCGGTGGGTTTCGCCGCGAAGCTTGGCTTGAACCGCGCGGGCCAACACGGTGGCCGATGCGGAGTCTGGACCGGCGGTTGCTTCCGCATCGGCAAGCGCGACAAGGAGCCGCCATAGGGGCATGTCGCGCAGATTTTGGGGGGTTCCGTTCATGACCCCAAACTATTTTTGCAACCCAAAATCGTGTGTGGGCCAGCATCCGTCCAGCAAGTTGACGGACGGAAAACACCGAAAAACACGGTAAAAATGGGGCGGGGTTGGTTTTCGTCCGTCACCCCGTCCAGCAAAACGGCTATTTCTTGAAGTGATTTTTTAGCACGTCCCAAACGTCGGTCATGCGATAGAGGTATTTCGGTTGGTTTCGTCGCCTGTCGTCTTCCGAAACAGGGATGCAGCAGTCGGGGTAATCTTTGCGGTAGCGTCGCAGAAAGGACTCAACTGCGGGCGGTGATTTACCCAGCTTGGCCGCCAGGTCCGCCGTGGACAAAAACCCCTGCAATGCCTCGGGCGTTTCTTTTGCCGCTTCCTGGCTTTCCCCGGCCGCTGCGCAGTAAGGCAAACTCTTGAGCAACCAACACACCGAAGTAATCAGCCGGCGGTTGACGCGCGTAGAACTTGGGGCGGAGAGCGTGGTCACTCATCCCTCCATCATGCAGCCGCATCAGTTCGGTTGTTACCCGCGCGGCGAAAAACAAGAGCGCTTCGCACGCGCTCCGGAAATGCCCGTCCCAACCATCGACACCCCTGTCCGCGTGAACCGCCCGCAACATGGGCAACAGTGGTGAACAAGACTCCCAGCACGCCCCGTGTGCCGCATGCAGCCTTGCGATACCGGGCTGCATATCTGCGGCCTGTGGCCTGGCAAGTTTCGCCTGTCGATGGCGGAACAGCGCCACGCATGCGAATTCGGCTTCCCTTGCGCAATGCATTGCGTCTCGTTCAGCCCTGGCAAGGTGGTCAGCGTCTTCGCGCTGCGGTTGTGTGTCGGACGTGCTGGTTGGTCGCATGAAGTGTTTCTCCGGTAGGCGGGCCGGCCGTCCCCGTGCCGCGCCGGAGAAGGCCACGGCCACGGGGGCGGCGTTAGCCGGGCAATTACTCCGGCTTTCCCGCTGTTGTTCATTCTATCTCCCCTCAACGGGGGTCACTTCCCGCCCTCCCCGATCATGGCCAGGATCGCCGCCTTGAGGTTGTCGGGCAGGGATGGCCAGGCGGCCTGGACACGTTGCAAATCGGGGTCAATCGCGGAATCTTGTGCAAGCTGTAGTGCAAGCGGTGTTGAGGCGTCGCCGCAAGTGTTGGCCGGCAAGGGGTTGCGCCGGCCGGGCAACGGACTTTTAATCCGTAGGTCCTGGGTTCGAGTCCCAGCGCCTTCAATGACATCCACATTTGGCCCAGCGCAAACAAGCGTACCTGTCACGAGCATGAGCCCGCACATAAGTCTGCGCCGCCTTGGCCGGCTGCGCATCACGCTGCCGCGCTGGCCGGTCAGCCGTACGCCGCGTCCGTCCGGCACCGGGCGGCTTTCGCCGGTGGCGTTTTGACAATTGAATTTCTGTCGAAGTGCGGGGTAATAAAAAATCTTCAGAACAGTTGCACATCCATTTAGCCGTTACCGGGGACTATTCTATTAGGGGATTATCACGGAGATTCCGACGCATGACCGCCAATCCGCTGCAAAAAGTCATTCAGCACCTGCGGTCACTGGCTGCCGGCAAGCTAAGCGATAGCCGGCTTTTGCAGCTGTTCATAGGCAATGCGGATCAAGCAGCGTTCGCCGCTCTCGTGCGCCATCATCGCCGTCTGGTTTTCGGCGTCTGCCGACGAGTGCTCGGCTCAGGGCCCGACGCTGAGGATGTTTTCCAGGCCACGTTCGTGGTCCTTGCCCGGAATGCCGGGTCGATTCGCAAACGCACTTCCCTGGCAAGCTGGCTTCATGGCGTTGCCTACCGCCTCGCGATGAAGGTCAGGAGCCAGCGTGCTCGCCATCGGCGACGCGAGACTTCCAACGCACAAATCCTCGACGAAATTCCGGAGAATCAGACGATGCATGGCGATCCAGCAGCACATGCGAGCTTGCGTGAACTTGGAAGCATTCTGGATGAGGAACTGCAGCGCTTGCCGGCTGGCTGTCGGGATGCAGTGGTGCTTTGTCTGCTGGAGGGCCTCAGCCATACGGAAGCGGCTCAGCAGCTTGGCTGGCCCCTCGGCACCCTCAAAACGCGGCTGAATCGTGGTCGTGAACGTTTGCAGAAACGGTTGCACCGCCGCGGCGTAGGACTGTCGGCGGTGACACTTAGCGTCGTCCTTGCCGACCGGGCGACCGCCATGGTGCCCGTGGCTGTGCTGAGGGCTACTCAACAATATGGAGGCGAAATGGCTGTTTCCGCCAAGGTGGCCGCTCTCGCCAACGCCGGATCGCGGATGCTGGGGACCTGGAAATTGGCGTTACTGCTGCTTGTGGGGCTTTCGGCCGGCGGCATCTGTTTCGCCGTTGCGAACTCGTCATTCTGGGATACCGGCCCTGGCGAGCCCAGCATCGTGTCCAAACTGCGGACCGCTGAATCTGTCGCCGGCAAGAAAGACGACGGCGATCCGTTACCCGCTGGCGCACTGGCGCGTATGGGTAGCATCCGTTGGCGTCATGCCGGCGAGGTCCAATTTGTCGAGTTCCTGCCGGACGGACAAAAAGTCGTTTCCGCGGCCAAGGATCGTTTCGTCCGCATTTGGGAATTCCCCACCGGCAAGCCATTGCGCCGCTTTGGGCCAGGACCACGGCCTGAACACAAACGCGAGGCAATGCCGGGCGGCTTCAAACAAGAACTTGATCGCCCGGTACCAGACATTGTCGCGGTTGCCAGAGATGGAAGGCTAATTGCAACTCGATTTGAGCAAGAGACCGTTGAGATCTTGGAAGCTGCCACAGGCAAAAAACTGGCATCTCATTCTTTTCAAGACAGCCTTGACGCAGTGGCATTGGCATTCGCGCCGGATGGCAAATGTCTCGCAATACTTGGCTGGAATGGGACCATTCGCCTTTGGGATTTCGCCGCCGACCATGTCCGTGAGCTGCAAATGGCAGAAAAAATGCCTGGATACGCTTTTTCGGAATACTGGACGGCAGCGCTGCATTGCTCGCCCGACAGTAAGATCCTCGCGGCAGTGCTGAAACGCCAAGTCAATTTCTGGGATGCGGAGACCGGCAAGCAGATTTCCGCTGTGAAGCCACCCGCCGACAAGGCTGTTTTGGACATTGCATCACCGGTGTGTTCACCCAATAGTAAAGTTTTCGCCTTCTCGCGGGATTTGGCCAGGATCGTTGACAAATTGGTGATACATTATCCTGCAACTCGCGAAGTTTGCTTTCTCCATCCGATCACGGGGAAGTTTCTGCAGCAGCTGAGTGTTGGAGATTTGACGTCCCTGGCTTTCTCACCCGACGGCACCAAGTTGTATTCCAAGTCTGGCGATCCCAGCTCATTCCAGGAATGGGATGTGCAAGTCGGCAAAGTGGTGCGCCAGCTAACGCCGCACCTGGCAACGGCCAAGTGGAAGTGGCGGAGAAAGGGATTGACGATTTCTCCTGACGGCAAGACCCTGGCTACTTTCTCCGGTATGAACACCATCCCGTTTATCGATCTCGCCTCCCGAGAGGACACCGCGGTGACGCCTGGGCACTCGGACCCTTTGACATCTTTGAGTTTTACACTGGCTGACAAACGCCTCATCACGATATCTCGATTGGACAGCACGCTTCAAATATGGGAGGCCTCCACTGGTAAACACCTCAAACAGTTTGCGTTGGCCGAGAAACCAATTCGCATGAGTGCCGCGGACGGCAGCTACCTCATGGCTGAAAGCACCGCCGGCAAGGCCGGTTTTCCTGGCCTGGCGATCAAGAAGAAGATCGGTTCGGAGATACTCACGGTTCGCGCTTTCGATGGCAATTTCATGGAAGGAAAGAAAGACGACGGCCAAGAGGTATCGCCCGAGTTTTTTACGCCGGACGGTCAAACCTTGCTTTGCCGAACTGACAGTGGCACCAGGCTAGTGCTGGTGGATGTTGCCTCGGGAAAAGAGCGCTGCCGTGTGACAATTTCCGCCCCAATTTCGACATGGAGGGGTCCATCAATCACGCCGTTTTTTTCGCCCGACGGCCGATTCCTTGCGATTTATGAGTTTTTGGCGACCAGGTCGATTGCCGTCCATGACGCCGTCACCGGCAAGGCCATGCAAAAGTTCTCGCCAGGTCAGCATGCTGTTATGCGCGGCGGAGCTTTTTCCGTTGACGGCAGGACGATTGCCCTGGATAGCGGCGAAGGTACGGTCGCGCTCATTGAATTGGCATCCGGAAAACTGCGCCGGACCTTTGGCAAACCGCGCACACGTCTGAGTCCTGGAGATGGGTCTTATTACATGACAGACCTGAATCCCCAGTGGTCCGGGGAGCCAGGATCGTCGACGATTGCTTTTGCTCCCGACGGCCGCTTGCTTGCACATGCCGGACCGGACAACGTGCTTGAAATCTGGGACGTGGAAGCCGGGACATCATTAGCCCGTTTCGCCGGCCATCGCGGAGCGATCACCGGGGTTGCCTTTGCGCCGATGGCCGTAGCGTGGCCACTGCCAGTGAGGATACCACGGCCTTGGTTTGGGAGGTTGATCACCTTCGCGCCAAGCTACGTCCCATGTCGCGTCCGCTCGATTACAAAGCTGTCGAGGCAAATTGGGAGGCTCTCCTGGCCGATGACGCAGCGGCAGCCTCCGAAGCGAATGACGCCCTGGCCGGCTCGCCGCCACAAACGACGGCGTTTTTCAAGACGGTTTTGCGGCCCGTTGACCCTCTGGTGGTCAGCAAGTTGGTCGAGCAACTCGACAGCAGCGAATTCAAGGCCCGTCAAAAGGCCCAGGCTGAGTTGCTAACGTTGGGCGACCGAACTGTGCCTTTTCTTGATAAGGACCTGGCTGCCAAGGTGTCACTGGAAACACGCTTGCGCCTGGAAGCAGTCCAAACCAAGCTGGCCTCGGAGCTCCTAACGAGCGATCGCCTGCGGCTGGTCCGCGCCATCGAGCGCTGGAGCGCATCGGCAACCAGGACGCCCGCCAAGTTCTGGAATCGCTGGTTGGCGGTGCGCCGGGAGCGTTGGCAACCGCGGAAGCGCGACGTGCTCTTGAGCGGATGAAAAAGCGCTGAGGTGCTTCGGGTTGGGTGGTACGCGAGGTAGGGGCTTGGTGAGGGGCGGGATTAATCATATCGCGGATAACTAATCCAGAATGCTCAATAAACTGCCCGCCTGAGACGCATCAAGCATCGCTATCCGAAGTTGAGCCTTGGCAATCAACTCCACGGGGCTTAGACCTTGCGATGCACTGGCGTGGTGAATCCTGTCGAACGCTGCCCCGACGAGCGGTGCGGCGACTCGAACACCCGCTTCGAGAACTACGGAGTCTGTCCGCGCCCGTGAGCCACGAGATTGCGGAGGCGGTAGAGGCGCCTTAAGGCACACTCGACATACAGGTTAATCCGCTTCAGCGTATTCACGGGATCGGCCAGCAGTTGAATCATGCGCTTTGCACCAGCTGCGTCTTCCACCCGGCCGAACTGCGGCAGCGGCTGCGTCATTAGCCGCTGCATGATTTTTTCGCATTTTTCCTTGTTGCTTCCCGCAGCCTTGATCTCTCTCGCCAGCGCGTCCTTATTCGATTTTTCGTAGGAGTAGGCAAGCGTCGTCAACTCCGCCCTGACGAATGAGGCCGTGACCAAGGCCGCGAGCCGAACTGCAGTTTCTATCCGTTCGCCGTCTTCTGCCGGCCCGATTGCCAGAGATTCCACAGCCGCCCACCCGCTGGTCACGGCAGCTGAAGAAGGGCCGTGGTCGAGTTCGGCCAGCAAAGTTATGGACCGCTCAATGCTCGGGATGGTGTCGTCGGTGGAGTAAATCTTGTCCTGCCGGCTGATCGAAGCCACTTCAACTCCACGGTTCTGCGGGTCGATTGACGCTTTCTTCGGAGAACCCGAGAGCCAGAAGTACCCGAGGGACACGATCGGCAGTCGGGCTCCTAGCATAGCACGGTCGCGGATTGCCACGAACCGCGCGGCTGCGGTGTGTTCTGCCGCGAGGCGATCCGCCGAGGTGACCTTGAACGTGACAGCGCCGCTGACGCGCTCATTCGACTCAAAGTCTGGTATCGCGTTATGTTTCATCCATGCGACAAGGTTCGCGCCGGGCATCCAACCTGGCGATTTCGTTTTGCTGCTGTCCGGCGCGGAACTCACGGGGAAGACGGCCTGGTATTCGACGCTCGGCTGAGCCGCAAGCGTTTGAAAGTCGCGGATCAGATCGCCCGCTTTAGTGATGGTTGAAGCAGGCGTCAGCACGCCATCCCGGATACTGTCTGCGATGGCCTTTCGGCTGTGTCCCCGGTTCAAAAGATAGCTGATGACGCAGCGAGCCGCATTGCTCCAGAACTGCGTCGGGGACACCGGGGTCTACGAATGCTGCCCAGCGCGGCAAGTAATTCACGTCCAGGTCATTCGCGGCCTGATCGATGCTTGCGGCGGCCAACGACCCCGGCGTTATTACGGTCTTTCCTTGCAGGACGGTCTGGAGGTACTTACGAGCCTTTTGGTTTCCAACACCTGGGTCTTTTCCGAGCAACACGGAAGTCGTGTGCTGGAGATTGGAAAGAGACGCGTCCGACAAAATCCCGTCACGCCTTGCCGAGGAAGCTTCCAGAACTTCTCGCAGCAAGGTCAGGGCCGACACTGACCAAAGTGACCGGTTCCAAGCGATTGGAGAGCGGCAAAGCTCGCGCATCCGAATGGCCAAAACCAGTTCGTTGTCCTTGACGTTTGGCATCGCTAAGGGTACAATTAAATGCAGCAATCTAAGGGGCGACCCCGTGGTCGGGTAACACCGCCGCTGCTAGCCCCATGACATTCGGGGCGGGGAACCCAAAGTCCCCGCCTCTTCGCTTTTCTATCCTTCGTTATCAACTCTTATCAAAGACTGCCTTAGCCGCGACCAACTGGACGCCGTCCTGGTTCGCGCAAAAAGGCATAATAACCACATGGTATGGATGATCTGTGATATGGCGATTGGCTTCGAGTTTCCGGTGCATTAAGGGATGTGCGAACGGTTTCGCTGAGCCGCCTGGGTGCACCCCCGGAACGCGCGTGATGAGCGGCAGAGACCCTGCCAATAGCACGCCGGATCCGGAAGGGTGGCACAACCAGAACGTTTCAAGCCACGACCTTTATCGGAAAGCGCGGCGCCATCTCCGGGATGGCCGCCGCCAGGGCTTCCTCGATGTGCTCCACCGGCAGGAACTCCATCTCCTGGCGAACTTCCGGCGGCAACTCGCGCAGATCCTTCTCGTTGTCCTTTGGCAGGATCACCCGGCGAATGCCTGCCCGGCGAGCAGCCAACATCTTTTCCTTGATACCGCCGACCGGCAGCACCAGACCGCTCAAGGTAATCTCGCCGGTCATGGCCGTGTCGCTGTGCGCAGCGATGCCTGAGTAAGCCGACGCCAGTGCCGTGGCCATCGCCACGCCGGCGCTCGGACCGTCCTTGGGCACTGCGCCAGCTGGAACATGGACGTGGATACCGGAGGTGCGAAACAGCGACGGATCCAGGCCGAATTCCCGAGCATGAGCCCGCACGTAAGTCTGCGCCGCCCTGGCCGACTCGCGCATCACGCTGCCGAGCTGGCCGGTCAGCCGGATGCCGCGGCCGTCCGGCACCAGCATCGCTTCCACATACAGCACCTCACCGCCGACTTCCGTCCAGGCCAGGCCGGTCGATACGCCAGGTTGCAGATCCTTGCGGGCTTGTTCAAGCCGGAACCTTTCCGGACCCAGCAGTTCGCTCAGCTCCTCAGGACCAACCGTAACCGTCTTCTGCGTTTGGTCCTCGCCCTCGCCCTCGCCCTCGGCAAAGCGGCGGGCTACCTTGCGGGCCAGTCGGCCGATGTTCCGCTCCAGCTCGCGCACACCGGCTTCGCGGGTGTAGCGGCTGATGATCCAGCGCAGGGTCGCTTCGGGCACCTGCAATTGCTCGGCGGTCAAGCCCGCTTCGCTGAGCCGGCGCGGCAGCAAATAGCGCACCGCGATCTGCATTTTCTCCTCTTCGCTGTAACCGGCCAGGCGCAGGATTTCCATTCTGTCCAGCAGCGGACCAGGAATGCTGTCCAGCGTATTGGCCGTGGTGATGAAGAACACCCGCGACAGATCGAACGGTTGATCGAGGTAATTGTCGCGGAAGCTCGTGTTTTGGGCCGGGTCCAGGATCTCCATCAGAGCGGCCGCCGGGTCGCCGCGGAAGTCGCGGCCCAGCTTGTCGATCTCGTCGAGCATCAGCACGGGGTTGTCCACACCCGCGCGGCGCAGTCCTTGCAGAATGCGGCCGGGCATGGCGCCGATATAGGTGCGGCGATGGCCGCGCAGCTCGGCCTCGTCGTGCAGACCGCCCAGACTCAGGCGCTCGAACTTTCGTCCCAGCGCCCGTGCGACCGACTGGCCCAGGCTAGTCTTGCCGACTCCGGGCGGGCCCACCAGGCATAGAATCGGCGCGGCCGCCTTGGGGTTGAGCTTGAGCACCGCCAGGTGCTCCAGGATGCGTTGCTTGATGTCCTCCAGGCCATAGTGATCTTCGTCGAGCACCTTGCGGGCGTGGACGAGGTCGATAGACTGCTCGGCCTGTTTTCGCCAAGGCAGTTCCAGCAAGAACTCCAGGTAAGTGCGCGTCACCTGGAAGTCCGGCGCCGCCGTGGGCATCTTTTCCAACCGGCGCAGGTCGCGCTCGGCCTCCTTGCGCACTTCCTCCGGCAAATCGGCCTTTTGCAGGCGTTCGCGCAGCTCCGCCACCTCCGATTTTTCCGGATTGTCTTCGCCCAGCTCCTTCTGGATGGCCTGCATCTGCTGACGCAGCATGTACTCACGCTGCTGTTGGTTCACCTCCGTGCTGGCCTCGTTGGCGATCTTGTGGCGCAGCTCCAACACCTGCAGCTCATGGGAAAGGGCGCTGTACAGCAAGCGCAGGGCTTCCAACGGCGTGGGCGCTTCCAGCAGGGCCTGTTCCTTTTCGACGTCCAGGCCGAGCAGGGAGCCGATCAGGTAGGCCAGATGAACGGGATTCTGAGCCTGGGCCGTGAGCTGAGCCATATCGAAGCCGCTCTGGGGCCGCGTCAGCTCAATCGCGCGGGCGGCTTGCTCCACGATCGCTCCGTGCAGGGCTTCCACCTCGACGCCGCCACCCTCCGGCAGCGGCAGGTCGTTGACCTTGATCTTCAAGTACGGCGCCGTCTGTTCGACGCGCACGGCGGCCACGCGCTCGAGGCCTTGCACCAGAAGGTGCAGTCCGTCTGCGGAGCGGTTGACCTTTTTGATGATGCCGCGCGTGCCAATGGTGTACAGATCATCAGAGCCCGGCTGTTCGACGGCAGCGTCGCGCTGCGTCAGCAGCACGAGGGCCTTATCCTCGCTGTTCAGGGCCGCCTCGACGGCGGCAACCGAGGGGGCACGCCCTGCGGAGAGCGGGATAAACATATTGGGAAACAGGACGGTGTTTTTCAGCGGCAACGCCGGCAGAGTGTGCAGCACGCTGGTATTGGTGGCAGTATCCATGGCTGAATGTCTCCTTGGGTGTTCACGACCACACACGCCAACGGGGTGTCGTCGGGTGGGATCTAACATTTAGAGGAGCCTTGCAGCGGGAAGGATGCAAGAAGTGTTGAGGCCGCAAGCCACTTTCGCCCTTTTTGGGTCGATCGGGATAAATCGCGAACCACGGTTCAGCGGGCGGGTTCAAGCCAAAGCGTCTTCATTCATGACACCAAGGCGAAAAACAGCTCTTCGAGGTCTTCCTGACCGTGCTGCTCGCGCAACTGCCGCAGCGTGCCGGTCGCCAGAATCTTACCGCGGCTGACAATGGCCACGCGGTCACACAGTTTCTCGACCTCGCGCATGATATGCGTCGAGTAGATGATACACTTGCCCTGATCACGCAGCTTCAGAACACTTTCTTGCACGGCGCGGGCCACCAGCACGTCCAGTCCCAGCGTCGGTTCGTCGAAAATCAAAATGGGGGGATCGTGAACGATGGCGCGGGCAATCGACACTTTTTGGCGCATGCCGGTGCTCATTTTGGCTCCCAGCACGTCACGAAAGTCGTTCATGCGCAGTGTGGTGAACACTTCCTCCATGCGGCCGCGCAGGCGCTCGCCCTGAAGGCCGTAAAGCTGGGCGAAATACTTGACCATTTCCCACGCGCTCATGCGGTCGTAAACCGCCGTGCTCGCGGAAAGAAAGCCAATGTTTTGCCTCACCTGCCCTGGTTGCTTGACCACGTCGTGGCCCGCCAGCTGCACCGTGCCGTGGGTTGGTTTGAGCACGGTGCACAGAATCCGCATCGTCGTCGTTTTGCCGGCGCCGTTGGGGCCGAGCAGGCCGAAGACTTCGCCGGCGCTCACGTTGAAGCTAACGTTGTCCACCGCCTGCACCTGGCCGCGGCGCAAATCGCGGAAACTCTTGGTCAAGCCCTCGACGTGAATCATGTTGAATTGCACCTGGGTTTCCAATAGTTTGCGAAAAGGTACGAGCGGCACAGGCTGGAAGCCTGTGCTACGCATAAGAAAATGTACGAGCGGCACAGGCTGGAAGCCTGTGCTACGCATAAGAAAATGTACGAGCGGCACAGGCTGGAAGCCTGTGCTACGCATAAGAAAATGTACGAGCGGCACAGGCTGGAAGCCTGTGCTACGCATAAGAAAAGGTACGAGCGGCACAGGCTGGAAGCCTGTGCTACGCATAAGCATAAACGTCGCACAGGCTGGACGCCTGTGCCGCACACAAAAGTAGCACAGGCTTCCAGCCTGTGCTCTCCACAACAAGCGAGGTACACCATGCCAGCATTTCCTGAACTGATCGAAGCATATCTTGGGGGCGTTGCCACACTCCGTCAAGCGGTGGGCGGCCTGAGCCGCGAGCAATTACTGGCGCGCCCCATTGCGGGCAAGTGGAGCACCCTGGAGGTGGTCTGCCATTTGGCCGATTTCGAGCCAATCCTGGCTGACCGGATGAAACGAATCATTGCCGAGGACCAGCCGCAGCTGCTGGGAGCGAGCGAGGTCAAATTCGCCGCCGCCCTGGCCTATCATGACCGCGATCTCGAGGAAGAACTGACCATCATCGAAATCACGCGCCGACAAATGGCCCGGATCTTGCGCAAACTCCCCGCCACAGCGCTGCAACGTGTCGGCATCCACAACGAACGCGGCCCGGTGACGCTGGAAAAGCTGCTGACCACTGCGACCAATCACATTCCGCACCATGTCAAATTCATCGAGGAGAAACGGAAAGCGCTCGAGATTTGAAGTGACAAGATGACAAGGTGCTCTGTCACCTTGTCACCTTGTCACGTCAGGCCGTGCTACCCAATTCACCGTTTGAACACCACCGAGCCAGCCTTGAGATTGCGGTTGAGCCGGTTTTCCACGTGCAAGCCCTCAAGGAGAAACTCCACGGCACTGGCCGTCAGCGCATCGTTGGCTGCTGCCGCCAATGTCTCCTCGCCGATCTTGGCGAGGAATTGACTGACCTCTTTCCGGAGGGCGGGGAATTCCTTGAGCCGGCGCGTGTACTCCGCCGAAGGCATCTGCTCGCCGGCCAGGAAAGTCTGCCCCGACTCGAACGCTTCAACGACCTGGCGAAAATGCTTCACGTCGCAGTAGACTTCGAAAACGTTTTTGACCGCCTCGCCCAGCAATTTTTCGATGACGCGGTCTTCCTGGCCTTCGTCTTCGCTCATGGTAAGCTCGATCTTGCCGCGGGTGCTGGCCGAAAGGTGCACCATATCGGTGACGCGGGGGACCACCGGCGATTCCCCCAGCACGATGCCGCGGCGCTCGGCGTTGCTGACGGCATTCTCGAGATTGGCGATCGACATGCGCACGCTGACGCCTGATTGCTGATTGATGGCGGAGCTGGTGCGGGCCAGGCGAGACACTTCTTCGAGAACTTCCTTGATGAAGTGCGGCACCAGCACGCGGACGCCCTCGCCCTCGCGCTCCGTCCAGGCGTTGGCGTCGGAAATCTGCATGCCTTGCTCGCGGGTCAGCGGATAATGCGTGCGGATGACACTGCCGATGCGGTCCTTGAGCGGCGTGACGATCCTGCCGCGGTTGGTGTAGTCCTCGGGATTGGCGCTGAAGACCAGGCAGAGGTCGAGGTTCAGACGGACCGGGTAGCCGCGAATTTGAATGTCGCGCTCTTCCAGAACGTTGAACATGCCGACCTGGATCTTGGGGCTGAGGTCCGGCAGCTCGTTCATGCAAAAAATGCCGCGGTTGGTCCGCGGGATCAGCCCAAAGTGCATGGTCAGTTCGCTTGACAGGTAACGGCCCTCGGCATGCTTGATCATGTCGATCTCGCCGATCAGGTCGGCGATGGTGACATCAGGCGTGGCCAGTTTTTCCTGATAGCGGCGCTCGCGGCCCACCCACTCGATGGGCGTGGCGTCGCCCTCCTTGGCGATGCGTTCACGGGCGACCCGGCCGATTGGCGCCAACGGATTGTCGTTGATTTCACTGCCATGGACGATCGGCATGGCGTCGTCGAGGAAGTTGACCAGCTGGCGAAGCATGCGCGTCTTGGCCTGGCCGCGCAGGCCCAAAAAGAGCATGTCGTGCCTGGAAAGGATGGCGTTCTGGATCTGCGGCAGGACGGTGTCGTCGTAGCCGATGATGCCGGGAAAGAGTGTCTCGCCGGCCTTCATCTTGCGGATCAGGTTGCGGCGCATTTCGTCCTTGACGGATTCACTGCGGTAGCCACTGGCCTTGAGTTCACCGAGAGTCTTGGGACGGTCCATGGAATGTTCCTGTTGAATGCACCATTTCAACCCCTGCCGGCTTGCCTGGCAGGGGTCGAGCGAGGTCCTACGCTTTGACGGCAGTCGACGGATGCGGCACCAACGGCGTGGCCGGCGCCTTGTCCGTCGGGAGTGTCGGCGGCGTGCGCCAGTCGGTCCACCCCTGGATAACGTAGAAGAAAACCGGCGTCAGAAAGATGCCGAACATGGTCACGCCCAACATACCGGCGAACACCGCCGTGCCCAGCGTGCGCCGCATCTCGGCGCCGGCGCCGTGGGCTAGCACCAGCGGCACCACGCCCAGGATGAACGCAAACGACGTCATGATGATCGGCCGCAGCCGCAGCTTGCAGGCCTCCAAGGTCGCCTGGAAACGCGGCACACCCAGCTCGCGTTGGGCCTTGGCATATTCCACGATCAGAATCGCGTTTTTGCAGGCCAGGCCTACCAGCACCACGAAGCCGATTTGAGTGAAAATGTTGATGTCCATGGAGGCCATCACCACGCCCACGATCGAGCACAAAAGGCACATGGGCACGACCAGAATCACCGCCAGCGGCAGCGACCAGCTTTCGTACTGGGCGGCGAGCACCAAAAAGACCAGCAGCACCGCCAGGAAAAAGACGTACATGGCCGTGTTGCCCGTCTGCAGCTGCGAGCAGCGCCAGCTCCGTCCATTCAAATCGCATCGACGAGATGTCGCTCAACTCCTGCTCCGTGACGTTCTGCAACGCCTCGATCGCCTGCCCGGAACTCGTTCCCGTGGCGGCATCGGCGTTGACGGTGGCCGCGGGGTACATGTTGTACCGCACCACCATGACCGGGCCTCGTCGTTTCCTCGACACGCAGCAGCGCGCCCAGCGGCGTCATGCCGCCGCTGCTGTTGCGCAGCTGGAGTTGCTTGAGTTTGTAAATGTCCGACCGGAATACGGGCTGGGCCTGCACATTCACCTGCCAGGTGCGGCCGAATTTATTGAAATCGTTGATGTAATAGGACGCCAGGAAGGCCTGCAGCGCGGCGCCCGCCTCGTCCATCGACACGCCCATGGTCTTGGCCTGCTGGCGGTCGAAATTCAGATCGAGCCAGGGGGTATTGGCCCGGAAGCTGGTGTAGGCATGGGCCAGGCCGGGCGTCCGCTCCGCGCGTGTGATGACCTTGTCGGTGACTTCCTGAAGGGTGTCGAGGCCCTGGTCGCCGCGGTCTTCCACCACGATCTTGAAACCGCCCGCCGTGCCCAGACCGTCGACGGGGGGGGCCTGGAAGATGCCGATGGTCCCGTCGTCGATCTCGGCCCTGAACTTGGCTAGCAATTCCTTGGCCAATTCATCGCTCGACAGGTCGTGGTGGTGCCGTTTGCTGAATTCGTCGAGCATGACGTACATGGCGCCAAAGTTGGGGGCGTTGGCGTTGAGCAGCAGCGATTGGCCGCTGATGGCCACGGTGTGGCTGACGCCTGGTGTTCGTTTGGCGATTTCCTCGATGCGATCCATCACCTTGTGCGTCCGCTCCACGGAGGCGGCGTCGGGCAGCTGGACGTTGACCAGCAAATAACCTTTGTCCTGGGTGGGAATGAAGCCTGTCGGCGTGTGCGTGAAGCCCCAGTAGGTCAGAGCCAGCAGGCCCGCATAACACACCAGTGCGGCCACGGCGACCCGCAAGAGGGCCGCCACGCCGCGTGTATAAAGCTCAGTGGAGTATTCAAATGCCTTGTTGAAACCGGAGAAAGTCCAGCCGAGCAGGCGATTGAGCAACGGGCCGGCAAACCAGCCCGCGGCCAAGCCCGCCGGCAACGCCAGGGAATAAGCCGCCCAGTACGGCAACCCCACGTAGGTGGTGAGCAGGTCGATGAACAAGCCCCAGGCTACCCACGCGCCGACCAGCACGAATGACAAACGCGGCATCACTTCCGCGGTCTTGCTCTTGTCGCGCGGCTTGAGCAACAGCGCCGACAGGGCCGGGCTGAGTGTCAGCGAATTGAATGCCGACAGCAATGTCGAAGTGGCGATCGTCAGGGCGAATTGCCGGAAAAACTGGCCGATGATGCCGCCGATGAACGCACACGGGATGAACACCGCCGACAGCACCAGACCCACGGCGATCACCGGCCCGGCCACCTGGCTGAGCGCGGTAATGGTCGCCTCGCGCGGCGTCAGACCGTGCTCCAGGTGGTGCTCTACGGCCTCGACCACGACAATGGCGTCGTCCACCACGATGCCGATGGCCAGCACCAAGCCGAACAGGGTCAAGTTGTTGAGGCTGAAACCCATCGCCCACATCACCGCGAAGGTGCCGATGATGGCGACCGGCACCGCGGCCAACGGAATCAGCGCCG
The DNA here is from genome assembly GCA_963747575.1 of uncultured Gemmataceae bacterium. Classification (GTDB taxonomy): domain Bacteria; phylum Planctomycetota; class Planctomycetia; order Gemmatales; family Gemmataceae; genus DASRAT01. Next base: position 56,362 of record CAVVFU010000003.1, read on the forward strand.
ACCGCCAGTTTTGCAGAAACAACAGGACCACCAGCGCCACCAGGATGGTGGCGTCGCGCAGCGTGTAAAACACCTCAAAGATCGACTCCTGAATGAACGGCGTGGTGTCGTAAACGATTTCGTAATCGACGCCCGGCGGGAAACGCTTGCGCAGCTCGACCATTTTTTCCTTGATAGTGGTGGCTGTTTTCAAGGCGTTGGAGCCAGGCAACTGATAGATCGACAGGGCCACCGACGGCCTGCGATCGAGCGTGCAGGTTTGATCATAGCCCAGAGCGCCCAGCTCGATCTTGGCGACGTCCTTGAGGTGCACCAGGCGGCCGCTGGTGTCGGTCTTGACGATGATGTCGCCAAACTGCTCGACGTCGATGAGCCGGCCCAGCGTGGTCAAGGTGAACTGAAACCCTTGGCCCGTCGCAATGGGCGGCTGGCCGACTTGGCCCGACGGCACCTGCTGGTTTTGCTGATTGATCTCGGCAATGATGGCGCTGGCGGAAAGGCCTAACGTCGCCATTTTTTGCGGGTCGAGCCAGATGCGCATGCTGTAGTCGCGCTGGCCGAGGTAGGTAATGTCGCCGACGCCCGGCAAGCGCGACAACTCGTCGCGGAGCTGGATGGTGGCGTAGTTGGAAAGGTAAAGATCGCCCCGCGTGTTGCCCTCGCCCTTGGACACCAGGTTGACGATCATCAGCACGTTGGGCGATTTCTTTTTGACAGTGATGCCGCGCCGCTGCACGAGAGCCGGAATGACCGGTTGCGCCAGGGAGACGCGGTTCTGCACCAGCACCTGGGCCATGTTCAGATCCATGCCGTGCTTGAAGGTGACTGTCAAGGTGTAGGTGCCGTCGTTGGTGCATTGCGACGACATGTACATCATGTTTTCGACGCCGTTGACTTGCTGCTCGATGGGGGCCGCCACGGTGTCGGCCACCACCTTGGAGTTGGCGCCAGGGTAAACAGCCGAGACCTCGACCGTGGGCGGAGTGATTTCCGGGTACTGGGCGATCGGCAGGCTGACCACCGCGATGCACCCGGCCAAAACCAGGAAGATCGACAGCACGGAAGCGAAAATCGGCCGGTCGATGAAAAAGCGGTAAAACACGGATGGACCTCAAAAAGTAGAACGGAATTTATTCCGTTCCTGGTTGTCGGCGCCGAACGGAATAAATTCCGTTCTACTACGGCTCACGCGCCGTTCTTTTTCCTTTGTGCTCTTTCCCTGTTCATGGTAAACCAGTACGGCAGCCCCAACGTCGCCACCATTAATAATGCGTGCATGACCAGCAACACCCACTGGTTGAATTGCTCCATGGCCGAAGAATGAACCGCATGCTTTTCGCCAAGCCGATCGATGACGTAGAAGAAGACCGGAGTCAGGAAAATGCCGAACAGGGTCACGCCCAGCATGCCGGCGAAAACGGCCATGCCCAGGTTGCGGCGCATCTCCGCGCCGGCGCCGCGGCTGACCAATAGCGGCACCACGCCCAGGATGAATGCGAACGACGTCATGATGATCGGCCGCAGGCGGAGCTTGCAAGCCTCGAGCGTGGCCTCGTACGGCGATTTGCCCTGCAGCCGCTGGCTGCTGCCGGGCATATTCGACGATAAGGATGGCATTCTTGCTGGCCAAACCGACCAGCACGACGAAGCCGATTTGCGTGAAGATGTTGATGTCCATCTCGGCGATCCAAACGCCAATCAGCGAGCTGAGCAGACACATCGGCACCACCAGGATCACCGCCAGCGGCAGCGACCAGCTTTCGTACTGGGCGGCCAGCACCAGGAAGACCATCACCACCGCTGCCCCGAACAGGTAAATTGCCGTGTTGCCTGCTATCTCCTCCAGAAAGGCAATTTCGGTCCATTCCCCGGCCATGTTGTTGGGCAGATCGCGGGCCATCTCCTTCATGGCGTCGTTGCCCTGGCCGGAGCTGATGCCTGGGGCGGCGGCGCCGTTGATGGGAACGGCGGGATACATGTTGTAGCGGTACAGGACCAGGGGCCCGTCGATCGGCCTGACCTTGACCATGCTGCCGAGCTGGGCCATGCCGCCCGAGTTATTGCGCACCTGCATGCGGCTGATCTTTTTTGGGTCCATGGCGGAAGCGCGGCTCGGCCTGGGCCACGACTTGCCAGGTGCGGCCGAACAGATTGAAATCGTTGACGTAAAGAGAGCCCTGGTTGATCTGCAAGGTGTCGAAAACCTGTTGCATCGGCACGTCCATGGCAGCGCATTGCTTGCGGTTCACATCGATGAAATACTGAGGCACGTTGATGCGCGACACCGTGAACAATCCGCCAAGGCGAGGATCTTTGTTGCCCTTGGCAATCACGTTGACGCTTTCCGTCCTGGAGCATTCGGTGCCGACGTCGCCACGATCCTCGATCATGAACTTGAAGCCGCCGGCCCTGCCCACGCCGCGAATTGGCGGCGGAGGAAAGACAAACACCTGGGCGTCGCTCGATCTGCTCGTCGAACTTTTTCTTGAGGCTGGCCATGATGCCGTCGCTGAACAAGTCGGGCGTCGTGCGCTGGTCAAAGGTGTCCAGCAGCACGAACATGGTGCCGAAGTTCGAGCCGCTGGCTCCCAGGGCGAATGACTGGCCCGCAAAAGCCGAGCCGTGGCGGATGCCCGGTTGTTTCATGACGATGTCCTGGGCTTGGTCCATGACCTCGCGGCGTGCGTTCGTCGGACGAGGAGTCGGGAAGCTGCACGCCCATGAGCAGATAGCCCATGTCTTGTGCGGGGATGAAACCGCGCGGCAGCTTGCCAAATCCCCAAACAGTCAATCCCAGCAAACCGCAATAAATCACCAGCACCAGGACGGAGACGCGCAGCAAACGGCTCACGCAGCGCGTGTAACCGCTGATGCAAACGCGAAAGGCCGCCGTTGAACACGCCGTAGATCAGCCAGCTGGTGGCGCAGGCCAGGAGGATCGCTATGCGCCGTCGCTGACCACTTGACCGCCGCCTGCAACAAGGGGCCGTCGCCCTCGGTTAATACGCCCAGCCGATCGCACACTTTCAGGGCGTTGCCGGTTAGCACCGGACCCAGCCAGGCATAGCCGAACCAGCCGGTCAGCAACGTGAACGCCCAGCGCGGCACGGCGGACTGGTGCTTGGCTTTTGGCGCGGCCGGGCCTGCCGCTGCATCGCTCAATTCAGGCGGCACCGTGCGCAGCAGCACCGCCGTCAAGGCCGGACTGAGCGTCAGCGAGTTGAATGCGGAAATGATGGTCGAGCTGGCAATCGTCAGGGCGAACTGGCGGAAGAACTGGCCGGTCAGGCCGCTGATAAAGGCACAAGGCACGAATACGGCCGACAGCACCAGGCCGACGGCCACCACGGGGCCCGCCACCTGCTCCATCGCCCGAATGCTGGCATCGCGCGGCAGACAGCCCGTGCTCCAGGTGATGCTCCACCGCTTCGACGACAACGATGGCGTCGTCCACCACGATGCCGATGGCCAGCACCATGCCGAAAAGGGTCAGCGTGTTGAGGCTGAAGCCCATCACCAGCATCACCGCGAAGGTGCCGATGATGGCCACGGGCACGGCCGCCAGCGGGATCAATGCCGCCCGCCAGTTTTGCAGGAAAAGCAGCACCACGCAGGCCACCAGCAGCACCGCCTCGCCCAGCGTCTTGTAAACCTCGTTGATCGACTCCTCCGTGTACGACGTCGTCTCATAAGAGATTTGCCAGGCGACGCCAGGCGGAAAGTTTTTCTCCAGTTCGTCCATCTTGGCGATGGTCCGGTCGGCGGTTTCCAGGGCGTTGGCGTCGGGAAGCTGGAAAACGACCAGGCCCACCGACTGCCGGCCGTCGATCTTGGCCGTGGTGTCGTAATTCTTGGAACCCAGTTCGACGCGGGCCACGTCTTTGAGCCGAACCACCTGTCCGCCCGGCATGGCTTTGACGATGATCCTCTCGAATTCCTCAATGGTCTGTGAGCCGGCCCTTGGTGGTGAGCGTGTACTGCACCGCCTGGCTTGAGGCGATCGGGCGGCTGACCGGTTTGGCCCGTCGGAATGGGGGCGTTCTGCTCGCGCAGCACGGCGGCCACGTCGGTGGCCGTCAGGTTACGGGACGCGAGCTTGTCCGGATCGATCCAGACGCGCATGCTGTAATCGCGTTGGCCGAACATGAACAGGTCGCCGACACCTTCGACGCGGGCGATTTCGTCCTTGATCTGGATGGTCGTGTAATTGCTCAGGTAGGCGGGGCTGAGGCTGCCGTCGGGCGAATACACGTTAATGACCAGCAAGATGTCCGGCGATTTCTTGCGGGTCGTGACCCCGGTTTGCTTGACCACGTCGGGCAAAAGCGGCATGGCCAGGTTGACGCGGTTTTGCACCATGACCTGGGCCAGGTTGAGATTGACGCCCTGGTCAAAGGTGATCGTGAGGGAGTAGCTGCCGTCGTTGTTGGACTGCGACGACATGTAGAGCATCCGCTCGACGCCGTTGACCTGCTGCTCGATCGGCGCCGCCACGGTCTCGGCCACGACCTGGGCGCTGGCGCCGGGATAGGTGCAGTCCACCTGAATGGTCGGCGGCGTCACCGACGGAAACTGGGCCAGCGGCAGCGCGAAATAGGCCAGGCCGCCAGCCAGCGTGATCAGAGATCGACAGCACCGACGCGAAGATCGGCCGATCAATGAAGAACCGGGAAAACACTTTTGACCTCGACGTAACAACAGGTGTGGTTCGACCAGAGGCGACATCTCTGTAGGACGGCCTTCCCAGGCCGTCCTTGCTGTGCCCATCAAGGCTGGGACGGCCTGGGAAGGCCATCCTACAAATGATCGGATCCTTGCCTAACAAATCACTTGGCCTCAATCGGCTCGACCTTGCTGTTGACCTGCACGCGCTGCAGGCCGCTGATGACGATCCGGTCGCTGGCCAGAAGCGGTTTGCCCTTGTCGTCGGGGTTGCGTTCCACCACGCGCAGGTTGAGTTGTTTGCCGCCGACGGTCAGCACTTGCATCTGGCCTAGCATCACATTGCGGCGCTCGATTTCGTTTTTTTCATTGACCACGAACACGAATTTTTCGCCCTGGTCGGTGCCGATGGCTTTCTCGGCGATGAGCAAGGCCTTATGCGGCGTGCTGGTCGGCAGTTTCACGCGCACGAACATGTTAGGCGACACCAGCACCATCGGGTTGCCCGATTTGTCCTTGGGTTGGTAAATGACGGAGCGCATTTTGAGCGTCCCGGTGCCGCTGTCGAGGACGTTGTCGACCCAGTCGATGTACCCCTTGAGGGGATAACCTTCGTCGTCGGCCAGCCCGACGGTGACCTCGACGGTGTCGTCGCGGTACGACTTAATTTGGCCGTCGTTGATAAGCTTGCGGAGCTTGATGACGGTCCGTTCGTCGACGTCGAAATAGCCGTACATCGGATCGATCTGGTAAATCCAGGTCAGCGTGCTTTCGTTAGCCTTGATCATGTTGCCCCGGTCCATGAGACGTCGGCTGACCCGGCCGTTGATGGTCGATTTGACCTTGGTGTATTCCAGGTTGACGGTGTCTTGCTGGAGCTGTGCTTGGGCCATGCCGACCGTGGCCTCGGCTTCAAGTGTGTCGCCTTCAATTTTCTTGTATTCCTCCTCGCTGACAGCGTTGCCCCGCTCCGGTCCGCGCAAGGCTTTGGCTCGGCCAAGGTCGCCCTTGAGGCGAATCAAGTGAGCTTTGGCCTGCTCTACCGATGCCTGGGATTTGTTCTTTTGGGCCAGGAAAACGCTGGGGTCGATCTGAAACAGGACCTGGTCCTTGACCACGTCCTCGCCGTCCTTGAACTTGATGTCATCGAGATAGCCAGTGACCATGGCTTTAACCTCGACTTTGTTGGCCGCGTCCACGCGGCCGGTGAACTCCTCGAAGTCGATCACCTCCTGCTCGATGGGATGACTCACGGTCACAGCGGGGTACTTGGGCGGGCCATTGGATTGAGCCGGCGCCCGTTCACAGCCGGGCAACGCCAGCGCGACCGCGGCCGCCAATGGCAAACAAATCGCCGCCACGAGCCAGGCTTTGGGTGTCGAAGCATTCATAAACTTACTCCCATTCAGAGGCTCCAAAAAAAAGGGGAAAGGCCCTGTTGCCGGAACGGCCCAGAGGGTGCTTCGCACAACGGGGCCTGTCCCTTTGTTTTGGAGCCGTCACGTCACGCCACGGGACCGCCGCTCCGTCTCGCCAAGGATGCCCAGGAACACCACGTCGATAATGTCGTGGGCCTGGGCTTCCAACGATTTACGGCGGCCCGAGAAATAGTTGGTGAAAATCGTCCCATAAAGCAGGTCGCTAAGAACGTCGGTGATGCGCTCCACGGGCATGTTGCGCACCCGGCCGGCGCCGATCAGGCCGCGGTATAGCACGCGCCAGCGCTCGACGTTGAGCTCCAAATGCTCGATGTAGGTCGGCTTCTTGCGATCCTTGAAATAGGCCCGCTCCTGCACCAGCAGCTCCACGTAATCCGGCCGGTCCTGGAAAAAGCCAAGAAACGAACGGATGGCCACCTGGACCCGGATCAGCGCGTCGTCAATGCCGGTGATGCGGCCGTCGACGTCCTTGCGCATCTTCCGCATGATTTGATCGGCGGAGGCCAGAAACAGCTCGCGTTTGCTTGGAAAATAGCGATAAATCGTGCCTTTGCCGATCTGCACCGAGTCGGCCACCTGCTGCATGTCGGTGTCGGCATAACCGTGCAAGCGCAAATTGCTGGACGGCGGCTTCCAGGATCTCCTCCCGCCGCCGCGCGCAATGCTCGGGGTCCGCGGGCCGTCCGAGCTTCTTCAAAGCTGTCGCAGGTTTCATCCAGCACGCTCCAGAATTACAAAACGGACCAGTCAGTCAATTAACTATAATCTTCAGCCGGAAGCATTGTCAAGTAGTATTTGTGCGGATTTGAACTGGTCCTGCAAAGGCCGGATCGTTGGCAAAGTAAGTTGAGCGACCTACGTGAGTTGACTAACCCGGCAAACTTGCTTCAATGAACTACCACGCAAAAACCCGCGCCATCGTACATTGCTGATGTGCGCCCGCTGATGTCCTCCCGCCAGGGAGGGAAGATGGTAGCCGCGTGTCGAATGATGAAACAGCGCCGCACCATGGAGTTCGCTGACATGGCAAGCACTTCGGTACGAAAAAATCCGAGTTCTCAACGTGAACCGGCCGAGCATGACAAGAAAAGCCGGAAGAACGTTGGCATGACATCAGCGCCTGTTCCTGATTTCTTTCAAGAAGAGACGCCCGATGCCATTCGTCATCAGGTCGACTGGCTAATACGGGAGCTGGGGCTCGATGACACTTTCTTTGCCAAGCTTCTAGCCACGAATGCATCGAAGATTTCAAAATGGCGCCGGCACGATGCCAGCGATCTCCCCGCGGGCGGAATCGAAACGCTCCGCCTCCTGTGGCAAACGATGCTGCATTTGCTGTCCTTCTTGAACTTCGATCAGGCACGGGTTCGTGACCTGTTTCAGCAGACGACAAAGGTCGGGCCTGCGGGTGGGCGCTCGTCCTTGACACCTCCGTGGGGAGGATCCAGCTTGAAAGCATACCTTGAAAAGTCGGGAGCGGAGGCGATCGAGAAAGTCGACACTTGGGTGACTGGGCTTCGGTTTGGCGACCCATACGCCGCTTGATTTCGGAGGTTTTATGCCGGTCAGTCGTGGCTTGGGCATAACCATCCTGGCGGGTGCGAGTCATTTCCGCATTACATCCCTTGGCTTTCGAACTGTCAACACGCGGCACCACAGCAAGGTGATCAACGGCGAGGGTGCGGTCCAAAGCCGGCACGGGGCGCGTTATAACTATCCGGGAGCGCGCTCTGTCTATTTGACCGAGAATCCAGCCACGTGTTTTGCGGAAAAGATGTTTTATTTCCATCGCGAAGTATTAACCGGTCTGGACAGCTTGCACCTCGCAGCAAGCCCAGTCGTTCCCCCGTTCTTGCAACGCTTCGTCCTCTGGCACGTGATTCTGAAGAGGCCCGTTGCGAATGTTTTTGACCTGAACATTGCGAACGCGCCAGCGGCGGGCGTTTTCCCTAGTTTGCTTCTGAATCCGTCGCAGGACTACGCGCACTTGAAAGATCGGCGGGCGGCGATCCAACATGCCGGCTATCTTGGTGTTCGCGCCGCCTCCACACGAGTCGTTGGAACTGGCAATATGGTCGTTCTTTTTGGCGACCAGAGCAAGAACATCCAGGCGATAGAGCCTTATGAGGTCGAGTTTCGACTCATTACCCGAGGTCCCGCATCCGTGCCGTTTGCAAATCATGCGACCGACTTGCTCGATTACTTGGCAGGAGAGGTGCGCTTGCTCAGTCCCAATTCAGGAGCGCTTCCGGCTGCTTTGACTCCTTTTACCGCATGGACGCGCGTGCCGTTTAACCACTAATTCCTGATGCGTTACCCGGAGGATCGTCTCATGACTCGATTTTTCTCCTTTGTCATTGCTGCGATCCTTGCGCCCATTTGTGCCTGTCAGAGACAAGAAAAGGACCCGGCAAAGCCGCCAGTGATTGAGAAAACTCAGCCACAAGAAACAGCACCGCCAAGGCCACCAGATCTTTCCACCAACAGCAACGCCGAGATCGACCGTGCACGTAGCGACATCAAGACGCTGGACACCGCGGTGACTACCTATCACACTAATCGGAAAAGGTGGCCAGAATATCTCCAAATGCTAACGCAACGTGACCCAATCGACAACAGTCCCGGCCTGTTATCTGAAGAGAGCTTAATCGACCCTTGGGGCAGCGTTTATGGGTACGACCCGTCCGATCTCAATCCGGTGACTGGCAAGCCGAGGATTTGGTCGAACGGCCCTCCCGACGGCATTCCCTTCGACAATTGGCACATGGACATGATCGACAAGAAGTAGCGCACTAATTTCCGTTTTCATCGCATTAGACATTATTTGCGCGGCCGGCGGGCCGCCGGGGCGGTCAATGGATCCTCGGGCCAGGCGTGTTTTGGGTAGCGTGCCCGCAAATCCTTGCGAACCTGCGGATAGGTATTGGCCCAGAAGCTTGGCAGATCGTCGGTGACCTGCTGCGGCCGATAATTCGGCCCCAATAAATGCAGCAGCACGCGAACACGGCCGCCGGCAACGCGCGGTGTCTGAGCCAATCCGAAAAGCTCCTGGATGCGCACCGCCAGCACTGGCGGACGGCCCCGTTCATATTTCAGGGCGATACGGCTGCCGCTGGGTACCTCAAGCCCCTCCGGTGCTTCGCGCTCCACGGCTTGTCGTTGCAGATGCGTGAGCCGGCCCAGCAACGCGCCCGACCAATCCGCTTTGCGAACATCTTCGAACGACCGGCAGCCGGCACACAGCCAAACCACCATTTCACGCAATGCCGCTTCATCGCACAGGGGTAGCTGTAATTCCGGCATCCAATCCCCAAGACAACGCAGACGCAGCAGCAAGTTGCCAGCTGCTGAGTCATCCGGCGGAAGAACGCGGTCCAGATGCTCCACGGCGGCGGCGGCCAGGGCCTCGGCAACCACATTCCCCTTTGGCAACGCCGCCGTCGATTCCTCCAGCACCAGATCCTCATAGCGCACGCGTTTGCGGGCCTTTACGCGCTCGGTTTCCTGGTCGAATTCGACTTCAATGATCGACGAAGTCTCCAACCAGTCGCGGCGAATGGCCGAGGCCTGGCGGACCAATGCCTCGCGTTGGCCCGCATCGAGGTCGATGGCCAGAAAAAGATCTGCATCGGTTACGGCACTGCCGGCGGCGAGGCGAATGCCACGTCCGCCAACCATCAAGCCGCGCGGACTCCCCCCTTCGCGACGGCGAACCACGCGATCCGGAAAAGCAGCCAAAAGGGCGCGAAGAAGGGCGTCATCGGGGCATGGATTAGGAGTCGCGTTACCGCTCGTCTGGCGGTCCAGCTCGCGCAGCATTTGATCGCGGCTGTGCAGCACAAATCGGGCCGCGTGGCGATGGAGAGCGCCCAGTGCCGGCGGAATCGCAGCGCCGCGCTCGAACGCCTCCAGGGCGTGGACGCGATCGACAACATCCGAGGGTGACGGATATCGCGATCCTTGCGGCGGGCCGTCCATGGCGCGTTTGAATGGATCGCGTTCCGCCAGCAGGGCTGCCGCTAGAGCGCCACCGGCGGCATTGCCCAGCCGTGCCGCCTCCAGAAGCAACCTGGCCAGCCGCGGATGCACGGGCAGCCGCGCCATTTTCCGGCCCAGGTCCGTGACGCCCTCGCCACCGACGGCGCCAAGGCGGCGCAGCAGCGCCAACGATTGCTCGACGCTGGCCTCTTGCGGCGGCTCCAACCAGGGAAAATGCCCGATGTCCTTTTCGCCCAGGCACAGCAGCTGAAGCGCGGCCCCCGCGAGATCGACACGGCGGATTTCCGGCTCGGTGTCTGCTGCCCGTAGGCGATGCGAAGCCTCGCTCCACAAACGCAAACAAATACCGGGCTGAGTCCTGCCGGCACGCCCCGCACGCTGGTCGGCCGAGGCCCGGGAGATGGGCAGCAGTTGCAATCGATCGAGCCCGGCTCGCGCATCAAACTGCTGAACCTTGGCCAAACCCGTATCCACTACGCCGGTGACGCCTTCGACAGTCACCGAGGTCTCGGCCACGTTGGTCGCCAGGACCACTTTGCGGCGCGATCCCGGCAACAGGGCGGCATCTTGTTGCTCTAGCGGCAAATCGCCATGCAGCGGCAAGACGGCGAGGTTGTGCTCCTGTGCCAGATGTTCCAACTGCCGTGCGGCTTGGCGGATTTCCTGAAGGCCGGGCAAAAAGACAAGCACGTCGCCGGCCGTGCGTTGGAGCAGCCGGCCCACCCCGCCCGCGACGGCGACCGGCCACGGCTGCGACGTTGGCCTGGCGTCATGGATAATCTCCACCGGATGCAGCCGGCCGGCACTGGCGATGATGGGACAATCTCCGAGATAAGCTGCGACCTGATCGACGGCCAACGTCGCCGACATAACCACGATGCGCAGCGACGGCCGCACCGTTTGCTGGACCAGCCGCACCATGCCGAGGGCGAGATCGGTTTCCAGGCCGCGTTCGTGAAACTCGTCGAAGATGACGGCGCCAGTCGATTCGAGATAGGGGTCGTCGTGCAGCAACCGCAGCAGGATGCCGGGCGTCACGACCAGGATGCGGGTGTGCTTGCCGCAGCCAGCGGTCGAAGCGGACGTGGAAGCCAATGTCATCGCCAAGCCGGGAGCCACGCTCGGAGGCCATCCAACGGGCGGCAGCGCGGGCGGCCAGGCGGCGCGGTTCGAGCATGATGATCCGGCCGTCGATACGGCCATCGAGCAAGGCCGGCGGCACCCGCGTCGTCTTGCCGGCGCCGGTGGGAGCCTGCAAAACGGCGAGCGATTGCCGGTGCAAGGCGGCGACCAGGTCGGGCAGAACAGTGTCGATTGGAAGTTGGATCATTTTTCAATGGTAGTGCGGGCTGTATGGGTACAATATCCGCGATTACAAGGGCAGGGTTTTTTCTTGCAGTACAAGGAGTTTGCATCATGCCAGCGCACCTGTTTAAGAACAACATACTTTTCCTGGCCCTGGCCCTGGCCGCCGCGGGCGTGGGTGGTTTCCTCGCTGTCCGCACCACAGCGCCCGCTGCCGGCGAGGAGCAAGTCAAGTTCAGCCCGAACCAGGCCGACCAGGCCAACGCCGCCGATGAAAAGGCCATCCGCGACGTGCAAGCCGCCTACGTCAAGGCATTCAACGCCGGCAACGCCAAGGCGGTGGCCGCCTTCTGGGCTATCGACGGCGAGTTCATCGACGCCGACGGCAAAATATTCCGCGGCCGCCCGGCCATCGAGAAGGAATTCGCCGCCTTTTTCAAGGAGACCAAAGGCGTCAGTCTCGAAATCAGCACCGATTCCTTGCGTTTCGTAAGCCCAACGGTCGCCCTCGAGAGCGGCAGCACCCGCGTCACACAGGGCGCCGAGGGAGCCGCCAATCATGCGGCCTACACCATCGTTCACACCAAGAAGGATGGTCAGTGGCAGCTGGCCAACGTCCGCGAAATGCCCTATGCGCCGGCCTCGAACTACGATCATTTGCGCGACCTGGAATGGCTGGTCGGCAATTGGACCGCCACGATGCACGGCCACACGCTCCAGCTTAGTTGTGAGTGGACCGCCAAGCGCAACTTTCTGCTTCGCAAATACACCGTCAAGGGCGCCGACGACGCCACCAAGACCGGCGTTCAGATCATCGGCTGGGATCCCCAAAATGGCAGCATCCGCTCGTGGGTCTTCGACTCCGACGGCGGTTTCGGCTCGGAGCAATGGACTAAAGACGGCAAGCGTTATGTCCTGGAGGCGCATGCGGTCACGCGCGACGGCGCCGCTGCCGAGGCCGTGAACGTCCTGACGCGCATCGATCACGACAGTTTCACCTGGCAGTCGGCAAAGCGTGCGGTGAACCAGGTCGCTCTTCCCAATACCGACCCCATTACCGTGACCCGTGTCAAAACCAAAAAATAAGGCCACGGCCTTGTGCGGTGGATTGTTACGGTGGTCTCTAACTTACCAACTTGCAGCATATTAATTCATTCAAGGAAATAATCATGAAACGGGTGATCATAGTTATGTTGTTGACCCTAGCGCTCCTTTTGGTCAGCACGAGTCGTGTCATGGCCTGGGGGCGAGGCGGGGGAGTTAGCGTTGGAGCAATTGGCGGAGCCCGCGTCGGCGGCGTCGGCGGCGTGCGCGTCGGCGAGTTCGGCGGAGCGCGCGTCGGTGAGGTCGGCGGAGTTCGCATCGGCGGGGTTGGCGGGGTCGGTGCTGGCGCTGCCGGCGTCCGCGTCGGCGACTTTGGCGGGGTGCGGGTTGGTGCGGGGGCCGTCGGGGTTGGCCACACCACCATGGCCACCGACTTCGGTTTCGGGCACACCGTGGGTGCCGTGGGCGCCGCGGCATCGTGACCACGGGACACTACACGACCGCCTACTCCGGCGGCGTGCTGGCAGCGCGTGGCGTGGCCGTGCGTGGCGGATTCTATCACTACGGAGCCTTCAACAATACCTGGTGGGCGGGGCACGGCGGGGCATGGCGTCCGTGGGGTTGGACGGCCGCCACAGCCTGGGGCTGGGCCAGCTGGCCCGTTCTCGGCACCTGGTGGGGCTGGAACGCGCAGCCCATTTACTATGACTACGGCACAACCATCGTCTACAACGGCGATCAGGTTTACGTCGACGGCCAACCCACGGTCACGGCAGCCGCGTATTACCAGCAAGCAACAGATCTGGCCCTGTCCGCTCCCGCGGCACCGCCGGTGCCGAAGAAAGAGGATGAATGGCAGCCCCTTGGCGTCTTCGCGCTGGTTCAAGGAGACCAGTCCGACCCCAATGCCGTCTTCCAGCTGGCAGTGAACAAGGCCGGGATCATTGGCGGCAACTATTTTAACGTCCTCACCGACACGACGCTGCCCGTTCACGGCGCCGTGGACAAAACGACCCAACGAGCAAGCTGGATCGTCGGCGACCAAAAAACCACCGTTTACGACACCGGCATTGTCAATTTGACCAAGGATGAAAGCCCCGTGCTCATTCATTTCGGCGCGGATCGCACTCAGCAATGGTTGCTTGTGCGGGTCAAGGAGCAGGATGCCCAAGCGCCTGTAGCCGCCAAGCCCGCGACATTGCCGGCGCCCGTGGCCGAGGCTGCTGCCGCGGTGATCCTGGTTGTTGTGCCGGCGGACGCCGACATCTTTTTCGACGGCTCGCCCACGACTCAGACCGGAACCGAGCGCAGCTTCAGTTCGCCGCCGCTGGAGCCTGGTCTCACTTACCAGTACACCATCCGCGCCCGCTGGACGCAGGACGGCAGGCCGGTCGAGCAAACCCGGCGCGTGAATGTGAAGGCGGGGGACAGGATCAGGGTCGATTTTACGGTGCCGTTGCCGTGAGAGATTGACAAAGGTTAGACGTGCGGGAACCACGACACGGAAATGCAAATGGCAATGCGACTTTCGGGTCGTCGAGGCGCACGAGATCCAGAGGGTCGTCTTTGAAAGGGTGTTCTCTTATCAACCGCCAAAGTAAGCTGACGGGCTAACGAATTGATGAGTTGCCCACTATTAGGCTTCGTATACCTGAAATCCCTCCGGGCAATGGACGATTTTCGTCGTTGGACGCTCGGCATTAAACAAACTGGGGTCGGGAGTTTATGGGCGTAACCGCCTCCCCGCTCCCGTGGAAACGCCGCTATTTCAAGGACTTATGACAAACTGAAACCAATTGGCCACGGTGTTCTGTGACAGACTGGCCAATCTGGATTTTCCGCATATTTCGCCAGAAGGCTGGTCAACCAATGCGTGGTGTCAAAAACTGCCCTGTTTTGCGGCAAAAGCCGTCGCCAACGCTCGCTTTGGTTTATCCAGTCCTATGCAAATCCCCCAATTTACGGAGCGGGCGGGCGGTTACGCCCGAGTTTATTCCGGCTCCATTGATTGCGTGGCCTAAACCTTGCGAGCAGATTCAGGAACTTTCACCCGAAACGGTTGGCGGGCCGCTTCCTCGCCGTTGATCACAAACACGAAGTCGTACCGGCCTGGACAAGGAAATGCCACGGCGTAGTTGACGCAAATACTCTTCACATCCAGCGGATCCGGGGGGCCCGGCAATGGAGCACGGGGGCAATCTCGCCAAACAATTTCATCATCTGAATTGCGCAGACTGAATCGCAAATGAACAGGTCCCGTGCCGCACTCGTAAAGCGCGCAAAAAAACCCGAAGGAAGACGCGGCGGGAAATACATGATGCGTGAATTCCAGTGGAAAACCACAAAGCATCGGTTGTTGTGTTTTGGAGTTGACAGCAATCGGCTCGCAAACCAAAAAAGCCAGGCATTTTGGAACAGGCAATTTACCTTTCATGCTGTGTCTCCCGAGTTAGTGCCAACGTCCTTGCAAATCACTTTGGATTGCCATGCCGACCCCCAACGATTGCCAATGCTCGATTCGCGTTAGCAGGATGTCAAGGCGCCGGAAAACAACCTCCATGTACTGCCGCGCTATTATATCCTGGCCAAGCCACAGCGTCCAATTAGCCGCGCCGATCACCGTGCCCGTCCAGTCGAGCATGCGGACGAAAGCCTCCTCGATCGCCGTCAGCGGCCGGACCTTGGTATAAGCCTCCAGGCCAGCGGCATAAAGCACGTCATCATCACCGGCCAGACTGCCAAGCAGCCGGGCCAAGTCAGCGGCGACATGATCGTGCCCCACGGCGCCGTAATCCACGATTCCCGAAACGGCATCGCCCTGGAACAAATTGTTGTTGTGCCATGGATCGCCGTGGCAGACTTGCAAGGCGGCGGCGTAGGTCGTCCACGGCGCAAGCTGGCCCGGGACGTCAATCATCAATGGCGGCACAACCCGCCAAGCCCGGACCAATTGGCGGCCAAGCGGATTCCCATCATTGACTGGCGCCTGCCAACCGCCGCCGAGGAATTCTTGCCAGGCCTTGAGGTGATCCAGACGGCGCTGCACGGCGGGACACGGCACGATCGGGTCGCCGTCGCCTTGCCAGGCGCCGTGCAGCCCTGCCAAAGCCATGCAGGCATTTTGCATACGTTGCATCGTGGGATGATCGGCGAAATCGGCCCGACCCGGCATCCAGCTCGTCAGGTCCCACAGGCGGCCGTGGTACTCAGCCGAGGTCGTTCCCCAATGAGTCGTGCTGATCTTGGGAACAAAGTTCCACGCCGCCGCCTGCCGCATCATTGCGTGGATAAAATCCAGGCGTCCGCTTTCGGTGCCCACTGGCCAGGCCCGAAGACACAGTGGCCCGGAAAAACCCGCGACACGCCAAATGCCTGCCCCGCTCATGCCGCCATGATCAGCCAACTGTTGCGGTGCCCCCGCCGTGGCGGCGGGGAAGAAACGCAGCACCTCGGCGGCCGCGGCTTGCAGGGACATGGCGTGAAAGCCCGCAAAGATCAGGGAGATTGTACGGGCGCTGCCGTCCTGACACCGGCGGCGTCGCGGGCCGCTTTCATGAGCCAGCTTGCCCCCGGCTGAATGCTGAGGCCGACCGTCAACACGACACAAATAACCAGCACGGCCACCGCCGGGACTGTTTTGCGGCCGACGGGCGAGCGCAACGGATTGCGCAGGTACATCACCGCCACGATCCGCAAATAATACCAGCCGCCGATGGCCGCGCTAAGCATACCAAGAATGGCCAGCGTGCCGCCGCGTGCCAGGCATGCTCCGCCGACGGCACCGCCATGGCCCCAAAGAAAACCAGGAATTTTCCCGTGAAACCGGCGGTGAGCGGTATGCCGATCAGGCTGAACATGAACACGGTCATGACCAGCGCCAGGAGCGGATGGCCGCGGCTCAGGCCGGCAAGATCGTCGACGGTGTCAATGGGCGACTCGGGCGAATCCAGGTATGCTAGCACGGCGAAAGCGCCGACGGTCATGGCCCCATAAGCGACCAGGTAATAGAGGATGGCCTCGATGCCGTCCGGGTCGGCGGTGCCACTCAAGCCGCGCAAATAGGGGGCGACCGCCAGACCAACGAGCATGTAGCCGGCGTGGGCCACGCTGGAGTAGGCCAGCAGACGCTTGAGGTTGTCCTGGAGCAAAGCGAGGATGTTGCCCAGGAACATCGTGACCACGGCCAGGAACCAGAGGATGATTGGCACCTGCGTGCTCAGTGCCATGCCGATGAAGCCGTTGCCCTCGAAGATGCCGGCCGGCGTCACGTAGCCGAGCACGCGCAGCAGAGCCGCGATGCCAGCGACCTTGGGGACGAAGCTCAACATCGCGGCGCCGACGGTCGACACGCCCTGGTAGACGTCGGGAGCGTAAAAGTGAAAGGGCACAATGGTGATGCGGAAGCCCAGGCCGGCAATCACCATGACGACGGCGATATGCACGATGGCGGGCAGGTCGCGGGTGTCGGTGCGGTTGAGCGTGTCGTAGAGCGTGGCGATGTTGGTCGTGCCGGCCAGGCCGTAGAGATAGCTGAAACCGAACAGCAAAATCCCAGAGGAAAAAACGCTGAGCAGGAAGTATTTCAAGGTCGCCTCCTGCGAGGCATTATCATGTTTGGGCAAGTACAGCAAAATGTAGGTTGGTATGCTGACGAGTTCCAGAGACAAAAACAGCACGATCAGGTCGTTGGCGGCGCCGGTCGAGCGCAATGCCGGCGACGATCAACAGCAGGCAGGCGAAGAAGTCGGCTACGTAGCGCTGGGGGACTTCGTGCCAGCTGAAGAGGATCAATACAATGCCACCGCCCAGCGCGATCACCCGGACAAGCGAGGCGAGGGCATCAGGGACCAGCGGGCCGTTGAACGTGGCGGCCCTGACAAGTTCGGGAGCGAAATGGAAGGGAGCGAGGAAGTGAATAGCGCCGGCGACAATGACGGCGAGCAGGGCGATCGACCCGGCCACGTGGCGGCCGACGCGGAAGGTGGAGGCCAGAAACAGCACGCAGGCAGCCGCGACCAGCACCATCTCGGGGATGATGAAGCGGTAGCTGGCACTCAGGGCCTCGAGAATGTTGTCGTCCAATGCCATACTCCAACAGAAGTAGGTCCCGCTTGCCGAGCGGGACCTGAATTCTCGGGCACTCAGGTCCCGCTCGGCAAGCGGGACCTACTGCCGAAGTAGGTCCCGCTTGCCGAGCGGGACCTGAATTCTCGGGCATTCAGGTCCCGCTCGGCAAGCGGGACCTACTGCCGAATCGCAGGCGGTCATTCAGCGCAACAGCACCGCCAGCAAAAAGCCCGCCACGCCCAGGATCATCAGCAATGCGTAAAACTGCACCAACCCATTTTGCAGGGGCCGAAACAAATAAGCACAAAACCGCGGCACCTGGCCAAGCAGATCCACAAGGCCATCCAATAGGTACAAGTCAAAAATGCGGCAAAACACCGTCAGGCCGGTTATCGGCGTCACGATGAAGATGTCGTAGAGCTCGTCGATGTAGAACCGATCCAATGACAGGTGATACAGCCCCGGCCACGCCTTGACGAATTTATCAGCGGCGGACCGATATGGCACGCACCACAGCCAGGCGACAGCGATGCCTCCCAGGGCGATCACCGCGCTGGCGGCCATCAGCACATAGTTGGCTTGCTCGTGCTCGCCGGCCGCTTGCAGGCCGGTGAAGGCGACGCGGATCCAATGCTCACGCAGGAAGTCCTGGAGGACGGGCGATTGGGGGCTGCCGACGATGATCCCGGCCGCGACGGCGCCGATGGCAAGGACGATCAGCGGTAAGGTCATGATCGGCGGCGATTCGTGGGCATGGTGCCCGGCTTCGTGGGGGATTTTTACCTCGCCCCAGAAAGTGAGAATGTAGGCGCGGAAGGTGTAAAAAGCGGTCAGGCCAGCCGTGACGAGACCGGAGATCAGCAGCACGGCATAGACGCCGCGCATTGGGCTGTGCGAGGAACTCGCATCGAAAACGACGCCGAGGATTTCGTCCTTGCTCCAAAAACCGGACAACAGCGGCACACCGGCCAATGCCGCCGCGCCGCACAGGAAAGTCCAGTGGGTGATCGGCAGGACCTTGCGCAGGCCGCCGAACCGGCGCATGTCGATCACGCCGCCCATGGCGTGCATGACGCTGCCGGCGCCGAGGAACAGCAGGGCCTTGAAGAAGGCGTGCGTGAACAGGTGGAAAATGGCGGCCGTGACGGCCAGCGGCGCCAGGAACGCGTGCTCCGTCTGTCACCCCGCTGCCCAGGGCCAGGAACATGTAGCCGAGCTGGCTGATCGTCGAATAGGCCAGCACCCGTTTGAGATCGGTTTGCGTAGACGGCGATGAGGCGCGGCCAGCAGGGCCGTGAAGCCGCCGATGCAGGCGACCACCAGCAGTGCCGTGGGCGAGTGCACGAACAGCGGCGTGCAGCGGGCCACCAGGTAAACGCCGGCCGTGACCATCGTGGCGGCGTGGATCAGGGCGCTGACCGGCGACGGGCCTTCCATGGCGTCGGGCAGCCAGACGTGCAGCGGAAACTGGGCCGACTTGCCGACCGCTCCGCAAAACAGCAGCAGACAAGCGGCACACAGCAATTCAGGCGATTGTGCGTTGGCGTAAGAGAAGATGTCCGCGAAGTTGAGCGACCGCAATGGCACCAGCGAGCCGGCCTCGGGCTTCTGGAAAAGTGCCCAAATGACAGGATGCCGAGGAACAGGCCGACGTCGCCGAGCCGGGTAACCAGGAACGCCTTGCGGGCCGCGGCGGCGGCCGCGGGTTTGCTGAACCAGAAGCCGATCAGCAAATAGCTGCACAGACCGACGCCTTCCCAGAAGGCGTAAAGCAGGATGAAGTTGTTGGCCAGCACCAGGCCGGTCATCGAGAACAGAAACAGGCTGACCACCGCGAAGAAGCGCGGATAGCCCTCATCGCCGTGCATGTAGCCGACGGCGTAAATGGCGATCAGCGTGCCGACGAACGTGACCGTCGAGAGCATGACCGGCGTCAGGCCGTCGGCCTGAATGCCGAACCTCACCTTGAAATCGCCAAACGACAAACCAGTCATACCCGGCCTCGCGAAACGCCCTCGCCGCGCATCAGGAACATGACCGACAGCGCACAGGACCCCGCGGCGGCCAGGATGCAGGGCCAGTGGCTCTGCCGGCCCAGCAGCGGATAGCCAAGAAGAGCGATCGTGAGGCTCGCCAACAGCGGCAACAGCGGGATCAGCAGCAATGGGTCGTCAAACATGGCTGGTCTCCTGGCGCTGCACGGCTGATTGCCCGCGGTCGTCAAACGCGGCGACGGCTGTTCCACAGGAGCCGGCGGCAGCGGCTCTTCGTCCTCGAGCGGCGTCCTGGTCGGCTTCGCGCAGGTCCTGCCAGACGCTGACGTCGAGAGTTCTGCGGCTCGGTAGAGCATCAGGATCAGCGCCAGGGCGATCGCGGCCTCGCAGGCGGCCACGGTGAGGATGAACAGCGCGAAGATCTGCCCCTGCAAGTTGCCGCGAAAGCGGGCGAAGGCCACCAGGTTGATGGCCACCCCTTGCAGCATCATCTCGGCCGACAGAAACATGATGATCATGTTGCGGCGGCTCAGGAAGCCGATCATGCCCAGCACGAACAGGATGGCGCCGACGATCAGGTAGTTTTCCAGCGACACCGGTGTCATCGCAGCCCCTCCCCGCGACGGCCCGCGATGACGATGGCGCCGATGGTGGCGACCAGCAGCAGCGTGCCGGCCAGTTCGACCGCCAGCAGGTAATCGGTGAACAGCGACTTGCCCAGCCCGGCGACGTTGGCGGCCGGCAGCCGCTCGAGCGGCTTTCCGTCCTTGGTGAACCCCGCCGGCTCGTTGGGCGCCGAGCCGGCAAATTTAGACAGCGGCAAATCGGCCGCCGGCAACCAAGCCGCCCTGGTCGTGGCGCAAACGGGCGGCCAGCAGGCAGATGGTATCGAGATCGTCCTTGAATTCCTTGATTTGCTTGGCCCATTCCGGCGAGTCCTGGCCAATCAGGGGATCCCCAGCCTCCAGGTTATCCCAACGCATATCGGCCATGCGGATAGCTTCGGAAAGTTGCCGACGTGCGTCGCTGGGCTTGCGGTATTCCACGGTCGGCTCGACGAACCTCTGGAACGCAGTAAAGAACGGGCCGTCCTCGTTCAGGATCCCCTGCCATTCCTTTACCGTGCTGACGCCGCGAGCGCGCTCGGCTCGCTTGATGAAATCGTCGAGTTTCACGGTTTCGGGGCCCGTGTAGCTTTGGTGCAAGACGCACAAAATAGAGCCGAGCAGAACAAAGCCGGCCACACTAGCCAGAAACGGCTCACGCGAACGCTGGTCGGCGTTGGAGATGCCGGCTTGCTGGGCAAGCATGATGACGAACAGAAACGTCACGACGATGGCGCCGGCATAGATGATGATGGTGGCCGCCATCAGAAACGGCGCCGCTTGCAGCAGAAACAGCCCGCACGTGCTCAGCACCACCATGGCGAAGCACAGGGCGGCGTGGACTGGATTGCGCTGGGTGATCATCAGCCCCGCCGAACAGAATGGCCAGCCCGGCGAAGGCGTAGAAGAGGATGCGTCTCAACGAGGACCCATTCGGCGCGGATCATCCACCAGCCGGCCGCGATCAACGCCAACCCGCCGGTGGCCGCCCCGTAGAGCGGCGGAAAGCGCCTGGCACGCGGCAGCCAGCCAGATACACAGCCGCCATGCCCAAAAGGGCCGGCACCAGCATGGGCCAGTTGTTTGTCAGCAATGCACGCATGGGTCTGGCGCTGGGTGCTCCATTATGCCGGTTCGGACGCACAGCTCAAACGGCCGGCGTGGGTGCGAATCGGATCGTTGCCGAGTTTCACCGTCTCGTCGAAGACGCTCAGCAGCTTTTCCTTGTCGAACATCATCTCCTCGCGGCTCAGGCCGGTCAGGTCGTACAGCGACGTCAGCTCGATGGCGTCGCACGGGCAGGCCTGCTCGCACATGCCGCAATAGATGCAGCGCAGCTCGTCGATGACGAACATCTCCGGATATTTCTCGCGGTCGGGCCAGGGCGACGGAGCGGCCACGATGTCGATGCAGTGGGCCGGGCACGCCGTCGAGCACATGTAACAGGCGACGCACTTGACCCGCCCTTGCTCGTCGCGGTTGAGCCGATGCACGCCGCGATAGTTGGCCGGCAGCTTGCGGCTCGACCTCGGGGAATTGCTGCGTCACCTTCGGCCCGAAGAAGTGCTTCATCGTCGTCTGCAGGCCCTGGACGATGGCCGGCAGGTAGAGCTTCTCGACCAGGCCGATCTTCGGCGGCTGCACCCAGCGGACGTCTGCGTCGGCGATCGGCATTGTTCAATTCTCCTCATAGTAGTAGGCACACTCCGTGTGCCGTTTGGCACTTAACGGCACACGGAGTGTGCCTACTACTTTCATTAAACGACCCGGCGTTTGGGCGGCGGCGGCATCGCCACGGCGAACCACGCCGCCACCTACCAAAATCAATCGCCGACGCCGGCAGCAGCAGCCACGGGCTCCACCACACCCTCGAACTTCGACTCGAGGATGCAAGCTCGGCCACCTCATCACGCACACCAGATTAACCAGCGCCAGCGGAATCAGCACCTTCCACGCCAGCCCCATCAGCTGATCGAAGCGGAAGCGCGGAATCGTCCAGCGAATCGACCATGTAGAACAGGATGAACGGCGTCATCTTGACCGCGAAGACGATCAGACTTTCAGATACCACGGCGAGTCCGGCCTCCGCCAGCAGCGGGAAGTGCCAGCCGCCGAAGAACAGGATCACCATCAGGAAGCTGGTGGTGACCATGTGCGTGTATTCGCCCAGGAAGAACATGCCGAACTTCATGGCGCTGTATTCGGTGTGGTAGCCGCCCACCAGCTCCTGCTCGCATTCGGGCAAGATCGAACGGCAGCCGATTGCACTCCGCGAAGGAAGCTGATCATGAACAGCAGAAACGCCAGCGGCTGAGAACAGTTCCACACCCACCACGGCCCATGCTCGCGGGTTGACCTGCCGCTCGATGATGCGTTCCAGGTTCAGCGAGCCGGACATCAGCACCACGCCGAGGATCGACATGCCCAGCGGGATTTCATAGCTGATGATCTGGGCGCTGGAGCGCAGCCCGCCGAGGAAGCTGTATTTGTTGTTCGACGCCCAGCCGCCGAGGATGATGCCGTAGACCGCCAGGCTGGAGACGGCGAAGACGAAGACGGATGCCGATATCGAGGCCCGGGGCGATGACGAACTGATATTCGTTGACGTGGCCGACGCTGGGCATGTTGGTGTCGCCGAACGGCACCACGGCGAAGGCGAGCATGGCGGTGATCAGGGCGATGGCCGGGGCCGAGCAGGTAAGAGCATCTTGTCGGCGCGTGGCGGGCACGATTTCTTCCTTGAGGAAGAACTTGAGGCCGTCGGCGAGCGGCTGCAGCAGCCCGAACGGGCCGACGCGGTTGGGGCCGATGCGGTCCTGCATGCCAGGCGGAGATTTTGCGCTCGAGCCAAATCTGCAGGCCCGCCATGCTCTGCAGGACGCCGACGATGACGACGATGGTAATCAGGGTGTACAGCAGGTGTGTCCATCGGTGATATCGACTCCTAGTCAGCGTTTGATCCGCTGTACAGTAGTCCCGCTTGCCGGCGGGACCTGAACCTCGGCTCAGTCCGCTCGGCAAGCGGCACTCCGAATCGCAGACATCGCCCAGTCGCCATCGCCATGTTCTCCCAAGTCTCCGCCAGCGCCGCGAAGAACGGCACCTCGGCCGCCAGCTCCTTCCGAATCGTCGGCGCATGAATCAAGCCGCGCCGCTGCACCAGGTCGAGGAACATCTGGCCGTCGGTCTTGCGAATTGCCCGGCGCGCGGACGGCCCAGCGAATCGCCTGGGCCAGGTCCGCGTGATTGACGAACGTGCCGTCCTTCTCCGCGAAACTGCTGGCCGGCAGCACGTAGCGAGCGGCCGCGCGTCACCGGCGAGGCGAACAGGTCCTGCACGACCAGCAACGGCACCTTTTTCAGCGCGGCCACCTGCTCGGCGGTGAACCAGGCTCCCGGCCGCGGCGGATACCCGGCCGTCAGGTACAGCGCTTGCACTCGCCCCGCGCCGCCGCATCGAGCGCTTGTCGCAGGCGATCACCTCGCCCTGGAAGTGCTTAAGGACTCCTCGACGCCGCGCCGATTGGGGCACTTCTCGGCCCGAATGGTGAACTTCACCGGCTGCCGGGTTGCCGCGGCGATCCTTCGGATAAGTGTCGTCCTCGCCGATCGACCGGCACCGAGCCGAGTGCCAGACGAACCTTGGGCGACAGTCCCTTGACGAACTTGGCCAGCAGATACGCTTCCTCGCAGGTCAGGAACGGCGACAGCACGGCGGCCACCGCTGCCGCCATCGCTTGCCGCCGCCTCGCTCAGTTCCTTGCGGAGCGCGCGGCAGCACCTTTCCCAGTCGTGCTCGACAGCCTCGCCGTCCCTGGCGCACCAGCGGTTGCAACGATGCGCTCACGTCGAATTGATGTAGGTGATAACCGAAGCGGCCCTCGTCGCACATGAAATGGCCCTGGGCCTGCGGGTTCTCGCGCGGCCGGAGGCGATAGACGATGTCCTTGTTGTGATCGACGTGGATGCTGCAGCCGGTGCTGCAATCGGGGCAGACGCTCTTCTGGTTCCTTGAGGAACCACACGCGCTGCTTGTAGAGAAAGTCCTTGCTGCACAGGGCGCCGACCGGGCAGAGATCGACGACGTTGCCGGCCAGCTTGTTGTTGACCGGCTCGCCGGGGAAGATGTCGATCTCGGAATGATGGCCGCGGTTGATCACCTGCAGCTCGGCGCGTGCCGGCAGATTTCGCGCGTGAAGCGGACGCAGCGCGAGCACATGATGCAGCGGTCGGTGAACAGCGTGATGTGCTCGCCGATGTGCGGCTTGTTCGGCGGCGTGTTTTTGTCGTCGATCATGCGGCTCGTGCGACTTGCCGAAGTCGATAGCTGAAGTCTTGCAGCATGCATTCGCCGGCCTTGTCGCACACCGGGCAATCGAGCGGATGATTGAGCAGCAGCTCTTCGAGGGTCTGCTGCTGGGCTGCCTTGGCCTTGGGGCTGTTGGTGACGATGACGGTGCCGTCCTTGGCCGGGGTCTGGCAGCCGGGCACGACCCTGCGGCTGCATGGCCACGGTGCCGTCGGGCTTCTTGTCGCCGGCCTCGACCAGGCACATCCGGCAACTGGCGACGACGTCAGGGCCGGGTGCCAGCAATAGGGCGGAATGAACACGCCGGCCTTGCTGGGCCGCCTGGATCAGGTTCAGCTTCTCGTTGCCGATGTCGACCGGCTTGTCGTTGACGTAAACGACCGCCATGGTAGCAGATTCCTGGTTTCCCGTGAAACGCGACACACGCTGCTGGGGGTAATTGATACCGATTCTGATGCAAACACCAAGGGCGGGGTGATAGAATGTAGGGCGTTGCAATCTCGGCGCGGCACATGGCGGGTTTATGTGGTGGTCCACCCCGCCTCCTTACGCCTGCCGGCTTACACCCCGCCAGGCGTGGAAACGGGGTGGCTGGCCGCCGAGCGATGCGGGAGCAAAGGAGGTGACCAATGACATTGCCCCGGGCTAGACTGGGCTGCTGCAACTGTCAATCGAGCCAATTCTCCACCCGCAAGCCCGGAACCTGCCGAAAATCCGTCATGTTCGCTGATAACACCAGGGCATC
Organism: uncultured Gemmataceae bacterium; assembly: GCA_963747575.1. GTDB lineage: Bacteria > Planctomycetota > Planctomycetia > Gemmatales > Gemmataceae > DASRAT01. The sequence continues at coordinate 81,531 of CAVVFU010000003.1, forward strand.
GTTTGCCAAGGCGATGCTGGCGATCTTGAGGTCCATCGAACCAATGCGATTGCCGGCCGCGCGGAGCGCTTCGAACCTCTCCACTGCCTTTTCGTCAAGTGGCACGACATTCCACTGGCTCAGGAAATCCAGGAGGTCGGCCAGTTCGCGATATGCCTTGAGTTGCCGCCGAATTTCGCGATTGCGAGCGATTACCGCCAACCAACCTCGCCACTGTTCCTCGATACTGACGATGGTGGTGCCAATCTTTTGATCGGGTGAAGCCGACAGGCGCTGGGTCAACGCTGCGCACCGAGTTGTATTGGGATATTTCAGCATTGACAAGTGGTCTGTATCCAGAAGTATCATGGGGTGACCTGTCGGCGGTCGGCCTCACGAATTTCTCTTCCAGCGGCGTCGATTTCTTCCGTCAACTCACTCGGCACGAATTTGCCGATCGCATTTCGCCAGTCTTTCCATTCGCCCCGTTGTTGCTCTGGCCGCAGCCATAAAGCCATGCCATATTCCAGGGCTGCTACGCGTCGTTCAAGACTTTCAAGTGTTAGTTGCGTCATGTTCAAACCTTTCCTTCATTCCCCGGTCCAACTCCCAAAAAAACGGTGATCGCACGCCGTGCACTGCCCATCCAATTTCTTGCATGAAGGTCGTCCGCCAGGACGCTTGATTTTACCAAAACGCGGGTTTACTTGTCGAGCCTCCATTTGCAGGACTCCACCCGCACTGCCGGGAAAGCCGGCACGGACCGACAAGTGGGTAGAATCTTACCTACTTCTTCACCTCGCCGCCCCACAGCCTGATCTCACGGTCGTCGCCGCCCGTCACGAGGTAACGGCCGTCGTCGGCATACGCCATGGTTCGCACGTTGCCATTGTGGCCGGTCAACCGGCGAATCGGCTTGCCCGTGTCGACTTCGAAGAAGTAAATGCTGTAATCGAAGCCGCCCTTCAGCGGCCAACTTCCCTCGATCATGTCCACCGGAAGATTGTCCACCAGACCGCCCACGCCGACGGCAAGGGTTTTGCCGTTGGGCGAGAACGCCAACGACCACGCCCGCGCCGGCAATTGCAGCGTGCGCAGCTCCCGCTTGCCGTCGATGTCCCAGAGTTTCACCTGGCTGGATTGCTCCGTGGCCGAGGCCGCCGTCTTGCCGTCGGGAGCCATCGCCACGGCCCAAACCGTTTGATTTTGGGAGAACTTGGCGATCTCCTGCGCCTTGTCGAGGTCGAAGACGCGAACGGTCTGGTCCACGCTGCCGGTGACCGCCCGTCTGCCGTCCCTGCTGACGGACAGGCCATTGACGAAATTGGTATGAGCTGGCATTTGCTTGAGAACCGCGCCGTCCTTGAGACCCCAGATGCGCAGGCTCTTGTCGTCGCTGGCCGTCAAAATACGTGTCTTGTCGGGCAGGAAGCAGACGCCGCGCACCCAGTCGGTGTGGCCGGTGAAAACGCGCAGGTTGTTGCCGGTGCTGACCTCCCAGGTGCGCATGGTTTTGTCCGCGCCGGCCGAGGCGCACATGGTGCCGTCAGGAGAAAAGGCCACGGCCCAAATCTCGTCCTTGTGGCCCGCCAGTTGTTTTGCTTGCTTGCCGTCGCTCACCTGCCACAGACGCACGTTGCTTTCCTGGACGCCGCCGGAGATCACCCATTTGGAGTCAGGCGAGATGGCCAGCACCTGCACGCCGTTGAAATGAGACTTGTCGAAAATGCGAATGAGCGAGTTGATGACGGTGTTGGAAACCACCACGATCGTCGGGCTGGGCGGAAACATCCCAGCGATCTCGTCGATGGCCTTTTCGACGCGGATTTTATTGAGGCCGCTTTGCAAGTTCGGCAGACATTTGGCGAACCAGTGGTGAGCGCGTTTGAGCAGCATTTTTTGGGCCAGGCCCTTGAAATCCTCGGCCAGCGTGGCGTAGTCATCGCCCAGATCGAGTTGAAGCCGTGTTTCCTGGGGTTTGGCCAGATCGCGTTTGGCGATGTCGAGAAAGGTCTTGTCGGCGCCCTTGACGAGCATCGGCAGACCGCGCTCCCAGTTGCCTTTGACCAGGCAAAAATACTTGCCCATTTCCGCGTTGGCCGCCAAGTCGTCGGGATTCTTGTCGAGGACATCGACGAACTTCTGCATCCGGCTGAATTCCTTCCTGGCCTGCTCCACCTCCTGACCGCGTTTGTCGACGCGCGCCGCCAGTTGCAGATTCTTGCTTTTCGACGCCGATTCCTCGGCCGCCTTGACCAGATCGCCGGCCGCCTTGTAGTTGTCGTTGGCCAACGCTTCATCGAGAAAGCCGAGGGCGACCTCGGCAATGGTAAGGTGATCGTCCTTGGCGGCCGCTTTATCCGATGCCAAAAGCAGCAACGCGGCTTTCATCGCCAGGGCGTCGATGATGTAATGCTTGGCCAGCTCCTCGACGGCCGCCAAAGCCGTGCTGGTGTCGCCCGTTTGGGCCGCCAGATCTCGCGCCAGGGCCAGGGCGGTGAAGCGCAGAGGCGGGTCTTCATTGGTCTGGCGGGCCTCCCGCAGCAAGGTGTTGGCCAGGTCGCGGGCGGCGGCCTGGTCGGTCTTGGCCTTGGCAAGATCGTCCTTGAACATCTTGCTCAGCGTCTTTTCCGCCCGGGCCACGGCGGTGTTGTCTGGTTGGGGCAGCTTGGGCGTGTCGGGCTGGCTGGAACTGGCCCCGGGGGCGAGAGCGACCATCGCCAGCGGCAATGACGTCAGTGCCAGCAGGACGATCAATTGGCGTTTCATGGGGATTGCTCCAGAAAAACCACACCAACCCGAAGCGCAAGCGAGGGGCGCTGTTGTCCCTCGCTTGCGCTTCGGGTTGGTATCGTTGTTTTGCCGCTCACCTACAGATCCAGCCGCGCCAGGCACAACCGCTGGCGATCGCCGGTTTCAAGGAGCGTCTCCAGCAGAGTATAGAGGTCGGGCGTGATCTGCATAGGCTGCCGAGCCTTGCCATTGACGGTGATTTTTACCTTCTCGCCAAAATTCACCAGCCGCGGCTCGAAGAAAATGGTGACACTGCTGACGCCGGCGGTGGTAATGTTGATGTCATTCTTGCCCGAAATGGAAGCCCGCAGCTTGGCCGGTTGAACCAGTGCGTTCCAGCCGGCGGCCGAGTTTATGCATGCCGGCATCACCGCGTTGGTGCCGATCCAGTAAAATTGGTTGTCGGTGCTGCGGTGGGTCTTGAACTCCTCGCCTGGCTTGCCGATTTGCTTGGTCGGATTGCGCCCGCCGCTTGTGGCTCATCCAATCGACGATGATCGGCTGCTCCCCAATGAACCAATCCGCCTGCCGGCCCTTGTACTCGGCGTAGATAGCGGGGTAGTTGCGGGGAATCGTGGTGTCCTGAACCATCCCAAGAGTTTCGGTGGCGCCCAGGCCGGCCAGATCGCCGTTGACCGCATACATTTCGAGATATTGACTGTTACAAATGTAGCGGCGAGCAAACCATGCCGGCGTGCCGCCCATCGGGATGATTCCCGCGAACTGATCCGGGTGCGACAGTCCGACGTCAAACGCCATGTTACCGCCTTGCTCGACGCCGAACAAGTACACCCGGTCGCCGTCGACCTGGAAGCGGCGTCGCAAGTCCCGCAGCGTTTGCAGCGCGGCCAGGTGCTCCTGGGCCTGAACTGGTAAATAGCTGGGGTGGCGCTGCTTCACTGCGGGGCGACCACGATGTAGCCGTGCTCCGCCGCCAGGCTGGTCCAGCGGGCCACCGCCTCGGAACTCTTTTCCGTCGAGAAATGCAGCGTCATCAGCACCGGCCAGGCGCGGCCGTGGTTATACCCAGGCGGCGGCAAGAACATCGTAAGTGATTTTCTTGCCGTCGTTTTGCGTCTGGAGCGTTTGCACCTTGGTGTCAATCTTGGCATAAGCGTCCACCGGCGGCATGAGGTGAAGGATCTGCATCGCTTCATCCACTCCGATTTGGGCCTTGAGGGCAGCCAGCAACTTGTTCTTGCGCAACAGGGGATCGTCGGTTTGCAGATACTGCAGCAAAAGCCGGCGTGCCTCCCAGTGCCGCAGCGCCGTGTCGACATTGCGGTCGGCGGCGTCGCTGCCGCGCAGCCAGCCGGTCAGGGCGAAGGCCATCAGGTCGGTGGCGGTTTGCTCGGGCCGGCGCTTGTCCTTGACGGCGCAGTTCGTAATCCAGGGCCAGGTTAATAAAGGTGTCGAGCCTGTCGACGTTGTCGGCGTTCAGCTCTTTGGAAATCAGGTCGGCGGCGTCCTTGAAGGTCGGCGCATGGCCGGTGGCACCAGGTCGGCGAAGACGGCGATCAACCGTCTGGCCTGCTGCAATTTGTCCTCGGCCGCCCCGTGCTTGTCCTTGATCCCCTGGACCTGAAGCTGCATGGTTTCGTCCAGCAAATCATCGAGCTTTTGCTTGGCGTATTGATCCAGCTTCTTAACGACCTCCTGGTGCAAGCCGGCTTTGTCGGCGCGTTGGAGCGATGCCACCAGCTGCAGCGCGTAAATCCGCCGGATGTTCTGCTGCAGCGCGGCGACGTTTGATTTCTCCTCGGGGAAATCGCGGACCAGGTCGCTCAGCTCCCTGTCGGCCTGCTCGGTGAATCCCGCCTGGAGCAGGAACCGATAGGTCGTGAGGCGGATGTCGGTTTCCTTTTCCTTTTGCCCAGACAGGTGCTGGCGGATCAGGCTGCGCAAAGTATCGGGGTTGAACTCCTTGGTGTTGTAACTGACCACCCACTTGTGAGTCGTGCTTTCGATGCGAATGGTGTCGGGCGTCAGCAAGGTGAGCCGCTGCTTGGCCAATACCTTGCCTGTAGGCGTCCGGAGCGTAACTTGGCGTTCCCAGCGGCTGTCCCACTCCGTCGCGCTTTTCGACGGCCATGTTCGCGGGTGGCGGATACTTGAACCTTGGGTCCGTGGGATTTTTCTTGAAGACGATTTGGTCACTGGTTTTGTTTTTGTCGCGGACGGGCTCTTTCACCTGAAAGGGGCTGAACCAGATTTTCCGCACGCCGTCGTCGATCCAGAACGGCTTCGTCGAAGGGACCTTAATGTTACCGCTGGGATCGAAGAGCAGGTCGTATTCTTCTCTGACCCTTCCTTCGATGACGAAGCCGTCGTTGAACACGAGGATGTCACCCCGAGCCGGCGGCAACGAGATGGCCAGGGAAACAGCCGTCAGCGCGACGGCCGCGACGCGACAGAACATACCACCCGATCTCATGGCAGGACTCCTTGCATGCACCTCCCCACCCACCGAGCGTGGCGATTGTGCCGATTGTATCACAAGGGCAACATCGCCGCTCTTCCATTGTCTCCGCGCCGGCCGGCGCATCAAGTAACAGTTGCGGCTTTCCGGTCAAGAAGCGACAATAGGAGGTCGGGCTTTCCAGCCTGACTGATTGTCCTGGTCAGGCTGGAAGCCTGACCTACGGGAAGATGTGACGAGCCAAAAATGCCGATCCGGTTTCGCTGTGCCTATTGTAATCAGCTCATGGGAATCGCTCGCCGCAAGGCCGGTTCCGTGGTGGCCTGCCCGAACTGCAAGGGCCAGGTGGTGGTGCCGAATCCTGACTCAGCGGTGCCCGAGGGCCCGACCGCCAATGTGTTTAAGCGCGCCGATTTCGGCACCGGCATTTTGGACCCCAACCCGTCCAATCGCCCCACCGTGCCAGCACCCCCAGCGATGAAATCGACGTGCAGCCAGTTGCCTTGCCCATGGCCGAGCCGATGGAGTTCGGGCCTGCAAACCCGGCGCGAGCCCGGCAAAAGCTGGCCCTGCTGGTGCTGACCGCGTTTCTGCTGCTGGCGATTGCCTTCGGCGCGGGCTTCGCCCTGGCCAGGCTGATGTGATGCACATAGTAGTAGGCACACTCCGTGTGCCGCTGAGCGATTCAAACGGCACACGGAGTGTGCCTACTACTATGTGTGCCTGCTACTTTGCAGCCTTGCCCAAAACATACCGATCCAGCCATGCCTGATCCCACTCCATTTTTGCTTGTATGTTGGCATACTTCCGCAAACCGTGCGGCTCGCCAGGGTAAACCAGCAGTTCCGTCGGCACCTGGTTATACTCCTTCAGGACACGATAAAGCGTCTTGCTATGCACGGGCGGGCAGCGCTCATCGGCCCCACCGACGTGAATCAACGTGGGCGTCTTGATCTTATCGAGCTGCCAGCTGGGCGATGCCTTGGCATAGGTGTTGTCGGCACTCCAGGGAAAGCCGCGCTTGAAGACGATGCTGTAAGCCGGCTCGTCGTTGGCCCCAAATTCCATCAGGGCGTCGATGATGCCCGCGCCGCTGATGGCCGCCTTGAACCGATTGGTTTGCGTGATGCAGCAATTGGTCAGGTAGCCGCCGTTGCTCCAGCCCATCACGGCCAGGCGCTTCGGGTCGGCGATCCCCTTTTCGATCAGATGATCGACGCCTTTCAAAATGTCCTCGACTTCCCAGTCGTTTTCCTTGCCGAGGAGGTCCGTCACAAACTTGTCGCCATAGCCGGTGGAGCCGCGATAATTGGGGAAGAGCACGGCATAGCCCCTGGCCGGCAAGATGGTCCGCCCGGAAAACCAATCGAAGGTGCGTTCAAAGTGATACGCCGTTGTCGGCCCGCCGTGAATGTCGACGACCAGCGGAACCTTTTGGCCGGGCTTAAAATCCGGCGGCAATTCGAGGATGCCCTCGACCATGTCGCCGTTGGTCCCCGACCACGACACCACCGACAACGTGGGCATTTTCCAGCTGGCGGTGTGCGGGTTGATATGGGTCAAACGCTTCACTTCCTTGGCGTCCCAAAGATAGAGGTCCGCGAAATCAGTCGGCGTGCTCATGACCAGCGCCTTGATTTTGCCCGAGGCGTCGTGGCTGAACTGGCTGACCACGCGGTCGCCGACGGGCCCCCAACCGGTGTCGGAGGATTCCACGCTGGTGTCGAGTTGGCGGGCCAGCCAGACCCGTCCCTTGGCTTCGCCCAAAAACACCAATTCCTTGTCGCCGACAAATGCCAACGGCGTGCCGTAGCCGTGCACCGCGACCGATTTCGACCTGGTCATCAGCCGCGAGGTCCATTCCTTGCCGGTCGATTTGCCAAGCACGACTTCACAGGGATAGCCGTCCCAGACGGCGTTGAACGCGACGGTCTTGCCGTCGTTGGCAATGGCGACGTGCTCGATCCAGGCATAAGGGGAGCGGCCGTCCTTGCGATAGCAGCGGTCGGGGATCGCCGTCGTTTTGCCGGTGGCGGCGTCCCACACTTCCACCTGCGATTTGCCCTCGAAATGCACGACGCGGTCGTCGGGCGCCGTGATCATCGCCAGCTTGCGGCCGTCGCCGGTCAAGGCGATTTCGTAGATGAAGCTGTTGGCGTCGATGATTTTCTCTGCCCGCCACGAATCCGTGTCGAGCTTCCAGACCTGCGATACCTTGTTGATGCCGTGACCGTATTCGACGCCGCTGAATTGCTTGCGCAGCCGTTGCCATTCGTCTTCGACGTGATCTGTGTTGGTGACGTAGAAAACCAATCGACCGTCGGCGGTCACCGCGAACGTTTCGACATTGGCGTCGATCTGCGTGATCGCCTGGAAATCCTCGCCGGTGGGGCTGACCCGCCAGACCTGGCTTTTGCCGCCGGCGGCGGAGGTCTTTTCGCTCGCGCTTTTGCGGTTGGCAAGGAACCAGATCGTTTTGCTGTCGCCGCTCCAGGCCAGGCCGCGCGGGTTGGTGCGGTCAAAGGTCAGTTTCTTGCTTTTGGCCGTTTTGACGTCGACTACCCACAAATCGCTTTTGCGGTCGCCGGTGGTCTTGTCCCAGCGGGCTTCGCTATAGGCCACGAGCTTGCCGTCGGGGGCAATGGCCGACGCCGTGATGCGCGACAGCGAGAAATAATCGTCGACGGTGATGTCGTGATTGCGGGCTGTTTCCTGCGCCCGGCGTGAGGCGACGCCGCCAGAAACGACAAAACGATGAACAAAAATCGGCAACGAAGCATGCTCTTAATCCTTCTCTTCAAGTCACTTTTTGTCCTTTTTCGCCTTCTTCTCCTGGAATTCCTTGACGTACTTGGCGGGGTCCACCGCGAACTCGGCCGCGCAGCCGCTGCAGCAGACGTAGTAGGTCTGCCCCATATAGGTGACAGGCCTGGTCCCAAGGCCGCCGCTGACGACGCATTCCGGCTTGCCGTCGGGGCTGGCGAATGCCACGCCTTCCCTGGTGGCGCCGACCTTGAACACGTTGGTGAAGGAGGCCCGGTCGGCCTTTTTCTTATCGACCGCGTAAAGGTGCCTGTTGTCGTGCAGCAGCGTGACCACGATGCGTTCCACGTCGCCAGTTCCCTCGCCCTTGGCGGTTGGGGCGCTTTCGAGGGTCAGCTTCTTGTCTTCGAGCTTGCCCGTGAAGGTTTTTTCTTCCTTGGCCAGCGTGGTCAACGTGAGGACGTACTGATCCTTGTCCGGCACATAGCGGAGGGTGCCCTTGGTGAAGTGTTTGCTCTTGTCGAAGGCGACGCTGAGCCAGGCGTCCTTGTCCTTGAACTGCCATTCCCAGGTGATGGTCTCGACCCAGAAGTTATTTTGCTGTTCCTGCTTGGTGCCCGCCGGCGTGGCCGTGCCGCGCCACGAGCCGATCAAGTCGTTGAAGGGCTGCAAGGCTTCCTTGGGAGTGCGCTGGTTTTGCTGGCCCGCGCCGGAATCGGCCAGGGCAACGGCGGCCAACACGCCAACGGCCAGGGTGAAGGAACTAAACCGCGCCAGCGGGAGCTTGATGGTCATTGTCAATGTCTCCGCAATAAACACATGGGGGAAACACCCAGCTTGATTGTACATCGGGAGCGTGTTGGATACCACTTGACCCGCGCCGCTGGGCGATGAGCGGCCAAACTTCATTCGTTTCATTTCGCCCCTCCCCTGTCACCCCCTGTTATGCATTTCAGCCCCCCCCTGAAACGCATGGCCGTGGTGGGAGTGGCCGGGTTTCGGAGTTTGGCATTTTCAATGAAGGCGAAGCGCCTGTTCTGTGATATGCTCAAGGGAAGTAAACGCCTTCTCAAGACGACAGCCCCCTGGGAGAAATGACACTGCGTCTCGGCGATTTTGAACTCGACCGCGAGATCGGCCGCGGCGGCATGGGCGTCGTGTACCAGGCGCGGCAGGTGTCGCTCAACCGCAAGGTGGCGCTCAAGGTGCTCGGCCCCGGCTTGGGACTTACCCCGCGCACCGTGGACCGCTTTCGCCGCGAAGCTGCCGCCGCCGCCAAGCTGCATCATACCAACATCGTTCCCGTTTACGCCACCGGCGATGAGGGCGGGGTCCACTTCTATGCGATGGAGCTGATCGACGGCCCGTCGCTCGACTCGGTTATCCGCCAAATGCGTCGGGTTCGTCCGCGGCCGCGCCGAACAAAGCGCCGGCAGAGTTAGCCGCCACCGCTCCCCACTTGGAAACCAATCCAACCCCGCCGCAGTCCGGTCCGGGCAGCGGCACCGGCAACGCATCGTCGACCGATCGGTTCGACCGGGCCGCGGCGATGATCGCTGATGTCGCCGCGGCCTTGCACCATGCCCATCTGCAGGGAGTGACGCACCGCGACATCAAGCCATCCAACCTGCTGCTTTCCTCCGCCGGCAGGCTCTCCGTCACCGATTTCGGACTGGCCCGTATGCTGGAACAACCTGGGATGACCGTCACCGGGGAATTCGTCGGCACGCCGGCGTACATGAGTCCTGAGCAAATCACCGCCGGGCGCGTGCCGGTCGATCACCGCACGGATGTCTACAGCCTGGGCGCGACGCTGTATGAGTTGCTCACTCTCCGCCCGCCGTTTTCCGCAGACGGGCGTGACAGACTGCTGGCAATGGTGATTCAAAAGGAGCCGCCGGCGCCGCGATCGATCGTGGCGAAGATTCCTCGTGACCTCGAAACCATCTGCCTGAAGTGCCTGGAAAAGGATCCTGACCGTCGTTATCAAACCGCACAAGACCTTGCCGACGACCTGCGGCGCTACCTGAACCGTTTTGCGATTCATGCCAAGCGCGTGGGGCCGCTGACGCGAGCGAAGAAATGGGTAGCGCGGAACCGGGCATTGAGCGCTGCGGGCCTGGCGGTCTTGCTGGCACTAACTGCCGCCGGGTTCTTCGCCTGGAGAGCCCACGAGACGGAGCAGCAGCGGCTGGCGGAGGAACGAAGCCGGGAGGAAAAAGCCGTCGTCGAAAAGCGACAGGCGGCGATGGAGCGAGGAATGACGGCAGCGCTGGCGGCGGACCTGCCGGCCGCCGAGAAGGCCGTCGCTGAGGCCGAATTACTTGGGGCGTCGCCCGGCGAAACCCGGCTGCTGCGGGGATTTATCGCTTTATACTCGGGGCGTGGTGCTGAAGCAGTCGGGCATCTGGAACAGGCCTCACGGCTGATGCCCGACAGCGTTTCCGCTCGAGCTCTGCTCTCCTTTGCCCACACGTTGGCGGATGATTGGCCGGCCTCGCGGCGTGTGGTGGCGGAGGCCGCCGCGCTGCCCTTGCGGACCGCCGAGGACAAACTTTTCCTGGGCCAGGCCATCGGCGTGCACCGGCCGGCTGAAGGCCTGGCGCTGATGGATGAGGCGCTCGCTGAGCAGCCCAGTGGAATCGGGCATGTCCTCAGGGCCGACATCCGTCTGACCTTGGCGGAGTTTAGCTTGGCGGTGGCCGACGCCGAGGCGGCTCTGGTTGACGCCGAATTCGTAAAGCGGCTTCTCCCGGGAAATCCTTACGCTTTGTCCAGAGTCGCCCAGGCGGAGCTGACCGCTGCCCTCGCCTACAAAAAGGCCAGGCGAATGGAGAAATGGGACGAGCACCTGGCCGCGGCTGGCCGGGTGTCCGACGAACTGAGTCGGTTCCCCAAAAACTTCGAGGCGGTCGACGCCCGTTTCAGCATTGCCATTGTCCGCGCGGGATTGGACGGTCGGCTCGACATGACCGCTGAATTGCAGCATAGCCTGAAGGCGAATCCCGTTCCCGGGGTCGCGTTCGTCGCGGAGTACAATCTTTTCTGCCTGGGGCGGGATGCCGAGGCCGTGCAAATGGCCGAAGCGCTTCCCCGATAACCGGCTGAGCGCCTACGTTCGCATCCTGGCGGCGCTGGGCCGGCCCGACGGCAAAGCGGATGCTCGTCGCGCCTGGGAGACAGTCGGCGGCCCTGGCCGGCAAGCGAGCTTCCGGCTCGAAGCCGCGCCGCTGCTGTTTGCGATCGGCGACCCAGGCGAGGTTGCGGCCGTCGCGCGGGATTTGCGCAAAGGCGAGGAGCAGTTCCGTTTTAGCCATTACAGGCCAGCCGAGTTGGCCGCCCTGTTGGACTTCCTGGAAGGCAAGGCCTCGGAGGCTGACCTTCTTGGCCGCGCGGCGGATGACCAAATGGAGCGGTGCCGGCGCCACTGTTTGGTTGGTTGGAAGCGGCTCGGTGCCGGTGACAGGGCTGGAGCCGAGGCCGAGTTCAAGTCGGCCTACGAGGAGATGCCGTTTGCGGCGCTAAATTGGTGGCTGGCAAGAGCCGTGCTGATTCGGATGCAGGATCCGGAGTGGCCGCGGGCGCTCCTGACGAAGAAGTAAGCGATTGCGGTGATCAGTTTCATCCTTGACTTGGTTGCGCCTGTCACCGTTCAGCTTGTGTTGCAGATTTCTATACAACCATGTATACTCAACGTGTGCAAAGGAGGTGTCACCATGGCACATGGACAAGCCCGAGAAGCTGTTTCCATCAACATACGCGCCAAGGCCAGGCAACGTGACTTGATCGACCAGGCTGCCGCGCGTCTTGGCCGTAGCAGGTCGGACTTCATGCTCGAAGCCTCCTGCCAGAAGGCCGAGGACGTGCTGCTCGACCAGGCGTATTTTACGGTTGACGCCGGCACCTTCGCCAAGTTTCAGGAATTGCTCGATCATCCGTTGCCTCCGACCGATAAGCTGCGCCGTCTTCTCAAAACCAAAGCCCCCTGGGAGAAATGACCCCGCTCGATCTAACGCCGCCGTCGCCGATCGAGCCGGGTAATAATCTGGCGGATTTCGACTGCGGCGAGCCGTCCCTCAATGAATGGCTCAAGAAGCGGGCACTTAAGAACCAGGCTTCGGGTGGCTCGCGCTGCTTTGTGGTGTTTGCGGGCGCTGCCGTCATCGGCTATTACAGTCTGTCGGCCGGAGCGATAAGCCATGCGGCGGCTCCCAAGGCAATGCGGCGCAACATGCCCGACCCGCTGGCTGTCCTGCTGCTCGGTCGGCTCGCCGTTGATCGACGCTACCATAATCAGGGAATAGGTCGCGCTGCTGCGCGATGCAATGATGCGGGCAGTGACTGTCGCCGGCGAGGCCGGGGTGTTCGCCATCATGGTTCATGCTCTTTCGGATCAGGCCAAGCGCTTTTATCTGTCGCGTGGCTTCGTGGAATCGCCGCTGCAACCGATGACCCTTATGATGACGCTTGATACGGTGCGGTCTATCCTGGCGGAGTCGGATTGACAGGTCAGCAATGTCGAGGAGCAACCCGGTTCGAACGTGAAGCGAAACAAGGAGAAGTCGGGTTGGTGGTGGGTGACGAGTATTTTGCCATCCGCCAATTTGAGGAGGTGTAAAACATGCAACAGCGACTGGACATGGACAAAATTGCCAGGGCCCTCGGTGCCTCGCGCAAAGGCAAGGTCTCTGCCGGAGGGGGCTATTTCGGCGCCGTGCAGTTCTTGGCCGACATCGAAGCCCGTTTCCGCGTGCCCTCGGGAGGCGGCCGCGCCTCGGACCCAAATTGGACCGAGCGGCGTCTAGTCCCTTTGGCAACGCGCACGCTCGCGCCTTGGAGGAATTGGCGGCCAAGATGCGCGAACAAGGGCAGGTCGCGATCGAGCCGATGCAGCTGGCTGGGCTGCTGTTGGAGAAGACGCTGGACCAGGTCAGCGACGCGGAAGCTGAGAACCTTCCATGAAATCCGCATTTTTCTTGGCTCTAATAGGAATCGGTTTGTTGGGAGCAGTCGCGCCGCTGCGCGTCGGCGCAAAACTGCCGACAATCAAAGCACCTGAATTGGGGCCTGAAAAGTCACCGCGATTAATGGTCCAGTCGGGCCGCGCCATTGACGTCACCTCCGTTTCCCTTAGCGGCGACGGCAAATACCTGGTCACAGGAGGTTTTCGTGAAGGCACGGCCCGCCTTTGGGAGGTGTCTACCGGCAAACTAGTTCGCATCTTACATTCAGAGCGTTTACGATCCTTGGCCCTCAGCCGTGACGCCAAATTGCTCGTCACGGGTAGCCAAGATGGGACCGCCCGCATGTGGGACCTTCCTAGCGGGAAGGAAATTCGCAGTTTCAAGCATACCGATTGGGTCCTTTCAGTGTGCCTGAGCCGTGACAGCAAGTGGCTTGTCACGGGATGCGATGACAAAACCGCGCAACTTTGGGAGACTTCCACCGGCAAGGAAGTTCGCACCTTCCAGGGGCATACTGCTGGTGTCACTTCCTTGGCGCTGAGTCGTGACGGCAAGTGGCTCGTAACGGGTAGCGGGGACCAGACCGCTCGCCTGTGGGAGTTGTCCAGCGGCAAGGAGGTGCGCAGCTTCGAGGGGCACACCGCTGAAATCAACTCCGTGGCACTAAGTGGCGATGGCAAGTGGCTCGTCACTGGAAGCGATGACAAAACCGCCCGCCTGTGGGAGCTGTCCAGCGGCAAGCAAGTTCGCACGTTCCAGGGGCAGGTCGGGCAGGTGAGGTCGGTATCCCTCAGCGTTGATGGCAAGTGGCTGGCCACGGGGAGCACCGACGATCAAACAACTATTCGGACACAGCAAATAGCTCGCCTTTGGGAAGTGTCCAGCGGGAAGGAAGTCTACGTTTTGAGGCATGCCGATGTGGTTACAGCCGTGTCCCTGAGCGGCAATGGCAAGTGGCTCGTCACCGGGACCAGCTATGATGGAACCGCGCGTTTGTGGGACATGCCCAGTGGCAAGGAAATTCGCAGTTTCCAAGGGTGTACCGATGCAATCAATTCCCTATGCCTGAGTGGTGACGGCAGGTGGCTTGTCACGGGTAACCATGGACAAACCGCCAGATTGTGGGACTTGTCAATTGGGAAGCAAATTCGCGCGTTCAAGGGGCATACCGGATCGGTATACTCCGTGGCTATCAGCGTAGACAGCAAGTGGCTCGTCACAGGAAGCAATGACAATTCCGCTCGCCTGTGGGAGATGTCGAGCGGCAAGGAGGTTCGCGCCTTCAAGGGGCTTTCCCCCGTGAACCGTGTATCGCTGAGCAATGATTGCAAATGGCTGGCCGCCGTGTGGACCTTCCGTCCCCGGGTGTGGGACATGTCTAACGGCACGCTAATCCAAAGCTTTAAGATGAATGAGTTTAACGAAGCTGTGCATTCCGTCGCCCTTAACGGTGATGCCACGTGGGTGGTCATGGCATGCGAAGACGGGGTCGCCAGGCTCTGTGAGGTAGCCACCGGCAAGGAAATCCGGAGCTTCCGGGGGCACACGAAGGAAATCTATTCCGTGGCCCTCAGCGGCGACGAGAAGTGGCTCGTCACAGCCAGTCGTGATAAAACCGCCCGCATGTGGAATATAGCCACCGGCCAGGAAGTTCGAAGGTTCGAGGGGCACACCGATGCGGTCTACATCGTGAGTCTAAGTGCCGATGGCAAGCGGCTCCTCACGTACAGTTCGGATGGGACATCCCGCCTGTGGGAGGTGGCTTCTGGCCAAGAAGTCCGCAGATTCAATGAAAATGTCAATGGGTTCAGCCCGGAGGCCATTAGCGGTAACGCGAAGTGGTTAATCGGGGGATGTGGTGATCGCGCCATTGGCATCTCCAGCGTGTGGGGACCGGACAACGACAAGGAATTGTGCCAGCTGATTAGTTTCAGGGACGGCACCTGGGCCGTGATGGACCAGCAAGGCCGTTACGACGCCTCCAACAACGGCGACATTCCACATCTGCACTGGGTGGTCGGCATGGAGACGTTCCCGCTCAAGCAATTTGCAGACCGCTACTACGACCCCGGCCTGCTAGCCAAGCATCTCGGCTTGCACAAGGAGCGGCCGCGGGAAATCAATCGCGGGCCTTGATTCGAGGCGGAATTCTCAATTAAGTTGTCGGTCAATGGCAAATAGAAATCATACCTGCGAGCCGCTCTAGACATGGTTGCGGCTTGCCTTCGAACCATTGGGAAGAGCGACTACCTCGAAAGGAAGTTTCTTGCGGCGCAGCAGGCGCACCTGGCGGTTGGTCACGACGTAAACCGGTTCTGGACCAGTGCAGAAAACAGGACCGGAGGCGACCAGCAGCCGCCAGATTTTGCCCCACTGGTCATCGGGGATGCGAATCGCTTGCATAACACGACTTCCGCCAACAAAAACAACCGGCCTGCTGGATGATACTGTAGCCGAGCCAAGTCTGCGAGGGGAGGGGAAAACGAAGAGGGAAATCAAGCAGGAGTCGTGCCGTTGTATAATATGAGCCGGGCCTTCTCGGTTGCCGACAACGGAGCACAACGCCATGCCGGTTCATGACTGGATACGGGTCAACGCCGGTATTTTCCATGACTTCCATCACGGCTGGATCGAGGAGCTGAAACGAGCTTTCAACCGGGGACTTTTGCCTCCCGACCATTACGCGTTGGCCGAGCAAATCGCGGTAGGCCCCGGTCCAGACGAATCCGACCAGTACGCCGCCAAAGCCAACGCGATTGCCATTCGCCATGTGAGCGATCATCGCGTGGTGGCCATGCTGGAGATTGTCTCCCCCGGCAACAAAAGCAGCCGGCATGGCATTCGGGCTTTCGTCGAAAAAGCGGCCGAGTTGTTGCGCGCCGGCATCCATTTGCTGATTGTGGATTTGTTTCCCCCCGGTCCGCGCGATCCCCAGGGTATCCACAAAATCATCTGGGATGAATTCTCTGACAACAACTTCGCCTTGCCCGCGGACAAGCCGCTGACCCTCGCGGCTTATGTGGGAGGCCCATGTCAGGAAACGTTCGTGGAGGCAGCAGCCGTTGGCGCGGTGCTGCCTGACATGCCGCTGTTCTTAACGCCGGCAATGTACATCACCGTGCCCCTGGAGAAGACCTATCAGCTAGCGTTCGATGGCGTGCCGGTGTTTTGGCGCAAAGTGCTTGAGCGTTGATGCGGCTGCGAATCCCCAGCAGAGTAAGAGTAGGATGACGATTAAGAGTAGGAAGAGGATTACGAGCAGGAGCAAGATTAAGAGTAGGACGCGTAACCGCCGAACAAAATCCTGCTCATAATCCTCATCGTGCTCTTAATCCTCTTCCTAATCCTTATCTTAATCATTCTCTCTTCTTCGCCGTCACTCGCCACCGAATCGCGCGCCGAGATGCTGTTGATAATCATTGCCCGCCAATCTTGGGCATCGGCACCCCCGCCTCCGCACAGTCCTGCAAGGCCTGCCGCGCTTGCTCTGGATTGCCCTCCAGCAGCAGCATCCAGTAAGCCAGATAAGCTTCCACGGCATCAAGCGGTTGCAGTTGGCGGTGGATCAACCGATTCAGTCGGCCCTTCTCATCCTTCAAAAGATACTGCCCCACCTTGGCCGCGGCGTCCGGGTCGGCGTGGCGGAGCATGGCCCAGGTCCTTTCGGTGATCGTCTGGGGCAATTGCTCGGCGTCTTCACGCACCATTGCCAATGCGCCGCTGGACATCGGCGTTGGCCAGGCAACTCTTGCGGCTGGGCACATCCTCGGCCAGCACGACGGGGATCAAGGTCACGCCATGAAGGGACCGCCGGCATTGGGCCGCCCATTGGGCATAAACAGGATCTGTTGCAATCAACTCGGTATGGGCACGATGAAGCAGAGCCTTGATGAGCAGACTGCGCGTCGCCTGTGAAGGCGCCAGCCCATGCGCTTCCTCGGCCAATTCCAACGAACCGGCCGATTCGGCTTTCAAGTCGAGCGCCGCGGCCCCGATCTTGAGGCGCGCCAGGTTCCCCAGGGCGACGGCGAGGGTAACGCCCTTGATTTCCCGCGCTTTCTGGACGACCTTTTCCTGAAGCGTCAAGGCAGCGCGGGTGTCGGCCTGCGCCTTGGCGTCGCTTTTTCCTCGCAGGTATTCAAGCTGCAAGCGATTGCCGTCCGCCAGGTCAATTTCTGTTTCCTTGAGCCGTGCCGCCAGTTGTTTCAGACCGTCCACATCGTCGCAATAGCTGTAAAGCGCCGCCAGGTCCAGGTACACAAGGGCTTTCTTCGGCGCCAGCACCAGTTCGCGCTCCCAAAGCTCTTTGACCTTGGCGATGGCGGGATGAGCGCGCACTTTGCCGACGTAGCGATCACGGCCGGCCTTGTCGGCATAAAGGAAAGCCAGCAGTTCCCAACTGCCCGGGGCACGCAGGGTTTTGCGATCCACGTCGGTGCCGACGATTTCCCACAATGCATTGGATAAAATCGCGTCGGCGGCATTGTCCGCCAGGATGCTGTTGCGCGGATCCAGGCTGATCGCCTTTTCCATTTTGGCGATGCCTTTGGCCAACTCCTCGTGGTCCGCGGAGACTTGAAAGAGTGAGAAATGCACCAGTGCGCTGTTATTCAGGATCACGGGCGACTCCGGCATCGACCCAAAATGTACCAGTGCTTCCGTAAACAATTGGACAGCGTCGGCATCGCGACTTTCTTGAAGTGCCTTTTGGCCGCGAGCGGCAGCCAATTCCGCCTTGTCCACGCGGTCGGCCGTCCCCGCCTTTTCCAACCAGGAAATGCGGTCATCGAGGTCGTGCCCCATGGCGGCCCGCGATCGCGCCGCGTCGGCTTTGTGCGCGCGGATCGGTCTCCTTGTTAAACCCCTCTTCCAGGAGCACGCGCGCTTCCGATTCAGCCCCAACCTGCCGTAAAATGTAGCCAACGGTGGTTAGCGTTTTGCCGTCGCGGCCTTTGTCCGTCAGCAGCTCGTCGAAAAGCTTCCGAGCTTCCGCATGCTTGCCCAGCCAGTAATAAACCTGGCCGAGGTTGAGGCGAAACTCGTCCGTCTTGCCCGCGCTGCCGCGGACCGCCAGGAAGGTTTTCTCGGCTTGTTCCAGCGATTTTTTGCGAGCATCGGGGTCGGTCATGGCCTGGCCGCGCTGCAGGTGGACCATGCCAATGTCAAGGGCCACGCCGACCACGGCCCCTTCGCGGCGAATCGCATCCAGGGCCTTGAAGACTTCGGGGGAGTTCTGGAGCTTGTTGTCCAGATATTGCCGGACCATCTCCTTTTGCGCATCGGGGTGGATCTGTTTGTGGCGCTGGAAGTCAAAATCCGGCACTTTACCCTTTTGCAGCGTTTGGATGGTTGCCGCTTCAAGGGCGTTGACGGTGTTCACGTAATTTTGCTCGGCGCTATGCAGCTTTTCCAGTCGTTGGTCGGCGTAAGCTTGCAACAGCGGCAGCGCCTCGTCGAGCTTGCCCTGGCGGAGGTAGACCTGGCCAAGAATGCGCTGCGCCTTCGCGGGCGCCAAGCTTGGCCTGGTGCTTGGCCAATAGCGCCTCGCATTTGGCGAATTCCTTTTGAACTTCCCAAATTTGGGCGAGCCCCGAAATGGCATCGAGATCCTCCGGATTGCTCGCGACCGCTTTCTGCAGCAAATCCAGCTTGACGGCCAGCAATTTCGCGTCGGCCGGCGCCAGCGGTTCGACAACTGCCAAAATGGCCAGCGCCCCCGTGGCATCGGCGTCAGCTCGCCGCTGGGATTGTTCCACGCCCTTTTCCACGAGGTTGACCGATTCCTGCTTGACCCGCTGGATGTCGACGGCGATCGCCAGGGCCTCGCACACTCCCCTGGTGTCGGCGGCGTCAAGGCGATGGTCGATGAGCGCTTGCAGCTTATCCAGCGCCGTGCCGGCCTGGGAGGGAAGCTCGACGGCCACCTTGCGATATTTTTGGGCCGCCTTGCCGACTTGGCCCGCTTCCGCCAGGCGGTCTCCCTCGGCCAGCGCCTTGGCGGCGATGGTTTCCGGCCGATTGGCATGCCACTCCCAGGCGACGAATGCCGCGACGATCACGGCGGCGGCCAACATCAGATGGTTCCACGTCCTCGCCACAAACGACAGCGGCACCCTGCCGATGAAATACCAACCCCGTTGGGCATCGGCGACGCGGTAAGCTGCGCAACGCAAAGACCGGCAGGAAAAGCACCGTGAACCACACGGTTTTGACGTAGGTCCGCGTTTCCTCGTCAAAATCGCGATTGCCATAGGCCATCGTGCCTATGCCGTTGACCGTGTGCAAACCGGGCGCTGCACCCACCGGCCGCATTTCCGGGAACCTCGACTGCAAATCGTTGGGTTGGCTCATGGCGGTTAATCCTCAGCGGCGGCCGCCGGCGCGGCTTGCAGTTGCTCCATGATCTCCGGCGACACCTCGCGGGTCCCCTTGCATTTGGTTTTGCGAAACATCGTGCAGCCGAGGAAATAGCCCTTGCGGCCCTGGCGGACTTCCATCGGTGCGTCGCACTCCGGGCATGTCTCGCTGACCTCGACCTTCGGCGTCTTGCGGCGGGCCACGGCGGGCATCAGGTCCTTGAGCTTTTCCTTCAGCTCGGGCGGGACTTGCTTGGTGCTGCGGCACTTCGGGTAAGCGGTGCAGCCCAGGAACGGGCCGCGCGGGCCGCGTTTGACCGCCATCGGGGCGCCGCACTTTTCGCAGTCGATGCCGGTTTCGATCGGCTTGACCGGGTTGCCCTTGGCGTCGACGTCCATGGCATTCCGGCACTTGGGATAGCCGGTGCAGGCCAGAAACTGGACCGCGCGGCCCTCGCGCAGCACCATCGGCTTGCCGCACTTCTCGCAGACGTGATCGGTCGGCTTGGCGGTGACCACGGCCTTGCCCTCGGCGTCGAGGTTCATCGTCGTCTTGCATTCGGGATAGCCGCTGCAACCCAGAAACGGGCCGCGCCGGCCCATGCGCTGCACCATCGGCTTGCCGCAGTTGGGGCAGGGAATGTCGGTCGAGCTTGGGCGGCTCGCGCTGGCGCGGTCGTGCCGCCGCGCTTGATGTATTTGCAGTCGGGATGGCCCGAGCAGCCGAAGAACTTGCCGAAACGGCTGAAACGCTCCACCAGCGGTTTGCCGCATTCGGGACACTTGTCGGCGCCGCCTGCCAGCTTGCCCTCGGCCTCCTTCAGCGCTAGCTCGAAAGGGACGTAGAACTCGTTGAGCACGTCGTTGCGCTTGAACTTGTGCGTCTCGATGTCGTCCAGCTCCGCTTCCATGTGGCTGGTGAATTTCGAGGTCCATGACCTTGGGGAAATGCTCGACCAGCAGGTCGGTCACCGTCATGCCGAGCTCGCGTGGCAAAGAAACGGCGTTCCTTCAGCTCGACATATTTGCGATCGACGATCTTGCTGATGATGCTGGCGTACGTGCTGGGCCGGCCGATGCCTTCCTTTTCCAGCGTCTTGACCAGCGAGGCCTCGTTGTAACGCGGCGGCGGCTCGGTGAAGTGCTGACTGGCGTTGAGCTTGAGCAGATCCAGGGCTTGCCGTTCGGTCAACGGCGGCAGCAGGGCGTCGTCCTGCTTGCTCGCGGGGGCAAGGACCTTGCGGAAACCGTCGAACTTCAGGATTTTGCCCTGGGCCTTGAAAATTCCCTGGGCGGCGGCGACCTCCACGTTGGTGATGGCGAAAATGGCCGGGCTCATCTGGCTGGCGACGAAGCGGTTGTAGATCAGCGTATAAAGCCGCAACTGCTCCTGGGGCAGCGAACTTGGCCAGGCGTTCCGGCGTGTAGGCCACGTCGGTGGGCCGAATCGCTTCGTGGGCGTCCTGGGCGCCTTTGCCCGAGGCGTAGACGTTGGGCTTATCCGGCAAATAGCGGTCGCCGAAGGTTGTCTTGATGTGGCCGCGGCAGGCCGTCAAGGCGTCGGGCGAAATACGCGTGCTGTCGGTACGCATGTAGGTGATGAGCGCGACCGAGCCTTCGCCGCTGACTTCGACGCCTTCGTAAAGGCGCTGGGCTATCATCATGGTGCGTTTGGCGCTGAAGCGCAGGCGCAGGCTGGCCTGCTGCTGCAGCGTGCTGGTGGTGAACGGCGCCGGGGGCTTTTCCTGGCGGTCCTTTTGCTCGATCTTGCTGACCACGTAGCCGGCGCCCTCGAGGGCCTTGACGATGGCGCCCGACTGCTCCGCGCTCGCGGCCTTGAATTTCTCGCCGGCCCACTCGGCCAACTCGGCGACAAAGGCCCCTTCCGGCAACGGCTCCTCCGCTGCACGCTTATTCTCGCCCTCGCCCTCGTCCTGCTCCTCGCCCTCGCCCTTTCCTTTTGCTTTGGCCAGCCGCAGAGTGCCCACCTTGGCGATGGCCACCTTCGGGCCCCCCGTGCCGGTTGGGCGCAGCACCGCCGCGATCTTCCAAAACTCTTCGGGCTTGAAGGCCTGGATTTCCCGCTCCCGCTCGACGATCATCCGCACCGCCACCGATTGGACGCGGCCGGCGCTCAGCGTTTCGGTCAGCCGCCGGCTCAACAGCGGGCTGAGCTTGTAACCGACAACGCGGTCGAGGAACCGGCGCGCTTCCTGAGCCTGGACGCGGTCCATGTTGATCTGGCCGGCGTCCTTGAACGCCTTTTGCACGGCGGTCTTGGTGATTTCGTTGAAGGTGACCCGCCTTGTCCGTTCGTCGCTCAGGCCCAATGCTTCCTTGAGGTGCCAGGCGATGGCCTCGCCCTCGCGGTCGGGGTCAGGCGCCAGGTACACGATGCCAGCCTTGGCAGCCTGCTTCTTGAGCGATTGCAGGACCTCCTTGCGGTCCTTCAGGGGCCGGTAGGTCGGAATCCAGCCTTTTTCGATGTCGATGCCGAAGCGGCTTTTGGGCAGATCGCGGACGTGCCCCTTGCTGGCCACCACCTCGAAATCGTCGCCAAGATATTTGTTGATCGTTTTCGCCTTGGCCGGCGATTCGACGATAACCAGGTTTTTCTTCTTCTTCGCAGCCACATTCGGCTCCTAAATATGTTCGCATCGTAGGTCGGGCTTCCTAGCCCGATCTTCATGGTGCCTGGTCGGGCTGGGAAGCCCGACCTTCATGGTGCCTGGTCGGGCTGGGAAGCCCGACCTACAAGTTGGGGTTAGCCCAAGTATCCTTGTAGTGGAAAGTCTACGGTCCTTTGTCAAGTGGCAGGACTCGTGTTGCTCTCGCCCGTAAAGTCGCTACAATCGCTATTTTGAGCTTTGTCCACCACTTTCCCATACAACACAGCTTCATGTGGTGTCAAGGCCGGCCGGGCGAAATCCCGGGGAAATGGACGTCCTAACTTGAGGTGCTGTAATGGCTTTCAATCCGTTTGCACATTTTCACAGATATAAGAGAACCTTCATGGCTTTGGCCGTGCTTCTGTGCATGGTCACCTTTGTGCTGTGCAGCGGCGGCATGAAGGGGATGGGCCTGGATGACGTGCTCTTGAAGATATTCGGCAACAGAGGCGGCGACGTGATTGTCGAGATCAACGGCACAAGCTACCGCTACGAGCAACTGGACGCCCTCAAGAAACAACGCGCCATCGCCAACGATTTCATGCGCGAGCTGCTTAAGATCGCCATCGATCGGCTCGAAGCCGGCATCAAACAGCAGGAAACCAGCGGCAAATCGGACCCGCGCATGCAGTTCAGGTTGAGTTTGCACAAGCAATGCGCGGCGGATCTACAGAATAAACTCGAACGCTCGTCCAGGTATTTCCTCGGCGGCGCCAAGCTGGACGACCTGGTTGACTTCATTATATGGCGCGACCTGGCCACCAAGAACGGCGTCACGATTACCAACGAAGCGCTGGGCAGCTACATCCGCAACGCTTGCCATGCCTTGCTTTGGGACGGCCCCCATGATGATGTGGCAGCCGCCATCAATGAAGTCATTTATAACAAGCTGATACGCGGCAATCACTACCAGGCCAGCCAGGAGGTGGTCGACGAGGCCGTCAGGCAAGAGTTCCGCGTGCAAATTGTGCAGCTCGCCACCATGGCGCGGTGGTTGCCGACGCCCGAGCGCGAACAAAGCGCCAACCGTCAGGTAGGTCCCAATGAGTATATCCACCTGTACCTCAATACGCCCATGCAATATCGCATCGTGCCCACGCCCGAACAGCTCAACGCCCAGTACGTCAAGTCGCGCACCGAAATGACCATCGACCTGCTGCCCATATCGCTGGAAACGCTGGCCCAGCAAGTGGCCTTGCCCAAGGACACCAAGGAAAGAAATGAGCTGCTCAAAAAGTTTTACGATAAGTATGCCCAGGTGCCGTTTAACCCAGCCCAGGACACGCCGGGCTTCAAAATGCCCGCCCAGGCTCAAATCCAGTTCCTCACGGCCAACGCCGATATGGAGTTTTACAAGCAGGCGGCCCAGGTGCTGATCTCGCTGCAGAAAACACCGCCGATCGCCTACGATCCGCTGTCGCCGCTCAGTGGCGCCCTGGCGTGGGCCGCGACGCCGGCCAGCTGGGATGCCAGACTGCAGAAAACCCTGGAAAATGAACGCGAGACCGTTAAGTACAAGGTGGCCAGGCACTTCATGGCGCTGGCCAACGCCAACGAAAGGTACTGGAAAGAGACCAACGAAAAAACCAAGGCGGACTACAAGCTGGGTTACGAGCTGGAAATGATGCGCCGGCAGGACCCGTACAAAGACAGCGCGTCGCCGTGGACGACGCCTTATTATTTTAGTCCCGGCCAGTTTAATCTTGCCCTCGAAAAGCCCGCTCCCCAAACCGCGGCGGCCGCCATTGCCGGGAGCGGCGCCGGGCCCTTCGCCGCCCTGGGCGCCTACAACAGCGCGGCCTACGGTGCGCAGGCTAAAAAAATCGCCCCGATGACCGCCGTGGCCAGGGCGCCGCGGGCCATCGTCGGCGCCGAATTGTTCCTGGCACAGGTGCCGCAGTTCTCGGGCACCGGAGCCTTTACCGCCGCCGCCCTGACCTACCACGCCGATTGGACGCCGCAGTTTCTGCCCGTGGCCGGCTACCTCGAACAAGAATTGCAGGCGAAAGTCGAGGAACAGTTCGCCCAGGCCTGGGTCAACGAAGCCATGCTCGACGTCAAGAAGCAACTGGAGACCGCCAAGGGAGAAACCGCCTTTCGCACGCAGATCGAGACGCTCCAGGATAAATATGCCCGCAAGGTTACCGACAAGGACGGCAAGACGCGGACCATCAGCGGCCTGCAGTTCGGCGAGTCGGCGGATTGGCGCAGCGAGTTCGACGTGGAATACGACAACGGCCTCAAACCGCTTTTCGACGCTTTCCAGAAGCATCGCGTTTCCATCAACACGATCGAAGGCCGCTCCGGCAAGCCCGAGATGCTCAAGGAGGCCGATTTCGGCAAGCTGTTCTTCGGCGGCGAAGCCTCGGGCGTCGGGCCGCAGACAACGTTCGTGCCCAAGGTCTGGCCGCCCAACCTCACCTTGCCCAAAGCCCGCCAGAGCCCGCTGCTGGCCCAAAAGCAATTGGAGCAACGTCCCTTCGACACGGACGACAAACCGATCATCTTCTGGAAATCGGCCAAACGCAACCAGGCCGTCAAGCCCTGGAACCCCGACGACCCCAAGATGATGGAACTCGTCGAGACGCAGTACCGTATCAACGAAGCCCGGTCCAAACTGATGCCGGAGGTCAAAAGGATTGCCGACGAGATCCGCAAGGTGCAGCGCTCGGAAAACACCGACCTGGCCGCCAAGCTGCGGGATTTGGCCGCGCAGAACGGCACCAAGGTGGTGACCTTGCCCAGTGTTTCCATGCTCGTGATCAACACCGACATCAAAACCAAGGGCGAAACCCCCTACGTGGAATACGAACTGCCGCGCGGACGCATTGCCCATCCGCGCGACGACATGGTCAAACAACTGCTGGCGCTGCAAACCCTGAGCGCGCCGCTCAAGGCCGATATCGAGGATCCCTTGAAAAAGGGCAAAACGACCGAAACCGACCCGGCCGCCATTCGCGCCAAGATCGATTTTGATGAGATCAACAAGCTCAATGACGAGCTTTTCCTGAAGCCCGCCGACTACAAGGTGAAGATTCCGCAAGTGCAGGCGCTGACCAACAAGCCGCGCGACGTGGTTTACCTCGCCCTGGTGTCCTCGATCAAGCCGCCGAAAAACCTTGAATATCTCAAAGAAGCGCCGGCCGAGTTCTCGCCCTTCAGCAGCTTGCAGCCGACCTTTGCCGACCAGGTGCAGCAGGATTTTGGCAAGGAATTGCTGGTGCTGATGTCTCAATACCTGCGCGAAAAGGCCGGCGTGGGCACCATTAGCGACAAGGCGCGAAGCCAGTTCGGCGATGAAACGCTGACGTCGGGATCTCAATGATCAAGCGGCGGGGTCATTCTGGAGACACTTTCCATGCCGCCTTTTCGTCGCGTGGATGCACGCCAAGCCGGGCCGCGGGCTTTGGGGATTCTGGTGCCGCCGGGGTTGCGCACCGTGGTGATTTTGCGGCCAAGGTCGTTGGAGTGGGATTTGCTGCCGCTCAAACCCGGTCTGGAGCAGTCCAACCCGCCGGCGTTCTGTGACTGGACTCGCGACGAAGCGGCCGTCATGGCGCGACGCGTTGTCAGGGCATTTGAGCGCGTTGCTGGAAGCCTTGCCAGCCCGATCGAGATCGTCTGCTCTCCGCCTGGCGAACGCTATGGCGTCTGCGCCAGGGTGGAAGGCTGCCTTTGGATTGCCTGCGGGCGCCTGGCCGGGAAATCCTACCAACCCTCTTTCTTTGGCTGTGCGGAGGAGGCAGCAGCGGCGGCAGCGCTCCTGGCTCCCCTGCTGTCGCCCGCTGCCGACGCCCAGCAAGAATATTACTTCAACACCCAGGCCTTCGCACGCGGTTGATCCGAAAAAGGGGTCAGGCACCGTTGTGCGCAGCACCCTCCGGGCCGCTGGCGGCAACGGTGCCTGACCCCTTTTTCGGATAGGCTCTATGCCATTTACCCCGATCCTGGCCACGCTTGGCTACATCATGTCACCCGACGGCCGCCAGGTGCTGCTGGTGCACCGCAACAAACGTCCCGATGATCCGCAGCTGGGCAAGTACAACGGCCTCGGCGGCAAATTGCATCCGGACGAGGATATCGTCGCCTGCATGCGCCGCGAGATTCGGGAAGAGGCCAATCTCCAGTGCCTGGAAATGGTCCTGTGCGGCACCGTCAGTTGGCCGGGGTTTGGCAAGCACGGCGAGGACTGGTTCGGATTCATCTTCCGCGTCGAGACGTGGACCGGCACGCCCCTCGCCGAGAATGACGAGGGCACACTGGAATGGGTGCCTGTCGAGACCGTGCCTACACTGCCGCTGTGGGAGGGGGATCGACATTTCTTGCCGTTGGTGTTCGGCCGTGGGGAGCGCCAATTTCACGGCGTGATGCCCTATAAAGACGGCAAGCCTGTGTCGTGGAATTACAGCGCCGTATAATGGCTTAGAGTCAGTCCGAAAAGGGGTCAGGCACCGTTGCCGGAACGGCCCGAAGGGTGCTGCGCACAACGGTGCCTGACCCCTTTTCGGACTGACTCGTGGAAATCCACTTCGCAGGAGCTGCCATGCAAGACCGGATCGCATACCAGGGCATCACCTTCGACGATGTCCTTCTCGAACCCAGCTTTCAGCGACGTTTTGCCCAAGGACGTCGACATCCGCACCCAGCTCACGCGCAACATCCGCCTGAACATTCCCATCGTCAGCTCGCCGATGGACACCGTCACCGAAAGCGAGCTGGCCATCGCCCTGGCCCAGGAAGGCGGCATCGGCATCATCCACAAGAACATGTCGATCCTGGATCAGACCCGCGAGGTCGACAAGGTCAAGCGCAGCGAAAACGGCATCATCACCGATCCGATCACCTTGCCCCCCGATGAAACCGTCGGCACCGCCCGGCGGATCATGGAGCAGCACAACATCAGCGGCGTGCCGATCACCGTCAACGGCTACTTGCACGGCATCCTCACCCGGCGCGATTTGCGTTTCCTGACAGATAACAGCCAGAGGATCTCCGAAGTGATGACCAAGGACAACCTGGTCACGGCGCCGGAAAATACAACGCTTGAAGCGGCTGGACGGATTTTAACGGAAAATAAGGTCGAGAAACTTTTGCTGGTTGACGATAACTATAAACTGAAGGGCTTGATCACGATCAAGGACATCGACAAGCTCCTGAAATTTCCCGACTGCCTGCAAGGATGCCGCGCGGCCGGCTGCGCGTGGGCGCCGCCGTCGGCGTGCACGACTACGAGCGTGCCGAATCGCTGATCAAGGCCGGGCGTGGACGTGCTGGTGGTCGATTCGTCGCACGGTCATTCGAGCAACGTCATCGAGACGGTCGCCGAGCTCAAGAAACGGCACGATATCGACGTGATCGCGGGCAACGTGGCCACCGCGGAAGGCGCCAGCGCCCTGGTCGAGGCGGGGGCCGACGCGGTCAAGGTGGGCATCGGGCCGGGGTCGATCTGCACGACGCGGATTATCTCGGGCGTCGGCGTTCCCCAGATTACCGCGGTTTACAATGCTGCCCAGGGTATCGCCGGCAGCGGCGTGCCGATCATCGCCGACGGCGGCATCCGCTATTCGGGCGACATCACCAAGGCGCTGGCCGCGGGCGCGCACACGGTGATGCTGGGCGGCCTGCTCGCCGGCCTGGCGGAAAGCCCGGGGCAGACGATCATTTACAAGGGGCGCACCTTCAAGACCTATCGCGGCATGGGCTCGCTCGGGGCGATGGTGACCGGCTCGACCGATCGCTATCGCCAGGCGGAGGGAACGCAAGCCAAGCTGGTGCCCGAAGGCGTCGAGGGACGCGTGCCCTACAAGGGCAGCCTGGGCCCGTTCGTTTATCAGCTGGTGGGCGGTCTGCGGGCCGGCATGGGTTATTGCGGAACCAGGAACATTGAGGAGTTACGCACACGCACGCGCTTCATCTTGGTGACGAGCGCGTCGGTGCAGGAGAGCCATCCCCATGACATTCTCATTACGCAGGAAGCGCCAAACTACAGTTCGCGGGCGGCGGTGGCCCATTCGGATGGCGACTAGCTTGCTCGGCCTTGGCCTGATGGTCCACGCGGGGTCCGCGTCGGCCCAGAGCCAACCCGCGATCTATCCCATGGTCCAGCCTCCGCCAGCCCCCTGGGCGGCGCAGCCCGTTGGAGCCAGCCAACAATCCGCCCAGCCGGTCCCCGTCAATGTCACACGCACCGCGCACGAGACTTTCCCGGCCCCGCAGGACGGCGAAAGAAGGCCTGGCGTCAGAATGCCTTACGACTCGATTGATACCAAAACGAACTTTGGCATGCCCGGCATGGAAACGCTGATGCGGCTGGAGAGCGAGGCCGAGTTATTCAGGCGCATGGTGCAAGAAGGAATGAAGGAAGGCTCGCCCGTCATTTTTCCCGAGGACAAGCCCCTGGCACGGGAGGCTTACCCCGGCCGCCACTGGGCGCCCAAGACCATGTCTGCCGAGCCGACCTATGTGGCCCACGAACGGCTGCTGTTTGAACAGGAGAACTTCGAGCGTGGTCTGTGGAATTTTGGCGTCTTCTCGCCGCCGCTGGAAGTGGCCGAGTTCAGCTGGGACGTGATAATGCTGCCTTATCACATGGCCACGCGGCCTTGCCAGCAGTACGACACCAGCGCCGGCAAGTGCTTGCCTGGCGACCCGGCACCGTTCCGGATCGCCCCCTTCGAGTGGAGCCTGTCCGGCGTGGTCGCGGAAGGCGCGGCCGTGACGGGGGCATTCTTCATCTTCCCGTGAGTTTCTAAATCAGCCACGGTGATATAGGACCTATAAGTCTCATAAGACCTATGGGTCCTATGTCACCTGTAAAGCCGCTTATCCTGAATGTAAGCCTCCACGGCTCGCGGCACCAGGTAGCGCACGCTCAGGCCCTCGCCAACCCGGCGCCGTAAATCCGTGCTGGCAATCCCGATCGACGGCACATCGATCACTTTCGCCCGCACTGCCGGCCCCAGCAGCGAACGCAACTCCTCCAGCGCCGGGACCACGGCGCCCGCTCGAGGCATCACCAGCAATTCGGCCAGCGCCACGATCCGCTCCGGCGCATGCCAGCCCGGCAAATCGCGCAGCGCATCGCCGCCGAGCGCCAAAGACCACTGGTGGTCGGGATGCAGGCGCCGACAGTTCCTCCAAGGTGACGGCCGTGAAACTGAGTCCCGGCCGATCCTTTTCCAGTTCCTCGACACGGAACGCCGGCTGCCCGGCAATTGCCAGGTTGAGCATTTCCACGCGTTGGGCAAACGGCGTCAACGCCGCCTCGGTCTTGTGCGGAGGCCGCGCCGCGGGCACGAACCACACCTCGTCGAGCCGGCCTTGCTCACGACACTGCTCGGCGAGAATCAGATGGCCCAGATGCACCGGATCAAAGGTGCCGCCGAAGACGCCGATGCGCATCATTGCTCTCCCAGTGCTGCAAACGCACTTGCCCCGACGAACACATCTTTTGCCAAAACCAATCCGGAATCCACACGACGTACAAGGTCAGCGTGTAAAAGCCGAACCAGCCCACCTCCGTCACAATAAGGATGCCCAGATGAAAACATATGCCGATGAGCAAGGTCAATGCACGCGTCCGCCGAAACAGCACCAGCAGGGGGAACAACGCCTCCCAACAAACGGTGAAATAGGTCAACGGCATCGTGATCCAAAAGGGGATGGGCAGCTGTGCATACGACCAACGCCACATGGTTGTATCGTTGAGGTAGTAGTGCAGCGACGTGCCATCCCACCAGGTCCCCTGCCCCCAGCCCTCGCCCTCGCCCTTGAGCTTGACGAGCCCCGTCGTGCAAAAAATGAGGCACAACTGGATTTGAATGAGACGCACCGGCCAGGGCGGCACCAGGACCGGGCCGTCCAGCGGCACTCGACGGCGTTTTCGCCAGGCATCGATCGACAGGGCGGCGCCGCAGGGCGACACCAACAGAAGCAACAGCGCGATCTGCACCACGTCGTCGCCGCTGGTGAGAATGGCCGGATTGCGCTCGATGAAGCAGCGCGTCAAGAGCCAGCAAAAGAAATTCATCCAGCGTGTTTGCCAACCGACCAGGAACAGCAGCGTGAAGGCCACCAAGCAGCCAAAAGGCGGTATGAAGAACGACATAATCATCGGTTCCAAAGAAAAAATAGGTGATCCGCCACATCCTGTGCTGGCCCGCGGCATGCAACGCGGCCGGCGCGACGCCTTCGGGGCCGAAGAAATCCGAGAAGTTCGGCAGATACTGCAGCAACTGGTCGCCCAGCATCGCCAGGGCCAGCGCAATGCGCATCATGCCGAGCCGTTCGCGCGCACCGGAGCATGCCAGAAATGGACCCACAGTGATTCAGCGGCGGGCGGACCGTCGGGTGAGGTGCTCATGGCGTGTCGTCGATCAGCGGCCTGCCTTTGCCCCTGGCCACGTCAAATTCATAGCGATCGGGCAAGACCTGCTCCGAAACGGCGCGGCTCCTGTCGGATCGAAACGTGCCCGCCAGTCGGGGCGGGGTGACGGTCAGGCGGTTTTGTTTCTGGTAATGAGCCAGCGCATCGTCTCCCGGCGCCGGCATGTCAACTTGCACGCAAAAGAGCGTTATCCAAAGCAGTTTCGCGCCGTTGGCGTTATGGGCATGGCGATGGGCCAGCAGATTGCAATAGCCCTCGCTGTTCAGGTCGCTATTCTGCGTGTAGACTTCGTAGCTGAGAACCCGCTCCTCGAACAGGGCGTGCCCGCCGTGGGTGAAATCTGCAGGTTCAGCGCCCTGGTGCACGATGATTTCACTGCCGTCGTCGTAAAACAGCCGAGCCCGCACCTGGGTCAAGGATTTATCGAGCGTATCGAACATTTGCCATTTCTCCTTGTGCGCCGACCAGGCATTCGAGGAATTTGACCCGTGCGTCCACCCAACACGCGGCGTATTTCACGCCGTCTAGCAGCGTTGTTATCTGCTCGCGTGTTTCGGGTCCGGGCCAGGGGTTCAAATAATCCACCAAGGAGACGAGCGTCGCCATGTACGCCGCGAGCACCGGGTCAGGGTTGTCGGCACTGGCGGTCTCGCTTAGGGCTTTTTGTTGGGCGGGAGTCGGCAGCGGCAGCGGCAGATATTCAACACCATAAACGCCGCGCCATTGGGTCATCGGCAACAGCAACCCGACGCAGCTTTCGATCATGCAGAAAAGCAGACCGCTCAGGAAAAATCGCATCTTCCAGCTGAACCGCCGCGGGTAAGGTGACGTGGGATTGCTGTGCATGGCAACGATTCCATATTCTTCATGAAAGCCGATGTCGCTGCTGCTATTATGTTGTTATAGGCAATAAAGCAACTGAATGTGGAGAGTTGCCATGGAGTCCGCAATGGGTCGAGTAACCACAGCCGCAGTCATCGAAAACATGAAAGACCTGTGGGAAGTGGAAAGCGCGATGCGGCCGTCAGACCAGGCCCGCCAGGTCACGGTGCAGGATGCCCTGGTTGATACCGAGCGCCACGATTTTGTCGATTCCCACTGCGCTGATCCGTCAGTTAGGTCTTCGCCAGGCGTCGACAAAACGGGTTGGCAGCAGCCATGGCGAGGTCCGCGAGGCCGCGCTCTACGATGCGGTTCGCCTGACCATCCAAGGCCGCACCTGCACGATCGACGTTTTGGAAGTTCCGGACAATGTGCCGGTGCTAGTTGGCCAGGTGCCGCTGGAGTTGCTCGATTTCGTCGTCGATCCGCGTGGCGGCAAGATCATCGGCAATCCGGCTCACGGCGGCGAACACATGTTTGAAATGTACTGAGACTGTCAGTTGGTTATCTTCACCGTGACTTTGGTCGCTTTGGTGACGCCGGCGATCACCACGACTGCCTGTGCGTTGGCCGGAACAGATACTTCCAAACCCACGTTTGCTGTCTTGAGCTCGCTCTTCAATGCCTTCGTGGACGCACGACTGGAATCGGCATCTTTCATGACGGCATCAATTTCGGATTCTAAACACACGTACACATTGACCGTGCCCGCCGTGGCGGTAACGTTGACCTTCACCGTTTGTTCTTTTGAAATGGGATCAGTGGTGAGCTTTCGAATATCTCCCGGTTGAAGGTCGTAGGTCGTCTCCATATTCAACACGTTTCGGCAAGCCGATGTCGTAAGCAAGAGTGCCGCGACGCAAATCCAGCGATATCGTTGTTGCATGATTGCCAGGCCTCCGAGTGAGTATGGTGTTGTTCTGGATTTTACGGCGTGGCAAGGCATTGCAGTAGGGGTCGGATTATTTTTCAGGCACATTGATCGTAAGGACGCCTGGCACCGATTCTTGATTCTTTGAGCACCAGTTCGCGGCGGCGGTCCCAAACCTCACAAAAACGGCCAACCCCAGTACCAGCTGAAATTCCAGGGGATAGTCCCAAAGTGCCGGGGCGACGTGTCGCATGAACAGGTCGCCAACGATCACACCCAGGACGATGCAGGCCATGAACCAAAAAAAGTATCGCTCGTCGGGCCGCGCTCGACTAAGTCGCCGTGGCATCCCCGCCAGGTCGCCGCGCACGCAGCGATCCAAAGCCAGATTTTGTCCCAGACAGGCAATGTCGGAATGGGGAATTGCCCGCACTCCAGCCCGAACAAGGTTAGCGCAAGCCCGACTATTCCGAGCTGCGCGGGCAACGTCCAGCGATGCGGAATAATTAACAATGTCAACAAGCTCACCACGTACAGGACGAAGTGCATTGTCTCAGCCACTCCGCTTGTACTCATGTCGATAAGGATCTGGATGAGGAAAACCATCGGAATCGCCCAGGCCAGAAGTGCCAAGCTTTGCACGACCCAGCATTGGACGCGAGACTGTGTTAGGGGCATTCTGGCGAAGGCGACGACCAACGAAGTTTGGTAAAGCCCCAGCGGCAGCAACCAGACCAGTGGCATGGCCGCAATATCCGTGGAAATAAACGTCGTTACCCCCGGGAACAGGGCTGCCGCTAGCGCCGCCGACCCTGCCCAACGACAATAATGCAGCCATGTCGGCCGATGAAGGCCAGTGCCCGCTGCTTCTCCGGTGGGCTGCCGTTGCTCGATGCGTCCAAGCAGCAAGATGGTGCATAGCATCATGGCGCCTGCGCATAGGAAGAGAACCTGCAAAAGCAGTGACTGCGTAATGAACGAAAAAAGCCGGTCCATCAGCAAGAAACAACCGAAGGTCCCAAAGAGCGAACCGAGCCAGGCAAACGCCAGGAAGAAAAAAGGACTGGGCAGTCCGGATGGAGATCGGCAGGCAACCCACCACGGCACGAGGAACTGGCAAGTGGCCAAAAGCCAGATCGCCGCAAAACTTAGCCTGTGCTCTGGGGCAAGAAAAAACCAGGGATCGACCTGCGGGGCGAAATTAACGAAAAGCTGATTCGCTGCGCAGAAAAAGACCGCCGCCAGTATCCAACACAGTCCCGCAAACTTCATTTGCCAACCGGGTGTGGTCCAACTTAGGCCCCATGCTGCGAGCAAGCCCAGCACGGTCGCCACGCCGAAAGACACCGTGATGACGTTCCAGATTTCGGGTGTATCGCCCGCCTGATCCAGTATTATTTTGTCAAAAGTCGATTGCATGAGGGCGAGCGCCAGCCCGTTCAACAACAGCGTCGCGCCAATGACGCAGGTGGTCGTCTTCAAGAAAGCCGGCTTGGGCGTGGGTACGTCCATGATAGGTCACCGGTAAAACCCCATGCTCGCGAAGCTGACGCTTTCATAGCCCCTGGGATGCACGTACCGGCCATGGTGCAGCAGCTTGCCGCGGCTCGGTTGGACGGCGCTGAGCAGCGTGTATGCCGGCGGGAAGCCGCAAATCGCTCGCGCATCCTTTTCATCGGCGACGATCTTGAAAAACTCCTCGAGGTTCATCTCTTCCAGCCTTTTCAGCAGGGCTTTGTCCTGGCGGTGGCTGGCGCTCAATTCCGGTCCATCGAGCGGCGCCCTGCCGGGATCGAATTTGGGGCCGATGTGGGCGAGGTCGCCGCTGATGATGTAGAAGACGGGCTCGGGCGTCATTGCCTCGGCCAGCCGTAATGCCTCGACCATGCGGGCGATGTCGTCGAAGGCCGCGGGATCTTGCCGCGACAGCGTGGCATCGTGGAACGACCCAACCACCAGCGGCACGATGCGAATAGGCCGCCGCCGGGCGTAGAACCATTGCAGCAGCACCACCTCCAGCTCGATGGAATGCTCCGGCAAATGGCCTAGCAGCTCGTCGTCGAAAAGGCCGTCGCCGTAGTGGCGCACGATGCGGTCGATGAACTCGCCGTCGGTGGGCACGATGCCCAGCGGCGTTTTGAAGTGCTTGCGGGTCAACGTAAAGCGCCGCGTGCTGTGATGCGACGTGCCGATGATGACGAACAGTGAGGCGTCGGTTTGCTCGAAAACCTCCTTGAAGCCATGGGCGTAACTGACGCCGCCGCGAGCATAATCAATGTGCGGAATCAGCGCCGCCCTGAGCCCGCCGCCAGGGCGCGGCGAACCGCGGCAGGCCCGGTCCGCCGTCCATGGTAAATAAGCCCTGGATGTCGCCGGCGAGGATTTCGGCGTCGCCGTCGTAGCAACCGATGCACGCCGGCTCGCGGATCGGCGCGGTGATGCGCTCCTGCCAGCGCGGCCCTTCCAGCAGCAAAGCGTCGTCGAGCTTATCTGCCAATCGAAGGAACCGCTCCAGCGGCGGGACCTCGCCGCCCTGGTGCCGCCGGGCTGCTTGTTGGATATCGCCCAAGTTATGCTCGCCGTCGAACCACTGCAGCCATTGATACTCCTGGCGCGGCAGCCGCAGCGGCGCGGGACACTGCCGGAGCTCATCGACCACGAGGCCGTAACGCGGATCGTCGGGATCGGCGATCCGGTAAAGGTGGCCGCGAAGCTCCGGACGCAACGGCAGGTCGCCAGGCAGATTCGCACGGTTCATCATGGTCCTCCGGGGCGGGCACACTTATTATGGCAAAGGTATGGATCGACGACGCCGTCGAAATACTCAACGGTTATGCTCTCCAGGATGGCGCGCATTTTGGGGAAGAACACGGCCCCATGGGACGACTTCTGGTGCGCGTCGAGCGCGGCCTGGTCGGCGTACCGCTCGTGAACGATGTAGTCGCGGGCATCTTTGCGCGACCGCGGCAGCGAGTAGAGCAGACATCCCGGTTCATGGAGGCGCATTTCCTCCCGGAGCCGCTGGAACAGCCGCTCGAAATCCTGCTCAAAGCCGGCCTTGACGCGGACGACTTTCAAACCTCCCACCATTGTCCCAATTCCTTCCCGCAAAGCTTGCCGGATTTCATCCTACCGACCCAAACCGGCCGAGCAAGCCGTCGCGGCGTGTCCAAAGTGTCAGCGTGAATTATCGGGAAATGTACCCTGTCCCCAATGGCATGAAAGAAAGGTACGCTTAAATTGCGTTCAGCCAAGAAGTTATGCCAATATCCCCGACAGGGGTCGAACCTGTAACCTTCGGCTTCGGAGGCCGACGCTCTATCCAATTGAGCTACGGGGACGGAAACAATGCCGGTCTGCGAGCATTCTAAATCAACGCTACCCCCTTTACAAGGGCGCCGCCCAGGCGCTTTATTCGCTTGCCACTGGAAACCATGCGGCCAAAGCGATAGACCATTCTCCAAGATTGTCGAACCTGCCAAGGGAGCAACGCCGCGTGGCCTTCGAGCATTACCTGGAACTGACCTTGATTGCCTTGCCGGCGCTCGGCGCTGTCGTCGTCGCCGCCTTGGGGCCGCGGCGCGGGGAGCTGATCAGGGCGGTCAGCGTGGGCGTCGCCGTCGTTTGTCTGGCCAGCGCGGCGGCGCTAGCCTGGAGCTTCATGTCCCTCGAGCGCCGGGGCAAGCCAAGCTGGTTTCCACGGCAGGCAAGCTTTCCTTCACACCGGAATTCGTGCCCGGCTCGACCGAAACCAATCCGCGAGCAACCACCTGGGATCTGCTGCCGCTCGGCAACAGCGCCGTCCAGTTTTTCATCGGCGTTGACGGCCTCAATCTCTGGCTGGTCGTGCTGACGGCCGTGCTGACTCTGCCCTGCGTGCTGGTGTCGTGGACGCACGTCACCGAACGCGTCAACGAATTCTATGCCTGGCTGCTGGCCTTGCAAACCTGCATGTTCGGCGTGTTCTTGGCGTTTGACATCATCCTTTTCTATGTCTTTTTCGAGCTGTCGCTTATCCCTCTGTTTTTCCTGATCGGGATTTGGGGCGGACCCGAGCGCCGGCACGCGGCGCGGAAGTTTTTCATCTTCACCTTCACGGGCAGCGTGCTGACCTTCCTCGGCGTCCTGGCCGTCATCATCGCTTGCCAGGGCGCCACGCAGACCTTGACTTTCTCGCTGCCGCGTTTGGTGGAGATCGTGCAGCAGCAGCTGGCGGACGTCACCACGGACAAAACCATGTGGCACAGCACGCAACTCCTGGTGTTTGTGCTGATGATGGCCGGCTTCGCGGTCAAGGTGCCGCTGGTGCCGCTGCACACCTGGCTGCCGTTGGCCCACGTCGAGGCGCCCACCGCCGGCAGCGTCGCTCTGGCCGGCGTCTTGCTCAAATTCGGCTCCTACGGTTTTTTGCGGCTGTGCATTCCGCTTGCCCCGGACGTGAGCCTGTCGCTGGGGTTGCCGTTGGTCACGGTGCTGGCCGCCGTCGGCATCGCCTATGGGGCATTATGCGCTTATAGCCAGGACGACGTCAAACGCCTGATCGCCTACAGTTCCGTGAGCCACCTTGGCATGTGCATGATCGGCATGTTTAGCCTCACCGCCGCGGGCTTGGCGGGGAGCCTGATGCAGATGATTAACCACGGGTTGTCGACGGCGGCCCTGTTCCTGCTGATCGGCGTCATCTACGAGCGTTATCACACCCGCAAGCTGACCGACTACAGCGGCATGGCGAAACGACTGCCGTATTTTGGCTTTTTCCTGGTGTTTGCCGCATTGTCCAGCGTCGGACTGCCGGGCCTCAACGGTTTCGTGGGCGAAGCACTGTGCCTGGCGGGCATCATGAAACAGGAGGCGCTGACGGCCGGCCATCGTCCCTGGCTGACGATCGTCGCCATCAGCGGCATGATCCTGGGAGCCTGGTATCTGATGACCATGCTGCGGCGGCTGCTGTTTGGCGAGGTCAAGGAACCGCCTCACCATGGACCGCCGGTGCCTGATCTGAAAGCCCGTGAATGGCTGATGGTGACCCCCATCGCGCTATTGTGCGTCCTGCTTGGCGTCTATCCGCAACCGGTTCTGGACACGGCGAAGCCGGACTTGGATGCGGTCGTGCAAATGGCCGACCGGGCCAGGAATCGAGCGGCCCCGCCGTCGCCCCTACCGGCCGGCGAGCAAGCCCGTTCCGGAAACCACGGCAAATGACATATGGCTAGTAAACGCCGCCCTGTCCAACCCGCCGCCCCCGTGACGCCCGAACGTGCCGCGCGGTTGTATCGGCTGCTCTCTCTGCTTGGCCGCAAACCGCAAACCCGCACGATGCTGGTCCGTTCCCTGAAATTTGGCGTTCGCGGCTTTTACCGCGATCTCGAAGCATTGCGCCTGGCGGATATCGAGGTCGTGCTCAAGGAAGGCAAGTACATTCTGACGGACAAGCTGGCCGACGCCGTCGCGCGGCTGGCGTTTCCCGATCCCGGATTGACGCTGGGCGAAGCGACTCAGTTGGCGCGGGGGCGGTCGAAGGCGCATCGGAAATTGAAGGCTCAGGTGGCGCAGATTACCAGGGGTTAAAATGCGCGATTGCCAAATACCCGCAGCGATTGCAAAATCCGCCCGGCTCCTTCTTGCCACGAAATCCTGATGAACGCCGCCACTCGACGCAAGGTCCTGAATCACGATCCTTTCACGGACCGCGACTCCCTTTCAGCAACCCATTCGCGGAAGGTCGGGAAGGGTTTGGGCCCATTCGTGCTGCTTTGCGATGTGGCCTTGGCGCTGGATTCCTGAGCCTCCTCTTGTTGTCGCTGAACAAGCCATTCCTTGAAGTGCATGAAGTTCGCGTGGGTTTGTTTCGCCCGTTCGATCACCTCCGGGGGATTGCCTGCGGACATGCGGGCTTCGATCCGGAGGTGCTCGGCCAAAACCGTTTCCGGGTTGTTCAAGATATAGGCCCGGGCGGCGGCGACCTGTTCAGGTGTCAAATCGTAGAATCGACAAATGGAGGCCTCGGTCGCGGTTGGGTCCAAGAAATCTGAAAGTAAGTTGTAAACCGTGATCCGCGTTCCAAAGATCTCCGGTCCGCGTCCTCGGTCCTGGATTAGGTCGGCCGCCATTTTTGTCCTCCGCGTTCATTGCTGGTTCCCGCCATTAACATCCTACGGCTTAGCCTTGTTTTTTTTCGTTTCAAGCTTTGCAGCGGCCCTGTACACGATGAACCGATCCCGAAGCGACGCATGAAGGTCGTCGAAGTTAAGACAACTCACAGGGTGGGAATCGATCAAGACCCTCTCGGTGCGCCAGTCTAGGCGACTCCGCTTGGCGGAATCGAGACTGGCACTTCTTCCAATGACAAGCACACCAAAGAACTTAATGTGCCCGTCACCGAATGTCTTTGCGAATCCCTTCGTTCCTTTGAAGTCACCAAAGAAAGGGTACTCGAACGACATCTCCGTGGCCGGTCCAATTTCAGAGAAAACAGTACCCATGTACGCGGCTAAGTGCTTGCTCTTCTTGAAAAAAGGCTGGATGTCATTCGTCTCCAACAGGTCCGTAGTTGACTTGAGGAGAACATCGAACGCATTGAGCTCCTTCTCGAATTGGACCGGGTCAAACGTGATTGATTCAAGATTCACGCCCACTAGTCCGCCTCCGGGACCTGTGCAGACGCCAGTATAGATTGTTTCTTGCCTATATCAATAACGGTCACCGTGTTGCCATGCATTGTGAAGAAGACCCTGAGGTCATTACCGGTCTTAAGCACGTAAACGCCCGGAACTGAATCGAGGCTTTGCGAATGATTGCGCACAAAATCATCTCCCTCCCCGTTGGCGAGGTGGCCAAACACAGCCTGCACCCGCTGCCGGTTGTCGTCGTCGAGTGTCCGCAAAGCGATTTCAACAGATGGCGTCGTGACGATTGTTTTCATGGTAGCCTCCCACTTCCTGACGTCGACATTGGCCGTGATTTATGAATTGTATCGCAGGGTTCGCCGTGTGCGAAGCGCTATAAAAAAAGAAAGGGCCCGAAGCGGGGGGCGCTTCGAGCCCATAACCGGCTTGGCGCCGGTTTGGGGGGTTCGACTAGCCGGGGATGGCCGCCGGCCGTTCGTCCTGGAGCTGCAAGGGCAGCTTGACGATGAATTTGGAGCCTTTGCCCACCAGGCTTTCGACGCGGATGCGGCCCTGGTGCTGCTCGATGATCTGCCGGCACACGCTCAGACCCAGCCCGCTGCCGCCATGGCCGTGATCGTCGGGCTCCTTGGTCGTGTAAAACGGCTCGAAGATCATCCGCAATTGCTCGGGCGGAATGCCGACGCCGCTGTCGCAGATCTTGATCTCCGCCATCTGCGCCGATTTGTTCTCGCGCACTTCCACGAGCAGCCTGCCGCCCCGCGGCATCGCCTGCCGGGCGTTGATGATGAGGTTGAGCAAAATCTGCTCGATCTGGCCGCGCACCACCGGCGCCCTGGGATGGCCGAGATATTTCTTTTCGACGTGCACCTGGTGCTTGCTCAAATCTTTTTCGGTCAGCAGCAGCACCTCGTCCACCAATTCCACGATATT
This sequence comes from uncultured Gemmataceae bacterium, assembly GCA_963747575.1. Taxonomy (GTDB): domain Bacteria; phylum Planctomycetota; class Planctomycetia; order Gemmatales; family Gemmataceae; genus DASRAT01. The sequence continues at coordinate 121,172 of CAVVFU010000003.1, forward strand.
GGCGATCTCGCGCTGCGCGCTGTGATTGCGGGCGAAGCCCAGCATGCTGCTGATGATGGTGGCGGCCCGCTGACTACCCTTGAGAATCTTCTCCAGCGCCTGGGTCCGGCCGGCCTGGTCGCAGTTGGGACGCAGGCCCAACTTGGCGTAATTGATGATCGTCGTCAGAATGTTGTTGAACTCATGGGCGACGCTGGACGCCAGCGTGCCGACACTGCTAAGCCGTTGAGCCCGCAACAGCTGCTCACGCAGTTGCTCGGTTTCCTGATGGGCAGCCACGATGTCCTCGTCGATCATGCGGTCACCTTGGGGCTGAGTTTGCGAATGACATAATTTGCTCTTGACATGGTATCGGCCGGGATCGCGAACTCACTTCATCGGAAGTGCTTGTGAATTCGCATGTTAAGGCGCTGAAAGCAGGCAAGCAGAGAAGAGTGAAGAGTGAAGAGCGAAGAGTGAAGAGTGAAAGGAATGGATCAAAAGAAGAGCGAAGGGCGAACAGTGAAGAGTGGAAGGATAGGGGGCAAAGAAGAGTGAAGAGTGAAGGGTGAAGAGTGAAAGGGCCGATTCACTCTACAACTTTCACTCTTCACTCTTCACTCTTCACTCTTCACTTGGCGCAGGCCAGGCAAGTGAGGCAATCGTCCCATCGGTCGCTTGACCCCAAGCCTGTCTTAGATCACGATCCCGCCGGCACCGACTGCTGCACGAACGACGAATTGCTGTTCGCCGCTTGCAAGACCTGCGCCAACGCTTGGTCGTAGCCCTGCCAGAAACTGCTGCTTCCACCTACGCCGGTCGTGCTCAGCGCTGCACTCGCCGCAGCCAGCAAATTGCCAACCGTGATGAAGCCGCCGCTGTCCAGGCCAAGGATCGGATTGGTCAAAGTGTCGTACTGCACCAATTGGCCGGCATAGACAACAGCATTCGCACTGACATATCCCGTCAGCACGTTGAGTTCCATTGCCGCCAGCTGGGCCGACAGCCAGTAACCGATATTGTTCGCCGCGGCGCTCTGGAGCCACGCCTGGAGTTGCGCCGCCGAAGTCGGGTCAAAGGCGCTGCCGCTGGCGTCCACCAGGTTGAGTTGGTCTAGATTTTGCAGATCCTTGGCCGAGACTTTGACTTTGTTGCCGCTGTTGTCCCAGAAGGTGATACTCTCACCGCCCGAGCCAGCCGTGTCGGCGCCGACCGTGACCACGTATAGCGAGCCGTTGGTGACTTGCAAGCTGTAGTTGCCCGCGGCACTGCCGGACAACGTCGCGGTGATGGGGTAGATCCCGACCGAGCTCGCGCTCGTCGCCGTCGTGGAATAGTTGGCGGTGACGTTGTCGCCGCTGACCAGGTCGGTGACAGTCCCTGTGAAGACAGGAGGGTTGTTGCCGACCTGCATCACGTTGTTGTCCACCACGACTTTGAGCTTGGTCGGGTTGATAGTGATGGTGTTGCTGGCCGAGCCGCCCTGGTAGTCAGGGTCGTCACTGGTGAAGACTGCCTCGAGCGTGTAGGTGCCGGCGGCAGTCGGAGCGGGAGTCGAGCCGTTGTAGGTGACAACGAAGCTGCCGACGACGCTGGCGCCGCCGACACCGGTAGCGGTGGCCGTTGCCGCGTGTGCCGTGCCGTCGTAGGTGAAAGTGCCCCCGGTCACCTTCAGCTTTGGCGACGCCGGATCGATGGAAATGCTGCCACTGACAGGAACCGTAACACTGAGGTAGTTGGCGTCGTTGCTGGTGAATATCGCTTCTACGCCGTATGTGCCGGCGTCGGTCGGAGCAAGCGTGGGCGAACCGTTGGAGGTGTAGGTGACGCTGAAGCTGCCCTTGACGTTGCCGCCGTTGACGCCATGCGCCGTGACGGTTGCAGCGTGGGCATTGCCGTCATAAGTGAACGGCCCGCCGTTGATGTTGAGGGTCGGCGTCGCCGGGTCGATGCTGAGGGTGCCGCTGCCGGTCGCGTTGGTGTAATCCGAATCGCCGCTGGTGAATTTGACCACCACGTTGTAGGCGCCGGCGTTGGTCGGCACCGTGTGTGAGCCGTTGTAGGTAATGTCGAATGTGCCGCTGACGCTCACGCCGCCCACTCCGGTCGCCGTGATCATGGCAGCATGCGGAGTGCCGTCGTAAGTGAACGGCCCGCCGCTTACGGTGACGGTCGGCGTCGCCGCTTTGATGGCGATGGTGACGCTCGCCGGATTACTGGTCAAGCCAAATGAGTCCGTAACCGCGAAGGTGAAGGAATCCGTCGTATTGGCATAACCCGACTCGGGCAGGTACGTGAGCGCTGGCGGCCCGTTGAAGGTCTCACCGGCCTGCACCGCTGAAGTGCCGTTGTACAACGTGCCCTCGGTCGGAAGCGAGGCGACGGTGAACACCAGGTTTCCCGCGGCGGTTGAGGCGTCGGTGCCGGCAAGAGTGATCTGCGCCTGGCCGTGCTCGGTCACGCTGGTCGACTGGGCCACGCCAAGGGGCGGAAGGTCGATGCTCACCGTTCCCGGCTGGCCGACAAGACCCAAGTGGTCGGTCACGGTAAAGGTAAAGGAATCGATGTTGCCGTAGCTGCCGGGGTCGGCAACGTACCTCAACTTCGGCGCACCGGTAAACGTTTCCCCGGCAAACACCAGGTTCTTGCCGTGATACAACGTCCCATCGGCCGGCAGAGAAACGATCATGAAAACCAGCTTTTCCTTCGGCGGTTGGCTGTCGGAGCCTTCCAGGGTGATCCTAACCTTGCCTTTGCTGGACACTGTAACCGTCTGCCCAATAGCTTCGGGGTCGACCGTCAACGACGTGCCGGCTGTCGCCGTGAAGCCCAGGCCGTTGTTGACCTCGACGCTGATGACGAGAATCTCGCCCCCGGCGATTCCCAAAGCCTGGAGCGCGGCCGCACTGAGCACGGGGGCGACACCGCTGGCGGCATTGGCATGGCCATTGATCGTCCAGGAATAGGTGAGCGGGTTCCCATCGGGATCGGAGGAGCCGGAACCGTCCAGCGCCAACGGCTGGCCATAGGTGATGACATAAGGCCCGCCGGCGCTGGCAGTGGGGCTTTGCGACACGTCGGTGTAGGCGACCGCGACGCTTTGGCTTACCGACGGATCGACCGTGAAATTGTTTTGGTTGCCGTTGAGCGTCAGGCTTTGCACCGGCAAGCTCAGGCTGCCCACGGTGACTGGTGTTCCACCTACGCCGTTGGAGCTACCGTCGTTGACGGTCAGGTCCGCCAGGGGGGCATTCACCACCACGGCCTGGGAGTCTTGGGTGATCTCGTTGCCAGCCACCCCAACGGCATTCCCGTTAGGCTGCGCATTGATCACCAAAGTGTCGCTGGCCCCTGGATTGCTGTTTTCGATGGATACTGGCCCGAGCAAGTTGCCGAGTTGGGCCACATAAGTATTGGTGGTAGGCCCGCCGTTGATAACGACGCCGTTACCCGTCGTAGCGGAAATAACAATCGTGTTGGCGCCGGAGCCGCCGTTGATAGTGGTGCCGGTCAGCGGCGCGTTGACGTTGATAGTCTCGCCATCATCGGTTACCTGGGAGCCGGAATCGGTGATGGTGTTGATGCCGGCCGCCCCGTTGACCACCAAGCTATCGGTGGCTCCCGCGTTGGCGTTGTTGATGGTTACCGGACCGGCGAGGCTGCCCAGGTCCAATATGTAGGTGTCACTGCCGCCGCCGTTGATGACGACGCCGTTGCCGGTGGTGGCCGTGATGGTGATCGTGTTGGCTCCGGGGCCGCCGTTGATCGTTGTCTGGCTGCCCGGGTCGGTGATAAAGTTCGGTCCGGCGCCGCCATTAAGATCGATGGCCTGAATGCCCGAGTAGCCGACCGACTCCAGAACCTGGTTGGCCGTGGTTCCCCACGTGATGTTTTGCGCGGCCCCGTCCTTGACGATAAAGTTGCTGAGGTTCGGATCGGGGGAGCCGTAGACGTTTAGACTATCCGATCCACTCCCCTGGATGGTGATGGGCGTCGTCAGGGTGCTGCCCAGGTTGACCGCATAAGTGTCGTTGCCGCCCTGGCCCGAGACCAGCACCAGGTCTGTCGGACTGAAAGTGTTGGGGTTACCGCCATCCACGGAGACCGCTATCTGCCCCGCGCCGGCGCCGCTGATGGCGACGTTGTCATCGGCATGACTGCTGACCACGATCAGGCCGGTGGCGGCGGAGCTGACCTCACCATTCACATCGGTGGCGGTGACGGAGACCAGATAGGAGCCATCCGCGGTGTAGGTGTGGCTCACCGGTGCGCCGCTGCCGTTGTTAGCGGTTGCGGGGACGGTCTGCAAAGCGCCGTCGCCCCAGTTGATGGCGTAGGTGAAGCCGGCCGCGAACTGCTGGCTGGACAATGGGTCCGTCGCGGTCAACATCAAGTTTGCCTTGTCCGCGGCCTGGGTTGCATTGGGATCGGCGGCGATATGAGCCGCTGGCTCGATCGTGTAAACCGGCGGCACGGTGAGGAAGACGTTTACCGTATTGGAGCCCGGGTTGCTCACAACGAGATCGTCGATTTTGCCGTTGCCGGTCAGGTCCGCCCCGAATGGCACACCCGAACCCCCCGGCAAGGTCAGTGGGTTCGTGAATGTGCCGTCACCGTTGTTAAGAACACAAGTGACACCATAGCCATTGGCGGTGACGATGTCGGATTTGCCGTCGCCGTTCAAGTCGATCAGCGCAACGTCGATACCGCCACCCCCGAGGCCGCCGACCTGCTGAGAGTTCGGGAAATTCCCAGTGCCATCGTTCTGCAAGAGAATCACCTGGCCGGGAACGAAATAATAAACGTTGTTCACGAAGCTCGTGCCAACGACGATGTCAGGTTTGCCGTCGCCGTTGACGTCCCCGACCGCCACCGAATCGGGGTCAAACGGGTTGACAGAGGGGCTGCTGCTGACGAGGGTTTCCGGGGATTGGAAAGTACCAGTGCCGTTGTTGAGCAGCAGGCTCACGTTGCCATTGCTGTGAGTAGTGGGTGAACTGTTGGCGATGACGAGATCGGGCTTACCATCGCCATTGATGTCCGCCACCGCCACGGCCACCGGATCGCCGCCGGTGGTGTATGTCTGCGGGCTTTGGAAAGTGCCGTCGCCGTTGTTCAACAGCACGCTCACCGTGCCGTTGCTGCTGTTGAGCATGACGAGGTCCGGCTTCCCGTCGCCGTTCACATCCGCCACCACCCCGTTGAAGGGCGCCACGCCGACGGCAAAAGGCTGCGGGGCCTGGAAGGTGCCGTCGCCGTTGCCCAACATGGTGCTCATGCTGTCGGAATAGGAGTTGGCGATAATCAGGTCGTCCTTGCCATCGCCATTGACATCCGCCACTGCCATGAGGCTTTGCCCTTGGCCAAGAGAGATGGTCGGAAGGCTCAGAAGCGTAACCGGGGCGAATGACTGGGAAAGCGGATTGCCGGCGAGGTCGAAGATGTGGTTATTGTTGGCCAGTTGCAGTCCCAAAGTGCCGTCGCCCGTGATGCCGCTGATCGTCACGATCCAATTGTTGGGGTTGTTGGGATCCACCGTTACCTGGGTCGATGTCGCAACAACTGTACCCGTCTCGGTCAGCACGAAATCCGTGGGATCAACGCCGGTGACGAGCTTGCTGAAGGTAACTGCGTAACTCACACTACTGGCGCTGGTCACGAGACTGCCGGGGCTCGCCGGGGTCGTGGGGGTGATCGCCAGCACGACGGGCGGAACCTGGTCGATGGTGTACGTCTGACTCGAAGGGAAATTGGTCACGGAGGGTGCCGCGGTCAAATAGAAGGCGAATCCGTTTTGGTCCGTGATGCTGGTCAGGGTGTTGAAGAATGCGTTGAACTCGCCGCTGCCCGTGATGCCATTCACGGTTATCGTGTAGACCGTCCCGTTGCTTCCAGCGACTGGCGTCACCTGGATTGTGGGCGTACCGAAACCGGGGCTCACCCCGAAGTCGGCAGCATTGACGCCTGTGACCGGCTCGCTGAAGGTGAGAGTGTAGCTGACACTGCTGGCATTGGTCAGCAAGGCCCCAGGATTATTGGGGTCGGAGATGGCAGGCGTGGAGCCCACAAAGGATTGAACGACGGGTGGATCCGTGTCGATGGTGTAAACCTGCCCCTCGACGGGTTCAATTACCTGGGGGAGGGTGTTGCCTGCGAGGGCAGTGATCCCGCCATTGTCCACGAAATTGAGCCCTAAGGTGCCCTGGCCCGAGATGCCGCAGAGCGTCACCGTATAGGCAGCCCCATCGCTTCTGCAGGCTGGCTGGACGTGGATCGAATTGGGGGTGATTGTCCCGGCCGGGACGAAGTCCGAGGAAACGACCCCAATGACCGGCACGCCAAAATTGATTGTGTAGCTGATGCTGCTGGAACTGGTGAGCAGGTTACCCAAAATGTGGGGGTCGGGGTTTCCCTGCGTGTTACCGACTAAAGATTGTACGAAAGGAACGACAGCCTCGTCTTGCGCCTCTTGCGTGTATTCGCTCACACCTGAACCGGTTCCCCAACCGTTGGTCACATACAAATCGCCCTGGGGGTCAAGCGTCATGTCCAGCAATGGAAACTGCAGTCCGGTTAGGGCCGTCGGGGTCGTGCTCCCTTGGGCAAACTCGCATACGGTGCTCCCCGACTCCAGGACGAAGAGGTTGCCACTGGCGTCGACGGCGACTTGAGTGGCCCCATCCAACCCGGTTAGCACAGTCGTTGGCGTCGTGCTCCCGTGCGCGAATTCGTAGACAGAGCTGCCGCCACCATATGCGCGGTCGCCACTAGTGACAAAGAGGTTGCCGCTGGCGTCAGTGGCTATATCGGAGACGCCCTCCTCCTCTCCGCCTAGAACAGCGGTTGGCGTCGTGCTCCCCGGCACGAACTTACTGATCGTGCCACCATTGATGTTGACGACAAACACACCGCCGAATGAGTCAAACGCAATGGGGCCTGGTGTATTCAATCCTGTTAGCGTAGCGTCTGGCGTCGTGCTCCCCGGTGCGAATACGCTCACTGTGTTATTGCCGTCGTTGCTTACAAACAAGTTGTTACTCGCGTCAACGGCTAGATCCTCGGGTTCGTTGACACCATTAAGAATGGCGGTAGGCGTCGTGCTTCCCGGCGAAAACTCAAAGATTTCGTTATCCGCTGGGCTAGCCACAAACAGATTGCCTGTATGGTCCAAGGCGAGAGAAGTGAGGTCACCGTTAGAGGGGACCGTGAGGAAGCTGGTGAAGGTGGTGCTCCCGGGGGCGAAAACGGCCACGCCATTGATGGCGTTTCCGCCCCCTTGGGGCGTAAATTCGGAGACGTACACGCCGGCGCCGTTGACGGCTAGTGGGCCAAGAGATGCAATCGACGGTGACTGAGAGCCCAAGACGTAGCTGATCCAGCCTTGCAGCGTGTTTGTGGGCGTGGTTCCCAAAACTCCATTGGTTGGATTGTTATTGTTATCTCCATCGTATTGAGCAATCCAGCGATAAGTCTTGGTTTGGCTGGGAACGAAGCCGCTAGGCGTACTGTAGGTGCCCGGACCGCTGACCGTTGCCGTCTCCGTGTCGACGACAGCACCGCTGGGGTCATACAGGACGAAGGTGATTGTGCCAGTCAAGACGCCTGCACCGGAGAGGGTGGCGGAGTCGGTCAGCGGGACACCGCTGCCGTCGATCACCGTCGGGCCGGCGACCGTGGTCAGTGTCGGGTTCGCCTTTGCGATGAGGAAGGACGTAGTCGCACTGGCCGGGAGGTAGGTGGTGCTGCCGGCGAACGAGCCGGTCACCTGGTAATTGCCGGCCGCGCCCGGCGCGTTGGCCCCCAGGTCGATGGTAGTGCCGTCGGCGTTCAGGCGGACGTAGTCCAGGGTCAGACCCACCCCCTCCAGGGTGGAGGCCGGCTCGCCGTTGGTGCCGGTGATAGTGGCCGTTGCCGGGAACGTCGTCGAACCGTTATAGGTGCCCCCCGCGTCGCTGACGCTCACTGTTGGGGCGGTGGGGCTTATTTCAAACACGGTGCCGCCGCCGTATGCGCCGTCATTGTTAGTAGTGCCGAAAAGATTTCCGTTGCCGGCCAAGACGAGGCCACCTGTCGGATAGGCCCCGTCGCTGCCGTTGAAAGAGACAAGGGGCGTAATTGTGCCGCTGCCGGCCACTACCTCGTACACCGTGCCCATTTGATATGCGCCGCCGCCCTCCGTTGTGCCGAATAGATTGCCGCTCGAGTCCACGACCAGGCCAGAGAGAGAATAATAATTCGGATTGACAGTGTCAGAAAAAGACGCAAGGGTAGTGATGGCCTCGGTGCCAGCCATCACCTCGAATACCGTGCCGCACTGGTTCGCGCCGCCGTACTGAGTTGTGCCGAAGAAATTACCGCTGCTATCCATTACCAGGCCGGTGGGTTCAAGCCCGTTATTTTGGTCGAAAGAAGCGAGGACGGTGGGAGTGTTACTGCCGGCGGCCAACTCAAACACTGTGCCCGAATGGTACATGCCGCCAAAAAGGGTGGTGCCGAAGAGATCGCCACTGGAGTCTTCGACCAGTGAGCCGTCGGGTGTGTCCCCGTCATTGTTGTTGAAGGAGGCGAGGGTGGTAATCGTGTTAGTGCCAGCCTGTAACTCAAATATCGTGCCGCAACCGTAATCGCCGCCGATGTTGGTTGTGCCGAAGACATTGCCTTGGCTGTCCACGAGACCGATGTGGCCTGTAGCGCCGCTACTGAAGTTGCAGGGGGCAAGGTTATTGATTGTGTTGCTGCCGGCGGGCACGCTGAATACGAAGCTGCCCTCACCAGCATTAGAACTTATGCCGTAAAGATTGCCGCTACTGTCCTCGACAAGGCCACTTTGGCCCGTGGGGCCATAACCGTTGACTACGTTTGCCACCGCGGTGATGTCGCTGGTGCCTGCCGCCAACTCAAACAGGACGGGACCGCCGCCATTTGGACTCGATATAGTTTCGCCAAAAAAATCGCCATTGCTGTCCACGACCAAGGGTCCGCTAGGACCGCCCCCTTCGACGAGGTCGGGTTGGGGCATGAAGATTGGATTGGACGCCAAAGTCGTCAGGACCGCAGGCGCCAGTCGGTCCTCCAACAGTTCCAGCCGCAGACCGATTTGCATGCGCCGTCGGGGTTGTGTCGGTTTAGCGGAACCCCGGAATTGATCCAACAGCGTGCGAAGCCATTTTTGCTTGGGGAAAAAGCTCATGAGGAATCTCCTGCCAACGGCTGTCTGCGATACAATGGATTGACAGCACCACGGCGCGAAACTGAGCGCCGGGCCCTGTCGTGGCCGGTGAGGGGCTTGCTTGGCGGTAAGACCTCACCGGCCGGTTTTTTTCTCTTCCTTCATTTCGGGCGGCGAGCCGAGCGGCGAGCCGAGCCCCGTAAGGGGCCGGGTTTCGGCACGCCAGGCTGGAACCCGGCCCCTTACGGGGCTCGGCTCGCCGCTCGGCTCGCCAGCGCTATCGGTGACTCCTCGATACCCATCAACTCGGCGGCCTCGCCGCGCCGGCGCTCAAGCTCGGCAACAAGGTTCGCGGGAAGTTTATTTTCGGTCATCCACTGGACGGCCTTGTCATAACATGTTCTCGCCTGGTCCTTGTCGCCAAGCTGCCAGTAGGCCATGGCCAGGAAGAAGAGGCTGTCCTTATTGTTGGCCTTCCGCTCTTCGCGCAGCTTCATTGCCTGGGTCAGATTCTCGACCGCTGATTGCCATTCGCCATTGCGGTAATAGGCCACGCCCAATGTGTTCAGGAATTCGGCGTCCTTGCCGCCGATCTCGACCGCTTTGCTTGCCAACGCTACGGCCTCTTTTGGATTGCGGAATTTCAGGTCTGGGCAGCTGACCAGGGACCACGCCAAAGTGTTGTAGCCCCACGGTGAACCCGGGTGGATGCGGAGGACCTTCCGATAACAGGCGATGGCCTCCTCCATCTGATTGTTGGCGATGAGTGCCCTGGCCAGGTTGTTGTGGTACAGGAGGTCATTATTGTTCAATTGGATGGCTTGCTGAAAACAGGCGATGGCCTGGTCCAATCTATCCCCCATTCCAAAAAAAGGCGTTACCGAGGTAGTTGTGGGCCTCCGGCCAATCCCTCTTCAAGTTTATGGCCTCCTGAAAACAAACGACGGCGTCGTCGAGCCGATTTTGGCGCATGAGTGTGACGCCAAGGTTGAAGTAGGCCAAGGCGAAATCTTCCTTTACCCGGATGGCCTGCTGATAACTGGCAACGGCATCGTCCAGCTGACCCTTGGCATTGAGTACATTGCCGAGGTTAAAGTGTGCCGCGGCGAAATCGCTCTTTAGCCGGATGGCCTGTCGGTAGCAGGCGATCGCGTCATCGTGCAGGTCCTTGTGATGGAAGGCGTTGCCGAGGTTTAGGTGGACAACGGGGCTAGCGCTGCGAAGAGCCAAGGCCGCGCGGTAAAAACCGATCGCTTCGTCGACTTGTGGTGGCTTGATGACCCTGTCAAGAAGTACGCCCAATTCATGGTTGATCCAGAAATCCGCGGGATAATGCCGTTGTGCCTTGCGAAGCACGTCCACGGCCAACGGCGCCGCTCTGCTGACGCGGAGTGCTCGAGCGAACAAATGGAGGGTCGCGAGCGGAAGTTTCTCAATCGGGGCCGACGGCACCAATTTTATCAAAGAGGCATTTGCCCCTTTTTCGGAGGCCAGTACCTGCCGCAAGGAACACCGCCACGGGTCCGGGTCTGATTCCTGGGCCACCTGGAACAGCTGCTGCCTGCGCTGGTTTTCTTTTATCGGCAAAGCCATGGCCCAATTGTCCAGGGCCGCGGCCAGGTGGATGGCGATAGTCCGCTGGCGAATCCGCGCCGCCGCTTCTTGCACTGGTAAAGTTTGCACATCGATGCCGTAAGACTGGAACGCCTTTACATAGGCTGGGCCGGCGCCGGCGATGTCGAGATTTTCGTGCTTTACGTCCGCTTGCCGTAGCCGGATCTCCTCCAGCGCGGCCAGCATCGCCAGATCGGCCAGCACCTGCTCGATTTGGCGGCGGGACTCTTCGCCCACATGTCCAGTCGCCACCTGGGCCTCAGCCTTGCGCAGCCGTGACCAGTTCTGGGTCATGGGGATTGCCCCCAAGAAGCTTTGCCTCCGCGATTTCCAATGCCTCGGCCACGCGGCCCTCGGCATTCGTTTGCTGGTCCGCGCGGTCCTTTACCACCCAGCCGACGCTGCCTGCCAGCACTACCGCCACCGCCAGCACGCTTGCCGCCGCGGCCACCAGCGGCCGGTGTTTCCGTGACCAGCGCATCACCCGTTTGCCCAGCGCCGGCCGCCGGGCCCGGATCGTCTCGTCCTGAAGGAACCGCCGCAGGTCGTCGGCCAGCGCCTGCGCCGTGGCGTAGCGGTCCGCTGGGTTCTTCTCCATTGCCTTGAGGACGATCGTCTCCAACTCCGTGGGAATGGACTTGTTGAGGCGGCGCGGCGGGCGCGGATCTTCAAAGGCGATTTGCCGCAAAACCTCTTGCCGGTCACGGCCGCCAAAGACCGGCGCCAAGGTCAGAAGCTCGTATAACGTGGCCCCGAGCGAGTAGACGTCGGTGCGGTGGTCGATCACGACCCGCTGGGCCAGCGCCTGCTCGGGACTCATGTAACGCAGCGTGCCCACCAGATCGCCTGTCATGGTGAGGCGCGCGTCGCTCTGGATCTGGGCCAGTCCGAAGTCGGTCATCCAAACATTGCCCAGGGTGTCGAGGAGCAGGTTGGCGGGCTTGACGTCGCGGTGAACGATTCCCAGCAGGTGGGCATGCTCCAGCGCCTCGGCGGCCTGGCGGATCAGCTCGGCAATGCGGCGGAAATAGCCTTGGCCCTGGTCGAGCGACGGCAATGTGCTGGCCTGATCGCGAACCTCGCGGATGGTTTCGCGCACGGACAGGCTGGAGGGTTGGGCTGACTTTTTTGGCCCAGCGGCTTCAGTCAATGCGCCTTCTTCCGAGGCGCGCGGCTTTTGCGACCCACGCAAAGTGTCCAGCAGCCTGTCGAGCGGCTGGCCGTCGATGAGCTGCATGGCGTAGAAATGGACAGAACGCTCGCAGCCGACCGCATAGACAGGCACGATGTGAGGATGCTGCAGGCAGGCCGCGGCCCGCGCTTCGTTGTGAAAACGCTGCAGCTGGCGCGGGTCCATGGTCGCCGCGAATGGGAGCACCTTGAGAGCCACGCGGCGGCCAAGAGAAATCTGCTCCGCCTCGTAGACGATCCCCATGCCGCCGCGGCCGATTTCGCACATGATGCGGAAATCGCCCAAGATCCCAGCGGACGGTTCCTCCGCCAGACCAGGTGCCTGGTCGCCGGGGGCCCTTGATTGGTTAATGATTTCCAGAGAAGCAAGCACCTTGCGCAGCAGCTCGGCCGCCTCGGGGTGGCGGGCGGCGTATTCCTCGGCGGTGGGTTTCTCGCCGCAGCGCTGCCGTTCGAGAAACTCATCGGCAACCTGGGCCACCAGCGACTCCAGGGCCACGTCTTCCTGAGGTAATGAGGCATAGACCATCACTATTGCTCCAGCAGGCCATGTTCGGTCAGGACGCGTTGCAAACGGATCAGCGCCCGCCCATAGCGCTTGCGGGCCGCGGCCGGCTCGATGTCCAAAAGGCAGGCGATCTCTTCGTAGGGCAAATCCTCGGCGTGGCGCATCAGCAAAATCTCCCTGTCCGGCTCCGACAACTCGCCCACCGCCCGGCTGACGCGCTGAGCGAACTCCCGCGCCGCCAGGTGCTGACTCGGCGTCGGCCCGCGGCTGACGAACTGCCGCGCCAAAAGAAGAGACGACCTGTCGGGCAGCGCCACCTCGCGCTGCACGGCGCGGCGGGCGCGGCGGTGATCGCGCTGCAGGTTGAGCAGCCGCTGGTAGGCCGTCTTGCGGATCCACAAGTGGAACGGCATGGGCCGGCATCGAGGAAGTCGTCGATGCGCCGCGCCGCCTCCAGGTGGGCATCCTGGACCACGTCCGACGGATCAATACGCACACGCAGCCGGGGGCTGAGGTGAAAGTCGACAAACGTGCGCAGCCCGTCACGGTGACGAGCCAACAGTTCATCCAGGCCTTGGCGGTCGCCCTGCTGCACGCGCAGGAGGAGCCCGCAGGTTTCGTCCGAATCGGGCCGTGGTTGGGTCATGAATAGTCCCTCCAAGCATCAACCCACCGCCCAGCGGCGAATGTGACAGGGGACAGCCCATTTTTTCATCGAAACTGGGAATAAGCCAGAGTTTTCCAAGTTGCGGGCCGAAAAAGCCTGTTTGGCGAGTTTGGGGGGGGTCTGAAATGCATTTCGGAGGGGTGACAGGGGCGGGCCGAAATGAAACGGCTTCCTAGTTGCAAGCAATCAAAAAGCACAAATCCCATGCAGCCAAAGCGCCACCGCCGACACCGCGTTGAACAAGGCATGGATCGTCACCGCGGGCACCAGGCTCGATGTGCGATAGGTCACCCACGCCAAGCCAATGCCCAACACCAGCAAGGGGATCGGTGAAGGCCAGGCGTTGGAGTGCATGGCGGCGAAAAACAACCCGTTGGTGAAGACCGCTGCCAGTGGGCCAAATGCCCCATCTTGCAGATTGCCTCGCCCCTGCCATAACGGCACCAGGAAGACGCCCGGCAGCATCACCATCACAAAAAGCACCGGAGCTGGATTCAGCGGCCGGCCGGCTTCGTAGCGGTTGGTCAGCGCGGCGGCAATAAGAGCACAAAATGCCACGATAACCTGAGCCCGCAAACCACCTTGCAACTGCCAAGGCAGCAAAACGCCGCGAAAGAGGTATTCCTCCAAAACCGGCCCCAAAAAGGTGGCACTTGCGATCAGCAGCAACCACTCCGACCCCGCCAGGTCCTGCTGGCTAAGCTTGGTAAACGAATGCAGTTCTTGCCAATTTTCCGGCGTGGCCAACACCGCCACGAAGTTGAGCCCAAGCGTCAGCGGCGTCAGCACCAGCCAATACGCATAGCCGACGGCAGCGTTGGTTCCCGCGCGCACCGGCGTCAATCCCATTTCGGCCAGGCGGGCGCCGGTGACTCGCCGTAAGACAACAATGCTCGCGCAGAGTGCCAGCGGCCCAAGCAGCAGCATCGACCAGAGCCAGAGCACATCGACTTCGCCGGTGGACGGCTCAACCCGCTCTCCGTAAAGCCAATCAAAGAAGCCTGTTTGACGGAGCGCAACGTACACCAGCACCGGGATCCCATAAACGATCCAAAATGCGAGCAAAACGTCGCCGCCTTGCCAGGAGATGAGGCGAACGCGCTGCAAAGGAAGCAGCGGCGGCCGCACCAGGGACGTGAACCGCCACAAGGCGCCAAACACGAGGGCCCCCGCAATGGCCAGGCCAAGGTAGACTGAAATTTCAACCAGCGTGGAGCCCCAGTCGTCCACATCCGCTCCTGAAGATGAAACAAGGACAAAACCATGGCAGCGAGCGACGACGCCGGCATCCTCGGCAAAATCGTGGCCAGCAAACGCCGCGAAATCGAGCAAAGCCGGGCTCGCACCAGCGAGCGCGAACTCGAGCGCCTGCTCGCCGACGCCCCACCGCTCCGCGATTTCCATGCCGCGCTGGCAGCCGGCCGCGGAATCCGGTTGATCGCCGAGGTCAAAAAGGCGTCGCCATCGGCGGGCATCTTGCGGGCCGACTTCGACCCAGTCGCCATCGCTCGCACCTACGTCGCCCACGGTGCCGCAGCCATCAGTGTCCTAACCGACGAACCTTTTTTCCAGGGCAATTTGGCTTATCTGGAGGCCATTCGCGCGGCAGTGGACATACCGCTGTTGCGCAAGGACTTCCTGCTCGAGCGCTACCAGCTGCTGCAAGCCCGCGTTGCCGGGGCCGATGCGGTGCTGCTCATTGCAGAAATCCTCGATGACGCGACCTTGGCCCTGCTCATCCGTGAAGCGGCCGCGCTGGGCATGAGCGCCCTGGTGGAATTGTACGATCCGGCGAACCTTCCGCGCGTGCTGGCGGCCGGAGCGAACATCGTCGGCGTCAACAATCGCGATCTGCGCAGCTTTGTGACAAGCCTGGAACACACGCTGGAGATTGCCCCGCGGCTGCCCCTGGGCTGTCTGCTGGTGAGCGAAAGCGGCATCCGCACGCGCGCGGACGTTCAGCGTCTCGCCGCCGCGGGCATCCATGCGGTGCTGATCGGCGAGACGCTTATGCGCGCCGAGGATATCGGCGCCAAGGTTCGGGAATTGATGGGCTGAGCGGCATAATAGGTCTTATAGGTCGCATAGGTCCTATAGGAAACACTGTGGATAGCTGCACAAATCTTGTCAGTCAGGCCGTGCGCAAAGCAGACCTGCCCTTGGCGTCCATCGGCGTCGTCGCCGTGAGTGGCGGCTCGGACAGCGTGGCCCTGCTGCGCGCGCTGCTGATGGAGACGACAGCACCTTTAGTGATCGCCCACCTGAACCACCAGTTGCGCGGCGCGGAAAGCGATGGCGACGAAGCATTTGTGCGCGAGCTGCACGCCCGCCTCACCGAGACTGGCGCTCCTTTGCTGCCGGTTTGGTGTGAGCGCCTCGACGTCCGCGCCGCTGCCGCCGGCGACAACCTGGAAAGTGCGGCCCGGCAGGTGCGTTATGAGTTTCTGCTGAAGGTCGCTCAGGCCACGGGCGCGGCCTATGTCGCCACCGGTCACACCGCCGACGATCAGGCCGAAACGGTGCTGCATCGGCTGCTCCGCGGCACCGGCTTGCACGGCCTGGCCGGCATTCCGCGGCGACGACCGCTGGCGCCGGATATCTTCGTGGTGCGGCCCTTGTTGGACGTGCGCCGCGAACAGGTACTGGCTTTCCTTGCGGAGCTTGGGCAACCGTTTTGCCGGGACAGCACCAATGCCGACCGGCAATTCACGCGCAGCCGCCTGCGCCACGATCTGTTGCCATTGCTGACGGCCCAGTACAACCCCGGCACCGTGGATGTCCTGTGCCGGCTCGCCGACCAGGCGATCGAGACGCAGGCGTTTGTCGAAAAGCATGCCGGCGACTTGCTCGCTAGCGCGGAATTACCGCGGGCCGGCGCCATGATTGTGCTCGATGCCCGTCAGCTGGCGGCGGCGGCGCTGGTGTTGGTGCGCGAAGCGCTGCGCTTGCTTTGGCGACGCGAGAGTTGGCCGCTGGGCGACATGGGCTTCGAGAGGTGGCAGCAAGTGGCGGCAGTGGCGCGAGGTGAAAGCCCCGCTGTGGACCTGCCCGGAGGAATCCGCATTCAGAAGATCGGCCATGTCGTTCAGGCCAGGCCCACAAGCCGTTAGCGGGGCCGTATAGGTCCTATAGGTCGTATAGGTCTTATAAGCCAGGCTTCACTCCTCCCCCTCCGCCGTCACCGCACGTTCGATGACGATGCCCAGGGCGCGGATTTTGGTGCGCAGGCTGCCGCGAGTGATGCCCAGGATCTTGGCCGCCTGGAGCTGATTGCCCTGGGTGTGGCGCAGCACCAAGGTGAGCAGCTGCCGCTCCATCAGGGCCAACGTTTCGGCGTAAAGAGCCTGGGTGCCGGCCTCGATTCGCTCCTGGATTTGCCGCTCCCAATCCGAGGCCGCTCCCACGTTCGAGATTTGCGGCGTGCCGGCGTGAATGGCCGGCGGCAGGAATGCCGGGGCCAAAACCGGTCCGCTCGCTTGCAGCATCGCCTGTTTGAGCACGCTTTGCAGCTCGCGAATGTTTCCCGGCCACGGATAAGCCCGCAACAGGTCCATGGCCTCGGGCGAAACCGAGCGAACCTCTTTTTTAAGCTCCACGCTGAAACGCCGCAGAAAATGTTGGACCAGCTCCGGCAAGTCCTCGGTGTGCTCGCGCAACGGTGGCAGTTGAATGGTGAAAACGTTGAGCCGGTAGAAGAGGTCGGTGCGGAATTTCTCGTGAGCCACCATTTCCTCCAAAGGCCGATTGGTGGCGGCAATCACCCGAATGTCGGTTTTCACCGTCTCATTGCCGCCGACGCGCTCGAAGCTCTGCTCTTGCAGAACGCGCAGCAGCTTGGATTGCGTCAGCGGCGTCATGTCGCCGATCTCGTCCAGGAACAGCGTGCCGCCGGAGCATTGCTCGAATTTGCCGATGCGTTTGCGGTCGGCGCCGGTGAAAGCGCCTTTTTCGTGACCGAACAGCTCGCTTTCCAGCAGCGTCTCGGGAATGGCCGAGCAGTTGATCGCCAAAAACGGCCCGTTGGCACGGCGGCTGTGGCTGTAAATGGCCCGGGCGACCAGCTCCTTGCCGGTGCCGCTTTCGCCCAGGATGAGCACGCTGACGTCGCGCGTCGCCACGCGGCCTATCGCCTTGTAGACCTCTTGCATGGCGGGGCATTTGCCCACCAGCACCTCGGAAGGCCCCGCCCGCAGCGCTTCGGTGGCCAGCAGCGCGGGGACATTCATCAAGCGGCTGATGTCCAATGCCCGCGTCACCAGCTCGCGCAGCGGGGCGAGCTCGAGCGGCTTGAGCAGATAATCGTAAGCGCCGATCTTCATGGCCTCGATGGCGGTGTCGGTGGTGCCATGGCCCGTGATGAAAATCACGGGTATGCGGGCGTCGATCTCCTTGATGCTCCGGAAGGTGTCCAGGCCCGATTGATCGGGCAAGTGAATATCGAGGAGGATCACATCTGGTTTTGCGGAGCGGATGAGCTCCAGCCCCTCGGCGGCCGTCGAGGCGGTCAGCAGCGTCAGCGCGGGATCGCGGAAAGCACGCCGAAAAGCGTGCAGGATAGATGGTTCGTCGTCGATGACCAGCAAAGTAGGCATAGTTGGCCCAGACTAGGAAGTGGGGAGGCCGGCCAAGATGCCGTTGTTTGCCGGCTCCTCGCCTCCTTGTCTTGTTGTCTCCTTATCTTCGTGTCGAGGTGTCTCCCGAGGCAAGCGCAACGCGAAACAAGCCCCGCCCTGCGGCAAGTTGCAGGCTTGCAGACTGCCGCCGTGCGTCTCCGCGATGCGGCGCGAAGTCACCAGTCCAAGACCCAGACCAGTGTCCTTGGTGCTGGCAAACGGCTGGAACAGCGTCGGCAGCAGCTTGGCCGCGATGCCGGGGCCTGTGTCGCGCACCAGCAGCTCAACTTCGCCGCTGGGTAATTCGTGCAGATCGATGAACAGCGTTCCGCCGCGCGGCATGGCATCCAGGGCGTTGAGCGTCAAGTTGACGAGCAATTGCTGGAGCTGCTCGGCGTCGGCGGTCACCGTCACGGGGGTCGGGGGTGGCTTGAATTCGATCTCCACGTGCTGTTTGCGGGCCCGGCCGGCGATCAGCGCCAGCGTGCGGCCAATGGGGCCAGCCAGATCGAGCGGTTTGCAATCGGGTTTGGGCGGGCGGGCAAAATCGAGAAACGTTTGCAGGCAGCGTTCCATGCGGCGGATTTCCAGGTCGATCACCTGGAGATCCTCGGCCGGCGTGTCGCGTGCCTCGAATTCCTCGCGCAGCGTCTGCACCAGCAGTTTGATCGACGTCAAAGGATTGCGAATTTCGTGGGCCACGCCGGCCGCCAGCTGGCCTCAGCGCCGCCAGTTGCTCGGCGCGCAATACTTCCCGTTCGCGCTGCTGCAGCTTTTGCACCACCTGCTCGATGTCGCGGACGACGGTTTGCATCTGCTGCTGAATCTGGTGCAGATCGGCATCCTCCTCGAGGGCCACGGCGGGCAGATCCTGGCCCAGCTTGCTGGCGGCATCCTGCACACGCACGCGCAGGTGGTAAATGGAGTGTCTCAATCGCCGCGCTACGCCATAGCCCAGCAACAGGCCCGCCACGGAGCCGACCCCGCCGACGCCGAGCAACCCCGCGATGACCCATTTTACCGTCCGGCCATGCTCCTGCTCCGATTTGCTGATCTGGTCGGCATTGAAGGCCTGCAACTTGAGGCAAAGTGGAATCGCTTCGCTTTTCAGAATCTCCACGCATTCCGTAATCTTTTGTTCATGTCCCGCCGATTTTCGCGATGCCCGCGCGTCCCAATTCTTGAAATAGCGGTCAAGGCATTCTTCGAGTTGGCCGACGAACTTGCGTTCATCATCATCCTTGTCCGCCAGGCCATCGGCTTGATCGAGCTGCTCGCGGATGCGCTGGTGCAGCGGGTCGACTTTTTCTTGATGATCGAGCAGCAAAACCACCAGATCATCCAGGGTGTTCTTCAGTTTACGAGCAACCTGCGTGCTGGTGACGTCGTTATCCAGACTCGCGGCGGACGTCGCTTGCTGCTGATAGAGCACGACAGCCGCCAGGCTGCACAGGCCCAGCAGCAGCAGGCTGACAAGGATCGTCGGCCCGGTGATCCACAGTGAAAAGCGGCTCTTGAGCATAATATGCAGTGTACCCAATTTGGGGCGGGAGCGAAAGACGTGGAGCTTGGGAGAAAGGGTGACAAGGTGACAGGGTGACTGGGCGACAAGGTGAGAAGGTCATCTGCCTGTAAACGGAGTTTTTGTTAATTCCGTCACAACCGCTATCCGAAGAATAGATTGCCCCATCGCGGCCTAGACGCCTGCGTAATACGTCCGTTGGGATGTTCTCTTGGGAAACGAGGAGTCGCATGAACGCGAAGACCGTCTTCTCCACGGCATTAGTCGTTACCGTACTCAGCTGGGGCGCGGTTCGCGGCCAGACTCCGGACAGCTTTCGTCCCATGGATTCTGCTTCCGCGGCCACCGGCGGCACCGTCGTCGAGGTCTCGCCGGCGCAGCCTCCACCCGCCAATTTTCAGCTTTCGGGCTGGATTCGCGGAGATGACTACGGTTGCTGTGGCGGAAGTTGCGGTGGTCCCCTGGGCTACGAACTCTTCATGCGCTCCGGCCCCTCGTTGGTTCTCGGCGGCGGCACCATTTCCGACGTGCTCCAGACGGGCGTTTCCATCGGCGGCGGCGGCCGCCTGCTGTTCTTCGATCCCTCGGTCACCGATGCCTGGACCGTGGAGCTAGGTATCACGAACATTTACAATCACGCTCACGCCTCGAACAATCCTAACGGAATCGCGCTTAATATCCTTGTGCCGCAAAACACAGCCGGGGCCACGACTACGTTGCCGCCGATTTTGACGAACTATGGCCAAAACGGCGTCCCCGGCGTGAGCATCAAGGACATCAACCGCACCTTCGTCGATTTGGGCGGCGGCCGGGAATGGTATCTGTGGGGTTCGGCGGCCCAAAAGGGCGCCAACTGGCGCATCGGCGTCGACGGCGGCGGCCGTTACGGATCGGAATCCGTCGATTTTGACATCATCCGCCATCGCGCCGACACCATGGGCGGCCTCTTCGCCGCCGTGCACACCGACTTCGAAATCCCGTTGTGCGGTTGCTGCGTCTTCCAGGCTGGTTTCCGCATCGAATACGGCTACATTTGGAGTGAAATCCTGCAAGACCAAAACAACAGCAACACCCAGGATCTCAACTTCCTGTTCAGCGTGGGTTTCCGTTATTGAGCCGTAGGTCAGGCAAACGATACCAACCCGAAGCGCAAGAGAGGGATACACCTCGCCCTCGCTTGCGCTTCGGGTTGGTATCGTTTTTCAGGCCGCTGGCCGTATACCAATTTCATGCCTGCCGCGATTTGCTGCCGTGATCTGAAGAAGCGCTACCCGGCCCGACCGCAACCTGTCGACGCCGTCAACGGCCTCGACCTAACAGTCCAGACCGGCGAATGCTTTGGCTTGCTGGGCCCCAATGGGGCAGGCAAAACCACCACCATCGAAATCCTCGAAGGGCTGCTGGCGCCGACTTCCGGCGACGTTGAAGTCCTGGGCATGCATTGGGGCCGGCACGACGACGCTCTGCGGCAACGGCTCGGCATTTCCTTGCAGCAAACTCGCCTTGCCGAAAAGCTCACCGTCCGCGAGACCGCCGACCTTTTTCGCAGCTTCTACACCCGCGGTCTGGACGCCAGGATCGTCCTCGAGGAAGTGTCGCTGACCGAAAAGGCCAATGCCTACGTCGGCAAACTGTCGGGCGGTCAGCAACAGCGCCTGGCGGTGGCCCTGGCACTGGTCGGCGATCCCGAGCTGATCTTTCTCGACGAGCCCACCACGGGCCTCGATCCTCAGTCGCGCCGGCAACTCTGGGACATCCTCCGCCGTTTCAAGGCGCAGGGCCGCACCATCCTCATCACGACTCATTACATGGACGAAGCCGAACGGCTGTGCGACCGCGTGGCCGTGGTCGATCACGGCAAGGTCATCGCCCTCGGCACGCCCGCGGAACTGATCGCCCGGCTGGGTGGCGATCACCTGGTGGAGTTTTTGCTGGTGGAAGGCGAAACCGTGGATGAAGCCTGCTTGCGGCAGCTAGCCACCGTGGTCAGCGTCCGCCGCGAGGAAGATGCCGTGGTGCTGGCCTGCACGGCGCCCCATCTGGCATTGCCGGCATTGCTCGATGCACTTCAGCAACGGAATTTACACCTGGCCCGCCTGACGACGCGGCACGCCAGCTTGGAAGATGTCTTCGTCACCCTGACCGGCCGCCATCTCCGCGAAAGCTCGGAATGAACTTACCCTTTCACTCTTCACTCTTCACTCTTCACTCTTCACCCTTCCCCCGCCACAAAATTCCTCAACAACCGCGGCCCCTCGAGCGTCAAGAAAGCTCTCCGGGTGAAACTGCACGCCGTGCAGCGGCCAGGATTTGTGCCGGACGCCCATGATCTCGCCTTCCTCCGTCCAGGCGCTGACGACGAAATCGGGGTTGTTCAAGGTTTCCTTGCGAATCACCAGGCTGTGATAGCGCGTCGCCTCGAACGGATTGGACATGCCCGCGAACACGCCCTGGCCGTCGTGGTAGATCGGCGAAGTCTTGCCGTGCATCACGCGGTAGTTGCGAATCACCTCGCCGCCGAAGACGTGGCCGATGCACTGGTGGCCCAGGCAAACGCCCAGAATCGGCACGGTCGGGGCGAAACGCCGCAGCACGTCGTTGGACACGCCGGCCTCGCGCGGCGTGCACGGGCCCGGCGAGATGATGATGTGGCTAGGCCGCATCCGCTCGATCTCGTCGATAGTGATCTGGTCGTTGCGGACCACTTCGCAGCTGGATGTTGGGATCCAGCTCGCCGAGGCGCTGCACGAGGTTGTAGGTGAACGAATCGTAGTTGTCGATGAGCAGGATCATGCTCAGCCTTGTTTCTCGGGAATCGGCTGGGCGCAGTTGGCCTTGGGGTTGTATTTGGCCTTGGCCTCGGCGGCGTCGAGCTTGTTCAAGAACTCTTCCGAGGCGGTGATATCGTACCAGCCGCCGTCCTGGAAGTCGATGACGGCCTTGCCGTTGTAGTTGACGGTGACCACCCGGCCGACGACGCCGGCAAAGCGCTGCAGCTCCGGCCGCTCGGGCTTGACCTGACCAACTGATCGGTCCACTCTTTTTTCAGGGCTTCGCACTCGGCAATTGGAATGATGTTCATGGTTGTCCTACCGCTGATGGAACGCCGAGCCTGCCCGGCGCGGGGCCGGCTCGAAATCTAGCCGCCTGACGAACTGGCAAGCCTCCTCGGCGCCGAATTCCCGCTCGATGGCGGCGTCCTTGAATTCGACGGCCAGGGGCCCTTCGTAGCCGATCTCGTTCAAGGCCCGAATCACCGCTTCCCAGTCGATACCGCCGCGGCCAGGAGCACGGAAATCCCAGCCGCGCCGCGGATCGCCGTAGGGCAGGTATGAATTTAGGATGCTGGCCCGGCCATTCAACGTCAAGGCCGTGTCCTTGATGTGCACGTGATAAGATGCGCTCGGGAAAACGGCGCAGGAATTCGACCGGGTCGAGGCCCTGCCAGTGGAAGTGGCTTGGGTCGAACAGGAACCCAAACTCCTCGCGGCCCCCTAGTGCTTCCAGCGCCGCTCGGCGCTGTACAGGTCAAAGGCGATTTGCCCGGGATGCAGCTCCAGGGCGAATTTGATGCCGGCGCCCTGGCAGGCGTCAAGGATCGGGTTCCAGCGGTCGGCGAAATCCTCGAAACCCTTGGCAATCAGCGCCGGATCGGCGGCGGGGTAGCTGTTGACATAAGACCAGATCGAGGAACCGGTGAAGCCGGTCAGCACGTTGACCCCGAGTTTCTGGGCCGCCTGCACCGTGGCGATCATCTCCTCCTCGGCCCGCTGGCGGACGCCGCTCTGGTCACCGTCGCCCCACACGTAATCGGGCAGCAAAATCTTGTAGCGTTCATCGATGCGATCGCAAACGGCGGTGCTGGTGCGGTGGTTGCTCAGGACCAGCGACTGCAAATCGTATTTGCCGAGCAAATCGAGTTTATTCTGGCAATAGTTGGGTTCGCTGATGGCGCGCTGCACCTCGAAGTGGTCGCCCCAACAGGCCAGCTCGATGCCCTGGTAACCCCACTCGGCGAGTTTCGGGGCCAGCTCGGCGAGCGGCATGTCGGTCCATTGTCCGCTGAACAGGAGCACCGGCCGTGGCATAATAGAACCTTGGGAAAAGCGTGTTGGCCTGGGTGCCTGGGTGGCACGCCCTGAGGTACTCCGAAGGGCGTGGCTGGATTGCAAAGCGTGTTGGCCTGGGTGGCACGCCCTGAGGTACTCCGAAGGGCGTGGGTGCATTGCAAGGTTGTCACGCCCTTCGGAGTACCTCAGGGCGTGCCACCCAGCCCGCGCTGCAGTATTAAACGGGCGGTTTGGGCTCCTCGGCCGGCGCGGGAGCGGGCGGTCGCAACTGCGGCGAATCGACCATCTGCAGCGGCGCAGGAGCAGTCTTTGGGGCGTCCGCGGCAGCCGGGGCCGGGGCGGGCGCCGGCGGCGGGAACGGCTGTTCCGGCTCCTCCTCGAGGTGGATCTCGTCCATGGGCGTCTCGTCCACCTTTTGCCTCATGAGCATGTAAATGATCGTGCTCGCGGTCCAGAAATAGCTGTAGCCGAAGCCGATGACCAGCAGGAACAGCAGGTACAACCAGACGGACAAAATGAAGGCGCCGATTTTGTTGCTCGGCGCGTCGCTGTAAGTCTTCTCATCGAACTTGACCTCTGTCGGGTACCTTGGTTTGCCGAGCCCGGTGACCTCGAAATCTGTTTTGACGTTCGGGCTGTTTTGCAGCAGCAATTCACGCCAACCAAAAGAGGTGGGTGCATACTGGAACAAGTAGGACGGCTCGCGGCTGGCCGTGGACGGCGCCAGCGTGACGCCCCATTTGGCCATGTAAACCAGCAACGACCCCATGAACCCAACGAAAAATACCAGGGCTGCGCCGTAGGCCAATGCGACCAATCCATACCAGATGTATTGCCAGGGCGCCTGGTAGACGTAGCTGTACGAGCGGCTGATCGCATCGAAGCTGTCGCTTCCCTCTGCGCTGATGGTCGAATACATCAGCGGCCAGCCGACCAGGCCGACCACGACAACCGCCATCACCAGGCCGATGAGCAGTGCGATGGGCCAAAGCAAAGTGCCGACAACGTCGCCTAGCCCGAACAAATAAGTTTCGAACAATCCGAAGATAAACAGCACAAAAGCCAGCCCAAACAGGAACAGGAGCGGAATCAGCGGCGCCGTCAAGTACGATTTGTACCGGGCGCCCACAAACTTGACAGCCTCTTTCAAGCTGACGCGTTCGTTGCTCCTGGCAATCTGCACGGAGGCAATGCGGGTGATGGCGCCGCCGAAAAACGCCCAGGTGGCCAACGACCACAAGATGACCAGTAACAAATAAAGGCGGTTCAAGAAACCCGCTTCGGCATCGAACAGGTAACCGATCGGCCGGAAAAACTTGAACAGCGGCTCCAGCAGCACGGGCACCTGATCGTGCAGCAGCCACCCGGTGAATCCCCGGGTGCCGTCGCCGACGGGCAATTCACCCAGTGCGATGTAGTCTTTCGCCAGCAAATAGGGATTGCGGCCGCGATCCTCGAACCAGGGCATTGTCCGCAAGAGGCCATAAGGCTTGTAGATGGGAGGGGTCGTCGCATCCGCATTGGGATTCTTGACCTTATTGAGGAATTCATCGAGACTGTCGCCGCGCTTGATGGCGGCGTCGGTGGCGTCTTCTTTAACGTACCGTACCTCGTGGACCTTTTCTTTTTTGCCTTCCACTTCTTTTTCGACGACCGGCGGGGTTCCGGCCATTTCGTAAAGAAGATACCAGCGATGCCTGGCCCGTTTGAAATCCTTCCAGACCGCGTCGCGGGCTTCATCGCTGGCGCCAGGCTCCAGTCGATCCTTGAAATCTTTCCATTCCGGTTTATTGGAATAGGAGCCGAAGAAAATAATCGCCAGCACATACCAGCCGACCGACATCACCAGAAGGCCGGCGCCGGCGAGCAATAGTTTCCTGGGATCCAGGGCGATCTTGAAGGCGCTGAACAGCTTCGTCCAAGGTGGCGGTCCTTTATGGTAATCCTTACGCCCGTCGTTCTGGTCGTCAGCCATGCCAAGCTCCTTCAGTGCTGTGGAATCACCGCTGCTGGCGCCGCATGACAGCCCAGCGAACGGGTGCGTATTTCAAAGGGGGGATTATATTCGAGGGGGGCGGCAGTGGTCAGTGGGCGCGGTGTATGAGTTCTGTGGGACGGCCTTCTCAGGCCGTCCGTGCCGGTACGGACGGCCTGGGAAGGCCGTCCTACCAAATGGTGTTAGCAATAAATGAGCCGCCAACTTAGAAGACGAAACCCAGGCCGAGGGTGAACCCCTGCATGGTTCTGATCGTCGAGGAGTAGGCGGGCGTGATCGAGCCGAAGTTGAAATCGATCGGTCGCGGCGACGAGTAGGTGTTGAAGAACACCATCCCTTCGTAGCCGATACGAACCTCAATGCCATGGTAGGGATACCACGTGAAATTGAGCTGGCCGTCGGCCTCGGGCACGATGCTGATCAAGTCGATGCCGTGCTGGGCGGCGGTGCTATGGTCGCCCAGCTCGTATTTGGGCCGGCCCTTCATCAAGTCGACGAACAAGGCCCCCTGAGTGTCGAGGCTGATAGCGAAGGCGCCGCAGCGGGTGTCGCCCAGAAACCATTCGTTGCCGACGCCGGCGTGGACACCGTAAAGCCGGTTGGACACGACATTGGTATACGAAGCGGAATCTTCCGGTTCACTGCTGCCGTCAAGCTCCTGGCGAACGACTGTCCAGGTAAACCGTTCCCACATGGAAACCAACCGCGGCCCAACGAGGCCATAGGTTCGCCAGCATTCTTCGTCCGTGATGGGAATGCGCCCAGTCAATTCCCACTGGTCGAAGCGTTGCACAAAGGAAATGGTTTGTTGACTGTCGCCATCCCAAAGGCCGAACACGGCAGTGGATGATCCCACGCCAAGCGTGTTGCCAGGTCCAAAGTAGGGAGGCGTGAAGTTGTAAACCGGCGAGGAAACAAAGGTTTCCTGGGCCGATCCGCCAATCGGCGTCGGCGGCAGCAGCCCCGCCGTGGCGGAATAACGGGCGTCCACCAGGTGAATCCAGCGCGTATCGATCACCCAGCCATCCTGGAACCTGTAGCCGAGGTTGAGACTGAAGCCGGGTGTATACGTGTTGGGGCCTGAGAGCTGTGAGGTGTCCAGGGCCACCACCTTGCTGCCGATCCACTGACCAGGCGTGTTGCCCAGGCCAATGGCCGCGCCGATGGTGCCGTCGGCGTCCTGAATGCCGCGGTAGGCGACCTGCTGCTCTTTCATCGGGTTGGTTTGAGCAAAGTACACGAACTGGCCGGCAATATAAAAGCCGCCCTGTTCAAGGTGGTCGGGGCCAAAGGGCCAGTAGACGCCGGAGGCCGACGGCATCTCCGGCTGCTGGCCATGGGCCGCGTCTGGCGCCCAAATGAATCCGAACACCACCAGCGCCGCCAGCCAACTAAATCGTTTGCGCATAGCCCCCATCTCCTCCCCCACCCGGCTTTCCAGCTGATCCCACTTGATCCCCCACGGGATCGGCTAGCTATTGCCTTCGAGACGTGGCGCGTACTGTCGCACGCGCTGTCTGCGATATGAAAGGGTGCGGGACAATAACAAACGGCCCGCCTGCGTCAAGGCCAAATAAAAGTTATTTTCGGCAATTGCGGAAACATTATGGTGGACATGCCCCCTGGGTGCGGTATACTTAATTATCTGACGGAAGACAGGAACATCGATGCCGAAAACGTCGATGCTGTTTCCAAAGGGGAAGCCACCTCGGGTTGCATTGGAGCATTTGATGACGAATTTGCGCGGGGGTATGAAATTCAGCGGGTTTGGCGGCGTTCTGGCGCTGGTCGGGCTAGCTGTGGCGGGTGAATCGTGCGCGGTCCAGGCCCAACCAAACTTACGTGCTGCTGGCACGATTCGACCGCCAGCAAGCCCGCTGTCCAATCCTTACGCTGCGGGTCCAGTTGGTGGCGGCTTGAACGGCAGCCCCGGATCTATTATGGCTGCCGGGGCCCAAGCTGGGCAGCAGTATAACGCTTCCCTCGCTGCGTCAGGCCTAAGCGGAGCCGGTGCTTCCGGCTTGGGCGGTGGCCTCGGCGGCTATGGCGGCGGCTTGGGTGGTGGCCTCGGTGGCGGCTATGGTGGCGGCTTGGGTGGTGGCCTCGGTGGCGGCTATGGTGGCATGGGCGGCATGGGTATGGGCGGCATGGGTATGGGCGGCATGGGAATGGGCGGTATGGGCGGCATGGGAATGGGCGGCATGGGCGGTATGGGAATGGGCGGCATGGGAGGTATGGGCGGCATGGGTGGAGGCAGTACCACAATGTTTGGCGCCACTCAACCAGTCAACCTCACTAATATGTTCGGTAGCGGCAGTTCCATGAGCGCAATGAGTGGAATGATGGGTGGCATGGGCGGCATGGGTGGCATGAGTGGCATGGGAATGATGGGTGGTGGTATGCCAGGCATGGGCGGCATGGGAATGATGGGTGGTGGTATGCCAGGCATGGGCGGCATGGGAATGATGGGTGGTGGTATGCCAGGCATGGGCGGCATGGGTATGGGCGGCATGGGAATGGGAGGTATGGGTTCCATGGGCGGTATGGGCATGGGCGGTATGGGCATGGGCGGTATGGGCATGGGCGGCATGAGCCCCTACGGCGGTATGGGTGGCATGGGAATGGGTGGCATGGGTTCCATGGGCGGTATGGGCGGCATGTACGGCGGCGGCATGGGCGGCGGCATGGGCGGCGGCATGGGTGGCATGTACGGCGGCGGCATGGGTTCCATGGGCGGCATGGGCGGCATGTACGGCGGCGGCATGGGAGCTTACCGCTAATCCCAAGCATTTCGCTTGTTTCAAATCAATCGACCACAAGCTCGCACCTCCCAAAAAGGTGCGGGCTTTTTTTGTCGGCAGTGCTCATTTGCATTTCCCAAATTCCAGCGCAAGTTCACGATGCCCTGGCGTTCTACAACTGTTGGGGCAAGCCTGAACAATCGGTGCGACCGTGGAATCCGCACCGATGCAGGGGTGCAGGCCGCACCAACCATCCTTTGTCTGGCGGGTTAGCATTGACTTGTGCACTTGCGCACCCAACAATGGATGAAGAGCCTTCGACGTGCCGTACACCGATGCGACCCGTGCAGGGTACAAAAGTTCATATCCAACTCTGAGGAGCCACTCATGATCCGACAACTCTTGCCAAAGTTCACCATCGGCGTGGCAGTATTAGGCATTTTCTGCGGCGGGCCGGCTATCGAGCGCGCGGCAGCCCAAACCACTCCCATCCTCCGTCCCAACGGGAGTTCCGTTCGCCCCAAGCCTATTTCCAATGCACAGAGCGTCGCAAACTCCGGGATTTACCCTCCGGCCAATCAAACCGCCATTAACCCACTGTTGGGCAGCGGCAGCTTTTACGGGCCCTACAACGGCTCGGCCATAAGCCCCTACGCCGGCAGCACATACACCGGCAGCTCTCCCGGAGCTGTTGGCCTCGTTAGTGGTAGTAGTGGATCCAGCCCGGTGACTCAGCCCATTAATCTGACGAACTTGTACGGCAACGGCAGCGGCGCAAGCGCCTTTGCCACCAGCCCTTATAGCGCTTATGGTGCTTATGGTATGAGCCCCTACGGCAGTTACGGCATGAGCCCCTACGGCAGCTACGGCATGAGCCCCTACGGCAGCTACGGCATGAGCCCCTACGGCATGAGCCCCTACGGCAGTTACGGTGGCGGATTCAACCCCTACAGTCCCTATGGCGGCGGCATGGGCGCCTACGGTGGCGGCATGGGCGCCTACGGCGGCGGATTCAACCCCTACGGAACTTATGGCGGTTTCGGCGCATATCCTGGCATGGGTGGCTTCGGCGCGTACCCTGGCATGGGCGGCGGTTTCGGTGCGTTTCCTAACATGGGCGGCTTCGGCAGCTTCACAGGCGGCATGGGCGGCGGCTTCGGCGCCAATCCTGGCCTGGGCGGCGGTTTGGGCGGGGGCCTCGGTGGTGGTGGCGGCACGCCCTGATGGGGTTCAATTCACCGCCATCACTTTCCTTGTGCCACCCCCAGCGGTTTGTTCACGGTGGCATCCCTCACGGGTGTTTATGCGCCACCCTTGCGGCCTTTCTTGGCGTAAGCTGCGACGTCCTTCGCCGCCTTGGTTTCCACGCCTGGTGGCTGCAGGAATCCCAGGTCGCGGAACCAATCGATGAAACGATATTGCCAGGTCCCGTAGGGCGTGCCCAGGCGATCCGTTAAGCCGCCTGTGGAACCGCTGCCTGGGTGATGACCGTTGGCATAGATGTGCATTTCGAGGTTCGGCACACTGACCTTGAGCATGGCGGTAAAGTATTCATTTGCCCAGACCGCGTGCCCCTGGTCGCCGGAACCGGCGCAGGTGATGAACGACGGCGGCACATTGCGCGGGATAGCCGGCGTTGCACCACGGGTGAAGGGCGTTGGGCCGGGATAAACGATTCCCACAAAATCGGGCCTGGAAGTGGTTCCCGCCAAAGGGTCGCTTGAGTCCTTGTTTTTCTTGTCAAACTCGTCATAAAAAATCGCCGCCGGCGCGGCCAATTCAGCGCCGGCCGAAAATCCCATGATGCCGATCCTGTTGGGATCGATTTTCCATTCCTTGGCGTGGGCGCGCACCAGGCGAATCGCCTGTTGAGCGTCGTTGACCGCGTCGGTCTTTGGGTTGTAGCCGTCGCTGCGCAGGCGATTGCGAAGGATCACCGTGTTGACGCCAAAGTTGTAGAAGAAGGGGACAAAGTCAGCGCCTTCCGAGCCCACGTTGAGCGTGTTGTGTCCGCCGCCCGCCGCCAGAATGACGACCGACCCGGTATTAAGGCTGCGGTCCACCAAATGCACCTCGATGGACGGGTTGTGGATATGGACGATGCTGCCGATGCGGCCGGGAACGTCCTTGTTCATGTTGTATTTTTCGGCCTCGCGGATTTTGTCCTTTCGCAGGTACGGCGAGTCATGCGGGAAAAGCGTGACGACGATGCCGCCTTGCAAAATAGGTTGCGGTGCGTAAGGCTGGTCGTTTGCCGGCGCGGGTTTCGGAACCGCCAACGCGGCTGGAGCAGGCGGCAGCTGTGTGCCGGCTTCTTTGGGCGGCTGCACGTCTTGGCCCGCGCCAACGTGGACCGCCGCGGCGCACAGGAGCAACGCCGTGAAAGTGGTCATTGCGGGGTGCGTTTTCACGATGGAAGCGTTTTTCATTTCAACACCTGGAGAGGACTGGACTGGAGGTTAGCCGTGGTTGTTATGGACGCAGCTACGGTATTTGCTGTTCGGAGTTTTGTCCACAGCAAGCAAAAAGGCTAACCACTAGCCATTCCCGCCCTGCCAGGTTACTTCTTAGGCGGGTCGCAATTGCCGTTGGCCAGGTCATGGAGGCGGCGGGCTTTGGCGAGAACACGGCTACGTATGGCTTGCTCCTCCGCATCAAGCTCCGCGGCCTGATGAGCCACCCATTCATACTCACCGGCGGCAAACAACAGCGCTTCCCGGTGGCCGGACGATTTTGTGCCTAGCTCCAGTGCAGGCGGAGAACGAAAGCCCGTTCCGGTAATGGGTTTGAGCGGCGACGTGCTCTGCAGCGGCGAGACGCCCAGCAGGTCGTCCACGGCTTTCTCCTTGGCAGCCAGGTCGGTTGCCGTCGTCCAGGTGTCGGACACGCGCTGGCCCGGCTTAAGCTCGGCCGTCTCAAAACCACGGCGATACAAGCGCACTGCAACCGTGTGTGTGGTCCGGGTCGGCCAATGGTCCCAAATT
This sequence comes from uncultured Gemmataceae bacterium, assembly GCA_963747575.1. Lineage (GTDB taxonomy): Bacteria > Planctomycetota > Planctomycetia > Gemmatales > Gemmataceae > DASRAT01. Next base: position 152,226 of record CAVVFU010000003.1, read on the forward strand.
CCAATGAAGCGCCAGCCGTAGGCACAGCTCACGTCCAACTGCAAAGGTGTTGTGCCGCGCGGCCGACAGCTGCAACGGCGTGAATTCATAGTAATCAACACCGCCGCCCGCCGCCTTGAAATCCTGGTCGATATTCACCACTGTTTTTTCGGTGATATCGACGCGGAAAGCGTGCACCTCAGCGCTGGCCGGCCCCAGGTCGACGGGGTTGATATAACTCAATTCCGGGATGCACACGGGAACCTGCATGCAAGCAGGCAAAGAAAGGCAAACCAGGCTGACGCAGGCAAGGAAAAACCGACGGCTGGGGATACCCATATTGTGCTCCCTTCCCAAATCGCTTGCACAGGCCGCGGCGGCCGGCTGGGATATAGTTTGTTGAGGGGAGCATCTATAGGAAGGGCGGACGTGTGGGTCAACGGGTCTTGGGTGGGGGTATGCCGTTTTGCAGCCTGTGACTACTGCGTGCTCAAGGCTTAATTTGGGCGTAGCGGAATTCGGCAGAATTCCGCTAATCTAAAATCTGGCGAGTTCAGCTACCGCAAGAAACATGGCTATTTCGACATTTCCGCCGCCATTTTCAACATTTCCGCCACGTCCGCCCATAACGCCGTGAAGGCCGTCCGTTCCTCCGCCGGCAGTTTGGCCAGGGCCGCCGCGTCACGAATGCCGGCCAGGTCGCTGTCCTGCTGCCAGTGCTGGAGTGTCTGCTGCACGGTGGAACCGTCGGCGGGCTTGTCGCTTTCCCGTTGCTTGCGGAGCAGGGCCAGGTCGGCGCGCAGCCAGTCGAGGGCCAGCCTTCGCAGCCGGGCCCGCTTCCTGTCGTCGAGTTGGGCGGCGTCCTCGCCCTGCCCCGCAGCAGCCAAGGCCGCGTCACAGGCGGCGTCGTACCGGTGCGCGGAACTTAAATCGTCGGCCACCTTGGGGTCGGTGGCGAAGGCAGCGGCGTACAGGCCGGTCGCGGCGTGATGCAGTTTTTTGATGTTGCACCACGCGGCCAGGCCAATGCGTTCCTCGTTGCTTGCCGGCGTGTAGCTGCCGTTCTGGAAGGCGGGGAGTTTGTCCCGCGCCGCCGCCAACCGCTTCGCCCGCGCGAGCGCTGGCCGGCCCTCTTCGTATTTCGGATTCAATTCGCTCGCCTGACGTAAGCTGGCGAGCGCCTCGTCCACCTCGCCGTTGTTAAGCAGTGCAATGCCCAGGTTGTTGTGGGCCATGGCGAACTTCGCATCGAGGGCGATGGCCTGGCGGAATCTGGCGATGGCCTCGTCCAACTTCCCCTTGCGAAGCAGCGCATTGCCGAGGTTGTTGTGTGCCATGGCGAGCTTCGGATTGAGTTTGATGGCCTGGCGATAGCAGTCGATGGCCTCGTCCACCTCACCCTTGCGCATCAACGCATAGCCCAGGCTGAAGGGGGCCAAGGCGTGCTTCGGATCGAGTTTGATGGCCTGGCGGAAACAGGCGATGGCCTCGTCCACATCACCCTTGTCAAGCAGTGCCTCGCCCAGGCTAATGCGAATCGCCGCGCTTTCCGGCCGCAAGGCCACTGCCGCCGTCAGATAACACACGGCTTCGGCGTATTTGGGCGGCTGCGCGTATCGGAGCGCTTGTCCCAGTTCGTGATTGGCCCAGAGGTCGCCCGGATACTGTTGCTGCGTCCGACGCAGCAGCCGCAACGCACTGGCCTCGGCTTGGACATTCCGCAGAGACCATGCCAGGCGGGTCGTGGATAAGGGCGACTGTTGGCCCAAGTCGGCCTCCGCGGCCAGCTTCTCCAGGGCCTGCCGCCGCTTCGCCACGTCTTTCTCCTCGCGTGCCGCCTGGAACTGTCGCGTCCAGCCGTCCTGCGGCTCGGCGGCCACGAACACCGCCCGCAGCCAGTCCAGGTGCGGCTCGGTAATCCCCAACTGTGGGTCGGCCGCCAACTCGACCCACCGATCCAGGGCAGCCACGAGCCTCTGGCGGACAAGGGCTGGCCGCTCCCGGATCTGTTTCGCCACGGCCTCGGGGTCACCCTTCCCTGCCTCCAGACCGTAGGCCCGCACCGCCTCACGGAACAACGGCACCGCCCGCTCAAAAGCGAACAGGCTCTCGGCAGTCGGGGTCTCCGCCTGGGCCAGCCTGGCGACATCGAGGGCGGCCAGCAACTTTTGGTCCTTCTCCTCCGCGTCCAGCTCCGCTTGCAGGGCCCGCACTTGGGCCTTGAGTTGGTCGTCGGCCGGGCCCGTCTCGGCCAGGGCTGAAGCCCGCTGGGCTTGCTCGCGCGCCTGGGCGAACAGGGCCGAGCCGCCCACGAGGGCAGCCTTTGCCTGCTCGCACAACACCGTGGCCCGATTCAGGGCGTCGTTGACCTCGCGGGTCACCTGGGCCAGCCGTGCATCCCGGTCGGCCTTGACCCACAGCCAGCCGCCGCCGCCGACCATTAGCGCCAGCAGCACCGTCGCCGCCAGTGCCAGCGTCAGCCGACGCCGCTTGGCTTCCTCCACCGCCTTGGCCCTGGCTTCGGCCTGGGCCAGCTCTGCCTGGTGCAAACGTGCTTCCACGCCGTCGAGGTAGGCCGTCAACGCGGCGGCCACGGCTTGCGCGTCTTTCGGCCGGTCGATCGCTTCAGGTGAAAGACACGCGCGGGTCAAGGCGATCAGTTCCGCATCGGCCCCACACTTATCGAGCCGCGCATGGGCTTCGGCCACATCGCCGTTTGAAGCCTTGCGACGAACTTCCTCAGGCGAGCGGCCGACGTAAGGCGGCTTGCGGGTGAGGATCTCGCACAGGATCGCGCCGAGGCCGAACACGTCGGCGCGGCGGTCCAGATGGGCGATGTCGCCATTGGCCTGCTCCGGCGGCATGTAAGCCGGCGTGCCCAGGAGCGATCCCGCCTCTGTCTCCGTGCCGAAGATGCCGCCGCTGCCGAGGCTGTGCGCGGTGCGAATAGTCGTTATGTCATCGGGTTGCTTGTGGGCCCGGCTGGCCCGCTGCTCGTCGGCGATGCCCCCCTCGGCCAGCACCTTGGCCAGGCCCCAGTCCATGACCTGGACCTCGCCGAACGGCGCCGACCATGATATTGGCCGGCTTCAGGTCGCGGTGGATTACCCCTTTGGCATGCGCATACGCCAACGTCTGGGCCACCTGGAGGGCGACGCTGAGCAAACGCGGCCGATCCGTGGCTGGGTTGGTGCGATCCCTGAGCAGCGCCGCCAGGGTTTGGCCCTTGACAAGCTTCATGGTGAAGAACGGTCGCCCACCGAAGCGGCCGATGTCGTAGACCGGCACCACGCCTGGGTGCTGCAACTGGCCGCTAATTTGGGCTTCCTCGATGAAACGCTGAGCGATCTCCGGCCGTTGGGCGTACTTCCCCAGCAGCACTTTCACCGCCAGATCGCGGCCGAGGTCGACATCCCGCCCGCGCAGGACGGCCCCCATTCCGCCGCGGGCGATCTCGCCGTAGAGCTGGTAGCGGTCGCCGGCTTCGTCCTTGTCGGGCATGGCGTCCGAGTTCGGCTTGACGACGCGGCCGCTCTCCCCGTCGGCCTCACGCAGCAGCACGGGACATTGCGAGGCGTCCAGCGTGGAACGGGGCGCCTTCGACCGGCTTGGCGAAGCCGGCGGCCAGACCCGCGTCGAGGGAGTCGGGTGGAATGGAGGGGAGGTCGACGGTCCTGTTCGATTCGTGCGGCTGGTTCATGATCGAATCTCCGGATACTCCAGTAGCAGTAGCGCGTAGGGTGCTGCTCCCAGGATCAAGGCAGTGGTCATTTTCGCGCAAGAAAAGACAAAAAAAAGCAAAAAATCAAGAAAGCGACTTGAGCAGGCTCGCTGCTTCCTGTTCCAGTTCCGCCGGCGTGCCCTGTTGATGGAACGCCACGACCTCCAAGAGGGCGGTCCTAAACTCCTTTCGGGCAAGGGCATAAGCGTGGTGCAGGCTTGCCGTGTCGCTGCCCCAGCGCTCGGCGATCGCCCGGATGGGCAGGTTTTCCTCGAAACGCAGCCGCAGCAGCTCGACCCGGTTGACCGCTTCTGGGCCGAGCGCGGCAGCGCGCTGCCGCTGCAAAGCGGCCGCCTCGGCCATGATCGCCTGCGCCCAGGTTCGTTCAAAGAGATGAGATTGACTCTCGTCATCCGCCGCGACATCGGGCGGCGGGCCGGTGGCGCGTACGGGCCGGCTCTCGAAGCGGCGTGCCACATTGCGGATGACGCCGTAGAGGAAAGCCCGAAAGTTGGGCACGCGGCCGGCGCCTGCGACCTCCAGCGCGCCGCCCGCACGGAAACATTCGACGAATACCTCCTGCGTGGCGTCGTCGAGATCTTCGCTCAGCGGCGAGCCGCGCCAACGGGCGGCAAGGTATGCCCGAACGACGCCGAGGTAACGGCGGGCCAGTTCCTCGCGGTCGGCGGGGCTGCCGGCCGCGGCGGCGCGGATAACGCTCCAGCAAGTCGATTCAGAGGTGGGCATGGTCTTCCTTGTGCGAGGCCGGACCAAGGCGCATTGGACATACTATACCATTCTGCCGGCAAATGGCGATTGTCGAGGGCGGAGACGAATTCCTGAAGCCGGGCAACGTCGGCCTGTTGTTCTTTAACGAGCCGGGTTAACACCAGGACGATCCAGGAGGTCACGTCTTTTCCCGACCGCTTTGTAAGCGGCGAGGTAACCGGGGCCATTTCGATGCATCGGTCTGGGGTGACTGAAGTATGCGATTTGAACTGGAAAACCCGCGTCGGTGTTGCGGACCGGAGCGCGCTCGATCGTACTTCTGGAAAGCAACCGGGTCGCGGCATACTGCGGGGTTCGCAATGGGTGCCAAGAACATTCCGGTTGGCAACAGGGGGGAAATGTTCCGTGGGGACGGGCACCTACTGACCTACTGGCCGGCGGGAAATCTGAATAGACTGGATTTGTGTAAAACTCCTTCGCACAATTCATTTGTAAGGCGGCTGTGCGCCTACAGAAGGACAGGCGTGACCTGCCCTTGCGGAACGGGGCCTCGCCGGCTATTGGACCAAATACAAAACCACCATGCCCTCCGCTTTGAACAATCCCCTGCGGGAGGAACTTAAGAGCTACGGCATAGCTGACGGGTGCGTCCGTCTCTTTACGGGGAGCGCCGAGCCCGACCACCAAGATTACCTCGACTTAATCTCTGCGAGGCACAGTGCCCCTGATTCGCCTGACGGAGTTGCGGAAGCCCAAGGGCGGCCGATTCTTTACTTCGTCGATGAAACTCGTCTGTCGGCATCCAACTGGCCCCTCGGCGAAATGATTGGCCGGGTCCGGAGCCGTCTCGCCTGCCGTGGAGAGAGAGCCTACCTGGCCCGGGTCGCGCCGGGACGCATTCAGGTCGCGCCGGTCGCATTCGAGGATGTAGAGGTTCAGTGGGCACCCTACACCCCTTCCACAGTCGAAGGCCGCACACTCTTTTCACGCCTTGTGAACGGGGTCGTCGATTGGGACAAGGACATTGGCCGAGAGGATGGCGTCTTCGCGCGACTTCGGGCGCTGCTGATGCACTCGGCCTCTCGGCTGGCGGCAACACCGCAGATCCGCCCCGACGTGCTTTCACTGCTCGGGCGCGCCCTGTTTTTCCGCTTCCTTCGGGACCGCCAGATCATCACCCAGGAAGCCATCCCACAGGTCGCTCCCAAGGCCTCGACGTGGGAAGACTGCTTTGACGGACCGGTGAACACTGCCGCCACCTGCCTTTGGCTCGACACCACGTTTAACGGCGATTTTTTGCCCCTGAGCGGCAGTGGCGAGCAGTATTTCCGAGGCATTGACAAGTTGACCAAGGTTAACAAGGTTAACGTGTTCAGCCACTTGACGGCCGTCGTACTCGGGGCGGAGCCGAAGGGCGAGGACTACCAACTGCTGTTCGACTGGGGGACGTTTGACTTCGCCCACGTCCCCGTCGGTCTGTTGAGTCAGGTCTACGAGGACTTCTGCTGGCACTGGGAGCGGGAGGAGGCTGCCGCCACCAGTGTTCACTACACGCCTCGCAATATCGCAGTGACGCTGCTGGACGAGGCGTTCCACGAACTCCCGTCAGCCGAGCATGCCAGGGTGCTGGACCCCGCCTGTGGAGCCGGCGTGTTCCTCGTGCTCGCCTTCCGGCGGCTCTACCAGGAAGTGTGGAAAGCGCGTGGCCGACGCCCGGACCGGCGGACGATCCGCAGGATCCTCAACAGTCAGCTGGTTGGGTTCGACGTGAGTGAAAATGCCATCCGGCTGGCCGCGCTCAGTCTATACCTAACTGCCTTAGAACTCGATCCGCGACCGCAGCCACTTTCCGAGTTGAAGTTTGAGGACTTACGCGGGCGGGTCCTGTTCCCCGTCCGCCGACAAGGGGTTGATGAACCGACAGGGCCGGTGATCGGCAGCATTGGCGACGCGGTTGGCCCTGAGCAAAACCGCCGATATGATATCGTCATCAGCAATCCCCCGTGGACCAGCGTCCCGCGCAGCCTCGGCAAAGAAATGGAAAAGGTATGCCGCGGTGTGCTGAAACGCGCCGGCGTGGTTGGGACTGATGCGTTCCAGAACCCAGACTTCAATCCCGACATCCCCTTCCTGATCCGCTCGACAGAATGGTGCAAAGAGGGCGGCAGGATCGCGATGGCCCTGCCAGCCCGACTATTGCTGAAGAACAAGCCGATCCCTACATCCGCGAGGAACATTGTCTTCCGCATAATGGACATTACCGGCATAATCTCGGGCGTCAGTCTCGCAAAAACCGGAGTGTGGCCCGGAACGGACCAGCCATTCATCCTGCTTTTCGCACGCAATGAACGGGCGGGCGAAGACACCCGTACCCAGCTAGTGTGTCCCCACTATGATTCCGACCTGAACGACCGCGGGGAGTTCAGGATCGACGCGGACGCCTCTCGCGTCGTTAACCCGCTTGAGGCTGAAAGAGAGACTTGGCTTTGGAAGGGCTGGCTCGTCGGCTCGCTCCTCGACATGGACGTGGTGCGCAAATTACTGCTAAAAGACGGCGCACTCCGTGTATCGGAATACTGGGAACGAAACATGCTTGCCGAGGGGCAAGGTTATATCATTTCCGAGGATAATCCTACTCAATACGACGCCAAAGAACTCCATGGCCTCCCGAACCTCCAAACCACGCGGCTGGAAGGATTCGTCGTAGATGTCAGTAAGCTCAACCGATTTCAGCGCGCGACGCTTCACATGCCTCGAAGCCGTGAAATTTATCGGAACCCCCTGGTGCTGCTCAAGCAGTCTCCAGGCATGGACCGGACGATTGGGTTTGGATATGTCGCGTTCGACGACCTGGTGTACATCTCCAGCTATTACGGATACTCGACCCATGGACATCCCCAAGCCGAGCTTCTCGCTAGATACCTTCAGCCTGCTCGTCCACAGCAACGTGTGGCTGCACTTCGGCCTCATTACGGGATCGCAATTCGGGGCCGAGCGGAACAAGCTCCAGAAGCAGTCGATCGAGGACTTCCCGATTATGCCGTTGGAGGCCTTGACGCATGAACAGAAGAAAACGGTGGCGAAGCTGTCCACCCGTTTGGTCTCTGGCAACGCCGACGTGTTCCATGCTATAGACCAACTCTTTGCCTCAATCCATGGCCTGAATGACGACGATCTTGACGTCATCAGGGACACTCTCGACGTCGGTCAAGCCTATCGCGGGTCGTCTGGTAAGCGGGCGTGCGCCCTGCCAACTATGGCCGAGTGCCGCCGGTTTATGGATCGGCTGAGGTCTTTGCTCACTCCGATCGTGGAGAAGGAGGCAGAGGGGCTCCAAGCGAATCTTTGGTTTCCAAGTGGCGAGCCAAGAGCCGGACAGACATTCGGCGCAATATTGCTTGGCGACCCAGCCGTGGAGGTTGACGAGGAGATTTACCAAAAGGTAGTCCCAATTGCTGACAACACCGGAGCCTCACAGATCGTCTTCAAGCACACCGGCGGCTTGGTGGTCGGAATACGGAACCAATATCGCTACTGGACGCAGACTCGGGCCAGGATTCTCGCGGCTGACATCATCCGAGATCACTTGGACGTATTTACCTCCTAACACCATGGCACTTGGCTTCCTCCCACGACCGAAACGCCAGATCCCACATCCGGCGATCCAACCCCGACTGCTTTGCCTTTTTCGCGATGCGGTAGTAAAGGCATGGGAGCTGATTCTCGCTTCACCGCCGCCGGGCTTCAGCTTGGCCGCAGCTGGTGAAGTCGAGGTAAACACCGTGCTCTACGCCACGTTGGTCAACGAGGTGCTGGTTCGCGGGCTCGTGCCTGGATTCACTACTTCCCTTTTCTGCGTAACTCCGACGCCGGGGCTAAGGGCGTATGACGGTAAGATGCTGGAAAAACGGCCAGACCTGTTTCTCCACCTGATCCCGACGCGGGCCACCGCCTACCCCGACGTGGACGGCCTATTCATAGAGTGTAAGCCAATCGACAGAGACCACGCCGTGGGTGAGCATTATTGCGACCTCGGGCTCCGGCGGTTCATCGCGGGCGAGTATGCCTGGGCTATGAGGGAGGGAATGATGGTCGGGTACGCTAGGAGCGGATACTTGCTTCCCGGTGACTTGACAAAGCCTCTCTCTCGCGGAACCCGGCCGCAGATGATTCCTCTGCTGACCAACCCCAAACCGGTTTACCGCGGCGTCGCCACCGCTTGCTCCCAAGTACCTCATGTCAGTTCGCACGTGCGTGACTTCAAGTACATGCACTCCGGTGCGGCCGCCCCTGAGATTACGATTTACCACCTTTGGCTGACTCGGGCTTGAACCGTAATGCGCGTCGGTCGGATCGACCGGAGCAACCAAGCACCTGGCGGTAACCTGGAGCAGTTGCGACACACCGGAGCATCCAGCACGCAGGACGCGAAACAAGGTCCCCATTAGCGTCGATCATCCGCTGCGCAGAGTAAGCGTCAGCCGGAAGTCACACCCACGGCATTTAGCGACGTCGCTGGCGGTTGCGAACAGGAGCCACGCGGCCCAGAAGGGCGATCGCCACGGATGCCTTGGCAACGCAGCGGCTGGCGCAGCGTTTGTTGAATTCGGGGGCAGGGGATGGGTATTGGTTGCTCATCGAAGGATCCTCATTGTTGGGTCGTTGCATCGTTGCATCATTGCAGTGCAATGCGGTGTAATGCAGGCCGTTGCAGTGCAATGCAGGCCCTTTGGGGTGGGTGCAATGATGCAACGCCCTTCCGGGTGGACGGTTGGATTGTCATACAGGGTTCGAGAAGGGGTCGAGCCTTACCCAGCGATAAATCGCTGGGCTATTATCTGCCGCCCCCTGCCGGGGCTAAGCCGGCCGCGTCTGTCGATCCGCCGCCGGCAAACATGCTCATCACGCCAGCCCCTAAAGATGGTGCACAATCCTCTCCGCAAACGCCGCGCTGCTCGCCCCCGCCTCGGCCCCATAGCCGGCGAACTGCCGCGCAATGTCGTAGGTGACATACAGCTTGCCGCCCGGCCCCTTCTTGGCGGTCTCCTCGCCCTCGGCAAACGTCGCTTCCAGGGCGTTGTTGACCATCTTGGCCGCCTCGTCCCAGCCCATGTGCTCGAGCATCATCACGCCCGAAAGCAGCACCGCCCCGGGGTTGGCCATGTTCTTGCCGGTGTACTTCGGGCGCGGTGCCGTGCGTCGCCTCGAACATGGCGGCCTTGTCGCCGATGTTGGCGCCGGCCGCCAGGCCGATGCCGCCGGTCATGGCCGCCGCCGCGTCGGAAATGTAGTCGCCGTTGAGGTTCGGCGTGGCGACGACGCTGTACTCGTCGGGCCGCAGCTGAATCTGCTGGAACATGCTGTCGGCGATGCGGTCGTTGATGCAGCACCTTGCCCTTGGCGTCCGCTCCCTTGTACACCTCGTCCTCGGTGACGATCTGGTCGCGGAACTCGTCGCTTGGCCAGCTCGTAGCCCCAGTCCTTGAAGGCCCCCTCGGTGAACTTCATGATGTTGCCCTTGTGCATCAGCGTCACGCGTGGGCAGCTTCTTGTCGATGGCGTAGCGGATGGCCATGCGGATCAGCCGTTTGCTGCCCTCGGGGCTCATCGGCTTGATGCCGATGCCCGACGACGGCACGACGTTGTAGCCCCATTCCTTCAGCAACGGCGATCAGTTTCTTGGCCCGGTCGCTGTTGCTCTTGAACTCGATGCCGCAGTACACGTCCTCGGTGTTCTCGCGGAAGATCACCATGTTGACCTTGTCGGCCCGCTTGTTCGGCGCCTCGACGCCCTTGAAATACTTGCACCGGCCGGACGCAGGCATAGAGGTCGAAGCGCATGCGCAGGTAGACGTTGATGCTGCGGAAGCCGCCGCCGATCGGCGTGGTCAGCGGTCCCTTGAGGCCGAGGCTGTAATACTCGAACGCCTTGAGCGTATCGTCGGGCAGGTAGAGCTGGCGCTGCTCGTCCTCGCTGAGGCCGGCGACTTGCTCGTCCTTGACCTGCGGGATGGTACATGGCGCGGGCCACGTCGCCGGCATGGACGTCGAACCAGTGGATCTTGCGTTTGCCCTTGATACGCCTTGGCGACGGCGGCGTCGAGGACCTTGACGGCGCAGGTGGTGATGCCGGGGACGCTGCCGACGTCCTGGCCGATGCCGTCGCCGCGCAGCAGGCAGACGATCGGATCGTCGGGGATGTTCCAGTTGCCGTTGGCGTCGACGGTGACGCGGGTGCCTTGGGTGGGTGCGGTGAGTTTTTCGTAGGTTGGTGCCGTCATGATGGGAGGGTGTCCTTGAGTCTGTAGGGGTAAGTGGGTCTTTTTTAGACTATATTCCGCTGCCCAATTCGGCAGCGGTGGTGCAAAAAAGGGGACAGGCCCCGTTGCCGGAACGGCCCGGAGGGTGCTTCGCACAACGGGGCCTGTCCCCTTTTTTGCACCACTTGTCAAATGCCGCGCGATGGAGAATAATCAAGGTGCTCCCCATGAGGTCATTGTCTGGCTGCGGGGTGAAAGTTCGTCACAGAGGAGAATCATCTATGTGGACAGTAGGTCAACGGGTTATTGGTCGCAAAGGCACCGAGCAATTCTGGTACACCGGCACAGTTCGGCACATCGACGGCGAGCGCTGCTACGTCATCTTCGACGACGCCGACGATGCCCTTCTTGAAACCGGCAGCATCAAGGGACTCGACCTTCACGCCGGGGATCCCATCTTCGCCCGGCTGCCGATGGAAGCGGATTTCAAGCCCGCTAGAGTGGTCGCCTGGGACTCCGATAAGGTCCGCGTCCAGTGGCCCAGCGGCGAGGAGGATTGGACATCGTTCGGCATGGTCCGCATGGAGCCGGGCGCCAAGGCGCCAGTCGTCGCGAAAAACTCCGAACACGCCTGGAACGAAGGCAACCGGGTCTTCGCCTGCTGGCACGACCTTTTCTGGTATCCTGCCGTTATCGTGGCAGTCAACGGCGATCAGTATCATGTCCTGTTCGACGTCGGCGCCCAGGCCATGCTTGCCGCGGACCGCATCAGGCCGCTGGAGCTCGAGGTCGGCGATCACGTCCTCAGCCGTTGGAAGGGCGGTCCGGAGTTTTTTCCCGGCGAGATCAGCCGTCGCGACGGCGAGGTGATCCATATCAACTACGAAGACGGCGACGAGGAAACCACGTCGATTCGGCTGGTGCGGCTGCAGCGCGACGACTGGTTTCCGCCCAGCGAAATCGGCAACATCAGCGCAGGCGACCGCATCCTCGGCAACTGGTTTGACGGCCACTGGTATCCCGGTTTGGTGCTGGCCATCGACGGCAAGAGGTTGCACGTCTTGTTCGACGACGGCGATCAGGCCATGCTCACGCCCGACAAGGTGCGTGCCCTGCAGATCAACGTCGGCGACCGGGTTTGGTGCAGGTACAAGGGCGGCCCCCAGTATTTCCCTGGCGAGGTCACCAAGAAGAAGGGCGAAATGATTCACGTCCACTACGACGACGGCAATGAAGAGACGACGTCGATCCGCCTGCTGCGCATCATCAGCGACACCAACGCCGACATCGGCCAGCAGGGATAAACACCATCGCCGGAGTTATAGGTCATATAGGTCCGATGGGTCCTATATGACCAAACCCCGGTAACAACGCCTCGAACGTCTCCAGCGGCAACCCCACCACGTTGCTAACCGTCCCCTCGACAACGCGCACATAGGGGTCATCCGATCCCTGGACGGCATACGCGCCGGAGCAACCCTCCCAAAGCCGAGTGTCGAGATACGTTTCGATTTCCAGATCGCTCATGGCGCGAAATGCCACACGGCTGGCTTCTTGCCATGCCAGCTGGATGTTGTCGGGCCGACGCCAAAGAATGCAGCCCGTCCATAATTCGTGCTCCTTGCCGCTGAGCAAGCTGAGAATACGGCGAGCATCGGCCCGGTCCTCCGGTTTGGCAATCACCTGGCCGTCAATCCAACCGACGCTGTCGGCTGCCAGCACCACGCCCTCGTCGATGCGCGGGGCCACTGCGGCGGCCTTGAGCCAGGCCACATGCTGAACGAAGCCGCGGATGTCAGTGATCCCCTCGCCGGTCGGTTCATCAACGTGCGACGGCATTACCTCGAACGTCCTCCCGGCTTGTTCCAGCAGCTGGCGCCTGCCGCGCGAGGCGCTGGCGAGTATCAGGCGCAACGGTTGGCGCTCTGCCATGCGGACAATACCTCCTCGACGAGCGGCCAAAGCCGGGCCGGCGTCAGTTCATTCATGCATTCCAGGCGATCGCACTGCCTCACAAGGCTGCCCGCGCACCAGACACCTGTTTCCACAGCACTGCCGGGTTGCCCGTATGGCCCCGTAAGGCGGACTTGCGTGCAGGTATAGGGCGCCACCACCGGCCGGCCCAGCGCGACCGCAAGGTGCAAGGGGCCGGTGTCGTTGGCCACCATCAAATCGGCCAGGCTCAGCACGGCGGCAAGCTGCGGCAGCGTCGTCCGGCCCGTCAGGTCATGAACTTGCCCGCCAAGTTCGGCAGCAGTTTGGCGGGCCAGCACCGTTTCGTCCGCTCCGCCAACGAAGATGGCTGTGCCGCCGAAACGTCGTTGAGCCTGGCTGACCAGCGCCGCGAAATGGCGGGTAGGCCAGCGCTTTGTCAACCAGCGCGCCCCGACGCCAAGCATCAGCCAAGGCCTCGGTAGGGAACCAAGTTGCTGTAACCCCCATTGCAGGGCAGCCGACGCCAAGGGCACCGTGAATCGCACATTTTTGTTGGTCAGTCCCAATGCCTCGGCCACCAACCAGTAGCGGTCAATAGCGTGCATGTTGGCGGCGTCGGGCACGGCCAGGCAATCGGTATAGGCATGGACGGCCCCTTCACGAGCGGAGCTCAGACCGATCCGCCGCGCGGCGCCGCTGGCCCAGACCATGACGCCGGTGCGCATTAGTCCCTGCAGGTCGATCACCAGATCGAAACGGTGATTTCGGAGCCGCGCCAAAAAACGGAGATAATTCAGGACCATGCTGCCAAAACCGCCGCGCAAGGCGTTGCGGTCGAAGGCGATGATGTCGTCGAGGTCGGGATGCCCGTCGAGCAACGGCGCGTAAGTCCGGTTGACGATCCAGGCGATGTGAGCGGCTGGATAGCGCTGACGCAGCGCCGACAGCACGGGCAGGGCATGAACGATGTCGCCTAACGCACTCGGCTTGATGAGAGCGATCCGCTGGGCGGGATAGTCGTGCAACGGTGTCATGCGGCGAATCCTTTCGCGACAGTTTAGCCTCGCCGTACGCGCGGCATCATCGGCAGCATCATGAATACCAGGACCGCGCCGAAAACATAGGGGAATAGCGGATTGATCTTAAGCAGCGTGATGCCGATGGGCGGGCCGAGAATACGCGCCAGGGCAGACGCCGATTGGTTGACGCCAAGGATTTCACCTTGCTGGCTGCTGTCAGTGCGGCGCGAAATCAGCGCCTGGGCGGAGGGCGTCAAAAAGGCAAACCCAATCACAGCCAGCGCCAACGCCACGAAAACCAGCGTCATGGTTGTTGTGGTGTCCGGTTCCACCTTGCTGGCGGTTACCGTGACGGCGGCCAACCCCGCCAGTCCCGCGGCCATGAAGAGGATACCCATGACCATGAAGGTCGGTTCGCTGACCCGTTTGGCGAGGCGCCGGTAGAACACGCCCTGAGTTATCAGCAACACCAGGCCAATAAAGGCGAAAACCAGGTAACTTTTGTTTTCCGGCAGCTGCAGTATCTGCTTCAGAAACAAAGCTAATGTGGTTTCAAAGGTCGCAAAACCCAACGTGGCCAAAAAGAAAGCGATGACGACCGGGCCAAGTGCGCGGCTGCCCAAGGCCCGGCGTATGGCCGACATGTTGATCAAACGGCGATCCGTCGGCGGCGCCTGGTCGAAACGGCGGGTTTCCGGCAGCAGCATCATGCCGAGCACCAGGGCGATAAACGACAGACCGGCAGCCGCGTACCCCACGGCCTCCTGGTTGTCGGGAAAAATAGTCATGGCCAGCGCGCCGATGAGCGGACCGAAAGCGAAGCCCATGCCGAAAGCCGCACCGATAATGGCCATGCCGTGTTTGCGTTTTTCCGCGGGAGTGCAGTCGGCGATGACAGCCTGGGCCGTCGCAATGGTGGCGCCGGCAGTGCCCGCGCCGAGCCGCGCCGCGAACAGCAGCACCAGCGCCAGGACAGCCTGGCCGGCAGCCGGAAACGTGCAGGCGAACCCCAAAAGCCCATAAAAAGCGACTGATCCCGCCAAACCCAAAAGCAGAATCGGCCGCCGGCCAATGCGGTCGGAAATCCGGCCCCAGATCGGCGCCACCAGAAACTGCATGAGCGAAAACGACGCCATCAGCAACCCAAGAACCATGCCGCCCATGGGAGCTTCTTTGCCGCCTGCGACAATGTGCTCGACATAATCGTCGCCAATGCGCGGCAGCAGCGGCAGCACGATGCCAAAGCCGAGCAGGTCGATGAACACGACCAGAAACACGATCAGCAGCGCTGCACGGTTTGTCGTCGCCTGCGGCTCTTGCGGCGCTTCGGCGATAGGTACGGCGGCGGCGGGTGTCGAGGTATCGTTCATCGCTGGCTTTCTGTTACTGGCCAAACCCGGCAATTCAGACAGCATATCATTTTTGGCCGGTTTGAGGCCAGCCCGACCGAGTTTTGTTGACACGGGCGCCAGTGCCGACCAAGATAAACCATCGTCCAGCCATCACCAGGAACCACGCCATGACTCCCGCGACCACGACCAAACCTCAGCCTGCAGCCGACCAGGCCCCTGAGCCGGCTTATCTGATTTTCGACACCGAAAGCGTGCCAGACGGCCGTTTGCTTGCCGCCGTGAAATACGCGGGCGAAAACCTGACGCCCGAGGAGGCTGTTCGCCGCTGCCAGGACGAGCTTCGCAAACAATCGCCGAGCGGGTCGGATTTCGTGCCCGTGCCGCTGCAGTATCCGGTGGCGATCTGCGTCGTGCGTGTCGGCGCCGATTTTACCATGCAATCGATAACGCGCCTCGACGAGCCGCATTTCAAGCCTCGGCAAATCGTCGAGCAATTCTGGGGCGGGTTGTGCAAGATCAAGGAGAAGTACCGCGACCGAGTCAAACTGGTCACCTTCAACGGCCGCGGTTTCGACCTGCCGCTTTTGGAGATGGCGGCCTTTCGCTACGGCTGCGCCCTGCCGCGCGATTATTTCGCCACCACCCGCAAGCGCTTCGAGTCGGCGCACTTCGACGTCATGGAATTCATGGGCAACTACGGCGCCGTGCGCGGCGGCGTCTCCCAGAACATGCTGGCCAAGCTGCTCGGCAAACCGGGCAAGATGCAGGTGGACGGTCACAGCGTCTACCAGAATGTATCTGGACGAGAAAATCGCGGCCATCAACGATTATTGCCTGTTCGACACGCTCGACCTTTACTTCATCTTCCTGCGCACGCGGGTGATGATGGGGGTGATGACCCTGGCCGACGAGCATCAGCTGGTGATGCGGGCCAAGGAGTTTTTGCAGGGGCGGGTGGAGCAGTGGCCGGCGCTGGGTCAACTCCTGGCGAACTGGGGAGATTGGAGTCCCTGGCCATAGTAGTAGGCACACTCCGTGTGCCGTGAGCGACGTAAACGCGGGACGAACGCGCAACCAGAAGGGATGCTAATCAACACCCTATGTCAACTCAAAACGGCACACGGAGTGTGCCTACTACTATGTGCAAAAACCTCTCCACTAGCCGCCCCACCCGCTCTGTTTGCGTCGCGGCAATCGCCAGCACGTCTTTGTGGTCGAGCCGTTCGCCGCTCAACCCAGCGGCCTTGTTGGTAATGCACGATACGGCGGCGCACTCCATCCCCAACTCAACGGCCGTCTGGACCTCACGAGCCGTCGACATGCCGACGGCATCGGCGCCCCAAACCCCAAGCGTCCGAATTTCCGCAGGCGTTTCATAGCACGGACCTGTCACCGAAGCATAGACGCCTTCCGACAATTCGACTCCCAGTGCTCGGCCGGCGTCTGCCAGCACCTTCAATAGCCGGGTAGAATATGGACTGGGGCGCGGCGTTCCCAGCGCGCCGCGACCGCCTTGAAGCCACGGTCGCGGCACATTCCACAGAATATGATCGCGGATCGCCATCAAGCTGCCCGGTCCGAGATTGGGGTGGATCCCGCCTGCCGCATTGGTGGCCAGCCAGATGCGGACGCCCAGCTCATGAGCGATGTGCACCGGCCGCACCACGTCGGCCCAGGCATGACCCTCGTAATAGTGCAACCGGCCTTCAAACACAAGCACCCGTCGCCGGCCCAGTCGCCCAGCGTCAACCGTCCGCGATGGCCTGCCACCGACGTGCCGCAGAGCCCCGGCACTTCGTGGAAGCCGATACTGGCGATAGCACGCACGCGATCGGCGACGACATTGGCGCCGCTGCCCAGAACGACTGCGGCGACGATGGGCGCGTCGCGAGCGCTATCAGCAAATGTGTCAAACACGGTGGCCATTGCCGCAATTCTACCAATCTCGCCGATCCGCAGCCATCAGGCTGGTACTGTCAACGCACGGCAATACAATGGCTCACGATCCTCTCCTTTACTGTCTCCGAGGCTGCAATGCGCGCGGTCGACATCCTCCGCAAAAAACGTGACGGCCACGCCTTGGACCGCGCCGAGATCGAGACGTTCGTTCGCGGTGTCACCACTCAAGCATGGCCGCCGTACCAGACGTCGGCCTTGCTCATGGCCATCGTCCTCCGCGGCATGAACGCAGAGGAGACCGCCGACTTGACGCGGGCCATGGTCCACAGCGGCGAGAAGCTCGACCTCTCCGATGTGCCCGGTATCAAGGTCGACAAGCATTCCACCGGCGGCGTCGGCGACAAGACCTCGCTGATTCTCGCTCCGTTGGCGGCGGCTTGCGGCGTGGTGGTGCCGATGATGTCCGGGCGAGGCCTGGGCCACACCGGCGGCACGCTCGACAAGCTCGAGTCCATTCCCGGCTTTCGCGTTGGCCTGAGCTTGCCGGAATTCCGCGAAGCATTGCGCAAGATCGGCTGTGCACTCATCGGCCAGACCGCGGAGATTGCCCCCGCCGATAAGATTCTCTACGCGCTCCGCGACGTCACGGCCACGGTCGAAAGCATCCCGCTCATCACCGCGTCGATCATGAGCAAGAAAATCGCCGAGGGCATCAGCGCCTTGGTCATGGACGTCAAATGCGGCCGGGGTGCCTTCATGAAAACAATGCCCGAAGCCCGCAAGTTGGCCGAGTCGTTGGTGGCGACCGGCAACGCCAACGGCGTCAGCACGCAGGCTCTCGTCACAGCCATGGAGTCACCGCTGGGCCGGGCCGTCGGCAATTCGCTGGAGGTGATCGAGTCGCTCCAGACGCTCAAGGGCCGAGGCCCCAAGGATTTGGAAAACTTATCCGTGGCCTTGGCCGCCCGCATGGTGCACATGGGCGGCCAGGCGGCGACGCTCGCCCAGGCCGAGGCGAAAGTCCATGACGCACTGGTGTCAGGCCGCGGGCTCGAGAAGTTCCGCGCGATCATCACGCAACAGGGCGGCGATGCCAGGATTGTGGACGGTTATGAAAAACTGCCCTCCGCGCCGCATCGGCTGCTTGTACGGGCCCAGCGAAGCGGATATGTTACGTCACTTGACGCCGAATTGCTGGGCCGGGCCACGATGGTGCTTGGTGCCGGACGCAATCGCATGGAGGACAGCATCGACCACGGCGTGGGGGCGCTGGTGTTGAAAACTCGCGGCGAAGCCGTCAAGGCCGGGGAGCCGCTGGTGGAGCTGCATTACGGTGAGACGATGCGACTGGATGCGGCATTGGAATTGGTTGCCAAGGCGTATGAGATCGGCGACGTGCCGGGCGAATCTCACCAACAGATTTTGGAAATGGTGGGTTAAAGGACCCTTGATTTATGAGCGACAGCAATATTTCAATTCCCAAGTCGGTCCCAAGCACGGCTGTAACTGATTTGACGATTGGCGCCGGTCATGGCGGACATATTTCACTTCCTGAGTCGCGAGAGCGCACGCCCTTTTCCTGGCGTGGCGGCATCGCTGTCGCGCTCGCCTGCCTCGTCGCGGCGGCCTATCTGCTCGGCGAGGAATTTGTGCGCTCGCTTCCGCGCGGGCTGCGGCGTGCTTTTTTTCTTTGGGCTGGTTGCGTTGCTGTCATCCAACCTGCGGCGCGTGAAATGGCGCACGATCGGCTGGGGCGTCGCCTTGCAGGTCGTGCTGGCCTTCGTCGTGCTCAAGGTGGACATGGCCAGGAGAGCCTTTGAAGCGGCCGGCAATTTTGTCAGGGTGTTCATTGGCTTTTCCAATGAAGGAGCAAGTTTCGTTTTCGGCAACCTTGCCGATGCCCGGCCGCCGGACGCGGGAGGGACATGGATGCCGCTGTTCGGTTCCCATTATGCCTTTCAGTTTGCCTTCGTGGCCCTGCCGCCGATTCTGTTCATCTCGGCGTTGTTCACCGTGCTCTACCACTTCGGCATCCTGCAATGGATCGTCAGGATGTTTGCGCGGGTAATGGTCTTTGCCATGCGAACCAGCGGCGCCGAGACACTTTCCGTGGCGGCCAATGTTTTCATGGGCCAAACCGAGGCGCCGCTGATCGTTCGGCCATATGTCCCAAAAATGACTAACTCGGAACTGTTTACGCTGATGGTCAGCGGTTTCGCCCACATCTCCGGCGGCATGATGGTGGTGTACATCAATTACGGCGCCGATCCCGTCGCGGTTCTGACCACTTGTGTCATGGCCTGCCCTTGCAGCCTTTACCTGGCCAAGCTATTCCTGCCGGAAATGGGGACGCCCGAAACCAGCGGCACGGTCCATTTGCACCGGGAAAAATCTCCCTATGTCAACGCCATCGACGCCGCGGCTACCGGCACCACCGACGGCTTGAAGCTGGCACTCAACGTCGCCGCCATGCTCATCGTCTTTATCGCCTTTGTCGCCATGTTCGACGCCCTTCTGGGAAGCATCAAGCCTGGGTTGTTGGGCATTGGCGTCGCTGAAGATTATCTTGCGGGTTGGCCAGATGATTTGTCTTTGAAGATGGTTTTCGGCTGGGCGTTTTCGCCAGTCGCCTACTTGATGGGAGTCGATACCGCGGACGTGCACAACGTCGGGAGCCTGCTGGGCACGAAGCTGGCCCTTAACGAACATGTCGCCTACTTGCAGATGAAGGGCTGGAAGGCGATTCCGAATTTCATGACTGATCGGTCCTATCAGCTCACGGCCTTCGCGCTCACCGGCTTTGCCAACTTTTCGTCGGTAGGCATCCAGCTCGGCGGCATCGGCGCGATGGCCCCCGAGCGGCGCCACGACCTGGCTCGACTCGGCGGCCGCGCCCTTTTCGTGGGGTTCGTGGCCACGTTGTTAAACGCCGCTATTGCGGGCATGCTGCTGGAATGATAAGAGGGCTAGTATGTCGGCGGCTCTTGCGGCCTGAGGCAGATGGCACTCGACGATCCATCGGCTGCCATCGGATACGCAGTTTGTGACTTGCACGCGCAGCGACCACAACGGGTTGTGGGCAGCGCCGCCGCGAATCACCAGCATCTTGCCCGCCGCCACCGGCCAGGTGTCGGCAATGCGCAGGCGATTGATCATGCAGCGGACCATCTGGCTGCCCGCGGTGGCGATGTGCAGTTGGACGCCCTCTATGGTGGCTTTGCCGGTGTTGGCCAGCACCTGCTGAAGCTCGTCTTCACTGAGCGGGCTGATAAACTGGCAGCGCAACGACCACAGGCCAGGGCTTACCGTGGCGACCTGAAGGACCTTGGCGAAAAACGTGGAAGATTCCCGGCCGCCTTGCACCGGCAACTCGATGGCCAGGCCCGTACCCGGCTCATAACGCCGCGGAAGTTGCAGGCGGACGCCGCCCTGCGAGATATTGCGAACGGTGGCGGCCCAACGCGATTCCTCGGACCCGTGCGCCGAAGCCGGTTGACAAAAACCGGGGACTTCGCAGTCCACGCGCGGGAAAACCCGACACTCCATGCGGCCTGTCGCAGGCGGATTCACGGTTGTTGGCGGTGCTAATTGTTGAAGCATGCTTTTGCTCGCGGGGGGGAAGCCTCTAAAGCATAGGTCATGGTGGTGGGATGTCAAACTGCAAGTAATGCTTTCGCCATCACGTGCGGACCTCGAAGAAGAGAAAGAGTACGAGTAGGATTATGAGTATGAAGAAGACTAAGATGACGATGAAGATTACGAGCAGGATCAGCTGGGTCGATATCGGTCCTACTTATAATCTTTCTCTTGCTCCTAATCCTCTTCCTAATCTTAATTCTCATCCTGCTCATACTCCTCTTCTGGCGCGCAAATTGTCGCACACCACATAAATGAAATGGAGGGTGAGATGTCCCTGCTCGATGCCGCTCGTGCTGCCAGATTGCACGCCCATGCTCCGTTCTCGAAGTTCAAAGTCGGCGCCGCGCTCGAGACCGATGACGGCCAGATCATCACCGGCTGCAACGTCGAGAACGCCACTTATGGCTTGACCCTTTGCGCCGAACGCGTGGCGATGTTCAAGGCGATCTCCGAAGGCCATCGCCGTTTTGTGCGCGTGGCGGTCGTTGCGGACACGCCTTCGCCCACGCCGCCGTGCGGAGCCTGCCGGCAGATTCTTTGGGAGTTGGGAGGCGACCTGGAGGTGATTCTGGGGGACCTTACCACGGAAAAGGCGCGCTATCGCTTGAGCCAGTTGCTGCCCTTGCCGTTTGACGCTCGGTTGCTGGGCTGATTATGCGTGCTTGTTATTCCGCAACTCCGCCACGCGAACAAAATGCGGCGCGGGTGGCTCGGCTGGCCCATCCCGGCGCACCAGCTTGCGGCCGGTCGGCGTTTCCACGGTCAGTTTCAGGAATTGCAAACGCACGGGGCCTTCGCTCACGGCCCGACGGACACGACGGCGTTTTTGGCTTTGCTGCTGACGCTGATGCGCTTCTTCGAAGCGCATATCGTTCCACAAAGCCTGAAAACGGCGATCGCCGCCATTGCGGAACAATGCCGACCGGGCGATGTCCTGGGCTTCCTCGAGCTGGTCGAGTTCCTGGAGGCAATCGACCACCTCGCCAATCAACTCCGGATCGTTTGGCGCGAACTCGGCCGCGCGGCGCAGCCATTTCAGGCCCAGGGCCAAATCACCGTGTTTGGCCGCGAACTTGCCGCCGTCGACGTGGTAAAACGGGGTTTCCGGGTCGAGCTTGATGGCGATGCGGAAATGGTGCATGGCCAGCTTGCGATCGCCCTTGCCATCCTCGGCATGGGTGCAGGCCATCATGTAATGGTATTCCGGATTGGCGGCGTCATGCGCCAGTGCCGCGGTCAGATGGCGGCGGGCTTTGGTAAATCTGCGCTGTTTGAGCAGCAGCTCCGCAAGGTGAAACTGCGTATTCTCCGCAATGTCAGGCGGCAAATCGCGCAGATGAGCGAGGCGGCCGAATATGCCGGCGGCTTGCCGGTCGGCCCCGGCGGAGAAGTAGCGACGGCCCTGCACCAGAAGATGTTCACAGAGTTTGAGCGTCCTGCTCATGACACGGCCTCCTTGCTGCGTCTCTGAGAGAGCGTATTGTCCCGAGGTGACGACTATAGCGTGATTTGGGAACTGAGCAAGGTGTATTAGTGAACAGGGATGAACGATGAGGGATGAGGGATGAAGGATGAGGGATGAAAGTTTTGGGCTTTCTTCATCCTTCATCCCTCATCCCTCATCCTTTTCCCCAGCGACGTTCGGCAAGCCCAGTAGTGCGAGGTAGTGGGCCTCGCTTTTGCGCATCTCGCATGCACCGTGGTCGCTTTTGTCGTCGAAGCCGCAGAGGTGTAAAAGGCCGTGAATCACGTAAAGTGCGATTTCCGTTTGCACATCATGGCCGCGTGCGGTCGCCTGTTGTTGAGCGATTTCGACTCCGATCACCAGCTCGCCGGACAGCCTGGCGGCATTGCCTTCGCTGAGCGGAAAGGTCAGTACATCGGTCGGCTCGTCGTGATTGAGATAGCGTTTGTTGAGCTGATGAATGGTGGGATTGTCGACCAGCGCCAGGCTGATCTCGGCGTCGGCGACATTCTCGCCGTCCAGTACCGCTTGAACGACCTGGCGCAAGAATTTACGGTCAACCGACACAAGCTCCTGGGGGCTGGCGATGGCTATTTTGCCCACGAATCACTCCTGCGGCACCGTTTCGACCTGAGCCGGCTCCTGCTGCTGATCGACCACATGCACCTGTCCCTGGCCGTCGACGGCGACGCGGGCGGACAGGACAGTAGGCATCGACCCCAGCACCTCGCGGCCCAGCGCCGCATAATCCTCCGCGCCGGCGCAGTTGGGAGCATACTGGAAGATCGACTGGCCAAAGCTTGGGCACTCCGCCAGCTTGATATTGCGGCGGATGCGCGTGGCGAAAATCCTGGCCTTGGCCCACGGCGCCGGCGTTTCGCGGCCTTTTTCGAGGTAGTCCTCGAGATCGCGAATCACCTCCTGGCCCAGCTTCGTGCTCGCATCGTAAAGGCAGAGCACGATGCCCGTAATGCGCACCGCCGGGTTAATCCGCTTGCTCACCAGCATCGTCGTCTCGAACAATTTCCCCAGGCCGTGCAGGGCCAGGAAATGTGGCTGCAGCGGAATAAACACCTCGTTGGCCGCCGACAGGGCATTGAGCGTCAGCACGCCCAGCGACGGCGGGCAGTCCATGAGCACGAAGTCGAACGCGCCTTCCTCTTGCAGCAGCAGATCGCGCAGGATCACCTCCCGGCCCACCACGCCGGCCAGCTCGACCTCGGCGGCGGCGAGATTGATGTCGGAGCCGACGATCCACAGCCCCTCCTCGACCTTGCGACGCACCTCGGCAAGTGGTTTGCCGTCGGTGAGCACGTCATACATCGACGGCGTTTTGCCGTCGGGAGCCTGGCCCAGATGGGTGGTGGCGTGTGCCTGGGGATCGAGGTCGAGCACGCAAACGCGCTTGCCGGCCCGAGCCAAAGCGGCAGCCAGGTTGACTGCCGTGGTGGTTTTCCCGACGCCGCCCTTCTGATTGATGATCGCGATCCGTCGCATGAGTGCCTCCTTGCAAAGGTCCCATTATAAAGCACTCGTTCCCTCAGGGACAGCCCAGCTAAGAGTCTGTCCGAAAAGGGGTCAGGCACCGTTGTGCGAAGCACCCTTCGGGCCGTTCCGGCAACGGTGCCTGACCCCTTTTCGGACAGACTTTATCCCTTCCTGGTGGGCTCCAGCTCCTTGATTTCGCGGATCCAGATATTGCGAAAGCGCACAGGGTTGTTGTGGTACAGCAGTTGCAGCGGCAGTTTTTCCGCATGGGCTTTGTAGGCGTAGGGTTGGTCGTAGTGGGTGACGCCCTTGATTTCGGTGTGATTTTGCACGAGCACGCCGTTGTGGAAGACCGTCACGAACCCTGGTCTTGTCAGCTTGCCGTCCTTGTCGAAACGGGGAGCCTCGAAAGCGATGTCGTAGGTTTGCCAATCGCCGGGCTTGCGCGAGGCATTGACCATGGGTGGACGCTGGTTGTAGACCGCGGCACACTGACCGACGTAATAGGTGGGGTTGTTGAAGGAATCGAGGACCTGGATTTCGTACCTGCCGCCCATGAAGCCGATGCCGTTGTTGCCGCGGCCCTGGTCCTTGCCTTTGACGATCTTGGGTGAGGCGAATTCCACGTGCAGCTGGCAATCGCCGAAAGGCTGCTTGGTCTCAATCAGGCTGACGGCCGTGGTGCCGCCGTCCTCATCGACCTTCCACTTGCCGGCTTTGTTCCAGGCGTTGAAATCCTTGCCGTTGAACAGCACGATGGCATCGGAGGGCGGCCCGTTGTCGGTCCCTGGCGTGATGTCCTTGGGCATCGGCCAGATATTGCCGTCGTCGAAGCGTTTGTCCTGGAACTCGCCCAGGCCGTTGGTGAGGAACAAAAAGGTGGCGACAAAGCCGCCCAGCATGAACAGGGCTGGCTTGCCGGCCAGGAGAGAACGAACAGATTTCATGGGAAACATCCTTCTATTACGGCGAACCGACGAAAAGGAGCATTGCGCGTATCGTAAGGAATTGGGCGGAAATCGCAAGCGAAAAACAGAATCACGAAAGGACGAAAGACGAAAACACGAAAGAATACGGCCTTTTTCGTGTTTTCGTCTTTTCGTGATAAGTTTTCGCTGCAAAACTGGCCGTTGATTAAGCGGGACGTCTTCCAACAATTCCAGATTTCGCGTACAATGCTGCAAGCTTGCGAACTTTACCAATCACGGCGTGAGCAGACAATCAATCTATGAATCAACCCGTCACTTTCGCTCCCCCTGCTATCGATTATCCTCCCCTGGTCGACAGCAAATGGGAGCGAGAATACCCGCGTTTCAGCGGCTGTTGCCACAGTTGCTGGCAACTTACCGCGGACAATACGTTGCCATCCATGAAGGAAAAGTCGTGGACAGCAGCGACGACAAACTTGCCTTGGCTTTGCGCGTGCTCAATAAAATCGGCAACGTTGCCATTCACGTTGGGCTGGTGACCGAAGGGCCAGAACCAGTCTTCCGTTCAGACGTTCGCCGGGATTTGCTTCGGCGGACGGCAACGCTCCTATGGTCTTGAGGGGCGGATGATGCTAATCAATTGATCGTCAAGGCTCGGGCACGCTGCCAGGGCCTGATCGATCCTCGCCGCAAGTGCGATTGCGTCCGGATCATTTGTGCAGATGACCACTCCGCAGTGCGGACGAGTCAGCCGATGCAGGCGCTTGAAGTCTTGGCGATTGAAGGTGAGGACAGCTCTGACTTGCTGGATGGCAAAATCCAAAACGTCAGAGTCCGGCAGTTTCTGGTTGGCTCGGCCGGCTTCGTAGGCTGTTAACACGTCATGGCCGAGGTTGCGCAGCTCATCGATAACATGGCGGTCGAAGTTTTCGTCACTGTGGAGTCGTGCCATTGGCGTCAATCAGCCTCGTTGTTTTCCTCAATGGCAAGCTCGATTTCATCCGGATGCTGCTCGTAGTAATTCCAGGCGGCGTCAAGATCGACTTGAGTGAGCGGCGGCTCGTAACGATCGCGAATCCTTTCGTCGGACATGCCAAGGTTGCGGGCGTCCACTAACATCCAGACCGCAATGCGCGTATCGCGGATGCAGGCGTCGCCGCCTATGACGCCTGGTGTTTTCTGAATCCAGGTAGAAACGGCCACGTTGCTGATTGACATGTCATCTCCTCCCTCGCCTGGGCGTTTACTCCCTTGATTGTAACACGCTTCGCAAGAAAAACGGACAGCGACTTGGTCGGATGTAGTCCCTGGTGCACGTCAGACGCTCAAAATTGCCAATCAACCCACTACCCGGGCCCTTCTCGCAAAGGTGTCGGTGACGTCATCAATTCAATCGTCAGCGCTAAACCCTCCACCTTGACTTCAACCTTGTAAGCCCCCTCACCCAATGGCTCAGTCGCCCAGCGCGCGACCAACGTCTCACTGGCGATGTACTCCCGATGGGTGTCAATCGCTTTTTGCAGTGTCGGCGCCTCGGTGTATAGAAACAGCTCTATTCGATCTTCAATCTGCAACCCTGCATCCTTTCGCGCCTGCTGCACATACCTCACCACCTCGCGGGCCAGGCCTTCCAGGGCCAATTCCTCGGTGAGCCGCGTGTCCAGGGCCAATTGCGTGCCGTGGTCCGCGAGACCGACCCAACCGGCCGCGGCCTTGGGTTGCACCAGGAGGTCAGCAGGGTCGAGCGTGACCGCACCGCCTTCGAGGTTTAATTCCACGGGTTGCCCAGCCATCACCTTTTCAGCAGCGGCGGCAGGATTCAGCGACGCCAACGCCTTTTGCGCCTCTTTCAGGCGATTGCCCAGCTTGGGACCAAGCGTCTTCATGTTGGGCTTGATGTCGTATTCCAGCAGCGAACCCGTGGCCGCGTCGTGCAGGATCACCTTTTTCAGGTTTAGCTCCTCCGTGATCTGATCGGCAAAGCGCAGCACAGCCCTGCGGTCTGCAACCTCACCGGGTTGCACCTTCAACTCGGCCAGCGGCTGCCGCACCTTGATTTTGGCCACGTTGCGGAGCGAGAAGCCCAGCGACACCACTCGCAAGAGCGCATCCATGTCCTCCGAAAGCTGCGTGTCAATAAGCGTCTCATCCGCCTTGGGAAATGCCTCAAGATGGATGCTGGCCTTGGCCACACCCGGCCCCACGAGGTTGCGGTACATCGCCTCCGCCAGGAACGGCATGACCGGGGCGAATAGCTTGGTCAGCGTCACCAGCACGGTGTACAGCGTCTGATAGGCCGCCTGCTTGTCCGCGCCCATTTCGCTCTTCCAGAAGCGGCGGCGATTGCGGCGGACGTACCAGTTGCTGAGCCTGTCGTCGACGAACTCCTCGGCCTCCAGGCAGAAGGCCATGCACGTTGAAAGCTCTGGAACGCTGTCGTGCGCCTTGCTGGATGAGCAGTTGCAAATCCGACAGAATCCAGCGGTCGATGTCGGGCCGATCCTTGACTGGCACTGCCGGCCGCGGCGGGATCGAAGCCGTCGAGCCGGGCGTAGTTGCAGAAGAACGCGTAGGTGTTCCACAGCTTGAGCGATGAACTTGCTGCGCAGCTCCTCGGCGGGACCGGGGCCGAAATTGATGTTGTTGACCGGATTGTGCCGGCAAAACAGCCAGCGCATCTCGTCGCGCCCATCGGCGGATACGCCGCCGAGACCACCAGCGTCGGCCTGTTGTCCAGCAGAATCGTCTCCTCGCGACCGAACCCGGCAGCCAACCTTCCGGCAAATCCTTGTGGGCCTGCGCCTCCGGCTTGACCTTGGATCGCGTCGTGAAACAGCTTGTAGCCGGTGTCGGCCGCTCCGTCGAAGGGGATGGCGTTGCCCTTCGATCTTGTGCATCTCCTCGCCCTTCTGGTCGCGCACCAGGGCATGGCCGAGCAGCACCTTGAACGGCGCCCGCTCCTCCATCATCGTGCTCATGGCCAGGATGGCGTAGAACCAGTTGCGGAACTGGCCGGGAAAGCACTCGGTGATGAAATCGGCCGGGAACCATTTCTCCCAGTCGGCGCGGTCGTTGTTGTAGCCCATGGTCGAATAGGGCACGATGCCGGCGTCGAGCCAGGGATTGCCGACGTCGGGCATGCGCGACATCAGGTTGCCCGTCTCGCGGATTGCGGATCTTGACCAGGTCGATCCACGGCCGATGCGGCGTATGGCCCTCGAACTTGTCCCAGCCCTCGACGGCCCGGGCCTTCAGCTCCTCGCGCGAGCCGATCACCTCGAAATCGCCCGATTGCTCATCGACCCAGATCGGCAGCGCCAGGCCCCAGAAGCGCTTCTTGGAGATCATCCAGTCGCCCATGTTCTTGAGCCAGTCCAGCTCGCGGTCCTGGCCGTTGATCGAATCCGGCAGGAATGTCACTGCGCGACGATCTTCATGATCTCCTCGCGCCACGACATGTCGATGAACCATTCGTCGACCAGGCGGAAGAGCAGCTCCGTCTTGCAGCGCCAGCAGTGCGGGTAGCTGTGCGGATACTTCTCGGTGGCGAAGAGCACGTCCTTTTGCTGCAAGGTCGGCGAGGATCCAGTCGGCCGTGCTCGGATCGACCGCTGACTTGCCGGTCAGCGCGCCGAAGCCGGCAGGAAGACGCCGTCCTCGTCGAGCGGCGCGATGGGCGGCAGGCCACCTGTCCTTGCCCAGGCGGAAGTCTTCCTTGCCGCAGCCGGGAGCGATGTGGACGATGCCGGTGCCTTCCGTTTCGCCGACGTCGTTCCAGGCGACGACGCGATGGGCATCGCGCGCCGGACATGGCCGGCGCCCATTGCTGCTTGGCGCACGACCTCGGCGATCTCCTCGGGATAGCCGGCTGGCGTGCTGCTGGGCCGGCAATTCGTCGAAGGGGCCGTCGTAGGGCCAGCCGACCATGTCCGCGCCCTTGATTTCGCCGAGCGATCTCGAAGCCGCCCTTCTTTTCCTTGAAGATCTGCTCGAGCGTCTTGAGCTTGGGCACGCCTTCGACCCATTCGGCCTTGTTCTTGAATTCCTCCTCCATGCGCTTGGCCGTGAAGGCGCCCTTGCCGACGTAGTAGACCTGCTCGCCCTGTTTGACCTTGCAGATAGGTCAGCTCCGGATTGACGGCGGCGCCGACGTTGCTGGTCAGCGTCCAGGGCGTCGTCGTCCAGACCAGCAGGTTCTCGCCGGGCCGGTCGCGCAGCGGGAAAGCGCACGAAGACGGCCCGGTGGGCGACGTTCGGTAGCCCTCGTTCATCTCCATCTGGCTGAGGCCGACGCCGCAGCGCGGGCACCAGGGCATGGCGTCGTAGCCGCGATAGATCAGGCCGCGGCTCGTGGCATTTCTTGAGGAAAGCTCCAGATCGTGTAGTTGTTCTCCTCCGACATCGTGAAGTAGCTGCGCCGCTGGTCCGGCGGCTTGAGCCAGTCGTCGTCGCGGTCCCAGTCCATCCAGTAGCCCAGGCGGATCGACTGCTCGGTCTGAATCTGCGGCGAACTTGTCGACGCGGTCCTTGCATCAGCTGACGAACTTGTCGATGCTGGCAAAGCGGTCGCCGGGCACGAGGTTTTCGATGTCGCGCTTCGATTGCAGCTTGAGCTCCTTCTCGACCTCGACCTCGACCCACAGGCCCTGGCAATCGAAGCCGTTCTGGTAGCGCAGCTCGTGGCCGGTCATGGCGAAGTAGCGCTGGTAGGCGTCCTTGTAGGTGCGGCCCCAGGCATGATGGACGCCCATCGGGTTGTTGGCGGTGATCGGTCCGTCGAGGAACGACCAGCGCGGCTTGCCGCGGTTCTTGGCGCGGAGCTGCTCGAAGGCGTCGATCTGCTTCCAGAAGTCGAGCATCGCCCGCTCCTGGGCGGGGAAATCGACCTGCGTCTCGACTTTCTCAAACGGCATGGGAATACCTCATCTGCTCACGGGTCCATCAACTTTTTGTACGCTTCCAGGATCTGGTCGGCAGCGAAACGGGCTTGAGGTGGTGCCTCTTCCTCCGCGCGAAAAGCGGCAAACGTGCCGAGAATAAATTCAACGTCTTCCCGCCCGATGCCATAAAGCACAAAGAAAGCCGCGTCCAGCTCCGCGAGCAGTTTGGCCCGCTCGTCGGCGTCCCAGCGATGCACGGGCGGATCAAAACCAGCCGCCTCGCCGAAAGGTTGCAGATCGTTTGCCGTGCAGGTCAATTTTAGCGCTCGGTTCGGAGATCCATTTTTCCAGGGTCACGCGCTTATGCCACGGGCAAGTTTTCAAGTATTGCTCAGGCGGAAATACGGGCAGTTGATTGACGATGAAGTAATTGAGATGCAAGCCGCCGACCTTTTGCCTGGCCACGAAATCAAGCACAAGGCTGTTGAGGTTCGCCAGCAAACAGCACAGCGCCCGCGGTCCGACGTGCTCGCCGTGGATCATCAGCGGTGCGGAATTCACCACGGCGACTGGGGGGATGAGGGCGGCAATCATGGTTCGTTGGTTCGTCGGACTGGTGACGTCCTTGAAACAAAGATAGCCAGGCCGCGAGTCGCCTCCGCGAACCTTGTCCACCTCGATCTTCTCGATCCACCACCGCGGCTGCACGACAAACTCCGGGTTTTGATGCTCCACCAAGGTCGTCTCTTCCGTTTGCCCTTGCCGCACCCAGTTGCCGGCAACAACCTTGACGCTCGCCGCCCGATGGTCATAAGCCTGCACCATCTTCGCTTCATAGAGCGGCTGGAAAAGTTGCTTGCCGTGCTTCCAGCAATTCCCGACTAATTTGCAGCCCATCTCCTTGAGCTGCAGCGGATCGTGGAAAAGCTCGGCGTCGTTGGTTTGATGGAACATGGTCACAAAGCGAATGCCCCACGGATTGCCGCCCTCCATGCGCGATTCGTCGATAAGGATGGGCACGCGTCGATAGATCGCCTTGGTCAGCTCGGCGTCCTGGCGGCTTCTGAAAATCGGACAGGTGCGCGTATTGGGGTTGAGCAGGGCGAGATCGGCGTTCGATAAGGCGATGTGACGTTTCCTCGGCTCGAGGTCGTCCATTGTTCTTGCAAAGAAAACGAAATCCGCGGCCGGCCTCTTCACCTCCGCACCGCCGAATACAATCGTGCAGAACTTGAAGGAGCGGTGCACATCAGGAAACACCGGTTCCTTGTTTTCGAAGTCGTGCAGACTGATTAGCGATTTGGACGCCATCAACTCGTTGAAGAGCACCCGTGTGGTGTTGTCCGTGGCGATGCCGGAAGGGACAAGCAGTCCAACGCGGCCGTTGGAGGCGACTAGCTTGTGGGCCAACTCGGCAAAAAGCATGTAGGTATTGATGTCCCCTCGGGCCGTCAGCGGGAAATCCCCACTGGTTCGAATATAGGACAGCGTCTGGTCTGCGGTTGCCCTCGCCTGGGTGTAATAGGCAAACAGGCTGGGATTGATCGTCTGGAGCTTGCCAATCAGCTCCCGGCGCGTGGCGGCACTGACTGCATTGGCGATGCTCGGCGCCGAGAAGGCGAAAAACTCACGCTCTTGCAATTTGAGCCGTTCCCAGGGCGGGTTGCCGATGACGCAATCGAAGCCGCCGTTTGCCTTCTCAAAGACGCCTGGAAACGCCGCGCGCCAATCGAGCGCCAGGGGATGCACCTTCCGGTCCGCTACCAGGCTGTTGCCCTGGACGATGTTGCGGGACAAATCGGCAAGGGTTTTACCACGCCGGGCCGACCGAATCCACAGCGCCAGCTGCGTGATCTCCACGCCTTGTTTGGATAGGTCGACGCCGTATAAGTTGTCCGCAAGAATGTGATCGGGCGTCCCTTGGGCAAGCTGATCGGCGTTTTCCTGGTCATACCAGCGCAGCTGGTCGGCAACACGGATGTAATATTCCTCCAGCAAGTCATACGCCTGGACGAGAAAGGCGCCGCTGCCGCAGGCCGGATCACAGACCTTGATTTGCCGAAGGTTGTCGAAACAGGCCAACCAATAAGCATTGAGTTTGGGAGATTGCTTGCCCGCCTCCAGATCCTTTTCCGTCACCTTGTGGGTGCGCCGCAAGGCCTCGAAGCGCTCGGCGATGACAGCGCCGATGGTGTGCTCCACAATGAACTGCGTGAACTCCGGCGGCGTGTAATAGATGCCGAAGCGCTTGCGTTCGGGCGACTTGGGCATGGCCGGCTCGGCGCCGTTCTCCGGCTCGGTGGCCGCGAACAGCCCCATGGCCCGCATGCTTTCCAGCTCGCCGATGGATTTCTCGAACAGGTGGCCCAGCACATCGACATTCACTTCATCGCGGAAGTCATATTTGCCGACGGCCTGGAAAAAATTGGTCCACGAGTCGTCAAGCTGCAAGTCGTCCACTGCCGGGTCGTGCCGGAATAGACCCCCGTTGTAGCCGCTTTCCAGGTCGAGGTGGCTGTGCCCCTTGTCGATGGCCTGGAAGAGAGCCAGGAAGTTCTGCCAGCGTGGATTGGTCACCTTGCTGAACGGCGGCAGACTGTTGTACGCCTTATCGATGCACTTTGCCGGCAGCAGGCCGCGATCTTCGCAAAAGGCCACGAAAACAATGCGGTCGAGTATGATCTGTGCGATGCGAATTGCTTCCTCGACTGGCTTGGCGTGCTCGCGTCGCAGGTATTCGATCAACCGCCAACGCTGCTGACTGTAACTCTCGTAAAGTTCATCGCCGACCACGCGTTGACGCTCCGTCGTGCGATTCAGCAGCTTGAGCACCCGCGGCTCCCCGTAAATGGAAGGCAGCAGCCCGCCGAACTCCAGCAGATAATAAAACTGAAGGAATTTTTCTTTGACGTTCAGCTCGGCAAGCCGAAACTCCTGGAAGGCCAGCGGTGTTTTGTCGCGATGGTACAACCGCGTGGTGACAAAATTGCTGACAATGCCCCAGGGGCATTCGGGGAGCGCATTGAGGTAGTCCCAACACTGCTGCACAGGAGTCCGGCCATTGAACTTATCCCGGTCCAGGTTGGCGGCAGCACCCTTCAATTCGATCACGGCGATGGGCGAGCCGCTGGTTCCTGGTCCAAACTCGCCCAGGGCCCCATCGGCCGTGCCGACGCCAGGCACCGTAAAATTCCGCTCCAGGTGGTATTTGTCGGGGGAACGCGTTGCCGGGGAGTAGCTGAGGGCGTCACCGAAAACCTCAAGCAGGAAATCCGCGTCGAGCGCCGTTTCCTTCCTTGTGAGGTGTCCCTTGGCCTCCAAATCGGCCCACTTGGAGAGGATTTCGAACCCTTGGTCTTGCTTCGTGCCGCGGAGATAGGCACAACTTGCTTCCTGCTCGAGGAAGATCGGCAAAAACAAGACCCGGCGCCGACGCTCCTCCAACTTGGCGAACAAATCGACGCCGCCCGGCTTGGACTGCGAACGAGACGTGTCTTTCCGCTTCATGTCGCCATCTTACCTTGGCCAGGCGTCAGTGACCACGCCGGCAAAAAAACCGCTGCGGGCGACCGTGACTCCATCCATTTCACTAAGATAGGCACGAGTCCCAATTTTTCGTCGTCCGCGCCTGTGCCGGACCCTGTTCCGTTTCTGGAGTGCATTGATGAAGACCAGGCCAATTCTGTTGCTCGCATTATCGTTGGGTTGTTTGTGCTTCACCCATGCAGCCCAGGCGCAGGACAAAAAATCATGGTGGCCCGCCGACGTCGAGGAGGCCTTGGAGCGAGCCGGCGCCAACCGCGGCCAACTTACCCAGGCCCTTTCCAGCGTCCCCCAGGACCAGCGCAACGGCATGGCCTTCCTGGTCGCCAACATGCCCGACTCCGATCTGCGATCGCTCAAGGCCGATTTCCTGCTGGAAAACGTCGCCCTTGCCTACAAGGCCCGCCAGCAAGCCCCCTGGTCAGCGAAAATCTCCGAGGAGATGTTCCTCAATAATGTGCTGCCTTACGCCAACGTCGACGAAACCCGGCATCCCTGGCGGCAAGAGTTTTACACCCAGTGGTGGCCCGTGGTCAAGGATTGCAAAACGGCGGCCGAGGCGGCCCAGAAGCTCAACGAGACCGTGTTCAAGCAACTCAACGTCAAATACTCCACAGCGCGCAAAAAGGCCAATCAAAGCCCCAAGGAAACGATCGAGCAGGGCCTGGCGTCGTGCACCGGCCTGTCGATCGTGCTGATCGACGCTTGCCGCAGCGTGGGCGTTCCCGCCCGCATCGTGGGTACGCCGATGTGGACCGACAAATCGGGCAACCACAACTGGGTCGAAATCTGGGACGGCCATTGGCACTTCGTCGGCGCTTGCGAACCCGACCCCAAGGGACTCGACCACGGTTGGTTCGAGGAGAAGGCGTCGCTGGCCATCAAGGACTCGCCCAGGAACGCCATTTACGCGGCCAGCTTCAAGAAGACCGATACCATCTTCCCGCTCGATTGGGCTCGCAACCGCAAGGATGTGTATGCGGAAAACGTCACCGATACCTACATCCGCAGGCTTCAAGGAAAAAAAGCGCAAAGAGCTGCCCAAGGACCAGGCGGACAAGATCGACAAGGACGCCCTGGCGTTTCTTCGCCGCCAGCCCGGCCGAGCAGGCGAAATGGCAGATTTGACGCGCACGCTCGACCAATGGCTCGCCGCCAACGAGAACGCCGTCCGCCGCGCCGCCTGGAAGGCGTATGCCGCCGCCCCCATCCACGCCGAAATGAAAAAGGACTTCACGGCCAACCAGGTGCGTTTCAAGGAACACCTCAGCCCTTACGTTGTCCGCAACGTCGGCGAACGGCCGACGAATGGCTGGCCGCTGGTCATCGCCA
This sequence comes from uncultured Gemmataceae bacterium, assembly GCA_963747575.1. Classification (GTDB taxonomy): domain Bacteria; phylum Planctomycetota; class Planctomycetia; order Gemmatales; family Gemmataceae; genus DASRAT01. Next base: position 186,396 of record CAVVFU010000003.1, read on the forward strand.
TGCACGGCGGCGGCGACGCCCCAAAATCGGTCAACGACAGCCAATGGAAGCAGATGCAGAAGTATTACAAGGACCAGCCTGCCGTCGGCGGCTATCAGTACCTCGCGCTGCGAGCCCCCAACGATACCTGGAACGGCTTCTACGACGAATATGTGCCGCCACTGATCATCAACCTGATTCGCCAGTTCGTGCTGTTCGGCGACGTCGATCCCAACAAGGTGTTCCTGATGGGCTACTCGCACGGCGGCTACGGCGCCTTCTTACATCGGCCCGAAGATCCCCGACCGTTTCGCCGCCATCCACTGCAGCGCCAGCGCCCCGACCGACGGCACCATTTCGCCGCTGAGCCTGCGCAACACGCGCTTCACCTTCATGATCGGCGAAAAAGACACCGCCTACGGCCGCCGCGAACGCTGCGAGGCTTTCAGCAAAATCATCGCCAAGCTCAAACAAGACAATCCGGGCGACTTCCCCGTTGACATGGAATTCAAGCCCGGCATCGGCCACGGCGGTTTGCCCGACCGCGACAAGATCAAGGAGCTATATCCTTACTCGCGTAAGACCACGCCTGTGCGCCTTACCTGGGAATTGACCGACTCCGTCATCAACGATTTTTTCTGGATCTCAACCGCCAACCCGGCCAAGGGAGCCAGCATCGACGCCACCCTGCGCGGCAACAAGGCGGACATCAAGTCTAAGGACCTGAAAGATTTCGCCCTGTGTATTGACAGCCGGCTGGTCGATTTCAGCAAACCGCTCACGGTCGCGCTTGACGGCAAAACGACTGAGCATGCCATTCGTCCCAGTTTCTTGACGCTTTGCCAGTCGATTCTGCGCCGCGGCGATCCCGAGTTGGCATGCACTTGCGAGATCAGGCTTCCAAAGTAGTAGGCACAGTCCGTGTGCCGTTTCGCATCTAACGGCACACGGAGTGTGCCTACTACATTATTATGCAAGATGAACAACTCAAGCGTGCTCTGCAGTTTCACGACGCCGGCAATTTGCAAGTGGCCGAGCATCTTTATCGGCAAATTCTCCAGGCCGACCCCCACCATGCCGATGCCCATCACCTGCTTGGCGTGATTGCCTCGCAAAGCGGCCACCCGGATCAGGCCGTGGCGTGGATTCGCCAGGCACTGGCCCTGAATCCCCAGGCGCCTCTTTATCACTTCAACCTCGGCGCCACTCTCCAGGCATTGGGTCAAACAGCCCAGGCCGCGGCCAGCTTCCGCGAGGCATTGCGTTATATCCCCAACTATGCCGCCGCCCATCACAACCTGGCCATCGCACTCACCAGGCTCGGAAATTTCGCCGAGGCCATGACACATTACCAGCAGGCCATGCGGCTGCGGCCCAACGATGCGGCATTGCACTGCGGCCTGGGCGCCGCTCTGGCCGACCAGGGCCGATGGCAGGAAGCCGTAGCCCATTATCTCCAGGCCCTGACCATCAATCCCCAATATCCCGAAGTCCACAACAACCTTTCTAATGCCTTGCTCGCCCTGGGCCAGGTCGATCAAGCCGTGGCCCAGGCCAAGCAAGCTCTGCTGCTCCGCCCGGACTATCCCGACGCCCACAACGGCCTGGCCAATGCGCTGTTCAACCAGGGCGACACCGACCAGGCCATCGCCCACTGGCGCGAGGCATTGCGGCTCCGGCCCGACTTTCCCGAGCCGTACAACAACCTGGCCAACATTTGCATCACTCTGGAACAATTCAACGAGGCATTAGCCCATTGCCAACAAGCCCTGCGGCTGCGGCCCGATTTTCCCGCCGCCCGCACCACCTTGGGCAACGTCCTTATCGAGCAAAAAAAGCTGAATGAGGCCGCGGCCAGCTTCCGTGAAGTATTGCGGCTGAGCCCCAATTTCGCCGGCGCCCTCACCGGCCTGGGGACGGTGCTCGAACGGCAAGGCCATTTCGACGAAGCGATCCGTTGCCATCGCCAGGCCGTCCAGCTCAGCCCCAACGTTGCCGAGGCGGTCAACAGCCTGGGCGTGGCCCTGGCCCGCAATGGCCAGCTTGACGAGGCGATAACCCACTACCGCGAAGCCCTGCGGCTCAAACCCAGTCTCGCCTCGGCCTGGGACAACCTGGGCTCGGCTTTGGAGCAGCGCGACCAACTCGACGAGGCGATTCGCCACTATCGCCAAGCCATCCACGTCAAGCCGCATTTTCCCCAGGCCCGCAACAACCTGGGCAAGGCGCTGATGCGGCAAACGGCGCTCGACGAGGCCATGCGTTGCTTCGACGAAGCCTTGCGCGAGCGGCCCGGTTTCGGCCTGGCTCACTGGAACCGCGCCGTGCTGCTGCTGCTTCAAGGCGAATTCGCGCGCGGCTGGCCGGAGTACGAATGGCGCTGGGCGGAACACCCGGCCGCCCGCCGCGATTTCCCGCAGCCGCTGTGGGACGGCTCCGACCTGACCGAGCACACGATTCTCTTGCATGCCGAGCAAGGTCTGGGCGACGCGATCCAATTCATCCGCTATGCCAGTCTGGTCAAACAGCGCGGCGGCACGGTGATCGTCGAATGCCATGCTCCGCTGGTGGACCTGCTGGCCGGCGTGAGCGGGATCGATCAAGTCTTTCCGCACCTCGCCGCCCTGCCGCGTTTCGACGTGCAGTCGCCGCTGCTCAGCCTTCCCGGCATTTTCCACACTGACCTGAGCAATATCCCCGCCGTGGTGCCATACATCGATGTCGATCCGCAATTGATCCAGACCTGCAAGGAGGCACTGGACCGGCCGAGCGGCGCTTTTCAGGTGGGCATCGCCTGGCAAGGCAACCCGTCATTTCCTGGAGATCGACAGCGTTCCATACCTTTGACTCAATTCGGGCGTCTGGCTGAGGTAGACGGCGTTCGGCTGATCAGCTTGCAAAAGGGGCCGGGGACGGACCAATTGCCAGGGGTGGCGGACAAGTTTCCGGTGCTCGACCTGCAGAGCCGGCTGGGCGACGGGTCGCAATCGCTGCTGAACATGGCGGCCATCATTAAGAATCTTGACTTGGTCATCTCCTGCGACACCGCCATTGCCCATCTGGCCGGAGCACTGGGCGTGCCGGTGTGGCTTGCCTTGCCGTATGTGCCGGACTGGCGCTGGCTGCTGGAGCGCGAGGATAGTCCCTGGTATCCGACGATGCGGCTGTTTCGGCAGAGGCGGGCGGGTGACTGGGGGGAGGTGTTTGAACGGATGGCTAAATTGTTACCGCGAAGACGCTAAGATCGCAAAGGAAAATCTAAGGGCCATGTAAGTCGCCTACGATTTGTTTGATCCTGCGATCCTACTTCGCGCATTTCGCGTCTTCGCGGTGGTCTTATCCCGTCAAAGAGTCAGCCCCCCGTCGACCACAACCACCTGTCCCGTCACCATGGACCCGCCAAACGCCAAAAACTCGACGGCATCGGCCACATCCTCGGGTTTGGAGACCCGCCCCAGCGGCGACAGCTTCGCATAATTGTCCAGCATCTCCTGCCGCCCGGCCAGCCAACGCGTGGCCACCGGCCCCGGGGCGACGGCGTTCACGCGCACATGCGGCCCGAACGCCCTCGCCAACGACTTGGTCATGCAGTTGACGGCTGCCTTGCTGGCGGCGCAGGGGATCGAGCTGCCCGTGCCCTGCAGGCCGGCGACCGACGTGATGTTGACGATGCAGCCGTTGCGCTCCCGCAGCAGCGGCAAAGCAGCTCGGCAGCAATAAAAAGTGCCCTTGAGGTTGACGCCCAGGATCTCGTCCCAGACGTCGTCCGTGAGCGCTTCGAGATCGGTATGGCTGATGAAATGAGTGGTGGCGGCGTTGTTGACCAGCACATCAAGGCCGCCCAAGTCCTCGCGGCATTGCGCCACCATCTTCCGCACGGCGGCATCGTCGGCGATGTTGCAAGCATACAGCTCGGCGCGCACTCCGAGGTGGCGAACCTCCGCCAGGGTCTGTTCGGCATCCTGGCGGGAACGGGAGTAGTTGACGGCCACGGTAAGTCCGCGGCGAGCGCAGGCCAGGGCGACCGCCCGGCCGATCCCGGTGGCGCCGCCGGTAACCAGGGCAACTTGAGGTTTTCGCTGCATGGTCATTGGCCCTCGCGAAGGCGTTTTAGGGCTGTCAACTGCAGCAATGCTGCTTGGTCCTTCGGGCGGCTAATATGCCGTTTGATTGCGATCAGGTCATCGAGATTGATGACCGCAACATTGCGGTCGTCCAGGACGATCATCTCGGCGCGGTCGATCAACTCCTCATAAGCGCCAAACGGCTCCACCCAACCGAGAAGATCTAGGGGACCGAGATCCGTGCTGAATGTGAAATTGGCGCCCAGCGCCAGGCTCTGGGCGTCCAACCGAAATGGCAGATCAGGGGCGCACCGCGCAAAGTCGGGTGGATTACCTTCAGGGCGGCAGCCAAGCGCTCGAGGTTGTCCGTGCTGCGGCGGTAGCACAGATCGACGTCATAAGTCGGTAGCGGCGCACCGTGCAGCACAGCAGCTTGTCCACCGATGACCAGGAATTCAACGCCGTGGTGGTCGAACAACTGGGCGATTTGAACCAACTTTGGCTTCTCGGTGTCGTCGGCCATATTCGTAAAGTTGCAAAGTGTCGCGGGCGTGCTTTTCCATTTGCTGCAAACGCTGAAGCGGTGTCAAGCCGAGAACCCAGCGCAAAAGCGACAAATCCACCCCTGCCGCGTCATATTCACCGTAGGATGCTGCAGATAATTTGCCCATGTCTTGATCATATCGAATTCCGGCTTGTCCGGTCAATCCATGCCGTGCTTTGCTTCATCATCTATACAACGAGCGGAAATGAGCGCGGATTGATTGCTTGCGTTGCACACCCTCCCCTCGATCGTGGCCGGGCGGCTGTTTTCGTGCAATGAATCCGGCTTTGACAGGCTGAACTGATGTATTGGTTCAGCCTGAAATGGAAAATCTGCTGTTTCGAGTTAGCGAGTAAAGGATGGAACATTGAACGCCTTCAAGGGATTGTACAGGTTGATGGATCAGTGGCTACGGTTTCCTCTTCTCTGTTGGCGGTTGGGGGCGGTGTCAGCAAGGGCAACGGGATGTTCAGGCGTTGGCACAAGTCGATGGCGGCGTCGTAGATCGACAAGCGGTTGGCGGCGGCCCACAGGTCCAGGGCGTTGCCGGAGCGGTGGCACTTGAAGCAGTGGAAGGTGTGGGCGTTGGTGTTGACGCTGAAGAAGCGGGCGGTGCCGGAGGTGGAGCCGTGCAAGGGACAGGCGCCGCGTTGCTGGCCGGCGTGGTCGGAGCGGGGCGTGAAGCCGAGCAGGGCCAGCACCTGGGCGATGGTGATGGCGGCACGCACGGCGGCGAAGTCGATGGCGGGGCGTGAGGAATCCGGCTGTGTTTGCATTTGCTCGTGCCGTGTTTGACGCATCTGCTTGCGGTGTTCGCGGGCCTCGGCGAGTTTGCGGTCGCGCTCGGCATGGATGGCTTCGTCGTTGCCGAGGAGCTTGTCCTTGGGAGTGACGTAGCCGACGGCGCTGTGCAGGCGGACGTCGTTGTAATGGGTCACGAAATCGGCGACGATGTTTCGAGCGTCGTCGAGCGAGAGCGGCACTTTGACGCGGATGCAATCGCCTTTGAGGGTTTTGTGCCAGCGTTCGATCTTGCCGTTGCTTTGGGGGTAGTAGGGAGAAGTACGGACATGGGTCATGCCGGCGATGCGGATGAACTCCTTGAAGTCCTTGGCGATGAACTGCGGCCCGTTGTCGCTGATGATTTTCGGGTTGGTGCCGGGAAATTTTTCCAGAGCGCGTTGGAGGATGGTTTCCACGTCGATTTCCTCCATTTTTTCGCGGATTTCCCAGTGGACGATGAAGCGGCTGTAGCCATCGAGGAGGGAGCACAAGAAATAAAAGGTGCCGGCGATGTTGAGGTAGCTGACGTCCACATGCCACTCCTGGTGGGGCTTGAGGGGCTGCACGAAGCCGGTGCCTTTCTTGGTGACGTTGGGCGTTTGGCCGGCCAGGAGTCCCGCCTTTTTGAGGACGCGATAGACGCTGGAAGGGCTGCAAGCGACGACGTCGGCATCGAGCATCATGAAGGTCATGCGGCGATAGCCCTCGAGGGGATGCTGCGGGCGAAGTTGCAGATGCGCATGATTTCGTCCTCGGTGAGCCAATGATCGCGAGGCACCCAGGCGTTGTGTTCGTTGACTTTGCCGAAGCGTTGTACCCAGTCCTGGTACTTGCTGCGGGTGATGCCGATCCAGGGCATGAAACGCGCGACCGCGATGTCGGTTTTGTCGGCCCAGGAGCGGACGAAATCGACGATCTGGTCGCGCGTGTCGTGGGGGACCCAACACCTGTTCAGGGTTCCCCATTTCTTTTTTTTCCTCGGTGAGGGCTTCCATGAGCTCGGCCATGACCTCGTTTTTGCGTGTGAGCTTGGCTTCGAGCTGCTGGATCTTGGTCTGCTGAGCGTCTTCGACGGCTTTGGCTTTGCGGCCATTGGCGAAGGCGGGATGGCCGTTCTCGAAGAACTTCTTGAGCCAGTCGTAGAACTGGTTGGGATAGATGTCGAGTTCATCGCAAAGATCGGAAACAGGGACCTTGTCGAGGAGGTGCCGTTTGAGGATGGTGACCTTGTCAGGCTCGGCAAAATGACGACGCGGCTTGTTCATGAGAAACCTCCGTACAGGTTATGCTAACCCGAACGGAGCGTTTTTCCAGATTCGACTGAAGCAAAACACTGACACGGCCTGCCACGGGCAAGAAATTGCGTCTCATGTCACCTCCTGGCAGACCCCTATGACATGAAACTGACAACAGATGCTAATGGATGGTAACGGCTGCGCACAATTGCATCGGTTTCATGTCACGCCTTGCTGCCGCTTCACTTGCTTGCTTGCCGTTTCTTGCAGCCCCCACACACAGGTAGGTGCAAGCTTGCACCATCTCCAAAAATGCTGCCTGACGGGCTCGGGAATTCCGCAAGACATTTGAGAACAACAAATTACGTCCACTTCAAGGCTTCGGGGCTGCCAATTTTGGCGCGAGTTTCTTGCAGGGTCTCTCCCGCAAAACGATTAGCATGTTGCTTGCCAAGCTTGTCCGAATTGCGGTGAGATCTTTAGCGGACCAGAAGCGGCTCGCGTCAAACACGAGGCAATTTGTCACGCGCTTGCTCTTTTGACGCCTGCCGAAATCAAGTCGCTGCGTGAACAGTGGGGCTGGTCCCAGCAATACTTGGCCGACTTGACCGGCCTGGGCATCGCGACAGTTTCCCGCTGGGAGTGCGGACGTCTACTGCAAAACCGTAGCAACAACAAAGTCCTGCTTGCCCTTCGTGATTGCGCGCCGTTTCGCGAGTACCTCAAGGGCTTGCTGCCGTCGAAAATGGCTGAGTCAGATGGCGGTGAGGCGACACCGGTGGTCCCGCGTTTGGGGGAAGCAGCGATTGGCGAAAGCAAAACCAACCCGCAAGTTGAGAAATGCCCGGATGAGCAAGGAATCGCTGCTCGGTCGGTTTAGCGCAATTCCAGTTCCACGAGCGTGCCGTCCAGAGGTTTGGTCGAAACCCCAGCTTTGGCGTGGTTATCTCGGTTTTCAGCCTTGAATTTGAACACCTTCACGAACGCCCCAACGACGAGGCCGACTTCCAATTGGCCCAGGTGTTTGCCTGGGCATACCCTAGGCCCATGACCAAAACCAAAGTGGAGAATCTCCTTCGACCCGCGACCCTGTGCTTCCATGTCCGCCCAGCGTTCCGGAACAAAATCGAGTGCGGGATAACCGGTGGCCTGAATGCCCCAATGATCCTCATGACGATTGGCGTGCCAGACGTCCAAAAGGATGTGGGTTCCGTCGGGAATGAACATATTTCTGCCATCCGCTGTTTCGATCCAGATATCGGCAGTCGCCCTGCGCGGCAAAAAATAAAGCGAGGGAGTCAGCCGCAGCGTTTCGTCCAGGACATGGCCGAGGTATTTCGCTTTGCCCAGGGTTTCGGGTGTGTAGTCTTGAACGTCCTTCACCACTTCAAAGACTTTTTCCTGAGCCGAGGTATTTCGCGCAAGGTGCGATACTGCCCAGCTCGCAAAGGACGTTGTCGCTTCGAGGGCGCCCGCCAGGAACACCTTAATATTGCTGCGCAGGGCCGCGTCCGGCGCGTCGGATTTGAATTGTTTCCAAAGCCCCTTTGCTGTTTTTCGCGTGGCAAGCACGATGTCCGTCAATTCTTCGAAGCTGGCATAGTACATCTTCGCTTGAGCGATGCTGCGCGTGAAACCGGGCAATCTCCACACCGAGATGCCCAGCTTATTCACCACGGTGTCGCGAACAATATGGTCGATGACCCGCGCTAAAGCAGGAACGTATTGATTTCTGATTTGGTCATAAGGGATCTCCGCGCCAAAGAAGTTATTGGTGAGCATTTCCAGCATTACTGCTTTGATTTCAGGCTCCAACTGGATGGACACCGATTTTCGACCGCTGCTCGCAAGGTGGTTTCGAAGAACGTCCAAGCGCAGCATGACGGTGTTCCTGAACGTTTCCGCAAACTCGTTGAACATCTCCGGCTGAAAGAGCGTCGTTTTTCCGAAAGGAGGAGCTGCGAGTTTCCTCTGTGTCCTCCAAAAAGCCCCATTGGCGAAGAGCAGCGTGTCTTTTCCAGTCGCCCGGGCGATGCCTGTGGAAGGCAGCGTATCGCGGTCAAATTGACCGCTCCCGTCGCCTGTTTCAGTGGTGATGGCTCGAATAATCCCCGGATCGCGACTGACCAGGATCGGCGCAAAGCCCGGCACCTCGAGGTAGCGGTTATGCCTTCCTGGGCCTTGCTCTACATCCGCGCCCCAAAAATAAGTTTCTAGAATTTGTATGGGTTGGTCATAGTTCCAGGGATGTGGGAATGGCAAGGTCGGCCTACCCGATCCCGGCTTGAAAAGCGGCACGCGCGTTGGACGGCAATCGCCCGCAAAGGGGTTGATTGCGAGCAGCTGGCGCGGCAAGCGCTGCAGCCGCCGAAATTCCGGAATTTTATCTCGCAAGAATGTCAAGAAGTAGTTCCGATTGGTCCTTTTCCGCGGCAGCGCAACAACATAGTGTACAATTCTACCACGATGGGCAAGACGTGGTAAGTTGTCACCGAAAAACAAAAACACCCTCCCCGGCCACAACGCCGGGAAGGGTGTTCGCGTTTTTCAAAGCAGCTTCAAAACCTTAGTAGCTCCTGCCGCCGCCCGAACCGGCCCGGTCACGGCTGCCGGCGTATCCGCCTCGGCTGCCGCCGCGGTCTTCGCGCGGGCGAGCTTCGTTGACGGTGAGCGCCCGGCCGTCGATCTGGCTGCCGCTCAGCGCGGTGATGGCCTCCTGGGCGCCATCTTCCATCTCGACAAAGCCGAAGCCTTTCGAGCGGCCGGTTTCCCGGTCCATGATGACCTGGGCCGAGCGGACCACGCCGTGCGGCTCAAACAATTTTTGCAGATCGCTGTCGGTCGTGCCGAAAGACAAGTTGCCGACGTACAATTTCATACCCATGATGGGCCTCCTTCAAGAAAAATCACGCAAACCAAGCTAGGCCCAACGCGGGCAAACGCCGTCGCATGACAGTGCTTCACTGAACTAATTCAAACTTGGGAAGACAGAAACGCAAGGGATGGGACAACTAGCAAGGTCATCACGGCCATGAATCTTCTGAAAGGCCCAAGGACAACACCAGTATACGCTGAGCTGGCTGACTTGGCAATAGATGTTCTTGGAACGCGGCCGCGAAACAAGGTCAGCCACGCTCTAGCAGTTCTTTGCGTCTTTGCGTCTTTGCGCGAGGCAGGTATGCCATCGAAATCTCGCGCAAAGACGCAAAGACGCAAAGACGCAAAGGGCTTACCTGCCACCCAGGCCGTCCCTCGTGGGGAATTTACTGAACACCGCGGCCGGCACGCCGAAGTTGGTCGCCAGCACGTCCGGCGGGTTGGCGGCCATCCACTGGGCGAGGCTGATCTCTTCATAGACGCCGGAATTCAAGCCGATCAGGATTCGCAACGGAACCTTGCCCGTGTTCTCGATCGAGTGCCCGTAGCCCTGCGGGATGTAGCCCACGTCGCCTTGGCCCAGGGTCTCGGTGCGATACCGACCGCCTGAGCCGAACATCGTGACGCTGGCCTGGCCGGCAAGCACGTAATGCCATTCGTCCGCATTGGGATGCCAGTGCAGCTCACGCATCGCGCCGGGGTCGATCTCGAAGACCACGCCGGTGACCGTCTTCGAGATCGGGAAACGAGCGGCATCGGCCTGCCAACCGCGGCCGCCTCGGAAGGCCATCGTCGGCGCCTGGTTGGTGAGCCGATACTTGTGCGTGTCGGGCGGTAGTCTCACGCCTTGCAGCGGGGCGGCCGCCGCCTGGGGGGGCACGGCTCCACGCGCGAAGTAGACTTCCTTGTCGGGGAACTTGTCGAATGTCGACGCGGGCAGGTTGAAATTCTTTGCCAGCAAGGGTTTCGGGGTGTGGCCTACCCAATCGGTGATGCTAAAGGTGCCGAACTCCGAGAAATAGCCGTTGTCGAAAATCAGCACGAAATGGCAGGTAGCGTCGCCGAGACTTTCGAGCATGTGGCCGTGGCCGCGCGGGAAATACCAGATGTCGCCCGGCTCGAATTCGTTGATTTCAGCGCGGCCATGCGGGTCGACGACCGTGGTGCGCACCCGACCCGAGACGACGTAGGCCCACTCGGCTGCCGTGGCGTGCCAGTGCAGCTCGCGCATGGCGCCCGGCGCGAGCCGCATTGTGACACCGGCGATCCCCTTGGAGATCGGCAGTTCCAGGACGGTGGCCTGCTTGGCGGAGCTACCGTTGATTTCGTGACCCTTGGACGCCTCCAAGGCGAACTTGAAAGTCGGCAATTGGGCGCCCGTCAGGAGCGGGTCGGGGACGTTGTTCATGAAGGTCGGGTCGCCGGCCTCGGCTATTGCGGAAGCGGCTAGGCCGGCGGTTCCAGCCAAAAACGCTCTGCGATTCACGTCGGACATAGGGTGTCTCCTTGGGAGGAAGGATCGTTGAAGGATTATTCCCACTGAAGATTTTCAAGTTGAACCAGCCATAAATGAAAGTGCGGACATTTTACGCGAATTGTGGCAATGCCAATGTAGGCTGCGATATCGGGCCCAGCCGACGATTTGCGGCCATCGTATTCGGGAATGCGGTAATAGCCAATGCTCTGACGCAAGGCTTCTTCCAATGCACACACATAAGGCGCCGGATCGGCAGGATTCCTTACATTTGCATCCTTGCCAGGAAAATCGGCCGGCAAGGCGTAGAGATCAATAAGGGTCGTGAAGTAGACGTTTTTCCCCTGCCGCTGCTTGATGGTATTGAGGATGAACTTCCGAACGCGCGCGAATTTTGTTCGCTTCCCGATGCCATATAAATGGTGGTGGTCCATCTCACCGACGGGAATGGTGTAAACTGTTCCATCGCCTTGAGGAAACAAATGCGGTTGAAGCACCTTCACACAGAAGCCTTGCTCGGTCTGGCCTTCACAAAATACGACGAGATGTTTCGCTGAGCTCATGGCAGCGGTCCCGCACTAAGGACGTTCCGTTGCCACAACTCGCCAATCGAATAGTCTTCCAGCCAATCCTTCAGCTTCTCCGGGTCGAGGCTGTCAAACGCAGATTGGCCTTTTTGACACCCGACTGTAATGATCTCTTCGGGCTCAAAGAAATTGAGGAACGTCTGAGATTGGGTTGCCGCGATGACTTGCTTCGTCTGCGACACTGCCCGCATCAGCCCCGCGACGATCTCCAAGGCGAATGGGTGGAGCCCCAATTCTGGTTCGTCGAGAACGATGACGTCGGGAAGGGAATCCTTCGGCTGGAGAAACAAAGTGCAAAGCGCCATTGCCCGAATCGCGCCGTCCGAAATTTGGTGCGGACCGAACAAGTAATCGAACCCTAGCTTGCGCCAGTTCAGGATTATGTAGTTCGGATTGCTGCCATCGGGCCCCAAGTCGAAGTCATCGAATTCTGGCAATATCTTCCGCATTGTCGAAACGATGCGGTCGTAAACCGTGGGGAAGCGCTGGCGGTATGCAAAAAGCATGGCAGCGAGATTTCCCGCATCCGGCATCAGCCAGCGATTATCGTTGATGTAGCAGAATCGCCGAATCGCCGCGGAGGGCGACGTGTCGTGAAAATGATACACACGACAATCATTTAGGATGTGCCGAAACGCATTGGCGGTTTTGTTCCCCTGGGCCGCCAGCTCCCCGATCCGGGTTTCGGCGTGCCCCGCCCCGAGAGACATGGGCGGCTTTTCGGGCCCACCCCAACCCTCCTTCTTGTAATCGAGCGTTTCATCAGCGAAAATAAGAATGTCATTTGCAGCCCAAACAAGCCGCATGTAATAGGTGTCACGGACTGCACCGTCCTCAAATTCCAGCACGGCTTCGAGTTGCGGCGTGACCTTCGGTCCGAAATGCAGGACGGAATGTCCCTGGCCTGTCTTGCCGATGTACTCCTGCAACCGGCCAGCCATCATCTCGTTCAGCATCTTGAAGAAGGATACGAAATTGCTTTTTCCCGCGCCATTCGCACCGATCAGAACGTTGAGTTTGCGGAGCTCCAGGGTGGCATCCTTGATGGAGCGGTAGCCCTTGATCTCGATTTGCTTGAGAATTGCCATGTCTTAGATCCCATCGCCGTCACATCCGCTCCAGCGGCGTCACCCACAAATATATCTTGTGCATGCGCTCGCCCGAAGGGGTGAATTCGAGCATCTTCTTGGGCCGCACGCCCTGCATGTCGAAATCGTGCGAAACGATCCGGCAGCCAGGTTTCAGCTTTTCCAGCTGCGGAATCAGCTTCACGTTGAGCGCCGGCAGCAGATAGAGCGTAATCACGTCGGCCTTGCTGAGATCGAGCTCGAAAATGTCGCCGAGCTGGATCGTCACCAGGTTCTTGACATTGCCGCGCTCGACGTTTTCGAGCGACTCCTTGACGCGGTCAGGATTGATGTCCCAGCCAAAAGCCTTGACGCCGAATTTCTTGGCGGCGGCCACGGGAATCCTGCCGTCGCCGCAGCCGAGGTCGTAGACGATCTCGCCCTTGCGCACGTCGGCCATCTCGAGCATTTTATCGACGACCTCGTGCGGCGTCGGCACGTAGATGACGTCCGGCGTGCGCAGCGGTTTGTCCTGGCCGGGCACGCTCGGCGCGAAGGCTAGAATACAAGCCGTCAGGGCAATGAATAGCGTGTGGAACCGCATGATCGTTCTCCCTCGTAATTATTTCCACGGGGGCGGTTTAGGCGCCTGGGCGGCCGGTATGCCAATATTGAGCGGACCCTCGCTGGGCAGGCCGAAGAGCGATCGCGACAGCCAGTAAAACGGCAGGCCGAGCAGGACCACGACGATGGCGAACAGGGCATGCCAGCCCACGTATTCGGTCGATTGGTACAGCATCCAGGCGCAGGAGCAGCAAAAGATAATGGGCACCAGGGGGTAAAGCGGCACCGAGAAGGGCCGGGGTAGGTCTTTGAACCGCTCGCGCAGGCGGAACAGGGAAAAACCTGTTAGCAGGAAGAAGAGCCAAAAAACGGGCGCTGTGCGCGCACGAGATTGTCGAAGCCGCCTTCGGGTTTCCATTCGCTTTCAACAACAATAGGCGGAATCGTAAATATGGGGTCCACTGTCTCCAGCCATGAGTTAAGCGGGTTGATGCCTTCGTTGATGTAACCAAGCGCGTCATTGATGATTTGGTGGCCCCGTTCAGTGGTGATCGCCGCCACGATGAACACCGTAAGCAAGGCCTGCAGGATGATGGCCACGATCGGCGCTCCGCGGCCCGGCCGCCAGTGACCCATCCAGCCAAACAGGCGATGGTCGGCCCCCAGCGTGGCGTAAACGCGGGCGCCGGTGAAGGTCAAGCCATTCACGGCGCCGAGGGCTGACACCATGACGAGAATCGACATCCCCAGGCCGCCCCACTCGCCGACGCCGCCCCATTCGTTGACGGCATCAGCGATCACCTGAGACGGCAACGGCGCGCCTGTGCCGGGATTATAGCTTTTGATGTTATTCCAACCAATGTTGTTGATGTACGCGGCATTGACCAGCAGGTAGACCGTCACGATGATGCCCACGCCAATGAACAGCGCACGTGGGATATTCCTCTTGGGATCGCGCACCTCGGCGGCGACAAAGGCGGAATCATTCCAACCGCCATAAGCGTACATGACGAGGATCATCGCCAGGCTGCCCAGAGCCACGGTCCCCGGTGGCACCTCGGCGATCTGCCAGGCGCCGGGTTCCTGCCAGCAAAACCCGCAAACGATCAAAGCGACCAGGGCGACAATCTTGGCAAAGGTCAACAAGTTCTGCACGGTCTTGCCGACGAACACGCCCAGGATGTTGGTCAACGCCACAGCAACCACCACAATCATACCGACGGCGAAATACGGATCGAGCTTCAACCCATCGTCGCCGATCGGCAGGTCGACGACCAGGGGATGCTCGAAATAAGCTAAATACGTTTTCAAGAAAAAATCGGCGAAAACGTAGGCCATGGCGCCGATGCTGGCCGGCATGACCACCGTCAGCTGCGCCCATCCGAAAAGAAAGCCGGTCATGGGGCCGAAACCCTTGGACAGGTAAAAATAATCGCCGCCGGCCTTGGGGTAGGTCGTCGCCAGTTCCGCGTAGCAAAATGCCCCGATGAGGGCGATGAGTCCGCCGATAACCCAGACCAACAGGCCCCACACTTGATTGCCGGTGAAGTTGAAGATCAACCACGGCACCTTGAAGATCGTGGTGCCGATGACGATACCCACAATGATGCTGACGGCATCCCACAGGCCCAGCTGGCCCAAACGGCTAACGGGCTGACTCGTGACAGAACTCATGCGAAACCTCCGACGGAGTGTGAAAGGACGTCGGGTGCGGCTGTGCGAACCGGCACAGGCTGGAAGCCTGTGCTACCTGTAGCACAGGCTTCCAGCCTGTGCTGTACCGACAACAAAACCTGACACCTTTTCGCACATTGCACTAGCATGGTGTACGTTGTAATCGACCGCGTCCCGCTTTGCCATTGATTTCGCGTCATTTTCCGGGTTTTTGCTGAGGCGGCACCACCCAGCGCAGAACCTGCAGGAGCAAAAACATGCCGAACGCCGGCAGAATCAACCAGCCCAGCCACGGCACCCATACGGAAACGATCAGCAAAACCAGGCTGCACCACAAGAGCGCACAGCCCGCGAGCGTCATGGTGCCCTTGAAACCGACCTCTTCGCTGACTTCCTGGAAATCCAGCGTGCAGGCCCGCCGACGCTCGACGCTGCGGCGGGCGGCGTCGTCCAGCTCCAGGCAACGCACTTCGTCTTGCCAGCCGAGCGGCGCGGGCGACGCTGCCGCCAGCGTTTGCTCGAATAGCTCGACCATTGCCGTCCAGGGGTCGACAGCTTCCCAGGCCTCTTGCCGCGGATTCCCTGAAGCATCGCGCCAGGTCAACCGCGCCGGCCCCGGCCAACCCTGGGGAAAAACCAGCTCGAATCGGTCCATGCTGGTGCG
The DNA here is from genome assembly GCA_963747575.1 of uncultured Gemmataceae bacterium. Lineage (GTDB taxonomy): Bacteria > Planctomycetota > Planctomycetia > Gemmatales > Gemmataceae > DASRAT01. The sequence goes on from CAVVFU010000003.1 coordinate 201,908, forward strand.
CACGCTGTAGCGGCAATACGCATCCGCCTGAAGCGGCAGCAGCGTGAGCTGAAACAAGCCGCCACGCTCGAACCGGCCCGCCAGCAAAAGCGGCGCTTCCGGGTTCACTTCTTCCTTGCCTGCCAGGCCCACGACCTCGACGATTTCCCCGCCCAGAAGCCGCAGCACATCCCAGCCGGGCACGCCGGGATCGTGGCCAGCGGTGCCCGCGTCGAGCAGCACCGCTTCGGGGCCGGTCCGCTCCACTTCGATCAGCATCGGATTTGGGGCAAAGGCATCCAATAACTCCGCCAGCTTGCGCACCGCCGGGTGCAGAGCTTCCGGCAAGAGCGGCAAGAGGATTTTGCCTGTGTCGGCCTGGATCATGCCCGCTTCATAAGCGATGTCGGGCGATTCATCCGCGGGATGGACGCACAGGACATGTTTTTCCGACTGCAGCGCCCGCCGCAACTGTGCGGGCCGATCCGCGGGACTGCCGGCGACGATCACGGCCTCGATGTGCGGATCGGCGAGAATTTCTTCGATGTCGCCGACGGATCGTGCCGCGATGCCCCAGCGGCGCAGGTATTCCCCGGCGACGGCGCTGCCGGAATAGGCCGACAATTCATGCCGGCCCGACGCCGCCAAAGCCCGCGCCATGGCGAGACCGTCGGGATGATCGCCGAGTAAAGCATGATGCATTCAATGACCTGTGACAAGGACGGCGGCTCAGTATGGTCTCCGACCCCTGCCGGCTTGCCCGGCAGGTGAAGAAGTTCGCTGGCTAATTTCCGTATCCCAATGATACTTCCCGACCCCTGCCGGCTTGCCCGGCAGGTGAAGAAGTTCGCTGGCTAATTCCAGGATCTCAATGATACTTCCCGACCCCTGCCGGCTTGCCCGGCAGGTGAAGAAGTTCGCTGGCTAATTCCAGGATCTCAATGATACTTCCCGACCCCTGCCGGCTTGCCCGGCAGGTGAAGAAGTTCGCTGGCTAATTCCAGGATCTCAATGATACTTCCCGACCCCTGCCGGCTTGCCCGGCAGGTGAAGAAGTTCGCTGGCTAAATCCCGTATCCCAATGATACTTCCCGACCCCTGCCGGCTTGCCCGGCAGGTGAAGAAGTTCGCTGGCTAGCCCTGGTGCTGAACTTCTTCACCTGCCGGGCAAGCCGGCAGGGGTCGAAACCGTTTGCGGGCGGGCATGCGGTTAGCCAGCGAACTTCTTCACCTGCCGGGCAAGCCGGCAGGGGTCGAAACCGTTTGCGGGCGGGCATGCGGTTAGCCAGCGAACTTCTTCACCTGCCGGGCAAGCCGGCAGGGGTCGCAATTTGCCCGGCATCACCTAATTCTGCCTCCCGGTTCCACCTTTGGTCAAGTCCCGCCCCGTAACGCACTGTCACCATCCGCGGCAAGATGGCACGCCCGATGCAGGCGTCTTGAAAGCCGGGCTTCAGTCGCTCATCACTTGCCGTTCCGGTCCTGCCACCCTGCCGTCATGACCATTACGACTATTTGTCTGATCGAGGCGAGAAAAAACCGGCGTCGTTACCCAGTGCAACCAAGTGGAACAAAAAATAGACGAGGCAAGCCTCCCTATGTTCAGTCATCGGATACATGTCTAGCCAGCGTGCAAGTTCCTCGGATTCTGGTTTTTTCCATTTAACAACTAATGCCGTCAGTTCCGCCCTCTCGGTTTCAGACATGCGGTTAAGAAAACCATAAATCTTGTCCCCAAACTGAAAACCGCCGTATTTCCCTGCGGGTTCGGCAAGAAATGCAAGATTAGGCGGAAGTTTGCTCCAGTCTAATTCATCGACCATCGTGCCACCCTGACGGTCATGAGGACTTACACTGCTCTGATTTGCACAAGAATTCGTCGAAACTTCTTGCAAGCAAATAGAGGCATGAGTAGCCAGCCGGCTTGTCTGCAAGCTTTTCTTCACGCCGGAGCTTGAGGTATTGCCGGATGCTATCATCCATTTTATTGAAACGCTGACTGAACTCCTCATCACTCCAATACGCTCGTGATTCGCCGTCTAACGCATAAACCCAACCATGATCTATGCCCGCAATTGATAAGCAGATGTATTTTGCGAAGCTACCAGCTCCGATTGTTAGCACATTCCTTGGCGCGATAACCGAATCCAACAAGCTTCGCACTTCATTTGCACTGTGAAACTTGCTATTAACATGATTAGGGCCGAACGGGGTGGGCTCCAGGCACCGACAAATGGTATCACCCCACCATCCACCACAAGCAGCTAGAAAACCTCGGTAATCTGCTGGAAGTGGAACACCAATTCCGGCTTCAATTGCGTCAATGCTCTGACTCTCCCGCTCAGCAGGCGGTTTGCACCCAAGTTCTCGCAGCCGGGTTCCATAGTTCATAACAACACCTCGTTTAGTGTTACTCTGACCGCGCTGCATTGGTTAAGGATCATGTGCATGTTGCGACATTTGATAGTGTTCACTGGAGTTTATCAAATGGCCTATCAGGATACACTTCAAATCATCACGCACAACCATTCCATCCCGACGTTTGGCTGCTGCTCATTCCTCCTGGCCAATGGCAGCAACACTGCTGCTGCTCAATTGCATTGTTTACTTACTGAGCAGCAATCAAGCTCCATTTCTAGGATCTCTTGGATCGTTAGGCAAGAATGGCATTCCAGAGTCATCAGTAGTGGGAAGTCTATGATACCCTGTTTCATCATAGTACCCCTCATATATTCTGCGGCCAGTGGGTGTAACGCTGAAATGGGGAAACGTTGGCCTAAGCGTTCCAGGCACAAAACGAAGCGGCGAGAAAAAACTGTCTCGAACGAGTTGACCATACAGCCTTATTCCCTCTTGTTGATACGCCTCAGCCTGTGCATCTGTAATGTTTATAGTCCGGCCCCTTTGCGGTCCAGCCACGTAAACTACTTGAGCACTAGGAGCAGTGGCGCAAACGAAAGGGTTGCGAAAGTTACCTAAAAAGCGGCCAAGCATCGTGGGCGTCTGCACAACGAATACGGATCCGTCATCCTCAGTAAAATAATAGTCCGCCGTAACCACAGTTTGTTCTGGCGGTACGATGCCCGTCATTTCGCAGGCTTGAAAAAACGACGTGCTAATGCCTAATACACCCACACCGTTGCGAATTCCTCTGCCTACCCTGTTGGCTGGGGCAGGCGTCTTTTGCGCGGCCCTAGCCACAGCCGCCGAGCCTTGATGATGAACCGCAGTATGTAGCCTGCTATTGACAAGCTCCATTGTCGTTGAACCAGGCGGTCCAGCATGATTCCACGTAAAGCCTTCCGGTGGCGACCAACTCGGGTTGTTTAACCTTGTCCGCATTGCGTTGGTTGCTGCCGTCATGTCGGCGTTAGTTCCGGAGACACTTGGGATTTGAACTGTCGCAGTTGCGGCGCTCCCTCCGTAATACCAGCTCTCGGGGAATCCGCCTACTGCAATGGAATTGTCTGAGAAACGAACTCTAGCACCAGCCAAACCAGCGGCCTGATTCTGTGCACTGTTACTGTATTCAAACACTCCATTGCCCGCCGTACCCTCTACCCATGTGCCCCGGCTCGAACTGGGCAGCGCTTGAAGTCCACTTGGGTCGGTCGCGTTGGTCGGATCGTTATCTACATAACGATACAGATTGTCATCACCAGCCTGGAACCCAAGCGGCCTATCATCGCTGAACAGACGCACAATCCATTGTTCAACCGTTGGTGGAGGGTTCCCGACCGGACATTTCGTATTTGTAGTCTTGGTCACTTGGCTTCCGAATGCCCTCGTCGCGGTAGTTTGCACGGCTCGTCTCCTTATGCTGAATGGATTGCCTTCCCCAGGGTGCAATACGCAGCAGGTGCTGCAGCCACGCGGCCAATTCAATCGGATGACCGCGCTCCCACGGCTCAAAAAGATCTTTCCCATTTTGGACGCTCACCATGACCTCGGCGAATTGCAGGTCGCGATTGCGCGGGAACAGGCTACGGGCTAGAAGATAATCAGCATCCCCGGGCAAAAACTGGCCTGAGTTTGAAAAATGCCTGCCCCGCGCGCCGATGAAAATCGCGAGCATTTCGCGTGGCGTCAACGCCCGCAAATCGGAACCGCAATCGACGGCTTTTTGCGGTAGGCCGTAGGCCTTCAGGTAATAATCGTCCGGGTGTGAATGGAAACCGCCGCCTCCCGTTTTCGTGGCCTCGATGTTGTGCGTCACCTTGCCATCGTCGTAGCGGCAGATTTTATGCGCACCGACGCATGCCAGCGAAACCGGCCAATGCAACCTCCAGCCCAGGGCCACATGCAAAGCAGCCATATTCCCGCACGTGCCCCGCCGAGTATCCATGACACCATTCAAAAACAGGTCGTCGGGGTTGGTATACAAGACGGTTTTCAAGTCTTTTTGATCTTCACGATAGCGGATTTCCAAGATTTTATCGACGAAATAGCAGAGATATCCCAGCCGGAAAAATGCGATGTCATTTTTCCAATCTTGCGGCGATTTGTGAAATTGGGTTTCAGCTGCACGCAAACCTTGCTTGATCTCGTTCGCCCATTGGTCGGCTTGCCGCTTGTACGCCCTGATGTCTAGGTAGGAGCGGCTGGGAATTTCCTTGGCGATAATCAAGTTCATTTCGAGGGGATCGGTCACCGCCAGCTGGGCGTCCGTGTAAGCCAGCAGATCACGCAAGGTGCGTTCCTTCACCGGAGCCGTTAAAGCATGCACTGTGCCATTGTGGTGGTGTCCATTGCGGTTGTTCATGGTTGCCTCATTGCAAAAGGATGCTCCTGCCATTCTTGCCTGCAAATCGCGACCAGACCTATTTCGATTAGGGTAATGACCCTCCTTGCCACATTGCAAGAGAAATCTTCCAGTTTTTTTCTAAGACGGGCTTCCAACAATGAAAAACGACCGCGAACTCCCGGAAGAACCGCCTATTTCTTTTTCCCCGTACCCACCTTCGCCAAATCCGCTCCATAGGCCGCTGTCACCGTCGGCGGCAAACGAAGCCGGTCGATTTGCGGCAATCCCACGGCAAAGGTGGACGGCGGCGTGGCCGGCCACGTCACCATCAAGGCGTCGCGCTCGCCCATTTTGCCCCAAAGTTGCTGCCAGGCCGCGTGAGTCGTTATGGTCGCGGCGTCGTCGATGTTCAGGAACGATTGCAGTCGTTTGGCGTCATAGGCGTTGCCGGTGCCTTGCCACAACACCATGCCGCGCTCCACCGCCGCCGCGGACATCGACAGCATGCAGCTGGTGCGTGGCGTCTCGATGAACGGATCGGCGAACACGTTGGCTTCGGCCTGCACCACCATCGGCTCCAGCACTTGTGAGATGTTGGAGACCTCTTTGACGGCGAACAGATTGCGGCGTGCCGCGAACGTGCTGCGTTCCAGCAGCCATTGGACATTCAAACGGTGCGGCAGTACCGGGCCAAGCCGGCAATCGAACGCATCCCGCCGGCCACCACCAGGCATTGCTGCATGCGCACCCGCTGCCGATGCCGTGCACCTCGATCACCCGGGGCCCGGCGATCAAAGCGGTTTGCATGGCCGCCACGCTATGGCCCGATTCGGCTTGCTCCACGCCGCTGCCGGCAAACTCGATCAACGTGCGAAACGACGGCGGCGCCTTGTCGAGCGGTCCTTGCAGCCAGCAGCCATGCAGCCGAAGGTCCGCCCCTTTGAGGCGAAACATCCGCCGGGGCATGACCGTGTTGCGGTTGGGAAACACCACGCGGATGTTGCCCAATTCCAGTTTGCCGTTTTCCACGTCGAACATGGCTTCCTGATCGCCCGCGTAGGGTCCGGCACCAAGGTCAACGGCCGATCCTTGGCGTCTGCGACCGTGTCGCAGCATAGCGTCAGGTCGAAGCCCTTGACGACGATCGGCCGAGTCTCGATCTCGCCGCTGCCGTAGACCTTCAAAATGAGTTTTTGGCCTGGCTTGGCCTGGGAGGCGATGATTTGGGCCAGGTCCATGTCCTTGGTCAGGAGAATGCCGTCTCTGGTGGTGTCGGCGATACCTGTGGGCAATGCCAGGGCGGGGTAGCCGAAACGCTCGTAGGTCAAGCCCAGCCACATTGGCCGTTCGTGGTAATCCAGCGGCGATCCCAATAGCCCCTTGGAGGAAACGGCGGCGAAATAGGCCGGGCCGCCGTTGGTGGCGTACAGGGCTGCCGGCGATTCCTCCGGCTCCGGCGAGATGACGGCGGGCCAAACATCGACCGACGCCCTATCGCCGACGTCGTGCCGCCACATGCCGCGCCAACCGGCCAGATCGGTGCCGAGGATCGACTTGTTCGCACTGGCGAGCAGTTTATTCCAGCCGGCGTAAACGCAGTTGGTCACGCGGATTGACGCGGACGATGGATCGAGCGTGCCGTTCATGGCCAGCAAATTGCCCGCCGTGCCGTTGTCGCAATGGGCAAACAGGGAATCGAGGAGCCGCAAGTTGATCTCAGGCTGGTTGTCGTTGCCGGCGGGCTGGTGCACGACAAAGCAATCCTTGCCGGCAACCAACGTCGAACGCAGCACGCGTAATGTGACCGGCGCCCTGGCCGCACAGGCCACGTCCACCAGCGGCGAGGGGCCGGTGACGAGCAGGCAATCATCGATCTGGGCATCCCAGCCGACCCCGGCCAGGCTTAGGGCCGTCATGTCGGGGCCGCGCACGTAGCAATCGGTCAATCGGCAGACGCCGGGCCGGTCGGGCGCTTCAAGGCGCACGGCTGCGAAGCCGCGCGGGTGGTTGCCGTTGGCGGAAAAGGTGCAATGGCTGGCCACAAAGCTGCCGCCGGTCACCTGCACAAAGGCCGCCGGCTCGTCGCCGCGCGGGTCGGTCCATTTCACCACCAACTCGAGATTTTCCAGGACGACATTGCCCTTGGAGACCTTTACCAATGCGCTGCCCTTGTCGCCCGTGGTCTCCCAGACGATCAGCGGCTTGAAACCCTTGGCGGCGCGGATGGTCAAATCACGGCCGACCACCGGGGGCAATGAAGAGACAAACAGCGGCCCATCGTCGGCAATGACGATTGTCGTCGGCCCACGGTCAGCTGACGCTGCCAGGGCTTCCGCCAAGGTGCCGTAGACACCGGCCTGGCCGCCGCCAAAGCGGCAGACGGTCAGCACCTTTTCATGAGAGTCAGGCCCTTTCAAAACGGCCAGCGGGCCCTCGAAGTCCAGCTGCAGGCTGCGTGGGATCGAAATGCACGTCAGCTGCATAAAGCCGCGGCAGCTCGGCAGGCGGCGTGGCGACCGCGACTTTGGGAGCCGGCTGTATTTGGACAGCCTTTTTTGCCGGAGGCTTGAAATCGGGAATCTGTGCCGTCGGCGGCGGGTCCTCCAGCGCCACTGGCTCCTCGCGGGTAAACGCGATGAAAGCCGCGACCGCGACCAACAAAAAAACGCCACCGGCGACGGCCCAACCCGCCAGCGCCTGGTTGCCGTGATGTTGCTTTTTACCCAGCCTTCGAGCGGGCGAGGCATGCGGATTATCCTGCTGTTCGGCAAGGGTATCGGCAGGCTTGGAAGCCCCGCCGCGCTGCGTGGTCGCGGGGCGAACTCTCTGCCTTTCGGTGGTCTTGGCGGGCTTGGCGGCGGACTGCTGGCCAAGATCATCCGCCAAATGCCGCGTGCGATCTTCCGCCCCCGGTTTGTCCAGCGGCGCCAGCGCGGCTCGGCCGGGATCTTCTCGGGATTGAGCAGATCGTGCAGCAACTCAAGCGGCGTCTGATAGCGTTGGTCCGGGTCCTTCCGCAGCGTGCGGCCCAGGATGTAAACCAGGTCGTCGGGTACGTCGGGGTTCAGGCTGCGGATGCCGGGCGGCTCGATGTTGGCGTGCCTGGTGACCTTCTCGATCAAACTGCCTTCGTTGAACGGCGCATGCCCGGCCAGCATGTGATAGAAGGTGCAGCCCAGCGAATAGATATCGCTGCGGATGTCGGCCCGGCCGCTGTCGTGGGCCTGTTCGGGCGACATGTAATCGACGGTGCCGATGGTGGTGCCGTCGCGGGTGATCCGGCCGTCCGTCTCGCGCGGGTCCCTGGCCAGGCCGAGGTCGGTCAGCTTGAGGAGGGGTTGGCCGTCTTTCTCGGTGACCAGGAAATTTGACGGCTTGATATCGCGATGCACCAGGTTTTGGCTGTGGGCATGGGCCAACGCCTTGGTGGCCTGCTTGAGCAGTTCGCGGGCCAGCTTGATGTCGAGCTTGCCATGGCGCTCGATGTATTCGTGCAGGTCGATGCCGTCGATGAATTCCAGGGCGAGGTAGAAAGTGCCGTTGGTCTCGCCGAATTCATAGAGGGCGACGATATTCTCGTGGCGCAGCTTGGCGACGGACTGTGCTTCGCGCTGGAAGCGTTCGCACATTTTGGGATTGGCGGCCAGGTCGGGCGGCAGGACCTTGAGGGCGACTTCGCGTTTGGTCTCAGTGTCGAGGGCTTTATAGACCGCTCCCATGCCGCCGCTGGCCACATGGCGCAGCACTTCGTATTTGCCGAATCGTTGCGGCTTTCTTCCGCCTTTTCCTGTAGGTTGCGTGCCCATGCGAGTCTCGGGACGTTCAAACCTCCAGCCCTGGAAAGCTGTCCAGACGATTTTAGCAACTTTTTCCGCTTTTTGCAGTCGAGTAATTGCATTTGCGCGGTATTCCGAGTATTGTTGTGCGATTGCCGCCTTGTTAAACGGTTTTTGCCAGAGGAGCAGACATGTCCGTGCAGACGGAAACGGCCGGCGGGGTCGGACAGCCGCAGCGCACCATCCTGGGTCATCCCCTTGGTCTTTACATCCTGTTTTTCACTGAGATGTGGGAGCGATTCAGCTATTACGGGATGCGGGCGCTGCTCATGCTGTACATGGTGAATTACTTCCGCTGGACTCAGCAGGAAGGGAGCAGCATTTACAAATGGTACACGAGCCTCGTCTATTTGACGCCACTCCTGGGTGGTTTTCTGGCGGACCGCTACCTTGGCAACAAAAAATCTGTCATCATCGGGGCCATCCTGATGGCTATCGGCCATTTCATGATGGCATTCGAGCAAATCGAGATCTTCTATTCAGCGCTGGGTTTCCTGATCCTTGGCAACGGCTTCTTCAAGCCGAACATGTCCACTCAGGTGGGCAGACTTTATCCCGCAAACGACCCGCGACGCGACGGAGCCTACACCATTTTTTACATGGGCATCAACCTTGGGGCTTTTTTGTCGCCGCTCGTCTGCGGTTGGCTTCAGACCAACACCACCTGGGGTTATCATGCCGGTTTTACCGCAGCTGGCGTCGGCATGATCTTCGCTTTGTTGATCTATGTGTTTGGCCTGCCGCTGATCAAGGAACTCGACCCCAACGCACCAGCTTATGTGCAGCCGCAAACCGGCCCGCACCCACTAGCAGCGGATCCAGCGGATCTGAACAGGTAGCGACCGGACCGCCTCCGGTGGTCCATCGCTCGGAACATGTGGCCAAAGGAGCACCACCCTTTGCCGACGCATCAGCTGCAATGACTCCGGAAGTGGCGATTCCAACGGAGCGGCAATGCGACAACCTGCCTTCAGCCATGCCATTTGTCAATCGGATTGCGGCGCCTATGTTGATCGCCGTGGGAGTTCTGGTCGCCGTGGCGGCGCCGATTTTGTGGGTGTTGGGAATCCGCAACGTTTTCGATTTCATCTTCTTCGAGTTGATCGCGGGCTGCTCCTTCATGGCCGCCTGGATTTTGGTGGGCGTCAGGAACGCGGTCCGCGACCGCGTGCTAGCCATTTACGCCGTGGTGGTTTTCGTCGTGTTTTTCTGGGGCGGTTTTGAACAAGCCGGCAACGTGCTCAACGTCTGGGCCGACCAATCCACCAATCGCTACATTTGGACAGAGCCGAGTCCGCCGCCCCTTCAGCCCACGCTGGACGAGGTGCAGGCCAAGGGTTGGTTCGCCGCTTTATTCAACCCCATGCCCGCCGCCTATTTCCAGTCAATCAATGCCTTGGGCATCGTCGCTCTGGCACCTTTTTTCGCCTGGTTTTGGACGGTTTCGGACCGACGCGGCTTAAACCTAAGCATTCCTTTGAAGATGGCGATGGGCCTGCTGTTCCTCACCATGGGGTTCGCGTTGATGATCGGCGCCGCCCGAGATGAGGACCAACCAACCGCGGTCAAACTTGCGTCCGTCCCGCAGGGCGTGCCCCTCGATGCGGAAGGTCATCTGTGCCATCGCACCAAAGACGGCAAGGCCGGAGAGCCATTTTTCGCCGGCCGCTTGAAATATGACGCCGCGAACAAAACCCTGGTCGTCCATGGAGCATTGCCAATCGTGAGCGCGACCGCATTTTGGCTCCGACTGCGCCACAATCTTTCGTCAAACAAACTGAGAATCTCAATAAACGAGCGGAAAATGACGAAGACGGCGCAAAGGTCACCGTCAAGCTAAAGGAACTACCACCCGGCTTCGATTGGTCCTACACCGACTTCAAAGATCCGAAAACGGGCAACGTGTATTGCACGTTTGACAACGCGAGCCTAACGATCGCCGTCACGAAGGAGCTGGCGGGAAAGGATATCATGGCGCTCGAGGTGGCCGCCAGCGAGCCTGCTTTTCGGGAAGCGATGAATGCACTCGTCAAGGATTCCAGCAAATTCCGCGTGAGCTGGTGGTGGCTCTTTTGGGCCTACATCTTAAACACCGTTGGCGAACTTTGCATCTCGCCAGTCGGTTTGTCGATGGTTTCGAAATTGGCACCTGCAAGGTTCGCCACCATGCTGATGGGCATGTGGCTGCTCACGAGCACCTTTGGCCAATTCCTCGGTGGCGAATTGGGCGAGCGCTACGGCATTTGGACGCCGACGACCTACTTCGTGATCTTTTTCATCGGCACACTGATTGCTTCTTTGATCATGTTTGCGGTAATGAAAAAAATCGCGGCGATGATGCACGGAGTCAGATGACAGTAGAATCGCGCGTGACTCTCCACGCCGCAAGGGCGTGGCATCCAAAAATGCCACGCCCTTGCGGCGTGGTTCGTTACGCTGGTTTCTAACTCGCCCGGTAAAGCGGCTAATTCTTTTTGGCGGTGGCGCTTGTGCTCGTGCCGCTCCCGCCATTCTGCGGCGGATGATGGACAATCTCCTCCAGCTCATGAATGGCGTGATCCACCGCCTTGAGCGCGTGCTCCCTCTTGCCGCCGAAATCGTGTTTGGCTTCGTGCAGCTCCTGGCGAGCCTTTTTCAATTCGTGAAGGGCCGCATGGATGTGCGGCAAATGCGTCGGCGTTTGCGTCGCCGCCGGCGACTTCGTGGTGCTGGTGCTGCTGCCGGTCTTTTGACCGCTGGCGTCGTCGGGCACCGCGGCCCAAACCACGCAGGTCGCCAAGGCCAGGCCCATCAAGGGACGTATTCCACCGAAAGACATGGTGCGCATGTTCTGCTCCGTTAGTATGGTTTTTGTCACTTGCGCATCCTCCGCGGAAAGTATAGATCACGCCGATTACGCATGCAAAAAAGGCATGGCTCAAAATGGGGCAGGTATGGTATGACCGGCAACCCGGTGCCCTTGTCCGCAATCACTCCCCAGCGGAGACCTCAATATGCCGAATTTCCTGCCGAGCTTGTTATTGCTGCTGACCGCCGCGGTTCCCCTGGTGGATACCAAATTTGTGCAGGTCGCTCCATTGGCGCAGACAACGCGCGATGGCGAGGTTGCCCGGTCCGCCAACCAGCGCCGGGCCGTGCTGCTGATCGAGGGGCTGAATTTGCACCTCTTCAATCATCAGTTGGCGGTGAAGCCCGATCTGCGGCCCTGGCAGCGGCCGACCAGCCCGCTCGTGCTGATCCTCGCCCGTGATTCGGATGTTTTCGCGTTCAGCTATGCCCAGGTCGCCCCGGTCACCGACATCGCGGAAGTGCCTGCTTTTGGCGCCAGCATTCAGCGACTTGTCAAAGCCGGCTACACCGAGATTGTGCTGGTGGGTTTCAGCGCCGGCGGCGTCATCGCCAGGCAATTCGTGGAGGACAATCCAAACGCCGGCGTCACCAAGGTCGTGCAGATTTGCACGCCCAACGCCGGTTCTTCGCTGGCCAACTTGAAGGTCGGCGGGGCGGCCCAGAAGCCGTTTTTGGAGTCGCTGACCGCGAAGGCCCGGTCGCAATCGCTGGCGCAGCGGCAAGGCAAGAAAATCCCGAGCGATGTGCAATTCGTCTGCGTGGTCGGCAACGGCCTCATCAACAGCGACGGCGTGGTGGCCACCCATAGCCAATGGCCCGCCGATCTGCAGGGCCAGGGTGTGCCGGCGATGGTTGTGGACACCGATCACTGGAAAGCGGTGACCGGCGAGCGGCAGGTGTTGCTGGTGTCACGGCTGGTGCGAGACAACCAGCCCCGTTGGGACGCCAGCCAGGTGGCACTGCTGCGTAAACGGCTCAGGCTAGACGGCAGCAAATGAAGTTCACTGGAACGATCAACGACCCCTGCCAGCTTGCCTGGCAGGGGGTCCAAAAACTACAACGCGCTGCGGTTTTAGCCCAAGTTACTGACTTTGAAGAAAAAACAAACGATTTTCCGGCCTGTTTGCGTCGCAAGTCCTTATTCGACAACGCGCGATCCGCCAAAACGGCGTGTAGTGAAGACCTACCCCCTTGCAATGACCCCTTGCGATTTGCGAATGTGTGTGTCGTCGCCAACGTACAACGGGGTCGCGCATGTTTCTCCGCCGCTGTCAACGCCACAAGGATGGCAAGGTCCACACCTACTGGGCCTTGGTAGAATCCTACCGAACCAAGAAGGGCTCGCGCCAACGTGTCGTGACCTATTTGGGTGAACTCAAGCCGAGCGAGCGCAATGGCTGGGCCGAACTTGGCCGGCAGCTGGATCGCAAACAACGGCCTCAGCCAACCCTCTTCGATCCGCCTGCCGTCGAGGAAACGGCGGACGACGAGCCGGTGTTGGTGGATCTCAAAGGCGTGCGTCTGGAACGCCTGCGCGACTTCGGCGATGCCTGGCTGGCGCTTGGGTTGTGGCGCCTCGTGGAGTTGGACGTTCTCCTCGAAAAGCTGCTGCCCCAGGGCGCGAGGATGTGCCCTGGCCGCTGGTCGCGGCGATCCTCGTGATTGCCCGCTTCTGCGAACCATCCAGCGAATTGCATATCGAGCATACCTGGTATCGACGCAGCGCCTTGGAAGAATTGCTGGGCGTGCCCGTCGCCAAAGTGTACACCGACCGGCTCTACCAGGGGCTCGATGTGCTCTTGGTCCATAAGGCGGCCATGGAGAAGCACCTCAAGGAACGGCTGGGGAATTTGTTCGACCTCAAATATGAGCTGCTTTTGTACGACGTTACCAGCACCTACTTCGAAGGACAGTGCCAGGGCAATCCCAAGGCCCGGCGCGGTTATTCGCGAGACAGTCGGCCGGATTGCCCGCAGGTGTGCATCGGTCTGGTCGTCACGGAGGAAGGCATTCCGCTGGGTTACGAAGTTTTCGCAGGCAATACCCACGACAGCAAAACGATTCCCGACATCGTCGTCGCCATGGAAGCGAAGTACGGCCAAGCGCAGCGGATCTGGGTGTTGGATCGCGGCATGGTCAGTGAGGGCAATCTGGAATTCTTGCGTGACCGCGGCGGCCAGTACATCGTCGGCACGCCGAAGGCGATGCTCCGCAAATTCGAGAGTGCCTTGACCGAAGGCGACTGGCACATCGTGCAGGATGGCGTGGAGGTCAAGTTGGTGGCGGGGCCAGGCGGCGTGGAGACATTTGTGCTCGCACGCAGTGCCGATCGGCGTGAGAAAGAAAAAGCGATGCACCAGCGTTTTTTGGAGCGACTGCAAGCAGGTCTGCACAAACTTCGCGTCGCAGCCGAGAGTGGTCGCCTCCGAGATCCCGCCGTGGCCAACCGTCGCCTTGGCCGGCTGCTGCAACGCTACCAGCGTGCGGCCGCTGCGTTCGAGGTGAAGATTGCTGCGCTGCCGGTGGTCGAGGCCGAGTCAGGCAAGCGGAAGAAAAAGACACCATGTCTGGCGATCACCTGGACGCGCGAAGAACGTTGGCATGCCTGGGCCGAGCTGTCGGAGGGCTGTTATTTGCTGCGGACCAATCTGGTTGGTGTTGATGCCTGCACACTCTGGAAACGGTACATCCAACTGACCGATGCCGAGTGGGCCTTTCGCATCCACAAAGACGAATTGGCCATTCGCCCCATTTGGCATCACAAGGACGAACGCGTGCAGGCGCATATTTTGGTGTGCTTCTTGGCCTACGTGCTGTGGAAAACGTTGGCTCAATGGATGCAGCGCAGCGGCTTGGGCGATGCACCGCGAACCCTGCTGCAAGAGTTGGCCAAGATCAAAAGCGGCGACGTGGTATTGCCGACGCAGAGCGCGAGCGGTCGCCCAGGTCATACGGTTCGGGTGCGTTGCGTTACGACGCCAGATGCTTCTCAAAAAGTGCTGCTCAATCGCTTAGGCGTCAAGCTGCCGACACGCCTGTGTCGGCTCGACGAACCGGCCCAAATGTAGTGAGGACTTTCGCCAAAAATCGACGCAACTCCTTATTTATCAACGACTGCCCAGGCGCAACTCAGTAACTTGGGTTAACTTTCCATTGCTCAAGGCGTTCTTCACCGAGGGCGACGGGGGTCCTTGCCAGTGGGCGGAGCCGGCGGAGGACAATGGCCGCATCTATTCGCGGCTCCTCGGCCATGAGCTGGCGCCGGCGGTGGTCAAGTCCTTTTCCGAGCGTTTCAGCAAGGCGGCGCATACGGCCATGCAGCAGCCGTGGGAACTGGCGCGGAAATGCGTGCAGGCGGGGCGTTTCGAGGGAGCGCTGTCGGCCTATTACCAGGCACTGGAGCGGCAGCCACTGAACTGGCTGCTCATGAATGAAATCGCCATGTTCCTGACGTTCACCTTTCGCCAGCCGGCTTCGGGCGTGGCCATGGCGCGCGAAGCCCTGGCTCTGAACCGGCATTGCTCAAGCGACCTTTGGAACACGCTGGGCGATTCGCTCTTCGAGCTGGGCAGGATCGACGACGCCCGGCAGGCCTATCAGCGGGCGCTGCGCATCAGGCCGGCCGACGTGCGCGGCCGATTCAACATGGCGTGGGTTCTCGTCCGTAAGGGGCTCCTCAAGGACGCGCTGGTGATGATTGCCGAGGCCTTGGCGCTCGACGAAACCGGCGAATGGGGGAGAGGCTGCTCAAGAAACAGCAGGAGGTCTTCGGGCGGCTGGCGGCGCAAGCAGCAGAAATACCTGATGCTGGCCAACCGCGTGAGCAAGCCGGCGGGCATGGCCCTGGGCGATAACAAAAGCGTCGTTTTGGCTGATCAGGAGGTCAAGGATGTCCCGAAGCCGGCCGCCGGCACGGGAGTGTCGATGATGACCCAGTAGGTCCGGCTTGCCGAGCCGGACCTTTGACTGCAGCAGCCCCGATTTTTTAACCGCGGAGAACGCGGAGAACGCAGAGAACGCAGAGAAGAAGATGAATTGCCGTTTTTCTCCGCGCCCTCCGCGTTCTCCGCGGTTAAAAATCGACGCAGCGGTGCTACCCCAGGTTGCGCAGTCCTTGGAAAATCGGCGCGATTTTCGCGCCCCTTTCCTGCAAATTCCCTGGGTTTTGGGTAGTGGAAACCCGGTTTTGGCGATGTAGTGGAAACCTACCCTATTGATTTTCCCGCGCTGCCGTGGCCATGCTGGGGCCAAGGAGGCTGCGATGTTTCTCAGGCGCTATCGCCGCTCCAAGAAGGGCAAGACCCTCACTTACTTTGCGCTGGTCGAGTCGGTGCGGACCGACGCCGGACCGCGCCAGCACGTGGTCGCGCACCTCGGCGAACTCAATGCCGATCAAGAACGCCGTTGGCAACGCACCGTCGTCTTCCACAATCGCCAAGGCGATGCGGAGCAATTGCGACTTTTTCCCGACGATGAGGACCTTCCTCTTCCCGACGATCCAGACATCGTCCGCGTCCGCGTCGATTCCATCGGTTGGACCAATGGCCGTCGCTTCGGCGATGTCTGGCTCGCCCGCTGGCTGTGGCGCTTTCTCGACCTGGAGCGCATCGTCGATCGCCATGTGCCGCAGGGCCAAGAAGACGTTCGCCCCGCCGACATCGTCGCCATCGAGGTCATCAATCGCCTCTGCCAGCCGTGCAGCGAATTCGCCTTGGCCGAGCAGTGGTATGCCTCCACCGCCCTGGAGGAATTGCTCGGCGTGCCCGACGCCCTCGTCACCAAGGACCGGCTCTATCGCACTCTCGACCGCTTACGCGGCGTCCAAGTCGCCATCGAGAACGACCTCAAAGCACAACTCGGCACCTTGTTCCAACTCGACTACGAACTGCTGCTCTACGACCTCACCAGCACTTATTTTGAAGGTCTCGCCGAGGACAACGACCTCGCCAAACGCGGCTATTCCCGTGATCATCGCAGCGATTGCAAGCAAATCGTCATCGCTCTGATCGTCACCCGTGACGGCTTTCCACTGGCCCATCAGACCTTCGCCGGCAACACCCGCGATCTCAAGACGGTTCGCCACATCGTCGGCGCCATCGAAACCCGCTTCGGCAAAAGCCAGCGCGTCTGGGTCATGGATCGCGGCATGATCGACGAAGACTCGCTGGCTTTCCTCAACGAAGAAGGCCGACGCTATCTGCTCTCCACGCGCCGCCATGCCCTTCAGGAATTTCAAAGCGAGTTGACCAATGCAGGTTGGCAGCGGTTGCCGAAAAACCCCGACGTCCAAGTCAAACTGCTCCAGCGCGGCGAGGTTCATTACCTGTTGGCCCGCAGCAAACCACGCCGGCACAAAGAGCGCGCCATGCGTCGCCGTCAACGCCGCGGCTTGGCCCAGGCCCTCAAAAAACTGCTCTTGCGCATCAACGCCGGCCGACTCAAACAGCGTGACAAAATCGTCGAAGCCATTGGCCGACTCAAAGCACGCTTTCCGGGCGCATCGTTTCGTGACCACCAAGGTGAGTCCACGCGGCCGATTCAGCTATGTCTGGAACGTCGCCAAGTTCAAAGACGCCCTGGCCCGCGACGGCGCTTATCTGCTGCGCAGCAATCAGGCCGGTTGGTCGGCGCAGGAGTTTTGGGAAACGTACATGCAACTCACTGTGGTGGAGCGCGCCTTCCGAGTCCTGAAAACCAACCTGTTACTGCGGCCGATTTGGCATCACTATTCCGGTCGTTGCGAGGCTCATGTCTTCGTCTGTGTGCTGGCCTACGCGTTGTGGAAAACGTTGGACCACCTGGCCAAGCGTGCCGGCTTGATGACTTTGATCCATAAACCAGACGAAGACCACGGCACCGCCATCGCCCAACCGCGACCCATGACGCCGGAGATCATCCTGCGCGAACTGGCCCGGATTCAGCTCGGCGACATTCACTTGGAAACAACCGACGGCCGCCAGCTGGTATTTGCTCGGGTCGCCCGCCCCCAAGGCGAGGCCAAACGCATCCTGGCCGCTCTCCGCCTGGAAATGCCCGAACGCTTGAGTCCCGACCACGTTTTGTAGTGAAAACCGATCCGGCCCAGGCTTCAAAAAACCAGGGAAAACCGCTCGCTGTACACTATTTGTTCACTATCCACTGCGCAACATAGGCTACCACATCGAGCCTTTATGGGAGTTTTGCATGTCCACTGCATTTTCCGTCGCCGCCCCGGTCGCTGCTCGGGCCACCGACAATGTCCGCAAGGACAAGCTTGTCTCCATGCTGGTGGCTTGCTGCGGCCAATTGGAATACACCCGTTTGTGCGTGCCTAGCTTGCTGCGGCATAGCCGGCAGCCGCTGGAAGTGCTGTTTTTGGACACCGGCTCGCTCGACGGCACGGCGGAGTATTTGGCCGGCATTGCCGACGCCGTGCCGTTTCGCGTGGAGATCGTGCCGGTCAGCGACGGCGCTGGCGCCGACTTACAAAAGAAGCAAGACGTGCTGCAAGTCAGCGGCCCGTTTGTCGTGTTGCTGAACCTGGGCGCCTTCGACCTGGCCGCCTTGGGCACCCGTGCGCGGCAAGCGGGTTTCCGCCTGGGCGTTTGCGAGGAGGCCTTTGTTTATCACTTCGGCGCCAGGCACCCGGTCCGGGTTTGAAATGAACCGGCGGATGAGCGATTCAGGGAAGTTGCCCCTCGTTCCCAAACAGGAGTTTGGGAACGAGAGGCAAAGCATGGTAAAGCGTGCCAAGGAGTGAAGACGACGTGAGACGAAACCATTGCAATTGCTTTCCTCCGTGCTCAGCCGTTGTCATCCGTGAGCAGTTTCATGTCATGGGGGTGTGCCGGGGGGTTGAGATGAGACGAAACAGAGACGGTTTGACGCGGGTCTGCAACGCAACGCATCGGCCGCCGGCGGCAATCAGGTTGAGCCTCGACTGGATTTGCAGCTTGGCGGCATTGCCTTTCAGGGGGGGCTGAAATGCATTACAGGGGGTGACAGGGGGGGGCCGGAATGAAATGAATGAAGGCGCAGGCGTTCCAACAACGTTGAAAATGGCTCCGCTCCCCTGGTGGCGGCCCCGGCATCTTCAGCCTTGGAGTGGTTTTCCATAAAATCATGACCAATCGCCAATCACCCCGGAGGTTGCCATGCCTTTCCGCCAAATCCACGCACTGTTCTCCACCTCGATGAGGCCGGCCTGGCTCGCCGTCACGCTGGCCGCCGCCTATTGGTTGATGGCCGCCGATGCTCACGGCCAGGAAAAATTCACCCCGCCGTCGTCGCCGCGCAGAGCGTACAGCTTCGACGCCAATTGGAAATTCTTCAAGGAAGCGACAGCCAAGGTCAAAGGGGCCGAGGCGATTGACTTTCGACGATTCCAAATGGGAAACGGTCAGCACGCCGCACACCTACAACGATGTCGACAGCTTTCGCACCATCATCTCCCACAGCGGCGGCGACCGCGGCGTTTGGAAGGGCACAGCCTGGTATCGGAAGCATTTCCAAGTCCCCGGCCCGGCCAGCAAGGTCTTCCTCGAGTTCGAGGGCATGCGCCAGGCCGGCGAGATTTTCCTCAACGGCAAGGCCGTGGGCCTTTCTGAAAACGGCATCACGGCTTACGGCGTCGATATCACCAGCGCGGTCAAGTTCGGCGGCCAGGAAAACGTGCTCGCCGTGCATGTCGACAACCGCGGAGAATACGCCGAGCGGGCCACAGGCACGCGATTCCAGTGGAACGTCAACGATTTCAACCCCAATTATGGCGGCATCAACCGGCACGTTCGCCTGCACGTCACCGGTCCCGTTTACCAAACGCTGCCCCTGTTCGACGGGCTGAAGACCACCGGCGTCTATGTCTACCCGACAAATATTTCGGTGGCAGGCCGTAGCGCCGACGTCAACGTGGAATCCCAGGTGCATAATGCCTCGCCAGACCGGGCCGCCGTCGCCCTTTCGGCCATGGTCGTGGACCAGGGCGGCGTGGTCCGGGCCAGGTTTCAAGGCGATGCCATTGATATCGCGGCCGGGGAAATGAAGATCCTGAAGGCGACCGGGGCAGTTCGCGAGGCACGCCTCTGGAGCGCAGGCGATCCTTACCTCTACGACGTCCACACCGTGCTGACCGTCGGCGGCAAGGTGGTCGACGCCAACAAGGTCACCACGGGCTTCCGCAAGACGGCATTCAAAGGCGGCGTGGGCAAGGGCGGCGTTTACATCAACGACGAATTCGTCTACTTGAAGGGTTTCGCGCAGCGGGCCAGCAACGAGTGGGCGGGGTTGGGGCAGGCGTACCCCGACTGGATGCACGATCTTACCGCCGAGCTGATTCGGGGGTCCAACGGCAATTATGTTCGGTGGATGCACGTGACGCCCCAAAAAATTGACGTCGATTCGTGCGACCGTTTCGGCATCATCCAGATCGCTCCTGGCGGCGACAAGGAGAAGGCGGTCCAGGGCCGGCAATGGACGCAACGGCTCGAGGTGATGACGGCGTCGATTGTGTATCTGCGGAACAGCCCGAGCATCCTCATGCTGGGAGGCGGGCAACACGGGCATTCCAGCGGCCCAGATGCGGGAGATGGTTGACCTGGAGAAAAAATGGGATCCGCACGGCGGGCGGGCAATGGGTTGCCGGACTTTGAACGATCCGGCGACAACGCCGATCGCCGAATACTTTGGGGTGATGATCGGCCAGGACCCCAAGACCGACGCGCTCAAGACGCCGACGGCCATGTTTCGAGCCTACAGCGCCGAGCGCCGCGACCTGGCCCCGTTGATCGAGACCGAGGACTTCCGAGACGAGGGGGCTCGCCGCTTCTGGGATGATTATTCGCCGCCTTATTTCGGTTTCAAAAAAGGCCCCATGGACACCTACGGCTGGAACTCCGAGACGTTCGCCGTGGCCGCCGCGGGCCGATACTGGGCATACTGGAAAAACCGCATCTCCAACGACGACCCGGCCCACTCGAAGTGGTCGGGATATGCGTCGATCTACTTCTCGGACTCCAACGCCGACGGCCGGCAGCAGTCCAGCGAGGTGGCCCGCGCGAGCGGCAAGGTGGACGGCGTGCGGATACCCAAGCCGATCTATTTCACCCATCGCGTGATGCAGAACCTGTTGCCGGACATCTATATCATCGGGCACTGGACCTACCCGGAGGCGACCCGCAAGACGGTGTACGTCATCGCCAATACCAAGACCGTCGAGTTGCGGCTCGGCGGCAAGGTGCTAGGCAAGAGTTCGACGCCCAGCAATGGTTTTGTGTTCGCTTTTGCCGACGTCAAGTGGGAAGCCGGCACGGTCACCGCAATCGGTTTCAACGACGGCAAGGAAGTTTGCCGGCACGAATTGACCACCGCCGGGGCGCCCAAGCGGATCAAGCTGACGCCCGTCATGGGGCCGGCGGGATTGTTGGCGGACGGCGGGGACGTGGCGCTGATCGACGTGGAGGTGGTGGACGATCAAGGCCGCCGCTGCCCAACGGACGACGCACGAGTGGATTTCACCATGACCGGCCCGGCGATCTGGCGCGGCGGCTACAACAGCGGTCGGCCAGGATCGACCAACAATCTCTACTTGAACACCGAATGCGGCATCAACCGTGTGGCGATCAGGTCCACCCTCACGGCGGGGACGATCACCGTCACCGCGACGCGGGACGGCCTTCAAAGCGGGACAGTGCGGATCGAGGCCAAGCCGGTGTCGTGGAAGGATGGCTTCGCGGAAACGCCGGTGAACCGATTGCCAGGGCCGGCGCAGTGATGAGAGGGTTGACGGGAGTTTGGAAGACGAGCGTTCCCAAACGGGAGTTTTTTCCTAAAAAGAGCAGCTACCGGTCAACACGACAACCGTGACGGCGATCCCGTTCACCCCACACAACAGGAGACATCATGATCAGAATCGGTTCCACCCTCGTCCTTCTCACCGCGGCCATTGCCGCCACCTGGTCCTCGGAGGCCGCGCAACAAAAACGCGCCAGTCCTCATGAAACCATCAGCGAAGTCATCGGCGGCAAAGACGGCGCCAAGGTCTCGGTGACCTACGGCCGGCCCCTGACCAAGGATCGCAAAATTTGGGGAACATTGGTGCCCTGGGGCCAACCCTGGCGCACCGGCGCTGACGAAGCTACCACGCTCGAAACCAATGCGGCCTTGATGATCGGCGAGACGATGGTGCCCGCCGGGAAGTACACGCTTTACATGATCCCGGATGAAAAAGGCACCACGAAAATGGCCATCAGCAAGAAGACCGGCCAATGGGGAATTCCCGTCGACGTCAAGAATGATCTCGCCCGCGTCGACATGAAAAAGACCACCCTGGACAAAAAAGTGGACCAGTTCACGATTGCGATCTCGCCCGAAATGGGCCAACCCAAGGGCGAGCTGAAAATGATGTGGGAAACCACCCAGTTTTCGGTGCCGTTCACGGTCAAGAAGTAAAAGCCAATCCGAAAAAGGGGTCAGGCACCGTTGCCCCAGCGGCCCGGAGGGTGCTTGGCACAACGGTGCCTGACCCCTTTTTCGGATCAGCATTTCGCAGTCTTGCGCTTCTTGCCGATGGCCCCTCGCTTGTGGACCTTCTCGATGGCTTCCGGAGCGAAGGGAACCTTGCACGCCGTGCCGTCCATCTCGACCGTGACCGGGCCGATCCTGGTCGCGGTCTGGATGGCCGTCGTGGTAAGCTCGCTTACGTAGCTGCCCACGGCAATCACAAAACCGTTCATCACATAGCACACCCGGTTCGGCTGTTCGTGGATAGTTTTCTCCACGCGCTGGAGCAGCTTTTTCAGTTCGGCCATGTTCAGGTCGGCGTCGTCCTTGATCGCCACCAGGCTGACGAGCGTCGCCCAGCCCGCGGACGCGACGCTCTCCTTCGCGGACTCGATCCACTCCAGCGCCAGCTCATGTCCATGCTCGCTTTCCGCCGCGACCCAGGGCACGGTGTATTCCAGGAGCGTCGGGCAAGTTGCCTTCTGGAGCCAGCGGTTGAGGTCCTTCCTGGTCATCCTGGCGTCGTCGGCGATCAAGCCGGCCAGGTACATGGCGTCGTAAATGCCGGTGTCATAGAGATCGAGCGCCAGCTGATAATCTTTCTTGATCCGTTTTTGGATCTTCTTCAGTTCCTCGACCTTCACGCCAAACAACGGTTCCGGTATGCCGTGGTTTTTGAGCACCTTTTTGTAGGCTTCTGAACCGAGAGGCTTGAGCTGATTGACGATTTCCGCCGCGGTCATGATTGATTCTCCTGATTGGCACTGCCCAGCATTATCGTAAATTACCCAGGCATCCGCCAGCTCCCCACGGGATTTTTCGACCCATTCCCCCGCCAACCACTTGGGGTTGACCGTCCTCGCCGCCCCATGTTACTTAAAGCAAATTGTTAGCGCTGCTGCCTCGTTGAACCCGAAGGAAACCGCGGCATGAATCGCTTTTTGCATGGTGTCGCTCGCGCTGTCACCGAGACATTCGACTTGCCCGAGCCGATTCTCGAGATCGGCTCCTACCAGGTCCCCGGCCAGGAGCGGATCGCCAATCTCCGCACGCTGTTTCCGGGCAAGGAATATATCGGCATCGACGCTCGGCCCGGTCCCGGCGTGGATGTCGTTGCCGACGTTGAGGAATTGCCCTTTTCGGATGCGTCGATCGGCACCGTCATCGCCATGAGCACCTTCGAGCACGTGCCCCGCTTCTGGCGCGGCTTCGATGAGGTCCATCGCGTACTGCGCCCAACGGCGCATTTTTCCTGGCCTGCCCGTTTTATTTCTACATCCATGCTTATCCCGGCGATTACTGGCGGTTTACGCCCCAGGCCATGAAACTGCTGCTTGAGGCGTATCCCAGCAGCATGATCGGCTCGCACGGCCCCCGGAAACGGCCGGCCAACGTTTGGGCTCTGGCCTTGCGGGAAGAGGCCGATCCGATCAGCGGCGCTCAGTTCGACGAATATCGTGAACGCTTGCGTATGTACGCCCGGCAACCGGCGTCGTGGAGCCGTCGGCTCCGCTACGGCCTGGCCCGGGTCCTTTGCGGGCGGGGACCCTTCGCTCCGTATCTCGACCAGGAAAAGTGGGAGACGCAATGTCAAACCGAGGTCTGCCGCCGGACGCGGAATTTTACCCCGAGCTTGACGACGCGGCGCTCCACGAGCCAGCCTTCCTGACGCCCTCGCCCTCGCCCTCGGCGCCGCGCCGTCGCCGGGCCGCCCGGTTGGCCGCGTGGCGCAGGCAGTTCCTGGACAATCGGCAAATTGACGTGTCGGTGTGCATCGCCAACTGGAACTGCCGCGACCTTTTGCGCGGCTGTCTGGAGTCGCTACAGGATCAGCCGCAGGGCGTGCGCGTCGAG
This sequence comes from uncultured Gemmataceae bacterium, assembly GCA_963747575.1. Classification (GTDB taxonomy): domain Bacteria; phylum Planctomycetota; class Planctomycetia; order Gemmatales; family Gemmataceae; genus DASRAT01. The sequence continues at coordinate 225,647 of CAVVFU010000003.1, forward strand.
ATCATCGTCGTGGACAACGCCTCCGTCGACGGCGCCCCGAAATGGTGGCCCGCGAGTTTCCTGAAGTCATGCTGGTCAAAAACGACGCCAATCTCGGCTTCTCCCGCGCCAATAACCAGGCGGCCGAGAAGGCTCGCGGCCGTTTTCTGTTCTTTCTCAACAACGACACCGTGGTTCCCCCCGGCACGCTGCGCCGCCTGGTCGATTATGCCGACCGCCATCCTGAAGCCGGCATGGTGGGGCCGCGGCTGCGCGACAGCCACGGCCAGTTCCAGGTCTCCTACCGCCAACGCCCGACGTTGGCCGCCCTGCTGCACAAAACCAATCTGCTGCGCTGGACCGGCCTGTTCAAGCTCGCCTATCGCCATTATCGCCGTCAGGGTTTCGACCCCTACACCGTGCGCGACGTCGACATTTTGATGGGCGCCGCCGTGCTGCTGCCGCGCGATCGGTTTTTCGCGGCGGGAAGATGGGATGAGGAATTCACTTTCGGCGGCGAGGATCTCGAATTGTCCACGCGTGTCAATCTGGCGGCCAAGGTCGTGTACCTGCCCCAGGCCGAGATACTGCACTTTGGCCGGGTCAGCAGCCGGTTGCACATCGGCTTCGCATCGTCGCAAATGGCGATAGGCCTCGTGCGTTATTTACGCAAGATCGGTTATGGCCCGCTGCCGATCCTGGCGTACAAGACAGTGCTGACGCTCGATGCGCCGCTGCAGCTGGTGGGCAAAATGATTCAGACGGCCTGGCGCACGGTTGTTTTGCGAACCGGCAGAGGCCCTGCGAAGCTGGCGCGGCCCTGGGAGTATGCCACTTCTTGACAAGGGGATTGGGGGCGTTTTGGCAAGCGTGAGTGAAGAGTGAAGAGTGAAGAGTGAAGAGCGAATTGCATCCTTTTTCACTCTTCACTCTTCACTCTTCACTCTTCACTCTTCAATGCTATCTCGCCACTCCTCATAGCGCTCGATCACGGCCTGGCCCCAGTTGCCGTACCACTCGATTTCGCTGCGGCGGTCCTGTTCCAGGTCCGCCAGTTTGTACTTGATCGTCCCGTCGCGGCGTGTGAAGAGCGGCCGTAGTTTGGCAATGTCGTAATAATGCCCCCACAACAGCGGCGCTTCGGGGTCCCGCACAACCGCCAGGCCGGTGGGTGTCTTATCCACGCGAATGGCAGCCAGCTTCACCAGTTCCAACCAGGCGCAGCCGCCATGAATCGCACGGATCGTCGGCAAATCGGGATCTTCAATGCTCATGAGCAGCATCAAGATTCTGGCGGTCTCGCGGCCGTTGACGGCCACCGGGTCGCCTTTGCCTGGGCGAGGCTCCAAGGTTTTTTCATCGTGCCTGGTGCACCACCCCTGGAGCACATTGTCTTCGACGATTTGAGCCTTAACGATGCAGGCAACGCCTCGGTTGAAGGCTTCCTGCGCGGCGTCGCTCATGTCCTTTCTCACGAGGGGAAAAGACTTGGCGTCGGTCACATCTTGCAGCAACCGCATGATTTCCACCATGCAGCCGTCATTGAAAGAGATGTACCGGTTATAATACTTGGCCGGGGGCCAAAAGGGCGGCCAGCCGCCGGTGGGATACTGGGCTTTAATCAGGTGCGTGATCCCCTTGTCGAAGGCCGTCCGATAAACCTGTTCCTTGGTTACGCGCGCCATGCCGCCAGGAACCGCAGCTCGCCGAGGGTCGAGCCGTTTTCGAAGCTGCCCCGAATGGTCCTGGGATCGCCGGTGAACTCCTTGGCGCCCGTATCGATGCCTTTGGGCCAATCTCCGGCCGGCGATTGGTTCGACAGCACATTGTAAGCGATTTTCTTGGCCTCGGAGCCGTCGTACCAGTAGTCGGGGTAGTTCCGATAATCCCGCCAAGGGAAACTGTCGGCGGTCTGCGCGGCACCACCGTCAAGAACATCACCAACCCAAATACAGGCAGCCCAAAGCGAATCGTCCTTCGGTCCTTCATCGTCGTTACCCCCGAACGGGATGCTAGACATGGCTCAAGGACAAATTATCACCTGACCGCCCCTGGTTGTCCAGTCGCGATTTGGCTGAATTGTCCAAAGTCAACCATTTTTTTCCACCGGCGATGCCGCACGGCACGCAAATATGGCCAAAAAGCGAACAAAAGGCCGATTCCTGGCCATAGGGCGATGGTGGACCATGACCAAGTCAATAACGCGGCACGCCCGGATCGACGTCGCACGACCAGGCGTCGATTCCTCCAGCCAGGGACGAAACATTCTGCAAACCCTGCCGTTGGAGGATCGCCGCCGCCGAAAGGCTGCGCATGCCGTGATGACAATATACCACGACCAGAGCGTCGGCCGGTGGTTTGAGTTCATTGGCGCGGGCTGGCAATTCGCTCACCGGAATGAGCGTGCTGCCAGCGATGGCGGCCGTCTCGTGTTCCCAGGGCTGACGCACATCCAGCAGCAAGATCGTTCGATCATTGGCCATGTGCGTCGCCAGCTCTCGGGGTGTAATTTGCAAGACCATCATTGCTCCGGGAGGATTCGCCTGACTTGGATTTTGGAATGTTTCACTCACGGCGGGCCAACCTCGATTATCCCCCGACCGATCCCCCGTGGCAGAGCCCAGAACAAAAGATCTCGCAAAAATGTCGGCAGCTCTTGCTGGTTGGCCACCCCTCCGTAGTTCATTCCCTAGAGGCTGCACCATGAACAACCACAAGCTCAAAGTCTTCAGCGGCCGGGCCAACGTGCGCTCTGGCCGAGAAGATCGCCCAGTGCCTGGGCGATCCGCTGGGCAGGATCACGCTGCAGAACTTTCCCGACGGCGAGGTCTGGTGCCGGATCGATGAGGACGTGCGCGGCCGCGATGTCTTCGTGGTGCAGCCGACCTGCCCGCCGGTCAACGAAAACCTGATGGAGCTGCTGATCATGCTCGACAGCTTCAAACGGGCCTCGGCGGCGCGGATCACGGCGGTGCTGCCCTATTACGGTTATGCCCGTCAGGACCGCAAGGACGTCGGCCGGGTGCCGATCACCGCCAAGCTGGTGGCCGACCTGCTGACCAGCGCCGGGGCCGACCGCGTGCTGGCCCTCGACCTGCACGCCGCCCAGATCCAGGGCTTTTTCGACATCCCCGTCGACCACCTGCACGCCAGCCCGGTCATCAGCGAATACATCCGCAGCCTGCAAATTCCGTCAGGCGATTTCGTGGTGCTCAGCCCCGACGAGGGCAGCATCAAGCGCGGCCTGTCGTATCAGAAGAAGCTGGGCGGCGCCATCGCCATCGTCGACAAGCGCCGCTCCAGCGCCACGGAGACGCAGCAGGCCAACCTGATCGGCGCGATCGCTGGAAGGCAAGGTGGCGGTGATTTTCGACGACATGATTTCGACGGCCGGGCAGCGTGGTCGGCGCGGCCCACGTGGCCCAGCTCAACGGCGCCCGCGAAATTCTACGCCTGCGCCACGCATGCCGTGCTGTGCGGGCCAGCCATCAGCCGGCTGCAAGGAATCGCCGGTCAAGCAGATGGTGGTCACCGATAGCATCCCGCTGCCGCCGGAGAAGCAGCTGCCGAACATCAAGGTGCTGAGCGTGGCGCCGCTGCTGGCGGACGCGATCAAGCGGATTCACTTCAATGAGTCGGTGAGCAAGCTGTTCGAGTAACAATAGTGCGGCTGGCGAGCCGGGCCGCGTAAGCGGCCGGTTTTCGCCAAAGTACCCGACGCCAAACAATCCGACGCCAAATCACCCGACGCCTTACGGCGTTCGGCTCGCCGGGCAAAATCACCGATCGAAGAACGATCGCAACGTGCCTTCGCCATGGTTCAGGGGTGGTCCGTCGGTCCGGTAGCCATCGGCGCCACCCTGATATTGGCGGCCGTGCCACCAACCCAGGAACACGTTTTGGGGCAGCCAACGGCCGATGTAATCCCAACCAAAGGTGCCTTCGTGAGCCAGTGGCCGGTCCGCCAGACCCGGGATCGGGCAGCCGCCGCCCACGCGGTAAACAACGTAACTGCCGGTGTCTGACGGGATGGCCCACCAGGCCACACCGGTCGGATTGCCGGCTTGCTGATCGCGGTTCACGATCGCCGTTGGACATTGGTTTGGCACCGCGGCAGGCGCCTGGCCCAGAATGCCGCCCAGGCAGCCTGTGATAACGTAAGTGGAAAAGGACATCGGTTTGTCTCTCGTTAGCTGGTGGGGTTGGGTGGGAATTTGAAATAGGGCAAACGCACGCCGTTGACGAAATACTCGTCAGCCGCGAGGTTGGCCGGGGCCGCGAAGCCGGAGATGCCGTTGGCGGTGATGAAATCGTCCTGGTTGACGCCGTCGCCGCTGACACCGAAGCCGCCGACAATCTGCGGACTGCCGCCGATGGTCACGTACACAGGTGAGCTGCCGGGGAAGAAGACGACGCCATTTTGCTGCGCCGGCGACGTCGGGGCATGGAAATTGGTGTTGGGGTTGAACGCGGCGTAGCCCAGGACACTGCCGTGATAGTCCTTGGCCGGCAGTGGCGGTCCAACATCGAGGCCCGTCTTGGGGTCGATGCCGGGGGCGTTGAGGATCGAGAAGGGGCCAGATTGGCCGGCGATGCCCGAAGGATAATTGGGGTCCGCCAGGAAACGGAAAGTCCTGCTCGTCAGGGCCACGCCTGCCGGCAATCCAGGCACCTCGTCCTCCGGCTGCAGTTGAGCGGGATTGTCGTAATAGGCCACGTTGCGCGCCTTGGCGATGGCCACATCGATCGAGAACACCGGGGCATCGGGCATGCGGTACAGGCCCAGAATCTCGCCGGTCGAATCGGTCACGGCAAAAACCATGCTGGTGGTGGTGCCGATGGGCACGCGGAGCTGGGAACGGGTCTGGTTGGCCGTGGCAATGCCCTGCTCGATGATCTGCCTGAACCTGGGCGGCCGTCATATTGACGCCGGCGTGCGGCAATACCAACCAACCGCTCGGCACGGAAACTCCGGCCTTGAACAAATCGCCGCCGGCATCGACGGGTATGGGGTTGAAGTTGCTGATACTGCCCTGGCCCACGCCGTAGATTGGCTGTTGCGAAGGCCACGAGGTTGGCCGGCCCCTGCTGGCCGCCGGGGCCGACGCCGTTGAGGGTGATGCCGGCCAGGTCGATCCGGGCATCGGGCAGGTCGAATCCGGGCACGCGGGGATGCCGCCCAGCGTTCCCACGGGGAAGCCAGCGGCACTGCTGCCGCCTATCGCCGCCAGGGCGATGAACTCGGCCTCCAGGCTGAGATCGGGTTTGGCCGGGTTATAACCGGCTGCTCAAGCTGGAGTTTTCCTCGGTGGCATAGCCGGTGGTGCCGGGGAAGAAAACGCCAATGCCGCCCACCAGTTCGCCATCTTCGTAAATCGGAATGCCGCCCGGCAGAGTGCCGATGCCGCGCGATTGCGGAGCCGTGCCGGCGGCTTCCGCCGCGGCGAGCGCGGCCGGCGTCATGATCGCTTCGCCGTAGGACAACCCGGATGCCGTCAGCAGTTGCCCGGGCGGCACATAGGCGGGGTCGATGCCGTAGGGCACCTCGGTGCCGTCGGGCTGGACGCTCACATTGCCGTCACGGTTGGTCAGCTCGATTCCGAACAGGTCGACCAGCGGCGTATCGGCGACGTCGGGCGGGAAATTGCCGCCGATTTCTATGGGCGCGACCAGCCCGGGACCTGCCACGGTCGAGTTCGGATCGGTGATGTCCGGGTTCGAGTCGACTTCACGCTGGGTGATCGTGGATTGGCTGATGAATTGGACCGTGCGCGAAGTCAGCGGCGCGTCGTCGCTGGAGAAGTAAGCCCCGGCCCGGGCTTCGGCCAGCGCTCCGTCAACGGCGAATTCCAGCGTCGCGGGATTGCCGGTGATCGCCGTCGAGACGCCCTTTTCCACATTCACACCCAGAATATTGCCGCCGCGATCGACAATGGCGACGATGGCGTCGTTGCTGGTCGTGGCGACGGTGGCGCGCTCCAGCAACGTACTGACCTCATTGGGCGTCAGCGTGGGAACAACCAGAGCCATTTGGCTGGCGATCAGTGCTGGCGCCGTGCGCGTTTCGAGTCGTTCCAGCAGCAACGGATTGGCCGCGGCTTCCGGGGATTGGACACGAAGCACACGGAGCAATTTCCTCAACAGGCCCATGAACACTCTCCTGGCTCCAAAAAAAGGGGACAGGGACCGTTTCCGGAACGGCCCGAAGGGTGCTTCGCAAAACGGTCCCTGTCCCCTTTTTTTGGAGCCGCCTAAAACCGCAGTTCCAGGCCAAAATGCACGCCCTGCGCCCAGAAATCGGTGTCGTGAATCGTCAACAGCGGATCGCGCGGCGTCACGATGGGTTGACCGTAGCTGTTGCTGCTCGGGACCAAATTCGGGTTGACATTGGTATCCACCTGTCCGCCGGCCCGAGTGACCTGGTTCCAGTACAGGAACGAATAGCCCACGCTGACGATCACGTGCCTGGTGATGGCATAGCGAGCGTCAATATCGGCTTCCGGCACCACGGCGAAGACATCGCGGATGCGGGTGCCGCTGTTGCTGCTCAAAGCCAGAAGTCCGCCCGGCACTTGCTGGACGCCATTGGGGCCGCTAAAGCTCGTCCAGCCCTGCACGGTGACGCATTCCTGGCCGACGCCCAGGGCGCATTGCAGCGTGGCTTGAAGCTCCAAGCTCCGCAGGTTGTAACCGCCGCTGATGCCCAGATTGGCCCCGTAGAAATAGTTGTCGCAGGAGAAATTGTCGCGGACGCCAATCTGCTGACCCGCGTAAACCTGCCCATTGGGAGCGACTAACGCCGTTTCGTCGATGTTGAGGTCATCATGCAGATCGAGGTAGCGGAAGCCGGCAATCAACCGCAAGGGGTAATCCCTGGAATTGTTCAGCAGCATAAGTCCGTTGGCGTCGATGCCGTATAGCCTGGTTCCAGACTGCACGGCGATGCTGCCGGATGCCAGGCCCGGAAATGTCACCAAGGAGGCGTCTTGCTGCTGGCTATTGACATTGAAGAACGGCCGGGCGATGACCGGCGTTCCCGGCGATCCCTGTCCGAAAGCGATCTGCCGGCTGGCCAGGAACGAGCCGCCCAGCTCCGCTCCAAATACCTCATCGTCATCCAACCACCAACCCATTTGAAAGCGCGCCCGAGCGAACCTCCGGCGTCGGCTCGCCGCCGAAGCGCACCATGGTTTCGGGTTGGCCCAATGCTCCAGGCAGCGGATCGGAAGACGCTCCGTTGGTTACCAAGGTCGGGAAGGTAGCCCCGCGGATCCAGGCCATCCAATAATCAGCCTGGAACCAAAAGCGATTGCCGGGGTGCTGCGGCTCTTCAACTCCCCCTGGCGACGGCAAATCCTGATGAATGACACTAACCGGGTCCTCGGCAGGCGTTTTGGATCCGTCGCTGCCCAATGCTTGGGCACCATTAAGGACGCGAGACGGATCTTCGGCAGGCAAGTTGAGCTGCTGCTTTACTTCCGGCGCCTGAATAGGAAAGGAATCTTGAGCAAATGCCTGTCCGCGCGTCAGCAGCGTCATGCAGACGACGAAGAAGATCAGCTTGACGGCGGGACATCGCATCGCGTCCTTTACCCCTTTTTGAACCATACCGGCTATCCCATCTAATATCGGCCGCCATGCAGCCATTCTGGACGGCAAATCCAGCAAAGTTAGCTCAACCGCTACAACTTGCAACTTCCTAAAGGTCAACGCAGGTTCTAACCGATTGGTAACGAAGTACGTTGTGGAAGCATAATGGTCAGGCTGAAAGCCTGACTTCCGGGCGGCGTAGGTCAGGCTTCCAGCCTGACAGGATTGGCAGGATTATTTATTGTGAAAGCCTGCGGGGTTTGGAAAGGATGGAGGAAGGCATCCAGCCAACGGCTGGCTCCCTGGGCGGCAGCGTTGTTGCTGATTGCCCTGGCGGCCAATGTCGTGCGGAGCCAGGAAAGGCGCGCCGCAAGAGCCGGCGATACCGACGCGCGGCCTTCGCCGGCCGCTCTTCAGGACAACTTGCCTTTCATTCCGCCACGGCTCGAAGGCCCGCTTTTGAACCTGCCGGATGTGCCCGATGTGATCGAGCAACCGCCTCTAAAGCGGCCGCTAGAGCCCCCGCCCGCTCCGCCTGCACCCCAACTCCAGGATGCAGAGCCGTTGAGGCAGCCGCCGTTGGACGCGCCGCTGGGCTTCACGGGCCCGTCAGGCATCTTGCCGCGCGAAATCAGCACCGATCCGCAGCACTTCGTGCCCGTGGAAGACCGTTGGCGCATCGGCTTTCCCGAGTGGGACCGCTATGTCGCGGGCACCACCACCGCCGACGCCGACGCCCCTTACCAGCAAGGCCATTGGTGGGACCCGTTCAATCAAAACGTGCTCAAGGGCGATTACCCAATCCTCGGTCAAAACACCTTTTTCGTGCTGACGGCAGAGAGCATCACGTTGTACGAACCGCGGCAAGTGCCGGTCGCCACCACCGGCTTCGAGAGCACGGCCAGGCCCAATGAAGAGCAGTTCTTCGGCCGTCCCAACCAGGCCCTGTTCAGCCAGACCTTTTTGACCAGTCTGGAGCTGTTCCACGGCGATGCCGCCTTCCGGCCCGTGGATTGGCGCATCAAGGTGACGCCGGCCTACAACATCAACTATGTGACTTTTGATGAATTGGCCGCCGTCAGTCCCGACGTCCGCGAGGGCACCAATCGGTACCGATCATATTTTGCCTTGCAAGAGTGGTTCGTCGAATACAAACTGGCCGATCTCAGTCCCAACTACGATTTCGTGTCGGTACGGGCGGGCAGTCAGCCGTTCAACAGCGATTTCCGCGGCTTCATCTTCACCGACACCAACCGGGCGGTGCGGATTTTCGGCAACCTGGACAGCAACCGCGAGCAGTTCAACCTGATTTATTTCGACCAGCTTGAAAAGGACACGGACAGCACCCTCAACACATTCCGCGCCCGCAATCAGCAGATCCTGATCGGCAATTTCTATGTGCAGGACTTCGTGTTTCCCGGCTACACTTCGCAGTGGAGCGTTCACTACAATCACGACGACCCGACCTATGCTTACGACAACAACGGCTTTCTGGTTCGGCCCGATCCGGTCGGCGTGTTTACGCCGCACACATTGGACGTCGCCTACCTGGGCTGGACGGGTGACGGCCACATCGACCAGTTCAACATCAATCACGCCGCTTACTGGGCATTGGGCCGCGACTCCATGAACCCGATCGCCAATCGTGGCCAGGACATCAGCGCCTTCATGGCGGCCGTGGAATTGTCGTATGATCGCGATTGGATGCGTTTCCGCGTTTCGGCGCTCTACGCCTCCGGTGACGATAACGTGAACAACGGCCATGCCACGGGCTTTGACTCGATCCAGGCCGCTCCCAACTTCGCCGGCAGCGAGTTCAGTTACCTGGGCCGGCAGGCGATCCCGCTGTTCGGCGTCAACCTGTTCAATCGCCTGAGCATTTTCCCCGACCTGCGCTCGAGCACCATCGAGGGCCAAAGCAACTTCGTCAACCCCGGCTTGCATTTGCTCAACGCGGGCGTCGATTTTGACCTGACCCCGAAGCTGCGCTTGATCAACAACGTCAACTTCCAATGGTTTGACAAAACAGAGGTGCTGCAAACGCTTACCTTCCAGAATCACATCGACAGCTACATCGGCGTCGACCTGAGCACGGGCATCGAGTACCGACCGCTGCTCAGCAACAACGTGATCATCAAGGCCGGCGTGGCGAGCTTGCTGCCGGGCGAAGGTTTTCGCGAGCTTTACAACAATTCCAACAACAACACCAATGTCCTGTTCGCGGGCTTCGTGGAGCTGACGCTGCGGTATTAGTATTGCATCCCTTACTCAAAGTGTTATAGCTCGCGGCACTCGCGCCCGCGTCGCGATCGTGGGAACACTGCGCGGATGGGGCAAACCATGGCCTTTGAGGGAGACTGGCGTGCACGTTTCGTCCTGGCTTCGCTTGTCGATAGCGTTCGGCTTCCTCACGCTGTTGGCCGCCTGCGCATGGTTTCACGGCATTGACGCCCAGCAACCCGCACCGGCGCCCGTTTTCGATACGGAGCCATTTCCCATGCCCGCCGGCATGCGCGACCTCGCGCTGCTGCGGCAAACTCAGGCCGATGCCGATGCCAAAAGCGCCGGCTGCATTCTTTGCCATGAAAAAAGCCACGATCCGCATTGGGACGGCAAACTCGACCAAAAGCAGAGCTTTTTCCTGGGCTGCGTGGATTGCCACGGCGGCAACCCAAATTCCAGCGTCAAACAGCAAGCCCACGTTTTGCCCCGCTTTCCGGAAGCCTGGCCCACGGCCGGCAACCCCGTGCGGTCCTATACCTTGCTCAACCACGAATGCCCGGAATTCATCCGCTTTGTCAACCCCGGCGATCTGCGCGTCGCCCACCTGAGCTGCGGCAATTGCCATCGGCAGGAAGTCCTGCAAAATCACAAGAGCATGATGACCACGGCTGCATGCTCTGGGGCGCGGCCCTGTACAACAACGGCGCGTTTCCGCTCAAGCAGGCCCGCTTCGGCGAAAGCTACAGCATGAACGGCACGCCGCTGCGCTTGCAAACCTGGCCGCCGCCGACGACCGTATGAGATCGCCAAGAAGGGCGTCGTTCCGTTCCTCGATCCGCTGCCCCGCTTCGAGATCACCCAGCCCGGCAACATCCTGCGCATCTTCGAGCGCGGCGGCCGCTTCGATCCTGAAATCGGCATCCCGAGAAACTCGAGGAATCGGGCCGGCCACGCGGCCGGCTCGAGCACCGCGGCCTCGGCACGCGAGAACCGCACCGACCCGGTCTTTGTCGGCCTGCAGCGAACGCGGCTGTTCGACCCGACGCTCAATTTCCTCGGCACCAACGACCACCCCGGCGACTATCGCTCCAGCGGCTGCACCGCCTGCCATGTCATTTATGCCAACGACCGCTCCGCCGTCCATTCCGGCCCGTATGCCCAGTTCGGCAACCGCGGCCAGACCGTCAATCCCGACCCGACCATTCCCAAGGACGAGTCGGGCCATCCGATTGCAGCATCGCTTCACGACCGCCATCCCGACCAGCCAGTGCATGGTCTGCCACATCCATCCCGGCACCAACGTCATGAACAGTTACCTCGGCTACATGTGGTGGGACGAGGAAACCGACGGCGATGTGCATGTATCCCAAGAAGCAGCGATACCCCACGCGCCGAGGAATTGACGCGGGCGGCCATGAACAATCCCGACGAGGCGTCCGTCCACGGCCTGTGGTCGGATCCGGAATTTCTGGCGCACGTCGGCTGAACTGAATCCAGAGCTGAAGCATACTCAGTTCGCCGATTTCCACGGCCACGGCTGGGTTTTCCGCGCCGTGTTCAAGAAGGACCGCCAGGGCAACTTCCTCGACTTCCAGGGCCGGCCGGTCAGCCAGGTCAACGCCCAAACCATGATGGCGGCCGTCAAGGCGCCCGAGCAAATCAAGGAGACCTACCGGACCAGCCCGGCCAAGAAAACCGACGGGCCGCAGCGTGCCGATATGCCGGTCCATCTGCTGGACATTCACATGGAAAAGGGCATGCACTGCATCGATTGCCATTTCGTCCAGGATGCCCACGGCAACACCAAGCTGTACAGGAAGTCCGCGCCGCCATCGAAATCCAGTGCATCGATTGCCACGGCACCGTCGGCAAATATGCCGCCCTGAAGACCACCGGTCCTGCCGCGCCGGAGCCTGGCGGCAACGAATCTGCTGCGGCCTGCGCACGCCCTTCGGCAAGCGGCGCTTCGAGCTGCGCACCGCTGACGATGGCCGGCCGATCATCTCAAAACTCCATGGTCGAGGCCGACTGGCCTGGGAGATTACCCAGGTCAAGGACACCATCACGCCCGGCAATCCCAAGTACAACGTCCGCGCTCAACTGGCCAAGACCGTGCGCTTCAACAAGGACGGCAATTCGAATGGGGCGACATTCCCAAGGGCAAGGACGGCAAGCCCGACGAAGGCGCCGTGCCCATGCCAACACCAACATGAGCTGCATCGCCTGCCATTCGTCCTGGAACCCGAGCTGCTTCGGCTGCCATTTGCCGCAGAGGGCCAACAAGAAGATGCCCGGCCTGCACAACGAAGGCGACGATCGAGCGCAACTACGTCGCCTACAACTTCCAGACGCTGCGCGACGACGTGTACATGCTGGCCCGCGACGGCGACGTCACCGGCAACCGCATCGGCCCGGCACGCTCGTCGTGCGCCATCCACGTCGGCTCTTACAACAACAACCGCGAATCGATCTACGTGCAGCAGCAGACCATCTCCGCCGAGGGCTTCAGCGGCATCGCGTTCAGCACCAATGTGCCGCACACCGTCCGCGGCGGCCGCCGCGAGATGCCAGCGGCATGCCGCTCGATCCGCATGTGATGCTGCCGGGAAGAAGCGAGACCAAGAGCTGCACCGATTGCCATCTTTCCGCAAGGAACGACAACAACGCCATCATGGCCCAGCTGCTGATGCAGGGCACGGACTACGACGAATTTCATGGGCCGCTATTGCTGGGTCGCCGCCGGCGACCATGGCCTTTGCGAGCGTCGTGGTCACCGAGCAGGAAGAGCCGCAAGCGGTGATCGGCAGCACGCTGCACGAGCTCGCGTTCCCGGATGACTTCGCCAAGCACGTGAACAACGGCTGGCAATTGCAGCAGCCCACGAGCATCCCGGCAGCGACATCGGCGACAAGCTGTTGCATCCCTTCCGCAAGGACGAGATTCTGCAGGTGCAGCCGCGCGGCGAATACCTGTACGCGGCCTGCGGCGAGGCGGGCTTGCGCGTGTTCGACATCGCCTTCATCGACAACAAGTCGTTTTCGGAGCGGATCACCACGGCGCCGGTGTCGCCGCTGGGCCAGAAGTTCTACGTGCCGACGAAATATGCCACCGCCGTCGCCGCGCCGTGCACGCCCGCGCCCGATCCGACGCGGACGCACACGGACGCCAACAACGAGGGCAAGATGCATGCCGCTGTACGGCTACATCTACGTCGCCGACAAGTGCGAGGGCTTGATCCTCGTCGGCGCCGCCACCGGCCATCGACGGCAACCCGCCCAACAACTTCCTCAAACGCGACGTGACCTTCAACCCCGACGGCATTCTCAACGGGGCCTGCGGAGTCACCATCGTCGGCACTTACGCCTACATCTGCTGCGACGCCGGCCTGGTGGTGGTCTCCCTCGACGATCCGACAGAAGCCCAAGGTGACGGCGGTTGTCGGCGGGCCGCACGTCCACAAGCCGCACGCGATGCAGGTGCAGTTCCGCTACGCCTATTGTATGCGACGAGGAAGGCATCAAGGTCCTGGACGTCACCGATCTGGCCCGACCCAGGCCCGTAAGCCGGGCTGCAAATGCCGGAGGCGCACAACATTTACCTGGCCCGGACCTACGCCTATGTGGCCGCGGGCAAGTCGGGCCTGGTGATCCTCGACATCGAGAACCCGGAGAAGCCGCGCGTCGATCAGGTCTACACCGCCGACGGCCGCATCAACGACTTGCACGACGTGAAGCTGGGCATCACCTACGTCAGCGAGTTCGCCTACCTGGCGGACGGCAAGAACGGCATGCGGGTGGTGCAGTTGACATCGCCGGAGACGCCGGGCAACCAGGGCTTCAGCCCGCGGCCGACGCCGCAGTTGGTCGCCACCTACACGTTGCCTCACGGCGGGCATGCCTTGAGCGTGGGCCGGGCCTCGACCGCGACCGGGCCGTCGACGAAAGCGGCAACCAGATCGGCGTCTTCGGCCGCATCGGGGCGAGGCCGCTGTCGCTGGAGGAGCAGCGCAGGCTATTCTTGCGGCCGGGCGCGACGGAGGTGTGGCGCGTCAGTGATAATCCGAGCGATACGTGGTTCGCTAAAGGGTACAAAGTCCCGACAAAGCAATAACTGCACTTAAGGCAGCTGATTGCCATGACGTCTCTTTTCGCGTGTGAAATTGGTACAATTCTAACACGGTCGAAAGGGGGATTGCCGTGGCCGCGATGCATTTGATTCGCTTTCCGAATAAGGGAGAACATAAGCGGGCGATTACAGCTTTGCTTGAAGTTCCGCGCCGAGTCCCTGGGATTGCCAGGTTTACAAATGGTCGTGACTGACGAGCACATCCAGGCGTTTGAAACCGCAAAAATCAAGTTCACGTTTCTTTCCAAGACAACTCGCAATGGCAAAGTCCCCACGTCCGTTTAACCCTAGAGCGCTGGCCCGCTTCGCCGTTCGAAGCTTGCGGCCGAAACTTGGCCCCGAGACTCTCGTATATCGTTACGCCATCTTGGTTCCTGTGGAACAAATCATTGCAAACCAACCAGCGAAGGCGATCGCAACCGAAGACGATTTGCAAAACCTTCAATTGCTTTTGATTCGGCACTTTGGCGGCGTGACCCTGTCCGTCTCAATACCGAGCATGATCGGTGCAGGCGCACGCGACCCCAGCAAGCCCAGGAAGACGTTGGAACTTAACAAGCATGCGCATTTCACTGTCTATGCCGCCGCCGTCCAGGCCTCCAACGAGTATTTCCTTGCGCTTCAGCATGTGATCAGGTGCGCCTGCCCGGCAGGGATCGCACGCTACGGCCCTTTGACCTGCTTCAGCACCGTGTCCATTTGCTGAAAATAAATGCGCGGATCGAATTGCCCGCGGCATAGCATGGCGCCCTGAAGAGACGGTTCGAGGCTAACATGTCCCTGCGGAAGCTTTAGCCCCAGGTATTTTTCAAGCTCTTTCCAGGCATCGCCATTTTTCGTCGCCGTCGCTTTCTTGGTATTTCGATTGGAGGCTGTTTCCAGGTAAAGCACCTGGTAGGCCCAGGCGATCTGCCTGGCCGAGTCAAAATCCGGCGTCCCATGCTTCAGAGGCACTTTGGGGTTGGCGTCGGGATGGGCTCGCGACTGCATTTCAAGCAACTTGGCAAGAAGTTGAGCCGCGGCGTCATCACTGTACATTTTTTCGGCAATTTTCGTTTCGCTGCGCGTATTGATTAGCTCGACCTTGCTGTCCACAAAGTCCACGAGGGCTTTCGCTTTCTCCTTCACACTCTTCTGGTCGCCGAAGGCCTGTTGGTCGAGGACGATTTGGAGCGCCGCCAGAAGCCGGAGAAATTCCGCCTTCGCAGTCATGGCCTCCTTGGCGTCCTTGGAGGCGTGGAACAATCCCAACTCGACCAGGGCAGTCGACCATTCCTGGATCGGTGGATTACCAGGTCGGCCCGCGTAGCCGCGCTCCTGCCGCCAACTTTTGGACGCCAGCTCATGGTGACAGGCATAGCAGCTGTAATTGGCCATTTCCGGCCAATTCTTGTCCGGTGTTTGGGCAAGCAGACGCATGTTTTCGCTGAACGACACGAGGCCGCCGATGGCCAGCAGATGCACCTGCTCCAGCTTCACCTCGCTGGGGGATTTCTTTACCAGGTCCTGGCGTTTGACAGTCTTCTCAACCAGGTTCTGCCAATGCCGCGGCATCTGTTCGCAAAACGTCGCCACCTCGAAGCTAGGCAGCGGCGGATGTCCGGCCGCATACATTTCATGCGTGACCACCTTGCCCTGTTCCACGTTGCCGATGTGACACGAAGCGCAGAGCCTGGTGCGCGTTGCTGGATCCCACAGGTCGTTCATTCCATATTGCTCGGACTTTGCCTTCCGCGACAGCCCCCGCCAAAGCTTGCGCCGCGCCGGGCTTGGCGAGGCATGGATTTCAAGCCAACCCGGTTCGCCCAGCTTGTTGATGTCATCTGGCGGCTTCGTAACATCGGCGCCATGACAGGCGACACAGCTGACGCCCTGTCCCAGGCTGAAACTGCCATCGACTTCGACACCTGGGCTCTTTTTATCGACCCAAGCGCTGTGACATGTCAGGCATTCGGCTGCTGTTTTGACATCCATTTTGAGAATCTTGGCCATGCCCTTGGCTCGCTCACCGTCAAGAACTTGGTAAGCAAGGGAATGCTTGTCCTCGTCTTGCCAAACGGGAATCTCGGTACCCCTGCAAATGTCGTCGTCGAGGAGGCCTTTGTCGTGGCAGCCCTTGCAGCTGGCGACACCGTAAAAACCGCGGATCTTGCCGCTTTTGTCCTGTTTGTCTTGGGAATTGCTCGGCGCCGCAAAACCCGCGGCATCAGCTTGCGGACTGTCCCCTCGAAAAGTGACCAGGACGGCCGCGCAGGCCGCCGTTAGCGTGACAGCCAGGGTTGCCAAACGATTGAACGCCGCTTGCCGATTCATTGCGGTAGGCTCCTACGGTAACAAGTCACGCACGGGAATGCGATCGATCTCCTTGCCGTCCAGCACCAGGGGCACCGATTCATTCGGGCCGAAATCCTGGCGTCTGCGAAAACAGGGATCAGCCGCTGACGGGTCTGGGTCAGTGTATACTTCGATGTGCATGTCTGGAATGTTGACGATCCAATAAACCGGAACGGCGGCACGAGCATAAACGCGCTGTTTGATCGCGCGATCTCGCTGCGGAGAGGTGTCTGAAACCTCCACAATCAGCACCATGTCCTCCGGTTTCGGATGGTGCTGGGCGTAACGCCTCTTAGGTCCGCGCACCACGGCGATGTCGGGTTCCGGTTCACTGTCCGTGGTAGTGGTTCCGGATTTGATCCACCGGCTATATTCGGCTGGCAGCCGCTTGGCGATTTCCTCTTCGCCCAGGGCCACGGCTAGGTCATGGGGAGCGTTGCGAGTCATTTTGGGCACCAACCAGCCTTCGAGCAACTCAACCTGATCATCTTCTGGAATAATGCCGGCTTTGATCATGCCGTGGTATTCCTCAACCGTGAAGCGGCGCACCGGCTCCGGCGGCATTTGGAACAGGCTTGTCGGCGACAGAACGGACATTGGCGAGGCCCTCGGCAATGAGCAACAGGTTACCTTGATTCTAGCACATTCCCTCATTTTGGCGTACATTGGCGTCATGAAAAACGAAGCATTGACAAGCGAAAGGAACCACCCATGATCGAGCGAGCTCTGGGAAAAAGCGGCCTGCGTGTGTCGGCAATCGGCCTCGGCTGCATGGGTATGAGCGAGTTTTACGATCCGAAGGAAATGAACGACGCCGAGTCGATCCGCGTCATCCATCGCTACCTCGACGCGGGCGGCAATTTCCTCGACACCGCCGACATGTACGGCGTGGGCCGCAACGAAGTCCTCGTAGGCAAAGCCCTCGCCCTCGCCGGCCGGCGCGATCGGGTCGTGTTGGCCACGAAATTCGCCAACGTCCGCGGGCCCAACGGCGAATTCCTCGGCATCCGCGGCGATCCGCAATTCGTCAAGGACTGCTGCGAAGCCAGCCTCAAACGGCTCGGCGTGGACGTGATCGATCTTTATTACCAGCACCGCGTCGATCCGAAGACGCCGATCGAAACGACGGTCACCGCGATGGCGGAGCTGGTGAAGGCCGGCAAGGTGCGTTACCTTGGCTTGTCGGAAGCGGCGCCGGCAACGATTCGCCGGGCAGTGAAAATCCATCCCATCGCGGCCCTGCAAACCGAGTATTCGCTCTGGAACCGGGAGCCCGAGGACGCCATCCTTCCCACCCTCCGCGAACTGGGTGTGGGCTTTGTCCCCTACAGTCCGCTGGGCCGGGGTTTTCTGACGGGCCAATTCAAGAAGTTCGACGATCTGCCGGCCGACGATTTCCGCCGCCTGGATCCGCGCTTTCAAGGCGAGAATTTCCAGAAGAACCTCGATTTGGTCAAGAAGATCGAGGAGCTGGCCCGGTCCAAGGGCTGCGCGCCGAGTCAGCTTGCCCTGGCCTGGGTGCTCGCTCAGGGGGAGGACATTGTGCCTATTCCTGGCACGAAGCGGGTGAAGTACCTTGACGACAACATGGCAGCATTGCGCGTGCGACTAACGCCCGACGAGTTGAGGCATATCGACGCCCTGCTGCCGGCAGGGGCCGCGTCCGGTGATAGGTATCATGAGCGAGGGATGAAGGCGATTGACCGGTGAAATGTTGGCGAGCCGAGCCCCGTAAGGGGCCGGTTGGCGGTCGCCGGTCGCTCAACCGGCCCCTTACGGGGCTCGGCTCGCCAGCCGATTGTCTGGCGGCGATCGAGAGGTAATATGATCGAAAGCCTTGATTCGTGGCTGACCGCCCTGTTTTTTGCCGTGGCAATGCTCGCGTCTTGGACCGTTGGCTGGCTCATTGGCCGACGTTCTCGCTCGGAGCCGGCCCAGGATCCGGGCACCAAGTTCACCGATGCCAGCATGGCTCTACTAGGCCTTTTGCTCGCCTTCACATTCTCGATGGCCCTGGGCAGGCACGACCAACGGCGCCAGGCGGCGGTCGCCGACAGCAATGCCATTGGCGATTTTTACACCTGTGCGAGCTTGCTCAAAGAGCCGAGCCGTTCCAAGTTGCAGGGGATCCTGCGCGATTATTCCCATCACAAACTCGACATGGCCCGTGAATCGGTGCCGGGAATGGACAAGGAACAGGCGATCCAGCGATGCCAGGATATCCACGCCGCGATGACGGACGTCGTTGCCGAGGCGCTTGCGGTGGGCACGCCAATCGCGATACCCTTGACCAATACCCTCAACAACCTCACCAGCAGCCATGCCGCCAACGTTGCCGCTTATGAGGAGAGCCTGCCCGGGATCATCGTGGCCCTGTTGCTGCTGGGTTCCGTGGTCCCGGCGTTCCTGATGGGCTTGCACCAAGGAACGGCGCATACGGCACATTTGTCAGGGACGCTGAGTTTTATCGTTCTCGTGACCCTGGTGATTTTTGTCACCCTCGACTTGAACCAGCCGGCCAGGGGTTTTATCACGGTGAATCAGGAGTCGTTGGAGCGGGTGGTGAAGGCGATGGCGAAGTGAGGAGTCATGCTCGTACTATGGTCCCAGAGCAGCTTTCGCCGCAAGGGTCAACGGCGAAAGCTGACTTGATGGCAAAGTAGTCTACTTTGGCCACTCGAAAAGCCGCATATCCAGAACAGGATCCAGCGCGAATTCGGAGTAAATCTCCGTCATTACGTCATAAGTCGATTCATCCACAATGTGGCGTCTCAGCGGCAACATCGTCTTGGGATCGATCCACAGCCTGATCTTGAATTTGTCCTGGCCGGCAACAATGACGTTGTATTCGATGACCTTTATCTCCACGTCACCAACGCTGGCCTTGGCTCCCCATTTGAACGCGCTGGCCGGTAGGATCTTGTCGAATTCTACGCCGCTAACCTTCGCGTCTTCGTCTTTGAATTCCTTTATGCTGCCAAGAGTTACAAGGGTTCCCATGATCCCCACGCGGGCAATCATGGATTCCAGCATTTCATTGAGGTAGGGTTCGGTCGGCTTCTTGCCACTCGACAAGACAAAACCTCCCGCGAAAATGACCACCTTTTCCTTACCGTCAGATTGGATAACCATTCCGAAGCCACCGGTATTATTGTCATTCTTACCGGATATTTCAAACAAGGTCTTGTTGCCGGGTGCAAACTGCACGGTTCCTTGGGCTTTTTCAATTTGACCACGTTCCGCCGAGAATACCACCAAGTCGCAAACGACTTTGAGTGACTTCGCCGCCCGAATTGCCTTTTCCATGGTGCGGTAGAGCTTTTCCGCATCGTTCTCATTCCCGAAAAAATCTTTGGCCAAAGCCGGGGGCTTGCCCTGCTCCGGAAGCTCTGCCGGGGCGACAACTTTGGAAACCGGGGTTGCCGGTACTCGTTCCGCGGCGAAAAACTCGCTTATTGCCACCAATCTGGCACCCCAGCCAACGGCACCAAGCAGTATAATGGGGACGCACATGTACCGCAATTTCGCCAGGAACATCATCGTGATGGCTCCTTTCGCCAAGCCTGCCGCCGCCAGGGACGCACCCTGGCTCGTCATGGCCGCCTTGAGGGTGGATTGGACGAGAAGGGGAGAAACCGTAGCGGGCACTTGCATCAGCAGCACGCTGCCGCCAAACCCTGCCTCACCGGTCAGTCCGCGTTTGGCCAGCCGCGTCCGCAAGCATACAACGCCGCGCTCCAGCATTCCCTTGACCGTGCCCACGCTCACGCCAAGTCGCTGCGCGGCCTGTTCGCGGGTCAGACCTTCCAGATGGCAGAGGACGAGCGGCACCCGGTACTTTTCGGGTAGACGGTTCAATTCCTCGTCGAGAATGTTGAGCAATTCGCGCGCACTGAGTTCGTCCAATAGATTGCCCGAAGATGCCACGGCAATGTCCGCCGGCTGTGGCCCAGTATTCTGGCGGGATTTCTTGGCCCGAACAGCGAGGCGAAACGCGACGCGGTGCAACCAGGCCGGCAGAGATTCTTGGCCGCGGACCGCCCGAGGCTGACGGGCCAGGACCAGAAATGTCGCCTGAAAAACGTCCTCCGCGAGCTGATGATCGCGGACAATCCGCCTGGCGAGGCTCAAAACCATCGGCCCGTGGCGGCGCATGAGGCAGGAAAAGGCGTCACTGTCGCGCGTGGCAATGAAGCGGGCTAGCACCTGCGAATCGCACAGCTCGGCAAAGCGTTGATGGGCAAACATCGAGCGCAAACAATCGGCCACGCTCCGCGACTCGCTCTTCACCGGCCGGCCCTCCCTTGGTGTACTCACCAATATAGGGGCGCGGCGGCGGAAAACGGCACGGGAAAAATAATGCGTTTCCGAACCACCTCGTTTCCAAACTCCTACCGCTTTTTCAACCGTAGAACGGCGGCCTTTGCTTCTTGCGTTAGCCGCACATGAGCGTCGCCTTGAGCCAGGCCCTCCAGCACGGTTTGGGCTTCCGGCGTGCCGATGTGCTCCAGCACCTCCACGGCCCGCATCTGGCGCAGCGTTTCCGGCGGAAAACCAGTGCCGTCCAATTTGCCGAGCAGCAGCTCCAACCGCTGTCTCAGTTCCAATGTCGCCGTGGCAGTAATCGCATTGTCCATCGCCGGCGCCGCTGCTTCACCCAGCTTTGCCAGTTCTGTCATGGCGGCATCGCGCGTCTTGAATTGATCACTGTCCAGGTCCCGGATCAGCTGGGCGATGCGTTGACCCTCTCCCGGTGTCGGTTTCAAGCGCTCGCGCAGGAACTCCACCACAGCAGCCGGTGAAGAAAGGAGCCGCCCTGTGGCGCGATAGGCAATGGCCGGCTCGGCGCCGAGGTCCTTCCAGCACGACTCCAGATCCACCAGTTGCAGTTCGCCAGTCTTGCCGTGCTGGGTGAAGCGACTGACATCCCACACCAGGGCCGTGGTGTCGAGGCTGCCCGAAACCAGGGTTTTGCCGTCAGGCGAGAATACGACGGAATTCACCCAGCCGCCGTGGCCTTGGAGTTTACCGACCTCCTTGCCGTAAAAGGCGTCCCACAGCCAAACCCTGCCGTCGAAGTCTCCGCAGGCAAGCGTGTTGCCGTCGGGAGAAAAGGCCACGGCAGAGAGATAACGGGCATCGGCGCTCACTTGCCCGCGCAGGCGGCCGGTGGCCGTCTCCCAAAGTCGAATGGTGTTTCCTGGCTCGGCGTCGGCGGTCGCGGCCAACATCCGGCCGTCCGGCGAAAGCGTAAAACCGCGGATATGCGACTCCGCCAGTTGAATTTGGCGTTCTTTGCCCCGGGCCAGGTCCCAGAAGCGGATGTATTTCGTTTCCTGCGGCTCTCCCGCTCTGAGGCCCATGAGCACGCTGCCTCGCGAAATCAATGTTTTGCCGTCCGGCGCAAAGGCCAGGGAAGAGACCTGCGTCAAATGGCCAGGCAACTTCATCAGTTCCTTGCCCGTTGCCAAGTCCAAAACGTGGATGATGCCCGTAAAGTATTGGCCCTGACTAGCCAACTCAGCGTAGGCCAAGAGGTTGCCGTCTGGTGAAAACGCCGTGCTTGTGACGAGCGGCCCAAATCGGTAAACTTCCTTGGCGCTCGCCGCATCCCAAACCACCACGACCAAATCGTTGCGCAAAGCTGCGATGGATTTGCCGTCGGGCGACAAAACGACTTCCCGGATTCTCGACGGATTGATGATTGGGGACTTCCCAATATCTGCCTTGGGAACTTCCCAGCGGCGAATCTCCTTGCCTGATTGGGCCTGCCATTGCCGAACTGTGCCATCCCAGCCGGCCGTGACGATGGTACCTCCGTTTGCGGCAAAGGCCACCGACACCACACTTTCTTGATGCCCGGCTAGGTCGCCTTTCGGTCGCCCGGTGGCAACATCCCATTGTCGGATTCGCGCCGTCCCCCAGTGAGGCCAACGTCTTGCCGTCGGGAGAGAATGCAACGGAGCGAACTTGGCCTGAGTGCGCCTGCACCTTTAGCACTTCGTTGCCTTTGGCCCAATCCCAGAGGCCGATGACGCCATTAATGGCACTAACCGCCAAGCCCCGGCCATCGGGCGACAGGTTAGAGCGGTCCAGGGTAGAAAGGTTGTCCTGGAAAGTCTCCCGCAGGAGGTTGAGCTTGTTGCCGGTGGCCGTTTCCCAAATCCGCGTTCCACCGGGGCCGCTCGTGAATAGGAACTTGCCGTCTTTGGAATAGGCCAGGGCGTTGACCAATGCGTAGGGGCCGCCGAAATGGATAGGGCCGCCCGCCGTTTTCCGCCGGGATTGTCCCGTCCACAACGAACTGGTGGAGCAGCTTGCCCGTGTCCGTTTCCCAGATTCCGCACCTTTTGGTCGGATCCGGAAGCTGCCAAGGTCCGCCCGTCCGATGCAAAGCTCACCGCGGCGGTAAACCCCGGAACAGCCAACATGCGCAACTCCATGCCGGTCTTGACATCCCAAATGCGGACGCCTGCTTTATCGGCCACGGCGAGCGTGCTGCCGCCAGGTGAGAACGCAGGCTGAATGTGAAGTGAATTACCACTCCCTCTGAAGCGCTGGACTTCCTTGCCGGTGGCCGCATCCCAAACGTAAACGTCACCGCTGGGACCCTCAGCCGCCAACAAGTTGCGGTCGGCAGCAAATGCAAGCCCAAACACTGGCCCTTCGGCCCCACGGAATTGACGCGCTAACTTGCCGGTCGCGGCATCCCAAAACATAATTGCCCCATCCCTGCCACTGGAAGCAAGCAGATCGCCGACATAAACAACCGACGTGGCCGTTCCAGGATGCCGAAGGCGAGTCGAACCCAGTCGCACCAGGGCACCAGGCGGCAAGGGGTCGCCACGCAGATCCGTGCGAGGTTTCTTGCCTTCATCGGCAATGGGCTGATTGAGAGCCCTGCCATCCGGCCTGGGTCGCTCGCTTTGCTGCACGTCAGCCGCTCCTGAAAGGAGAGTCTGACGTGCAAGAACTCCGGCCCCTGTCATCAACCCGACGGTCAACAATAAAGCGGTGGCGATTTTCAGTTTGGTGGCCAACATCCCTTGAAGCACACCTTTCGCGAGGGCGGCGACAGGTGCGGAGATCAACTCCCCAACGACCGCTTTGCCCGCCGCAAAAGTCAACGCCGCTTCGATAGTGCGGCTCACCAGCGCTGGCCCGACCGCTGCCGCCGCTCCGCCTCGGCCTAGCTCGACGGCGCACAAAGCGGCGGACAGCGTGACGCCACGACGGGTCAGCCGCTGCTGCAGCACCTTGCGGGCCTGGGCGAGGCGGCTGGACAGGGTTCCTTCTTTCAAGCGAAGTTCCTGAGCAGCCTCGCTTCGGCTCTTGCCTTCCAGGCAACACAGCACGAAGGGCGCTCGATATTTTTCAGCCAGCCGGTTCAGCTCTTCATCCACCATCGCCTGAAGCTCCCGGAGTGCAGCCGCGGTAGGGGGCTGGTCCGCAGGCCGGCTTTCAATTTCCCCCTCCTGGACAACATTGCGGTTTCGTGCTCGTTTGGCGTTCATGGCGGTCCTGTAAGCGACCCCGTGCAGCCAACTGGCGATGGCAGTGGTCTTGCGGATACACGCGGCCTTGGTGGCGAACACCAGGAAAGTAACCTGAAAGGCGTCGTCGGTGTCCTGGTCGTGCTTTAAGACGTTTTGGCAGACCGATCGGACCAGGCGGCCATGGCGGCGGACGAGCAAGGCGAAAGCGTCTGCATCGCCGGCAGAGCGGAAACGATCCAGCAATTGAGCGTCGGAAATCGCTTGCGGGCCGGGATCACCCGCCACCCGCCGCAAAAATCGCACCACAGAATCGAGTTGTCCGCCTGGCATAATGCTCAGCCTCCCAGTGATCTGGCTTCTCTCTATTAGATAGTGTCTGGCGGCTTAGAAGCAGTCTGAGTTTTTTTCTCCACGCCTGAAAACGACCGTGGCGGCGGGTTGCTTTGTTTCAGCGCTTTTGGCGGGCGACTGGTTGGGCCAACTTCTCCCCGTTTGCATCGTTGCAGTGCATTGCACCGCGTTGCCACACATTGCACTGCATTGCACCGCGTTGCGTGCATTGCAGTGCAATGCAGGCCGGTTAGGGTGGGTGCAATGATGCAATAACCGATTGAACCCCCGGGGAGACCCTGCAAGAAAGTCGGACCAAAAACAGTCCTTTGAGGGCTGTTCGACGGCTGCAACCCTAAAGCAGTTGAGCTGTTGTGGTGATGGCGTGTTGGAAATTGAAGTTCTTAGGAGGGGGTGCAAGATTGCAGGTACCTGTGTGTGGGGGGGGCTGCAAGAAATTGCAAGGAAAGTGCCAGTAAAGACACGGCGCGGCTGCCAGGCGTGAGACGCATTTGCCTGCAATCGATCCCAAGCATTGGCGGCGATTGCTATTGAATATCAGCCATTGGCGGTTTCGTCTCAAGGGGTATACCCCCAGGGGTGAGATGAGACGCAATTTTTCGTCAGCGTGACCTATGCTTGAACGACATCTTGTTCGAGCGTACACATGGCCGACACCGTTGACTCCTCAAACCTGGCTCACCGATCCATCGCCGATGCCCCCGCGTCGGGCGCACTCTCACGACCCACCCTTTCGGGCTACACAATTCTCGGCGAAATCGGCCGCGGCGGCATGGGTGTGGTGTACCGTGCCCGTCAGCTCAGCCTCAATCGGTTGGTCGCGCTCAAAATGATCCTCGCGGGGTCGCATGCCAGCGCCAAGGAGATTGGACGCTTTCAGACCGAAGCCGAGGCGGTGGCGCGGCTCAAGCATCCCAATATCGTGCAGATTTACGAAATCGGCCAGCACGAGGGATTGCCGTTTCTTGCCCTGGAACTGGTCGACGGGCCCAGCCTCGATGCGGTCGTCAGGGGGAGGCCTTTTGCGGCCGCTCATGCAGCAAGACTCGTCGAAACTTTGGCTCGTGCCATGCATCATGTCCATCAGCAGGGCATCGTGCATCGAGACTTGAAGCCGGCCAATGTTCTCCTTCAAAAGGATGAAAGCAGAGGGATGAAGGATGAACCAGGTTGGGCTGATTCATCCCTCATCCTTCATCCCTCATCCTTTCAGCCGAAAATTACCGACTTCGGCCTCGCGAAACTCCTGGACGATGAGGCGGCGAATTCGCCCACCCGAACTCTTGTCGGCACACCCAATTACATGGCGCCCGAACAGGCCGTCGGGCAGGGCAAGCCGACTGGTCCGTTGGCCGACGTTTATTCCCTTGGGGCCATCCTCTATGAGTTGCTGACGGGGCGCCCGCCGTTTCAGGGGAAAACGGTGTTTTCCGTCCTGGACCAGGTACGCACCCGAGACGTCGTGCCGCCAGGCCGGGTTGCGGCCAATGTTCCCCGCGATTTGGAGACGATTTGTCTCAAATGCTTGAAAAAGGACCCGGCTCAGCGCTACGCCAGCGCCCTGGACCTTGCCGAGGACCTGCGCCGCTTGCAGGCGAATGAACCGATCCTGGCTCGGCCCGCGGGACTCTGGGAACGGGCGGTGAAATGGACCCAGCGGCGGCCGGCGGTGGCCGCGGTGGCAGCCGTGACCATCGCGGCGGCAATTGTGCTAACGATGGCCAATCAACGCCACGGGCTGGACCTGCAAGCCACGGAAGACCAGGCCCGCGCCGGGGAGCGGCGTGTCCAACTCGACCGGTTGGAAAAGGCGCGGCTGGCCTATCGGACATTCACCAAACACCGCGGCGACGCTCTGTTTCACTGGAGCCTGGCCACGGTGCTGACCGGCAGCGATACGGCCAGCCACCTTGCAGCGACCACGGAGGCCGCCCGTCTGGCCCTGGCCGTGGTGGATCTGAACGACAACTCGGATTCAATGCCGCGGCTGAATCCTTACTGGAGCAGCCGTGAAAAAGAGGAAATCACCGCGGGTTGCTACCAGCTTTTTCTCGTCCTGGCAGATACGACTGCCCAGCCAACGCCACGGCAATCGGTGTTGAATCACCAACAAAGTCTGCGGCAAGCCATTTCGATGCTTGACAGAGCCGCCAAGTCCTTTCAGCCCACGCAAGCCTACCATTTGCGCTGCGCCCGTTACCTGGTGCAGCTTGGCGATGAGGATGATGCACGCCGGGAGGTGAAATTGGGCATGGGCGCCGCACCCTCCACTTTCATGGATTATCTGCTGCTGGGTGATGAGCGTTACCAGCGCGGCGAAATCGAGGCGGCGGCGCAGAATTTCAAACGGGCTCTGGTGATAGCCCCAAATGATTTTTGGTCGCAGTGCTTGCTGGCGGTTTGCAATCTTCGCATGCAACGGCCCGCGGAAGCTGAAGCTGGTTTGTCCGTCTGCATCGCCGAGCGGCCAGATTTCACCTATGCCTGGCTGCTGCGCGGCCTCGCTCACGCCGAACTGAAGAACTTCGCGGCGGCCGACAGCGATTATCGCGCGGCACTACAAATGCACCCGGACGCCGATGCCCAATATGCCATTCACGTGTCGCGGGGTTTGTTGAGTTTCCAGCAAAAAAAGTACGAGGAAGCGGTTGCCCAATTGCGGAAAGCCATCGAGCTCAAACCCGAGCAAATCAATTCCCGCGTCACCCTGGCCAAGGTATATCAGGCCCAAGGCAGCCTGGACAAGGCGTTGGACCAACTCGATCAGGTTCTTGGCCTCGATGTGCCCGCCGCTGTTGCCGTGGAATGTCATGTTGAACGGAGCCGGAGCTTGTACCTTTGCAAGGAATACCATGCAGCCTTGCAAGCGGCGGAAATGGCCGTCACGATCGGGCCGGATTGCGCCGTGGCCTACCAGCAATGTGGATTTGTCCTTGTGGAACTCAAGCGTTTCAAGGACGCGGCGGCCAGTTTCGATAGATTTCTCGCCAAGGGCGGCAAGCCCGGAACAGATTTTTATCGGGCGCGTGGTCGGGCGTCAATGCAGCTTGGAGCATACCTGGACGCCAGCGAGGATTACACACGAGCGCTTGAGGCGGGGCCCGATTCGGATCTGCTGGTTCACCGGGGTTTTGCATTTTATTTCGCCGATGCCTGGCAACCGGCCAACCGAGATTTCGACCAGGCACTGCGTCTCAACCCTGAAGACGGCGATGCCTATACCGGCCGCGGGCTTGCACAAGTCATGCTGGGGAGGTATCGCGAAGCGGTTGCCGATGCCGACGAAGCGCTGCGCCGCCAACCGTGCGCCGGAAATGATGCACAATGTCGCCTGCATCTTCGCACTGGCCGCGGCCGGCGCCGAGAAGAACCAGGCGGACAAATCAGTGGCGGCACGGTGCCGGGAAAGCGCTCTGGATGCGGTACGCCTGACTCTGGCCATGGTGCCGTCGCCGGAACGTTCACTGTTCTGGCGGGAGAAAATCGCTCCCGACCCGGCGCTGGAATCGATTCGCCATTTGCAGGCTTTCAAGGACCTGGCCCCATGAATCAGCGGATTGCTCAGGGTGATTTAGATTCTCTGGATTTCTCGACCTCGGCAAAAAACATGAACTAGATTTACAGTGCCGGTTCAGGGCTGGACCGACCCTCCCCATCCGTTACCAGCGACGCTTGCAGTGCATTGCGTTCCGAAAGGCAACACGATGAGAAGGTGGGTCAACAGCACTTTGCGGCATTCGCGGCCATCCTCCCGGAAATATCGGCGATTGTCTTATACGCCTTGCTGCGAAGGGCTCGACGAGCGCTGCTTGTTGTCCGCGAGTTTCAGCCAAACCAACTTGATTTCCGACGTGCCCGGATTGGCGGCTTT
The DNA here is from genome assembly GCA_963747575.1 of uncultured Gemmataceae bacterium. Taxonomy (GTDB): domain Bacteria; phylum Planctomycetota; class Planctomycetia; order Gemmatales; family Gemmataceae; genus DASRAT01. The sequence continues at coordinate 253,616 of CAVVFU010000003.1, forward strand.
CACAGACGCCAACCTGCTCAACCCGTGGGGCATTGCCAGCGGCCCGGGCGGCCCATTTTGGCTTGCCGACAACGGCGCCGGCGTCTCGACCATCAATGGCGCGGCCGGCCAGCCGATGCCATTCGGAGCGCCTGTGGCTATCCCCGTCGGCACTGCCACTCCGTCAGTCCTCGGCAGTCCCACTGGGGTAGTGTTCAACGGCGGCTCGGGGTTCGTTATCACACAGGGCAAGAATTCCGCGCCGAGTCTGTTTTTGTTCGCCACCGAGGAAGGCGCCATCGAAGGGTGGAGCTACAAAGTCAATGCGGCCCAGGCAGTTGTCGCCGTCGATAGCACGTTTGCCTATGGGCAAGGTCCTCCCGTTTACACGGGTCTGGCCATCGCCAACAACGCCCAGCAGACATTCCTGTACGCGGCCAACTTTCACACGGGCGCCATTGACGTCTTCAATGACCAGTTCAAGCCCGTCCTTTGGCAAGGCGCTTTCTCCGACCCAAAGCTTCCCGCCGGCTACTCCCCTTTCAACATTCAGGCGATAGGCAACGACCTCTATGTAACTTACGCCCTGCAAATCGGCGGAGATTACGGCAACAACCTTGGGCCAGGCAACGGTTACGTCGACGTATTCGGCACCAATGGCCAGTTGCTCCGCCGGTTGGTCAGCGGCGGCCAGCTCAACGCGCCTTGGGGCATCGCCATGGCGCCGAGCAGTTTTGGAGATTTCAGCAACGATTTGCTAGTGGGCAATTTCGCCGGCGGACAAATCAACGCTTATGACCCACAAACTGGAAGCTGGCAGGGCACACTCACGGACTCCGCCGGCAACCCGCTGCTGATCCCTGAATTGTGGGGTCTGGCCTTTGGCAGCGGCGGTGACGGGGGTGCGTCCGACACACTCTATTTCACCGCCGGCATTGGCCATGAGCAAGACGGCCTTTTCGGCAGCGTGCAACCCGCGGCGGCTGGTGCGGCAGGCAATAGCACTCAAGCGTCCGCCCTCGCCAATTCGCTCGAAAGCAGCACCCTGGCCGAAGACGACGACTCTGGAGACGGCGGTGTCAACTATCCCTTGCCTCCCAGTAGTGGGCCCGCGCTTAGGCCAAACGCGGGCGTGCCCGAGCAATTGCCGGTGACGCTGGCGCCGTTGAACGGCTCGGCTCTGGCATTGGTTCCCACGCTCGCGACGGCCGGCGTGATCTCCAGCACACCGCCGCAGCCGTTGGTCGGCAGCCAGCAAGGCAACGGACCGCACGTAAGCTTGTTGAGCGAGACTGGAACGACCGACGCGGCGGCTAGCGCCGTCGAAATCGCGCAAGCCAACCGCACGCTGGCCAACTTGGAACGAAGTTTGGCAGCGGCCCCGGTCGTCGAGCAAAGGGATCAACGCGGCGCATCCCAGGGAGTTTCGAGCTTTTCCGCCGGAATTCCCAGCGACGACGGCCAAAGATCGACAACTCAAAACTTGATGCCCTTGCTCGATCTCCATCAAAGCGGCGCGCCGCTAGCCGCCTCAACGTTCGAAACGCCCGAAGAGCTTGGTTTGCCTGCCGTGGCGGCGTTTGGCACCCCGCTGGAATGGGTGGCTCCCAGGAATAGTTGGATGTTCCAGGCCTGGCACGTCATCGCTCTGGCCGTGCTTGGCGGGTGCGCCGTTCAGTACATCAGGACGACGCGGCGCTACATGATCGATGCACCTTTGACTACCCTCAAAAGTTTGTGGACGCGCGTCAGCAGCCGAGCTCCTCGCACTGTCGTCACCGCTTCCGGGCAGGCGGCGGGCAGCGAGGGGGAAGCCACGCGGGTGATTTTAGACACCTAAAGCGATGGACATGGTTCTGCTACTCCGCCAATTCCTTTTTCAGCCCTGACTTACCCGACGGCGCTTCACCATTCCTATGATCTGGCGAGGGTGCGTCCTTGCCGCGATCGACTGCCGGCACTAATGCCAGCCTCACCGGCAGCAGTTGCGGTGGCTGGCCGCGTTGATCGCGCAGCCAGGCCGCCACCCAGGCGTCCCAGGGAATTGGCAAGCGAGCGAAAACCAAGGTCTCGATCGGCGGCACCACCGGCGTCACCGCGCTGTCCTTGGCCGTGCGCTTGAGGTTGAGCCGGACCGTGTCGTACATGGGGCAAATCACCTCGTCGGCCGCGCGCGGCGCCGGCCGCAAGCCGAGGCCCTTTTCCTCGACGGCGTAGCTCCAACCCGTGCCCGCCAAGCCGGCCTCGACCTGTTCGCGCACCACGTCCACACCGGCCAGTTTGTACCAGCCTGTCATTGCCGTCGTCAGAGCGTCGAATTGGCGCTCGGACAGTTTCCTCAGCCAGCCAACTTGCTCGATCTGCACGGTCAGCCAACCCGCCTTCTGCGCGAAAGCCCAGCGTACCGGCTCGTGCGGATGACCGCCGTGCTCCAGCTCGATGCGAATCAAGTGGGTGGCCAGCTCGATCCTGCCAGTCTGGAGCGGATGGTCTTGCCAGTTGGGGCTTTGGTGCACCAGCACCAGCAGCTCCCGCTGCACGAACAAGCGCAACGCCACTTCGACTTCTTGCAGCAGGTGATGATAAGCTCGCGCCGTGCGCCATTGACCGCTTGCCAAGGCAAGGCGTTCTGCTTGGCGGAGGTGGTCGAACAGGCGCGGCACCGTGCCCGAGTGGAAGCCGGGACGCAAAAGCTGCAGCATGGTTTCGCCATGGTGCCCGACCATCACCGGTTTCAGGATCGGCGAACGGTTGGCACGGTACATTCGCCAGTTCTCCCTCAGCTCCCAAACCAAAAAACCAAAGAAATCCGCGGACAGCCAGCAGTTGACCCCCGCAATGATGCCGGCGGCCACCTCGCCGATGACCGGCGTCAGCAACTGCACCTGCAAGGCGTAAAGCGGCTGATAAAGCGGCAGCATGAGCTTGGCGGCCAGGATGGCGATGGGCAGCTTGAGGGGATGAAACATCGGCTCGACGAAGACGACGACGTAGAGCCGGGCCAAAAACGAGATCGGATACCAGAGGACGCCCAGGATGGTGCGCACCACCAGCGAGGTTCGAGTGTCGCCGCTGCGAAAACGCAGCCATTCGTCGATGGAATAGAGCAGCCGTTCCAACGCATCCATCGCGCCCTTGAGCAACTGCATGACAAAGCGCACCAGGCCCACGATCAAGCCGGAACGTAGCGTGTCATACAGATTCAGCACCGCCTGGGTCACGATTTCACTGGCGGCATGGCCAGGGCGAGAGTTCAGAATCAATGCGGCGACGCCGAACACCGCGGCCAGCTCCACCCAGGGGTGATGAATGTTCGGCAGCAACAGCCAAATAAGCAGCGCTAGCACCACCGGTTTGACGGCGTACCACCAAAGGAGTTGAAAGAACCAGCTTTTCAGAACGCGCTGAACCGGGGGCAGCCGCACTAGCAGGATCGGTCCGTTGACGGCCAGACGCAGGGCTCCGCCGGCGACCTGGCATGCCTTGATGCAATTGCGGCGCATTTTCGGCCAGTGCATCAGGCCCAGGATGAACACTCCCACGGGAATGAACGACCAAAAAGGCGCTAATGTGAAATCCAGGCCAACCTTGGCTAGCAAAGGCGCGAACATAAGTTCCAGGCCCAGCAGGGCCGTCAGTGCTCCGCCAAATGGCAGCAGCAAATTGCGTGTGATGAAACGCCCTGTCTCGGTCCCGTAAACCAGCGAAGTCGAACGGGCCAATACGCGCAGGTAAACCTCGCCGGAGCGATAGACGCCGTCGAGCTGCGTGGCCAGGCGCCGGTCGAGCGCAGCAGGGGATCGCCGCGGACGAACTCTTGGGGATCGGCCAGGTCCGGCAGTTTGAGCTTGTTGCGGGAGATGACGTCACGGAGATCGCCGAAGGTGAAAAAACCGGCTGCCGTGATGCGGTCGAGCAGCTCCTCGATCATTTTGCGAAAGGCGGTTTCCTCCGGAGGATTGGAGGCGACCAGACCCATGTCGTGCAAGGCGTCGGCGAAGATGGGCCGGAAGCGGTCGCGCAGCTGGTGGCGCTCTGCTGCAGGGCGGCTTGCAAAAGCCCGGTCAAATGCTGGCGGTCGGCATCGGAAAGCCGCGCCAGCGGAACCCGCTGGGAGGCAGCTCGCAGGTGCCGGGTCATCTGCACCAAACGCTGGCTGGGCAGCGGACGCTTGATCGGCCGTTTGCCCGCCGACAGCACCCACTCCACCAGGTCGAGCTTGGAAACAGCACGCTCGGCGTCGATGCACACCTGCTGCAAGTCGTAAAGCAGACGGGCCTCGACGGTCCACGGTCCCTGGTCGGCTTTTTCCAGCAAAGACACCAGGGCAATGTTCCAGGCCGAGGTGTCGGCATCCGACAGTTGCAGCGCCACATGCAGCCGGTGCGCCAGGTGTTGCAGCTCCGCGTGGGCGTCGGTGCGCGTGTCCAGAGTCAAGGCGCCGGGGGCGACGCGGGCCGCCTTCATGCGCAGGATGGCGGCACGCACGTGATTGCTGGCCTTCGACGCCGCTTCCGCCGAGCGCACCAGCTTCCAGTAATAGTCGTGCGAGTCGTCGGACCGGCTGTCGCCGCGCACCTGCAGATCGGGCGTCCGGGCAAGCGGGTCGCCTTCCAAAGCGCCTCGCCGTCAATGTCCTGAGCAATGAGCGCGTCGATTTTGTCGAGGTCGCGAAGGGCCGGAAAGTAAACCGGCACCAGGCTCGGCAAGAAATGACGCAGCTCCAGGTACACGGCGACGAACTCGCAGTAGACGGCGAGATCGTCCACTGGCGGCAACAGACACAGATCACGGTCCAGCACGCCGCGGATTTCGTCGAATTCGGCCTCGCCAATGCCGGCAATGCGGGCACGCAGATCGGCCGCCTTCAGCTTGCCGGTCCTGATTTGCTGCTCGAGCTCGCGATCGACGCTCGCATGGAAGAGCCGCTCCCAGTATTTTAGGAGCGTGTTGGCCCGGTCGGGCAAATCGCCCTCTTCCGCGGAAGGACGCACCAGCAGCAGCACCGTGGGCGGCAGCAGCCGATCCGGATCGAGGTCGAGTTCGTCCTGCTCGACGTGGCGGAAAAGCACTTGCCGGTCGATGACAAAGCTGCGATGGTGCGGCACCTGGAGGAACTGCGTCGGCAAGTGATGCACTTCGCGAATGACGTGCGCCAGCAGCCGGTGCGAAACCAGCACCGCCGCCGGATCGACCGCTCGCAAGGCCTCTTTGAGTTCCTGAAGCTTCACCGGCTGTTCTCCATCCGCAGTAGTTGCCGGTTGTCACTGTACCGCGAGTGGGCAGGAGTTGCTAGGGGGCGGCTCGCAGGTAGACAACGTGTTCAAGGTCCCCTGACAAATTAATCGAGGATCGCACTTTCCGCCGATCGTATTTAGCCCGCTTCTCGTCGAGTTTTCGAGCGCTAGCCAGTTTTTGCCCAAGAAGCATGCAATCGCTGCAAGTCGTGTCATCGCTAACAGTTGTGATATCGCAATTTCATCGCAATTTGCTTGCACATTGCGACAATATTTGCTATTGTATCGCAATACGACATTCGATTGCGACAATTGCCTACAGCGCGGGGAGACAAGATGAGAACTCCAAAAACACCACCTTCAATGTCATGGGAACAATTTGCGGGCAACCGGGACGCCGTCTGGATGTTATTTGCGGATGAGGTCCAGTCGCTGGTTAGGGCAGCAAACGACGCGTATCTTCATTGGGACAAGTTTCGTTATCGCCCGATGCCAAAGGGGATCGAACCGCAACAGGCGTGGCATGCGGTAGCCATGAGCCGTATCCAGCAACGGCAATTCCTGCCACTTACATTCAAATCGCATTCCAAATTGCATTATTGGCAGCCACCACAGCATCAAGAATGGGTAAGCATCATCGACAAGAGAGCCGGAGGATACGTTGGCACAAGATATGGATCCCTAATTCCCGACGACGATGAAAGATACCTGTTCAGTTCTTTGATGGAAGAAGCTATAGCATCCAGCCAACTTGAAGGCGCTGCAACCACCCGAGAAGTGGCTAAGGAGATGCTGCGAACTAAACGTCGCCCAAGAGATAAAGCTGAGCAGATGATTGTCAACAACTACAAAGCAATACTAGAAATCAGAGAGCTGAAAAAAGAAGAATTGACACCTATGCTTCTCTGTCATCTTCAAGAAGTGCTGACGGACAAGACCTTAGACAATCCAGCAGCTGGCGGAAGATTTCGACTGGCGGATGAGGCAATTCGGATTGTTGACACTCGAACAGAGGAAACGATTTACGAACCTCCCCCAGCAAACGTCGTCAAAAGTCGAATTGATGAAATATGCGAGTTTGCCAACGCAAGAATAGGACCATTCGTCCATCCTTTGATAAAAGCAATAGCGTTGCATTTTGCTGTTGGCTTTGTGCATCCATTTGTGGATGGTAACGGCCGCACCGCGCGAGCCGTTTTCTATTGGTACATGCTGAAGAATGGATACTGGCTTTTTGAGTATCTGCCTATTTCTCGAATCATCAAAAACTCACCAATTAAGTACAGCAAAGCCTATTTGTACACCGAAACCGACGGCGGCGACTTGACATACTTCAATCATTATCACTTGAACATAGTGAATCGGGCAATTGGAGATTTGCATGAATATTTGGAAAGGCAAAGGCACCAGCTAAACGAAGCTCACGCGATTCTTGACAATTATCCAGATTTGAACTATCGGCAACGAGAATTAATACAACGATCGTTGAAACAGCCAAAACAAAGCATGACCGCTCGAGAGCACGAGGGAAAATATCGTATCACTTACAATACCGCCAGGTCCGACCTAAATCGTCTTGTGAAGGTCGGTTTCTTGACTAAGAAGAAGTCGCATAGAGAATGGGTGTTTCGCCCAGCTGATAACCTGGTAAGCAAACTGCACAAAAAGGGACCCAAGAAGCCAACTGAAAAAACAACAGAATCCACGACGACTGAACAAATCCACGAGGATTTATTTGATCCACGGATATTTGAATGACCCGAGCAAAGGACTTGAGTTATTCGCTCTCCATTGCGTCGAGTTCCCGCAGCCGCCTGATCCGCGTCGAAAACCGGCGGCAGCAGCGCCTCGGCCAGTGCCAGCGCCTCCGCTGGGCAAATCTCCTTGCGTTGGACTCCCCAACCGCGAAACACCGGCAAGCCGCGGCGCAGGGCGATGATTTCTCGCCGTGTGCGGCCCTTGGGCGAGTCGGGCCAAGGCCGAGGCTGTTCGTTGAACTCGAAAAAAACCGGCGCGACGGCCTGGATATAGCGCCAGTAGCCGGGGTTGTCGGTCTGCACGAAAAACTTGCCGGCGGGCGTCAGGGCGCGATGTGCCAGGGCCAAAAAACGCGGCGTGATCAAACGGCGATGCACCTGGCCAGGATCATAAAACGGTTGAGGATGATAACAATGGATCTCGACAACGCTGGCCGGAGAAAGATAGCGTTCGACGAGGGCCAGTCCGTCCAGCGCTGCGAAGCGAATGTTGGTCAGCCCGCGCTGGTTGGCCCGGCGTGTGGCATAGCGCAGCACCAACGGCAATACATCGATGCCCAGGTGATCGTGGTCGCGTCGCCAGACGGCGCTGCCGAGCAGGAATCGGCCATTGCCGCAGCCGATGTCGACGACCAGGGGGGCTGAGCGGCCGAAAAGCGCGGGCCAGTCGATGGGCCCCTCGGGCGGCAGTTTTTTGAGGGCAGTCCGCGTCCATTGCTCCGACGGCAGGATCTCGCCGGGCACGGGGACGCCAAATTCACGTTCAGACGGCGCTCGGTCATGCAAGCATTTTAGCGGATTTGTATGCTAACATGGACCACACGGGACATCCTCGGAACTTGAAAATCACGGCAGCGGAGGGAAGCATGGCTTGGACTTGTCGATTTGTTGCGGCGGTTACTGTTGCCGTGGCCTTTTGTTGCCTGGTCAGCGGCGGCCAGGATCTGCGCAAACCCGACGCGGCCTGGCATGACAGTTACGCCAAAGGGCTTGCCGAGGCCCGCCAAACCGGCAAACCTCTTTTTGTCGTCCTGGCCTGTTTGCACTGACTGGACAACTGTCGCTTTGACGAGCAGGTTGCTCGTCTGGATGCCAAGATCGCCGAGCTCGGCAAGCAATTTGTGCTGGTGCGCCTCACCAGCCTGCGCGGCGTGAACCTCGAAGTTTTTGAGTTTGATTACGACCTGACCTGGGTGGCTTTTTTCCTCAGCGCCGATGAACGTGTCCTGGGCCGATTTGGCGGCCGAACGCCCGAGGGGGCGGACAGCTATCGGACGATGGAGGGGTTGCAATTCGCGATGGAGGCTGCGTTGCGCCGTCATAAAGAAGCATTGCCGGCCGAGAAACCGCCGCCGCGTCCGCCCCGCACGGTGGACGACTACCCCGGCATTGTCCGCTTCACTCCCACGGCATGTGCCCATTGCCATCATGCCTACGACCTGCGCAGGGAGATGCTGCAAGAAAAGGGCAAGTGGTCGTTGAACGAAGTCTGGGTCTATCCCCTTCCTGAAAACGTCGGCTGGACAGTCGCCGTTACGCCCGGCAATCGCGTCACCGCCGTGGCCGCCACATCGCCCGCGGCCGTCGCCGACATGCGAGCCGATGATGTCCTTCAAGAGGTCAATGGCGAGACGGTCGCCACCTTCACCGACATCCAGCACGCATTGCACAAGGCTCCCGTAGCCGGCGAGGTCGACGTCAAATGGACCCGCGAAGGCAAGGCGATGGAGGCCAGGCTGAAGTTGCAGGCAGGCTGGCGGCAGACCGATGTTTCCTGGCGGCGCTCGCTCAAGGGCCTGGAGCCCGGCTCGGGGCTTAGCGGCGACGACTTGACGGCCGATGAAAAAAAGCAACTCGGCTTGCCGCCCATGGCTCTGGCGTTTCGCCAGGGAAATTTCCCGAGCAAACAGGCACGCCAGGCCGATATCCAGCAAAACGACGTCATTACCGGCGTTGACGGCAAGAAGCTCGAAATGACCTTGCGCCAGTTCGACGCCTTCATCCGCCTCAACTATCGCCCCGGCGACACCGTGACGCTCGACGTTTTGCGTGACGGCAAAAAACTGGAGCTGCGGATGAAGCTCTAGAGGAGCAAAATCGTGCAGTTATCCATTCTCTACGAAGACAATCACTGCCTGGCCCTCAATAAACCGGCGCCGCTGCTGACCCAGGGAGCGCCAACCCGAGTCAGCCTGGAGTCGTTGGCCAAGGATTACCTGCGCGAAAAATACGGCAAAACGGGTCGCGTATACCTCGGCATTCCGCATCGGCTGGACCGGCCAGTGTCCGGCGTCGTGCTCTTCGCTCGGCAGACGACATCCGCCCAACGCCTGGCCGAGCAATTCCAAACCCGCCAGGTCGCCAAGGTTTACTGGTGCTTGTGGACGGAGAAGTGCAACCCGTGGAAGGCGTATGGGAAGACTGGTTGGTGAAGCTTGACGACCAGGCCCACGCCGTGGTGGCCTCGCCCGAAACGCCAGGAGCGCGGCATGCCGTCTTGCGGTACCGTCGGCTGGCGACCTTTGCCGGCGGCAGCGTCCTGGAATTGTGTCCCGAAACAGGCCGGATGCATCAACTGCGCGTGCAGACTTCGTCGCGCGGTTGGCCGATCCGCGGCGATGAACGCTACGGCAGCAGTCAGCCGTTTGGCGCCAAGCCGGACAATCCGCGCGAGCGCGTCATCGGCCTGCACGCCCGGCGCTTGACGTTTTTGCATCCGATTCGCTATGAGGAGATAACAGTGGAAGCGCCGCTGCCGGATTACTGGCGGGAGTATATTTATTAACCACGAAACACACTAAAAACACGAAAGGGAAAAGAAATGGAAATCGTTTATAAGGAAGAGAGCTATCTGATCATGGGGACTTGCTTTGAAGTGTATAAGGAAATGGGATGTGGTTTCCTGGAACCGGTTTATAAGGAGAATCGCCGTGGCCGAGCCGAGTTGCTGCTGGCGGATTGTGCCGCTGATTGGAACACCCGCCCGGTGTACCGGCAATTGCCGTCGCTGCTGCAATGGCTCCAGATCCGATGCTTGACAGCGAAAAAGAATTGGACCGCGCCGAAGCGGAAGATGATGCGCAAAGCTCAGCGCTTTCACGTGGTGCGGGCGGCGCGAGCTGTCACCGCCGTTGCTCTCCTCGCCTTGGGCAGCTGGGAAGGCCTTGGTCGAATGGAAGCCCGGCAGCTTCGAGATAACCTGCTGATTTCCTCGACGGCAGAGATCCCAAAAGTCGTCAAGGAAATGGGAGAGGGAAACGGGCAACACAAGCAGCAGATCAACCGAAGTTTTGCCATTGCCTCCAAGCATGTGACGGTGAACCAGTTTCTGCTGTTTCGGAAGGAGCATCCATACGGCAAGATGCACGCTCCCACGCCCGACTGCCCGGTGAGCAATGTGTTGTGGTACGATGCGGCGGCGTATTGCAACTGGCTGAGCGAGCAAGAAGGGATACCAAAGTTGCAGTGGTGCTATGAGCCGAACAAGGATGGCAACTATGCCGAGGGCATGAAGATGGCTTCCGATTACTTGAAGCGGTTGGGGTATCGTTTGCCGAGCGAGGCGGAGTGGGAGTATTCCTGCCGAGCAGATTCGGACACGGGTTTTTCCTTTGGTGAGTCGGAAGAATTGGTCGGCAAATATGCGTGGTTTGTTGTGAACTCATCCAGCAAACTTCATCCTGTGGGGTCGCTGAAATCGAGTGATTTGGGGCTGTTTGACATGCACGGGAACGCCTATGACTGGTGCCAAGACGTTTATAAAGCTTTTGGAAAAAGAACAGATGGAAAGGCGATAGAGGACATGGAAGAGATGAGCGATATACGGAATAATAATGGTCGTGTTTTGCGTGGCGGCTCGTTCAGCGTTATCGCCTCGAACGTCCGCTCCGCCCAGCGCTACGGCGATGTGCCGACGACCCGCAACGGCTTTAACGGGATTCGTCCGGCGAGGACTTTACCGCTTGACGGCTTTACAGCTTTATCAGCCACCCCCGGAGGGGGTCGGAAGTGAAAATGGAATGAACCCCGACCCCTGCCGGCTTGCCCGGCAGGTGAAGAAGTTCGGCGGCTAACTCCGCAGTCGCCCCGCTGGTCCCCGACCCCTGCCGGCTTGCCCGGCAGGTGAAGAAGTTCGGCGGCTAACGAGCGCGCTGGCGGCAGTCCAGCAGTCCTTGAAGGTGCCCGCGAAATGTGTCGCAACCCAACAAAAAGCCGTTGAGGCACCCGCTGAACTTCTTCACCTGCCGGACAAGCCGGCAGGGGTCGCAAAGCACCTATTGGGGCCGGTGTTAGCCAGCGAACTTTTTCACCTGCCGGACAAGCCGGCAGGGGTCTTCAAACGAGTGTACAGGGCTATTTTACCCTGGTTCCCAAACAATAGGCCGTCGCCGCATACAAAAGACCATGTTTTCCAACACGTTTCATCGGGGGAGGTTTCCACAATCATGGACGCAGTAAATTTGCTTCAGCGTCTTCACCAGCATCGTGCGTGGGTGAACCGCAATTTGCTGACCGCTGCGGCGCAATTGACCGATGACCAATTGCGTGCGTCGTTCCAGATCGGCCAAGGCTTCGACCTGGAAATCGCTGCTTCATCTCTACGCCGCCGAGTACGTCTGGCTGGAAGCCCTGCTGGGCAACGAAGAGGCTGTGGCGCCAGGCGACGTACCTGGAAAAATTCCCGGCAATCAGCAAGGCGAGGGCGCCATAGCCGGATTGGACGAGCTGCGCCAAAAGTGGTCGGTGCTCGAGCAGCGCTGGACTGCTTACCTGGCAGCGCCTCAGCCGGCAGCGCTCGATGAACTCGTTTTTAGGAAAAGCACAATCGCCAACGTGGCAAAGCGTTTCGGAAGCCGGCGCAGCGACGTGCTGCTTCATGTTTGCACGCACGCCCAATACACCGCGGCACAAGTCGTCAACATGCTGCGGCAGACCGGCGCCGAGAAATTCCCGGACGTGATGCTGATTGCCATGGCTCGCCAGGAGGCGACGTGAACGCCGGCTTTGCTCTCGTTCCCAAACAGGAGTTTGGGAACGAGCGCACGAGGCGCGTTTGGGAACAAGGCGCACCGTCATATAGTGTTGACCCTCTGATAATCCTTTCGAATTCATGTTCGCAGCCCTGTTCCCGGCACCTGAACTCTTCCACTTTCACGGGGAAACGGGCTTTTTCCGCTGGGTAACCAAGATCGGGCAATTCTTCAAAGTCTTCTGTCATTTGCAGGAGTGTTGCGGGTCCGCCGCATTTTGGGCAGATTGTCGATTGCACGTCCATCAGTGCCTCCATGGAAATTGAGGTTGGTCGGAAAAACGATCCTTACACCCGGCGACTAGGGATAGATACGGCACCCCGGCAGCGCCTTTTGCAGTTCCTTCAGCCCCGTGTCTGTTACATTGGTGTTGGAAAGGTCCAGCGTTTGCAAGCTTTTGAGCCCAGCCAATTCCTTCAGCCCCGCATCCGTCACCTGGGTCCGGCCAAGGTATAGCGTTTGCAAACTCTTGAGTCCGGCCAGTTCCTTCAACCCCACGTTTGTCACCGGGGTGAAATCAAGGTTCAGCGATTGCAAGCTCTTGAGCCCGACGATTTCCTTCAGCCCCGTGTCTGTCACCTGAGTGCTGCCAAGGTCCAGCGTTAGCAAGCTCTGCAGCCCAGTCAGCACCTTTAGCCCCGCGCCCGTTACCTTGGTTCTGTCAAGGAACAGCCTTTGCAAGCGCTTCAACGTGGCCAACTCCTTCAGCCCTTCGTCTGTCACCGGGGTATCGGAAACGAACAGCGTTTGCAAGCTATTCAGACCGGCCAACTCCCTCAGCCCCACGTCCGTCACCTTGGTGCTGCCAAGGTGAAGCGTTTGCAAGCTCTTCACCGTGGCCAGCTCCTTCAGCCCCACGTCCGTCACCGAGGTGGCGTAAAGGTGCAGCGATTGCAAGCTCCTCAGCGTGGCCAGCTCCTTCAACCCCGCGTCCGTCACCTTGGTGAAGGAAAGGTCCAGCGCATGCAAGTTTTTGAGCCCAGTCAGTTCCTTCAGCCCCGCGTCCGTCACCGGGGTGTAGAAAAGGTTCAGCGATTGCAAGCTTATGAGGCCGGCCAGTTCCCTCAGCCCCGCGTCCGTCACCGGGGTGTTGACAAGGCTCAGCGTTCGCAAGCTTTTCAGTCCGGTCAGTTCCTTCAGCACCCCGTCCGTCACCGGGGTGAAATCAAGTTTCAGCGATTGCAAGCTCTTGAGCCCGGCCAGCTCCTTCAGCCCCCTGTCTGTCACTTTGGTTTGGCCAAGGTCCAGCGTTTGCAAGCTCTTCAGCGCGGCCAGTTCCTTCAGCCCCCTGTCCGTCACCACAGTGCTGGTAAGATTCAGCGTTTGCAAGCTCTTCAGGGCGGCCAGTTCCTTCAGTCCCGCATCCGTCACCTTGGTGAGGGAAAGGTCCAGCGTATGCAAACTCTTCAGCCCAGCCAACTCCACCAGTCCCGCGTCCGTCACCTGGGTTTCGTAAAGGTTTAACGTGTGCAAACTCTTCAGCCCGACCAGTTCCTTCAGACCCGCGTCTGTCACCTGAGGGCAGGGCAGGTACAACGTTTGCAAGCTCTTGAGCCCGGCCAACTCCTTTAGTCCAGCGTCCGTTACCCTAAAGCTGCAAAGGCCCAGCATTTGCAAACTCTCGAAGCCGGCCAACTCCTTTAGCCCCGCGTCCGTCACCTGGGTCCTGGAAAAGTCCAACCCGAACGCCGTTTCCGGAGCAGGCAGCTTCGCCAGGCGTCCCTCTTGCAAACGAGTGAAGCGAAACGCCGGCACTTCTCCTTCCTTCGCCTCTCCCCCGCCGCGAAAAACAAGATTCACGAAGTCGTCCGGCCGCGACCAGCCGGTCTGTGCGCGCAGCCGTCTCCCACGCGGCGACGATTTCCGCAGGCAACGGGCTCGCCGGGGTCTGTTGTTGTGCCGGCAAGTTATCCACCGCATAGGCAAAAAGGGTCGTCTTTTCAGTCCATTTGTCAAGTGCATCCTTCGTTCCCGTGTAGCTAACCAATTCCGGATTGCCGAGGTAGCGAACGATGGCCTTCTCCGGAATCGGCGGCTTACGTTGCGCCGCGGATCCAAGATGCGTTGTGGCGAGGTCGAAGAACCGCGGACCGCACTTAGCGTGCCCTTCTTCCTTGAGGTAGTGTTCCAGGGCCGCCTGGGTTTTCGCGTCCTTGTCGATTGACGGCGCGGCGGACTCCGTTGCGGGCGGTTCTTGCGCTTCGAGAAACGGCAAACAGGCAACTGTCGCGATCCAGACACCACCAAGGCCCAGAATGACGGGAAGTAACTTCATTTGAAAACCTTTCGTAAGAGGCCGACTGGTCATTCAAACCGCCTAGCGCTCCGCGGCCCGGCCAACGTGTAATTCAGTCCAGGCTGAAACTGACGAGCAATCCGCAGAGATAGCTAAGGCTGCCAGGCCCAGGCAGAAGAGACGGGTCATGAGGCAAATCCTCCAGGTTATGGTTGCTGATTCAGCGCGACCGAGTTGTTTGAATTGCGCCATTTCGCACGAGGCCGATAACCAAACCGACCACTGCCCCAACGACGAATCCGAGCGGCCCCGTGATGAAAATGCCCAGGAGCGGCCCTTGGTTGGATTGGGGCGTCAACATGATCGGGCCTATAAACCCGGCTAAGAACGAGACGGTGCCCACCGCGAACGCCGTACCGACGCACCAGAGTACGACGCGGGGGCGGCCGACAAGGAACGCCCCCAGGGAGGCGCACCGACGAGCCCAATCCCCATGCCGACGAAGCGGCCCACCAGACCGAGCCCCGGATCCGCGAGCTCGCCCCCGACGATCATGCCCAGGACGTTCCCGATGGCGATCCCGATCAGGCCGCCGATCAGACCTGCTCCAATCCTGGCAACGAGCGTTGCGGTAGATGTCATGACACGTTCTCCCCGGCTTGATTCATCGGCGTTTCGCCGTGTGACGAGCGGCCCGTTCCGAAGGCCGCGACCAGGGCGATCAAGGCTCCGCCCATTGAGAGAGCAGCGCCAACAATAAACTCGCCGTTCGTCTGATCGACCAGGCTTTTGTGATGCGTCTGGCGCGTTAGATTAACGCCCCAAATGAACATCGCGATGCCGATGACAACCGCCAGCCAGGATGCGATTTGAAACTTTTTCATGGATGATCTCCGCATTAAGGTAAGTTCACAAGCCAGTCACTTTGGACCTGCGGCTGCATCGGCCGCTTTCTGGTCAGTGTCCGAAAGCGTCTGTTCTTTGGCGAATCGCGACACCCACGAGGCCACCTACGACACCAGCGACCGGGGAAAGAATGAAACTCAGGTAGAATACCATGGCCCCGTAGCCGGGTCCGCCGAAAATGGCGTTTAGAAAACTAGCCATGGCCAACATCAGTGCAAACGTGCCAACCAGCCCGATAATCGTGCTCAAAAGCAGGCCGACAAACACCTTCGACATTATGTCTCCTTTTAGCCGCCGAACTCACATTTAAGCGGTAGTGTCGCAAGTTTCGTTGCAAATCGCAACTCCATCGATCAGCACCAGCACAGCACCAGCAGAAAACACCTCAGCAGTTTAAGCGGCGTTACCTTAAAAGGCCATTTGCTCCAAAAGCGACCGAGCTGCCTCAATACGATCCTTGACCGCTTTTTTCTTCCAACTGTTTTTCGAGGCGGCTGATTCGTTGCTCTTGTTCGCGCATTCGCGAGCAACAGCAAAGCCTACGCGCACTTACCATCGAAATGATCGCGGAAGCGCTTCCTAGGCTTAATGAGGTCGGTTCATCGCCCATCGAAATCAACAAAACAATACCGGCCACGATGGACAGAAAGATTGCAAAGCTCAAAACGCTTATCCACGCCATAAGATTTTCCTTATGCTATTTCGACCGGCTCTTTATTCCGCCGGCAAAAAACACCGACATCGCCGCCGCGATCTTGCGCAACGTGCTCATAGTGAACCTCGAAAAGCCGTCCCGCCGGCCCCGTCTGCTGCAACGCGATTATTAGGCCCTTGCCGCTACTTGTCCTTATCGGCGCGATCTTTCACGGGGCCAGACTTCTGCATATTCGGCTGCCCGATCCGTGTGAGCGTCTCGGCCATTATTCGGATGACATCGGGAAGCATCATCTTCCATTCCGTGCCGCTTCGCTTCAAAGCGATAACCTCAACTTTTGTCATCTCGGCTCCGTCGAATTTCCAGCGTGTGCGGACCACGACGTAGGCTTGGTCATCGCCTTCATGCACTGTGCCGATGATCTTTTCATCGACGTTGAGAGGGCTCGGGATCCCTTTACGAAGGGATGCCATTCCCTTCATGGAGCTAACGAAGAATTCCTTCGGCTTCAGGGCAATGACCGATTTGAAATCAGCGGCCTTATCAAAGGCGGGCAGCCAGTCGGCTTGCTTTTCCGGCCCTTCCTTGGCGGCGGCAGTCAAGAGCGGTTGCCACATTTTCTTGTATTCTTCAAGGCTCTCGGGGTGCATAACATCGGCGTACCTCCTCCAGTCCCCCTTTCTGGCTGCCTCCATGCCGTCTGCGACAACCTTTTCGATGGCGGCGTCAGCGCGTTGCGCATTTGCATCTCCCGCTCGGCACAGCGTCGAAAAGACCGGGAGCAGAAACACCACCGTGAACAGCCACTTTGTCATCACCGTCCTCCTTTGTTTGAAGCCAATCGCCGGCGCTCAAAGGCGGCGGTCTGCTTAGCGAAAACTCGCGGAAACAGATAATAGGGCCGCTTCTGCTGCAGCGTTTGGTTCGGCGGCCTTACTTGGCAGCGAATTCCACCGGCGCGTACGACTCAAGGAATGCGCAGCCCGAGCAGCGGAAGGTGCCCACAGGAACGGTCTGTTCGGTAGGCGCTTTCGTCCCGGTCCAGGGGGACTTCTTCGGTGCGCCCTTCAACCCAGCTGCTGACCATGCGCCGTGCCAGGTTGAAATCGACGATGAACCCCTGGACCATTTCGCTGTTGCACTTCGGGGTCGAGGCTGTTTTTCTCGCTCGCGCTCGTCCGCCCTGGTGCTGACGTTGGGAGTCTCCACTCCAAGGGCAGTTGCCAGGGCGATTTGATGGTCTTGTTCTTGCACCAGAATGTCCCGGATGTGTTCGGCCAGCGCATACTCGCCCAATGTTTCGCATTCGCGTACGCGCAGGCGATAGTTCCGGATCGTCTCATTTTCGTTGTCCAGGTCGAACCGAAGCATGTCTTCTGCTTTCTCGGAAGTCTTCACGGGCTTCGGCATCACCTTCGGCATCCCACCCAGATAGTCGATTTGTTTGGCGAGAATCAGAGCGTGCTGAAGCTCTTCCCCGGCATGTTTTTCCAGCTCCGCGGCGATGTTCATGTACTGCGCGCCCTTCATCACCTGCGAATAGACCACGTAGGAAATGATGGCCTGGTATTCCCGGGCGAGGTCTTCGTTGAGCAGATCAACGAGAGCTTCTCGTGTCACCGCGGAGTTGTTGGCGGACTCTGAATGTTGAATCGCCACGTCGTTAGCTTGCGCATGCGGCATCGTCTTTAGCGTCGGCATGGTACAACCCTCCGTTAAGTTCTCAAGTGGAGCGACTTTGGCCGAGAACCCGATTCCCGGCTAAATTCGCCTTGTCTTTTCCCTGTCAGATCGCAACGGCGGCTTCCTCGGCCTGTTTGCCTTGGACCGTCGTTGTTTTCGCTTTGGTCTGATCCAGCAGCTCCTTTTCGCCCTCCTATGTTTCCGTCTTACCGCACACTTCAGTCACGTCGGCCTAACCATTAACGAGTCTCCCAGAAGAGCCGGGCTTACGTTCCATGTCGCTTTGGTGCCTCCGCAGTGCCGCCTCAGCTTCCCTCGCTTTGTCGTACTCAGCGTCGGCGCCAGGCAACGGCGCGTCGTCCTCCAGGGCGGCTGCAGCCAGTTGCAGAATTAGCTGGCGGCGCGCAGCCAGCAACTCCTGGGTCGAGTCGCCGGCAGCCTCGGGCCGGCGCAATTGCTCTTCAACGGCGCTGATCCTCGCCCCCAGCTCGCCGTCATCAATACCTGCCGCATACATGCGCTCGCCCAAGGCTGCCTTGGCCTGGACGAAGGCATAGTTCAACCGACGATTGCGCCACAGGTTCATGACGTGGATCGCTAGCCGGAGAGGCTTGCTCAGAGTAGCCATTGCAGTCAGCATAATCATCTCCCAAACGAAAAAAGCCGACCGGGCGGAACACCTGCAATGGTGCTCCACCCGGTCGGCTTACTCGTCAACCGGCCCCCGCCTCACGGCGGTTGCCGTTCGTTTAGTCTTCCGACATTCCTAGCTGTCTCTATTAGCATACGTCTCTTGCTTCCGGAGGCAAGGTTTCGCGGCAGAGCAAGGCTTTCATTTCTTCGCGTGGTGGCACACGGGCGGCTCGGCCAGGGTGAAGACAATGAACGCTTCACCGGTCACCGTGCTGATGTCGTGGTGCAGGCTCACCACTTTGACACCCGTGACCTCCTGGACGGCCGCTAGCAGGAGCGGCCTTGCTGTTTCTATCAGCTGGGTCCGCACTTGTTTGAGCAAGTCCCTCCCCTTCGAAGAGGGGATTTTGGCAAGTTGCTGTTCGGCGGCTGTCAGCAAGCCCTGAAGCCGAACGACGACGAAATCGCCGAGCAAGTAGGCGTGAATGGCCTTCGGGCCTCGGCCCCTGCATTCCTGCTCAAAGCGACTGATCCCTGCACAGATCGCAGCCTCGATTTCGCCTTGGGTTTTCATCGCGGTTGCAACTCCGAGACTGTCGCCAAGATTTGCAGCAGCTTCCCGAAATCGCCCGGCTTGACCAGGTGGTGATCGAACCCCGCCGCCTTCGAGTGCTGGCGGTCGCTCGCCTGTCCATAGCCAGTCATGGCCACCAGCACGACGTCCTTGAGCGTGGGTTGCTGACGAAGCCGCTTCGCCAACTCAAAGCCATTGAGTCCCGGCAAACCGATGTCCAGCAGCACTACATTCGGCCGGTAATCGAGGGCTACTTCCAGCACCGCGGAGCCGTCATAAGCCGTCCGAACGTCATGGCCTGATTCTTGCACCAGCATTGCCAGGGTGGTCACTGTATCGACATTGTCATCCACCACCATTACCCGCAAAGATGAAGGATGAGGGATCAGGGATGAATCGGTCGGAGAAATGCTCGATTCATCCTTCATCCTTCCGCCTTCATCCTTGGCAAGAGGCAAACGCACGACGAACTCGCTGCCGTGCCCCAATACGCTGGAAGCCGTCACTGTGCCCCCGTGCATTTCCACCAGCCGTTGCACCAATGCCAGTCCGATGCCCAAGCCACCTTGTGCACGGTCCAATGACCGTTCCGCCTGCGTGAACAGGTCGAAAATGCGGGGCAGGATTTCGGGGGCGATGCCGATGCCCGTGTCTCGCACGCGCAGCACCGCCACCTCGCCCTCGCGCTGGACAGTCAGCCAGATATGCCCACCTTGGTCGGTGTATTTGGCGGCATTGGTAAGCAGGTTCACCACCACCTGTTCCAACCGGGCGGCGTCGGCGTGCAGCCAGTTTATTTGTGCCGGCAATGACATCGTGAGTTCATGCTTGCGCTGGTCGATCAGCGCCCGGACAGTCGCCACCGCATGTTCCACGACGGCGCACAGGGCGATCCGCTCTTTGTGAAGCTGAATCCTCCCAGTGGTAATGCGCGAGACTTCGAGCAGGTCATCAACGATCCGCGCCAGTTGGCCCACCTGACGCTCAATGATGGCGGCGGATTGCTGGAGCACCGGGTTCTCGATGCCGTGCAGACGATTCCGATTGCTGTGCAGACGCAGCAGCAGAGCGGCATTGAGGATGGGTGCGAGGGGGTTGCGCAATTCATGGCTGAGCATCGCCAGGAATTCATCCTTGCGGCGGTCCAGGTCGGCCAAAGCCGCCGCCTGCTCCTGGGTCAGACGCTGCAAGCGGCTGCGTTCGGTGATGTCGCGGATGTTGCATTGAACGACCTGGTGATGGTTCTCCGCGTAGACATTGCTGACGAACTCGACTTCGACCTTTTGCCCATTTCTGCTTTCCAGGGGCAAATTCTCGTAGCGGACGTAACCTTTCTCTTGCAGATCCCGGTAAGCGGCCCGGCTCTCGTTGATGTCGCGGAACAGGCCGATCTCCCACAATTCCTTGCCAAGGAACTCGTCATGGTCATAGCCCAGCAACTCGCTCATGAACGGGTTGGCTTCGATTACCTTCCCCGTGCCGGCGTCGAGGATCAGGATGCCGTCCTTGGCCGATTGGAACAGCCGCCGATAGCGGACTTCGGAGTTCCGCATGGCGACTTCCGCGCTCTGCGCTCGGTAATGTCCTCAATGGCAAGGAGGACCAAATGCGGGTCGTCGCTCTCGGGTGGGAACCTGCGGGCATTGAGCAGCATGTTCCGTCGTCCAAGGTCGGGGAAGGCGTGGTCAACCTCGAAGTCTTCAACGGGATGGCTGTTGGCCAAAACTTGGAGCAGCAACGTCCGCAGTGCAGGGATGTCCCATTGACCGTTACCCAGGTCGTAGACGAAGCGGCCCTCCGTATCTTCTTTCGAGGCGTGGAAGTCCCGGTAGAAGGCGGCATTTGCAGTGCGCACCCGCAGGCTCTTGTCGAGGACCACGAACGGCTCTCGCAAGGTCGCAATGATGTTCTCGGCGTAGGCAAGCGCAAGCTGCACATCCTAGTTTGAAAGTGGAGGTTCGGTCATAACCTCCCCATCTTTGAGTTCACGATGGCTAGCCTTTAATGTTGAGCCGGTAAGGCGTTTCGTGAGCGGCAAAACCCTCTTTCTGTCTGCCAGCGTACCGTACTACGGCTTCCTATGGCAAGCATTAATGTTCGTCTGTACGCTCGCCGACAGACTCTCAGACCGTGGACTCATGGGAGGATCCGAACAAGCGCTCGAATTCCTTGGCGATCACCCGGTAGCACTCGCAAGAACCTGCCTTCAGGCCTTCCCGGTCGAGGACGGTGCATTTCCCCCGGTTGTAGCGGATCATGCCTTCCTCCTGGAAGGGTTCGAGAACCTCGGAGACGGTGGAACGGCGCACGCCGAGCATCTCGGCCAGGAACTCGTGCGTCATCGGGAACACGTCCGAATGCGCCCGGTCCTGGGTCATGAGCAGCCAGCGGCAGCAACGCTGGTGAACCGAGTGCAGGCCGTTGCAAGCCACCGCCTGCGATACCTGGACCAGAAAGGCACAGTGGTAGAGGACCAGCAGCCGGCGCAAGGGGCTGTCCCTGCTGACCTCTTCCAGCAGCACGTCCTTCGGCATGCGCATGGCTTCGCCTGGAACCTGCACGATCACCCGGTTGGCCGTTGTTTTGGCGCCGACGAGCAGCGGCAGGCCCACCATGCCCTCGTCCCCTATCGTTGCGACCTCGATGGCCCTGCCGTCTTCCATCACGGTCAGAGCCGAGACGACGCCCCGGTTTGGGAAATAGGCGTGGTCAATAGGCGACCGGGCCTCATAGAGTACGTGCTTGAGCGCCAGCGGCACGAGTTGCAGGCTTGGGAGGAGACGATGGTACTCGGCCGGGGGCAGCCGGGCCAGCAGCCGGTTGCCGGGCGGCCCAGCAGGCGATTTAGACTTCGACATGGCTCACCACCCCGTAGCCGTGGTTCGTGTAATGGCCCGTGTGTCTGTCAGCAGACCATTCTATCCTTTTGTCTGCTGGCAGACACACGGCGTCTGTACGGTTTCCGACATGACAGCAAGAATTTCTTTGCGATAATAGACCCAGAAGAATAAGGGCCGGGGCCTGGCGCAGCGCACCGTCCCCGGTCCCTACCGCAACAAGGAAGCGTGCAATGACCAAACTTCGCAGAATTCACGATCCCGGCGAGAACCGGTTGTTAACAGCTTTGCCGAGGGACGAGCATGACCGCTTGCTGCCCCATTTGGAAAAGGTGTCCTTGGCCTTGAGGGACATCCTCTACGAGGCGCACGGGCCGATTACGCATGTGTTTTTTCCGCTCAGGGGCGTGGTTTCCCTGGTCATCATGGATAGCGGCTTCACCCTCGAAGTGGGCATCATCGGCAACGAGGGCCTGGTGGGCACTCCGGCCTTCCTGGGAGCCGACAGCAGCCCCACCAGGGCCATTGTGCAGATTCCAGGCGAGGCCCTGCGGATGGAGGCCAAGGTCTTTCAGACGGAGATGAAGCGGGGTGGCCCGTTGCATGGCCTGGTCCAGCGCTACACGCAGTCGATGATTAACCAGATATCGCAGTCCATCGTTTGCAACCACCGGCACTCGGTCGAGAAACGCATGTGCCGTTGGCTGCTGATGAGCCACAACCGCGTGGGGGCCGACGAGTTCCCGCTCACCCATGAGTTCCTGGCTCAGATGCTTGGCGTGCGCCGTCCCACCGTGACCGCCGTGGCGGGCACCCTCCACAAGGCGGGGCTGATTAGGTACCACCGGGGCCGCATTACCGTCCTCGACCGCAAGGGGTTGGAAGCGGCTTCCTGCAAATGCTACGAAGTGGTCGCAAAGGCGCTGGACCGCTTGCTGGGCTGACGCCGATGGCGAGATTCTCTCGTACTCTCGTTCCCAAACTCCTGTTTGGGAACGAGGGGAGGAAGGAACGTGATGCGCACCGAAAAAGAAAAAATGCTGGCCGGCGAACTCTACGATCCCCTGGACGCGGAGTTGGTTCAAGCCAGACGGCGTGCCCGAGACTTGTGCCAGACGCTGAATGCAAGCGGTGAGAAAGACCAGGACGTGCGCCGCCAAATCCTGAAGGAACTTTTCGCCAAGGGTGGGGATACTGTATGGATGCAGCCGCCGTTCTTTTGCGATTACGGGTCGAATATTTCGTTGGGGGAGCGTGTCTACTTCAACTTCAACTGCGTCATCCTGGACGTGTGCTTGGTGAAGATCGGCAGCTTCACGCTGTTTGGCCCCGCGGTGCAAATCTACACCGCCGCGCACCCGATGAGCGCCGAGCTACGTCGGCAGCAAGAATTCGGCAAGCCGATCGAAATCGGCTCCGATGTGTGGGTCGGGGGCGGAGCGATCATTTGTCCCGGAGTGGTCATCGGGTCAAAAACCGTTATCGGGGCTGGCAGCGTGGTCACGAGGGACATCCCGGAGGGGGTGCTCGCGGCGGGGAATCCGTGCCGGGTCATCAGGGAGATTTGATAGTCTGCCTGCGCACCAGCGCTGCTCGCGCGCAGCTGGGTAACCCGTGCTTCAGGAGCGCCGTTGGCAATTGTGCCGAGCAATTCGAATGCCTCGGCAGTGCCGATCCACTCCAATGCGGCAATCGCCCTTACGCGCTGCAATTGCTCAGGCGTAAGCTTGGCGTTGTCGGATTTATCGAGCAGCAACTCCGCTCGTTGCCGAGTTTCCAGCGAAGGATTGCCGGCCAGGACATCGCGGAGCCTCAGTTCAGGCAATTCGCCTAATTTCTCCAGGTCAAGCATGGCTTTTTGCCGTTCCTTGTAAACAGGACTGTCCAAGCTGTTGATCAGCAGCGCAATGCGTTCACCGTCAACGGGCGGCGCCGGCTTAAGATGCGCACCAATACACTTGATAGCTTCGCTGGGGTGAGCGACCAGCTCGACCATCGATTCCCGAGCTTGAGCAGTTGGCCCGGTTAATTTGTCCCACCAGTCTTTTACTTGCGTTTCGGCGGGCTTCGAATTGGACGATTTGAAAGCGGGGGGCTGCACGTTATTCCAGACGACGAGGGTGTGATCGAGGCTACCTGACGCTAGCAGCTTTCCGTCCGGCGAAAAGGCGACACAGCTGACGGAGTTGATATGGCCGTTGAAGGTACGAATCGATTCGCCAGTCACCATGTCCCAAAGCGTGACGCGGCTGTCAATGGAGTGATTGTGAAAGGTCACCGTGTTGCCGTGACCCGCCGCAAGAATGCGGCCGGTGGGTGAAAACGCCAGGGCATGCACTTTCGTTTTGGGAAATATGTGTAATTCCTGGCCCGTACAACGTTCCCAAACACGAAGGGTGTCGTCGGCATACATCGTGCCGCGCAAGGTCAGTGACCCGCGGCTGTGGCTGGCTGAGACCAATCGCGCGTCGGAGGAGAGGGCCGCTGTCCAGCAGACGATCTGGTCGCGGTTTTTCTCGCCGTTGCGCATTTCCACAGTCTGCGACTCCTTGCGCCGGGCATTTTCCACAAGCGCAGCTTCTCGTTGGAAAGATCGTTACGGACTTCGCCATTCACGGAGAGCGCGAGTTTTCCGTCGTTGCTGAGGGAAAAGACGGTCCCGTCAGGGCCAAGCGCAGCGGACACGGATTTGGGGATGCCGGTCAGGTTCCACACCTGCAGCACGGCGGTACGGCCGCCGACAGTTAGAATCTGCCCATCATTTGAAAAGAGAAGTGCGGCCGCGCCGCCGGCAGGGCCATCAAGGCTAGCGATTTCATTGCGGTTGGCCGTGTCCCAAAGGCGAATGACGCCATCCAGACTCGACGAGGCCAGCACTTTGCCGTCGGGAGCAAAGGCGACTGCGGTGATTGCTGTCTTGTGGCCGTCCAAGCTTTCCAATTGCTTGCCGCTTAATGGGTCCCAAAGTCGCACGGACGCGTCCTTGCCCCCCGACGCCAACACTTTGCCGTCGGGCCGGAATGCAACAGCAGTCACAGCGTCCATGTGACCGCTATTGCGATTGATCGGCTCCGCGGTGGCGACATTCCAGAGGATAACCGAACCGTCGAGATTGAATTCTCCAGCCAAAGTCGCCAGTATTTTGCCGTCGGCGGATAGCGCCCCGAAACGCTGTTTAATGTCATGGAGACCCTCGAAACGCCGCAGGCAGCTTGCCGGTGGCTACATCCCACAAACAGGGCGACTCTCTGCCCTGGAAATCGACCGTGATCAACTCCTTGCTGTCAGGAGTGAACTGCAGGATGTAGCCGCGCGGGGTGAAGGTGGAGAGTGTTTGACCTGTGCTTAAGCGCTTGACAGCGACTTCTCCAACATTTGGAGCTTGAATGGCAATCGTGTCAAAGTCGGGCGCATTCGCAAACCCATATGAATCCATGCTGATTTCATGCAGCATCTTGCCGGTGGTCAGGTCCCAAACACACAAGGAGCCCTCCGTGGCCTCTCGCCCTTTAGCCTTGGATTGGCTCGACACTGTGGAGGTGACGCTAATCAGACGCTTGCCATCCGCGCTGAATTCGCACCTTCGAAGGCTGCCGCTCTGACCCGACAAAGCGATTCGCTCGCCGCCGGTAGCGATTTCCTTGATGTGAATGACTGGATGCCAGGCCGTTTCATCCGAGTTGATCGCGAGCATTTTGCCGTCCGCCGACACGGCAAAAGCAAAGGAATGGCGGGCTTGAGTCGTAGTGAATACGCGCAGTTTCTTGCCGGATTTCCAATCGTACAGCTCGACGGTGTCACGGCGACCCACATAAATAGTTTTACCATTGGGCGCAAAAGTCAGGCCATTTAGCTCGAATTCTTGTAAATCCAAGCGACCAACCTCCTTGCCCGTATCCGTTTCCCAAAATCGCAACGATAGCCCGCCGTTGCCGTTGCCAACGCCGGCCGCGACGCCATCGCCAAACCCAGCCGCGACTAATGTTTTTCCGTCCGGTGAAAACGCAGCGGCAATCACGCCGCCCTGGTGATGAAAACGGACCGAACCCATCCGGGCGACGGCTCCTTCAGGCAGCAGGTCGCCGTATTGATCGACCGGCCGTGCCTGGTCCGTTGCTACTGGTCCTGCATTAGGCGTTGACGGAAACGTGGGAAGCAGAGGCAAGCACACCGCCATCAAAAACACGTATCGCCGCGGCATGACGTTTTCCCCTTTGCTGGTGTTCGGGGTAGGCGGCTAGGCAGCATGCTCTGAAAAAGGGCGTGCTTCCTGTCCAATAATTGAAAATCCCGCCCACTGCATGCCACCATTGTATGCTTCGGGCACTGCTGCGCTTCGCGTCTAGTCGCGTAATTGCTAAAATGCCACGACAGGTATGAGCAGTTGATCCATTAATGGAACGACGCCATGAAAACAGTGAACATCTTGCAAACGGCCGCTGGTCAAGCAGTGTCGCTGCCGGAGGAATTCCGGTTCAGCACCGCCATGGTGTCCATTCGCCGGGAGGGGGATGCCGTCATTCTGGAACCCATCAAACCGCAACAGTGGCCTGTAGGGTTTTTTGAAAGCATCCGCATCGACGATCCAGCGTTTACCCGCCCAGGTCAGGGCTCACTTGCCTGACTCTCGTTCCCAAACTCCCGTTTGGGAACGATTGCTTTCCAAACTCCTGTTTGGCGACCTGCGAATGCGTATTCACCGTGGGGTCCACGAATGAGCACTCTGGTCGGGTGGTGTGTCGGCAAACGGGAGTTTGCAAAACGGACGTTCCCAAACAGGAGTTTGGGAACGAGGGCTGGTGTTCATTTCCTCAATCGGCTTCCCACCGCATCCAGAACCCATTTCTCATCCGGAAACTTTCCGGTTTTGAGCTTGGAGTAAATCAGGTCGCCGTCGAGCGACAGCTCGAAACAACCACCTCCGCCTGGCGTCAGCTTCAGGTCCTCGATTTTTTGCTTGTAAGTGCTGAGCAGCTTGGCCGTCAAACTGACAGCCTGGGGCTCGTAGTTTCACATCGAGCAGTATTTCAGTTCCACGTGCATGGCGGTTTCCTCGTTCGGTGTGCGGCAGGTCAGGCTGGAAGCCTGACCTGCTTGGATTGCTCTGTCCGTTCGCATTTACGGACCGTAGGGTGAAGGCTGGTCCAGTGGCATTCTATCATACCTGGCGGGCCCTGCAAGGACGCGGCCAGGGCCGGCGTTGCGTCCAGAGGAGGCGATGAGCGAGGATTATCCACCCACCGTCATTGTTCGGCATTCCAGGGAGAATCCGCAAGTGCTCGATTTTGCCGTTGCGCGGCCGACCCGGCATCGTCATTCTCGGCTATCCGGTCAAGAAGATGCCGGACTTGACCAATTATGTGCGATTGGCCGCCGATGGGCCGGAGCTATCGCCGGCGGATGCTGCCAGCGGCCTGCTGCTGCTCGACGGCAGCTGGCGCTGGGCTGGCGCCATGACACGCCACTTCGAAAACGTGACGCCGCGCTCGCTGCACGGCTACCAGACGGCCTATCCGCGCGTCTCCAAGCAGGGAACCGACCCCGACAACGGCTTGGCGTCGGTCGAGGCGCTTTACGTCGCTTATCGCATTCTCGGCCGGCCGGTGGAGGGGTTGCTCGATCACTACCGATGGCGCGAGGAGTTCTTGCGCCAATGTCAGGCTTGAAAGCCCGACCTACGGTTGACAAATCCCACGGAATCCGTATCAATTCGTTTACGATCCAGCGATTGAACATGGATAAGTTCCTTTACGGTCATGGGCGGCCAATGCCATCCTGGGGGACCGTGCCTGATGAGTGTGTCGAACAACGCTGAATGCCGAGGCGTCCTGTCTCGAGTTTACGCTCTTTATCGCGATTATTTTGATCTCGCCGAAAAAAAGCGGCGCTGGCGGCTCCGCGAGGACATTCCCTGGCATCAGTGCAACCCCGGCGTCACGCTCGCGCTCGCCGATGTCGTGCAGACTCTTTGCGGCATCGAAATGTATTTGCCCGATTACCTCGGCAAGCTTATCCCGCAGGTGCGCGCCAGCCGTGGCCTGACGTGGTTCCTGGCCACCTGGGGCTACGAGGAATCGAAACACTCCCTGGCCCTGGGCGATTGGCTGCTGCAATCCGGCCAGCGCACCGAGGAAGAGATGGCCGACCTCGAGGCCTTTGTGTTTTCCAAGGCGTGGCGTCTGCCCAATGACAGCGCCCTGGGCATGCTTTGCCGCATGATGCTCCAGGAACGGACCGCCTGGCTGACGTACAAAAACCTGCGGACTCTCGTGGCCGGCACCGATCCCGCCCTGGATCGCACGCTTTACTTCCTGGGGATCGACGAATGCGCTCATTACGATTTTTGCCGCAGGCTCGCCCTGATTTACCTTGAAGATGACCGCGAGGAGACGCTGGAGCAGCTGCGAATGGCCTCCAGCGAATTTGCCATGCCGGCCCTGCGCCTGTTCGCGGACTCGGACCAGCGCGAACGGCAGCTCAAGGAATTGCGGCTGTTCGACGAGGATATTTTTTACTTCCAGGTTTTCGAGCCGACGCTGGCCGATCTTGGCCTGACCAGGAAAGACCTTCGACAGCGTCAAGACAAGCGTGAAATCATGGCCGTGAGTTACTCGCCGACATGAGGCGACCATGCATACTACCCAGCGACGCACTGTCATCACCGGTTGCGGAGTCGTGGCTCCGCCCGGCAGCGATTTGCCCGCATTCTGGGACAGCTTGATCGCTCAGCGGAGCTGTGTCGCTCCCATTCAGGCCTACGACGTATCAACTCTTCCGGTGCGTTTCGGCGGCGAGGTCCGCGATTTCGACGCCAGGCTGTACATCGACAAGAAAGAGCGCAAACGGCTGGCGATCATGCCCCGGCCGCTGCAATTGGGAGCGGCCGCGGCGTTTTTGGCATTGCAGGACGCGGCGCTGGACAAAACCCAGCGCGATCCCGAGCGCTTTGGTGTGATCGTCGGCGGCGGCACCGTTCCGGCTGATCAGATCGGCCTCGCTCAGGCTGCCCAGCTCAGCACGGCCGGCCGGGGCAGGATCGACATGAAGAAATGGGGCTCGGTTGGCATTCCCACAGTGCCGCCGATGTGGATGCTTCATTTCGTGCCCAACATGCTCGCTTGCCATGTGTCGATCCTGCACGACGCGTGCGGGCCGGTGAACACGATGACGCAGACCGAGGCCGGCGGACTTTTGGCGCTGGGCGAAGCCTGTCGGATGATTCGCCGGGACAGGGCCGACGTCATTCTTGTGGGCGGGGGCGACAGCCGCATCAACGGCATCAGTGGCGTTCGCCAATGCTTGTTTGCACCGTTGTCGCGGCGCAACGAAAATCCGGCGGAAGCTTGCAAGCCTTTTGATCGCCGGCGCGATGGATCAGTCCTGGGCGAAGGCGGGGGATTCCTTGTTATCGAGGAACTGCAGCACGCGCGGCGGCGGGGCGCTCGGATTTGGGCAGAGGTCATTGGTTTTGGCGCGGGCCTCGATCCTGGCCGGAGCGGCGAAGGGCTAGGGCGGACAATTCGCCTGGCCATGACCGGCGCGAGCATCGCGGCTTCGGAGCTCGATCACGTCAACGCTCACGGACTCAGCACTCGCGAGGACGACGCCTGGGAAGCGCGCGGCTTGCGGCGCGGCGTCGGCGAGACAACATTGCCGGTCCCGGTCATGGCCGTCAAGAGTTATATGGGGAACCTTGGCAGCAGCAGCGGGTTGGTTGAGATGATGGCCAGTTTGCTCGCGCTTGACAAGGGCACCGTGCCGGGAACGCTCAATTACCGCCAGTACGATCCGGATTGTCCAGTCCATGTTCCGCGTGAGCCATGGGCGGCTGCCAAACGCTGTTTTTTGAAGGTCAGTTTGACCGAGTTGGGGCAGTGTGCGGCAGTGGTTTGCCGGCGGTGGGAGGGTTGAACTCGGAGACGGCACATGGAGTGTGCCTACTGCGAAAAAAGACGGCACACGGAGTGTGCCTACTGCGAAAAAAGACGGCACACGGAGTGTGCCTACTGCGAAAAAAGACGGCACACGGAGTGTGCCTACTACTAACATGAATCGTCGCATCGTTATTACTGGGATGGGAGTTATTACGCCGCTGGGCGACAGCGTGGAAGGTCTGTTCGCGGCGCAGATCGCGGGGCGGAGCGGCGTCGGACCGATCACGCGCTTTGACGCCAGCACTTTTCCGACGACGTTTGCCGCCGAGGTGCGCAGATTTCGACCTGGCCCGCTACGTGCCGCGCTGCGAGCGCTGGCGTGACGCTGCCCTGAACAGCCAGTTCGCCGCCGCAGCCGCGCAGCTGGCACTGCGCCATGCCGGACTGCTTTTCGACACGCGCGTCGACCGCAACCGTTTCGGCGTCTACCTTGGGACCGGCGAGGCATTTACGAATTTTCATGGCCTGATGT
The DNA here is from genome assembly GCA_963747575.1 of uncultured Gemmataceae bacterium. GTDB lineage: Bacteria > Planctomycetota > Planctomycetia > Gemmatales > Gemmataceae > DASRAT01. Next base: position 283,549 of record CAVVFU010000003.1, read on the forward strand.
CGATGCTGGTCGAAAGCTATCGCCCGCAAGAACAGGCCATAGACTATGCGGCTTTCGGCGCCGCGGGCCTCGAAATGCTCCAGGCAGGTTATGAGCTGGAGTTCGAGCTGCATCGCCCGGCCGGCCACCTCGGCGCTCACTTCGAATTGCGCGGCCCGAATGAAAGCTGCCTGACGGCATGCGCGGCCGGCAGCCAGGCGGTCGGCGAGGCCATGGAGCTGATCCGCGATGATGCCGCCGATATGATGCTGGCCGGCGGTTCGCACAGCATGGTTTATCCCCTGGGCGTTATGGGTTTCAACCTGCTGACGGCGCTGTCGACCCGCAACGACGACCCGCAGCGCGCCTCGCGGCCGTTCGACCTGCACCGCGACGGCTTCGTCGTCGGCGAAGGCGCCGGCATGCTGGTGCTGGAGGAATTGGAGCATGCCCGACGGCGCGGCGCCGAGATTCACGCGGAGCTGACCGGTTATGGCACCAGTGCCGACGCCTATCGCATCACCGATTGCCATCCCGAAGGCCGCGGCGCCATCTCCTGCATGCGGGCAGCAATCGCCGACGCCGGCCTGGCGCCGGAGGACATCGGCTACATCAACGCCCACGGCACCAGCACCCAGGTCAACGACCGGGTCGAGACGCTGGCCATCAAGCAGGTTTTCGGCGACCATGCCGGCTAGGCTGCCGATCAGCAGCAGCAAGAGCATGCTGGGCCATCTGATCGCCGCGGCCGGCGCCGTGGAACTGATCATCAGCGTGCTGGCGATGCAGCGCGGCATTTTGCCGCCGACGATCAATTACGAAGAGCCCGATCCCGCTTGCGATCTGGATTACATCCCCAACAAAGCTCGCGAGGCACGGGTGCGGCATGTGCTCAGCAACAGCTTCGGCTTTGGCGGGCAGAATGTGTCGCTGGTCGCATCGGGCATTTGAGTCGACGTGCGCCGTTTGGGAGCGGGTGTAGCGTAAGGAGAGGAGAAAGATCAAGAGTAGGACTAAGAGTAGGAAGAGGATTAGGAGGAAGATCAAGAGCAGGATGCGTCGGACGTGAATCTGTCCTTCTCGTACTCTTACTCGTTTTCGGATTCGCACGGAGCGCAGGGCATCACGTCGCCAGCGATTTCTTCACCTTCGGCCCGCGCAGCTCGCTTTTGGTGATACCCAGCACTTCCATGAAATGGGTATAGACATCCCGGAAGAAGATCTCCTCGTTGAAGATCTCCAGCTCGCGGATGCGGGCGATGCGTTTGGCGTTTTCGTCGAGCAAATCGTGAATGGCCGGCATCTGAAAATGGTTGAGCACGGGCCGCATGGCAGCAATGGCGGCATCACGGTCCACTTCCATGAACAGCTCCATGAACGACTTGAACAGGCCGTAATGGGCGGCCTCGTCGACCGTCACCAGGTTCAGCAATTTCTCCAGAGCCGGGTCGCCGCCCTTGGCCTGAACGCGGGCGCGGAGATTGCGATAGTTCAGGAAGGTCGCATGCTCCTGCACCATGGCGTAGGCGAGCATGCCCAGGGAGCTGTCCTGCGGCAAGTTCCATTCGCGCTCGAAGACCTTCTCCTCCAGGTCGGCCATGTATTCCTCACTGCGATGGCCCGAACGCAGCAGCCAGTCGTTGAGCACCAGGGAATGCTTCGATTCCTCATAGCCCCAGTTGGCGTAAAACCACGACCGGCCTTTGCTGTTGCGAACCAGCGGCAGCACCTTGGAGACATAATCGGGCAGATAAAGCTCGACGGCGCAAAAGGTCTCGACCACGTCGGCGATGGCGGGATCGAGATTGGGATTGCACTCGTTCCAGGGGATGTCCTCGCTGATGCTCCAGCGTCGTTTCCGCTCGGCGGTGTCGAAGAAATCGCGGTAGAGCCGCCAAAGCTTGGCTTCGAGTTGTGGACTTTCGAGCGGTTCGAATCCTTGCATCAAGGGATCCTAGCTGAGCCGGCAAGGCACGAAAACACGCGCACCGGCGGGGATTGCCGAACTAGGGGCTGGGTGGTAGGGATATTATCGGTTTTTGAAATGATTTGGCAAGTGGTTGTGGGGCGGTAGTGGAGCAATCCTGCCAAATGGGTATTGAATAGGTATTCATCCCTTGGATCGGCGATTTTTTCGCGTGCTGCTTCGTTTCCTGCTTTTGGCGGCGTTCTTCGCCTCGATTATTTTCCAGAAAGTTTCATGGGGAATACCTTCTCCCGCTCGAAACCGTTTCCGAGCTGCTTCCAGAATCGTTTGCAGCCTTGCCGACGGGCCCATGTGCTGGCGTTCCAGGAAGGTGTCATCGCACACCGCGAGTTACTCCGGTTTTGCTTAAAGCATCCGCCCGCGCTGACGGGCAAGTTTGGCGCACAACCCGTATTGCTCGACAAGATTCCAATCCAGGGGCCAGATTCGCAGGTCATTCATCAGGGCATTTAAGGTTCTCCTGTATTGGCCGGCATCTGTCAGATAAACGATCCCTTCTTCCAGTTCACACAGCACGGACCAGCAGGTGGCCAGACGAAATCCCTGCCGCTGGGCTTGGCGCAGCCGTTCGCGCAGGGGAGAGACGGCTCGGATGGCGTGGCTCAAATGGTTAGTGTCGAGCAGGTAGCCTCTCATTGATCCAGGCCAAGTTTCATTCGAGCCAATTCCTTCTCTCGCCGGCGAATTTGTTGGATTGCGGCGTCCAACCTGGCGTCGTCTTCCTGATTGCCTTGGCGAGCGATGGCCTCCACTTCGTTCATCCAAGCATCGGCGGGATGAATGTCCTTGGCAAAGGCGGTATTGGCAGCCAGTTTTTCCACGGCGACCTCTGTTCCCTCTTCCCAATCCTCGGGCAGGGGATCGCGTGGCAAAAGCACTCCCTTGGTCACGATGGCTTTGATCATGTCAGCCCCCTCTCCTGGATTGTGGCGAATCGTTGCTTGAATTTTAGCGTCCGGCAGGGGAAATAACAGGTCAATCGACCCTTTTCAACCTCTGCAAATCGACTGCCTCGCCGCCGCGGGGCGTGACCGCGCCCGCAACAGGGCCGGATCGAGAATCCGGCGGGGTGAGCCGAACCGTGCCGTCGCAGAAAAGCAGGTTGGTGCCGACTTTTTGCACAGCGGCTTGGGCTTCGATGAACCGCCATTGGCCTTCGATTTTTTGCAGGTGGATGTTGGCGTCGGCCGTGCGCTGGACCGCGGCGTCGACCTGGACCTGGCTTATCGCGCCTTGATCTGCCAAGCTGCGATACCGCGATGCTATTTCTTGCAAGTGCTCTAGGTCTGCGCGGGCAGTCTCAAGACGTGAAGTGGTTTCTATCAGGTTTACGGCCAACTGCGAATGCCAGTCTCGCTGCAGTTTATTCAGGGTGAGGCGGGCTGCGTCCGCGCGATAGGCGTCGGCGGCGGCCTGGGCCTGGTTCAATAGACCTTTGGCGAACATGCGGGCTGACCAGGCTGCTCGGTCTTGCCAGTCGCGCAGGTCGGCGCGGGCAGGCTCAGACGCGCTGAGAAGTTTTTCAGTGCTTCGGCGAACTCGGGACTCGGCCTGTCGACGGCGGTCAAGGCAAAGTGCAAATCCGCCGGCTTCGTCCAGAACACGGGTTCGTTGGCCTCGACGACCAGGATAGTGCGATCTGGACCGTGGCGAATGGCGGCCAGGCGGGTCATTTTGGTACCTTCGAACAACATCTCCGGGCCCGTGAACACCTGGAAAAACGTCAGACCCGCGTCGATTTTGTCCGCGGCCGCGGGTGCGAAAATCGGCGGCATTTTGGCGATGAGCTTTTTGTTATGCGGGCTGTCCCACGGCTCGTCGAGCTTGAACTCCTTGAAAAGTTCTTCCTGGCCGATGAAAGGCAATAGAGCTACGCGCAGCTCAACAGTGGCGTGGTGCCGGCTTTGTCGTAGATCGCGTGCAGCGGCAAGGCGTCGTGGGCCAAATGGTATTTGTGCATCGCCCAGCCGATGTCGCGGAGTTTGTCGGCGTCGCGCTTCTGGGACACCTGTTTGGGCGTTTTCTCCTCGCCTGGCTGGTCGCGCTGGAGGATGTACCATTCCTTGGCGTCAGACTTGCCGGTGGGACGCTTGCCTTCAATGCCGACATAGATGGTTAACTTGTTGTCGCCGTCGAACTTGTAAATGCCTGGCCGCAGCTTGTCGGTTCCAGGCCAGCCCAAATCGATTTGTCCTGGCCCGACAAGTTTGTAGGTGGTTTCTTTTGGCCGATTAATTACCGTGATGGTCGCCTTTCCGCCTTTGGCAAACGTCATAGACCCTTCCTCGTCCATGCTTATGGCATCAAGGACATGGCTATTACCTTCGATAATGTCCTCCAACTCGAGCAGTTTTGCGCTTATTTTTTGCTTAGTCGCTTCAGCCTGTGTCCGTTTTCACTTCGGCGGAAAGGGCATCGCGTTGTTTTTGCAAAGCAGCTATGTCGGCTCGCAAGCCGCTGACAATTTTTGCATGTCCTGCATCGCGCCAGGTGCCAATCAAACGCTCTTGATCCGTTCTGTTTGCCTCTTTTACTTGCGTCGTAGGCCGTAGCGAGTTGTTCTTGGCGGGTCCAACATCATTCCCCGTGTTCAGCGCAGGCGCGTATTGCACATAGCCGCTACCCAGGCCGAGTCCGCAAACCGTCAAGAAAATCGCCGTCACGCATTTGAGCTTGGTCAACAACATGGTTTTCAACATCCTCTCCGCAAGCACTGTGGCCCGGGTTGACAGCACCGCCGCACAGGCCGCCTTTCCGCTGGCAGCCAAAGCGACTGCTTTGATCGTGCCAGAAAGCACTGCGGTGGGCACGTTCGCCGACGCCGTGCTTTTTGTCAGCAGCATCGCCAATGAAGCGGCCGACACCGGCAAGCCGTGGCGGGCGAGCCGTTTGGCCAGCAAGGCCCTGGCCCGCGCTAGCCGGGCGGAGAGCGTCCCCTGCGGGCAGTTCAGTTGGCGAGCGGCTTGCTTATGGGTCTTGCCCTCCAGATCGCAAAGGACGATGGCCGCTCTATAGATTTCAGGCAACCGCTGCAGCTCGGCATCCAAAAGCGGCTGCAAATCGCGCCAAACGTCTTCCTCGACTTGAGGCTCGGGCATGTCCGCAACCTGCCTTTCTCTCGCGCTTTTCCGGGCGGCCGTGGCACTGGCTTTGCGGGCCGTGTGATAGGCCACGCCGTGCAGCCAGTTGGCGACCATTTCACGCGGCATGATCGATGCCGCCTTGCGAAATAGGATAAGAAAGGTGGCCTGGAACGCGTCCTCGGCGTCGTGGTGCCGGCGCAACAGTCGCCGGCACACGCCCCAGACCATAGGGCCATGGCGGCGCACCAACGCTTCAAAAGCCGCCGGTTCGCGACGGCTGAGGTAATAGTCGAGCAGCTGCCCGTCGGTCAAGCCGCCCCCATCGCGCAGCAGTGCTCCGCGCCGGAGCTGTTCGACGAGCTTTGACAAAGGACTTGTTGCCATGGCCATTGCCCTTGAGTGGGTGATGCAAGCCTCCACATACAATTGCCTGGCCAACGGCAATTTCTTGCATCAAAATGAGGACAAAGCTGCCATCCCTATGCAATCTGCTCCCTCGGCGGCGGCTCCGTCGGCCGGATTCGATCCCCGTGCGCTGGCGCATGGCGATGCGGTTGATGACCTGCAGAAACGCCAGGGCGCTGGCCTCGATGATGTCGGTGCTCGCCGCCGGCCTCGGAAGGTCTTGCCGTTGTACTCGACCTCGACGTGGGCCTCGCCCTGGGCGTCCTCGCCGATCGTGACGCTGCGCACCAGATAGTCGCGCACCTCGACGTCGATGCCGGTGATCCGCTCGATGGTCTTGAAGACGGCGTCGACCGGGCCATCGCCGATGGCTGGCTTCGCGGTGGATCGTGCCGTCGTTGTGCCAGAGACAGACGGCCGCCGAGGGAATCGTGCCCGAGCCGGCGTTGCAGGTGACGGCCTCCAGCGTCCACATGGCCGGGCCGCTGTGGATCTGGTCCTCGGCCAGGGCTTCGATGTCGGCGTCGTAGATCGTCTTCTTGCGATCGGCCAGCGCCTTGAAGCCTCGAAGACGCGTCTGCAGCTGCTCGTCGTCGAGGTGATAGCCCAGCTCGCGGATGCGCTGCCGCAGGGCGTGCCGGCCGCTGTGCTTGCCCAGCACCAGCTCGGTCTGCTGCAGGCCGACGTCCTCGGGCTGCATGATTTCGTAGGTCGTGCGTTCCTTGAGCATGCCGTCCTGATGGATGCCGGCTTCGTGGGCGAAGGCGTTCTGGCCGACGATGGCCTTGTTGCGCTGCACCTGCATGCCGGTGATGTGCGACACCAGCCGGCTGGTCGGGCAGAGCCGCTGGGTGTTGATGCTCGTGGTGCAGGTTGAAGTAATCGGCGCGGGTCCTGCAGGGCCATGACGATTTCTTCCAGGGCGCAGTTGCCGGCCCGCTCGCCGATGCCGTTGATGGTGCACTCGACCTGGCGGGCCCCTTCTTGCACGGCGGCCAGGCTGTTGGCCACGGCCAGGCCCAGGTCGTTGTGGCAGTGGACGCTGATGACGGCCTTGTCGATGTTGCGGCACGTTCTTCTTGAGATGGCGAATGGCCGCCGCGTACTGCTCCGGCATGGCGTAGCCGACCGTGTCGGGAATGTTGACCGTGGTGGCGCCGGCCTCGATGGCGCGCTCGACGACCTCGGCGAGGAAATCGAGCTCGGTGCGGGCGGCGTCCTCGGGCGAGAACTCGACGTCGTCGACAATAGTCCTTGGCCCGCTTGACGCCCTCGACGGCCCGGCGGATGATCTCCTCCTTGGTCCATGTTGAGCTTGAACTCGCGATGGATGGCGCTGGTGGCCAGGAAGACGTGGATGCGCGGCCGGTCGGCGTCCTTCGAGCGCCTCCCCGGCGCGGTCGATGTCGTCGGCGTTGCAGCGGGCCAGGCCGCAGATGACCGGGCCGTGCGACCTCGCGGGCGATGGCCTGCACCGCCTCGAAATCGCCCGGCGAGGCGATGGGGAAGCCGGCCTCGATGACGTCGACGCCAAGGTCCTTGAGCGCGTGGGCGATCTCCAGCTTCTCGGCGCAGGTTCATGCTGGCGCCGGGCGATTGCTCGCCGTCGCGGAGCGTGGTGTCGAAGATGATCAGGCGGTCGTCCATCGGCGGATCCTTTCGCCTGGCAACACCGTTAACGAAAAAACCCCGGCACTAAGTTCCGGGGTTCGTTGTCAGCTGCCAGCGTGTTAGGCTTGTCGCTTCATGTACCCGGAACACCACTCCCCGGAAGGGGGAACGTTAGACCCAGGATAAGGAAGTCGACCAAATACATGGCTTTTCTCACATAGTAGTAGGCACAGTCCGTGTGCCGTTTGCGAAAACAACGGCACACGGACTGTGCCTACTACTATGAGCATGGTAAACGACGTTTTTCGGCTTGGCAAGGTTAATCCGGTGAATTCACGAGACTTTCTCGATGAGCGATTGCGATTTCACCACGGTGTGCTCATCGGGAAAGGTGTGAAACGTGGAAATAAACAGGCAGCCCGCGCGGGACTCGATGGCGATCATGCCCAGCGGGGCGACGATGAGGCGATGATCGGCCTGGAAGTTATGCAAGAGGCCCCACTTCTCGCCGTCGTTCAGGATTTCATCGTGGACTTGCAGGAATATCTCCGGGGACAGCATCTCGACCTGGAACGTCGTCTGGTATTTGATGCCGTGGGCACAAAGCAGGGCGCCGCTGTGCTCTCCACGAAGGCGGTAGCTGAGCAGCCGGCGTTTCTCGGGCAGTTCCTGGTCGGCGGCGGCGGCGACTTCGGTGAGCAGGACATCTTCATTTTCCCAGGTGATGACGTGGCCGGTCCGCGTAATGCGCAGCGTCAATTCGTAGTCTTCCCGCTGCACCTTGCACCAGGTGAGGATATCGAACAACTCGGGGTGCAGTGGTCTTCCATAAAGCTGGAAGATCAGGTCGCCAACCCGAGGTCGGACAATCTCAACACTCATGACACGCCATCCGCGCCTCTTCCAGGGAAAGGGCTTCAAACACAATGCTTCGATTATAGGCGTGTGCGTTGTCGATCACAATGCAAAAAGACCGCATGGTTCAAAAAGGGGTCAGGCACCTTTTGCCGGGCTCGCCCCGCTATTTCGAATGCGGAGGGTGCTTCGCACAAAAGGTGCCTGACCCCTTTTTGAACCATGCCGCTGGAAACGAGATTGGGAAGGCTGTGACGATTTGGGAATCGCGTGCGGCCCATGAAAACGGCGCTGGCTACGCGCTTTGCGCCATTGGCCTGATTCTCCCAAATTGCCCATTTACCTCGCTCTCGGCAGCTGGCGAGGGCGCAAGCCGCAGCCAAACCTGCTCCAAATTGCCGGCGACCAGGTCCCAATCCGGCTGACGACTCGCCCAACCGCACTCGATGATGTCTACGTTCGGCGCCCCGAAGGCGTACTGAACAAGGGCTCCATCGTCGGGATGCAAGGCGACCGTCGTCAAGGCACTGGTGAACACGCATCGTTCCATACTCAAATACCTGCGCAGTTGCTTGGCCAGGTGCCAGCGTTGCACCAATTTCGTTTCGAGATCGAACCGGCTTTTTTGCAGGCGCGACTCGAGTTGATGGGCCATCGCCAACCAACGAATGCCGGGCAGTTTCCGCAGTGCCTTGGCGCAAAACGCCGACTCGCATTGCCACAAATCGACCGGATTCTGCGCGGCATGCTGACGCAAGGCTTGCCGGAATGCTCTGCCGCGGACATTCGGCTCGGTCCACGGTTGCAAGGAAAACAGGTTGGCCGCCAGGCGGGCATATAGGCCGATGCCGGATTGCGGTGGGGCCGCGCCATGGACGAGCACGGTGCGAATCCCCTGACTAAGGAGGTAAAGCTGAGCCCGCAAGGATTCGTTGCGGTCGTTGCTGGGCGGGCAGATGAGGGTGATGCGATGGCGCTTGGCCAAACGCAACGCCAGGTTGAGCGTTTGCGTCTGCTTGGGCGATCGGGCCGGATAGGGCGGCGCCTCGTCGACAAGCACGACGTCCAGCGGCCGCGCCGCGTTGTTGCCGGCGGCGGCTTGACCGGGAACGACGGAATCGGTCAGGATTGGAGTGGTGTTCACGATGGCCTCCATGCATGACAACGAGCTTGTAGCACAGGCTTCCAGCCTTTGCCACGAAGGTGACAAGTGTACTGTCTCGCCGCTGGCGGTGTAAAGTGGAGTTGCGGACTCCTTGCCATCTGGGCGAAGGCGTGCCATAGTGACAAGTGCGTATCGGCCGTTCCCGGCGTGAATTACGCAATAGTCAGGGAGGTCGCTGAGATGTTACCGTTGATTCCTCCGCTGGCAGTTGACCAACCCAAGCGGGAGTCCGTGGATTGGGTCGATGACACTGAAAGCTCGCTTAATCCAGCCCCTATCGACATTTCGTCCATCAACCTTGGCCCCGCCATCCAGAAAGCTCGGCGACTGAATTTCTTTTTTTGCATTGTGTGTTTGCTTTCGTTGCTCATGGCCGGGGTATGCCTGTCCGTTTCGTGCTGTATCGCCGCCTTCACTCCACAGCCGAAAAACAAGGTAACTTACATTGGGCTGTGGGATCCCAATCTTGCGCCTCTCACCCCAGAAGAACAAGCAGCTCTTGACCGTCTTGACCGCGAAAATGCTAAAGTCGATGCAATGCGTGGATGTGGGGTATCATGTTCGCTGGCCATGTTGGGATTCGTTGTGCTCGGACTTTCGTACCCGTTGTTTCATGCGCGCCTGCGCCAACCGCCAAGGGCGATACCATTACCGAGGGGCGGGTTATGCAATTGCCACGCCCGCCCTTTTGTTTGTGCGGACCGGATTCGGCCTGAGCTTGCGGTGGTTGATCACCTTGCTCCTAATCTGACAGCCCTTAGCTCACCAGCGGAAACCCCTTCTCGCGCCAGCCGCGAATGCCGCCGTCCATCGACCAGATATTCGTGTAACCCATTTTCTGCAGATTATCCGCCGCCAGCGCCGAGCGAAAGCCGCCGCCGCAGTAGAGCACGATCAGGGCATCGAGCTGGGGAATCTGCTGCTCGACGTCGCGCTCGATGACGCCTTTGCCCATGTGGATCGCCTGCGGGAGATGGTCCTTCGCCCATTCGCTTTCTTCACGCACATCGACGAGATGAAACGTCTCCTTGCGGTCGAGCTTGGCCTTGACGTCGTCAATCGTCAGTTCGCGGACGCGCCGCTTGGTGTCGTGGCACAGTTGCTCAAAACGGGGGGAGTGCTTTGCCATTTTTCGGGACTCCGTACATTCTCTTTAGCTGTTGTTGAGTCTTTTGTTGATTGTGGTGCGATCATTGTATGTATGAACCGAGCGTGAAGCCGCAAGCGGCCGAGCGCGAAGCCGCAAGCGGCTCGTGAGGAAGGTGAACCATGGCGTTTTTCCCCGACGTCCAAAAGATCCGCTACGAAGGTCCCGATTCGAAGAACCCCCTCAGCTTCCGCCATTACAACCCGGACGAAAAGGTCGAAGGCAAGACGATGAAGGAGCATCTCCGCTTCGCCGTCTGCTACTGGCACACCTTCCGCGGCACGGGCGGCGATCCGTTCGGTCCCGGCTGCGCCGTGCGGCCCTGGGAGGACGGGACCGACTCGGTCGACATGGCGATCAAGCGCGTCCACGTCGCCTTCGAGTTCATGGAAAAACTCGGCGTGCCCTTCTACTGCTTCCACGACCGCGACGTCGCCCCGGAAGGCAAGAACCTGCGCGAGACCAACGCCAACCTCGACAAGGTCGTCAAGGTGCTCAAGGACGAGCAGCAGCGGACCGGCATCAAGCTGCTCTGGGGCACGGCCAACCTGTTCAGCAACCGCCGTTTCGTCCACGGGGCGGCCACCAGCTGCAACGCCGACGCCTTCGCCTACGCCGCCGCCCAGGTCAAGAAGTGCCTGGAAGTCACCAAGGAACTGGGCGGCGTCAACTACGTCTTCTGGGGCGGCCGCGAGGGCTACACCAACCTCTACAACACCGACATGAAGCGCGAGCTCGATCACCTGGCCAAGTTCTTCCACCTGGCCGTCGATTACAAGAAGAAGATCGGCTTCACCGGCCAGTTCCTGATCGAGCCGAAGCCGAAGGAGCCGACCGTGCACCAATACGATTTCGACGCGGCCGCGTGGTCGCCTTCCTGCGCGACTACGGCCTGGCCGATCACTTCAAGCTGAACCTCGAAACCAACCACGCCACGCTGGCCGGCCACACCATGATGCACGAACTGGCCTATGCCTCGCGCAACGGCCTGCTCGGCTCGATCGACGCCAACCGCGGCGACCTGCTGCTCGGCTGGGACACCGATCAGTTCCCGACCGACCTTTACCTGACGACGCAGTGCATGCTGGTGATCCTGGGCCAGGGCGGGCTGGCGCCGGGCGGCGTCAACTTCGACGCCAAGGTGCGCCGCGAAAGCTTCGAGCCGGTCGATCTGTTCCACGCCCACATCGGCGGCATGGACGCCTTCGCCGCGGCCTGAAGATCGCCGCCCAGATCCGCAACGACGGCGTGCTGAAGGACTTCGTCAAGCAGCGCTACGCCTCGTGGGACGCGGGCATCGGCCAGAAGATCGAGAAGCGGCCAGGCCGAAGTTCGAGGACCTGGAGAAGTACATGCTCGAGAAGGGCGACGCGACGCCGAACGTGTCGGGCCGGCAGGAGATGCTGGAGAATATCATCAATCGGTATTTATAACATCGCCTGCACGACTCCGTCCATGGTGTAGGTTGCCGCTTCCGCTCCCACGGGCCAACCGAGTTCGCGGATTGCAGCGCTGGTCACCGGGCTGATGCTGACAATTCGCGGCCGTCCGGACCGCATCCGATCCAGGCACGCATCATCCAGCAAACGCGCCAACGCCTTGGCGATATTGGAGCTGGTCAGCACCACGTCGTCAACTTCTCCTCGCCGCAGACGCTCCAGAACATGGGCGTCGTGTTCCACCGCGTCCACCTGGGAATAAACCCCCACCTGTTGCACATCGGCCACAGCACTCAACTCGTCGCGCAAAAGCTCACGCCCTCGATCCGCGCGTGCCAGCAAAACTCGTTTACCAACGACGTGCGGTTTCAAGGCCGCGGCCAGGCTTTCACTGCGATACTCATCCGGGACCAGGTCGGGGTTGAGATGATAGCCGCGCAGCGCCGCGGCAGTGCTCGGCCCGATCGCAGCCAGTCGCAGGTGGCCCAGCGCACGCAGATCGCGGCCGCATAGGGGCAGACGACCGAGGAACGAATGAACGCCGTTGACGCTGGTGAATACCAACCAGTGATAGTCCCCCAGTCGCTCGATGACGGCATCCACCGGCGCCCAATCCAACGGCGGGCCAATCTCGACCACCGGGAGCAACAGCGGCACGGCGCCCAACTCTTCGAGTCGCCCCGCCAGCTCGGCGGCCTGACCGCGCGGCCGGCATAACAAGATACGCCGGCCGCGCAACGGCAAGCTGTCAAACCACGCCAAATCCTGACGCAGCGCGACGACGGGGCCGATCAGCACCAACGCCGGCGAGGTCAGCCCTGCCGCCTTGACTGCATCGGCAATGCCGCCGAGCGTGCCCGTGATGGTGCGTTGCTCGGGCGTGGTGCCGGCATGGATGGCCGCGGCGGGAGTGTCGCCGGCTTTGCCGTGGCCGATCAGCGTCTGGGCAATCGCCGCCAGGCGGGCCATGCCCATGTAAATCGCCAGGGTGCCGGGGAAACTCGCAAGAGCTTTCCAGTCGACGTGCTCCTCGCCCTTGTCCGGATTTTCGTGGCCGGTGACGAATGCCACGCCGCTGGCGAAAGTGCGATGCGTCAGGGGAATGCCTGCAAAAGCGGCAGCGCCAGGCGCGGCGGTCACGCCCGGCACCACTTCAAAGGGAATGCCGGCGTCATGCAAGGCCTGGGCCTCCTCGCCGCCCCGGCCGAACATGAACGGATCGCCGCCCTTGAGACGCACCACGCATTGGCCCCGGCGGGCGGCCTCGATCAGCTTCTCCTGGATAAAGCTGTAGCGCTCGACATGGCATGGGCCAAGCTCGGTGACGCAAATGCGCTCGGCGTGGGCTGGGGCAAAGTCGAGCATGCGCACCGGCACCAGGCGGTCATAAACCACCACGTCGGCTCGGCGGAGGCATTCGACGGCACGCAGCGTCAGCAGGCCAGGATGACCGGGGCCGGCGCCGACCAGGAAAACGCGAGGTAATTCCATAGCAGTAGGCACACTCCGGGCTTTGATGCGAAATACCCGTGAAACGCTGAATTACGTCTCAGGCGGTGGTATTTCGTATCAGGGCGAAAATGGCGTCGGGCCGACACGGTTTCGTCACCGGCATTGTACTTGACAAGGAGGCAACGGACACGACAATGTTGGCATGAGTAGGGACTCAAAAATAGCCCTGGCCTTGTTAATCGTCGGGTGGCTTTTGGTGTGGGACAAAAGGAGGGATTTCAATGAGCATTCTGGTTCAGCGTTATTTCAAGCGTTCTCGTGCAGTCGTGGATCTGGCAGAGGAATGGAAAATTCACCACGAATACGCGATGCTTGTTTTGGATCTCGAAGAGCTTATTTGCGAGTGTATCGAATTAGGAAAACTGGCCACGCATGTTTGGACCTCACTTGCTGATCTGCTTGTTACCGCGAAAATAACCGAAATCGACGAGGTTGGCGACAAATTTCGGATGGCAGTTGAGAGAACAAAAGAAGCGCTCGCGCTAGTCCAGCAAGGCGTCGTCAAGGCAAAAAAGGATTACAAAATCGACAAAGCCGACGAACTCTTGGAGACCATGCATGCCATCGAAAGCATGTCGGAGGATTTTGAAAAAGTGTGGCCAAAAGCGAATGAGCAAATGGCGAAAGAGGCACTAGAGGACTATCAAAGGGGAGATTTCAAGGACTCCGGAGAGCTTCTCGCCAATGCGCAAGGCTATAGTTCCGAAAAGAATCTCAATTGAAACGCTAAACGGCACACGGAGTGTGCCTACTACTATGTGCTACTTGCCTATCAGTTTCTCAAATTCCTCTTCCGTCAGCACCGTCACTCCCAGCTCTCGCGCTTTCTCGAGCTTGCTGCCGGCTTCCGCGCCCGCCACGACATAGCTGGTCTTTTTCGATACGCTGCCCGCCGCCTTGCCGCCCAGCGACTTGATCAAAGCTTCGATCTCCCGCGCGTTGGTAGCGCTGCAATGTCCCCGTCACCACAAACGTCCGCCCGGACAGATCGACACCAGCCAGCCCGACGGGGGCCTTCTTGGGATCCTGGGTCATTTTCAGCCCGCACTCCTTCAGGTCCCCAATGATGTTGCGTGCGGCCTCGGTCTGGAAATAGGCGTGAATGTCCCTGGCCATCACGGGGCCGACGCCGTCGATGCGATTGAGTCGATCCTCCGAGGCATTCATCGAGCGCATCCATGTTTTTGAATTCATCAGCCAGCAATTCGGCCACACTCTCGCCGACGTGCTCGATCGCCAACCCCGCCAGCAGCCGGGCCAGACCGCGGCCTTTGCTGGCGGCGAGGCCGTCGAGGAGGTTTTGAGCCGATTTCGTCCCCATGCGCTCCAGAGCGACGAGTTGATCGAGAGTCAGGCGATAAAGGTCGGGTATCGACTTGACGAGGTTGGCATCGACGACCTGGTCGATGATTTTTTCGCCAAGACCCTCGACATCCATGGCGCCGCGCGAGGCGAAGGAGCGCAGCTGCCGGCGGAGCTGGCCGACGCATGTGCCAGCCGCTGTGCAGCGGTAAAAGGCGCTGCCCTCGTCGCGTTTGACGGGCGAGCCGCAACGCGGGCAAACCTTGGGAAACTGAAAAACCGTTTCCTTGCCTGTGCGTGCGCCCGGCTCCGAGCGGACGATGTAGGGTATGATCTCGCCGGCCTTCTCGACGACGACCATGTCGCCGACGCGGATGTCTTTGCTGGCGATGAAATCGGCGTTGTGCAGGCTGGCGCGGGAGACGGTGGTGCCAGCCAGGTGCACAGGCTCGAGATGGGCCACGGGGGTCAGCGTGCCCTGCTTGCCCACGTCGACTTCGATGTTGACGAGCCGGGTCAGCCCTTGCTCGGCCGCGAACTTAAAAGCGACCACCCAGCGCGGCGCTTTGCTGGTGGCGCCGAGGCGGCGCTGCTGGCCATAGTCGTTGACCTTGAGAACCATGCCATCGGTGTCGTAGGGCAAGTCGTTGCGTTTATCGGCCCAGCTATTGCAATACGCAATCGCCGCGTCGATGGAGTCGAACGATTCGACGTGGGGGTTGACGGGAAAGCCAAAGCTCCTCAGCAGCTCCAGGGCATCGAGATGGGTTTTCACCTCGATTCCTTCGACGGCGCCCAGGGCGTAACAAAAAAGCTGCAGGCGGCGCTCGGCACTCTGCCGCGGGTCGAGCAGCTTGAGCGTGCCAGCGGTCAGGTTGCGCGGGTTGGCGTAGACGTCGGCTCCTTTGGCCTTGCGTTCGCGGTTGATACGAGCCAGCTCGGCACGGGCCATGTAAACCTCGCCGCGGGCCTCGAACAACGGCGGCGGATTTTTCGCACGCAACCGCAACGGTAGGCCGCGAATGGTCTTGAGGTTGTGCGTGACGTCATCGCCGGTTTCGCCGTCGCCGCGTGTGGCGCCGACTGCGAACAGGCCGTCGTCGTAAGTCAGTGAGATGGCGACGCCGTCGATCTTCAACTCGACGACGTAGGTCACGCTCTCGCCTGGCAGCAGCTTGCGCACCCGGCGGTCGAACTCGCGCAGCTCCTCGGCGCTATAAGTGTTGTCGATCGACATCATGGGCAGCCGATGGCGAACCGACACGAATCCTTCAATGGGCTTGCCGCCCACACGTACGGTGGGGCTGTCGGGCGTCCTTAGCTCGGGATGCTCGGCCTCGATCTGCTTGAGCTCTTCAAGCAGTTTGTCGAATTCGCGATCCGAAATCTCCGGTTTGGCGTCGACGTAGTACAGGTGGTTGTGGTACTCGATGAGCTGCCGGAGTTCATCGGCGCGTTTTTGGGGAGAGAGCATGTCAGTGGCCGTCAATTTTCCGCCTGGTTTCTTGTTTGGCTGATTCTGGCATCTTCGCGCTCCTTTTTCAAGGTCCGCAGCCGATCGAGGCCCATGCTCAAGATGCCCAAAACGACCATGACGGCGACCTGGGCCAGCAGCCACTTCCAGCCATCGACACGCAGCGCATCACGAAACGGCGACGGCGGCGGCATCTCGCCGGCTTCCTTGGCCTTTTCTTCGAGTGCGGGGACCACGGCGTACGCGAGGGCTGTGACCACAAATAGCAGACTGGCGAGCAGGAGCAGGAGGTAGAACGGATTGCGGGGCTCGGAGGATTGGGTCATGCGGGTTTACTTCTCATGATTTGCTCGAAGGACTCGGTGGGCGTAAGGCCACGCTCATCCCGCCTTGCGAAGCTTGGCGTCGAACTCCGTGGGATCGGCGATGCCGAAATCATCCAATTCCATCCGGGCGGCCACCAAATGGTGCTCATAAACCTTATCGGTCTCCAGGAAAGCGGGCAGCATCACGATCGCGCCGGTCTTCTTGTGTTCGTAAATGCGGCCTGGCGGATCATTGTTGCCTGGACGGCAGGTAAAGCCCAGCGCCCGCAGGACGTTTTCCAGTTGCCCGTAAGTAACATTGGTCCTTTTCATGTTTGCACTCCCAAACGGGGCCCTTGCATTTGGCCTCTCCATTCACGCATTCTCCTGATGGCCGATCGCGTCAGCGCCTGGTGCCCTGGCACGCGCACGCGTATGGTCTTTGCCCCTTTCTGGGGTTGGCGAGCCGCGTCCTCCTTAAAGTAACGTTGCACGGCTAGCCAGTAAGCCCTCCTGCGGGATGCGTCGAACAGAATCAGCACAACCAGCATTTCTTCTTGTATCCACAGGTTATAATCGCGAATGTCCACGTCGAAAAGAAAGGCCGATCCAAAAGCTTGCAAGGATTCCGATGCTTTGAGCTGGAAATACACAACACCTGGTTCCGCGTAGCCTTCGTCGTCAAATGTGCGCATGATCAGGTCATAGCTGTAATCGGTGCTCAATCGCTGGGCAATATGGCCCTCGTCCAGAATAAATCGCTCAACGTGATGCACGCTGAGGTCCGCGATCACGTGTTGTCGCGTTCGCCGCTTTCGTGGTCCAAAAACCCCGTTGGCCATGAATTATCCTGACGTGCAGGGTTCAAGGGACACTACGAGTTAAGTATATCCGAAATTGACTTTTTCAGCAGTGCGCTCGATCAGGTTGCCGCGCTGCCTTAGCCTTTCGCCGGCTTGGTCTCCGGCGCCCCATTTGGCATTTCTGGGCTCAGCCGAGCGATGTACTCTGGCAGCTCGACTCCGCCGATGTCCTTGAGGATTTGCATCATGGGAGGCATCGCCCTGGCCATGCTCTGCAGGAAGCGCGTGGTGTTGCTTGCCCCATCGCCGTTGGCGGCGCCATTGCCGCCACCTTCCCAGACGATGACCTTGTCGAACTTGATATTCGAGATAGCCTGTGCCGCGGTAGTGGCCAAGGTGTCCAGATGCTCCAGCATCAAAAGCTGGAATGCCTGCTGTGAGCCGCCGCAGGCTTCGATGATCTTGCGAAGACCGTCGCCCTTTTTGGCGAGGATCTCGTAAGAGCCGCGTGCCTCGGCGTCGAGCTTGGCGAAAATGGCCGACGCCTGGCCTTCCGCTTCGATGCGGCGTTTTTCGGCCTCGGCTTCGGCTTCGACGATGATCCGCGCCTTCTCGGCCTTGGCCGGCGCCTCGACCGCCGCACGCCGCTCGGCCTCGACGCGGTCCGCCTGGGCCAGGGCAGCTTTCGCCATCGCCTTGTTTTGCGCCTCCTGGACGGCTGCCTCCGCTTCCCGTCGGCGCGTCTCGCCCAGCTGGTAGGCATCGGCTTGCTTGACTTGCAGCGTCGCCTGGGCGGCGGCAATCTGCGCCTGCGATTCCGCTTCGCCGCTGATCGCCTTGGCATTGGCCTCGGCAATGGCAATACGCATCTTGCGCTCGGCGTCCTTGACCTGGGCATCGCGCTCCAGGACGGCTGTCTGCTCGCCGATCTTCTGCTCCTTGTCGAGCTGGGCCACCTTGACGGCCTGCTCGCGCATCGCATCGCGGGTGCCGATTTCCTTGAGCTTGACCGCGTTGGCCACACTAATCGCCTGTTCGCGCTCCGCCTCTGCCACGCCGATCTTGCCGAGCTTTTCCTGCTCCGCCACGTCGACTCTGGCTTGCTGGACGGCCTGCGACGCGGCTTTGCGTCCGATCGCCTCGATATAGCCGGATTCATCGGTGATGTCGGTAATGTTGACGTTGATCAGGACCAGGCCGATTTTGCGCAGCTCAGGTTCCAACCCCATGAGAATGCTGTGCAGGAACTTCTCGCGATCGCGGTTGATGTCCTCGATTCGCATCGAGGCAATCACCTGCCGCAGCTGGCCGAAAATGATATCCGAGGCCTGGTGGGTGATTTCGTCTGACGTAAGGCCAAGCATGCGGATGGCGGCGTTTTGCATCACTTCCGGCTCGGTGCCGATGGCCACCGTGAACACGCTGGGAACGTTGACGCGGATGTTCTCGATCGACAGCGCCCCCTTGAGCGGCACCTCGATTTGCATGGGTTCGAGGCTGAGGTAGGCGTGATCCTGGATCAGCGGCAGCACGAAGGCCGCCCCGCCATGGATGCACTTGGAAGTGTTGCCGCCGCCGACTTTGCCGTAAATGACCAGAATGCGGTTGCTCGGGCAACGCTTGTAGCGTTTGACCAGCATCAGCACGAAGCTGCAAAACAGCAGCGCCGCGGCCAGGACGCTGAAGGTGACCCAAACATAGGCTTCTGGCATGTTGATTTCAGCAAGGACATTGAGGCTGGACATGGTTGCTCCTCTAGGATTGGGCTGCGGAAACCACCTCGACAGTGTCTGGTCCGACCACGGCAACGACCTGAATGGCCGTGCCGGTAGCCAGCGCTTCTTGACTGGTCACAGCTTGATATTCTACCGTGCGGTTTTGGAGCTTCACGGTGACTTTGCCGGCGCCGCCGTTTTTGCCGGGGACCGACAGGTACACGGTGCCGGTTTTGCCAACGGCGCGGTCAATGTGCAATGTGCCCTCGGCCTTGAGCTGCTGCATCAGCTTCATGATCCATCCCACCACGAGCAAGGCAGCCACGCCCGATACGGTCGCGACGCCAAGGTGAAAAACCGGGTCGTCGTCGGTGCCATGGAAGGCGACCATTCCGCCCAACCCGAAAAAGGTCAGGGCGGCAACCAACGAACGAAACGTCAGCAGGCTGAAGAACCACCATTCGCGCTCATGACTGTGTTCATTATCGCCCTCGTGATGGCCGACATCGTGGTCGTGGTCGAAGTCGTGGTGGCCCATCCCCAGCAGGCTGAGCACGAATTGGCAGACCAGCAACGTGCCGCCGACAGCAGCACAGATCATAAAAACAGTATCCATGGGTGCACCTCCGTTCACCAACGGGCCGGGCCGAATGGTTTGCGCCCGCAGGTAATTCGCTGGGGAGCTGTCGATCTTTGCTTTGTTGCCCTAAAAAAAGGGGAAAGGCCCCGTTGCGGGAACGGCACAGGCTGGAAGCCTGTGCTACAGGTAGCACAGGCTTCCAGCCTGTGCCGCTTCGCACAGCGGGGCCTGTCCCCCTATAGCAATTCGCGAATCGGCGCCGCGTCAACGAGCGGCACGGATAGCCCACCGGGCACCGGCAACTGGGTTGCTGGATCAATGCCCAGGCAATGGTAAATGGTTGCCGCCACTTCCGGGGGACTTACCGGCCGCTCACGCGGCTCGGCTCCCCAGGCATCGGAGGAGCCGATCACCTGGCCGCCACGGATGCCGCCGCCGGCGAGCAGGATTGACCAGACGCCAGGCCAATGATCGCGGCCGCCGCGCGGGTTCAAACACGGCGTGCGGCCGAACTCGCCCATCGCCACCACCAGCGTCGTATCCAAAAGCCCGCGCTGATGCAAGTCTTCCAAGAGGGCCGAATAGGCCCGATCGAACAGGGGGCAGAGCGTGGTGCGGTAATCATCCAGGCAGGAATCGAGGGAGTCGCCATCCGCATGGCTGTCCCATGTCACCTTGTTGAACACCGTGTCGAACATGTTGACCGTGACGATTCCCACGCCGCGCTCCACGAGGCGGCGGGCATGCAGGCATGAGCGGCCAAATTGATTCAAGCCGTAACGACTCGCCGCAGGGTCTGACCGATCGACTGTGCATGGTCAGAGGTTCGTGCCGTGGTCCAAGAAACGCAGCGTCCTGGCCGTGGCTGAGGTCCGCGCCGGTGTCGCCAATTGGCCCCGGAAGAATGACGTGGGATGATGTCCCACGCAGATACGACAACACCGTGCCGTAGTGCGGGTGGGTTGAGCCCGACTTGAAGACGCGCCCCGTCTGCATCAATTGCAGGCCCGTTTCATGGATTGCCGCCTCTTCATGGTGCAGCGAACGCACAATGGCGAAGCGATCCGCCATCTTGGCCATCAGCGGGAAATGCTCGCAAACATCGATTCCGGGAACGGCTGTGCGTATGGGCCTGAATGGGCCGCGGATGTGGCTGGGAGCATTCGGCTTCAAATCCCAGGTGTCGAGCTGACTGGGGCCGCCCACAAGGATTAGCAGGATGCAATGCTTCGCCTGCCCGCCGCCGCTTTGAGCTTGGAGAACACCACTGCTAACAAGCGTGGCAGCCCCCACGGCGCTGATGCGCAGGAAATCACGGCGATTCAAGGCACCACAAGGTCGACGGCTTAGAGAATTCAACATGCTTGACGTCTCCCCTGCCGCGCGGACCAAATCAAGCCCACGGGCGACTGCCCGTGGGCTTGGCGGGGAACTGGCTAGCTCCCCTTCTTCTTGTCGTCTGTTTTATCATCCTTGCCCTTGCCTGGATCAACCTTGTCGAGGGCATTCTTCTTGAGCTGGTCTTTCTGCAGGTCGGTAAGCAGCTTGTAGGCCTCCGCGTACTCATCCTTCTTCAGCTGGTCCATTTGATCCTTCAAGGCGCCGATCTTGGCCTGGTAAGAGCTTACGACAGCCAGGATCGATTTTTTCTGGTCGCCCGTGATTCCCAGTTTCCCAAACCCCTGCGGCAACGCAGCAGCTTTGGCCGGGGCCTGTGCGTCCTTCTTGGCATCGTCCTTCTTGTCCTGACCATAACCGTTTTCAGAAAAAAGCACCGCCATTGACGCCAACAGGGCGACGATTAAAGGAAGGCGTTTCACAGACTTCTCCTTGACATAGGGTGGACGCTGGCACTATCCAATACTACAAACGCGCCGGGGGCCTACGTCAAGAAAAAACCGGGAGAAAAAATGTGGAAGGCAAGAAAAATTGGGGTACTACCGAAACTCGTGCTCCTCGGCGGGAAATGTTCCTTCCCGCACCTCCCGGCAAAACTCCTGGACGGCGTTGGTGATGGCCGTCCCTAAATCCGCATACTGCTTGGCGAAGCGTGGCTGCAGGTCGGCGAACAAGCCCAGCAAGTCGTGCATGACCACGACCTGGCCATCGCAATCGGCTCCCGCGCCGATGCCGATGGTGGGAATCTTGACCGCCGCCGTCAACTTGGCCGCCACCGCCGCTGGCACGCATTCCACGACCAACGCGAAGGCACCCGCTTTTTCAATCGCCAGGGCATCTTCGAGCAATTGCTTTTCGTCCCGCTGCACGCGAAAACCGCCCAGGCGGTTGACCGATTGCGGCGTCAGGCCAACGTGCCCCATCACCGGAATGTCGGCGGCCGCGATGGCCGCCACGGCCGCCGCGCTGCGGACGCCGCCTTCCAGCTTGACCGCATGGGCGCCGCCTTCCTTGACGAGCCGGCCCGCATTTTCCAGGGCCTGCTGGGGGCTGAGCTGGAAGCTCATGAATGGCATATCGGCAATCAACAAACTGCGGCGGATGCCACGAGCCACCAGACGCGTGTGATAGATGACCTCTTCGAGAGTCACCGCCAGCGAATGCGGTTGCCCCTGCACCACCATGCCGAGCGAGTCGCCGACCAGCAGCGCATCAATACCCGCGCCGTCCAGCAATCGAGCCATGGCATAATCGTAGCAGGTCAGCACGGTCAAGCGTTGACCGCGAGCCTTGGCGGCAAGGAAATCGGGAACCGTCACCGGCCGCGACGAGGCCGGGGGCCCTGACACCCCGTTGACAGTGGATTTTCGCGTCAAAGGCATTCCTACTTCTTCATTGCCTCAAATGTGCCTGTGAATCCCTTTTTTTGCATGGTCTCGAGGACCTTCTGGCCATCGAGGTTTTTACCGGTGACCGTCACGTTTTTCATGCTCCCGCCGCCCGTGATTTTGACGGCAACGTCATCATTCTTGAACAGATTCACCATGGCGGTCTGGCATGAATTGCAGCACATGTGAACGCCCTTGAAGGTCAATTCATCGCCCTTGGCGTCCACCTTGGGCGTGGCAATCGGCACATCTTTGCCGCGGGCGGTGAACTTCCCGTAAAAGCCCCCGTTCACCAGCGCGGTGAAAGCGTTCTTGGCCACCTCGTCGGATTTGGCCTCGAAGGTGATCTTTTCATCCGCCTTGCGATCCACCTTGACAGCCGTGAGGCCGTCGACTTTATCGAGGATTCTCCGCACTGACGTCTCGCACGTGCCGCAGCAAAGATGCGTGCCTTCGGCTTTGCAATTGACCGAACCGGCATCCTGGGCGGCCACCACGCCTGCCGCCAAGGTAAAAACTGCTAAAACCATGAGTTGGCGCATCGCTTAACTCCCTGTAAAAGAAACCACAGCCCGCCATCTGGCGGGAATGTTAACAAACGCCGGAAAACTTACAAGGACACCTCGCCAAGAGAACCACCATCATGACAACTGAGCGACTGCGAATCGGTTTGATCGGCGCCGGGGCCAATACCCGTCTGAGGCACATTCCAGGCCTGCTGGCCCAGGAAGGCATCGACATTGTCGCGGTTTGCAATCGCCGGCCAGAGTCCACGGCAGCCGTGGCCCGCGAGTTTGGCATTCCCCGCACATTCGCCCAGTGGCAAGACCTGGTCGCCGACGACAAGATCGACGCCATCGTCATCGGCACCTGGCCTTACCTGCATTGCCCCATTACCCTGGCCGCGCTCGAGGCCGGCAAGCATGTCCTCACCGAGGCCCGGCTGGCCATGAATGCCGCCGAGGCCCTCCAAATGCTCGCCGCCTCCCGCATGTATCCTAATCTAGTGACGCAGGTCGTGCCCAGTCCATTCGGATTAAAAGGCAACGATCTGATGCGGAAGCTGATCGCCGCGGGTTTCATCGGCGAGTTGCGCGAAGCCCACGTCGTCGGACTCAACGCCGCCCTGGCCGATCCCGCCGGCCCGCTGTCCTGGCGCCAGGACGCCGCCCTTTCAGGTTACAATATGCTGACGCTGGGCATTGTCCACGAGACGATGCTGCGTTGGTCGCCGCCGCCCGTGAGGGTGCTGGCCCAGGTCCATGCTTTCGTGCCGACGCCGCATCGACCCGCAAAGCGGCGTCCGTCGGCAGGTTGGGACCCCCGACAGCGTCCAGGTCTTGGCCATTTTAGAAAACGGCGCGCGGACGGCATACCAATTCAGCGGCGTCATGCCGTTTGGTCAGCGTGCGGGGATTCACCTCTTCGGCACCGAGGGCGTGCTGCATTACGACTTGCTGGAAGACCGGATTTTCGGCGCCAGCCGCCAGCGCGGCGATGCACCGGGAAAAGATCTGCGTGAGATCCCCATCCCGCCCGAAGATGCCGGCGACTGGCGGGTCGAGGAGGAATTCGTCGAGGCGATCCGCAAAGGCACGCCGATCCAGCTGACCGATTTTGCTTCCGGGGTAAGGTACATGGAGTTTGCCGAGGCGGTGGCGCTGAGTGCAGAGCGCGGCGAGGCAGTGGA
Organism: uncultured Gemmataceae bacterium; assembly: GCA_963747575.1. GTDB lineage: Bacteria > Planctomycetota > Planctomycetia > Gemmatales > Gemmataceae > DASRAT01. The sequence goes on from CAVVFU010000003.1 coordinate 307,387, forward strand.
CTTGCCGCTGGGGGAAGACTAAGTTTGGGCCTAGTGTTTAGTACTACAGCGCTAGATTACCAGCGTTCGTCGCTGCTTCTGACGCGATAGTCGGGCGGCTCGATTACGCAACTGATGGTAAACAATGACCTCCGACGTGTGCACGATGGCCGTTGTCCTGCGTCGGATTTTCTCCTGCCACATCCGGCAGCGTTGGTTCAGCGCACGGCTGACCTGCTCCATCGTGATCTCCGGATTTTTCCCCCCGGAGCCGATCGGTATGTTCGGCGACAAATCCCATCACGACCAAGCACAAGATCATGTGCCTCATCAACCCCACGTAGCTGCGCCCTTCGAAATGGCTGAAGCCGATTTCGCTCTTGGCCACGCGAAAGGCGTGTTCGACATTCCAGCGACTGAACGCCACGCGCAACAGCCGTTCGACTGGCGTGCCGGCCGGCGCGTTGGAGACGAAATACTTTACCTCGTTGGTTGTCAAATTACGCGCCACGATCAGCCAATGGGGGCGTCCCAACAATCGGCCACGGCGCAGCAAATAAATCGGTCCGGCACGCACGTCCCATTCGTGGTCGTCCAATGTCAAACGTGCCAGGGCAACCGTGCGCCACGCCGTTCGGTTCAGGGCCGAGCTGAAGCGTGCCAGGTTGTCCACCCGCTTTCCTTTCCAGCCGTTGCGAGGCCTCTGGCCGCGCGGCTGCACCGCCAAACAGCGGAAATTACGGGGGATTTCGCCGACGTAATACATCCCGGGCCGCGTTTCGAGATTTTCCAGGAACCCCGGCTTGGCGCCGTAATATTCGTCGAAGGTCAACCAGTCCAACACCAGGCCATTGCCGGCGGCGCGATCCAATTGTTCCAGGGCGATGCACCACTTGGATCGATAAACCACGTCCTCGGGAATGGCGGCCGCGCGACAACGGTCGCGGTCCGCGCTCCAGACTTTGGGCAAATACAGGTCCGCGTCAACCAACGTCTTGAAGCGTCCGCGGACAACGCCCAGGTGCACCGTGACGATGCAGTTCTCGACCTTGCCGAGCGAGCCACACCATTGCCGGTTGACGCCAGGCGTCTTCGCTCCTTTCTTGGCGGTCGAGGTTTCATCGATCACGCCAATGGTGCCCAGTTCGTCGACGACCGTCAGCAGCGGTTGTTCGGGCCAGGCGTTGTTGCAACTGATCGCGCATGCGAAAATGATTCCACACGTGATCGCGCAAAAACTCCTGAAGCGTTCGAACCGCCGTGCCGCACACCAGGGCGATCGGTTCGATGCTCTTGCGCGGCAGGTCCGAGAGCAGCCCTCGGCAATACGCATGCAAGTGCTCAGCGGTACGGCCCTGACCGAAACAATCCATGAACAGCCGAAGGTAAGCGGTAAAAGCTTTACCCAAACTAATCATTTGTTTAGGCGTCATGCCAAACCTCCTTGTATTGAAGGAGGTTATATTAATTATCTGTCAGCTGGTATCAGGCTGAAGTCAGCGCTGTAGTATTAGATGGGTACTATCGCAATAAGACTTCACGTAAGGGCGCCAACTTTAAGAAGGAGACTATCGTGCCTTCACCATTCCCGGGGATGAACCCCTTCTTGGAGCAGGACGATACCTGGTCCGACTTTCACGGCAACTTCATAGTCTGCGCACGGGAAGCAATAAACCGACAACTCGGGGCGAATTACTGTGCCAAGATCATGGTGCGGTCAATTCCCCACGAGCTTTCAGCTGAAGAGCGACGCTTCCTTGGTCATGGATCGCCTGTCGTCGACGTCGAGCGGCAGCGTTTTCTTGAAATCCGAGACCTCCGAAATCGGCCGGTTGTCACTGTCATCGAAGTGCTAAGTCCGCCAAACAAGACTCCGGGATTGCACCAAGACGAGTACCTGGCAATGCGCCGGCAAGTGTTGGCCGGATCGACTCATCTTGTGGAGATAGACCTTCGTCGTGGCGGCACGAAGCTTAGTCCTCCAGAATTGCCGCCCAGTGATTATGGTTTGTTGGTTAGCCGCTACGAAAAACGGCCGATGATGGACTTCTGGCCCGTATCCCTACGGCAGCGACTGCCAGCAATCCCCATTCCGCTCATTGCCCCTGACGCCGATATCACTCTGGACTTGCAGGCGGTGCTGGACAGCGCCTACGATGCGGCTCAGTATGGCAAGTACATCTACAGCGAGGTGCCGGACCCCGCCTTGTTAGGTGATGATGCTAACTGGGCGAATCAGTTTGTTCCCGCGATGGGCTGACATCCGGAACTTCATTTTCCCGCCTTCATCACCGGCAAACTCACATGTGTCGGAAACTCCGCAGACCGGTACACCCGTTGTTCCGCCGACTGAAAATCCGCATCCTTCGCCGCGAAGATATTGTCGACAAATTTTTGCGGGTTCCGATCGATGAGCGGGAACCAGGAACTGGCCACCTGCACCATGATCCGGTGGCCCTTTTGGAAGCAGTGGTGACTGCCGTGCAGGTCGATCGTGAACGGCGTCACCTGTCCGGGCACCAGCGGCTCGGGTTTCTCAAAGCTCTTGTGGAAGCGGGCCCGCAGAACCTCGCCGGCCACCAGAAGCTGATAGCCGCCCAGCGACGGATCCTTGGGGTAGCTCTCGGGATAGACATCGATAAGGCGCACGATCCAGTCGCAGTCGGTGCCCGTCGTTGACGCAAAGAGACGGGCGGCGAGGTTGCCGGCCACGACCACGTCTTCTTTGAGCGTCTCGGTTTCCCAGCTGAGCACGTCGGGGCGCTGGTGGGCGAAGCGCTGGTCTTCTACTTGCCACACAGGCCACTCGGGGCCTGGGTAGGTCGGGGCCACGGGCCGCGGCCGATACGGCACGGGACGCGCCGGATCGGAGACGTAGGTGTCAAATGGAGCTGACGCTGCCGCGGGCGGCGGCTCGAATGACAGCTTGCCGTTTGCCTGGCAGTAGAGCTTGTGCTCGGTGGTCTCAGCCAAAGGCGGCCATTTGTCGTGCGTGAGCCAGCGATTGGTGCCGGTCTCGAAGACCAGAGCTTCGGGCTGCTCCAGTTTGCCCTTATCCTTGAGGTGGAAGGCGAACCACGGCGCCTGCACTTTTTCGCGGAAATGCTTGGCCGTGGCGCTGTCGAAGGCAATCTTGCCGAGCTTGTCGCCCTTGCCGGCTGACCAGCCGCCGTGGTTCCACGGGCCGACGACAAGAAAGTTCTGGTTCCTGGCGTCGTGCTTTTCCAACAGTTCGTAAATCTTGAGCGGGCCGTAAAAATCCTCCTGGTCGAACCAGCCGGCCACGTTGAGCGTCGGCACCGTGACCTTGGTCAGATAGGGAGCGAAGGCTTGCTTTTGCCAGAAGGCGTCGTAATTGGGATGGCCGACGAAGTCGTTCCAGGTCGGCATTTTGCCGTGAAAGTATTTGTCATTGACGTTGGACAGGGCGCCGAGCCGCAGAAACCAGTCGAAGGTGTCGTGCCGATCGAACTTGAAAGTGAAATTGACCTTGCTCGTCTCCATCCTGGCGACATATTCGAAACCGTAGCTCAGCCGAAACGCCCCATTGTGATGAAAATCGTCGCCAAGAAACTGGTCGGCCGGCGAGGCCTGCGGCGACACCGCTTTGAGCGCCGGGTGCGGCTCGAGCATGGCCATCACCGTCAACCAGCCGTCGTAGGACACGCCAAGCATGCCGACCCGGCCATTGTGGCCCTGGACGTTTTTCAAAAGCCAGTCGATGGTGTCGTAGGCATCGGTGCCTTCGTCGATGGCCTTGGGATCGGCCTTGTCGCGCGGGCTGCGCGACATGACGAATTGCCCTTCGGAATTGTGCCGGCCACGGATGTCCTGAAACACGAAGATGTAGCCTTCCTTGTCGAGGTCTTCAAGATACGCCTGCATAAAGCGTTCGGGCCGGCCATCGATGCCGTAAGGGGTGCGCAAGAAGACAAAGGGCAGCGGGCCTTTACTGCCCTTGGGCACATAGACGGCAGTGTTCGAGCTGAACGCCGTCACGCATGGCGACCATGGCTTTGGTCGCGGTGTAGCGTTGGCCGAAGCTCGGCAGCGGTTGGGCTGGGGCCGACCCCACCAAGAGAAAGGCGAGCATGGAAAAGGGCAAGACAAACAGCAAGCCTGCACGAGTTTTGAGTTTCATGGTGATTTTTCCTTATGCAGTGTCAAACCGAGCACGAGACCAGCGTAACTGATTTGGCCTGTATCGACGTCTAGCTTCATCAGATCCTCGCCCAGCACAATGGGACCGGCGAAGTCGCGGCGGATTTCCGACAGCAGCGCGGATTTGTCGAAGCACACGGGAACAAAATGGTTGAGGAGCAGGCAGTGCACGCCGGCTGCCGTGGCGATTTTGCCGACTTCGCTCGACAGATGTGTGATAGCTGGCGACATTGCGCAATCCCGCGGCGGTGCGGTTGCCCGTGACCACCGTCATGCCATCGTGGATGAAGCACTCGTGAACCAGGACGTCAGCGCCCTGCGCCGCTTCGATCAACGCCGGGCAATATGCAGTATCGCCGCTGAAAACCAGCTTGCGCCCGCCGGCCTCAAAGACGAAACCGTAAGCGAATTGCACCGGCCGGTGATCGACCTCGACCGCTGTGATTTGCACGCACTGTTTGGCCAGCACGACACCAGCCTGGAATTCGACGACCTCTAGCTCCAGGGCTCGCGTCGAACTTCGCTGCTCGTGGGTAATGCGTTGGTCGAGTTCCGCGCGCCACAGGGCCATCAGACCGTCACAATAATGGCGAGTGCCGGGCGGCCCAAAGATGCATTGAGGGCGGTCTCGTCCCTGGTGCCAGGCTGGAGATGATCAACTGGAACAGATCGACGATGTGATCAGAGTGCAAATGCGTCAAGAACACGGCATCGAGCTCCCGGCCGCTGCAGCCGGCAGCAAGCAGCCGCTGCGTCACACCTGAGCCGCAGTCCACCAGGAAAGCGAGGTCATTGTGGCACACGAGACTGGCTGGGCCGTGGCGCTCCGTGTCGGCTTGCGGGCAGCCTGTGCCAAGCAGAGTCAAATCCATGCGGCGGTCTCCATCGTGCCTGCGAATTCGCCATCGCCTGACATGTTCCATTGAGTATCATATGGCCTGAAAGGGCCACTATCTTCAATCGAGGATGTCATGCGCAAACTCATTCCACTTCTGTTCCTTGCCATTTTTGGGACTCTGTGTGGTCGCCTTCGACCGGATGAGGTTTCGCCTCAGCAGAAAGACCCGCCGCCAGCCGTCTCGGCAATCAGCGACCGGCTGCGCAAATATATCGCCGCCAATGAGATCGCCGGCGCGGTGACCCTGGTCGCGACGCCTGACCGAGTCGTTGACCTTGACGCGACGGGCAACGCGGGGCTCAATCCCGCCGAGGCGATGCGGACCGACGCCATTTTCTGGATCGCGTCCATGAGCAAGCCGATTCTCGCGACGCTGCTGCTCATGCTCCAGGATGAAGGACTCCTTTCCGTCGACGATCCAGTCGAGAAATACCTGCCGGAATTCAAGGCGCTCAAGACCGCTGACGGCAAACCGGCCCAGGTTACAATCCGTCACTTGCTTACGCATACGTCGGGCATGGGCGAAATCACGGGTGCCCAGGCACGCGAATGCAAAACCCTGGCCTCCGTCATCCCTCTGTATGTCGCCAAGCCGGTCGCGTTCACGCCGGGCTCGAAATGGGTTTACTGCCAATCGGGCATCAACACCGGCGGCCGGATCGCCGAGGTGGTCACGGGCGAACCGCTCGAAAAGTTGCTCGAGCGCCGGCTTTTCGGTCCGCTGGGGATGAAAGACACCACCTTTTATCTGACCGAGAAACAACTGCCGCGCCTGGCCAAGTCGTATCAAGCGCACGGCCAAGGGGGATCTCGAACCGACCGAAATCGGTTTCCTCAACGGCAAATCGCCCACGAGCGTGGATCGTTTCCCCGCGCCGAACGGCGGGCTCTTTTCCACCGCCTCCGATTACGCGCGCTTTTGCCAGATGGTCCTGCGCGGCGGCGAGCTTGACGGCAAGCGCTATCTCAAGCCGGAGACCGTCAAGCTCATGACGACGATCCAGACCGCTGGCCTTAAAACCGGCTTCACCGACGGCAACGGCTGGGGCCTCGGCTGGTGCGTCGTCCGCGAGCCTCAGGGCGTTACCGGCATGCTTTCGCCGGGGACATTCGGCCACGGGGGAGCTTACGGCACGCAGGCGTGGATCGATCCGGTCGCGAAGCGAGCCTACATCCTCATGGTGCAGAGGGCGAATTTCCCGAATTCGGATGCGTCGGAGGTGAGGAAAGGATTTCAGGAGGCGGCGAGCAGGGCGTTTGCTAACGAGAAAAGCAAGTAACATGGCAACTGCAGAGTTCCAGTTTAAGGAACGAACCATGGATCACCTGCCGCAAATCGTCGGATTGAAGTGTTCAGCCTGTAATCGGCTCATCAATTCGATCACCGAGGGTGACTTTTGCGATCTTTGCTACAACCCCGTCCACAACGCATGCAGGCCGGCGGACGGTTCGGTCGTGGCCGAGGATCGATGTCCCACTTGCGGAGCGGACCCGAAAATGCATTCGGCCCTTGCGGTCAAGGCGGAAGTCGACAAGGAGATGGCCAGTGGCAAAAGCAGCCTTCTGTGTCCTAACTGCGGCAGCACCCGCGGATTCAAGCCTTACGGCCATCACGACGATTCCAAGCCGGCAGGCGGTCTGATGATTTTTTCTCTGTTTTGGTTCATGTTTTTCGCTTTTTTCCAGATTATTACGGGGTTGAGTCGGGTGTTGGACAAAGGGGAATATGAGTGCTTGAAGTGCGGGCACGTGTTCCGAGCTGGTAGCGGGTAGGACCAAGGCGGACCCGAACAGCCGGAGGTCCGAGCTGACAAATGGTTCCTGCCACTTTTTTTCCCGAGAATACGGCTCACGTTTGAATGACCGGCAACTGAGTCAAGCACTTTGCTTACCGCTTTCCGCGCTGAGCGGAGAAAGTCGAAAGCGGGACAGTAACACGCTACGAAACGGTATGGTCATCACGACTCCGGTGCTTAGCAGAATTAGATGAGTAAACCTGCCGCGGTCGCCCTGTTGCCAATGGACTTCATCGTAGAGCCAGTGCTCATGCTTCTTGGAAAATGGCCAATCCTTAGCGGCCGGTTGCTCAGTCATGTGATCGCATAAAAAGTAGAATATCGTCACCAACTCATCATCAACGCGGACAGCAAGCGTCGCCACCCCGAAAGGCCGGATCGGCCGAGCACCTGCCCTATCCTCAAAACACCAGTTGTTCAACGGATCTTGCTGCTCTTGGCGACACAGGATTTCGCCATCGTGAAGGCAAAGCTTTGACAGCTCGGCCACCGGTGACGGCATCTCCACTGGCAGCGTAGCCAAGTATTGATGATACCTGACTATGGCGGCTTCCCATTCCGCATCCGCCGCTAGCGCTAAATTCTCGTCCTGCGAGTTGTAACGCCGGTATAGTTCTGGTGTAAAAAACAGCATTTTGTTCTTAACGGGCATTTCTGTTCGCCGTTTCGTAAAAAGTATGCCCCGTCGGTGGTCTCGGGTCAGGCTGGTAGTGCGGCAATCCATTTGGTCCGGCCCACGGGTGCGGACCACAACGCTTGTAAGGTCCATTTGCGTTGCGTTCAATGTCGTGCGCAAGATTCATATTTGCACCGTGTTGCGGCCCGCACACTACCACATCTTGACCATTTCGACGCAAGGCTTCTGCCTGCGCTTGGGTGATGGCTTTTCCTCTCCTTACGGCACCGCCTGGAAGCAGCGTTGCTTCATGAATTACCGGCGGACTCGGTGGGGCTGCCGGCGTTTCTGCTGGCTGAGCAGGCAGTTGGACCGACTTTTTTTGTCCTTTGCCCCCCATAATTAGTGTCCGTCCGGAAACGGCACTTTTTCAGTTTTGTGGCCGGCCTGATAGCAGTGGCGTCTCGTTGACAATTCATTATTTTATCTTTTTCGATTGGTTTGGCGGCGAATGCGCCGCGAGGGTGCCTTTGGCGATGGATTTTCTCCCCTCCGCTTCCCTCGGCTCGTGGATTCCCGCAATTTCCGCGACCGAAAGGCCCTGCTAACCGGTTTTCTTCTTGCGTTTGGACTTGGCCGCCTCGCACTTCGCGTTGTCTTGGGCTAAAAGGAGCTTGCCCAATGCTTGCAGGTTGCGGCCTAGGATGCCCAAGCCCACGTAGCGCTCGTAGCCCAGCTCGCTCTTGTCACGAGAACGCTCCAAGCCGTTGCCTGCTTGCAGGGCACCAATCGCTGACTCTATGCCCGGATGGCTCTGTCGTGCTTCACGGAATTCCACGGTTGCTTCCTTCTGTTGTTGGCGGCCAAGGTTTTGGCCTTTTTTGGGAATACATGGATGCGCCACGATCTGGGCCAGCTCTTCCTGGTTTTCTGGCGTGTGAAAGGCCCGGTCAAATGACGCCCGCTCGATCTTGCCTCCTAAACGTTTTTGCAACTTTTTCATGGTCGGCACCACCAAGTCCTGATCCAATACTCCATTGGCCACCACCTCATAATGACAGATGAAACCGGCGGCATCCTCGATGACCAGCACCCTATGACCATATTGGATCGGGTTGGGCACCTTGCCCCGCATGATTAGTTCCGTGTGCGGCTCAAAGATGCTGAAAATCTTTTCTTCGTTGGGTACGGTTTCCCCCAGCAGCACACGCCGCTTGGCTGTCCCGCACACTTTCTCCGTCAACTCCAGGTAATGGCGCAATTTCAGTTCCGCTCCCGCCGCCAGCCGGTCCACCTCACGGGGTTCGACCTGGAAAATCAAGGTCGCGAGCAGTTGGCGGGCTCGGCCCATCAGGTCCTCCGCCAATCTCAATAACTTCTGATATCCGCGCTTGACACGGTTGGCCCCTTGACGCTTGGACCGCGACGCTTGACTAACCTCCCGCACGATATCCTTGATGTTTTTCAGCAAATGCTCATGCTGACGCCAGCCCGGCTGATCGTGGGCCACGGCCAGCTCCGCCGCCAACGTCACCACCTTGCGCAAGCCATCGCCAATCAGACTCGACTCCGTGGGATAATGAATGTTCGTCTCGACCACGAACGAATCACCACGCACCGCCTCGGCCGCCTGGGGTTTCAACTTATGCCCCGTGCCAACAATCAACTGGTTGAGCTTTACCAACGTCTTCGGCTGCAGCAGGCAAAGGTTGGCGCGAATTCGCCGCCAATCAAAATCCTCGACCTTGTCCCAATCCCCAATCCCCATGAGCAACCGCAGATTCCGATGTTGTTCGGCCAAATCTTGCAGCTTGTCATAATCCAAATTGCAACCCAGACGTACACCCGCCAGCACAATAATCGGCCAATAGTCGAGCCCGGGCCGACCCAGATCGTCACTGGTCGTTGCGTTCACATCTTCTGCCACCAAGGCCACAATCTCCCGGCGCAGCTTCGCGTCTTTGTAGACATGCTGCAACGCTCGCAGAATGGGGATGATTTCATCCCGGCAATTCACGTTCAGTTCCACTTCATCGATCGGGAAGTAACCCAACCGCAATTCCGAATTGAAAGCCTGACGCATAACGATTCTTCCGTGAAGATCGGAGGCCGGTTTCTTGTAAATCCCGGATTTCTACTCCTATTGTAGGATTCCCAACTACAATCTTCGAGGGAGGATTCGGTCGAAAACCCAAGAAAACACCAGGTTTTCACATTCCAGGACGGACACTAATTAGCCTTTCCAACACCGACCAGCCCGATCCCCTCACGACAACCAGTGTGCCGTATTGTATCGCGTCTTTGCATCGTTCGCAGCTGGAAATCCAAAACGAGCGGCGTACACTGTGCCATGGCGACACTGCCTGGCAAGGTTCGAAAATACCCAAGAGAAAGAAACGATGCCTGTGAACACTCGCGATTGCTCGCGGCCATTCCGCACCTGGCCCACCATCACGCTGTCGCTCATTGTCCTGATCGGCCTGGGCGCGTTTCTCCAACCGAAATCCGCAACCGCTCAGTCGAAAGCCGACCTCCTGCGCGGCGAATACGGCCGCTATCGCGCCAACAGCCATCTGCTTTACTACCATCTCGACGTGCGTGTCGATCCCGAAAAGAAAAGGATCAGCGGCAAGAACACCATCCGCTTCAAGATGCTCAAGGACGATAACCGCATCCAGCTCGACCTGCATGCCGCGCTCGCCATCGACAAAATCCTCCTCGGCGAAACCGAGCTCATGTACCAGCGCGACAGCGGCGCGGTCTTCGTTGACTTTCCGGAAACGCTGAAGGCGGGCCGCGACGTTTCCATTGATTTTTACTACTCCGGCACGCCCACCCAGGGGGGCCGATTCGGCGGCTTCACATTCGGCAAGGATCCGAAGGGCCGGCACTGGATTTTTACCTCCTGCGAGGGTCAAGGCGCCAGTGTCTGGTGGCCGAACAAGGACCAGTGGCGCGACAAGGTCGAGTCGATGGACATCAGCGTGGCGATCCCCAACGGCTTGGTGGATGTTTCCAACGGAAAATTCGTCGGCAAAAAAGACCTCGGCGACGGCTTTACCCGCTGGGATTGGCACGTGCACTATCCCATCAACAATTACTGTGTTTCGTTGAATATCGGCGCCTATGAGCATTTCTCCGAAAAGCTGGGTGATCTGGACATGGACTTCTACGCCCTCCCCGAAGACCTGGACCGTGCCAGGATACAATTCGCCCAGGCCAGGGGAATGCTCGAGGCGTTTCAGCACTACTTCGGCGAGTATCCATTCAAGAAAGACGGTTACAAGCTCATTCAGGTGCCCTATTCCGGCATGGAGCATCAGAGTGCCGTGACCTATGGCAACGGCTTCAAGAACGGCTACCTGGGTCGCGATTGGACGGGCGTCGGCATCAGCCCGCGTTTCGATTTCATCATCATTCACGAAAGTGGCCACGAGTGGTTCGGCAACAGCGTCAGCGCCGCCGACCGCTCCGATATGTGGATTCACGAAGGCTGGACGACCTATCTCGAAAGCCTGTACGTCGAGCACCGCTGGGGCAAGGCCGACGCCCTCAAGTACCTGAGCGGTTACAAGTCGAAAGTGAAGAATACCCAACCGATTGTGCCCCGCCGCGGCATCAATGCCAACCCGCCTGCGGACCAATATTTCAAAGGCGCCCTCTTCATCAACACGCTGCGCAGCATCGTGGACGACGACAAACGCTGGTGGACGCTGCTGCGTGACTTCTACCAGCACTTCAAGTACAAGGCGATCATGACCGAGGACGTCGTCGAGTATTTCAACAAGCAAACCGGCAAGAACCTGACGCCGATTTTCGACCAGTATCTGCGTCACGCCGCGTTGCCGGTCCTGGAGCTGAAATTCGGCGAGGGCGAGCTTAGCTATCGCTGGAAGGCCGATGAGAAGGGGTTTGCCATGCCGATCCGCGTCGGCACGCAAGGATAGCTGGCAGACCATTACACCCACGGCCGATTGGCAGTCGCTGAAATCGCCGCTTCCGAAGGACCAATTTCAGGTCGCTACCGACTTGTATTACGTGGTGGTGAACAAGTCGTAGGGCGACGTCACGGATGAAACGATAGCCGATTTTGGCGAGTGCTCACTCGACACAGTGGGTGCTCGTTTACCGGTGAGAACTTTAAGCATGAACGACGACACCGACCTCGGCGGCCACGCCATTGCTTTCCCGGCAACACAAGGTTACCTTGTCCGGGCGGCCGCCGACCCGGATCCGGCCGTCCGCAGGCAAGCATATGAGACGCTGCTCTCAGCATACTGGAAACCCGTTTACAAGTATCTCCGGGCCCACTGGGGCCGAGGCAACGAAGACGCCAAGGATCTCACTCAGGCATTTTTCGTGGAAGTGCTGGAAAAGGGCTTCTTCACGCACTTCGACGCCTCCCGGGCGCGTTTTCGCACTTTTGTCCGACTCTGTGTTGACGGATTCGTCGCCAAGGATCTTCGGGCGGCCAATCGTCAGAAGCGAGGAGGCCTTGTCCGGTTGCTACCGCTTGTTGATAGCAGTAACGAACTGGAATTGGTGCGCCACGAACAGCTCGCCGGCACGGATCCTGACGAATTCTTTCGAAGCGAATGGCTCCGCGAGTTATTCGCGTCGGCCGTCGAGGATCTGCGGCAGTGGTGTGAAGAGGCCGGGAAACAGATTCATTTCACAATGTTCCAGCGCTATGATTTGCTTGAACCCTCCACCGGGGCCGAAGGCGCGGGCGAGACCGCCGCACCGAGCTATGCGGAAATGGCCGAGGAGTTCGGCTTGCCGACGACTCAGGTGACGAATTACCTTGCTCTGGCTCGCCGGCAATTCCGGCGCCTGGTGCTTGAGCGGCTTCGTGCCGCCACCGGCACCGCGGAGGAGTATCAGCAAGAGGTAGACCGGTTGTTCGGAGAACGCGGCCCATGAGTGAGCTTTCCGACGCGGCCCTGGCTCGCCTGTGCAAGATCGCGGCCGCGCCGGATCCGGAGGAACCTCGCTACGAGTTGGCCGAGCCGATTGGCCGCGGCGGCATGGGTACCGTCTTCCGCGCCCACGACCGCGTGCTCGACCGCACTGTGGCCCTCAAGGTTCTGCATACAGCGCCCGCCGACGCCGGCGCGGATGCTGCGGGAGGCTCGCGTCCTTGCCCGAGTCGAACACCCCGGCATTGTCCCCGTCCACGATGCCGGCGAGTTGCCCGATGGCCGTTATTACTGCGCCATGAAACTGGTGCACGGCCGCAGGCTCGACGAGGAGGCAGTGCTGCAGACCGGTCTGGAAGAACGGCTTCGACTATTTCAAAAAATCTGCGAGGCCGTGGCATTTGCCCATGCTCGGGGTGTGCTGCACCGCGACCTGAAGCCGCAGAACGTCATGGTCGGCGAATTTGGCGAAGTCCTGGTCATGGACTGGGGGGTTGCCAAGGAAATCGGCAATCGCCCCGCCGATGCCTGTCCCGGGACCGTCGTCGGCACACCCGGCTACATGGCGCCAGAACAGGCGCGAGGCGAATTGGACCGGATCGACGAACGTGCCGACGTCTACGGTCTGGGCGGTATCCTTTATTTCCTCCTTGCGGGGCGCCCAGCCAATAGGGGGCCGGGGACCGTTTGGCATTGGCAGGGCGTGCCCACCCCGCGGCCATTGAAATCGGTGTGTCTCAAAGCGCTGGCGTCCGAACCGCACGACCGCCACGCCAGCGTCACGGAGCTGGCGGGGGAAATCACGGATTTCCTGGCCCATCGGCCCATCCGGTCTCACCCGGAGGGAGTCGTGGGAGCGGCTTTGCGCCTGGCCGCGAAGTACCGCATGCCCGTGGTGCTGATCCTTGCTTACGTCGTCATGCGTGTTTTGTTGCTGATTTTCGCCAACACCTAAGAGCCTATCCGAAAAAGGGGTCAGGCACCGTTGTGCGAAGCACCCTCCGGGCCGTTCCGGCAACGGTGCCTGACCCCTTTTTCGGATAGGTTCTAAAGGAATTTCGCCCTTGGGGTAATAGAACAAAAGACCGCGCTACCACCAACTGGAGTTTTCCATGAAAAAATGGCAACTTGGCATCATCCTGGGCGGAATACTGGGGATTTTTGACGGCTTGACGGCACCGCTATCGGCGCCGGAGACGGCGCCGGAACTTGGGGGCATTGTGGTCGGCTCGGTAATCAAGGGCATTATCGCGGGCGCGATCATCGGCTTCTTCGCCCACAAGGTTGTCTCGGTGAAACTCGGCATCATCTTCGGCCTTGTCGTCGGTGCTCTGTTGGCTTTTGGCGTGGCCTTGATGCAGTACATCGGATTGGGTCGAGTCTACTTCTGGCAAATCATGCTGCCGGGAGCCGTGGTCGGCTTGATCGTTGGCTATGTTACTCAAACTCACGGCCAAAGGGCGGCAACCAAGGGAGAGCAATTATGAGCTTGATAAAGCGGTCAATGGTGGCAATAGTATTACTGGCGGCGGTCGTCCCAATCCGTGCCGGCGGGCAGACGGCAGACGACAAACTGGCCGCGCTGGCCCGCTTTGCCGGCGAATGGGAAGTAGCAGGCAAATGGGCCGACGGCCAAACCTTGCAAGCCCGCGGCATCTACGCCTGGAGCCTGGGCAAAAAAATCATGACAACTAAAACCATGGTGCGCGACGGCGACAAGGAGTACCAGCGCTACGAGGGCGTGATGGCCTGGCACCCAGAGAAGAAGAGTCTCTTCCAGATCAGCTTTGCCTTCGATGGCACCATTACCGAGACGATCATGGAAAGCAAGGACGCCAACACCCTGCACATTGGTTGGGTGCCCTTTACTCCAGAAAAGCTGTCGTCAGTCCGTCAGGTGATCCGCTTCCTCGACAACGATAGCTTTCAGTGGATCGTGTCGGTCAAGGATGGGGAAGCGTGGAAGCAATTGATCGACGCCACCTGGAAGCGGAAAAGGTGAGCGGCGAAGCCGCTTGTGCGGAAAGCTTTTTTGGGTTACCTCACCTGCATGGATCACCCCATGCCCGTCCAACCCACACCTGAACGACAACCCGCATCCAGGCGGTCGGTGCGTCGCGTTGCCGTCGTCCTCCTGGCCCTGTTCGCCGTGAGCTTAGCCCTCGCGTGGTGGTTGACGCCTGTACGACCTTACGCGACCTTGAAACTCGATGACACCTGTGGTCTGTTCCTTTTCTCTCCTGATGGCACCATGCTCGTTACCTCGGGTAGTGGAGTGGGTGCCGGCCGATCCGCTGGGCCGCTTCGGGTTTGGGACGTCGCGACTGGACGCGAGCGCTTTGTCCTGGCCATTGGCTGGAAAGCCATTGAAACGGTGGCCTTTTCCCCTGACAGCGCGTTGGTCGCTGCCCACGAAAAGGAAGCCGAACTCACCCTGTGGAATTTGAATACCGGCGAAGAAGCGGCAAGTCTTCGGCCTCCAACGAAAGTTGGCCTTTGGTCCGCGCCCTGGGTGGCTTTCCGATTTTCCCCCGATGGACGTTTTGTCGTTTTTCCGAACTACAGAGATTGGCCGAAAAAGGAATACGTCACGTTTTGGAACATCGAAACCTGGCAAGAACAGTTTACGGTCGAGGGCTCCTTCGACACGCTGGCTTTCGCACCTGATGGAAATACGTTTGGGTCATTCCACCGAAAGGACATTCGCAGGGACACCGAAGTCCTCCTTTGGAAAATCGGCAAGGATGCTGTAGTGTTAAAACAGCTTCGAACTCCAGCCACCATCGTTGCATTTTCGCCGGACTTGCGGACGTTTGCCGCCGCCGCCGATCTGCCGGATGGCAATGGCGAGGTTGTCCTGTTCGACATCATGACAGGCGAAAGGCGTTGGTCAGTGACGTTTAAGGCATTTGTTGGCGAGCGATTGCAGCGGCTTTCATTTAGTGCCAACGGCAAAACTCTTGGGGCGTATGGCGCCAGCCCCACGCAGAGTTTGCAAACGACGTTGTGGGATGTAACCTCGACCCCAAAGGAGATTGCGTCGTTCTCCGATTACGCGCACTTCTTACCTAACGCCAAGTGGGTGATAATCCCGATGTCAGCAGGCGCTAAACTCATCCACCTTTCAGCGCCGGAACGTGGCATCGACCTCGTCGTCAATGGCGATTTTGGACGGTTTGGACCCTGGGCCATGGACACGGAGGGCCAAGAGTCTCAGTCCTCGTTTTCTCGGGACAGCAAGATGTTCATTGCAAAGGGAATTAGTCAACTTGGACAGGAACCGTTTCTGGCGAAATGGCTGCCTGACAAATTCAACCCCTTTCCAGACAGTCCAGGCGGTCCAATCGTCCGCGTGTGGCAAACCGCCGATGGCCGGCAACTGCGGGCTTTTCCCCAATGCACCGACGCCGAGTTTTCGCCCGACGGCAAAGTCCTGGCAACGCTCCGGGACGGCAAAGCAATTGACCTTTGGAAGCTTCCGTTCCGCGTGTCGCCTGGGCGGGTAGTTGGCTGGTCAGTAGTTATCTGGTTGATCGCCGTGCCGATTTGCTGGGTAGCCTTCACAGCAATCAGAATGGTGGTATCACCCAGCGGCTGGCTTTTTCGCTTTATGAAACCCAAGGGTGAAAGAAGGAAATCGACCAAGGGCGCGTCGGGCAAGTAGTTCCAAGTTCAGATCGTTGAACCCCGTCCTTCCTCCACGACAGTTTCTGCCGCTTCCCATAGCGCAGGGGACACATCTGCCGGGCAATGCTCGGTGACCTGCTTCAAACACTCGTCTGCGGATTGCCCCAAGACCAAGGCCATTGCAGCGGCAGCGATGACTGGCGAACGGCTCAGTCCCGCCCCACAGCAGACAAGAGTAGGCATGTCCATTTTCAGCAAGTTTCCTACGGTCGTAATCGCCAGCTGAAGCAGCTTCCTGTCGTTGCCTGGCCCGTCTACCAACGGAAAGCGGCAAAAAACCAAGTCACGAGGCACATCCTTGACTGGCTCCTCGGCGGCAAGGTGGACCACGGCTTGAATGCCAGCGTCGAATATGCGGCGAAAGTTTCGGCCATCACCAGCATGACCCAACCAAAGTAGATGGTGCGGAATCGGTCGCATGACGATACTCCGGCCCAATGGGTAACTGGAAGGGGCATTGCAGGGTCAACTTCGTCTCACCCTACTTGATCGCAACACTTACAAGGCCCGCCTCGATACTCGGTTTTGGGATGGTCTCTCCTCGTGCACTCAAGCCTTCGATGTGGTACGCGACGGCCTCACGGATAACTCGCTCGAGCTGCTTGCGCGTCTTTGCTGTCGCGATACAACCGGGAAGGTCTGGTACGTAGGCCGACCAGTTGCGCTTGCCCGATTCGTAGATTACGGTGTACTGCTTCATTTTTCGTCCTCCAAATCTGCCTGGCGCAGAACGCTCTTCAAGGTCTTGGGATGAATATCGTCATTTTGATGACCCGAGACCGTTACTGTGCCAGGTTTGCTCGGGTGGAACAGCTGGCGATGGCTCCCGCGTGTTCGGTCCAAAACCCATCCATCCTCTTCCAGCATCTTCGGCAATGCTCTGACTTTCAAGCCCCAGCCTCCAGTCCTTACGTATTCGCCTTCGATTTCGCGGCGCCGGCAGTCCCCTGCGCCGCATCCGCCTTCTTCGCCAGCCGTACTGCTTCCTTCTTTGCCCGTTTCAAACGTGCGGTCCGCCGCGCTCCTGGTCGATTGGCTCCCATGATATCCTCCTCTTGCAAAAAATAAAAAAGTGATCAAAACCGCAACTGTAATCGTCCCAACCTTGCCGCCGTCTCCGTCATCAGCCGATCTTCCTCCGCCTCGTCCTTGGCCAGATACGTCGCCGAGAAGCGCAAATACGCCCCGGCGTTGTCCCAGGGCACGCAGATGACCGACTGCTCCTGAATCAGGAACTGCGAGGCCTCTTCGGCGTTGGCGAATGCCTTGTCGCCGCAGCCCTTCGGCGACGCGCACATACAGGAAATAGGTGCCGCCCGGCATCTTCGCCTGGAAGCCGACTTTGTTCAGCGCCGCGACCAGTTTCCGCAAGCGGCGGCGATACTTCTCCCGGATGCGGTCCGCCAACTCCGGATGCTCCAGGGCGGCTCGGGCGGCCTGCTGGATCGCCATGAACTGGCCGGAATCGCTGTTGTCCTTGACGTCGGCAAAGGCCTGCACGATCTTCGGATGGCCGCACACGAACGCCATGCGCCAGCCGATCATGTTGAAGCCCTTCGACATCGAGTGAATCTCGACGCCGACTTCCCTGGCCCCGTCGACTTGCAGGAAACTCAGCGGCGGGCCGTCGTAAGCTGAGCAGGACGTGGGCCGCGTCCTGCACGACCACGATCCGGTTGGTCAGGGCGAAGTCGATGACGCGCTTATAGAAATCGCGCGTGGCCACCGCCCCGGTCGGGCTGTTGGGGTAGTTGATGACCAGCAGCTTGGCCCGCTTTCTGATGTCGGCAGGGATGCCGTGCAAGGTCGGGATAGAAGCCGTTTTCCTCGAGCAACGGCAAGTTGTGGACCTCGCCGCCGTAATACCTGGTGTGGGTGCCGGCGACCGGGTAGCCGGGCACGGTCATCAGCGTGACGTCGCCGGGATTGATGAAGCAGGCCGGCAGCATGGCCAGGGCCGGCTTGGAGCCGATGGCGTGGTTGATCTCGGTGGCCGGGTCGAGCGTGACGCCGAAGACCTTCTTCATGAAGGCGGCGGCGGCGTCCTTGAAGCGCTGGATGCCGTTGTCGGCGTAGCCGCGGTTTTCGAGCTGGTCGACCTCGCGTTTGACCTCTTCGCGCACCAGCGGGATCGGCCATGTCGTCGTTTTCGCCGATGCCGAAGTCGAGCAGCTGGCGCTCGGGATGGGCGGCCAGCACGGCCCGCTTGGCCCGCTTGATCTTCTCGAACTTGTAGATTTCGGTGCCCTTGCCGTAGTTGACGCCGCCGATGCGCTCGGCGAAAAGGGTTTGGAACCAGGGGTCAGCTGTGGTGGTGCTCATGGTCGGCAGCCGGGAACCAGGTGTCTGAGGTTGTGAAAAAACGCGGACATGTATCAACTATACCGATTCGACAGGCCAGCTAACAGAGGGCGCCGGCGCCGAAGAGTCCGGCTGGGCGACACAATAATCCGCATAAATGACGCGCATGCCCTACCCCTGGCGGCGCGGCGCGGGTAAAATGGAGCGGAAAGGGTGCGCGCTTTTCGGCCGTGAAAGGCTCCAAAAAAAGGGGACAGGCCCCGTTGTGCGAAGCACCCTTCGGGCCGTTCCGGCAACGGGGCCTGTCCCCTTTTTTTGGAGCCTTTAAGTGAACTCGCAGGAGACGGGGAAACCAACGTGCCGCTGACCAATGTGGATCGTGAACTGCTCAAGCGCTGCCTTGGCCACCAGCCGGGTTCGTGGAATGAATTTGTCGACCGCTTTCTGGGGTTGATTTACCATGTCATTAACCACGCTGGGCATCTGCGCAGCGTCACCTTGCGGGCCGAAGAGGTCGAGGATCTGGCGTCCGAGGTGTTGCTGCAGATCGTCGCCAACGATTACGCCGTGCTCCGCCAGTTTCGCAAGGAGAGCAGCCTGGCCACCTATCTGACGGTGATCGCGCGGCGCATCAGCGTGCAAGCCCTGGCCAAGCGCCAGGCCAACCGGGAAGTGCAGCTGCAAGCCGACGGCAAACACCACGACCACGAGCCTGAAGAGCCGTCGCGCGGCGTTGGTCTGGAAACGCTGGAGGAAGTCGCCAAGCTGCTCAAGAAACTGCCCTCGCGCGAACGGCGCGTGGTGCGCCTGGCCTACCTGGAAGGCCGCAGCTACGAAGAAATCAGCACGCTGCTGGGCATTCCCGTCAACACGATTGGCCCCATCCTGAGCCGCGCCAAAAAGAAGTTGCGCGAGGGAGTCAAGAGCACTACCCCGCGGGCGTCGGGGCCGGCACGGCGCCCTGCACAACCCAAGCCGCCGGAGTAGAATGCCGGCATTCGTAGGTCAGCCTTTCCAGGCTGACATGTCTCTGGCAGTTTAAGTCAGGCTGGAAAGCCTGACCTACATTCCTAAAAAAGCCCTCATGGATCATTTCGCAGATCGTCTTGCGGCTGCTGTCCGCCAGAAAGGGACCGCCCTGTGCGTGGGACTGGATCCCCGTTGGGACCAGCTTCCCAATGAACTGACAAAGCGCCACGTTGGCTCACCGCTCCAATCCGCGGCAGCGGCCTTTCAAGAACTGTGCTTCCGCGTGCTGGACATTGTGGCTCCGCTGGTCGCGGTGATCAAACCCCAGAGCGCCTTTTTCGAAGCCTGCGGACCGGCGGGTATGGCGGCCTTGCAACGCGTTCTGAGCCGGGCTCGCGAACTTGGCCTCGTCACCATTCTCGACAGCAAACGCAACGACATCGCCTCGACCGCTCAGGCCTACGCCGACGCGGCCTTTGGCGGCGTCAGCATTGGCAACCAGCTTCACACGGTTTGGGACGCGGATGCGATGACAGTCAACGCCTACCTGGGGCGCGACGCCGTCGAGCCATTCTTGAACGCCGCTCGCCGCGATGGCCGGGGAGTTTTCGTGCTGGTGCGGACCAGCAATCCCGGCGCGGGCCAATTCCAGGATTTGGTGTGCGACGGCAAGCCGCTCTTTCACCACGTCGCCGCGGCGGTCGGCCAGTGGACACACGAAAACCTGGGGCAATGCGGCCTGGGCGACGTGGGAGCGGTGGTCGGCGCTACCCATCCCGCGGAATTGGCCACTGTCCGGGGCTTGATACCCGAGGCATGGCTGCTGATGCCCGGCCTGGGCGCCCAAGGCGGCACGCCCAAGGACGTGGCGGCAGGATTTCGGCCGGACGGTCTTGGCGCGATCGTCAACAGCGCGCGGCATCACTGCCTGCTTTTCGCCGGGTGAGCCGCGCTGGGAAGCAGCCGTTGAGGCCATGACCCGCTCGACCATTGCCGCTCTTAGGGATTTGTCAAAGTAGGGGGTTTCGTGAATCCTTGGGGGTGTTGTGGAACTGATTGGCGGACCGCATCCAAATCGGGGGGCAAGACACGAGACAGCGATAGCAAGCGGCCCAAACGCAAGCTAAGCTTGTATGGAGTTTCAACAGGCCGCTAACTGAGGGGAAGGTGGCAGCATGAGTCGCTCCGACCACAGCCGACTATTGGATCATGGCCGCAAGGCGGGGCTCAATACCCGCGAAATCTACCGGGCATTGGCCACGCAACCGCCCGAAGCCAACGACAACAGCAATCGCATCGCCGACGGCAATGGGTTTGTCTCCGATTACACTGCGGGCGGTCGACGGGTCTATCGGCCGTTCAGTGAAACCAGGCCAGTTTGACCTGATTCCACCCACGCACGCCGTTCAAGAGAAGGCTCTGCTGGCATGTTCGCCACGCAGGGCCTGTTTTTTTGGTCGGTGCCACTTCGAAGCGGGTCCGTGCATCTATAATGACCACATGCACAGTCACTTTCCGGAGGCCCACGCCATGCCAATCCACGACTGGACCCGTGTTGACGCCGGCATTTTTCACGACTTTCACCACGAGTGGATCTCGACGATCAAACACGCCGTTAATCTCCGTCTCAAGGGCACGGACTATTACGCGCTGGCCGAGCAAATCGCCGGCGGCGTCGTGCCAGACGTGTTGACGCTGCAACATCCACTGGGCGGCAAAAAGCGGAAAAAATCGTCAGGACGTTCTAAACAGGGTGGTGTAGCCCTAGCTGATTCGCCGCCGCAGGCCCGCTTTCGGATCACCAATATCCCCCATTGGTACGCCACCAAGAAAAAAGCGGTGACGATTCGCCATGTGAGCGAACACCGCGTCGTGGCCGTCCTTGAAATCCTCTCGCCCGGCAACAAGACTAGCCGCAGCGCCATGACCACCTTTGTGAGCAAGGCCCAGGATTTGTTGACGGCTGGCGTTCACCTGGCCCTGGTGGACTTGTTCCCGCCCACCTCGCGAGATCCGGCAGGAATTCACCCGCAGGTCTGGGGCGAGGACGAGGGCGAGGGCGACGACATCTTTCAATTCGACCCGGCCAAACCGCTGACTTGCGCGTCCTACATCGGCGGAGCGGCGGCGGCGGCGTTTGTCGAGCCGGTTGCGGTGGGGGAGGTGCTGCCCACCGTGGCGTTGTTCCTGACGCCGGAGGAATACGTCCCCGTGCCGCTGGAAGCCACCTACCTCGCCGCTTTCGAAGCCGTGCCGGATTTCTGGCGCGAGGTGTTGAAGCGCTGCTAAAATAACGGATTTTTCCTGGCCTCAGAGAACCTTCAATGCCTACCGGCCCACAGGACGAACAACAGACCGCCGCCTACCATCGCGCAGGCAAATTCGTGGCACCCTCGCCGGCGGAGTTGACAGCCCGCCTGCCCAACCTCGAGGCAACCGAGATTCTCGGCCACGGCGGCATGGGCGTCGTCTACAAGGGCCGGCAACCGTTTCTTAATCGTCCAGTCGCCATCAAGCTCATCCGCCCGGATTTCGACGACGAGGATGCCCAGCGTCGCTTCATCCAGGAGGCTCGCGCTCTGGCCAAACTGACTCATCCCTACATCGTCACCGTTTTTGAGGGTGGCAAGGTCGACGGATTGTATTACTTGGTGATGGAATACGTTGCTGGAAACACCCTGCGTAGCCTGATTGCCCAAAAGGCCGTCTCCGAGCGCGATGTGCTCGACTTCCTGCCTCAAATCGGCCAGGCCCTTCAGCATGCCCACGAAAGCGGCATTGTCCACCGCGACGTCAAGCCGGAGAACATTCTCGTTGACGACCGCAAACATGTGCGCCTGGTCGATTTTGGCCTGGCAAAGTGGCTCGACCCAACCAAGCAAGCAGGTCTTGACGAAAGCCGAGTGGCCGGGACCTGGCGCTACATGGCTCCCGAGCAGCGTGCAATGCCCCAAAGCGTGGACCACCGCGCCGACATCTTCTCCACCGGGGTCGTGTGTTACGAGATGCTGACAGGCGAAACTCCGCGCGAAGTGCCGCAGCCGCCGTCGGCAAAGGCGCCGGCTGGCCTTCCGTTTGATCCCATCGTGATGCGCGCCCTCGAGCCCGATCGGGAACTCAGGTATCAACTGATGCGCGACATGAACGCCGATGTGGCCGCTTTGACGCGGACGCCCGATTCCACGATTCGCCTCAACAGGACCATCCCCGCGCCGATCGAGAAGGTCTTCGCTGCCTGGACCGACCCCGCGGTCATGGTCCGTTGGTTTGCGCCTACCGACGATTACACGACACCGGTCGCCGAGGTCGATCTCCGCGTGGGCGGCAGCTACCGCGTCGGGATGAAACATAAGGACCGCCCCGATGTCAGGCTCCACAGCGGCCAGTATTGCCGTATCGAGGCGCCGTTGTTGCTCAGCTTCACCTGGATTCAGGAGTCGCATGATCCCGGGGCCCCTCTGACGCAGGTCACACTAGAGTTTCGACCCAACGAGCAGGCCACTGACCTGACGCTGATTCACGAACGCTTTCGAGATGAGCAGGGTCGCAAGGGCCATAACGATGGCTGGACGGGGTGTTTGAATAGATTGGCAAGCAAGCTTGGCGCCCACTGAATGGAATTCGAGATGTCGGTCCCCTTACGTAATTTGCCCTTGATACAAAACTGGTCTTGCCATGGCTGCGGCGATTGCTGCCGGATCGAGGCGGCGATCAGCGACGAAGAGAAACAGCGCATCGAAGCGCTGGATCTGGCCAACGATCCTGAGGTTGGTGCCAAGCCGTGGTTCACGTCTGGTGGGTGGGGCTCCAGGAAATGGACGCTGGCCCATCGGCCTGACGGGAGTTGCGTCTTTCTGACAACCGGCAACCGCTGCCGTCTTCAAGAGCGCTTCGGCGCCCACGTCAAACCGTTCGCCTGCCGTTTGTTTCCTTTTGTGCTCATACCGGCAGGCGACCATTGGCGCGTTGGCATGCGTTTCTCTTGCCCTTCGGTCGCGGCGAATCGGGGTCAGCCGATGGTTGACTCCGCGAAAGACGTGGCGAAGCTGTCGCGTTTGCTGGAGCAACACGTGGGCAGGTCGGCCGACAGTGCGCCGACTCCCTTGTTGGATACCGGTCGGGAGCTTTCGTGGCCGGATGTGTGCCGTTTAGTGCAGGTGCTGGTGGAGATTGTGCAAGACCGCGGCGATCGTCTGGAACGGCGGCTGCGCAAATGCCTGGCCCTGGCGCGCATTTGCGGCGAGACGCGGGTGGAAGGCCTCAGTGGCGAGCAGTTGACTGAGTGTTTGCAGTTGCTGCGCGTCGGCGTGGACATGGAAGTGCCTCGCGAAGCCGCGGACTTGCCGCCGCCCTCGCGGCTTGGCAGGGTCCTGTTCCGCACCCTGCTGGCCATTTTTGCCCGCAGGGATCGCGGCATGCATCGGGCTTCAGGCATTTGGAGGCGGTTGGGCAGAGTGCGCGCCGGCTGGCGCTTCGTCAGGGGCCGTGGCTGCGTGCCTCGCGTCAACGAGTTTCTGGCGGCAACCAGCTTTGCCGAGGTTGAACGATGCAGCCCGATGCTGCCGGAAATCGATGAGACTTTGGAGCGTTATTATGTGGTCAAACTGAATTCGCTGCAGTTTTTCGGCCCGCCCAATTTCGATTTGCCGTTCTGGGCCGGCCTTGACTCGCTCATTCTCACAATGCCGATGATTTTGTGGTTGAGGCGAGCGATTGCCGGCCTGTCTGGGGTCCAAGCAGTGCAACAGGCGATTGAGCTTGTTGACGATCATTTCGCGGGCAACCCGTTGTTGGGCATGCCGCACATTCATTTCTTGCAGCGCACTCTTGCCCAGCGGGGTGAGTTGGAAAAACTCGTGGCCTGGTATGGCCGCTGAAGGCGCGTTTTTGCATCGGTTGCGTTTATGACCTATGCTAGCGGTCAGCTAGCGGAAGACTTGACGAATGACACCTCGGTTGCTCCGAGTGGTCCGTTGAAGAGTAAGCCGGCGTGGTCGACACTGCATGTGTCAGTCCACGCCGGCTTTTTTTTGCTTCTGGCGGGGGAAAAATAAGGGCCCAACTAACTCTGGCGATGCGAAGGGTGCGCGGCATGGATTACAGGACGTGGTGGAGCTGGCTGACGGGCTTGGTTCAAACTAAAACGCGAAGCAAGCCTCGCCGCGCCCCCAAGCTTGGACCTCGCCGGCGCTTGAGCCTGGAGGAGTTCGAAGCGCGCGTGGTGCCAGCTTCGATTCTGTCCGTCGGCGACGCCACGTTCAACCTGGCCGCGGGGGCTGCCGGATTCCAGGTCACCCGCAGTGGCGACCTGACGCCGGTCGTCGATGTTGGTTATGCCATCACCAATGGCGCCGCGACCAGCGGCACAAACTTTACCTCAACCGCCCCGACTGGCGTGGTGCACTTTGCCTCGGGGCAGACGACAGCCACGATTCCGCTGACGATTTTGTCGAACAATTTTGCCGTACCCAGTGAGTCGTTCACTATCGATCTGACCGGCGTGGTTGACACCTTCGGGCCGCCGGCGACCTTCGCCGCCCAGCAATCCTTTAACGCCGGGCGCATCCCTTCTCGGTGACGACGGCGAACATCAACGGCGACGGTAAGCCCGACATTATTGTCGCCAATTATGGCTCCGACACGGTGTCGGTGATGATGAATACCACGGCCCCTGGCGCGGCCGTTCCCACTTTCGCCTCGCAGCAAACCTTTGCCACCGGCAACGGACCTTTCTCCGTAACCTTGGCGGATGTGAACGGCGACGGCCTGCCCGATATCATCGTCGCCAATGCCGGGTCCGACACGGTGTCGGTGCTGCTCAACACCACGGCGCCGGGTGCTGCTGCCGCTAGCTTCGCGACGCAGCGGACCTTCGCCACCGCGAGCGGCCCTGTTTCCGTGACTACATCCGACCTGAACGGCTCCGGCCTGGCCGACCTCATTGTCGCCGACGAAGGCGCCAATGTCGTTTCGGTGCTGATGAACACGATGGCGCCGGGTGCCACAACCGCCAGTTTTGCCGCCCAACGGACCTTCGCGACCGGCAGCGCGCCCCGTTCGGTGACGGCAGCAGATGTGAACGGCGACGGCCTTCCTGACATCATCGTCGACGATTATGGAAGCTCTTCAGTGGCGGTCCTGCTGAACACGACCGTACCGGGCGCCGCTTTGCCCACCTTCGCCGCGCAGCAGGAATTCGCCACGGGCAGCACTCCCTCGTCGCTGGTGACGGCGGACCTGAACGGCGACGGCCGGCCTGATGTGATAGTAGCCAACTACGGCTCCGGCACCGTGTCGGTGCTGCTGAACACGACGGCGCCGGGCGCCACGACCGCCAGTTTCGCCACTCAGCGGACCTTCGCCACGGGCAATGGGCCCCGTTCGGTGGCCGTGGTGGACCTGAACGGCGACGGCGTGCCCGATCTCATCGTCGCCAACTACAACTCCTTCGACCTGTCGGTGCTGCAGAACACCACGGTGCCTGGTTCCGCCACGGCGACCTTTGCGCCCCAGCAGACTTTCCTCGCCGGCAATGGGCCCTTTTCCGTGGCGGCGGCGGACCTGAATGGCGATGGCCGCGCTGACATCATCGTTGCGAACTATACCTCCGACACCGTTGGCGTGTTGCTGAACACGACGTCTCACGTCGAAGCGTCGTCCGTCGGTGTTCCTACCCCAGTGTTCACCGCGGTTGCCCCGGTTGACGTCAATAATGCTCCTTCATCGGTGACGGTGGCGGACATCAACGGCGATGGCAAACCCGATATCATCTTGGTGAACTCGGTCCTCGACACCGTGTCGGTGCTGCTGAACACGACGGCGCCAGGAGCCTCCTTCCCCAGCTTCGCCGCCCCGCAGACCTTCCAGACGGGCAGTTTTCCCCTTTCGGTGGCGGTCGCGGACTTGAACGGTGACGGCCTGCCAGATCTCATCGTTGGTAACGAAGTCGACGGCACGGTGTCGGTACTGATGAACACGTCGGCGGCGGGTGCCACCACGCTGAGCTTCGCCACGCAGGTGGCCTTCGCCACCGGCGCAGAATCCCCGTGACGTGGCAGTCGCAAACCTGAACGGCGACGGCCTGCCCGATATCATTGTCGCCAACTATAGCTCCAACACGGTATCGGTGCTGATGAACACGATGGCGCCGGGTGCCACCGTCGCCAGCTTCGCCCCGCAGCAGGCCTTCGCCACCGGCAGCAATCCCTTTTCAGTGGTGGCGGCAGACCTGAACGGCGACGGGCGGCCTGACCTCCTTGTTGCGGACTTTCACTCCGACTCGGTATCGGTGCTGTTGAACACGACGGCGCCGGGTGCCGCCACTGCCACCTTCGCTCCAACGCAGACCGTCTCCACCGGTATCGGCACCTATCCCTCTTCAGCAGCGGTGGCGGACCTGAACGGCGACGGCCGACCCGATATCATCGCCGCCGATTATGGCTCTGGCTCGGTATCGGTGCTGCTGAACACGACAGCGCCGGGCTCTACCACGCCCAGCTTCGGAGCCCCGCAGATCTTCGCCACCGGAAACGGGCCCTCTGTGGTGGCAGTGGCGGACTTGAACGGCGACGGCCGGCCTGACATCGTCGCCGCAAACGAGTACGATGGCACGGTATCGGTTCTGCTGAATACGACGGCACCGGGCGCGACCACGTTCAGCTTCGCAGCCCAACAAACCTACACCAACGGTAGTGCGGCCAACAGCGAGCCCAACTCGATAGCGTTGGCGGACCTCAACGGGAACGGACTGCCGGACATCATCACGGCCAATTACTTCACTGCCTCGGTGTCGGTGCTGATGAACACCCCAGCGATCATCGGCAGCGACACTGCCACCGGCACCATCGACAGCGCCCCCGTGGTGCAATCGTTCGTCAGAGCGGACCCCAATCCCAGCAATGCCGGCTTGGTGGATTTCACCATCACCTTCAGCGAGGCGATCAGCGGCCTGACGGCCAGCAACTTGATTCTCAGCGGCACGGCCGCGGGCACCATCGGCACGCCCACCACGAGCGACGGCGGCATCATCTGGAGCGTCCCCGTAACCACCGGCGGCGACGGCACCCTTGGTCTCACCGTCAACAACCGCACCGGCATCGTCGACAGCAACGGCAATCAGCTTTACGACTCCACGTCCGACGATGGCGCTGTCTTCAACCCGGTAATCGGTCCGCTATACACCATTGACCAAACGGCCCCGATGGCGAACATCACGGCCAATCCACCGACCATCACGAACAGCACGGCCGCCACCTTCAGTTTCACCGGCGTCGATCCCGTATCGAACGGAGTCAGTTCCGGAATCAATCACCTGCAAACTGAAGTGGATGGGGGCGTCTTCGCCACGGCAACCAGCCCCCAAACCTTCACCGGGCTTGCCGCGGGCAGCCACACCTTCGAGGTGGAGGCCGTCGACAATGCCGGCAATGTCAGCACGCCGGCGTCTGATACCTGGACAATCGATCTCACCGCGCCCACCATCACGGCCATTACCTCGAGCACGCCCAACGGCATCTATTACCTCGGTGCGACGATCAACGTGACCGTGCATTTCTCCAAGCCGGTCACTCAGAGCGGCGGCGACTTGACCGTCAACCTTAACAGCGGCGGCGCGGTCACCATCAGCCCGTTCGGACCGGCCAGCAGCGTCTCAGGGACGTACACCGTCTTGGCCGGCCAGGACAGTCCGGAGCTTGACTCGCTGTCGCCGCTTACGCTAGCCGGACTCGCGACCCTGCGCGACGCGGCCGGCAACAATGCCGTGCTGACGATTCCAGCGGGGCAATCCCTCGCGAACAACGCAGACCTCGACATTGACACCGTGGCACCCAGCGTGAGCATCCCATTGACGGGCACGCCTGGCAATGATCAGTTCGTGATCCAGATGAAAGCAGGCGACGACACGACGCTGCAGTACAGCATTAACGGCGGCGCCACCTTCACCAACGTCGCGGCGGCCAGCGTCACTGGGGTCAACGTCACCGGCATGGGCGGCAACGACACCTTGACGCTCAACCTGGCCAACGGCCTGCTCACGGGAAGTTCCAGCCTGTTGCCGCTGACCTTCACCGGCGAAGTTGGCAGCGATCAGCTCATCGTGGTGGGCAATCCCGGCGGCACCGTCAACGAAACCTTCACCGCGTCGCCAGCCACATCAGGCAACGGCACATTGGTGCTGGCCAACGCCACCGCCTCGGTCACCCTCGCCCTAGCCGGTGTCACCGGAATTCAAGACACTTCCCCGGTCGCCTCGCTGACGATCAACGCCGACGACCAGAGCAATGCCATCCTGATCGGCGCCGGGCCCACGGTCAGCGGCGCCGCCACCAACACAGTGCGCGGCCTCGATCTCAACGCCCTGGTCTCGCCCGACCAGACGGCGGCGACCAGCGCCAACAACAACAACGACCCTTTCAGCGGCGGCAACGGCGAAGACGAGAACGATTTGACCGGCCAAGCTTTCATGTCACTCAGCTTCGCCAACAAGACCGGCGTCACCATTAACGGCGTGGCCGGCGACGACCTGTTCATTCTGGAAACCACTATTCCCGCCGCGGGCTTGCAGACGCTGGCCCTGAACGGCGGCACTGGCTTTAGCGTCCTCTCGGCCATTGCCCCGCTGACGGGAGTGACCACGTCGCTGGTGAACATCGGCGCCACGCGCACGGGTCAGGTCGATACCTACATCGCCCGCCTCTACGAGCTGTGCCTGGACCGCAATGCGTCGAACGCCGAGCTCAGCGGTTGGGAAACCGTCGCCGCGAATTCTGGCCTGGCCGCGGTGGCCCAGGGAATCGAGGGATCGCTCGAGGCCCAGGCGGACAAGGTCAAGGTCTGGTATCAACAGTACCTGGGCCGGGCCGCCTCGCAGGCGGAGGCCAATAGTTGGGGTCAGGACATGGTCAACGGCGTGACCGAGGAGCAGGTGCTGTCGGGCATTTTGGGCAGCACAGAGTTCTTTAATCGTGCCCAGACGCTGATCAGCACGGGCACCGCCGACCAGCGTTTCGTGAGCACTTTGTATCAGCTAGTGCTAAACCGGGCTGGTGGTTCCACCGAGGTCAGCGGTTGGGTGCAGAGTTTGCCGACCCTGGGCACAACCGGAATCAGCCTGGGCTTCGTGACCTCGCTCGAGTTCCGCTCCGACTCGACGGCGGGGCTGTACGACAATCTGCTGCATCGCCAGGCCAGCGTGCAGGAGATAAACGGCTGGGCGGCGTCGAACCTGAACCTGCTGCAAATTCGCGAAGGATTCCTGGAAAGCGCGGAGTTCGAGAATGATTGAGAAAAGCCGAAGGCCACTTCAAGGAAAGGGGATAACATCGAGACGATTACCTCCAAAATCCTCATCGTAGACGATGAGATCATCATCGCCAAGGACCTTGAGCTTCGGCTCAAGGAACTCGGCTACGAAGTTCCGGGGATCGCCGCTTCGGCGAAGGAGGCGATCCGTCTGGCCGAAGAGGCGAAGCCGGACCTCGTGCTGATGGACATCGTGCTGAAGGGCGACATGGACGGCATCGAGGCTGCCACCGAAATCCGCAAACGCCAACGGGTGCCAGTCATTTATCTGACCGCCTACACGGAGGAGACGACACTGCGACGCGCCAGGGTCACCGAGCCGTTCGGCTACATCGTCAAGCCTTTCTCCGAGGGCGAACTGCGGGCCAACATTGAGATGGCTCTTTACAAGCACGAGGCCGAGGGCAAGCTTCTCAAGGAGCAGTCGGACCTCGAACGACAGGTGCGGGAACGAGCGCTCCTCTTCCAGGAAAGCGAGCAGCGTCACCGATTGCTTGTCGAAATGCATCCTTATGCGATTCTGGTTCTCGACGGCGAAACGATCGTTTTTGCCAACCTCGCCGCGGCCAGGTTGCTTGGCATGCAAGCGCCGAAGAACTTCTCGGTCGCCGTCATCTGGATTACATCCATGCAGACGCTCACGACGCCGTTCAGCAGCGGCGGCAACAGGTTATCGCCACGGGTAAGTCAGCGCCGATCATGGAACAGAAGTGGCTGCGCCTCGATGGCGGCGTGGTGACGGTCGAAGCGATAGTGCAACCGTTTCCGAATCCGGACCAGCTCCAGTTGCAGGTTGTTGCCAAGGACGTGACTCAGCGTCGGCAGGTGGAAGATGCTATACGGGCCAGCGAAGAGCGTCTGCGCATTTTCGTCGCCGGAGTCAAGGGATATGGGATTTACTTGCTGGACGCGCAAGGGCGGGTGTTTACTTGGAACAGCGGGGCCGAGGAAATCAAGGGTTACCGCGGCGAAGAGATCATCGGCAGTCACTTCTCCCGGTTTTACACCAAGGACGATCTCGCCAGGGGATGGCCGGAACATAACTTGAAGTTGGCAGTTGAAGCGGGCAGTTTCGAGGAGGAGGGCTGGCGAGTCCGCAAGGACGGATCTTGTTTCTGGGCCGGCATTCTTATCACGGCCCTGCGAAACGAGTCTGGCGATCTCCGTGGCTTCTCGAAAATTACCCGCGACCTATCGGAACAAAAGCGGGCGGCGGATGCACTGCAGCAGAGCGAGAACCGATTCCGCCAATTGGCTGATACGATTCCGCAGCTGACGTGGATGGCCCGGCCGGATGGCCACATCTATTGGTACAACCAGCGTTGGTATGATTACACCGGCACGACACTGGGCCAGATGGACGGCTGGGGCTGGATGAGCGTGCATGATCAGGACCTGTTGCCCGACGTGCTGGCGCGCTGGCGGGCTTCCATCGCCACCGGGGCGACGTTCGACATGGTTATCCGCCTGCGTGGCGCGGACGGATTGTTCCGCCCTTTTCTCACGAGATGCATGGCCCTGCGCAACTCGGAAGGGCAAATTGTCCAGTGGTTCGGCACCAATACGGATATTTCCGAATACATAAAAATGGAGGAAGATCTGCGTCGAACCCAGGTGGAACTGGAAGATCGCGTCCGGGAGAGGACCGCGGCGGCGGAAACCCGGGCCGGAGCGTTGGCCAGGTCCGAGGCGGCGCTGCGGGAGCAATCGCAGTTGATGCAGGCGATTTTGGACAGCATGGGCGAAGGGGTCGTTGTGGCCGACGTGGACGGGCGCTTCCTCCTTTTCAACCCCGCGGCCGAAGCGATCCTGGGCGTGGGACCGACCGACGCCTCGTCCGACAAATGGAGCGACGTTTACGGCATCTTCCGCCCGGACACCGTGACGCATTTCCCATCTGGCGAGTTGCCGCTCGCGAAAGCGATTCGAGGCGAAGCCACGGACGATTGCCAAATGTTTGTCCGCAACGCTCACGTTCCCGGCTGGCACATTACGGTCACAGGCCGACCCATGCTGAACGAGCAGGGAACGGTTCGAGGCGGCGTGGCGGTCTTTCGGGACATCACCGCCCGAAAACAGGCCGAGGTTGGCTTGAAACAGGCCAAGGACATTGCTGAAAGCGCTAACCGCGCCAAGAGTGAATTCCTGGCGCACATGAGTCATGAAATCCGCACACCGATGAATGGCGTCATTGGCATGACGGACCTGGTGCTGGACACCGACGTT
This sequence comes from uncultured Gemmataceae bacterium, assembly GCA_963747575.1. Taxonomy (GTDB): domain Bacteria; phylum Planctomycetota; class Planctomycetia; order Gemmatales; family Gemmataceae; genus DASRAT01. The sequence goes on from CAVVFU010000003.1 coordinate 339,241, forward strand.
ACCACGGGACAGCGGGATAGCCTGAATTCCGTGAAGCAGTCGGCGGATGCCCTGCTCGCCGTGATCAACGACATCCTCGATTTCTCGAAGATCGAAGCGGGCATGATGGACCTTGATTCGGTTCCCTTCCGCCTGCGCGACAGTCTGGGCGACATGCTCAAGCCGCTTGCTCTCCGGGCCCACAACAAGGGCCTGGAGCTGGCTTACGACGTCTTGGCCGACGTGCCCGATGCACTTCACGGCGACAAAGGACGGCTGCGGCAAATCATCGTGAACCTCGTCGGCAACGCCATCAAGTTCACTAAACAAGGCAAGATCGTGATTGGCGTCGAGGCCCAGGACAGAACCGACAAAGAACTGGGTCTGCATGTCTGGGTCCGTGACACGGGCATTGGGATTGCCAACGAAAAGCAATCCGCCATCTTCGCTCCATTCGAGCAGGCCGACAATTCGACGGCGCACAGATACGGCGGCACGGGCCTGGGCTTGACCATCTCCGCGCGACTTGTCGAAATGATGGGCGGAAGAACCTGGCTCCAAAGCGCGGTTGGTCTGGGCAGTACGTTCCATTTCACGGTCCGCCTTCGCCTGCAAGATGGCGACGAGTCACCGCAGCCGTTGCCGGAAGCGAATGGCAAGAGCACCCACCTCACCCTCCGCCCTTTGCGCATCCTCCTGGCCGATGACAGTATCATCAACCAGAAGGTGGCAATGGGGTCGCTCGAGAAGGCCGGTCATACTGTGGTGCTGGCGGATAACGGCATAGATGCTGTAAATGCCCTGGAGACCGACCTATTCGACCTGGTGCTGATGGACGTGCAAATGCCGGAAATGGACGGCCTGGAAGCGACCGTCGCTATCAGGCAGAGGGAGATTGGAACCGGGCGTCACGTCCCAATCATCGCCTTGACGGCACACGCCATGAAGGGGGATCGGGAGAGGTTCCTGGCGACGGGAATGGACGATTACGTTTCCAAACCGATAGACAAGCAGGAGCTTTGGACAGCGATCGCGAGATGCGTACCCCCTTCCGTGGTTGGCAGTTTGCCCGCACCCCAAGGCAATGCGCTCCCAGACGGACCTGGCGATCCGACATGGGACCGAGCCGCTCTCCTCACGCGAATCGACGGCAATGCCGAGCTCCTCACGGAAATCCTGCGGCTGTTTCGCAGCGAGTATCCACGCCTGCTGACAGAAATTCAGCAAGCCCTGTCCAGTCAGAATGCTGGGCAAATTCGACGGTCTTCTCACGCTCTCAAGGGAGTGCTCGGCAACCTGAGTGCGTCCGACGCCCTTGCGGCGACGTTACGGGTCGAGGAGTTGGGCTGCGGCAGCGACACGGCGGGCGTCGATGATGCAATCGCATTCCTTCAACAGCAAATGCAACGTCTGGACCAGGCCGTCGCTCAGTTCCTGACTGACCAAAGCGCCTAACCTGGAGAGGACGAACAAAAGCGTACAAAACCAGATAGTGATAGCCTCGATCCTTGAGGACTCGTACCATGTTCCTGGTGGCGCGATTGCGTCATGCTAGTTGGTTCACGATCAGCGGCATGCGGAGGCGAAGATGAAATCACTATTGGCGATGGCAACCGTCGTATTGATGAGCACGACCTGTTTCGCGGGGGAGGAATGGAAGCCGCGGCTGGCGCTGCAGTTGTACTCCTTACGCGACCGTTCCTTCATCGATGCGGTGAAAACCGCGAAAAAACTGGGCTTTGAGTATGTCGAGGCCTATCCCGGTCAAAAGCTCGGAGGAGATCTCAAAGGAACCACCGCCGTGCCAATGTCGGCGGAAAACCGCGAGAAGGTGGCGGCCTTTCTGGCGGCGGAGAAGATCAAGCTCGTCAGTTACGGCGTGGCCAACGCCAAGGACGAAAACGGTTGGAAGGATCTTTTCAATTTCGCAAGGGACATGGGAATTGAACTCATTCAAACCGAAGCCGGCAAAGACGCCAAGACCATGGATCTGCTCAACCAGCTTGCCCAGACCTACAAGATAAAAGTTGGGCTCCACAACCACACGCAGGCGTCTGGGTTCCCGGATCGAGTCGCGAATGACCTGAAAGACCGCCCATTCGTCGGTTCCGGCGCGGACCTCGGCCATTGGGCGGCGGCGGGGATCGTTCCGCTCGAGGGAGTGAAAAAGCTGGAGGGCCGTTTCTTCACGATGCATATGGTGGAAATGAGCAAGATCGGTCCGGGGGGCAAGATCGTTCCGTTCGGCCAGGGTGCGTCCGAGCTCGGGAAAGTTCTGGACGAACTCAAGCGGCAGAAGTTCAGCGGCACGATTACCTGCGAATACGAACGCGTGACGCCGACGCTGGAAAACGACATTGCGGAGTGCGTCAAGTGGTACAACGATTACTTCAAGAAATAAGGTCGTTGAATTCTTGCATGAACCCCGTTCCACAGGCGGTGAACGCCCCGTTGACGCGTGCGGCGATCTTTTTGGTGGTGACCGTGAACCCCGGCCTGGAGCATCGCGGCCGTGTGCGCTCGATGTGCGGCGACCTGGCCGCGCTTGTGCGTTCCGTGGGATTTCGGGCCCAGGACGGAAGCCTATCCTGTGTGCTGGGAATTGGGTCCGAGGCGTGGGATCGGTGCATTGGCGGATCACGGCCGGCCGAATTGCACCCCTTCCGAGAAATCCGCGCCGACGGGCGCCATGCCGTCTCGACGCCGGGAGACCTCCTCTTCCACATTCGAGCTCAGCATTTCGATCTTTGCTTCGAATTGGCGACCCAAATCACCGCGCGGCTTGGAAAAGCAGCTTCGCCGGCGGATGAGGTGCATGGTTTTCGTTACTTCGACGCCCGCGATCTGCTCGGCTTTGTCGACGGGACGGAGAACCCGACTGGGCAAGCAGCTATCGATGCCACTCTCATCGGCGCGGAGGATGCGGCGTTCGCCGGCGGCAGCTACGTCCTGGTGCAAAAATACTTGCACGATTTGGCCAGGTGGAACGCGCTGCCCACGGAGCAACAAGAGCGCATCATCGGCCGCACCAAGCTCGCCGACATTGAGCTGGATGATACCGTCAAGCCGTCCTTCGCGCACAATGCACTCACCACGATCGTGGAGCAAGGCCGGCAGCTGGAAATCCTGCGCGACAACATGCCTTTTGGTAATGCCGGCGGCGATCTCGGCACCTACTTTATCGGTTACAGCCGGTCGCCCCGGACCACCGAGCAGATGCTTGAAAACATGTTCGTTGGCAATCCGCCCGGTAATTACGATCGACTGCTGGACTTCAGTCGCGCCGTCACCGGCAGCCTGTTCTTTGTGCCGTCCGCGACGTTTTTGGAGCAGGTGACCGGCGACGAGCCACCAGCGGCGGCCGGTTCTTCTGGCGCACTGCAAGTTCCCGCTAACCCGCCGGTGCCGGATGGTTCACTGCGCATCGGCTCCCTCAAAGGAAATCACAACTATGAATAACCTGCATCGCGAGCTTGGACCCATCTCCGATGCCGCCTGGGCGCAAATCGAGGAGGAAGCCACGCGCACCCTCAAGCTGCACCTTGCCGGCCGTCGCGTGGTGGAAGTTCAGGGGCCTGCCGGCACCGCCCTCTCTGCCGTCGGCACCGGCCACCTGCGCAATGTCGCCGCACCAAGGGACGGGATTGTCGCCAGGCAGCGCGAGGTCCAGGCGTTGGTTGAGCTGCGCGGCCCCTTCGAGTTGAGCCGCCAGCAGATCGATGACGTCGAGCGGGGCGCCAACGACTCGGACTGGCAACCCGTGAAAGACGCCGCTCGACAAATGGCCTTTGCCGAGGACGGCGCCATTTTCAACGGCTATGCCGCGGCTGGCATCCAGGGTATCCGTCAGGGAACCTCCAATCCGATCATGACACTGCCTGCCGACGTGCGTCTATATCCCGAAGCAATATCCCAGGCATTGAGCCAGCTGCGGCTCGTCGGCGTCAACGGACCTTATGCGGTGCTGCTCGGCGCCGACGCCTACACCGCCCTCGCCGAAACCAGCGATCACGGCTACCCGGTGCTGCAGCATATTCACCGTCTGGTCAACAGCGAGATCATTTGGGCGCCAGCCATCGCAGGCGCCTTTGTCCTCTCGACGCGTGGCGGCGATTTCCAGCTGCATATCGGCCAGGACATCTCGATCGGCTATGCTAGCCATACCGATGCCGCGGTGCGACTTTACTTGCAGGAGACGATGACATTTCTGCTGCTCACCAAGGAGGCGTCCGTAGCGCTGGCGCCGCCGGGCAAGGCGGATGGCAAGGGGGGCGCGTGACCTCGGCGGAATGGAACGAATGGGTCTTTCCCGGTCGGTGATTCCAGTGCCAAGGGCAACGGCTTCCCCAGCTGCCTTATTCAAGAGTGAAAGAAAAAGTGGCGCCTTGGTTAAGTTGGGCCTCTGCCCAAACGCGGCCGCCGTGACGGTTGATGATCCGCTGCACTATGGACAGGCCCACGCCCGTGCCGGCGAAGTCGGCAGCGCGATGCAGCCGCTGAAAGACGCCGAAGAGTTTGTCGGCATATTTCATGTCGAAGCCGGCACCGTTGTCCTTGATGAAGTACACCATTTCCGTAGGGGGCGAAGCCAGCCGCGGTGTCTTTTCGTTTTTCAAGGGCCGCAGAGCGGCTCGAGATCCTATCTCGATGCGTCCGGCCCTTTGTTTGCCCGTGTATTTCACCGCGTTGGACAGCAAATTTGTCCAGACCTGCGTGAGTAGAGCTGGGTCGGCGTGACAGGAGGGCAAATCGCCGATGACGATTTCCAACTGTCGGCCTTCCCGCTCTACCAGCGACTCTTCCAGACACCGGCGCACGATGTTTCCGGGTTCGACGGTCTGCTTGGTGATTTGCTGGCGGCCCAAGCGTGAGAGAGCCAGCAAGTCGGCCACCAATTGTTCCATGCGGCGGGAGTTGTCGCGCACTGAATTCAGAAGGTCTTTTGCTTTGTCCGGCAAGGTGTCGGTATATTCCTCATGCAAGATTCGGGAGTACTCCTTGATGGCCCGCAGCGGCGCCCGCAGGTCATGGGAAACGGAATAGCTAGTGTCCGTCCGGAAACGGCACTTTTTCAGTTTTGTGGCCGGCCTGATAGCAGTGGCGTCTCGTTGACAATTCATTATTTTATCTTTTTCGATTGGTTTGGCGGCGAATGCGCCGCGAGGGTGCCTTTGGCGATGGATTTTCTCCCCTCCGCTTCCCTCGGCTCGTGGATTCCCGCAATTTCCGCGACCGAAAGGCCCTGCTAACCGGTTTTCTTCTTGCGTTTGGACTTGGCCGCCTCGCACTTCGCGTTGTCTTGGGCTAAAAGGAGCTTGCCCAATGCTTGCAGGTTGCGGCCTAGGATGCCCAAGCCCACGTAGCGCTCGTAGCCCAGCTCGCTCTTGTCACGAGAACGCTCCAAGCCGTTGCCTGCTTGCAGGGCACCAATCGCTGACTCTATGCCCGGATGGCTCTGTCGTGCTTCACGGAATTCCACGGTTGCTTCCTTCTGTTGTTGGCGGCCAAGGTTTTGGCCTTTTTTGGGAATACATGGATGCGCCACGATCTGGGCCAGCTCTTCCTGGTTTTCTGGCGTGTGAAAGGCCCGGTCAAATGACGCCCGCTCGATCTTGCCTCCTAAACGTTTTTGCAACTTTTTCATGGTCGGCACCACCAAGTCCTGATCCAATACTCCATTGGCCACCACCTCATAATGACAGATGAAACCGGCGGCATCCTCGATGACCAGCACCCTATGACCATATTGGATCGGGTTGGGCACCTTGCCCCGCATGATTAGTTCCGTGTGCGGCTCAAAGATGCTGAAAATCTTTTCTTCGTTGGGTACGGTTTCCCCCAGCAGCACACGCCGCTTGGCTGTCCCGCACACTTTCTCCGTCAACTCCAGGTAATGGCGCAATTTCAGTTCCGCTCCCGCCGCCAGCCGGTCCACCTCACGGGGTTCGACCTGGAAAATCAAGGTCGCGAGCAGTTGGCGGGCTCGGCCCATCAGGTCCTCCGCCAATCTCAATAACTTCTGATATCCGCGCTTGACACGGTTGGCCCCTTGACGCTTGGACCGCGACGCTTGACTAACCTCCCGCACGATATCCTTGATGTTTTTCAGCAAATGCTCATGCTGACGCCAGCCCGGCTGATCGTGGGCCACGGCCAGCTCCGCCGCCAACGTCACCACCTTGCGCAAGCCATCGCCAATCAGACTCGACTCCGTGGGATAATGAATGTTCGTCTCGACCACGAACGAATCACCACGCACCGCCTCGGCCGCCTGGGGTTTCAACTTATGCCCCGTGCCAACAATCAACTGGTTGAGCTTTACCAACGTCTTCGGCTGCAGCAGGCAAAGGTTGCGCGAATTCGCCGCCAATCAAAATCCTCGACCTTGTCCCAATCCCCAATCCCCATGAGCAACCGCAGATTCCGATGTTGTTCGGCCAAATCTTGCAGCTTGTCATAATCCAAATTGCAACCCAGACGTACACCCGCCAGCACAATAATCGGCCAATAGTCGAGCCCGGGCCGACCCAGATCGTCACTGGTCGTTGCGTTCACATCTTCTGCCACCAAGGCCACAATCTCCCGGCGCAGCTTCGCGTCTTTGTAGACATGCTGCAACGCTCGCAGAATGGGGATGATTTCATCCCGGCAATTCACGTTCAGTTCCACTTCATCGATCGGGAAGTAACCCAACCGCAATTCCGAATTGAAAGCCTGACGCATAACGATTCTTCCGTGAAGATCGGAGGCCGGTTTCTTGTAAATCCCGGATTTCTACTCCTATTGTAGGATTCCCAACTACAATCTTCGAGGGAGGATTCGGTCGAAAACCCAAGAAAACACCAGGTTTTCACATTCCAGGACGGACACTAGCTAAAGGACTCCAATTCGTTGTTGACGGTTTCCAACTCCGTCGTTCTTTCAAGGACTCGAGTTTCCAATTCGTCGCGGGCTTGGCGAAGCATTTTTTCGGATTTACTTCGCTCCACGCCATAGCGAATCGCCCGCTGCAATGAATTCGCCTTGAGTTCGTCCTTCGCTAAATAGTCCTGAGCTCCCTCCTGGAGTGCCTGCAACGCCAACTCCTCGTCGTTTTTGCCCGTTAACACCACCACGGCGACTTGAAGGCTCGCAGCGCGCAGCGCTCGGAGAGTGTCCAATCCCTGGCTGTCCGGCAAACCCAAATCGAGGAGAACAACGTCAAACCGCTCGACCGCAAGCAACCGCAGCGCCTCTTCGAGGCATCGGCCAAACTGTAAGTGGAAGCGGCTGCTGGATAGTGCGTCTTCCACAAGCAACAGGTCCGTCGGGCTGTCTTCGACCACCAGAACTTCGATCGCGGCGTTCATTCAGCGTTCTCCGGCAAGGTAACCACAGAAAACCAAAAACTTTCAAGATTCCTCACGACCTCGGCAAACTTCTCGAAATCCACCGGCTTCACCACATAGCAGTTGGCGTGCAGGCCGTACGCTTTCAGGATGTCGGCCTCGTTCCTTCGATGTGGTCAACACCACGATAGGAATGCGTTTCAGGTTTTCGTCGCTCTTGACTTCCGCCAACACTTCCCTTCCGTCCTTCTTGGGCAGGTTAAGGTCGAGCAAAATGAGGCCGGGCCGCGGCGCATCCTTGTAAACACCCTCCTGGCGGAGAAACGCCATCGCCTCCACGCCGTCCGACACGGAATGCAGGTTGTTGACGATTTTCGAATACTCGAGCGCCTCCTTCGCCAGGAGTACGTCGGTGGGGCTGTCTTCGACCAGAAGGATTTCCACTGGGCTGAGATTCTTGCAATTCATGGGATCGCTTCCCTGCCGGGCAGGGTGAAGGAGAACGTGGAACCTTGGCCGGGTTCGGATTCCACGAAAATGCGGCCTCCGTGGCGCTCGACGATCTTCTTGCAAATCGCCAGGCCAATGCCTGTGCCGGGGTACTCGGTCCTGGTGTGCAGCCGTTGAAAGATGACGAAGATGCGTTCGAAGTACTCGGGCAACATGCCAATGCCGTTGTCTTTCACCGAGAATAGCCAGTGCATCTCATCGCGGCGCACGGCGACGTGGATTCGCGACGGTTGCGGGCCTCGGAACTTGATGGCGTTGCCGATGAGGTTCTGGAACAACTGGATCAGTTGGGCGGCGTCCCCGTTCACGATCGGAAGTTGGTCGTACGTGACAACGGCCCCCGCTTCCGCGATCGCGGTTTCGAGGTTGGCGAGAGCTGTCTTCACGATGGCGTTGCAGTCGGTCTGGTTCGAAGGCTTTGCCCTGTGTTCCGACGCGGGAGTAGGACAAGCAGATCGTTGATGAGCGTCTGCATCCGGCTGGCGCCATCGACCGCATGGGCGATCAATTCGTCTGCCCGGCTATCCAGCTGTCCTTGATAACGCCTTTTGAGAACCTGGACGCAGCCCGCCACGGCGCGCAGAGGCTCTTGCAGATCGTGGGAGGCGACGTACGCGAATTGTTCCAGATCAAGGTTGGAGCGGGCCAACTCCTGGGCGCTCCTGAGGAGGTCGGCTTCCGTTTGCTTACGTTCGGAAATGTCGGTGACGAATTTGCAGAAGAAGCCCGGCTCTCCCAGCGCGGTCGGGCGCACGTCCATAACGACTTCAATGGGAACGAGAGCACCGTCTTTTTTGCGGTATTCCTTTTCGAAGCGACTGGCCTGGCCGGTCTTCACCGTATGGGCGACGTGCTTTCCCTCGGCTTCGTGCCAGCGCCTCGGTGTGAGTTGCTGGTAGGTCAGGCATTGCAAGTCCCGTTCGGTGTAGCCGGTCAAACGCTCGAAGGCTCTGTTGGCGCGGAAAATGCGGCCTTCGAGGTCGGTCATGGCGATCGGCTGCGTCGATTGCTTGACGACGTCGTTCAGAACGCGCAGTTCCGCCTCGGCCCGCTTGCGCTCGGTAATATTCCGCACGATCCCGGTGAAGTAGCGGCGATTTCCAAGGTGAAAGGCGCTGACGGCCAGGTCCAATGGAAACGTCGAGCCGTCTTTCCGAAGCCCGACAACTTCCCGCCCGATGCCGATGATCTTCGCCTCGCCGGTACGCAGGTAATTGGCGAGGTAGCCGTCGTGTTCATCGTGAAAAGGGGTCGGGCATCAGCATCTTGACATTTTTCCCGATGACTTCCGACGGCGCATGGCCAAAAATCCTCTCCGCCGCTGGGTTGTACGACTTGACCGTACCCTTATCGTCGATGGTGATGATCCCGTCGACCACGTGGTCCACGATGGAGCGCATTCGCTGCTCGGCGCCGACTGAATCCTGAACCCGCTTCCGCAACTCTTCTTCCAGACGACTCCTGTCGGCAATATCCATGACAACACCAATCTCAAATTGGTAAATGAAGACGGCATTCGAGAACGTCACCGGGGATTCGGTTGACGCATTGATCCGGCCCCCAGTCGTTCATCGAGGCCGCACCACGCAAGGGATCTGGCCAGCTAGGGAATGTGTGGAGGTGCAAGGCCAATTCGCACCGCGGCGTCCTTTCGCGGCAAACTTTTGCTAATGCAACCGGTTAAGGCTAGCATTTAATATGTTCCGCCATCGTAAGCGCGAATGGCCTGTCGTTGAAGGGAAAGCCAGAGTTCTTTGTCGGACATGGCTACGCGCTGTTGTCGAGATTTGTCTTACAGCACTGAAATAAAAGGGGTTGGGAGCCCCTGTTGGGTTGCGAACACGCCGGTCAGCTTGTGAAAATGCTCTCGATCCCTTTGTTGTGCCCAGGCGTCCTCAGGCGCTTGCCCAGGCTCGGCGACAGAAGCCAGCCGACGCGGTGTTCGAGGTGCTTGAGGCCGCGTTGCGTCGAAGCAATCCTGCCTTTGCCGAGCGACTGCCCCAGGAGCCGTTCATGACCGAGGAGATTTGCGTCCCTTGCAGTATTCCAAGGCCGACTGGACAGCGCGTCGTCCCTGTCGAAGTCGTCGATTACCTTCCGAACCCCCACGATGTCCCCGACGCGGAATAATTCATGTTCGTCCTGCCTTCCCTTTCCGAACCTCTTACGCAAGGCGATCTTTTTTGAGGAGTGTCCGCTGGTGAGTTTGCGTCCAGATGCGTCGGCCACAGACAATGCCACAATACCCATGCAGCGCTGGTATGCCCGTATGATCGCCTTAACCCAGGCTTGCGATCTGGCTCAGCATCTCCCCGTTACCTACATGCGGGTCGCCTTGCCTGAGCCGTATTCCACTTGGCCGTGATGGCGGGCTGTAGACTGAAAAGGCGTCAGGCGAATCGGTTCCTGACACCCTTTCTTGCCTTCTACCTTTTTCGCTCAACGCAAGCTGGCCTTCAAGGCCAGCGCAACGAAAACCAAATGAAAACCGCCTGGGCGCGTTCATCAGCCCAGGCGGGACCTACTTCATTACGCGCCCTTGGCCGGTAGGCCGAGCATTTCTCGCCAGGCTTGTGGCGTCGGGGCGGTGTCGCGCTGCGTCAACTCTCGCAAGGCAAAGAGGACGGCGCGCTGGTAAGGCGTGGTGTAGCCGGCTGCCGTCTTGGGCGCAAGCTGCCGATACGCATCGGCTTCCTCGACGCTCAGCACGCGGCTGCGCACCAGGAAGTCGAAACGCTGCTGGTCAGGCCACGGGGCGGCATCGTGAACCGGCATCAGCAGCGAAAAGTCCTGACGCAGGTAGGTCACGTCGATACGCACCATGGTGTCGGGTGAGCCGGTATTGCCATAACCGCCGGTTGACAGAGAAGGCAGCGGTTCATTTGGCAGGTGCACCTGGGCAACAAGGGAAGGCGTCACGCTGCTTTGGGTGGTGAAGGTGACCGGCACCACGTCCACTGTTTTCACAGTTTCTTTAACGCCGATGGCACTAACGATTTCTTTTTCTTTCTCCACCGCGGTGAATTCCGTGGCCCTCGCCGGGACAACAATTGGGGTTTGGACCATTGCAACACCATTCCCACCGTCGGTGTCAGCCGGAGCGTGGCACAAAATGCAATTGCGATGGTGGTTGACGCGCACCACTTCCTGGACCAGGGCGACTTTCTTGCCCTGCACTTCCTTGGTGACCGGCAAACGCGGGTCGGGTTCATCGAGCAAATCAACCAGCTGCGGCACAGCGTCGGTGCATTCCAGACGGATCAAAGCCTCCGCGGCACGTTTAGCCACTTCCGGCAGAGGATAGCGGAAGCCCTGGACAAGGGCTGGAGCATAATCCTTTTCGCGGCGCAGTTTGAGAGCCTGGATGGCGGCTACGCGCACCTCATCTTCCGCGGAAAACAGCACCATCCTGGCCAATGCCTTGGTGGCGTCCACGTGCGGCGTTTGGGAGAGATGTTTGACCAGGCCCAGCCGGACGGCTGGTGTTTCGGTGCCAGAACCTGCATCAGGGCAGTCACCCGTGCGGCCTCAAAATCATCTCGGTCCTGAGCACACTGCGGTTTGGACGGTTGCTCCTCGGCAGCTTGCAGTCTTTTCGCCATGACGGCCCAGAACTTGTCGGGATTGATGCGCGGCGCGGGATTTGCCTCGGTGGCCTCAACAACCGCTGACCGGGTCGCGGCCGAGAAAAACGCCAGGTACTTGGCACGCATGCCGATAGTGCGGCAGGCCTCGCCCATGGCGAACGGCATGCCCTTCAAGTCGCCGCGATGATCGATCAGCGCTTCGAGAAAGGCGTCGCTCTTTTGCTGATTGACGTGGCGAATTTTCGTGAGCTGATGGGCAATTTCAAAAGTCGCCTTTTCGCTCGTCAGCTTATTCGACAGCGACTCCTGGAATGTCACTTCCGGGACGTTTCTGAGGTCGTCAAGAAAGCGAGCGGTTGGCTTGAACACGCCTTTGGGCGCCGCCGGCAACAGGTCCGCGAGGGGTGTTTTGGGATCGATGACAATGTGCAGGCGTTGCGGTTGCGCTCCGGGCGGCGCAATGCCGTCAAAAACCTGCACAGGCATAGCACCGGCTGTCGGTGGCGGAGTGGGAACTGGCGAAGTTTTGCCCTGCAGAGGCTGCGGGACTACGGCGGCCGGAACCGGCTGCGCAGGCTGCTGAGCATCAACGATAGTTAAGGCAAAAAAAGCAGTGCACAGGAACAGCAACAACGAGCCGAAGGTGACGACCTTGACATTGCACATGATGTGCCCCCTTTGGAAGAAATAGGATCGATCCGCTCTCCCTCCGTTCCGTGGGACCCCGAATTGTAGCCTCGGCGACTTCGGCCGTGCAATCCCAGAAAGACAGAATCACGAAATCACGAAAGACGAAAACACGAAAAAATGCCTAGCGTCACGGGACGACGCTGCATGGTCCTTTTTCGTGCTTTCGTCTTTCGTGCTTTCGTGATTCAAATTTCGCCCATGCCTCAATCCAGTTTGCGAAGCTTCACATTGCGATACGCCGCCATGGTCCCGTAACAGGCCAGCCCAAAGGGTAGAGACGCCTCCATCGAGGGGTGAATGGCGATTTGGCGGTCCGCGGTCTTGAAGTCCACGACTGGGAAATCGTCGATCCACACCTGGATTTTTTCAGGCGTGACGCGCAGGCAGAAGTTGTACCATTTTTTGTTATCAAAGCTGTGCAAATAGAAGGTTTCGTTGTCGATCGCGGGTTCGCCGTCGATCAGGGAGATGCCGCAGGTGCTGCCGCCCCAGCCGCCGGCGACGAAGCTGGCGCTGGATTCGCCCACGGGAAACGCGATGCCGCAAAAAAAGTCGCCGCCTTCAACGCGCATGGCCTCGAGCGTCACCTCGTAGTTGGTCTTGGGCAGTTCCGGGCCGGTCCAGGTCACGCCGGTCAGCATCGATCCTCGGGTCATGATGAGCTGACCTTTCTCGATCTCCACGTCGCCCTCGCCGCCGAAGTTGGTTGACTTCCAGTTCTTGAGAGAGACGCCGTCGAAGAGGACGATCTCGTCGTGCTGCTTGACGGCCGCGTGTTTGTGGTCGTCGTGCGCCTCGTGGGCCGCAGGCGAGGCAGAGGGCGCGGCTGGTTTGGAGTGGCTTGTGGTTCCGCAATTGCAGCCGGCGAGGCCGAGAGCGAGGGCAGTGACGGCGATGCACATGGTCTTCATGGAATTCCCCGTTGCTAAAGTAGTAGGCACACTCCGTATGCCGTTTCCCAGATTTTCGTGCTTTCGTCTTTCGTGCTTTCGTGATTCTGTATTTAATACCACTTGTCCACACCAAGGAAATAGGCTCATGGAGTATGACCGCATGCAGCCCAGTCCACGCTTGAGCTTCGCGGGCGGCACGCTGGTGCTGGAAGGCATGACGGCGTCGGCTGTCAAACAGGTTTTCGCTCTCGAGCCGTTTGTCCATGATCCGCGCATCGGCGCCTGGCGCTGCGACGCCATGGCCTACCTTGGCGTTCGCCGCGATCTCACCAAAAGCGGCATCGCCTTCACGAATGCAGTGCCCCAGTGGACTCGCATCGCCTGGCCCGGCGGCACACTGCCGGTGCCACGGCCCGAGCAAACCGCCGCCGTGACGGCCTGGAAAACGACCGGTCAGGGCGTCGTGGTCATGCCGACGGGCACCGGCAAGACCGAAGTCGCGCTCACCATCATGCGGCAAACGGCCCTGTCTACCCTTGTCGTGGCCCCGGTCCGCGACTTGATGTACCAATGGCATCGCCGAATTCTGCACGGCCTTGGCTACGACGCGGGCATCCTTGGCGATAACGTCTTTCGCGTCCTGCCCGTCTCGGTGACCACCTACGACAGCGCCTGCATTCACATGGAACGGCTGGGCAACCAGTTTGGCCTGATCATTTTCGACGAATGCCATCACTTGCCGGGCGATGTCCGCAAGGACGCCGCCCGCATGTCGGCCGCCCCCTGGCGGCTCGGACTGACCGCCACGCCCGAACGCTCCGACGGCCGGCACGCCGACGTCGATCGCTTGATCGGCCCTATCGCGTATCAGCTGCCAATGGAGGCGGTTCGCGGCCAGACGTTGGCCGACTATGAAGTGGTGCGCATTCCAGTGCATCTTTCCGACGACGAACAGACGCGCTACAACACACTGTCTGCCATCGTGCGCCATTACATCATCCAGCGCCGCAAATCCGAGCCGACGTTTTCCTGGCAGGACCTGTGCGGCGAAACGGGCAAAGACCCGGCGGCCCGCCAGGCGCTCAAGGCCTACTTCGCCAAGAAAGCGATCGAGGACCGGGCCGAGGAAAAGTTGCGCGTGCTCGAGGACATCTTTCGCCTGCATGCCGGCAGCCCTACACTGATCTTCGCCGGCTCCAACGCCATGGCCCGCGACGTCTCACGGCGTTTTCTGATCCCCTGCCTGCTGAATCACTGCGGCAAGAAGGAACGGCTCGATAGCCTGGTGGGCCTTCGCGACGGTATTTATCCAGCCCTGGTCGCTAACCAGGTGCTCGACGAAGGCGTGGACGTTCCCGCGGTCAAGGTGGCGGTGGTGATCGGCGGCACCGCTTCGACCCGGCAAGCCAAGCAGCGCTCGGGCCGGGTGCTGCGCAAAAGCGGCAACGCCCGGGCCACGCTTTACGAAGTCGTTTGCGCCGACACCAACGAAGAGCAGCGTTCCAGGCGGCGGAGGGGCAGCGATGCTTACCAGGGAACTCGGCATCGCCGACTATGAAAAAGGCCGCGTGATCCCCGACCGGCTCACGCGGCGGAGCCATTCCCATTACGGGCATTACGCCGAGCGGATGCTGCAAATCTACGCGACTGGCCTGGGCCTGACACGCCGCGAATTGCACCGGGCCGTCCACGCCGTCTTCGCCGACCAGACCGATTGCCCAACTCGGCGGATAGACGCCTTTTGCAAGCTGCTGGATGATGTCAGCACCTTTGCGAAAGGCAGCCGGGGGCATGCCGCCAAACTGCGGCGCGCGGTCTTTCGCCAGGCAGCCGCCTTGCATCCATTGGTGCGCAGTGCTGACCGCTTGTTCGAGCAAGAGGAGGCCAGCGCCAAGGCCAAAATCGCCGCGCAGTTGGGCATGTCCTGGGAGGCGATCGATCAGCAGCTTTTCGCGGATGTGATGGAATGCCATCGCCTGGAGTCGTTCGAGGGTTACCCCACGCCGGCGGCACTGCTGGCCCGCTACAACGTCGCCCAGGTTCAGGTCGCACTGTACCGAGCCGGCGAGATGACCATTTGGGCGACGGGTGACTTCAAAACGATCTTGCGTTATGCCAAGCTGGCCCGCTTGATGCACACCATCCAACGCCAGGGCGAGGGCGAGGGCGAGGGGCAGTACATCATCCGCCTGGATGGGCCGGCGTCGGCGTTGCGCGGCACACGTCGCTACGGTGTCGCACTGGCCAAGTTCCTGCCGGCCTTGATTGCTTGCCGAGGTTGGCGGATGCACGCCGTCTTGCAAACGCATCGGCCTGGCTGGCTGGTGAGCCTTGATCTGTCGGAGCACGACGGCTTGACGAGCCATTTGCCGGCGCCGGCGGATTTCGACTCGCAGGTAGAGGAGGTTTTCGCCAAGCGCTGGGGCGACAAACGCGACGGCTGGACGCTGCACCGGGAAGGCGAAATACTGCATCGCGGCCAAAAAGTTTTTGTGCCGGATTTCGTCTTGCGCCACGACGACGGGCGGACGGTGCTGCTGGAGATCGTCGGCTTTTGGACTCCTGAGTATCTGCAGGCGAAGTTCGAAACGCTGCGGGAGTTTCAAGATCGGCGCATCCTCCTGGCCGTCGCTGGTCCCGCCAGCCGGCACATGACGGATCTGCCCGAGGGGACCATTCGCTACAAGACGAACTTGAAACCTGAAGAGGTGTTACGCCGTTTAGCGAACGTCCCATAAGCACAGCGACAATCCTTGGCATGGTGTGCCGACACTTGCCAAGGATTAAGATGGTTTCGTCTCATCTCAACCCCCCCACACACCCCCATGACACGAAACTGCCATCGTATGGTAGCCCCTAACATACCTTGGCAAGCCGCAGCAAGGATTGCGCCTGATTGCGTCTCACGCCGGCCAGCGATGCTGCGAGCCACGACGGAGCCGAAAAGCCCAAGAAGTTGTTGTTGCACAATGTCCCGCGCTTTCTGTGGCGAGGCTCAAATCATGAACTACGCTTTATTAAGGTTCATTGTTTGGCAGTGCAGAGCTTTTCGGCCTGATGTGCTTGCCTATTTACAGCGTTCCCGTGCTTGGCATTTATGTGCTCGTGCTGCACGTCATTCGAGATGTGCCGCGCGGATTTCGCTCGCCCGTCTAAATGAGGATGTTGTCCATGGCGACGGCAATCACTGCAAATCAACCCCTCGACCGCGGCTGGCGGCTGACCTCGGCTCAGCAATTCTGGCTGGTGTGCCAGGCCGCCGCTCTGGTCGGGATCGCGTTTCTGCAATGGTTGTCGGGTGCGCTGGAGATATTCCTGAGCGACGCCGTCGGCAGCCGCTTGCTGGGTTGGGCGATAGTCTTGAGCGCTGTCCATTTCGCGGTGCTGGCTGGCGGCTCGATTGCTCTTAACCGTCTAGCGACCTCGTCAATGCAGGGCCGGCCAGTGCTTAACAAACTATTGCAATCGCTGCTCAGCGGGGGTTGCATCGTGGCCTTCTATGCCCCCACCCTCTTCATCCTCATGATTGGGCCGTCCGCCCTGGCCATCCGCGCTACGATGTCGGCGCCGTAATGAAGGATCCCTATGGCCTGCTTTTGCGGCCATCCCAAAGGCTAATCGTGCCGTCCTGGGACGCAGCTGCAATCCGCTGGTCTTTCCTCACCACTTGTACTCCCACAAGCGCACAACCCCGTCCCTGGAAGCAGTCAGGAAACGGTTCTCCACGGGCAGCACGGACATGTGCGTAATGCCACCACCCAGGTCATCCGAATCGTACAACATTTTGCCCGTTGCCACGTCCCAAAAGCGAATGGTGCCGGTGCCGACTTTGGCTCGCTTGCCGTCGGCGTCGCCGCAGGCAATGATGCGCTTGCCATCGGGAGAAAAAGCCGCACAGTCCCGGCGTGCCGGCAGGCCTTCGAAGCGTTTCAGCTCCTTACCGGTGGCCACGTCCCAAAGAATCATCACCTGGTCGAAGCCGGCGGAGAGCACGGACTTGCCGTCAGGGGCAAAGTCGACACTCATAATCTCCGCCTTGTGCAGGCCCTGGCAGGCGAGAATTTCCTTGCCTTTCTCCACGTCCCAGATACGCACCAGCCCTGGCCCAGGGCCTTTTTTCTTGGTGTGTCCGCCGGCCGCCAACTTGCCATCCGGCGACACGGCCAGGCAACGAAGGCCCTCGCGGACACCCTCAAAAGAGCGGATTTCCGTGCCGGTTGCCGTGTCCCAGACGTGCAGCGATTTGTCCCAACCGCCCGTCAAGGCCTGCTTGCCGTCGGCCAGGAAGGCGATGCCGCGGACCCCGCCGGGTTGGGCGTCCCATGACCGCAATTCGTCGCCGGTCTGGAGATCATAGAGGTGGACTATGCCGTCGATGCCGCCGGCCATCACCAACCTGGCGTCCGGTGAGACGGCAAGTCCATAGTAAACGTAATTGTTGTGCTCGCCAAACATGAGAATCTGCTTGCCGCTATCGAGGTCCCAGGATCGGAGGAATCGTTTGCTCGTGGAGATCGCCTGCTTGCCGTCGGCCGTCACCACGATCCGCTCTGGCCATTGATTGGGCCCCTCATCGTTATGCCCCTCGAACCTTTGCAGCTGCAGCAACATCGATTTCCCAATGCTGCGAACCAGTGCCTGGGCGCGGGTTTTCACGTCCGCTTCAGGGTTCTCCCTGGCTGCCTTGGCGAGCAACTCCATGGCCGGCTCGCCGATGGCCGCCAGAGCCTTTTCGGCCGCCTCCCGCTTATCGAGAGATTCATCGCCGAGCAGCTTGATCAACTCGGCGACCTCGTTTTTCGGTAGAACGGCGAGTTGCTCCGATTCGTCCGAGGGGCGCCAAGGAAAAAAGGCGACGGCGACAAGAGCGGCAGCAACCAAGCCGCCAGCAAGCGTGAGGAGTTGCAAGAAGCGGCGCCTCGCCGGCGGTCGCCATTGGACAGGAGGCGGCAACGGCACGAGTTGCGGCTGCTGCACGTGGGCCAGGTGCTGTGCTAATACCGAAGCCATGTCCTCCGCGGTCTGAAAAGCGCTCGCCAGGGCTTTTGCAATGCAGCTTGGAAATGATTTCGCACAGCCACGGGGGAACCTCCGGGACGATCTCCCGGATCGGCCGGGGCGTGTCCTCGGTGACGCGTTTGAGGACCCCCAACGCGCTGGAGGCGCGGAACGGCGGCCGGCCGCTGCACATGACGTACAGCACGCTGCCCAGGCTGAACAGGTCGGCACGCTGATCGACCACCTCGCCGCGTGCCTGTTCCGGCGCCATGTACATCGGCGTGCCGGCGATGACCCCGCTCTGGGTCACGCTGGCGTCGTCGGCAGCACGCGCCAGGCCGAAATCGGTAATTTTGACCTTCCCCTCGACGCCCGCCTCAATCAGGATGTTGGCCGGTTTGATATCGCGATGGATGAGCCCCTGAGCGTGGGCTGCGGTCAGACCGCGCGTGATCTCGAGGCCCAGGCGCAGCACTTCCGTGACGTCCAGCGGCCCGGTCCGGTCGAGCTTTTGCTGCAAGGTCTCGCCGGCGATGTACTCCATGACCAGATAGGGCAGCGGCTGCTCCTCGACGGCGTAAATGGCGACGACATTCTCGTGGCGAATGGCGGCGGCGGCGCGGGCCTCGCGAATGAAGCGCTTGCGCCGGCGAGGTGGCGGCAAGCTGCACTGACATGACCTTGATGGCCACCATCCGGTGCAGCTTCTCGTCGAATGCCTTCAGCACCGTGCCGAAGCCGCCGTGGCCGAGAACCTCCTGCACTTCGTAATGTCCCAGCCGGCCCAACGAACCGGCTTTTTGCGAAGGTTGCAAAAAGGCCAGCGCCGCGTCATCGTCTTCCTTGCTGCTCGGCTCGGCTTGGGTTGCGGATGGGCCGTGTGGATCCTTTGGCTGGGTGCCCTTGTTTTCATTTGGAGCACAACTTCCACGGTAAAGCTGTCGCTTGGCAGCGGTGCGCCGCCGGCCGCGATCTGCTCGACGGCAGGCCGTTCCAGGAAGTTGCCGACTTTCTCGTGCGCCCTGAGCATCGTCTCGATCCGCTGCCGCATGGCCGGATCGGCCGCGCATACGGCATCCAAAAAGGCCGACTGCTCGGCGAGATTGTGCTTTTCCAGGGCCGCTGCGAATACCTGTTCTTCGCTCATGGCTCAGATCCCGCAAGAGTGTTGTGGTGGTCTCCACCTTAACATGCGAAATCGGCGGCGGAATTGGCTCACGATATGGCGATTTTTTCTTTCAGCGGTCTTCGTCGTCAGCCGCAGCGTCGTCGCCGGCAATCTCCTGGTAGAGCCAGGTTTTCGCGTAAGTCCAATAGCGCTTGGCGGTGGCCGGTGAAATGTCGAGCGCCTGCGCCGCTTCCTCGATGGTCATGCCGGCAAAATGGCCGAGCTTGACCAGATCGGCCTTGGGCGGATCATGGCTGGCGAGCTTGTCGAGGGCTTCGTCCAGCGCCAGCAAGTCCTCGATCGGCTCCGGCGACGCAATCTCCACCGCCGAGATATCCACGCGGGCTCGGTCACCGCCGCGTTTGATGCTGCGTTTGCGGCGGACTTGCTCGACGAGGATGCGCCGCATCGCCTCTGCCGCCGCGGCAAAAAAGTGGCCGCGATTGTCCCAGGCCGCTTCTTCCCCGCCTTCGACCAGGCGCACAAACGCTTCGTGGACCAAGGCCGTGGCCTGCAAAGTTTGGCCTGGTCTTTCCTGCGCCAATTGTCGGGCCGCCAGTTGGCGCAGCTCATCGTAGACCAGCGGCAGCAATTGACCGGCTGCGCCTGGATCGCCTTTCTCGAGCGCCGACAGGATGCGGGTGACTTCGTTCATGTCTGCAGAGGATAACAGACCGGCAGACCGGGAGCAAGCTTCCGACCGCAAGTTGGTTTGGTGGCCATGCTGGTGACGGCTCGTTAAGATGAGTCTCCGAAGAGGAAAAGGAATCAATCTGCGATTCTGTAAAAGATCCGCAAGCTA
Organism: uncultured Gemmataceae bacterium; assembly: GCA_963747575.1. Lineage (GTDB taxonomy): Bacteria > Planctomycetota > Planctomycetia > Gemmatales > Gemmataceae > DASRAT01. The sequence goes on from CAVVFU010000003.1 coordinate 359,196, forward strand.
GATCGCCGCATGTTTAGGACGCTCCCATGGCAAACAGGTTGTTACTGCCTCTCGTTGTTTCATCACTTGCGGCTGCATTGGCGGCACAGCAAGCCGATCAGGCCCCCGAGATTTCGGCCGAGCGGATCAAGGCCGGCGTCGCCTACCTGTCGAGCGACCGGCTGGAAGGGCGCGGCCCCGGCACCCGCGGCGAGATTCTCGCTACGGAGTATCTTGCGGACGAGTTCAAGAAGGCTGGCCTCAAGCCCATCGGCAAAGACGGCGGCTATTTCCAGCCCGTCCCGCTGGTGCGCGTCGTCACCAGCCCGAAATCGACGCTCCAGGCAGTGAAGGGCGGAACCACGCTCGACATTCCTGCCGAGAGATGGCTTCGCCGGCACCAGCCAAACGCAAAAGGAACTCGAAGAATTTGACGCCGAAGCGGTCTTCGTCGGCCACGGCATCACCGCGCCCGAGTTCGATTGGGACGATTACAAGGGCATGGACGTGAAGGGCAAAATCGTCGTCTGCTTCACCAACGAGCCGCCCTCGAATGACCCGAAGTTCTTCGCCGGCACGGCGCTCACCTATTACGGCCGCTGGACCTACAAATTCGAGGAGGCCGCTCGGCGCGGGGCCAAGGCGTGCTTCATCATCCACACCACGGAAACGGCGGGCTACCCGTACTCCGTCGTCCGGCTGCTCGACAGCGCCCAACTTGCCCGCGAACCCGGCCGGCCCGCGCTGGCCTTCGCCGGTTGGCTGTCCCGTGAGGCGGGCGAAAAACTGCTGGACCTGTCCGGGCGCACCGTGGCCGGCGCGTTGAAAGAGGCTGACACCAAGGGATTCAAGCCGTACTCGCTCGGCATCAACCTGAAGGGAAGCTTCCCGACCAAGGTCGAGAAGTTCGTCAGCAACAATGTGGTCGGCATGGTGGAAGGCAGCGACCCGGCTTTGAAAGCGGAGGCCGTCGTCTTCACCGCCCACTGGGACCACCTCGGCATCGGCCGGCCCGTCTTCGGGGACAACATTTACAACGGCGCGGCGGACAACGCCACCGGCTGCGCGCTGGTGCTCGAGCTCGCCCGTGCGTGGTCCGCGCAGAAAACCAAACCAAAGCGGTCCGCCATTTTCATGTGCCGTCACCGCGGAGGAGAAAGGGCTGCTCGGCTCGAAGTATTACACGCAAAACCCGCTGGTCCCGCTGGGCAAGACGGCGCTCAACCTCAATTTCGATATGATCCTGCCGCTGGGTGTGCCGGAATCGATCGTCGTCACCGGGTCGGAACGAACGACCATCTGGCCGACGGTCAAGACGGCGGCCGACAAGAACCACCTGGAGATCGAGGTCGACCAACGGGCCCATCTTGGCATCTTCTACCGATCAGACCATTTCTCGATGGCCCAGGCGGGCGTCCCCGCGTTCTCGGTCACGGCGGGCATGAAGATCAAGGGTAAGTCGAAGGAGTTCGCCGTCAAGGCCTACAAGGACTTCAACGATTACGCCTACCACCAGCCGCAGGACGAGATGAGGCCGGATTGGGACTTCTCGGGGTTTGTGGTTTTGGCGCGGTTTACTCTCGACGTGGCACAGGATGTCGCCAATGCCGACGGATTACCGACGTGGAATGCTGGGGACGAATTTCGGGCGGCGCGAGATAAGCAGGGGGTCAAGTAGATTGGCACGATTGCGTCTCATGTCACCCCTGGGGTAGACCCCTCTGACACGCAATTGCCAAAAGTTGCCATTGGTTGGGAACGGATGCCCAAGGATGGCAACAGTTGACATCGATTTCGTCTCACGCCTTGCTGCCTCTGGACCTACTACTTTGCAGTTTCTTGCAGCCCCCCAGACACAGCTCCCTGCAAGCTTGCACCCCCTCCCTCACGCCAAGGTCCAGGATTAAGCAAAATCGTAATCGCAATAACATCAGTGAATTACGCCACCGAAAAGGTCAAAACCCAAGCTTTTTTGCCCAACGTTTCTTGCAGGGTCTTGACAAATTCAATGGCTGCCGCCACCATGCTCCAGGAAGAACTGTGGGGTGACTTTGCGGCGATGAACTTCGACGTCCAGAAATACTTCCTTCCCATGACACGCTTATGAACGGCTCCGACTCAATTGACGCGATCATGAACGAAATGAACAACTGGGCAAAAAGCGAGGGCCGATTTCTCGCCGCGGCGTTTTGGGAAATTCCCCCACAGCCCCATTCAATCGGTGATGTGCCTTTGACGCCCGAGGGCAAACTGCGGATTGCCACACTCCGGGCGCGACGGCTGGAAAGAAGAAAGCAGGCTGCTGAACTGGAGGTCGAAAAGAGTAAACGCGCTACGACCGGGTGACCTTGAAAAGAGCACCGTTGATCCAAAGGGTGAGCTTCTCATAGCAGGCGAGCTTCCTCCTAGCTCATATCCCTTTCTCGTCAAGAGGCACACCGCAATGGGTGCACCACCGAATAGTGTAGTGGCGCGCTTTCCATTGTAGCATTTCTTTTCCGCACGTTGAACAGCGTGGGGTGCCGAACCTGTTCCCCTGGTTGAGCGATTTTGCGCCGCATTCCGGGCAGTAAGCGCCAAAAACACGGTCAAGCGCGTTGTGGCACGCTGGGCATTGGGGAACCGGTGAAAAACAAATGAGCAGTATCACGAGCCAGCAGGCGAAAAAGCCTCCATAAAACCAGAAGAAGAGCGCGGGGAGGACAAAGGACATCAAAATACAAGTGAAAGCGACGACAAGGGAAATGCCCCCAATCCACCCCTGCCGGCGATAGCGTTGAGCCACTGGCTGGAACCCCGCACGAAACCGCGCTAGTTCTTCCGGCTGATAATCAGCCACCACTCGTGTCGGGCCAATTACACCAGGCTCACGATGCAAGCGAAATGACTTCAATGCGTAAACCCCCATCATAAGGACGACCATCACTTCAAAGTCCCCTTCCGCGTCCTTCCCCCGCGAACCACGCGAAGGTCAACGGCGGCGAGCAAGGCTTCGACCGATGGCAATTCGAGCTGTCTCTGTCCCTTCAGGAATTCATGCACTGCCGCTTGGGATAGTGGGGGGTAATGGGCCCGCGCCAGCTGCCACAGCCGATAAGCCGTGAGATGGAGACGGCGCATTTGCCGCTGCACCGCGTCCCGAATGATGCTCTTGCGGGGTGGAAGGTTGCCGCTCGCGTCGCGCTGAAGACGCTGAACGTTCTTCCGCTCAGGGATTTCGCTCGTGTCGATTTCGCCTTTCATGGCGGTGCGCAGACGTTCCAGGTCAGCATTGGCCGCACGCGGTATCTCCGCCGCGGACTTACGCACGATCTTAGTTGCTACCGATTTTTGCGACATAATTCTTCCTTTCAGACGGCTTCGCCGCCCGCGCGCTGATGATTCTTGTGACCTTGGCGTACTCGGTCGATCTGTCTGTCCAAGCGATAATCAGGACAATACTGCGGTCTTCGGGGTGCGACGAAGTTGTCACGTATCTATCCTCGTCCGTGCTGAGCGTCGTATTCTTCGACGTGAAAGCTGTCGCCCTCCTCGTCCGAAAGAACGAGAGCGGCGTCATCAAAAGAAACACCGTGTTTTTTCAGGTTCTTTTCCGCTTTGTCCTCGTCCCACTCAAAGTTTTCATGGAGCATCATTTGTCGCCTCGGATCCTGATTCGCACTATACTACCTTTTACGGCAGTACACAAGTGCCGCCTTGAAAAACCAGGGACGTGGACAGGGTCCGCTGGCCGGAGTCCAATTTCGGTGCGGGAAAGGGAAAGTCGTCAAATTAACCGCCAACGTCCTGTTGGTTTTTGCCGGCGGTGGAGGTACTTTATGATTACGGCTCTTGATCGAATCGAGGGGAACCTCGCCAGGCTTCGGCTTTGGGCTGATCATGGTAAACCTCTCCCATTCATTGACGAAGGCCATGATTTCACGGTCACCGAACCGATGCCGGAGGCAGAGTTATTGGAAATCGAGCGACATTTCGACTTAACACTGCCTGCCGAATATCGGTCCTTCCTCGGGCGGTTTGGTGACACCACGATTGGGCCGGGAAATTCATTTCGAAGAGTTAACGAAGGGCTAACCGCGCGATCGACGAAGCCCTTTCCGCTTGCCAAGCCGTTCCTCGGCGCATGTTCCCCTTCTCATCAACGGCTCCCCAACGAGCGTCAGCGGGAAGATTTCGGGCACTTACTCAAGCAGTGGGACCCGATTCCAAAGCAAGATGGAGTGCTCGCTATCAGTGATTATGGTTGCGTGACCTATGGGGTTTTGATTCTGAATGGGCCGTATTGCGGTCAGGTGTGGATTCTATATGGAGACTCAGCCTATTACGGGCCGTTTGGTGGGTACGAACTGCTCCATGACGAATCCGCTTCAGCGAATTGGACACCAAATGAGCAACCTCGCGAGTATTCTTTTTTTGAATGGTATGAAAGTTGGTTAAATCTACGGCTCAAAATGGCAGGGTTCCTTGCCTGGTGAATCAAGACAAGGTCTGCGGATTGAGCGACTGCGCCGCGAAGTGATCGAGTTCAAACTCGAATGAGACCTGGCCCCACGTCTCCCGTTTCAGGCAGTAAACACAGCGGAAATCAAACTCGTCGCGCAGCCACGGCCGATAAGATTCATACGCGGCATAGTTCGCCGGTCCATGCCGCCGCTGTCCCCGCGGTTCCGGGTAGTCGAATATCATTCGGAAGCGTCCGTCGCCTTGAGTTGCAGCAGCTTACGATGCAGGGCTCGGGCCCCGTTCATGGGAAGATTCGTTTCCGTCTCGACATGGTCACGCATGATTCTTGTCAGACCCGCAAGCTCAATGCTTTCGGCCGGCGTCAGCGATTGTTGAATCTCTTTGTCGATCAGCGCAAATCGTCGCTGATTCAAAGCGTCACTCCAGGCGACATCAACAGATAGGCGTTGGACTACGACTTGGCCGAGCAATTCCACGGCTGACTCGAAATCCATGCCGGAGTCGAGATAGGTCGCTAGAAGCGCCCGGGCTGTCGCCTCCTGCGATTCGGAAACGCTTGCGTCCGGCGGCAGGTTACGACTGGCGTCGAGGACGCGCAGCTCAAATTTCTTGACGAATTGCCGAATCCACCCTTCCGCGTCCGCCGAAATGCCTTCACTTGATTCCGGTGGCTCGGATTCAGACCGCTTTATTGTCGTCACTGGATGGGCCTCCGTCCAGAATCGCAGCCGCGAGTGAGCCAACCGCCAGCTGGGCGGCCTGCCAGTAATGCGACAAGGTCACAAGCTCCGGTTGGCTGGATTCCGCCGCGAGTCGCCTGGCTTGCGCGGCGACCTCATCCGCGAACAGCGACTTCCAGTGCACAAGCGCCTTTGCCGCCTCAACCTCAATGCGGAGATCAGCCTTGGCACTCATCGCAACCTTCCTGTCGCTGGCGGATGCATGTTGATAATCGAAGTCCAATTCCGAAGCCGCGGCCGACTGCTAAAACCCCAAGTACCGGGCAAGTTCAACCCATTGTGCCCGGCCGATGTTGGCCCGTCAAGACCAGCCAAATGGCGGAAACTCAACCCACAGCCCGTCCCGCAACAATGTGTGTCTGCGGTCACGACGATGTACTTCATGTCTCGTCGTCGTCATGGATGAGGGTGCCAAATGTTTCGTCGTCAACGACCCCGTGAACGCGCCGGATTTCCTCGGTAACTCGGGCAGCCCGCTCATGCACACGCCGGGCAACCTCGAGATCGATAGGCTTGCCGTGGAGGTAGTGCTCCTTGACGGCGTCCGCGTCAGCTTTCTCGAGGTCGGTGTCGGTGACGGTTTCGGTGTTATTGATGGCTGGCTCCTTTTCCTTCAGTTTAACAACAGGCAGAACAGGAAGAAAGTTCACGTCTCGCGAAAGGTGCACAAAGTGGTGCCTTTCCCCCGCTTGCTTGATGAATTGCCGAATCCGCGGCAACCTCATCGGCGAACAGCGACATCCAGTGGATGAGCGCCTTTCCTTGCCTGGGGTCGTGTCGCCCAGTATTAAAGGAAAATAAGGAGCGCATCATGGCAACCGAAGCAAAGACCATCATCGTGACGGGAGCCTCTCAAGGCATCGGAGCCGGCATTGTCAAGAGCTTTTCTTGATCGCGGTTACAGGGTCGTCGCAAACTCGCGCCACATCACAACAGTCCGGGGCATTCTCGTCGGCAGACAATATGGCGTTGGTAGACGGAGACATTGGCGATCCGCAGACAGCCGACAAAGATCGCCGAGACCGCCGTCGGCCGGTTCGGGTCGATCGACGCGCTGGTCAACAACGCGGGTATTTTCTTTACGAAGCGGTTCACCGACTACACGGCCGAGGACTTTCGGTCGCTCGTCTCGACCAACCTCGAAGGATTCCTCTACCTCACCCAACTCGCGATCAAGCAGATGTTGTCGCAGAAGACCGGTGGGCAGCATCGTGACCATCACGGCGTCGCTGGCCGACAACCCGATTGCGGGCGTGACCGCCGCGGTCCCCATGATCACCAAGGGCGGGCTGAATGCCGTCACCCACCACCTGGCGATGGAGTACGCGCGGGACGGCATTCGAGTGAACGCCGTCGCCCCCGGGGTTGTGGCCACCCCTCTCCACAAAAACACGCCGGAGGATGTCATGAAAACAGCTGTCGCCGATGGGCCGCGTTTCGACCGTGAATGAGATCGCGGACGCGGTCGTGTACTTGACGGAGGCCCAGACGGTGACCGGCGAGGTGCTCCACGTCGACGGCGGGGCACACCGCGGCAAGTGGTGATCAACTAGCGATTTTGCGGGTTTCAGCCACAACAACTGGGAGAAACTTATATGAGCATCAAAGCATGGGTTGCAACGGCGGCGAAGCAAAAGATGGTTCTCCAGGACATCGACCTCGGTCCGCTCGGGACCGAAGACGTGGAGGTCGCGGTCGAACACTGCGGTCTTTGCCACTCGGATGTTTCGGTGCTGAACAACGACTGGGGCATCTCCGCAATACCCGGCCGTCCTCGGCCACGAGGTCGTCGGCCGCGTAACGGCGGTCGGCACGGCGACCAAGGGAGTGAAGGTCGGCCAGCGGGTCGGGATTGGCTGGACCGCCGCGAGCTGCATGCACTGCCGGCAATGCATGTCCGGCGACCAGCACCTGTGCGCCCAGGCCCAGCCGACGATTCTCGGCCACCGCGGCGGCTTCGCCTCGCGCGTGCGCTGCCATTGGGCGTGGGCCGTCCCGCTGCCGGAGGGATTGAACTACGCCGAGGCAGGTCCCCTCTTGTGCGGGGGCATCACCGTCTTTCACCCGCTCGTCCTGTACGCCAAGCCGACCAGCCACGTTGGGGTCGTCGGCATCGGCGGGCTCGGGCACATGGCGGTCAAGTTCGCGGCTGCCTACGGGTGCGACGTGACGGCATTCACTTCCAGCGAGAGCAAGTTCGAAGAAGCTCGCGGGTTCGGAGCGAAACACGTCGTCTCCAGTCGGAACTCCGCGGCCATCAAGAAGCTTGGCAGGCACGATCGACCTGCTCATCGTGACGGTGAACGTCCAGCTCGACTGGGACGCACTGATCGGGACGCTCGCCCCGAACGGCCGGATGCACGTCGTTGGCGCGGTCCCGGAACCAATCCCCGTGGCCGTCTTTCCGCTGATTGTCGGGCAGCGCAGCATCTCCGCCTCGCCGACCGGCTCACCCGTGGATATCGCGACGATGCTGGAGTACGCGGCCCGGCACGGCGTCACACCTCAGACCGAGCACTTTCCGATGAGCCGAATCAACGAGGCCTTTCAACGTCTCGAAGCAGGCAAGGCGCGATATCGAATCGTGCTTGACGCCGATTTCTGACACCATGTCAATACGCTTCGAGCTTTTACACACCGATGGCCCCGCTCGTGTTGGCCGCTTGCACACGGCACATGGCACCGTGCAGACGCCGGTGTTCATGGCGGTCGGCACCCAGGCCACGGTGAAGGGTCTAACGCCGGCACAGCTCGAAGACGCCGGCGTCCAGGTCGTGCTGGGCAACACCTATCACCTCGCGCTGCGGCCCGGTGATGAGCTGATTGCCGAGCTGGGCGGGTTGCACCAGTTCATGGGCTGGCCGCGGCCAATTCTCACCGATAGCGGCGGCTACCAGGTCTTCAGCCTCGCCGCCAATCGCCAGGTCGACGATCATGCCGTGGTGTTCCGGTCGCACATCGACGGCTCGCTCCTGGAGCTGACGCCGGAGCGGGCGGTGCGCATTCAAGAAAACCTCGGCTCGGACATCGCCATGTGCCTGGACGAATGCCCGCCCGCCAACGGCTCGCCGGACCAACAGCGCGACGCGGTGCGGCGCACCATCCACTGGGCGGGCCGCTGCAAGGCCGCTCATTCCAGGTCGGACCAGGCTCTGTTCGCGATTGTCCAGGGCGGCACCGACGTCGCGCTGCGGGCGGAATGCGCGGCAGCCCTGGTGGAGCTGGATTTGCCGGGGTATGCCCTGGGCGGCTTCAGCGTGGGAGAGACGATGGACGCCATGCTCATGGCCTTGCCGCCGTCAGCGGCGCTTTTGCCTGCCGACAAACCTCGCTACCTGATGGGTGTGGGCAGACCCCAGGATGTGCTGCGAGCCATTGCTTGCGGCATCGACATGTTTGACTGCGTGTTGCCGACCCGCAATGGACGTAATGCTCAGGCGTTCACGATGGATGGGCCATTGCGGCTGCGCAACGCTTGCCACAAGCGAGATCCAGGGCCGCTGGAATCCGATTGTATGTGTCTGACATGCCGGACCTGCAGCCGGGCGTACCTGCACCACCTGTTTTTGGCTCAGGAGATGCTAGGGCCGACGCTGCTATCGCTGCACAACGTCGCCTTTTATGGCCGGCTCATGGGTTTGGCACGTCAGGCCATCGAGGAACGGCGGTTTAGCCCGTTTTGCGCAGTCCACCTTGCCCGCTTGGACGGTAAACTTTATGATAGCCTCTTTCCAGGGTGATGGAGGGACGGCACACGGAGTGTGCCTACTACTTTAGGGACGGCACACGGAGTGTGCCTGCTACATTAGGGACGGCACACGGAGTGTGCCTGCTACATTAGGGACGGCACACGGAGTGTGCCTGCTACATTAGGGACGGCACACGGAGTGTGCCTGCTACATTAGGGACGGCACACGGAGTGTGCCTACTACTTTAACATGATGCAGTTTTTGTTTGCGATTGTTCAACCAGATGACCCCAAGGCGCAGCAGGATCCGATGGGAGGAATTAGCCCATTGATCCTCATGGGGGCGATATTTGCCGCGTTTTGGTTCCTGCTCATCCGGCCCATGAAGCAGAAAGAGAAAAAGGAGCGGGAAAGTCTGTTCAGCAGTTTAAAGAAAAACGACGAGGTGCTGACCGCGTCCGGCATCATCGGCATCGTGGCCCAGGTCAAGGACGACGAAGTGGTCCTCAAGGTCGACGAAAGCGCCAATGTCGCACATGCGCGTGCTCAAAAGCACGATCGTCCGCATCATGAATCCGAAGGATGGTGCCAAGGATGCCCCGCCTCAGACAGGCGACAATCTCAAAGCCGGCAGTCCGTCGGCGGGGCAATAACGGCAATTTTCATTGTCAGGCTGGAAAGCCTGACCTACACATGAGGTTCTGAACACAGCCATGATCAAGCTGTTCTTTTGGAAGATTGTCGCCTGCACCGTTCCAGTGCTGGTGTGCTTGTGGATTATTTGGAGCGCCTGGGAGAACGACCGATTCAAGCTCGGCGTCGACCTGGTGGGCGGCACCATTCTGGTTTATGAAATCGACTTGCGCAAGCTCGAGGACAAAAGCGGGCAAAATTCCGAGACCATCGCCACCAACCTCGCCGAAAAGCTCAAGAACCGCATCGACCCCACGGACCTTTACAACGTGGTCATTCGCCCTGGTAAAAACGGGCGTGTCGAGATCATTTTGCCCACCGGCGGCACTCGCCTGCAAGAAAAATACAAGGAAGAATGGGATGTGCTGCTGCGCAAGATGGAAAAGAAATACCCCAAGGAGATCGAGGCCAACAGCCTCAGGGTGCCCCGCGGCCAGGTGCAGATGCTCGCCGACAAAATTCTCCAGGTCGTCCAGCAGAAACGCTGGGAGACCGAGCTGTACAGCGAGCCCAAGAGCAAAGAGGAGCTGATCAAACGGGCTCTGGACGGAGCCGAGGAGCTGCAGCTCACGCCGCTTTATGACCTGTACGATCGCCGGCTTTGGGCCCTCGCGGGGGCGCACCGCCGGGCTCGGCTCCGGCGGATTTCTCGAAGTCATGCCGTTTATCAAGGAAGCGCTGGTCAAGAAGGACAAAATCAGCGGCAAGGAGACTTTTGCCGTCGGTCGTGTTCGCGATCTTTTCGCAGGCAGGATCGACAAGCTGGATGACCCCTCGCCGGCCGGATATCGGGTGAAAAGTGTTCGCGAACCTTTCGCAGGCAGAATCGACCAGCTCTTTGACCTCAAAAAGCCTTTGCACGAGCTGATCGCCGACGTCAAGGCCTATGTCGACGACAATCGCAAGAACCGCGAGATCGATAGCTGGTTCAAGCAGCAGGCGTGGCGCAAGACGATCGCCCAGGTCCTGGACAGGTGGCCGTTGCTGAAGGAACGCAAGGCGGCCTTCGACAAAATCGCGCCCGACGCCATCGAGGAGCTCGTCGGCCGGGCGGAGTGCAAGGGCGACAGCGTGGGGCAGGCCTTCCTGTTCGCCGCCGAGCCGATTGTCGGCAAGGAGGTCCTGGCCGGCAGATCGGTGGACAAGCTGGATCCCAAGGACGATACCAAGGACAAATTCATCAGCGCCGATGCGGTGGAGAAATTCGTGCTGGCGACCTATGGGCCGTCGACGCCGATCGTCGAGAAGCAAATCGGGGATATCTCCCATACCGACGGTTACACTCGCGATGTGACCGTGGAAAAAGTGCAGAGCATCAAGGAGATGGTCTCGAAGGTAGGCAGCCTCGAGTTCGTCATCCTGGCCAACGACCGGGACGACGCCAAGGCCATCAACGATGCCATGCTCATGCTTAAAGGCACTGAGGACAGGCCGGAGCTGAAGAGGTCGGAGCTGGAGGAAGACCAGAACATTGGCGTGCCGCCGCCGCCGCCGCGCGACCCGGAAACCAGGGAGCCGAAGCAATACACCATCAAGCTCCGCGGCGGCGATTCCAAAGTGACCTACCGCTGGGTGGAGCTGGGCAAACGTGAACGCCAGACTTTGGGTCTGAACAACAGCGCTCTGCAGGAGGGCAAAGGCGAGGCCTGGTCGTGGCTCGACGGCCATCGCAGATTGGCCGTGCAGATCCCCATTACCGACGAAGGCACCTCCTCCAAGAAGCTGCTGGAGGGAGCCCTGTTTTACAGCCGCGAGTGCCGGGACCGCAATCTGCCCGAGGAAGAGCGGCGCATCAAGAAGTATGAGTATTTCATCCTGGTCCGCAATCCCGAGATTGTCGATGGCAAGGAAACGCCGAGGATCACCGGCGATTACCTGGTCAGCGCCATGAGCCAGCCCGCTAACGACGGGCGGCCGGCGGTGTCCTTCGCGTTCAACGCCAACGGGGGCAGGTTGTTCGGCGATTTGACCCGCAAAAACGTCCCCGTCGAAGAAAGCGGCCCGCAAATCAAGCGCTTCCTGGCCATCGTGCTCGACGGCATGGTGGAATCGGCCGCGACCATCAATTCCGAGATTCGCGAGCACGGCCAGATCAGCGGCAATTTCACCAACCGCGAAGTGGACCAGCTGGTCAACATCCTCCGCGCCGGCGCCCTGCCGGCGACCCTCAAGCCTCAGCCCGTGAGCGAAAACACCATGGGCGCCACCCTCGGCAAGGACACGATCGAAAAGGGTGGCAAGGCCATCATCATCGCCTTCATTGTGGTGCTGGCGTTCATGATCATCTATTACCGATTCGCCGGCCTGGTAGCCAGTGTGGCGCTGGGGGTCAACCTTATCCTGACGGTCGGTTTCATGGTGGTGGTGAATGCAACATTCACGCTGCCAGGCCTTGCCGGCCTGGTGCTGATGCTCGGCATGGCGGTCGACGCGAACATCCTCATTTACGAGCGCCTGCGCGAGGAACGCGACCGCGGAGCCACCATTTTGCAGGCCTTGCGCAACGGTTACGACCGAGCCTTGCCGACCATTATCGACACCCACCTTAGCTCCATTTTCACTGCCATCGTGCTGTACATCGTGGGCAACGACCAGTTGAAGGGTTTCGGCGTCAGTATGACGGTGGGGCTGCTCATTAGCCTTTACACCTCGCTGTTCCTCACCCGGGTGATATTCGACCTGTGGGCGGCGATGGGTTGGCTGAGGAAGCTGAGCATGTTCCGGCTGTTTTCGCGGCCGGACATCGACTTCATGTCGATCCGCTATTACCTGTTCGCGGCCACCGGCATTTTGACGGTCCTGGGCGGCGCGTTGTTCATCGGCCGGCTGCCTGACGACCTCAGCATCGATTTTGTCGGCGGCACCGCCTATTCCGGCCAGCTCGTGGAAACCAAGACCATTGAGGAGCTGCGCGACCTGGTCGGCGACAAGAACCAAAAAGCACGCCTGACCGCCAAGGCCAAGGAAATCGACCTGGGCAACCTGACGTATGCCTTGTGGTACGGCAGCGGCGACGCCAACGACAAATCGTTGAGGACCGTGCTGCTCGCCAACAAGCCGGAGGGCGAAACGCCCGAGGAACGCGCTGAAGACGTTGCCGTGCGCGCCCAGGGCCGGGCGGCGCTGGATTGAAGAAATTGCCAGATTGGGCCGTCGAGCAGATTTTCATCGGCACCGAAGATGACGGTTCGGGCCGGAGCAGTTATTTCACCGTTCGCACCACGGAAAAAGAGGCGGATCTGGTGCAAGCCATGCTGGATCGCCTGCTCCAGAAGGAAGACAAGGGCGAGTGGAAGCCGTTGCTCAAAAAAGTCCACATGACATACGACGAAGCCAAGCTGCTCGAAAAGGGGCAGGAGACACGCATCAAATTCTTCGCGTCGACGGCCGACGGCGGCATCGACGACAAGAACCCCACGGCCGCCTCGCCAAGCTTCATCACCACTCTGCTGACGCGCCAGCTGCGGACGGCCTTCGACATCGGCGACCGTGACAAGAACGATCAGAAGCTGCCGTTCACCTTTGAGCTGACCAACGACGACGCCGAGCCTTCGGCCGACGGACGTTTCAAGAGCGCCATGCTGACGTTCACGTCGCGTGAATCGGCGCTCAAGCCGGAGGATATCCAAAAAATCAAGCAGGCGCTCGACAAGACGAAAAGGGAATTCGAGGACCGGCCCCAGCCGGAGCGGCTGGAGACCTTCGATAGCCAACTGGCGGCGGAAACACGCATGCGCGCCATGTACGCCATCCTGCTGAGCTGGGCGGCCATCTTGCTCTACCTTTGGTTCCGATTCGGGAGCTGGACGTTCGGCCTGGCCGCGGTGCTGTGCCTGATTCACGATCTGTTCTTTACCCTTGGCGCGATCGCGATGTGCCATTACATCAACGGGATTATCCCCGGTTTTCTGGGGATTGAGGATTTCAAGATCGACCTGCCCGCCGTGGCGGCCCTGTTGACGTTGGTGGGCTACTCGGTCAACGACACCATCGTGGTGTTCGACCGCATCCGCGAAGTGCGCGGCAAAAATCCGGACTTGACGCCGCAGATGATCAACGACTCGGTGAATCAAACGCTGAGCCGAACCTTGCTGTCGTCGTTGACGACCTGGCTGGTGGTCATCGTGCTTTACGTCGCCGGCGGCCCTGGCGTTCACCTCTTCGCGTTCGTGATGGTGGTGGGCGTGGTGGTCGGTACTTACAGCTCGATCTACGTCGCCAGTCCGCTGCTGCTGCTCTTTGGCGAGGGCACCAAGGCTGGAGTTAGGACCGGCGGGGGCGGGCCGACGCCGATGCAGATCGCGCCGGACGTTCGCGTTCAGCCGGTGGCGACGTGAGAGGAAGGCGAAATCATCAGCCCACGGGCCGCGGCTCGTGGGCTTTTTTTGCGGGCATTGGTTGGGCGCGAGATGCTCAGTCTGGTATGCTGAAACTCGAGGGTTTAACAATGACCGCGATCGCACAACAATTGACCGCGCCAGGACAATCGCTGGTTCTTCACAATGTTTCGTGGTCGGCGTGTATTCGCCTGGGCCGGATCCTTGGCGAAAGGCCGTTGCGCATCACTTATGATCGCGGGGCGCTGGAAATCAGGACGCTGTCCTCGAAACACGAACGACTGAAGCACCTCATGGGGCGGCTGCTGGAGGCGCTTTCCGAGGAGCTTGACAAGCCGATTGCGGGCTTCGGCTCGATGACCTGCAAACGCCGCGACAAACGCCGGGGTTTCGAACCCGATGAGTGTTATTGGGTGGCCAATGAACCGCTCGTGCGTGGCAAGGATCGAATTGACTTCCGCATCGATCCGCCGCCTGATCTTTCAATGGAGATCGATGTTACCAGCAGTTCAGTCGGTCGCATGGGAATCTACGGTGCCCTGCGTATCCCAGAAGTTTGGCGATTCGGTGGCGTGGATTTGGCGTTCAACGGCCTTCAACCAGATGGTCAATACGCCGTGATCGCATCGAGCTTGGCATTCCCCGGCTTCACACCGGCGGATCTGCTGCCTTTTTTGGCGATGCGCGATCATGAACACGAAAACAGCATTATCCGCTGCTTCCGTGCACATGTGCGGCAGCGCTTTGGGCTCGACACTGCGAAAGCATAGAGGCACATGATATGACCTTAACCGCTCATCAAGCAATGGCGGGTGAAACTGTCGCATATCCTCAGTCCTTCGTCCTTTACGACGTGCCATGGCGTGACTACATTCGCCTGGGCCGAATCTTCGGCGCCCGGCGGCTGCGCCTCAACTACGATCGGGGCACATTGGAAATCATGACGCTTTCTTCCCTCCATGAACGCTTGAAGCATCTGCTCCGCAGAATCGTGGAAACGCTGGCCGAAGAACTCAACATTCGGTATGCGGGCTTCGGGTCAATGACGTGCAAACGTCAGAAAAAACGTCGTGGGTTGGAGCCGGATGAGTGTTATTGGATTGCCAATGTCAGCGCGATTCGCGGCAAGCGTAAAATCGACTTGCGGATCGATCCGCCGCCGGATCTTGCTATCGAGGCGGACGTTTCGTCGAGTTCTGTCAATCGCATGAGCATTTATGCCGCTCTGCGTGTGCCCGAGGTTTGGCGCCTGAAGGACGAAAAACTGACGTTTCACCAACTGCAATCCGACGGCAAGTACGCCGAGGCCGCGAGCAGCCTGGCCTTTCCCGGCCTGGCAGCTTCGGAGCTGACGCCGTTTCTCGCAATGGACGATCAGTTTGACGAAAGCGAAATGGTTGCAAAACTGCGAGCATGGGCGCGCGCAGCGTTTCCTGCCCGGTCAACCAACCCCCTGACAACTTATCCTTTACGCGCGTATCGCCAGCCGGTACATTGTAGTAGGCACACTCCGTGTGCCGTTGAGAGCAAATACGGCACACGGAGTGTGCCTACTACGATGTGAGAACACCTATGCGACACCTCAGAATCCTTCTCGGCATTGGCGCCGTTTTGTTTGTTCCTTATGCGGCCGAGGCTGGCCTCTATTACTCCGGCGAGCCGTTGGCCGAGCTGCCGTCGCAGTGGCGTGGTTTTTTGCGCGACCAGAAGACCTTGCGGTCGATCGGCCTCAAACCGGCGGCTGGAAAATCGGAAAGTCCTTTGCGTGAAGTCTACCAGGCGGCGGCGGCCAAGCTCGAAAAGGCTGCTGGCCAACGCAAGCTCACTGCCGATGAAAAAGCGGATCTCGGCGCCCTTTACGTTCGGCTTGGCGAGGCGACCAAGGCGGTCAATCTCCTCCGCGACGCCCAGCGTGAGAATGGCAAACATTTCGCCATTGCCGCCAATCTGGGCACGGCCTGGCAAATGGCCGGCGATTTGAAGCAGGCCGCTTTCGCGCTGCAGGAGGCTGTTCGCCTGGCGCCTGAAGCGTCCAAGAGAGCGGAAGAGCTCCATCTCAAGCTGGTTCGTCTGCGTCTGCAGAAAAAGGGCCTTGCGGAAATTGAAGAATTGTTCGGCGTGAACTGGCTGTCGGATAAAGGCGATTATGTGCCAGGCAAGCTCGCGGACGCCCAGCGCAAGAAGCTGCCCGACGACGCGGTGGCCCTGGTTCAGCAGCTTGGCCTGTGGCTGCCCGCGGACGGCCCGCTGCTTTGGCAGCTCGCGGAACTCGCCAACATGCACGGCGATTTGAGCACGGCGGCGGCCATGATGGAGGGTTGCATCAGCCAGTTCGGCATGCAAACGAAGGAATTGACGCGCAAACGCCAGCTGACTCTCGAAGCCGCCGAGGACCGCACCGCCGCGGGCGAGCACGACACCCAAAACTCCACCTTCAAGCCGCGCTCAAAACAGCCGCTGCTGACCAGGCTTGATGAAGCGATGCTGCCGCCGATCACCGCCACCGGCGTTAACAAATTGCCGTGGACGCTCATCAGCGAAACCACCGTCGACCGCAAATTCCGGCCGTCATTCGCCAAATATCTGAAGGATCTCGACGGCAAGAAGGTAAGCATGACCGGTTTCATGCAGCCGTTGGACGGTGAACGCAACGTTTACATGTTCATGTTTATCGAAAACCCCGTCGGTTGCTGGTACTGCGAAATGCCGGATCCCACGGAGATCATTTTTGTCCAGCTGCCGGACGGCAAGACCACGGAGTTCACCGATGGCCTGGTGCGCATCACCGGGCAGCTGGTGCTGAACACTACCGACCCCGAGGAGTTCCTGTATACCATCCGTGATGCGAAGGTGGCGGACGTCGACTAAGAGCCTATCCGAAAAAGGGGTCAGGCACCGTTGCCGGCACGGCCCGGAGGGTGCTTCGCACAACGGTGCCTGACCCCTTTTTCGGATAGGCTCTAAACTTGGGAGGAAACGCCGTGGCCCTGACTGCTGCGGAGCTTCACCAGCAAAAAAAGCAAGCCGAGGAGCTTCTCTTTTCCGGCAAGCAGACGCTGGGATTCGCCAAGGCCTTGTTTTTTGGTCACTTCAACGCGTCCTTGGTCTTCCCCTATCCTCAGCTCAAGCCTGAAGAGAAGTCAGTCGTCGATTCCGCCGCGGCCGAGGTGCGAACTTACTGCCGGGATCACATCAACGCTGCCGCCGTCGACCGCAATGCCGACATTCCGCAAGAGAACATTCTTGGGCTTGCCCGGCTGGGTGTGTTGGGCATGACGGCACCCGTGGAAGTCGGCGGCCGCGGTTTCTCGCAGCAGGCCTATTGCAGGATTATGGAGGTGATCGGCGGCCACTGCTCATCGACGGCGGTCTTTGTCAACGCTCACCACAGCATCGGCATTCGCGCCCTGCTGCTCTTTGGCACCCCCCAGCAGAAAAACCGCTGGCTGCCGGGATTGGTCAACGGCACCCAACTGGCGGCCTTCGCCCTGACCGAAGAGCAAGCCGGGTCCGACGCGGCCAATGTGCAAACCACGGCCACGCCGACGCCTGACGGCAAAGCATGGATTTTAGGCGGCACCAAGCGGTACATCACCAACGGCGGTATCGCCAATGTGCTGACGGTCATGGCCCGCACGCCAGTGCCCGGCAGCACCGAGACCAAGGTGACGGCGTTCCTGGTGACACCGGATTTGCCTGGTTTTGAGGTGGTAGAGGCGCGCATGCCAAAGTGCGGCATCCGCGGCACGGCGACGGCCAAGCTGGCGTTCCACAACATGCCCGTGCCGGCGGAGAATGTTCTCGGCCAGGTCGGCAAGGGGTTGCGGATCGCGCTGACCGTGCTCGACTTCGGCCGGACGACATTCGGCGCCAGTTGTACCGGGGCGGCTAAAGCTTGCCTTCAATTGGCCGTTGACCATGCGAAGAAGCGTGTTCAGTTCAAGCAAACGCTGAGCGAGTTTGAGCTGGTCAAGAAAAAGATCGCCTACATGGCCGCCCATGCCTTCGCGATGGAAGCAACGACGACCCAGTGCGCCGCTTTCATCGACAACGGTTCCGAGGATTTCATGCTCGAAACGGCCATGCTCAAGGTTTGGTCTACCGAGGCATTGTGGTTGATGGTCAACGACACCTTGCAGATTTATGGCGGCGCCGGCTATTTCAACGACCAGCCGCTGGAACGGATGATGCGCGACGCCCGCATCAACCAGATCGGTGAAGGCGCCAACGATGTGCTGCGCTCCTTCATCGCCGTGGTCGGCATGCGCGGCGTCGGCGAAAGCTTGAAAGGCGTGCTGTCGGCGCTGAAGAGCCCGTTCAGCAATGTTGGCACCCTGTGGCGATTTGGCGCCAATCAGTTGGCGGCGAAGTTTTCCGCCCCAATGGTTCCGGTGCGGAGTGGGGAGCTGCAACGGCCGGCCGCGGAGTTAGCTGCGAGAGTTCGTGACTTCGGCAAGGCGATTTTCGACGTGCTAAGGCACTTGCGAGCCTTGTCCGCGAAAAACGGCAGCGGCGACGAGGAGACGCGCATCATCGGCGAGGTGATGAAACGGCAATATCTTCACGAACGGATCGCCGAGGCCGCCTGTGACCTGTACGCTTCAAGTTGCACGCTCAGCCGGCTTGACCATCTGCTGACGCTGAGCAACGGCTCGAAGGAACTGCAAGCCGAAACGGTGGCAGGCCGCTATTTCCTCAAAATTGCCAACCGACGCATCAAGCAGAATTTGGCGGCACTTTGGGACCATGACGATGAACTTACCACCCGTGCGGCGGACGCGGCGCTGGAAAGCCTTTGACAGATCCTGGCTTGCGGGGGAGATATGCAGTTCGTCGATCAAATCCTGAACAAGCTTGATGAGCTCATTCAGCAAGGCCGCTTTGAGGAATTAGAGACGGAAGCGCTAGAGATCAAGCCAGTCCCGGCCATCGGCGACCAGTGGAAAGAACGCCACAAAACCATCAACGCATTTCTCAACACCCGAGGCGGCATCGTTATCCTTGGCGTGAAGGAGGAGGCGCAGGGCCAAATCGACGTTATGTGTTCGCCGGTTGGAAGGAACATGCTGAGCCGAATCTGAAAGAGATCCCCAGGCTATTCACCGACCGCGAGGGGGTGGAGCAGGATTTGTCCGATTGCTTCCCACCCATGCAACTGCGCGATTTCCAGGGTGGCCGGTTGGCGGTGCTTTACGTGGACGAATTGGCGGCGGATCGAAAATATGTCTTCTACAAGGGCATGGCCTACAAGCGCATCCTTACCGGCGACCACAAAATTGGCGATGCGGAAATCGATGCCCAGGAGGAATTCAAGGAGGAGGCGGTCCACGCCCGCGAACTTCAGCCCGTGCCCGGCCTGACGGAGGCGAATCTGGACCTTGCCAAGCTGAACCAGTTCATCTTTCAACTAAATCAGCCGGTGCAAGTCGAGACCATGAAATCGGACCTGGAGCAGGCGCGGCCGTTCTTGGAGCGGCGGCGATTCTTGAAGAACGGCGCGGTGACGGTCCTGGGCGCGCTCGTTTGCGCACAGCATCCCGGCGACTGCCTGGGCTTCCGCAGCCATGTTCACGGTTATGTGGACCTTTCGCAGGCGACCACGGACGGCATGGAAGTTGGGTCCCAAGTTGTCCAGGATAAACAGGATTTTGTGGACAATGTGCTGCAATTGATGGAGTCTGGGCTCGGCTACTTGCTCCGGAACATCCAGGTGGGCGTGAGCACCCAAGGAGGCGGCATGAGCCAGCCGCAGTATCCGAGTTCCCTGCTGCGCGAAACGGTGAACAACGCGGCTGGCGCACCGGGACTACTCCATCGACCGCCAAATCATCTTGGCGATCAAGCCAGGCAAGCACATCGCCATTCGCAATCCAGGCGCCTTTCCCAGGCGGCTGCTCATCGAGGCTCCGGATGACGCCATTGCCCTGCGCCGAATCCTGCCCGAGGCAAAGCCGCGCAATCCAAAGCTGGCTGATGTTTTGCGCGTCTATCGCAAGTGGGAAGGCCGTGGAATCGGCATGGCCACCCTGGTCAACCTCTGCCTGCGGAACCAGATGGATTTGCCGTATTACCGGCTGTTTTCGGAAGAGGTTTGTCTTTACTTGTGCGCGGGCCAGCTGCTGGATGAACACATGGGACGTTTGTTTCAATCGTTTGACGGGCACATCGAAGAGCGTTTGCAGGGCAACCCATTGAGCCAGGAGCAGAAATTAGTGCTCAGCTTCTTGATCAAGTCAGAATGGGCCAATGAGAAGCTTGGCTACACGATCCTGCTGACGCCGGACAACAACCACTTCGGCGCGCTGTTGGAATTGGAAAAGACGAAGTTGATCCAGAAGCACGGACGAAGCACGCCAAGCTACCCCATTTATGTGGCTGACCGAGTCCTGATGAGCCGTGGATACCTCGCTAACCTGCGGGCTTTGTTTGGGCCGGGATTCGATGCGTTTGACCCGCTCGTGAAGCAGGTGTTGGGTGTGGTTTACAGGTTTAATAATTTCAGCAAGGCAAAAGTGGTGAGCGCTAAACAGGCGAGCTTTTCAATGTGGTATGAAAGCGGCCATGTTTCCAGTGGCATCGAGGAGTTCGACGCCTTTTACCGCAAGGTGCGCTATGTCTTCAACAAACTTGAAAAGGAGGGATTTGTCGAAAAGAAAAAAGGAACCCGCGGGTATTTGCTGAAGGCTGATCAGCGCAATTGAATTAAGTGAGCGGCCGTGACACGTAGTAAAACGTGGCCGCTCCGTCGAGCAGCGCGTACTCCGGCTCTGGCAAGCCATCGGGGCCCTCATGCGCCAGCAAGCGCAGCACTCCGCGGTCATGCAGTTTGCGCAATCCAGTGTGGAATGCCGTCAACGTCAATTCCGGCTGTTTCTCGCGAAGTGCCGTAAACATCTCCGGCAGCGAGCAAGGGTTGGCCATACCGGCCGTCTTGCGTTTTTCCAGGTAATCCAGCGCCAGGCCGCCCCAGGAAACAATGGCTGTCACGTCCGCGGGCGGCGCGGTCCGTTGGCTTCCGAATGGGCTATGGCCTCGGTAACCCGCCGGCCCAGAGCCTCAATTTGATGGGCGATTTTCTGGGCTTGCTCCGTAAGCCGATCGCCCAGGGCCTGCATTTCATTGCGCAATTCCGCCATCCAGGCGGGGATTCCTTGCTGGGTCATTTGCAAAACGGCTTGCAAATCGGCCAAGGCCTGCACGGGCGATTCGTGCTGATGGACGAACTCGACGGCGCACGGCGTGGCCCGCACCCATTCCGTGGTTACCTTGCCTTTGGTTTCCGTGCGGGTGATTTCCAGCAGCCCGTCACGGAGGGCACTGGCGGCTGCATCGGCGTTGGTGGCGGACCGGCCGGGGAAAATGCCGGGCAGCTTGCCGCTGCGAAAAAGGCGCTGCTCGCCGGGCTGATTCAGAGCTTGTTTGAGGCCGTCGACAAGCGCTTGAGTGGATTTATCCATGACGCTCCTTCGTGTTGGTTGTTTCCACCTGACATGTTTCACGGTACAAATATCAAGAGCCACTGACCACTGACCCCTTAGAGCCTCTAAAAAAAGGGGACAGGCCCCGTTGTGCGAAGCACCCTCCGGGCCGCTGGGGCAACGGGGCCTGTCCCCTTTTTTAGAGGCTCGCAAAACGAAACATGGCTCCATGACACCGGCAACCACGAAGAAGCGTATCCTCAGCGGCGTGCAGCCGTCGGGGCGTTGCACATCGGCAATTATTTCGGCGCCATCAAGCAGCACATCGCGCTGCAGGACGAGGGCGAGTGCTTTTATTTCATCGCCGATTACCACGCGCTGACCACCATTCAGGATCCCGAAACGCTCCGCGCCCGCACCCGCGACGTGGCCCTGGATTATCTGGCGCTGGGGCTCGACCCCGCCAAGGCGACATTCTTCCGCCAATCCGATGTGCCGGAGGTCTGCGAACTGGCCTGGATCTTCGCCACCGTCACCAACATGGGTCTGCTCGAACGGGCGGTTTCGTACAAGGACAAGGTCGAGAAAGGGATCGAGGCCAGCGTCGGCCTGTTCACCTATCCCGTGCTGATGGCCGCTGACATCCTTATTTACCGCTCCCAATTGGTGCCGGTCGGCAAGGATCAGGTGCAGCACATGGAGATGACGCAGGACATCGCCGGCAAGTTCAATCGGGCCTATAAGCCAGTCTTTCCCATCCCCAACTACCGGCTCGACAAGGGAGCCAAGGTGCCCGGCACCGACGGCCAGAAGATGAGCAAATCCTACGGCAACACCATCGAGATCTTCGCCGAGGGCAAGCCGCTCGAAAAGACGGTCATGGGCATCAAGACCGACAGCACGCCGATGGGCCAGCCGCTCAATCCGGAAGGATGCACGGTGTTCACGCTGTACAGCCTGTTTGCGCAGGACGCGGAAAGGGAGGCGTTGGCTGCCGACTACCGAGCCGGCAAGATCGGCTACGGCGGGGCCAAGAAGCTGCTCAAGACGAAAATCGATGAATGGTTCGCACCGGCTCGCGAAAAACGTAAGCAGCTCGCTCAGGATGCGAGTTTTGTGGAGGATGTGCTCCGCGCAGGCGCCACCAAAGCGCGGGCGGAGGCTCAGGCGACCATGGCTCTGGCACGCGAGGTAGTGGGGATGCGATTTTAGCGTCCAACAAGCAGCTCCAAGTTTAGCCGTGGTCCGAAGGATCGCATGTCCGGCGTATCACGACCGAACGCGCGGTTCTTCGGACCGCGGCTAAACGAAGTTGTCGTTGCACGTCGCCAAATTGGCAGCAACGTAATGATCCACGGCACAGGTTAGTATCTGCGGCCCCGGTCGGTGCCGCCGCCGAAGCCGCGACCACCGCCGCCGCCGCCACGGCTGCCGCCGGCATAGCCGCGATTGCCGCCGCCGCCACCCCCGCCGCCGGCGCGGTCGTCACGAGGTTTGGCCTCGTTGACGGTCAAGGGCCGGCTCCGGAAGTCGGCACCATTGAGGGCATTGATTGCCGCCTCGGCTTCGCCGTCGTTTTCCATTTCGACGAAGCCAAAACCACGCGATCGTCCTGTCTCGCGGTCCATGATCACCTGCGCCCGGGTGACCTTGCCGTGCTCTTGAAAGAGGTTGTACAGGTCGTCCTGCGTGGCATCCCATACCAGGTTGCCGACATAAATGTTCTTCGCCATCTCAAAACCTTTCCGTGCCAGGTCGCCTTCGCGACTCGAAATGCCGCCGGGATGCGGGGGTGCGGGCTCGAACATCACAATCAGCCGGCGTGTTTGGCCAGCTGGCTGTGCCCGCCCCAGCGGGGCACTCAACAAAAAAACCGTGAAACACATGATCCAAAACGGCCTGCGCGTCGGGATCTTCCAGGCATTGCGCTGACCGCCAACCGCGCCAGGCGGCGCGGCCGCTGTCTCTTGCTGGGGCCCCCTTGATCAACCGGGAGCCCATCATGTACCCGTCCTTTCCCAGCCCCATTGGCCTCATGCTTATTGTGCCCAGACGCGTGCTGTGCGTGGTCCAGCTGTTGGGGCCGGGTTTGCCCACCTTCTCGGTATCTTTTCGGAGAGGACTGCCCACGGAGGAGTGTCACGGGATCGAAAAAACGCGGAAAAGGACGGGAACTTGAACTGGACCGGGCAAACAAATCTCCTGACAAGCCATACGAGCATGCCGCCTCGGTGGGCAGCCGAATTAACTGAGTGATAATAACGCAAAATTATTCGCTGGCCAAGAGCTATTTTCAGAAAAGTAGCAGGCACACTCCGTGTGCCGTCGCCAAAGTAGTAGGCACACTCCGTGTGCCGTCGCCCCTCGCCGTGTGCCGTACCCCTCGCCAGCTGCTACAATTCCCCCATGTTAAATGGATTTGCCCGCGAGCTGGCCGTTCACGGCCCGGATGCACGTGCTGCTTCGCCTAGCCTGCCGGAGGCTTACGCCTATTGCAGCCGGTTGGCCCGCTCGCACTACGAGAATTTCACCGTCGCATCGATGCTGCTGCCGCGCCGCTTATTGCGGCCATTCCACACCGTTTACGCCTACTGCCGTTGGGCCGACGATCTCGGCGACGAAACCGGCGGCGGACAGCGTGCTCTCGACCTGCTGCAATGGTGGCGCGAGGAATTGCTGCGCTGCTACGATGGCACGCCGCGCCATCCGGTCATGGTCGCGCTCCGCGAGATCATTCGCCGCTATCGCATTCCGCCCGATCCGCTGCTGAACCTGCTGCTGGCTTTTGAGCAGGACCAGCGCGTGCAGCGTTACCGGACCTTTGACGAGGTGCTGGGTTACTGCCGTAATTCGGCCAATCCTGTCGGCCATCTGGTCCTTTACCTTTGCGAGTCGTTTAACGCTGCCAACGCCATCTGGTCGGATTGCATTTGCACTGCCCTGCAGCTGGCCAATTTCTGGCAAGACGTCAACCGCGATCTCGACATCGGCCGGGTTTATCTGCCGGAAGAAGACCGGCGCCGCTTTGGCTACAGCGACGATGATCTCCAGGCCCGGCGCTTCACGCCGCAGTTTGCCCAGCTGCTGCGCTTCGAGGTCGACACGGCAGCGGAACTCTTCCAGCAGGGCATGCCGTTGATCGCCCACCTGCCGGAGGACGTGCGGCCTGATATCGAGCTCTTCATCCGCGGCGGCCAGGGCATTCTCGGCAAGATCGAGCGCCAGGGTTACAATGTCTGGGCAGCCCGGCCTGAGCTGGGCAAGTGGGACAAGCTGGCCCTGGTGGGCGGCGTTTTGCTGAAAAAACTGGCGTGGTTCAACTAGTCTTGCCATCCATGAGCACATTGCTGGCACAATCCTATGGCGCTTGTGAAACGATCGCCCGGCGGTCGGCCAGCAGCTTTTACAGTGCTTTTCGCCTGCTGCCGGCGCCGCAACGGCGGGCCATGTGTGCCGTTTACGCTTTCCTGCGCATCGCCGACGACATCAGCGACGAGCCGGCGGCCGACGAAGACAAACGCCGCCAGCTCACGGCGTGGCGCGAAAACCTCACGGCGGCGCTGGCCGGGGACTGCACGCACCCGATCAACCACGCGCTTCACGACACCGTCCAGCGTTTTGCCATCCCGCCGAAGTATCTCACAGCCGCCCTCGACGGCGTCGCCATGGATTTGTCGCCGCCGGACTACGGCAGCTTCGGCGAACTGCAACAATACTGTTACCATGTCGCCTCGGTCGTCGGCCTGGCTTGCATCCATATTTGGGGCTTCACGGGAGCGCGGGCCGAGGAATACGCGGTCAACGCAGGCATCGCGTTCCAGCTCACCAACATCCTCCGCGACCTCGGCGAGGACGCGGCCCGCGGTCGGGTTTACCTGCCGGGCGAAGACATCGCTCGCTTTGGTTACACGGTCGCCAAACTCCAGCACGCTGAGCGCGACGAGGGCTTTCGCGAGCTGATGCGTTTCGAGGTGGCCCGCGCCCGCGGGTTCTATGACGCCGCCTTGCCCTTGGCGCCGCTGCTGCGCCGAGCAGGCAGATCGGTTTTCCTGCTGATGGCCCGCACCTACAGGGCGTTGCTCGATGTGATGGAGCGGCGCAATTACGATGTTTTCAGCAGCCGTGTCCGCGTGAGCCGGTGGCGGAAATTGATCCTGCTGGGGCGGTCGCTGCCGGCGCGTTGGGGATGGAACGTGGGTGCATGGTGAGTCAAGAAGTCCTCATCATTGGCGGCGGTCTTGCAGGCTTGGCGGCGGCGACGGCGCTGGCGCCGCGCGGGTTTCGCGTTACCATTCTGGAAGCGCGCAACCGTCTAGGCGGCCGGGCCGGCTCGTTTCAAGATCCCGTCACCGGCCAGCTGGTCGACGCCTGCCAGCATGTCAGCATGGGCTGCTGCACCAACCTGGCCCATTTTTGCCGCGCCATGGGCATCGACAAGTATCTGGCGCCGCAGCCATGCCTATATTTTGTGACGCCGGATGGCCGGATCAGCCGCTTTCGCGCTGACGCGGTGCCTGCACCTTTCCACCTCAGCCGCAGCTTTGTCGCGTCCCATTACCTCACCGCCGTCGAAAAACTGCGCATCGCCTGGGGCCTTGTCTGGCTCCAGCGTGCACCGACCGAGGACGATCCACCCTTTCTCGATTGGCTGATCAGGCACCGCCAAACGCCGCGCACCATCGACCGCTTCTGGGGCCTGGTGCTGACCAGCGCCCTGAACGAGTCATGCGACCGGATTGGTCTGCGCTATGCCCGCAAGGTGTTCGTCGACGGATTCATGAGCCATCCACGCGGGTTTGAGGTGGCCCTGCCGACCGTTCCGCTCGGCCGGCTTTACGGCGACGAAATGCGGCAGTGGTTGAAAAAACACGACGTCGGCTTGAAGCTGAATCAGGCCGTGCGCCGTATTGAAGTCGACGGCAACCGCGTGCGGGAATTGTCGATGCGTCAGGGTGAACCGCTGAAGGCGGATTGGTACATCTGCACGGTGCCGTTTGATCGGTTGCTAGGCTTGCTGCCGGAGGAGACCATCGAGCAGCACGACGTGTTCCGCAACCTGCGCTACCTGGAGACGTCGCCGATCACCAGCGTGCACGTTTGGGTCGATCGTCCAGTGCTGTCGTTGCCGCATGTCGTGTTAGTGGACTGCGCCGGCCAATGGGTTTTCAATCGTGGGCAGACTGGGCCTGAAGAGCATTACCTCCAGGTCGTCGTCAGTGCCGCGCGGCAGTTTCGCGGACTAGCCAAGGAGGAAGTGGAGCGGTTGATAGTCGATGAGTTACGCCGTGTTTTTCCGGGCATGGCGGCCGCGAAGGTGGTGCGCACGCGTGTGGTCACGGAGCACGCAGCGACCTTCAGCGCCGTGCCCGGAGTCGACCGCTGGCGGCCATTGCAAACGACGCCGCTGCAGAATCTGCTGCTTGCCGGCGACTGGACCGCGACGGGTTGGCCGGCTACGATGGAAGGGGCTGTGCGCAGCGGTTATATGGCGGCGGAGGCTGTGCTGCGAAAGGAAGAAAAGCCGGCAAAACTCGTGTGCCCGGACTTGTAGGAGAGGGAAAAGTGTCGTTTAGAGGGCAAACCGTGAAAGCGAACGAAATCGAGAGCCGAATACTTGCCGCACTTGACAAACTCGCAAGATCGGCCACGTTGTTGGAGGTTTTGGCAGAGCGGACGGTATGGGACGGGGGCATTGAAAAGGTTTTCCAAGGTCTGTTTCTTTGGGCGTTTAACGGGCTTGACCTTTGCACTTACTGCTACCTAGCGCCAGAAATTAACTTGGGTTCGGAAATCGGGTTACTTGACTACTTGGTATTCAAGTCCAGTCCTCCCGTTGACAGCAAAGTAGAATCCGGCCGCGCAACCGGTGATGAGTTACTCCGCCTGGCAAGCGGTTTTATTGAAGTCAAGGACATTCACAACGACAAGCTGTTGTCATTCTGACCTTGCGAAGTTGAGGGCAACTGGATCGAGAGTAAACCGTGAGGTTGTAGGGGAAAGATTTCTTTACGAAATGATCTTGCTTAGAGATTGGAAGAAGGGGCAGGGGCTGGATGCAAATTGGGAGGAAACAGCAGAAAGGCGATGTTGGAAGCATTTACATACGCAGGGCGTGAATGAAGATGCTTGCCGCGTAGATGCGAAGCTGCTATTCGAGAATAAACATCCTCTCTGCGGCGACGGCGACAACGGGCCATTTACTGGGTTGTCCGTCCTGGTGGTGAGCGTTCCTTTCGACCAGTCAGATAGATAATATGGATGCTCGCGATGTTCTCGAGCACATATTCGGGAAAACAAAGGCGTCCGCATGGAATCAGTTTATCTTGAAACAACGTTTATCAGCTACCTGGTCGCTCGGCCCAGCCGTGACTTGCTTGTCGCCGCGCACCAACAAGCCACTCAGGAATGGTGGGCGAATCGACGGAGCGAATTTGAGTGTAACGTCTCCCAAGTCGTCATTGACGAAGCCTCCGCGGGCGATCCAGCTGAAGTGCACAAAAGACTCGCAGCTATGACCGGTTTGCCAGTTCTCGAAATCACGGAGGACGCCGAATCGTTGACGCAAGCCATCTTGTCTGCTGGCATTCTGCCGTTGCATGCCGTCCGCGACGCGGCCCACGTTGCGGTTGCGGCGGTCCAAACGGTCGACTATTTGCTGACCTGGAATTGCAGGCACTTGGCAAACGCACAGACCGCGCGGAGAATAGCATTGGTGTGTCAGCGGCTTGGCCACCAGATGCCGATCATCTGCACGCCCGAAGAACTCATGGGAGGGTAACATTATGTGGGTAGACCCCATTGTCGCGGATGTCCATCGGACACGCGAAAAGCTTTCCGCGGAATTCGATTTTGACGTCAAAGCGATCTTCGCAGACCTTCGGAAACGCCAGGCCGCGTTGGGTGACAGGCTTGTGCCTCAAAGAAAAAGGGGTGAAGCTGGGGCTGGAGGTGACCGGAGCCGCCAAATCGGTCCGCACGTTTCGGTGCCCACCGAGGCGGCGCCGGCAGGTAAGGATGTGAGCTAAGCTGGCGACTATGCTGCATACTGAACGGGAAACAATGACGCGATCGGAATGCGGAACCCTGGCAACACGACGCCACCGTCCAATTCGTCCGCCTCCCCCAGGATGCGCACCTGGCGCGGCGAGTCGTGGATATAGACCAATCCCTGCGTGGGGTCCACAATCCAAACCAGGTTGGTCCCGGCTGCAAAGTATTCGTTGAGGCGTTTGATGATGTCCTCGGCGAGATCTTGGGGGCTGACAGGCAACCGGATATACTAAGCTCGAAGCAAGTTGGGCCATCAGTTAAATGACCATAATCGCCGTTAAATCAAAGGAGAGCTGCCATGACACAGACGAAACGCGTGATCGGCCTGTCGCTGGGTTGCCTCTTGGTGCTTGGCGCCGCGGGCTCCCAGGCACAAGATTGGCCGCAGTGGCGTGGGCCCAATCGCGACAACAAGGTGGTGGGTTTCACGGTCCCCAAGGCGTGGCCCAAGACACTCACGCAGAAATGGACCACCCCCGTGGGCATCGGCGTTTCCTCGCCAGTGCTGGTGGGCGACAAGCTCTACACGATTGGAAAAATCGGCGGCGACGAAACGACAACCTGCCTGGACGCTGTCGCCGGCAAAGTCCTCTGGCAGGACAAGTATCCTGCTGCTACCGTCAACAAGAGCGCGGCCGGTTACGCTGGGCCGCGCAGCACCCCGGCCGTGGCGGGCGGCAAGGTCTTCACCCTGGGCGTCGATGGGACTGTCTCCTGCCTGGATGCCGACTCCGGCAAGGTGGTTTGGCGCAAGCCAACCAAGAAGTTTCCCGCGTTCGACAGTCCCTGTTCGCCCCTGATCGTGGACGGCAAATGCATCGTCTTCCTCGATGCCCTCGTCGCCCTGGATACGGCCAACGGCGATGTCAAATGGACAGGGCCCAAGGGAACCAAGGACGGTCCTTACGGCTCTCCGATACTGATGACTGTGGACGGCGTCAAGCAAATCGTCACGCCCACCGCCAATGCTCTCGTCGGCGTCGCTCTGGCGGACGGCAAGGAACTCTGGAAAAAAGACCTGCCGGGAAGCGGCTACACGATCAATTACGGCACGCCGGTCATCGACAAGCAAACGGTGTATTACTGGGTGCCAAACAAGGGCGGCAAGGGGACTTCCATGGCCTTCAAGATTGAGAAAAAGGACGACGGCTTCGCGGTCAATGACCTTTGGAAGGGCGGGGGCTCCTACCAGTACAACACGCCGGTGCTTAAAGACGGCCTGCTCTTTGGCCTTTCTTCGAGCAAGAACTTTTGCTGCTGGGACGCCAAGACCGGCAAGGAACTCTGGAAGGACACCACAGCGCGCGGCGAAGCCGGCGGCGTCCTCGATGCCGGCACCGTGCTGTTGGCCTTGACCGGGCCACCTGCCGGCGGCGGCGGCAAGGGCGGCGAAACCGCCAAGGGCGGGGCGGAGTTGGTCGCCTTTGAACCCACCGGCACCGGCTACAAGGAACTTGCCAGGTACGAACTTTCTCCTTGCACCGGTCTGCCTTACCCCATTATCGCGGGCAATCGGATCTACCTGAAAGGCAATAGCGACGTGACGCTTTGGACAATTGAATGAAGGCGCCATCTGGCGTCGACGGACAAGCGGTTCTTCCAGCTGCGGAAGCCGCAAAATGACTATACAATAGAATGCGAGTGCCCACGTACCGTGCGTGCAACGGAAAGGAGATCGGGGGTAAGCTCGGCGGAGCCGGACAAATGGATGCATTCCATGGGCAGCGTCTGACGCGACGAGTTGGCGTGTGCGATTTGCCGGAGATCGGATATGCCGTCTCGGTCCCTCATTAAGTGGCAAAACACGCGCAACCAGGCTCTCGACAATCTGGAGACCGCGCATGGCCTGATGGACGCCTTCGGTGCTGGTGCTCGATACGCGAGGCAGCAGATCATCCAGGCTTATGCCACACTGCTCTCTTCGCAGTTCCAGGCCTTCTGCCGTGACCTGCACTCGGAGTGCGTGGATGCGTTCGCTGACGCAATCACGCCGGAAACCGCACAGGACGCGCTGCGAGCGGAGTTTTTGTATGGGAGAAAGCTGGAGCAGGGGAACCCGAATCCCGGCAATCTGGGCAGCGACTTCAACCGGTTCGGCCTGAATCTCTGGGAAAAATTGGAAAATGCCAGCGCAGCAAACAAACTTCGGAATAAATATCTTGAAAGATTGAACGTTTGGCGAAATGCAGTTGCCCACCAGGATTTCGAGAAGAAAGAGTTGGACGGGAAAAGGACTCTCAGCTTGGCAACCGTACAGCGTTGGCGCCGCGTGTGCAACTCAATTGCAATGTGGATGGACAGAGTGATGCGCAGGCACCTGCGAGCAACCCTCGGAGTGGTGCCGTGGGAGGAGTGATGAACGATGACCATGAAGAAGAAAACCGTCGGAAAGAAGGGTGCTACGAGGTCCACTATCCATGTCGGTGATCTCGTCCAGGTCAATTTCGGTGGCGATGAGGTGAAGGGGCGCGTCGTGGAGAACCGTGGCCGCATCGGCGTGAGGGGCCGGAATCTTTATCGCATCCTCTTGCAGATGGATGCTGGCGAGCCGATGAACATCGAGCTTCCAACCGAGAGAATCCGCATCACGCGCCGCGCGTCGGGTGGCCGGAGGGTTTCCGGTGGCGCGTGTGGTCGGCGCAAAAAAGGCTGCTGCTGGCACGCCGAAGCAGCGGGAGTTAACCGGCGTCTGACCAATTAACCGCGTCTGACCGGCACCTTGTCAATTGCGGTATTCGGCCGCAAAGGGGACGGGGTACATTTTGAACGGTGCGCTGTTCCCTTTGCGGCGGAAAACTACGATGTGGACGGCCAGAGCGGTGCCCAGGCCGCCTGGTGTAAAATCGTCTGGGCACAGTGGCTGCCCTGGTATTGCCGAGTTCTTTGGAAGTTTGCTAGGGTCTGGATCATGGATAAACGCCGGGTCGCACCAGTCATCAGCTTTATGCTCTGCATGCTTTCTTGGGAATTGACCGCCGCTATGTTCGGCGCTCGTTGGCTGTTCGGCCCAGGCTGGTTCGGTCCAGATAAGGAATGGGTTGCATTTGGCGTGAGCGTGGCCTTGTCCGTTTACCATGTGTTCTGTGGACGGCGCCGATGTGGAAATACTGCGCCAAGGGCCTCCAAGAGCAAATGACCGTTGCCCAGGCATTTGCCGTCGTTTTGCTTTCAATTGCCGCAGGTGTTTTTGGAACGTGGCTCTTCTGTGGCTAGGAGTCGGAAACCATTTAGCTGCGGAAAAGCGAACCCTTTTTTCGAGAGACAACCACGATGCGAAGTTTTCAATGCCTCGCCGTTTCGTTGCTTGGTTTGACCATGGTGAGCACTTCCAGCTCCCAGGACAAGGCCAAGTATTACCGAATTGTCAACGAAAACAGCGGCAAAGTGCTGGCTATCGAAGACAACTCGAAGGAAGCGGGCGCCAAGCTCGTGCAGACCGAACAGAAAGACCACCACGGCCAGCAATGGCAGCTGGTCCAGGTCGGGGAGTACGTCAAATTGGTGAACCGCCACAGTGGCAAGGCGCTGGACGTGCCCGACCGAAGCAAGGAGGAAGGCGTCCAGATCGTTCAATGGGACGACAACGGCCAGGAAAACCAGCAATGGCTCGTTTTCAAAGTGCGCGACCATTTCGGCATCAAGTCCCGCGAAACCGGCAAGGTTCTGGACGTGAGCGGAGAATCCAAGGAAGACGGCGGCCCCGTGATCCAGTGGGGATTCCACGGCAACACCAATCAGCTTTGGAACCTGGTGGAGGTGAAGTAACGCCGCGGGCGAAGCGCGAAATGTGTCGGGTGGAAGCACCGTCAGTTTCCACGGTTATTCAGGCGCCAGTCGAAATGATGGAAGCTCCGAGGGGCGCTTTCCGTGCAATGAATCCCGCTTCGACGGCTTGGCATCACGCTTGGGCCCCTGGATTCATTTCATTTCGGCCCCCCCTGGTCACCCCTGCGAAATGCATTTCAGACCCCCCGAAATGCATTTCAGCCCCCCCTGCAATGAGGAGCAATGCCGCCGATCTGTAAATCCAGTCCCGGCTCAACCGCATCGCCGCAGGCGGCCGGTTCGTTGCGTTGCAGATACCCAGACATCTCCCTGAACGAATTTCGTCCTCCGCGGGCTCCCCCAGCCGGCAGGCCTTCATTCCCCAACTGCTTTGGGCATATTGAACTTGCGGCGACCATCTTACCAAGGCAAACCGGCGCTGCCACGGATTCGTTGCACTGGGCGGAGCGTCAAACCGTCAATTCATGGCCTGGAAACCACCGTCAGGAGAGCAAAAAGGCCGGGAGTCGAACAGCACTTGAACTTCCATAGCGCTCTCATGCGGCTGACTTTTTGCAGTGGAAATCAGGAAATTGCGTCTCATCTCAACCCCCTGGTAGATCCCCTTGACATGAAACCGACAACGGATGGCGACGGTTGCGCAGGAGTGACGACGCGTGACGCCCATTTCCCATTTTTTCGCGCCTTGCCGCGTCTGGCGGTTTTCAACGTTTGCTGACGGTCGGTAATCCACCTTTGGCGGCGACTCGATCCTCGCAAGGGAATGTGCCCCTTTTTCTCCATCCTAGCGGGGCGTTGTGCGAATGTGGAATGTCAGCTGGCGAGGTTTGCCATTGCAGTGATGCGTTACGAGTCTAACTGGCCCTTGGATTCATTCATTCACACCCCCCCAGACACCCCTCGCGAATGCATTCACACCCTCCCTGACGAGAGTTACCGCCAGTACGCATCGACAGCAGCCGCGCCGACCGCCGTGCCAAGCTCCTTCGCCATGCCGGCAAAGACATCTTCCCAGTTCCCCGCCCGTTTTTGCCGAGCGAAGAAAAGATGTACCGATGAAAGTCAAGCGCTTTTGGTGGGAATTACAGTGAGGTGACGAGGATGATGGCTTTGAGTTTGGCCGTTAGCGTAGGCGCAGCGGTAGGTGAACTCCGTGTTGAGGAATGCCTCGGGTAAGCGCCCAACGGGAGTGTGTCATGAAGGACACCAAGATTTTGCAGCAACGGCCCGGGAGGGTCTGGTCCTCGCTAGGGGCTGGCAGGGACGGGTTCCTCTTCTCTGTTACGGGGCAGGCGGAAGGTTTCTGCCAAATGCAGGGCGGCGTCGTACAGCGCCAGGTGATGCACGGCAGCCCAAAGGTCGAGCACGTTGCCGTGAGCGCCGCAGCTGGCGTGGAAGCACTGGAAAATGTTCTTGCTCAGATTGGCCGAGAACGTGGGCTGCGGAACGGTTGTATCGCCGTGGATCGGGCAGGGTCCGCGGCGTTGGCGGCCGCGGCCACGCAGCTTGCCGAGCAGTCCCAGATGCTCAAGCACCTGCTCCATGGTCACTTGCTGACGCAGAAAGGCGAAGTCCACCTTGGGACGCTTGTTCGGCTTGGCCGCCGCCGTCTTGACAGTGGCCGGCGTCGGCGCTAACGTGGAAGGAGCCGTGGTGACCACTTCTTGTGCGGGCTCGTCCCGTTTGTGGCCCACGGCTGTGTCATTGGCAGCGGCGGCGCCTGCGTCCGGTACGGTTGCCGATGACGCTGTCCGTGACACAGGGGTGTCACTGGGCGGCTCCCAGGGGAAGTGCTTTTCGTCAAAGGGGCGATTGGTTTTCCAGACGGCGAAGACCAGGTGGAGCAGCTTGCGCATGCAGTGGCCCAGGGCGACATCGCCACGCTTGCCGTTGGCCTTGAGGCGGCGATAGAGGGCGCGGATGGCCGGGTTGTGAACGATCGCCGAGCGGGCCGCGTTCCACAGGTAGTGGCGGACCAGGTCGTTGCCTTTGCGCGACATGCACAGGGTGCCCAGAGGCAAGGGGTTGCCTTGCTTGTCAACGCCGGAGCTGTTTTCGTCGGGAAAAACGCCGAAGTAACCGACGAACTTTTCGGGCGTGGCGAAACGGTTGATGTCCACGATCTTGGCGATGAGGACGGCCGCGGTGGCTTCGCCGATGCCGGGGATGGTGATGACTTGGACATGCGGGCCGGCGGGCAAGTCGGCCAGGGCGTCACTGAGCAGACGGCGCATTTTGCACTCGGCTTGCTGGGTGTGCCGCACCTGGTCAACGAGCTCGCGGATGAGCGTCTCGGCGATGCTGCCGTGCAACGAGGCGATCGAATGTTGCGCGGCCAACTGGACTTGGTGAGCCAAATCCTCCGCTAGATACGGGATGTTTTGCAGGCTCTCGAGCCGGGCCCGGGCGATGCGCTGGGCGGTGGGATACTTGTCGAGCAAGTCCAACACCCAGGCGGCGGTGATGTCTTCGGTCATGACGGCCAGTTCGGGAAAGACGCGGGCCAGGAGGTTGTGCAGGCGATTGATGGCCTGCGTGGATTGCTTGACCTTGGCCTGCAAGCGGCCGGCGACTTCGCGCAGCAAGATCATGGCCGGCGCGGTGGCGCGGTGGCGGGGGGCAGCTCGACGACGGCAAAACGGGCCATGGCCTGGCTTTCGGTGTCGTCGGTGGTGCGTTTGGGGAAGTGAGCCTTCTGATAATCCTTGTTGCGCTTGGGCTCGCCGATGGACACGGTCATGGGCAAGTCAAGGCCGCGGAGGAAGTGCTCGAGATTGGCGGCGTACTGTCCCGCGGCGTCGATGCGGACGTGGAAGTGGGCCTGCGGATGTTGCTGATGGAGCTGCTGCAGACGATCTTGCAAAGCTTGATAGCCGCCGCAGTTTTCCAGGACGGTGAGTGGTTTAGCGGCCGGGAGGCGATCCGGTCGAAGAAAAGAGACCCGATGACCGTAGCGTGCGGTGTCGATGCCGACGCCAATGCGGTCGAGCGGCGCGGAAGTGGACATGGCGTCCCTCCTTCAACAAATAAGGGAACCGCTGGGAGCGGAATAGCGGACGTGAGGAAAGCGTGAGCGTCCTCCGGCAACTCTTGGGCAAGGTGATCCTTGTGATGAGCGGTCAGAGCCGCATGATGTACCAAAACCTTCAGCCCAAGCCGGAGGTAGCAATCTTTTCTAAGAGGTCAAAGCCTCAGGGGACGGATAGCACTCCTCACGACGCAGCCATCATTATGACAGATGGCTGAAAAGATCATACAAGGGGACAGCGTAAATTAGCGATGGAAAGGGACTGTGTGGTGTGCGAAAAATCGCGGGCACGAAAAACGCGAGTTGGTCGGCGGGGCGAGCGGTATTCGGATCACCGGACGAAAACAAAGGGGTCGGGAGTCGTTCCACAGAAGCGGTAATAAGGGGACTGCAAGACTGTTGGAAGGCTTGCCTTTAGCTGATTGACTTCCTTCGACAACCGGCTAGATTTAGCTATGATTGCTGTGGCCATCTTGGCCAAGGTTGCTCTTTGACAACTTGAAAGTCGGCAGGGGCTGGGTGAGCGTCATCTCGCCCGAAGCCGGCGTGAGCACCGATCAATATGACGCGGACAACGAGCTCATAAGCCAGACCGATCCTGACGGCAACACGACGCAGAGTTTTTATAACCTGGCCGGCCAGGTCAATCGCACGATCAGCCCGAACGGCGGCGTGACGATCGACAAGTTTAACGCCGACAACGAGCTGGTCAGCGAAACCGATCCCGACGGCAACGTCACGCAGCACATTTTCGACGCCGACGGCAACGAGGTGCAAACGATCGACCCGCGCGGCCAATCGACGTATAATGGCTACGACGGTGACGGGCAGTTGATTTGGACACGCGCCCTAACGGGCAGGTGACGACGTTCGCCTATGATAAGGATGGCAACCAAATTCAAACGGTGTTGCCGGGGAACCAGATTTCGACGAGCACCTTCGACGTGGCGAATCGGCTGGTGAGCTCAACCGACGCGGCGGGCAATGAGACAACGTACGGTTATGACGGGGACGGTGATGTGACCATGACCGACACTGGCGGGATCATCACGACGAGTGGTTTCGATTTGGCGGGCCGCACGCTGTGGACGCGCGACGCCAAGGGGATTGCGCAGTTTTCGTATGATCCCAACGGCAATCAGACGATGCAGATCGACGCGCTGGGAAACATCACCGCTGACAGTTACACCAGCACGGGCCAGTTGGCGCAGCAGGTGACGGCGGTGGGCACGGCGGCGCAATCATCTACTACCTATGTTTACAATGGCGATGGCGACGACATCCAGCTAATTGACGGCGACGGCAACGAAACCGATTTCACTTACGATAAGGCCGATCGCCAGATCGGGGAAACGGACGGCTTCACGACCAGCAATCCGGCGGGAGTGAGCGAAAGCAATACTTACGACCCGGACGGCAATCTCACTCAAAGTGTGGATTACGACGGCCGGACAATTCAGTACGGCTACGACCCCGACGATCAACTCACTAGCGAAGTGTGGATCGCGGCCGATGGCGTGACCGTCACGAACACATTCAGTTTTTCCTACGACTCCGACGGCAATTTGATTTCGGCGTCGAACAACGTAGGCAGTTATATTCTCACGTACAATAGCGACGACCAGGTGATTGCGGTGCAGGAGCCGTTTGGGCTGAGCTTGGGATTTGGTTATGACGGAGATGGCAATCGCACAGCGGTGAGCGATTCGCTGGGCGGGTTGACGACGTCGACCTATAACTCCGACGACTTGCTCGCGACCAGGACATTCAGCCAGAGCGGCGTTACGACAATGGAGATGGAGCTCACCTATGACGATAACGACGACCTCGCCACGGAAACGCGGGTTTTCGGCGGGACCACGGTGGGCACGAGCACCTTGGAGTACACGCCGGCTGAGCAAGTCCAGTCGATCAACTTCACAAACGGCAGTGGTTCGAGTATTGACGCGCTCGCTTATACCTACAACGCCGAGGGAGAGCTAACATCTCAAGCCGACAACGGGACTGTTACCGATAACTACGGCTACGATGCCAACGGCCAGGTGACCAGCGACAATAGCACTGACTATAGCTTCGATGCCAACGGCAATCCCGACGGCGGCGGTACAACGGTCGGAAGCAACAACGAGGTGCAGTCCACTAGCGACTGGGACTATACCTATGACAACGAAGGGAACCTGACGCAAAAGACAGGTGTGAGCGGCGGCCCGGACGCCAACACCATTTGGGTCTACGGCTACGACAACGCCAATGACCTGACGAGCGTGCAGGAGTATGCGGACGGATCGATCAGCAGCAGCCACCTGGAACTTTCGGTGAATTACGCGTATGACGCATTCGGCAACCGCATCTCTCAAGCCATTTGGACTGGAACGCCCGGCGCGACGGTATCTCAAGTGGTAACCAACTATGGCCTGGACGGCTGGAATCCCGCCAAGGCGGATGCGCCGGGGACAGCGGGTTTCGACGTCTGGGCGGAAGTCAATAACAGCGGGACGTTGGTGACGCGCTATATTAACGGCGACGGCTTGAACCAAGTCTTTGCGCGCGTCGACAGTGCCGGGCCGGCATGGCTGCTGACGGATTATGAAGGGTCCGTGGTGGACGTCACCAACGGCAGCGGAGCGCTGCAGGAAAAAGTCCATTACGATGCCTTTGGCAACATGACGGTGACGCCGGAAGCTGGCGGGGGCAGTCTCGCTGTGGGTGACGTGACGTGGACGGGGCAGAGCTGGGACTCGACAATCAGCATGTTTGACATGCATCGCCGGGAATATGACCCTAGCATGCAGCAGTTCTTGCAGCAAGACGCCATGGGGTTTTCGGCAGGCGATCCCAATCTGCGGCGGTATGTGGGCAATGCGCCGACAGACGCGACCGACCCCAGCGGGCTGTTTCCGTTTACCCAGCCTTTATCATCGAATACTCCAAGACAGTCGGATGGAACCTACGATAGGGCCGCCGTTGCCGCCTATCAGCAGTCGAGCAATTGGCAGGGTGGTGATCTTTCGGCCAGAGACCCTGACGGCCTTTATCTTGCGACTTTGTTTAACGCCAACAATGCTCAGGCTTTCCAAAGCCTTTACATGGAGTTCGAGAACAATGGAGCCAGCTATGGATTCACTGAGGGTCAGGTCCAGGCTCTTACTAGAGCTGTTTATTCGGCATATGGGACGTACTCCATTTTGTGGGCCGCCGCACGGCAAGGCGGTTTGAGCGAGGCCGGTTTCCAGCAATTAAGTGACCTGCAGCAGTATGTTGCTCAGCTTTGGGCTGTTGCGTTGGACGGCAGGAGGGTGGAGGCTGCGGCAATAATGGGTAGGGTCGCTGCTCCCAGCAGGCAGGCTGCGGCATTCCTGGATAGCCTGGTGGGCTTGACGCCGGCTGGTCCCGTGGTGGCCGGCGCGCAAGCGATTACTGGCAGGGACATTCTTGGGAACGAGCTGAGCGGTGGAGAGATTGCGTTTCGCGGCACCTTGGCGGCGCTGCCGATTGTGTTGAAAGGTGTATCAGTGCTGCGAGGCGGAGCCACTGCGGCGGTGAGGGTCGAAGGTAATGCAGTGGCAAACGAGGCCCGTACGGCAATTCGAGCGGAGGGGGCGGCGGGGAGTGCGGAGGGGTCTGCGATAATCAGGCAAGAGGGCAGAGCGGCGGCTGGTGCTCCATCGAATTTAGCAAGACAAACGCTTGGCCGTTCCGCAAACTCTACGGTTCTCGGACAAAATCTTGAAGCGGTAAGTGGCGCTACACGTCCTGCGAATAGTGCTGCTCATCACATCGTAGCGGGAGAAGCAAGAGCAGCCGAGCAAGCCAGAGCGATTCTTGCGAGAGAGGGAATCGACATCAACGAAGCCGCCAATGGCGTATTCCTCCCAGCGAACCGAGGCGTGGCTGTCCCGCCTGCCCAAACTCATTCAACGGTTCACACCAACGCTTACTACAACGCAGTGAACGAACGACTGGCAAGGGCCGCACCCGGCACCGTGCGGGACGTGCTTGCGCAGATTGCCGAAGAACTGCTCAGCGGAACGTTCCCGCACTAAAGGAGAAGCCGCCGTGAAGGTCTACGAGATTATTCCCGATGTCAACCACTACCAGAGTTTCCTCTTTGATTACCCCAGTGGACATCGTTTCTGGCAAAGCGATGAGGGGGTATTCGATTGCACGCCGAAAGGGGCAACGTGGTCGCCATCGGTTTATATCGAACACCCAAAGCTGAAACGGGGCAATATCTTTGCCCTTGCAGGAACATTGGTCCTTGATGCTCACGCAACTGAGACGCTTCGCACTTTGCTCGAAATGTCTGGTGAGTTGCTGCCTCTGACGTACAAGGCGGAGCAGTTTACCGTCTTGAACGTGATAGAGTGCGTCGATGCTTTGGATGACGCCAAGACGAAGTGGGTGTATGGCAAAAGCACAGGGGCAAAAATCAAGATTGAGCAGTATGCGTTTCATCGGCATCGCTTGCCCGAAGTCCCTCTGTTCAAGATTCCAGAGACAAGCAAATGGGGCGTCCTGACCATCGAAGGCATGAAAGACCCGCAAGACGAGTTCAAGCCGTCCATTGAGCGCCTTGGGTTGACAGGGTTGACCTTCAAGGAGATTTGGAGCAGCGAATAGCGCGTGGTGCAAAAACATGTCGCAATGGAAAAGCGATCATAATCAGGCTCGCAGGGCGGAAACAGGGTTTTGAGAATGTCGCGAGTCGGGCCGGAAAGTGGGCAGTTTGGGCGGTATGGAAAACGACCGGGACGGATGGAAGCTGAGGAGGACAGGGAGCGGACGTGGCAGGCTAATGGTTGGGAGCGATCGGGTAAGTCAGGCGGCGTTTTTCCAATGGCAGTGATGCAAGACGCCGCCGAGGGTTTCGTCGATCGCGACGTCATCAGGAGTCCAATCCTCGGGCGGGATGGCAAGAGTTGGTCCTGGGATTGGACGATTGTCCAAGCCCTGATGAGGCCGGAAAGTGTTATACCAAGAAATAAAGGCATTGGTGATGAAGGCCAGGTGTTTTTCTCCGAAGACGACGAAGTGGTTGAGGGCTTCGAATTCGAATGACTGTATCCAGCGCTCCATGTGAGCGTTCTTGTTGGGCATTTTGGGCCCAACTTTGAGGACACGGACATTATTGACAGCGAAGGTATCGTCGAACTGTTTGGAGAACTTGGAATCCATGTCCCGGATGAGCATTTGAGGCTTAGCGGTGTGCCGTGCGATGACGGCGGCCATGTGTTGGCCTTGCTCGGCGACCCATGCCTGCGTGGGATTCGTGGTGATGCCGGCAAGGTGAACGCGGCGGGAGCCGATATGGATGAAGAAGAACAGAAAGAAGTCGGTGAGTCCGGAAATAAAAGGGGACAGCGTGAATTATCGCTGGGAATTTGCGAACTCGTGGGACAATGGGAATTGACAGGGTGCATCCTGGATTATGGGGTGGGGTAAGCTGATAGGACCGTATGCGTTGGCTACTGCCGATCGAAAGCCCTCGACAACGACCGGGATTTCGCTATGATTGCATTGGCCATCTTGGCCAACGTTGTTCTTTGACAATTTGAACGTCGGCGGGGACCAGGTGGACATTGCCGAGGACCCCGACGGCTTCTGGACGTTTGATTTCCTCGATCCGCGCGGCCTGGAGACCGAGACCGTAGTCGACGCGGGCCAACCCAATCAGCAGGTCACCGAGAACACCTTTGATCCGGACGGGAATCTTGTCAAAACGGTCGATCCGGACGGCGACG
This sequence comes from uncultured Gemmataceae bacterium, assembly GCA_963747575.1. GTDB lineage: Bacteria > Planctomycetota > Planctomycetia > Gemmatales > Gemmataceae > DASRAT01. Next base: position 400,120 of record CAVVFU010000003.1, read on the forward strand.
CCACGGAATATACGTATAACCAAGTCGGCGAACAGCTCTCCGGGACTGATCCGGACGGCGACACGACCTACAGTGAATATGATCTCAATAGCAACGTGACCGCGACGATCGACGCCGAGGGCAATCTGACGAAGTATACCTTCGACAACATGGGCGATCAAACGTCCACAACCGATCCGCTAGGCCGGGTTTCAAAGGACATTTACAACGGCTACGGCAATGACGTTGCCGACATCGACCCCGCGGGTAATGAAAGCGTCACGGCGTACAACCTCGACAATCAAGAGGTTTCCACCACCGACCCGATGGGCGACACGAGTTACAGCATCGAGGACGGCGACGGCAATGTGACCGAGACGGTCGACCCGCTCGGTTATAAGTCCCTGATGCGGTATAACGCCGACAATCAGCTCATCAGTGAAACCGACGCGGACGGCAACGTGACCTTGTACGGTTATGATGATCGCGGGAACCAGACTTCCATTACCGCGCCGGACGGCGGCGTCACCACGATGACCTATGACGCCGACGGGAACATGCTGACATCGACCGACCCCGACGGCAACGAGACACAATTCACTTACGATAAAAATGGCAATCAAGCGACGATCACATCGCCGGACGGCGGCGTTGAGACGATGAAATACGACGACGATGATCGGCTCATTTGGGAGCAAGACGCCGACGGCAATGTCACGCAGCACGAATACGATCAGGACGGCAACGAGATCGCCACCATTGACGCCGACGGCAACAAGTGGCTGATGAGCTACAACGCCGACGGGCAGATGATCAGCCAGACGGACCCGGAAGGCAATGTCACCCAATACGCTTATGATAAGGACGGCGACCGAACAACCGTGACCTCGCCGGACGGGGGCGTGTCCACCGACCAATACGACGCCGACAACGAACTGATTTCCGAAACTGATCCTGACGGCGACACGACTCAGAATTTCTATAGTTTGGCCGGCCAAGTCAATCGCACGATCAGCCCGAACGGCGGCGTGACGATCGACAAGTACAATGCCGACAACGAGCTGGTGAGCGAAACCGATCCCGACGGCAACGTCACGCAGCACATTTTCGACGCCGACGGCAACGAGGTGCAAACCATCGACCCGCGCGGGCAATCCACGTATAATGGCTACGATGGCGACGGGCAGTTGATCTGGACACGCGCCCCCAACGAGCAGGTGACGACGTTTAGCTAGTGTCCGTCCGGAAACGGCACTTTTTCAGTTTTGTGGCCGGCCTGATAGCAGTGGCGTCTCGTTGACAATTCATTATTTTATCTTTTTCGATTGGTTTGGCGGCGAATGCGCCGCGAGGGTGCCTTTGGCGATGGATTTTCTCCCCTCCGCTTCCCTCGGCTCGTGGATTCCCGCAATTTCCGCGACCGAAAGGCCCTGCTAACCGGTTTTCTTCTTGCGTTTGGACTTGGCCGCCTCGCACTTCGCGTTGTCTTGGGCTAAAAGGAGCTTGCCCAATGCTTGCAGGTTGCGGCCTAGGATGCCCAAGCCCACGTAGCGCTCGTAGCCCAGCTCGCTCTTGTCACGAGAACGCTCCAAGCCGTTGCCTGCTTGCAGGGCACCAATCGCTGACTCTATGCCCGGATGGCTCTGTCGTGCTTCACGGAATTCCACGGTTGCTTCCTTCTGTTGTTGGCGGCCAAGGTTTTGGCCTTTTTTGGGAATACATGGATGCGCCACGATCTGGGCCAGCTCTTCCTGGTTTTCTGGCGTGTGAAAGGCCCGGTCAAATGACGCCCGCTCGATCTTGCCTCCTAAACGTTTTTGCAACTTTTTCATGGTCGGCACCACCAAGTCCTGATCCAATACTCCATTGGCCACCACCTCATAATGACAGATGAAACCGGCGGCATCCTCGATGACCAGCACCCTATGACCATATTGGATCGGGTTGGGCACCTTGCCCCGCATGATTAGTTCCGTGTGCGGCTCAAAGATGCTGAAAATCTTTTCTTCGTTGGGTACGGTTTCCCCCAGCAGCACACGCCGCTTGGCTGTCCCGCACACTTTCTCCGTCAACTCCAGGTAATGGCGCAATTTCAGTTCCGCTCCCGCCGCCAGCCGGTCCACCTCACGGGGTTCGACCTGGAAAATCAAGGTCGCGAGCAGTTGGCGGGCTCGGCCCATCAGGTCCTCCGCCAATCTCAATAACTTCTGATATCCGCGCTTGACACGGTTGGCCCCTTGACGCTTGGACCGCGACGCTTGACTAACCTCCCGCACGATATCCTTGATGTTTTTCAGCAAATGCTCATGCTGACGCCAGCCCGGCTGATCGTGGGCCACGGCCAGCTCCGCCGCCAACGTCACCACCTTGCGCAAGCCATCGCCAATCAGACTCGACTCCGTGGGATAATGAATGTTCGTCTCGACCACGAACGAATCACCACGCACCGCCTCGGCCGCCTGGGGTTTCAACTTATGCCCCGTGCCAACAATCAACTGGTTGAGCTTTACCAACGTCTTCGGCTGCAGCAGGCAAAGGTTGGCGCGAATTCGCCGCCAATCAAAATCCTCGACCTTGTCCCAATCCCCAATCCCCATGAGCAACCGCAGATTCCGATGTTGTTCGGCCAAATCTTGCAGCTTGTCATAATCCAAATTGCAACCCAGACGTACACCCGCCAGCACAATAATCGGCCAATAGTCGAGCCCGGGCCGACCCAGATCGTCACTGGTCGTTGCGTTCACATCTTCTGCCACCAAGGCCACAATCTCCCGGCGCAGCTTCGCGTCTTTGTAGACATGCTGCAACGCTCGCAGAATGGGGATGATTTCATCCCGGCAATTCACGTTCAGTTCCACTTCATCGATCGGGAAGTAACCCAACCGCAATTCCGAATTGAAAGCCTGACGCATAACGATTCTTCCGTGAAGATCGGAGGCCGGTTTCTTGTAAATCCCGGATTTCTACTCCTATTGTAGGATTCCCAACTACAATCTTCGAGGGAGGATTCGGTCGAAAACCCAAGAAAACACCAGGTTTTCACATTCCAGGACGGACACTAGCTATGATAAAGATGGCAACCAGATCCAGACCGTGTTGCCTGGGAACAAGATTTCGACCAGCACGTTCGACGTGGCGAATCGGCTGGTGAGCACGACCGACGCGGCGGGCAATGAGACGACGTATGGCTACGATGGGAACGGTGATGTGACCATGACCGACACTGGCGGGATTATCACGACGAGCGGTTTCGATTTGGCGGGCCGCACGCTGTGGACGCGCGACGCCAAGGGGATTGCGCAGTTTTCGTATGATCCCAACGGCAACCAGACGATGCAGATCGACGCGCTGGGCAACATCACGACTGACAGTTACACCAGCTCAGGGCAGTTGGCGCAGCAAGTGACCGCGGTGGGGACAAGCTCGCAATCATCGACCACCTACGTTTACAATGGCGACGGCGACGACATCCAACTGATCGACGGGGACGGCAACGAAACCGATTTCACTTATGATAAGGCCGACCGACAGAGGGGAGAGACTGACGACATCACGACGAGTAACCCCGCTGGCGTTAGTGAGACCAATGCGTATGACCCGGACGGCAATCTCACTCAAAGTGTGGATTACGACGGCCGGACAATTCAGTACGGCTACGACCCCGACGATCAACTCACTAGCGAAGTGTGGATCGCGGCCGATGGCGTGACCGTCACGAACACATTCAGTTTTTCCTACGACTCCGACGGCAATTTGATTTCGGCATCGAATAACGCAGGCAGTTATATTCTCACCTACAATAGCGACGACCAGGTGATTGCGGTGCAGGAGCCGTTTGGGCTGAGCTTGGGATTTGGTTATGACGGAGATGGCAATCGCACATCGGTGAGCGATTCACTTGGCGGGCTGACGACGTCGACCTATAACTCCGAGGACTTGCTCGCGACCAGGACATTCAGCCAAAGCGGCGTCACCACGATGGAAATGGAGCTCACTTATGACGACAACGACGACCTCGCCACTGAAACGCGGGTTTTCGGCGGGACCACTGTGGGCACAAGCACTTTGGAGTATACACCGGCGGAGCAGGTCGAGTCGATCAACTTCACCAATGGCAGCGGTTCGAGCATTGACGCGCTTGCTTACGCATACAACGCTGAGGGCCAATTAACATCGCAAGCCGACAATGGGACCACTACCGATACCTATGGCTACGACGCCAGCGGCCAGGTCATTAGCGATAACAGCACGGACTATAGTTTCGATGCCAACGGCAATCCCGATGGCAGCGGGACAACGGTGGGCAGCAACAACGAGGTGCAGTCCACCAGCGACTGGGACTATACCTACGACAACGAAGGGAACCTGACGCAAAAGACAGGTGTGAGCGGCGGACCGGACGCCAACACCATTTGGGTGTACGGCTACGACAACGCCAATGACCTGACGAGCGTGCAGGAGTATGCGGACGGATCGATCAGCAGCGGCCATCTGGAACTTTCGGTGAATTACGCCTATGACGCATTCGGCAACCGCATCTCTCAAGCCATTTGGACTGGAACGCCCGGCGCGACGGTATCTCAAGTGGTAACCAACTATGGCCTGGACGGCTGGAATCCCGCCAAGGCGGATGCGCCGGGGACAGCGGGTTTCGACGTCTGGGCGGAAGTCAATAACAGCGGGACGTTGGTGACGCGCTATATTAACGGCGACGGCTTGAACCAAGTCTTTGGCGCGTCGACAGTGCCGGGCCGGCATGGCTGCTGACGGATTATGAAGGGTCCGTGGTGGACGTCACCAACGGCAGCGGAGCGCTGCAGGAAAAAGTTCATTACGACGCGTTTGGCAACATGACAGTGACGCCGGAAGCTGGCGGGGGCAGCCTCGCTGTGGGTGACGTGACGTGGACGGGGCAGAGCTGGGACTCGACAATCAGCATGTTTGACATGCATCGCCGGGAATATGACCCTAGCATGCAGCAGTTCTTGCAGCAAGACGCCATGGGGTTTTCGGCAGGCGATCCCAATTTGCGGCGGTATGTGGGCAATGCGCCGACAGACGCGACCGACCCCAGCGGGCTGTTTCCGTTTACCCAGCCTTTATCATCGAATACTCCAAAACAGTCGGATGGAACCTACGATAGGGCCGCCGTTGCCGCCTATCAGCAGTCGAGCAATTGGCAGGGTGGTGATCTTTCGGCCAGAGACCCTGACGGCCTTTATCTTGCGACTTTGTTTAACGCCAACAATGCTCAGGCTTTCCAAAGCCTTTACATGGAGTTCGAGAACAATGGAGCCAGCTATGGATTCACTGAGGGTCAGGTGCAGGCTCTCACTCAAGCTGTTTATTCGGCATATGCGACGTACTGCATGTTGTCGGACGCTGCTCGGCTAGGCGGCGGTTTGAGCGAGGCTGGTTTTCAGCAATTGAGTGAACTGCAGCAATATGTCGCTCAGCTTTGGGCTGTTGCGTTGGACGGCAGGAGAATACAGCAAGCGCAAATAGCGGATAGGGTTGCTGCGCCGAGCAGGAGTGTTGCGGCATTCCTAGATAGTATCGTGGGTTTGACGCCAATTGGTCCGATCGTGGGCGCAACGCAAGCAGTAGTGGGCACCGACATTCTTGGCAACCCCATCAGCGACACGGACCGTGCCATTCGCGGTGCCTTTGCGGTTATACCGCTGGCGAGTAAAGGTGTAACGATGCTGCGGCGTGCCGGCACGGCCGCGGCGGAACGGACTGCGCTCCAAGTTGTTGGCCAGTCGTCCTGTTTTGCCGCAGGCACGCCGCTCTTGACGCCCACCGGAGACAAGCTAATCGAGGAGTTCAAAGTAGGCGATCAAATCCTGTCTCGGGCTGAAGACAACATCGACGGCGACGTCGAAGTCAAAGTGGTGGAAGAGACATTCGTTAGGACGGCTGCGGTTATGACCCTGCGCGTGGGTGGCCGCACGATTCGCACGACGGCGGAGCACCCGTTCTTCGTGCGTGGCAAGGCTTGGCAATGCGCAAGGAAATCCGCGTGGGGGATTTGCTTTCGTCGCACGATGGGCAATGGACGCGGGTGGAAGTGCTCACCGAGTTGGACGATGTTGGGACAGTTTACAATCTGCGCATAAGCGATTACCATACATATTTTGTGGGAAATCAGGATTGGGGTTTCTCGGTATGGCGCATAATGCCAATTATGCCTGGTTCGAGCATAATGGCATTATTTATCTTCGAAATGCTGCAGGACAAATCAGCCGCAGTCCATACCAAACGGAAGCGGCACTTCTTGAAAGCATGGCCGACCACACCTTGCGACAACTTACCAATCCACCATCATTCAATTCAATCCTAACGAGTGCGGTAGGCCCCGCGCCGGTAGGCATGTTCGATCCCCACGCTCATCATATCCTTTTTTACAGGGGCAATGGCGGGGCTCAACGGGAGCTTGTGGCTGAAGGTCAAGCAATACTCCGCAGCGTCGGAATTGATCCCATTTTCGGCACGGAGAACTTGGTTTGGGCGCCGAATCACGTCACGGATCAACACGCCATTGATGCTTTACAGCCAGTTGTTGATACTCTCCGCAAAGTGCTGGATCAAGGTGGAGGCTATCAAGAAATAGTGGAAGCGCTGAAGACCCTTGGCCAAGTTGCGGCTAGAAGGGGGTGAGAAGTGGTTGAGAAAACGCGTATACAAGAAATGCGAAAGGCCATTCTCGATGATGACATTGAAAAAGTCACTGACCTATTCAATTCCAACGCAGACCTGCGGCATTTCATGACCGTATTTGGTACATGGTTGCATGTTGCTGCTAGGCACGGGAAACTTGAAATAGTAAGGTTCCTGGTCAATTCCGGCATTGGAGTCGATATACGAGGAGGCATCACCGGAGGCGCTGCCCTTGACCTCGCTGCTTCCCAAGGACATGTTGATGTTGTGCGTTACTTGCTTTCGGAGGGCGCGACAATCGATGTCAGCCAACCTGAGAGGAATCCGTTGTTTGGTGCGATTTATGGTGGGCACACCGCTGTGGCGAAGCTGCTTATCGACAAGGGGATTGATACACATGTAAAGTATACAGGTGGCTCAATGAAGGAAATGGATGCGTTGGCATTCGCAAAAGAGTGGGGCAGAAACGATATCGTCGATTTATTGTCTTAGGCCGCGTGGTGCGAAAACATGTCGCGACGCAAACCGGGGAAGGATTGGGTTGTTCGGGACAAAACGATGGTTTCTGGATGTCGCAATTTGCGTGAGGACATGGGGAGAGTGGGCAGGTTGGAGCAGCGACGAGCGTGGTGAGCGGTTGCTGTTCACGGACGGCGGACGTGGCTGGGCAAGAGTTGGCAGCGACCGTGTAAGTCAGGCGGCGTTTTTCCAGTGGCAGTGATGCAAGACGCCGCCGAGGGTTTGGTCGATGGCGACGTCGTCGGGCGTCCAATCCTCGGGTGGGATGGCAAGGGTTTGTCCTGGGATCGGACGATTGTCCAGGCCCTGATGCGGCCGGAAACTATTATACCAAGAAATAAAGGCATTGGTGATGAAGGTGTGCCGGACCGAATTCTGATCGCACTTTTTCCCAAATTAACCCTGTATGAATTTCGCCTTGAAACCGCCCCTTTTCCCGAATTCCTGAAAGTTTTGGAGAAACTGCCCGCACCGAATTCTGATCGCACATGCAGCCGAATTAACGCTGTACGCTGTGCCGATTTTGGCCTGTTGGAGGCATTTTCCGCAATTCCTGAAAGCGTTGGAGAATAAAAGCGCGACGGGTTTGGCCGAATGGACAAACCCGTCGCGGATGGTTGCGATGCCTGCGGTTAAGCGAATGCACGTGGCTGCCGCCTCCTACTTGCTTTTGGCCTGTCGCGCTTCATACTCGTTGAGCCAGCGTTTGAGCAGCGCGACGGCGGCGACGAAGTCGTAGCCCAAGCTGATGAGCAAGTCGATATTGTTGACGTTTTGCTGGCAGCTGAAGCAGTGCGCGAGGTTATTTCGCGGGTTGACGGTGGCTCGCTGTTCGCCGCAGTTGGGGCAGACGAAGCGGAAATAGCCCTCGCTCATTTTGGCCGGCGGGCCTTCGCGGCCGAGCAGGCCAATGGTGACGCTCATGGGCAGGTCGTTGCGCAGGCGGCGCAGCAATTCGGCGGTTATCATGATGGTTCTCCGGGGTTGGTGAATCAGAAGTCAGTGAGGTCCGCTTCCTTTTGCCAGTGGGGCTGCATCAGGACGCGGTTGACGTTGTCGATGTCGATGGTCTTGTTGGCGCTGCGGACGCCTTCGATCAGGCAGCCCACACACAGATTGCGGGCCTTGCGTAAGACGCCGTCGGCACAGCGGACGATCAGGTCGATGGCGGGTCGGGTGAAGGTGTTGTGCCCCAGTCCGGCCCGGTCGAGCTGGCGCAGCAGAAAGTCGCGCATGGCGTCGGGGCCCAGTCGTTTGGTGATGACCGAATAGGTCACGCGGTTTTTGATGTCCTGGTTGACGCCCAGGTCCAGGGCCGCCAGCAGGCTGGGCTGGCCGATCAGGACCAGATTGTGGTTTTTGGGGAAGTCCTCGAAGAGCAGCCGCAGCTTGCGCAGGTTGGCCAGGTCCATGAGGTGGGCGTCGTCCAGAATGGTGGTCAGAGACTTGCCGGCGTGGTTGAGGCTGAAGGCCTGCTCGATGAGCCGGCGTTCGCATTTGAAAGCGTTGCTCTCGAACTCGACGCGGAAGGCCTCGCAGAGGATTTTGACGGTGTTGGTGTAGGTGTGCAAAGTGCGGCCGACGCAGGCGACCAGGTGCTGGTTTTCGGGAAGGCGCTGCAGCGACTGCTTGATCACCGTCTTGCCGCTGCCGGGAACGCCGAGTACCAAGCAGAGTCCGCCCTGCTGGCAATGGACCTTCAGCGTGTCGTGAATCTCCTGTTGGCCGGGCAAGAGTTCGAGTTCGCGGGCGTCGAAGGGGTTGGCGGTCAGGCCGTAGAAGGCGCGGATCATGGCTGCTCCTTTCGGCGCAAAAGTCCGTTGGCGACGGCGTCGAGCAAACGGGCCTGGCCCATGCGTTGTCCCTTGTGATAGATGACGACGGCGCTGCTGCCCTGGCGGCGGCGGTCAAAGCGAAGCTGGATTTCCTTGTCGCGCAAATCGACGGGAGTTTCGTAGCGCCGGCCGCCGAAGCTGAAGGTGTTGTCTTTTTTGACCTTTCTGTCGGCCTCGGCGTAGAAGAGTTCGTCGCTATGTTCGGAAGGCGGCAGGAAGCGGATGCGGCCCAGGTCGATGCCGAAGCGGTCGATGGGTTTCATGCCGAGACCGTCGTGGGGCATGGCGTTGTAGTCGTTTTCGACCCACTGCGTGAACTGGCGGTTGAGCGTTTCCAGGCTGGAGAGGTCGAGCTGGCGGACGAGGAACTGATCGCGGACGCGGCGGAAAAACCTCTCGATTTTTCCCTTGGCGGCTGCATCGCGAACAGCGGTGTGCCGGAGGATGCAGCCGACGCGGGCGCAGATGAGGGTGATTTCCTGGCAGCAGTAGATCGAGCCGTTGTCGACGAGCAGTTGTTCGGGGACGCCGCGTTTGTAGAAGGCGGCGCGGATGGCCTGAACGAGAGTATCGACGTTTTCCTCGAAGAAGAATTCGCCGTGGCACAGGACGCGGCTGGCGTCGTCGATGAAGGCGATGAGCTTGGCCTGCTTGCGGGCGGCGCCTGACACGCCGGTGTCAACGTGGGGGCCGAACATGGTGTCGGCCTGCCAGAGCTGGTTGGCGAATTTCATGCTGAAGGCCAGGCGTTTTTTGTCGTTGTTGTCTTCGGGAGCGAGCAAGTTGTATTCGCGGATGAAGCGGTAGAAGGTGGTCTGGGCGATGCGCTCGGCCTGGAGCAGGCCGTTCTCGATGCAGAAGCGGTAGAGGGCGCGTTTGTTGGCGCGCTGGGCGAGCTGGTGGTGGAAGTGGGGCTTGGCGGCGTTGAGCGCTTCGAGCAGTTCCTCGGGGGTAGCTTTGCGTGGTTGGCCCTTGTCTTTGCGTGGGCGGTTGGTCATGCCGGTGATGCCGTGGTTTTTGTAGCGGTAGAACCAGGTTTGGATGGTGTGCCAGGTGAAGCGGCGCGGGTTGCCTTGCTCGTCGAGGAAGGTGATGTCGGAGACGCCGAGGATGCGTTCGTGACGGGTGCGGCCGGGGACGGTGTCGACGGCGCCCAGAACGCGCATCTTCAAATAGACCGAGGGTTGCTTCATGAGGGTGCTCCTTTGATGGCGGTCTGCGCCGGTCGAAGGATGATTCAAGCAAAGGTTCGCAAGCGTGACGACGACAGCTTGCGTTGTTGGCTATTTGGGAATTTTTGGCGGCGGCCGCTGGCGGCCGGGTGCGCTGAGAATTCGGTGTCGGTTGGCGGGGAGGTGGGGTGGTTGGCAAGCCGCCGGCGCCTTGCCGCCGCGGCGCGGACGGCGCCTTTTGGGTCTTGAGGGGCCATGCCGGAGTCATCGACAGGGGACCGCCTGGGGTGGGATCGGAAAAGATCGAAAAAGACCGGAGAATCGGCCTAGATGAAGAAGGTCCGCAGCGTATGTTGGAAGGTGGTGATCGGGCAGTCGGCCTGAGGAAAGGCGACATGCAGATGAGCGAGGACGTGTGCCGCGGTCCGGTGCGGGGCAACGGCGGGTGGCTGCGGTGGCGGGCAGCGCGTGGACAGTGCTGTGCGGAGTTTGGATTGGGCCAGGTTGAATCGTTGCCAAACTGCGCTGCCAGGAGCGGTCGCTGAGATGGCAGTGGGCGCCCCGGACAGCGGCGGCAAGGGAGCCGGCGACGGCGAGTTGCAGGAAGCGCCAAAGGCAGCCGGTGGTGAGGCTGAGCCGTCTGATTTTGTCGGCGCACCAGACACTGAAGGTGCGACCGCACCCGGTGCGGGCCTGGCGATTGCTGCAAAAGACGCGTCGGGCGCGGAGGGTTTTTTGGCGGGGGTTTTGGTCGTCAAAACCGAACAGACAGCCATGGCGATTGAGGGTGCCGACGACCTGGCAATGCGGGCAGGGCGTTTGCTTGAGCCGCTGGGTAAGCGCCGTCCATTCGCCATCGTCCCGGCAAAACCATCGGTCGTGGGTCATGAGTCGGCGCATCCCCGCAAATCAAACTCTACGCCACGGAGAAAAAAGCGGGGTAGAGGCGGGGTACGATGGATATCTTGGAGCGGGGTGGCGAGGTGCGAGGTGCGAGGTGCGGGGTATTAAATCGTGGAAGGGTCCGTTTACCGAATTCCTGGTGTAATCAACATGCCGCAACCGGATGACATTTCGGCAACCATGCGGCTGAAATGCGATCGGAGCGGGGTAAGGGACAATTACCTAGGGTTGATTCCCCCGGCCTACCGCAACTGGGAATGGGGTTATCTCAAGCGCAAATACGAGGGCAGCCTGTTCACTTTGCATGGCCATAGTGGGCCAGTAATGGGCGTGAGCTTCAGCGCTGATGGCAGCCGCATCGCTAGCGGCTCTGACGACAGCACCGTTCGCATCTGGGACACCAGAACCGGCCAGGCCTTGTTGGAGCTGAAGGGACATTCAGCCGGTGTCAAGAGTGTGAGCTTTAGCGGCGACGGCAGCCGTATCGCCAGCGCTTCTCATGACGGGACAGTGCGAGTCTGGGACGCCAAAAGCGGCCAAGCCCTGCTGAAACTGAACGGACATACTGCCAACGTGTTAAGTGTGAGCTTCAGCGGCGACGGCAGCCGCATCGCCAGCGGCTCTTCCGACAAGACGGTTCGTGTCTGGGACGCCAAAAGCGGCCAGGCCATGCTGGAGTTGGAGGGGCATGCAAAGGCGGTTGAAAGTGTGAGTTTCAGTGGCGATGGCAGCCGCATCGCCAGCGGCTCTGCCGACAGCACGGTTCGTGTCTGGGACGCCAAAAGCGGCCAGGCCCTGTTGGATTTGAAGGGCCATACCGCGGCGGTTACGAGTGTGAGCTTCAGCGACGACGGCAGTCGCATCGCCAGCGGCTCCTACGACGCCTTGCGTGTCTGGGATGCCAAAAGCGGCCAGCCACTGCATGAATTGAAGGGGAATACCAGCCCGATTTGGAGTGTGAGTTTCAGCGGCGACGGCAGCCGCATCGCGAGCAGCTCCTACGACAAAACCGTCCGTATCTGGGATGCCAAAACCGGCCAGGTTCTGAAGGATATGAATGGGCACACGGGTTTGGTTAGGAGTGCGGCTTTCAGCTGCGACGGCAGCCGCATTGCCAGCGGCTCTGCGGACAAGACCGTGCGCATCTGGGACGCCAAAAGCGGCCAGGCCGTGCTAGAGTTGAAGGGGCATGCCAAGGCGGTTACAAGTGTGAGTTTCAGCGGCGACGCCAGCCGCATCGCTAGCAGCTCTTACCGCACCGTGCGTGTCTGGGACTCCAAAAGCGGCTTGGCCCTGCTGGAGCTGAATGGGCATACTAACGTGGTCGACACCGTGAGTTTCAGCCGCGATGGCAGCACCATCGCTAGCGGTGCTTGGGACGGGACCGTGCGTGTGTGGGATGCCAAAAATGGCCAGCCACTGCTGGTGTTGAAGGGACAAAACGGCAAGCTTTCGAAAGTCAAAAGTGTGAGTTTCAGCGGCGACGGCAGCAGGCTCGCCAGCGGCTGTGATGACAGTACCGTCCGTGTGTGGGACGTCAGAAACGGCCAGGCTCTTTTGGAGTTGAAGGGCCAAACTCGCGGGGTTACGAGTGTGAGTTTCAGCAGCGACGGCAACAGGCTCGCCAGCGGCTCTGGAGACAGTACCGTCCGTGTGTGGGACGTCAGAAACGGCCAGCCCTTTTTGGAGTTGAAGGGGCATACCTACCGGGTTACCAGTGTGAGCTTCAGCGGCGACGGCACGCTGATTGCCAGCGGCTCTATCGACAACACGGTTCGTGTCTGGGACGCCCAAAGCGGCCAGACCCTGCTGGAGTTGAAGGGGCATGACGCGGCGGTTACGAGTGTGAGCTTCAGCGACGACGGCAGTCGCATCGCCAGCGGCTCCCTTGACGGCACCCTGCGTGTTTGGGATGCCAAAAGCGGCCAAGCCCTGCTCGCACTGAAGGGGCATACCAATTGGGTTAGGAGTGTAACCTTTAGCCGCGACGGCAGCCTGATTGCCAGCGGCTCTGCGGACAAGACCGTGCGCATCTGGGACGGCAAGTTCGCGGCAGTCACCTCAGGCAACATGGCGCTCATTGTTTCAACCCAGATCAGCGAAGACGAACGCCTGCGCCGCCTGTGGCTCGCGCGGCCCGATCCCGAGTGGCACGTGCAGAAGAGCGAGGAGTTCACCAAGGAGCAGAACACCTATGCAGCCCAACTTCACCGCAGCTTTGAACAGCGTGCCCGCGGCGAGTTGGCGTTTGAAGCGTGCCACTTCGACAAGGCGCTGGCTCACTACATCGCCGCCGCGGCACTCAAGCCCAAGCCGCCCGCAGCGGGGAAGTGACCGGAGGTTGAGGGCACCAGGCCTTGAGCCGACAGAATCCAAATTAGCAGGAATCGTCATGCCAACGAAAAAACGGAAACTCTATTTGGACACGTCAATCCTAGGCTTCTCACTGAATAAGCACGATCCTGAGCGGAAGGCAGAGGCGAACTTGCTTTTGCGCCAGATCCGAGAGGCACGATTCGTCGGCGGCTATTCTTTCGTCACCGAAGCAGAAATTGAGGCGGCACCCCCTCGTCTAGCAATGCGATTGCAGCGGAAGGTGGCTTGGGCAGCTCTTCGACGGGTGCGGATTCGGTCACGCAGCCAAGCGCACGACCTCGCACAGCGCTATTGCCAGGCCAAAATCATTCCCTCGGAGTATTTCGATGATGCGCTCCACGTTGCTGTAGCGACGCTTTGGCGAGCGGAGGCTTTGGTGAGTTACAACTTTACGCACCTTGTCCGCTTGGATACCATGGTGGATATCAACGAAATCAACCGTCAACAAGAACTGGCGGAAATCTTCCTTTGTCAACCGAGCGAGGTGATAATTCAATGAGGTCAAGAAGCGTGGTTTTCCCGTGTCTAAACTGCGGCTGTGACACAGGATGTGTCAACCGGCTCATCTGTGCTGCTTGCCGGAAAGGCGCAGCTCCAGCGCGGGAACCCAAAAACCATCGCGGTCGGGTGATACCCGATAGCGATGCCAACAGAACCGTTCGGCGGAAAGGTAACGGCACTCTTGCGGTGCCGAAAACGTCAGGATTTTGAACGCCACGGAGGAGACGGACGGTGGCGCATGGGCACTTTCTTGCACCGTGTTTTATCGCCGGCTGCCAGAATGCTAATGCCTGCTAACGAATGAAACACCCAGACCCTGCAAGAAACTTTTTCGCGGATTTGTTGATCGGGTGCCATAACAACAAGGGATTCAAGAAGTTGCGGAGCCAATGCGGTGTTTTCAGGTCCGCTAACAGATGGTGCAAGAATGCACGTACCTGTGTGTGGGGGGCTGCAAGAAAAAGCAAGGAAGCAACCGCAACAGCCCCAGGCCTGACACGTAATCTTGTCACTTGTTGTCAGCCGTTGTCATCCAATGTCATCCGTTAGCGGTTTCATGTCAAGGGGTTGTGCGGTGGGGTGACATGAGACGAAACCAACGGCATGCTTACAAACTCCCGATTGGAACGCGCCGCAGCTCACCTCTACGTCCGCATGATGGACAAAGTAGAAACGAACGTGACCCTCCACGGCACAAGGCCGTGGCATCCAAGCACAGACCAGAGTTAGGATGCCAACTGTAGAAACGAACGTAAGCCTCCACGGCACAAGGCCGTGGCATCCAAAATCGGTCCTTACCTCAGAAGATGCCACGGGCTTGCCCCGTGGAGGGTCACGCTCGTTTCTACAGGGCGCAGCAATACCGTCGTCCTTGGGGGAGTACACCGGTGAGCGACCGCCACCTATTCATTGCCGCCGTGCAACCTGGCACAGTCATCGCCGTCGCCATAGAATGGCTCAAGCCTTTGCGAACGGAGCAATTAATCGACATTCAAAGGAGATACCGATGACCAGCCTTCGCGTGTGCACCATGGCAGTGCCGGCCTTGTTGTTGGCGGTGCTTGCAAGGGCGGATTTTGTGTGCGTCAATCAACCCCTCGGCCACGCTGTTCAGGCCAGCATCCGCGCCGTCGCCCAGGATAAGGACAAAAAGACCGGCATCCAGGCGACCGTCGAACGCAACCAGGG
Source organism: uncultured Gemmataceae bacterium (assembly GCA_963747575.1). Classification (GTDB taxonomy): domain Bacteria; phylum Planctomycetota; class Planctomycetia; order Gemmatales; family Gemmataceae; genus DASRAT01. Next base: position 415,253 of record CAVVFU010000003.1, read on the forward strand.
CGACGCGGCAACGCCGGATTTCAAATTCAAGAATGTTCCCTCCCCCGCCAAGGAAAATCTGGCCAGAAAGGCCAAGGTTACCATCGTCGACGGCACCATCGACAGCGCCAGCGGCGGCCTGGCGCTGGTCAACGACGGCAAGCTTCCCCAGGATCAGGACGAACCGGAAACCAACTTCTTTTTCGACACGGACACCGACGGCGGCCGGCTGGCGATGGACCTGGGCGGCGCCTTCGCGATCAAGGAGGTCAACACCTATTCCTGGCACCCGAACACGCGCGGGCCACAGGTTTACAAGCTCTATGCCAGCGACGGCACCTCCAAGGATTTCAAAGCCGACCCCCAGAAAGGCACCGACCCCGCCAAGGTGGGCTGGACATTGGTGGCCAGCGTTGACACCCGGCCAAAGGGCGACGCTAAGGCCAAGGGCAAAGGGAAAGGTAAGGGCAAAGGCATCGGCGGCCAATACGCCGTCACCATTGCCGACCCATCAGGCGCCGCCATCGGCAGCTACCGCTATCTGTTGTTCGATATCTCCCAAACGGAAAGCAGCGATCCCTTTGGCAACACCTTCTACAGCGAGATCACGGTGATTGAGAAGAAGTGAGGCTACTGGAGGCTCCAAAAAAAGGGGACAGGCCCCGTTGCCGGAACGGCCCGAAGGGTGCTTCGCACAACGGGGCTTGTCCCCCTTTTTTGGAGCCTCTCTTTAATGGGCTGGCGAGGCTCCCATGCCCGACGAATTGAAGCAAGAGAAATCGATCTTCCTGGCCGCGGCCGCCAAACCGCCTGAGGAGCGTGCCGCTTTCCTCGGACAGGTTTGCGGGGGCGACGCGGAGCTGCGCCGCCGTGTCGAGGAGTTGCTCGCCGCACACCAGGAGGCCGGGGGGTCCCTGGAATACTCGGCCTTCGCGGAAACGAACCTATTTGCCTTGCCTCCACCACCGCCGCCTGCGCCGGTGCCGCGCCGTGGGCCAAGGCGTTTGACACGCCCGGCGGCAACCAGGGGGCCGATGCTCCTCGCTTACCGCAACCGCCGGTTTCGCAAAGCATCGAGGCTCCGGGCACGCGGATTGGGCCGTACAAGCTGTTGGAGAAAATCGGCGAGGGCGGCATGGGCACCGTTTGGATGGCGGAGCAAACCGAGCCGGTCAAACGCATCGTCGCGGTCAAGGTCATCAAACCCGGCATGGATAGCGGCCAGGTGCTGGCCCGTTTCGAGGCCGAGCGCCAGGCCATCGCCCTGATGGATCATCCCAACATCGCCAGGGTCCTCGACGCCGGCACCACCGACACAGGCAGGCCGTTCTTTGCCATGGAGCTGGTCAAGGGCGTCCCCATGACGACCTATTGCGACGAGCATCGCCTTGCGCCGCGCCGCGCCTGGAGCTGTTCGTGCCAGTCTGCCAGGCCATTCAGCATGCCCATCAAAAGGGCATCATCCATCGCGACATCAAGCCCAGCAACGTGCTGATCGCCAAATACGACGGCAAGCCGGTGCCCAAGGTCATCGACTTCGGCGTGGCCAAGGCGACCGGGCAGAAACTGACCGAGCGAACCATGTTCACCGGCCTGGGCGGCATCGTGGGCACGCTCGAATATATGAGCCCCGAGCAGGCCGAGTTCAACGCCCTGGATATCGACACCCGTTCGGACATCTATTCGCTCGGCGTGCTGCTTTACGAGCTGCTGACAGGGACGACGCCCCTTACCTGGCAGCGCGTGCAAAAGGTCACGCTGGCCGAGACGCTACGGCTGATCCGTGATGAAGATCCGCCCAGGCCCAGCAGCCGGGTCGGCGAGACCAAAGAAAGACAGGCGGCCGTGGCCGGTCAACGCAACTCGGAGCCGGCAAAGCTGGCCAGGCTGCTGCGCGGGGAACTGGACTGGCTGGTGATGAAGGCCCTGGAGAAGGACCGCAATCGCCGTTACGAAACAGCCAGTAGCCTGGCGCAGGACGTTCAGCGTTATTTGAGGGATGAGCCCGTGCTGGCCAGGCCGCCCAGCGCCGCTTATCGGCTGCGAAAATTCACCAAGCGCAACAAGGGAGCGTTGGCGGCGGCGGCGGTGGTCCTGCTGGCGCTGGTGGGAGGCATCGTGGGAACCACGCTGGGGCTGCTCGAAGCACGGCAGCAGCGCGATGCCGCCGTCGATGCTGAATTGGTGGCCGAGGCCAACGAGAAAAAGGCCAGGCAGGAGGAAGAGCGGGCCAACGCCAGCGCGATCAAGGCCAGGGAAGAGGAGGCCAAGGCCAACGACAATGCGGCCAAGGCCCGCCAAAAAGAAGCCGAGACGCGGGCCGTGCTGGAGTTTTTCCAAAACCATGTGGTAGCGGCGGGTCGGCCGCAAGGGTTCGAGGGCGGCCTCGGCATTGACGTCAAGGTCAGTGCCGCCGTGGACGCCGCCGAACCGCAAATCGCCTCGGTTTTTAAGGACAAACCGCTCGTGGAAGCGTCGATCCGCAATGCCCTGGGGCTGACCTACTCCTACCTCGGGAAAAACCAGCAAGCGATCAAGCAGTACCAGCGAGCTCTGGCTCTGCGGAAAAGCCTGCTGGGCCCCGAACACCTGGACACTCTCGAAACCATCGACAATCTCGCCATGGTTCAGCTAGAGTTGGGACAGGTCAAGGAAGCGGTACAGGTTTTTGATACCTCTTTGAAAATCTACCAAACCCAACTGGGACCAGACGATTTGCGCACGCTGACATGCATGAACTACCTGGCCGATGCCTATCAGAGCGCGGACCAGCTTGACAAGGCCCTGCCGCTTTACAAACATGTTTTAGAGCGGCGCCGGGCCAAGCTGGGCCCCGACGACCCCCTGACGCTCAGCACCATGAACTATCTGGGCACGGCTTACCAAAGCGCGGGAAAGCCCGAGGAAGCCGTGCCGCTTTTTGAGGAGGCGCTCGACCTGGGCGGCGCCCGCTTGGGGCCAGACCACGCCAATCTCCGCTACATCAGGGTCAATCTGGCTCTGGCCTACAAACAAACCGGCCGCGTTTTGGAGGCCATTCCCCTTTACGAGCAGCACGGTGCGGGAGTTCAAAGCCGACCTGGGCGTCTATCATTCCGATACGCTCACGGCCATGCACAACCTGGCCCAGGCGTACCGGTTCGCGGGGCGGCTGGACGATGCCCTGCCCATTTACGAAGAGACATTGAAGCTTCGCCAGGCCAAGCATGGTCCCACCAATCCTGGCACGCTCACCAGCATGAGCACCCTGGCGGAGGCGTATTTTAATTTGAAGCGTTACCAGGACGCCGAGCCGCTCTGCCGCGCGGCGGCCGAGGGCACTCGCAAGCAGCTCGGTCTCGCACACCAGTTGACGCAATCGCGTTTGAGCGATCTGGGAGATTGCTACGAAGCCATGAATCAACCGGCCAAGGCCGAGCCGATTTGGCGCGAACAGGCCGGCTTTCGGATGGAAAAATATGGGGCCGATTCACCCGAATACGCGGGGGCGCTGAGCGTCGTTGGGCGATAATCTGCTGCAGCAGGCCAAGTATTCCGAAGCGGAGTCGCCGCTGCGGGGTTGCATGACGATCCGCCAGAAACACGCTCCCGAGCATTGGGCCACATTCAACAGCATGTCATTGGTGGGCGCGAGCTTGCTCGGTCAGAAGAATTATGGCGATGCCGAGCCGTTGCTGCTGGCGGGTTGTAAAGGACTGCAGGATCTTGCCGACGCCATCCCGCAGCAGCGCCAGGTGTCGCTGACGCGGGCCATGGAGAGACTTGTCCTGTTATACGAGGCCACGGACCAAAAAGACAAGGCGGCGAAGTGGCGCAAGGCGCTACAGGAGCACAAAGGGTCATGAACACTCTCAGCACAGTCCAGGAACTTTGCGCCCAGCACGGGATCACGCCGCTGCAACTGGCCCAGCGCGCCGACCTGGACAAGCGGCGAGCACGAGCGATTGTGTCTGGGCATTGGACGCCGAGCCCGGCGGAACGCGACAGAGTGGCGGCCGTGTTTGGCCTGACGCGCGAGCAGATCGCCTGGGAACACCGCACCGGCGTGGATCACATTTACGGCCATGGGCCGCAGTTTGGCAGGAGTCCGTGACGATGGAAACGTTGAAAACCGTGGAAGATCTCTGCAAGGAACACCGCATCGACATCAAGCAGCTCGCCGAAAAAGCCGGGCTGGATGAGCAGCGCGTGCTGGCCATCGTGCTGGGCCGTTGGACGCCAAGCCCCGCCGAGCGCGAGAAGGTGGCAGGCGTTTTCGGCCTGACGCGCGACCAGATCGCCTGGGGACACAAGACGCCGATTCAGCACATTTATGGAAGCGGGCCGGGGTAGCTATTACATCACCCGATCCTCAGCCCACGGATGCCGCCTGCCGGTGTCGAATTCCTTGAATTCAAGCGCGGTCGCCTCTTGGATTTTCCGCGGATCGAACGCGGTGTTGATATTCCTCAGCAGCGGCACGATGTCGGCGTCGCCATAGCCGATGCCGCGAACCTCGAAATAATCTTTGTTCACGTCGATGATGTGGATGTGATCTTTCCAAACACGCACTTTGCGCAGCGTCCGCAATTCGGAACGCATGCGCTTCAAGAACTCCAGGGCGGATGACAGTCCGCCCTGGGTGTAATCGTGCGTCGCGATTGGCGCGCTCATGATGATAGCCGCTTGCGGCTTAGCGCAAGCCTGCCAATTCCTGAAGCACGTGCCAGTTTTCCAGCCGTTCCTGCTTGGCCCACAGCAGCGTCTCCGACGGATTGCCGTCCTTGTCGAAGTGCTTGGCGAAACGGCCCTCGCTGCGGGCGAAGTCGATGAAGGTCACCTCTTCCTTGGTCTTGGGGTTCTTGAACCAGTCGTCCTTGACGGCCGGGTTGCCCTGCAGCGACAGCTCGTTCCTTGATCGTGTCGCCCTTGCGTGGATCGAAAATCAGCAGCGGGAAGGCCCGGCTATCGACCGCAAGGCGGGCCTGCTCGCCGGCCATGTTGTCGGCGACGCCGTGCTCGGGCTGGCAGGTCGTGTAGCAGACCACGATGGCCGGGCCGTCGAACTCCAGGGCGCCCAGCACCGATTTGTAGAAATGGTTGATGTGGGCACAGGTGGTCTGGGCCACGTAGGTGCGCGGATGCATCATGGCGATCTGAGCGATTTCCTTGCGGCGCTCCTGCTTGCCGCCGAAGGTCTTGCCGTGGACGCACATCTTGGTGTTCTGGCCGGTAAGGTGCGGTGGAGGCCTGGCCGCCGGTGTTGGAATAGACCTGCGTGTCCAGGACGAAGACCTTGATGTTCATGCCGCTGGCGAGCAAGCGCGACAGGGCCTGGAAGCCGATGTCGAACATGGCGCCGTCGCCGCCGATGCACCAGATCGGCTTGCCTTGCCAGCCCATCTGGTCCCAGCGCATGCGCACGCCGATGGCGTCGGCCGGGGCGTTCTCGAACAGCGAGTTGGTCCAGGGCACCAGGTAGGGGTTGTACGGATAGGTCGAGGTGTAGACGGTGTTGCAGCCGGTCGCCGCGACGAGTGCCCACTGATCGCCGAACTTCGAGCCGGTGGCGGAGCAGAGCATGCGCAGGGCCGTGCCTTCGCCGCAGCCGGCACAGGAACCGGCGCCGCCGACGTAGAGGTGGGTCTGCTCCTTGAGCATCATGTCGATCAGCAGGCTGTCGCTGATGTACTTCTCGTTGGAGGGGCCGATGTTCTTGAAATAGCGATGGCTCTTGCGGGTCTTGGTCATGAGCTCGTCGGTCTTGGCGATCATTTTGAGGGCGTCGTCATCGCAGACGGTGACGCACTCGGCACAGCCCTTGCACTTGGACGGATCGATGATGATGTGGAACATGCCGCCGACGCCGGTTTTCTTCTTGCCGGCGTCGTAATACTTCTTGGTCTTGGCCCACTGCTCGCGGTACATCGTCCCGATCGGCTTCGGGGATGGTCTTCATCTTCTCTTCGAGCTCGGTTTCGGACAGGACCTTGCCGAGGATGGCGGTGTCGGGGCACTCGGTGACGCAGTCCATGCAGCCGGTGCAGTTCTCGGTGATGTAGACGGGGATTTCCGGGGCGATATTGCTGAAATCGCGCAGCGTGGCGGTGCCGGCGGGGATCAGCGAGCGGGCCACCGTCAGATCGGCGGGCAGATCGCGTTCGCCCCAGCCTTCTTCGTAGCCGCGAATGATGCGCTCGTTGAAGTCGGCGACGTCGAGCACGGGCAGGCTGACCATTTTGTAGCCGGTGTCGACAAGCGTGCCGTAGCTGTTGTTGTTGTAGGGGTCGCGCTCGTTGGCTTCGTTCATGGAGGCCGGCTTGGGGGCCGTGCCGTTGGTCGTCGTCGCAGTCGTCATTGTTATGTCCTCACACGAGTTAGTTCGTGCAACCTTTTGTGATGAAAAAACCTAGTTAATTTTCAGGAGATAACCAAATCCCCAACTTCTCGATCCGGAAACGGATCTATTACGTCCACTACAACGGACTTGCCGTCCACCAAATTCTTGATCGCAACCTCGGACTTAAGGCACAACTCGATATAGGACACCTCCGTACCGTCCATGGGCCGTCTGTTCTCATTCTGGCAGAGAGTGACTTTCCTGACACCGGCGAAAACCCCCCGAGACGGATGGCCACCAATAGTAGTGTTGGTGTCATCGACCGCTGCCTCTTGTCGCCCGTACTCTTCAGCTTTTTCATAAGCCTCGTCCGAGGATTTCGCCCGGATAAGCACAATGTTTTCCCACACCAAGAACCGCTTTTGCGGTCCTTTCCTTCGTTTGAAGTACATGATTATGTGGGCGGCATACCATTTCATTGCTAATTCCTGCGCACTTGCATCACCCTGACCATCCGGTCGCCGTCATCAACGCTATAAAGCACAGACAACGTATCGCCATGAAAAACGTACAGCGGCCCCAATAACGAACCTTTTTTGTCTGGGTCATCCTTTACGCGCCGTCTATGCGATCAGCCGAGTCCGAAACTGCTTGCCGGTCGGATGCTTGCATCCAAAGCCGTGCCAATTGCGCTTTCGCAGCGGGCAGCCAGACAACCGTATACCTCATTTCTTCTTGTCCATCGCATGGATGTCCTTCATCACATCTTGGAGGGATTGGCCTTCACGTTCCGTTGCCGCCACGCGCTTGGCTTCTTCCAAATCGAACAGGCTACCGTGGATGATCTCCGCCGGAATCTCCTGCATCTCCTTGTACCCGCGCTTGACACAATTCAAATTATCCTGCACCACGCGATCGCCGCGCTTGCCGAAATACTTTTGCAGCGCCTTCTCCACGCCCTCATACACATGTTCGTCGCTCATGTCGCTTTCCTTGGCATAAGGCGTCAGCTTGAGGAACGCGCCCAGCAGAACGATGCCCTGCATACGCATCTGCAGGTCGGCCTCGGACGCCATTTCCCGGGCGATCTTGACCATGTCGCAGTAATAGATGCGGTATTTCTTGCTCGCGGATGATCTTCTGCACCGTCGGCGGAGATGCTTCCACACCTCCGCCGGCTCGGCGTGCGGCGACTGCATGAAGATCGCTCCGCCGGCTTGCAGACCGTCAAGCGTGTTCGGGCTGAGCATCGCCGTCGGGTCGTTGATGCACAGCAGGTCGACGTGCTCCAGCTCGCTGTGCATGTAAATGTGCGAATCGGCGATGGTCAGGTAGTAGGTCGTCGGCAGGCCCTTCTTTTCCGAGCCGTACTTGGGATAGGCCTGCACGTCCTTGCCGAAGACATTGCCGGCGATGGTGGCGATGACCTTGTTGGTGGTGACGCGAGCCGAAGCCGCCCACCGAGTGGCCGCGCATCGAGAAGCCGCCCTTGGGCCGCAGGTCGGGGTCCTCGGCTCGCTTCAGGGCCAGGGCATGGTCGATGCCGACGCAGAAGAAATGCTGGCCGTCGGGCTTCATCATGTTTTGGACGGCCGCGATGATGTCGCCGGGGCGCACGTCGCGGCTGCCCAGACCCGGCGGCGCCGTGGTAAATGCGTGGCACCCGGTCGATCTTCTCCTGGCCGTTGACTGCCCAGTGACCGCGTCGCAGAACGCCGCCTTGATCTCGCGCGTCAGGTGGTTGCCGGTCGTCGACAGCGGATCGTCCATGCGTTCGAAGACGGTGAAGGCGGTGCAGTTCTTCAGAGCCTTGACGATTTGCCGGGCCGGGAACGGGCGGAACGACGAACACGTTGAGGCAGCCGGCCGGCATGCCCTTGCTGCGCAGGTAATCGACCGTGACCTTGGCCGTTTCCATGTAGCAGCCCATGCCGACGAGGATGAACTCGGCGTCTTCGCAGCGATACGGCTCGACGAAGCCGTACTGCCGGCCCGTCTTCTGCGTGAACAGTTCAAAGCATTCTTCCAGGATCCGCCTCGACGCGGTCGTAGTACCAGCGCTGGGCGATCTTGCCCTTCATGTACGAGTCCTGGTTCTGCACCACGCCGGACATCATCGGATTGGCGGTGTCCATCAGGTTGATCAGCTTTTCCTTGGGATCGCCGATGTATTCCTTCATGAACTCCGGCTCGGGCAGGCGGACCGTCTCGACGGTGTGCGTGGTGAGGAAGCCATCCTGGACGCTGAAGAACGGCGTCTGGCTGGCCTCGGCGGCGCGGCGAGCGATCAGGCACAAATCGCCGGCTTCCTGGGCGTTGCGGGCAGAAGAGCATGCCCCAGCCGACGTCGGCGACCGACATCACGTCGTCGTGGCCGGCATGGACGTTCAGGCCCTGGCTGGTCAGGGCGCGGGCGCCGATGTTCATGACCACGGGCAGCCGCTTGCCGGAGATGGTGTACAGCACCTCCTTCATCAGCACCAGGCCCTGGCCGGAGGTGAAATTGGTGACGCGGCCGCCGGCCACGGCGAAACCTTCGCAGACGGTGGCCGCCGAGTGCTCGCTTTCCGGCTCGAAGAAGATCAGGGGGTCGCCCCACAGGTTCTTGTGGCCGTTCATGACGGCCGCGTTGAAGCCGCCGCCCATGGTGGTCGAGCTGGTGATCGGGTAAGCCCCCGCCGCCTGGGCGACGTTGATTTCGACGTGCACGACGGCCTCGGCCCCATCGCAGGTCGTGGGAATGCCGGGATACTCGGCTTTCGTCCCTTGCGGCTCCTCAACCGATTGAGGCAAGTGCGGAGATTTGCGAAGAGTAGCTGTACTCATCAGGTCCCTCGGCGTTTAGGTGGGCTGCGGTGAAGTTACGAGTGCATTTCATGGGCATGTCACATCAACCATCATACAGGTCGAGATTAGAATAGCAACAGGCAGTGAGCAATGGACAATGGATAATGGAAAATGGACAATGGACATCGCTTTACGCCGTCCATTGTCCATTGTCCATTTTCCATTTTCCATTGCTTAAAACCGCACCTCGACGCCAAAAATGATGCCGTGCACATACAGATTGTTTCCGGCAACCGCTTCGGTGGGCTTCGCCGGCCCGCCGCCCGCGCCAGGCGGAACCAGGTTCGGATTGATGCTCGTGTCGATTTGGCTGCTTGGACGGGTCACATTTTCCCAGTACAGGAAGCTGTAACCGCCCCGAAGACGGACATGATCGGTCAAGTCGTAGGCGACATTGACGCCGAGCTCGGGAATCAGCGTAACGTCGGTGTGGTGATAGCTGCCGATGTTGCTGGGCAAGGCAAGCAAACCACCTGGGCTGGCAACAGTGGGTTGATTGGGTAACGTCACGTAGGATTCGCCGTTGATGTTGGCCTGGCTAACGTCCCAACCCACCGCCAGCTTCACGAGGCCTTCGATGACCCAACCCCGATAGCGGTATTCCGCCTCGAAACCGAAATCAGCGCCGTAAAAGTCGTTCAAGGTGTCGAAATGATCCTGGGCCAGCAGCTGGGCGCCCGCGGGCAAACCACGCGGTCCGCCGGCGCCGAACACCGTCGACTCTTCCCCAACGCCAAGCTGATCGGCCAACCGCATCTGCCGGAAACCAACCACCGCATTGAGTTGCGTATTGCAGCCAGAACAGGCCAGCTCACGCAAAGCGATATCCCATCCGTCGAATGAAGAATGGGCGCCGACGATCACACTGCCGGAGCTGATGCCGGGGTAAGCAACATATTCGGCGCTGGACTTGCCGCTGGCCGCGTCCACAAACGGCCTGGCCAGGATCGTTGACCCATTGGAAACGAAAGATGCCGAGGTGTTGGCATTATCGAGCCAGAATCCGCCGGCCTGGATTCCCATGGTTGGCACGGAATCGAACCAGTAGCCGGCTTGCAAGCGGAAGCCGGCCTGGGCGTTGTCGTTGATCTCGCGGCCGCCGAAAAGGACTGTGCTGCCGCTAGGACCGCCGGTCACCAGCGCGGGCGGTCTGTCGCCCTGGACCCACCCCACGAAACCGTCGAGTTGGGTCCAAAACCGTCCATGTGATCCGCTATCCGGCTCGGGCATGGCCGTCGGCATCGGCGCGGTGGGCGGTTTGGGCGGGACCGGATCGGGCACGCCAGCGGTCTTGGTGCCATGCGCGGGCTCCCTGCCTTTGAGTTGGTGCGGCGGCCCCGTCGCCGGCACTTCGGCCGGAAATGGGACCGCAATCGGCAATGATGTCGGCGGCCCCAACCTGGCATTTCCGGTTTTGGCGGGCGGAAATTGCGGCGGCTCCGCCGCCGTCGGCTTGTCATCATTGCCCAATGGCTGCGGCGCGAGCAGCTTAGCCTGTCCGTAGGCCGCCGGCGCGGTCAATACCACCATCAGCAGCGCGGCGAGGATCGATCTTTTCATGGGATAGTGTCCGTCTGTGCGCATATTGCCTTCCATGGCGCCACGCTAGTTATCGGCATTTCGCTTGTTCGGACTATGCTGATTATGCCGAGGAATTAGACTTTACCGTAAGCGAGGTCCAGGAAAACTAGGCAAGCTATCTTCGCCGATTGCACCACCGCCGCCAAATGGTTCGGTATGCGTCTTCCAGCCCGCCTGTGAAACGGGTCGCATCGGACACGTTTGCTTGCATGCGCTCTCGCAACCCGGACCTCAACTGTGCAAGGCGGTCCATTTCGTTGGGCAAGCCCACCGCAAAAGCAACATACTGCTCGGGTGTCGCCACCGCCCAGTCCGCGAGGCCGACTCGGGCCAGGATTGCCGCCGAGTTGCGGCTCGCCGGACGCACGCCGGCCAGGCTCAGCACCGGTACGCCCATCCACAACGATTCACAAGTGGTGACGCCGCCCGTGCAGGGAAAGGTGTCCAGGCTAACGTCGATCTCACCATAGACATCCAGGTAGCCCGCGGCGCCCGACCACTGGCGCAAATCGAGCCGTTCGCCGGCAATGCCGCGGCGGGCGAATTCCTGGCGGACCGCCTCGCGGACGTTGGCTGTCAGGGTGTCGCGGAACATCAAAAGACGGGCGGTCGGCAGAGCACGCAGCACCTGACTCCAAAGATCGAACACACGCGGGTTGTGCTTGAATGAGCCATTCAGCGATCCGAACGTGAAGGACCCGCGCTTGAGTGCCGGTAGGGGCGTAACGGTCGAAGCGTCCTTTGGCGGACGAAAACAGCAAAAACCAACCGCGAGGCGCACCAATTCCTCGGTGTCGCGCACCGGTTGGCCAGGAGGATCGAGCACATCATCGGTCAGACGGTAATCGACGGCGGCCAGGCCAGTGGTGTTCATGTAGCCCAACCAGGTCGCCTGCACCGGTGCCGGCTTGTGGGCCAGGGCCAGCAGGCGATTGTTAGCCGTGTGGCCCGCCAGGTCCACCAGGATGTCAATGCGGTCGTTGCGAATGCAGTCGACAACCTGGGCAGTGGTCCAGCGAAATGTGTCCCGCCAACCGTGTGCCAGGCTTTGGAAATGGCGAGTGACGTCGTCGGCAGCGCCAAGTTCGGAATAGCAAAAAACCTCCACCTTGGCCGGGTCATGACTGGCCAGCACCGGTTCCATGTATGCCGCCAGGGCGTGCCTGCGGAAATCGGGCGAGATGTAGCCGATGCGCAAACGACGCTCGGGCGTGGGATCGTTGGCGTGCGGCGGCGCGGGCGGAACCACGGAGCCATGCAACTGACCCCAACGTTGATGCTCGGCGAAAACAACGTCGGAATCGGCGTCGGGATCGTAATTGAGGCAAAACAGGAGGTTGCTCCGCGCCTCGGCCATGCTCGGTTCCCAGTCCAGCGCTTGCCGAAATGCTGCCATGGCCGGCCGCAGTTGTGCTTGCTTCATCAAGGCCGTGCCAAGGTTCACATAGGCCCCGGCAAAGCGCGGCTGGCGTTGAATGGCCTTCCGGCAGCAATCAATGGCTTCGTCAATACAGCCTTGACCGAGCAAGGCGCTCGACAGGTTGTTGCAAATGTGGGCGAAATCCGGTTTGAGACGCAGGGCCTGGCGGTAATGATGCACGGCGCCATCCAGATCGCCTTGCTCATGAAGCAGCACGCCTAGCAGATAATGGGCCTCGAAATGGTCGGGATTGAGCCGCACCGCTTCCTGATACCGTGCCGCGGCTTCCTGGTATTTTTCCAGGCGAACGAATACATGACCCAGGCCGGCATGGGCATCAGCGTTGGCAGGCAGAAGCTGGATCGCTTGCTGGAAAGCCAAGGCGGCATCCAGGTAAGCTTGCTGCTGCAGCAGACCTGCCGCCCGCCGCAGGTGGACCTGGGCGTCGGCCGCCGCATGCTGGCTAATCGGTGGCCGAGGGCCTGTTTGAGCGGGCGTCTTCCCTTGCTGCTGCCGCAACACCTCCGCCATGTTGGAGCGGGCGGCCTCAAAGTCCGGCCGAAGCCGCAATGCACTTTGGTAACAAGCGACGGCTTCGTCGCATCGGCCCTGCATGGCTCGCACCAGGCCCAGGTTGTTATGGGCGTCGGCATCACGGGGCTTGGCATTGATGACTTGCTCGAAATAACCCGCGGCCTCGTCGAGCTTGCCCTGCCGTGCGTGGATGATTCCCAGGGCGTTGAGGGCCGTGGTGTGACCGGGCCAGAGTTGGATGACGCGCTGAAAACAGTTCACCGCCTCCGCGATATTGCCCTGGGCCTGGCAGCTCATGCCCAGGCAGCACCAGGCATCGGTGTGGGCTGGATCGATCTGCAGGGCCTGGCGATAGAACTGCTCCGCCTGGGCGAAGTTGCCGGCTTGATAAAACGCCCAGGCCTGAGAGGTCGTTTCTGCGATGGTCGGCATTTGCGGTTCCAAATCAGTGTTGCCCGTCCCCCACCAAAGCCAGCACGCGCAGGTCGCCCTCCCGGCGGGTGAGGCCGATGCGGTCGAGATATTCACACAGCGGCACCGCAAACTTGCGTGTGGTTCCGAGCAAGTCGCGGATCTCGGCCACGGTGACGCCCGGTCCGTCGCCTGTCAGCTTGTCGCGCACACGCTGACGCATGGCGGTTTCCACATCGGCGTGCAAAAAAATGTCGCCGCCGATCCGTACCAAAAAACCCTCGGCCACGCAAACATCGAAAAGATCGGCCAGGCTTGCAGCGTTGCCGCCGGCCTGGTTGGCGAAACTCGCCGGCTCCGGCGGTTGGCATGCCGCCGCCAGATACGCCGCCACCACCTTATCCTTCAGTTTCCGCAGGTTGGCGCTCAGCGTGGGCTTGAAGTCAGGCCGCGCAATCCGCCGCTGGTCGCCGAGCAATTTTTTGTCCGCCAGCAGCCGATCGACCGCGGCTTGCACCAATGCTTCATCGCCGATGTAATCGAGCTGGGCCTGCACCTTGTGCCGGTCGTGCCAGGTCACCAGCGGCGCTGCTTCGTGCAGGCGGCCCAGAGCCGTCAGCAAGCGTTCGTCAAGATCCTTCAGCAGGTCGGCGTGCAGCAGCAATCGCCGATTGTTGCCCGTCACGATTTCCACCAGTTCACCACGATCCTTGAGCAGGGCAATGAGCCGCGCGGCTTCTTGCGGGCCGACGTTAGCGCCGCGCACAAGGTCGGCCAAGGTGAATCCACCAAAGCCGCCGAACCAGGCAACCGTCAAGGCACGCTGCCTGGCATCGCCGTTCCACAGTATCTCGATCCGCTCCAGGATCTCGATATGCCGGCGGCGGATCTTGCGCGTCACCGGCTGCAGCACTTGCCCACCGCCGAGGGTCTGGTTCGCCGACGCGCCGCGCACTACAAACGGCTGGCCATGGGTCGCCGTGGCCGGGTGCTCCAGGAAAAGCTGGGCGAGACCCCAACCGCCGGGCTCGATGGCGTCGCAGTCGAGCAGGGCCACGCCGCCCATGATCTCCGCGGTTCCAATATGGAAGCGCACCGGGGCGCGGTGCTTGAGCGGCCGTTTTGCGTCCGCGAGGCAATGCAGCCGAACGGTCAGCACGCGCGACGGCACCAGGTAGCCTGGCGTCGCCAGCTCCTGGCCGCGAATCACGTCTTCCAGCTTGACCCCCGCCAAATTGACGGCCGCACGCATGCCGCGATGGACTTCCTCGACCGGTTGGTCGTGATTCTGCAGCGAACGCACCCGCACCGTCTCGCCGATTGGCTGCCACTTCAGCTCGTCATCGAGCTTGGCCGTGCCTGACGTGACTGAGCCGGTGACGACGGTGCCATGCCCTTGGACCGTGAACGCGCGGTCGATGGCCATGCGAAACCACTCCGATCCGTCATGCACGCCTACCTTGCGACAGACCGCGGCGATGGCGGTCTTTAGTTCCGCGATTCCTTGACCGGTGCGGGCCGACGTCGGCAGAATCGGGGCATGTTCGAGAAAGGTGCCTTCCACCAGTCCGCGGATCTCCAGTTCGACGACCTCGCGAGTGGTGGCGTCGACGAGGTCGCATTTGGTGAGGGCGATCAACCCGTGCCGTAGACCGAGCAGGCCGAGGATTTCGAGGTGTTCGCGGGTCTGCGGCATGATGGAGTCATCCGCGGCGATCACCAGCATTGAAAGGTCGATCCCGGTGGCCCCGGCAAGCATGTTTTTGATAAACCGCTCGTGACCCGGAACATCGACGATGCCGAGCCGAAAGTCGCCGAGATCGAGCGTGGCGAAACCAATGTCGATCGTGATGCCGCGTGCCTTTTCCTCGGGCAGCCGGTCGCAGTCAATCCCGGTCAGCGCTTTCACCAGCGCTGTCTTGCCGTGATCGATGTGGCCAGCAGTGCCCAGGATCAGATTACTTCGCATGCGGGTGGAGGTTGAAAGTGAAGAGTGAAGAGTGAAAGGTGGTGGGAGTAAAGCCAAGAACTCATTTTCGCCGGGTGCCGACGAGTGTTCGCGAGTATGCCAAAACTCGAACTTTTTTCACTCTTCACCCTTCACTCTTCACTCTTCATTCTTCACCTACTTCTTCATTTTCTCAACAATTTCAAGCACTTTCTTGGCGTCGCCGCCCGCGTCGGAAACGGCATAGCGCGCGGCCACCTTGCCATCGGTGCCAATAATGATGGTCCAACGAGACGCCATGCCGGCGCGGGTGAAGACCTCGCCCTTGGCGTTTTTGGCCTTGCCTTCCGCTTTTTTGAACGGCACGCCGAACTTGCCGGCCAGGGCGCCGGTCTCATCGGAGAGCAGCGTGAAGGTCAGCATATGCTCCTGTTTGAACGCGGCATGGGTCTTGACAGCGTCGCCGCTGACGCCGACGACCACCACGCCCTTGTTGGTCAGAGGCTGGAGATCGTCGCGGAAGCCGCACGCTTGCTTGGTGCAGCCGCCGGTAAAATCGGCAGGGTAGAAATAAACCACGACAATTTTCTTGCCGACGACCTCGCTGGACTTCCACAGCTTGCCTTCGTCACTGGTGCCTTCGAAGGCCGGGGCCATGTCGCCAACCTTCAATTCACCGCCGCCGGCTGAAAGTCTGTCACTGGCCAACATTGCGATTGCTCCAAATGTCAACACTCCCGCCCAAAACCTTGTAAACTTCTTCACTGGTGTGTCTCCTGAAAACAGATTGCTGGGACAAGGCTTACGATAGACCTGGGGACAGCGCAAGACAAGGAGCGGGCCACCCGTCTTCCAGCCCCGGCGCGTAACTTGCTATGATGATTGCCGTTAGGCGAGCGATGAGCTAATTGGTACCAACCCGAAGCGCCAGCGAGGGGTTTTGTTGGCCCTCGCTGGCGCTTCGGGTTGGTATGGCCATTCTTGCTGTTCGCCTTACCTGAAACACTAGGAGGCAAAAAGGATGCTCGGAACCAAGTTAGATGCCCGCGCGTTTCTCGATCGCGTTGCCCAGGAGCTCGGCCGCATCAATCCGGCCGAGGTCAAGGCCCTGGCCGACGCCATTTTCCGCTGCTACGAAGCCAGCCGCTTCGTGTTCGTCATCGGCAACGGCGGCAGCGGCTCCAATTCATCCCATTTTTGCGAAGATCTGGGCAAATGCACGCTCCGCCGCGAGGATTTTGACAACGACCAGAAGAAACGCCTGCGCATCCTCAGCTTGACTGATAACACGCCCTATATCCTCGCCTGGGCCAACGACGAGGGCTTCGACCGCGTCTTTGCCGAGCAGCTCAAGAACCTCGCCAGCCCAGGCGATTTGCTCATCGCCATCAGCGGATCTGGCAATAGCCCAAACATCCTTCGGGCCGTCGAGTGGGCCAACCGCAATGGCCTGGCCACCTTCGGCTGCACCGGTTTCAGCGGCGGCAAACTGCGGGCGCTGGCACACCATGGTCTGCACGTGCCGCTCGACGACATGGGTATTGTCGAGTCGATCCACCTGGCGGCGTTTCATTGGGTGGTGGACAATCTGCACGCCCGCCTGGCCGCGTGTGAGGGGTCAGCCGGCAGGCGCGAAGGGCCGGCGGCGAGGGGTCAGGAGAGCGCAGCGCGTGGCACTTTGGCGAAGGCCGACTTAAAATAGCTTGTAACACTGCCACGGAAACCAGACAGCAGACCCTTGAATGGCCACCCTCGAAAAATCTTCCATCGACGTATCTGAACTGGCACGCGTCCTGAAAGACGTGGATCCGACGGCATTATTGGTGCCGGCACGACTGTTGCGCCGCGTCATCAAGCAAGATCGCGACATCGGCGGCATGGGGTTGATTGTGCCGCATCGCAAGAGTTACATCATCGGCCGCGAGGCGCTGCTGCACGCGGCCGACCGCCAGGAACTGGATTTGCCAGCCGACGAGGCTCTTCCGGAAAAAGACAAGCTCATCCTCATGGTCCGCCCGGAGTCGGACCGCCTGGAGGGCTTGCCCGCTGAGCAGGTCCTGGTCAAATACTGGCAGATGCTGTTCCACGCCAGGCTCGATCTGATCATGCAGGCCAAAATCGCCGACGGCACGCTCAACGCCCAGACGGTTCGCCAGCGCATTGTTCAAATGGGAGCAACGGAATTTGACGAGATCGCCTTCGTCATGCGCCAGGAAAAGTTTTTACTGCCGCCGGAAACGCCCGCCACGATTTACGCTGAATTCGTGGCCGTCTATCTGACGCTGCGGCGTTTCAACAACCAGGCACTGCCGCATTTCTTTCCCTGTCTGCACGATCTTGACGCCGTCGATGCCCAGCTCGCCGCCGAGGTCGACGCGGATGCCGTGTTCGCGGCAACCCGTTTGCCAGGCGCTCCCGATCCGGACACATTGCCGGAGCGCGTCCGCCAGGACGATGGTCCTGCCGAGCCGTCGCCGGAGTCCTTTCGCCTGGAACCCGCCGCTCCGGTCGGCGACAAAACCCTGCGCATGCTGGAAGCCAGGGCCGCGGCGATGGACTTCCGAGGCAATAACGTTCGGGCGGCCATCTTGCGCACCAAGGCCGCGGAAGGCGCCAATCTTACCCTGGCGGGAGCGCGGGCCGAGCTTGCCCGTTTGTCCGTGCGGCTGCAAAAGGCGCTGGAGCTTACCGACGCTGACGCCGAGAAATGGCGCAAGGCGCTGTTGCCGCTGCTTACGCGCGCCGCCCGTGGTTTATGGAGTCAGGAGGCGAGGTTCCTTTACGATTTGCAAACGGTGTGCGTGGACAGCGAGCGCGGCATCTTCACGGTCGATGTCACCGAGTGGGTGCTGTCGCTCGGCCGCCGGCCGATCAAACGACCGCTGCCGGGCCACCAGGCTGTCGCCATCGTTCGTCAGCTTCGCCAGGCGCTGGATCGGATGCGGCATGTCCGCCTCGCCGACGCCGAACGCCAGACGCTCATTGCCCTGTTGGAGCACGCCGTCGAGCATCGCGAGCGCTTGATGCGTGGCGCTTCCGGCCGCTGATCTCGGGGGCGATGGACGGAGTCGGCCTCAGACCGCAAAACGTGCCGGAAGAAATCGGCCGCGCCAAGCTGATCGAGGAATTGCTCGACCGCGTGGTGGACTACGGCCACCTTAACATGGGCAACCTCCGCGACGCCATCTCGCGCAATCAGCTCAAACTGCCCGACCTGAGCGGGCCTGCGATGCTGATACGCGGCGATCCCCTGGTCCGGCTCAATCGCCGCCTGGGCATCGCCCTCGACGGCGTCTATCGCCGGGGCGAAATCTATATGCGGCTGCTGCACCGCTTCAGCTCGGTGGCCTTCGGCACCGCGCTCGGCCGGATGCTGGTGCTTTTTTTTGTGCTGCCTTTCGGCCTGGCGTTTTTCACGATGGTGGCCCCAGGCCTGATCGTCGAGGAAGTGCCCAGGATCGGCCGCACGGTCGGCCGCATGCTGCGCATTGTCGATCCCGCGAGCCCGAGAGACCACGCCAATGCCTTTGCCGTCAGCACCGTCGGCCTGGTCGGCTCTCCCCATGGCAACGGTCCGATGATGGCGGCCTCTGTCGCTTACCCCGGAAAAATGCGCTTGCCCCATCCCCTGGAGCTTCCCAATCCGTGGTGGGTGGCGGGTTTCGGCGTATTCTATCTGCTTTTGTTTCACGTCGGCGGCTTCCGCAGCGGCGTATTCTATGGCGTCGGCAGGCTCAGCCGCGGATTTCAAACGGTGTTCATTCGCGCTCCTCTTTGGATGCTGCACCATCCCGTGATGCGGGCGATCCTGAAAAGCCGCTGGTGGGTCCTTTGCCGCCGCTTCGTGCTGTGGCCGCTGGCGCTGGCCGCGCTGGCCGGCACGGTCGGCTGGCTCGACGGCCTTGAGCAATCGACCATCGTCGCCGTCACCCTCGGCACCTGGGCCTGTGTGCTGGTGCTCCTCAACACGCGCCTGGGCGCGACTTCGAGGAAACGGCGACCGAGCTGGTGATGAAGGTCTGGCTGTGGTGCACCGTCGATTTCTTGCCCGGCCTGCTCCGTTTCATCATGGATTTATCGCGCTGGTTCCTGGAAACGGTGGAACAGGGGATTTACACTGTCGATGAGTGGTTGCGGTTCAAGACCGGGCAAAACGTCGTCGTGCTGGCAGGCAAGGGCCTGCTGAGCGTTGTCTGGTTCGCGGTCACCTACATCGCCCGCATCTACATCAATGTCCTGATCGAGCCGACGGTCAACCCCATCAAGCATTTCCCCGTGGTGACGGTGGGCCACAAGATCATGCTGCCGTTCCTTGGTTTTGTCTGGAATTTCCTGTATCGACAGATCCACCTCGATCTGCTGGGGCCGGTCATCGGCAACACATTCACGGTCATGACGATCTTCTTCATTCCGGGGATTTGCGGTTTCGTGGTGTGGGAGCTGAAGGAGAACTGGAAGCTCTACCGTGCCAACCGCCCGGCCAATTTGAAGCCGCAAATGATCGGCAGCCACGGCGAGACGATGCTGAGACTGCTGCGGCCCGGTTTCCACTCTGGAACGGTGCCCAAGCTGTTTCGCAAGCTGCGCCGCGCCGAGCGCCGCCGCCAGCAGCGCACCACCCAAAAGCTCCTGGCCGGCCTGCATCACGTCGAGGAAAGCATCGGCCACTTCGTCGAGCGCGAGCTGCTGGCTCTGTTGCGGCAGAGCAAGGACTGGCACGGGCTGCCTATCGAAATCGGTCCGATCCATCTGGCGACCAATCGGGTCACAGTGGCGCTGCAATGTCCCCAGTTGAGCGCGGAGCCGCTGGTCTTGGGCATCGACCATCAAGCAGGTTGGCTGGTGGGCGGCGTCCTGGAAAAGGGTTGGCTGCCGAAGCTCAGGCCAGAGCAAAAGCAAACACTGGCGGCCGCCTTGGCCGGGCTTTACAAGATGGCTGGCGTGCACCTGACGCGCGAGCAAATTGCAGCGAGTCTGGCGCCGACCGTGGTGGCCTTCGACATCACGAAGGAGGGCATGGCAGTCTGGCCGGGGCCGGATTTCACCGTCGAGGCGGTGTACGATCTGTCCGCCGACGAGGTCCTCCGGCCGCGCCCGGCCAACGGCGAATTGCCGGCGGGGATGCACACGCTCGATCCATCGCGGTTGCTGTTCACCCGTGTGCCGGTGTCATGGCAGGATTGGGTACGGACATGGGACCGCGACCGGGGGTTGGTCAACGGGGCTCGGCGGGAGTTGGCGTATGCGGTGCTGCCATAATGGCAGTCTGCTTTTTAGGCGGGCTGGCGCCGTCCCGCCAAGTTGGTGCATGCGGCCAATGCGGAATTTGTATTGTTGCATTGCACACACACACCTACTTTGGGCCACCCTGCCGTCATTCATTTCATTCCGCCCCTCCCCTGTCACCCCATGTTATGCATTTCAGCCCCCCCCTGAAATGCAATGGCACCGACCTGTAAATCCAGTCCCGGCTCAACCACATACCCGCCGGCGGCCGATTCGTTGCGTTGCAGACACCCACACATCTCGCTGAACGAATTTTGTCTTGCGCGAGCTCCTCCATCCGGCACGCCTTCATTCCGTAAATACTTTGAGCATATTGAACTTGCGGCGACCATCTTAAACCCGGACCGGGTGCCTGGCGCCGAAGTGATAAACAAAGGCCTCCTCGCAAACGCCCAGGCGGAAACCCGCTTGCCGCGCACGGGTGCCCAAGGCGGCCAGGTCGAAGGCGCCCAGGGTGGTCCGCGTCGGGAATAAACCCAGCCCCTGCAGTACTTCGCGCTTGATCAAGACGCACCCGCCGCCCAAGCGCTCCACCTCCGCCCATTTGCCCTTGTGCTTCTGAGCCCATTCCTTGGCGAATCGATCCAATGCGGCCAGCTGCTCGCGGCTGCCCTGCTCCGGTGTGATGCGAAATGGCACCTGCTCAACCAGCATGGGCGGCGGTGAGTAATTCGACATCGGGGCGATCAGGCCCATGGCGGGATTGGCGGCTGCGACGGCGAGCAGGCGGTCGAGCCAGCCTTCCGTCAAAATGGTGTCGTTGTTCAGGAGCACGACATAAGGCCCGCTAACCTGCAATACGTCTTGCTTCTTTTGCAAATCGGCGCCGGCGCCGTCGCTGACCGGCACGATGTCCACGCGGAAAGGCACGGCGTCGGCAATGCCGGCCAGGTATTCCGCCGTGCCGTCAAGCGAGCCGGTGTCCAGGAACAGCAGTTCGAGCGGCTGCCGGCTGTGCCGCAGCAGGCTGGGCACGCACAAGCGCGTATATTCCAGGCTGGCCGCAGCAAGCCACCAGCATGGAAACCAGCTTTTCCTTGCGAACATTGTCGGCGGGCCGAGCACTGACCGGGGCGGCAACGGAAAAGGCAGTGGACATGGAAAACTCCAAAAAAGACTGAATATAATTGCGGCTCGGCGTCGATTTTTAACCGCGGAGAACGCAGAGAACGCAGAGAAAACAGCAATTCATTTCTTCTCTGCGTTCTCCGCGTTCTCCGCGGTTAAAAAATCCTGGGTCGGTAAGCTGGACCTACTGCGCCGTCATGGTGGACACCACCGTGCTCGTCGTCGCTTTCGGGGCATCCTTGATTTCCTGGTCGGGCATTGGCACGCTCTTGTTATCCGGCACAGCCATGCCCGCCGGCTTGCTCACGCGGTTGGCGAGCATCAAATACTTCAGCTGCTTGCGCTGGGCCAGCGCCCAGGACTTCCTGCTGTTTTTTGAGCAACCTTTCGCCCCATTCGCCGGTCTCATCGAGCGCCAGCGCCTCGGCAATCATCACCAGCGCTTCCTTGAGCTGCCCCTTGCGGACGAGGACCCACGCCATGTTGAATCGCGCACGCACTTCGGTGGGTTTGATCCGCAGCGCCCGCTGATAGGCCTGCCGGGCGTCGTCGATCCGGCCCAGTTCGAAGAGCGAATCGCCCAGGGTGCTCCACAGGTCGCTCGAGCAATGCCGGTTGAGCGCCAGGGCTTCACGGGCCATGGCCACGCCCGACGCCGGCTGGCGAAAGGTGAACGTCAGGAACATGGCGATTTCATTCATGAGCAGCCAGTTCAGGGGCTGCCGCTCGAGCGCCTGGTAATAGGCCGACAGCGCTCCCTCAAACCGACCCGCCTGCACGCACGTCCGCGCCAGTTCCCACGGCTGCTGCATATTAGTATGGGCCGCCTTGCTGAAGCGCTCGGAAAAGCACTTGACGACAGCCGGCGCCAATTCGTGGCCAAGCAGCCGCGAAATGATGCGGCCATTGTCCTCCGCCGGCTCCGCCCATTGGCAGCGGACCGTTTCGCCCATGCCCTCGCCCTCGGTGAAGAATGCTTTGAGCAGCGGAAAGTTGAGTCCGACGGCCGAGGCGTCGGCGAAGCGCTGGTGCTCGAATTCGCCGCCGTCCTTGCTTTCCACGAAGCCATAGTCATTGACGAGTATGAATCCTTGCGGGTGCAGCGCGGCAAGCAAGCGCTCGAGGCTGCGCACGGCCCCGAAATTGTGCAGCGTCTGTCCCCCGTGCTTGCGGGCAAACTCGGCGGCAAAATCGCCATACTGCATGCCCACCATATCGACCGGCAAATAGTCATATTCGGCGACCAGCATGCCGTAGAGCTCCAGCAGCCGGTGCTCGTCGTCATTGCTGCCGCTAGCGGCCATGCGGACCAGGTCCTCTGCCGTCAGATTGGTTTCATCCTCCAGGCGGACATACCGGCCCAGGCAGGTGCGCACGCACAGCTGCCGGATTTCGCTTTCGGTCACCTTCAAATGGGCGGCGGGCAGGCAATCGAGGATATAGTTGAGAAAGACGGCCCGAAACGGCCGCGCTCCCAGCCGCCGAAAGATAATGTCGCCCGCCAGCGTGCGCTCGGGCTGCAGGGCATCGACGACGCGGAAAACGCAGTGCCCGCCGTGCTGGCCGAGGACACCGTGCCGGCAAGCGTCTTGCAGCATCTTTTCAGAGCGGTCGCCGCAGACATAAGTGAGCCGGTCGTAAAAATCCTTGCCGCGGCGCAGGCACAGATCGCGAAAGGCGTCGAGAAAAAACCGGGCGAACAGGCCGACGCCGATGCCGAGCTCAAGCGCGAAGATGTCGGCTTCCAGGGTGCCGCTTGCTTCGGCGCTGAGCAGGCTTTCGAAGAAGACGTCGGCGACGGCAGCGGACAAGGTGCCGTCGTTGTTGATGACGAAGGGGACAGTGTCGCTGATGAAGGCGTTAGCGCCGCGCTCGCGGAAGTAACGCTGGCCGAGCCGCCATTCGATGGAGTCGGCAAGGGGGCGGTAGTCTTCGATGACGACGCG
>CAVVFU010000004.1:0-168348 GCA_963747575.1 uncultured Gemmataceae bacterium
CGACGCGATTTTTTTCATCGGCATGCACGAAGTCGGCCTGTCCAGCCAGCAGAAGGCGGACCTGATGTCCTTCATCAAGGAAGACGGCAAGGGTTTCGTGGCCGCCCACACGGCCAGCACCGCGTTCATGTCGTGGCCGGAATTCGGCGAAATGCTCGGCGGACGATTCGACGGCCATCCCTGGGGCATTACCACAGCCCCCGTGATCCTTGAGGATCCGCAATTCCCTGCCACCAAGCACTTCAAGCCCACGTTCACCCTCAAGGAGGAGTTTTATCAGACCAAGGAGTTCTCCCGGGAAAAAATCCGCGTGCTCTTGCGACTGGACACCAGCAAGCTGCCCCAGAAGCTTGGCAAGCAAAATCCCGATATACCGCTGGCCTGGGTCAAAACCCACGGGAAGGGCCGCGTTTTCTTTTCCCCTTTGGGCCATGCGGATGAGGCCTGGGACAACCCGGACCTGCAGACGATGTGGCTTGAAGCCATAAAGTGGTCGTTGGGCATGACAGACGCTGATTTGACTCCGCGGCCACTGCCGGCTCCGGAACCAACCAAGAAAAATCGTATCCATGAACTGTCTTCCATCATGATTAACGGGAACGAGCCATGAATGCTTCGAAAGATGACAAAGCTCTTTGTGAAGACATACCTGGAACGTACTTCTTCAATAAGGAGCGCTGCCGGAGCGGTTTTCACCTGAATATGTTCTGCATGTCCCTGTTGAAGGCGGACAATCGCCAGGCATTTCTCGCCGATGAAAACAAGTACCTGGACAGGTATCCGCTGACGGCGGAGCGGCGCCGTTGCGTGCTCGGCGCGATTGGCTCGGCATGCTCAAAGTCGGCGGGAACATTTATTACATGTCGAAGCTGGGCGCCACGCTTGGACATTCGTTTCAGTTCCTGGCGGCGGCCATGTCTGGAATGTCGCAGGAAGCCTATCGCGAAATGATGATCAAAGGCGGCCGGAGCATTGATGGCAATCGCAGCAAGAGGGAGCAGTAGCATGGCCCAGATTGTCGCGGGATTGTTCACTTCGCATGTGCCGGCGATCGGCGTCGCGGTCGATCAAGGACTTACCCAGGACGCTTACTGGAAGCCTCTCTTCACGGGGTATGCAGCGGCACGCGAGTGGATGGCGCGCATCAAGCCGGATGTCGCGATCGTGGTCTACAACGACCACGGCACCACGTTTTCGCTCGAGTCGATTCCGACCTTCGCCATCGGTGTCGCGGATGAGTTCCCCCCGCCGACGAAGGCTGGGGGCCCAGGCCCGTGCCGATGGTAAAGGGCCATTCGCAATTGGCCTGGCACATTGCCGAATCGCTCGTGCTGGATGAATTTGACATGTGCATCATGAACGCGCTGCAGGTCGATCATGGCCTGACGGTGCCGCTGTCCGTCGCCTGCGGCCAACCGGTTGCCTGGCCCTTCAAGGTTGTGCCCATCGCGGTCAATGTCGTCTTGTATCCCCAACCCACAGGCAAGCGGTGCTTCGCGCTGGGCCAAGCACTTCGCAAAGCGGTCCAAACGTATGAGGAGGACCTCAAGGTTGTGGTCCTCGGCACCGGGGGCATGAGTCACCAAATTCATGGCGAACGAGCCGGGCTTATCAACCAGGCGTGGGATCGGCGCTTCCTGGATGATCTCACGGCCAATCCAGAGCGCTTGGTTCAGTTGCCCCACGTCGAATACATGCGCGAAGCCGGCGCCGAGGGAATCGAATTGATCATGTGGCTGGTGGCGCGCGGGGCGCTGGACGACAAGGTTAGGGAAGTCTATCGCCATTACCACGTGCCGGCGTCGAACACAGCCGCGGGGCTGATCATCCTTGAAAACGGCTGAAGTCATGAAGAGCCACGCCGGCAAGCTTGCTCAGTCCTTGGAGCAGAATTCATGAAAATCGCATTGGCGGGTCCGGGAGCCTTCGGCCTGAAGCACCTCGATGCGCTTGCCAAAATCGGGGGCATTGAGGTCGTCAGCCTTTGCGGTGGCGATGCACCCAGCACCGCCGAAGCGGCCAGGGCGCACGGTATCTCGCACTGGACAACCAATCTGGCCGAAAGCCTGGCTCGGCCCGGTGTCCTGGCCGCGATCCTGGCGACACCGACGCCCTTGCACGCCGAACAGGCCATGCAATGCTTGCGGGCGGGCAAACACGTCATGGTGGAGATTCCGATGGCCAAGTCGCTGGCTGACGCCGAGCGGCTCGTGACGGCACAGCGCGAGACGGGCCTGGTCGCCATGGTGGGGCAGACGCGGCGCTTCAATCCGAGCCATCAATGGGTTCGCCGGAGAATCCTGGCCGGCGAATTGAAGATTCAGCAAATGGACGTGCAAACTTATTTCTTTCGCCGCACCAACATGAACGCCCTGGGGCAACCCCGCACCTGGACCGATCATCTGCTTTGGCATCACGCCTGTCATACCGTTGATTTGTTCCAGTACCAGACGGGTGAGATCGCCACGCAGGTGCAGGCACTTCAAGGCCCGATGCACCCGAAACTCGGCATCGCCATGGACATGAGCATCGGCCTTAAGGTTCCGTCGGGAGCCATTTGCACCTTGTCGCTGTCGTTTAATAATGACGGTCCGCTCGGGACGTTCTTCCGTTACATCTGTGATAACGGCACTTTTATCGCCCGCTATGACGATTTGTTTGACGGCAAGGATTGCAAAATTGACGTGTCCAAGGTGGACGTGTCGATGGATGGCATCGAATTGCAAGACCGCGAGTTTTTTGCCGCGATTGCCGGGCGACGTGAGCCGAACGGGAGCTTCCAGCAAGTCATCGGCGCGATGCGGACGCTGGATCGGCTGGAGAAATGTCTTGGGCAAAAGGGCTAGGCGAATCAGGGCGATTTAGCGATGAAGCAACGAGCCATACCGTTTATGCAATTGCGGGGCGGCAGTTCCAAGGGCCTGTATTTCAAGGCCGCCGATCTGCCCGCCGAGGCCGCGGTGCGCGATCGCGTCTTGCTGGCGGCGATGTGCGGCGTGGGGCCGGAGGACAAACGCCAGATCGACGGCCTGGGCGGCGGCGATCCGCTGACGAGCAAAGTGGCCATCGTGGCCAGGTCCGAGCGGGCGCACGCCGATCTCGATTATGAATTCGTTCAGGTCGTGGTGGGCGGCAACGGTGTCGATCGCACGCAAAACTGCGGCAACATTCTGGCGGGTGTCGTGCCCTTCGCGGTCGAGGCGGGTCTCTTGCCCGTCGGCGTGAACGAAACTCGCGCTCGCGTCTACATGGTCAATAGCCGTTCGGTTTGCGAAGTCGTTGTTCCGACGAAGGAGGGCCGCGTTGAATACGCGGGCACGGCCAGGATCGACGGCGTTCCGGGCACGGCAGCCCCGGTGCTCTGCAATTATATGGACATCGCCGGCTCCGCTTGCGGCGCAGCTTTTGCCGACAGGGAACCTTATCGATCGCATTGATGGCACGGCGGTCACGTGCATTGACAATGGCATGCCCGTCGTCCTGCTTCGTGCCGCCGACTTGGGGCGAACAGGCTATGAAACGCCTGAGACGCTCAACGCCGATGCGCTTTTGAAAGCGAAGATCGAGAGCATCCGCTTGCAAGTCGGGCCGATGATGCGGCTGGGGGCGGTGGCAAACAAGGTGGTCCCCAAGATGTGCCTGGTCGCGCCTCCGGTCAACGGCGGGATCATCCATAGCCGCACGTTCATCCCGCACGTCTGTCATGCGGCGATCGGCGTGCTCGGGGCGGTCTCCGTGGCGACGGCTTGCGTGCTGCCCGGCACGGTGACCCAGGGGATCGCCCAGTTGCCAGCCAGCGGCAACGTTTACTCGGTCGAGCATCCGAGCGGCGAATTCTCCATCGGGCTCGAAATCGAAGACGGCGGCCCGCTGCCCGTGGTGCGCAAAGCCGGCGTGTTGCGCACAGCGCGGCTGCTAAGCCGGGGCGAGGTATTCATTCCGGCGGGAATCTGGACGTGACAACAGGTGACAATATGCATGCCGGCGCAACCAAAGCAAAATGTCTGCCTCCGGAATTCGCCACGAAAACCCCGGCATTCAAGGCGCCGCCTCGATCTTGCGATGCCCATTGTCATGTCTTTGGACCAAAGCATCTGTTTCCTTATCATCGGCAGAGCACCTATGAGCCGCCCGACGCGGGCAAAGACCGGCTCCGCAACCTTCACAAGGTTCTCGGCATCGAACGTGCCGTGATCGTGCAAGCCAGTTGCCACGGCCCCGATAATCGGGCCATGCTCGACGCCATCGCAACCAGCAACGGCGCCTACAAAGGCGTCTGCATCGCCTCGAGCGATTTCACGGACAAAGATTTCGAGCGCTTGCACGAAGGCGGGGTGCGCGGGTGCGCTTCAACTTCGTGACGCATCTGGGAGGCGCCCCGATCTGGCCGCCATCGAGCGCATCCTTGGGCGCGTGCAACCACTCGGTTGGCACCTGGTGATTCACGTTAACGCGGAGGACATCATCCAATTTGAGGACTTCTTCGCGAAATTTACCCTCGATATTGTCGTTGACCACATGGGCCGAGTCGCCTGTGACAAAGGAACCGAGCAACAAGCGTTTCAAATACTGAAATCGTTCCTGAGGCGCGAAAACTGGTGGTGCAAAATCTGCGGCGCTGAGCGAATTTCGCGCACGGTCCGCCGTTTCACGATGCCGTGCCCTTTGCCCGGCAGTTAATTGCCGTCGCCCCGGATCGAATCCTGTGGGGGACCGATTTCCCGCATCCCAACATCAGCCGCTGGATGCCGAATGACGGCGACTTGCTCGATCTGGTGCCGCTGTTCGCCGAGGATGAGGTGCTTCAGAGAAAGGTCTTGGTCGACAACCCGGCGCGGCTCTACGGATTTGCCGATTCATTCGAAGGACATGCGAACCATGAAAACAGTCGCAGTTAGAAATATCCAGCGGGCTCCCAGCGACGCGATTGCAGGCCTGGCATCGTTCGGCGTCGCCACGGTTCACGAAGCCCAGGGCCGCACCGGCCTGCTGCAGCCCTATATGCGCCCGATATATCCTCTGGCGCACATCGGCGGCAGTGCCGTAACGGTGCTCGTGCCGCCTGGCGACAATTGGATGATTCATGTCGCGATCGAACTTTGTCAGGCCGGGGATATTCTGGTCGTTGGCTGCACCTCGGAGAACGCGGACGGTTACTTCGGTGATTTGCTGGCCGTGTCGTGCCAGGCCCGCGGTGTGGCCGGACTCGTTATCGATGCTGGAGTGCGTGACACGCGCGAGCTGACCGAGATGAGGTTTCCTGTCTGGTCGAAGACGGTGCATGCCAAAGGAACCGTGAAGGCGACCCTGGGAGCGGTCAACATGCCCATCGTGTGTGCCGGGCAGTATGTCGAGCCGGGCGACGTGGTGGTGGCCGACGACGACGGCGTGGTCATCGTCGCGCGGCCGGCGGCGGTCAAAGTCCTCGCCGCCAGCCGCCAGCGCGCCAACAACGAAACTGACAAACGCGAGCGCCTGGCCAGGGGAGAGCTGGGTCTTGATATTTACAAAATGCGTCCCAAGCTCGCCCAAGCAGGCTTGGTTTATCTCGACACGCTCGACGATTACGACAAATTCGAGCCATAAGCGAGGGCACCCATGATTATCGACTGTCACGGACATTACACGACGACTCCTCCCCAGCTCGGCGCCTATCGCGAAGCCCAGCAAGCGGCGCTGAAACGCGATCAGCACGAAATTGGCGAAAAAGGGATTCTCGCCATCACCGACGATCAGATTCGCGAGAGTCTGGAGGGCAACCAGCTCAAAATGCAGCGCGAGCGCGGCACGGACCTGACGCTTTTTTCGCCGCGGGCAAGTTGGATGGGCCACCACATCGGCAACGAGCATACCAGCCGATGTTGGACGGAGCACACCAACGATTTGATTTGCCGAGTTACGCGGCTTTATCCGGAGAATTTCGCGGGCGTTTGCGCCTTGCCTCAATCTCCCGGGGTCGGCTTGGCGGGCAGCATCGCCGAGCTGCAGCGCTGCGTCACGCAGTTAGGTTTCGTCGGCTGCAACCTGAATCTCGACCCGTCGGGCGGCCATTTCAGCTCGCCGCCCCTCGGCGATCGCTACTGGTATCCGATCTACGAAAAAATGGTCGAACTCGACGTGCCGGCCATGATCCACGTCAGTGCCTGCTGCCATCCAGCGTTTTACACGACCGGCTCGTACTACTTGAATGCCGACACCACGGCGTTCATGCAGCTCATGCAGTCGAAGGTTATCAAGGATTTCCCCACGATTAGGTTCATCATTCCGCACGGCGGCGGCGCCGTGCCCTACCATTGGGGGCGGTTCCGAGGCCTGGCCGATATGCTGAAACTGCCGCCCCTTGACGAATCGCTGATGAACAACGTCTTTTTCGACACGTGCGTCTACCACCAGGCCGGCATCGACTTGCTTTTAAAGGTGATTCCCAACAAGAACATCCTTTTTGCGTCGGAAATGATCGGCGCGGTTCGCGGCATTGACCCCGAGACGGGCCACTACTTTGACGATACCAAGCGTTATATCGACGGCAGCTCTATCAGCGCGAGTGAAAAAGCCAACATCTTTGAGCACAACATAGTCCGCGTGTTTCCTCGACTCGCGACAAGATAATGGAAGAACCTTTTTTTCTGGAGTACCCATGTTCCTTAGAGCAATCAAGCCCATTCCATTCGTGCTCATCATCGGCTGGCTGTTTTGCGCAACGCCGACCTCCGTCTCCCCGCAATCCGCCGGACCCATTAATCAGCCCGCGCGGCTGAAAATCCTCGTGGTTCACGGCCCAAACATGAACCTGCTCGGCAGGCGCGAACCAGGTATCTATGGCGTCGCCACGCTGGCACAGGTCAATGAGAAGCTGGAATTGCTCGCGACTGAACTCAATGTCGAGCTCATTATTGTGCAATCCAATCACGAAGGCGTGATTGTGGATACGTTCCACAAGCACATCGACGACGTCGCCGGCGCGGTGATCAATCCCGCCGGACTCAGCTTTCACAGCGTCGCCTTGCACGACGCGATCAAGGCGATGCCGTTTCCCGTGGTGGAGACGCACCTTTCCAATCTTGGCACGCGCGATGAAATTCACCGCCATTCGATCATCACGCCAGCCGCCCGGGCTTCGATCATGGGCCTGGGCTGGCGTTCCTACACCGCAGGTTTGCGCGCGCTCGTTGAAATCGTCCGCGAAGAGAAAGCAGCGAAGAAACCAAAAGGGTCAGGTTGATTTGGTCGGCACGCGGCATTTGCGAAATAACGTCTTATGCAATCTTGGTACAATGCCGTTATCGTGCTTTTGATTTGCGTTTCCGCCAACCGTTGCGACACTGCCATGACACAAGACGAGTTCGCAACCAGCCTCCTTTCTTTCGAGTCGCGTGAACAGAATCCGCGTCTTCGTCCCGACCCCGTCCACATGCGGGAACTGGCTAACCCAGGTTGCGCAGTCCTTGGAAAATCGGCGCGATTTTCGCGCCCCTTTCCTGCAAATTCCCTGGGTTTTGGGTAGTGGAAACCCGGTTTTGGCGATGTAGTGGAAACCTACCCTATTGATTTTCCCGCGCCGCCGTGGCCATGCTGGGGCCAAGGAGGCTGCGATGTTTCTCAGGCGCTATCGCCGCTCCAAGAAGGGCAAGACCCTCACTTACTTTGCGCTGGTCGAGTCGGTGCGGACCGACGCCGGACCGCGCCAGCACGTGGTCGCGCACCTCGGCGAACTCAATGCCGATCAAGAACGCCGTTGGCAACGCACCGTCGTCTTCCACAATCGCCAAGGCGATGCGGAGCAATTGCGACTTTTTCCCGACGATGAGGACCTTCCTCTTCCCGACGATCCAGACATCGTCCGCGTCCGCGTCGATTCCATCGGTTGGACCAATGGCCGTCGCTTCGGCGATGTCTGGCTCGCCCGCTGGCTGTGGCGCTTTCTCGACCTGGAGCGCATCGTCGATCGCCATGTGCCGCAGGGCCAAGAAGACGTTCGCCCCGCCGACATCGTCGCCATCGAGGTCATCAATCGCCTCTGCCAGCCGTGCAGCGAATTCGCCTTGGCCGAGCAGTGGTATGCCTCCACCGCCCTGGAGGAACTGCTCGGCGTGCCCGACGCCCTCGTCACCAAGGACCGGCTCTATCGCACTCTCGACCGCTTACGCGGCGTCCAAGTCGCCATCGAGAACGACCTCAAAGCACAACTCGGCACCTTGTTCCAACTCGACTACGAACTGCTGCTCTACGACCTCACCAGCACTTATTTTGAAGGTCTCGCCGAGGACAACGACCTCGCCAAACGCGGCTATTCCCGCGATCATCGCAGCGATTGCAAGCAAATCGTCATCGCTCTGATCGTCACCCGTGACGGCTTTCCACTGGCCCATCAGACCTTCGCCGGCAACACCCGCGATCTCAAGACGGTTCGCCACATCGTCGGCGCCATCGAAACCCGCTTCGGCAAAAGCCAGCGCGTCTGGGTCATGGATCGCGGCATGATCGACGAAGACTCGCTGGCTTTCCTCAACGAAGAAGGCCGACGCTATCTGCTCTCCACGCGCCGCCATGCCCTTCAGGAATTTCAAAGCGAGTTGACCAATGCAGGTTGGCAGCGGTTGCCGAAAAACCCCGACGTCCAAGTCAAACTGCTCCAGCGCGGCGAGGTTCATTACCTGTTGGCCCGCAGCAAACCACGCCGGCACAAAGAGCGCGCCATGCGTCGCCGTCAACGCCGCGGCTTGGCCCAGGCCCTCAAAAAACTGCTCTTGCGCATCAACGCCGGCCGACTCAAACAGCGTGACAAAATCGTCGAAGCCATTGGCCGACTCAAAGCACGCTTTCCCGCGCATCGTTTCGTGACCACCAAGGTGAGTCCACGCGGCCGATTCAGCTATGTCTGGAACGTCGCCAAGTTCAAAGACGCCCTGGCCCGCGACGGCGCTATCTGCTGCGCAGCAATCAGGCCGGTTGGTCGGCGCAGGAGTTTTGGGAAACGTACATGCAACTCACTGTGGTGGAGCGCGCCTTCCGAGTCCTGAAAACCAACCTGTTACTGCGGCCGATTTGGCATCACTATTCCGGTCGTTGCGAGGCTCATGTCTTCGTCTGTGTGCTGGCCTACGCGTTGTGGAAAACGTTGGACCACCTGGCCAAGCGTGCCGGCTTGATGACTTTGATCCATAAACCAGACGAAGACCACGGCACCGCCATCGCCCAACCGCGACCCATGACGCCGGAGATCATCCTGCGCGAACTGGCCCGGATTCAGCTCGGCGACATTCACTTGGAAACAACCGACGGCCGCCAGCTGGTATTTGCTCGGGTCGCCCGCCCCCAAGGCGAGGCCAAACGCATCCTGGCCGCTCTCCGCCTGGAAATGCCCGAACGCTTGAGTCCCGACCACGTTTTGTAGTGAAAACCGATCCGGCCCAGGCTTCAAAAAACCAGGGAAAACCGCTCGCTGTACACTATTTGTTCACTATCCACTGCGCAACATAGGCTAACAACGTGCAGTCGGCGTTCTCAGTCGCCGATTTGGACGAAGTTTTCGCTGGTCGTCTCCGTCGTGCGATTTTCGACGGCTTGGCCCGGCTCGACGCACTGCCGCGGAACCATTCGTTCTGGAGCGACACCAACGGTCGTCCCACCAGATACAAGCTGGGCCAGGTGCTTGAGCACTGGCCGACCGAGGAGTGGGCCTGCTGGGCTTACGCGGCAATGTCGGTGATGAGATGCGACAACCATTTCGGCCTGCCAGCCTGGCGTGCGCTTTTTGGCCTAGGGCGGCTTGACCCAGGCTGGCCGATGAAGGCCGCATATCATGTGCTGGCCTGCTCAGGTTACGACCCCGGCCCCGAACTCGTGCAATTCCTTGGCGAAATCGGGGCGCCGGTCCCCGCTTGGGCCGCACACCATAAGACGCAGGAATAGGGCAGCTTACGACGCAGCGCTGCACTTGGCAGCAACCTTCCACCTCCCAGTGAACAGAGAAGAGGAACCCGTAAATTGAACCCGAAACTGCCAACTAAAGTGGTGGGCTCACGGTTCCGTCATTACGACCGGCGGCACTTGACTTCTAACGGTACATCTTATCTTGCCCCAGTACTCCGTCGAGCTGCTTGTAGCTCATTTCCATGCCGTCGGTCATGCCGGTTGAGAACGCGGCGTCTCGGTCGGCTTGCGAGGCATACTTGATCGAGGTCGCCACGTTCGTGACCCCGTTGGACTCGTTGAACGTGACCGTGATAATCGACGGCTCACCTCCCATCGATCCACCCATATCGCCCGGGTCGTAGATCTGCGTATGCACGATCTTCGAATGCAACGCGACCTCCAGCATCTCTCCCGTGAACCCAAACTCCTGGCCGCTCTCGTTCTCTCGCCAGCGCCAGCGATACTTCCCACCCACATGAGTAGCCATCTCGCACACCGGCATCGACCATCCGGGCATGGCCGTTAGCCAACGACGCATCAACGCGGGATCCGTATACGCCTGCCACACCAGATTGACTGGCGCATCAAAGCTCCGTTTCACCAGCACTTCTCGATCTGACGGAGTGCTCACCTCAGCAGGTTTCATTTCTTTCCCTCCTCTTTCTGCGCTTGCTTCAACTCGGCGAGTAACGCATCGAGTCGCTTAAAGTTGCCTTCCCAAATCTCTTGCACTTTCTCTAGCCAATCCGTAACCGCTTTCAATTGCTCCGTCTGAAGCTTGCAGGGCCGCAACTGGGCCACTCGACTGCGTGAAATCAGCCCTGCCGATTCCAACACCTTCAGGTGCGACGAGATCGTCGGTTGCGTCAACGAGAAGAGGCCGACCAAGTCGGATACGGATGCCTCGCCGCGAGCCAGATGCACGACGATTCCACGTCGAGTGGGGTCGGCAAGAGCGGCAAATGCTTGGTCCAGTCGGTTCATCTAAATAGAATATCGTCTATATAGATAGTCGTCAATATACGAATTGCGAATTCGCCGGAAATTAGAGCGCAATAACCCAAGGTGTGCGGGGCAGGCAAAGGAGCGCAGCGACGTGAGCTACCCCCCTTACGAAGGGAGGGAGGGGGGTTAACGCTTCAACGTCGGCAGCCACGAGTGTAGCGTTCGCGCCAACCGACTTAAGCGAGCGTGACACGACCCATTTCGGCTTCGCCCGCGACGCCGCCGCGAAGTCAAAGTCGACCGCGTCCCACTCCGGCTGATCCTCGTCCCAGTAACGCATCACTTCGTACATGCGACGACCGAACAAACAGCCGGCCACCCCGCGGAATTGATCGTTGAAATGACGACCGAGCGAAACACCGGGAGGCGGCAATTCCCGCCCGCTCGCGAGTCCCGCGACGTAGCCGTCCGATCCAGAACCGCCGGCGACGCAGCCGTCGAGCGATTGCATTATTCCAAATACGAGCTTGCCCATTCCCTTACACCTCCGCATAGGTTTCCCGCAGGTTACATAAGGATACCGCCTTTAATGTAACGGTATTCGGGCGGGCCGAGTTCCCAGCCTTCACTTTCCTGTCGAACGGCCGGACCGGAATTCGACAAATCGTACAAATAGTTTTTCGGTCGGGGTTCGGTATGCCAAACAGGCAACAGGATTTGAACTCGCAAAGAGCCACAAAACAACGATGCGAGAAAAATAGTCGGGGCGACAAGACGGCTATTGAACTTTTCATTGACGGCGTGCGGAGTTGGGCAGCCGGATTGCGGCGGGAACTCATTCGGGAACCGGATAGCGACCAATCGTAACGATGCCGCTCAACCGGCGCATCGGTAAGGGGACACGTTTGCGAACTTATGCCCTGCCGCCGCCCTCTGGTGGAGGGGGAGGTTCGACCCAGGGATGGATTAATGGTGGCGGCGCATAATGCCGAACAGTGTCAGCTCTCCGGCGAGCGATCCAACCGCCGAGCGCGATACCGCCGATTAACCCGGCGATTGCCCCGCCGATTGGCAGGATCGGAAACAGTGCAAGCTGCTGGAAAGAATCATGGTTGTTTGGCCAGATCAACTGATTCAGAGCAACGACCGCAGCGAATCCGCCCCAGCCGCCAACAAAGAACCCGAGACAGCCGCACCCGCGCTGCCAGGAGGTGCGACGAACCTTCTCCGCCTTCTGCTCGGGCGTGTCGTTCGGCGGCGGAGTCCACTGCGCAATGACGGGCACCAACCCGAGCGCCGCTCCGATGCAGTATCCCAGCACCCCCCCTAGCATCCCACCGACGGGCGCTGCCAGGATGGGCAAGGTGGTCATCAACACGCCAGGATTCGGATGCCCGAAGGCTGCCGCCATGCCGGGGGACGCAGCGAAAAATGTGCCGAACAGACCGAGCAACACACCAAAGATCGTTCCCAACCACCGTGCCATGAGCTGCCCACCAGTCGGCAACTGCATGGGTGGCAGAACCACGGGAGATGGATCCGCCGCCGCCGCAAGCAAGGCGGCCCGGATGGCTCTCGCGGCGTTGATCCGGTGCGGACGTTCGCCCGCCGGGCACACTTCTTGGGCCCGCCAGCAAGCGAGCCACCCAGCACCTGTCTGGAACGACCAGCCTGGCTGGCCGAGCAGGGTCGCCATCACCGTCGGAGTAATCAGTCGGCGGACCGCCTCTTCGGCGGCTTGCGAGTCCGGGGTCGCCGGCGTCCACGGCCCCGGGTTGCCGGGAAACTCGATCCGGACGCCACGGCCGAATTGCCGTACCGTTTCCGCCTCTCCGACCGGTGCGCTCGCCGGGTCGAATGTCATCCCACCGACGCCGAGGATGTGGGCGAACCGTCCAGCCCACCGCGGCGAGGCCGTCAATACAGGCAGGCCGGCGGCAGGAATGAGCAGGATGGTCTTCGTCCGGAAGACGTACCCTGCTTCTCCGTCGTCGACGCGCTCGGTTATGTCGAACACGCTCACAGGCACCCCGCCGAGTTCAGCGGTGCAGCCGTCTTTGCCGCTGTGCCAGTCCTTGAGGCAAGGGAGTGCGACCGGCGGCCGTTCGACCGTCGGCAAGTAAGCGAGTCCGAGGTCGTTGGCCGTGCCCGCAGTCTCGGTCGAATGCCGTAATTTCACCCGGTTGTCCCGCCAGCGAGCCAACACCCCGCTGACCGCCCCAACCGCGGCAGCCAGCCAATAGCTGCTCACCGGCCACCCCAGTTGGCGGACAATCGTGGTGCCGGCCCCGATGGTCCACCCGTTCAGGATGAACCAGACAATGGTGGCTGTGGCCGCGCCCCCGAGGGCGTTCCCGAGTAGTCGCATGCGTCACTCTCCAACTCAGACGGCGAGAATCGATTCCGATCGACGCGAACTCGTGCCTGCCACCAAACCTGGAATTCTCTAACCAGGCTGCAGCTATGTTAGGCTGAGATCGCTAGCTGGTAAATGGTCGATCTCCCCGATCTTTCAAAAAGTTGGGGCGATATTCCCGCGCGCGAATTGACCGAGCATTTCCATCGTGACGGAACAAAGTGCCATTTCCAAACAGACGGCGGGATCGCTGCAACTCTCGCTCCATGCCAGCCACCTGGACGGGGTGGTTGCTTACCGAGTGCCAGGGTAGAAGCCGCTCCATTTTCTGACAGCCCCATCATCGAATGCCAACGTTCTCCCGGCGTCTAGGAGAGGATGCTTACCAATTGATTCAGCAGCGACCTCATCGAACCGCGGAGAATCTCAGCGAGCCGTTTCTTCGTTCCTCTCGATCCCTTTTATCGGCACATTGAGAAAATGGGCGACGGCTATTCCGAGCTCCTCGCAAGACGCGCGGGACAACGCGGCCGATCGTTCTAACTCGCGCGGCTTACCCACAAGGAATTGAAAATTCAAGGCGTAGTAGACCGCGCCCTCGCCGCCGCCCTTTTCGGCGACCAGTATCGAATCGAGCCCCTCGATTCGGAAAACTCTACCGGCACTATCACGGCATCTTTCCTCGACTTTGTCCAGCACGACTGGCGGAAAACCGCGAAACGCGCGAATCGCGATTTCGTAGAGGCCGCCGAAACCGACGACGAGACAGACGACGCCAATCACGATCACAAGAATAGAGAGAGTTCCAAGGATTAAAGTGTGGTACCATTGCCATTGGCCATTCGGAATCGCGAACTCCCAGTTCCAGGGGCTGGCCAGGGCGACACCCCAGATGCCGAAGAACGCGCAAAATGCCAATTTGAGCGCACAGTCGCGCAGATTCTGCCACCGCGTATGCAGGATCGTGAACGTTCCGCGTTCTTCATCGATCTCAACGAAGTATCCGGCTAGCTTCTGGCGCCTCATAATTGATTTACGCTCCATGATGAATCCAAGTCCTCCGTATCATTCTTCGAATCGCCAGAGGTACCGGCGAGAACGGACGCTTCCGAACAGATAGGCTCCAGCCCCATGACGGTCACTTTTGCAACGAACGATGCTTCATTTTAATAACTCGGAAGCTGCAGCACAACTGGCGCCGAAAAGGGGACACGCCGAAAAGGGGACGGGGTGAATTATCGGGAATGTACCCTTCTATGATACCGTTGCTGTCAAGTCCAAAGTGTTTTTTTTCTGTTGCCACTCTTTCTTGCGCACACTCAGCGCCGACAGATCATTTAATTTTAGTTTCTGCCTTCAGTCACGTTTGATTTCTCAATTTACTCGGGTACAACCTCCTCGGTGAAACAATGCCTCGGCACGTTTCGAACTGGCGGCTTCGCTTGAGGGTCCAGGATCATTGATGCCTGGAACTACCTTCTATCCGTGTCGATCCAACTAGAGACCGAACACCTGAATCTGTTTTCGCTCACAAGCGATCCGTCGAAGCCTGGTGCCGGAGCGACCCTTCTGTCCCACGGTGATCTTGAAGATGCACCCGGGTAATTTATCGGCCGTCCGGACCAGTCCTCGACGCGACGAAACCGTCGTTTCACCCAATTCCCTTGTTGTTTGCCCTGCGCTGTTTTCAGCGCTATACTTGCTTCTGCCTGGTGAAGCGGAGTTCGGCTCTGCAGGCGTGCAACCGGACGAGGAATAACCAGGCCGACGGCGCACCAAAGGTGCCGGGCTCCGCAGGCGCAAGCCTGCCGGGGCCTTTTTCCTTTGGTCGCCAGAGTTCATGCCTTGAAAACGCATTGGTATCTCTCGCCTCTGGTGTCACTCCACCCGCAATTAAGCGACTGCCTTTTTTCCCGCACTGCTTGTCAACTTGCTCCGCCTGTCAACGACCTCCGCTCCCGCCGGTAATTCGCCCTGCTCCAGGTACTTCCACAACGCGATCAATAGCTTGTGCGCCACAGCCACAACGCCGATCTTTCGCGCACGGCTATTTCCGTTGGCGAAACGGCGATGAAACCACTGCGTCAGTTCGCTGCCGGGTTGCCAACGCAGCCAGCACCAAGCCAACTCGGTCATCATTCGCCGCATCCGCCGGTTTCCCGCCTTGCTGATCCCTTGCTCGCGTTGGCTGTCGCCTGAGTTGTACGGCGTTGGCGTCAAGCCCACGGCTGCACCCACCTGCTTGCCGTTTTTGAACTGACGCCAGGCGAAGAACTCGAACACCAAAAGCCAGGCCCCGTTCAGACCAAGACCACGCAATTCGAGCAGGCGTCGCACCTTGTCCATCGACAGTGTCTCGATCCGCCGAATGCGCTTGCGGCGGTCGTTTTCCATGTCCTTGACTTGGCGGTCCACTTGCTGCCAGCGTTGGTACTGCCGCAGCAAGCGGCTCTGCAATTCGAGCGGTACCGAGCTACCGTCCCACAATCGCGCCTGCTGCAACCAGTCGGTAAACTTGTTGTTAACGTCCAGCAACGCAAGCCCCTGGCTGGCGAGCAAGCCCTTGATGCGATTAATGTGTCCCGTGCGCTCGTCTTTGAGTTCTTCCAAGTCGCGGTGCCACTGGCGGTCATCTTCGGCGGTTACGTCAGGTACGCGCACCACGCTCCAGACTTTTTTCTCCCCGGCATGATAACGCAGCAGCATGCTAACCAGTTTGCGGGCATCGAGCTCATCGCTCTTGGCCCGGCGTTTGCGGCGGTTCACTTCGATGCTGGCGGAATCCACGATCAGGTTTTGCACACCGATGGTGGTCAGGTAACGATGCAACCAGAAGCCATCGCGGCCAGCCTCGTAGCAACTCAGCACCGGGGCATCGGCAGCAAGGCCGAAGCGAATCTTGGCCTTGGCTATTTCCAGCTGGAGGCCCTGCAAGTCTCGGGCTCGGAGTTTGCGAACACGGACAGTCTGTTCAGGGCCGGAGGTAAAAGCCACTTTCCACTCCGTCCAGCCGAGTTCGAAAGCCAGGTACAAACTGGGTTGCCGTGTGCTACCATTGTCATTGCGGGTCGCTGTCATGTTGAGCTCCTTGAACTTGGAAAAAGTTAACACTACTTGGAGCTTAGCACGCAGCGGCTCGCGCTTTTTCACGGTTGCTTATTCATAGTTTCTGTCCCCCTTGCCGTGTCCCTTTCCGTGCTGACACTGCTTTCCCCCGCGTCCCCTCTCCCATCCGCTTAATGTATCAACGGCGACAATCCACCCACGGTATACCTCGCCCCTCGCCCCTCGCCCCCCGCCCTTTGCCAAGGAGATCGGCCTCATGCTCCAGCGCTGCTTTTGCTTTGTCGTGCTCTGCATCCTTGTTCCCGCAACCCGGGCCCAACCGCCTGGTCAAGGGGCGGTCGATCTGCTGGGCGATCCGCTGCCGGATGGGGCTGTCGCGCGGCTTGGCACGCTGCGGCTAAAACACGGCGCGGTCGTCGAATCAATGGCCTTCTCGCCTGACGGGCGTATTCTCGCATCGAAATCAGGCAAGAGGATTGGCAGCATTCGCCTTTGGGACATGGCCACGGGAAAGCATAAGCTCCTTATGGCCAACGTCGGCAAAACGTCGGGCGTCAGCATGCTGATGTGGTCGCCGGATGGCCGCTCCCTGGCCGTCGCGGGTCGCAGGGTCCAGATTTGGGAGCTGGCCAGTCTCAAGGTCCGCCGTGAGATATTCGTTTATGCCAATGCCCTGGATTTCTCGCCTAACGGCCGGTTCCTGGCCACGGCGGGCATGGATACGACCGTGTTGGTTTGGGATTTATGGCAGAGGTAACGAAGTCAAAAATGTTCGCCGCCCAGTCACAAGGGGTTAGCATGGTAAATGCCCTGGACTTCCCAAAAAATCAGGGCGTTGCCCAGTCTTCGACCGAAAGCCCCTTCACTTCGCTCAAATCGCTGTCACTGCTAACGACCGTGCAATCGCCCAACGTCAAGCCGATGGCGCCCAGCATGATGTCGATTTGCTGGATAATGCGACCGCGGCGCTTGAGGTCGGCGAAAATGCTGCCGTATTTGTAAGCGGCAATCTTGTCAAAAGGCCAACACACCAGCTTTGCAAGGCGGGGCCGGCGGTAGCCCACGAGGCTTCTCGGCTGTCGCTTGCTTCCAAACCGCCGATGATCTCCGCCAAAATCGGCATGGCGATGCCAACCTTGGCACCGCGCCGTCGAGCATCTTCCGCGCGAAGGTCGACGCCTTTCCGACGGAATAAAAAGTCGAAGGCCGGCCCGGAGTCCAGGAGATAGCGCCGCGTCATGACAGGCCCTCCGTCATCTGCCGACGGATAGCCTCAATGTTGAATGCTTTGACCTTTTCGCGCCAGGCCATGAGTTCTGCTTCTTGCTGTGGTGTCATGACCAAGGGCGGAAGCGCTCGCAGCTCGGCAATCCAGCGCTCGACTGATTCGGGGTCATCGCTTTGTTCGTCCTCAGTCATGAATTCAACGTCGGCCAGCGCGTCTTCATGGACGACCAGGCGGCTGCCTTCCCGCCAAGGAACCGGGCCGTCCGGCACGATGGCGCCATTCTTGAAAGTCGCTTTGATCGCAATCATGATGGCGTCGTCCAACCCCGTTTGTTTTTGATCCTTATCGCTGCTGCCATCTTAGGGTCCGGCCGGGCCGGCATAAAGGCCAACTGAGGATGAAAGGGGGGGTCGTGAATGCATAACAGGGGGTGACGGGGGAGGGGCCGAATGAAACGAATGCATTAACCGTAGGCTGGATTACCCTGCCAAAATGGCATTCATTGCACAGGACATGCCGGCCTGCCTGGAAAGAGCCGTGTGTGTGCAATGCAAGCAATCAATTTCCGTCAATCGCCCAATCACGCCTTGGGCACCAATAGGAATTCTAGCACGAAAGATAAGCCAACAATTGCCGCGCCGCCGCTTCCGCGAATACGGCATCGTTAATATGCAGGTCCAGCTCGATCAATTGAACCATGGGTCCCACCCAATTCCGCAGGCTTTGAAACAATGCCTGGTCGGCTTCCGGCCACCAGAACGGCTGGCCTTCGCGGTCGATGGCTGAAACACCTCGCAACGGCACCAATATCGCGGTCGGCCCTCGTGCGGCGCTGGCTTTTTCGGCGATTTGCTTGCCGAGGCGGTCGTTTTCGGCGGGCGTGGTTCGCATCAAGGTCACGTTGGGGTTGTGCTGATAAAAGCGGCGATCCTTGAACTTTTCGGGCACCGTGCGCGCGGGCCGAAGTTCACCATGTCGAGCGCTCCCAGCGAAATCACCTGCGGCACGCCCTGAATGGCTGCCGCGGTGAGGCGGTCCGGCCCGGCCGTCAATTCGCCGCCGACCAGTTCGTCCGCAAGCTCCGTCGTAGTGATGTCGAGGACGCCGCGGATGAGGCCGTCGCGGATGAACGATTCCATGGTCATGCCGCCCGTGCCGGTGGCGTGAAACACCAGCACCTCGTTGCCGTGCTGCTCCAGGATTTTCCGGCTTGCTTCCACGCAAGGCGTCGTAACGCCGAACATCGTGGCGCCGATTAGCGGAGCTTCATCACTGCCCACTGCCCACTGGCCACTGCCCACTGGCCACTGCCCACTGCCCACTGCTTCCACCATGCCGATCAATGCGCCGGCCGCGTTGGCGAGGACGGTGCGGCTGATGCGGTTGAGTCCGCTGATGTCCACCACCGAGTGCATCATGCAGATGTCGCTGACGCCGACGTACTGCTTGACCTGGCCGCTGGCGAACGTGCTGACCATCACCTTGGGCACGCCGAAGGGCAGGGCACGCATCGCGGCGGTGCCGATCGTCGTGCCGGCCGAGCCGCCCAGGGCGAGGATGCCTTCCACTTTGGTTTGCTCGCGCCGAAGCTGGCGGACGATTTGAGTCACACCCTCGGCCGCCGCGGCAATGGCTCGGCCGCGGTCGTTGTCCTTGCGGATGGCATCGATGCTCGTGCCGGCGGCGGCGAAGACTTTGTCACGAGAAATGTCCGGCGCAAATGGGGAGGACCAAGCACCCCGGCGTCGATGACCAGGGTTTGCAGACCGTGCTGGTGGAGGAGGCCGCGAACGAAGGCGAGTTCGACGCCCTTGGTGTCCAGAGTGCCGACCAGGATGAGAGGCATGGGGGGTGGATTCCAGGTTGCTTTGTGGTTGAAGCTTGTACAATCACGCTAGGAATAATTCTAGGGCTAGGAGCTTACAGGTACTCTGGACATTGGCTGTTTATTAGAGACCAGCGTAACCCTCCACGGCACAAGGCCGTGGCATTTTTGGATGCCGAAGACACATGAGCCTCTTCTCCCGTGAGCAATGTCTGCTGCGTCTGCGTGCCCAGGCCGCGGCCGGCAAGCCGATTATCGGCGGCGGCGCCGGCACCGGCATCAGCGCCAAGTGCGCCGAAGCCGGCGGCATCGACCTGATCATCATCTACAACTCGGGCCGATTCCGCATGGCCGGCCGCGGCAGCCTTAGCGGCATGATGCCCTATGGCGACGCCAACCAGATCGTCATGGAGATGGCCCGCGAGGTGCTGCCGGTCGTCAAGAACACGCCCGTCCTGGCCGGCGTTTGCGGCACCGATCCGTTCCGCATCATGAAACTCTTTCCTTCGCGACGTGCAAGCGGCGGGCTTCAGCGGCGTGCAGAACTTTCCCACCGTCGGCCTGATCGACGGCACCTTCCGCCAGGGACTGGAAGAGACCGAGATGGGCTACGGCCTGGAAGTCGACATGATCCGGCAGGCCCACGAACTTGGGCTGCTGACGTGCCCCTACGTGTTCAACGACTGACCAGGCCGGGCGATGGCCAGGGCGGGGGCCGACGTGCTGATTCCGCACATGGGCTTGACGACCAAGGGCAGCATCGGCGCCAGGACGGCGCTGACGCTGGACGAGGCGGCCCAGCGTGTGCCAGGCAATGCACGACGCGGCGAAAAAGGTGAGGCCGGACATCCTGGTGCTGTGCCACGGCGGCCCAATTTCCGAGCCGGAGGACGCGCAGTACATTCTCGATCACACGAAGGGAATTGTCGGGTTTTTTGGGGCGTCGAGCATCGAACGGTTGCCGACGGAGGTGGCGATCACGGGCTGCGTGAAACGCTTCAAGGGGATGAGCTTAAATTAGTAGGCACACTCCGTGTGCCGTTTGAAACGCAAAACGGCACACTCCGTGTGCCTACTAATTTACGGCACACGGAGTGTGCCTACTACTTTACGGCACACGGAGTGTGCCTGCTACTTTTTTTGCTTGACGGGCCAATGTGGGGAATCGGTCCGCGCCAGCAAACAACTTCTCGATGCGTTCGATGACCGCGGGATTGGCGGCGGCGACGTTTTTTTCTTCTCCCAGGTCCTTGCTCAGATCGTACAACTCCAGCGGTCCGCCCTGCTTTTCGCGCACCGCCTTCCAGTCGCCCATGCGGATGGCCTGCTGAAAGCCTTGTTCGTGGAACTCCCAGTAAAGAAATTCATGCTGCTCTTGCTTGCCCTTGCCAAGCAGCGTGGGGACCACCGAGATGCCGTCGAGTCCCTCGGGGGCCTTGCCGCCGGCCAACTCGACAAGCGTGGGCAGCATGTCCCAAAAAGCCACGACCTGATCGCTGGTCTTGTCCGCGGGAATCTTGTCTGGCCAGCGGACGATCATCGGCATGCGCACTCCGCCTTCGTGGAGCGAACGCTTGATGCCGCGCAGCGGGCCGGAGCTGCGGAAGAACGAACGGGTCGCCGCCGCCTTCCTTGTGCGGGCCGTTGTCGCTGGCGAAAAAGACGATGGTGTTGTCGTCGATCCCCAGCTCCGCAGCCGGTGGAAAATGCGGCCAATGTCGCGGTCCATGCGGGTGATCATGGCCGCGTGGTTTTTTTGCGGCTGCGGCCAGGGTTCCTTGGAATAGGGCTCGTCCAGGGCACTTCCATGCCGAGGGTCTTGCCGCGCCTCGTTGTTGGCGTGGGGAATCGTGTACGCAAGGTAGAGAAAGAACGGCTCGGCCTTGTTTTTCTCGATGAATTGCAGGGCCTCCTGCGTGAACAGGTCGTGAGCATACTACAACCTTCTTTTCGGCCACGATTCCTTTCTTGAGCTGCACGTTGCCGGCGATGGGCACCTTGTCGGCATTGCCAGAGGAAATCGGGATAGTAGTTGTGAGCGTGCGATCTGGTTGACGAAGCCGAAGAAGTAATCGAAGCCTTGCTTGTTGGGATAGCCGCTGGAGTCGGTCTCGCCCAGACCCCACTTGCCAATCAGGCCGGTGATGTAGCCCAAGCCGCCTTGAGCAGCTTCGACACGATGGTTTCTTCCTCTGTTCAAGTGGCACAAGGGCGTTGCCGCGAATTCGGCAATGGCCGGTGTGCAGGCCGGTCATCAGGCAGCAACGCGACGGGGCGCAACCGGTGCTGCCGGCATAAGCCTGGGTGAAGCGCATGCCCTGGGC
Source organism: uncultured Gemmataceae bacterium (assembly GCA_963747575.1). Lineage (GTDB taxonomy): Bacteria > Planctomycetota > Planctomycetia > Gemmatales > Gemmataceae > DASRAT01. The sequence continues at coordinate 21,660 of CAVVFU010000004.1, forward strand.
CGCCAGCTGGTCGAGGTTCGGCGTCTTGATCTTCTGCTGACCGTAGCAGCCGAGGTCGCCGTAACCCAGGTCGTCGGCGAGGATGAAGATGATGTTGGGTTTCTTTGGCTGTTGAGGACTGGCTGCACTGAACACGTTGACACTGACAAGCGGCAGCGCGAAGATGACAGCCAGCACAGTTTTTGTCCGCAAAGGGAATACGGTCATGTCCGCAATTGTACGTCGAGGCGCGGGCTTGGCCAGGATGTGCTAGCCAGCGTGAGACGCAATCCGGCCCAGTCTTTGCTACGGCCTGCCAAGGATTGTTAGGGGCTGCCAAACGATGGCGGTTTCGTGTCAAGGGGGTGTCTGGGGGGGTGAGATGAGACGAAACCATCCTAATCCTTGGCAGTTGTCGGCACGCAACGTCAGGGATTGTCGCTCAGTTACCAGAAGCCTGCGACTGGCGCAAAGTTGAAGGGTATTGCGGCTAAGCGGCTGACCGTATCACTTCGGGATTGGTATCGGACGGGGCAGATTGCCGCAAGCTCATCAATCGCAACGCGGCCGGCAGGCATACCAGGGCGGTCAGCATGCAGCAGCCCACCCCCAGCGTGAGAATGAACCCCAGGCTCGCCAAGCCGCGATGCTGCGAGATCATCAGCGTCCCAAAGCCGATAATCGTGGTCAGTGCTTTCACCATGATTCCTCGGCCCATGGTTCGCCGCAGGGTGTAAGCTCCCTTGCCGCGGTCACGCAGGTAGTCGTTCAAGACGTGAATGCCGTTGTCGGCACCGACGCCCAGAATCAACGGAAACGCGATCATGTTCGCGGGATTCAAGGCAAAGCCAAAAAGACGCATTACCCCCAGCGATACGATCATGCCCATGGCCAGCGGCGCCAGGGCGACGAGCGTGTGCCGCAGGCTGCGGAAATCGAGGTAGAAAACGGCCACGATCGCCAGCAGCGCGTACAGGCCGGCCCACTGGAACCCTTCCTTCATGCAGCGCAGGCCTTCGAGTGTGGCAAAAGGCTTACCGGTCGCCTCGGGATCGATTTTGCGAATCTCCTCGACAAAGCGGGCCAGGGCGTCATATTCCCACAGCGATTCCTTGGCGAAAACCTGCAGCAGCCAGGCGCCGCTTTTGCCGACGTAACGCTCACGCAGGTTGGCCGGCAGATCGGTCAAGGCAATCTCTTTCGGCGTCGTGACGTCGCGAAGTTTGTGCAGGTCGTCGGCCAGATCGCGCGTCAGCAGGTCGTCGAATTGCTGAAGCCTGGCGGCGGCAAGCTGGCCATCGGCGGCGGCAAGCCTGTCGTGGAGCAGGCGCACATTGGCGGCGAGCTGCACCAAAAGCGGATGGGCTTTACCGGCGAGGACAGGCTCAAGCTCTTGCAAAATGCGGGCGGCCCTGGCCTGCAGCTCGCCTGGCTTGGGCAAAGTATGCGGAATGCTCTCGCCGCGCTTCGGCAATGTCCGCAAGCGATGCTGTATCTCCCGAAGCTGGTCAAGCTTGGCGGCCTGGTCCGGCGGCACCAACGACGCGATCTCGACCACGCGGCTAATGCCTGGCTGCTGCTCGTATCGTGCTTTGAGCGCCAGGGCTTGTTCCGGCGTCGCCGTGTAGCTGAGAGCATGCCAGCTGGCTCCGGCGGTGTGCTCGATGAGCGTTTGCTCCCACTTCACCGAGTCCAGGTCGTCGGCCTGCAAGTGGAGCAAGTTGTGGTCATAGTCAATTTGCATTGCCAGTGCCGCGCAAACCAGTGTGGCGACGGCGCTGACCCCCAGGACGAGACGAGGCCGGCGCGCCAACATGGGCAGCCAGGCAGTTGCGGGCGGCCCTACCGCGGCACAACTTTCGCTCGCGGGCATTTTGCGTCGGTCGAACAGACGCAGCGCCGCCGGCATCACCACGAAACAGGCCACGGCACAGAGCAGCACGCCGCTGCCGGCGATCCAACCTAGCTCGGCGACGGCCTGAAAATCGGCGAGCATGGCGGCATAAAACGCCAGTGCCGTGGTGATGCCGGCCGTCAGCGTGCTCGGACCGATCTTTTGCGCCGTGATGCGAACGGCGCCGAGGACATCCAGCCCGCTGACGCGTTCCTGCTCATAGCGCATCACCCAGAACACCGCCATAATCGCCCATGCCGATGAGCATGACCGCGAAAGTCGCCGACAGGATATTCAGATGGCCGACTGTCAAAGTCAGCCAGCCCATGGCCCAGGCCGTGCCTATCAACAATGTGCCGACCGTCATCAGGGGATAACGGATGCCGCGATAGACGATCACGTAAAAGCAGACCGATGCCGGCGAGGGCCAGCCAGGAGGCGGTATTGGTGTCCTGCTGCGAGGCGACCATCTCGTCGGTTTCAAGGACCGGCAAACCGGTGCAGGCCAAACTGCAAACCGCTGAACTCCGGCTTAGCAACGGCTACGATTTCGCGCAGTTGTGCTCGACGCTTTGCCTGGCGCGCCGTGAACGACCCGGCTTCCTTCAAGGGACGAACCAGCAGAAACGCCAGCGTGCCGTCGCCGCTGAAGAAATACTGCGGCTCGGCCAGCATATCCCGTTGCTCAGGCGACGGCGGCAAAATGCTCTGCCAGGGATTGGCATAAACGTCGGGATCGTCGATCATCCTGGCGGCGGCCCGGCTGATGGAGTTAAGCTGGGTGAAGAAAGTCTCGTCGCCCTGACGCAGGGTGCCGCCGGGTTCCAGGGCCGGAACGCGGTGGCTCGCCGCCTCATCCAGCAACGACCCGAGCGACAGCTTTTTCCAACTGTCCAAAAAGGACGCTTCCAGCAACAGCTTCATGTCGCCAAGGTTGCCTTGAATCTGGGCGATTTGGGCGGCCGGCAAGTAAAGCAAGCGCACGATTGCGCAGGCTGCGCAAGTCACATTTGTAAAATAGCCTGTCGAAAAGCTCGGGTTGTTGGCCAATCTGGGTGCCGATGCGTTCGAGGGCGGCTTCCATTTGCCGGCGGTCGTTGCCTTGCACGACGAGGACCATGTCGTCATCGTCGCCGAACTCGGCCAGGTATTTCTGCCAGCGCTTGATGTAGTCTTTATTTGGACTGATCAGATCGCTGCGCTGCGTGAAGAACTGCAGGCGTGCGGAGGAATAGCGCATTGATGCGGCGGCGGCGAGCAGGCGGCAAGACGAGCGTGAGAATCGGCCAACGATAGACGAATTCCACAAAACTTCCCAGCAGGCGCTCGAGGTAAGTCGCCTGTTCCGCATCAGCTCGATCCATACCCATCGTTTGCGTTGGCCTCCCCCGTTCCGTGGGACGCAGAGCGGGGGATTCTAACAAGCGGTGCGGTTCTTGCAAGGCGAGTGCCAATAATGGACAATGGATAATTGATAATGGACAATGGGGAAAATAGGCAATTTATCCAGCCAATCGCCTGCTGCTAGGCGCCATGGCTACTGACTGCCTATTTCAAGGATCTTCACAATCTGCTGCAGTCTGCTCTTTATCCATTATCCATTGCCCATTATCCATTATCTTCCCCTTGACCAACACCTGCCCTGACCATACGGTAATGGTTTCACCGCGCCCGCCGATACGGTTCGGCGCCGCCACAGTGACGGGAGACGATGGGATGCCGACGATCAACCAGCTGGTCCGCAAACCGCGCCGGCAGCAATACCGCAAGCCAAAACATCCCGCGCCATGCAGGGGTGCCCGCAGAAGCGCGGCGTGTGCCTGCAGGTCAAGACCATGACGCCCAAGAAGCCGAACTCGGCGCTCCGCAAGGTGGCCCGCGTGCGGCTTGTCGAACGGCATCGAGGTGACGGCGTATATCCCCGGCGAAGGCCACAACTTGCAGGAGCACTCGATCGTGCTGGTGCGCGGCGGCCGCGTGCGCGACCTGCCCGGCGTGCGCTACCACATCATTCGCGGCGTGCTCGACTCGCAGGGCGTGGCCGACCGCAAGCAGGCGCGGTCCAAGTACGGTGCCAAACGAGAAGGCGGTTAAGGGGGGTCGCGCGCAGGCGCGATGGATCCGCCCTGGTGTTCATTGGCACGCTTCCTTACTCGGCCGAGGAGCCGTACTTCATGATCGCAATGCAAGTCGACCTGGATTTCGCCTGTTGTAAATGTGGTGTGAATGTCGGAGTTAAGCTAAAATGTGAGGGCAAAGGGCTGGCGGGCGGCGGCCACTGCGTGGCGGCGGTCGAAGGTGCCCTGTCCGACGTGCGGAACTGTCAATCAGCTGTTATTTGAACCCTGCGGCATCGTCCGAGCGGTCCGCCCTGGCCGGGCCGCGTGCGGCGTGCCGGACTACCATCAATGAATTCAGGGATCCAGAGACATGGCGCGGAAACGAACCGCCAGCTACGACACCTCTGAAGCCCGACCCCGGTTTACGGATCGAAGCTGGCCAGCAAGTTCATCAACTGCCTGATGTGGCAGGGCAAGAAGGCCACCGCCATGCGCATCTTCTACGGTGCCCTGGACCAGATCAAGAAACGCATGCCCGACGTCGATCCGATCGACGTCTTCACGCAGGCCGTCGAGAACGTCAAGCCGACCGTGGAAGTGCGCTCCAAGCGCGTCGGCGGGGCCACCTATCAGGTGCCGATGCAGGTCAACAAGAACGCGGCAGCAGAGCCTGGCCATCCGCTGGATCATCGGCGCCTCGCGCGGCAAGGCGGGCCGGCCCATGTTCCTCCGCCTGGCCGACGAACTGATGGCCGCCTACCGCCGCGAGGGCGAGGCCATGACCAAGCGCGAAAACACCATCAAGATGGCCGAGTCCAACAAGGCGTTCGCCCACTTCGCGTGGTGAGCCGTCAGAGTCAGTGCCGTGCGCAGTGGACAGATAAGCCGCAGCTCGCAGCCTCGACTCTCTGTTCTAGTCACTTCCGGACTGACCACCATGGCCGCCGCATGGCGCCAAATACGACCTGAACAAGATCCGCAACATCGGCATCATTGCCCACATCGACGCCGGCAAGACCACGACCACCGAGCACGTGCTCTATTACGCCGGCGCCAAGCACAAGCTCGGCGGCGTCGACGAGGGCACCACCGAGACCGACTACGACCCGGAAGAGCAGGAACGCGGCATCACCATCTACAGCGCCTGCATCCCGTTCCACTGGCGCGATTGCACCATCAACCTGATCGACACGCCCGGCCACGTCGATTTCACCGCCGAGGTCGAACGCAGCCTGCGCGTGCTCGACGGCTGCGTCGTCGTCTTCGACGCCCAGAAGGGCGTCGAGGCCCAGTCGGAAACCGTCTGGCGGCAGGCCGACAAGTATCAGGTGCCGCGCCTGGTCTTCATCAACAAGATGGACGTCGTCGGCGCCAATTTCGCCAATGCCGTCGACGCAGATCCGCGAACGGCTCGAAGGCAATCCGGCTGCCGCTGACCATCCCCATCGGCAGCGGCTCGATCAAGGACAGCCCGACGCCGTTTCGCGGCATCATCGACCTGCTGGAGATGAAGGCGATCTTACTTCGATGCCGCCGACGAGGGCAAGACGTTCCGCACCGAGCCGATCCCCGAGACGACCTGGCGGCGATGCCCAGCAATGGCGCGAACAGCTGTTCGACGTGCTGACGCGCGCACGACGACAAGGACCAGCATCACCAGCGCCTATCTCGAAGGCAAGGACATTCCGCGTCGAGACGATCCGCGAGGTGATCCGCGAGCAGACGCTGGCCCGGCTGATTCAGCCGGTGCTGTGCGGCTCGGGCCGCGAGCACATCGGCATCCAGCCGCTGATGGACGCCGTGCTGCTATTACCTGCCCAGCCCGCTCGATCGGCCGCCGGTCGACGGGCACAATCCGAAGAAGAAGGACAAGGAAGAGAAACGCAAGCCCGACCTGAAGGAGCCGTTCTGCGGCCTGGTCTTCAAGATCGTCGCCGACAAGCACGGCGATCTGTATCTACCTGCGCATCTACTCCGGCACGCTGAAAGCCAACAGCCGCGTGCTCAACCCCGGCCGCGACATGCAAGGAATTCGCCAGCAAGCTCTACCACATCCACGCCGACCCCAACGATCGCGACGAACTGCCCGAGGCCTATGCCGGCGACATCGTGGCGATCATCGGCCTGCAAGGACTCGATCACCGGCGACACGCTGTGCGACACGCAGCATCCGATCATGCTGGAGCAGATCACCTTCGCCGAGGCGGTGGTCAGCCAGGTCGATCGAGCCGGAATCGTCGGCCGACAAGGACAAGCTGGTCGAAGTGCTCGAACCGGCTCAAGCGCGAGGATCCGACCTTTACTTGGCGGATCGACCCCGACACCGGCCAGACGCTGATGAGCGGCATGGGCATGCTGCACCTGGAAGTGAAACAGCACCGCATGGAGCGCGATTTCGCTTGAAGGTGCGCGTTGGGCAGCCGCGCGTCAGCTACCGCGAGACGTTGCGGCGGCCGATCAAGGTCGAAGGCGAATGCGTCAAGCAGACCGGCACGACGGGGCTGTTCGCCAAGGTGACGGTCGAGTTCGAGCCGCACAAGGGCGATCAACCGCATTGTGGTCGAAAACCGCATTCCACCTGACTCGCTGCCGCCGGAGTTGTCGGCGGCTGCCGAGAGCGGCATGCGCGGAGCGCTGTCATCGGGCGAACTCGGCTACCCGGTCATCGACATCAAGGCGACGATTGCTGGCGGCCCAGATGCAGGAGGGTGTGTCCAACGACATCGCCTTCACGGCGGCGGCCGACGACGCGGTGCACAAGGCGCTGCGCGACAACATGGTGTTGCTCGAGCCGGTGATGTACGTCGAGGTGACGGTGCCGGAGGAGTATCTGGGGCCGATTACCGCCGACCTCAACGCCCGGCGAGCCGAGATCACGCGAGATGCTGGCGCGCGGCAAACTGCGGGTCATCGAGGCGCTGGCGCCGCTTGCGCAAGATGTTCGACTATTCGGACAAGGTGCGCAGCCTGACGCAAGGGCGGGCGGGCTGGACGATGGAGCCGCGCAGCCTATGGACAGGTGCCGCCGGATGTGCTGCATGCGATGCTGCATCCGGAGGGGTGACAGCTTCAATTTGGCCGTTTCATCCCTGGATGCTTCGCCAAGATACGCGCCAGTTCGGGAATCGGTTCCTTGTGATCGTCCACCCGATAGTCGAGGTAACGGTATTGATCGCTGACGGCATTGGTGCCTTTGCCCTGGCACACCACCAAAACGGCCGCCGATTGCTTGCCGCGCGAATCGCCGCCAGCTTTGTCGGCAGCTTCTAGTGCCGCGATCAGTCGCCAGGCCAGCGGACCCTTGGCGTCCTCAAACGCCTTGGCCATGTCGTTGATGACTGCTTCACCAACCAGGATATTGCCCTGACAGGCGTAATTCGTGCCGGTCTTTCCGCCGGCCCATTTGTTGCACTTCTTGCCGGTAAAAGTGACGACGTTGCCCTTGGCGTCCACGATGCCGAGCTGACGACTTTCGAATTGAGCGTCAGAGTCTTGAAGGGCCTTGAGCACCTCCTCGGCGGATTTTCCCTTCGCCAGCATTTCAACGCCGTTGGCTCCATGGGACATGTTGACGCTGGCCTGCGTCGCGATCATACCGGCTCCGGCCTTGCCCCACGGCACCGCCCTGCCGACGCTCAGGTATTTGGAAGCGACGGCACAACCCCATTCGCCCTTGTCGGGATCGTAGGCGACGATGGAAAATGTGTTGCACTCGAAGTCGCTAGCCGGGGCCTGGGCAACGTGCAAGAGCGACAGAAAGGCGGTTGCCGTAAGGAAAAAGGACATTGCAAGCAAACGCGTTCGACGGATCATGGATCACTTCCTCAATAAAACGAAAGCTTTCGGTTCGTCAGGGCGTGACTGCGGCGACGGACGTATACCCACGCCGCCGTGGTTTGAAATGATGGTACACGCTGCGTCGGGCCAGGTCACGAAAAAAACCAGCAATTTGAAAAAGGATGACTGACCTCATTTTAACGGAAGACGCTATGATGGTATAGGAGGAAATGCTGTGGCGCAAGGAGTTCCTATGACTTTCTCAGTAACGGTTCATCCCGCGGCCGGGCAATTTGAAGCGACCCTTGTTGGAGCGCCTGAAATGTGCGCGACCGCGCCCACTAGGGAAGAGGCCCTGGCCGCGTTGGAGACCCTGATTGCCGGGCGATTGAAGAATGGGCAACCGAAGGGCCTTGTTGACGTTTTTCAACATCTGGCTGGCCATCGTGTCATCCTGCCCAACGCGCAAGAAGTTGAGGATTACCTCGCGGTCCATTCCCAGATGGCACTGATAATACCCAGCATTTGCGCCGATGTCCGCCAGGCACTTGGGCATGTTGTCGAACTGTCCCTTGAGGTTTACAAAGATCCCGAGATCGATGACCGTTACCTCAACTTGTACGTTCGAAAAGAGAAGTACGAGCCCGACATCCTCGACCGTCTTGCAGCGATTAGCGATCGTTTCAACGCCACATTGGCGGAAATTCCCGGTTACTTCTTGTTGGCAACGGATTTCTCCCCGCCCCGAGGCAGCCATGCCGTTTGATTGGAAGGGCCTCCTTGGTCTTGCGCACGATTTGCAGCGACAGGCGGCGGCTTCGGCGCAACCTGAACCTCTTTTCCGATCGGCAGTGAGCAGAGCTTATTTTGCGGCCTATTGCCACGCTCGCAACTACGCCAGGGATTATCTTGAATTCGACCCGCGCGAGGATGCGGACGATCACGGTCGATTGCGGGCGCATCTAACGAGCAAACGACGCAAAGCTGACGCCGACCGCCTCGCATTATTACGTCAGCTGCGCAATGAAGCAGATTATGTCGATAACCTGCTATAGACAGATGTCGCAGCGACGGTTGTTGCGGCGCTTTCGTCCGCGCAGCGTGTCTTCGAGAGCTTGGTTCCACCGATAAAGACGTGACGCTGGAAAAATGAAAGCAAAGGAACCTTGCGGCGGGTCACGTCACGAAAAAAACACCACTTTTTGCTTTACGCAGCCTGTCAATCCAGTTAGAGTTGCCGGAAATGACAGGTATCGACACATTCCTGGAAATCCTCGCCGCCTCCGGCGTGCGCTACCTCTTCGGCAACCCCGGCACCACTGAGTTGCCGCTCAGCGACGCCCTGGCACGCGACCGGCGTATCAAGTACATGCTTGGGCTGCATGAGGTCCCGGTCATGTCGATGGCCGACGGCTACGCCCAGGCGTCGCGGTCGCCGGCGATCGTCAATGTGCACATCGGCTGCGGCCTCGGCAACTCCATGGGCATGCTTTACAACGCCCATGCCGCGGGCACACCGCTCCTATTGACCGCGGGTCAGCAGGACCGGCGGCTGCGCATGCACGATCCGGTCCTCACAGCCGACCTCGTGGCCGTGGCCCGGCCGTGGACCAAGTGGGCTTATGAAGTCAGCCGGGTCGATGACTTGCCGATTGTCCTTCGCCGGGCCGTGCAGACCGCCCTGACTCCGCCCACGGGTCCGGTATTTCTGTCGCTGCCGGTCGACCTCCAAATGGAAGAATGCATCGCTCCGGACTTGACGCCGCCGCGCGTTCCCGATCGAGGTGTGCGTCCGCCGGCCGCGGCCCTTCGTCAGGCCGCGGCAATGCTGGCCGAAGCTCGCAACCCCGTCATCCTGGCCGGCAGCCGCGTCATGGATGCCGATGCCGTTGCCGAGCTGGTGGCGGTCGCGGAATTGCTGGGGGCGCCGGTCATCGCCGAATCCGCCACCGGCCACGGCCGGCTGCCGTTTCCGCCCGCTCACCCGCTCTACGGAGGGGGATTGCCGCTTTGGTCCGCGGACATCCGCCGCCGGCTCGACGCTTTCGATGTGGCCCTGGTTACCGGGATGATCCTGCTGCGCACGTATATCTATCACGAGCCGGCCCGCCCGTTGCCTGAACACCTCAAACTCGTCCAGCTCGACGAAGACCCCTGGCAACTAGGCAAGAGTTACGCCCTGGACTGCGCACTGCTTGGCGATCCCAAAGCCGGGCTGGCGGAATTGCAGGCTTATCTGACCGAGGCGATGAGCGCAAGCCACATCGATGCTGCCCGGATTCGCCGCCAGCAGCACGCCCGGCAACATCGCGCCACAAGGGCCGAGCTGACGGTCAAAATCGACCGCGAATTTGCCAATCGGCCGATGACGCCGTTGGCGCTGATGGAGGCGCTGGCCCGCGTGCTGCCGCCGGACGTCGCCGTCATCGAGGAAGCAACCACGACGACCAACACCGTGTTGGAGCGGCTGGGAGCGATCAAGGACCCAACCGGCTATTTTGGCCACCGGGGTTGGGCACTCGGTTGGGGCCTGGGAGCCGCGCTGGGTGTGAAGCTTGCCTGGCCGGAAAGGCCGGTTCTGGCAGTGCTGGGCGACGGTGCGGCCTTGTTCGGCATCCAGGGGCTGTGGTCGGCCGCCCACCACAAGATCCCCGTGACTTTTGTGGTCGCCAACAATCGCCAGTATCAAATTCTCAAGACCTGCGGCAAGGCAATGCCGCTGCCGGAGATGGCCGAGGATCGTTTTGTCGGCATGGATCTGATCGACCCAGCCGTCGACTTCGTGGCGCTGGCACGTTCGCTTGGCGTTGATGCTGAGCGCGTGGACGATTGCGACCAGCTCAGCGACAGGGTGCGGGAATCGCTGCGCGGGAGCAGGCCGCTTTTGCTCGAGGTGCCGTTGGTCTAGCCTCAAAGTAGTAGGCACACTCCGTGTGCCGTTTAAGCGCTCAAACGGCACACGGAGTGTGCCTACTACTTTACACGTTGTCCTGACCAGGCGACATTGCGTATAGTGGTGTTCCAAAACCGGTCAGGCCGGAAGCCCGACCCAAACTCACCAGGGGCCACCCATGTTACGCAAATATACGCATCTTTGCCTGGTCGCTCTATTTTGCCTCGGCGCTGCTTCGGTGCTGGCCGGCTGCAACGACCACGTCGACACCGCCCCTGAACCAACATCGGACCAGGGTCCGCAAGCCAGGGAATATCTGTTTTGCCATTGGAACGTCGAAAACTTCTTCGACGACAAACACGACAAACGCAATCAAAAGGCCGATGTGGAGTACGACGACTGGTTCGCCCGCGACAAGGCCGCCATGGCCCTGAAACTCTCCAAGCTCACCGAAGCCTTGCTCAAAATGAACGACGGCCACGGCCCGGATATCCTCGCCATTTGCGAGGTGGAAAGCATCCGCGCCGCCGAACTTCTCATGGAATCCCTCAATAAACGGCTGGATTACCGCTGGCAATACCAGCACGTTCTCATGAAGGAAGTCAGCGCCGGCCGGCACATCGCCCCGGCCATCATTACCCGGCTGCCTGTGCAGAAGGAAAAAACCCGCTTGCTCGGCAAGTCGCTCCGCATCTTGGAAGGCCACATCGTCGTGGACGGCCGCGAGCTTACCATTTTTGCGACGCACTGGACGTCGCGGATCACGTCCGGCAGCGAGCAAGGCCGGGACAAATACGCTGAAGCCATTTACAAGGCATTCCTGGAATTGCACCGCAGGGATCCGAAGGTCGACGTCCTGGTTTGCGGCGATTTCAACGACACGCCACATGATGAAAGCGTCGTCAAGCATTTGCACTCGTCCGCGGACCCCAACGATGTGCAGCTGAATCGCCCTGAACCTCTCCTTTACAACCTCTTTGCCGACAAGGATCCGGCCAAGGGGTTCGGCACTCATTACTACAGCGGCAAATGGTATATCTTCGACCAAATCCTGGTCTCGCCGGGAATGCTCGGCGGCACGGGATGGGGCTGCGTCCCTGGTTCGGCCCAGACCTTCAATAGCCTCCACAAGCCAGGCGACGCGCAAAAGCGGCCCTGGCGGTTTGGAAGCGAAAAAGACCAGGGTGCCGCGCGGGTACAGCGATCATTTTCCGGTCACGGTGCGGTTGGTGAAAAGATGACAAGGTGACAAGGTGATGGTGAACCTTGCGGCTTTTACCGTGTGGCGGCGAGATTGGGATTGGGCCGCGTCCGATTCATGACAAGGTGGTCTTGAAAAATTTGGGCCATTTTTCTAGTGTTAGCTAAACTTCAGCTGCCAAGCGTGCGTCCGCATTTTCGCCAGGCCGCGTAAGTTGCGGCCAACAGGAAGGTTTCGACCATGGAATTGCCAAGTCGTCCTAAAAACGACCGCTATACTCGCCCCGGACAATACAACGAGCTTGAAAAACGTCTGCGAGCCAACCCGGCGACGAAAGACATCGCCGCCCTGGTGTGCTACGCCTTCGATTTCCGCACCCGGCTGGGGCCTTTTTTGTTTGCCGACATGCGGCTGCTGACGGCCGGCCCCCGAGCGGTGGCCGCGGCCCTGGTTAGCGCGGGGTTTGAAAAAACCCGCATCGTGCTCCGCCAGTGGAACAGGCACCTCAAGGTCAATGAAGCCCGCATTGACGGCGAAATCCCGCAGCTGTTGCTGATCTCTTCGATGCAGATCCATAGCGCCGACGCCTACGAAATGCTCCAGGACGCCCACAAGCTGGGCGAAGAGCGGCCGCTGATCCTCTGCGGCGGTGCCAAGGCGATTTACGAGCCGTGGGACTTTTTTGGCGTCGATGCCGCCAAACGCCTGTCGGCGGACGTGGTCTGCACCGGCGAGGAATACGTCCTGCTGGAGCTATTCGACCGCTTGATGGAATCCCGCGCCGGCAATGAGCACCTGCGCAAGACCTTCCATCGCATGCGCCGCTCTGGTTTGCTGGACGACATTCCCGGCCTGGTCTTCCAAGAGGGCGAGGGCGATCACCGGGAGCCGCTCGGACGGCTCATCAACACCGGCGTGCAGCGCCTGGTGCAGGATCTTGACGAACTGCCTCATCCCATCGTGAGCCTGGGCTTAATCGAGCCGCCCCATCGCCGGGCCAGGCTGTCGTCGACTCCGATCCCCGTCGGCAAGCTGAAACGCTACGCCGGCATGATTTCGCTGGTGACGACGCACGGCTGCAAATTCCATTGCCCCTACTGCCCGATCCCGGCCTACAACCAGTTCACTTTTCGCTGGAAAAGCGCGGATCGTTTGCGCGAGGAGATCGCCGAGATCGCGACCCAAACCGGCATCAACGCCTTTTTCGGCACCGACGACAACTTCTTCAACAACCGCGAAACAGTCGTCGAGGTTTTCGAGGGCTTGCCAACGGCAAGGTTCGCGGCAAGCCTTTCCGAGACGCCATTTTCTTCGGCACCGAGGCGACCGAGTTCGACGTCGTTAAGAACCAGGACCTGCTGCCGCTTTGCCGGGACGGGGGCCTCCGCGCCATTTGGTTCGGCATCGAGGATATGACCGCCGAACTGGTCAAGAAGGGCCAAAGCCCGGAGAAAACCAAAAGGCTGTTCGAGATCGCTCAACGAGCATGGGCATCTGCGCCGATGTCGATGATGATGCATCACGACGGCCAACCGCTCGCCAGCCGGGGCAATCTTTACGGCCTGCTTAACCAGGTCAATTTCCTCCGCAAATCCGGCTCGGTCAGCGTTCAGGTCACGATCCTGACGCCTTCCGTCGGCAGCAAGGGCTACGAGGAGCCGTACAATAACGGCATGGTGATCGACGAGGCCAACGGCCATAAGGTGGAGGACCACCACTACGACGGCAACCACTGCATCGCCACCCACGATCCGAATCCGTGGCGCAAGCAGCTGAACATCTACCTGGCCTATGGGAGCTTCTACAATCCTCTGAATTTCGTGCGGGCGATTGTCCAGTGGAAGCACCCTTTGTGGGCGGTGCGTGTCCTTTACCAGGCCTACGGCATGGCCGGCCTGGTGCAGTCGTTTGCCAACGGTTTTGGTTGGCTGCGGAGTCTTTGGCAAGGCCCGGTTCGCAAGATGGCGGAAGTGCCGCGTCGCAGGCTGGAGATGGTGCCGCCGCCGGTGTCGAGGGCCATGGTGGGGGACGCCAATATGCAGACGGTGTGACGGTGTAGCCCGTTTGCTTCGAGGCGCCGAACGATTTTTCAAGTCGGCGCTTGTTTTTTTCCTCGCCAGGCTGCTAAACTAGTGGAGAGGGGCCGACGGCGGCGCAAATCACCTTCCGCCGGTTCCGATGGTACAACCCCCCCGAGGGTCGAGGGGCTGAGTACAATGCTAAGTGGCTTTTTGAAAGCCGCCATTAAGGAAGGACATCACCATGTTTTCTTCTCTATTTGCAAACCCTTTTGGTGGCCCGCAGCTGCTTCTTATTCTGATCGTGGGCGTGCTGCTTTTCGGCAAGCGCCTGCCTGAAATTGGCCGTTCTCTTGGCAAGGGCCTGACCGAATTCAAGAAGGGCTTGCACGGCCTGGAAGATGAATTGGACCTCACCGGCCGCAATGCGGGCCCACCCATGCACCAGCAAACCGCTGCCCCGCAACAGGTGCAAGCTCCGCAACGAGTGGCTGCCACGGCGCCCAAGTTCGAGGAGGATTTGCCAAACATCTCCACGCCACCGCGTGCATGATATTGTTTGCTCATCATCAGGGCGGCTAACTCAGCGGCTAGAGTGCTATCCTCACACGGTAGAAGTCACTGGTTCAAATCCAGTGCCGCCCATTTTGATTCCCCCCCATCCATGACCTAAACTTGGCGGATCCTTCGTATCGCTACCAATGTGCCTAACAATGACAACCACCCCAATCAAATCGGCGGAACGACGCAAGGCAGGACGGCACGGCGCAGCCTTCCGGTTTCTTGGCGGCGCTGGGCAATCGCGATTTCCGCTTTGGCCAAGCGGCATTGAAAGACATCTGCACCACTGGCCTGGCCTTGCAGGTTGACAAGGATTGCCCCAAAGGAACTTTGGTCATCGTGCAGTTTGAGGGAATGGAGAAAGGTGTTGCCGAACCCATGCTCTTGCAGGCCATGTGGTCCAGCGTGCTTCCGCCGACCAAAGCCGGGACACCAACCTATGTGGTGGGCTGCTCGTTTACCTCGCCTTTGGGAGAGACAGACCTGAAAGCACTGCTGACATCGGTGAAGAATACGCCGGCTGCATTTGTCCCGCCGAAGGATGTGCCTGTGAAAACTCAGGCCTTGGTCGATCCATTCCTGGTGGGCAGCGCGAGCGAAAAACGCTCCATGCGTCGCCGTGAAGGCTTGACCGTTCGCGTGGTCTTGTGCCGGGTCGAAGGGGGCATGCCGGTCGAGGCCTCGGTTGTGGATCGGTCTCTGAAGGGCCTGGGGATCCTGATTCACCGGCCATTCACGCGGGGCACGATGTTGAATGTGCGGCCCCGCGACGCTCACGAAAAAACTTGCTCCGTGCAGGTCCAGGTCCGCAATTGCCGGCAAAAGGGCAAACAGTGGCTGGTCGGTTGCCATTTCTTGCACGCTCCGCCCACCGAGGTGCTCATGCTTTTGGGATGATTTCCAGATTTCCAATCCACAACGTGACGCAAGCGAAATAACAGAAAAGTTCCGGCGGCGTCTTCGTTCAATCAGACCCGTCATCGCCGTTGCCGTCCAACCCTCCAAGGTCCGTCGTCCACACAGGGTGTTTGGTCGACTGCCGGAGGTAAGCCAGGTAATTGTCCGCTGTCCAATCCGTCTGGGTAACGCCATTGGTTTGCAACGGCGAGGCCAGACCAAGGGTATCGGCCGGTGCAACATCGCCTTCATCAGTGTCCAGTACCACAGCCGGCTGTCCCATGGAGGCCTGCTGCGCACCGCTGCTGGTTAGTGCAAGTTCGCCGAAGACAAGCTGCAAATAGCGGGCGGTGTCCTCCAAATAGTGGGCAGTGGGCAGTGAGCAGTGGGCAGTGAACTGCGTATCCAAGACGGTTTCGTCCGGTGCCGCGGGGGCGATGGCCGTCCCTAACTGCCCACTGCCCACTGCCCACTGCCCACCATTCCAATGCAGGACGAACGCGCCCTGACCATCCGCCACCGTCGTAGTAAACACGCGCTGGCCAGTCGGATCGACCTGATTCACCAGGGAAATTGGCGTCAGGGAAAGTCCTAGCCCTGCATTACTGCCCACTGCCCACTGCTCACTGTTATTGTCACCAGGCTCCCGCCTGCCGTTGTCTGGACAGCAGAGGTATTCCACAGGTCGATGCCGATCTCACCCGTCTGGGCATTCACCGTGGTCGTCAACTGCCAGCCGCTGGTCAGCGATCCCGTCTGCACGTCGGCGGCCGATACGCTGAACACTTGCGGATTGTACTGAAGCGCCAATATCGCTTCGGTCGCGCCCGTGCTGCCGATGGGTCTGGCGGTATCGATGTCGACCGGGACAACAATAGTGCCGCCCGGCGTGACCTGAAGGGTGGTGGGCAGGCTCAAGCTCGGATCGGGGCCGTAAGCAGTTATTGGCACATTCGTCGGAATCGTCGGTATCTGCGGACGCGAGGTGCCCGCCAGCACCGAATTCAGCAGCGTCACATCGGAGGCGTCCACGAGGCCGTCGTTGTTGAGGTCAGCGATGATAGCTGGGTCGGCAAGCGGGAACGCCGAGAATCCAGCCAGTGTCCCGGTGGCGGCATTGGTGTCCATGCCGGTCGCCACCTCCGAGATGTCCGCCGCGTCGCCGCCGCTCAAGCTGCCGTTGGCCGTCCCCGCCGCATCGCCGAGGTAGGCCACGACCTCGACGGAATCATCACCCACGGCGGCAATCGCTCCGCCGTTGAGTGTCACGCCGCTCCAGTGCAAGAGCGCCTTGGACTTGTAGAGCGACGCCGCCGTGCTCGGCACCGTCGCCACCAAGCCGCCCAGGCGAATCGCGCCCGTCTGCGTGAGCGGCGTCGGGCTGGTGAAGTCGAGGATGGCGGTGCCCGCCGTGGATGCCGCGTCCAGCGAAAATGAGGCGCCCGTCAAGGAAGTGTTGACTGCGACGGTGCTGATGCTCAACAACTGCGAGTTATACTGCAAGGTAAATTGGCCGGAAGTTATGCCGCTGCCAACGCTGACGTTGACTGGAATGCCAAAGCTGGCGCTATTGGGCAGATTGATCACATCGGCGCTGTCCGGCCCGCGAGCGAAGGCCGGGATGCCGACGATCGCCGTCGCCCCCGGCGGCGCGGCCACTACGAAGGTCGCAACATAGTTGCTGCCGGCCGGGTTGCCGTTGTTGGCGCCGTCCAGCGGTTCGTTCAGGCTGTCCACGAAGCCGCTGGCGGCGCTGCGGAAGGTGACGGTGTAAGTGCCCGCCGCCAGCACGCCGCTGCTGGGATTGAAGTTCGGCCCAGTGAAATTGCTGGTTTTGACAAAGGTGATCGTCTGATCGCTCGGATCGATGATCAGGGAGCCGTGGATGGAAACCTGCCCGCGCCGGGGCCGGTCAGCACCACGGCGTCCACACCGCCGCCGCTGGTCGAGTCGTAGAGGTTGATATCCGAGGCGACGAAGGGCTTGTCGAAGGTCGCGACGAAGCCGGTGGATGTCGGCGTCAGGCTGGTGACGGTCAGACCCCGGCTAATGATGGTATTGCTGACTCCCGTGACGTTGGTGGCGACGTTAGTGGCTATGACCGTCTGATTGCCTGGCGAAATGAGGGTGGCGCTGAAGACGCCGGTGCCGGCCGTCAGAGTGGCGTTGCCGGGCAGCGCGGCCTGACTGTCGGTGCTGGTGAAAGTGAGGGTGCCGATGTAGCCGGTGGCGGTGTTGTTGAACGGGTCCTTGGCCGTCACGGTGAAGCTGAACGGGTTGCCGGTGATGGCGGCGTTGGGGGCCGACACCACGAAATGGCTGGCGGCCGCGGGACTGACAGCAATGGCCAGACTGGTGCCGCTGAGGCTGCTGTTGGTCGTGTCGGTGGCGGTCAAGGTCTGGTTACCGGAGGTGCGCAGCGCGGCGCCGAAGTAGCCGACGCCGGCCGTCAAGGTGGCATCAGCCGACAACGTGGCCTGGCCGTCGCTGCTGCTGCTGATGTGGACCATGCCGGTGTAGCCGGTGGCGGTATTGCCGAGGGCGTCCTTGGCCGTCACGGTAATGGCGAATACGCCGCCCGCCACACGGCTGGTCGGCGCGCTGACCACGAAGTGCGTGGCGGCCAACGGGCTGACGCTGACGGCGCCGCTGCCCGTGATGCTGCTGTTGATCGAGTCGGTAGCGATGACCGTTTGGTTGCCTGGCGTGTTGAGCGTGACGCTGAACGTGCCCGCTCCGCTGGTCAACGACTTGGTGGCAGGCAACCCCGCGGTACCATCGCTGCTGCTGATGCGGACCGTTCCGCTGTAGCCGGTCGCGGTGTTGCCATAGGGGTCGACGGCCGTGACGGTGACGCTCAAGGCCGCGCCCACCGGCGCAGCGGCAAGTAGGGCGAGCACAAAATGGCTGGCGGCCGCAGCGCGCTGGTGGTGATGGCGGCGCTGGTGCCTGCGATAGCATTATTGACCGTATCGGTGACGGTGAGCGCTTGATTGCCTGCTGTCTTCAGCACTGCCGCGAAGTAGCCAATGCCGCTGGCTAGTGTGCCATTGGCGGGCAATCCAACCTGGCTGTCACTGCTGCTGAATTGGACGGTGCCGGCGTAGCCTGAAGCGGTGTTGCCTGCGGAGTCCAGCGCTTTCACGGTGAGTACGAAGGCGTTGCCAGCCGTGGTGCTGCTTGGACCGCTGACCGAAAAATGGGCGGCGGCGCCAATGACGGGGCTGACCGAGATGGTATTGCTTGTGCCGGCAATGGCGGTGGTTGTGGTGTCGGTGGCGGTCAGCGTTTGGGTGCCAGGCATGTTAAGTGTCACGCTGAAGGTGCCCAATCCAAAGGCCAGGGCGCTGTCGGCGGGGAGAGAGGCGGCGCTGTCGGTGCTGGTGAAGTGGACAATGCCGGCGTATGTGATCGCCTGGTTGTTGAATTGGTCCAGAGCCGTGACGGTAAAGGTTTGTGGCGTTCCAGCTGTGACGACGCCCGGGGCAGTGACGGCGAGGTGCGTGGCGGCGGTGGGAGAGACGGCGATGGCCGCACTGGTGCCTATGATGGTTTTGTTGAGCGTGTCGGTGGCCGTCAGGAGTTGGATGCCTGCTGTTTTGAGGGTTGCGCTGAAGCTGCCGACGCCGTTGGTCAAGGTAGCATCGGCGGGCAAGCTGGCCTGGCGGTCGCTGCTGGCGAAATGGACTGTGCCGGTGTAGTTGATGACTGTGTAGCCATTTTGATCCTCAGCGATCAGCGTGAAGTTGACGGCATTGCCCGCTATAATGCTGATTGGGTTGGCACCGAAAACGAAGCGGGTGGCGGAAACCGCGACGACCGGCACTGCGACCGTACCGGAAATGGTGTCGTGCAGCAGGACACTTACGGTGCCATCGCCAAAATTGACGACCGCCATGTCAGGTGCGCCGTTGCCGGTGAAGTCCGCAATGGCCACGTCGGTGGGAAGGTTGCCGACGCCGTACGTGGGGCCAATGGCAAAGGTCCCGTTGCCGTTGCCCAGCAGCACCTCCACGTTGTTGCCCGTTGAATTGGTCACCAAAATATCGGGCTGGCCGTCGGCGCTAATGTCGGCCACCACCAAATCGTTGGCGAGCCAGGGAATGGGATAGGTGGCGCCGATGGCAAAAGTGCCGTCGCCGTTACCGGTGAGAATGGTCACCTGGGTGGAATCCACCAGGCCAAGGCTGAGTACGGCACTGTTCTGCAGCACGGCAATGTCGGGATAGCCGTTGCTGGTGAAGTCCCCAACGGCGAGGGCGGATGCCGAAACACCATAAGAGGACGAAAGTTGAATGTTGCCGAGGCGTACGCCCAAGGGACCAGTCGCGTCAGCTCGTACTGCTTGCAATTCCACCGTGGCCACGGGCTAACCGTCCCAAGGGTCACGGGAGAATGTTGCAATGAATGGGCGACGCGGCGTATCCAGATTAGTGGGCCGGCACAATCCGTCAGTAGACGGCAGACAAAGTCTTGGTGCCAGAGCTCGAATAGTTGAGTGCAATCCCAAAGGCGACCTGCCCGGCAAAAGGAGGAAATGCAGTGGTGGAAAGCAGTCAGGTGCGTTTCGCGCTTTGGTGCCACTCGGGAATGAGCAAGAGGGCGGCATCGTGCCGCCCCATTCCGTCGTGGCCCCTGGGTCGGCGCTCGGGTCGCGCCGCCGCGTTGCCCTATCCTCCGCCCAGGTCAACGCTAATGTAGCAAAGAACCGCCCAAAAGAGGAAAAAGAAGCGAATTACCAGTTGACTTCCCCACGGCTTCATAGTTGCAACAATGAGTTTCTTCAGCCTACCGCAAGTGCGCCGAGCGC
This sequence comes from uncultured Gemmataceae bacterium, assembly GCA_963747575.1. Lineage (GTDB taxonomy): Bacteria > Planctomycetota > Planctomycetia > Gemmatales > Gemmataceae > DASRAT01. The sequence continues at coordinate 41,750 of CAVVFU010000004.1, forward strand.
AGTTGGCGCAGCCTTGTCACGGCAGGTTTAAGTTTTCCCTGCGCATCGACCAGCCCGCATGAGGGGAATAAATGCGGCTCGGCGTCGGCAAGGTGCACCCATTGGACCGATTGAACCGATGGCTTGCACAAGGTCAAACCGGCAAACGCCTCGGCCCAATCCGCTTGCACCTCCGGCGTGAAACCGTCTCGCCAACTGCCGGCCTGGACGGTCAACGCCTGATTTGCCTGCGTGTCGCGCCCGACGGATGATGGGAGCCCCAGCGTGATGTGCAGCGGTAAACCCAGCAAGGAATACAGGTCAATCAGCCGCGAGGCATCCAGCATGTCGCGGCAGTAGCTGCCGCGCGGCCATACACCCATGACCATTTCCAGATTGAGACCCGACAAACTCAGGCCCGACCGCACCAACGTGTCGGCGAACACAAACGGGGAATGACGCCGGGCCTGGGTTGCAAGATAGTCGCCCCAGGGCTGGGCCAGCCCGATCTGCAGCTCGATGCTCGCATCGCTTTGCCTGATGGCCTCGGCAATGCGCAACATCAGCCACAGCATCTCATCCTCACCCAGGCCTGGCACGCTGCAGCAATTGGCGGCGACGCTCATTTGCCAGGTGCGAATGCGGCCCCGGTAGCGGCGGGCCACGGTGTCGGCATAGCGGCAGGTGCTGCTGGCGATGCCGGCAATACTCTGGTCCCGGTGCGTCAACCAGCCCGGCAATTGGCCCGGCTGGAAGTCGATCAGCGGACCGCCAACCACATGGAAGCCCTTGGTAATCGCCCAATCGAGCAACTGATCCTGGGCGGCCCATTGGTAGTTGTTTTCCGCGGGCTCACGGCACCCACGACAACGGCAAACAAACCGTGTTGAACGTCTCACGCAACGCCGTGGTCAATGGCTCGGCCACGGCAACATTGCCCAGCCGGCAAGCAAGTGTCGTGTCGAGGCGTGGTTGACGTTGATGGCGGATAGTGAAAACCTGCTGGATATAGGTGTTCACCAGCTGATCGGCCGCTCCGTAGGCCTGCGCGATTGCTTTCTGAGCATGTGCGGCCGATTCCGGCAAGGGCGCACTGGCGATGGCCCGGCCCAGGCTGGCGGTGGCCTCGCGGATGGCGGCCGGCAGCGTGGGTGGGGTGTTCAGGCCGCCGAACAGCCAGTCCGCCATTTGGTTGCGAAGTTGGTTCACCTTGCCGCGGGCCAATTCCAGCACCAACGGATACGGCGTCGGCTTTTCAATCAGCGTCGCCGTGGAGCTCATGAGCGTGCCGGCCCGGTCGGCAAGCCACGGCACGGCGGCGCAGCCACTTTCATTGTCCTGGCGGCTCAGGCTGAGTATGCCGGGTTCGGCTGTGACCGTGGTGAGAAAAGGCATGTTATCCTGACCGCCGGTGATGCAGCCCCGCTTCAGCTCGGCGAGCGCCGAGCTTGGCAGGTTTGGCGGCAGGAGAAATTGCAGCATGCCCATGCGCGGAGGTCCAGATTTGCACAAAATCCAGGCAGCGGGTAACAGGTTTATTATACCTGCCTCGCGGCCTTGAGATAATGCCACGCACACAATGTAACGCGGCGAAGCTCGTTGAGCCACGGAAAAAAGCAACCCAGCGGCGCTTGGTGACGTTTTTCGCAGGTGTGAAAATAGCAATTGCAACGATAATGCACGGCGTAAGCTTGGCGCTTGCGGGAAATGACCGGCCACGGCACACGGAGTGTGCCTACTACTTTGTTAAAGGCCTTCGCGGGCCACAATGGTGATTTTGCGGCGGTTGGCGAGCGCCACCGTCTCCTCGGCGTCGACCAGGATCGTCTTGCCCGCTTCGATGGCCAGCACGCGGCCGCCGGCCTGGTGCAAAGATTCAATGGTTTTGCAGCCGACGGTCGGCACGTCGAAGCGCATGTCTTGCTGCGGTTTGGCGACCTTGACGACCACGAAGCCGCCGGCCTTGCACAGTTCGCCCGCGCGGAGAATGGCGCGATCGGTGCCTTCAATGGCCTCGACCGCCAGCACGGCCCTGTCCTTGACGGCCACGCTTTGGCCGACGTCGAGCCGGCCCATCTCGCGGGCCAGCCGCCAGCCGAATTGGATGTCGATTTCCTCGGCCGCCGTCGGGGCGTGCCGGGTCAAAATGCCGGGACTCACAAGCAACTCCGGACAAAGATCCAGGGCCGACTCCACCCGCAAGCCGTCGGCCGCGAATTCGTCGATGATGCCCAAAAGCAGGTGATCGTCGCCGTTGCTGGCGCGCTTCCGGTTATACAAAAAGCGCAGCGACCGCCAATCGGGCAGAAAGCGAAACAAGCGCCAGGGCTGGAGCATGCGGATCTTGTGAACTTTCCCAGCCATGACCAGGCGCGTGACGCCTTCGCGTTTGAAACAGCGAATAATTCGGCCCAGGCGAGCGACGCCGGCCCAGTAGAAGCTGTCAACCATGCTTGCCAGCGCGGGATCGGCCTCGCCGCGAATGCCGACGCAGACCACTCGCTGCCCAAGTTTGCGGGCCTTGTCGGCAAACAAAATCGGGAATCGGCCCCAGCCGGCGAGCAGTCCTATTGTGTTCATCACGTCTCTTCAGTAAGCCCCAAATGTTGCTTGATGCGCCGCAGTTCCTTGCTCATTTCGGGCAGTTTTTGGAGCGACATCAGGATGCGTTTTTGATCGCGTTCCGGTGTTGCCGGGGCGCCGAGCATGCGCAGGCCAGCCGCAATATCCTTGGTCACGCCTGCCTTGGCGCCGACGATCGCACCCGTGCCGATATGCACATGGTCGGTGATGCCGGCCTGGCCTGCGATCACCACATAATCGCCAGTCGTGCTCGACCCGGCGATTCCCATCTGGCTGACAAACAAGTTGTGGTTGCCGATCTGGCAATTGTGGGCCACTTGTACCAGGTTGTCGATCTTGGTGCCCGTGCCGATGCGGGTCGCTTCAAAGGTGCCGCGATCAATGGTTGTGCAAGCGCCGATTTCAACGTCGTCGCCAATTTCAACGTAGCCCAGCTGCGGCACCTTGACGTGCTTGCCGCCGTGCAACCGGTAGCCAAAGCCGTCAGCCCCGATGACAGCATTGGCGTGAATGACAGTGCGATGGCCGAGAATGCAGCCATCGTAGACCACGGCGTTGGGATAAAGCGTCACGTGGTCGCCGAGTTTGCAATGTCCGCCTACCACCGCGCCGGAATGGAGGCGGCAATTGGCTCCGATGATGGTGCCCTCACCGACCGATGCGAAGGGGAATATGCTGGCCCCCTCGCCAACGACGGCGGTCGGATGCACAAATGCCCGCGGATCGATGCCGTGCGGTTTTTCCGCGATGTCGCCGCGAATGTGCCGAAATATCAGCACGAAGGCTTCCAAAGGGTCTTTCACAGTGATGATGGGCATGCCGTTGGGCGGCACCGACGTCGGCACAACCGCAGCCGAAGCGTGACAATCGTGCAGACGGGCGGCGTTCTTTTCGTCAGCGACAAAAGTGATGTCTCCGGGCTGGGCATCTCCCAGGGGCCGGGCGGCGTGGATCGCGACGTTGCCGTCGCCGTGGACGATTCCTTGAACCAGGTCCGCGAGTTCCTTGACGGTAAGGCTCACAGGTCCGTCCTTTCTTCCATGAAAGAGCATCGCTAGGCAGCGATCATACCCGTGCCAGAGGGGGCCGACAATGCCAACAACCGCTGGCATCCGTATTACCCTAGTCGGCATTTCCCCCCAATTTCTACACTTTTCCCAATCGATTGCCGAGCAGCTTAACTGCGTTGGCGTGGTAAACTTTGCGGACCACGTCGGCCGGCAATGCCACTCCACGCAGCCAGGGCACAGCAGGTTCGCCCGCGCCCTCCGCCGGCTCGTAATCAGGATCGGCAATGGGACTCGGCCCCTGCCAGCCGCTTTCCCAAAGCGTCCGCTGGCACCAATACCTGCTTACGTAATGTTCGCGGACCAGGTCATGCCGCGTCACCAGGTCCGAGCCGAAGAAAAATCGCTCCGGGAAGCGGCAAATCAGCGATCGCACTGCCTCAGGATGGCGTGACGCTTCACGCACTTGCCATTTGGTCGCGCTGGTGTCGAAATAAAAATGCGGATAGGCCTCGAGCAATGCCTCGAGGTGGTCCGGATGCTCGACGTCGCCGCCCATGTGCGCGCCTATCCAGGTGATGTCCGGGAACATTTGCAGCATACGCTCGAGCGGCTCATATTGCTGCGCCTTGGTCCCGAACTTGGCCGTGTCGGTATAAACTTTACGAAACCACGCATCAGGATCGGCGACATGGACCATCACGATCGCCACACCTGCTGCCTTTGCGCGTTTACCGCCTCAATTCGCCACGGGGCGTCGACGTACAACCCCCGTTCGCGCCGCGCGGCGCGGACCAGAACTTGATGATCTCGACGCCTCGCTCCAGGTATGTGTCGAGCACCTTGATGGCCGCTTCATCCGGCTCATCCCGCGTCTTTTTGGAAATGAGCCCGTTGAAACCCAGCCGATCGCCAAAACGCTCGCGCAGGACGGGAATGTCGTCGGGCAGACACATCGTAATTGTCCGCATGATGCCAAACTCGGCGGCCACCTCGAGCATCAACTCGGCCTGGGAAATGCTTGCCCCTGGCCCATAACCTTTGGGCGGCGCATTGGGTGGATCGTCTGGTCGGGTTACCATGACATGCGCGTGAAGGTCGATAAGCGGCCCAGTGTAGCTGAAATGCCGCCGGTCGGCGTAATCGATGCCGGTCGTGTTGTGTTCCGGCGTTGTTGCGGCAGTGCTCATGGCTAGCTCAAAACAGGACTGGTTTGCCAAGTTTCCGCCGCACCACCGTAAACTGGCCGATGTGCATCAGTACATGATTGGATACTAGAATCATCAAGGTACCCCAATTCGGCGCAAACTGGGCCATGTTGCCGGTGGTCGGCTTATCCAAGTCGGCATCGGACAATTTGGCGGCCGCCGCCATGCTGGCCTCACGCACCGCGCCGAACAGCTCGAGATAGGCCGACTTGGTCAGGAAGCCTGAATCTTTCTTGGAGGCCTCTTTGTTGTGCATCTCGGAAAAGCCCGCGGGGAATGCCGGGAACTTGGCATCGGGAAGCACCATTTTTACCAGGTGCGGCTCGGAGTCAATGAGATGCCCGAACTGCCAGGCGATGTGGTTAGCGCCGGGGGTCGGTCGCACCAGCAAGTCGGCGTCGGTCATATCTCCCAGGTACCACCCTGGCAGACCTGCGGTGGATTTGAGCGTGGCTAGAATGGCCTGTGTTCCGTGCATGGATCAGCCTCCTCTTTGAAAACACTGCCGGGCGACTGGGGGCAACGTGCCCGCCAAAGAGTGCCCGGCCTACCGCCTTAGTTTAGGGGTTGGAGCCGCCACTTCAACGTCTCCGACAACGTTCGTAGGTCAGGCTTTCCAGCCTGACGCAAACGGCAAGCTATACTTGATGCGGGGGTTTTTGAGCGAGGCCGCGCGTGAAAAAGTGGATTCTTCCAGGTTTTGTGCTGGCTATTGTGTTTGCCGCGACGCGCTTGGCGGCGTTGCAGGTTCAGGCCCTCGACACCGACATCAATCTGTACGCGCAATACGCCGCGGAGTGTGAGGCTGCCAACCGCCGAGGCGAGTCGTTTTACGTTCTGCACCGACAGCGCTTGGAGGAGAAGATTCGCGGCTCATCGCCGACCGAGGCCGCCGCGCTTGCACCATACCAAAGTGTCGAGTACCCTCCCCTGGCCATCAGCGTCATGGCCGTGCCTACCTGGTTGATCGACAATCCCTTTGAGGATGAGTTGCCCACAGGTCTGCAGCCGCGCTACGCACGATGCTACGTCTGGTTGATGGTCATTGTCGACATCGCCGTCCTGGTGATCGTGGCGTTTCTGGTGCATCGTCTCTTTGGCGCGGAATCGGTCCTCAGCCAGCTGGAACGTTGCCTGGTTTACGTCCTTTGCACCTGGCCGCTTTATGGGGTCCTCTACACGCGGCTCGACCTCGGCCTTGCCGTGTTGGTGATGGCGGCCCTGACGCTGCTCGTTTGCAGGGTGCACTGGTGCCTGTCTCTGGCGGCGCTGGCGGTGGCGATTCACTTCAAGCTTATGCCAGCCGTGCTGGCCCCACTTTGGATCGTGGCGTCGCTGCCTGTGACGGCTTTGAACGGGCCATGGCGCACAGTGGTGCGCCAAATGGCGGTGCGCTCAGCCGTGTTGGCCGGTTTTGGTTTGGCGATCCTGACACCTTACTATGTCCAGCACGGGCCAGCGGTGATGGAGTTCCTTGTTTACCACAAAAATCGCGGTATCGAAATTGAATCAACTTGGGCCACGCTGCTGCTGAGGTCGCGGGAATGGGCCGTTTACCATTCTCATGGCAGCGTCAATGTGGAAACACCTTTGACGCCATTTCTGACGGGCCTGGCGACACCGGCGATGGCAATGCTGCTTGGCGTGGGAATGCTGTTGTTTGTCGTCACGGTGTGGCGTCGGCGCGGCGAAGTCGGGACGGATACCATTACCATCGCCCAGCGGTGGCCGAGGTTGATCGCAATGTTTACCCTTTTGCTGCTGCTGATAAGCATCGTTGCCAACAAGGTATTTTCACCGCAGTACCTGCTGTGGGTGCTGCCGCTGGTGCCGTTGATCGATTTTCGTACGCGAGCGCGGCGGCTGTTCTTCGGCCTGATGTTCGCAACGTGCTATCTGACAATGCGGATATTTCCTGACTGTTTCGTCGGCGAGATTGTCTATGTGATTTCCGGCAATGGGGCGGACGCGGTTTTCGGGGGACCGACGGCGTATGGCGGGTTTCTTTTGGTCGCACGCAATGGCCTTTGCGTGGCGATCACGGTGGCGATGGGCTGGTTTTGTGTTCGCGGTTGCAGGAATATGGGGGCGGAAGATGCGAGGAATGCGCTAGTTTTGCGGGTCCGCGCTCCCCTCCGCTGCACTCCGGGTAGCGGCTTAACATAAGATAAAAGCCGTCGCCAACCGCGGAGGATCATAGCGTGCGCGTTGAGCTGTCGGCCAATTTCATTTTTACCACTTTCGACACCCCGGACGGCCCACGGACCATTTACCACGCCATGCCGATCATGCTCGGCGTGCTGGCCGTGCTGGCCATCGCCTACCGCTATTACAGCGCCTTCCTCGCGGCCAGGGTGGCCGCGCTCGACGATCTCCGGCGTCACGCCGGCCCATCGCTTCAACGACGGCCAGAACTATCACCCCACCAACAAATGGGTGCTGTTCGGCCATCACTTCGCGGCCATTTCCGGAGCTGGGCCGCTCATCGGGCCGGTGCTGGCCATCCAGTACGGCTACATGCCGGGGCTGCTCTGGCTGGTGGTCGGCGTCTGCCTGGCCGGGGCGGTGCAGGACATGCTCGTGCTGGCGGCGTCGGTGCGCGCGGCAGGCAAATCGCTGGCCGAGATCGCCCGCACCGAACTGGCAGGCCGTGCGGCCAGCGTCGTCGTCTCGGCGGCGATTCTGTTCATCGTCGTCATCGCTTTGGCCGGGCTCGGGTTCGTCGTGGTCAAGGCTCTCGGCGGCGAAGAGGTGAAGCTGCCGAAGGGCATGCAAATCGAGTTGCCGCGAAGGCCAGCGTCCGCGTCGAAACGATCGATGACAATATCCGAGTCGAAGCCACGGCTTGTACTGGCTTTCCCGACGAGTTGCACGATCCGCTACAGCGCAGGCGACGAGCCCTGGAGCATCGCGCACCGAAAGCTTTCAGGTGCGACGTCCCGAGTCAGCCAGTGCCTCTGATCGTCGCTATATCAGCGACTCCGGCAGTGATGGCGTCGCCATCGCCGGCGATGCGACAGCAGTCCAGCTCGTGCCCGGCAGTTCCTGGGGCACCTTCACCATCGCCTGCACCATCCCGATCGCGCTGTTCGTCGGCCTGTACATGTACAAGCTCCGCAAGGGCAGGGTGCTCGAGGCGTCGCTGATCGGGGCCGTCGGCGTGCTGGCGGCGACCGTCGCCGGCAACTGGATTCCCGGCTCGCCGCTGGAAGCGTGGTTTTCGCTGACGCAAGGGCAAACGATCCTGGCCCTGACGCGCTACGGCTTCATCGCCTCGGTGCTGCCGGTCTGGCTGCTGCTCTGTCCGCGCGATTACCTGTCGAGCTTTCTCAAGATCGGCACCATCGCCCTGCTCGTCGTCGGCGTGCTCGTGGCCAATCCGGCGTCTGCGCTGCCCGCCGGTCAACCACGTGTTCGCCTCCGGCGGGCCGACCTTTCCCGGGCGGCATCTTTCCGTTCGTCTTCATCTGCATCATGTGCGGGGCCATCTCCGGCTTCCATGCCCTGGTCTCGTCCGGCACCACGCCGAAGATGATCGACAAGGAAAGCCAGATCCGCCCGATCGGCTACGGCGCGATGCTGATCGAAGGGCTGGTCGGCGTCGTCGCCCTGATCGCGGCGGCGTCGCTCGATCCGCGAGCTCTACTACGACATCAACGTCGATCTGACCAAGACCGCCGAAGTATCCAGGCGACGCTCGACCAGCTCGTACGAGGACCTCGGCATCGCCGAAGAGGCCGACGATCCGCTGCACGCATGGGACCGACCTGCACCATCTGAACGTGCGCAGGCGCGAACCTGGCCGAGGTCGAGAAGATGGTCGGCGGCGAATCGCTGCGCGGCCGGACCGGCGGGGCGGTGACGCTGGCGGTCGGCATGGCCCTGCATCTTCACCGAGGCGCTCGAGCCGGCCTCGATCTGCACATCGAGGGCATCATCGAAATACTGGTATCACTTCGCCATCATGTTCGAGGCGCTGTTCATCCTCACCACCATCGACACCGGCACGCGCATCGCCCGCTTCCTGCTGCAGGAGACGCTCGGCAAGGTCCATCCCAAGTTCGACCAGACCGACTGGCTGCCGGGCGCGGTGCTGTCGACGCTGCTGGTGACGGCCGGCTGGGGCGTGCTGGTCAGACCGGCTCGATCGACACCATCTGGCCGATGTTCGGCATCGCCAACCAGCTGCTGGCCGTGATGGCCCTGGCCTGGTGACGACGCTGCTGATCAACACCGGCCGGGCCGGTATGCGCCGGTGACGCTGCTGCCGATGCTGTTCGTGACGGCGACGACGATGACGGCCGGCTCGATGCTGCTGGAGCGATGGTGGGGCGAAATTGACTCGGGCCGCGATCTGGTCAAGAACTGGCTCAATGTGGGCTTTTCGCTATTCATCATTTTATCAGTGCTTTCACTGCTGTTCATGGCGGCGATGCGCTGGATCGGGCTGGCGATGGGACTAATCTCGTTTAGCCGCGACCCGGAGCGCCAGCGCGGGGAGCTGCGCGAGCCGTAATGTCACTTCGGGACCCGCGCTCCCCTCGCTAGCGCTCCGGGTCGCGGCTAAACAATTTTTGTTTCTTTCTGGACGCCGCGCTTGATAATGTCTCCGTTGGCTTTTCGATGTTTCCGCTCCAGGAGTCTGCCGATGAAACGTAACGTGCTCTTTCTCCTCGCATTCGCCTTGTTGTTGTTGGGCTTTCATTCCGCGCCCAGGCGGCGACGCCCGAAGCTCAGGCCAAGACCCAAACCGTCACCACGCCGAAGGAACATTTCGGGTTCAACATCGGCGACGATTATTGCCTGGCGAACTACCAGCAGTTGGAGGGCTACTGGAAGAAGCTCGAAAAGCAAGACGGACCGGCTCAAGGTCGTCAACATCGGCGTCACCGAGGAAGGCCGGCCGCAACTCATGGGCATCGTCACCTCGCCGGCCAACCACGACAAGCTGGACCATTATCAGGCAGATCGCCCGCCGCCTGGCCCTGGCCGAGGGCGTCAGCCCGGCCGAGGCGGCCGAAACTGGCCGCGGAGGGCAAGGCGGTCGTCTGGATCGACGGCGGCATGCACGCCAGCGAGATCGCTCTGTGCCCAGGTGCTGATCGAGACGCGTCTACCAGTTCGTCGCCGCCAAGGACGAGGAGACGCTGCGCATTCTCGACGACGTGATCATCCTGTTCGTCCACGCCAATCCCGACGGCATGGACCTGGTCGCCGACTGGTACATGCGCGAGCCAAGGACCCGAAGAAACGGTCGTCTGGCCGGCCTGCCGCGGCTGTACCAGAAGTACATCGGCCACGACAACAACCGCGACTTCTACGCCAACACCCAGGCCGAGACGAAGAACATGAACCGCGTCATGTACCACGAGTGGTTCCCGCAGATCATGTACAACCACCACCAGACCGGGCCGGCCGGGCACCGTGCTCTTCATGCCCGCCGTTCCGCGACCCGTTCAACTACTACTTCGACCCGCTGGTCGTCAACGGCATCGACGCGCGTCGGCGCGGCGATGATGCAGCGGTTCCTGTCGGAGGGAAAGCCGGGCGCCACCGTCCGCTCCGGCGCCCGTACTCGACCTGGTTCAACGGCGGCCTCCGCACCACCTGCCAGTTCCACAACATGATCGGCCTGTTCACCGAGACCATCGGCAGCCCGACGCCGACGCAGATTCCGCTGGTGCCGGCGAAGCAACTGCCCAAGGGCGACTATCTCGCCCCGATCGCGCCGCAGACCTGGCATTTCCGCCAGTCGGTGGACTACTCGGTGACGGCCAACAAGGCGGTGCTCGACTACGCCTCGCGGAATCGCGAGCATCTGCTCTACAACATCTGGCTGATGGGCAACAACGCGATCGAACGCGGCAATCGCGACAGCTGGACCATCGACGCCCAAAGTCAGTCGAGGCGGCCAAGGGCACTGGCGGCGGCACACGTCGACCAAGGGCGGCCGGCGGCAGCCAAGGAGTTCGAGCGCCTCTTCCACGACCCCGCCAACGCGATCCGCGAGGCTACATCATGCCGGCCGACCAGGCCGATTTCCTCACCGCGACGAAGTTCATCAACACCCTGCTCGGCACCGGCGTCACGGTCCATCGCGCCACGGCCGACTTCACGGTCGCCGGCAAGAAATATCCCAAGGGTTCGTACGTCGTGAAGTCGGCGCAGGCGTTTCGGCCGCACGTGCTCGACATGTTCGAGCCGCAGGACCACCCCAACGATTTCGCTATCCCGGCGGCGCCACCCAACCGCGCCGTACGACGCCGCCGGCTGGACGCTGGCCTTCCAGATGGCCGTGAAGTTCGACCGGGTCCTCGACGGCTTCGACGGCCCGTTCGAGGAGATCAAGGACGTCGCGATCGCGCCGCCGCCGGCCAAAGTGCTAACGCCACCAGCGCCGTCGGCTTTTTCCTGGACACGCGCATGAACGACTCCTTCCGCGCCGTGAATCGGCTTGCAGGCCGCCAAGCTAGAAGTGCGCCGCTTGCAGAGGCCGTTTACAGTTAAAGATACGACGTACCCGGCGGGAACATTTTATATTCCTGTTAAAATCACGCCCCCCACCTGGAAGTTCCGCGCAGCCATTGACGGCCGCGACGACCCCAATGCTTGAAAAAATCGCTGCCGAGATGGGCACACCTTTTGTGGGCACGACGGTCGCACCCGACAAGGAAGCCACTGTTGTCAAAACGATGCGTGTGGGCCTGCTCGACACCAAACCCGGCGGCTCGATGCCATCGGGCTGGACACGCTGGATTTTGGAGCAGTTCGAGTTCCCGTACAAGGTTGTCTATGCTGGGGATCTGGACAGTGCAACATTGCGTGACAGGTTTGACGTGCTGCTCTTTATTGAAGGGGGCGGCGGCAAAGGCGGCGGCGGCAAGGGCGGCGGCGGCGGTGGAATGCCCACCGAAAATCTGCGCAAATTCCTTGATGCCGGCGGCACCATCCTAACCGTCGGCGGCTCGACGGGCCTCGGCAAGCAGCTGGGGTTGCCCGTTGCTGCCCATCCGACCGGCGGCCGCGACAAATTCTTTGTTCCCACCTCGGTGCTGCAGGTGAAAATGGACCCGACGCAACCGTTGACGTGGGGCATGGAAGAGCGCGCCGACGTGATTTTCCAAAGCAGCCCGACCTTCAAGCTCGCCGAGGGAGCCGAGGAGAAAGGCCTGAAAAAACTGGCGTGGTACGACAGCAAAACCCCGCTGCGCAGCGGTTGGGCCTGGGGGCAGCAACAGCTTGAAGGCGGCATCGCCATGATCGACGCCAAGGTCGGCAACGGCCGTCTGGCGATGTTCGGCCCGTCGATCCTCTACCGCGGCCAGCCGCATGGGACGTTCAAGCTGCTGTTCAACGGCATAGTCCAGGCCCAGGGCCCCCCCGAAAAATAGTAGTAGGCACACTCCGTGTGCCGTTTTGCCGGCAAACGGCACACGGAGTGTGCCTACTACTTTGGCCGCTACTTGATGCGCAACATCAAACTGACTTTGTCCTACGACGGCACAGCCTTCAGCGGCTGGCAGACACAGCCTGGCTTTCGAACCGTCCAGGAGACGTTGGAAACGGCCATCGCCAAAGTGACGGATGAAGCGCCGATCCGTGCCAACGGCAGCGGACGCACCGACGCCGGAGTGCACGCCGTCGGACAAGTTGCCAATTTCCGCAGCTCGACCCGGCTTGAATGTGACACAATTATCCGTGCCATCAACGCCCATTTGCCGGATGACGTGGCCGTTACCGAAGCTGCCGAAGTGCAACAGGATTTCGACGCCAATCGCCACGCACTCCGCAAGCTCTATCGCTATGTCATTCACGATGGCGTGGTGCCGAGCCCGTTTTTGCGGCGTTACTGCTGTCAAAGCCGCCAAAAACTCGACGCCGAGGCCATGCGCCGCGCCGCCCAGGCGCTTGTCGGCCGCCACGATTTCCACAGCTTCGAGACCAACTGGCCCAATCGGGCGTCCAGCGTGCGGACCATCACCCATTTGGCCCTGAGCAGGGTCGGCGACTGGATTTGGCTTGATGTGGAGGCGGACGGCTTCCTGTACAATATGATGCGGGCCATCGCCGGCACACTGATGAACGTCGGGCGAGGTTTCTGGCCGGAGTCGGAAGTGGCGGCAATCCTGGCGGCCGCGGACAGAGACCAGGCCGGACCAACCGCGCCGGCTCAAGGTTTGTTTTTGATGCGAGTGACTTACGAGGATTTGTTTCATGGCAACAGCAACAACACAGGCCAAGCCCTCGGCAACTTGGAGTGATGCGAGATTGCGACGGCACCTGGGCATGATTCCGGCTGAACGGATCATGCGCAGCCCAAAACCGGGGTCAGCGACCGTGGACGACGTAGTTACGCTTGACGATCATCACCACATGATTTGCGAACTGGTAGACGGCGTTTTGGTGAGGAAACCGATGGGCACCGAGGAATCGATGTTGGCCATGTTTCTGGGCCGCCAAATCGGCAATTTTGCAGATAAGGACGACCTCGGCATCGTCCTTGGCGAGGCAGGATTTCTCGAACTTACGGAAGGTCTGGTACGCGGCCCGGATGTGTCATTCATCGCCTGGGACCAATTGCCGGATGGGAAATTGCCCAAGAAGCGCATCGCTCGACTTTTCCCGAACCTCGCCGTGGAAGTGTTGAGTGAAAGCAACACGGCCAAGGAAATGGCTCGGAAACGGCAGGAGTATTTTGCCCAGGGAACTCAGATTGTTTGGCAAGTCAACCCGGCTGACAAAACCGTGGAAGTCTTCACCTCGCCAACGGAATCGACGATGTTGCGCGTCGGCCAAACGCTTGACGGGGGCCCGGTTTTGCCTGGATTCAAGCTCAAACTCAGCAAAATCTTCACTGCCGGCCGCAAGGGGAAATAACCGGCGATTTGTTTGGCGGAGGAGTGTTAGCATGGCATCTGCCACAATGAAAGTCACGCCATCGGCATCATGGAGTTCCGCCCGTTTGCGGCGACACCTGGGCATGATTCCTTCTGAACGGATAATGCTGATTCCCTACCCAGGCTCGGCGACCGTGGAAGACGTGCTGACACTTGACGATCATGATCATGTGATTTGCGAACTCGTTGAAGGTGTTTTGGTGAGGAAACCGATAGGAGCGGAAGAATCGATGCTAGCCATGTTGATTGGCCATTTTTTGCTGATATCTGTGAGAAAACACGACCTTGGAGTCGTACTCGGCGAAGCTGGGTTTATCGAATTGGCGCCCAAGCAAGTCCGAGCCCGGATGTGTCATTTGTTTCGTGGGACCGCCTCCCCGGCCGGCGGTTGCCCAAGAAACGGATTCCACGCTTGATTCCCGACCTGGCCGTTGAAGTTTTGAGTGAATCTAATACCGCAAAGGAAATGCTGAGGAAACGTCGGGCATTTTTCGAGGGCGGCACACGTCTGGTGTGGCAGGTCAACCCCGCTGCCAAGACCGTCGAGGTTTTCACGTCGCCGGAAGAGTCGACGGTCCTGGGCGTGCGGCAGACGCTCGATGGCGGCGAGGTGCTGCCGAGATTCAAGCTGAAAATCAACAAGCTCTTTCCATCGACGCGTAAGCGGGAATGAGCGCCATGGCCTATCCAGACACGATTGAAATCGTTCCGTTGCAGCAGCCACCGGGGGTCGCAGTTCAGGTGCCTGGCTCGAAGAGCATCTCGAATCGCGCGTTGGTCCTCGCCTGTCTCTATTCACTCTTCAAGCCCTGCAGGTTGGTTGGCGCATTGCAAAGTGAAGACACCGAAGTGATGGTTGCCGGGTTGCAAAAACTCGGCTATGCGGTGCAGCCAAATTGGACACCTTACTTGCCCACCATAACGGTGGGGCCAATGGATGTGGCAATCGCCGGCGAACCGGACCTGAACCGTAGGCCGCCGTTTCCCGGAGATTTGTATGTGGCCAATTCCGGGACCACCATGCGGTTTTTGACAGCATTGGCAAGCCTGGGCCATGGTCGTTTCCGAATCGATGGTACGGCGCGAATGCGAGAACGACCGGTCGAAGATCTGTTGATAGCTCTGCGGCAAGTGGGTGTGCGGGCCAGCAGCGAGCAAGGTAATGGATGCCCACCCGTAGTTGTCGAGGCTGCAGGCACTTGGGTTGGTGATCGGCTCAGTGTCCGCAGCGATTTGAGTAGTCAGTTCTTGACTGCCATGTTAATGGTTGCACCCCTGGCATGTTCCGGGAATGAGATCACGATGGAGATCGATGGTCGTCTTGTTTCGGAGCCGTACATCGACATGACGTTTGCCATGATGACTGCCTGGGGACTGCCGATTTGGCGCGACGGCGTGAACTTCCGCGTCGGCCAAGTTGGTGCTTACGGGTGTTCATTTGATAAGGTGGAATACACGATCGAGCCTGATGCATCAGCGGCTAGCTATTTTTGGGCTGCGGCCGCTGTTACCGGTGGCCATGTGACTGTGCCAGGGATTCCGAGGACAAGCATCCAGGGCGACGTGCGGATTGTCGAGGTTTTGCAGCAAATGGGCTGTGAGGCGGAAAGAGAATATGGGACGGCCACGGTGCACGGCGCTCCTCTTCACGGCGTCAACGTCGACATGAATGACATCAGCGATACTGTAATGACCCTGGCCGCCGTCGCCTGTTTTGCCGAGGGGCCGACGACCATTCGCAATGTCGCCCATATTCGCCACAAGGAGACCGACCGGCTCACAGCGCTGGCTACCGAGCTGCGCCGCGTCGGCGCCGACGTCGAAGAATTCCCTGACGGGTTGACCATCACACCACGGCCGCTGCACGGGGCGGTGATCGAGACTTACAACGATCACCGTATGGCAATGAGCATGGCTCTGATAGGATTAAGAGTACCGGGCATCGTCATCAAAAACCCCGGCTGCGTGGCCAAGACCTACCCGGGGTTTTTCGACGACCTCGAAAAGCTCCGCGGCTGAGATTTACCGCGAAGACGCCAAGAACGCAAAGGAAAAGGAATGTGCACCATTCGCAGCTCCCCCCCGTTGATGGTTGGGTTGTTCACTGCTCTGTGCTCGCTGTGCCCTTTGTGGCTAATGGCCTTGGCTTCCGCCCCGCTCGATCCGGAGCTGAAATCACAGTATAAAATCCGCGTCGTGCTCAAGGTGGCCGAGCATCGGATGCTATCGACGCCGGAATTCCAAACCAAGATCGAAACGGCGTTGCGCGATCAGTTGCAGGCTGGCGCTGGGCAAGCTCGCCAGGATCGAAGTCACCAGCACTCATCCGCTCCTCAATGAATTAGGCACCAAAGGACTGCAAGCCGTCCTTGAAAAATGCGAGGCCTTGTCGGGTTGGAAGACCCATTTTGTCGTCATCGACTATGTCGACGGCCAGTATGAGATTCAGTCCGGTTCCCACGACGGCATGACAGGCATCGTCGGCCCCGTGGTGCGCCGCGAGGTCGTCGGCGACCGCCAGCGCGTGGCGGACACGGCGGCTCAGATGGTGCGGCAAGATTTCGGACTGGTCGGCACGTTTCAAAAGCTGAGCGGCAAAGAAGTCACGCTGGCGATCAAGGGGGGCGCACTCGTCGATTCTCTGCAACCCTGGGTAAAAAGCGGCGATGTATTCGCGGTGGTGCGGATCACCGAGGAAGCAGGCAAAACTCGCGCCAGCCCCATTGAATGGGCCCTCTTGCAGGTAATCGAGCTGAAGCCGGGCGGTTATGTGCACTGCCATTATTTTTGCCGCTATGGCGAAGACAAAGCTCTTACCGACGGCGGAGCGGTGTGCGGCTATCGCTGCGCACAGCTCAAAACCGTAAGCGGTCCGTTGCGGGTGCGGCTGTTCCATGACAAAACGCAGGAATATCTCAACTTGCCGGTGCACGTATCGGCCGATCCGGAGTTCCGCGGCGACCTTGTGCGAGGCACGGCCGTGCGAGGCTTTTTTGAGACGGACAGGCCGTTCCAAAGCGTGGCCTATGTGCGCGTGCTAGCCGGCAATAAGGTGCTGGCTCAGTTTCCGGTGCCGCTGGTGGATGACCGCACTGTCGTTTGCCGGTTGACTCCTGACCCCAAATTGGTGAAACAGGGTGAATTTGAGCTGCTCAGGGATCGTTATGTCAACTCGGGGCTCGCGGCGGTCGGTTTGGCGGATCAGCGCTTGAATGAGCTGAATGGTGAAATGCCCTTGGAAGACAGGCTGACACTGGGCCGCCGGCTTCAGAAAGCGCTCGAAGGCGAAGCCAACCGCCTGGCGGATGAGCGCGACAGGTTGATCAAGCTCAACCCGAAGCTGGAATTGCGCGCGGGCGACCAAAATGCCGCTGCCCTGGCCAAAAGGCAAGAGGACCTGGTCGACTATCTTAACAAGGTCGAGCGAACCATCACCGAGATCAACAGCGACGAAACACGCGATCTCATTGCCAAGGTCCATCTCGCCGCATCGCTTGAAAAACAGGCTGAGTTCGACAAGGCCATCGAGCTGTACGGGGGCGTGCTGCAGGCTCGCGACAATGTCGCGGTCAAAGCCAACTTCGCCAAATGGAAAGCTCACCTCGATCAGCTCAAGGCGGATTGGGTGCCTAAGAACCAGGACCACGAGGCGGCTCGCAAGTTTATTTACACTAAATGGCCGACGCTGGATCTGATTGGAGTGCAGGCCAACATCGCGGAGGCCGAAAAGAGTTTTCAGAAGTGCAAAGAAGCAGGCGACCGCCTGACGCCCCTCAAGCTGTACCTGGTGAACATCCAGCATTGGCCGGTGTTGATCAAGGAACAAGACCGGCAGCTCAAAGCCCCAGACAGTCTTGACAACCGCGTCAAACTCGAGGCGATGCTGAAGCTGACACAACAGTTGAAGGCCCTGGATGTCCAGGTAAAGGCGTGGGTGAGCGTTGACAAGAATGCAAAGTAGTAGGCACACTCGGTGTGCCGTTTGTGCGCTCAACGGCACACGGAGTGTGCCTACTACTTTGAGCGCGGCCTGCGCCTGGGAGGTGGGGCCGGCGGGGCTGCTTGCAATTCCGGAGGTTGCTCCGCCGGCGGTCCGCCGACCTTGATGGCCGCCTTGCACAAAAGGCAATGAACCACCTTGTTCATGTCGCTGTCTTCGACGAGCATGAACTTGCGGCACTTCGGATTCGGGCATTGCACGGCGAAAACCACGATTTCCCTCACTGAATGCGCAACCCGCGAACCCACTCCGCCTCCCGGGCGATTTCTTCGTCGGCCAGGCCGCTGCTGCGGTGAATCTCGGTGCGGGCCATCTTGCCGCTGGTCATGTCCAGGGCCATCACGTCGATCAGGCCGTTGCTGCCGACGCCGCAGCGCACCTGGACCGGGGAGAATTTCGGCAAGTTCGGCGGCAGACCCTCGATCCAGCATTCGCCGATGCTGATGCAGGCGTCGGCCTGGGGAGCCTCGCCTTGCAGCACCTTGACGCGCACGCGCGGCTGGTTCTCGACGACCGTGGAGTAGACCCGGCTGGCGGCGGTCGGGCAGCTGCGTGTTCTTGGGGATGAGGATGTCGTTGATGCTGCTCGTTGTCTTCTGCTTGACCTCGATGCCGAGGCTGTGGGCGTTGACGTTGATCTCGACGACTGCTCCGAGCGCGTCGCTGGCCGTCGTCGAGCGAGCCGACCGCTCACTCGCCGTGCGGGCGGCGACGATGCCGGCGTGGATGGCCGCCCCGCGGGCCACCACCTCGCTGACCGCCAGCGAGTTGTCCGGCGCCTTGCCGCTGAGTTCGCGCAGCATCTGCCCCGGTCATCGGCATGTGCGTCGAGCCGCCGACCAGCAGGACGCGATCGACCTGGTCCCAGCCGACGCTCGGCCTGGCGCAGCACCTGCTGCGTCGTCAAGCCGGGTGCGCGTCAGCAGGTCGCGGGTCAGCGTCTCGAACTCGCTGCGCGTCAGCGTGGACTGTCAGCACCTTGCCGGCGTGCGTGCAGGTGATGCTGGTCTGCGTGCAGCTTGCTCAGGGTGCGCTTGGCCCGCTCGGCGGCGGAGTTGCAGCCCGGCCAGCGATTGCGGATCGGTGCGCGGGTCGGTGCCGTGCTGCTTGATGAACTGGCCGGCGACGTGATCGACGATGCGGTCGTCCCAGTCCTTGCCGCCGAGGCGGACGTCGCCTTCGATGGCCAGCGTCTCGAAGCGCCGTCGGCGACAGGCGGACCAGGGTCACGTCGAAGGTGCCGCCGCCCAGGTCGTAGACCAGGACGGTCTGCGGTTCGGCTGCGGCAAGGCATGCGTCGGCGCTGCCTGGCGAGCGCTGACCGGCTGGAACGAATAGGCCAGGGCGGCGGCGGTCGGCTCGTCGAGGATGTCGAGGACTTCCAGCCCGGCGATGCGGCCGGCGTCCTTGGTGGCCTTGCGGCGGGTGTCGTCGAAATAGGCCGGCACGGTGATGACGGCCTGGCTGATCGGGCCGATGCGCAGTCTCGGCGTCCTGGACCAGTTTGCGCAGGATGATGGCCGACAGCGTTTCCGGGCGAAACTCGCGGCCGGCGACGGGACGGCCAAGAGTCGGCTGGCCCATGCGCCGTTTGATGAGCATGGCGACGCGGTCGGGCATGTCCAGGGCAACGTCGAGCGCCGCCTGGCCGACGACGGCGCTGCCGTCCTCGATCAGCACCGGCACTGGGCGTCAGCATCTCGCCGTCGCGGTTGGGCAGCGTGATCGCTTGGCCGCGATCGTCCAGGGTGGCGATGGCCGAAAAGGTGGTGCCCAGGTCGATGCCGACCAGCTTTCCCATGTTGGTGATCCGAAGGACCAATGGCCGCGGACAACGGTTACATGTAGTCTACCAGACAGGCAAGGGGTCGGGAAATGGCTGTGCTTTTTATTCCTGTTACCCGCAATTGCACATGGCATATGCGAACAAAAGGAGATGTGATGGCGCGGGGTAATGCCGGGACTCGCTACCGGCTAAACCCCGCGCCCTGTTTGGAAGGGTGTGTGTAGGTGGGATATAGGTTGTTGAGACTATGATCGCTGGGACTCGCTACCAGCTTTCACGGATGAGATTAGTAGCAAGCCCCATGCCATTCCGGCAGCATATACGGGATTTAATTCGTGTTCCACCGCAACATGCTCATGTTTAACAGTTTATGGCGAAAGACGCTTCTGGAGACGACAAGCCAAATTGAAATGCTGCTGTCGTTGGCGGGTATCTTGTGCTTTTTTGCGGCAAAGAAGTGCGCAACTTGCGCAAATTGCTCCGTTTTGGCACTCGACGGCTTTCCCAAGGTGGGTGAGCAATTATTAGACACATGCAAATTGATTAGCCGGAAGCGACGGTTTCGGTTTTGTTGGCTTGCCAGTGGCGGTAATCGGGGTAGAATTGGCGTTGGACTGATGGAATTAAGATCTTGGGGACGTAGCTCAATTGGTTAGAGTACCGGACTGTCGATCCGGTGGTTGCGGGTTCGAGTCCCGTCGTCCTCGCTTGATTTTGTAATTCGTGAGCGTTTGCATCGATGATTAACGGCAATGGGTCAAAGCTTCATTTCGGGCCCCCAAGCTCCTCTCCGCTGGCGATTCGCGTCGCGGCCAAACAACCGTAAAGCTCCGGCCGCCGATCTGCCATGCGATGCAACTCGTATAACTCCGGAATTTTGACGATGTGCTTGTTGCGCGCTCGGGCTGGATCAATATCGGCATAAAGAATCGCCGGTTGGTCATCCTCGCTGCTAGCCAGCAGTTCGCCGTCGATGTTGACGATCCGGCTCCGGCCGATGAAGCGGAATCCTCTTTCTTCGCCGACGCGATTGCAGGCGGCGTAATAAATCGTGTTCTCCAAGGCCCTCGCCTGGATCAGATACTTAACCGTACCCTCAGATCCCACCGGCCAGTTGGTCGGCAACACCACCAGGTCGGCTCCTTGCAGCATTAAAATGCGCACCGTCTCGGGAAAGCTGCCATCGTAACAAATGTTCATGCCAATACGCAGGCCGCCAAGGTCGTGAACAGCAAAAGGGCGGTCGCCACGCGTCACAAATCGATCAATTCCCAGGCAGGGCAAATGCGCCTTGCGATAACCCGCCACGAAACCGTCGGGACCGATCAAGACACAGGCATTGTAAAGGTCTTCGCCCGCCCGTTCAAGCAGGCCCAGGATCATCCACACGCCCAGCGTTCGGCAATCGGCGGCGAGCGTTTCCGTGGTCGGGCCGGGCAGCGGCTCCGCGTGGGGCAGTGCTTCGGCCTTGCTCTCGAAGCAGTACCCCGTCAAGATGCACTCCGGGAATACCACCACCTGGGCACCTTTGTTGACTGCCTCGCGGAGCCGAGCCCGAATGGCGTCGAGATTGGCGGCGCGGTTGGCGAGTTTGCAGTCCATTTGCACGGTCGCGATTCTCCAGGTCGGCATGGCAACGTCTCCAGCTTGCGTGGAAGAGGGCGTGGCGTTATTCTCGCGAGGATAGGTATAAAGGCAACGAGGACATCGAGCGATGGATCGCGTCAGCAACGAATTGCGTTTTCATGACCTGCAGGCGCACTGCGAGCAGCGTCCGGCGTGCCGTTGGGTTTTGAGGACGCCGACTACCTCGATCACGAAACGTGGATCCGCCCAGCCTTCACGCAACTTGGCAATGTCAACGGCCTGCGGGTGCTCGATTACGGCTGCGGCCACGGCATGGCAGCGGTGGTCCTTGCACGTGCCGGGGCACGCGTCACGGCATTCGATCTATCGAGCGGCTATGTCGAGGAAGCCAGGGCACGAGCCCGGGCCAATTGCGTCGACATCGATTTCGTCCAGGCCAACGGTGAACAGCTGCCGTTCGCCGATGGCTCGTTCGATCGTGTGTGGGGCTGCGCCATCTTGCATCATGTCTGTTTGGCAAAGGCCGGCCCTGCACTCAGGCGAGTGCTACGTCCAGCCGGTCAGGCGATTTTTTGCGAACCGTGGGGCGGCAACCCAGTGCTGAACTTCGCCAGGCAGCGAATACCCTACCCCGGCAAACATCGGACGCCCGACGAGATGCCGCTGACAAACGACCACATTCGTCAGCTGCGCGAATTCTTTCCCAACGTCAAAATCCGTGGTTTCCAATTGCTTTCGATGGCGCGGCGCGTGGTGCGAGCTAAACGCCTCCGCCGCCAACTCGATTGGTGCGACGCCATGCTACTGCAGCGCGTGCCGGCATTTGAACATTTTTGCCGGTATGTGGTTCTCAACTTGCAATTGGCCCAGTAGAATGCACCTTGCTTTATTGTTTTGCCACCTGGATGAGCACCTATGGACGCCACCCCTTTGCCTCACGGCCTTGGCTCGCCGCGTCTCGGCAGCAAGGCTACCGCGTCTGCCAAGCCGCTAGACATCGTCACTGCGTGGCCGCGCTGCGCTCAAATCGCAGGCGGCGTTTTTGCTGGGCGCCGTGGCAGCTCTTTTTGGGGTGCATGCCCTGGCCTATTGGCGTGGTGGCGCCGAGCCCAGCATCATCGAGACGTCCCCCGCCACCTACCGCGTGGACTTGAACGACGCTCGGCGGCGGAGTTGCTGCAGCTGCCTGGAGTCGGCCCGAGCCTCGCTGATCGGATTCTGGAGTATCGCCGCACCTCAGGCGGATTTCGGGGCGTCGACGATCTGCGCAAGATTCAGGGCATTGGGCCCACGACGCTCGAGCGTTTGCGGCCGTTTGTGCTCGTCAAGCCGGCCGTTGGAGAAGATGTTGTCGAAATCGCGATGCAGCCGAGTGCTGCCTCGCCCAAGACCGCCGTCAACAAGGTGGCGAGCCTCAAGGAACCTATCGACATCAACAGGGCCGGACTGCCCGAGCTGCAAAAGCTGCCGGGCATTGGGCCGAAGCTGTCGCAGCGGATCGTGGACGAACGGGAGAAGCGGGCGTTCAATAGTGTGGACGATCTGCGCCGGGTGCCGGGCATCGGGCCGAAGACGCTCGAGAAGATCAAGCCTTATGTGACGGTTGGCGTGAAGATGTAAGGGAGTGCACCATACTAACCCGAAGCATAAGCGAGGCATAAAGGCCGCCCTCGCTTACGCTTCGGGTTAGTATGGTGGAAACCAGCGCAGTTACTCACCACTCACCCACGGCGTTGAGGTAACAATACTCAAACAGGACATCCCACTCGTGCCGCTGAATCTGCACGCATAATGATTGCTCGTAGGTTTGTTTCTCTAACGAGATTTCGCACAAATCAATGAAGGCGAATGGATCCCATGGTCTTGGCGTGCAGGTGAAGTTTAAAGTCTCCGCTGGCAAAAGACCTAACTCGCGCCGCAAATCGACCCACGCATTTGAAGTCATCATCGCCATAAAACCCGCATCGTGTTGCAACCTGGAGCAAGTGAACACAGGATGTCGCCCAACACGCCGAAACCAATACTTGGCATTGCCGAAGTCCGGCTCACGCCGATGCATCAATCCATGCCAGTAGCTCCCGTAGATCGTGTCGATGTCCTGGCTGATCTTGTGCGATTCGTCGAGAAAGCCGTGCAGCAGCCAGACCCCCGCAAGACAGCAATTCGCCATGTCGCGGTCGTGGACAGCGGGAAAAGCGGTTTCGATGCGGAGGTCCAGAAGTTTGGTATGATACTGCGTATTGGGCTGGCCTGGTCCCAACGGCGGCAGAAAGGCCGGGGCAATCAATTCGGCAAACGCCGGGGGATATGTTACGGCCATATTCATGTTGGTAATCGCCGCGCTTTGATAACGCGCGGATGGCCCGAAAAATCCTTAACAGTCGGAAGCAATTCATAACTCGTCACGGCATCGATCCGGCGGCGCGCTTCGGTTTCCTGCGGGGCGCCGATCTCGACGATCAACCAACCGTCCTGACGCAAATGCTGCTTGGCCCCGTCGACAAGCCGATCAAAAACTTCAAAGCCGTCCTGCACCGCCGTCCAAGGCCAGCCGCGGCTCGTAATCGCGCACACCCGGCGGCAAGCGCGGTATCTCAGCCGTCGGGATGTACGGCGGATTGCTGACGATGAAATCAAACGGTTCACCGCCAGTCAACGGGACCAAATAGATCGCCGTGCAGGAAAGTGATTCGGTCGGCGACGCCGTGCTTGGCGGCATTGCGGCGTGCGACCTCCAGCGCGGCCGTGCTGGCGTCGACAGCGGTGACCTGAGCGCCGACGTGGCGTTTGGCGATGGCGACGGCGAGGTTGCCCGAGCCGGTGCCGATGTCGAGAATCCTCGGTGCCGCTTGCGGCTTCGCGAATGCCAGACACTCCATGACGGCCACTTCGCTGTCCGGCCGCGGAATCAGCACTGCCGGCGACACCTCGAATTCCAGCGAGAAGAATTCCTTGCGGCCCACCAGATAGGCGACCGGACAACCCTCGACGCGTTTGCGGATCAGCTCGCGGTAGCGCTGGCGGCACTTCGTCGGCTGCAAGCTCGCCGTGACGCATGCCATAAAGGTCGATCCGCTTGCAGCCCAGCGCATGGGCCAGCAACACCTCGGCGTCGATGCGCGGCGACTCGCAGCCTTTCTGGGCCAGGAAGGCTGGCGGTCCAATTGAGCAATGTGCCAACAGTCCAGGTTTGTTCGGTCGCGGCGGTAGTCATGGCACCTTCTTCCGTCGTTCAATTTAGGCCTCTGCCATTCAGCTCCGTCTTCTGCTCCAACCGCTGTTTTTTGTCGAAATCCTTGAGCGCCTGAATCACCTCGCTAAGATCGCCGGCGATGATGGCGTCGAGCTTGTAGAGCGTCAGGTTGATGCGGTGATCGGTGAGGCGGTTTTGCGGGAAATTGTAGGTGCGGATGCGGTCGCTGCGGTCGCCGGAGCCGATCAGGGTGCGGCGGTGCTCGGCACGCACCTAGTGGAGCTGCTGCTGCTGCCGTTCGTAGAGCCGGCTGCGCAGACGCGCATGGCCCGGTCGTAGTTCTTGTGCTGGCTGCGTTCGTCCTGGCACTTGACTTCCATCTCCTCCGGCGTGCCCTTCTTGTACCAGATGCGCACGGCGCTTTCCGTCTTGTTGACGTGCTGGCCGCCCGCCCCGCCGGCCCGCATCCGCTCCCATTCGATGTCGGAATCCTTGACGTCGATCTGGACCTCGTCGGGTTCGGGCAGGACGGCCACCGTGGCCGCCGAGGTGTGGATGCGGCCCTGCTGCTCGGTCTTGGGGACGCGCTGGACGCGATGGCCGCCGCTTTCGTAGCGCAGATGCGGGATAGACGTCATCGCCGGAGACGCTGAAGACGACTTCCTTGTAGCCGCCCTGCTCGCCGGGGCTGAAGGAGATGTCTTCGACCTTCCAGCCCTGGTCGCGGGCGTAGTGGGTGTACATGTCGTAGAGGTCGCCGGCGAACAGGGCCGCCTCGTCGCCGCCGGTGCCGGCGCGGATTTCCATGATGACGCTGCCGAAATCCTCGCCGGCTCGACCAGCAGCAAATCCTCGAGCCTGGTGTGCAATTCTTGCAGCTTGGGCCGCAAGGTGACCAGCTCCTCGGCGGCCAGGCGTGCATTTCCGGGTCGGATTCGCTGGCGGCCAATAGAGTTTCTGCCTGGCTGACCGACGAGGCTGACTTTCTGATACTCGAGATAGGGTTTGAGCTTCTTGGCAAGGCTGCCGTGTTCCTTGGCGCACTGCGCGTACCGCAAGCGGTCGGCGATCACAGTCGGGTCGCCAAGGGAGGTTTCCAGCTCTTGCGAGCGGGCCAGAGCTTGTTCAAAGGCGGGCCACGTCATGCGGATCGGCACGTCCTAACTCTTCGCCGGCTCCCCTTCGGCCTTCTTGCGCTTGTCCCAGTTGTACTTTCTCTGGAACTTCTCAACGCGGCCGGTGGTGTCGACGAATTTCATCTTGCCGGTAAAGAACGGATGACACGCCGAGCAGATTTCGACGGTGATGTTCTTGCGTGTGCTGCGCGTGGTAAACTTATTGCCGCAACCGCAAGTGACGGTGGTTTCTACGTATTCGGGATGGATGCCGTCTTTCATGGTACAATTCCTGAGCGACCAGCGGAGGTTCTTTGCCACAACCTCATTATACCAATGGCGAGTCCTGTTGGCGAGTCGAAGCTCGCCCGGTAAATTGAATGAATCATGTCAGGAGGAGTCACCGATGCGCGGCTACAGCATCTTTCTGTGTCTTCCGCTGCTGGCGATCGGTTGCGGCAAAGATACCTCGACGGCGCAGGAAGCGGAATTTGAACCCGAGGTCCCGAAAAAACCGACTGTCCAGAGCTATATCAACGCCCTGCAAGCCGGCGATGTCGGCGCCCGTCTAACAGCAGCCGTCGGCCTGGGAGAGATGGGTCGAGACGCCAAACCAGCGCTGCCCGCCATGATCGTTGCGCTGAGGGACACCAACAAGAACGTGCGTACACTGATTGCCCTTTCCCTTACTTACGTTGATCCTAAGGGGAGAAGAGATTCTGGCGCCACTTTGCGCGGCGACGTGGGATAGCGAGTTTGTGGTGCGCCAAACCGCGTCGCAAGCGTTAGGGAAAATTGGCCCTCCCGCGCGGCCGGCCGTGCCGGAGCTGATCCGCTTGCTGAAGGATCCCTTCCCGGCCGTCCGAACAGCCGCGGCTGTGGCGCTGGGCCAAATTGGCACAGGCGCTTTGGAAGCGCGGCCTTACCTCGAAGCCGTCGCGGAGGATGACATCGACGCCACGGTCCGGGTCGCGGCGGACAATGCCGTGAAGTGGATCGACCTGGCCGTGAAAGAGGCCAACATCAAATGAACCACAGCCGACAACGTATAATAGGGTAGTGCGCACGTCCGCGCACGGATGGCCCCAGGGCAAGGTTCGGCACATGGCAACAAATCTGCTGGAATCTGCATGGTTTGCTTGGCGTCGGCTGCGCGGCGGCGGTGCGCCTGGATTGGCCTGTTTAAGCGAACAGCAATACCCACCCGAAGCGCAAGCGAGGGCCAACAGCAGCCCTCGCTTGCGCTTCGGGTGGGTATGGTTTTTCTTCGCGTTTGCCTTGGTGAGCGCCAGGTTGACTTCAGCAAATGCTCACCAACCTAACAACAAAGAAGATGGACTATTCCTCACCGTGCCCAATCCTGTTACCGAGAACGCCGTGCTGCAGATGGAGAAACGCGTCCAAAACGCCGTCGTCAACGAGAAACGCACGCTGCGCACTGTCGTCTTTGATTTCAATCCGCACGGCAAGCCCGCGGGCAC
The DNA here is from genome assembly GCA_963747575.1 of uncultured Gemmataceae bacterium. GTDB lineage: Bacteria > Planctomycetota > Planctomycetia > Gemmatales > Gemmataceae > DASRAT01. The sequence continues at coordinate 68,586 of CAVVFU010000004.1, forward strand.
TACAAGTGTGTTTCCCTGCATTCAGCTCAAGGATTTCATCAGCCGGCTCGGTTCAGGCCATGTGCCCAACTGCCCTAACGTGCTGACTGTCGCTTTTGTCCACGACGAGGTTTCTGACCACACCGTGCTCCCCGTGCTGACCTGCCGCGAGATAGTCATGTCGAGCAAGGGGAAACTGGGCAACGTACTTCGCAACCAGGATAAACAGCTGCCGAGGGAAGGCGACGAGGCCTACAAAGATGCCGCCAAGTCCCGGTCTATTCCCGGGCTGCTGCCAAAAGTGATGGAGCTATCCAGGACCCAGTCTACATTTGACCTCGAAGAAGCCCAGAAAGTCGGCCTCTGCAAGGCTCGCGCGGAAACCAGAACGGACGTCAAGGACCTGTACGGTTTGCCGGCATTGAGTCTGCGCGAGGACACCTTGGTGGATCGGACACCAGTGGTTTGGCGCATTGAAATCCACGGAGCATTGGACCCCGGCAAGCTCAACTCGCTGGATCGGCGCATCAGGGCCGCCATCCGCAAACAGGCCAACGTGATCATTCTCCACCTCGACTGCGAAGGCGGTGAGACCAGGGACGCCGCCACGATGGCCGAAAAGCTCCGCACACTTACGGATTTCGGCGGCGTGCTGCCCGTCAAAACCATCGCCTATGTGCCGTCGGGAAAATCGCTAGGGGCGGCAACTTTTCTGGCTGTCGGCTGTTCGGAGATCGTCATGGCGCCCGATGCCAAGTTGGGCGGCTTCGATTACCTTGGCAACCTCGATCCAAAGGCGCTGGCGGTCAAGCAGAAAATGCTGGTGGACCTGGCTGTCGCCCAGGGTTACCCCAGCGCTCCGTTCCAGGCCATGCTCGAACCCGGTAAAGCCGAGTTCTTGAGTCTCGATGGCCGGACCGCCCAGCAACTGGGAATTGCCAGGTACAGCGATGTCACCTCGCCGGAAACCCTTTACGATCGCTACGGCTTCAATCCCACCAAGGTGGAAACGTCGCGTGACGATTGGCTGGACGCGGTGGCCTCATTCCTGCGTGAACCGCTGGTCAACGTCATTCTCATCATGCTAGGGGTTGCGGGGTTGATTCTTGAACTGAAAATACCGGGCTTTGGTCTGCCGGGGATAGTGTCGGCGATCTGCTTTGTGCTCTTCTTCTGGTCCCACGCATTTGCCGGCCAATCGTCCCTGGAGTTCACTTTGTTGGCAGTGCTGCTCTTCATCCTGGGCATTATCCTCATAGGCATCGAGATCTTCCTGCTTCCGGGTTTCGGCATCACGGCCATCAGCGGCATAGCCCTGATAATCATCAGCCTGGCGTTGGTGATCGTTGAACAGCTGCCGTCCAATTCCCAGGAATGGAGCAATGCCGGCGGTGCGTTGGCCACAGTCGCCATTGGCCTCGTGGGAGGAATGATCGGGGCGATAGCGCTGGTGCGCTATTTGCCAAACATTCCGTATGCGAATCGCCTGGTGCTCGAGCCCCCGCAGGAACCGGAGCACGTGGGCGATGTTGATATCACCCAACTGGGCCTGCGTTCGTCCGCGTTGTTAGGCGCCATGGGCGTGGCGGCGACCACATTGCGGCCGGCGGGAAAGGCGCAAATCGGCGATCAATTCCTCGACGTGACCGCCGAAGGTGATTTCGTCGATGCCGGCACGCGGGTGCAGGTGATAGAGATTGAAGGCAATCGCATCGTGGTCAAACAGGTGTTGTGAGCGGTGGGTTGATTTGATGGACACCCTGGCTTTAGCTTACGGACTGATTGCCCTGGGCCTTGTGCTGATGGCGGCGGAGTTATTTGTTCCGACCCACGGCGTGCTGCTAGCCCTGGGCACCGGCGCCGCCATCATTGGTGTGGCCTTGACGTTCCGTTACGGCTTGCCCACCGGCGTGACCACATTGGCAGTGCTGCTGGTCGTGGTGCCCGTGGCCGGCGGCGCGTTGATGCGCATCTGGCCGAATACACCACTGGGTAAACGGCTGTTTTTGCCGGGTCCCCAGGATGACGAAACTGTCGCCAACATGCCCGTCAATCTCGAGCTGGAGCGGCTGCGCGGTCGGCATGGGCGCACGCTGTCGGCGTTGCGGCCGTGCGGCCTTGTCGATTTCGACGGCAAGCGAGTTGATACGATGACTGATGGAGCAATGATCGAACCCAACCGCTGGGTACGCTGCATCGACGTCAAGGAAGGCCGTGTGCTTGTGCGCGAGGTGCCGGCGCCGCCCGATCTTGGCACGATGGATACGGCGATCCTGGGCCGTTAACTGGGATTATCGGGTTTTCACCATACCAACCCGAAGCGTAAGCGAGGGCCAGCAAATTGCCTCGCTTACACTTCGGGTTGGTATGACGGATATTACTTGCTAACGTCAGGGAGACTCGCATGATTTTCGCATTTTTCGCCCAAGTCGTCCAAAAAGCCGACGACGCCAAAAAGAAGCTCGACGAAAACGCACCAATCCCTGTACCTAAAGAAGAGCCTGCGGAGTGGCTGACACGTAACTACCCTTGGTTGATACTCGCCTTCATCCTGATCCTGGTCGCCATCTTCTTCATGGTGATTTTCTTAAGCTTCATGCGCCTGTGGATGCAAGGTTACCTCACCGGGGCGCACGTCAGCATCGGTGGATTTGGTTGGCATGAAGCTGCGCAACGTCGATTACGCGATGATCGTCCGGCAAAAGATCGCCCTGGTGCAGGCCGGGGTCAAGATGTCGACCAAGGAAATGGAGGCCCATTACCTGGCCCGCGGCAACGTGCCGAAAACCGCGGCGGCCGTCATCGCCGCCCACAAGGCCGGGATCGATCTGCCGTGGAAGGGCCGCCGCCATCGACCTGGCCGGCCGCGACGTGCTCGACGCCGTCAAACCAGCGTCAATCCCAAGGTCATCGATTGCCCCGATCCGACCAAGGGCAAGCCGACGCTCGACGGCGTCTGCAAGAACGGCATTCAGCTGCAAGGCCCGGGCCCGCGTCACCGTCCGCACCAAGCTCGACCGCCTCGTCGGCGGCGCCACCGAAGAGACGATCATCGCCCGCGTCGGCGAAGGCATCGTCAAGGCGATCGGCAGCGCCGAGCACCACACCGACGTGCTGGCCAACCCCAACCTGATCTCGCAGGCCGTGCTCAAGAACTCGCTCGATTCGCAGACGGCGTTCGAGATCGTGTCGATCGACGTGGCCGAGATCGACGTCGGCGAGAACATCGGCGCCAAGCTGCAGGCCAACCAGGCCGAGGCCGACTTGCAGGTGGCCCAGGCCCTGGCCGAGAAACGCCGGGCGGCCGCGGTCGCCCTGGAGCAGGAAATGAGGGCCAAGGTCGAGGAGAACCGGGCCAAGGTGATGGAGGCCGAGGCGGAGGTACCCGCTGGCGATCGCCTAGGCCTTCCGCACGGGCCGTCTCGGCGTCATGGACTACTACAACCTGCGCAACCTGCAATCCGACACCGAAATGCGCAACTCCATCGCCGGCGTCGGCACGAGCGACCGGCAACGCCAGGAGAAATGACAACATGCGTCAAGATATCGGGTTGATCCTGCTGGTGATCGCGGTGCTGATGGCTATCCTCGGCTCGTGGCTGCGCGGCAACAAGGACCAGCAGAAACCCAGGCCCAAGGTCCTGCGCGGCGACAACTTGCCGCCGTGGGAAGAAGCACCGCCCAAACCCCGCCGTCGGGCGCCGCCGCCGTTGCCTGTGAAGCGGGCGCGCCGGGTGGAGCCAGTGCCAACGGTGCTGCCCGTGGCCCAACCTGTCACGCTGCCTGCGCAGGCTCCGCCTGCCGCTGCGGCGCTTCTGAAGGAAGACGTTCGCCCGCGTGCGGCGGCCATGGTGCAGCTGGCGGCGTTCCTGAAGCATCCCAAGACGCTGCGCACGGCCGTGTTGCTGAACGAGGTCCTTGGCCCTCCCAAGTCCCGGCAGATGACGCAAAGAGGCACATCAGCCGAAAGACCATGCGAGGTGAGTTAGAACGGAATTTATTCCGTTCCCCACGTAGAACGGAATTTATTCCGTTCCCTTGGCCGAACGGAATAAATTCCGTTCTACTGCGACGAATGGAGAATGCCGGCAACTTTTTCCGTGGACGCCGGCACCTTGTCGGCAAAGAAGCAGCTGAACTTTAGAGAATGTCGGCCACATGGTGGATCCAGCGCTATAATAACTGAGCGAACGGAGCCAAGCTCATCGCCGATTGGCCCAGGCGAAACTTGACTTGAATGAGCGGCGTTCAGGGTTTGGGAGATGAAGACCTCCACGCAAGCTGCGCAACCTGTTTGCTGGACTTTGGCATGGTTCATCGATCCAGACCTGCTCGCGACCCACGCCATTTTTTTGGCCGTACTGGCGTGCGGCGGCGTCGCTCTCTGGCTAACCGTCCGCTGGTATCGCACCTTGAAACTGCCGACGACCATCAAAGGCGATGCACTTGCCCAGCTCAACCAAACCGTGGATGAGCACGGAGAGATACGCGCCCGAGGAAAGACAGCGGATTCAGGAAGCGATAGAAAGGCAGCGCAAGGAAAGCCGGTGACGGAATCTTGCGCCTGCTGAGAAAACCGCTTTTGTGGCCCGCAGGGAGGAAAGTGAGGATGCACGGGAGGCTAGTCAGCAAACCCTGGGTAAGCTGGATAAACTGCTTGCGTGTTTGCCGAGTGAATCGTAGAATTCGCAGAGGCAACGAGGAGTCGTTTCTTCCAACAAGCCGAGTTATCCAAACCCGAGAAACCCCATGTCGCTGAGCCCCGGACCTTTTCCGGTTGGGGACGGCGTCACTTGAAGGAGATTGCATGGCGACGAAAGACACTGGCTCGGGCACTGGTGGACGGCGACCCACCGGAAACACCGGACGGAACCGCAATGCCTATTGCTCCTTCTGCCGCAAAAGCTATCGCGACGTCGGTCCCCTGGTCGAAGGGCCGGGCGACGTCTATATCTGCGGCGAGTGCATCGAACTGTGCCAGTCGATCATCGATCAGGAAAAACGCCGCCGAAACGTGACCAAGAGCGTGGTCACGAATATCCCCTCGCCGCGCTCGATCAAGGACAAGCTCGATCAATACGTCATCGGCCAGCACCGCGCCAAGAAGGTGCTGTCGGTGGCCGTGCACAATCATTACAAACGGCTCAGCCTCGGCGACGAGGGCCATCAGCGACGTCGAAGTCGACAAGAGCAACATCCTGCTGATCGGCCCGACCGGCAGCGGCAAGACGCTGCTGGCCCGGACCCTGGCCCGCATCCTCGACGTGCCGTTCGCCATCGGCGACGCCACCACGCTGACCGAAGCCGGCTACGTCGGCGAGGACGTCGAGAACCTGCTGCTCAAGCTGCTGCACGCCGCCGATTTCGACATCGAGGCGGCCCAGCGCGGCATCATCTACATCGACGAAGTCGACAAGATCGCCAAGACCACGCAAAACGTCAGCATCACCCGCGACGTCAGCGGCGAAGGCGTGCAGCAGGCCTTGCTCAAGATGCTGGAAGGCACCGTCAGCAACGTGCCGCCGCAGGGCGGCCGCAAGCATCCCGAACAGCAGTACATCCAGGTCGACACCACCAACATCCTGTTCATCTGCGGCGGCACATTCGTCGGCCTCGACAACATCATCGCCCGCCGCATCGGCCGCAAGACGATCGGCTTCGGCAGCAACCCGATGGAGCGCGAACAGCACCTGGGCGAACTGCTGAGCAAGGTGACCAGCGACGATCTGCTCGACTTCGGCATGATTCCCGAGTTCATCGGCCGTTTGCCGGTGCTGGCCCCGCTCGATCCGCTCGACGAGGAATCGCTGGTGCGCATCCTGACCGAGCCGCGCAACGCCCTGGTCAGGCAGTACCAGAAGCTGTTCGAGATGGAAGGCGCGGAGCTGGAGTTCCATCCAGGTGCACTCAAGGAAATCGCCCGCAAGGCCCGGGCACGCGACACCGGCGCCCGCGGCTTGCGGAGCATCGTCGAGGAAGTCATGACCGACATCATGTTCGAGCTGCCGGACATGGACGCCAAGGGCAAGTACGTGGTCACCGACCAGGTGGTCCGTGGTGAAAAGCCGCTCTTCGAGAAGCAGCCGACGCCGGACAAGAAGAGTGCGTGACGCTTAAGTTGTCGTAGAACGGAATTTATTCCGTTCCTGAGCTCGTAGAACGGAATTTATTCCGTTCCTGAGTAAAACGAACGGAATAAATTCCGTTCTACTCAGAGCCACGGAGTCAACCATGGCTTCCACCAAACCGCCGCTGGTGCGCCTGTGTGAGTTGACCGCGGGCCAAGCGGGCGACTTCTTCGTCCTGATGGCAGAGCGGAGCAAAGGAACGACTCGCGACGGCAAGCCGTACTACCTCTGCAAATTTCGCGACGCCGGACGAACGGCGTCGGTAATGGTATGGGTCGACGGCGGCCGCTTTGAAGAATGCGAAAGTAACTGGCGAGAAGGCACCTTCTATAAGATTCGCGGCATTTATCGCGAATCCGAACGCTACGGCGCTCAAATCGAGATCCAGCAAATCCGCCCGGTCAACGATGCCGACAAAGCCGCCGGTTTCGATCCCGCCGCGTTTGTCGAGCGTTCGCGTTTCGACGGCGACGCCATGCTCGGCGAGTTGCAAATATTGGTCGGCAAGCACATCGCCGGCGAGCCGTTGCGTCGGCTGGTGCTGACTATTCTTGAGCGCCACGGTGAGGCCCTGAAACGCTTGCCGGCAACGCCCGACAAGTTTTATCCTTTCGCTGGGGGCCTGCTGGAGCACACCGTCGCGGTGGCCAACATTTGCGTCCACCTTGCGGAGGTTTACGCTGCGCGTTATCCGGAGCTTAAACCGCCGCTCAATAAAGATCTGGTGATTGCCGGAGCGATTTTGCACGACATGGGGAAGGTGATGGAATTCGGCGACGAGCCGATCAATCCGCAACCGACAGTCCCGGGCAAGCTGCTAGGCCACCTCGTGCTCGGTCGTGACCTGGTGCGCGACACTGCCCGGGAACTGGCAGATGTGGATCCGGAACTGGTGCGTCTGCTGGAGCATCTGATCCTGTCGCACCTGGCGTTGCCCGAATGGGGCTCGCCGCGATTGCCGCTCGTTCCGGAAGTGTTGATAGTGCATCACGCCGATGACCTCGACGCGAAGATGGAGATGTACGCCCGTTGTCTGTCGCGCGACAGAGAGGAGGGGCCGTTTACAGCACGCGACCCCGCGCTTGGCAAGCGCCTGCTCAAGGGGCGTCATATTTGAAGGGCGGGGGATTACCCCTCGCCGCCGAGATCGATCCAAACGTCTTCCCAATCGCCGTCGCTAGCCGCATCCATGTGAAACATTGGTCGACTCCTTTCGTTAGGGATTGCAGAAAACAGGGCTACTTGATCGACATGATCATGCGCCAGTTGGTGGATTGATTGAGCCGATAACGCATCGCCGCGTCGCTGTGGAGAGGGTCGCTGCTCTGAACCTGGGTTGTTGGCGAAGAATTGCCGTTAAGCCAACCAGACATGTGGATGCCATAGCCGCTTGCGGTGCAAGTCGTCATGGCCGCGCATACTAACACCAAAGTCTTGAGCATGGACCGTCTCCTTGTCCGTCATGGACCGCCACATCTTGCGGCGGTTTGCGAAAGTTTTCGCGGTTGCGAGTCATGCCAGGCCAACCAGCAAACATCGAGAGGAACCAGTTCGACCTGAGCGTGAGCAATAAGAGCAACTGACGTGCCAAACTTGGAGATTGGCGGCAGCTTTCGACTCAACATCTTTCACCAATTGCGGTTGCGAAGAAGACGCACCTCCGGCGGCAATAATTGCAATTGGCCTTTTTGCAAAAAAATCAAGGCGAGTTTGTATAAATCCCACTTTGTCAATGCCCTTGGCGAAACCCTTCTGGGCAAATACGATGGCAACGGCCAGGAGCAAGTGCCGATGGAACCAATCCGTGAGGAAACCGAGGCGAAAGCCCGACCAGCCCACTTCGGCTTGTGGGACACCATTTGCATCATCGTCGGCGTAATTATCGGGGCCGGCATCTTCAGGACGCCTGGGGACGTTTTTGCCTTGTCGGGCGGTCCGCTTCAAGCATTTGGCGTATGGCTGGTGGGCGGTTTGTTGGCGGTCGTCGGCGCATTTTGCTTTGCGGAGCTGGCGACTACTTATCCGCGCTCCGGCGGTGAATACATCTACCTAACGAGGGCCTTCGGCTCCTGGGCTGGTTTCCTTTTCGCCTGGGGCCAGTTGGTGATCATTCGGACGGCGCAAGCATGGTGGCCGTGGCTTACGTCTTTGCCGACTACACCATGCGCCTTCTCGATCCCGAAAAGACTTTCCAGCATTACTCACTCCTTTACACGGCAACGGCACTGCTGCCGATTGTGGTGCTGACGATCACCAACATTCTCGGCGTTCGCGCCGGCAAATTCACGCAAAACACCTTGACGGCAGCCAAGGTGCTGGGCCTTGGCGGCGTGCTGGCCGCGGGCTTTTTGTGGGCGCGGGACCCGGCGACCAAGGAACAGTTTGCCGTCTACCAAGGCAAGGTGCTGGCTGCCAATCCCGCTGATATTCTCGTGGGCACTACCAGCACCGTGGAACCCAGGCGTTTTTCAATCAACAGCAAGACCAAAATTAAAATGGACGGCAAAGATAAGACTGCCGCCGACGTGGTTGGGCTTACCGCCAAAGTGCTGGTCCAGCCGGGGCAACCGACCATGGCGGTGCGCGTCGACGCCACCGAGCATTCAAGCCTTGCAGCACTAAGCTTGGCTTTGATTTTGGTGATGTGGACCTATTCCGGCTGGCACGAAGGTGGCTACATCGCCGCGGAAGTGCGTAACCCCCGCCGCAATCTGCCGTTGGCGTTGCTGCTGGCAACCGCCGCGGTCATTGCCCTTTACCTTTTGGTGAACGTGGCTTACGCGGTAGGACTTGGCTACGAGGGAGCGGCAGGCTCCAGTGAGGTTGCAGCCGACGTGCTGGCGCTCGCGCCGTGGGGATACGGCGAGCAAGCAATATGCGTCTTGGTCATGGTCTCAACTCTTGGCGCCATTAACGGCTGTATTTTTACGAGCTCGCGCATTTTCTCCGAGTTCGGCGCCGACCACAGTCTGTTTGCCCCCCTGGGCAAATGGAGCCCACGCTTCGGCACGCCAGCGGTTGCATTGCTAGTGCAGGGGTTCGTCTCCGTTGCGACGATTGTCCTTGTGGCCTGTTTTTTCCAAAGCCAGGACAGTTTCCAAGCGATTGTGGATGGGACGGCCCCGGTTTTTTGGTTGTTTTTCCTGCTGACCGGCGTGGCCCTGTTCGTGCTGCGGCGTCGGGACAAATCCATTTACCGGCCTTTTACGATGCCGTTTTTTCCCTGGACACCATTGATCTATTGCGCGATCTGCGCGGTGATGGTGTACGGCAGCGTAGCGGGCATATTAGAGGAGGATTTGGGCGCAATGGTGGTGGCATTGAACGTGCTAGCCGTGCTTACGGGGGTGCCGCTTTACTGGTTGTCGCGGAATACGTCAAAGTAATAGGCACACATAGTAGTAGGCACACTCCGTGTGCCGTTTGAGCAAACAACGGCACACGGAGTGTGCCTACTACTATGTGTGCCTACTACTTTGGCCGCAGCAGCCCCGCGCTGGATTCGAAGAATCGCTGCCGGCGCTGCTGCGATCGCACCGGAGGCTCCTCTTGCTGGGCTTGAAGATCGGCCAGATTAGCGAGGCAGTAAGCGCAGCCGATCGTGTGCAGATGAAAATCCAGGTAATCCTGCTGATCGCTCTCCAGCACCTGGAGCACATAATTTCCGAGCAGCTCCCGGCTTGGACAGGTCAGGCGCTGCCGACGCCAGATGGCGCCAATGGAGTGTTCACCCCGGTCGCGGTCGGACATCAGGCCGCGAAGCTGGCGGCGCAGCGGCTCCGATTGCCGAAGCGCCTGCTCCAGCTGGGCGGTTTGACTGTCGCTCAACGTGTCATCGAGATAGGCAGCAAGCTGTTCGCGGGAGAACGTCTGCATTTCAGACTCCTGGTCAGCATTTGTTATTGCGCACATTGTAAACGGAAATCGGCAACTGGGAAGCCATGTTCACCGTAGATTTTGCTTGCGTTGAAGTCCCGCAACCAGCAAGATGGGCATTGCCCTTGTCAACATCATTCCAAGCCTTGGAGGTCAGCCGTGATGAGGAATTTTGCGATCAGCCTGCTGTGTCTGGCTTTGATGGTCACGCCGGCTTTCAGCTTGATTGTGCCGGTGAACACCGGAATCGCCATCCGGGCTTCAATCGTCACCCTTCCTCACCAGGAGCCAGCCAAGCTGCCGCCGTTGCCGCGCACGGTTTCCAGTTTCGGCGCCGACGTCGCTGACGGTTGGCTATATGTCTACGGCGGCCACTGTGCCAAAACACACGAATACTCCACGGCCGCGGTTCTGGGCACGTTCCAGCGGCTCAATTTGGCCAATCCCAAAGCCTGGGAGGATCTGCCGGCGGGCCCGGCATGCAGGGCCTGGCCCTTGTGGCCCACCAGGGAAAACTCTACAGAATCGGCGGCATGCAACCGGTGAACAAACCGGGAGAGAAGACCGACAACCGTTCGCATGCCAGCTGCTCTCGCTTCGATCCAGCCGCCAAGAAGTGGGAAGCCATGCCCGATTTGCCAGAGGCTCGGTCATCGCACGATGCTGTGGTCATCGGTGACAAACTTCTGGTATTCGGCGGTTGGAAACTCAACGGAGCGGGCAAAGGCGAGGATTGGCAGCCAACCGGGTTGGTTCTTGACCTGAGCAAGCAGCCCTTGAAATGGGAGTCGGTCAAGCAGCCGTTTCAACGTCGGGCTTTGGCGGCTGCCGCTGTCGATGGCAAGGCCTACGTTATTGGCGGGATCGACGAGGATGGCGAAATTCAACTGAAGGTCAACATCTATGATCTGAAAACCGATACGTGGTCCACGGGCCCGGAACTGCCAGGCCCGCGCAGCAACGGCTTTGGGCCGGCGGCATGCGCGGCCGACGGCCGGGTTTATGCCAGCGTCGGCGATGGCCAGGTTTTGCGCCTCAGTGTGAAGGGCGATGGTTGGGAGCAGGTCGGAAAATTGCCCCAGCGCAGGATTGTCCATCGATTGGTGGCATCCCCGGGCCAGTCCTTGCTGGCGGTGGGTGGCGCATTGGGCGGCGAGAACTTCGCGCTGGTTGAACGAATTCCTACTGGCCAAATCCGCAGGCAGCCATGACCGAGGCTCCATGAACGAAGTCACCCGAATCCTGTCCAGCCTCGCCCACGACGACGCCCTCGCCGCCGAGCAACTCTTGCCGTTGGTCTACGCCGAGCTGCGCAAACTTGCCGCGGCCCAGCTCGCCCATGAAAGGCCGGGACAGACACTCGATGCTACGGCCCTGGTGCATGAGGCCTATTTGCGGTTGATCGGCGATGAGCAGTTCGAGAATCGCCGCCATTTCTTCGCCGCCGCCGCCGAGGCCATGCGCCGTATCCTCGTCGAAAATGCCCGCCGCAAGAAACGGCTTCGGCACGGCGGCGACAGACAGCGGGTGGAGCTTGCCGACGATCTCCTCGTATCCGCAGGACCGCCAGACGATTTGCTTGCCGTCGACGAAAGCGCTGGAAAAACTGGCTGCCCAAGATCCGCCGACCGCTGAGCTGGTCAAGCTCCTGTACTTTGCCGGTTTGACGGTGGAGCAGGCTGCCAACGCCCTCGGAATCTCAGTCAGAACCGCCTATCGCAATTGGGCTTACGCCAAGGCGTGGCTGTACAGGTGTCTCGGAAGGGATGTGGGAGCTTCCCAATTGTGATTTTGTATCAAAAAGCATTGACGCTTATCGGCATTTTTTTTGGCAGTCCTGATGCCTGGTTATCGCATGAATAAAGGGAGAGCCGCGCACGGTCCCTCCGCCAAACAAGTGACACGATGGTCCCATGGTAATAGACAAATGAGCAGGCGCTGAACAAGGCGTCAAGTCCATTTTCGGCAAAGCCCTGGAGTTCGCCGCCGGGGCCGAGCGGGCGGGCTTTCTTGACGAGGCCTGTAAGGGCAACGATGCTTTGCGTGCGGAAGTCGATTCCTTGTTGGGGGCCCTCGACAAGGCAGGCAGCTTTATGCCCCTGCCCGCCACCCGCGGCGAAGCTGCCGGCCTGCTTAGCGAGGGGCCGAGCACTCGCATCGGGCCTTACAAGGTTCTCCAGGTGCTCGGCGAGGGCGGCATGGGCACCGTCTTCATGGCCGAGCAGCAAGAACCGGTGCGCCGCCTGGTCGCTCTCAAGGTCATCAAGCCGGGCATGGACAGCAAAGAGGTCCTGGCCCGCTTCGAGGCCGAACGTCAAGCCATCGCCCTCATGGATCATCCCAACATTGCTAAAGTGCTCGACGCAGGCAGTACCGACTCCGGCAGGCCGTATTTCGTCATGGAACTGGTCAAGGGCGTGCCAATCACCAAGTACTGCGACGACCACCAGTTTTCGCCGCGGGAACGTCTGGAGCTGTTTGTCCCAATTTGTCAAGCGATCCAGCACGCCCACCAAAAAGGGGTGATTCACCGCGACATCAAGCCGAGCAACGTGCTTGTCGCCAGTTACGACGGCAAGCCTGTCCCCAAGGTGATTGATTTCGGCGTGGCCAAGGCGATGGGCCAGCGACTCACGGACAGAACTTTATTCACGGGCTTCGGGCATGTCGTCGGCACGCTGGAATACATGTCGCCCGAGCAGGCGGAGCTGAATGCCCTGGACATCGACACTCGCAGCGATGTTTACGCCTTAGGGGTGCTGTTGTATGAGTTGCTTACCGGCAGTACACCGCTAAGCCGCAAGCGGCTCAAGCAAGCGGCGCTCGAGGAGGCATTGCGGCTGATCCGCGAGGAGGAGCCGCCCAAACCTAGCACTCGGCTGAGCACCGCGGATGCTCTTCCCTCGATCGCGGCGCAGTCGGAAGACCGAGCCTGCCAGGCTGACAAACATGATGCGGGGTGAGCTGGATTGGATGGTAATGCAGGCTCTGGAAAAGGACAGGGGCCGGCGTTACGAATCGGCTAGCGCTTTCGCGGCCGACGTGCAGCGTTACTTGCACGATGAGCCGGTGGCGGCTTGCCCGCCGTCGGCCTGGTATCGCATGCGAAATTTGGCCGACGGCATAAGGCTGGACTGCGGACAACGCTGGCGGCGGCCGTGGTGCTGCTTTTGGCTGTTGTTGGCGTCAGTTGGGCACTGTGGGACCGGGCGGTTCAGGAAGCGAGGCGAGAGGCCGATCGATCCAAGCAACTTGCTCAGACGGAGCAGTCGGTGAATGTGGCGTTAGTGAAGGCGGACCAAATTCGCGACCGAGCTAGCAAGACTGCAAGCGTAAACAGTCAGGAAGCAGATACGGTGGTTGCGATGTGGGGTCAATCTGACGCAGCGCTGAGCCAGGCAGAGTCGGCGTTGAAGACCGGTGCGGCCGACGAACGTACACAACAGCGCGTGCTAGTTATGCGGGAGCAAGTCAAACAAGGTCGAGCCGAGGCCGAACGCCGCCGCGCACACTTACAGCGTCAGGAAAAGCTCTTGAGCGACCTGGACGAGGCCAGGATGACGCTATCCAATTGGGTTGATAACCACTTTGACTATAACGCTGCCATCGCGAAGTACGCCGCTGCCTTCGCGGATTATGGGTTGGAAGTTAGGCCCGGCGGGGCGGAGGTCCTGGTCCGACGGATTCAGGCCGAGCCGCCCGCCGTGCGCCAAGCCCTTATCGTGGGTCTCGACGTGTGGACTTCGGCTACTATCAGTGCGAAGGGGAAGTCGGAGGGCACTGCAATCGGAGCCCTGGCTGACGCCGTGGATGACGACCTTTGGCGGCTAAGGCTCCGCGCGGCGGCACGGGACAATGATACAAAAGCGCTGTCGAATTTGGCGACCGAAGCACGCCAAATGTCCCTACCGCCTGCAAATCTGGCGTTGCTGGCGGTGAGTCTGCAATCTGCTCGAGGTAGCGGGAAGGCTGAGGCGATTGGCTTATTGCGTTGGGCGCGCGGTCAGTACCCCACGGATTTTTGGATCGCCTTCCATTTGGGATCGTACCTTTATCTTAGTGCGGATAAATCTCCAGTCGCCATGGAGGAAGCGATCGGCTGTTTCCGTGTGGCTTTGGCGCTACGGCCTGACGTCAACGCGGTCTACAACAACCTCGGCAACGCCCTCAAGGAAAAAAACCAGCTCGATGAGGCTATCGTCTGCTACCGCAAAGCCATCGACATCAACCCCAACCAAGCGTTTGCGTACGTCAACCTCGGTGGCGCCCTGCGGGACACGAACAGGTTTGAGGAGGCCATGGTTGCCTACCGCAAAGCCATCGACCTTGACCCAAAACTCGCACTTGCTTACAGCGAGATGGGCCGCGCTCTGCAGAAAAAAAAACTATTGGACGAAGCCATCGCCGCGTTCCGCACTGCCATCGCCATCAGCCCTAGGTTTGCTAATGCCTACAACAACCTCGGCAGCGCCCTGGCAAAAAAGAATCAATTGGATGAAGCCCTCGCCGCCTTCCGCATGGCCGTCGACATCAGCCCCAACAACGCGGCCTTCCATCAAAACCTCGGTCATGCCCTTCAGGCTAACAAACAACTTGACGAAGCGGTTGCCGCCTATCGCAAGGCCATTGATATCAACCCCAAACGCGCCGACGCCTACTACGACCTCGGCAAAACCCTGCGGGAAAAGCGCGAACTGGACAACGCAATTGCCGCTTTCCGCAAGGCCATCGATATCAACCCCAAGTATGTGCATGCCTACAACAACCTCGGTCACGCACTGATCGCCACCAAGCAGTTGGACGACGCCATCGTCGCCTTGCAAAAGGCCATCGACATCGACCCCAAGCATACCCCGGCTTATTACAACCTCGGCCGCGCTTTTGGGCTCAAAAGACAGCTTGACGAAGCCATCACAGCCTTTCGCAAGGTCACCGAGATCGACCCAGGCTCCGCGGAAGGCTACATCGGCCTTGGCATCGCCCTTTCGTCCAAGAAGCAGCTGGATGAAGCCATCGCCGCCTACCGACAGGCCATCGTCGTTAACCCCAGGCATAATCTGGCAAACTACCACCTCGCCAATGCCTTGCGTGACAACAACCAATTGGACGGGGCCATCGCCGCCTACCGGCAAGCCATCGTCAACAATCCCAAGTATGCGTTGGCCCACCACGATCTCGGCACCGCGCTGATGTCCAAGAATCTGTTTGAGGAGGCCATCGCCGCCTATGCCAAAGCCATCGAGTTGGAGCCGAAAAACACCACCAGACTCAACAGCCTGGCCTGGTTGCTGGCAACCCATCCCGAGCCTAAGCTTCGTGCACCAGCCAAGGCCATAGAGCTCGCAATGACAGCAGTACAACTGGCGCCCACGGTTGGAAACTACTGGAATACTCTTGGCGTGGCTCACTATCGGGCCGGAGATTGGAAAGCGGCCGAGGCGGCGCTCGATAAGTCGATGGAACTTCGCAAGGGCGGAGACAGCAGTGATTTGTTCTTTCGGGCCATGGCCAACTGGCATTTGGGTGACAATGAAAAGACCCGCCAATGGTACGACCGGGCTGTGCTATGGATGGACAACAACCGAGAGGCACTCGAAAAAGACAAGTCAAGTTTTGAAGAACTCACACGCTTCCGCGCCGAAGCCGCGGAGCTGTTGGGCATTGTGGCAAAGAAATGAAAAGGTGGTCAGCCCATGAGCAGCGCTGAACCGGACGTCAAGTCGATCTTTGGCAGGGCCCTGGAATGTCCCTCCAACCCTGAGCGGGCGGCTTTCCTGGATCAGGCATGCAAGGGCAATGCTGCCTTGCGAGCCGAGGTTGAGGCATTATTGGATGCCCTCGACAAGGCGGGCAATTTCATGCCTTTGCCGGCAACCCGCGGCGATGCGACGAGCGATCGCCCTCCCACGGAAGGGCCGGGCACTCGCATCGGCGTCTACAAGGCGCTGCAGGTGCTCGGCGAGGGCGGCATGGGCACCGTCTTCATGGCCGAGCAGCAAGAACCGGTCCGCCGCCTAGTCGCTCTGAAGGTCATCAAGCCCGGCATGGACAGCAAAGAGGTCCTGGTCCGATTCGAAGCCGAACGCCAAGCCATCGCTTTGATGGATCACCCGAACATTGCCAAGGTCCTCGACGCCGGCAGCACCGAATCTGGTCGGCCCTTTTTTGTGATGGAGCTGGTCAAGGGCGTGCCGATCACCAAGTACTGCGACGACCATCAGTTGTCTCCGAAGGAACGTCTTGAGTTGTTCGTCCCCATCTGCCAGGCGATCCAGCATGCCCACCAAAAAGGCGTGATTCACCGCGACATCAAACCGAGCAACGTCCTGGTGGCCAGCTACGACGGCAAGCCGGTCCCCAAAGTGATCGACTTTGGCGTGGCCAAGGCGATGGGCCAGCGACTCACCGACAAAACTCTGTTCACGGGCTTCGGCCATGTCGTCGGCACGCTTGAGTATATGAGCCCCGAACAAGCGGAGCTGAACGCCCTGGACATCGACACGCGCAGCGACGTTTACGCCCTGGGTGTGCTGCTTTACGAGTTGCTGACTGGCAGCACACCGCTAAGCCGCAAGCGGCTCAAGCAAGCGGCGCTGGAAGAGGCACTGCGGCTGATTCGCGAAGAAGAGCCGCCCAAGCCGAGCACGCGGCTGAGCACGGCGGATGCCCTTCCGTCCATCGCGGCCCATCGGAAGACCGAGCCTGCCAAGCTGACCAAATTGATGCGCGGCGAGCTGGATTGGATGGTGATGCAGGCGTTGGAGAAGGACAGGGGCCGGCGCTACGAATCGGCCAGTGCTTTCGCGGCCGACGTGCAGCGTTACCTCCACGACGAGCCGGTGGCAGCCTGCCCCCCGTCGGCATGGTATCGCGTGCGCAAGTTTGCCCGACGGCACAAGACCAGGTTGCGGGTCACATTGGCGGCGGCCGCTGTATTGCTGGTGGCCCTTGTCGGTGCAGGTTGGGTGTTGCGGGACCGAGCGATTCAGGAATCAACGCGTCAGGAAGAGTTGACGCAGCGGCGCTTGCAGACAGAGCGGGCGATAACCCTGGCATTGGCCAGGGCGGAACAGTTGGTTGCCAAAACCGGCCTGAAACCGACAGCGAAGAGCCCTGAGGCCGAAGCCATTTTGGCGATTTGGGATCAGGCGGCCGCAGCTTTGGGCCAGGCCGACGCGGCACTAAAGACAGGATCAGCCGATGAGCAACTGCAGGATCGCCTGCTGGCGATGCATAAGCAGGTTGACCAAGGCCGCGGCCTGGCAGAACACCGCTTTGCGCAACTGAAGCGCCAGGAAAAGCTGCTGCAAGGCCTCGAAGAGGCCCGCATGGCCTACGCGACCTTGGTCGACGATCATTACGACAATGCCGGGGCGGTGGCGCAGTACGCGGCGGCATTCGCAGCATACGGGTTAGAAGTGAGGCCGGGCGAAACCCAGGACTTGGCCCGGCGGATTTCGGCCGAGGAGCCGGCCGTGGCAGAAGCGTTAATTGTGGCTCTCGACATTTGGGCTAATGCAGCTGGCCCGTTGAAGACTGAGTGGTCCACGGCGGATTTGCGAGCGCTCGCCATCGCGGCGGATTCCGATCCATGGCGGCGAAAAGTTTTAGCAGCGTCGCCGGCCGATGACGGGGAGGAGTTGTTTCGGTTGAGTGCCCAGGCTCGTCGAATGTCCCTGACCCCTGCCAATCTGCAGTCGCTGGCCTGGCGGCTTGGCGGCGTTCCCCAGGGCGGACGCCAAGAGGCGATGGCCCTGTTGCGGTGGGCACGCAGCCAACATCCCGCCGATTTTTGGATCGCTTTCGCCCTTGGAACATTCCTCCGACCCAGTGACAAGTCAACCCCCGCGGACATTGAGGAATCGATCGGCTGTTACCGGGTGGCGTTGGCGTTGCGTCCAGATGCCAGCGCCGCGTACTGCAATCTCGGGGCTGCCTTGCATGCCAAGAATGAGTTGGACGAAGCCATGGCCGCCTTCCGGAAAGCCATCGAGATCAACCCAAATTACGCGATGGCCCACATGAACCTTGGCATTGCCCTAAGGGACAAGAACCAATTGGACCAGGCCATCGCCTCCATCCGCAAGGCCATCGACCTCAATCCCAAGTTTGCGGCGGCCTATAACAACCTCGGCAGAGTCTTGCTAGACAAAAAGCAGGTTGACGAGGCTATCGCAGCATATCTCAAGGCCATCGAAATCGAACCTCGGTATGCGAACGCCCACTACAACCTCGGCAATGCCCTACGTTCGAGGCGTCAGTTCGACGAGGCCATTGCCGCCTTTCGCAAGGCCATCGAAATCAACCCCAACTTTGCGTTTGCCCACAACAGCCTCGGCAATACTCTGCGGGACAATAAAAATTTGGACCAGGCCATTGCCGCCTACCGCAAGGCCATCGCAATCGACCCCAAGAACGCGAATTACTACAACAATCTGGCCAACGCTCTCCGGGACAATAAGCAGTTAGACCAGGCTATTGCCGCGTACCGCAAGGCCATCGAAATCAACCCCAAGAATTCGCTGGCCTTGAACAACCTCGGCATTGCCCTGCGGAGCAAGAATCAGTTTGACGAGGCCATCGCCCTCCACCGCAAAGCCATCGAAGTCAATCCCAACGATGCGAATGCCTTCAACAACCTCGGCACCGACTTGTGGGCAAAGAATCAATGGGACGAGGCCATCGCCGCCTTTCGCAAAGCCATCGACATCAACCCCAAGGACGCGAATGCCTACACCAACCTCGGCAACGTCTTGCAAACCAAGAAGCAGTTTATCGAGGCCATCGCCGCTCATCGCAAGGCCATCGCAATCGACCCCAACCATGCTGGCGCCTACAACAACCTCGGTCTCGCCCTGCTTGGCAACAACCAGGTTGACGACGCCATCGCTGCCCACTGCAAGGCTATCGAAATCAATCCCAAATATGGGAACGCCTACATCAATCTCGGCATCGCCTTCCAGGCCAACCACCAATTAGCCGAGGCCGTCGCCATTTATGGCAAGGCCATCGAGTTGGAGCCGAAAAATGCGAACAGACTTGACTTTGTGGCCGAGTTGCTCGCCAATCACCCTGAGCCCAGTGTTCGTGCACCGGGCAAGGCTGTCGAACTGGCCTCGAAAGCAGTTGAATTGGCGCCGAAGGTGGGGATCTGCTGGAAAACGCTGGGGGTGGCTCACTACCGGGCTGGGGACTGGAACGCGACCATGGCGGCGCTCGACAAATCGATGCAACTCACCAACGGCGGGGACGCCGGCGGTTGGTTCTTCCTGGCCATGGCCCATTGGCAGCTGGGCGACAAAGAAAAGGCACGCGAATGGCACGACCGGGCTGTGAAATGGATGGACGACAATCGACAAAACTTGGAGAAAAGCAAGGCAACCGCGGAGGAATTCGGCCGTTGCCGCGCCGAGGCCGCGGAGCTGTTGGGCATCTCGAAGGGGATGAAGGACGAGGGATGAAGGATAAAGGACGAAGGATGAAAAAAGCTATTCTGATTCCTCCTTCATCCCTCATCCTTCATCCCTCATCCGTTAATCCATAGGATGTTGTAAGCAGTTCGCTCGCGCTGATATCTCAAGTGTGCCGGAGGGTTTGCCGTGCGTTGCGTCATTGGGCTGTTGAGCAAGAGTCGCCTTGTGATTGCCGTGGCCGTGCTGGCGGCGATCCTGGCGTTTTCCTCCGTGCCGGGCTGGAGCGAGGCCAGTCAGGATAAGGCGGCGGAGCAACCCGCGGTCAAACGGCAAATCCTGGCCATCGGCGGCGGCGGCGGGCAGCCGATGATGAAATACTTCCTGTCGCTCACCGGCAAGAAAACGCCGCGCGTTTGCCACATGGCCACCGCGACTGGCGATCCCAAGGCTTCCATGGAAAAATGGCTGCAAAGCATGAAGGCCTATGATTGCGACCCGCACTTGCAGCGGATGTTCATCTCCTCCGGCGACCTGAAGAGCTTCGAGGACGAGTTGTTGGCAGCCGACGCCATTTACGTGGGCGGCGGCAACACCCTCAACATGATCGCTATTTGGCAGGCCCAAGGCGTCGACAAGATTCTCCGCAAGGCTTATGAAAAAGGGTGCGTTCTGGGTGGCGGCAGTGCCGGATCGATCTGCTGGTTCGAGCAAGGCTCCACCGACTCCCGGCCCGCCACGCTGACGCCGATGGATTGCCTGGGCTTCCTCCCCGGCAGCAACGTCCCCCATTACGACGGCGAAAAACAACGCCGGCCGTTGTTTCAGGACTGGGTCAAAAAGGGCCTGATCAAGGAAGGCATTGCCGCCGACAACGCCGTGGGCCTGCATTATGTGGATGACAAGCTGTTCAAAATCGTCACCGCGAAAGCCGGATCCGCTGCCTATCGGGTGACGCGCAACGGCGAGCAGGTCGTCGAGGAGAAGCTCGCGGCGGAACTGCTGCCAAAGTAGTTTGTTGCCACGGCCTTATGCCACAGTGGGCCAGTAAGAAGAGAAAGATTAAGATGACGATTATGATTAGGAAGAGGATGAGGATTACGATGAGGATTAAGAGTAGGATCAGACGGGCGGGAGCCAATCCTTCTCCTACTCTTACTCGTGCTCTTAATCCTCTTCATAATCATAATCTTCATCCTAATCTTGCTCTTCTTGGGGCCTGTTGATTCGCGCCCTCGTCACAAACGATTTTGAAACCGGAGTCCACATCGTGCATCCACAATGTCGCTTCGCCACCCTCGCAGCCGTTTTCCTCCTCCTGGCAACAGCGCTGCTGGGATTGTCCGCCCTTGAGGCCGCCCAGCAGCCGGAAAAAACCCAGCCTCCCGTCAAGCGGCAAATCCTGGCCGTTGGCGGCGGCGGCCTGGAAAAATCGGGAACCAAGCCCGTGCTCATGAAGTATTTCATCGAGATGACCGGCAAACCCAAGCCCCGAGTCTGTTTCATGCCCTCGGCTTCCGGCGACAGCAAGTCGGACATCACTCGCTGGAATACGGTGATGAAAGACTTCGACTGCCAGCCGCGCCTTCAGAAGATATACATCACCTCCCCCGGCACCAAGAGTTTCGAGACCGAAATACTCGAGGCCGACGCCATTTATGTCGGCAACGGCAACGCACTGAACATGCTGGCGATGTGGAAGGCGCACGGACTCGACAAGCTCCTGCGCAAGGCCTACGACCGCGGCATCGTCCTGGGCGGCGAAGGGGCAGGTTCGATCTGCTGGTTCGAGCAAGGCTCCACTGATTCGCGGCCGGGCAAGCTCAGCGTCATGGACTGCCTGGGCTTCCTGACGGGCAGCAATTGCACCGACTACGACGGCAACAAAGACTGCCGGCCGCTGTATCAGGATTGGATCAAAAGTGGCCAGATCAAGCCGGGCCTCGCGGCGGACAACGGTGTCGGCCTGCATTTCGTCGACGACAAGCTGCTGAAGGTGGTCAGCAGCACGGACAAGGCGAAGGCTTACCGGGTCAACCGCGAGGACGGCAAGATCGCCGAGACGACGCTGGATACGGAATTGCTGGCGAAGTAAATAAGGCTGCAATGCGTGACACGAAACTGATGTCAATTGTTGTCATTCGTGCCCGGCCGTTGCTATCCGTTGCCAATTGCATGTCACAGGGGTCTGCCGAGGAGTGACATGAGACGCAATTCTTTGTCTCCTCAATACCGAATTGATTGCACGGAAATCGCCGCTCGGAGCGAATCGGACCGTGTGTGTGCAATGCAAGCAATCAATTATCATCGGGCCAATTGTCTGGGAATCGCTTGCCTGCGCCCGGCGGCTATTTCAAGCGCTGGCGCTGAGCTGAGGTAACTGCACTTCAACCCGACAATTGGGACTGCGGTCCGCCAAGCGGGCCGGCTCAAACCGTGCCCGCCCGTCGTCTGCCCACAGGTCCGAAATCACTACTTCGATGTCGTCGCCCCTGTCGGGGATCCGAGTAAGCGTAAGCTTGGGTAGGTGCCCCCACGCCCCGTTGGACAAGGCAACCGACAACTCATCGCCATCGGTAGCTTTCACCTTGGCCACCAACACGGTGCCTGGTTCCAAACGTGCAAGCTCGCGAAACGGGTTCTCGTCAGGGTAGATTCGCCTCATGGAAGCGATGATTGCGCGGTCGATGTAATTGTAGCCGATGGCCAGGACGTCGATAACCTCGCCTGGATGGATCCATTCCTGCAAGGGACGTCTGTCTCGCCAAGACACTTCGGGTAGGTGGACGAAGATTTTCTCGTCCCCATGCTGCAGGAAAACGCCGTAGGGTTCTACACGAACCACCTTTGCGCGAAGAATTGTTCCAATTTCTAACATGAAAACCTCCTGATTCTTGAAATTGATCACTCACAAAACACTTTGTTGCGGATAATAAGCATTTGCCGCGCGTTGGCTGATCGCCTCGTTGAAGAATGCCAACCCAGCGGCCGGAACGTGAAATGACACACCTTCGTTGTACCATGGATCGGATAGGATGATTCCCCGGGCAAAAAGGGCTTCAAACATCACACGTGGCAAATGAAACTCTTGAAGCCCGTTTTGGTAATATGCCTGGAAATCTTCCGCCAATTCCTTCTTGGTCGTAAAGTATGGACCTTTACCGGGATAAGCGGCTGGATCGAAGCCGTCCAGGATCTCACGCTCAGGCTTTCGGTCCTTTTTTGGGGAGCTTTGTACAATATCACTTCCTCGGGCGCCGGCATTTTGGAAGACCCCCTCGACTCAATTGTTATTGCCAACACATTCTGTTTGTTGGCTTTCCCATTACCAAGCTCTCCACAGCAATCAATTGGTTCAAATTCCCCGAACGGAACCCCTCCAAATCGAGCGTCACAAACCTGAATCCCAGCTCTCGAAGGCGCAGCACGATACCCTCCCGCACCGCTGCTTCCGCCAACCGTGCGACTTCGCCCAGCGGCACCTCGATGCGTGCCAAATCGCCTTCGTGAAGCCTCACCCGGCACTCGCGCAATCCCAGCTCGTGCAGAAATCGTTCCGCCGCCTCGACTCGGCCGGTCCGCTCGGCCGTCACCGCCACGCCGGGGGCCAGGCGGCTCGAAAGGCACGGCGACGCCGGCTTGTCCCAGGTGGGCAGCCCCCATTGCAGTGCCAGGGCCCTGACGTCCGCCTTGGTGAACTCCGCCTCCTGAAGCGGATGGCGAACCGCATGCTCCGCCGCGGCCTTTAGCCCAGGCCGATAATCGCCCAGATCGTCGAGATTGGCGCCGCTGCAGATGACCGTGACGCCCAACTCTGGCAGCAATTGCTCGATTTGGCCGTAAAGTTCCGTCTTGCAAAAATAGCAGCGGGCGCCGTCGTTTTTCAGATACCGAGCGTCGGCAAACTCGTCGGTTGCAACGAGGCGATGGCGGATGCCGATGTGCCTGGCTAGCTCCGTCGCCTGGGCAATTTCGTGCGCGGCACACTGGCGCTGTCGGCCGTCACCGCCACGGCGCGGTCACCCAACGCAATATGGGCGGCCTGGGCGACGACGGTACTGTCGATGCCCCCGCTGAACGCCACGGCGGCGCTGCCGAGATCGCGCATGATGTCAAGCAGCCGCAATCGTTTACTGTCCAGATTCACCGCGCACACCTCCGTAGAAAGGGACGACGTGCTCATCTTAGTTCAATGCGTCATTCATCACAACCGCATTGCCCCTCATCCCTCATCCCTCATCCCTCATCCCTCATCCCTCGTCCCTCGCCCTTCACTTTGGGACGGCAGTCCGGTAAGCTGGCAGCAAGGATCAATCATGAAGCTATGCATAAGCGAAGCCACCACGATGCCGGGCACGTTTGCGGAGGATGTCGCCAACTTCGCGGACGCCGGCTGGACGGCCATGGAGGTTTGGCTCACCAAGCTCGAAACCCATTTGGAGAAGCATTCGCCCGCCCAGACGCGCAAGCTCCTCGAGGATCGCCAGCATGACGCTCGCCGCTGGCTCGTATCAGGGTGGGTTGCTGTTGTCCCAGGGCCTGGAGCGTAAAACGCATTATGAGCATTACCGCCGCCGGCTCGATCTCTGCCAGCAGTTCGGCATCGGCACGATGCTGGTGGTCGCCGATTTCGCTCATAAGGTCGATCAGGCGGCGCTGGAGCGGGCCGTGGTTTCTCTTGGGCAGGCGGGGCAGTGGGCGGCAGGATTTGATGTGCGGCTGGCCCTGGAGTGCCGTGGGTCCGACACGTTTTGCTCCAGCCTCGACACCGCGTTGGCCCTGGTGGAACAATGCGGCGAGGCAAACGTCGGCATCAACCTGGATGTTTTTCACTATTACACCGGTCCGAGCAAGTTCGAGGACCTGGATTTGCTGACGCCCGAGCGGCTGGCGTTTGTGCAGCTTTGCGATGTCTCCGGAGTGGCACGGGAATTGGCGACCGATGCCGACCGCATCATGCCCGGCGACGGCGATTTCAGATTGCCGGCAATCGTACAGCAACTGCGCGGATATTGGCTATGACGGCTGGGTTTCACTTGAATTGATGAACCCGATGCTGTGGCAGGCGAAACCGATTCAAGTTGCGGCTATCGGGTTGACGGCGATGCGGCAGGCTGTAGGTGCCGGTGCAAAGTAGCAGGCACGCTCCGTGTGCCGTTGAGAGCGGCAAACGGCACACGGAATGTGCCTACTACTTTAGGCAGGTAAACTTGTTTTGATGGCCAATCACAGCTATGGTGAACAGCGTATCAGCTTGGTGAGGATACCGCTCATGTCACAGTTAAGCCCTCCAATGCCGCCGCGACTGGCGACAACTGCCGACGATGGGCAGCAGCGCCTGCAGTTTCGTTTGTATCAGTTGATGGTGTCCACGCTAACCATCCTGGCGGCAGTATGGGTTACAACCTACGGCCGGCCCTTTTTGACCATTCTCGCCTGGGTGGTCGCCAAGCACGTGCTTGTCGCCGTTTTGATGATGGGTCTGCACCGCTACCCGCGCTACAAGGGCGAGGGCGAGCCAAGCCCTGGGGCGTGACGACTTGCCCTTTTCACAAGACCCTCACACATCCAACAAAAAGATCGAGCAGGAATTGATGTTGGTAAAAAGAAGCGGGGCAAATTGACCATGTGGCACTCCCGAATGTTCTGGCGCTGTTTGGCACCTTCGGGCTGCTGCTGCTGGCGGCGATTGGCGGCCTTGGCGTTGTCGTGTATCACCGGGTTGAACACCAATACGACGAGCAGCTCGAAGAACGCCTGCATTTCAAGGCTGTTCTGGTTCGCGAAATCGTAAGGGCTTATGATGACAAGCCGCTTGCTGAGCTGGCCGCCAAACTCAAGGAGCTTCGCAAGGAGCAAATGCCGCGCGTCACGTTGCTGGACGAGGCCGGCAAGGTATTGCTTGACACCGACGGCGACCCGGCCACGATGGCCAACCACGCGGATCGTCCCGAGATCATCGCCGCCCGCCAGCATGGCTACGGCACCAGCACGCGTGATAGCGTGACCCTGCAGCGGACGTTGGGATACGGTGCGGTCCACATCCCGCCGACTCGCCAGGGCGTCAGCTACGTTCGCATTGCCGTGGGAACCGAGAGCATTGCCGAGGAAATGGCGAGCCTTCGCAGCCTGGTGCTGTCCACCGCCGCCATTACCGGAGTTCTGGCGATGGCCCTGGCATACTGGCTTGCCCAGCGCACCACCTCGCCGCTTCAGGAGTTGACGGAAGGCGCTGAAAGTGTTGCCGCGGGAGATTACGGTCACAAGGTCTACGCCAGCGGCGCCCGTGAAGTTCGTACGTTGACCCAGACCTTTAACCACATGAGCGAACGGCTGGCCACGCAATTTGCCGAGCTCGACGAGGAACGCCAGCAATTGCGCGCGATTCTCAGCGGCATGGTCGAAGGCGTGGTCGCCCTGGACGCCGAGCAGCGCATTTTGTTCGCCAACGATCGAGCGTTGGAATTGCTCGACATTCGGGGCCAGGCCGTCATCGGCCGGAGGATGTGGGAGGTGGTTCGCCAGCGCAGCCTGATCGAGCTGGTGCGCAAGGCGATGATCGACCCCAATCCCTGCCGCGAAGAGCTGACCAAGACGGGCCCATCCGCACGCAGCCTCACAGCCCACGTTGCCAGGCTCCAGGGCACCGTTGCGCGCGGGGCGGTCTTGGTGCTGCACGATACCACCGAGCTGCGCCGTCTGGAGCAGCTTCGGCAGGAATTCGTCGCCAACGTATCCCATGAGCTAAAAACGCCGCTCTCGGTCATTCAGGCCTGCGCCGAGACGTTGCTGGATGGAGCCGCCGACGATCCGGCACCCCGAGGTCGGTTCATCAGCCGGATCCAGGAGGAAGGCCAGCGTTTGCACAGCCTGATTCTGGACCTGCTAAGTCTAGCACGTATCGAATCCGGGGCTGAAGCGTTTGTCCTTCAGCCTATCGCGGTTGGCGAGGCCGTGATGGCCTGTCTGGAACGTCATTGCGCCAGGGCGGCCAATAGCGGTCAACGGTTGGAAATCGACTGTCACGGCAGTGTCAGTCAATTTCAAAGCGGAACCGACGCCGCGGCGCTAAACGGCAAAGCGGCTCCGCCCGTCGTCGCCGCGGCGGATGCCGAAGCGCTGGATCAGATCCTCGATAATCTTGTGGACAACGCACTGAAATACACACCCGATGGCGGAAAAATTACCGTTCGCTGGCATGCACATGACGGGCAGGCATGCCTGGAAGTGCAAGATACGGGAATTGGCATTCCCGAACGCGATCTGCCGCGGATTTTTGAGCGGTTTTACCGCGTGGACAAAGCTCGCTCCCGCGAACTCGGCGGCACTGGCCTGGGGCTATCCATTGTGAAACATTCTGGTGCAAGGGATGCATGGGTCGGTGCGAGCCAGCAGTGTGCCAGGCCAGGGGTCGACATTTCATGTGCGATTGCCGTTGGCGCAGGTCACGACCCCTGCTGG
This sequence comes from uncultured Gemmataceae bacterium, assembly GCA_963747575.1. Taxonomy (GTDB): domain Bacteria; phylum Planctomycetota; class Planctomycetia; order Gemmatales; family Gemmataceae; genus DASRAT01. The sequence goes on from CAVVFU010000004.1 coordinate 95,440, forward strand.
CTTCTCCGGCAGGTGATCGGCGACCCCTGCCGTGACAAGGTGACAAGGTATGTCTTCGGTCACCTTGTCACCTTGTCACCTTGTCACGGCAGGGGTCGAAAAGTACGTAGCAACCCTCCCGGCCACCGCCGCGCCCTGCTCGGTGCAATCGTTCATGGCCACGCCGTGGTAGGCATTGCCGGTAAGAAACAAACCGGCGTGCTGGGCGGTGCGCCCTCGATCCAGGCCACGCGCTCAAGGTGGCCGAGATGGTATTGCGGTATGGCGCGATCCCACCGGACGATGTGATGCATGATCGGCTCGGCCCGGATGCCCATGGCCAGTTGCAAATCGGCACGCACGGCGGCGAGCAAGCGCGCATCGTCCCAATCGGCAACTTCCGCGCGGTGCCAACCGCCGCACATAGCACGAAGCAATATGGCGCCGTCGGGCGCACGGCCTGGAAAAATCGACGAGCACCACTGTACACCGAGGAGATCGCGTCGTGTCCGCTGCGGTGCGATATAGCCGAAACCTTCGAGCGACATGGGTACGTCATCGCGGCGAAATCCCAGTGCCACCACGGCAACGCGGTTGTAGGCAATGCCCCCGATTCTTTCGGCCAGTTCATGATCGAGGTCGGCGAGCAGTGCCGCTTGCACGTGGGCTGGGCAAGCCAACACGATGGCATCGGCGCCTCCATTTTTCATTGCCCGATGTTGAGGCAATCCACTGGAGCCGGCCCGTCTCATCGCTCTTTGCGATGCGCTGAACCCGGATGCCGAACAACGGCTGGCGTTTCAGCTGGGCGGACAGCGATTCCACCAACACCCGCAACCCGTCTTGAAATGACCACATCCTGCCGGGCCGCTCAATCGGCCGCCCGCTCGCTTTCGCCAGTGCCCGGCGCTGCTTGGCGAGGCGGTCAAAACCTTTGATAACGCTGCCGAATTCGCGCTCAAGAGCGGCCAATCGGGGAAATGCGGCCCGCACGCTCAAGAGCGCTGGGTCGCCGGCGTGAATGCCGGTCACCAAGGCGTCGGCAAAGACGTCGGCAGCTTCTTGCCCGGCGCGGCGGATGGCGAAGTCCCGCACTGATTCGTCTGTGGAATTCAGGCGCGGCGGACGAAATCGCTCCAGCAGCAGCAAGATTTTGCCGCGCAGGCTAAGCAAATCAGTCCTCAGGAAGGAAATCAAGCCGCCTGGCAGCGCTCGCAGGCGGCCATCAACAAACAGGAAGCGGTTCTTGGCGGCCGCCTCACTCGCCGTGATAAGGCGGTCGCCCAAGCCGAGATCGCGGCAAAGGTCCACCGTCGCAGGCTTGGTGTCGAGAAAACCGTTGGGGCCGATTTCGATTTGAAAACCGTCTTGCCGCGCTGTCCAGATGGTGCCGCCGGGGCGGCCTAGCGGTTCGAGGATGGTGATGTCGGCAGCCGGCAGAGCGTGCTGCAAGCGGTAGGCGACAGTGAGCCCGGAGATGCCAGCGCCGAGGATCAGAACCTTGGACATTTGGGAATTACTTCCAGACAGACATATAAAAGGAAAACATTTGAGTTCGATCTTCGATATCGGTAACAGCTGGGGGTCCTATTATCTCTGACACCAGCGTCATTGCAGCCGGCAGCTGCAATTGCCCTCCAGGCAGCGTTTGTCCATCATATTGCCATTCAATGCCTGTGATCGTCACCGCCATTGGTTGCTTCGGTTGAAAAAGGAGCACGTTGTCGTTGAATACACTGGCCGCCGCCTCGAAGGGGAGCCACGTCAAAAATGAGGGTTTTTCTTCCACTGCCGGCTGAAAAGATAACTCATGACTAAGGGAGAACAGAATCGCTCCGATGCTTCCCTCTCCATCCTCAAAACGGCCACAACCACTTTCTAGCGTCCTGCTTTGCAAACCGAATGGAACTTCCGTACTCTCCTGGGAACCGATCCGAACGCGAATAACAATCTGACCTTCTCTCGGGAAAGGAGGCTGCGTTTCAAATACATTCGGCCCTGGGCGAAACTCCGTACTCACATTTCTCACTCGGCATGGCGGGGATTCGAAACCGCAATCATTGCTTGTTTGCCTGCTGGCACCAGGGCATTGGTGGCAAAGTAATTGCTCGACGTTCAGCGGAGCCATTAAAGCGATCACAAACAAAGTGGCAATCATGGGTTTCTCCTTTGCTCAGGGGGATGAGAAAGTCTGGCAGGCTTTAACGTTACGCCAACGAAATGTAAAGAGATACAGCAAGGTCTGACCGGTGGCGGTAAGAGGGGCAATCACGGCAACCCGTCAAAGAGCGTAGGCTGCGCGGCATCGGCGGGCCGGCGAAACGCGGCGGCGGACACCACCGGCGCCTTGCGTGCCAATCCGCTTTTCTTGCGGGCCATGGCAAACAGGTCGCCTATAGACTTCGCCAGCACGCCTTCGCCCTTCATGCGGCTGCCGAAACGCGAGTCGTTTATCTGGCCCCCGCGCATCTCACGTACTCGGCCCAGGACCTTGTCCTTCCGATCAGGGTAGTGCTCAGTCAGCCATTGCTCGAACACCGCCCCGACACCATGTGGCAGGCGCAAAATCGTGTAACCGGCAAACGCGGCGCCCGACTCGGCGGCGGCTTGCAAGATTGCGGGGATTTCGTGATCGTTCAAGCCTGGAATGATCGGCGCCACCATCACTCCCACCGGCACACCCGCATCACGCAACTCCTTGATCGCGGCCAGGCGTCCGGCGGGACGCGAAGCACGCGGCTCCATGCGCCCGGCCAAGTCGGCGTCGAGCGTCGTCAACGAAATGAAAACCAAGGCCGCGTTGTATGCCGCCAGCTGGCCAAGCAAGTCGCCATCGCGCGTCACAAGGTGGTTTTTGGTGACGACCACGACCGGGTTGCGAAAGTCGGCCAGCACCTCAAGGCAACGCCGCGTAAGGCCAAGGCGGCGTTCGACGGGTTGATAGGCGTCAGTCACGCCGCTGATGCCGAGCACGCGCGGCTGCCATTTCGGCGCTTGCAGCTCGCGCCGCAGCAGCTGGGGGGCGTCTTCCTTCACCAGGATTTTCGTCTCAAAATCGAGCCCTGCCGAAAGCCCGAGGTATTCGTGATAAGGCCGGGCATAGCAGTAGCTGCAGCCGTGTTCGCAGCCGCGGTAGGGATTGATGCTGGCGTCGAAGCCGACGTCGGGGCTGTCGTTGGTGGCAATGATGCTCCGCGTGGTGTCGCTCAGCAGGATCGTGGCGGGAGACACTTCGTCGTCCGGCGGCGCATCGGGATCGCGCTCGTAAGCGATCCGGTCGAACCGGCTGGCCGGATTGGCCGACGTGCCGCGACCGTGCATTGGCAGCGAGAGATTATGCATGAGAGATCCCAGGTTGATTCGCTTACAGGCTGTCCTCATCATGAGCAATGTGCCGCGCCGCGTGCAATGTCAGCATGCAACTGGCTGACCAGTTCGGCGGGATCGGCAAACTTGCGAGTTTCGCGCACCCGCAAGAGAAAATCGACGCTCAGCGTTTGCCCGTAAAGGTCGCCGGAAAAATCGATCAGGTGAACTTCGATCTTGCGCTCCTGTTCGCCGAAGGTCGGATTGGCGCCGATGTTGGCGGCCGCGGCCCAGCGTCGGCCGGCGTGCTGGCGCGGGCCGCATAGACGCCGTTGCCGGGAATCAGCGTCGCTATCTTGTCGAGGTTCGCCGTGGGAAAGCCAAGCGTTTGGCCGCGACGTTGGCCGGTGGTGACGTTGGCGGTGATGCGGTAAGGCCGGCCAAGCAGCGTGCCTGCCGTGTCTGCTTCACCTCCGAGCAGCAGCGCTCGAATGCGACTGCTCGAAACTGGTTGGCCGCCAACGTGGAGCGGCGGCACTGGTGCGCAAGCCATGCCGGCCTCGCGACACATGGCTGTCAGTGTCTCGACCGTGCCCTCCCGGTTGTGGCCGAAAGCGAAATTGAAGCCAGGCACTGTCGCTCCGGCGGCCAAACCACTCTTGATGACGCAATCGAAAAACTGGCGGGCGGTCTTTTGCAGCAGCTCAGGCGTGGTCTGCATGACCAGCACGTGGTCGGCGCCGTGCGCTTGCATCAAGCGCGTTCGATCGGCTAGCGTGGTCAAAACTGAAGGGCTGCTGGTGGGACGAAGGAGCTGCGCTGGCGGCGGATCGAAAGTCATGGCCACGGCCGGGCCATTAATTCGCGCGGCCTGGCGGCGCAGCTCGGCAAGCAACGCCTGGTGGCCGAGGTGGACGCCGTCAAAATTGCCGATGGCCACGGCGCCCCCGCGACATGACTCGGGAAACTGATCAGCCCATCGCACACAATGGATTGCCATCTTGTTATTTTATGGCGCCGGCAATCCATGTTCAGGAAACGCCCCCGTCATCACCCTAACAACCACCTCGCCAAATTGAAATACACCAACAAGGTCACCATATCGGCTGACGCCAACACAATCGGCCCGGCAGCGACCTTCGTATCGCGCTGCGCCAGGTGCAGCAAACACGGCACCAGCAAGCCGAACACCGCTGCGGCCGTCACACCGCCCGCAATACTTCCGACCAGGCAAGCCACCAAGGCAAAATCCCGCTGCCACACCAACGCAACCATGCCCACCGCGAAGCCGCAAGAGACACCCAGCAGCAAACCGGTTTGCAGTTCGTTGGCAGTCTGTCCCCTTTTTTTGGAGCCTCTAAGATACTCCAACACCAACCTGGAGGATAGCCGACCATGAAAGCAGCCTTTCTTGACAGCCCCGGCCCACCCGACGTTATCCGATATGGCGATTTGCCGCAATCGGCGCCGAAAGCCGGAGAAGCGCTGGTGCGCGTCCGCGTCGCGGCACTCAACCCGATCGATTGCTATGTTCGCTCGGGCACCGTTGCAATGCCCCTTCCCAAACCATTCATCACCGGCACCGACCTTGCCGGGGTTGTGGAAGCGGTTGGTCCCGGAGTGACGCGACTTAAGCCGGGCGACCGGGTGTGGGGTTCAAACCAGGGACTGCTCGGCCGCCAAGGCACATGCGCGGAATTTGCCTGCGTCGCCGAGGATTGGCTATATCCGACACCGGCCATTGCTTCCGATGAGCAAGCCGCGGCGGTGGCATTGACCGGCATCACGGCCCATTTGGGTCTTTTTCGGTGCGCCAATCTGCGGGCCGGCGAAACCGTCTTCGTCAACGGCGGCACGGGCGGCGTGGGCTCGATGGTGCTGCAAATGGCCAAGGCGGTCGGGGCCAAGGTCATCACCACGGTCGGCTCGGCGGACAAGGCAGCCATTTGCACAAATTGGGGCGCGGACCTGGTGCTCAATTATAAAACCGACAGCGTCGACGCGAAGATAAGAGACTTCGTCAAGGACCAGGGAATCAACGTGTGGTATGAAACCCAGCGCGAACCCGACTTGTTGCGAACGGTGCCGCTTTTGGCAAAGCGGGGCCGCATGATCGTTATGGCGGGGCGGCAGGCTCAGCCGGTTTTTCCAGCAGGACCATTTTACGTCAAGGACTGTTCCCTGTTCGGCTTCGCAATGTTCAATGCTTCGCCGGCAGAGCAGCGGCGCTGCGCGGACGACATCAATGCTTGGTTTTCCCAAAAGAAACTGCACGCCCTCATCGGCAAAACTTTTCCGCTTAGCGAAACGGCGGCGGCTCACAGGCTGTTGGAGGAAAACACGCTCCACAAGGCAGGCACACTTATGGGCAAGGTTGTCGTGACTGCGTAAAGCAGCAGGCGATGGTCGAGACGGCACACGGAGTGTGCCTACTACAATAGTAGTAGGCACACTCCGTGTGCCGTTTCGCCATCTCGGCCATTGCCAGTTACTTTCCCGGAGTGGTGAGCTTGAATGAATTGAAAAACTGGCTGTATTCCGCCGATTTCGGCGAAATGTCCTTTAGCCCGATTCGGAGGACATAAATCCGATCCTCGACCACATAGGTGCGTTGATACATGACCGCGGAAAAGCCGCCTTGCATGTGGACGGTTACTTTGTGTTCCCGTCCTTCATGTTTGCCTAATTTTATTTTTTTCTCGTCAGTCACTTCGACCTTGGTTCCAAGTTGGCCAAGGCCTGACTTGACGTCTTCGAAAGCCTTGATGGGGTCGAGCTCCGGCGCACCGATCGGAGCAAGCTGACCGGCGGCATAATACACCATCTTGTCAGAATCATTGCTTAGCCTGAAGCCCTTCATAATGCCACCCATGACGCCTAATTCTTCCATTTTGGCGGCGCCGGCCTTCATGAAAATGGTGAATCCAACTTCGCTTTCCTTGTACATTTCCCAGCCGCTGGGAAGACCTGCAGGGGCTTTCCCGCCCCCTCCGCCGGCCACTCCACCGCCCGCATCACCACCACTTACGCCTCCTCCACTTCCGCTGCCACTGCCACCCGTACCGCGTCCCGGCGGTATTGGTTGGCCCTTTAGGGGCGGAAGGACCGTCTCCTTGGGTGGCGTCAGCGGTGGATATGTGGCTTCGAAATCGTCCCAGGGGTCCGTTTTGGGGCCGTCTACGGTGCAAATCTGCTTGAAGAGCTCATCCGACATCCCCTTTTTCAAATAGCGCACGGAGCCGTCCGCCATCACGGCGAATGTTCCACGCTCGCCCTTGGCGTCCGTGGACAGGAACGGTTCGAGACTGTTCTTCTCGGGCACGCCGCGAACGGTGCTGCCGCCACCGGCGATCCAGGGCGTGATACCAGCTGGGCCATCGTAGGGCACGCGGATCAGCAGAACGGTGTGCGCGAGACCCCGTCCCTTCGCGATGTCCTTGATCGACGTCATCCGATCGTAACCGAAAATCCCGAGTTGGCCGGGTTTGCCGGTCACGGCGTCGGCCGCATCGATGCCAATGCCGGAAATACCCACAAAATGCGTCCCCGCGCAATCCAGGGGCATGCCGGGGCTGGAGACATAGCGCGACGAAGCAGGGAAACTGGGATTTAGAAACTGAGGAACCAAGGTCCGGGCCGCCACCCAGTTCTCCCCGTCCCGCCACGATCTGGTGAAGTCAACATTATTGTAAAGTGCATCCTGGCCGAGGTACGGCAGCAGTCCGCCCATCCAGCTGACGCGGTTGGCAGGCTCGCGCGGTTCGCAACGTAGAGCCAGGCCGCTTGAATGCACCGGGCGGGAATGTGCCCGGCTGCAAATCGAACTTTGCGAGGAGGTCTTTCTGCCCAAGATTCTTCCCGGCGTCCGCCAGCACGAAGATATTATCCGCCCCACTGGCAATGTCCGCCGCGCCCTTAAGACCCACAGCCATGAGCTGTGTGGCTCCCTTCAGTTTGTCCAGAACGGCACCGGGGAGCAGCAACTCCAGGACAAATTTGGCGTTGCTGGAATCCGTGGATACCTTGATGCGGCTGGATTTGGCGTCATCCTTGGCGGTTGGCGCTTTGGCGTCGGGCGGAACGTCGACGATGTCAACCTTGTGACCAAGGACGGCGGCAAAAAACTGAACCATATTAGGAGCGACGTTATCGGCAAGATCACGTTGCAAGCCCTCCGCTTCCTTGGCGGTGTTGCAGCTCAAGATATTGTTGAGCGCGAATGTGGATCCATCTCTCATGACCAAGGCCGAGCCAACATTATCAATGCGGTCGCCCTTTTCGTCCAGGAGGTTGACGACATCCCAAAACGGCCTGATCCCGTAATGGGTTTTGTTGTCGTCCCCGGCTTTGCGCTTGAGAATGGCAGTCCGCAGGCGGGTGGCCGTGCTGAACAAGACCTTTTCCCCCGCATTCCTGGACTCCACCTGCAGCAGCATGGTGCGCAATGGCGGCTTGATCGTCATGTAAGCGTCGTTGAAAGGCGGTGCCCCGGCCGTCGCCGGTGGTGGGTTTTTGGCTGCTTGCACATTGGCTGCATCGAACTCGAATTTGCCGTCGACCTTGAGGTATTGGAGCATGGGCATTTCGTGAGCGAAAATCAGCGTTTGGGCATCGCGCACGTGCAGCAAAAACTGTTGCTGTTTGGCGGTCACCGGCTGGGAGTTGAGCATGTGGGCGGGCACGAACAGCGGCAGCTTGGCCAGTGTCAACAGCCAGGCCGCGCTCCTGGGACTGACGGCATAGCACTTGTGGCTAGTCTTGTTGCCAGGCCACGGCGTGTTGACTTCAAAGCCCAGCGCGCGCATTAAAGGCCGCATGTCGTCGATGGGCTTGGTGGTGTGGATCACGTGGAACGTCCAGTTTTCGCTGAAATTCTCCGCCGTGAGAATGTCATCGACGGACATGATCGGGATGCCGAGCTTGTTTTGGAATTCGGCGTCGGTGAACGCGCCGGGAGCATCGAAAGAGGCGTTTCCAAATGGGCTGGCGAGGAAGTCCTTGAACCAGCTGTGATAGACGACATCGCTGGTCGGGGGCAAGAAATTGGTGTTATCCGCGCCGGCCGGCCCACCCGCCGCGACGGGCGGCTGGTCCTCCTTATTTTCAGTCACCTTCGGGGCTTTGCCTCCCTTCCCTTTGCCGACGCCGGGGTCGTCGGACACGGGTGATCCGCCCTTGCCCCCCCCAGACCCGGCAATCTTGGGGGTTCCGCCCCCGCCGCCAATGAGCATAAAGGCCGCGATGCCCAGGACGACCACGCCCACGCCGGCCAGGCCAACGCCGATAAGCAGTTTGCGATTGCCCGCGGCGGCGGCCTGCTTCTTTTTCTTGGATTTTTTGCCTTTGGACTCGTTGCCGCCCTTGCGTTTGCCCGCTTTGCCGCTGGGCGGCGCCGCCTCGGCCTCGTCCTCGCCCTCTTCCTCGACCTCGACAAGGTCCTCCTCGACTTCGGTCGGCTTGGCGGCGCCCTTGGATTTGACGGCACTGTCCTTGTTTTTGCCCGCAGCCTCTACGGCCTTTTTGTCCTTGAGGACCGGATCCACGACGACGAAGCGGTATTTGCATTTGGGACAGTCAACTTTTTTGCCGACCACCGAGCTGTCTTTGATGGGCACCATTGCTTCGCAACTGGGGCATTGTTGCTTGAAGCTGCCGGAAATCGCCATGAGTCAAGGCCTCCGAGAAACGACAGGCGGCCGCTAGCGGGAAGCGACCGAGAACCTGAACTGCGCAACTAATGCCATGATAAGCGGCCAGGGGCGATTGCAAAGGGCAACCAACCAGGATTATCTAAGCAATTTTTCACGGACTTCCTTTTCAAGGAGCGCCGTCAGCTGGGCAATGGACATCGCTCCCAGATCGCCCTTGCTGCGCTCCCGCACCGACACATTGCCGGCCTGCTGCTCCTTGTCGCCGACCACCAGCATGTATGGTATCTTTTCTATTTGTGCCTCGCGAATCTTAAAGCCGATTTTCTCCGGCCGCAGGTCCGCCGCCACGCGCAGGCCCCTGCTCTTTAGCTCAGCTTCCACTTTTTGCGCATAATCGTTGAACTTCTCGCTCACAGTCAGCACGCGGACCTGCTCCGGCGCCAGCCACAGCGGGAAAGCCCCCGCGAAATGCTCGATCAGGATGCCCATGAAACGCTCCATCGAGCCGAATGGAGCGCGATGGATCATCACCGGGCGGTGCGGCTTGTTGTCGGCACCGATGTATTCGAGTTCGAAGCGCTCGGGCAAGTTGTAATCGAGCTGGACCGTCCCCAACTGCCAATCGCGGCCGATGCAATCCTTGACGACGAAATCGATCTTGGGCCCATAAAAGGCAGCCTCGCCCGGTTCGACGTGCAGCTCCGGCAGACCCATCGACACCGCCACCTTGTGAATCGCTTCTTGGGCCTTGGCCCAGGCTTGATCCGAGCCGACATATTTGTCGCTGTCGGGATCGCGAAAGCCGATCCGCACGCGATAATCGGTCAACCCCAACGTGTTGAGGAAAAACCGGGTGAAGTCGATGCAGGCGCCGAATTCCGCACCAACTTGATCCTCGGTGCAGAACAGGTGGGCGTCGTCCTGGGTGAAGCCGCGCACTCGCGTCATGCCCGAAAGCTCGCCGGTCTGCTCGAAGCGATAGACGGTGCCAAATTCGGCCAATCGCACCGGCAAATCGCGGTAGCTGCGCTGCTCGGCTTTGTAGATTTGAATGTGATGCGGACAGTTCATCGGCTTGAGCAAATAGCCTTCCTGTTCCTCGAGCCAGTTCAGCAGCGCCGCGGCCCGATCTGTGCTGGTGACCGCCTGGTGATACTCGGGCAGCTCGACGTGCAGGTATTTCAAAAGACTGAGCACCTGCTGGTGAACCGCTTCCAGACGCTCGGCGTCGGTCTTGGCTTCTTCGTAACCGGGAACATGGAATTTCGACATGGCCATGTATTCCTGCATCAACTGCTCTTTTTTGTCGTCGATCTCGCCGGCAGCCAGCCGCCACTGGGCCAGGTCGAGGGCGCCGGCGGCGGGCCGGAAATACATCGGCGGAAACTGAGCGTCGCGGTAATACGGGAAATGGCCGCTGGTGCGGTACAGCTCCAGCCGGCCGATGTGCGGGGTGTACACCGGCTGATAGCCGCGTTTGACCAGTTCGTCCTTGATGAAAGTCTCCAGAATGCCGCGGACGGTTGCCCCCTTGGGCATCCACAGGATCAACCCGCTGCCGACCAGCGGGCTGATGGTGAACAGCTTGAGCTGCTTGCCGAGCAAGCGATGATCGCGTTTCTTCGCTTCCTCGATCTGCTTGAGATAGGCGTCGAGGTCCTTCTGCGTGAAGAACGCGGTGCCGTAGAGCCGCTGAAGCTGCTTGCGGGTGGAGTCGTTCTTCCAGTACGCCCCGGCGATGCTCAGAACCTTGAAAGCGCCGATCTTGCCTGCATGCGGAATATGCGGGCCGCGGCACAGGTCGATGAATTCGCCCTGACGATAGAAGCTGAGCGAGGGATACTGTTTCAATTCGTCGTCGATGTGCTCGACCTTGTAGCCCTGTTTCAGATCCTCGACTAACCCGCGTGCCTCGGCCGTGGACCGCTCGAAGCGCTCGAACGGCTCGGCCTGTTCGACGATCTTGCGCATCTCTTCCTCGATGCGCGGGAAGTCTTCCTCGCGAATGGGAGGTTCGGAATCGATGTCGTAGTAGAAGCCATTTTCGATGGTCGGGCCGAAGGCAAGCTGGACGTTCGGAAACAGCCGCATGACCGCCCGGGCCATGACATGGGCGCAGCTGTGGCGCAGCACTCCCAACGCTTCGGGATCGCGATCCGTGAGAATCCGAAATTTGTGCTCCTGCCCAGCGTCCTGGGCCAGCCCGGTTCCGTCGGCGTCGGGCGGCGGTAGCTCGCGATCAAGGTCGACGATTCGCCCGTCGAACTCAACAGCGACAGCTGCCTGGGCCAGGCGTTTGCCGATGCCCTCCGCAATCTGCCTGCCGGTCGTGCCGGGGGCGATCTCGCGAATCGATCCATCGGGAAGGCGGATTTTCAGCATGGGATACTCTCTGCGAAAACAATTTAGCCAGTGCCATTGTAGGAGCGCCGACAAGGCGTGGCTTGCTGCGTGCCGCCGGCAGCCTTATGATGACATCACGCAAACTATGATTTCAACGCAAAGCCGCTCGCCCCAAGCGGCTTGGGGAGCTCTAAACGTGCAGCCGCGAAAATATCTGTTTCCCCATGTCATCGAGATGAATTACCAGGCCGGGCGGCGCCTGGGAGTCAATCTCTATCTCATCGACGGCGGCAGCGAATGGCTGCTCATCGACATCGGCTACCTCGACACGGTCGATGAGGTCATCGACCTGATCCGCGGTATGGATTTCAGCCTGTCGGCATGCAAAATGATCATCGCCACGCATGCCGACGCCGACCACATTCAGGGCCTGGCCAGGGCAAGCGAGCTGCTGAAGACGCAAGTTGCGGCCCATCCCTCTTCGGTGCAGCCTCTGGAAACCGGCGACGAAATCATGACCTACGCCACGATCAAGGCGCAGAATTTTCACATCCCCATGCCGCGCTGCAAGGTCGATCTTCTTTTGAACGACGGCGACACGATCGAAGTCGGCGACCAAAAACTGGCAGTCTGGCACACGCCCGGCCACACCGCGGGCCAGATCAGCCTCAAAATGGGCAAGCTGCTGTTCAGCGGCGACAACATCTACAAGGATAGCTGTGTCGGCGCCATTGACGCCCACCACGGCTCGTGCATTCCCGATTTCTTGGCGTCGCTAACACGCATTCGCGAGGACAACGCCGAGTTTCTGCTGCCGAGCCACGGGCCGGTATTTCGCAAAGACAACGCCATTGTCCAAAAAGCCATCGACCGCCTGACACAATACCAGTTCATGGCCGATTTCGGCACATGTGCCGTGTCCTGGCCGTTGCTCGACGAATGGGAGAAGGAAGTGAACACCGGCAAGATGCCCAACTTCAAGACCAAACGGACGGCTAAAGCCAGGTAGATTTGGCCCCTGCTAATACCAACCCGAAGCGTAAGCGATGCAAAGCAAACAACCTCGCTTACGCTTCGGGTTGATATCATTCCGGGAACAGCGGCGTTGACAGATACCGTTCGCCCAGGTCCGGCAAGACAACAACGATCATTTTGCCCGCGTTTTCCGGCCGTTTGGCCACCTGCACCGCGACATACGCCGCCGCCCCGCAGCTGATGCCGCACAGCATCCCTTCTTCTCGCGCCAGCCGGCGGGCCATGTCGAAGGCATCGTCATCCTTCACCTGAACCACCTCGTCAATGATGGCCACATTGAGCACGCCCGGAATGAAGCCCGCGCCGATGCCCTGGATGCGGTGCCGGCCCGGCTTGCAGCGGTTGGCTTGTTCATCTTTTGCGTGATGACCGGACTGGCGACCGGCTCGACGGCGATGGCCTTGAAGCTCGGTTTGCGTTTCTTGATGACCTCGCTGACGCCGGTGATGGTGCCGCCGGTGCCGACGCCGGAGACCAGGATGTCGACCTTGCCGTCGGTGTCGTTCCAGATCTCCTCGGCGGTGGTCTTGCGATGGATCTCGGGATTGGCGGGATTCTTGAACTGCTGCGGCATGAACGAATTCGGCGTGGCTGCGCAGCAGTTCCTCGGCCCGGGCGATGGCGCCGTTCATGCCCTTTTCGCCTGGCGTCAGCACGACCTCGGCCCCGAACGCTTTGAGAAGCCGGCGGCGTTCGAGACTCATGGTCTCGGGCATGGTGACGATGAGCTTGTAGCCGCGTGCGGCGCAGGTGAAAGGCCAGGCCGATGCCGGTGTTGCCGCTGGTCGGCTCGATGATGGTGGTGTCCTTGTTGATCTTGCCGTCGCGTTCGGCGGCGTCGATCATGGCCACGCCGATGCGATCCTTGACCGACCAGAGCGGATTGAAGTTTTCCATCTTGCCGACCACCGTCGCCTTGGCGTCGCCGACCACGCGGCGCAGGCGGATGAGCGGCGTGTTGCCGATCGTCTGGGTGATGTCGTCGTAAATCCGTCCGCGAAATGATGCGGTCATGTCTGGCTCCTTGAAAACCGTTATCGTCGAGCCCGGAGCCAACGGCATTCCACAATAATCGCCATCACCGTTGGCTCCGGGGTAAACAGCACTGCCGAAGGTGGGACTTGAACCCACACTCACTTGCGTGAACCGGATTTTGAGTCCGGCGCGTCTGCCATTCCGCCACTTCGGCTTCGCGTTGCAGTTACGCTGCAAACCTTGCACCAGCGGGCAGCGCCCATTGTATTGTTCAGGTCAGGTATGTGGCAATTGCTTCTTTTTTGTTGCTACAATGGCCATACAAAGAATGACATGAGCGCAAGCCAATTCGACTATTACAACGTGCTCAACGCCGATTTGCTTCGGCTGCTGCCTGCCGATGCCCGCTTGATCGTGGAGATTGGTTGTGCCGGCGGTTCCTTGGGTCAGCACTACAAGCGCATCAATCCCCACTGCCGTTATGTCGGGATCGAGCTGAACCCCGAGGCCGCCGCCCGCGCTGCAGGGCACCTCGACGAGGTGATTGTCGGCCACGTGGAACACCTGGCCGGCATGCGCCATCCCCGTCAAACCAGCAACGGTGGACGTGCTGGTCTATGGCGACGTCCTCGAGCATCTGGTCGATCCCTGGTCGGTGCTTCGCCGCCATGGCGAATGGCTGACGCCGCAGGGACTTGTCCTGGCCTGCATACCGAATATTGCCCACTGGAGTGCCTTGATCCACCTGCTCATGGGCGAATGGCCGCATCTTGAGCAGGGGCTGTTCGACCGTACGCACTTGCGTTTCTTTACAGAACCCAGCATCCGCCAACTCTTCGCCCAGGCTGGACTGCACATCCTCGACATAAATACTCGCAGCAACAGCACACCCCAATCGCAGCCTCGCGAGGCGGAGTTTTTGCGTTTGTTCCTCCCATTTGTCAAGCAGCTCGGCCTGCCCGAAAAGCCTTTCGCGGAGCGGTCGATGGCATTCCAATACGTCGTGCGGGCCAGCAAGCAGGTCGTAGGTCAGGTTTTCTAGCCTGACTCCTGACCTAAATCGCCCAATTGTCAAGCCATGTCAGCCTGAAAAGGCTGACCTACTTGGTAGCGGCCTTGCCAACCGCTTCGACAAAGAACTGCTCCAATTCCCGCACCACGCCTTGGTTCTCGAAGAGTACACCGCGCGCCGCCTCGATTCGGCGTTTAACCATTTGGCGCCACTGCGGCTCAGTGCCCAGGTGGACCGCGATCCGAACGTACTCGTCGGGGCTCTGGGCGATGCAATCCAGCACGCCCATTTTGCGGTAGCAGGCGGCGGTAACATGACTGCGGGCGAAATCCCCGGGCATGGTGACAATTGGAGCGCCGACCGAAAAGGCCTTGAATGCCGTGTTGCCGCCGCCGAAGTGGGTGGTGTCCAGCAGCACATCGCATACTGCAAGAAGGTGCAAATAATCCTGGCCGCCCTGGTGGGGCAGAAACTGGATGCGGTCCGCTTCATCTGGCAAAGTGCGCCTGAAGCGGCGCAGCAGCTGGTGGGTCCATTGGGGATGATGGCTGCGAATGAACAGCACGCGCCCGAGCGGGTCGGCGCAGAATCTCTCCGAGCAGGGCGTCAAAATTGGGGTGGACCTTGAAAGGCGCCTGCGTGCACATGTAAAGATGGTCGTCCTCGGAGAGCCCAAAATGCCGGCGCGTCTTGGCCGGCTTAAAGAATGCCGGCGCGTAATAGAAAGTCGGCAGGCCTGCGCAAACACACCAGCTCTTCGGTGTAATGCTTAGCGGCGTCGGGAGGCTCAAGGTCGGCGCTGGACAAGTAGTAATCGATCGCCGGAATGCCCGTGGTCACCGGGTGACCCCAGGTGACGCATTGCACTGGTGCCAGGCGGGCAAAGGCCAGGAAATAAGTGGCAGGGTCCATGCCGATGTCGGTGTAAAACAGCACATCCAGGCGCTGGTCGGCAATCTGTCCGCGGGCCGCGGCCAGCTCTGGGGCCAGAGCCACAACTTCGTCGGCGCTTTCACGGATCAGACGGCCCAGTGGGTCGTCGGGGCCAGGCAGGCGCAAAAGGACCACGCGGCAAATTTCCCTCGACAGGTTGCGCAAGAAGCCGACGTTGACTTCGCCGATGGTGTGCATGTGCAAGAAGCGCGAAATGAAACCGACACGCAATGGCCGGCCTGGCACAACGCCTTCAGGCTGCTTGCAATGAGGCGCGACATAAGTGAGGGACGGTGTTGCCTTGGTGTAAATGGCAGCCAGCTGCGCCTGCACGTGTCGGTCATCCACGCCGTGAAACGCCGCGTAGAAGTTGGTGGTGTTGGCTTCCGTCAGTGGATCGCCGATAACGAGCTGCTGTTGTTGGAGCCTGGCAAGCGCGTTCTTCCAACCGCTGACGCTGGCGGCGCATTTGCTCGGCTGACTGGAATATAATCGGGGTCGCCAGTGCAGCCCGAATGCGGGCCCCGTCGCTGCCAGCGGCATTGAGAAGGCGGTCCCACCATTGTTGTGCCTCGGCGTGCCGGCCGAGGTCATCGAGGACGGCAATAGCGCTGTAGTGGGCGTCGGCATAATCGGGCTTGAGATCGACAGCATGCGTATAGCTCGCCAGGGCTTCATCAAGGCGGCATAGGTCCTGAAGGATCTCGCCGCGGTGGTGGTGGGCGTCGGCAAACCTCGGCTGCAGGCGCAGTGCTTCCTCGACGCAGACCAGGGCCTCGCCCAGCCGGCCCATATTCTGCAACAATTTTCCCAATCCCAGGTGAGCCTCGGCGGACCGAGGCTGCAGTTGCAGGGCCCGGCGGTAGCTGGCCAGTGAGTCGGTGGCTTGACCCAATTCGCGAAACACGTTAGCCAGGTTGAGGTGGGCCGCCGCGTAGCCTTGATCGAGCCGCAGAGCCTCTTCATGACAGGCTCGCGCTTCAGCCAGCTGGTGAGCAGCGCGGTAGGCCAAACCGAGGTTGTTGTGGTAAGCCGCGAATCCAGGTTGCTGGGCGATGGCCGCGCGGATGTGCTGAATTGCTAACTCGTTCGACCCGCATTGGAAAGCGATCACTCCCAACAAATGCAGCGCATCGGGTTGGCGGGGATCGGCTTCGAGGATTTGTTTGTAAGCCAATTCGGCCTGCCGCACGCGGCCCGCCTGGTGATGTTGAAGGGCCTCCTGAAGCGCTTCGGCAACAGTCTTCATCTTGCGTCTTCTTGGCTCGAGTCGGCCTGAGAAATCAAGTGCATCAGTCCCAGCGTACCAAGTGCATGCTGACTAACAAACCCACAATTGCCGCAAATGAGCGCCACCAAAGGAACAAGTTGGCGACTTGCAAAGTCTTGCGTCTCGATACTTGGGTCTTCATAAATCCTATGGATGAGGTAGCCGTTTGCCAGTTCAAAAGCTCCCAAACTGCCGCACATGGGGCATGATGCGCCAGCTCCCCTTTTTGCCAGCGTTTCAAGGATTATTCTTATTGCATTTGATGAAAGCAAGAACCTCCCGTCGTCAGCCATTCGTTTTTGACTCCTAACATGGCCCAGCGCCATTCACCAACCCGAAGCGTAAACGAGGACCCTCGGGGTAAGCAAAAACCCTCAGGGTAAACGAGGATTCTCAGCGTAAGCGAGGATCCTCGCTTACGCTTCGCGTTGGTTTTGCGAGTGCGCGCAAGCCGGCTCAATTAGCTGCTCGGCCGCACATAGCGTGCAGCAGGTGCAATTGAGGTGCCAAGGTAAAACACGGCTGCAAACCCTGCTGTAAACACGCCAAAAACATTAGATTACAAGCACCATGGTTTGCAGCGACGGCCGGGTTCATGGCCTGTTCCGGTGGCATGCCGGCGATCAGCATGATCGTTTGGAGTCCACACATTGCAATTTGCCATTTTGGCGTCAATCTTTCCTAAGTAAAGCTGGCTGGGAGATTTGGGTAGCGTTCCATTGGCGGCCTCAGTATTGGCATACATTTTGCCATGCATCCCTGCCGCTCTCCTTCCTTTTCCCAGGACGCCCACCTATGTCAGCAACTTTGAGAGAGGTTTGTCATGCCGGGTCGCCGAATGGGTCGCACAGTTGTGGTTGTCGTGGCCTTGGTGGCAGTTTGCATTTTGCTTGTCGGTGGGATCACGGCGGTTTTCACCGTGCCAGCCCTGCGCGAGTTGGTCGGGCTGAGAGTACCCGATGCCGACTTCGCCGCGAGCAAAGGGAAGGCGGGGGCAGCCAAGGTGGTCCGTGACGCCGACGGCAGACCGGGCATTGCGCTGACCAAGCCAGCGATCATGGGCCTGCAAATCAAGCCGGTGGCGGTTAGACGTAACTCCAAGTCCCGGCCATTGCCTCCACTCATCGGCACTGTCAACTTCGACAATGAAACCCTCTTTTCCTTGCCCGCACGATTCCCGGGCGAAATCGCCGACATCAAGAAGGTTGACGACGCGCCGGATCCGGCTCACCCAACCTCCTCCAGGCCCGTGGAGCGGCGCTATTTGCGTTACGGCGACCGGGTCAAGCAAGGCGACATGCTGTGCGTGGTTCATAGCGTCGCTCTTGGGACGGCCAAGGCCGCCCTGGTGGATGCCGTGTGCAGTCTGGCCCTTAGCAAGGCAACGTTGAAGAGGCAAAACGACCTGTTTGAAAAAGGCGCGATCTCGCTGGCCCAAATACTTCAGTCTGAACGCCAGGTACAGGCTGACAGCAATTCAGTTTTGACGGCGGAGCGCACGCTGCTGGCCATGAAAATGACCGAGATCGAAGTGCAGGATGTCAAAAATGAGGCCAAAAAAATCGCCGAATTGGCGAAGGACGAGACTTTCAAACGGGACGCCAAATCGGAGTCCGAAAGGTGGTCCAGGTTAGAGGTCACCGTTCCGTGGTTTGACAAGGCGCACGCGGACAGGGAGTTGGTGGTCGTTGAAAAGAACACCAATCTCGGCGCCATGATCGATCCCATTGCGACGGGCACCGCGTTGTTCAAGGTGGCCGATGTGTCGCGCATGCAAATATGGGTTCACCCCGCCGAGGAGTTTCTCCCGATCTTTCGGAGGATGCTGGACTCCCCAGTCCCGGGCGGGCCTTTTTGGAATGTAAGCGTTCCCTCCTACCCCGACGACAAATTGCCCCCCATGCGTTTCACCCAGATCGCGCCCGTCATCGAGCCGTTTCAGCACGCACCCCTGCTGATGGGCTACCTCGACAACCCCAAGGGCAGCAAATACATCGTCGGCCAGTTTTTGACGGCCACCATCGACCTGCCGCCCGAGCCGGACACCTTGGAGGTGCCCACCGAAGCGATCAACGAGGTCGGCGGCCAGGCCCTGGTCCTCGTTCAACCCAACCCCAAGGCGGATGAGTTCATCCTGCGACGTGTTTCGATCGTGCAGCGCTTCAAGGATGTGACCATCGTGCGCAGGATGCTGACGGTTGCCGACGAGGAGGAAAACCTCCGCAACGCCAAGCTGGAGAATCCCAAACGACCCATCGAGCCGTTGTCGGACGGGGCTTTGGTCGTCACGCGCGGAGTCGTGGAATTGACCACGGCTCTGGAGAATTTGCTGCTCGAAGAAAAGAATTGAATTGTTTAGCCGCGAAGCGGAGCGCGAGTGGCCGAGGCTCGCGCTCCGCTTCATGTCGCCGCTAAACGACCGGAGTCACCTCATGGTTCGCACGCTGATTGCCTGGGCCCTCAACAGCCCCTTGATCGTTCTGCTGGTCGCGGGCGGCCTCGTGGCCGTGGGCCTGTATTCCTTTTTCCACATCAACATCGAGGCTTACCCCGACCCGGCCCCCGCGGTCCAGGAATTGGTGGCTTTGTGGCCAGGCGCTTCCGCCGAGGAAATGGAACGGCTGGTCTCCGTGCCGCTGGAGGTGACCCTTGCCGGCATGCCCGGCTTGAAAACCACCCACACCAGAATCCCTTTACGGCCTGTCGCATGTGCGCTGCATTTTTCATTACGACATTTCGTACAAGGACGCACGGCAGGAAGTCATCAACCGACTGGCGATGATCAGTCAGCCGTTGCCTCCCGGCGTGGTGCCGCAGCTGTCGCCGGCCAATGCCATCGGTGAAATTTTCCGCTACACCATCAAGGGTCCCAAGGACGCCCTGGGCCAGGACATTTACACCCTTAACGATTACAAGGCCCTGCAAGATTGGCTGGTCGAGCGCGAGTTCCGCCGCGTGCCGCGCATCATGGACATCACCAGTTACGGCGGCACCGTCAAGCGTTACGAAATTCAGCCCGACCCGGAACTCATCAAAAAGTACGGCATCACACTCAATCAGATCAACAGCGCCCTGGCCAACAGCAACGCCAATGTGGGAGGCGATTACCTCGTCCAGGGACGCACCGTCAAGATGATCCGCGCCATCGGCGTCATCGGCGGCGGCAAAGATCCCATGGATCGAGCCTTTGCCATGAAGACCGCCGAGGAAGCGGCAGCTTTTCTGCGCGAACAGGAGAGGGTCCGCTGCGAGCAAATCCGGGACATTGTCATCACCGCCGTCAACACCAAACCAATTCGGATCGACGACGTGGTTGTCGGTGGGCCACTGCCTTACCGCGGCGCTCCCGCCACCCAGGGTGTGATCGTGAGCCACCAAACCCGCCTGGGCCGCGTCAGCCTCGATAGGCTCTGCGGCTACAAACTCACCGAAATCGCGTTCACTTCCTTGCGCACGCAAGCGTTGCCTGAAGGATTGCTCGCCAAGCTCGAGCCGTTGAAAGACAAGGAATTCAAGAACCATGAGCTTTTTTCCAAGGAACTGACCAGCATCCTCTCGCCGGACGAATTGGATCGTTACAGCCATGTCGTGGAACACGATGCCTTGCACCCTTCCAATGACGGCACCGAATGGCGGCGCGAAGACGAGAAAGTCCAGTGCATCGTGCTCATGCGCAAGGACGAACAGTCGCTGCCGGCCCTGGAAGGGGTCAAGGCCAAGTTCGAGGAGCTGAACAAGCCAGGCAGGTTGCTGCCCGGCGTGACGCTGGAGCCCTATTACGACCGCGAGGAGCTGATCCACCTCACCACGCACACGGTGACTCACAATCTCATCCTGGGCATCGCGTTGGTGTCGATCATCCTCTACATGTTCGTGAGCAACATTCGCACGGCCCTGATCGTGGCGATCAATATCCCGCTCGCCCTGTTTTTCGCCGTGACAGTGCTTTATCTGCGGGGCAAGTCGGCTAACCTGCTGTCGCTGGGGGCGGTCGATTTCGGCATCATCGTCGATTCCGCGGTCATCATGACGGAGAACATCTACCGAAACCTTTCCGCCGGCGCCTACAGCGACTTTCCCTCAAGGAGCGCATTCTTAAGTTCACCAAGGAGATCGACAAGGCGTTGTTTTTTTCGACGGCCATCATGGTGTGTGCCTTTATTCCGCTTTTCACCATGACCGGAGCGGAGGGTGAGTTGTTCGGCCCCATGGCGCAAACCTATGCCTTCGCCCTGGGCGGCGCGCTGCTGCTGGCGCTGACGGTGACGCCGGTCCTGTGCCTGTTGTTTTTTCGCAACATCCGGCCGACGCAGGAGAACTTCCTGGTGCGCTTCCTGAAGGCCCGCTACTTGTGGCAACTGGATGTGTGCATTCGCCACCCTTACATCACCATCGCCGTGATGGTTTCTTTGATCGGGATCACCGCCGCCTGGCCGATGCGAGCGGTCGGCCGGGAGTTCATGCCGGAGCTGGAGGAAGGCAGCCTGTGGATCCGCGCCATTTTCCCGGTCCACGTCAACCTCGACGCCGTCAAGGATCCGATCGGTCAAGCTCGGCGGATCATGAGCTCCGACAGCTATCCGGAGGTCAACGCCGTCATGGTGGAGATGGGCCGGCCCGACGACGGCACCGATCCTGGCGCTTACAACAACGTCGAGATTTTCGTGCCGCTCAAGCCGCAAAGGGCCTGGCCGGAGGTGACAGGCCCAGGCGGCGAAAGAAAGGTGCGCACGCGCATCGAGATCGTCAAGGACATGAGCGCCGAGCTGCAGCGAAAAATCCCCGGCGTCGAATGGGCCTTTTCCCAGTACATCCGCGACAACGTCATGGAAGCCATCTCGGGAGTCAAGGGCGACAACTGCGTCAAAATCTACGGTCCCGATCTGAACAAACTCGAAGAGCTGGCGGAGCTGACCAAGAGAGAGCTTTCGAAAATCCATGGACTGCACGATCTGGGCATTTACCACGTCATGGGCCAGTCGAATTTCGAGTTCGTGGTGGACAAGGAGAAGTGCAAGCGCTGGGGCATTCAAGTTGCCGACGTGGACAACGTGATTAACTCCGCGGTCCACGGCAACCCGGCCACGCAGATGGTCGAAGGCGAAAAACTTTTCGACGTCACGCTGCGCTGGCCTTTCGTGCGTCGCCAGGACGAAAAGTCGATCCTGGAGATTCCGGTGGATATCTGGAACAACAACTGGACTTCCTCGGCCACGGCAAGCACCAATCAAACTCCCATTACTGGCGGCAGCTCCGGGGTTTCGTCGCTGGGCACGTCGAATCCGAATCCGACCCTGGTGGGGCAGGCGGTGGCCCTGCAGAACAATTTCCTGCCGCGGCTGATGCTCAAGGATTTGGTCTCTCCCGTTGATGAGCACGGCCAACCCAATCCGGGCGGCAACTATACCCGGCCCGGCGGTTCCACGATCACCCGTGAGCAGGGCAAACGGTTTATCGCCATCAAGTTCAGCGTCCGCGACGATCGGGACCTGGCCAGCGCCGTGTCCGAGGTCGAGAGAACGCGTCACTGAGATTTTGCCTCCCCCCTACCGCGCGGAATTCGGCGGTGAATTCGAGCAAATGTCGGACGCCGAGGCCCGTTTGATGTTCTATGTGCCTGCCTCGCTGGCGATCATTTTCCTGCTGCTTTACTTCGCCTTCCGCTCGCTGCTGGACGCGCTGGTGATACTCTCGAATGTCTTCGACCTTGCGGTGGGCGGCATCTGGGCGTTATATCTCACCGGCACCAATTTCAGCACCTCGGCCGCCGTGGGGTTTGTGTCGCTGTTCGGCGTGGCCATCATGGAAGGTCTGCTGATGATTTCCTATTTCAACGACTTGCGTCACCAGGGCAGGAATGTGCACGACGCTGTCATCGAAGGCGCCGCCAAGCGTGTTCGGCCGGTGATGATCACCGCCATGACCGCCATCCTGGGCTTGCTCCCGGCCGCCATGTCGACGGCCATCGGAGCCCAGACGCAAAGACCGCTGGCAATTGTAGTGGTGGGCGGCATGGCCATGACGTTGTTCCTGGACCGTTACATGATGCCCGCGTTGTACAGCCTCTACGGGCATCGCGCTCCGATCGAGGGCGCCAGCAGCATGGCTCACTAAACGCTTGCAGGGCGATTGACCAGCCGCTATCATGACACCTTGGGAGCGAGGTCACCAACATCCTGCCTTGACGCAGCCTTGCGCCGCGGCGACGAAACCGGGGAAAGTGGATGAATTCAGCCACCCCAGCCGCGTTGCGCGCATCTTTTTCCAAGCTCTGGATTACGAAAACGCCCAGGAACAGGCGGCGTTCCTGGACCAGGCGTGCCAGGAGGATCCTGCGCTGAGGCAGCGGCTGCATTCACTTTTGCAAGCGCACGCCCAATCAAGCGGCTTCCTGGCGGAGCCTGCGGAGGGGCCGGCGCGGCCTTGGCCGGAGGAGATTAGCGGTGAAGGGCCGGGCACTGTCATCGGCCCCTACAAACTCCTGGAAAAAATCGGCGAAGGCGGTTTCGGCTTTGTTTACCTGGCGGAACAGCAAGTGCCTGTCAGGCGGAGGGTGGCCGTCAAAATCCTCAAGCCGGGAATGGATACCCGCGATGTGGTCGCGCGCTTCGAGGCCGAGCGGCAGGCATTGGCCCTCATGGACCACGTCAATATCGCCAAGATGCTTGACGCGGGAACAGTGGGCCAGGGGGAAAAGGATGAAGGAAGAAGGATAAAGGATGAACAAAGCAATCCTAGTGCTGATTCATCCCTCATCCCTCATCCCTCATCCTTTCAGGGTGCACGGCCCTACTTTGTCATGGAGCTGGTCCGCGGCGTCACCATCACGGATTATTGCGATCAGAACGAGCTAACCGTACGCCAGCGGCTCAAGCTGTTTCTGGCTGCCTGCCAGGCCATTCAGCATGCTCATCACAAAGGCATCATTCACCGCGACATCAAGCCGTCCAACGTGCTGATCACCCTGAACGACGGCTTGCCGGTGGTCAAGGTGATTGACTTCGGGATTGCCAAGGCGTTGGGTCAACAGCTGACCGACATGACGCTGCACACGCTCGCCGGGCAGATGATGGGCACGCCCAATTACATGAGTCCCGAGCAAGCCGAGGTCAACGGCCTCGACATCGACACGCGCTCCGACATTTATTCGCTGGGCGTGCTGCTGTATGAATTGCTGACCGGCACGACGCCGCTAGGCAAGGAACGCCTGCGCGATGTCACTTATGACGAGCTGCGGCGGATCATCAGGGAGGAAGAGCCTACCAAGCCGAGCACGCGCATCAGCACCCTTGGCGCGGAGGCTGCGAGCGTGTCGGCCCGGCGGCGCTGCGACCGCGCAACTCCGCAAGCTTTGTCGGGGCGAACTCGACTGGATCGTCCTCAAGGCGTTGGAAATTGACCGGACGCGCCGCTACGAGACTGCCAGCGCCTTCGCCGCCGACGTGCAGCGCTATCTTGACGACGAGCCGGTGGCAGCCGGGCCGCCGTCGGCATGGTATCATTTTCGCAAATTCGCCCGCCGTCGGCGGGGGCCGTTGGCGATGGCCGCCGTGGTTTCCGCGGCGCTGGTGCTGGTGGCCGGCAGCATAGGCTGGGTTGCCCGCGACCACGAAGCGCACCAGGCGGTGCTGGCGGAGCGCGACCAGGCCATCCAAAGCCGGGAGCGGGCCGAAACCGCCGAGGCTAGAGCCCGCTTCGCCGAAAAGGAAATGACGATCCGTTCCCATCTGGGCCGGGCCAAGGCGCTGCGGCTGGGCGGTGAGCCGGGCCACCGCGGCCGCGCCCTCGCCGAGATTCGCTCCGCGATGGCCCTGGACCCCACACCCTCCATGCGAGACGAATTGCGTAACGAGGCCATCGCTTGCCTGGCCATCGGTCTCGATTTGATCCCGGCAATGGAATTTCGAGCCGACCCCACCAATGCCAGCAACTATGATATCGCCGCCAACCTGCGGCGCTTTGCACGCGCCGATCGCCAAGGCAATGTCACCATCCACCGCGTGACGGACGATAAGGAAGTCGGCAGGATTGCCTCGGGCGGGGCTGGCACGGAGACCTCACTTTTGCTAAGCCCTGACGGCCAGTTCCTCGTGACCCATTATCGTCCCTCCACATTGGCCAAGGTGTGGAAATTGGGCGCCGATCAATCTTCCCTGGTGTGGCAAGGGAAAACACGGGCCGTGGACTTTCACCCCTCCAAACCCATCTTAGCTGTCGGATCGGAAAAAGGCGGGATGGAAGTTATCGATTTGAGCACCGGAAAGCGTCGAGGGTTTGAGTTCGGCATCGGCGTCATCAGAATGGCCTGGCATCCCCTGGCCAACCAAATCGCGATTGGCCACGCTGAAGGTGTCAAGATTTTTGACCTGGATACCGAACAATGGGTGGCGCGGCAGGAGGACAAAATACTCTTTAATCCTGGACGTCTGGCCTGGCATCCGAAGGGCAGGATGCTGGCAATAGCCTGCTCAGACGGCAGCGCGCAACTCTGGAAAGTCGAGGAAGGGCCCAATGGCAAATTGGTTCCATTGGAAAAAAAAGTAAACGGGGGCGCGTGTTTGGCCTTCAATCACCGTGGGGACCTGTTGGCCAGCACAGCCTGGGGCGGCATTTTGAAGCTCTGGGACCCGCGGACGGGAAAACTGCTTAGGCAATTGGACTCCTGGGTTGAAATGGGCCTCGGCTTCAGTGCCGACGACCGTCTTATCGCCGCCAGGGTCAAGGACGACTCCCTCCAATTTTGGCAGGTCATTTCCGCCGGCGAATATCGCGCGTTTGTGCCAGAAAGGGGTCTTGAAATATCCCACGAAAATGGAGCGATTTCTCCCGAGGGCAGATTGCTGGCGGTGGGCATGGTAGACGGCGTGGGGTTTTGGGACGTGAAAACCGGGGGCTTTCTGTCTTATCTGCCCATTGGGGAAACCTACGGCACGGCTTTCAATAACGCGGCGCCACCCGGCTTGCTCACCAATGGGCCCGCGGGAACCTTCCGCTGGCCCATCCAGTGGAATCCGAAATCGGCCCGCATGCGGATTGGCCCTCCAAAATTGCTCCCCTTGCCTGGGAATGCGTACCAAATCGGCGCGAGCCTTGACGGCCAAATCGTCCTCCAGCCGGCCGGCCCAGACGGCGGACGGGCATTTTGGCAATTCAAGCAGGAATTAGTCAAACTGGCTCCGCACCGGGGGACGAACTACATTGCCATCAGTCCCGATGCCCGGTGGATCGCCACGGGCAGCCACCACGGCACGGGAGCCAGGATCTGGGACGCAAAAAGCGGGAAGCTGGTCCGCGAGTTGGGGGACAAAACGCCGAGCTGGGACGTTGAATTCAGCGGAGATGGCCTGTGGCTGGCCACGCGCTTTCCTGCCTGTCAGCTCTGGAAGGTGGGCACCTGGGAAAAAGCGTTGCGAATTGAGGGCTCACGCTTTTGTTTCGCGCCTGACGGGAAAATGCTGGCCATCGAAACCGGATCGGGCGCGGTGCGTCTGGTCGATCCCGCCAGCGGCCACGAATTTGCCCGCCTGGCAAACCCTTACCAGGAGCGCGCCGATCGCATTTTCTTTAGCCCGGACGGCGCCTTCTTGCTAACTCTCGGCGGGGAAGCGTATCCGATCCATGTCTGGGACCTGCGGGCAATTCGCCGCCAGTTGAGCCAACTCGGACTGGATTGGGACATGCCCCCCTTTCCGCCGGAAGGGCCAGCCTGGGCGGCAGTTCCGCTGCAGCTTCAAATCGAATTAGGGGATTTGAAGGTGGATGGAAACCGCTGAACGCATTTCGTCTTCCGCGGGTTACTCCATCGGGCGCGGCTTCAATCCCCAAACGCTGTGGGAGCCTGAACTTGCCGCGACCACGTTAACGCGGCCACTCGGCGATGCCACGGATTCGTTGCACCGAGCGGAGCGTCAAACCGCCAATTCATGGTCTGGAAACCACCGTCAGGAGATCAAAAAGCGAACGGAAAGGGCCGGGAGCCGGATAGTGTTTGAATTCCAATAACTCTGTCATGTGTCCGACCTTTGGTTGTGAAAAGTATGTGATAGGGCGCGATGGGGACGATGGTCGCGTTTGCTGTCTTCGGCTGGATTCGTTTCATTTCGCCCCCCCCTGGTCACCCCCTGTTATGCATTTCAGCCCCCCCTCCAGTGGCGTGCGTGCAACATGCGTCCGCCGCGGGCTGCATGAACACTGCCGCTGGCCACCATTTGAATTGTTGCATTGCAAACACACTACCCTTTCCGCCGCCGCGGGCGCTAATCGTGCAATGAATCTCGCCTTGCCAATGAAGAATTGCGTCTCATCTCAACCCCCCGGCAGACCCCTATGACATGAAAGAGGCAACGGATGGCAACGGTCGGAGACGGATGACAACAAGTGGCTACGGTTGCGTCTCACGCATTGACGGCAAGGCGCGAGCTGTCTGGAACCTGGCAAAAGAAAGAGGACGCAGCTCGTTCCTGATCGGCGGGTTTTCCACCACGGATGCCCTTGGCCGGGTCGAGGATTTTTATTATGATGCCCAGGACCGCATGACCGGGCAGGTCTGGTACAATGCCGGCGGCACTGTCGTCTACGACCGGTTGACGTCGACCTACGACGCCAGCGGCGACCTGCTCACCGCGGCCAACGGCGCGGGGACCTACACCATGACTTACAATGCGCTGAACGAAATCACCAGCGTCATGGAGCCCAACAACGTCGCGCTGTCGTTTGCCTATGACGCCGCCGGCGATCGCACGCAGATGCAGGAATATGCCGGCGGACTCTTGACCGGCACGGTGGCCAGCACCTTCGACGCCTATAACCGGCTCACCGAGACCTTGCTGACTTCGCTCAGCGGCGCCGAGGCCGAGATGGACGTGAGCTATACCGGCAACAGCATGATTTCCACGGAATCGCGCTTTAGCTATCCCAGCGCCACGCGCACGGCTTCGGGCACGACCTCGTACCTCTACGACAGCGCCAATTTGGTGACGGCGATTTACCAGCACTACGCCGCAGGCACGGCGCTGGCTAGCTTTTTGTACGCCTACGACAGTGACGGCCGGATCACGGGCGTGACCGAGGGCGGCAGCCTGGTGGCGAGCTATTCCTACGACGCCTCCAGCGAGCTTACCAGCGACGGCACGGTGACCTACAGTTACGACGGCAACGGCAACCGCCAGAACGCCGGCACCGTGACCTACGGCGCCGAGGCGGCCGGCAACGAACTCACCAACGACGGGACCTGGACGTATACCTACGATGCCGTGGGCAACGTCACTGAAAAGTATAATGGCACCGATACCTGGCAGTACACCTACGACAACGCCAACCACATGTTGACCGCCAAGGAGACCAATGGCGCCACGACGCTGGTCCAGGCGACTTATACCTATGACGTCTTCGGCAACCTGATCAAGGAGGTGTATAACAACGGCAGCGGCGCCACGACGGTGGAGCACGCCTACGACATGTGGAACCCGGCGAATTCGCTGCCGACCGTGTGGGCGGACCAAAACGGCAGCAATGCGATCACCACGCAGTACCTATGGGGCAATCAGCCGGCTCAGCTCTTTGCCAACATATCAAGCGGCGGGACGCTGTCGTGGATTTTGACCGACCGGCTGGGTTCGACGCGGTATGTCACGAACGCCGGCGGGACGAGTATCAACGACACGATTTCGTATGACGCCTGGGGCAACATCAAGGCCGGCTCGACGACCTCGACGGCGGGGATGTACCTGTGGACGGGCATGATGCAGGACCCGGCCAATACGGGGCTCTACCATGACAATGCGCGGTTCTATAGTCCCACGACCGGGACGTGGACGACGCAGGATCCGCTGGGGCTAGCCTCCGGGCAAAGTAATTTGTCAATGTACGTGGGAAACTCGCCGACGAATGCGACGGACCCTAGTGGATTACAGCCTCAGCCGGTGGCACCAGCTCCGCCAGGACCGTGGAACTGGCGTAACTGGGGTAACCTTGGTGTTGAGTTTGTTAGTGGTGCGTTTGACGGCCAGAAGATGGTTTGGAATCATGTGTTGAATTCGGTAACGTTGGGCCATTCGCCATTAAACAATCATGTGGACAACATGATTCGACAACATGGCCCCAGCTATGCATTCGCCAATCGTTCGACGAGGGTCGGTGTTGCTGCTGGCGAAACTGCACTTGGCTTAGCGATCCTGCAAAGTTGCGCTGATGCGCCATTCAATCCGGATAACTTTATTGGTAGCCAGGCAACCACTCCACCCAACTTGCCTGCTGGAACATACGCTGCTCTCGTGGTCGATGGACAGGTTTATGTGGCAAGAATGCATATTACTGCTTGGGAACTTGCAGGTAGCACCGGCACAGAACAGTTTTATGGTTCCGCTGCTATTGATTCAGCCGGCCAAGTTGTGAGGCTCTTCAAATGAACGAGTTAGAGACGTTTAGCTATGAACGGTTTATGTCGTTGCCCGGCAGTACTGTCTGGAGTTATGCTGAGCCGTTTGTTAATACAAGAATGGACGCCATTCCGGATTCGGTATACGATCTGCTGGTTCCTAGTCTTTCAAAGTTAGACGAGGCGCATACGGTATACGCCCTGGAAATCTGCATGGCGCTAAGACCAAGCGAGTTTGCTGGCGTTGTTGTGGGATTCCTTGCCCACACCAATTCCGCCATAAGCTGCACGGCATTCCGGCTCCTAAAGAAAATTCCCCCGACCTTGATGCCAACTGATTTGGCGACGAAGATTGCGACTACTCCAATTGTTGATGTTTTCACTCATGATGTGCGTACCGGAAATCGGATTCGGATTGGGACAAACAAAGAGTTCATCCGTGAACTCGTCGCGACATTCACCTAGCTAACTGTGGCGCGTGTATACCGGACCGAATTCCGGTCGGACTTGTAGGCAACGTGGAGCCGTACGCTTTGTCGACTGCGTCTTGTTGGAGGCATTTTTCCGAATTCCTGAAAGTTTTGGAGAAGGATAGCGCCACGGGTTTGGGCAGGCTAGTAAACCCGTCGCAGATGTTGAGATGGGAGCGGTTACGCGGATCGGTTAATTCGCCGCTACTCTTCTTCCCCTGCCGAGCGCCGCGAAGCGGCCATACGCTCATACTGTTGCGCGGCGGCGTGAGCCGCGCTCAGTTTTCTGCCTTGCCAGAGGGGGGGATTACAAGGGGGGAGATGAGCAAATCATCTCCCCCCTTCCCTTTATTGGTCTGTGAGCGAAGCGAACTCAGTTTGTCCTTACTTCTGACGGTGCGTTTAGGCCTTGCTTTTCTTGTCACGGAGTTACCCACCCCGCCGCCTGCGACTGCGCTGTTGGGGCGCGCTCCGGCGTCGGCGTGGATAACTCCGACAGCAAAGCCTGAGTTTTAGTGTAAGAAAGAGCATACCTGTGCCGGACCGAATTCTGATCGCACATTTTCCCAAATTAACCCTGTATGAATTTTGCCTTGAAAAAGCCCCTTTTCCCGAATTCCTGAAAGTTTTGGAGAAGGTGGCCCGAGCCGAATTCTGAGCGCACTTGTTGCCAAAATAACGCTGTGCCCGTTGTGGATTTTGGCCTGTTGGAGGCATTTTCCCAAATTCCTGGAAGTCTTGACGAACGCGACCGCGACGGGTCTGGCCGAATGGGCAAACCCCGTCGCGGTCGTTGTGATGGCTGCGGTTAAGCAAATGGACCGGGCTGCCGGCTACGTGCTTTTGGCCTGCTGCCCTTCGTACTGCTTGAGCCAGCCGTGGAGCAGCGCGACGGCGGCGACGAAGTCGTAGCCCAAGGTGACGAGCAAGTCGATATTGTTGAGGTTTTGCTGGCAGCTGAAGCAGTGCGCCAGATTATTTCGGGGGTTGACGGTGGCACGCTGTTCGCCGCAGTTGGGGCAGACGAAGCGGAAATAGCCCTCACTCATTTTGGCGGGAGGCCCCTCGCGGCCGAGCAGGCCAATAGTGACGCTCATGGGCAAGTCGTTGCGAAGGCGACGCAGTAAATCGGCGGTGATCATGGTGGTTCTCCGTGGTTGGTGAATCAGAGCGGCGACAAAGGGGTCGGGACCCTTTTGCCGGAACGGCCCAAAGGGTGCTTCGCACAAAAGGGTCCTGACCCCTTTGTCGCCTCGATCAGAAGTCGGTGAGGTCCGCTTCCTTTTGCCAGTGGGGTTGCATCAGGACGCGGTTGACGTTGTCGATGTCGATAGTCTTGTTGGCGCTGCGCACACCTTCGATCAGGCAGCCAACGCACAGATTGCGGGCCTTGCGCAAGACGCCGTCGGCGGAGCGGACGATCAGGTCGATAGCGGGCCTGCTGAAGGTGTTGTGCCCGAGTCCGGCCCGGTCGAGCTGGCGGAGCAGGAAGTCGCGCATGGCGTCGGGGCCGAGGCGTTTGGTGATGACCGAATAAGTCACCCGGCTTTTGATGTCCTGGTTGACGCCGAGATCCAGCGCCGCCAGCAGGCTGGGCTGGCCGACGAGGACGAGGTTGTGGTTTTTGGGGAAGTCTTCGAAGAGCAGCCGCAGCTTGCGCAGGTTGGCCAGGTCCATGAGGTGGGCGTCGTCCAGAATGGTGGTCAGAGACTTGCCGGCGTGGTTGAGGCTGAAGGCCTGCTCGATAAGCCGGCGTTCGCATTTGAAAGCGTTGCTTTCGAACTCGATGCGGAAGGCCTCGCAGAGGATTTTGACCGTGTTGGTGTAGGTGTGCAGAGTGCGGCCCACGGTGGCGACCAGGTGCTGGTTTTCGCTCAGGCGCAGCAGGGAATGCTTGATGACCGATTTGCCGGTGCCGGGCACGCCGAGCACCAGACACAGTCCGCCTTGCTGACAATGGACTTTCAGCGTGTCGTGAATCTCTTGCTGCGGGGGCAGCAGTTCGAGTTCGCGCACGTCGAAGGGATTTTGGGTCAGGCCCCAGAAGGATCGGATCATGACTGCTCCTTTCGGCGCAAAAGTCCATTGGCGACGGCGTCGAGCAGGCGGGCGTGGCCCATGCGCTGGCCCTTGTGGTAGATGACGACGGCGGTGCTGCCCTCGCGGCGGCGGTCATGGCGGAGCTGAATTTCCTTGTCGCGCAGGTCAACGGGGGTTTCGTAGCGTCGGCCGGCGAAGCTGAAGGTGTTGTCTTTTTTGACTTTCCTGACGGCCTCGGCGTAGAAGAGTTCGTCGCTGTGTTCGGAGGGCGCAGGAAGCGGACGCGGGCCAGGTCGATGCCGAAGCGGTCGATGGGTTTCATGCCGAGGGCGTCGTGGGGCATGGCGTTGTAGTCGTTTTCGACCCAGTGGGTGAACTGGCGGTTGAGGGCTTCGAGCGAGGAGAGGTCGAGCTTCTGGACCAGGAACTGATCGCGGACGCGGCGGAAAAATCTTTCGATTTTTCCTTTCGCCGCGGCATCGCGAACCGCCGTGTGCCGCAAAATGCAGCCGACGCGGGCGCAGATGAGGGTGATTTCCTGGGAGCAGTAGATCGAGCCGTTGTCGACGAGCAGTTGTTCGGGGACGCCGCGTTTGTAGAAGGCGGCGCGGATGGCCTGCACGAGGGTGTCGACGTTTTCCTCGAAGAAGAATTCGCCGTGGCAAAGGACGCGGCTGGCATCGTCGATGAAGGCGATCAGCTTGGCTTGCTTGCGGGAGGCGGGTGACATTCCGGTGTCAACGTAAGGTCCGAACATGGTGTCGGCTTGCCAGAGTTGGTTAGCGAATTTCATGCTGAAAGCCAGGCGTTTCTTGTTGTCCTTGTCTTCGGGAGTGAGCAGGTCGTATTCGCGAATGAAGCGGTAGAAGGTGGTTTGGGCGATGCGGCCCTGCTGGAGCAGACCCTTTTCGATGCAGAAGCGATAAAGGGCCCGCTTGTTGGTGCGTTGGTGGTGGAAGTGGGGCTTGGCGGCGCGGAGGGCTTCGAGCAATTCCTCGGGCGTGGCCTTGCGGACGTGGCCCTTGTCCTTGCGTGGGCGGTTGGTGACGCCGGTGATGCCATGATTTTTGTAGCGGTAGAACCAGGTCTGGATGGTGCGCCAGGTGAAGCGGCGCAGGTTGCCCTCCTCGTCGAGGAAGGTCATGGCGGCGACGTTGAGCACGCGCTCGTGGCGAGTGCGTCCGAGGACGGTGTCGATGGCGCCCAGGACGCGCATCTTCAGATAGACCGAAGGCTGTTTCATGAGGGTACTCCTTGTTGCGGAATTTGCCGGGCGAAGGATCAATGAATCAAAAGCGGGCGCGGCCAACCACGACATCTTGTGTTGTCGGCGATTTTGGCCGACTTCGATTCGGCCGTCGGCGTCGAGATGCGCTGGCAATTCGGTCACGGCTGGCAGGGACGGTCCGGCTTCCGGGCGGCCGCCGGGGCATTTTGCTGGCGCCAGGGCCGGCGCATTTGGAGCATCTCGGGGTCTGTTCGGAGAGTGTTCGGAGAGTGTCACGGGCCAACGGGGAAAACGGCCTAGATGAAGAAGGTGTGCAGCGTAAATTGGAAGTCGGTGATAGGACAGTCGGCATCCGGGAAGGCGGCCCGCAGATGAGCGAGGACGTGCGCGGCCAGCGGGTGCCGAGGTTGAGCCGGCAACTTGGCGGGCAACTGGGGCGGCGAGCATTGTGCGGAAAGTGCCGTGCGGATCTTGCTTTGGCCAAGGCTGAAGCGTTTCCAGATGCGCTGCAAGGTGCGGTCACTGAGGTGGCAGTCGGCAGCGCGGCTAGCGGCGAGGAAGCAGCCGGCGGCGGCGAGCTGGAGGAAGCGCCACAGGCAGGCGGTGGTCAGGCCCAGGCGTCGGATTTTATCGGCGCAGTAGACGCTGAAAGTCCGGCCGCACCCAGGGCGAGCGTGGCGATTGCTGCAAAAGACGCGTCGGGCGCGGATGGTTTTTTGTTTGCGGTTTTGCTCGTCGAATCCGTGCAGGGAGCCGTGGCGATTGAGGGCGCCGACGACTTTGCAATGCGGACAGGGCATTTGCTTGAGCCGCTGGGCAAGGGCCAGCCAATCCTCGGTGCCGCGGCAAAACCATCGCTGCTGCCCCACGGGCCGGCTGCCTCCACGAAAATCGTCATTTTACGGATGGGAGAAAGCGGCGGGGTAGAGGCAGGGTACGAAAGAATTCTTGGAACGGGGTGGCGAGGTGCGGGGTAAAAAATCGCGGGGGATGTGTTTACCAAATTCTCGGTGTAATAAACATCCCGCACCCGGATGCCAATTCGGCAACAATCAGCCCAAAATGCGATCGGAGCGGGGTAAGGGACAATGAAGATCACCGGTGCCGCGGCCGGCAATGCGCGGCCGCGGCACAAAAACTGTGGAAGAGGTTGGCTTTTCAGTCTTTCGCCCTAAATCGCTCGCAGTTGAACCCCTCGCGCACGCCGTTGTCCCAATACTGGTTTAATTCCTGGACCAGGCCGGAATTGCCAGCTTTTGTGGCGGCGCTGATGAGCGCGCCGAACTCCTCGCCAAAGGCGCCGTTGATGTAACCCTGGAGCGCCTTGCCGGCGAGATCCTTGCCTTTTTCCTTCGTCGCATCGCTGGCCCGGTTACAAAGGTTTTCAGCCCAGCGGCGCAAACAATTGTCGGGCGGCATCCCCAGGGCCTCGGATTGCAGAGTGTAGTTCAAGCATACCCCTGACCAAAACAGCTCGACATGTTCGGGAAACGACTTGGCGCCGACCTTGTCCCACCAGCCTGCCGTGAAATCGAGGGCGTTGGCCTGCACAAAACGTTTGAAGTCTGCAGGCGAACCGTTCAGGAAACCGGGTTGACGGTGCCACATCAGAGCGGCCTGGACCGAGCCGGCGGTGTAGGCAACCACCCCCTGATACCAGGCGACAAAGGGCAGTTGGTTGGCCGCCTGTTTGAATGGACCGTTCTTGTAAGGATTGAAATTCGGCCAGCCGCCCGAGGCAGGCGTGGCGCCGTGGAGGCCGTCCTCGGTGCGGCCCACCATGCGGCCGCTGGCAACCTCGGTCTCAAACCAACCGTAGGCCGTCACGCCCGCGATGTTGACGCGCTGCGTGGGGATCGTCACCGTCCAGGCGCCGTCGGCGACACGCTCCTGGATCAATTTCCGCCCCCGCGGCGTGAGGCCTTCGCATTGGTCCAGGTCGGCAAGATTGTGCTTGCCAATGATCAGCAGCCTTTTTTCCTTGGCCTTGCCCTTGTCCTGGCACTGGCATTGGTGCAACAGCGCAATGTCGCGCGGCTTGAGCCCCGCCTCGGCCAAGGGCACCTCCAGCGTGGCCGGCAGGTGACACGGCTCTGAAACCGTTGCGGTTAGATTCCCTGCCTGGGCAGTGAAAGCGCCTAGCGGCAACACAAAATTGTTTTTGGGATCGGCCAGCCGCATGCTCCCGCCGCTGACCACAGCCAATTTCCGCAGTTCACTTTCCTCGGGACTGCCCGGCTTGACTCCCATGCCAAAGATGTGAATGGGCATGCGGCAATTGCCGGCGACGTAGGCCTCGGCTGCGGACGGGCTGGCGCAGGCATTGACGCCCGTGGTGAACAGCACCACCGGAGTCTGGGGGTCCAACGCCGACCCCAGGTCAGGGCGCAGGTAAACCGCGAAATCACCGGCCCTGTTGCCCACCCGCAGCAGCAAGTTGTTTTTGCCGGCCTTCAGTTTGAGCACGGCACGGTCCTGATCCGGCGCAATGGCGCGCTCGACGTTCTTGGCAAGAATTTGCTCGCCGTTGAGCCAAACAGCGACGGAATCGTCGCTGCCCAGCGAAATTGGCAGGTCCATTGCCTGCTTGGCCACGACCTCGCGATAGAGGTAAACAAAGATGTTGTTGTTATTCGGAAAGCGGGCCAAATTGACGACCTTGCCGATGGCAAAATCTTCGAAGGGCTTCCAGGAAACTTTTTGGCCGGCCTGGCCTTCGTAAGCCTTGGCGAGGTCAATCTCTTTTTCCGGTGGATATACGCGGTTGAACGCATCCTGGTTGGGATTGTCGAAGGGTCCAATCCATTGCCAGCCGCCTTCCAATGTGGGTGGCACCTTAAGACCGACTCCCGCGAGCTTGCTGATCACGGCGGTAAGCGGGGCCTCGCCGCCTGCTTGCAGCTTGGGCAACAGCTCTTCCACGGCCGTGAACTGCGGATGCCTTGGACTGCCTCCGCGCAGCACTGCATTTCTGGCAATCTCCGTTACGTGCTCCGGCTCCGCGAATGTGCCCTTATATCCAGGCGGGGCGGCGTAGGTCCACACGGTAGCCTGGCCCGAGTCCTGGTTTGACATCCAGCAGCCCAGGAAACGCATTACTTCCTTGCGGAGCGCATCCTGGCGCTGTTTCCCAGCCGGCGACTCCGCCGAACTGTCGGGATCGAGGCCAAATGTCATTCGCGCCGATTGGTCCAGAACCAGCAGCATCTTGAATTCACGCGGCCGGCGCACCGATGGATGCTGCAAATAGGGCGGCACCTCGCGGCTCATCACGAAACTGACCATGGGCAAGAACGGATCATCCAGGTGCAAGGCGAATGAGCCGTCGGCCGCGGAATGCACTTGCCACTTGCCGTCACCGCGGGCGAGTGTGGCGCCGGCCACCGGTTGGCCGGTTTCCCGATCCACGATCCTGCCCGTCAGCACTGGACTGACCAGGTCGATCTTGAAACTTGTATTCCCACATTGCCCTTCCAGCAGCAGCGGCAATTGGCTGCCGGGCAGGACCACCAGGTAGTCGCTTTTGCCGGCCTGCACCTCGCAAAGACGAACGTGCTCCTTGCCTAACCATGCAGCCTTGCCGGCATCCGCGCCGGGAAGGCGAACCTGGAATTTGTCGTCCTTGGCCTCAAGGACGATCGCCGGTTGCCATTGACCCTCCAACTGGGCCTCGACCAAGCGGACAGGGCGCAAACGCGCAGGTGGCACCCATTCTCGAGCCGTTGCTGCTTCGCCCAGGAGCTGCACCTGGCTGCTTTCGCCTTCGGTTTTGAGAATGTGGGCAAGCCGCCATTGGCCTTTCACCTCCACTTCGGCAGCGCGCAAGGACTGCAAACTCTTGCTTGGCGCCCACGCGTCATTCACCGGCTTGGCTCCGAGAAAATGAACATGGTAGGTTTCGTCGTTGCGCTGCAGCAAGCTCTGCTTGCGAACTAGCTCGGCAGGATACCATTTGCCGGCTTGTTCCACTGCCGCCAGGGAAGAGGTCTTCTGGGGCCAGGGAACTTTAACGGCGTTCAAAACTCGAACCTGATTGCTGATCGACACCTTGACCTGCACGGCTTCGCCCTCCAGGCCGAATCCCGGTGCCGCCAGGAAACTTTCAAAAGCTGGTCCCAAGGGCGTGTTGCTGAGCACGTCAGGCCATCTGCCATGCACCTCGCCGATGCGGCCCTCGGAATCGACCCACGAGTCCTTGGCCTCAGCGGGCTTGGACGACCACGCGCCTCCCGGGACGCCGTTCTTCAATCCCACCAACACGTCCAGCCCGAACTTTTTGCCGTCGAGATTGACCGCGTATTGCAGGACCGATCCGGCCGTCACCGGCAGCGGCTCAATCGGCCAACCCGATTGCATACGCAGTTGCAAAACATAATCAACACATTGCAACTGCTGACCGAGCAGACAATCCGCGACCACCGCGAGCGCCTCGGCATTGTCGGCGAAGGCTATGACTTTTTCGGGCTCCCAGCGATAGCGGTCGGTGACCTTGCCCTTGGCGACTTCGGCATTTTCGCCGGCGCCGATCAGAACCACGCCGTCCTTTTGCCGTTCCACGATCAACGTTGGCGGCTCCTTGTCCTTGGACGGATTGGTGCCTTGTTCGACGCCCGGCGGCAGACCTTGCAATTTCAGACGAGTCCCGATTGGCTCATCCGCGGCCAGGCGGCGCACTGCGTTTGCGATCAGCACCAGGCGGCGCTGGGGCGTTTCCGGCGTTTCGGCGTGGAGGCGCGAAAGGATCGTCGAGGCGCTGATTACCGGCATTTTCGTGGCTTCATAGACAATGCGCGTTTCGATAAGGTCGTTAGCCAGGCCGCGTGCCACGTGGAATTCACGAGTGCGCGGGCCTTGCGCTTCCACTCGATCGGACAACACATCGATCGACAAACCTGGAGGCGGTCCCTTGGGTTCGTCGGCACGCGGCCCTTCCGAAGCCGTGACAATGAGGCGCGGGGCGGTCCAGGCGGCCTCGACCTTGGTCTGCTCGATCAATTTGGTGGTATGAAAATCGGTGTCCACATGGTACTTGGCGCCGAGCAAGGCGAGAGCACGCTGCACACCGCTGCTAACGGGCGTGTGCTCCGCCATTTCCAGCATGCGGATACGGGTGGCCAGGACGTCGGGAACCAGCTTGCCGGCTGCCACAGTCACTCCATAGCGGTCTCCGGCAGCGGGTGCGGCGTGTCCGGGCACTTCCCCTGGCGTGTGGGCTCGATCGAACAACTCACGTTGCCAGACGGTGTTTTTGTCTTTGAAATGCCAGGTCAATTCCAAAACTGCCCGGCGAACCGTTGTCAAGGAACCACTGGCCAGGACTTCGCGATCAGCTACGCGCAAGGTGTAGCGCAATCCGTCCTTGTCCTCGGCGGCAGTTAAGAAAACGGGTTGATAGACCCAATGAGCGAGCAATTGGGGTGTCGCGGCCGCCACACGCTGCGGGGGGCCGGCCTCATTTTCCAGTACCAGGACGGGCGTGATTTGATGGAAAAGTTCAGGACGCTTGTCTGCCAGCTCGGACCCTTTGACCGCACCAGTGGGCGGCTCAGCGCTGACCTCGGACGGCTGGTCCGCATCCAGGCGTACAGTTGTCCAGCGGTCGGTATGGTAGGTCAAACGCGGCGGCTCACCGGGCACGACCCGAGCTTCGACGCCGATGCCCGCGAGCGCCGCCTCCGCCAGCAGGACGCGATCATAGGCATTAGCCTGGCCAGCCCACAACGCTCCATGGCCGCCGCGGAAAACTCCCTCGTAGGTTTCAGGTCGAACATGATCTCGGCACCAGGCGATGACAGCTTCGGGGCCCTTTAATTCAAAGCGCCCGGCGAGATCGCGCGGCACCAGCAGGTACTCCTGGTTGGTGTCAGCTATTTCGGGAGCCTTTCTTGTCCAAAAGGTCCACAGACTGCAGCAAAGCAAGAGCAATACCACTACGGTCAACGCCCAACGAGTGATTTTGCGGCGCACAGCGACACCTCGATTCGGGACAGTCGGTTTTGAGGAATTGATCCGCTAGGTATCCTAGTTCTTCGCGGTGCTTTGTCGATCAATCCTGGGCGCCACGTCGCAGTCTTTTTTTTGCGCGTCCAGCTATTTTCGCCTCGAAACAAGTGCTATGCCCCCCCGTGGCAAATCATGAGGTAAGCTTGTTTAGCAGGCTTCGTTCCTAACGATGAGAACCCATACCAATGAGCCTACCGCAAATACCGGAGTCCATTTCCAGCTGCTCGACCGTGCGCTTACAGCAACTGCTGGGGGATCTGCGCAAACTGCCGCTGTTTCCAGCCACGGCCCAACAAGCCATGGCCTTGGTGCAACAAGAAAACGCTTGTTTGCGGAAACTGTGCCAGCTCCTGGAAACAGACATAACACTGGCCGCCAGCATTCTCAAGCTGGCGAACAGCCCGTTGTTCAACTGGGGTCAACCGATTGACAGCCTGGAAAAAGCCGTGGTCCGCATGGGCCTAAGCGAATGCCGCAATCTGATTCTGGCCGTTTCCATGCGCAACGTGTTCCAGGCAGCCGACCCCGCGACCAAAGGGCTTTGCGCCGTTTTGTGGAACCACTGTTTTCTTACCGCCTGCCTGTGCCGTCGACTCAATCGTGAACTGCAGACCGATTTCCATGGTGAGGAATTCGCCGCGGGCCTGCTGCACGACCTGGGCCGCATTCTCCTGGCCGTCACCATGCCACGCGAGTTCCCGCACGCCGACCCGATGGATTTCGTGGAAAACGCCGGACTCACTGTCCGCGAAGCCGAAGTCATGGGCACCGATCATTGCTACCTTGGCAGCATCTACGCGGAGCAAAACGACCTGCCTGCCCCCACACAGGCGGTTATGCGCTATCATCATGACATCGAAAGTGCCTCCGAACACCGCAAGGTGATTGGCCTGGTGGCCGCCGCCGATCACATGGCCAATTACCTTCAGCGCTGCCAGGACCCCCGGGCCTACGACTTGAATCTGAATCCCGGCATTGAGTTCATGACCCGCACCTGGTCTCGCGAAAAAAGGAATTCCCTTGCCAAATCGATTCCGACGATCCTGACCGAGACTATCGACGCGGCAGTGCGGCAGGCCAGCCCGAGAAAAACACCGGCCAACGGGTCGGCGCGACCCAGAGTTTTGGCGTCTGAGCCGCCAACCAAGCAGCCGTCATTTTTAGCAGGCGTCAAGTCGATGTTCGGCATGTAGGCGTGCAAACGGCCAGCAGTGCGGCAACCTGCGACGATCAGTGGATCAACCTGCCCTGTTCCAGACCCCATATTATAGACGGCGAATGAGCCTTCTGCTTCTGCGCGTTAACCGTGCGGCTGCGCTGGCGGCATTGGGCAACAGGACGGCAGAAGGAGTCCTGTCCGCTTCTGCACTGGCGCGAGCCCAAGGAGTTATGCAACCTATGTTTTGGAACAAAGTAAATATCGCGGGAGTGCTTTTGCTGGCGGCCATTATCCTTGGCGGCGTCGGCGGGCGGACGGTGCAAATGTTTGCGGCCCAGGAGCGGCAAACGCAACAGGGCGGAGACAAAACTGGACAGGAAAAGTCCTCCGCTACAGGCCAGAAAACTAAGGATCCTCTCGTCGAGTTGAACAGCCGGTTCCGGGCCGCCTACGCCCAGGCACGCAAGGAACTGCTCGCGCAGCAGGGACCGATAATCATTGCTGACGGCGATAGTGTCATCCTGCTCCGCCGCGGCCAGCGCACCGAGGTCAACGTCACTGGCCAAGCTGACATCGTTAAGCCCATCGCCCATACCCCACTGGCAGTCCACGTCTTATTGGCCTCAGCCGGTGAGGGTGAGCTGGCGGAGGAGCGCTTGATGGCATTGCGCGGCATTCGCGACTTGATCGATCAGGCCGACAAGTCGTTGGTGGGCCGCGGACTGCCGGAGGACATACGCCTGGTGCAGACGCAGATACTCCTGCTGTTCTTGCCAACGCTCGGCAACTGCCAATATGGGCCACTTATCCCTCGGGCAGACTTGGCGAAGTTTTATCCGGTCGATTTGCAAGCCTGCGCCAATCAAAAGCGCACGGACGATCTTCACGAAAGCACCATTCCCCTGCTAGGCAATAACCTGGCCGAATTGGCTTCCGGCAAGCACCAATTGCTTGGCATACAATTCCAGGTCGGCACTTGTTTCCTCCAGCTTGGCAGTACGTTACTGAAACAAAAAATGCCGACGAAAATTGAAATCAAAGTCCGCAGGAAGTTCACCGCACTCCATGTCCTCCATGCCACTGCCTATGGCGTGGACGAGGACCAGGTCACTATAGGGAGTTGCGGACCAAAAGCGTTTTCAAGCAGTTTTGTATGTCTTCGAGCTAATAGCAACCGACGAAGCCCGCCAGGCGCTTGACGAGGTGGCCAGTGGCAAGGCCGGAGCCTGGCTCGCGGCGGAAGCCGATGCATCGCTGAAGAGAATGCGGAAAAAGCAAAAGCTGGGAAAGGCTTGCACGATGCCATAAAGCATAATCGAATAGCATGGTTGAGGTGTCACAGGCGGATTCGGCCAGTAGCGGGATGCCGGCGCCAGATGATTAATAGCTGGAGAAGACCTTGAGCCATCCGGGTACGCGTGAACAAATCCTCGACGCGGCAATGGAACTTGTCCAGTTGCGGGGATATAACGCCTTCAGCTTCCAGGATTTGGCCGATCAGGTGGGAATCAAGACGGCCAGCATCCATTACCATTTTCCGACCAAGGGCGAACTCGGACGGGCACTGGTCAGGCGGCACCGCCAAGAACTGGCCAAGGCATTTGCCCACCTCAACGCCGACGAACCAGACACCTGGAAACGCTTGAGGCGGTACACCGGTTTCTTTCGGGCAACACTGGAGAACGGTCACCGGATGTGCCTGGGCGGAATGTTGGCCATCGAGCACCAAAGTCTGCCGGCGGACCTGGTCGCCGAAGTCCGTGGGTTTTTCGAGGACAACGAAAAATGGCTGACCCACACCCTGCAGGGAGGTCGCAAAGCCGGCGTGCTTACGTTTGCGAGGCCGGCAACTGAGGTCGCGCGAACCTTTTTCGCGGCACTTGAAGGGGCTATGTTGTCAGCATGCGCGTTTGGCGATTTCGATCGCTTCGACTCCGCCGCTGCCTGGCATCTGGCCCAACTCAAGGCGTAACCGACTCCTGAAGCAGATGCGTCACCTGCCCAAGCGGCGGCGCCACAGTCTGAAGCGATCT
Source organism: uncultured Gemmataceae bacterium (assembly GCA_963747575.1). Classification (GTDB taxonomy): domain Bacteria; phylum Planctomycetota; class Planctomycetia; order Gemmatales; family Gemmataceae; genus DASRAT01. The sequence continues at coordinate 137,253 of CAVVFU010000004.1, forward strand.
GCTTCGCTGGGCTCCTGACTCATCCCGCTCGGCGATTCTCCTTGCACTTCCGAAAAACGAACAAACTTCTGTACGGGTCTTGTCGTCAGCACCAACCTACCTATCAGTAGATAGGTGGCGTCGGTCCGTTCCCGCCCCTCGCGAAATCGGCCACCTGTTTTGCCTGGCCGCGTCGGGGGGACCGCGACTCCACACGTTCCGCGGAATTGGCCGTGGAACGCTTTCACGTTCGTATTCATTTGACAGGAGAACCAATGAAGAATCTTGCGCAGGCAGTGGTGTTCGGCCTTATTGTCACTGTGTTGGGGGTCGCCATCGGCTCCCTTTCCGGGTGCGGCCGGACTGACAAAAAGGATGCGAAGAGTGAAGGCAAGATGGCAACCGACAAGATGGCAACTGACAAGATGGCGACCGACAAGATGGCAACCGACAAGATGGCGACCGACAAGATGGCGACCGACAAGATGGCAACCGACAAGGACAAAATGGCCACGGACAAGAAATAAGGACCGGGTTTACCTTGGTGTTTAAGAAGATTACCGAGTTCAAGTGCATTGAGGCCTGAAATGAGGTAGCCATTTGGAAAGAGGCGGGCGGCTGACCGAATTCGGTGCCGCCCATGGGCTGGAGTGCTGTTCCAGCGGCCAACGGTTTGCGTACGTTTCCTTCGCCACCTTGAAATGTATTGCTTCCAAGGAGCCGTTATGCTGAAACCGGATCGCATTTTGATGAGCGAGATCACACCGCCAAAGGTGTATTTCAATCGTCGCGCGTTCATGCGGGCCGGGGCCGCGGTCGCTAGTCTGGCAGTGACTGGACTGGCTTACCGGCGGCTAAACCAGGCCGGGTCGATGGCGGTCGAAACGCCTTCTCTGTCGGGCTTGCCGGTCGCCGCGGCGGCGCCGGAGGACATGGCCCGAGGATTCCGCGTCAATGAACCAATGACCTCGCTCGAGCGCGTCGCCAATTACAACAACTACTACGAGTTCACCACCAATAAGGAAGCCGTCGCGGCCGCGGCGGCCCAGTTCGTGTCCAGGCCGTGGACAGTGGCCGTGGAGGGAATGGTCCACAAGCCGAAGGTGTTCGATCTTGACGAGGTGCTCCGGCTCGGCCCGCTGGAAGAGCGCGTCTACCGAATGAGGTGTGTCGAAGCGTGGTCGATGGTCATTCCGTGGGTGGGGATTCCACTCGCTCGGCTTCTGGCCCGTGTGGAACCGATGGGGTCGCGCAGCTACGTCGCGTTTCAGACGTTGCTCGATCCCGCCCGTTTTCCTGGGCAAAACGGGGCGGTTCTGAATTGGCCCTATGTCGAGGGGTTGCGGATGGACGAGGCCATGCATCCGCTCACCATTCTTGCGATCGGCCTTTACGGCCGAGAATTGCCAGCCCAGAACGGAGCCCCGTTGCGGCTGGTAGTGCCCTGGAAGTACGGATTCAAGGGGATCAAGGCGATCGTCAAGATCACCCTCGTGTCGGATCAGCCTCCGACGACGTGGAGCCTTCAAGGCCCAACCGAATACGGATTTTACGCCAACGTCAATCCTGGCGTTCCCCACCCCCGTTGGAGTCAGGCGACCGAGCAGCGCGTGGGAGAATCAGGCCGCCGACCGACTCTGTTGTTCAACGGCTACGCCGAGCAAGTCGGCCACCTGTATGCGGGCATGGATCTGCGGGTCAATTATTAGACTTGCGCGGAGGCTGCTCCCATGAAAATCGATCGGTTCACCAAAGCGGTCGTCCTGCTGAATTGTATCGTGCCGGTCACCCTCCTCGGTTGGGACGCCTGGCACGGCGAGCTTGGCGCCAATCCAGTCAACTTCGCCATCCGCACGACGGGGCTGCTGGCGTTGCTCTTCCTTGTGTTGTCGCTGGCCGTCACCCCGTTGAGCCGGGTCACTGGCTTTAGGTGGCTCGGCCAGTTTCGCCGCATGCTGGGGCTCAATGCTTTCTTCCACACCGTTCTGCACTTTCTCCTGTTCTTCGCTTTCGATCGGGGGGCGAGTGTCAGCGACACAGTGTCGGAAATTCTGTTGCGGCCGTACTTGATGGTGGGCACGGTGGGGCTGGTCCTCATGGTGCCTCTGGCGGCGACCTCGACGGACAGCATGATCAAGCGACTGGGACCGTCGCGGTGGAAGGCACTGCACCGGCTCGCCTACATCGCGGCAGCGGCCGGTGCGCTGCACTACTACATGCTCGTCAAGGCCGACACCAGTCAGCCGATTGCGTTCGCCACCGTCCTGGCTGTGCTCTTGCTTTACCGGCTGGTCGCTCACTATTGGCAACTGCGGACGGACGCCCGGAAGTTTAAGTCCATGCTGCCCGCCGGCGCCGGCGCGGGCGAAATCCTGGGCCGGGCAGCTCCGGGTCGCCCAGGTGTTCGACGAAACTGCCGAGGTCCGAACGTTTCGTCTGGCGTCAGTTCCCGGGCCGCGGCTTCCGTTCGACTTCCTTCCAGGCCAATACCTGAATCTCACGCTCCTCATCGACGGCCATAAGGTCCGACGGTCGTACACGATCGCGTCGTCGCCGACTCGGATCGGATACTGCGAGTTGACGATAAAGCGTGAGGAAAGGGGGCTTGCATCGCGGCATCTGCACGACGCTATCCGGCAGGGCGACCTGCTCGACGTAATCGCCCCAGCGGGACGGTTCACGTTCACCGGTGCCGAGGCAGACAGCGTTGTGCTGATTGCTGGAGGAGTGGGGATCACACCGCTGATGGCCAAGATCCGCTATCTGACCGACGTGAGTTGGACGGGGGAAATCTACCTCGTGTTCTCGGTGAAGACCGAGCGAGACATCATCTTCCGCGAGGAACTTGAAGCCCTCGAGCGCCGGCATTCGAACTTGCATGTCATCGTCACGCTCACCCGCGACAACGGATCGGCGTGGTCCGGCGAGCGAGGCCGGATCACCCCTGCGTTGTTGTCCCGAGCCGTCCCCAACATCGCTGCCCGCCAAGTTCATATTTGCGGGCCGACCGAGATGACCGACCCAGCCCGGCAAATGCTCCGCGAGCTGGGAGTGCCCGACGAGGCGGTTCAAGTTGAGTCGTTCGCGTCCCCCAGCCGGACCGCCGCATCCGCTCCTGGGCGCCAGGGGTCCCCGCCGACGTCGCCGCAACTCCGGTCGCCGAGTCGGGCATGGCGGAGGGGGCCACGGTGACGTTCGCGCGGTCAGGGAAGTCTGCCCCGATGTCTGCCGGTCAAACGGTACTGGAGGCCGCGGAAGCTCTGGGAGTTCCCATGAGCTACGACTGCCGTGCCGGCATTTGCGGGCAATGCAAGACCAGGTTGCTTGCTGGCCACGTCGTCATGGATGCGGAGGACGCCCTCGACGCGATGGACCGAGCGAACAATATGATTCTGAGCTGCCAGGCGCGGTGCGTAGATCAGGTGGTAGTGGAGGCATGACTGCCGCGTGACGGCCACATTGTCATTCAATCCACTGTACAATGCTCTCCGGGGAGCACGATTAGAAAGGAAGGCGATCCTCATGAGGCGACATTTTGGCTTATTCATCCTGATGCTTGCAATTCCCACCATGGTAATCGGCAGCGGCGATCCCCAGGATCCAAAAAACTGGACCCCTATCAAAATACCCGGCAAGCAAAGGGCCCCAGAGTTCGAAGAAATCACAGAATGGGTCAACAGCCCTGCGCTTACCATGAAGGAACTCAAGGGCAAAGTTGTGGTCGTCCACTTCATGGCATTCAGCTGCATTAACTGCATCCACAATTACCCTTGGTACAAAAGCGTCTGGAAGGACCTCAAGGAAAAGGGCGTCGTCGTGATCGGCATCCACACCCCTGAAACGGAAGGCGAAAAGAATACCAAGACACTCCAAAAGAAACTGAAGGAAGCCGAGTTGACCTTTCCCGTAGCCGTGGACAACAAGAAGACAATGTGGGATCGGTACGCGAACAACGTTTGGCCGTCGGTTTACGTTATCGATAAGAACGGCATCTCCCGCTGGGGCTGGCAGGGCGAGTTGAGTTGGAAAGGCGCCAAGGGCGAATCGCTCATGAGAGCCAAGATTGAGGAACTGCTCAAGGAATAGCCCAGCGTCGTGCGGCTTTCCCAAAATGCTGATCGCTGCGGATGGAAACGCTTACTTCCCGCGTTTTTTCGCTCGGTGCGCCGCCGCCTTCGCCCGGTTGCCGCATACTGCCATGCTGCACCACCGGCGGATATGGGCCTTGGTCCGGTCCAAAAACACCAACGTGCAGGGGAACCCCTTGCAGGCACGAATAAGGCCGAAGTCCACCGAGCAGACCAGGTCGGCCGCCGCCTCAGCGATGGGTCGCAAGAGTTCCTCGGGGTCCTCCCAACGACGGACCCGCCGCAGCCGCAGCGCCTGCGTCCCACCGGCCGCCTCGACCTCCAGGCAGCTGGTGTCCCCCGCGAGCAGTTCGTTCAGCGGCCCAAGCGCCTTCGCCGAGCCCGTGGTGAGCGGCTTGCCCATGTGCCGGGTGACAAAGCCGCGCAGCCAATCTCGAAACTCCCGTGCACTCACGGCGACGCCATCGAGTGCCCGCTGATCGTTCGACTGGCGGAACCGCGCTGCGACATCCGGCCCGATGACATTCGCCTGTTCCAACCAATCTACCAGGTCTCGCCCATCCCGCAGCCACTCGACCGGGACGCCCCTGGGCGAGGCGATGCTGTTGAGGAAGTCGAGCGCCAGATGGTCGGCGATAAAGAACGGAGGCGGTCGGTCCAGCATCGGATTTTTCCCTGTGAAACGCTTGCATTCATTCTAACCGAAAAAAATCCTGAGAGGGAGTTGCCGTCTATTTGTAACCTGTCTACACTTGTTTTGACGGTTACTAAACTGAGAGGGACTTCTCGTGCGAGCAATCAAGGAGAACTCCGATGTCGAAGTCAGTTGCTATCGTCACCGGGGCAAGTCAGGGCATCGGTCGAGCAACGGCGGTCCGCCTGGCCCGCGATTTCCCGGCCGTGGTCCTGGTCGCACGGAATCGAGCCAATCTTGAGCAGACGGCCGAAGCGGTCAGGACCGCAGGCGCAGAAACGATCATCATCGATATCGACCTGGCCCAGCCGTCGGCCGCCAAGTCCGTGGTCGATCAAACCTTGCAGGCGTTCGGCCGCATCGACGCGCTGCTCAATATCGCAGGCGCAGTGCCGCAGATCAATGTGCTTGAAATGACGGACGAACAGTGGGAGGCCGGCATGGCGCTCAAGCTGCACGGGGCACGCCGGCTCACCATCGCGTCGTGGCCGGCGCTGAAGCAAGCGAAAGGCTCGGTCGTGCTGATGTCAGGCAATTCGGCGATCTTCCCGAAGGCGCCCTATGCCGCGGTCGGCACGATCAACGCGGCCATCACCGCGCTGGCCAAGGCGTTTTCCGATCAGGGAATCGAGGACGGCGTCCAGGTGAACAGTGTGCTGCCGGGAGCGGTGATGACCGGCCGCCGCCGTTCTTACCTGGAGCACTGGGCTCCGCTCCACAAAATGACGGTCGAGGAGGCGACGGCCAAGTTTCCGAAGGAAGCCGGCATCGCCCGCTACGGCGAACCCGAGGAGATCGCGGAGCTGATGGCATTTCTGGTGTCGCCGGGGGCCCGCTGGCTGACGGGTTCGATGGTGCGGATGGACGGCGGCGAAGTGAAATCGATCTAACCAGAGAAGAAAGGAGGAATGGCGATGACTTGGAAGAATTCGAGCGTCGTTTTGGTCCACGGGGCCTGGGCCGATGGATCAAGTTGGGCAAAGGTTATCGCGCCCCTCGCCGCGGCGGGCATCAAGGTGGTCGCGGCGCCGTTGCCGCTCACATCGTTCCAAGATGATGTGCAAGCGCTCGACCGCACGCTCGAGCGCGTTGCCGGGCCGGTTATTCTCGCCGGCCACGCCTATGCCGGCGCCGTCATCGCGGCAACGCGCGATGAGAAGGTCAAGGGTCTCGTCTACGTTGCCGCCCTGGCGCCGGACGAGGGGGAAACCGTCGCGGATGTTTTCTACCGCACGACGCCGCACCCGCAGGCGCCCAAGTTGGCTCCCGACAATCACGGCCTGATCTATCTGCCCGAGTCCGCTTTCGCCGCCGCCTTCGCCCAGAACGCTTCCGCGGAGGAATTAGCCGTGCTGGCGGCGGTCCAGCGGCCAATCTCGCCGGCATGCATCAAGGCGCCCGTCGGTCGGCCGCTGTGGAAAGACCGCCCCTCCTGGTACCTGGTGGCCGAGCAAGACCGCATGATCGTCGAGGAAAACCAGCGCTTCATGGCCAAGCGCATGAAGGCTCACGTGCGAGCCCATCCCGTCGACCATGTACCAATGGTGACCGCGCCTTCTATTGTGGTGGATATCATCCACGAGGCGATCGCCAACGTTGCCGCGGCCTAAGATCACCTATTTGCAAAGGAATCGTCATGAATGCCACAACATACCGAACAGCCAACGTTGACGGCGTCAACGTTTTCTATCGCGAGACTGGCAAGACCGGCGCCCCGAAGTTGCTGTTGCTCCATGGTTTCCCGACCTCCAGCCATATGTTTCGCGATCTCATGCCGCTTTTGTCAGACCGGTTCCATATCGTCGCTCCCGATTTGCCAGGCTTTGGCAAATCCGATATGCCCGGTCGCGGCCATACCTTCGACAAGATTGCCGAGACGATCGATCGTTTCACGGAGGTGGTCGGCTTCGATCGCTTTGCCATTTACATCTTTAATTACGGTGCTCCGACGGGACTGCGGATCGCCGTGAAGCATCCGGAGCGGATCACGGCGATCATCTCGCAAAATGGCAATGCCTATGAGGAAGGTCTGAGCGACGGATGGAATCCGATCCGCGCTTATTGGCAAGATGCGTCACAGAAGAACCGCGAGGCCCTGCGCTCGTTTCTGGCGGCCGAGTCGATTTACTGGCAATACACGCACGGCGTGCCCGACCCGACCGTTGTTTCTCCCGACGGATACTCGCTCGACACCTTCTACATGGGCAGACCCGGAGCGACCGACGTGCAACTCGACCTGTTCGGGGATTACAAGAGCAACGTGGCGCTCTACCCCAGCTTCCAGAAGTATTTGCGCACCGCAAAGCCGCCCGTCCTGGCTGCGTGGGGCAAGAACGATCCGTTCTTCTTGCCGCCAGGGGCCGAGGCGTTCAAGCGTGACATTCCGGACGCGATCGTGCGCTTCTTCGACACCGGGCATTTCGCACTGGAGACCCACGCCGCGGAGATTGCGTCGGCGATCCGCGAGTTCTTGATGAAATAGGCATTCAACAGTCGCCCGCCCCCTACATCGGAGTGAAACATGATCGAAAACTACGACTTCATCATGATCGGAAGCGGCATTGCGAGCAAAGTGCTTGCCTGGACTCTGGCCTCGCGCGGCAAGCGAGTCGCGGTGGTCGAGCGGAAGTACGTGGGTGGGTCATGTCCGAACATCGCCTGCCTGCCAAGCAAGAATGTTGTCCACTCCGCCAAGATCGCCACGTACCTGCGGGAATTCGGCGGTCGGATCGACATGATCACGGTGCGCGACCGCAAGCGGAAGATGGTCGACGGATTGGTGGCGGCCCACCTTCAGAAGTTCCGGGAAAGCGGGGCCGAGCTCGTCATGGGCACCGGCCACTTTGTGGCGGCCAGGACGGTCGAGGTCACACTCAATGCCGGCGGCACACGGACCCTGCGGGGCGAAAACGTCGTCATTAACACGGGCTCGCGGGCTCGGATCGATGACACCCCTGGACTGCTGGACGCCCACCCCCTTACCCACGTCGAAGCCCTGGAACTGGACCGTGTCCCGAATCATCTCGTCGTCCTGGGCGGAGGTTACGTGGGGCTCGAGTTCGCCCAGGCACTGCGGCGTCTCGGCAGCCGGGTGACGGTGGTTGAACGGAACAATACACTCCTCCATCGCGAAGACACTGACGTTACGGCGGCGGTTTCGGAGCTTTTCCGGGACGAGGGCATCGAGGTACGGACCGGGACCACTATTATCCGAGTCGAGGGACAGTCCGGGAAATCGGTCCGTCTGCACACGTCGGGCGGCGTGATCGAGGCAACGGACCTGCTCGTCGCCGCTGGCCGTACCCCCAACACCGACGGGCTGGGATTGGCGATGGCCGGCGTCGAGGTGGATGGGCATGGCCACATCAAGGTGGACGAGCGGCGGCGGACGACCGCGGAAGGAGTCTGGGCGGCCGGCGACTGCGCCGGCGGCCCGTACTTTACGCACATCTCGTTCGACGACTTTCGCGTTATCCAGGACAACCTTTCCGGTGGAAATCGGACAACGACGGGACGGCAGGTGCCATTTTGTTTGTTCACCGACCCCGAGCTGGCGCGAGTGGGCCTTAGCGAGCGCGAGGCCAAGGAGCGCGGCATAAGCTACCGCCTGGCGAAGATCCCGATGGCGCAGGTACTGCGAACCCACACTTTGTTCGAGACGCGCGGGTTCATGAAGGCGCTGGTCGAGACGGACGGGGCACGCATCCTCGGCTTCACCGCCCTCGGGGTGGATGCCGGTGAAGTCATGGCGGCGGTGCAGGTGGCGATGGCCGGGAAGCTTCCCTACACGGTGCTGCGGGACATGGTCCTGACGCACCCCACCATCGCCGAAGGACTGGGCGAACTGTTCGCGAATCCGCCCGCGCCCCCCACGGCCGGGGTCTAGCTCTCGCCATGGGTTCATTGGAAAATGAAAAATCGGTGACTTCCATGGATGCAGGATTGGATCTACCGCCGGACGCGGCGCGGCAATTGGATGACATCGGCTTCGCCGTATTGCCAGGCCCAGCCATTCCGGGCGGCTGGGCGCGGTTAGCCGAAGCCTACGACCTGGCAGTGTCAGCCGCTGATCCAGCGGATGTCTCCATTCGCTCCTCGACACGAGTCCACGACTTCGTCAACCGAGGCCCGGAGTTCGACGGGCTTTACATCTACACCCCATTGCTTTCCGCATGTTGCCGAATTATTGGGCGGCCGTTCAAGCTCAGCACGATGCTCGCGAGAACCCTGGAACCAGGCGCACCGGCACAGCCTCTTCACGTGGACGTCAAACGGAACGGTGACGGCTGGCCGTTGGTCGGCTTCATCGTAATGGTTGGCGAGTTTCACGCAGGGAACGGTGCCACGAGATTCGTACCGGGTTCGCATTTGTGGACCTTCGAGCCCGACAGCTCAAAGGACACGACCGAGACTGTTGACAGGGAGGTACTCGCGTGTGGTTCGGCAGGATCGGTTATCATCTTCAATGGGTCGGTCTGGCATGGACATACGGCCAACCGGTCCACGAGGTGCAGGCGTTCGATCCAGGGGGCCTTTATCCCGCGAAGCCCGTCAGGCGATCGACCAGGCCTCGCGCATGCGTCCTGAGACTTTTGAGCGTATCGGCGATCTCGCGAAGTATGTCTTGGACGTTGGGTGAAACGGCGAGCCTGAAAGCGGGGGCACGGCAGGATGGCGCGCCCGGAACGGGCCTCCGCGACGCCAGGTTTGAAGCGCTCAACACCCCATTCCGGGCGCGCCACCCTGACGTGGTTTATTCACAGCTTTGTTAAAGCGCGCAACCCTGCTAGATTGAGCATGGTTTTGCTTCGGCGCGCATGCGTGCCATCCTCACAAGTTCGGCGATAGGACCATCCAGGTGCATTATGCGGTTGATCTTTACGCTGTGGGCCGGTGTTTTTCTTTCCCTGGGTGGATGCTCTTCACAATCCGAAGCTCCGCAAGACTCAGGTCTGCCCAAAGGCGCTGTTCGCCTTGGCTCGGCAGCGCTCAAGTTCTCAGATGGTACATACGGCGTCACCTTCCTGGGTGATGGCAAGCAGTTTGCCATGCTCAATCACAACCGCATCCGCATTTTCGAGACGGCCACGGCCAAGGAAGTGCGCGGATGGAAAGCTGTGCCGGACCGAATTGTGGTCGCACATTTTCCCAAATTAACGCTGTATGAATTTTGCCTTGAAAAAGCCCCGTTTCCCGAATTCCTGAAAGTTTTCGAGGAGCTGGCCCGAACCGAATTCTGATCGGACATGTGCAGCAAGTTACGCTGTGTGGATTGTGTCTTGTTAGAGGCATTTTCCCGAATTCCTGGAAGTTTTGAAGAACACGACCGCGACGGGTTTGGGGGAAGGCGCAAACCCGTCGCGGTCGTTGAGATGGCTGAGACTGAGCGGATGGACTTGGCTTTGGCGTCTACGAGCTTTTGGCCTGTTGCCCTTCGTACTGCTTGAGCCAGCGGTTCAGCAGCGCGACAGCGGCGACGAAGTCGTAGCCCAAGGTGATGAGCAAGTCGATGTTGTTGAGGTTGTGCTGGCAGCAGAAGCAGTGCGCCAGATTATTGCGGGGGTTGACGGTGGCCCGCTGTTCGCCGCAGTTGGGGCAGACGAAGCGGAAGTAGCCCTCGCTCATTTTGGCGGGGGGCCCCTCGCGGCCGAGCAGGCCAATGGTGACGCTCATGGGCAAGTCGTTGCGAAGGCGGCGCAGCAGATCGGCGGTGATCATGGTGATTCTCCCGTGGTTGGGGCGACAAAGGGGCCAGGACCGTCCTGACCCCTTTGTCGCCTCGGTCAGAAGTCGGTGAGGTCGGCTTCCTTTTGCCAGTGGGGCTGCATCAGGACGCGGTTGACGTTGTCGATGTCGATGGTCTTGTTGGCGCTGCGGACACCTTCGATCAGGCAGCCCACGCACAGGTTGCGGGCCTTGCGTAGGACGCCGTCGGCGGAGCGGACGATCAGGTCGATAGCGGGCCTGCTGAAGGTGTTGTGCCCGAGTCCGGCCCGGTCGAGCTGGCGGAGCAGGAAGTCGCGCATGGCGTCGGGGCCGAGGCGTTTGGTGATGACCGAATAAGTGACCCGGCTTTTGATGTCCTGGTTGACGCCGAGATCCAGCGCCGCCAGCAGGCTGGGCTGGCCGATGAGGACGAGGTTGTGGTTTTTGGGGAAGTCTTCGAAGAGCAGCCGCAGCTTGCGCAGGTTGGCCAGGTCCATGAGGTGGGCGTCGTCCAGAATGGTGGTCAGAGACTTGCCGGCGTGGTTGAGGCTGAAGGCCTGCTCGATAAGCCGGCGTTCGCATTTGAAAGCGTTGCTTTCGAACTCGATGCGGAAGGCCTCGCAGAGGATTTTGACCGTGTTGGTATAGGTGTGCAGGGTGCGGCCGACGGTGGCGACCAGGTGCTGATTTTCCGGCAGGCGCAGCAGGGAGTGCTTGATGACCGATTTGCCGGTGCCGGGCACGCCGAGCACCAGACACAGTCCGCCTTGCTGACAATGGACTTTCAGGGTGTCGTGAATCTCCTGCTGCGGGGGTAGCAGTTCGAGTTCGCGCATGTCGAAGGGATTTTGGGTCAGGCCCCAGAAGGCTCGGATCATGACTGCTCCTTTCGGCGCAAAAGTCCATTGGCGACGGCGTCGAGCAGGCGGGCGTGGCCCATGCGCTGGCCCTTGTGGTAGATGACGACGGCGGTGCTGCCCTCGCGGCGGCGGTCATGGCGGAGCTGAATTTCCTTGTCGCGCAGGTCAACGGGGGTTTCGTAGCGTCGGCCGGCGAAGCTGAAGGTGTTGTCTTTTTTGACTTTCCTGACGGCCTCGGCGTAGAAGAGTTCGTCGCTGTGTTCGGAGGGCGCCAGGAAGCGGACGCGGCCCAGGTCGATGCCGAAGCGGTCGATGGGTTTCATGCCGAGGGCGTCGTGGGGCATGGCGTTGTAGTCGTTTTCGACCCAGTGGGTGAACTGGCGGTTGAGGGCTTCGAGCGAGGAGAGGTCGAGCTTCTGGACCAGGAACTGATCGCGGACGCGGCGGAAAAATCTTTCGATTTTTCCTTTCGCCGCGGCATCGCGAACCGCCGTGTGCCGCAAAATGCAGCCGACGCGGGCGCAGATCAGGGTGATTTCCTGGGAGCAGTAGATCGAGCCGTTGTCGACGAGCAGTTGTTCGGGGACGCCGCGTTTGTAGAAGGCGGCGCGGATGGCCTGCACGAGGGTGTCGACGTTTTCCTCGAAGAAGAATTCGCCGTGGCAAAGGACGCGGCTGGCATCGTCGATGAAGGCGATCAGCTTGGCTTGCTTGCGGGAGGCGGGTGACATTCCGGTGTCAACGTAAGGTCCGAACATGGTGTCGGCTTGCCAGAGTTGGTTAGCGAATTTCATGCTGAAAGCCAGGCGTTTCTTGTTGTCCTTGTCTTCGGGAGTGAGCAGGTCGTATTCGCGAATGAAGCGGTAGAAGGTGGTTTGGGCGATGCGGCCCTGCTGGAGCAGACCCTTTTCGATGCAGAAGCGATAAAGGGCCCGCTTGTTGGTGCGTTGGTGGTGGAAGTGGGGCTTGGCGGCGCGGAGGGCTTCGAGCAATTCCTCGGGCGTGGCCTTGCGGACGTGGCCCTTGTCCTTGCGTGGGCGGTTGGTGACGCCGGTGATGCCATGATTTTTGTAGCGGTAGAACCAGGTCTGGATGGTGCGCCAGGTGAAGCGGCGCAGGTTGCCCTCCTCGTCGAGGAAGGTCATGGCGGCGACGTTGAGCACGCGCTCGTGGCGAGTGCGTCCGAGGACGGTGTCGATGGCGCCCAGGACGCGCATCTTCAGATAGACCGAAGGCTGTTTCATGAGGGTACTCCTTGTTGCGGAATTTGCCGGGCGAAGGATCAATGAATCAAAAGCGGGCGCGGCCAACCACGACATCTTGTGTTGTCGGCGATTTTGGCCGACTTCGATTCGGCCGTCGGCGTCGAGATGCGCTGGCAATTCGGTCACGGCTGGCAGGGACGGTCCGGCTTCCGGGCGGCCGCCGGGGCATTTTGCTGGCGCCAGGGCCGGCGCATCTGGAGCATCTCGGGGTCTGTTCGGAGAGTGTTCGGAGAGTGTCACGGGCCAACGGGGAAAACGGCCTAGATGAAGAAGGTGTGCAGCGTAAATTGGAAGTCGGTGATAGGACAGTCGGCATCCGGGAAGGCGGCCCGCAGATGAGCGAGGACGTGCGCGGCCAGCGGGTGCCGAGGTTGAGCCGGCAACTTGGCGGGCAACTGGGGCGGCGAGCATTGTGCGGAAAGTGCCGTGCGGATCTTGCTTTGGCCAAGGCTGAAGCGTTTCCAGATGCGCTGCAAGGTGCGGTCACTGAGGTGGCAGTTGGTAGTGCGGCTAGCGGCGAGGAAGCAGCCGGCGGCGGCGAGCTGGAGGAAGCGCCACAGGCAGGCGGTGGTCAGGCCCAGGCGTCGGATTTTATCGGCGCAGTAGACGCTGAAAGTCCGGCCGCACCCAGGGCGAGCGTGGCGATTGCTGCAAAAGACGCGTCGGGCGCGGATGGTTTTTTGTTTGCGGTTTTGCTCGTCGAATCCGTGCAGGGAGCCGTGGCGATTGAGGGCGCCGACGACTTTGCAATGCGGACAGGGCATTTGCTTGAGCCGCTGGGCAAGGGCCAGCCAATCCTCGGTGCCGCGGCAAAACCATCGCTGCTGCCCCACGGGCCGGCTGCCTCCACGAAAATCGTCATTTTACGGATGGGAGAAAGCGGCGGGGTAGAGGCAGGGTACGAAAGAATTCTAGGAGCGGGGTGGCGAGGTGCGGGGTAAAAAATCGCGGGGGATGTGTTTACCAAATTCTCGGTGTAATAAACATCCCGCACCCGGATGCCAATTCGGCAACAATCAGCCCAAAATGCGATCGGAGCGGGGTAAGGGACAGTCAGTTACCTTCAGCGAGGCTACAAAGAAATCGAGGTAGGCCTGGAACCGATAGCTGGCAGCACCAGTTTCAAGGTCCAGGCCACGGAGACAGCTCCGACGATCCTGTGGAGCACGCGCAATCCGACCACGCCTGATTTGGTGGATCCGTGGGCCACGGCAGTCGGCCAATGCATCAATTCGCCGGGCAACAGCTTGTATGTGCTGCCGGGCGGCGGCGGAGGCGGCCATCTGACTCTGCCTGACGGGAGCGATTTGGGCGATCTGGCGTCGTCGCCGGGAGAGGAGAATCCCTATTTGCCGTTCGAAGAAGTACTTCACGGCGGCGGACTGCAGTCAATTCGCTTTGGGACTTGGCCAGGGGATTCTCAAGGCAGTGGCAGATAAATTCCTCGGTCCGATAAAGACGCTCTACCAATTGATCACCCAGCCATATTCAACCCTTGTGGGCATGTGGAACGCCATATCGGACCTGGGCAGGTCGGTGCTCAGCGGGGACGTCGCGGCTCTGGCGCAAGCGATCATGCCCAATGTTTACAACTTGTTGGTAAAATGGACGTCGTCAAGCTGGCTCCAGTCCGGTGAGTATGCCGGCGGCGGGATCGTGGAGGCGGTTCAATTATCGCAAGCCGCCGCGTCGGTGGCTACGACCTTGGTCGGAGGTACGGCTGCCTTCGCCAAGATCGTGAAACACGAACTGCGCGGCTGTTTCGTGGCCGGCACGCATTTGCGGACGCCGGAGGGATCGCGGCCGATCGAGGAGATCCAGCCGGGGGATTTGGTGCTGTCGTCGCCGGAGTTCGGCGGACACGGGGAAATTCGTCCCAAGCGCGTGGTTCGGACGGTGAGGCGGCTGGCCAAGATTGGGGAGCTACGTGTTGGGGGCCGCGTGATCCGCGTGACGGCGGAGCATCCGTTCTGGGTTCGCGGTAAGGGCTGGTTCGGGGCCGGGGAACTCCAGAAGGGAGATCAGCTCTATAGCCATGACGGCCAGTGGCTGGAAGTCGAGGGATGGACGGAGCTGGATCAGTATGCTATCGTATACAATCTTGAGGTGGAGGAAGATCATACTTACTTCATCGGCTGTGAGGATTGGCGGTTCAGTGTTTGGGCTCATAATTCAACGGGGCGACAACACCAGCACTACCAGCAAATTCCCCACGTTTCGTAGTGACTACGAATGGGACTGTCATTCCTGTTCCAAAAGGTGCAAGCGGTCCCGTTCCAGTCGTTAACAAAGGCGGTAAGACAACTGGATCTGCCTATACGGGAGGCAGCGGAGGCGCAAATGGTCAAGTGGGAACAGTGCGCATCATGGGACCAACAAAACCTAAGGGTAGTAGCCCAGGCTATCCTAATGGGTATGTAGTCTATGACAATGCCGCCGGACAGGCGGTCAACCCGCTTACTGGCAAAACTGTGTCCAATGCCACGGCACATTATCCACTTTAGGAGATAATGCGATGAACCATTTATTGTTGCAAATCAAAGGAAAGGCAATCGATGCGATTGATGCAAACGATGGTTTGTATATTTCATTTGGGGACAGCTACTTAGCAATTCACAACCCCGTTACAATCGAACCTGATGAAATGGCAAAGCATTTTTCCGCCATGGCTGGTCTTGTGATTGAGGACATTCAGGAGACTGAATCGGAAATGAGGATTCAGATTAGCGGCAATGTAACATTGCGGGTTGATTTGCGGCCAGAAGCGTACACGGGCCCTGAGGCAATGGTTCTGAAAACCGCGAAGGATGGGTTTGTGATTTGGTAGTGGGATCTCGAATTCAAACGGTCCGCAGCGTGAATAAAAGGAAACTGCCGCGTGGTGCAAAAACATGTCGCAATGGAAAAGCGATCAAAATCAGGCTCGCAGGGCGGAAACAGGGTTTTGAGAATGTCGCGAGTCGGGCCGGAAAGTGGGCAGTTTGGGCGGCATGGACCACGACCGGGACGGAAGGAAGCTGAGGAGGACAGAGAGCGGACGTGGCTGGGCAAGAGTTGGCAGCGACCGTGTAAGTCAGGCGGCGTTTTTCCAGTGGCAGTGATGCAAGACGCCGCCGAGGGTTTGGTCGATGGCGACGTCGTCGGGCATCCAATCCTCGGGCGGGACGACAAGGGTTGGTCCTGGGATCGGGCGATTGTCGAAGCCCTGATGAGGCCGGAAAGTGTTATACCAAGAAATGAAGGCATTGGTGATGATGGCCAGGTGCTTTTCGCCGAAGACGATGAAGTGGTTGAGGGCCTCGAATTCGAATGTTTGGATCCAGCGTTCCATGTGGGCGTTTTTGTTGGGCATTTTGGGCCCAACTTTGAGGACACGGACATTATTGACAGCGAAGGTATCGTCGAACTGTTTGGAGAATTTGCTATCCAGGTCACGGATGAGCATTTGGGGCTCAGCGGTGTGCCGTGCCATGACTGCCGCGATGTGCTGACCTTGCTCGGCGACCCAGGCCTCGGTGGGGTTTGTGGTGATGCCGGCAAGGTAAACGCGGCGGGAGCCGATATGGATGAAGAAGAAAAGGAAGAAGTCAGTGAGTCCAGTCAAGGTCCAGATTTTGGTTTGCAGGAAATCACAGGCCCAGAGGGTTTCCTTGTGACGCTCGACAAAGGCGGCCCAGGTGCCGACGCCGCGGATGGGAGCGGGATCGACGTGATGCTCTTTGAGGACGTTTTTGATGGTGGATTTGCAGACGTTGTCCAGGAAAATCAAAGGGGTCAGGTTGATTTATCCAGCACGCCACATGATAGCTTATGACGTTATTTCGCAATTGCGGCGTGCCGATCAAATCAACCTGACCCCTTTGATTTTCCAGGGCAACGGCACGTTCACCGCCGGCACCAATATCACGGTGGGAGTTTTTCCCGTGCCGATTGCCGCCATCACCTTGGTCGGCCAATCCAATCTCGACCTGGTTGTTGCCGACTATTCGAACAACGACGTCCGGGTGTTCACCGGCAACGGCGACGGCACCTTCGCCGCTGGGCCGACGTTTTCGGTCGGCACCAGCCCCGTGAGCCTGGCGGTGGGTGATTTCACCGCCAACGGGGCATTCGACCTCGCGGTGGCCAATGGCGGAACCACCGCGGTCAGTATTGAGTTGCGGCAGAATGACGACGACGTCTGCAACCACCATGTACAGCTTTGACGCCCTCAATCGCGCGACCGTGACCACCGACCCGGACGGCGGCGTCACCACCACGGTTTACGACGCCGACAACAACGTCCTTGCCGTGCATGACCCGGACAACCATGTCACCTCGTATCTCTACAACGCCGACAATCAGGTCACGGTGAGCATTGACCCCACCAACGCCAGGGTGACCACGCTCTACAACCTCGCCGGATGGGCCACGGAAGTGACCGACGGCGACGGCCACAACACCACTTACGCTTACGACTCAAAGGGCCAGCAGCTGGCAACCACGCAAGGCGCCGGCACCGCCAGCACGCTCACCACCAGCTTTACCTACAACGCCAACGGCGATGTCGTGACCAGCACTGACGGGGCCGGGCACGTCACCTCGTTCCTCTACGACGCCGATAACCGCGTCACCGAAACGATCTATTCGGCCGCCGGCGTGGCCAACGCCGTTTCGACGGTCACCATGCTCTACGACGGCCTGGGAAATGTCACCGACGAGACCAACCAGATCGGCATGCGCAGCACCTTCGCCTATGACGCCAACAACCAGCTTACCGGCACCACCGTTGGAGCCGGCACCGGAATCGCCCGAAACGACCGCCTACAATTACGACCTGGCCGGCAACAGGACCAGCGTCGGCTCGGGCACATTCGTGACCTCGCTGTACGATGCCCAAAATCGGGTCACCGAGACCATCGACGCCACCGGCGACGTCACCACGGACCTCTATAATCTGCTAGGGCTAATCACCGAGGAGATCGCTCCCAGCGGCCTCGCCACCGAATTTACCTATGACGGCGCCAACCATCTCATCTCCACTACAGTGGGCGCCGGTACCGTTTCGGCCGAAACCACAACGAATTACTACGACCCCGCCGGCAATATCACCGGCACCAGCGACGGCCTGGGCAACCTCACCAAATACGAAGTGGACGGCATGGGCCGGGTCACCGTCACCATGACGCCGCTAAGCACCGTGGGCACGGTGACCACCTACAGCACGGTCACGACCCTGTTCGACGGTGCCGGCAACGTCACCGAGGTCATCGACGCCGACAATAACACCACGACCTTTCTGTACGATGCCCTCAACCGGGTCACCAGCCAAACGCAGGAATTAGGATCGGGTTACTCGACGACGACCTTCGCCTACAACTCGGCCGGCCTGCTGGCTTCGCAGACGAATGCTCTTGGCCGCAGCGAGGATTTTCTTTATGATGGCTTGAATCGAGTAACCAGCGAGAAATGGTATCTCTCCGGGAGCACGAGCCCGGTGCAGATATTCACCTCGAGCTACGACGCCGTGGGCAATCTGCTTACCGCCAGCAACAACGCGGGCACATACACCATGCAGTATGACGCCTTGAATCAGGTCACCGCCGTCGCCGAGCCATACGGCGTGGCCTTGTCGTTTGGCTACGACAGCGTCGGCAACCGCACCTCGGTCCAGGACTTCGAAACCCTGAGCGGGACCTTGACCGCGGGCTTCTTGATTGGCTCCAGCTACGATAGCTCGAACCGGCTAACCTCGATCGTCGCATTGCAGGACGGGAACGCATTAGCCCGAGTCAGCCTCACCTACACCGCCGACAACAACATCGCCACCGAAACGCGCTTTGAGTATCCAACTCCAGACTACGAACAGACCCAGGTCGGCAGTACGTCTATTCTCTACGATGCGCTCGACCGCGTCACCGGTATCAACTATTACTACGGCAGCGGCTCGGCTCTGGGTTCGATCGTCTACAGTTACGACAGCGCCAACAACTTGACCAGCGAGACCGACAACGGCGGCACGCCGACAAGCTACACCTACAACAAATCCAACGAGTTGACGGAGGCCGGAACCACCACCTATGCCTATGACGCCGAGGGCAACCGCACCCAAGCGGGGACGTTCACGTACAGTACACCGAATGGTGGCAATGAACTGACCAACGATGGGACGTGGACCTACCTCTACGATGCGGTAGGCAACATCACCGAGAAGTTTAACGGCACCGACACCTGGACGTATAGCTACGACAACGACAACCACATGCTGACGGCCAAAGAGGAGCTCACCACCAACGGCGCAACGCTGGTGCAAGCGACCTATACCTATGATTATTTTGGCAATCTACTCCAAGAGGATTACAACCTCGGCAGCGGCGCGGCCACCGTGCAGTATGCCTACGACGGCTGGAATCCCGCCGACCCGACGTTTGAAGCCTGGGCCATCCTGAGCAATGCCACCACCGCCAACAGCGGCCTGACGACGCGGTTTGTGCGTGGCGACCAGGTCGATCAGTTGTTTGCGACCCTCAGCAGCGCCGGTACGCCTTCGTGGATCCTGCAGGACCGGCTGGGTTCGACACGCTACGTGGCGAACAACGACGGCACGTCGGTGGCCGACACGTACAATTATGATGTCTATGGCAACCTGACGACGACGGCGCCGAGCGTGCCGATGTATTTGTGGACGGGGCAGCTGTATGACCCGGCCACGGGGTTTTATTACGAGCGGGCGAGGTACTACGATCCACAAATAGGCCGCTGGACCACGCAGGATCCACTGGGGCCTGCGGGGGGGGACAGTAATCTGACACGCTATGTGCTTAATGCGCCGACAAATTATACCGACCCTACCGGAAAAGATGCGGAAGATGAGGAGTCATTGGATGAAACCGCTGAACAGCAGGCTCAACCTTCGCCTACCGTAACGCCGACTCCTAATTACACAAAGATTGCAAACGCTTTTATGCAACTACAACAACAGATTGCAATCAATAACCTTGTTGCGATGTTTGGCGGACCGCCGGCGCCACCAATTGAGACGCTTCCAGGTTATGCCGCCGTTGTAGATGCATACAATCAACTCAATCAAGCAGCACTTGCTTCCCTTCGGTTCACTGTCATCACAGATCACTGGGATCTTGACATTGCAGCTGCGATCCAAGATCTGTATAGCAACAACTACAATATACGCGAGCGGGCGTCGGCTTTCTTGGAGGAGTATGTATACTACAACCCATCTTTGGTAGTTCAAGCCTTATCGACCACAGACTTGGAGGTCCAACGCAGGTTAGGCGTTGTCTTGTACAGGTCCGGCTTGTTGGAGCAAGCTCAACGGACTCAGTTCTTGAACGTCGCAAGTCAGCTTCCCCCGGGACCACTTCAACAACAATTCCTTTTTGGTAATGGTAGTCTTTTTAGTATGGGTAGCAATCTAAACCTGCAGCGTTCACCCTGCATCGTGTCTCGAAACGGAACCTTCAACTTCGTGTTGCCTTCCTCTGGAGGCACTGATTAATACGTATCTTCTGGAATTTGGAACTAAACATGCCTAACTTTGGTTACGTCTCGCATTTTTTGTTGACAGTCACATTCTCGACTCTTGTGGCGCTGCCCAATCCACACATGAGTGACACTGATGTATTTGGCGATGCTCTCCCTGACCATGCCGTCCAACGTTTGGGCACCATTCGTTTCCGCCATTTTGATAGTGTAACCGGCGTTCTTTTTTCTTCGGATGGCAAAGTAGTTGCATCCTGTAGTGAAGACACTACCTTGCGAATCTGGGAAGCCAGTACGGGAAGGGAGCTGCGCCGAACAGGACTTGGTCAGCAGATTACGTCTCTGGCATTATCACCCAACGGCACGATTGTCGCTGCAACCACGTTTGAGGGCGTTTGGACTTGGGATTGGCGCTCAGACACCAAAGCCCGTATATTGGCGGCAACCAAGGCTAATTCCTACGGCAAACCTGAGCCATCCTATCAACCTTGTTGTGTACGGTTTTCCCCAACTAGTACGTTGATTGTTAGCACAGATCGTGGTGGCAGGTTGCGCCTATGGAATGTCACAACCCGCAAGGAGGTCTTGCGGCCTACCGCAACGACCGCCATGGCCCAAACGTTTATGGCGCCAATAGCATTCATGCGCGATGACAATAAACTCGCAATGGCCAGCAGCGACCAGTGCATTTCATTATTAGACTTGAATGCCAAGGGTGGTTTAGTACAGCGCTTGGCTGTGCATGAAGACACAATCACAGATCTCGCGGTGTCCACCGATGGACGAATAATAGTTTCCGCCGGTCTCGACGGATCAACTAATGTCTGGGAAGTTGCCTCCGGCAAAACGCGATTGCAATTCAAAGGGCCTCGTGGTGCAAGTTACGTCGCATTGTCTGCTGACGCAAAGGTGTTGGCGTTAGGAAGTGCACGTGAGAGAAAGGTGCGCATGTTAGAGCTTTCCTCCGGCAAAGGCATTGTTGAATTCGAACGTTCGCCAGTTGATCTCATTGGTTTGGCGCTGTCGCCTGACGCTAAGACATTGGTGAGCTGTAGTGAAAATGAGGCCCTTCAGTGCTGGTCTGTTGAAACAGGTAAACCCAGCGTTGGACAAGTTGGTCACATGGGGGCCGTGAAAGCCGTGGCTGTTTCCGCCGATGCCACGATATTGGCATCGGGCAGCTACGATGGGACCCTCCGCTTCTGGCAAATTGGGACCGGAAAGGAATTGCGATGCTGTTCAGGTCATAACGGAAAACTAAATGCGGTTGTCTATGCCCCCGATGGCAAAACGCTCGCAAGTTCGTCCCATGACGAAACTGTTCGCGTTTGGGATACAGAAACCGGACAACAAAAAACCATTATTGACGTTGGAATGCGGGTGTATTCATTGGCGTATGTCAACGAAGGCAGAAATATCGCAGGTTATGGCCGAGACGGCTCAATCCGTCTATGGGATGCCGGCACCGGCAAAGAAATCGGCAGATTGGCACCGGCTAACACAGTTGTGCAGCTCCGGAACACTTCCAATGCCAAGACTATCGCCGTGGCTGACCAGCAGTCAATTGCATTGTGGGACTTACAGACAAAACGCGTAGTAAAACAAATTAAGGATCGTGCGGGTGTGATCAGGGACATGTGTCTTTCTCCCGATGGCAAAACTGTCGTTTGTACCGGAGGGGATGGCACACAGCCATTTAGAGCTTACGACCTGGAGTCCGGGGAACGGGTTGCCGGACCGTTTGCGCCGGTAAACGCGCGCCTGACGCCGATGTGCATAGCCTTCGTCGGTGGTGGGAAATATGTGGCTTGCGGGACAGCTGAAGGTGAGATTTGGATTGCAGAGGTTGCAAAGTGGAAGTTTGTCAAGATATTACGTGGGGGGTGTGGAGCGGTGTTAAGTATCAGCGCGATTGGACAAGGCCAAACGTTTGCGTCTGGCAATGCCGATACCACGGTGTTGTTGTGGAAAATCGCCAACGAGGACAAAGCTGGTACGTAGCAATTCCGGGGAAGATCAAAGGGGACGCAACTATTTGTTGAGATCATACAAGGGGACATCGTAAATTATGACTAATGTACGATGCCCCGTTTTCTTCCCCCGTTTTCTTCCCCCCTTTTCCGTCTGCCCTTCGACAAGCAGCACGAACTTCATTTCATGGCCTCCAGCTCTTTCGACCGAAACAGCTCGCCCAGCGTGTATTCCTTCAGCCAATAATGGAGTTCGTCACCAGCTATCACGCGCAGCTTGGTCTCGCCGTCGACGCGTTCAACGACCGTCGTGGTTGGCGGCTCTGCGCCGAATGCATCAAGCATCTCGGTTGAATGTGTAGTGAGGATGACCTGGGAGCGGCTTGAAGCATCCCGAGCAAATTCAGCGACGATTTGCAGCATAGCTGGATTGTGCCGGACCGAATTCTGATCGCACATTTTCCCAAATTAACCCTGTATGAATTTTGCCTTGAAAAAGCCCCTTTTCCCGAATTCCTGAAAGTTTTGGAGAAGGTGGCCCGAGCCGAATTCTGAGTCGCACTTGTTGCCAAAATAACGCTGTGCCCGTTGTGGATTTTGGCCTGTTGGAGGCATTTTCCCAAATTCCTGGAAGTCTTGACGAACGCGACCGCGACGGGTCTGGCCGAATGGGCAAACCCCGTCGCGGTCGTTGTGATGGCTGCGGTTAAGCAAATGGACCGGGCTGCCGGCTACGTGCTTTTGGCCTGCTGCCCTTCGTACTGCTTGAGCCAGCCGTGGAGCAGCGCGACGGCGGCGACGAAGTCGTAGCCCAAGGTGACGAGCAAGTCGATATTGTTGAGGTTTTGCTGGCAGCTGAAGCAGTGCGCCAGATTATTTCGGGGGTTGACGGTGGCACGCTGTTCGCCGCAGTTGGGGCAGACGAAGCGGAAATAGCCCTCACTCATTTTGGCGGGAGGCCCCTCGCGGCCGAGCAGGCCAATAGTGACGCTCATGGGCAAGTCGTTGCGAAGGCGACGCAGTAAATCGGCGGTGATCATGGTGGTTCTCCGTGGTTGGTGAATCAGAGCGGCGACAAAGGGGTCGGGACCCTTTTGCCGGAACGGCCCAAAGGGTGCTTCGCACAAAAGGGTCCTGACCCCTTTGTCGCCTCGATCAGAAGTCGGTGAGGTCCGCTTCCTTTTGCCAGTGGGGTTGCATCAGGACGCGGTTGACGTTGTCGATGTCGATAGTCTTGTTGGCGCTGCGCACACCTTCGATCAGGCAGCCAACGCACAGATTGCGGGCCTTGCGCAAGACGCCGTCGGCGGAGCGGACGATCAGGTCGATAGCGGGCCTGCTGAAGGTGTTGTGCCCGAGTCCGGCCCGGTCGAGCTGGCGGAGCAGGAAGTCGCGCATGGCGTCGGGGCCGAGGCGTTTGGTGATGACCGAATAAGTCACCCGGCTTTTGATGTCCTGGTTGACGCCGAGATCCAGCGCCGCCAGCAGGCTGGGCTGGCCGACGAGGACGAGGTTGTGGTTTTTGGGGAAGTCTTCGAAGAGCAGCCGCAGCTTGCGCAGGTTGGCCAGGTCCATGAGGTGGGCGTCGTCCAGAATGGTGGTCAGAGACTTGCCGGCGTGGTTGAGGCTGAAGGCCTGCTCGATAAGCCGGCGTTCGCATTTGAAAGCGTTGCTTTCGAACTCGATGCGGAAGGCCTCGCAGAGGATTTTGACCGTGTTGGTATAGGTGTGCAGGGTGCGGCCGACGGTGGCGACCAGGTGCTGATTTTCCGGCAGGCGCAGCAGGGAGTGCTTGATGACCGATTTGCCGGTGCCGGGCACGCCGAGCACCAGGCACAGTCCGCCTTGCTGACAATGGACTTTCAGCGTGTCGTGAATCTCTTGCTGCGGGGGCAGCAGTTCGAGTTCGCGCACGTCGAAGGGATTTTGGGTCAGGCCCCAGAAGGATCGGATCATGACTGCTCCTTTCGGCGCAAAAGTCCATTGGCGACGGCGTCGAGCAGGCGGGCGTGGCCCATGCGCTGGCCCTTGTGGTAGATGACGACGGCGGTGCTGCCCTCGCGGCGGCGGTCATGGCGGAGCTGAATTTCCTTGTCGCGCAGGTCAACGGGGGTTTCGTAGCGTCGGCCGGCGAAGCTGAAGGTGTTGTCTTTTTTGACTTTCCTGACGGCCTCGGCGTAGAAGAGTTCGTCGCTGTGTTCGGAGGGCGCAGGAAGCGGACGCGGGCCAGGTCGATGCCGAAGCGGTCGATGGGTTTCATGCCGAGGGCGTCGTGGGGCATGGCGTTGTAGTCGTTTTCGACCCAGTGGGTGAACTGGCGGTTGAGGGCTTCGAGCGAGGAGAGGTCGAGCTTCTGGACCAGGAACTGATCGCGGACGCGGCGGAAAAATCTTTCGATTTTTCCTTTCGCCGCGGCATCGCGAACCGCCGTGTGCCGCAAAATGCAGCCGACGCGGGCGCAGATGAGGGTGATTTCCTGGGAGCAGTAGATCGAGCCGTTGTCGACGAGCAGTTGTTCGGGGACGCCGCGTTTGTAGAAGGCGGCGCGGATGGCCTGCACGAGGGTGTCGACGTTTTCCTCGAAGAAGAATTCGCCGTGGCAAAGGACGCGGCTGGCATCGTCGATGAAGGCGATCAGCTTGGCTTGCTTGCGGGAGGCGGGTGACATTCCGGTGTCAACGTAAGGTCCGAACATGGTGTCGGCTTGCCAGAGTTGGTTAGCGAATTTCATGCTGAAAGCCAGGCGTTTCTTGTTGTCCTTGTCTTCGGGAGTGAGCAGGTCGTATTCGCGAATGAAGCGGTAGAAGGTGGTTTGGGCGATGCGGCCCTGCTGGAGCAGACCCTTTTCGATGCAGAAGCGATAAAGGGCCCGCTTGTTGGTGCGTTGGTGGTGGAAGTGGGGCTTGGCGGCGCGGAGGGCTTCGAGCAATTCCTCGGGCGTGGCCTTGCGGACGTGGCCCTTGTCCTTGCGTGGGCGGTTGGTGACGCCGGTGATGCCATGATTTTTGTAGCGGTAGAACCAGGTCTGGATGGTGCGCCAGGTGAAGCGGCGCAGGTTGCCCTCCTCGTCGAGGAAGGTCATGGCGGCGACGTTGAGCACGCGCTCGTGGCGAGTGCGTCCGAGGACGGTGTCGATGGCGCCGAGGACGCGCATCTTCAGATAGACCGAAGGCTGTTTCATGAGGGTACTCCTTGTTGCGGAATTTGCCGGGCGAAGGATCAATGAATCAAAAGCGGGCGCGGCCAACCACGACATCTTGTGTTGTCGGCGATTTTGGCCGACTTCGATTCGGCCGTCGGCGTCGAGATGCGCTGGCAATTCGGTCACGGCTGGCAGGGACGGTCCGGCTTCCGGGCGGCCGCCGGGGCATTTTGCTGGCGCCAGGGCCGGCGCATTTGGAGCATCTCGAGGTCTGTTCGGAGAGTGTTCGGAGAGTGTCACGGGCCAACGGGGAAAACGGCCTAGATGAAGAAGGTGTGCAGCGTAAATTGGAAGTCGGTGATAGGACAGTCGGCATCCGGGAAGGCGGCCCGCAGATGAGCGAGGACGTGCGCGGCCAGCGGGTGCCGAGGTTGAGCCGGCAACTTGGCGGGCAACTGGGGCGGCGAGCATTGTGCGGAAAGTGCCGTGCGGATCTTGCTTTGGCCAAGGCTGAAGCGTTTCCAGATGCGCTGCAAGGTGCGGTCACTGAGGTGGCAGTTGGTAGTGCGGCTAGCGGCGAGGAAGCAGCCGGCGGCGGCGAGTTGGAGGAAGCGCCACAGGCAGGCGGTGGTCAGGCCCAGGCGTCGGATTTTATCGGCGCAGTAGACGCTGAAAGTCCGGCCGCACCCAGGGCGAGCGTGGCGATTGCTGCAAAAGACGCGTCGGGCGCGGATGGTTTTTTGTTTGCGGTTTTGCTCGTCGAATCCGTGCAGGGAGCCGTGGCGATTGAGGGCGCCGACGACTTTGCAATGCGGACAGGGCATTTGCTTGAGCCGCTGGGCAAGGGCCAGCCAATCCTCGGTGCCGCGGCAAAACCATCGCTGCTGCCCCACGGGCCGGCTGCCTCCACGAAAATCGTCATTTTACGGATGGGAGAAAGCGGCGGGGTAGAGGCAGGGTACGAAAGAATTCTAGGAACGGGGTGGCGAGGTGCGGGGTAAAAAATCGCGGGGGATGTGTTTACCAAATTCTCGGTGTAATAAACATCCCGCACCCGGATGCCAATTCGGCAACAATCAGCCCAAAATGCGATCGGAGCGGGGTAAGGGACACTTCACCGTCAACCAGGACAACCAACGAATTGCCATGACCGATGCCCTGGGCAACAC
Source organism: uncultured Gemmataceae bacterium (assembly GCA_963747575.1). Lineage (GTDB taxonomy): Bacteria > Planctomycetota > Planctomycetia > Gemmatales > Gemmataceae > DASRAT01. The sequence goes on from CAVVFU010000004.1 coordinate 163,605, forward strand.
CACACGCTACCGGTACGACGCCGACGGTAACCAGGTGCTCAGAATCGATCCCGACGGCTTGATCGCCAAATCGGCTTTCGACCTCGACGACCGGCTGCTGACGACGACCTACCTTGCCGCCACCGGCACCACCGTCACCGACCAGGTCATCTTCCGCTACGACGGCGACGGCAACACCATCGCGGCCTCGAACTCGGCGGGCAGCTATTTCTTCACGCTGGACAACGTCGGCCAGGTGACGGGCGTGACCGGCCCGTTCGGCCTCACTCTTGGCATGCACTATGACGCCGACGGCAATCAATGGTACGTCGGCAATTCCCTGGATGGCTCGCAAGTCTCGACCTTCAATGCCGACAACCTGCTGACCAGCCGCTCTCTGACTTTCAACGGCCAGACGCAGGAAATCGAGCTGAGCTATAACGGCGCCCTGGAAATCTCGGGCGACACCCAGATCACCAACGGCTCCACGGCGGGAAGCATGGCAGAGACGTACACGCCGCAGGGGAAGGTGGCGTCGATTACCTATTATGGCAGCGGCAGCCCGGCGACGAGCGATTACTTCGATTACACCTACGACGCGGCCGGCCAGGAGGTTTCCGAAATCTCGGACAATGGCGGGACGGTGGACAACACCTATAACGGCAGCGGCGAACTGACGAGCTCAGGCGCGGCGAGCTATCCGTGGGATCTGGTGGGCAACCCCACCGGCACCGGCTATACGGTCAATGCCGACAATGAGCTGACGACGACGCCGACCGACAGTTTGACTTACAACGGGGCCGGCCAACTGGTAAAGGACACCACCACGGCGACTAACAACACGTGGTTCTATACCTACACCTGGCGCGGGCCAGCTGGCCACGGCCGCCGAGTACAGCGCCAGCAGCGGCGGCACACTTGAGGAGAGTGTCGCCTACGAGTATGATGCCTTTGGCAACCGCGTGCAGGAGAGCGTGACGGCGGGCGGCGTGACCACGGTGACGCAGTTTGCCTATGACGGTTGGAACCCGGCCAAGGCGGGCGCGGTGGGCACTTCGGGGTTCGACGTTTACGCTCAGTACACGGTCGGCCCTTACAACCTGGTAGGTCTGCCCCAGCAGACGACGCAGTACCTGGACGGCGACATGGTGGATCAAGTGTTCGGACGGATCGACAGCACCCTGGGGCCCGCGTGGCTCGAGCAGGACAAGAACATGTCGGTGTGCGACATCACCGATGGCAACGGCGACCTGCGCGACACCATTCAGTACGGCGCGTTTGGCAATGTCACCGCCCAAACGCAGTATAACGGCCTGGGCGGCTCGACGCCTGAGACGCCGCAGACGGATACGTGGACGGGCCTATTCACGTTCGCGGGGATGCAGCGCGACCCAGCGACGGGGCTCTATTATGACAATGCCCGGTACTATAGCCCGAGTTTGCAGCGGTTTATCAGCCCTGACCCGCTGGGGCTGAGCGGCGGAGGCACGAATCTGTATGTGTATACGGGCAATGCTCCGACCGATGCCAGCGACCCAAGCGGGATGGCCCTGACTTACCCAATTCCGCAAAACACCGAATTGGCGGCGGGGATTGGTTCTTGGGCGCCGCGAACTGGTCGTGAGATTTGGCCAGGGCTAATCCAAACGCTCTCGCCACTGAACGGCTATGACAACGCCGGCAACAATTGGAACGGCAAGAAGATCATCACGGAGTACAAATACGGCAACACCTGGGTAGGTACGATGGCTATCATTCCCGGCTCCTTGAGGACCCCGGGCGGCGGTCTGCTGAGCGTTTATCCGTGGGGTGGTTTTGACTATCAGCCCTTGCAGAGCTTCCACGGTATCGACCCATTCGCGGTCAAGGGCCTCAATGGGTTCGCCACGCTCAGCGGTGGCCGCGACTGGGAGGATGTGAACATCGAGGTCGGCGAGCAGCCGCCCGATTGCGGTTGCGGGGACACGCCGCGCATTTCCACCACCACTGGAACGGCAGTGCCGATGCAGACCGTGGGGCCGACGCAAAACGATTTGTGGACCGACCTGGTTATTTCACAGGACAACTTTCTGGGCAACCGCACTACTGGCTGGTTTGCGCAGACGGGCAACTTCGGAGCGGCGCGGCCGACACGATCACGATGGGGTTAACGACCCGCATCCGCCAGGCCGGCGGTTTCGATAATGTTGATTACAATTCCGGCTTTTACACGGCGGGGCAAGTCACCGGCACGGTGGTCAACGCCGGTTTGGCCTTCGGCAATCCATGTGCGCTGGGCGCGGGGATGCGGGCTGGGCTGCAGTTCATCAACGGCGCGCAGGCGATAGGTGGTAGTCTCAATGCAGCCAATAACCTCGCGCAGGGCAACTACCTGGAGGCCGGGCTGGACGTGTTGGGGGTCTTGGGCAATGCGGGCCAGCTAGGCGCGGCCTGTTTCTCGGCGGACACGAGGTTGATGGCCCGCGGCCAATGGGGGCGTGGCTGGCGGCGCATCGACCAGATCGCGGAAGGCGACGCGGTGTTGTCACGCGATGAGAACAATGCGCAGGGGCCGCTGGAATGGAAGAACGTAGAGGAAGTCTTCCATCGGTACGGATTTGTCGTGAGCGTGCGTGTCGGCGGACAAGTGATCAAAACGACGGTGGAGCACCCGTTTTTCGTGCAGGACAAAGGCTGGTTGCCGGCGGGCGAGCTGCTGCGAGGCGATCTGTTACCCAGCCATGACGGGCAATGGCTGGCGGTAGAGGAGGTGTCCGACAATGGCGACCATGAAAGGCTCTATAATTTGAGGGTGGCGGATTGGCATACATATTTCGTTGGTGCCGAGGAATGGGGATTCTCGATTTGGGCGCACAATGCATGCTCTTCTACGAGTGGCAACAATTCAGCGTCCGCTGTAGGTCGAATGGTCCATACCCAGTACAAGAATGCTCTCAAGTCATTAGGGTACGTCGTCGAAAAAGCCCTGAAAAGCGGTAAGCGACCCGATGCTTATAATCTCGCGCAGAGGATCGTCCGCGAATTGAAGCCCAATAACCCCAAAGCCATTGCATGTGGGTTAAAGCAGGCTCAAGCTTACGCAAAAGAACTTGAAGCGATGAACCCAGGAGGAGGTCCTTTTCGTTACATCGTTGATGTCTATTAAGTAAGAAGGTTGCCATCAGGAGCATCAACATTTTGGAGCCGGACCCACAGTTTAGCGGTCCCCAGATCAGCGCCACACGATTGATGTGGACTAGATGTCATTTGTTCTAGAGGAAATCATGGCCAAACGCGAGGCGAACATCATCGCCAAAACTCTTAATGCGGCATTATCCGAAATTGGTTATTGTCGGCAAAAAAAAACTTGGTATCTTACCAAGCCAGACACGGTATTGGTTGTCGACTTACAGAAGTCCCAATGGGCGAACGACTATTACATTAACCTTGGAGTTGCAGTTCGGCAACTGGATCCGGAATCAATACCGAAAATTCACAAATGCCCTATTAGCCACAGGTTGGAAATGCTTGTCCAAGAACTTGAGCGACGTCAACAAGGACAGAGTGCGCCACACGAAGTACCTAAAGGATCTTTTTTTCAACAACTCTCAGATGACCCCCTGGCGAGTGTTGTTATCCCTGTGGGTGATCCGGCATTTTTTGCCACTACGGGCTTGCATGTTCCTCGCATTTTTAAGGCATTGGACCTCGACGATCATACTTTTGCCGATAGTGAAAGACAGAGCATTATACACGAAGCCATGATTAACGAGGGTATCCCGTTCCTACTGGCTTTTGAATCGCTAGAAAAAATCGAAATGCAACTTCGGGCCCGAACCTTTCCAACGGCATTTGTTTGGGGGAGTGTTTATGACTTGGTTGGCTGTCCCTATCCCCAATGAAAAACGACGCTCGTCTTAACTCATGGTGCACGTGCCAAAAGGAGGTGAATGCTGTGCCGTACTCCTAATAGTTGTTTGGGAGAAGAGGAACAACGCCAACTATTGTGGTGTGCGTTATCATGGCCTTATACGTAAGTGTGCCGGACCGAATTGTGGTCGCACATTTTCCCAAATTAACCCTGTATGAATTTTGCCTTGAAAAAGCCCCGTTTCCCGAATTCCTGAAAGTTTTGGAGAAAGACGTCCCGGGCCGAATTCTGAGCGCACGTGTAGCCAAAATAATGCTGTACGCAGTGTGAGTTTGGCCTGCGGGAGGCATCTTTTTCCGATTTCCTGACGGTTGAGAACAACACGACCGCGACGGGTTTGGTCCAGTGAGCAAACCTGTCGCGGCCGTTGCGACGCCTGCGGTTGAGCGGATGCTAACCACGGTCGTCTACGTGTTTTTGGCCTGTTGCCCTTCGTACTGCTTGAGCCACCGATTGAGCAGCCCGACGGCGGCGACAAAGTCGTAGCTGTGCCGGACCGAATTGTGGTCGCACATTTTCCCAAATTAACCCTGTATGAATTTTGCCTTGAAAAAGCCCCGTTTCCCGAATTCCTGAAAGTTTTGGAGAAGGACGTCCCGGGCCGAATTCTGAGCGCACGTGTAGCCAAAATAATGCTGTAGGCAGCGTGAGTTTTGGCCTGCGGGAGGCATCTTTTTCCGAATTCCTGACGGTGGAGAATAACACGACCGCGACGGGTTTGGTCCAGTGAGCAAACCTGTCGCGGCCGTTGCGACGCCTGCGGTTGAGCGGATGGACTTGGTTGCGAGCGTCTACGTGCTTTTGGTCTGTTGCCCTTCGTACTGCTTGAGCCACCGATTGAGCAGCCCGACGGCG
>CAVVFU010000005.1:0-88294 GCA_963747575.1 uncultured Gemmataceae bacterium
AGGAAGGAAAAGGGGTCAGCGTGAATTATCAAGGACAACAGGGGGCAGCCGGCTTGATCCTACAGTGACACTTGACGGATGAAGCCATTTGCGGGGCCCCAACGAGTCCTGGCGATAGCCTCTGGGCCGGCGGGGACACGCTATATCAGCGGCGAACGCGTCCCAACCGCCACGGACGCCACCGACGGCACTGTGCAGGCAGTGCCGCGGTGAGCGTGGCCTAACCGCATTGATGCGGAACCGTTCAGCCCGATCTGGACGGGTTTTGTTCTTTGACAACTTGGTGTCAATTTGGGGCCGGCGGTGACGCTATGCCCCTCGTTCCCAAACTCCTGTTTGGGAACGGCTTTCCGCCAACTCCTGTTTGCCGAGATCTATCCTCCAAAGGGTATGTCGCGTCCCGCACGCGGTGTTGCCAAACAGGAGTTTGGAAGACGGGCGTTCCCAAACAGGAGTTTGGGAACGAGAGGCGACGTATCTGTACGATGCGCTCAACCGCGTCACCAGCGAATCGACGACCTTGGGCTCGACGCCGACCTTGGCGACCACGACGTTCGCGTATAACAGCGCGGGGTTTTTGTCTTCGCAGACAGACGCTCTTGGCCGAAAAGAGTATTTCTATTATGATGCGCTGAATCGGATGACGAGCCAGACCTGGTACGACGCCAGCGGCAATTTGACGCAGACGTTTACGTCCACGTTCGACGCCGCCGGGGACCTGACCACCGCCACCAACAACGCCGGCACCTACACCATGACCTACGACGCGCTGCAGCAGGTGAGCAGTGTCCAGGAGCCCAATGCTGCGTCGTTGACTTTCGCGTATGACGGCCTGGGCAATCGCAACGAGATGCAGGAATTCATCAGCGGCAGCCAGGTCGGCACGATCATGACCAATTATGATGGGGCCGATCGGCTGACCAGTGCCAACCTGACCACCGTGGGCGGCGGCGCGGCGCAGGTGACCTTGAGCTACAATACGACCAACGGCATGATCGCCACCGAGTCACGCTCCAACGGCTCCGGGACCGCGGAGGGCAGCACTTCGTATTTGTACGACGCGGCGAACCGGATCACGGGCATCGATCACTTCTATGCCTCCGGCACGGCCCTGGCGAGTTTTGTCTATAGCTACGACGCCGCCAGCCGCATCAGCAGCGTGACCGAAAACGGCACGTTGACGGCGAGCTACACCTACAACGGCGCCAGCGAGTTGACCAAAGACGGCGCGATTACCTATGCCTACGACGCCGCGGGCAATCGCACCCAGGCGGGCACGCAGAATTACGGAACGCCGGCGGCGGGCAATGAGGTGACCAACGACGGAACCTGGACGTATACCTACGATAAAGCCGGCAACATGACCGGCAAGGTCGATGCCGCCGGCGACACGTGGAGTTTCACCTACGACAATGCCAATCACATGCTGACGGCAAAGGAGGTCAACGGCGCGACCACGCTGGTGCAGGCGACTTATACTTATGATTATTTTGGGAACCTGCTGAGTGAGACCTATTACAACAGCGCGAGCGTCGGCGGCAGCGGCATAACGACGACGGTCGATCACGCCTGGGACATGTGGAACCCGGCGAACAGCCTGCCCCAAGTGTGGGCCGACCAGGGCAGCGGCAATGCGGTCGCGACGCAGTATCTGCGCGGCGACCAGCCCAATCAAGTCTTCGCCAACATCTCCAGCGGCGGCACCGTCTCGTGGATTTTGACGGACTACCTGGGTTCGACGCGTTATGTGACCAACGCGGCCGGAACCTCGATCAACGACACGATCGCCTATGACGCCTGGGGCGACATCAAGTCGGGATCGACCACGTCAACGGCGGGCATGTTTTTGTACGCGGGAATGTTGGCGGACCCCGCCGACACGGAGTTGTGCGACGCCAACAACCGCTGGTACAGCGTGACGATCGGCACCTGGACAACGCGCGATCCGCTCGGCTTCGCGGCGGGCAGCAGCAACCAGTCGGAGTATGTGGGCAACTCGCCCACCAATTTCACGGACCCCAGCGGGTTGATTGAAGACTCCGACGACGACGACGGCGACGACGGGGACTGCGGATGTGAGGATCAAACCACGACCGCCACGCCGACCGGAGTGAATTCCCAGTATACCGTGGTGCAAGGCACCGGGTTCACCGCCGGCCCGGGGTTCCTCAAAACAGGCGGGTTGCTTGGGGACGCCTACTACCCGGCCAACGGCATGGAGATGGTCAGTGTTTCCTCGGGTAGCCAAACGTTAAACTTCGCCACGCAAACCGCCGCCCAAAACTCCGGCCTGACCACGGCCTTGGGTGGTTGGCTTTTGCCGTATCCCGGCGGCAGTTACTCGTACATAGCGCCCAATACAACCGGCATCGATTCATTTAGCTGGACAGCGAGCAACTCACAAAACGTCACCATGTCAGGCACGGTCAGCATCCAGGTCGTGGCCAATTCGTCGCAAGTCACGCAAACGGCAACGGCGCTGCCGCCGGGGGCGGCGTGGGTGAATCCGCCGCCCAATGGAACCGGCCTGTCGACGCCGTGGACGCCGTCGTCGGCCGCGTCTCAGTTTCTCGACCTTACTGGTGTGTATTATAGCACGATAGGCGAAGGCTTGGTCAACATGGGCCAAGGGGCAGTAAACCTTGTATATGAGCTCGGTGCGATGGCGGTGGATGCCGGCCAGACATCAGTTTTATTGCAAACGTACCTCAATAGTGAGATCTCCAATGTCCTTGGCTTTGGAGGCTTGCCTGTTTACATTCCGACGTGGCAAAGCAGTACGATGCAAGGAGCCCAGAATGCTCAGCGCACTGGAGGTGATGCCGCGCTCAATCAATATGGAGTGACACAAGGCGTCAACTTCTTCGTGGCGGGTTCGACATTCGGGGTCGCACCTCTCGTAACGACGGGGTACAATGCCGTCCAAACAGGGGATTGGACGCAATATCAACAAGCGGCGGGGGCGAATGCCCTATCGGTGGGCGCATCGTACGCAGTCGGACGGTTTGCATCTGGCCGTAAACCACCGGGGGCCACAAAGCCGCTAAGCTGCTTCACAGCCGGCACACTGGTAGCCACGAATGATGGTCTACGGGCGATCGAGACAATCCGCCCTGATGACCGGGTTTGGGCGTTCGATTTGGTGAAAAAGGAGTGGAGGTTATGCCGCGTCCGCAAGCCGTATAGCATCGCCTACAAGGGCACGCTGGTGCTCATCAGGGTCGCCGGCGAAACGACGGAAGCGACGTATCGGCATCCGTATTGGGTGGTCCGGGGCGAGGATTTGGCCTCGCGGCCTTGTTTGGACCATCTGGCGGAGATACCTGAAGACGCAACCATGCAGGGGCGCTGGGTCGATTCGTGCGATCTGCGAATCGGCGACGAGGTGCTGCTGCGGGATGGGCAGATTGCCGCGGTGGAGAAATTGGAGCAGCGACAATTCGAGGGACCTGTATACAATATGCAGGTCGAAGAGCTTGAGTGTTACTCGGTCGGGCACAACAGCGTTCTGGTCCACAATAACAACGGCCAACAATCGGGACCAGCAAATCCCGCTGGCCAGGGGGCGAGTCCTAGTTGTCCTGCCGCTTCAGTATGGGACGCCTCTGCTGGCAGGTGGCGTGATCCTGTAACTGGAAGGTTTACAACTGCGCCTCCGCAAGGTTCCGGTGCGGGGAGCCAGGCGTTAGATCAGCTCGATGGCATTTCACAGGCACAGCAACGAATACGCTCTGGTTCCGACAGAACTGGGCGGATCATTGATTCCACCGAAGGTAGCAGGCAAACGGTCAGGAACCAACTCAATCGTCCGTATGATCCCAGAGATTGGGATTAAGTTATTTCTTCTGAGGATACGCCATGGCGGAGCCAGCAAAGTGTGATCTGTCCAGTTATGCCACGGCGATGAATCATGCAATCGACCTGGCTAAGGTTGGCAAATATGCGCAAGCAGTGGACATTGTGTCGAATCTCGTTGAAGAGTTTGGCGAGGCAGCAAGTGCGCACGGCTATCTTGCGTGGTTCCTATTGGAACTTGGGCGGCATGAGCAAGCCATCTTGCATAGTAGTCAAGCGATTCTTCTGGTCCCTAACTCAGAAAAAGCGTCATTGGTTCACTTCCAAGTGTTGTGGCAATCTGGTAAACAAATTGAAGCGCTCGATGAAATGAAGAGATTTCTAACGATTCGACCATCTCAGACATACACGGAGCTAATCAACAAGTGGAAGCCAGACCTTGAGGATGAATGAATTGTGCCGGACCGAATTGTGGTCGCACATTTTTCCAAATTAACTGTGTAAGAGTTTTGCCTTGAAAACGCCCCGTTTGCCGAATTCCTGAAAGTTTTGGAGAAGGGACGTCTTGAACCGAATTCTGAGCGTAGTCGTAGCCAAATTAACACCGTAGGCCGCGTGGATTTCGGCGTGTTGGACGCATTTTCCGAATTCCTGGAAGTCTTGATGCACACAACTGTAAAATAAAAGGGGACAGCGTGAATTATGACTACAGAAATAAAGGAACCCCTTCTGTGCCGGACCGAATTGTGGTCGCACATTTTTCCAAATTAACTGTGTAAGAGTTTTGCCTTGAAAACGCCCCGTTTGCCGAATTCCTGAAAGTTTTGGAGAAGGGACGTCTTGAAGGAAAAATGGGACACCGTGAATTATCAAGGGCAAAACGGCGGGGTGGCACACCTTGAAGGAGTACGGTAACTGACAGCGAAAGGTTGGGTGGCACGCCCCGCGACCGTGCCGAGATTACAAACCCTCAGAGTGTAAGGGGCGTGCGGCCTTGACAGCGTCTTTAGGAGAAGGAAAAGAGGACATCATGAATTATCGAATTTAACAAGGGGCAGGCGGCTTGCCCGGGCCTCGACAAGTCATGGATGACATCGCAAGCCTGCCCCAACGAATCCTGGCGATAGCCTCTGGGCCGGATGGACACACGCCCGACCAGAGGCGACAACGTCGTAATCGCCACGGACACCACCGACGGCACTGTGCAGGCAGTGCCTCGGTGAGCGTGGCCGTTTTTCGCGACGCGCATTGGACAACAACTCGTGGGCTGAGCAATGAAACTACCCGATTGCCAAACATTGATGCTAGCCGCCGGCGTGCAATCCGAATTGGTTGCGGACCGCGCCCGCATCGTCGTTTGGGTGCCCGACAGGCATACCAATGGATCAAAGCTTTGGCACCGTATCAGCACCGTGGCCGACGCACCCATCACTTGTGATCGGGGCCTTTGCGCCGTCGCGGCCGTGGCAGTGCCCACCCGGCGGCAATCGGGGCATTTGCTCGCCAAGCTGCTGAGGTGGTGTCGTGCCCAACAGGATAGCGCTACGTGGTATCTTCCCAGCGGCCAGATCACCGAGCAATGCGGTGAGCGCCGCGCCGACGTGCTGTTGGTTTGGCTCGGCGATGGTTCCGAGCAAATCGGGGAAACACAAGTCCGCCAGCAGTGGCCCGCTTGCCAGCAATTGCGCCGCTTGGCCCCCAACCTGTTTCTGGTGATGGGAGTGGACGGCGCTGGTGCCGACCAGCCAGCTTTGCCTTTGCCCCCCGAAATCACGGCTTGCGCCTTGGCCAATCGCCTGCTGGCCCAGGCGCGGCAGCGCTCCGACACAGCCGAGCTAGCGGCCGCCTTGACCGACATGGCCATCGTCATCCGCAAAAAAGGCGACGCAGCCAAGGCCGTGACGCTGCTGGAAGAAGCCTTGACGCTGATCCGCCAGCTCGGCAACCTGGCCCGCGAAATGGACGTGCTCGGCAACCTGGGCCTTGCCCAGTTGAAACTTGGCAACGCAGCCGCGGCCCTGCAAGCATTCCTTGCTCAGGACGCGGCCGCGCGGCAGCTGGGCACCAAATTCGCGGAAAAGACAGCCAACCATCATCTGGGATGGCCTACACCAGCTTGGGCAATACGGCTGCCGCCGGTGCCTCTATGCAATCCGCTTTGAGCCTGGCGCGTGAGCTGGCGGACCGTCAGGGTCAGGCCGATCTGCACTGGGATTTGGCGATTCACTTCGCCGGCCTTGGCGACCCAGAGCAGGCCATCGCGCACGGCCAAGCGGCAGTCGATGTCCTCCAAGCCATGAAGAATCCCACCGCGAAAGCTTACGGCGATTTCCTGGCCCGCTTTCGCCAGGGCGCCGCCAATGGGCTTGGCTCGCCAACCGATTTTGCCGCCGGGATTATTCCTGAAGAGACCGCGGCAGCTGGCCCTGGTTTGCTGCGCATGGCGATTTCAGTGGCCAAGTCGGTGGCCAAGCAAGTCGGCTGCGGCCTCAAGACGGTGTCGCCGCAAACGTATCAGCGACGTGTGCAGACCTGCGCCGGCTGCGAGCATTTCACGGGAGTGCGTTGCCGGGTTTGCGGCTGTTTCACGCAAATCAAGGCCCGCTTGCCGCACGAACGCTGCCCGCTGGAGAAATGGCCGGCTTGACGAGGGAGAGGAATCGACGGTTGAAGCCATATGCAAGCTGAGATCCCCGATCTGCGGCGATCACGTCGTGGTCGCCACGGCCACCACCGCTGGCACTGTTGCAGGCAGTGCCGCGGTGAGCGTGGCCCAACCGCATTGATGCGGAACCGTTCAGCCCGATCTGGACGGGTATTGTTCTTTGACAACTCGGTGTCAATTTGGGGCCGGCCGTGACCGACAACGGCAGCACCGGCACCGGCAGCGGCGGCAGCACCAGCGCGGTCGGCGACTTTAGCGGCAACGGCGCCTGGGACATCGCCGTGGCCAGCGGCTCGACCACCGTCAGCATTTTCATGCAGAACCTGACGACCACCACGGCCGCCGCCACCTTCACCTACGACTCCCTCAACCGCCAGGTCACCGCCACCAACGCCGACGGCGACACCACCACCACCGCCTACGACGCCGACGGCAATGTCATCACAGTGAAGGATCCGCTCAGCCGGGTGACTACGTACCTGTACGACGGCAGCAATAATTTGACGGGGATCATCGACCCCACAGGCGCAAAGTCAGCGCCCAATATAATCTGCTCGGCCTGATCACCCAGGTGACCGACGCCGACGGCAACAACACCACCTTCGCATATGACGCCGACGGCCAGCTGCTGTCCAGCACGCAAGGGGCCGGCAGCGCCGTGGCGCTCACGACCAGCGAAACCTATAACGCCGACGGCGACATAGTGACGACCACGGACGGGGCTGGGCACGTGACCTCGTACCTGTACGACGGCGACGACCGCGTGACCGAGACGATCTGGGCAGCGGCTGGAGTAGCCAACGCCACATCGACCGTGACCATGGTCTATGACGGCCTGGGCAACGTCACCAGCATGACCAACCAAATCGGCACGCGCACCACGTTCGCCTACGATGCGCTGGATCGACTCACCAGCACGACCGTCGGCGGGCACGGGCATCGCTCAGACCACCAACGATTATTATGATGCCGCCAGCAATATGACCGGCGTGAGCGTGGCGGGCCAGCTGACGCAGTCGCTGTATGACGCCAAGGGCCAGGTCACGCTGACTATCGACCCCACCGGTCTGCGCACGACGCTGCTTTACGACCTGCGCGGCCTCGTCACGCAAAGCGTCGATCAGGCCCAGTACACCTACGACGCGGCCGGGCAACTCATCACGACCACCAATGGTTCCGGCGCGGCCCTGGTCACCTCCACGAACTACTATGACGTGGCCGGCCAAATGACCGGCACCAAGGACGGCGCCGGCGACCTGACGCAATACGAGTACGACGGCGACAGCCGGGTGACGCTGACCGTCTCCCCAGCCTCCGGCGGCGGCACGACGCAGCTCTATGACCCTGCCGGCAACGTCACCGAGGTCATCGACCCCGACGGCAACGCCACGACGTACCTGTACGATGCGCTCAACCGCGTCACCAGCGAATCGACGACTTTGGGGTCGACGCCAACCCTGGCGACGACGACCTTCGCCTACAACAGCGCGGGTTTACTATCCTCGCAGACAGACGCTCTTGGCCGGCGCGAGTATTTCTATTATGATGCGCTGAATCGGATGACGAGCCAGACCTGGTACGATGTCAACGGCAATTTGACGCAAACGTTCACCTCGACATTCGACGCGGACGGGAACCTGATCACCGCCACCAACAACGCCGGCACCTATACCATGACCTACGACGCGCTGAGCCGAGTGAGCACTGTGCAGGAGCCCAACGCGGCGTCGTTGACTTTCGCTTACGATAGCCTGGGCAACCGTAACGAGATGCAGGAATTCGTCAGCGGCAGCCAGGTCGGCACGATCATGACGCTGCACGACGGGGGCGATCGGCTGACCAGCGCCAACTTGACCACCTCGGGCGGCGGCGAGGCGCAGGTGACCTTGAGCTATAACTCAACCAACGGCATGGTCGCGACGGAATCGCGCTCCAACGGCTCGGGCACGGCGGAGGGCAGCACGTCGTATTTGTACGACGCGGCGAACCGTGTCACGGGGATCTACCATTTCTATGCGTCCGGCACGGGTCTGGCGAGTTTTCTCTATACCTACGATGCCGCCAGCCGCATCAGCAGCGTGACCGAAAATGGCACACTGACTGCCACCTACACTTATAACGGCTCCGACGAGTTGACCAAAGATGGAGCGATCACGTATGCGTATGATTCCGCAGGCAATCGCACGCAGGCCGGGACGACGACATATTCGACACCGTCGGCGGGCAATGAAGTGACCAACGATGGCACGTGGACATATACGTATGACAAAGCCGGCAACATCACGGGTAAGGTCGATGCCGCGGGAGACACCTGGAGTTTTACTTACGATAACGCCAATCACATGCTGACGGCGAAGGAGGAAAACAGCAGCAGCACCGTCTTGGTGCAGGCGACGTATACTTATGATTATTTCGGGAACCTGCTCAGTGAGACTTACTATAATAGCACGAGCGTTGGCGGCAGCGGCGTGACGACGACGGTGGAGCACGCCTGGGACATGTGGAATCGGGCTAACAGTCTGCCGCAGGTGTGGGCCGACCAGGGCAGCGGCAATGCTGTCAGCACGCAGTATCTGCGCGGCGATCAGGCTAATCAAGTTTTCGCTGACATCTCCGGCAGCACAGTGTCGTGGCTGTTGACGGACTACTTGGGTTCGACACGCTACGTGACCAACCCGGCCGGGACGATGATCTATGACACGTTTGCGTATGACGCCTGGGGAAATATCAAGTACGGATCGACCACGCCAACGCCGGGCATGTATTTGTACGACGGGATGTTGCAAGATCCTGCCGACACGGAGCTGTACGACGCCAATAATCGCTGGTACAGTACGACCATAGGAACGTGGACGACGCGCGATCCGCTCGGCTTCAAGGCGGGCGACGCCAACGAATCGCGCTTCGTATTCAATTCTCCCACTAACTTCACGGATCCGAGTGGTGAGTTTTTGAGTTTTCTAGTAACGGGCGCTTTTGCGGCATATGATACTTATCAATATGCAACTGGCAGTATCTCGAGTCAGGAATATGCTGTAAAAATGGGAATAAATGCGTTGAGTTTGGCCGCGGATGTTGCAACAGGCGGGTTTGGGGGTGGTACAGCTGTTAGGGCTGGTGCGCTGAGCTGTCCGAGGCGGTGCAGTTTTGTCTCGGACTGGCGCTAGAATTGCAGCCCAAGCGATTAGTCGCCAGGCTATTAATAATGCTGCGCGCTGCGACGATTCAGGTAACTGCTCGTCTTGGATTGCATATCGCGAAACACCCCTCTCTAATTCATTTCACAAATACGGGGCCTGGGGATCAAGTCTGCTTCCCAGCTGACACTTTGGTTGCAACCGAAACGGGCTTGCGTCGTATTTCTAAGATCGAGGTCGGCGAACGTGTCTGGAGTTATGATTTTCCAGGTGCTACATGGCGACTTTCCGAGGTGCAATGCCGCCATGATTCAATATACGACGGGACAATGGTGACAATAAGCGTCGGCGATGACGATGTGACGGCGACGGCATATCATCCCTTCTGGGTGGTCGAAGGAAAGGGACTCGCTAGTCGTCCACGGCTGCGGCACGTCAATGTCGATGACGATCGTGGAGAATCGTTACCTGGTCGGTGGGTGAATTCGCACGACTTGCAAGTAGGCGATGTCGTGTTCCTGCGGCAGGGCGGGCCGGTGGTCGTCTGCCGCATAATAAAAAGCTATACGCCTACTGCGGTATGTAACCTCACTGTAAAGGGGTTGCATACCTTTGCCGTCGGAAAGATGCAAACTCTGGTCCACAATGTTTCCGGAACAGGAAATGCGCCAAAAAATGGAGACAATGCCGCGCAAGGTCAGCATGGTCTACCCGTGGTCCCGCCAGACGAAGCTTCCGCCGTGCAAGTCGCTTTGCAACAAAACCCTCAGAATATGGGTTTAGTGGTTTATAACCCCACCACCGGTGAAATACATGTAGGACCCTTTGACCGCTTTGGCGGCCATGACGCATTGCTTGATTCAATTGGACAGTTAGATAACAGCAGCCAATGGCTCGGTGCGGTTGTGCAGAGCGACGGCGAAGTCCTCAATATTTCAGCCTTAAATGCGGGTAGCGGCGGCCAAGGCATGGGCATGCCTGATGCTGTTCTTCAAACGGTTACTAGTGCCTTAAAGGCGGCAGGCTTAGCAAATTGAAGCATCTTGTGATGGGGTTTGTCATGCTCAAGATCTCAGATTTCAGTGATAAGGAATTACTGTTGGCCAGGCTATTGTGCGCAAAAACGGCCATGTGGTTTCAAGGGTTAGTTTCGGTCGGGATAAGCTCGTGTCTTTTCGACGCGCCGACCGATTTTTTGACGGGCCGTGATAAAACCGTATTCAGTTTGCTGACAGTATTGGGTAGCGTCGCTGTTAAACCGGGCACTGATACGGCGAGCGAATACTCGCAGAAGACAGCAGCACTTTTGAAACAATTTGACGCCGTCTTCGAGATTCTTGTCCTCGTCTCGAGGTGGCGCGAAATGGAGACTGACATGATTGCTGAGCGCCTCGGTCGGTTATATCGTTCGGCGGAGACGTTTTTGAACACTTTGAACGAGTTAGCGATTCAGTTAGGTGCCAGCATTGATTTCAGCGGCCATCAAACCAAGTGCGCGTTTGTACTTAGGGAAGCTGAAAAAGCGATTATCGCCCGTAAGCGCGAATCGTGGAAGCAGGAAAAGGGGACAGCGTGAATTATCAAGGACAAAATGGGACAAACGGCTTGGTCCTATAGCGACGCTTTACCGATGAAGCTCGTTTGCCCCCAACGAATCCTGGCGATAGCCTCTGGACCGGCGGGCCAAGCCCGGCCAGCGGCGACGGCGTCCCAATCGCCACGGACACCACCGACGGCACTGTGCAGGCAGTGCCGCGGTGCGCGTGGCCTAACCGCATTGATGCGGAACCGTTCAGCCCGATCTGGACGGGTTTTGTTCTTTGACAACTTGGTGTCAATTTGGGGCCGGCGGTGACGCTATGCCCCTCGTTCCCAAACTCCTGTTTGGGAACGGCTTTCCGCAAACTCCTGTTTGCCGAGATCTATCCTCCAAAGGGTATGTCGCGTCCCGCACGCGGTGTTGCCAAACAGGAGTTTGGAAGACGGGCGTTCCCAAACAGGAGTTTGGGAACGAGAGGCGACGTATCTATACGATGCGCTCAACCGCGTCACCAGCGAATCGACGACCCTGGGCTCGACGCCCACACTGGCGACGACGACGTTCGCCTACAACAGCGCGGGGCTGCTGTCCTCGCAGACAGACGCTCTTGGCCGAAAAGAGTATTTCTATTATGATGCGCTGAATCGGATGACGAGCCAAACCTGGTACGACGCCAGCGGCAACTTGACGCAAACGTTTACCTCGACGTTCGACGCGGCGGGGGACCTGATCACCGCCACCAACAACGCCGGCACCTATACCATGACCTACGACGCGCTGAGCCGTGTGAGCAGTGTGCAGGAGCCAAACGCGGCGTCGTTGACGTTTGCCTATTGTGCCGGACCGAATTGTGGTCGCACATTTTCCCAAATTAACGCTGTATGAATTTTGCCTTGAAAAAGCCCCGTTTCCCGAATTCCTGAAAGTTTTCGAGGAGCTGGCCCGAACCGAATTCTGATCGGACATGTGCAGCAAGTTACGCTGTGTGGATTGTGTCTTGTTAGAGGCATTTTCCCGAATTCCTGGAAGTTTTGAAGAACACGACCGCGACGGGTTTGGGGGAAGGCGCAAACCCGTCGCGGTCGTTGAGATGGCTGAGACTGAGCGGATGGACTTGGCTTTGGCGTCTACGAGCTTTTGGCCTGTTGCCCTTCGTACTGCTTGAGCCAGCGGTTCAGCAGCGCGACAGCGGCGACGAAGTCGTAGCCCAAGGTGATGAGCAAGTCGATGTTGTTGAGGTTGTGCTGGCAGCAGAAGCAGTGCGCCAGATTATTTCGGGGGTTGACGGTGGCCCGCTGTTCGCCGCAGTTGGGGCAGACGAAGCGGAAGTAGCCCTCGCTCATTTTGGCGGGGGCCCCTCGCGGCCGAGCAGGCCAATGGTGACGCTCATGGGCAAGTCGTTGCGAAGGCGACGCAGCAGATCGGCGGTGATCATGGTGATTCTCCCGTGGTTGGGGCGACAAAGGGGCCAGGACCGTCCTGACCCCTTTGTCGCCTCGGTCAGAAGTCGGTGAGGTCGGCTTCCTTTTGCCAGTGGGGCTGCATCAGGACGCGGTTGACGTTGTCGATGTCGATGGTCTTGTTGGCGCTGCGGACACCTTCGATCAGGCAGCCCACGCACAGGTTGCGGGCCTTGCGTAGGACGCCGTCGGCGGAGCGGACGATCAGGTCGATAGCGGGCCTGCTGAAGGTATTGGGTGAATAAAAGGGGACATCGTGAATTATCACAAACAGAATAAAAGGCAGAATAAAAGGGGACATCGTGAATTATCACAAACAGCCAGGCGTAAAGGGCTCGATCCTAAAACGAAACCTGTAGGATCAAACCGCCAGCCTACGCCAACGAATCCTGGCGATAGCCGGCGGGCCACGGCCAACCAGCGGCGATGGCGTCCCAATCGCCACGGACACCACCGACGGCACTGTGCAGGCAGTGCCGCGGTGCGCATGGCCTAACTGCATTGATGCGGAACCGTTCAGCCCGATCTGGACGGGTTTTGTTCTTTGACAACTTGGTATCAACTTGGGGCCGGCTGTGCCGCTGACCTTGGCGCCACAAGTGTGGGCCGACCAAGGCAGCGGCAATGCCGTCACGACGCAGTATCTGCGCGGTGATCAGCCCAATCAGGTCTTCGCCGACATCTCCAGCGGCGGCACGGTGTCGTGGTTGTTGAGCGACTACCTCGGTTCGACTCGCTACGTGACCAACGCGGCCGGAACCTCGATCAACGACACGATCGCCTATGACGCCTGGGGCGACATCAAGTCGGGATCGACCACGTCAACGGCGGGCATGTTTTTGTACGCGGGAATGTTGGCGGACCCCGCCGACACGGAGTTGTGCGACGCCAACAACCGCTGGTACAGCGTGACGATCGGCGCCTGGACGACGCGCGATCCGCTCGGCTTCGCGGCGGGCAGCAGCAACCAGTCGGAGTATGTGGGCAACTCGCCCACCAATTTCACGGACCCCAGCGGGTTGATTGAAGACTCCGACGACGACGACGGCGACGACGGGGACTGCGGATGTGAGGATCAAACCACGACCGCCACGCCGACCGGAGTGAATTCCCAGTATACCGTGGTGCAAGGCACCGGGTTCACCGCCGGCCCGGGGTTCCTCAAAACAGGCGGGTTGCTTGGGGACGCCTACTACCCGGCCAACGGCATGGAGATGGTCAGTGTTTCCTCGGGTAGTCAAACGTTAAACTTCGCCACGCAAACCGCCGCCCAAAACTCCGGCCTGACCACGGCCTTGGGTGGTTGGCTTTTGCCGTATCCCGGCGGCAGTTACTCGTACATAGCGCCCAATACAACCGGCATCGATTCATTTAGCTGGACGGCGAGCAACTCACAAAACGTCACCATGTCAGGCACGGTCAGCATCCAGGTCGTGGCCAATTCGTCGCAAGTCACGCAAACGGCAACGGCGCTGCCGCCGGGGGCGGCGTGGGTGAATCCGCCGCCTAATGGCAGAGGGCTGTCGACGGTGTGGACGCCCCAGTCAGCGCCTAGTTATTGGAGCGAATTCCAGCAAGGGTTGAGCGACGGCCAGATCATGGTCGCGAACGGCATATCGTTCGGGCAGATTCCCGAACTCGCACAAGCAAATGCCGCGCTGGTGCCGACATATGGGGCGACTGTTGTAGGCATAAGCAATACTGCTGGTGGGTTGGCAACCATTGCGGTGGCCGGCGCGGTGGCGGCGCCCGCGGCGGCGGCAATCGGCGGCGCGACAGGGACGACGGCCGCGGTCGGCGCCACAGTGGGGGGAGGATTTTCAGTCGCGCACCAAGGCGCGCAAATGATCGACGGCACGCAAGCGCCGGAAGTTTCAATGTGACCGATATCGCCATAGGCGCTGGGATAGGAGCTGTGGGGGCCGTTGTGCTGCCGTTGTTGCCAACGGCGGTGTCGTCGACCATCGTAGTCGGGACGTCTGGTTACGGAGTTGGCACGGGGGTGTCTGAAATCTTAAATGGGCAGCCGGTGACGGGCACGCTGGACGCGGCGGCAGGGATCTTAGGCTTGCGGAGCGGGTTCAAGATGGGTTTGGCACCCACACCAGGTGCTGCACAGCCGCTAAGCTGCTTCACTGCCGGCACACCTGTGGCCACGGAGGACGGTCTACAGCCGATCGAGACCATCCGGCGTGATGACCGGGTCTGGGCATTCGATTTGGTTAAAAAGGAGTGGCGGTTATGCCGCGTCCGCAAGCCGTATAGCATCGCCTACAAGGGCACATTGGTGCTCATCACGATCGCCGGCGAAATGACGGAAGCAACATACCGGCATCCGTACTGGGTGGTCCGTGGCGAGGATTTGGCCTCGCGGCCTTGTTTGGACCATCTGGCGGAGATTCCTGAAGACGCAACCATGGCCGGCCGATGGGTCGATTCGTGCGACCTACGAATCGGGGACGCGGTGCTGCTGCGGGATGGGCGGATTGCCCCGGTGGCGAAATTGGAGCAACGAGAATTCGAGGGTCCCGTATATAATATGCAGGTCGAAGAGCTTGAGTGCTACTCGGTCGGGCGGAATGGCGTTCTGGTCCACAACAACAACGGCCAGCAAAGCGGACGCAATCCACCGATAAGCCCCCGCCAGACTCTTCACACCAACGGCACAGCTGGTAAGTCGCAATTCAACGCAGGGGTTGATGTCGAGTGTGCCGTCAGAACCGCGTGGGAAGCGGGAACACCTGTATTTGACAAAAATGGAGCATTCATCGGGAAGCGCTTCACGTTCAAGAATCCAATTGGGACATCGCCAGGCGGTTACCCGCAGAATTCAATCTTCGTCCATTGGAGTCCCAAAAGTGGCATACATGGAGTGCCAACAACCGTGGGAGTCACGCCATGAGCAATCGCATTACGTGGGAGGACCTTGTGGCGGCCGTACAACGTCAGTTCCAACACAGCGCACCAAATGGCTGGCTCCTTGGGTGGGACCGTAATCGCGGCTTTGCGCTGGTCTGTACGGCCGCTGCTCCCCATCAAACGACGAACCACAGTTCATTTGACTTTGGCTTTTGCAATTGGTATGAGGTTTGCGTTAACGGCAATACGGACCAATGCTTCTGGTCTCTTACGATTAAGTTAAGCTTTATTTTGCCGATATACTGCATTTACTGGACAAGGTATGAAAGTTCAATCAAGGGCTCTGTCATTGATACTGCGCCAACCGGCTATCAAGTGGTCGAAGATAACGTGCGTGTTGCAGTGGAAAATGCGGGTTTCTTCGAGCTTCCAGATGACTGGTATGAACGGAAGATAGACGGGGTAGAACTTGAACTGAGTGGGAACGAGCGTGTCACTTTAGGCAAATGTCTATTCACTGATTACGAAGGATAAAAAGGATCCGCGTGGTGTAGTGGGCGGCTGTGTGGCACGCAATGCCAGTAACACATTGCATCATATTATCTGCCTTTGTAGCTGAAAGGGAAAAGGGGACAGCGTGAATTATCAAGGCCAAAATGGGGCAGACGGCTTGGTGAATAAAAGGGGACATCGTGAATTATCACAAACAGCCAGGCGTAAAGGGCTCGATCCTAAAACGAAACCTGTAGGATCAAACCGCCAGCCTACGCCAACGAATCCTGGCGATAGCCGGCGGGCCACGGCCAACCAGCGGCGATGGCGTCCCAATCGCCACGGACACCACCGACGGCACTGTGCAGGCAGTGCCGCGGTGCGCATGGCCTAACTGCATTGATGCGGAACCGTTCAGCCCGATCTGGACGGGTTTTGTTCTTTGACAACTTGGTATCAACTTGGGGCCGGCTGTGCCGCTGACCTTGGCGCCACAAGTGTGGGCCGACCAAGGCAGCGGCAATGCCGTCACGACGCTGTATCTGCGCGGTGATCAGCCCAATCAGGTCTTCGCCGACATCTCCAGCGGCGGCACGGTGTCGTGGTTGTTGAGCGACTACCTGGGTTCGACGCGTTATGTGACCAACGGGGCCGGAACCTCGATCAACGACACGATCGCCTATGACGCCTGGGGCGACATCAAGTCGGGATCGACCACGTCAACGGCGGGCATGTTTTTGTACGCGGGAATGTTGGCGGACCCCGCCGACACGCAGTTGTGCGACGCCAACAACCGCTGGTACAGCGTGACGATCGGCACCTGGACGACGCGCGATCCGCTCGGCTTCGCGGCGGGCAGCAGCAACCAGTCGGAGTATGTGGGCAACTCGCCCACCAATTTCACGGACCCCAGCGGGTTGATTGAAGACTCCGACGACGGCGACGACGGGGACGACGGCGACTGCGGATGTGAGGATCAAACCACGACCGCCACGCCGACCGGAGTGAATTCCCAGTATACCGTGGTGCAAGGCACCGGGTTCACCGCCGGCCCGGGGTTCCTCAAAACAGGCGGGTTGCTTGGGGACGCCTACTACCCGGCCAACGGCATGGAGATGGTCAGTGTTTCCTCGGGTAGTCAAACGTTAAACTTCGCCACGCAAACCGCCGCCCAAAACTCAGGCCTGACCACGGCCTTGGGTGGTTGGCTTTTGCCGTATCCCGGCGGCAGTTACTCGTACATCAGCGCCCAATACAACCGGCATCGATTCATTTAGCTGGACAGCGAGCAACTCACAAAACGTCACCATGTCAGGCACGGTCAGCATCCAGGTCGTGGCCAATTCGTCGCAAGTCACGCAAACGGCAACGGCGCTGCCGCCGGGGGCGGCGTGGGTGAATCCGCCGCCTAATGGCACTGCCCTGTCGACGGTTTGGACGCCGCCGTCGATCCTGTCTCAAGCCTGGCAATACGCGCTCGAATTCAAGCAAGGACATGACGACGCCACGATCATGGTCGCAAACGGCGTGACGTTCGGGCAGATTCCCGCGCTTGCCCAAGCCAACGCTTCGCTTGTCCCGATTTATGGTGCAAATACCGTCGCATTCAGTAATGGTGCGGGTAATGTTGCCGGCGTTGCGTTGATTTTGGCAGGTGGAGCGGCAGTGGCGCCTGCCGCATCGTCTGCAGCCACGTATGGATATGTGTGGGTCTCAGTAAACGCGCCAGGAGTGTTGACCGCGGGAGCGGCAGCGACCACGCCGCTGGGGTGGGGCCTGATTAATGGAACAGCGGCGGCAATCGACCAAGGTGATATTGCGGCGTTTCCGGGTGGCTTCGTGATGGGGTATACCAGTGCGCCTACCGGCGCTATACCGGGGCCGATAGGTGGGAACGGCACTCCGTTAACAGGCCAAATCCACCACCCCATTTCTACACGCGTTGGTCGGGCGTTGCAAAACCATCCCACGCTCCGGGGGCGTTATCAACCTCGTGATCCACGTTTCACGACTCAGGCTGTTGACGAAGCCGCTCATTGTGGCTATCAAACATGGCACCGTGAGTTGGATACCGAGGTCATCCAATGGTTGACCGATCATCAGCAGGCGACCACTACGCAGTTTGAGGCTTGGTTGAGACAGCGGTACGCTCAACCCGATCTGCAAGCGAGGTTTCCCAATGGACTTTGAAAAAGGGTCATACTCATGAAAACCTTACACGATTTCTATGTGCTCGAAAAACCAAAAGCCGGTGGTTCCAAAGACAGGCTGGCGGGGACTAACATAATGGCGGTTGCTGGTTTCAATGTTGGCGAGCCTACAAAATGTCCGGCCTGTGGCAGTATCACAAGCTTATTGCCATGGCTACCTCCATACAAAGTAGAAATTGAAACGTGGGGAAGAGAATTTGGGACACTTGCCCTCTGGGCACAATACCTTGTGGTCTCGGCATCTTTCAAGAACCTCTATGAGGAAAATGAGCTAAGCGGCTTGCTTGAGTTCGAGCCTGTGGAGGTTGCAAGAATCAAAAAGCACAAGAGGCTTGTCGAGACAATACCCAATTATTTCAAAGCCAACGTGGTTCAAAGTGAAACAGCAGTAGATCAAGAGGCATCTGGGATGGAATGGGATGACGGCCAACTTGACTGTCCCGTATGTCTTCACCGGCGGGGCGTTTTTTTGCGCCAACAACGACTCGTGATTAGGGCCGAAACCTGGACTGGGGAAGACATCTTCCATGCTCGTGGTGGCGTGAGTTTTGTAGCTTCGAAACGCTTCAAGGAGGTCTGTGAATCTCATGCGGTTAGTAACGTCGACTTCGTTCCGGCGGAGCGTTATGAGAAGGACTATTATCCATCGGAATCGAAAATACTTCTCAAATACCTCACAATGTTCGAGGATCGTGAACAAAGCCGTGAACGGCGTCAGGATGCGTATCGCACATTCGCGAAAGCCCTCGGCCGAGGTAATTTGGGTGAACTATTCAAGAAAGATTTTGACCCTGATACCGAGGATCCCAGTGTGGTCGAAATGGTCAAAATGCGATTGGCAGACGAGGGTCTAGTTGTCCAACAAAAGGGAACAGGGCGAACACTCGGAGAGGAGAAGGGGACAGCGTGAATTATCAAGGCCAAAATGGGGCAAACGGCTTCATTCTGCAGCAACACCTGACAGTGAAGCCGCTTGCC
Source organism: uncultured Gemmataceae bacterium (assembly GCA_963747575.1). Classification (GTDB taxonomy): domain Bacteria; phylum Planctomycetota; class Planctomycetia; order Gemmatales; family Gemmataceae; genus DASRAT01. The sequence continues at coordinate 19,137 of CAVVFU010000005.1, forward strand.
TGCCCCAACGAAAGGAAAAATGGGACACCGTGAATTATCAGGAAGAAAAGGGGACATCGTAGATTATGACTAATGTACGATGTCCCCTTTTCTTCCTCTGGATTTGAAGATGGGAGTAGCATTGTGGTTGACGAGCAATTCAGTGACGGTGCATGTGCATCGCGTCGACCAACCAATTGGCCGTGGATTGTGCGGCTGCCGATAGTGGTTGGAGTGTGGCTGCCTTTTTTTGCTGCGGTATTCTTTTTTGTTCCCCAATTTGGTCCTGTGTTTTGCAAACTAGCTGAGAAGGATGAGTTGCCGTGGTCTACGTGGCTTTTGTGGAAAATGGGGAAACTAAACATTGTTATGTCTGGTTTATTGACATTAGCCTTTTTTGTGGTTTTGCTGGTATTCGACATGATTGTTGCCAAGACTGCGTGCATTGGTGGTCACGGTGGATTGAAGTACGAGATTTGGGTTAGCTCTGTCGTGCTCCTGGCACTTCTCGCCTTTACCGCCGTTTTTGTGGCGATTGGGTGCGTTACGTTATAATTTAAGTGTCCGCTGCCAGCACCGCGTGGTGCAAAAACATGTCGTACCAAAAGACTGCCAAGAAGAAAAGAGGACAGCGTAGATTATGACTAATGTACGATGTCCCCTTTTCTTCCCACCTACTTGAAGGCACGAACTGCAATGCCTGCAAAGGGCGTGAAGGAACGCTAATTCAAAAGCGCCTCGGCTTTCACCATCAACTCCGCATTATCAACCCACATGACGAAAAACGGATTTTCTGCCCCGCGTTTTGTCGTGATGATCAGATAAGGGTTGTTGACAATGAAGTTTGGGTCATCAGCTTTCGCTATAAGCCCCGCCGTGGAGGCCAATTCAGCGCCGCTCTTGTCCAGCTTGAACTGGATGGATTGAAACGCTTTGGAGATGTACAGGCCGTTCAGCGAAGAGCCTTCAATTATTTTGTCCTTGCCTTCAAGCTCTCGGAAGCGATGGTCGACTTTCCAGTTCATGGACGGAACCAGCAAACACGAACCCGGCCCGAAGTGCACAACGCGTTTTCCCTGGTTGGTTCGTTTTTGCACATCCTTGACTCCCTCGGCAAGTGTCACCGGTCGCGGCACCTGGGCGACCACGATTTGATGCGGCTGCGAAGTTGTGCAAAGATCCAAAGCAAATGGCGAAACGTCTCTGCCCATCTCCGCAAAAAGCACGCCAACCTGCTTGCGCAAATCCTGCATGCCGTATGCTTCTTTGTGACGAATTCCAAAAGCCTGGATATTCGTCTCTTTGCCGTTGGAGTCCTTGAACACCATTGTCGAATCGAAATAGGGAATTTGAAACTTAATCGCTGCTTCAAGGTAGGCAAAGGCCACCGCGACGTTGTCTTTGCCGAGGTCCGGAACCGCCACGTGCGGAAATCGCCCACCCATTTCCCGGCGAATCCTGTCTTCAATGCCGTCTCGCGACAGACCGGCGGCAGCGTAATAAATTTCTGGACTCAAATCGCGGTTGGTCACTGTGCAATTGTTGAGCCGCTGCCAGGCCAATTCCGGGCCGCTTAACTGGATCGGCCCCTTGGCGAGGCTGACCAGCTCCTTCCAGGCAAGCTGGAAGGAGGCGCACCACACGGCGGATTTGCCGTTCGCTAGCGGCGTGTCGAGGGTCGGCACGACGATCGTTTTTTCAAGGGCCGTCGAAGACCCGCCGAAAGTCAGTGGAGGGGGGGCATAATCGTGGCGTGGTTGCAAAATGAAGTAGGCGACCACGGCAATTGCAAGCGCCGCGAAGGTGATTCCGGCGTACAGGAGCCGACGACCTTTGCCTGTTGGGCTCATAATTGACCTTCCTTCAAAGGGATACCTACTCCCCCATACTACCAGACAAGTCCCGTTTTTTCCTTGCCTTCCCCCCACCTTTTGTGCTAAAACCAATCCACGGTCAGCATTGCGGCCGCCAAGGAATACCTGCCCGCCACGTCAGCCTTGCCCAACTAATGGCCTAACCGAGTGGCCGCATTCCGGAGGACTTGCCCGTGATCCGCTTTAGCTGTCCCATCTGCAGCAGCATTCTGGAAAGCCCTGAAAAGAAGGCGGGCCTCAAAATCCATTGCCCGAAGTGCCGGCAAAAACTCCAGGTCCCGATCCCGCAACAGGCCAAGACCCGACTCGGGAAACTGGTCGAGCCCTCCCAGCCGTCCGCCCCAACTCGCGCGGCAACCAACCCAGCCGGCCCACGCCCGCAACGCCAGCAAGCGCCAACCAACGGCGCCTCGAAGCGGTGGTCCGCCAAGACCCTTCTCCTTGCCGGCATCGTGCTTTTCGCCTGCAGCTTTGCGGGCGTGGCGGCGGCCATCGGCGTGTCGTGGTACGTGATTGGCCAGGGAAAGCCTAGTCAAGTCGTCGATGCTGAAATCGCGCAGGGGGGCACAGCGAAAGCCGCCCCAACCAAGCCGCAAAACCCGGCAAGCGGCGCGGCCAAGGTGAACAAAGGCGACGACAATACCCTCACAGCGCCCGACGCGAAAAAGGCCGTCAAGACGCCTGCCGCCAAAACTGAAGACCCTCAGGGTCCTCAAACTCCACAGGCAAAGAAGCAGGCCACCCCTACGCCTGACGTGAACAAACCCGTCAAGCCCCCCGTCGCCGACAGCGACAACGTTGCGCGCACTGCGTGCACGCCTTGCCTCGGCCGATCCGGCCGCCCAGGAAAAAGCACTGCGCAGTTTGGTGACGCTCGGTCCCGGGGCACGGCCCGCCTTGGCTGAATTGCTGCAGCGATTGGGGGACGACAATGCGAAAATGTCCCACCTCGCGGATTTGGTGATCCAGGCCATCGGACCCCTGACCGATGCCGAGGTGCCCGCGCTCGTCGAAGCATTGCAGCATGCCTCGCCCAAGACTCGCCGTTTTGCCGTTACAGGCTTGAGGTCTGTTGGCGGCCGCGCTGCCCGGCCTGCTTTGGCCCCGTTGGCGATGGCTTTGGCCGACAGCGATGCCGAGGTCACCTACCTTGCCGAGGCCGCCCTGGAGTCGCTGAAGCCGTTGGGCCAGGACGACGAAGCCGCCTTGCTCCCATTGCTCCGCGCAAAGTCGAAGGTGGTGAGGGAGTATGCTGCCCGGGCGCTGGACGCCATTGCCGACGTGCACGCCCTTGCCGCCACACCGCAAAACGAGCAATCGCTGCAGGCCCTGGCCGTCTATCTCACCGAATCAGCCACCACGGATAGACGCAAAGCCAGGGAAGTGTATCGCTGGATTGCCGACCGCGTCGCCTATGACGCGGAGTCCTTTTTCGCCGGCCGCAAAACCAACCAAAGCGCCGAAGCCGTGTTCAAGACGCGCCTTGGAGTTTGCGAGGGCTACAGCAATCTCTTTGGCCATCTTTGCAAACTGGCTGGACTAAAAACCGTGCAAATCGGCGGCTGCTCGGCCTTTACCGACGATAAACAGAAGGACTCCAACCCGCTGCACGGCTGGAATGCCGTCTTTATCGACGACGCCTGGCATCTGGTCGATGTGACCTGGGGCGCCGGCACCGTGGATACCAAGGGCTTCTCGAAACACTTCACGGACTATTTTTTCATGCCGCCGCCCGACGAATTGATCTTCAACCATCTGCCTACCGATGCCAAATGGCAATTGCTCGAAAAACCCCTGTCCATGGCCGAGTGGCTCAAACTGCCGACAGCCGACTTTGAATTGTTTGAAATGGGGTTCGACAGCAGCGCCCTGAAGCAGGCCGCTGCCGCGCCCGGATTCCGTGAATTCGTGGAAACCTATGCCGGGGGCTCGCAACTGATCCGCTTCAAGAAGGCGCCGGTTGCCCGCCATCTGCCGACAGGCGCCAAGGTCGAGATCGTCGTTGTCGCCGTCGATGCCAGGAGCGTGGCGTTCCTCGTCAACGGAGACTATGTCGATTTCACGCAGTCCGATGGGGCGTGGACTGGGACGATTCAGCCCACCGTCGGCCCCTTGAAAGTCATGGTTCAATGGAAGAACGACGAGGATTACCACACCGTCCTGCGCTATGACGTTAAAGCGCCCCCGGCGGATTCAGCAGGTGGTGGGCCGGCCGCGGACAAATCGAAGAAGCCCGACAGGCCGTCCAACGTCCCGCCCGCGGCCAAAGCGGCGCCCCCGGCGAAGCTGAGCGCGCCTGGACCAGAAAGCGCAAGTCCGGGCGCGGTCGGCTCTGGATTGGATTGCGAAAAACCAGCAAAAAGACGGCAAATGGACAGCCGGGAAGATGGGAAGCCACCGTCCCGGCATCATGGTCACCACCGCTTTCTCCGCGCTTGCCCTGATGACCGAGGGCCAAAAGCACCAGGCCCAGATCGACAAGGCCGCGGCCTTCATTCTGCGTGACATTTTCATCACCGAGCCGCAGCGCGGCATTCCGCCGGAATGGGACCAAAGCAACTGGAGCGTGGCCATCGGCGGCCTCTTCCTTTGCGAATACTTTGCCGCGTTGAAGGACGCCAAGCCTGGTGTTAAGCCCCCCGAAATGCAAAAAACGCTCGACGATTTGGTGAAGGCCGTTTTCATCCGCATGGAAGACTCCGGCGGCTGGGGCCACACGCCGCGCCTCAAGAATCCGCTCGGTTACGTCGAACTGGAGATCGTCAGCAACTGGATGCTGGCCACGCTCGGCTCGGCCCAAAAGCTCGGCGCGAAGGTTTCCGACGACAGCATGCGGAAAGCCGTGCAGTTCATCGAAGACTGTTGCAAACCCGGCCGGGGGGAAATCGGCTACAGTCCCCGTCAAGGACAAAAGGGCTATGGTTCGCCGTGCCGCACGGGCAGCACCATTTTCGCGTTCGCGTCGATCGGTCAGCGCGAGCACAAGCTCTTCCCGAAAATGATCGAATCGTGGCGAGCGTCCATGGGTCAATCCGACGACGGCCACGGCTCGGTGGCGATGGGTTTTCTGGGCAGCGCCCTCGGCGCCCGCGCGGCTGGACCGAAGGAGTGGCAAGCCTTCAAGCAAATGTTCTTCCCCACCATCATTGCCGACGACGCCGGCGATGGCTCCTTCGAGCCGATGCTCGGCAAGACCCCGCAAGCCGGCGGGGCCGCGGATAAAATGGCGGGATATACTTACAACACCGCGGTCTACGCCCTCATCCTGCAATTGGAAACGAGCAGGTTGAGCGGGTTTGGTCCCGCGAAAATAGGGTACTTCTGGCATTGGGCGTTTTGTTTGCCGCTGACCACTCCGAAGCGGTGAAACCTGCCTTCCTACGGTCACGGATTACGCCGGGGAAGCACATCAGGCGTCGGATCCGCCGTCAATGGCAGTTGGGTAGGGTTGCCGGTCGCCGCCGGGCGCCAAATCACATCCGGCGTCTGCTTGCTTATGGGCCGCCAAATGACGGGCCCAGGCACGGAGGGGCTAACCCCCTTGCCAGGCGCGGACGCAAACCCCTTGAAATCGGCCGGCGGCAGCATCGTGGGGCCGCTGTTGATTGGCGGTCGGGCCACGGTCGTTGGCGTCGGCCGCTGCTCCTTTGGTTGCTCGCCTTTGCCCGTTGTCCCCAGCTGGATCACAATCCATTCCTTGGTCAACACGGTTTTGAACGCTTCGTCCGGCTTGATGGCCTTGCCCAGCTCGCCAGGCAGCAAGGTGTCCAACGTCTTGCCGGCGTCCTTCCAAATCTTCATGACCTTCAGCATGCCTTGCGTTTCTTGCTTGCCCCGAATCCACAGCTCGATGGGCGACTTCGGTTTTGTCCGTGACCGGAAGCACTGGCATGACGCGTTCGCGGGGGCCGGTGCCGATGACCAAATGCGTGGGAGTGGTCGATAAGTAAAAAATCCAATCGCGCGTCTCGGGGAACAGCGTCCGGACCGTTTCCTGTAAAGGGCTGACCTGGTTGAGTTCGTCAAGCAGTTTCGCCGCCTCCGTGTCAAAGAGCTCGGTGAGCTTGCCTCTGCCGTTGTCGAAGCCAATCTCGGCGACCAGCGGTTGCCGCTGGTGAATCTCGCGAAGCGGCATAATGCCTTAGGACGAGCCCGATCAGCCCCCTCGGCGTGACAATGCTATCGACCGTGGGGTGAAATCTGGCAGAGACCTGGGTCGGATCGCCGCGGTATTTCAGGCCGTCAAATGTGACCCGTTTGCGGACCACGAAGTCCAATTGACTGGAGCCAAGGACCTGGACCCTAGACCGGCTGCCAACCGTGGATCCGCGGGTTGTGCCCTCCAGGTGCAGGGTGAAGGCCGATTCCTTGGCGCTGGTGTCGAACTGCACGCGGAAGGTCGCGTCGGTCAGGGCGACGCCGTCGATGGGGGTGTCGATGATGTAAAGGTGAATGGGATCGACGCGGCTGAACTTCTTGGTGGTCAGCTCGTCGATGAGCTTGCGCGATACTGCGCAAGACGATGTTGACCTCGGTTTGGCTGGCTTTGTCGGCAATGCCGAATTGAGCGGGAGCGCAAACGTGGCCGAGAAACAGATAGCGCGGCCGTGCCGAGCAGGCCGATCAGCAAACCGCGCTTCATCCCATGCTCCCGTCGAAGTTGCGGCATGGTTCAAAAAGGGGTCAGGCACCATTTATGCGAAGCACCCTCCGGGCCGTTCCGGTAAATGGTGCCTGACCCCTTTTTGAACCATGCCGCGGTTGCAAAACCTGGTGCGCCGTATGGAGCGCATCGACCTTGGCGGGCGGCATCTTGAAGCGGATTGAAGGATCGGCGGAGGGGAATCATTCGGCAAGGCCGCAGGCGGCTCAGGCGCCGAATTTTCCCAACCTGCCGGCGTGGGCCATCGCCAGCGACATCAGATACATGGCCTGGAACTGGCCGAGGCCGCCGCGCAGGCAGTACGACTCGCCGAATTCCACCACCTGGTCGGGCCGGCACGTCGGCGACCAGAGCAGCACCGGCACCGGGTGCCAGCTGTGGCGAACGTAGCTTGCTCGGCGTCGAATGATCGCCGGTCACGATCAGCACGTCGGGTTCAAGCGCTCGGATTTTGGGCAATTCGGCGTCCAGCCGCTCGATCATCTCCACCTTGGCGGCGAAGTTGCCGTCCTCGCCGGTGCTGTCGGTGTACTTGTAGTGCAGGAAGAAGAAGTCGTAATCGTTCCAGAGCTTACGGAGCGTCTCCATCTGCTCGCCGAGCGTGGCGCCGGCGTCGGCAACGTCCATGCCGACCAGCCGGGCCAGGCCCTTGTACATCGGATAGACGGCGATGGCGACAGCGCGGAAGCCGTAGACCTCCTGCATGGTGTCGATCTTGGGATAGCGGGCGAAGCCGCGCAGCGTGACCATGTTGGTCGGGGCCTGGTCCTTGAGCGCCTTGGCGGCCTCGACGATGAACTGGTTGACGGCGGCGGCCGTGTTCTCCGACGCCGGGTCGGCGCCGACGGCTTCCAGCGGGTCGCACGCCGGTCTGCTGCGGGTCGGTGTCGTTGACATGATCGCCGAGGTTGTCGCCGCGGAAGACGACGACGAAGCGGTGCTCGCCGGACCGGCTCGACGAAGACCTCGACGCCGGGGAGCTTGATCTCTTGCAACCGCTTGCACATGGCCACGCAGCGTTCGGTCGTGGGCCGGCCGGCGCGGCGGTCGGTGATCAGGCCCTGGCGCGTCGACGGTGCAAAAATTGCCGCGCGTGGCCACGTCGCGCTGGCCGACCTCGAAATTGATGCCCAGCGCTTCGAGAATGCCGCGGCCGATGCGGTATTCGAGCGGGTCGTAGCCGAACAGGCCGAGATGGCCCGGCCCGCTGCCGGGCGTGATGCCCGGCAGCACTGGCATGCTCAGGCCGCAGACGCCCTCGCGGACGCAGGCGTCCAGGTTGGGCGTGCGGGCCGACTCCAGTTCGGTCTTGCCGCCCGGCTCCACAGGCAGACCGCCCAGGCCGTCCGCCACGAGGAGAACGATTTTGCTGGTCGTTTTGTTCCCGCAATTCACGAATGAGTTGATGAATGTTCATGCGGTGGAGTTTACCTAAAGCACGCCGCAGAGTACAGTATGCTTTGCGAAGACATGGCGGATCAGGCTCCCGTTCTTCAACGAGCGTGTTCCATGCAATTACCCGATGAATCGATCAGCTACCAATTCCTGTCGCTGCTGGTGCCGTCCCAGGAGGATTGGACGGCGGCCGCTGAACTGCGTGCACGGCATTATTTGCCGCCGCAGGCGCTGAAGGATCTTCAGCCCCGGCTGACTCAAATCAGGAGTCAGGTCGCCACCGAGCGGGAAATGCAGCATGGTGCCGCCGGAGCTGGAACCGCTCGACGCCGGTTTCATCGACCTGCCGCAAAAGACGCTCGACGACCACCGCAAGAAAAGCGAAACCAGCATGCTCGGCCGGGTGCTGGCCAAGGCCGCTCAGCTGCGCGAGCAATGCGATCGCGTGGTCATCCTCGGCATCGGCGGCTCGTACCTGGGTCGCGCGCGCTGTTCGAGCGCTGAAGTCGACCTACCACAACGAGTTGCCCGCCGAGACGCGGTTGGGCACGCCGCGCATTTATTTCGAGGGCAACAACGCCGACAACGATGCCCTGCAAGAGCTTCTGGACTTGCTCCAGCAAACCTGCGTCGATCCCGAGCTGCGCGCGGAACGCTGGGGCCTGGTGGTCATCAGCAAATCGGGAGGAACGCTCGAGACCGCGGTGGCCTACCGGGCGTTTCGCCGCGAATTGGCCGAGTTTTATGGGCTGCACTCGCCGCGCTGCAAAGACCTGGTCGTGCGTGATCACCGGAGCCAAGGGCAAGCTCCGCGATCTGTGCAAGGCCGACGGCCTCCAGGACGAAGACATCCTGACCATCCCCGACGACGTCGGCGGGCGATTTTCGGTGTTCACGCCCGCCGGTCTGTTGCCGGCCGCCGTGATGGGGCTGGACGTCCGTGCCTTGCTGCTGGGCGCGGCGGCCATGACCCGGCGCTTCCTCGAGGAGCCGTTCGAGCGCAATCCCGTCCTGCAATTCGCCGCCGTCAATTACCTGATGGCCAGCCAATGGCAAAAGCCGATTCGGGTCATGTCGATCTGGTCGAAGAAACTGGAAGCACTTGGCTTGTGGTACGATCAGCTGCTGGCGGAAAGCCTGGGCAAGCACGGCTTGGGCCCCACGCCGCTCACCATGGTGCAGACTCGCGACTTGCACTCGCGCGGCCAGCAGCATCAGGACGGTCCACGCGACAAGATCATCAACAACCTGGTCGTGAAATCGCCGCGCCACCCGCCCGTGATGATCGGCATGATGGACCGCAACGAGGATGATCTCAATCAGTTCAACCGCAAAGGCCTGCCGGATCTGTTGGCGGCCGCGCTGCGAGGCACCAACCAGGCCTATGCCGAGGTGGCCCGGCCCACCGCGGACCTGGTGATGCCGAGCATTTCGGAGCATACCATGGGCCAGCTGATGCAAATGCTGATGCTCGCGACCGTCATCGAGGGACGGTTGATGGGCATTAACCCTTACGGGCAGCCGGGTGTGGAGGCGTACAAGAAGAACATGCGGCAGTTCTTAAAGGGCTAGGACGCGATTCCCTCGTTCCCAAACAGGAGTTTGGGAACGAGGATTTTCGCCCTCGTTCCCAAACAGGAGTTTGGGAACGAATAACGAGGATTGCTGTCAACGACTGAACTCGACTTGCAATTGCACCACCCCAGCGGGTCCGACTTGAAACAGTGCGGCATCGGCGGTTTTCGAGCCTTCCATCACCAATTGGCCGGCCGCGTCGAGCAAGGCCACGCGCTCGGGATTGCGCCACAACGCAACGTCGCCGCCGTTTGAAACCCGCTGCACTCGATCAGCCGCACGGTCACCGCGTCCATGATCTCGCGGCGCGCCGATCCGTCGGAAAGCAACTCGTGGCCGCCCGGCCTCATCGTGGTCAGCAGCAGATTGGGCGCATCGAGATGAAACAGCCAACCCTTCACGCCGACATGAGGCGGGCCCTTGGTGGTGGGCACTACCGTGGCCGGCGTTATCAGCCCCAGCGCTGTTTGCGTCGGCTGCTCGCGGTCCAGGCCGATGGCCAGGTCGAATACACTGGCGGTCTCGCCGGGCGCGACCAGAATCACGTCGACCATCCTGGCGCCCTCGCGCACATGGAAGGGCAAACCGCAGGGAAAAATAGCCGTGGTGTGCCGCGGCAGGCGAATCTCGAGGAAATCCGGCGATTGCGGCCTGATGTGGGAGGTGGCGTGAGAAATGCCGCCCGAGCCGCGCAGCACCAGGGCGTGTTCATCCCGCCAGGCGAACTGGGCGCCATAAAACGTCCGCCACGGATCGCCGACGGGCTGCACTTCCGGATAAAGCTCGATGCGCAGGTCGAGAATCGGCCGGCCGAGCCAGGCGCGAAAGCGCTGGCGAAATCTGCACAACACCTTGCTCTGGTCGTCGAGCAGCACGCCCTCCGTGACGATTTCGCCGAGAGCGGGTCCGCTCGACGTTGTCTTGACCGCCTGGGCCTTCATGACGCTTCCGGGCCGAAAAATCAAGCGTTGTCCAAGGCGATTGGTGTGCGTCCTGTTGTCGCGGATCGCGCGCAAGCCGCCGGTGGCTGGGTCGACCTCCGCCTCGAAAAACTCGTTGCGGACGCAGCGCTCATCCGCCAGCCGCATGCGCCCGCCGGCGGCGGCGTGCCCGGCGGTCCGGCCTGGGGAAACCAGGCAAATCCAAGGGGCGGGACCTCGGCGACCACCATCAGCTTGTTGCCGTCCATCTGCAAGGCCTTGATTGGATCGGCAACCGCGATAGGCGTACCGGCGCCGTCGAGCTCCAGGGCAAGTCGGCGCGCGAAGCTGCACGGATTGAGGATCAAGTAGCCCGGCTGCTGCGCAGGCGCCTTGGCCACCAGCCGCTGGGCGAGTTGCGCGGCGATGTCCTTTTCCAGGTCGGCCAGGCGTGCCAATGTTTCAGCCTGCGGTAAGCCGGCGGCGGTTTGTTCCAGTTGATCTTCGAGATCGGCTATGGCCTTTTCGGCCCGCTGGGGATCGTTTCGGCCCGCCAAACCGCGCTGCAGGGCCGCCAGCGTCCAGCAAGTGTCCAGCCGGCGGCGCAGGCGAGCATGCAGGGCGAAACCGCTGACAGGCACCGGCGAGGAAAAAGCACCGCCGGCACGCGTTCGCTCAAGTAGTCGAAGCTGAAGTTATCGGCTTCGAGAGCGCCCGCATGTTCGCCTGCCGGGGTTTCGCCGAAATACGTCGTGGCCGTGGCGAAGCGGCCGGCGACCGGGGCCAGTCGCGTTAGTGCCAAAAGGTCGCCATACCACGGCAGGGCCGCACCCTTGCCGTGCAGGAAGGCCAGCGTGGCGGCGTGATCCTCACGCGTCGTTTTGAACCAGAAATGACCGAGGTTGAAAAAGGCGTTAACGCTGTCGGTGGCCAAAGGTTTGCGCACAAAGCAGTCAATCTGCTGACCGTCCTGCGTGGTCCAATTCATGACTGGGCTGCTATAGGCGGGCAAACCCGTATCGTTCAACGGCAGCAAGATGGCTTTGGTCATCCCGTGCTGATTCAGCCAGGTTGGCAATTGTGGGTAAGCTCCGAAACGACGCCGGGCATAGACGTGCACCGGCTGCCCAAGCGACGCGCGCGCTACTGCCTGGCCCTTGGCGAGGTTCCACAACTGCGATTCGATGGGCAGAAGTGCGTCCTCGCGCTCGAGGTAGCCGCCGCCGCACACCTCGGCCATGCCGGCCAGCATCGCATCGGCCAGGGATTTGACAGCCTCGGCGTTTTCGCTTTGCAGCTTGACCAGCACCGACGACGACGCGATGACGTTGATGGGCTGGCCGTGGCCGACCGTGATGGGCCAGGGATCGTGAAAGTTTTGTTCTTCCAGGAGTACGAAATCGAGCAGGTGAATAGCGACAGGATACAACCGCTCGCGTGCAGCAAGGAGCCGCGTCGCCGCCGATTGCAAGTGCGCATAGTACGGCGGCGAGGCGGCATCGAAGCGCTCCTGTTGGGTCGCCGCCAGGGCCTGCTGGATTTCATCCCAGAATGGCTTTGACTCCAGCAAGTTTTCGTGTTCCATGGCATCGCTGAGGGCCGTCAAAAGCAAATGACCTAGACCCACGCCGAGAAAGTCCGCAATCACATCTTCAGTGAACTGGTTGTCGGCTGGCGGCAATTCAAGAGCGGCAAGAAGATTGGCGAATGTGGTTGCGCGGTCCTTGGCGGCGCGAAAAGTGATTGCGCCACCGCACGCACCCTTTCGTGCCAATCCTCCGGCAACAAACTCGCAGGCGATTCGGGCACGGCATAAAGATGACCAGGCCGCGGGGTTTCGTGGTCATAGGCCGAATCGACTCGCTGGGGGCATCCGGCGCCACGCAGGGCCGCCGGATGCCACAATGCCGAGAAAGCGTTCAACCAGCAGGCCATGTCCTCGTCGGCGAGCGTCAATGGATGCCGCGTGGGCAAGCGATAAGGGCTGATCAGGACCAATTCGCGCGGTGTCATGTTGTGGGTTTATCAGTGCTGTCCGCCAAAAGCAAGCAAACGGCGATCTTGATTCGCCAAGGGCTTTACGGACGCGGTGCTTTTCTCCACAATACCGCTGGGGCCGCTAACTTGATTTTTTAACCGCTTGACGTGTCATCGTTGGGGAGGGATGCCCTGTGCGAAACAGGAATAAGTTTGGCGCGACCGCCACGATGCCGACGGCGACCTTGAAACAGCAGGTTGAAAAATGCCTGGCTGAGGGCAATGCTGAGCAGGCCGTCGCCTTTGCCAAAACCCTCTACAACATCTCCGGCGAGCCCGCCAACAAGACCTTGCTGGTGCAAGCATCGCTGGACGCGGCCGAGAAATTGCTGGCGGCCAAAGAACTGCTGAAAGTGAACCCGCATGCATCCAGGGCCTGGCCGTTGCTGCAAACGGCCGAGGAAAAAGCCCGCCTCGCGGAGATCCTGGCCCGTTGCGGAACGCTGAGCCGGGCCTACGTGCTCGCTCATGACATCGCGGATGCCGCCTTGCTAGGCCGCATTGTCGGATACGCCGCGGATGCCGCGCTTTGCAACCGACCGACCCTGAGCGACGGTTTGCCCGCCGATTTTCACGCTCATAAAGAAACGATTTTGCGCACCTTTGGCGAGGTTCAAGCCGGCAATGACGAGCAGGCTCGGCAGTCGCTGCAAAGCATCGGTTTGACGTCGCCCTTTCTCGAATGGAAGATTCTGCTGCGTGGTTTTCTCGCCTATTATTCCAATGACGACGCCAGGGCCCTGGAAAACTGGCAACGGCTCAACCCCAAACGGGTACCCGCTCAGCTGGCGGCGCCTTTCCAAGTCCTTATTAACCCAACGTTGAAAGCCGCCCAGCCGCCGGAAACCAGAGCGCGCATGGCGGAGCTGCTGGATGCCGTCGGGGGATTGGGCCTGATCGGGCGTCTGAGAACCGTGCAAAAACACCTGGGCAATGAACGTCAGCTCGCGCAGGCGTTTCGGCAGGCCGAACCGCTGTTAGTGTTGCTGAAGGCCAACGCTCCGCAGTTGGTGCCGCGCCTGGCAAATTGTTTTTTCTGGACTATTGTCGAGCATGGTCAACCTGAGGACCTGGAGCGCTTCAAGACGGTTTTCGGCGGCCCGCCTGAGGATCCGGATCATCACCGTATGGAAGCGCTGGCGCTGGAGCGTCGAATGATGCTCGAAGAAGCCCATATATCCTGGCAGTGCTATGACGCGGAGCTGCAGGCACACGGCATGTTGCTGCCGCCCGGTCACGCCGACCGCATGCGTTCACTCGTGTGGCAGCACATGGCTGAGAACGCTGCAAAAGTCCCAGACGACGCCATGAGACGCCGCCTGCCTCGCCTGCCATTCGACTTGCTCGATGAACTGCCGCGGCCGCTCAAGCCCACCGTCGAGCAATGCTTGCAGCGCAGTCTGGAATTGGCTCCCGATGCTTTGGAAGCCCACGTTGCCCTGGTAAATCACTTCCTCGAGAAGGACAAACCGGCCAGGGCGCTGCCCGCGGGAAAGCGGCTTCTCAAAAAATTCCCCGATCACGCTCCGACCTTGGAACTGATGGGCGATTTGTCATTGGGGAAAAAGAAATATGCCGACGCCAAGACCTTCTACGGCCGTGCGCTCCATGCCAACCCGCTGGATGCCCGCTTGCGCCAGAAGCTGGGCGGCGCCCACGCTGCCTTGGCGGACGATTTCGCCGTGAGGTTGGATCTCAATAAGGCAAGACCGGAATTCCAGGCGGCGCTGCCCTTGCTCGATCGCAGCAACCGTCCGTCGCTGCTTTGCCTTTGGGCAGCAAGGGAGTTCCGCGCCAGGAAGCCCGAACGGGGCGAGGAATTGCTCCAGCAGGCCCACGCCGAGCAAAGCCAGCCGCTGACCATCGCGTTTAACATGTTAGTTCATGCTTTGCAGATGCCGTTGGAAAAGCCCCTCAAAACGCGCTTCGAGAGTGAGTTCAAGCAGCTGCTGGCCAACCCGCCGGACGCCGCGGCGGCGACGGCGCTGGTGTCGAGGGCGGCCTTCACGCACTGTGGCGGCGCCCGCTATACCGGGCAAAAAGGCATCGAAAAGAAGGTAATTGCCTTTGTTGACAGGGCCCCTCAGGCCGACTTTACGGAAGCGCAAATGGAGACGGTTTGCCAGGCATTGAGGGATTTGGAATCCGTCAAGTCGCTACGGAGCTATTTTGCGCGCGGCCAGCGGCGTTTTCCCGCCAATCCGCGGTTTTTCCTGGCGGAAGCTGAATTCGAGCTGGCGCAGCCAGGCCGGCGCTTTTCACCGCCGCGCGTCAGCATGTTGCTTGACAAGGTTCGTGCCTTGGCATCCGCGCTGCCGCCGCCGGAGCGCGAAGCCGTCCTGGCGCGAGCTCAGAAATGCGAAGACGAGGTGCGTACCCATAATCCGTTTGGCGGCCTTTTCGGCGCGCCGAATTTCAACGATATGTTTAACGAATTGTTCGACGGCGAGGATGACGACTGGGAGGACGACTTTTGACATCGGGTGCAGCGACAACGCGCGGCCGGCTGGCGCGCGCCTGGCGCACCGCAATTACCGCCTTTTCTTCACCGGTCAAGGCGTTTCGCTGCTGGGAACCTGGATGCAGCAGACGGCGCTTACCTGGTTGGTGTTTCGCCTAACCGAAGACAATTTCCTGGTGGGCCTGAATAACTTTGCCGGCAATGTGCCGACCTTGGTGCTGATGCCATTGGCTGGCGTACTGGTAGAACGGCGCAACCTCTTGCGGATGGTGATCGGAACGCAAATATTGTCGATGGTGCAAGCGTTTTTCCTGGCTGCCCTGGTATTTTTTGACGTGGACGAAATTTGGCCGCTGATGGTGCTAGCTTTTGGCCTTGGCTGCGTCAATTGCTTCGACCTGCCGGCCAGGCAGGCGCTGCTGCCGGATCTGCTGGAAAAAAAGGAAGATCTGGCCAACGCGATCGCTCTGAATTCATCGCTATTCAATGCGGCTCGCCTCGTGGGGCCTGCGCTGGCGGGCCAGTTGATTGCCCTGGGCGGCAACGGCGAAGGCTGGTGCTTCCTGCTGAATGGACTCAGCTTTCTGGCAGTGCTGGCCTCCCTCATGGCCATCAAAGTTCAGCCCGCGCCCGGCCAAAACCGGCGCCCGTGCTGGAAGGCTTGCGTGAAGGCTTGAGCTATGCGTGGGGCCACGCGCCACGCGGGGGGTGCTGATTACGGTCGCCATTGTTGGCTTCGCGGGACTGCCGTATGCGGTGCTGGTTCCTGGCTTCACCAAGGACATTCTGGGGGGCGACTCCAAGTCTTATGGACTGCTGCTGGCCGCATCGGGCGTGGGCGCGTTGATAGGCGGCATTTATCTGGCGAGCCGCATCAACATTCGCGGCTCGGCATCGCGCATTGTCGTTTCAGGCGTGGTCGCGGCGGCCTGCCTGGCGGCATTCGCTTTTTCGAGTAATTTTTGGGTGTCCATGGCACTAATGCTGCTGGCTAGCATGAACATGATGCTGATGCTCGTTTCCAGCAACGCCCTGGTGCAGTCGATCGTCCCAGACGACAAACGAGCAAGGGTGATGAGCCTTTACGCCATGGCAGTCATGGGGACCACACCGTTCGGCTATCTGATCGTCGGCAAAATCGCCAGCCAGTGGGGGCCGCGTCCGGCGATGCTGCTTTGCGCGGGCGGCTGCTTGCTTGGCGCTCTCTTTTTCATACCGTGGCTGGGCGTGGTCCGCGCGGCCATCCGGGCCCATGTGGGGCATCCGGCTCTGCGCCCTGGCGCCGCCCACGCCTGGCGACTACCTGGACACCGCCCTAACGGAGGACGCACGCCATGTCTGATCCCTGGGAAATCCTGGGCCTGGCCGCGGACAGCGACGACGAGACCATTCGCCGCCGTTACCTCGAATTGGTGAAGCAGTTTCCCCCGGAGCAGCACCCGGAACGCTTCGCCGCCGTTCGCCAGGCCTACGAGAGCACGCGCGACCTGACAACCAGGCTGCGCTACCGGCTGTTCGAGGCGGGCAGGAAAGATAACGTGGACGCTATCATTGAGGAGCTGGCATGTCGGAACACGCGCCGGAGAGTGCCGTTGGGGGCCTTGCTATCGATTCTCAACCAGCGCTAGGCCCCGAAGCCATCGAGACCATCTTGCAGGAGTTTCGCGGCTGGCTCGAACTGGCCGCGGATCGCGCCGCTGCCGGCGAGCAGCCGTCCGCCGCGCAGCCGGAGTTTTCATGGCAGCTGTTGGCAGTCTGAATTCACGGCGCTGCGGCAGGAGATCAACCTGCAAACTCGATCCGTTCGGGTCCAGCAGGAACAAAACTCCGAAGCGCTCAAACAAATGAACGAGGTGATCGGTGGCGCTCGAAGACCGCGCCCCGGACGACGCCGGGGAAGGACAGGACGACGAATCGCTACGGCCGCTGCTCAAGACCCTGGTCGAGACCTTCGATGCACTGGCGCTGGCACGGCGCGAAGTGCAGCGCGCCGAGACAAACCTTGACGAACTGCTAGCCAGGGCCACACTACCAGCTGACAACGCGGCTGACCAGGCTCAAGAGCCGGTTCCAGCGCGATCAGGGCGGCCTTTGGGACGTCTGGCCCGAGTTTGGAACTCCTGGTTCGGGCCGCAAGCTGTTGCCGAGCCGCCCTCGGCCGGGCAGGCTCATCTCGCGGCTTACCGCCGGGCGGAGACGGTGCGCTCCCATGCCGCCGAGCAGGCTCGCCAAGTGCTGGCTTCCATTTTGGTAGGATATGCCATGAGCCTGCAGCGCCTGGAGAGGTCGCTGGCGCAATACGAGCTTGAGCCGATCGACTGCGTCGGCGAGCTGTTCGACCCGGAGTGCATGGAGGTGGTCGAGGCGGTCGCGGAGCCTGGCCGCCAATCGACGGAAGTGCTGGAAGAAGTGCGGCGCGGCTACCGCTGGCGGGGGCGATTGTTTCGCTTCGCCCAGGTGCGCGTGGCCCGGTGAGACCCATACCAACCCGAAGCGTAAGCGAGGGATTGCATTGTCCCTTGCTTAGGCTTCGGGTTGGTAGGCACCAAAACGGATGAATGTGGAAAAGGAGACGAACCCATCATGGCTGAACCGATCATCGGCATCGACCTGGGCACCACCAACAGCGAAGTGGCCATCGTCCGCGACGGCCAGCCGCATGTATTCGAGGAAGACGGCGACCCGATCCTGCCGTCCTTCGTCGGCTTGTCCGAGGACGGCCGGCTGCTGGTCGGCAAGGCGGCCCGCAATCAATGGGTGCTGGCGCCCGACCGGACCATCAAGTCGATCAAGCGCAAGATGGGCCAGGACGTGAAGGTCAAGCTCGGCGATCAGGAGTATCGGCCCGCAGGAAATCTCGGCGATGATCCTGCGGGCCCTCAAGCGATCGGGCAGCGCCGCGAACTCGGCGTCGAGGTGACGCAAGGCGGTCATCACGGTGCCGGCCTATTTCAACGACGCCCAGCGCCAGGCCACCCGCGAAGCCGGCGAGCTGGCCGGGCTGGAAGTCGTGCGCATCCTCAACGAGCCGACCGCCGCCTCGCTGACCTACGACCCCAGCCAGAGCGAGCTGCGCCGCATGCTCGTCTACGACCTGGGCGGCGGCACCTTCGACGTGTCGATCGTCCAGGCCCAGGAAGGCGTCGTCGAGGTGCTGTCCAGCCACGGCGACACGCAGCTGGGCGGCGACGACTTCGACGATCTGCTGCTCAAGCACGTCGCCGACCGGTTTCAGGAGGAGCATGGCATCGACCTGCGGGCCAACCTCGTCGCCAGGGCGCGCGTCCTGCGGGCGGTCGAGGCGGCCAAACGCAGCTGTCCGACCATCCGTTCGCGCGCATCGAGGAGGAATTCATCGCCGAGAAGGACGGCCAGGCCCTGCACCTGGCCATGGAAATTGAGCCGCGATGAATACGAGGAGATGATCCGGCCGCTGCTCGACCGCAACCATGGACTGCGTGCAGCACGCCCTGGACGACGCCAAGCTGACGGCCTCGGCAAATCGACAAGGTGGTGCTGGTCGGCGGCAGCACGCGGACGCCGCTGATGTCGCCGGCATGCTGGAAGAACGCCTCGGCCAGCCGGCCCACCAGGAGGTCAACCCCGACCTGTGCGTGGCCATGGGCGCGGCGATCCAGGCGGCCATCATCGCCGGCGTCGACGTCGGCGCCGTGCTGGTCGACATCACGCCGCACTCGCTCGGCATCAAGTGCCTCGACGTGCAGGACGGTTTCGACTTCCCGTTCCGCTTCGCCCCGATCATGCACCGCAACACGCCGCTGCCGGCGTCGCGCAGCGAGGTTTTCTCCACCGTTTACGACGAGCAGCGCGAAGTCGAAATCGACGTTTACCAGGGCGAAAGCGACGACGTGCGCCACAATCACCGCGTCGGCCGTTTCCTCATTCAGGGGCTGGCCAAGGTGCCGGCCGGCAATCAGATCGTGGTGCAGCTCGACCTGAACCTGGACGGCATGCTCAAGGTGTCGGCCCGCGAAAAGGCCACCGGCTTGCAGAAGCAAGTGACCATCGAAAACCCGTTGGCCCCCTACGAGCGCGAGGAACGGGCCGTCGCCCAGCAACGGCTTAACCGCCTTTGGGAGGATTCGTCCGACCGCAACGACGCGGGAGAGGGCGAGGACGAGAGCGAGGGCGAGGACGAGGACGGCGCATTGCCATTCGAGCCGGTTGGCGTGCCGGAATTGGTGAGCGGCCCACGTGAAGGCCAACGCGAAACCGTTCAAGCCCGGGCGCTTTTGGAAAAAGCCGAACGGATTGCCGCGGCGACGCAACCTGAAGACCGTGCCGAGCTGGAACGCCTGATGGTGGGCGTGCGGAATGCGTTGACCGATCGGCGCTGGGACGAATTCGGCGCTGCCGCCAACGAATTGTCCGATGTGTTATTCTACCTGGAAGACGCGTAACCAGCCGCTTGCGGCTTCGCGAACCCAGCCGCTTGCGGCTTCGCGAACCCGCCGGAGCAATCGCCATGCGTTGTCCCGTTTGCCGCGCCGCCGATAATCGCACGGCCCAGTGCCGCCGCTGCAAGGCCGACCTCAGCCTGCTTGTCGGCCTGGAACGCGACCGCGCCGCGCACCTGGCTGCCGCCCAGCTGCATGCCGGCCGCGGTGACGGCGCGGCTTGTGTGGCTCGCGCTCAAGCCGCTCACGGACTGCGGGCGGACGCCGACTCCTGGCGTTGGCTGGCCACGGGCATGCTGCTCAATAGAGATTTTGCAGGCGCCTGGCAGGCTTATGGCCGCTACGCCATGATGGACAAACTACCCAGCGAAAATGAGCATGGCCATTGACCCATCGGAAACCATCCTGATCGTGGACGACGAAGAGTCGGTCCGCAAAACTTTTCGCGAATGGCTGGACGGCGCTCGTCTCGGTTGCCGTGTCCTCAGCGCCGCTGATGCCGAAACGGCGCTCAAGCTGGCCAACGACAATTTGATCGATCTGGCCATTCTCGACTGGGCGTTGGGCGCGGGCGATGATGGACTGCAATTACTGCAAGACCTTTGCGAGTTCAACCCCGACATCGTGGCCATCATGGTGACGGGATTCGCCAACAAGGCCACGCCGCTCGACGCCATGAGGATGGGCGTGCGCGATTACCTCGACAAAAACCAGGATCTAAGCCGCGACTCGTTTGTGCAGGCGGTGCGCCGGCAGCTGGAGCGGATCAGGCCCATCAAACGCGAGCGCCAGCTGCACGAAGGCCTGCGTGCCTTTCGCGAGGCCGTGGAAAAAATCCTGCCCCTGGTGCAGTCGACGGCGGCCTTGAACGATCCGGTGCCGTTGCCCGAAGCGATCGGCGGTTTGCTGCAATTTGTACGCCAGGTGACGCATGCGAGTGACGCGGTGCTGCTGGTGCGGCATTACCAGGCCGACGCTCAGCCCGCCGAGCAGTGTGCGGCCTACGGCAGCGACGGCCAACGCCTGGCAGCGCCGCTGGCGCTGTTCCAGCGTTCGATCGCCGGCAGTGTCGTTAGCATGCAGACCTCGTGTTTGCTCAGCAATCCCGAACAAAGCGCGGGCGCTGCGGTGGACCTGCAGCCGTTTGAGCGCGGCCGCCGGGCCATTCTTGCCGCACCTTTGGCGGTCGCGGCGCATGTCCAGGCCGTGATCGAGCTTTTCGACAAGCAGGACGGGCAGGCCGACGGTGCGTTTACGCCGGACGACCAGCGCCTGCTGCAATCAGCCGCGGTCTTTGGGACCGATCTGCTGCGTCAGGCGCTGGCTCAGCGCCAAACGCATCAGGTTTTGCTGGAAGCCGTAGCGGCCGCGCTGGGTGCTAGTGAAAAAGTGTCGCAATCGCTCACCCAGCCGGCAGCGGGCAGGCAGGAGCAAGCGACGCCCGACGCCGTGCTCGATCAGCTTCGCGAGGCCATGCGAACCACCGCCGGCCCTGGCACGGGCGTCGATCCGGGCGAGAGCTTGCGTTTGGTGGAAGCGATCCGAGTTCTCACCGTTCGCCACGGCGCGCCGGCGCTCGAGCACTGTGTCCGTCTGGTCGAGAGCTTGCGCGTGCTGTTAGACATGGTGGCCGGCACGTGAGGAGTGAGAAGCCGGCATGAGCGACGTCTTCGAAGAGATCTTCGCGCTGCTGACGCCCGGTCGGTTGCTGCGCGATCCTCGCGCCACGGGCGAAGGCGTGTCCGTGTGCGTCATCGACAGCGGCGTGGAGCGGGCGCTGCTGGAAGAACGGCACCGCCAGGCCGGTCATGAAATTCACCCCATCGACGGCGGCATCTTCGTGGCGCACCAGGCCGAGCCGCTTCCATATCTGGGCCGGCAAAGCACACCGCACGGCACCACCGTCGCGGACATCCTGTTGACGGTCGCGCCGCGCGTGCGGCTGTTCTCCGCGGATGTCTTCGGCCCGCAAGGCAGTTGCGATGTTGATTTCGTTCTGCGCGCCCTGGATTGGGCGATCAATGTTTGGAAGTGCAAGGTCATCAACATGTCGCTGGGGGTCGCCGAAGCCCGGCTGCGGCAAATGCCCAAACGCCAGCAGCTGCAGCGGGCCATCGAGGAGGGCTATTACAAAGACGTGCTGATCTTCGCGGCCGCTCACAACGAACACCCGCTGACGCGCAGCTACCCGGCGGCCTTTGCCCCGCAGCTGTTGTCGGTGGACAAGCATTTATTTGCCGATCCGCTGCATTTCGCCTATCAGCTGCGAGACCAGATCGAATTTCAGGCCCACGGCCGCGGCTACCTCGGACCGTTTGCCCAGGAGCCCGCCACCAGCTGGGCCGCGCCGCACCTGGCGGGGATCGCCTGCCGAATTCTGTCCTTGCGGCCAACCCTCAAGCCGTTTGAGATGAAGACGATTCTTTACTGGTTGTTCAACTCACTTCGCTCCGCTCCAGATTTCGACACGCTTTCCCGATGACGGGATGCGCGAAGCCTGCACCCTGTCCTGGCCCTGGTGGACATGCAGCACTTCGCCGGCGCTTGAACCCACGCCGCGGCTCATGCCGGTGTCGATCAGAAAAATCAAGCCGTCAAATTGCTGAAACAGCGTACCTGCCTTGCGCACGGTCCCGTCGGCAAATTGAATTTTGCCTGGTTGATGACCAATCACCAGATGCCGCACTCCCAGCGCGAGGACGCATTTGGCCAGGTTTGCCTTGCTTTGAGCTGCGGTGAACCCCGGTTCCTCCCACCACGGTTCCGGGTGCATCCTGGCCAGCAGGATTGAATCGGCGTTTTGCAAAACGGACGCGGCAAATCCTTGCTGGTCGATGCCCTTTTCCAGGTCGGCGCGGAGCTGGGCCAAAGTTCGGCCGTGGGTGTTGCCAGCGTGGGCGAAGAACCAATCATTGACCCGTGCGCCGACCGGCAACGAGCGGAGCCACATGCCCACGCCCGCCGGGTCGGTCCCCGCGGCGACCTCTTTTGGGTTGACGCCTTGCCGCCGCAGCTCGTTGGCAAAATCGGCCACCTTCTTGGCGGTGGGATCGGCGAGGAACTCGGCTTCGTGATTGCCCATGGTGACCACCACGCGCCCGCCCGCCCTGGCGGCTTCGGCCTGAAGAGATCGGAATAATGCGATGACGCGCAGCGATTGGTCCCACTTGTTCATAAGGTCGCCGGTGCAGACGAGCACCGCCTGGCCGGCTTGCCACTGAATTTTTTCAGGTGGACCAGGATCGGCGGGGACGATCCTGGCTGCTACCAGCACGCCCAGCAGACGTTCATAGTCGCCATGGGGGTCGCCGACGGCATAAATGTCATGCTTGGTGTCCACCTCAATGATCGCCGGATTTTTTTTCCAGTCCCGCTTTTCAGTACGGTCCTGGATGCCTGCAGGACACGGCAAGCCGCTTGCCAAAGGAAGCGCCAATGCCAGCAGAATTGTCCAAAGCTTACGCAACATGGTGATTTCATTCTGAAAATGCCAAGGGTTTTGCTAACCAAAGAGTTAGTCAAGGCAGCCCACGCTGTCACTGGGAGCACGGCGAATTTACAAAAACCTCGCTGAAATTTCATTCAATCTTGACCTTGCACTTGAAGATTAGCACAGGTCGTTTGAAGCCAGCGGGGCATATTTTGAACATATGTACACTGCAAACCAAGTTTTTTTGGAAATAAAGTTGCGCAAGGGCGTCGGCATCCGTCATAAAGGAACAACGGCACAAAAAGAGATACGGCAAAGCGGCGGGAAGTTGAGGTAAAGAGGCATGAATGAGTTCCGCGAGCAGGAATTGATCCGCCTCCTTGACAAGCTGAGCGAGATTCAACCCAGTCCCGAGGCGACAGGTCGGGCCTTGGATGGGGCGCGGCGTGCGCTGCGGGAAAGGCCCGTGTTGCAGCTGCCGCCAAAATGGCGATTTAGGCCGCGGCGGTATGTGGCAGCGGCGTTGCTGATGATTGTTTGCGGTGCTTCTGGGTGGCTGTTGTTGCGCTCGCCCGCCTCGGCCTCCGCTGGCTTCGTTCAGGTTCGCAATGCCATGAAGGTGCCGACCTCCCTGGCCTACCGGCAGGTGGTCCGTGTCAAGGGTGAACCTGATGTGGAATCGAGGGTTATGATTTTGCACAAAGGCCTTTGGCGCGCTGAAAAGTGGGACGGCAGCTACACGATCATGGACGTTTACCAGCATCGTGCGATTTACGTCGATCCTCTGGCTCACCAGGCCACCAACGTGCAGGGCATCAATATCGGGCAGAACAGCCTGTACGAGGCCATTACCAAGTTGGCCAATAATTCGTCCGCTTGCGCCCTTCCCGACCAAAAAATCCATGGCATTGAGGTTATCGGCTATACCGTGACGGTTGGGGCGAGGCATTTCACGGTTTGGGCCAATGCCAAAACAAAAATGCCGGTGCGGATTGAAGTGGACGGCAAAGATGAACGCGGCAGGAATTGCGAAATCTTCATTGACAAATTCGTTTTTGATCCCGATCTTAAACCGAGTTGGTTCGATTTTTGGGTGCCGCGAAGTTACAAAGTCACCACCGAAGGCATCGCCAATTTTCCGATGCCTGCCGGCGATCCTCGTTTCGAGGATTTTGTGGTCACTCCCGGGGTGGGCCTGGGTCCCGTGAAGTTTGGCATGCCAGCGGCGGAAGTCGAAAAACTGCTCGGCAAGCCCGACGAGGTCGATGAGGCCAAGAACGGCACCGTAGTGATGAGCTATGGCAGCTCACTTGGTTTTTCGCTGCAGGTCAACCTGAGCAAGGGCGTGTCGGCAGTCAGCTGCGTTGCCCAGGCGGCGGTGAAGGCTCGTGTCCAGGATTTCAGCGGGCAAACCGACAGGGGCCTGTCCCTTGGCGCCAGCGCGGCGGAAATCGTCGGCCTCTACGGCATGCCGGACTCGACGGAAGCGCGGTTTTCTTCTAAGTATATGGTGTACGACAAGCTGAAGGCCCGTTTTACTCTCATTGACGACAGACTGGTGCAGATTTGGGTTGACCAGGTGCCGACCCCCAAATGAGTGAATTGAAGTTCAAACATGGCAGCCGCGGGTTGCGGTGGCCGTTTTGGTTAGTTGGTTCGAGACGTTAATTCGCCCCTCATGACGAAAGGAATGCTTTGATGCGCTTCCCATCCTCCCGCAACTCGCCGCGCCGCGCGAACAAAGGTTTTACGCTTATTGAACTCCTTGTCGTGATCGCCATCATCGCGATCCTGCTTGGCCTGCTGGTTCCAAGCGTCCAGATGGCGAGGGAGGCGGCAAACCGTATGCAATGCCAAAACAACCTTCACCAAATCGGTGTTGCTTATTACAGTTACCTCGATCAATACGGCAACAAGACCTCCCTCTTTCCCGGCGACACCTTGTGGATCACAAGACTCTTGCCGGACATGGAGAATGTAAACTCCATGTTCGTTTGCCCCAGCGACAATCACCCGGACGTCGCTTCCCAATCCACGCCCACGCTCAACGTGATCGTTAACGTTCAAGGCAGCGGCGCCGGCAACTATCAAATGGCGGACGGCAGTGTTTACTGGCAGACGATCAGCGGCTCCTTCGGAACCGGCACCTTCACCATGGGGCTGGACTTCGACTATCCCAGTCACACCAGCTTTGACAACGATATTACCGTGCAGGTCGCGATACAGGAAAACGGCTCCATCGTGCTAACCGTAACAGGCGAAGAGGATTACGGGCAGACCTATACATTTGTTGACACCAACGGTAATGTGCTTGGCAGCGCCAACAAAGGCAGCACGGTCACCATTCAAGGCAGCGGCGGAGCGGCTCCTACCAGCTACGGCATTAACAACGCCGCCGGCAAGTTCTCGATGACCGAGGATTCAAGTAAAATCCTGGCGGTAGAGTACCTGTATCTGGTCGCCAATGTTGTCCCAATGCCAAATTCCTCCGCGACCCTGGACAATTGGACCACCTCGTATGCGGCGCGGCACGACAATTCGATCAACGTGCTGTTCAAGGATGGGCACGTGGAGCAACAGCAGCCGCTGATTGGCGCCGACGGCGGCATTGATCCTCGCCCCTTGGCCAATCTCGAGCTGTACTGGACGCCGCAGTCCTTGTCGAACACACCCGCGTATTAGTACGTTCGCGGGTTTTCGCCAGGCAAGGAGCGAGTAATCGACTTGCCCCTTGCCTGGCGAGTTTTTTTTTCCTGAACCTGTTTTAAGCCGTGGATGAGGTATGCTGGGTTCCAACAAAAGCCGCTGGCTCCTGGTGGCAGTAGCGGCCACCGCGACCCTCGCTGCCGGCTTTGCGGTCGTCTACTTCACAATACTGTTCACCTCCCCACCGAGCGGCGCCAAGCTTCCAGCTCATAAACCCGACAAAAAACCGGCGGCAGTTGGCATGGCAGGCACCAATGCAAAACCGGAGCCCGCCGCGCCGGAAAAGCGCCCGCCCGACGGCAAGCGTGCCGACATCCCCGCCAACGATCCGGAAGAATGGCGAGGCGAAGGCCCGCATGTTCTTGTTGTCAACAAAACAAAAATCGTTCTGCCCGGCGCCGAGCAAGACGGCGGCCCGAAGTTGGTAAATGTGCTTACCTATAATGAACGATTGGTTGGGCCGACCATCCGCGTCAAGCGGGGCACCACGCTTAGGATCAAGGTCGTCAACGCACTACCCGCGAACGACAAGGCGCCTCCGGTGAGCCCGGTGCCTGGACAGGAGGAAATAGCTCACGGTTTTTTCTCCACCAACCTTCACTTTCACGGCGGGCATGTCAGTCCGACGAAGCCAGCTGACGACGTCTTCCTTGAAATAGCCCCAGGCGACTCGTTTGAGTACACATACGCCATTCCAGCCGACCACCCCTGCGGCACCTTTTGGTATCATCCTCACAGGCATGGCTCGGTCGCCTATCAGATCGCCAACGGCCTCGCCGGCGCTTTGATCGTCGAAGGCGAGTCATCCGGCAAGGTCAAGACGTTGGACAGCATTCCCGAGATCGCCAATGCCAAGGAACGCATTTGCGTCCTCCAGCAGTTCACATTTCAAATCGACAAGGATGGCGTGGGTTGGGTCGATCCGAACGACATCTACGGCAACCCCGATGAAAAGGCCTATAAGAAAACGGCCATCAACGGGGTGGTGATGCCGACTTATGAAATCCAGCCCAGCGAAGTGCAGCGTTGGCGGTTCATCCATGCGGGCAAGGAAGAAGGACAAATCCAGCTGCTCTGGCACAAGGATGGCAAGGTGGCTTCCCCACCGCGGTCCATGGAGATCGCCGTGGATGGCCTGGCCACCGGCACCTTGGACACGCCTCGAATGCACACCCTGTATCCGGGAAATCGCATGGACATTCTGCTCATGGCTCCGCCAGCCCCAGGCGAATACTACCTGGTGGCGGCCAACGAGAACGAGAATGCCCAACTCGATAATAAACTTCCCAGAATTGTCCGAGGACCCATTGCCAAGCTGATCGTAAAAGGCGAGCAGCGGAAGATGACCCTTCCCACCCGCCAGCAGCTCGCCCTCTGCAAGCCCTACCACGATATCACCGCCGACGAATGCAAGGTTAAAAGATCATTTGTGTTCGACTTTGACGAAAAGAAGAAGATCTTCCACATCAATGGCGTTTCCTATGCCAACCAGAAAAAAGAAGATCTGGACATAATTCCTCTCGGCTCAGCCGAAGAGTGGACGTTGAGTTCGATCAATGGGGAACACCCGTTCCATGTGCACATCAACCCGTTCCAACTCGTTGGGTTCACGAACCTGAAAACCGGGCAGAAGCTGGACATTTTGGAGTTGGGGTGGGGTTGGCGGGACACCTTCATCATCAACAAGGACACGAGCATGACGATCCGCATGCGGTTCCGCGATTTCGCGGGAAAAACCGTGTGGCATTGCCATACACTGGACCACGAAGACCAGGGCATGATGCGGACATTCTGGATCGGCGAGCCCACGGAGGAACAGCTGATCGCTTGCAATGTGCCGGCGCCGCGTTTAGAGCTGCCAGCCGCATCCAGCATGGGTATCGATTCGGCCACGCCGGCCCAAGGAAACGTCATACTGGTGTTTTTCCAGGGCATGTCTTGCCCGCACTGCACGCAGGAGCTCAGGAACCTGTTGCGCGAGGCCAGGGATCTGGCCGGTACCGGGACGACCGTGGTGGCCGTCAGCAGTGTGCCAATCGCCCAGCCGGATAAGGCAGTCGAGTCGCTGGGAGTGCCTGGGGGGCTTGGCTTTAAGTTGCTGGTCGACGAGAGCCACCAGGCGTTCCGGGCCTTCGGCTGTTACGACACGAGGCCTCGCCACGGTTTGTTCGTTATCGACAAAAGTGGCACCATCCGTGCGAAATACGTCGGCGACACGCCCTTTGCCGATGCGCCGCAGGTGCGGGTGCGTGTGCGCCAATTGCTGACCACGGATCGGCGGGGGCCGCTGGATCCGCGCATGCTTGATTTCCGTTTTTTCCTTGACAATTTGCGGCGAATTGTTTGAATTAACGTTACCGCCTTTGCATTACTTCAAGTGATGGAGTCACTTTAACAATGCCTCTCCTTTTGGAAAGCATTCAATGAAAAACTCAGCGATTGTGGGAGGCGGTCTAACCGCGCTTGGCGTTTTGTTGATCGTTCTTGGGATTGGTATGCGCCTGACGGGCCACACGGGTGATGATTTACCCAAGTCGCCAGCCGAGGCCTACGCGCAAATGGGCGACATGTCGGACGAACAGCAGGAAAAGGTGGTGTTGTCTTTTTCCGGCTATAAACCCCAGGATCCCCGCAGCCAGGAGGCCGATGACGTGTTGCGCCAAATGGTCAAGGATACGAAAGTTTCGCCCCTCGGCCGCGCCGCCGCCATCACTGCGCTGGCGGACAAAAACGATTTGCAGTCTCTGCCCGATGTTGCCGATTGCCTGTTTGACGACGTGAATATCAGCGTTCGTCGAGCCGCCTTTGTGGCTTGCCAAAAAATCCTGCGCGTGACTTTTGAATACGATCCCAATGCCGCCCCTGCAGATCGCGAAGCAGCCGCCAACGAATATCGAAAAGTCGCCAGAAGGACGTGGCAGGATAAAGTGGGCGCCAAGAAGAAGTGACCGCCCGTTTTGTGACATATCATTGTCCATGAAAGCCACATTGCGAGGGCTGGCCCGTCGGGCGGCGTGCGCGTTGCTGCCGCGCACGCTGGTGCTGGCCTACCACCACGTTGGCGACCTATCCCAAACGGCACCGTGGGTCACGGTGTCCAAGGACCGATTTGCCGAGCAAATGGCTTTCCTGGCGGCCAGCCATCTGGTCGTGCCGCTGGACTCGTTGCTGGTGGCCTTGCGCGGCGGCAAGGTGCCGCGCGGCGGGCATGTCGTCATCACTTTCGATGACGCGGCTTTGAATACATTTACCAACGCTTTGCCGCTGCTGAGGCAAAACCGATTGCCGGCGACGGTTTTCGTGCCCACCGGGTTGGTGGGACGGCAGGGTCCATTTTGGTGGGATCGCCTGGCATGTCTCGATCGCGCCGCGGCGGCCAAGGGCCTTGATCTCGCGGGATTCCTCGTTCGCGCCGGCCTTTTGAAAGACGGGCAGTGGACCGCGAATTTGCTTTGGCGGCAATTACGCCTCGTGGAGGGCGATCGGCGGCACGAGGTCTTGGACCGCGCTGCCGGGTGGTTGGGCCAAGCCGGCGCGGATGGCGCCCAGGGCCCCATGGATTGGGAACAACTCGCGGCTATGGACGCCAGCGGCCTGGTAACGCTTGGGGCCCATACGGTGTCGCATCCAGTCCTGGCGGCTCTTGACGAAGAGTCCTTGGCGGCCGAGGTCGCTGGTTCGCGCGATGCGTTGGCGAGCTTACGGTCGTTCCGCCCTGTGTTCGCCTACCCGTATGGAGACGCGGCGGCAATCGGCGGCCGCGTGAAGTCCGCGGTTCGTCAAGCTGGTTTCGAGGCGGCATTCACCACCGAGGAAAAGTCGCTTAGCGGGCGGGAGGAGCCCATGGCCCTGGGCCGGGTATGCGTGGACGATATGCCGATCGAGGATTTTCGTTGGATGATCGATCACCAACTTTGGCGGTGAAGTGCCTTGAACATCAGCTTCCTCACCGGGACGGCGGCATGGGGCGGCGCCGAAGCCCATACGGTTGAACTGGCCCGCACATTGGCGGTGCGCGGCCACGAGGTGACCATCGTGGCGCTGGGCCACGGAGTCTATGACGAAGTGGGACGACGACCCGGAGCGCCGTTCAAGGTACGGCACCTGCAGCTTGGCAAGTCAGTGCGGCAGCTGACCTGGACGGAATGCCGGGCGATTGTGGACGACCTGCCCCAGGGAATTGGTGTGCTGGTCCGCTGGGGGCTGTCGGTAGGCAGCTTGCGGTTGGATTTGGCGGCACGGCTGCGGTTCCGACGTTACATCGCCATCGAGCATTCGGCGGCCGTCCTGCCGTCACGAACCAAAAGCATGCCTTCACGCCACCTGCTTCAAGGTTGGGGATTATGGTGGTATCAGGGTGTGCTGCTGTGGCATCTCCGGTCGGCGCTCACCGACTCGGTGGTGTGCGTGAGTCAAGCTGCGCGGCGGCGGATGATCCGCGAGTTTCGGGTGCCTGGCCAAAAGGTGGTCACGGTTTACAACGGCATCGACGCTCAACTTTTCCAGGCACATGCCGAAAGCCGAGAAGCGGCACGGCGGCAATGGGGCGTGCCTAATGACGCACTGGTGTTTGGCTCGGTGGGCCGGCTTCATGCCGACAAGGGGCTGGATCTCGCCATCGAAGG
Organism: uncultured Gemmataceae bacterium; assembly: GCA_963747575.1. GTDB lineage: Bacteria > Planctomycetota > Planctomycetia > Gemmatales > Gemmataceae > DASRAT01. Next base: position 49,220 of record CAVVFU010000005.1, read on the forward strand.
GCTTGGCCAGCTGGCAACCCGGTATCCGCAGCATGATCTGCGTTTAGTGCTGGTTGGGGAAGGTCCGGCGAAGGAGACGCTGCAGGATTCCGCGCGACGGTTGGGCATCGCGGACCGCGTGGTGTTTGCTGGGTTTTGCACCAAGCCTTGGGAAGCTTATCCGGGCATGGATTGCTTCCTGCTGCCGTCATTGGACGAGGCACTGCCGCTTGGGTTGATCGAGGCCATGGCGTGCGGTTGCTGCTCGGTCGCCATGGGGGTCGGCGGCGTTCCGGAGGTGCTTTCCGATCCACGGGCGGGCTGGTTGGTGCCCGCGGAAGATCGGCCGAGGTTCCTGCAGGCCATGGATGCGGCCGTTGGCTTGGGAGCAGACCGCCGCGCGGAAATGGGCCGCAAGGCGCGAGCGAACGTGGTCAAACGCTTTGACGCTGCCCGGCAGTATGCTGCCGTGGCGGATATTATCGAGCATGGTCATACCAACCCGAAGCGTTAGCGAGGGATAACGTCTGCCCTCGCTCGCGCTTCGGGTTGGTGTCTTGGTCGAGCCAATCCATACTGACCCCACGGGAGGTTCGCAAATCGTGGAAGAGCATACCAACCTATCGCGACCTGCCATTGGCATCCTTTACGCCGGCGAGATGGGCGCGGCCCTGGGCCGTGTTTTCCTTGACGAGGGTCTGCGAGTCGTGACCACGCTGAATGAGCGCGGCCCGCGCACGCGGAGCCTTTGCCACGACGCAGGGCTGGAAGTCGTCAAATCATTGGCCGATGTGGTCCGCGCCGCCGACATCGTGGTGTCGGCGGTGCCGCCGTCGGCTGCCTTGCAGGTGGCCAGGGATTACGCCGCCCTCGCACAAACGGCGCCGGTTGGGCGGTTGTATGTGGATGTCAACGCCGTGTCGCCGGCGACCGCGGTGGAGATTGGCGAGGTTCTGGCTGGCGCGGGCGTGGATTACGTGGACGCAGCCATCAATGGCCTGGCTTCCGTCCTCCGCACCGGCGCCATTCTATACTTGAGCGGTGCCCGCGCTGGCGAGGTCGCCCATGTGCTCAGGCGTTCACTAAATATAAAGGTGGTCGGCGACGTGCCGGGCAAGGCGTCGGCCCTGAAGGGGGCGCTGGCAGGGCTGTCCAAGGGTTTGACGGCGTTGTTCCTGGAAATCGCGGTGATGGCCCGTGAAGCGGACCTGTCCGAGTTCTTCATGGAACGCTGCCGATCCTTTTATCCCGGCGTCATGGAAGTCGTGGATCGCATGCTGCCGACCTACCCCCGGCATGCCGGCCGCAGAGCCCAGGAGATGGGGGAGCTCGAGGACGCGATGCTCGCACTCGATCTTCAGCCGAACATGGTGCGAGCGGCGAAGGACGTGACGCGGGCCGTGGCTCAGGCGGGGCTGGCTGGCGCGGCGACAGCGGAGCAGGTGGTGGCGGAAATCCACGCCAGCAAGGCGTTGCGGAAACAAAATGAGGCAAACGGGGAGATAATGGAACATGGCGACTAAACCACGCTCGGCGGAACTCCATCCAGGACCGGGGTTCCGAATCAATTTCGACATGCCGCGGCTCGACGCGAACATCATGGCCCAGTTTCTGGACTTCGCCACCCCCGATATTTCGGATCTGCTCAACAGGCTGTTTGCGGTGGACCCCGCGATTTCCTGTCTCACAGGCAAGCACCATCGCCTGTGCGGACCGGCTTGCACGGTCAAGGTATTTCCTGGCGACAACCTGATGGTGCACAAGGCGCTCGACGTGGCCCGGCCCGGTGATGTGGTCGTGATCGACTCGGGGCGTTCGGGCGCCAATGCGGTGCTGGGCGATCTGATATCGGCGAAGGCCAAGCACCGCAAAATCGCGGGGTTCATTGTGGACGGCTTGATCCGCGATCAGCCTGGCATCGAAGAACTCGATTTCCCGGTGTTTGCTCGGGGGACGACGTCGGTGGGCCCCTTGCACCGCGGGCCTGGCGAAATCAATTTTCCCATTTGCTGCGGCGGCGTGGTGGTCAATCCTGGCGACCTCGTGGTGGCCGATGGAGCGGGCATCGTCGCGGTGCCGAGGGAAATCGTCGCGGAACTGCTGCAACGCTTGAAGGCCCACCAGCAAGCCAATGCCGATTATTTCGCGGCCGTCAAACGCGGTGATTTCTCCAACCAATGGGTGGATCGCATTCTCAATGAGCAGGGTTGTCCGTCCGTGAACGGGCAGCAGTTGTGAGAGGCATGACCATTAAACACGAATCACTACCTCCTGTCATTGTGCTTGGCGGAGATCAGAACGCGCTGTCGGTCGTCAGAAACCTGGGACGCCGCGGCATCCGTGTATTTGTGATCAACGAACCCGATGCGCCGGTTTGCAGCTCGCGTTATTGCAGGTTGCTGCCTGCGCCATGGCAGGGTTCCAACAAGGCCTCCTGGACGGCTTACTTGCTGAGCAAACAAACTGACCGTCTGCGCGGCGCTGTCCTGCTGGCGGCCAGTGACGAGGCATTGGAAATCATCGCCGAAAACCGCGAGCAGTTGGCGGAACGTTACCTGCTGGACGAATCAAACGTCGACGCCCAGCGGCGCATGCTCGACAAGCTCAGCACTTACCAGGCGGCGCAGGCGGCCGGGGTGCTGACGCCCAGGTACTGGCTAACCAAGGAGAAATCGCTGCGGGAGCTCGCGCCCGAACTGGTCTATCCCTTGCTCGTCAAGCCGCTATCGTCGTACCGCTTTGGCAGCAAGTTCGGTGGTAAGAAGTTCTTTGTCGCCGGCGATTTCGAGCAGCTCGAACAGGCCGCCGGCACGGCCAAGGCGGCGGGCGTGGATTTCATGCTTGTCGAGCAAATTCCCGGGCCGGATGACCGGCTGTGCAGCTATTACACTTACCTCGATGAAGCAGGCCGGCCGCTCTTCGATTTCACCAAGCGCATCATTCGCCGCTTCCCGGTGGGCATGGGCAACGGTTGCTACCATGTAACCGACAAAAATCCGGCTGTTCGCGAGGCGGCGTTGCGGCTGCTGCAGCACGTCGGCCTGCGCGGCCTGGGCAACGTCGAGTTCAAATGCGACGAGCGTGACGGCAAGCTCAAGCTGATCGAGTGCAATGCTCGCTTCACGGCTGCCGATTGTCTGGTGACCGCCAGCGGTTTCAATCTGGCGTCTTTCGTCTATAACCGGTTGACCGGCCTGGAAGCGGTGCCGCTGCGCAAGTATGAATCAGGTCTTCGATTGTGGTACGCGGTTCAGGACTTTCGGGCGTTTCGTGAGCTGCGCGCGCAAAACCAGATGACGCTTTGGCCTTGGCTGCGCAGCATTGCCCACCGCCAAACTCTGCCGTATTGGCAATGGAGCGATCCGTTCCCAAGCATCATGCGTTGCTATCGCCTTTCGGGATTGGATGCGTTCTTGCACCACGTCGGCCATCAGGCGCGCACCGCAGTGGCTAAACGACTGGCCTGGCTACGGCCGGGTGCGCCCCTTGATTCCTGGCAAGGCCCCAAAGTGACTCTTGCCATGGGTCAAAGGTTGAACGCGGACAAGTAGGAAAGCTAACCATGCCTGAGCCATTCATCAGCGTCATCATCCCGTCGTACAATTACGCCCGTTTCCTTGTGGAATGCGTCGATAGCGCCTTGGCTCAGACCTATCCGCATCGCGAAATCATCGTTGTCGACGACGGCAGCACGGACAACACACGCCAGGTCCTCGAGCATTACGGCGACAAAATCGTTTATATTCATCAAGTGAATCAAGGGCTTGCCGGGCGCGCAACACCGGCATTCGGGCGGCCAAGGGCGAGTTCATCGCGCTCCTGGATTCCGACGACGTCTGGCACTCACGCAAGCTCGAGTTGCAGGTTCGCTTCATGCTGAAACATCCGGAAATCGGCTTGCTGGCCACGGACCTGTCGACCGCCGCGTTCAATCACTGGCCGGCCATCGCGGAGGATGCCCTGGATGTGCCGCCGATGACGTTGGCACTGGACCGACTCGTAGGCCAGGCCTTGTTCGGGCCCAGCAGCGTTTTGATCCGCCGAGGATGTTTTGACGACGTGGGCCTTTTCGATCCCACGCTGCGGTGCGTGGAGGATCGCGATATGTGGGTGCGGCTGGCGAGCAAGCACCAGGTTGCCAAATTGCCGCTGACATTGATGTGGTATCGTGTCCATCCCGCCAGCCTGTCGAACAAATCGGCGTTAATGGAGCAAACCGAGCTGCGCGTGCTGGCCAAGGCCTTCTCCCAGATACCGGCATTGCGGCGGCGCTGGCTGTTCCGGCAAAAAACCTACAGCCAGGCGGCATTTGTCGCGGCCCAGGTGTACCGGGACGGCGGCCAAAATTGGACCGCGCTGCGCCGCGTTTTTAGGTCGATTTGTCTCTGGCCCTTGCCGCTGCGGACGCGCAAAATGAACCGTTGGGTTTGCGGTCGCGGGTGCTGGTCAATCTGTTGTTGAAGATGATCGGGCTGCGCCCGACCAGGATATTGGGGTCGAATTTCCAGCCCACGCCGGAGCCCAAGGACTCGCCCATGAATAACTTAACACCAATCCGAAGCGTCAGCGAGGTAAAATGACCCCAGCGATTCGCGTCGAAAACCTGAGCAAAAGATACTGCGTCAACCGCGACAAACAAGCGGCCCCCTACGGCTCGTTGCGTGAAAGCCTCATGAACCTCGCCAAGAAGCCGCTGGGCTGGCTGCGCGCCCCAGGCCAGGGCACACAGGAGTTCTGGGCGCTGCGCGACGTCAGCTTCCAGATCGAGCCCGGCGAGGTCGTGGGCATCATCGGCCGCAACGGCGCCGGCAAAAGCACCTTGCTGAAAATCCTCTCGAAAATCACCTGGCCGACGCACGGCTGCGTCAAGCTGCGCGGCCGCGTCGGCAGTCTGCTCGAGGTGGGGACCGGCTTCCATCCCGAGCTGACCGGGCGCGAAAACGTCTTCCTCAATGGTGTCATTCTGGGTATGTCCCGCCGCGAAATCGCCCGCAAGCTCGATGCTATCGTCGAATTCGCCGAACTGGAAAAATTCATCGACACGCCGATCAAGCGTTACTCGACCGGCATGTTTGTGCGCCTGGCCTTCAGCGTGGCGGCCCACATCAATCCGGAGATTCTGCTGGTCGACGAGGTGCTGGCGGTCGGCGACGTCGGCTTTCAAAAAAAATGCCTGGGCCAGATGGACGCGGTCGCCAGGGGAGGCAGGACGGTGCTGTTCGTGAGCCATCAGCTCGAAGCGCTGACCAGCCTGTGCCCGCACTCGTTGCTGATCGAAGGCGGCCGGCTCGTCGCCAAGGACAACACCAAGACGATTATCGACCGCTATCTCGCCGCTCAGCAAAAGCTCATGAGCCATCGCCTGGCGGACCGCCCCGACCACTTTGGCCACCAGCGTCTGCGCTTCACCGATGCCTGGGTCGAGGACATGCGTGGCCAACGGCTGCCGTCGGTGATGTCGGGCCAGGCCGTCAAGCTGGTGGTCCGTTACGAGCTGGCGGCGGGCCAGCGCATGCGCCGGCCGGGGATTTCGTTTGCGATTTACACGCAGCGCGGCGCCCGGTGACACGGTTATTCAGCACCGTGACCGCCACGGAGGGTTTTGATGAAGACTTGCCGCCCGTGGGCCGGTTTGAGTGCATCATCCCTCGTTTGCCGCTGAACAACGGCATTTACACTTACAACGTGATGGCGGAAACCGGACCGGATTGTGAGGCGGAGGACTGGATCCAGGGCGCCGGCTCCTTCACGGTCGAGCACGGCGATTTTTACGGCACGGGTAAGTCGATCGAGCCCAAGTTTCCCGTCCTGACGGACCATAGCTGGCGGGTTTGCAAAGAGTAGGTCAGGCTTCCAGCCTGACGTGAGAAATGACAGGCTTCCAGCCTGACGTGAGAAATGACAGGCTTCCAGCCTGACGTGAGAAATGTCAGGCTTCCAGCCTGACGTGAGAAATGACAGGCTTCCAGCGTGACGTGAACAATGTCAGGCTGGAAGCCTGACCTACGGGAGTCGAAGCTTGTTTAGCCTGGCCCACAATTTCTTTCTGCTGAAAACGGTCTTCCACCTTAGGCGGTTGCGCGGATTGCTGCCGCGCCGGCACAACCCAACCTTGAACGCCGAGGATCACCGCGAAGAGTTTTACCAAAGGCTCTGGGAAAGCGCCGCCGCCGAGTGTGGTGCGTCGTGCAAACGGCTCGGCTACGGTTTCTGCGCAATCGCCCGCGATGACCTGGCCACCCGCGTCCGCCAAAACTGGACGGCCATCGACGATCCCGTCACGCTCAACATCGCCATCAACAAGGCACTATGCAACCAACTGCTTACGGAGGCGGCCTTGCCAATCCCGCGGCATGTGAGCTTTACGCTGCGCACCCTGCCGCGCACGCTTGCCTTTCTCGAGCAAATTCAAAAGGAAGTCGTGGTGAAACCGGCCAATGGCACCGGCGGCGGCCAGGGCGTCACCACCGGCATTCGCACGCCCAACCAACTTGCCTGGGCGGCCACGTTGGCGGCCCAAAGCGGCGGCGAAATGCTCCTGGAGGAATTCATACCCGGCGACAACTACCGCCTGCTCTATCTCGATGGCGAGCTGCTTGACGCAGTGCAGCGCCGCCCTCCCAGCGTGACCGGCGACGGCCATTCGACGATTCGCCAGCTCGTGGACAAGGTCAACCAGCAGCGCCTTCAGCAGGGCTCGACCAGGTCACAGGTGCTCATTGGCATCGACCTGGACATGAGGCTCACTCTGGCCAAGCGGAGCATGACACTGAAATCGGTGCCGGCCTCAGGCGAGGTGGTCGCGGTAAAGACGGTCATCAATCAAAACTTCGCCGCGGACAATATCACGGCCACCGCCCGGCTCTGCGCGTCGATTATCGCGGACGGCGCCGCGCGGCCCAGGTCGTGGGCACGCGTCTGGCCGGCATCGATGTGATCACCCTTGATCCCGCTGTGCCGCTGAAAGAAAGCGGCGGCGTCATCGTGGAAGTCAACGCGACGCCGGGCTTTCAATACCACTACCACAAAAGCGATGGCTCCTATCCCGTGGCTGTCCGTGTGCTGGAGCAACTGATGCGGGAAATGGAAGACAAGAAATGCGTAGCTGTCAATCGGAACCTTAGATAGCCCGATGTTCACCGGATTCATTTCATTTCGGCCCCCCTGGTCACCCCTCGATTTGAATCAGGCTTCGCTTGAGAAACAAACGGCCGATTCTTTTTAGCCCGGCGCAAACGCCTCGGTGTGGTCCGAGCACGCCACGGGCCCGCATTCCGATTTCGATTTTCTTGGGATCCAATCGCGTTAGGCCCCGCACGCCCCTCGCCGCTTTCGAAGCATCCTCCGTCGGCATGGCGCCGGGGCGTGCCACCCAAAAAACTCGTCTTGCCGACTGGGCGTTAGCAAGAGTAGAAGTTGGCGCTGAGGTGGGTGTGCCAACCGCCAAAAATCACGAAGCCCCCTTTTTCCTTCCCCTTTTGACGAATTCGCTTGACTTCCGAAAGAGTGCCCCCCAAAATCAGTCTTACTGCGCACGACAAAAATCCGTTAATTGGGCACCTACCCCACAATAACATTGGGGTTTAAGCGCCGATTCCTGTGAAATCGACTGTTGTCGAGCGCGTCCATCTTGGCTTTTTTTGACGGATCCGAGTCTCTGCAAAACACGGGAATACCCAAGTTGCAAAGCCCGTACCTACCTTTGCCCGCTCTTTGTTACTTCCAGTTGTTGATTTGGCCGACCCCTTGCGCAAAGTGGAGTTCAGCCTGGGGGGTGCCCGAGTTTGATGCCGCACAACCGAAAGGGGTTTGCCGATGAGTGTTTCCTGGGTGCGCCGGTGGATAAATCGAATCATGGCAGGCTCCCCGCGAGCCGCTTCAGCGCGAGACCGGCGTCCTCACGGCTGCCGGCCATGCCTGGAGGTTCTCGAAGACAGGACCATGCCGTCGATAATTACCGTGACGACGGCTTCCGATGCTAATCCGCACTCCGGCACGTCCTTGCGTGATGCTGTTCACATAGCCAACCTTGATGCCGACTCAGGTATTTCCGACTACATCGTTTTCGATCCGAGCCTGGTAGGTCAACCCATCATGCTTCAGCAGGGCCAACTGGAACTGAGCGGCAACGGTGGTGGCGTCATCTCGATTTTGGGTGCCAACAGCGCCTACGGGGATTATTATAGCAGCACCAACGTCGTCATCAGCGCCAGCAATTATAGCAGTCGCGTCTTCCAAATTGATGCAGGGGTTTTTGCGTCTTTTGGGGGCCTCACCTTCGAAAATGGCGCAGCGGTGGACGGGGGCGGTATCCTCAATTCTGGATCGCTGCAGCTCGAGGATTGCACCATCTCCGCCAATCCCGGCGATAACGGCGGCGGCATTTTCAATTCTCCCTTTGCAACGCTGGAAGTAGACAACTCGACCTTTTCAGGCAACGGCGCTGGTGGTGATGGCGGCTGCATCGCGAATTCTGCTAATGCCACGCTCAGCGTATACGACTCCACTCTTGCCGGTAATCGTGGTGTGGGCGCCATTTGGAACGCCGGCATTGCGACGGTTAGCTACTCAACCCTGGCAGGCAGCACCGGCGGCGCAATCGTCAACTCGGGCACGCTTGCGGTCAGTTACTGCAAGCTTACCGGCGGCCTCTACCAAATTGTTAATGGAAATACTATTAGCCAATATGAGGGGGGCGGCATCGTCAACTCCGGCACGGCCACGGTGAACAACTGCACCCTTTCGGGCAATACATCGAACGTGGACGGAGGCGGCATCTCAAACAGTGGCATTTTGACGGTGTCGGACTCCACTATCGCCGACAATTCGGTAGATGGCGGCGGCGGCGCTCTCTTGAATTTGAGCGACGGCACGGTGACCGTCACAGGCTCCACCCTTAATGACAACTCTGCAAGCGGCGGCGGCGGGATTTTGAACTATGGCACCATGACCCTGAGCAATTCCACCGTCGCCGGCAACTCCGCGGAAGCCGGGGGCGGCGTTCTCAACCCCGGTACTCTAACGGTGAGCGATTCCACCATCGCCGGCAACTCCGCAAACGGTCCTTTCCCCTTCGCCTATGCCCCCGAGCCTTTCAACTACGTTATCTACGACGGCGGGGGCATAAGGAACGATGGCACACTGACGCTGCTCAGCACCATCGTGGCCCAAAACACTTCCAATTGGTATTCAGCGGCGGCAGACATACTCGGCAACGTCAGCGGCAGCTACAACCTCATCGGTGATGGTACGGGTCTCTCCGGCATCAGCAACGCGGACAGCAACTACAACCAGGTCGGCATTGATCCCAAGCTCGCTCCCCTGGGCAACTGGGGTGGCCCGACTCAAACCATGCCCCTTTTGCCCGGCAGCCCAGCCCTCGATGCCGGCGGCCCCCTCGCTACCCTCGCAGCGGATTTCACTAACAATAACTTTACCTCCCTGACCCTCAACAACAGCGCGGCTTTCGCCAGCACGCCGGGCACCGTTGTCGTCCTGCAAATCTATGGCGAGCAAATCCTCGCCAGCTTGGATTCGGGAGACGTTTTCACGGTGCTCCAGCGCGGCTATAACGGCTCACCGGTCGGCGCTTTCGCCGCCAATACCGACGTTTTCTTGGCCGCCGACCAGCGCGGCGCAACCCGTGACCAATCCGGGCTAGCGATAGGTTCAAACGGCACGTTCAATTTTTTGAGAGATATAGGCGCGTTCAACGTTCTGGCCCCTTCTGCCATTGCTGTGACCACGGCTTCCGATGATCCTTCCCATATCGGAACTTCCCTGCGCGATGCCATCGCTCAGGCCAACGCCGACGCCAACCTTGGTGGTTCCGCCCTCGTTTATTTTGATCCCAATTTGGTGGGGCAAACCATTACCCTCCAGGCGGGTCAATTGGAGTTAAGCGGTGGCGGCAGCAGCATCGGTACCAACTGGTCCACTCTGTCAATTACACCGGTTATCACCATTGATGGCGGCGCCAACGACCTCAGCATCAGCGCCAATGACCTCAGCCGTGTCTTTCAAATCGACCCAGGCGTCCAGGCTGTGATTAACAACCTCACCATCGAAAATGGACAGACTATCTTCGGCGTATATTACTACCCTTACACCGAGGGTGCTGGCATCCTCAACCTTGGTACGCTGACCTTGACGGGGTCTACACTCTCGAACAACACGGCCTTTGAGTTTGGCGGCGGCATCGATAACGTCGGCACGCTGACGATAAGCGGCTCCACTCTTTCCGGCAATTCAGCTTTCGACGGCGGCGGCATCGAAAACGATGGCACCCTGACGGTGAGCGATTCCACGCTTGCCGGCAATACTGCCTCGGATGACGGCGGCGCCATCCGGAACGACGGTGACGACTTGCTGACGATAAGCGACTGCACCGTCTCCGGCAATTCTGCTAGCAGTGCAGGCGGCGGAATCCTGAACTACGGCACACTGACCCTGCTAAGCACCATTGTGGCCAATAACAGTGCCACTTTCGCCGCGGACATTAGCGGGGTCGTCATTGGCAGCTACAACATCATTGGCGATGGCACCGGCACGAGTTTATTCGGCGATAGCTTCGCCAATCAAGTTGGCGTAACCGGTTCCGACCCCAACCCCATCGATCCGCCACTTGCCCTCCTTGGCGATTATGGCGGGCCCACCCAGACCATGGCTTTGTTGCCTGGCAGCGCCAGCGTCCCCAATCCCGCGATGGGCACGGGCGGTGCGATCGCCAACACGGTCTCGGGCGACCTCTCCATTCCCATTCCTCAAAACTATGTTGGCGCCACTATCAACGTCGCCATCAGCGTCTCCGACGCAGCGGCTATTGCCAGCACCCCCGGCAACTACGCCATCCAGATAGTGGACAGCAAGCTTGGCACTGTGCAGCTGGAAGTTATTGCCGTCGATTTCACTGACAATCCCAACACACTAACCGTCGAGGTTCCCTATAGCCTTTCCTACCTTATCGGAAGTGCGTTCCAGGCCAACGATTCCATTTATCTGGTCACAGATCAACGCGGCGTAAACCGACCCACATCGGCACCCGACGTCGGCGCTTTCCAGACTCAGAACGCCGCCGGCGGCATTGTCGTGACCACGACGTCCGTTTCCAGCGCCCGAGCGGAGTATCAATCCAGGATGCGGTCAACCTCGCTGAAGCGCAGACCGGCTCCGGCACGGCGCAAACGATCACTGTTCCTGCCAGCCTCGGCACGATAACCTTGACAGCGCCCATTTCCGTATCGAGCGGCACGGTTATTATCAACGGCTTGGATGCCAGCGGCGACAGCACGAGCAAACTGTTTACAATCGCTAACAATGCAACGGTAATCCTGAATGGCGCGAATCTTACCCAAGCAGATCCCACCTTTGGAGCGATTTCCAACGCAGGCAATCTGACGCTGAACGACGCTGTTTTTGCCGGCGACTATGCAACCGAGTATGGCGGCGCCATCTACAACACCGGCAATCTCATTTTTTCCGACAGCGTTTTTACCGACGATTCCGCGGGTATGGGCGGCGGAGCCATTTACAACGACGGTGGCAATGTAGTGGGGATCAATTCAACCTTTGCCGCCGACTCCGCCAACTTTGGCGGCGCCATCGCCAATGAAGCGGGCAACGTGAGCCTCACCAACTGCACGATCTCCGGCAACACCGCTGTCGCGGGTCCCGGCGGGGGCATTGATAATAGTGGCAACCTGAATCTGCAGAACACCATCGTTGCTGCTAACACCGCCAGCACCACGGGGCCGGACCTGGACAATGCCGGCGGCAACGTCGGCGCGAGTTACTCGCTGATCGGCGACACCACAAACTCCACGATCACGACGGCCACCGGCGCCGGGAACATCCTTGGCCCCAGTTATCTCGGGCTGGGGCCCGTCGGCAATTACGGTGGTCCAACGCAGACCATCCCGCTTCTGCCTGGAAGTCCGGCTATCGACGCCGGCAGTAACGACCTCGCCCTCGATTCCCTTGGAAATCCTCTGAGCACCGATCAGCGTAGGGCAGCCCGCATTGTCAACGGCACCGTGGACATCGGCGCTTTCGAAAGTCAGGGATTTTCCCTGAACATTGCCAGCGGCGACAACCAATCGACTTTCGCGTTTGCCGCGCTCGTGGTGAACGTGACGGCCAACAATTCCGTGGAACCCGTCGAGGGGGGCCAATTAACCTTCATCGTGATGTCGGCCGCCAACGGAGCGGCTGCCACTCTTTCCAGTGCAACGGACCTGATCGCCAACGGGCAGGCCAGCGTTGTGCCCACTGCAAATTCCGTTGGAGGTTCTTACACCGTCACGGCTTCGGGCAGCGGAGTGGCCATACCGGCCACGTTCCAATTGACCAACAGTCCAACAACGGTTTCCTGGACCGGGGCCGCCGAGGACGGCAACTGGGACACCCCGGGAAACTGGAGTACCGGTAGTGTTCCCAACCAGGGCGACGCTGTAACGATCAACGCGCCTACCTCAAGCATTACCAAGGCTGCTGCAAATATCGATGCCGTCTACAGCCTGACCGATAACGCGGCCCTGGTCGTATCCGGCGGTTCGCTGTCCGTCTTCACTACCTCGACGATTGAGAATAATCTAACGCTCCAGGACGGGTCTTTCGGCGGCCCAGGGGCCATCACCGTAAGCGGCATGTTCACCTGGTCTGGCGGGACGCTGAGCGGCACGGCCGGGACAGGGTCGCTGGTCGCGAACGGCATGATACTTTCGGCAAATACCATGCCGCTGGACGGTTACAGCCTGGTCAATCCGCAGGGCCAGACCGCAACCTTGACGGGCAACCTGTACCTTTACCAGGGGGCCACATTCGATAACGAAGGCAGCCTGGTCCTGGGCAATACTGGCGGGATGTGGCGCGGCAGCGGCGATACCAGTGCCGTGCTGCTGCTCAACAATGGCAGCATCAGCAAGCCGTCGGGCACCGGGGAGGCTAGGCTGCTGTTGCCCATCGACAGCAATGGGCCGATTACCTTGGGCGCGGGGGCGCTGGACATCGGGGACCACTACGGCAGCGCGCCCAGCACCTACAACGATGCGGTGACCGGCGTGACCGGGACACTTTTCTATCTAACTGGCGGCAGCAGTGTTTCCACGTTTGTGGGCGATTTCAGCGCAGACCAGGTCGATTTTTACGATGCAGCCACCTACCAGTTCCAGGGCGACTACAGCAGCAACTCGAGCATCACCAACGGCGTGGTGACCATGACGGGCGCGGTCGCCGACCTCGGCCAACTCATCGTTGCTGGGGGCAGCACGACGGTCACGGGCTTGCAACCGCACGCCGCAATCCAAGAGGTGGATGGCACGCTAGACCTGAGTGCGGTTACGCTAGCACCCGGCGACACGACGTTATCCTCGTTGATTCTCGGTGGCACGCTGATAAGCGGCCAGGACTTCACGATCATGGGATTGTTCCAGTGGACCGGCGGCACGCTGGAGCACGTCGGGGGAGGGTTGGGTAGCGTGCTAGCGGACGGTGGCATGCTGCTTTCTGGCAATACCATGTCGCAGGACGGTTACAGCCTGGTCAATCCGCAAGGCCAGACCGCAACCTTAACGGGCAACCTGTATCTTTACCAGGGGGTCACATTCGATAACGAAGGCAGCCTGATCCTGGGCAATACCGGTGTGATGTGGCGTGGTGGCGGCGATACCAGCGCCGTGCTCCTGCTCAACAACGGCAGCATCAGCAAGCCGGCGGGCACCGGCGAGGCCGGGTTGCTGTTGCCTATCGACAGCAATGGGCCGATCACCTTGGGCGCGGGGCGCTGGACCTGGGGGACCATTACGGCAGCACGCCCAGCACCTACAACGGTGCTGTGACCGGCGTGACCGGCACACTCTTCTACCTGACCGGCGGCAGCCAGTGTTTCCACGTTTGTGGGCGATTTCAGCGCAGACCAGGTCGATTTTTACGATGCAGCCACCTACCAGTTCCAGGGCGACTACAGCAGCAACTCGAGCATCACCAACGGCATGGTGACCATGACGGGCGCGGTCGCCGACCTCGGCCAACTCATCGTTGCTGGGGGCAGCACGACGATCACGGGCTCGCAACCCCAAGTCGTCTCTCTGCAGGTGAATGGCACGCTCGACCTTAGCGCGGTTACGTTGGCGCCAGGTTCAACGACGCTGTCCATGCTGACGGTCGGTGGTACGCTGCTAAGCAGCGACGACTTCACTGTGACGGGCCTGGTCCAATTATCGGGCGGCACGCTAGAGCACGTCGGGGGAGGGTTGGGTAGCGTGACAGCCGACGGCGGCATGTCCCTGGCGGGCAACGCGACGCTGGACGGCTACAGCCTGATCAATCCACAGAGTCAGACGGCGACGCTGACGGGTAACCTGTACCTGTTTCAAGGGTCAATCTTCGATAACGAAGGCAGCCTGATCCTGGGCAATACCGGTGTGATGTGGCGTGGTGGCGGCGATACCAGTGCCGTGCTCCTGCTCAACAACGGCAGCATCAGCAAGCCGGTGGGCACCGGCGAGGCCGGGTTGGTGTTGCCCATCGACAGCAATGGGCCGATCACCTTGAGCGCGGGCTCGCTTGACCTGGGAGATCATTACGGCAGCACGCCCAGCATCATTAACGGTGCTGTGACCGGCGCGGTCGGGACACTTTTCTACCTAACCGGCGGCAGCAGTGTTTCCACGTTTGTGGGCGACTTCAGCGCTGACCAGGTCGATTTCTACGACGCGGCCACTTACCAGTTCCAGGGCGCGTACCAAAGCAATTTGAGCACTACCAACGGTACGGTGACCATGACGGGCCCTATCGGTGGGTTCGGCACTCTGAATGTCAATGGCGGCGTCCTGGACCTGACCGCGGCCACGCTGGCCCCTGGGGCCACCACGCTGTCCAGCCTGACGATAGGGGGGACACTGCGCGTAGCTGCCAATTTCATGGTGACCGGCGCGTTCAACGACAACGGCACGCTCGACGCCGCCGGCGGCACCGGCAGCGTTACTGCGAATGGCGGCATGTCGTTGGCCGGCGGCGCGACGCTGGACGGTTACACGCTGGTTAATCCGCTGAATCAGGCCGCGGTTCTGACCGGCGATCTGACTCTGGATCAGGCGGCGCTGGACAACTACGGCATGATGACGCTTTATGCCGGTACCCTGCAAATGAGCGGCGGGTCAACCATCGACAACTTCGGCGCTATTTTGGGGGAAGCCGCAAGCAACACGGCCCTCACCATTTCGGCGGCCGATGTCGGCGAGGCGTTCCAAAACGACGCCAATGGGACTGTCACTCAGGTCACCACCGGTGCGCTCAGATTCCTGAACGTGGCTTTCGATAACAACAGCGCCAATATGCTGGCGGTGTACGTGGAGGCTGGCGGTCTCGAAATAGACGGCGGCGGCGTCAGCAGCGGCAACTTCCAGGTGGACTCCGGGGCCGCCCTGCAATGCAATGGCACTTTTGGCGGCACTGTCACCATGGCCGCGGACACTCTCCTTGATTTCACTGGCGCATTCGCGACCAGCCTGGAGCCAAGCTCACAAATCGTAAGCGCCGGCACCGTGGAATTCGAGGGCGGCGCCGTGGCCGCGCAGGGCAGCTACTCGGTTACGGCGTCGGGGTCCACTGAAGTCTCGTTTGGCGCGGAAATCGATTTCACCGGGAACGTGGCCGGCGTCGGCTCCACCCTGACCATCTCCGGCTGGGCCGACTTCCACGGCAACACCGTGAGTGTCTCCCAGCTGACCCTCAATGCCGGTCTGTTCATCAGCGACACAAACCTGACGGTAAGCCAGGCCGTGAACTGGGGGGAAGCCTCGGGCATGGACGGGCCAGGGGTGACCACGGTGCTGCCGGGGGCAACCTTGACCATTGATTCCACCCCCATTTTGTACAACTATTTGGTGGGGGGGCGCCAGCTGGTCAACCAGGGCATCGCTTATTTCAACGGCCTATCCAACGGCTACGGCGATATGCTGCTGAGCGGCGGAGCCAGCGTGGTCAACGAAGGCACTTTTTACCTGGACGCACCATTCTTCGCGGAAGGCGCGGACACGCCGGATGGGTTCGAGCAAGAATACGGCACGGTGCGCACCTTCCCCGACACCGGCCTAGCGCCGTCGTTCACAAACTTGGGCATGCTGATCAAGACAGCCGTGGGTGACGGTGGCTGCACACCGGATGTGGTCTTCAACAATAGCGGGACCGTGGCTGTGCAGTCGGAGGGCGTCCTGAACCTGTTGGGCGGCGGTACCATTGACGGCACCGCCGGGACAACAAGCCTGTTGGGTGAAGTCGGCACCACAATCAATCTTGGGGGCAGTTTCACTCTTACGCCCACATCCAGTATTCGCGCTGATGGTTTAAGCCTTGGTACGGTCGTATATCAGATTGGCGGCCCTAACCCTGGCACCGGCTTCGACCAGATAACCGTAAGCGGCAGTGTTGGCCTTGACGGCCAATTATCCCTCGAGTTGATGAACGGCTTCACGCCCAATGTAGGCGATACCTTTACGATTCTCAACAACCAAGGGCCCAATGCCGTTTCCGGAACCTTCGACGGCCTTCCGGAGGGGTCGGATTTGCTTGCGGGGGGGTACCTGTTCAAGATCAGCTACGTGGGAGGCAACGGCCAAGATATCACCTTGACCGACGTCGGGTCCGTCACACCGGCCACACTGCAACAGGTCCTCGTCCCAGGCAGTACCGAAATAATTCAGGCGACGACGCCAACTCAGGCCCAGGCGTTTTTCACGGCTGCCAATGGATTGGACCCAACCATGACTCCTGCCTCCACGATCCTCCTGGATTTGGGCGGCCAAACCATTCAAGACACCACCGCCAACGTGCCCCCGCAGTTGACCCTGACGATCACTAACGGCACCTTCATCGGCGGCTCGCCCGCTTTGATTGTCGATTCCGGCCAGGTGAGCATTTCTGGTTCGACCTTTAGTAATGCCTCCAATACTCCGACCATTCTGGTTAACGGCGGAAGCCTCACGCTTCGGAATGATCTCATCCAGGAAAGCACGGCTTTCAATCAGACTGCCATAGCTGTAGCCGGCGGCACGGTGGACCTGGGCACCGCCAGCGATGCGGGCCAAAACATCTTCAACGTGAACGGAGCCGGCGCATTGATCTACAATACCAGCCCGAATCCGATAACGGCCAGCGGCGACACCTTTGAGATGAACGGCATCGCGATCAGCACGCCGGCCACGTTGGTTGTTCCGACGGTAAGCGTCGTGGGCGGCACCTTCACATATGACGGCACACCCCACCTAGCCGCCGGTTCCGTCAGCGGTATCGGCGGGCAAAGCCTGGGAACACCGAGCTTTACTTATACCGATGCCGACGGCAATGTTGTGGCAGCACCCGTGAACGCCGGGACCTATACGGTGGTTGGCTCCTTCACCGATAGTGCCAACTACACATCGGCCAGCGCCACCGCCACGCTGGTGATTGCTACGGCGCCCGTGACCATCACCTGGAGCAACCCGGCCAACATCACCTACGGCACGCCTTTGAGCGGGATACAACTTAATGCCTCGGCCACTGCCATCGTCAATGGCTCGACCGTCACGGTGCCAGGGAATTTCACCTACACGCCCGCCGCGGGCACCGTTCTGAACGCCGGTAACGGCCAAACCCTTTCGGAACATTTCGTGCCTTCGGGCGCCAATTACAGCACGCCGACGGGCCAGATCGTTGCCATCAATGTCAAGCAGGCAACCGCGACGACCCAGCGCACCACGGCGACGACACCCTACAGCGCCAGCGCGCAGACCTTGACGTTGACAGGAAATGTGACCAGCAACAGCAGCGTCCCTGTCAGCGGCGGAACCTTGACCTTTACCTTGGCCGGCTTCAGCCCGGTATCGGGCACCGTAACCAACGGCACGGCCTCGGCCATCTTGACCCTACCCGCCGGCAAGCGCCCCAGACTTATACGATCATCACCACTTACAGCGGCAGCACCAATTTCAGCTCCAGCACCAACTCGAGCGGCTCTCTCACGGTGACCAAAGCCACACCGACCATCACCTGGAGTAACCCTAACAATATCACCTACGGCACCAAGCTGACTAACAACCAGCTTGACGCCACCGCCAACGTCGCGGGAACTTTCGTGTATACACCGGCAGCCGGCACCGTGCTCAATGCCGGCAACAATCAGGCCCTGACAGTGATCTTCACGCCCAAAGACACTACTCATTACAGCAGCACCACCATGAGCGTGGTCATCAACGTGCTCAAGGCAACGCTGACGGTTGCCACCGCCGACAAGACCAAGACCTACGGTAATGCTTTTACGGCCTTCACCGGCTCGGTCAGCGGCCTGAAGAATGGTGACAATATCACCATTGGCAGCTTCAGCAGTGCGGGAACGGCCGCGACCGCCACGGTAGCCGGCGGACCCTATGCCATCTGCGCCACCTTGAACGACCCCAGCGGCAAGCTTGCCAACTACACTGTCGTCACCAATTACGGCAGCCTCGTGGTCAACAGGGCGACGTTGACAATCACCGCCAACAATGCGACTAAGACTTACGGGCAAACGTTGACTTTCGGCGGGACGGCGTTCACGCTGAGTGGGCTGAAGAACAGTGACGCGGTCACGAGCGTAACACTGAGCAGCACGGGTTCGGGGGCGACGGCTACGGTGGCAGGCTCGCCGTATGACATCACGGCAACCGCCGCGGTTGGCACGGGACTGACCAACTACACAATCACCTACAAAGTCGGCCACTTGACGATCAACAAGGCTGCGTTGGTCATCACGGCCCATAACATGAGCAAGACTTTTGGACAGACGGTAACATTTGATGGGACGGAGTTCACTGCCAACGGTCTGGTAAACGGTGACGCAGTAACGACCGTGAAGCTCGCAAGCGTGGGCGCGGCGGCCACCGCAAAAGTCGCGAATTCACCCTACAGCATCACAGCCAGCGCCGCTGAGGGGACGGGACTCGGCAATTACGCGATCACCTATGTGAGCGGCACGTTAACTGTAAACCAGGCGACGCCGACGCTCACGGTTACCGACGCCGGCGGCACATACACTGGCCATGCGTTTCCTGCCACGGTGACTATCGCGGGCGTGAACGGGGTCGCCGGCGCCAGCCTGGAAGGGGTCAAGCCAACCCTGGTATATTTCGCTGGCACCACTGCAACCGGGACGCCGTTGGCAGGCGCGCCGACCGGCCGCGGAACGTACACCGTAATGGCCGTCTTCGCCGGCAGCGCCGACTACGCCAGTGTCAGCGTTGAGACGACTTTCAAGATCGATCCGTGACGGCGGGTGGCACGCTCACCTCAACAAAGCATTTGGAGGGCAGCCCGAATGTCCGGGGCAAATCCGACTGCACCCAGCTCGGAGGCCAGCGACGGCAGTGACTGGAAAGCCGCGCCTCCGAGGACGATCCGCGGGCTCTGCACACCCAGCTTGGCACGCACGCTGCCGATCAGCTCAATGACGTGCGGGATGTTGAAGAGCATGGTTGCCGAAATGCCAAGGATGGCCGCGTTGTGTTCCTGCAGCGCCTGCACGATCCCGCTGGGCGGCATATTGGTCCCCAGGAAGCGCACATCGTAGCCCTGGGCGTCCAGCACGTCGGCGACCATGTTCGCGCCAACCTGATGCAGCTCCCCCGCAACTCCAGTGATCAGCATGGCGCCGCGCGTTTGCGTCGCCGGCGGCAGGTGGGTGTAGAGCTGCGCCATGACGTACTGGATAATAGCCGTCGCCATATGCTCTTCGGCCACCGTGATCCGGTTCGATTCCCACAGCCGCCCCAGCTCGTAATGCGCTTCCTGCAGAACCTCCACATAGATGTCTGTCGGCGCATGGCCTTCCCGCAGCGCTTCGAGAACAATCGTGACCGCGGCCTTGCGCTGATTCTTCAAAATCGCCTGGAGAAAAAGGGTGCCCGAGAGCCCGAGGGCGCCGCTTTTGGCCGCACTGGGAACCGCCGTGGACGGCTCAGAACAGGCCAGCACGCCCGCGGCGTGAAGCCGGCGACATACTCCGCCTCGGCGGCGTGAGGTGCGCTGCCAGGGCGGACTCGATCTGCTCGAGGTTCTCGGCCACGAAGTGGGCGGCGATGTTTCGCGCTCCCAGCATTCGGGCCGTCCAGCGAATGTAGGCTTCGAACGGTGTCACGCTGCCCGCTTCAAGGGCGCCGGCCAAAAAGTCCAGGTGGAAGCAGGCGTCCTCGATGCCGTGCTTTCGGCCCCGCTCGCCGTAACGAGCCAACCAATCGGGGTGGCGGCGGAAGAATTCCGTGGTGACCGACTCCGCGATCGGTTGCCGCCAGCCGCGCAGTTTGTCAGCCAGCGCCACGCGCTGGGGAAGACTGTTCAGTGGCATAACGTCGCTCGCTTTCGTTTTGGGCTGCCCGTTCAAGCACAGCGTACAAGTCGTCTGCCGTGAAGGGTTTGCAGACGTAGTCGTCCATCCCCGCGGCACGGCAGCGTTCCCGGTCGCCTTTCATGGCGTGCGCGGTCACTGCCGCGATGGTGACGTGACCTCCCTTCTGCCGCTCTTTGTCGCGGATACACTTCGTTGTTTCATACCCGTCCATCTCCGGCATTTGAACGTCCATCAATATCAGGTCGAACGAGTCGTGTTCGAGAGCAGCGAGGACTTCCAGGCCGCTGCAAGCGACGACAGGATTTTGGCCCCACTTCCGCAGCATGCCGACGGCCACCCGCTGGTTGACCGGATTGTCTTCGGCCAGGAGAATGCGCAAAGGCGTCAGGGGACGCCTGGCAGTATCGACGATTTCATGCTTTGCGTGGGCCGCTCGAATGTTCAGCGGCACGCTAAAATGGAAAGTGGTCCCTTTGCCGATTGCGCTTTCAACCCAAATCTGGCCGCCCATTGCCTCCACGAGCCTGGCGGAGATCGTCAATCCCAAACCTGTGCCCCCGAAGCGCCGCGTCGTGGTGCTGTCTGCCTGCACAAATGGTTGAAACACAGCTTCCAGCTTGTCCGCCGCGATGCCGATGCCTGTGTCGCGGACACTGAAGTGAAGCCGTGCTACCGCTGCCGAGATCCCTTCGATCTCCACGTCAAGGATGACCTTGCCGCTACTGGTGAATTTGATCGCATTGCCGACGAGATTGACGATGATCTGCCTGAGGCGGCCGGGGTCGCCGATCAAGGCGTCGGGCACGTCGGCCGGGATATGGGCTGCCAGTTCCAGGCCTTTCTCGTGGGCTCGCAAAGCCAGTGAGGACAGCGTTTCGCCCAGGCATTTGCGGAGGTCAAGGTCGATGGCTTCAACGTCGAGCTTGCCGGCCTCAATTTTTGAGAAGTCCAGAATGTCGCCGATGACCTTCAGGAGACAATCGCCGGAGCTTCTCGACCATTTCCAGGAAATGCCGTTGTTCCACAGTCAGGTCGGTGTCGAGGGCTAACTCGGTCATGCCGATGATGCCGTTCAGCGGCGTGCGGATTTCGTGCGACATGTTGGCGAGGAATTCGCTCTTGGCCCGACTGGCCGATTCCGCCGCCTCTTTCGCGTGCTGCAGCTCCTCCGTCCGATCGCGCACCTTCGTTTCCAGCTCGACAGTTCGCCTGCCGGACCCGCTCGACCATCTCCCGCCGCTGCCGCAGCAGTCGATTGATACGCGAAGGCTTTGCACCACGGCGTCGTCGAGGATCTCGGGCAGCCACGGCTTGGTGAGATAGTGGTAGATTTTGCCTGCATTGACGGCCTGGACAACCGCCTCGATGTCGGAATACCCGGTCAGCAAGCAGGCGCGTGACATCCGGGGCTTCCGTCGCCGCCTTGGCGAGCAGGTCCGCGCCTGTCATTGCGGGCATCCGTTGGTCCGTCAGAATAACGGACACGAATTCAGTCCGCAGCGCTGCCAGCGCCTCTTCACCGCTGCTGCGCCGTCAAGACGCGGTAGCGCCGGCGAAACTGTTCGGCGATCGAGGCGGTGATCGCGGGCTCGTCGTCGACGACCAGCAAGGTATCGGCACCGTCACGCGCGCTGCGCCTTGCTGCCGGTCTGGAGGCCCGATCGAAAATTACCGCTGAGCTTCATGGTCCAGTTCCTTTCGTCCTCGCGTCATTGTCTGGTGAGACAGACTGCAATGGTTCCAGAGGAAGCCGAAGCCGAACGCGGGTGCCCTTCTCGAGCGTGCTGTCGATCTGGATGTCCCCGTGGTGTGCATGGATGATTTGGTGTGTGATGGAAAGGCCTAGCCCCGTGCCTTCCCCGACCGGCTTGGTCGTGAAAAAGGGGTCGAAGACTTTCGGCAGATCATTTGGGGCAATCCCATGGCCGTGGTCCTCGATGGTGATCACGAAGCAGCCGTCCTCGTGTGCGGTCGAAACCTTGATCTCCTGACCAGGCCTGGCTGGCCTGGGCGGCGTTCACTACCACGTTGCTGATGGCCTGATTCAGTTGGCCCGGGGAACACAACAGACGGCGGCAGCGGCGGACAGGTCGGTGGCAACATGAACCTGGTGGCGTTCGAGGACAGCGGTGAGAAAGCGAAGTGCTCCGCGAATTCCCTCGGCAACGTCGCACCGCTTGAGTTCGCACTCGTCGAGCCGGGAGAAGTTGCGCAGGTCAAGGACGATTGTACGCACTCGGTCGAGTCCGTCGATGTTGTCCGCGATCTTCCGCGGCACCGCGTCGGCGAGGTGAGTCAGCTCGATTTCGGTCGGCCTTGGCCAGAATACGTTCCGCCACCGCGGGACAGGCACGCCCCAGCTCCTCCAGCGAGTCGCCGACCAGGTTGACGAAGGAGAAAAGGTCATCGAAATCGCGGCCCAGCGTGCTGTGGTTGTTGAGGACGAAGGCCACCGGGTTATTGATCTCGTGGGCCACGCCCGCCGTCATCTGGCCCAGCGAGGCCATCTTCTCCTGGTGGACGAGCTTCGCCTGAGCTTCTTTTAGTCGAGCCAGGGCCTTCTCCAGGGCCCGGCTTTTTCGGGCGTTTTCTCGCGACAGCAGCGTTAATTCGTTGTTCAGCCGGAGCATTTCCTCCTGGAAGGCCTCGTCCGCCTTTGCGGGGCGCCTCACCAAGGAGGGTGAAGCCATCGGGCTGCACGTCGAACAGGCATTCGAGGGTATGAGCCGCCTGATGCCGATCGACAAAGTTAAGGTAGAATTTTTCCCCGCATCCCCGCCCGCCGGCGGCGACTTTCTCCTCGAGGCCTGCCGTTTCCTTGTCCGGCAGGTAAGCCCAGAGCTTCTGGCCGATTAGTTCATCCCGGGAAGATAGCAGCAGTTGTGCCGTCACTGGACTGCATTGGCGGAGGGTGCCGTCATGGTCGGCGGCCAGCAGATGCACCGCTCGGCTGCCATCGAGATAGCGGGCTAGCAGCGGGGATGCATCGGCCGTGAACTCCTCCATGCTGAGGGGGCGCTCGGGGTGGTGCAGCCTATCCAGCAGAAGCGTTTGCGTAAAAGAACGATCGAGTTTCAGCCCGCGGGGATCCCCTGGTGCGACAGCCGGTGCGCGTCACTGGCATGCCAGGTTCGGTAGCTAGCGGCATCCGTCCACCGCGTTATAAGGTGGAAAGCCGTGGAGTCGGTGCCGTCCGTGAACACCTCCATGCCCAGGAAGCCAGCCACCTGGTCGACCAGGCGAGGTCGGTTAAGGAACGCGGCCCGGACGGCGTCCTGCAGGCCATTGGTAACGCGAAAGCGGGAAACGGCGAGTATCATGCCGACGCCTCCGCTGCTGCGTTAAGGGCGAAACCTGCCTCGGGAACCTCGGCCAACATGAGCTTGGCGTCGGCCGGGGAATCCTGGACGAGGAGAACGCGCAGCGGTGTGGACATCGGTTTCCTTTATCACGCCCGAACTTCGGTGCGACCACAGGACCAGTATACGCTTATTTGCCGGGCAGGCGGCTGCCGTCATTGCCGCTCGCCGGTCTCGGCATTTGATTTGGTTGTTTCGATCGCGTCACGCACCTCGATTTCGTTCCGCACTATCGGAATCATGGTCGCCTCCATGGCCTCATGCTGGGCGTGCCGACTCTTATTCCGTGGATTCATCAGCATCGATCTTCTTGCACGCCTAAACCTTTGTCGTCTTGCTACGATGACCGCTAGTGATAGGAATAGGAAATCCTGGGCAGTTTCCGCATTGGGGGGACGTGGAATGAAGGTTGACGTGTCAACCAAC
Source organism: uncultured Gemmataceae bacterium (assembly GCA_963747575.1). GTDB lineage: Bacteria > Planctomycetota > Planctomycetia > Gemmatales > Gemmataceae > DASRAT01. The sequence goes on from CAVVFU010000005.1 coordinate 73,337, forward strand.
AACGATGGCTCTCGTCGGCTGGCACGGGAAACACCGGCGACCAGCGAAGCCAGGATGCACGCTCTCCTGGAAGCCGCGGTTGACGGCATCATCAGCATCGACGAACGCGGCATCATCCAGACGATGAACCCCGCCGCCGAACGCCTGTTCGGCTATGCGGCGGCTGACATCATCGGCCAGAACGTCAAAATCCTCATGCCATCGCCTTACAAGGAAGAACACGATGGTTACCTTGACCGCTACCTGACCACCGGAGCGAAGAGGATCATCGGTATCGGCCGCGAGGTAGTCGGCTTGAGAAAGAATGGCACGACTTTCCCCATGGATCTCTCCGTGGCCGAAGCCCGGCTGGGAAATGAGCAGGTTTTCGTGGGCATTATCCGTGACATCACCGAGCAGAAACGCATCAACGAAGAAGTCCGGGCCATGACCCAGCAACTTTGGCAGGCAGCGAAACTCGCCAGCGTGGGGGAATTGGCGGCCAGCATTGCCCACGAGCTGAATAATCCCCTGGCCACGGTGAGCTTGCGAGTCGAGTCCATTTTGCGGCGCACTGCGGCCGACGACCCCAGACGCCGGGCCCTGGAGATCATCGAGCAAGAGACGAAACGGATGGGCGACCTGGTCGCCAACCTGCTGCAGTTTTCCCGCCGCGGCGAGGACACCATCTCGACGGTGGACATCCGCGAGGAGCTGACCAAGGCGGTGGAACTCATTCAGCACCACCTTCGCAAGCTGCAGGTCGCCATTGTCCAGGAATTGGCCGCGGATACGCCAAACATCTTTGCCGACCGGCAGAAATTGCGTCAGGTCTTCTTGAATCTGCTCACCAACGCCGGCGATGCGATGCCGCAAGGGGGCAAACTGACCATGCGTAGCTCACTTGCATCGCTGCAAAATGGCAAGGCGTCTGTGCTGATTGAGTTCGTCGACACCGGAGTGGGCATTCCGGCCGAGCACCTGGGGAAAATCATGGAGCCTTTTTTCACCACCAAGGCAGAAGGAAAGGGAACTGGGCTCGGCCTGGCGATTTGCCGTCGCATCGTTCAAGAGCACCACGGCCGCATCGAAATCCTCAGCGAAGTCGGCAAGGGAACCACCGTGCGCCTTATCCTGCCTGTCCAAAGCAATGACACCAACGTGAACCCGCTTCGAGTCTCCAAGGAGTGAATCATGGCCGAAACGAAGCGGGGCCGTCTGCTCATCGTCGACGATGAGGTCGAATTGAAGAACGCCCTGTGCGAGACCTTGGCCGACGAAGGCTACGACACCGTAGGTGCGGCTACTGGCGCCGAGGCGCTCAAGGCGCTGGCGGAACAGGACTTCGACCTGCTCCTCACCGACCTGATGATGCCTGGCATGGACGGCATCCAATTGCTCCGCAAGGCCCTGGAAATCGACCCGAACCTCGTCGGCATCATCATGACGGGACAAGGGACGATTCCAACTGCCGTGGAAGCGATGAAGATCGGCGCCTTTGACTACCTGACTGAAGCCCTTCAACTTGCAGACCATGCTGCCTATCCTGGCCCGCGCGCTGGATGTCAGGCGACTGCGGATGGAGAACGTCCACCTGCGCCGCCAGGTCGAACGGCTCACCTACGAATCGCCCCGCTACCAGATGATCGGCTCGGCGCCGGCCATGCAGAAAGTGGTGCAGATGATCGCGAAGGTTGCCCCCACCGACGCCACCGTCCTGATCCGCGGCCGGAGCGGGACCGGCAAGGAATTGGTCGCACGGGCTCTGCACCGCAACAGCCTGCGCCACGACCGACCCTTGGTTACCATTAATTGTGCGGCCTTGCAGGAGAATTTGCTCGAAAGTGAGTTGTTCGGCCACGAGAAGGGCGCCTTCACCGGCGCGGTGCAGGCCAAGCCCGGCCTTATCGAGGTAGCCGAGGGCGGCACGTTGTTCATCGACGAGGTCGCCGAGATGGCTCCCGCGCTGCAGGCCAAGCTGCTGCGGGTGCTGGAAGACGGCCACTTCCGCCGGGTCGGCAGCAACAAAGAATGCCACGCCGACGTGCGGGTGATCGCGGCCACGAACAAGCCGCTGGAGGAGGACCAGAAAGCCGGCCGGTTCAGGGAAGACCTCTTTTACCGGCTTAATGTCGTCAGCATCGACCTTCCGCCTCTGCGTGAACGCCGCGAGGACATCCCGGCGCTGGTCGAACACTTGCTGACCAGCCGCAAATTGGCAAAGATACGCTGCAACGTGGACCCCGAGGCCATGCGCTCCCTTGTGAAATATGCCTGGCCGGGCAACATACGCGAGCTGGCCAATGTCCTGGAACGTGCCCAAATCCTGGCGGAAGACAACCTCATCACGCTTGACGACCTGCCCGACTCCATGAAGGTGATGGCGCATGCGGCCGAGGCTTCCAGTGCAGACCCGCTCAACCTAAACGAGATGGAACGTCGAACCGTTCGGGCGGCGCTGATTCAGGTGAAAGGGAATAAAGTCCATGCCGCGAAGCTCCTGGGGATCAGCCGGCGCGCGCTCTATCGTCTCATTGCAAATCATGGTCTGGATGAGGGCAAGGCAGAAGCATGACAACCTGGGCCGATTGGACGGTGCCGTGCGGCAAGAACAGGCTTTGCAAATCGTTGTCGGATGTGCCATACGGCAGGTTGCCGACGTACAACTTCTTACCCATTGATGTGACTCCTTCAGAGATTCATGCAAAAAACCGGGCCCAAAGCGGGCTGATACAGTCGCATGAAAAAACAACGGTTCGCCAAAGGGCTAGAATATGGGGTTGTCGCTTTGTAAACTCTACCATGCTCGCCCACCAGATGGATCTGGTCATTGCATGGAGGTTGGCACGATGCCTTACAGTTGGCCCCAAGATACGGATTTTGCTCAGTGGGAACTGGACGTCATCGACCGCAATTGTCGTGTTTGCGGGCGCATGATGCACGTCTGTGACCACCGCTACCGCCGCTTTCATACGCTGGAGGGGCCGGTGGAACTCGTCTGTAAACTCAACCACTGCCCTGATCGCGGCTGTCAAGGTCATACCCACACGAAAAGCCCTGAACTCGAAATCACGATCGCGCCCCCCAAGTGGGCAATCGGGTGGGATGTCTTCTGTTGGATCGGTCATCGCAGGTGCTCGCGGCACTGGTCGATTTCCCAGATCCAGGCCGATCTTCGGGACGATTACCACATCCGGCTTTCCCACGACGCCCTCGGCAAGTATGTCCAACGCTACCAAGTCATGCTCGCCGCGCGGCAGCAAGACCCGGAGGCTCTGCGGCGGCAATACCAAACCGTCGATGAGATGATTCTGTCGATCGATGGCCTGCAACCCGAGAAGGGACACGAGACTCTTTACGTGGTCAGGGAACTGACCCAGAAACGCGTTTGGTTCGCCGAAGCCTTGATCTCGGCAACGGCGGACGAGGTGCGCCGCCTGATCGCCAAGGCCAAGGCGTGGGCCGCCTCGTTGGGCAAGCCGGTGGCGCTTTGGTTGTCGGACCGACAGGACGCTTTCGTGACGGGGATTGCCGCGGAATTTCCGGAGGTGCCCCATCGCTACTGCGACAACCATTTCCTCCGCGATGTGGCCAAGCCGGTGTTGGAGGCCGATAGTCACGCCAAGGTTCAAATGCGGCGCAAGGTACGTGGCCTGCGGAAGATCGAGCAGGCCGTGTTCCAAGAGCAAAAGGCCGCGGCATCGGCGAGCGTCGTACCGGACGATTCTCGAAATAACCGAGACGGAGACTACTGCACCGGCGCCACCGGCCAACGCCGAGGCCGAAACAGATTCGGCTGGCGCCGTGGTGCTCGATTATTGCTCGGCGGTGCGTGGCATTCTCAATGACGATCAGGGAGGGCCTATTCAACCTCCCGGCTTGCGGATGGCCGAGGCCTTGGTAGAGGTCCGCGAATCGATCCAACGAAACTTGGACGAGAAAAAAGGGGGTCCGCAGAAAAGCAACTCGGCCGCTTGGCCGACTGCATCGACCGAGGATTGGACGAAGTCCGGGCCGAGCACGAGACGATCCGAGAATACGTCAAGGACATCGCGGAAGTAGCCGCGACCCTCGAACCTGGCCAGGTGGATTGCGTGAAACGCAAGGAGAAGTTCGAGGAACTAACTGGGCGTTTCGAGAGGACGGAAGATCCCGTTCGCCAGCACATGGCTAAGGTCATGCTCAGCTTCGTCGCGGGCCTTTTCGTCGGCGCCGGCAAGTTCGAGGAAATCAAGGACAACCTCGATCTGGAGCGTTGGTTTCGTTTGCCTAAGAGTCATGAGCGGCGGATCCACGGCCATCGCCACGCGGGGGTTCGAATCGTATTAGAGGGGCCAACCTTGGTGCACGCTCTCGACGCCCATGCCGCGCATCCCCAGCCATTCACCGTGGAAGACCTGCTGCCGTACCGGACAGCCGAGCAGCCGCCGTGCCAACGTCAGGCGTTGAACCGCCGCAAGATCATGAGGAAAGCACGCTCCAAGAAGAAACGCCCGATACTGTTGGCCGACCTGGAACGGCGCTATCGAAAAACGCCGTAGCTTTAGCTCTTTAGCGAACCGTTGTGAAAAAAAATCCTTGTTGCTTGGGTTCGCAGAGATGAGAAGGGAGGGAGCGGCCATCACGGCCTTGAAACGACTACCCAAGTACGCATTCGTCATAGGCGGACTTGTCGCATTTCACAAGCCGTGACCGAAGGCGGGAAGAAAAAGCGGCTTGGGGGAAACCAAGACGAAAGCGCTTTTGAGCGGCCCTTCCTCGAAAAACTGGAGCGCCGGGTGACTGGCAGATAGTTGCAAACCTGCCTTGTCGCCAGGAGAATCATGGAGACAACCGAACGCTCAAGGACAAGCCCAGCTACCGAAAATTCACCGCCCACAATTTTCCGTGACACGGCCATGACTCGTGCCTGCGATGTTTTAGCAAGACTTGCAGAAAGAGGCCCCTCCCGGATTCGAACCGGGGATGGCGGATTTGCAATCCGCTGTCACCTTGACGCATCGGCTGAATTGGCCGACACTTCCGACGATGCAGGAAAGCCGCTTGCACTACAGCTTGCACAAGATTCTGAAAAAACGCCCTCCGTTGACCATGATCTTACCCGTGTGGTGGACGCCTGGCCATCCCTACCGGGCAACCTCAAAGCGGCGATCCTGGCCATGATCGGCGCGGGCAACACCCCACGCGGTGACGGAGCGTAGAATAGCCAAACGATCCTTGGCCGTGCTGCCGGCGCTGCGAACTGAGAAGCGCACACCGGCGGCCGGCCACCTTCTCAGAGGACGCACGCCATGCCCGACCATGTGAAGCACCAATCCGCGTGGACCGCATTTGCCAAGCTTGACGATGCTTTGGGAAACGCCCCGGAAGACTCCCAGACGCTGCTCGACGCGTTGGCCGAGGCAGGGCAGGCTCTGTACGTGGCCGACCTGGGAGATTTTTTGCATCCTCCGCAATGCGAAAAACTTTGGCCTGACAGCACTGCAGGGAGGTGGGCGCGATCGTTGCTCCAACGCGGCGGCAACGTGCCAGACGGGCCAATGGAGGCCGCCGAATTGGCGAAAGAACGCAAAACTGCCGTGGCCACGTTGCTGGCGGAAGTGCGGGCAAAGCACAACGCTGCGCTATTCTGGATTTGGATTCGACAGGCCATCAGCCAATTTGCGGCCAATGTGTTGACAATAGCAGAGCCAGCCACCGCCAAGAGCGAGGCCACCCAGCACGTCACGCTGGACCAAATGGCTGCGCACGTCAACCGATCAAAAAGGACCCTGGAGCGCCTGAAAAAACGCAGTAACAACCCACTACCGCCGCCGAGTGTCGAAGGTGGAGGCGGCAAGCCCGATGAATGGGTATGGCCCGACGTGCGCCCGTGGCTCGAAAAAGAGTTCAAGCGGAAACTGCCAGAGCGCTTCCCGCCACGTGGCAACCGACACTAACAGACATCCGCCCGCATCCGCACCCCGCCATGCTACGCTGCTGCCACGCCCCACGGAGAGCAGCACATGGCAGACCCGATTACCATAGACCCGGAAAGCTACTACCACGCCGGCGACATCGCGCTGGCCCTGGACGTACCGCAGGCCACGTTAGACCGCGCTCGCCGCAGTGGGCGACTGCGATACACGCGGCAAGGGCGCCGGGTGCTACTGCGAGGCCAGTGGATCCTGGACTGGCTTGCCGCCGGTGCCGAGCCGCAGGGGGTGCCCCATGGCCGCTAGCGACGCCATAGCACTGCACACGGAGACCGCCGAGCCGCAACCCGACCAGGCCACGCCGGCAAAACGGAGACGCACCAAGCCGGCCGCCCCGACATTGGCCGCCGAGCAGATCGGTGCCCGAGACGCTTCCGCCCTGTCTGGAGTCTCCACCCCCACATGGTGGCGGTTGCACGCGGCCGGGAAGGTGCCGTCGCCGGTCAAGCTAGGAGGCCGGACGCTATGGCGGGTGGCAGAGCTTCGCGCGTGGATTGGTGCTGGTTGCCCCGGCCGCGATGAATGGCAAGCCCGCCGTGCTGCGGAAGGGGGGCGACGGTGACCCAAACGACTTTCAAATCGGCAACGCGCGGCCGTCCTTGCCCCATATGCGATGGTATCGACGGTTGCAGTCTAGGGGCTGACGGCATGATCCTTTGCCGCCGTCGCGTCGGCCAGCAAGGCGGGTTTGTTTTTCTCGGCAAAGCGAAGGGCGATTCTCAATGGACGCAATACCGCCGTGAAGGCGATCCGCTATTAGATGACGCTGGGCGACGTATCGACCGGCCGGCAACCAACGGCCAGCACAAGCCCGCCGTGGACTGGCAAGCCAAAGCCGCGGCGCTGGCCCGTGACTTGACCCCCACCCGCCGCAAGGAATTATCCGAGGCCCTTGGCCTGCCCGAAACCATGCTTTCCGAGTTCCCATTGCTGGGCTTTTGCGAAGCTGGTCCCCATAGGGATGACGACGGCAAGCTGCTGGGCGCATGCTGGACGTTTCCAGAAACCGACGGCGCCGGCCGTGTCGTCGGGCTTACATGCCGATACGGCAGCGGCCAGAAAAAAGCCTGGCCCGGTGGCAAACGTGGGCTTACCGTTGCCGTCCGCTGGCGTGAAAGCAACGGGCCGATCTTCTTGCCTGAAGGTGCATCCGACGTTTCAACCCTTTCCGGCCTTGGCCTTGCTGCCATCGGCCGGCCGTCAAACACTGGTGGTGTTGACCACCTCGCCGAGCTGCTGCGCAATGTGCCGCCAGCGCGGCCGGTCATTGTCCTTGCAGAGCTGGACGCCAACGACAACGGCCAATGGCCCGGCCGCGATGGCGCGATCGAGACAGCGGCCAAACTGATGGCCAAGCTTGGCAGGCCGATTCAATGGGCTTTGCCGCCGGGCAAAGCCAAAGACGCCCGGGCGTGGTGTCAGGTGCGCAAGCTGCCGACTGAAGGCGAATCCATTGGCGATGAATGGGCGGAGGCCGGCGCAGCGTTTGCGGCCGGCCTCAGATTCAACGACGTGCTCACGGTCAACGCCGTGCAGCCGACGTTGCAAACGGCGCCAGCCTACCGCGCCGAGTTAATCGACTCCGCAGCGTTTGCCGCCGGCGATTTCCGGCCAGAATGGCTTGTCAAACGGTTGCTGGTGCGGAACCAACCGGCCATTGTGGGCGGTCCAAAAAAGTGCCTCAAAACATCGCTCATTGTTGACCTGGCTGTAAGCCTGGCCGCCGGCGTTCCGTTTTTGGGGGAATTCACTTGCTACCGCCGGGCCAGAGTTGCGTTGCTGTCAGGCGAAAGCGGCGAGTGGACCTTGCAGGAAACCGCTCGCCGTGTTTGCGCCGCCCGTGACGTGGATTTTGCCGCCCTGGCCGACAGCTTGCAGTGGGGCTTTCGTCTTCCGCAGCTCGCCAGCCTGGAGCAGCTGGCCGCCTTGCGCGACGCGCTCGCCGAGAGAAAAATTGACGTGCTGCTTTTTGATCCGCTGTATCTCGCCTTGCTTGCCGGCCAAACAGACCTTGACGCCGCGAATCTTTTCCACGTCGGACCGCTGTTGCTGGGTGTAGGGCGGAGCTGTCTGGACGTGGGTTGCACGCCGGTCTTGATCCACCACACCAAAAAGTTCACGTCAAGAACTCTTGAGCCGTTGGACCTGGACGACTTGGCCTATGCCGGCATTTCGGAGTTCGCCCGCCAGTGGTTGCTGGTTGGACGGGCCGAAGAGTACGAGCCAGGGACCGGCGAGCATCGCCTTTGGTTGTCGGCCGGGGGAAGCTGCGGTCAAGGAGGACTTTGGCAGGTTGCAATCGCCGAGGGGCAGCTTGGCGACGATTTCACGGGGCGGAAATGGGAAACGACCGTCACCGCGGGTGCCATCGCGCGAAGAACGGAAGCAGATAAAGCCGCCAAGGACAAACACCGCAAGCAGGAAGTGGAAACGGAAGCGGACGCCAAGCGCGTGCTGCACGCCCACACGGTAAGCGATCCCGAAAACGTTGGAGTGAGCTTCACGCGGCTGCGGAACTCGACTGAGCTTTCAGGGCCACGCTTTGGCAGGGCAGTCACGTGGCTAATTGAACACAAAAAGATCGCAGAAAGAACCGGAAATGCGACGGCTGGACAAGGGGCAGGGCGCACGGCAAGACTGCTTTTGAGGTGCCAGGAAAGGGCGGAATGATGATTCGGTCAATTCGGTCAGGCAATTTGGTCAGTGGTTGACCGTCGTAAATAGGAACATCGGTCAGCCGCCCCTTATAGGGGCTGACCGCTGTTCTATGTCAACGCCGCCTTGTTTGTTGGTGTTAATGCTGACCGATGTTCGGGTGGGCGGAGATACCGAGGATGCGGAAGCATGATCCCGACACATGGACGTTGACGTTTCGCCGGGCTGACGCCGGCGAACCGCCTACCGCGTGCCGCGTGCGGCGCTTGCTCAAGGCCGCGTTGCGATGCTTTGGACTTCGTTGCATCAAGGCGAGTGGCCCCGACCTGGACACCGGCCAGGCCAGCGATACCGATAGCCCCACTGGCCAGAAAGGTGCCTAGCCCATGTTTAGTGTGGCGCGACGTAAGTCCTTGGCCCGCCGGGGCCAATTTTTGCGTTAGTCACGACACTTCGGTTTCCGGGCCAGGCGGCGTCGGCGGTCGGAGTTGCGAGAGGTCGAGCGCTTTGAGAACTTGCCGGGCTCGCGGCGAGCCGGTGCTGACCCCCTGGCGCGGCGGTTGGCCCTGCAAATGAAACTTCACCACGCGGATCGTTTCCAATGCCTGCATCGCTTCGGCCGCCGACATGTTGACGTTGGCCTCACTGAGTCGACGCTCCAGCAATCGTTGCACCAGCAACGCCAACGCCGCCACGAAAATGTGGGCCTTCACGCGTGACTCCAACCGGTGGTAAATCGGCCGCAGCGCCAGGATGTCCTTGAGTGAGCGAAAGCCCCGCTCCAGCTCCATCAACTCCTTGTACTGCTGCACCGCGTCCTGGGCGGTGAAGGCTTTCTCGCTGGTCAGCAAAACATACTTGCCTTCGAGTTGTTTCTCCCGGCTCAGCCGCAGCGGGTGCTCTTCAAAAGTGAACACTCCCTTCGTCAACTGCCAGCGATAGTAGCGGTCGCCATGATGCTTGCTCGCGCCGAGCTGCCGCTGCTCCAATCGCCTCCGGCTTTTTGAGCCGGCCTGTGGCTACGCGCTGCTGCAGCTTTTCCAAAAGCACACGCACTTTTTCCATCGAGCGCATACGCATGCGCTGCTCGTAGGCTTGCCGTTCCTCCGAGTCAATCACGAAGACGCGCTTGCCCTTTTCCCCCGAAGCAACCTCTTGCACGCGCGTCCGCGGCGGCGTTTCCTGCTCCGCGGCGGTGATACCCACCGGGCACTCGATCCACTTGTGCGGCTTCAATTTCTCCAGCCAGCCGCTCAACTCGGGGTTTTGACGGCGACGTACGCCCAGCAAGTAACCCTGACCTGCGTCGATCATTTCCTTCAAGTTATCCTCGCTGACCATGCCGCGATCTCCCACGAACACCACGCGCTGAAAGTCAAAGCGTTCTTTCAAATCGCGCAGGCGCATCAAGAACCGTCGTGCAATCGCGGCGATTGCCTTCCCAGACATGATGGGTGATCGGCCAGCCGGCCACCATGACCACGCCGACGACCACTTGCACGTTCCGCCGCTTTTGATCGCGGCTGTGGCCGTGGCGAGCAAAATCGTCGGGGCCGGCACCTTCGAAGTAGGTGCTGGTGATGTCGTAGAAAATCAAATCCGGCTTGATGCTGAACAGGTCGCGCAGGCGCTGATACAGGCTCACCTCGATGGCGTTCTTGGCCTTCTCCAGCCGATCCAAGGTGCGGTACCAGGCGTGCAATTGCTGAAAATCGACGCGGACTCGCTTGAAGGCTTTCCACTGCGGCATGAAGCACCGGCCCAAGCGATCGCAGACAAAGTCGGTCTCCAGCCAGCGTGCTAGACCGTGCTCGCTCGAAGGGCGCACCAGGCGGTTGGCGATGAGCACAAAGGCACGATCCGCGAAAGGCACTTTGTCGCGGTCATCGTCATTGAATGAGTCCAGGATTTCCCAGAGCCCGAGTTCCTTGAACAAGGTTCGCACCGCAAGCACGGGTCCCCAGGTAGCGGCATCCAGGACGGCAATATCGCCATCGGGTTCGCCGTCGATTTTGGGAATGCCTTTGAGAATGCGTTCGAGTTGAGGAAGCACTGCGAGGAGCAGGTCTTTGCGTCCGAGATCGGCAATGGTGCGTTGCTTGACTTTGCCGTCTTCACGAAACGCTTCGACGACGCGGAGATATTCGTTGGTCGAGCCGTTGGAGGAGGGAACGCGGATGGTGCGAACGTACATGGCGGTGGCTCCCGTCGATGAAGCCGGCCCGCGGTGAGGCCGGCGTGCCGGAGGGCGAACCGATGGGAGTAAGTATCACGACCACAAACTACGATTGCAAGACCAAAATAGACAAACAAAGCAACACAATTTAACATTGTGTCACTACACTTTTTGGCTCGAAACTGGGCCGGCAGGCGTCAAACCCAGCAAAAACCGCGGCGCACGCGACGGCCCCCGCCGGGCAGACGGCCGCATACACTAAACATGGGCTAGTGGCACTGGCGAAAACCAACCCCTAGAATTCAGTGTGGACCTGATAAGGGAAAAGCAGAAGAAAGGACGGCAATCATGGCCAAGAAACCAGGCAGCAAGAAGGCCGGCAAGCGAAATCGCAGTGCCGCTGGAACAAGCTTCAACTTCGGAGCCAATCGCAAACCCCGGAAAAAAACCGGACCGCGTGAATGGCGCGGGCAATCGTTCGGCTCTTGATGGAGTGAAGGCGATGGATTTTAAGGCCATGATCCGCCCCGTGCGATTCGGAGGCAAGGCGACGCCAGAGGAAGCGGGGGTTCCTGCCCCGCTTTGCCGGCAACAATCGGGAACCCGCCGGCTGGCCGCGCTCCGCGAAGCCAAGGAAGTTCTGGCCGTCATGCCCGGGCCCGGCGCGTCGTTACACGCGATCATGACAGGCCGCTATGACCTGGCAGACCTGATTGACGCCGCTATGGGCAAGCTGGGAACCATCGACCACTTGAGGATTGCAACCTTGTCTTTCAACGGCCGCAACGTGGATTGCATGGCCAGTTGGTTGGAATCGCGGCGCGTCGTTCGACTGACCATGCTCTGCTCACGATTCTTTTACGAACACAACCCCGGCCTTTTCGACCGCTTGCGGGATGTGTTACAAAAGCACGGTCAGGACAATCGCATCGCGGCGAGCCGAAACCATTGCAAGGTGGTTTGCCTGCATTGTGTGGACGGCCAGAGGCTGGCCATGGAAGGTTCCGCGAACTTGCGGACCAACTCCAACCGCGAGCAGTTTACAATGATCCACGACGCAACGTTGCACGATTGGCATGCCGCATGGATAACGGAGCAAGTTTTGAAGCATGAAGGCGACACAAACGATAATCCAGCAGCGGGTTGAGCAGGTGCTCAAGATCCGGTTGTGCGGTGCGGAGTTTCACAATATCCGCGACTATGCGGCAGAATCCGACCCGGAAACGGGCAGGCCCTGGCAGGTCAGCGATTCCCAATTGTGGCGCTACGTCGCCAAGTCGGATGAATTGCTCGCCAGCAGCCTTGAGCGAAATCGGGACAAGCTGCTCAATCGCCACCTGGGTCAACGCCGCGCCCTATTTGCCCGTGCGATGGAGGCCGGCGACTGGCGCACCGCCCTAGCGATTTTGCGGGATGAAGGCGAGTTGCTCAATCTTTATCCGCCCAAGCGCACCGAGGTATCAGGCCCAGACGGAGGCCCTTTGCAAACCGCAACCTTGGAGATGACCGAGAGTGAACGCACCGACGCAATCTCTGCCTTGTTTGCCCGCGTGGGCACAAGGGACACTGGACAGGCTGATTCAGGGACAGCCGACGAATCTGGACCGCCTCTGGGCGCGGCCTGAATCCCTGATGGTCCAGGCCGGCATGACCCCCGACGCCTGGCAGGCGAAGTTGCTGCGCTCAACCGCACGCCGGCAAATAGTTTGTTGTTCAAGGCAAAGCGGGAAATCCCAGACGGCGGCCGCCCTTGCCCTTCAAACTGCGCTGGTCATGCCTGGCAGTTTGACCTTGCTCCTGTCACCATCGGAGCGGCAGAGCGGGGAGCTATTCCAGGACAAAGTAATGCGCCTTTACCACGCCGCCGGCAAACCCTTGAAGGTCACCCGCGAGACAGCGCTGCAGCTTACCCTTGCCAATGGGTCAAGGATTGTCGGCCTACCCGGCACGGAGGGCACGATCCGCGGCTACTCAGGGGTGGCGCTGTTGATCGTTGACGAGGCCGCCCGCGTGCCGGATAGCCTTTACTTCGCCATCCGACCGATGCTCAGTGTTTCCCGTGGCCGGCTGGTTGCCCTATCCACGCCGTTCGGCAAGCGCGGTTGGTTCTACGAGGCGTGGGGCGGCAACCAGGTATGGGAACGCGTCCGCATAACCGCCGATCAATGCCCCCGCATCGAGGCAGCCTTCCTGGAGGAGGAGCGCCTTGCACTGGGAGAACGATGGTTTCGCCAAGAGTACGAGTGTTCCTTCGAGGACACCATCGACGCCGTTTTCGCCTACACGGACATTGCGGCGGCCTTGAAACCCGGCATTGAGCCTTTAGCGTTCCCGGAGTCTTAGGGATGTCGCCAGATGAGTTTTTCCGCTTTGGGCCGCGCGTGCCGCTTGGATTGCCGGCGCTGCCGCCCACGAAGGCCCCGCCGCCGCGCTACATCGTCGGCCTGGACCTGGGCCAGCAGCAGGACTACTCGGCGCTGACCGTGGTCGAACAGGTATTTGCCCCACCAGCTGGCCCCGGTTGCATCCAGGCGCCGCCCACTTGCAACATCCGGACTTTGAAGCGCTGGACATTGGGCACGCCTTACACCGAGATCGTGGCCGGCCTGGTCAAGTTCACGGCGACACTTCGGAGCGCGTTGCTTGTGATTGACGGCACTGGCGTCGGCGCCGCCGTGTGCGACATGGTGAACCGAGAGCTGCTCAAGGCGCATGCGGCGGCCCCGCGCAATACGCTTCGCTGGAAAACCTGTTCCGTCACCATCACAGGCGGCCTTGCAGTCAGTCAAGCCGGCACCGGCAAATGGCACGTTGCCAAGAAAGAACTGGTGTCTGTTCTGCAAGTGCTATTGCAAAGCCGGCGAATCAATGTTGCCGAGTCTCTGCCCGAAGCGAAAACGCTGGTCAGGGAGCTACAGACGTTCAAGGTTAAAATCAGTGCCGCCGGCAATGAGAGTTTCGAGAGTTGGCGGGAACGTGACCACGATGACCTTGTACTGGCCGTGGCCCTGGCTTGCTGGGCAGCGGAGCGATTGCCCTTTAGCCTCACTTCGGACTAACCCCGACCCTGAAAGGATGGCCCGCATGGTCAAGACATCGGACGATGACAAGGAACGGGAATACGCCGCCGAAGCCGAGCGGCTGGCCCTGTTGCCCCTTTACGACCAAAGGGAAATCATCGCCTTGCATCGGTCCGTTGCCGACAACCCCAAACTTGCAATGCGGCACAGGGACGAAGCCAGGGAGCGGGCGGACAGTCTTGAGCGCCATCTGCGCCGACTAAATCGCCGCAAGAAAAAAACGTAACACGGGATTGACTGTCCGTTCAATCAAGTGTAATATACTCTTGTAAGGCAAATGCAACCGCTTTTCAGGGGTAACACAATGGCGACGGCAATCGTGGGATACTTGCGAGTGAGCACAAAGGGGCAAGGCGCCAGCGGGCTTGGCCTGGAAGCCCAACGGGCTGCGGTGGAAGCTTACGCGAAGCAAAACGGGGCGCTGGTGTCCCATTGGTTCACGGAGGTCGAATCCGGCAAGCTGGCGGACCGCCCGGAGCTTTTGAAGGCGCTGGCCAATGCCAGGCGGAACAGGGCAAAGCTGGTGGTGGCAAAATTGGACCGGCTTTCCCGCAACGTGGCTTTCCTGTCCGCACTGATGGAGAGCGGTTGCGAGTTTGCCGCTGCGGACATGCCAGAGGCCAATACGTTCATGCTGCATATTATGGCCGCCGTTGCGCAGCACGAGGCCAAGGCTATCTCTGATCGAACGAAAGCGGCGCTGCAGGCTTACAAGGCCCGTGGTGGTTTGCTGGGCGGGCAGCTGCCGCAGTGCAGGAACTTGACGCCGGAAGCCGTGGCCAAGGGCCGGCAGCGCTCTGCCGAGTTACGAGCCAAACAGGCGAGCGAAGCCTACACGGACGTTGCCCCCACGGTTGCCGAGTTGCGGACAGAGGGGCTTTCCTTGCAGGCGATTGCCGACAAGCTGAACGGCGACGGGCACAGCACGCGGACGGGCAAGCCGTGGAATGCCGTCCAGGTAATGCGTGTCCTCAACAGGACGGCAGCGCGGTGAGAAACGAAAACGGCCGGCAAGGGCGATTGACGCGCCCGAGCCGGCCAAGGACTGAACAGGGGCATTGTACACCTCGAAAGGACTGAACACTATGGCCAG
>CAVVFU010000006.1:0-659154 GCA_963747575.1 uncultured Gemmataceae bacterium
ACCCAAGTGGATTCTCGGCGGGGGACAGCAATCTCTACCGCTATGTCAATAACAATCCCGTCAACGCGACGGATCCGTCGGGGTTGGAAGATGATCCGGTCACATCGCCGACTGCCCCTCTTTACCAACGGCCTAGATCGTTTACTGGTCCAACTCAAAGCCCGTCCATTGCGCCCATGGCGAGAAGTGGTGACGCCAACAGCTTGACCAGAGAATTCCAATCATTTGCTAAGGGGTTTCTCAGGGGTGTCGATAACGTCGCGATGCCCATTGCCATGGTAGTGGAGTTCATCGTTGATGGAAAATCGACAATCGCCACACTCAACGCTCGTGATTTCCGCGATCCCGTGCAGCAGCTCAAAAAAGACATGGCTGGCTCGATTCTTTTTGAGCCGTTTTTGTTTGTGGCCGATATAGCGCAGTGGGCCTATGCCAAGGACAACCGTGGCTTCGTGCCGCATTACTCGAGTCCCACATTTAAGGAGATGATCGCCAATCCGAGCAATGCGGGGGTTATCCTGGCCGGCCGGATTGGCGAGGCTACTGGGGAGGTCACCGTTCAAGTACTTATGAACGCCGCTGGCCAAGGAGTCGTCCGCCTTGGAGGACGAGTCTTGGCGAGGTTTGGCGGTGTTCAAACGGGGCACACCATCAATGTAATCGGCAATAGCTGCTTTACAGCCGGGACGCTATTGCTGACGCCCGACGGAGAAAAGCCAATTGAGTCGCTGCGGCCGGGAGATTTGGTGCTCTCCCGCGATCAAAACGATCCCGAGGGGGCCGTGGAGCCGAAGGTTGTTGAGGAAGTGTTTGTTCGAGTCAGCGGCATCGTAAATCTTCGTTTGCAAGGCAGGACCATCAAGACAACGGCGGAGCATCCCTTCTTCGTGCGTGGGCGGGGTTGGCTGTGTGCCAGGGAGCTAAGACCTGGAGATGAGTTGTGTTCGCATGACGGACAAACAGTGAAAGTGGAATCCGTCGACGACAACGGTGAGGTGAGTACAGTTTATAACGTCCGGGTGCGCGATTATCATACTTACTTCGTTGGTAGCGGTGCGTGGGGGTTCTCGGTTTGGGCACATAATGCGGAATATGTGGTTGTTCGCGGCGCGGATGGATTGTACCGTCTGGCATTGGAGAGTGGAGAGAGCCTTCCTGCCGCGGTTGCAAATATATCTGCTGAGACGCCAATTGCTTTGGCTGAAAGGCTGGGGATCAATGCCAGGCTTACTGGCGCAAGGCTTCCCGCTTTAGGTGCTCCAGGAACAACAGGGAGATTTGCAGACAACGCAAGACTCACAGACCATTTTACACGTCATGGGAGCGACTTTGGGGCGACTACGGCAGCGCAATACAAACAACAGGCTGCGACGTTTCTGACTGGTCCCCGTGGTGCTGGTGTTTTAGAAAGAGTTCGACCCAATGGAGACGTCGTGCGATTTAACCCTGCCACAAATGAGTTTGGTGTCGTTACGCCAAATGGAACTATCCGCACATTCTATAGGCCCGACCCCGCAGTTCACGGCCGTCCAACGAACCTGGATTATTTCAATGCACAATAGCAACACATTTATTTGTCCTGTTTGTGGATTTGCTGGGCTTTCAGCACCGCCCTATGACGAACATAGGTGTGCGTCATTTGACATTTGCCCGTGTTGCGGAACTGAGTTTGGATACGACGACTCTACACGGTCGCATGTTGAACTCCGCAAATCTTGGTTAGCAGCTGGGGCACCTTGGCGGAGCAAGGCAACTGACCCACCGAGGAATTGGGACGCTCAGCAACAATTGCAGAATGCGGGATTGAGCGAGAATGGTTGAAATAACTCACGGCATGATCCTTCAACCGCTTCTTAACGCCCCCAGGCCGACGACGTGCGCGTGGTGCAAAAACATGTCGCGACGCAAACCGGGGAAGGATTGGGTTGTTCGGGACAAAACGATGGTTTCTGGATGTCGCAATTTGCGTGAGGACATGGGGAGAGTGGGCAGGTTGGAGCAGCGACGAGCGTGGTGAGCGGTTGCTGTTCACGGACGGCGAACGTGGCTGGGCAAGAGTTGGCAGCGATCGTGTAAGTCACGCGGCGTTTTTCCAATGGCAGTGATGCAAGACGCCGCCGAGGGTTTCGTCGATGGCGACGTCATCGGGAGTCCAATTCTCGGGCGGGACGGCAAGAGTTGGTCCTGGTACTTGCGGGAATCATCGCTCCGTGCCAACCGGGTAAAAAACGGCAGCCGGAGGGTGTACATTCGCGACCTCCTTGCATAGTGTGACGAATGGACTTGTCGAGCATTGTAGGCAAAAGCGAGCCGTCCAGCCCGATCTGGGCGGAATTGTTCTTTGACAATTAGAGCATCGGCCGGGGGCAAGCGAAAGTGCAGTTTCCCGACCCCGTGACGGTCACCGGCGACTGCGCCTGGACCTTGGATTTGACGATCTATCAGGGCTGCAGCTCGAGTCCGCTCGACTGCTCCGGCAATGTGTTCGTCGTGGCCCGCGACGCCACTTCGTCGAGCGACGGCGGCGTCAACGGCGTCGATCCCCTGGGTCCCGGCTGGGGCATCAGCGGCATCGATCAGTTGTTCCCCGCTCAAGACTCCGCCGGCAACCCTGGCCTGGAATGGGTGACCGGCGCCGGCGCCACCCGGTTTTTCGGCAACCCCGCTCCTTACGATCCCAGCAAAACCTACATCAGCCCGCCGGGAGACTTCGGTACGCTCGTGCAAGGCCCGGACGACAACTATATCTATACCGGCACGAACGGCTGGCGCACGGTGTTCACCGAAATCGACGGCAGATACCTGCAGACGGCCGTCATCGATCCGCACAACCTGACCACCACCTATACCTACAACCCCTCAACGTGGCTGACCGGGATTACCACCATGGACGGCAGCACGACCTCGTTCACCTACAGCGGCGGCGTCATCACGAGCATCAGCGAGCCCAGCGGGCGGACCGTCAGCCTGAGCCATGACGGCAGCGGCGATCTGACAACCATCACCGCGGCCGCCGGCGACACGCGCACGCTCAGTTACGACGGTTGCCACCGGGTGACCGTTGATCAATGGTCGCCCTATAATACTTCGTTTAGCTACAACACCGGCAGCGGCCTGCTCAGCGGCGTGACCTTGGGCGTGGGTCTGGGCAGCAATTACACCATCGTGTCCGCGGCACAGGCGGAGCTGCCGCCGGGCGGCGATGAGCTCTACCCCGCCACCGGCACCCACACCGCCACGCTGACCGATCCCCTGGGCAATACCACGACGTATACCCTCGACTTGCAGTTTCGGCTGATTGGCGAAAGCCAGGAGATTGGCACGGCCACTGCCACGCAAACCTGGGTGCTCAATCCCGCCGGGCAAATCACGTCGTACACCGACGCGATGGGCAATGTGACCACGTACCAGTATTACGTCAACGGCGATTTGGCGGAGACGGTCAATCCCAACTATAGCGCCTCGGTATACCTCTATAGTTTTCCCGCCGACAGCCACCAGGTGATCGATGAATTCGATTTCAGCGGCGACGGCCTGATGGCGACGACGGTCAGCGCTTACGACTCCACCGCCGACCTGCTCAGCACGACCGACCCCGACGGTTACCAGACCAACTACGTCTATTTCAGCGGCGCCTCAGCGGGGCTTGTGGAAACAGAGACCGATCCAGACGGCAACCAAACGCAATATGGCTATGACAGCCATCGCAGGCTGACCAACGAGACGGACCCTTACAACCCTGAGACAGTTGAGAGCATCACGACAATTTCCTATGTCACCAGCAGCAGCAACTTGAGTGTCACGACTGACGTCGAAGGCTCCCTTACAACCACCACTTATAATGGCGACGACCAGGTGATTTCCGACACCGACGCTGACGGCAACGAAACGCTCTACCAGTATTATCCCGCGGGCCAGGTCGAAGAAACCGAGGACCCCGACGGCTTCTGGACGTTTGATTTCCTCGACCAGCGCGGCTATGAGACCGAGACAATCGTCGACGCCGGCCAACCCAATGAGCAGGTCACCGAGAACACTTTTGACCCGGCCGGCAATATCGTGAAGACGGTCGATCCGGACGGCGACGCCACGGAGTACACGTATAACCAAGTCGGCGAGCAACTCTCTCAGACCGATTCCCTGGGAAATACCACGGAAAGCGAATTTGATCTGAACGGGAACGTCACTGCCTCGATCGACGCCGAGGGCAATGAAACCAAGTATACGATCGACAATATGGGCGATCAGACTGCTGTGACGGATCCGCTAGGCCGGGTTTCACGGACGATCTACAACGGCTTCGGCAATGACGTGGTTAGCATTGACCCCGCCGGCAATGAAACCGTCACGGCGTACAACCTCGACAACCAAGAGGTTTCCACGACCGACCCGATGGGCGACACCACGTACAGCATCGAGGACGCCGACGGCAATGTGACCGAGACGATCGACCCGCTTGGCTATAAATCGCTGATGCAGTATAACGGCGACAATCAGCTCATCAGCGAAACCGACGCCGACGGCAACGTCACGAAATACACCTACGATGACCGCGGCAATCAGGCCACGATTACTTCGCCCGACGGTGGCGTCAGCGCGGAAAAGGGGACACCGTGAATTATTGCCAAAAGTACGCTGTCCCGTTGTCTTTCCTATCTCTTCGACGCCGCCGGCCGCGTCACCAGCCAGACCCAGCAATTGGGCTCGGGCTACTCGGAGAAGAAAAGATGTACCGATGAAAGTCAAGCGCTTTTGGTGGGAATTACAGTGAGGTGACGAGGATGATGGCTTTGAGTTTGGCCGTTAGCGTAGGCGCAGCGGTAGGTGAACTCCGTGTTGAGGAATGCCTCGGGTAAGCGCCCAACGGGAGTGTGTCATGAAGGACACCAAGATTTTGCAGCAACGGCCCGGGAGGGTCTGGTCCTCGCTAGGGGCTGGCAGGGACGGGTTCCTCTTCTCTGTTACGGGGCAGGCGGAAGGTTTCTGCCAAATGCAGGGCGGCGTCGTACAGCGCCAGGTGATGCACGGCAGCCCAAAGGTCGAGCACGTTGCCGTGAGCGCCGCAACTGGCGTGGAAGCACTGGAAAATGTTCTTGCTCAGATTGGCCGAGAACGTCGGCGGGCCGGCATCCTGACCTTCCAAGCGTCAATTCCTTGGAGGCGGCCCCGGTAGTTGTGGCGAGCGATCGATGGCAAATAATGGCGTTTCCTTGAGTTGAACGCAACAGTGAGGCCAGAACGACCCCCATTCTGCGACGTTGGATACGGTATTGTTCGCTTTTCTATCGCTAGGGCATCACAATCGCCCGCCCCCGAGCCTTGCGACTCTCTACATTCTCGTGTGCTTCTGCAATTGCCGACAAAGCATATTTCCGGATGTCCGGGAATCCGGACCAATTTGCTCCGAGGGCGGCATTCAGGTCACGGGCCGCGGCGGCTTTCGCCTCCACCGGGAAGTCATCGCTCCCCAGAAAGAAGACCCGGATATTATTGAAAATGAGTTGCCAGACGGGCAGCGGCGGTGACGGGTGCGACGTCGCATAGGCGGCAAGAGAACCGCCCTGAGCCAGGATTGCCGCATCGAGGTCGATGTTCGCGTCGAACGCTACCTCGACGATGTGGGCGACCCCTTCGGGGGCGAACTTGCGGATGCGGACGACGAGTTCGTCGGGCGAGACGCCTCCGGTCTGGATGACCTCGTGTGCCCCGGCACCCGAAGCGACGGCCTCATCTTCATTGGAACGCACTGTGGCCAGGACGTGGGCGCCGGCTTGTCGTGCGAGTTGGACGGCACACAGGCCGACCGAACCTGCTCCGCCTTGAATGAGCACCAATCGGCCTGCCACGGGACCCGCGACATGCACGCAGCGATGTGCCGTAATGCCAGGGATGCCAAGGCAGGCCCCCTGCTCAAAGGGCGCGCCCTCGGGGAGCGGCACGGCCTGGCCTGACGGGACGACGACGTATTCGGCGGCCGTGCCGAAGGGTCGATAGCTTTGCGCCCCGTAGCACCACACGCGCTCTCCGACTCGCGACGCTGGAACATCGCGTCCCACTCGGTCAATGGTCCCGGCCCCGTCGCTGTGGGGGATGACCCGGGGGTAAGGCATCCCATAGCCGAAGGCGTTCTGCCGCTTCTTCACGTCGCCCGGATTGATACCCGATGCAGCAACACGAATGCGGACCTCGGCCGGGCTGGGCTCAGGGTCTGGCAGCTCGCCGACCACCAGAACATCCCGTGCCGATCCTTGCGCCTCGTACCAAGCTGCTTTCATCGCTCACCTCGGTCCTAACGACCATTCATTAGACCTGCCGACGCCCTCACCATCAGACGTCTACTTGCTGTCGTTGGAAAGACAATCCCTGTGACCCGGGCCAAATGCGCCTTGACCTGGTCGCAGTATTCCCGCGCCGCACGGCGGGCGGCGCCGAATCCCACGCGCTGCGCCAGTCCGTCGTACTCGACACCAATACAGTACGTGCCCTTTTTGAAACCCTTGCGCGGGAAACTCGGCAGTGGTGTTTGCGTCTTGCGGCGCTTGGCGTCGGTGGCCATGGGACGTTCCTCGCGGCATAGGTGCGGTAGCATGTCAGTTTATGGGAACGCGGCAGGGGGGCCCATGCGCGGCATGGGGTTTGCTTTAGCACAAGGCCGTGGCATCCTTGGCGGGAAGCGCCTTGCTATGTAGAAACGAGCGTAACATACCACGGCACAAGGCCGTGGCATTTTTGGATACACTGTTGCAAAACCGCACACTTGGGATGAGAAAAGTGCACATGATCGTCATAGGAGTCGGCAGCCCGCACGGCGACGACCGCATCGCATGGGCCGCCATCCAAGCGCTGCGCGGCAACGTCAAAGCTACGGCTATCGCCTTGCGAGAGGTGGCAACGCCCGCGGACATGCTGGATCACCTGGAAGGCATCACTAAACTGGTCGTTGTCGACGGTTGCCGCGCCGGACAGGCCCCGGGAACCGTGATCCGTTTCGACTGGCCGAGCGCCGAGTTGCAGTTTTGTCGCGCGGCCAGCAGTCACGGTCTGGGCTTGGTGGAAGTGTTGACACTGGCCAACGTTCTTGGCCGTTTACCCCCCGAAGCCACTATAGTTCTCATGGAAATCGCCGACGCCGCGCCCGGCGATGAATTGTCGCCGAGCGTCAGCAAGGCGCTCCCCGAATTGGTGTCGGCCGTGCTAAATGAAATCCACGCCGTGGAGGCTGCTCGATGAATTCGCAGGATCTCAGGCGATTGCTTGGCGACACGGCGTTTCTTGACGGGGCCGATCAGGAAACGTGCGGCCTGCTGGCCGATTTGGCGCGAGTTGACGATATTGCGCCTGACACCGTCCTCTTCCGTGAGGGTCAGGAGGCCAACGCTGTATTTATCGTCGTCACAGGCCAGGTAGCACTGGAGATCGCCTGCCCACAGCGGGGCCGGCTGCGTTTTCAGACGGTCGGCCCCGGCGAGCTGCTCGGCTGGTCGCCGCTGCTCG
This sequence comes from uncultured Gemmataceae bacterium, assembly GCA_963747575.1. GTDB lineage: Bacteria > Planctomycetota > Planctomycetia > Gemmatales > Gemmataceae > DASRAT01. The sequence goes on from CAVVFU010000006.1 coordinate 7,495, forward strand.
GCCAGCCGCGCATGACGGCCACGGGGCGCACTCTGACGGCAGCCCAGGTGATCCGATTGGAGGCGGCCCCGCTTTTGGCGCTTTGCCAGCAGCAGCCGCGCTTCGGCATGGAGATCATGCGCCGCACCGCCATCGCCCTGGCCAGGCGATTGGCCGCGACGCGACTTCAGTTGCTCGACGTTTTTCGCCATGAACTGCCGGCCGGCGGCGCGGAGGCCCAGGCATGAGCGAGGCCCGACCTGCCGTGGGATCATTCCTGCAGATCGAGAAGGTTGCGCTGCAGGCGCTGATCGATGCACTTCTTCTGCACGGTTATCGCGTCATCGGCCCGCGGCTGCGCGAGGCTGCCGTGGTGCTGGACGACCTGGCCTGCGTTGACGAGTTGCCGCGCGGCTGGCTCGACGATCAGGAGGGCGGCAGCTATCGCCTTCGCCAAGATGCGGAGGCTGGCTGGTTCGATTACGTCGTCGGGCCGCACTCGCTCAAGCAATTTCTGTTTCCTCCGCGGACCGTGCTGCTGGAAAGCACCAGGCTGGGCGAGGGCGAGGGCGCGGGCTGGGACTTCCGCGTGCCGCAGCCGCCGATTCGGCCATTGGCGGTGTTGGGCGCTCGTTCCTGCGAGCTGCACGCGCTGCGGATTCAGGACAAGGTATTCCTCGAAAGCCCATATCCCGATCCGGAGTATCGGCGGCGGCGAGCGGAGCTTTTCGTGGTCGCCATCAACTGCCGGCGAGCAGCGGCGACGTGCTTCTGTCACGCCATGAACACCGGGCCAGCCGTCGGCGAGGGTTTCGATCTCGCCCTCACAGAACGGGATGACGCCTTCGTGGTGGAAATCGGCAGCGACCGCGGCGCTGAAATAATGCAGAGCGTCGGCGGACAACTTTGCAGCGCCGAGGAGATTGAATCCGCTCGCCGCGTACCAGCCGATTTGAGTCAACGTATGGCGGCGCGTTCACTTAACGCCGCGCCTGGCGACGCTGCCCGCGGCCGACAGCTCAAGACCGACGGCATCCACGACCTGTTGCTGGGCAATCTCGAGCACCCGCGCTGGGATGAAGTCGCCAAGCGCTGCCTGGCCTGCGGCAATTGCACGATGGTCTGTCCAACTTGTTTTTGCAGCTCCGTTCAGGATGTGTCCGACCTGGCCGGCGACGAATGCCAGCGTGTCCGCCAGTGGGACTCGTGCTTCACGTGCGAGCATTCCCACATGAGCAGCGGTGCTGTCCGCAAGTCGATCAAGGCGCAATACCGCCAGTGGCTCACGCACAAACTGGCGAGCTGGATCGACCAATTCGGCAGCTCCGGTTGCGTGGGCTGCGGCCGCTGCATCACCTGGTGCCCCGTCGGCATTGACCTCACCGAGGAAGTGGCGGCGATCAGGGGGGCGAAGGCATGACGAACAGCATGGACGTGGTCAGTCCCTGGCTGCCGGTCCTGGCGACGATTGTCAGCGTCAAACAGGAAGTACCGGCCGTCGCGACGTACCGAATGCATTTCGACGACCAGACATTGGCAAACAATTACCGCTTCGAACCCGGCCAGTTCAACATGCTCGCGTTGCCCGGCATCGGCGAATGTGCCATCTCCATCAGCTCTGATCCCGCCGACAAAGACGGCATCGACCACACCGTTCGCGTCGTCGGCAATGTGACGAGCAATTTGGCCAAGCGAAAGGCCGGCGCGAAGATCGCGCCTCGCGGCCCTTTCGGCTCTGCGTGGCCCGTTGAGAAGTTGATTGGGAAAGACGTGGTGCTGGTCTGCGGCGGACTTGGCCTGGCCCCGATGCGACCGGTTTTGCGAATCATCCAGCGCCGGCGCAACGAATTCGGGCGTGTCGTGCTGGTCTATGGCGCCCGCGACCCTGGCAGCTTGTTGTTCACCCACGAATACGAGGCCTGGCGCAAGGCCCACATTGAAGTGCATCTTACTGTTGACGTCGGCGATGCGGTCTGGCGCGGCAACATCGGCGTGGTCACCTCCCTGCTCGGCGGGCTGCGGCTAGTCGCCCAGCGGAGTTGCGTATTGACTTGCGGACCTGAGGTCATGATGCGTTACGTGGCGCTCGAATCGTTCGCCTGCGGCCTCAAGCCGGAACAGGTCTGGCTGTCGATGGAACGCAACATGACTTGCGGCATCGGCCAATGCGGGCACTGCCAATTCGGCCCCGCGTTCATTTGCCGACAGGGCCCTGTGTTCACCTATCGGCAGATCGAACCCTATTTGCACGTCGAGGAGTTCTAACCATGCCACGGCCCCGATTGGCGGTTTTCAAATTCGCTTCCTGTGACGGCTGCCAGCTATCTTTGCTCGATGTCGAGGACCAGCTGCTGGCCGTTGCCGAGGCGGTCGAGATCGCCTATTTCCTTGAAGCGCGGACGCAACAGCTTGCCGGCCCCTATGACGTCGGCCTGGTGGAAGGCTCGATCACGACCGCCCATGACGCCGAGCGCATCCGAGCGATTCGCAAGGACTGCAAGATGCTCGTGACTATTGGGGCTTGCGCCACGTCCGGCGGCATTCAAGCATTGCGCAACTGGGCCTCGGCGGACGAATACCTGCGGCACGTCTATGCCAGGCCGGAATATATTCAGACATTGGCTCACAGCACGGCGATCGCCAATCATGTCCCGGTCGATTTCGAGCTGCGCGGTTGCCCGATCAACAAAGACCAACTGGTGGAGGTGATCGCCGCCCTGCTCATCGGCCGCAAGCCTCGTGTGCCGCGCTATTCCGTGTGCATCGAATGCAAGCGGCGTGGCACGGTCTGCGTCACCGTGGCCCAGGGTATCGCTTGCCTGGGCCCGGTGACGCAAGCCGGCTGCGGCGCTTTGTGCCCTTCGTACAACCGCGAGTGCTTCGGTTGTTTCGGGCCGAAGGAGACGCCCAACCTTATCAGCCTGACCGGCTTTTACCAAGGACGGGGCCAGAGCCAGGAAAGCCTGGTGCACCTGGTGCGGAACTTTAACGCCAACGCCCCGGAGTTTCGTGAGGCGGGCAATGCGATGGAGGCCGAGCATGGCTGAGACACGGGTCATTGACGTCAAGGCATTGTCGCGCGTGGAAGGCGAAGGTCGGCTGCTGATTCGTCTCGACGGGGAAGCGATCGAGCACGTCGAGCTCAACATTTATGAGCCGCCGCGGTTTTTCGAGGCATTGCTGCGCGGCCGGGAAGTGCGTGAGGTGCCGGACATCACCGCTCGAATCTGCGGTATATGTCCCGTCGCTTACCAGATGAGTTCCTGTCATGCACTGGAAAAGGCGCTGGGTTCAACGCTGCCGCCCGCGATCCGCACCTTGCGGCGGTTGCTTTACTGCGGCGAATGGATCGAGAGCCACGCGCTGCACATTCACCTGCTGCACGCTCCTGATTTTCTGGGTTTCGAGAGCGGCATCAGCATGATCGCCGTGCACCGTGCCGCCGTGGAACGAGGCTTGAAGCTCAAGAAAATCGGCAATCGGATCGTCGAGGTCGTCGGCGGCCGGGCGGTGCATCCCGTCAACGTCACCGTGGGCGGCTTTTACCGGGCGCCGCGGGTCGCTGAGATGAAGGATCTCGAGCCGGAGCTCGAATGGGGTTTGGCCGCCGCCGTGGAAATGGTCCGCTGGTTGGCGACGTTCGACTTTCCAGAACTGCAAATCGATTATGATTTGGTCTCGCTTCACCACCCCGATGAATACCCCATGAACGAGGGCCGCATCATCTCCTCGAGCGGCCTGGACCTGGCTCACGAAGATTACGAGGCCCATTTTGAGGAACGTCATGTGCCGCAAAGCACCGCGCTGCACAGCGTGAGATTGCCCGAAGGCAAGCCGTTTATGGTGGGGCCGCTGGCTCGCTTCAATCTGTGTTTTGGGCAACTGTCGCCGACAGCGCGGAGCGAGGCGGAAAAGCTCGGCCTGGTGCCGCCTGTGTTGAACAACTTCCGCAGCATTCTGGTGCGCGGCGTTGAGTTGATTCACGCCTATGAGGAAGCGTTGGCAATTGTCAAGAACTACCATGCGGAGCCTCAGCCGAGCCGGGAGTCGTTCACGCCTGGTCCCGGCGTTGGCTGCCACGCGACGGAAGCGCCGCGCGGCTTGCTTTGGCATCGCTATCGGATCGGCGACGACGGCTTGATCGCCGAGGCCAAGATTGTGCCGCCGACGTCGCAGAACCTCTTTCGCATCGAGGAAGACCTGCGTTTGCTGCTGCCGAAGGTGCTGCAAATGGAGACCGGGGCCATGACGCAGCGCTGTGAGCACCTGGTGCGGAACTACGATCCGTGCATCAGTTGCTCGACGCATTTTCTGCGGGTGGAGCTTAGCCAGGCCGATCACCCTCCTCAACAAAACGCCTAAACGAAGCAATTAGCGCACGTCCTGGTCTTCTCCGGCAGGCAGCAGATTTGCAATGCGGTCCAACACCTCAATGACCTTGGGGTGGATCTCATTGGGCAACATACTTTCGGCGATCAGAAAGAAATCCTTTTTCTCCATGGGCGCCCCGCCGCGGCGAACATCGCGGGAAGGAGTTTTTTCGAGGCAGGGATTTCGAGAATAGCCTGAGTCTGATCGGAAAGCGGATCGGTGAAAAAAGCCGGTGGCAATTGAGTGTGCAGGTAATCAAGGGCTGCTTCGGCTTCCTTGACGGCGAACATGTCTTGAGCATCTCGGGCATAACATGCGCTGGATTGCCGCGGGTACTACCAGGTAGTTTTCAATTTCATAGCGGGTCCAGCGCACGATAGCCAGGCCCATGCCGCTCAGGTCATGATCCTCTGCATTGCGGTTGTCGCCGTCAAGCAGCAAAAGACCGCGGATTTGAGGATGAACGGCCCGCAAGGCAAACAGATGGCCCTTGGCCTCGCGGGGATCGCGGCCGCCGTTGGGGTGAAAAAACGGCTCGTCGAAAAAGTGTTTGGCGGGATGGGCCGCGCAACTCGCCAGAGCATTCAGAATGTTGAAATCCGATTCACCCTCACAATAAAGCACGGCTCGCCCTTGCTCCGCGAGAAGCAGGTCCAGCGTGGTCAACCGGCTCATCGCCTCCCGAACTTGCTCGCGTTGATGGTCACGCACAAGCCTGTGCGGTTTCCCAAGAAAGGAAATAACGCGCGTGGGCGGCGTGGCCTCAAGAAACACCTCCGAATGCGTGGCGATCACCAGTTGACAATGGCGTTTGGAAGCGACGCTCCGCAGCCGTTCATAAATCTGCCGCTGCAAGATCACATGCAAATGGGCGTCGGGTTCGTCCAGCAGCAGCACGGACGAAGGGCGCGCATAAAAGAAAGAAAGCAAAAGCAAGGTCTGATGAAAACCGCTGCCGCCCGAGGCCACGTCATATTGGGTGAGGCCGTTCTTGCCCTTGGCAGTTCGGGGAATGCCGTCAAGATACTCGCACAGAATGAAGGGAACCAGCGGATCGTATTCCGGCTTGATCAGGGTAACCCGAAAAAGGTCTTTTACGTCATTTACCAAGCGTTCCCAATGCACTTCATCCTGGGAAACTTCCAGCAACAGATTGCGGAGGATGTCGCCGGGCTTGCCCTTGCCGATTTCCAGCAGTTGGGCGCCTCGGTCCATCCGTTTTTCCTCGGCGCCAATTCCCGAAAAAGGAGGGCAATGGACGACGGACATCTCCGCGGCCCCAGGCGGCAGTGCTCCGACCAGACCAACGGGCTTCACATAAATCTGCTCCGAACTTTGATAACGAAGCTCCATGGTCACCGACCACGGCTGTGCGGCCGTAAGACCTGTTGAGCCGTGTACCGTGATGTGAATCAGCCGCGGCTCGCCCAGCTTTTGGCCTTGGCCAAGTTCGGCTTTTGACAAGCCAGTGACAGTTTCATTCCACAACAGGTTGAATTCGCGCAGGGGTAGCGCGGCAAAATCTTTGCGGGTAATAGGTTGGCCGGTCCTGGATTTGGCCGCCGAGGGTCGCTTCTTGCCCTGTTTATCCTCAAACACTTTGCCCTTGCCCAACCGCCAACGGTCCAGGGCCATTGACCAGGTGGCCAGCGCTTGGAGCAACGTCGATTTACCGCTGTTATTTGGCCCAGCCAGAACAATGGTTTCGTCCAACGCGAATTCTTCGTGGATGAAGCGTTTCAGGTTTTCAACGACGACCTTGGTGATCATTCCTGGGATCCTTGGTTTTTTCGCCAAACCAGACCATCAGCCTGTGTTTTACTGATTTTGGGGAAGTCGGGGCCTTCACACTTAGAGCCCCCATTGCGCCCAGACTCCGCTGCTTGAATTGTTCGTTGCCACCGGCCGAGAGCATGAATTGACAAAAACGGCGCAAACGCTATGCAGGAACGCGAGACCGCCCCTCGACCCTCGTCGCCCCCGCGCTCCACTGCGCGTCGCGGCTAAACGGAAATCAAATCATGACTCGATTCGCTGTTCTCGCTGTCGTCGTTGCATTGGTTTGCGGCAACACCCTTTGTGCCCAGCCGCCGTTTCGTTTTCCCGAGGGCAAGTGCCCGCACGGCGAACTCAAATATGTCAACGGCATTCCCGTGCTGACCGTCGACGGCACGCCGGATGACATCGGCAGCGCCGTTGGCCTGCTCGCCTTGCGCCCAGGCAAACGCATGGCTAGCTATCCTGAGGACGTCCTCAGCCATTTCTATCTCGGCTTGTTCCGCTTTCCGCTCGTGCATGCCGGCCGGCAAATGGTCAAGGAACTGCCCGCCAACTATCGCCTTGAAATGGACGCCATGGCCCACGCCGCCCACGTCGATCGCGATCAGCTGGTGCTCGGCAACACCATGTTCGACCTGAAGAAGATCATCGCCTGCTCGGCCTTGCTGGTCGAGCCTGCACGCAGCGCCACCGGCGGCACGCTCATGGGCCGAAACCTCGATTACCCGTCGCTGGGCTATGCTCAGGATTACTCGCTGGTGACCATTTACCGCCCCAAGGGTGCACGGCATACGTTTGCCTCGATCGGCTTTCCAGGCCTGGTCGGTTGCGTCTCGGGCATGAACGACGCCGGCCTGGCCGTGGCCGTGCTGGAAGTGCCGCAGGTGAAAATGAACGAGAAGCGGTTCGACCCCCACGGCATGCCATACGCGATATGCTATCGCCGGATCCTGGAGGAATGCTCCTCGATTGCCGAGGCCAGGTCATTGCTGGAATCGATGAAGCGAACCGGCCTGAGCAACCTGGTGGTCGCCGATCCCGAGGGCGTGGCCTCCTTTGAAATCACGCCGGAGCGCGTGGTCGTTCGTCGCGGCGGCAATGGGACTTGCGCTTGCACCAATCACTTTTGCACCGACGAGCTAAAGCCGGCTGTCGGCATCAATTTCTTCGACACCTATGCCCGCTTCGACGCGCTTACCAAGGTCGCCGGCATGACGCAAAAACTGTCACCCGCCGATTTGCATGTGGCAATGCACGAAACCCACCTCAAGGATTTCACCATGCAGACGATGGTTTTCGAATGCAGCACATTGCGGCTGCACCTGGCGATTGGCATGGTGCCGGCGTCGGCGGGAGAGATGAGGGTGGTGGAGTTGGGGCCGTTGCTGCGAGCGGAGTAATTTTGCGAGCGCGGGTTCCTCGAGTAGAGACCAGCGTAACGACCACAGCACAAGGCCGTGGCATTCACCCCTTGAGCCGCTCCGCAAATGCCGCGTGTTCCTTGGTTGCCAGCCCCTCGCGGAGCACCTTTTCAACTTCCGCGGAGTCGCGCGCAGCAGTGCGAGGCCGTTGATCCACAAACCCGGCAAGACGCGTGAGCGGTAAGTGCCGTCGGCGGTGGGCCGAATCGTACGTCGGCCGCGGAAGTCAAACCAGTGCAGTTCCTGCTCTTCCACGCATAGCACCAAGTACTCGGCCACGCCCGCCGAACGGTAATCGAGCCGCTTTTGGTTCATGTCGATGGCGCGGCTGCTGAACGCAATTTCTCCAAGCAACTCCGGTGCGCCGAGGACATATTTCTTGTTGGCTGTGGTGCGCGACTGCCCGCCATGCTCCGGCGAAATCCGCAAACCCAAATCAGGTTGCGGCTCGCTGAATTCGCCCAGGATTATGCTCACCCCTCTCAAAACCTCGATGCCTGTCGTGGCCCGGCGATAAAGCCCAAAGGCAAAACCAAGTTCCTCGTCGTAGTCCGAGTGCGGCAAGCTGAGAGGGGATGCCATGTAGACGATGCCTCCGACAAGCTCAAACCTGATGTCATCCGCGCACTCTTCGTAACGGCGATGAAACTCCGGCTGCCGCATTTGGTCGCCCGTGAGCAGCAGCGGCGCGGCCATGGCCGAACTCTTGCGGCTCACCTTGTTCAGCACTTGCATGACCAACGCTCCGTTTCACTTTCCCTGGTCCGCGAACTCCAACTCACCAACCGTCGCCATGGGGAAAAACCGGTAGCCTCCCGGAAAGCGGCCGACCAGGCCCTCCAGCACCAAGTCGCCCTTGCCGTCCACATTCTTGGGACGGTCGATGAGCGACAGCGGTGTTTGCTGACCGCTCTTCAGCGTGACGTCAAAATCGATCCCGCTGGGGCCGGCCGCCGTCAGTTTCTGGATCTTGGCCAGGTCGAGCTTGATGGTGTCCTTGAAATACAGAATTGGCGACGTCCGCTGCAATCCGCTGCTGGTGACGTACAGTGCCTGCGGGTCAAAGGCCGTAATGGAAGATTGCGTCTTGCTTTGCTGCTTGACGATCGCAGCTCGCCCGGCGACAGGCGCGATGGGCTTGGGGTCGGCAAACTTGACGCTGAGCAGACCGCGCGTGCCGCCGGGTTTGAACTCGATCGACGCGGTGCCCAAATCGCCGAGGTCGGTGGTCGCGGTGATCGCCAGGGCATTGACGCCGGCGTAGCCCGTCAGGCCGTCGAGGATTTCATCATCCGCCTCCTTGTCGCTTTTGACCACGCGGACCGACACCCCCTGTTTTTTGGGCTCGAAGTCGATGCTGCGGATGTTGGCCAGCGGAATGTAGGTCAACACCCGCTTCTTGAGCGGGGCCGTTGTGCCTTCGGTGAACTCAAGCGCCTCCGGTCCCACCTGGGGGCCGATTTTTTTGCCCTTCACCTTTTCCTTATCGCCGGCTTTGTCCTCGGCTCCGGCCGGCGCCAACCAGGACAAATACTTGATACCCGCGGCGAATTTCCAGCTCTTGAGCACATGTTCCTTGCCGCTGCCGTCAACGACAGTGAGCGTTTTTCCATCCTGTGCGACGGCGGCCGATCCGGTCAGGACGACGCCCCCAGCAACCAATGCCCATATCATGCAGCGCTTCATGTAAGTGTCCTCAGGCGACGCAAGGGTTTCGCATATTACTCAATCATTGAACCCCATCACCCCACATCGGGTCCGGTTTCTTTCACTGCCCACTGCCCACTACCTCCGTCTCCGCCGTTTTTTGGTCTGCGGCGCCGCCACGGGCTTTCCTTTCAATTCCGCGATCCGGTCGCGCAACTGGGCCGCACGCTCGAATTCCAGATCGGCGGCGGCCTTGAGCATCTCGGCGTGCAGCTCTTCCAGGTATTCCTCGGTCACGTAATCGTCGCCGGGTTTGCCCGCCGCTTCCGGCGACCATCTTGTGGGCGGCGATCTCGTCCTCGATGCCCATGCTGATCGCCGAACGCACCGTCTCCGGCGTGATGCCGTGCTCGGCGTTGTACGCCAGCTGCAGCTCGCGCCGGCGGTCGGTTTCGTCGATGGCCCGCTGCATCGAATCGGTCACCTTGTCGGCGTAGAGGATCACCTCGGCGTTGACGTTGCGGGCCGCCCGGCCGATGGTCTGAATCAGCGACGTTCCGCTGCGCAGAAAGCCTTCCTTGTCGGCGTCGAGGATCGCCACCAGCGACACCTCCGGCAGATCGAGCCCTTCGCGCAAGCAGGTTGACGCCGACCAGCACGTCGAACGCCCCCTCGCGCAGCTCGCGCAGCACCTGCACGCGCTCGATGGCGTCCAGCTCGGAGTGCAGCCATTTGCAGCGCAGGCCGGCCTCGCGGAAATAGTCGGCTCAGGTCTTCGGCCAGCCGCTTGGTCAGCGTCGTCACCAGCGACGCGTTCCTTGCGTTCGGCCCGCTTCTTGATCTCCTCGACGCAGGTCGGGCACCTGGCCGCGCGCCGGCCTGACGTGCAACACCGGATCGACCAGGCCCGTCGGCCGGATCACCTGCTCGACCACTTCGCCGCCGCACGCGCTCCAGCTCATAGGGCCGCCGGCGTCGCCGACATGAACAGCACCTGCTTGACGCCGCTTTTCCCATTCGTCGAAACGCAGCGGCCGATTGTCGAGGGCGCTGGGCAGGCGAAAGCCGTGCTCGACCAGCGTGAGTCTTGCGGCTGTGGTCGCCGGCGAACATCGCCGCGCACCTGCGGCAAGGTGACGTGCGATTCGTCGACGACCATCAGGAAATCGTCGGGGAAAGAAGTCGAGCAGCGTGTACGGCGGCTCGCCCGGCTTGCGGCCGCTGAACCAGCGGGCGTAGTTCTCGATGCCCGGGCAGTGGCCGACTTCCAGCAGCATTTCCATGTCGAAGCGCGTGCGGGCCGCCAGCCGCTGGGCTTCCAGCAGCTTGCCTTGCTGCGTGAAATACTTCGAGCCGTTCGTTCCAGCTCGCTGCTGGATGCCGTCGACGGCCTGGCTGGATCCGCTCCTCCGGCGTGACGAAGTGCTTGGCCGGGTAGATGTACAGTCTCGTCGAGCTGCTTGCAGCGTCTCGCCGCTGGTCGGGATTGATGATCGACAGGTCATCGACCTCGTCGCCGAACAGCTCGATGCGCAGGCCGAATTCCTCGTAGGCCGGCCAGACCTCGACGACGTCGCCGCGGACGCGGAACTTGCCGCGCTCGAAGGCGACGTCGTTGCGCTCGTACTGGATGTCGACCAGCTTGCAGCAGCAGATTGTCGCGATCGATCGATCTCGCCCTTGACGAGGCGGACCATCATCGCGCTTGTAGTCGCTGGGCGAACCCAAGCCGTAGATGCACGACACGCTGGCGACGATGATCACGTCCTCGCGGCTGACCAGGGCGCTGGTGGCGGCCAGGCGCAGGCGGTCGATGTTCTCGTTGATCGAGGCGTCTTTCTCGATGTAGATGTCGCGCTGCGGGATGTAGGCTTCGGGCTGGTAGTAGTCGTAATAGCTGACGAAGTAATGGACGGCGTTGTGCGGGAAGAAGCCTTGAAACTCCTTGTAGAGCTGGGCGGCCAGCGTCTTGTTGTGCGACAGGACGAGCGTCGGCTTGCCGAGCTGGGCGATGACGTTGGCCGCGGTGAACGTCTTGCCGGTGCCGGTGGCGCCCATCAGCACCTGGCACGGCTTGCCTTCGCGAAAGCCGCGCGACGAGCTTGTCGATGGCCTGCGGCTGATCGCCGGCGGGCTGGAACTTGCTGGCGAGTTCAAAGGCAGCGGCCATTACTTCCTCCAAAGGGATGAGGGATGAGGGATGAAGGATGAGGGATGAAAGTAGATGAATTGCTCTGCTTCATCCCTCATCCCTCATCCTTCATCCCTTTCCCCTCATCGTTTCCCCCCGAGGTCAGCAAGTAAACAGCAAAACTCGCCAACCAATGCTCGCCCGCATAATCGCCGCTGGCGACGTGGCTGAGCGCCGCCTCGGCGTGGCGCGTGGCCGCGTCGGCGAGCTCTTTGCGGGCCGGATCGCCGGGCGGCAAGGCTGCAGCGATGCTGCGCATGCACCAGGCTCGGCTCAAATTGAGGCCGTCGAGATGAACGATCTGCGGATCGGTGCGGTCGCTCACCTTGGCCGGCGTCAGCAACGTTTTTGGCTCACCCTTGGCAAGGTCTGGGTAAAAAGTCGCCAACCACTTCTGGAAATTGACTGGCGGCAGCACCCGCCGCATCAGATCGGCTTCCATGAGGCTGGGCGAGAAAAAGTCGGCGCCGTCCGGCTCCCATTTGGCGGGGATGCCGGTGTCTTCGCCGTAATAATCCCGGCTGCGCTGCTCGATCAGCTCGCGCAACGGTTTGTGGCCGACCGTCCGGGCATAGTCGAGAGCAAAGGCCAACCCGAATGCCGTGTTGGAATGGACTCCGCTGCGAATCGGGTAGGTTTGCTTGGGGAGAAACGCGATGTAGCGCGCCACGATGGTGTCCGCGAGCGGCTGCAAATCGGTCGACCACTGCCGGCCGCCCGCATCGTTCCACCCGTGCAGCTCCTCGGCCAGTTTCAGCAGCCAGGCCCAGCCGTAGGTCCGCTCGAAGGATTGGTGGTTGGGCAGCTTGAAATAATCCGCCTCGGCTTGCAGGTTCTTGGCGGTCAGATTCTCCGCCAGGACCTTGCGGATTTGCTGCTTTTCGGGCAAGTCGGGGAACAGTCGCAACAGCCGCACGAGCATCCAGTGGCCGTGCACCGACGAATGCCAATCGAAACAGCCGTAGAAGGCGGGATGCATCGCCTTCGGGCTTTTGACGTCAGCATCGTCGTTGAGCACATCGCCGGGCTTATTGGGGTATTGTTTTTGCAGTCCCTTGAGAGCCAGTTGTGCGAACGCCGAAGCCTGTTGTTGTGTGAGAGTCATGGACGTTTTGCCGGTGGAGCCGGGTTTGGTGGGTTGAAGCTGGGCGGAGTTGACGGACCAGGCAGCGGCAAGGAACAATGGGACAACACACCATGGCATTTTGGTTCGCATTATTAGCCTTTCCGCTTAGCGCGGGATACTAACCCGAAGCGTCAGCGAGGTGGGAAGTTTGCGTCGCTGGCGCTTCGGGTTGGTGTGACAGTGCCGTGTCAGCGCGGCTTCGGTGACCTGGGCGGCTTTACCTTGACGGCCCCTCGTTCCAGCAGAATGAGCGAGTGGGCCAATTGCGATGTGCCGCCGCCCATGGGTGTTTCCCGAATCGGCTCCCAACCCTCCTGCAGCAGCTGGGGCAGCACGGGCGTACTTTGGTCGCGAGGCGCGATCGCATCATCGGCAGTGAGCAGCGCCCAGCTGTGCCCAGCGTTGTTCATGATGACGTAGCAGTACTGTTTCATGGATGACCTCACTTCGCGGTTTTTGCGGTAGGGGTGGCATCGGCCTCCAGGTCGCCGAGAGCGTACTGGATGCCTGCAAGGTAATGGGCCAGGACCGGTGGATTCCAGTAAATGTGGTCATTATGTCCCAGCGAACAATAGAAATTTCGGCCCTTGCCATAGTTGGCGATCCAGCTGATAGCGTAGAACTTGTCATCGCGCTTGCCCTTGCTCACGTCCATTTTGGTGTCATCAAGCGCCAACAAGAACCTGCGTTCGGTGCCGAGAGCAGTGCCGGGCCGGAAGATGTAGATCTCATCAACGATGTCGAATCCATTGCCGCCAAATGCCGCATTGATGGGGTTGTTCGGCTCCAGGTTCTTGATCGACACCTTCGAATTCGAAGTCCAGGGGTGCTGCAAGAATGTTCCGCCCATCATGGTGGCGTAGTCCGGCCAATTGTGATAGGTGTCGGTCGCGGCGTGAATTCCGATGATCCCCTTGCCGCCGCTGACGAAATCCTTCAAGCTCTTCTTGAGCATTTCCTCGCGCTGCGAGACCTCTCCCTTGCCGGCGTTCTTGGGTCTGAAGACATCGTTGGTGGTGTTTAGCATGAGCACGGCATCGAATTTATTGAGTTTCTCGGGCTCGAAATACGCTTCATCGCCTGTGGTGATCGAGGTGAACGCGCCTGTTTTCTCGCCCATCATGGTGAGGGCCAAGGTGCCCGTGGGGATCGATTCGTGATAGAACCCGGCCGTTTTAGCGAAAATCAGGATCTTGCGAGACTGCTTCGGCTTGACGGGCGGCTTTTCGGGCAAGGCCTTGTCGATCAATTCCAGCCGGTTGCCCTTCTCCTTCTGCTGGGCCAACGCGGCGTTTTTGCCGGAGGGTGCCAGCAACGATAAACAAAACACGGCTGAAGCCAGGATGAGCAGACATCGCATGTTCCACCTCGCGCGGGGCGAATGATAAGTCGGAGAGTTTTGGGACGGTTAAGGAAAGTGTACCGAGCGAATCTCGCAGTGTCCAACAATAGTTACGGTGTGGTATGCTATACCGGAAGTTCGGCAAACGACAGGCGCGAGGAGGCTGCCGGTAAGCGACGCGGGATTGTGCCCTCCGCGGCGAGAAAGGTGATTCGAAATGATCGGCGAAGTTCGGTTTCGAAATTTCAAGGGATTGCGCCACGTCGATGTGGACCTGGGGCAACTCACCGTTCTTGTCGGCCCCAATGCTTCGGGAAAATCGAGCGTTCTTCAAGGCCTCGAATACATGTCGCGGCTGCTAGATACCAAGCCGGAAGAATGGCTGCGGGCAGCCCGAAGCCCATTCTTTTGTTATAGCCGAAATGGACACGGCGAATTGACCATTGAAGTCGTTGCCAGCAACTGGGAACTAAGACTTCAGGCTTTTCCAAAGCCGCCCTTGCCAGAACCTGTGCTGAGCGTGGAAGCCGCGGAGAGCCATCGTGAGTCGTGGTCCTTCAAATTCTCGCCATCATTCAGCAAGAATGGTGCCACCTGGCAAGGCGTGGATGCGAATCAACCTCACTTCATGCGCAACGCCGTCATTTTGCGACTGGACCCTGCAGTGCTTGCCCGGCCGTCCGTTATGCTAAAAGAAGCAGAAAAATCCACGATCAAGCCAAGTGGAGAGGGATTGGCATCGTATCTCGCTTACATGCGATTAAATCGGCCGGACGATTTCGACCGTATTCAGCAAGCTCTTGCAGCAGTCATACCCGCAGTGACGCGAATGCGTTTTGACAGGGTTTCCGTGGCTGTCACGGAGCAGGTCGTGAATCATCAAACGGGAAGGGTCGATGCTTGGCAACGCTCCCAATTGGGTGAATCTCTGGTGTTCGATTTCGTTGGTGCGCCCGATATCCCTAGCCACATGGTCAGCGATGGCACCCTGCTTGTACTCGGTTTGTTGACGGCGTTCATTGGTCCCCATCGCGCCAACCTGGTGCTGCTGGATGACCTCGACCACGGGTTGCACCCCAAAGCCCAGAAGGATCTTATGTCCCTGCTTCGCAAATTGTTGCAGCAGAATCCGCAATTGCAGATCGTGGCGACCACTCATTCGCCATACCTGTTGGACTGCCTGTTGCCCGAGGAGGTTCGTCTGACCGCGCTCAAATCCGACGGGTCTGTGGCGTGTGCGCGGCTCGACGGCCATCCCGAGTTCGAGAAGTGGAAGGATGAGATGACGCCCGGCGAATTCTGGAGTGTCGCAAGCGATAAATGGGTGCCGGATGTAGAGCCGGTGGAGAGTTGACCGATGCCCATGTCATTTGCCATCGTTTGCGAAGCCTCCGCGGACAGGGCAACCGCCTGCGAATTGGCGGATCGCGTTTTCTGTCGCGAGGTGGATTGGATCACCGAGGAAGTCCTGAATGACTATCGCTGTTGGCGCGGCCTTGAGCCGAACGAGCCTCATCTTACGTGGCGCGAGGCAGCGGATTTGGTGAGCGCAAGAACCTCAAAGCTCACGGACACTTTAGCGGCTTGCCCGGTGCTGCCGATGCGCATGCCGCTCGACGTGCCTTGCTTCTCCTCAGATCCTGTTCTCGCCCCGCAAATGCCATCGTTCTGATTCGCGACGACGATGGCCAAACGGAACGCCGCAAAGGGTTGGAGCAAGCTCGAAGCACCACGAAAGTCGGCGTGCCAGTTGTCATCGGGCTTGCCCACACCAAACGCGAATGTTGGGTTCTCGCCGGATTCGATCCAGTCAACCCAACTGAACAGGAATCGCTTGAGCAATTGCGGAGTGAACTTGGCTTCGATCCGCGAGAAGGCGCGGATAAGTTGACCGCCAAACACGATGGCGATTTCAAAAGCGCCAAAAGCGTGCTCCGACAGCTTGTTGGTGCGAACCGTGAGCGGGAAACCGATTGCTGGCTTCGAGCTGACCTTGACCTTTTGCGGCGGCGTGGCGAGTTCACTGGCCTTGCAAAATACCTGCACGAGGTGAAAGAGTTGTTGGTGCCAATGCTCGGAGGATGATCGTACAGTTTGAACCGCGTTCATCTCTCATTTTGCGCCAACCGCCGTGCCGCCCGCGTCCCAGACCTTGATGTCGCGGGAACTCGCGGAAACGAGCAGGCGGCCATCGGGGCTGAATGCCACGTCCCAGATATAATCCGGATGGCCATGTAACGTCAACGCCTCATTGCCCGAGGCCACGTCCCAGATGCGGATGGTTTGGTCCCCACCGGTCGACGCCAGCCGTCGGCCGTCGGGGCTGAAACTCAGGCCGACAATGTGGTCGGTATGACCGACGAGAGTGTGCAGCGGCGCGGCGGCCTGTCCGTCCGGCGGGTCGGCAGTCATGTCCCATATCCGAATCGTCTTGTCCCAACCTGCCGTGGCGAGCCGGTGGCCGCTGGGGCTGAAAACGCCGCGTTCGACCACGTCGCGGTGACCCGGCAAGGCGAAGAGCTTCATCCCCGTCTCGGCGTCCCAGACAAACACCATGCCGCCATCGCCAACGGCCACCAGGCGCTTGCCGTCGGGCGCAAAGTCCACGCCGTGGACAGGTTGTGGATGGGTCAATACGCCGCGACGCTGTGCCGAGGCGACGTCCCACAGTTGCACGGTCTTGTCGAGGCTGGCCGAGGCTAAACGCATTCCGTCCCGATTGAAGCTCACGGCCGTGACCATGTCCGTGTGGCCCTCGAACACGGCCAAGGACTGCTCCGTGGCCACGTCCCAAAGACGCACTGTTCGATCCGCGCTGCCCGACGCGAGCAGCTTGCCGTCGAGGCTGAAAGTAACGCAACGGACCCAACTCGCGTGCCCCTGCCAGCAGCGCGGCTCGGCCATTTTTTTCAAATCCCAGATGCGCACACTTTTTTCCATGTATCCTGTCGACCGTGTGTAACCGCCGGCCGCGAGGAGACGCCCGTTGGGACCGAAAGCCACGCTGTTGCTGCCCGCGGCCTCGGGAAGCGAGTACGCATCCTGTTCTCGGCTCACGTCCCAAAGCCGCACCGTTCGGTCGTGGCCGCCCGTCGCGAGCCATGGGCCGCTTGGGCTGAAGGCCGCGCAGGGCACGGCGCCCGTGTGGCCACGGATCTTGTTGAGCATCTCGCCCGTTTCCGCGTCCCAGATGTGGACGATCCCCGTGTTGTCCGTGGAGGCGACACTATGGCCGTCGCGGGCGAATACGGCGCAGAGCACCGGAGAGCGATGGCCCCAGTACGTGCGCCGCGGTTTTCCGCTCGCGATATCCCAGATCTTGACGCTTTTGTCGTAGCTGGCGGCGAGCAAGTGCCTGCCGTCAGGGCTGAAAGCCACGCTCCGCAAGTCGACCGGGCCATGCAGGGTTCGGGCGGCATTTCGACTGGCCAAATCCCAGACGACGGCGGTGCCATCCCACCCCGCCGAGGCCAGTTGACTGCCGTCGGGACTGAAGGCGACGCTGAAGACGGTTTGCTCGTGCCCCTCGAGCACAAAAAGTTGCTGGCCGGATTCCGGATCCCACAGGCGAACCTTGCCATCCCTCCCGCCGGTCGCCAGGCGGCTTCCGTCCGGGCTAAAGGCGACACCAAAAATGCGCGACGGGCATTCCACGGTGGTGAGTGACTTGCCAGTCGCCGTCTCCCAGATATTGACTTCACCGCTCAGGGCCCCCCAGCTTGCCGTCGCTGAGGCCAGCCGCCGGCCGTCTGGACTGAAGGCGACCGTCATCACGGGCCCAGTAATTCCCAGCCCTGTCCAAAGCAGCTTGCCGCTGGACGCATCCCAAAGCTTCACCTCGCCCGGGTCGCTCGTGTACCACTGGCCCGCGGCGGAGGCGAGGTATTTGCCGTCCGGGCTGAAGGCGACGCTCATCACATGCGTGGAATGGCCGGTACAGGTGAACACGGCGCTGTCGCAGAGCCGGCGGCACATAGCGCCATTCCCAGTCCCGTAGGTCGGCCCGGCACTCGTCGAGAAGCTGGCCCGAATGCCCGACATTGCCGGCCAGCCATTCGTGGTGCGCCAACACAACGCGGCTGTGATACAGGGCGACTTCGGTCCTTTCACGCGCCTTGGCCTCGTTGTGGTGGGCTTGCTGGGCACGCTCCCGCTCATGTTCTGCTTCTTGCCGGGCCCATGCTTCGTCGGCCAGCGCGCTTTGCGTCGCCTGCCATTGCATAAGGATGCCGCCCATGCCGAGGACCGTGACCAGCAGCAGCGCGGTCAGTGAGGATGTAAGGGCAGGATGACGCCGAGCCCATTTCAGCGCCTGCTCGGTAAGGCTGCTTGGACGTGCCTGAATCGGCCTGCCAGTCAAAAACCGGTTGAGGTCTTCCTCCAGGGCCTGCGCGCTTCCATAGCGTTTATGCGGCTCTTTGTGCAAGCATTTCAGGCAGATGGTCTCCAGGTCGCGCGGCAACTCCCGCCGCAGCCGGCTCGGCCTCATCGGCTCAACCGTCTTCACCTGCAGCAGCGTTTCCACGGCTGTCTCGGCCCAGAAAAGCGGGCGGCCCGTCACCACTTCATAGAGAATGACGCCCAGGGCATAGATGTCGGTCGCCGGTCCCACCGCCCCCAGCCGGGCATCCGTTTGCTCGGGGGCCATGTAACTCGGCGTGCCGATCATGTCCCCGGACTTGGTCTGGGCTTGATCGCCGTCGGTGAACTTGGCCAGTCCAAAGTCTGTGACGCGCGGAATCAAGGCGGTGTCGGGGTCTGGCAGCCAAACGCTGTCACCCGACGGTGTGGCGCCTGGCGTGACGGGGGAGAGCAGGACATTGCTGGGCTTGAGGTCGCGGTGCAAGATGCCGCGGCCGTGGGCATAGTGGATAGCCCGTGCCAAGATCCACACCAGACGGGCCGCCTCGACGCAGCGAACCGGGCCTGTCCGTTGCTTGAGCCACGTGGCCAGGTCGCTGCCGGGGCAGCAAGCGAAGGCGATATAAGCAATCGGACCTAGCTGGCCCGCCTCGTGCACGGGCACCAGGTTGGGATGGTCGAGCCCGGCGGCGGCCCGCGCTTCCCGTTGGAAACGTGCCAGGCAATTGGCGTCGACAAGGGCGTCGGCCCGCGGGATTTTCAGCGCCACTTCGCGGCGGAGCACGGGGTCAAAGGCGCGATAGACGATGCCGAAGCCGCCGCGCCCAAGCAGACAGCGGATCTCGAACCGGCCGATGCGCGTGGGGCAGCTTAGCTCGGTTAGGGCGGCGTCGGCCGAGCGGCGCTGCGGACGCAACTGCTGCAGGCGTTGCACGCAAGCCAGGCCGCGCTCCAAGCGCTGCGTCAACTCGGGCGATGCGTCCTGGGCCAAGATCTCCGGCGGCGAACCCGTGGCGAGGGCTTCATCACACGCGGCCAGGCGGGTGATGAATTCCTCTTCGAGCACCGGATCTGCATCGGCATTCATGGATTGGCATCCAGTTCTTGCTGCAAACGTTCAATCGCCCGCGACCACAGCTTGCGGACCGCATTCTGCGAGCGTTCCATCAGCTCCGCGATGGCCTCGAACGACTGCTCTTCCCGATAGCGAAGCTGAATGACGCGTCGGTAATCCTCGGGCAACCGATCCAGGGCGAACTGCAGGGCCTCGGTTTGCTCGGCTCGCATCATCTCGACGCTGGGGGTTGAAGCTCTCGCGTCGACGCCAGTCGCGCGCCGCCTCGATGAATCTCCCGCGGGCAAGGCGATTTCGCGGCTGACCCGGCGTTTGTCCCGATGAAAATCGCGGCGAAAGTTGGCCAGGTTGTTGATCAGCAGTTGGCGCATCCAGGCCAGCAGCGCCGCCTGCGTCGTCCCCTGAAAGCCGCCGAAATCACGTTGCGCTTCCAGGAACGTCTGCTGCACCAGGTCCGAGGCGCCTGCCTTCGCTTGCAACGTTTGATCCAATTCTTGCTGGGCAATCAAAAGCAGATACCCCCGACACGTCTCCAACACCTGGCCGAGAGCCTCGCTGGACCCGGCCCGAGCCGCGGGCAGCCACTGCGCCGCATCAGCCCTGGTTTCAGTCATCGCTTTACCCCCCAAGCACCGTCAGCCACTGAAATGAGCCACCATTTCCTTGAACTAACTGTAATCCAATGGTGGTAACGGGTCAAGCAAGGGGACTTGCGCGGGGCTCGATAAGAAGGCCTGATCATTTTTGCCACAGCTTGTGGCAAAAAGGCCTTTGCCGACCGACATAGCAGCTGCCATCAGGGGCTGCGCAGCGGAGCAATATGTGGGACGCGGCAATCACTGTATGATGGTCAATGGAGGCAAAGTGGTGCGAATCATCGCCGGAGACACCCCCGGATGAACATTCTAGTCCTGCTAATAAGCCTGGCCTTCGTGGCCGTGGGTTGCTTGCTCGCGTGGAAGGGCCATGATCCAGTGGCGTCTTGGGGAGCGATCGTGTTCTTTGGCGGATGCTTGATTGTCGCAGCGTGGGACCTGGTCCAAAAAAACTTGCGGCGTCCATCCACAAGGACGATCAGCCTTGAATTGCATGATAATCTCCAGCCGCTCGCTTTAAGGCGAAGTGCGTGTCACTTTCTTGTCTACACGCTCGGCAGCGCGTCATTCACATTTGCGGGAGCATTGTTGATCTGGAGCGGAAAGGCTCCAATTTTAGGAGGCGTGACAGTGGTCTTTTTCGGGCTTGGAGCTGCCGTCTTGCTGTGCCAAACGATTGACCTGCGCCCGCGGCTTCTGTTTGATCAGGACGGAGTCCTGGATCGCACCCTCGGCGTTGGAAGGATACTTTGGTCGGATATCAATGGCGCATACGTCCTGTCGGTCCATGGTAATGACTTTGTCTGCTTGCAGGTAAATGATCCGTCCGTGTACCTCGCAAAGCTGTCACCGATTCGCCGAAAACTCGTGAAGGCAAATCTCGCACTGGGGTTCACGGAACTAAACCTCAACCTGGCAGGCCTCAAGGTTGACACGGAAGAGGTTTTCCGCATCATCCTCCAACGCATTCAGCACTAAGCCGTCATGGCGTGCAAACGGCACTCCTCTTTTCAACCCTCTTTCTTGCCCCTTCGACTTCTTTCCGCTTCCAGTGCCTTGCAGATTTTATCCACGGTGCGAGAGCTGGCGCTTTGCTTGCCGGCCTCCAGGCGGGAAAGCGTTTCCTGCCTGACGCCGGCGATCCTGGCAAGCTCCTGCTGGGAAAGTCCCAGACCCTTGCGGTCGCGGATCAAGTCACGCGCCAATGCAATCCGCGCATATTCGACGGCTGGAAACCGCCCCGACTTGTCGGGTTTCGGTAAGTCCGGCAAATCATCTTCCTTGGGTGCTTCCCGCGCGTCCCGGCAAAGCCGTTCGTATTCCGTTTCTTCCAATACCACGAAGCGTTTGCCGGCCAGTTCCAACCGTTGCAATCCGATCACGGTCACTCCTCATAAAAACCATCGCGGTGGCCGATCCGCTCGACGATAATTTCGTCCTTGGCCACGCGGAACAGAAGGCGGTAATCTCCGGTCCGCGATCGGTACTACCCGGCCAGGTCGCCTTTGAGCGGCTTGGCCCCGCTAACGGCAGGCCAGTTTTCCAGGTGAGCCAAAAGCTTGCCTATCCGATCCTTAACGCGGGCGGGTAGCTCCAAAAATTGGTCCGCAGCTAGCGGCTCAAGTGTGACACGAACCATGATATGATTATGATATTCTTGTGCAGGGTAGTCAACCGCGCAAAACATTCACCGGAATTATTCGCACGACCAAGCCATTGCCGGCACTATTACTGTAAAACCTACCGCGGAGGCTCCGGCACATGGCTAAAGCACCTTTCGGCGATCTGCTCCTGTATCTGCGCAAGGTTTGCGGCTCGGCGGCCGCGCGCGACCTGACGGACGCGGAACTTCTGGAGCATTACCGTGTTCACCGCGACGAGGTGGCGGTCTCTGTGATCGTCCACCGCCACGGCCCGATGGTTCTAGGCGTGTGCCGGCGCGTGCTCGGCGACTCGCCTCAGGCGGAAGACGCGTTTCAAGCTACCTTCCTGGTTCTGGTCCGCCGGGCGGCGTCGATTTCGCGAACGGCATCGCTGGGAAGCTGGCTCTATGCCGTGGCCCAGCGCATTGCCAAGAAGGCCAGGGCCAGCGAGGCTGTTCGTCGTCGCCGAGAAAGGCAGATCGAACCGATGCGTGCCACGGAACCGCTCGATGATGTAACCTGGCAGGAAATCCGCGGCGTGCTCGACGAGGAAATCGCCCACCTGGCGGAAAAGTACCGAGCGCCCCTGGTGCTCTGCTATTTCGAGGGCAAGAGCTACGACCAGGCCGCTCGGGAACTGGGTTGGTCCAAGAGCACGCTGGCCAGCCGGCTTGGCCGTGGCCGCGAATTGCTGCGGCAGCAATTGGTGCGGCGTGGCGTCGCATTGTCGGCCGGGGCATTGGCGACGGTGTTGTGCGAGAAGGTTTCCGGTGCGCCGGTGGGGGCGATGCTGATTATTAACACGGTGAAGGCGGCGGTAAGTATCGCGGCGGGCAAGGCCGTGGTTAGTGGGGCCCTTTCAGCACAGGCGATTGCCTTGGCGGAGGAAGCGATGGCAAGCATGGTCGGAATCAAGGGGAAACTGATCATCATGGTGCTGTTGCTTGGCCTCGGCGGTGCGGGCCTGGCCGGCCACGGAGCGTTGATGGAGAAGGGGCAGCCGGCTGAGGTGCAGAAAGGTCAACCAGCTCCCGCGAAAGGCGAGACAGCGAAGAACGACCCGCCCATCGCCACCGATCTATTTGGCGACCCGCTACCGCCGGGAGCGCTTAATCGGCTCGGCTCGATGCGCCTGCGCCACACCAGCGGCATTGGTTCCATGCTGTACACGCCCGACGGCAAAGCACTGGTTTCAACCGACGGCGACGCCTTTCTCCGACTCTGGGACGCCAAGACCGGCAAACTGCTTTGGCGCCTGACCACTTCCGCGACTAATGCAGTGGCCCTCAGCAGTGACGGGAAGCGACTGGCGGGAATCGGACAAAAGGAATTTGTTCTTGTGGAGACCGCCGACGGCAAAATCATCGTTAAGCACCAGTGGCCGAAAGCCGAAGGCGACGAGACAGTTCGCGGCGCTGCCATTTCATCAGACCTCACCACATTCGCCTGCGGTTGCGCTGACGGCACGGTGCGCGTTTGTGAAGCAGCCACCGCCAAGGAGAAATTGCGTTTCGTCGCGGTGGCCAAGTACCTGGGGGGAATTTCGAGAAAACCATTAATGCAATTCTCTCTTGACGCCAGGACACTTTACGTCGGCGTGACTCAAAATGAGACATATTTTGTCCGGGCTTTTGACATCGCGACAGGCAAGCTTTTGCGTACCCAGAAGATAGCGAAGGGTATGGCTTACAACGTGGCCGTTTCCGCCGATGCTCAAATGCTAGCCGCGCTCATGTGGCCGGAGAATAGACAGGAGGATCCTTTCCGGGTGGTTCTTTGGGATCTGTCGGCCGGTAAACAACGGCACTCGATCGAAGCACGGGAGGCATTCAGCGCGGCTTTCTCCCCAGACGGCAATCTGCTGGCCGTAGGCGGAAAACAAATCGCGGTTTTCGACGTGGGCACAGGAAAGCAGTTGCACCGTATGCGCCCTCCGCGCAACACAACATCCTTGGTGTTCGCGCCCGACGGCAAGACACTGGCTGCCGCAAATAACGGCGGTAGCTCAATCACCGTATGGGACCTTGCAACGGGCAAGGCTGTGGCGCCCTCGCCTGAACCGACTAGTCGTCTGGGAAATGTTCAATTCCTGGCCGGTGGCAGCCAATTACGCACCTACGCAGATGACGATGGCGTCTACTGGTGGGAGGTCGCCACCGGACAATTAGTCAGGCAGTTGCCGCATGACCCGGATTGGTGGGGCGGCCAGTCCTTTTCTCCAGACGGAAAGTTACTGGCTACAGCCCATTACACAAATGACACCGGAGGCCCATTTCTTACCGGCAAAACGGAGTTGATTTTGGTCGATTGCGCAACCGGACAAACAGTGCGCACTTTTGAAGGGGCACAAAGAGAAGACTTTAATTTTTAGCACGGCGTTTTCGACGGATGGCACCAAGCTTTTCTCGGCCGGTGGATTTGACCCCCGAGTAATCGTTTGGGAGGTGGCGACGGGCAAAATGCTGCAGGAGCTAAATAACCACACCGTTTTTGTAGACCATGTCGCCGTGTCACCCGATGGCCGCTGGCTGGCATCTTATGGCTCCGACGGCGCCTGCGCCGGGATTACGACATTCGGTTGTGGGACCTCGCAACTTACAAATTGGTCAGCCGTTTGACGCCGCGGCGTGGCTCGGCGTTTGCGGTGCTTTTCTCGGCCGACAGTTCCCGGCTCGTGTCGGTGGGTGGCGAGCCGGGGCGGCCGAACGATACCGGTGAGGTGCAACTTTGGGATGTTGCCACGGGAAAGGAACTGCGCAACTTCGCCGGCCACCAAGAGCGGGTCACCTGTGTGGCCATGACGGCCGATGGCCGCATGCTGGCAACTGGCAGTGGTGATAACACTCTGCGTTTGTGGGAGGTTTCGAGTGGCGCCAGCGCCAGCGCATCACCGGCCATGAGAGCGACGTTTACTCCGTTGATTTTTCGCCCAACTGCCGCCTGTTGGCCGCGGCCAGCAACGACGCCCCCATTTATATCTGGGACGTTTACGGCCAGGGGAAATCTCCTCCACGCGCCACTTTGAAACTGACCAAGGAGAACCAGCAAAAATTGTGGCAACAGCTTGCGGCTAGTGATGCAGCGGTGGGCTTCCAGGCGGTATGCGAACTGATCGGCCGTCCCAACGAAGCGGTCGCCATTCTGAAGGAGGGTTGGAATAACCTGCCGCGGGCAGCGCCTCAGCAAATGCGGCAATGGATCAAGGACCTCGACAGCATTGAATACAAAGTGCGCAAAACAGCCACCGCGGAGTTGGACGTATTCGCACTCCAAGAGGACTTGCTGCGGAAGGCCCTTGAACAAGCTGGCACCTTGGAAGTGCGGCAGCGGTTGGAGGACATCCTTCGCCGTCAGGAGCCACAGCGTCTCCGCAACACGCGGATGCTGGAGGTCTTGGAGCGGCTTGGAACCGCGCAGGCTCGCCAGTTGATTCAAGGCCTGCTTAGCCAAACGGATAGCAAGGAATTGTCGGCGGAAGCGGCAGCGAGTTTGCGGCGGCTGAAGCAACGTTGATTTGCAATTTCTGCCTGCGGCGGCCCTCTTGCCCAGGCCTCGATAAGTGATGGATGACATCGCAAGCCTGCCCCCACGAATCCTGGCGATAGCCTCTGGGCCGGCGGAACGTGCCCCACCAGCGGCGACCACGTCGTAATCGCCACGGACACCACCGGTTATGTGTTCTTACCATCTATGCCGATTCCACCAGTGTCACCGTCAATGCCGGCAAGGCAAGGCGTTCTGCCGGCATGTCTTTCGGTTTCCCACCAACTAACCCGGATTATTCATCGCCTTAGCCACATTAGCAAGGGGCATGCTTAAGGGAAATGAAGCAAGGGCAGTTTTCGGATTTGCGCCACCGCAAGGAATAGCGCCCCCTTACCCCCACGCCGGGGGGTTGCGATTTTTCGAGCTGGCGGTTGGCTAAGCACTGGAGATGCGCGGCGTTGAAGTGAGGAACTCGGCGAGCCGGCGGTACCAATCGAGGTAGGGCCAGGCAGCGCTGAGGCGGACTAAAATCCGGCGACTGCTGACGGTGACTTCGGCGGCCACCTTGATCAGCAAGCTACGCCACGTGCAGGGATGGCCTTCACCAAGCGGATCGACTTGACGGCGCTGATTGAAATAACGGCGGCGGTGGGGATCGGCAAACGCTTCGGTCGGTAGCGGTTCGTTGTCGACTGGATTGAGTGGCGTTGGCTGCGGAGATGGCGGCGATGCGAATTCCCGGCGTAAGCGCACCAGCAAGTTGCTGGCTGCCGCGTGCAGATAAAGGCGGAAGAAGTTGGCCACGAAGCGATGATCGCTAGTGCGGTCGATCTTCAAGTCACACTTGAGTTCCTTGTTGCGGTTCTCGCTTTCGCCGCGCCCCGCGTAGTCGTCGTAGGCGGCCTCCGGCAGGATGGGAGCGCCAGGGCGATTGGTGACGATGAAACGTCGATTGGTGCCTTGGGCGTTGGCCTCCGCTTTGACGATCACCCAACGTTGCGCCGGCCAAGAGCCTGCTTGATACCAAAACCCGTCGAGCAGGCGTTGTGACTGGTTGGTGACCTTGAAATTAGCCTCGGCTTGTTCAAGCAGAGATTCGCTGCCTTTTTTGAGAACATTGTTGGCGGCGAGGCCAAAGGTATAGTCGACATTCACCCGTTCGCAGACCGCATACATCCAAGGCATGCCGCAGCCGGCATCACCACGCACATGGATGCGAACGTCGGGCCAAACTTGGCGGAGACGACGAACCAGGTACTCCAGATCGTCGTCGGCGCCGAGGGCGGCATGCACGGAGCCAGGGCGTAGCGATAATAGCACCGTTTGATCGTTGTCGGCGCAGGTGATGAACGAGGGGAAATATTGATACTGTTCGAAATAACCGTGGAAGAGGACCAGTTGTTGCTCGCCATGGGCTGGGTCATCAACGGCGTCGATATCGAAGGTCGAGATGCTTTGGCGGCGTGGCAAACGAGGCGATGAACTGATCGATGAACACGTCGCGGAGCCGCTTGAGCGAAGCGATGGTGACGGAGTTTTCAAACCGTGACAAGGTTGGCTGACTGGCCAAGGCACCGTCGTCGGGCGAGCGGTTGGCAATGAGCTTGAACACGGGATCGTAGCGCAAACTGTCGTGATCGTTTTGATCTTCATAATCGGCAAGGATTCCGAAGATGCGTGAGCGTGCCATTTCCAGGAACGAGTGGTCGCAATCCTCAGGGGAACGGGGGTCGTCCAAAGCTGCGGCGAACTGTCGGGTCAGCCCGATCTGTTCATCGAACTGGCGTAGCGGCAACAGGCCCGCGTCGGACGTTAGTTGCGCCTGGGAAGGCTCGACAACGACGTCCAAATCGCCCCAAAAATCAAAGGTCGCTTGCCAAGCAGTCTGTATACTCACAGCAGGCCTCCGTTCGTGCTCTATAGCTTGCTCGTAACACAAGTTAAGACGCGACCGAAGGCCTTTTTGTTTCAATGTGATGAATAATCCGGGCTAATGCTGTTTTCCAGCACGCCGCGTGTAAATATAGTAGTTGGGTAAAATGGGTCGATTGAGGAAGCGCGCCGAATTGCCTGGCCGATACAGGCGTGGGAAAGGTCGTAAGCGGCATGTGCGGAATTGCTGGTGTGGTCAATCTGACTTCCAGACGCTCTGTCCCGAGCAGCGTTCTGCACAGGATGGCGGATGCGTTGTTCCATCGCGGGCCAGACGAGGACGGCTACCTGGAGCAGCCTGGCATTTCCCTGGCGTCCCGGCGCCTCAGCATTGTGGGGCTGGCGGATGGCCGACAGCCGATCAGCAATGAGGATGGCAGCGTTTCTGTTGTTTTCAACGGTGAATTGTTCGACTACCCGGAGCGGCGTGCCCAGCTTGAAGGCCGGGGCCATCGCTTTCGGACCCACTGCGACACCGAAGTGATTCCGCACCTCTGGGAGGACCACCAAGAGGGGATGCTGGAACAGTTGCGGGGTCAATTTGCCCTGGCCCTGTGGGACCAGCGCCGCCGACGGTTGGTCGTGGCCCGCGATCGTTTTGGGATTTGCCCCCTGTACTGGACCCGGCAAACGCTGGACGGTGAGGAGTGGCTGCTGTTCGCCTCGGAAATCAAGGGTCTGCTGGCATCGGGCATGGTCGAGGCCCGCATCGAGCCGCGCGGCATTGACCACGCTTTCACGTTTTTCGGCTTGCCGGCGGCGGTGACCTGTTTTGCCGGGGTCTATGCCCTGTTGCCGGGACGTTACCTTCAGGTTCAGTTGGATCCGCCAGGGCCGAGCGGGAATTCGTCCTACCCCTGCGTGGCCAACGTGAAAGAGCGCACCTACTGGGAAATCGACTTCCCCGATCGCGGCCAGGAAGATCGCGGCGACGATCCCAAGCGCGTGGTGGATGGCCTCGAAGCGGTCCTGCTGGGCGCGGTCGAGCGCCGGTTGCGGGCCGACGTGCCGGTGGTTTCCTACCTGAGCGGCGGTGTCGATTCCACCATGGTGGCGGCACTCGCCAGTCATATCCGCGGCCAGGCCATCCCGTCGTTCACCATTCGGATTCCCGATCCGTCCCTGGACGAGACCTCGGAAGCGACGCTCGCGGCCCGGCACATCGGCGCCGATCCGGTGCTGGTCCGGTGCGGGCAGGCGGAAGTCCTGGCAACCTATCCGCGGCTGATCGAGGCGGCGGAAGGTCCGGTCATCGACACGTCCTGCGCGGCGATGCTGCTGCTGGCTCAGGAGGTCCACGCCCAGGGCTTTAAGGTGGCTCTCACGGGTGAAGGGTCGGACGAATGGCTGGCCGGCTATCCCTGGTACAAAACACATCGCGTGCTGGGGTTGCTCGACATAATTCCCGGCTTGCCGGTGAGCCGATTGGTGAGGCGAGCCTACCTGCGTCTGACGGGCGCGCCACGGTTCCCCTGGTCCAACACGCGGCGCATCCGCGACGCCGTGGCGGGCGACAATCCGTGGTTGGATCTTTACGGCATGGTGGCCTTGTCGAGATGGCGCTTCTATAGCCCAGCTTTGCGGGAAAGCCTGGGGGATTATCTGCCTTACGACGACCTGCAATTGAACGTGGAGCGCACTGCGCCGCTGGCACCCGCTCAACCGCGCCCACTGCCTGGCCGGCCGTGTGCATTTGCCGGGACTATTGCTCAACGGCAAGGGCGACCGCGTGGCCATGCACAGCTCCGTCGAGACGCGCTACCCGTTCCTGGACGAGGAGGTTTTCGCCTACCTCTCCAAGCTCCATCCGCGCTGGACGCTGCGCCGCTTGACCGACAAGTATGCGCTGCGCAAACTTGCCGAGCGCTGGCTGCCAAAGCAAATCGCCTGGCGGAGCAAGGTCATGTTCCGCGCTCCGTTCGACGGATTTCACGCCGCCACGCGGCCGGCTTACGTCGATCAGTTGCTGAGCCAGGAGAGCCTGCTGAGGACTGGGTATTTCGATGCCAAAGCCGTGACGTATTGGCGGCAGGCCTACCGTGGCTTGCGGGCCGGCTCGAACCAACGCACGTCCATCGAAATGGGCCTGGTGGCGGTGCTGTCCACGCAGCTTTGGCACAACCATTTCATCGACGGCAGTCTCGCGGATTTGCCATCGCTGTCCGCCAAAACAAGTCGGCTGTCCCCCGCGCTATTTGACCGAGATGGAAGCCATGTCAACCACTCAAACTTCAGTGCTGCCATTGTTAAACGATCCGGATATCCAGCGCCACGTCAATGCGCTGCGGCACCCAGACAATGTGACCAATTGGTTTTTTATTGCCCGAGAATATCTGCTGCTGGCAATGGCTCTTGCTCTGCCGATCATCTTCTATCAATGCCGAGAAAGCTGGGGATTGGCTTGGGCGTGGAATGTCCCCGTGACGTTGGCGGCGCTCTGGTTGGTGGGCATTGGGCAGCACCGCCTGGTGCAGCTCGGCCACGAAGGCAGTCATTACGCACTGTTCGCCAATCGGGTGCTCAATGAGCTGGCCGCGGATTGGTTCTGCATGTTCCCGATCTGGAGCGTCACCAACAATTACCGCATCCAGCACCTGGCCCACCATCAATATGTCAATGATCCGGCGCGCGATCCGGACCTGAATTTCATGGAGGAAAGCGGCCATCATTTTCCGTTCCCGATGTCGCGGCGGCATTTCTTTTGGGACTGCCTGGTCAAGACGTTGCTATGGGTGCCGGGCCTGATCCGCTACATGCGCATTCGCTCGCGGCACATGAACCTGGGCACGGGCGTCGGCCCCTACGCCCCGCGTGGCAAGCGTTCCAAGCTGCTGATTCCGGTCGGGGTCGGCTATATCCTGACGCAGGCCGCGCTGTTGACCGCGTTGACGATGCATGGCGATCCATTGCTGCTCGGCCTGATCCCTGTGGGACTATGGGCGCTGGTGGTTGCTTTTTACGGTTTGGTTCCAGGACACTATTACCCGCAGACTCTTATCAAGCTCGATGTCTCGCGGCGCTGGATCACGATGCTGCGGATGTCGCATATTACGCTGGTGTTTTCGGCTCTGGCGTGGCTCACCTATTGGACAGACCAGCCGTGGGGACTTTACTACCTTGTGTTGTGGGTGGTGCCGCTGCTGACGACGTTTGCCTTCCTGATGATTGTCCGCGAGGGCATCCAGCACGGCGGCCTGGGCCAGGAGAGATTCATCCACACGCGGCTATTCGAGGGCAGCCCCTTGGTTCGATTCGCGGTATTTCCGCTGGGCATGGACTACCATTTGCCGCATCATTTGTTTCCGATGGTGCCGCATTATCGGTTGAAGAAGTTGCACGCTTTGCTTGAGCAAACGCAACCTTACCAGCAACTGGCGCCGGTGTTTCCAGGGGAGTATTTGTCGGTGGCGGCTAATGGCGAACCCAACCTTCGATAAAGACGCTGGTATCAATGCTGTAGGTCACTGCTCAACCCATTCCTCGGCCGGAGGTTCCAGAATTGCCTTCTTGATCTGGTCAAGTTGTTTCGGGCGAACTCCAAGGAACTCAAGTATGTCGCTGGTCCCGATCTTTTCTTCCCCGTAAGCATCAAGTACAAGCCTGGTAAAAAGCCGGCCGTTGGTTGCCAGAGCCATTGTTGACGGTGAAGCAAAGCCGCCTTTTTTATGTTGACTTGCTGGGTGTCTTTTTCGGAATTCCTCCCGCTTTTTTAGGTAGTACGGGAGAGGCAATCTGCCAAGCGTGACCAGGCGGCGCAGAATCACTTCCTGGCTGACGCCAAAAAATCGCGCCAATCGGATCGAAGCGTCGTCTTGAAGGTCCGGTACACGCTGCTTTGGAGTGTCTGAAAGCCCAAGAAGAATCTCGGCCGGCACAAGTGCCGCTCCGGCCACATGATTGCAAAAAGACTCAATTTTTTGTTGGGCACCGCCATGGCTTTCTTCAAGATTGCACAATCCGCCATTGCCCAAGAGAACGTGCGCCGCTTCGTGAAAGAGAGAGAAGTTCCTTGCCGGCGGTGCATCTTTGATATTGACAACGACAACCGGTAATGGCCGCTCGGTGATGGAGAATCCGCGCATTTCGTCGATCCCGATCTTCTCGGCTTGGAAGACAAGAACGCCGGCGCTCTCCAATGCGCTTCGCCAACGATTGAAGTGTTGCCGAGCGTCGCCCTTGACAGGGTCCGCATCGCCACCAAGGTCCTTGCGCAGGTCGCCTGCGACTTCTTCCGGGTCTTGGATCAAAGTTGTCTTTGCGGTGAATAACGGCGGTTTTTGATCCAACTCCCTGTACAACTCCAGCGCCGTTTCCCGCTTCAAACGCGCTCGGCGCACTGCTAACCCGGATTATTCATCACATTGAAACAAAAAGGCCTTCGGTCGCGTCTTAACTTGTGTTACGAGCAAGCTATAGAGCACGAACGGAGGCCTGCTGTGAGTATACAGACTGCTTGGCAAGCGACCTTTGATTTTTGGGGCGATTTGGACGTCGTTGTCGAGCCTTCCCAGGCGCAACTAACGTCCGACGCGGGCCTGTTGCCGCTACGCCAGTTCGATGAACAGATCGGGCTGACCCGACAGTTCGCCGCAGCTTTGGACGACCCCCGTTCCCCTGAGGATTGCGACCACTCGTTCCTGGAAATGGCACGCTCACGCATCTTCGGAATCCTTGCCGATTATGAAGATCAAAACGATCACGACAGTTTGCGCTACGATCCCGTGTTCAAGCTCATTGCCAACCGCTCGCCCGACGACGGTGCCTTGGCCAGTCAGCCAACCTTGTCACGGTTTGAAAACTCCGTCACCATCGCTTCGCTCAAGCGGCTCCGCGACGTGTTCATCGATCAGTTCATCGCCTCGTTTGCCACGCCGCCAAAGCATTCTGACCTTCGATATCGACGCCGTTGATGACCCAGCCCATGGCGAGCAACAACTGGTCCTCTTCCACGGTTATTTCGAACAGTATCAATATTTCCCCTCGTTCATCACCTGCGCCGACAACGATCAAACGGTGCTATTATCGCTACGCCCTGGCTCCGTGCATGCCGCCCTCGGCGCCGACGACGATCTGGAGTACCTGGTTCGTCGTCTCCGCCAAGTTTGGCCCGACGTTCGCATCCATGTGCGTGGTGATGCCGGCTGCGGCATGCCTTGGATGTATGCGGTCTGCGAACGGGTGAATGTCGACTATACCTTTGGCCTCGCCGCCAACAATGTTCTCAAAAAAGGCAGCGAATCTCTGCTTGAACAAGCCGAGGCTAATTTCAAGGTCACCAACCAGTCACAACGCCTGCTCGACGGGTTTTGGTATCAAGCAGGCTCTTGGCCGGCGCAACGTTGGGTGATCGTCAAAGCGGAGGCCAACGCCCAAGGCACCAATCGACGTTTCATCGTCACCAATCGCCCTGGCGCTCCCATCCTGCCGGAGGCCGCCTACGACGACTACGCGGGGCGCGGCGAAAGCGAGAACCGCAACAAGGAACTCAAGTGTGACTTGAAGATCGACCGCACTAGCGATCATCGCTTCGTGGCCAACTTCTTCCGCCTTTATCTGCACGCGGCAGCCAGCAACTTGCTGGTGCGCTTACGCCGGGAATTCGCATCGCCGCCATCTCCGCAGCCAACGCCACTCAATCCAGTCGACAACGAACCGCTACCGACCGAAGCGTTTGCCGATCCCCACCGCCGCCGTTATTTCAATCAGCGCCGTCAAGTCGATCCGCTTGGTGAAGGCCATCCCTGCACGTGGCGTAGCTTGCTGATCAAGGTGGCCGCCGAAGTCACCGTCAGCAGTCGCCGGATTTTAGTCCGCCTCAGCGCTGCCTGGCCCTACCTCGATTGGTACCGCCGGCTCGCCGAGTTCCTCACTTCAACGCCGCGCATCTCCAGTGCTTAGCCAACCGCCAGCTCGAAAAATCGCAACCCCCCGGCGTGGGGGTAAGGGGGCGCTATTCCTTGCGGTGGCGCAAATCCGAAAACTGCCCTTGCTTCATTTCCCTTAAGCATGCCCCTTGCTAATGTGGCTAAGGCGATGAATAATCCGGGTTAGAATGACCCTGATAAATCCTGCTGAGCACCCTGCAAAAAATGCATGCCTTGGCGTCGATCGCGGTGAAAAGTCCTTTGTCCTTACTCCGCCACCAGCCGCAACCCTATCGGCAGCGATTCGCCAAACAGCTCGCTCTGCTCCTCGCCTTCCAATTCAACCACCTGTTCCACCGCGTGAATCAGCCGTCCCGGCGCATCCCTCAGCTCGGAGCACGCTGAGAACACTGGCCCGGTGACTGTCGTCAATGTCCAAAGCCCGTTGCCCGCTGCGCCTTGCTAATTGCCCAAGGCAGAAGAGCCACGCCACGCGTTCGCTTTGATGCTTTGGCTCAAATGTCAAAATGGCGTCGAGCCATTGCTGCACGATTTCTGGATGCACCACTGCATTAAGAGGGCCATAAAAAAGTTTGCGCGCCCGAAACGAGTCAGCGCGAAAAAACCGTATATCGGCACGGGGCTGCGTTTCAGCGGCTTGAGCAGGCTTGTGCCGAGTTGTTCCTTTTGCTTGACGTCCAGCCGCTCCATGCTGGCGATGGCCCGCCACATTTCGGCCAGTTCGTTGGCGGGCGGTTTGACAGCAATTTTGCCCTTGGCCGGCAGCAGCGCCGCGCGAACTCTGCTGTAAAGGGCAAGCTGCAGCGCGGGATTCAGCCCGCCGGCCACACGTCGCCACATGATCCACGAATCTGCTCCGCCTTCGGTGGGCCGCGCCAGGGCGGCAGTCTTCTTGCCTGGCTCGACCTTGGGCGGGGCATTCATCAGCTTCCAGAGCTGATCGACGCGAAAGCGATCGAGCGGATCGCCGAAGCCCGGCCGCAAGACGAAACCGACCAGGTGATACCAGCGGCTCAGATGGGCCGGCGAACGCCTGCGGTGCTCGGCGACTTCCGCCAGGAATTCCCACAGGCGACGGCACAGCCCGGTGGGCCAATTCTGGCGGCTGGCGTCGAGCGCCGACTCCAGCGCCTTGGTCAAGTCACGCGGCTCCGGCTCGGCGGCGCCCTCGGCGAAAACGGCGCGGATCAACCGGGCCGCCTCTTGAACCTGGGCCTCGGGCCACACGTCCGTGACGGTCGTCTGAGCGTCACTGGCCGCCGCGCCAGGCTCGCCGGTGGTGTCCTTGACGATGTCGCGGACGTTGAACTCCAGCCGCCAGCGATTGTTGCCCTCCCTGGCGACGCAATACAGCTCCAGCGTGCCGATCTCCGTGGAGCGAGCGGCCAGCGTGACGGGGACGCTGCGAGCGCCGGCTGCGTTTGCCGCCGCGCAGAACGGTGTGCAGCGGCGGCAATTGCAGGAGCTGATCGGCGGCGACTTGCAGCACCGCTCGCCGGCCTTGTCGTCGCCGCGCACCGTCGAGGTGTACAGCGGAAAGGCGACCGGTTGGCCCAGGGCCAGCTCCAGCTCCGGCTTCTCCAGCACGATTTCCTGGCCTTCCTCGAGATGCTGGGGCACCACGCAGACGACCGTCATCGCGCTCAGTCGCCGGCTGCTGCTCGGCGCTGCCGACGCCGACGTAGTACGATCTCGCGATGCCGCCGCCGATGCGTTTGCCGCCGGTGTGCCGCAGCCAGGCGTAATGGGCCGCGCCCCAGGCCACGGCCAGATCGAGCGAGGGGTTGGTCAGCACCAGCGGGTAGTACGGCTCGCCCGGAGTGGTGAACCAATGACGCAGCACTTCGACCACGCGAGCTCGCAGGGCGGTCGGCTGGAAGACGCCGCCGTTGAAGAGGATCGCATGCGGTGCCACGGCGGTCGGCTCGCCCGCGGCTTGTTTAGCAGAGAAGGTTGAAGCTTGATGCTGCCGCAGGAAACTGGCAAGGTGACGGGTGATGGCGGGGTCGCTGACATAGGGCAGGCCCATCTCGTGCAAGCCGGTACGCGCCGCGCGCTGGGGCAGTCGGCATCCGGCGGCACATCGGGCAAAAAGCCATCGAGAATCACGCGGTGAACGTCGTCGGGCGTCAGCGCGGTGCTCAGGGAGCCGCCGATGACCTGCCGGCCGCGGCCCATCACCGTGACCGTATACGGCAGGCGGGTCCGGCCCGAGCAGACTTTCCTTGGCCTGGCGGCACGCCTGGGTCAGCATGCCGTACTGGGCGGCGTCGAGCTGGCCGGCGGCGGGCAGCCTGGTCTCGACGAATTTGGCCAGGGCCAGGTCCATGTTGTCGCCGCCCAGCAGCAGATGATCGCCGACCGCCTGGCGGACGAAGCCCAGTTCGCCCTGCTGCTCGACGGCCTGGATCAGGCTGAAGTCGCTGGTGCCGCCGCCGACGTCGACGACCAGGCAGCGATAGCCGGGCTTCAGCTGCGGCCGCTTCCTTGGGAGGATGCGTCGCCAGCCAGCAATAAAAGGCGGCCTGCGGCTCCTCCAGCAGCGTCAGGTTTTCCAGGCCGGCTTTCCTGGCCGCTTCGACGGTCAGGGTGCGGGCCATGTCGTCGAACGACGCCGGCACCGTCAGCACGACGGTCTGGTTTTCCAGGCGCATTCGCCATCGCCCTTGGCCATGCGCGTGGTTCCAGCCATCGACGAAGTGCCGCAGGTAGCGGGTCGACGCTTCGACGGGCGAGATGCGCGGCACGTCGGGCGGAGCGCTCCACGGCAGCAGCGGCGCGGAGCGATCGACGCCGGCATGGCACAGCCACGACTTGGCCGAGGTGACCAGCCGGCCGGGAATGCGGGCGCCGTGGTTGCGGGCAAACTCACCAGCGATGGCGGCGGCATTGGCATCCCACGGCAAGGCGGCGGCGCCGGCGGGAAGATCGTGCGGACCCGGCAAATACAGAAACGACGGCAAGAGCGGCCGCATGCCGATCTCACCGGCAGCGATCAGTTGCGGCACGGCAAACTTGTGGATTTCCGGCGTGCCGGTCCGGCTGCGGGACGCGGTC
Source organism: uncultured Gemmataceae bacterium (assembly GCA_963747575.1). Lineage (GTDB taxonomy): Bacteria > Planctomycetota > Planctomycetia > Gemmatales > Gemmataceae > DASRAT01. The sequence goes on from CAVVFU010000006.1 coordinate 43,387, forward strand.
AAGTCGATATACGCTAAAGCGCTGTTGGTGGTGCCTAGGTCGATGCCGATGAGGTATCTGGCCATGCTCTTATTCCTGGGCGGCCGTCACCGTTTTCAATTGCTCAAGCTTGGTCAAAAGCGGCGTGGTCTCGGGATCATTGCCGACCTTGCTCACGAACGCGGCGTCGCCTCCCAGTTTGTTATATTCCTTGAGCGCCTTGAGGACGGCCACCTTGATATCCGCGGCGGTCTTGCCGTCGAGGTTGGCGGGATGGGCTTTCAGGGCTTCCGCGAAGGCAGTGCTGCCACCGAGCGCATTCATTTGGTGCTCGAGCTGGGCCTGGCGGCGCTCCTTGAAAGGGCAGCCATCCAGCGACGCCGCGAGGTCGGTATTGCGGCCGTCGCTGGCCCATTTGTCGTATTCACGCACCTGGCTCAGCAGGTCTGATTTGGCCTTGGGACTGGGCAGTCTCTTCAAATTGGCGCCGTAGGCCTCGGCCATGTCGGCAAGTTCAAGGTTTTTGAGGATGGCGTCGGCGTCCATGGCCTTGCGCAACTCCCGCAACTTGGCAAGCTGGACATTGAGCGCGAGATCGGCGCGGATGCCGTCGGGCGCGAGCGCCGGGTAGCCGCCGCATTTCTTGACGAGGTCGGCGACTTCTTTTTCCACCGCGCGGTTCTTGCTGTTGGCTTTGAGAATCTTCAATAGTCGTGGCAGATCGCTCATGAACGCCGGAGCGAACACCGGCCAGCCGAGTTTTTCCAGGGCGGCGGCGCCACCCAGATCATCGATCTCAGCTTGCAGGGCAGCGGACGGGTCATCGGTCGGTCCCGTTTCGGCGGGGGTTGCTGAGGCATGCTCGTCACCCGATTCCAATTGATTGAGCAACGCCGCCAACTCGGGGTCCACCTCTTCCGTCGCCGCGGCAGGCTCGGGTGAGGCCTCGGCAGCGGGTTCAGATTCCGGCTCGGCAGCAGGTGCTGGTTCCGGCTCGGCAGCGGGTTCGGCGCCGCTCTCTAACTGCTGGAGCAATGCCGCCATTTCCGGGTCGAGCTCGTCTGTTGGGGCGGGCGTTGCTTCGGTCGCGGCAGGCGCTGGCGGCGCTTCAGCTTCGGCTGGAGCTTCGGCGGCAGGTGCATCCGCGGGTTGTTCCAGTTGCTGAAGCAAGGCGGCCAATTCGGGATCCATTTCCTCCGCGGCCTCGGCGGCAGGCTTCCGCGGGCGGGGCTTCAGCTTCGGCTGGCGTTTCGGCGGCCGGTGCCTCCGCGGGTTGTTCCAGTTGCTGGAGCAAGGCGGCCAATTCGGGATCCATTTCCTCCGCGGCCTCGGCGGCAGGCACTTCCTCGGGAGGCGTTTCCCCCGGAGGCGTTTCCGCGGCACCCGACTCGAGCTGTGCCAACAGGGCGGCCAACTCGGGATCTTCCGCCGCTGCCTCCGCGGGCGGTTCGCTCGCAGGTGCTTCCTCGGCGGCCGGGCTGGCTGTCTCCTCCTCGGCCGGGGGCGCCTCGTCACTGCTTTCTTCGGTCGCCGTCGGAGGTTCCTCCGCCGCTGGCGAAGGCGGCGGCGCTCCGCCGACCAAACCGACTCCGCCACCACCGCGTAGCCCGACCGACCGGGGCACCTTCAGACTGCCCTTTTGGCCCCAGCGGCCGACCAAATCCGTCGCCGGCTGCCCTTTCGGCGGCTGAGCCAGCGAAACGAACCGGAACAGCTGCAAGGCATTTTGTCCGCGAACGCTCAGAAACGGCATCAGGCCCAGTTTCACCAGCCGTTCCGTTCCTTTTCGCTCAAGCCATGCTTCGGCGAGCGTCACCTGTTCGTCGCCTTCCTCATCGCGCCAGACGTGCATCGGCATCTCGCCCAGATCGAGCACCACGCCGGTCTTGAATCCCCAGCTTTCCTTGAGGAACGACAGCCCGAGCAGGCAAGCGGCGCCCAGGCCGGATTGGCCCAGAGGTATCCGGCCTGGCTTTTGCGAGGGTCCATTTCTTCGAAAGAGAAATGATCGATCGACTTGGTATTTTCGCCAAACGGCACGCGGAGCAAAAACCGCGGCGTGCTAAGACCAAGCAGGGCGGCCTCGGGCAGTTGACGCAGCGCAGTTCCAAGCCTCGGCTGCTTCACCGTCGAGCGTAAAGGCGCTGTCCAGCACGCGCGGCGTTGCTCCAGCCAGCAGCGGTGCCGCGGCCACGCCTGCGAATTTGCCGAGTCGGCCCAGGACGCCAATGTGTTCTGGGGTGAGGTCGAAGGTGAAAGAACCGATCAGCAGTGCATAGGGCTGTGCCTTGCCAGCTTCCACAATCGGGGCCAGCAGGGTTCGGTAAAGCCCGCTTGCTGTCAGGTCTTCATCGGCCGTGAGATCGGCGGCCAGCTCGTCGAAGGTGATGTCAAAGAGGACCACCTCGATGCCGCTGCCGGTTTTGTGGACACGTTTGAGAAACAGGTCGAGCCCCCGCCACGCGGCCTCCACATCCTGGAAAGGCGGATGGTGCAAAACCGCCCTCATCAGCGCGGCCTTGTCATCGTCGTTGTCCAAATCCTCGAATTTGTCGATCTTCCCGTAAAGTTCGTCGGGGTGAAAATCGTCCAACGATTGGAGATGGACTGTGGCGGTCTCGTCGTCGGGCAATGGAACCTTGATGGCCACTTTGAGCCGGGCCATGACGTCTTCGAGGGTATCGCGGCTGACGACGACGCCCTTAAGCTTGGCGATGGTGTCGCCGTCACGTCGTTCGTCGCGGCTAGCTCGGCCGCCGAAATCGCCCAGGACAGCCACGCGAAACGGGGTGTCAGCACCGGCACTTTGTCGGCAGGAGCCTTTGGGGGTTCGAGGACACCAAACGACGGCACGGCCATGGACTCCGCTCACGTTTGCGCTGGAGGGGTGTTGACTTACCGTAGTTGTATTGGTTCTCCAACTGCGGTTCAACTTGACTAATTCCCGCCATTGCCGCAATAAAAGTAGTAGGCAAACTCCGTGTGCCGTGGGTGAACCGGCACACGGAGTCTGCCTGCTACTTAGCGGCCGCCGCCGACCTGCGTGGTCCACTTGCCGCTGTTCCACAAGTTTTCCGTCTGATCGTAAACGTTGAGGTAAAAATCGATCCAACGACGCAGTTCGTCCTGCGTCAAGCTGCGATTGTCCACCGGGCAGCTCAGCGCCATCTGGTGCTTCGAGTCCATCGCGAAATGGCAAGGGCCCCACCGTTGGTTGGTTTCCAGCATCTGCATCAAGACGTGGTTGGGATACGTCTGGCCCGCGGCCAGGGGGGTGAACCACACCGACATCCACAACTTGGAGCCGCTGGAGCTCAAGGAAATGTCCAGCGGGACAACCCTGTCTTTGTAAGGAATGTCGAGCTGGTGAACAATAACTCCATTGTTTTGCTTGACCGCCTTGAACGTGTAACCCATGTCCTTGAGCATTTTGCCGAGATCGTCCTGGGTGAGTTTATCGGCCGCCCTGGCCTCGATTCTGACATCCGGGGGAGGAAGCCGATCACGCCCGGGCATCTGGGCCGTGGCCATCGAGACCGCCCATCAGAACCATGGTAATCGCCCCCAACGCCGTCTTCTTTACGCTGATCATTGCCGTACTCCTGGAAGATTTGTTTTCAACAAAACAGTCGTCCCACTTCCATAAACGCGGGAGTTTTGGATTGTGACAAAGAAATCGGATTTTTTTTTGAAAACAGCTATATTAGCGCAAATAGCCCGCCTGCGCCTTCGCAAGGTGACGAATGGACCTCGATGCTTACTGCTGCGACATGGCGACCCGCGCTCGCGCCGCCTCCCGAGCGCTGGCCAGTGCCGTCGGCCAGCGGAAGGACAAGTGGCTGCTCGATGCCGCCGCCGCTCTGGAAACGCGCTTCGCCGAGATTCTCGCCGCCAACTCTCGCGACCTGGCTGCCCCCGCCGCCCTGGAATTGAACGCCGCCCAAAGAGATCGCCTGGAGCTGACGCCAGCAAGAATTCGCGCCGCCGCGGCCGGACTTCGCGAAGTGGCCGCCCTGCCCAATCCCGTCGGCCGCATCCTCGATAGCAGCATCCGACCCAATGGTCTCGAGGTTCGCAAAGTCGCCGTGCCCCTGGGCGTGATCTTTTTTTTGTACGAATCCAGGCCCAACGTAACCGTTGATGCCGCAGCCCTTTGCGTCAAAAGCGGCAATGCCGTGCTGCTCCGGGGCGGCAAGGAGGCCATCCACTCCAATACAGCCCTGCACGCCATCCTGAGCGATCGTCTGGCTGCCAATAACCTGCCCGTCGATGCCGTCCAGCTGGTGACCACCACCGACCGCGACGCCGTGGGCCATTTGCTACGTTTGCATCAATTCATCGACCTTGCCATCCCTCGCGGCGGCGAAAGTCTGATCCGCCGGGTGGCCGCGGAAGCGACCATGCCGGTCCTGAAACACTACCAGGGCAATTGCCACGTCTACGTTGACACCGCCGCGGACATTGGCATGGCCGAGCGCATCGTCGTCAACGCCAAGTGTCAACGGCCCGGGGTATGCAACGCGGTGGAAGGATTGCTGGTCCACGCCGCGGTGGCGAAGGGATTCTTGCCTCGTGTGGCCGCCCTCTTACGCCAACGCCGCGTCGAGTTGCGCGGCTGCGAGACAACGCGGCGCCTTCTGGCGGACGTCAAACCCGTCACGGAGGAGGATTACTCGACGGAATACCTCGATTTGATCCTGCGCATCAAAGTCGTGGCCAACCTCGAGGAAGCGATTGCCCACATCGAGCGCTACGGCTCCCACCACACTGACGCCATCGTCACCAACGATTTGACAGCTGCCCGGCGGTTCACCGAAGGCGTCGATTCAGCCGCCGTGATGGTGAATGCCAGTACACGCTTCAACGACGGCCATGAAATCGGTCTGGGCGCTGAGATCGGCATCAGCACGGACAAATTTCACGCCCGTGGGCCTTGCGGCCTGCTAGAATTATGCAGTTACAAGTATATTGTAATGGGAGATGGTCAGGTGCGCGAGTAGATCATGATCGCATTGTTAATAATCGCCATTGTGGTGCCGATGCTGGTGGCCGCAGGTTTTCTGCTCGGCCGCCATGCCACGCGCCGGCTCATTGCCGAGCAAGAGCTTTCCCCGGTGACCCGCCAGCACATCGACCTGTTCCAGGGTGGCCAGCTCAACGAAGCCGCCGTGGAGTCGGCCAAGACTCGGCTCCGCGACTTGCTGGAACGCGGCGAAGTGGCAGCGGTGGAGGCCAGTCTAAGGCCAGGCATGCACTACGTCGTCCAGGTCCGCGCCCTCGCCGAAATCGGCACCGACGACGCCGGCAGAATCCTCGAACGGCAACTCGACCGCCGGCTCAGCGACGATCAGCTTGAGCAATCGTGGTACTGGATCGACCTCGCCAACGGCTTGCGGACGCTGAACCGCCAGGAAAGTTTGCCGCATCTGCTGAGGTGCTCGGAGGCGGCCAGCGATCTGCCGCTGGGCCACTTTTTCGCCGCGGAGACGATTTGCATCCTTGGCTTTGCCGGGTATCTCCGTCAGCCCGAGACACCCGAAGGCTGTGCCGCGCTGCGGGTGCTGCATCGAGCCATGGAGGGCTTGCGTTTCGGCGTGCAGCCGCAGATGATCGTCGAAGCCAGGCTAGGCGAAAGCATCGAAAACCTGTGGGACCACCGGCCCGACAAGGTCCATCCCTTGATCGTGCGCGTCATGGCGGAAGTGCTGCGACTGCAGAAGCGTGGCGTGGAGCACCGCGATCCGCTTGGGGAAGACGGGGGCGATTGGGAGGGCGTGCAGTGGCAGCTGTCGCGGCTGGCGGCGCTGGAGCCGGTGCTGGAGGACTACTGCCTTGAGGCGCCGCACTATCTCCTGGAGGCTTTGCCCCGGGCACGTGGTGCCGAGCTGCGCGATATCCTTCAGGCTTTGCTGGATCTCAAGGCCGAGGCGGGCACGCAATTGCTGCCGCTGCTGGACACGCCCGATCTGCAAAACGCTGAGCTGATGCTGGAGATCCTCGGCCACAGTCACGACGTCAGCGTGGGACCGTGGCTGCGGTCCTGGGCCATGAATCATGTCGCGATGTATCGCCGCGCCCGCTCGCGCCGTCAGCCGTTGCCGCCGCGGCGACCGTCGGTGCCGGGTGGATTTCCTTACCGGGGCGTTTTGCGTGCCCTGCGCGGCCACGGCTCGCCTCAAACCGAGTCGTTTCTGGTGCTTGCCGCCAAGGACTGGGACCCCACCTACCGCCATGCCGCCTTGGGCAGCCTGGGTTGGTGGGAGCCGTTCCGCAGGTCGGAGGTGCTGGCGTGCCTGGCGCAATCACGGCGCGATCCAAGCCCGGAGGTGCGTCACCGTGCACGTGCCGCCCTGGCGCACCTGGGAGAACGCGCTGCCCTGCAATGGTTCCGCACGGCCTTGACCGGCGAAGAGACTCAGCGCGTCCACGAAGCCATTCAAATGGCCGCCCAGGAGGGATTGACTCTTCTCTGGCCCGATCTTGACCGCCTCACCGACGCCGACGACCTCGACGTGGCCCACCATGCCCGCGAGGCCCTGGAACGGCTGGGAGAGGACATGGGGCACGGCCCCTGATTTTGGGGTCACGTTCCATGAGCATCCCGACCATTTACATTGACGCCGATGCCTGCCCGGTCAAAAGCGAGGTCTACCGAGTCGCTGGCCGTTATGCCATTCCGGTTGTTGTCGTGGCCAATGCCCCGCAAAAAGTGCCGGCCGATACTCTGGTGAAGTTGGAGGTCTGTCCGGGATTCGGCGCAGCCGACGATTGGATAGCCGAGCAGGCCGGAGCGGGAGACATCGTCATCACGGCGGACATTCCCCTGGCCGCGCGTTGCCTGGCGAGGGATGCCCGTGTCATCGATCATAAGGGCAGGATGTTCACGGACAACGACATTGGCGGCGCATTGGCCATGCGGGACTTGAAGGATCAGCTCCGCCAGGGCGGGGCCATGACAGGTGGTCCGGCACCCATGACGCCAAAGGACCGCTCACGGTTTCTATCCCAACTCGATCAGGTGATCAACAAGGTGAAGCGGGAGTTTCCTGCGTAGCGAGCGGCGATTTCGTCCTAGATGCCAATGTGCGCGATGCCCCGGCATTCGACAACGTTTATCGAACGTCATGTCGCTCCCGCTGGAGAAAATCGCGCATCTGGCCTTGCATGCACCACCGCCGGCGTGTGGGCTTGCAAACTGGCAATCTCCGCTTGCACGCGCGCCACTTCGGCAGCCGTGTCGCAGACCTCCAAGCTCCACGTACATTCCCAACGCCCACCCGGGGGCAGCAGGCAAACGCGCTGGTGCTGGCGTTCAAACCCGCGGAAGTTCGGATAATTCGTGCCAGGTTCAAAACCGGTGACGTAGCCGTCTTCGAGCGCCGCCGTGTTTCGCCATACGCTGAAACACGGCAATTCGCGGTGGTTCACGCGCACCACGAGTGCCTTGTCGGCAGCCCGCGTTTGCAGTATCGCCATCGTGCGGCCGGCGGAGTCATGGGCCAGATCCACGTAAAAGCATTGCTCCACGAAGCCGGGCGTTGGGCCTGCGTAAACATCCCAGCTCGGCATGCCCTCGGCTGTCCGCGGATCGCGCGGGGCCAACTCATGGATCGGCGCCAGCACGCGGCTGCCGGCTTCCAGCAGCGGCGGTCCAACGTTGAGGTGATAAAGAAGCTGCATTTCGGCTGGCGTACCCCCTCGGTTTTCAACTACGTCGTGGATGACCAAGCGGTTGGAGCCGGGCACGGTCGTCAGGGTCGCCGTCAAACGCAGATGGGGTGAAAACAAGCCTCCCTCCTCGACCTGGCCGACGACGCTCAATTCATGCGGCGGATCGAGGTTGACTCGGACCTCGACATAGTCGGCCGGTTGATTGGCGATGCGGCCGTGCAGCGTCAACAGCTCGCGGCGCGCATGGCCCGCTTTGTCGGTGTAGATATCCTCGCCAGGCGGCCCGTTGGAGGCGAGACCGCACCGGCACAACAATTCATCGAAACCGTCAAGCCAGCCGAGTCCGTTGCGCTGGGGGAGGTTGACGTGGCGAGGATGCACCGGACCGAGCACCGGAGCGGGCCAACCCAAAAGCAGGCCGCGATATTGGCCGCGCCACAATCCCATGCCGCGTGTCGGCACCACGGTGAAGGCCAGTGCCCCGTTGTGGACCTCGACAACGTCAACGCCGTCGCGCAGGCCGCCGTGGAGCGTGCGCTTGCGGATTGCCCAGGGGTGCGGCGTGTGCAAGTTGAGGCTGTCGTTGGCCACGGCGAAGCTGTCGAGCCACATGTCGCGGACTACATCGGTTAACACCCAGCTTTGGAACCGTGTCATTGTTCATTCTCCGAGTTATTTGAGCAGCAATGTCGCCGTCAATACCAGGGCCAGCAGCATCCCCACAGAATCACCGCGCCTACGACCCAGAAGGCCACCGGCAGCCCCTGAGGCGCCGGCGGTTCCACGCTCGGCAACACCTCCAAATCGTCGGTGGCGTCGGCGGCTTGCAGAGAGGCCACTGCCTCACGAAAGATCGAGTCATCGCGGGCATCCAGTTTGACGGGCTCCGGCGCCGCCCACGCCAGCAACTCTTGCCGCACCACGGCAATGGGGCCGCAACGTCTGTTCGGATCCTTCACCAGCATACGGTGCACCAGCTCTCCGAAGCGGGGCGGAACGGTCGGATTGCGCTCCGTCAACAGCGCCGGTTCCTCGTTGCGATGCCGTTGGATCTTTTCCTTGGCGGTGCCGCCGGGAAAGGGTGGCTTGCCCGTGAGCGTGAAATAAAGGGAACAACCCAATCCGTAAATGTCGGCACGGCCGTCGACGCCGCACGGATCGTAAGTCTGCTCGGGGGCAATGTAATCCATGGAGCCTACCACGTAACCCTGGCCCCCCATGATTTCCTTGTCGCCGGCCTCTTCGCCCTCCAAAAGGGCCAGGCCAAGATCGAGAATGATGACCCGATCATTGGGAGTCACCCGGATATTGGACGGCTTCAAATCGCGATGGATCAATCCTTGCTCGTGAGCGTGCTGCAAACCCGACGCGACCTCGGCAAACAGTCGGGCGGCACGCGGCACCGGCAGCGATCCCGCCTCCTGCACCAGCCGGCTGAGGTCCCTGCCGGGAATGAATTCCATCGCAATATACAGAACACCCCGCTCTTTGCCGACTTCGAAGGTGCGAGCGATGTGCGGGTGGGCGACACGGCGGCACAGGTCCATCTCGCGGAGAAACCGGGCCTGCAGGCGTTCCTCGCGACGTGCCTTTTTCGGCGGCAGCAGCTTGAGCGCGACCAGGCGCTGATCGCGGCTGTCGCGGGCCAGGTAGACGACGCTCATGCCGCCGCGGCCGACCGGGGCGAGGACCTGAAACGGACCGAGCACCATGCCTTTCGAGGTGCCGGCCAGCAATTTGGTAGCCTGGAATCGCGAAAGTTTGCCATTCTTGATAAAATGCTCAGCGACGGCGCGAGGGTCGGCGCCTGCTCCCTGGGCAATGCCTGGTAGGAAGCCTTGAGCTGCTCGGGATCGAGCAGACCGCTGCGCAGCACCGTTTTCAGGAATGAATCAACTGCCGGTTCCATGTCAGTCAGTCTACCGACTGACCGGACACATTGGAAATCCGTCATGGTTCAAAAAGGGGTCAGGCACCATTTACCAGAACGGCCCGGAGGGTGCTTCGCATAAATGGTGCCTGACCCCTTTTTGAACCATGACGGAAATCTATCCTGCGAGGCTTTGCTTATGTCGCGGACGTGGAGTTGTGAATGCGGACACCGCTGGCAGCCGGATCAGACCGTTGGCGTCTGCCCCAAATGCCGGTCTTCTAATGTCAAGCCGCTAGCCGAGCCGACTGGCGCCATCGACGCCACGCTCGATTTTCCCACGGGCCAAAGCAGCAGGCACACTCCGGGTGCCGTAGTTGACATGACCTTGGATCGTCCGAATGATCCGCCGCCGGAACCGACCGCCGCTGGAAAGGGCCGGTCGACGATTGACCCGCCCGCGCATGCGCTAACGGGCGGCCCGCCAGGGACGCAGCACCAGCCCACTCCGCGTCCAACCTTGGCGGTGGGGGCAACCATGTCCTTGCCGGGTCAGCCGCAGCCCAGCTCCGAGGGCGATACGCTGGCGCAAGGCGAAGCCTTGCCGGCCAGCAAGCCCGTTCAGCGCGGCGGCTCACGCATTGAGGACTACGAGTTGCTTGGCGTTCTGGGTCGCGGCGGCATGGGCGTCGTCCACAAAGCCCGCCATCTGCAGCTCGGTCGCCTGGTGGCGCTCAAGACGATCCTGGCCGGCGCCACGCCGGGGCCGGGCAACTGGCTCGATTCAAGATCGAAGCCGAAGCCGTCGCCCGGCTGCAGCATCCAAACATCGTGCAGATTTTCGATATCGGCGACAACAAGGGCCAGCCGTTCTTCGCGCTGGAGTTCGTCGACGGCGGCAGCCTGCAGCAAAAATTGGACGGCACGCCACTTTCGGCCCGCAATGCCGCCGAGCTGGTCGGCATCCTCGCCAGGGCCGTGGATTATGCCCACCAGCGCGGCATCGTCCATCGCGATCTCAAGCCGGCCAACATCCTTTTGGGGGAAGACAAGGGCGACTCGCGCGGCGGCAGCAGCACCGTGAGCGGCGGCGCTCGCGCCACGGCCTTCGGCATTCCTAAAATCACCGATTTCGGACTGGCCAAACGCACTGACGAACACTCCGGCCAAACCGGCACGGGCGACATCCTCGGCACGCCGTCGTACATGTCGCCCGAGCAAGCCGTCGGCAAGAACGACGCCGTCGGTCCGCCCGCCGACATTTATTCCCTGGGCGCCATTCTCTACGATCTGCTCACGGGCCGCCCGCCATTCAAGGGCGAGACGGTGCTGGACACGTTGCAGCAGGTGCAAGGCCATGAGCCGTTGCCGCCGACCCGCATCCAACCCAAGATCCCGCGCGACCTCGAAACCATCTGCTTGCGGTGCCTGGAAAAAGACCCCGTCAAGCGCTACACGACGGCCGCCGACTTGGCGGACGATCTGCAGCGATTCATGGAAGACAAACCGATCCTGGCCCGGCCGACGCCGTGGTGGGAGCGTGTCGTCAAATGGTCCAAGCGACGGCCGGCCGTGGCGGCGCTGCTGGCCACGCTTGCCGTGGTGCTGACCGGTTCGTTTATCGGCATGCTCGTCCTCTGGCTCCAGGCCGAGGGCGAGCGCCGTGTCGCCGAGGCCCAAAAGCTGGCGGCGGACGAGGCACGCGAGGACTCGGATCGGCAAAAAACCAAGGCGGTTGAGGCCCGCGGCGAGGCGGTGGCCCAGCGTGACCGTGCCGAAAAAAACCTTTTCCAGGCCTTCGACGCGGGCGCCCGAATGTTGTCGAAAGTTTCCGAGGAGCGTCTCCTCAAGGTCCCGCAAATGGAGGGACTTCGCAAGGAATTGCTGCTGCAGGCCAAGGGCTTTTTTGAAGCCTTCTACGCCATCGAGGGCAATACGCCCGTTGTGCGCTATCAAGTGGCGCTGGCTCACCGCAACGTCGGCAACATTCTCGGGCAGCTCGGCAAGCACGGCGACGCGCCGCCGTCTTACCAAAAATCTCTGACCATCCTGGCGGACCTGGCCAATGAAGCTCCTGATAATCGGGATTATCGCCATGCCCTGGCGGACACGCATGCCGACTTTGGCGTGGTGCTTCAGGCCTTGAATCAACCGATGCAAGCCGAGAGCCAGTACCGCGAGGCCCTGCACCTGCTTATCGATTTGCAGGAGAAATATCCCCTGGAAGTCGGCTATGCTCGCGATTTGGCCAGCACTTCCAACAACCTGGCTGTTTTGCTCATGGCCGATCCTGCCCGGCGTCAAGATGCTCATCAGGCCCACCTCAAAGCGCTCGGTTGGATGCGCAAACTGCACCTGGACTATCCGAAGGATCGGCATTACCAAGCCGACCTGGCACGGGAGCTCACCAGCTTCGGCCTGCAGCATCTGGCGGCGGGCCAACGTCCGGAAGCGGAAAAAGCATTTGAAGAATCGCTGCGGAATTGGACCGACCTGACCAAGCAGGAACCCGACTCCGCGGCCTATCAGGATGCGAGCGCCGTGGCCCTGACCAACCTCGCCGTCTTGTGGGAGACGCACAATCCCCAAAAGGCGGAAGCATCCTATCGCGAGGTCATCGCCCTGGAGGAGAAGCTGGTGCAGGATTACCCGCGCTTGGCCGATTACCGCTTTAACCTCGCCCTGGGATGCACCAATCTCAGTTTGTTGTTGGCCAAAGACAATAAACGCGGCGACGAAGCCGCCAAGTGGCGCGGTCTGGCAATGCGGCACTGGGAAAAGCTGACCGACCAGGATCAGCAGATGCCGGACTACCAGCTCCGTCTGATCGGCTGCTTGCAGGACGAAGCCAGGTATCAATTAAGCCATGGCAAAACCCAAAAGGCGATCGACGTGACCCTGGACGCGATCAAACGACAGCAGCAAATGGTCGCCGACTTTCCCGACCGCCCGGAATTCCAGGTCAAGCTTGCCCGCGGTTACCTTGATTTGGGAAGGATTCACGCCGAGAAGCCGCTGAACCCCCTGGAAGAAAGCAGCTACAGGCAAGCGCTCAAGATCCTCGAAGAGCTACGGACCAATACCAAATCGCCCTCGCCGGAATGGGCCAGGACCACGGCGGAAGTGCATCGCAATCTCGGCGCCATGTTCGCCTCGCGCACGGAAATGGCCGAGGCGCTGCCCTGGCTCGAAAAGGCCGTGAAGTATCAGCGCGAGGCGATCCAGCAGGAACCCGGCAACACAGGGGCTCAGAAGGATCTCGCCCAGTACGGCCTGATGGCGGTGCAGGTCCATGTCGAATTGAATGACTTCGCCGGTGCCAGCAAGGCCGCGGCGGACCTGGAACCAACCTTGAGCAAGTTGCCCGGCGCTTCCGGCGACGAGCTCCATATCCTGGCGAGACTAATGGCCCGGTCTCTGCGGTTGACCTCCGGAGATCAGCAAAAGCATTACCGAGACCAGGTTGCCGGCCTATTGCAAAAAGCGGCGAGCCAGGGATTCCGCAACGTTAATGCGTTGCGCGTGCCGCTTTTCGAGCCGTTGCGAGGACTGCCCGCTTATGACGAGCTGCTGCGGGACCTGGACAAAAAGTGATGGAAGCTGGTATTATGGAAATCACGCGGGTTGCCTTTGAAGACGATTGGCGAAAGCAAAAACAATCAGGATCCGACCTTATGGCGACAATCGAACTTACTAATGAACAGCGGCAATTGCTAAAGGCGGAAGCGGGGAAGCCGATCAACGTGGTCGATCCTGGCACGATGGAGCGCTTCGTACTGCTGGCTCAAGAGCAGTATGAGCATTTGCGATCGCTATTGGAGCAGATGCTGCCGGGCGAACCTGCCGCCGCAGTCGACGAGATCCCAGCGGGAATCCTACACTCGCAGCAAGCCTTCTGGCGCGAATTGCCGGAGATGCTAAAGAACAAGAAGAACCATGGCAAATGGGTTTGCTACCACGACGAGGAGCGAGTGGGAATCTCGGCTGACGATTTACCGCTAATCCGGGAATGTCTTCGCCGTGGACTTTCTGATGACGCGTACTACGTCACGATGATCCGGCCTCGTGAGAGTGCCTCGTGGGAGCCGGAGGAAATCGTCCCCATCAAGCCGATTCATTGTGAAGCCGGCGCGATTCCAACAACTGAAATCGGAAACACCCAAGGCCCGACATGACAGCCATTTTGGATCGCTTGCCATTCGAAGAACATGATGACGAAGGAATGGCCGTGCATGACGAACGCCTTGGCGTTCCGCGTTTGCCCCTCCTCGGGATGAGGGCGTTGGTGCGAAACAACTTATTTCTTCTCCTCGATTCAGAACAGCGCCACCTCCACCTGCGCACTTCAGACTGGCGGACAATGCTTTTGCGTTGGCTTGCATAGCCGAATTTTGCCAATTTTGCTGGGCTTGCCGGGCAGGTATGTCGTATGATTGGGTAAACTCGACAGTGCGTCGTTCGCCCATTTTCTCGCGGTTGTACCCATGAATCCACGTGCAATCTGCACCATAATGACCGGCTCTGTGCTTTTAGCCGCGGCGGGCGCTGTGCTGGCGGTCGAGCAAACACCAGGTTTCACGGGCTACACTCGCCCCGGCTGGCCCAACGACGGCCAAAGCGGCGACAAAATCGTCTTTGCAGCCGACAACCCGGAGCTGCGCGAGTCGGCCATCGGCGGCACGGTTTACTTCACCGTCCTGCAACTGACCGGCAAGACCGGGGACAGCTGGAGCCGGCCTTGACAAGTTCAACGGCGCTTTCAAAACCGGCATCGACTCCAGCGGCACCGCTTCGCCCACGCTGGATACCACCGCCAAGTTCCTTTATCTTTACCAGGTCGTCAACGACCGCAAGACGACGGCGCCGATCCTGAGTGTGTCGGTCAAGTTGATCGTCGATTTGCGAGAGATCACCTCGTGGGGCCACTTTCACGGGGCCGGTTTTGCGATGCCGCTCATCGGCGGCAAGGAAGTGGCTGGCGAACAACTGCGTCCAGTGTCGTTCACCAATGTGATCTCCGCCAGCCTGTTCGACAAATCCTATCGCACGCCGGATGAATCCCGGCGGACGCCCAGGGCCCTGCAAGTCGTCTATGTGCCCACCAAGCTTGGCGAAGAGCCGCCCAAGGCCAAGGACGATCAGCGCGTGCTCAAGGTGGTTTGGGATGCCCTCGATCCGGCGATGGACCCCAGCCATGTCCTGCTGCTGCCGCAGTCGGATTTCAATCAAAAGCCCTGTTTCCGGGCCGTGTGGAATCCAGACAACGCCGTCAAGAAGGACGTGAGGAGCACTATCTTCGGATTCACGTCCAACCTGCCGCCGACCTATGAGCCGGTGCGGCTGCGTGGTCTGCGCAAGGTCAAGGGCGGCGAAATCAAGCCTGCCGTCGATTTCGGCCCGGCCAAGCTCGAGGAAATGGGCCTGTTCCGCGACGATTTGCAGGGCGCGGAAGTGCCTGCCGGCCTGGTTGGCGCCGAGGGCAAGGCGCCGCACGCCGCTGCCGGAGAACCGCCTGCCTGAAGTCGACTCGCCGCCGGTTGACGCGCCGTTGTTGGGTTCCTTTCCGCCGGGGATGCCTTCATCCATGGGAGCGCCGGCAGGCGGCGGTGGCTTCGGCGGCGGCGGTAGCGGTAGCGGTAGCGGCGGCTTCGGTGCCCCGCCGGCGATTAGCGGTGGCGGTGGCGGCGGCATTGGCGGCGGCAGCGGCATTGGCGGCGGAGGGTCGCAAAACCAAAGTGCCGCCTCAGCCGCGGGTAAGCAAACCGGCACACAAACTCAGTCCGTGATAATCAACTCGATTTTGACCAACCAGCAAGCTCAGGCCCAATTCCAGGCTCAGCAGCAACGTCAAACCGCCAGCCCGACCAGCAACGGTCAGGGTGGCGGCGTCATCTCCAACGCCGTGGTGCCCCTGCCAGGGGGGCTGCTGTTGGCGGCCCTGGGATTGCCGGCCTTGCTTTTGCTCGCCTGGCGAGGGCGAAGAGCTTCCGCCGGATATCAACCCGAAGTGTAAGCGAGGATGCTCCCGCGAAGATCCTCGCTTACGCTTCGGGTTGGTATCGCAATGCCATGATCGCCTAAAGACCACACCGGCCAATAAGTAGCCAAAAAGCCGAAGCAATGGATAGCGATCGCATTGTGGGCATTTTTGCGCAAATAAAGTTCACTCATAGACTTCGGCACTCCTCATTTGACTGCCCGTGCAGCGGCACACGGTTTGCGTGGCGTAGTTGCCACTCTCCTTGCTCACCCAGGACGGCCCCCATTGCAAGCAGGTTCCGGGAAGTTTTGCCAGCCAAACCACTGATGGGCGCACCCAGGCTAGTGGTTTTTGGAACAAAAACGATGAATCCAACCCAGTGGTTGTCGTGCGATGATCCGCATGCCATGCTGAAAGCCCTGATGGAACGGCCGCATTCCCTGAAAGCAAAAATGATGTTGTGGCTGGGCGGGCGTCAGCACGGGGCCAGCGACCGCAAGGTGCGGCTGTTCGCGGTAGGCTGCTGTCGGCGGATTTGGCATCTGCTGCTCGATCCGGACAGCCGCGTGGCTGTCGAGGTTTGCGAGCAATTTGCCGACGGGCGTGCCAGCCGAAGCCAATTGAAAGCGGCGCTGGCCGCCGCTGCCGCGGTGGCTGCTCAAGGGGTTCACCCGGCCACAAGCTCGTCGAAGGTGGTTGCCCAAGCCACCGCGGCTGAGGCAGCCTGGGCGGCAGCCGCTTCACCCGAGCAGGCCCACAAAGCGGCGGTGCGGGCCAGAGACGCGCTGCGAGCGCTTAGCACCAACGTTTCACCCGACTCCTCGAAAATCCGCCTGCTGCCGGCGGCATCCAAAGGCCATTCTTCCTGGGTCGACGTTGGCGGTTTTCGTCCAGATCCGCCTGTTCAAGACGCGAAGGCCCAGGCGGACGCCGGCGAGACCGCCTGGATGGCGGAAAGGCGAGCCCAGGCCGACCTTGTGCGTGACATCTTTGGCGACCCATTTCAGTCAATCGCAGTCCCGCGCCTCTTGCCAAGTTCCTGCCGTGGTAACCGTCGCGGAAGCGATTTATGCCCAACGATCATTTGAGCGGCTGCCGGAACTTGGCAGGGCCCTGGAAACAGCAGGCTGCACGCTGGAGCAGGTGCTATCCCATTGTTATGGAGGGGGCGAACATGTGCGTGGCTGTTGGGTAGTGGACTCGATTTTGGGGAGCCGTCTACCTGGCATTCGCTAAAAACCGCTTCGCGCCCCGCGGCCGCACACGATGAGTTCCGTGTAAAACCCCCCAACACTTTTCCGGCTCTCCGCGGTGAAAATCCGCGTCAAGTCAAGCGCTCGCCACCAGCCGCGCAATGTACGACATCTGCCCCCGGTGCATGGCGAAGTGCGCCAACAAATGCAGCAGCGCTTTGTAGACAATGCCAAATTGCGCGTGCGGATGCGGCGCAGTTAGCTGCTCCTCCGACAGACCGCCGACCACGCGCCGAAAGGTCGCCACGGCGTCATTGAACCGCTCAAAAACCTGGGCTCGCGGCGGCGGGTTAGTGTCCGTGAACTCCCGTTCACGTTCGCGGACGTAACCGGTGTTGCCGAGTTGTGCGCCGACAAAATGGTTGAGGTTGCCCGTCAGGTGCAGGACCAGGTGCCCAACCGAATTGCTGGGCTCAAGCGGTCGTTTCCAAAGCTGGGAGTCGGACATGCCGTCCGCGATTTTGCGAACCTCGTCGCGCAACTCCTCCAGTTCAGCGATCAGGCTCGACCGCACGGTTTCCGCAAAGCTCGCAGTCTTCATGGTCTCTCCATTTTGAACATATTGACAGTTTTGAATGGTTTGCGAATCATGTGGCGGCGGTCCCTGCCAATCCGCCTTCACCATTCTTGACCTTCACGCTAGAATTCCTGACCGGCAGGGTTGACGAGGGTTCGGCAATTGTCGAGGGTAACAAGCATGAGGAAGTTGGCATTAGCATTGACAGTGGTTGTCTTGAGCGTGGGCCCGACCCTTTCGCAAGCGCCGGCGGGAGCCTGGGCCGACAAGCTTTTCGACTACAAGACGACCCACGACTTTGGCACCGTGGCCCGCGGCGCCAAGTTGACCTATTCGTTTCCTATGAAAAACATCTACGCGGTGCCCCTCAAAATCAACAAACCTGAGCCCCTGTGCGGCTGCGTGACGGCCACAGCCAGCAAGGAGATTTTGCAGCCCCGCGAAGAAGGGTCCATCGACATCGTCATGGACCCCAGGAATTTCCAGGGCAAAAAGACCGTAAATATCAAAGTGACTGTCGGCCCGGAATACATTTCGACGGCCGTGCTGCGCGTCGACGCATTTATCCGGACCGACGTGGTATTCAACGGCGATCTCAATTTCGGCCCCGTGACGCAAGGGCAGCAGCTGGAAAAGGCCGTCGACATCGAGTATGCTGGCAAGCTGGATTGGCGACTCGAGCTGACCAGGCCTGACAATGTGCCGTTTAACGTGACCCTGGCCGAGAAATTCCGCAAGCCAGGGCACGTGGGCTACCAGCTGAAGGCCAAGCTTGCCCCCGACGCGCCGGCCGGCATTCTCAAGTACGACCTGTTCTTGAAAACCAATGACCCGACCAGCGAAGTGCTGATCGTGCCAGTGGACGCAACAGTGCGTGCGCCGCTGCAGGTGACGCCCAGCAAGGTGAATCTCAAGTCGATCAAGCTTGGCGAGTTTAGCACCTACAAGGTGCAATTGCTGGGCACCAGGCCTTTCCGCATCACGAAGATCACGGCCGACGGCCCTGAGGTGTCGGCCGAGGTGCCGCAGCAGGCGCTCCCGGTGCACAACTTGACCGTGCGTTGTCAGCCGCTAGCCCTGGGTGATTTGAAACGCACGCTCACCATCGCGACGGACCTGGATGGCAGCGCCAGCGTGACGGTGACGATCCAGGCGGTGGGGGTGGAGCGGTAAAACCGCTTGCTGCGCCACGTAGCACAGGCTTCCAGCCTGTGCGCAGCAGCACAAGATTCCAGTACGTGCGCCGCGGCACAGGCTGGAAGCCTGTGCTACGCGCGGGAGCGGTAAAAGCGCTTGTCTGTCCCGCGTTCACCTGTTACCTTGACACTGTGGGGATTAACCACGGAGTGCGCCAAGTCATGCATGCGCGAATCCTTTCTGCTTCTCTGTGTCTGCTTTGTGCCGCGGCAGTGCCGGCCGCTGGCCAGTATACCGGTGACAAAAAGGCCGATGCCGCTCCCGCCAAGGCGCCGCCGAAAATCACCGCGGACACGCCGATCAATGGCAAGACATTGGACCAGTGGATCGCCTTGATTTCCGGCAAGGACCGCAGCCTGACCGAGTTGGCGCTGCAAGCCATCGTGGCGTACCCTCCCAACATCTCCAAGAAGGCCCTGCCGGATTTGATCGAGGAGCTCAAGAAACATACATCGCTCAAACCCATCGACATGAGCGTGCGCACCAACATTCCGATCCCCCTGGCGGCGATTCTCGCCAGCCAGGAAAAGCCGGACGCCAAGCAAGTTGAGGAAACCGTCGCCGTCCTGAGGAAAATGGGTCAGGATCCGCAGGCCATCGTGAAACTCCGGGCCGTTCAGGCGCTGGGCCAAATGGGGCCGCTGGCCAAGGACGCCATTCCAGACCTGGTCAGGACGCTCAATGATCCTCTATCACAGTCGTGGGAATTGCGGCATGCCGCCGTGACCTCGCTGGGGACGACGGCGTTTGATCCGAAAGGGGCGGCGCCGCCCCAAAACGTTGTGGACGCGCTCCTGAAACACGGCCTGCACGACCCGGCGCTCAAGGTTCGCCTGGCGACGATTAATTCGTTGGACATGCTTAAGGTGCGTGATGCTGCCGGGTTCAAAAAGCAGCTGCAAACCGAACTGCAGCACATGTCGGAAAAGGATCCGGACCCGCTTTGCAAGATGTGCGCTCACCTCGCAATTTACCTGGTCCTGGCAACTACCGCTGAAAAAAAGAAACGCGCAGGATTTGGTCGGAGAATTCCTCGACAATGCCGATCACTTGCTTCGCATCGAAGCTGCCCAGGGCATCGGCCAAATGGCCGAAAAGGGACCGGAAGCCAGGGACCAGCTGCCGCGCCTGCTCAAATCGGCGAAAGAGATGAAGGACAAGGATCTCGTGGTCATGGAGTGGTCGGTATGGGCGCTGGGCAAAATGGGCAGGGACGGCGAGCCGGCGCTGAGGGATCTCAAGGTCATGGCCGACGACGTGACAATCCCCGAGGATTTCCGCAAGACAATCAAAGAAGCCATTGATTCGATTATGGGTATAAACACAAAGCCCAAAGTTGAGCCGAAAAAGGGAGGCAACCTGCGATGAGACGGTGCATCTTGAGTCTTCTGTGTGTCTCGACCGCCGTGCTGGCGGTCCCGGCGTCGCGCGGCGATTACCTGGGCAAATCGGCGAGTGCGTGGCAGAATGAGCTGACCAACGGCCGGGATGCGCAAACCCGCCGCAGTGCCGCGTTCGCACTGGGCAAAATGGGCGTGGAGGCCTTCGGCGCCAAGGACGCGCTGATGAATTGTGCGCGAGCCGATAAGGAAGAGCCGAGCGTGCGCGAGACGGCGGTCTACTCCCTCGGCCAGGTCGTGCCCAGGGGCCGGGCCGACGCCAACGTCATCGCTCTGCTGTGCAGCCTGGCCACGAACAACACCGATGAGCGCATCCAGCGCAGCGCGGTAGTGGCCCTGGGAACCTGCGCCATCGACATATCCGACGTTCGCGTTGCCTTGAACAAGGCCATCGAAGAAGGCAAGCCGGCCATCCGTCAAAACGCCGCCTGGGCACTGGGCGAGATTTGCCGCAAGACCGACATCGCACCGGTGACGACCCTGCGCAAGGCGCTCACCGACAAAGACCAGGACAAACTGGTCAAGCGCGATGCCGCCCTGGCGCTGGTTAGCATCCTCACCAACCATGCTGCCGTGAGCGATGTCGAAGGCCGCCGCAAGGAGCAGCAGCGCGTCGCCAAGGTGGCCGGCCAGGTCCGTGAGGTGATGGACGACTTGCTGGACTGCACCGACAACCCTTACGTGGAACTTCGCAAGGCGGCATGTCAAGCGCTGGCCAACCTGGTCGGCCCGGAAGACACCAAGGCCCGTGCGCCGTTGGCCAAGGCTTGCCAGGACGAGGACTTCGAAGTCCGCTGCAACGCTGCCGTGGCTTTGTCGACGATCGGTGGCGAGGGCGCGGAAGCCGCGGTGCCTGTTTTGCGCGAGGCCTTGCAAAAGGGCGACGTCGTGATGCGGCGTTTGGCGGTGCTGCAATTCCGCAATCTCGGCGCGGTTGCCGGGGCCGCCTTGCCCGACCTTCTCAAGGCCTTGGCCGAGGACAAAGACGGCCTGGTGCGTTTCAACGCGGCAGTGACAATGGAGGGGTGGAAGGTCGAGGCCCCCATCGTAGTCCCCGCCCTGGTGGCTCGCGTGGTCGATTCCAAGGAAAGAGAAGACGTGCGCGTGGCGGCGGCGGTGTCGCTCAAGGGGATTGGCGCCTGTCAGGAAGCTGCCGATGCGATTCCCAGCCTGGCTGGCGTCCTGGCAGATTCAGCTCAGCCGCCCAAGGTCCGCGAGCGCATCCTTTGGGCATTGATTGTCGACCAGGCTGAGCTGCGCAAACACGAAGAAGTGTTCACCGCCATGACCAAGGTGCTTACCGATCAAAAGCTGCGCAATGCCGATCAGGGGGCGAAGATGCTGCGTTACAACTGTGCCTATTTGCTCGGCGAGTTCAAGAAGGACGCCGTCCCGGACGAAGTTTTTCCGGTCCTTCAGGACTTCCTTGACGACAAGTCGATCGTCATTTATACAGGTCGAGACACAGCCGGCAGCAGTATCTCGGAAAAAGGCGGCGGCGGGACTGCGGTGGTGGAAAAAGGGAGCGAGGATGGCCGCATCATGGCTATCCAGGCGTTAAAGGCGATTGGCCGCATACGGTTGATGTCCCACCAAGCCGGGCCGCGCATTACCGAACAATTGCAGGGTCTGCGTACCGCGACCGACCGAAAGGTCAGCGACAAGGCGATTGAGCTGCTGAAGGAATGGAATGTGAACTGAAAATGATGCCAACCCGAAGCGCAACCGAGGATAGATAGACGCCGATCCTCGCTTACGCTTCGGGTTAGTATGGTAAATTCGCGCCATGCGAGTTTGGAACCTTGTCCTTGCTGCTGGCCCCTCTATACTGAGAGCTTTGGCGTCCCCGACAGAGGCGGTACGAATCATGGGTAGTCAATGCGATATCTGCGGTAAGAAGCCGGTGCTGGGCAATCAGATTTGCCGGCGCGGCAAGGCCAAATACCTCGGCGGCGTCGGCCGCAAAATCACCGGCATCAGCCGTCGAACGTTCCGACCCAACCTGCAATCGATCCAAATCGCCGTCCCCAATGGCGCCGTACAACGCGCCAGCGTTTGCGTTCAATGCATTCGCAGCGGCAGAGTCCAGCGGCCGGTCAAGCGCAAACCGTTCCAGATGCCGAGCTTGTAAGCGCCGGTGCATCATGGCCATCACCCTCGACGACGCCCGTTGGATCGCCCATCTGGCAAGGCTGCGCGTGAGCGACGCCGAGTTGCAGACCATGGCTCGCCAGCTCAGCGGCATCCTCGATTACGTCCAGCAATTGCAGCAAGTCAACACCGACGGCATCGAGCCCTTGGCCCATCCCTTGCCGATCCAGAACGTATTTAGGCCGGACGAACCTGCCCCGTCGCTTCCCGTCGACGAGGCGTTGGCCAACGCGCCCAAACGCATCGGCCCGTTTTACGGCGTGCCCGCTGTCTTTGACTGAGGGCTGCCCCATGGCGCTGATCGAACGTACCGCCGGCGAACTGCTTGCCTTGCTCAACCAGGGCGAGATCGCCTCCGAAGCCCTGACCGATCAATTCCTCCAGGCCATTCGCCAGCGCGACGGCAAAATCAAGGCATTCCTGCACGTCGACGAAGCTCACGCCCTGCAGCAAGCCCAGGCCGTCGATCAAAAGCGCGGGCAGCATCAACGGCTCGGCGCCTCGCCGGCCTCCCGGTGGCGATCAAAGATGTGCTGTGCATTCGCGGCCAGCCGACGACTTGCGGCAGCAAAATCCTGGAGCATTTTGTCCCGCCCTACGACGCTCACGTTATCACAGCGCTCAGGCAAGCCGACGCCGTGCTCCTGGGCAAGACCAACTGCGACGAGTTTGCCATGGGCTCGTCGACCGAGAACAGCGCCTACCAAACCACTTGCAATCCGTGGGATCTGGAGCGCATCCCCGGCGGCTCCAGCGGCGGCTCGGCGGCGGCGGTGGCGGCTTGCGAGGCGCCGCTGGCGCTCGGCACCGACACCGGCGGCTCGATCCGCCAGCCGGCCAGCCTGTGCGGCGTCGTCGGCCTCAAACCGACCTATGGCCGGGTCTCGCGGTTTGGTTTGGTGGCCTACGCCAGTTCACTCGATCAAATCGGGCCTTTCGCCCATGACGTGGCCGATGCCGCCTTGCTGCTGGAGGTCATTGCGGGCCACGACTCCAGGGACAGCACTAGTGTGGACAAGCCGGTGCCCTCCTACCGCCAGGCGCTCGATCAGCCCGTCAAGCCGTTAGCCATCGGGGTGGCGCGCGAATACTTCGGGGCCGGCCTCGACACCGAAGTGGAACAAAGCGTGCGGCAGGCGATCGACGTCTTCCGGCAGCAGGGCGTCACGATCAAGGAAATATCGCTGCCGCACAGTCCCTATGCGATCGCTGTCTATTACCTGGTGGCGACGGCCGAAGCGTCGAGCAACCTGGCCCGCTACGACGGCGTGCATTACGGCCACCGCGCCGCGAGTTTTGAGAACCTGATCGACATGTATTGCGCCAGCCGTGGCGAAGGCTTCGGCGCCGAGGTAAAGCGCCGAATCATGCTCGGCACTTACGCGCTTTCGAGCGGCTACAAAGACGCCTATTACCTCAAGGCACTCAAGGTACGCCGCCTGATCAAGGAGGATTTCGACAAGGCATTTGCCGAATGCGACGTGGTGGCCGGGCCGACCTCGCCGACGCCAGCCTTCAAAATCGGCGAGCGGACGCAGGATCCGTTGACGATGTACCTTTCCGACATCTACACGATTAGCTGCAACCTGGCGGGCCTGCCGGGAATCAGCGTGCCGTGCGGGTTCACGGCATCGGGGTTGCCGATTGGCTTGCAGCTGCTGGCGCCGCCTTTCGAGGAGGCGAAGCTTTTGCGGGTGGCACGCCAGTACGAAGCAGCCGCCCAGTGGCACGCGCGCCGACCAAAGGTTTAAAGGACCGCGGCAATTGTCCGCCGCGAGGCGCCTGTGTTCAATATTGGAGTGGTGCATTGGACATTGCGCTGATTCTCGGTATTGCTTGCAGCGTCACCTTTGTCGCTGTATTACTTTTTGGCCTTGTGATGGTCGTCGTCGGCACAATGCTCCGCAAGACACCGTTCGGCATTAACTTGAAGCCCGTGGACTGCCCACATTGCGGAGAGCGAGCCCCGGCCAGACGAAAGCCTGCTAACATGCGACAAACGCTGTGGGGTGGCTGCACTTGCTCCAATTGCGGCTGCGAGTTCGATAAGTGGGGCAATCCGATCGAGGCGTGACATGACGCCGGGTCATTATGTCAGAGCAAATTGACGCTATTGTAAAACCAGAGATCCTGACTTCGGCGCGCGAAGAAGCCGGTATGAGCGTTGATGATGCCGCGCGCCGCATCCATGTTGGTCCACAGCGTCTTCAGCAGTGGGAGGCCGGAGAAACCCACCCAACCATCAACCAGTCAGTTGGGCAAGTTGGCTGATACGTACAAAAGGCCCTTGGCGGCGTTTTTCCTGCCTGATCCACCTGCACCGGAAACAACCCTTCCGGATTTTCGACGATTCGACCTCGCGACTGGCGCATCCCTGTCCTCGGAAATTCACTTAGCCCGGATTATTCATCGCCTTAGCCACATTAGCAAGGGGCATGCTTAAGGGAAATGAAGCAAGGGCAGTTTTCGGATTTGCGCCACCGCAAGGAATAGCGCCCCCTTACCCCCACGCCGGGGGGTTGCGATTTTTCGAGCTGGCGGTTGGCTAAGCACTGGAGATGCGCGGCGTTGAAGTGAGGAACTCGGCGAGCCGGCGGTACCAATCGAGGTAGGGCCAGGCAGCGCTGAGGCGGACTAAAATCCGGCGACTGCTGACGGTGACTTCGGCGGCCACCTTGATCAGCAAGCTACGCCACGTGCAGGGATGGCCTTCACCAAGCGGATCGACTTGACGGCGCTGATTGAAATAACGGCGGCGGTGGGGATCGGCAAACGCTTCGGTCGGTAGCGGTTCGTTGTCGACTGGATTGAGTGGCGTTGGCTGCGGAGATGGCGGCGATGCGAATTCCCGGCGTAAGCGCACCAGCAAGTTGCTGGCTGCCGCGTGCAGATAAAGGCGGAAGAAGTTGGCCACGAAGCGATGATCGCTAGTGCGGTCGATCTTCAAGTCACACTTGAGTTCCTTGTTGCGGTTCTCGCTTTCGCCGCGCCCCGCGTAGTCGTCGTAGGCGGCCTCCGGCAGGATGGGAGCGCCAGGGCGATTGGTGACGATGAAACGTCGATTGGTGCCTTGGGCGTTGGCCTCCGCTTTGACGATCACCCAACGTTGCGCCGGCCAAGAGCCTGCTTGATACCAAAACCCGTCGAGCAGGCGTTGTGACTGGTTGGTGACCTTGAAATTAGCCTCGGCTTGTTCAAGCAGAGATTCGCTGCCTTTTTTGAGAACATTGTTGGCGGCGAGGCCAAAGGTATAGTCGACATTCACCCGTTCGCAGACCGCATACATCCAAGGCATGCCGCAGCCGGCATCACCACGCACATGGATGCGAACGTCGGGCCAAACTTGGCGGAGACGACGAACCAGGTACTCCAGATCGTCGTCGGCGCCGAGGGCGGCATGCACGGAGCCAGGGCGTAGCGATAATAGCACCGTTTGATCGTTGTCGGCGCAGGTGATGAACGAGGGGAAATATTGATACTGTTCGAAATAACCGTGGAAGAGGACCAGTTGTTGCTCGCCATGGGCTGGGTCATCAACGGCGTCGATATCGAAGGTCAGATGCTTTGGCGGCGTGGCAAACGAGGCGATGAACTGATCGATGAACACGTCGCGGAGCCGCTTGAGCGAAGCGATGGTGACGGAGTTTTCAAACCGTGACAAGGTTGGCTGACTGGCCAAGGCACCGTCGTCGGGCGAGCGGTTGGCAATGAGCTTGAACACGGGATCGTAGCGCAAACTGTCGTGATCGTTTTGATCTTCATAATCGGCAAGGATTCCGAAGATGCGTGAGCGTGCCATTTCCAGGAACGAGTGGTCGCAATCCTCAGGGGAACGGGGGTCGTCCAAAGCTGCGGCGAACTGTCGGGTCAGCCCGATCTGTTCATCGAACTGGCGTAGCGGCAACAGGCCCGCGTCGGACGTTAGTTGCGCCTGGGAAGGCTCGACAACGACGTCCAAATCGCCCCAAAAATCAAAGGTCGCTTGCCAAGCAGTCTGTATACTCACAGCAGGCCTCCGTTCGTGCTCTATAGCTTGCTCGTAACACAAGTTAAGACGCGACCGAAGGCCTTTTTGTTTCAATGTGATGAATAATCCGGGCTAAGTACATCGACCAAAAGTCCATTGCACAGTGAAAATACCTCAAATTGAAGGTCAGCGCCGTCGTCGCCGCGAACAAAACCATCCAAGCGCCGGTCGCAAGTAACCAGGACTTATTTCTCAATCCCACGACAAGACCGAACAAAACCGGCAGCAACAGAAGGATCGGCCCAATAACAGTATTTTCGTCATGTGCGATCAAAACCTCGTTGGACATTTCGGACATTATGATGCTCTCGGCGTAAACAGCGCAAACAAGCTCGAGCCACAGCCCAAGCCTTAGGGCGTTCCAGGCACCCATGGCAAGTGCAAAAAAGGCCACCAAGCTAGCAACATACGCGAACCCACAAAGTGAGTAATTGCCAGCAAAATGGCCCGCAATCACCGCGGCAAAAGGAGGAGGTATCACGCGGACGCCCACTTGCCAGGAGCCGACGGAGAATGGCACATGGTGTTCGATCGGCGGTTTTTCGAGCGCGGTCATTTGCAGCTCGGTTTCAGAATTCCAGAGTGAACAAGCGGGTTGGACCAGCATTGAGAAAACCGGGGTGGAACAAGCGGGTACAACGGACCATCGGTTCACGCTCCAGGATCTGCTTTATCATTACGTCTTGCATCGGGAAGTGCTGCACACGGACCTGATTGACTTCCTCCTCCGTATGCCAAATGCCGTGGACATGGTCGTCCTTGATCAGCACCCACTTCCCTTCGTGACCTTCCGCCAGCAGCCGACCAACTTCCCTACGATACACGTTCCACTCCAGGGCTAAACGGCCGCCCGATGTGTCCTCGGGCAGCTCGGTGTAGGGGATGGTTTGGCGCTCGTATGCGGGAGCGGGCAGGTGTCCACCATTTCGCTGTATTTCGTCTCGACGCGATTGCTCAACAGTTCCATGTTCTTCAGCGTTCATAACCAGTCCTCCTTGTCGGGCATTATACCCGAACATGGGAACGAAATGCAGCGCCGATCAGAAGCCATCCGGTCGCCGGAGTGCAGGACCCCCTTTGCGCGGCAAGGTGGAGTTTGTAGGATGGCAGCTGGAAATTCGCCTTGCCTAAGTGTTCTAACTTCAAGGATGGGCTTGTCATGGGTTCAAGGAAGCTAACCGCCGAGGATTTGGAACAGATCACGAAACTCGCGAAGAACTGGGGAAAAATTGTCGTGCGACAGGCCTTCGGTGACGACGGGCCTGGGCTGGATGTCGATTTGAGCCAGATGGAAGACGTGGCCGTGGCCGCCGCCCGCGGGCTGACGGCAGGAGCTCTCGAAGAGGCGACCTCTCAGCAAGGCCGGCTGCTGGGCGCCGAGCAGGCCTGTCCTCAATGTGGTCATCTCTGTGGCGTCACTTTGCAGGAGCGGTCTGTGGTGGTGCGCGGCGGCACCTTTGAGCAGCAAGAACCCATGTGCTATTGCCCGACTTGTCGTCGGGCTTTTTTTCCCTCAACGTCTGCTGCTGAAGATCGGTGTTAACGGTTATAGTCCGGCGATTCTGCACAAGATCGTAGCAGCGGCCGCCCAAGTAAAATCGCACGAATTAGCGGCAGCGGTTCTCAAGCTGGTGGGTGAATTCTCGATCAGCGGCCGGCACATCAATCGTTTGACCGAGGAAATCGGCACGGAGATGGCGGCGCAGCGCGATCAGGCCACGCAAGACTACGTGCATCATCGGCGGCAGCCGTCGACCGAGCCAGCGCCGCAACTGGTCTCGATCTCGCTGGATGGTGGGCGTCTCAATACGCGGGCCACGGGCCAAGGCGTGGGCGTGCATCAGCAGCAATGGAAAGAAGACAAGGTCGCGTGCTTGCTGACGCTCAAGGGAGAAACGTTCGCCGAAGATCCACACCCCCAGCCGCCTAAGTGTTTTTTGGATGCGCCGACGGTGGATAAGCTGGTGCGGGACATGCAAGCGCACCACGGCCCGCGTCAGGAAAATGAGTTGCCGCAGTTGGCGGAACTGAGTCTGGGAAGGGAAACGATCCAGCCTACCACGCCATCTGCGGCTGAAGAGGACGCCGAGCCGGAGCAACCGGCGTGGCCTCCCAAACGCACCAAGGCGGCACGCACCTGTGTGGCAACGATGCAGGAGAGCGCCGAGTTCGGCAAGATGGTGGCGGCAGAAGCGTACCGGCGCAATTTCCAAGAGGCGCCGCGCGGCGCGTTATTGGGCGATGGCGGAGCGTGGATCTGGACGCTGCACCGCAAGTGGTTCTCCTGGATGACGCCTGTCGCCGACTTCGTGCATCCGTTGACTTACTTGTACGTGACGGCGACGGTGCTGGCGGCAAGTGTGTCTGAGCGTTGGCAGTTGTATGTCGCGTGGCTAACCCAGTGCTGGCAAGGGCGGGTGCAAGAGGTGATGGCTGAACTCGAAACCCGTTTCGAGGCCTTGGGACCCTATTCGGGCACGGGTCCGCCGCCGGCTACGGATCCTCGCGAAGCGTTGCGGCGAACCATCACGTATTTGCGAAACAACCACGAACGCATGAACTATGCGGAATACCGCCGGCAGGGTCTGCCGGTGACGTCGAGCGCCGTCGAGTCGCTCATCAAGGAATTCAACTATCGGGTAAAGGGGACAGAGAAATTCTGGGACAATCCGGAGGGTGCCGAGGCGATCCTCCAAGTGCGCGCGGCCGTGCTCAGTGACGACCACCGCCTGGCCACGCACATCCACGCCCGGCCAGGCAGCGCTTTCCGCCGCCATAGGAAGCCGGCGACTGGGCAAGCTGCGTAAAATGCTAGATTCGCAAAGGGCGTCTTACACTCGCACGGCGGGAGTGCAGGACCCCCTTTGCGCGGCAAAGTGGAGTTTGTAGGATGGCAGCTGGAAATTCGCCTTGCCTAATCGTGCTAACTTCAAGGATGGGCTTGTCATGGGTTCAAGGAAGCTAACCGCCGAGGATTTGGAACAGATCACGAAACTCGCGAAGAACTGGGGAAAAATTGTCGTGCGACAGGCCTTCGGTGACGACGGGCCTGGGCTGGATGTCGATTTGAGTCAGATGGAAGACGTGGCCGTGGCCGCCGCCCGCGGGTTGACGGCGGGAGCTCTCGAAGAGGCGACCTCTCAGCAAGGCCGGCTGCTGGGCGCCGAGCAGGCCTGTCCTCAATGTGGTCATCTCTGTGGCGTCACTTTGCAGGAGCGGTCTGTGGTGGTGCGCGGCGGCACCTTTGAGCAGCAAGAACCCATGTGCCATTGCCCGACTTGTCGTCGGGCTTTTTTTCCCTCAACGTCTGCTGCTGAAGATCGGTGTTAACGGTTATAGTCCGGCGATTCTGCACAAGATCGTAGCAGCGGCCGCCCAAGTAAAATCGCACGAATTAGCGGCAGCGGTTCTCAAGCTGGTGGGTGAATTCTCGATCAGCGGCCGGCACATCAATCGTTTGACCGAGGAAATCGGCACGGAGATGGCGGCGCAGCGCGATCAGGCCACGCAAGACTACGTGCATCATCGGCGGCAGCCGTCGACCGAGCCAGCGCCGCAACTGGTCTCGATCTCGCTGGATGGTGGGCGTCTCAATACGCGGGCCACGGGCCAAGGCGTGGGCGTGCATCAGCAGCAATGGAAAGAAGACAAGGTCGCGTGCTTGCTGACGCTCAAGGGAGAAACGTTCGCCGAAGATCCACACCCCCAGCCGCCTAAGTGTTTTTTGGATGCGCCGACGGTGGATAAGCTGGTGCGGGACATGCAAGCGCACCACGGCCCGCGTCAGGAAAATGAGTTGCCGCAGTTGGCGGAACTGAGTCTGGGAAGGGAAACGATCCAGCCTACCACGCCATCTGCGGCTGAAGAGGACGCCGAGCCGGAGCAACCGGCGTGGCCTCCCAAACGCACCAAGGCGGCACGCACCTGTGTGGCAACGATGCAGGAGAGCGCCGAGTTCGGCAAGATGGTGGCGGCAGAAGCGTACCGGCGCAATTTCCAAGAGGCGCCGCGCGGCGCGTTATTGGGCGATGGCGGAGCGTGGATCTGGACGCTGCACCGCAAGTGGTTCTCCTGGATGACGCCTGTCGCCGACTTCGTGCATCCGTTGACTTACTTGTACGTGACGGCGACGGTGCTGGCGGCAAGTGTGTCTGAGCGTTGGCAGTTGTATGTCGCGTGGCTAACCCAGTGCTGGCAAGGGCGGGTGCAAGAGGTGATGGCTGAACTCGAAACCCGTTTCGAGGCCTTGGGACCCTATTCGGGCACGGGTCCGCCGCCGGCTACGGATCCTCGCGAAGCGTTGCGGCGAACCATCACGTATTTGCGAAACAACCACGAACGCATGAACTATGCGGAATACCGCCGGCAGGGTCTGCCGGTGACGTCGAGCGCCGTCGAGTCGCTCATCAAGGAATTCAACTATCGGGTAAAGGGGACAGAGAAATTCTGGGACAATCCGGAGGGTGCCGAGGCGATCCTCCAAGTGTGCGCGGCCGTGCTCAGTGACGACAACCGCCTGGCCACGCACATCCACGCCCGGCCAGGCAGCGCTTTCCGCCGCCATAGGAAGCCGGCGACTGGGCAAGCTGCGTAAAATGCTAGATTCGCAAAGGGCGTCTTACACTCCGGTCGCCGGGTTGTTCAATGACGGGGTGCAAAACCTTCTCTCGCCAAGGAGAAAACCATTCAATACCAATGCAGTGGGGCGAGGGAAGCGTGGCCGCCGGGTCGAGGGGCTTTGCCTTAACGGCTGCAAGGCGTTGACTGTCGCTTAATTGCCAGGTAATTTGAGGTAGATGTGTCTGCTGTGTGACCCGACCGAGGTTCAAGCCGTCAAGGACGCCCTATTGCTGGACCCGAACAACTTAGGGATTGGCATCCTACACGAAGCGACTGCGCAGCTGCACATTGCGCCCTATGACGTAATTAAGGGCGGCCACGATGCTCTAGTTGCATTACATGCATTGGCGGCAAACGAATGCAAGGGCTTCGCAATTAGTCGCAAGCCCAACGGATCATTTGAGGCGGTAAACGTCTCGCATCTCAACGGTCCTCAAGGGCAAACCGGTTCGTTGCAAATGCCCTTAGCACTTTTCAAAAGCATTGAGGCCGCACTTAGTCAAGCTGGATTGTAACAGGAGAGTGGCCATGCTCGTTGACGCAGAAACACGGAACCGGATTTTCTTGGAAGGCCTTGTAGCCGATTTTGCAACGCGACTCAATGGCGCGATCGACACTTGGACCCTCGTTTGCCTGGGATCAATCCCGCATCCGAATTGCCGTAGTTTCCTGATCAACAATGCGGACCAATTGCGCTCCACGCTGGTGGTCATGAAAGGTGTTGTCGCTAACAGTTTTAGTCATCAAAACCTCCAGCCAAGGCTAAAATGCATGATCGAAGAGTGCGAGACGCTGTCGACCGCCTTTTTGAAGTTGGAGCGATTTCGGACGATCGACGTTGAGGAAATCCGCTCGGCTGTCGAAGTCATTCGCACCCTGTATCACTCTCTTCGAGCCAACGCTCAGCAGATAATTGAAATCGTGGGGATCGAATCGCCCGACGCCCTGACCCTCAACCCCGAAAGGCAGGCGTATTTCAGCCGGATCCTGGCCGGCCTGTTTGATCTGGCAATCAAGGAGCGCAGCCTGAAAACCACACCAGTCGCCACACCGGCATGAAATGAGTTAATGTTTCCCATGCACATTGCCATTCTCTCCGGCGGCGACGGTTGGCACGTGCGGGACTTAGCAGCGCGCCGCCAAGCAACACCAACACACCACGGCCGTCGTCGACTTTCGCCGCATCAGCGCGACCATTGCCGCCGGCCCCGATCCGCTTCGCGAATTCGACGCCGTCATCGTCCGCACCATGCCGCCTGGCTCACTGGAGCAAGTCGTCTTTCGCATGGATGTGCTGCACCGCTTGCAAGCCGCCGGCAAACCCGTGCTGAATCCGCCGCTGGCGCTTGAGGTCTGTATCGACAAATACCTCGCCAGCGCCCGCCTGGAGGCAGCCGGGCTGCGCGTGCCGCCGACGATCACTTGCCAGGATGCCGATTCGGCCATGAAGGCTTTCGCGGTGCTCGGCGGCGACGTGGTGGTCAAACCGCTTTTCGGTTCGGAGGGGCGGGGCATGGTTCGCGTCACAGATCCCGAAATCGCCTGGCGGACATTTAGAGCATTGGAACGCACGCAAGCGGTGCTTTATCTGCAGCAGTTCATTCACCATCCAGGATGGGACCTGCGCGTTTTTGTGATTGGCGGCCGCGTTCTGGCGGCAATGCGGCGGCACGCCAGGGAGGGATGGCGGACCAATGTCGCCCAGGGTGGCCGAGCCGAGTCTGTCCGCGCGACGGCCGAAGAGCAGCGGCTAGCCCTGGCGGCGGCGGCGGCGGTGGGGGCGAAAGCGGCGGGCGTCGATTTGCTGCCGGGGCCGGGCGGAGAGCATTATGTCCTGGAGGTCAACGCGGTGCCAGGATGGCGAGCGCTGGCGCCGGTGACGGGCGTCGATGTGGCGGCGGAGATGATCCGCTTTGCGACCGACTGGAAACCAGTTATCATGTCAGCCGGGGAAACACCATGACCGCACGAGGTCGCGCCATCGGCACCATTGGCCTTCACTGCCAACTCGCTTGCATTTGGGAGGCGACGGCCCGCAAGCCCGGCAACGTCCATCGTTTTCAGGATTTTGACGATGTGTCATTTGTCGATTTTCTCGCTAGCGCCGCGGCCATCGAAGGCATTTTCACTGCGTCAGATCGCAGTCAACTCGGCCACCTTGTGCTGAACGCCGTGCTTAGGACGCGCGATGTATCGCCGAACAATACCAACCTCGGCATAGTGCTGTTGCTCGCGCCCCTGGCCAAAGCGGCAGCTCAGGGACACCTCCGAAGCGACCTGCCCGATGTGTTGGCTGCCGCCGACGCGACCGACGCCGATATCATCTATCATGCTATTCGCCTGGCGAGGCCTGGTAGCCTTGGGACTGTGCCCGACCAGGACATTCGCCAGACACCCACAAAGTCGTTGCGGGAAGTGATGGCCCTGGCTGCCGAACGCGATCTGATAGCCCGCCAGTACGCCAATGGCTTCCAGGAAGTCTTGCAGGATGGCGTGCCGGCATTGCAGCATGGGCTTGCGGAGATCGGTACTTTGGAAGGCGCCATCATCGCTTGCCACCTTCATTTGCTTGAGCTTTATCCCGACAGCCTCATTGCCCGCAAATGCGGCAATGACCTGGCCGAAGAAGCCAGCCGCAGGGCGGGCCAGGTCCTCGCCGCCGGTTGGCCTAATACTGCTGCCGGGCTCGAGCGCCATCGACGACTTCGACGCCTGGCTACGCGCCGACGGCCACCGCCGCAACCCTGGCACCACGGCCGATTTGGTGGCAGCTTCCTTGTTCGTGGCGCTGCGCGAGGGTATCATAAGCTTGCCGGTTCAGGTGCCCTGGTCGGCGCAACCAAATGAAGTGAGACCCATGCCATGAGTCCAGAAGCCCTCAAAGAATTTGTTCGCAAACAACCCTTCGAGCCGTTTCGCATCGTTCAGACAGACGGAACCGGCTTTGAGGTGCATCATCCCGATTTTTTGATGGTTGGCGTGCGCCAAGCAACCATTGGTCTGCCCGCAAAGCACAAACCGGAATTGTACGAACGCGCCATCACACTGGACCTTCTCCACGTCATTCGCGTGGAGCCACTGCCGATGCCAACCAACCCCGGCCAGAAAAACGGACCCGCGCCATCATGACCAGCGAACAGTTCAAAGTCCGCGTCACCAAGGACTACTTGGTTTTCAGCTCCGGTCACTTCATCAGCTACGAAGGTGACAAGTGCGAGCGCCTGCACGGGCACAACTATCGCACCGCCGTCGAGGTCGAGGCGCCGCTCGACGACAATCATTACGTCTTCGATTTCATCGCCCTCAAGCAGCGCACCAAGCTGATCACCGACGAACTCGACCATCGCATGCTGCTGCCCACGAAAAACCAGCTCATCCAGTTGTTCGAGGAAGGCCGGGCCATGCGCGTGCGCTACACGGATCGCGAGTGGGTTTTCCCGCGTGACGAATGCGTGCTCCTGCCCATCGAAAACACCACCGCCGAACTGCTGGCCCGCTACATTGGCCAGCGCTTGCTCGACGACTTGAGGAAGGCATATGGTTTTGTGCCCGAGGTGATCCGCGTCGAAGTCGAGGAAAACATCGGGCAATCGGCGACCTGGACCATGCTGTCACCACACCAACCTGAAGCGTAAGCGAGGAAATTGCGCAATCCTCGCATACGCTTCGGATTGGTGTCAAAACGGGCTGCCAATCACCAGCGGATATCGGCCGGCATCGCTGGGGCGAAACTCCATGGTGTCGTTGCGCGAAAAATCGGCTTTGGCCGAGGGATCGTTGGGTTGGGCGGGCGCGACGACGTCGGGTTGTGGAACTTGCAAAGGCGCCAGCGAGAAAAGCCACAGGAACATGCTCGCATTGAGCGATCGGCTGATCGTCTCGACCGCGCCGGTCACATCCGGGCTGATCGCCTTGGCGTCGGCGTTTTCCTCCGCGTAGGGCATGGGACTGGGCGCATGATCGGCGGTGGTGCCCATTTGCGACTTCACGGCGTCGAGAATGCTGGCCCAGTCATCGTCATCGATGTTGACCGGCGGCTCTTTGGTCGGCGGCGGCAGTGTCTCGACCTGGATCGGCTCGATGGTTTCCTCGGCGGGATTGCTGATGGTCTTGAAAGGATCCGGCTGGTGGGCGTTGGCCTGGTTGGCTTGATCTTGCCTCTCGCCCGAGATGGCCGGGTTGAGGTCGCTAAGCGGATTGGGATTCATGCCGGCGAACAAGGTGGCCATGCCAAGCCGTGCCAGCAAGCAAGTGGGATTTCGGGCCGCGTAATCCACGGAAACATAGGCCGTGGCCGCGCCCAACACAAACAGGGCTGCTCCGCCCCAAAGGTATTTTTGTTGCATGCTTATCCCCTTCTCTTTTGAATGCGACTGAACATTAACACTTCATGAGAGGTCGGGCTTATAACGTCTCAGACGGCTCGTTGCCAGAGCAAATTGCCGCCGCTGTGCGCAAAGTGGGCCAATTGGACAAGGAGAAGGAACGTCGCGGGTCATGCTGTCTGCTTCCGCGCCGCCACGAGGTATCCATAAGCCCGCAGCCCGCCGAAGCAATGTGGCCAACGCAGCTTGCCATTGGGCTGCAAACTCACGGGGCGAACTTCGCGGATGGTGAAACCCGCATCGCGGAGGAGGTTTACGGCTTCACGGCGCGTGAACAGAATGCAGCGTCAGTCGCGGCATGTTGCCGTGGGCGGGCATATGGCGGTCGCCGGCGGTGTCGCGGCCCAGAATGGCCTGGCAGAAATCGCCGAGAAGCCATTGCCAGCCTTTTGGCTGCCACAAGTTGAAAAGCCGATTGTGAACGTGCAGCACAAACACGCCGCCCGGCCGCAGAATGCGATGAACATGCTGAACCACCCGCCGGCGCTGGTCGGCGCCGACCACCATGCCGAGAGTGCTGAACAGGCAAGCGGCGTAGTCGAAGGCACCGTCATCCAAAAAGCTGAGATCGACAAGATTGGCCTGAATCAAGTCGATGGCGAGGTTGGCGGTCCTGGCTTTTTCGGCGGCCGCGCGGAGCATCGCTGCGGATAGATCAACGCCGAGCACGTGCTGGCCGCGTTCGGCGAGGTGGAGCAATAAGCGGCCCGTGCCACAGCCGAGGTCGACCAGGCGCCCAGGCGGTGGGCAGTGTTGTGCGACAAAACGCACGTCTAGCGCGGCCAGGGAGTTGCCGACGAGGTGTTCGTCGTAAGACTGGGCGATGGCATCGTTGTGGAGGTATTGCCACAGGCCGCGCGAGACGCCGGGGGGGAGTTGCCAATCGGGGGGGACGGGGGTCATGGAGGTCCTTGTGAGTGGCATGACGCCGGCTTATGACGCCCAGTCTTCCACTACCAAAGCTGGGGCGAACTGCGTGAGCATTTTGCCGAAATTACCGCGAGAGTCATGGGTGACCAGCACGAGGTTGTGCGTCTTGGCCTGCGCCGCGATCCAGATGTCGTTTTCGTCGATTCCCAATTCCTTGCCCGTCGTGGGGTTCACTAATTCTTCGGCGCGTTTGACCTTGGATTTTTTCGCATTTGGTCCGCCGTTGTTGAAAAGCCACGCCTTCAGCTCGCCATATTCCTCCGCCACATGATCGTTCATCTCCAGCCTGATAGGGCATTGTTCGCGCACGAACCGGATCTTTGCAGCATCCATGGCCGCGTACTCGGCTTGCTTAGCTGGGTTGGGAATATGTGATACGCGAGCCCCATACTCCAACTCACCAAGGGCGACGACGGAGACAAAAAAACGAGGCATGTAGTTGGTTGTCGGATCAAGCTGCCTGACCGCGTTTACCGGTGCCACGACCCGCGAATTCTCGCTTTTCGAGGTGTCGTACCACAGGCTGAGGATGTTGGTGTCGAGGAGGTAGTCCGCCACAGCTTATTCCTCCGCCCCGCTCGTCGCCGCGGCACGCAGGAGATCGCGCACGTACGCCGACTGCCCCGGTTTGAAGCGATCAGCGGTCACATCCGCAGCAGCCAACCTGAAGCGGTCAGAAATGAACAAGTGGAGCGGCAGACAGGAAGCAAACCCGGCCGGGTAGTAGCCGTGGAAATCGCAGCCGACGCCCTTGCGCTCGACACCCGTGAAGAGGTCAAGCAACTGCCGTTCGAGCCGGGGTGGGAGATCGTAAAGCTTGAGCACCTCGGCATCAAGCGCCAGCAAGGCTTGCTTCACGTTATTTTTCGTGTCTGCCTCCATAAAGGCCGACTCGGATGCTTCGACAGCGGCAAGATAGGCCGAGGCGGCCGCCTCGGCAGCTTGGGCACGCTCAGAGGTAATCCGAGGCAGGGGAAATGCCCGCCACTGCTTTACAAGAGTCTCCCGTTTACCGGAGAAGCAATAGGCGTAGGCGTTCGCCACCGGGGAATTTAGCAGCGACCAAACCAAAAGCAGCGATGGCCCGCCTGGCTTCTGTCGGAACACCAAGAACCGGCTCGACACAGCGAGCCCCTCATTGTCAATAGCCGCCTTAAGACGCCATGGCTCGCGAGCGACCGGCGCGTAGTTGAGCACAACTTGTGGAACTCCCAGTTTTGTCGCTGCTCCTGGGCGGCGAAAATTCTCGGGCGAGGCGTCGATCCAGGCTGTCTGGGGAAGTTCCCAGATTTGATAATCGTCCGCACGCGCGGAGGATGGCTTTCACCCATCCTACCCGCCGAGTTTTTGAGATGACCGCGCGGCCTTTCAGTGTGTCCTCATTGAGGAACTGAAAACCCTGCTGAATGTTCATGCCAATTCCGAGGGTTGGCAATTCTTGCAGGCAATCCCAGACGTCGACGAGATCGGGTAATAGCAGATTCGCATCCGCACTCACCGCGAATCGGCTCTGCAACACCTCCCGCTCCGAGGAAAACGACAGCCGATCCTTGAACGCCTCCATCCCCTGCTCGCGCACCCGTCGATAGTGAAAAACAACCGGTCTGGTCTGCGGCTTCTTCCGCCGACCCATTAGGATTGCAACCTCATGATCGCCGTGCTCAAAGAGGTTGTCGGCAAAAATGCTTATTTCGGAAAGGTCAAAATCGGCCAGCAACCGCTCTCGCACTGGCTTGGATTCCTTGTCATGCAGTGCCCCCTGGGGCATGACCACGCCGAAGACGCTGCCGGGAGAAAGATGCGGCAGCGTCCGCCTGAGCATCTCCGTGGCCTTCGTATTGGCGGTTACGGCCTCACCCTCTTTGGCGTATAGAGCTCTTTGTGCTGGAGTGAACGCTTCGTAAGGCGGATTCGAAAGCAGGATTGTGGCCTTCTTGGCGTGTTTGGCCAGTACGCCTGGCAGAAACATGTCACTCTGGGTCAACTGCCATGAATTGCCGTGCGGCTCATCAGCAAGCGTCAGGGCGAGTTTGGCCAGTTCAATTGCAAAGCCATCGGCTTCCAATCCATGCAAGTGGGAACGAAGATAGTCGTGAGTGGCCGTGGACTGCAAGCCGTGGTTCCAATCGCGGAGCCACCGCATGGATCCGGTAAGGAATGGTGCGTGCCCGCAGGCGGGTTCAAAGACGTTGCGATCTTCGGGCTTGATCTCATCGATCATGTCCCACATCTGCGCGAGCATGTGGTGGACAAGCACAGAGGGCGTGCTGTGGATTCCAAGTTCCTTGCGGATGTCGTAAGGCTTCTCGCCCTTTTTCTCCCTTTTTCCGCCAGCAGCCTTGTCGACCAATGCGTTCTCGTAAACGTATGCAATTGACTCGCTCGACACATCGGCGAGCGATCCGCAACTTGCAATACTCTCGGCGACCTCATCAATTGCCTGTCGGCCACCTTTGCCGAACGGAGGAAACCGATCCGTTTCGCCGTGGTGTTTGCCGATGCGGTCGAAGACTTCATCCACATTTTTCAAGTCGATGTGGATAAAGTTGTCGGCGCGCTTGTCGTGCAGCACCTTTGCCGCAAGAAGCCAAAAGACCGTGCGGTACACGTCTTCCTGCGCTTGGCGTGTGTTGAGTTTTTCACCGAGTTGCTGGTGTATCTCTCCAATAGCATTTTCGACCAGACGTAACAGCGTTTGCCCGCGACGCTTCTCAATCGCTGGCATCAGCCCCATGTCAAAGAACCAAAGCTGAGTCGCTGGACCATCGGAACGGCGGAGTTTTGCTTTGTAAATGCGCGAAGGCGCGAGATCGCTTTTGTGCTTCCGAAAGACGCCGCCGACATCCGACCAGGCAATCGCCCTGCTGGTCGTGGGCCCGCCCGCACCCATTCCCCACCAGTCTACGCCGCGTGGGCCGCAAACGAAGACTGTCGACGCACCGAGTGCCTGCACGGTCGCCGCCGATGCCTTGGAGTCGCCGCGAAGGTCCACCGCTGCGATGCAGGCCGACCAACTGTCAAACGGTTTTCCTGCGAAGGCGGCGACAGGGATCGTGACCTGATCGACCTTGAAGAGCCTCACGATTTGCGCATCGCTGTATCCGACATTATTCAAGTGCGGCACGAGGGATTCGGCGGTTGTCAACGCAGGCGGCACGGTGCGCGTTTCCTCGACAAGGCGGTCGCATTTGGCGGACGAGTCTCCTTTTTCAGCATTCGAGCATCATTGTACGTGAAATGGAGGGGTGGAGCACAGTCCAGAAAGCAGCGATTTCACCAAGCTTCCAGGTCGTCTTCCGGTTGCTGGCTCCTGGAATGGCGGCATTCTGGTTCATTTGCTTGCGATTGTCAGCCATGATGTTAAGCACCTCCTGGAATTCGGGATCATCCTACTTTCCAGAAAACCGCCTCATCCCCCTTTTCCCCGGTTGCACGCCCGTGCCGACTCTGTACAATGGCCCCAAGCTGCAAGACGGGGGGCACTCACGGAGCGATGCCAATCCGCGGGAACGGGAGGCCAGGCAACGCATGTGGGCCGTGAAAGGGCTGTCGATGGAAAAATGGTTGTGCTGGGGTTCGATGGGCACCTCCGGTTTCCTGCTGCTGTTGTTCTTGCTAGACGTGGTCCTCGGCATTCCGTTCGGTGGAATCAGCGTCATTGTCGACATCTTTGGCATCCTGGCTTGCGGCATGGTGCTTTACCTTGGCTGGGATGCCTCACGAGATCTCCGTTAACCACGCATTGAAAAGGCCAGCCCCATGCAGGTGCTGATTTCAGCCGAACAAGTCCAGCAGCGCATCCAGGAAATGGCCAAGGACATCGCCAACGATTTCCGGGGCCAGCCCACCACCATCGTCGGCGTGCTGACCGGCTGCATCATGTTCCTGGCCGACCTGGTGCGCCGCCTCGATCTCTCGCTGCGCATTGACTTGATTCAGGCGTCCAGCTATCGTGGCAAGACAACCACGCCCGGACCGCTCAAAATCGCCCCGGAATTGGTGCCTGACGTGCGCGGCCGGCATGTCCTCCTGCTGGACGACATCCTCGACACCGGGCAGACGTTAAAACAAGTGGTGCGCCAGCTGCATGACCTGGGCGCGGTGTCGGTGCGCGTGGCGGTGCTGCTGCGCAAGCTGGGCCGGCAGCAGGTCGAGCTCGAGCCCGATTACTGCGGCTTCGATATTCCTGACAAGTTTGTCGTCGGCTACGGTCTGGATTTCAACGACGAGTATCGCCATTTGCCCTATGTGGCGGTGCTGCCGGATGGCATGTAGCCGCCATGGGTTGAACATTCGGTCACGGAAGGCAAATCATGGACATCCTTCACATCGTGCCGCATGGAGGCTCAAGCGGCATCAGCCGGGAATTGGATTTACTGCTGGCGGAGCGGCCCGCGCACGTTTGCTGCCTTGGCGCCGACGGCCTGGCTGCTCACAAGTGGCGAACCGGGGGCATCCAGGTCGATGTGCTCAATTGGCGGCGCTGGCTCGATCCCCGGCCATTGTGGGCGCTGGCGTCCCGCATTCGACTGTTGCAGCCGCGCTTGATTCATGTCTGGGGCCTGGCTGCGCCTGCGCGCGTGCGCCTGGCGGCGCCGCAAACCAGGTCGGCCATCGTCGTGCGCCAGCCGCTTGCGGCCCGGAAGACGCTCGCGCCGCTCGACCGCTGGCTGCTCCGAGGCGCCGACCTTGTTCTTGCGTCCTCGATGACCGAAGCAAGAATTTGCGCGGAGGCCGGCACGCCGGTTGCTAAAGTAAAGGTCGTGACCTCAGGTGTCCGGGCGGCGGCTGCGGCAACCTCCGACGAGCGGCCGTGCATCGTCTGTGCCGGCGGGTTGTTGCCGCACAAGGGCTTTTTCGAGGCGATTTGGGCTTTTGACATTCTGTGCTTTGCCCAGGATGACGTCGAATTGACAATCGCCGGTGAGGGCCCGGAGCGGCGTCGTTTGGCGGATTTCGTCGCCAGGACAGGCCTGCG
The DNA here is from genome assembly GCA_963747575.1 of uncultured Gemmataceae bacterium. Lineage (GTDB taxonomy): Bacteria > Planctomycetota > Planctomycetia > Gemmatales > Gemmataceae > DASRAT01. The sequence continues at coordinate 84,345 of CAVVFU010000006.1, forward strand.
GGGGCGCATTCACCTTGTTGGTGAGGTCGCGGACATGGACCCGCTTTTGGCCCAGGCGGCTGTAGTTTGGGTCCCGAGCCTGGCCGACAGCGGCTTTGGCGTGGCCCTCCAGGCCATGGCCGCAGGCCGGCCGGTGGTGGCGTCACGCTGGCCTGCCTTGGCGGAACTCGTGGTTGATGGCGAAACGGGTTACCTCGTCCAGCCGGGCAGCAAGATTGAGCTCGCCCAAAAAACACGGCGATTGTTGGGCGACGCCGGCTTGCGCCGCCGCCTGGGAGCTGCCGGCCGCCGCAGGGCTGAAGAGATTTTTTCGCCAGGCGGATTTACCGCAAGTTGGCAGCGCGCCTGCAACGAGGTTGCGGCCTGACATATAGTAGAACGGAATAAATTCCGTTCTGTGCCAAGGACGGAATAAATTCCGTTCTGTGCCAAGAACGGAATAAATTCCGTTCTACTTGGCCGCGCGAGCGCCTTTGAGGACGAAGGGGGAGGCATTTCCCGTGCGTGACGTTTTGACTTTGATTTTGGCGGGAGGCAAGGGCACCCGCCTGGAGCCGCTGACACGCGACCGCGCCAAGCCGGCGGTGCCGTTCGGCGGGCTCTACAGGATCATCGACTTCACCCTGTCGAACTGCATCAACAGCGAACTGCGCAAAATCCTCGTCTTGACGCAGTACAAGGCCCGCAGCCTCGATCGACACATCCACTCCGGCTGGGGTTTCCTCACCCGCGAGCTGGACGAATATGTCGAGGTGCTGCCGCCGCAACAGCGCATCGACGAGCACTGGTACCAGGGCACCGCCGACGCCATCTACCAAAACATCTACACCATCGAGAAGGCCAACCCCAACTACGTCGTCATCCTGGCAGGCGATCACATCTACAAGATGGATTACGGCGACATGATCCGCAGCCACCAGGAACGCGGCGCCGACCTCACCATTGGCTGCATCACCGTCCCGGTCAAGGAGGCCAGCGGCTTCGGCGTTTTGCAGATCGACAAGGACGAGCGCATCACCAGCTTTCTGGAGAAACCCAAGGACCCCGTGCCGATGCCGGGCGAGCAGACGCTTTGCCTGGCGTCGATGGGCATCTACGTCTTCACGGCCCGGCTGATGTATGAGCTGCTCTGCCAGGACGCGACGCGCTCCGACAGCGATCACGATTTCGGCAAGAATATCATCCCCGCGATGATCCCGACGCACAAGGTTTTTGCCTTCCGCTTCCGCGACAAGAACCGCAAGGCGACGCCCTACTGGCGCGACGTCGGCACGCTCGACGCCTATTACCAGGCCAACATGGACCTGATCGCGGTCGAGCCGGTGCTAAACCTGTACGACAAGGAATGGCCGATCCGCACCAATCAGCCGCAGCTGCCGCCGCCGAAGTTCGTTTTTTGCGACCAGGGCGGCGACAACGCCCGCCGCGGCGAGGCCCACGACAGCATGGTCTGCCAGGGCTGCATCGTCAGCGGCGGCCACGTGCGCCGCAGCATCCTGTCGACGAATGTGCGCATCAACAGCTTTTCGATGGTGGAAAACTCGATCCTCTTTGACGGCGTCGACGTGGGCAGGTATTGCCGTATTCGCAACGCCATCATCGACAAGGAAGTCCACATTCCGCAGCATTCGACGATCGGCTACGATCTCAACCACGACCGTCAGCGTGGGTTTCTGGTGACGGAGGGCGGCGTGGTGGTGATCGCCAAGGCGGAATTGCCGGAGACCTTTGCCAAAAAAATCAGGAATCAGCAAGCCGGTTGACCATGTCACAAGAACAGCACGCACCACGGGGCCGCAGCTGGTTGTGGTACGGCATCGGCATCACGTTTGTCGCCGTGATCCTGCTGACCTGGTTGGCGCTGTTCATCCAGCAGCAAATGGACCCCGACCAGCAGCTGAAGCTGGAGCAGGTCGTGGCAGCCCGCAAGCTTTGGGACGCCAAGGGATATAAGGATTATCGGCTGCTTTACACGGTGCAGCGCGGCGGCCAGCAAGGCAAGGATCTTTTTTTCGTCGAAGTTCAAGGCGGCAAGGTGCAATCGGTCATTCTCAACGGCACAGAGCGTCTGCCCGAGGAGCAATTCCTTTACCACTCGATGCCGGGTTTGTTCAATGACATTGAGGTTTTCCTCCAGCGCGACGCCCGGCCCGGCAGTCCGCAGACTTTTTGCCGAGGGTATTTCGACCGGGACGACGGGCACCTGCTGCTGTTCATTCGCCGCGTGAGCGGCGGCACGGAACGGGTGGAGATCAAGGTGGAGGAGTTCAAGCCGGGGGGTGGTGGGAAATGACAACATTGTTTTTCTTTCTCGTTCCCAAGTAGAGTTTGGAGACGAGCCGACTGTTAAGGGCAAAAAAATCTGAGGCAAAAAAATCAACGGTTCGCCAAAGGGCTAGAATATGGGGTTGTCGCTTTGTAAACTCTACCATGCTCGCCCACCAGATGGATCTGGTCATTGCATGGAGGTTGGCACGATGCCTTACAGTTGGCCCCAAGATACGGATTTTGCTCAGTGGGAACTGGACGTCATCGACCGCAATTGTCGTGTTTGCGGGCGCATGATGCACGTCTGTGACCACCGCTACCGCCGCTTTCATACGCTGGAGGGGCCGGTGGAACTCGTCTGTAAACTCAACCACTGCCCTGATCGCGGCTGTCAAGGTCATACCCACACGAAAAGCCCTGAACTCGAAATCACGATCGCGCCCCCCAAGTGGGCAATCGGGTGGGATGTCTTCTGTTGGATCGGTCATCGCAGGTGCTCGCGGCACTGGTCGATTTCCCAGATCCAGGCCGATCTTCGGGACGATTACCACATCCGGCTTTCCCACGACGCCCTCGGCAAGTATGTCCAACGCTACCAAGTCATGCTCGCCGCGCGGCAGCAAGACCCGGAGGCTCTGCGGCGGCAATACCAAACCGTCGATGAGATGATTCTGTCGATCGATGGCCTGCAACCCGAGAAGGGACACGAGACTCTTTACGTGGTCAGGGAACTGACCCAGAAACGCGTTTGGTTCGCCGAAGCCTTGATCTCGGCAACGGCGGACGAGGTGCGCCGCCTGATCGCCAAGGCCAAGGCGTGGGCCGCCTCGTTGGGCAAGCCGGTGGCGCTTTGGTTGTCGGACCGACAGGACGCTTTCGTGACGGGGATTGCCGCGGAATTTCCGGAGGTGCCCCATCGCTACTGCGACAACCATTTCCTCCGCGATGTGGCCAAGCCGGTGTTGGAGGCCGATAGTCACGCCAAGGTTCAAATGCGGCGCAAGGTACGTGGCCTGCGGAAGATCGAGCAGGCCGTGTTCCAAGAGCAAAAGGCCGCGGCATCGGCGAGCGTCGTACCGGACGATCTCGAAATAACCGAGACGGAGACTACTGCACCGGCGCCACCGGCCAACGCCGAGGCCGAAACAGATTCGGCTGGCGCCGTGGTGCTCGATTATTGCTCGGCGGTGCGTGGCATTCTCAATGACGATCAGGGAGGGCCTATTCAACCTCCCGGCTTGCGGATGGCCGAGGCCTTGGTAGAGGTCCGCGAATCGATCCAACGAAACTTGGACGAGAAAAAAGGGGGTCCGCAGAAAAGCAACTCGGCCGCTTGGCCGACTGCATCGACCGAGGATTGGACGAAGTCCGGGCCGAGCACGAGACGATCCGAGAATACGTCAAGGACATCGCGGAAGTAGCCGCGACCCTCGAACCTGGCCAGGTGGATTGCGTGAAACGCAAGGAGAAGTTCGAGGAACTAACTGGGCGTTTCGAGAGGACGGAAGATCCCGTTCGCCAGCACATGGCTAAGGTCATGCTCAGCTTCGTCGCGGGCCTTTTCGTCGGCGCCGGCAAGTTCGAGGAAATCAAGGACAACCTCGATCTGGAGCGTTGGTTTCGTTTGCCTAAGAGTCATGAGCGGCGGATCCACGGCCATCGCCACGCGGGGGTTCGAATCGTATTAGAGGGGCCAACCTTGGTGCACGCTCTCGACGCCCATGCCGCGCATCCCCAGCCATTCACCGTGGAAGACCTGCTGCCGTACCGGACAGCCGAGCAGCCGCCGTGCCAACGTCAGGCGTTGAACCGCCGCAAGATCATGAGGAAAGCACGCTCCAAGAAGAAACGCCCGATACTGTTGGCCGACCTGGAACGGCGCTATCGAAAAACGCCGTAGCTTTAGCTCTTTAGCGAACCGTTGTTTTTTTTCAACGGTTCGCCAAAGGGCTAGAATATGGGGTTGTCGCTTTGTAAACTCTACCATGCTCGCCCACCAGATGGATCTGGTCATTGCATGGAGGTTGGCACGATGCCTTACAGTTGGCCCCAAGATACGGATTTTGCTCAGTGGGAACTGGACGTCATCGACCGCAATTGTCGTGTTTGCGGGCGCATGATGCACGTCTGTGACCACCGCTACCGCCGCTTTCATACGCTGGAGGGGCCGGTGGAACTCGTCTGTAAACTCAACCACTGCCCTGATCGCGGCTGTCAAGGTCATACCCACACGAAAAGCCCTGAACTCGAAATCACGATCGCGCCCCCCAAGTGGGCAATCGGGTGGGATGTCTTCTGTTGGATCGGTCATCGCAGGTGCTCGCGGCACTGGTCGATTTCCCAGATCCAGGCCGATCTTCGGGACGATTACCACATCCGGCTTTCCCACGACGCCCTCGGCAAGTATGTCCAACGCTACCAAGTCATGCTCGCCGCGCGGCAGCAAGACCCGGAGGCTCTGCGGCGGCAATACCAAACCGTCGATGAGATGATTCTGTCGATCGATGGCCTGCAACCCGAGAAGGGACACGAGACTCTTTACGTGGTCAGGGAACTGACCCAGAAACGCGTTTGGTTCGCCGAAGCCTTGATCTCGGCAACGGCGGACGAGGTGCGCCGCCTGATCGCCAAGGCCAAGGCGTGGGCCGCCTCGTTGGGCAAGCCGGTGGCGCTTTGGTTGTCGGACCGACAGGACGCTTTCGTGACGGGGATTGCCGCGGAATTTCCGGAGGTGCCCCATCGCTACTGCGACAACCATTTCCTCCGCGATGTGGCCAAGCCGGTGTTGGAGGCCGATAGTCACGCCAAGGTTCAAATGCGGCGCAAGGTACGTGGCCTGCGGAAGATCGAGCAGGCCGTGTTCCAAGAGCAAAAGGCCGCGGCATCGGCGAGCGTCGTACCGGACGATTCTCGAAATAACCGAGACGGAGACTACTGCACCGGCGCCACCGGCCAACGCCGAGGCCGAAACAGATTCGGCTGGCGCCGTGGTGCTCGATTATTGCTCGGCGGTGCGTGGCATTCTCAATGACGATCAGGGAGGGCCTATTCAACCTCCCGGCTTGCGGATGGCCGAGGCCTTGGTAGAGGTCCGCGAATCGATCCAACGAAACTTGGACGAGAAAAAAGGGGGTCCGCAGAAAAGCAACTCGGCCGCTTGGCCGACTGCATCGACCGAGGATTGGACGAAGTCCGGGCCGAGCACGAGACGATCCGAGAATACGTCAAGGACATCGCGGAAGTAGCCGCGACCCTCGAACCTGGCCAGGTGGATTGCGTGAAACGCAAGGAGAAGTTCGAGGAACTAACTGGGCGTTTCGAGAGGACGGAAGATCCCGTTCGCCAGCACATGGCTAAGGTCATGCTCAGCTTCGTCGCGGGCCTTTTCGTCGGCGCCGGCAAGTTCGAGGAAATCAAGGACAACCTCGATCTGGAGCGTTGGTTTCGTTTGCCTAAGAGTCATGAGCGGCGGATCCACGGCCATCGCCACGCGGGGGTTCGAATCGTATTAGAGGGGCCAACCTTGGTGCACGCTCTCGACGCCCATGCCGCGCATCCCCAGCCATTCACCGTGGAAGACCTGCTGCCGTACCGGACAGCCGAGCAGCCGCCGTGCCAACGTCAGGCGTTGAACCGCCGCAAGATCATGAGGAAAGCACGCTCCAAGAAGAAACGCCCGATACTGTTGGCCGACCTGGAACGGCGCTATCGAAAAACGCCGTAGCTTTAGCTCTTTAGCGAACCGTTGAAAAAAAAAGCAAGGGCATTAGGAACGCCGAGCAAACGGCGACGACTTTGACAACCCTGACATTGGACATGGTGCGCCCCTTTGATAGCAGGTCAACCGCTCTCAACCAGTTCCGCACGACATCAAAATTGTAGCCAAGGCCGGTCGAGACATTCAATGGCAAGTCTATGTAGCTGTTTTTTCAGAGTGCAGGACCCCCTTTGCGCGGCAAAGTGGAGTTTGTAGGATGGCAGCTGGAAATTCGCCTTGCCTAAGTGTTCTAACTTCAAGGATGGGCTTGTCATGGGTTCAAGGAAGCTAACCGCCGAGGATTTGGAACAGATCACGAAACTCGCGAAGAACTGGGGAAAAATTGTCGTGCGACAGGCCTTCGGTGACGACGGGCCTGGGCTGGATGTCGATTTGAGCCAGATGGAAGACGTGGCCGTGGCCGCCGCCCGCGGGCTGACGGCAGGAGCTCTCGAAGAGGCGACCTCTCAGCAAGGCCGGCTGCTGGGCGCCGAGCAGGCCTGTCCTCAATGTGGTCATCTCTGTGGCGTCACTTTGCAGGAGCGGTCTGTGGTGGTGCGCGGCGGCACCTTTGAGCAGCAAGAACCCATGTGCTATTGCCCGACTTGTCGTCGGACTTTTTTTCCCTCAACGTCTGCTGCTGAAGATCGGTGTTAACGGTTATAGTCCGGCGATTCTGCACAAGATCGTAGCAGCGGCCGCCCAAGTAAAATCGCACGAATTAGCGGCAGCGGTTCTCAAGCTGGTGGGTGAATTCTCGATCAGCGGCCGGCACATCAATCGTTTGACCGAGGAAATCGGCACGGAGATGGCGGCGCAGCGCGATCAGGCCACGCAAGACTACGTGCATCATCGGCGGCAGCCGTCGACCGAGCCAGCGCCGCAACTGGTCTCGATCTCGCTGGATGGTGGGCGTCTCAATACGCGGGCCACGGGCCAAGGCGTGGGCGTGCATCAGCAGCAATGGAAAGAAGACAAGGTCGCGTGCTTGCTGACGCTCAAGGGAGAAACGTTCGCCGAAGATCCACACCCCCAGCCGCCTAAGTGTTTTTTGGATGCGCCGACGGTGGATAAGCTGGTGCGGGACATGCAAGCGCACCACGGCCCGCGTCAGGAAAATGAGTTGCCGCAGTTGGCGGAACTGAGTCTGGGAAGGGAAACGATCCAGCCTACCACGCCATCTGCGGCTGAAGAGGACGCCGAGCCGGAGCAACCGGCGTGGCCTCCCAAACGCACCAAGGCGGCACGCACCTGTGTGGCAACGATGCAGGAGAGCGCCGAGTTCGGCAAGATGGTGGCGGCAGAAGCGTACCGGCGCAATTTCCAAGAGGCGCCGCGCGGCGCGTTATTGGGCGATGGCGGAGCGTGGATCTGGACGCTGCACCGCAAGTGGTTCTCCTGGATGACGCCTGTCGCCGACTTCGTGCATCCGTTGACTTACTTGTACGTGACGGCGACGGTGCTGGCGGCAAGTGTGTCTGAGCGTTGGCAGTTGTATGTCGCGTGGCTAACCCAGTGCTGGCAAGGGCGGGTGCAAGAGGTGATGGCTGAACTCGAAACCCGTTTCGAGGCCTTGGGACCCTATTCGGGCACGGGTCCGCCGCCGGCTACGGATCCTCGCGAAGCGTTGCGGCGAACCATCACGTATTTGCGAAACAACCACGAACGCATGAACTATGCGGAATACCGCCGGCAGGGTCTGCCGGTGACGTCGAGCGCCGTCGAGTCGCTCATCAAGGAATTCAACTATCGGGTAAAGGGGACAGAGAAATTCTGGGACAATCCGGAGGGTGCCGAGGCGATCCTCCAAGTGCGCGCGGCCGTGCTCAGTGACGACAACCGCCTGGCCACGCACATCCACGCCCGGCCAGGCAGCGCTTTCCGCCGCCATCGGAAGCCGGCGACTGCGCAAGCTGCGCAAATGCTAGATTCGCAAAGGGCGTCTTACACTCTAGGTTAGCAGCTACACATCCCGTCTTCCGAAGTGAAACATCCCCACCGCCGCCACGGTCAGCGATATCAACCCCGCCCCCCACCAGAGCCGGCCCAGGGTCGCCAAATCATAATGGCCACGCAGGATATTGGGCAGATCCTTCAGTGCCCGGTCCGGCGACGGCACATGCGCCGGCAATAGCGATAGGATAAATCCCGATCCGTAAAGGACCAACCACAATATCGTGACGCTCAGCAGCGTGCTGTTGGAGATGGCACTAATGGTCACGCCGCAGCTGATGACCATCATGAGCAGCGCCGCCACGGTGAGCAGCGCCACCACGCTGCCCGTCAAGGACAGATGCTCGTCGTGAAGCAGAAAAAAGCTGCCAATCAGCACTACAGTCGCCAGGGCGAAAAAGGTCCCCAGCACCGCCGCCAATCGAGCGTGCCACTTGCCCAGGAAATACTGGTAGCGGCTGATGCCGCGGCACAGCACCGAGTCGGCCATCGTGGCCCGCTCCGCCGAGATCGTGCCGGCGGTCAGGATGATGATGAGCGTGACGCTGCCCAGGACCGTCCAGCGCAGCAGATCGCTCATCAATTCCGAAGCGGGTTGAACCATGCCGGCTTCACGATAGGCTCCGAACTTGTATAGCAGATAGCCGACCGCGGCCAGCAGCGAGAGCAGCACCCAGACTCGGTAAATCCAGCTGCGCACCGTCTGGTGCAGGTCCATCTGAAAGACCGCCCAGTAAGGCAGGAAACGCACGGGCTTGAACGATTTGGCTGGCGGGGTGGTGGCTATGGCGTCCATGATTATGCTGCCTCCGCATTGCTCTGATACGCACGGGAGAACCCGCGCGACTCTTCCTTTTCCACCAGGTCCAGAAACGCCTGCTCGGTCTGCTGGCCGACGCTGCGGATGCTGACCAGGATGACCTTGTTGTCGGCCAGGGTCATGAAGACGTTGGCCAGCGCCGCCGTGTTGTTGGCGTCGTCTTGCATCAGCAGTTCGACGCGGCGGCTGCGGTAAATCGACCGACTTGAAATCGTTCATGCCCTTGATCGTCTGCACCGCCTTGGCGATCGCCTTTTGATCGCCTTCGAGGTCGAGCTCGTAATGATTGCGGCGCATCCGGCCCTTGAGATCCTGCAGCGAGCCGAAGTAAATCAGGTGGCCCCGGCTCAGCACGGCGGCGTGGTTGCAGACCTCGTCGATGTCGGCCAGGTTGTGGCTGGAGACGATCAGCGTTTTTTCCTTGGCCAGCGTTTTGATCAGCTCCAGCATGCTGCGGCGGGCTTCGGGATCGAGGCCGTGCGTCGGTTCGTCCCAGATCAACAGGTCAGGCTCGTTGATGAGGCTGGTGGCCACGGCGAGCCGGGCGGTCATGCCGTTGGAGAAGTCGTCGATGTGGTCGCCCGAGAGCGCTCAGCAGATCGACCGCCCGGATCAGCGACGCCAGGCGCGGCTTGCGGACGTCGGCGGGGAGGCCGAAAAGCCGGGCAATGTAATCGAGATAGGTGATCGGCGTCATGCCGCGCGGAAACTGCGGATTGGTGGGGATGTAGCCGATGCGGCAGCGCGAGGCGGCGGCGTTGGGCGTCATGGTGCGGCCGAAGACCTTGACCCAGCCGGCCGTCGGCCGATGCAGGCCGAGGATCAGGCGCAGCAGCGTCGTCTTGCCGGCGCCGTTGGGGCCCAGCAGCCCCAGCACGCAGCCAGGTTCGATCCGCAAGGTCACATCATTGAGAGCAATCTGGCGGTTCTGGTAAATCTTGGTAAGCTTGTACGTCTCGACCACCAGATCGCTGGAGTTCTCGGCCACGGGGGCCCTCCTCGAAGCGTAATGACTGCGCAGCGCAGTCCGAGCGGCCGGCATTGTAACGGCGCCGGCGCGGGCTTCCTAGAGCAACTGCCTGGCAGAGGCTCGCCAGCTTGCTACATTAGCCGCAGAGGACGTTACCCGGCTTCTCTCACCCCGCTATGTTGCCATGATCGACACGGACCCGTTCCAGAAACAGGCCGCCGCGTTTTTTCGCGGTTTGCAAGACCGCATTTGCGCCGAGCTGGAATCGCTCGACGGCACGGGCCGTTTCCAGCAGGATAGTTGGGAGCGGGAGGGCGGGGGAGGAGGACGAACACGGGTGTTGGTGGATGGGGACGTGCTGGAAAAAGCCGGCGTCAATTTCTCGGAGGTCTTTGGCGAGATGTCGGCCGAATTGGCCGCCCAGGTGCCGGGAGATGGACGCCAATTCACGGCGACGGGGATCTCGCTGGTGCTGCACCCCCGCAATCCCATGGTGCCGACGGTCCACGCCAATTTCCGCTACCTGACGAAAGGCGGCAAGGAATGGTTTGGCGGCGGGGCCGATTTGACGCCGTATTATCCTTACCTCGAGGATGTGGTCCACTTTCACAAGACCTGGAAGGCGGTCTGCGCCCGGCATGGGCCGCCCGTCGATTATGGGCGTTTCAAGTCGTGGTGCGATGAGTATTTCTTTCTGCGCCATCGCGACGAGGCACGAGGCGTGGGCGGCATTTTCTTCGACTATCTCGAAGGGGACCGGGTAAAGCTGTTTGCCTTCGTGCAGGATTGTGGCACGGCGTTTCTGGACGCGTATCTGCCCATCGCCCAGCGCCGCAAAGCGGAGGGTTACGACGACCAGCAGCGGTGCTTCCAGGAGTTTCGTCGCGGCCGGTATGTGGAGTTCAACCTGATCTACGACCGCGGCACGTCATTCGGCCTGAAGACGGGCGGGCGGATTGAGTCGATCTTGATGTCCCTGCCGCCGGTGGCGCGTTGGTTGTACGATTACCGTCCGGAGCCAGGATCGCGCGAGGCGGAGCTCTATGAATTCCTGAAGCCGCGTGACTGGGCGGGATGAAGCAGGAGAACTTTGCTTGTCAGAATCCAATCCTTCACCAGCACTGCCCGCCTGGGTCAAAAGACGCGACGGCCGGGTCGTGCCTTTTGATCCGGACATCATTGGGCAGGATCTCTTCGCCGCCGCGGAAGCGGTGGGGATGGCCGACCCTTTCCTGACGCGTGAGCTCACCGACGGCGTGCTGCACTTTTTGGCCGCCGATTGCCCCGATGGCATCCCTGGAACAGATTGGATTGCGGAGTTGGTGGCCAAGGTGGTGCGCGAACTGCGCCAACCCCGCCTGGCCCAAGCATTTTTGGAACGCGCCAGAAAGCCTGGTGTGACCGGCGTGCGGAATGGATCGGCAGCGCTCGGGACGCCTGCTGCTGTCGTGCGCCGCAGCCTTGAGGATTATAGTCTGGAAAAGGTATACTCCCGCGACCTGGCGGCGGCACATGGCAACGGATTGCTGGTGTTAACCGGATTGGAAGTGCCGCGCGAGCTGGCGGCAGCGGTGCTTACGCCTCCGGAGCCATCCGCAACCTTGCAAGCTTTGCAATTGCTCGAAGCGATTCTCGAAGCACGCGGCGGCGTCGCCGGCTGGCTGGCGTTTGACGGGGCCGAGTATCTTGAGTTGGAAAAGGGGTCACCGCCTTTGCCTCGGCTGCTGACGCCCGTGCTGCAAGCGGCCGGCTTGCAGGCGCGGCTGCATCTGAACGCCGCGGAGCCACCTTCGTGGGCTATGCGCGCCGCTCAGGGCCCGCTGTTCGCCGACCACGCCGACGCCGGGCCGGCCGACCCCCTCCACTCGGCCGCGGCGGTCGTGCAGGCGGTTTTGGCCCGTGACAGGGAACATTGCCCGTTTGGCATCGACTGGCACCTCGGCGAGCGCGATTTCGCGGAATCCGGTGCTGCCGTTCGCGCCGAACTTCTGGAATCGATGGTGCGTGCCGCCCTGGGCGAGTACCCCATCACGTTCGTATTTGACAGGGCTGCGCCGGCCGATTTCGCTGGGCCCTGGGCTCGATCGCTTGCACACCTATTTGCTGATGACCGTGGGATTGAACCTGGCTCGATTGCTCGAGCACACCGGCATCACCGACGACATCGAGTTGTTCCTCCGCAAGCTGGCGAGCCTGGCTCGGTTGGCAGTGAGCGCCGGCGTGCAGAAACGGCATTACGTCCGTGAAACTCTTCACGACGCCGCTGCCGAACGATCCTTCCTGCGCCGCGGCTTCATTCTGGACCGAGCGCGACTGATGGTCACGCCGCTGGGGCTCGACGGCGCGGTGCGAACGCTCACCGGATCCGGGTTGAACGAAAGCAAAGCCGGCCTGGAGCTGGCGCGGCGGATCCTCCAGAGCTTGGACAATGTCCTGGCCGAGGAAGGCAAACGCCGGCTCGTCGATTGCGTGCTGGACATGAGCGAAGAACTGCCGGGCGGCGAGGCATCCGCACCAGCACGACAGCAGCTGACCGTGGCGGGCCGATTGCACGCCATTACCGGGACCGGAACGGCGACGGTGGCATTGAACGAAGACGAGCGTCTCAGCGTAGATCAGGTGGTGCGCTTGCTGGAATTTGGATGGCGGCAAACGGACGTGTGGCGTCTGAGAATTCGGCCTCGGCCCCGAACCAACCAGCAGGCGACCCTGCTGGGTTGACGGTGGCCAAAACGACACTAACCCGAAGCGTAAGCGAGGCAGGGCATGGCTCCTCGCTTACGCTTCGGGTTAGTGTGATTATTCCTGCCGGTCACCCAATCGACCAAGGGATTCGATTTCACAATTGCGAAAGCGGCCACGAATCGCTACACTTTCAATACCCTTGGTGACATTCCGCGCCTGTTGTTCTTCCCTGTTTATGGGAGGTCCGCACATGCATCCCGAATCCGAGAAACGCGCCGCGCTGTTGGCGGTGTCTCGGTACGGCGCAGCTGCGGCCAAGGTGCAGCAGCTATACCAGCAAGTATTGAATGCCCAAACCAGCGGCAAAGCCATCGATTTCCTTGAAGTTCTTGTGCGCAAAAAGCTGCTGACGGCGCCACAGGCCCAGGAATTGCGCGCGGGCCTCGATACCACCCATATCGACACCAACGCGCCACCGTCCGACCTCGCCGCAACGGTGGGCAAGAACGGAACTATCGCGGTGGCCGCCAAGCCGACGGCGGAGTTGAATGTTTACGATCTGCGTCAGCTGGGCGACTATCGAATTCTGCGCCGGCTCGGCGAAGGCGGCATGGGGTCGGTTTTCCTCGGCTACCAGGAAGGGGACCAGCGCCACGTTGCCATCAAGGTGCTGCCCGAGCACCTCGCCGCCAGCCAGGCCGCGATCGACCGCTTTTACCGCGAGGCCAAAAGTGGGGCTCTGCTCAATCATCCCAACATCGTGCGCAACATCGCCGTCGGGCAGGACCGAGCCACCGGCAGACATTACCTGGTGATGGAGTACGTCGATGGCCCCAGCGCCCTGGAGCTGCTCCAGCGGCAGGGCCGGCTGTCTGTCGGTGATGCGGTGCACATGGCCCTCGACATCGCCCGCGCTCTGGAGCACTGCCATTCGCGCAACATCGTCCATCGCGACATCAAGCCGGACAACATCCTGATCACGCAATCAGGCATGGCGAAACTCACCGACCTGGGTTTGGCCAAACGCACCGACGAGGCCAGCCATCTCACGGCGGCCCGGCAGGGATTCGGCACGCCCTATTACATGCCTTATGAGCAGGCGCTCAACGCCAAGTACGCCGACGGCCGTAGCGATATCTATGCCCTGGGCGCGACGCTGTATCATCTCGTCGCTGGCGAAGTGCCGTTCCAGGGCGTCAACCACCTGGAAATCGTCGACAAAAAAAACATTGGCGATTTTCCGCCGGCCAGCTCTTACAATCCCGAGGTTCCGGCGGCGCTCGACGACATCCTGTCCAAGATGCTGGCCCGTGAGCCGGCTGACCGCTACCAGACGGCCAGCGATCTGATTGTCGATCTGGAGCGCTCCGGCCTGGCAGCCGCGGTGCCGAGTTTCATCGATGCCGACCGCGCCATGCAGGATCCGGTGATGCGTCAACGGCTGACCGCGCCGGCCCAGCCGACCGCGCCGGATTTGCACATTCCCCGGCCCGACCTTGTTCCCGAAGCTGCGGAATCCAGTCCCGATGTGTGGTATCTCCGCTATCGAGACAACGGCGGCCGCTGGTGCAAAGCCAAATTGACGACCGAGCAAGTCGTGAAACGTCTCCGTGAATTGCGCTTTTCACCGGATGTCGAGGCGAGCCATCACCACGAGAACGAGTTCAAACCGCTAGGATCGTTTGCGGAGTTTACCGCGGTGGTGGCCGAGGCGACGAAGGGCGCAGGGCGCGAGGCCTGGCTGCCCGCACTGGGGAGGAGCCGGCAGCCGGTGGCACACACACCACCAACCAGGTAGCAAAACCGGCAGGTTGGCGCGATCGCGGCTGATGTGGCTGCTCGCCGGCGCGGGTGCCGCGGCAGCCATCGTGGCGGCGGTGGTCGTGCAATGGATGCTAACGCATTAATGAGAGAGGAGCCAACTGGAATGACTCTCGCGAAAGCCAAGGCGATTGGACGCAAACGCCGTCGAATGGGGTGTCTTTGGCCAATGCCAATTCGGGAGACAGACTTGGGACACATCTATGCGGAGATCACCGTCCGGCCACATGTGGGTTCGACTAAATCGTGGACAGGCACGGCGCTCGTGGACACGGGAGCGACGGATACGTTTCTTCCAGCCAGCGTTCTGCGAAAACTGGGCATTCGACCAGCCTCGCAACGTACCTACGAGCTCGCGGACAACACCGAGGTGGAATTGCCGATCGGCGTCGGCGTGATCGCGATGCTTGGCCAAGTAGCGGGCGGCACGGTCGTCTTCGCCGGCGAAAACGATGAACCGCTCCTGGGCGTGACCGTGTTGGAATCGATCGGTTTGTGGATAGACCCACAACTGGAGCGGCTGATTCCCAGACCTCCTAAGCGCTAACGCGGAGGATCGTGAGAGCCCTTCGGCGTTCACTGAAGTGAAGAAACATCTGAAAGGAGAAACCGATGGCTGCTTCCCGATTCGTCTATGTGACCTACATCCGCGCGACGCCCGAAAAAGTGTGGCGGGCGCTGATCGAGCCCGAAATCACCCGTCAAATCTGGTCCGAAACTTGGCAGGAATGCGCATGGAAGCCCGGCGCATCCTGGCGGCTGATGATTCCCGACGGCCGCGTCGGCGACACCGGCGAAGTGCTCGAAATCGAACCGCACCGGCGGCTTGTGTTGTCTTGGCGCAACGAATTCAAACCTGAATTGCGTGAGGAAGGCTTTTCGCGCCTGACTTACGAGTTCGAGCAGCAGGGCGACATGGTCAAGTTTTCTCTCCTTCACGAGATCGATAAAACCGGCTCGAAGTTCATTGAGGCAGTGTCGACAGGCTGGCCGCTGATTCTTTCGAGTCTCAAGAGTCTCCTTGAAACAGGTGCAGCGCTCGAAGCGACCCGCCGCTGGCCGAAAGGGGTTTGACGGCCGCTTTGATATGAAAGTCGAGTCTCTGCCGTCAGCTAAACCAATTGGTTCAGGCACTACCAGAATCGCCACCACGGTTTTTTTGCGGCGGCTTCTCTCAATTTCGCCGCTTGTTTTAGACTCATCAAGCGAGCCATAAGTTGATACCTCATGAACTGCGGCTCTTGGGGCCATTTGGCGACACACGTGATAGCAACGATGTCGCCTTCCCGCATCATTTTGCGCCTCTGCCGTCAAAAGAATCGGTTCAGTACGATTCGATTTCCTCGGGTGCAACCTGAAGGCGCACAGCGATGTGAGCCAATGTCTTGCCGCGCGGGTTGTCGACTTCACCGCGTTCGATGCGTGCCACGGTCTTGGCCGTCAGCGGGGCAAAATCAGCTTGAAGGAGACCTCGCTGAATGCGAAGTCGCCGCAAACTGGCCCGAATGTCTTTTCCTCCGCGCGGCGCTGACGGCGAAGTCGCTGGCGATAACCGGGGTCGCATTCGTAGAATATGGCATCGGCGGCTGCTTCGTAAGCGCCCAAACGCACGGCCAAGCCGTTGTCGATGACCTCGAAATCCGTGGGGTCGATCTGGACTCCATTCGGCGTAGGCTCGAAGATCGCAAGCGGAACCGTCAACCGGCTGAAATCGCCTCGGTAGAGCGTAAGTCTGGCTGTCTGCTGGTCCACCATGCCGCCGACGACATAATCGCGCGGATCAGAGCTGTTCAAAACGTCAATCATTTCCTCCAAAGCCAACCACCGCTTGCGGTTATCCGCCCAAATAACCGAGCGGAACAAATCCATTGCTGCCGCCAGGCTGTTCAGGCGTGGAGGCTCCAACAAAACCAGTTGGTCGAGCCGGGTTTTGGCACAACTTGCTTCGGCTAGCAAGTCCGCCGCCGCGAGGGCATCCGTGGCGAGCCACGCGTTCGCTGGTCCAGCGATCATCGCCTTGTGGATGGCCCGCCGATTATGGAGCGGAGTCAGGCGGCCGCGACGGGTTGCCAGGTTTTTCAATGCGCTCGATGATACAACGAAGATTCCGCTCATTTGATCTCAACCGGTTCCGCCGGCTCCCCGACTTCCTCCCACTCGTCCACCCCCACCGGCAAATCCGCCTCCTCACTGAGCGTCTGATTCGTGGGATCCGCCATGCCCTCGGGCCAGATGTGAAATCCGCCGGTCCAGCAAGGGCTCAGCGTGCGGTCCATCTCCCACACGCCCCAGATCCCTTTGCCTTCGTTGAAGCCTTTGTAATAAACGTCGTGCTTGGCCAGGTAGCGCTTCTGCCAATGACATTTGCCATCCTCGGTGCAATATCGCCCTCGGATGATGAACGGCCCAACCCAATCGCGGCCCTCGCCCGTCATGGTGCCGGCGCGGAATTGCAGCCGCAGTTCCATGAGGTGCCTGCCTGGGATCGCCTTTTGCAGCCAAAAGCCGACCCACGGGCCGCTGGGGAAGCGGGGATCGGTTTCGAGGTCAGGGGATTGCTGATCGGCCATGGCATGAACCCTCAGATTTGCGCACCGTCAAGCGCCTGCGCCGCCAATTCCCTCGCCAGCGTCAGCGCCTCGCCCAGCTTGGCCGGTTCCTTGCCGCCCGCCTGGGCCATCGTCGGCTTGCCGCCCCCGCCGCCGCCGACGACCTTCGCGATCTGGCCGATCAGCTTGCCCCCGTGGATCCCCTTTTGCACAAGATCGTCCGTGACCGCGGCCAGCAGGCCGACCTTGCCGTCGTCCGACCAGCCGACCACGACAACGCGCTGCCGGCTTCTGCTTGAGGCGGTCGATCTGGTTGCGGATCTGCTCGTCGGGCCCCGCCGGCATTTCGCCGACGATCACCTTGGCGCCGCCGACCTCCGTCGCGCCGGCCAGAAGCTTGTCGGCGGCGCCATGCAGGTCGCTGGCGGCGCCTTTTTTGAGTTGCTGCTGGAGTTTCTTGATCTCCTCCTGCAGCGCCTCGACGCGCATCGGCAGGTCATCCTGGCTGCAGTTGAAACGCGACGTCAGATCGTCGACCAGAGCGGCCATGCGCTGCACGGTCGCCACGGCCTCGCGGCCCGTGACGGCCGTGACGCGGCGCACGCCCTGGCGCCGACCAGTTCCTGGCCTGACGATCTTGAAGAAACCCGCCTGGCCGGTGTGCATCAGGTGGGTGCCGCCGCAGAACTCGACCGAGTTGTCGAGCGTCGCCTCCTCCGGCTTCTTGGCGCCGATGAGCAGCACGCGCACCGGATCGGGATACTTCTCGCCGAACACCGCCCGCACGCCGGGGATCTTCTTCGCCTCGGCCAGCGGCATCGGTCACCGGCCGTCACCGGCAGGTCGGCGTAGATCTTCTCGTTGACCAGCCGCTCGACTTCCGCGATCTGCTCTGCCGTCAGCGGCTCGTTGTGCGTGAAGTCGAAGCGCGTCTTCTCCGGATCGACCAGCGAACCCTTCTGCTCGACGTGATCGCCCAGCACTTTGCGCAGGGCCCAGTTGAGCAGGTGCGTGGCCGTGTGGTTGCGCATGGTGTCTGCGCGATCGGAGCTGACCTTCGAGCGTGGCCGGCTGGCCGATCTTGATCCGGCCCTCGACGGACCGTGCCGACGTGCAGCACGGCATCGCCGAGCTGTTGGGTGTCTTCGACGTCGAAGCGTGCCGGTCTTGGTCGTGATGATGCCCTTGTCGCCGACCTGGCCGCCTTGCTCGGCGTAGAAGTTGGTCTTGTCGAGCAGCAGGCGCGACCTGATCGCCGGCATCGAGCTTGCCGACGGTATCGACGAGTGTTGTCCTTGACCCAGCCGACGATCTTCGACTTGGTCGATCAGAGTCCTTGTATTTGGGCGAGTCGTCGGTCTTGGGCAGCTCGCCGCTGAACGGCGGTGACGACGATGCTTCTTGCGCGAGCCTGCGGGCATATCTCGCGTGGCTTGCTCCATCGCTTGTTCGTAGCCCGGCCGGTCGACGGTCAAGCCGGCTTCGCTGGCCATCTGCTCGGTGATGTCGATGAACAGGCCGTAGGTGTCGTGCAGATTGAAAGGCGTCCTCGCCGCTGATCTGCTTGCTGCCGGCCTGCCTGCGCGCGATCGGCCGCTTCGCTGAACAGCTTGATGCCGCGATCGAGCGTGCGGATAAAGCTCTCTTCTTCCTCGCGAATCAGCGTCGGCGACCTCGGCCGGGTTGCGTCTTCAGCTCCGGGAAAGCGTCGCCCATCACGCTCGACAACGTGCGGCACCAGGTCGCACAGAAACGGCTTGCTTGGCGCCGAGGTACTGCCGGCCATAACGCTCCGCCCGGCGCAGGATGCGGCGCAGGACGTAACCGCGGCCCTTCGTTGCCGGGCACCGCGCCATCGGTCAGGGCGAAGGTCAGCGTGCGAATATGGTCGGCGATGACGCGATAAGCCGTGTCCTTCAAATCGTCGAGCTTGCCCGTGTACGGCGCCGCGCCGGTGATCTTGCTGAATGGCCGCGAAGATCGGCGTGAACACGTCGGTGTCGTAATTGCTCGATCTTGCCCTGCAGCACCGCCGTGACGCGCTCGAAGCCCATGCCGGTATCGACGTGCTTGGCCGGCAGCGGCGTCAGCGTCCTGTCGGCGTTGCGGTTGAACTGGATGAACACCAGGTTCCAGATCTCGATGACGTCCGGCGTGCCCTTGTTGACCAGCTTGCCGCCGCTCTTGTCCGGCGTGCGGTCGATAGTGGATCTCGGTGCAGGGGCCGCACGGGCCGGTGTCGCCCATCTCCCAGAAGTTGTCCTTCTTGTTGCCCAAGTGAATGTGCGCCGGATCGATGTCGGTCACGGTCTTCCAGAACTCCGCCGCCTCGTCGTCGCGCGGCAGCCCTTCGTCCTGGCTCGCCTTCGAAGACGGTCGCGTGCAGGCGGGACTTGTCGAGGCCCCAGACTTCGGTGAGCAGCTCCCAGGCCCAGGCGATCGCTTCCTTCTTGAAGTAGTCGCCGAACGACCAGTTGCCGAGCATCTCGAAGAAGGTGTGGTGGTAGGTGTCCTTGCCGACGTCGTCGAGATCGTTGTGCTTGCCGCCGGCGCGGATGCACTTCTGCGTGTTGGCGGCCCGCTTGTAGGGCCGCGTGCCGGTGCCGAGGAAGACGTCCTTGAACTGGTTCATGCCGGCGTTGGTGAACAGCAGCGTCGGATCGTCGTAGCGGCACGACGCGGCGACGACGGCACGAAGGTGTGGCCGTGCTTCTTGCACGAAGAAGTCGATGAACTGCTGGCGAATTTCATTGGCGGTAGGCATGAGCTGTCCCTGAGTCCTGAGTTGGACGGTTGGTAGATGTCACTTGATCAGCCGAAGTGCGAACGGGTAGCGATAGACTTCCCCCTTCTGGGCGGCGACTGCTCCCATAATGCCAAAGACCAGGCCGAGCACCCAAACAACTCCGTTGAGCGCACCATAGGTGAAACAGCAGGTGAGGCCGCAAGCGATGTGCAGCAGCCAGCAATGTGATGTGAAAATTGATCACTTCTTTGCCCTGGTCGTCGACGAATTTCGATTGGTCTTTCTTGATCAGCCAAATGATGAGGGCGGATCAAGGAACTCCCTACCGCCCCGCCGATATGGCACACCAAGGCCATGGTGCGGTCGTCAGGCGTCGATTCGATCGACGGTGGCGTCGTCGAGGGCGAAGGCGGTTGACTTTGCACATTTTCGTCGGACATTGAAATCTCCCTAATTGTCGTTGTCAATCGGCGGGGTGGTAGGCGCGGCCGGCTTCCTCAAAAACCGTCCGCAAGGCCACGCCGTGCTGGCGTGCCACGCGGACGCAATCCTCATACTCCGGCGAAAACACCGGTGACGATCCCTCTCGCCAAGCCGAGTTTGCCTTGCACGGGTCCCCACGGTGTCTCGACGGTGCAAGGCCGGCGGTGAAGCTTATGGCGCTGCGTGATGTACCGCCGCACGCCGAGCGTCGCCGTCTCGCGGAACAGGATTTCCTCCAGCGCCGGCACTGCCTCAACCGGGGCCAGCACGCTCAGCATGATCCCAGGCCGATTTTTCTTCATGGCGATCGCCGTGCTGAACACGTCCAGCGCGCCGGCAGCCAACAGGACATCATAGCAGTAACCGATGACTTCGCCAGGCACGTCGTCGAGATTGGTTTCGAGCACACATATCTGATCGCTGTCGAGTCCCGCGGCTGACGGCTCGGACACCGAACCCACCAGCAAACGCAGCAAATTCGGCTGCTCGGGAAAGTTGCGTTTGCCCGCCCCGTGGCCGATCTTGTTTATCGTCATGGTCGGTTGCTCAATCCACTCCGTGACGATGCTGGTCAAAATGGCGGCCCCAGTCGGCGTGGTCAGCTCGGTCTGCACAGGCGACGCCCGCAACGGCACGCCCTTGAGCAACTCAGCGGTGCCAGGCGCCGGCACGGGCATCAGGCCATGCGCGCACTGGACCATGCCGCCGCCCACCGCCACCGGCCCACTGGTAAAGCGCTCCACGCCGAGCAGATCCAGTCCGATGGCCGCCGCGACAATGTCAGCGATGCTGTCGAGAGCGCCGACCTCATGGAAGTGGACCTTGTCGATGGGCATGCCGTGAACGGTTGCTTCCGCATGTGCCAACCGGCGAAAAATAGCCAGGGCGAGATCGCGCTGGCGTGGCGACAACTGACCGCGCTGGATAATGTCCTCGACGTCGCCCAGGTGGCGGTGCACCGTCTCCACGGGAGCCTCGACGTGCAGATATGTGGCCGCGAAGCCGCCCTTGCGGACCTTTTCGACTGACAACTGCACAGGCAATCCCAGCGAAGCGATGCCGGCGCGAATCGGCTCAAACGGCACACCTGCATCGACCAGCGCCGCGACCGTCATGTCGCCGCTGATGCCGCTGAAACAGTCGAAATGAGCAACGCGCACGAGAACCTCCCTTTGGGCAAATTGTACAAAAAAGATTCACCGCCAAGACGCAAAGAGCGCAAAGAAGGCCCTTCCTGGTCTTCTTTGCGCTCTTTGCGGCTTGGCGGTGAATTATCTCAGTCGGTCACACACCGGGCGGTTCGTCCGCCACTCACCTAATGTCCTTGAGCAGCTGATCGACCGCCTTGGTCACCCACTCCAGAGCAGCGAAGCCGACATCGGATTTCGGATCGGCCTTGGCGATGTCAACCGCCGTCAAGAATCGGTCGGCTTCGCCCTTGTGGCACGCTTTCCGCAGTTCCTCGCCTTTCCTTCTCCCCTGCGGCGTGTCTTCGAGCGCCGTGAAGGCCTTGTAGAAGTCGGCTTCGGCGTCTTTGTGCTCCTTTTGGATCGACGCCAACCGATCGCCTGGCGAAGGACCTTGTTCACGCTTGTGGCCATCGCCAGTTGTCAAGCTGATGAGGAGAACCAGAATCCCTTGCGAAATGCGACTCATGGAAACATACCCCATCCAATAACATAAATGCTCAGCATACAATGCGTATGCCGCGGCGTGTTGATCGACCAGGCGGCCAAGAATGTCGGGGCCCATCACGATATTGACGCCGGCCAAGCCCCGGCATCCCAAAAAAATGGTGCTGACCATGACCTGGACACGCATCGTCCCCCTCGGCGACCTGGCCGTCCTGGCCAATTTCGATGTCGAAACCGCCGCGCTGAGTTTTGCGGCAAACGTGCGCGGTGCATCATTGCCATGGCTGCTGGACGTGGTCCAATCCTATGCCAGCGTCGCCGTTTTCTTCGATCCCCATCTCACCCATTATCGCGGTGCAGTCGCAGCCTTGCAATCATTGGAACCATTGTCCGCCGCCCACGAACCTTCGTCTGGCAAACTGCATGCTATTCCGTGCTGTTACGAGCTTGGCATGGACCTCGAGCGCGTCGCCGACCACCGAGGTTTGGACACTGAGGCGGTAATTCGCCTGCACTCCGGGACTGTTTACACGGTTTACGCCATTGGTTTCTGCCCGGGATACCCATTCCTTGGCTACCTGCCGGAACCGATTTGTGGCGTGCCGCGGCTAGCAGCGCCGCGCCTCCGCGTTGAGGCAGGCAGTATTGGCCTCACTGGCCGTCAGACAGGAATTTACACCGAGCCGCGACCCGGCGGGTGGAACATCGTGGGGCGGACGCCCTTAGAATTGGTGGATGTCGCCGACGGCTATTTCCCGCTGCGGACCGGCGATCGCGTGCGATTTGATCGGATCACGGCGGATAATTACGAAAACCTGCGCGGGCAGCGCCTGTAGGACGGCCTTCCCAGGCCGTCCAATTCGGCATCGACGGCCTTGGAAGGCCGTCCTGCAAACTCACTCCAATTG
Organism: uncultured Gemmataceae bacterium; assembly: GCA_963747575.1. Lineage (GTDB taxonomy): Bacteria > Planctomycetota > Planctomycetia > Gemmatales > Gemmataceae > DASRAT01. The sequence goes on from CAVVFU010000006.1 coordinate 106,939, forward strand.
AATGTTGATCGTGTTCGACTTTTTCGCGAGCACCTCGCAGACCACTCCCGACTGCTGCGGATCGCGATACTTGGCCGGCAGCAGTGATTGCGGCTGGGCGCCTGGCGAGGATTGGACCGTCCAGGAGATGGTCACCAGATGATGGCCGGGCACCGCGCCCAGAACGTCGTTGGTCTTGAGCGTGAATGTGCCGTCTGCCTGGATATTGGCGACGGCTAGGTTGCCGTTGGTGCCGCGCGACGGGTCGGGAACAAAGACGATGACGCCGCCCTGCAGGGGTTGGCCGCGGTAAAGGACCCTGCCGTTGACCGGCGCCAGTTGCTCGTTGCCTGGCCGGCAGCCGCCGAGTGCGAGCACGCATGCCAGACAGCACCACACAGTCCGGTGCGGCAATCCAATGGCCATGGGGCGGGCCTCCTGCCCTTTGAAAACGGTGAAGCGTCAGCGCGCGGCATGATAGCAGGAATCGGCATGGCGTGACAAGCCCGGCCTGCTTTGCGCAAAAGCGGTGGTCCGCGCAAAATGCCCGGCTTGCTCCAGTTGAACCGCCGCACTTGCTGTTCACCTTGACCTGCACCGCCGCGTGGGCTAAAAACGCCGGTCGTTCAGCGGCAAGAAAGCAATGCCCGTCCTCCAGCGGAAGCTTGCCAATGGGTGCCAGGCTTCCTGGTCGACCAAAACCGGATCAGGAGAACAAAAGTGAAGAGAAACATGGTCGTTCTGGCAGCCCTGGCAACCCTGGGGGTTGTCGGTTACCTGGCCAATCATTTGGGGGCCCAAGCGCCTGTCAACGCCCCGCCTGCCGTCGCCGGCAAGGTCGGCGTCATCAACCTGGTGTCCGTCCTCAAGGGCTACCACAAGCACAAGACCTACACCAGTGAGCTGGACCAGATTCGCCTGCAGTATGAAAAGAAAGACGCCGACTTGCGGAAGCTGCTCCAGGATTGGAAGAACTACATCGTCCCCACGCCCACCAGCAAGGCCCTCACGGTGGAAGAAAAAGCCAAGGCGGAAACGACGATCAAGGACATCACCCGCCGCATCGAGGACAATATCGAAGAGGGCAAAAAGATCATCAACAAACGGGCCGACGACATGCAGGTCCAGGTTTACAAGGAAATCGAGGTATGTGTACAAAGTGTCGCCGCGCCCGCCGGCTACCAGGCAATCTTCCTCTTCAGCGACGCGGACAACATAGCCGATAGATATACTCCACAGAACATCGCGCGGAAAATGAACGGGTCGCTGCAAAGCGCCGGCGTCGTGCCGATGTACATGGGCCCAGGCCTTGACATCTCGGCGGATGTCGTGGCCGCGCTCAACAGCAGATTCCCCGCTCCGGCCGCCGCAACCGCGCCTGCCGGGCAGACTCCGGCCACGGCGCCCGGCAAGAACTAGCGGCACGTATTGCAACGACTGCACCGGCGGTTGAAAAAGGAGCCTGGTCCCCTTTTTCAACCGCCGCAAGGAATCAACCATCGTGAACAGGCTTTGCTACAGGTATCAGAGAACCATCAGCCGATCTGCCGAGGTGCGAGGAACGGGATTCGTCACCGGACAGGCCGTCTGCTTGCGTTTTGTGCCGGCGCCGCCGTCGACAGGTATCGTCTTTGTTCGCACCGACCTGGGCAAGCAGGCCGCTATTCCCGCGATCGTCCAACGCGTCACCGGCACCCAACGCCGGACAACGCTGGGCTTTCCGCCTCTGTCCGTGAGCATCGTCGAACACGTTCTGGCCGCCCTTGCCGGGCTGCGCATCGACAATTGCTTTGTCGAACTCAACGCACCGGAACCGCCTGGACTCGACGGCTCGGCCCTGGCGTTTGTCCACGCCCTGCAAGATGCGGGAGCGACCGTGCAGCCCGCGCGCCGCGCCGTGTGGACGGTAGCAACGAAGACACTCGTCCAGCACCAGGGCGCCACGCTCGCCTTACACCCCAATGAGAATGAGGGCGAGGGACTGAAGATCAGTTACATCCTCGACTACGGTCCGCACTCGCCGATCGAGCGGCAGCGGCACACTGTCGTGGTCACGCCCGAATCGTTCGTCAGCGAGCTAGCCCCTTGCCGCACTTTTGTGCTCGAGGAGGAAGCCCTGGATCTCCGCCGCAACGGCATCGGCATCAACACCACAGCCAAGGATCTGCTGGTTTTTGGCAAGAAGGGCCCGATCGACAATAAGCTGCGCTTCGCCAACGAGCCGGCCCGGCACAAGGTGCTGGATCTGGTCGGTGATTTGTCGCTGTTCGGCTTCGACCTGCGCGGCCACGTCGTCGCCTACCGTTCCGGACATCCGCTCAACGTGCGGATGGTTCACGAGTTGACCAGCCGATTGCCCCAAACCAAGGTTGCCCGGCTCGCGGCCTGATAGGAGACGTCAACATGGCGCGTCTGCGGATGGCAGTGGTGGGTGTCGGCCATCTCGGCAAGGAGCACGCGCGCATTCTTGGCGGCATGCCCGACATCGAGCTGGTGGGCGTCGCCGACGTCAATTTCGAGCAAGCCCAGGCCGTCGCCCGCCGCCTGGGCACCCAAGCATATTCGCATTACTGGCCGTTGCTCAATCTCGTCGATGCCGCCACCATCGTCGTGCCGACGACGCACCACCTGACCGTGGCCGGCGACTTCCTTCGCCACGGCTTGCCCGTTCTGGTCGAAAAACCTCTGGCGCTTGACGCCGAGCAAGCCGATACGCTGGTGGAATTAAGCGAGCGCCAGGGCGTCATCGTTCAAGTCGGCCATATCGAGCGTTTCAATCCCGCCTTTGAGGATTTGATGACCCGGCAAATGCAGCCCAAGTTCGTGGCCTGCGAACGGCTCGGCGTCTTCACCGGCCGCTCGACCGACATTGGCGTGGTGCTCGACCTGATGATTCATGACCTTGATTTGCTGTTGGCCTTGGTGCGGTCGCCGGTGGTCGAGGTCCAGGCGGTGGGCATGAGCATTTTCGGCCGGCACGAAGACGTCGGCCAGGCCTGGCTGCGCTTCGCCAACGGCTGCGTGGCGACGGTCAGCACCAGCCGGGCAAGCGCTGCCCCGAGCCGAGCGATGCAGGTCTGGTCGCCGGAGGGTTATGCTCGCGTCGATTTCAGCTCGCGCAAACTGACGCTGATGCAACCGTCCGACGAAGTCCGGCGCCTCGGTCTGGACCCACGCCGACTCGACCCGGCATCGCTGGCGCGGCTCAAAGACGAGTTGTTTAGCCGACATCTCGAATTGGTGGAGCTGGACCGCAATCAAGGCGATCAACTGACGCGCGAGCTGCGGCATTTCATCGAATGCGTGCAGACGGGTACAACGCCGCGTGTGACCGCCGTCAATGGCCGCGACGCCATCGCCTTGGCTCAGCGAATCCTGGAATGCATGAAGACGCACCGCTGGGACGGCTGCGCCGACGGGCCGGCCGGTCCCACGCATTTGCCGGCACCGCTTGGGCCGCTGTTTGTGCCCACCGCGAACAAAGCCGCCGCGTAGGTCAACCAAATTCTCCCGCATACGAACCCGGAGCGTAAGCGAGGCAATAGGCTATGCCTCGCTTACGCTTCGGGTTCGTATGCCGGCCAAATGCAGATTGGTTTACTGTTGATTGGGAATTGACCTACGGCGTGCGATCAACGCGGCGACATATCCCCCCTTGAATCCGCTGTCGATATTGACCACCACGACATTGGCCGAGCAGCTATTGAGCATGGTCAAGAGCGGCGCCACCCCGCCGAATGCCGCCCCGTAGCCGATGCTGGTCGGCACCGCCACCACCGGGCAATCGACCAGGCCGCCCACGACGCTGGGCAGCGCCCATCCATGCCGGCGGCGACCACGATGGCATCGGCGTCGGCGAAATGCTCGCGATGCCTGAGCAAGCGGTGTATGCCTGCAACGCCCACGTCGGCCAGCAAGGTCACATTGCAGCCGAGCGCCTCGGCGGTGACAAACGCTTCGCGGGCCACCGGCAAGTCGCTGGTGCCCGCAGTGATGACCGCGACCCGCCCCAGCCGCGGCGTTTGTTCGCGGACTGGCAGCCAGAAGGTGCGCGCCAATCGATCCTGTTTCGCTTGCGGAAAACGCTCCGCCAGGTAGGCCGCCTGCTCGGCATTGACCCGCGTCGCCAGGCAATCCTGACCTGCCTCGGTGAGCTTGGCTGCGACTGCTTCGATCCATTCGCTGGTTTTGCCTTCGCAAAAAATGACCTCGGGAAAGCCGCAGCGGTCGCGGCGCTGCAGGTCGACATGGGCGAAACCGAGATCGGCCTCCGCGGGGTGGAGTTGCTGCAGGGCCGCGTCGATGGAGAGTTTGCTGGCGCGCACCTGCTCCAGGAGTTCACGAAGGTCGGCGGGATTCATGGGGAGATTATATGCAAGGGCGGACTTGACATACAAATTGCGTCTCATGTCACCCCCGGGCAGACCCCTCTGACACGTAATTGATAATGGAAGCCAAGGGATGCCAATGGATGCGCACGGATGACAACAAGCGACAACGGTTTCGTCTCACGCCGCGCTGCCGCTGCACCTGGTTTCTTGCCATTTCTTGCACCCCCGCACACACAACTGCCTGCAAGCTTGCACCACCTCGAAAAACGGTGCATGACCAACCCAGCAATGCCGCAAGTCATTGGATAACAATATATTGTGTTCATTGGCAGGCTTCCAGCCTAGCAGTTTTCGCGCACGTTTCTTGCAGTGTCTGTCTGTCGACTAAGCGCATCCACACAACTCTTCTGCGCCACTTCGCGGGATTAGCTACAATAATGAGGTTACCCAACGCCTTAGCGGGCTAACCCCGACAGAAGCGACCAACTTGGACTTACCATGCAGGAATCGACTTTCTTGACACGAGTGGCGCTTGAAAACTTCAAGAGTATTGCTGCCTGCGATGTGCGCCTGGGTAGGCTGACGTTCTTGGTGGGCCCGAATGGGGCTGGCAAAAGCAACTTCCTGGATGCCCTGAATTTCGTCCGCGATGGGCTGGTGCATTCTCTTGACTTCGCGATTCGGCAGCGAGGGGGTTTCCACAAGCTGTGGCATTATCCGCGTCTTGTTGGCAACCATTTGGCAATTGCCTTGCATTTGACTTTACGCACAGGTATTAGCGCTTCTTATTCTTTTCGGATCAGGGTGGCGGAGATGGGACCTGTGGGCTGGCGCTGGGAAATCGTTGAAGAGGAATGCCGCGTCGGGCCGGACTTCTTCCACTTGAAAAACGGCCAAATCCACTCTTCGATGGGATCGAGACCTGTGCCAAGTTTGGACCGTCTATTCCTGGTCCTTGCTTCTGGCCAATCCACATTCCGGGAAGTGTTCGATGCGTTGAGCGATATGCAGTTTTACCATTTGCTTCCAGGCTCCATCCCTGACATCGACACCTACGATGCTCAGTCCCGCCTCCGTTCGGACGGCAGTAACCTGGCGAGCGTTCTGGCGGTGATGCGGCACGCGGATCCGGATGCACGCTCTCGAGTCGAAGGATTCTTGCGGGTCGTCCTTCCCACACTGGTAAGGACCAGCGTTGAACCAGTCATTCCAGAACATGCGCATGATGGCTCGTCACAATCAGCGGCCGATCCAAATGATTACAGGATAGCTTTGGTGTTCCATCAAAAGCTGGCGAACATCGCCGCGGCGCTCGGCCCCAAGCAGATGTCTGAGGGAACTTTACGGACCCTTGCCATACTTACTGCCCTATACCAAACTGACGCGTTGGGCAAGCGCCGTCCCACTCTAACGGCGATCGAGGATGTCGAGGCGGCAGTCCATCCCGCGGAACTTGCTGTGCTTTTCGACGCCTTGGAGGAAGCCAGCTTGACGACGCAGGTCATCGTAACTTGCCAAAGCCCAGACCTGTTGGACCACAAAGACATTGGCGCGGACTCGATCCTAGCCGTGAGCGCCGAGGATGGCGTGACGCGCATCGGGCCGCCCGACGCCGCCTGCCGCGTTGCTTTGGACAAACAGCATCTAACGGCTGGCGAGCTACTGCGTATCGGTCAATTGGCTCCGCAACAATCCGCGCCCTTACCAGCGCCGATGCCAAATCCAGCACAGTGAAACCCAAAGGAGCGATTGCAATGCTGGTGGTGGTGAGTTGCGTGGTTGAGGGCAAAGGCGAGGAGCAAGCATTGCCAGTCCTGGTTCGTCGCCTTGCGGAGCGGGTAGATCCGTCTTTGGCAGTAAATGTTCCCCGCCCGGTTTTGCTCAAGCGGAACCGACTGGCCGACTTCGAACATCGAGTTCAGTTGGCCATCAACAAGACCAATGGCATTGGTGGAGTATTAATCCTTCTGGATGCCGACAAGGATTGTCCAAAGCAGCTGGGTCCGGCTTTGTTTCTTCGTGCTGCAAAGGTTTGCGGCCTTATGCCCTGTGGCCTTATATTGGCCAAGGTGGAATATGAATCATGTTCCTGGCAGCGGCGGAGTCCATTGCCGGTCAACGGGGACTGCCGTCCAATTTGATTGCGCCTCCTGACCCGGAACGCATCGCCAACGCGAAGGGCTGGCTGCGCGGGCGAATGCCTCCCAACCGCAAGTATTCTCAAACTAGCGACCAGCCAGCCTTGACGGCAGTTTTTGATCTGGACATTGCCCGTTCACGTGCGGATTCATTTGACAAGTGTTGCCGGGAGATCGAGGGTTTATTGCGAAAGTTAATCGCCTTGACGCCACCCGACCCACCTGCGGCTGGACCGGCTGTTAGGCCCCCGTGATGTCAGCCATGGAAAAGTCCCGCCGGCTCACAGATTTCGCCATGCCTGCCGCTAGCCAAAACAAACCGCCGAGAAAAATCGCCCAGCCCCAGGAATGAGGCTGTCTAACCTCTTCGAACACCATTTCCTCCTTGCCCAATTTGCTTGCAATCGGCCCGTGAGAGGATTCGAATGCGTCGTAGAAATGCGGGTCGTCAATGGAGGCGCCGTCGGCCAATTTCTTCGCCTCGTATTCCTGGTAGGCCTTCTGGTAACTTTGGCCGACGCTCAGGTCCCTGTCAAACTGTTCCACCCATCCCAGTGCGTTTGGCCTCTCGGCTATCATTTCGATGGTCTGCTGCAGGTCGCGGCAGTGCAGGGCAAATTTCTCCTGAATCGTTTGGTCCGGCCAAAAGCCATCTTTCAGCCGGGAGGCTCGCTCGAACGCCGCCCAGGCGATGTGGCGTTGGCACGTGCAGGCCATTGTGTCAAGTCCACCGCGGCTGGCAAATCCTGCCAGGAGTAGCCGCAGCAGCCGTATGGTAAGTAAAGTACAGTCGTGGCGACGCACGCTAAAGACTCTTGGAGATGGCGATGGGCGAAGAGGCCAGGAAGGTGACCGACGAAGAGTATCGGATGCTTTTGCAACTGGAGACGAGCCTTTTGGGTTGGTTACGGACCAGCCTTTCGCTGATGGGTTTCGGTTTCGTCATTGCCCGTTTCGGCCTGTTCCTGCGCGAGATCGCCGCGACAGGTCAGTTGCAGTTGCGGCCCCATCCCTGGCTGGCGAGGCTGAATACCTTTACGGGAACCGGTCTCATCGTTCTGGGGGTAACCATTCTGCTCATTGCCACGCGCAATCACCAACAGACTGTCGATCGTTTGATGCGTGGCGAGCTGGCCATGCCTTCACGCTGGTCGCTGAGCGTCGTTCTAAGCCTCATCCTGGCGGGGCTTGGCATGGGGGTTGCCATTTACCTTGCGGTGTTGTAGCCAACTCTTCGGACCCGGCCGGCCGCCGACCGATCAAGAACAGCAAGCGCGGACGAAAAGACAATGGCGAATGCAGCATGAAATCGAAGGCGAAACCCATGACCCAGGACGATGACGTTGAAAAAGTCGCTCGATTCGAAGCCGCGTTGAATCAGTTGATCGAGCGGATCGCGGAGGACCGTTACGTACTCGCCATCGTGCTGGTGGGGAGCTTATCGAGCGGAAACGGTCTGGGATCGCGAGTCGCTGGGCATGTGGATCATCGAGGCGGACGGCGTCAGCCGGCGCCTGCCGAGCGATGGCAACGACGAACGCATATTCCGCATCCTGGTCGAAAACGGCATCAACATTCACGCCGAAGTGATTCCACGCAGCCGTTTCAAGCAAATGGTCGAAGGGGCGTCGCGGACCGCCTTTTCCTGCAATTTCTTCGCTCAAAGGCAGATCGTTTACAGTAAGGATCCGTCGATTGCCAGCTGGTTCAAGCAGGCCAACAGCATGGCGACGAAGGACCAGGAGCGGGAACTGCTGACGTTCTCGACATGGACCATCCACGCTTATCGACATGCACGGAAACGACTGGACATCAAGGGCGACCTTGAGCTGGCGGCGCAGGAAACGTTGGGGGCCGCCCACAGCGTGGCCCACACCGAAATCATCCGACGAGGCGAGGTATGGGAGCAGGACGTCATTTACCGGGCGATGGAAGGAGCCCGGCTCTTTTTCAGACGATCTATCTCGACGTGCTTTCCAAACGCAAGAATCGCCGTGTGCTGCGGGCGGCGCTCGACGCGATTGACGGCTATCTCGACAAGCATTACCAGGCTCACCTGAAACCGCTGCTCGCCTATCTCAAGAAGCAGAACCGAGTGGTTCCCTTGTCGGAGATGAGCGATCACTTCGCGTTCTCGCAGTTGCACCCCTGGCACCTGGCATCGGCGTGCGAGTGGCTGGAGGCCAAAGGGTTGCTGGAAAAAGTCTCCGCTCCGTTCAAGCTGACGAAGCGCAGCCCGGAGCGGGTCGAAGAGCCGGCTTATTTCCTTAATGTCTAATATGCGAACGACGATCCAAATCCACGGGGCGCGGGAAAACAACCTGCAAAACGTTGACGTGGAGATTCCGCGCGACAAGCTGATCGTCGTCACCGGCGTGAGCGGCTCCGGCAAGTCGTCGCTCGCCTTTGACACGATCTATGCCGAAGGGCAGCGGCGCTTGCTGGCGTCGATGTCGACCTTCGCGAAAAGATTCGTGGGGCAACTGAAAAAGCCTGACGTCGATTTCGTCAACGGTTTGTCTCCGGTCGTGTCCATCGATCAAAAAACCGTCGGTTCCAATCCCCGCTCGACGGTCGGCACGATGACCGACATCTCCGACTATCTGCGTATGCTGTTCGCCACGATGGGGACGCCGCACTGCCCGCTGTGCGAAGAGGCCCTCGCGATTCGCACTCCGCATCAGATGATGGAACATATGCTGTCGCTGCCCAAAGGCACCGAGGTCGAAGTGCGGGCGCCGGTCTTCAAGATTTACGGCGAGGACTATGAGTACCTGTTCGAGCAAATCCGCGTCAACGGCTACCGGCGGGCGCGCATCGACGGCAAGCCGCGCGACCTGGGGGACCACATCGACCTCGATGAAGAACAGGAGCATACGGTCGAAGCCGTGATCGATTCGTTCGTCGTCGGCCCCGGCATCGACCAGCAAGTCGTTACTTCGCTGGAGCACGGACTGAAACTCGGAGACGGGTTGCTCGGCTTTCACATCGTGAAGCCGAAGCAGCTTGGCAGCGAGCACAAGAAGTTTTACGACGGTTTCGGCTGCGCCCGGCATCGGCTTGTCGCCGGCGAGATGCACCAGGTCCAGTTCACGTTCAATGACCCAGCGGGCGCATGCCCAACGTGCGCAGGCATCGGCACCGCGATGCGGGTGCATCCGACGCCTTTTGGTGCCCGATCCGAAGCGAACCTTGAACGAGGGAGCGTTTGTCACGGCCGCGATGAGCAACAGCCGCGATAGCTGGGGAGGCCGGCTGCTGTTTAGCCTCGCCGCGCACTTTGGATTCAGCCTTGATACGCCATTCAAGGATTTGGCCGAGAAGCACGTCCAGGTGCTGCTTTACGGCACCAAGGGGGAACAGTTCGAGGTCCTGGTGCCGCCAGGGGCGAAACAAGGGCAGCAGCACGCCGGCAAGAAAATCAAGTTCAATGGCGTCGTCAATCAACTGGAGCATCACTATCGCCAGTACCGCAAACAGGGCACGTCGAACGCCGGCATGGACGAATACCTGAAGAAAGTGATGGTCGAATACGACTGCCCCGAATGCGGCGGCGCCCGCCTGAAACGCGCCCGCCGTCTCGTGATGATCGGCGGCCGCAATCTCTTCGACGTCGGCGAGATGCACCTCGCCGGGCTGCTCGAATTCCTGAAATCGATCAAACCGACCGCCCGGCAGCGAGCGATCGCCGAGACGATCGTGCGCGAAGTGGCCACGCGGTTGGAGCTGCTGATCGCCATCGGGCTGGATTATCTCAGCTTGAATCGCCGTTCATCGACGCTATCGGGCGGTGAATCGCAGCGAATTCGCCTGTCGTCGCAGATCGGCTCGGGCCTCATGGGAATGCTGTACGTGCTTGACGAACCGAGCATCGGCCTGCATCCCAAAGACAACGTCAAAATGATCGAGACGCTAAAACGGCTGCGCGACCTGGGCAATACCGTGATCGTGGTGGAGCACGACGCCGACACCATTCGGGCTGCGGATCACATCCTCGAAATCGGCCCCGGTCCGGGCGTGCATGGCGGCAAAATCGTGGCCGAGGGACCCTTGAAAAAGATCCTGCAAGACGGCAAATCGCTCACCGGCAGGTATCTCAGCGGCAAGAAGGCCATCGGCATCCCCAGCCAGCGCAGGCCGGCCAGCGGCAAGTCGATCGTCGTGCGCGGCGCTCGCCAGAACAACCTCAAGAACATTCGCGTCGAGATTCCGCTGGAACAGTTCGTTTGCGTCACCGGTGCATCCGGGTCGGGGAAAAGCTCGCTGATTCACGAGATCGTCCATAAGCGTCTCTATTCGCTGCTCTACGATAGCCGCGTCTTCGCCGGCGAGCACGACGAACTGACCGGCAGCGAGCACATCAGCGACGTGATTGACATCGATCAATCGCCGATCGGCCGATCCTCGCGTTCCAATCCCGCGACTTACATTGGCTTCTACGACGCGATCCGCACGCTGTTCTCCGAGACCGACCAGGCGACACAGCGCGGCTTCACGGCCTCGACCTTCAGCTTCAACGTCAAAGGCGGCCGCTGCGAGGAGTGCACCGGCGAAGGGACGATCACGACGCAGCTTTCGTTCATGCCCGACGTGGAAGTCCTCTGCCCGACCTGCAAGGGGGCGCGTTACAACCAGGACACGCTCGAGGTCAAGTACCAAGGCAAGAACATCGCCGAGGTCCTCGATCTTTCGGTTGAGGAAGGCGTCGGGTTCTTCGCGGAGCAACCGACGATCGCCCGCAAGATCGGCGTCTTGAACGAACTTGGCCTCGGATACCTCAAGCTCGGCCATCCTTCGACGATTCTCTCCGGCGGCGAAGCCCAGCGCGTCAAACTTGCCGGGGAACTCGGCAAGCTCAAACGCGGCAAGCACAACCTGTACATTCTCGACGAGCCGACGACAGGTCTGCATTTCGCCGACATCGATCGGCTGTTGGAAAGCCTGAACCGCCTGGTCGACAACGGCCATTCGGTCGTGGTGATCGAGCACAACCTGGACGTGATCAAGACGGCCGATTATGTCATCGACCTCGGGCCGGAGGGAGGCCACAAGGGCGGCCAACTGATCGCGTGTGGCACGCCGGAGGAGATTGCGGCGTGCAAGGCGTCGCACACCGGCAGGTTTCTGGCGGAGGTGTTGGGTAAATCACGGCACTTGAAGCCCCCTTGATCGTCGGTTGCACGGCATGTTAAATAGGAGATGATCTGTGGTGTCTTTCGGAGTTTCCACGGCAGGCAGGATTCAGTATGCGATACCCCGACTTCTTGGCACCGGACGCTCCGGCCAAGCGCTTGGACATCATTCGGGGATTGGCAATGTGAGCGGTTACACTACGAAACGCTAGACCAACTGCACGGGAGAAATGTCATGGCACATGCAACAGTTGAGGAACGGCTGGCGGCTGTGGAAGCGGAACTCGCCCAGCTAAAGCACCGGCTCAACGGCCGGACCGCCTCCTCAACCTGGCTGGATCGAATAGCTGGCTCGATGAAGGACGAACCTGAGTTTGCGGAGGTGCTGCGTTTGGGGCGAGAAGCCCGAGACGCCGACCGGCCCCCGGAAGAGTGATTGAGATTGGAGTCGAAATGTTTCTGCTTGACACCGACCATATTTCAATCATCCAATGGCAAACGCAGCCGGCGTATTGTTCCTTTTGACGACGCTGCGGCGAATGTTTTTGCCAGCATGCGAGCTCAGCGCATTCGCATCTCCACCATGGACCTCCGCATAGCCTCGATCGCGCTCTCCCGAGACATGACGGTTTTGACGCGTAACCTCGGTGATTTCCGCAAAGTTCCGGGCCTGAAGGTCGCCGATTGGACGGTGTGATCCGACGTGCGCACAACCGTGGCCGGAGTGGAAAACCTCGCTCACTAAAATGTGCTGGCGCAATGCACCATTGCACCCACCCCAAACGGTCGGAAGCACCACTGCTACACTTCACGTCATGGTCGGCGTACACTAACAGCAGGCGGCGTGGGGCTGACAACGCCCGCCGCGCAGGATACCGGCCTTTGACTTGCCGCTGATCGAGACTCGTTCGCTACGATCACTTGGAGGGACATGGACATGGGAGCCATTGCAGAAGGGATTGCGGCTTATGCGCAGCCACTCCTCGACCAGACCGATGGTTCCTTGGAGCAGATGTTCCCACTCATGCACCGGCGGGATTCGACAGCCGCTTTCCCAAGCGCCCCCTCGCCGCGGGCGCAGTCGACAGCGGCGGCCGGCGAAGCCTACCCTGGAACCGCGCCGTATGCGCCTTGTCCCTGTAACAGCGGCCGAAAGTACAAGTTCTGTTGCAGAACGAAAGGCCGCTGATTCTCGCGAAGCCTCGACACCGTGGCGGTTGCTGAAGGGGTTAGGGCGTATGCCGGATATCTCTTTTTTCTGCTGGGACAAGCTGCCCGGCCACGTGCTGCCGTCGGAGCCCATCCCCGACTTGTTCCCCGACCTTGCGGTCGAGGTCCTCCGTGAGAACAACACTCCCGAGGAGATGCGGCGCAAACTACGCGAGTACTTCCTCGCCGGCGTCCGGCTCGTTTGGATGATCGACCCGCGCAAGCGCATGGCGGAAGTGTACACCGGCCCCGACGCACCTACGGCTATTCTCGACGAAAAAAAGGCCCTCGAAGGAGGCGAGGTGCTACCCGGCTTTACGCTGCCGTTGGCAGAGTTGTTCGAGCATTCGGCCGCCGCGCCCAGGAAAGCACGCTTGCCGCGCAAAAAGAAACACTGAACGGCGACCGGGCGACCACTTTTTTTCCCCGGTTGTTGGAAAGTCTGAACCGCCTGGTCGACAACGGCCCAGGGTTGTGGTGATCGAACACAACCTGGACGTGATCAATCGGTGTGCCGCTGCCCACGCTCATTTCTTGAACATCTCATGATTGCGGTTGCCACGCGAAAGCAGATACGCCATCAGATCGAGGATCTCATCCTCGTGGAACGTGTCCAGCAAGCCATTGGGCATCGGCGATATGGCCGACGGCAGCATTGACTCCACGTTATTGACGTTCACGCCAGTGAGCTTACTTGGGTTTAACATGTCGGTCATTACGGACATGTTGCCGCCCTGCATGTTGACAACGCGGCCAATTACGACTTTACCGTCCTTTAGGGTGAAAGTCGTGGCGGCGTACTGGTCGCTGATGACCTTGCTTGGCTCGATGATCGACTCGAGCACGTCACGGATGTTGTAACGTGCTGAAACCATGGTTAAATCCGGCGCCGCCCAGGTGCCGCCTTCGCTGTCGAAGCGATGGCAAGCGAAGCACTTGGCCGTGCCGAACAGCTCGCGGCCCCGCTCAAAGTCGCGCTTGGTCATGCCTTTCTCGGCGATGGGCGTCAGCTCGGCAACCGTCCATTGTTTGACCAGCGGCCGCGGCTTGGCAACGGCAGCCGGCTCCACGGCCTTGGCCTTCAACAACGCATCGAACTGCTCCCTTTCCTTGCCAGTCAATTGCGCCGCGGCGACTGTTCGGATGCTGGCAATGCCTTGCTGCAGGGTCTGGCCGCCCTTGAACCCGCCGGCTTTGGCGAACCACGCCAGGAATTCTTTCCGCTGTGCGGAAGTCCAGCCGGTTTCCAGCCGGGCTAGCGACTTGGCGTAGTCGATTTGCTCCTCTTGCGAAGGCGCCGCGGCTATGAGCTTGAGCGCCTTGTCCGCGACGCCGGGCGCTTCGAGGTACACCAGCAACTGACACAGGTCGGCGTTGACTTCGTAGTTTTTCGCCGGAAACACGCCGTCGAAGCGCTTGATGAGGCGATTGCGGGCAACCCGGTCCGGACTTCCCAGGCGTGTGAACACGATCGTGTAAACGCGCAACAGGTCGCAGCGCTGCGAGTTGCTGAGTTTGTCCCAGTCGATTTTCTCCAAGGCGGCCAGAATGGGCGCTTTGAATTCGACACCAGGGATTGGATACACGTCCTGCGCGGGCGCGGTGAAGCCTCCGCCCTTGGGACCACCTCCCTTTGCCTTAGCAACGCCAGGTTGTTTCACGTCGGTATCAAGATTCGCGTCGAGTCCTTTCCTGGGGTAGGTCAGTGGGTCTTTGCCGACTGCCCTTGCCAATGCTAACAAGGCGTTGATCGCCGCCGCGGGGTTGGTTTCCTTCAAGGCAAGGTTTTGCCACTGTTTGACATCCTGGTGCTCAATTGCTGTTCGGGCGGCAAAGCGGATGTAGCGGTCCTCGTGCCCCAGGTAGGGCCAGGCGGTGGCGACGGCGCTGGCGTCGGCCTTGCCATGGAATGCCTCCAGCTTGTGCCGCAGCGCCCTCGCCTCTGCGCCGGTGGTATCTCCCTTGGAGGGGGCGGTGGATTCCTTGCCGGTGTAGGTCACGCGGTACAGCCCCGATTGCGCGTTGCGGCCCCCGATGGCGAAGTACAGCGCGCCGTCCTTGGGATTGACGACCAGGTCGGTGATTGGCATGGGCGTGCCAGTGAGGAACTCCTCCACGTCCGCCTTGTAGCCGCTGCCGTCGGGTGTGAGGTGCATGGCGAAAAGCCGGCCGTAGCTCCAATCGGAAATGAAAAACGCTTCCTGGTACTTGGCGGGGAACTTGGCGCCGTAGCCGAAGCACACTCCGGTCGGCGAACCGGGCCCGATATCGTAAATGGCGGGCAAGGTATCCGGGTAGCGCGGCGGAGAGTTATCGGAGCCATTGCGAAATCCGAAATCGGCGCCGCTGGTAGCCAGGCAGACGCGCGTCGGCCGGTACCACGGTTGGTTCATGTCGTACTCCATGTCGGAGTCGAACGTGAACAGATCGCCGTGGCGATTGAAGGCGGCGTCGTAGGGGTTGCGAAAGCCGGCGCACCACAGGTCCCAGTTTTTGCCGTCGGGATCGACCTTGTAAATGTGTCCGGCGGGGCGCATGACGCCGCCGAATTGAACCACCAAGGGGAACAGCCGATCCTCGCCCCACAGCTTGGGCACGTAGGATCCAGCCAGCGTGGTCAATTTGCAATCGTTGCCGCAGACGACGAACAAGGACTTGCCGTCCGGGTAGAGCATGACAGCGTGCGGGCCATGTTCGCCCCCGCCGTTGATGGTCCGCAGCTGCTGGACACTATCGAGCGGGCCGCCGGGTTTGGAAGCCTTGACGCGATACAGTCCGTTGCCGCCTTTGCCGCCGTTGACGACGACGTACAGACTGTTAAAAGCCCACAGCAGTCCTTGGGCGCTGCTGATGTTCGCGGGAAGTTTCTCGACCTTGGTGTCGGTTGCTTTGCCGCCGATGGCCGGGGGCGTAACCGCGAAAAGGCCGGCGCCTCCCTGATCGGAGACGATCAGCCGGTCCTGGTTATCGACACACATGCTGACCCATGAGCCTTGCTCACGCGGCACGGAGTAGAGCAGCTCGATCTTGAAATCCTTGGCCAGCTTGATCCGTTCGGCGGGGGTGGCCTTGGCGACGACGCCACCGCCCTTGGCGCCTTTTTGGGCGTCTTTGCCGCCCGGTTGGACAGGAGGTTGGCTTTCAGCCAAGCTGGCAACAATCAACGCCGCGGATACAATGACGAACGATTTGCCCAAAGCGCGCATGCTACACCTCACAGTAGGATCTGCCATGGATGCAGATGTTATATGTAAAGACTGGTCGGTGCGTCGACTTCGCGCGTGACCAGGGTAGGCGTGCGGATCGCGTAATCCCTTTTATCGCAGAGGCTCTCCACCATGCATCGTTTCCTGATAGCCACCCGTTGGTCTCTCCCCTTCCTGATCGTCGCATTCGTCTGCACCGAAGGCGAACCCAACCAGGAGTCCAATCCAGGCGGCGACAAGGTGCAGGTTCAAGAGAACCCCAACAGCATCACGCTGTCCAACGGAATGATCAGCATCACGCTCAACAAAAAAAACGCCCAACTCACTTCGCTCAATGCCGGCAGCAAGGGCGAATTGCTGGGCGGCGGTGGCCGCGGATACTACGACATGACCGCGGGCCGAGTCGATCTGAGCGGTCCGTCTTTTCGCCTTGTCCGGTCCGAGGACGATGTCGCGGAGGTTGCCTTCACCAAAGTCATCGGCGCCTTCACAAATGAAGTCCATTATGTCCTCTGTAAGGGCGAAAAGGGCCTTCACGTTTTCGCCATCCACCGTTACGCCAAGGGCACAAATACACCGTTCCCGGAGGAAAGCCGTTTTGTGCTCCGCGTCGATCCCAAGATCTTCACCTATGCCTTTACGTCCGAAAAAAAACACGGCCGCTTTCCCCAGCCGGCGGCAATCAAAGCCGCCAAGGCGGTGATGGACGCCACGTACCAGTTGCTGGATGGACTGCTCTATTCCAAGTATGATTGGGCCGATTTTCTCTTCGGCCACTGGGGCCACGGCGTCACCGGTGACGGCGTCGGCGTGTGGATTCTGCACGGCAGCATGGAATACTTCATCGGCGGACCCACTCGCCAGGAATTGATGGTGCATACCACCGACACGACGCCGGTGCTTCTGGAAATGTACACGGGCAACCACTTCCTGGGCAAAAACACCGAACGAGAGTTTCCCAAGGAGGGCGGCTGGTCCAAGCTCTATGGCCCGACCTTCATCTATGTCAACGAAGGCAAAGACGGCGACACGATGCTCAAGGACGCCAAGGCCCAGGCCGAAAAACTGGCAAACAGTTGGCCCTATCAATGGATGAAAAACGACCTGTATCCGCTGGAGCGCGGCACAGCCCGCGGCAAGCTCAGTCTGCCCAGCGGCGCCGGCGCTGCCGATGCGGTCGTTTTTTTGACCTCACCGTGCAAGGATTGGCAACTCCAATTCAAGGACTATCTCTTCACCACCAAGGCCGACAAGGGTGGCATGTTCCGCATTAAAAACATCCGTCCCGGCACGTACACGCTCTATGCCTATGCTCCGGGCATCATCGGCGAATACCGCAAGGACGACGTTACGGTAACGGCAAGCGGCGAAGTCGATTTCGGCACCATTAACTGGACGCCGCCGACCCACGGCAAGACGCTTTGGCAGGTCGGCACACCGGATCGCCTGGCGGGCGAGTTTCGCCACGGCGATGAGCCGCGGGCCTATGGGCTTTGGGCAAATTTTACCAAGGATTTTCCCAACGGCGTGAATTTCATTATCGGCAAGAGCAAGGAACGCACCGACTGGAACTTCGCCCAGTTTCCAGGATCGACGTGGAACATTCAGTTTGACATCAAAGAAAAACCCGCTGGGAAAGCCACCTTGTCACTGGCGATCGCAGGCGCTGCCGGCAACTCCAGTGTCACAGTATCGGTGAACGGCGCGAAGGTTGAAACGCTAAAGTACGGCAACGACAGCAGTGTCCCCCGCAGCGGCAATCAGGCGGGCCTTTATCGCCTCAGTTATGTCGCATTCGACGCCGGTTTGCTGCGGCCAGGACAAAACACCGTGTCGCTGCAAATGGGCGGAGCGTTGTTCAAAAGCGGCGCCGTCAATCTCAGGCCGAGTTCGGCGATCATGTATGATTGTGTGCGGTTGGAATGTGGTAATCCATGATGGTATTATTCTGATGGGGAGGTTACGATGGCCGGAAAAAAGGGGACAGCGTGAGATTCGGGCCTCATTTGCGGCAGTTGCCATAATCGCAATCGCCACGAATTCCCTCCCGCCTACGCCATCAATTCGACGCGGTTGCCGTCCGGATCTTCGACAACTGCGCGGCGCCCCAGGGCGTTTCCTTGGGTTCGCTGATGACTCGGGCATCGCCGTTGCGGAGCAAATCGAGCGTGCCGTCCAGTGCGGGAATCCTAAACCCGAGTCGCACCGGCGTCGCGGGCCGGGCGCTCGGCACGGATAAATCTCGAACACAACAGGTCCCAGGGTGGCCGCATAATGCAGCGGCCCCGCTCCATGCTGCTCCGACACGAAGTGTAAACCAAGCAGACTGTAAAATTGCAGAGTGGCTTCAATATCTTTGGCCTCGATAACCAACAATGCCAATGCCGGCGCCAGCGCGGCGACAGCGATTCCGTCAACCCTCGCAGTTTATCGGCGGCCGACTCGAAATCCGCGAAAGCAAATCGGTAATGGTTCCCGAAGCCCTCGTCAGGCCCCACTTCGTCCACGCCGAAGCCTGCCGCGGGCGAATAGGCCATGACGAAGGCACGACCGTCCCTGCGCACATCCAGCATGGCGCAGCCCGAGGGGAATACGGTCAACCGCGAATCGACATCGGCGCCCCTCCGGCCCAAGTCGTCATTCAACCTCTTCATTTGGTCGATCGAAGCTGTCGTCATTTCTCGAACTCCACAAGCCCAGTGAATTTGTCAAAGATCCGTACCGCACCGTTGGCGGCAAATTCGATGCGATGACCGCGTGTGAGGGCTAGAATGCTGGAATCCTCGAGCACGGTGGTGAAATCTGCTAGCGGGCAATACATTCTGCCGTCATTATCCGACAGCGCTGGCGGCGGTGATTTTTTTGCGACGCCGCTCATTTCCTCCTCGACCTGATCGAGCGTCTCGCAGAGTTGGTCCAACGCGGCGTCCGCACTTTCGGCACGCGGCAACGCGTGCAACCGGCGGTATAACTCCAGTAGTCGCTCACGGATTGATCGTGGCGCGTTTGCGGGCTTGCTCATCAACTTATCATACAACAGATTGGCGTTGGGTGGCACGTCCTGAAGCACAGCACCGGGTGCCACGGGCCGCTTGCCTCCAAATGTCAGTGGCCTCGATAACCAAGAGGGCCACCTTTCTTCTTGATCATGTCAGGTTCTTTGTGATTTAGAATGATTTCCACATCCACATGCATTCCGAGCCGAATTTCATCCTGGGGGTTGGGGATCTCAATCTCCACAGCGAGCGTCCGCGTCTTGTCGTCCAAAGCCGGCGAAATGGTGGTCACTTTGGCCTGAACCTCTTTGCCCTTCAAAGATGGGATCCGGATTACCACTGGAGCACCCACTGTCACCAATGATGCATCGGCCTCCGGCACCGAGACGGCGATCCGGAGCTTATCGGTGCGAACGACCACAAACAGGGGGTCCGCTGATTTAGTGGAATTGGCCCAGGCCCCTGCTACCACGAACCAGCCCATGTGGACGTTGCGCTGTGTGACGACGCCGTCGAACGGGGCCGCGATGTCGCGCTTTGCAAACGTTGCTTGCACCTGATCTCTTGCCGACTCGGCGTCCTTGAGCCGAAGCTGGGCCGCTTTCAAGGCAATGTGCATCCTTCTTTGGTTAACTTGCACGATTGACAGATCAGCCTCGGCCAAGCCAATCTCGGCTTTGGCACGATCCGCGGCCGCCTTGGCGGTGTCACGCTGACTAATGACCTCATCCAAAGAGGCGTTGTCGAAAACGCCTTTGTCAGCCAATGCCTTGCCGCGAAGGTACTCCGCTTCCCAGCGCAAGGCTGTTGCTTCCCTGGCCTTGGCGCTTGCCAGGGCCAAGTCCAATTTCACTTTGGCTCGTTCAACCTCTTCTTTCGCCAGGGCCTGATCCAGCTCGGATTGCTTGACAAATACCGCCGCCAAATCGGCCAGGGCGGCTTTCGTTTTCAGGTCCTGCGCTACCTCGGGTACATAGAGCCTGGTCAAAACTTCCCCTTTCTTTACCCGGTCGCCAATGTCGACGTTCACTGTTCCGGCGAACCCAGTAATGCGGGAGAAGATCGAAATTTGTTCGAATGCTTTCACAACGCCGGGCTGTTGGATCGATTTACCGGGCGTTTGCTGCGACGCTCCGGCAACGGCAGCGCTATCCCTCTCCATCGGTGCGGCTGCGTGCTTGTCGGCAGCCTGACCGGCAGCATCTACCTGGCCGGCCACAGCGCCGTACCGGAGCGTGCTCGCTGCCATGCCGATCCCCAGGACGACCGCCAAGAGCGCCGCCATCGTTAATTTGAGCTTGGCAAGGAACATGGCTTTGAGCACTCCTTCTGTTAACCTGGCGACCTCGGCCGAGATCACGCCTGCGAGTGACGCTTGGCCTGCCGCCAGCACAGCTATGGCCGTGGTCGTGGCGGAAACTACCCCGGCCGGCACGCACGCCGCCGCGGCATTTTGCGACAACACTGCCGTAAGCGATCCGCTCGACACCGCCAGACCAAGGCGAGCAAGTCTTTTTGCCAGCATGGCCCTTGCTCTCGTGTGGCGACTACCAATAGTCCCCTCCGGTAAGCCGAGCAATTGTGCTGCTTCCTTCCGGGTCTTACCCTCCAGGTCGCACAACACTATGCACGTCCGGTACTTTTCGGGCAAGCGGCTCAGCTCGCGATCAAGCAAGGGGAGCAGCTCAGTCCAAAGGTCCTGCTCCCTGGCATCAGGTTCGGGCATGTCCGCAACCTGCTGCTCTCGTTTGTGGCGTTTGCCGAGTGCCGTCTTGGCTTTAAGGGCTGTTCTGTATGCGACCCCATAAAGCCAATTGGCCAGCAATTCCCGTGAGGCAATCGAAGGTGCTTTGCGAAACAGGATGACAAAGGTAGCCTGGAAAGCATCCTCTGCGTCATGATGGTTGGAGAGAACGCGGCGGCATACGTTCCAAACCATTCGCGCGTGCTTGCGCACCAACGCGGCAAAGGCGACGTCATCGCGCTGGGCGACGAAGATTTCCAGCAGTTGCTTGTCGGTCATTGCCGCCGCATGCTGCCGAAAGGCCACGCTGCGAAGGTGCTGGATGACCTTGTCCATCCCTTTGGTCGCCAAGTCATGTCCCCCTGAACGGCTAAACGCCCTCTATATATTACTGCCCCCAGAAGAGCTGTTTGATCCATTTTTCTTAAGGCAGGCAAACTCGGTCGGCAGCACGACCCACCGCTCGTCACGCCCGTTCCGGGCGTGCTACCCAGCCGCTCCCCTTGTCGCCATCACCGGATTTGGCCAGAATGC
Source organism: uncultured Gemmataceae bacterium (assembly GCA_963747575.1). GTDB lineage: Bacteria > Planctomycetota > Planctomycetia > Gemmatales > Gemmataceae > DASRAT01. Next base: position 128,208 of record CAVVFU010000006.1, read on the forward strand.
AAGCATGGCAGATCGGATCTGCATTGAAACGACCATCATGCGCTATCTTACGGCCAGGTTACTCACGAATGGTGGGAAACTCGAGGAACTTCTGGAGCCCGGCCATGACCGACCCAATTGTGGATGAAGTTCGCCGAATTCGTGATGCTCCCGCAGCCCGCTTTAATTACGACTTGGACGCGATCTTCCAGGACATCAAAACCGGCTCTCGTTGAGCCAAGGAGACTCTCCATGCACAAGCTCGCATCCCTCGCGGCCCTGGCTTCGTTGCTCAGCATCGCCATGCTTATGTCCGCACAAGACCAGCCGCCCCAGAAAAAGATTGACCCCAAGACCTTGCCCAAAAGCGACGAAAAGGGCAATCCCATCCGTTACGCCAACAAAAGCGGGCACATCTCAAATTACGACGAGGCCAAGGTCAAGCCTTACACGCTGCCGGAATTGCTGAAGATGGCCAATGGCGAGCCGGTCAAGGACGCCAACACCTGGTTCAAGAAACGCCGCCCGGAAATCCTCAACCTTTTTGCGACCGAGATTTTCGGCCGGATTCCCGAGAACGCTCCCAAGGTGAAATGGGAGGTGGTGTCCACGGATGAAAAAGCCGCCAACGGCATGGCGATCATGAAGAAAATCGTTGGGACCATGGGTGACAAGCCCGATGCGCCCAAGATGAACCTGGGTCTTTTCATTCCAGCCACCGCCAAGGGGCCTGTCCCGGTGGTTCTGGTCATCGGCTTCGGCTTCGAGGGCGGAAAGGCGCCGGCGCCGAGCAAAGGGGCGCCGCCAGCCAAGGGGCCGACTGGGCTTGGCAATGTCGCCGACCAGGTGCTGGGCAAGGGCTTTGCCTATGCCTCCATAAAATACACCGAAATCCAGCCGGACCAGAACAACACCTATGACAAGGGAGTCATCGGACAGACCCTGAAGGCAGGCCAGACCAAACCGGCGCCCGATCAATGGGGCAGTGTCAGCGCCTGGGCCTGGGGCATCAGCCGGTGCATCGACTACTTCGAAACCGACAAAGCCATCGACGCCAAGTGCGTCGGCCTCCAGGGCACATCCCGGCTGGGCCGCACCACTTTGTGGTCGGCGGCCCAGGATGACCGTGTGACGGCGGCGTTTCCGGCCGTCTGCGGCGAGGCGGCCGCGGCCATTGCCCGGCGTGACTGGGGCGAAACCCTGGACGACATGGCTCAAAACTATTCCTGGCAACTGTGCGGCAACTACCAAAAATGGGTCGGCCGTTGGGACGACATGCCGGTGGACAGTCACATGCTCATCGCCTGCGTGGCCCCGCGCGGCTCTTCGTCAACGGCGGCACCACCGATCAATGGATGGATCCCGTCGGCATGTTCCTCGGCCTGGTGCAAGCCGGCCCCGCCTACAGGCTGGTTGGCGCCAAGGACCTAGGCATACCGCAACGTCAGGTTGTGGTTTGGGGGCCCAAGGGCTCAAACGTGGTTCAGACCGTCACCGACATACCGCCGGTGGACCACATCATCATGGACGGCGACCTGGCCTGGAGCTACCACACCGGCGGCCACATGGCGACACCGACGGAATGGACGGCATTCCTGGAGTTCGCGGATCGGCATTTCAAAGATGTCAAAAAGAAAAAATAAGCGGGGAAGGTTGCAATGGCTACTCAATGCGATCACCCTTCCCGCCGCGCGTGTGCCGCATCCTCATAAAGCGCGAGCATCTGCGGCAGGCAAACGTCCAGGCTGTAGCGCTCGCGAATCATCTCCACGGCTGCCTTGCCAAGGTGCTTAAAATCCTGGGGAGCGTCGAGCACCTTGGCGGCCGTGGCTGCCAGGCGTTCTTCGTCGAAGAAATCGGTGAGCAGCCCGGTTTTGCCGTGGGTGACCATCTCGCGGACAGGCGGCGTGTCGGAGGCCAGGACCGTGGCGCCGCAGGCCATGGCGTCCAGGAGCGACCACGAAAGGACGAACGGCACCGTCAGATAAATGTGCAGATCGGTAATCGCCAACAACTCGGCCAGCGCCGGCGTGGGCAAGAGGCCGGTGAAGATGAAACGAGACAGATCGTAGTTGTGCCGGGCCAGCACCCAATCCTTGAAGCTCCTGGCGCCGGTGAATTCCAGATCGCCCCCGTAACAGACGCGATCCTCGCCGACCACGACAAAGAGCACGTCCTTGCGGCGCTCGCAAAGCAACCTGGCGGCCTTCATGAAAATGTCAAAGCCCCGGATGCTTTCCATGCCCCGGGATACATAGGTGACGATGTGCGTTCCCGGCGGCACCGTGCGGCCCTGGATGCAGCGCAGCGCGGCCGGCGACGGCTTCCACAACGCGGTGTCGATGCCGTCGAAAATGACGCGGAGCTTGTTGCGGTAGGTGCGCGGAAAAAGGCTGCGCTGCCAGCGCGTCGGGCTGTAGCCCACGTCGCAGCTCTCCAGGTCCAGGAGGATTTTGGCGTTGCGCATATGGGCCCGCAGCCGGTTGATGACCGGGCAGGGAAATTCGGGCCGAAAATCCATGTCGGCGCCCACGGTGTGATAATAGTATTCGAAGTAATTGACAATGGGGCAGTCGTAGAGTTCCCGCAGCAGGGCCGTGGACAAAAAACCGATGTGCGCGACCACCAGGTCAGGCTTGACGTCGGCACGAGCCTCCAGCGCCTGGAAGAGCGCATGCGAATGCCAGGCGGCGTTCTCGAACGTCCGGCTCAGGTAATGCGTTTTCTCGGTCGCTCCGCCCTTGATCTTGTACTGGATACAATCGATGCCCGCCCGTAGGCCGGCCGGTTGCTGGGACGCGAAACTGCAGCGAAACCCCTTATGTTTGGCGAGGTAAGCCGCAATGTGGCCGAACTGGGCGGGAAAATTCTGATGGACGAACAGAATGTGCACGGATAATCCCCCCCACAATGGCATCGCATCAATTCTTCCTCGGCACAATCAACTCGATGTTCGGCCGGGGCGGCGCCTTCATGCCTTCGCCCAAATAGAAGCTCGGGTGCGGCGGCTGATTGTAGGCGACATTTTGCCAGGCAATGGCAAGGCGATATTGCGGATCGTGCATGAGCGTGTAGAGGCGGTGCTTGGTGGGGTTGGTGGTGGAGTAGATGCGCAAGGCCTTGTTGTCCGCCGTGCGCCAGATGACTTCCTCGCGCCAGTCGCCGAAGATGTCGCGCGCTGAGGCAGGGGGTCGCTTTGGTGCCGTTGTTGGAGATGCAGCCGATGGCGGTGAGGATGGTGACGAGGGTTTGCCGCATCCAGTCCCAGCGCATGATGCGATTGCTGTCGAGGAGGTTGCGCAGCAGGCCGCCGTCCCACCAGACGGCGAAGTTGGTGGAGCTGGGGGCCTTGCCGATTTTCTCCCCTTTGCAATTGCGCAGGCCGCTGCCGCTGCACCACATTTCTTCGCCGGGGTGGCGCGGGTCGATGTCGGCGCACAGGCCGCGGCCGACGTCCACGCTGATCAGGTCTTTCCAGAGAATCTCACCGGTCTTGGCATCGTAGAGGGCGACGCCGGGCGTCATGTACTTGGCGGTGTTGCCGGCGCTTTCGTGGATGCCGAAAACCTGCAGCCCGGGCCGGCTCGGGTCGAAAGAGCCGACGTGCAGAGCGTCGCCGTGACGCAGGCCGGTGGAGAAGCGGCCGTTGCCGTCGGAATTGACGACCATGGAGTGGTAAATGATTTCGTCCTTGCCGTCGCCGTCGACGTCGGCCACGCTGACGGAATGAGCCCCCATGCCGCCGTAGGTGGGATAGCCCTTGTCGGTATCGAAGACCCAGCGCGAGGTGAGCTTGCCGTCGCGCCAATCCCAGGCGGCGAGGACGGTTCGGCCATAGTAGCCTCGGCACATGACGACGCTGGGGCGGACGCCGTCGAGATAAGCGACGCAGGCGAGGAAGCGGTCGGCGCGGTTGCCGATGGAATCGTTGCCGCCGTTGCCGCCGATGCCGCCCCAGTGCGCTGAGGTCGCCGCGCGGCGGGATGTAATCGGCGGTGGCGAGGGCTTCGCCGGTGAGGCCGTCAAAGACGGTGAAGAACTCGGGGCCTTTGTTGATGCGGCCATCGGCGCCGACCCAATTGGCCTTGGGGTCGCCGATGACTTTGCCCTTGCCGTCCACGGTGCCGTCGGCGGTTTTGCAGCAGACCTCGGCTCGGCCGTCGCCGTCGAGATCGTAGACCATGAATTGCGTGTAGTGGGCGCCTTCGCGGATGTTCTTGCCGAGGTTGATGCTCCAGAGCATGGTGCCGTCGAACTTGTAAGCTTGCAAAATGGGCGGATCGGTCGGCCCGTTTTGCGAGTTATCCTTGCCTCGGCCGGTCATGTGGACGACGATTTCGTATTCGCCGTCGCCGTCGAGATCGCCCACGGAGCAGTCGTTGATCGTGTAACCGGGGGGCGTTTTCATGGGCACTTCAATATACTGCCGGACCGGCGCGTTGGCGGCAATCTTGTTGAGGAACGGCTTGCTCATTTCCTTTTCGACGCCGCCGACGATGGGCCGGACGAAGTAAGCGTTGGACTTGGTCGAATCGACGCCGGTATCGACATAATTGGTGGAATCGGTGATGGGGGCGGCGTTGATCTTGACAGGCGCGCCGTCGCCGGTGGCGCGGTAGAGATTGAAAGCGATGTCGTCCGGATCGGTGCCGAGCATGCGCCAGCTGACGAAGATTTTCCCGTCTCCCTGATTCAAGGCGACGACGCCTCGGCCCAGATTTTCCATTTGCCGCGGCGGGGGCTTGGCAGCGGGCGTTTGCGAGCTGCCTGTCGACTCGGGCAATGACAGAGCGGCAAGGCCGACCAAAAGGATGAATAGCAATGCCGCGATGCTGGACAAAAACCGTTTCATGGCGCGATACCCCCTCCACCCAAGGCATGAAGACTCTAAATGGCTTGCTTTTACAAATTACCAGCAGAGCGTCGTTCAATCAACCTTTTCATCGCCACGAATAGTCGGTCTGACATCAGTTTTGCCATTTGCCGGATGGGCATGAATTCCGCTACAATGCCACCTGCTGATTTGAGGGCAAATAATGTCTCATAGCCAAGAAACCGCATTTCCCCGGCTCTCGACCGCGGAGCTTGCCGTCCTCAAACCGCTGGCGACGGCCCACGACTACGCGGATGGTGAGACGATCTTTCACGCCGGGCAGGCCGATATCGATTTATGCGTCGTGGAATCCGGACAGATCGACATCCTCAATCCGACCGACGGCAATCGGGTCATTGTCGTCCATGGACCGGGCCAGTTTTCCGGCGACATCGACCTGCTGACCGGTCGTCCGGTGATTGTGACCGCGGTGGCTCGGGGCCAGTCTCGTATTTGGCGTGTGCCTGGAAAGCCATCTACGGGCCTTGCTCAATCGCGTTCCCAGCTTGGGTGAAAAGCTGATTGTCGCGTTCACGCGTCGGCGCGAGCTCTTGTCGCAGACTGGCGTGATTGGATTGCGCGTCGTTGGTCCGGGCCGTTGCCGCGACACCAATACCGTGCGCGAGTTTCTGTACAAGAACTTTGTCCCCTTCACCTGGTTCGATCCGGAAACGGACGAGGGCCGGAAAGTCTTCGCGGCCCTGGGCGCTCCCCGCAAGACGCCGGTTATTGAATGCGGAGACGGCCAGGTGCTTGTGAATCCGTCATTGCGGGAGCTCGCCCGCGGCGCCGGCATATGGAAACAGTGCCCTGCCCAGGAGGTCGATTTCGCCATTGTCGGAGCGGGGCCGGCAGGATTGGCCGCGGCTGTTTATGCCTCGTCCGAGGGTCTTTCGACGTTGATGCTCGACCGGTTGGGACCAGGCGGCCAGGCCGGCGGCTCGTCGCGAATCGAGAATTTCATCGGTTTTCCAGCCGGATTGAGCGGCGCCGAGCTTGCCACTCGCGGCGTCTTGCAGATGCTCAAGTTCGGCGCGCGGATTGTCGCACCAGTCGAAGTCGAGAAGCTGGTTCCGGCCAAGTCCGCAAACGATTTCCATGTGCTGCATTTGGATTGCGGTGCGGAGATACGCTGTCGTGTCATTCTGCTCGCGCTGGGAGTTCGCTGGCGGCGCCTGGAAGCCACCGGCGCGGACCGCTTCACTGGTGCGGGCATGTATTATGCCTGTACGACCGTCGAAGCCGACCTGTACGACGGCACCGACGTCGCGGTCGTTGGCGCGGGCAACTCGGCCGGGCAGGCGGTCATGTTCCTGGCCGAGTGCTGCCCGTCGCGCAAGGTGCATCTGCTCATTCGCCGCACGCTGGGACGCGGCATGTCGGAATACCTGGCGAATCGGATTCGGGCAGCCGCCAATGTGGTCGTTCACGAACAGACCGAGATCGACGCCGTCGACGGAGGCCGTCGCCTGGAAGAGATTACCCTCAAGAGCAACGCCCGCGCCGAACAACGGCGACTGCGCTGCTCAGCCGTGTTCGTATTCATCGGGGCCGAACCGTCCGCGGAATGGTTGCCGTCCGAAATTGGTCGCGACGCCAAAGGTTACGTCCTGACGGGCTCCGATGTCATTCGTTCGGGATTGTGGCCGCGCACCGATCGCGACCCTTGTCCCCTGGAGACGACTCTTCCAGGCGTGCTGGCCGCCGGGGATATCCGGTCCGGTTCCACCAAGCGGGTGGGCTTCGCGGTGGGCGACGGCTCCCTGGCTGTTACCTGCGCCCATCGATTGCTGTCGATTCAGCCTTGAATTGCCTTGGCGAACAACAGCTCCATTTTTCGATCGAGAATGAGCTTGCTTATGGCGTTACGGCAGGCAGTCCAGACACGCCGTCCACCCGTTAAAAGCTGAATGCGCGGGCCGGCAGCGTCTGAGTCCTCAACCGAATCAAAAAACCAGGGCCTTTTTTCTTGACCGCCCGCAAACTCTGGCTTACCATCGAAAGCAGTGCTTGCGGACCATGTACCGCAACTCTCCCCGCCGTGCACCCGCTGGCACGGCGGATTTTTTCGTCGCCAGGTCCAAGGTAAAATCGCCATGCCTGATCCCATCATCAGTTACAAGCTCTTCGATGACGGCAGCATACGCCCCGTTTTCGAGCAACGGGACGGCCGCCAGTACGTGCTTGACGACGACGCCGAGCGCGTATACGGCTCCTGGATCCTTCCTGACGACGGCATTGACTTGCCGATCATCGTTGACGCCAAACAGTCCTGATTTCAGCGCCAAGCGGCAAATTGAACCCGCGGCAAAACACTGGCTCTTCGACCACCTCTGGAAAGTCGTCCATCACCGTTGCCGGCTTGTCGTTCCCCAAGGAGCCGATGGAACCAGTCGCGCAGGAGACCAGGGCATGCAGCGCCACGCGGCGGTCAGCGTCCGTGGAAGGCTGGCGGTGGACATAGGCGTATTCGTCACCTTCTGCGAAGACCTGTGGTGCGATCTGCCGGCAGGTATCGCAGTCGATGCAGGTCGAATCCACGAAGAAGTCACCAGGAATGCTTTCAGTAACGCGCTTGCTCGGGTTTGCCATCAATGGTCCTCCCTCATGGCGATTTACTTGCATTCTACCGTGCGGGAGATTCATGTTACAGGACCTCCGCAAGCGTCAAGGTGCAAACGTCACAGTTTCGGATAAACAAGACACGCCGATACAGCCGGTTTACGAAGATTCTTGCGTCACCTTCAGGCACTTCTCGGCGATCATTCTTAACACCTCGGCATCGCTTGGGTAGCTGGTCGGCAGGAAGGCACGCAGCAGAATGGGGACTTCATCCATGCGGTAGGCAGTGCCAGGGTGGTGAACGCCATAAACGGCGGTGGTGAAGCGAACCGTGGGCGGGATGGCTGACTCCACGATAGGATGGTCCAGCGCAATGGTCGGAATCTGCTGCAATCGGGCCAAGGCCGCCGCGGAAAAACGGGCCACGCCTTCACTGCCCACGAGCAGGCAAGCGTCGGCCTCGCCCCGCTCCAACATGTCCTGGACGGAAAACTCGCCGGGGTTGTAACGGGGGTAGCCCCTGGCCAGGTTGACGCTGAAGGGGTAACCCGTCTGCCACGCCAGCACATTGTCAGCGCCAGTCACGTCGCCCTGGACCCGCATGCGACGAGCGTAGAATCGTGTAAAATCGTTGAGGTCACGCACCAGCATCAGAAGGGCCTCGACGCTGCGGTGGCCTACGCGCTGTAAGACCCAGGCCGAAGAACGCAATTCCGAACCGGCAGGCTTTCATGCGGCCGGCCAAGTCCTCGAGAAGCCGGAGCGGCGCGCCGGTCGAGGCGTTCGGTTTCACGGGCAGGCCACGGACAAGGCTGCGGAGCGTCCACAGAGCCTCGAAATCCTGGCCCGGCTCGACCTGTAAGAACATGTCCGCCGTCTCGGTGCTGGCCGTTGGCTTCACGTCGGCGACAACGACAAAGCGGTTTGCCCGACCCCCAGGCACGAACTGACCGGGGGGGTATACGGCGTAGCGCTCGAAATGCCGGGGGTGGCTCTTGACCGGGTTCGACCCCCAGAAGATAACCAGGTCGGAACGGTTCTTGACCTCACCCAGCGTGCAAGTGGACTCGCCTGCCTGCTGGAGCGCGATGACCGACGGCGCATGGCAAAGCGAGGCCGTCGTGTCGATGGTGGCCCCGATTTGATCGGCCAGGGCGACCGCCGCCCGTTGGCCATCCGTGCTGCTCCGAGACAGACCGTAGATGAGCGGCGAACGGGACGCCACCAAAATCTCCGCGGCGTGGAGGATACCAGCTTCAACGGAAGCAGGCCGGCCCTCGATCTCGGCGACCGGTGGCTGCCGCTCATCCTGACCGAGAAACCAGGCTTCGGAAAGAGGACAGGAACCCTCAGCCTTCGTGACCCTTCCGCCGTCCACCGTGATGCGCAGGTCGTCGCAAACACAACCGCAGACGGTACAGGCGACATTCTCGATCAGTTCCACGCTCGATCAGTTCCTCGAACTGCCTCCGCAATTGAAGATGACAAGGGGACAAGGTGACAGGACGAATCCCGGCTTTGATAGACCACCTTATCACCCTTCACCTTGTCACCTTATCACCTTGTCACCTTGTCACACGGCAAGCAACTGCAAAGGCCGGGAAGAAAAGGGAAGAAAAGAGGACAGCGTGAATTATCATTCAATCCGCAACCCGTTTTTTCGGCCGGCCGCACTGCTGCAAGCTTGCTTGCAGTCCAAGGCGATGGGCCGCCATCGCCATCCACGCCTTGTCGCCAAAAGGGCGGCGACGACGACAGCACTCTCGCAAGCTCTCGATCTCTGCTTCGGTTTGCGCGTCGTTGACCTGTTCCAACCACGGTGCCGGGCGCGGCACAGGGCCCAGATCAAGGGTCGGTTCGCCGCTTCGAAGTGGGGCCGCACTCGACCAAAGCCAGTCCTCGGCACGGTGGACCAAGCCGGCACGGACGGGGTTGCGTTCGATGTAGCGCAACACCGTCACCAGGTGGTCGTCTACCTGGATAGGGAAAGAACGGAACCGGCCTTGCCAGACGTGGCCGCTGCTGTGATAGTGTTGGTGGTAGCGGCGCACATGGGCGGTGAGCAACCACCCCATGTAGTCGCTGAGTTCGCCGTCATTTTGCGGCCAGGGGGCGAGGTGAAAATGGTTCGGCATCAGGCACTTTCCGAGCAAGCGCGCGCCCGGCGCCCGTTCGCCAGCCTGGCGCAAAAGTTTGACGAAGGCGGCGAAATCGCCCTCTTTATGAAAAACAGTGCGGCGACCGTTCCCCCGGTTGGGGACGTGGTAACAATAACCGCCTTGGGACGCGCGTGCGGAGCGAGGCATGGTTCACATTATCGGGCCATTGCGGGCAAAGTGCAAGGAAAAAAGTACGCTGTCCCCTTTTCTTCGTCGTCTGCAAATAGCCTTTACTACCACCACAAATGTTTAGGGAATTCACAATTGCTTTGCGAGTGAAGGGCACTCCCATGAAACTTTCGTTGGTTGTTTCCGCATACGCTGTTCTAGTATTTGGTTTGGCAGCCGATTACAGCAGCAAACGCCAATTGGCCGAGGCATCATTGAAGGAGTTGACCATAGGCGTGATGCATAAGGGTGACCTATACACTCTTGATCGAGGAAGCATTTACCCGCGAATCCAGTTTGTATTGGATGCAAGTTTCCAGCTCACGAAGCCGGATGTAATTGGTGAGTTAGTGGTCTGGAAGTATCATTTTGGACGTGTTGAAGGAGAAAGCGCGTCAGTAAAGTACATTCAGTCTTGTCATTGGTTGATCCCTTCTTCGTCACGCCCTCAATTCTCGATCATCGCCGCTCAATCGTGGATCTTCGAGGGCCAAGACTCAATTTGTTTTGGCTACCGCCTGCCTGTGAAACACCTGGAGGATCTTGCTTGTCCCATAAGCGATGATTGGGCGGCACTTTCCGAGGCAAGACACGGCGGCCGCGTCAAATTCCACCGAAATTATAGGGATGGCCTTGATTTGGTCAAGTGTACAGGTCTACGATTCTCCCGACACTCGCCCGGAACAAGGAGAACCGTATGGCCGCTACCAGCGTGGGATCGATCAAGAAGCACTTTCGCAAGCTGTGGGATCCGCGGGTCACTGGGCGAACGAAGCATGGTCTGGGAGACATCCTCGTCATGGCCATCTGCGGCGTGATCGCCAATTGCAATGGGTGGCGCGAAATCGCCTTGTTCGCGCAAAAGCGGCAGACGTGGTTCAGACGCTTTTTGACGTTGCCCAATGGCATTCCGTCTCATGATACCTTTGAACGCATCTTCAACTTGCTCGACCCCAAGGCCTTCCAAGCGAGCTTCATTGGCTGGATCAAAGAAATATCTGATCTGGTTGGACTGAAGCACATTGCCATTGATGGCAAAGCCTTGCGTCATTCCGCGAATCCGGGCAAAGGTTTGGGAATGCTGCATTGTGTGAACGCCTGGGCGACCGAGCAGCATGTGATTCTCGGCCAAGTGATGACGGACGCAAAATCCAATGAAATCACGGCAATTCCGAAGCTCTTGGAACTCCTGGATCTGCACGGTGCATTGGTGACCATTGACGCCATGGGTTGCCAAAAGGCGATTGCCAAGAAAATCGTTGAACGCGGCGGCGACTACGTCTTGAACGTGAAGGCCAACCAAAAACATTTGTTGGAGGACATTCAAGCCACGGTGGAAAAAGCAGTCGACGGTTTACTGCCATCGGAGGTCGTGGAGGAATACACCAAAGTAGAATCTGGGCATGGCCGACAGGAGGAACGCCACTATACGGTGATCCATAACGCGGAAGGTATTCGCGACCGCGACCAATGGGAGAAGCTCACCACGGTTGGCATGTGCCGCACGGACAAGACGATCGACGGGGAGACCACGACAACGGTGAAGTATTTTATCGGCAGCAAAAAAATGAGCGCCCGCAAATATGGCAAGGTGATACGCGGCCATTGGGGCATTGAAAACAACTTACATTGGCAGTTGGACGTCAATTTTGGAGAAGACGCGAGCACCATCAACCACCGCAAAGCCGGGGAGAATTTTGCGGCGCTACGGCGCATCGCCTTGAGTTTGGTGAAGCAACATCCGAGCAAAGAAAGTATAGGCAGAAAAAGGATGGCAGCCGCGTTAGACCCTGCTTTTCTCGCGGAAATCATCACGGGAACTAGCAAGCATGGTAAACTTTAATGCGGCCGCCGTGTGCCGAGTGGGCCTTTCGCATCCACAAAGACGAATTGGCCATTCGCCCCATTTGGCATCACAAGGACGAACGCGTGCAGGCGCATATTTTGGTGTGCTTCTTGGCCTACGTGCTGTGGAAAACGTTGGCTCAATGGATGCAGCGCAGCGGCTTGGGCGATGCACCGCGAACCCTGCTGCAAGAGTTGGCCAAGATCAAAAGCGGCGACGTGGTATTGCCGACGCAGAGCGCGAGCGGTCGCCCAGGTCATACGGTTCGGGTGCGTTGCGTTACGACGCCAGATGCTTCTCAAAAAGTGCTGCTCAATCGCTTAGGCGTCAAGCTGCCGACACGCCTGTGTCGGCTCGACGAACCGGCCCAAATGTAGTGAGGACTTTCGCCAAAAATCGACGCAACTCCTTATTTATCAACGACTGCCCAGCGCAACTCAGTAACTTGGGTTAGCCGTCGACCTTGTTCACCTGCCTGGCAAGCCGACAAGTGTTGACGGCAGCTGCACGGGCCAATCTTTTTCCTTGAAGAAGGCACTGGTGGCGCCGTCGCTCGACGAAACATTGCAAACCCTCATGCGGATAACGACCTGTTTTTTTGCCAAGTCCACATGCAGCTCGGCTTCCTGTGCCAGCGCAACCAAATCAGGGGCACCGGTCTTGGGGTCGAGCCGTTCAAAAAGGGCGCCGATCAGAGTGCGGCCTTCAACGCGCTGGGCCCTGATCCTGCAGTTCGCTTCAGGGGAAGGTGAAAACATTACCGTGGTCAAGGTCGGCGTAGAGAGAATCCTCGATGGCTTGCTTGTTCATGGCCTTGCCGGGACGGCCGTCACCGCCGGTATCGCCACTGCCGCTTTTGCCTTGATTGCCAGGATCCTTTGGCGGCACCACGCTACCGCCGGAACCGCCACTCGAGCCGCCGCTGCCGCCGAAGCCGCCTTTGCCGCCGGCACCCTTGTCAAAGCTGCCACCCGAGGCGCCACCGCCGCCAAAGCCCGCGCCGCCACCCTTTTTGCTAAAGCCACCGCCGCCAAAGGGATCGCCAAAGCCACCACCGCCACCGCCAATGCCGCCGCCACCACCGCCACCGCCCTTGCCGCCAGTGCCTTTGGCCGGGGTTTTGCCAGCAGCCGTTCGCAGGTTTTGAAGCTCCTCCAGAACCTGGTCGAGTTTCCTTTCCATGTCGCCGAGGCGTTTTTCCAGGCCAGGCTGAACTATAATCGCCATGGTGCCTGTTCCACCCGAAGGAGGCGACCCAGGGCGCGATTCCTTCCTCAACTCGTCATATTTCTGTTTAGATAACGCAGCAAACTCGGCTTGCTTGAGCTGGGCCTTGGCTGCCGCCAAGTCCGCCATCCTGCGTTCCAATTCCGCATGCATCCGCTGGAGTTCCTGCTCGAAGCGCGCCAATTCCCGGGCGGCGCGTTCCAACTCCGCCCTGGCCTTGTCGAGATCCTGCGGCGGCTGAACAAACATCATCGACCCGCTTCCACCGGTCTGCAGTGTTACTTTTTCTTTGATCTGCCCGGGGTCCACATTTTTTTTCGGCTCCTGGCCGCGTGTCGGGCCCGTTGGCAAAATCAACACCGCCAGGCCCAGCAATGCGAGCAAGCTGAGGCCGCCCAGTTTTCGGGCTGTGGTCACACTCAGAATCATGGTCGATCTCCTTTGAAACAGGTGGATTGGTCAGGCTGGAAGCCTGACCAACAGAATCAATTCCCGCGGCGTTTTGACGTCCTTTGAAAGTCCTCATGCACCGCCTTCAGCCAGGTCTGCCACTCCGCTTTTCGTCGTGAATCATTTGGAAACATCGCGGTCATTTCACTGTCGTCGAGGTGGAAATAATACTCGACCGCATTTTCGGCGGCTTCGCGGATGTGATCCACATTGAGATTCTCTTTTTGGGCTTTGAGAAGGCAAAGGTACAGTTTGCCGCATGCTTCCAGGCCATCGATGTCATTGCGATAACGCTGCCAAAGCTGAAGGTAGCGCTCGCAAGAGTCGGCGAACCAACGCGGCAAGTCGATTCCGCATTCTGCCACGACGAATTGAGACTTTCGCAGCAAGGCGGTCTCGGACGCCGACAAAGACTTGCTTTGCTGGGCCAGGTCGAAGGCCTTGTTTTCCAGGTCATGAGCGAGCTGCAGAAACGTTTCGCGGGCTTTCTCAAGGTTCTCAGCCCTTTCCTTTTCGAGAGGGCCTTTCTTTTCCGTGCTTGTCTCCAAATCCGCGGCATCGGCCTTGTTTTTTGCAAGATTGCGATGGTATTCGCCGAGCACCTCCCGGGCGCTGAACGAGTTCGCATCGCCGCCGCCCGCGCCTTTGTCCATCGACTTGCGGAGCGCACGAATTTCGTTCAACACACGGTCTAATTTCCTTTCCAAATCCGCCATGCGCTTTTCCAATTCGGGAATTGCCATGGTGCCGTCGACGCCTCCGCCGCGTTCTCCCGACCCACTGGGATCCAACCAGTATTCAGCACTTTTGAGCACAGCGGCTTTTTCTTCCAGCTGCGCACGCACCTTGTCGACGGCCCGTTTGAGAGCTTCCAGCTCCTGGTTTTCCTTATCCCATTCCACCCAGGCTTTGTCCAAAGCCTTGCGACCTGGATCACCTGAATCGGTGCGTTTCGCAGCTTCCGGATCTTGCTGGGCCCACGTCGGCACCAGCGGCAGCAGCAGCACCGCCAACCCCAGCACCGTCAGGAAGCCGAGATTGCCGAGCATTCGCGGCGTCGAGCCACGCATGATCATGGTCACTCTCCTGCGCAACAAGTCGATTTGGCCAACGCCGCTGGCCACCGGAGGCAGCGCGGGTTTGACACCCGCCAGGAAATCAAGCGTCTCCACCAGGGCGCTGGCGTAGGCCTTGGCGGCATCCGGCAGCGCCCAAATCACCCACGCATCGCAGCATTCCTCTTCCGCCTCGCGCAGCTCCCGCCGCGCCCACCAGGCCAGCGGAAACCACCAGTAGATCCCGAGCGCCACAAACTCCACACAGCGCACCCAATGGTCGCGGCGCCGATAATGAGCCAGTTCGTGAGCCAGCAGCGTGCGCCGCTGGACATCGTCCACGCGCTTGAGCAATCCCACCGGAAACAGCAGCCGCGGATAGCCGACAACCGCCCACAAAAGCGGCGACAGCACGCCCGGCACCAACCAAATGCCTGGACAATCCCGCAACCCCATTTTCACGGCCAACGAGTTCGCTTCGCGCTGCAACGCAGCGGGACCGGCCTGGCTCGCGCTTAACACCCGTTGAAATCGCCCAATTCTCGTCAGCGCGATCAAGAACCAGATGGCACTTCCCGCCAGCCACACGCTGCCTAGCAGGCTCAGCCACGCCACTTTATCGACGCTGGGCGGCGGCAGCTGTTCGACAGGCAAATGGTCCACATTTTGAAGGTTTTCAACCGGCAACGGTGGTGGTTCCGGCCAACCTTGGACCCCTGCAATTGGGTTTGGGATTTCGACATCGTTCGCCGGCACGTCGGGTTTAGTGTCCACTACTGGAAGACGAGGCACCAGCTCCGCCACAGGGGCCGGCTGCCATTCAAATTGCAACGGCACCACCTCAAACGCTGCCGTCTCGGATTCCTTCGGCGGCTCGGCGACAGTGACCGGAATCACCACGAGCGGCGGCGTAATCAACTTCAGCAGCACCAGCAGCCAAAGCGCATGCCCCAGCGCAGGCCGCCGGCATAATCTGCCGACGGCCGTGGCGACCACAGCCAGGCCAGCCGCCATGACCGCGTTGGTCAGGCCAATTTGCACAATGGTGTCCACGGCGAGGCCCTCTTAGCGGCGATCTTTCTTGGTGCGCGCCGCCTGGTCCAGTTCGTCAATGAGATCGCGGAGCGTCTGGCGATCGTTGGCTGACAAGTTTTGGCTGTTCACCAATTGGGTAAGCAGCGGCGTCCATGACCCGCCGCACAGTTTTTCCGCCACGGATTGCAGCCGTCTGCCAATCAGCTCGTTGCGGTCGATCTTGGCCGCGAAGCGATGCACGGCCACGCTCCGGTCGCGCTGGACGACATCCTTCCCTTCCAACCGATCGAGCAACTTTTGCACCGTGGCGTACTGCGCCGCACGTCCGTTGGGATACAGCACGTCCGTGATGCGGCGAATGCTGCACGGCCCCTCGTCCCAAAGGACCTGGAGCACGGCCAGTTCAGCGTCAGTGATATCCTGCGGCGTTCGCGCCATGGCTTGAGCCCTAAGACGTTTTGTCTGACCACCAGACTAAGACAATATGACTGAGTTGTCAAGAGGGAATTGTTGGTGAGTGGTGAGTGGTGAGTAGGTGAGTGGTGAGTAGGTGAGTGGTGAGTAGGTGAGTGGTGAGTAGGTGCGTGGCGGCATACCCAGCGTTTCACGTTTCATTCTGCACTCACCACTCACCACTCACCACTCACCACCCGCCACCCGCCACCCCACTTGACTCCCCCCGGTACAATGACTCAGGCGGCACCTCACCCGGAGCAAGAACCATGTCGCGATTCTGGCAGAACTTCATCACTAACGGCGAGGGAACAGGTATTGGAGCGGCTGGCGCCGATCCGCCGCAGCAGGAGAACGACGCTCTCGACGCCTATTCCCGCGTCGTGGTGCGCGTGGCCGAGGGATTGCGGCCGGCCGTCGTCAATTTGCGTTGCGGCAACGGCCGAGGCCAGGGCAGCGGCTCCGGCATCCTGTTCACGCCCGACGGCTTTCTGCTGACCAACGCCCATGTGGTGCGCCAGCACCAGCGCGTGCGCGTCCGGCTTGCCGACGGCCGTGACCTTCCCGGACGGCTGGTCGGCGCCGACCCCTGGACCGATCTGGCCGTGGTGCAGGCGGAAGCCAATGCCTTGCCGCACGCCAAGCTCGGCGAGTCGTCCAATTTGCGTGTCGGCCAGCTGGTGGTCGCCATCGGCAGCCCGCTCGGCTTCGAATCGACCGTCACCGCCGGCGTCATCAGCGCGGTGGGCCGCACGTTGCGCAGCATCACCGGCCATCTCGTCGACAACGTCATTCAAACCGACGCGGCCCTCAACCCCGGCAACAGCGGCGGCCCGCTGGTCGACAGCCGCTGCGAGGTCATCGGCATCAACACCGCGGTCATCATGCCGGCCCAGGGCATTTGCTTCGCCATTCCCATCAACATCGCCAAGCACATCATGCCGCAGCTCATGCAGCACGGCCGGGTCGTGCGCGGCTTTCTCGGCCTGCACGGGCGGAATGTCCCGCTGCCCGTTGCGGTGGCACGCTTGCATAACTTCACGCAAAAAAGTGCCGTGCAAGTCGTGGCCGTGGAATCGGGCGCACCGGCCGACCAGGCGGGCGTGTTGGAAGACGATCTGATCGTCGCTTTGGGAGACCACCCAACGGAGTCGGTGGACGACTTGCATCGGCTGCTGACGCAACTGCCGGTCGAGGTGCCGTCGACCATCACGTTGCTGCGGAAGGATCGCAAGATCGAACGCATGATCCTGCCCGCGGCGTATCCGGATCTGGTGTCGTGAGAATTTAGATACGAACCCGAAGCGTAAGCGAGGATTTACGGCTTGCCGTGCTTACGCTTCGGGGTGGTGTGGTCGGAGCATCATAGTTCAGGGCCGCAGCGCTTGGCGATTTTGGTCCCGCCGTCGTCCAGCCGCATGACGAAGGCGGGCCGGCGCAGCTGCCGCTGCTCGGTGAAGGACAGCGGGCCGGTCAGTCCGTTTACGTCTTTCAGTTTTTTCAGCTCATCCCGAACGCGCAATTGCGTTAAGGCATCCTTGCCGCGGACCATGGCCTCGTAAAGCAATTTGATCCCCTCGTAGGCCACGGCCGCGTGGACGTCGGCCTCTTCGTGGAAAGCTTCACGATAGCGCTTGGCGAATTCCACGGCTCGCGGCAGGTCTTCCTCGACGGCAAAGGCCGTGACAAAATAGATTTCCTTGCCTGGCGGCGCAGCGCGGCCAAAGCCGGACCCGCGCCGTCGTCCCCGAGGAACAGAATCGGCAATGGCAGCGGCCCCTGGTCGCGCAGGTCTGCCGCCTGGCCGGCGAAGATCACGGTCTTGACATCCTGGCTGTCTTGCAATTGCCTGGCAATGTCTCCCGGCTTGCTGTCGTTGGTCAGGCGCAGCCGGCGCACGGTAACAGGAACCTTGGCATCTTTCTTGGCCCAGGCGGCATTGAAATCGCGAGCGAAGATGTCGGCGATATCCACCCATTCCTGGAGGCGTTCATCGCAAACCAGGGCCACGCTCGCCACGCCCAGTTCGACGGCCGCAAACTCGGCCACGCTTTGCCCTGCTGCGCGGCGCGAACCCGGTGCAGTACACGGCATCGTCCATGGTGCGGCTGCGGGCGCCGCGCGGCGTGATCACCAGCGAGGGGGCGCGACTGAGCCGATCCACCTCGTCCGCCGTGCCGCCCCCAAACAGGAAATAAGCGTGGTTGACGGCCGCCAGCCGAATCGCCTCGGCCTCAAATTCGTCCAGCTTGCCGCGGGCGTCGCTATGAATGACCTTGATCGGCCTGCCCAGGCCTTGCTCGACATTTTTGTCGAACTCCTCGACCGCCAGGCGCAGGCCCCGCGCGGCAGCTTCCCCGGCGTGCTTGTCCGGACCGCTCAGCGTGGCCACCTGCCCGAGCCAGATCGCCGGGGGTTCGTTGGCGCCGGCGCACCCAGCGGTGAGGACGGCGATCATTCCCATCAAGGCGAAACCGGCAAGATGACGGGATAGCAGGGTGTCAAATCGAGATGCCATCAAACAAGTCCTTGTTCAACGAGTGTTTCCAGTGCGAGCACGTGCTTGCAAGCGTCGTGGGCGAGAAAGCCCATGCACTCACACGAGCGATCGGCCGGTTTGCCCACGCGGACGTGGTAAAGGTTGCCCAGGCCGAGTTTGTGAACGGCAAAGCCGCGGCCGCCGACCTGGCAGGGAATCTCACAAAAAACATAGAACGTCGCCCGCTTGGCGTCGCGCACGCAAAAGATGCCGACACCGTCGGCAGCCGGCGGGCGCATCAGGCGAACAGTTCGTTGACGGCCGGCAGGCTCGGTCATGCGGTTCGCGGCAGGACGCGGTTACTTGGCGACGTCGAGGATAAGGGCCCGCGCGACTTTGTAAGCCAGTTTGAGGTTGGCGGCGCGGTTCTCCATTTGGCCCTCGCTGTAGTACTTGCCCTCGCCCACGCGGGGCAAGCCGGCCACCTCCAGGGTCAGCGGCAAGAGCTGCATGAATTCCTTGACCTTCATTTGCTGGCGATCGGGGTTGTCTGTGCTCATGATCGATCTCCCGGCATGAAAAACAGGTGAAAACTTGGGGCGTAATTCACTTGTCCTTTTCCTTTGGCTTTTTTAGCTCGATATTTGGCCGCGCCGGCACCAGACCACGGGCCAGCTGTTTGGGTATGATATTGGCTTCCTGGTCCTTGCGCACTCGGAGGTTTGGCATGTATTTGCCGTAATCGTACTGGTGGAACGTTTTCCTCGTGTCGGGCCACGTCATGATTTTCTTCAGATTGGGCGTGTCGTCAGGCGACGGCGCGGCGGCCCTGATCTTCTCGATACGTTCCCTGGCATTCAGGAGCCGCTTTTCCACCGCTTCGATTTCGATCTTGTAGTCCATCAGGGCGTTCTCGAGTCCGATGGCATCGTCCTTGTCGTAATTGGTGATCACCTTCTGGCAACGAGCCTTGAGGGCGTCACACTTCGCATCCAACAATTTGAATTCCACCTCGAGCAGCTTCTTGGCTGTTTCCTCGTCGGTGGCCTTGAGCGTGTTGTCGCAAACTTCGTTCCAGAAGACCACCAGGTCATGGACAATGGGCTGCGGTCCGTCTGCGCAGCCGGCAATCGCGGTCATCAGCAACAAACCCCCAAACAACCGCCCGGTGCTTTTCATGCCATGGCCCTATTTTTTGTCCTTGCTTTTTTCCTTGTCCTTGGCGTTCCTGGCCCTGAGCTCATCGAGTTCAGCCAGGGCATCGTCGCTCCCCCGAATGGCTTTGGCACCGGTCACCGCCTCGTTGAATTCCTTGACGGCTTTCTCCAGCTTAGGGGCGTAATCCTTTTTGAGGCGTTCAAGGCGCTCTTTGTCCGGCTGCTTCCACTCGTCGGCCTTTTTGTGCAGCTCGAGCATTTTTTTGGCCAACTTCCTCAATTCCGGCCGGGCGGCTTCGGCGCTGGCGCGATCGGTGATCGTTTTGAGGGTGCTGGTGATCTGCTCGACCGTGCCCAGCATCTCCTTGACCAGCGTTTCGTAAGAATCCTCACCGGACTGCTGAGCGCGGACAAGGCCGGCCAAGCAAAGCACGGTGGCCGCGACCAAAAGAGAAGGTTTCATGGCAACCCTCCGGAAAATGCGCCAGGCCCCTGGCAAACGTCACGATTGCCGCTTGGTCAATACCTCGAATTCATCATGCGTTTCCTTGAAGCTTTGCGCAGCGATTCCAGAAGCACTTTGCCTTCGTTGTCGGCCGCGGCCTCGGCGTCGCGAAGCGCCATGTCTAGCGTTTTCTGGGCCGTGTCCAGGTCCGCGATTGCCGTCGCGAGGCTGCTCTTGTGCTTCGCGGCGTATTCCTCCCGCTGTTTTTCGGTAATCTGATCACGCCGGTTTTCGGACCTGGCTCGATTGTCCTGGAGCGCCTTGGCCTTGGTCTTGAGTCCTTCTGCCTGGGTAATGGCTTCCTTGATCTTGACCGGATCCAACGGTTTTTTGTCGCTCTTGGCCACGGCGACCGCGTCGCTAAGGGTTTTGGCCATAATGTTGATGTCGGCGGTGGTTCCATTGGCGATTTGGATCGTCGCGCTGATGATCTGGTCGTTGGGATCTTCAGAGCAACCGGCGCAGGCAAAAAACACAAACGTGCCAAGCAGCACGAACAGCTTCCTCATGACAAAAACTCCTCGGGTTAGCTTATCCTACATGGTCGCAAGTATAGCAACATCGCCGGGAAGCGGCGACAGGAAATGGTTATAGCACCCCTTTTGTGGACGGCACTCCCGTCATCCGCGGGTCCGGCTCCAGCGCCTGGCGGAGTGCTCTGGCAGCCGCTTTGAAAATGGCCTCGACAACATGGTGGGTGTTGCGGCCGTAATGGCAAATCACGTGCAGGGTGAACAACCCGCTCGCGGCCGTCGCCCGCCAGAACTCCTCGACCAGCGGCGCGTTGAACGATCCCAGCATCTCGCGCGCCACCTCGGCCTGCCACACGCACAACGGCCGGCCGCTCAGGTCGACGGCGGCGGTCACCAGTGCCTCGTCCATCGGCACGGTGGCGTTGCCATAACGGCGAATGCCGGCTTTGTCGCCCACCGCCTCGGCCAGCGCCTTGCCAAAACAGATGCCGACGTCCTCGACCGTATGATGCGCATCGACCTGGAGGTCTCCCTTGGCGTCAACGGCGAGATCCATCGCACCGTGGCGGGCGAGCAGCGTCAGCATGTGGTCGAAAAAGCCGACGCCGGTGGCCAAAGTAGCCTGGCCGCTGCCATCGAGGTTGAGGCGCAAATTGATCCGCGTCTCGGCAGTGTCACGCTTTATTTGTGCGGTACGAGCCATTATTGATCCCAATGCAGCCCCACCACCACTTTACATCCTTCCATCCCCGCTCCGCAATGCTCAATTGCCTCATTTCCTCTTGCTTTCCGCTCTTTGTTGTGCAAAATGGCGGCCCCTGACAAGGAAACTACTCACCATGGGACAGGCCAACCTCAATTTCTGGTTGCGGTTTCTCAGACGAATCGCCGTCGGTTGGGTGCTGATTTATGTGCCCGCCGTCATCGTCTGGGGCGGCACATCAGCCGCTCGGCCTATAGTGTACGGCCTATCAGGTTTTTGGGTATTGCTGCTATCGGTGAGAACTTGCGGGACACTAACCCGAAGCGTCAGCGAGGGCCAACAGAATCCCACGCTGACGCTTCGGGTTGGTATCCTTGGCAACTTCCGATGTGCACAGCGCTGGTTCGAGGTTGCTGCCACCAACGTGGCCGTCACACTGGTCCTGGCGGAGGTGGCACTCCAAGGCTGGGCGGTCTTTGTCCACAGTTCTCCCCTGGTGCGCGCCAATCTTGACGCCTACCGTCTGATTCCAGGCCGCGACTACGGCGAAGGCCTTTACGGCAACAGCCGCGGCTATCCTGGTCCGGAACTGGCCGCCGAGAAAACGCCTGGCGTACTGCGAATCGCCGCGATCGGCGACTCCTTCGCGGTCGGGCCGGCGGTGCCGTTTGCCGACAATTTCTTGACGCGGCTACCGAAAGAGCTGGCGGCAGTGGAGGTCGGGAATTTCGGCGTCTCCGGCGCGGGGCCGCGCGAGTATCGCGAAATCCTCGAGCGCGATGTTTGGGCCGTTCATCCTGACATCGTGCTTTTGTGCGTCTTCGTCGGCAACGACATCACCGAGGCGTTGCCCCGGCCGCGCAGCTTCGATCCCCGACGGCACGCCCTATTCCTGCTTTGCCAACGCGGTTGCCAGCTCGCACGCGGCCTCCCACTGACGGATAACCATTGCAACCGGCTCGCCGCACCGCCATTGTCGCCGGAGGTTTTTCGCGCCGTGGAGGCGCGTTGCCTGGCGGTCTGCATCAAGAACGCGCCCACGAGCCTGGAAAGACAATGGCGACGCGCCCTGGCGGACCTTGAAGGCATCGTCCAGGCCTGTCAGGATCGTGGGGTGACGTTGGCAGTGGTATTGATACCGGACGAATTCCAGGTCAACAACGCGGTTTTGCAAGATGCCATGAGTGATGCGGGCGTCACTCCAGAAGAATTGGACCGCGATGGCCCCCAACGTCGATTGCAGGCCCTTTTCGCACAACGGCAGGTCCGTTGTCTCGACCTGCTGCCGGCACTTCGCCAGGAGCCGGCAACCTACGCACCCCTGGACACCCACTGGAACATCGCCGGCAACCACTTGGCCGCGCGGCAGGTCGCTGCCTGGCTGCTCAATACTGAATCAAACTGAAAACCTCGTAAGGTTGCAGCTTGGACCGGCCTTTCAGAAAGCCGAGTTCCACCAGCACCGCGCAGCCCGCGACCTGACCGCCGGCCTTTTCGATCAGCTGGCAACCAGCGCGGAGTGTGCCGCCGGTGGCCAGCAGGTCGTCAACCACCAGTACGCGGGCGCCCGGCCGCACGGCGTCAATGTGAACATGCAGCTCAGCCTGGCCGTATTCCAGCTCATACTGGAAACAATGAGTCTGGTAGGGCAGTTTGCCGGGTTTGCGCAAGGGAATGAGCGGCCGCTTCAGCGCCAGAGCTAATGGGGCGGCAAACAGAAATCCCCGTGCCTCGGCGGCAGCCACCGCGTCAACGCCCTGCTCCTCGTAATGCGTGCTTAATAGCTGGATCGTGTGCTGAAAAGCATGCGGATCGGCCAGCAGGGGCGTGATGTCCTTGAACATGATGCCGACTTTGGGAAAGTCCGCAACATCGCGAATGTAGTCGGCAAGGTTCATTAACATTCCTTTCAGGGGGGCCGTGAAAGCATAGCAAACATGAGGGAGTCGGGCAACTCGGCTTGCCGGCAGCGGACGCCGTTGTTACACTCTGGCGGTTTGCGAGAGTGGTTTTCGAAGAAGGCACGGAAGCCTTTCCATGGACGCCGCAACATTACAATCCCGCTTTGCATGGCTCCGCCAGCGCTGGTTCGTCCTGGCCTTGGTGGCGCTGTTTTTCGGGCTCAGCGTCCAGTACAGCTTCAAGGTCAAAGACTCCCATCGGTCGGCATTTCTGCGTTGGCGCGATCAAATCGTCGAACTGGACAGCGTCAACATCTGGCAGCGCCACAACTACCCCAACCCGCCCATCATGGTGATGCTGCTCAAACCGCTGGTGCCGTTGCCGCCGCTGATCGGCTCGCTCGTCTGGTTTTACCTCAAAGTCGGCATGGCCCTGGCGGCCATTTATCTGATGTTTCGCCTGGTGGAAACCGCGGGTTGGCCGTGGCCCTGGTGGGCCAAGGCGCTGGCCGTGGCTCTTAGCCTGCGGCCGATCATGGGCGACCTGAGTCACGGCAACATCAACCTGTTCATTCTGTTGCTATGCGTGATCGCGCTGGAATGCTTTCGCCGGCGGCACGACGCGGTGGCCGGCGTGACGTTGGCCCTGGCCATTGCCTGCAAGGTGACGCCCGCGCTTTTTGTGCCGTATTTCCTCTGGAAGCGATCGTGGTCGGCGCTGGCGGGATGTGCCGTGGGACTGGTGCTGTTCTTCTGGCTGATTCCCGGCCTGTACTTCGGATTCGAGGAAAATCAGACCTACCTCGTCAGCTGGTATACCGCCATGATCAAGCCTTTCGCCATCGACGGCGTGGTGACGACCGACCACGAGAACCAATCGCTTCCCGGCCTGGTGCATCGCATGCTGACCTATTGCGCGTCGTTTTCGGAGTTCGTCGAAGACCAATACGTCGTGGTGGAACACCATAACATCATGTCGTGGGATCCGGCCGTGGCACGGATTATCGTCAAGCTAACCATGGCCATCTTCGCGGGACTGGTAATCTGGGTGTGCCGGACACCGACGGCGGACAGACGGCGCTGGCAGCTGGCGGCCGAGTATTCGCTCATCCTTTTGGGCATGCTGCTCTTCAGCGAGAGGACCTGGAAGCACCATTGCGTGACACTGCTGCTGCCCTTCGGCGTGCTGTCCTATGTTTTGGCCGGCGATTGGGTGGGACCGTGGACGAAGCGTTATCTCATTGCCACGCTGGCCGCCGCCGCCCTGCTGATGGCGGCGACGAGCACGGGCTGGAGCGTCTCGCTGGAGCGCATCGGCAAGCTGGCGCAGGTTTACGGCGCTTATGTGTGGGCCAATCTCCTCCTGACAGCGGCTTTGGTCGTGGTGCTCCGCCAGCAAATGGTCTCCGCCCAAAAGGTTGCGACGGCGGGCCAAGGCACTAAAATACTCCGAGCGGATCGCCCGCAACTTGCAACTCGTGTGGAGCAGCCATGTCATCTCTCCCAGCAGCCCCTGCCGCGGACAGTCCCGTGAGCAGACCCGTCCTCGGCGTCAACGAACGCCGCGTGCTCGGCGTTTTGGTGGAAAAGGCCAAAACGACTCCCGACGCCTACCCCCTCAGTCTCAATGCGCTGACCGTGGGCAGCAATCAAAAATCCAACCGCGATCCGATCCTCGATTTGAACGATCTGGACGTGGAGCAAGCTTTGACGGCGTGCGGGAAGAACCACCTCGCCTTCAAGATCACGGGCGGCCGGGTGGATCGCTGGAAACACAATCTTTATGAGACCTGGGGCGTCAACAAGGTCGAGCTGGCCATTCTTGGTGAGTTGCTGCTGCGAGGGCCGCAGACCGAGGGTGAGTTGCGCGGCCGGGCAAGCCGAATGGAGCCTATTGAAGACCTCGACAGTCTCAGAGCGCTTTTGAAATCCTTGGCGGGCCGTGGTTTGGTGACATATCTAACGCCGGAAGGCCGCCGGGGCACGATGGTGACGCACGGGTTCCATTCGCCGCGGGAATTGGAGCGACTTGCGCCAGCCATCCCGCCGACGATGACGGGCCGGGCGAAACGGACTCGGTGCCGGAGTCAGCCAAAGCACCGTCTCAGGATTTTGCGGCATTGCAAGCGGAAGTCACCGCTCTTCGCGCCCAGGTGATGCAATTGCAAAGCACCGTCGAGGCTTTGAGCGGCGACCTGCGAAGCCTGAAAAGCGCACTTGGCGTGTAGGCGAGCCTTATTTGCCCGTTTTCGCACGGCTAGCCAATGGCTTGCTGCTAGAGTACTTGCGCAGCATTTCAATAGGCACACGTTCGCAGCAAACTGAAATGGCTGTCGCCTTTGCCGGCAATTTAGTGCTAGCTGAAAGCAAAACTTGCATTGCGGTTTTCTTTTCGTGGCCCATGACGCAACTCCTTAATATCGCTTAATTTACTGCTCCGCCGATGGCTCTGGCATTACTTGAATCCTGCGTTCCTTAAGCACCTGCCCGCCACACAATAACTGGATGCGATATTCTCCTGCTTCAGGAAAAGTTATTGGTCCCATTGCAATGACTAGCTCGGCAACAAGCAGCGGATCTGTAAAGTCCACCGCCGTTTTTACTGTGAATAATGGCTCATGTCCCTCAGAAACGTCGTGTTCAGCTACCACGAGCCTGGCTTCAATGGGAGTTTGGCCATGTCCATCGGTAATGGCCGCATAAACTACCAAAGCTGGCCAAATCACTGGAAAATCACTGGAAAATCACTGGAAAATCACTGGCATAAATGATCGAATAGGTTCCTTGAATAAAGAGTTTGCCTGACACCATGTCTCTTAAAATGGAATCGGCCAAGACCATTGCCAAAACGTCGGGTGGCTGTTTATCAATTGGCATTCTGGTCTGATCCCCTCAATCAAGCATACAGCATCGCCTTGGTAAAAGTCAATTACACGCGCGATGGCAAGGCGACTAAGCCATGGCGGCAACTCTTTTCCAGAAAATCTCAAGTGTCGCGAGGCCTTGCACGTGCCTCACGACGGCAATCCCAGCACATCATTCATCGTGTACCGCCCCGCCGGCCGCGTCGCCAGATACTTGGCGGCCTGCAGCGCACCCCGCACATAGCAATCACGGGCATGGGCCCGGTGGCTAATCTCCAGCGTTTCGCCCAGCGTGCTGAATACCACGGTATGCTCGCCCACGTTATCGCCGACGCGAACGGCGTGAATGCCGATTTCGTGTGCCGGCCTTTCGCCTACCAATCCTTCGCGACCGTGGCGCAGCGCCGTCTGGCCCATCGCTTCCTGGACAATGTGGGCGATGTGCAGCGCGGTGCCGCTGGGCGAGTCCTTTTTGAAGCGGTGATGGCGTTCCAGGATTTCGACGTCGAAATTGCTGTCCCGCAGCAGCGTGCCGGCTTGTTTACAGAGATACATCAAAACGTTGACGGCCAGGCTCATGTTGGGGGCCATCAGCAAAGGCGTATGATGCGCCGCCGCTTCGATGTCGCGTTTCTGGGCCGGCGTGTGCCCGGTCGTCGCCACCACCAGAGGGATCTTACGCTCGACGCAAACCGGCAGGATCGCCATGGTCCCTTCGGGCATCGAAAAATCAATAATGGCCTCAGGCCGGCGCTCCAGCGGCACGGCACTGTCGACCAGCACGCCAATGGGGCCGATCCCGGCAATTTCGCCGATGTCTCGGCCGTGCTGAGGATGGCCCGGCGTTTCCAGGGCGGCGCTGACGAGCAAATCCTTGTCTTCGTGGGCCAGCTGAATGATGCGTTGGCCCATCCGCCCGCAGGCGCCGTTGACGCCGATGTGTGTTTTCATTCCCATAATTCCGGTATTGATTCATCAGTTTGTTTTTTTTGACTCGCCCACTTATCCGCCAACTCCAGCAGCTTTGCCACCGGTAGTTCAAAACCCGGCATGAGCGGGGTGGTGTATATTTCGTGCTCTTTAACTACCCTGCGTCGAGTTTTGCCTCCCTGGCGCGTGAACACAACCAGGCACCGATCAAACCGGTCGAAGATCCAGTATTCCTTCACCTTGAAGTTCATGTACTCCTTGCGTTTGGCCACATAGTCCCGCTCGCGGTTGCGTTTACCAGAGGGCACGAACTCCGCAATGACGGTAGGCCGGTCGGTCTTGCGCGGAAACCGGCCGTAGCCCGTCCACATGCACCGGTCAGGGCGACGGCGATTTCGCCCAGTTTTGATGATTCTCTCGGGCAAGGAGGCATCCAGGAATGATCCCTGCGGATGATGCTCCTGGTAGGAAAGCAACAAATGCATGAGCTTTTCGTTAGGCCCGGCTTCAATTTCTGACGGCATCGGCGAAACGACCAGCACGTCATTTACCAATTCAAAGCGCCAACCCTCCTCGAATTCCGCGCTATCAAATTCCCGCGGCACCATGATCACGCCATTGCACCCAGGGCCAATCACATCAGGATCCCCCGAAGTTTTTGCGCCTTTTCACAATTGTGGTTGTCACGAATACACCTCGATCGCCGATGATCTCATCCAGATCGTTGGGCACCTGCACCGCCCGGTTGGCGAAGGTCGCCCGCCGTACGCCGCGATTGCCGAGCACCTCGTCGAAGGTCTTCTGATCGGTGCTGTGATAGGCGACCGTGGCGGTCGGGTCCTTCAGTTGATGGCCGGTCAGGATGCAGACGACGCGCTCGCTCGGGGCCGATGACGCCCTCCTGGCGAAGCTTGCGTGCCCCGGCCACGCTGGCCGCCGACGCCGGCTCGCAGCCGAGGCCGCCGGCGCCGACCTTGGCCTTGGCGTCGAGGATCTCCTGGTCGCTCACCTCGCGGACCACGCCGCCGCAGCGGTCCAGAGCCCGCAGCGCCTTGGGCAGGTTGACCGGCCGATTGATCTCGATGGCGCTGGCGATGGTCGCGGCCGCGGATTTGCTCGGCGTCCAGGTCGCGGTAATAGCCGTCGATCATGGTCGGCGTCGGGCTGGCCGCCGTTCCAGCGCAGGCCGAAGCGTTCGTAAAGCTGGTAGAACGTGTTGGCCCCGGCGGCGTTGATCACCGCCAGGCGCGGCAGCGCTTGGTCATCAGGCCCAGCTCGGGCAGCTCGATGAACGCCTTGCCGAAGGCGCTGACGTTGCCCAGGTTGCCGCCGGGCACGACGATCCAGTCGGGCACCTCCCAGCGCAGCGCTTCCAGCACGCGGTACATGATCGTCTTTTGCCCTTCCAGCCGGAACGGATTGACGCTGTTGACCAGGTAGATGCCGAGCTTGCTGGGCCACTTGCTGCACGCGCTGCATGGCGTCGTCGAAGTCGCCGGCGATCTGCACGGTCAGGGCGCCGTGGTCGAGGGCCTGGGCCAGCTTGCCGTAGGAGATCTTGCCGGAGCCGATGAAGATGATGGCCCGCATCAGGCCGGTGGCGGAGCAGAAGACGGCCAGCGAGGCGCTGGTGTTGCCGGTGCGAGGCGCAGGCCGCCCGGCGGGCGCCGACCATGCGGGCGTGGGTGAACGCGGCCGTCATGCCGTTGTCCTTGAAGCTGCCCGAGGGGTTCATGCCCTTCGTACTGCAGGAACAGCCGGCCCGGCTCAGGCCGACGTAGCCGGCCACGCCGTCGGCACGCTGCAGGAGCGTCTGCCCTTCGCCGATGGTCACGACCTGCTCGGGCGCGGCGAACGGCAGCAGCTCGCGGAAACGCCAGACGCCGCTGAAGCAGAGCGGATTGGTGCGGTCGGCCCACTTGGCCTCGAAATCGCGCAGGCTCGCGGCGGCGGCAGCCGGTCCCAGTCGTAGGCCACGTCGAGCAGGCCGCCGCAGCGCGGGCAGACAAACGACGTGTCGTCCACGGCGCAGGTCGCGGCGCAGGCGGGGCGAATGCAGCGTTGGAAGACTGCGTCCATGGGGCGTCAGTAATCCCGAGTGGCGAACCAAAAAGTGGCAAAGCCAGAAAACACCAGAATAAAAACCGTTGTCACTGCAATCGATTCGCCCCAGGAATAGGTGCCGAATTGCCGGTCAAGAACTTGCAATTGGTAGCGGTAGTTGTCCGCAATCTCCGGTTTGCTCAAGTCCTCCGGTTTTATCAGCTCTCCCTTGATCTCCTTGGCCGTCAACCAATCAATGTCCTTGTAGCGCGGCATGATCGCATGAAAGAACTTGATGACCTCCACGGCCCAATGCTCGGGCGGCTGTCGGATTACCGCGTCCTCCAGCTCAACTTCGCCGGAGGGGCGGTTTTGGACATTGTACGATTCCACTGCGATCCAGTAAGCCCAGCCCACCACGGTAAACAAGGCCCAAAACACGATCACGGCCAAGATGGATGCAATCGGGCTGCGAGTCAAGACGCCGGCGAACACCGATACGGAATAAAACATGAGAAACTCAAACGTAAACACGGGAATGCAAAGAAGGAACCAGTGGACCCAGTACCCCGACTGCAACCCCAGGCCCGCCCACACTCCCACCATGATGATGGTGGTGTTCAGCAACATGAAAGTCGTGCCGCCCAGGAATTTGTAAACGAAGAGCGTCACCCGATTGATCGGTTTGACGATAAGCAAATCCACGTTGCCCTTGGCCATCATGTTGGGAATGAAAAACGCCGTCAAAATGCAGCTGAGCAGCATCGTAACTCCGGCGCCGAAAGTGCCCACGATGTCGTCGCCAATGAAGCGCACGATTCGCTCGAGTTTGAAGATTCTCAGCGGGGCCGCCCAAAGGCCAAAGAGCACCGTCGGCTGGTGATACCATTCCGGCCGCGTGCGGAAGCCGCGCCTGATGCCCTTGGTTTGCACCTCAAAGCGCACACGCTTGGTGTCCGTCGCCGGCAGGGCTTTGACCGTGAAGTTGTCGAACCACTGGTAGAACACCATGATGGGAATCTGCAGGCTATCGGCTGTCACCTGGGCGCGTCGGCCAGGAGGGTCCTTGGCGGGGCCGTCTTTTGGCTCCTTGTCGTCATCCCAAAGTTCCATGTCCATGGTGAATCGATATTGGCCAGTCCACGGCTCGGTCCCCTCGTCCAGCCGTTTGAAATCCTCGATTTCCACGGTTCTGACCGCCGAAAGGTTGAACTTGCTGGAATTCTTTTTGCCGCTCTCGGTGATGAAATTCAATAACTTCGTGTATTCCTTCACCATGTCTTCCATCGGCACCGGTTGATAACCGATGGTAAGGACCAGGAGCGAAACCAGCACCGACAGGATCACCGTGACGTAGAAGATCTTGGCGTCGATGGCCTCGCGCACGGAGTCTTTGAGAATGGCCAGGTACTTCATCTCGCGGGAACTCCAGCTAAGCTCGTTGGTTTCGCGGGTTGCGGCCGGCGGCTGCCGCTGCCTGGACAACTGGCGGCTCTTCGTTTTCGTCGTCCACGGTCTTGAGGAAGAGATCTTCCAGGGATTGGCGCTTCTCCGTCAAATGGCGGATGCTGAGATTGCGAGCACGCAGCAAATCGACCACGGGGTCAATGCTCTGGCCGCCCGTCAGCTGCACTTCCCAGAACCCGTTCCGCTCCGCGGCGTCGTAGCCCTTGGCGCGAATCTCGTCGTGGGGGAATGCTTGACCAGCCGCCAGGGACAACAGGAACATGCCTTTCTGGCGTGTCAGGCTGGCGATGTCGCCCTCGCGAATCATTTCGCCTTTATGCAGGATGCTAACCCGGTCGCAAATTTGCTCCACTTCGCCCAGCAAATGGGAATTCAAGAAAATGGTCGTGCCGTGCTCTTTCATCTTGAGCAATAGTTGCCGAATGTCACGGCGTCCAAGCGGGTCGACTCCGTCGGTTGGCTCGTCGAGGAAAATCACCTTGGGGTCGTGGAACAACGCCTGGGCGATGCCGGCGCGTTGTTTCATGCCCTTGGAATATGTGCGAATTTTGTAGTGCATGCGCGTTTTCAAACCGACCAGCTCAAGCATGCCCTCGATGCGCGATCTCGCTCGTGGCGCGGCACACCCAGCAGCTGAGCATAGAAGTTAAGCAGGCTGTACCCGGTGTGGTACTCCGGGAAGCGATGGTCTTCCGGCAAGTAGCCAATGCGTGCACGCACCCCCGCCTTGCCTACAGGCTCTCCAAGCAACTCGGCCTCCCCCTGCCAGTGGCGGATGATGCCCAGGAGGATCTTGATCATGGTCGTCTTGCCGGCGCCGTTTTGGCCGAGCAAGCCGTAGATTTGCCCTGGCTCGACGGTCAAGGTCACGCCCTTGAGAGCTTCGATTTTCTTGAACCTCTTGTAGAGGTCTTTAACCGCGATAACTTTCATGGCACAATCCCGGAATCCAGCGGTAAGGGACAGGAGCAGTTTACCCCGGTCGCGCGCAGGCGTCCAATGGGTAACCTACTTCGGTGCGTCATCGTAACCTAAAGGCCCCTCCGCCGTCACATCCGCCACGCGCAGGCTGCGCCGTCCCTGGAGCACCGCCAGCAAGTCCGGCAAGATGTGCTCCTTCCGCCAACCTCGGGTCAGCAAGGAGTCCAATGGCAGCTCGCCACCCTGCCAACTGGCCCTGACCAGCAGCTTGACGTCCAGCGTCGTGGCCACAAGGTTCGCGGCCAGTTGCTGCTTGGCGCACAAATCACCGAGGACGGCCATCATGATGGTCGTCACCATCGTCACGGGCGCCGGATCCTGATCGCGCTCGGCCACCGGCGGGCAGGCGTCCAGAGGCAAGTCGCGGCCGCGCCCGACGGCTTCGACGATGGCCTTGAAATCGCGTTTGGGCAACCCCCTGATAACGTCCAGGTCGCGTTCCTGGGTCGGGCCGCGGCGCGCGATCTCCACCAGCAAATCATCGCGCACGATCGTGCGTGAAGGACGGTTCTTTCGGGCGGCCTCCGCTTCGCGCCAGTTGAACAGCTCGCGGACAATGGCCAACCGCCGGCGATCGAGCCCACCGACGCCGCGCAGCTTTCGCCACTTTTCCGAGAGGCCCGCATCCGCCGGCGCCAGCGGTTTGGCCACCGCCACCAGGCGATCGAATTCTTCCCTGGCCCAATCCTGCCGCGTCAGTTTATCGAGCCGGGCCGACAGTTTCTTCCACGCCGGCAGCAGGTATCGGACATCGTCATAGGCGTAGTGGATTTGCGACCTGGTCAGCGGACGGGTGCCCCATTCGGTCAGCGTCTCACCCTTGGACAGGGAGATGCCCAGCACTTCCTTCACCAGGTTTCCATGACTGAGCGGATAGGACAGCCCCACCAGGCCGGCGGCCACTTGCAGATCGACAAGCTTGCCCGGAGGCTTGCCGCAAGCCAGGCAGCACAGGCGAATCTCTTCACGGCCGGCGTGGACGATCACTTCGTTGGCCGGGTCCACGACCACTTGCCAAAAGGCGTCGAGCGGGCCGACGCTGAGCGGGTCGATCAAGTAAAGCGAATCCTTGGTAGCGACCTGGACGAGGCAAAGTTGGGGATGGTAGCTTTTTTCGCCGATGAATTCGGTGTCGAGCCCGAAACGGCCGGACTGCGCCAGTTGCGCCACACAGGCCGTGAGTTGCTCCGGCTCCGTGACGAGCTGCTCGGCGATCTCAGCGGTGGGCGCGCCTCTCGGCTTCACGGGTTTAGGCACCTTTGGCTGGCGAGCAATCATTGTAACGGATTGGGCCGAATCGGGCTATATTAGCATGGCAAATGGCTAGGGATGAGGGATGAGGGATGAAGGATGAGGGATGAGGGCAATGACCATGCTGCAAGAGCTGATGGGGCACAAGGTGGTGGTGGACATGCGTAGCGCCTTCGTGTGCATCGGTACGCTCAAGGCATTCGACGATATCTGGCTCGACCTGCGCAACGCCGACCTGCACGATTTGCGCGATACGCAGACCTCACGGGAGGTTTACGTGGCCGAGTCGCGGTTTACTGGAATCAAACGCAATCGCAAACGGGTGCTGGTGGCGCGGGCGGAGACCGTGGCGGTGGGGCTGCTGGAGGATGTGGTGCATACGTGAGGCCTCGCTGTCCACGGGAGCACTACGCCAGGTCGTGCTCCGGCTGGCCGTGCACGTCAAGGTGGTGCCCATTCGCCCTGAGCGTGAATTGTTCCGGCTGGAACTGGCCACTGCCTCGGGAAATCCACGACATCCGCAACCGTACCCGCATTGATTGGCTGAGCAGCCCGCCTAAAGCGGAAATCTTCGAAGGTTACGTGCACAAGGGATGAAAGCCCATCAGCTTTTCAGCATCTCATCGTGCCGCATGCCGCTCGGCGGCAGATCGGCCTTGATGAACATTGGCCAGCGCCGCCTTGGCCCCGGCGTGCTGCTCGGCGTCGTTGTCTTCCCATTCGATGCTGACGGCGCCGTCGAAGCCGACGCGGTTCAGCTCGATCAAGATCTCCTCGACGCTGTTGGCGTCGCGGGCCGTGCCGGCGGTGACGAAGTTCCAGCCGTTGAGCGGATGGCCCATCGGCCGATGGCCGCCCAGCAGGCCGGCGCGGGTGTGCTCGCGGATCACCTGCACGCCCTTGATGTGGGCGCAGTGGATGAGCTCGCCGAACTCGCGGATGAACTGGACGACCGAGACGCCTTGCCATTCCATGTGCGAGCCGTCGAGGTTGAAGCCGACCACGCCGTCGTAGCCGGCCTTGCACCAGGTGGTTGATGTAATCGCTGGCCGACTCGATGTCGCCCATCGCCCGTTCGCTGGGATGGCATTCGAGATCGAAGGTCACGCCGTACTTCTTGCAAGCGTCCCAGACCGGGCCGAAGCGCTCGACCAGCAGCTCCAGGCTGACCTGGCGGACGTCGGGGATGGCATGGCCGGCCAGGCTGGTGGGCAGAGGCGGGAACAGGAACAAGTGGCTCCAGCAATGGGCCGGCGAGCCGACGAAGCCCGGCAGCGCGACCTTGCGATTCTGCAGCTTGCCGAGGAAATGGGCCAGCCGCACGCAGGCGATCAGGTCCTTCTGCGGCTTGGTCGTGGATGAGCTTGCCGACCTCATCGGGCACGAAATAGGGATCGGTGCGCGGCGGCTTGTTGCCCTTGTCGCGCCAGGCCTTGTAGGCCGCCGACCGCCTCGCCGCCGAGTGAATTGCAGCGTCTTGGCGCTCGGCTCGTCGCCCAGGGCCTGGCCTTGCAGATGGGTGGCGACGGTGAAGATCTCCAGGCCGTGCTTCTTGGCCAGGTCGACGCGTTCCTTGGCATAGGCCTCGGCGCCGGCGTCGGTGCATGCACTTGTCGAGGTCGAGCTCCCAGCTCGCCTCTTCCCAGCCGTCGAAGCCGGTCCTCTGGACGAAGTCCAGCCATTGCTCCATCGGCACGTTGCCGAACTGGCCGCGCACCAGGCCGATCTGGTGATACGAGCCTTTGCCGTAGCGATGCGTGGCGGTTTGCTTGAAGCCCATGGCGGGGTTCCCTCTGTTGCGAATATCAGTTCGTCTGTATGTTTATCAGCATATTGGAGGAATGAACCATGACCATCGACTTCGACAAATCCGGCGGTTTGGTCCCGGCCATCGCCCAGGACGCCGACACCGGCGAGGTGCTGATGATGGCCTGGATGAATCGCGAAGCCTACGAGGAGACGCTGCGCACCGGCCGGGCCGTCTACTTCAGCCGCAGCCGCCAAAAGCTGTGGCGCAAGGGCGAGGAAAGCGGCAACGTTCAGGAAGTGCGTGAGGTCTTCGTCGATTGCGACGCCGACACCATCCTGCTCAAGGTCCACCAGATCGGCGGCGCCGCCTGCCACGAAGGCTACCCAAGCTGCTTCTTTCGCCGGGTCGAGCCGGACGGCTGGCACGTCGTCGGCGAGCGGGTGTTTGATCCCAAGCAGGTGTATCGCAAATGACCGACAAGATACTGAAACTGGGCATCCCGGCCGGCAGTCTGCAGGAGGCGACCGGCGAGCTGTTTCGCAAGGCCGGCTACAAGATCACCTTCGCCAGCCGCAGTTACTATCCGACCATCGACGATCCGGAAATCCAGTGCACGCTGATCCGCGCCCAGGAGATGGCCCGCTACGTGCAGGACGGCTCGCTCGACTGCGGGCTGACCGGCCACGACTGGATCGTGGAAAACGACGCCAAGGTCGTGGAGCTGGCCGAGCTGGTCTTCAGCAAGGTCAGCCGCCGGCCGGTGCGCTGGGTGCTGGCGGTGCCGAACGATTCGCCGATCCAGAGCGTCCAGGACCTGCAAGGCAAGCGCATCGCCACCGAGGTGGTGAACCTGACGCGGCGCTGGCTGGCCCAGCATGGCGTCACGGCCCAGGTCGAGTTCAGCTGGGGCGCCACCGAGGTCAAGCCGCCGCGGCTGGCCGACGCCATCGTCGACGTGACCGAGACCGGCAGCTCGCTGCGGGCCAACAACCTGCGCATCGTCGCCGAATTGCTGCAGAGCACCACGCGCTTCATCGCCAACGAGGCCGCCTACGCCGATGCCTGGAAGCGGCAGAAGATGGACGACATGGTGCTGATGCTGCAAGGCGCGATGGCCGCCGAGGGCAAGGTCGGCCTGATGATGAACGTGCGCGCGGCGGATTTGCCGGCAGTGCTGAAGATCCTGCCGGCGCTGCAGAAGCCGACGATTTCGCGCTTGTCCGACCCGGAATGGGTGGCGGTGAATACGATTCTCGACGAGGACATGGTGCGGCACATCGTGCCGCAACTCAAGCAGGCGGGGGGCGGGGGATTGTGGAGTATCCGCTGAACAAGATCATTGATTGAGGCTGTCATGACGAATGAAACGAAAACCTGCTTGGAATCAAAACGTACGCCGGAAAGTCGACTTGTTGAAGATGTGCTAACGAAGGCCGGGTTTCAGCAAGCGGATGCTTACAGATACAATTCCGCGTCAATTCGGGTCCGCGTGGTCGATCCTCGCTTTAGCGGCAAGAGGGTGGAGGAGCGAGACGCGATGGTCGAGCCGCACCTCGCGAAGCTGCCGGAGTCAATTCAATCAGATATTGTCAACTTGTTTACCTTTGCACCCGAAGAGATCGCCGATGCCAAGGTCGCATTCAGGTCGTATGCCATGAACGCCGAGTTCAAGAATCCGAGTCCGTCTTTCTTGTAAGTCACATACCTCTGGTAACCGCTATCGGGAGAAGAGCATTCAACTTACAGCGCAAGAAAATGGTTGGCGCATTGTGCTGCAACGTGGCCGCCTTGCGTACATTCATATCGATTTTAGATTAGGGTTGGACGTGACAAATGCTACAGGCAAAACGAGCGTAATTATTGAGACGCGTTGCCGGTTGTTGAGCCCAAATGCGGATAGCTTGTTGATACCCGCCGAGCCTGCGAGCCTCGCCCCGGTTTTGGCCCTTTTCAATTTGGACGTAGATGGAATGACCATCCAAAGGAGAGGCCAACTGAAAATTGCCTTCAGAGGTGGCCATTCTCTTGCGGTTGATCCAGATGAAAGGTGTGAGGCGTGGCAGATTGGATGTCCGTCGATTGGCAGCGGAGTCTTGCTCGTTTGTCCTCCAGGAGGCGAGGTCACTGTCTTTCAGCGACCTGCTAGCTGATCCGCCAGGCAGACCGGTTCTGCATTTAAGCGACTCGGCAAATGATGCACTTCAAG
The DNA here is from genome assembly GCA_963747575.1 of uncultured Gemmataceae bacterium. Taxonomy (GTDB): domain Bacteria; phylum Planctomycetota; class Planctomycetia; order Gemmatales; family Gemmataceae; genus DASRAT01. The sequence continues at coordinate 164,725 of CAVVFU010000006.1, forward strand.
TAATCAGATTCTAAGCACGTCACCGCCACCGGATGATCGGCCCTTTGGCCACGGACTTCCAAAAGCTGAATCTCACGCCGCTCTTCCACCGCTAACTGGGCCAGCAGATCCTCCAGCATCGCCAAGTCAATCAATCCTGAACAGCAGCAGACGACGAGAATGCCGTCAGGCTCAAGCAACTTCAGCGACTGACTCTGAAGGCGCCGATAGCCGCGCAGCGCTTCCTCGATAGCGTTACGTGCCCTGGCGAATTTGGGCGGGTCGAGCACCACCATGCCGAACTTCTCGCCGGCGTCCACCAACACGTCAAGTTGCTTGAATACGTCCTCGCGAACAAAGGTGAGGTTGGCCAAGCTATTCGCTTCGCAGTTCGCGCGAGCCAACGTCAAAGCCGGCTCCGAAGCGTCCACGCCGAGCACCGCACTGGCCCCGGCCCTGGCGGCATGCAGGCCGAAGCCGCCTGTATAGCAAAATGCGTCCAGCACTCTCCTGCCCTTTGCATACTTTGCCACGGCCTGGCGGTTGTCGCGCTGATCGAGGTAAAACCCGGTCTTTTGGCCTTCCGTCAAGTGGACCAAGAATCGCAACCCGTCCTCTTCGATGGTGATCGGTTCGGCCGGCAATTCACCCCAAAGCGGGCCGTCTTGCAGGTCCAAGCCCTCCAGTTTGCCGATGCCGCGTTCGGTGCGAAGGATGATGCCGCGCGGCTGCAATCGCTCACGAAGAAGTTGGGTTAGCATTTCGCGGCGGTTCGCCAGGCCGAGCGATGTGAATTGCACGACCAGCCATTCGTCATAGCGGTCGACAGTCATTCCAGGCAGGCCGTCACCCTCGCTGAAGATCAGCCTGCAGGCCTGGCTTGCACCACACAACCCAAGCGTCGATTCACGCAGCCGCACAGCCTGGTCGATCCGTGCCCGGAAAAACGCCTCGTCGAGCGGCACGTCCGGCAGCCACGAATATAGTCGGACGCGAATTTTGCTTTGACTGTTAAAAAGGCCGCGCGCCACGAAGTTACCGGCGTGCGAGATCAACTCGACTTCCTGGCCGTCGCCAGGCTCGCCCTCAATGCGGGCAATCGCGCCGGGATAAACCCAGGGATGCCGGCTGAAAAAGGGGCGTGCTCGCCGGGGCAAAAGGACCACGCGCGGCAAAGTCATGGCCGGGCTTTCTCCACGCCTTCGATGTAGCCGAGGGCCTGGTCGAGCTGTTCCTTAAACTGCCTGCTTTCCAACGCGGCACGCACCCGCAGCAAAAGCTCCGACTTGTTGATTGGTTTGGTCAGAAAATCGTTGGTGCCCGCTTCCACGGCCCGGTCGATGTCGCTGGGCTGGTCGAGGGCGGTGATCATCAGCACGGCAATACCGCGTGTGGCCGGATTGCGCGCAAGCGCTTGCAAACCTCGAAGCCGCTGATCTTCGGCATCATGATGTCGAGCAAGATCAAATCGGGCTGCCACGACTGCACACTCCGCAAGGTCGCCTCGCCGTCAGCGGCCGTGGCGATTTCGTAATCGCACTCGCTCAGGTACGCTTCCAGCAACTCCACGCCTTGCGGATTGTCGTCCGCAATCAGCACCCGAGGCTTGCGGTTGGAATCGGACATGGTGGGCCCTCCGTGAAAAAGGGGCGGGAGTCTTTTCAACCTTGGAAAAGACTCCCGACCCCTTTTTTAGGCTAAACAAAACGCGTGATGCCGGGCCGAGCCACCGGCGGCATCGGGGCGCGGCATCCCAATCGTTGCGCCCGGCGACAGGTCCTCCGTCGAGGCCAACGCCCGCGCCCAGGTGATCTCCAGGCCGGTATAGGTCGCCATGCGGCCCATGATGCCCATCAAAGTGCTCTTGGACATGTACTCGCCATTGTTGATCGGCCGGCCGTTGCGGATGCTCGCGAACAGTTCGTTGTGCTCGACCTGGTACATATCGACGTTGCTAGCCGCGGCACGCCAGGTTTCAGCGCGCTGCAGGCTAAAAAGCCTGTGCTGCTGGACCGAGGCCGTCCCGTTGGAACCGATGACGTAGTCCGACACGTCGTTGGCGCAACCGCCCTGCTGCCGGCAGTAGCTGAAGCACTTGACGCCGTTGGCGAATTCGTAAACGACCGCGTGATGGTCGAAAATGTGGCCGTATTCGGCACCCGTCGCGATTGCCTGCCGCCCAGGCCGACGGCTTTCACGGGCCATTGATCGCCCATCGCCCAGACCATTTTGTCGAGGCTGTGCACATGCTGCTCAACATTGTGATCGCCGCTGAGCCAGGTGAAGAAATACCAGTTGCGCATCTGATATTCCATTTCGCTCCAACCCTGGCGGCGCGGCCGGGGCGTTCCGACCAAGCCGGCGTTGTACGTGGTATGCAGGGCGACAATTTGCCCAATGGCCCCGTCGTGAATCCGCTTCATCAGCTCGCGCTTGGGCGGGTCATAGCGATAGCACAGACCGGAAACGATGGAAAGATTGCGGCGGCGAGCCTCCTCGCAGCTGGCCATGACCGATCGCAAGCCGGGAGCATCGGTGGCCACCGGTTTTTCGACAAAGCAATGCTTGTTGGCAGCCACGGCCGCCCGCAAGTGCAGCGGCCTGAAGCCAGGCGGCGTGGCCAGCAGCACCACATCGACGCCGCTGTCGATGACCTGCTGGTAGGCGTTCAACCCGACAAACTGCCGCTCGGCCGGGACATTGATCTTGGCGCGGATGCCAGCCCGGCTGCGGAGCTGCTCGACGCTGCGGTCGAGCTGGTCTTTGAAGGCATCGCCCATGGCCCAGAGGGTGACGTCACGGTCGGCGTTGAGTGCCTGCTCGGCAGCGCCCGATCCACGGCCGCCGCAGCCGACCAGGCCAACCTTGAGGGTGTTGCTGCCCTGGGCATGCACGTGGGCCGCGCCGGCCAGGGCAAGCGTGCCGGCAGTGCCAGCGGTGGTTTTGAGAAAATCGCGACGATTGGCGGAACGACTCTTCATGTGGTTAGTCTCCTCGTGTGGCGGGCGGTGCAGTCTAGTGTACCGCGGAAGCGGCAAGGCGGCACGTCCAAAAAAACGAATCACGAAAACACGAAAAACGAAAACACGAAAAAGCGGATGGAATCACCATACTCTCCCCGCCAACGCTTGCTATTCGTGTCTCAAATCTCTCCCCTCTTCGTGTTTTCGTCTTTCGTGCTTTCGTGATTCTGATTTCAACCATTACGCCGCCAAACCAGCCGGCAGCGTGATGGTAAACGTCGATCCCCGATCCACTTCGCTTTCGACTTTGACCTGCCCGCCATGCATTTCGACAAACGCCTTCACCAGGCTCAACCCCAGTCCCAGGCCGCGGCGCTCGAACTCGTAGACGCCCGAGGCGTGCCGCGACACATCGAACTTGGTGAAGAAGGGATCGAAAATGCGCGCCAGGCTGGCCGCGTCGATACCAACGCCAGTGTCGCTGACGCGAATCTCGGCGCTGCCGTCGGCAAGGCGTTTTGCCGACAGGCCGATGGTGCCATGGTCGGGCGTGAACTTGATGGCGTTGAGCAGAAGCTGATAGACGGCATCGCGGATTTTGTCCTCCTCCACGAAAATCGTGCCAAGGTCCGAGCCGGCGGCGACTTCCAATTTCTGCTGCCTTTGGGCCGTGAACGTGCTCACCTCCGCGGCGGCGCTGTCCAGCAGGCCGGCCAAGGGGACCTGAGCAGCCGCCAGCGGTCGCTCAAAACGATCGGCCAGCAGCAGCTTGATCATCAGATCGACCCGCTCGTTGAGCCGAACGCTACCGACGTGAATCCGCTCCAGCCACTCTTTAACGTTGGGCGGCACTCCGGGCGTTTGCCGGCCCAAATCCGCAAGGCCCATCACAATGGTCAGTGGCGTCCGCAGCTCGTGGCTGGCGACCTTGATGAACGATTTCTTGAGATCGTTTACTTCCCTCAGTTCCTTGTTGGCTTTCTCCAACTGCTGGTTCTTCCGCTGCATTTCCTCCATTAGCCTTTTGCGGTCTGCCACCAGGTCGTGATATTCCACCGCCTGATGCAGAACCCCCAGCAACTCCTGCGGATCGAACGGCTTGGGGATATAGCGGTAGACGCTGCCCTGGTTGATGGCGTCTACAACCGCCTTGACGTCGGCATAAGCGGTGAAAAGCAGCCGGACAATGTCAGGGTGCGACACCCGCAGCCGTTTAAGGAACTCCACGCCGGTCATCTCCGGCATGCGCTGGTCGGTCATGACGATGTGGACCTGCTCCTTCTCGACGATTTTGAGACCGTCGGCGGCGCGAGTGGCCCCCAGCACGCGGTATTCGTAGCGCAGCAGATCCTGAACGCTGTGAACCAGGTCTGGTTCATCGTCGACGACGAGCAAGCAGTGTTTGGCCTTGGTTGCCATGGTATTTTTCAACGCCTACCAGGACATGGGGCAGTTCCTTACAAATGAGAACATCGCAAGAGCAAAGCAGTCTACCCATAGTGGCCGGTCGATTGCAAGCAGTTGGTGATTTTTTTGGACCGAAAGAAGCACGTGAACTCGACTGCCGTCTCCCGCGCCCGTTTGGCTAGCCTGTGGTTTTCCCAGGTTTTTCGCAATGTCGCCGACAATGCTCTGCGTGTTTTCGTGCTGCTGCGCGTCGCCGAGGCCAGCCAGGCCCAACGCGGCTCCGCCTGGCATTTGCTGGCCGCCTTGCTGATGCTGCCGGCCGTGCTGCTGGCGCCTTTCAACGGGGCGATCAGCAACACCTTTTCCAAGCGCTGGGTGCTGACCAGCTCGGCCATTTATTGCCTGGTCATCGTTTCGGTCTTCGGCCTGTGCGGCGGCCCCTGGATCGCGGGTTGGGCGCTTTTGGCTGTCGGAGCCGCCCTTTACAGTCCGACGCGCTATGCCATGCTGCCCGCGGCCGCCGTCGATGCGTTAATGCCGCTGACGCGTGTCAACGGCCTGATCGAGATGGGCGCCGTCACCGCCATCGTAGCAGGTCTGGCGCTGGGCATTAGCGTGGAAAACACTTTCTGGCTTGGGCTGCCCGCGGCGGTGGCGGCGGCCATTGCCTTGAACTTGCTCGCCGCTGTCAGCGCCCTGCCGACCGCGTTTCCCAGCGCCGTGCGCCGACCCGAGCAGGCTATGCAGGCTATCGCCGGCTTTTTTCACGACACCGCACGTATCTGGCGCGACCGCGAAGCCAAGTCCGCCTTGCTTGCCCTGGCATGCTTACGCGGCATTGTCGCGGGAGCGACGGGAGCGTTCATCGCCGTGATGCTCAGTGACGACTCCGACGATGCGCAGACGTGGATCGAGGCCAGTTTCCCGATCCTCGCCTGGATACTTGGAGGAGCCGCGCTCGGCTCGGTGCTGGCCGGATTGCAGCGCCACCCCGTGCGGGCGCTTGGTCTGGTGCCCTTTGGCGCTGCCGGGTTGGCCATCGGCCTGGTCCTGGCCGCGACCGGAAATCCCGGCCCCATCGTTAGCCTGGTCCTGGGCCTGATGGGCGGTCTGATCAATGTGCCGCTTGCGGCCGCCTACCAAACCTTGCTGCCGGCTGACGCCCGCGGCAACGGCATGGCAGTGCGCAATTTCTTCGATTACCTCGTGATGGCGGCCATCTCGGCCTTGCTGGTGGGTCTGTCCAGGGCAGAGGTCCTCAGCGCCGGCGGCCAGATGTGGTTGATGGCCAGCATTGCCGCCGCCGCCGCGCTGGTGGCATGGTTCTTCCTCTATCGCGAAGCCATCGAGCAGATGATGGAGATCGCGATCGTGCCCATTTACAGGATCAAGGGCCATGGTCCCGGACTTTACAACATTCCGCTGCGTGGCCCGCTCCTGGTGGTCGCCAACCACGCGTGCTGGTTCGATCCCGTGTTTGTGGCCAAGGTGGTGCCGCGCAGTTTACGGGCCATGATGCTCAGCACGTTTTACGATTTGCCGTTTTTGAAGTGGGTCATGGTGTACATCGCACGAGCCATCCGCGTGCAATACTCGACATTTCGCCGCGACGCCCCGGAACTGCAGGAGGCCATTCGCGCCCTCGATGCCGGCGAGGCTGTGCTGATTTTTCCGGAGGGCTCGCTGCGCAAATCGGCCGAGCGTCCGCTGCGCCGCTTTGGCCAGGGGGTATGGCACATCCTCAACGAAAGGCCGCAAACACCTGTCGTGGTCTGCTGGATCGAGGGCAACTGGGGCAGTTTCTTTTCCTACTTCAACGGCAAGCCGACCAAGAACAAACGGTTCGATGCTTGGCGACGCATTGACATTGCCGTGGGTGAGCCGCAACTGATGGACCGGGCGAAGCTGACCGATCAACGGGCGACGCGAGGTTATTTGGAGCAGTGTTGCCGGCAAATGCGCGGGGTGCTGGGATTGGAGGTGCCGCGGGCGGATAATGAGCCGGAGGAGTAGGATGGCCTTCCCAGGCCGTCCGACCTTGCATGGACGGCCTGGGAAGGCCGCTTTACAGCGATGTCAGGCTGGAAAGCCAGCCCTACAAATCATCATCCCCCATCGGCAGCGCCCCATTGGTGCTCACCGCCACGGCACTCGCAGTGGCATAGGCCCGGCAATGCGAGATCGACAGCAGCACGTCGCCGATGCTCAGTTGCAAGGCGCGATCGCGCGCCGCCCCGCGCAGCACCACATGCGGCTTGCCCATGCGGTCGTTGCGGATTTCCATGTCGGTCCAGCAAAGGCCCTTGCGCCAGCCGGTGCCCAGGCATTTCATGATCGCTTCCTTGGCCGCCCATCGTCCCGCGAAATGCTCGGTGGCGTGCTTGCGGGCCTGGCAATAGCGGATTTCCCGCGGCGTGAAGACACGATCCAGAAATAGCTCGCCGTGCTGCTCGACCATCCGGCCGATGCGCAAACACTCCACAATGTCCGTGCCGATGCCGACGATTTCCATTGCATGGTCCTCCCGTTATCAATCCTAGCGGCAAAAAAGAAAGGGGAAAGGCACGGGTGAGCGAAGTATCCTTTTGTTTGGCGGCGGCGAAGGCAGCGCACGAAGCCGCATTTAATGTTGCCTGCGGCTGAAGGTGTGGTAAACTGAGGGTGCATTGTTTTTCGCCGGTATTTGCTTGTGGGCTGAGGCAAAAGGGTAATTAACCATGACCGCGACCGACTACGCCTTTCTTGTGGTTTGTGTACTTGCCTTGGCGACGATGCTTGCAGCCTCAAAAGTGCTGCGCGCCGTCGTCTGGGAATGCGTGCGACATCCCTTCCAGCCTAGCCGAATTGAGACGAATCAGGGCCAAATCGTCATAACCCGTTCGCAGACCCGTCCAAACGAGGCATCGCAAACTCAATCCCCTGCCGGAAACCGCTAAATGGCCCCAACGCCAGTCAGGAAAAACCCGGCCAAAAAAACCGATTTGGACATTCCCGTCAGTTTCAAGACGGTGTTTTGGGTTGTAGTTGCCCTCACGGTCATGTCTTTGGCGGCCGCCGTGTTCTTGGTCACCTTTGCCCAGGAGTCCGCCACCCTCAAAGAAGTTGTGACGACGTGCAACAGCACGTGGAAAATGGGCTTCGGAGGCAACCTCGGCTTGCTGGCTGGCAAACGGCTTCCGTAGCGTCAGGCTTTCGATACCACGACAACTTCGGCCGGTCCAGGAGCGGTTTCCGTCCACTTTTTTCGTACCGCCTTGTAGAATACCGTTTACAGCCCAATCCACAAGGAGACACGCCCCTTCCGGAGACACCGATGTCCACCTTGCTCGCCGATCTCACTCCCGCCCAATCCGAAGCCGTCACCCATTTCGAGGGTCCGCTGCTCATCCTCGCCGGGGCCGGCAGCGGCAAGACGCGCGTCATCACCCGCCGCGTCGCCTGGCTGCTGCGAGCAGGGCGTGCGAGCCGTGGCAACATCCTGGCCATCACCTTCACCAACAAGGCCGCCGGCGAAATGCGGCAGCGCGTCGAGGCGCTGCGTGCCCGGCAAGCGCGTCTGGATCAGCACCTTTCACAGCCTCGGCGCCCGCCTGCTGCGCCAGTACGCCGACCGGCTCGGACCTCGACCGCAATTTCACCATCTACGATCAGACCGACCGCGTCAAGCATCGTCAAAGACGGCCCTGGAAGCGGCCAACATCGATCAACGTCCGCTTCACGCCCGACACGCATCCAGGGCGCCATCAGCAAGGCCAAGAACCAGCTGCTGACGCCCGACAAGTACGCCCGCAGGCCGACGACTTCTTCACGCAGGCCGTCGCCCACGTCTATCCGATCTACGAGAAAAAGCTGCGCGACGCCAACGCCCTGGACTTCGACGACCTGCTGCTCTGGCCGGCCCTGGCCCTCAAGACACGACGCCGAGCTGCGGGCCGAGCTCGACGCCCGCTTTCGCTTCGTGCTGATCGACGAATACCAGGACACCAACAAGGCCCAGTATGCAGATCGCCCGCGGCCTGTCGATCGATCATCCCAACCTGTGCGTGGTCGGCGATCCGGACCAGTCGATCTACCGCTGGCGCGGCTCCGACATCCGCAACATCCTCGATTTCGAGCGCGACTTTCCCGACGCCCGCGTCATCACGCTGGAACGCAATTACCGCAGCACCAAGGCGATCCTGCGACGCCGCCAGCCACCTGATCGCCCACAACAAGCAGCGCAAGCCCAAGCACGCTCGTCACCGAGAACCCGCCGGGCGAGCCGGTGCGCGTGCTGACCGTTCGAGACCGGCGCTGCGACGAGGCCGACGGCATCGCCCGGCGCATTCGCGGCGGCCGTGCGAGCAGGGCAGCGCAGCTTACCGCGATTTCGCCGTCTTCCTGCGCATCAACGCCCTGTCGCGCGCCCTGGAAGCGGCCTTCGTCAAGCAGCGCGTGCCGTTCCAGATCGTCCAGCGGCCTGGCCTTCTTCGACCGCAAGGAAAACAGGGACGTGCTCGCCTATCTGCGGCTGCTGCTCAACCCGCGCGACGACCTGTCGTTTCTGCGCGTCGTCAACGAGCCGGCCCGCGGCATCGGCAAGGTGTCGCTGGAGCATCTGCAGCACTTACGCCGAGCCGCGCGAGCTGAGCCTGCTGGCGGCCGCCGCTCGAGGTCGAGCAAATCCCGGCCATCAAGGGCAAGGCCGCAAGCCGGCCTGCGCGACTTCGCCACGCTGATCGTCGAGCTGCAGCAACACGCTCGAAGCGCCGCCCGACGAGGTCATTCGCGCAGGTGCATCGACCGCACCGGCTATCGCGCATGCTCACGCGACAGCGGCGACGAGGAGGACCAGGAACGCCTGGCCAACATCGAGGAACTCATCACCGCCGCCAAGCAGTTCGCCGCCGAGGACAGCAGCGCGCACCATCGCCGATTTCCTGGAAAACATCACCCTGGCCAGCGACGTCGACAGCTGGGACGAGAAGCAGGATTGCGTCTCGGTGATGACGCTGCACGCCGCCAAGGGGCTGGAGTTTCCGGTCGTCTACATGCTGGCCGTCGAGCAGGGCATGTTGCCGCACGAGCGCAGCCTGAGTCGCAGACGAGGAGATCGAGGAGGAACGCCGGCTGGCCTTCGTCGGCATGACGCGGGCCAAGGAGGAGCTGTACCTTGTGCCACGCCCGGCTGCGCGAGTTTCGCGGCCAGACGCTGTACGCCGTGCCGAGCATGTTCCTCGAGCGAGCTGCCGCAAGACAAGATCGAGGCAAACGACCTCTCCGCCGCGGCGGCGACACAGTCGATTTCGAGCTGGCGCAGCGGTCCAGCCTCGGCCGATGACGGTTGGATGGAAGCGGGCATTCCCATGCGTTCACGGGTCAGGGAGGAGCAACGTCAGTCAGTGGAGATGACGCTGGAGTACGTCGAGGGCATGCTGGTCGAGCATGAGGCCTACGGTAAAGGCCGCGTTGTCCAGGTGCGCGGCGCGGGGGCGATGCGCACGGTCAAGATACGGTTTGCCCAGGCGGGGGAGAGGTCGTTTCGGGCGGAGAGGGCGAAGTTGACGATTGTGGGGAAGTGATGTTGACAGGCAGTTCCCAATCCGTGACGGCCAGGCGCCGCAAGCTTTATTGACACAATGACTTGCGCCGCCTACAATGGAGCAGAAATGGCAGGGGCTATTCGGCTTGGCTGGAAAGGGATGGCGATGATTTCAAATCATGTCAGACTGGATCTCGAAGATAATGCGATTGAGTCACGGCAACTTCAGAATAAATTCGACAGACTTCGGGACGAATGGAAGAAGCAGCGCCGCCATGAATCATCAACCATCAAAATGGTTACCTTGCCTGCGTACCAGAACATCATCGGCATGGGTCCCGCAGCACTGCCATTCTTATTGCGGGAGCTTGAACATGATCTCGACGCCTGGTTTTGGGCTTTAACGGCGATTACCGAAGCCGACCCGGTGCCAGAGCACCTGCGCGGCGATGGCGAGGCGATGGCACACGCCTGGCTCGAGTGGGCCAGGAGCAGAGGCATTCAGTGGTAACATGCCCGAAGAATACTACGACACGGATTTTCCTAACTTGAAGAAGTTGGGTTTCAAAAGGACAAGCGAGCCAGCATACCCCAACTGCATTGCCTTTGTTGTGGGCGATGAAAAGAGAAAATGGTGGCCCGGCGAATACCCGCGTTGGTCGCCAGACTTTTGGCCCAAGGAAGCGCCGGCCAAAGAAACCTTGGACGCGTTTCTTGTTGCGTTGGCCACCAAGGACTTTCGCAAATGCGACAATGGCGATTGGGAACCAGAGTTTGAAAAGACAGCCATTTACGCTCGCGGTGAAGAAGTCAGCCACGCGGCATTACAGGTGGACGAAGTTACGTGGAAAAGCAAGTTGGGTGCTGACGAAGACATCGAACACACGCTTGCTGGCTTGGAGGGCCCACTTTATGGGAAGGTGGTGGCGTATCTCAAAAGACAGCGGAAAACCTGACTTGCAGCAAGTCGAACCCCAACCGAGTATTCTGTGCATGTCCTTCAGTGGAACTGCTGGGGCACTCTTTGTTCTCCGGTGACTGGACACGAAACTGAGATAGCCCGTTGACGAACACTGGTAATTCTTGTTGCCAGACATTCGTCAACCTCATGGTCAGACCACTATTGGTTGGTCGTCCTGATGGACGCTCCGGCGACGCACAGACAGCCCAAACGTCGCCTGGTCCTCCCTGTGGATCGACCAGGAAGGTAAGATAGGCATGTACGCCTTGAGGCGCCCATTTTGATTCGATTCGCCAGATTTCTGCCGCCCACCACTCATTCTCGAATGGTTGCTCGACTTCTGCAACTGCCCAACCGTGGCTGCAAAGTGTTTTTCCGATTGCGACGGCTTGCTTTCTAATGGTATCGGGCAACATGGTGACACTCCTGCCCCAAAAACGAATACCCGCCACCTTTGCCGCCACCGCCCAGTGGATAACGCGGGTCTCAAACAAAGCAGTGCAACCTGGCTCAGCTTCAAAATAGCACCGTGAAGCCCGCAGCCTGAAAGTGTTTGTCATTCGTGAACGCCTCGGTGATGCCGAGCCGGCTCCGCGTCATCGTGCCACTGGTCGGCCTTGTCCCAGACAGCGATCAGACCAACGGTGTCCAGAAAGACCGGATTCATGGCTGATGCTCATTATGCCGTTCGGCGGTGTCGTGATGCCCACTATCGAACCGGCGGCCCAGGATTTCATAGACCTGAATAAGTTCCTCAGCCGTGCCAGGCGGAACCAAAGTGCGGACGTCCACCACTTCCTCAATGACTTGAAGGTCCACCACTGTGCCCTCGGCGGGCTTTACCTGATCCATCGGGCGAAACACGCCATTTTCAAAAATTGCTCGAATGGTCATGGTTGCTCCTCGTATTCGTCTTCTGCTTGATTTTTTACCCTCGTTCCCACACTCCTGTTTGGGAACGAGGGTATCGGCGCCCTACTTCTTCTGCCCATCCGCCGCCTTCACCCGCGGATCCATCTTGACCGTCAGCGGCTGCACATAGCTCTGCCCCGCCACCGTCAGCTTAACGGTGTACTGCCCTGGCGCGACCATCTGTCCCTGGCCGCTCGGCGTATCCTTGTAAATGGCGGCCATTGAATAGCCTCCCTTTCCGCCACCGCCCCCCGGATAACGCAGGTCCCAAATAAAGCGGTGCGAGCCCGCCTGGGCCGACAAAATTTGCGGCGGTCGAATCCAGTAACTCGGAATCGTCAGCGTGTTCTCGTTGACCTTGGGCGCCTTGTCCTGGCTACTGTACTTCCGCACCAATTCGTTCTTGGCGTCAAAAACCTCCAGGGTCACGGGGCCGGAGGGTGCCGTCTTCAGCCAGTAGTTGATAATCGCCCCGTCCGGTGGATTCTTGCCGCCCGGTTCCTCTGGCGGCAGCGGCGTGTCCTTGTTGAGGTTCCATTTTACGGCGTAGGTGTCCTGTGGCTTGAAGAGGTGGGCTGCCGCGTCGACCACCTTCGCGTCCAGTTGCCGCAATGGCGTGACGTCGTCTAAAATCCAGAACGATCGCCCGTGTGTCCCCACGACCACGTCATCGTCGTGGACCACCAAATCGCGGATCGACGTTGCCGGCATGTTGAGCCGCAGCGGCTGCCAGTCGTCGCCGTCGTTGAACGAAACAAACACGGCACGCTCGCTGCCGCAGAACAGCAAGCCCGGCCGCACGGATCCTCGCGGACGGTATTGATCGGGTCGTCCGGCAAGCCCTTGACGATCAGTTTCCAGGTCTTGCCGCCGTCGTGGGTGCGGTAAATGTGCGGCTTCTGGTCGTCGAGGCGAATGCGGTTGACCGCGGCATAGGCCGTGCCCGCGTCGAAGCGGCCCGCGTCCATTACCGATATCTTGCTCCACGACGTCAGGCCCGGCGGCGTCACGTCTTGCCATTTCTTGCCGCCGTCGCGAGTCACCTGGATGAGGCCGTCGTCGGTGCCGCACCAGATGGTGTCGATGTCCTTGTACGACGGAGCGACCGTGTAGATGACGCCCGTGCGTGCTTGTTTTTTCGCCTTCGTCTTGAAAACGCCCTCAGGCGCTTCCGGCGACTCACGCGACAGGTCGGGGCTGATGGTCTGCCAGGTCTTGCAGCCGTCGCTCGTCTTGAACAGCACATTGGCCGCGAAGAAGAGAACGTGCGGATCGACCGTGGAAAAAACCAGCGGCGCCGTCCGCAGCATGCGATACTCGCCACCCATGCCTTTGCCCTTGCCTACGCCCGGAGGTCCGACACTCTGCACCTCGCCCGTCCGCTTGTCGAAGCGCGTCACCTTGCCGCCGTAGATGAAGTTGGGATTAAGCGGATCGGGCGCCACATACCCGTATTCCTCGACGCCCACGGGATACCAGTCGCGGAAAGTGATCTGCCCATCCCTGCCCCTGCTGGCGACGCCGGCCGAGCCGCTTTCCTGCTGTGCCCCGTAGACCCAATACGGAAACTGATTGTCGGTGATGACGTGGTAGAACTGAGCGGTCGGCTGGTTGTACCACGAACTCCAGGTCTTGCCGCCGTTGACGCTGATGCACGCGCCCTGGTCGCCGGCCAGCAAGATGATATCGGTGTTGTCGGGGTTGATCCAAAACGTGTGCGGGTCGTCGCCGCCGGGGGCGCCCTTGAAGGCGACCCAGGTTTGGCCGCCGTCGATGGACTTGTAGGAACAGGTGTTGGCCACGTAGAGCACCTGCTTGTTTTTGGGATCGATCTTGATCTCGGCAAAGTCGTCGCCGCGGCCATGCAAACGTTGTTCAGTGTTAACGAGCTTCCAGTTTTCGCCGCCGTCGTCGGAGCGATAAATGCCGGCGGCCTGGTTGGCCTCGAGCGTGGCATAAATGCACTTGGGGTCGCTGCGGCGCGATATTGAAGCCGATGCGGCCGAGACCGCTGGGCAAACCATTGGTGATCTGCTTCCAGGTCGTGCCGCCGTCGGTCGATTTGAAAAGACCGCTGCCGGGGCCTTTCCATTTGCCGTTTTCCCACGGCCCTTGCCGGGCGGCCCACAACGCGGCATAGATGATCTGCGAATTGGACGGATCGATCTCCAGGGCGACGGCGCCGGTGTTTTCGTCCTTGTAAAGCACCTTTTCCCAGGTCTTGCCGCCGTCGAGCGAGCGAAACACGCCGCGCTCGGCGTTGGGGCCGTAGGGGTGCCCAAGGATGGCGACGAAGACGCGGTTCGGATCGCGCGGATCGACCTGGATGGCGGGGATCTGCTGGCCGTCTTTGAGGCCCATGTGCTTCCAGGTTTTGCCGCCGTCGGTCGATTTGTAAACGCCGTCGCCGACGGAAAGGTCAGGCCGCTGCAGGCCTTCGCCGCTGCCGACGTAGAGGATATTGGGATTGGAGGCCGCGACCGCCAGCGAGCCGATGGAGCCGGTCGGTTGGTCATCGAAGATCGGGTTCCAGGTGCGTCCAAAATCGTCGGTCTTCCAGACGCCGCCGTTGTTGACGCCGACGTAGAACACATTCGGCTGGCCGGGCACGCCGATAGCTCCGACTGTGCGTCCGCCGCGGAACGGGCCGATCATTCGCCAGCGCATGCTGTCGTAATGCTTGGCGGTCAGCTCCTGGGCATGGGCCGATGGCGCCAGGCTCCAGCTTGCCCACAAAACGAGGGTCATCAACGCGATACGGGACGTGGACATGATCATTGCCTCCCTTGGCGGCATGTGAATTTGCCGCCCATCACACCAACCCGAAGCGTCAGCGAGGCAAACCATTGGCCCTCGCTGACGCTTCGGGTTAACATCGTTCACCGACTGTGGTGGTACACCGAAATGATACGAAACGGCGCAACGGCGTTCAAATTGCTGTTGGCTTGCTTGACAGATAGCTGGGAAACCAGGGACTGGTTCCTTTGGAGGGCAAAAAATGAAGGGCAGAAAAATGGTTGCGTTGCGTCATCGTAGGTCGACATGAAATCTATTTTTCTGCCCTACATCTTTTTGCCATTTGCATCGACGTAACGCTTGCCGATGCCGCTCGTGTCGAAAAAACAACGGCCATCGTCAACGGCGCTCTTCGATCACCCTGATGCTGGGCGAGGCAAACCGCGCCGAATGACCTCGAGTTTCTCCAGTATCTTGTCCCTACCTAGACCCTTCAGGGTTGCGATGTTCCGCCGCGGAATCTCAAGCAATTCATCTTTGTCGGCGGCCACTTTGGCGATGCTTTCCTCCCGCAGCAAGTGGAGCATGGCGTGCGGAGAGCGATTGCTGAAATTCTCCACCGCGCCCGCGGCCGTGCCGCCAAAATGATAATCCGGATGAAAACTGGCGATTTGAATGACGCCCCGCAGGTCCAGATCGTCGACCTCGGCCTCGGCAATATCGAGGAATTCATTGAAATCGAGAAAATTCCCCAGCACGAGCGGGTGAATAAGCAGCGTCGTCTCGACCGTCGCGATCGGGGCAGCGGCCAAGGCCTTGAGTTCGACGGCCAAATCGCCGCGCAGGGCTTTTTCATCCTCGGCGTCGCTCACGACGTAACGAATCTTGTCTTCTTTGAAGACGCGCTCGGCAAATGGGCAGAGATTTAGTCCGATCACCATGGAGGCGATCCAGCGGCGCGTGCGGTCGATCACTGCTTGTTGGTCCATGGCGATACAATACGACAATGAAGAGTGAAGAGTGAAGAGTGAAGAGTGAAAGCACGGGGGACGGACAATACCTCCGGTGCGCGGCGTCCCCAGGGCGTTTACTTGGGTTCGCTGATGATTCGGGCATCGCGCCTGCGGAGCAATTCAAGCGTGGCGTCCAGTGCGGGAATCTTAAACCCGACCCGCACCGGCGTCGCGGGCCGGGCGCCTCGGCACGGATCAATAATCTCGACCTCAGCGGCCCGGACGCACCAAACATTGGCCACGCTTTGTTACACGTCAACATCGCAGCCGATCGCGCCGTCCAGGATTTGATCCTCGAGCGCATCGTGCAAGTGGCGCGTGCGACGCCGCGGAGCTGAGTCACCGTTACGTGTTTGCCGCCGCTACGATGGCCCTGTTGATGATGGTAAGGGTGTCACCGAAGGGGTCCTGGATCGTCCCGTGATCTGGTAGGTGCCGGGCGTGGCGTAGGTGTGCGAGCCCAGGACGTTGAAGCCGGTGCCGTTGGCCACGACGGTGCCGGTCGAGGTATCCAGGGGAGGATTGATGCCGGGGACGACATCGACGGCGTCGCCCCAGTTGATGGTCGTAGTGAACATGCTGGCGGAGATGCTCGGACGCTTCGCGAAAATGTTTGTGAGGAATCGACGGTCCGCCGGCTGTATATTGGTAGATACCTTACGGAGACCAGTTCCATGCCGGCAACGACGCTTCGAGACGTTCTCAATCGTTTGCGCCAAACCTGGGCCGCTCAGGCTGCTCGCGATTTGAGCGACGGCGAGCTGCTAAAACGCTACGCCGTGGATGGCGAGGATGCCGCGTTCACGGTCTTGGTGCAGCGGCACGGCGCGATGGTCCTGGCAGTCGGTCGCCGCGTATTGGGCGATGCCCATGCCGCGGAGGACGTGTTTCAGGCAACCTTCATGGTGCTGGCGCGCCGGGCGGCGTCCATCAACAGGCGGCAACCGCTGAACGGCTGGCTTTACACCGTCGCCCAGCGCCTCGCCGCCAAAACGAGGGCTCAATCGACGGCGCGGCAAAAGCGGGAAAGCCGGGTTGTCCCCAAGCTGCAGGGGGATTACGTCGATGAGTTGTCGCTTTTGGAGCTGCGGCGGGTCTTGGATGAAGAGGTCGCCCGTTTGGTGGAGAAACAACGCCTGCCCATCGTGCTCTGCCATTTCGAGGGCAAAAGCCAGGAACAGGCGGCAAAATTGCTGGGATGGCACGTTACCACGCTCACAAGGCGACTGACCCAGGGACGGGAGCGGCTGCGAGAGCGCCTGGTTCGCCGCGGCATTGGCCTTTCCGTAACCGCTCTGACGGCCGCGCTGACCGACAAAGCCATGGCCGCCCCAGTAGGGACCCTGCTGGCACTTAACACCGTCAAGGCCGTGAAATGTTACCTTGCCGCCAAAAGTTTGGCGGTTGGCTTCCCGTCGGCGCAGGCAATCGGCCTTGCAGACGGCGCCTTGCGCGGCCTGCTCGGAGCGAATTGGAAGGTCGTACTGTGGTTTCTTTGCGGCGGACTTGCTGTGGCCGCGGTTGGCCTGGGCGCAAGCACGGCGATGCGGGAAGTGTCGCGGCCAGAGGGCGGCGCAAAGACGCTGGCGTTCAATTCAAAACAAGTCCAGAACGACAAAAAAGAACCAAAGGGCACCGGGGCGGTTGACCAGTACGGCGACCTGCTGCCGGCTGACGCGGTTGCCCGACTGGGCACGGTGCGCTGGCGCCACGGTGGGCTGTGCGGCTTTGTCACCTTCCTGCCGGACGGCAAGAGCGTGCTAACCGCCGGCGCCGACAACCTCATTCGGGTTTGGGGGTTTCCCTCCGGTAAGGAGATTCGCCACTTTGGCGCAGGGCATCAAGGATGAACCCGACGTGCCCGGTCCCCTGAGCTTCTTGCTCTATCATCCTGAATTCTCGCCCGTGGCATTGACCGCCGACGGCAAAACGGTCGCCTGCAACCTCGATTTGTGCGGTATTCGGCTTTACGAAGTCGCCACCGGCAAGGAGCTAGCGCCGCTCCGGCAGCTCAGCCGTTCTGGCATGGATGCTCCCGCACCTGGCCAGGCCCTCGCTTTTTCGCCGGATTGCAAGCAGCTTGCTTCAGTTGACAACTGGGGCACAGTGACATTATGGGATTGGGCCAATGCCAAGGAGCTGCGCTCATTTGCCACGCCAACCACCTCAACGCCCCCAAGCAAGTTTTGGGGCGTTCCCATTCTCGCCTATTCGCCAGACGGCAAGCGGCTTTTGACCATGAGTATAGAAGGCCTCAACGGCAAGGGGAGTTATTTCCTCCGCCTTTGGGATCCCGACAACGGGTCAGAAATCTGGAAAGTACCGGTGGGAGATAAAATGGGACGTCTGCCCGCCGATTTCTCACCGGACGGCCAGTTGGTGGCGCTCGCGGGCACTGATGGATCCGTCACCATTTTTGAGGCAGACACTGGCAAAGTAGTGCGCAAATTGCAAAATGAAACGCCAAGCCAAAATACCATCCGATTTGGATCCGAGGGCAAAACGCTCTTTACCCACGACCGCAACTTGAACATTTTCGAATTGGACACGACCACCGGCAAAAAGTTGCGTGATCTGGGCGCCGAGTTGCCAAAACGAAAGGGCACACGCTTTTTCGGGGATTTGAGCGGTGCCCGCATGGCGCTGTCTCCGGACGCTGCCACGCTTGCGGTTTGCGGCATGGAAAACGCTCCGCACTTCATCGATCTGGCGACCGGCAAAACCATCGCCGCGGTAGCCGGCCCCTTGAAATCGATTCAAACGCTGCAATTCGGCCCAGACGGCAAGCGCCTTTGGACGCGGTCACTGGACAACATTTTCCGTTTGTGGGAACCGGCAACCGGCAAGGAGCTGCGCACGCTGTCATTGGCCGACCGCCTCGAGCAACCGCCGACCAAACCTGCTGGGACACCGACGTCGGGAACCGTGCTCGGGTCTTCGTCCGAAATGCTCAAGCACGCGCTGATCAGCCCCGACGGCAAATTTGCGGTGCAGGTGTTAAGCGCCAATGCGGAAATCCAGGTGATCGACATCGCTACGGATGCCAAAATCGCCCAGTTGCCGCCGCGGACGGAGAGGGACAGCGCTGAAATGCGGTTTACACCCGACGGCAAAACGTTGATCGCCCGCTGGTTTGACGCGCAGGTTTTCGAACTGTTAGACTTTCCAACGTTGAAACAACGGTTAACCATCGGCATCCTGACCGGCACGCGTGTCAAAGGAGGAGGCATCCCGGTAATAACTGCCCGCGCGACGATTGTTTCTCCAAATAGCCAGCGGTTGGCCGCGTATAGCGCTGCGAGGACATTTTCCGTGTGGGAAATGTCCAGCGGTAAAAAGCTGCTCGACCTGGTGCTGCCCGAAAGGAGAGTAGTCCACGACGGCGCCTTTACACCGGATGGGCGATGTCTGGCAATCAACCTCAATGATGGCACTATCATTCTTTATGAATTGGCGACAAGCAATGTCCGGCACGTTTTTGGCCAAATCGCCGCGCCACGCACACCGTTTGCGCCCGGCATGATCAACATGACGGTCGGCACTTGGGGCCCGGAATACTCTGACACGACTGCCATTACTCCGGACGGCAAGGCACTGGTTCACGCCGGTCTCGACAGGAAACTGCGTTTTTGGGATCTTGTCACCGGCAAGGAACTGGCAGCGCTCGGCGGTCACACAGCAACGATCAAAGCCATTGCCTTTTCACCCGACGGCAAACTGCTGGCGTCCGCCTCCGACGACACCACGGCCCTGGTCTGGGACATGAGCAAGGTGCCGTCGCCGCCGCTACCCGCCAAGGCACTGTCGGCCGCCGAACTTGAAGAACGCTGGGGCCTCTTGAAACGCGCTGAGGCTGATGTCGCATTCGACGCCATGCGCAATTTGATAGCGTCTTCCAGGGATGCCGTCGCGTTTTTTGCCAAGCATCTCAAGCCGAGCCCGCCGACCGACGGCAAGCTCATTGAACAGTATGTCGCCGATTTAAGCAGTGCGGACTACAAGACTCGGCAGCGAGCGAGCGCGGAGCTGCTGAAGTTTGGCGAGGTGGTGGTTCCCGCCATCGAAAAGGCGCTGGCCGTGCCGTTGCCGCTGGAACCCAAAACGCGGCTTGAGCAGTTGAGGGCCACCCTCACGAATCCGCTCCTTTCGGAAGAAAAACTGCGCGTGCACCGGACCATTGAGGTGCTGGAGCGCATGGGTTCAAGCGAGGCGCGACAACTGCTGGTCGTGCTCGCCGACGGGGCGCCAGGTGCGTATACCACAACCACGGCCGTAGCGGCACTGGAACGCCTGCGAGCCAATTAGCAAACAATGACGGCCGAGAATTTTGAGGCAGTCCTGGAGGCGATGCTTTCGCGCGTGCCCTTTAAGCCGTTCACGGTTGAACTCCACGGAGGCACACGATTCGAGATAGATCACTATATCGTCACGCGCCAGTCATGTCGTTGGGTTAAGTGTCAACCTGATGTCCATGGCAACGGACACATGCAAGAACATGTTCGCCGGGGCCGCCACGCAATTGGGGACCGGCCTACGCAGCAAGCTTGGCGACCTGTCAAAGGCAAATCCAATTCCGGTTCCAAAGTGATTGCCCCGCGAGTTGCCTCACAAGGTCCGGTGCACGCTCGAAGGTTTGAATGGGCGGGCTTTCACCCCAACACGCACAGACATGCACGGTCGACAATGCGCTACCCTTTCTACTTTTTGACCTCGGCACTGTTTTTTGCGTAATGCCAGATCAGCACGGTGGCGTCGTCTGAACCGCTCGCCAGCAGCATCCCGTCAGACGAATAAGCGAGGCAGGTGATCGTGGCGCTGCCGTGACCGACAAATTCAGCCCGCGCTTTCATGCTGGCGAGTTCGTAAATCACAATCCGCGTACAAGGCAAGCCGCGGGATTGATCCCGCCCGGTGGCCGTATCCCAGATTCGGACCACGTTGGACTGGAGTGAAGCCGATTTCTGGCCGTTTGTATATAGGCAAAACGTTGGGAAGGAAGTGCTTTCGTCGTAGCATAGGAGTTTGCCTGTACCCAAGTCGGAGAGCCAAGCATTCGCCGGGCTTTGGTGCCGGCAGCCGTCGAAACACGCGAGCTTATCGCCAGCCATTACCATTTCAATCCGGTCGTTGCTGCTAAAGGCGCGTTCCAGCCCGTCAAGCTTGACGTCGCGCAGCTTGACGCCTGCGCGCATTCCACCACGACACGTTCCCTCCCTGGGTTCCTACAAAAAATTCATCTCCCATATACGCACCTTGTCGTGCTGCAGCGAAGCCGCGAGCGCCCCTTGTTGGTGCAATACCGCCCGGTCTCCCGGCCACCGATATTGACCAAGTGCGTCGAAAGGTGTGGCCGGCCTCCCAGGCTCCGGCCGATTGCCGAATCCCTTCACCGGGCGGCAAAAATGGTTGCAACGCCAACGTGACCTGTTGGCTGTCCGGCAATCCGGGTTCCGTATTCAACTCGATTACCTTGCCATGGACGACGCCCTTCAGCATGGTCGGGGCCCTAGCCATTTCGCAACTCTTTCCGATCACAGAAGTATCCTGCACGGCCCACCAATCACCGCTGCCTCGCCCGGAAGGCATTATTCCCAGGCGGCGAGCGATACTCCCACACGGTGCGTCCGTTCTGGTCCAGCTCGATGATCGAGGGGCCGTTGTAACTGCAAACCAGCGTATGGCCGTTGGCCAAACGCGATGCCGTGGTCGGGTTGAGATTGGTTTTGGCCTGCCAGATGACCTTGCCGTCTGGGTTGTATTCGGTGACCATGTTGTCGTTTTGCGTGACTAGGATCGTGCCCTTGGAGGTGATGTCGATGCCGCTGGTATAGTTGTTGGTGCGGTTGAGGGTAAAGCGTTTGATCTCCTTGCCGGTGGCGTCGAGGCGGATGCAGATGCTGGTATGGGTCAGACAGACGATTTGGCCGTTGGGCGCTTTGTAGGCGGCGCGGGCGCCGCCGGCGACGGTGAAGTTGGACACCATCTTGCCCGTCTTGTCGTATTCCATCATCTGGCCGCCGTTGATGGCGACGAAGGTGTTGCCGTTGGGCAGGCGCTGCACGTTGGTGGGATAGCCGGGAACCTGAACTTGCCAGATGATGGTGCCCTTGAGGTCGCGTTCGGAGACACGTTGGTTGCCGCCCTCGGCGATCAGCACGCGATTGCCGGGGAGCATCTGGGCGTCCACGGGGGAGTTGAGGTTTTCGATTTGCCAGCGCACCTTGCCCGCGCGGTCGACCTCGACGACGCGGCCGGCTTGCTGGCCGAAGCCGTTTTGGCCGAACTCGGCGATCAGCGTGAAACCGAGCACGGTCGTGGTCGGCTCGAGGGTGAGCAGGTCGACGGCGGCGCCGTTATCCTTCCACCAGGCGGACCAGGCCTCGCGGAATTTCTTGCGGGCGGCGGCATCGTCGCCGGCGGCGGGCGGCGGCGCCTTGGCGCCGGCCAGACGGCAGAGCAGATCCTCGGCCTGCCAGACTTGACCGCGCGGCGAATCGGCCACCAGCTCGATGAGCACGGGCACGGCCTCGCGGTCGTGGGCGTAGGTCAAGGCCATGGCGGTCCGCAGCCGCACCTCGGCATTGGGGTCGGTCAGCAGCTTGCGGACCGCGGCCAGGTGGTCGCCGGGTATGGCGGCGAGCGCCTCGGCAGCCGCGGCGCGGCGCGCCGGCAGCGTGTCGCCCAGGGCCGCCACCAAACCGGGGTCGGCCGTGCCCGTCGCGACGACAAGGTGGCGCAGGGCCCTGGAGATCTCCTCCTTCATGGCGTCGTCATCGGTAAAGGGCAGAAACGCCAGCAGCGTTGCCGGGGCGCCGGCCGGCTTGCGCATGGCCAGCAGCCGGGCGGCGGCGGCGGGCAGCCGGTTTTTTTCCTCGGTCTTGGCAATCTGCTTGAGGCAGTAATGCGCGCACTGCGCCAATTCCAGGTCGGGATTGTTGGTGGCCTCGCGCAATAAAGGCACGACCTTGGTGCCCAGCGCCGTCAGGTCCGACGCCGCCCGTTCGCGCACGGCGAAGACCTTGTCGCCGAGGTGTTGAATGAGGACCTGGACCGCGCTGACCTCGGCGGGTTGCAAGGTCCGTTTGCGAAAGGCGGCGGTCAAGGTGGGGCCGTCGGTGTTGTGCCACCAGGCCGCCCAGGCGTCGCGGCGAATTTTGCGAGCGACCTCGTCGTCGCCGGTCAAGGCCGGGTTGGGCGCCCATTCCCCCGCGAGGTTTTGCAGAGCCTCCTCGGCACGGGTGCGGTCGGCGAGCGGCAAGTCCAGCAGCAGATCGATGAGCACGGAGATGGCTTGTTCGTCAATTTGCTGGATCATGGCCAGGGCGGCCCGCAAACGGACCTGGGATTTGCCGTCGGTCAGCAGTTTGCGGACTTCGGGGAGCACCTCGGCGTGACCGCTGCCGCACAGGACTTCCACGGCGACAGCGCGGCGCAGCGGCACGGGATCCTTCAGCGCCCTCAGCAATGCCGGATCGGGCTTGCTGCTCGCCGCCGCCAGTGTGACCAGTGCTGACTTGAGGCCGTCGATCACCGTGCTGTCGTCGGCGAACGGCAGGAAAGCCAGCAAAGCCTCGGCAGCGCCGGGGGCTTTACGCGCGGCCAGCAGCCGGGCGGCGGACGTGGCGATTTCACCGCGGCGCGTGCCTTCGAGCCATTCCAGGCAGCGCTGGGCTTCTTCCGCGGCCACGGCGTCGTCGAGATCATTGACGACATGCCGCAGTGCGGAGATGGCAGCCGGCCCGGCTGCGACGAGCTGGGCGGCAACTTTGGACCGTGTTTTGGGATTGGCATCGCCGAGTTGCCGGGCCAGCGTCAGCAGCTTTTCGCCGTCAGCTTGGGAGCGGACGCGGTCATTGAAAAAAGCCAACAGAGCGGCGTCGTCGGTGCTCAAACCGGCGGCCCGCACGGTTTGCTCGTCGCCGTTGCCCTCCGCGGCCTCTTTGCCGGCGCCTGACCCATCTTTGATGGGCGCGACCGCTGGTGGTTGCTTGTCATCGGCTTTTTTGGCATCATCAACTTTTTTGACGTCCTGAGCGGTGGCAGTCAGCGCGGCAACGGCCGCGAGCAGGACGAAAGCGACGGCAATGCGCATGACTAAATCCTCCGCGTCAGGGATACCAACCCGAAGCGGCAGCGAGCCAAAGTAGCAGGCACACTCACTGTGCCGTGATTGCGCCCAACGGCACACGGAGTGTGCCTACTACTTTGGTAAAGTGTTGCCTCGCTTACGCTTCGGGTTAGTGTGCTGTCATTGGTTACTTGCGAATAAACACGCCGTGAGTCGGCACAACCTTGACCTCCACTGGCGGCCTGTATTCGCCTATCTCGAAGCCCACCTTGCCGAACTTCGCGTCGAAGCGGTAAAGATTCCATTTGCCGCCGGTTTCGTAGTACCAGTGCGAGCCTTCGGTGTAGTACCAGCGCCTGTCGCCTTCGTCATACAAGCACCAGTGGCCGTCGTGGAATCGCCACTCGCCCTTTTGCCCCAGGTCGTTCGCCGCTTTCACGGTTGGTCTGGCGATCTCCATCGTGGTAATACCCAGCGCGACCACCATGATGGCCGCGACCAGCCACACTCTTGCATTCCGCATGATAGCAATCCTCCTTGTAAGCCTCGGCCTGCGCGACTTGGGGTCACCCTTGCCGCACACGCACAACCACGGTTTCAGACACAACACCAATTATAGCGACTTCGCCGGCGCCGTTGTAGGATTTTGGGCTTGGGTGGACATTGACCAAGTGCCAAGGGTCGGCACAATAACAAGGTGACCCCCGGTTCCCCTTATGAGCCTAGCCGAAAAAGGGGTCAGGCACCGTTGCCGGAACGGCCCAGAGGGTGCTTCGCACAACGGTGCCTGACCCCTTTTTCGGCTACGCTCTTATGAAGGCGGAGAAGCCATGACCCGCGCCGATCATTCACGAGCCGTTCCGTCAACCTCCCGCGGAGCGTCCGCGTGGGCCATCTCCCGCTTGTTTTTGCTCGTTCGTTGTGCCGCATTGGCAGGGCTTGGCGGACTGGGCGGTCTGTGGCTCGCCAGCACCGGCCAGGGCCAGCCGCAGATTGGCACTTTGTTGCCGCATGCTCGCCTAAGCAGCGTCATGCCGTGCGGCGGCAAAGCCGACTCCACCTTCGAAGTTACGTTGATCGGCGCGGACCTCGACGGCGGCGAGGCCCTGGTTTTCAGCCATCCTGGCATCACGGCGAAGTTTATCGAGCCGCCGCCGCCCAAGCCGGTCGATCCCAAGGCCCAGCCGCCCAAGCAGCCGCCGCCTTCGCCGAGATTCACCGTCACCATTGCCCCTGACGTGCCGCTCGGACATTATGACGTGCGTTTCGTCGGCAAATTCGGCATCACCAACGCGCACGCTTTTGTCGTCGGCGACCTGACGCAGGTGCTGGAGAAGGAGCCCAACAACGACGTGGACCAGGCCCAGCGCGTCGAGATCAACAGCACGGTGACCGGCACGATCGGCCAACCGACCGATGTCGATTATTACGTCTTCGCCGGCAAAAAAGGCCAGCGCGTGCTGATCCAATGCCAGTGCGCCACCATCGACAGCAAGCTGACGCCGGATATCAAGGTGCTCGCCGGCGACAATCGCGAGATCGCCGGCCATCGGGCCGCGCCGCTGACGGACGGACTGGTGGACGTGACGCTTCCTTCTGACGGCGATTATAAGGTCCGCCTGGTGCAATCGGCCCATCAGCTCGGCGGGCCGGAGTTATTTTATCGGCTGAGCATTACCACCGGGCCGTGGATTGATGCGGTCTATCCGCCCATGGTGCAGCCTGGTCAAAGCGCGGAAGTTACCGTTTATGGCCGCAACCTTCCGGGCGGACAGCTCGATCCTAACGTCGTCGTCGGAGGCAAGCCGCTGGAAAAATTGACCGTGACGGTGCAAGCACCCAAGGGCGAGACCTCGCGGCAGCGACTGGCGTTTGGCGGCCATCTCACGCCGGCGCTCGGCACGCTCGACGGCTTCGAGTATCGCATTCAGCACGACGGCCTGTCGTCGAATCCCGTGCTGCTGACTTTTGCGAATGCCCCCGTGGTGCTGGAAGGCCCGCCAAACAGCAGTGCCGAAACGGCCCAGGAGGTGCCTGTGCCGTGCGAGATCGTGGGCGCATTGACCAACGCAACGAACGCCCCTGGTACTCTTTTAGCGCCAAAAAGGGCGACACCTATGTGATCGAGGCGCTGAGCCAGCGGCTGGGCGCTCCCACCGATCTTTATCTGGCGGTGCGCAATGCGACGGGCAAGCAGTCCGTGGACATGGCGCAACTCGACGACAACCCCGAAACGCTCAACCCCGTCTACTTCGCCACGGGCAGCCGCGACCCGGCGCCGTTTCGGTTTGTGGCCCCCGCCGACGGCAAATACCTGCTGCAGGTGGGCAGCCACGTGCCGGTGAAGGCAGGCGACGTGCGGCACGTTTACAGCATCCGCATCTTGCCGGAGCGGCCTGATTTTCGCCTGATCGTGATGCCGGCCGACACCTACCGGCCAGATACCTGCGTGCTCGGCGCGGGCGGCAATCAGGATTTTACCGTGTTCGTGCTACGGCAGGACGGGTTCAATGGCGAAGTGGTCGTCAGCGTGGAAGGATTGCCGGCGGGCGTCGTCTACAAGCCGCAGGTCATCGGTCCGGGAGTCAAGCAAGGATCGATCGTGCTCAACGCGAGCAAGGACGCCAAACCCTGGGCAGGCTTGCTCAAGGTCAAGGGCACGGCGCAAATCGCCGGCAAAACGGTGGAGCGCGAGGCCAGGCCGGCGAGCATCACCTGGCCGGTGCCGCCGGGATCGGGTTTTCCGACAGTCACGCGCATGGAACGCAGTCTCGCGCTTGCGGTGCGCGGCCCGGCGCCTTACACGCTGGACTGCGGCTTTGACGCCAAGACGATCATGCACGGCGGCCCGGTCACCATTCCTCTCAAGGTGACGCGCCACCAGGCCGATTTCAAGGGCCCGGTGCAGGTGGTCATCCAGCCCAACGAGCTTCCGCCGGGCATCAGTTTCGGCAACGTCACCTTGCCGCCGGACAAAAGCGAGCAGAACCTCATTTTGAACGTGCCCGCCAATATCATTCCGGGCACCTACACTTTCGTCTTCAAGAGTTTTGGCGGCGTGCCGTCTGGCCCCAAGGGCCAGGCTGTCAACGTGGTGCAATGCTCCTCGGCCGTGGTGCTGACCGTGGTGCCGAAACAGGTGGCGAGGGTCACGGTGTCGAATTCCGCCCCGGCATTGAAACCGGGCGGCGAAGTGGAACTGGTGGTCAAGGTCGCGCGGCAATTCGACTATGCGGGAAGCTTCAATGTCAAGCTGGCGCTGCCGGCGGATGCGAAGGGCATCGGTGCCGACGAGGTCACGATTGCCGCAGGCCAGAATGAGGCCAAACTGGTGTTGCGTGCGGACGAGGACGCCGTGCCGGGGCCGCGGAATAACTTGGTCGTGCAGGTTACGGCCGTGGTGAAGGGGTTGACGTTGATGCATGAGGCGAAGATCAATGTAAGCGTCAACAAATGAGGTTCTTCCGGTGAATGCGCGTTTTGTATCAACGGTTCGCTAAAGAGCTAAAGCTACGGCGTTTTTCGATAGCGCCGTTCCAGGTCGGCCAACAGTATCGGGCGTTTCTTCTTGGAGCGTGCTTTCCTCATGATCTTGCGGCGGTTCAACGCCTGACGTTGGCACGGCGGCTGCTCGGCTGTCCGGTACGGCAGCAGGTCTTCCACGGTGAATGGCTGGGGATGCGCGGCATGGGCGTCGAGAGCGTGCACCAAGGTTGGCCCCTCTAATACGATTCGAACCCCCGCGTGGCGATGGCCGTGGATCCGCCGCTCATGACTCTTAGGCAAACGAAACCAACGCTCCAGATCGAGGTTGTCCTTGATTTCCTCGAACTTGCCGGCGCCGACGAAAAGGCCCGCGACGAAGCTGAGCATGACCTTAGCCATGTGCTGGCGAACGGGATCTTCCGTCCTCTCGAAACGCCCAGTTAGTTCCTCGAACTTCTCCTTGCGTTTCACGCAATCCACCTGGCCAGGTTCGAGGGTCGCGGCTACTTCCGCGATGTCCTTGACGTATTCTCGGATCGTCTCGTGCTCGGCCCGGACTTCGTCCAATCCTCGGTCGATGCAGTCGGCCAAGCGGCCGAGTTGCTTTTCTGCGGACCCCCTTTTTTCTCGTCCAAGTTTCGTTGGATCGATTCGCGGACCTCTACCAAGGCCTCGGCCATCCGCAAGCCGGGAGGTTGAATAGGCCCTCCCTGATCGTCATTGAGAATGCCACGCACCGCCGAGCAATAATCGAGCACCACGGCGCCAGCCGAATCTGTTTCGGCCTCGGCGTTGGCCGGTGGCGCCGGTGCAGTAGTCTCCGTCTCGGTTATTTCGAGATCGTCCGGTACGACGCTCGCCGATGCCGCGGCCTTTTGCTCTTGGAACACGGCCTGCTCGATCTTCCGCAGGCCACGTACCTTGCGCCGCATTTGAACCTTGGCGTGACTATCGGCCTCCAACACCGGCTTGGCCACATCGCGGAGGAAATGGTTGTCGCAGTAGCGATGGGGCACCTCCGGAAATTCCGCGGCAATCCCCGTCACGAAAGCGTCCTGTCGGTCCGACAACCAAAGCGCCACCGGCTTGCCCAACGAGGCGGCCCACGCCTTGGCCTTGGCGATCAGGCGGCGCACCTCGTCCGCCGTTGCCGAGATCAAGGCTTCGGCGAACCAAACGCGTTTCTGGGTCAGTTCCCTGACCACGTAAAGAGTCTCGTGTCCCTTCTCGGGTTGCAGGCCATCGATCGACAGAATCATCTCATCGACGGTTTGGTATTGCCGCCGCAGAGCCTCCGGGTCTTGCTGCCGCGCGGCGAGCATGACTTGGTAGCGTTGGACATACTTGCCGAGGGCGTCGTGGGAAAGCCGGATGTGGTAATCGTCCCGAAGATCGGCCTGGATCTGGGAAATCGACCAGTGCCGCGAGCACCTGCGATGACCGATCCAACAGAAGACATCCCACCCGATTGCCCACTTGGGGGGCGCGATCGTGATTTCGAGTTCAGGGCTTTTCGTGTGGGTATGACCTTGACAGCCGCGATCAGGGCAGTGGTTGAGTTTACAGACGAGTTCCACCGGCCCCTCCAGCGTATGAAAGCGGCGGTAGCGGTGGTCACAGACGTGCATCATGCGCCCGCAAACACGACAATTGCGGTCGATGACGTCCAGTTCCCACTGAGCAAAATCCGTATCTTGGGGCCAACTGTAAGGCATCGTGCCAACCTCCATGCAATGACCAGATCCATCTGGTGGGCGAGCATGGTAGAGTTTACAAAGCGACAACCCCATATTCTAGCCCTTTGGCGAACCGTTGTTTTGTATGTGGTGGCAGTGGCTGGCGGGTCCATTTCCAGCGGCAGAAAGGCGTGAGACGAAACCGATGTTTTTGGTTGGCTTTTTGATTAATTCATCGTCTACGCATTTTTCGTAAGTCATGAGCAAGAAATGTGTTAAGGATAATCTATTAGTAATCGCGATGGGTGACTTGACATAAAGCATGTTCGACTTTATGATAACAATGGATGCTTGCCAATGAGCGACCTTTCCGACTTAGCCCTGGTGGAAAAGGCGCTCAAATGTAAAGTTACAGGGTGTGTTGAATGGCACCATAAATGCGCAGCGCGGGTCCGTGGCGATAGAAGCCTTGAAGGGTTATCGCCCGAATTCATTCAGGAAATCTTGGTTGACCATTTTGCAAACGGTGACGGCAAGGTCGTTGAGGTGAAGGAGACGAGGCCAGAATACAGCCATCGCGATTATTGGTACAAGGCAATCATTCCATGTTCAGATTTCAAACACGGCCTCTTTGTGGAAATGGAACTGTTTGACGATGACCAAGAATTGCCGGTCGTTCAATTATTGAATGCGCATGAAAACCGCCGCTAAAACAAAACCGTTCCCGTGGAAGTGTCAGGATTGCTTCAAAAAGGCCGTCTATCCCGCAGTCGTAGATTATCCGATTGCCATCGAGTACGATGGCCGAACTTACAACATCATTGTGAAGGGACTGAAGGCGCCGCAATGCAAAGAATGCCACGGGATATTTCCCGACTCCGAAGCCAACCACCACATAACACTTGAATTTCGTCGCCAAGCAGGGTTGCTGAGTCACCATCAAATCCGCAACAACCGCGAACGCCTCAACCTCACTCAAAAGCAGCCTGGCAAATACGCTTGGCTTCGCCGAAGCCACTGTCTCGCGCTGGGAGACCGGTGCGCAAATACAGCAACGATCCCTCGACAACCTTTTGCGGATTTATTTCGGTTTCCCAGGCGTGCGAAAGGCGCTAGCTACCGAGGGATGCCTGCAACG
Organism: uncultured Gemmataceae bacterium; assembly: GCA_963747575.1. Taxonomy (GTDB): domain Bacteria; phylum Planctomycetota; class Planctomycetia; order Gemmatales; family Gemmataceae; genus DASRAT01. The sequence continues at coordinate 194,585 of CAVVFU010000006.1, forward strand.
GCTGGATTTTGTGACCGACGATCAGTCACCGCAGTTGTCGATTAAATTGGCGGAAAGCCAGGGCAGCCTTGAGAGCCAACCCTTACCGCCAACGACTTGAATTGCAGCTTTCGTCAAGACAGCTACTTTTTCTCGATAATCGTCTTCACCACGTCGGCCCAAGCCTCGGGGGATTGTCCAGCATCACGTTGTGTCAATTCCCGCAACGTAAAAAGGATTGCATCTCTTTGTGGGTATGTTGTTGTCGCCGGCGGCCCCTCTTTTGTTTTTTGCTTTTTGGCGAAAATCGTCGCCTCGGCGTTGGTAAGCGGCCGGGTTCGAATCAGGTAATCGAAACGTTGTTGGCCCGGCCAGGTGCCGGCAACCGGGACGGGCTGCACCACTGAGAAATCTTGACGGAGGAAGGTAAACTCGGCACGGACAAATGTCCCCTGAGTCGCAGTGTAGTAAAGCGGCGGTGGTGCTTCACCGGGGATTGGGACACGGCCGCGAATCAAATCATCCTTGGCCAGGGAGGGTGCGTGGCACAAAATGCAGTTACACATGTGGTTGATTCGGACCGGTTCCCGCAAAACATAAGCGTCTTTACCATCGATCTTTGTTGCGACGGGCAATGCCGGGTCGGGTTCCTTCAATAGTGTGACTAGGCCAGGCAACATCTCCTTGGCATTGAGTGCGGTGACTGCCTCGGCCGCGTGATCGGCTGCAGCAGCCCAAGGCCACCGGAAACTATCAAGCAGCACAGGTCGGTATTCATCCAACGGCCTTTTTGCCAACGCCCGGACGGCTTGCTCCCTTACCGTAGGCGAAAGGTCGAAAATCGCGCACTGGGCAATGGCAACACTTGCCTTTGGGTCATCGATCTTGGTGAGACGTTCGACCAGCAGCAACCTCACTGCTGTGCTTTCAACTTGCAGGAGTTGGACCAACGCCGGCACCGTTTCCGGTTTGCGCCAGTCCTTAGGTTTGAACGTTTCACCGTGTTTCTTCGTTCCAGTTGCAAAGAACTCGCGAAGCTTGTCTGCGTCGGGCCGGACGCCTTTCGCCGGCGTTGCTTCCCTTAGCATGTCCCGCAGTTGGACGGAGGCCATGTGGAGGTTCTCAGCGGGTTCTTTTCCAAGTTGGCAGTCAAGCCCAGCTCTCAACGGGAGCATGACAAAATCTGGCCGGCCAACCCTAGCAGCAATATCACCGAGGAATCGGAGCCCCACATCGGGCGGGACCAGATCGGGCGGGCGTTGGCCCTTGTCGCTGGGATTTTGAAACGACTTGAGCAGCACTGCAACAGCAGATTGGTCAAACCCGACTTCTAGTACGGCAAACAGTTGCTTGCGAAGATCTTCGTCGGTGAGCTGGTGGCGCCGTTTGATTACTACATCGGCGTGCTCGCCGTTGGGTATCGCTTTGCTCTGGGAAGGCTCGGCAGTCGCCGACCCATCTTTAGCCTGAAAAGGGCGAACAGCGAGTGCGTCGAATGGCAAATACACGATAACGCCGATCGTGCACAGTGCGGCAAACAGGCAAAGGTGGCGATATATGTAAATCTCCAGAAAGGGGCGTGGCAAACGCACGTTGGTGGCTATTTCGTTTCCTCGGCCAGCAACTAAAGCAACGACAACGGGGGTTGGATCGAGCCGCCAGCACATTGTCAGGCGTACCAAGTGAAGTGTCAAGCGCTTTCCCTTCCGCGTAAGGGTCAACAAATGCAGCTATCGGCATTGCTGCCACCATGGTATAGCAAGTGCCGTGGCTTCTCCCTAAAAAAGACACCGCCCTCGCAAAAATGTTTCAGCAGGCCACCCAAGAGCGAAGCCTTAATCGAAGGATGACCAGGATGGCGCACAAAGGGTTTCCCGGCCTCACAGGTCGCTATGGCACGATCCTGATTGATCCCCCGTGGCGTTTCGCCAATCGCACGGGCAAGATGGCTCCCGAACACAAGCGCCTTCGCCGCTATCCCACCATGAGTTTTGATGAAATTGCCAAGCTGCCGGTTAGCGACTTCGCTCTGCCAAAAAGCCACCTTTACCTTTGGTGTCCAAACGCCCTTCTGCTGGAAGGGCTGCAAATCATGAAGGGCTGGGGCTTCACCTACAAGACCAATATCGTTTGGTACAAAACCCGCAAAGACGGCGGCCCGGATGGACGCGGTGTGGGGTTCTACTTTCGCAACGTCACGGAATTGCTGCTGTTTGGCACACGCGGGAAACTGCGGACATTGAAGCCAGGCCGCAGCCAGGTCAACATCATTCTCAGCCGCAAGCAGGAGCACTCCTGGAAGCCGGAACAGGCGTACGACATTATCGAAGCATGCAGTCCTGGCCCCTACCTGGAATTGTTCGCTCGGCAGCGTCGGCCAGGTTGGGCGTGGTGGGGAGATCAAGCCGCCACATACGAAACAACTCGCCCTCACATCCCCATGTATAATGGACATGCCGTGAAAAACGGCATTGATGACACCCTCTTTCAAGATTTGGAAACCAGATCAACAGAGGTGACTCCCGCATGCAAGCAGTAATGACCATATGCCTACTCGCCATTTCTGCCGCGCCGCTAGCGGCCCAGGACCTGAAAGCCGGCCCGGACCCACTCGAGCCGGCCAAGCTCGACCGCACCGACGCCGTGCTCTACGCCACCGAAATCCACCCCATCTTGAAAAACCGCTGCCTGGTGTGCCACAGTGGTCCAGATAAGGAAAGTCAGTTCGACGTCAGCAGCTACGAGCTGCTCATCAAGGGCGGCAAACGCGGCTCGCCCATTGTGCCGGGCAAATCCCAGGAAAGCCTAATTTTCAAGGTCTGCAGCCGCACAGCCAAGCCGTTCATGCCGCCCAAGGGCGAACCGGCGATGACGGCCATGGAGCTGGCGCTGGTGAAGCTGTGGATCGACCAGGGAGCCAAGGCCCCCACGGGACCGTTGGCCGTGGCCAAGATCAAGGTCGGCGTGGTACCGGCCAACGTCACGCCGATCAGGGCCGTCGCGATCACTCCCGACAAGGCTTTCATTTTGGCGGGTCGCGGCAATCAGATTTACGTCTTCGACACGGTTAAGGGCGAGGTCGTGCGCAAGTTAATGGCGCCTGGGTTGACCGGCCTGGACGGCAAATCCGTGGCCGCGGCTCATTTGTCCATCGTCGAGTCGATGGCTCTTTCGCCCGACGGCAAATACCTGGCCTCCGGCAGTTTTCAGGAGGTCGCGATCTGGGACATGAAAACGGGCCAGATGGTCCACAAACTGACCGGCCTGGCACATGGCGTATTGGCGCTGGCTTTCTCGGCTGACGGCAAATACCTGGCCTCCGGCGGCGGCGCACCGGCGGCCAGCGGCGAGATCAAGGTCTTTGAGATGGGCTCGTGGAAACTGATCACCGCGATCGACAATGGCCATAGCGACACCGTCTTCGGTGTCAGTTTTCACCCGGATGGCTCCAAGCTGGCCACTTGCAGTGCGGACAAGTTTATCAGGGTTTTTGAGCTGCCCAGCGGCAAGCTGCTGAAGTCGTTCGAGGGCCACACCCAGCATGTGATGGACGTCGGCTGGAAAGCCGACGGCAAGCTGCTGGCCAGCGCTGGCGCTGACAACACCGTTAGGGTCTGGAACTATGAAACGGGTGAGCAGTTCAAGACGATGCAGGGCCACACCAAGCAGGTGACGCGCTTGCAGTTCATCGGCAAAAGCGGCCTGTTCGCCACCTGCAGCGGCGACGCCCAGGTCAAGTTTTGGAACGCCGACGGCGGCAGCCTGGCCCGCAACTTCCCCGCGGCCCAGGATTTCTTCTACGCCGTCAGTGTCAGCCCCGACGGACAGCTCGTCGCGGCCGGCGGCGAGGAAGGCATCGTTTATGTCTACAACGGAGCCAACGGCCAGTTTTTGCGCAAACTGGAAGTTAAGTGATCCATCGTGCACAGGCTGGAAGCCTGTGCTACTGCTTGTAGCACAGGCTTCCAGCCTGTGCTGGTTCCAGGGTGCTTACTTGCCGATCAGGGTGAGCAACCGTCCGAATGGCCTTTCGGTTGCCGGCGGCGGGAAGCACGGCTCGCTGAAGAACTCGCGGCACGAGCCGAAGAAGAAGATGTAATGGGCATGCATGTCGACGCAGCCGTGGCTATTGTGAGTGCTCATGCAGCCGCAGCCTTTGCTGTTCAAGGCATCAATGACGGCGTTTTCGAAATTCTGCGTATGGCGCAGGCAACTTTCTTGCAAAGGGCTGCGGTTCTGGCAGTTGAGATCGCAAGATCGGCAGTCGCCGGCCGGCAGCGGCGCGATGGTGTAAGGCGCGGGCTCGCCGGCCTGTGTGGCCTGCACCGGTATCAACCGTTGCGGTGGCGCCGTCTCCTGGGCCGATGCCGACCCGTTGGCTACGGTCAATCCCAACATGACAGCCAAAGTAATTTGCAGCAGCCGTTTCATTTCTGCACCCTCGTTCAGGTACCCTGATCGGTTTTTTGGAGCCACTTAGAGCCTGTGCGAAAAGGGGTCAGGTACCGTTGTGCGAAGCACCTGCGGGCCGTTCCGGCAACGGTACCTGACCCCTTTTCGCACAGGCTCTTATTGCAGTATCGGCTGCAAGGTTTCCTCCAGTTGAGCGGCGTTTGCTGGAAATGCCGCGAAGTTTGGGCAAAGTTGGTAGAGTTGGCAGGATGACCGCGCTTGCTGTTGACCGGCGCCCCAACATGGCTATCCTCCGGCCCCTGCGCCGTGGTAAGTGGCGCGTTGGATGTCGAGGAGAAAAGCGGCATGCCCCGGCGTGTGTGGTGGGTGATCCTCGGAACCGGCTTTTGCGCGATGATGCTGCCTGGCTGCGCACCGCTGGACAGCTTCATGAACCGGGGCGGCTCCGCCAAGGACATCACCGGAGTCTCTGACAAAACTCAAAAACCGCCGAGCTCCTTGACGCAGGTCGAGATCGATCCCAACGTGACCGCCCCTAATCGGCCCGCCGATGCGGCGCCGGCCAATCAGGGCGTCGCCCAAACCGGGCCGCTGGAAGGATCCAAAAAGGTTCTGGCACAAGGTTATTTAGTCGCCGAGAAAATGCAGCCGCCCGCTGTCCTCGCACCGCAGATCCCGCCGAAGCCGCAGCCGCCCGTTCTGGACACGGTGAACCGCCCGCCGATCACCGATATGCCGCCGCAGAACCTGGAAGCGATCGAGCGCGCTTTGCACTGCTTGCTCAACAAGCAAACCGAAGAGGCGATCAACATCCTCAAATCGTGTTTCGACCCGGCCAGGCAAGAGTACATCATGCAGCTGCTGATCGCCTCGACGGCGATTAACGAGAACAAGGGGAATCAGCTCAGCCCGGAGGAAAAAACCCTGCTGGAGCAGCAATTGCAAAGCCTGTTGGCGGCATTGCGGCAACGGGGCGAGCTGACCATCGACACCATGTGCCTGGTCGAAAAATGCGAGGGCTACGGTCGATTCAAACCTGTGAGCCCCGACCACGCCTTCCAGCCCCTCGAACGTGTGCTCATTTACGTCGGACTACGGAATCTTGCGGGCAAGGCCGGCGCACGCGGTTACGAAACGGTGCTGAACGGCACCGTCAGCATTCAGAATGCCGCCGGCGACAAGCCCTACAGGATAACCGACCCCAACGACAACGCTGTCAACGGTCCCACGCCGCGTTTCGACTGGTTCGAGGTTTACAACTTCGCCATCCCGCCCGATATCCCGCCGGGCAGGTACAAGCTAACCATTGAAATCGTCGACAAAACGGAGCAGGCGCATCGGATTGCAAAGCAGCACGTGGATTTCGTCGTGGCCGGGCCGCGGGGACAATAAAAAGCATTGCCACAGCCACGCAATGCTGGCATGGTTGTCGTCCAGAGTCATTAACAACAAGGTGCCACACCTCCGTTAGGTTTCAATTCACGTGAGCGCCGCCCGGACGAAGGCGCCGCCAGCGTGCCAGGGCCCTTGCGAACATCTCGCGGAAATCGTCGAAGGCAGCGACACCGGCGGAAGTAGGCTTCGCGACCTAATGATCAAGGCAAACGCCTCGCGGATCTCAGCCGCCAGGTCGTCGCCAATTGCGGCCACGTCGGCGGACACACGCCACGGAAGACCTCGGAAGCCCGCCTCGAAAAAGTCCGTCAACAGGGCCCGCTCATAAAGATGCACGTACGGCACCTGAAATAACGTCCGCACCGAGAGCGCCCGGCGGTAACGTGGGATCTGGCGGCGTCCATTCCGCGGCATTACGCAGCAGCGCCACGCCTTTTAACGCTTTGCTACGGCGAATCGAGCGTTTGCCGGCCAACACAGGGAGCTTGACCCCAACATCGCGCAATAATTTCGTCTCATGCCACCCCCCTGGATGAACCCCTTGAGACGCAAATGACCACGGGTGCAATTGAATGACCATGGCTGTAACCGGATGCCTACCCGTAGCAAAGATTTCGTTTCATGCCTTCCTGCCGCGGTGCTGCTTTCTTGCCGTTTCTTGCAGCCCCCTACACACAGGTACCTGCAAACTTGCACCCCCTCTTGAAAACGCTTATCATCAGCGGCCAGTCGCTGCAATAGCCTTGGGGTTATGAACTTGCGATCGTAAACCAGTCTCCGCCGGCCCATTTTTGGTGCAAGTTTCTTGCAGGGTCTCCCCCAGGTATACCCCTCGCGACGAAACCGGCAAAGATTGACATCCCATGGCAAACGCTGCCAAAGCTTGGAAACAATCGCGCCGCAATGCGTGTCACGCGGGGCCAAATCGCCTGCTCCAACCGCGAAAAAAACGAATAGCACTGGAAATGCCGCACAAACCTGTTCAAATGGCAAAAATGAGCATTCAGACCCCGGCCTAATTGGACGGCGCTCAGCGGTGGCCTAATTTGAGGCGCTCGGTGAGGAAAAACGATGAGCCAAACCATCAGCGCGGACACGGTCGGCAGGCGGGCTGAACTGCTTGCCAAAGTCGCGTTAACGCGCCGCTTGAACGTCGACGTTCTCCCGTTCGACGAGCAGCGCGACGCGGGCATAGATTGCATCGGCGTCATCCGCGACGACGAGGTTAAGGGTTTCCTTCCGTTCGCCGTCGTCGTGTGGGCGATGGCGAAGGAACTGCACAGCGAACGAGAAGCGAACCTATTCGGCCGGCAAAAGCCTAGCATCGCCAAACGGGGGCAGTTCTTCATGCCCGTGGTAGCATTGCTGTTTTCGATGCACAATGACGAGGCGTTTTACGCGTGGCTCGTGGAGCCGTCCAAGGACACGACCAAACTGTTGAACGCGGAAGTGCCGACCTTCAAAGCGTTTGACGGCCGGGAATTTGACAAAATGATCAATCGCATCGTGAAGTGGTATCACAGGGTCAAAGAAAGCGTGGTCGATGTCCCCAAGCCAGGTGACGAATAGGAGTTGAATGCCTGGTCTCCGCTGGTTTGGAATCCGGAAGCGAGTCCGGAATTCGAGCACGTTCGCCGACAATCAACCATTAATCTCGATTTTGAGGTGCTATCATTAACTGCTGCACTGCAAGCCTGTTCTTCCTGCTCGTGCATTCTGTGTTCGCGCAGCCGACCGTGCGTACGGATGCTTCAGGTGATCCACTGCCCCCTGGGGCTGTGCAAAGAATCGGCACTGTCCGCTGGCGGATGGCCTATTATCTGCTTTCTCCTTCTGTGCTCTCTCCGGACGGGAAATCCCTTTTTGTCGGCGAGCCGGATGGCAATATCCGCATTTTTAATCTCGACACCGGCTTGTCCCGTCGCGCTTTCACCCACCGCGCGTGGTCGCTGGCCATTTCTCCCGATGGTACACGTCTTGTCTCCGCGGGATATCTCCAGGGCGTCAAATACAACGCGATTATTTGGGACGCCGCCTCCGGCAAGCAACTTCGCTCGATCGAGGTTGGCGAAAAAGGGGTCGGAGTCGTAGCATTCTCCTGCGACGGCAAGAAGTTCCTTGTCGGCGGCACGCGCGACGATCCAAATCTTCGTATTTTTGACGTCGCCAGCGGTGCGCAAGAGTATGCGTTGGCCGTCGGTGACGTCTCGTTCATTTGCTGCAGCCCTGACGGCAAAACACTCATCACAGCCAGCCATGACAACATCCGCATTTTGGACCTGACAACCGGAGCATTGATCCGAACAATCAAAGCCAGTGGAAATGAGGGCACGCGGATCGGCATATCCCCAGACGCTCGCACCATTGCGGTGCCTGGCTCCTAGGGGCCTGACAAACGGCCAGCACTTCGGCTGATTGATGTCACCGTTGGCGAAGTGAAGAAGCTTATCAAGGACTTTCCAGGCGACTGGCTGCGGCCCATATTTTCAGCGGATGGCAAATACCTGGCCGTTTCCGATTACGACAATGTTCGCGTTTGGGACCTCACCGGCGACAACGAAAAATGGTCGTTCCCGGGCCGCGGGACGACGGCAATTCATATCACGCCCGACAGCCGTCGCCTGATTGCCGTCGGCCCCGTCATTCGCGTCTGGGATCTTGAACGCGGCAACGAATTGCATCACACGCCGGCGCCGCACATAGCGGCCACGGGATTGGTTTTCGCTCCCGATGGCAAGTCGCTCGCAACTACGTCCCGCTGGGAGCGCGACACCATCGAGCTATTTGACACTTCCACCGGCCGCCTCGAGGCGGAACTAAAGACCGGGTATTTGCATTCAGACGAGATCTCTTTTACAGCCGACGGTCGATTGGTTTGTCGCGGCAAAGACGCCGCACAGGTTTGGGATACCCGCACAGGTAAAAAGCTCATCGACTTGGAAAGCCCCGACTGGGAGCGCATTTGTTGGGCTCGGATACAAGTTGCTCCCGACGGCGCACCCTTAGCGCAGCCGCCGTCAAATGGGATTTTACGGCTGAGCCCGGACCGCCTGTGTCGGTCTTCCAATGGGACCTTGTCAACGGAAAGCTCCTCGCCGACCGCAAGGACATTGGATGGTCTTCTCGAATACCCAGGCTCACCCTCAATGGCGAGTCCGTTTTGGCACAAACAACCGGTTTGACCCTCCTGGACGCGGTAACAGGCAAGCAAAAGCTCAAGTTCCAGGCGGACCTTAGCATCTTCCCATTGCCATGCGGCACCACCCCAGCCGACATTCCCTGCACCTTTTCCCCTGACGGGCGTCAAATCGCGGTGCCTGGCATGATTGCTGCGGGGACTGACACGATTCAGGCGCTTCAAAATGCAATGGCCATACGCACCTACTACGGCATCTTCGACCTGACGACCGGCAAAGAGACCCAGCGCATCCCCCAAGAGGGCAATTCACTCAATTTGTGCGCTTTCTCGGCCGACAGCAAGCATTTCGCCGCCGCGGAGGGTTCTCGCCTGCGCATCTGGGCATCGGCTACCGGAAAACGTGTTTGGGAAAGCGCCCTTCTTCGACCATCAAATATCCGCCCTCGCCTTCAGCCCCAACGGCAATCGCCTAGCAACGGCCTTGCAGGATTCGACGATTCTGATTTGGGAAGTCGGCTCGATGAAATAGGCCTCAGCGGGTCATGGCGGGGGCGGCGGGGGGGGTCGCGACCCGCGAGCCGAGATGGGCTGCCGCTGACCAAAGCAACATCGCAGTACTTCACGCCGCGGCGAGATGAATCGGGTCGAATGGGTCAAACCCGGTCATAACCCAGTACCTCCACTATGCGAATTGCACCATTGCCGCCTGACATGTGATGAGTTCGACGTCTAGCGCATCAGGCGTGACAGACAAGTTAAACTCACTCGCCGGTCTTTATCTACAAGTCAACCTCAACTGGCCAATAATAACTAGCAACGCGTCGAGTTTCAGCTGCTTCGAACCAGTTTTGCCGCCGCACACGCAAAAGTCCTCACCTCCTATGGCTGTGGGGCATAACCGTTTCGCAACTTCGCGCAACCTGCTTCGGTCGCGACACACCGGAGCATTTTGCCCGGCTTCACCGAATCGCCTCACCCTACGGCCACTTTTCTTCTAAAACACCGCGTCTCCCACTGGCAATCGGCAGCAGCCGATGGTCTTCCCGCCCCGTCAAGAGCCTTCGCGCGCTCCATCGTCCGCCAAAATCGTTCATGTCCGATTTCTGATCACAGCCTCACCCATTGCCTATGCCCCACTCGGCCGGAAACGGCCCGTGGTCAAACGACCGCGGTCAGGGGTCGAACCCCTGACAAATGTCCCAAGTGCTGGAAAGGCGGCCTGCCCTTACCCGGATTATTCATTGCTAGGTGCAGCACCGTGGTTTCAGAGCCGCGAGCGTAAGCGAGCGGTATTCGCTCCTCGCCCTCGCCCTGGGGTTCATGGACCTTGACGGCCTGGATCAAGTTGAGCACGCCGGCGTTGCTGGCGGCGGCCTTGACGCCGGGTTCGATCTTGCTTGCCGGGATGGACGGGGGGCTGGGATCAAGACATAGAATCCCCTGTGCGTTCACGTGCATCACGCCGGCGGCCGTGCCCTTGGCCTTGGCGTTGGCGACGAGCTTTTTCGCATCCTCTGCGAGACTTGGGATCGATCTTCTTGGTGTCGGCCAGCAGGGCAGGCTTGCCGCTTTCGTCTTTTTCGCAGAAGAAAAAGTAGAATTTCAGGCTGCGCTCGTTGACCATTTTCTTGAGGGCATCTTTGAAAGCCAGCGCCATGTTTGCCTGCTGTTGAGAGTCGGCCCCTGCTCACGTGTTGCGGACTTACGCGCGAAAAGCGCATCCAATAGTCCGAGATCGACGGATAGCTACCTTCTCGGCTCATACCGCATCGCCACCGCCCCCGAGCCGAACTCCAGCCGGCTCACGAGCTTCAAGTCGACATGTTTCGATAGCCCCGCGAACAACGTCGGCCCGTGGCCCGCTAGCCTGGGGTGCACTACGAACTCGTATTCATCGATCAATCCCAGTTCCGTCAACGCCAGCGGGAGCTTCACGCCTCCCACCAGCAGTCCCTTGCCTGACTCCCGCTTGAGTTGCTGAACGGCCTTCCCCAGATCCCCGCGCACGAGCTCCGCGTTCCAATCGACGCGGTCCAGGGTGCTCGACACGACGTACTTCTTTGCCGCGTCGATCGTCCGGGCGAAGGGTTCCATCCATTCAGGTCTCGCTCCCATCCGCGTCGGCGGCCGGAATGCTGCCTCCATCATTTCGTAAGTCACCCGGCCAAAAAGGAGGGCATCGGCCCGGTCAAGGTTCTCGACCGCGTGTCGATGCAGGTCTTCGTCCGGGAAGATTGCACGATGATCGCAGCACCCGTCCAATGTGACGTTGATGGAATACCGAAGTGGTCGCATTACTTAAGAGTACCTATCGCCAGAGGGAGACGCAATTTGTTGCCCGCTTCCCGATAACGATCAAATGTCGAAAACAAACGTGAATGTCAATTTTTCGTTCCCATCGTCCGGGGTGTCCAGTGGATCGGGCTCCTGGCCGGCAGGCTGGAAAATCAACGAATTTTGGGCGGCGGGCATCGAAACAGTGGGCAGTGAGCAGTGGGCAGTCGGCAGTGCCGCTGCGGTCCAAGGCTCATCGTCCGTGGCCCACTGTGAATTGTCCGCCAGCAACCATCCGCCGTCCACGGGCGGGTCATTGTCCATTGGCGAAGACGGCACACGGAGTGTGCCTACTACTATGTGGCCACTGACCATGGGGGGGGCCTCATAGTCCACAGGCAAAGACGGCACACGGAGTGTGCCTACTACTATGTGCACACTGGTCGCTGCCTCCTGCAGAACAAACGCGCCCTGGCTATCCGCCACGGTCGTCGTGAACACGCGTTGGCCTGTTGGATCGACTTGATTCACCAGGGAAATAGTTGTCGGTGAAAGCCGTTCCATCGCATCACTGCCCACTGCCCACTGCCCACTGCCCACTTTTACTTCAAGGGCAATTGTCACCAGGCTGCCGCTCGCTGTGCTCAGAATGGGGTTCGTGCCAAACAGGTCAATGCCGATCTCGCCCGTTTGAGGATTGACCGCGGCCGTCAACTGCCAACCAACCACGGCGCTGAGGCAGTGTGCCAAGCTGCACATCCACGGCCGACACCGTGAAGAGCAGCGGATCGTAATGGAGCGCGAGAATCGCTTCCGTCATGCCCGTGCTGCCGGCGGGCCGGGCCGTGTCGATGTTCACGGCGGCCGTGACGGTGCTGCCGGGGATTGCCTGGCCGGCGACGGCCACGCTGAGCGTTGGGTCGGGCCCCGTGGCGATTATGGTCAGGCCGTTGGGGTTCACCAGCGGAATCTGCGCTCGCGGTGTTCCGGAAAGCAGCGAGTTGAGCAAAGTGACGTCGGAAGCGTCGACCAGGCCGTCGTTGTTGAGGTCGGCAAGGATGACCGGGTCGGCCAGTGGGAATGCCGAGAAGCCGCTCAGTGTGCCGACAGCCGTGTTGGTGTTCACGCCGGTGGCCACCAGGGAAATCGCGGACGCATCGCCGCCGCTCAGCGTGCCGTCGCCGCTGGCATTGCCGAACCAGGCTACCACCTCCACGGCGTCATCGCCCGTGACGGCAATGGCCCCGCCGTTGAGCTGAGCGGCGGTGAAGTGAAGCAAGGCCTTGCCCTTGTAAGACGCAGCCGCGGAATTGGGGACCGTGGCCGTCAATTCGCCAAGCCGCGCGATACCCGCGCCCAGGGCCGTCGGGCTGCTGAAATCCAGCACGGCGTTGCCCGGCGTCGAGGACGCATCCAGCGAGAATGTGGCGCCGGCCACCGCTGCCGTGGCACCGCTGATACTCAGCAGGGCGGAATTGTATTGCAGCGTGAATGTTCCTGATGTCACGCCGGCGCCGTTGCTCAGGTTGATCGGAATGCCGGCGGCCGTGTTGGGCAGATTGACGGTATTGCCAGGGCCGCGGGCAAAGGCAGGCAGGCCGACGACCACCGGCTCGGCGGCGACGACGAAGGTGGCGACGTAATTGCCGCCCGGCGTGCCATCGTCGGCCCCGTCGAGCGGGACACCGCCCTGGTCGGTGAAACCGTTGCTGGCGCTGCGGAACGTGACCGTGTAGGTGCCGACGGCCAGCACACCGGTAGCGGGATTGAAGCCGGCGCTGGTGAAGTTGCTGGTTTTCACGAAGGTGATCGTCGTATCGGTTGGATCGATCAGCAACGAGCCGTGGAACGAATCCTGCGGCATGCCAGGGCCGGCGAGGAGCACATCGTCGGGCCCAGCATTGCCTGACCCGTCATAGAGGCTGATGACCGAGGCATTAAACGCCTTGCTGAATGTGGCGACGAAACCCGTGGAGGTGGGCGTCAGGCTGGTGACGACCAGGCCGCGCACGGCAATGGCATTGCTGGTGGCCGAGATACCGCTGCTGACAACGTCGGCGGCGGTCAGCGTTTGACTGCCCGGCGTTTGCAGGGTAACGGTGAAGATGCCCGACCCTGCCGTCAAGGTGGCGCTCGACGGCAATGTGGCGCTGGCATCGCTGCTGCTGAACTGGACCGTGCCCGCATAGCTCGGCACCAGGTTGTTGAAGGGATCGAGCGCAGTCACCGTGAAGCTCACGGCGGCGCCCGTGGTGGCGGCGGCGGGAACTGACAGGCCAAAGTGATTGACGGCGCCAGGCTTGATAACGACGGGGCCGCTGACGCCGCTTAAGGTGCCGGAGTTTGTGTCAGCCACGTCAAAAGTCTGGTTGCCCGCGGTTCTGCCGATGACGGCGAAAATGCCGACGCCCGCTGTAAGCGTCGCATCGGCCGGCAGCTGGGCCAGGCTGTCGGTGCTGGAAAAATGAACCGTGCCATTGTAGCCGGAGGCCGTGTTGCCAAAGGAATCCTGGGCCGTCACGAAGACCACCAGGGCGTTGCCCGCGGTGATGCTCGCGGCGGCGCTAACGGTGAAATGAGTCGCGGCTGCCGCGCTGATGCTTAGCGTCATGCTTCCAGAGAGAGCGGTTGATGCGGAATCGATGGCGGCGAGGGTCTGCAGGCCGGAGGTTTTCAGCACGGCGTTAAACGTACCCATGCCGTTGGTCAACGTCCTGGCGGCCGGCAGCGCGGCAATGGCGGCGCTGCTGGAAAAATCGACGGTGCCTCCGTAGCTGCTGGTAATGTTGCCGAACGGGTCCAATGCCGTCACGGTGATGTTGATCGTCGATCCCGCCACGGCGGCGCTCGGGCCAGCTACCAAGAATCGCGTGGGGGCGGCTGGGGCAACCACGACTGTGCTGCTGCCGGCGATGCTCGAAATGATGCCGTCGGTGACTGTCAAGGCGCGGCTGCCGGCGGTCCGCAAGATCGCCGCGAAGGAACCGGTGCCGCCTGCCAGCGTTGCGGCGGCCGGCAATCCGGCCTGGTTGTCGCTGCTCGTGAAATGGACGGTCCCGGTGTAGCCGACGGCAAGGTTGTTGAACGAATCGAGCGCCGTCACCACGAAAACGACGGGGCTGCCGGCCGTGACGCTGGCCGGGATGCTGAGGGTGAAATGGCTGGCGGCGCCGGCAGCTCACGCTGACCGCCGCACTGCCGGCAATACCGGAGACTCGACGCGTCAGCAACACTGATGGTCTGGGCGCCCGATGTGAACAAGGTGGCGTTGAAGGTGGCGATTCCGCTCGCCAGCGTGGCATTAGACGGCAGCACGGCACGACCATCGCTGCTACCGAAGCGGACGGTGCCGCCGTAGCTTGTGGCGGTATTGCCAAAGGCATCGACAGCCGTCACCGTGAAGCTAAATGGCGTCCCGGCCGTCACGGCGGCGGTCACGGCGAGGGCGAGGCGACTAGCCGCGGCAGCGCTGACGGTTATGGGATTGCTGGTCCCGACAATGGAACTGTTTGCAGCGTCGGCGGCGATGACCGTGTTGGCGCCGGCGGTCGCCAGGGTGGCGGCGAATTTCCCAATGCCGCCGGTCAATACGGCGGCCGTCGGCAGGGCAGCCTGGTTGTCGGTGCTGCTGAAGTGGACGGTTCCCGCATAACCGGTTGCCGTGTTACCAAAGGCATCCCTGGCAGTCACCACCATGACAAACGGGCTGCCGGCAATTGCCACGACGGGAGCGGTCACCGTGAACTGGGCAGCAGGGGCAGGGATGACGGCTACCAGGCTGCTCCCGGTGATGCCGCCGCTAGCGACGTCGGTGGCGGTAAGGGCCTCAGAACCCGCGGTCTTGAAGGTAGTGCTGAACGTGCCGACGCCGGCCGTCAGCGTGGCATTGGCCGGCACCACTGCCTTGGCGTCGCCGGTGGCGAAACGGACGGTGCCGCTGTAAGTTGTTGCGATGTTGCCGAAGGCGTCGCGGGCCGTAACCGTGAAGTTCTGCGTGATCCCTGCCGTGGCTGCGCCGGTGGCAGCGATGATGAAATGGGTTGCCGGGGCGGCACTGACGGCCACGGCGCTGCTCGTGCCGCTGATGGCAGCTGTGACGGTGTCGGCGGCAGTCAACGTGGATGTGCCGGCCGTCCGCAAGACCGCGGCGAAGTAGCCGACGCCGTTGGCGAGGGTTGAAGCGGCGGGCAAGGAGGCCAGTGCGTCGCTGCTGCTGATGCGGACCGAGCCGCTATAGCCCGCGATTACGTCGTTGGATGAATCAAGCGCCGTCACCGTAAAGAGGATGGGAACGCCGGCGACCGCGCTGGCCGGGGCGCTGACGCTAAAGTGGGTGGCGGGGGCGGCAACGTCCGCGATGGTGACCACGGCGTCCACAGGGCCGGTGCCGTCCTGCGGCGCAGGGGAACACTGCATAGTTGTTGAAATTCTCGTCGGTGAGAATGGTGTTGGGCGGGCCGCCGCTGGTGTCCTGGGCCAGATCGATGATACTTTGTCCGAAGGGGGCTTGACCATTGACGTGGAAATTCATGGTCACCAGGCTTCCCCCCGTGGTACCCGTGAGAAAGCCCTCGCCGTTGTTGCTGAGCGTGATGTCGAAGTAGCCCGCGGCGTTTGACTGGGTCCCAATGCCCCAGCCAGCGGCGGCGGCAGTCGCGTTGCCGAGGTTTACGTCCGTGGGGGACAAGGTGAACACGTTGGGGTCGTACACCACGATGAAACTAGCCGAGGTCAAACCGATGTTGCCGTTGACGGGATCGTAAAGGGCGTTGACGTTGATGGGGACCGTCACAATGCTACCCCGGCCGGCGGTCAGGTTGGTGGGCATGCTCAGCGTCACGGGCACATCGACGACGGCGTTGCCGTTGATGGTGCTGGAGACGGTGTCGGTGGCGGTGAAAGTTTGATCGCCCAACGTAGCCAAGGTCACGGTGCCCGTGAACACATGCTGACCCTGGTCGGCCGGGACAAACGTGTAATCCCCGGGCAAGGCAGCGCCGGGCCATTGTCGGTGCTCATGAAGTGAACGGTCCCGGCATAGTTGGGGCAGATGTTCCCGAAAGAGTCCTGGGCCGTCACCGTGATGGTCATGGGGCTATCTTGAACGTCGAAGGCAGGCGCGCTGACGATCAGGCTGGAGGCGGCCAGCGGGGCGACGGTGACGGTGGTAGTTGCCGTCAGACCGCTGACGACCGTGTCAGCGGCGCTGAGACTTTGATTGCCAGCCGTCTTGAGGGCGACGGTAAAAATGCCAACGCCGTTGGTCAAGGTGATATCGGCAGGCAAGGCGGCCTGCGCAGTCGCTGCTCGTGAAATGGACCGTGCCCGCATAGCCCACCACGGTATTGTTGCCGGTATCCAGGGCGGTGACCGTGACGGTGAACGGGTTGCCCGCCGTGGCCGTGCCGGCGGCGCTCGATGCCCAGGTGGCTGGCGCCGACGACGGTGACCAGGCCGTCCACGCCGGGATCGTTGGCGGCGTTGGTTGGCGCCGGCGGAATATCTCAGCGGACCGCTGGCGGTGCCCAGGCTCGTAGAAATGGTGCTGCCGCCGGGACTATTGCTAGCGGCCAGGTTGATCGCCGAAGCTCCCAGGGTTGCACCGGGTTTGATGTGGAAGGTTATCAGCGCGAGGCTTCCTGGCGCGGTGCTGGCGACAGGAGAACTGCTGGAAAGCGAGATGCCGAGTTGTCCCGTGGCGGCATTCACGGCGGTGGCCAATGTCCAACCGCTGGTGACTGCGCCCGTTTGCACGTCGCTGGCGCCTACCGTGAATATCGCCGGATTGTAGTCAATGGCCAGCGCCGCGCTCATCAGTCCGCCAGTGCCCATGGGGTCGGGATTGTCGATGTTCACCGGCACAACCACCGCGCCGCCCTGGTCGCCGCTCAAGTTGGTGGGAATGCTCAGACGGGCCGTGATTGTCAAGTTCACCGTGGCGACGGTGCTGTCGAGTACGCCGTCGCTGGCCATGTAAGTGAAGCTGTCAGGCCCCAGGTAGCCAAGTTTGGGTGTGTAAACGAATGACCCGTCGGCATTGAAGGCGACGGTCCCTTGCGAGGGTCCGGCTACGAGAATGGCCGTGAGCAGGGAGCCGTCGGCGTCGGTGTCATTGGTCAGGACGCCAGGGCTAGCCACGGTCAAACTCGGGTCGCTAGCGATGCCCCGCGCCGTGATGCTGTAAGCGTAGTTGGCAGCCACTGGGGCGAACTCGGGGCCGGTGATCGTGATGAGGCCGTCATCGGCATTGGTCCCGTTCTGGGGCGCCGGCAGCAATGTGTAAGCCACGGAATTTCGGTCGCTGATGCTCGTAGTTGTTCCGCCGCCACTCGTGTTGGCCGCCAGCTCGATGGCGGTGGTGCCGTATGCAGCGTGAGGCGCGACATGGAAATTAATAGTCACCAGGCTGCCGCCGGCGGTCCCGGTGTCGATGCTGGTGCCGTTGTTGGCGACAGCAATGGTGATCGACCCCGGGATTGTGGTGTTGGCGGAAACGCTCCACCCCGCAGCGCTGGTCAAGGAGCCAAGGTTGATGTCCGAGTTGGCCACCGTGAACAAGCTTGAATTGTAAACCACCACGAAACTGCCGGCGCTCAAACCTGAATTGCCGTGAATGGGGTCGTAGAGAGCATTGACGTCAATGGGCACGGTGACAACGCCGTTGCGGTTGCCGACAAGGTTGGTGGGAATGCTCACGGTCACCGGCACCGCCACAACCACGCTGCCGGTGACGCCGCTGGACGACGTGTCCGTCGCTGTGATCGTTTGCGTGCCGACCGTGGTCAGAGCTGCGTCGCCGGTGAATACGTGCACGCCGTCGTCGGCGGCGCCGAAGGTGTAGTTGTTCGGAACGAAGGCGCCGCGCCGGTGTCGTTGGTGGTAAAGTGCACGGCGCCGGTATAGCCGGTGGCGGTGTTTCCATAGGTGTCCTGGGCGGTCACCGTCAAGCTGAACAGGGTGCCCTGGACGGCAACCGCGGGAGCGGCGAGCAGGAATCGGGAAGCTGCCGCCGGGTTCACCACGACGTTGGTATTGCCGGCAATGCCGCTGGAGACCGTATCGACCGCGCTCACGGTCTGGCTGCCGGCAGTGACCAAGGTCACATCGCCGTTGAACGTGTGCACGCCATGGTCGGCCGAGGCGAACGTGTAATTGGCCTGGACCAGGGCCGCGGCGATGCCGGTGTCCGAAGTCGCCAAATGGACGGTCCCCGTGTAGCCGGCGACAATGCGGTTGAACTGGTCAAGCGCCGTCACGGTGACGCCGAAAGCGGTGCCAGCATTGGCGGTCGCCGGAGCGCTGATCGAGAAATGGGTCGCGGGCGCCGGAGCGACCGCTAGCGTCGTGCTGCCAGCGATGCTGTTGTTGGCGACGTCGAAGGCGGTGAGCGTTTGCGTGCCGAGAGTAACCAGCTCCGCGCTGGCGGTGAAAGTGTGGCTGCCGCTGTCCGCGGGCGCGAAGGTGTAGTTCGCGGGCGTCGCCACGTTGCTGTTGGCGTCCGTGGTCGTGAATTGCACGGTCCCGGAATAGCCTGTCGCGAGGTTGCCGAAAAAATCAAATGCCTCCACGGTGACGTTGAACAGGCTGCCGCTAACTACGCTGGCCGGCGCACTCAGGGTGAAACGGCTGGCGGTCGCGGGTTTCACGCTCACCACGGCACTTCCCGCCATGCTCGTGGTCACCGTGTCGGTGACGGTGACTGTCTGACTGGCGGCAGTGGTCAGGATGACGCCAGCCGTAAAGACGTGCACACCACCGTCGCTGGCCACAAATGTGTAGTTCCCAGGCAATGTTGCGCCGGCGCCGGAATCTGTTGTCGCAAAATGGACGGTGCCCAGGTAGCCCGGCACGGTGTTGTTGTAAGAATCCCTGGCCGTCACCGTCACGCTTGAACCGATGCCGGCGGTGGCCGTGGCGGGCCCGCTCACGAAAAAATGCGTGGCGGCTGCCGGAAAGACGTTGAAGGCCGCGCTGCCGAGAAGATTGGTGTTGGCGGTGTCGGTGACAACGACGCTCTGGGTGCCGGCGGTGACCAACGTCAAACCCGAGAAAACGTGCATGCCGTTGTCGCTGACCACAAATCTGTAGTTGGCGGGAAGCACCACGCCGGCGCCTTTGTCGCTGGTCGAAAACTGGACGACGCCCGTGTAGCTTGCCGCGCTGTTGCCAAAGGAATCGAGCGGCTCAACCGTGATGCCGAAGGCCACGCCGGCGTTGGCATTGATTGAGCTGACGATCGCCAAACGGCTGACGGCGCCGGACTGCACGCTCACCGCCACATTGCCGGTGATGCTGTTGTTGGAAAGGTCCGTCGCCGAAATCGTCTGCAAGCCAGCGGTGATCAATAGGGGGTTGGTGAAGACGTGGATGCCGCTGTCGGCGGCGGTGAATAAATAGGTCGACGGCATGGCGGCGCTGGTCGAAGGGTCCGAAGTCGTGAAGTAGACGCTGCCGGTGTAGCTTTTGGCGATGTTGCCGAACTGGTCCAGCGCCTTCACGGTGAGGTTCAGCTTATTTCCCGCGACCGTGGAGGCCGGGGCAACAAGCGCCAAATGGCTGGTGTACGACGCCACGACGTTGATGACGCCGCTGCCGGTGATGCCGCTGGCAACGTCGGTGGCTGTGACGTTCTGGCTGCCGGCCGTGGCCAGGGTCCCGCCGGCGCTGAAGACATGCACGCCGTTGTCGGCCGAGGTGAAGGCATAATTGCCGGGGAGCACGACCGAGGCGCTGGGGTCCGAGGTCGTGAAATGCACGACGCCAGTGTAGTTGGGCACCAGGTTGCCAAATTGGTCGAATGTGCTTACCGTCAGGTTGAAGGCGATGCCTGCCGTGCCGAGCACGGAGCAGTGACCGCGAAGTGATTGGCGGCGGCCGGGCTCACGGTCACCGTGACGCTGTTGCCGTTGCCTGAAATGGTGTCGGTTGCCGTGAGGCTTGACTTGCCGGCCGTAACCAGAGTCACACCGGTGTTGAAGACATGCACACCATGGTCGGCAGCGACGAAGGTGTAATTCGCCGGCAAGACCGCGCCGGCCGGTGTCGCTGGTGGTGAAATGGACCGTGCCCAGGTAGCTCGTGAATGTGTTTCCCAGCGAGTCGACGGCCCGCACCGTGACGCCAAAGGGACTCCCGGCGGTAGCGGTGGCCGGAGCGGTGAGCTGCACGTTGATGCCGATCAAGCCGCCCACGATAAGGGGAGCGTCGGGCGTGCCGAGGCCGGTGACCAGGTCATAGCCTGGGCCCGCCGAGTAATTGGGCGCGCCGGTGCTGGTGCCGCTGGTAATGTCGTGGAAGGCGGTGGCAGGCAAGGCGTAAATCTTGGGCAACGTCTGCGAGGGTCCGTCGAGAGGGGTCAGGCCGGACAGCATGCGGCCCTGGTCGGCTATGGCGATCAGGGCGGCCCATTGCGGCGCCGCGTCGCTGGTGCCGCCCCACTGGCCCCAGGGGTCCGTCGTCCCATTGTTGAAGCTATCGTAAACAGGGAAGCCCGTATTCGGGTCGGCGTCGTAGGCCACGTCGGGGTTGGTGCGCCGGACGTGCTCTGGGTCACCACTCCGTTTTGATAGCTTGGTTGAGATTCCACCACGCTGATGCCGCCGCCGCTGCCGCTCCAACCTGCCTCGCTCAGGATGTTGCCGGAGGCATTCATGTCCAGGGTCGTCCCGCCAACGGCCAGGACATTGGGCGAAGCCGCTGGATAACTGGGCGGAGCGCCATTGTCGCCGGAGGAGGCGATAAAGGTAACGCCGGTGTGGCCGCTGGGAGTGACAAAAGTGCTGCTGTCGATGCTGGTCTCGTCGGGTGTTTCGCCGTCGCCCCAGCTCATGGAGACGGCGACCACGCCGGGCACGCTGGCGGCGTAGCGCACTGCCGCGTAGAGGTTGGCGTCGGAGTTGTCGTTGGCCTCGACGAGAAGGATTTTGGCACTAGGCGCGATGGCATGGGACCATTCGACATCCAGCGCGATCTCGGTGATCCAGCTGGCGTTGGACGGCGGCATGGTGCTGCCGCCGCTCTGGTTCACCTTGGTGAAGGTGGGGTTGGGAAGGTTGAACTCGAGGTCGAACTGCTGCAGGTCGTTGGCGATGTTGGGATCGTCGAAGGCGTCGACGATGGCGATAGTGGTGCCCGTGCCGTCGCCGGCCGCGCCGTTGAAACTGATCTGATTGATGCCATAGGCCTGGCGAATCTGTGTCGGCGTGGTGCCCGTGGGACTGGAAGTGTCAAACGACCCCGCGCCGCCTTTGGGGTTGAAGGGAATGTCATCCGGGGTCGCGAACGACAGCAGCTCGCGCGACTCCAGCAGCTCGACCAGCAGGCTTGGTCTGCCGCGCGCCTTCGTCGGGCGTTTGCGCCGGATTAGCCAGGGAAATGGCACGCTACACTCCTCGGTCGGACATCGTCCGGGGCAGCAAGACTTGCAGTAGCTTATTGTCCGCTATGGCACCCTTCAATGTCAACTCTTTTTCAGGCCTTGTGCCGCGGAGGCTCACGTCCGTTTCCAAGTAGAGACCAGCGCAACCATCCACCGCACAAGGCTGGGGCATTCCTGGATGTGACGGGCTGGACGAACAAATGCCGCCCATATATGGCTTTCAGAGGGCAAGCGGTGGCTCAAACGGGGATGGTGCAATGAAACAATCCATGATGCTGCGTGGTTTTCCAGGCCATAAACGACTTTCTTTGGCGCTGCCGATCCTGGCAATTGTGTTGTTGGTTGGCGCGCCCGATGCAGCTGTGAGCAGATCGCAGCCCCCGAAGACGCCCCGCCTGGAGCTCCGCACCGGCGATCACATCAGCATCATCGGCAATGCCCTGGCCGACCGGATGCAGCATGACGGTTGGCTGGAAACCTACTTCTTTAACCGTTTTCCCCAGCACGACCTGGTCTTTCGCAACCTCGGCTTTGGCGGCGATGAGCTCAAGACGCGGCTGCGCTCCGCCAATTTCGGCACTCCCGAAAAGAAAGGTGAGTCCCAGGACACTGCATGGCTCAAGAAAACCAAGACCGACGTTGTCTTCGCTTTCTTCGGCTACAACGAATCCTTCGCCGGCGAGGCGGGGCTGCCGACTTTCAAAAAGGACCTGGAAGATTTCATCACCAAGACGGCCGGCCAGAAATACAACGGCCAGACGCCGCCGCGGCTGGTGCTGTTTTCGCCCACCGCCCTCGAAAACCTCCATGACCGCAATCTGCCCGACGGCGTGGCGGGCAACAAGCGGCTCGAGATGTACACGGCGGCAATGGCTGAAGTGGCCAAGGAAAAGGGCGTCGTCTTTGTCGATTTGTTCCACCCCACCCTGGAGGTGTTCGCCAAGCATCCGCACACGGAGCGGCAGGACTACACCAAGAAGGGCGCTCTGACGATCAACGGCCTGCACCTCAATGAGCAGGGCGACAAGTTGGTGGCCCAGATCATCGACAAGGCCTTGTTCGGCGAGCCCCCTGCCAATCTCGATGCCGTCCACATGGAGACGATCCGCCAGGCCGTGCTCGACAAGAATTTCTACTGGTTCAACCGCTATCGCACCCTCGACGGCTACAACGTTTACGGCGGACGATCCAGCCTCGTCTACAACGGCATCACCAATCGCGTCGTCATGGACCGGGAGATGGAAATCCTCGACGTCATGACCGCCAACCGCGACAAAAATGTCTGGCTGGCGGCCCAGGGCCGGGATGCCAAGGTTCCGGACAACAATTTGCCTCCATTCATCCCCGTGACGACCAATAAGCCCGGCCCGTTGCCAGGCGGGGAGCACATCTACCTCGACGGCGAAGAAGCCATCAAGAAAATGACCCTGGGCAAGGGTCTCAAGATCAACCTCTTCGCCTCGGAGAAGGAATGGCCCAATTTGCTGGTCAACCCGGTGCAGATGGCCTTTGACACCAAGGGCCGGCTGTGGGTGGCCGTTTGGCCGAGTTATCCCCACTGGAAGCCGGGCGATCCGCTGGACGATAAATTGCTGGTCTTCGAGGACACCAAGGGCACCGGCAAGGCCGACAAGTGCACCGTTTTCGCCGACCATTTGAACTGCCCGACCGGCTTCGAGTTTTATAACGGCGGCGTGCTGCTGGCCCAGGCGCCCGACCTGATGTTCCTCAAGGATACGAAGGGCACCGGCAAGGCTGACCTTCGCGTCCGCATCTTGCACGGCCTCGATTCCGCCGACTCGCATCACACCGCCAACAGCTTTACGCTCGATCCGGGCGGCGCCCTTTATTTTCAGGAAGGTACCTTCCACCACACCCAGGTGGAAAACATCTACGGCCCGCCCGCGCGAGAAAAACGCCGGCGTTTTCCGCTATGAGCCGCGCACCCAGAAATTCGAGGTTTATGTCAACGTGCCCTTCGCCAACCCGCACGGCCACGTCTTTGACAGGTGGGGTCAGGACGTGGTGATGGACGGCACCAATTCAGTGCCTTATCACGCCACCCTCTATTCCGGTCAAACCGCCGACCCCGATCAACGCCACCCCGGCAATAAGATCACCATCTACGACAGAAAAACCAGGCCCTGCCCCGGCGTCGAAATCATGTCCAGCCGGCATTTCCCCGATTCGATGCAGGGCAACTTGCTAGTGCCCAACGTCATCGGCTTCCAGGGCATTCTGCAATACAAGCTGACCGACAGTGGGGCCAGCTTCAAGGGAACCGAGGCGGATTTTATCGTTAAGTCTTCCGACCCCAATTTCCGGCCTTCCGACCTGAAAATTGGGCCCGACGGCGCCTTGTATTTCACCGATTGGCAGAATCCGCTCATCGGCCACATGCAGCATCACCTGCGCGATCCCAGCCGCGGCCACGACCATGGCCGCATTTATCGCATCACCTGCGAGGACAGGCCGTTGCTCACACCCGTCAAGATCGACGCCGAGCCCATCGCCAAACTGCTCGACATTTTGAAGGAGCCGGAAGACCGCGTCCGCTACCGAGCCCGCATCGAGCTGGGCGGCCGCGACACCAAGGAGGTCCTGGCCGCCATGCAAAAATGGATGAAGGGCCTCGATCCGCAGGATAAGGATTATGAACACCACATGATGGAAGCCCTATGGCTTCATCAGTCGCACAACGTGGTCGACGTCGAGTTGCTCAAACGCATGCTGCACTCGCCCGATTTCCATGCCAGGGCCGCGGCAACACACGTTTTGTGTTACTGGCGCGACCAGGTCAGCGATCCACTGGAGTTGCTGCGCGTGCAGATCGCCGACTCGAATCCGCGAGTCCGGCTCGAGGCGATTCGCGCTTTAAGCTTCTTCCACAGCGAAGCGGCGCTGGCCGTGGCCGTGGAGCTGCTGTCCTCGCCGGTCGACAAGTATTTGGACTTCACTTTCAATGAAACGCTCAACACGCTGGAGAAGCGTTTAAGCACCGGCAAGCTGAATCGCGCCAACATCGCGGCCTCGCTCCTGAAAATCCTGGACAACGGCAAGCTCGACGCCGTCGCAAGGCGACGCTGATCGAGGCCGTGTGCCGCAACGGCGCGGACAAGGAGCTCAAGGCGATCTGGACCAAGACGCTGGATCCGAAGTTGTATGCCCCGGACCTGCGCAGCCGCGCATTGGTTTGGCTGGCGGACGCCGCCGCGACACGCAAGGTTCAGCCTGCCGTGCCCGCTGCGGAGATCCTTGGTCTTCTCAAGGAAACTGACGCCGCGTTGCTGCCCGATGCCCTGCGGCTGGCGGCGGCCTGGAAGGTGAAGGAAGCCGCTGAGGAATTCAAGCGTGTTGCCGGCGACGCCAAATCGCCCCAGCCGGTCCGCTTCGCCGCCATGGACGGTCTGGCGGCATTGGGCGATCCGGCCAGCTTCAAGGCATTGCGGGATTTGACCGGCAAAGCCAACCCGCTCGCCATTCAGTTCCATGCCGCTGAAGCAATGGCGCAGGTGGACATCGACGCAGGGGCCAGTGCCGCGGCGGCGTCGCTGGCGTTGCCCGAGCAAGACACCGATCCGATCAACCTGATCCAGGCGTTCCTCAACCGCAAAGACGGCTCGGACAAGTTGGCCGCCGCCCTGTCCAAGCAGCAGCTCACGGCCGACACATCCAAGCGCATCCTGCGTGCGATGATCCTGGCGGGCCGCAGCGACGCGGGCCTGGCCAACGTCATCAGCAAATTCGCCGGCCTGGACGCCGCCCCCAAGGCGCCGACGCCGGCCGAAGTGCAGCAGCTTGCATCCGAGGTGACGACCAAGGGCGACGCCGGCCGCGGCGAGCATATTTTCCGCCGCTTGGACCTTGGCTGCATGAAATGCCACGCCATCAACCGAGCCGGCGGCAACATCGGCCCCGACCTTGGCCCCATAGGCAGCGCCTCGCCGTTGGACTACATCATCCAAAGCGTGCTCGACCCGAGCGCGTCGATCAAAGAGGAATACCTCACCAAGGTCATCACCACGGCCACCGGCCAAATCGTCACCGGCATTGTGGTGGAAAAGAACAAGAGCGTGGTGGTACTGAAAGATGCGACGGGCAAGCTGATTCGTATCGCCACGGCCGACATCGACCAGGAGCAAGCCGGCAAATCGCTGATGCCAGACGGCATCACGCGGACGTTGACCAGGCCCGAACTGGTCGACCTGATTCGCTACGTGTCGGAGCTGGGCAAGCCTGGCCCTTATGCCGTGCGCACGCCTACGACCGTGCAGCGCTGGAAAACGCTGCGCAGCCTGCCGGCGTCGCTGAGCGGCGACGTGCCTAACCGCGACATCTTCCGCGACGCGGTCCTGGCGGCTCCCGCGGATGCCTGGGAGACGACGTATGCGCTGGCGGACGGTAAGCTGCCGTTGGCCGATCTGCTCCAGAAGCGCAAGCCGCGCGTGGTTTATTTGCAAGGGGAAATACAGGTCAGCAAGGCTGGAGCGGTGGAATTGCTGCTGTCGGCACCTGGACAGGCGACGTTCTGGGTGGACGAGGAGCAGTACGACAGCCAAGGCAAAGCGACCACCGTGCAACTGGCGCCTGGACGCCACCGCATCACGGTAAGAGCGATGGTGGGGACCGAGAGTTTGCCGGCCGTCACGCTTGATGTGCGCAAGCCCAAGGCGTCCAAGGCGGCGTTTGAGATTGTGCAGATGGATTAAGCGATTTGCATTGCTAGCATTGCACACACAGGGTGCAATCCAGCTTTGGTGGCACCTTCCGTGCAATGAATCTTGATTTGCAAAGTCAACAAACGCTGGATTGACCCCAAGAGCGACAGGAAATGCGTTGCGTTGCAGCCCCGGGCAGACCCCTCTTAAATGAATTCACCAGCGTTTGACGTTGGATGATAGCGGGTGCGGCCGCATGGCAACCATTGGTAACGAATTCGTTTCACGTCCCACGACAGCCGGAAGCAATCCTCGTTCCATGCGGGATGGCTTCAACAAGGCCGTATTCTTGCGCACCTACACACACTCACCCCCGCGCTTGCTTGCGCGGGCTCCAAAATCGCTGTGCTCGGCCGAGCCAAGATAATAAACTGTTCACCAGCAACCATTTACGACGCCCAGGAGGGCGAGACTGCATTAGCTGACCCTGCTTTCCTGCGCGGCTCCAATGGCTTTCTTGCATCGCCCGTGTTGTTTTCAAATTGTCATGAAGCCGAGCTCCCAGTACCACGAACTGGCGAAGC
Organism: uncultured Gemmataceae bacterium; assembly: GCA_963747575.1. GTDB lineage: Bacteria > Planctomycetota > Planctomycetia > Gemmatales > Gemmataceae > DASRAT01. Next base: position 221,405 of record CAVVFU010000006.1, read on the forward strand.
GCGTGGGATTCGGCGCCACCCGCCGTGCGGCGCGGGAATACTGCGACCAGGTCAAGGCGCATTTGGCCCGGGTCACAGGCAGCTGCGTTGGCGAAACCGCTGACGCATCGCGTGCCGCTGGGCCTGGTCGGAAGCGCGACCTGGAGGCGAATTTCCTGTCTTTTCCGGTCACGCCGGATGACAGGCACTCGAATGACCCAGCCATGACGAAGCAATTTCGGGTCCAAGTGCCGTTCGATGCGTCGGTTGCGGTGACCGAATCAGGCATCACGAGGAGGAAAAACTTCTCCGGAGTTGCGGACTGCTGCGGACTGCAACGCGCAAGGACATCCGATAGCCCTCGCTATCAATGGTTCAACACGCGGATACACGCGGCTTACCTTGGAAGAGGACGGTCATCCTCAAAGTCGATAAATACGCGCTTCAAGCAATATTGTCTGTTGAGGCAGGCGACGCACAGCAGTCCCACCATGCTAACCAGCCAAAGGCTGTTGCCCACACGCAAGTCGAAAGTCGAATTCATCCTATTCATCGCCTGGAGGCTCCAGGTCGAATGCGTGGCGAGGAGAATGGCATATCCGGCCAGCCAGGTCGATATCGAATACTTGCGCCTGGAAGAAAGCATAAAAGGCAAGCGCAGCGAGAAAGTTTGCCGCACCGCCAGTTAGGCGGAAGTCCAGGGATTCGATACGCTGCGCGTGGCTTCCCTTTTCCTTGCCCTTATAGGTGCTGGCGGTGCCGTTCACGACAAGATCGATGGCACTCATCTCGCCGTGGGTCGACTTGACCGCGGGCAACACGAACGATACCGCAATCAGGAAGAGGGCTAACCCCGCAAGACCCTCGTGTTGTGGCAGATTCGTCATCGCTGGACCCTGCTGCAGCTTTCCACGAAATTGTGGGGGCGGCTGCGATTGTGAGCCGACTGGGCCGACCTGAGAGTGGCTCAAAAAGCATAATCCATGGAACGTGCCGCGCCAGATTCCGCGCCGCAACTGCGGCCTGAGAAAGCGGTGGAGAAAGCGGTGTCAGTCCTCATGCCGCGGCGCGGCACCCTGAAATCATGAAAATCGGTTGAGCGTCCGCTATGCTGGAGGGTGGACTCGGCCTTGGACGAGGTCGGTATTTTACTTGGTGCTTGCGAGCCCGAGTGTCAGTCTGTCCCGGACAGCGCTGCGAACCCGAAATTGTCGCCTCCCACCGTGGGAGAGCACGCAGAGCAGATTGCTCAACCTGACGCTGTCTTCCAGGGGCGAGTCCCGAGGAGGTCACCCCGTGGACATCGTTTACTCCTGTTGTGCTGGTTTGGACGTTCACAAGGACACCGTCGTGGTTTGCGTGCGCCGCCACAACGGCCAAGGCCCCGCTCACCAAGAGACACGCACTTTCCTTACCATGACGCGTCATTTGCTCGAACTGGCCGATTGGCTGAGCCAGCAGGGGGTGACGCACCTGGCCATGGAATCGACCGGAGTGTATTGGAAGCCGATTTGGAACATTCTGGAAGGTCGGTTCAAGATGCTGCTGGTCAATGCCCAGCACATCAAGCAGGTGCCCGGCCGCAAGACCGACGTCAAGGACGCGGAGTGGATCGCCCAACTGCTGCAGCACGGCCTGCTGCGCCGCAGTTTCGTACCCGCAACGGCTCAGCGTCAGTTGCGGGAATTGACACGGCAACGTCGGCAGTTGATCCAGACCACGGCGTCGGTGGCCAATCGCATCCACAAGGTGTTGGAGGATGCCAACATCAAGTTGGCGAGCGTGGCGACGGACGTATTGGGAGTTTCCGGGCGAGCCATGCTGGAAGCGTTGATTGCCGGTCAGGACGATCCTGAGAAATTGGCTGACCTGGCTCAACGCAAGCTGCGGGCCAAGCTGCCGCAGTTGCGTGTGGCCTTGCATGGCCAAGTGACGGACCACCACCGTTTCTTGCTGCGGTTGCTGCTGGATGAATTGACCCACTTGGAAGGCTTGATCGGCCGCTTGACGGAGCGCGTCACGCAGGTGCTGCCAGCCGATCATGTGGAGGCCGTGGAGCGGCTGGCAACGATCCCGGGGATTGGCGAACAGGCCGCACAGAATATCCTGGCGGAAATCGGCGCCGACATGGACCAGTTTGGCAGCGAAGCTCGTTTGGCTTCCTGGACGGGTATGTGTCCTGGCAACAACGAGAGTGCCGGCAAGCGTAAGAGCGGGAAAACGACGAAGGGCAACCGCTGGTTGCGGACCACGTTGGTGCAAGTGGCATGGGCGGCCAGCCACACCAAGGCGACGTATTTGTCGGCGCAGTATCGACGCCTGGCTGCGCGGCGCGGCAAGAAGCGTGCTTTGGTGGCATTGGGACACACCATCCTCGGCATTATTTTCCACGTGTTGAAAGACCGGACCACGTATCGGGAATTAGGTCCGGATTACCTGGAGCAGTTGGATACCGTCCGGCTGACGCGATCGCTGGTGCGTCGCTTGGAACGATTGGGACACCACGTCACGTTACAGCCGCACGAGCCGGCAGCGTAATGGTGTTCGTTATTGAAGCGCCAGTACCCAAATATCTTCCGTTTTCATCACTCAAAACGGGGACAAAAGTTTTGCGCGCATAGGCCGGTTGAATTTTCAGAGCAGATACTATGAAGGCCGGCCTGGAGTAAACGCGCAGCGGTGGCGACACACCGGAGTAGCGAGCGCTCGCCAGGTAGGTGGCCCTGACCGACGCTGGATGTTCCGTGGTGCACCGGCGCTGATCCGCTCGGGAGCTTGTGGATAGGGGCCGCATGTCTGCGGGCGTTGAGAGCGAATCAGTTGAATCCGCCTATACTTCCGATAGCATTGTCTTTGACGGATTCCGCGACGATAGAGGCAATTGGGACTCGCCTCCTGGCACACAGAAATTGACCCCACTGAAGAGCACGCAAATGCAACGCAGTTTGCTAGCATCAGCGGCGATTTTCCTTGGCGCCTTGTTGTTGCGTGGTTCCTTCTCGGACCCGGCCCAAGCCCAAGAAAAGCTCGGTGAAAAGGAAGCCGTCGAGATCGCCACTGAGGCCTACATCTATGGCTACTCGCTGATCACCACTGAGGTTACGCGGGTGCAGATGACCAACGTCCCCAAGGTTGAGGGGTTCCGTGGGCCCATGAACCAGTTCATCAATGTCAAGAAGTATCCGCCGGCGGACTACCGAGGCGTGTCCGCGCCCAATGCCGACACGCTGTACTCCTTCGCCTGGCTCGACCTTACCGTCAGTCTGCGGAACAACCCGAAATTCAACGACGACGGCTCGCTGACGCTGTACTTCCAGAACGAGTCTCCGGGCAAAGACAACGAAGCGAACTGGCTCCCGGCTCCGAAGGGAGACTTCATCGCCATGCTGCGCATGTACTGGCCGAAGGCATCTACCCCGTCGATCCTCGACGGCACTTGGCAACCGCCCGCAGTGAAGAAGGTCAAGTAAAGGTTGCCGGCACAGACTCCCTGCGATCAGAATCGCTATATACTGTCAAGAAGCCGCACACCTCACCATCGAGAAGGAGCCGCCATGATGTCCCGACGACGAACCAGCATTTTCGCCGCTGCGCATTCTGCTCGTTGTCGCTGCCATTGCTGTCCTCTTCATTTTCCGTGCCGTGCCGGATCCCGTTGACGACAAGAATCGCACCACCAAGATTGAACCCGCTAGCTACAATGCCCCGCTGGTGATTTCGGTCCAAGCCTTCTATCCAGGAGCCAACGCGCAGACCGTCGCCGATACGGTGGCCGCACCGATCGAAGAGCAAATCAACGGCGTCGAGCACATGCTGTCGATGTCCTCGCAGTCCGCCAGCGACGGCAGTTATATGCTGCTCGTCACGTTCGAGGCAGGAACCGATCTCGACACGGCGCTGGTGCTGGTGCAGAACCGAGCCAGTCTCGCCCTGCCGGTTATTCCCGCCCTCGTGCAACAGGCAGCCATCACCGTTCACAAAAAATCGCCGGAGCCGCTCGTGCTGGTCAGCCTGACCTCGCCGGACAATAAGTTTGACGATCTCTTCCTCAGCAATTACGCGACCATCAGCGTCAAGGACGAACTCGCCCGCGTGCCCGGCGTCAGCGACATCGTCCTCTTCGGCCAGCGCAACCATCGCATGCGCCGTTATATTCGATGCCGACAAGCTGGCGGCGCTCCAACTGAGTGCGATGGACGTGGTCACGGCTCTTAGCGAGCAGAACATTCAGGTGGCCGGTGAGCCGATCGGCCAAGCCCCTCTGCCGAAAGGTCAGCAACTCCAGTGGACGATCACCACGCTCGGTCGGCTCACTGAGCCGGAACCATTTGAAAGCCTAATCGTGAAAGCCACCCCCGAAGGCCGCACGGTTCGGCTGAAAGACGTGGCCCGCGTCGAGTTGAGTAGGATCGGAGGAAGCAACGCGAGCATCAACGGCAAACCTATGGCGTTGCTGAGCATCCATTCCCTGCCGAACGCCAAAGCGAGCGATGTGAGCCGCGCCGTTCTCGACAAGCTCAAGGAACTCCGCGCCCGCGCCCCCGCTGGACTGGCCCTTGCTGTCGCCTTCGATTTCGCGCCGAATCTGGAGGAACCGAATAACCCCGCGACGCCCGAGTATCTGGTGATCGATGCGCAGCCTGCCGCATAGCGCCTCGGCGGAGCGAACGGCCCGAACCCTGGAACGAGCGGCGGAGCTGTTGCGTAAAACGCCAGGAGTGCAGGATGTGCTGGCGCTAACCGAGCATCCGTTCTCCCTCGTTCGGAGTCAGCCCTGTCTCGTCGTTCGCCTAACTCCGAAGGACCAACGGAAACTTGGCCGGGAACAGATCGCGGGGAATGTGCGCGGCGCGCTGCAGGACCAGATTTCCGAAGCCGTGTTCCGGCTGAGTGTTCCCTCCCCTGCGGAGGGATTCCCGGTGTACGGCTTCCCGATCGAGTTCGCCATTGAAGACCGCGGCAATTACGGCAGCGCGAGCCTACAAGAATGCGCGGAAGCAATGGTCAAGAAAATGAGCCAGAGCGGCAGGTTTTCGGATGTCGGCGTCGGTTCCGGTCTGCGCGGCGTACCAATTTTGACCATGGAAATCGACCGGGCCAAGTGCCTGGCTATGGGCGTGGAGATCAACGAAGTCTTCAACACGCTGCAGGTCTATCTCGGCTCCAATTACGTCAACAACTTCAACCAGTTCGGCAGGACCTGGCAGATAAAGCTGCAGTTCGATCCGCGCTTCCCCGACCGGACTTCCGACATCTTGAAGCTGCAAGTTAAGAACAAGCAGAATCAGATGGTCCAGCTAGGCACGGTCATTGACATTCGCGATAACCTTGGGCCGATGGTGATCGAGCGGCACAACTTGTATCCAATCGCGCGAATTACTGCCAATCGCGCGGAGGGTACCACTCTCGCGCAAGCGCAGTCGCTGTGCGAAGCGCTGGCCGAACAGGAATTCGGCACGAAGCAGTTCAAGCTGATCTGGCGGACCCGCTGAAAAGGGAAAAAGATAAAGCCAGCAGCCGGGGGATGCTGCTGGGTTTCAAGGATGAGTCAGGGGGATGGGATTGGGGGTATGTGGAGTGAGCCTTGGGGTGAAGGCCCGACTTGTTGTCTCAGCGTCCATCTTCGTAATGTTTCCCCAATTGCATCAGGCGAGGCCAGCGCCACATCGCCGCGAGCACTACCACCAGCGTTCCGACGCCACCGCCAACTACGGATGCGACTGGGCCGAACCAAGCTGCAGTCGTACCCGACTCGAAGGCGCCCAGCTCGTTGGATGAGCTGATAAACACAATGTTGACCGCTACGACTCGGCCACGCATTTCATCGGGTGTGCGCGTTTGCATGAGCGTGCTGCGGACCACCACACTGACGTTGTCGAAGGCTCCTGTCAGGATGAGCATGGCCAAGGAAACCGGCATATTGTCAGAGAAACCGAACACAATGGTGGCGGCCCCAAATCCGGCGACGGCGAGCAACAAGGCACGACCAGGGCGAGCGAGCGGCGGTCGGTGCGCCAGGAGCACCGCCGTGACGGAGGCGCCGAGGGCCGGAGCCGCGCGAAGACAACCGAAGCCGAATGCGCCGACTTCCAGAATGTCTCTCGCGTATATCGGCAAAAGCGCCGTGGCGCCGCCCAGCAGCACGGCAAACAAATCAAGCGTGATGGCGGCAAGGAGCGGTTGATTATTCCAGACAAACCGGACTCCCTCGAGGAGGGTTTTCAAGTTACGCGGAAGCAGCGGCCGGTTCGTGACGCGCGGGCGAATGAAAAAGGCAAGGCTGATGGTGGTCAAAGAACAGGTAGCCGCGAGCAGGTAGACGGGAGCAAGGTGAAAATCCGCAAGGTTTTCAGTCAGGCCAATCAGCGAACCGCCGAGCGCGGGGCCGGCAACGTTGGCAATTTGCCAGCCGCTGCTGTTCCAGGTAACGGCATTGCTGAGCGCCTCTGTTGGAACCACTAAAGGCAACAGTGATTGTCGAGCGGGACCACTAAAAGCTCTGGCACAACCGGTGATTACCAGGAACAGATAGATCAGTTCCAGTGGTCCTTGCCAAAACGACATGGCGGCCAATCCGAGTGACGCAAGCAGCGACGCGAACAGAGCCACCTGAAAAACTCGCACGCGATTGAAATGGTCCGCAACCTGTCCAGCTGGCAACGCCAAAAGCAGCACCGGTACAAACTGGGCCAGTCCTGTCATGCCGAGGGCGGCCGGACTATCGGTCCGCATGTAGATTTCCCAACCGACGGCAGCGGCCTGGATTTCTCCCCCAATCGCTCCAAGCACTCCGCCGCACAAAAGCAGCCGATAACTCGGCGAACGCAAGGCGGCATAGGGATCGTGCTCAGCCAAGCGAATCTCCTTCGAGTTGAAAACCTCCTTCACATGGCATGCGCCAATCGGCGCATGCCCTATTACGTTAGAGCGCTTGTGAAAAAGGGACCGCTCCAATCTTTTCGGCAACGTCACGAAAGTCTCACCCTCGATGGAAAGCACCGGCACCGGTTTCGCCCAGGCGAGAGCCATGTGCTGACGACCTGCAAGATCAATAACGAGTTTCGTCCGGTGAGTACCTTGCCTAACCGGAATTCGCGGGCTTTTTTCCCTTACCGCGCCAGGATGCCAGGTCCAGGCCGTCGCCTGGTGTCGGGCTGCGTTGCCTTGCCGAATAAATGGCGGGCCCGGCGAGGCTGGTAGGGCCCGCGGCTCGTAGGTCTTGCCGGGTCCAGTTCTGGGCTTCGCGTTAATTTGGTTAATTGCTAAAATGCCAGCGGGGGTTTTTGAGAATATCCGCATTGACGATCCAGCATTTGCACGCTGAGACAATTGCAATGGACTGGCACCGGTTTTTCGGCTTGATTTTGTTGGATCTCTTTACCGATTCCCCCTTTGTCGTGGAGCTGGAAAAGAACTTGGCGTCGAGGAAGCAGTTCCTGGACGTGGTGGTGGTGCGGCGCGGTTTGGGAAAATTCGTTGGCCGCCTTCCCGCTGGTCTTGAAGACTTGGCAGCGCACAATTTGATCACCTTCAGGTCGCACCACGACGCCCTCAACGACTGGGTTTTGAAAGAACTCACCGGGCACTACGTCAATTACCGGAAGCAGTGCACGCCAAGAGGTCAGCCGCTGCTGCCTGAATCGAAATTTCGGCTTTATGCCGTGTGCAGCCGTTTTCCGCAGGGTCTAGCGAACGATTTGACGTTGGAGTTGGTTCAACCTGGCGTGTACAATTGCCAACGGGGCACGGATCGGATACGAATTATTGTTGCCGGTCAGGTGTCCAATGAGCCGCAAAACGCGCATTTTCACCTGTTCAGCGCATCGGCAGAGAAAGTGGAATACGGAGCAGGCAACTACCAACAACGCTCACAGGAAATTGGTTCCCTACTAGGCGATTTGCTGGATAAGTATCGAGGGGAGGGTATCAGCGTGTCCTACAGCATGGCCGATTACGTACGCGAATCCGCCAAAAAGCACTTCAAAGATTTGACGCCGGAGGAACAGCGTCAGGCCTTGCAAGACCTGTCGCCCGAAGTGCGGCTTGCCGGCCTGTCCCCAGCGGAGATTGCCAACTATTTGGAGAAACTGAAGTCCGAGCAACCAGCGGCAAGGCCAAATCACGCCGGAAGACCTGACCCTCAATCGTCAATCGGCTCCTTGGCCATTTGCTTGATCAGCTCCTTGGCCTTCTCATCATCCATCAGCGAATCCGACAAGAACGGGTGATTGAGCGCCTGCTTGGGCGATAGCCGTTTCGACGGGTCCGGATGCATGAGCGCGTTCATGAAGCTTTCGAATTGCTTCTGGGAATCGCCGAAATTCCCTTTCCCCGACTTGCCGGACGTGCCCTGAGACGTCCCCTCCGACGAATCGAGCTTGCCGCCTTGCGGAAACGCCCCCTCGTCGGTGTCTTTTTTGCCGTATTCCTTGACCTGCTCCACCTGTTTATACATGAAGCTACTTTCCATGCGCTCTTCATCACCGTAGTGGAACGTGTCCTTTTCCATGACCGAGGCGAAAATGGTGGCGCCGGTGGCGAAGGCATCCGTACTCGGCGTAGAGCTGTGCTCATCGAAATCCTCCGGCGCCCGGTAGGTCGGATTGTCAACCCCTTCGACCTTGGCGCCGAGAGGATTGACGGTGCCCAGATCGATCACCTTGAGCTCGCCAGTCGTCTCGTCAATCATCACATTGCCCGGCTTGAGGTCGTTGTGGGAGAAGCCCTTTTCGTTGAGGAAGTCCATGGTCTCCATCATCTTCCTGAGCGAATACTGGACCGTGCCCCAGTAAGCCCCTTCCGACAGCGTGCCTTCCTCGAGCTTGGCGTTGAGCTCGCTCATGTAGTCGCCGACGGTGCTGCCCTGGACGCGCTCCAGCACCAAGCCTTTCTGGTCGCCGACGGTTTGGATGCCCATGCACTTGACCAGGTTCGGGTGATCGCCGATCTTGGCGTAGATTTTCCCTTCCTCTTCCAGGGACTTGAGCGCCTCGTCGCTGGTCGGCGTTTTGATAATGAGCGGCGGCGTGTCCTCGTCCTCAGGCGCGTCCAGGATCGAGACGAAGCCGTAGCCGCCTTCGCCGAGCCGCTTGCCGGGCTTCATGCGGCCGAGCAAGCCGCTTTCGTCGATTTGCTCTTTCCACTGCTTGGTGCTCTCCTGGCCGCTTGTCCGTCCGGGAGCCAACTGGATCGCCCTGCGCCGCCAGCGATTGTTGCCCTTGCGCGGTCCCAGTTTGCCAAGCTCCTTGAGGGTCTTTTGCAGGCTGACGCTCAGCTGCTCGGTCTTGCTTTCGGCAAGATCGAAATCGGTCTTGGCCAGGTCCAGGAGATGATTCAGTCCCACTTCGAATTTCTTGGCAAGCTCCGGCTTGTGCTCGGCGAGGGTCGTGGAGGCGTGGCGCATGTTTTGAATGTTCAAGGCCAACTTGAGCCGGCGGGCTTCCGGGGTTTGCTGCATCTTCTTGGGCTCGCTGATGCCGTCCTCCGCCTTGCGCATGGCGGAGCGAATGCTCGCCTCCACTTCCGACAGGGCCTCCGACGCGGCGATGATGCCGGCCGTTTGCATTTTGTCGCCAGCCGCCTTGAAGGCGGTCTGCAGCTCGCCGAGTTTCGATTTGTCCAGCGTCTTGGCCGCCTTTTCGAGCAGCCCCTCGACGGTCTTGGCCACCTCCAGGCAACGGCCGCGCTCGCTCATCATGTGGCGCAGACGGTCCTCGACGTGTCCGAGCTGAGCGGGAATCTTGGCGAGCGGCACGCTCATGGCCGACTTGATCTCGTTCTCGACGGCGGCCAACTCCAGCGCGGAGAATTCAGGATCGTGCTGCTCCGTCAAAAGCTCATGAGCGCGGCCGCAGGAAAGACTGCGGGCGAGCACCTGCTGCATGGCGGGGATCAGGACATCGAGCGCATTAGTCGCCTCGCCAAAATTGAACTGCCGGGCCAGGGCGCTGGCCCGTTTATATTCTTTTCTGGCCTCCTGGACGACCGGGTATTGTCGCACCGCATCCTCCAGCCGGTGAATCAACTTGGACGCCTCGTAAAGCTTTTCGGTGCAATCGGAGTTAGGCGGCGGCTGGGTCTCGAAATCGGACCAGGCGTCTTCCCCACCGGGGTAGTTGGGCGGCATGACCGTCTTGGCCGAGGGAACCGTTTCCCTGAGTTTGTTCAGAATCTCTCGGGCCTTGTCGTAATCCCGTTTGTTTGCAGGCAGCGTTGGCGACACTAATAGCTCGGCTTTTTCCAGGATTGCCCCGGCCTTGCTCGCGAACTGCTTGGCCTTCTCGGGCTCATACTTTTGCAGCCTGCCCACGCGTGCGCCAAGCATTTTGACCATCCTCTTGTACTTGGCCTGGACAAATCTTTGCTTCTGCTCCTTGGTTAAGGGCGCCTTCAACTTGTCTTTGGTCCGGTCGTTGACTCCAGGCAACTCGTAATTCTCGTCCAGCATCTCGCCCTTGGCCGCGCGAACTTCGACGTGACAGCTCAAACCGGCGTTTTCCTTGATCGCCTGCCGCAGCTTGCGGTCCAGACCCGGAGGCACCGTCTTCATGAGAAAGACAAGTTTTTTGCCTCCGCCCTCGCCCTCGGCAACCTCGCTGAAGCACAGGCCCTTATGGAGCGGTCCGGCCCCCGGCACTTTCTTCTGCGCGGCCTTCACCTTATCGCTGCCGATCGCCTTCTTGTCGATGAGCAGCGCGTCGTTCTTGCGCCGCCGACAAAGACGAAGTTCCGTTTGTTCTCATCGCCTTCCTGGGCAAGGCAATTGGTGATTTGACTGGCAAGATCGCGGTCGATGCCCATGGCTGCCTCCGGAGTGTGAAGTTTCAATGGGGCCGTGGAGATTTTATATCCGTCCGGCAGCACGTCAATCGGCTGGCCGCAGGGAGGTCAGCAAGAGCGGCAGTTGCCGACGACTTGGGTCTGCCACCCGCCGTGGACCACGCGTGCAGCCGTGGTATAATGGATTCGTCTCCGATTCATTCCTCGGCAAGACAGCAGGAGTTAGCCAGATGGCATTCACCGTTACCCGACCGGGCGGCACGAAAGACCGAGAGTTCGCGGCCTACGCACGCCTGTTGGCGAAGAGCAACATCGACCTGACCCGGACACCGCGGACCCCCGAGCCGGGAACGGAGAATCGCTGGCTCTACGTCTGGCAAGACCGCGAGGCTGCCGGGGCGTTCGCCCGCGAACTCCGCAAGGTGACCAAGGACAAGGCGTGGCTCGTCCATGAGGTTGCCGAGGACAAGGTCTCCGAGGGGCCTCTCGGCCCGGTGGAAATCGCCATCGGCCGTCAGGGTGACGGCTGCGCTTACAGGCTGCAACCGACCAGCCTCGACCTTATCAAACAAAGGTTCCCGCAGGCCCGCATGGTTCCTAGCGTGTTCCTCGGCACCGACAGACAGATCGATGTGCAAGAGCAGTTTCAGGATGCAATGTGGGACCAGGTTGCCACCCTGCTGACGGGCTTGACCAGGTCGCAACTGGACGAACTTGGGGGTTACCGAATTTACGACCCGGCCAATGACCGCATCCTCCGCAAGCCCCGCGATCTCAATGGGGCCGGCGCTTGACCGTCAGTGGACGATAGTCGGCCAATAGCGGTTCCAGTTATTCCGGTAGGGTTGGAATTCAGCAGCCCCCGTCCGTAACGAGTTGGGGCGGAACGCCAGCCGGATTACGAGTTTTTGCTTGGCCGGTAGGGTGCCTACCAAACTGCCCATGTTGGTCGTCCTCCAGATCGAAAACAAGTCGGCCCGGCTGATGACCACGAAATCCTTCCAGCTTCTGTCGTGGCGGACAGCAAAAACGTAAAGGAGACTCAGGGTCTTTTGGTATCTCCAGCTGGAGCATCGGCACGGCGACCATGGCTCTGTAACCATATTGCGTCGTACGAGCGTTGGCCGTCTTGACCTGGATGCGGCTCAGGTCGCCATCGTCGTCCCTGACGACAAACACGTCGTCGCCGCGATCCACTTCCGGAATGGCCACGTTGTACCCGAGCGAAAGAAACTCCGACATTGCCCCAAGGTGGCCGCTCATGCCGGTGTACAAGTTCTGCATTTTCGTTGGCATTGTCGAACCTCTAAGGAACGCCACCTTTCAATTCCCCGCCAACCACCCCGTCATGCCCTGGCGCGACAGCGGTTTGCTCATCCACGACGTATCCGGCTTGGGCAAAAGCATCGCCTGCTGAACCGTCGGCCATCCTTGGGGCGGCGGCATGGTCAGGGTAGCCCTGCACGCAAAAGAAATGAAACATCATATCGACGTGTGCCAGCGTTTGCTGCTTACAAAGCTCGTCGGCAGCCGATTCCTCCGCGAGAATGTCGAAGTCGAACCCGGCTCCGTTCCAGGTCAGGACCTTGTACCCCTGGGCCGCCATCTTGGCCAGGTAGTCAGCCAGACCCTTGGCATCCGCCCGCGTCATTTTCTTGGCGAACCGGCCGTCTGGGGTTTTGCCGTGCCAATGAATTGGCTGCGCAGCATCGCTCGCCAGGGTGGCGGCGCAGCAGATGCCCAACGGCCGATGCGGACGCCAGTTGAAGTCCTCGCCGGGAACCTGCTTGGCGGTTTCGATGTCGAACGCCAAGTAGCGACGTGGCATGGTTGGTCCCTTTCGCAGCTTGGTTTTTCCCTTGTATCGCCACAACAGGTAAGTAATCTGGTCCATACCACATGGTATGCGATAGACTGTGAGCTGACTGGAAATGTCGAAATGCCGCCTGTTTCGCTAACGGCGCTACCATCGTTGCGATGACGTTGTCGCTCAGTTGGCCATTGAAATTGCAGCTACCGTGAAAACAATCGCCACAAAACATTGACGCCGCAGATTGACCTATGGCAACGATCTCCGAAGCCTTTGCAATTGCGATTCAACACCATGAAGGCGGTCGTCTGCAAGCTGCCGAACACATTTGCCGTCAGATCGTGCAGGCCGACCCCCAGCATGAAGGCGCCTGGTGCTTGCTGGGATTCGTCAGCCAGGCATTGGGTCAGGCCGACCAGGCCGAGGCCAATTACCGGCGGGTCATCCAACTGCGGCCGCAACATCCGTTGGCCTACCATGCGCTGGGAGTTTTGCTGGCACAGCAAGGTAAATTCGATGAAGCGGGCGCGTGTTTCCAGCAGCACCTTGTCCACCAACCGACGGATGCCGACGCCCTTAACAATTTGGCGCTGGCGCAAATCAAGCAAGGCCGGCTCACGGATGCCGTCGGCATGCGCGGAGAGCCGTGGCGCTTCGGCCCGACTTTGCGGCCGCTTACCAAAACCTTGGCACTGCCCTCAGAGGGCTGGGAAAACTGGACGAGGCGATTGCCGCCCTTACGCAGGCCGTGCGCCTGCAGCCAGCTTGGCCCGAAGCCCAAAACATCCTTGGCCTGACGTTCGCCGACCTTGGTAAACGTGATGAGGCAATGGTTCACCACCGACTGGCATTGCAGGCCAACCAAAGCGACGCCGCGGCGCATTTCCACCTGGGTCGAGCACTTGCCGGCCAGGGATTGCTTGAGGAGGCGGCGACGCATCTCCGCCAGGCCCTGCAAATCGATCCTCAATTCGCCGCAGCCCACCGCCACCTGGGCCATGTCCAGATGGACAGCGGCAGGCTGGACGCGGCCGTTTCCCATTACCGCCAAGCCGTGCAGTTGAAAACCGACTTCGCGGAGGCGTATACGGACCTCGGCAGTGCCTTGCAACTTCAGGGGTTTCTCGACGAAGCCGTGGCCAACCACCGTCAGGCTTTGCGCCTCAAGCCCGAATTCGCGGAAGCCCACACCAACCTGGGGGGCGCCCTGCTCAAACAGGGCAATATCAAAGAAGCGCTGTCCCATCATCGCGAGGCTCTGCGCATCAAACCCGACCTCGCCGAAGCCCATGGCAACCTCGCACTGGCTCTCAAAGAACTGAATCAGCTTGACGAGGCGCAGGCTCATGCCCGTCAAGCACTGAGCCTGCGACCCGGTTATGCCCCGGCTCACCTTAACCTGGGAATGATCCTCGATCGCCAGGGCAAGTTTGGCGAAGCGGAGGCGTGTTTTAGGGAGTCCATTCGAATCAAGCCGATCAACCCCGAGGCATTTTCCAACCTGGGCATTGCTTTGTTGCGTCAGAACAAGTTAACTGAAGTCGGTCCATGCTTTGACGAAGCCTTGCACGTGCAGCCGGACTTTGGCACCGCGCATTGGAATCGGTCGCACCTGTGGCTGCTGTCGGGCGACTTCAAGCGCGGATGGCCGGAATATGAATGGCGTTGGACACAACCCACACACGCCAAGCGAGCATTCAGTCAACCGCGCTGGGAAGGTTCGGCGCTCGACGGTAAGACGATTTTGCTCCATGCCGAACAGGGCCTCGGCGACACGATTCAGTTCATTCGCTACGCGAGCTTGGTGGCCGATCGCGGTGGCAACGTGGTGGTCGAGTGCCCGCCTGTGTTGGCTCCTTTGGTGGTGGGCGTCCGCGGCGTGCACCGTGTGGTGACCCAGGCTTTAGCCTTGCCGCCCTTCGATGTCCAATTGCCGCTGCTCAGCGTTCCAGGCGTGATGCAAACCGACCTTGGCACCATCCCAGCTGCGGTTCCTTATCTCAAGGTGGATGGCGCTTTGGTGGAACGCTGGCGCCGTGAAATCGGCATGCCAAAACGATTAGGCGGTCGCCTGCGGCAAGTCGGCATCGTTTGGCAAGGAAACCCAGCCAACCCCACGGACCGCCAGCGGTCGATTCCGCTGAGCCACTTTGCACGGTTGGCCCAGGTCGAAGGGGTTCAGTTGATCAGTTTGCAAAAAGGTCCTGGCACCCACCAATTAGCTGAGCTGCGGCACAAATTCCCGATTGTCGATCTTGGAAGCCGGCTTGGAGATTCTGCCGAATCGCTGACCAACATCGCGGCAGTCATCGAATCCCTTGACCTGGTTGTCGCTTGCGACACCGCGATCGCTCACCTGGCGGGCGCCCTTGCCGTACCCGTGTGGCTTGCCCTGGCCGTGGTGCCGGACTGGCGTTGGTTGCTTGGCGCGAGGATAGTCCTTGGTACCCGACCATGCGTTTGTTTCGGCAAACCCGCCTTGAGGAATGGGAAGACGTGTTTCAGAGGATGGCGGCGGAAATTGGTGAGCCATGATAGGATTAACTGATTGGAGTTCCGCATGATTTACCTCTGCTTGCCGGTGGGATCGAACTTTGGTTGGGGGATTCTAGGCAGAGAAATTGCCTTTGCCCTTTCGCGCCAGAATGAAATATGCCTGCTGGCTCCTCCCGACTGGCCCCAGCCAATCACAGATGAATTCGATTCCTGGCAAATCCGCCGGTTGATGGCTAGTCCAGATGTGCTTAGCCGATTGACGCGCAACAACTGGGTGCCCAACGGCCCAGTAATCCAAATGGCCGATGGCGCCAATTTCGCCCGTTTTGTGCCGCAAATCACCCCACCTTCAACGGTCGGTTTCGCCGTATTTGTGGAAAATGCTCTTTCGCCGGCCAACGTCCAGCACGCTCGGGAACATTACCGCCACCTCGCCGCCGGATCGACCTATTGTGCCGATGTCCTCCGGCAACACGGCTTTGGGAATGTCTCAACGGTTTATCACGGCGTGGATTCCACGCTCTTTTGTCCCCACGAGGAGCCAAGAAGTTTCTTGCAAGACAAATTCGTGATCTTTTCCGGCGGCAAGTTCGAGCTTCGCAAAGGCCAGGACGTCGTCATTCGTGCTTACAAGGTACTCCAGGATCGCCATCCCGACGTGTTCCTGGTCAATGCCTGGTACACCATGTGGCCCTCCAGCCGGGACACCATGGCCCAATCGAAATTGATCCGGTATTTTCCGCCCCCCGAAAGCCGGTATTTCACCTGGATGAACGACTTGCTGGCCGCCAACGGCGTGGACATCAACCGCGTCATTACCTTGGGCTTGCGTGACAATCGGTTGCTGCCGCGTTTGTACCACAGCAGCGATCTGGGCTTTTTCCCCAACCGGGTTGAGGGCGGCACAAACATGGTGCTGATGGAATACCTGGCTTGCGGCAAGCCCGCGCTCGTAAGCTATAACTCCGGCCACAAGGATGTTGTGCGCCCTGAAAACGCCGTCCTCATTCACCGGCATGAGCCGATTGCCATGCAAAGTGAGGCCGGCGTTGTATGCACGTGGAGCGAGCCAAATACTGAAGAATGCATCGAAAAACTGGAATGGTGCTATCAAAACCGCGATAAACTGCCGAGCCTCGGTCGGCAGGCCGCAGCCGACATGCGCCGCTTCACATGGTCGCGAGTGGCTGAGGGATTAATGCAGGCTGTCCGGGCCGCGCATCCATGCTAGGCAGCCGCTAGAAGGCCGGTGGACGGATGGGGTTTTCGTGCAAAGGATCCAAATACTGCAATGCAGTGTAGCTCGCCAGTGCTGAGTCATACTCGCCGAGCTGCTCAAAGAGAATCCCCAGCCGATAGTAGGCATCGACCTCCTCAGGGTTCAACAAAACGACTTGGCGGTATGCCGCAGTCTGCTTCCCTTATGCTGCCAGTCTTTTCGAGGGCGCGGCCAAGATTGCACATTGTCTCAATATGATTGGGACGCAGAGTCAAGGCATGACGATAGTAGGGTAGCGCTTCGCTGGTTTTGTTTTGTTCAGCCAGCAAGTTCGCCAAGTTGCCATAGCCATCGGCGTAGTCAGGCTTGAGCTGAAGGGCATGTCGGTAACAAGCAATTGCCTCGTCGAGTCTCATCAGTTTTTTGAAAGCAATGCCCAGGTTGTTCCAGGCAACAAAAAGGCCGGGCTGGAGCTTCAATGCATGTTTGTAGGCGGCGACCGCTTCCTGGTCTTGGTTGGTCCTTTGCAGCGCTAATCCGAGATTGTAGCAGACAGCGGCATCCTGGTGTCCGAGCTGCAAAACCTGCCTGAAAAAAGAAATCGCCGCGTCAAAATTGCCCTTCGCATAAAGCAAATTACCCATTTTGATGGTGGCATTGATATGCCTCGGGTCGGCTTGCAACACCTGGCGATAGAGCTGTTCTGCCTCCGCAAGATTGCCCTCGCGGTGATATTGCCATGCCTTTGCGAAAACGCTTTCAATCCAAATCGCTGACATTTTGTGCCCTGGTGTCCCTTGTATTGCCACATCCGCACGACTAGCTGCTCCACATGATATGCTATGCGGTATACTGGTGGGTGTCTGGAGATGTCGAGCCACTGCCCCGGCGACACGGTGGCAGATTGTTGTGGAAGGCAGAGGTCGGAGAGAAAAAAGGGTACACGGTAGTAGCATGCACGCCACTTACGAAATCAAAAACGGCTCACCTGGCATCGGCGACGCGGTCCTGGGTATGACCGTGGTGGCGGCCATGCGTAAACGGTTTCCCTCTACCGAGTTGATCTATACCGTCCATCCCCACGCTGCTCCGTTCGTTGAAGTTTTCGAAGGCTACGACGCCCTGTGTGTGTCCGAGGGGGGGGGTACGCCTGTACAGAGGCCGGATAAGCTTTTTGACATTTACTCCGCGTATCCCACTGAACTGGCCGAGCGCGGCAAAAAGAGCCGGGCGGAATACTATGCGGCTGTCTGCGACGTTGAGCCGTGCTTGCCCGACCACCGGCCCTTGCCGCCGTCCTCTCGACCTGGCTGTATTTGCTTCGCGCCTTATTCGACCTGGCAAGATCGGGATTGGCTCCTGCCCAATTGGCTGGCGCTTGAGGATATGCTCAGAGCCGCCGGTGAGAAAATTGTCGTGCTGCACGACCAACTTGATACTGTGAGGGAGTTCAAGAGCGACAAAGTCATCGGCGCCAAGGCCTTCGACGTTGCCGCTCTCATCAAGGAAGCAAAAATCGTGATCGGCGGCGACACCGGCATGATCCACATCGCGGGATGCTTGCGAACCAGGGCGGTTGCTCTTTGCAGCCAGGTGCGCGGCGGTCAAGTGTATGGCGTATATCCCACCGTTGATGTGCTGGACGGCAAACTCCCTTGTTCCGGCTGCTACTGGCAAGAGATACCATTGATTTGCCGGTCGGTTTGTGCCAGTCTGAACCAGATCACACCCCAGGAAGTGTTTCAAAAAAGTATGCGGCGAAAAACATGAGCAGTATTCAGGACATCTTCGACCTGGCCTGCCACCAGCATCAAGCCGGCAATTTCGCCCAGGCAGAGCAGCTTTATCGCCAGGTGCTCCAAGCCGATCCTTATCATGTGGATGCCAATACTAAACTCGGCCTGGTGCACTACCACCAGGGCAACTTCAGCGCCGCTGCCGCATCCTTTCAACATGTCCAGCGAATAAAGCCCCAAGATGCCTCGGCCAATTTTAATCTCGGATTGGCCCTGCACCGCGCCGGCCGAGTCGGCGAAGCCATCGCCGCGTACCAGAAAGCCTTGACGCTTCAGCCCAACCTTATCGCGGCATGGAACAATTTGGGAAGCGCCTTCCGCGGCGCTTCCCAACTGGATGACGCCGTCGCTTGCTACCGCAACGCCCTGCAAGCCAAGCCGGACCACCCTGAAGCCCATGTCAACCTGGCGAATGTGCTGGCGGAGCAAGGCAAAATTGACGAGGCCCTCGCCTGTTATCGCCTGGCCCTCGGCCTGCGGTCTGACAACCCTGAAACGCACTACAACCTGGGCTTAGCGCTCGAAAAAGCTGGCCGGCTGGAAGACGCTGCCACGTCCTTGCAGCATGCCGTGACGCTCAACCCGGAACGGCTTGAATCGCAATTCAGCCTGGGTATCGTCCTTCAGGAACTCGGCGAACTGGACGGCGCTCTCGGCCTCTTACAACGAGGTGCTCAGGTTGGACCCGGCCCATGCCAAGGCGCATCAAAACCGGGCCTGCATTTGGCTGCAACGCGGCGATTGGGAGCACGGCTGGCCTGAGTACGAATATCGCTGGCAAACCGAGAATTTTCCGCGCTATTTCTTTCCCAAACCGCGCTGGAACGGCTCACCGCTGAATGGGCGCACGCTTTTACTCGTGGCCGAACAAGGCCTGGGCGATCACTTTGCAGTTCATTCGCTTGGCAGTGTCGCTAAAGAAGCTGGGCGAAAAGGTCACCGTTGTATGCCAGCGCCCGCTTCAGCGCCTGCTAGCAGATTCACTGGGAGCGGACACCGTGGCCAGCCTGGGAGGTAAATTGCCGCAGTTTGACGTGCATGCGCGCTTGCTGAGCGTGCCAGGCCTGCTGAACATCACACCAGCCACCGTTCCCGCCGATATCCCTTATCTGCGTGCGGATGCCGATTTGGTAACGCATTGGCGCGAGTCGCTGGCGCCGCTCAAGGGCCTGAAGGTGGGCATTGCCTGGCAAGGCAATCCGACCATCGGCGATCACCGGCGCTGTTTCCCTTTGACTCAATTTGCCTGCCTGGCTCGCTTGCCAGGAGTCAATCTTATCAGCCTGCAAAAGGGGGCGGCGCGGAGCAGTTGCAAGAGTTGGGTAAACAGTTCAACGTGCTCGACCTGAGCGACCGTCTCGACGAAAGTTCGGGGCCATTCCGCGACACCGCGGCCATCATGAAAAATCTTGACCTGGTGATTTCATCCGACACCGCGGTCCCCCACCTGGCTGGCGCTCTGGCGTTCCCGTTTGGGTCGCGCTGCGCCACGCTCCTGATTGGCGTTGGCTGCTAGGTCGTGAGGACAGTCCCTGGTATCCCACAATGCGGCTATTCCGTCAGGCACGTGCGGGCGACTGGAACGATGT
Source organism: uncultured Gemmataceae bacterium (assembly GCA_963747575.1). GTDB lineage: Bacteria > Planctomycetota > Planctomycetia > Gemmatales > Gemmataceae > DASRAT01. The sequence goes on from CAVVFU010000006.1 coordinate 241,073, forward strand.
CTTCGAACGCATGGCAAGGGAACTCCGCGCTGGGTCAAGCTGAGGAGAGCGGTCGGATGGATCAAACGCTTTGCGTCATCACCGCCATGCGCAATTGTGCCTCCCTCGTCGCGGCATTCACGCGGATGATCGACAACTTTGAAGTTCAGCCAAGACGAGTAGTAATCGGTGTGAATGATTCCACCGATGACACCGAACAGCTGTTGCGCCAATGGCGCCGTCCAGCGCTCGACCTTTTTGTGTTCAACCTGGGCGCATCCGAGTTCCTTCTAGATGCGCTCCCCGGCCCAGCCGGCCGTGCAGGCCACCAGGCGGCGCGCAGCGTCCACCTTGCGGCAGTCCGCAACGCCGTGATCGAGCGAGCCCTGCTGCACAGCGATTGGAATGTGGCGTTAATGCAGGATGCCGCCAAGATGAGTTCGCCGGATTTGCCAGGCCTTCTCCTGCAAGACGACGGGGATATTGTTGCGCCTCTGAGCTGGAATTCACAAATGCCCTGGTGTTTTTATGACACCTGGTGCTTTGTTGACGGCAACGGCGCCAATTTCGGCCATTGCCTTCCTCCGGATATCTTTCAATACCAGCGTGTCGCCGTCAATGCCGTCGGCGGGGTGTACACCGTGAAAAAGCGCGTTTTCGAATCAGGCTGCCGGCTTGCGGGCACGGATGGGCGTTACTGCGATTCGGTCCCCCTTTGCCAGCAAGCGCTGGCCAAGGGTTATGGTGTATTTGTGCGCACCGACCTTGGCGTGACCTCGTTCAAATACCCCGATCAAATTCCGACCTTGGGTGCAATCAACGCCTACCTGCCCGCCGGCGACTATGTTTCCCCCGGCCTGACCATTGTGCGACCCGATCAAGCTTTCATGGACATGACGGTTGGGGACACCAATAACTGTGACCAGCCCTATCTTCGCCGCGGAATTCCGCACAACTGGTACGTTGATCGGAGGTCACCGGGTACCGGCTTTCTAAGCCGCGACGAGGCCCTCCTCGTGTACAATTCAGCACTCCAGTTTAAGGGCAAGCGAGCTTTGGAAATTGGTTGTTGGCTGGGTTGGTCCACCGCGCATCTCGCCCTCGCCGGCATGATGATAGACGCAGTTGATCCCTCATTGGCAGACCCGATGATTCATCAAGCGGTGAGCTATTCTTTGAATCTGGCTGGCGTTGCAAGTTCGGTCAATCTTGTCGCTGGCCACAGTCCCCAAGCGGTCGCAGAACTTGCGGCTGTGACGCGCGGCGCAAATGGTCATTGATCTTGATCGCCGCGCCAACCAGGCTCCAGTGGCGCTCAAGAACGCCGAGGTCTGCGAAAGCGTCGCGGAGCCGGATGCGTTGATTATCTTTCATAACCTGGCAGCACCCGGAGTCGCGCAGGGGTTTGATTATTTGCGGAATTGCGGTTGGCACACACTCGTCTATCAGACAGCCCAGATCATCGGCGCGGCCTGGCGCGGAAACGTCAAGCCAGTCGATCATATCCCCGACCCTCGTGTGACCTGGCCGCCGCTGCCGGAGCACCTTGGTGGCTACGCAATAAGCGGCTGCGAGGCAGGCCCGGAAAAGGCGTGTTGAAAGATTTGAGCCATTCGCCAGCGCCGGTTCGCCCGGTGCAGGGCAATGCTGACTGCACCGGCGCGCCACATTGACGCTCAAGATCTGCAGTCTCTTGTCGTTTCCGGCGCGTGCCAGCTTGCCGCGGTCAGAAAACGCGCCACTGCGGCGACCTGCTCCCCACGATTTGCACGGTCTGCTCACATCGGCCAAACCACCACGCCATTTCAGTGAATGTGCTGCCGTAAGTCCCTATCAGCGTTGAGCCTTTGGCGAGGCATAATAAATCCACCAATGCGTCCTGGATTCGCTTTCCACTTGGGCCCGTGTATTCCTTACCTTCATTGTGGATTATGCGATTGCCATAACGCTCTCTCATAATGTTCAACGACGCAAGAGTATGAGTCGATACAAAGAAGCGCGTGTTCGCAGGGAATGCGTCCATCACGGGCCAAAACTGGGTTATCGAAATCGACCGGCCCCAGGCGTCCCAATCCGCTCCATCTCTATAATGCACGCTCACACATGGTTCCTGGACGAGGGAATCGGCTTGGTGGAGCAAAATCGGCAAGGGTCGGAGCGTTTCCAAGAGGCAGCTATATTCCGCCTTGATTTGCTGTGGAATTCGGTCATATTCCAGGTCGATAGCCCGGCCTTGCACGTCAGGGCTTGGATAGGCTTTTGCCCACCCCAATGGCAACTCCGACTCGTGAACCCAGAGCCTCCAGGAACTGTACGCCATGGCTCCGGCCGGATTCGCCAACTCTAGCACGGGCTCAAAAAGATCCGTGAAGCGACAGGTGATTGCAGGAGGCGAAATTGGCCAAAAGAGGGCGTAATCCCAGTTGAATTTCTGCGCCATCCTCATTACGGATAGTAGCCCCCTTAGCCGATTGCTCAACCCCATGCCGGCATAAGGTTCAAAACAAATCATGAGTCATTTCATCCACAATGGCATAAATGGCCTAAGAGCGTAACCCAAAACCTTGACTAGCGCCGCATTATAGGTGGTAAACATATGTGAGTCAAGGAGGCCCTTTTGGCACTCGAACCGGAACAGATCGTTGATGGTGGGTGGCCCATCCTCCAGGGCCAGCGCGGTACTTTGGGTAATTTGGGCAATGGAAGTGGTCGAGCCCATCGTTGCATCGTTGCATCGTTGCAGTGCAATGCAGTGCATTGCACTGCATTGCACCGCGTTGCACTGCAATGCAAGCCGATTAAGGTGTGTGCAATGATGCAACGATGCAATGACCGGTTGACCCTCCGGGGAGACCCTGCAAGAAAGTCGGACCAAAAACAGTCCTTTGAAGGCTGTTCGACGGCTGCAACCCTAAAGCAATTAAGCTGTTGTGGTGAGGGTGTGTTGGAGATCGGCGCTTTAAGGAGGGGGTGCAAGCTTGCAGGTACCTGTGTGGGGGGGCTGCAAGAAAATGCAACGAAGGAACCTGTAAAGGCGACTTTGCGCGCGGCTGGCAAACCATCGTCTATCAGACCGCCCAGATCATGGGCGCCGCCTGGCGAGGCAACGTCAAGCCCATCGTGCACCGGCCGGACGCGCGAGTGACCTGACCGCCGCTGCCGGGGCATTCTGCATCCAATTTCCAGATCACATTAGGCCACAGGAAATTGAAGCGTTTGCCCCAAGTCACGTGTTATGGTGACGCGGCTCGTTGCTTGATTGGGCCACTGTTAACCATCGACGATGGCGCCTTCAAATCAAGGTTACCCGCTGCCGCTCGATGAGGATTACACCTTCCTGGAGGGCTTCTTGCAACTCCAGGCGAATGGCACGGAAGTAGTCGTCAGACTCCTGCACCGGCGCGGCAAAGACCTCGAATGCAACGGGTTCGTTTTGCTCCATTGTCCCAGAGCCATTTGCCGGATCTCTGACGCCGATCCCGAACGCGGGCGCTGGCGCCTGATGAAGAACCGTCACGCCTCCGAAATCGCGGAGGAGCGCGTTACGAATCGTGTCGATGTCGGCGGTGGTAGCCACCGAAACTCGGCGGATTGCCTCCGCCGACTCCTGGATGAGTTGTGCAACAGGGAGCAAGAGGCGATACCGATGGACCAAAAGTGGAACTGTGGCACCGACCTCTGCCTGAATGACCGGAACGAAGAACTCTCGCGCTAGGGATACCGTTTTTTTTCTCGTTTCCGGCAGGACCATGCCGGTGCGCAATTTAACCTTGGTGGCGTGCTCCTCCAATGCCATCAAATCGACAGGCCGTCGCCTTGGAGACGACGCAGACATTTTAGGTGTTTTCCGTTAGCCATTTGAATGAAACGCCGATTTCGCGGAGTTTGCGCGCAACGGGAGTGCGAACGAGCCATTCGTCGTCTGAGTAAGAAGTGAAGTTCAGCATGCCGTATTCCAATAAGCCACCAATCGCTTGCTGTGCGCGTCGGCGGACGGAAATCGAATGACTTCCAAGCGATCGCGTTGTCCCGCGCCATTTTGCGGCAATAAATCGGCGTTGGCGGCCTCGGACTGTTTCATTTGCATGCCCCGCTAACCAGATTATGATGGTTCAATCCTACCCAATATCATGGATTTGTCAAATTCATCGCACACACCGGAAACCGATATGATTTGCCGCGCTCTCCGGCTCCCCCTTGCCGCGGCCCCCGGCAGGTAGCGCATGCAATAGTTATCGCAGCACAGAAACGACCCGCCCCGCTGCACGCGCTTGGGGATCCCCGGCTCCTGCGGGTCGAAGCTTGCCCGCGGACCTGGCGGGTTGCGGTCCGGGCTGAATTTGTAATAGGCGGGATGGTACCAGTCGCTGCACCACTGCCACACGTTGCCGGCCATGTCGAGCAGGCCGAAACCGTTGGCGGGGAACGAGCCGACCGGGGCGGTGCCCGCGAAGCCGTCCTGCAGCGTATTCTTGTTGGGGAAACTGTCCCTGCCAGGTGTTGGCCATGAACTTGCCGCCGGGGGCGAATTCGTCGCCCCAGCAGAAGCGCTTGCGATCCAGTCCTCCACGGGCGGCGAACTCCCATTCGGCCTCGGTGGGCAGGCGCTTGCCGGCCCAGGCGGCGTAGGCCAGGGCGTCCACGTAGCTCACCTGCACGACCGGATGGCCGTCGCGCCCTGTCAGGTTGCTGTCCGGCCCTTCCGGATGACGCCAATTGGCCCCGTTGACCGCCTTCCACCAGATGAGGTGGTTGCAAGTGCTCGGGTCCACCTCTTTATCGGGGGGCGTAAACACGGGAGAAAAGGGCTTCAGTTCATCCGGCGAGACGTTGGGAAACTGTGTGCGGTCTGGTCTCTGCTCGGCCACGGTCACGTAGCCGGTGGCGTCCACGAATTTTTGGAACTGGGCGTTGGTCACCGCTGTCCGATCCATCCAGAAGCCGTCCACTTTGACCTTGTGAATTGGCAGGGCGTCGTCAAATTCCGTGCTTCCCATGGAGAAGACGCCGCCGGGCACCCACACCATGCCGTCGGGTGCTGGACCGGGTGCGGCCCGGGCATCAACCTGGGGCGGACCAATGTCTTCAAGCGGAGCGGCAGTGGCGGCCTCGGACAGCCACCCCCTGGATAGGGCCACGGCCGCGAGACCGACACAAACACCAATCATCAAGGAAGGCCCCACAACCCATGCCCACCTGGGAAAGCCTTTCCGGCTTTGAGACTGGGACACGTGGACCTTTTCCAGTCGCTTTGAATGCCGCCTCCTCATCGCTCACCTCCCGCGCTTGCCGCCTTGGCGACGTCTGGCCGCCGCATGATGAGGACTTCCCCGTGCGCATCCTGAACGACGAACTGGCGGTCGGTCAAATCCAAGATTTCCTCAGGGGCGGTCACCTCCACGCCCCCTTTGGGCCCCGCCCTGGTGACGCGGAAGGAGTTGCCCATGACCTGCACGCGGCCTTTGATGGTGACTTCCGTGCCTTCGGTCAGGATGGTCCCGACCATACTGCCATTGGCAAACAATTCCAAAGTCGCCCCTTTCAATCCCTCACCCTCCACGACCACCCATTTGCCCCGCATGGCGACAGGCAGCACATCAGGGGAAAAGATTTCAAAGCCGGCAAAAGTGGCGAAGGCGGACAGGGCGACGGTAACCGACGCCAGGAGCAGGGCCCTGAGCCTTGGTGGAAATCGGCCAACCCTGGCGGCGGCTGGGCTCGGACCGGTCGCAGGGTTATTTGCAGGGGCGTTTACTTTCTGCGGCGGGTGTGTGGCGTGGAACGGCGACTTCACGGCTAGACCTTTTGGCAACGATGTCGGCGACCAGAATTGCGCTTGTGATAGTATAGTCAAAGCGCTTAGGTCGGCGACAGCAAGCGGATTAATAGCATAACTGACGTGATCGATTGATGCAGCGCTCACGTGGGCCGATTCACGCGTATGCACCAACGACCCGGTGACATGGCAGATAAAGCCGCGTGAATTATGTCGGCCAAGGCGACACGTTTGGCAGGGGCCTGGGAGACCGAGATAATGCCGCTATGGGGCACGCCTTGCTTGTCCAAACGCTCAAAATGACGGCGGTTATGCGTCAACAATGGTCGACCAAGGGCGTGACCACGCGCGAGAACTCCGGGATCGGGAGCGGATCGCGCCCCGTCTTCCTGCACAGTAAGCACATCATGACCCAGCAGCCGCAATTCCTTGACGACCCAATAGTCAAAGTCCTCGTCGGCGTAGAGATCCTTCCGGCGTCACTCCACGGGCCCCTCGTCTCCTTGTTCGTTTTCCCGAATTGTGTCGTCAATTTCCTGGCGGTGGTCGGCGGCGTACTCCCAAGCTGCCGCCAGGTCAGTGGAGGTCAGCGAGGGGTAAGCGCCTGAGGAGATCCGCATCGGATCCGCCCAAGCGACGATAGTTCACCAACACCCATATTGGAATGCGGGTTCCGTCGATGCACGCATCGCCGCCCTGAATGTCTGGACGTCTGGATACTCGACTACCAGCCACAGTGGCCATTGGTCCACTCCAACAAAAATGCGAAAACGGATTTTGCAAACTATTGTCGCCCCGCCCATAATTGTATGCCGGCAGCATTCTGCAACACAAGGCTGCTGCGAGCGAGGTCATCATTTCCTGGCGGAAGACATCATTTCTTGGCCGCTCCAGCACGCCCTTGCTCCAACGGTTCTGCCGCCTCGAATCCCACTTGCCGCCTTTGCACGACTGCCAGGTCCGCCAGGCCAAGCACCGTCTCACCAAAAGTCTTCGCCAATCCCTTGCCCCAGCTGGGCGGAACTCCCGGCACCGGCGGCAAGCCGAAATGGGCTAGCTGCCGCAACTCCAATTCCGGCGGCATGGCCTGGCCAAGGACCGCCAACGAATGCCGGTGAGCGAGCAGCATTGCTGTCCGAGGGTTCTCACGCAGCACCTGGCGCAGCTTGTCGATCTCCTTGCTCCGGTACCACGTCACATCCTCACGGCCTAGATAGAAGGCGACCGACTGGCACATGCGGATAACAGACGACCGGCGTTTCTTGGTCGCCACAATGCTCGGCAATCGCGTCCCATTGCCGCAGCGGCGAGCGATATTCCGCATACCACGGCACCAGCATGAAATGGCCGAGCAACTGTAGCGCCAAACCGGCGCATGCCAGCAACTTTACGCTACGGGCACGTTGCCAGGCGCTATGCGCCAAGAAATGGCCCAGCGCACAGGGCGAGGCATGGCATGGCCGGCAAAATATAGGTCGGCAGTTTGGAACCCGACAGCGAAAAAAAGAAGACGCACCACAATCCTGCCAGCAGGGCAAAACCCAATTCAGGCGAGCGCGTCATAGCGGCGGCGGCATCACCAGCGGCGAGGTAACGGGCGAGGGGGACCAGCAGCAGCGTGGCAGGCATCAGGCCGAGGGCCAAGAGAGGCAAGTAATACCACACCGGCTCCAGATGATCGAAGGGTTGCAGAAAACGAACGACATTGTGCTCCCACAGAAAGTATCGCGCAAACTCCGGTTTTACCATGCACAGCGCCCCGTACCACGGCAATGCCATTCCCAGCGCGACGCTCGCAAACATTAGCCGATTTCGCCAAGACAGAGGCGCCCCCTCGTCCGCCAACCGCCGGTGCAGCCACAGGGGCACGCAGACCAGCACGAGCACGATCGGTCCCTTGGTCAGCAAGCCGCATCCGCACGCCGCGGCCGCCAGCAACCACCAGCCTTGCCTTAGGGAAAACGCCCGCGTCGCCTCGAAGGCGGCGAGCAGCCCCAACGTGACCCACAGCGTCAAAAGACCGTCCATTGTCAGCAGCCTGCCGACGCCGAGCAAGCCGGGCGTCAGCGTCAGCACCAGAGCTCCGCGAAAGGCGGTCCGCTCGCCGAAACCGCGCCGGCCGATGAGATAGGTGATGAGCACCGCCGCATGCACAGCCAGCGCCGGCACCAAGCGTGCCGCCCAGTCATGAACGCCGAAGATCGAGTAACTGAGCATGACCAACCAGTAGAGCAGCGGCGGCTTGTCGAGATACGGCTCGCCTTGAAGCGACGGCACAATCCACTCGCCGTGCCGCAGCATCTCGCGGGGAATCTCGGCGTAACGGCCTTCATCAGGTTCAAAAAGGTAAAACGACAAACAGGGGTAGAGGAGCAATCCTGGCAAGACAAGCAGGAGCAGCAAGGCGGGCCAACGCACCGCCGTCGTGTCTGTCGTGTGGCCAGGGAAAAGCACGCGCGACCACAGCCAAGGCAGGCAATTCAGCAAAGAACGGGGAACGGGCGAAGCTGTGGAGTGCGGCATCATGCCCTCCGATGATCGAGGTCGCGGCAAGAGAGGGCATGATGCCAGAGTTGGCGGTGCAGGTCAATTCCGCATGCTTCAAAGGTCGGTCTAACCCTTGTGGCGGCAAGTTTTCAACTTGCCGGGTGGCAAACGGCAAGTTGAAAACTTGCCGCCACAATTGCTAACCAAGTCCCAATTTCGCCCGGCTTAGCACCGTGTAGACGGGCCCTTGCCCCGTCAGCTCGCTTCCCATGACGAGCACTTCGCGCACTGCCGCCTCGCCCGCGCACCAATCGCCGTGCTTTGCGAGGGCGGCGGCAAGCTCATCAGCCGCGTGGTCGGCTTTGACTCGGCCGAGCGTCAAATGCGGGGTAAAGCCACGTTCCTCACGCCGGTAACAGCCCAGGTCAAGCAACGCGGACTCCACGGCGTCATGCAAAGCGCAGACCTCCTGCGAGCCGGAGCCCACGCCGACCCAGAGTGTCCGTGGGCGCCGTGCGTTGGGGAAAGCGCCGGCCTCCTCGACGGTCATTGGAAATGCCGGCTGCGTGGCCGTCGCGGCCGCCACGGCCCGACAAACGGCGGTCAAATTCCGCTGGTCCACCTCGCCAAGGAACAGCAAGGTGAGGTGCAAGTTGTCATGTTCCACCCATTTGACGTCGGCGCCGGTCCTGGCCAGATTCTCCTGCAGGGAGACGAGGCGATCGCGGATCGGCGTGCCGGGGTTGATGGCAACAAAAGTGCGTGTCGGTTTCATTTCCGTTTTTCGATCTTCGCCCAGGTGTCTGCCAACGTCACCGATCGGTTGAATATCATCTGGTCGGGCTTGGAGTCCTGGGCATCGAGGCTGAAATATCCCAGGCGCTCGAACTGGTAGTGAGCGCCCGGTTTCGCGGAGCGCACACTGGGCTCGACGAAGCACTTTTTCAACTCCGTCAGTGAGTCGGGGTTGAGGTTGGCCCGGTAATTTTGGCCCTCGGGCGCGTCGTCGGGGTCGGGCTTCAAGAACAGATGATCGTAAAGGCGCACCGTTACCGGCAAGGCATGGGCGGCAGAAACCCAGTGGATCGTTCCCTTGACTTTACGGCCGTCGGGGGCATTGCCGCCGCGCGTGGCCGGGTCGTAGGTGCAGCGCAGCTCCACCACTTCGCCGGTCGCGGGATCCTTGATCACCTTGTCACATTTGATGAAAAAGGCCCAGCGCAAGCGAACCTCGCGGCCCGGCCCGAGGCGGAAAAACTGCTTGGGTGGATCTTCGCGGAAATCGTCGCGCTCGATATAGAGCTCGCGGGTAAACGGCAGCTTGCGCGTGCCCGCCGTGGGGTCTTCCGGATTGTTCACCGCGTCCAGTTCTTCAGTCTGGCCTTCGGGAAAGTTTTCGATCACCACCTTGAGGGGCCGCAAGACTCCGAGCACGCGCGGGGCCCGTTTGTTGAGGTCCTCGCGCAGGGCATTTTCGAGCCAGGCCATTTCGATGGTGCCGTTGAACTTCGAGACGCCGATGCGTTCGCAAAACGCTCGGAGCGCTTCGGGCGTGTAGCCGCGCCGCCGCAGGCCGGAGATCGTGGGCATGCGTGGGTCGTTCCAGCCCGACACGTGGCCCTCCTGCACCAACTCCAGCAGCTTGCGCTTGCTCATCATGGTGTAGGTCAAATTGAGCCGGGCGAACTCGATCTGCTGCGGCGCGAAGATGCCGAGCTCCTGGATGAACCAGTCGTAGAGCGGCCGGTGATTTTCAAACTCGAGCGTGCAAATCGAATGAGTGATCCGCTCGATGGAATCGGACTGCCCGTGGGCCCAATCGTACATCGGATAAATGCACCAGTTGTCGCCGGTGCGATGATGATGGGAGCGGAGAATACGGTACAGGACCGGATCGCGCATGTTGAGGTTGGGCGAATTGACGTCGATCTTGGCCCGCAGGGTGCGCGATCCGTCGGGAAAGGCGCCGGCCCGCATCTTTTGAAAGAGGTCGAGATTCTCGGCCATGGGGCGGTCGCGGTAAGGGCTGGGCTTGCCGCTCTTGGGATCGAGACCGCCGCGATGCTCCGCGACCTTGTCCGGGGTCAAATCGCAAACGAAGGCCTTGCCTTTTTGGATGAGCTGCACCGCCCACTGGAAGAGCTGCTCGAAATAGTCGGAAGCGTAGTAGAGGCCGTCCCACTGGAAGCCGAGCCATTTCACGTCTTCCATGATCGAGTCGACGTATTCCTGCTCCTCTTTGCTGGGGTTGGTGTCGTCGAAGCGCAGGTTGCACTTGCCGCCGTATTTTTGGGCGATGCCGAAGTTGAGACAGATCGACTTGGCGTGGCCGATGTGCAAATAGCCGTTGGGCTCCGGCGGGAAGCGCGTGTGGACGCGACCTTCGAAACGCCCGGCACGGTTGTGCTCGTCGATGATGGCATGGATGAAATGGGAGGATGCGGCAGCGGGTTCGTTGGTCATGGTTCAAAATCACCTATGTTCGTCAGCGAGCGCCGTGGCGAAGCCGCTCCAACTCCTGTTTCAGAGGAAGCCAGTACAGTCTGTCGGCTTTCCGTTCCGTAGTTTCTTCCTCGATCAAAGCAGCTTCCAGCGCGGTTTCTTGGCCGGCTGTCGCCAGGGCCAGCAGCGGGCGTTGGCGTGCTGCTTCCAAGTGTAAGTCAGGATACAATGTTGCCAGGTTCACGAGCAAGGGAACTGTGCGGCCTTCGCGAAACCAAAAGCGGATCTGTTCAGGAGACGGATTTTCCCGATGGCTGGAATAATGAGCTTCGACCAACAGACGAATCATCGGCCAGTCCTTATCCCGTTGGGTTTTTTTTGCGCAAACGAGATCCGGCAAGCTCAGCATTTCCAGGGAAAATCCGTCTTCCAAGGTCAAGGTCATGCGGCGGTGCCAAAGCAGGGGAAAAGCATCCAGTCCGCGCATTGTCGACATGACATCCAACCGCAGGCTGTTGGCCTCTGGGTGATAGCAACGAAAATGCACAGCTTGGCCCCTGACGAGATAGTCCAGCGCAAAGGGTGGCACGGCGATGACCTCTGCTTCCAATTCGTTCAGAGCCGTCTGCAGATTTGACAAATTGTCGGGATGGGCGAGCAGGGCTATATCCACATCGCGGCTAAACTGCGCTCCGCCGTATAACACGCACGCCTGGCCGCCCATTAACAGGTGTTGGACCTTGTGGTTCCCCAAAATAGAAAGGACTTTGCGAATCGGGTTCGGGATCAAGACAACCTCCGACGCTCAGGTAATACTCCCAGAGTTTCATGGTTTCCTGCCAGCGCTGCTGAGGCGTGAGGCGAAACCATTCTTCCCATTCGCCGCCGTCAATGTCGTTGTCGTTTGCGTTCATGATAATCTTGCCATTCGGATCTGTGATGGATTGTATCACGTTATCCATGGACCTTGAGGCAGTCCTCCCAAAATTGCTTCGTCCCATGGTGCAGCCGCGCCCCGACCTGCGTAATGACCTTCGTGGCCAGGAAACACGCCGCCAGCGCCGCTTTCTGCGGCAGCACGCCGTGGGTGACGCCGTAAAGGAAGGCCCCCGCGAACATGTCGCCGGCCCCCGTCAAGTCCCTGGGCTGGCATGGAAACGACGGGACATGGCCCTCATACCGTCCATAGCGGACATACGCGCCGCGCGGCCCCGCTGTCACCACCACCGACGGCACGATGTCCTTCAGCTTGGCGAATGCCTCTTCAGCATTGGCGGCCTTGGCCACGGCGCAGGCTTCCGTCTCGTTGCAGAACAGCAGATCGGCGGACTTGAGCGCCTCGAAAAAAGCATCGCCAAACACCTGAACCACAAACGCCTCGGAACACGTCACCGCGATCTTGACGCCGTGCATTTTGGCAATTCGAATCGCTTCGCGGATCGCGCCCTGGCCGGTGGCCGGGTTGGCAAAGACGTAGCCCTCGATGAACAGCCACTCGGAGTTTTTGATCCGCTCCTCGTCCACGTGCTTGGCGGCCAGATGGCTCGACACCGCCAGGCATGTCGCGCATGGTCCGTTCCGCGTCCGGCGTGACAATGCACAGGCAGGTGCCGGTGGATTCGCCGACGATGACGGGATTGCCAATGTCGATGTTCAGCTCTTTGAACTCCGACTCGTAAAAAAGGCCATAGCGGTCGTCGCCGACGCAGCCGATGAAGGCGCCCTGACCGCCGAGCTGCGAGAAGCCGATGGTCGAATTGGCCACCGAGCCGCCGCTTACCAGGCGCGGCTCGCGCTGGTGGAAGCGCTCCAGGAGCGTCTTCTGCTCAGCCAGCTCGACCAGGCGCATGGTGCCGCGCTCGAAGCCGAGATCGGCGAATTCCTGGTCGCCCAGCTCCAAAAAGATGTCGACAATGGCGTTGCCGAGGCCGCAAACTTGAAATTCCTTCATGCGGCTAAATTATCAAGGCGAGCGGATTTTGCAATTGCTTAATGATCGCGTTGGCAAACGCCGCGCCTACCGCTCCGTCCACTACGCGGTGGTCGAAAGACAACGACAGATAGACCATATCCGCGGGCTTCACCTGGCCCGCGGCGTCGAAGACCGGCCGCTTTACCACCTTGCCGATGCCCAGGATGCCGACCTCCGGGGCGTTGATGATCGGCGTGGCGAACAGGCCGCCAATGCCGCCGATGGACGTGACGGTGAAGGTGCTGCCGCGCAAGTCGTCCAGCTTCGCTTTTCCCGCCCGGGCGTCGTTGGCGAGGCGGTCGATCTCGCGGGCAATGTCCATAAGGGTCTTCTTGTCGGCATCGCGCACCACGGGCACCATTAACCCAGCCGGCGCCGCCACCGCCACGCCGATATGGCAGCTCTCGTGCAGCACGATCTCCCCCGCCGCATCGTCGAGCGAGGCATTGACGATCGGCACCTCCTTGAGAGCGTTGGCCACGGCTTTGACGAAGAACGCCAGGTAGGTGATTTTGACGCCGTTCTTTGCCGCCACTTCGCGCAAGCCGTCCCGAAGCCGGACTATCTCGGTGACGTCGCACTCGTCCACATAGGTGTAATGGGGAATGGTCCGCTTGGCCTGCACCATGCGTTCGGCGATGACGCGCCGCAATCCTTGCAGCTTGACCCGAGTGCCCGGAGTGCCGAAGTCGGGCTTGGACGCCGCGGCGGCTTCCGGACTTGAAGGTTGCGCCGGCTCATGTTCCGTTCGCAAGTCCTCGATCAGAACACGGCCTTGCGGTCCGCTACCGTGAACGCGACTGATGTCAATGCCCAGCTTGCGGGCCATGTGCCGCACCGACGGTGCAGCCTTGACGGGAACGGCGGACCCGTTGGAGCGCGTGGGCGCGGAGGCTTTTGGCGAGCTGACCGTGGTCTGGCGCTGTGCCGGCGCTTTTGCCAGGGCCGCGGGAGCGGACTCGGCGGCGGGCGCGTAGGTCAACACCACATCGCCAACCTTCACCTGCTTGCCCGCATCCGCTCGCAAGGCGGTGATGGTGCCCGCGAACGGCGCCGGCACTTCCATCGTGGCCTTGTCGGTCATGACCTCCATCAGAACCTGGCCGCGTTTGATCGCCTCGCCGGGCTTGACCAGCCAGCGCACGAACTCTGCTTCATAGACGCCTTCGCCAAGTTCAGGAAGTGGGAAGTCCATCGCATGCCCTTCGTTTTCGATCATGCCGCTTCCGTCGCCACCGCCTCCATGGCCTGCATGACCTGCGGCAATTGCGGCACGCTGTTCTGTTCGTAAACCTGGTTCAGGCCGATGCCGGGCACGTGCTTGCCCTGCAGGACGCGCGGCCGCACCAGCAGATCGTAAAAGTGCTCGTCGATCATCCGCCGCAGCAGATGCTCGCCGAAGTTGGTCACTTCGGTGTCCTCGTTGACGATCAGCACCCGGCCGGTCTTCTGGACGCTGGCGCTGATCGCTTTCCAGTCGTAAGGGAAGATGCTGCGCAGGTCGAGCACGTCGAAATGCAGGCCCTTCTCGTCCCTCAGCTGATCCGCCGCCTGGACGCACAGCGGCAGCGTGCGGCCATAGCTGACGACGGTGGCGCGCGTCACCTTCGCGGACCAGTTGGCGACGCCGAGCGGGACGAAATACGGCTGCAAATCCGGCCAGCGCGGTTTCCAGCTGCTGCGGTCGCCGACGGGGGCGTCGATCATCGCTTTGAGCTCCGTTTTCGTCGGCGGGCTCGCCCGGGAGAAGCGTCTCGCCGCGCACACGCAGCAGGGCCTTGGGCAGCAGCACCATCACCGGGTTGGGATCGGCGATGGCGGACAGCATCAGGCCGTAGGCGTCGAGCGGCGTGCTGACGGCATGACGATCTTCCAGCCCGGCCAGCCGGCTCGCCCAGCTTTCGAAGGAATGCGAGTGATAGAGGCTGCCGCGAATGCCGGAGCCGGACGGCGTCATCACCACGATCGGCATGTCGTATTGCCCGGCGCCGGCCCAGCGCTGATTGCCGGCCACCTTGAGCAGGTCGATGGTGTTGAAGCCGTAGTCGCAGAACTGGATTTCGCAAACCGGCCGGCCGCCGGCGTAGGCGATGCCCATGGCCGTGCCGATGATGCCGCGTTCGTCGAGCGGCGAATTCCAGGCGGTTTTCAGCCCCTGCGTCGCGGTGAAGACGCCGCCCAGCGGCGGGCCGACGTCTTCGCCGAAGATATCGGTGACGCCGAGGTGCTCTTCGCCGTAGTGAAGGGCCAGGCGAACGGCTTGTACGAGTGTGGCCATGATTCAACTTTTGGGCAAGCCGGTGTAGTCTTCCGGGTAAATGGCGTCAACCTTGCTTGGCGCATAGGTAAACTTGCAAACGTCGTCGGACGTCGGCCGCGGCTCGTGGGCAACTTGATCCGATGCCGCCTCGACCTCGGCCTGAGCCTCGTGCTGCACGCGCTCGATCTCCTGGCGGTCGATGATCCCCGCTTCCAGCATGCGCTCCTCCAGGAGAGGAATACAATCAGGCTCGTTGGTGACGCGAATCGCCCCGCTCGAGGAGGAATGGCCGTTAAGCCGTGAAACTCGTGCTTCCAACATGTAGGGCGCACGCATCTCACGGGTGTAACGGAGCGCTCGCTGCACTGCGTACCAGCTGGCCACAGGATCGTTGCCGTCTACGACCTCGCCAGGGATGCCAAAGGCTTTGCCGCGGTCGATGATGTGGTGTTCGCCATGCTGGCTGCACAGCGGCGTCGAGATGCCCCAACCGTTATTGGTGACGATCATCAGCACCGGCAACTCGTTGCCCGGCCTCGTGCTCCAGATCATGCACGACGCGAAATCGCCCTCCGCCGAGCCGGCGTCGCCGCCGACCACGATGGTGACGCCGTCGCCGCCCTGGCGCTTTTGCACCAGGGCCGTGCCGGGCGCCATCGCGAATTGGATTTCGATCACCGAGCTGACCGGGAGGACATTCCACTCGCGTTTGCAGAAGTGGCCTGGAAAGTTGCGGCCGAAGGAATGGGGATCGGTGGCCGTCATGGCCATCTGGCGGAGGCCATCGATAACGGGCATGCCCATCGCCAGCAAGGTTGAGCTGTTGCGATAGTGCAGGTGGAGGTAATCGAATTCAGGCCCTTCGCCTTTTTTGACCTGCAGACCCAGCACGGCATTGAAGGCTTCCTCGCCCGGCCCGCCGATCCAGAAGAAGCCCTCGCCGGATTTGCTCATCTTGATCATGCGTTCTTCCAAGGCCCGGGCACGCACGCAGATGCGGTGGATTTGCAGGCAGCGCTCCGCCGGCAGAAACTCGTCGCCCGTGCCGACCCCAGACAGCACCAAGCTAGCCGTTCCATTCACCGATTTATTGTCGATCTTGCGCGGCAAGTGGCACCCTCTCCAAGTAGGTCAGGCTTTTAGCCTGACGCCCTGGTCAGGCTAGACAGCCTGACCTACGCAACTCTTCCTCTTCTATTATTAGTTATTGGCATAGTGCAAGCAAGTCGCCAAAGTAGTAGGCACGCTCCGCATGCCGTCCAAAGGAGTAGGCACACTCCGTGTGCCGTCATGACAAAGTTCCGTGGTTGACCGCGTCGCCTGTTGTCCCGTATAGTATAGGCTCTTAAGGAAAGGACCACGCAAATGAGTCAAGGCGGCGACGAAGGGGCTGGGGTGGGATATGACACGGCGCGCGGCCGCGATTGGCCAAGCGTGCGTCAGTTCAATGTTTTCGTGGAAAACCGGCTTGGCGGCCTGCTCAACGTGGTGCGCCGCTTCGAAACCAGCGACAACCGCATCGTGTCGCTCACGGTGATCGACTCCTCCGACTGCGCCATCATCCGACTGGTGCTCAAGGATCCGGAGCGGGCACTTGAAGTCTTCAGGCAGGCCAATTTGCCGGTGACGGAGAGCGATCTGCTGGTGGTCCAGTTGCCGGACGGCCCGCAGCCGCTGATTCAAATCTGCAAAGCTCTGCTGGCGGCGGAAATCAACATCCATTATGCCTACCCACTGCTGATGGGGCCGATGGGCAACGCGGCGCTTGCACTGCACGTTGAAGACCACGAGGAGGCGGCGGCGATGCTGGAACGGCAGGGGTTTGTATTATTTACGGAAGGGGACCTTGGCTGACGCGGGAGAATGAACCACCATGAGCATGGCTCAATCCAAAACCATTTACACGGTCGACGAATATCTCGCGATGGAACGCGCGTCCGAAGAGCGGCACATCTACCTCGACGGCGAAATCTTTGACATGGCCGGCGAGTCCAGCGACCACGGTGATGTCAGTTTCAACATAGCCGGCGTCTTGGCCCCTCAACTCAAAGGAACGCCTTGCCGCGGCCGAATTAAGGACACCAAGGTCCGGAGCGGTATTGGACCGCTATCCGGCGCAGCACCAAGGGCATGTTTTCTTACCCTGATGTAAATGGTGATTTGCGGCGAGCCGCAGTTTCACGACGCCCGCAAGGATGTCATACTCAATCCAACTGCTATTTTTGAAGTTTTGTCCCCGGGGACAGAAGCGTTTGATCGTGGCGAGAAGTTCCTTCGTTACCAATCGTGGAACCCGACGCTCCGCGATTACTTGCTGATATCGCAGGACACGCCGCGGGTTGAGCACTTCGTTCGCCAGGACGATGGCACCTGGTCTTATACCCGGCACACGGGCCTGGAAGCCGTCGTTGAAATCGCTTCTATCCGCTACACTCTCAAGCTAATGGACATCTATGATCGCGTGGTTTTCACCCCCGCTGAACACAAGCAATGACGGCTTAGTCGTTATGCCACTCGCCTTTGCCCAATCGCCGCGATTTCCAGCCCGACCAATTGCTGAACGACCGTGACCGCTCGCGGCCTGTCCTCCGGCTTGCGCGCGAGCAATCTTCCGACTAACTGCGGCAATCCCTGCGGCAACGGCCCCGGCGAAAACTGGCGAAGATCGGCCGGCGGGTCCGATTCATGTCTGCGAAAGGTCTGCTCGATCGATCCCGCGGGATACGGCATCTGGCCGGTCAGCATCTCGAACAAGGTCACGCCCAGGCTGAACACGTCACTGGCCGCGTTATCTTCGGGCTCCGCGCCGCACAGCTCGGGTGCGAGGTAATTCACCGTTCCCAAAACGTATCCCTGCTCCAAAAGCTGAGCATTTTCCCCTAAGCGATGGGCAAAGCCGAGATCGAGCAGAATGGCGGTGCCGTTGGCCACGACGCGGATGTTGTCCGGTTTGACGTCGCCGTGAACGAAACCGGCCTGATGCAGGGCCGCTAGAGCCTCGGCAGTCTGGCGGGTGATCCACAAGGCCTGGGGCAGCGGCAGGCGGTAATCGCGCCGCAGCCGCCGCCGCAGCGATTCGCCGCCCAGCAACTCCATGACGAGGAAAAACGGCGGCCGGGTTACGTGCGTGTCGAGCAGCTTGACAAGATGGGGATGCTGCACAGCCAGGCAAGCGCGTGCCTCACGCTGCAGCAATTTGACCGCGGTGGCATCGTCTTGCCAATCGCGGTTCAGCACCTTGACGGCACACGGCACGTCGCCGCCGCGGCTGCGGGCACCATAAACCGACGTCAGCAGGCTACCGCCGAAGCAAGTGAGCAGGTCGTAGCCTGGAATCCTTGGCAATGGCTGCATACGACATCGTGGAAAGAGGCGAGCGAAGACCTGGAAACGGCCTCGTCAGTAGTAATCGGCAAACGAGGCTGGCAAAATGAACGCATTTTGCTCAAAGTAGAAGGCACACTCCGCGTGCCGTTAATAGCAATACGGCACGCGGAGTGTGCCTTCTACTTTAGAGTTCAACGGATTCACCTCGTGTCGGCATTTCCACGTCGGTGAACCCCCGTTTGCGCAGATCATTGGCCAGCACCGTCGCGTTGCTCATGTCGCCATGGACCAGCCGCACCACGGCTTTGCCGGCCAAGGGCGCCAGCTGCGCCACGAGGTCGTTGTGGTCCGCGTGGCCCGAAAAGCCGGTCAGGTCCACGACCTCGGCCCATTTGTTCCAGCGCTTGCCCTGAAAAACAACGGTCGGTCCCTTTTCGCTCAAGCGCCGGCCAAGGCTCTGCGGCGACTGGTAGCTGACCAGGACAATGCTGCAGCGCGGGTCGTCGATGTGCCGTTCCAGATGGCGCATGATCCGGCCCGCTTCGCACATGCCCCCCGAAGCGATCAGAACACACGGCTCGCGATTGCGGCTGAGCTCTTTGCTTTCGCTAAGCGATCGCGCATAGTGGACCGTCCCGCGCGGCGCCTCGGCCAAGCGGTGCAGCGTGTCCGGAGCGAGGTGATCGGGATGAAGCTTGTAGATGTCGGCGATCGACGCGGCCAGGGCGCTGTCGACATACAGCGGCGCCCGCGGCATCCGGCCGCTTTCCATCCACTCCTGCAAGTAATAGACGACGATCTGAGCTCGGCCAAGGCTAAAGGCGGGGATCAGCACCTTGCCGCCGCGCTTGATGGTGCGGGCGACCACGGTAGCCAATGCTTCGGCGAGCTGTTCCAATGGCTGGTGGGTCCGGCCGCCGTAAGTGCTCTCACACACCACCAGGTCGGCGGCGGGCAGCGGCGCGGGCGGATGCAAAAACGGCAAGCCCATTCGGCCCAGGTCGCCGGTGAAGCCGATCGTGCGATCGTGGCTGTTATTCCTCAGCGATAGCGACACCGACGCTGAACCCAGGACATGCCCGGCGTCGGTCAGCCGCAGCTCCATATCGCCGGGCAGCGACAGGGGCCTGTCATAGCCAATGGCCACGCATTGCTTGATCGTCTGATCGACGTCGCGCTGGCCATAGAGTGGTTGGCCGTTCACGTCGTCGTTGATGTCGATCATGCGGTTGGTGGCGGCTTCCTCTTCCTGGATGCGGGCCGAATCGTGCAGCATCACCGCGATCAGGTCGCGCGTGGCGGGCGTGCAATAAATCGGCCCGTCATAGCCCTGGCGAACGAGATTGGGCAAATTGCCGCAGTGGTCAACGTGGGCATGGCTCAGCACCACGGCGTCCAGGGCGCGAGGATCGTAGGGAAAATAAGTGTTGCGTTCGCGGGCCTGATTGCGTGGACCCAGGTGCAGGCCGCAATCAAGGAGGATCTTGCGGTCGCCAGCTGCGACGAGATGCATTGAGCCCGAAACGGATTGTGCTGCCCCCCAAAAAGTGACGGAGGGCTTAAGGTTCCCCATATCTTTATGATAGGGCTAACTTGCCAGGCGGGAAAGGGAAGAACCTTGGCGATAGCCGGTTTCTTTGCAACGCGGGACGAAGTAAAGTAAAATATACTTCACATTGTAGAACGGAATTTATTCCGTTCGGGGTGAAGCTTGGTGTAGAACGGAATAAATTCCGTTCTACGTCCAGATCCGCGTCCAATTCCCAGGGTGGGTGGCAATGGCCGACGTCGTGCTGATTCCGTGCCCGCATTGCCGAAGCAATCTGCGCATTCCCGCGGCCTGGACCGAGCAACCGATGCGCTGCAAATTTTGCCGGCAGGTCTTTCAAGCGACCAGGAAGCCCGGCGCCACGCCATTGTCCGTCCAACGGCCCGCCAACGGCCTGGCGTCGCCCCGCCCAGCGCTGAATCCTTCGTCGCCAAAGCCCGCGCCGCGGTCCGGCTTCCCACGCAAGACTATCCTGGTTGGATTTGTCGTCCTGGCCGGCGTCGGCCTGGCCGCCGTGCTGGTGGTCGCCGTTCTCGGCGCCGTGCTGCTCAAAATGTTCACTCCCGACAGTCCCCCGCCGAGAGCCAAGGTCGAAAGCGAGTGGGTCGCGCCGGTCAAAGTGCCGCCCATGGTCCCTGAACCCAAGATTGAGCCGGCCCCAAGCACGCCACCCAAGGAGATTGTCAAAGCACCGCCCGACGCCAAGCCCATCGAAAAAAAAGACAAAGGACCGTCGGTCAATCCCGACAACCCAAAGCCGCCTGACAAATCGGACAAGCCCGCTCAGCCGCCCGACAAGAAGACCAAGGACAAAGACAAAGCGGCGCCGGACAAGAGCAAAGACCCGCAAGTGCCGCCGGCCCTTCGGCACATCCTCACCGAGTTGGCGTTGTTTCCGCCGACCACGGGCGGCAAAAGCCAGCCGATCGACCCAGCCAGCTTGCCGCAGTTCCCGGCCAATGTGCTTGATGCCTACAAAGCCGATTACAAGCAGCTGATGGACTTCGCGGGCAAGGACGATCAATTCCCGCTGCGCCGCGGCCATCGCCAAAACGGTGACGGCCTTGCGCGAAAACGCCACTGCCTTCAAGATGCGCCAGACCATCCCCGGCACCTTTAAGGACAAGGAGCTGCAAGTTCTGAAAAACCAGGTCAAGAATGAGCAGGACAATGTCGCCCTCAAGGCCGCTGTCCTCAAGGATCTCGTCAAGGAACTGGAAGAGGTCGGCGACAAACGCCGGGACGGCGCGACCAAGCGCTGGCAAGTTTTGTACGACTACTCCTTGATGCGCCTCAAGGCCCGCGTCGTTTACGTGGTGGAATACAACTTCAACCTGGCCAAGATCCGCACCGACAGCTTGCAGGCGCTGGAGGAGGGTGAAACGCAATACAAACTGACGCCCCAAGAAAAGGTGACCACCAACGAGGCCTACATCAAGCAGTACGTCAAAGACCTCAAGAAGGGCTGGACCGCGCTGGCCTCGAACCATCCCGATACGCCCTGGGCCGTCATGGCGCAGCGCGAGCAAGCGGTGCTGCTTGGCCTATCCTGGCAACCCGCCAAGCGATAGCAGCATGAAAAACACGGTCACGACCATTGCCAACCCTCCCGTCAGCAATGTCGTGATGGCCAGCGATCTTCCCGTCACACGGGGATCTTTTTCCGTGTCGTGCAAAGCCAGGCCGCCGAGGAGCATGGCGACGAATTGGCCCAAAAGCGCCGTCGCACAAAGCAGGAGAGTGATACCGGTGACGGGAAACGGCACCAGGCAGGTTGCCAGCGGTGCGAAGCACATCGCCAAAATGACACCCACCACCGCTTTGCCCGAAACCGACGACGGTTTGGTTATTTCGCGGAGGCGGAAATTCTTGCACGGGCCGCATAGCCATGTCCCCTTGAGCTTGACCAGGCAATCGGCGCAGAAGCTCTCGGCGCAGTCGGCGCATTTTTCCTGGGCCGGCCGAGTTTGATGATTGAAACATGCATTGGCATCGCGCGGCAACGACTTTGCCGCCTCGCGCTCGTCCTCGCGGCTGCGCGAGTCGTTGGCGCTGGACTCGGCGGATTGCCGAGCCGCCCTGACCACGGGGATGGGCACCTCCTCCACGGGCAGCGGTTGCAGGCCCGGCAAAGGAGGGGCTAGCGGCGGAGCCGGCCGCTGCTGGGCCGGCGCGCTGGTGCTTTCCCAAGGCACCACCATGCCCTGGCCGCAGTCGCAAAAAACAAATGCCCCGGCCGACGTTTCCGGCCGGCTAAGAGGTTTGCGGCATTTTGTGCAGGTGAACCATATCATGATTGCTGACTTCGGCGACCTTTCTCGAGGACCCTGACCCCAGTGCCCTGGCTTTCGTCATCCGCGGTCAAAACGGCGGCAAGCTGCAGGACGAACTTTTCGTCGCTCTGGTGCTCCGCCGGCGCCACGTCCAGTTGCCGGCGAAAATGGTCGGTCACGGCCGCAAACAGCCGGGCACGCTCGCGAACCCGCAATTGATCGCGGCGCACGCACAAATCGAGCACCGTTTCTTTTTGTTGGCGCGTAAGCTGCTCCAGCCGTTGCCGCAGAAATTGCGTGCGGGGCGCGTGGACGGCGAACCCTTGCTGCAGCCCCATGAGCGGTGTGCTGTTGCTTTCGACGTAAATCACCAACGTGCCTGCCGCCAGATCGCCCAACCGCCGCTGCTGGGGATTGCACGCCGCGACCAGAAAACCGACGCCATACATCACCGGCACCACATCGGGAATCATGAGCGGCAAGCCGTCCACCACGCGCAGCACATTCCGCACGGCCGCTTGCCACAGCGATATGCGGGCCCCTTCCATGTCGATGACGCGAATGCCGACCGCCCGTTTGCCCGGCGTCTGCCCGTGCCAGAGCCACTCGAAGAGGAAAAAATAGCTCCACTGGACGACAAACGTCAGCACAAGGATAAGTGCCACGCCCAGACCCTTTCTTACGTGCTCCCACACCATGACCGCGTTGATCGCAATGATGTAAAACAAGCCGCAGAGGATGGCCATGTCAATCAGCCAGGCGAAAAAACGCGAACCGATGCCGGCAACATGGTAGACCAGCGGGACTTTTTCGGTGGAGATGATTTGGTGGAGCATGGCTGGTTTTTTCAAGTAGGTCCCGCCTGCCGGGCGGGACCTGGCCAATGGGACGGTAAACTATTCCGCGGGCCGAAGACGATTAAGATAAGGATGAGGATTAAGATTAGGAAGAGGATTAAGAGCACGAGTAAGAGAAGGACCGAATCCCGGCCAGCCAATCCTGCTCGTAATTGTCATCTTAATCTTAATCATCTTCATACTCTTAATCGTGCTCCTAATCTTTCTCCTCTTCTTCATGCGCTCCCTTCCTTTTTAATGCGCTCCCTTCCACCTCCACCCCACCAAGCCGAGATACGCCACAAACAGCGACGCGAACACCGCCGCCACCGCCAGCTTGAGGCCGCTGTCGAGCAGCGCCTCGGCGCCCTGGCGACCACCGCTTCCAGCAGCGCCGCGACGGCCAACAGCGGGATGCAGCCGGCGACCAGCGCCAGTGCTTCTGTGCCGCGGCGGCCGAGTTCCTGCAAACGCGGCCACGGCTTGACTCGTAGCATCGCCTCGGCCAGCACAAAGCCGCCGGCGCCGCCCAAAAGGCAGGCCGGTATCTCCAGCACACCATGGGGCAGAATCCCCGTGCAGAACTCCATCAAGGCGCCAGCCTCCACGAATACCGCTCCCAGCACCCCGACAATCAAACCGTTCTCGAACATGAGCCAGGCCGTGCCCAACCCGAATGTCACGCCAAGGGCAAACGCCACCAGGGTTACGCTGACGTTGTGGCGGAATAGAAACCCCGAAAACAACGCCAGGTTTCCGGTGCTGATCACGCCCTGTTCCTGGCCGGGCTGAATGGTGGACATTCCGGCCGGCATCAGAAAACTGCGCGCCGTCTTGCTGTCCCATGACGACGCCGCGAAACCGAAGACGGCCCCCAGCACAAAAAGCGCTGTCGCCAGCAGAAACTGCGGCAGGCAGCGCCGGAACAGCGCCGGATAGCCGAAAACCATGGCTTTCAGCAGCGTGCCAAGGTTCGGGTTCTTGCGGGCATGAATAAGCAAATAACAGCGGGCGACCAGGTCGTTGAGATAGCGCACCGCTGCTTCGCCGGTGACGAAAGTCTGGGCCTGGTTCAAATCGGAAGCTGCCCGCCGATAAAGCGCGGCAAATTGCACGGCTTGCTCGGGATTCAGCGAACTCAGCCCGCTGCCCTCGACCTTCTCGAGCAACTGCTGCAGGCAGCGCCATTGAGGGCGGCGCTGGTCGATGAATTGCGTTAGGTTCAATTGGCCACCAGGTCAGTTTTCGGGCGGTAAATCGCGGCGCTCGCGCCGGTATTCGGGATCATCAAATTCCTGGTCGGCGGCGGCAGGTTCCGAAACCTCGACGCCGGCGGCAAATGCCTTGGCTGTGCCCGGCAAAAGCATGTAAATCACCATAATAGAGGAATAGCCCACAACAAGCAGGACCACGATCACGGACAAGGCGCTGATCACCGTGGCAACTATGCCGCCAAAATCGGGAGGCAACTCCGAGCCCTTTGTAGCCTCCTTCATGACGTCCGCCATAACAGGACTGACGACCAGCAGGGCCCAGACCGCCTCGCCAATGGCGAGCGGAATTCTCACCAACCCGTAAGCGATGCACACCCTGCGGCCGATCGGGCTCATGCGCAAAAGAGCGATGCCTGCGAAAATCAAAATGCCGCTAAGCACCAGGCCCACTGCTTGTTGCCCCATTTCCACGGCGCGGTTATAGGGGATCTTCTCATCCACCATTTTTCGCATGTCCGCGGGGCTGACCTTACCAGGTTGGGCCGGGTTGCCCGACGCTCCAGCGCTTTGTTCGATAAGGGAATAACCAATGCCGCACATGCTGCCGATCAAGCCCAACCCCCCAAAAATGAGGTTCAGGACGGCGAAGACGGTGACACCCGTGGGACGTTTTTTGGTCATGTCAATCCTTCATTTGGAGGCTCATCGAGCTGCCGGCGTTGCCTGAGAAATTCGTCCTCCTGACTGATGTCGTCGCCAGGTAAACCCGCTTCTTTGTCCGCCGATTCGCCATGATACCGAGCGATGCCGCTGCCGGTCCCAGGCAGCATCATGAACAGCAAAGCTATGCCCGCGTAGCCCATGAATGCCATGTGCATCAAAATGGACGTGATGTTGTCCAAAATCGGGTTGCCCGTGAGGTGGCGCCGAGGTTTTGACGTGCCATCGGCGGCTGGCCGGCTTTGCGCATACGCTCATTTTGTTTGTCTTGCCAGGAATCGAAGGCGGGCACCCAGTTCTGCACTCCAGGATAGAAATAGGCGATGTTGTAGAACAAGGTCAGCGCCAGGGCCAAGATCCGCAACAAAGCCCAGGTCGCACACAGCCATCTGCCCCAACTGCGGATTCGCACCAGCCCAATGCCCGCCCACAATTGCAGGATGCCCAGCACGAGACAGACCAGGGGCTCGACAACGAACAGCACAAGCACAAGCCCCGGCACGGCATCGGTGCCCGATTTCCAGAGTTCCTCGAACTCGCGGCGCTCGGCCGCCGGGAAGTTCGCATTCTGGAATAGGGACCGAAAGATGCCGTAAAACACTCCCAGGCAGCAAGCCACAGTCAAATTGGCAAGAATGCTCAGGCTTCCAAGAACGATGCTGATAATGCCGAACGCCACGCATACCGTTGGTTTCCTGGGCTTGGCCATAACGCGTCCTTCATTCGCAATTGGAGAAAGAGCCTGTCACCTCTGGCAGGAACATCGCCCCGCACAGCAGATGGGCGGAAAGCATGGCTGCCGCGTCCATGACGAAGGGTGTCACCATTACCATTTCACCAGGCCCCGTCAAGAAAAACAAACGGGCAAACGTATTGAAAAGGGCAACGCCGATGGCCAGTCCGCAGTACGACAACGCACACCATCGCGCCAACCGCCGGCGGTGCAAGAGGGCCCAGCCAGTCCAGCCCAGCACACCCATGAGCGCCGCTTTGGCCGCGAACATGGCAAAGGCGAACCGAATCTGCCCCGCGCTGGCGAGTTGGCGGCGCGGCAAAGCCTCCAGCGCGGCCTCATTGCCGAAGGCGGCCAACGCCAAACCGACGAAGTCGCCCCCCTGGGCAAGAACAAGCCAAAGAAACCAGGCCCCGGCAAAACCGCAGCAGGAAATGCCGATAATTCGCATGCGTAATGCATAATGCATAATTGACAATGGATAATGCGCCATGGAGGCTCCTTGCCCGCTGTTCATTATCCGTTATCCATTATCCATTTTCCATTTTCCATTATTTTTCCTTTTTCTCCTCGATCGGCTCCTTGACCGGTTGCACGAAATGAGTGGTTTTCTTGTCAGCCATCAGCTTGGCCGCGTGGGCCTCGGCGTCTTTGCGCTTGGGATACTCGTAGCTGGCCACGCACTGGTGCGAGTTGTTGAAAACTCCCCACACCAGCCGCAAGCGCACGACCTTGGCGGCCCGGCTGCGTGACTTGGGCTTTGCCGCCTTGGGTTTGGCAACCTTGGCAGCCTTTTTCTTCTTGGGCGCCGGCTCACCGTCCTCATCCTCCTCGTCATCGGCGACTTCGACGGCCTCGGCGTCTTCCTCCTCTTCGCCCTTGTCTTCAGCGTCTTCTTCTTCGTCCTCCTCCTCGTCGCCGTCCGCCTCCTCGTCGACAACTTCCTCTTCTTCACCGGGCTTGCGGCGCTCGGCGGCATCGAAATTGTCACGCAGTTCCTTGCGATTTAAAATCCGTCGTCCCATGAAGGTACTCCCTCGGCATACTGGGGGAATCGTTACAAGTCATTCCGATGGGTTAGTATATTGAAGTTGTGCGTTAAAAGTGTGTTTTTGAGGATCCCGACCAATGCCCCCGCGAGTCGTGCTGGCCATGAGCGGCGGAGTCGACAGCTCCGTGGCGGCGCTGCTTCTCAAGCAGCAAGGCTACGAAGTAATCGGCCTGTTCATGCGTACTGGTGTGCATGAACACGAGGGCGCGGGCGAGGATTCCGGTCCCGCTCATAAAAAAGGCTGCTGCAGCGCCGTGGACGCCGGCGATGCCCGCCGCGTGGCCGATTTGCTGGATATGCCGTTTTATGCTCTCGATTTCGAGCGCGATTTCGCGCGCATCATGGATTATTTCAGCGACGAATACCTCGCCGGCCGCACGCCCAATCCCTGCGTGGTCTGCAACACCTGGCTGAAGTTCGGCAAGCTTCACGATTATGGCCGGCAGCTCCAGGCCGATTTCGTGGCGACGGGGCATTATGCCCAAATCGTGGTGCGCGACGGGCAGCACGAACTGTGCCGCGCCGCCGACCCCGGCAAGGATCAGTCTTACGTGCTGTTTGGATTGTCGCGCGATCTGCTACCGCAGCTGCTTTTTCCGATCGGCGGCTACCGCAAGGAGCAGATTCGAGCGCTCGCGCGCGACGCCGGCCTGGGCGTCGCGGAAAAGCCGGACAGCGTCGAGATTTGCTTTGTGCCAGGCGGCGACCACGCCGAGTTCATCCGCAACCGTCGCCCGGAGCTGGCCACCGCCGGCCACATCGTCGACACCGCCGGCAAGGTCCTGGCCGAGCACGACGGCTTTGAGCGCTTCACCGTAGGCCAGCGCAAGGGTCTCGGTTTCGCGGCTGGACAGCGGCGATATGTGCTGGAAATCGTTCCCAGCCGCAACGAGGTGGTGATCGGCGAGCGTGATGAATTATTGGCCTCGGGGCTGCGAGCTTCAGGGGTGAATTGGTTGATTGATGTGCCGGCGGCGCCGCTGGAATGTCATGCCAAAATCCGTTACCGCAATGCCGGTTCGCCGGCTGTGGTAATGCCGCTGGCCGATGACGGCGCGGACGTGAAATTTGCCCAAAGGCAAAGTGCCGTCACGCCCGGGCAGGCTGTAGTTTTTTACGACGGTGAGCGCGTGCTGGGCGGAGGGTGGATTGAGGAAGCGGCGGGCAGAGAAGAGTGAAGAGTGAAGAGTGAAGAGTGAAAATAATGCCTTCACTCTTCACTCTTCACTCTTCACTCTTCATCCGCCACGCACGTCCGCAAACGCCTTCGCCGCCTGTTCAAGCTGTTCCTGCGTGTGCGCTGCCGAAAGCTGAATGCGAATGCGAGCCTGCCCCTGCGGCACCACGGGAAAACTGAAGCCGATGACGTAAATGCCCCGTTCCAGCAGCTTGTCGGCCATCGTTGTCGCCAGGGCCGCGTCGCCGAGCATCACCGGCAGGATCGGATGCTGGCCCGGCTTCAAGCGTGAAACCCGCTTTTTCCAATGCCTGCCGTAACCAACGGGCGTTGCCGTGCAGGCGATCGCGCAGCTCGTTGCTGCCCGCGACCAGCTCGAGCGCCTTGAGCGCGGCGCCGACGATCGGCGGCGGCAGCGCGTTGGAGAATAGATAGGGCCGCGACCGTTGCCGCAGATAATCGACGATTTCCTGGCGTGGCGCAGGTGAAGCCGCCGGCCGCTCCGCCCAGCGTTTTGCCGAGCGTGCTGGTGATGATGTCGATGCGCTGCAAGCACGCCCATGGTGTTCCGGCGTGCCGCGGCCGGTCGGGCCGAGAATGCCGGTGGCGTGGCTGTCGTCCACCATGACGATGGCGTCATGTTTGTCGGCCAGGTCGCAAATGTCCGGCAGCGGCGCCAGTGAGCCGTCCATCGAAAAGACGCCGTCGGTGGCGATCAGCTGCAATCGGCACGCCGCCGCCTCTTTCAGGCAGCTGCTCCAGATCGCCCATGTCGCAGTTCTTGTAGCGCAGGCGTTTGGCTTTGCACAGGCGGACGCCGTCGATGATGCTGGCATGGTTCAGCTCGTCGCTGATGACGGCGTCGTCCTCGCCGAGGATGGTCTCGAACAGGCCGCCGTTGGCATCCCAGCAGGAGCTGTAGAGGATGGCGTCGTCCTTGCCGAGAAAGCGGGCGACGGCGGCTTCCAGTTGCTTGTGGAGCTCCTGCGTGCCGCAGATGAAACGCACCGACGCCATGCCGTAGCCGTAGCGGCGCAGCGCCTTCCTGGGCGGCCTCGACGATGGCGGGATGGTTGGCGAGGCCGAGGTAGTTGTTGGCGCAGAAGTTGATCACGTCACGATTGTAGGACGCGGATCGCGGGGCCTTGCGGCGTCTGGAGCAGGCGCTCGCGTTTGTAAAGGCCCTTGGCCTGAATGTCCGCGAGTTGGCCGCGCAGGTGTTCACGAAGAGATTGGTCGCTCATGGGTGAAATTATATGCGCCTTCAAAGTAGTAGGCACACTCCGTGTGCCGTTTGCTCAAACGGCACACGGAGTGTGCCTACTACTTTGGGCATCGTTGCCTTACAATTATCCTCGATTGCCACCGTATCAAGGAGCTCTACCCATGAAACTGTCTCTGCGCTGTCAACGTCACCGTTCATTCGCCTTCCTGGCCGTGCTCTTGACCACGAGTCTCGGCCTCTTGTGGCTGGCCCAGCCGGCTCCGGCGCAACTCGCTGCCGCTGCCGCCAAACGGCCCTTGACCCACAACGATTACGAAAAATGGCGCACCATCCAGGTGCCGTTGATTTCTCCCGACGGCAACTTCGCCGCCTACACGCTGGTGACGCCCGGCGGCGACAGCGAAATCGTCGTCCGGGATCTCCGCGAACCTGATCCCACCAAGCAAAAGGAATATCGCTACAAACGAGGTTCCGGCGGCCCTGGCGGCGGCAAAGGCGGAGCTGGTGCCGCAAAAGGCGGGAAGGGGGCCGATAACGCCGCCGCGGTAGGCGGCAAGGTCGCCTTCACCGACGATAGCAAACGCCTGCTTTTCGCCATCGCGCCCACCAAGGGCGCCGCGAAAAAAGCTGAAAAGGACAAGGAAAAAGACAAAGACCAGGTCAAGGACAAAGACGCCCCCCTGCCCAGCATGGGCATCATGACCCTGGCCGACGGCAAGGTCAAAGTCATCCCCGGCGTCCGCAATTTCCAGCTGCCCGAGACCAGCAGCGGCGGCGTGGCCTACCACAAGGCGTCCGCAACGTCGGTCGGCGCCGATAAGATTGGCGGCTTTGATGACGACGACGGCGACGACGATGACATGGATGATTTTGACTTCCTCCAGGTCAAGGGCAAGAAGGGCGGCGGCGGCAAGCAGGGGCAGGCGGGAGCTGGGGCGCCCACGGCCAAGGCCACGCCCACCGACCTGGTGCTGCACAAGTTCGACGACGGCTCGGAGACTACGATTGCCGACGTCACCGATTTCACCCTGTCTCGCGACGGCGCCATTGTGGTCTGCGCCATCACCCCCAAAGATGCCGCCGATGCGGGCGTCAACGCGTATCTCACGCCCATGGCCGATGACAAAGCGGCCCCACTGCCGTTGGTCAAGGGCAAAGCGAAGTACAGTCGCTTCACCTGGGATGAAAGCCAGCGCTATCTCGCCTTCTTCGCCGATCACAGCAGCGGACCCAAGGAACCCGGCAAGATCGCGCTGCATCTTTGGGACCGCAGAAACCTTAAAATGCCCGAAAACGGCACCATGGCCGACGAGGTGCTCAGCTCCACCAATACCGCCGGCCTCAAGGACGGCTGCATCCTCACTGACCGCGCCGGCATCAAGTTTTCGGATGACGCCTCCAAGATCGTGCTCGCCGTCGCCCCGCCACAAGCGCCGGCCGACGATGAAGTCAAGGCCCAACCCGGCCAAAAGGACGGCAAGGTCATCGTCGAGCTTTGGCACTGGAAGGACGATTTCATCCAACCGATGCAAAAAGCCAAGCTTCAGCAGGAAAAGAACCGCACTTTCACCTCCATCTATCATGTCAAAACCAAAAAGCTGGTTCAGCTCGCCGACAAGACGATGCCCGTGGTGAACGTGGCGGCCGACGGCGGCTCGGCACTGGGCACCGACGATCACCCCTACCGCGCCCTTGTGGCCTATGACGGCAACTATGCCGATCATTACCTCATCAGCACCTCCGACGGCCGACGCAAGCCGCTCATCAAAAAGCATCACGGCAACGTCACTTTCTCGCCCACTGGGAAGAATGCCATCTTCTACGACGGCAAGGATTGGAACACGATTGCCTTGCCGGGCGGCACCATCACCAACCTCACCAAAAAAATCGAGAAGGCCAAGTTTTTCAATGAGGATTTCGATAGCCCGTCAACTCCTCCCGCCTACGGCATCGCCGGCTGGAGCAGTGACGAGAGATTTGTCTTCCTCTACGACAAGTACGACATTTGGGAATTCGGCGTCCGCGGGACCAGCCACCGCAATTTGACCGGACTCGCCGGCAGCGGCGACGCCAAAATCCAGCTCCGCTACCACAAGCTCGATTCCAAGGAAAAGGGCATCAATATGAGCAAGCCGATGTTCTTGCGTCTTGAAAGCTTGCTCACCCGTGCCACCGGCTTCACGTACTGGGATCCGAGCGCCTCTCAGTTGTGGAAGAAACCATTTGTAGAGCCGTTACTGCTGAACGCGCTCGCCAAGGCCAAGTACGGCAACAAGCTGCTCTTCACTGCCCAGTCCTTTTACCATTTCCCCGACCTGTTTGTGGTCGGGACGGATTTCGTCGGTCCTGCGCAAGTCAGCCGTGCCAACCCAGAGAAGGATGGATTCAACTGGGGCAAAGCGGAGCTGGTGCGCTACCAAAACGCCGACGGCGTGATGCTTAGCGGCGTTCTCATCAAGCCCGAGAATTTCGACGACACCAAGAAGTACCCGATGATCGTCTACATCTACGAAAAGCTGTCGCAAAACGTGCATCACTTCGTCGTGCCAAAGGAAGGCACGTCGATCAACCCGACCTATTACGCCAGCAATGGCTACCTGGTCTTCATGCCCGATATTGTTTACACTGTCGGCTACCCCGGCCAAAGCGCCCTCAAGTGCGTCCTGCCGGGTATTCAGGCGGTCGTCAACGGGGGCTTCGTTCAGGAAGACGCCATCGGCATTCAGGGCCATAGCTGGGGCGGTTACCAGATCGCCTACATGGTCACGCAAACCGGCCGCTTCAAGGCCGCCGCCGCCGGCGCCGCGGTTTCCAACATGACCAGCGCCTACGACGGCATTCGCTGGGGCACCGGCCTGCCGCGGCAATTCCAGTACGAGAAAACGCAGAGCCGGATCGGCGGCACCTTGTGGGAATATCCGATGCGCTTTGTCGAAAACTCGCCGGTGTTCATGGCCGACCGGGTGAAAACTCCGCTCATGCTGCTCAACAACGACCAGGACGACGCGGTACCGTGGTACCAGGGCATCGAGTATTACCTGGCCCTGCGTCGGCTAGGCAAGGAGGTTTACATGTTCAACTACCCAGGGGAGTTGCACGGCCTGAAAGGCAAGGCGAATCAAAAGGACTTCACGATTCGCATGCAGCAGTTTTTCGATCACCACTTGAAGGGTGCGGAGATGCCGGCTTGGATGAAAAGCGGCATTCCCTACACGCCGCGGGGACCCGTGAAGGACCTGCCCGCGGGCGGAGGCGAAGGGTAGAGATGAAGGATGAGGGATGAGGGATGAAGGACGGACGAAGGATGAGGGCCGAAAGGTGTTTTTTTTCATCCCTCATCCCTCATCCCTACTTCGTCAATGCGGCCTGTGCCGCCGCCAGGCGGGCGATCGGCACTCGGAACGGGCTGCAGCTGACGTAATTCAGCCCAATCTTGTGGCAGAACTTCACCGAGTCCGGGTCGCCGCCGTGCTCGCCGCAGATGCCGATCTTGAGATCGCTGCGCGTCGCCCGGCCCTTTTCCACGCCGATTTTCATCAGAGCCGCCGACGCCGTCGAAGTCGATCGTCTGGAATGGATCGCGCGGAATCAAGTCGTTCTCGATGTAATGGCGGATGAAGCTGCCGTAATCGTCACGGCTCATGCCCAGGCCGGTCTGCGTCAGGTCGTTGGTGCCGAAGCTGAAGAACTGGGCGTCCTTGGCGATCTGGTCGGCGGCCACGCAGGCGCGCGGCAGCTCGATCATCGTGCCGACCAGATAAGCCACCGTCGTCTTCTTCTCGGCAAACACCTTTTTGGCCGTCTCGTGGACGATCTTGGCCTGGGCCTTCAGCTCTGGCAGGAAGCCGACGAGCGGGATCATGATCTCCGGCTCGACCTTGATTCCCTCCTTTTGCACATTGCACGCCGCCTCGAAAATGGCCCGGCTCTGCATCTCGGTGATCTCCGGGATAGACGATGCCCAGCCGGCAGCCGCGGAAGCCGAGCATCGGGTTGAATTCGTGCAGTGCCTTGACGCGCTCGGCGATGATGTCGGCAGAAACTCCCAGCTTGCGCGGCCATGTCCGCCTGGCCCGTCGGCGTCGTGCGGCAGGAACTCGTGCAGCGGCGGATCGAGCGTGCGGATCGTCACCGGCAGGCCCTTCATGGCCCGGAAAATGCCCGCGAAGTCGTCGCGCTGGAACGGCAGCAGCTTGGCCAGGGCCTTGCTTGCGATCCTCGTGGCGTTTCGGCCAGGATCATCTCGCGCATCGGCTCGATGTGGTCGAAGAACATGTGCTCGGTCCGGCACAGGCCGATCCCCTCGGCCCCGAAGGCGATCGCCTGGGCGGCCTGATCGGGCTTGTCGGCGTTGGTGCGAACCTTGAGCTTGCGGGCGGCGTCGGCCCATTTCATCAGCTCGGCGAATTGCTGGTAAATCTTGCGATTGCTCCGGCTTCAGCGTCTTGTCGATCAGCACCTGCACGACCTCGCTGGGCTTGGTGGCGACCTGGCCGGCGATGACCTCGCCGGTGAAGCCGTCGATGCTGATGAAGTCGCCTTCCTTCAGCGTCTTGCTGCCGACTTTGATGGTCCGGGCGTTGTAGTCGATCTGCAGTGCGCCGCAGCCGACGATGCAGACCTTGCCCATCTGGCGGCTGACGAGGGCGGCATGGCTACGAGGCGCCGCCGAAAGCGGTGAGAATGCCGTCGGCCGCCTGCATGCCGCGAATGTCCTCCGGGCTGGTTTCGCGGCGGACCAGGACGACCCGGCCGTTGGGACTGCGCTGGCCGTGGGCGTCGGGCTTGCCGTGCTGTGTGCGACCCAGGCCTCGGCGTCGTCGGCGAAGAACTTGATACGGCCGGTCGCGGCGCCGGGACCGGCGTTGATCCCCTTGGCCAGAAGGTTGCCGTCGGCGATGGCTTTGCGTTTGGCGTCCGGATCGAAAATCGGCTGCAGCAGCTGATTCAGATCGTCCGGCGGAATGCGGCTCGACCGACAGCGCCTCTTCCTTGCTGATCAGTCCCTCCTCGACCATGTCGACGGCGAAGCGGACGGCCGGCGAAACCGGTGCGTTTGCCGTTGCGGGTTTGCAGCATCCAAAGCTTGCCCTTCTGGACGGTGAACTCGATGTCCTGCACGTCGCGGTAGTGCTTTTCCAGATTGTTGCGAATGTCGTCGAGCTGCTTGTAAACGGCGGGCATGTCTTTTTGCAGCTCGGCGATCTTCTTGGGCGTGCGAATGCCGGCGACGACGTCTTCGCCCTGGGCGTTGATGAGGTATTCGCCGTAGAAGACCTTCTCGCCGGTGGCCGGGTCGCGGGTGAAGGCGACGCCGGTGCCGCAGTCGTCGCCCATGTTGCCGAAGACCATCGAGCAGATGTTGGCGGCGGTGCCCCAGTCGTGCGGGATAGCCGTACTGCCGGCGATAGACGATGGCGCGGTCGTTGCATCCACGAGCCGAACACGGCGGCGATGGCGCCCCACATCTGCTCCATGCGGGTCTTCCGGGAAGTCCTTGCCGGTCCTTTCCTTGACCGCCTTCTTGAAGCGCTTGACCAGTTCCTTGAGGTCGTCGGTCGTTGAGCTCGGTGTCGAGCTTGACGCCCTTGGCGTGCTTGAGCTCGTCCATGATGTGCTCGAAGGGGTCGATCTCGGTCTTGGTCTGCGGCTTGAGGCCGAGCACGACGTCGCCGTACATCTGCACGAAGCGGCGATAGCTGTCCCAGGCGAAGCGTTCGTTGCCGGTCTTTTCGATGAGGCCGCGCAGGGTCGCTTCGTTGAGGCCGATGTTGAGGACGGTGTCCATCATGCCCGGCATGCGAGACGCGGGCACCGGAGCGGCAGGAGACCAGCAGCGGGTTCTTGGGGTCGCCGAACTTGGCGCCCATGACCTCCTCGGTCTTCTTGAGGGCGTCGTCGACCTCGCTCTTTCAGCTCGGGCGGGTAGGTGTTGCTGTTGGCGTAGTAATAGTTGCAGACCTCGGTGGTGATGGTGAAGCCGGCGGGCACGGGCAGGCCGATATTGGTCATCTCGGCGAGGTTGGCGCCCTTGCCGCCGAGGAGGTTCTTCATGTCGGCGCCGCCCTCGGCCTTGCCGCCGCCGAAGAAATAGACGTACTTGGCCATGATGGTGTGTTCCTGCGCTAATGCGTCCGTGCCCGCGAATGGAAGGGGCACTATGAGGGCAGTGTACGGATCTTCGGTGGGAGCGTCAAAAGTGGGGTGAAAAAGCCCCATTTGATTGAGTAGAACGGAATTCATTCCGTTCTACGACGATCGGGCAATCACGTGGCCACGGCTACAACGCTACGGCCGAGAATGGATGTAAGCTTGTCCAGAATGCGGGTGAGGTCTTCCTGCTCTTCGTCGGTGAGGTGGCTGAGGTGCTCGACGATGCGGCTGACGCTGGCGTCGCGGTAGTCGGTGAGCGCCTTTTCGCCCGCGGGGGTAAGGCAGACGTCGATCTTGCGTTTGTCGCGGGGATTGATGCGGCAAGCGATCAGCGGGCGATCGCGGTTTTCCAGGGCACGGATAATGCGCAACATCTGCGCCGGCAGCACGCCCAGCAAGCGCTGAATGTCGCCGACAATCATGCTTTCGCGATTGTGAAGGATGCTCAGCGTGAGGAATTCGACTTCCTTGAGATCGGCCACGCGCCGCCGGCCACGGAGAGTGGACAGGCCGATTTGCGTGACGACCTCAAACAAATCCTGCGATATTTCATCGACCCTGAGGGCTGTTCCGGTGGCCATGAATGCCGTTCCCTTCGCGCGGTTCGCCGTGGGAGCAATGGCCAACGCGCGTACCTCCATAATAACCACTGACATGGGTATGTCAATCAGAAAGTGGGGTACCTGGGGCAGACGGGGCAAAATGCGCCTGAGCTTGCCGGATGTGACGGATTTGGCGGCAAAGTAGTAGGCACACTCCGTGTGCCGTATTTACCAGACGGCACACGGAGTGTGCCTGCGACTTTGCCGTCACAGGATGTAGGCCGCCAGCAAGATCAGCGCCGTCACGGTGAGAATCAACAGCATCACATAGCCGCGGTAGACGGTTAGCAATGCGTCGACGGCGCGGCGAAAACGCTGCCAGCGCGTCAGCCGGCGATGGCTCTTGATGTGCTCCATCAGCAGCTTGCGATATTCCGTCAGCAGCTCGCAGCCCGCGTTCCAGTCCTTGGCCAGTGCGGCGCGGCGCATCCAGGTCAAGCGCCTTGAAGTGCTCGGCCACGGGTTCCTGACTGCACAGCGCCAGGATGCGATAGCCCGGCTGTCCCGGCAGGCCCAGCAACCCCGGAGCTTCTTGCAGCAGATCGTCGATGGCGAACAGCAGCCGCGTCAGTTCGGCGCCCTCGGCAGCCTTGACCAGCTGGCGTTTGGGCCTGTTGAAGTATTTGCCGGCGCGATTCCACGCGCGCACCAACCTGCGCGTCCACCACAGGTGCTCCAGAAAATCGCGGCGCATGGCCATGCGATCCAGGGTGAATGAGCAGAACGACATCGGCCGCGCTGAAATGTCGGCCTGGGCCGCGGCCATCACGGGCGGCGCGGCGCCAGGCGCCGGCGCCGCCACGGGAATGCCGTCGCCGACCACGTCCGGCGGAGCCGCGGCCACGATGGCGCGTACGGGGGGCGGTTCGGCGGCGACGTCTTTCACCGCGATTTCCAATGGTGGTGCTGGCTCGACGCTATCCCCCGGCCCTCGGACCGGCGGCGGCGCGGCGCCGGGTTGCCACTGCAAACGTAGCGTGGCAATCGCCTTGGAAGCCTTGGCCGTGGGCGAGGTCGGTGCTGAGGGCGAGGCGGGCGGCACGGACGGAACCGCCATCGTTTTCGCCGTGTCCGCGTCAAGGACCGTGGCAACCCGTGCCGACGACTTGGCGGGCGGCGCCGCCGCCTGCAAATGTGGAAAGTGGGTTGCGTCGTAGGCTGCCTTGCGTACCGGGTTCATCAAGCAATCGAAGGCCTTGGCCAGATGCATCTGGGCCTCGGTGGACAACGCGGTGTGCGTCAACTGATACGAGCGGACTCGAAGGAGACGTTCGTGCACCTGCTGGTCGATGCGCTCGATGCTCGGCTCGCAAGCAGGGAGGCCCAGGAGAGTGTAATGATCCGGCGGCCAACAGTTTGCCGGCAAGCCCAACCACGTGCAGATTTGCTGAACGTTGGTCAGGCTCATGGCAACGGCGGTGTTGGGATTTGAAACAGCCACGATGGAGGCCTACGAACAAATGAAAGGCGATACCGCACCTGTCCATTTATAGCATCTTTGGGGTGAGCGCCGCAAGTCTCTCGTAAAGCTTCTCGTATTCCTGGGCACTGCGCCGCCAGGACCAGTCCTGACGCATGCCCGTTTGCGCCAGGGCCAACCACTCCTGGGGATGGTCTTGATAAAGCGCTAACGCCCGCTCGACGGTTTCCAGGAAGGCCGTGGCCGTCATGGCGACGAAGGCGAACCCCGTGCCTGTGCCGTCACGCAGACGTTGGGGCGAAGCGTCCACGACCGTGTCGCACAGGCCGCCCGTGGCCCGGACCACCGGCACCGTGCCGTATTTTAGGCTATAAAGTTGGCTTAACCCGCACGGCTCATACTGGCTGGGCATCAGGAAAATGTCGGCGCCGGCTTCGATTTTGTGCGCCAGGGCCTCGTCCTGGCCGAGTTTCAATCCCACCTGGGTGGGAAAACTCGCCCGCAGACCCGTCAGCATGGCGTGATATTCCGCCTGCCCTTCGCCCAGGACGATCAATTGCACATTTCGCTGGAGCAGTGCCGGCGCGATCTGTCCCAGGAGGTCGATGCCCTTTTGCTCGGCAAGACGCGATATAACCGCCAGCAAGGGTGTGGCGGGGTTGGCCTGCAGGCCAAAGTATTGCTGGAGGGCTTTTTTGCAGGCGGCCTTGCCTTGCTTGATCGCGTCCACGTTGTACGGAAGTTCAAGATTCTTGTCCGTCGCTGGATTCCAGACCGACTCGTCAATGCCGTTGACGATGCCGAACAGGGCCTTCTGGCGGGCCGCGAGCACCGCTTGAAGGCCGCAACCGTAATAGGGAGTCTGAATCTCCCTGGCGTAAGTCGGGCTGACGGTGCTCAGCAGATCGGCATAGACGATGCCCGCCTTGAGGAAGCTGACCTTGCCGAAAAACTCCAGGGCTTCGTGGTTGAACAGCCGCCACGGCAACCCCGTGAGCGGCATGTCGAGGTGCCAGAACAGACCCTGGTAGGCGAGATTATGGATGGTCAGCAATGTCCGCAGCCGGGCGAAACGTGGCCGCAAGTTGACGTTGGGGTGTTGCGGATAAAGTTCTTTCAGGTACACGGGCACGAGCCCCGTTTGCCAATCGTTGAGGTGCAAGGCGTCCGGCCAGAAGTCGAGCAAGCGAATCGCTTCGAGGACGGCTTGATTGAAGAACACAAAGCGTTCGCAATTGTCCGGGTAGTCAGCTCGACTGCCGTCGGGCCGTGTGAATTGGTACAGACCGGCGCCGGCGGCGGGATCGTCGCGTTCGAAATAACCCGGCTGTTCCACCAGGTACAAGGGCACTGCCGAACCGGGCAGCGTGGTGGCCAGCAAACTGCCGCGAATCAGGCGATTGCCGAGGGGAATGTTGAAGTTGAGCCCGGTAGCCGTGAGCTTGTGGGGCCCCGCGCGGACGCAGCGGTAGAGGGGCATCACGACCGCGCAACTGTGGCCGCGCTCTGCCAACGCCAACGGCAATGACGCGGCGACATCCGCCAGGCCGCCGGTTTTGGCGAACCCAGCCACTTCGGAGGAGGCGTAAAGAAAACGCATAGAGTCCAACTCACAAATCTTGGAACGCTATAACACCCTGAGCGATTTTGCAACACCAACCCGAAGCGTAAGCGAGGGCCAACAGGAGCCCTCGCTTACGCTTGGGGTTAGTATGCTCCCTTATCGCGGGCGGGGCAACGTGGGAAAAATGGGCGGCCAGCGCGGCGCAAGTGACCTATTACGAATTTGGCGAAAGGTTACAATATCTCTTACTCGCCAATCCGTCCCGAAGGTGGCAGGAGTCTTGTGGCCGATCCGCATTCGATCAACAATCGCCGTCCCCCGCGAAGTTAGCCGACCGCCGTTGGGTGCTGGCGGCCTTGGGTTTGCTGTGCATGGCGCTCAGCCATCACCTGCTTTGGCAAGCAGGGGGGTTCGAGACGCTGTATGCGCCGCTGGGCATAGGGTTGGCCCTGACTGCCTGGCTGGGTTATCGCGTTGTTCCGTTGATCGGGGCTGTATTGCTGCTGGTGCAAATCTGCTTGCACCGCCCCGACACGACGATGGCACAAGCGGCCGCACACGCCGTGCTGACCAGCGCCGAAATCGCCGCGGGGTGGTGGTGTTACCGCCGGGCCGGCGGCACTGCGCAGTCTCGATGATCCGCGTTCGACAACTCTTTTTTTGCTGCTCGTGGCCGGCCTGACCGCGGGCATTTTCGCGGTGCTGGGAGCTCTTGCCGATGCCGTGGCCGACAATCCTGCCGCCGTCAGCGGCCTGGCGCTAGGCGCGTGGTTGAGAACCGTCCTGAGCGTGGTGGCCGTGACGCCGCCGCTGCTGGCGCTCTTGACGCCTTGGTTGGTGCATTACCGGCTTTGCCCAGCCGATCCCAGTGAACCGCGTTTCGTGGTGCATCCGCGCCTGACCTGGACCACGGGCGAAGTGCTGGAGACGGTATGCCTGGCCTTGGGCGGGGCGGTGCTGGGCGGTGTCCTGGCGGTGATGCACGTCAGCGCACGCGTCGTCGCACTGGCACTGGTGGGGCATTTTGATGCTGGTGATCGTCTGGGCGAGCCTGCGTTTGGGCCTGCGCGGCGGCAGCACAGTGGCGGCCATGGCCACGTTGACGACGCTGCTAGTGGCTTCACTGCAGCCCGCTCTGACCCTTGAGGTGTTGAACCCCCTCCGCGCCAATCTGCTGGCGCAGTGCAGCACGGCCCTGCTGATCGGCGCCTCGGCCGATTGGATCCGCCGCAGCGAAACCCGCTATCGTCAAGTTGTCGGCCTCATTCCCGTCTTGCTCTACAGCGGCCGTTTTCTGCGTATGCCAAGGCAGGGGACACGGCCGGAAGTGGAAATCGTATTCGCCAGCCCCGCCGCCAAGCCCATCCTGAATTGTGAGCCGGAAGCTCTGGTCGGCGATTTCCCCGCCTGGCTGGAGCATATCAAGCCAGCCGACCGCGAACTGCTCTGGGCAGCTGTCGCCCAGCTCGTCCTGCAAAAACAACCCGTGACGTGTGAATATCGCCTGGCCAACGAGAACGATGCAGCTGAATTCAAACCGGATCCGGAATCGAGCCCGGCCTCCAACCCCATGGTGAACCTGGCACGCCAACTGGCATCCATGTCGGATCGCTACGTCCGGGAGACGCTCACGCCGCACTTTGGACTCGACGGCCAGCTCGACGGCTGGGAAGGAGTCGTGGTCGACATTACCGAGCAGCGCCAGCTGGGCCACGATCTGCCCGCACGACCAATATGCTGCGCAGCCCCTGATCGCCCATTTGCCCACGGGCATTTATTTTGTTCACGGCGAACAGGGCAGACCGCTGCTGGTCAACGCTCCGCGCCCGGCAACTGCTGGGCCAGCGCAGGAGCTTTCGGCCGGCGTCAACCATTTGCCGGCTTTTTACCGCTTGCATAAACCCGATGGCCAGCTCTACCCGGCTGAGGAGCTGCCCGTCTTCAAGGCATTGCACAACGGCACGACCTCGATGTGCGACGACATCGTGGTGCATCGCTCCGACGGCCGGCGCATGCCGCTGGTGACGTGGGCGGCCCCCGTCGACTTGGGTGGGCAAGGCGAACCCTCCGCCGCCGTGTGGGTCCTGGAGGACTTGACGGCCTTGCGGCAGGCGGAATCGGCGAGGCAGGAGACGGAGCTGCGCTTGCGGGTGATCATCGAAACCATGGCGGAGGGTTTGATCGTTCAGAACGCCGCCGGTGAGATTGTCGAATGCAATCCCTCTGCTTGCAGAATCCTGGGTGTGGATGCGGATAGGCTCCGGCACTGCTCGTCGCTGGCGCAAGACGCCGTTTGCCTGCGCGAGGACAGCTCCCAGATGGGCCGTGACGACCAGCCTGACCGTGTCTGTTTGCGCACAGGCGAGGCCGTGAGGGGCGTGGTGCTGGGCATTCAGCGGCAGGACGCTGTTCGTTGGCTCCTCGTCAATTGCGTAATGATTTCGCTCACGGAAAAACCTGGCGACAATCGCGCCCGGCGTGTGGTCACCACCTTCGACGACATCACCGCCCACCGCCAGGCCCTCGAGGTGCTGAAACATTCGGAGGAGCAGTATCGCGGCCTGGTCGAGTCGCTGCCGCTGATGCTGCTGCAATTCGACCAGCATGGAGCGCTGGACTACCATAATCCGGCCACGGAAGAAATCAGCGGCTACACTGGCGAGAGTTTGCGGCAGCCAGGCTTTTGGCAGAGCTGCATACACGCCGAAGATGGGGCGGCCTTCCGGGCAGTGCTCGATGCCGCCCTGACCGGCCAGAGCGGTCGCGCCGAGGTCCGCTATCGGGCGCCGACGGCTGCGAAAAATTGGGCTATGCGCTCGGTCAACCAAGCGGGCCCGACGGGCGCCACGGTGCTGGTGGTGGACATGACTCAGCGCCGCCGCCTGGAGCAGGACCTGCAGAACGTGCAACGGCTGGAGCTGGTCGGCCGCATCGCCAGCGGCGTGGTCCACGACTTCAATAACCTGCTGACCATGATTGTCGGCTTTGTCGAACTGGCGCGCGAAGCGATAGGCCAGCACGCCGCCACTGCCGACCTGGACCGTGTGCTCCAGGCCACCCACCAGGCTAAACAATTGGCCGGGCAGCTCCTGGCCTTCAGCAAACAGCGCCAGTTGGTTATGCGGCCCATCGACCTGCGTGCCGTTGCCAAACGGTCGCTCGATCTGCTCAGGCCCACGATGCCGGCCAACATCACGGTCAGCAACAATGGTAAGGATGAGCCAGTGATCGTGCTTGCCGACGACTCGCCGCTGCAGCAAGTCATCATGAATCTATGCCTCAACGCCCGCGACGCCATGGCGGAGGGCGGGCAAATCACGGTGACCACGGCTCATGAGCACCTGCTGCCGGGAGACCTCACCGTGGCACGCGCTCGGGCCGGCCGCGAAGGCACGAGGCACTGGGCTCGGCTCAGCGTCGTCGACACCGGTTGCGGCATGGACGACGCCGTCAAATCGCGCATTTTTGAGCCGCTGTACACCACCAAGGAGCGCGGCACGGGTCTTGGCCTGGCGGTGGTGAAGCAAATCGTGGAAGGCTACGGCGGTTGCATCAACGTTTGCAGCATCCCGGCCAGGGCACGCGTTTCGACGTGTGGTTGCCTCTCAAGGCAGGGACGTCAGGATGAGTCAAATAACACTTACGAACGTGCAGCCCACCCGCGCTCGACAACCATGGTCGATTGGTCTGGACGGATCGGCCCTTTGGCGGGCCGGCCTGGTGGCAACCATTCTGCTGGGAGCGGT
This sequence comes from uncultured Gemmataceae bacterium, assembly GCA_963747575.1. Taxonomy (GTDB): domain Bacteria; phylum Planctomycetota; class Planctomycetia; order Gemmatales; family Gemmataceae; genus DASRAT01. The sequence goes on from CAVVFU010000006.1 coordinate 283,579, forward strand.
GCTGCGTCTGGTGTGGGTGTCGGACATTGAATACAAAGGCGACGAGGCCTGGACGTGGGAACAGGTGCGGGCCATCCAGGACGGCAAGGCGTGGCCCTTGCTGGGGATGCCGTCAAGCAAAAAAATTCTCAATCCAGGTCTGAGTCTCTGGGTTTTCGTGCCCCTGGCGACGGTCTTTGGCGCCAGCGATCCTCCGGACCTGGCGCGGGCGATTCAGGCTCTGAATGTCCTGGCCCTTGTCGGTCTGGTGTTGTTTGCGCTGCTGGCGGTTCCCGCCGTCGAGCGTGAGCCTTGGCTATGGGCGGCGGCGCTGGTGGCGGTCAATCCGTTGGCGGTCTTGTTTCACCGTAAAATTTGGCCGCCGTCGGTACTGCCGCTGTTCATCGTGGCGTTTTTGTGGTGCTGGTGGTATCGCCGCAATTGCTGGGCCGCGCTGGGCTGGGGACTGATCGGCCTGGCGATGGGGCAGATTCACGCCACCGGTTTCTTGTTCGCATTTGGCTTCACGGCATGGGCATTCCTGTTCGATCGCAGGCACGTGGCCTGGGGCGGCTGGTGCGTGGGCTGTGTATTGGGCGTGCTGCCGATGCTGCCATGGATCGCCTATCTGATCGGCGGCCACTCAGCTGCGGCCGGCATGGAACCGGACGACAAGTCCTTTGTCCTTTGGACACGTATCCTGGAAGGCAAATTCTGGACACGCTGGGTGCTGGAGCCGCTTGGCTACGGCCTTGATTACACGCTCGGCAATGATTATTTCGATTTTCTCTGCTGGCCGCTGGTGGAGGGCAGTCCGACTTACCTGGTCCTGGTGCTGCACGTCATCGTCGGTCTGACCGGCCTGGCGATCTTCGCAAAAGCGGTGCGGCGCGTGCTGCGGAAGCGGCCGGCGCTTGGCGAGACAATCGTGGGAGGCGGTTCGCAGACGGCATTCACGCAGAATGCGGCCCTTTGGGGCTATGGATTGGTGGTCACGCTGAGCTGCCTGCCCATCCATCGGCATTACATGATCGTCTTGTTTCCGCTGCAGTTTCTCTGGCTAGCGCGGTTGGCGCTTGGCTCGGGGCCAATTTGGAAACAGGGCAGAATACTGCTGGCGGTTTTGGTGATTTGCCAGGGATTGCTGTCGGTGGAGTTTCTTAGCTATGTCCATGCCAGCAGCGGGATTCATGGGGACTATCGGGTGCCGTATCGGGCGCAGGACAGGTCCCAACGATGACCGGCCAAGCAGCCCTTGGATTCATTTCATTCCGGCCCTCCTGTCACTCCCGCGACTTTGGCGACCTTGAGCCAGGCGGCCTTGGCAATCTGAACCTCCTCAACGGGGTCGGCTCAATAGAATAAGTTAAAGGAGTGTTTTGCGTTTTCAAAGGCGAGCTTGAAATGTTGACACGGCTAAAGGTGACGGGGTTCAAGAACTTGGTCGACGTTGACGTCCGATTTGGCCCGTTCACCTGCATCGCGGGCGTCAACGGCGTGGGAAAATCAAATTTGTTCGACGCGATAAGATTTCTGAGCGCCTTGGCAGACCGACCATTTCTGGAAGCCGCCAAGTGTGTTCGTGACGAGGACGGAAAAACCGGAGACGTGCGCAGCCTTTTCCATCGCGTCGAGAACACACCAGATTCGGAAATGTCGTTTGAAGCGGAAATGATTATTCCGGAGAAGGGCAAGGATGACCTGGGGCAACTCGCCTCCGCCGGGAAAACCTTTCTGAGATACACTTTGAAATTGCGTTACAAAGAGGAAGAACAGGAAGGCAACCCTGGAACCTTGGAAATCATCAAGGAAGAATTGGCCCACATTAACTCCAGGGAAGCATTCAAACACCTGCTATTCAAACCGAGCACGAGTTGGAGGAATTCGGTCATCAAAGGCAGACGAACGACGCCTTATATCTCCACCAATGTCGAGCGTGACCAAACCGAGATCGAACTGCATCAAGACGGCAATGCGGGAAGGACCATCCGCCGCAGCGCTGCTAATCTGCCACGAACCGTTTTGTCTTCCATTTACACCTCTGAAGCCCCGACAGTCCTTCTTGCCCGGCGCGAAATGCAATCGTGGCACTTGCTGCAATTGGAGCCTTCAAGCCTGCGAAAACCGAACGAGTTCACCGCGCCTAGCCGGCTTGGACCCGATGGCTCAAACTTGGCTGCGACCCTCTACCGCTTGGCGCGGACATCTCCGCCTCTTTCGCGAAACGGCAAGAATGGCACAAAGCAGAATTCCGTTGTTTATTTTGAGGTCGCCAATCGTTTGGCCGAATTAATCGATGATGTCGCGAACATTGAGATTGAACGAGACGAAAAACGTGAATTACTGACACTCCTGGTAACCAACAAGGAAAGAACCACGCTGCCCGCGAGGGCATTGTCCGATGGGACCTTGCGTTTTCTAGCTTTGGCTATCTTGGAGAAAGATCCTGAAACCCAGGGGGTGATCTGTCTTGAAGAGCCGGAAAATGGCATGCATCCGGATCGAATCCCTGCCATTTTAAGATTGTTGAAAGACATTGCCGTCGACCAGGATGAGCCAGTCGGACCGGATAATCCCCTGCGGCAAATCATCGTGAACACTCATTCGCCTTCTGTTGTTTCGCAAGTGCTTGATGCGGACCTGGTCCTTGCAGAGTATCAGGAATATGCGCCGGGTCATTCACGCTATAAAGGGGTGGCTTTCTGCTGTTTGGCAGGGACGTGGCGTGCGGAAGCTGGCGCGAAGACCGTTTCCAAGGGTAAACTGCTCGCTTATTTGAACCCGGTGATTCCCCTGTGGGACCACGCCATTCAACAAGCGCGCATGGAAAGTGCGGCCAAAAAACCACGTCCCGTGAAGGATCGTCCTGAGTACGGGGATTTGTTTCCCAAGAATCCGGCAGAGGCCAATGAATGAAAGAATGTCGATTCACCTTGCTCACGGATGGCAGCAGTGACCGGGCACTTCTTCCCCCAGTCACTTGGCTTCTTCATGAAAAATTGGCTGGCGTTCCCCTGCAGTTGGAGTGGGCCGACCTCAGCCGCGCCACCACGGTCTAGGAAAGGGTTGGCTGGAAGGATTCAAGCAGCTATCGATTATTATCCGTGCGATGTCTTGCTGGTGCATCGCGACGCCGAGGGGGAGCCTCGCGAAAAAAGAGTGTCGGAAATAAGGAACGCAATAAAAGACGTCGCGGCGAACAAAGTTCATGTTTGTGTTATTGCGGTGAGAATGCAAGAGGCGTGGATGTTGCTTGATGAGGACGCGATCCGCAGTGCCGCGGGCAATCCAAATGGTGCAGTCGCGCTCGATCTCCCGAGGATACAGGAGCTTGAGAGCCTCCCGGATCCAAAGCACATTCTCCACGAGTTATTGCGGCGAGCAAGCGAAAAGACCGGCAGGCGCCTAAAGAAATTCTCGGCTTCCGCCAATGCGTATCGAGTGGCAGAACTCACTGGCAATTGGCACCTGTTGCGCAAGTTGTCGGCTTTTGTCGAGTTCGAAATGGAACTGGAAATGGTCTTCTCTAAACTGAACCACTAAAGTAGTTCCCTTGCGGATTGCAGGTTATTTGGAGACGAGTCCGACCACTCCGCGGCAATCACTCCCACACCTTCCTCTGCCGCGACGACGGTATCTTGAGCATCTTCCGATACTTGGTCACCGTCCGCCGCGCCACGGGATAGCCCGCTTGCTCGAGCTTCGTGACCAGGTCCTCGTCCGACAATGGCTCGGCCTTGCTTTCGTTGCCGATGATTTCCAGCAGCTTGTTCTTGATGGTTTCCCAGGCCACGTCCTCGCCGCTGGTGGTTTGCGTGCCGCCGCCGAAGAAACGCTTGAGCGGGAAGATGCCGCGCGGCGTCTGCACCCACTTGTCATCCACCGCCCGGCTGACCGTGGTGACGTGCACGCCCACCAGGTCGGCGATTTGCTGCATTTTGAGCGGCTCGATGTGCTCCGGACCCTGGTCCAGGAATTTGCACTGATGTTTGATGATCGCTCGCGTCACCTTTTCCAGCGTGTTGCGGCGCTGCTCGATCGACTCCATCAGCCATTGGGCCGCCTGGATCTTGCGCTTCAGGTACTCGCGAGTCTTGGCGTCCGAGCGTCGGTCCTTGTACTGCTCGATCCAGCGCTTGCTGATGTAGATGTTGGGCACCCAGTCGTCGAGCAGGCGAACGCTGTAGTCGCCCGCGTCGGTGCGTTCCACGACGATGTCCGGCACGACGTAGGGAGTGTTCTGGGCCGTGAACTGCGCGCCGGGCGCGGGTTGAGGTGCTTGAGCACTTCCATCGCCTCGCCGATGGTGCGCATGTCGAGGCCGGTTCTCTTCTGAATCAACGGCAGGCGGTTGTGCGTGATGTCCTCGAGATGATTGCGAATCAGAATGCGCACCGTTTCACGGTGCGGCGTCTCCGCGGTGACCTGAAGCAGCAGGCACTCGTTCAGATCGCGGGCGCCCACGCCGGGCGGGTCGAGCTTCTGCACCAGGGACAAGGCATGCAGCAACTGCTCCTGGGTGATTGGCAGATCGTAGGCCGCGGCCAACTCCTCCATGGATATGACATGGAACAGGTTCTTTTCGCTGATCCGGCCTAGCCAGCCGATGTCGGTGATGTTGGAGATGATGTGCCGCATCAGCCGTTCCACGTCGGGGGCGTAATCGAGGAACGGCAACTGGTCGGTCAGGTAATCCTGCAGCGATTGCGGCCGCGACGGCATGTTTTGTTCGAAATCGTGCTTTTTGTCGCCCTCCTCGTCCTGGCGATTGCTGCTGGGGCGGTGCTCCTCGTTGAAATGATCGAGCCAATCCTGGTTGATCTTCTCCAGGCGCTCGAAATCTTCCTCGCCGTCGCCGTTGGTCTCGATGACCAGTTCCTTGACGGGATCGTTGGCGTCGCTGGGCTGCTCGATAAAGTCGCTGCCTGGTTCCTCGCCGGCGATTTCCTCCTTGGCTTCGCGCTGCTCTAGCACGGGGTTTTCCAGGAGTTCCTGCTGGATCCGTTCCTGGAGAGCCATGATCGGCAGCTGAAGGATTTCCATCGACTGGATCATGCGCGGCGCGAGAATCAGCTGCTGCTTCATCGCAGGCTGCATCTGCATGCCCATACCCATTCCTGGGCTCATGGCTTTCTCCTTTAGTCATTCAAACCCGGCAACTGCGTGCCCGGAGGCAACCCCAGTCCCGAGGCCATTCTGGTGGTCTCCTCCGCAACGGTCTGCTTGGCCTTTTTGAGCGCTTGATTGACGGCAGCTCGCACCAGGTCTTCCAGCATTTCGCGGTCGTTGAGTTTTATCAGCTCTTCGCTGATCTCGCAGCGCAGCACTTCCATCTGGCCGTTGACCTTAACCTTGACCATGCCGGCGCCGGCATCGCCTTCCGCTGTGATGCGGGCGATGGCCCCCTGGAGCTTGTCCATCTGCTCGCGGATTTTGGGCAAGTTTTTCATCAGGCTGGCGATTTGGCCCAGTTGACCGAACATGATTCAAGACTCCTCGGCGTCGGCTCCGGCGGCGCGCTCCACGCACGCGGAGGCCGAGGCGCCAAATCCGGGATCAGCCTTGATAGGCTTGGCTCCCAGCAGGTCCCTGGCCCACTTCACCAAAGGCGGCTCGACCACCTCGTCGCGCGTTGGAAGCGAACGGGATTGTAAGCTGCCGCCGTCTTCAACTGCCCGCGTTGAAGCCACGGCGTCGGGCGGATCGCCGCCAGAATCGACCCGGAGATGGCATTTCTGCCCGGTGAGTTGCAGCAGCAGTTGCTCCACCCGTCCGATCTTCTCCGGCTCCTGACAGCGGTCACGTGCTGCATTGTACCGTGGCGGAAAGCGAATTACTAGAGCGTTTGGCCCAGAAATTGCTGGAAAGCCGCCGTTTTCCAGGTCGTTGCGATGAATTTGACCAAGCTGGGCAAGGACTTGCGCCCACAAAGAAGGCAATGAATCGGTGGTCAAACTGATGCGAGACGGTGGCGATGCGGGTGCCGACGGGGCCAAAGGCATTTCAGCTGCGGTCAGTGGTTTTTTTTTTGCGATTTCAGCCGCACCCAAGCCGCTGGCTGCCGCAACCTGTCCGGCCGCCGCCGCTTGCGCCAACTGCGTCAGCGACACCAGATCATCGAGCCGTCCCAACCGGACCAGTGCCATTTCAAACAGGATTCGGCCGTGGTTGCTGGTCCGCAAACGTGCCCTTGTGTTCGACAGGATATCCAGACCCGCCATCAACGTGTCCAGCTTGTGGCGCTGGGCATGGCCTGCGAGTGCCGCTCGGTGCTTGCTGCCGACGCTTAGGCCGGGCGTGTCCGGCCCGGCGGCGTTGACGACCATCAAGTCCCGCCAGTAGGCGATGAGCTGATCGAGCAACTCCCCCAGCTGCCGGCCTTCGTCCGCGGCCTGGCCGAGCAAGGTGAGAGCGTTTTTGGCTTCCCCGCCCAGTGCCGCGGCGGCCAGTCCGACACGCGTTCGTCGTTGGCCGTGCCCAGCAAATGATGGACCTGCTCCACGGTCAAGCGCTCGCTGCCGAAAGCCAGGAGTTGGTCCAGCAGCGATTGGGCGTCGCGCATCGAGCCGCCAGCCCGTCGCGCCAGCACCTCCAGGGCCTCGTCGTCGGCCTGCATCCCCTCGCTGACGACAATCTCCTTGAGCCGCTGCGCGATTCTCGGCGTGCCGATGCCCGCGAAGTCGAAGCGCTGGCAGCGCGACAGGATCGTGATCGGGATTTTCTCGGCCTCGGTGGTCGCAAAGATGAATTTGACGTGCGCCGGCGGCTCTTCGAGCGTCTTCAGCAAGGCGTTGAAGGCTGCCTTGGAAAGCATGTGGACTTCGTCGATGATGTAGATCTTGTAGCGCGACCGGCTGGGGCGGAACTGGACATTGCCGCGCAGTTCGCGGACCTCGTCCACGCCGTTGTTGCTGGCACCGTCGATTTCGAGCACGTCCATGTCGTCGCCGCTGGCGATCGCTTTGCAGATCTCGCATTGGTTGCAAGGCGTGGCGGTTGGCCCTTTTTCGCAGTTGAGGGCCTTGGCCAGGATGCGGGCAGTGCTGGTTTTGCCGACGCCGCGCGCCCCGGTGAAGAGGTAGGCGTGGGCGACTCGGCCCGACTGCAGGGCGTTGGTCAGCGCCTGGGCAACTGGTTCCTGGCCGACCAGGTCGGCAAATCCCAGCGGCCGATAGCGGCGTGCCAGGACGGTGTAACCTTCCTTGACTTCAGCAGGAGTCGAGACTTTACGCTTCGCCATGATTCAGGGATTATACGACCATGCCCGTGGCAGGGTGACTGAGAGAGGGTTCCCCACTGCACAAGGGTTTGTTGCTTATGGCTGCACCTTCCGGCCTGACCAGGTTCACAACGTCCCTTTGCGTGGGCCCCCTCCCAGTCCCGTGACACGGGCAGGTGGAAGAGTGAAGAGTGAAGAGTGAAGAGTGAAGAGTGAAGTCCTCAAACTGCAATCTTCAATGTGCAATCCTCAATCTCATAATGCTTTTTCGGTTACCGTCACCTTTTGGATCACCACTGCTTCCCGTGGTTTGTCGTTTCCGTCGGTGGCCGCAATGCCGATGGCGCGAACCGTGGCCAGCGACTCCTCGTCGGCGGTTTTGCCGAAGGCGGTGTATTGGCCGTCGAGGTGGGTATGCCGGCCCAGGCAGATGAAGAACTGAGAACCCGCTGAATTGGGATCGCTGGTGCGGGCCATCGACAGCACGCCCGGCTCGTGCGGCGTCTTGTTGAATTCCGCCGGGATTTGATAGCCAGGGCCGCCGGAGCCCGTGCCCTCGGGACAGCCGCCCTGGATCATGAATCCCTTGATAATCCGGTGAAAGTTGAGGTTATTGTAATAACCGATTTGCGCCAGGGCGACAAAGTTTTTGACGTGCCCCGGCGCCACGGCCGGCAACAGGGTCAGCCGGATCGGCCCCTTGTTGGTCTGCAACTCAACTGCGTAGCTGTTTTTGCTCAGGTCAATCTTGGCCTGGGCGGCAGCGACCTTGTCCTTGACGTTAGCCACGAAACACCCCATCGGGTTGAGGGGATTGAGGATTGCAGATTTAGGATTGCGGATTGCTTGCCGATGTTGAATCTGCAATCTTCAGTCCCCAATCTCAATTCTTCAATCTCCAAGTGCCCTGATCGTTACCCCACGAATTACCACCGGTTCCACGGGCCGGTCGCGCACGCCTTCATCGCGCACTGGACGGCCATGGATGGCCCGCAGCACATCGAGGCCCTGGCTTACCTTACCGAATAGCGTGAAACCGCCATCCATCCATTCCGCCTTGCTGAGGTTAATGTAGAACTTGCAGGCGGCGCTTTCCACCCCCTCAGTGCGGCAGGCGCCGATGGTTCCCGCCGCATGGGTTACCTTGCCGTTGAACTCAGGGTTGAGCCAGTAACCGATGCTGCCGTAGTTCGGTTCGCCGGTGCCGATCGGGCAGCCGGCTTCCAGAGACTCGAAAGGCGGGTCGTCCTGTTTGACCGCCCGGTCAAAGGCTAACCCGTCATAGTAGCCGGCTCGCGCGAGGGCGATGAAGTTGCGCACATGGTTAGGCGCGATCTCCGGCCAAAGCTCAAAGGTCACGTCGCCGAGATCGGTGCTGAGGGTGGCCGTGTAGGCGATCTTCTTGCCGTCCGCGGTCAAAAATCTCACCTTGTCCCACTCGGCGACGACCTTCTCGTAGATCCTGCCAACGCTTTTTCCCGTTTTGGTGAGGTCAGGGAGCAGCTGATCGTCCGGCGGGTCCTGGACGGTGGCATCGTTGAATTTCTGATGAAGCCGAGCTTCGGGCGACAAGGCCGCCGACCCTGTCGTGCCGGCGCTGGCCGGCTGCTGAACATTGCCAGCAATGGCCAACTTTGCCGCCGGCACTGGTTCCGAGTTTTCATCCTTGCCTTTGCCACAACCGGCCGCAAAGGTGCCGAGAATAAGGGCCGCGGCTGCCAAATTCAAAGCCGTTCGAAGCCTTTTCCGTTGATGCCATGTCTTGATCCTCCATGCGAAGTCCAGTGCGTTCCAACGGGCGAATGTAATCGAGGTGGTGAGGGTGGTCAAGAGTGAAGGGTGAAGGGTGAAGAGTGAAGAGTGAAGAGTGAAGAGTGAAGAGCCGGCAGTGCCGAATGCTAACCCCTGCTGCATTCCACCCTTTCCTTTTTCACTCTTCACTCTTCACCCTTCACTCTTCACTCTTCACCCTTCACTCTTCACTCTTCCCTGCCCACTATTCAACACACACTTGCCGTCCTACAATATGCCCTTTCCCCAACCCCCCGAACCAACCTGGTCGAGGCTTGCCTTGTTGCATCTGGTGGATATCCTGCTTTTTTGCCTGTTTTTGATGCCCGTCATGGTTTATTGCACCGTGCTTGGCCTGATCAATCGCAGGCCGCAGCCGCTCATGGTGTCGGGCGTTTGGGATTTCATCGGCGTCGTAATGGCCACATCGGGCTTTTTACTGTTTGCCGGCCCGGCCCTGCTCAGCGGCACATTTCAGCAAAGTCTGCGCGAGCTGCCCTTGCGTTACGAAGGCGGAACGATCGGCGACGCCCTGGCCAATTTGTGGAGCGGATGGTGGACTGTTTGGTCGCTGTATTACCTGCTGGTTGTCGGCGGCGCGGTGCTGCTGGCCTGGACGCGGCGCGGCACCACGGTCATCTACAATGTCGATCCGCGCACACTTGACAACGCCCTCGCCCGCGCGGCCCAGGGGCTTGGCCTCGAGATCCGCAGTCACGGCAATCATCGCTCTTTCACCTTGCGACCAGCGGACGGGGCGCTGGCGGGCTGGGAGCCAATAGCTGGGCCGCATCGCGCCACCATCGAACTGGAGCCATTTCCGATGCTGAGCAACGTGGCGGTGCACTGGGGTCAAACCCCGCCCGAAACTCGGGCCGACATGGAACGCGAGCTCCGTAAAGCCCTGGCGGAAGTCTTCACGCTCGAAAGCGCCGTTGGCGGCTGGCTGCTGTGCATCGCCGGCTTTTTGCTGCTGCTGATCATGCTGCTGACGGCGCTTTTCGTGGTGATATTGATGACGTTCACGCGCCGTTAGTAGTAGGCGCACTCCGTGTGCCGTTGAGCGCGCTAACGGCACACGGAGTGTGCCTACTACTATGTGAGCGTCCCCGAGGAGATTTGAACTCCTGATCTCCACCTTGACAGGGTGGCGGCCACTCCAGGCTGGCCCACGAGGACAAATGCAAGGCCGGTAGGATTCGAACCCACTGCGCCGGCTTTGGAGACCGGCTGCTCTCCCAGGAGCACGACCTTATCAGCGTCCAGGGGGATTTGAACCCCCGCATCCACCATGGCAAGGTGGCAGGCTGCCAGGCTACATCATGGACGCAAGACATTGCAGAAGAGTGAAGAGTGAAGAGTGAAGAGTGAAATTGAACCCCTTCCTTTTGCCCTTTCACTCTTCACCCTTCACTCTTCACTCTTCCAGTTTTCCGGGGGTAGGATTCGAACCCACACGGGCTGGTTCAAAACCAGCCAGCCTACCATTAGCCGACCCCGGAATAAAAAAGGCCAGGTGTTGTGACACCTGGCCTTGAGAAAAAGTCATGGCATAAGCAGGTGTCACCCTCGCAGCGGACCGACCAAGTGCGTCCAGGCTTGCTGAAAACCCAGCTGGTCCGTCAAGCGTCGATCACCATGCAAATGCAATGCAACCACGATTTTGCGCTCCAAATCCATCGATCCGAATGCTCTGCCGCATGCGACAACCGCGCTGCCGACGCCAGATAGACGCAAGCCGCCTGGAAAGGGTTCGGCAATTTTCAAGAAATAATTGAACAATTGATGCTCCCGCGAGCAGTAATAGTAGTAGGCACACTCCGTGTGCCGTCCTTCGGAGCATCCACGCATCGCGCACGATCCCCTGAACAAGGTCATCGAACACCTTCGCTTCTTGCTGAAAAAGCAAGACGCGGTCGGAAAACCCGACGGCGAGCTGCTGCGCCGCTACGTCCAGGAGCGGGACGAGGCCGCCTTCGAGGCACTGGTGCGCCGGCATGGGCCGATGGTGCTCGCCGTCTGCCGCCGCGTCCTCCACAACCAGCATGATGCCGACGACGCCTTCCAGGCAACGTTCCTTGTCCTGGTCCGCAAGGCCGGCACGCTCCGCTCTCCCGGCATGATCGGCAACTGGCTTTACGGTGTGGCCTATCGCACGGCATTGCACGCCCGCGGCGCGGCCGTCAAAAGACGGGCCAAGGAGGCAGACGTGCAAGAGCCGACCTTGACGCCGGAAGACGGTTGGGCCGAGTTCGCGCGGTTCTCGATGAAGAGCTTGAGCGCCTGGCCGACAAGTATCGCGTGCTGGTGGTGCTGTGCGATCTGCAGGGGCGGACTCGACGGGAAGTGGCCGGCCTTCTCGGCTTGCCGGAGGGCACGGTGGCCAGCCGGTTGGCAACGGCCAGGGCGATGCTAGCCAAGCGGATATTGGGGCGAGGATTGGTGCTTGCGGGCGGTTCGGTGGCGGGCGCGTTGTCCGCCGGCGCGGCCTCGGCGGCGGTGCCGGGGGCGTTGTTTACTAACACAATCAAGGCCGCAAGCCTGTTTGCGGCTGGTGGGCGAACCGCGGCGGCAGGGGCGATCTCTGCAAAAGCCGTGGCTCTTGCTGAAGGAGTGCTGAAGACGATGTTGATTTCCAAACTCAAAGTGATGGCGGTGGTGCTGCTGGCCGCGGGCCTTGTCGCGGCGAGCGGGGCTAGCGTCGCCTACCAGGCGAATGGGTGGGAGCAATCCGGCGAGACGACGCAGCGGATCGTCAAATCTGCCGCGTTGGTCAAAGGGCGGCAGGAACCGCCAAAGGACGCGAAATCCACTCAGCCGCCACCGAAATCGGAACAAACGCAAGAAGAAAAAGACCCGCACCTCTTTCACATGGAGCTTGTACCAATCTAGGCCAGCCTTGATTTCACTGCGGGTTAACGCCATTTCGCACTCCTTGGCTGCCTGCGCCGGGTCAGTCGGCCGCGCGGATTAGCAACACGCCGTCCGGGCAGCCGCGATCGTTAGGATTGATGCCAGGCCAGCCGCGCTGCATCATAGGCGACACCAGCAGTCTTGTCCAGGAATGCAGCAACCTAGTCTTGACCACAGGGAAGCTGGTACAATGAAAATGCGGCGCAACCTGTGATCGTTGTGGGAGGTTTAGCCATAACAGGAGCGTGGTGCTGCCGGAATCAATTGGACAACCGTGATGATGAAGCAAAAAGCATAGCCGCAAAAAATAAGCTATGAGTTACAAGGTGGCAAAGATCCGCGGGAGCCGACCATGGTCCAAACCGAGCTCGATCCTGTTGTCGGTGCTGTGCTGCGCACGGCTCAGCGCCAGGGCTATGTCGTCCCACGCGATGTGCGCGCTGAATTGACACAAGCCGGCCTGCCGCTGGAGCGCTGGAAGGAAGTGCTCGACGCGGCCAGGGAGTCGCTGCACTATCGCAAGGGCCGCTATCACTTCATCGAAACGGTCAGCCCACGGCTGCAAGAACAGCAACGCCAGCAGGAAGTCGTGTTCCATGCCGTCCGTGACCTGATTCGCCGTCACCAGGAAGCGAATGCTCAAACCGAACGGCGGGGACAGGATCGAATCGACTTTATCCACCCCGCCCGCGTGGTCGCCGAAGATTCTCGCGAGTTTCGCTTGCTCACACGAGATCTGTCGCCGACCGGCATTCGACTGCTCGGAAACCGCAGTTTGCTGGGCCAGAAAATCAATGTCCATTTGACGCCCTCCAGCGGTGGCAAGCCTTGCGCCTTCGTCGTCCGCATCTTGTGGACTTGCGCCGTCGGCGACGATCTCTTCGAAAACGGCGGCGTTTTCATGGGCCTTGCTGGACAGTAAATCGTCCATGGCTCGATTTCCATTCATTTCCAACAACTGCCAAGAATCTTGGCGATGTGCCAAATAATCCGACACATTGATATTGTGCTAGCGGCGGCGCACCCACAAGGTTACGGCAAAGCACTGGCTGCAACTTGTTGTCCTGTAACAACTTTAGTCAATTGAACAAGAAATGGTCTAATTGACGACAATTGCGGCGCGGACTTTGCTCTTACCTATTTTGCCCGAAGCAGTGCAAGGCCTCGCCCTTCAATTTGGCTCATGGCGTCGCCGTCACCGTTTCGCCCCGGACGGACGAGAAGATGGCAACCTCCATCGCCCGGAGGTGGAACCGGATAGGAGAGAGCAAAAGTTGCAAAGCCGCTCATTCGTCCATCGCTTTCGCCCTCGCCCGTCGCCTGTTGCCCAAAGCAGAGGTTTCCAAGCACTCGGTGGTCTGAAGGAGATTGTTCTTCGCTCATCGCCCTTCGCCTAGCGCCTATCGCCCGTTGCCCATCGCCCGAAAGAGCCGGACTTCCGAGTGCTTGGGCGCCTTTGTTTCCAATCAAGTTTGCGCTTCGCGTTGGTTTGATCGCCTCATTTTTTGGTCGGCTGTTGCACCAGCTTCTGCCACTCCAGCGCCCGTTGCCGCAGTTGATCTTCCGGCGCCAAGGCGTTGTAGCCGATCTTGAGGCCTGGCTGCAACATATCGGGCAAACCTAGCAGATAGTCATGAGCAAGCTCCCGGATGGCGACCTTGCGGTGAGTCAAATAACTCACTAGCAAGCTGCGGATCTGTGGGTCGGCGTCCTGGGATGGCGACCAACGGTGAAGCAAGGTCAGAATGATTTCAGCTTCGTCCTCGGAATAATTGGGCTGCAGGGCGGCGAAAAGCTTGTAAACATTGCCGCGGCCGGCGCCGATCCAGTGCCGTAACGATTCAACGGCCACCAACCGCACCTCCAGATCTTTGTCGATCAGGGCATCAATGACCCGGCCAAGGTCGTCCATGGCGGCGGCGCAGCGCACGGCTTCGCGGCGTTCATGAATATCGTTGGAAGCCATGGCTTTGAGCAGGCCAGCTTCAACGGATTGGCCGCTGAGGTCGATGCTCAGGTTGCCCAGTGCCGCCAGTACGGCGTCGCGCACCTTTTTGGGTTCGGCATCGGGCAACGGCGGCAGCGGTTGGACCCAGAGCGGCATGCCAGGGGCATCACGAAAAGTAGGCCTGCCAATCAGGCTATCCCACACCAGCAATTTTCCGTTGGGCGGCGGCAGCAATTCGTCCGCCGGCTGCAGGTCGAGCTTGACGCGGGCCGACCCAACGACGACCAGCACCGCTACCGTGGCCGCCGGGCCCTGGCGACGGGGGCTGTCCTTGCGGTAAAATTGCTCGCCAGGCGGAAGACCACCCCACCTCACTATGGTGATTTCAGCTCCTTTGTCCAACGTAATGTCCCACACTTCGCCCTTGCCGGGGTTGGACGGGTTGTCAAACCGAAGACGAATCATGAGAGCCTGGTCTTTAGTATTGGCCAGGACGATGCGGCCGCGATCAAGGGTCAGGTCGGCATCGAACTTGCCGGGCGGATGAGGAATGACCGAGCTTTCATAAGTAGGAGGATAAGGCCAAATTTCCGGCAGGGTGCCCCACAGCGTCAGGCGGACGCCGCTGTCCAATTGCACGACGCTGCGAAAACCGGGCAGGCTGACGAGGGGCGTTTCCGTCCAAACCCGCCAGGAAAGGGGATCGGCTGTCCGCAGCAGACGCGTCCACGGTTTTCGATCGGGTTGGTTTTTGTCCGGCACCTGCTGCACCAGCACCGCGACGCCGGGTGGGGTGGGCGGCTCGAATTGGCCGATATTGAGAACGGCGGTGCCTGGCGGCGCCGGCGGCACATCCTCCACTTTTTTTTCCTTTTCGACAGCCGGCACCTCCTTCGGGATTGCCTCCTTGGCCTTGTCCGCTGGCAGATTATCCTTTTCCGATTTTTTTTCTGGGGTGTCGTTATCCTTTTTCGGTAGGGGCGAGGGTGCGGGTGGGGCCTCGGCCTTGGTTGCGGGCTTGGATTTATCCGCTTTAGCATCCGGCGTCGTTTTGGCTGGTTCCTCGATCTTGGCTACCACATCGCCTGTGCCAAACGGCGGCAGCAGTTCCCAGATCGACACGGCCAGAAGAGCCAGCACACAAACCGCGCCGCCGATGAGCAGCAAGCGATTGGTCCAGCTTCCCCTGCTCGAAAAAGCCGGCAGGCCCAGGCGCAGCGTTTCATCCACTTCCTTGCCTTCGGTGAGGACCTCCTCGGCTTCACGCTGGATTGGCGGCGAGTGCTGCGGGTTCGACTCGGGCGGTTTCACCAGGCCATACATCCGTTTGTAGGCCGTGGGCGGCACAACCGCGGGCTCGCCTAAAACCACGGTTAGAATCTGATGGCACGACGCGATCTCGGCCAAATGCACGTCGGACGCCAGGGCCAGTTGCTCCACCTCGGCCAACTGCTCCGCGGACAGTTTGTTGTCCAGGTAGGCCGCGATGGTGTCCGGATCGACGTTGCTGCCGGGCCCGTCAGGCGCGGGCGTGGTGATCCGCCGCCGGCGAGTGACTTCCTTGATGCGGGCAATCAATTCCCGGGCCGTGTCGCTTTCCGCCACCTTCTGGCCGATCAGCTTGGCCTCCTGGGGTTCCAGCGTGTCGTCCAAATAGGCCAACAATGTTCGCAAGGTAAGTCGCATGGTTCATCTCTCGTCTTGGCCAGGGCCACATAGTAGTAGGCACACTCCGTGTGCCGTTTCTGTTATTCATTGTCCTCTCATCTATTAGTGGTAAATTTGCCCCTGATCCGTGCAAGATTCCCTGAACGAGGTGAACTTGCAGGTTTTTGCCAATTGAAGTATTGACCCCCCACCGCTAAAGGCTTTCAACCAAATACCAGCGGGCGGTAACCCAAGGTAGTCTGGAGCCCAAAATGCACGGAAGCAGAAGTCGCGTCAAATGGGCAACCTGGTCCATCGTGGCCATCCTGGCAATCGCCAACGTGGTTTGGATCGGCCTTTGCAACAAAGTCGTCGAAGGTGAAGGCAGGCAGTCGAAAACCCCTTCTTCGCCCCAGAGCTTGCAATTTACGACGGCCTCCGTGCAAGTGGGTGAGATCCGCACCGGCCGACCCTTGACTTGCCAATTTGCCTTTGCCAATCGAGGAAAAAAAGTTGTGGAGGTTGTTGAAGTGCGGCCCGGCTGCGGCTGCCTGAAACCACGGCTGGACCAGCGCCGGTTTGCCCCCGGTCAACGAGGCGTCCTGCCCTTGGAGGTGCAAACGCTTGGCCAGGCCGCCGGCCCCCACACCTGGCACGTGACCGTGCTTTACCGCGAGGGCGAGGGCGAGGGAGAGGGTAGTCCACTTCGCGAACAAGCCCTGGAGGTCAGCGGCACGGTCGTCACCGAAGTCAGCGTGCAGCCCGCGGCGCTCACACTTGTCACGGAGGGCGGCATCAGCCAGGAAGTCACCGTGACAGATCTGCGAACCACTCCCCTGAAGATCGTCGGCGTGGAGTCGAGTTCCGCTCAGGTGCAGGTCGAGGCCAGCCCTTTTGCCAGGGACGCCAGCGGCAATTTCACCAGCAAAGTCACCGTCCAGGCATCCAATGAGCTTGAACCGGGCAGGCACGACGAGTTCCTGGTCATTCACACCACCGATCCGGAATATAGCGAATTCAAAATCCCCGTAACCGTCGTGAAACAGGTCAGCCGGCGCATCACCGCGACGCCCGCGGAGGTGACGGTGCATTCGACGGCGCTGGTGCGGCTACGCGATCAGCAAGACCAACCCGTGGTGGTGGAATGCGTGACCTCGGATCGTCCCAACGTGATTTGCCAATGGGCGCCGGGGCCGGAACACCAGGCAACTGTCAAGCTGAAGCTCAACGCGAAGCAATCCGGTGGGCCGGGCAGCGCGACCGTGCGCGTCCAGCTCAGCAGCCCTGTGCGCGAGGTCGTGACAATCGCGGTTCGATGGGTGGATGAGTAGCGGGAGCCTATGCGGAAAAGGGGTCAAGCACCGTTGCCGGAACGGCCCGAAGGGTGCTTCGCACTACGGTGCCTGACCCCATTTTCGGATTGGCTCCAAACTGCCCAACGCGTTCAGATTTGATACATCAGGCCTCTTGCTTCGCTACGGCGAATCAGATCGGCCAGAGTCACTTCTTGCAGCATTGCACGTTCCTTGGCGTCCACATCCTGAATGAGCGTGGCGAGGGCCTCCACGGCAGCCGAGGGCTTGAGAGCCTTGAGCGCCGGAGGTAGGGCCGGCGAAACATCGTCAATGGCGTTGATAACCTCGGCCAGCGACACCGTTTCCGGCGACCGCGCCAGCTGGTAGCCGCCGGACGCTCCTCGCAAACTGCGAACCAAGCCGTGGACCTTGAGCTGCAGCAGAATTTGCACGAGAAACCGCGCGGAGATGCCGTGCAGATCGGCGATGGTCTTGACCTGCAGCAACTGAGGATCCTGATAGTTGCCGGCCAATTCCAGCATGGCGATGCAAGCATACTGAGCTTTGGCGGACATGCGCATAACGAATACCGTTTGAATAACATGTCAGGCTGGAAAGCCTGACCTACGGAAATCGTAGGTCAGGCTTTCCAGCCTGACATGCCTCACTAAATCCCGCTGCCGCCTTCGTGCTCGACCACGTGGAGGCCGCATTCCTTCTTGACCGTTCCTGCCCACCTGCCGGCGCGCTCGTCCTCGCCGGCTAGCACGGCACGCGTGCAGGGCCGGCAACCAATGCTGGCGTAACCCTGATCGTGCAGCGGATTGTAAGGCACTTCATGCTTCATCACGAAGGCCCAAACATCCTTTGTCGTCCAACTCAGCAGCGGATTGATTTTGACCAGGTTGAATTTCGCATCCCATTGCACCACGCCGGCCGCTGCCCGTTGGCCGGTCTGGTCACGGCGAATGGCACTGATCCAGGCGTCGTAGCCCAGCACCGCCCGGCGGAGCGGCAGAATTTTCCGATCATGGCAGCATTGATCCGGACGATGGGAGTAAAGCGGTCCGCCATGCTCCCTTTCGTATTCCGCGACCGTCAACTCGGGGCGTATCAATTCCACTTCAATGCCATAGCGGAGCTTGATGCGCTCGCGCAGCTCGAGCGTTTCCGCAAATTGATAACCCGTGTCGAGATTGAACAGGCGAACAGATGGCTCAATCTCCGCGAGCATGTGAATCAGACAGCAGCCTTCGGCGCCAAATGCGGTCGCCATGGTCAAACGGGGATGAAACGTCTTGACCGCCCAGCTCAAAATCTCTTGTGGTGAACGATTTTCAAGCAGATGATTGGCCGCGGCAATGCGGTCGCCGGTCCATACCTCCGCGACTGCCTGAGGTGGCTGTTGGGCAACGGTCTTTGGAGCGAGAGGCACCCTGGTGGGGTTTCTGAGAACACCGCTCTCAATCAAGGATGGCATCGTGGAAGTCTCGAACCAGCATTAGCATTTGTTGTTAATCATCATTATGATAAACAATTCGTCATCCACCGGCCAGTTTCGTGAGGATTTGGTGACGTGGTTCACTTCTTTTTGGCGGGTACGACAGGTTCGAGAATGACGAGGACATGGGTGTCCACTGGCGGGATACGCTCGGAAAACGCCTCGAAATCGAGATCGGCGTCCGACGCGCTGCTGGCGATCGGCAGATCCATCATGGCGGAATCGAAATTGGCCAGGCAAATGACATCGCCATCGTTGGCGGCATAAACCGGCGCGGCCTTGGGGTCAAAGCCGTTGCGTGCCAAGTAGCTGCCGCCGAAAACCCAATCGTAGGTCAACTCTTTTCTCGTTTTGAAGTTCTTTACCCACTTCTGGGCAGCCACCTTGATGAGCTTGCCCTTCTCCTCGTATTGAACGAAAACCTTGATGACACTGCCGTTGGCGGGCGTGTACTTGGGCTGAAACTTGACGGGGCTGCCAGGCTCGCCGCCGGCCAAAAGCAAGGCGGTGTGAATATCCTTGGCGTCCACGTCGGCGGACAGGATCGATTCGTGCTCCTTGGTCATGGCCCGGCACATGAATTGTTCGAGCATGCCCGTGCGCAGGCAGACGACAGCCTTGACCAGCACGCGGCGCTGATCGCCATCGGTTTCAAGCTCCACGTTCTTGCCGATTTGGGCCTTTTTGGTCGCCGTTTGGCTGTCGGCGGGCTTTTTGTCCGGTGTTTGGGCCTGGTCGCCACTTTCGCTGTCTGTTTCGCGCTCCGGCTTGTTGCCGGCTGAGACATCGTCGGTCACGGTTTGGGCGTTGGCCGGTTGCTGGTCCGTTCTTTGCGCTTCGGCGCCGGTGCAGCCCGCAAGATATATGCAAACCAGCACGGCAAACGCTTTCGGCAATGATGGCGTGTTCATAATCTTTACGATACCAAAGGTCGTGGGTGGCGGGAAGTGGAGGAACATCATGGACAAGACCTTACCCGACTCTTGGCACCAGGTGCTGGTCGAGGCGTTTGCCCAGCCGAGTTTCCAGCAACTTGAAAAATTTGTCGATGCCGAGCGGCAGTCCCACGCTGTTTTCCCGCCTGACGCCGATGTCTTTCAGGCGTTGCGCTTGACGCCGCTGGAGCAAGTCAACGTCGTGCTGTTGGGCCAGGATCCTTACCACAACGAGGGCCAAGCGCATGGACTCTGCTTCTCGGTGCGGCCAGGGGTCAAGATGCCGCCGTCGTTGGTCAACATTTTCAAGGAGCTACATAGCGACCTAGGTTGCCCGATGCCCACGGACGGTTGTCTGACGCCGTGGGCGAGGCAAGGCGTATTGTTGCTCAATGCCGTGCTGACGGTGCGAGCGCATGAAGCCAATAGCCACAAAGACCGCGGTTGGGAACAATTCACGGACGCCGTCATTCGCGCCGTCAATGATCGCCCCCGCCCCGCCGTTTTTGTGCTGTGGGGCAACCATGCCCAGAAAAAGGGGAAACTGGTGGACGAGACACGGCATCGCGTGCTCAAGGCGGCCCATCCGTCGCCATTGTCGGCGGCCAAGTTTTTTGGCAGTCGGCCGTTTTCGGCGATCAATGCGGCGCTCAAAGACCTGGGGCATCAGCCGATCAACTGGGATTTGCGTTAATCTGGCCGCGAATATCCAACCCGATCCGCTCGCTCCACGCCGCCAGCAGCCGTTGAAATACCGCGCCTGGCCAGGGCACCGGCACGCCGTTGAATCGGCTGACGCCGCATAAACACCACGGCGTACTGGTCAGCATCATTTCGTCGGCGGTGTAAGCGTCGTGAACAGAGAGCGGCTCTTCGACAAACGCCATGCCGAGATCGCGGCACAATTCTTCGACAACCAGCAAACTGATGCCACCGAGAATCGTATGGCGCGGCGGCGACTGGACGACGCCGTCCTTCACGATCAGCAAATTGGCCGAAGCGGTTTCGGTCAGGCAGCCATGTTCGTCCAGCAGCACCGCCATGGCCTCGCCCCCTGGATGGGCGAACTGCACTTCACGGCCGGCAAGCCACCAGGCAAAACGACTGCGCTGCTTGATCCTCGGGTCGACGCAGACCGACGGCACCTGCCTTGTCGCGGGCACGGCCAGATGCGCGCCTGCGCTGAACAGCCGGCGATAACGGGCCAACGGCAGGGGAAAGGTGTGCATGCCGAACGTCGGCGCCGCGTCGCCGAGGCCGCCTGCCATGCCGGCGTAATAACCGATCGGCCCGGGCGTGACGAACAGCACCAGCACCAGATCGTCGCCAGGTTGGATAAGGCCGGCGTTATGAGCGACGAGTTCATGTGCGATGCGCGACAACTCGTTCTCGGGCACGGGCGGATAAAGCTGAGCGGCGCGGCAGCTGTTGCGGAAGCGGGCGAAGTGATCTTCCCAGCGGTAGAGGCGATGCCTGACGGTGCGGCAAAGATCGGTGACGGTGACGCCCATCACGAAGCCGGCGTCGTGGAGATCGAGGCGCGGCCCGGCTGGCGGGTTGAAGCTGCCCATGAAGGTAGACCAGGGGTTCCGCCATGCACACTGCCGGTGTGGACCTAATCAACGTAGGGATCCGCGCCGATGTCCTTCAGGATGTCCTGACGCTGCTTTTCATACAGCATCAAATCGACGCGTTGCCGTTTATGCCGTTTCTCGACGCGCCGCTGGGCTTTGATGAAAAGCGGCTGAAGGCGGTCCCACGAACCAGATCCGCCGCGCTCGCCGAGCGCTTTGAGAGAATCTTGCTTGCGTGCGCCCAACCCTTCCAGCAGGTCGTCTTCCAGCGACACGAAGAATTGGCTGCTCCCCGGGTCGCCCTGGCGGCCGGAACGACCTGCCAGCTGGCGGTCGATGCGCCGGGCCTCGTGCCGTTCGGTGCCCAGCACGTGCAGGCCGCCGACGCTGATGACTCTGCGGCGCTCGTCGCGCATGTTTTCTTCGGTTTCAATTTGCTCGAGGACTTGCCGCCACATGTCGGGTGGAACATCGTGGCGCATGGCGAATTTGTCCTTGAGGCGCGCCCAGGCCAGCGTCGCGGCGTTGCCGCCGAGGATGATGTCGGTGCCGCGGCCGGCCATGTTGGTGGCGATGGTGACGCAAGCGTAGCGGCCGGCCTGGGCGACGATATCCGCCTCGCGGTCGGCGTTTTCGGGCTTGGCATTGAGGACCTGATGCCGGACGCCAAAGTCCTTGAGGCGTTTGCTGAGTTTTTCGGAAGCCTCCACGGTGCGCGTGCCGATCAGCACGGGACGGCCGGCTTCGTTAAGGCGGCGGATTTCTTCCGCCACGGCGTCGAATTTGGCCTCCTCGGTCGGAAAGACGCGGTCGGGCATGTCCTTGCGGATCACGGGCCGATTGCGGGGCACCTGCACGACCCAAAGCTTGTAAACGCGGCGCAGCTCCAAGTAGTTGTCGATGGCCGTGCCGGTCATGCCGCACAAGCGGTCGTAAAGGCGAAAGTAGCTCTGGAAGGTGATCTGGGCGGCATGGTCGGACGCGAATGTGATCGGCACGCCTTCCTTGGCCTCGACCGCCTGGTGCAGGCCCTCGCGCCAGTGCCGATCGGGCATGCGGCGGCCGGTGCTTTCGTCGATGATGATGATCTTCCCCGTCTTCGACCATGTAATGCTGATCGCGGTTGAAACGGTCGTAGGCGCTGATGGCGCGCTCGACGTGCTCGGCAAGCTTGTCCATGGCATGCGAGTGCGGCCCGCTGGGCGGGTTCGAGTAACGCAGCATCTGCTTGCCTTCCTCGCGTGAGCTCGACCTTTTGCTTCTTGATGTCGTAAGTGTAATGGGCGTCGAGCTGCATCTTGGGGACCAGCGTATTGGCCCAGCGGTAGACGATGCTTCCTCCTCGGTGGCCAGGCGGGTGGGTGCGGCAATGATGAGCGGCGTCTTGGCCTCGTCGATGAAGATGTTGTCGGCCTCGTCGACCAGCACGAAATGATGGCCGCGCTGGATTTTCGGGTCGAGCGGCTTGAAGGTCTGGCCGTTGCCTGTCCAGGGCTGCCAGAATTGCATGGCCTGGCCGGCTTGACCGCTAATCTTGAGGCGATCGCGCAGGAAATCGAAGCCGAACTCGCTGGCGGTGCCGTAGGTGATGTCGCTGCGGTAGGCCTTGGAGCGGTCGCCGTCGCCCATTTCCTGCTGGAGGGTGCCGACAGTCAGGCCCATGGCGCTATAGGCGCGTACCGGTCCACTCGCCGTCGCGGCGGCGCCAGGTAATCGTTGACCGTGGTGACATGCGCCCCCTTGCCGATCAGAGCGTTGAGGGTCACAGGAAGAATGGCGGTAAGCGTTTTGCCTTCACCGGTGGCCAGCTCGGCGAAGCGCAGTGGTGCATCACCACGCCGGCGGCGATTTGAACATCGAACGGCCTGAGACCGACCTGGCGCTTGCAGGCGACGCACGCCAGGCCGAAAACCTCGGGCAAGAGCTTGGTAAGCGAGTCGCCGCCACGGGCACGGCCGCGCAGCTGCTGGCCGCGCAGCTTGACTTCGGCATCGCTGAGGCGGTCGAATTCGTCTTCCCAGAAGCGGACCTTGTTGACTTGCAGCGCGGCGTAGGCCATGCGGCGCTGGCTGGGAAGGCCGAACAGGGCCTTCAGGTAATTGGACCAGCGCGAACCCATCCGCCTCATCGACGCGGGCGTGCGGATGAACTCGGGAGGAACATTGGTTACGGGCGGTGCAAGATCAGGTTCTTTTAAGGTTGGCATGACTGGGTAGTTTTGTTGAGTACAAGGGGCGATCTTGGAATGTTCAGGGTATCACATCGGATCGATTTCAGCAAAGGCAGGTCTGACAATCCGTGTCGGATTTCGGCCCGCGACAGCGCTGCCTCGCACCACCCACAAAACCGTTGCCCACGGAGTCTTTTATCTCGCCTGCCGCTACAATAGCAGAATGGACGTTTAACCGCGACGTGCAGCGGCGCGTGGGCCAAGGCAAAAACGGTCCGCTGCGTGTGGCGTTGATGCACATCCCTTCACGAGACTCACCACGATGGATCTCCTCCAGGCCGCCGACCCCGAAATTTGGCAAGCCATCCACGACGAGCGCCGCCGCCAGCAAGACGGGCTGGAAATGATCGCCTCCGAGAACTACACCAGCCCGGCGGTCATGGCCGCCCAGGGCAGCGTGCTGACCAACAAGTACGCCGAGGGCTATCCCGGCACGGCGCTACTACGGCGGCTGCGAATTCGTCGACGTCGTCGAGCGGCTGGCCATCGACCGCGTTTGCAAGCTCTTCGGCGCCGAGCAGGCCAACGTTCAGCCGCATTCCGGCGCCCAGGCCAACATGGCCGTCTATTTCGCCTGCCTGCAGCCTGGCGACACGATCCTGGCCATGGACCTGGCCCACGGCGGCCACCTCACCCACGGCATGCACCTCAATTTCTCCGGCAAGCTCTACAAGGTCGTCGGCTACGGCGTGCGCCAGGACACGGAACGGATCGACTTCGACCAGGTGGCCGCAGCTGGCGCGTGAGCACAAGCCGCAGCTTGATCGTCGCCGGCGCCAGCGCCTATCCTCGCGAGATCGATTTCGCGTCGTTCGCCGAGATTGCCAGGGAAGTCGGCGCCCTGTTCATGGTGGACATGGCCCACATCGCCGGCCTGGTGGCGGCGGAGCAGCACGGCAGCCCGGTGCCGTTTGCCGATTTCGTGACCTCGACCACCCACAAGACCTTGCGCGGGCCGCGCGGCGGGTTCGTGCTGTGCAAGCAGGATTGGGTGCAGAAGATCAATTCGGCGGTCTTTCCCGGCATTCAGGGCGGCCCGCTGATGCACGTCATCGCCGCCAAGGCCGTCGGCTTCGGCGAAGCGCTCAAGCCGGAATTTCGCTCCTACGCCGCCCAGGTGATCGCCAACGCCAAGACCTTGGCCCACGAGCTGCAAGGCCGCGGCTTCCGCATCGTCTCGGGCGGCACCGACAACCACATGCTCCTGGTGGACGTCGCCTCGCGCGGCCTGACCGGCAAGCTGGCCGAGGAAGGCGCTCGATGCCGCCGGCATCACGGTCAACAAGAACAAGATTCCCTTCGACAGCCGGCCGCCGCTCGACCCCTCGGGCATCCGCATCGGCACGCCCGGCGTTGACCACGCGCGGCATGCGCGAACCGGCAGATGCGCACCGTCGCGGGCTGGATGGCCGACGTGCTGGAGACGCCGGACGACAAGGCACTGCAGCAGCGCGCGTGCGCGGGCAAGTTCGTGAGTTGGCGCAGCAATTTCCGGCGCCTGCAAATGGGTCCGGCGCATGAAGGGGCGTGATTCCGATATTGATACGCGATTAGCCACAGGACTAAATTTAGACATCTAACTAAATTCAGCCAAACGACTAAATGAGTCTAACGATGACCAAAGAGGTATCCTGACGTGCCGCGCACGATTCTGGCATTCAACGGCGATCTCGAATCGCGTTTGGCCCTGCACTGGCTCGTCCACGAACACGGCTATGATGTGCTGACGCTATCGATCAACCTCGGCCAGGAAATCTATCTCGAACCCCTCGGCGAACTGGCCCTGGAACTCGGCGCCACCGCGGCCCAGGTTATCGATGGCCGCGAGGCATTTTTGCATGACTTCGCCCTGCCGGTCCTCCAAGCCGACGCTGTTTACCAGTCCCACTGCTTCCTCGGCTCGGCCCTGGCCCGCTACCTGATTGCGCGTGAATTGGTCCGCGTCGCCCAGGATGAAGGCTGTGCCAGCGTCGCCCACAGCGCCGCCAGCAAGGGCAACGACCAGGTGCGCATGGAAACCGCTCTCGCCGCCCAGAACCCGGCGCTCGAGGTCCTGACACCGGTCCGGCAATGGAACCTGGCCACGCTGCAAGACAAGCTCAATTATGCGCACCGCCGCCGCCTGCCGATCGACGAGCCCAAGGCCAGCCCCGTCACGGTCGACCGCAACCTGTGGGGCGCCAGCATCTACGTCAACGATCTGGCCGACGCCTGGCAAGAACCGCCGGCCGAAGCTTTCGTGATGACCCGCGCCGCCGAGAAGGCTCCTGATGAGCCTGCCCACCTCACCCTCGGCTTCGAGGCCGGCGTCCCCTGCAGCATCAACGGCCAGCGGCTAGGACTTTTGCCCTTGGTCCGCGAACTCAACCGCATCGGCGGCGAGCACGGCGTCGGCCGCAGCGACGTCGTCGAGGATCGCCTTTTCGGCATCAAGAGCCGCGAGTTTTACGAAGGCGCCGACGCCGACCATCCTGATGCTGGCCCACCGCGATTTGCAAAGCCTCGTCCACAGCCGTGAGCTGATTCAGCTCCGCGAGCTGCTCGGCCGGCGCTTTGCGGAATTGGTGTACATGGGTCTGTGGTTCCACGACCTGCGCAGGTCGCTGCAGGGGTTCTTCGCCGAGACGCAGGCCTATGTCACCGGCGAGGTCCATTTAAGGCTATTCAAGGGTTCCTGCAGCGTGGCCGGCCGACGCAGCCCGCACAGCCTGTACGACAGCGGCCTGGCCAATCAGACCAATCTGGAGCTGTTCGACAGCGCCTGGGCCCAAGGTTTCACATCGGTTTTCACATTGCCGTCGCGCCTGGCCGCCCGCCGCCAGCCTCGCAATCCTGCGGATGAAAGAACAAAGCAGTAATGGCACATAGTAGTAGGCACACTCCGTGTGCCGTTGAGATCTCAAACGGCACACGGAGTGTGCCTGCTACTTTGCGTCATTCCTTGTCCGGCACGTCCAACCTCACCAGAAACCACGTCTGCGTCCGCAATGTCCCGAAATGAACCAGCACTGGCGTCTGATCCTGGGTGAGGTTGTACAACCCGGTTTCGAGCACGACGTCCGGGTTATCGGGGTTATGGATCGCCACACGTTGCGTCGACGCATCGACACGGCCCTCCACGGCCACCGTCTTGTCGGTGGCCTGGTTGAAAAACGTGCCGCTGATTAGCCCTTCTTTGCTGATTGCCAATTGCAGTATGAGATCCGCTCCCTGGGCGTCCTTTGAGCTGGCCAGCGCGAACGTGCCCAGCGGCATCCACTCGATGTCCTGCGGGTCAGCCGGCGGCGGCATGCTGGCCAGTTGCAGCGCTTCATCAGCATAGTCCTGTGCCGAATCGACCTGCACATCGTTGATGTAGACATAGTTGTCGCGGTAGATGACATTGGCGCCATAATCGAAATAGAACGGCTGCGCCCAGCTGCCGAGCACCCAAGCCGTGCACCCCACCCAAGTCGCTGGCCGCCACCAATAGCTCCAGGGCCGGCCAGGGTAACGCGTGTGGTAATGCCAGGAGGGATAGGCGATATTGCTCCTTTGCCACCAGTTTTGCGAGAACCACTGGTTTCGATTGAACTGCTGATTGACCTGGTTTCTGACATACACGCCCTGCTTCTGATAGTTCTTGACGCTGTTGATATTCACCTGATTGATGGTGTTGCCGCCGGCCGGGCGGACGGCAATTGCGCCCTGGACTTTCTTGGCTCCAGCGCTACCCGCGATGCCGCCCACGGAAATGCCTGGCGGCCTGGGAGCCCCGCCCGGATCCCTGGGAAGATTTAACCACTTGCCGACATCGGGGTTGGTGGGCCGCTGTTCGGGGCCCTTGATCGACCCTGGCAAGCCAGGCGTCGGTCTGGCCGGGAGCGGGGTCGGCCTGGCTGGCAGCGTGGGTGGTTTGGCCGGGAGGGTAGACGGCTTGCCCGGCAGCGCAATGTCTGCCTTGGGCAAGGCGACCTTGGGCTGCGTGGCCTGCGGCAACTGAGCGGGCCGCTGGAAATTCGAAGGCAAATGCGGGGCAACTGGCGCTGGCCGGGCCGCGGGGGTGGGCGCTGGCCTGTTAACAACCGCGGGGCTAAGAGTCGGCGCCCTGGCTACAGGCGCCGCGGGCCTGGCCGCTGGAACTGGCCTGGCCACAGCCGGAGCCGGCCTCCTACCTTGACCGTCGGCATGCTCGCCGACAGTCAGCAGAAGCCCACCGACGCCGGCCAGCATGAGAATCGGCACGGCATTTTTCATCGCCCTGCCTCCTTCTTCTTGCCGTCGGCCTGGGCGGCCTTGCGGATCATGGTCACTTCGTCGATGTTGGGAAGGATTTGACCGTCCACGGTGCGGGCCTGGGCCTGGTAGGTGTACTTGTTGTCGTCGATCCTGGTGATGATTTGCGTGGCGGCAGCCTTTTTGCCGCCGGGAATGACGCCCGTGGCTTTGCAGATCCAGCGATTGCCCTGCCGCGACCAGACGGCTTCGCCGAAGGTGCCGTCTGAATCGAAGTTCCAGGAACGGATTGTTTTCTGCACGCTGTCCCAGCCGATGATCTGCGTCCCCTGATGTTCGATATTTCCCTGGGCAATGATCGTGTACGTCCGCGCCAGGAAGTTCTTGTTGGCGATCCACTCGCCCACGGTGCGGACGTCGATACCTTCCTCGGTATCGACCCAATCGCCGACCATCCATTCCAGTTCCTTGAGCTGGGCATAGTTCGATTCGACGGCGGGCATTTCGATTTCGCGGACGCTGTCGACAAACCACTTGCCGTCTTTCCTGACCAGGATCATGCTAAACGAGCTTTCCGCGGGCAGTTCGCCGGCCTGCAAGGTGC
Organism: uncultured Gemmataceae bacterium; assembly: GCA_963747575.1. GTDB lineage: Bacteria > Planctomycetota > Planctomycetia > Gemmatales > Gemmataceae > DASRAT01. Next base: position 311,430 of record CAVVFU010000006.1, read on the forward strand.
GGGCCTTGCCTTCCACGGCGGCGACATCAGCGGTGATGGTGCGAATCGCGTCCAGCGTGGCCTCCAGTTGAGCGCCCTTGTTGGCGGCAAACTGGGCGGCGAAATCCTTTTCGATGGCCGCGCGGCCGATGATCTTCTCGCCGCTGCGAGCATTGAGATAGACGCCGGTTTCCGACCACCCGGCGGCCAGAGCCTTGGCGTCGCCGCGATTGAACGCCGCCACGATGGCTTCAAGGACCGCCTGGATGGCTTTGTCTTCGGGACCAGCTGTGGCACCGCTGGATTTTTCCTGGGCAGCTTCGGAGGCCGCTCTCGAACCGTGTGCTGCCCAGTAACTCCCGGTCAGCAGAAAAGCCGCCGCCAAGATCAAAGTGAATCGCCGCGACATTTGCTCATGCTCCTTTTTTGGGCTTGCTTGGTAAACCACTATTAAGCTACGTGGAAGCACCTCATGGGATCCGCAAATTCATTTCCCTTTTTTCGGCGGCACTTCAGTTTGGCTCATTGGCTGAGGCCGCAGTGCGGCGGGTAGAGCCTGCGCGAAGGATATTGACCATCTGGTTGATCTGGCTTTTGGTGAAGGTGCCGGTGATTTGCCCGTGCTGTCCAATCTCGGAATTGATGGTGGCGGCGGACATCACCAGGCCGTCCAGTACGATGGCCAGATATCGCTTCGCTTGTCTGCCATCTGCCATATTGGTTGGTACATTTTTTCGCGTCAAATCGCCGAAAAGCTTCCCTCCCGTTGCACTCAATGAGAACGATATTGCGGGCCGGCCGGTGGCGTCGGTTTGGTGGTAGACACCTTCCAGATAACTGCTATCCACCACGGGCGTCGCTTTTTTGGTGATGGGGTCGATCTCCGAGTTGCGTGCCAGCACGAAATAATCAAACTGCTTGTCGCGGCGCACTTCCTCAGGCAAGTTGATATCGCGGCACTCGCGACTTAAGAACAAGGCACCTTGGAGGACTTTGGGGCCGGAGGGATCCGACAAAGGTGGAACTTGTGCAGCTTGATTGCGGCGATCGGCGAGATACATCCAGACGTGGCTGCTACCAGGTTCCTTCTGGGCCTCTTGGTCGAAACCCAGCGCCATCCGTACCTGACGCCCCAGTTCCACCCAGCTGTAGGTGACCACGCTGTCACCGCCTTTGAGCTTGATGATAAATTCTTTGGGCACCACCGTGCCGCCCATGCGCGGCGACGGCGGCGGCGCACCTGTGTTTTGTGCCTCAGCCAAATCTGCCTTGAGTTTGTGGCCCTCGTCAACCCTGTTGTTGATCAGGTCACCCGCTTCCTCGATCGCCTCCTTGTCGTCGACGTCATTGGCCAAAATACGAAAATCGAGCAGCCCCACAGTGGAGACCAGGGTCTTGACTTGTGCAACCAATTCGGCATGATCGACGCTGGTGTTTGGAAGGCGGATTTCCACCCGATCTTTGCCGACTGGCAAGACCACCGCCACGCCGAGGTCGCCCGGATCCAGACGATGCTGCAAGGCCTCGGCTGTGCGGGCCGCAACATCCGTGTCCTGGCGATCCCGCAGTTTGTCATCTCTTATTTGATAAACCAGAATGGTGCCACCCACCTCGTCGAAATCTGGTTTGACCACCCGGAGGCCGATAAACCAGAGAGCAAAGCCGCCGCTCGCCAACGCCAGAATCGCCAGGCAAATGATCACGATAAGCTTTTTCATGCGGCACTCCCGTGTTCGTCGCATTTGCCGGTTTCGGTCGAATCACCGGTCCGGGATACCCCGGACGATGCGGTGGTTTCCCGTTAAGCACCACGTTTTCAAATCGGGTCCGGTCCCGAGCAGGATCCACAAGGTCAAAACCAAGGCCATCGGCATTACCAAAGCTGATTCCATGCCGGTATGAACGCGAAGATACCAGGCGATGACCCCGACCAACGCGGCCAACAAGGGCGCGACGAAAACCTGGTCATAACCCGGGATGAGCCATCGGCCTGTCGTCAAGCGGCCCACCAGGCTAATCGGCGGCAAGTAGCCATTAAAGTAGATAAACAACCGGAACACGATGGCAAACGACAGAACGACGGCGTACACCCCGCCATCAATGGTCTTGTCGTGCTCATCGCCTTCGGCTTCTCTAACAACATGCGCTGCTACAAATAGCCACCAACCGCTAAGCAAGCCCGTCAGGATCGTGTCACGCCACCCAATTCTGGCATCGTCGAATGATCTTGGTCCCAGCCGGGCGTAAGGCCAGCCGACCGTTGCCTGCGGCGATGTCGGCTTTACACCCAGACTTTCAACTAAAATCGTGCATTGTCCCCAGGGAAATCGGGCCAGGGCGGCTCGCAAGCCCAGGAGCGCAAACACATAGGTGATACCGACGGCGCCGCAAAAAGCCGGCAGGTTGCTCCGAAAAAGGGCCATGCAACCAACTCCAAACCCAACAGCGCAAGCCCAAGCCCTTTGACCCGTCACGCCATGCACGATTCCCAAACCGACCAGGTAGAAACCAAGGAAAAATTGGACCACCCGAAGCGTATCTGCGTGTAGCCTCGGCCAAAACACGGCAATGGCCATTCCCACAAGGAGCACATCTTGCCAGACCAGGTGAATCGGCCCCAACGGCAAAGGCTTCGCGCTTGTCCAGAGCGTCCCGCGCAGCCACTTGTAATAGCCGCCAGGCCGCCATGCGGGGTGAAATGCTACCAAACGATAGATTGCGTAGACCAGGGCAAACAAGACCGCGAAGCCAAGGGTTGGCTGCCGATCAACGCTGGAATACAGGGAATACAGCGGCAAACCAGCATTCCACTCGAGGAACAGAAGGAAGACTTCGTAACCAATTATGACCAGGCATGCGAAGGTCAGCGCCACCACGGCGGCAGCACCACCCTCAACCAGCGTTTCATGACGGCAATTCCTTGAAGTAGTCTTGCAGCTTCTGCGCGGTTTCGGGATGCATCAGCTTTTCGAGGATGTCGGCCAGTGAGCCGAGACAAGCTGTAAGCTCGCGCAAACCGTCGAGGTTGTCGAAGGCAGCGACCTCACCTTGACGAAGAATGATGATGCGATCGGCGACCTCTTCCACGATCTCCGGCACCGGACTGGTCAGCACCACCGTGCCGCCCTGGTCTGTCACCTTCCGTTTCAGCACGCGCTTGAGCGCCAGCAGCCCCGCGGGGTCCAGGCCGCCGCCAAACGGCTCATCGAGCAACAGCACGGGTGCTTCCGTGACCAGGGCCGATGCCAGGGCGATTTTTTTCATTTGCCCGTTGGAATAGGTGCTCGTGGCACGATCTCCATTTTCCCGCAAATCGAACAGGCTCAGGAGCCGATCGACGTGTTCCATGAGCCGGTCCTGGTCGACGTCGTAAAGCCGACCCACGGCGAGGAGATATTCTCGGCCGGTGAGCGAGAGCGGCACCCAAGCTTGATCCGGCAAGTAAACCGCCATGCGGCGAATGGCCAATTCCTCCTGGACGGATTGGCGGCGGCGATGGCCTCCGATGGTGATGTGGCCGTGCTGTGGCTGAAGCACTCCACCCATCACGCCGAGGAGTGTGGTCTTGCCCATGCCGTTGGGGCCGACGATTACCACCAATTCGCCACGCTCGATATGCAGATTGATGTCTTTGAGAACAGGCCGAACACCGTAGTGCTGGGTGACGTCAATCAGGTCAATCATGGGTTCATCAGGGCAAAAAGGCCCCAGCCGTGGCTGTCAAAATGAAGTCAAGTCGGGAGCGGCATTCACGGTTTCTTCTCGGCAGAGGTGTCTGACACTGGCGGCGTACCGTTCGATTCGTCTGGTGGATTCCCTCCAAACAACCTATTGCATAAGACCCGGCCCTCGCGGTCGATCAAGCCGTGTTTGATCAAGAACTCGAAATGCTCGTGCGGCTCCATCTGCGTTTCGCGCAAGGCTTGCATCGCTTCATCCGCAAGTTCACGTGCTGTGGGGTATCTGTTCATATTGTCCAGTTTGGTCTAAACACTCCCAAAATGCAAGCCGGATTGCGCACAGCAATTTGCACGTGCGCTTCGCGGGAGAATCCTGCTCCGGGATAGGCGGTCTCTCCTTCCAGGAATGCGCCACGCACGGTGTCGTATTGAATGCCTCGTAGCTGGACGCGTGTCATGAACTCATTGATGACCAAGCAATCCAGTTCACGGCGTTTCCAATCGCTACCACGATTTCTCGGCAACTGCTTTCCTGCTTGTTGATAAGGCGCGATCAACTCGGCGTAGCTCTTTGTCAAGGCAGCGGTGATGCCTTCATTGAGCAAGTCAAAGCAGCGTCCGAGCTGAATGACGGCTCCAAGGACCGCGGGGATATCGCCTTGGCCACCATATTTCTCTTTGGCCCAGCGCATGGCACGTTCGGGCGAATGTTCCCAAAAATAAATGCCGTGACCGAGCCAGTCCCAGTCGTTGGTGCTGGCCTGCCATTGGCTGACGGGCGTCGCGCCAAGGAGCAAATCGTGCGCGTAGACTTCCGTGCAACCGTGATAGCCGATTATTATTCTGGCGAAAGGTTCCATGGCGAAAGATTCCCAGAACGGCAAATCGGCGTGAAGCCAGAATCCAGCCGCTTCTTCAATGTCTCATCGCATCGCAATTGCCAATTCCAAAATTCCCTGTTGACAAAACCTCCCCCACTCCGTCTAATACCTAAAGATTTAGGCTTTAATCTTTCTGTCAAGGAGGCCCCACCCGTGACTGCCAAACCGACGCCGACCGGGCGCGAGCTGGAAATCCTCAAAGTGCTATGGGAAGACGGCCCCTCCAGCGTGCGTGTCGTCTTCCACCGGCTCGCCGCCGCGCAGGAGGAGGATCTCGCTTACAACACCGTGCAAACGCTCCTCCGCCTGATGGAGGACAAGGGCCTGGTCGATCACCACGTCGAGGGCCGGACTTTCATCTACACCGCCGCCTACAGCCGCGAGGACAGCGCCGCCGGGTTTCTTGACCGCGTCTTCGACGGTGCGGCCGACGAGCTGGTGCAAAGTCTGCTGCGGGCCGAGAAAATCCCGCCGCAGGAATTGGAGCGCTTGCACACCTTGATCGAGCAGGCCCGCCGCGGCCAAAAACAGCGTAAGGGGGAGAAGCCATGAATGACATCTGGACATTGGCCGGCCTCTGGATGCTGCGCACCGCGGTGGGCGGCGGCCTCTTGCTGCTGGTGACTTGCGTGCTGATGCGCTGGACTAGGCAACCGGTCCGCCGCCAGCGCCTCGGCGACTTGGGTCTCATGGCCGCATTGCTGACCGCGCTGCTCTGCGCCGTCGGACCATCCTGGCTGGTGATCGCCTACAGGGGCGGCGACCGTAGCACAGGCTTCCAGCCTGTGCCCGACAGCCAGCTGTCACAGCCCAGCGCCGATTGGTTAGCCGGACTGCCGCGTGACATACAAGCCCCCGAATTAGAAATTCTAGACCCGGCGGCAGTGGTTCCCCTGTGCGCACCGAGAAATTGCCGGAAGCATCTAACAATTGGATCGAGCGCGCCGTCATGGCCGTGATGCTAGCGGCCGTCGCCGTCGCCGGGTTTTTCGCTCTGCGGCTGCTGCTCGGCTACGTCGGCTTGCTACGGCTGCTGGTGCGCAGCGAAACACCGCCACCGGAAGTGCGTGGCCTGTTCGAGACCATGGCGGCCGGCACGCGCTGGGTGCGGCTGCTGGTGTCGCGCCGGCTCCTGGTGCCGCTTAGCTGCGGGCTGCTGCGGCCGACAGTCGTGCTGCCCGCGACCATGTGCCAGCAGCCGACACCGCGGCAGCTGCGGTGGATCTTCGCGCATGAATTGACGCACCTGCGCCGCCGAGACGCCTGGAGCGCCTTGCTGTTCAACTTTGGGCAAGTCTTTTTCTTCGCCGTGCCGTGGTTCTGGTGGCTCAGGCGTCAGGTGCGGCTCTGTCAGGAATACGTCGCCGACGCGGCCGCCGCCGAGCAGGACGAGGGCAACGTCGAATATGCCGAGTTTTTGGTGAGTTTGGCCAACGCGCCGGCCGTTCCGGTCGGAGCCAGCGCGGTTTCCGGAAATTGTTCCGACCTTTTCAGGAGAGTGGCAATGTTGCTCAAAAACCCCATGCGCGTGGAAACGCGCTGCCCGCGCCTTTGGAACTTCATGCTCGCGATCAGCCTGGCGGGCCTGGCGATCCTGGTCTCCGGTTTCGGCTACCGCGCCGAGGCTGCGGAGGACGACACGATCATCATCATTATCAATTCCCAGGGCCCGGCCGCCAAGGGCCAGCCTGAGAAACCTCATGAGATTCGCATCATCGTTGATGGCAAGGAAGACGGCAAGTTCACCGCCAAGGCGACGGGTGTCTACAAAGCCGACCCCGCCAAGAAGGTGGTCGAGGCGACCAGGACACTCATCATCAAAACCGGCGACAAGCTGGCGCCGCTGCAAGAAGCCGTGAAACGCCTCGAAACGGCAAAAAAGGACGGCAAACTGACCAATGAGCTGCTGTACTGGGAGCTCGCGCGGGCCCTACAGCTAATGCAATCGCCCGCAGTCGCTCCACCAGTGATTCCACCAACGAAGGCAAAAAAAGATGACACTCCCAATTACCGGATTGTCGAGAAAAAGGTCGAGATCCAACTTGACCCTAAAGCCATTGAGAAAAAGCTTGAGATCCGAGTTGACCCAAAAGCCAAATCGGCGCCGAAGGCGGACAGCGATAACATCAACAAGCTGCTGGAACGCTTGCAAGCCGGCGGACTAGTCGAAATCCAACCCTGGCAGAAGATGGACAAGTTGGACATCAAGATGGAAGTCCACGATGCCACGGAAAAGGATCTCCGGGAGCTGAAGAAGGTCGTGGAGCAGCTGCAAAAACTCCTGGATGGCAAGGAGCAATCCAAGCTGGATGTGCCACTTCGACTGCCGGCCCAGCCAAGACCTCCCGCTGCGCCGGTGCCGCCAGCCGCGCCTGACCAGCCACCCCCGCCAAAACCTTCCGCTGCCTTGGCGGCGGTAGGGGTGACCACCAGCCCATCCACGTCAATCACGTTGACCCGCCCGGCTGTGTCAACCACGACGACCGTCACGCCGATGTCCAGCACGACGACCGGCATGCCGGCTTCATCCACGACGACCGGCACGGCAAAGTCCACCACGACGACCTCACCGAAAGCCATCGATGCAGCGCCGCGAAAACAAAACAAGGACGGGCAATCCCTCTTTAGCATTCAGCTACGCGTTGGCGTCGAACCTATTCGCGCCAACATGGCCGAGCATCTCAAGCTGCCAAACGACATCGGCATGACGGTTATTCATGTGGATGCCGGCAGCCCCGCCGCCAAGGCAGGTATCAAATTCAACGACATTCTTGTCAAGATCGACGGCCAATATGTACCGGCCAATCTCGAGGGCTTCATCAAGCTCGTGAAGGGTCTCAAGACCGAAACGCCAATCGATGTGATCGTACTGCGCCAGGGAACATCCACCACGATCGCCGGCGTCATTTTGCCGGCGGAGCGAGCCAAGTCGGCGGAATTGGCCGAGCTGGAACGCATTGTAACAGAGATGAAAAAAGTGATAGCTCCGAGAAAGCTCCTCAAAGACCTGACCATCACGCAAAACGGCGACATCACCACGGTCAAGGACGAGAAGCGCGAGACCAAGCTGACTATCAGCTGTGTCGTCAAGGACGGCGTGGTATATGTCGGCGGTGTTGAGGTTAACGACGGCTCATCGACCAAGGCCTACAAGAATATCCTGGACGTGCCCGAACCGCATCGGGCTCGCGTGCAGGAGATCGTCAATGCGTTGCCTGCATTGCGTGCGACGGGTGAGAAGAAGTAGGCTCATCCGGGTAACATGCGTTTTGTTTTCGTTGTCAGCAGCTTGAAATGGGCCGGTTTCGTGAACCGGCATGGGATCATGCAGAACCGCTTGGGAGCAAATCACAATGCGGAACCGGCCATTGCACCCAACCGGGCCAGCAATTCTTCGCGACCAGGCGCAAACACGACATGGCCCTGACGGTCAACCTCCACGTCGCCTATTACCTGACTGCCAACTTGAGTTCGGCAACAGATCGGCACGAACCAATGCTGACTTGCGGGGTCGAATGAGGCGTTGCCCGGATGGGTCATGTGACCCACATTGTCCAAAAGATAATCTCGAACGCGATTCACGGGGTCCATACACGAACTCCTCGGTAACCAGCAGTTGCCCAAGCCGCCAGGAAATCATCAAGCTTCACGCGCTGATCAGGCCCATCAGCAGGGTCCTGTCTCGATGACATCAAAGGCCCGCGGCTCGACACCGGCGGCGTGATATTCCCACATTGTCCAATAAGCCTTCTCCAAATTGCGCACAAACCGCGGCGTGTCGAACAGCGGCGCGGTCGCTATTTGACCTTTGAGCTTGTCGCGCAGTTGTTGCGACCTATCTGCATCGCCGGCCAATTCGACGGCCTGCTTCACATAGTCGTCCAGGCTGGCCGCAATCATTTCCGGCATGCCGACGGAGCTCAACAAGCTGGCGCCGACCCGCGAAGAAAATGTGTCACCAGGGCAAGTCAGCACCGGCAATCCCGTCTGCAGTGCCAAACTGGCCGTGGCCGCGGCATTGTACTGCAACGTGTCCACAAACAGATCGGCCGCCTGGTGGCGCACAAAATGCTCGTGACGCGGCAAAAAAGCAGCGAATACCAATCGTTCGGCCGCGACACCCTGGGCCGCGGCTTCACGGCGCATGTTGGCCTCGAAGACCTTACCTGGCGAATATAGCCACAGCACGCTGCCTGGAACCTGGTTCAGAATCCTCATCCACGCCGCAAATGTCCGCGGATCGACCTTGTAAGTGCTGCTGAAGCTGCAAAACACGAACCCGCTTTCCGGCAGGCCATTGCGAGCCCGTAGGTCAGGCTTTCCAGCCTGACATAAACATGTGTCAGGCTGGAAAGCCTGACCTACGGGCTCGGCAATCAGATACGAATGCGGCATGGTCACAATCTTTTCGGTAAACTCCGGAGCGAATTCCGGCGGCGTGACATTGCGATCGCCGATGACATAATCGATGAAATCCGCACCCATCGTGCCGAGCATGCCCAGGAAGTTCACCTGGATCGGCGCCGGCCGCAGCGCCAGGGCCCCGAGGCGATTGATGCCGGTGTGGCCCATCAGGTCGACGAGGATGCCGATGCCGTCGTCGGCAATGCGCCGCGCCAGGGCGGGAATCGAAAGATGGGCGACTTCCACGAAATGCTCGCACTCCGCGGCGATCTGCCGGCGGAACACGCTATTGTCGGGCGGGCCAAACGAATACGCGAAAACTTCGAACCGACTGCGTTCATGGCGAGCGAACAAACCGTGGACCAGGTGGCTGATCGGGTGATCGTAAAAATCGCCGGAAAGATAGCCGATGCGCAGGCGGTCGGATGGCCGTGCCCTGGCACTCGACGCCCTGGTGGCTTCGGGTTTGAAGCCGGAATGCTGGCGTTGGTGGCGGACTGTCGCCTGGCAGTGGCTCCGGGCAACGGCGAGCAAATGCGACCGCGGCCAAGGCATGGTCAGAGCCTGAAACGGCACCACGGCGGTGGCCTCGCCGGCGGCGATTTTTTTTTCGGCGTCGGCCCAAAGCCGCTCCACGTCCGCCGCGTAATGACGCCAATCGCAGACCAGTTGCCGGCCATAGACCAGGCGGGCGAACGGCTCGGGATCATCCGGTTTCAGGGCCGCGGCTCGCTCCAGAGCGGCGAGGGCGGCAGGCCAATCTCCTTTCAGCATCAGCAAATCGCCCATTCGCCGCTGCATATCGGCATCAGCGGGTTGCAAGCGCACTGCCGTCTCGAAGCAAGCCAGCGCGTCATGTTCCTGGCGCTGCTGTTCGAGGACCTGGCCAAGATGAAAATGGGCACGGGCGTAGGTCGCCCGCAACCGCACCGCCTCGCGAAAGCTGGCGGCCGCGGCCAGCGGATCGCCGCGCGCTTGCAGGACGGTGCCCAAATTGAAATGAGCCTCTGGATAGTTGGGCTCGATGCCAGCGCCTGCCGAAAATGAGTCAATGCCGTGTCCAGGCTGGCTTTGAGCCTGCAGGACGGCGCCGAGGTTATTATGGGCGGTGGCATAACGCGGGTTTAACTTCACGGCCTCAGCAAAACTGGCCTGAGCCTGGGCAAGGTCGCCCTGGGCATGCCGCACACGGCCCAGGCTGTTGTGGGCCCGCTCATAGGTGGGCCGGACTTTGATCGCTTGCAGAAAGCAACGCTGAGCTTCCGCATGCTTACCAAGCGAGAAATAAACCTCGCCGAGAGCATTGACGAAAACGGCATTGTCCGGCGCCAGCCGCACCGCCTCCTCGAACAGGGAAACGGTCTCATCCACCTTGCCGGCGCCCTGGGCAATCACTCCCAGCAGGTAGATAGCCTCCGCCTGCCTTGGCTCCTGGCGCAGCAGTTGCCGGCACATTTGCTCGGCGGTCTGGACATCGCCGGCCTGGTAACGGCGATAGGCCTCATCACGCAATTTGTCCGCGGAAGTCGGAAACACTTTGGAAATCCCCTTCCTTTGTTGTACGATTTGTTCATGGACCGCCTCAACAAGTATCTCGCGCATGCCGGCGCCGGCTCAAGACGGCATTGCGACGATTTGATATCCGCCGGGAGAGTCAGCGTCGACGGCCAGGTCGTCCGCGAGCTGGGCACCCGCGTCGAGCCCGGTCAGCGCGTCGAGCTCGACGGCGAACCGCTGCGCTCCGAGCGGTTTGTCTACTGGCTCGTCAACAAACCGCGCGGCTGCCTGTGCACCAATTACGATCCAGGCAGAAGGCCGCTTATCCTCGACCTTGTGCCGCACATTAGTCAACGGGTTTATACCGTCGGCCGGCTCGATGAGGACAGCGAAGGATTGGTGCTGCTCACCAACGACGGCGAACTCGCGCATACGCTGATGCACCCGCGTTTCGGCGTCGAGAAAACCTATCTCGTGCAGGTGGCCGGCTCGCCGACACGTCCCGACCTGCAGCAGCTAATAAAAGGCGTCTTTCTTTCCGATGGCCACGTGAAAGCCAAAAGCGTCAAACGGCTCAAACGGCAAGGGGACAGCACCTGGCTGCGCATCGTGTTGGCCGAGGGGAAAAACCGCGAGATTCGCCGCATGCTGGCGCGGCTGAAGCATAAAGTAATGCGCTTACGGCGCACCGCCATCGGGCCCGTCGAGATAGGCAAACTATCCAAGGGGAAGTCACGGCGGATGTCGCTGGCCGAGTTGGAGGCATTACGCGTAGGGATGAAGGGGAAGAGTGAAGAGTGAAGCGTGAAAAGCATGTATCATGGCGCGGCCTTGGTTTTGAGCAATCGACAACTGGCTAACAAGACGTTTTTGATCCGGCTGGCGGCGCCTGAATTGGCTAGCGCAATTAGGCCGGGGCAGTTTTTGATGCTGCGCGTGCCGGGCTGCACCGATCCACTCCTTGGAAGGCCGTTTGCACTTTATGACACCGTGTTGGATGACCAAGGTAAACCGATCGGTGTGGACGTGGTATATTTGGTTGTTGGCAAGGTGACAGGTTTGTTGGCGGACATGCGGCCGGGTGACACGGTTGAGGCTTGGGGGCCGCTCGGCAATGGCTTTCCAGATTTTTCCGGTGCCGAGCACTTTGGCCTGGTTGCCGGTGGGATTGGACAGACGCCATTTCTGGCCCACGTTCGCGACCTGCTGGGCACACGCGGCTATGGCGGCCGGCCTGGAAAGCGCCAATGCCAAAGGGTTTCGCTCTTTTACGGCGCCCGGCGGCAGATTTTCATGCTGGTGTCGATGATTTCCGCTCTGCCGGAGCCACAGTGCATCTGGCAAGCGACGATGGCAGTGCTGGCTTTCATGGTTTTGTCACCCAGCTTGTCGAACGGCACCTTGGCACGGACGGTCCGAGTCACGTCTTCGGCTGCGGGCCGCAACCGATGCTGCAAGCCCTGGCCGACGTCGCCAAGCGGCATGGCGTGCCATGTTATGTTTCGCTGGAGACGCCGATGGCCTGCGGCGTGGGCATTTGCTTTAGCTGTGTCACCAAAATCCGCACCGCCGACGGCTGGGATTACCGCCGCGTCTGCGTCGAGGGGCCGGTATTCGACGCTGCCAAGGTGTGCTGGTAAGCTCGGCGGCACAGGCTGGAAGCCTGTGCTACTTGTAGCACAGGCTTCCAGCCTGTGCCGACCCCAAATCGCAAAGGAGTCCGCATGAGTGTCTACTTCCCCACTGCCGCCGAGTGCGGCCATCACGCCATTTTTCGCGGCGTCACCATCCAGACCTGCGCCGCCGACAAAATGATGCTCAGCCTGGCAACGCTCGAGCCCAATTGCGTCGTCGAGGAGCACAGCCATCCGCACGAACAGGTCGGCATGGTGATCGAGGGACGGGCGATCTTCCACATCGGCGACGAGACGAAAACCTTGCAACCCGGCGACATGTACCGCATTCCAGGCAACGTCAAGCACAAGGTCGTCGCCCTGGACCAGACCGTCAAAGCGCTGGATATATTCTGTCCGGTGCGGGAAGATTATCGCTGACCGCCTCGGATACTAACCCGAACCGTCAGCGAGGAAATACGCAAATCGTTGCTGACGCTTCGGGTTGGTAACCGGGAAAGTCTGGCTTGGCAAGTCATTTATCGGCCAATGGCAACACAAATTCCTTGCTGTCTTTGTAGACCTCTACGTTGGCGGGTCGCATCGTTGCCACATAATCAGGAAGCACCCGCGTCAATTCGACCGGCTGCTGGGATTTGTAGATAATGTCCAAAATGGCCTTGGCCCCGCCGCCGCTGCCGCGCAGATCATCCACCTTTTTGCCGGCCGGCGTTCCCTTGAGATTGCCACCCAGGTCCTCCAGCCCTTTGTCGAGACGCGCGGCGTAGGATCTCCAGGGCAACCGCGGCACGATAGGCGCGTCGTCCTTGTTTTTGGGTGGCGTCTTGAAAATACCATAATCCTTGGTGTATTCGGTGATGAAATCGTAAACGGTGTTCGCAACCACATACGTCGTCAGGTCCGCGTTGAGCTGCGGCGCATTGGCTGCCTTCAACTGCGGATCGCCGATTTTCAAATTGCACAACCCGATCGCGGCCTCCACCCTTTCCGACAGCGTGAACGGCGGTCCCACGGTTGGCGTGCCGCCATTAGCGATTTTCAAGAGGTGGTAAGCCACTGGGCATTCAATGACCTTTTTGCTGTAGTGCAACGGCAATGGCAGCTGCGTCAGCGCCTTGACGCCTTCGCGACGCACGAAAGCCAGGGCCTCCTCGTACTCCTGACCTTTACCCTCGGGCGAATAAGGCTGATCGATGAATTTGACCAGCGCCTCCAGGCTGGCGATGTCGCGTGTTGCCTTGGCGTTTTGGTCCTTGACGGCGGTCGGGTCGTCCAGCTGCGGCGGGCCTGGGTTGTTCAATTCGGCAAGCCCCTTGACGGCACACATGCGAATGAAGGGGTGAAACGGTTTGCCGGTCTTGGGATCCGGCTTGGTCACGACTTCGATGAGGTAATCGTGCACAGCGGGTTGTTTGCATTTGGCCAGCATCGGCAGCATGAGCGCGGCATTGGTGACGCCGGTCTTGTACTGCTCGAAACTCACCGCAAAAACGTCCTTGAAGCGGGCGATCAGCTCCGGAACCAGCATTTTCATGAAATCTTTGTTGCTGCCCGCTTCGGTCGCTGATTTGGTCATTAGGTCCTTGAAATCCTTGAGTACCGCCTCCATGCCGGACGATGACGACCATTTTTCGTCCTGGATTTTCTTCCAGGTCACGCGATATACGAAATACCTGGAGGCGACCTCCAGCATCGCCTTGTCCTTGGCCGGGTCGGGGATGGCGCCGTCCTTGGCGTCACGGTATTTTTCGAACTGCTCCTTGTCCTTGCGAAAGGGCACGCTGGTGTCTTCGACGTTGCCAAGATTCTGAGCGTCGGCCCGGGAAACCAGAACGCCGCAGGCCAGCAAAGCGGTGAACCCGGAAAGCACCATTCGGCGATAGTTGCGACTGCACATGCGATAAAACTCCCCAGGGACTAAGACTCTCATCATTGAACCTAGCAACCCGGCAATGGGGGCGTCAAGCCGCTAGCGTTCCAATGAATAGAGACCTGCCCCGGCAGATCGGTTTCACCAAGCGGCTAAACCCCGAAAAACGATCTTGCGAGCACGTCCGCCGCCACCTTGCCGAAGGCGTGGCTCTTGCCGCTGCGCAAATTGCACAACACCACCTCCGCCGGGCTGAAGAGCAATCTGTCGATCTTGTAAAAATCGTTGTCGTAACGCCGAAAAATGTCGGCGAACGGCGCTCCGTGGTCCGGCGACGACGACGACGGCACCTTGGGCCCGATCTCCGCGAGTTGGTCATCCTCCGCGTTGACCCACAAAACCACCCGGCCGCCGTAAAGAATGGCATCGTTGGTTCGGCCGATGGCGGTGATCTCGTCCTTTGCGACGGGGGGCAGCGGGGCGGACCCGAAACCGGAAACGACCTGGGCCAGGTCGAATTTCAGCTCGTGCAGCTTGTGCAAACAGGTCTCCAGCGACCGGGCCACCACTTGCAGGTTGCCCGCGATGCTGGCGGCGGGAGCGGCCAGAAGCGTCAACTTCGCCGGCGGCACTTTAACAGCCTCGCAAATGTGCTCCACCACGGCATCGTCGGGCAGTTTTCGCGTCTCCAGCACGCCGACCGCGACCGGCGGCTGTTCACGGCCCTCGATTTGGCCGAACAACTCTTCCACGCCGCGAGCCGCCCGCATCGGGCCGGAACCCATCGCGAAATACTTGCCCACCGCGATCGGCCAACCGGCATACTGCGACGCCATGCAGGCCAGCACAGGGTGATCGGTCATGACCTGCACAATCGGGCAGGCGACGCTGGCCACCTCACCCGGGACCAAACCGACCTCAGCCAGATTGGCGAGACAGACGCGGGCCACGGCCAGACCCGCTTGCAGGCCTCCAGGGGTGTCGATCCCACAGTTCAAAATGCGGCTGCCATTGCCGGTGGTTTGAACACGAATGCGCAGCTGGGCCGCGGTGCTCGCTAGGTAATCGGCAAGGCGCTGAGCGCGTTCGTTCAAGGTTGGGGTCAGGGGCACAACTCAATCTCCTTCAAACTTTGAAAAGGGCCTATGCGAAAAAGGGGTCAGGCACCGTTGTGCGAAGCACCCTCCGGGCCGTTCCGGCAACGGTGCCTGACCCCTTTTTCGCATAGGCACCAAGGACACCACTCGTAATCTACCGGTCAAACAGCCAACGGTCGAGGGATTGGGCCTTCCGGCGCAAATCGTCGAGACAGGCGGCCTCGTCCGGGGCCCGGGCAAACACGGTCATGATGGGCATACCGCGTTCAATGCGCTCGCCGGTCCGCGGAATGTCGGCAAACTCCCGCAAGGCTGTCGCGAGTTCGTCGTGTGACGCCTGCCAAGGACCGTCCGAAGGCACGTCGATCGTGTCCTGAGCGAACAGGATCGCCTTACCAACGATTCGCTGTGCAAGGCTTTGGACCTCGCCGGCATCGGAATTGTCCGCGAAGACCTGCTGGTGCAACGCCAGCGCCTTTACGCCAGTTGCATGTTCGAGCACTTCAACGGACGCTGTGTAACGTGGATTTATTTCGACCGGATAAGGCACATTGCCCTTTATCACACAATCGACGCCGAAAAGGCCGCGCAGGCCAAACTCCGCGGCCAGGGCAGCGCCTATTTGAACGAAGCTGGCTTCTGTTTCTGGCACGAGCTCCAGCGGCCCAACACTTCCGCAGTACTGGAATGGCCCTGCGCAGCCACGGTTCGCCGATCAGCTGCCGTGTGACGCCCAGCAACCGCCCCTGGCGGCCGTTGCCAAGGTAGATCGCGGCGCACGCCAGGCCCTCGATGAATTCCTGGACGTAGGCAGTGGGAGGGCAAGGCGTACGGGGGTTTGTCCAAAAACTTATGCCTTGGCCGCCGGCGCTGGCGAGGGGTTTGAGCAACCATCGCTTGCCGGTCTCAACAGCACTCCGCTGCGCGTCGCGGCTAAACAGAGGAAGACAGGCCGTCAGCTCCGAGGGCGAACGCACTCGGCGCACCACGTCGGCCGTGTTGCCCCACAATGGCCGTAGTTGTGCCAGTTCGTGCAACAATTCGGGCTGATTCTCGAGGGCCCCGGTAAAGAGCCACGGGCCTGGCGGCGCTTGCTTGAGAATCCGCGACAACTCTCGCGGGTATTGGCCTACCGGCACGCGCTCCACGTGGCAAGCCCCGCTCAGGTCGGCGTCAGCGAACAGGTCGGCGCACCACGGCCGCCAACCAGCCCGCAATGCCGAAAATGCGGCCGCTCGGACGCTGGCGCCGAGGATCACGAGATGATGCCGCTCGCGCGAGAACATATCAGCGCCGGCCGCTCGCCTTTGGCGCGTATGCGCGCTGATCGCGGAGTACGCGCTTTTCCACACGCCGCGCGGACCCATTGGGAGAGCCGTCCAGCACCCGAATCGCTTTTTCGGCGTTGGAGACCTTGAGGATGCCGACCACCTTGCCATTGCGGCCCCCGGTGCTGCAATAGGCATAGTCGATGTTGATGTGCTCCTCGCCCAGGACCTCGCAGATATGGGCCATGGCCCCTGGTTGGTTGCGCAGCTCGACCACCAGGACGTCGCCTTCGGTGAAGGGAGTGTTGATGGCCTGCATGATTCGCGAGGTTTTGGCAGGGTCGTCGGTCACCAGCCGCAGCACGCTGTGTTCGTGCTTGTCCATGACGGACAGGGCGACGATGTTGACCTTCTCGCCCGCCAGAGCGGCAAGCACGTTGGCCAACCGGCCGGGTTTGTTCTCCAGGAACACGGTAACTTGCTTCATCGTATGCATGGCTCGAATCTCCCTACAATTGGCTGGATGGACCTGCGCCATTCTACGCCCCGCGGCCCGGCGTTGCAGCAAGAAAATGGCGGAATGTCAACGGTTGGATACCGGACCTGCTTGAACAAAACCTCGGCGCCGGCTAGAATTGCACCCTGCGAGCGGTGAAAGGCTTTCGTGACCCTCAAGGAGAAGAGTCTGTGCAAATCAAGATATCGGCGCGGCACGGCCACCTGGCGGAATCCACGCAGCAGTTCATCAGGGACAAGGCGAAAAATTGCTGCACCTTTTTTCCCGGCTGACGATGATCGAGGTCACGGTCGACCTTCAGGACGAAATGAAGCTGGTGGAGCTGAACGTCTCGGCGGAACACAAGCATGATTTCGTGGCCAGCGAGCGCAACAAGGACGTGCTGGCGGCCGTCGACATCGTCGTGGCCAAGCTTGAAAGCCAGCTTCGCAAGTACAAGGAAAAGATCCAGGATCACCATCGCGGGCAGGGTGTCGCCGGGGAGCCCCCCGCTGAAGCCCCGGACGAAGAATAGAAGAGGTGCTGCTCATGCGCATGTCCGATTTTGTAGTCCGGGAGGCCATCGTTCCCGACCTCACGGCCACCACCAAGGAGACCGTCATTCGCGAAATGGTGACCAGCCTGCGCGATGCCGGTTATTTCAAGGGCGGCGAGCTTGAGGACATTGTCAAGGCTGTCTTGAAACGAGAACTGCTTGGCTCCACCGGCATTGGCCGATCGGTTGCCATCCCGCACAGCAAGCACGCCTCGGTCGACCGACTGGTGGGGACGGTGGCCGTCTCCAAGGGGGGGGTCGCCTTCGACAGCCTCGACGGCGAGCCCGTGCACGTGTTTGTGCTGCTGATTTCGCCCCAGGACCGGCCCGGCGATCACCTGCGGGCACTGGAAAACGTTTCCCGAAGCCTGCGCGACGACGGCTTTGTCCGCTCGCTGCGTCAGGCGCCCTCGCGCCAGGCGATTTGGGACCTGCTGGACACGGTGGACCATACCTGAACCTCGAGCATCTCATGGACCACAACGCAGGTGCCCCTGCCAATGGACCGCTGCGAGGCAAGGTGACCATCACCAACCCCCACGGTCTGCATCTCCGCCCCGCGGGAGCTTTCGCGGAATTGGCGACCCGGTTTGTTTGCCAGGTCCGCGTGCTCGCCAACGAAAAGGATCCGGCGGACGGCAAGAGCCCGCTCAGCATGCTGGGCCTTTTCGCGCTGCCTGGCACTGAGCTGACCGTGGAAGTGGATGGTCCCGATGCGGCAACGGCACTGCCCGCCTTGCTCGATTTCCTGGCCAACATTGAACGCCGCGTAGACATGACCGACCCGGAATGATCGATGGAAATCAAGCGCGGCATCCCCGTTTCCCCCGGCGTGGCCATCGGTCCGGCCCTCGTGCTGGACACCGAAGGGTTCCGCATTCCCCAGCGCTTCGTCGACGGCGATCAAACGCCAGGACGAGCTCGCGCGGCTGCAGAACCGCCTTGCAGCCGCTGCCGTCGAAGCCCGCGAGAAGCAGCAGACCATCAGCGACAAGCTCGGCAAGCAATATGGCGCCATCTTCGCCGCCCATGCCTTGCTCATGGAAGATCCCGAGCTCGTCCGCGAGATCGAACGCTCGATCCGCGAGCAGGACACGCGGCCGAGTATGCCGTCAGCCGCGTCATCCGCCGGCACGCCAAGGCCCTCGAAAGCCTCGATCGCGGTTCCTTCATGCTCCGCGCCGCCGATCTGTTCGACATCGAAAAGTGCATCCTGCGCAATCTCCTGGGCCAGCGCCGCGAGCTGCTGCAGCCATCTGAAGCAGCCGGTCGTCGTCCTGGCCCACGATCTGACGCCCAGCGAAACGGCGTCGCTGGATCGCGAGCAAGGTCACGCCTTCGCCACCGAAGCCGGCGGCCGGGCCAGCCACACCGCCATCATGGCCGGCGTCCTCGAAATCCCCGCCGTCGTCGGCATCGGCAAATTCCTCACCGACGTCTCCGGCGGCGACGAGGTCATCGTCGACGGCAACCGCGGCATCCTCATCCTCAATCCCGATGACGAAACCAAGCGAACGCTACGAACAGACGCGCAAGAGCCTTCGCAGCTTCGAGACGCGGCTCGAAGAGCTGCGCGATCTGCCGGCCGAGACCAAGGACGGCACGCGCATCCAGCTGTTCTGGGCAACATCGAATTCCCCGAGGAAGCCGCCCATTGCCTCGACCGCGGCGCCGACGGCGTCGGCCTTTATCGCACCGAATTCCTTTACCTCAACAAGACCACCGACCCCACCGAGGCGGAACACCTCGACGCCTATCTGACGGTGTTGCGAACACTTGGGGCCGACGGCCGGTGGTCATTCGCACGCTGGATCTGGGCGCGGACAAGTTCGCCATGGCCGGCTCGGAACGGGGCCCGAGGAACGCAATCCGTTCCTGGGTTTGCGCAGCGTGCGGCTGTGTTTGCGGAATTTGGCCTTGTTCAAAACGCAAATGCGTGCCATCCTGAGAGCCAGTGCTTTCGGCGACGTGCGCATCATGTTCCCCATGGTGAGCACCTTGCTGGAATTGCGGCAGTGCAAGATGATCCTGGCCGAGGTCAAAGAGGATCTGGAAGAAGAGGGCATTGCCTTCAACCGCAAGCTGCCGGTCGGCACCATGATCGAGGTTCCCTCGGCCGCCGTGCATGGCCGAGCAACTGGCCCGCGAGGTCAATTTCTTCTCCATCGGCACCAACGATCTGATCCAGTACACGCTGGCGGCCGATCGCACCAACGAAACCGTGGCCTCGCTGTACAACCCCGGCGACCCGGCGGTGCTGCGGCTTGATTCGCCATGGTGGTCAAGGCAGCCAGGACGAACAACATTGACGTCAGCGTATGCGGCGAAATGAGCGGCGACCCGATTTACACCATGCTGCTGCTGGGCATGGGCTTGCGGCAGTTGAGCGTGACGCCGCACAACATCCCGGAGATCAAGAAAGATCATCCGGTCAGTGCGCATGGATGAAGCCACGCCAGATCGCTCAGGAAGCGCTGCGACTGGAAACGGCGCGCGACGTGAACAATTACTTGCGGGAACAAACCCGCCGGATCCTCCCCGAGGTGGTGAATTAGACGCCATCCGCGCTTGGAAGGTCCTAAAAAAGGGGACAATCCCCGTTGTGCGCAGCGGCACAGGCTGGAAGCCCGTGCGACCTGCGGCAAAGGCTTCCAGCCTGTGCCGTGCGACCTGTAGCACAGGCTTCCAGCCTGTGCCGCTTTGGCAACGGAGCCAGTCCTCTTTTTTGGACCCGCCGCGAGGATCCGCCACTTGACCAAGTAGGACCGGCCCCACTTGCGTGGGGACCAAGGTGACATGGCTCCGGATTTGCCGGCAACGGACATTCCCATTCCTGCTCCGCCGCCAACACGCGCTTGCGACAAGGTGCGCATTCGCTTTCGCAAGGGCGGCGATCTGCGACTCGTCAGTCATCGCGATTTGATGAAGTGCTTCGAGCGCAGTTCTGCGCCGCGCCTGCCTGCCCATTCATGTCACCCAGGGCTTTCACCCCATGCCGCGCATGGTTTTCGCCATGTCGCTGGGCCTGGGCATCGTCGGCAACGATGAAGTTCTGGAACTGGAATTCACCGAGACGATCGACCCCGACGAAATACGCGCAACGGCTGG
The DNA here is from genome assembly GCA_963747575.1 of uncultured Gemmataceae bacterium. Classification (GTDB taxonomy): domain Bacteria; phylum Planctomycetota; class Planctomycetia; order Gemmatales; family Gemmataceae; genus DASRAT01. Next base: position 331,900 of record CAVVFU010000006.1, read on the forward strand.
AAATGCAGATGCCGCCCGGCCTGGAAATCCACTCTGTGCGCCGCATTGCGGTCCGCTGCACAGCCCAGGTGAGCCGCGCCGGCTACCGCGTGGCCATTCCCCCGGACCGCTTGTCGGAACTGCCCGAACGCATTGCCGCGCTGCTGGCCGCCAAGGACTGCTGGATCGAACGCCAACGCCCCACGCCGCGCCGCCTCGACCTGCGCCCTTTTTGTCGGAGCTGCGCCTGGCGGATCAATACCTGGAAATGCTTTTATGGGTGACGCCGACCGGCGCCGCCCGCCCCGGCGAGGTGCTTGGCCTTTTGGGCCTGGGCGACCTTGCCTAGAGGGCCTTGCTGGAGCGCATCTCTTGAAATAACGATGAACGAGTCTGTCCGAAGGCGGCACCGCTGTGCGAAGCACCTCCGGGCCGCTGGGCACGGCTGACCCCTCGGACAGACACTAACCCACAGGAAACATTGCAATGAAGAAAGAAATGCTCATCAACGTATTGCAGCCCGAGGAGTGCCGCATCGCCATTTTGGAAGACGGCGTCCTGGAGGAGCTTTACGTCGAACGCACCAGCCACGAAAGTTACGTCGGCAACATCTACAAGGGCCGCATCGTCAACATCGAGCCGAGCATCCAGGCCGCCTTCGTCGATTTCGGCGTCGGCCGCAACGGCTTCTTGCACGTCTGCGACGTCGAGCCGGCTTACTATCGCCATCTCGAGCAACGCCGCGGCGAGCCGTCGGCCGACGGAGGCGACCGGCGACCGCGACCGTGATCGGGGCCGAGGCCGTGATCGGCGCGGCCCGCGCCACGGCGATGATCGGCCGCGCCAACGTCCGCGGGACGACCGGGATTTCGATCGAAGAACCCGTGCCGCAGGCCCCGGTCGCCGAATTCACTGACGACACACTTGGTATTATTTCCGCCGAGCGAACAGAGGAGCTTTCGCTGATCAACCTCCCGGAAACGCTGCCCATGGATGAGGAATCGTCCAGCACGCTCGATTTCCCGGCGGCCGAAGGCACGGAGACTTCGCATGCCGGCCGCTGGCGCCGAATCCGAAGAAGACAAAAACGATCCGCGCCGTCGTGGCCGCGGCCGCGGCCGGGGCCGAGGCAGAGGACGGGGTCGCGGGCGAGGCCGACGCGACGACGCACCCGCCGGGACTGCCCCTTCTGAAGGTCCGCCGCCTGGGCCCAGTGACGAACCGCCGCCAATCCTGCCCATGGGGTCGGCCGAGCGCCGCACCCGCGAGCAGGATCCCAGCGACGCACCCCCGGTGTCGAAAATCGATCTTTCCGATGACGACCTGAGCTTTTCCGCCGCTCGTCCCGCCGAGACCGCCGGCGACTCAGCATGACGACGCGCCCCCGCGCGATCCGGTCGAGGAAGAACCCTATTCCTACTCGGCGCCCGCCCAGGCCCCGGTCGAGCACTTTGACGAAACTCAGGACAACGAGCCCGCGCCTGTCGCCGAGGATGATTTCGACGCGCCGGACGACGGGCCCGAGCCAGCTTTCAGCGAAAGCGAACGACAGAGGCCGAAGCCGAAGAGAACGAATTTGACGACTTGACGGAGCGCGTCTCTGATTTCGATGGCGAAGGCGAACGTGACGGCGAGGACGAAGGTCCGCCGCGCCGCCGTGGCCGTCGCGACGACCGTGGCGGCGGCGGCCGGGATCGCGATCAGCGCCGCGGCCGCCGGCCCTTCGGGCGACCTGGCGCTGGCCGGCCCAAGCCGCTGATCCAGGACATTTTCAAACGCGGCCAGGAAGTGCTGGTGCAGGTCATCAAGGAAGGCATCGGCACCAAGGGCCCGACGCTGAGCACCTACATCAGCATCGCCGGCCGCTACCTGGTGCTGATGCCCGGCCTGAACCGCATCGGCGTGTCGCGCAAGATCGACGACGACGAGCAGCGCCGCCGGCTGCGCGAAATCCTCAACGAGCTGCAAGCCGCCCAAGGGCCTCGGCTTCATCATCCGCACCGCCGGCCTGGACCGCAACAAGAAAGAGCTGCAGCGCGACCTGGCCTATCTGTCGCGGCTGTGGCAGGTGGTCGTCGCGGCGCATCCAGCAAGCTCAAGGCGCCCGGCCGAGATCTACCAGGAAAGCGACATGATCACCGCACCATCCGCGACACCTTCACCAGCGACATCGACACCATCTGGGTCGACGAGCCGAACGCCTTCGAGCATGCCCAGGAATTCCTGCAGATCGTCATGCCGCGCTACGCCAACCGGATCAAGCTGTTACGACGGCACCGAGCCGATGTTCCACAAGTACGGCATCGAGGACGAGATCGCCCGCATCCAGCGGCGCCACGTGCCGCTGCCGACGGCGGCTCGATCGTCATCGACCAGACCGAGGCGCTGGTGGCCATCGACGTCAACAGCGGCAACTTCCGCGCCGACAACAACGCCGAGGAGACCGCCTACCAGATGAACCTGCAGGCGGCCAAGGAGATCGCCCGGCAGCTGCGGCTGCGCGATCTGGGCGGCGTGATCGTCAACGACTTCATCGACATGCGCGACGAGAAGCATCGCCGCGGCGTCGAGAAGGCGATGCGCGACGCCGTCAAGCGCGACCGGGCCCGCACCAAGATCCTGAGAATCTCGCAGTTCGGCATCATCGAGATGACCCGCCAGCGCATTCGGCCGTCGCTCAAGCGCAGCGTCTACCAGGACTGCCCGCACTGCCACGGCACCGGCCAGGTCAAGACGACGCGAGAGCATGAGCATCGACGTGATGCGCATGCTGCAACTGGCCGCCCATCGCCCCAACATCCAGCGCATCGACATCAAGGTGCACCGACGAGGTGGCCAACTATTTGCTGAACCGCAAACGCAAGTCGATCGCCCAGCTGGAGGAAGCCGGCAACTGCAACGTTCACATCCTGGGCGATCCGGTGACGGCGCCGGAGATGCTGGAGTTTGTCTGCTTCGACAACAACAACAACGAGGTGAAGTTCCTGCCGGTGGAGGAACCGCCTCGTTCCCGCCGGCGTTAGGTCTGGAGCCGCGTTGGGTGGCACGCCCTGAGGCACTCCGAAGGGCGTGCGTACCTTGCAATCAGCCACGCCCTTCGGAGTGCCTCAGGGCGTGCCACCCAGGCGCTCCAATTCCTCCGCCAATTCCAGGTGGTGTTGGATGACGTTGTTGATTTCCCAGCGGTCCTCGGGCTTCAAAAAAAGCTGGGTCGGGCGTCCCGGCGCCTGACCTGGCTGCGGCCCTGGCACGATCAGCGCACAGTCCGAAGTTCGCACGGACCATTCCTTTACGGGGCCCAGCTGCCACGCCGAAATCGCGTGTTGTCGAAATTCATCCACTTCGCCGCCCAGCAGCGGCAGCCAGTTCTTGCCATCCAACTCAGACATACCAACACCGAACAGCTCAAGCAACGTGGCCGCCAGATCCACGGGCTGCGTCAACGCCGAAATTCGCATGCCGGCCCCGGTGCTTTTCGGCTGGCGGACGATCAACGGCAAATGCACGACCTCATCGTGCAGCCAGGGTAGCCAATCGCCGACGATGCCGTGTTCTCCCAGCGCCAAACCGCGGTCAGCTGTAAAAACGATGGTCAGCTCGTCAAAATTCTGCTGTTTTTTCAATTCCTCAAACAACAGGCCCAGGCCCGCGTCGAGATACGCCACCGCGCCGGCGTAGGTGCAGCGCAGCCGTTCCCAGAGAACCAGGTCATCGAGATCGAGCGGCCCGACGGCTGGATCGGGCAGCGCTGCGAAAGGTTCGTCCTCTTCCTGTCCCTCATCATCTTCGTCCGGCGTCGAGAGGTAGGGGAGCGTGAACTCGTCCGCGACATCCCAGGGCGGGTAAAGGCTGGGCAAATCGACCCAGCATAGCCAACGCCGGGTTTTGTCGAGATCCGCCAGCGCGGCAACCGCTGTTTCCAGCGTGGATTCCAGGGGCGTGGCGTCAGAACCTGGCAGGGGTTGGGCAGGTCGAACGTGAGCGAACGAGACCGATGCCTTGGAAAGGATTGCCGGCAGTTCCGGCATGGCTGGCGCCGACGTCCAGCCGTAACACCCCGTAAAGCAAGTCCGCTCGTTGAGGTTGTCGGCAAAGTGTTGATCGAAAACCACCCCCTCGGCTGCCAGGCGATCCAGCTGTGGCGTGGCGATCCAGGTATTGCCGTAACAGCCGACAAAGCCGAGGTGCAAGGCCGATGCATTGAGGACGAGCACTTTCATAGCTGGCATTTTAGCGAATTGCACAATGAGGCTTGGAGGCACTAAAAAAAAGGGGACAGGCCCCGTTGCCGGAACGGCCCGAAGGGTGCTTCGCACAACGGGGCCTGTCCCCTTTTTTTTAGTGCCTCTTCACGTCAGGTCGGTATAATCACAAGATCCGTCGCTGTCCGTGTCCCCCGCAGCTGCCAGCGGCGGCGATATCCTCTAGCAAGCCGGTCACAACCTTGGCGCCAATCCTCGAAAACTTCTGGCTTCCCAACGCCACAACGTGGTTTTATTTCTCGCTGCTGCTGGCGGTGGCGCTGTTCTTCAAGTTCTCTCGCTTGCTAAGCGTGCGCAACTGGGATGTGGTCACCATTTTTTTGCTGGTGCCGGGCATACTGCTGATAGAAAACGCCCAGGTCACGCCGGCTCAAAAGCCCCTGGCGATAGCCTCGCTGATTGGCAATGCCGCCGCCAGCGCGAGCGCCGTGCCCGTGGTCGGCCCGGCCGCCGCGGGATCGATAGGGTGGTCCGCCCAGGCATGTGCCGCCGATTGGGCGCCCAGTGCCTTGCTCAAGTTCGGCTATATCTGGTTGCTGTGCGGCTCGGCCTATTTGCTGCTGCGCTGCCTGTTCGACCTGGCCTTGGTGCAGCGCCCCGCCCTGGCTCCCAACCTTAATTTTGGCGGACTGGCCTGGCTGGCCTGCACGCTGTTCGTCTGCTTGACGGCGGTCGCCTTTCGCCCAGACGCCGCGCGGCAGAGCAATGAACCGGCCAGGCCGTTGATTGGGCCTCATGCAAGCGAAAGCGAAAAGGTGGGCCGTGACCCCGCCGCCCTGGAGATCGGTCAGCGGTCGCTGGAAGGATGGGCGTGGCGTGCGCTGGCGGTGATTTGCCATCTGATTGTCAGCATCGGGTTGGTGGTTTTTTGCAAAGTTCATTTTCAGGACGGCCTGGCGGGGATGGCGGCGGCCACGTTTTACCTGATCCTGCCCTACACGGGCCATTATGTGCCCTTCGTGGCCCACGTTTGGCCCACGGTCCTGGTGATTTGGGCGTTGGTGGCCTACCGCCAACCATTGCTCTCCGGCATGCTGCTCGGCCTGGCGGCGGGCACGATTTACTTCCCCGCCTTGCTGCTGCCCATCTGGCTGAGTTTTTACCGTGGCCGGGGCGTGGGGCGGTTTAGCCTGGCATTTTTCGGCACCGCGGCCCTGGCCTTGGGAGTCACCGGCATTATTCTGCTTTGGAGCGACAACCTCGGCAACAGCATCCGCGAGGCAATCGAGTCCACGGACTGGCAGCCCTGGCGGGTGCCCAAAGCCGAGGGGATCTGGCAGGGCATTCCCTGGGCTTACCGCTTTCCGGTCTTCGTCGGCTTTCTCATGTTTGTCGGCATGACAGGCTTTTGGCCGATGCCTAAGAACCTGGGCCACGTCATCGCACTGTCGGCGGCGGTGCTGATTGCCGTGCAGTTCTGGTATGCCGACAAAGGCGGCCAGTACGTTTTGTGGTACTTGCCTTTCTTGCTTCTTTTGGTGTTCCGGCCCAATTTATCCGATCACCGTCCCTTGCCCATTGTGGCGGAAACCGATTGGGTCAATCGCATCGCCGCCAGGTTCAGCAGACTTGCGGTTTGGCTGCTGCGGGCGCCGGAGCCGTTGGTGCGAGCACGGTAAGGTTATACACCAACCCGAAGCGTAAGCGAGGAAAAATGCAAATCCTCGCTTACGCTTCGGGTTGGTGTCGCTTTTCTTGCTTTCGGCTTGGTCTTTCAATTCCTGGCGGCGTGGGTAGAATTCGACGCATTAGTTCATCGCCCTGCTCCTTCGCATGGAGGCTTCGGATGCCACGCTGGTTACAGTATACCTTCGGCCTGTTCATCGCTGCTCTCGTGGTGGGTGGTCCGCTGGCTTACGCCCGCCATCGCCACAATAACGTCAGAAACTTTCACATCGTGCGCGAAGGTGTGCTTTACCGCAGCGGCCAATTGTCGATTGCCGGCTTGGAAAGCGTGGTGCACGACCACGGCATCAAAACGGTGGTGTCGCTCCGCTCCGGGGCGCTGCCAGGCGACCTGCCGCCTGATTTCGCGGAAGAGACGTATTGCGCGAAGCAAAACATCCGCTATTTCCGCCTGCCGCAGAAGGATTGGGAGGGGCCGGACGGGACCGCGCCGAACGAGGTCAACGTCCTCAAGTTTTGCGAAATCATGAGCGATCCCACGAATTACCCGGTGCTGGTGCACTGCCTGGCCGGCAAGCACCGCACAGGGGCCCTGTGCGCCATCTTTCGGATGGAGCACGACCATTGGTCGAATCAGCAGGCGATCGACGAGCTTAGTCTGTACGGCTACGACAATGTGACCGATCACCATGACGTGCTGGGTTACTTGACGAGGTATCAGCCGAGCTGGGCCAGGTGAGCCACACGGTCACTTCTTCTGGGCCATTTCCTCCACCACTTCCTCGCAACTTTTGCGAAGCGACAATAGAGCCTTACACTGCGGGTTGCCCGCATCGACCGCGGTGCCATCAAAGGTCAGACCGACCTTGAAGCGTGTGTGAGTTTCGCTGCCGTCAATACAGCTCGAATCAGTGATTTCCATCACAATCTTCGCCCCTGGCTGCATAGAAAGGGTTATGCCCCCATTGGAGACCGACTTGACGGGGATTTCGAGCTTGAATTGGAAGTCGCCGTATTGGCGGCCGCCTTTCTTGTATGCCTTTAGCAGTTTTCCCGTGCCAATCGCTTTGGCTGCGTCAGCTTCTATCTTGGCTTCCTGGGCGGCAAACTCTCTGATGAGTTCCGCCATGTCGACCTTCCAAGAATGGCCCACGGCAACAGCCGTTGCCGGCCAAAGCCATGGTTTGGATTCGAGTCCAAGATCGCCATCCCGCTTGGCCTCGATGAACTCCTTGTCGAGCCATTCGGCGTCTTCGCCGGCAATATTGCCACCGTCCTCATACTGGTAGTTGAATTTGCCTTCCGTTTTCTCAATGATGACAGTCTTGCCCTGGTACGGCAAGACCTTGGCGTCATCATCAACTTTGGCAGCGGCTTTCTGGTATGTGCGTTTTAGCGCTGTGGCTTTTTGCCTTGGATCAGGATTGGGAAGAACGGTCTGGTCGAAAGCTTCTGTCAAAATAATGTTCGCCTTGACGGGCGTCCAAGAATTCCAATTGTCGTAGGTACGCTTTCCGTCTGCGACCACGGTCCAGGTTCTCTCGTGATGAGTGGCGAGGCCCTTGCTGTTCCTCTTGATCTTGATCGTGAATGTTTCTTGAGCATGACCGGCCAATGGCAGCAGCAAGGCGATTGCGGCTGCCAACGTGATTTTGGTGAACATCGTTGAGACCTCCTTGTGCGATTCGATAAATGGCGACCAACTTGACCAATTGGCCGACCCGCTTACTTCTTTTTGCCCAATTCCGTCTCCGACGCATCGCCGGTTTTGGTAACCGTCGCCTTGAGTGTGGCCTGCGGATTGTCGGCGGGAATCAATGCCGTGCAGCTAAAATTGAGGCCGATTTTGCCCTGGGTGCCGATGACGCTGCCGTCAATGCAACCCGATACACTGATGTCCATGACCATTTTGCGCCCGGCTGCAGCGGAATGGTATTGCCCTCCGCGGTGATCGACTTGACAGGGATTTCGAGCTTAAACTGGAGGTCGCCGTATTGGCGGCCGTCTTTCTTGTAAGCCTTCAGCAGTTTTCCCGTGCCGGCCGCCTTGGCTGCGTCGCCTTCCATCTTGCCTTGCTTGCCAAAATCCTTGACGATATCGGCCATGTCGATTTTCCACGAATCGCCCACGGCCACGGCTTTGGCCGGCATCAGCTTGGACTCCAAATCGAAACCGCTGTCCTCCTTGTCGTCGTTGAACTCCTTGTCGAGCCATTTGGCGTCGTCGCCATTGATGGCGCCGCCCCCCTCATAACGGAAGCCGAATGTGCCGTCCTTTTTCTCGATGATGATCGTCTTGCCCTGGTACGGCAACACCTTGGCGTCATCGCCAACCTTGGCGGTGGCTTTCTGGTAGATCCGTTTCAGGCAGTGGCTTTCTTCTTCGGATCGGGTTTTTCCAGAATGGTCTCGTCGTAAGCCTCGGCCAGGACCGTGGTCGTGACGACGTTCTGCAGTTCCTTGCCATTGGTGTCGCTGACTTTGATATTTTCGACCGTGGTCGAGCTTCTTTCTTGATGGGTGACGACAGCCGCGCTGCCCTTCTTGAACTTGATCGTGAACGTTTCCTGAGCATGGCTAGCCAAAGGCAGCAGCAGGGCAATGGCGGCGGCCAGAGTGATTCTGAGATGCATGACACGAACCTCCTCAAGGGTTAAAAAAGGAATTTGTAGGACGGGCTTCCTAGCCCGTCCGAGACTATCGGGGACGGGCTGGGAAGCCCGTCCTACAAAACACTGCTGCGACATCGCGCACATTGATGCAGCAATAATGGGGATTGGTCACTTCTTCGGCAACTCCGTCCAGGACTGATCGATCGTGCCGTTGCCGGTGTTATTGCTGGTCACGACGCCCAAATTCGGGGTGGGTATGGTCGCCTTCGTGCTGAGCTGAAAAGTGCCGGTCATGCGGCCGTCGGCGACGCTGCCGTCGATGCAGCCGTCCAGTTTGAGCTTGATCGTGGATTTCATGTCGATGTCGGATTGGCCGTTCGCATCCTTGGACGTCGTTTTGATGTGCAATTCCACCGCCGCGTCGATGATGCCGTAAAGCTTGCCGTCCTTCTGGTAGACCTTGGCCAGCTTGGCCTTGCCCTCGGACTTGACCACATTGACGTTGGCCTTGCCGTCCTTGGTGAGGTCCCCCAGGAATCCCTTGGGATCGATTGTCCACGAGTCGTTCACCGCGACGGGGCCGGGCGGGAGGAAGGCCTTTTTTTGCTGGGGCGGATCCTTGGCGTTGAACTCCGCGTTCAGGTCCATAAGGGCCAGGCCGAGCGGGCCGCCGTCCTCGAGCCGGAATTCGTATTTGCCGTCTTTCTTTTCGATCAGCAAGGTTTTGCCCTGGTAGGGTTCAATCACCTCTTTTTTTTCGGGCCCCGTGGCGATTTTTTCCTGGGCCTTGTCGTAGGTCCGCTTGATTTTGGTGGGCTTGGGCTCGCCCTGCGGCTGTTCGAGGATCGTTTCCGTGTAAGCGATGTGCCTGGAAACCTGGGTTTCGCCGGTCTTGGGCTCCTTTTCCTTCTCGATGCTGGTGGAGAATTTGTAGACGTGGTTTTCGAGGCGCTGCCAGCGCGACGAATCGCCCAGGCCCGGCTCCTTGAATTTGATCGTGTATTTCTCTTGCGCCTGGGCGGGGCTGCCCGCCATCAAGCATGCCGCCACAACAATCAGATAGGTCCAACGTTTCATTGTCCATTCCCTCTTGGAGAACCCATCCTGCCTAATAGGATGGAACAAGGATCAATCCGTTCAACAGCAGCAAACATGCCGAAACGCACCGACATCCACAAGATCCTTCTCATCGGCTCCGGCCCCATCATCATCGGCCAGGCCTGCGAGTTCGATTATTCCGGCACCCAGGCCTGCAAGGCCCTGCGCGAGGAGGGCTACACGGTCGTCCTGGTCAACTCCAATCCCGCCACGATCATGACCGATCCGGAGACGGCCGACCGCACCTACATCGAGCCGATCACCTGGGAAGTCGTCGCCAAGATCATCGAGAAGGAACGGCCCGACGCCCTGCTGCCGACCCTCGGCGGCCAGACCGGCCTCAACACCGCCATGGACCTGCACCAGCACGGCGTCCTCGAAAAGTTCGGCGTCGAGATGATCGGCGCCAACGCCGACGTCATCGACAAGGCCGAGGACCGCCAGAAGTTCAAGGAGGCCATGCATCAAGATCGGCCTGGACGTGCCCGACGAGCGGCGTCGCCCGCATCGCTGGCCGAGGCCCAGGCGATCCGCGACCAGGTCGGCTTGCCGTGCGTGCTGCGGCCCAGCTTCACCCTGGGCGGCACCGGCGGCGGCATCGCCTACAACCGCGAGGAATTCAACGAACTCATCGCCCGCGGCCTCGATCTCAGCCCCGTCGGCGAGGTGCTGATCGAGGAATCGGTCATCGGCTGGAAGGAATTCGAGCTGGAGGTGATGCGCGACCGCGCCGACAACGTCGTCATCGTCTGCTCCATCGAGAACTTCGACCCGATGGGCGTCCACACCGGCGACTCGCATCACCGTCGCCCCGGCCCAGACGCTGACCGACAAGGAATACCAGCGGATGCGCGACGCCGCCATCGCGCATCATCCGCGAGATCGGCGTCGAGACCGGCGGCAGCAACATCCAGTTCGCCATCAATCCCGACAACGGCGCATGATCGTCATCGAGATGAACCCGCGCGTCAGCCGCGTCCAGCGCCCTGGCCTCCAAGGCCACCGGCTTTCCCATCGCCAAGATCGCCGCCAAGCTGGCCGTCGGCTACCGGCTCGACGAGCTGCAGCAACGACATCACCCGCGAAACGCCGGCCTGCTTCGAGCCGACCATCGACTACGTGGTCACCAAGGTGCCGCGCTGGGCCTTCGAGAAGTTCCCCGACGCCGATCCGACGCTGACCACGCAGATGAAATCGGTCGGCGAGACCATGGCGATCGGCCGGACCTTCAAGGAATCGCTGCAAAAAGCGCTGCGCGGCCTGGAAACCGGCCGCTTCGGCCTGGGCTGCGATCAGCAAGGACCGCTGGGGCACGCCCGGCCAGCCGAGCCATGGACGAGATCATCGCCAAGCTGGCCACGCCCAACGCCGAGCGCATCTGGTACATCCGCTACGCCTTCAAGGCCGGCATGACGCATCGAGGAGATCCACCAGCGCACCAAGATCGACCCTGGTTCCTGCACAACATCCGGGAAATCGTCGACATGGAGGATCGAGCTGCGCGCCTGCCCCGGCCTCGAAGCCGCCGGTCGCGACGATCTGCTCTGGCAGGCCAAGCAGCACGGCTTCTCCGACCGCCAGCTCGCTCACCTGTGGCACACCGAGCGACATCGACGTCCGCCGCATGCGCAAGAGCACGCGGCATCGATGCCGTCTACAAGCTCGTCGATACCTGCGCCGCCGAGTTCGAGGCCTACACGCCGTATTACTACTCCACCTACGAAGCGCCCGTCGATCAGATCGTGACCGACGGCCGACGAGGATGGCCATCGCCGCGCCGGCGTCCGAGGACGAAACCCGCCCGTCCAGGCCGGCAAGGAGCGGATCATGATCCTCGGCGGCGGCCCCAACCGCATCGGCCAGGGCATCGAGTTCGACTACTGCTGCTGCCAGGCCGCCTTCGCCCTGCGGCAAGCCGGCTATCGAGACCATCATGGTCAACTCCAACCCGGAGACCGTCTCCACCGACTACGACACCAGCGACCATCTCTTCTTCGAGCCGCTGACCGCCGAGGACGTGCTCAACATCTGCGACCGCGATGCAGCCGAAGGGCATGATCGTGCAGTTCGGCGGCCAGACGCCGCTCAACCTGGCCAAGGCGCTGGAAGCGGCCGGCGCGCCGATCATCGGCACCAGCGTCGACAGCATCGACATGGCCGAGGACCGCGAGCGGTTCCAGGAACTGGTCGACCGCCTCGGCCTCAAGCAGCCGGCCAACGGCACCGCCCTCGACGTGCAGCAGGCGGTCCACGTCGCCCGCGAGATCGGCTATCCCGGTGCTGGTCCGGCCCAGCTTCGTCCTGGGCGGCCGGGCCATGGAGATCGTCTACGACGAGACCGCACTGAAGCGCTACGTCGCGCAGGCCATGGAGGTCTCGCCGGGCAAGCCGATCCTGATCGACAAGTTCCTCGAATCGGCCATCGAGGTGGACGTCGATTGCCTCAGCGACGGCACGCGCACGATCATCGGCGGCGTCATGCAGCACATCGAGGAGGCCGGCATCCATTCCGGCGACTCGGCCTGCGTCATCCCGCCGCACAGCCTGCCCGCCGACGTGATCGAGGAGATCAAACGGCAGACCCGCGAGCTGGCCCGCGAGCTGAACGTCAAGGGCCTGATGAACGTGCAGTTCGCCGTGCACGGGCACTGCAGCGCGGTCGCAGAGCGGCCACTCCACGGAGTCATCACCACACGACTCACGACTCACTGGCCGCTCGACCTCGGCCACGATCTTACGTCCTGGAAGTCAATCCGCGGGCCAGCCGCACGGTGCCGTTCGTCTCCAAGGCGACCGGTGTGCCGCTGGCCCGCTACGCCGCGCTGGTCATGGTCGGCAAGACGCTCGACGAACTGGGCTTGCACGACGGAGGTCGTGCCGCGGCATTTCTCGGTCAAGGAGAGCGTCTTCCCGTTCAACAAGTTCCCCGGCGTGGACATCATCCTCGGGCCGGAGATGCGTTCGACCGGCGAGGTGATGGGCATCGCCGACACGTTTCCGATGGCGTTCGCCAAGAGCCAGATGGCCGCCAACACCGCGCTGCCGCTGTCGGGCACGATCTTCATCTCGGTGGCCGACCGGGACAAAGCCGGACGTGGTGCCGATCGCCCGCGGCCTGGCGGAGATGGGCTACCGCTTGCTCTCCACGCGCGGCACGGCCAAGGCCTTGCGAGCGGCCGGCATCGCGGTGGAGGAGATCCCCAAGATCCAGGAAGGCCGGCCGAACCTGATCGACTACATGAAGAACGGTCAGGTGGCGCTGGTCATCAACACGCCGAGCGGCAAGGGGGCGCGGACCGACGAAGGCAAGATCCGCGCCGCGGCGGTCGCGCACGGCGTGACCTGCATCACCACCCTGGCGGCCGCCCAGGCCGCCGTGGAAGCCTGCGCCGCCTTGCGAGCCGGCCCGTTCAGCGTCAAGCCGCTGCAGGAGTGGTTTTTGTAGTGCGCACGCTCCGCGTGCCGTTTACCAAGTCAAAACGGCACACGGAGTGTGCCTACTACTTTCCTTCAAATCCCCTGCAATTTCTTCACCAAGTACACCAACGCCCCGACCCCGCCGCCGACGATGGCCATGACCAGAACATGGCTACTCCCCTGCCGACTCGTCGGCGCCTTGAAGCTGGTCGCAATGGCATCGAACGTCTGGGAGTGATCGCTGAACGAATCGGCCTCGGCGGAAAAAGTCACGATATAAGTGTTGCCGCCGCCGGGAATAAACACCTGTCTTTGCTGGACGACGGTGGCAATGCCGGGAAACTTCATCCGGTACTGCACTTGAATCGCTTGGTTGGCCCCGAACTTGCGAAGGCGTGCTTCGGGGTCTTCGATGGTCGCGCCCATCGACCGGTATTGTTGCGGCAGCATTTGCAGCAGTTTCTTCACCGTGTCGTCATCCATCGGCATCTGCTGGTTTTCCACGACGACATTGACGTTGGCCATGAAATCGCCGGAGTTTTGGTGCAGCAGGACCATGCTAACCCTGCTCAGGGCGACATTGTTTTTTCTCAGCCACTCCTGAATTTCGGGAGGAAACTGCTTGCTGTTGAAGAGGCCGCGCGGATTGCCGACGGCGAACCAACCTTTGGGGTAGGTAAACGAATAACCGGAGGAATGCTGAAACTCGTCAGCCGCCGCCGGCGGCGTCCAAAGGGCCAGCGCGGCCATGGCAAGAATGGCCCAGGTTTTATGCCACATGGTGCAGAATCTCCCTTCTTGTGCCGGTCGCTGGCGCAATGCAAGTCTTCCCAAGAATAGGCCGGAATTCTCGCCATGTAAAATGGCCATTATGCGTAGCCCCAGCATCGCCCACCCGTTTCGTCTCATCTCAACCCCCCTGCACACCCCTCTGACATGAAACCGCTAACGGATGCCTACGGATGACAACAAGTGACGAAGATTGCGTCTCACGGTTGTCACTCGTTGCCAATCTTGACCACCCTTTACCATTCTTTCTTTTCCTTGTTTTTTTCACCTGCTAACCTTCCAACAACGCGGGCCCACATCGTGCAATGGGATCTGGTGCGTGTGCCAACGCCCCACATCAAACTGGAGCCTGCCCATGACCGACCCAACGCTATGGTTTTGGAAGACGCCCCTCAGCAGCTAACGCGCTGCGACATCCTCGATGAATGGCCGCCCGAATTCGACAAGCCCTCCGCCAAGTCGCTGTGGCGCTGGCTTGACCGCGCCGTCAAGGAAAAGCTGGTTCTTTGCGAAGGCACCGGCCGCAGAAACGACCCCCACCGTTACTGCCTGCCCGAGCCGCATGGCCATTTGGCAAAACGATCCCATTTTCGCGATCGTCGAAGAGCAGCGCCGCCAGCTCAACCTTCCCTTCCACTCCCTCCGCGAGAAAAAGCAAAACGCCGACCCTGAATAGCAGCCACATAGTAGTAGGCACACTCCGTGTGCCGTCCACCCCACCCGAGGTCACCCATGTCATCCTCCAACGCCGTCAGCCTGATGCGCACCCTGGGCCTCGATCCCGACCCCTGGCAAATCGAAGTCCTCGACACCGCCCACAGCGCATCCTCCTCAACTGCTGCCGCCAGGCCGGCAAATCCACCGTGGTGGCCATGCTCGCCCTGGCCGAGGCCATGTTTCGTCCCCTTCACCAAGGTCTTGCTGCTCTCCCGCAGCCACCGCCAATCGACCGAGCTGTTTCGCATCGTCACCGGCTTCTACGACCGCCTCGGCCACCCCGATCAAGCTGCGCCAGACACTGCCGAAGAGCTATCGCTCACCAACGGCAGCCGCATCGTCTGCCTGCCCTGCAAGGAGGAAACGATCCGCGGCTACTCCGACGTCAGCCTGCTGATCATCGACGAGGCCGCCCGCGTCCCCGACGACCTCTACCGCGCCGTCCGCCCCATGCTGGCCACCAGCAACGGCCGGCTGATTTGTCTGTCCACCCCCTACGGCAAGCGCGGCTTCTTCTACGACTGCTGGGCCAACGGCGGCGACGATTGGCTGCGCATCGAGATCCCCGCCGACCAAGGTCGCCGCATCACGCCCGAATTCCTGGCCCAGGAGCGCCGCTCGCTGGGCGAATCGTGGTATCCGCCAGGAATACAGCTGTTCCTTCGAAGCCCTGGAAGGCCTGGTCTACCCCGATTTCGCCCGCAGCTTGGTGGCGATTCTCCCCGACCGATTTGCACGGGCAAGCTGGTCGGCGGCATCGACTTCGGCTTCCGCAACCCGTTCGCCGCCATCTGGGGCACGCTCGGCACCAACGACACGCTCTGTCTGACCGGCGAACATTATTCCCGTGAAAAGCCGCTGAGCTATCACGCCGCCCATTTGCCGCCGCGGCGTGACCTGGTACGCCGACCCCGCCGGCGCCAACGAAATCGCCGAATTGCGTCTTGCCGGCTTCAAGGTCCGCCGCGGCACCAACAGCCTGCGCCCGGCATCGCCGCCGTGCGCGCCCGCCTGGAAGACGGCGCCCTGCGTCTGCTCAGTGGCCGCTGCCCCAACCTGCTCGCCGAGGCCGGCCTCTACCGTTACGGCACTCCCGCCGAGGGCTGGGCAGCGAAACCCCTATCGACGAGCACAATCACGCCCTGGCCGCCCTGCGTTACCTGATCACCGGCCTGGACACCCGCTGGATGGCCCGCCTGCGCCAACCCTTCACCCCCAAGCCTCCGCCCGCCGACCAACCACCCCCGCCCCCGCCCTCGCCCCCACGCCGCCGCGACAAATGGTGCCACTACCACAACGAAGCCCTCTGGACCCCGCTGTTTTGAATTTCACACGCCACCCACCACGCCGCCACCCACCACCCCAAAGGAGCCTACCATGACCATCAGAAACCGCATCAAGTCCCACCGCCGGGTCCGTGCCGGCGACCTGGTCGCCGCACGAATTCAACTTCCGCACTCACGGCGACGTTCAGAAAGCCGCCCTGCGTGCCATCTACGAAGAAGTCGGCTTCGCCCGCAGCCTGCTGGCCTACGAGCTGCCCGACGGCCGTCTGAAGCTGATCGACGGCCACCTGCGCCGCGACCTCGACCCCGACATGGAAGTGGAAGTCGAAATCCTCGACGTGAATGAAGCCGAGGCACGGGCATTGCTCCTGAGCATCGACCCGCTGGCCAGCCTGGCCGAAAACCAGGCCCAGCTGCAAGAGCGCCTGCTATCGTTGACGCCGACGGTGAGTCCCGAATTACGCCTGGCCTGGGAAGCCGCCGCCGTGGGGGTGTTAGCGGATAACTCGCCTTCGAAAGCCCGCGACTTGCAACTTGGCGTGCAGCAGTACCTGATCATGATCACGTGCCGCGGCGACAAGCATCAGAGGGAGTTGATCGAGCGGTTTCAGGCGGAGGGGCTGGATTTTCGGACGGCGGCGGGTTAGTCCCTGATGCCGAGTTGCTAGTTTCCGTGCGGACGATGGGCCAGCGCAGATTTCAAAATTCACGCTGGCCCGTTTTCGTTCCTGTTGCCTTTTTGCCCTTCGAGCGTGATAATCTGCTTACCATGCTGACGAAAATCCGGCCGAAAAGGGAGCTGTATGAAGGCCGAGTTAGCTGGTAAAATCAGGGAAGATTTGCACGGCCGCTTGCTTTTGCTCGCGGAAACCTGGCAAGTGCGGGGCTGGGGGATAAAACATGAACACTGATGCGATTGCGAACATCTCACAAAAACTGCCATACCCCGTGAAGACATCGGACGCTAAACAAGATTCGTTCGCGTCTTCCATGGAGCAGGAAGAAACATTCCGGGCACGTCTCAGCGAATTCCGCGAGCGATTGAAAGAATGGGCTCTTCATCCTGATGAGTTTGAAGCCGAAGGCATGGAGCCGCCCGCGCGGACCACTCTTGCGCTGGCGGCGTCAGTGGCAGAGGTTTTATTGCGTAAAGAACTTAGCGCACATGCGAACATCGTGCCAGACACCTCGGGCGGCATCGTCATTGAGCTGCGCGAGGGCGATGCGTATGAATCCTATCGGGTCAACCCCAATGGTCGGCTAGATTATTGTCTTTTCCAAAATGCCAAGCTGGTAGCTCGGCAACAGAAAGCCTGAACCGGACGACCCTGGCCACGCGGAATTGCCCGATCTAACTTGCCATAATGTGGATTCGCCGGAAGCAAATGCCCGCATGGTTCTTTTGGCTACACAGCTAACGCAAGGCGTTGAAGGCCCGTTTCTGCCTTCGCCCTTTGGTTCAGATATTGGAGGTTAGTCTCATCCGCCCCCCCGGGTCGAGCTGATCGACGGCCAGCTGCGCCGTGACCTCGACCCCGACATGGAAGCGGAAGTGAAAATCCTCGACGTCAACGACGCCGAGGCCCGCGCCTTGCTGCTAAGCATCGACCCGCTGGCCAGCCTGGCCGAAAACCAGGCCCAGCTGCAAGAGCGCCTGCTATCCTTGACGCCGACGGTAAGTCCGGACTTGCGAATGGCCTGGGAAGCCGCCGCCGTGGGCGTGTTGCCGGATAACTCGCCTTCGACTGCCCGCGACTTGCAGCTTGGCGTGCAGCAATATTTGATCGTGATCAGCTGCCGTGGCGACAAGCATCAGCGTGAGCTGATCGAGCGGTTTCAGGCGGAGGGGCTGGATTTTCGCACGGCGTCGGGTCGAGCGCCATTAGCAGCAACTCGAACACGGACCACCGCATGGTTGCCATTAGTGGCAAGCCGCTAGTGGCATTCGGCGATAGGTCAAATCCAATTTTGCTCGCGCAAGCGTTGCCATGCACTGCGAATGTGGTCCGCGTGCATCGTTTTCTTCTTCCGCTCATTCCAGGCATGCACGCCTGCGATGGCCGCGCTGACCTCCGTTTTCGCTTCGGCGTTCTCGTGCATGGCAATCCAATGGACGCTCGCAAGCAGTTCCATCCCAAACGGTGTCTCGAATCCTTCGATCAACTTCGCCACCCGCTGGAACCGCACGCGTGTTGCCGCGTGTTTCTGCAAAACTTCTTCCGCTTCATCGACAGCCCCTTGCAGGAGTTTGATTGTCGTATCGGGTTTGTTCTGACCGTCCGCAAAGCCTTGGATGAAATGCCCTTCGATATGGTTCAACACATGCCTTATTTTGTCGGCATACGGGCCGAACTGCCCTTTCTCGAATGTCAATTTGAGCGGTTCGCCCGCGCATTGCTGGAAGTAGGCCAGTTTCTGGATTTCCAGAACCGTTACGGGATAATCGTAACCCGGTTCAGAATAGCTTCGCATTAAACCCAGGATCGTCGCCCGACCAATGGTCATATTGGGGCGTTTGGTTCGGTTTGGCATCGTCTCGGCCATTGGCGTTGGGCCCGGCTCATAGACGACGACGCGCACGTCCTGCAGATTCTTGAACGTCTGGACGATTAGCGGGTAAACATCCTCCCACGCTAGTCCGCCATGCCCGCAACCCAACGGGGGAATGGCCAGGGAATCGATTCCCAGGCGCTGTACGTCCTTTACGAGTGCGTCGAGGCCGGCTGCGACGTCTTCAAGCTTTGATCGGCCGCGCCAATGGCCCTTCGTCGGAAAATTGATGATGAATTGGGGATGTGCGAGCTGGGCTAAGTGATGAATGAACATGCGGCCAATCTGCACTTCGCCGCGTTCACAGGCTTTAGCGTAGGCGGCGAAATTCTCAGGGTAAGCCTTCTTGAATTGCAGGGCAATCCTCTTGCCCATGATGCCCACGGTGTTGACCGTGTTCACCAGGGCCTGCACGTCGGCGTCCAGCAAGTTTCCTTTTCCGAATTCGATCATGGCTGTGCTTTTATTCTAATAGTACCAGCCCGGTTCGACGACCACGGCGGGTCGGTGGCTTGCGCTCGCAATCGCGCTTTTTGCTCGCTCCGCAATCGCGTCGTTATACACACCGATCTTTCCAACGCAACGCCAGGGGTAAAAGTCGTGGACCAAAAACTCCGCTTGCCGCTCTTCCCTCACCGCTGACCAATACGTCAACGGCATCACTTCCCAGTTTACTTCGGTCAGGAAGGCCAGATCATCAAAAAAACGGGCATAAGCCACGTCCGCGTGGCGATCCGTGAACGCCCACTGCCTTCCCGAAGCTCGCGCCTGCTTCGATGCTCGAAACGCGATGGACAATCGGCTCTTGACCCTCAGAATACCCTGCGACGCTGTTTCGATGAATGGGAAAGAGCATCACGGACCGATTGCAAAAACTGAACGGCACGTAATCGCCCAGCACACCTCCAGCGGCAACAGGAACCGGCCGGCGCAACCGCCTTTGCTTGATGTGCGAGTGGCCGATGTTGACGTTGGCGATTTGCTGTGCGACCCGCTGGGCGTCCGACCACAGGCAGTCGTGCGCCACGATTCCAGCCAAGTTGTCCACATGCGTAATGTGATAGATCGGCGTCATGGTTCACTCGTAGCCGCTTATTCTCCCCTTGGCGTGGTTTGAACGCAAGTCGTAACCTGCCGATTCCGCGGTTTTCACAAAGCGCGCTGGCAGGCCGCCAGTCAGGCCCGCAATGTGACTGGTGGCAGGCCCAGCTGCAAGAGCGCCTGCTATCCTTGACGCCGACGGTAAGTGCTGATTTGCGCCTGGCCTGGGAAGCCGCCGCCGTGGGGGTGTTGCCGGATAACTCGCCTTCGACTGCCCGCGACTTGCAACTTGGCGTGCAGCAATACCTCATCATGATCACGTGCCGTGGCGACAAGCATCAGCGCGAGCTGATCGAGCGGTTTCAGGCGGAGGGGCTGGATTTTCGGACGGCGTCGGGTTGAATCAGGTTACTGAAGTGCAAATCTGCGCACGGAACGTGGGCCAGGGTAGATTTCAAAATTCACTCTGGCCCTTTTTCCGGCGCCAGGCGGTTGGCGATGGCGCTGACGTTGGGGCGGTCATGATGCCTTTCGGTCTTTGTTTGCTGTGGATTTCTCCATTTTTCGCCACCATTTCGCCATGTCGGATTGCGAAGTGGCCAGGTCGTGCTTGATGGAGGCTTGAATCTCCTCAATCGTCAAGCCGGCCCACTTTTTATGCAGCGTGGCCTGAATTTGCCGCTTCATCTGAATGCAGTCGAATTTTTTTTTCGTTTTCATCACACGTACTCCTTTGGGGAACGGATTTCCAGTGGGGGATAGCCGAGCCGCTGGTTTACTCGGTTGAACTTGTGGATCTTATCAAGATGCACGATATGCTTGAAGTTCCAGCTGAGCAAAACGGCGGCGCGGTGCATGGAGGCCATGGCGACGTGATGCGCGTCGGTGGTGTAGCGTGGGCCCACGATTTTTTCCTTGAGATAAGCAGCGAGCAGATCGCGCGTTGCATCGCTGGCGTAAATCAACTCCTGGCTTCGCTCTGGAACGGCGCGAAGCAGTTCACGGACGTCGGGAGGCGCACCTGCAAGCTCTTCGGTCAAAAGCTGGGAAACCAGCAAAATGACTTTACCTTGTTTCGCCAACTCTAACAGCGCCAGGCTCCACTCGGCGAATTGCTCGTCAAGGCACCCGCCGATCACGGAGGTGTCCACGTAGACACGGTCTTTTTTCATGCTGGCTCCCTGGTTTGCATTGCGCTAATGAACTGACACCATTTACGTTCCATTAACTCCTCTTCATCCTTCGGGCCGACCAGCACGAGCGAGCGATGCATTTGCCGAATGTCGAATCGGCCATACTCAACGCCGCAAAAATGACTGTCGCGGAGTAAGTAGTCTTGCTTATCGGCATCGAGCGGAGCCACAATGAAGATACCCGAAGTTGGCCTGCACTTGTGTAATGCCGAGCCGGCGCATGACGGCAAACGCGATGTGATCGACGATGCCAGCGGAACCGGCAACACCGCGCACGTAATCGGCCCAGGCCTTTTCAATCTCATCGGAAGTCGGTTCGATCAACTGCCCCTCCGCCGCCATCGATCTCCTCAAGTCGTCCACATTGCCGCGGAAAGGGCCGCGCGATGCGGCATTACCGCATTCGTACAGCACCAGGGAAGTTGTCACCGTAGGCCGTCCCGTTCGCACGATCTGTTCGAATACCGGGACCGCGGCAAGATGCCATTGATCGTCAACGTCCCACACCGCGAGCAGTCCGACGGCATCGAGAAACACGGGGGTCATGGTTGATGCTCGTTATGCCGTTCAGCGGTGTCGTGGTGGCCCGAGTTATAGCGGCGGGACAAGATTTCATAAACGCGAATCTGCCCCTCCGACGTTCCGGGGGGAACAAGATCCCGGATCGGCGCAGTAACAGGAATCGGCTCGAAACGCACGGTCGTGCCTTCGGGTAAATCCACCTTCTCCGTCGGTCGAAACACGCCGTTCTCGAAAATGGCAGTAATGGCATTCATGGCTTTCCCTCAAGCGGCCAAACACACGTTCAGTTCTTCGAGTATCTTACCAAGTTCATCGCCGAATAGCTCATACGCCCGGCCCAAGCCGCCAATCGTGTTGAACGGCACTTCTTCCAGGTCGTCTTGTTCAATGTTCAGGCTGCTGGCAATGTGGTCCTTGATTGCGTCAAGCCATTTCCGCTGATCGGCAGTAAACAACACGCCTGCCGCCTTCTTCTCAGCCTTCCACTGCTGATACCGTTCCTCGACCGTCACACCGACCGGAGCCAGCAAGGTGTTCGGGTCGATGGCGTGGCGCACCAGGGCGATGATATCCACCAGTTGTTTGCCGCCTTTGCCCCGCACCTTTTCCGGCTCGACCACCGCATACGCCTGCCACAGCCGGAGCAGCGATTCAGGGCGGTTTGGGTCCACATAGAACGGGGGCTGGTTCAGCTTACCTGCCAATTCCTTGACGTGCCGAAATCTCAGCCCGGCCCGGTACGGCTGGCTGTACAACACCTGGAGGGCTTCAATCTCGTTCTTGTTGTCCTCGATGAACTTCTTGAAACTGGTCAGCATCGACTTGTTAAGGTCCTAAAAAGGGGACGCAGCTCGTTTCCATAAAACAAGCTGCGTCCCCTTCTTTCGGTTCATTTTTCTATTGCTGCTTCGCCTTCGCCAGGCAGGGCGGGCAGATACCGTGCTTAAAATCGGCCTCGGAGTGCGAGGCCACGTAGCCTTCGACCTCCTTCCAGTAGTCTTGATCATCGCGGACCTTCTTGCACCAAGCGCAAATGGGCAGCATCCCGCTCAGGTGCTTGACCTTGGCAAGGGCTTCTTGCAGTTCGTGGATCAGGTGGTCGCGTTCGCCTTCGATGCGCTTGCGCTCGATGGCGTAGCGGAGCGAGCGGGCCAATAGCGGGCCGCTCACCTGGCATTTCACCAGGTAATCCTGGGCGCCTAGCTGCACCGCCTTGACGGCCATGTCTTCATCCTCGAGTCCGCTAAGGACGACGATCGGCAGGTTCGGGGCCTGGGCTTTGAGGCCAAGGAAAGTGGGCAATCCCTGGCTGTCCGGAAGCCCCAGGTCGGAGACGACGAGGTCGTAACCCTGGCCTGTCAAGCTTTCCACCGCTTCCGAAAGACGGCCCACCCGGGCCATCTGGAATTCTTTATTGGCCTCCTGGATCAACATGGCCTGGAACAGCCGGGCGTCCACGGCGTCGTCCTCCACGAGTAAGACCCGGATTGGCGTGCCATTCATCTGCTTTCCCCTTCCCGAACAGGTAGTTTTACGACAGTGAACCAAAAATCCTCGATCGATCTGACCACTTTCATGAATTGCTGCAGATCCACGGGTTTGGTCACGTAACAATTGGCATGCAGGTTGTAGCTGCGCAGAATGTCTTCCTCGTCGGACGAGGTGGTCAGGACCACCACGGGGATGTGTTTCAGATCAGCATCTTTCTTCATCTCGGCAAGAGCTTCCCGGCCGTCCATGCGCGGCATGTTAAGGTCGAGGAAGATGATGTCCGGGCGTGGCGCGTCGGCCTGCTTGCCCTGGCGGCGCAGGAAAGCCAGGGCCTCGATGCCGTCGCGGGCAAAGCTGAGGTTGGTGAGCATTTTCGTTTGCTTGAGGGCTTCCACCGTCAAGCGGACATCGCCAGGGTCGTCATCCACGAGCAGAATTTCAATCATTTTGGCTTTCATTGGGGTGGTCAAGGGTTGGTTGCTCCGTTTCGACTGTTTGGGGAAGGGTGAACCAAAAAATGGCCCCGTGGCCCGGCTGTGACTCCAGCCAAATTCGGCCGCCGTGCCTTTCCACGATCTTTTTGCAGAACGCCAGGCCGATTCCCGTGCCGGGGTACTCTTCCCGACTATGCAAGCGCTGGAAGATCACGAAGATGCGCTCCGCGAACTGCGGATCGATGCCAATGCCGTTGTCGCGCACTGAAAAGGTCCACGTCGACTCCTTGATCTCGGCGTTCACCTGGATTCGCGGCGTCTCGGCGCCGCGGAATTTGATGGCGTTGCCGATCAGGTTTTGGAAAAGTTGCACCAGCTGCACCTCGTCGCCCACCACGGTCGGCAGCGGGCCGCTCGTGACTACCGCGCCGCTTTCCTCGATGGCGCCACGCAGATTCTCCAGCGCGTGCTTGAGCACCGCGCTGCCGTCGGCTGGCGCGAAAGGCTTGCTTTTGCGGCCGAGCCGGGAGTAGGCAAGCAGGTTTTGAATGAGGCCCTGCATGCGACGAGCGCCGTCCACCATGTAGCCGATGTACTCGTTGGCGTCGGCATCCAATTTACCCTGGTACTTACCGGCGAGCAGCTGGGCGAAGCTGCTGACCTTGCGCAGCGGTTCCTGCAAATCGTGCGAGGCGACGTAGGCGAACTGCTCCAGCTCCAGGTTGGATCGGTGCAAATCTGCGGTGCGGTCCTGAACCCGTTGGTCCAGCTCGGCATTCAAGCGTCGAGTCTCCTCCATGATGTGATTCTGCCTCGCCACGGTGTTTTGAAGGTCGGTGTAGAGGCCGGCGTTTTCCAGTGAAATGGCGATCTGGCTCGCCAGTACGTCGATCAAGTCACGGCGATCGGCCGAAAACACGTCGGGCACGAGCTTGTTTTCAAGATAAATGATGCCGGTCGTTCGCCCTTGATTGATCACGGGCACGCAGTGCAACGATCGGGGGACTACCCCGGCAATATAGGCATCCTGCCCAAAGCGCGAATCGCGAACGGGATCGCTCACCGTGACGGACTCTTGTTTACGCAGCACATAATTAACAACCGAGGAGGGCACGCCTGCATTCATCGGCGTCGTTGTCTCACAGGCCGGATGGGCTGGGAAATCGATTTGGATTCCCTCGTCGCCAAGGTCCGCACAAGCTTCGATTTGCCAGGCGCCGTCCTTTTCCAGCAGCAATGCGCCACGGTCAGCGCCCGCGCACTCCATCACAATGGTCATCATCGTTTGAATCAAGCCGCGCACCTCGAGCTTCGCGGAAATGGCACGGGCGGCCTTGTGAACGGACAGTAAGTCCAACTGGGCTGGCGTGACCAGCACCCCCTCGCCTTTCCTCGAAGATAGTGCGGGGAATTCCTCCTCGAGCATGGCCACCTTCCCGGCCGCCCCCCACAAATGGTATCCGTAATGGGCTTCCTTCAAGTCGCTTAGTGCGTACTCTTTTTTGTCTCTTTCCAGCCAAAACCGTCCTTTCAGCTCATAACCAAGAGCCACATTGTTTGGAAAGTTCGCTTGTTTCGCGGACTGAATGGCCTTATCGTACCAGGCAAGCACTTCATCCAGACTGCCATGCTCGAGTCGGGCGCGCTCCCCCCTGATAAGATAATACTTGTGCAAGTAATTCTCCGGGCAGTGGTCGGCCCAATTCTTCATCTGCTGTTCATGGCGATCAAAGAGGCCCAAATAGTATTCCCGGTTATCGGCATCGGCAGCCAGGTAATTGGCCGCTGCCAGCGTCAAGCAAATATAGAAATAACCGTCGGTCGTCAGGAATTGCGCGGGCAACGCACTTGCTATGCTTTCCGTCCTGGCAATTGCAACGGATGCCGTCGTGAAGGACCGATAATAATACAGACTTCGAAGCTTTTGAGCAAAAAACCATGCCTGAATGGTGGGTAGCGTGCTGCACAGCGTGTTCAAAAACACCTTCTCATCGAGATACTGGCAGGAAAAATCATCGCGGGACACGGTTTTCCCTTGCAAATTCAAAAGCGTGCAAATACCGCTGGGAAGCAGGAAGCTATTGAGGCCAACGACTGCCTTATCCTTCAAGAACTCAAGATACTTGTGGGCCTCGGCATTGATGACATCGCACTGAACACCGGCGATGGTCAAGCTGGAGGTGATCTGGAGCGCGGCATAGACAGCGTAGGTCCAGTCGCCGCCTTCGACACTGAAGGCGTAGCCTTTGCGAAAGAATTCCGTGGAATGGCTCACATGGTTTTTCCAGTGGCAAATGCACATGCCAAACATGAAGTATATTTTGCCGCGCATTTCCAGGCTTTCGCACCGATCGGCCAGTTTTAGCGCCAGCTCTCCATATTCGTAGCCTTCCTCAAATCTTTGCAGCCTGGCAATGCATAGGAATCCGTGCTGAACGAAAGCAAATGCCGCCATTTCGCTGTTGCCATGCCGCAATGATATATTGGCCAGCCTGATCGAGCACCACTGAACGATGGGTTCATTGGCGACAAGATAGGCGCTTATCCACATGCTCATCAAGGTTCTAAGCGTCGCGATGATCGCGGGCGAATCGATCTCGCGGGCGGTGAGCAAATCGGCCATGCTCCGCTCCCCGCGGTACTCAGGAGTTAACTTTAGTTCCCTGTCGATCGCGGCCGAGAATTCAAGTTCGTTTGAGGGAACCTGCTCGCCCAGCAGGGCCAGGTTCTTTTGTTGCACCTCAATGGCCCGGTCATAGGCGCCTTGCAGATGGTAGTCATCCATCTGCACGAGATGGACACTGCTCTTATCCAGCGTAGTCCTGGCCACATGCAGAAGGACGGGATAGAGCGCCTCGGACTCATCGCACCTGCCCGCCACATAAGAGCTTTTCGCCAGGCCCAGGTGAATCTCAAAGGCAAGTTCATAGTTGGACTCGAAGCAGTCCGACGGCAGAAAGTCACAGGCGAGGCGAAAATGGTCCCGGGCGGCATGGTAAGCCGACGCCTTCCTGGCTTTCGCACCAGCCTGAAGATTAAGTCTGGCGGCCTGGAGCCTCTCCTCTTTATTCTCCATGCTGGACATGCCCTTGTTGAAATGACTGACGATCTCAAACAAGCTCCCTTCGATGTCCTGGTTTTGCCTTGCGTTCATGAGGAGTTGGCGCACGATATGGAGATGGACCGCCGGTCTTTCCGTTTCCGGTATCAAGGAATAGGCAGCTTGCTGGACGCGATCGTGCTGAAATCGGAATATATGCTGAGCGGCGTCCAGGTCATTTGCACTGGCTTGAGCGTGGGCACTGTCCGCGAACACCACAATGCCAAGCCGTAATGCGGGCGTCAACGACTCAAGGATTTGGGGTTGATCGTCGCTAACCGGAGCAATGACGGCGAGCGTCCGCAGGTGAAATTGGCTGCCGATGCTAGCCGCCAGGACAAGAAGATTCTGCGTTGGTTTCGGCAGCAGCGCAATGCGACTGGCCATCAAGGTCACGACATTGTCCGTGATTTGCCGGGCGTGGATGCCGGCCGCGTCCCACTGCCATTTGCGGCCCAAGACATCAAACGTGAGCAAACCGTCCGCGTAAAGGGCTTTGAGAAACTCGGTCGTAAAAAAGGCGTTGCCCTGGGTTTTTGAGTAAGTAATGTGGGCAAGCTCCGCAACGTCCGCCACCGTCAAGGCAAGTGTGTCGGAAATAAACGCTTCGACGTTTGCAAAGGACAGACTGTCAAGGTGAATGGTCGCGATGACGAGGCCCGCTTTTGTCAGCTTGTCCAACATCACCACCAACGGATGGCTCGGGCCCACCTCATTGTCACGATAAGCTCCCACGAGATGCAGCCCGCTCAGGCGCGGATTGGTGAGCACCGACTCGATGAGCGAAAGAGAAGCGATGTCGGCCCATTGCAGGTCATCGAGAAACAGCACCAGCGGTTCTTCGGGACGACAGATCACCTGGAAAAAATCCTGACACAGCAATTTCAAGATGTTCTGGGCGGCTTGCGGCTCGCGCTGGGGCAAGGGCGGCTGAGGCCCAATGACATTTTCCAGACACGGGATCACCTCGATGATCGCTCCGCCATTTTTGCCCACAATATCGAGGATTCGCTGCCGCCAGGCTTGCACGACCTGGGGCGGCTCACAGAGAAGTTGGTCACAGAATGAGCTGAGAGCCTGACCAATTGCGGAATACGGAATGCTGCGCTGATACTGATCGAACTTGCCCGCGACATAGCGGCCTCTGGCCACGGCAAGCGGGCGATACAGCTCTTGCACGAGCGATGATTTGCCGACTCCCGAAAAGCCGTTGACAAGGGTGAACGCCAATTCGCCGGCCAAAACCCGGCTGAACGCGTTGCCCAAAACGGCCACGTCCTGCTCGCGTCCGTAAAGCTTGGCCGACATTTGGAAACGGCTGCTGACGTCATGGCCGGCCGGCGGAAAAGAGGTGATGGCGCCATGAGATTCAAGCTGCCCCTGGCAGTGAACCAGGTCGGCCTTGATGGCCTCGGTGCTCTGATAGCGGTCCTCGGCGTTCTTTTCCATGAGCTTGAGGACAATATTGGACAATGCTTCGGGGGTTGCCGAACGCCGTTTGCTTGGCGGCACGGGTCGTTTGGCAATGTGACAATGAATCATCTCCAGCGGGTCTTCCGAGGCGAAGGGCTTTTCCCCGGTGAACAACTCGTAGAGGGTCACGCCCAGGGAGTAAAAATCGGAACGGTAATCGACGGGGCGGTTCATCCTGCCGGTTTGTTCGGGCGACATGAAAGAAAGCGTGCCTTCCAGGACGTTGGGCGCGTGAGGAATGGCGGCCGAGTGGTCCATCGGCAGCGCGATGCCAAAATCGGTGATTTTGAGTTTATTGGCAGCCCGGTTCCAGAGGATATTCGCGGGAGAAATGTCCCTGTGAATGACGCCGAGACTGTGGATATCGGCCAGGCCGTCGCAAATCGCGATGGCAACCGTCAGACGTTCCCCAAGCGTGAGCTGATCTTGGCGGATCCAATTGCTCAGTGAATCGGCCTGGAAATCCTCCATCACGGATACCAGGGTGTTGTCAAACGGTTCCTGACGAACAACATTGAGTATTCTGGGACTGTGAAACAACGACGCGGTTTCGAATTCGCGGCGAAAGCGAGCCAGTCTTTGGGGTGACGGGTGATCGCCGTTGAGAACCTTGAGAATGACGTTGCCCGCTCCGTTGCGTGGAGCGGCGCGGTAAATCATCGAGCTGGCGCTTTCGTAAAGTTTTTCGGTAGTCTCAAAACCCAGAATATTCATTGCCGCCTCGAAAAGGTCACCGAACCATTGCAGTGTGTTTCTCTAAATGCAAGCAGCCGAGGGGGCCTTCGCGCAAGGGGTGGATGTTGCCGCCGTTTCCGCCAGGCGGGGAAGGTTGAACAGGAAAGTGGTCCCCCCGCCGGACCGCGGCTCGAGCCAGATGCGGCCGCCGTGCCGTTCCACTATTTTTTTGCAAAAGGCCAGGCCGATGCCCGTGCCGGGGTATTCTTCCTTGCTGTGCAAGCGCTGAAAGATGATGAAGATCCGGTCCGCGAATTGGGGATCGATGCCAATGCCGTTGTCGCTCACGGAGAAGGTCCACGCCAGACCCGTCAGCTCGGCCCGGATTTCAATGGCCGGTTTTTCGCCGCCGTGGAACTTGATGGCGTTGCCGATCAGATTTTGGAAGAGCTGGACCAACTGAGCCTCATCGGCCAGCACGGCCGGCAGCAGGGCGCGGATGACCACGGCACCGCTTTCCTCGATGGCCCCGTGCAAGTTTGCCAGGGCACGTTCCACGACGGCGTTGCAGTCGGTTGGCACCAACTGATGGCCTTTGCGGCCGAGGCGGGAGTAGGCGAGCAGGTTCTGAATGAGCGTCTGCATCCGTCGGGCCCGTCCACCATGTAGCCGATGAATTCGTTGGCCTCGGCATCCAGTTTACCCAGGTAACGTACGGCGAAAAGCTGGGCAAAGCTGCTGACCTTGCGAAGCGGCTCTTGCAGATCATGGGAGGCGACGTAGGCGAACTGCTCCAGCTCCTGGTTCGACCGGGTCAGGTCGATCGCCGCGGCACGGAGCTGGTCGACCATCTGTGTGTTCTCCGTCAACGATTGGCGCAGTTGGGCATTCAACCGGTTGCGCTCCCGCAGGCTGCGGTTGATCGCCACGGCAGCCAGGGCGACAGCCGCAAAGCCAAATATGCACGCGATGACGATGATAAGCACTCTGAAGCGCAAGCTGGCCTGGAACTCCTGGTCGCGCACCCGCAGTTGCTCATGGTCTTCAGCGCTCAGTTCCGCGACCAGCTGGCGGATGTGGTCCATGATTTGCTTTCCCCGGCCGTTGGCGATCAGATTCCTGGCGGCATCGTCGTCGTGGCTCATTTTGAGAGACACTACCTGGCCATTGTGGCGGACCAGCTGCGTGGTCGCGTCTTCCAGCGCTGCCAGTGTCGATTGTTGGCGGGGATGATCCATGAGAGCTTCGCGAAGGCGCATGAGTTGGGGGTCCAGCAGCGCCATGCCTGAGTGGAAGGGTTCCAGAAACACCGGGTCGCCGGTGACGACAAAACCGCGCTCGCCGGTCTCGATGTCCAGGGCCGCCGCCAGGAACGCCGTGAGCAGGTCCAGCCTCTCGAAGGCAAGGCGCCGGCTTTCAACCACTTCCGCCACGCTCTGGTCGTTGCGGTACGAGAGCAGCGCACTGCCGACCAGCACCGCCAAGGCGATGCCAAAACCGACATTCGGGATGTTCGTCACCGCCCCGCGCATCCTATCCTCCGAGGACCGAGCCCCGCGACGAAAAAAGCCGACGCGGTGGGATCCGCAATAAAGGATCGCACCGCGTCGGCTTACTCTTTAACTAACCGCCCAGCAGCGCCGGGATGTTCTTCAACTAGTCCACCGTATAGTGTTAGTATAGGTCAGATTACGACCTGGGGAGGAAATTGTCACAACCGGCTAGGAGCCAGCAATTTCGCTGGTCTGAGGAGCGGCGCATTGCTGGTTGGACCAAGACACGTCCACCAGGCACTTGACCGCTTGAAATTCGCGACCGACGAAGCAGCCTTGCATACGCGATCCATCTTCTTCGATGCGGACCAGCAAGCCCGGCGAGTCGGGCGCCGCTACGAAGTGGGGAAATGGCAGCGAATTGAGATACGCATGTACCCGTGCACGCCCTTCATCGGTGTGAACAGAGGCCAGGCACTTTGACAACGGCTGGACGGCACCTTCCATGGCTACACGCACACCGAGCACGATTTCATTAGCATGTTTGACGGGTTGCCTCATTGGCGTTATGATAGCAGTTTGCCACGGCAAACACAAGGTATAATCAGCCATGAATCTGCTCCGAAGACGGCCAATATTGGCGGCTGTTGCCATTTTAACCATCGGCGTGGCTGTGGCTATCTGTTGGTTTTTCGACTTGGGACACGCTCCAGTTGAAGCAATACCCAGCTTGGATGGCAAAGCTATCTCTGAGGTAGTCCGAATACTAGGCGAACCGGATTCAGACCATTCGTACACCATGGACAAATATCCGGGTGGTGAGCTTGGGATGTGGCTCTGCGAACTCTACCCTCATGATCGTCCTGAAAGCCGCGATGTTGCTATCAGGGAATTGTGGTGGGAGCACAATCGCTTTACGGTCGTGGTGTGGTTTCACAAGGTCGGGGAGCAGTGGGTTGCTTTGGACACTTGTCGGTGGCAAAAGGGGGTTGTTTTTTGAACAAGAGGCATCCGGCTCCAAGGCGCGTTCCATGCGTGCTCAAGGGGTCTTGCTTTTGCCGTTTATGCCGTTGCGGCCCTTCAGAGAGCGGCGCGCCTTCGACTTCATTAAGCCGATCAAGTGGCCGACCCTTTCGAAGCTGTTGAGTTCGGCCTGTTCACGGCGAGACAGTGGTCCTTCCTGGGCCTTGGCTGAAAGTTGGTGCATCCGCTCCTTGTGGGCTGGGTCAAAGTCGAAGTCGATGATAGCGCGGGCTGTCGCGGAGGAGAAGGTCGATTTTTTGGGCTGCATCGTCGTCCCGCTTTCAACGGCCTACGGCACACGGAGTGTGCCTACTACTATGCCGCCTGCCGCCGCTCCGGTTGTCCCTGGAGCAAATGGTCCAGCAGCGCCAACGTTCTTTCCGTCGCGCCTTGCTGCGATTGGACAAACCGCCGGCCAGCTTCGCCAAGGAGCGATCTGGCTTCAGCGTCGCCGAGCAGTCGCTCAATCTCGCGCTGCAGTTCGGCCGCATCCCGCACCTGCACGGCAGCCCTGTGCTGCAGCAGCCGCGCCGCGGTTTCCTTGAAGTTCCAGACGTGCGGTCCGAAGATGACTGCCGCCCCGTAGGCCGCCGGCTCGATCATGTTTTGGCCGCCGCGTTGGCCGTCCAGGCTGCCGCCGACGAAGGCAATGTCCGCTAAACCCCAGAGCGCACCCAACTCGCCGATCGTATCCACCAGGACAATGCCCGCCGCCTCAGTCGCCGGCCCCGTCAGCGCGCTGCGGCGGACAAAGGGCAAGCCGCTCCGCTGCAGGATGCGGGCCACCTCTTCAAACCGGTCCTTTTGCCGCGGCACCAGGAACAAAC
This sequence comes from uncultured Gemmataceae bacterium, assembly GCA_963747575.1. Lineage (GTDB taxonomy): Bacteria > Planctomycetota > Planctomycetia > Gemmatales > Gemmataceae > DASRAT01. Next base: position 363,507 of record CAVVFU010000006.1, read on the forward strand.
GCAGATTGGGATGGACGATAGAGGCCTTTCGGTAAATGTCCAGGACGATCTCCTCCTCGGGCGCTTGCGTGCTGCCGGCGATCCATACCAGGTTGTCGGCCTGCACGCCGAAGAGGTCGCGCAGATGACGTGTGCGTGGATTGTCGCGGTCGCCGTTGGCCCCGTCGTATTTCACCGAGCCGGTGACGTGGACCGTGTTGGCGCCCAAGGCTTCGAAATTGCGTGCGTATTCATCGGTCTGCGCGGCGACAAGATCGAGCTTGCCCCAAACGTGTCCCGCCAATGAGCCGAGCTTTTGATATCGCCCCAGGCTGCGCGGGCTCATGCGGCCGTTGATGCACGCCACGCGAACTCCTGAACGCTTGGCGGCAGTCAAAAAATTGGGCCACAGCTCGCCCTCGGCCAGCACCACGACATCCGGCCGCACCCGCCGCAGGGCCCGTTTGACCGCCCAGGTGAAGTCGAAGGGCCACCAGAAAACCGGGCAGCCGGGAAAGCGCTTTTCGGCCTCGGCGAAACCGGTGTCGGTAGTCGTTGAGATGACGCAGTGGCAATGAAGGTGCCGCTTGCGAAACGCGGCCACGACGTGCTCCAGCAGATGGATTTCACCGACGCTGACGCCGTGGAACCAGACACACGGCGCATCGCCGTGACGCCGGAAGGCGCGGCCGGTGATTTTCTTCCACAGGCCGCGACGGTATTTGCCGGTGGTCAGGGCCTTAATGGCCAGCCACGGGGACAACAGGCATAGCACAAGCAGGTAAATCAGGTTCAAGAAGTAGGGCATGGAAGTCCTTTCCTCGATGCGAAGGGCCGCCATACCAACCCGAAGCGCAAGCGAGGGATAACGTTGGCCCTCGCTTGCGCTTCGGGTTGGTATCGGCTTACTTCACCATCTTCCGCATGCAGCACACTTTATACTTCTGTCCGCTGCCGCAGGGGCACGGATCGTTGCGGCCGACCTTTTCGCTGCGGTTGCGGATCGGTTCTTTTTTCTTTTCGCTCTGTTGGCTCGATGGCGATGGCGGCCTCTTGCTGGCCTTCGATGGACTGTTCGCTGGGCCGAAATTCGATCTTGGGGGCCGATTCGTGGATGGTCGGCCCCGATCGACCAGAGCGATTCCTGGAAGCCTTCCTCCTCCTCCATGCGGAAGACGATGTCGGTCACCTTGTCCTCGACGCCTTCCCACATGGCGTCGAATTCCTTCATGCCCTCGCGCTTGTACTCGGTCTTGGGGTCTTCCTGGGCGTAGCCCACCAGGCCGATCGCCGAACGCAGATGGTCCATCGTGTAAAGATGGTTCTTCCAGGACGTGTCGAGCTGGTTGAGCAGCAGGCTGCGCTCCATGCGGCGCATCTCCGGCCGATATTGCAGATCGTAAGGCGTTCCACAGACACTTGCGGGCCTCGTCCTGCGTGATGCCGGTCAGGTATTCCTCGGTCGACCTCAATGTCGAAGCTGCGGCTGCGACCCACTCGGCCAGTTCGCGGGCGTCGTCGGCTCCGGCATGCGTGGTGCCGGCGAAAGCCTCGTGCGAGCTTGGCGTCGATGTCGTCCGTGGCCCGACCGGGGAACGCAGCCTGTGCTGACTTCCAGCAGTTTCTCCTGCAGCTTCGCCGCGACTGGGTGCGGAAATCCTCTTCGGTCATCGGCTCGGCGCCTGGCGAAGCGGCCGTTGGCCCAGCGCAACAGACCCTCGCGGTCGTAGCGCTGGCCCATGCGCCGCCGGGCTGCTGCGGCCGGTCGGCCATGAAGCGCGCCATGCCGAGCCGTCACCGGGAACTCGATTTCCTTCTGGCGATAAAGTCGCGTCGATCTGGTCGCAGCAGCATTTCCTTGATGCGGCCGCGGGCTTGTCCGTCAAGCTGCGCCGGCTCGAGCTTGATCTGGAACTTGAGCCGCGCCCAGTCGCACGGCCGAGCGCATACCCCAGTCGGGCTCCAGGTAACGGCTGGCCCGCCGTCAGGTCGACCGCCGCCAGGACCTTTTCCGCCTCGCTCGATCAGGTACTCGGCCAGGTTGTCGCGGCCGATCTTCTTGAGCTGGCGGTCGGTGAGTCTTCAGGCCCCAGCGGCGTGTTGACGGCGTTGGCCATCGCCTGCCAGTTCCACTCCGTGGGATCGACGTCGCTGCCGAGGTTCTCCTCCAGAGCCTCGAGGATCTGCGTCTGGATCATGCGCGATTGGCCTTGTCGCGGGCGGTGCTTGTCGGCCTCGGCGAAATCGCTGCGGGCGAAATCGGCGGCGTCGAACTCGACGCCCAGCCGCTTGGCCGCGAACTCGGCGAAGCTGGCCGGCGCCGTAGTCTCGGATCGAGGAAGCGCTCCAGGGCCAGGTCGATCTGCTCGTCGAGCATGTCGAGGATGCGGAGCTTGCAGTTGGCGCCGTCGAGGATCTCCTGGCGGATAGCCGTAGACGCGCTTGCGCTGATGGTCCATGACCTCGTCGTATTCGAGCAGGTTCTTGCGGATGTCGAAGTTGCGTTCCTCGACCTTCTTCTGGGCGGCCTCGATGCGGCGCGACGACCATGCGGCTCTCGATGGCCTGGCCTTCCTCCATGCCGAGCCGGGTCAGGACGTTGGCGACCCATTCGCCGGCGAAGATGCGCATCAGGTCGTCTTCGAGCGACAGGTAGAACCGGCTCGAGCCGGGATCGCCCTGCCGGCCGGCCCGGCCGCGCAGCTGGTTGTCGATGCGGCGGGCCTCGTGCCGTTCGGTGCCGACGATGTGCAGGCCGCCCATCTCGGCCACCTTGCGGCCTTCTTCCTTCATCTTCTCCTTGGCCTCGATGTCGTCGACCAGTCTTCTTCCAGTCGTCCTCGGGCACGTCGAGGCGGGTGGCGTACTTGTCCTTGAGCCGGGCCCAGGCGAGCGTCTCGGGGTTGCCGCCGAGGATGATGTCGGTGCCGCGGCCGGCCATGTTGGTGGCGATGGTGACGGCGCCGATGCGGCCGGCCTGGGCGACGATCTCGGCCTCGCGGGCCGCGTGTTCCGGCATGGCGTTCAGCAGCTCGTGCTTGATGCCGCGGCGCTTGAGCATGTCGCTCAGCTTATCGACTTGTCCACGTCGGTGGTGCCGATCAGCATCGGCCGGCCCTCCTTGTGGACCTCGACGATCTTCGTCGACGACCGCCTTCCACTTCTCCTTCTCGGTGCGGAAGATCACGTCGGGGTAGTTGATGCGGATCAGCGGCTTGTTGGTCGGGATGGCGATGACGTCGAGCTTGTAGATCTTCCAGAACTCGTTGGCCTCGGTCATGGCGGTGCCGGTCATGCCGGCCAGCTTCTTGTAGAGCTTGAAGAAGTTCTGCAGCGTGATGGTGGCCAGCGTCTGCGTTTCTTCCTTGATCTTGACGCCTTCGCGGGCGTGCTTGGCCTCGACCGCCTGGTGCAGGCCGTCGGACCACTGCCGGCCGAGCATCAGCCGGCCGGTGAACTCGTCGATGATGATGATGCTCATCTCGTTGGTCTCGGGATGGCGCATCACCGCGTATTGCTTGTCCTTTTGTAGAGGTGATGGGCCTTGAGGGCGTTGTCGATCAGGTGCGGCCATTCCATGTTGCCGGCGGTGTAGAAGCTCTCGACGCCGGCCAGTTCCTCGGCCTTGCGGATGCCCTCGTCGGTCAGATGGCAGGTGTGTTCCTTTTCCTTGACCTCGAAATAGCGGCCGGGCTCCTGCTTTTGCAAGTCGGTCAGCTGCGACGGCGATCTCGTTGGCCTTGGCGTAGCGCGTCAGGTCGCCGAAGGCGGGGCCGGAGATGATGAGCGGCGTGCGGGCCTCGTCGATGAGGATGTTGTCCACCTCGTCGATGATGGCGAAGTTGAGGGCCTTCTGGCACTGCTGATAGTAGGGCTCGTAATTCGTCGTCGCCCCAGCGGGCCGGCTTCATGTTGTCGCGCAGGTAGTCGAAGCCGAACTCGCTGTTGGTGCCGTAGGTGATGTCGCAGTCGTAGGCCTTGCGGCGTTCGACGGGGTCCATGTCGCTCTGGATGAAGCCGGCGGTGATGCCCAGGGCGCTGGTAGATGGGCAGCATCCATTCGCAGTCGCGGCGGGCCAGGTAGTCGTTGACGGTGATGATGTGGACGCCCTTGCCGCTCAGGGCGTTGAGGTAGGCCGGCAGCGTGGCGACCAGGGTTTTGCCTTCGCCGGTGACCATCTCGGCGATGTTGCCGCGGTGCAGGACGATGCCGCCGAGGATCTGCACGTCGAAGTGGCGCATGTTCTTGGTGCGGCAGGCCGGCCTCGCGGCAGGCGGCGAACGCTTCGGGCAGCAGGTCGTCGAGGGTCTCGCCCTTGGCCAGCCGTTCGCGGAACTGCGGCGGTCATGCCCTTGAGCTCCTCGTCGCTCAGGGCCTGCATCTTTTCTTCGAGCTCGTTGACCTGGGCCAGACAGCGAGCCGGGAATGACTGTGTGGGTGCTTTCGGGGTCGCGGGAGCGGATGTAGCCCAGGTTGCGGACGAAGCGCTCGTTGCTGGAGCCGAACATCGGCCCAGAAACCCCACAACCCCCTCGGAGAAGGCCCCGACGGAGTCGCTGAATCGCTCCCAAACGCTGATATCCATCTTCGTTTCAATCGCCATATTTTCGGCATTCTGTTGTAGCACAGGCTTCCAGCCTGTGCTTCCCGACTGCTGAGCACAGGCTGGAAGCCTGTGCTACGCGGATTATTCCAAAGAATCAGTGTAAATGGACTGGCGCTGCCGGTCAATACACGGTGGACAGGTACCGTGGGCAAAGCGGGCAATGCGCACGTCCCTTCGTCATTATACGGACGCAATTTCGCCGCCATCTCGCCGCTGCTGTGGACATCCGTTTGCCGCTCACCAACAATGAAGGGGAGGCGCGTGGTTCAAAAAGGGGTCAGGCACCTTTGCCGGAACGGCCCGGAGGGTGCTTCGCACAAAGGTGCCTGACCCCTTTTTGAACCACGCCGCATAAGGAGATTGCCATGACCACGGAACAGTTTTCGTGTCCCTACTGCAACGCCTTGATACCGCGGCCGGCTTCAATCGGCCCGGTGACCTGCCCCCGTTGCGGGGAGGCCTATCGCTGGCAGGACCGCCTGGCCGCAGCTGCCAACGGTCAGGCGGGAGTCGTAATACCCCCGCCGGCGTCACCTTCCGCCGCGCCAATGCGTTGGCCGTTGCAGCTTGCTGGCCTCAGTGCGGCGTTGGTCGCGATCAGCCTGGTGCTCAAAGTTGCTTTGCCGGACAGCGGAACCGCGCAGCGCGGCTTTCCGTTCATGGTGATCCTTTCGGGAATGGGCCTGGTGGCGTCGCTCTGGCTGTGGTTTCTCCGCAAACCGCGGTCGAACGTAGTTCTCGCCTTGTTTGTGCTCGGCAACATGGCTTGCGTGGCGCTCATGATCATTCCCCCCGCCGTCATGTGGACGGCGTTCCGGCGCGGCAACGATCCCCAACCGATCAGCATACCCCCGCCGCCTGCGCCTGTTGAGATGACGCCCGTTGCGCCGGCGACGCTGGCGGCGCTTGGATATTTGCCGGACGATTGCAACCTGGTGGCCGCAATCTATATCGCTGATTTAGCCGCGGATCCGATCGTTGGCAAAGCGTTGCTGGCCCCGGCAAAAAATGGGGAAGCATCGCCCTGGCTCATTGACCTTGCGGTGGGGCGCGTCGAAAAACTCACTGGAATGAAGACGGAAGCCGTCGATCATGTGGTGATTGGCACGCGGATCGACGCCGGGTTGCCGCAGTTGATGATCGTGGTGCGGACAAGTAAGCCGTATGATCCGACGGTGGTGGCCAAGGCGCAGCGCCCGCGGTGCCTCTGAAGCATGCGGGCCGCGACCTCTACCAATTCTCTTCGCCCCAGGGAATGCTATTTTGCGCCGACGACCAGACACTGGTGCTGGTCCTTCGCTTTGATGCCGTGGCGGAGCGCGACAAGCAGGTGCTGACCACCTCGCCACGCACGGGGAGCAGCAGTGCGCCCAGGCAAGTGCGCTCGTTGGTGGCGGAGCCGCTTGGCGGCGCAGCTTTGGTGGACCGCTGCGGAAATTGACCGGCCAGGTATCATGGCAGGGATGCTGCCTTTGGGCGCGAAAAACCCTGATTTGACGAAAGCGCTTGAAGGCGTGAAAGCCGTCGCGGTGGGATTGCAATTTCCACCGCCTTGGCAGCCCCCTGAGGCCGCGGTTATTGGCAGCATCGAATGTCCCGACACGGCAGCGGCAAGGCGGTTGGCCACCGTGGTGGAAGGCCTCACTGTCGTTGGCCTTGGCTCAACCAAAGTTGTCGCGCCGCCTCCAGAAAGCAACGACAGCTTTGTAACATTCCAGCTGCGAGGCAGTTCGGAAGCAGTCGCAGGCGTACTTGGCAAAGGTGGGATGCTGGGGCTGTTTCTGGGCAAGAAATGAGTAAACTAAGATGCGGAAATAAGGAGACCGAATCGTGACCATCGTGCGCGTGGGATTGGGTGAAAACAAGAAGTACGCCGCCGGCTACGACGCCATTTTCCGCAAGAAGAAGGCCGCCAAGGCTCCCAAACCCAAGAAACGCTCCAAATCCAAAAAGAAGGCGTAGTGCAAACCCCGCGCTGCGCAACGCCAAGCAACAACGAGGTACGCCATGAACCGCGTCGTGCATTTCGAGATTCACGCCGACAAGCCCGAACGAGCCGCTGCATTCTACCAGGCACTTTTCGGCTGGGAAATTACCAAATGGGCCGGCCCAGTGGACTACTGGCTCATCAAAACCGGCCCCGATGACCAACGCGGCATTAACGGAGGCATGGTGCCCCGCCGCGGCGTTGTCGACGGCACCGCGGTCATCGCCTATGTCTGCACCGTGGATGTGCCGTCTGTCGATGCTGCGGTTCAGAAGATCACCGCGTTGGGCGGGACGATTGCGTTGCCCAAGATGGCCATACCAGGCGTCGGTTGGCTGGCGTACGGCAAGGACACCGAGGGCAATATCTTTGGGGTAATGCAGGCTGATGCGGGGGCGAAGTCTTGAGGAAGTTGAGCTGTTTGAACAGGAGCGAAAAATGCCATACGTCACGAGTGTTGAAAGACTGGGACTCGAACGCGGACGCAAGGAAGGCTTGCGAAAAGGCCTGAAAAAAGGTCGGCAAGAGGGACAGCGTGAAGGGATCGAACTGGATTTAGAGACGACGTTTGACGTTGTGGACGCGCATCTTTTGGAAGAAATTCGTGGTCTCAAAGACGTCGGCAAACTACGCATAATTGCACGCGCTTTGAAGAAAGCCAAGACCTTGAATCAGATCCGCCCCTTACTTGATTCGTAATTGTCCCTCACGGGTATCACCGCGCCGCCACCTTCACCGCCGCCGCCGGCGCAATCTCCTTGAGCGCCGTGAGCGCGGATTCGCTGATCAACCGGTTCTTGTCCTTGGTCTTGGCGGTAAGCGCCCCCACGGCCGCTTTGGCGGGCGGACCGATGCGGCCCAGCGATTCGATGACCGACTGCACAAATCTCCGCCGCGCTTCGCCCTCTTCAAAGGCAGCGAGGCGCTTCTCGTCGAGCAAATCGACCAGCACCGGGATGGCCACATCGGCATTCTTGGTGACGTGCCAAAAGGCCTTGGCTCCGGCCAGGCGGACGTTCAAGTCTTTGTCCTTCAACACCGCAGTCAGCGCCGGCACCGCTTCGACGGCCAATTCAGCAAATCCCCCCAGGATTCTCGAGGCCTTTTCGCGCGTGGCCGGCGTCGGCGCCTTCAGTGCTTCAATCAACGCAGGCACTGCCGGCTGACCACTGTTGCGCAAAGCCGCTTCCGCATAGGTCGATTCCGTCAATTGCTTGGCACACAGCTGAATCGCCTTGTCGTGCGACAGACGCATTTGGGTTAGGCTGGCTTCCGCTTTCAGACGCACCGCCTCATCCTTGTCGTGCAGTGCCGCCGTGAGCAGGGCGGGCACGACGTCGGGCTCTTCCTTGCCGCACCAGGCCAGGGCCTCGGACGCCGCTTTGCGCAGCGAAGAATCCGGGCTGGCCACCATCGTGCTGGCCAGATACTTGAGCAACCCGCGCGCTTCGATTTTCAGCTTGCAAAGGGCAATGGCGAGCTCGATCTGACTTCGCTGCGATTGGCTGGGCGTCAGCCAGAGATTGACCAGGGCGGTACGCACACGTTGGTCGGAGCAGCCGATTTCGCCAAGGGCGCGGACCGCTTGCAACGCCAACGTGGGCCGGCGGTTGGTCAGCAAAACGATGAGCGGATCGACGGCGCTTTTTGCCTCTTTGCCAATTTTCCCCAGCGCAATGGCGGCTGCCTCACAAATGGCGTCGGGGGTGCCCTCTTGCAGCAATTCCACGAGCTGAGGAATCGCCGGTTCCGAGCGGGGCCCCATTCGGCCCAGGATGGTCGCCACTTCCTGGCGGATAGACGGCTGCTTGGCCGCGCTCGCCAGCTGGTTTTTCAACGCCTTCACGAGCGATTGAATGACCTTGGGGGGCGCCTCTGCCCACTCCTGCTCCTCGAATTGCTTCAAGGAATGAATCGCCTGCCGCCGGGATGCTTCGTCGCCATTGTCCAAAACTTGCAGTTCGTCGTTGATTTGAGCTAATTCGAGCATATTCACTTCCTACCTTGTTTAAGTAGCAGGCACAACTCCGTGTGCCGTGGCATGCCGCTAAACCACTCAAAGAAGCAGGCACACTCCGTGCACTGAAACGGCACACGGAGTGTGCCTGCTACTTTAAGTACAGCGTCATCCACTGGAAGGGCTGGGCTGACTGGGGTGACAAAGGCAATAGTGTGATGAACTTACGCATATATCCGTATTATATGCAGAAGTTGCGAAAAAGCCAGGTGCCGGAAAAAGTGCTCAAAGCATGTCGTAGGGGTCCACATCCACCGTGCAATCCACCCCATGCGGCACCTTCACGGAAGCCAGGGCATGGCGCAGCAATTGATGCAGCACGCCAGGCGACGGCGAATGTAATTGAAAGTGATACCTGTAATACCCTTTAAGACGAAAAACAGGCGCCTCGGCGGGTCCCAGCAAGCGTGCTGGCAACACGGTCGCGTTTGGCTCCTTCATTTTTTCCAAAACGACGCGAAACGCGCCCGCCAGCTTGTCGGCGAATTCCGCGGCTGTCTCCTGCTTGCGGCTCTTCACGATCAGCCTGGCCATCCGATGGTACGGCGGGTAATTGTGCGCCCGGCGGTGGCCCAGCTCGATGCTGGCAAACTGCTCGAAATCATGGGCGGCTGCCAGTGTGATGCCGGGATGGTCGATCGAATAGGTCTGGACCAGTACCCGCCCGCCGCGTGGGCCGCGCCCGGTTCGGCCCGCCACCTGCGACAGCAGCTGAAACGTCCGCTCGGCCGCGCGGAAATCGGGCAAGTGCAGGCCGACGTCGGCGTTGACGACGCCCACCAGCGTCACGTTGGGGAAGTCCAGCCCCTTGGCGATCATCTGCGTGCCGAGCAGGATGTGGATCTCGCCGCGGCGAAACGCGCCGAGCAGCTTGCCGTGGCTGCCCGGCCGTTTCATGGTGTCGCTGTCCATGCGCCGGACCACGTAGTCGGGGAACTTTTCCTCGATCTCGGCTTGCAGTTTTTCCGTGCCGAGTGCCCTGGTAGCGCACCGTCGCCTCGGCCGCACTGGGGGCATTTCTCCGGCGGGACGTGCTTCGTAGCCGCAGTAATGGCACAGCATCGACGTCGCGTCAGCGATGATACGTCAGGGCCAGGTCGCAGAACTTGCACTGCTCGACGTGGCCGCACGCCGGGCAATGCAGGTGCGTGGAAAAGCCGCGGCGGTTGAGCAGCAGGATCACCTGGCCGCCGTCGCTCGAGGGCATGCTGCATGGCCGCTTCCAGGGTCGGGCTGAGGGCGTGGAACCTGCCGCCGCGCGGCATCTCATGGCGCAGGTCGATCAGCGACACCTGCGGCATCGGCCGATCGAGCACGCGCCGCGGCAAGCGCAGCAGCGTGTACTGGCCGCGCTGGGCGTTGTGCCAGCTTTCCAGCGACGGCGTGGCGGAGCCGAGGATGATCGGAATGTCTTCCAGCCGGGCCCGCATCACGGCGACGTCGCGGGCATGATAGCGCGGCGTCGCTTCCTGCTTGAAGCTGCTTTCGTGCTCCTCGTCGATGACGATCAGGCCCAGCTTGCGGGTCGGCGCGAAAACGGCGCTGCGGGCCCCGACGACGACCTGCACCTCGCCGGCCGCGATGCGCCGCCAATGGCCACCGCGCTCGGCGTTGCCCAGGTGGCTGTGCAGCACAGCCACGCTCGCCGCAGCGGCCGCGGAAGCACTGGATCGTCTGCGGCGTCAGGCTGATCTCGGGCACCAGGACAATGCGCTTCCTTGCCCTGCCGAACGACTTCCTCGATGGCTCGGAGGTAAAGCTCCGTCTTGCCGCTGCCGGTGACGCCGTAGAGCAGCAATGGATGAAAGCCGCCTTGCTGCAGGACCGGTTGCAGCTGTTGCCAGACGGCGTCCTGATCGGCGTTCAAGACGGGTGCCGCCGCTTCCGGAGCGTCGGGACCGACCGCCAGCAATGCCGCGAATTGATCGACGCGGTGCACCACCCGTTTGGCCACGCCTTTTTTGACAAGAAATTCCAGGGGGCCGAGCCCTGAATGCACGAGTTGGGCAAGGCGGCGCATCTCCATCGGTTTGCCGTGATCGCGCAGCTCGGCAAAAGCGGCGGCCTGCTTGGGCGTCAGCTTGGGAAGCGGTATCGGCCATTCGTTTTCCGGCACGGCTTTGAGGAACGCCGCCGCCCGCGTTCCGGCCTGCGCCCTGGCGCCGGCCGGAATGACGACGTTCAGCACCTGTCCCCAACCGCACAAATAGTAGTCGGCCATCCACCGCGTCAGGCGAAGCAAGCCGTCATCCAGCAGCGGCTCGTCATCGACAACGCGGAGGAGCGCCTTGACCTCACGATCCGGCGCGGTCTTGGAAACGTGAACGCAGAATCCCGTCGTGGCCCGGTCGCCGCGGCCGAACGGCGCCAGCACCCGCTTGCCGACTGCCACCTGGTCGCGCAGGTTCTCAGGCACCGCGTAGCTGAAGGCGTGATCGAGCGGCAAATCGAAGACGACCTCGGCGAACAAGCCCGAATGCGGCACGGGGGCCAGGGCGACGGCGTCGTTATCGAAGAGTTGTCCTTGGGGGGTATCGCTCACGGCTCACCGTGGAGTGAAGGTTGCGGCCATCCATCCACATTATTCTACGGGGTCAAAGCAGTAGGCACACTCCGTGTGCCGTTTTGGCTTGGCGCGCAGGTGTTTTTCGGTAACATAAACGTCGAAAGCCAAACGAGTTCAGGAGTAAATTCGCATGTCCCAACCCATCCCATTCGAGGAAGTCCTGGAAGCGGCCGACCAACTCTCCCCCGATGAGCAGAAGGAACTCGCGGCCATTTTGAATCGTCGATTAGCTGAGGCAGCCCGCCATCGCGTGGCAGCGGAAATTCAGGAAGCTCGCCAGGAGTTCGCGGCCGGCGGTTGTGTGCCTGCCACCCCCGACGAACTCATGCGTGAGATCATGAAATGAGGCGTGTCCTATTGCAATCGGCCGTCTTCGTGCGGGCTGCCCGAAGGCTGGTGAAGAAGAATCCGGAGGCCGCCGCAAGTCTGCAAGCAACGCTAGTAGCGCTCGCGGAGGACGCTTTTCAGCCTGCGTTGAAGACGCACAAGCTGAAAGGTGAATTGGCGGGATCATGGGCATGCAGCGCCGGGTACGATTTGCGGATTGTCTTCCAATTCGTTCAACACAAGGGTTCCGAGGCTATCCAATTGCAAACGCTGGGGACGCACGACGAGGTTTATTAGGGCGGCTGTGGCCGAAGCCCTTGATGGCGGAGCCCGAAAATGCTGAAAAAGGTTTTCGTTCAGTTTTTGCGGCACGAAAAACTGAACTGGCACGATTTTCCCCTTCGAAGCCGGCCTGAACGAGGCCCACCTTTGCACCATGCACTGCCCTGATGGCGGCCATATGGTGTTCGCGGCCGACAGTGTGGCTCGATTGCTCGATTTGCCGGGGGGCGGTAAAATAAATTGGTGATGGACGAGTCGCACTAATTGGCCGCAATGCAGGAAATAAGAATGGTGTCCGCTTGTATTGGTTCAGCCTGAATGGTGATCGCACGGTATTCGTCGGGCACAAAAATGGAAACAGCCTTGGCCAGGCAGATCACTCCCGAAGAGGCGTGGCAGATTACTTGCCACGAGGCCGGCCATGCCGTGACGGGAGTGCGTCTCCGGTTCGCTTTCTTACGAGTTGAGAGAGGCGACGGCGAGTATGGCCGGGTGGACGTTGGTGTTGGCCCGATCGAGGCGCCGACTGGCAACTGGACCGAGGTTGAGATATCACGATGGCAGCTGTTTTATGCTGGCGGCGCAGCAGCCGAGCGGATGTTGTTCGGCGACCATCGGCAATATGCCTGTCGTCACGACCATGGCCTTCATGACCGGTTGGAAAAGCACCGCCATCAAAGCCGAAATGACGCGTGGGAGCGGGACATTCAATCTGCGGTAGTGTTGCTTGACCGCGAATCTGTAGAAAAAGTGGCCAAAGAATTGGACCGGAGTGGGACGCTGAGCGGAGAACAGGTTTACCAACTTCTCGGCTGCGCGACCCCGTGGGATTAGCAACGGAACGAAAGAATCAACGAAACGCGCGATTCCCGGCCGAATCACCACATTACCTCTTCAATTTGAGTTTCGTCTTCATTCCGCTTTCCGAGCGCTGCAGCCGGGTGTTTTGACCAGCGACAAGCTGGTGGAGGTGGTGTGTGACGGCCAGGAAAAAAACGGATTTCATTTGTAAAGCAAGCAGGTATGGTGTACAAATATCTCCACAAGCAGGGCACCATGTCGAAAGGATGTTGCTATGACAAAGCCGACGATTCAAAAAAACCAAGCGGGTTGGTTTGATGTGATTTACAAGGGAGATACCTTCCCGTGTCCAAATTGGGCTGAGGCTAAGAAGGTAGAAAATGTGATTTTCTGCGCATTCCACAGGCAACCGGTGGGAAGAGAAGATATTGCCGCTCTAAATCGTGCACTGCGACGTTTGGGTCAAAATCCATTTGATTCGTTTCTTTACAGGCGGGTGTGGAAATAGCTTGGTCTGAGGAACAGCCGAATTGCGGGCGGCCAAAATTCGTGCTTGTTCGCACGCTATGGGCAAGCGTTTCAGGGGGGTGCCTGATAAAGTTGGACAGCCTGCAGCGTAAGATAGTTTTGGTTGGTATCGTCCTGTTCATTCTGATGGGCTTAATCCCTCCGTGGAAAGAAGGAAATGCGCAATACGATCACCCTCTTGGATATCGGCTTATCGTAGCACCGCCAGAACTGCCAAATTATCTTGGGCAGCATAATGGGCGCAATTGATTTCGGTCGACTGATTTTGCAGTGGATTTTGCTGGCGGTTGGTGTTGCGGGCGCGGTGTGGGCAGTCAACGGCTTAAAGCCGCCGCCGCCCGAAAAGGAAAAACTGCCAGAGAAAGAGCACTCCAAGTCGTCGCCCCCTACAAAGGAAAACCTGCCAGAGAAAGAAGAAAGGCTTAACACGGGCAAGCAACAAGAGGAGAAAGTGCTGCCAAAGAACAAGGCAGCCAAGGCGTGCCCACCCAACAAAGAAAGGCTGCCAAAGAACAACGCAAGATTCTTTGTCGACGGCTGCGGCGACATATACGAGAAGGACCTTTACGAGAAGTGGATGCAGGATGGACTGGGCCACGGGGGTTAATTCCGCGGTTTTTTTCGTACCACAGTCGTAGCAATGTGGGCGAAACGAAATCCGTCCTTTCTTGCTCCGCGGTTAGCTTTGTTTTTGACTTTCGTCATGGCAATGGCAAAAACGTCGAGCCCACTGCAATCTGCCAAGTCCTTTTCACGAAATCGCCCCAACGTTGCACGCCGCCGTCACCACGATCTCCTCCGCCCCAAACCCATGCTCACGCCTCAGCCAATCTCGCAGCCCCACCGCCTCTCCTTCGCCAACAATCGCAAAAACCGCTGGCCCCCAGGAACTGTGCCCAACCCCCTTGACCCCCGCGCCTCGCAACAGCCGAATCACCCTGGCAACCTCGGGATGCGAATAAACATCCCCCTGCCAGGGCCGAAACATCTCCCCCGCCGCCGGTTGAAGTCGTAAAGCGCCGACCCAAACGCGTCCAGATCGCCTTCCGCAATCGCCGGCAGCATGCCAAGCAACACTAACCGGCACAGACTGTCAGTCGCCCCAAGATTCGGCTGCAACCGGCCCAATGTCTTGAATGCCTCCACCTCCTTCGGGCCGTGGGCGCCAACCAACCCCCGCGGCACGATCAGCAGCACCCGCCAATCTTCGGGAAACGGCAACCGAGCGACCAGCGGCGCAATCGCCTCTGGATCATGTTTGCCCGCTTCGACGAGAAAACCACCCTGGGCGAAGCCGTGAATCCCAAGCGCCGATCGCCGCCCTCGACCGACCAGTTTCGCCAACGCTGGGACAGACACATCGGAGTCGCCCGCAGGCCAATGTGATCGCGCGGGCCACAGCCAGACCCAATTGCGTGCCGGTCCCCAATCCGACATGCTCGGCGGGACAGCGATCCACCGTGATCGCAAACGCTTCCTGAATGGCCAACCCCGCGCAGCATGATTTGGCGAAGGCCAGCGCTCGTTCAGCGCACGGACCGCTTGCCGACCACGTTTCGGCAGGCTCGACACTCAGTGCCAGGCCAGGGTCTTTGACCATCAGGCCGACGCCGCCGAAGTGCCGGGCGGCAATGGTTGGCTGGCCCTCGCTGTCCGGCCAGGTCACGGGTTCGCCTGCCTCTGAAGGCAGCACAAACAGGCCGAAGTGCAATCGGCTCGACGCCTGTACGTGAATCACGATTGCCTCCCGACTGTGGGCCCGGCAATGTAACGCTCAAGAAAGGCAAACGCCTCTTTTTCCTGGTCGCCGCCTGTTTTGCCGACAATCACGCCAAGTTTGCGGAATTCCGCGGCGATTTCTTCCGGCGCCAGCAGGTGAATACGAGTGGCCAGGATCGCCGCTTCAACGACGGCATGTTTGGCCCGGTTGAAACCGAAGAAATCGCGCAGGCGACCGGTATCGAGCACATCAGCCTCGATGCGGACGCGCTCGCCGCTTTCGTCAAACCCGGCGACGCGAAACTCGTAATAGCGGCAGGCACCTTCCAAGATGAAACCGCGCACGTTCCTTGCCGGCAGCATCGGCGGCGGCGGCTGGATTTCACCAACCGCGGCACGTGCCAAAAGCAACACATCGTCGGTCACGTGCAGCACGCCTTCGCCATGGTGACGCAGGTTGCGATAGGTCTGCGCAGTCGGGAATGGACGCAGCACAAAATGTTCCATGGCGGCATCGACAGTGGGGCCCATCGGCGCGATGTTGACCGCGCCGCCGGGACCGATGGTGGTGATGATGCCTTCGAGGATCATGATAAGACCTATGGGACCTCTGCGACTTATATGGCTTCATTCCAGTGCCCGCAGCATCCCTTCAGCCTTGTGCAGCGTCTCCTCATACTCTCGCTGGGGCACCGAATCCGCCACGATGCCCCCGCCGACGGGAAACTGCACAAAGCCGCGGCCCATGGTGAAAGTGCGAATCAATATGTTGCTGTCCATGGTGCCGTTGAAACCGATAAAACCCAGGCTGCCACAATAGGGACCGCGCGCCGTCGGCTCCAGCTCGGCAATAATCTCCATGGCCCGAATCTTCGGCGCCCCGGTCACCGAGCCGCCGGGAAACGCCGCACGCAGCAAGTCGATCGGCCCCATGTCACGCCGCAGCCGGCCGCGCACCTGCGACACCAGGTGATGCACGTATTTATATGTTTCCAATTGGCAAAGTGCCGGCACCTGAATCGACCCGTAAACGCAAACGCGCCCAAGGTCGTTGCGCATCAGGTCGACAATCATCACGTTTTCGGCACGGTCCTTGACGCTATCCAGCAGCTCCCGTTGCCGCAGTTGTTCTTCCTCGGCAGTCTGGCCGCGCGGCCGCGTGCCCTTGATAGGCCGGGTTTCCACTTCGCCATTCTCAACACGCAGGAACCGTTCCGGCGAGGCGCTGGCAATGACGAAATCGCCCAGGTCGAAATACGCCGGCGAACGGCGCTGGATTGCGAATGCGCAGCTTCTCGTAAAGCTCGAGCGGTGACACCCGCGGCTCACACAGCAATCGCTGAGCGATGTTGACCTGAAAACAATCCCCAGCATGGATGTAGTCGATCGCCTTGCGAACCGCCGCCAGATATGCTTCCCGCTCGAAATTGCTGAACACCGCTCCAACCGAGACGGCCAGTTTGTGCATCGGCGCCATTAGCAGGGGGGCCTGGCCAACGTCGAAATGTGGGAGCACTCGCACCTGGCGCATCCAGGAGTTGGCGGACGCGAGCAAGCCGCTCGACGGCGCGGTGGCGGCGCTGCGCTGGCGTGTCGGCAGGCCAGCCGGTCGAGATCAGCCAATTGCGCTGGCGGACATGATCGAAGGCGATCACCCAATCGTACAGACCCACGGCAACATCCGGCGTCTGAAAATCGTCGATGGCGGGCCTCGGCAGTCGCTCGAGATCATGGCAAAGATCGTAGCCAAACAGGCCCAGTGCTCCGCCTTGAAACGGCGGCAAATCAGGAATCGACGGCAAGGCGTATCTGGCGAGTTGGCGCTCCAGCCAATCGAGCGGATCCGGCCGTTCGTGGCGGCGGGTTTTCAGCCACTCGAAGGGGTCTGCAGTGACATAGGAATAGCGCCCCAGTTGCGGATGCCGCATGGCGCTGTCGAGCAGTGCGGCGTGCGGCAAGAACGCCAACGAACGCAACACTTCGAAGGGATCGAGTCGGGCCGGCAATTCATCCACCAGTGGGGCAATGAGCTCCAGGTCCGCCGTGGCCGCTGTCGTGGGATTCATGGCCCGTGCCCCTTCTCGGGCCGCGTCAGCAAACCCCAGCGCAACGCCTGGTCCTGCACGTAATTCTTGCCCAATGTCAAGCTCGTCACGGCCTTGGCCATCTCGTAACCCAGATAGAATGCGTGGGAAGCTTCGATTTTGCCCTGCTGCTGCATCTCGTCGAACAACTTGAACGGATCGTCGCCTTGCAGGAACATCTCGCCGTTGAGCACGTGCAGCAGGCCGCGTTCGGCGAACAGGCGAAAATTGCGATCGCTGATCTGTGCCGACCATTCACGCAGCGTTTGCTCACCGTGCTCCAGCGGTTTGGGATCGCGCAGCATCACCAGGCCCGGCTCCAGCCGCTTCGGTAAAACCCGGCGGTTGACGGAATAATGCACCAACCGGCGCGCCAGATCCAACTCCTTTACAGAGCTGCGGCACCAGTTTATCACTTCCGTCGTCAGCACGCTTCGTATGCCGAGTTCCTGGCAAAATCCTAGCAGCATCACGTTGACGCCCGCGGAGTCGACGTCGGTCAATTCGGTCAGGTTACCGACACCCATCATCATGGCCGATTCGGGATAGCGGCGGCGAATCTCCAGGTAACGGCCGAGCGACGCGGCGAACCCGAAGCCGATCGGCTCCAGGACCGGATCGATCCGGAAGCGGACACCCGATTTTTGCAGACAATCCACCGTTTGCTCAAGCCCTTCCAGAGTGGCGGGCACGTCGGGTACTGCGACGACCTCACACCCCCAGTCCGCGGCCGCGGCGACGTTGCCGCTGTTCACGCTCAGGACCAGCTCCGCCCCGGCGCCGACAGCCGCCTCGACTTCCGCAGCCGCAAAGCTGTCCACCGAGACGCGCAGGCCCATGTCTCGCAAACCGCGCACCGCGTCGGCGAGGCCGGCCCAAGTGCGGCCTGGATCGCAACCGACATCGATGATATCCGCACCGGAGGCTCGCAATCGCTTGGCGGCTTCCAGCAGGACTGTCGGTTCAAGTTGGGCGGCATGGTTGATTTCGGCGAGAATCTCGATGTCGAACGCGCCGTAATCCGTGGGCGCGAAACACCCTGGCCGAAATGCTCCGGCAAGTCGCGCAGGTCCTTGGGACCGCGTTTGACCGTGGTGCCGCTTGCCGCCGCCAGGTTGTCCAGCTCGCCCTGGCATAGGCCCGGCAGCAGCACCTCGTCGATGCCCGGCGGCACGGACAGGTGGCGTGCGATCCAATCGGTCGTCGCCAACGACGCCACCGTGATGGGCAGCACCGCGATGCTGTACGCGAAGCCTGCAGGGCCCGCAAGTTCCGCGACGGTCCGGCGCAGCGACGGCTCGGCGAGCTTGCCGGTCACGAAGAGCAGATGAGGCTGCGGCATGGCTGGTGGTCCAAGATACTAACCCGAAGCGTAAGCGAGGCCCGGCGCACCACCTCGCTTACGCTTCGGGTTGGCATTGCAAAATCGCGTGGGGTGACTTAAGCGTCAGGCGTGTCAAGGATCTGCTTCAACCGCTCCGCCAACAGCGGCGGCATTTTCGTCAGCCACGACGAATCGATCAGTCCGACGCCGATCATGTCCTGAATGTGAACCTGATCCTTCCGCCGATTCGACAACAACTTCATCGCCACCAGTGCGTCGAGACCGATCACGTTGAAATTGGCTGGATCCTTGACGGTGTGAATCTCAGGCGCCGGCAGCGGATGATCGGGATGAGCTTTTTCAGCGGCGAAAAGGAGGTGGACGGCCTCGCTGGGCTTGCCCTCGGCACCATCTCGAAACATGATGACATCGAGCACTTCGTCGCGCACGAAGCCTGCTTGCTCCAGCGCGGCTGTAATCGCGTGCAAATCGCCGCGGCGCACCAGGAGGTCGATGTCCCGGGTATTGCGAACCGCGCCCTCATCGACGGTCGCCACCCACGACGCCACGGCGTTGCCATCGACCACGGCGTAGGGCAAGCTGACCTGGTTCAGGGCTGTCGTCGCGCGCAATAATCTTTCGCGCACCTTCGCCACCGCTCGCTCCATTCGGTCCAAAATGTCGCAGCTCATGCTGACGGTCTGGGCCGTCCAGCGCGACACACTTTCCTGGGATTGGTGAATCAGCGAAGTCATAATGTTCATGCTACCAAATGCCGCCTCGCGATTCAGCTGCTGCCCGCCTTGCCTTGATCGGGCAATTCAACGGCATCCACGACCGGCCCCACAGGCAGTGCCCACGGCATGGCCGGAGGCAGGCTTTGCTTATCAGGCCCCGCTTGCAATGAACGCCAATCGATATCGCTTTCCGGGAGGAACGTCGTGCGGTTGGTCAGCCAGCGGAACCGCATGCTCGTCATGGCGTACAGCAGCGCCGTTGCCAAGGTCCATGCCAGCAGACCCATGATGCAATAGGCGGTCGGCTCAACCCAAAACCTGGCGAAATCCCCGCCGCGGTGTTCTTCGAGGGTTTCCGAACAAAATGGCAGCCACCACAAAACGAACGGCGGCGTCATAATGCCAGCTTGAAGTTTCATGAGATGCTCGGTGTCGGGGCCGCCGCCGCGCATCAAGAATCCGCAGCACATCCACGGCAACCAGTGGCCAATGTGCAGGCCGATCAAGGTCATGATCGTGAAAACCGTCGCTTTCATCGACGATCGGCTGACCGCCGAAAACCACAGCCCCAGCGCGGCCGCGAAGGCGGCGTAAACGAACCAGGCGGCAATCATGAGCGGCACCGCGGCAAGATGAAGACCCTCAGTGATGATGCCCACGCAGCCGATCAGCATCATCAGGAAGATGCTGTAGCGAACGCTCAGCAGGCTGCCCAACCATTTGCCGAAAAGCATCGCGCCGCTGTCCAGCGGCGTGGTGAGCAGTGTGTCAAATGTCTGCTTGTCGCGTTCGTTGGTAATGCTGCCCGACGCCCGCACGGCAACCGACATCAAAGTCAGCCACCCGCACCCGGCGAAGGCGAACCTGACCCAGATATTCATGTACCAACTCAGGCCATCCTGGGCCGCGACCGCAGTCTCGAATGCGCTTTGCCACTGCACGTAAACGATAATCACCGCAGGCACGAAAACGAGGGCCAACAGCAAGGTGAAAAGGACTCGCGAGAGCCAGGAAACACGACCGCCGCCCTCGCAGTTCATCTCTTTCCAGACCATCGGGAAGGAGCCGACCGCCGGACGCGGCCAAATGCGCCAGCGGTGACTGCCCTTGACCGGTCTGTCGTAGGATTGCGCCAGGGCCACCCTGCGCAGGCGGGCCACCGCCAATGAAATGGTCAGCAAGGCCACGGTGCCATGGAACGCGGCATAACCGCCCACCAGGGCCGGCAGGGTGGTGGACAATTTCCCCGAACGGCCGGCGTTGGCGACCTCGATGCAGAACTTGATGAAATTGCCCTGGTTGTAGATTGTATTCCAACCGGTGAGAATGTCGTATGCGGTGGCATAGCCGCCGCCAAGGGGACCCAAGTAGGCAATGGCAAACTCTTGCAAGCCCCACACTCCGAAATACAGCACGATGGCCAAATACGATAGCATGATCGCTTCGCGTGGCCTGCGGCATGTCGCCGAGCAAAGGATGCTAAAACCCGCCAGGCCGACGATGGTCATCGCGGTGACGGCGAACGTGGCCAGCACCAGGTTGGGGTCCACGCCGCCGAGGAACTGCAGGATGCTCAGGATGGGCAGGCCGGTCAGCACCACCAACCCCAAATTGCCCAGGCGCGAGCCAAGCTTGCTCAGCACGATTTCCCGATTGAGCAGATCGGTGGCCAGCATGAATTCGAGAGTCTTGCGGTCCTTTTCCTCGGCGATGGCGCCGGCGACGTAAGCCGGCGTGAGCAGCACTACGGTGATGAACTGGGCGACCATGAAGGTGGTGAAATAGTTCTCGGCGATGACCGGCGCCAAATTGGTGTCCATGGTCCTAAATTGGAAGTCGGTGACACCGACCACGACACAGAAAAACAGAAAGACCAGCACCAGCACGTAGAAAAACCGCAAAAACGCGAAGCGGCTGCGCCGCGCCTGGCGAATCATGTCGTAATACAGCACGGGACCGAACACCTTCAGCCAACCCAGGCGGCTAAGCGCCAGGGGCGGCAACAGGCAGATGCCCCAAATCAGCGGAATTTGCCACCATTCCAGGCTGACAAAATAGGTAATGACCGCGGCAACCAACACAGCGCAGATCAACACCGCGTCGCCAATGTGTTCCTGCCAGGTTTGGGTGCTGTTGGACCAACGAAACGTCAAGCGTAGCCAGGTCAGCGGTGAGCGGAAAAACTCCATGCGGGGTCTCACTCGGAGGAGATGCCAACGAAGACAGCCTTGGCCGAATGATACAGGCGGCAATGGAGTTGTGCAAGCCGCTTGCGGCTTCGCGTGCGCAATCAGTCCGGCAGGTCGCGGAAAATGCGGTCGAAGTCGGAGCCGCAAGATAGGAAAACCTGCAGCAAAGCGGGATCGAATTGGCCCGAGGAAGCCTCGGTCATCAGCTGCACGCTGGCGGCATGCGAGAGCGCCGGTTTGTAAATCCGCCGCGAACGCAGGGCGTCGTAAACGTCGCCAATGGCCACGACGCGTGCCGCCAGCGGAATGGCGTCGCCGGCCAGGCGATCGGGGTAGCCCGTCCCGTCATAGCGCTCGTGATGATGACGGGTGATGTCGATGGCCATCTGCAAGAAGGCCAGGGCCGAACCGTGCTCGTGGGCCACGTCGCGGAGCGTGTCCGAGCCCATGGTGGTGTGGGCCTGCATGAGGACCCGTTCATCGGGCGTGAATTTGCCGGGCTTCATCAAGATATGGTCCGGCAGGCCAACCCTGCCGATGTCGTGCAGCGGAGCGCAGCATTCCAGCATTTCGACAAAGTGGCTGTTGATCTGATTGGTGAACTTGGGCATGCCCGCGGCTTTTTCGGCCAGGCAGCGGCAATAGCGCTGCAGGCGCTGCAAATGAACCGTGCTCCCGGAATCGCGCTGCACCACCAACTTGGCCAGGGCCAGCACCAGCGCGTTGCGGGAGTGAACCAGGTCGCTGGCGCGGTTTTCCAGATTGTTTTCCAGCTCGGCGTTGACGGCCAGCAGGTTCTTGTTGAGCACTTCACCACGATCCTGGGCGTCCTTCAGACGCAGGGCGCTTTTGACCCTGCATTGCAGCTGAATGATGCTGAACGGCTTGGTGAGAAAATCATCGGCGCCCGCGAGCAGCATCTTGGCCATCTCGTCCGAGGTGGACATGCCGGAGAACATCACGATCTTCAGGTGCGGCGTCGGCGGCGTTTCCCGCAAGCGTTTCAGGACATCCAGACCGTTGAGGTTGGGCAGGTTGACGTCGAGCAGCACAAGATCGAAGGGCGCCGACGCGATGGCATCCAAAGCGCTAAGACCGCAGCCCACCTCGGTGCAATGGATGCCGTCGGATTGCAGCACGGCCTTGCAAAAATCGCGAATGCCCTTTTCGTCATCGACGATCAGCACGCGATGGCCGCCGGACGTGCCGTCCTGGCTGGGCAATCCATGCGCGCTGGTGGCCCCGAACACACTGGAGGGTTGCAAATTCACCTGCTCGGCGCCGTGGCTTTTGAGGAACGGCAAGAGTGCCCGCATCACGGCCTGCGGCGTGGGAAAACGATGATTGGGATCGACGGCCATCATGCGCTGGACAACGGCGTCGAGCTCGGTGGGCAAATCCGGGCAGGCCATCCGCAAGGACGGCGGCGGCTGATCCATGCGCCGCAGCACGCTGCCGCTCGTATTGTCGTCGGGTGGGAATGGCAGCCGGCTCGTCAAGCACCAGTACAGCGTGCCGCCCAGGCCGTAAATGTCGGCTCGAATATCGGCCTTGCTGGCGTCCTTGGCTTGTTCGGGCGCCATGAAGTCGATGGTGCCCAGCACGGTGCCGGCCTGTGTCAAGCGGGCGTCGAAACGCCGGGCCAGGCCGAAATCGAGCAGCTTGGCCTGGTCTTCCGGGGTCACGATGATGTTCGAGGGCTTGACGTCACGGTGCACCAGCTGGAACTTGCTCGTCTCGGCCAGGGCGCAGGCGATTTGATGCATGAAGTTGCAAGCGCGGGCCGGTTTTAGCGGTCCATTGGCATTGATCTGATCTTCAAGGTTGAGGCCCGGAACGTACTCCATCACCAGGTACTGCAACACCGGCTGATCGGGATCGGAGCTGGTGAACCGGCCCGCATCAATGGCGCCTACGATGTTGGGATGATGCAGCCTGGCGACGGCGCGCATCTCGGCCATGAATCGTCCCTGCATGCGCACGTCCTGGCCGGCGGTAAGGGGCAGCACCTTGATCGCCACCAGGTGGCGCATGTCGATGTGCTCGGCCTTGAAAACCACGGCCATGCCGCCCGCGCCCAGGCGGTCCAGCACCCGATAGCTGCCCAGAACCAGTCCGTGGTAGGTGCCCGCGCCGACCCGAGCCGCCTGATACGCCGTCAGCAACCCATGGCGGGCCAGCTGCTCCAGCACCGCTTCCTTGTCGTCGCATCTCTGGATGGCGGTACGGACCGAACCTTCGAGCGCTTGCCAATCCTCCGGCAGCACGATCGAATGATTGAGCAGATCTTCGAGGAAAGCCCTGGTCTTGCTGGTGCCGGACACTCCAGTGGCGTTGAGTGAGTAAACCGTCCGACCATGGACGCTGCCTAACAACTTGGACATCCCGGCTCCTCACAAGAGATTAAATCCGCGCCGCGACGGAGTCGCGCATCCTCGACCGAAGGCAATGCGCGGATTTTCCGGCCACAAGCGTTTGCGCAAGACTAGCACAAAAATGACACAGGGGTGTCCCAGCCATAGAAATTAGGGAAAGGCCGCGGGTTCAAAAAGGGGTCAGGCACCTTTGCCGGAACGGCCCGAAGGGTGCTTCGCACAAAGGTGCCTGACCCCTTTTTGAACCCGCCCATCATGTTACCGACGGAATCACTGCCATGAACCGCGCCGAAGCCATGTCACTGCTCCATGAACATACGCAAAGCATCAGCCTCATCAAGCACATGCTGGCCGTGGAGGCCGCCATGCGCGCCTAGCGCGCAAGCTCGGCCAGGACGAGGAAAAATGGGGCATCGTCGGTCTGCTCCACGATTTCGACTATGAACGCTGGCCCGATCCCCCCGATCATCCCCTCAAGGGATCGGAGATTCTGCGCAGCACGGCTATCCGGACGACGTGATTTACGCCATTAAATCCCATGCCGACTACATCAAGGATTGTCCGCGCGTCAATTCGATGGACAAAGCCCTGTATGCCTGCGACGAATTGTGCGGCCTCATCACCGCGGCCGCGCTCGTTCGCCCCTCCGGGATTACGGACCTTACCGCGGCCAGCGTCAAGAAAAAGATGAAGTCGAAAGGATTCGCCCGCACCGTCAATCGTGACGACATCGAACGCGGCGCCGCCGACTTGGGCGTCGATCTGACGGAGCACATTCAGTTTTGCATCGACGCCATGAAACCACTGGCCCAGGAACTAGAATTGACCAAAGGGGGTGGGTCAGACTCGGAACCCTGACAAAGCGCAGCCGCTTGCGGCTTCGCGGGATACACCAGCCGCTTGCGGCTTCGCGGGATACAATGGTTACAATAAGTTTTGTTAATAACCCACCGCCAACTTGGAGGTTAGCGTGTCTTCTCCTCTCGTGAAAGCTCACCCCGGCAACGACCGCGTCATTCGTCAGTTTCCCGTTTTTGAAGATGCTCCGGCATTTCAAATGGCGTGCCGGCAGCTGCAGGAAGTGGCCGAGGTCATCGACCTCGACCAGGGCATCCTGGAACGGCTCAGCAAGCCCAAGCGGGCCCTGGTCGTCAGCATCCCGATTCGCATGGACGACGGCCGCACCGAAAGCTTCATCGGCTATCCGCGTGCAGCACAGCCTGACCAGCGGCCCGTCCAAGGGCGGCCTGCGCTATCACCCCAGCGTCGATCTCGGCGAAGTGGCGGCCCTGGCCATGTGGATGTCGTGGAAGTGCGGCATCATGAACCTGCCCTTCGGCGGCGCCAAGGGCGGCATCGCCTGCGATCCCGGCCCAGCTGCTCGCGGCGAGCTGGAACGGCTGACGCGCCGCTTCACCGAGGAGGTGCTGCCGCATCATCGGCCCGCGCATGGACGTGATGGCCCCCGACCTGGGCACCGACGAGCAGACCATGGCCTGGATCATGGACACCTACAGCATGAACGTCGGCTACGCCTGCCCGGAAATCGTCACCGGCAAGCCGGTCGAGCTGGGCGGCTGCGTCGGCCGGCGCGAGGCCACCGGCCGCGGCGTCGTCTACTGCATCATGCAGGCGCATGCAGGAACTGAAGCTGAAGCCGGCGGAATCGACGGCCGTCGTGCAGGGCTTCGGCAACGTCGGCTCGGTCGTCTGCCAGGAGCTGGCGATGCGCGGCGTCAAGATCTGGCCGTCGGCGACCGCTACGGCGCCATTCGCAATCCGCGGGGCATCGACATCGCCGCCCTGCATCGAGCACGTGGCTGCAGGGCAAGCTGCTCCGCGATTTCCCCGAGGCCGCGCAGATTGACCCCGAGCGACGCTGCTGACCACTGCCCTGCACCATCCTGGTGCCGGCCGCCCTGGAGCGGGTCATCACCGGGAGCCAACGCCGGCAAGCTGCGCTGCCGGATCCTGGCCGAGGGCGCCAACGGCCCGACGACGCCGGAGGCCGACACGATTCTGGCGAGCAGCGACATCTTCATCATTCCGGACGTGCTGTGCAACGCCGGCGGCGTGACGGTGTCGTACTTCGAGTGGGTGCAGGACATCCAGCAGTTCTTGTGGAGCGAGGAGCAGGTCAATCAAAAGCTGGAAGAGTTGATGCTGCGTAGCTTTCAACCAGGTGCTCAAGCTTGCCAGGGAGCGAAAACTGCCGATGCGCATGGCGGCCCTGAGCCTGGGCGTGCAAAAGGTGGCCAAGGAAAAGGCGCGGCGGGGGCTTTATCCGTAACGTAAGGGGAACGAACATGTTAGTGCGATTTGGTGGATTGGTTATTGTGCTGTTGGCCCTGGTGACTGGGGCCACGTCGGGTCAAGAAAAATCGGACGCCAAGGAGGTTGTCGGCAAAGTCAAACAGGTCGACGCCAAGAAAAAGCAGTTCATCTTGGCGCTGGAGGACAAAAGCGAGCGGACCTTCCTGGTGAGCAAGGAAACCAAATTCACGGGACCGCGCGGCGCCGACCACGAAGAAGGATTGAAGATCCATGCATGGGGGACGGCTACGAAGTCCGCGTGGTACCGGCGCAGGATGCCACCATCGCCAAGGAAGTGAAGCTGTCGGCGTGGAAGCCCGAGACCAAAAAGAAAAAGGGCTAAGAACGCGAAGCCGCAAGCGGCTGCTTGCCGCTTGCGGCTTCGCGCTCGTTCACTACCCCACCAGCGCCAACGGCACCGACGCATGGGCCGCGTTGTCGAATGGATGCCACAGCGACACCCCCAGCTGCGCCCGCTCCTGGAGCACCATCACCTTCTCCGGCGTGCCGGGCAATGCCGTCGTCGGATAGGGCGGCAACCGCAGCCGACGGTTGAAGTTGCCAAAACCCCGGCGACCATATTTGCTCGTCGACGGATACAAATCTCGCACTCCCGGCGTGTAATAGCAGGTCCAGCACAGCCCACGCGGGCGATTCGATTTCACCTTTTGGCAATGACGGCACAACATAGCGCTGCTCCATATAGGGACATTTTTCCTTGATGTTCATAGTATACTTATGAACACTTGCGTTCGTCAATATTATTTTTGTCAAAAAACATAAAAACGATGTTTTTCATCGTTTATCGTGCTTTAACAAACACGCATATTGACACATATCGTCTTAAATGGTTGATAAATAAAGTAGTAGGCACACTCCGTGTGCCGTAAGCCAAATTGCACGCGGAATGTGCCTACTGCTTTGAGATTAGTGCTTTGTCGGCGATATCTCGCCTGTAAAATGCACCCTGGAAATGAATTCGTTCCACCGCTTCGTAGGCCCTGCGCTTGGCCTTGGCCAGCGTGTCGCCCAGCGCCGTCACGTTCAGGACGCGGCCGCCGTCGGTGAGCACCACGCCGCCTTCCTTCTTGGTGCCTGCGTGAAACACCTTCACGTTCGGCAAGCTCTCCGCCTCGGGCAGGCCCAGAATGACCTTACCCTTGGCATACGCACCTGGATAGCCCTGGCTCGCCATCACCACGCACACGGCCGGACGCGGATCCCACTGGAGCTTGTCTTCCGCGTACTCGCCGAGCCGGTCGTCCGCTACCGCTTCGAGCAGGTCCACCAGGTCGGTCCGCAAACGCATCAGCAGGGGCTGCGTTTCCGGATCGCCAAAACGGCAATTGAACTCCAGCACCCGCAGGCCCTGGTTGGTCACCATCAAGCCGGCATAAAGGACGCCACGGAACGGCCGGCGGCCGCGTTTCATGGCGTGAACCATCGGCACCAGCACGGTCGATTCGATCTCCGCCATCAGCTCCGGCGTGCACAGCGGCGCGGGCAATAGGCGCCCATGCCGCCGGTGTTATCGCCGACGCCGCCGTCGCCGACCGCCTTGTGGTCCTGCGTCGGCTGCAAGGGCACGATCGCCCGACCCGACACCAGTGCCAGGATGCTCAATTCCTGGCCTTCCATGCGTTTCTCGATGACCACCTGACGTCCGGCGGCGCGGCCGAATTCCTCACGGATCATGATGCGGTCGATGGCCGCCAGCGCCTCGGCATTGGTATTGCAAACGACCACACCCTTGCCCGCGGCCAGGCCATCCGCCTTGACCACTACCGGGTATTCGCGCGTCTCAATGTAATGCTTGGCCACGTCGGGATGGTCGCAGACGCGGAATTCGGCCGTGGGCACGTCGGCGTGCCGCATCATTTTCTTGGCGAAGACCTTGCTCGACTCCAATTCGGCCGCCTGCTTGGTCGGCCCGAAAATCCGCTGGCCGGCAGTGCGAAAAACATCGACGATCCCGGCCGCCAGCGGGTCCTCGGGGCCGACAACGGTGAGACCGATGCCTTCCTTTTTCACGAATTTCAGCAAGTCGTCGAAATCGTTGGGGGGGATGGGCACATTGACGCCGTCTTCGGCGGTGCCGGCGTTTCCGGGGCGCAGAACACGCGCTCGACGCGCGGCGATTGGCCGATTTTCCAGACCAAGGCGTGTTCGCGGCCACCTTTGCCGATGACGAGGATCTTCATTTTGTATAAGCGAAGTCGATAAACCCGATCATCATCTCTTCCCAGGTTTGCTCGCCAAATCTCACATTGGCGGTCGGGTCGGGGTTCCACGGGTTGGCCGGGGAATTGTCGAAGTGGGCCAGGCATTTGATCACCGTGCCCGCCGGTAGCTTGAGCGGTTCCTTGAGGCGGTAGGTCGCCTGCCAGCCGAAATCATAGCGCGGCACCTGGAGGATCGTCTCGGTTTTGCCGTCGGGATAAACCACGTCGAACTTGAAATCCTTGCCGCGCAGGTGCATGTGCGGCAGCAGCGCATATAGCGTCGCTTCTTCCTTGAAGGTCATTTCACTGCGAACTTCGTAATTTGGGTTGCCCGAAGGAATCAAGAAAAACAGGTTGGCGATGGCGCGCAGCTTTGACCTCCACTTTCGGCGGCTCCTTGGCAAAGACCAGCCCCACGCACGAGCGATCTTTGCAAGCAACGCCGTTGGGTGTGTAGTGCATTTGAAACACAATGCTGGCCCCCTTGGGCAGCTTCTTGGCGGCCCCCGGCGCGTAGACCGAGCCGATGTCGCCAGGCGCGTAAGCAGACAGCATGCCGTTGCCCAGGTCGCCGGCCGTGAACTGGATCTTCTTTCCGGCACCCACGACATAGGCGATGATGTGATGCACGACAGCTTTATTGCCGGGTTTGCATTCCGCCGCTTGCACCCACTTGTCCTCGTCGAAATTGGTCTTCACCATGATGTATTTGTAGGGCACGCCGCCTTTCGGCGCCTTGGCCGGGACGGCAACTTCCTCAGGCAAATAAAACACCGCGTCGGGCTTGCCAATGTACCAATTGTCGGCGAATTGCCGGGCGCGGGCAGGTCGCGCTCGTCGCCCTTGGGGCAGCCGAGGTCGATCCACTTGAGCAGGGTCGCGTGATCTTCCGGGGAAAGGGCACGTTCATTGAGGAATTTGCCGTGCTGTTTCTCGTCGGCGTGCCAGGGCGGCATACGCTTGTCGGCGACCACCTCGTGAATCATGGCGGACCACGCCGAAACATCGTCATAGTTCATGAGCGGCATGGGACCAATCTGACCGGGCCGATGACATTCCTGGCAGCGATGTTGAATGATGGGCGCGACATGTTTGGCGTAGGTAACGGTCGCCGTGGCCGGCGGCACCGTTGCCGTTGCGCGCCCAATCAGGCAGCCGGCCACTTCCGTCGTGGCCACGCTGACCTGTTTGCCCTCGATCACTTCATCAAGAGCGCTGGCCAGGTCGTCGCGATTGGCCTTGGCGCGTTGGAAACCGGCCCCAAAACGATCGTCGATGCGGCCCTGGTAGCGAATCTTGAGCTCGCCATCCAGCACAAAGGCCTCGGGTGTGCGCCGCGACGCCGAAGAGATCAGCGGTCGCCTGCTCGCTGTCCGATAGCACGGCGAACGGAATGCCGAATTCCTTGACGTGGTCCGCGATTTTGGCCAAGGTGTCTTGCTTGTTGCTGTTGATGCCAAGGAACAGGACACCCTTGTCGGCATACGCTTTGTGCAGCTCCGCCAGACGCGGCATGTAGGCATTGTTGACGGGGCATTGCGTGCCAAGGAACAGCACAACCACCGCTTTGTGGTCTTTGAGATCCGCAATCTTCCAGGTTTTACCGGCAACGTCTTTGATGTCGAGCTTGGCGATTTGTTTGCCGAGGTTGGACGGGCTCTGGCTTCCATGAATCATGGTGGCCACGGCGACAGCGGCAATGATCCCAACGAAAAGCGTTCGAGTGCGGCAGCACATCGGTCAGTCCTCGAAGACGGTTAGGGTGCTTACTAGAGATAACCTAGAAGAAGGCTGGCGGGAGTTCAACGTGGGGCGACTCGCGAACGCTTCGACATTGGATCATCGGCTGTCGCAGGGTGCCGCAGGCGGCAAATCCGCGCTGGGATCGATCCAATCGCGTGACAGGAACAGGGGGTCATCAGGACAGCCTTTCGAGGGCTGCGCGAATCTCCTCATCCGTTTCGGCACCGGGCCAGGTTCCTTCAACCACGTCCAGGAGTGTCTTTCCTTCGGGAAGGGACCGACCGCGACGAGCGTTTTTGAGGATCTGATGGCGGTCCGCCAAAATTTCAGTCGGCGCGCGATTTGTCAGTCGCTGCACGGCGAGCGTCAACGCATCAGGGCGGCCATTGGCGTTGGCGTCTCGTTCTGCAAGTTCTTCCAGGTACACTTCCAGACTCAACCCACTGACGGCGGCCCGCTCGCGGAGCTTCTGCTCGGTCTCGGCGGGAAGCCGGATCGCAATGGCTTTGTTCTCAGTCTGATTTGCTGATTCCATTGGGTTTCTCCCTTTTTGCAATCGTGGGTCCCTCAACAATCGACGAGTTCATCAGCGCTACCCGCAAATGCTTCTCAATCTCGGCTTTGTCTTAAGCTTACCACAAGTGCGTGGGTTTCACGCAAAAAGTCGGCCCAGACTCCAGCCTCGCTTGGCCATGATCAGTCGCAGCGCCTGGTTCAGCGACTTATCGGTGCGACTCCAATCGCGTGCGTGGTAGGTGGAAGCCACCAGCTGCGGGGTCGCCGATATACAATCCCTTGTCTTCCCACCGGATCTTTCCGAACCGATCAACTGCATCCCGGATGGTGATCGCACGTCCGATTTCCTCACAATCATGGTAATAGTCATTCCCGGGGCCAATGAGAACTCGCGCCCGAACGGAAAACTCGGAGCCAATGGGGACGAGGTATACTCGCGCACCGTAGAACTGCTTGCCGTACTTGCCGTCACCCCAACTCATCGCGATAGTCCGGTCGATTGCACGCTCTCCAAAAATGCCGGATATAAGCCAGCCAGCCACAGTGCCGGTCCCGAGGCAGCCGATACACAGTAGGCAAAGGAAAAGAAATCGTTTCAAGGTCTAATGCCTCCTTTGGCTGCATCACGTCACGCTCCGGCAATTTGTCGGCATACTCAGTTCGACCAGCGCGACCCACTCTACCCCGCTCGCATGCGCTCGATCAGAATCTGCGCCGTCTCCGGCCGCATGATCCGCGGATCGGGCAGCGTCCCGGCTCGCAATTTCTCGCGCAGCTCGCGGCCGCTGATCGACACCTGCTTGTAACCCTTGGGGGCGCACTCGTCGACCAACCCGACGCGGCCCAGCTCTTCATAAAACGCCGCGAAGCCGACTTTCACCGGCTGAATCTAGCAGATCGCCCTTGAGTTCGTCGAACTTGCGCTGGGCGGCCAGGCCGTCCCAGATGTCTTTGCCGTCGTCGTAGGGGGCGTCGGCATGTTTGCGGCCGATGATGATGTCGGTGAAGCCGAAGTTCTGCCGATAGATGGCGTGCATGATCGCTTCCTTCGGCCCGCCGTAGAACATCTTGATGTCGAGGCCCAGCAGGATGAGCTGGTCGGTGAAGTCGCAGCCGGCTTTTTTCCACAGTTCCTCATCGTTGTCGCCCTCGCCCAGGGCCTTGTTGTCGATCAGGGCGCGGTAGGTGCGCATGCGGGTGGCGGCGTCGACGTCGTCGCCCTTGGTCTCGCCGACGAGCGGGTTGAGCACGGCGCCGGTGAAATGGCCGGCCCGCGTCAGCGTTCCATGCCGACGACCAGGGCATATTCGTGGGCGCGGTGCAGCGGATTGCGGGTTTGGAAGGCGACGATCCGCGCCCAGCCGCGCTCGCGAAACAGGGCCCGAGTTTCACGCGGCGACAATACGAATTGCCCGTATTCCGGATGCTTCGGTTGCGGCAAAACGCGCAACCTCGCCGCCTAGCAGCATGTCGCGCGGATCGCTCGTGACCATGTGGCCGCCGGGATGGTCGGTGCGCTGGCGTGCAGTAGACGCTCTTGAATGTAGCGGGCCTTGTCGAAGGCGAAAATGTCGTTGATCTCGAGCGTGCCGACGATCTCGTTCTTGCTGTTGACCAGGGCGACGGTTTCGCCGGCCTTGAGCGTATTGGCCAGGGTTTTGTCGACGGGAAACGAGATGGGGATCGTCCAGGCATAATTTTTGACCGGCGACGTCGATGACTTCCTCATCGAGAACGCGGTCAAAAGCCGCCTTGTTCATCGGTCCGGTGAGCGGGCTAAGGCCGCCGTCGCCGAAGCGATAAAGGCTGGATAGGTCGGCGTCGCTGACGGGAACTCGTTTTAGGGAGGCCGCTTGCTTTGCGAAATCGGCGGCTTCCTCGGCAGGGACCTGGCGATTTAGCGGTTCGATCAATCCTCCATGGGCGGGCAACTGGTCTTTTTTTGGGGAACCTTGGCGATTTGCGGGATCCGTCATGCGCATACACCTCGTTGATTAGCAATTCTTGAGCGACACTCGACATTGTAGACGAATTCACCAAGAAAACCGATACCAACCCGAAGCGCAAGCGAGGGCCACCGGCACCCCTCGCTTGCGCTTCCGGTTGATAGCGGTTTTCTTGCGCCTCACTTTGCCGCCTTTTCAAAACCGGCTTTGACCAGGGCATTGAAACCCTCTTTGAGGGGTCGGGCATCGTAGCCGAGTTTTTGCAGCTCGGTAGCCGCCGTGACGCACCGCTTGCCTGAGCCGCAGTGCAGATAGATGATCTGGTCCTTGGGCAGCACCTTCGTTAGCTCCGCCGCTTTGTCCTTTTCATTGATCTTGCTCAGCGGCAGTAATTTCGCGTCCTTCAGGTGCCCTGCGTCCCACTCGGTTTGTTCGCGGACGTCGATCAAGACAGCTTTTTTGTCCGCGAGGCGAGTTTTGATGGTGTCGAGGGAGTCCTTGGTGTGCTCGACCTTCGTGTTTTCGGTTTTTTTCTCCTGCAGGTCCGCCGGGGTAATGGCAAGGTCGGCCGGCTTGACGCCTTTTTTGTAGATCTTGGTGCCATACGCCGTCGGCTTGAATTCGCCGATAAAACCTACATCAGCCTTCGCGGGCACTTCGAGGTTGAATCCCCAAAAGACGGCGTTGACCACGAGCCGGCGCAGCCCCTCGCTCAGCAGGTCGGTGGCAGCGCCCATGGTAGTGCAGAACACCCTGTTATCCCTACCCGCGTCGTTTTTGTGAATGCGTGACCAGGCCACGGCCATCATGGGATCGTTGACGCCCTGCTCCATCTTGTCCGTGTTGCGTTTCTTTTTGTAATCGGCAGGCGGATCGGTCGGCTGCATGCCCTTGAGCACCTGGCCCCGCACGAGGATATCCACATCGGACGGCGGATAGACTTCATAAACGCCGCTGTCGCCGAAGATGTCGGTCACGCCATTGAGGATCGGCCGCTTTATTGTCGTCGTGCGGCAGTATGCCGCGCGTGGCGCCTTTCCTGTTTGGGCCCCAGTGGTTGACCCAACCCTCGCCGAACACTTTCTTGCCAAAGTTGGTGTAGCTCTTGTAGATGCTTGAGGAGTTGCCCGGGTAGCGAAAGGCATGCGGTGCTGGTGCGCAGGCCGATGATCGGCACGCCGCGCTGGTAGGCGTCGACAAAATGCTTCATGTCGGCATCAGGCCAGGCCCGGTAACGCAGCAGCATGACGATGCCGTCGGCGGAATCGAGCATGCTGGCTGGCGCCAAGGCTGCCGCCCTTATCCGGGTCGATGAAGCCGTCTTTATCGAGGGAAAACAGCACCGTGCATTTGAAGCCGTGCCGTTGGCTGAGGATTTTCGCCAGCATCGGCAGGCCCTCCTCGGAGCGGTACTCCTCGTCGCCGGCAAGGAAAACAATGTGCTTGCCCTTGCCGGGGCCGTCCTTCGCGGGGTAAGTCACCCAGTCGTCGGCGCGGGCCGAAGTGGCCAATAAACAACAAGCCAGGGCAAGCAAGGATCGAAGCTGTGTCATGCGCATGATTCTCCACACAATTGCCAGGTGGAAGAAATTGCAGATTGACGTTTGCAATTTGCAGGCCACCGATTCAAAGTGCACTGTCCATTGTCCGAGTATCCATTGTCCATTGTCCATTATCCATTATCCATTTTGCCGTGGAACGCTAAGATGATGACATATCGAACGCGTCCTCACGCAGGAGAAGCATACCTTGGGCTTGGTCGTGCAAAAGTTTGGCGGCAGCAGCGTCGCCACCGCGGAACGCATCATGCGGGCCGCTCGTCGGGCCATCCGCGCTCAGCAAGATGGCAAACAGGTCATGGTCGTGGTCAGCGCACGCGGCGACACCACCGATGAACTGATTTCCCTGGCGCGCGAGATCAGCGACCAGCCGCCGGCTCGCGAAATGGACATGCTCCTGGCCACCGGCGAGCAAATCTCCATCGCCCTGATGGCCATGGCGATCCAGTCGCTCGGCCAGCCGGCCATCAGCTTCACCGGCGCCCAGATCGGCATCGTCACCGATAGTTTTCACACCAAGGCCCGCATCAAGAATATCTCGACGGCTCGCATCCGCCAGGCGCTTGAAGAGGGCAAAATCGTCATCGTCGCCGGCTTCCAGGGAATTGACGAGCTTTACAACATCACCACGCTGGGCCGCGGCGGCTCCGACACCACGGCGGTGGCGCTGGCGGCGGTGATGAAGCAAGAAAAAGTGGGAACAGTGGGCAGTGGGCAGTGGGCAGTGGGCAGTGAAAGCAAGCCACAAACCAGCGGCTCGCCGCAACCAGGCTCTGCACTGCCCACTGCCCACTGCCCACTGCCCACTGTTATGGATGTTGATTGCGAGATTTACACCGACGTCGACGGCATCTATACCACCGATCCGCGGATTGTTCCCGAGGCACGCAAGATCGACGTCATTAGCTACGACGAAATGCTGGAACTGGCGAGCATGGGCGCCGGCGTGATGCACTCGCGGAGCATCGAGTTCGGCAAGAAATTCGATGTGCCTTTGCAGGTGCGCTCCTCGTTTACCGATACCGAAGGCACCTGGATCGTGCCGGAAACGGACTGGATGCGCGGCGTCGTGGTATGCGGGGCGGCCATCACACGCGACGAGGCCCGCATCAGCCTATTGGGAGTGCCTGACGAGCCAGGTATCAGCCACCGCGTTTTCGCGGCCATCGCTGAGCAAAACATCGTTGTCGATATGATCGGCCAAAATGTGGGCAAGGACGGGCGAGCTAACATCGGTTTCACCGTTCTGCACAACGAGTTGGCGGCGACCCTGGCGGTGTTGCGGCCGCTGGCGATGGAGCTGGGGGCCACGGTCGAGCACGAGGAAGAGGTGAGCAAGGTCTCAATCGTCGGCACCGGCATGCGCACGCACACCGGCGTGGCCGAGCGGATGTTTGCCGCCCTGGCCGAGGCCCAGCTGAACATGAAGATGATCACCACGGGCGACATCAAGATCAGCGTCCTGGTGGCCAGGGAAGACGGCGTGAAAGCGCTGCGTGCCGTGCATCAAGCGTTTCATCTAAATGAGGCGCGGCCGGGAGCGGGCATGCCGGCGATCGTGCAGCGGCCCACCGGCAGGGCCGGCCGGCGCACGGCTGTCGATGACGCCAACGGCGAAAGCCGGACGTTGCTTGGGCATTTGAACAGCATGGAGGATATCGTCGTCAGCGATGTGCTGCTCATCACCGATCAGGGGCGGATCAACGTCGCGAACCTGCCGGACAAGCCTGGCAATTGCTCGCTGCTGTTCGAAGCCGTGGCCAAGGGCGGCATTGTCGTGGACATGATCGTGCAAAACCTGACCGGCGACGGGCGGGCGGAGCTGTCGTTCAGCGTGCCGCTCGCCGATCTGGAGCGGGCTCGCAAGCTGACGCAGGAAACCGTGGCCGCGGTCGACCCGCAAATTACCGTGGCGGCCGATCCGAACATTGCCAAGCTGTTTGTGCTAGGCGTCGGCATGCGGACGCATACCGGGGTGGCCAGGCAGATGTTCGGGGCGTTGGCGGAGCGCAACATCAACATCGGCATGATCAACACCAGCGAGGTGCGGGTGAGCGTGGTGGTCGACCGCAACCGCGGCGAGGAAGCGTTGGCCTGTCTCAAGGCGGCGTTCAACGTTCCGTAATTCATCGCCGCTTGCGGCTTAGCAAGGAATAAATGGATGGATATTCAGCAGTTGAAGGTGTTCCTGACGGAGCAGGACTTAAACGATCTAGCACGCGAGCACATTCCCCCCGAAGTGGCAGTGGAAGATCTGGAGATCCACATTCTGCCTGAGGGCGTTAGAGTCAAGGGCATGTACCAGGTGTTTGTGCCGGTGTCTTTCGAGGTGCTTTGGGAACTCGCGGTCGATGCAGGTGCCGTCACGGCGCGGCTGGCCAAGTTCCGCACGATGGGCATGCCGACGAATGTGCTGAAGAGTCTCATCATGAACCTGATCGCCGACGCCGCAAAGGAAGAAACGTGGCTGCAGGTGCAGGGCGATGTGGTGCGGGCGGATATAGACGGGATGCTCAAGAAGCACGGGCTCAACGCGCAAACGAGGTTGAAACAGATCCGTTGCGAGGCGGGCCGAGTAGTAGTGGAAGGCGGCGTATTGTAGCCACTCATCCAAGCGTACAATGAACGCTGGAAGGTGTCAAACCGCGGAGGATATATGCAAATACCAGTTCTTGTGGAGCGCGTGAAGGGCAACGGCTACAAAGCGCGGGGCACGGAGCCGTTCGCCGTCAGCGCCAAGGGCGCTACTCGCGAAGAAGCCTTGGCAAAGTTACGGACGAAAATCCAGATGCGGCTGAAGAACGGCACAGAGCTTGTTGGGCTCGATGTTGGTACGGAGCCGGATCCGTGGATGGAGTTTGCGGGCATGTTCAAGGGCGACCCATGGATTGACGATTGGAAGAAATCCATTGAAGAATATCGCCAAAAAATTGAAGACGACCCGGAAGCACTATGAGCCTGTATGTGCTCGACACTGACATTCTGCAGCTTTACCAGGACGAGAACCCGAAGGTGGTCAGCCGGGTACGTGGCATTGCGCCGAAGGAGAGGGCCATTTCCGTTGTGACCGTCGAAGAGCAACTTTCGGGATGGTACACGCAACTAAGACAAGCCAAAGGGCCCGAAAAATTGGCGTGGGCCTATGGGCGTCTCGCCGCCACGGTACGCTTTCTCGCACGGGTTGAAATCTTTGATTTTGATGAAGCGGCCATTCAACGGTGCGAACAACTCAAGAAACTCAAGCTTAAAGTTCGCAAGATGGATTTGCGCATAGCCGCGACAGTGCTCGTACGTGACGCGATACTGGCTACGCGCAATCTGCGTGACTTCCAGCAAGTGCCCGGTTTGCGGATCGAAGATTGGTCAAAGTGAACTTGGCCAGCTAACGTTGGCCAAACCGCTTCAACCCCGCCGCCGCTTCCCGCGACAATTGTGCGTCCTCCGATTGATTTACCAACGTTTTCAGCAATTCGCGGGCCTGGGCATTGCCGATTTGCTCGATGACCTCCAGCATTCGGCTCCGGCGCAGCCGTTCGGGGTTCAAACGCGCGAGGATGTTCTCCAGGCGCCGCCGTGTTTCCAAAGACCTCGTCTTTTCGAGGGCTTTGCCAAGCAGCTCTTCGTGCCCGGTGACGAACCGCTCCAGTTCCTTCGTAGCACTGGTGCGAACGGCGAATTTGTCGCTGTCCAGGTCCTCAACCCATTTCTCGATCTGATTGGCGGCCACCCGCGGCGATTGCTTCCAACCGGCTTCCAGCAACGGCACTGCCTCTGTCGGGCGAACAATCAGCTCACAAATGGCTTTGAAAGACACGGCGGAATCGGTATCTGCCAGTAATTGCCAGAGACTATCTCGCTCTTGCTTGCCCAGAACTGCAGCAGGCGGTTTGGTTGTCTCCCGGCCGTAGACGTCCCAAATGTAAACCGGCGCATCGCGACTTGATGCCGCGAGGAAGCTGCCATCTGGCGAGAAGGCCATGGAGAGAATACCCTCCTTATGCCCGGCAACGCGGCCGCGCACCATGCCGGTGCCGACCTCCCACAGGCAAATTGTGGCATTCTGTCCGTTGGTGGCTACCATGCGACCGTCGGCAGTCATCGCCACCGACCAAAAGCGGATCTTGTCCCCCACGAAAGCACGGCCTGGCTGGCCCTTGGCGATGTCCCAAGTCTGCACCCCTTCTTCCGCCGCTGCCACCAACTGGGAGCTGTCGGCGGAGAAAACCATATCGTTCGTCGAGCCAGCCCGAGACTTCCATTGGTGCATCAATTTGCCGGATTCCACATCCCACAACCGAATGTCGAAATCCTCCTGTTCGGAGAATCGTCCAGCGGCAGTCGCAAGCCAACGGCCGTTTGGCGACGACGCGAGCCGGTCCGCGCCACCCGAGTAACTTTGCAACGCGTGCAGGACCTTGCCCTTGGCCACGTCCCAAACCAACACATGAGGGTCGTAATGTGTCACAGAAAAAAACTTGGTGCCGTCGGACGAAAACGTCGTTGCCCACTCAAAATCGCCCTCCGGCAAGGTCCGCTTGTGCCCCGTCAGATTACGCACCGCTTTGCCAGTGGCGGTGTCGATCAACGCCACGTCATCGTTACGCAACGGCACGGCCAGCATCGTGCCATCCGCGGATACCGATTGACCATGGAGGCTGCTGTTGAGGCCGTACCAATGTTCCTCTGGCAAGTGCCGGGCCAGCTGTGCAGTTTTCACATCCCACCAGTAAACCCCCTCGGCCAAGGACAGCAACTTTTTGCCGCCGTCCACAAATCGAAGATCGAGCAAGTAAGTGGCGTGTTCGGACAAAGGCGGCACGGCCTTTCCGGTCGCGACGTCCCATATCTTCAAACCACCGCTCTGGCAGGCGGCAGCAAGCGACTTGCCGTCAGGTGTGAACGCCAATGCCGTGGTGAAGCCATGCATATACACCCGTTGCCGTTCTTTGCCGGTGGCGGTGTCGTAAACACCAATTTCCCTTCCGACGCCGCCGATGGCTATTAAACTGTTATCGGGCGAGAAGGCGCAGCAAAGAGTGTAGTCGAAGTTGTGTTTGAACGTGACGCGTAATTTGTCCGTTGCTAAGTCCCAAAGCATGACATCCAGGGGTTGGCCCGGTTTCTCGAAATCGGTGAAGGTTGTGGCCATGAGTCGGCAATCGCCAGAGAAAGCCCGGAAATTCAGCTGCTTTTCCTGAGCTGCCAGGGTGCCCGTGGATTTGCCGGTCGCCGTGTCGAAAACCGTCAATCCTGGTTTCCGATCGACTGCCACGAGAATCGCTTTGCCGTCAGACAAAAACCACATCGCACCGTGTGGTTGAAATTGTGGGCGGAATGTGCCGCCGACGGCGATGCTCATTTTTTCCTTGCCAGTGAAAGCGTCAAATAGACCCATTTTTCCGTTATCAGAACCGCGGGCAAAGGTGCCAAGGTCGGGGGAAATCGCCACCCTGATGATTTCGTTGGCGCCCTTCTCGACTGGCCAGGCATGGCGGATCAGCGCTTTGCCGGTACTGGTCTCCACCACGGCGAACTCCGCGAAGCTAAGCACGGCGAGCATCCTGCCATCGCTGCTCATGGTGATGTCCCTTATGGATTTGTCCAACGCAAACCGCCATCGTATCTTTCCGGTCGCGGCGTCCCAATGGATGACAGAGGAGCCATCGCGAGAAATGAGACCTTTGCCATCCGGTGTAAACATCAAGCGGCTCGCATAGCCGCCGCTGCGAAACAAAGTCGAGCCAATGCGATTGACCGCCCCCGTAGGCAGCGTTTCGCCGAAACGGTCCAGGCGTGGCGGCGAGGTGTCTTTTGCTGGAGCGGCCAGCGGCTGTGCCGTCGGCGACCGCGCCAATACAGCCGC
This sequence comes from uncultured Gemmataceae bacterium, assembly GCA_963747575.1. Taxonomy (GTDB): domain Bacteria; phylum Planctomycetota; class Planctomycetia; order Gemmatales; family Gemmataceae; genus DASRAT01. Next base: position 403,191 of record CAVVFU010000006.1, read on the forward strand.
TAATGTGAGAGCAGTGAGCGCGCAAAGAGCCACAAGACACACTGCCAGTCTTTGGAGGAAAATGACTCGGAAGGGGTCGTGGCCCAAAACGCCGACCGGTGATTTGTGGCGGCGTGGGGGATTGAGCATGACATCTCCAGCGAAAAGGCAGGCTGAAAGCCTGCCCCACGAGGACATCAGCGTTTCGAGAACTGGAAGCTCTTGCGTGCCCCCTTGCGGCCGTATTTCTTGCGTTCCTTCATGCGGCCGTCGCGGGTCAAATAGCCCGATTCGCGTAGCTGCTTGGCCATGTTGTTGACGGCGTCGCCGTCTGGCGATTCGGGTGCCGGGGGCGTGCTCAAGCCGTACATCTCCTTGACGGCGCGAGCGATGCCCTGACAGATGGCCCCGGCCTGGCCGGTGATGCCGCCGCCGTGCACCAGGCAGACCAGGTCGATTTTGCTCTTCATTTCGCACAAGCCCAGCGGCCCGAGCACGGAGTTGCGGTCCTTGACCTCGGTGAAATAATGCTCCAGGTCCCGGCCGTTGATGGTGATCTTGCCGGTGCCTTCCGACAGGCGAACGCGAGCCACCGACGTTTTGCGGCGGCCGGTGCCGATGTGGGTTTTCTTGGTTGCGACAGCCACAATCATTGCTCCCGATTAGACTTTGTATTCCTGAGGCTGCTGGGCCTGGTGCGGATGAGTCGGCCCGGCGTAAATCTTGAGCTTGGACATTTGCAGCCGACCGAGCTTGTTGCGCGGCACCATGCGGCGGACGGCGTACTCCAGCACCCGCTCCGGCTTGCGCTGCATCAGATCGCGAGCGCTGATGATCTTTTGGCCGCCCGGATAGTGCGAATAGGCCTGATAGGTCTTGGTTTCCAGCTTGTTGCCGGTGAATTTCATCTTGGCGGCGTTGATGACGACGACGAACTCGCCGGTGTCGACATGCGGCGTATACACGGGGCGGTGCTTGCCGCGCAGCAGGTTGGCGATCTTGACGGCCAGCCGGCCGACGACCTGGTCGGCGGCGTCGATGACGAACCAACCTTGCTCGATATTTTCGCGATTGGCCATGAACGTGGACATTGCATCTTCCTTCCAGCGGGCTTGCGGGAATTCCTTATCATAAGTAGGCGCGGCGCCACGTCAAGGGCAGGGGCAAAAAAGCGCGGCATCGGGTATACTGGTGAACATGGGCAGCGAGCAATTCATTCTGATCCCCGGCCGGACGAGCCGCCAGGGCACCAGCCTCAACGAGGGGAAGTTCTCGGCGGGCTACGAAGAGGAGACGGGGACGGTGCAGATGTGCCCCGAGGACATGGCACGGATGGGGCTGACCACGGGCGACCGCGTGCGGTTGCGTTCGGAGCAGGGGGAGGTGGTGATTGTCTGTCTGGCAGCGAAGAAGGGCGATTTGCCGCCGGGGCTGTTGTTTCTGCCGTATGGCGATGCGTCGAGCCGGCTGATGAGCGGCGAGACGCACGGGACGGGAATGCCGAATAGCAAGGGGATTGATGTTGAACTTGAGAGGGAATAGACATGCTTGCTTACCACGCACATTTTTTCAAGACGGAGAGCGGCTGGTACGTTGTCGAAGTGGTGGATTTTCCGGGCGTTTGCAGCCAAGGAAAAACCCTGCGGTCCGCTCGAGGCATGATACGGGACGCTCTCAAATTGATGGCAGAAGTGGTCGTCGATGAGGGCGAATCCTTGCCTCGACCCAATGCAAAGGCGAAACCCACCATGGGGCCGAAAGCCGATTATGTGGAAATCATCCCCTTGAAAACTCGTTTTATGACGCCGAGCGTCAAATGAAACGCCGCAAATTCTTACGATATGTCGAACGCCACGGTGCGCAGTTCCTGCGCGAAGGCGGGAAGCACACGATTTACATTCACTCAGTGACACGGCGACGAACGGAAATTCCTAGGCATCCCGAAGTCAATCCACACTTGGTGCGGAAAATTTGCCGCGACTTGGGAATCGAACCGCCCTTGGAGAAATAGCGATGCCAGAATCCGAGTTAAAAACTGTTCCCAACGCCACCTGCACCTTCTGCGGCTGTGTCTGCGACGACATGGAATTGACCGTCGAGGACAACCGCATCATCAGGGCCAAGAACGCCTGCATTTTGGGCAAGGCGTGGTTCCTCAATCACCACGTCGAGCAGCGGCCCGTGGCGACAATCCGCGGCAAACCGGCGTCGCTCGATGAGGCGGTGGAGGAAGCCGCACGCATTCTCTTCCAGGCACGATATCCGATTGTCTACGGCCTTTCCGACACCACCTGCGAGGCCCAGCGCGTGGCCGTGGCCATTGCCGACCGCATCGGCGGCTGCGTCGACACGACGACGTCCGTGTGCCACGGCCCCGGCGGCATGGCGTTTCAAGGCGTCGGCGAAGTCACCTGCTCGCTCGGCGAGGTCAAGAACCGGGCCGACTTCGTCATGTTCTGGGGCAGCAATCCCGCCGAATCGCATCGCGCGCCATTGGGGCCGTTACTCGACCATGCCCAAGGGCTTGTTCATTCCCAACGGCCGCAAGGACCGGACTGTCGTGATCGTCGATGTGCGCCGCTCGAAAAGCGTGCCGGCGGCCGACATTTTCTTGCAGTTCAAGCCGCGCAAGGATTTCGAGGCATTGTGGGCGCTGCGGGCATTGGTCAAGGACTTGGAACTGGACGCCTCCGTCGAGCAGGAGACGGGAATCCCGTTGGAAAAACTGAAGGATCTGGCTCAGCGCATGAAGACGTGCAAGTTCGGCATCCTCTTTTTCGGGATGGGTCTATCGATGACGCGCGGCAAGCATCTCAATGCCGAGGCGGCGCTGATGCTGGCCCGCGATCTCAACGAATTCACGCGGTTTTACGCCAAGCCGATGCGCGGCCACGGCAACGTCACGGGAGCCGACAATGTGGTGAGCTGGCAGACGGGTTACCCCTTTGGCGTCAACCTGGGCCGCGGCTACCCGCGTTTCAATCCCGGCGAGTTCACCACCGCAGACACATTGGCCCGCGGCGAGGCGGACGCGGCCCTGATCGTGGCGTCGGACCCGATGGGCAATTTTTCGCAGCCGGCCCGCGAGCATTTGGCGAGCATTCCCTACATCGCCCTCGATCCCAAGGAAACGGCGACGGTGCGCGGGGCGGCGGTGGCCTTCACGACGGCGACTTACGGCATCAACGTGGGCGGGACGGTTTATCGCATGGATGACGTGCCGATCCCGCTGCAGCCGGCGTTTGATTCGCCGTTTCCGAGCGATGAGGAGGTGCTGAGGAAAATCGACTGCCCGGTGCGAGAGATGCAAATGCCTTGACCTATGCCACCCCCGCAAACTAGGCTAGGAAGGGAATCACGCCAGGTCCCCAATGGATATAAGGGAGGAATCGTTGTGAAGGTCATTATCCGGATGACAAAAAAAGAAGAGTTGAAGGCGTTGCCGCTGTTGTTGCGTCACTCGCCGGGGATGATGCTACGCGATCGCATGTACGTCCTGTCGGAGGAGGCTGTAACCCTGCTGCGTGACAAGGGCATACGATTTACTGTCGTCACCCGCGAACCGGCTGCTTCCAGCTTGCCAGGAGTGGACACCGGTGAAAGAGTTTGATGTGCTCCTTCCGCTCACCTACAACGACGGCACGCCAGTTGAAGCGCGGAAATTCCAAATGGTTCGAGATTGGCTGCTGGAGCACTTCGATGGCCTGCTGTTTTTCCCGCAGCCCTATGAAGGATGGTGGAAACAGGCCAACGTGACGTATCGGGACGACATAGTGATCTATCGAGTCCTTTCCGATTTCGGTGGAACAACTCGAAAGTTGCTGAAAAAACTCAAACGCAAGCTGCTGCGCGAGTTCCGGCAGAAGGAGATCTTGATCGTTGAACGCGATGTCAGGACGTTGTAATGACGGGAGACGAGGATGTACGAACATTTCACAGACGGCGCCAGGAAGGTCATGAAAATGGCCAACATGGAAGCACAACGCTATCACCATTTCTACATCGGGCCGGAGCACATCCTTCTGGCGTTGGTCCAAGAGGGTTCAGGTCTCGCTGCGCAAGTCCTCCGCTCCCTTGAGGTTGACCCTGACCGCATCCGAAACGAGGTCGAAAAACTGCCGGTGGAGGTGGGGGAGACAGTGATGTCCAACCCCGTGCCCAGGGCCAAAAAAGTCATCGAATATGCAATCACGGAAGCGCGCGAGCTTAACCATGTTTACATCGGCACGGAGCACATTCTTCTCGGCTTGATGCGGGAGGCTGAATCGGGCCCAGCGCAAATACTCTTAAAGCAGGGATTGAGCCCCTCCAATGTTCGCGACGCTGTTCTTCAAATGCTCAGCCAACGCACCGAGACGCCGGCACAGGTGATTATACCGGCCTTACTTGCCCGCTTCCCGGCGCACATTGTCCAGGCCATGAGTCATCTGGATGGCCTGATTCAGTTTTTCCGAGACATGCAGGAGGATGTCATCGCGCGAGCAAGATTTTGAAAAGGCAGCATTTCTGAGGGATTTTGGAAACACGTTGCGGAAAATCAAGGCTTTTCTGTACTCAGAAGGATTACGCGACGTGTAAAAACATCTCGGCCTCAGTTTTTGTCGGAAACACGAAATGTCCCTTCTCAAAATCGCCAACGGCACCGTCTACGATCCCGCCAACGCCATCGACGGCGTCGTCAAGGACCTCTGGATACAAGGACGGCAAGATCGTCGCCCCACCGACGGACCCCGCCTCCAAACCGAACAAGACCCTCGACGCCACCGGCCTGGTCATCATGCCCGGCGGCGTCGACATGCACGCCCACATCGCCGGGCCGAAGGTCAACGTCGCTCGCAAAATGCGGCCCGAGGACAAACGCAAGTCCCCCATGGTCCGCCGCACGCCGCTGACCCGCTCCGGCACCACCGGCAGCGTGCCCAGCACCTTCGCCACCGGCTATCTCTATGCCGGTCTTGGCTACACCACCGCTTTCGACGCCGCCATTCCGCCGCTTGGTGCCCGCCACGCCCATGAGGAGTTCCACGACACGCCCGTCATCGACAAGGGTTTCTTCGTCCTCATGGGCAACAACCATTACGTCCTGAATCAGGTCGCGTCAGGCGACATGGAGAAGCTGCGCGGCTTCTGCGCCTGGCTGCTCGGCGCCGCCAAGGCTTACGCGATCAAGCTGGTCAACCCCGGCGGCGTCGAAGTCTGGAAGGAAGGCGGCGGCAACGTCCACAGCCTCGACGAGCCGGTCGAGCATTTCGACAACGTCACCCCGCGGCAAATCATCACCGCCCTGGCTCAAACCGCCATCGACCTACGGCTTGCCGCACCCCGTCCACATCCATTGCAACAACCTCGGCCTGCCCGGCAACTGGACCACGACGCTCGATACCATGAAGGCCCTGGAGGGCCGGCGGGCCCACCTGACGCACATCCAGTTCCACAGCTACGGCGGCGGCCCCGACGATCAGGGCGACGTTCCGCTCACACGCGGTCCAGCTCGCGGACTACGTCAACGCGCATCCAAACCTGACGGTTGACGTCGGCCAGGTCATGTTCGGCGAAACGACTTCGATGACCGGCGACGGGCCGCTCGGCTATTACCTGCACAAGGTGACCGGGCCGAAAATGGTTCAACGGCGACACCGAAATGGAGGCCGGCTGCGGCATCGTGCCGATCACCTACAAGGACAAAACGTTCGTCCATGCCTTGCAGTGGGCCATCGGGCTGGAGTGGTATCTGCTCGTCAACGATCCGTGGCGCATCGGCCATGAGCACCGATCATCCCAACGGCGGCTCGTTCCTGGCCTATCCGGAGATCGTGCAGCTGCTGATGGATCGCAACGTATCGCCAGGAGGTCCTCAAGCGGGTGCCATCCGCGCGTGCTGGAGCGGTCGGTGCTCAAGGACCTGGATCGCGAATACAGCCTTTACGAGATCGCCATCATCACCCGGGCGGGTCCGGCGCGGATGCTGGGGCTGACGCACAAGGGCCACCTCGGGCCTGGGGCGGATGCCGACATCACGATTTACACGCCCGGCAAGGACATCAAGGCGATGTTCGAGATGCCGCGCTTCGTGCTCAAGGCGGGCGAGGTGATCGTCGAGCAAGGGGAAATCCGCCGGAATGACTTTGGCTCGACGCTGCACGTGCAGCCGGAGTATGATGAAGGATTGATTGCCGACATTCAGGAATGGTTCGAGGAGTATTACACCATCCAGTTTGCGAATTACCCCGTGGACGCGAGTTATTTGGCGAATGGGGGTACACTGGTGGAGTGCGACAAATAGGGTCACAGGAAATGACCAGGAAACGCAGCCCCAAGGATAGACCGGAGCACCGAAAAAATGCGCAGCCAAGCAACAAAGAAACGCACGACGCTGGCAAACGGCGGCGGCTCATGGGCCAAGGAAAAGACAAGAAACGCCAGAAAAACGACTGGTTCCAAAGATAAAGCCGCCAAAGCCATCGAGCGCCTGCTCAACGCCGAAAACTGGCAGGAAGCTCAACTGCGCTTGCACCGCGAACTGATCCACGCGCCGACGGACCATTGGCTCTGGATGATGCTCAGCCAAACCTATTACGAGCAATTCGAGTATGACACAGCCCTGGAATGCGCCAAGCGTGCGGTCGAGTTGGCTCCGCAGTGTCCGCTAGCCCTGTGGCACTATGCCGGTTGTTTGTCGATGAGCGGCCAGGAGCGGGCGGCGTTGGCGATTTGGGCGCTGATGCTAAATCGTGAACTGGATGAAGTCGCATTTGGCGATTGCGGCGAGGGCATGAAATGGGCGATGCAATTGCTCAACGACGTGCATTACCGAATGGGTCAAATCCATCTTTTCCTTGGCGAGGACGCTCAGGCCCGAGTTTCCTTTGAGAAATACCTGGGCAATCGGCAGCACGGCGTCGGGAGTATTTACGATTCCAACGAGGTCAAACGGGAACTCGCCAAGCTGCCTGTGCCAGCCTGAGTGAGCAGGAATGTGCCGCCATGAAACTGATCCTCGCTATCATCCAGCCGTCGAAGCTCGAAGCCGTCAAGGAGGCCCTGAGCAAGGTGGCCGTCTTTCGCATGACGATCATCGACGTGCAAGGCTTCGGCCGCCAAAAAGGCCACACCGAGGTCTACCGCGGTCACGAGCTGACGGTCAACCTCCTCCGCAAGGTTCAGCTGCAAATCGCGGTCAACGAGGATTTCGTCGAGCCGACCGTCAACGCTATCATGGAGGCCGGGCGCACTGGGCCGGAAGGGCGCATCGGCGACGGCAAGATATTCATTCTGCCCCTGGAGGATGTCATTCGCATTCGCACGGGGGAACGGGGCCCGGAAGCAATCTGAGCGGGAAGACAGCATGCTGTGCTATCTACTTTCTGACGACCTGATCTTCACGAGCCGTGTCGTCGGGACTGCCCGCGCCGCCGGACTGGACGTGAAAGCGGCGCGGTCGCAGGAGCAATTGCGCAATCTGCTGGCAAAAGCAGAAGCACGGTGCGTGCTGGTCGATTTGCACAATCCAGGACTGGCCATTGTCGAGTTGATGAAATCGCTGCCCTCCCCCCGGCCGTATGTCGTCGGCTACGGATCGCATGTCGATACGCAGACGCTGTCGGCGGCACGGGCGGCGGGCTGCGATCTTGTCTTGCCGCGCAGCAAATTCGTGGAGGATTTGGCCACGTCGCTGCCGGCCTGGTTTGGCAAGGCGGACGGTCATTAAGACCGTGGCCAATATAATGATAAAGTCGAACAGACGTTGGTAAGTGGCGATCAATTGTGACAAACACAAGGAGAAGATAATGGCGACGGCAACCGCGACGCTCAAGAAGATGTACATCGACGGCAAGTGGTGCGACGCCGAGAACGGCCGCACGCTGGCCGTCATCAACCCGCCACCGAGGAAGTGCATCGCCGAGATCGCCTACGGCGGCCGGGCCGAGACCAAGCGCGCCCTGGAGGCCGCCGCACAGGGCCATGCCAGCCTGGATGAAGCTGACCGCCTACGACCGGGCCAAGGTCCTCAAGAAGACCGCCGACCTGATGCGCGAGCGGGCCGACGCCATCGCCCGCACCCTGACCATGGAGCAGGGCAAGCCGCGTGGCCGAGGCCAAGGCGGAGGTGCTGCACTCGGCCGACACCTTCGAATGGTTCGCCGAGGAAGGCAAACGGGCCTACGGCCAGGTGATTCCGAACTCGTCGCCGGGCAAACGGCACGTCACCATCAAGCATCCCGTCGGCGTCGTCGGCGCCATCAGCCCGTGGAATTTCCCGATCACGCTGCAATCGCGCAAGATCGCCCCGGCCCTGGCGGCCGGCTGCACCATCGTCTGCAAGCCGGCCAGCCAGACGCCGCTGTGCCTGATCCAGGTCTTCGAGTGCCTGATCGACGCCGGGCTGCCGCCGGGCGTCGCCAACCTGGTCATGGGTCCGGCTCAGGAAATCGCCGACGAGTTCCTGGAAAACCCGATCTGCCGCAAGATCAGCTTCACCGGCTCGACCGAGGTGGGCAAGCAACTGATGAAGCGGCTGTGCCGACCAGATGAAGCGCCTCAGCCTGGAACTGGGCGGCCATGCTCCGTTCATCGTCTTTCCCGGACGCCGATCCCGAGGTCGGGGCCAAGATCGCGGTCATGGGCAAGTTCCGCAACAACGGCCAGGTGTGCATCGCCCCGAGCCGTTTCTACGTCCACAAGGACGTGCAGAAGAAGTTCACCGAGGCGGCCGTCGAGTTCGCCAAGGCGCTGAAGCTCGGCAACGGCCTGGACGCCGGCATCGAGATCGGGCCGATGTTCGAGAAGAAGGCCATGGACAACACGCATGGCCCTGGTCGACGACGCCCGGCGCAAGCGGGGCGAAGATCCTGACCGGCGGCAAGCGCAGCGACAAGCTTCGACAAGGGCTACTTCTTCGAGCCGACGGTGCTGACGACATTGACGCCGCAACGCCAAGATGATGACCGAGGAGCCGTTCGCCCCGGTGATGCCGATGCTGGATTTCAGCAAGATCGACGACGTGATCGCGCGCGGCCAACAACACCCGCTACGGCCTGGCGGCCTACGTCTTCACCAACGATCTGACGATGGCGTGGAAGATGGCGGAGGGCCTGGAGGCGGGCATCATCGGCATCAACGACCCGGTGCCGGCGACGCCGCAGTGCCCGTTCGGCGGCATGAAGGAAAGCGGCCTGGGCCGCGAGCTGGGCCACGAGGGGCTGGAGGCGTACCTGGAGACGAAGTACGTGAGTTTCAAGTTGCGGGATTAGCCATGAATCACCTGCCAGAAAGCGCCGTCGCGGTCGTGCCTCCCGGGGAGATCGCCCAACGGGTTGCCGAGTATCGGCGGATGGGATTCGAGCGAAAAGCCATGCCGCATGTCGTTTATCACGGAACCTGGATGTCGTGTCCGTGGCCGGGTTGCGGATTTCAGATCGGTGGTATCGACTTTCAGCTGGAAACTGCCGATCCCGACCGCTACGCGCAATTGTTGGCGGCGTGGTGGCAAGGGGCGGGTTTGGTGGGACGATGCCCGGGATGCCACCAGTACGTCCTGTTCACTAACAATGACAAGCAGTGCGTCAGCGACCCGGCTGCCAATGGCTTGACCGTGCTGCCTGATGACTGGTTTCAGCGAGCCTACACCGTTTGAGGAATTTGCTCGGCAAAGTAGCAGGCACACTCCGTGTGCCGTTTTGGCTTACGGCACACGGAGTGTGCCTACTACCATGTGCAGCCTACTTCTTTTTTGCGAAGTCTCCCGCTTCCACGATAACAAAGCGTGCCGGATCGAAATGCCGCCGGATCGCGGCGTTGACTTCCTCCACGGTCAAGGCCGCCAGGCGTTTCTCCAGGTCGATCGTCCGTTGATAGGTCCGGCCCAGGTAGGCCTGGCTCACCAACTGCGATGCCACCGTGCTGTCACTGCTGCGGTCGACTTTCCACTCTTGCAAGATACCGTTGATCCCCTCGCCCAGCTCATCCTTGGTAATGCCCTTCTTGGCGAACAAATCGACAATCTCCTGCATGGAATTGTCGAGCTTAACCATGTTGAGCGGATTGCAATTGGCGCCCACGTTGAATGACGCCGCCTTGTCGAGGCTGCTCGCGCTGAAGCTGCTGCCGGCTCCGTAGCACAGGCCCTCCTTGGTCCGCAGCCGATCGACGATCCGTGAGTTAAAAGCGCTTTGGCCCAGGACGTAGTTCGCCATCACCAACGCCGGATAATCCTTGTCGCTATCGTCGATGGCGAGGCGGAAGCCCGCCATGTAGATCGCATCCTCCTTGTCCGGCGTCTCGATTTTTTCCTTGCCGCCGGGCACCTCGGTTTTGGCAATCTGGGGAATGCGCTGGAAAGGCGTTTTGGACTTCCAGCCGGACAGAATCGCTTCCAATTCCTTCATCGTCGCCGCCTCGTCAAAATCGCCGACCAGGGCTATGTCGCCAAAGGAGGCGCCGATCTGCTCATTGTAAATCTGCACCACGTCGGAGCGCGTCACCTTGTCGACTCGCTCGATCGACTCGGCAATCGTCGGCACATAGTGGATGCTGTCCTTGGGAAACGGATTGAGCTTGCGCTGCAGCGTGTTCCTCGCCAGGCTCTTGGGATCGGTCAAGCCCCTTTCCAACGACTGCCGGGTGCCGCGTTTGAGGATCCCCAGCTCGTCCTCGGGGAAGGTCGGATTGCGCAGGATTCCATGAGCCAACCTCAGAAGCAACGGCAGTTTGCTGCGCTTGCACTGCATAGTCAAGGTCAGCGTTCCTGCTCCGGTGCTTACGTCAAGTGTGGCGCCCGCGATGTCCAATTCGTCCTGGATCTGCTCGTAGGTGAGCTTGGTTGTGCCACGCATCATCAAAGAACCCAGGAAGCTGGCCGCCGTCGTCTTGCCCAGCAACGATTTTTCATTGCCGAAACGCAGGACGATCTCGCCGACCATCATTTCGCCGCGCGTCTTCTTGGGCAAAAGCGCGACTTTGAGGCCGCTCGGCAAGGTAAGACGCTTGGTGCGCTTTTCCAGGTGCTCGGCGGTGGGGTCGAAGTACTCTCCCAGGGGAATCGGCGGTCCGCCCTTGTAGCCGCCGACCATCTTGGCGATGTCAGGCAGCTCCGGCACTGGCGTGCGATCGGGCGCCTCGGTCGGCAGGTAGAATCCCACGGTGCGGTTGCTGCGTTTGAAATACTTTTTCGCCACCGCCGCCACATCGGCAGCCGTCACCTTGGCAACACGGTCGCGGTGAATGAACAACAGCCGCCAGTCGCCCGAACCGATCCACTCGCTTAGCTCCATCGCGAGCGAATCGCTTTGCGTCAACGTGCGATCCCGCTCCGCCCGCAGTTTTCGCTTGGCGCGTTCGACCTCGTCCTCGGTCACCTTGCCGTTTCCCATGTTTTCCAAAATGTCAGTAATGACGTCACGAACTTCCTCAGACGTGGCCTTGGGGGCAACCTGGGCATAGACCTCCAACAGGTACGGATCATGCGTGAGCTGGATGCCCGCCGTGACCGCGGTGGCCTTTTTTGTTTCGACCAGCGCCTTGTAGAGCCGGCCGCTGGGTTCCGAGCTGAGAATGCTGCTGAGCACATCCAGGACCGCGAAATCGGGATGGGCAGTCCCCGGTATGTGATAGGCAACCCCTACCACCGGCACCTTGCCGACCCGCCGCAGCACCGCCAGGCGCTCGCCATCCTGCGCCGGCTCCTCCGTATAGGTCTCCTCCAAAATGCGGCTGGGCCGCTTGAGCGTGCCGAAGTATTGCTCCATCCACCCGATCGCTTTTTTCTCGTCGAACTTGCCGGCGATTGCCACGATGATGTTGTCGGGCTGGTAGTATTTGCGATAAAAAACCCGCAAACTCTCGATCGGCACCCTTTCAATGTCGGCCCGGTTGCCGATGGTTGTTTTGCCGTAGTTGTGCCACTCGAACGCGGCCGAGATCAGCCTTTGGCTCAGAATGGTGCCCGGATTGTTTTCGTTCCTTTCGAATTCGCTGCGCACCACCGTCATTTCCTTGTCGAGATCCGCCTTCTTGAGGTTGCTGTTGATCAGGATGTCCGCTTTCAGCTTCAGACCGAATTCCAGGTTGTCGTCGGTGCCGGGCATCGTCTCGAAGTAGTTGGTGCGGTCAAGCCAGGTGGTGGCGTTGGCAGTGTTGTTCGCGCCGTGCTCTTGCAACACCTTGTCGATGTTCGGAAAGGTCGGCGTGCCCTTAAAGCACATGTGCTCCAGCAAATGCGCCATGCCAGACTCGCCGTAGCCTTCGTGGCGAGAGCCGACGAGGACCGTCATGCTGATCGTCACGTTAGAGGCGGAAGGATCGGGAAACAGGAGAAACTTGACGCCGTTGTCAAGCTTGTACTCGGTGATCCCTTCGACCGTGACGATTTTTTTGGCCGTGGTTTGCTGGGCGGCAGCGGACGGCGTAAACAAGGCAAGCCAGGCTAGCGCGATGGCTGCCGTGGCGTGGATGCACTGATTCATTCGAGGCACTCCTTTGAGCCGATGATACACATGGAACTCGCTCAAAGAAAAAGGGGACAGGCCCCGTTGCCGGACCGGCCCGGAGGGTGCTTCGCACAACGGGGCCTGTCCCCTTTTTCTTTGAGCCTCCTATATCGTTAGGGCTGCGGCGGGCGGCGTCAAATGGAAAAAGGGCTTGACGCCAAATCGGTATTGCCGCATAAGACGCGGCTCGGTGGGGAGGAACCTCGCCCTGGCATCGGTTTGTGAACACCGGTCCAGGTGCCAAGGAGTCTTATTCATGAAGAAAAATCTTGTCATAGGTGCCCTGTTGATTGCGACCTGCGGTTGCAGCAGCATGAGTAATACACAAGCAGACGCACTCGGCGGCGGCGCGATCGGCGGCATCTTCGGTGGCCTGCTCGGGGCAGCATGCCACGCTCCAATTGCCGGTGCCGCCCTTGGGGCCGTCACCGGCGCTGCGGTCGGCGGCATGGTTGGACATCAGGAAGACCGTCAAGAACAGCGCGCAGCCGAGACACAGGCCGCCTATGCTGCCGCCGCCCAGGAACGCGCGGTGCGGGCGCCAACTTACCAGGATATCGTGCAGATGACCCGTAGCGGCGTGCCCGAAGCCAACATCATCGCTCAAATTCGCAATTCAGGTGCTGCCTACAGCATCAACGCCGACGATATCACGTACCTCTCTCAAAACGGCGTCAGCAGCAACGTCATCCTCGAGTTGCAGAGCCGTGCCGTCGGAACCTACGCCGTGCCGCCGCCCGTGATTATCTACGGACGCCCCGGCTATTACTACGATCCGCCGCCCGTCGCGGTGGGCGTTGGCATTGGCGGTGGGTATTATCGCCGTTGGTAGCACTTGTCCGTCCGCGGCACCCGCCTATATTAGCCTGCGAATGGGTTAACCGGGCGGAGTGCCGCGATGGAAACGTTTGATCTGGCCACATATTTGCCGATTTTGCTTTACCTCGTGATAACCCTCGCGATGGTGGCCGGCATGCTGTCCGTCGCCCATCTGCTCGGTCCTCAAAACAACACACCCGTCAAGCAAATGCCCTACGAATCGGGCATGGATCCCATCGGCGACGCCCGCCAGCACTTCGACGTCAAGTTTTACCTGATCGCGATCCTTTTTCTGGTGTTCGACGTCGAACTGCTCTTCCTTTATCCCTGGGCGACGGTTGCCTACACAGATGGCGGTCTGCCCGGTCTGATCCGCGGCCCGGTCTTTGTCACCATGCTTGTCTTCGTGGCGACGCTAGCAGTGGCCTACGTTTACGCCTGGCGCAAGGGGGTCTTCCAGTGGCGCGTAGATCTGCCTGAAAATGTGGTGCTTTCGAAGCTCGACCATGTAGCCAACTGGGCCCGGTCCAATAGCCTGTGGCCCATGCCCTTCGCCACGGCCTGCTGCGGCATCGAACTGATGGCCACCGGCGCATCGCGGCACGACATCGCCCGCTTCGGCGCCGAGGCCATGCGCTTCACGCCGCGGCAATGCGACCTGATGATCGTCGCCGGCCGGGTTGTGATGAAGATGCTGCCCGTGCTGCAGCGCATCTGGTTGCAAATGCCCGAGCCGAAGTGGTGCATCTCGATGGGCGCCTGCGCTTCAAGCGGCGGCGTCTTCGACACCTACGCCGTCGTGCAGGGGGTGGATCGCTTCATGCCGGTGGACATCTACATCCCCGGCTGCCCGCCGCGGCCGGAGCAGCTGCTGCAAGCGCTCATCGACCTGCAAGACAAGATCAAGAAGACCGGCACTTTCAGCGGCAAGGAATACAAAACGCGGACCCTGCACGAAGGCCCGGAGCCGGTGATTCAGCAGCCGGCCAACGCAGTGGTCTCCCCCGGCGATTTCACAACCTCGACCCATTGGCGGAAATAAGCCGCTTGCGGCTTAGCGACACACCATGGACTACCAAACCGCTCTTCGCGACCGCCTGGGCCCCGATAGCTTCCAGACCGGGCAATTCCGCGACAACAAGCGCGTTATCGTTGCCGCCGACCGCCTCTTCGATGTACTCAAATGCCTCAAGGAAGAGTGCGGCTTCGACATGCTCGCCGAGTTGACCGCGGCCGATTATTTGAAATATCCCGGTGCTCGCGATCGTTTCGGCGTGATGTACGTGCTGATCAACACAGCCACGGGCGAGCGCCTCGTCGTCAAGACGTTTGTCAACGAACCCGAGTTGGTGCTGCCCTCGGCCTACCCGTTGTGGAAGTCGGCCGACTGGCTGGAGCGCGAGGTCTTTGATATGTATGGCATCGTGTTCAAGGGCCATCCCGATTTGCGGCGCATTCTGATGCCCGAGGAGTTTACCAGCCACCCGCTCCGCAAGGACTATCCGTTGCGGGGCCACGGCGAACGGCATAATTTCCCGGTCATCACGCGGGCGGAGAGTTAACGGAGGATTGCCAGTGCCCCTGGAGCTTGTCCAATCCGGCGCCGAACAGCGCACCGACCAGGATTACCTCTGGACGCTGAATTTCGGCCCGCAGCACCCGGCCACGCACACCACGCTGCGCCTTCTCCTCACCCTCGACGGCGAAGCCATCGTCAAGGCGGTGCCCGACATCGGCTATCTGCACAGCGGCTTCGAGAAACTCGGCGAAGACCTGGACTACAACCAGTACGTCACCATCGTCGACCGCATGAATTACATCTCGCCGCTGGCCAACGAAATCGCCTGGCACCACACCGTGGAAAAACTTCTTGGCATCGAGTTGACGCCGCGCTGCAAGTATCTGCGTGTGATCCTGGGCGAGTTGGCCCGCATCAGCGATCATCTGCTCTGCGTCGGCGCCGCCGCCCTCGACCTCGGCGCTTTCACCGCGTTCCTTTACGGGTTTTATCAGCGTGAGCTGATCTACGACATCTTCGAGACCGCCTCGGGCCAACGTTTCCACCCTAGCTACACCCGCGTCGGCGGCCTGGCCTTTGACATTACCGACGATTTCGTCAGCAAGGTCCGCGCTTTCGTGAAGGGCTTTCCCAGGGCCCACAGCGACGTATGCAGGCTGCTCAATCGCAATCGCATCTTCATCGACCGCACCCAGGGCATCGGCGTGCTCACCAAGGAAGAGGCGATCAACCGCGGCGCCACCGGCCCGGTTGCCCGCGCCAGCGGTATTGTCCGCGATCTGCGCAAGGACGAGCCGTATCTAGCCTATAAAGATTTCGACTTCAAGGTGATCTGCGCCCAGGCCGGCGACTGTTTCGCTCGGTATCTTGTGCGGATGGAAGAAATGCAGGAAAGTCTGGGCATCATCGCCAAAGCGATCGAGAACCTTCCCAGCGGCCCGGTCAGTGTGGACGCGGAAGGCAAGGCCGTGCTGCCGGAGCAGCATTTGACTTACCGCACCATCGAAAGCCTGATTCAGCATTTCGAGCTGATCATGCTCAACCGCAAATGGCAAACGCCCGTGGACGAGATTTATGGCTGCGTCGAGTCGCCCAACGGCGAGCTGGGCTTTTACATCGTGGCCGACGGCACGGGAGTGCCCTACCGCGCCCGGACACGGCCGCCGTCGTACATCCATTTCGCGCTGTTCCCGCACTTGATCGCGGGCCATACGCTGAGCGACGTGGTGGCCGTGCTGGGAAGCTTGAATATCATCGCCGCGGAACTGGACCGTTAGAAAGGAGACCGCGAAAAGGACGCTGTTTAGCCGCGGTCCGAAGGACCGCGCGACCCGGCGGCGCAACCTTTTGGCTTGCGTATGAGCATCCTCACCGACGAAATCCGCCAGCAAATTAAGGCCTACCTGCCGCGTTACCCCAGCAAGCAGGCGGTGACGCTGCCGGCGCTGCATATCGTGCAAGACCACCTGCGCTGCGTGCCCTTGGAGGCGATCCGCGAGATTGCCGATTTGCTCGACCTCAGCCCCGCCGAGGTCCATGACACGATGAGCTTTTACGGCATCTTTCGCGACGAGAAAACGCCGCTGGGCAAGAAACGCCTTTGGGTGTGCCGCAGCCTGGCATGCATGCTGCGCGGCGGCGAGACATTGCTGGGCACGATTTGCGAAAAGCTCCACGTCAAGCCGGGCGAGACCACGGCGGATGGTAAGATAACAGTGGAGTTCGCGGAGTGCATCGGCGTGTGTGAGGGGGCGCCGTGCGTGCTGATCGACGATGAGGTGCGCGCAATGTGGAGCCCGAAAATGTCGATGCGCTGCTCGCAGAATTGCGAAAATGACGCGTTCAGGAGGGATGGCCCATGAAAACCGAAGAATTGTTGGTATTCGAGAAATTCGATTCCCCGCAAGGCTCGGTCGAGCGAATCAGGTTGAATGGACATCGCATTTCCATCGAGCATGTTCTGGCTCCTTACAAGGAAGGAATAACTCCAGAAGAGATTGTCGGCGAGTATTACCCCACGCTGAGTATTGAGCAGGTCAATGAGACTATTGCCTACTACTTGCATAATCGCGAAGCCGTGGACGAATACCTGCGCCATACCGACGAATTGGCTAAAGCAGATTACCAAGAACACGTGCGAAAGGGCGATTCGCCAGTCGTCAAACGAATGAAGGACTTGAAGGCTGCAGACGATTGGCGCGATAAATATGATTTTATTCCTTTTTGAGATCAACTGAGCTGCATCATGCCTGACTTCGAACCCATCCTTCTTCGCCGCATCCTCGCCAAGGCCGACGTCTCCCTCGACGCCTATCGCCGCGACGGCGGCTACCGCGCCATTGCCAAGGCGCTCAACGACATGACGCCCACGCAGGTTGTCGACGTGGTCAAGGCCTCCGGTCTGCGGGGCCGCGGCGGCGCCGGTTTTCCTTGCGGGCTCAAATGGACCTTCCTGCCAAAGGGCCATCCTGGCCCCATCTATCTGTGCGTCAACGCCGACGAAAGCGAGCCGTGCACATTTAACAACCGGATCTTGATGGAGGAAGACCCGCACCAGGTCCTCGAAGGTATTTTGCTGGCCTGCTATGCCACGCGTGCCACCACGGCCTACATCTATATCCGCTATGAATACGGCAAATGCGCCCGCGTCCTGCAGCGGGCCATCGACGAGCTCTATGCGGCGGGCCTGCTCGGCCGCAACATCCTTGGCAAGGATTTCAGCCTCGACTGCTATGTCCACCGCGGCGCGGCGCCTACATTTGCGGCGAGGAGACCGGCCTGATCGAAAGCCTCGAAGGCAAAAGAGCTTGGCCGCGAATCAAGCCGCCCTTTCCCGCCGTCGAAGGGGCGTTTCGTAAGCCCACCGTCGTCAACAACATCGAGACCTTGGCTTGCGTGACCCACATTATCGACCGCGGCGCCGACTGGTTCAAGTCGATGGGCGTGCCGGCCGACCCCAAGAATCCGCGCGACGGCGGCAGCTACGGTCCCAAGCTCTACTGCATCAGCGGCCATGTCAACAAACCCTGCTGCGTCGAGCTGCCGTTGGGGGTGACGGTTCGTGAGCTAGTTGACAAACACGGCGGCGGCGTCTGGAAGGGCCGCAAAGCCAAGGCCGCGATTCCAGGCGGCATCAGCATGGGCATCATGACCGAAAAAGAGTTCGACACACGCCTGGATTTCGACGGCCCCGGCAAGGTCGGCTGCCTCGGCCTCGGCACCGCCGCCGTCACGGTCATTGACGACCAGACGCGCATCGTCGATGTGCTGCACAACATCTGCCGCTTTTTCAGCCACGAATCGTGCGGCCAGTGCACGCCCTGCCGCGAGGGGACGGGTTGGATGCTAAAGATCATGGAACGCATTTGCCAGGGCCACGGCAGGCTGGAAGACATGAAAATCCTCAACGAAATCGGCAGCACGATCGGCACCATGCCCGGCACCACGATTTGCGGTTTGGCCGACGGCGCGGGCTGGCCGGTCAAAAACGCGATTCAGAAGTTTCGGGAGGAAATCGAGGGGTTCATCAAGGCGGGCCAGCGGAGCGAGGGACTGGTGCTGGTGGGGGCTCATTGATGGCGAGAGGACATTGTCTTGGCTTCCAGCAACAAAACCCTGTGGATCGTCCTCGGCACCGTCGGCGGTTTTTTGCTGCTGGGCTGCTGCGGCATCGCCGGCCTGATTGGGCTAGTGGTCAACGCGGCTAGAGAATCCGCCGACCAGGTCACGAAGGCCAATTACCTGAACGAGCTTGGCATTGCCATCCACAATTATCACGATCAGCACCAGCGCATGCCGGCCAATGTGGACGACATCCTGCCTTTTGTCGATCCAGGTTTCACCGAGCGTTTGCGCAGCGGTGAAATCGAGGTGATTTGGAATGCCCTGTCCTTCAACGACGAGAAGCGCAGCCCTAGCAACGTGATTATGGCCTGGTTCACCACTCCGACCGCGGACGGTCTGCGCCCGGTGCTGTTCATGGACGGGAGCGTTGGGGCGATTACAGAGATTGATTTCCAAAAGCGGCCGAAGGCGCAGGTGGTCCAGAAGAAGTAGCTGGTTATACGCTTTTTGGGTGGCCTACGGTGAACAAGGGCACACTACAGTTGGTGATGGCCTTGATTTCCTGGCATGGGTATTGGGACAATAACGTGCGATCACTGTAATTCAGGAGTTGGTTCTGGGGCATGATCAAAAGGCATGTACATGACGCACCTAACGCTTGAAAGCCTGGAACGACGCGTAGCGGCTCTGGAAAATGGCATGGCTCAATGGCTGCGACCAGAGCAACAACGGGTCGAATGGACAGACTGGCGAAATGCAATCGGCAAATTCGTACCGACCGAACTGTCGGAAGAAATTGACGCCGCAGGACGGGAAATTCGTGAAGCTGACCGCCGACAGGTTGCCCCATGATACTTTTGGATACGGACCACTTTCTTGGACATCGACGCAAGCGAATCAGAACTGGGGGTGGCAGGTGTTGGTGGCCAATTTCATCTCGAAACGCAAACGCATGAAAAAGATCGAGACAGCCCTGGCGGTAGGGGCCGTCGTCGTGCTCATCATCCTCGTGCCGGCCTGGTTACCATTCGTCCTAGTTATTCATGCACTGGACCAACACCGAATGCGGGTCATTGCGCGAACATTTCGCTGTGCGGTCTGCGGCGTGCTCTTGGGTGACGCTGCTCTTCGGCTGGCGGACGCCGCTTGGGCAAAGCGGATGGACGAACTATCCCGCACCTCTCCCCCTGGCACTAAGTTTCGAGTCGTCCGACACCTTTTCGCAATCTGCCCAGCCTGCGGACATCGCTACAACTACATGAAGAAAACCAGGACCTTTGAGCAAGAAGCTTGAAGATTTCGTTTTGAGTGCCGCGGTGTCGATGGGTTTTTGTAATGACTAGGAATAGGTGCTGCGAACCCTTGGCAGCAGCCCACACTAGCCCGATGCAAAACGCCCAAGCGCGTCAAACAACGGCCCCAGATGACCGCGATAATGCTGCCAGCGCCCCATCGCCTGCCTGTATACCGGTTTGCGAACCTGAACGGCGCTTGACGTGCGCACCGCGCGCCGTGTTTTGTGAAACGCCAAGCAGCGTTCATCCCAATCCAGCCCGCAGAATGCCAGCAGTTTTTGCGTGACTTCCTGCTGGTTTTGCACCAACTGTTCATACTTCACTTCGTGGATCGACAGCGGCAAAACGCCCGACCAGTGGGCCATGAGATGCTCGTAGCAGCAATACCAGGTCCCGATGTTCTCCAGGGAACAGGTGAAATTGAGGTCCTTGAAATTGTGCATATAACAGGACAGGCAAACATCCACCGGGTCACGCCGACAATGAATGATGCGGGCGCGGGGGAACACGGTCGCGATGATTCCCAGGTGAAGGAAGTTGTCGAGGGTCTTGTTGGTGACCCGTGCGGCGTTTTTGCTTGATTTGGAAATCTGCTTGAGATAGCTGGCCGCCAACTCCCGCGCGGCGCGTTCGTCGCGCAGGACAGGGTTGTCATAAAGCTCGGTCTGTGCCGTCATGGCCAATCGGACCGCAAAACGCGGGATCTCGCCGAACTCTCCGGCCCCGAAAACCAACGGGTGGCTAGCAAGGATCTGCTCCACCAAGGTGCTGCCCGACCGCGGCATGCCAATGATGAACACCGGCAACTCCGTATCCGTGCCCCACCCTGGCACTCGCTTGAAATAAGCCTGGTCATAGCCGGCGATCACCTTGGCAACAAGCGCGACGTGCTTTTTGCCATCGAAAGCCCGACTGCTTTCCTCAAAGTGGCGCCTTCTCAGCTCGTTGGCCTCCTGGACATATCTGAAGGCTTCGTCAAAGGAGCCTTGCTGATCGAACAGCGCGGCCAACGTGAAACAAAACAGGTCGCGGTCACCGGGCGGACAATTCCCCGAGGACAGATAGGCTTTGATGCCGTCGACCTGCTCGGGTGGGAAAATGTACTTTCCGACTGCGGCCAATTCGCTGAGGTTGTACGTCGCGAAGGCATGGTGAGGCTGCATCGCCAAGGTCTGCTGAAATTGGGCGATGGCGTCATCGAGCAAACCTTGTTCCTTGAGGGCTCTCGCAAGGTTGTTCGAGGCATCGGGATAGTTCGGTTTCAGGCTCAGGGCTTTGCGATAGCAGACCACGGCCTGGTCCAGATCATCCAATCCGTCGAGAAATGTCCCGAAATTGTAGAGGATTTCCGGACTGTCAGGGGCAAGCCGCAGCGCCTCCCGGTATGCGAGCGCCGCCTCGTCGGTTCTGCCTTGTTTGTCGAGCGCAGTTGCCCAGGTTGTTGTGCGCCAGCGCATGATTCGGGTTGATGCGCAGCGCTCGCCGATAACACTCCACCGCCTCAGTCAGCTGGCTTTGCTCCACCAGGGCGTTGCCCAGATTGAACAGCGCCTCGGCATGGTGGGGGCTCAAGTGCAGTGCTTGCCGATAGGACGCTGCCGCCTCGGCAATTTTGCCCAGCTTGAAAAGCGCATTGCCGAGGTTAAAGTGCGCCTCGGCATGGTTGGGTTGCAGACGCAGCGCTTGTTGGTAACAGCCGGCTGCGTCGCCGAATTGGCCCTGTCCGTAAAGAGCGTTGCCAAGGTTGAAGTGTGCCTCGGCATAGCCAGGATTGCAGCGTAGCGCTTGCCGATAACACGCGGCCGCCTCGCCCAGTCGCCCCTGGCTGAAAATGACGTTGCCGAGGTTAAAGTGCGCTTTCGCATAGTTGGGGTTGATGCGCAATGCCTGGCGAAAGCACTGCTCCGCCTCGGCAAGCTGTCCCAGAGCTTTGAGCGCGTTGCCCAGATTGTTGTGCGTATCGGCATGTTGGGGATCAATGCGCAATGCCGCGCGATAGCAGTCGATCGCCTCGGCCAACTGTCCCTGATCGCCGTAAATGATGCCCAGGTCATAGTGGAAGCCGCGACCGGTGGCGTTTAGAGCAATGGCCTGGCGGAGAAGGGCGACAGCATCCTGGCGGCGGCCGGTTTGATGGGCCAGGATGCCCAGCAGGTGCAGAGCATCGGCGTGGGAGGGATTGGCCTGGAGGACCTGGCGATAAAGCTGCTCCGCTCGGCGAAGGTCGCCGCTCTGATGATAGCGCATCGCCAGGTCGAACAACTCGGCGATTGTGGCCATTGGCGTTTGATTTCCCATGGTGGATCGTCCGCGCTTCCTGCTCGTCGGGCTTACCTGGCGCGAAGAGGTTTCCCATATTGTAGTTGGGCGGCAAAACAGCGGAACTTTTCCACGGGTCGTGGGTCTAATTCGTGACGGCAGCAGTCTTGGTGACATACCGTTGACATTGTAGGTCCAGTGACATAGGGTTGATGCTGGATTGCCGCTTTTTGCCTTCCCCCACCGGCACGGATCCTGACAGTAAATTGAGCAGTTGGATGAAAACCGCGCACAGCCAGGACGGTATTGGCGCAAGCACTCCAAGCGACAGAAATTGGTAGCGAAGGCACCCTCCATGGTTGTTGAAGCCTCTGCCAAGAACGACGTCCCGCCGCCGCAGCCGCTTAGAAGCAAGCACACGGCAAACTTCCCCGCCTTGCTGGGGCGGTTGGGGATTTCGCTCCTCGTAAGCACGTATCAGGCCGGCAAGCTGGTGTTGCTCCGCGCCGAGGGCGATAGGGTCAATACGCACTTTCGGGATCTGCCGCGGCCGATGGGGTTGGCTGCCGGCCGCGATTCATTGGCTGTGGGCACCGCGCGGGAGATCAGGCAATATCGCAATGTGCCCGCGGTTTGCCGGCGTTTGACGCCGCCAGGCCGGCACGACGCTTGCTATCTGTACCGCTCGGCCCACGTTACCGGCGATATTGACATTCATGAAATGGGATGGGCAACTGGCAGTCCCCGCTTACAAAGAGGCGGCCAGCCCTCCGAAGAGCTATGGTTTGTCAATTCACGCTTTTCCTGCTTGTGCACCCATGACGGCGTCCATAGTTTTGTGCCGCGCTGGCGGCCGCCTTTCATCACCGCCCTGACACCAGAGGATCGCTGTCACCTAAACGGCATGGCAGTTGCGCCCGATGGTCACGGCAACCAGGGCGTTCGCTATGTCACCGCCCTGGCTAGCACCGACACCCGCCAGGGTTGGCGTGCTCACAAGAAAGACGGCGGCGTCGTGGTCGACGTGCAAAGCAACGAGATCATCGCCCGCGGCCTGTCGATGCCGCATTCGCCGCGTTGGCGGCAAGAGCAATTATGGCTGCTCGAATCCGGCAAGGGAGGCCTCGGCGTTTTGGATTCGCGCACGGGCCGCTACGAACAGGTATGCGAATTGCCGGGATTTACGCGCGGCCTGGATTTTTTCGGCCACTTCGCGTTCGTCGGCCTGTCGCAAGTCCGCGAAAGCGCCGTTTTCAGCGGCATTCCCATCGCCGAGCGTGCGCTGGCCGAACGCAACTGCGGCGTCTGGGTGGTGGACACGCGCACGTGCCAATCCGTGGCGTTCCTGCGCTTTGAGGACGCCGTGCAAGAGGTCTTTTCCATATTGGTTCTGCCCGGTCAGCGCTTTCCGGAGATCGCGTCCGACGACTCCAACGATCTTGACGACGTTTACGACCTTCCCGCTACAGAAAGGAGCATCCCATGACTCAACTTCGCCGGTTAGCTAAACTCATTCTCGAAAACTCACTTGCCTGGCTAGCGGATGCCCGGAATAAATCGAAGGCTGGCGCCTGTCACTTTCGGCCCGCGGTCACGCTCCTGGAAGACCGTCTGGCGCCAGCTCTGCTGACCGTCAACAGCCTTGCCGACGCTCCCATTTCCGGGACGACCTCGACGATGACTTTGCGCGAAGCGATCGCACTGATCGACCAGGGCGGAGCGGCCACCGATTCCCTGGGCTACAGCCTGGCCGCGGCCAAAGCTAGTCAAATCGACACGACCAACCCGTTTGGCGTTCAGGACACCATTGAATTCGCTCCGACTTTGTTCGGATCGAGCAATCAGCAAATTGTCCTGGTGAACGGCGAGCTGGCGCTGAGCCAGACCGTGACGATTCTCGGACCTGGAGCGACTCAGCTGGCCGTCAACGGAGACAACCAGGGCCAGGTTTTTAACATCGCGGGCGGCGCCACGGTTGCCATATCCGGTTTGACAGTGGAGGGAGGCGCGCTCCTAGCCCCTGAGGGCACCGCCGCCACTAGCGCCACTTCCGGCGGCGGCATACTCAACGCCGGCACATTGACGCTCAACGACAGCACGATTTCGGGCAACTCGGCCCTCAATGGCGGCGGCATCGCCAACTACGGCACATTGACGATGACGGGCAGCACCATTTCCGACAATGCCGCGCTGCTCAATGACGGCGGCATTTTCAACGCCGGCACGCTGACGCTGGTAAACAGCACGATATCCGGCAATTCGGCGGTCGTGGGCAACGGCGGCATGGCCAACTACGGCGGCGCGGTCACGCTGACCGATAGCATCGTCACCGGCAACAACGCCACAGGCGCCGGCGGCATCGGCAACTACGGGGGCACCTTGGCACTCATCGGTAGCCAGGTCACCGGCAACACCGCCAGCGGCGCCGGCGGCATTCTCAACGAAGGCACGTTGACCCTTAACGGCAGCACCGTGGCCGGCAACTCGGCTGTCAACGGCGGCGGCCTGGTCAACAACGACACGTTGACGCTCACCGACAGCACGATTTCCGGCAACACGGCTGTCAATGGCGGCGGCATCGCCAACTACGGCACGCTGGCGCTGGCCGGCAGCACGATAACCGGCAATGCCGCCCAGCTGAATAATGGCGGTATTTTCAACACTGGTACGCTGACGATGGTTGACAGCACGATTTCCGGCAACTCGGCGGTCGTGGGCAACGGCGGCATGGCCAACTACGGCGGCGCGGTCGCGCTGACCGACAGCCTCGTCACCGGCAACACCGCCAGCGGCGCCGGCGGCATCGGCAATTACGGCGGCACTTTGGCTCTCGCCAACACCATCGTTTCCGGCAACACCGCCAGCGGCGCCGGCGGCATTCTCAACGAGGCCGCCCTGACGCTCACCGGCAGCACTGTGGCCGGCAACTCCGCAAACAACGGCGGCGGTCTGGTCAACACCGGTTCCTTGACGCTCACGGACAGCACGATTTCCGGCAATTCAGCGATCAATGGCGGCGGCATCGCCAACTACGGCACGTTGGCCATGGCCGGCAGCACCGTTTCCGGCAATTCGGCTCAGGTCAGCAACGCCGCCATATTCAACACCGGCACGGTGGAACTCACCAATAGCACCATTGCCGACAATACGCTCCCGGCCGCCACCGTCGCCCCCATCGGTCCCGCCCAGCCGGCACCGCTGCCTGCCGGCTCCTTATCAGCGAATGCAGGCAACACCGCCGCCAAGACCAGCAGCGGCGCGGACGATGCCCGCAT
The DNA here is from genome assembly GCA_963747575.1 of uncultured Gemmataceae bacterium. Classification (GTDB taxonomy): domain Bacteria; phylum Planctomycetota; class Planctomycetia; order Gemmatales; family Gemmataceae; genus DASRAT01. Next base: position 428,386 of record CAVVFU010000006.1, read on the forward strand.
CGAGTTGGAAGCGCAGGTGCAGGCGTCCAATCCCAATCACGACAAGCCCGCCCACACCGACGAAAACGCTGGCCGGCTTGTGGACGACCCGCTGCAAGACAACGGCAGCCTCTTCCGCGACGATGCTTCAACACTCGAAGGTCCAGCGCTCACGGCTTCCGAAGGCGTTGCCTGGCCTGGCCCTGCCGGCGTTTTGGACTTTGGCTGGACAAATGGGCTGCCAATCTCCACCGACGTTTCGTCATCAAGCGATGGCCTGTCAATGATGGGGAATTGGAGCGGAATCGATGTTGGCGGCTCCGGCGCGGATAATAACATCAACTCTGTATCCGCCGTTGGCAGCATGGACAACTCGGGGTGTGTGTCGGCCGTTGCTCCATCTTTCGCCGATGGCAGTGCTGGGGAACGAGCCGGTCTCGGCGCTGATGCCGTGTCCAAGGAGAGCATTGCGAATGGTAATTTCCTGGAGCACTTGCCCCCGAGCGCGAGCGTGACCGGATCGGACATTCCGTCGTTGGCGGCCAACGACGAGGATAGGAATGAGGGTATGGATTGATGCGAAAGTGCGACGGCTGTCGCGAACGGGACGACCGCATTGCTGAACTCGAAGCGCGGCTAAGGGAACTGGAACGTTTCCAGCGAGAAACGGCCTACCTCCGCGACGAGGCCAAGACGGACCGCGACCTGCGGCAGTTGACGGGTGAGAGCCAGGCCATGAAGGCGGTGCGGCTCGCGATTCAGCAGGTCGCGCGAACCGAAAGCACGGTATTGATCCTTGGCGAAACGGGCACCGGCAAGGAGCTTGTTGCCAGAGCCATCCACCAGCTCAGCCCGCGCCGCGACCACCTGATGGTAACGGTCAACTGCGGCGCGTTGGCCCCCGGCATCATTGCGAGCGAGCTATTCGGGCACGAGCCGGCGCATTCACGGGCGCCACCCGCCGCCGGCCCGGACGTTTTGAATTGGCCCACCAGGGAACGATCTTCCTGGACGAGATCGGCGAACTACCGGCTGAAACGCAGGTCATGCTGCTGCGCGTCTTGCAGGAGCGTGTCATCGAGCGCGTGGGCGGCAACGTGACCATACCGGTCGACACTCGCGTCATCGCGGCCACGCATCAGGATTTGACGGCCGCCATGGAGGATGGCCGGTTCCGAGCCGACCTGTTCTTCAGGCTCAATGTGTTCCCGATCAACGTTCCTCCATTGCGAGCCCGGCCCGAAGACATTCCCGATTTGGTCCAATACTTCTTGCGCCATTTCGGACGGCGTATGAACAAGCCGGTTGCTCAGGTCAGTCCTGAGGCCTTACAAACAATGGTGGATTACCATTGGCCGGGCAATGTCCGCGAGCTCGAAAACCTCGTCGAGCGAGCCATGATCGTTACCACCGGCGATACGCTGAAGATCGATCGGCACTGGTTCACGACAGCCCAAAAGGTCAGTGTGCTGGGGGAGAATCGTCCTGCCCTGGCCGAGTTAGAACGCCGCACCATCATGGATGCGCTCGCCGCTTGCAACGGCAAGATTTACGGCTCGGACGGCGCTGCCGCCGCCCTGGGTCTCAAGCCGACAACGCTGTACGGAAAAATGCGCAAGCACCAGATTCCCAAACACGCGCCGGCGACTTGATACGGCGTTTCGCGCGACGTGTTTTGGTTGTTTTGACCATATTTGGTTGCGGCGGCATGGTTGCAATGCCTCTGAATTCGCCGCTTACCCGCTGCAACACCAATCGATCTCCCACCTTCGGACAACTCGTCAAGAAATCTGCTGCTTCGGCACGTGGCTAGCAATAGCTGATTGCTGAACCGACCATCGCCCATGGCTTTCAGGGAGCGACTTTCATGGCTTTCGTCGTATGTGAACCGTGCCACGACTGCAAGTACACCGACTGTGTGGTCGTTTGTCCTTGCGATTGTTTTTTTCAGGACGACAACCAGCTTTATATCGACCCCGATCACTGCATCGACTGCGAGGCGTGCGTGCCGGAGTGCCCAGTGGAAGCGATTTTTCACGACTCCACGGTGCCTGCTCAGTGGACGCAGTTTATTCAGCTCAACGCCGAACGGGTCGTCGGGTTGAAGGACAGCGGGGGCGGCATCACGGAAAAGCAGGATGCGAAGGAAGGCGAGGGATGTCGGGCGCCTCGATGACCGTCTGCGATTCGGCAGTAGGTCCCGCTTGCCGAGCGGGACCTGAGAGACGGAAAGTCCAGGTCCCGCTCGGCAAGCGGGACCTACTTGACGCCGGATTGACGGGCAACGCGCCAACCCCACGGTGGAAACCCTCGTGCGTTATGCCGAAGCTGTAGGCAAGCGTCTGGTTGTTTCCCTGGCGGACAGCAAACCTTGACACCTGGACGCCATGCCTGCTGGCGACGCGGTTTCACTTGAAGTCTTGGGCTGCGCGGAGCGGATTTTCCAAGTAATAAACGAATCGCGCCTGATCCTTTATCAGCGCTTCATCGTACCGAGCGACAACCTCGAAATGGCCATTGCCCTTTGGCCGCAAGAGCACGTACAGGGGTTCTTGTACGGTATCCAATGTCTTTGTTTCAAATTTCCAGTTGATTTCAGCATCACTTTGCCGGTCCTCCTGCTCGGGTTTTTGCTGGTAAAACGACTCGGGCACAATATCGACATGGAGCATGAGCAGCACATAGCGCCTCATGGCAGATTTTACCTGGTGATCGCGAAAAACATTGACCTCGTTGTAACGGGCGTTGGTGTCACATACTGCATGAAATGCGAGCAAAACGTAGCGATTTTGCTTGAAAGCACAAGCCAAAGCCGCATCCAGGTCGGCTGTCCACAGGAGTCCATCAATCTCGACCGCTGCCCGAAACCGGCGCCCAGGTTCGTTCTCGCACACGACCTGTGTCTCGACAGGGTCTGGGCGATTCAGACAGGCCACTGCCCCCAGCATCGTCAAGAAGAGGGCGAATACCAACCAAGGCCACTGCCAGTGGCGACCGTGGGCTTGCACCGCGCTTTGGTAAATCGAGGCCATCTTACTGGAGTACCTTTAATTGGATCTCGCCAATCTGGACGATGTCGCCCATCTTCAAGGGCCGCTTCGTCCCAGGCGGCACAATGGTCTGGTTCACATACGTGCCGTTTGCCGAGGCCAGGTCTTCGATTGCCATGTTACTGCCTTCACAGGTAATGACTGCGTGTTGACGAGACGACCAAATGCGATCCTTCTGTTCCAAGGGCTCCAGGTCGATATCCACAGGTTGCTTGTCGGCTCGCCCGATGATATTGCGACCCTCGAAAATCGGATACTCCCAGTTCGGCTGCAAGCCGCGCACGACCAGGAGCCGAGCTTTTGCTCCTGCGACCGGAGCGGTCGGGGTCGGTTCCGGCTTGGCTTGAGCGACGCGATTGCGCACTTCGATGACTCCGGTCAGGAGCAAGACCAAGATTACCAGAACGGTAGCCGATAGCAACAGGGTCAAGGCCGCATGGCCTATGTGGAACCACTTCATGGGAAAACTCTTCCAATTGCGGAATGCCAAAGCTGGTCGCGCCCGCGGCGGAGCACGACGAGCAGCACGCCTGGGGCTCAGGTTTCGATCTTGGCACGGTTCGCCTTGATAAATGCAAACAGGCTATCTTCGATATTCTCCGGCCTTGCGAAATACATGCTGTCGCACTCCGCAAGCAAATCGGAGCGCTCTTCGTTTTCTTCCCACGTGCCGTTATCGATCTCATCCTGGCTCATTGGCATGTGTTGCACTATTTTCAGTGCTTTCTCCGTGATGTCGGCCGTCCTCGGGCAACTGATTCGACGTAGGGCATACACAATGATTGGTGCGTACTCCCTCGACAGGTTCACGAAGAATTGTCCATAGCCGCCGTTGTTGACTTCGCGTTCGAGAGCCTCTACGGCGAGAATAACCGTCTCCTCTGCGGTTAGTTGCGCGTCCCCGACACGGGCAGCTTTCTGGTCCATGGCTTGCTCGAAAGCCAGGACCAATGAATCTGTGCGGTAGTGTCCTTCCAAGGCAATAAGCTGTTCGACCGTTTGGCCGGAATAGCCATCTAGCCATTGAAGGTTTGCCATCGGCGCATCTTTCGAAGTCTGACAATGAAGCTCAGCTGCCTTGATCGCTGGCCCACCTTTGTCATTGCCGGCCACGACCGCCCGCTCGATCGCACGAATGCGCAACCATTGCCGCATCCCTTGGTAGCAAATGTAAGGTCCGGCAAGGATCGCTGCCACCACGACAAACATGATAACCCGCAGCGGCCAACGGAACCAGTGAATCCAGTGGTCGGGCGGCGGCTCCGGCGCCACTACCGCATACCAACAAAACAGGCCGAACAGCCCCCCGGCGACAATAAACACGCCGATCCCAAGCGGCATGGCACGCAACGACTGCCGGCTCGCCGTCTGGGTCTTCGAGGACCAGCCGGGCAATGTCCCATTGCAGCAGCCACTCGGCTTTGGATCGGTCGCCTTCCAGGATCAGGTAATGCGAGTGCATTTCCGCCTCTGTCGCATTGGCAAACAAAGCCGTGGTGCGTGGTCCAATGGAGGTAGGCGCTCCTGCAAGCAGGATTGAAGTCGCGCTGTGCGCGAATGCCCTGACGCCCCGGCATCAAGACCTCAAAGCCGGCACTTGGGCCAGAACTCACGCCCACGGCATTGGGTATGGTAGCTCATTGCAGTAAGTGCGTCGATGTGGTCGCGCGTTTTTTGGCTGGCATTTCCAAGCCTTTCCCAGGAGAAGGAGCGGCGGAACGAGATAATTGGCACCATGAAAATCTAACGTTGCCTGTTAGAATTTCATGGTGTATAGTAAGGGTCATGATCGATCGGCAAACCGATATCCGCCTGGTGCGCACCGCTCTGCGGCGGAGCCGAGTGGTGGCGCTGCTGGGGCCCCGGCAATGCGGCAAGACGACGCTGGCCCGGCAGTTCGTCGCCGCGGGTTCCGTCAATTACTTCGACCTCGAAGACCCTCAGAGCGTGGCCAGGCTGAGCGAGCCGCAAACGGCGCTGCACGGGCTCAAAGGACTCGTGGTGATCGATGAAATCCAGCGCCGTCCGGATCTGTTTCCGCTTTTGCGGGTGCTGGTCGATCGCAAGCCGCTCCCAGCTCGATTTTTGATCCTGGGCAGTGCCGCGCCCGATTTGCTCAGCCAATCCTCGGAAACCCTGGCGGGACGGGTGGAAATTGTGCACCTGGAGGGTTTCCGTTTGGCTGACCTGGGGCCTGGCACCCAGGGACAGCTCTGGTTGCGCGGCGGATTCCCGCTGGCGTATACGGCCAGGAGCGAAGGCGATTCGGTTGCCTGGCGGCGCCAATTCCTGCAGACCTTTTTGGAGCGAGACATCCCCCAACTGGGCATCCAGATTGCGGCCCCCCTGCTGCGGCGTTTTTGGAACATGCTGGCCCACTATCACGCCCAAACCTGGAATGGCGCCGAACTGAGCCGCGCACTGGCCGTCAGTGAACCGGCCGTGCGCCGCTACCTCGATCTGCTGACCGGCGTATTCATGCTTAGGCAACTGCCGCCGTGGTTTGAGAACCTTGGCAAACGCCAGGTCAAAGCGCCCAAGGTGTTCGTGCGCGACAGCGGTCTGTTGCATGTGCCGCTGGGAATCGGCAACCAGCGAGAACTTGAGCTTCATCCCAAGGTCGGCGCTTCCTGGGAGGGTTTCGCCGTGGAAGAAGTGCTCAAGGCCGTGCGCCCGGACGACGCTTATTACTGGGCGACGCACCAGGGCGCCGAGATTGACCTGCTGCTTTTCAAGCACGGTCGGCGACTCGGCGTTGAATGCAAGCGCACCGACGCGCCACCCTGACGCCGTCCATGCGCGTCGCCTTGAAGGATTTGAAGCTGGATCGGCTGATCGCGGTCTATCCGGGCGAACGCCGCTATGCGCTTGCCGAAAACGTGGAAGTCGTTCCCCTAAGGGAATTGGTTGGGGCTGGTGGGAAAGTCGCGGGCCTGTTCAAGAAAAGGCGGCGCTAGCGGGTACTACCCTGTCATCCCACAATTAATTGCAAAGGAGGTGCGGAAAAAAGGCAAAGTGGGGGTGTGCGTGCAATGCAACAATCAATCCTGCTTTCAAGGTGTCCCTGGCGGCCACCTCGTCGCTTTAGCGATCACTCCTCCTCTTCGCGCAGCTTCGCCAGCACCGAATAATCCTCCAGCGTCGTCGTGTCGCCGGTCGTCTGCCTTGCCGCCGGCGATGTCGCGCAGCAGCCGCCGCATGATCTTGCCGCAGCGCGTCTTCGGCAGCGACTCGGTGAAGCGGATCTCGTCGGGCCGGGCCAGGGCGCCGATCTCCTTGACGACGTGATCGCGCAGCTCCTTCTTCAATTCCTCGCGTCGGCGGCGACGCCGGCCTTGCAGCGTGACGAAGCAGGCGATGCCCTTCGCCCTTGATGTCGTCCGGCTTGCCGACCACGGCCGCCTCCGCGACCTTGGGATGATGCACCAGGGCGCTTTCGACCTCCATCGTGCTCAGCCGATGGCCGGCCACGTTGAGCACGTCGTCGATCCGGCCCATGATCCAGAAATAGCCGTCCTCGTCCTGGCGGGCGCCGTCGGCGGTGAAGTAGACGTGCGGCACCTGCGTCCAGTATTGCTGGCGATAGCGCTCGTCGTCGCCGAAGATGGTCCGCAGCATCGCCGGCCACGGTTGGCTGATCACCAGCAAGCCGCCCTGCGTTGGCCGGCACCGGCTTGCCATGCCGATCGACCACCTCGGCCACGACGCCCGGCAACGGCCGCGTTGCCGAGCCGGGCTTGGTGGCGATCGCGCCGGGCAGCGGGGCTGATCATGATCATGCCGGTCTCGGTCTGCCACCAGGTGTCGACGATCGGGCAGCGCTTCTTGCCGATCACCTCGTGATACCACATCCACGCTTCGGGATTGATCGGCTCGCCCACGGTGCCGAGCAGCCGCAGGCTCGACAGGTCGTGCTTGTCCGGCCAGCTGATCGCCCCACTTGATGAAGGCGCGGATGGCGGTGGGCGCGGTGTAGAAAATGCTGACGCGGTACTTCTCGATGATCTCCCAGAAGCGGTCCTCGCGCGGATGATTCGGGGCGCCCTTCGTACATCACCGTGGTGGCGCCGTTGGCGAGCGGGCCGTAGACGACGTAGCTGTGCCCGGTGACCCAGCCGATGTCGGCCGTGCACCAGTAGATGTCGTCCTCGCTGCAGGTCGAAGACCCATTCGTGGGTCAGCGACGTGCCGAGCAGATAGCCGGCCGTGGTGTGCAGCACGCCCTTGGGTTTGCCGGTCGAGCCGCTGGTGTAGAGGATGAACAGCGGATGCTCGCTGTCGAGCGGCTCGGCGGGGCAATCGGCGGAGGCGTCGGCCATCAGCTCGTGCCACCAGAGGTCGCGGCCCGGCTTCATGTGCACTTGCTGGTTGCAGCGATTGAAGACGATGCACTTCTCGACGGTCGGCGATTTGTCCAGGGCGGCATCGACGTTCTGCTTGAGCGGCACGACCTTGCCGCGCCGCCAGCCGCCGTCGGCCGTGATGACCAGCCTGGCCTTGGCGTCGTTGTTGCGGTCGGCGACGGCCTCGGCGCTAGAAGCCGCCGAAGATGACCGAGTGGGTCGCGCCGATGCGGGCGCAGGCCAGCATGGCGATGGCCAGCTCGGGCACCATCGGCATGTAGATCGTGACGCGGTCGCCCGGCTTGGATGCCGAGTTTCTTCAGGACGTTGGCGAACTTGCAGACTTCGCGGTGCAGATCCTGGTAGCTCAGCACGCGGCTGTCGCCCGGCTCGCCTTCCCAGATGATGGCGGCCTTGTTCTTGCGCGGCCCCAGCAGATGGCGGTCGAGGCAGTTGTAAGCTGGCGTTGATCTTGCCGCCGACGAACCACTGGGCGTGCGGCTCGTTCCAGACGAGCACCTTGTCCCACGCTTGAACCAGGTGAGCGATTCGGCCTGCTCGGCCCAGAAGCCTTCCGGATCGTCCTTGGCCCGTTGCCAGAGCACTTCGTATTCGGCCACGCTCTTGATGTGGGCCTGCGCGGCGAACTCAGCGGGCGGCGGGAATGGCGGGTTTCCTTGAGAACGCTGGTGATATTGGTTCCGGCGGCGGCAGAGGACATCGCGGTCGCTCCTGGGATGGACATCATGGCAAGCCCATTCTAAGCGGACGCCCGCTGCTCGAAAAGCGGCAATCGCGAAGTGGTTTTTTTGTCTGCCGTCGGGTATTGTGTAGGGAAAGCCCATGCATGAAGGAGACTCCTATGCCGTCGCCGTTTCCGGGAATGAATCCTTACTTGGAGCAAAAAGGACACTGGCGCGATTTTCACGGCGCGTACATTTATGCCATTCGCGACGCATTGCACCGCCAGGTCGGCCGGGCTTACATCGCGACAGTTGACGAACAGGTGTACGTTCATGAGCCGCCGGCGGAATCTCCACGATTGCTGGGCAACCCAGACATTTCCTTGGAGCGCGGAGCTTCGAAGAAAGGCCGGCGTGGGGGGGGTGCAGCGGTGAAAGCCCCAGCAGAGGTGACTTTGATGGATGTTGAAGTGAAGCGTCTCCGCCGCATTGAAATCCGTGACAGTGAATATCGCGAACTTATCACTGTCATCGAGTTACTGAGCCCAACTAACAAATACGCGGGAGATGACCGGGACCAATACGAAGCAAAACGCGGCGAAATCCTAGCCTCGCATGTCCATTTCGTCGAAATCGACTTGCTCCGCGGTGGGCCGCGGATGCCGATGAAGAACGCGCCCGCTAGCGACTATTGCGTGCTGGTCAGTCGCTGCGAAAGGCGCCCCGGCGCTGATTTCTGGCCCATTCAACTCGCTGACCGTCTTCCGAAAATCCCCATTCCTTTGCAACAGGGCCACGCGGACGCCCTCATCGATTTACAGGCTTTGCTGAACGAGACCTACGATAAGGCTGGTTACGAGGATTTCATTTACGAAGGTTCGCCGAAACCGCGTCTTACCAAGGACAAAGCGGTTTGGGCTCGGAAGTACATTCCTAAGCCGGCGTGAAAGTAGCAGGCACACATAGTAGCAGGCACACTCCGTGTGCCGTATCGGGACGGCACACGGAGTGTGCCTACTACTTTCAGGCCGAAATCGCACTCGAGCGTGCCGATTCAGGCCGGCCCACCGTTAATTAGCGCGCCGCGACCCGTTCGCAGCGAACGATGACGAAATACCACAGTTCGCCGTCGGCCCGGCCTTCGACCGTAACTTTGTCGTCAACCCGCAAATCTGACAGGCTGGCTTCCTCGTTGTTGATGTACACCTGAGCATCCTCATCGCTCAAGAAGGTGATATTCTTGCTTTCCTCGGTTTTGAGGACGAACCGCATTCCCTGCGCATCGACGCTGACGATGGTGCCCCTCACCTCCTCGGGGGCCGTTGCAGCTGGAGCAAGGCTCACAAACACGGTTATGGCCGTCGCCACCATCACCACGACCACCACCGCGGACCACTTGTTTAAGTAACGCATGGGTTGTCCCTCCTTAATTCGATCCCTACAACTGCCGGCTCTAGCCGGCGTAAACCTTTTTTGGATATTAGTGCAAATGGCATGCCGAATCTGTGTATAATACAGAAGGTGATTCGCAAGATAGTTGGCGGAAGAATCCAGAAATTTGTTGCATTTTACCAAAAGCATCGTCATGCTTTGGGAATCCGGCGAATTTTCGGTTTTCGCCCGGGACTCGCAATTTTAACGGTGGATACGGTGGATACGGGGGCTGTCGCGTCCAGCACCCCCCCTTTTGGCTTTTCTAATGTGGGTTTTTTGCCCATGGGAGTCAGCTCATGTCGTTTTCTTGGTGGCGCAATTTGGCGAGTTGGGCGAGCAAACACAACCAATCGAGCAAAAGCCGCGGCAAGCGTGCCGGCAAGCGCAGGCCTTCCAGCCGGCCGGCGGTGGAGCAACTCGAGGATCGCCTCGTGCCGAGCACGGTTTCCGTTAACATTCCCACAAATCTGACTGTGGCCCGGGGCGGCGTCGTCACCGTTCCAATCAACGTGAGCTCGCTGGCTGCCGACGACGGTTTTGGCGACGTCGAAGAAGGCATTGACGGGGCCAATTTTATCGTCAATTACAACCCGGCGATTTTCCAGCAAGTGACGGCTTCCAATGTATTCATCGGCACAATTTCCACCGGTGGTTTGACGGACGCCAACGACGGCTTCAAGCCTGCGACAAACCCCGCGACCACGGCAGGGACTAACGGTTGGGTCGTGAAACCCACTTTTCCCACTCCTGGTCAGATCGCGCTTCGAACTGGATGACAATGCCTCCTCCTCCGTTATCAACTCCGCTAGCGGCACGCTGATAAACATCAATTTCCATGTGCTTTCCACCAACGTTCCTCTCGGCAGCACTCCCATCAACCTCGCCAACGACAATGGAATTACCAATGCATCCCTCGGCGACGGTAATGGGAACAGTTACATCAACGTGGGCGGGCTTACCATCCCCTTCGAGGACAACGTGACAAGCTTTTCGCCCTTCACTTACGTGCCCATGACCACCCCCAATGACGACGGCATTGTCACCGTCACCGGCACCAACTTGCCGCCGGTGGCTTCCGGGTATTCCTACACCATCACCACGTGCGAGTCGGCCGTCGACCCGGCCCTGACCTTGTCCGCCGCCACCGGCCTCCTCGTCAGCGACACCGATCCGCAGGGATTCCCCTTGACCGTCGATAACGTCAACGGCTCGCCGGCCAACCTCGGAACGCCCATCACCCTGGCATCCGGCGCTCGAGCTGCAAGTCAACTCCGACGGCTCGCTGGTGTACACGCCGCCAGCCACGGGCTTCATCGGCACGGACACCTTCACCTACACGGCCAATGACGGTGTCAACGACAGCAGCGTCGCCACGGTCACCCTTAACGTTACCCCGCGTTTGAGCATTCCCACCACTCTCTCGGGCACGCCCGGCGGCAAGGTCGTGGTCCCCGTGTACATTGACAACCCCAATCCAGCCGGGTCCAACGGCCTTACCTCTGTCGAGTTGGCTATCGATTACAACCCGGCCGTATTGTCGTCCCCGGTCGTCAGCGTGGGAACGGTCAACAGCAACTGGACCGCGCCTGTCACCACGGTGGCGCGTCAGGCACGGCGTCCTACGGTGACCTCGGCCTGATCGAGTCAAGCAGCAGTCCTGTTACCAGCACCACGGGCGGCAGCGTCGTGCTGATTACCTTCAGCGTCCTGGCCGGCGCCGCGGCTGGACCCTCGACTATCACCCTGGCCGCCTCCAACGACCCTGGACTGCCGACAAGCACCATCGCGGTGAATACGGGCCTGTCCTTCTCCAATGCAAATATCCCAGAGACGTTGCGGCCCGCGCCCGCCAATCCGCCCACGTTTGTCAACAACGTCGACGGCAGCGTCAACATTGCCTCCAACCCCAACGCGGCAGCCAGCTTCACGATCACCGGCACGTCCACCACGGTGGCGGCCGGTGGTTCCACGCCCTTTACCGTCACCGCCATCAATGGGGTTGGCGCCACGGCCACTGGATACACGGGCACCGTGAATTTCACCAGCAGCGATGGCCAGGCGGGCCTGCCAAGCAGCTACACGTTCCAGACCAGCGACAACGGCGTGCACGTTTTCAGCGCCACGCTCAAAACCGCCGGCAGCCAAACGCTCACGGCCACAGATTCCAGCTCCAGCAGCGTCAACGGCACCAGCAACCCGATCACCGTTACGCCACTGTCAGCGAGCCATTTCTCCTTCAGCGTTCCCGCCAACGCCACCGCGGGCACGCCGTTCAATTTCAGCGTCACGGCCCTTGATAGCTTCAACAACATCGCAACGAGCTACAGCGGCTCCGTCAAGTTCACCACTTCTGACACGTTGGCGACGCCGCCCGTCAACGAGACCTTGAGCAGCGGCGTCGGCGGCCCCTATACCGCCACGCTCAAGAAAGCCGGCAACCAGACGCTGATCGCCACCGACTCCAGCAACAGCGGCCTCAACGGCACCAGCGGCCCCATTTCGGTGGCGCCCACGTCGGCGACGAGCTTTGCCGTCGCGGGCAGCCCCACCTCGGTCGCGGCTGGCACTTCCGTAAGCTTCACCGTCACGGCCCTGGACACCTATGGCAACGTCGCCACGGGCTACACCGGCACAGTGGGCTTCACCACCAACGACCCGCTGGCGACGCCGCCCGCAAATCAAACCTTGACCAACGGCGTCGGTGCCCCGGTCAGCGTCGCACTGAAAACAGCCGGCACCAATCAGGAACTCATCGCCACCGACACGCAGTTCATCACCATCAAGGGCACCAGCAACCTCATCACGGTCACGCCCCTTTCTGCGACGCAACTTGTCGTCACGGCCAGCCCTGCTCCAGTCCAGGCCGGCACCGCCGTCATTTTCACGGTCACCGCCGAGGATACCTATGGCAACACCGCCACCGGTTACACCGGGACCGTTCATTTCACTTCCACGGACACGGTAACGACACTGCCCTCCAATTCGACATTGACCAACGGCACCAAACAATTCAGCGTCACGCTGAAGAAAGCCGGAAACCAAACGCTCACGGCCACCGACGCGCCTGACTCCCTCACCGGCATCAGCGGTGCGATCAGCGTGAGCCCCGCTTCGACTTCGAGTTTCGCGATCAACGGCAGCCCCACGAGCATTACGGCGGGCGGCAACGTCACTTTCTCGGTCATTGCCCAGGATAACTTCGGCAACGCCACTCCGGGCTACACCGGCACGGTCGGTTTCAGCATCAGCAACAACGCGGGGACACCGCCGTCCGCTCAGACGTTGACTGGCGGCGCGGGGAGCTTCAACGTCGTCCTCACGAAGTCGGGTAACCAGACACTGACGGCCACCGACGTTATCAATAGCGCAATTAACGGCACCAGCAACGTCATCAGCGTCGCCGCAGCCGCGCCCACGCATTTTGCTGTCGTCGCACCAAGCCCCGAGACGGCCGGCATCGCGTTCAATTTCACAGTCACGGCATTGGACACGTTCAACAACATCGCCACGGGCTATAGTGGCACCGTGAACTTCAGCTTTGCGAATAACAATTCGACGCCGCCTTCCAACGCGACCCTGTCGAGCGGAACGGGCATTTTTGCCGCAACGCTGAAGGTCGTTGGCACCAACGCGCTGATCGCCACGGATACCGTCACGCCAAGCATCATCGGCACGAGCAATGCGATCTCTGTCAACCCTGGCGCGGCCGCCAAGTTCACCGTCAGCGGGCCAACGCCCGCGACGGCGGGCCTGGCGTTCAATCTCACGGTCACGGCCACCGACTCGTTCGGCAACACGGCCACGGGCTACACGGGCACCGTTCACTTCACCACCACCGACACCTTGGCCACGCCGCCCACCGATGCGACGCTCGTCAACGGCACCAACACATTTAGCGTGACCCTGAAATCAGCGGGTAATCAGACACTGACGGCTACCGACAAATCCAACACTTCGATTACCGGGAGTGCAGTTTTTTCAGTCGCTGCCGGCGCGGCCACGCATTTTAGCGTCAGCGGCACTCCCAGCACCGTGACTGCGGGCAGCAATGTCACTTTCTCGGTCACGGCCCTGGACTCCTTTGGCAATACGGCCACGGGTTACACGGGCACTGTCCATTACACAACTACCGACACCTTGGCGACGCCGCCCGGCAACGGGCCGCTAAGCGGTGGCACCGGCAGTTTCAGCCTCACGCTCAAGACGGCGGGCACCCAAACCCTCACTGCCGCGGACGTCAACACTGGCATCAGCGGCATCAGCAACATGATCTCCGTCAACCCAAGCGCCGCCACGCAATTCACTGTCGTTGGGCCAGCCACCGCCGTGGCGGGACTGGCAACCACCTTCTCGGTCACCGCCCTGGACACATATAGCAATGTCGCAACCGGTTATACGGGCAGTGTCCGCATAACCGCCAGTGACGGGCAAGCAGTGCTCCCGCCCAACAATACGCTCACCAACGGCAAGGGCACCTTCACGGTGACGCTCAAGACGGCAGGCCCCCAGGAGGTGACGGCCACCGACACGGCACACAGCGGAATCAACGGGACCAGCACTCCCATCACCGTCAGCCCCAGCACCGCTGCAAGCTTTGTTCTGTCTGGCGTTCCAGGCTCGGCCACCATTGGAACGGTCGTGAACTTCACCGTCACGGCCCAGGACTCGTTTGGCAACACGGCCACGGGCTACACCGGCACCGTCAAAATCACCAGCAGTGACGGAGCGGCCAGTCTCCCGCCCAACAGTACCCTGCCCGGCGGTCTCGGGCACCTTCGCGGTGACGTTCCACACGGCGGCCACCACGACGTTGACCGCGACCGATACCTCCAACGCAGGCCTCACCGGCAGCGCCACGCTTTCCGTGACCACGGTGCCCCAGGCAACCCACTTCACCGTCACCGCGCCGTCGACGTCCACCGCGGGCGCGCCGTTGACATTCACGGTAACCGCACTATTGGCGAGCAGCGCCACCGCGACCGGCTATACCGGCACCGTGCATTTCACCACATCCGATGCCAACGGCGTGTTGCCCCCTGACTACACTTTTACTTCCAACGACCAGGGCGTACACGTCTTTTCCAATGGCGCGACCCTGGTCACGGTTGCCGCCGGCGGCGCGGGTCAGACGATTACCGCCACCGACAAATCCAACAGCGGCCTCACCGGCAGCAGCGTGGTCACGGTCAGCGCCTCCACGCTTTCCAAGCTTGGCATCAGCGGCACGCCGACTTCGACCCAGGCCGGTTCGCCCTTCAACTTCACCGTCCAGGCCCAGGATTCCTACGGCAACACCATCACCAACTACACCGGCACGGTGCATTTCACGAGCACCGACAGCCAGGCGGTGCTGCCAAACGACACCTCTCTGTCCAGCGGCTCGGGCTTTTTCAGCGCCACGTTGAAAACCGCGGTCAATCAGACCATTACCGCCACCGACACCAGCAACAGCGGCCTCAAGGGCACCAGCAGCACGATCAGCGTCACACCGGGCGCGACCGCGCAGTTCGTGGTCGTCGCCAACCCGGCCACGCTAATCGCCGGCGCGTCCACCAGCATCAGCGTCACGGCGGAAGACGCATACAGTAACGTCACGCCCGGTTACACGGGCACCGTTCACCTCACCAGTTCCAACACCGGTGCCGTAATCCCGCCAAACAACACCTTGACAAGTGGCCACGGGACCTTTGGCGTCACGCTCGACACCGCGGGCCCGCAAACCGTGACGGCCACGGACACGGTGGCAGGCGCGATCAACGGCACCAGCAACACTATCACCGTCAATCCGGGGGCTACCACCCATTTGGCGGTTACCGCCAACCTGAGCACCGTGGCCGCGGGCACCAATGTCGCCTTCACGGTCTCCGCTTTGGATACATTCGGCAACGTCACGCCCGCTTATACCGGCACAGTCAAGTTCGCGATCTCCGACCCCTTGCTGACGGCGCCCGCCAACTCAACGCTGACCCTCGGCGTGGGCACCTTCGGAGTCACGCTCAAGACCGCCGGCCCGCAAACCCTGACGGCCACCGACACCAACAGCAGTGCGCTCACCGGCACCGACACCGTCAGCGTCACCCCCGCGGCCACCTCCCAGTTCGCCATCACTGGTGCCCCCACCACGATCACGGCGGGCGGCAGCGTCAACTTCACGGTCACGGCCCAGGACACCTTCGGCAACAAAACCACCGGTTATAGCGGCACCGTCCACTTCACCAGCACCGACAGCCACTTTGTCTCGCCGGGCAACCAGACGCTGAGCCTCGGCGTGGGCACATTCAACGTCACCCTCAAAACCGCTGGCCCGCAAACCCTGACGGCCTCCGACTCGGTGACAGCCACGATTACCGGCACCAGCAACGCCATCACCGTGAACCCCGGCGCACCAGTCGGACTCGCGATCTCCGCGCCATCCGGCGTTGGCAACCTACCCTTTAACTTCACCGTGTCCGCCGTGGACAGCTTCAACAACGCTAGCCCCTCCTACAGCGGCACCGTCCACTTCACCAGCACCGACGGCAGGGCGACACTGCCGGCCAATAGCCAGCTCATCAACGGCACGGGCATCTTCAGCGCCACCCTCGCCACCGGCGGCGTTCAAACCCTGACAGCCACCGACACCAGCAATGCGAGCTTCACCGCCAGCGCCGTGATCGCCGTGAGCCTGAGCGCTGCAACGCACTTCGTGGTTGTGGCACCGGCCAACGCCCTGGCGGGCGCCAGTTTCACCGTGACGGTGAATGCCCTGGATTCCAACAACAACACGACGACCGGCTACAGCGGCACCGTGCATTTCGCCACCAGCGACGCCCAGGTAACTGTGCCGGCCAATACGACGCTGATCAACGGCACCGGCACCTTCACTTTCACCCTGAAAACGTCAGGGCCGCAGACTATCACTGCCACCGACGTGGCCAAGCCGAGCATCACCGGCGGCGCCACTGTCAGCGTGGCCGCGGCGCGGCCACCCATTTGGCCATTTCGGTCCCCGTCGCCACCTCGCCGGGAAACCCGTTTTTGGTCACTGTCACTGCCGAGGATTCCTATAACAACGCCGCCACCAGCTACACCGGCACCGTCGCGATCACCAGCAGCGACACTCACGCGGTGCTGCCTTCCGCTCAAACGCTCACGGGCGGCGTGGGTGTTTTCACGGCCACTTTCCAGACCATCGGCGCCCAAACCGTGGTTGCCACCGACACCGTGACCAGCGGCCTTACGGCCAATGCCCCCATTTACGTCAGCCCCATGTTGGGAATCCCCACCGACTTCAGCGGAGGCCGCGGCGCCATTGTCAATGTGCCGATCCTGGCAGGCGACCTCCTCAACGCTGCCCAGGGTAACTCCGGCCTAAGCGCCGGCACTTTCGTCGTGGTCTACAACCCCAATGTCTTCACCGTTGCCGCCGGCGACGTGCAACTCGGCAGCCTGCCCAACTCGTCCGTGGGCTGGTATCTGACGACCAACACCCCTACGCCCGGATTGCTTATCATCGCGCTGCAGAACCAAGGTTTGGGCGTCATCACCACCACCGCCGGCGGCAGCCTGGTGACTATTAATTTCCATATCAAAGCCAATGCTGTCCTGGGGCCGAGCTATATCAATCTGGCCGCCGACGACGGCGGTGCGGCGCCTCTCACCGACATTTTCGATCAAAACTACATGCCCTACGCTCTGGTTCCTGCGCCGCAGGACGACGCCGTGCTCAGTCCTTCCTATTCCTACAGCGGTTCCTCCCCCTTGGACGGCATCGTCACCGTCACGGGCGTCAACCTGCCGCCGGTCGCTGTCGCGGACACCTACACCATCACTGCCCGGACCGCGACCACCGATCCAGGTTTGACCGTGGCAGCGCCAGGCGTTCTGGCTAACGATTCCGACCCGCAATCGTTCCCGCTCACCGCGACCCTGGTCAGCGGCGCGGGTCATGGAGTGGTCACCCTCAACCCCAATGGCTCGTTCGTTTACACTCCGAACCCCGGCTTTTTCGGCACCGATACCTTCAGCTACCAGGACAGCGACGGATTTTCGAACAGCGCCGTGGCCACGGTGACCGTGAGCACGACCGCGCGGTTGAGCATTCCCACCAACTTGACGGCCTTCCCCGGCGGCACCGTGGTCGTGCCTGTCAACATCGACAATCCCGACCCCACAGGTTCCGGCGGCCTGGCCGGCGCTGTGCTGGCGATCGATTACGATCCTTCCGTCTTTACCGTGACCAGCTCGGATGTGCAGCTGGGGTCCTTGACGAGTAGCTGGACCCTCCTGCCCAATGTGAACTCCACCACGGGGCAGATCGGCATCTTGATTGACAGCAATGTGCCGATCACCACCACCTCACCGGGCAGCCTGGTGCTCATCAGCTTCCAGGTCAACGTCGGCGCTCCGCTCGGCTCGACGGTCATCCATCTGGCGGCCACGAACAGTCCCAGCGGCAGCACGGTCACGACCAGCTTGAGTGCTTTCAATGAGGTTCTGCCTTTGCGGCCCGCGGTTACCAACAGCACCAATCCGAACGTCGACGGGCTCGTTACCGTGGAGACTCCTCCCACGTTGGTGGTTGACAGTTTCACGCCGACGTCCACGGGTTTCGTGGCGGTGTTCGACAAACCCATCGCCACCTCGCAGCTCAACCTTTACAACGCCGAATTTGGAGGCCTTGGGGCTCCAGACCTGACCCTGGTCAGCCCGTCGGGCGCCGACGTTCAAGGCTCCCTGCTGGTCGACCCGACCGACACGACCATCACCTTTATCAAGACCGGCACGGGCAGTACCGGGCTGCTGGCGCTGGCGCCTATACGGCCACGTTCCGCAGCGCCAGCAATGCCTTCACCGACGCCAGCGGCAACTTGCTGGACGGCCTGGGCGACGGCATCCCAGGCAGCAATTTCACCGACGTGTTCACCGTGACGGCTCCCACAGGCCCGGTGCTGAGCATACCTGATTTCGCCCGCGGACCCAACGGCGCGGCCAACATCCTCATTCCCAACAACACCGGCACCGGCATCCCGATCACCTTGACGGGTGCCGTGGCCGTGACCGACGTGACCTTCAGCCTCAGTTACAATCCGAACCTGCTCAACATCAGCGGGGCGCTCAGCGGCTCGTCGGGGACATTCACGTTGGCGTCCAATGCGAGCGGCGTGGCCAGTTTCGTGTTCCACAGCGGCACGGCCCTCACCGGCAATTTGACGCTGGGCCAGATCGTGGCCCAGGTTCCCGACAGCGCCGCAAACGAGTACACGGCCAAAGAGCTTTTGCACTTCTCGAATATCGTTGTGAATTCCGGCAGCATCACCGCCGTGGGCAAGGACGGCATCCACGTCAACGCCTACCTGGGCGACGCCACGGGCACTGGCGCCTTAGCGGCCATCGATGCGTCGCTGATTGCCCGCGCGAGTGTTTTGCTGGATACCGGTTTCGCGGCCTATCCGCTGGTCGACCCGGCGATCATTGGGGACGTGAGCGATAGCGGCGATTTGACCGGCGCCGATGTCACGCTGATCAATAGCTACCTGGCCGGCATCACCACGCGGCAGATTCCGATACCCCCCACTGACCTGACCATCACTCCGGGCGGTCCCGATCCGAGCTTGACCCTGCCCACCGACCTGCAGGCGACGCCAGGCGGCACGGTCACGGTGCCCGTGGATATCGACACGGCAAATCCCGACGGCAACACGGGCGCGGTGGAAGCAATGCTGGCCCTGCGCTACAATCCGCAGGAGTTCGACGTGTCGGCCGCCGACGTGCAGTTGGGTTCGTTGACCTCTGGTTGGCAATTGACGGCCGTGGTGAATGCTCAAACAGGCGAGATCGGCATCGACCTGTTTGGTGCTCCCATCCAGACGACGGCGGCCGGCAGCCTGGTGACGATTGCTTTGCAAGCAGTGGGCGGTAGGCCGTGGGCAGCGGGCAGCTACGCTGGTGCGTCCCCAATATCCCTGGTCAACCAGGTCGAGCTGACAGGCCAACGAGAGTTCAAAACATTGGTAGCTGATAGCCAAGGCGCATTCGTTCTGCACATTGAAAATGGGCAGCAGACGGCGGCCAGCGGGCAGTTCATGGCGGCCAACACCGCCATGGGGCCTGACGAAACTGTCTTGGATTTGCAATTGACAGCCCACAGCCCACAGCCCACAGCCCACTATTTAGAGCCCACGGCCCACTACTTTGATGCGGCTCTTGCCGAGCTGGGGATGATGACGGCAAGCGTAACCGAGCAGATCGGTTTCGAGCCGGCGCCGGTGTTTGACTCCGACGAAGGCGATGTGGAGCTGGCCGGCGGTCGCGGCCTGGCCTCACCGCTGCAAACCGGTGGCATTACCCAAACGGATTGGATTTCGGACGATTACCTGGCCTACCTGCGGCAGTCGGTCAAGCACGCCGTGGGCCAAAACGAGTTTGACGATATTGGGACGGATGAACGCGAGTAGCAGCGTGCGGCCGCCTGCCCGCCTCCGCGGACCGGGCGGCCGCACGCCGATGCCTGCCAAGCGTCGGCAGGGGTGCGATTCATTGTTTGCATTGCACACACCCACCCCCTTTTGATTTTTCCGGAAGTGCGCTGCAATGCATTTGCGATTTCCTGCCCACACACAGCGGGCATTGCATTGCTTGCGGGCTTGAACACGCCTTGCAAAGAGCACAAATCGACAAAAGGCATTGCTGCCATTAGCGGTACATTGCCAAACCGCGTTGCTGCAAATGCAGATGGAATCGCTGCAAAAAGGCGTTAATATCTTTGTGATTGGATCGTGGCTGAGCACTTGGTAGATCAGGCGTTTGAAAATGCGCTTATCGACGATAGACAGGACGCAAAACGGGCCATCGTACAATTCGTCGATGGCCACGTAGCCGGAGAAGTCAGTGAGGGCCCAATCGAGATAAGTACCGTCCACTTGGCTGGCCGCCTTTTCCCCCCGGCCTCCACCCAGTTTTGGATGGTTGCGTAATGGCCAAAAACTCGATGATCACGCCACAGTGTCGGCTGGGCATTGGCGAGCCCACGTGGCTGTAACCCACCCGTCTTTGGCTGTGCAGGTTCAACTCTTGCCCAACACAATGGCTGACTCCGCTGTCGAGGGACCGCGGGATAACCCGTTCAGGATGTGGGAAAGCCTGGCAATCCGCCAGCTTGGGGTGCTCCAGACGGTCTGTTCAAATCCGACCATCCTGACTGCACACTGTGGCGTGGTGTAACGGTAGCGTACCTGGCTGTTAACCAAGCGGCGAAACTACAAGTCCCTCCACCACAGCTCGCAATGGAAGGGCAAGCCAAGTGGCGATGGCACCCGCCTGGAACGCGGGCGAGGCGCAAGCCCTTGCAGGTTCAACTCCTGTCCCTTCCGCTCGACTGGACCGTGTCCCGAGAGGCCAGGGACCCGTCTGATACGCGGGCAAACGCTGGTTCGATTCCAGTCGGTCCTATTGGGCAGTCTCGTGGAGCAGCCTGGAGTGCTCGCCATCCTGACATGGTGGAGATCGCTGGTTCAAATCCAGCCGGGACTACTACGAACGTGAAACCGAGCCTGGGAGATTATTGCTTTGCATTTCAGGCCTCGGGTGTTAGCATTCATCCATATCGCCTCCCTTGATCCAACACTCCTATGGCCCTCAATGAAACCCAACTGGCGGCAATGGCTAAGGAATTTCCTTGCGGGCAGCCCAAGGCGAAAGGCCCTCAACCGGCGCAGAACGCCTCTCGGCCTTGAACTTCTCGAAGCCCGCACATTACCGTCGCTTTCCGTTTTGTCGATTGACCGTGCCACGCCTTCGGCAGCGCTCACGAACGCCTCCGCTGTCGCCTACACAGTCACCTTCAATGAGGCAGTCACTGGCGTAAGTCCCACCGATTTCCAACTCGCACTGACGGGGAGGGTGGGGACGACGCTTACGCGGGTGACGCCGGTCAGCGGCGCTGTTTACACAGTCGCAATAAGCGGCATCACCGGCAACGGCGCATTGGGCCTCAACCTGGTCAACGGCAGCAGCATCCACGACGCGAACAACAATCAACTTAGCGGCACCTTCACGGGCCAAGTCTACACCATTGACACCGTCGATCCCTTTGTGCAGTCCATCAACCGCACCACGCCGCCCGGCCCGATTACCAACGCCAGCACGGTCAGCTACACCGTGACCTTCAGTGAAGCTGTAACGGACGTCGTTGCCGCCGATTTTAGCCTGGTGCTAACGGGCACGGTGGCAGCCACGCTCGCCCAGGTGGCGCCAGTCAACGGCTCGGTTTACACGGTTACTTTGACGGGTGTCCAGGGTGCTGGTACCCTTGGAATGAATCTGGTCGACAACGGCAGTATCCACGACCTCGCCGGCAACCGCCTGGTCCAAAAGAATGCATCGACCACGTTCCAACCTCAGCAAACTTTCCCCGCCGGCCAAAATCCAGAGGCGGCGGCCGTCGCTGATCTGAATGGCGATGGCATCCCCGACCTCGTTGTAGCTAGTGTCCGTCCTGGAATGTGAAAACCTGGTGTTTTCTTGGGTTTTCGACCGAATCCTCCCTCGAAGATTGTAGTTGGGAATCCTACAATAGGAGTAGAAATCCGGGATTTACAAGAAACCGGCCTCCGATCTTCACGGAAGAATCGTTATGCGTCAGGCTTTCAATTCGGAATTGCGGTTGGGTTACTTCCCGATCGATGAAGTGGAACTGAACGTGAATTGCCGGGATGAAATCATCCCCATTCTGCGAGCGTTGCAGCATGTCTACAAAGACGCGAAGCTGCGCCGGGAGATTGTGGCCTTGGTGGCAGAAGATGTGAACGCAACGACCAGTGACGATCTGGGTCGGCCCGGGCTCGACTATTGGCCGATTATTGTGCTGGCGGGTGTACGTCTGGGTTGCAATTTGGATTATGACAAGCTGCAAGATTTGGCCGAACAACATCGGAATCTGCGGTTGCTCATGGGGATTGGGGATTGGGACAAGGTCGAGGATTTTGATTGGCGGCGAATTCGCGCCAACCTTTGCCTGCTGCAGCCGAAGACGTTGGTAAAGCTCAACCAGTTGATTGTTGGCACGGGGCATAAGTTGAAACCCCAGGCGGCCGAGGCGGTGCGTGGTGATTCGTTCGTGGTCGAGACGAACATTCATTATCCCACGGAGTCGAGTCTGATTGGCGATGGCTTGCGCAAGGTGGTGACGTTGGCGGCGGAGCTGGCCGTGGCCCACGATCAGCCGGGCTGGCGTCAGCATGAGCATTTGCTGAAAAACATCAAGGATATCGTGCGGGAGGTTAGTCAAGCGTCGCGGTCCAAGCGTCAAGGGGCCAACCGTGTCAAGCGCGGATATCAGAAGTTATTGAGATTGGCGGAGGACCTGATGGGCCGAGCCCGCCAACTGCTCGCGACCTTGATTTTCCAGGTCGAACCCCGTGAGGTGGACCGGCTGGCGGCGGGAGCGGAACTGAAATTGCGCCATTACCTGGAGTTGACGGAGAAAGTGTGCGGGACAGCCAAGCGGCGTGTGCTGCTGGGGGAAACCGTACCCAACGAAGAAAAGATTTTCAGCATCTTTGAGCCGCACACGGAACTAATCATGCGGGGCAAGGTGCCCAACCCGATCCAATATGGTCATAGGGTGCTGGTCATCGAGGATGCCGCCGGTTTCATCTGTCATTATGAGGTGGTGGCCAATGGAGTATTGGATCAGGACTTGGTGGTGCCGACCATGAAAAAGTTGCAAAAACGTTTAGGAGGCAAGATCGAGCGGGCGTCATTTGACCGGGCCTTTCACACGCCAGAAAACCAGGAAGAGCTGGCCCAGATCGTGGCGCATCCATGTATTCCCAAAAAAGGCCAAAACCTTGGCCGCCAACAACAGAAGGAAGCAACCGTGGAATTCCGTGAAGCACGACAGAGCCATCCGGGCATAGAGTCAGCGATTGGTGCCCTGCAAGCAGGCAACGGCTTGGAGCGTTCTCGTGACAAGAGCGAGCTGGGCTACGAGCGCTACGTGGGCTTGGGCATCCTAGGCCGCAACCTGCAAGCATTGGGCAAGCTCCTTTTAGCCCAAGACAACGCGAAGTGCGAGGCGGCCAAGTCCAAACGCAAGAAGAAAACCGGTTAGCAGGGCCTTTCGGTCGCGGAAATTGCGGGAATCCACGAGCCGAGGGAAGCGGAGGGGAGAAAATCCATCGCCAAAGGCACCCTCGCGGCGCATTCGCCGCCAAACCAATCGAAAAAGATAAAATAATGAATTGTCAACGAGACGCCACTGCTATCAGGCCGGCCACAAAACTGAAAAAGTGCCGTTTCCGGACGGACACTAGCTAATAGATATAGTGACGAGGTCAGCGTGCTGCTGGGCAATGGCAATGGGACGCTCAAGGCGCCCGCGCCAATCCCCACCAACCTCAATCCAACAGCAGTGGCGATTGGCGATTTGACCGGTGACGGCAAACCCGACATCGTCGTGAGCACCAGCTTGCAGGCGGTCATTCTGTTGGGCGACGGTAATGGCTCCTTCCAGGCCCCGCAAATTGTTGGTATCGGCTATAATCCAACAACGGTGGCCTTGGGCGATCTCAATGGCGATGGCAACCTCGACCTGGTCTTACCCAACGTCGCCCACGGAAGGGTGCTCCTGGGCAACGGCAACGGAACCTTCCAGGCTGCACAACAATTTGGCGCCGGTTCGCCCAACCAATCGGTGGCCATCGGCGATGTCAACGGTGACGGCAAGCCCGATCTCGTACTCGCCACTCCAAACTACAACGCCGTGGGCGTGCTGCTGGGCAACGGCAACGGAACCTTCCAGGCCGAGCAGACATTCGCCACCGGCGTCGGTCCTCAGTCGGTGGTTTTGGGCGACTTCACCGGCAACGGCAACCTCGATATCGCCGTGGCTGATAACGGCGTTGGCGCTGTAAGCGTTTTGTTGGGCAACGGCAACGGGACGTTTCAAGCCCAACAGACCTACACAACCGGTATCAGCCCCGATTCTGTGGCAGTGGGCGATTTGACTGGCGACGGCGAACTTGACCTCGCCGTGGCTAACAGTGGCAATAACACAGTCAGCGTTCTCCTCGGCAACGGCAACGGCACCTTCCAGGCCCAGCAGACCTTCGCCACCGGTAATGAGCCAACCACGGTGCTTCTGGGCGATCTCAATGGTGACGGCAGACTCGACCTCATCGCGGTTAACAAAAGCAGCAACTCGGTGAGCGTACTGCTGAGCAATGGCAACGGCAGCTTTATTGGACAGGTTTACGCCATCACCACCACGGCAACGACGCACTTCGCCATCACGGGTCTGCCGCCCGAGCCTGTCGCCGGTTCCACCCTTACCTTCACTGTTGAAGCCTTGGACCAGTCCAACAATGTAGTCCCCAATTACACGGGAACTGTCCAATTCGACACGACCGACATCGCCGCCGCGGCGGTCGTGCCGGCCGATTACCAATTCGTTCCGGCCGATGACGGAGTGCATGTCTTTACAGTTGGCAGTCCTCTGGTCACTGCCGGGACCCAGACCATGACCGCCTTCGATGAAGCCGTAAACGCAATTGCCGGCAGCGCCACGGTAACGGTGGTTGCAGCGGCTGCCTCCCAATTTGTGATCAATGCGCCAGGAACCGTCTCAGCAATGCGTGCTTTCAACTTCACCGTTACCGCATTGGATCCATACGGCAACAAGCCCAGCGGCTACGCGGGCACACTCCACTTCTCCAGCAGTGATTCTCAAGCAGTTTTGCCCGCCGACATGACTTTGACCAATGACGTCGCCGTCTTTACCGCGATTTTCAAGGCGTCAGGCAGCCAAAGCATAACTGCCGTTGATACGTCCAACAGCACTGTGGCAGGAACTAGCAATGCCATTACGGTCATTGGCCCGGCGACGCATTTGGCGATCGATGCTCTTGCAACTGTCTCAATTAACAGCGTTTTCAACTTCATCGTCACGGCCGAGGATGCATTTGGAAACACTGCCATCGGGTACACCGGCACCGTCGACTTCACCAGCAGTGATTCTCAAGCGCTGCTTCCGATCGGCACCGCGCTCACCAACGGCGAAGGCACCTTCAGCGCGACCCTGAAATCGCTGGGCTCGGTGACACTGACGGCCACCGACAGCGGCAATGCTGCCATTACCGGTAGTGCTGCGATACTGGTGGTCACCTCCACGCTTGTTCCCTGGCCTTTCGTGCAAGCGCTAAACATTACATCGGTGTCACATCCTTCGACCGGTCCCGATACCGTGGTTTACACGGTCACTTTTAGCGAGGCAGTCACCGACGTCACCATTGGGGACTTTACCCTGGCCTTAACAGGCAATGAGATTGGGACCGTAACACAGCTAACGACGGTAAACGCGTCGGTGTACACTGTGACCGTTAGTGGTATTACGGGAACCGGGACGCTCGGTCTGAACCTCGTTGACAATGGCACGATCCACGATTTGGCTGGTCAGGGGCTCACGCAGCAGAACGCACCGCTCGCCTTTCAGCCTCAGCAGACCTTGGCCACTGGATTGGAACCGAGCGCGGTGACACTGGGCGATGTAAACGGCGACGGCATATCAGACATCGTTCTAGCCGATACCGGGAGTAACGCGGTTAGTGTGCTGATTGGCAACGGTAATGGCACCTTCCAGGCCCAGCAAACCGTCGCACGTGAAACTTATGCTCTGTCATTGTCGTTGGCGGATGTGAACGGCGACGGCATTCCGGACCTCGTGGTTGGTAGTTTGGGTACAGCACCGGTGAGGGTGCTCCTTGGCAACGGTAATGGCACCTTTCAGGCGCAGCAGACCTTTGGCTATGGTGTTGGCTCAAGTTGTCTGGCTGTGGGCGATGTGAACGGCGACGGCAATCTCGACATCGTTCTCAACATCAACGGCTACAGCAATGGACGCCTGTTGCTGGGGAACGGCAATGGAACCTTTCAAGCTCAACAAACCATCGCCATTGGTAATGAACCAGATGCAATGGCGTTGGCGGATTTGACCAACGACGGCAAGCTCGACCTTGTCATTGGTACTTATAACGGTATGGTTGACGCGCTGCTCGGCAACGGCAATGGCACATTCCAGGCCCCACAGACCTTTGCCAGTGGGACCACAAGAACTTCGGTGGCCATAGGGGATGTCAACGGCGACGGTATCCCCGACCTCGTCGTGGCTGATTACCGAAATAATGCGGTGAGCGTCCTCCTCGGCAACGGCAACGGTACCTTTCAAGCCCAGCAATACTGCTCTACTGGTTCTGTCCCGACGTCGGTAGTGTTGGGAGATTTTACCGGTGACGGCAAACCTGACATCGCTGTGGTCAATGAACTTAGCGGCACTGTGAGCGTGCTGCTCGGCAATGGTAACGGCACCTTCCAGACGCAACAGACCTTCGCTGTCGGTAATACTCCAGATTCGTTGGCCGTTGGAGATTTTAGCGGCGACGGACACCCCGACCTGGTCGCAACCAATAGAAACGATAACACCATAAGCGTCTTGCTTAACAACGCCAACGGAAATTTCACAGGGCAGGTATACACCAGTAATGCAACACACCTCGTCGTGGGTGGCACACCTGCCACTACCCCTGCTGGCGGCAAGGCAACTTTGACTGTGACTGCCTTGGACCCGTTCAACGAAATATCCTATGCCTACACTGGCACAGTGCATTTTTCGACGACGGACACGGGTTTTAGCGTGTTGTTGCCAGCGGACTACACATTTGTGCCACGTGACCATGGCGTGCACGTGTTCACCGGCGGCTTGACTTTGATCACGCCTGGCAGCCAAACGGTAACGGCCACCGACACCGTGGGGAGCAGCATCACCGGTAATGCCGTTGTCACCGTGAAGCCCGTGGCCTTCGTATTTGTCGGATTTCCAACTAGCGTCGAGGCGGGCGCTGCTTTTCTTCTGGATGTCGTGGCCCAAAACCAGGCGGGCAACACTGTTACCGGTTACGCCGGCGTTGTCCATTTTTCCAGCACCGATCCCCACGCGCAGATCCCCACTGACACCACGCTCACCGGCGGCGTTGGCGTCTTCGCCGTCGAGCTGCGAACGGCCGGCTACCAAACTTTCACGGCTACGGCCAACAACGGCAACGGCACCAGCGCGGTCATCTCCGTGGGTGCCGTCGCGGCAGACCGCCTCGCTGTCAGCGCCTCCAGCCGCCGCCGAAACCGGCAGCCCCGCCGCGTTCACCGTCACCGCCCTCGATCCCTACGGCAATGTCGCCCCGACTTATGCCGGAACCATCCACTTCACCAGCAGCGACAGCGCCGCCGCATTGCTTTCCGACAGCACGCTCACGGGCGGCCTTGGCGTCTTCAGCGCAATCCTGGAATCAGCGGGCAGCACCACCATCACGGCGACGGATTTGGCAAGCAGCATTTCGGCTGTCAGCAACCTCATCACCGTCCGCGGCCTGGTGGTCACGGGGCTGTCGCCCACACCGACGGGTTTCAGCGTCACGTTCGCCAAGCCCTTCGATCCCACCACGCTCAGTCTATGTTCTGCGCCGGACGACGTTCTTCTTGTCAGTGCCGCGGGCCACGCCGTGCGTGGATCGCTGGTACTCAATTCGGCGGCGGGAGCGCCGCCCGACACGTCGTTCACTTTCGTCGCCACCTCCGGCGTGCTGGCGGCCGGCACCTATACGGTCACCCTGGTCAGCGGCGCTTACGGCATCAAGGACGCAAGCGGTATCGAGCTTGACGGCACCAACACGGGCGTCCCCGGCAACAACTACGTCACCACATTCACGGTCGCCTCAACCCCGTCAGTGGTCCTGAGCATTCCCGATTTCGCCCGCGGACCGGACAGCACCGCCAACATCCTGCTGCCAAACGCCACCGGCAGCGGCATCCCCATCACGCTCTCCGGCGCGGCCAATTTGACGGCTGCGACCTTCACCCTGGCCTGCAACCCGGCGTTGTTGAACATCAGCGGCACGCTCAATGGCCCCTCCGGCACCATTGCCTTGCAGTCCAACACCGGCGGCGTGGCCAGCTTCGCCTTTAGCAGCCCGACACCTCTGAACGGCACCATCACGCTGGGCTACATCCTCGCTCAGGTTCCCAACAGCGCCGCCACCGACTACAAAACCAAAGCACTGCTGCACCTGGGCGCCATCGTCATCAACGGCAGCAGCACGGCGGCAAACAGCGACGGCATTGAGGCCGTGGCCTATCTCGGCGACGTGGCGGGCACCGGCAGTTTCAGCCCGTTGGATGCTGCGCTGATCAGCCAGGTGGCGGTCGGCATCCAAACCGGATTTGCGGCATTCCCGCAACTCGACCCGGCGATCATTGGCGACGTCAGCGGCACAGGCAACACCAACTCGACCGACGTGACCTTGATGAATCGCCTGCTGGCCGGCATTGCCGCGCCGCAGATTCCGCAGCCGCCATCAGGTCTTGTCATTCCGCCGACAGGCCCAGATCCGACATTGAGTTTGCCTCCTAATCTGATGACGACGCCCGGCGGCACCGTCATGATGCCCGTCAACATTGACACGGCTCGCCCCGCAGGCAGCAACGGCTTGATGGAAGCGACCTTGGCGTTGCGCTACAATCCGCAGCTCTTCAGCGTGACGGCCACCGACATCAAACTGGGCACAGTCCCCAACGCCGGCAGCGGTTGGCAGCTTGGCGTGGCGATCAACCCGCAGACGGGAGCGATCGGCATCACCCTCTTTAGCACGACGCCGATTCAGAGCACGGCCGGCGGCAGCCTGGTGACGATCACTCTGCGCAGTCCAGGGCTTGGCGACAGTAGGCCAGGCGGCGCTTACCCTCGTGGACGAAGTTAACCCAACAGGTCTGCGCAGCTACCAAACGGGGCTGGCGGATGGGCAGGGCGCCCTGGCAGTGAACGTTGACCAGCCGGCGAGGAGCGGTGTGCAAATGGGCGTGGGTGATGCATTGCGGGCGTTGGACGGAAGCCCCGCAAAGGCTGCGATGGTTGCGGATGTGCAAACCACCGCCCATCATTCGTTATTTGCTGCCTCTTCGCCGGACTTTGAGCAAATCTTTGCAGATGCTGACGGCATGGCTGCAGAGCAAAGCCCACTCCTGCCCCAGCAGCCGCCGTCTCAGCTCTTTGCCGAGGATTGGGCTCAGTTGCTCAGCGGCGTGGAAATGGACTCAACCACCTCGCAGGCCGTCGACCTGAGCCTGTTACTGGCGCATGCAGTCACTGGTGGCAGGTTGGACGACGCTGATCTGTTACACGGCTTGTGGCCCTGAATCAATTGCAAAGAAAGTTGAAGAGCATGCTCGTTGGCAAATTCGGATCCTGGACGGCGGTGCTGGTGTTAGCGGTCATCGCGCTGATCGGCCAGTTGGTGTTCACGAGCAACTCTGCTGGGGGGGATGCCGATCTGGGCAATCCCGGCAATGGCGAAGCGTCGGCGTTGCCGTTGCAGCAGATTGAATACGGCAGCCCTGTGACCTGTCTGACCTGGTCAGCCAACGGCAAAGTGGTTGCCACAGGGACCAAGGACGGAATTGTCCGCGTCATCCAGGCAGGCACGGGAAAGGAAACTGGCAAATTGGCCACCGGTGCCGGCGTTGATTGTTTGGCATTGTCGGCTGACGACAAGACGCTGGTGCTTCACCAACCAGAACCGGGCAACGTGACCACGTGGGATGTCGCTACCGGCAAAGCCTTGGTGCAACTCAAGCGTCTTCCACTAAGCATGGAGCAACTGGCATGCAACGCGGATGCGTCAACGGCAATTGTTGCAGGCCATGGCCAGTTCATGCGATTTGAATTCGCAGGAGGCCGAGGAGGTATAACGGCCGCAATAAGGTTCGCCAGTTCCGTAGGAGCCAATGCACCCGTCGGTTTCGGGGCAATCGCGGCGGATGCAAATCTTGTGGCCTGGTACGACGGCGCCAACTCGCTGAGGGTGCGGTATCTTGCCCCGGTCAGCAATGAAGACACCCTGGACATCGGCAAGGCCAATGCAATGGCATTCGGTCAAGACGGCAAGCTCCTGGCGGTCAGTGGCGAGGATAAGGTGGTGCGCATTTGGGATTTGACCACCAGGAAGAAAATGATGGAATTGACAGGTGTGGATCGATCGGTTGTCAAACTGTCGTTCTCCGCGAACGGCAAAACGGTGGCGGCACGCTTGTAACGTGCCGGTTTGCACGGTTTTCCATCATTCGGTACGTTACAAACGTGCCGCCACAGGGCTTTTCGGATAGGCTCTAAGATAAGGCCAGGAAACATCCACTTATGCAGTAGTGGCGAATAACGCACCGGTCAAAACTTCGGAGCCTCGTCATGAAGCCGACGATACCTGTGGTCGTTTTTGCAGGCGCCATTTCCATACTCGGCGCTGGTCAACCGCAAAAGCCGGTACAACCCGGCGACGTCGTTGTCCGCATCGATTCGCAGATGCCGCCACCGCGCTGGGCCCAGCTGGAGCGAAAGCTGCTCGACGACAACGTTGCCGCCTGCCGCGAGTTTTTCAATTGCTACATCGATGAACGCGGCTACTTGAAGTGCGTCGTGCGTTGGGGTGCCAACGACGGTCCCGACGATGCCCCTGAGAACTTCAACCGTTGGCCCGAACTCCACGCCCTGGGAGCGCACGACGACCTCCTGAACATGTACCTCAAAGGTTGGGAGGGACATCTCAAGCAGTACACCGAGGCGAAAACCATCGACGTGCCCGCCGCTCGCCAGGGAATGTATTACAAGGAATTCATCAGCCAATTCGACTGGATGCACAACGGCGAGGGACTGCAGCTGTTCAATCGCATGGGCCTGTCGGTTCCAACTGACAAGACGTATCAAGAGCGCGCCCGGCGTTTTGCCGGCTTCTACATGGACGAAGATGCCGAAGCTCGCAACTACGATCCCAAGTTCAAGATCATCAAAAGCATGATGAACGGCAGCAGAGGCCCGATGCTGCGCCAGGCCACCGCCCTGGATTGGGCAGGCGACCCATTCGACGCCACGGGCTTTGTCATGGTGCATCGTGAACGCAACTACAAGGAATTCCTCGCTCACTACGAGGAATACACGGATGTCATCGGCGATCACTTCCTGAATTTGGTCGCCACCACGCAGCCCATGAACGCTTTTATGCTGAGCCACGAGCAGAAATACAAGAAGTGGATTCTTGACTACATGGATGCCTGGCTGGAGCGCATGCGCCAGAACAAAGGGATCATTCCTTCCAAGATCGGTCTGGACGGCAAAATCGGCGGGGTGGACGGCAAATGGTGGGGCAATGTCTACGGCTGGGGCTTTAGCCCAGTCAATCCGACCAATGGACGCCGGGAAAACCGCAATCGCATTCCCAGAGCGTTGGTCGGCTTCAACAACGCCTTATGGGTTTCGGGCGATCCACGCTACCTCGATGCCTGGCGAGCCATGCGCGATGCGATCAACGCCAACGGCCGCATGATGAACGGCAAGATGCAATACCCGACCATGTATGGGGACCAGGGCTGGTACGGCTGGTCAAACCAGCCGTGGAACGTCGGAGCGTTGGAACTTTGGTACTGGTCAATGAAGGCGGAAGATCTCAAGCGTATTCCGCAGCAAGGTTGGGTAGGCTATTTGCAGGGAAAAGACCCGGCGTATCCAGAAACCGCATTGCAGCGCGACCTGCAATCGATCCAAAAGAAACTGGCCGCCGTGCGCCTGGACAAATCAACGCCGGACAAGCGGCTGTCCGACAACATGCTGGATCTCAATCCAGCGGCTGCCGGCGCCTTGATTCAGCTCATGCTGGGAGGCCTGCCGCCGAGCGTCGACGGCGGCCTGCTCAACGCCCGCGTGCGCTGACTTTGACCCCGCGCAGCGCCGCGCCGGAGTGCCGGAGGATGTGGCCGCCTTGGTCTCGGAAATGACCGATGCCCGCACCGTGGTCACCCTTGTCAATTTGAGCAAAACCCAGTCGCGCACGGTCATCGTCCAGGGCGGGGCATATGGCGAACACCAAATCGACAGCGTCACGGCCGGCGAGCAAACCACCAAGGTCAACGCAGCCTTGTTGACAGTCCGGCTCGATCCGGGCTGCGGTCAGCAACTTGTCCTTCAGATGAAGCGTTACGCCAATCAGCCTTCGGTCCTGCATCCTTGGCACCATGAACCGAGTCGAGGATATGCAATGGAAAGGATTGAAACGCGTTAGTAACCTCCGATGACGCCGGCTCTGGAGCAGTTACCGGTAACTGCCGCGGAGCCGGCGTCCCGATCTGTTCAACAGCACCTCGGCCGTCGAGCTAGTCGACCTGCGGCGAGCCACGACGTCGCTGGGTGCCAGCGGCATGGGGCGTCGTGAATCAAGGACACCATCTGGGAACCCATCGTGCCGCGGACGCATCCTTGTCACCGATCTGTCACCAACTATGCTAGAAACTGTGTAAAACTACCGCAAAAGGTGGAAAAGCTAAGACGTGGTCCGGCGGCAATAATCGCCGTAAGTCTTTAGATAACAACATCTTCTGGATTCGAGGCGAAACCCGGTCGGGTGCCTCCGAGGCCGAAGGTTACAGGTTCGACCCCTGTCGGGGATACTGTCAAGAAGCCGTTCACCTGCACCATCGAAAGGGAGCCGCCATGTTATCCCGACGACGAACCAACATTCTGGCCGGCACGCTGCTGCTCGTGGGCACTGCCATTGCCGCCCACTTTATTTTCCGTGCCGTGCCGGATCCCGTTGACGACAAGAATCGCACCGTCCTGATCTGGCGGACTCGCTGAAGCGGCGCCTTGCTTCGCCATCCAAAAGGGCTTAGATCAAGTATCGCCCGCAGTTTCATGGTCCCTACCTTCCACCCCTGGAGAATTTCCCATGTTTCGCACGTTGGTGATCGGCGTCGTTTCACTGGCAGTCATGGTTCCGATCGCTCACGCCTGGCAAGCCGGGAGCACGGTGCTGCTTGACAAGAAGGACAGCTTGACCGCCAAGGATCCCGCCTACAAGCCGGATGCCAAGGGCATAGCCAAGGGTGTGGACGAAGAACTGGTGGATCAGGTCAATGGGAATGCCCACAAGGTCTTTTTGATCAAATTGACCAAGGGTGACAAACTCCTCATCGAGGTCAAGAGCACCGATCTCGACCCGGTGGTGGCCGTCGAAGATGCGGGGAAAAAAATCCTGGCGATGAACGACGACGATCCGGACGGCGGCACGACCGATTCCAAGCTGGAATGGACCGTGCCCGATACCGCGGAATATCGTGTTATCGTTACGTGCTTTGAACCTGGATCCGAGGGCGATTTTCATTTGACGATCAAGAAAGTCGAGGAGAAGAAAGCAGACGACAAGAAGGCCAAGCCCGGGAGCTGACTGGGCGAGGTTCGGATGTCTGGGATTTTGCCGCTGGCGTGATTCGTCTCAAAAACCAAAAGCCAGCTGACTATTCCGCATGTTTCTGGAGCAGGTGCCTTGGCACCACAACCCGTTGCAGCAGCTCGAACGCCAGCTCCGTGAGGACGGCAAGCAGAGCGGCAGGCACGGCCCCCTGCAGGATGAGGCCGGGGTCGTTGAGGGCCAGGCCAGTGACGATGGGCTCGCCCAGACCGCCGGCGCCGATGAAGGCGGCGAGCGTGGCGGTGCCAATGTTGATGACGGCCGCCGTTTTGATGCCGACCAGGATGGTCGGCGCCGCCAGGGGCAGCTCGATGTAGCGGAGTCGCTGCCAGGCGGTCAGGCCCATCCCGATCGAGACCTTGCGAATCACGGGATCGATGGAAAGCAGTGCCGTCGCCGTGTTGTTGAGAATGGGGAGCAAGGAATAGAGGAAGAGCGCTGCGACGGCGGGCCTGGCCCCAATCCCGAAGACGGGGATCATGAAGGCAAGCAGAGCGATCGACGGGATGGTCTGCAAGACGCCGGCGACGTAGATGACGGGCCGCGACATGGCCCCCAGCCGATAGATCACCGCTCCCAGCGGGATGGCGACCGCCATGCCGGCCAGCAGCGCGAACAATGTCAATTCGACGTGCGTCAGGGTGCATTTGAAGAGAAATGGCCAGTCGATCGTACGCTCCGCCGCCGCCACGGTCGCTGTCGCCCGTTGCCCTGTGAGCAGGCCCTTGCCACGTAGAAACTGAGCGGCGACGTCGCGCAGGCTTTTCTTTTCCTGTACACTCTGGTTGAGCGACTGCATCTCGTCCGCGGTCATCGTCCCGGCCAGCTCTTCCAGCACGCGCTTGGCCGAATCGTCCAATTCCGCTCGCACCAGCGGCATGGCCAGGTAACCCGGAAAGAAGCGGCGGTCGTCTTCGAGCAACACCAGCTTGAACTTCTTGAGGTCGCCGTCTGTCGAATAGGCGTCGGTGACGTCAATCTTCCCATGATCGATGGCACCGTAGGTCAGCGCGTGCTCCATTCCCACCGGTTCGGCGGTCAGCCCGTAGACTTGGCTCAGTCCGAGCCAACCGTCGGCGCGACTCTTGAATTCATTGCTAAACCGAAACGCAGCTCAGGGTGCTCCTTCAGGTCGCTGATGCGTTTCAGTCCCAGGCGCTCCGCTGTGGCGCCGCTCATGGCGAGGGCATAGGTGTTGCTGAAGCCGAAGAAGTCGAGCATTTCCAGCTTAAACCGGGATCCAAGCAATTCGCGCATTTGGGCGTGCGAGACGCGACCGGGTAGTCGCAGGATGGCCTGCTCAATCGTGCCGGAGTATTCCGGGTAAACGTCGATGGCGCCGCGCTTGAGTGCCTCGAAACAAATGAGGGTGCCGCCGAGGGAGAAGCGGCGTTCGACGGCGAAGCCACGATTCTCCAGGAGCTGGGCCATGATCTCGGCCAGCACCTGTCCCTCGACATCCTGTTTGCAACCGATGACGATCTGGCCTTCCAGGCTCGCTTCCGCCAGGGGAGCGGGCGCGGCCAGGAGGATTGCCAGGACGAAGCAGATGCGACGGCGCCAGGTGAGACTGAGCATGATCGGCCCCTCACGCCTAAAGGATGAAGGATGAAGGATGAAGGATGAATGGCCTGATTCATCCTTCATCCTTCATCCTTCATCCTTTAGGTGGGTCTGGAAGAATTTGCGCACGAACTCATTCGCCGGCGCGTTGACAATCTCTTCGCCAGGTCCGTGCTGCGCGATACGGCCGCGCTCGAGGACGATGAGCCGCTGCCCTAGTTTCAGCGCTTCGTGCAGGTCATGCGTAACCAGAACGATGGTGCACGGCTCCGATTGCTGCAAGTGGAGAAACTCCTGCTGGATGTCATTTCGGGTCACGGGATCGAGGGCGCCGAAAGGCTCGTCGAGCAAGAAAAACGGCGGCTGGAGCATCATCGCCCGGCACAAGCCGACACGTTGTTGCTGACCGCCGGAAAGCTCGTGCGGGTAGCGGGTCGCAAATGTCCACGGCAAGCCGACGCGCTGCATCAGCTCCTGAGCGCGGACGCGGATGCGCTCGGCATCCCAACCCACCAGACGCGCCAGCAGGGTGATGTTCCGTTCGACGGTCAGGTGCGGAAAGAGGCCGGTTCCCTGGACTGCGTAACCAATTTGGCGGCGCAGCTCTGGCAATCGGTTGTAATCCACCGGTTTGCCGTGAACGTGGATCGTACCAGAGCTAGGGCGCACCAGACCGTTGATGAGTTGCAGGAGCGTTGACTTGCCGCTGCCGCTGGGTCCGACGATGGCCGTGGTGACACCGTCCTCAAACGCGATCGTCACTCCGTGCAAGGCTGCATCCTTGCCGTAGGTTTTGCTCACGTCCTGGAAAAAGATCTCAGGCATCAGGCTTCCGCCGCACCGGTCCGCGGCGCGAGAAAGTGCAGGTTAAAGCGACCGGCCGCGTCCTGCCAGAAACATTGGTCTCGCAGGCCAGCTGCCACGGCGATTGCATGCATCTCCGTCAGGGAAAATATATGGAAGTTCTCGGTATTGATGTGCCCGCAGACCGCAACCGGTATTCCGATCCGTCCGATCGTCACACTCTGCGCCGGCGTCCATGGCCTACCCTTCACCATTTCAGCGAACAAAGCGAGTCGCACCGAGATGACTTTGTTGTCCCGGGACAAACCGGACACCGCTTGATCGACGAATGCGTTTTGTTCCTTCGTCAGTTTGTTGCCGTGGTCTGGTTCAGTATGCTCTTCGTGACCGCTGGCGTGGAGCCATTGCTCGAACTGGTCGAGCAGGAGCAGCACCTTGTGCCCCGGTTTGATGAATCGTCCCTGTCTGAGCGTTGTGAGCGACTCGATCTGGCCGAGGTTGGTCGGCAAATCGGACACCTGTCGTCGCAAGCCTGAGAGCAGCCGCGCTTCCGTTTCTTCGCGCGTGGCCTCGACATACACGGCCGTACTGACCGGCGGTGACGCGCACGAAGAAGTTGGCGAACACCGACTGACAGATATCCATAGAATCGAATTCGTGGCGCGCAGGCGCCCCGGAGACGGGCGCGCAGTATCCGGCGGACGACCGGCTCGAAGTCCCGCACGAGCCGGGCAGCCGCCTGCTCATCGCCGTTGCCCACCTGGAGAAGGAGCCGAATACCAATGAGCAGCTTGTCCTCGATCCATGAGGCGGAAGCAGGGCCGGCCAGCAGGCTGGCGGTCTCTCCGCAAAACCCTGTGGTGCCGCACGCCGGCTCAGCTGCGCCGGACCGCGCCACCCTGGCGGATGCGTATCGAACCGTCCGCCGCTGCACGGAAGCCCTGTGCGAGCCGCTGGCGCCGGAAGATTATGTAGTCCAGTCCATGCCGGATGCGAGCCCGGTAAAGTGGCATCTGGCCCACACAGCGTGGTTCTTTGAAACATTCCTGCTTGAGCCGCACCTTACGGATTATCGGCCCTTCCATCCCCAGTTTCGGTTCCTTTTCAACTCGTATTACCAGGGCGTGGGGCCACGCTGGCCGCGGGCGCAGCGCGGGCTACTGTCCCGCCCGACAGCCGTGGAAGTGTTCGGCTACCGTGCCTACGTAGACAAGCACATGGTCCGTCTCCTCCAGGAGGCCGGTACTGAGGTTCTGGAGAAAATCGCAACGACGGTCTTGCTGGGCATCAATCACGAACAACAGCATCAGGAGTTGGTCCTCACCGACCTCAAGCACGCTTGGGGCGCCAACCCGCTCGATCCTGTCTATCGGGAGGCGCTGTTAGAGATTGGCACGCGTCCCCGCCAAAGTTGGCTGTCCTTTCCCGCGGGGCTGGCCTGGATCGGGCACGACGGCAGCGGTTTCGCATTCGACAACGAGTCGCCTCGCC
Source organism: uncultured Gemmataceae bacterium (assembly GCA_963747575.1). Taxonomy (GTDB): domain Bacteria; phylum Planctomycetota; class Planctomycetia; order Gemmatales; family Gemmataceae; genus DASRAT01. Next base: position 466,047 of record CAVVFU010000006.1, read on the forward strand.
ACCAGACCTGGCTGCATGCTTTTCAGCTGGCAAGCCGGCTGGTGACCAACGCCGAGTACCTCGCCTTCGTCAACGATGGCGGGTACAACCGACCCGAATTGTGGCTGTCCGACGGCTGGGCTACCCGGCAGGCCCAGGGATGGGAGGCTCCGCTCTACTGGACGGAGCAGGGCGGCGAATGGTCGATGACCACGCTCGCGGGGTCGCGGCGTGTCCGTCCGGACGAGCCTGTTTGTCACGTCAGTTACTACGAGGCTGATGCCTTTGCGCGCTGGGCCGGGGCCCGGCTGCCTACCGAGGCGGAGTGGGAAACGGCGGCCTCCGGCGTGCCGCTGGGGGGCCACTTCCTGGAGGGGGACCATTTTCACCCCGCTGCCGCCGAGCGCGGCGGATGACAGCGGACCGTTATATCAGCTTTACGGCGACGTATGGCAGTGGACCGCCAGTCCCTACGTCGGTTACCCCGGCTACCGCCCGGTTACGGGCGCGCTGGGGGAGTACAACGGCAAATTCATGTGCAACCAGTTGGTCTTGCGGGGCGCGTCCTGCGCCACGCCCCGCAGCCACGCCCGCCCGACCTACCGCAATTTCTTCCCTCCGGACGCGCGCTGGCAGTTCAGCGGCATCCGCCTGGCCAAAGAGGAAGGGATGAAGGATGAAGGATGAGGGATGAAGAAATGCAATGTTTAGCTTCCTTCATCCTTCATCCCTCATCCCTCATCCCTTTGAAACGGAGCTCGCATGATAGACACCATCCCGCATTTGCCTTGTGCCGATATCTTCAAGGCTGCCGCGAGGCAGTTCCGTGCCGACGTGCTGCGCGGCTTCGGCGCCCCGAAGAAAGAACTGCCGTGCAAGTACTTCTACGACGAGGTCGGCTCGGCCCTGTTCGAGCAGATCACGGAGCTGGAGGAGTATTACCCGACGCGTACCGAGCTTGGCATCATGGAGCGGCACTGCCGCGGAGATGGCCGGCCTGCTGGGGCCACGTTGCCTTCTCATCGAGTATGGCAGCGGCAGCAGCCTCAAGACCCGGCACCTCCTCGACCGGTTGCGCGACCCGGCCGGTTACGTGCCCATCGACGTCTCGGGCGAGCACCTGCGCCGCTCGGCCCGGGCGCTGGGCGAGGAATACCCGGACCTCGAGGTGCTGCCGCTGTGCGCCGACTTCACGCGGCCGCTGGGCCTGCCCGCTTGCCGGAAGGCTGCCGCCCGACGGGTGGTCTACTTCCCCGGCTCGACGCTCGGCAACTTCACCCCGGAGGCGGCGCTCGCCTTGCTGCGACAGACGGCAGGGTCTGTGTGGTCGCGGCGGCGGGCTTCTGCTCGGCATCGATCTGCGGAAGGACCCGCGCGTGATCGAGGCCGCCTACAACGACCGACGGGGCGTCACGGCCGCGTTCAACCGCAACATCCTGGTGCGGATCAATCGCGAACTGGGCGCCGACTTCGACATCAAGCAGTTCGCCCACCGGGCCTTCTACAACGCCGCCCAGGGGCGAATCGAAATGCACCTCGTCAGCCGCCGCGACCAGGTCGTTCGTGTTGGCGGCGTGCCGTTCTTGTTCGCCGCGGGCGAGTCGATCCACACCGAGAACTCCTACAAGTACAGTCTCCGTGCCCTGGCTGACCTGGCCGAGGCCGGCGGCTTTGCCGTGGAGCGTGTCTGGACGGACGAACGCCAGTACTTCAGTGTGGCCTATCTCACCCTCCGACACTCGAAGGGATGAGGGATGCGGGACGAGCGGATGAGCGGACATGCAATGCCTGTCCTTTGTCATCGCGCTCATCCCTGACCCCTCATCCCTCTATAGAAAGGAGTGTTGCTCATGCCACACTACGACGCCATCGTGATCGGCTCCGGCCAGGCCGGGAGCCCCCTGTCGCAGAAGCTGGCCGACCGCGGTTGGGCCGTGGCACTGGTCGAAAAGGAACACCTGGGCGGAACCTGCGTCAACACGGGCTGCACGCCGACCAAGACGATGATGGCCTCCGCCCAGGTCGCCTACTACGCGCGCAACGCCGGCCGATGGGGGGTCCGCGCCGGGGAGGTCAGTGTGGACCTGCCCAAGGTGGTCGCCCGCAAGGATCGGGTCGTGGGCCAGTCGCGCTCCGGGCTGAACCGGAAGGTCGAGGAGCGGAAGACCCTGCACCTCTACCGCGGGCATGCCCGCTTTATCAGCCCGCACGAGGTCCGCGTCGGCGAGGAGGTGCTCGAAAGCGAGCGCATCTTTATTGACACCGGCACAAGGCCCGATGTTCCGGACCTGGAAGGCTTGCGCGGCATCGACTTCCTGGATAACGCCAGCATCATGCGGTTGACCGAGGTGCCGGAACACCTGCTCGTCCTCGGCGGTGGCTACATCGGCATGGAGTTCGGGCAGATGTTCCGCCGGTTCGGCAGCCGCGTGACCGTCATCCAGCGCGAGCGGCAAATCCTCCCCCACGAGGACGCCGATGTCGCCGAAGCCTTGCAACAAGCCCTGGAGGGCGAGGGCATCCGTTTTCTCCTGGGCGCCACGACGACCCGCGTCGAGAAGGAGCAGGGTGGAGTCGCCCTGAGTGTGGTGGTCGAGGGAGCCACGGAGACGGTGCGCGGGTCCCACCTGCTGGTCGCCACCGGACGCAGGCCCAATACGGACGACCTGGGATTGCAAGAGGCCGGCGTGCAGACCGATCAACGGGGGTTCATCCGGGTGAACAACCGGTTGGAGACGAGCGTGCCGGGCGTCTGGGCCCTGGGAGACGTCAAGGGCGGCCCGGCGTTCACACACATCTCCTTCAACGATTACCAGATCGTGTATGCCAACCTGATTGAGGGCAAAGCCCTCACCACCGACAACCGCCCGGTCCCCTACGCCGTCTTCACCGACCCCCAGCTGGGCCGCGTCGGGCTGACCGAGAGGGAGGCGCGGGCGAGCGGGCGAGGGCGACGGCTCAAGGTCGGCAAGATCCCGATGGCCTGGGTCGCCCGTGCCATCGAGCGCGACGAGACGGCCGGGCTGATGAAGCTCGTGGTCGATGCCGAAACGGACCGGATCCTCGGCGCGGCCATCCTGGCCTCGGAGGGTGGCGAGGTCGTGCAGATTCTCCACGCCGTCATGCTCGCGGGCGCCCCCTACACGCTTCTGAAGGGGGCGGTCTACATCCACCCGACATTGGCCGAGGGGCTCTGGACCTTGATGGAAGCGGTTACGCCGGTTTGACGACCAGAGACTGATTGATTGCCAACATCTAAAGGAGAACCCCATGACGAAGGCGTGTGAACATTTGAAGCACCTAACCGTGGCCGACTTCCCACCGCCGCGAACACCTGGGGCCTGCGAGGAGTGCCTGAAAGACGGCACGCGCTGGGTCGAACTCCGGGAGTGCCAGGCGTGCGGCCATGTGGGCTGCTGCGACTCCTCGCCCGGCAAGCACGCGACAAGGCACTTCCATGTGGCGGGCCATCCTGTAATGCGATCCGTAATGCCCGGGGCTACGTGGACGTGGTGCTACGTCCACGAAGTGGAGGGGGACCTCGGGCAGAACGCCTCGGGTTCCTGACGGGTTCGCGCGGCCCGGCGAATCGGGAGGCCGAGAAGGACCGATGGTTCAGGTGGGTGCGGGTGCGGGCTCGTGGCTGGCCGGGTGGTTTCGACTCGGCGCCAACACGACCAGAAGAATTCAAGTTGTTTAATCTTGGAGATTCGGCGGGTCGGGAGAGGTCTTGTCCTGGGCGGCCTCCTGTTTCTTGAGATAGTTCTCGATTTCCTGGAGTTGCTCCGGCGACAAGCCCGCCAGGCGTTCCGCGGGGGACAAACCCGCCAGGCGTTCCGCCGCAGACAAACCTTGCAGGCGTTCGTCCCGCGACAACCCTTGCAGGCGTTGCTGGGGCGTCAGCTTTTTCAGAATCTTCTGTTCGACTTCGAGTTCGAAGTCCTCCATGGTGAATGGCATGGCGATACCCTCCAATCCGTAATAGCCCAACAACTCATTCAAAAGGCTGCTGTAGGATGCCCGCCGCGGCCGCAGTCGTTGGAGCGCCGCGGCGATGCGCTGCTGGTCGCCGCTGAACAGGTTCCAGACGATATTCTGCTCCGCTTCGGGCATTTCCCGCAGCACCAGGATCCGGATCGTATCTGTTCCCCACTGGACATCATACGCACCGGGACCCTGCGCATGCAAGGCGACCCGACTGGCGAGCCCGCGCGGAAAATGCATGCTGGCCGCCAGCAAACGGAATTGGTCTTCCGGCAGCAAATGATCCAGATCGGGGCTGACGTATTTGCGATAGTTGACGCCGTGGCCCGCCAACTCCTTGAGCGCCCAGTCATCCAGTGGGTCTTTGAGTCGCTTTGAAAGTGAACAAGTTGTAGTCGGCGGGCGTGCCAAAGCCGTCCGGCCACAACGGCGCGATGGTGTGGTCGCGACGGCGCACAATGACAAGGTCCAGGCGTTGTTGCTGCAAGGACAGATCCACTTCGACGTCCACCTGCCAGGCAGTGCCCGCAAAGTATTGCGTCAAGGCCATGCCGAATATGCGGTGCCAAGGTATTGCCATAGGGCCGCCTCCAGGCTTGCCTTCGTCATCACATTCGGGTGCCGTGATTTTACGCGCAACGTCCATTTGAGCTTTCAACCGCGAATAGTAATCTCCACCGACTCCGGCGGAATGCCGTAAGCCAAGGCAAGGCCCTTCTTCGCCTCGGCAATGGTATGCGGCTCTGGTAGGTCGTTCACGACACGGGGAGCAGGCGATTCGTCACTGCTTGGCTCAGGCATCGCAAGCCATTCCAGCTTTGCAGAGTCAATGCCCAAGTCTTCCAACGTCCCATACTTCACCGGGTTGCGATCCCCTTTCCAAACTTCGGGGACATTCACCAGGGCGTATTCGCTGAACTGGACGAGCCAATAGCCTCCCTTCCGGTCCTGAGAAGGCAGCACGTCCTTCACCTTGCCAACCATGAAGGCGGCGTGATGATCCTCATTGCCTTCGGTCCAGTCGGCGTGAGCGTTGCGCGTGCATACCGCGAATTCACATTGGCGTGCGTTGTTGCGGTCCAGACGCCAGGAGGACGTTCCTCCTTCGCGGCGGATTCGATCAACGCTCTTGGCAGTGAGGACGATGATGGCTTTGTGTCCGGGCATGGTCAAAACTCCTTTGGGTGAGTGCCGTCGAGAGATAAAAGTATTCCAACAATGTGCTGAAGTTTTTACAATAGTATTGCGTAACTTTCCACGCTTTTCAAAGTCGGACATAGTTCGTGCGGCATGTCGTATGGAGTTTTTTCAATTCCCTGTGCGGTCTGTGGGCAAACGGCATTTAGTAAGGTGGAAACCAAGTCCGTGAATAGATTCCCGAACATCCAGAGAACTTTAGGAGCACCATTGCCGCCCCTGATCGATCGCCTGCGACATCCGCGCGTTCGGCTTCCGCGCTGAATCTGATCGGCGGAACCTGGGCCCTAGGCCGTGGGAACACGAGCCTTGATTCCGCTGTGGATGATGTCGATCGCCGTCGCCTGCGCGAACACGTTCCTTCTCAAGCCTGCCGAGAATGCACCGGAGATGTTCGTCGGCCGGGAGGAGATTTTTGGCCCGGTGGTGAGCGTGATGCGCGCCCCGGACCTGGACGCGGCGATCACGTTGACGAACCGCAGCCGCTACGGCAACACGGTCCCTCTTCACGCAATCCGGCGCGGCGGCCCGCACCTTCCGCGAGCGCATCCAGGTCGGGAGGCTCGGCATCAATGTCGGCGTGCCGGCCCCGATGGCGTTCTTTCCGTTCGGCGGCTGGAAGAGTTCGATTTTTGGCGATCTCGATGCCCAGGGTTCTGACGCCGTCGCTTTCTACACGCGAAAGAAAGTGATTACGGAACGCTGGTTTGGCGCCGAGGCGCCGAAAGATGGCTGGGTTTGATCGAAAAAGGAGGCTGAGATGAATGATCCGCGAATCCGCGCAGCGTTGGAACGACACTGGACCGCCTCCGCTGCGGGCAATCAGGACGCCGAACACGAGATCTATCACGACGACGCCATCGTCGATTATCCCCAATCAGGGGAGCGCATCCGGGGGCGGCACAACGTGCAAGCCCTTCGCAGCCACCACCCGGCCAGGCCGTCGGGCTTTGTCGTGCGGCGGATAGTCGGCGGGGGTGACGTCTGGGTCACCGAATATGCGATTACCTATGACGTGCGTCGCTTTGACACGGTGAGCATCATGGAGTTCCAGGCAGGGAAAGTCGTGCGCGAGACGCAGTACTTCGCGGAGCCGTTTGAGCCCCCGGCGTGGCGGGCCCAGTGGGTGGAACGGATGACGTGAGTCCTCCTTCGAACGCTCGTTGGAGCGGAGCGGTGCCAGGGGGTATTGCCACATGAGAGTTTTCGTCGCGGGAGCGAGTGGAGCGATCGGTAGGCCGATCATCGCCGAGTTGATTCGTCAAGGGCACACGGATCAAGTGCGGAAGCGAGAACTGGCGATCATCGGCGCGGGAGGCGGCGTTTGGTCCTGGGTCCATATCGAAGATGCCGCGGTCGCAACGGTCGCCGCCCTGACCGCTCCCGCGGGCGTGTATCACGTCGTCGACGACAACCCGTCCCCGGTCAGCCGTTGGCTGCCGGCCTTCGCGCGGTGGGTCGGGGCCCCGGCCCCGCCGCAGCTGACGGAACAGCAGGGCCGAGAAAAAGGCGGCGAGGACGCGGTATACTACGGCACGAAGCTCCGAGGCGCGGCAAATGGGAAGGCGAAGCAGATTCTGAACTTCGCGCCCCGGCGGCTGCAATGGTTGGACCGATGACGGACGCGACATGCTATTCAATGCTCGTCACGCTGAGCATATCATGAGCAGCGCGGCGCACCTCTTACCCTTGGCTATCCGGCGGGCGATTTATGGTCAACCTACCGACCGGTCGGCGGGTGCTGCTCGCGGCGGGGATGGGTGCCGGAGTCGCGGCGGTGTTCCGGACCCCGCTCGGCGGAACGTTGTTCGCGGCCGAAGCGCTAAATCGCCCTGCAACAAACCCAGGCTGTCTTCTACCAACAAATCGGCGACCCCGCCGGATCGCAACAGATTGCGCTGCAAATGCTCGCGGACCTCCGCCGACAGCAGGCTGGCTCATTTGCTTTTTTCGACGTCTTCTGGGTGGCGGCGGTTGCGAGCCTGGCGCTGGTGTTTCTGGTGTTCCTGATGAAGCGATCGGTGGCGGAGACGAACCCTAACAGGAAATAGCAAAATGCCTGCAATCAATTGGGCGGGCAAGCATCCCAAGCTGGACAGGTCATCACTGCAATGACGGACTGTTTGTCCTGCACCTCGACGTTGCAATACTGGTATTTGGTGTGAACTGGCTTCTCCAAGTGGGCCGCGTATTTCTGGGTAAACCTGCCGGCATAATGCGTCCAGGCTGCGTTAAATGTCCCGCGAGATTGATGAATAACCATAATGTCGCAACAAACAGCGAGCCGGAAGCCAGCGAGATGGGCACGGGTGGGACCGAGCAAAAAAGGAGCGCCATTTGCGAGCGTATGAAGAGCGCCACGGTTAGGGTGGCGTTTTGGTCTACTTCCTCGTCTCCTTGGCCGCGCCTTTCTCAAACTGTTTTCTTCACTGTCTAGTTGTGTTCGGAAGTATAGTTTGGCAAGTGTCCAACGCGTCGGGTTTTGATAAGCGCCCGAGGAGAACGTTTGCGCGTTCTCCCCAGGCTGTCCCTTGGGAGAACAGGCTCCCGTGGGTTGTAGTCATGGTAGTCCAAATTGCCGCCAGTGTGTCAGGCCGCGACGACCGCGGGTCCGGATTTGCCTGCGCAAGGGCTGTGGGCAAAAGTACCTGCCGCGGCGTTGGAACCAACATTACTGCCAGGACCCCCACTGCCTGCGGGAGGTTCGGCGCTGGCAAGCAGCCAAGCGGCAAGCCAAGCGGCGCCAGGATGAAACTGTCAAAACTCAGCACGCCGAGGCCCAGCGGGCGCGCCGTCAGCGTGCCGCCTCTTCGCCGCAACCATCAAAGCCTCCCGTAGTTGCGCCGGCGCGTGGTCACGCAGCAAAAATTTTTTGCCCACTCCTTATGCGACCGGCCAGGATGCTATGAACCGCTCCCCAAAGCGCATGGCAGGCCGGCGTGTTTCTGCTGCGCCGCCTGTCGCCAGGCGGTTCGCAGGGTCCACGATCGCGAACGCAAGTGGCTGCTGCGAGGCACTTTCCAAGGTCGGCACGCCCGCCAGCGGGAGTACGCCGCCGCCCGCACACGGCGCTCTGCGCCGCCGCACCACAGCGCCCGCGCCATGCCACCGCCCCCGCCGCAACCATGACCCGATTCCCCCTGTGCGCCGGTCCGCCGTTTGTTGCCTTGGCCCACATGCTCTCTAGCTTGGGACGAAGTGTGCGCTTTCGTTCCGCGCCGAACTCAACAGGAGTCTGGAGCATGATTGAAAAACACCTTCTGGTTCCAAAGCGACTGCGGCGTCCGCCCGCGTCGGGCTGGTCCTGGCTGGATCGCCGTTTCCTGCGTGAACACGGTGACCACCTGTCGCGAGATGCCATCCTGCTGTACCTGTTTCTGGCCGCCGTGGCCGACCGGCACGGCTTGTCATTCTACAGCGACAACACGCTGGCCAGCCGCCTGCGGCTGACCGCGGCCGCCCTGGCCCAGGCACGGGAGGAACTGCTGGAGCGTGATTTGATCGCGCATCAGTTGCCGCTGGTGCAGGTGCTGTCGCTGCCGGAGCGTGCTGTCAGCCGCCGCTGCCAACCGGGCCAGGGGTTGATCCAGCTCGGCGATCTGTTCCGCGAACTGGGCGTAACACCCACTGCCGAGCCAAGGAGGAACACGCCATGAAGGTCGCCTTGTGGGCCGAGATCCGCCGCCTCGCGGAGATCGAAAAACTCTCCGGCTGGACCATCGCGGCCAGGCTGCATTGCTCCAGGCACACCGTGGCCAAAGCCTTGAAGCTCGAACAGCCGCCCACGTCAAGAGCGGCGCCTCGGGCCAGCGTGCTCGATCCCCACCTGGATCGGATCCAAGAACTGCTGGCCAGGTATCCCGACCTCTCAGCCGTGCGCATCCGCGAAGAGATCGCTCGCGGACCCGAGGGCTACACCGGCAGCACCAGCGTGCTGCGCCGCTACTTGCGCCAGGTCCGGCCGGCCCGCGGCCGCGTCTACCAGGAGGTGCACTACCAGCCCGCCCAGGCCATGCAGGTAGATTGGGGTGAATGCGGCCGCGTCCAGGTGGGCGCCACCATGCGCAAGGTCTCGGTGTTCGTGGCCGTGCTCTGCTACAGCCGGCTCGTGTACATCGAGTTCACCGTCTCGCAGCGTAAGGCCGAGTTCTACCGGGGCCTGGTCAACGCCCTGACCTTTTTCGGCGGCAGTCCCCGCAACTTGATCTTCGACAACCTCAAGGCCGCCGTGCTCAACGGCTCCGGCCGCAGCGCCTGCTTGCATCCCGAGTTCCTGGCCCTGTGCGGCTATTTCTGTTTGCAGCCGGTCGCCTGTGCCCGACGCGATCCGGAATCGAAGGGAGTTGTCGAAGGCCACGTGCGCTACATAAAGCATAACGCTCTGGCGGGCCGCGCCGACGAACTGACCCGCTTCGAGGACTATCTGGCCCTGGCGCCTTACTGGCGCGATCAAGTCGCCAATCTGCGGCTCCACGAGTCCACCCGCATGCGGCCGATCGATCGTTTTGAGCAGGAGCGTACACGGCTGCGGCCGCTGCCTGCCATGGCCTTCGACAGCGACGAAGTCGTGCCCGCCGTCGTCAGCCCGCTGGCCCGCATCGCCTTCGACGGCAATCGCTATTCCACGCCGCCGCAGTTCGTGCGTAAAACCATCACCCTGCGTGCCAACCGGGATGAACTGCGTCTGCTGCACGAAGGTCAGGTGGTGGCACAACACGTCCGCAGTTACCAGCGCGGACAGTTGCTGGTGCTGCCGGAGCATCGCCTGGCAGCGCCTCTCTTTTCGCCAGCGTCCTTATCAACGGGCGCTGGAGCAGGAATTCGATGCCTGGGGGCCCCCGGCGCGTGCGTTTCACCTCGGCCTGAATAGTCGTCCGGTCAAAACCAGCGTCCACCTGCGCCGTTTGCTGGGCCTGGCCAAGCTCTACGGGCGGACGGAAGTGTTGGCCGCCCTGGCTCAGGCCGTGGAACTGGCAACTTATGATGCCGCCTCCGTGGAGAATCTGCTCTTGGCCCAGCGCCGCCGCCGGCAACTTCCCACTCCGACGCTGCCCACTCCCAAACGCCGTGACTTGATTGATGACATCGAACTGGAACCTGCGGACCCCGCCCTGTACGACCGCTTTTGCCAAGACACCGAGGAGGACTCCCATGGCACGACCTGACCACTCTTCACCCACGCAACTGGAACGCGACCTGACCGAACTCAAACTCCTGGAAATCGCCAAGTGTTACCGCGAGGTGCTCGATGAGGCAGCCCGCAAAGGCAGCTCGATGCTGGAGGTCCTGGCCACGCTGGTCGGCCTGGAACAGACGGTCCGCCAGCAGCGCGCCCTGGAACGGCGGCTACGCGAGGCGAGGCTTCCCAAACGCAAGACGCTGGCCGAGTACGACTTCAACTTCCCCAAGAAGATTGCCAAGACGGCTATCGTGCGTCTGTTCGACTGCGACTTCATTGGCCGGTACGGCTGTGCTGTTTTGATTGGTCCGACCGGAACGGGAAAGACCCACCTTCTCAACGCCTTGGGTTACACGGCTTGTGAGCGTGGCTGCTCGGTGCGTTACACGCGGGTGGTGGACATGCTCAATCATTTGACCACGGCGCAGATCAATGGCCGACTGGCCAAAGCTCTCAAAAGTTACGTCCGTCCTCAAGTTCTTCTCCTCGATGAGCTGGGCTATCTGCCCATCGACAAGCGCGGGGCCGACCTGTTGTTCCAGGTGGTTGCTGCCCGTTATGAAACCGGATCGATCGTGTTGACCACGAATCGACCCTTCCGGGAATGGGGCACCCTCTTCGACGTGGACAACACCCTGGCCACGGCTTTGATCGACCGGCTGATGCATCACGGGGAGGCCCTGGTTATCAAAGGAGACAGCTATCGCATGAAAGACAAGCCTCAAGACCCCCCTGTGCCTGACGCCAGCCAGCGCTGCAGTCGCTGGCCAAGTTGTTCGCTGGCTCGTGAGCCTGCCTGTCGCGAGTGGTCGCGGAAGTCCAGCCCACCCTTGAGCAATCCGTACTCGCCCGCGGGATGCCCGAGCGGCCAATCGGTGCGTTCGCGGACTCCAGCCCGCAGGCCCTGGTCCTGTTTTGCCGGCAGTTCCTTTTGAAGAGCTTTGCCCGAGCACCCAGGCCATCCTGCAGCGGCATAGGAGTTCCGAGACGCATCGCCTTTGGCGGTGGTCCCGTCCCCTCGAGCCAGACTCAACGACCTTGAACGACTCGCCAGCAACTCCGCGTCAGGCTCCGTCAAGCCACTACTTCTGGCCGACCATTACTCCACGCGCTGAGCCGCGTGCCGAGCTAGGCATGGGTGCGCCCCGTGACATTCACACCACACCGGCGGGCACAAGTGGCGCCGTCTTGACGCTCAAAATTGGCGCTGTTTTGTTGCTCAGTACCAACGGAAAGTGAAATCGGTGTCGTAGAGATGAAAACCGTCGAACAAGGCCTGATCGAAGCCGATGGTTTGGACGACATTGCGGCGCATGGCCAGGAAAAGCCCGTCCATGGCCTTGATGTTGCCGACGATGCGCCGGGAATGAGACATGATGTAGACGGCAAAGCCGCCGTTGGGCAACGGGTAGGCGACTTGCCCGAAAGTGTCAGGAGGGCCGGCCCTGAAGATACGTGCATTGACTAGCCGCGTGACGCCGGCGACGCCGATGAGGTCATATTGAGCCAGGTGGCTGGTCACGATGGCCGCCAGGTTCGGCGAGAGGATTTCGATGTCGTCGTGAGAAAAGATGATGTGCTCGCCGCTGGAAAGGGCAAAACCGCGAATGTAGCCTTCGGCAAGCGAGCGAGCGTCGGCAATGCGGATGATTTCGCAGCTTTGGCCCTGGAAAAGCCGCGTGTACATCTGGGAGACGGCGTGAAATCGGGCGTCGTCGATGCTGCAGATGATGATGGAGGTCATCGTTGCCCTTTTCCGGGTGAAGCGCAGCGGCCTCAGCGAGAGGGATTCTGGCTTTGCATCAACGAGCGCAGCGCGAGGTTGACGGCCTCATCGCTTGGGAATGCCGCCCGCACATCGGGTGCCAGCAGGGCCAAGTTGGTCCCAGCGCGGTAATGCGCCAGGTGCTTGCCGCCAACGCCGCCTTTGAGCTGCGCGAGGTCATACGCCGGGCGGAGGGTGTCCTGGTCGGGCAGATGGCGCTTGTTCTTCATAAGATCCCACTGCAATTCCGTGGCCTTTATTGTATGCAGATAAGGAGTACATGGAGTGAATCTCCTGGTCGACTCTCACACTCTCCTTTGGTTCTTTTTCTTGATGAAAGCGGCGCGCTGTTCAGGGCAACCGGCTGCGGCCAGTTTGCTGGTAGCGTTCAAGCAGCGCCAAAAGCCGGTGAACTACTTCCGGTTCACGCAGCCACAGGTTGGTTTGTTCCGACAAATCAGCTACCAGGTTGAATAGCTCACCCGGCGGCTCGCCCAGCTTGGGCTCAATGTTCTTGGGGTCGCTGAAACCATGCGAGCCACGGGCCGGCGCCAGACGCCACGGGCCTTGTCGAATCGCCAGGGTTCCGTCGTTTGCCTGGAGCACCGTCGCCTCACGGATGGGGTGCTCCAGTTTTTGGCCCAAAAATACGGGTAGCAGGTTGAAACTGTCCTCGCCCGCGTCGGCCGGCAACTTGGAACCGACGATGGCGGCGAAGGTCGCTAACAGATCGGTCAGGCAAATGACCTCGGCCGAAACAGTCCCTGGCCGGACCTTGCCGGGCCAGCGAACAACAAAGGGAACACGGTGGCCCCCTTCCCAGATGTCGGCCTTTTGCCCGTGCAAGTCGGCGTTGGCCCGGTGGCCCCATTTCTCGATGTCTCCAGGAAACCAGTAGGCCCCATTATCGCTGGTGACAATTACCAGGGTATTTTCGGCCGTGCCTGTCTTCTGAAGGGCCTTGAGCACCTGGCCGACCGTGTCATCGCACTGCGTCACAAAATCGGTGTAGGGCCCGTCCGTTTTGCCGCGAAAGAACGCATTTGGCAAAACCGGCATGTGGGGAGCGCTGAGAGGGAAGTAAAGAAAGAAGGGCCGTTCTCGACCCTTTTGGATGAACTCGACGGCCTTTTCGGTGAGCCGATCCAGCACCTCTACATGCTTGAAGTCCGCGGCGATGGGCCCCTCTCGCCAAAAAGGGCTGGCCCCGTAGCCGGCCTTGTCGTTGGTGGCAATCGTTCCCGACAGCGGCCGGGTGATCCGCTCATTTTCGATGTAGACGTAAGGCGGCATGTCCAGTGAGCCGGCGATGCCGAAGAAGTAATCGAAACCGATGGAGTTGGGTCCCGGTGTGAGCGGCTTGGAATAATCCGTCTTTTTGTCCAGTCCCAGGCCCAAGTGCCACTTGCCGACACAGCCCGTGCGGTAGCCAGCGGTTCGCAGCAGGGAGGCCAGGGTCATCCGGCCCGGCTCGATCAACGCGGGGGAGTACCCATTGAGGACGCCTTTCTTGAGGGCCGATCGCCACGGGTATCGGCCAGTGAGAACGCCGTAGCGGGTGGGGGTGCAGACAGCCGCGGGGGTGTGGGCGTCGGTGAAACGGAGCCCTTCTCGCGCCAGCCGGTCGATATTCGGTGTGAGGGCCTTCGATTTTTTGTTGTAACAGACCGGGTCGCCGTAACCGAGGTCATCGGCGAGAATGAGCACGATGTTCGGCTTCGACCCAGAATTTTGCCCGGCGCCCGAGGGCCCGGCCCCGGCCGCAATCGCACCAACGGAGAGGAGACACATCACGGCAGAGGTCATCTTCATGTTCCGCACCTAACACAGATTTAAGGAACGAAAAGGTGTCCGACCAACTCGGCCTCGCTTTGCGAAAGACTTGCAGCGGCCTTGGTAAAGGTGGCCGACGCCAGCGTTGTGGAAATGCGCGTGCCGGCGTTGCGTGTGGGTGGGCGCAGCCAGTGTCCAAAGTCCGAGAGTTGGCCATCGCGCCGCGGCCATACCGACAAGTGCCAGTGATTGGGCAGCACGCAATAGCCCAACAAGCGCAGGCCGGGCACATGCTCCAGGGATTCGCCCAGAGTGCGCTCGAAGGCTTCGTAATCGCCGTCCTTGTGAAACAGGCGCAGCCGGCCATTCGCCCGATTGAGGACGTGGTAGACGCAGCCGCCCAGTCCCACCCGCAAAGGTTTTCGCATGATCCGAGACGATAAACGTCCAAGGAGGTCATGTCAAGTAAAAACGGTTTCTGACACCTTTGCGACCTCAAATTCCAGGTCTGCCTCTGATCTAAATGGGATGATTGTCAAGATGAGCTGCCGCGGTAGCGGTGCGATGGAATTGGTTGCCAGCGTCTCGACATTATCGTCGGCGGGTTACGTGGGTAAACGGGCAGCGCATGGAAGAGCCAATCATGCTGGACAGCGGCAACACTCGTAACGATAATGGAACTGGAGTTGGAAAGGACAAAACCGCGGCGCAATGCACTGCACCAAGAAAGCGAAAAAAACGGAATGCCGGCTGCCGATTACATTCATGATGCTGTGAAGACGGCATTGGTCAAGGATGGCTGGACAATCACCGATGACCCGTTCACGATTAAGTACGAAGATGTGACACTCTACGCCGACCTCGCCGCGGAGAGGACGCTAGCTGCCTTGCGAGCGGAACGTCGCATAGTTGTTGAGATCAAGAGTTTTTTGGGACCGTCGTTGTACCACGACTGGGAGCAAGCCTTGGGCCAGTACGAAGTGTACAGACGATTGCTTCAAGTGACCGATCCGGGCCGCGAGTTGTTTCTGGCTGTGGCGTCAGCCGTGTTTCATGACTTCTTTCAGCGCAAATCGGTGCAATTGGTGGTTGGCATGGCCCAAATCAAGATCGTCGTCATTCGGCTGGAAACCCAGGAGGTTGAACAATGGATCCCCAACCCGACTATAGAGAATTGATCAAACGCTGCCTGACCGATTGGGAGTCATACATTCGCCGGGTGCGCCACAACGGCGTGGAGATTCAGCGCATTTTCGACGACGCCACCCAGAATTACATGCTGGTGTATCTTGGCTGGGACAAGGACCGCCGCGTGCAAAAGACGGCGCTTCATTTTCGGATCAAGGACGGCAAAATCTGGATCGAAGCCGACGAGACTGACGAAGGCCTTGCGAATGCCCTGGTGCGAGCAGGCGTGCCTCGGCACGACATCGTGCTGGCTTTTCATGCACCCGAGCTGCGTCGTTACTCCGAGTTTGCGGCAACGTAAAAGGAAACCGCGCGAGAAAGGCCGCGAGAGTGGACATGCAACCACCTCGACTCCCACCTCATTGCTTCCCGTCACTTCTTGGCCTGTTTCGCCTTCGCCTGTGCTGCCTCCAACTCAGTCCGCCACTTCGCGGCCTGCTCTTGTTGGCCGGTGGCTTCGTAAAGCTCCACCAGCGACTCCAGGGCCGCACTCAGTTGTTCGTGCCCATCTGGCCCAAGGCTAGCGGCCCTTTGTTTCATGCCCTCGTAGCCTTTCAAAAGCAGCGGCTCGGCGTCGGCGTATTTCTGTTGGCCCAGCAGGGATGCGCCGAGCCTCGACATGGTGCTGAAGGTGGTCCAAATCTCAGGCTCCTTCTTTTCGCGCTTGGACAAACAATCCCGCAAAAGCCGCTCGGCATCGCCGTATTTTTTTTGCCGCAGAAGAAAGCCGCCAAGGCCTGCCATGCAATTCAGCGTGTAAGGATGCTCCGGACCAAGCTTGGACATGCTTAACTTGAACGCCTCTTCGCAAAGCAGCGTGGCGTCATTGACACGACCCACCTTTTCGTATGCCACCGCCAGGTTGCTCATACCATATAAGGTATTGGGATGGTCCGGACCAAGCTTCACCTTGACCAGTTTCAACGTCTCCTCAAAAAGCGGCAAGGCGTCGTTGACCCGTCCTACGTCCAGGTATGCTGTGGCCAAGTTATTCATACCTTGCAACGTATCGGGGTGGTCCGGACCAAGTTTGGCTTTAACCAACTTCAGTGTCTCTTCGAGAAGCAGCAAGGCATCATTAACACGACCCGCGTTCCGGTAAGTTGACGCTAGCATGTTCATGCTTTTTAGCGTGTCAAGGTGGTCCGGACCCTGCGTGGCTATGCGCAGCTTCAGCGCCTCGTCGGAAAGCGGCAAGGCGTCGTTGACGCGACCGGCTTCCAGGTACGCCGCGGCCAGGATGCTCATGCTGTCCAATGTGTTAGAATGCTCCCGACCAAGCTTCGCCCGGCTCAGCTTCAGCGTTTCTTCGGAGAGCAACAAGCAGTCGTTCATGCGACCGGCGGTGTAGTACGCCTCGGCCAGGGTATTCATGCTCGCCAACGTGTCAGGATGTTCCGGACCAAGTTTGGCCTTGCGCACCTTCAGTGTCTGCTCGGAAAGCAGCACGGCATCGTTGATTCGACCGGCTACTCGGTACACACGGGCGAGGCTGTCCATTTCTGTCAATGTGTCAGGATGCCCTGGACCGAGTTTGGCTTTTTGCTGTTTTAGCGCCTCTTCAAGCAGGGGTAATTCATCGTTGAAACGACCCACCTTCTCGAATGCCACCGCCAGGTTATTCATGCTGATTAGCGTGTCGGGATGCTCCAGGCCAAGCGTGGTCTTCCGCCGCGTGAGCGTCTCCTCCAAAATTGGTATGGCATCGTTGTTACGGTCAGCGGCCAGATACGCCTCGGCCAAGTTGTTCATGCTGGTTAGAGTGTTGGGATCGTCCGGCCCAAGCGTGGTCTTGAACTGCGCAGCGCCTGTTCAAAGAGCGCCAGGGTATCGGTATTTCCGCCCGCGGCCTTGGTCGCTTCGCCAACGGTGTTGGAGGTCGGTGGCATCTCAGGTTGCACCGCAGCGGGCTTGGCCTTGTCCAGCTTCAGCACCTCTTCCTCCAGCGGCACGGCATCATCAGGACGGCCGGCGGCCTTGTACGCCAGGGCTAGATCGTTCATGCTGCTGACGGTGTCGGCATGGTCCGGACCGAGCGTGGCCTTGCGCAGCTTGAGTGTTTCCTCGTAAAGCGGCAACGCCTCGTTGTTGCGACCGGCGTCCCGGTACGCATTGGCCAGGTTGTTCATGCTGGTCAGCGTGGTGGGATGCTCCGGACCGAGCGCGGCCTTGAACTGCTTGAGCGTCTCTTCGAAAAGCGGCACGGTGTCGTTGGGATGACCGGGTTCCTTGGTCGCTGCGGGCAGGCTGTTCCCAGTCCATGGCGTGCCGCGATGCAGCGGATCGGGCGTGGCCGTTTCAGTGTCCAGCATTTGGGTGGTAAGCGCCATCGCCTGGTCGCCACGCCCCGCGGCGAGGTAGGCCGCGGTCAGGTTTTGTCTGACGATCAGCGTATCGGAATGCACCCAGCCAAGGTTGGCCTGGCTCAGGCTGCAGCGCTTCTTCGAAAAGCGGCACGGCGTCGTCGATCCGACCCGCGGCCTGGTATGCCTTTGCCAGGCTGTTCATGGTATGCAGCGTTTCGGGATGCTCGGCACCAAGCGTCGCCTTGCGCTGCTTCAGGATTTCTTCGTAAAGCGCCACGGCGTCGTGGACACGACCAGCGGCGTCGTACTCCTTGGCCAGATTGTCCATGGACTCCAGCGTGGGAGGATGTCCCACCCGGCCTCGCTGGGCCTCGGCGACGTCCCAGTGGTGCGGTGGCTTGATCCATCCCGCCTTGGCGCAGACGAAGCCGCCAAGCAGTCCCAATAGCAACGCCGCAGCAGCCCTTAGCAGGCGCTTGTTCCGCGTGGCGAACCTCTTCACCGCACTGAGGTCACATTCCATGGCAGCCTCGGGAAAATGGGGCAGAGTTTGATCCGTGGGCGCGGCGTCCAGTGGCTAGACAAAACCGCGAGTCTGCGGAAATCCAGGAGTTTGCGCAAATCGGCCTCATGCCGGCCGCAAATTCCGGGTTTGCCTCTGATCTAAATGGGTCTGATTGTCAAATTGAACTGCTGCGGCGGGGTGATGAAACTGGTTTTCAGTCCCGTCACATGGCTTTCCAGGCCCTGGATAGGAAAATGCGTTGTCACCGCAAGAGGCAAGCATGCTGGACAGCAGCAATGCAGGTGAGGATAATAAATCGGCACTGGTCGGCCGTGAACCAAAAAGGAAAGTTAATCATGACCACTGTAACGATTGAAGAAGCCCAGGCGAAGCTGCCGGAATTGATCGAGCATCTGCAACCGGGTGAGCAGATCACGATTACCGACCACGGCCTGCCGTTGGCGCAGGTCACGAAAGCTGAACGCACAACCTGGCCGTGTCAGGCGGGCACGGCCAAGGATCGCATCCTATGGATCGCACCGGACTTTGACGCCCCGCTGGAGGATTTCAAGGAGTACATGGAGTGAATCTCCTCCTCGACTCTCACACGCTCCTTTGGTTCTTGCGGGACGATCCGAAGCTCAGCGCCACCGCGAAAGCACTAATTCTTGACCCCGTCAACCACAAATTCGTAAGCGTGGCTTCCTGTTGGGAAATCGCCATCAAATCGGTGCGAGGCAAGCTTGGCTTGACCGAACCGAGTGGCGTCTTGCTTGGTCGGGAACTCCCCCGCAATGGCTTCGACTTGCTTGCCATCGAACTGCGGCACGCCACCCATGTTGAACTGCTGCCAGAACACCATAAAGACCCCTTTGACCGTTTGCTGGCGGCTCAATGCCTTCTCGAAGGCATGCCATTGGTCAGCGTTGATGCGCAATTCGACCCCTACGGCGTGACGAGACTCTGGTGAACCATTGCTTCCGGCGCCGAACAAGAGCTTCATAGCCTCCGGTTGATGTTAAACAACTGCGTTTTTGGATGATCCATTCCCAAATTGCGACGGGCGACATCCGCCGCCTCGCGAAATATCGGCAAGGCTTCGTTGGCGCGACCGACGGCCTGGTACGCCCTAGCTACGTTGTTCATGACGTGTAGGGTGTTGGGATGCTCCGGACCAAGTTTGGCCTTTATGAGATTGAGCATTTCCTCGTATGCAGCGTTTCGGGATGCTCGGCACCAAGCGTCGCCTTGCGCTGCTTCAGGATTTCTTCGTAAAGCGCCACGGCGTCGTGGACACGACCAGCGGCGTCGTACTCCTTGGCCAGATTGTCCATGGACTCCAGCGTGGGAGGATGTCCCACCCGGCCTCGCTGGGCCTCGGCGACGTCCCAGTGGTGCGGTGGCTTGATCCATCCCGCCTTGGCGCAGACGAAGCCGCCAAGCAGTCCCAATAGCAACGCCGCAGCAGCCCTTAGCAGGCGCTTGTTCCGCGTGGCGAACCTCTTCACCGCACTGAGGTCACATTCCATGGCAGCCTCGGGAAAATGGGGCAGTGTTTGATGCGAGGGCGCGGCGTCCGGTGGCTAGACAAAACCGCGAGTCTGCGGAAGTCCAGGTATTTGCGTAAATCGGCCTCATGCCGGCCGCAAATTCCAGGTCTGCCTCTGATCTAAATGGGTTTGATTGTCAAGTTGAACTGGGGCGGGGCCGCATGAGGATGCGCCCCCTGCTTGACCACGCGGAAAGAAGAACCGGTTTCGGTTAATGTATCTGATTGGATCTCCTGGGCAGCCCAACCTCCGTCTGTTCGAGAATGGTGCCGACTGGTAAAATGGGGAAGGCGGACTATCAATGATGCGTTCACTTGTGGAAAAATACCGTTGCGGAATGATCACCGATGATCATTTGGTGGTCGAAAGCCTCCATTTGCTTGATCCGGAGAATCCCGGTCTGGTCCTGAGTAGCGTGCCGGAAAACATCCTGTACAGGATGCTGCGGTTTTCGAATGAATACCAGCCCGGCCGGATGCTCACGAACTATGGCGTTTTGCCGACAACCGACCAGGTCCATGCAGCGCGGAATTGGATCGAGGCGTCGCTGCGGCACTAGGCCGCAGAAACGCTATGAAGTCAGACGGCGAGAATCCTCACTGCCGACGCAAGGAGATTTGCACATGAGCCTGGTTCTTGAGTTGTCGTCCGAACTTGAAACTGCTCTCGCGGCTGAAGCCGCTGAACTTGGGTTGCCTCTTACGGAGTATGCGCTGCGCCTGCTCACGGCAGGCCGAGTTCCGACCCCCAAGCCGCAGACCGGCGCGGAATTGGTTTCCTACTGGCAGAGCGCGGGCCTCGTCGGCACCCGGCAGGACATCGTGGACGCGCCTGGCCACGCTCGGGCATTGCGCCAACAGGCTGAAAAAAGGGAGCGGTCGTAGTTAATGAACCTCGTGGACACTGACGTGCTGATCGACATTCAGCGCGGCCATCCACCGGCCCTGGCCTGGTTTGCCGGCCTCAAAGAACTACCAGCGGTGGCGGGCTTGGTGGTTATGGAACTGGTGCAGGACGCACGTAACGCAGGCGAGGTACGCAAGGCGTTGCAGTTGGTTGCACCACTACAGGTCATTTGGCCCTCGGCGGCGGATTGCGCTAAGGCGCTTTCGGACTTCGCGACTTACCATCTATCCCATAGCTTGGGATTGCTGGACGCCTTGATTGCGGCTTGTGCGGTTGGCCAATCCGCCACCCTCTTGACGTTTAACGTCAAGCACTACAATGTTGTGCCAGGGTTGGTGCTTGCCAAACCATATACCAGGTGAGACGCGAATCCACTGACAAGTACCGACTTCTTGGTTCTTCTAGGCATGCATTGGAATCGTCGCCACAACCCCCGCCCGCTCCCCGACCACAACCGCCGTCCCCGCCTCCTGGCTGCCGCGTTTGATGTAAGCCAGCGCAAGCACCGCCCCCACCAATGGCGACCACACCGACGACGTCACCTGCCCAATCTCCTGCCCATTTAGCGTCACCTTGGCCCCGGCCGGCAACGGTTCGACCCCCTCCACCTT
This sequence comes from uncultured Gemmataceae bacterium, assembly GCA_963747575.1. Taxonomy (GTDB): domain Bacteria; phylum Planctomycetota; class Planctomycetia; order Gemmatales; family Gemmataceae; genus DASRAT01. The sequence goes on from CAVVFU010000006.1 coordinate 486,990, forward strand.
GAGCCCAAGCAGCGTGCGATTGGCGTGGCCGCGGTCGCGGGCCATCACAATGGGTTCTTGCCCTAGATAGCAGCCCTTCGTGTAGCAGATCGCCTGCTTGGTGCGGCCGACCTCGACCACGAAGCGATCAGCGCCAATGTCGATGCCATCCACCGGCACACCCGCCTCGATCCGCAAAATCTCGAAAGCCTCCGGTCCAGCGGCTCTTGCACCCTTTTTGACCAGGTCATTCCAAAGATCGCCAGCATCGCCACGAGGGCAAACAAGATCGAACCCCGGCAGGGCCAACCGCTCGATGAAAAAGGTGTCAGGAACCTTTTCGCCCAGGACGGTCTCCGCCTGTGGACCACAAACATGGAAGTGGGCCAACGCTCCCGAGCGATCGGTGATGTCAACCTGTTCGCTGACCATGAAGCGGCTCAAATGCGCCACGGTCTTGACCGCGCTGCCGGGATCCAGGTCGAGCCAAAGCACCGGTGGCTCGGCGGGCAGCATGCGGTGCGCGATGCCGTGGGCCACCACGCGGGCCTTGTGATCGGTGAGAAAAAACTCGCAGCAGTTGCCAGGCTTCAGACTCTTGATATCGTTGGTGCAGAGATTGTGCAGAAACGTAACGGCGTCCGCCCCGGTCAGCTCCACCTGGGCGCGGTGCGATAGGTCGAACACAACAGCGGCCGTTCGGGCCGCGGCGCATTCGGCTTCAGTTTGGGTGGCAATCTGTGGCATGAATCGCTACTTGCCGTTACAAGGTTGGGCGCAGATGGCGAGCACCAAACGTGCACGTGTGCGGCCTTCCAGAAGTGTGCCGGCTGCCATGAGCGGCCCCGCCACCGGGCCGCCGCCAATCGCCCGGCCCAGTGCCTGGGCCACCCACGTGGGCGGGATTTGCTCGGGCACCTTGTAGCGAGTCATGATCAGGCAAAACTTGCCGCAGATGGTGTCGTAAACGACCTTGTCCTGAAGAGGCGCGGTGACCTGGAGGCAAACCTTGTTGTTGGCATCGACGCACTTGCGCACCACCACCTCGACGCAAGTGTCTTCGATGCAGACAAACTTGCCCTTGCCGTCGGCGGGCAGCGACATTTTAGTCATCGACACCACCGTGAAACCCGTCAGCTTGGGGTGGGCCTTTTGCAGCTCGCAGGCAATCTCCGCGAGCCGCGGATCGATGCACTTGCAGCGATCGCTGGCAAGGATCACCACCACCGTGATTTGCACGCTGGCCTCGGGCTGCTTGGCGGGGGGCTGTCCCGGACAATCCAGGGCGGCTATGAAACCAGTCATCATCAGCAGGGCCATCATGGACGGCACTCCTCATTGGTCATCGTCGTTGTCACCCGGCAGCGGCATCCAAATGATCGGCGTCGAGCCGGTGCCGGTGCGAATTTCCATGCCGGCGGCATCGGCCGGCGGCGTTCTGATCTCGAATTCATCGGGCCTGACCAGCACCATCGGCCCCGACCAGGGCAAATGACCGACCACCAGCGTATTCGTATCGGCGCCGGCGACGTGCAGGACGTTGACTTCGTCCGCCGCGGCAACCTTGAGCACTTCCACCGTATCTGCCTTGGCTGGCGCGGCCACAACCGCGACCTGGAGCGAGGGTGAGGGCGTGGCCTGCGGCGCCACCGATACCGGTTGCCGGCTGATCATGACCACCAAGACAGCGGCCGCGGCACCGGCCACCACCAAACCCGCAAGCCGCCAAGATGCCAGCCGGCGTTTGGCCGCCAGCAGCTGGGCTTTCTCGATTTGTGTCCACGCGGCGTCCCACGCCGCCGGACCTGGCTCCACCGGCTTGGTCGCCGCCAGCAGCCGGGATAGAGCAAGCTGCGCCTCGATGCCGGCAGCCGCTTCGGGATGCGCGGCCAGCCATTGACTGATGCGGCCGCGCAATTCGGCCCCTTCCGGCAGGCTTTCCAATTCGCCGTCGGCAAAGGCCGCCAACAATTCGGGCGCGGGCGTCCACGAAGGGTCAGACGATGAATTCATGGCTTCATCCACGATTCCAGGTGAGCGCGTAGCTTTTGCCGGGCGTAATACAGTCGGCTCATGACCGTGCCGACTGAAATGCCCAACACCTGGGCCACCTCACGATAACTCATTTCAGCCTCAGCGTGCAGCACAAAGGTTCGCCGCTGAGTCTCGGGCAACTGGGCCAGGGCATGCTGGATCGCCTGGCGCATGTCCTCGCGGTGCAAACCCAGACCGGCGTCTTCCAGCAGACGCGGCTCCTGATCCTCGCGGACGCTTGGGGCCATGGCCTCGAGGCTCTGGGCTTCGCGCCGGCCCCGCTGCCGGCCCAGGTCGAGGGCTGTATTGGTGACAATCCGCAGCAACCAGGTCTTGAAAGTGCTCCGGCCCTGGAACCCCTTGACATGCACCAGGACCTTGGCAAAGCCGTCTTGCACGGCATCCATGGCGTCGGCTTCGTTGCCCAGCAGCCGATAGGCAACGCGGTAGGCCACGCCACGGTAGCGAATGAACAACTCCTCCAGGGCGGACTTGTCGCCGCGGCCAACGCGCGTCAGCAACTGGTCATCGCTCGGAGCAACAGGGGCTAAGGCCGTGACAATACCCATGATGCAGCGCAAAGGTTCTCAATAAAAGACGAACAACGCCCCTGGACTATTCACTTGGCTCACTTGCCAAGGACATTCGCGGAGAAATCCTTCCATTCCTTCTCGGTTTGGCGGAAGTATTCCTTGACGTTGGCCCGCGTCACCCCGCCGGCGTAAGTGAAGGCGACTTCGAAGCGGATTTCTTTTTTGTCGAACAAGTAGACGCGGGAGTAAACGGCGACCACATTCCACGCATTTAGCTTTTCGAGCGTGATATCCTTGGCGTCTTCCTTGGCGAAGAACATCACGAAATTCTTCGAGCTGTGCAGCACCAGGAAAGGCGTGTCCTTGATGCCATACAGATGGCCGTCCGGCAGTTCCTTCTTGATGAAGTCCTTTTTCAGGTCTTCCTTGATGATTTTCTCAGATCCTCGGCGGACAGGTTCTTGATGACCTCGTCCTGAGCGGCGGCGAACCTCGGCGTGCAAGCCAGCAAAAGCAGTATCAGGCCGATTTTTTTCATAAGGCTGCTCCTAGTAGGTCCCGCCTGCCGGGCGGGACCTGACCTAACAGCGCCTTCTGCCAATTTGCTTGGATTGCAGTTTTTTCTGGGCTTCAGGTCCCGCCCGGCAGGCGGGACCTACTCTCCTTTATACAAGCCCCGCCTAGATATTATAGTCATGATCCTCGCGGCCCTCGTCTTGAAGGCGCTGGATTGCCTCCGTCAAGCTGGGCCGCACCAGCGGCCGTTTGCCGGCACGGCGGAGCCACAAGTACACCGCCCACGCGAGCAAGGTGGCGGCCAGACCCGCCGCCGCCTTGGCAGTTTCATTGTCGGACCGCACGATCAACTGCGTCGCGACGTACACCATGATAAGTCCCAAAGCTAGCTGCAGCATCTCCGTCGGCAAATACCCGCCATGACGCAAAAAGGCGCCCAGGTAGCCGCCGGCCGCAAAGGTGAGGGCAATCCACGCCGCGGCTTTCAAATTGACCTGGTCCCGTTGGTAATACTCCCAGGCCGCGGGCAGCACGACCGGCACCACCAAAACCGCCAACGTGGTGCCGGCGGCTTGGCCCGGCAGCATGCCGCAGATCCACATCAAGGCCGGCAGCATCAAAACGCCGCCGCCGATGCCCAGCGCGCCGCTGACCAGGCCAACCGCCAGACCGATGGCAATGTATTGCACAACTTGCATGATTCACCTGATGTTGGAGCCTGTGCGAAAAGGGGTCAGGCACCTTTTGTGCGCAGCACCCTTCGGGCCGTTCCGGCAAAAGGTGCCTGACCCCTTTTCGCACAGGCTCACTCGCGCTGAAACATCATCAAGGACATTCCCTCCGGTCGCGGCTCGACGCCGGCAGGCAGGGACCAGGCCTGCACGCCGCGGCCGGGCAGTATGCGGACGATGTTGCAGGCCCATGCCGAGCCCTTGGTAATCGGCTCGCCGGTCAGCTCCGCCAGTGGAATGGCGGCCTCGATCTGCCAGCAATCTTCCTCGCTGCGGATGGCCACGTACCACTTGGGGTCCCAGTGGATGTCTCCCCAGCAATCCTCGCAAACGCAGCCGCGTTGATCGACCTGCAGATTGAAGAAGGTCGAATAATCGCGGTCGAGATCCAGCATGATGCTGACGCGATCGAAGGCCCGCAAATCGGCATCCCGCGGCCTTTCCTTGGCTGGCGGCACGCCCCGGCCAACGGGATGCTTGCACTTCAGGGCAATGTACAGGAATTGACCGTCGTATGACAGCATCGCCTCCGTCGGATATTCCTTGGCGGTCTGCTGGACGGCATCGCCAAGACCATCGGTTTTTGCCCTTTCCAGCAGGCATCGTCGAAATTGCCGTCGAGAAAAGGCTTGGCTGCCGTCTCCCGGCAAACGGCCAGGGGGCGGGGCGGCAGTCCCACTCTGTTGGCAAACCACAGCTCCTGGGCCGCCACCTCTCGCCATGGGCCCTCCGCATATTCGGCGCAGTAGCGCTGTAAAACTCGTAGGCCGACTTGAAGTCGCCGAGCTTGCGCTTGGACGACTGCAAGCAAAACTGAATGCTGGGATCGCCGGCATAAAGCTTGCCGAAACCCGCCAATTGCTTGGCGAGCAGCAGGCTGCCCTTGTGCCAGTGCAGCAGCTCGGACGGATCAGTGATGAAAAAGCCTGCTAGGGCCACGTCATTGGATTTGAGTTCCTTGGCGACGGCTTTGAGCTGCTCGGGTGTCATGTCCTGGCCGATCTTCACCGCTGGCTTGACCTGGGTCGCCTCGGCCGTTTTTGGGTCCACAATCGCGGAGGGCAGCACGACGCGCGGCGTCACCGGAGCCACCAGGAACTGCCCAAGCTCCTTGCGGCGGCGGGCCTCGCTGCTCGAGTTAAAGCGGATCAACCACCGGCAGGCATCGACCGACAGCGGATGGAGCGGGTAGCGGGTAATAATTTCCAGGTAGGCATCCCTGGCTAGCTCCCATTGCCCCTGGCGGGCGAATTCACTGGCGATGGCACTGGCGGCCTTGGCGGCCCGATCCTCGGGCAGCTTGGCGAGCAGGGTGCCCATCTGGCCGAGCAGCTGCGGCGATTCCGCCAGGCCCGCGACGGGGTTTTTGGCCAGGACCAGCATTTGCCGTTGCGCTTTGACGGCGGCGGCCAATTTCGAATCCAATTCAACGACGGCCGGCACATGCCGGCGGCATTGGCCAGCCGGGCCGAAGTTCACGCCGTCGAGCAGATTGTTGGGCGCATCGGCCTTGGTGGTGGCGAGCATCCTAAAAAATCGCTCGGTGGGCAATGCCGGCGGCGCCGCGCCCAGCAGTGCCGAGGCGGCGCCCGCGTACTCGGCGTAGGTAGCCTGCAATTGAGGGGCTTCCCGAGTGTTGTCGATCGAGACATGGCTGCCGCCGCGTTTGTCCCACAACCCGTAATACCGGGTGACGCGCCACGGTTTCAAATCAAGCTGCTCGATCTGTTCGGGAAACGCTTTGGGGTCGGCCGCCTGTTTGCAGGCCTCGTGCAAGGCCTCGGCGATGAGGGCGCTGGCGGCGTTGCCTGTCGTCTTGAAGTCGGGATGATCGCCCAGCACCAGGTCGGGCTGCCACATGCGGAGCGCCAGCACCAGTTGCCGCAACAATTCCTGGGCGGCCCGGTCGCCGTGCATGCGGTCCCAGTATTTCAAGACGTCGGCCTTGTCGGCGCCGGCGAAATGCTGGGGCGAGGGGAACTGCCATAAAGTCTCGGCCGCGGCGCCGGCCGCCGCGCGATCAGCGCCCGCGAGCCGTTGCGGTTGGGCCGACTCGGAAAAGGGATCCGATTTGAAATCCGCTGCCGCCACCCGGAGGACCGCCGTCAGCAGGCCCTGCTCGCCGCCAAGCATCGCCACGGTATCCACGGGCAGATCTTCCGCACGAGCATGAACGCACAGGACCGCCGCGCGCTGGCCGCCGCGCCGCTGGACGGTCCACGTCTTGCCGCCGTCGCCGCTGGCGAGGATGGTGCCGAATTCACCGACCGCCCAGCCGCGGTTGGCGTCAAAAAAGTGCACGGCGTTGAGCGGCAAGGTTTGGCCGGTCTTGCTCACCTTCCAGCTGACACCCAGGTCGTCGCTGTGCAGCACGGCCGAGCCTGGCCGGCCGACGATCCAGACCTTGTTGGCGACGCAGCACACGGCGTGAAAGTCCCAGGCTTTGAGAACGTCCTGGGGCAGCTTGGTGTCGGTCGGGCCCCAGCCGACGCTGTCCGATTTGCTGTCCTGCGATCTGCTTTCCAGGATCAGGCCGCCCTGGCCGACCGCGAACGATTTAGACAGCCGCAGTTGCATGCTCAGGACATTGCGGCCGCCGAATGAGTCAACGTCGGCCTTGCCGAGCTGACCATTGCGGAGCACGCCGAGACGACTCCAGCGCCCGCAAGGGCGGCGTTTTTGCCGTTCAGGAAATCGCCGCCCAGCCAGGTGGTGCAGCGTGGCCCGCTGACGGGCTGCCAATGCCGGCCGCCGTCGTTGGTGACAAAGATGCCGGTGGGATACTGATCGGTGCCGTCGCCAGCCATACAACCCGTGTTGGCGTCGCCGAAGCGCACGTGGTTGAGGCCGGGGATCGTGTCGGTATAAAGGCGGCGCCAGCTCTCGCCGCCGTCCTGGGTGCACAGCACAATGCCCGCACTGCCTGCTCCATGCGACAATTCCTCGCGGCCGACGACCCAGCCGGCCAGGGGCGTCAGCATGTGCACCGACCGCAGCGAACCGCGCACGCCCGAGGGCAGCAGTTCCCAGGTCTTGCCGCCGTCGATGGTTTTCAAGATGACGCCTTCATCGCCGACGGCGTAACCGATGTCGGCATCCAGAAATTGCACCGCACGCAGGGCCGCGTCCTCGAGGATAACGCGTTCGGCAGCGCCCGCAGGACATGCCAGGGCCGCGCAGGCGACAAGGGCCAGCAGATAGGATCGCATGAAGGGTCTCCTCTCGTTCGGGTGGCGGGTGATGGGTGGCGGGTGGCGGGATGTTGCAGCGAAGTCTTGTAGGACGGGCTTCCTAGCCCGTCCGGGACGGGCTAGGAAGCCCGTCCTACAAGACTTCGCACGGTGATTTAGTTTGCCAGCCAATATCTCACGATGCAACAAAACGCCTGAATCGCGTCCTTGAGGCCGATTTTTTTGCCTTCCTCGTAGGTGCGGCCCGAGTAGCTGATCGGAACCTCGTAAATGCGCCACGCCGGCTGCGTCTTCTTGGCGATCTTGGCGGTGACCTCCGGCTCGAAGCCGAAGCGGTTCGATTTCAAGGTGATGCCCTGCAGCACTTCCCGGCGGAAGACCTTGTAGCAGGTCTCCATGTCGGTCAGGTTCAGGTTGGTGAACATGTTCGACAGCGTGGTCAGACACCTTGTTGGCGACGGAGTGCCAGAAATAGAGCACGCGATGGCTCTCGCCGATGAAGCGCGAGCCGAAGACCACGTCGGCCCGGTTGTCGATGATCGGCTGAATCAGCCGCGGATACTCGGCGGGATCGTATTCCAGGTCGGCGTCCTGCACGAGGATCACGTCGCCGGTGGCATGCTGGAAGCCTTCGCGAAGGGCGGCGCCCTTTGCCTTGGTTGCAGCGGCTGATAGACGACGCGGAGGTTGTTCGCGCTCGATTTGCTGCAAGGTTTCGCGGGTGCCGTCCGTGCTGCAATCGTCGACGACGATGATTTCCTTGGGAATCGGCACGGCCTGGACGCGGCGATCAGCTTGCGGATCCATTGCATTTCGTTGTAGACCGGAATGACCACCGAAAGCTTGAAGCCCTTGGGGATCGGATAGATGCCAAGCTGCCGGCAAGCGCCTTCGCCCAGCAGCCGGCGTGCCTGGCGCGTGCCACTCCTGGGCGGCGCCGTTGACGTCGATCACGGTGACGTGGGAACGCTCGACGGGAATGCTTTGACTGCCAAGTATCGCGTCCATGCAATGACTTCCTTTGCAAGGTATTTGTAGGACGGGCTTCCAGCCGTCCCGGACGGGCTTCCCAGCCCGTCCGGGACGGGCTAGGAAGCCCGTCCTACAAAACACTGCTTCAACAGGCGCAGGTTACAGGCCAGATCCTGCATCGGCGGCGAATTATGGGGCAGAAGGGGGGTGATGGTCAAGTCCTATTGACGCACAGGCGAACAAGGCATACCTTCCCCAGCCAAACCTGATGCGGCCTGGCCCTAGTCCCATCGCCGTTGGTTTGGTCGGAGCAAGGCGGAAAGGAGGCAGCCTGTGAATCAGTCAATCGGTGTGCCGTTGTGCGATCTTGGCGGGCAATTCCGCGAGTTGGAGGATGAACTGCTGACCGCGGTGGGCCGCGTGCTGCGCTCGTGCCAGGTTATCCAGGGTCCCGAAGTCGCCAACTTCGAGCGCGAGGTGGCCCAGTATTGCGGCGCCGGCTACGGTGTGGGCTGCAATTCCGGCACCGATGCCCTGTTGCTGGGCCTGCACGCCCTGGGCATCGGCCCCGGCGACGAGGTCATCTTGCCCCCGTTTACCTTCTTTGCCACCGTCGGCGCCGTTTGCCGGGTTGGCGCCAAGCCCGTATTCGCCGACATCGACCCCGTCACCTACAACATCGATCCGCTGCAGGTCGAGAAAAAGATCACCAAGAAAACGCGGGCCATCATGCTGGTGCACCTCTATGGCCAGTGCGCCGAAATGGAACCGCTTTGGCACATCGCCGAGCGTCACAACGTGCCGATCATCGAAGACGCCGCCCAGGCCATCGGCGCCGAATACCAGGGCAAACGCGCCGGCACCCTGGGGGCGCTGGCCTGCTTCAGCTTTTATCCGTCGAAAAACCTCGGCGCCTACGGCGACGCCGGCATGGTCGTGACCAACGATCCCGAGTGGGCCAAGCACATGGCGTGTCTGCGGGTCCACGGCATGGAGCCCAAATATCACCACAAATATCTTGGCTGGAACGCCCGGCTGGACGCCATTCACGCGGCCATGCTGCGCGTGAAGCTGCCGCACCTCGACCGCTGGATCATGGGCCGCCAGCAGGCCGCCCAGCGCTATGACGCCCTGATCGAAGAGCAGCATCTTAGCCAGTTCATGCAGCGGCCGGTGGTGCATGGCAATCGCAGGCATGTTTTCAATCAATACGTGGTGCGAGTTGCGGGCGGCGAGCGTGAGGCGCTGGTGAAGCATCTGCAGAGCGAGCGCATCGGCTGCGATATTTATTACCCGATTGGGTTGCACATGCAGCCGTGCCTGGCGTACCTCGGCCACGGACCGGGCGATTTTCCCGCCACCGAATCGGCGTGCCGCAGTGTGCTGGCGCTGCCGATGTTTCCCGAAATCACCATGGACCAGCAAGCCCGCGTGGTGCAGAGCTGCGCAGGGTTCCTGCGTAAGCGGGTAAGGCTGGCGGCGTAGTGGGGGGCATAGGTCTTATAGGTCCTATAGGTCCCATAGGAGCAATATGGAACTGATCGCTCCCGACATCCTGGCCGACGTCAAGCAGCTGTCGACGAGCCTGTCCGCAATGGCGCTGGTGGTAGGCGCGGTATTATGGCTGGCCGGTTGGTGGAGTCACCGCTTCTGGGTGGTGCTGGCGTTCACGGTGCTGGGCGGTATTTGGGGCCTGCAAAACGGGGCCGTGCTGCAGTCTCAGCCCATGGTCGCCGCCATCGCCGTGGCCCTGGCCGCGGGCATCCTGGCGCTGACCGTCATTCGCTTAGGTGCTTTTGCAGCTGGTGGCTACGCGGGCTTGCTGCTTACACATACGGCGTTTCCTGCCTTCGATCAACCGCTGCTGTCCTTCCTGGCCGGCGGTTTGCTCGGCTTTTTCCTGTTCCGTTACTGGACCATGGCTTTGACCAGCCTGGCGGGCGTCGTCCTGATCGGCTACGGAGCGTTGGCACTTGCCGACAACCTGGGCAAGCTCAACGCCATCCCCTGGACGGAAAATAACACCGGCACGCTCAATGGCATTGGTAGCTTCATGGCGCTGGCCGGCTTCGGCATCCAGTTGCTGATGGACCGGTTGCGCAGCTCTAAGGGCGGCGAAGGGAAAAGCGAGAAGAAAGACGGCAAAAAATCCAAGGGCGAGGGTGTTGTCGCCGCATTCCGAAGGGCAGGTTGAATCATGCGGCCGCCAGCAATTTGCAGCGGTCCTAGAGAAAAAAGGGGGCGCACCTCGTTTCCACAATCGGCAAGGCATCGGGTGGGGATTGCCCTGAATCCGCTGGCGCGGTGCAGCTGCTTACTCTCTGAGGAAATGGCTTTCGAGCCGATGAAAGAAAGTGTGCGTTTCAAACGTGTGGGTTCCCCACAGCTTGCGAGTCTCCCAGAGCTTGTTATCAATGTCCTTGGCAAACAGCACGTCCTTCTCCTTGTGCTTGTCGATGGCGCGCAACAGGACGCCATAGAGGGCAGCCTCTTCGGGCCCGCAGACCTCGACCATCTTCGCACCTTCATGGGTGGGATAGGCCGCGCCGATGAAGAGATTTAGGATGACCTTGGGCTTCTTATCCTTTTCCGGTAGCCCGGCACCTCCCGGGGAATACAGGCAAAAAGTGTGTTTCTTGTCCTTGGCGTCGGTAAGCTCAAGACCGACAGTGCCGCCATCTTTCCAGCCGAAAACGTTAGAGATTATGACCGGCTCGACGATCTTAAGCGCCTCTGCTGAGTGCTTTGCGTACTGGGCGCGAGCGGACATGGGGGGATCTTTTTGCCCATCAGCGGCATTACAGCCCGCCAAAAGAACGAACCAGAAGGCAACGGCGGAGAGCAAATTTCTCGTGGGAACACTCCTGTTGGCAGCCGAACCAGTGAATTACCCCAACCGACGCCGGTAGAGTTTACGCTGCACCGCAGGGAATAGACTCATTGGAAGCATGCCGGCGTGGTTTGTCAATAGGCGCGTCCCCTTGTGTTCTGAACAAAGGGGAAGCAAAATGAACGGTGTCGCAAAAACGCTTTTTCCAGAAGGCTTCCCGTGGACATGCGACAATTCATCCAAAATCGGCAGAATTTTCCACCTGATGAGTTGGCGAAATACGCCGGCCATTACGTGGCTTGGAGCACTGACGGCAAATCCATCCTGGCGAGCGGGGATGACGAATTGGCGCTGGACGGCCTGCTCGCCGCTCAAGGGCATAACACGTCGGAGATACTAATCGCCTTTGTCCCGCTGCCTGATGAGGTCATCCTCGGCGGGGGAGGCATAGTCGAGTGCAAATAAAAAAAGCCGCTCTAACTCCTCACAACCACCTCTCCCATGGTCAGAGCGAGCCGAGCGGCATCTGCTGTGTCACATCTAAAGCGAACGGCGTGCCAATGTCGGCCAGGAAATCGTGCCGACATGTTTATTCGCTGCAACTAGCGCTGCATTCATCACTTACAGACTTGTGATGAAACAGTGAACGCGGTCGTCCGACCTCATGCCGCCTGTCTAACGCGCACAGATTCAGCGGTGGCTGCTTAATTCTTGGGCGAATTCCTTGCATTTTCTCGCCGCCTGCGCCGAAGATGATAGCTGTTTGATTTGACGACTGCCGCGCTGCCACTTAGAATTTGTGCGAGCCTTTTGCAAAAAAGGGGACTGTCCCTTTTGCAAGCCGAGTATTCTCGGAAAAATGACGGCTGCCAAAGGGACTGTCCCCTTTTTTGCAACAGGGTCTTGGGATATTGCCGATTATTCCGCCCGTGAGGTGTCCGCATGGCCACCGACATTCGTTTGAAGGAAGGTCTGCCCGAGATCACCGAGGCGCTGGTCGCGACCTACACCGAGTGCCGGTACATCAACCACCTCGGCCACAAGCCGTTGCCCAGCCGCGAGGCCATCGTCGATATTCTGGCCGACTTGATGGACATTCTCTATCCCGGCTACTGGCGCCGGCAAAACCTGCACATCGGCAACGTCGAATACCACGTCGGCGATCTGATCGACGGCCTGCACGACAAGCTCACCACGCAAATCGCCCGCGTGCTCCGGCACGATTGCGATCAGCCCGACGAGGGCATCGACTTCGAGCGGACTGGCCCAGCAGAAGACCATCGAGTTTCTCAAGCAGCTGCCGGACTTGCGCTCGACCCTGGAACAGGACGTGGAGGCGGCCTTCGTCGGCGACCCGGCGGCCAAGAGCCATCACGAGATCATTTTCTGCTATCCCGGCCTGGAAGCGGTCACGATCTATCGCATCGCTCATGAACTGCTGCTGCTGGGCGTGCCGCTGATTCCGCGCATGATGACCGAGCACGCCCACTCCAAGACCGGCATCGACATCCATCCCGGCGCTCGCATCGGCCCCGGCTTTTTCATCGACCACGGCACCGGCGTGGTCATCGGCGAGACCTGCGACATCGGCAAGCACGTCAAGCTCTACCAGGGCGTGACGCTGGGGCGCTCAGCTTCCCGCGCGACGCGGCCGGCAACATCATCCGCGGCATGAAACGGCATCCGACGCTGGAGGACGAGGTCGTCGTCTACGCCAACGCCACGATCCTCGGCGGCGACACCGTCATCGGCCATCACGCCGTGATCGGCTCCAACGTCTGGCTGACGCACAGCGTCGATCCCTACACCGTGGTGATGCTGGAAAAGCCGTCGCTGCGCATCCGAGGGCCGGAAACCAAGGATAGCGGTCCGACGTACAGCATTTAGCCGGCTCTCCATTCACGGCATGACAATTGCTCCTTTAATTCTGGTTAGCGCGCAACGGATCGCGTTGCGGCTCTGTCGCTTTGCCAGAATTGGAGCAAGCAATGACATCGACGAAAACTGACCAGGCCTTTCGCGTGAGTTTTTTCAACAATGTCGCCGACGCGGATCAAGCCTTGAAGCGGCTGATGGCAGCCGGCTTCACCAAAGCGGAACTGGCCGTCATTTGTCCCAAGCAATTCGAGGACAATTTCGCGCAAGATGTGCCAAGGGCCGAGCGTCCTGGATCGCATGTGGTGCAGGGGATTGTGGAAGGGGGCGCCGTGGGAGCTGCCATAGGCGGCCTATCGCTGGTGGCTGTGGCCATCGCCACGGGCGGCGTCGGGCTTTTGCCCGCCGTTGGGGTCCTGATCGGCGGCGGAGCGATTGCGGGCGGCTACAGCGGCCTCATCATCTCCGATGGGTACGGCAAGGAGATCGGCGGCTATTACGAAGAGGCCATTCGCCTGGGCAAAATCGTGGTTGGCGTCGCCGTCAACGGCGAGAATAGTGACTCCAGGCTTGAAACAGCCGAGCGCGTGATGGCTGAAAACGGCGGGACATCCCCTGCGGAAATGTCGGAATAAGCATGCCAACTATCAGGACACTTAATATGCCAGAAAAACTGCCGGTGCTAATCGCAAGCCAGCCATTGCCTGAAAGAGTTCGTGCATTAGGGGATTTCGCCTTCGGAACTCCTGCGTGGCAAAAAAAGGCAATGCGGTTTTTGTCCACTTGCCGCCCGATGGCTATGAATGTGGTTTACCCAGCTGTTCTGAGCTGGCTTGGCATCACTCGGCTCATCGCGGGTGAGACAGATTGGGGTGCTTTTTTTGTCGTTTGCGCAATTGGTTCCATGTGCATGGCAAACGTCCGGCTTTCCGCCGACATGGCGAAACTCGGCGAAGAAATCGCCGATTTGAGGACAGAACTCCGTAAACGGGGCTGATGAGCCGGCCCCTTATCCCAGGTTTACGCCTCCTCGAGTTGGCCTTTGTGCCCGCGACCTTCCCGCCCAGTCTTCAACTCAGGCTTACTCCGCCTCGGGTTGATGCTGGTCCTTTTTGACTTGCCGCCGGCACGTCATAGCCATGTGGGGCGTCATAGCCATACTCACTCATGTCGTCCTTCGCAGTTGGTGGAGTTTTTTGGAACAATGGTCCGCGCACCGGCTTGCCGCCCAGCTTCTCCGTAACGCCGTCCACAATGTCCGTGATTTGCTCGGCCAGCGCCGGTGCCGCGGACGAGGCAAGCATTTCTCGAACCACGGCCCCCAATGCGCCCACTGCCAAACTCTGAAGTTTGCCCAATTCGGCGCTGTAGTGATCGGCGATACGGCCCAGCAGACCAGGCTCGGCGGGGGCAGCGGCGGCGTGGGCCCCGTTCTTTTCAGATTTGGAATGGCCATGCCTGCCGTTGGGGCGGCTGTGCGTCGGCGTTGTGGAGACGCTGTCGCTCGCGGCAGGCATGGCTGGGACCGGCGCTGGCTCCCCTTTGCCAAAGAGCAATCGTGTTCCGAAATAGCCGATTGCCGTGGCGCCGATGAACATGGCCCAGGGGTGGGCACGAATATGCTGATTGATGTCGAGCGATTCCTTGACGGACCCAACCGTATCTTCCACGGTGCCCCTAACCGTTTCCACGGTGTCTTGCACTGCTTCCTTGACCGATTGCACGGTCTCGGTGACTGATTGCACGGTCTCCGTCGCGGCCGACGCTGCTTCCTGAACAGTCTCCGTCACTTGCTTTTCCAGGGTTTCCAGCTTTTCCTGGAGGTCGGTGCGGGTTTGTTCCATCTGTCGACGGATTACTTCGGGTTCGTTATCCATTTGACATTCTCCTTGAGGGCATCGCCGCTGCGCTCAGGTATCGGGTTAATGGTGTGAAGCTGGCCCCAGCCGGCGGCATAAATGCCGCCGCCCACGGCCAGAAAAATAGCGCCGAATATGGCAAAACAAGCCCATAAAGGCAAATCGGGCACGGCCGCTTGCAGGCCCATCGCCATACCCAGCCCCAGCAAAACTCCTCCCACCAGCGCCACCCCCGCGGCAATTGCCAACAGGTGCAACGCCGCTCTCGCCTTGCGAACGTCCTCGCGCACTTCGCATTTCAGGAGCTCAAACTGCTGCTTGAGCAATTCCTGCGCGTCCTGCAGAATGCCGCTCACCAGGGTGGTGACGCTTTGCTGCTGTTCGTCATGCAGGTCAGTGGCCATGGCTCATCTCCGCGTAGTGGCTCGTGCCAGGATAAAACCAAGTCCAACTCCAAGCAGCAGGGCGGGAAGCGGGTTGCGGCGGATCAAATTGGTGACGTCCTCGGCGATCCCCTTGAGGCCCTCTTGCTCGAGATATTGGCCGCCCGTTTCCAATCCCTGAGCCAGTGACGACGTGGCAGCGGCCCCCACGCCGGCTTGCGGGCCTTTTTGCCGCACGGTTTCAGCCAGGTTTTTCATGCCGCTGCCAACCGCATGCGTGCAGTCCTCGGCTCTTTGACCGAGGGTGGAAGCAGCCTGTTTGGCCTTGTCAGCTGCGGCCGTGGCGGCCTCTCCCGCTTTATTTTTGATGTTTTCCGTGGCCTGATTGAAAGTGTCCGTTGCAGTTGCCATGACGATACTCCTTTGAGAATAAATTGCCCGTTGATTCAGGCGAAGCCTGATGTTTCTATCTGGAGAAAACAAGTTGCAAGACATGTGCCAAACGCGCGGCAAACCAATAAATGGCTGTTTATTGGCAGGTTGAGGCCTCCGGAGTATAATGAATGTGCATTTCGTTGCCCAACTGCTGGCATGGGCATGCTCAGCCAAGCATGCCAATTCGCTTCTTCTTGGTTGGGAGGAATTCCATGACGGCGAACACGCAATTCCACGGTGTGTTGAGCAAGAACCCGCGCATGCACGCCATTTTTGACCTGATCAGCACCGTCGGCCACACCGGCACCACCGTGCTCATCGAAGGCGAAACCGGCACCGGCAAGGAGCAAATGGCCAAGGCCCTGCATGATGCGTCGACCAACCGCAACGGTCCGATGGTGGCGGTCAATTGCGCCGCCTTGCCGGAAACGCTGCTGGAAAGCGAGCTTTTCGGTCACGAGAAGGGGGCGTTCACCAATGCCGTCTGCCAGCGTAAGGGTCGCTTCGAGACGGCGGACAAGGGGACGGTTTTTCTCGACGAAGTGGGCGACGTGCCGGCCGCGATGCAAGCCAAGCTGCTGCGCGTTTTGCAGGAGCGCTGCTTCGAGCGTGTGGGCGGCACGGAGCAGATCGAAGTGGACGTGCGCGTGGTGGCTGCGACCAACCGGCCATTGCACCGCCTGGTGAAGCACGGCAAGTTTCGCGAGGACCTCTACTATCGCCTCAACGTCGTGCGTATCGAGCTGCCGCCGCTACGGGAGCGGAGAGAGGACATTCCGCTTCTGGCCGGTCATTTTCTGCAAAAATATGCGCTGCCCGGCGAAGCAACCAAGCAAATCACCGCCCCAGCGATGCAGGTGCTCATGACCTATCGGTGGCCCGGCAATATCCGTGAGCTGGAAAACGTCATTGAGCGGGCCGCGGTGACGTCGCACGAGAGCAAGGTGGATGTGGCCGACTTGCCGCCCGAGTTGGCCGAGCCGACGGCGCAATCGCGACCGTTTCAGGTGACGCTCGAAAGGCCGTTGCCCGAGCTGGTGCGCGAAGCGACCGCCAACATCGAGCGGCAGTATCTGCGCAAGGCGCTGAAAAAGCGCACGGCAACGTGGTTCGGGCCGCCAAGATCAGCGGGCTGTCGCGGCGGAGCGTCACGGCAAAACTGGCGGAGTATGGGATCGACAGGACGGCGTTTAGGGGCAATGGGCAGGTTTCGGGCAGGTGAAAACTGGTCAGTTGCCGTCATTGGGAATCTGCTCGCGGTGCCAAGGGTCGGCGGGACTTCGGCGAATCGCACCCCATCCAAGTGCTAGGTTAGCCAACTCAAGGACACTTGGATCGATCCAAAAAAGGGGACATCGTGAATTATCGCGAATTCTACGCTGTCCCCCTGTCCGGCTTTGTCCCCCTGTCCGGCTTCCTGTCCCTTATCTGGCCTATTCAATCCGCCCAATTCTCCAAACGCAGCCCAGGCACATCTTTGTAGTCCTTGAGATTCCGTGTCACCAACTTCGCTTTGTGCCCAAGGGCAATGCAAGCGATCAGCATGTCGGCACGACGCATCTTGGTCAGCTTCTTGTTGCGCGACAGGTTGCCAAAATGCGCAACGGTGGCACCATCGACCGGCAGCACGGCGAAGTCATGCAGCACCATCTCGGTATGCCGCATCCGGTCGGTGGCAATGCGCAGTTCCTTTTCATTGGCGGCTTTGACCAAGCTGTCCGTCCGCCCTTTCAAAACTTCGATCCAGGTGATGACCGTGACGGCAAAGACATCGTCGGCTTCATCGTAGCGCTTCTTTACTTTCTCATGGCCGTATGCGAACAGGGTGAAAATATCCGAATCGAAGACGATCATCAATCGCCTCCATCCGGCCACGCCGCCCGCTCCGCCGCGAGGTCTGCCAGGGTCGTTTCAAGATCATCGTGATCACGCAGGATGCCGAAATGGCTGGAGACTGCCTCCTTGGAACCGGTCAGCGGCCGTCTTCGCGCGCCGTTGGCTGATTCTCCTGCGCCCGCGTAAAGCCAATCGACAAGCGCCTGGCGGAGAAACCGCCACTCGCCGCCGATCTGCCGAGCAGGCACCGCGCCCGCCATCGCATTGTCCGTCAGCACCTGGTCGCTAACCCGCAGGAATTTAGCCGCTTCCGCCAGGGTCAAGACGCACTCGGTCGGCGATATTGCGAGTTCTGGCATGGCTTGCTCCTATCCAACAAAGTTTCATTTATCATTCTAGCACTCCGGTCATATTGGTGAAGAGCGGAGGCATCCGCAGCGTACTCGAACCAACGCAAGGGGTTCCACCGGCGCGAATTCAGTTCGGTCAAGGCGCCGCCGTCCCCCGCTCGCGCAGCCCGCTCCGTTTCAATTTGCTTGTAGCCATACTCCTCGTCCAGGTAGGTCATTTTGGACGCTGCTTCGTCGACGAGGGAGCCCGTAATCGCAATTGCAACCGCTAATTCCCTGGGCAACTCCGGAGCGATGGCCTATTATGGAACGAGGGAAGGAGGTATCGCATGCCCATTGTTTCCGAAAAATTGATAACCGTGCAAGAATTCTCTCAGATGCCCAGTCCGCCGGACGGTTCGAGGCAAGAGCTTGTGCGAGGAGTGGTTGTCACCATGCCGCCGCCTGGTTTTCGCCATGGATTACGCCAGGGAAAGGTATACAAAATACTTGACCATTACGGAACCTCGACAAGGCATGGCCGCGCGGTGGTCGAAAGCGGCATGGTTACGGATCGAGGCCCCGACACGGTTCGCGGACCGGATGTTAGCTACTGGAGCGCCGAACGGCTGCCACTGGATGTGGAACCGGAAGGATACCCCGACACTTCCCCCGACTTGTGCGTCGAAGTCCTTTCGCCAGGCAACCAACTGGCGAAAATCCTCGAAAAACTGCGGGAGTATTTTGCTAACAATGTCCGGATGGTTTGGGTCGTGGATCCTGACGATCGCACGTTGACGGTTTACCGGTCTGCTGATGAAGGCCGCCTCCTTCATGAATCTGCCATGCTCAGCGCCGAAGATGTGCTTCCAGGGTTTAGCTGCCGCGTGGGCGAGTTCTTTGAATAAAAGGAGACGGGTATGTCGATTGCCCTGGAATCCGCCCGCGAAACTCTTCCATTCAAGGCTGCTGACTCCGTGTCGGCCCTGCACAAGTTCACGGTGGACGAGTACCACCAAATGATCGAGGCGGGAGTGTTTGGCAAATATGACCGAGTGCAGCTTCTCGAAGGGAGGATTGTCGACAAAATGACTCACAAACCTCGCCACGATGCATCGGTGGATTTAACGCAAACCGCCATCGCTCCCCTCCTGCAGCCGGATTGGCGTGTTCGCTGCCAGTCGGCTGTTACCACGGCCGAAAGCGAGCCGGAACCGGATATCGCCGTGGTGCGCGGGCCAGCGCGACGATATTCACAGCGGCATCCGCGGCCCAGGGATATCGGCCTGATCGTGGAGATCGGTGATGCCACGTTGCGAGACGATCGGACTATTCAATATCGCATCTATGCTCGTGCTCGAATTCCCGTCTACTGGATTGTCAATCTTGTGGATGAAAAAGTGGAAGTCTACTCGAAGCCGAAAGGAGGAAGCAAGCCTCGATACGAGCAGCGGCACGATTATGCGAAAGATGAATCCGTTCCGCTCGTCATCGCGGGCAAACTGCTGGGAACGATCCCCGTGCGAGACTTGTTGCCCTGAGTGGTGAGAAAAAGGGGACACCGAAGCCAAAAAAAGGGACATCGTGATTTATTGCGAATTTTACGATGTCTCCTAATCCGAATGTCCTTGGTCGATCCAAACGTGCCAGTCGGTCGAGCAGCATTGACGTCCCCGGTCAGCTTTGGCCATTGGCTTTGCCTCACCTTTTGCCAGCAGCGTTTGTCTTGCCGGGATTCAGGTCCAGAACTTCGCGCTTCGGCTCAAGCAGCGAATTCTCGAGCTGACACCTCCATTTCGAGGCCGGTTCGACGCCTTCCACAGTCTGTCCAGATTCAATGACAGATCCTTTTTCAAAAATGTAGAGCGCGGTGTTGAACAGAACGCGGGCGACTTCCTTCGGGTCCAGGTTGCGAAAGTGGCATTGCAGATCATGCAAGCCGATTTCTGCAAGCCCGCGCGTGTCCATAACCATATCGCCATCTGAGTTCGTGATATTGAAGAACCGGACATTGAGGGAACCCGGCCGAAGGATCGGCGCTTGGCTGCACTCAGCTATGTAGTCCGCAGGGGTGACTACCTGTTGGGAATGCTTGAACACCAGAGCATCGGGCGCGGCAACCTCGATCATGGTGCGCAGGACGCCATGAAACAGCGACACCCGATCCGCCGGTGGCAATAGTCGAGCCATCATCTCGGTGACCAAACGCGCCTCCTTACAACCGGCCAGCAATGGTTCGGCCCCCCGGCAATGCCACGATTGTTGGATGTCTTGCCGGTACGCTTCGAGCCGCAACGGCTGATCCGTAGCCAGAATTGCCGTCTGTGCTGGAATCTCGCCATCGGCGTATTTGACAGGATGGTCCTTGTGGACGATGAGGAAGGCCTTGTCACTTTCGCCTGGGTCCGAGGACTCAAGGTCGCATTCAAGGATCTCTTGCGTCCTTGCCTTCACCGCCGCGTAGTCGCACGTTGGGGTCCGACGAAAGTGCAGTTCAGTGATTTGCATCATCGACACGTTCCTTGAGAACCCTTATTTCACTTGATGCCGCCGCAGTGAGCTTCAGCCGTAGGGTGCGTCAAGCGTACTCGCGCGGACGCACCAGATCTCGCCCCACCTCTGCCTCCTACAATCGGGGCAAACGTTTGATCGAGACCTTGCCCTGCGCTCGCACCTGCATTTTATACTCATAGCCTCTCAGCAGTGCCAATCCCACCAAAGAGGTCGAATCGAATTCGTCGACGAAAACCGGGCGGACACGGCCGTCCCACACGACTTTCGCTTGATAGACGTCGAAAGAACTCACACTTCCATCCGCCAAGATGCCGCACCCGAAGCCCGCCAAGGAGTTCCGGCGGCGCGCATTCAGTGCGTCAGGGCAACTTGCCGATTCCCGGCCGGCGGCTACAACTGCAATGGTGGCGGCGTCCTTCGTCATTGAACGGCCAGCACCTCAATTTGCGCCCGGCCTTCCTCCGTGACCATTGCCCGAGCAAGGATCACGAGCCGCATGTTCCACCGGCCCCAATTCAAGCCGCAATTTCGCGTCGAGGTCGTGCCGGGCGAAGGCGTGTTCGTGCTGTCCGAACTGCATCAGGCCGTCCTGCAGGGTAGTCTCTACGAGATTGTAGCGCCCTGCCTCGACGGCCGTCCGGTGGAGGAGATTTGTGCCCGGTTGCGCGGCCAGGCCACGCCGGCTCACGTCTTCTACACGCTTGCCCAGCTGGAGAAACGCGGCTACCTGGCCGAGGCAGACGACGGCCGCCCCGCCGCGGAATCGGCCCTGTGGGGCGAGCAGCAGGTCGATCCCGCCGCCGCCGCCCGCCGCCTGGCGGAAACGCCGGTCGCGATTCGCGCCGTCGGCGCCGTGGACGTCGCTCCGCTGGAAGCGCTGCTGCGACTCGATCGGTGTGCGCACGGACGGCCAGCCGGCGCTGACCGTGGTGGCGACCGACAGCTACCTGCGCAGCGACCTGCGGGCCTGCAACGAGGAGGCACTGCGGCATCGGACGGCCCTGGCTGCTGGTCAAGCCGGTCGGACGTTGGGTCTGGCTCGGCCCGCTGTTCGTGCCCGGCAAGACGGGCTGCTGGGCTTGCCTGGCCGAGCGCATCCAGGCCAATGCCCCGGTGCTGGCCTACCTGGAGTCGAAACGCGGCCACACGGGAGAGGTCGGCGCCCACCGTGCCGCCACGCCGGCCACCCTGCAAGCCGCCTGGGCTCTGGCCGCGACCGCCGTCGCTTCCTGGGTCGCCCGCGGCGAGCTGCCGCACCTGGAAGGCAAGGTTCGCAGCCTGGACGTGCTCACCGCCGAGTCGCAGACGCACACCCTGGTCCGTCTGCCATCCTGCCCGGTATGCGGCGAGCCTGTCCGGGCCGATCGGCCAGTGCGACCCGTGGTCGTGGACAGCTGCAAGAAGACGTACACCGAGGACGGCGGCCACCGCACCTGCTCGCCGCAGCAGACGCTGGAGCGCTTCGGCCACCATGTCAGCCCGATCACCGGGGCGGTGCCCATGCTGGAGCGCGACGGCAGCGGCAGTGACGGCGTGATGCACGTCTACCTGTCCGGCCACAACAGCGCCCGCCGCGCCCGCAGCCTGCTCGGCCTGCGCGCCGACCTGCGCAGCTCCAACTGCGGCAAGGGCACCACGGACGCCCAGGCCAAGGCCAGCGCCTTGTGCGAAGGGTTGGAGCGCTACTCGGGCAGCTTCCGCGGCGATGAGCCGCGCCGCCGCGCCCGCCTGGCCGACCTGGGCGACGCCGGCATCGCTCCCAACACCTGCTTGCTCTTCAGCGACCGGCAGTACCGCGAGCGCGACGTCTGGAACGCCGCCGGCCACCGCTTCGACGCGGTGCCGCTGCCGTTCGACCCGACAGGCCGAAATCGACTGGACGCCGGTCTGGTCGCTGAGCCGGCAGGCCGTGCGCTACCTGCCGGCGGCCTACTGCTGGTTCAACTACCCGCAGGCCGCCGACCAGGCCTTCTGCTACGCCTGCTCCAACGGCAACGCCGCCGGCAACACCATCGCGGAGGCCATCTTGCAGGGTTTCCTGGAACTGGTCGAGCGCGACAGCGTCGCCCTGTGGTGGTACAACCGGGTGCGCCGACCCCGGCATCGATCTGAGCAGCTTCAACGAGCCGTACCTGGGCCAGCTCGAGGCCTTCCTGCGCGACCACCACCGCGACTTGTGGGCCCTGGATGTGACGTCCGACCTGGGCGTGCCGGCCGTCGTTGCCGTGTCGCGGCGCACCGACGGCGGGGCCGAGCAGATCATGTTCGGCCTGGGCGCCCACCTCGACGCCCGCATCGCCCTGCTGCGGGCGGTGACCGAGCTGAACCAGATGCTCGGCCCGGTGCTGAACGTGCCCGCCGCCGACCCCGCCGCCGGCCAACTGACGGACAAACAGACGCTCCACTGGCTGCGCACGGCGACGTTGGCCAACCAGCCGTACCTGGAGCCGCTGGACGGCCCCGCCGCGCCGCGCCGCCGACTGGGCCGCCGTGCCGCAGCGACGACCTGAAAGACGACGTGCTGTTCTGCCAGGCGCTGGCCGAGCGGCTGGGCTCGGAATTGCTGGTGCTGGACCAGACGCGCCCGGAGATCGGCCTGCCGGTGGTGAAGGTGATCGTGCCGGGCCTGCGGCACTTCTGGGCCCGCTTCGCGCCGGGCCGGCTCTACGACGTGCCGGTCAAGCTGGGCTGGCTGCCGCGGCCGCGGGCCGAAGAGGAGTTGAACCCGATTCCGATGTTCCTGTGAGGCGGGCTTAAACCTAACGGTGCTTAGAAATGAAGCCTCGACTCTATCTTGAAACCACGATCCCCAGTTACCTTACGGCATGGCCCAGTCGTGATCTGATTGTGGCGGCCCACCAACAGCTTACCAAGGAGTGGTGGCGAACTCGGCAAGACGCGTTTGAAATCTGCATCTCGCAATTTGTTGTGGATGAAGCTGGCGCCGGCGACGCAGCCGCCGCTGGGGAGCGTCTGGAGGTGCTGAAGCCGTTTCCGCTGTTGGATATCACGCCATCGGTTCTTCGGGTCGCGTCGGTTCTGCTTGAAGTCGGCGTTATTCCGGAAAAGGCGGCGCGGGATGCGGCACACATTGCCATCAGCGCAGTTCACGGCATAGATTATCTCTTGACATGGAATTGTGCCCATATCGCCAATGCGATGATCATCAGGACAGTCCAAGCGATTTGCGTGCAAAATGGGTTTTCATGTCCCGTGATTTGCACACCTGAGGAATTGATGGAGAACTAGCAATGTTCCATGATCCAATTATCGACGAAGTTTGCGCTGTCCGCGAGCGACTTGCCGCCCAATTCAACTTTGATATCCGCATGATCATTGAGGATGCCCAAAGGAGACAAGCGACAACCAAGTCCAGGATCGTGTCGTTCGAGCGGCCGAACAAGGCGCCGCAACCGACCGGGCCGGCTAACGGCATCATTGGCGCAAGGGAAAACTTGCCAGGAACCCATTAGATCCTCGCAGCGCCGGAAAGGTTCCTAACACCTTTTTTTCTCCTGCCACCTTTTTTGCTCCGCCGGGAAGGTTTTGACACCTTTTTCGCCCTTTTTCACGCTGTGAAATAGACACCTAGCAGTGAAGGTTTGTCCGATGACTAAAACGCCCCTATCGAAGCAGGCCCTTGTCGATATGATCTCTGCTACCGCGCAAACCTTGGGCCTTGACAGACTCCCGCAAGAAGTTTTCTTGGAGCACTCCGGCCTTTCTCGCTTCGCAGTTGACAAGCACTTCGATAAGTGGAGTGATGCGTGTCGAGCAGCTGGAATTGCTCAGGGCCGCTCGCTGGCGGAACAGCCCAAGAAGACCGGCCCCACGGATGAGGAGTGCATCGCCGAACTCAAGCGCGTTGCGGGGCTCGGAGGCGTAACGGCGCTTTCCTCCAAGCAGTACAACGCCCATTCGCTGATTCATTCGAAAACGCTCAGTCGGCGATTTGGAAGCTGGCCCAAGGCGCTCGCCGCAGCCGGCTTGGCTCCGACCGCTGCCGCGCAGCGGCAAAAGGCCCTTACTCAGGAAGAGTGCGTACACGAGATGCAGCGGGTTGCCCTAGTCCTCGACCGTTCGCATCTAACTGCAGAGGAATTCGACGCCAACGCAAAGGTGAGTGCTTTCCGCATTGTCCGGGTTTTTGGTACTTGGGCCACCGCGCTAAAAGCGGCAGGGCTCGCTTCTTCTCCAAATCTTATACGTGAGGTTCCCATCTCGACCCTAGCCGGCGACTTCCTTCGCGCCTGCATCGAGCTGGGCCGCATCCCGACAATCAACCAACTTACGCGCCGGTCTCGACATGTCTCTCATACCTTCGCCGGCAAGCACGGCGGCTATCTCGCATTCAAGCGTACTGCCATTGATCATTTGTTCTCAACTAATGCTCGGATACCGCCAGCGATCAAGACATTGTTTGAGACAGTGCTTTCGCAGTTTCCATTTATAGTCGCGCCGAGTCCTGAGGGCCCTCAGGCGCAGCCTCATCGACAAGGACGTACCCTCAACTTCCGGGCCTTTGCATACGCCCCGACATGCGAGCATGATGTTGTTCAGATGTTCGGAGCTGTTGCACAGGAACTCGGCTTTGAGATTCTGGCTAACCGCAGCGCGTTTCCTGATTGCGAAGCGCGACGTCGTCGGCCCGGTGCCCGCGAGACCTTTGTGAAGTGCTTGATCGAATACGAGTTTGCTTCGTCGGATTACCGTCGCCACCAACATCCGGTTAGCGGTTGCGACCTTGTTGTTTGCTGGAACCACGATTGGGCTGATTGTCCAATCGAGGTCTTGGAATTGAGTGCAGAGATTCGCAACCTCGGCGGCTGGCAGTAGCCGGGCGCTCGGAGGGCCACGTGTCGTAGCCGGGTCTGAGCATAATCACGAAGACCCGGCGCGCCATTACCGCCGTGGTTCCTTGCCAAAACTCGGCCTCGAAGGATGGCGAAGCAAGTAGAATGACAAAACAGGAGAAAACCATGAACGATAAAGCCGATCTGCTCAAACGCATTACGATCGAACCGGGCAAGTGCGGTGGCCGGCCTTGCCTTGGTGGAACTCGGATGCGCGTGGCCGATGTCTTGGAGCTTCTAAGTGCTGGAGCCGACCACGCCGAAATCCTCCGCGACTACCCTCGCCTCGAACAAGATGACATCATGGCCTGCCTGGCATATGCGGCCCGGCAAACCGATCATGTGGTGTTGAAATCGGCATGAATTACCTTATCGACAATCAACTTCCCATCGGCCTAGTGCGGCATCTGCAGTCGCATGGCTTGCAAGCTAACCACGTCGCCGATTGCGGGATGGATCGGGCCACCGACCGGGAGATTTGGGACTATGCGGCGGCCAACGCCTGCGTGATAGTCAGCAAAGATGAGGATTTCTTTTACCTGTCAGGAGCCGATCCGAACGGTCCGCCGCTCGTCTGGGTCCGCTTGGGAAATTGCCGCAATGCTGCTTTGTTCGCCGCTTTCGACAGCATACTTCCCCAACTCCTGCAGGCCATTGCTGCGGGGACCAAGGTTGTGGAGGTCCGGTAATTGGCCCTCGAACGATGACGTCCAACCCTGAGCAAGCCTGGAGAAACCGTGGACCCGACGTGGATTCTATCATTGCCAGAGTACGTGACCGTCGCGGCCCAGACCGACGGCGAGTTGACGCTGCTCGGCATGCGCTCACCGATCACGCTGCGCCAGTTGTCTCCGGGGCTGGGCAACGCCCTGAGCCGTTTGGCGGTGCCGGGGGAAGCTGCGGGAAGCCTGCCTGAACTCGTCCGCACGGTTGATGGCCCGGCGGCCCTCGCTCGCTGGTACTATCATTTGCAAGACCTGGCCCGGCGGTGTCTTCTGCGCGTGGCCGTCCACGCCGGCGGCAAACGCATAGCCACCCTCGAGCCGACATCGCCGTCTTTTGTCTTGCCGCCCGCCGGCGCCCTTGCCAGACCGATCCTACGTGCTTTCGCGCTTCGCCTGGGTGCAGCGGCGCGGCGACGTGCTGGCACTCGAGTCGCCCCTGTACCCCGCCCGGATTCGTGCTGCACGATCCGCGAGCCGCCGCTCTGGTCCACGCCCTGGCCAAGCCCGGTACGCCTGCGGAAATCGGCGGCCGCGTTGCCGGTCTGCCGGCCGAGGCTGTGGTGCCGTTGCTCGGCCTGCTGGCCCACGCCGGCGCCGTCTGCACGGTCGAGGATGACGGCACCACCGCCGAGGACGCCAACTCCGCCCTGCGCTGCTGGCAGTTCCACGACCTGCTCTTCCACGCCCGCAGCCGTCAAGGACGGCACGACGGCCCCGTCGGCGCTACCTATCCGCTGGCCGGACAGCTCGACTCGCCGCCCGCTCTCCAGCCGGAAACCGCGGCTGATGCCATCGCCCTGTACCGCCCCGACCTGCAGCGGCTGCAATGCGACGATCCGCCCTTCGCCCTCGTCCAGGAACGCCGCCGCTCGGTCCGCAAGTACGCGGCTGAGCCGATCACGGACCGCCAGCTCGGCGAATTCCTGTACCGCGTAGCTCGGGTGCGGGATTGTCAGCACACCCAGATCGCGACGCCGGCGGGGCCAGTGGAGATGGATTTCGCGCTGCGGCCATACCCGGCCGGCGGCGCCCTGTATGAGTTAGAGGTTTACGCCGTCGTCGCGGCGTGCCTCGGCCTGTCGCCCGGCCTTTACCATTACGACGGTCTCGGCCACCGGTTGGTGCGCCGCGCCGGGCGGACCGCACAGGTCGAGCGGCTGCTGCAAGGGGCGGCCCTGGCCGTGGGGATGCAGGCGACGGAGCCGCAAGTTTTGTTGGTGCTGGCGGCCCGACTGCCGCGCGTCGCCTGGAAATACACCGGTTTGGCCTACGCCTTGGTCCTAAAACATGTCGGGGTGGTTTATCAGACGATGTATCTGGCCGCCACCGCCATGGGTCTGGCTCCCTGTGCCGTCGGACTCGGCGACTCCGACCTGTTCGCCCAGGCCGCTCACGCGGACTACTACGCTGAGACGTCGGTCGGCGAATTCCTCCTTGGCGGTGCGCCCGCCAGTGGGGAACGGGGAGGCACCCAGGGTTAGACACTGGACCGGAAAATTGACCTGACCAGATTCTTCAGAGTCGGAAAGAATCGACTTGCTTTTGCCAACTTCGATCCCTACGATGACGCCTGTGGAGGATCGGTTTATGCAAAACCGCGCCCCCTCAAGATTGATATGTCGTTCGGTCGGAAGACTAGATAAAGAGCACTCCGGCATAGCTGGATGGCTAGTTGTAGAGTAAGCCGACGTGGTCGAATACCTTAGGGTTTTCGCCACGTCGGCTTTTTTTTTCGTCGCGTGGGGGACTGTTGTTTTTGCATTGTGAAGTGATCGGCGACGCCACTTCGCGCATTTCGACAACCAGGATGCGACGGTCGCACCTGGTGTTTTACCTGATCGCCCTGGAGGGAAGGCCATGTCTATGAAAAGCAGCAACTGGGACTACCAATGGGGCCAAATCGTCGGCCGTGCGTGGGCCGACGATAACTTCAGCCAACGCTTGCGGTCCGACCCGGCGGGTGTCCTTAAGGAGTACGACCTGCCGCCGCCGGCCGGCCTCCGCATTGAGGTGCTCGAAAACCCCGACCGGGTTCCCGAAGACACCGACGGCGTCATGCACTTGGTCCTGCCCGGCAAACCGTCGGCCGTGGAACTGTGCGAGGAGGATGTGTGCAGCGTGGGGGCGCTGTGGCCGCGGCCCGCTGTGGCTGCGGTGGATGTCACAGTTGCGGAGGCTGTGGGGGCTGTGGGGGCTGCGTGATCGCCTGTGTGTGGTGCATCTAGTTGGCGGCCGCCATGAGGTGTGCCGCGGTGTTTCTCCCCTTATCTACATTTTGGAGGACGGCTCATGAAGATCATCAGTACGGGATTGTTCGTGGCTATTCTGACTGTTGGCCTGTCGTCGGCTCGCGGCCAAGACCCGGTGTCCGACCTGAAAGCGCTGGACGCGAAGCTGACGGACGCCTTTAGCAAACGTGACTTAAAGACGCTCGGCAAAAACACCGCCGATGACTACGTCTTGATTGACCCGCGCGGTGGGGTCCACAGCAAAACGGAATACCTCAAACATCTGACCGAGGGCACTCCCGCGGTCAAAGACCTGAAAGAGACGGACGTGAAGGTGAGGGTCTTTGGGGACACTGGCGTCGTCACCGGCCTGCTTCAAGTCAAGGGCAAGGTGCAGGACAAAGACGTCAACGCCGAGTACCGCTGGACTCGCGTCTACAACAAGAAGGGCAGCGAGTGGCTGTGCGTCCTCGAGCAGCACACCCACGTCGCCCCTAAGGCGGAGGGAAAGTAACAAGGAGGATCTCTCCTGGCGGAATCCCTCAGGCCTGGGGCGGCGAACGTGTTCGCCGCCCCAGGCATTTTTGTTTCTGCGGCTTGTTCATGAGAGCGGATGCCACCGAGGCGTTTCGCGTTGGCAACACCGGTATTCGCGACTATGATGCGAGCATCGCTCGGTAGCGCAGGAGGCCAAGACCATGTCCCGTTGCTTCGTTCCGGTCGTGTTCCTTGCCGTCTTTGGGAGTTTGTTGCTGCAATCGACGTCGGCGCAAGCGCCGAAATCCGCTGAGCAGGCCAAGCCGGCTCGTGTCGATGCCTTTGGTGATGCATTGCCGCCTGGGGCCCTGGCCCGACTGGGCACGGCGCGATTTCGCCACGGGGGCTTGGAACTCGCGGGCTTTGCGGCTGATGGCAAGGCTCTTTTGTATTTCGGCAACGATGCCGTGCATATCTGGGACATTGGCGGCAAACGCATTCAAGCCGTGGCCTTCGGTGACAGATCCGAAACTGTTGTTTCGGAGGCAACCTCCGGCGATGGCAGGGTCTTGGCGATTTTTACCGCTACCGGTGACCCCACCAACCGCACCAACCCCACACCCATCGCAGCAAGGGTCATGGTTTTCGACACCGGCACGGGAAAAGAAATCACCACGGTCAACATCTCAGACGTATTCGACAACGTCGACTGGGGATCATATCTAGCAACATACCTAGCCCAGCTTTCGTTGACCGAGGACGGCAAACAGCTGTTGGTCCGTGCAGACGTGGGCATTTGGAAGCGGAGGACGTCGATCTTGTTGCTTGACACGAAGACCGGCAAGCGGATCCATGAAATGGCGCCGCCACAGGATTGGTTTTTTGCTCACGCGTGCTTCAGTCATAATGGGAAACACATCCTCGCCCTGGAACAGGAATCGGGAGTTAGGCCAGCCCGAATCCGCGTCCTTGACCTGCAGGGCGCTGAAATGCGCACCGTCGTACTGCCGGCTGGCGTGTCATTTTTCAATTTCGAGCCGCTTCCCGACGGCAAAACCTTGCTGGCAACCAAACTAGAAGAGGGCGTGGCCAGCCTCTACGATTTCTCGACCGGCAAGGAACTGCGGCGCATGCATAGCTTTTCCGGGAAAAAGGGTTCGTTGTCACGGGATGGTCGGCACGTGTTTACTCCCGAAACGGACAAGGTCCAAATGTGGGATGCGGAAACCGGCGTCAAGTTGCAGCACTTCGACAAGCCGGGGATGACCGACAACGCCCGCTGGTACTCGTTGGCTGTTTCCCCCGACGGAAAGCGCCTGGCCGTTTCTGGCGACCGCACCTTCAAGACTTTCGACGTCGTCACAGGCAAACAGCTCACGGGCACCATCGAAGGTTCCGGCATCCTGGGATTGCGGTTCACGCCCGACGGCCAGGACCTGCTGGTTCGCAATCGCAGGTTTGATTTGCAGCAATGGCACGTGAAAACGGCGACCCAAGTGCGAACATTCGAGCCGTCACCCGTTGGCGTCAATCAGGATTTGCCTCGTTTGCTGTACTTCTCAAGTGGGATTCCGGCCTTTTCGGGCGATGGCAAGCTTGTCGCCATGATGGAAACAAGCAGGATAGAAGAGATGGAAACAAGCAAGGTGGTAGGCTTGTGGGAAGCGGCCACCGGCAAGTTCAAGAACGCTCTTGGTGGGGACCACGTTTCTTGCTTTGCCTTTGCTCCCAAGAAAAGCATTCTGGCCATTGGCGACGAAGACGGCACTCTCACGCTTTGGGACCCGGCCACCCGCAAATCGGTGCGCAAATGGAAATGGGTCGAATTCACCGGCGACGAAGACTGGATGAGGTGCATGGCATTCTCGCCGGACGGCAAAACGCTGGCTGCGTGTATGTCGGTCCAATCCCAGGGAACGACTCCGCATCGCGACCAGAACACACACACTTCCCAGGTGTGGATTGTTCAATGGGAGACAGAAACAGGCAAAGAACGATCGCGTGTGCAATGCAGTTTCGGCAAATCTATCATCCCTAACCGGGAGTCGTGGGAATACACGAATTGGCGCTGGCAACACCTGGCCCTTTCAATCAGCTTTTCCCCAGACGGCCAGAAAGTGGTACTCAACTCCTGGAGCGCCGTGCATGTCCTGGATGCATTTACGGGCAAACACCTGGTCAGTCATAGTGGCTGGATGATGTTCGGCCGCACGGCGGTGTTTTCTCGCGACGGCAAATTCCTGTTTTTCGGGAGCCTGGACGGCTCCGTCCGAGTCATGGATATCGCCACCGGCCGGGTCATACGAGAGGTCCCCGCCCACGAAGCACGAGTGGACGCTCTTGCTCTTTCGCCTGACGGCAAGCTCTTGGCATCAGGCTCGGCGGATTCCACCGTCCTCTTGTGGGACGTGGCCGCGTTGGCCGAGCCCGCGGCTGCAGTCAATGGCATTGCCGATCCCAAGAACATGCAGAAACTTTGGAACGACCTGGCCGACATCGACGCCGTCAAAGCCTTTGCGGCCATGAATGCGCTTGCCTCCGCGGCGGCTGACGCTGCGCCGTTCTTCAAGGCATGTCTGAAGGCCGTTCCTCCGGTGGACCCGATGATCATCGAGAAACTGCTCGACGATCTGAACAGTGAAAAGTTTGCCGTTCGTGACAAAGCCACCAAGGAACTGGAAAAGCTGGGAGACCTGGCAGGACCAAAGTTGGCGGAGCGACTGGCCGCTCAACCGCCCCTGGAGGTTCGTCAGCGCATCGAAAGGCTGCTTGGCAAATTGGCCGATGCCGTACTTCCTGTGGAAACGCTGCAAACACTGCGCGCCATCGAGGTGCTGGAGCGTATCCGCACGGCCCCGGCACGAGAGGTGTTGGCAGCGCTTGCGAAGGGAGCACCAGGACACCGCATCACCGAAGAGGCGCGAGACGCTGTCGAGCGTGTGGACTCCAGTCCCGGGCGGTCGCCAGCCAGGATTCCATAGCAAAAAAGGACACGGTGAAATATCGCAAAATCTACGCTGTCCGATTATCCGACTTACAAAAGAAGCAAGATATTAGGGAGTCGTAAGCAGGTGCATCGCCCAGTTCAGGTTGCTTGTGAAGGTCAAATTGACCGCGACGATACTTGGCATGGTCAGGCGCTCTCGTCGCCCCTCGGCAAAAACCAGCAGCTCCCGCCCATATTCATAATCGATAGCGAGTTGTTCCGCCACATCCGGTGCCCAACCCTCAATCTCGATGAGCCATCGTCGGAGCGTCGAGGCGTGCAGGCTACTCCGTTCACGATGGGCCGCCAAGACGAAGTTGAAAGCGATTTTTCGAAACATCTTGCCGTACTGGTCGCTGCTGCTGCTCAGCGTGGTTGTTCGTGGGCGGCACGTCGGGATGGCTTTGACCATGAGCCGTGCTGTACGCGGGGTCGCGACAGCAAACGAGGAAACGGGGCACCTTGCCTCCGCAAGGCGCCCCCATTCCCTCGTCCCGGGCTCTCCTTTAATTGAGTTGTTGGGTGCCGTCGCTGCCGCTGCCGCTGCCGGTGCCGCTTCGGCCGCCGATGCCGCCGCCGCCGCCGGCACCGCTGCCGCCGCTGTTGGTGATCGCGCCGGTGAGCAGGTTTTCGGTGTACAGCGACTCGCCGCTCTCCCATAGCGTTTCACCGAAGAAATCGACTTGGGCCAGGACTCCCGCCTGCAACTGGGCTTCGGTCACGTCGAAGTTCACGTTGCCGTCGACCAGATCGGTGCCCGTGAACGTCGTGCTGCCCGTGGTCTTGTTCGTCAGGCCCATGTCGAGGTCGAGGCTCACCGTGCCGTCCACCGAGGCGTCGAATCCCAGCAGGCTGGCGCCCCCGCCGGCACCGAGGGTGAGGGCGGCGTCGATGTGAGCGTTCTGGACCTGCAGGCTGCTCAGCAGAGAGCCGCCCAGGAGGAAACCGTCGGTCAAGACGAACGTGGCCCCGGCGTTGAGGTTCATTGAGCCGTAGAAATTGACGTTGAGCGAGGCGAAATGGGGAACGCCGAAAAACGGGATATTGACGTTGAAGCCGGTGCTGAAGTCCACTCCCAGGTTCGCCTTCACCAGGTCGACCTGCTGGCCCAGGAGCACGCTGCTCACGAAGCCCATCGGATTGTCCAGCAGCGGGAAATCGAAGTCGGCCTTGGTCTGGAGACCCGACAAGGTGGATTGCAGCTGCCCGCCGGCGGCGCCCAGCAGGCCGTTCTGCTGAACGGTTGGGTTCTCGACGATGTTCGTGGCCGGCGAGTTCGCCTGGCGGGCGTCGGTGATGTTGAAGCTGCCCACATCGACCATGATGCTGCCCGTGGCGGGGATCTGCAAACCGTTGATGAACTCGATCGTGCTGGCGAAGGTCTGCAGGGACGACCCGGAGCCGCCGAGCAGATTGGCCAGCGTGATCGGCGCCATGCCCAGGTCGTTGGTCACGGTGGTGATGCCCGGCAGCGGGGAGGTCAGCACCTTGGCCACGATCTCCAACGGCTCGGTGAACTGCTGGACGGCGCTTACGACCGGCCGGACCACGTTGCTCAGGAACGAGCCGAGATCGACCGTCACGTTGCTGAAGGACACCGTCGGCGCGTTACCCAGCAGCCCGCTCGAGGTCGGGTTGGCACTGTCGAACGACCAGGTGACGGTCAGCCCGGCCGTGACGCTCGGCAGGGTTGGGTTATCGGCCAGGCTCAGGGCCGCCTGAAGGTTGATGTCGGCCGAGCCGGTCAGTTGCGGAGTGGCGAACTGGATGCCGCCATTGGTGCTCACCGAGAAACCAAAATCCAAAGCGGCGCTGAAGGTCGATTGCGGGAAGATCGGGATAGGGGGGGCCCCCGTCCCTGGTTGCCGGGCAATGTCTGCCGTCCCCTGCTGGGTCAACTGGGTCAGTGTGGCGGTCAGACCACCGAGCGAGGCGCTGATCGAGCTGCCCGGGGCGATTTCGG
Source organism: uncultured Gemmataceae bacterium (assembly GCA_963747575.1). Classification (GTDB taxonomy): domain Bacteria; phylum Planctomycetota; class Planctomycetia; order Gemmatales; family Gemmataceae; genus DASRAT01. Next base: position 520,239 of record CAVVFU010000006.1, read on the forward strand.
CGTTGATGTCGACGGCAACGCCCAGCGGGTTGGCGGTGTCGCTGGGGTTGGCCACGCTCTTCAGGAACGGACTGCCGCTTTGCATGCCGAATTCCAGTACGATGTCGTAGCCGGCCTGGACGTTGACAGCCAGGTTGTGCGCGGCGAACTGAATCGGCAGGCCGGGCAGGCCGAGGTTCAGATCGACATTGCCGCTGTTGAGCGAGCCGCTCTGATCCAGATGCACCTCGGCGGTGAAGTTGCCGTTGGCGACGCCGGTCGTGGTGATCCCTTGCAGGATCGAGCCGGCGCCCTGGCCGAGGTCCTTGACAATGGCGGCCTGGATCGCCTGTGGGCCGCCGGTGACGGCCGCCTGGGCGCCGTCGATGAGAGCCTGCTTGAACGAGCCGACGATCCGGTCGATCGGGTTGGGGTCCTGGGCCGTGCCGTTGCCTAGATTGCTCAGGGCGGTGCCCACCAGCGGCAGGGCCTTGTCGAAGATCTGCTGGTCGATGCCAGTCTGCAAGGCGGTCAGCTCGTTCGTCACGAAGCTCGGCAGCGCGGCGGCGGAAGTCGTGCTGGGCACCATCCGCTCCTCCAGCCCCTCCACCAATAAGTAGGCGCGGCGCGCCGCCCGCGGGGCCCGCCGCGTCGTCTTGGCCGTCCGGAAGACACGAACCACGTTGTTCAGGAAACTTGGCATGGGAAACTCACCAAGGAATGGGGAGGGAAAAAAGATGCCGGCCGAACCCGGCCCGGTCATCAGCAGCCGCCGCCCTCTCTTTCCCGGCTTGTCTGCCGTCTCTTCTTCGCCAGGGCATAAGTTTTGTGACAACTTCGCAGAAAAATATTTCTCCACACCCTTCACTCCCCTGCATTTTTCATCAAAAACCTGTCCGCAAAACTGTGGCGGCACGTTTGTAACGTGCCGGTTTGCATGGATTTCCATCATTCGGCACGTTACAAACGTGCCGCCACACGGCTTTTCGGACAGACTCTAAGTTCCGTGGCCTGTTTTGTTGATTTTTCTCGATCAAGGAAAAATCGCGTTGCCAACCAGAATAAGATGAATCGCAGAGAACCAATACCTTCGAGGAGCCGACGCATGGCCGACGATCCATCGCGATTGGAGCTAATGTCCACCCGCTGGACGCTCCTGGAGCAGGCCCACGGCGGCACAGACGGCGCGGCCGCGGCGCGGTCCCATCTTCTGGAGCGCTATGGCGGAGCCGTGCGCCGCGATTCGCGCGGCGCGGCAAAGGACCCGGATGCGGCCGACGACCTTTTCCAGGAATTTGCCTATCGCTTCTTGCATGGCGATTTCAAAGGCGCCAGCCCCGAACGTGGGCGATTTCGCGATTTCCTGAAGGGAGTCATTTCGCACCTCGTAGCCGACTTCTGCAAACGCCAGGGCCGCCGCATGGTAAACTTGCCCGACGGCGTTGCCGAGCCAATGGCGCCGGAAAATACCGACCTGGATCGGGCGTTCATCGAGAGCTGGCGCGATGAACTGCTGGCATTGAGTTGGAAAAGCCTGGCGGAGGTCGAAGAGCAAACGGGGCAGCCGTTTCACACGGTGCTGCGCTTCTGCGCCGACCATCCGAACCTGCGCTCGCCCGAGCTTGCCAGCCATTTGGCCGAGAAACTCAAGCGGCCGCTGACGGCGGCAAGCGTGCGTCAGCTTCTGCATCGGGCGCGGGAAAAATTCGCCGAGACTCTCCGCCAGCACGTGCTCGCCTCCATGTCCAGCGATGATCCGGACGAGTTAAACCAGGAACTGCAAGACCTTGGGTTGCTAACCTATGTCCGCACCTGAGCCACGCAATGCCGCGCCGCCTTGGGATACGTTGGCGGATAGCGCTCCGACGCCGCAAGAACGAGGGACAACGGCGTCTGCCCCGCCGTATCCCCCTCCGCTGAGCCTCAAATCGATTGGCGAGGTTTCCTTGCCCGTGCTGGCGCGAGGGCAGGTCATCGAGGATTACGAGATCCTGCGCGAGCTCGGCTCCGGCGGGTTCGCACGGGTGTACCTGGCGCGGCAAATCTCGCTTGATCGGCTGGTGGCGCTCAAGGTCTCGGCCAACTTCGGCAACGAAGCGCGCACCCTCGCCCGGCTCGAACATCACCACATCGTCCAGGTCTTTGCCGACATCGTGTTGCCGGAGCGCAATCTGCGCCTGCTGTGCATGCAATTCGTGCCCGGCATTACACTTGCACGCCTCATCGGCAGCTTCCGGCTGTGCGAACCGGAGATGCAGAACGGCCAGGCGTTTCTCGCCGTTCTCGATCGACTCTGCACCGAACCGACGACCTTCGACCTCGGTGGCCTGACCGTGCGCGCCTTCCTCCAAACGTGCGACCATGTCGAACTGACTTGCTGGCTCGGCGGCCGGCTCGCCGAAGCGCTGCGCATGCTCATAGCCAGGGGGTGATCCATCGCGACATCAAGCCGGCGAACATTCTCCTCAACCGCTACGGCCGACCCTCGTTGGCCGACTTCAACATCGCGCTTAATACGCAAGCCGGTGAGTGTGCCTTCGGCGGCACTCTTTCCTACATGGCGCCCGAGCATCTTAACGTCTTCTTGCTCGGAGAAAAATCATCCGAAAACTCCGTGGACGGCCGCTCCGACCTCTACTCGCTGGCCCTGGTGCTGTTCGAGTTCCTGACGGGTAAATTGCCCGCTCCTGATACGAACGAGAGCGACGATCCGAAGGAGCAAGTGCGCCATCTGCTGCAGTCACGCCAGAGCGGCACGCCGTCGCCGCAGGCCGTTCGGTCCGAGGTGCCGGACTTGATGGACCGCCTGCTGCGCCGCTGCCTGGACCCGAATCCCGACAAGCGTTTTCCGTCGGCGGAAGCGTTCATGCACGCCCTCGACGGGTGCCGCGAGCTGGTGCAAGTGGAGAAGGAGCCCGATCAAAACAGCCGGCTGGTTCGCATGTGCCGCGCGCGACCGTTCCTCATGATGATCCTCCTGGTGCTGGTGCCTCACCTTGCCGGCAGCATTTTCAATGTGAGCTACAACGAGCTGCTCATTGTCAAGAAGGCCCCGCTGCAGCAATCGTGCTTCCACTGGCTGGTCATGGTCTACAACACGGCGGCGTATCCACTGATCCTAATTGTGGTCGTGATCGTGATCAGCCGGGCCCGCCAGGGCTGGCGGCGGCTTGCGTGACCACGCCGATGTCACAGCGGACGAAGCCGCCCAGAGTCGCCGGCGGGTGTTGGCGCTGCCGGGGTGGACCGTGGTTCTGTCGTGCCTGGGCTGGCTGCCGGGGGGCATCCTCTTTCCCGCCGGCCTGGATTACTGGGCCGGGCCGCTCGCGCTGGAGGATGCGTTCCACTTTTTCCTTTCGTTCGCGCTCTCCGGCTTGATCGCCTCGACCTACGCCTACTTCGTCGCGCAGTTCGTGGTCTTGCGCGTGCTCTATCCGCAGATGTGGTCCGATCCATCGTCGGCACGCTCCGTCACGCAGCAAGAACTGCGAGGTTTCGCGCCGCGGCTGCGGCGTTATCAATCGCTGGCCATTTTGATCCCGCTCTTGGGGGCGGCCATGCTGATCGGCGCGGGTCCGGACCAGCTCACATTGACCTTTCGGCTGCTGGTGACTTCACTGATCGTCCTCGGCCTGGCAGGTTTCGCCTTGACGACGGTGGTGTGCAATCGCTTGACAAGGGTGCTGACGCTCCTGACAGGCCAGGAAAGGGTTTGAGAATTCAGCAGGAATTTGCCGCCTTGCTGCATCGACTGCTTGCAGGTGCCTTTGATGCGTGTGGGAGCGCCACCCTTGAGGCCCTAAAATAATTTTCAACAAGTTTCCGGGGGTGGACATCATCCTTGGGCCGACAGCGTCAAGCCGCTGCAGGAATGGTTCCAAGGCGAGCGGCGCGAATAACGACACCAACCCGAAGCGCAGGCGAGGGCGCTGTCGGCCCCCGCTTGCGCTTCGGGTTGGTATGGTTTTTTGCTGCTCGCCTAAGCTGCCCTACCCGCCCTTCTTCCTTGTGCTGTCTGCCTGGCCACCCAACTTAAACTCGTCGCCGATCATATCGGCCCATGCGCGCCTTTGACTGGCTGACAGAACTTCCTGGCAGCGATCTTTGGTTTCCTTGACAATTGCTTGGAGTTTCGTCTGGATTTCCGGGTTGCCTTGGTAGCCTTGATAACCGCCAGCGCCGCCGCCGTTGCCCCTTTGGCCGCCGTTGCCGCCCCTTTGCTGTCCGCCGAAGCCACCTGGCATGTCCTTCAGCAGGGCCTGGGTCTGTTTTTCGGCGTCAGTCAGGATGGCTTTGATGTCGTTTTTCTGCCCGGCATTCATTTTCAAGGCAGCTTGCACATCCGGGTCGCCGAAGACCTTGTGGTCGCGGGTCTGCAGCTCGATTTGCGAAAGGCGTTTCACTTGGTCAGGGCTCAGAACCTTGCCCATTGCCTCCAGCACCGCGGCCGGGATTTTGCTTTCTTGCTCTGCCGTGACGAGCAGCTCTTTTTTGACGCTAGGATTGCGAAGCAGCGCCTCGAAATCCGTTTGCGTCTTGCCGGCGGCGACGCCGCCCCTGACTCCTTGATACTGCTGACCGCCGGTGAAATTCACGACGGTGCATGCAATCGCCACGAAGAGCCCGAACTTGAGTAACGTGCGCATAAAATGACCTCCAGATATCCTGCCCTGATGGCCAAATTCTAGGCAGGTTCGCCCGACGGCACAAGCCCAACCGCGGGGCAAGACTCGACTATTTCTTCCGCGCATCCCGAAAATTCGGTGCCTCGACCAGGGTGAACAGCACGACCTCTTCGCCGGTCACCGTGCTGATATCGTGGTGCAGGCTCAGCACTTGACGCCCGTGTATTCTGGGCCGTCCGCGAAAATGGCGATTTTCTCAATGCCTGCCTCTTGCGAACCGTCCGGCAGGGTGGCACATCAGGTTGGGTGGCACGCTCCGTAACCGCCCACTCGATTACTCGGGGTTAGCGATGAGGGGCGTGCCGGGCCCGACTGGATTGCGAAGACCACCCTTGGCCTGTCCATCGAGATTTCACCAATTTTGGCCCGGACCCCTCGATCAAAACGACGGCGTTAAACAATTAACGCAACTGGTCTTGCCATCGCGCGACCAAGCGTTAAAATATTAACGACACTGGTCGGCGTTCATGCTGGGAGCCGGATAGAACAACACCAACGCGGGATTTGACGATGCCTGAACCATCCGAACTCAGTCGACGCGAGCGACAGATCATGGATGCCGTCTTTGCGCTCGGCGAGGCGACGGTGAACCAAGTCGCCCTTACTATTCCCTCGCCGCCGACGGCGATGGCGGTTCGAAGAATGATGCACATCCTTGAAGAAAAGGGACATCTCAGGCGACGCCAGAGCGGTCGGGAAGTGATCTATGTTCCTCGCCTGGCCAAGGACAAGGCCGGACGCCGCGCATTTGAGAGAGTGCTCCAGACGTTTTTTGGCGGTTCTCTGGAAGAAGCACTCGCCGCGCATTTGCATTCGCGAAAGGACCAGGTGTCGGCCGACGAGCGTAAGCGTCTGATTGCATTGATCGAACAAGCACAGCAGGAGGGCCGCTAAGATGAATCGCACGATACTCACGATGGCCGGCGTGTTCAGCAAACGCCAGAGCCGTCGCGGCGTGTCGGTGGCCTTCGCCGCAATCGCACTGGCAATCGCCATCGGCATCGCCGTGCCTATCGCGATGCTCTGTGCGGCGGGTGAAAAGCCCGGCGCACCGGCGTCCACCGAAGATGGCGTTTGCGACCAGCAAAACGACCCACCGAAGGCCCCAGCGGCGGACGGCAAGAGCGCATTCAGAATCACCGGACGGGTCATTGACGCCGAGAGCGGGCAACCGATTGCCAAAGGCCGCGTCTTGCCAGCGTCGGTTGATGTTGATGATCCTGACAGGATTACCTGGCAGTCGCAGTATTTGCAGCAATTCGCTGACGGGCGATTTGTCTACGAGACCGAAAGGCCATGGAACAAAACCAGGGTGCGCGTCGAGGCGGATGGTTACCGGCCTGCGATGACGCGTGCCGTCGCAAAAGGAGAAAAATCGGTCGAAATCGACGTGAAACTCGTGCGCGGATCTTTCTCAGGAATAGTGCTGCTGCCGAATGGTCAGCCGGCAGCGAAGGCCCAAATTGCCGTCGCATCGCACACCCATGAAGTCACGGTGAGTCTGGGCAAGTTGTCGTACAGCGGCCACGGCACCTCGCTGCGGAAAGTCGTCGAGACTGACGATCACGGGCGGTTCGAGGTGCCTGCGGAGATGGATCCGTCGGTTCTAGTTTCCGCCAACGAATCCGGTTACGCCGAGATTAGCACAATTTCGGAAACCGGGGCCAAGAACAATCCAGCTAAACTACCCCAAGACGTGATACCTCAGAACCAGCAAGACTTGAAGATCACCTTGCAACCTTGGGGTCGCATTGAAGGCCGAGTCCAGGCCAACAATAAACCAATCGTCGGCGCCACCTACTGGGTGTATCAATCTCGCTCCGACAACATCCAAGTCGGGGCGAGTCAGGATGTTGTGTCCGACGCGGAGGGCCGCTTTGTCGTCGAGCGAATCCCTGGAGGTTCCCACGGCGTGTGTCAACGCTACGTCGCGAACAGCAATGACAAGGGTGGGCATGCGATCGCCGGCTTGATAACGCGCTTCCAGATACCACCTGCGAAGACTTTAACGTTGCACCTTGCAAGCCCGGGACGCACGCTGATCGGCAAGCTTGCGCTCCCCAATGGTTTTCCGCACAAACTTGATTGGAACAAGGTGAGTGTGCATGTCTCCCTCCAACCTCCGAGCTGGGGAATGATTCGTGACGGCGGCACGTACGGGGAGTCGTGGACTGCGTTTTTGCAAACAGAGGAAGGCAAGTCCTATGTGCGGGCAAACATCGTACCTGCAGTCGACGGCACGATTCAGGTCGAAGGTTTGCCGCCGGCGGAATATGACCTCACGGTGACGGTCACGGGCAGGGCGCGATCGGTGACAACGTGCCTGACGGCGACGTCTTGAGAGGCTCCGCGAAGTTTAGTGTTCCCGCGGATGCGCCAATCGATGCACGCCCGCCGATAGACCTCGGCACAATCAGGCTCCTTGCAGCGGATGAACGGCCGGGCATACAAGGGCAGCAGCCGAAAAACGGCGTGAAGCTCCAGCCAGGCCTGGAGGAGAAACTGAAGTGGGGCGAGCCGGTGAAAGGACTGCGGGCGGCGCTTGTCATCCGCCCCGCATTCGACAAGCCGAAGGCGGGCGACAAGCCGGATCTCTATCTGGTCGTGCAGAATGTGTCGAAGGCTCCTATCCGATTCAGCGACATCAACGTAATGCCGAACGTCGACCTTCGTGTGTTGTATCTGAAAATCGACGGAAAAACCAAGTCAGCATTGGGGGCCAGGGTGCCTGCCCTGGGCGATTTCATGCTCCAACCCCGTGAGGTCGCGTACTTGATCATGTTGTCGCCTGACTCAAAAGTTCAGGATGGACACACCATGGGATCCTTCATCGCGAAGGGCGCACTGAGGATGCGCATCAAACCCTGGTCGCGGAGCTACAGATCGAAAGTGCACCGGCAGGAATGTGGACCGGCAAGCTCGTCACCGGCGAGACGAGCGGAGCAGCGGCGGCGGGTAATCCACGGCCGAAGAACAAGGAGGCGCAGGCGCTATTCAAAATGTGGCAGGAAAACTGCGCGGAAAAACGGGAACATCCCCGGCGGTCTGGTTGGCCGTCTCCGCGACAAGGTGAAGGAATTCGTCCGCATTAACACCGGCGATTTATCGGGCGACCCGTATGCGAAAAAAATGGCGCCGCTCGTGGCAAACTCCGATGCCGCCCGCGATTGGACGCCGGCGGAGGTCGTGCCCCTGCTGGATGCCATTGCCGCGATTACCACGATTCCGCTGGAGACCACGATGGAGGAAGCGGTTGGCCGCACGATCAAGACCGGCGTGCCGCTGCCCAGGGAACTGGCCAGTGCGCCGTGGGGCGCGGCGCAGCCCAGCGGCCTGCGCATGGCCTGGCTGCTGGAGCCGTGCGCGGCCGAGTACCGGCTCGGCACCCCGCTGAAATCGCGTATCCTTCTCCACAACTCGGGGAAGACCACGGTCGTCTTCCGCGCGCGGACGTGGAATCAATCCGGCGACCACAAGGCGACTGATGCGCAGGGCGCGGATATCAAGGTTGAATCCATCGAGTGGACGACGCTTGGACGACTCGCGACGTTTCGACTCGAGCCGGGCGAGTTCGTCGAGGTGAGCGCCGCGGGCATCGGCGTCGGCGCGGTCAAAAACGACAAGGACTGGCAGAACACGCGCGTCGGCTCGTGGATCGACGCCAAAGCGGGGGACGACGTGACCTTCATGCCCGCTGTGGTGCCCCTGAGCGACTGGAAAGAACCGCCGCCTCGCGACGGCCAGCCAGGCTGGTGGCTCGATTTCATCACCGCACGCCTGCAGTGCGCAGCGCCGCTGCCCGCCGACAAGACCGAGCGCGAGCGTCTGCTCTACCGCGTCGCGATGGATCTATTTGGCACCCCGGTCAGCGCCGAGATAATCGCCACGTTTGTCGCCGACCGGCAGCCCAACGCGCTCGATTCGCTGGCGAAACGCCTCGCCCAGCGTGCTGAACTCACGGCGTTTAGCGGCCCGCTGACATCAGGCGCGACGAAATTCCGCGTCCTCCCCGCCGACCCCGACGCCGCGAAAAAGAAGTCGCAAATATAACCCGTCGGCATACTGCTGAGCGACTAATAGGCAATGATGGGCTAGAAGGGATAGCTTGCAGCGTATGTCAGGCCACGATACTATTGGGCGAGTTTTGCAATCAATAACCTGTTTTCTTAGAGACGACCAAACACGGAGGTTGCCGTGCGAGTTTTGTTGCTGTGCTCTCTCATACCAGGAATGTTATTCCTTTCACCTTGCAAGGCGCTCTCGCAGCAGGCGGCGCAACCATTAAACGACGCTTATGGCGATCCATTGCCGGAGGGCGCTGTTTCCCGGATCGGCACGATCAAGTACCGAGTAGCGGACTTCCACTCGGCCCGCCTGTCGCCCGACGCCAATCTGTTGGCGGTGCCCCACAAATGGGCCGGCCACATCGAACTTTGGGACGTGCCAGGTTGGAGCAAGTGCCGTGTCATAGCGATCCCTCCTGCTGAGAAGGCCAAGGCCAATGAACTGGCCGATATAGATGCCCTTCGTTTCAGCCCCGATGGCAAGATGCTGGCCGCATTTGATGAACGGCATCATCGTCTCCTGTTCTTCGACCTGACCGCTGCAAAATGCATAGGTTCGTTTCCAGCGCCGGACGATGTGCGCTTGCACGTCGAGGTGGTCATGGCGCCAGTAGGACACGAATTCGTCGCACTGATGTACAGGACCAGTGGCCAATGGTGTTGTTTTTTGGGCGATGTTGCGAACGGCGCGTTCGAGCAGATATGGGAGCGTTCGGGCCAATACCTTGCCGTCGCGATTTCCCCGGATTGCCGCTGGACCGGGATCGCCTCAGACGAAGATTTGAGCCTGGTCAATCTGGAGTCGGGAAAAATCGCGTGGCAAGTAAAAATAGATTACACTTCGACAAGCTACCAGTCGAAGACGGCCGCGTTTTCAGGCGACGGTAAACGCATCGTCGTAGCTAGTTCGGCCAGCTTGCGTATCCACGACGCTGCCACCGGCAAGGAATTGTGCAACCAGCGCCGCCACTCCGATTCAGCTGGTGGCTTGATCCATGCGCCGGATGGCAAATCCTTTTACCTCTGTGAACGCGACGTCATCACTGCCTGGGATGCTCACGCCGCCAAGAAAACGGCGACCTACCCGCTTCCCGCTCAGGGAGATGTCCGGCAAATTGCTTTCACGGGTGACGGCAAGGTCCTGGGGCTCGCGCAGACGCAGTACGGTTACGGCTACAACTCCCTGCATCTTTGGGACGTAATGACCGGCAAGACGCTCTCACCGACCGACGCTCTGGATTGGCGGGTGAGCGATATCGCGTTCTCAGCCGATGGCAAGCTTCGTGTCAATTTCGCCTGGTGGAATCCGCGCAGCGGCGCCCGCTTGACGAAAACGCAGCCCAAGCCGGCCACACCTTTCGACGCACTTGGTCAATATCGGTGGCCGGGAGACTGGGCGGTATTGCACCAACAAGGGGCGCTGGCGGCTTCGTTGCAGCACGACAAGGTGCGTATATGGGAGACGGACACCGGCCGCGAGACGGAACAATTTCGCGTGCCGCTGGACGCCGGGGAGGTCGCCACGCTGCTGGCCATTGCCGATGCAGGTAGGCATTTCGCGATTTCAACGTTCAAGATCGCTCCCCCTGCCGACGACAAGATCAAACAGGTGGATGCCAAGAAACCGGCGAGGTTTTTTGTGTGGGACCGGGAAAAGAATGCGGTGATCGACACCTGGAAGAACGATTGCAGGGCCTTGGCGGTGCTTTCGGCCGACGGGCGGCGGTTGGCGTATGCCGATCTCCACGGCAAGGTGCGGGTGCGAGAGGTGGCACCGGAAAAAGGCAAAAAGGACGACCACATTATTGAACTGGGCGGCACCGCAACATGCCTGGCCTTTTCGCCGGACGGCAGCCAACTGGCGTGTGCCACCGAGCAAGGGGACCAGCGCAAAGTTTGCCTTTGCGAGAGCACCACCGCCAAGATTACCCGGATCGTTCATGCGGACCGGTTTAGTGATATTTATTACCTGACCTACTCGCCAGATGGAAGTCTGCTGGCCGGTAACGCCCGCGACACAACGGCTCTTGTTTGGGAAACAGGACTTCACGGCGCGGCAGCTGCGCCAGTGGCGGTTGCGGTTCCGCAAATGGAGCTCAATGCGAAATCGATTCCCCAGCTTGCGAGCACGGTACCATTTGACGATCCATTGCCCCAGGGGGCGCTGCGGCGGCTGGGCACGCTACGGTATCGGCTGCCTGAGTCTGTGGACGCGGCCACTGTTCAGCTGTCGCCAACCGCCAGCCACCTGGCCGGTTTGGACAACGAAGGGTCCATCGTCACCTGGAAGTTGCCTGCCTGGAGCGATGGCCCAACATTTCGCCCCGCGCAGTCCGCGGAAGCAAAAGCCCCGGGCTTTCAGTCATTTGCCTTCACGGCGGACGGGTCATTGACGGCTGTTGACTCCGCTCATCGCGTGGCTATCTTCAATGTCGCCACTGGAAAATGCATCCGCCTCGTTGGTTTGCCTGCGGATTTTCGGCCGGATTGGGCGTCCCTGGCCGTTTCGCCGGACCGTCGAATTCTTGTCTGCACAAGTACGACCGAGAAATACACACACCAAACTCTGGTCTGGGATCTGGAAAACGACAAACTCCGCCATGCCATCCGATTGCCGTATTTGACTTACACGACGCTGCTTCATTATTCTCCAGTGGGGCGCGGCGGCATACCGATTCACGCGATATCTGCTAATTGCCGATGGTTGGCCATTGGCAACCTGGCCGGGAAGCAGAACACCGATGCGAACAACGCCATCGATCTCTGGGATTGCACAACCGGAAAACTGGCACAAAGAATCGATTGCGGCGCAAGGTTGACGCACATGCTCTTTTCTCCGGACGGCAATCGGCTTGCCGTGCAGCTTGACGAGGAGCCGACAATTCGCATTTATGAAGCAGCTAACGGCAAGGAGATCCATAACCTCCGCCTGTTTGACGGATGGTCGCAAACGTTCGCCTTTGCGCCTGGCGGCAAAAAGCTTTGGGTTGCCGAGTCCGGTTACCACGACCGCGACCTCCGTTCATGGGATCTCGCGACAGGTTTGGCGACAGCCGCTTTCACGATGCCCGGCGCTGGCCAAGCGCAGCAGTTGGCATTTTCCCCAAAGGGCGACCCCGTGGCGCTGGCTGTGGCCGATCGCATGGTGCGTTGTTGGGAACCGGTCTCGGGCCAGTTTCACTCCCCTTTGGACGTTTGGCGGCATCCGATCAGTGTGCTCCAATTCAAAGAGAGAGATGAACTATTTGTCGGTACCCAGGGATGCAATGTGTCGTGGTGGAATGCGCGCACAGGCGTCAAGCTGCGCGACGTCAAGCTTGAGGGGCTGGAAAGGGCCTGGAGCAAAGACCGCATTGAAATGGTAGTGGCTGGGGATACGCTCGCGTGTTTCGACGGCTGCCGGCAGCAATACCCGGCGAAAGCGTGGCTCTCCGACTTGAGTACAGGGAAACTCCTTTGCTACGACGAAACCGATTCCTTCCCGACGTTGAGCCTATATGCGAACGGCCGAAAAGCGGCTTCACTCCAGTCCAACGTGGTCCGAATCTGGGACACGGCCACTGGGCGGGATCAATCCCGGTTGGACGCCAGGACGCAGGAAGATATGGCATCGCGGACCAGCATGCTGGCTTCTGAAAATGGTCGGTTATTTGCGTTCGGCACCGAGGGAGGCGGGTTGGTGCTTTGGGACAATGTAAAACGCGCTGTTCTGGGCTCTTGGCAGCTCGATGCGACATGGCCAAGAGCGGCTCCCGTCGAGAAGGCGATTTGCTTTTCCTCGGACAATCGCTGGCTGGCCTTTCCCGAGACTCCTAACACCTTGCGCTTGGTCCGGCCGAATGTCGCATCGGCCGGGACCACACTTGCCCTGGGCGATCAAGAAACACTCACCTGCCTGGTCTTCTCACCCACCGGACGTGAACTGGCCTGTGCGGTAAGGGGTGAATCCCACGGCTTGGCAAGCACGCGGATTGTAATTTACGAACTCCCCAGCATGAAAGCGCGGGCTGAATTTGTCGGTCACGGCAGCGCCACGATCACCTGCCTCGCTTATTCGTCTGACGGGATGCTGCTGGCGAGCGGTTCAGACGACGCCACCGTGCTGATCTGGCATTACGAAAAAAACAGCACCGAGGTCAAAAAGCAGAAAGAGTAGTGGGTTGTCGACCGCGGCGGCGTGGCACGGTCAAAAGTATGAATGGGCAGACTACGATTCCAACGCCCAGCCACCCACGTCTAGCCTGCCCATTCATGCCTTTGGGCGGGCGAGCGTGCTTAATCAACGGCGCGCCGTTTGCCAACCTTTGCGTGGCACGCCGAGTAACGGCTCCGCAAGCTGATCAGTTAACGACGACGGCTGGGCCTGGGGTGGTCATCGGATTCCAGTCGGGCTCGGCACGCCCCTCGTCGCTAACCCCGAGTAATCGAATGGGTGTTACGGAGCGTGCCACCCAACCTGGTGTGCCGCTCCGCCGTTTAGAGGCCAATCATCGACACAACAAGCTAACCGAGCAATTCATTCCATCAAATGTCGTCGGTTTCCGCGCCACGCACGAGTCCGTGCCAGGACCACTTCGGGATGGGCAAACCCTTCGGCACCTCGTCTGCCTCGTGGTGGTAACGAGACATCGTGGTCGTGGTCGCCCACGCGAAGTAATCGTGCAGCACTCGCCCTAGCCGCTCGTCGCGCCGGAGGCCGACATCTTCCAGTGCCTGATCGAAACAAGCGACCGCCCGCCGGTCCATTTCCGCGTGCGGCCCGTTGCCGGAGTGAATTCGAACGACAAAGGACTCATCACCGTATTGGTCGGAGTAGGTCGTTGGCCCACCAAGTGCCTCCGCCCAGTACGCGGCAAGGCGCTCGGTGTGCTGTGGGTGGTAGCCGTGGCTGAATGCATGGCTAACCACTTCGTCCTCTAACACTCGCGTGTGCCAAGCCCTAGCCAACCTCAGCAACCCGTCATGACCACCTGCGGCTTCGTAGATCGTCTGCATGGTTCCATTGTATTTCATGGATGGTCAATTGACGAGCTCGGCACGCCCCTCGTCGCTAAGCCTGAGTAACCGAGTGAGTGTTACGGAGCGTGCCACCCCGCCTGGCGTGCCACCCCGCCGCTGATCGAGTTCCGGCGGCGCGAATTCGGTTCGATCAAGGCGCCGACCTCCCCCGCTCGCCCGGCACCGCTCCATGTCAATTTGCTTGTAGCCATACTCCTCGTGGAGCAGAGTCAATTGCCGGGCGGCTTCGTCCACGTCGAATTTGTGCTTTGGCACGCTGACAATTTGCCGTTCCTTTTCGTACATGTCGTAAAGCGGGTCTTGCTGCCTCCACTGGGCCTCGCAATGGGACAGCCAGTAGCGGAATGGGTTGCACCTGCGGCCGGTGCCGTCGCAGCAGACCAGGCCAAGCTGGACGGCGCGGTCGAGCCAGTGCCAAAGAGTGGTCAAGCTGGGAACCGGGAAATCGGGCAGCCAGTTCTCAAGGATCGCCTGGCGGGTCAGTTTCTTTTCGGCGTCTTCCAAGACCATCCGGATACGCTCCCAGTTGGCAAGGTAGGGATCCACCTGGTCCTGGGGCACGGTCAGGTAATCCGTGGCCTCGTGGTTGAGCTCCAGAAGCAGATCGCGCGGCGTCTGCTGATAGCGGGACAGGGTGATGAAACGGCGGCGGCGGGTCATGGGGTCGCCGCCGGGGTGGTGCATCTCGATGGAAATGTCGACGTGGCCATGCAGGGCACTGGAGCCGCGGGCCCCCTGGCCAAGTGCCTTTTCGCCTTTGCCCGGATGATGGAGAACAAGGACCGCCATGCCGCGGCGGAGGAGATCGCCAAGCGGCAAAATCGTTTCCAGCATCGGCCGGGCGTGGTTCTCGGCCCGGCAAAAAGGGGCAAGCGGATCAATGACCGCGAGGTCGATCCCGTGCTGATCGTGGAGGTCCGCCAGGTGGGCCACGAGAGCTTGCCATTGCTCGGCCGTGGGAATGGTGTCGAAGGGCCGCGAAATCAAACAAAGCCGGTCGTCGAGATTGTATTGTTGGGCACGTTCCGCCCATATCTGCAATGACTCTTCGGTGACCACGACTGTTTTGCCGGCGTGGACGGGCAAACCCGCCAGGTCGCCGCCGTTGATGCGCCGCGAAATCAACATGGACAGCAATGTTGTCTTGCCGGATTTCCATTGGCTGGTGAGCAATGTCAAGTTGCCCTGGCCGATAAACCCTTGCCAGAGCCATTTAACAGAGGGGTCCGCAATGGCCTTGACCTGGTTGGCCCAGGTGTCCTGGAAGGATTGGATTTCGTTCATGATGTGACCTCGTTGAAGGGGTGAATTCATCAAGTTCATTCAAGACATGGAGTTAAATCATTTAGGGGGGCATTGTTTGGGGGGTCCGAATGAATGAATCCGTCAGCTGCGGCTTGCAATCGGCCGAGGCGCCCGCGGGGGGACCTTGAACGGCCGGTTGGATAGTCTATTGGAACATGAAAATGACGCGGTGGGAAGGTTGGTAGGTGCGGGAAACACCGTCATCAAACGGTTATTTCGGCGAAAAAAATGGACACCGTGAGTTATCGCGAGATTAATGCTCCCCCTAACCCGACACCTGCCGAGCAGGGCTTAACCTTGGCCTCGCGCAACAAAATCCAACGTGGCCATGCCCCGACCCGTGCCGCCCCCACCTTCACCGGCGGTTTGGCGAAGGCATATAACCACGTCAGGATTTTCGGCGTCGAACGCTGACCAGGCGTCGCCCGCTTGTCGCAGCAGTGGAAACCGTCGCCCGGCGATATCCATGACCCAAAACCCAACGTACACCACAACGTCGCCAAGCACCGCCCACCACACCATCCAGGACGCCTGCTCCCACCCCGATGCGATGATAGAGCCGACTGCGAATATCGTCAGGGCGGCCATCGCCAAAAATAGCAACAAACTGAGACACGTAATGGCGTGGACTACCTTGCCGACCATGCGGCCAATACTTGTAGTTTTCTTTTTGAACTCAATTTCTCGATTCAGGGCGATCCAGGGCATAAGGTTGAAGACCTCGACCTCGTAATTGCCCGCAGGTATTGCAATCGGTTGGGCTTCTGACCACCGACGGACCTCGCCTGGACGGCACAAGAACTCGATACCATCGACGATCAGCTTTCCGGCGGGGATGCGGAGGTTCGCGCCGTCGATGACCTGAATACCTCGCTCGCGGATGTGAGATTCCGCCAATTCCTCGACGAGCACCCGGATGGAAGCCTGACAATCTTCACACGCGATCCGCAAGATGAGAGCCTGACCATGCGCCGCGAGGTCTTCCATTGCCGACACAGGAACAGGGACAGGCTCCTGGGCATCAAAGTCCTTATCAATGGGGGTGTCTGCTGGAATTGCAGCGGGGTCATAAAGCACCAGGTGCTCATGGCGCGACCATGCAATCACTTCGGTACGCATCTGGGGTCTCCTGCCGGACAGCGCCGTGGATTTCGGGCTTCATACCTGCCAATACTCCAAGGACAATTCGCCACGGCGGCCGCGTTCATAATAGCTTTGCCCAATTCCTTGAACGCGGGAATTGCCGCGCGGAGGACGCAACTGCGACAGCATGGGAAGGTTTTCAGGATACCCGAGGTAGTGTTTTAACAGGGCAGTGGCTCCCGCATTTCGGGATTCCTGCAAGGTTCTGAACAAGTCAATTAACCGCTGACGAGCCTGGGTGATTTTTTGGCCTAGCTAACTGACAAATCTGGATCAGCTCTCGACCTCGCACGGTCAGGCCGTGAATGGTGCCATCAGCAAGAACCTCCAGATGCTTACTGTATGCATCTTGGCAGGGATCCAAGACGGGGTGGGCATCGCTTTTCAAAGAATTGCAGCGGCAGCAGGAATAAACCAGGTTATCGTAATCGCCGATGCGGTCGGGGGCCTGCACGCGTGAAACCAAATGTTCCACACTGAATGCGTGTTCGCCCACTGCAACCCAGCGCTCTCGCCACAAGCAATAAACGCAGCGAAAGTGAAACTCGTCCCGCAACCAGGGCTTAAACGACTGGTAGTTTTCATATCCCAAAGGCCCATGAAGGCGGACATGAACCTGCTGCGGATACTGGAAAACCACTTTAGCAAAGTCAATCGGCTGAGCCATTAAGAGCTTCCGCTGCTGCCTTTTCCATCGATGCAACATCCCCAAGCATCCGGGAATCCATCGACTCCAGGTGCTGATCGGCCAGGCGCTGCAGTTCTTGCAGCTCGGCTGCCTCAACGGCGGTCAATCCAACGGCAAATTGCTTCTGAATCAATTTCAATCGGCGCGAATTGACACGCGGCCACTGGTGTCCTTGCACAGCCCGCCCAAGGACATCCAGGGCGAACTGCTCCACTGACATCTTGCGCAAGTCCGCCTCGGATTGCAGCTCCGAAGCGAGAGTATCCGTTACAGTAATTGTCAGCGCCATTGTTAATTTCCTCCCGCATTGGGAGCAGCAGAAGCAGTCGCCAGGGTCGCTAACGTGAGTTTATCATCCATGCGCTTGGTTGTCGAGACCCTGCCAAGGTCCGCGGTTTTCAACGTCACCCCCAACACAAGAACTCCGGCTCAAACGGATTCGCCAGGTCGGCGTTGCTCAGCAGCACCCGCACCGTGTAGCCGTCAAGATGGCGGCCCCGGTCAGCTTCAGCAATTGGTAATGCCACGGCTTTGAACGCTAGCCGAAAATCTCTGCGCGGGCCTCGCTGAAATCTGTGGCGGTCAGACTTTGTACGATCACATAATGGCCCCAAAACATGCCTTTGTCATCATAAAAGAACACAATTACCCGATCGCCGATAACGTCGACGGCGTCCAACGTCAGCTTCGCCTCGAACTCGGCTTCAGGCAGCTTGGCGTTCGAAACCGTCTTGAAGGAACCATCGTCTTGCGCTTGGTCGAATTCGTTCCAGCCGGCGTTGTAGTCGTCTCGCAGGTCCTTGGCGGCTATCTTCTTGGCGAGTTTGTCGAGTTCCGCAAGGCAGCTGACCACTTCTACGGCGAGTTTCAACGTTGTCTCAAGGGGCTCATCGTCACGACTGATCCCAAACTTGATGTCCCGCGAGCCGTACCGAATCGTTGCGACGGCATCGAATGGGTGGCAGTCCGATTGCTTCACCTGGCCCAAAATATCGTGCAACATGGCAGCGTCTCATGCGACCTAACTCACATTGTCTGCCGACGGCCGGCTTTTGTGCGCTGCAAGGTCGCGAAATGCCGACAGTCGACGACTTGTCACGTTGCCGCATTCCGACAACGTACTGTTTGCGCATTCGACGGCACACGGAGTGTGCCTACTACTTTAGCCCCAGCACACCAGCCCCGGCTCAAACGGATTCGCCAGATCGCCGTTGCTCGGCAGCACCCGCACCGCGTAGCCGTGCTGGCCGGTTGACCGGCACGGAATCGTCCCCTTG
This sequence comes from uncultured Gemmataceae bacterium, assembly GCA_963747575.1. GTDB lineage: Bacteria > Planctomycetota > Planctomycetia > Gemmatales > Gemmataceae > DASRAT01. The sequence goes on from CAVVFU010000006.1 coordinate 538,399, forward strand.
AACAACCAGGCGTTGCCTTCCGGGCGCCGTTGTGGCTCATCGACCGCCGTCGCCGGCTGCGGGATTTCGCCCAGGTTGTCGACCACGCCGTGGAAAAGCTGCACCTCCACGTCGTCGGGCGACAGGCTGCCGAGGTTGACGCGGGCCTTGACTTCGATCTCGCCGCCGACCTGCATCGGGTCGGTGCCGTTGGCTTCCACCGATTCGACGCGGACCTGCGGCCAGCCGCTTTGCAGACCGCGGCGATAGCGCGAAAGGTTGCTCGCCAGCTTGAGATGATCACCCGTCAGCCGTTCATAGCGCTCCGCCGCGGGGCCGTAGCATTTCTCCATGTATTCCTGCACCATGCGGCTGGTGTTGAAGACCGGGCAGACCGTGCTCATCGACCGCTTCATGACCTTGAGCCAGCCGCGCGGCAAGCCGTCGCTGGAGCGGGTGTAGAACAGCGGCACGATCTCCTGCTCGAGCAGGTCGTAGATGGCCCGGCTCTCGACGTCGTCCTGGTAGGTCAGGTCGGTGTACTCCTCGCCGGCGCCGATGGCCCAGCCGTTGTCGCCGGCGTAGCCTTCGCACCACCAGCCGTCGAGGATGCGACAGGTTCAGGCCGCCGTTGACGCAGACCTTCATGCCGCTGGTGCCCGACGCCTCCAGCGGCCGGCGCGGGTTGTTCAGCCAGACGTCGACGCCCTGGACCAGGTAGCGGGCCACGTTGATGTCGTAGTCTTCGATGAAGACGATGCGGCGGCGGAACTCGGGCCGGCGGCAGACGTGGACGATCTCGGCGATCAGTTCCTTGCCGCCGTGGTCGCGCGGATGGGCCTTGCCGGCGAAGATGATCTGCACCGGCCGATCCTTGTCGTTGAGGATCGCCGCCAGCCGGTCCAGGTTGCGGAAGATCAGCGTGCCGCGCTTGTAGGTGGCGAAACGGCGGGCGAAGCCGATGGTCAGGGCCTCGGGATCGAGCACCTCGTCGGCGCGGGCGATCTCGGCCGGCGGGGCGCCGCGGCGCTTCGAGCTGGGCCTTGCAGCCGGTGCGCGGGCGAAGGCCACCAGCCGTTCGCGGCGGCGTTCGTGGGTTCGCCACAGCTCGGCGTCGGGGATGTTGTCGACCGCGCTTCCAGACGCTGTGGTCGGTCGGCCGTTCTTCCCACTGCACGCCGAGGTAGCGGTCGTAGAGCTGCGACATCTCCGGGGCCAGCCAGCTGCGGGTGTGGACGCCGTTGGTGATGGAGGTGATCGGGATTTCGGCCTCGGGCAGCTCCGGCCAGATCGCCTTCCACATCTTGCCGCGACACCTTGCCGTGCAGCTTGCTGACGCCGTTGGTGATGTTGGCCAGGCGGATGGCCAGCACGGTCATGCAGAACGGCTCGTTCTGATCGCGCGGGTTCTGCCGGCCCAGGCCGAGGAACTCGTTGCCGGTCGATCTTGAGCTGCGGCAGGTAGCTGCGAGAAGTAGTGCTCGATCAGCTGCGGCGCGAAGACGTCGTTGCCGGCCGGCACCGGCGTGTGCGTGGTGAAACAGGTGCCGGCGGCCACGGCTTCGCGGGCGCGTGGCGAAGTCGAGCTTGTTCTCCTCCATCATGACGCGGATGCGCTCCAGGCCGCAAAAGGCGGAGTGGCCTTCGTTCATGTGGCAGACGGTCGGCGTCTTGCCCAGGGCCCGCAGGGCGCGGATGCCGCCGATGCCGAGGACCATTTCCTGGCGGATGCGCATGTCGTGATCGCCGCCGTAGAGCCGGGCGGTGATCTGGCGGTCGTCGGCGTTGTTCTGCGGGATGTTGGTGTCGAGCAGGTAAAGCGGCACCCGGCCGACCTGGATGCGCCAGATGCGGCACCAGACCTCGCGGCCCGGCAACGGCACGCTGACCAGCAGCGGCGTGCCGTCCGGCTGTCGGTCTCGGGGATCAGCGGCAGATTGAAGAAATCGTTTTCGGGATAGCGTTCCTGCTGCCAGCCGTCGACGTTGAGGTACTGGCGGAAGTAGCCTTCGCGATACATCAGGCCGACGCCGACCAGCGGGATGCCCAGGTCGCTGGCCGCCTTGAGATGGTCGCCGGCCAGCACGCCGAGGCCGCCGGAATAGACCGGGACGCTCTCGTGGATGCCGAACTCGCGCCGAGAAATAGGCGATGCTGGCATCTGCGCCGGCTCGGCCGCCTCGCTGCCGTAGGTTTCCTGAAACCAGGTGGTGGCGGTCATGTAGTTGTTGAAAGCCTCCTCGACGCGGTCCATGTGGGCCAGGAAGCCGTCGTCCGGGCCGAGCTGCTCGAGGCGCTCCTGGTCGATGGCGCCCAGCAGCTTGACGGGGCTGTTCTCCACCTTCTCGAAGACTGTCATCGTCGATGCGGCGGAACAGCGACACGGCGTCGTGGTTCCAGCACCACCACAGGTTGTAGGCCAGCTTTTGCAGGCCCTGAAGACGCTCGGGCAGGTGCGGCAGCACGGTGAACGTGCGAATGGAACGGCCAGCCATCAATCGACCTCCTGTAGGGAAGGCAACTTGGTCGTGCCAGCTTCTTCAACTAAGCAATTATCCCAAAATCACATAGCATACCGTGCAGTGGTGCTATTTGCAATCGCGGTTTAGCTAGCTTCGCCAGATGTCGCCACAACAACCGCATGTGCGAAGGGAGGAGATTCTAACGTGCGAACGGTCATTACCGGCGGCGCTGGCTTTGTCGGCTCCCATCTGTGCGAGCGCTTTCTCGCCGAAGGGCACGAGGTCGTCTGCGTCGACAACCTCATCACCGGCAGCCTGGCGAACATCGAGCCGTTGCGCGAGCAACGACCGCTTCACCGTTCTGCGCCACGACATCTCCAGTCCGCTGGAAATCGACGGGCCGGTCGACAACGTCCTGCACTTTGCCTCGCCGGCCAGTCCGGTCGACTATCTGCAACATCCGATCCCGACGCTCAAGGTCGGCTCGCTGGGCACGCACAACACGCTCGGCCTGGCCAAGCTCAAGAGTAGCCGCGCTTCCTGCTGGCGAGCACCAGCGAGGTCTACGGCGACCCCGAGAAGCATCCGCAGCGCGAGGACTACTGGGGCAACGTCAACCCGATCGGCGTGCGCGGCTGTTACGACGAGGCCAAGCGCTTCGCCGAGGCGATCACGATGGCGTATCACCGCTACCACGGCGTCAACACGCCACATCGTCCGGATCTTCAACACCTACGGCCCGCGCATGCGGCTCGACGACGGCCGCGTCGCTGCCCAACTTCGATGGGCCAGGCCCTGCGCGGCGAGCCGCTGACCGTCTACGGCGACGGCTCGCAGACTCGCAGCTTCTGCTACGTCAGCCGATCTGGTCGAGGGGATCTTCCGGCTGCTGCTCGCCGACTTCCACGAGCCGGTCAACCTCGGCAACCCCAACGAGGTGACCATCCTCGAATTCGCCAAGGAAATCCAGAAGCTTGCGGCCCGGCCCAGCGCGATCGAGTTCAAGCCCGCTGCCGCAGGACGATCCCAAGGTCCGCCGACCCGACATCACGCGAGCGCGAACATTGCTGGGTTGGGAGCCAACGGTCGATCGCGTCGAGGGGATGCGGAGGACGATGGAGTATTTTAAAAGCAAGGTGTGAAAAGCCTGCTAGCCTTTGCGGTATTTTTCAGCGCTGGCACGGTCAAAAATAACCCCTCGCCAACACGTCACTCTCGACAGGTGCTTCGTTTCGCAGGATGGCTCGGATGTGGTTGACGAAGCGCTCGAACACGTCAAGTCGAAGCGAATTGTCGGTCAGGTACTTTACGTAGGCGGCCCGATGCACCTGCCGACCAGCGAAGGTGGCGTATTTCGACCGCACGTTTGAGTTGATCCGCTTGGCCTTTCGCAGCAGCAGAATTTCGTCGATGTCGGTCGGGGCGGTGCTGAGAGGCGTCATATCCAGCCACTCGCACAGTAGGTAATAACGCGCGCCGGAAACCGCCGCTTTAACGTCATGGGCAGTAGCACAGGCCTCCTGGAACATCGTCTTATCGAGGTTGGTCTTGCACTCGGTCACGACGAAGCCAATGTGTGTTTCCTTGACCACGGTCGTCGGACCGGCAAAGGCCGGGTCGTGGGACGCCTTCAGATAAAGCTTTTTGCTGATGGCGAAGTCCTGGTCCTTTGCACGAATTTCCAGACCCCCGCCGATCACCGGCACCTCAAGGCTTGTCGAGAAGTACACCGAAGAAAAACAGGTGGTGGGGCCGATGACGACGTCATGGCCTTTGATTTCTGCGAGAATTGCGGGCTGAACGAGGTGCGGCAAAAACTCCTCGATGACGCTATTGTCCAGCTTAAGTTGGCCCTTTTGCCGGTAGAGGAAGTCCTGCGGGCTGTCGAAGACCAGTTCCACGTCGATGGACAAGCGATATTCGTTGAGAAGCGCGACCATGGCCCGGATGCGCTTTTGCGGCGTGCCGGTGACGGCCTTCAGGTCCTCGATCCACTTGTTGTAGCGCAGGACAGCGGCTTCAAGGCGAGGCTTGTCCACTGGCGGCAATTTGTCGTTGGCCAGCGTTGCGTTGAGCTTCTCCAGGTGGGGGGTGGGCAAGGCCATCAGACGACCTCAAGTTTTTTCTGCTTGGGCGTTGCAAGGTCGGTGCAATAAATGGGGGATGGCTTGACGCTGCTTATTTGTTCAATGGCACTGTCCAGGTCGCTCAAGGACTCCGCGGGCGCCCGGGAACGCGCTGCCGTGAGGGCTTCCCTGGCGATTTCTTCGGGAGGTGTCAGCGCCGTATTCGGCGGTTTCGGGGCAAGGTGCAGGATGTCTTCGAAGATCACTTCGCCAAAGCGGTTTTGAAATACACGTTGCTGCCTCGCCTGGAGGTGATAGCCCGCCGAGCGTACCGCCAGCCTGGCGACGATCTCCCCATTGAAGAACCGCGTTTTCCTGACATTCGACTCCCTGCCGATCACCACGATAACTCGAGCCCGGGGCTTGCAGACGCGGCGAAGTTCGCCCAACACCTCGGCCATGTCGATGCAATACTGGATCACGGTAAGGAACCGGTTGCCACGGTTTTTGCGGTTCGAACCAATTTCCGACTTAGCCACTTCAAGCATATCCCAACCCAGAGCCTCGACGGAGCGGCGGTAGTGCTGGTGGTAGTTGAAGACATTGACATAGGGCGGCGAAGTGATGACGATGTCGACGCAATGACTCGGCAATGGAAGAGCCCTGGCGTCGCAGTTCGCGGATTCAATGACCCTGTCGCTAAAGGGCAGAGCCAACACCCTCTCACGAAGCTTGGTCCACGTCTCCAATACGTTGGCGGCGGTCAATTCGTCATCGCCGAAGTTGAGCAGAACAACCAATGCGTTGAGCAGGATCTTGGACAAAGGCGTGTCGGCACAAGTTGCGGCGTCGGCCAGAGCCTGTTGGATGGGGACGCGGAGCGGCTTCGAAGCGGGTGAGAACAGCGACATACTAAATGGCAAGGCGGCGTGGACAAATTCTGCCGCGTCTTCGATGGACTGGCGTCGCTGGCTAGGCGTCACGTTAATGAAGCGGTACAGCTGTGCCATTTTGAAGGCCGCAGGGTTCAATTCGGACCCGAATGCCGGGTGATTCCGTCTGCCAGCTTCGTGCAACACGGTTCCGCTGCCGACGAACGGGTCCACAACAAAAGTTGCGGCCTGAGCATAGGTTTCCAGCAATATTTCGATTAGCTGGGGCGAGAATTGACCATTCCACGGAAACAGGTTGCTGCGTTCCTTGTTTTCGATATTGAGGCGGTGTTGCGGAATTGTTGTGGTGTCCAACGGCATTCCGCCAAAATCCGGGCCATCAGTGGTCTTCATAGAGAAATTGCCCTGAGCGAGCGTCATACCGTAGTATACACCCGCCCATTATAGGTGCGGCGCTGACGGCAAGGCACGGCCAAAAAGCCACCTGATCACCGACACGCGGAGATCGCTGGCCTTTCGCAGTGATTTGCGCCGAATTCGCCAAGTCTGTTTCAATTGTTAGCCTTCCCCGGACCGATATAAATGGCTGAGTACGGGACGCATGGATGCGAGCCTATTTCGCCAAGCGGGACTACTATCGCGCCTGCTCGCCCTTCGTCCATTGCCATTGAGTCTTTGACCATGCTGGCATCAGGTGCAAAATGCGAAAACGGTTATTTTGTGCGGTGGCGTTGTTGTGCGGAGCTGAGCTGGCCCAGGCCCAACAATACCCGGCTTACCAAAACTACGGTAGCTACCCCCAGTACCCCGCGGTAGTGACCGCCAGCGCCGGCTCCGACGAGCCCTACCCCATATACCGTCAACCGGCTTATGGCGCGTATGGCAGCGGCGCCATGCCCCAGATGCCCCAGATGCCCCAAATGCCGCAAATGGCTCAGCAACCCATGTACGCGCCGTACAGTCAGGGCTATGCACCGTTCAATGCGCCCCAACCCGCTTACGGCGCGTCGCAACCTGCCTACGGCGCGTCGCAACCTGCCTACGGCTATCCGGGTTACTATCCCCAGGCCATGCCGACGATGGAAGTACCCCAGATCGCACCCAATGGCGGTACGCCCGCCCAGACGCCCAGTCTCGGGCCGGTCGCGCGCCCCAAGCGGAGAGTATATCCCCGCCACCCCCTCAGCCGGCTCCCACATGCTCCCCTGGCCGGCGGAGGTCGGCGGCACTGACGATCGGCCTGACTTGCCCTCGAAGGGAAATGGCTTTTTCCGGCCCACCAACGAGAAATTCTGGGCCTCGGCGGACTACACCATATCCTGGATGCAGCAGGAGCGAGCACCGGGGCCGTTAGCCACGACCGGATTTATCGGCGATCTAAATGCTGGGGCACTCGGTCAACCCGGCACCGCTGTCGTGTTCGGCAGCAAGGACACCGACTTCGGCATGTTCTCCGGCATCCGCGTTGAGGCCGGGTTCTTTCTTGATGCCGACAACTGCTTCTCCCTGGAGGGAGTTGGTCAGTACGTGTTCCCCAACCACCAGCGCTTCGCATTGGCGTCGGACGCCGGCGGCAATCCCTTGATCGCTCGGCCCGTGACCGATGCCGCCTCTGGGATACCCGTGGCGTTCGTGGACTCTTTGCCTACTTTGGTCGCGGGCGGCATCTCGATCGACCAACGGTCGGAGTTCATCGCGCGGAGATGAATGCCCGCTATCACTTTTATGAGGACAAGCATTGGCATTTGGACGGTCTCTTTGGCTTCCGCTACATGCGGCTGGCGGAGAGCCTGACCATCCAGGATCAGCTGCAGCCGCTGGCGGACAACGTGCTGACCTTTAACGGTTTGCCCGTGAACAGCCCCAACTCGGAGGGAGACATCGACAGCTTCCGCACAACCAATAACTTCTACGGCCTGCCAGCTGGGCGGCCAGGTGCGCTACGAGACAGCGTGGTTCAATGTGGGTTTGTTCGCGAAAATTGCCCTGGGAGCCAGCGATCAGGAAGTGGACATCAACGGGACGACAACCCTGTTTAGCCCCACGGGCAATCAAACCACTCCGGGTGGAATCCTGGCTTTGCCTTCCAACATCGGCGACCACAACCGCACGCTATTGTGCTTTGTGCCGGAAGGCGGCATCAGCGTCGGCGTCAACCTCACCTCGCATATCGAGCTGACGGCGGCTTATTCGTTCCTTTACTGGAACCAGGTAGTGCGGCCCAACGCCCAGGTTGATGCAACGGTGAACACCAACGCGGTGCCGTCGGACTCGTCGTTCGGGTCGAACACGGGCCCGGGCAGGCCGGCGTTCAACTTCAACGAGGAGTCGTTCTGGATGCAGACGATCACGTTTGGATTGGTGGTGCATTATTAAGCAGCGGCCCGACGCGCATTGGAGAATTGGCACGGCGGGCCGCTGCTGTTGGAAGGGAAGCACCGGAACTTTCCAGCGATCGGATCGGAGATTACTTATCTGGTGTTCTGGGGGAACGGCTCTCGATGCGAGCCGGAGCCACCCAAGAGCGTATAGCCGAAGTCCTAGGAGCTGAAAGGTCCCGGCATAAGTGGGTCGGTGGAGTTTCGACGGTGCGCCTCCTTTCATTGAGGGACTTGAATAGTGCCTCCACCTCCCTTTATACCCCTGCCGCCCCTGCGTCGTCAAGCATTTAATCAGGTTTTGTTTCTAATAAATCGCCGGCAATCTGCCTTGCGCCCGCTGAGCGAAAGAGGACATTTCCACTCCCCGCGGACGGCTATTGCCGCCAGGCGGCCGAAGTCATTTCAGGTCAGGCAAGTCGTCGGGGAAACTGAGAAGTTTTTTGGTGCAATTCCTGGTCGTTGGCCTCTGCCAACGCGATAATCCCCATCCAAAGCATGCGCCATTCCGTGGACTGCTAACTGTCCAGTCCCAATAACTCGATCAGCATGGCAGCGTCCGCGTTATTGGTATGTCCGATCTTTATGTTGGGCGGCCTCGTTTGTTGTCGTACCATGGAATTCTTTCTATCCACGGAATTCGCTGCTCGATACAATAAAGTTTCCGGATTGTGATGTCGGTGCGCCCGCAAGGTGGGAACGGTCCCTCATTAAGCTGAGGCTCTCATGCCATTTCATGCTCGTTTTCCACGTTTGTCCCGGCGACGGTGGCTTGCGTTCCTCGGCCTCGGCGCCTGCCTCGTTGTCGTGAGCTTGTCGCCGCGCAGTCGTGGCGGCGAGGCGGGCCAGACCAAGACCGCCGTGGAGCGCTTTCGCAAGGACGTGCAACCCATCCTCGCCAAGTATTGTTACAAGTGCCACGGCGACGGGGAAAAAAGCGGCAACATCAGCCTCGACGAATTCGCCGACAATAACGCGATTGCCCACAATCCCGAATTGTGGTGGAACGTTCTCAAGAACACCCGCGCCGGCATCATGCCGCCGCCGAAAAAGGCCCAGCCCAGCCCGGCCGAAAGGGCGGTGCTCGAAAACTGGATCAAACGCGACGGTTTTGCCTTCGACCCCGACAACCCCGACCCGGGCCAGGTCAGGATTCGCCGGCTCACTCGCACAGCATATCGCAACACCATTCGCGATCTGCTGGGCGTCGACTACGACGCCACAGCGGAACTTCCCGAGGACGACAATTACGGCAGCGATGGCCTCGCGGTCACCGACGTGCTGATCGAGAAGTTCATGCAGGCCGCCAAGGTTGTCGTGTCCAAGGCGGTGCCGACCGTCTCCAAGGTCGCCCCCCAGCGGAACATCACGGGCTCGACCACGGCCAAAGCAGTGTTATCCTTCTACAAAAAAGCGACCGTCACCGACACTTTCAAGCTCACGCTGGGCGGCGATTATCGCCTGGTGGTGGAAATCGAGCCCAGGGCATCGTTCGAATTCGATCCGGGCCGGGCCAGCATCACCGAAAAGGTCGACGAGCAGGAACTCTCCAAACGCGACTATTCCTGGCGGGAGGGTGTGGTCTACCATTACGAATACGATGTAAAGCTGGAGCCGGGCGAGCACCGCTATGCCCTCGAGGTGGAACCGCTGCCTCCGATTGGAAAAGCCACGAAGTCCACTGGCACGTCCGCCGGTGTTCGTGTCAAGTCGGTGACGTTGGTGGGCCCCCTGGGCCGGGAGCACATGAAGCATCCCGCCAATTATGAGCGATTCTTCCACCTCGACGAACCACCCGCCAAGGAGCCTGAGCGCAGCCAGTATGCCCGCGAGATCCTGCGCCGCTTCGTCGCCAAGGCCTACCGCCGTCCCGCGGAGGAGCGCACCCTGGACCGCCTGGTCGAGATCGCCCGCGTCGTTACCCTTCAGCCGGACAAAACGTTCGAGCAGGCTATCGGACATGCCATGGTCGGCGTGCTCTCGTCGCCCCGGTTCTTTTTCCGCATGGAGGAGTCCGACCCCCAGGATGCCCAAAAGCAATTCGCGCGCATCGACGAATTCTCCCTCGCCAGCCGGCTTTCCTACTTCCTTTGGTCGAGCATGCCCGACGAGGAGCTGTACGGCTTGGCGGCAAAGGGGACGTTGCGCAAAAACCTGCCGGCCCAGGTGCAACGCCTGCTGAAGAGCCCTCGCGCCGAAGCCCTGGCCCAGAACTTCGTGTCTCATTGGCTGCAAACTCGCGACGTCGCCAGCGTGCCCATCGATCCGCCTTCGATTCTCAAACGCGACGGCATCAAGATGAAATTCGATCTCAGCGCCGAATTGCGTTTGGCCATGCGTCGTGAGACCGAGATGCTGTTCTTCTTCATTCAGAAGGAAGACCGCGGCGCTTTGGAATTGATCGACTGCGACTACACGTTCCTCAACGAAGTGCTGGCGAAGCACTATGGCATTGCGGGAGTCAAGGGCAAGGATATGCGCAAGGTCGCTCTGCCCAAGGACAGTCCGCGCGGCGGCATTCTGACTCACGCCGCCGTGCTCATGGTGACCTCGAACTCGACGCGAACTTCGCCGGTCAAGCGTGGTGTGTTCATTCTGGACAACATCCTCGGCACCCCGACACCGCCGCCGCCTGCCAATGTGCCTCTGCTGGAGGACGCCGCCAAGGAAATCGAGGGGCACGAGCCCACGGTGCGCGAGCTGCTGGAGCAGCATCGGGCCAATGTCCTGTGCAGCTCTTGCCATTCCCGCATGGATCCGCTGGGCCTGAGCCTGGAGAATTTCAACGCCCTGGGCATGTTCCGGACCAAGGAACTCGGTCAACCGATCGATTCGGCCGGCAAGCTCATCAGCGGCGAGCCGTTTTCGGGCGTGCAAGACCTGAAACATATCCTGACGCATGAGCGACGTGCCGATTATTATCGTTGCCTGGCGCAAAAGCTTTTGGTCTTTGCCATCGGCCGCAGCCTGGATTACAATGATGTCGACGCAATTGACAAGATCGTGGACGCCATGGAGCGGCAGCAGGGCCAGCTTTCCGCGGTCATCGGCGGAGTCATCGATTCGGCCCCGTTTCAATTGCGGCGCAATACACAAGCCAAGGTCCAACCGTGAAAGAAGCTGAATACAAACGATATGCTGCACCACACCAACCCGAAGCGCAAGCGAGGTAAGCAATAAACCTTCGCTTGCGCTTCGGGTTAATATCCCTCCCCTGGAAAGCAAGTGATGAAACACACCGACAATCGCAATCTTGCCGAGGAACGCCATGCCAGTTTGAGCCGACGTCATTTCCTGCGGGGAATCGGCGTTGCCTTGGCCATTCCCGCGTTTGAATCGCTGGTGCCTAAAGCCGTGCTCGCCGCGCAGGCTCAGGCGGGGCGGGCGGTTGCCGCCTCGGGGGCGCCGATACGCATGGCCTTCCTCTATTTCGCCAACGGCGCCCTGCCGAGATACTGGTGGCCGGCAGCGCAAGGTCGCGATTTCCAAATCACCCGCACGCTTCAGCCCCTGGAGCGCTTCAAAGACCAAATCCAGGTCCTGGGCGGACTCAACCATGCGGGCGGAGATCCTGGCCGCGACGGCGGCGGCGACCATGCCCGCGCTTCCGGCGGCTTTCTCTCCGGCGTCCGCGTCCGCAAGACCGGGGGTGCCGATTACCGCGCCGGTGTCACCATCGATCAAATAGCAGCCCGGCAGGTGGGCCATCTCACGCGCTTCCCGTCGCTACAGCTTTCTTGCGATGTCCAATTCCGCACCGGCAGTTGCGACACCGGCTACACCTGTGTTTACCAGAACAACCTTTCCTGGACCGGGCCGACCACGCCGGTGGCCCCCGAGCACAACCCGAAGGTGTTCTTCGAGCGGCTCTTCGGCGCCGGCGCTCACGGCGAACGCACCCAGAATCTGCAGCTCCGGCAACGGGAGCGCAGTTCGCTGCTCGACTTTGTCCGCGAAGATGCCCGCGACATGCAAAATCGGCTTGCCACGCAAGATCGCCAGCGGCTCGACGAATACCTGACCAGCCTGCGCGAAGTCGAACGCCGAGTGCAGGATGCCTCGCGCTTCCGCGACATTCCCGACCCCGCCGTGGAAACGCCGGCCGCCGGCATTCCCGTGGCCGCCACGGAGCGCATTCAGCTCATGCTCAGCATGCTCGCGTTGGCTTTCCAGACCGATGCCTCGCGCATCTGCACCTTCATTTTGTCCAACGACGGCTGCAACAGCCCCATCCCGGAACTCGGCTTCCCCGAGGGCCACCACATTTGCACCCACCACGCCAACCAGCCGGGCGCCATCGAGAAGACGGCCCAGTTCGACAGCTTCTACACCCGCCAATTGGCCTTCCTGCTGGACAAGCTCGACAAGGCCCGCGATGCCGACGGCAACACCGTGCTGCGCAACTCGATGATCATGTACGGCGGCGGCATCGCCGACGGCAACCGGCACACGCACAACAACTTGCCCATTCTGCTTTGCGGCGGCGGCGGCGGGACATTGACGCCGGGGCAGTATGTGCAATTGCGATCGCAGCCGATCTCGAATCTGTTCCTGAGCATGGCTGATCGCCTGGGCGTGCAGGGGGTGACTACGTTGGGGGATTCGACGGGACGGGTTGAGGGGCTGTAAGGCGGGGCGAAGAATCAAACCACGAAACACGCGAAAAACACGAAAGAAGATGAACGCCAAATGTTGGGAATTTGGAAATCCCCATCATTGGCGTGTCAGAGCAGTTTTCTTGGGATGTGTGGGTATCGCTCAGCCTTCCAAACTTCAAGCGGGCGTTTCAACTTTGGGATCAACCAGGTCGTGAATTTGAACCGCCTTACTTCGGCTGGTTAAGCACCTCGTTGCCTGGTTACCCAGATACATTGCACCTGAAGACCATGGTCCACACACGGGAAATCGGCCGGCGGCCAAGAGTCGAACTTGAGCCGACGGACCACGCCTCAGCAATCGAGCAGCGGAATGGGATATCATGGGAGAGAGTTCGGGAAATTGCGGAAACGGTGTTACATCAATAAGCGAGGCTTGTGTGGGCGAAAATATTGTCGGTTCTCTTTCCTCGGGCAGAAAAAGGTCTGACGCTATTACCCCTCTGGAGGTAAATCATGGCAGTGCTTGAATTGACGAAAGAACAAGTCTTCGACTTGGTTCGGCGGATGCCTGCGGAACACAAGCGCGAGATGCTATTGTTGTTAGCAAATGGGCCCGCGGAGCGTGCCAAACGGCAGCATTTCGCGGAAGAGCAGCTGCGGCGGTTGTGCGCAGCCCGCGGTCTGGATTGGGTCGCGATGAGCGTGGACGAACGGGAAGCGTTCATCGATGATCTGATTCACGAGGATCGGAAATGCGCCTCGTAGCCGTGTTCGACACGAGCATTTTGTTTTCGGCGGTTGGCTGGAAAGGTAAGCCCTTCGAGTGCCTGGAAATGGCCCGCGCCGGCAGCGTGGACGGGGTGACGTGCCGCGAAATACTCCAAGAGTTGGCGGAAAAACTTGAGATCAAGCTCTTGTTCACTGCCGAACAAGTCGTGGAAACCCTCGCCGATCTCATGACCTTTCTTCGGGTGGTGTCGATTCCGGGCGTCCTCAAAGCGGTTGTCGCTGACCCAGATGATGACAAAGTCCTGGAATGTGCCGAGATTGCCCTCGCGACCCATGTCGTGACGGGAGACCGTCGGCACTTGTTGCCAATGGGGACCTTTAAGGGAATCCTGATTGTTACGGCGGCTGATTTTCTCGCAATAGCCTCAAAACCCTGATTTACTCACGCGGATTGTACCCCGACAGGACATCAAATAACTCCTCATCAATGCCCGACTGACGCATGCGGCGGAACGTTTAAGTCAATGTCCCCACCAGTTCGTCGATGTTTTTCTCGGCTCGTTGCATGGCGGCCAGGCGGCTTGCGTTTTCGCTGGCCAACGATTCGGCGCAAGCCTTGAAGAGCGAGACAAAAAGATACTCCCGAACCAGTGCTCGCAACATTTGCTCCTGACCGCCGATGACCTCTGGTAGGTTTGTCGTCGGCCAGGGCATTTTTGCCAACCTGCTTCCCCAATGCGCGTCCAGCGGCAGCAGGTGCTGACTGACGGGGTCATAAGCCGCGCCGGACCGGGGGCAGTTGTGGAATACGTAAAGGTCACCGGTGTCAGCATGGCCAAGATGTGATTCAACCTCAATGAGAATCTGGCCGACGAGCGGCGTGATGGCGCTGACGGAAGTCGGTACGGCGAGAAGCCCCACCGGCGTTAGACCGGTGTCCACCAGCCGCGAGCGGCATGCGCTCGCCGACGGCCCAGACGCTCTTTTCGCCGGGCAATGCGGCCAGCGCTTTGACGGCAAAATCCGCGAGCACCTCGTTGAACTGGCCGACCAGGCCCTGATCCGAGCCGAAAACGATGGCGGTCACCGTTGCATGCATAGCTGCGGGCTCGGACGGCACACGGAGTGTGCCTACTACTTTGATGCAGACGGCAAGGCCCAATTCCACGGTTCGATAATAGTCCGCCAGCGCGGCGACCGACCTCTCATATTGTCCGATGCTCGCGGCTGCCAGGGCCTTCATCGATCGGACAACGGCTTCAAGATCACCCGCTCCGTCGATCTTGCGGCGCAAACTCGCCAAGGTATCGCTCATGGCTTCTCCTTGGCTTGGCCATTGGGATCCGGCTGAAACGGCGTGAGCGCACTGCCGGCGATTTTCAGAATCGCCTGGCGATCCTCGCCGCTCAACTTGTCGCTCGAGAAAAAACGCTGGCGAACCTCGGTCGGGATGTTGGCTGCCGCCTTTCTCAATGCCCGCTCGGCGTCAGGCACCTTGCTGATCGGCACACTGTCCAGCAATCCGCCGGTCAGGGCCACCAGGATGACGATCTGCTCAGGAACCGAGGCCGGCTCGAATTCCGGCTGTATGAGGATGGCGCGGATGCGCTGGCCATGATCGATGATTTTTCGGGTGTGGTCGTCGAGCCGCGTGCCGAACTTCGCAAACGACTCCAGTTCCGTGAACTGCGCGTAGGCAAGTTTGAGATCGCCCGCCACCGCCCGGTAGGCCGCCCGCTGTGCCTTGCCGCCGACGCGCGAAACCGACTTGCCGACGTCGACGGCGGGCAGCACGCCCAGCTCGAACAAGGTCGGCGACAGGTAAATCTGCCCGTCTGTGATGGAGATGAGATTCGTCGGAATGTATGCCGAGATGTCTTGCCCTCGGTCTCAATGATGGGCAGGGCAGTGAGCGAGCCGCCGTGCAAGTCGTCGGCGAGATGCGTGGCCCGCTCCAGCAGCCGCGAGTGGATGTAGAAAATGTCGCCTGGAAAAGCTTCGCGGCCAGGCGGACGGCGCAGCAGCAAGGACAGCTCGCGATAGGCACGCGCGTGGTGAGTGAGATCGTCGTAAACGATGAGCACGTCCCGGCCCGCCTCCATGAAATGCTCCGCGATGCTGGTCGCCGCGTAGGGAGCGATGTAGGCGAGCCCCGGCGGGTCGTTGCCTTCGGTCACGACGACGACCGTGTAATCCATCGCGCCTTTTTTGCGCAGGGTGGCGATAACCTTGGCGACGGCCGAGCGCGCTGGCCGATGGCGCAATAGACGCACAGCACATTTTGATCGCATTGATTCAGAATGGTATCGATCGCCAGGGCGGATTTGCCGGTTTGCCGATCGCCGAGGATCAATTCGCGCTGGCCGCGGCCGATCGGAATGAGCGCATCGATGACGATGACCCCGGTCTGCAAAGGTACGGTGACGGGAGCACGGCTCATGATGGGCGGGGCGGGTCGCTCGATGGGCAATCGCTCGCTGGAAAGGACGGGCCCCTGGCCGTCGAGCGGCTCGCCCAACGGGTCGATGACGCGGCCGATCAGTCCGTCGCCCACCGGCACGTCCATCACACGACCAGTGCGCTCGACCTCATCGCCCGCGTGCAGATACTGGCAGTCGCCAAGCAGCACGACGCCAATTTCGTCCGCATCGACGTTGAACGCGATGCCGAACATATCGCCGGGAAACTTCACCAGCTCGTCGAAGCCCACGCCCGGCAGACCGACGACCTTGGCGATGGCAACGGAGACGCTGGCGATGGCGCCGACCTCGCGCGGCGTCAGTTGCGGCGTGAAAGCGGCGACGGTCCGGTCGAGGCCAGAGAATGCCAGGTCGATAGCAGTATGCAGGCTGTCAGGTGAGTCGCTCAATGGTTCCCCCTTGGAGCCGAGCCGCTTGCGGCTTCGCGCTCGGTTCGACCTGCCGAGCGCGAAGCCGCAAGCGGCGAATCAGGTGCTTTTTTCCAGCGTCGCGAGATAATCCGCGATGCTCCAGGCCACCTTCTGTCCGTTGGTCGACAGCTCGATGCCGCTGACCACGTCCGGCGCGGTCTCGAACTGCATTGGTGTATCCACCGCGAAAGTCTCCTTGACCGCACTGCCAATCGCGCTGCGCTGAGCCGGCCCAGCTCGAACGCACTGCGCACGCGCGCCGGCTGGGCGGCAGTCTTGAGGGCTGTGGCCATCTGTTCCTTTGCCGCGCCGTTCAACGCTCGCAGGCGCTGGACAAAAACCTCGGCAATGCGTTCCTCGAGGCTGGCGTTGGCAAGATCTCCCAGCGTCTTTCGTGAAATTGCAAAGACTTCCTTCTGGGTCCGACTGATGATTGTTTGAATCAGATTGCGTTGCTCATTTAACAGAGCCTCCTGGCGCGTTGCGCGCAGGGCGTCGGCATCCTTCTTTGCCTCATCGAACAGCCGCCGACGTTCCGCATTGGCCTCGTCCGTGGCCTTTTTCAAAAGTGCTGCACGCTCCTGGTCGAAAGCCTCGTTCTTGTGCTGAAACTCGTCTCGTTCCTTTTGCGCTCAGCCTTCTTCGCCTCGGCCGATGCGAGCTGGGCGGCGATCCCCTTTTCCCGCTCGTCGATGGCGGCGAGGATGGGTTTGTAAAGGAAGCGCTTCAGCAGCCACACCAGGATGAGGAAGTTGATCACCTGGGCGGCGACAGTGAACCAATCGATTGGCATGGCTCACTTCCCCGCGGTTTCGGTAATGACGTGATTCCAGAACGGGTTGGCGAAGATCAGAATCATCGAAATCACCAGGCAATAGATGGCGATGGACTCGATCATCGCCAGGCCCACGAACAAGGTGCGGGTGATGGTGCTGGCGGCATCGGGCTGTTGTGCCAACGAGGTCAAGGCCGACGAGACCGCCCGCCCCTCGCCAATCGCGGGCGCGACGCTCCCCAAGGCCATCGTGACGCCGGCGGTGATGATCGAAACGATCGCGATAATTGTCATGCTGTCCATATGTGCTCTTTCATTGCTGGTGGTCCTGTTTCATGCTTCACGGGTTCGCGTGGCGGCGGCGATGTAAACGGCGGCGAGGATGCTGAAGATGTAAGCCTGCACCATGCCGGTGAGCAGTCCAAGCAGGTCCATGAAAATCGGGAAGATGAGCGGTGTGATCGTCAGCAAGATGCCGACGATCATCGTCCCGCTCATGATGTTGCCAAACAGACGGATGGCCAGGGCGAAGGTGCGCGAAAACTCGCTGATGATGTTGAACGGCAGCATGATGAATGTGGGTTTCAGGTACTCCTTGAGGTAGCCGAGCAACCCTTGCTCCTCGATGCCGAAAAGCGCCACGGCCACAAATACGGAGATCGCCAGCGCCGACGTTGTCGAGAGCGAGCCGGTCGGCGGTTCGTAGCCGGGGATAATCGAGCACAGGTTGGACACCGCGATAAACAGAAACAACGTGCCAATAAAACCAAGGTACTTCTCGGGATGCTCCAGGCCGACCTCTTTGATTTGTTTCTGAATCCCAGTCACCACAATTTCCAGCAAACCTTGCCAACGTGAGATATTCCCTTCGGCCTTGAGTTTGCGCGTGATCAGCATCGCGCCGACGGTCATCACGAGCATGAGCACCCAGGTGGTGACGATGGTGCTGTTGAGCGAGACAAAGCCGTATCGCCAGAAAACCAACTCATCAGGGCTTAGGCGCATTGGCGGTCTCCTTGGCCCATGGTCGTGCGAGCTGTTTCACGACGATGACGCGGGCGATGAGGAATCCGAGCAGGCACATACCGAGGCTCGACCAATGGCCCCGCGAAATATAATAGAATCCCGCTAGTGTTACAGCGGTTCGCAGCAGCAGGCTACCGAGGAACCAGAGCGCCGGCCGCTCTGACGCGACACCCTTTTGGACCGTCCACCACAAGCCGCCAAAGAAAAACACGCCAAGCAAGGCACCGGCAATCAATGCCAGGGTAAGAGCCAAGAGATCATTCATCCCGATCCTCCTGCATATCCTTTTGTTCCGAGGCGACCCAGTGCCAGGCATTGGCACAGCCGAGGATCAAACCCAGCAGAAGCAGCATGAGCGTCCATGAAAACCTGCTCGGATAGTGCTTGTCCACATACATTCCGATCACGGCGCCGATCACGATCGGGACCGTCACCGACCAGCCGATCATTCCCGACATCCCCAGGCCGAACCAAATGCTTTTCCCGGCTCGGCGCTGCGCCTTCAATTTGCGGGCTGCCTGGGCGCCGACCTGCTTGCTGAAGTTTGTCTCCTTTTTGGGTATGTCAGGCACGTTGCAACTCCATCAAACGGCGGACGAATCCGCTCTCCATCTTCGCCAGTACCACGCGGACGTTTCTCTCCTGCTCGTCGACATTGAGGAATTCCTTTTTGACCGCCTCGTGGAGTTTATCGAGGTCGGTGCCGCCAATGGCGCTGCGCACCGAGACCAAAACATCCATGCCCGCCTTGACCAGCACTCCTTGGTCGACGGCCAGATAGACTTCGCCCTCGGCATCTGTTTCATAGGTGAGAATCCCCGGCGCCAGAGCTGCGGTGCAATCGAGCCTGTGCGGCAAGATGCCGAAGGAACCCTGGAGCGTATGGGCCACCATTCGTTTCACGCCCTTCTTCTCAGCGAAGACCTGGTAGGGGAGGAGGACTTTGAGGTTAATTGTTTGCTCCTTTGGCCGGCGAGCCGAGCTGGCGAGCCGAGCCCCGTAAGGGGCCGGGTTAGTCTCGACGCGCCGCCCCACCCGGCCCCTTACGGGGCTCGGCTCGCCGGCTTTGGGGCTCGGCTCGCCGGCTTTGGGGCTCGGCTCGCCACTTCTGTGATTGCCCCTATCATGTAAAACGCGCTTTCCGGATAGTCCTTGAATTCATCGTTCAGGATGCGCTCACAGCCGTCGAGCGCGTCCTTCAGACTGACGTCCTTTCCCTTGATGCCGCTGAACTGCTCGGTGGCGAAAAACGGCTGGGTCAGAAACCGCTCCAGCCTGCGAGCGCGACCGACCACATTGCGGTCATCCGGTGATAGCTGCTCCATCCCGAGCATGGCAATGATGTCCTTGAGCTCCTCGTAGTGCGCAAGCGTCTTGCGAATGTCCTGCGCCAGCAAATAATGCCGTTGCCCGATGATGGCCGGTGTCGCCATCTTCGAATTCGATTGCAGCAGATCGATGGCCGGGTACAGTCCCTCGCTCGCTCTCTTGCGGGAAAGCACGATCGACGCGGAAAGATGCGAAAACGTGTGCACCGCCGCCGGGTCGGTCAGGTCGTCCGCCGGCACATAGACGGCCTGAATCGACGTGATGGCGCCCGTGTCGGTGTTGGCGATGCGTTCCTCCAAACCCGAAAGCTCGGTGCCCATCGTCGGTTGATAGCCCAGGCGCGACGGCATCTGCCCCATCAGGCCGGACACTTCCATACCGGCCTGGATGAAGCGAAAAATGTTGTCGATGAGCAGCAGCACATCGCGATGTTCCTCATCCCGGAAATACTCGGCCATGGTGAGCGCCGCCAGGCCCACGCGGAAGCGGGCGCCGGGAGGCTCATTCATCTGGCCGAACATCATGACCATGTGCGGCAGCACGCCGGCTTCCTTCATGTCATGGTAAAGCTCTTGCCCTTCGCGACAGCGCTCGCCGATGCCGCAAAACATGCTCACGCCCTGCTGATGCCCGACCATGTTGTGAATCATCTCGGTGAGCAGCACGGTCTTGCCCACGCCCGCGCCACCGAACAATCCCGCCTTGCCGCCGCGCTCCAGCGGCACCAGCACGTCGATGACCTTGATGCCCGTTTCAAATACCTCCGACCGGGTGCTGCGCTTGGCCAAAGGCGGCGGATCGCGGTGGATTGTGCGCCACTGCACATCGGTCGGCGCGGGCTGGCGGTCGATGGCGGTGCCAAAAACGTCGAACATGCGCGACAGAGTTCCTTTGCCGACCGGTACTTTGAGCGGCCCGCCGGTGTCCTGGACAGCCATGCCGCGCGCCAGACCTTGGGTGGGATTGAGCGCGATGCCGCGCACGTGCCGCGCGTCAAGCTGCATCAGCACCTCGATGGCGATGGGCGTCTCCTCTCGCGCACGCAGCAGCGAATTAATGGGCGGCAGGTTTGCCTCGAACCGCACATCGACAACGCTGCCACGCACCGACGTGACCACGCCGCGATTGACATGCTCGGTTCTTGGAGTGGAAGGTTGCGTCATGCTGGATTGCTCGTCGGCTAATCGTGCGATGGCGTTTTGATACGGTTCAAAGCCGCCAAGACAAAAGGCGCTGAGTCCGCGTCATTGCCGGTGGTACGTTGATACTTGGCTTTATCGAGTTTATATTCCGCCAACTTGGAAGTAACGCTGCGCCGCGATCGCCCGCTGATGGCGGCACAGCGTCCAATGTGCCCGCCTGTTTTTTTCATCACCGCATCGAGGTATTGTTTTTCCACCTCGGCGACGACCTCGCGCATCACTTCACTCAAGGGACGGCTCGTATCGATGCCAAGGGACTCCGTGGGTTCGGGGACAATGGTCAGCGCGGCAGGCAGGTTCCCCACGCGAATGACGCCGTCGCCGGAAGTGACAGAGGCCCGTTCAATGGCATTTTCCAGTTCCCGAATGTTGCCCGGCCACTCATATCTCAACAGCACTTGCATGGCCTCCGGGGCGATTTGCTTGGCAAGCTGGCCAGGCGGTGCGTATTTTTCGGCGAAATGCGCGGCCAAAAGCGGAATATCCTCGCGCGCTGCCTGAGCGGCGGCAAGTCGATCTTGATCACGTTTAGCCGATAAAACAGGTCTTCGCGCAGCGTGCCTTCCTTGACCAATCGCGCCAGGGAACGATTCGAGGCGCCAATGACGCGAACGTCCACGTCGATCGATTCCGCGCCTCCGACCCGTTCAAAGCGGCGTTCCTGGAGAACGCGCAGCAGCTTGGCTTGCATGGAGGCGGGAATGTCGCCGACCTCGTCCAGGAACAAGGTACCGCCGTTGGCCAATTCAAAACGGCCGCGGCGCGTTCCCACGGCGCTGGTAAACGCGCCTTTCTCGTGGCCGAACAGCTCGCTCTCAAGCAAGTTCTCCGGCAGGGCGGCACAGTTGACGGCGACCAGCGGGCCGTTTCGGTTCCAGGACATCTCATGGATGGCCTTGGCCACCTGCTCCTTGCCCGTGCCGGTCTCCCCTTCAATCAGCACCGTGGAAGTCGTGTCTGCCAGCTGCTGGATCAGCTCAAACACCGCGAACATTTTGGCGTTCTTGGTGATGATCTCTTGAAATGGAAAGTGCGGTAGACGCTGCTGTTGCGTCAAGGCAACCTGATATTTGGGATCGGTCTTGTGCGCTTTCTCCACGGGATTCAGACAAACACATTCTGAGCATTTAGTCGGCAATACCAACATACTGGGTTCTCCGTCATCCTGAAGGATCGTTGTTGCAAGGAACCGGTTGCTCTGAAGCCATGACTGCTCATGCTTCAAAGCAACCGCGTTGACACACTTAGAAGCCGCCCCTCAAGACCACAACCACGACGAGGATCAGCACGATCAGCCCCAGCCCACCGCTGGGGCCGTAACCCCACTGGCGGCTGTGGCCCCAGGTTGGCAGGCGCGCCCAGGACCATGAGGATCAGAAGAATCAGCAAAATCGTCATTAACATTGCAAGACCCCTTTCAAAAGGTCAGAATTACAAGGCTGGCCGCGGTCGTGGATGTCACGACCGACAGTCGCCCCTGAATCAACGGCACATACAGCGTGCCTGCCGCTATTTGCCGGCGGCCGGCTGAAGCACTCCCTGCGGCAGTCTCGGGTTGGCAGACCGGCTCCGCCACCGGCGAGGCAACGGGCAATGGCGCGGGCCGCGGTTTGGCCATAACATCAGCAACCGGCTTGGCCAGGACCGTTGCTATCTTTCGATCCATGAACGATTGAAAACCCGTGTCATAGGTGCTTTTGCTCAATTCCCAGGCAGTGCGGACGGTTTCGCGGCGGAGAAAGTCATTGAGAAAGTGCTTCCATCCCGACCATTGGCGCTGGCGGAAGCCATCCGCCTGACTGCTAAACATCAGATAGGCTCTCTCGAACAATGAAAATAGGATCGCGTAAGCCACCATTTCCTGTTTGCGTTTCTTATCGAACGCCAGCGATGGGTCGTTGTTGGGAACATCGAGTATGTCGAGGTCGTAATACTCCAGCGCGAGCTTCTGATACTCGAAGAAGCGGTTATCGAGCTCGTCGTAAGTTTGATATTCCTTTTCGAGCCTTTCCGTTTTCTTCACCTTGATATAAGCGACGACAGCCAACGGGCCGGCGATGCTCATGGCGATGTAATAAATAATTTGGCAGATGATTACGATGGTTGCCATATTTCAGCCTTCTTGATTCAAAGTGAATTCGGGTCTTCTGTCTGCGCCTTGGGGTTCGGGCGATCTGTCGGGGGCCGAGCAAGTCTTGTCAGCGATTTTTTCTTCAGGCCCAGCTCCGATGGGGTTGATCGGGGCAAACGCCCGGATTCGCTCCCAGACCTCCAGGCGATGAACAGGCACATCCTTCGCGGCCTCAAAACCAAGGCGTACCTTGCCGTTTTCGATCTCCAGCACCGTGACCTTGAGCAGAACGTTGAGGCCGTCGGCCTCAGCGACCACGACAGCTTCCTGGCACTTCCTGGTCAGAACGAGCATAATAAGAACCTCCATATTCAAGAATGTTCAGGCGATCCGCTTCCACTCCAAGTTTCAGTCGGCACATCGCAGGCGAGCAAGAACACCTGCACGACGGTGCCGGTGGTGAATGCCTGCACGACGGTGCCGGATGCCGGCTCAACTTCCGCGACGGCTTCGCGGACGTCGACGCCGGTGATTCGTTTTATTTCCTGACGCAGCGAATCCGCGGCGCTGGTGAACAGCTGACGGTGAAAATCCTGCACCTGGGCGGCGCCTGCCGGGCTCTTGGCCAGGGCTCGCTCGGCCGGCGAAAGGGCCCCATGGAGCGTGATCATCAGGGTGCTGTCGCTCATGACGACGGTCACCGATTTGGGCGTGTGCCCCGTGCGCTTCTTCTCAAAAGCAATGGCCGCCTTGGCGATTTGCTGGGCCATGGATGCGTTGGATTTGATCATTGTGCATGTTCCTGGCGGCGCTTTCGGCGCCGATGACAAAAAAAAAGCCGACGTGGCGGAATACCAAAGGTATTTCACCACGTCGGCTTACTCGTCAACGAGCCTTCCAGCCTTGCTGGACTGCTCCTCATTTAGTCGTCCGACGACATTAGAACTAACCTTGCTGGAGCCAACTTCGCGTTGATCTAACTCCACATAGGCTATTGTAGTGAACCCCTTGCTTAATGCAAGGCGATTATTTGGATTGGAGCTTTTTCGTCCATCCTGACACTACTATTGCGCCTGCGGAACGACCGATTTCTCCCGGAGCAGGTCCTCGATCGCCTGCACCTTCCGGCCGATAAACAGCACGTTCGGCATCTCGAACTGGTGCGTCTGGGCGCCCGAGGTGCGGACGATCAGATCGCCCGAGCCCAGGCCCAGGAACCAATGGCGGAACAGGTCGCTGCGCTGTTTCTCCAACGTCATGCCAACCGCGTCGTAAACTTTCTCGCCGTCACCGATCTCCGTGCGAACTTTCAGCTGACCCGACGTGAAGGTCATGTGAATCTGCCGGTCGAACACCAGAATGACAATCAGCCAAAGGCCGAACAGCAGGCTGGAAATCAGGAAGTAGCCCGCGGCGTTGATGCGAATGTCGAGCAGGGACAGGCCGTGCAAGATGTGCTCCCAAAAGCCGGCGAGTTGGAAGATGATGGCCAGAAAAACAATCGTGCCGATGGCCATGATCGACCACAGGCCGCGCAGCGGGACGTTGGTGATGAATATCACCAGCAGCAGCAGCATGACGAACAGCACGCCGAAACCGCTGTTATTGGCAACGTGCAGATGCGGTTGGTCGATGATCTCGCCCGCGCCGGGCAGATGACCGCTAGGCAGGACGACGACGTCGCTTTTCTTGTAAGAAGTCGTCAAGCCGTCCTTCTCAACGGTCACGGCGGCGTCTTTCAGCGCCACGGTGTCCCTGGGCACGATGAGCATAAAGTGCCCGTCGAACACGGTCAGGATGGTCAGCAGGAAGCCCACGGCCCAGACCGGCCACCAGTAGAACAACGTGGAATGACTGATGACGCGGATTTCCGTAGGCGCGAGCCTCATTGGGGTCGAAATTGGAGCGGTTGCAACAGCCATGGCGGCCTTTCTCACATAATGATGGTCCAAAGCATTGTTAAGCGTCCCGAAGCGATTTTTCGAGCCTGCTGACGTTGGGAATCTCCACGCCAAGAGCCGTGGCCAGGGCGATCTGGTGATCCTGCTCTTGAACCAGAATATCCCGAATGTGCTCGGCCAAAGCGTACTCGCCCAGGGCTTCACATTGGCCGAACGCGCAGCCGATAGTTGCGGATCGTCTCATTTTCGCTGTCCAGGTCGAATTGAAGCATGTCCTCCGCCTTCTCGGACGTCTTCACGAGCTTGGGCGTCACCTTCGGCATGCCTCCCAAATAATCGATTTGCTTGGCGAGGATCAAAGCATGCTGAAGCTCCTCCACGGCATGCTTTTCCAGCTCGGCGGCGATGTTCATATACTTCGCCCCCTTGATCACCTGCGAATAGACCACATAGGAAATGATGGCCTGGTATTCCCCGCGAGGTTTTCGTTGAGCAAGTCGCTGAGGACTTCTCGCGTTACCGGGACGGCGCTCTCGCCATTCAAGATTCTGCTGGCCATTTTGCTCTCCTTGATTTGGTTAAGTGCTCGTTGGGATACTGACCCGAAGCGTCAGCGAGGGTATTTAAATTTCCCTCGCTTGCGCTTCGGGTTGGTATCATGACAGCTGCGTCAGACGCTAACGGCGACCTTTTCGGCATGGACAGTTGTTGACCGCGCCTGGCTATCACTCAGAATCTCCTTGGCGTGTTCAATTTCCTCCGGCGTGCCGTGAGCGACCAGCAAAAGTTTGCCGTTCTTCACTTCGGTCTCATAGTGCACGATGCTGTTTTTGGGAATGCCGAAGCTGTAAAGGCCGGCGCCAAGGGCACTGAGCCCGCCCGTCACGACAGCGCCTTCGAGCGCGCCGACGATCGCCATGACCAGCGGCCCACCTACCAGCAGCGGACCAACGCCGGGCACCCAAAAGAACGCCGAGCCGAACAAGAGTCCCCAGAAGCCGCCCCAGAAGGCCCCGAGCTTGCCCCAGTACGACATGCGGTCGCAGGTGGTGTAGTAGCCGACGACGTGCTCTTCCGTGTGGTAATCCCTGCCGACAATCGACAGCTGCTTCATGTCGAAGCCGTCTATCTGAAGTTCGCGGATGGCCTGCTCTGCCTCGTCGTGAGCGTCAAATACAGCGACGACGGAGTTCTTGTTGGATGACATTTGGTTTCTTGCCTTTCGATAAAGCGGTAATGTCCCGGCTACTGCACCTCGATCTCGTTAGCCAGGATGGGCAGGTCAGTTATTTCCATGACCGAGTGTTGGGCGAGCTGCTTGGCGTGATAGGTCCGCGCACTCCCCTGGAGGATGACCCCGTCCTTTCGGCACATCACCCGGAGATCGCGAACTCTTCGAACCCAATCGAGCTTGTATTTGCATTTCCAGCCGTGCTTGCTTTTCCAAGGAATCATCAGCTGCGTGCGTCATGGCGAATCTCCCCACCTTGCGGATCGTCGGCGTGCCAACATTTGACTCGAGCGTGCCGTTCTCTGTCCGCGCAAGTGCCTGCAAACTCCTTCGTCGCTCCCAGGGGCCGTGGGCTGATCGCCGGCCTGCCCACAAGGAGATCGGCGGGCCGACCGTGGCCCGCCGAAGCCTTGGACACTTAGTTCACGCGATTGACCATCACGCTCTGCAAAGTCGACTTGCCGGCAACGACGTCCACGATGAGGAGGGCATGGTCGCCGATCTTGACGTTCGCGATCGGGGATTCCGTCATGTTGAGGCGGACGACGGCATTGCCAATCGGGTAGGTCGAGTCCTTTTTGTCCTCGTTGGTGAAGGTGAGCTCTTTCTTGGCGGGATCGTAGCCCTTGACGGTGCCTTCACGCAGCTCGAAGTTCTTGGACGTGCCTTCCTGTACGAGGATGTAGTTGGCCGTCCAGTGGAGAATGCCCTTGTCGTAGCAAACGCTGATCGCATCGCCGGCCTTCAGGTCGCTCTTGCTTTCCTTGCCTAACCGGTTGACGGTCAGGTTGTCGCCGAGCTTGAACGTGAAGTCCTTGTTGGCTGAATCGGTGAGAACGAACGACTTGTTTTCGGCATTGATCGACTTGATCTTGCCGCTGGCAACGGTGTCAGCTGCTGCCGCGTGACCTGCCAGCAGAGCGATCGCCAACGTAGCGCCTAGCAATTTCGTGGAACACATCATCTTGAAAACTCCTTGTCTGGAACCCTTTGCCCACCCGTCCTTCGAAGCGAAGGGGTGGCCTCGCATCCAACCATTCGATCCAACAGGGATCGAATTTACACGCAAAAAACGAAAAAAGCCGACGTGGCCGAACACCCTTGGGTATTCCGCCACGTCGGCTTACTCGCTGACGAGCCTTCCAGCCATGCTGGACTGCTCTTCGTCTAGTCTTCCGATGGGGTCATGATACGGCTCAATGCCGATAAGGCAAGCGGATTCTTGTTAATGTTTCCGAATTCAGTAGTTTAGCCCCTTAGTTGCTCGTGCGCCGAGGACTCCAGCTCCGGCGCCCACATCCAATGACTAACTGAGTAACGTTGGAGGTTGCCATGAGAACGCAAGGTGAAATCGAAGCCGGCATTTGCGAAGGGATGAACCGGTTCGAGCAGGATCACATGGGCAGGGGACCGAAGAACGTCCACGCCCACCTGATCGGCGATTCCATCCTTGTCCGGCTCCACGGCGTCTTGACCGCGGCTGAGCAGCAACTGGTCAAGACGCTCCCGTCCGAAAAGGGGATGCATCTGCTCAAGGAAGTCCGCACGCAGCTCATGGAAACGGCGCGACCGCTCCTGGAAGCAATGGTCCAGGAAATCACCACCGTCAAGGTGCTGAGCTTGCACCACGATATCAGCACGGTGACTGGCGAAGAGGTCGTGCTGTTCACCCTGGTTGAGACGCCGAATTATCGCGAAGCGCGGAAGAAGTAGGCGGGGCGTCGTTTGAAGGGCAGCGGTGAAGGAGCGATTCCGGTCGAGTTACCGTGACGGTTTGGAAACGAAGGCGCATTTCCCAGCCATTGCTCAACAGGATCGTGTGCGAGATTCGCCCAGCAGCTACGCGTTTGCTTTTGCCATTGGCATTCGCCTGAACCACATCCAATTCATCGTACAGCCAGACCACCGGCCGAGACTGAACCTTTTACGGCAGAAGATCTTCAACAATTTGTGCAGGCTCGGCCAAGGTGTAGCTAAGCACCACCTGCCGCAATGGGTCTGACTCGGGCTGAAGGATGATCGTAAACTTGTTTCGCTTGGCGCGCAATATGTCGACCACCTGTGCGTCGTGGAGACAAACCGAACGGGCCAGGCCACGGAGTCCTGCAGGCAAAGCTGATTTGATCCGGTCAAACTGGCGTTGATACGCGGACGCGCTGTCCTCCCAGGCATCGAGAGCCGCGAGGAATCGCCGCTTGTTGGAGCGGTCCTGCAATTGGACCAAGCGTTTTGGCGTGAAGTATTTCATGGCGTTTGCCTCGCTTGCCGCTTGTTCGTTTCGTGAAACGTGTGGCCCACTAGGGGCGGCACGACCTGCTGCCAGCAATGAACAAATCTTACGCGGCTTCCCACAGTTTCACACGCCGAGCCGCATCGGATTGGTATGCTAACGTGGTGTGCGTGCACCACGACATCGGCACCTCCCCCGGCGAAGAGGTTGCGCTCCCCGCCCTAGCCTATGTTTTGATCACGGAGTCGTTCCATGAAATCCCATTCGATGGCTTTGCTCCTCGGCGGAATGCTGCTTTTTCCTGGTGAGACGAGTATCGCCCAAGAACCCAAACTGCGGGCCACGGTGGAAACTCAAGCGTTACACGTGGCGTTAAGTCCCAACGGCAAGCTGCTGGTGACGGCGAGCGGCGGCAGCACCGGGACGGTGAAGCTTTGGGACGTGGCCAGGTGCCAGGAATTTGCTACGCTTCCTCACCCGAAACAAATTACCCGCTGCGTGGCGTTCAGCCCTGATAGCCGTATGGTTGCAACGGGGGGTGGATCACCAAAGGACGGCAAAATCTGGCTGTGGGAAACAGCTTCAGGAAAGCTGCGGGCTAACCTCAATGGACACAAACAAACGGTGAATTCCGTTGCCTGGAGCGGCGACGCCACGCTGCTCGCATCGGCAAGTGATGACAAAACGATCAAATTCTGGGATGCGAAGACAGGAAAGGAGACGGTATCCCTCCATGGGCACGCACGCTCCGTACATTCCGTGGTGTTCAGCGCTGACAGCACGCTGCTAGCATCGGGAAGTGCCGACAACACAATCAAACTCTGGGATGTCAAGACGGGTAAGGAGAAGGCCACGATCAAAGGGCACACGAATATCGTCTCTTGCGTTGCGATCAGTCCCGATGGTGAGCTGCTGGCGTCCTGCAGTTGGGACAAGACGGTCAGGCTATGGGACGTGCGGACGGGCAAGGAACGGGCCACCATCAAAGCCGCTGAGCAAACGCAGGAAAAGATGGAATCCGTGGCCTTCAGTCCAGATGGTGCTTTGCTGGCTGCATGCGGTGGCAATAATCTTGATAATCTCACCGGACCTCCAACCGGAATACTTAAGCTGTGGGATGCGAAGACCGCCATTGAAAAGGCTGCCCTGGTGAGTCACAAGTCGAGAGTGACGTCCGTGGCGTTCAGTTCGGATGGCACATTTTTGGCGTCGTGTGGTTACGACAAAAAAGTGATGCTGTGGGAAATCCCCGTGATGAAGACGGCCAAGAGAGCGAAAACGCGCGAGGAGAAACCTGATGAAATCGCATTTGGTCGCTTGCTTGCTCGGCGGGGTCGTATTCTTGCCTGGCGAAATCTGTGTCGCCCAGCAACCCAAGCTGCGGGCTACGCTGGAAGCTCAGAGCCCTTGTGTGGCGTTTAGTCCCAATAGCAAGCTGCTGGCGGCGCGGACATCCGTCGACACCGCGAAGCTGTGGGACGTAACCACTACCCGCGAATTATTGACGCTTCCTCACCCGCCGAACCAATCCATCCACTGCGTGGCCTTCAGCCCAGATAGCCGGATGGTTGCGACCGGGGGTGGTGGGATGTCATCCATCGGTATGGGGGCTGTTATTCGAGGCCGCATCTGGCTGTGGGAAGTCGCATCCGGCAAAATACGTGCCGTCCTCGAGGGACACCAGCAACGGGTGACTTCCATTGCCTGGAGCGGCGACGGCAAATGGATTGCATCCGCAAGTGCTGAAAAGGAGGTCAGATTGTGGGACGCGACTTTAGGAAAGGAAAAAGCGTCGCTCAATGGCCACGCTCGCTCCGTGTTTTCGGTAGCGTTCAGTCCGGACAGCACGCTGGTTGCAACGGGCAGTCTCGACAATACGATCAAACTTTGGGATGTGCAGACTGGCAAGGAAATGGCCACCATCAAAGGGCACACTGATGTCGTCTCTGGCGTCGCCTTCAGCCCGGACGGCCTGGTGCTGGCTTCGTGCAGTTATGACCGCATGGTCCGCTTGTGGGACGTAAAGACGGGGAATGAAAAAACCAGCATCAAAGCCGGCGAGCAACCGGGGATGAGATTGAGCACCTTGGCGTTTAGTCCGGATGGCACTCTGCTGGCGTCAGCGTCAGGCAACTTCGCCTTTAGCAACATAGGAGCTAGCGCAGCAGTAAACCTTTGGGATGTGAAGACCGGCATTCAAAAGGCCAACCTCAAAGGAGACAGGAACAAGGTGTTTGCCGTGGCGTTCAGCCCCGATGGCAAGTTCCTGGCATCGTGCGGCGAGGATAAAGTCCTGCTCTGGGAATTCCTGCCCGCCAAGCAGCCGCAGAATCAGTATTTTAGCGAGGGTTTAGCAATGTCACGGTTGGGTGGCAAGCCTTGAGATTTCATGGCTTGCCCGCAGACGAACTGCTTTAGCGCCAGCAGGGAACGCAACGATGGATCACGACCAGCGTTTCAAGATCCTGATCCAGATGTTTTTTCTGGAATTTCTTCAGCTGTTTTTCAAAGAATGGGCAGATCGCCTGGATGCCTCGGCCGTCCAGTGGCTAGACAAGGAAGTGTTCCTCGACCCGCCGGGCGGACATCGGCAAATTCTTGACTTGGTCGGCAAGTTGCCAACCAAGAAAGGCGTTCTCGGGCAGCGGCCCGGAGATCCCGAACTGTGGATGGCGCTCGTCCACATCGAGATCGAATCGCCGGACTCCGTGGCGCCATTGCGCCCGCGAATGTTTGAGGCCTATGGCCAATTGCGGCGGCTGCACAAGCTGCCGGTTTTGCCGATCGGTGTTTTCCTGCGGGTGGGCTTGGACGGCATCGGCATCGATGTGTACGAGGAGAATTTTTTGGGAATTCCAGCCGGTGCGATTCAAGTATCTTTACGTGGGATTGCCCGCCCTGGACGCGGTAGAATATGTCAAGGGTGAAAATTGGCTTGGTGTCGCACTCGCCGCGCTGATGCGCATACCCAAGGAACGGACAGCCTGGTTAGGCGCGGAGGCACTGCGTCGCCTTCAGGCGGCGCCGCTCACTGACCAGCAACGGTTTCTGTTGGGGGACTGTGTTCAAGCCTATTTACCGCTGGACGAAGGCCAACAAGCTGAATTCGAGCGGATGGTGACCTCGGAGCGTTATGAAGGAGTAATAGCGATGAATCAGACGTGGTTTGAAAAGGGAATTGAAAAAGGGCGGCGTGAGGACGTGCGAGAAATGTTGGAGGAGCAGTTTGGGCCACTTTCGCCGCCAGCGATTGCCAAGTTGGAGCAATTAACTCTCGAGCGCATGCGCGAAGTCAGACGAGCCTTGCGGCATGCGAGTTCCTTGAAGGAACTCGGATTGGAAGAATAGCGGCTGGGTGACACGCCAGGAAAGTGCGCGACTGTCTGTGGAGGTAAGCGCCGACGGACACCCTTTTGGGGCGTGCGACCTGTCACCCGACCAATAAAGAAATGAGGCACCCATGCAACCCCAAGGCTTCGGCCTGCGCGATCTTCTCCTGGCCAATATCGTCCTCGCCGTCGCCGCGGCCGCGCGGGTGGGATATGTCCTAGCCTGCCTGCAGGACCCGCAGCAACCGCCGCCGTTTCAGGTCCAGGACGCCGAAACGGCCATCACCCTCGATCGCGGCGAGGATCCGACGTCTTTCCAGGCCACCGACCGGGACACTATCGTCGACAATCTCGCCAAATCGAATTGGTTTGCAGCCAAGGCGCCGCTCGCTATCCATGAAGAGACCACGGCTCACGTCGCGCCGGGCTATCCTTACCTGGTCGGCTGGTTGAGCAAATGGGTCACCGATGCCAGCCTGGCGACCAGGACCATCATCTGGACGCAATGCGCCCTTGGGGCGTTGACGGCGGTGCTGTGCATGCTGTTCGCACGGCTGGCATTTGCAAGCAGTTTTGTCGGCTTTCTCGCGGGATTGCTGGTGGCCCTTCACCCCTTTTGGATCGTCAACGTCGCCGAATTGCAGGACGGCGTCCTGACCTGTTTCCTGCTGGCGGCGTGTCTTTTCCTCGGCACATTCGCGGACCAGCGCGGCAGCCCGCTGGCCAGCTTGCTGTTTGGCGGTTCGCTGGCGGCGCTGGCGCTGGTGCGGGCCGCCTTGCTCCCATTTAGCTTCGTTGGATTTCTGTGGTTCTTGCCGCGCATGCAGCAGGCTGCCGCGCGGCTGGCTCTGTGCCCTGCTGGCGTTTCTCGGCTTCGGCAACGGCCTGGCGCCCTGGACGGTGCGCAATTTCCAGGTTTACGGCGAGGCGGTGCCGATCACCGATACGATGTTTGTCCATCTTTGGATCGGCAACAATGCCCAGGCAGACGGCGAGCCGCAGGATGACAAAACCTTGCGAAGCACCTTCAAGCCCGAAAGGCTGAAAGCGCTGGAAGCGGAAACCAATCAGGCAAGCCGCTACCGGATGCTCGCGACGGACGTGTGGGAAAGCGCCAAAACCGACGTCGGCGGCACGGTGGAAAGGCGGCTGCGCTCGGGCATGGCCTTTGCCGTCGGCGGCGATTGGCTGGGCGGGTCCAATCTCACCCGCGACACCGAGCACTCGGATCTGCCGGCGTGGCTGATCGTCAGCGTGGCGATAGCCCTGCGTGTGAAGCTTTTGGCGATGCTCGTGGTGGGACTGATCGGTTGGCGCTGGAGCTGCGGCTGGAGCCGGGACATCAACCTGGCATCGCTGGCGATGCTGTGGATTCCGTTGCCGTATGTTCTGAGCCATGCCGAGCATTTTTCGGGGCCGCGTTTGCCGCTCGACGGGCCGCTGCTTTGTTTCGCGGCGTATACTCTCGCGCGGGTCCTGTCCGGCGGACAGCGTCGGGGCGTTTGCGAAGCGGACGGCGTATGAACCATGAGCGGCGCGGACCCCTTGAGCCTGTTCTTGCCGCCTGTGGCGCACTGGTTCCGCGCCGCTCTCGGTGAGCCGACGCCAGCCCAGGCACAAGCCTGGCCGGCGATCGCCGCCGGCAAGCACACGCTGGTCCTGGCCCCAACGGGCTCGGGCAAAACGCTGGCCGCCTTTCTCGCCTGCCTCGACGGTTTGTGGCGTCAGCCTGAGCTGCCGCGCGGCGTTCGCGTCCTTTATATTTCGCCGCTCAAGGCCCTCAACAACGACATCTTCCGCAACCTGCAGGTGCCGCTCGAGGGCGTGACCGCCGCGGCCCGTGACATGGGCCTGTCACTGCCGGCACTGGAGGTCGCGGTCCGCACCGGCGACACTCCCGCGGCCGAGCGCCAGCGCATGCTCCGCAAACCGCCGCATATCCTCATCACCACGCCGGAATCGCTGCATCTTTTGCTGACCTCGCGGGCTCGGGAGACACTGCGCATCGGTGACGCATTGCATCGTGGACGAGATTCATGCCCTCTGCCCCAACAAACGCGGCGTTTTCACGGCCCTGCTGCTGGAGCGTCTCGCGGCATTGACGGGCAGGGATGTCGTCCGCATCGGCCTGTCGGCGACCCAGCGCCCGCTGGAGGAAGTCGCTCGCTTCCTGGGCGGCGCGGGCTGACGACCTGACGCCCCGGCCGGTCACCGTCATCGACGGCGGTCTGCGCAAGGACCTCGATCTGCAGGTCATCATGCCGGTCGAGCATTTCGGACCGCAGCCGGAGCGGAGCATATGGCCGTCCATCTACCGCCTGCTCGGCGAGCTGATCGGGCAGCACCGCTCCACCATCATCTTCGCCAACAATCGCCGCGGCGTCGAACGCATCACGGCCTGCCTCAACGCCGTCGACG
Source organism: uncultured Gemmataceae bacterium (assembly GCA_963747575.1). GTDB lineage: Bacteria > Planctomycetota > Planctomycetia > Gemmatales > Gemmataceae > DASRAT01. The sequence goes on from CAVVFU010000006.1 coordinate 571,906, forward strand.
GCGAGCAGCAGTTGGCCCGCGCCCACCACGGCAGCGTGGCCCTGGACGTTCGCCAGCAGACCGAGTCCGCGCTCAAGGAAGGCCTGCTGCCGGCGGTGGTGGCGACGGCTTCGCTGGAGCTTGGCATCGACATGGGCGCCGTGGACCTGGTTTGCCAGGTCGAGTCGCCCGGCAGCGTGGCCCGTGGACTCCAACGTGTCGGTCGCGCCGGGCACCTCGTCGGCCAGCGCAGCAAGGGCCGGCTGATTCCGAAGACGCCGGGCGATCTGCTCGAGCAAGCGGTGCTGGCCCGCGAGATGGTGGCCGGCAATGTCGAGCCGCTGCACGTGCCGGGCAATTGCCTCGACATTTTGGCCCAGCAGATCGTGGCGATGGTGGCCGTCGAAAACTGGGGCGTGGCCGACCTCCTGCGGGTGGTTCGCCGGGCCTATCCATTTCGCGACGCTGACGCCGCAGGCACTCGATTCGGTACTGGAAATGCTGAGCGGCCGTTATCGCTTTCAGCCCAGCGAGGGTGACGCGACCCCACTACGGCCCGGCCAGGCGCTGTCGGCGCTGCAGCCGCGCATTAGCTGGGACCGCATCCATCAGCGCTTCTTGCTCTGCCGGGCAGCCAGCACCTGGCGCTGGTCTCCGGCGGCACGATTCCCGACACCGGCCAGTATGCCGTCTACACCACCGCCGGCGTCCGCATCGGCGAGCTGGACGAGGAGTTCATCTACGAGCGCCGCATCGGCGACACCTTCCTGCTGGGCACAACGCCCTGGCGGCTGGAGCGGATTGAAACGGACCGCGTCATCGTCATACCTGCCCAGGCGGCGCCGGCCCTGGTCCCCTTCTGGCGCGGCGAACAGGCCGGCCGCAGTCTCGATCTTGGGCGGGCCATGGGGCGCTTTCTCGGCGAGCTTGTGCCGCGCCTGGACGATTCCGATTGCGTGCCCTGGCTGCAGCGCGAGTGCCACCTCGACCTGGCCGCGGCCAAAAACCTGCGCGATTATGTGCGCCGCCAACGGGAGCGCACCGGCGTGGTGCCGACCGAGCGCCGCATCGTCGTCGAAGCATCCCGCGATCAACTGGGCGATTGGCAGGTGATCCTGCTCAGCCCGCTGGGCAATCGCGTCCACCTCGGCCTGCGGCTGGCGCTGGAACATCGCCTGCGCCAGCGGCTCGGCTACAGCCCGCAGATTCTGCACCACAACAATGGCTTGCTCTTGCGTTTGACCGACAGCGACGAGCCGATCCTGGACATTTTCGAGGGCATCACGCTGGAAAACGTCCGGGAGCGGATCGTGCAGGAGCTGGCCGACAGCGCCCTGTTCGCCCTGCGATTCCGGCAAAACGCGGCGCGGGCGCTGCTGTTGCCGCGTCTGGCGGCCGGCAAACGTGCGCCGCTTTGGCTGCAGCGGCTGCGCGGCCGCGATTTGCTCCAGGTGGCACGCCAGCACGCCGATTTTCCCATCGTCGCCGAGACCTTTCGCGAGTGTCTGCAGGATCATCTCGACCTGACGGAAGTCGAGCAGTTCCTGGCCGACATGCGCGGCGGCGCCATCGAGGTGGCGACATGCCGGCTCGAGACGCCGTCGCCGTTCGCGGCCGATCTGCTGTTCGCCTTCACCGCGGCCTACATGTACCAGTACGACACCACCGACGCCGGGCCGGCGGGGGGCGTGGCACTGGACAGCGGCCTGCTGGACAATTTGCTGGGCGCGGGCAAGCAGCGGTTGATTCTTCCTCAGGCGGTGGCCCAGGTCGACAGCCGTCTGCGTGGCACAAATCTGCCGCCGCGCTCGGCGACGGAGATGGCCGAGTGGCTGCGCCGCCTGGGTGACTTGACACCAGCGGAGCTGCAAGGGCCGATGGCGGAGTTTTTGGAGGAATTGAAGCGCGACGGCCGGGCGGTGGAAATCGAGTTGAGCGTCGCTTTGCAACCGCGCCGGTTTGTCCTCGCGGAGGAAGTGGAGTCCTATCGGCAAGCATTCGGGCTCGCGGCGGCCACCTTCGAGCAGCAGACCGCGGCGGCCGAGATTATCCTCGAACGATTCCTCAACACGCATGCGCTGATCGGTCTGGACGACGTGTTGGCCCGCTATCCGCTGGAGCGGCAGTGGGCTCAACGCAAGCTTGAGCAGTGGGCCGGCAGCGGCCGCGCCGTCGTCGTGGCGCCGGCGGGTGAATCGGCAGCAGTCCAGTGGTCCGCGCCGGCGAACCTGGAGCAGGTGCGGCGCAGCACCCTCGCGCTATTGCGTCAGGAGGTGGTCACCTGTCCGCCGCAGCAATTCGCCGATTTCCAGGTGCGCTGGCAGGGCGTCCACCCCGAAACACGCCGTCAACAGCATGACGGCTTAACCGAGGTCCTGGCAAGTTTGGAGGCCGTCGCGCTTCCCGCCGAGCTATGGGAGCGATCGATCCTGCCCGCGCGGGTCACGGGCTATCAGGCCAATTGGCTCGACGACTGCCTGGCGAGCGGCCAATGGCTGTGGACAGGCAAATCAGGTGAGGGCGAGGGCGAGACTGAGACCGAGGGCCGCACCCCCGCCGTGTCGTTTCTGCATCGTGAACACCTTGCCGATTTGCCGCCGCCGACCACCGATGAAAGCTCCATCATTAACAATGGTGTGGGCCAGGTGCTGGAGTTTCTGCGGGCGCGCGGGGCATCCTTCGTTGGCGACATGGCCAGCCAAACAGGCCTGATGCCCGGAGCGATCCGCACCGCCCTTTGGGAATTGGTGCGCCGCGGTTTAGTGACCAACGACCGGTTCGACCCGGTTCGCAAGGGACCGCAGCCCGCCCCGCCATCGCCCACGCCGGCCACTGCCCGGAGTCTGATGCGTGGCCGGATGCGAGCTCCGTTGCTGCCCGAGGGCCGATGGTCGCTGCTGCCGTGGGGTCAGCCCGATAGCGCCAGTCAGGCTTTATTCTTGACGAATCTATTGCTCCGCCGCCACGGTATCGCGGCCCGTGAGCTGGCTCTGATGGATGCCCGGATGCTGCCCTGGCGCGTGCTCTACGAGGTGCTGAGCCGCCTGGAAATGACCGGCGAGGTGCGTCGCGGCTATTTCGTGGAGGGCCTTTCGGGCGCCCAATTCGCCCTGCCGGAGGCGGCCCGGATGCTGCAGGAGACGGCGACACCCTCGACGGCCAACGCCCCCGCGGTGCTGCTGCACACTCTCGATCCCGCCAACCTCTATGGCTCTGGCGCGCCGCTGGACATTCCGCTGCTGGACGGCGGAACGCGGCCGCTTCTGCGCCGCGCCGGCAATTGGCTGGTCCTGCGCGCGGCCGGCCGCTGCTGATCGTCGAGCACCAAGGCAAACGCCTGACCGCCCTGGCCAGCGCCAGCCGCGACGACCTGACTGCCGCGGTGGAGTGTTTGCCGGCCATCGTCGGCGGCGAGCGGCTGCATCGCCTAACGGTGGAGCAGTGGAACGGCCAGCCGGTGGCCGCGACGCCGGGACGCGAATTGCTGGAAACGGTGGGGTTTGTGCGCGATTACCAGGCAATGACGCTGTATGCGGCGTGGCGGTGAGAGTTGTGGAAGTGCCCGTTGCTCGTTACCATGCGGGTTTCGTTCATCGGCGGCAACAGGCACTGGCGAATCGACGCAAGGCCAACTCGTGAGAGCCGCCTTCCAATGCGTCCAGCATTTCCAAGACGTGTGTGCTGCTTGTCCACTCTGCGGCGGTCATGCCTTTTTTCTTTCTGCGTGGCGGCGCTCGGTAGGTGGCATCTATTTGAAGTCATGGATTAGCGATTGCCGTTTGGAGAAGTTCTTCAGCCCATTTGGCGTCGTCGCCCGTGAGCGGGGGTTCGGGCGGCATCTTGTAGTTTATGGTGGCGCCGTAACGGCCGTTGTGGTAACACTGGTCAATCACCAATTGCACGTCGAGGGCGATAGCAGCATCCGTCGGCCGCAGCGGGATGCGAAAACGTGGAAGCGCTCCTGGAGCTTGATCGGGCACACTTCCAATTCCTGTGGCTTGCAACCGCTACGAACGCAAATGTGGTACGGCGTCTGGTGCTCCAATCGCAGGTGCCGCGGCGGAATCACCAGCACTCGCTCGCCGCCGCGCAGCAGATCGATTTCCACAAGGTTGACATCGGTTCGCAGTAAATCGCGCTGCTTCCGCAGATACAATTCCTGACCTTCGCCGGGCATCTTATTTGTGGGGCTAAGCACTTCGATGACCGTCACTACACGATGCCCGGAGCCGACGTCGATGATTTCGATGAAACCCTCCGTCAAGGGCTCCGGAATTGGCCGATGGACGGTCACGGGCTCGGCCAGTGCGATGCCGCCTTCAGGCTGCGCAGGCTTGGTCGCCTGACCACGTTCAATAACGCGCACGTCGGGGTACATGCTTCGCGTGGATCCCTGATCCGATTCGAGGAAGACGCGTTCTTCGACGCGCACGATCAATCCTTCCGGCAACTGCGAGTTGAGTGCACCTTGGATGAAGGTGATGAGATTGTGGTGCACATCTCGCCAGTGTTGTTCGAGATACGGGTCCATGCCTGGAAACGGACTGTCCATCTTTTGATCCTCCACGGCGTTCTACTGAATGCTATTCTAACCGTCTTTGCCGAAGATGGCGTGTCGCGGCGTGCAATAATTTCTTCGCATCGTCTATTAGAAGTCAGGGGGTTGGTTGGTCGCCGTCAATCCAAGCCGTAAAGCAAATACTCCCCGCGCACTTTCATAAACGCCGCCAAATCCGCCTGCCAGCCCTTTTCCAAATCCTTCCACGACATGCCGCTCTGCAGTCCATCAAACGTCGCCTTATGGCTCAGCAGCCTGTCATAGCTCTTAATCTTCCATGCCTCCGGATAAAGCCTGTGCAGCGTCTGCGCCACGGCGATGCCTGTCCTCACCGGCTGAAACGTCGCCCAATCGTCGACGATGATCTGGACTCCGCCGCAGCGCTGGCCCTTGAAAACGCTTGCCGCTGGTGTCATATTGAGCGGCACAAAGCCGCCACGCCGGCCAAATGCTCCTGAGCGAGGCCCGCCGCCAGCTTACGGCCGTCGAGCCACGGCGCACCGATCCACTCGAAGGGCCGTTCGGTGCCGCGGCCGACGCTCAGGTTGGTCGTCTCCAAAATGCCAATGCCTGGATATGTCAGCGCCGCGTTCAAGCTGCGCAGGTTCGGCGACGGATGCACCCACGTCAGGCCGGTGGCGTCGTAGAAATCGCCGCGCCGCCATCCCCGCATCGGCACCACTTCCAGGTCGGCCCCGATCTTGCGTTCCTTGGTGAAAAGCAGGGCCAGCTCGCCTACCGTCATGCCGTGGCGAATCGGCAAGCGGTGATAGCCGACGAACGACTCCTTGCCGGCGTCAAGCACAGGACCCTCCACGGCCACGCCGCCGATCGGGTTCGGTCGATCCAGCACCACGACCTTCAGCTTGTTTTCCGCCGCGGCTTCCAAAACAAGCCCAAGCGTCGAGATGTAGGTATAAAAGCGACAGCCCGCGTCCTGAATGTCGTAGACAAGGGTGTCGATCCCCTTGAGCGTGGCTGTCGTCGGTTTGCGGCGCTCGCCGTAGAGGCTCCAGATCGGCAGTCCGGTCTTGGCGTCCTTGCTGTCCGCCACTTTTTCATCGAGCGCCCCGCGGATGCCATGTTCCGGGCTGAACAGGGCAACCAACGTGACACCCGGAGCCTTGTGCAACAGGTCGATGGTGGCAGCGCCGCTCATGTCCTGGCCGGTTTGATTGGTGACCAACCCCACCTTGCGGCCCTGCAGCCGGGCGAAGTTTTCCTCAGCCAGCACATCAATGCCCGGCTTGAAGCCGCTTTTGCCGGGTTTCGCGTTCAAGATGGCCGATGCCGCCAGCGTCGCCACCTGGCCGCGCAGCTTGGTGACGTTGCCCTTGCCGTTGGGATGCACGCGATTGCTCAGGATAATGACCGCCGATTGACTTTTGGGATCGATCCAAATGCTGGTGCCGGTGAAGCCGGTGTGGCCGAAGCTCTCGCCGGAAGGGAACAGCTCGCCGCGATTGCTGGAATAGCCCGTCTGCACGTCCCACCCATAAGTGCGCAAACCCTTCTTGGCGCCGGCCAGCGGCACCTCGCGTGGCGTCGTCATCAACTTGACGGTCTGGGCATCCAGGACGCGTTTGCCGTCGTATTGGCCGCCGTTGAGCAGCATTTGCGTGAAGACGGCGCAATCGTCAGCCGTGGAAAACAGCCCGGCATGGCCCGCCACGCCGCCGAGGGCGAAGCTGCGCGGATCGTGGACCTCGCCGATCATCCAGGCGTTGCCGCGTTTCTCGGTCGGGGCGGCACGCTCCTTCAGCTTGTCTTGCGGTTTGAAGGTGGTCTCGTTCATGCCCAGCGGTGCGAAAACGTGCTTGTGGGTGAAGGCATCCAACGGCTGCCCGCTGATCGTCTCGACGATTTTGGCGAGAAGAATGTAGTTGACGTCGCTATAGGTGAATTTGCTGCCGGGCTCCTGCGTCGGCTTCAATTTGAACAGCCGTTCCCAGGCCTGGTCGGCGCCGCTCTCATAGTCCTTTAGCGGATTATCCGCGATGAAGCCGCTGGTGTGCAGCAGCATTTGCTCGACCGTGATCATCTCGGTCTCCTTGCGGCGAAATGCCGGCAGATGCAGGGCAAGCGGATCGCTGACCTTCAGCTTGCCGTGCTCGATCAGCAGCATGATCGCCGTCGCGGTTGCGATGGGCTTGGTCAACGACGCCATGTCGAAGACGATCTCCGGCAGCATCGCCGTCTTTTCAGGCTGCAAGCCACGATTGCCATAAGCCTTGCGAAAAACGACCGCACCCTTGTGGACGACGACGACGACCACCCCCGGCGCATCGCCGCGCTCGAGGGCCGCCCGGACGGCGTCGTCGATTTTGGCCAACGCTTCGGCCGACAAACCGAGCGACTGCGGCGCGACGATCGGCAGCGGTTTCTCCGCCGCCGGCGATGGCCTGGCGCTCGTGGCAAACACGGCAGCGACGCAGCAAAAAAACGTCCATTTACGCATGGCGGTCTTACCTCCCCAATGTGGCCTTTCGAGACCTGATTCTACGCCAGCCAACGGCGCTCGCAACATTTTTCGCCCACATCGGGGAAAAAAACGGCCAGCGTTGTAACAAGTCGGATTGTCGCACGTAAGTGATGGCGAAGGAAAACTGATTCGGCTGGCCATGGGAAAGTCCCGCGGAGTCGCGATGCAGAATCCTTCCTCATCAGGAATTATTAACATGTTGCGACGAATCATACTGTCCTTGGCCTTGATTGCTTCCACGTTGCTTCCCATCGGAACGGCTGCCGCTCAGGGCCGCACCCCGACGATCACGACGAGGACTTCCGAAGCGCCTCGCAAGGTGATGTTCGACAGGTCCAGGTTCCCGCGGGACCGGGAAAAGGTCGAGCAAGGCGGGAGTTTTCCCTTCCTGAACGGTGATTATGAAGTGGTGGCGTCGGCCGCCAATCTGCCGTACAACTGCATCGCTCACAGCCTCGGCATTCACGACCGCTGGGTCAATCCGCAGACCGGCCCCGCGAGCAGCCCCCTGTCGCTCATGGATCAGATGTACAGGGCCAAGGGCTATGGCCGCGTGAAAGGACTCGATTTGAGCGTCACTACGGGCGTGCAAAAGGTCGTGGTTTACGCCACGATGACCAATGGCCGAATCGCCTCGGTGACCCACGCGGCGGTGCAGGAGCGGACCGGCACCTGGACCAGCAAGCTCGGCAAGCTGGCGTTGATCCGCCACCGGACGCCCGAAGCCTTGAACGGTCCGGTCTATGGCCAACCCGTCGCGGTCTATATCCGGGCGGCCCGCTAAGGATTGGACGGATTCTTAACCGCGAAGAACGCAAAGAACGCAGAGAAGAGCAAATCTTCTCTGCGTTCTTTGCGTTCTCCGCGGTTAAATCATTGTCTCATCCAATCGCGAGCGGCCGGCGCCAGCGGGCTGAGGTAAGCGAATCTGCTTGCCTCAGCCCGCTGGCGCCGGCCGCTTTCTTTTTTTGAACCACACCAACCCGAAGCGTCAACGAGGCCGTTTATTCCACCTCGCCGACGCTTCGGGTTGGTATCGGGAATACCGATTTGGGGTTTTTTTCGGTTTTTGCCGTAACAGCCGGCCAGGTGCCGCGTAAGTGATGGCAGAACGAGTTTGCTCTTAACTCCAACAAGGTCATAACCATGAAGCGTTTTCTTTCCATCATTGTTGCGTCTTTGGTATTAGCCTTCGCGCCTGTGGGAGCGGGTTCGACATTCGGTGTCAGCGTCGCTCGCGCCGAAACCAAGGCAACCGTCAGTGCCAGCGAAGCCGAAAGTGTTTTCGACACGATGTCCCACCAAAAGGACATCGCTTTCCGATACGTCCTGGATGGCTGCTATGCTCGGGCACACTTGATGATCCAACGCATGGAAAAGATGGGCGTAAGGGCCCAAAAAGTGTGGTCCTTCCCGTCAACTGGTTCCAAGCTGCAGGCCCGAAGCAAGCTGGTCAAGGGCGGAGTGGTGACCTGGGCGTATCACGTCGCTCCGGTCGTCCCGGTGATGGTCAACGGCAAAGCGTCCTGGATGGTCATCGATCCGTCGCTGTTCCCCCGGCCCGTCACGGTCAGCGAATGGGCCAACGCCCAGAAGTGCAGCCGCACCGGCAAGGCGGCAATCACGCGGATCACCCAACTGGGCGAAGCGCCGGTCCTGGGCACCGGCCTCAGGGCGGTCGGCCACGGCTACTGGCCGGCAGAGGACCCCGCCGAAGGCATGACCGCCCACGCCATCAAGACGATGCGGAAGTTCAAGGCCATGGAACCGCGGTGAGAAGAGTGAAGAGTGAAGAGTGAAGAGTGAAGAGTGAACCCGTTTTCTTTCACTCTTCACTCTTCACTTTTCACTCTTCTCTCTCCGCCGCCGCCACGCCCGCGCCGGGGGGGAACTTGTAGCCCTGAGCCAGCAAGCATTGCTCCAGCGCCCCCAGGAACAGCAGCACCACACCCGGCCGAGAGTTAAAGCCCATCAAGCCGATCCGCCAAACCTTTCCTTTGAATTCACCAAGGCCGCCGCCGATTTCGATGCCGAAGCGCGCCAATAGCTGCTGACGCACCTGCAAATCGTTGACCCCCGCGGGAATGCGCACCGCGTTGAGTTGCGGCAGCTGGTGCCCCTCGGCGGCCAAATAGGTCAGTCCCAGTGCGGCCAAACCAGCTTTGAGCGCCCGATGATTGCGCATGTGTCGATCCCATCGGGCTTGCAAGCCTTCCTCCAGCACCAAACGCAAGCCCTCGCGCAAGGCGTAAATCATCGTGATCGGCGCCGTGTGGTGGTAGGCGCGTTCCTCGCCCCAGTAAGTGGGCAACAGTGTCAGGTCGAAATACCAGCTTTGCACGGGCGTCTTGCGGCGTTTGACGGCGTCGAGCGCCCGCGGGCTGAACGACACCGGCGCCAATCCCGGCGGACAGCCCAGGCCCTTTTGCGAGCAACTGTAGGCCGCGTCGATGCCCCAGGCGTCGAGCGCCACCGGCACGCAGCCCAGCGACGTGACCGTGTCCAGCACCAGCAGCGCGTCGAACTCGTGGCATAATTTGCCAAGCTCCTCGGCTGGCTGCCAGGCGCCGGTCGACGTTTCCGCGTGCACAATGCACAGCACCTTGGGTCGCACCCTCGTCAGGACCTCGCGGACGGCGTTCAGATCGAAAACCTCGCCCCACGGTTTTTGCACGACGGTGACCTGGGCTCCCGCCCGGCCGGCGACTTCGACCTGGCGTTTGCCGAAGAACCCGGCCTCGCAAACCACGACCTTGTCGCCAGGCTCGACCAGGTTGACCAGGCAGGTCTCCATGCCGGCCATGCCGGTGGCGCTGATCGGCAGTGTGAGGGTATTTTGCGTCTGAAAGACCTGGCGCAGCAGGTCCTGCGTTTCGTTCATGATTTGCAGAAACTGCGGGTCGAGATGGCCCAAGAGCGGCGTGGTCATGGCCGTGAGCACGCGCGGATGAGCGTCACAGGGGCCGGGACCCAGGAGCAGTCGTGGTGATGGATTTAATTGACCAGGCAATGACGTCGCGGCCACGGTTATTCCTTCGCGCTCAAGATGGCCTTCATGCGTTCTTGCACCAGCAGGCTGACGGCCTTGAACTGCGGATGCCCCGCGCCGCCGGTCCATTCGAAGGCGGCGCCTTCAGTTGTTGTCAGGATAGCGCCGGTCTTTTCAAGGCGTCGCAGGGCAACGTCATGGTCGACGGCGAACCGCGCGGCCACGGCATCGACGGCGACATAGACCCGGAAATCGAGATTGAGCAAATCGAGCGCGGTATGCAGAACGCAGACATGAGTTTCGATGCCGGCCAGCAGCACCTTGGGCCGTGCCGCCCGATGAAAGCCTTCGACGACGCTGTCTAGCGCACAGCAGCTGAACGCGGTCTTGTCGGGGCGCTCCGGCAGACGCCTGGCCAGCTCCGCGGTGGTGGGGCCAAGGCCCTTGGGATATTGCTCGGTGGCCGTCACGGGGATTTGCAGGAGCCGGGCCGCGTCGATGAGAAAGGCGATGTTGCGCACCATGGCCGCGTGGTTGGGGATCAGCGGCAAGAGTTTGTCCTGCACATCGATGACCAGCAGGGCGGTGTCATCGCCGGACATTTGCGAAGGATGCGGCATCGTCGTATCCACTAACCCACGGCCACGGCGAGTGGTGGGGCCGTGGTCGCGAGGCCGGCCAGGTCATCGCACCACTGGCTCACTGCGTCCAGGCCTTGAATCGCGTCCCGGATATTGGCCGGCGGCGCCGCCCTGCTGACCAGCGGCTTCTTCAGGTGATTACCAACCAGGTCGGCCCAACGGTACGCCTTCTCCAGCAGGTGCACTGGGCTGTGGCTGTTGACATCGTTTTCCACCTGCAGGAAAAGCTTACGCATCGCCCGGCACCATGTCCCCAAACGAACCGGCGTATTGAGCAGCAACTCCGGCACGTGGACGGGCTTATAGCGCTTGTTATACGCCACCAGCTTGGCGCGGAACGCCTCGTAGGCCTTTTGCTTGCCCTGCAGATCCTGCAAGGTGGACAGCACCTGCGGATCGCGAGAGCGGGTGGTCCGCAAGTTTTCCCAACGGGCTTCCAGATCGACCAGCACCGCTAGATTTGTCGCCTGGGCGGCATCGATAATTCCGACAGAAGCGTCTCTGATATCTGGCATGAAATCCCTACTTTCGCACGGGGGCCGTCAGGAACTGAGCCTTACCTGGTTGTTATCGTCAACCTGGCCTTCCCAACTTGATGGCAACGGGGGAAAGCAGGATAAACAAGGCGTTTGGCGGCTTGCACCGTGACGCCTTGCTGCCTTCCCGTCGCCAAGATATACCCGAAAACCGGCGAATTGACTACACCACACCGCGCGCAAAGTAGTACGCACACTCCGTGTGCCGTCCCGTCGTCAAAACGGCACACGGAGTGTGCCTGCTACTTTGCCGAACGCGCGCTTAATACTTCTTCGTAATCCTGGGATTGGACGTGACAACCTTGCCTTCGCCGTCAACCACCAGGAAAAAGCTGTGGGAAACCTTGGCGGACACGGCATCCGGACCGACCAGGACGTTGACCCGGTAGCGATCGTCCCAAAGTCGCCGCACTTGCACGCTGAGCAGATCGCCTGGTTGGCCCAGGGTTTGCATGACGTGTTTGCCGATTTCGGCCTTCAGGCGCTGATTGTCTTGTTGAGCCTGATCCGCGTGCGGTTTATCTTGTTGTTGAATTGCCATCATTTAGAGCGGTTCATTGAAGGGCAAGGCATCAGGAATGTAGGGCGACAGTATCAGTGTAACCGGCAACCCACCCGATGACCAGCCCTCTTGGTTGTAGAACGGAATTTATTCCGTTCTTGTCCGCTGCCGAACGGAATAAACTCCGTTCTACTTTTCGACCAACTCGAGCACGCTCCACAAGCTGGGATCTTCCCAATACGGAAACTCCGGTGTCGCGCTCAGCAAATGGTCGCCGAGCTCCGCGTCGCGCACGGCGAAGAAGAAGCCCAGACGCCGATTTTGCTCCGGGTCAAAGCCTTGCAATTGCGCTGCCGTCAGGAACGCTTCCACCAAGTAGCCCGTTTTTTTTCGATGGCCGCGAAACGCCACCGACGCCGGCGAGCACAGCGGTGCGTCCTGTAAAGCGCGGTGGATCGCGGTTTGGGCAAATGCCGGCTCGTCGTGATCGGGGCCGCCGCCGGTGGGCAGAATATGGAACTGGTGGCAATAGCGGCTAGCGCGGTGGCTGGCGCGGGCGTCCCGCGTGTCCAGCCACAACGTGACGCCGTCGGAAGCGCAGGATTCGGCTGACGTCGCCTTGCGGCTGCTGCTCCTTGCCCTTCACCTCGACCTGAAAACCGATCCCCAGCTCGTTCCACGCCAGCCGCACGTCGGCAAAAGAGGGTCGGCCGTCCATGGCGGCGAAATTCTCCAGCCGATGCTCCACGGGCAAATCGAGCAAACGGTCCTCATCCTCATGCGGCATCTGCTTGAAATACCGACATGGGTAGGAAACACGCAGCAAAAAACTAGGCGGCACGAGTGACATAAGAGGCCCTAAAAAAAGGGGACAGGCCCCGTTGTGCGAAGCACCCTTCGGGCCGTTCCGGCAACGGGGCCTATCCCCTTTTTTTAGGGCCTCCAGGTCAATCTGCAATCTGCAATCTGCAATCTGCAATCAATTTAGCAAGCTGCGTTGTAGCACCACCCGTGCCTGGTCGAATTCCGGCTGCCAGGTGATTTCGGGTTGGCCGCTGGCCAGGCAATCGCGCAGCTTTTCCAGCGTGTTGCGGGCCATGTGCGGGCATTTGTTGCAGGCGCAGGTGATGCCCGGCACCGGATGATAGCGATGCCTGCGGCACTTTCGCCTGCAACTGCCACATCATGTTGGCCTCGGTGGCCACCAGGAAATCCTTGGCTCGGGGAATTGAGCGACGTATTTCAGCATCGCCTCGGTGCCGCCGACGAAATCGCTGTGCTCGCGGATGTTGGCCGGGCATTCGGGATGGGCGATCGTGATGGCCCCCGGCAGCTTGCGTTTCTGGGCCAGCAAATCGCCGACGCTGAAAATCTCGTGGACCATGCACGAGCCGTTCCAGAGGATCATCTTGCCGGCCGGTGACTTCCTGCAGATACTGCCCCAGGTGCCGATCGGGCACGAACAGGATCTCCGAATTCCGGCCGGCACGCGGCGGATGATCTCCTCGGCGTTGCCGCTGGTGACGACCCAATCGGACAGCGCCTTGACCGCGGCGGTGCTGTTGATGTAGGTGACCGTTTGGAATTTTGCGGCCGTTCTCGCGCAGCATTTCCTGATAGCGGGCCAGCTTGTCGGCCGGGCAGCTCTCGGCCAGGCTGCAGCCGGCCTTGAGATCGGGCAGCAGCACGCGTTTGTCGGGATTGAGCATCTTCGCGGTCTCGGCCATGAAATGGACGCCGCAAAAGACGATGGTATCGCGTTTTGACCTGGGTGGCGGCGCGGGCCAGCTTGAGGCTGTCGCCGGTGAAATCGGCCAGGTCCTGGATTTCGCCTTCCTGGTAGTAGTGGGCAAGGATGGTGGCGTTTTTCTCGGCTTTGAGGTCACGGATTTCGTCGAGGAGGTCGGGCATCAAAGGGTTCCTTTCCGGCGTCTGCACTTCATTGTATGTGCCGCCGTGCATCTTCAGCAAGTTCTATTATGTGCCTTGCACAAATTAAATTGCAACTTTCTAATTTACTTTCCACTTACAAATCAAGTTGCAAGTTTCATTTACACCGCTAGGATAAAATGCATGGAGAAACTGGAAGACGAAATTTGGTGGCGTGACGAGTTCCGTCCGGCAAATGACCTACCGGGGATCGACCATGTGAGCCGTGACGGGAAAACGGTCGTAAAAATTGATCGCCATCCGCAAGGAATGCGTGGCGTGTACGCGGGAATAATGCGTTTGAGCCTGTTCGTCGCCCAGGAACCGTCGGTGCGGCGAGCCTGCTTCATCATCAACGCCGCAGGTCTTTCCAGGGACCGGTTGCTCAATGAATGGCAGAACATCAAAAGAGTGCTGACCAATGACCTTGCCAACCGGCTAGCCCTGGTGGCCATTGGCAAAGAGGAGACGTGGGTTGACCCGCCTGACCAGGATATGCTCCGCATCGCACGGGCGTTGGGTTCGGCCAGGACATCACCAAGCGCTGCCGCGGCGGCGCCCGAGCGCCTCAAGCGTGCGGCTGGCCGACCGTATTTCGAGGCCGTGAAGGTATTGCTGATTCGCTGGCTTCTGAAACAAGGGCCGATTGCGGTAGGCATGCTCGCGGATGAGGTTGGCTGCTCCTACCCCACCATAAGAGACGCTTTGCAGCGCCTGGCATTGAGGCAACACCTCAAGCATTACTCCAGCCGGGCTGTGGAGTTGGCACGATTTCCGCACGACATTTGGAGTGAGCTGGTCGCCCTTTCACCGAGCAGGAGACGATCGATTCATTTCGTAGATGTATCGGGTCACAAGCCAAATCCGCAGCGGCTCCTCCAGCGGCTTGAGCGCAACCCTGCCCCGCAAATCGCTGTTGGAGGAGTTGCTGCCGCGCGTTTCTGGCACCCGGCTTTCGATCTTCATGGGATGCCTCGCCTCGATTTGGTGCTGCACGCGCCTGACGGATTGGCCGACCTGGGATTCATCAAGCGCCTCGATCCCGCGCTCATGGAAAGTCACGATTACAACGCGTCGCCAGTGTTGACGATACATCCGCTGCTGAGGTCCGCGTCTCTCTTTCAGGTTGGAAAAGAAGGGGAGTTGCCGATCGCTGATCCCATGGAGACGGCCTTGGACCTGGTCGAGCTTGGATTGACCGGTCAGGCAAGCGAGTTGCTTACCCATTTCCGAGCGGAGACCCGGCTCCCATGAAGAGACTTGATCCCAAGCTTCTTTTTGAGCGCATCGCATCTGATGTGCCGGCCAGGTTGCACAAGCACCTGTTCATGACCGGCAGCCTTGCCGCCGCTTACCATTATCAGGCCCAGCTCGAAGGAGGCGCCGTCAATACCAAGGATGTTGATTTGGTGGTGCACCCGGCGGGAAACGTAATCTCTTGCAGAAAAATGACCGAGAAACTGCTTGGAATTGGTTGGACCCCTGATCCAGACCTGTGCTACCCGTGCAGGCAACCGCAGCCGCTGGATGACCTTCGCCTCATCCGTTTATTTCCCCCAAAATCTCGTGATTACTTCATCGAATTCCTGAATCTGCCGGAGCAAGGTCAGAAGGCGGCCAAGCGCCTGATTCCCGTCGAGCTGGCGGATGGTTGGTATGCCCTCGCCAGTTTCCGATTCATGGCTTTAGCTGCGATAAAACGGGAGAAATCGCATGTTGGTCTGGAGTATGCCTCGCCGCAAATGATGGCATTGGCTAACTTGCTTTCGCATCGCCAAATCGGAACAGAACGAATCCAAACCGGCGAATTGAAGGGTTGTCTGCGCTCCGCCAAGGACCTCGGCAGAGTCCTTGCCCTGGCATGGCTTGCGGGCCGTGATGAAACGGAAAAATGGCTTCCGCTGTGGTCCAAGGCCCTGCGAAGTCGCTACCCCGATGAGTGCAAGGAGCTCAGGGGGCTAGTCGGAGCGGGTCTTAGAGAGCTGCTTGCGGATCAAGATGCGCTGGAAGACGCCCAAAAGACAACAGACTTAGGGTTATTAAGCGGCATGGCAGTGACCGCGGTAATGCTGAAAGCCACCGGCGAGCGTCTTTTGCAGGATGTGGTTGAGCCGTTGGAATTCGAAGGTAAAAAGAGATAAGTCTCAATTATCAGGGATGCTTGAGCGTATTGCCGACTCAAATATTCCTTGCCAGCACGGTCACGTCCACTTTGAAGTAATCGGCAAGCTTCCGAATCAGCTGCCGGCTAAATGGCTTTTTCCCCGCGAGCACCTCCGAAATCGTCGATTTGGGAATCAACGTGTCTCGGCTAAGCTGAGCCTGGGTGATGCCCTTGGCCTCGAGCAAATGCTGAAGCATTTCAGCGTCCGAAGCTGGCTCGATGCCGTGGTGATCGTCTTCGTAGGCGGCAACCAATTCGCTAAGCGCATCCAGATACATCTCCTCGCCGCCGGCCAGTTTGCCTTTGGCGAGCAGGCGATCCATCACATTCTGTGCTTGCTCCAGTTGGTCCTCGGATTTGATCGAGGCCAGGGGAAAAGCATGGACAAGCTCCAAATAGGCGTCGCGATCCTTGGTCTTATGTCCGAACCACAGCTTGGTTGGCATTGGTCACCGTCCATTTCGTTGTTGGTCAGGTGGAGTTTTCTTGGGCCGTGGCGGAGGGGCGAAGCAGCCGCATTCCTTTTTCCATTTGTCCTCGTCATATTCTCTGTGCGTCATCACTTTCAGAACAAAGACCTTTTGGCTGGCGTACAAGGGCCTGGTGATGAGACGGTACTTGTTGCCGCCGATGTTGAAGACGACACAAGTACCGACGATGCTTACCGTGCTGAAGTCAGCCCTTAGCTGACCCCATGTGTGCCATGCGACGGTCTTGCTGTTGACATGCGTATACCATGCCCGCAACGGTCCTTCGGAATCTTTGTGGCCGGGAGCTTCCCAGAACTTCTTCAACCTCGCCTTGGAAATGACCCGCATCCGGCATTGCTCTTGGTATCGGCACCCTCGAGGATTGTAGTTCGCGAAAGACGAACAGTCAATCCAAACACACAAGCGGCGATCGTGGATTTTGAAAAAAGCCGATGTCCATCTTTCCTGTTCTGCAGCAATACGAGGTCAGCCAACTCGATTACACTGCGGAGCGGCAACAGATCTTGCCCAGCTGGGATAGCGCCACATTGGTCCGCCTGGCAAGGGAACGAACCCAGCCATCTTCGTGATGCACCAGAGCGGGAAGAAAATGGCGTCGCCAAGGGCTGCTATTACATAGTTCCCACATCGCCCAGCGATTCCTCGTCCGCAAGCAGTCGATCGTGCGGTGTTGCCTGCCGCAGGTATGCCACGAAGTCATCGGATAGCCAATCCTGCTGGTCCGCGATAGCGGGCTGCAATGAAAGGACCGCATCTGGGACGCCGGCAATGGTTGGATCGGCATCGAGGCTGTTGAAAAGAGGCATTGGCAAGCCCGCGGGCGTTTCCACCATTTCCAAATCGTAAGCAGTGGGCAGGAAATAGTGGACAGTGGGCCGTGGGCCGTGGGCAGTGAATGGCAAATCCGAGACGGTTTCGTCCGGTGCCACGGAGGCGCTGGCCGTTGCTAACTGCCCACTATTCCAGTGCACCACGAACGCGCCATTGCCATCCGCCACCGTGGTCGGGAATACGCGCTGGCCAGTGGGATCGACCTGATTCACCAGGGAAAGTGGTGTCGGGGAAACGGTTGCACCATTCTTACTGCCCACTGCCCACTGCCCACTGCCCACTACGTCCATCGTGATCGTCACGAGGCTGCCGCTGGAAGTAGTCTGAATGGGGTTTTCGCTGAAAAGATCGATGCCGATTTCACCGGTCTGGGCATTCACCTCAGTCGTCAATTGCCAGCCGTTGTTCGTCAGCGAACCCAGCTGCACATCCGCCGGCGACACGCTGAACACTTGCGGATCGTACCGCAGCGCCAGGATCGCTTCGGTCGCGCCCGTGCTGCCGTTGGGATGGGCGGTGTCGATGTCCACCGGCACCACCAGTGTGCCGCCAGGCGCCGCTTGCAAAACGGCCGGCAAGCTCAGTAGCGGGTCGGGGCCGTAGGCAGTGATTGGCAAATTGGTCGGTATCGCAGGTATCTGCGCACGCGGCGTCCCCGACAGCACCGAATTCAACAGTGTCACGTCGGAGGCGTCCACCAGGCCGTCGTTGTTGAGGTCGGCGATGATCGCGGGGTCGGCCAAGGGAAACGCCGAGAAACCGCTTAGCGTGCCGAGGGCGGTATTGGTGCCCAGGCCGGTGGCCACGGCGGAGATGTCCGAGGCGTCGCCAGCGCTTAGGCTGCCATTGGCCGCGCCCGACGCATCGCCGAAGTAGGCCACGACTTCCACGGAGTCATCGCCCTGGGCGGCAATGGCACCGCCGTTGAGTGTCACGCCGCTCCAGTGCAAGAGAGCCTTGGATTTATAGAGTGACGCCGCCGAGTTCGGCACCGTCGCCACCAAACCGCCCAGGACTACCACACCGGTTTGCGTCAGCGCCGTCGGGCTGCTGAAGTCGAGGAAAGCGGTGCCCGCCGTGGAGGCCGCGTCGAGCGACAGCGAAGCACCCGTCAAGGAGGTGTTGACGGCGGCGCCGGTGATGCTCAAGAGCGCCGGGTTGTACTGCAATGTGAATCTGCCCGAGGTTATGCCGCTGCCAACGCTGACGTTGAGCGGAATGCCGGTGGTCGCACTATTGGGCAGGTCGATCGCAGCGGCGCTGTCGGGCCCACGAGCGAACGCCGGGATGCCGACTGTCACTGCCGGGGTCGCGCCCACCACGAAGGTAGCGACATAATTGCTGCCGGCCGGGTTGCCGTTGTTGGCGCCGTCGAGCGGGTCGCCGAGGCTATCCATGAAGCCGTTGGTGGCGCTTCGGAATGTGACCGTGTAAGTGCCGGCCGCCAGGACGCTTGTGCTCGGATTGAAGCTGGCGCCGGTGAAGTTGCTGGTTTTGACAAACGTGATCGTCTGATCGCTGGGATCGATGATCAGCGAGCCGTGAATCGAAATCTGCGGTGCGCCGGGTCCGGTCAGCAGCACGTCGTCCACCCCGCCGCCGGAACTGGAGTCGTAGAGATCGAGCAATGTGGCAATGAACGGCTTGTCAAAGATGGCGACGAAGCCGGTGGGCGTCGGCGTCAGGGTGGTGACGGTGAGGCCGCGCGTGGCGATGGTGATGCTGGTGCCGGTGATCGTGGCGGTGGTGACGTCGGTGGCCGTGACGTTCTGGCTGCCTAGCGAATTGAAAGTGGCGCTGAACACTCCCACGCCGTTCGTCAATGTGGTGTTGCCAGGGAGTTTGGCGGCGGCATCGCTGCTGCTGAAACGCACTGTGCCCGTGTAGCTGGAGGTGGTGTTATTGAAGGGATCCTTGGCGGTGACAGTGAAGCTCACGGCGTTGCCAGTAATGGCGACGGCGGGGGCCGAAACCGCTAGATGACTGGCGGCACCGGCGCTGACAGTGATCGCCGCGCTGGTGCCGCTCAGGCCGCCGTTGGTCGTGTCTGTGGCGGTCAATGTCTGAAAGCCCGCGGTCCGCAACGCGGCGCCGAAGAAGCCGACGCCGGCCGTCAAGGTGGCGTCGGCCGACAAACTGGCCTGGGCATCGCTGCTGCTGATGTGCACCGTGCCGGAATAACCCATGGCGGTGTTGCCCTGCGCATCCTTGGCCGTCACCGTGTAAATCAAAACGTTCCCCGCCGTGGTGTTGGTGGTGCGCGCTAATTGCGAAATCGGTCGCGGGAGCAGTGACGGTGATAGTGGAGGTTCTGCCGGTGACGGTGATGGCAGCCGCGTCGAAAACGGCGATGCTTTGGCTGCCAAAGGTATTCAAGGTCGCGCTAAAGGTGCCGCTGCCGCCTATGAGGGTGGCATTGGCTGGCAATACGGCACTTTGGTCGCTGCTGGTAAAACGCAGCGTTGCCGCATAAATGGCAGGGTTGTCAAACGGGTCTTCCGCTGTGACGGTGAAGGTGAACGGTATTGCCGCCGAGACGCTGCTGGGAGCGCTGACTGCAAAGTGGTTCGCCGCCGCGGCACTGACGGTAATGTTGCCGCTGGTGCCTGTCAGGGAACTGTTCGCGGTATCGGTAGCGGTGATCGTTTGAGTGCCGGCAGTGATCGGAATGACGCTGAAAACGCCGACGCCAGCCGTCAACGTGGCGCTAGGCGGCAATAATGCAGTGGCAGCGCTGCAAGTGAATTGGACCGTGCCGGTGTAATTGGTGGCGGTGTTGCCAAAGGTGGTCTCGGCCGTCACGGTCACGATAATGGCCATACCTGCGACAGCAGTCGACGCGGCAGTCACCATGAAATGGTTGGCAACAGGGGCGGTCACAGTGACAACGGTATTGCCAGTAATGCTGCCAGTCGTGGTGTCGGTGACTGTTACGGTCTGGCTTCCCAGCGTCACCATTGTCAAGGCGCCGGTGAACACATGAACGCCGTTGTCGCCAGGCACAAATGTGTAATCCGAGGGCAGGGACACGCCAATTCCCACGTCCGTGGTCGAGAAGTGCACGGTGCCCGTATAGGCACGAGACGTTTCGCCGACCTGGTCCTGCGCAATGACGGTCAGGGATGCGGGGCTGCCCGCGGGGATGGTGGCCGGAGTGGCACTCACGAGGAATTGTGCCGCCGCCGCCGCGCTGATGATGGTATAGGTCTGCCCCGTGAAATTGCCGTTGGCCGAATTCAGCAAAACGCTCACGGAATTACTGCTGTAATTGGCAAAGACGAGGTCGGGCCTGCCGTCGCCGTTCACATCGGCCACCGCCACGGCACCTGTGTAACCACCCGCTGCGAAGGTTTGCTGGGTCTGAAAAGTGCCGTTGCCGTTGCCCAGCAGGATGCTCAGCGAGCTGGTGCCTGCCCCATTGGCGACGACCAGGTCCGGTTTGCCGTCGCCGTTCACATCGGCCAAAACAACCGAATCGGGGAAAGCGCCGGCAACGAAAATCCGCGGTGTCTGGAAGGTGCCGTTGCCGTTGCCCAGCAGCACGCTTACCACGCCGCCGCCTTCATCGGCCACCACCAGGTCGGCATTGCCGTCGCCATTTACATCGCCCATCGCCACCCAATGCGGCTCAGGACCGGCGGCAAAGGTGGTTTGCGCCTGAAAGGTGCCGTTGCCGTTGCCCAGCAGCACGCTCACGGTGCCTACGCCCTGGGAATTGCTGTGATAATTGGCCACCACCAGGTCGGGATTGCCGTCGCCGTTGACATCACCTATTGCCACCGAAAAGGGCCCGCCACCGGTGGCGAAGGTGTGCTGGGTCTGAAAGGTGCCGTTGCCGTTGCCCAGCAGCACGCTCACCGAGTTGCCGCTGTAATTGGCCACAACAATGTCGGGATTGCCGTCGCCACTGACATCTCCCACGGCCAGCGCTTGCGGATAAGCACCTGTGGCGAAAGTCTCCTGGGCCTGGAAGGTGCCGTTGCCGTTGCCCAGCAGCACGCTCACCGTGCTGCCAAGAAAATCGGCAACGACCAGGTCGGGTTTGCCGTCGCCGTTGACATCGGCCACGGCGAGCGCTTGCGGCCTAAGACCGGTGGTGTAGGTTTGCTGCGCCTGGAAGGTGCCGTTGCCGTTGCCCAGCAACACGCTCACCGAGTCGCTTTCGTAATTGGCAATAGCCAGGTCGGTTTTGCCGTCGCCGTTGAAGTCACCCGCCACCACCGCGACGGGCCCCGCACCTGTGGGGATGGACTTCTGGGTTTGGAAAGTGCCGTCGCCGTTGCCCAGCAGCACGTTCACTGTGTCGCTGTCTTCATCGGCGATGGCGAGGTCGAGCTTGCCGTCCCCATTCACATCGCCCAGGGCCACGGCCGAGGGGCCAAAACCGGCCGCGAACATTTGCTGGGCCTGGAAAGTGCCGTTGCCGTTGCCCAGCAGCACGCTCACCGTGTTGTTGCCAAAGTTGGCCACGACCAGGTCGGGTTTGCCGTCGCCATTCACGTCGCCCAGCTCCACCGAGTTTGTGCCAAGGTTGGTGGCGAAAAATCGCGAGGCCTGGAAGGTGCCGTTGCCGTTGCCCAGCAGCACGCTCACCGTGCCGCTGCTGTTATTGGTCAGTGCGAGGTCGGCCTTGCCATCGCCGTTCACATCGCCAATTGCCAGCGATTGTGGATAAGCGCCGCAGGGGAAAGTCTGCTGGGCCTGGAAGGTGCCGTTGCCGTTGCCCAGCAGCACGCTCACCGTGCTGCTAAGATTATTGGCGACGACGATGTCGGGCTTGCCGTCGCCGTTGACATCGGCAAACTTCACCGCGACGGGATAAGTGCCGGTGGCGAAGGTTTGCTGGGCCTGGAAAGTGCCGTTGCCGTTGCCCAGCAGCACGCTCACCGTGTTGCCGTTGTAATTGGCCACGACGATGTCGGGTTTGCCGTCGCCGTTCACATCGCCCACCGCCACCGAGGTTGGCCCCTTGCCGGTGGCGAAGGTTTGCTGGGCCTGGAAAGTGCCGTTGCCGTTGCCCAGCAGCACGCTCAGCGTGTTGCTGAGATCATTGGCCACGACGATGTCGGGTTTGCTGTCGCCGCTGACGTCCGCCACCGCCAGGGCAACGGGCTTTGCACCGGCAAGTAACGTCTCCTGGGCATGGAAGGTGCCGTTGCCATTGCCCAGCAGCACGCTTACCGTGTTGCCATTTGAATTGGCCACGACGAGATCGGGTTTGCCGTCGCCGTTGACATCCGCCGCCACCACCGCAAGCGGGACAGGACCGGTGGCGAAGGTTAGCGCGGCATTGACCGCGAATTCGGCCGGCGCGTTGGGATGAGTAAGGGGATTGCCGGCAAGGTTGGTGATGCTGCCGTTATCCACCAGGTTCAGGCCCAGGGTGCCTGTGCCGGTGATGCCGCTCGCCGTGACCGTATAGACGGCGCCGCTGACAGGCGCCACCTGCGTCAACGTGCCCGCCGTCGTGCCGGTAAAGACCAGGGCAAAATCGGTAAGATTGACGCCGATAACAGGCTGGCTGAAAGTGACCGTGAAGACGACCGTGCCGGCGTTGGTGACCGGTCCGGCTGGGTTGGTGCGGTTGATCGACTGAACGAAGGGCGCGATGCCGACCGGATTGAACGCATCCACCACGGCGCTGCCGGTGATGGCGGCATTGGTGCTGTCGGTGGCCGTCACGGTTTGCTGACCGGGCGTTATCAAGGTCGCGTTGAAGGTGCCCACGCCGTTGGTGAGCGTGGCATTGGCCGGCAACAATGCTTGAGGGTCACTGCTGCTAAAACCTACAGTTCCGGTATAGCCCTGGGCCGTGTTGCCGAATTGGTCCAGCGCCGTCACCATGAAGTTAAACGCGACGTTGGGTTTGAAAGGTGTGGCCGCAAAGACGGCAAAATGCGTGGCAGCCACGGGGAGAACCGAAACCACCGCACTGCCGCTCAGGGCGTTCTGGGCTGCATCCGTGGCAGTGATGGTTTGATTGCCGAGGCTGACCAGGATCGCACCGGCGGTGAAGACATGGACGCCGCCGTCAGCGGGCGTGAATGTGTAATCGGCCGGCACGACCGACCCGGCGCCGGTGTCGCTCATGGTGAAGTGCACTGTACCGGTGTAGCTTGGGACAACATGGTTGGACGAGTCTAAAGCACTCAGGGTAAAGCCAAAGCTGCTGCCGGCCGTTGTGGTGGCGGGCAGGCCGCTGAAGGCCAGGTTGGTCGTCGCAGTGGTGAGCGTGTAGACCTGGCCCGTGAAGTTGCCGTTGCCTGAGTTTAGCAAAACGCTCACCGTAAAACTGGCTTTATTGGCCACGACGAGGTCGGGTCTGCCGTCGCCGTTGACATCGCCGATCGCGACGGCATACGGGTGAGAACCGGCGGCGAAGGTCTGCGGGGCCCCAAAGGTGCCGTTGCCATTGCCAAGCAGCACATCTACCGAGTTGGGGATGCCGTTGGCAATAATCAGGTCCGGTATGCCGTCGCCGTTGACATCAGCCACCGCTATCCCAAGGAGATCGGGACTGCTGGCGATGGGTTGCGGGGCCTGAAAAGTCCCATTGCCGTTGCCCAGCAGCACGTTCACCAGGCTACCACCCGCCGATGTATCGCCCACGATAAGGTCGGCCTTGCCATCGCCGTTGATATCGGCTAGCGCCACGGCATAGGGGTTGGGACCGACCGCGATCGTTTGGCCGGCCCTGAAGGTGCCGTTGCCGTTGCCTAGCAGCAAGGTCACCGTGCCACCATAAACATTGTTGGCCACGGCGACGTCGAGCTTGCCGTCGCCGTTCACATCACCCAAGGCCACTGCTTTTGGATCAAGACCGCCGGAGAAGAAGCCGCTAGGAGTCTGGAAGGTGCCATTGCCGTTGCCCAGCAGCACGCTCCCTGTCGAAACAAGGTCCAGTTTGCCGTCGCCATTAACGTCTCCCATCGCTAACGGCCCAGCGATTCCCGTGGAAATGGCTGGCTGGGTCTGGAAGGTGCCATTGCCGTTGCCCAGCAGCACGCTCCCCGGAATGGCGAGGTCAGGTATGCCGTCGCCGTTCACATCGCCGAGCGCCAACGACTGCGGAATTCCACTAACGGAGAAAGTTTGTGGGAGTTGGAAGGCGGCCGGCGCGTTTAGCTGAGTGAGGGGATTGCCGGCGGCATCGTGGATGCTGCCGTTATCGACCAGGTTCAGCCCAAGCGTGCCGTTGCCCGAGACGCCGCTGACGCTGACCGTGTAGACCGATCCGTTGACTGGCGTCACCTGGCTCACCGTGCCAGTCGCCGTGCCGCCGAGGGCCAGCTGAAAATCGCTGGCAGCGACGCCCGTAACCACCTCGCTGAAGGTGACCGTGAAGGTGACGCTGGTGCCATTGGTGACCGCGCTGGCCGGGTTGGTGCGGTTGATTGACTGGACATAGGGATATCCACCGGAGGGCAGCGTACGATCTTCCAGCTCCTCGAAGCGAAGAAGCACTCGCCGGACGGCATGAATCCGGCGTGGCGCGGCGCTCGAGCAGTTTGCCAAGCCAGCGACGAAAGAGAGAATTCATCATGGGGACCAATAGCTCCACCACTGGACGGCAAAGCTGCCGAGTTGCCGGGTGTTGAGGGTCGATGCTAACATGCCAGGCAGGCCAACGCAACCAATTTCCCTACTCGCCACATCGCCTGTGGAGCAAGTCGCACGACGTGGAACACTTCGCCGGCAACCGGGGTAAAGGCGAGCCGAGCACCGTAAGGTGCCGGTTCGTGCTTGCTAACCGGCACCTTACGGTGCTCGGCTCGCCGCTCGGTGATCCTTGCTGCCGTCCGTTTTTTGCCTAAAGGCGGTCATCCATCCCAGAATCGTCCAGTTCAGTCAGCCCCGCTCCACGATTGACCGATTGCCGCAAATACGCCAGGTAATCGTCCGATATCCAATCTGTCTGGACGGCGCCAGGTAGAGGCACGGCCGCAGCCCCGCCATGAGCGTCAGCCAGCGCCAAATCATTTGGCTCGCTAATCACCAGCGGGCCAGGTTGCCCGAAGGATGTCTCCTGATTCAAGCTTGCGGCTTGCCCCAGATCGTAGAAAACCTGCGGCACGGCATTGCCAGCCAGCGTGGTTGGGGTACTGAAGTCCGAAGCAGGCACTGAAGTCTTGACAGGCAGCCAGAGGCTCGCGCCGTCAGACGATTGGGCCATCAATGGATCCTCAAGCGGCGCTGCCGCACTGCCAATGGTCACCATGGCCGGCGTGCCTGGCTCGATGCCGTCGGCGGTCATGGCCGGATGCAGGACCAACGCGCCCTGGCCATCCGCCACCGTCGTGGTGAACACCCGCTGACCGGTTGGATCCACCTGGCTGACCAGCATCAAATCCGCCGTACCGCCGGGTGCGGTGTCGAGAATGTGCAAGGTGACCGCCACCAAGCTGCCGCCGTTTGTCGTCTGGATGGCCGTGCCGCCGAACACGTCGATGCCGATCTCGCCCGCGTGAGCGTTCACCGCCGCCGTCAACTGCCAGCCTCCCGTCAGCGAACCCAGCTGCACGTCCGCCGGCGACACGCTGAACACTTGCGGATTGTACTCCAGTGCCAGGATCGCCTCGGTCGCGCCCGTGCTCCCATCGGGATGAGCGGTGTCGATGTCCACCGGCACCACCAGCGTGCCGCCGGACGTTGCCTGCATTGCGGCCGGCAAGCTTAAGAGCGGATCAGGGCCGTAGGCAGTGATCGGCACATTCGTCGGAATCGTGGGTATCTGCGGACGTGGGGTGCCCGCCAGCACCGAGTTCAGCAGCGTCACGTCGGAGGCATCCACCAGGCCGTCGTTGTTGAGGTCGGCGATGATGGCTGGGTCGGCCAGCGGGAATGCTGAAAATCCAGCCAATGCGCCGGTGGCGGCATTGGTGTCCATGCTGGTCGCCACCTCCGAGATGTCCGACGCATCGCCGCCGCTCAAGCTGCCGTTCGCCGACCCCGACGCATCGCCGAAGTAGGCGACGATTTCCACGGAATCATCGCCCAGCGCGGCAATCGCTCCGCCGTTGAGCGTCACGCCGCTCCAGTGCAAGAGCGCCTTGGATTTGTACAGCGACGCCGCAGTGCTCGGCACCGTCGCCGTCAAGCCGCCCAGGCGAACTGGCCCTGCTGCAGTCAGCGGCGTCGGGCTGCTGAAGTCGAGGATGGCGGTGCCCGCCGTGGATGCCGCGTCCAGCGATAGCGAAGCACCCGTCAAGGAGGTGTTGACCGCGACGGTGCTGATGCTCAACAACTGTGCGTTGTACTGCAAAGTGAATTTGCCGGACGTTATGCCGGTGCCAATGCTGACGTTGACCGGAATGCCGACGCTGGCGCTATTGGGCAGATTGATCGCATCGGCGCTGTCCGGCCCGCGAGCGAAGGCCGGGATGCCGACGATCGCTGTCGCCCCCGGCGGCGTGGCCACCACGAAGGTGGCAACATAGTTGCTGCCGGCGGGGTTGCCGTTGTTGGCGCCGTCCAGCGGTGCATTCAGGATGTCCACAAAGCCGCTGGCGGCGCTGCGGAAGGTAACGGTGTAAGTGCCCGCCGCAAGCACGCCGCTGCTGGGATTGAAGTTCGGCCCCGTGAAATTGCTGGTTTTGACAAAGGTGATTGTTTGATCGCTCGGATCGATGATGAGCGAGCCATGGATCGAAACCTGCGGCGCGCGGGGCCGGTCAGCAGCACGTCGTCGACACCGCCGCCGCTGGTCGAGTCGTAGAGGTTGATATCCGACGCAACAAAGGGTTTGTCGAAGGTGGCGACGAAGCCGGTCGATGTCGGCGTCAGGCCGGTGACGGTCAGGCCGCGGCTAATGATGGTGTTGCTGACGCCGGTGATGGTGCCGGCGCCGACGTCGGTGGCCGTAATCGTCATATTGCCCGGCGAATTAAGGGTGGTGCTGAACACGCCAGCGCCGGCTGTCAGAGTGGCGTTGCCAGGCAGCGCGGCCAGGCTGTCGGTGCTGGTGAAAGTGAGTGTGCCGGCGTAGCCGGTTACCGTATTGTTGAACAGGTCCTTGGCCGTCACCGTGAAGCCCAGCGGGTTGCCGGTGATGGCTGTGCTGGGTGCCGATACCACGAAATGGCTGGCGGCCGATGGACTGACCGCGATCGCCGTGCTGGTGCCGCTGAGGCTGCTGTTGGTCGTGTCGGTGGCGGTCAAGGTCTGGTTGCCGGAGGTGCGCAGCGCGGCGCCGAAGTAGCCGACGCCGGCCGTCAAGGTGGCATCGGCCGACATCGTGGCCTGGCCGTCGCTGCTGCTGATGTAGACCATGCCGGTGTAGCCCGTGGCGGTGTTGCCCAGGGCGTCCTTGGCCGTCACGGTAATGGCGAAAACGCCGCCCGCCACAGTGCTGCTTGGCGCGCTGACAACAAAGTGCGTGGCGGCCAAGGGACTGACGCTGACGGCGCCGCTGCCCGTGATGGTGCCGTTGACCGAATCGGTAGCGATTACCGTTTGGTTGCCTGGCGTGTTGAGCGTGACGCTGAACGTGCCGGCGCCGCTAGTCAGCGTCTTGTTGGCAGGCAACCCGGCTGCGCCGTCGCTGCTGCTAATCAGGACGGTGCCGTTGTAGCCGGTCGCGGTGTTGCCATACGAATCGACAGCCGTGACAGTGACGCTCAAACCCGTGCCCACCGGCGCAGCGGCAGGAAGGGCGAGCGCAAAATGGCTGGCGGCGGCAGCGCCGGTGGTGATGACGGCGCTGGTGCCCGCGATAGCATTATTGACCGTATCGGTGACGTTGAGCGCTTGATTGCCTGCTGTCTTCAGCACTGCCGCGAAGTAGCCAATGCCGCTGGCTAGTGTGCCATTGGCGGGCAATCCAGCCTGGCCGTCGCTGCTGCTGAAGTCGACGGTGCCTGCGTAGCCCGAAGCCGTGTTGCCTTTGGAGTCCAATGCTTTCACGGTGAAAACGAAGGCGCTGCCCGCCGTGATGGTGCTTGGGGAGCTGACTGCGAAATGGGTGGCAGCGCCAATGACGGGGCTGACCGAGATGGCATTGCTGGTGCCGGCGATGGTGCTGGTTGTGGTGTCGGTGGCGGTCAGCGTTTGGCTGCCAGGCGTGTTAAGCGTCACGCTGAAAGTGCCCAATCCAAAGGCCAGGGCGCTGTCGGCGGGGAGAGAGGCGGCGCTGTCGGTGCTGGTGAAGTGGACCGTGCCTGCGTAGGTGACGGCCTGGTTGTTGAACTGGTCCAGGGCCGTGACAGTGAAGGTGAGTGGGGTACCAGCCGTGACGGCGGCGGGGGCAGTGAAGGAGAGGTGCGTGGCGGCGGTGGGCAACACAGCGATCAGAGCACTGGTGCCTGTGATGGTTTTGGCGACCGTGTCGGTGACGGTCAGGAGTTGGGCCCCGGCTGTTTTGAGGGTGGTGTTGAAGCTGCCTACGCCGTTGGTCAACGTGGCATCCGCGGGCAAGCCGGCCTGGCGGTCGCTGCTGGCGAAGTGGACGGTGCCGGTGTAACCCGTGGCGACGTTGCCTAAGCTGTCGCGGGCCGTGACAGTGAAGCTCACGGAAGTGCCTGACGGGATAGCAGCGGGAGCTGCCAGTAACGGTAAAGGCGGTCGCCGGTCCGGGTTCGTCGATAGTGTAGGTCTGCCCCGTGAAATTGCCGTTGGACGAATTCAGCAAAACGCTCACCGCGTAGTCACCCGCCACGATCACATCGGCTCTGCCGTCCCCGGTCAAATCACCAACCGCAACCAAAGATGGGCCATAGCCGGTAGCGAAGGTATGCGGCACCTGGAAACTCCCGTTTCCGTTGCCCAACAACACGCTTACGGTGTTGCTGTGTGGATTGACCACGACGAGATCGGGCGTGCCGTCCCCGGTCAAATCGCCAATCGTTACCGAGCTCGGGTAATTACCCGCGCGGAAGGTTTGCTGGGCCTGAAACGTTCCGTTACCGTTGCCCAGCAGCACGCTTATTGTGTTACTGCGAAAATTACTCAACACGAGATCGGGTATGCCATTGCCGGTCAAATCGCTAACCGCCAACGAGTTAGGTGCATCACCAGTGGCGAAGGTGTGCTGCCTCTGAAATGTCCCGTTGCCGTTGCCCAGCAATACGCTTACCGTGTTGTTTTCATTATTGGCCACGACGAGATCGGGTGTGCCGTCCCCAGTCAGATCGGCAACTACCAAAGAAGCCGGCACACTAAAAGGGCCCAAAGTTTGCTGCGCCTGGAAGGTCCCATTGCCGTTGCCCAGCAACACGCTGACCGTGGTATTGAAAGCATCAGCCACGAGCAGGTCGGGTATGCCGTCGCCGGTCAGGTCTGCAACCACGACCGACGCGGGGTAACCACCTGTGGCGAAGGTTTCCTGCGCCTGGAAGGTGCCGTTGCCGTTGCCCAGCAGCACGCTGACCGTGTTACTGCCAGCATTGGCCACGACGAGGTCGGGTTTTCCGTCGCCAGTCAATTCACCAATTGCCACCGCATCGGGCCCAATACCAGTGGCAAAGGTTTGCTGTGCCTGAAAGGTGCCGTTGCCGTTGCCCAGCAGCACACTGACCGTGTTATTGCCATGATTGGCCACGACAAGATCAGGGTTGCCGTTCCCGGTCACATCGCCAAACGCCATTGAAAGTGGGTCAGAACCAATAGCGAATAGTTGCTGCGCTTGGAAGGTGCCGTCGCCGTTGCCCAGCAGCACGCTCACCGTGTTGCTGCCACGATTGGCCACGACAAGATCAGGGTTGCCGTTACCAGTCAAATCGCCAACAGCCACTGAATTTGATTCATTACCAGTGGCGAATAGTCGTTGCCCCTGGAAGGTGCCGTTGCCGTTGCCCAGCAGCACGCTCACGGTTTTATTACTATAATTTGGCACAACGATGTCGGGTTTGCCGTCGCCGGTCACATCGGCAACCGCCACCGATTGTGGGTAATCGCCAACGGCAAAGATCTGCTGTATTTGGAAGGTGCCGTTGCCGTTGCCCAACAGCAGGCTCACTGTGTTAGTGCCGTCGTTGGCCACCACAAGGTCAGATTTGCCGTCGCCGCTTACATCGGCGATCGCCACCGATCTGGGGTAAGTGCCTGTGGCAAAGGTTTGCTGCGTCTGGAAGGTGCCGTTGCCGTTGCCCAGCAGCACGCTTACCGTGTTGCTAGCG
Source organism: uncultured Gemmataceae bacterium (assembly GCA_963747575.1). GTDB lineage: Bacteria > Planctomycetota > Planctomycetia > Gemmatales > Gemmataceae > DASRAT01. Next base: position 602,120 of record CAVVFU010000006.1, read on the forward strand.
AAATTGGCCACGACGATGTCGGGTTTGCCGTCGCCGTTCACATCGCCAACTGCCACCGAATGGGGGCGACTGCCGGTGGCGAAGGTTTGTTGTGCCTGGAAGGTGCCGTTGCCGTTGGCCAATAACACGCTTACCGTGTTGCTTAGATCATTGGCCACGACAATGTCGGATATGCCATCGCTGGTGAAATCGCCAAGGGCCACCGAAAGAGGGTCGAAACCAGTGGCGAAGGTCTGCTTTGTTTGGAAGGTGCCGTTGCCGTTGCCCAGAAGCACACTTACGGTATTACCATTGGGCACCACGAGGTCGGGTTTGCCATCGCCAGTCACATCCCCAATCGCCACCGAAGATGGATCGGTGCCGGTGGCGAACGTTTGTTGGGCCTGAAAGGTCCCGTTGCCGTTGCCCAGCAGCACGCTAACCGTGTTACTGCCAGCATTGGCCACGACGATGTCGAGTTTGCCGTCATTGGTTAAATCGCCAACCACAACTGAAGCTGGCCCAGCTCCAGTGGCAAGTGTTTGTGGAGCAGTGACAACGAACGCAGCCGGCGCCTCGGTTGCGTGAGCGGGTTCCCTGCGAGGTCGTGGATTGTGCCGTTGTCCACCAAGTTCAAACCTACGTTGCCTACACCGGTGATGCCGGTCACGGTGACTGTGTAGACGGCGCCGCTGACCGGCGTCACTTGACTTAACGTGGCCGCGACCTGGCCGGTCAAAGCAAGTTGGAAGTCGCTGAGATTGACTCCCACCACGGTTTCGCTGAACGTGACAGTAAAGGTGACAGTGCTGGCGTTGGTCGCCGGGCCGGCCGGGTTCGTGCGGTTGATCGACTCCACGAAAGGAGTGACGCCGAGTGAATTAACTACCGTTATCACGGCACTGCCGTTAATGGCGGTATTGCTGCTGTCTGCTGCTGTTACGGTCTGCACGCCTTGCGTGTTCAAGATGGCGCTGAAAATGCCCGCGCCGTTGGTTAGAGCCGTGTTAGCCGGCAAGGTCGCGACGGAATCACTGCAGGTGAAATCGACAGTGCCAGCATATCCCGTGGCCGTGTTGCCAAATTGGTCCTGGGCTATAATCGTGAGGGCAAACGGAATGTTCAGATTGATTTGCGTGAGGGCATTGACTTCGAAATGCGTTGCGCTCGCGGCAATGACGACGATGGCGTTGCTGGTGCCCGTGATGCTGCTGTGGGCGACGTCTGTTACCGAAAGAGTTTGGCTGCCCGCCGAATTCAATGTGACGGTGAAAGATCCCGTGCCATTGGACAGTGTTGAATTGGCGGGTGGTGTCGCCTCTGTATCGGTGGTGGTGAAGCGGACCGTGCCCGTGTAACTCGTGGCGATGTTGCCGAACGTGTCCACGGCCGTGACCGTAAAGCCGACGGCGGTGCCGGCCATGACCGAAGTGGGGCTGCCCGTGACGACAAACGCCGTCGCCGTGGCGGCAGTAACCGTGATGGGATTGCTTGTTCCAATGAGGGTGCTTGACCTCATGTCGGTGGCGATGAGCGTCTGATTTCCCGCTTTTTCCAGCGTCACGGTGAAAAGGCCCACGCCGTTGCCCAACGTCGAATTGCTCGGCGGTGTCGCCAGAGGATCGGTGGTGGCAAAGGCGACCGTGCCCGAGTAGCCCGTGGCGATATTGCTGAAGGCATCCAGGGCAGTAACGGTGAAGTTGACAGCGGTGCCTGCCGTGACGGACGTGGTGCTGCCCGTGACGCTAAAGCTTGTCGCCGCCCCAGGCGACACCGAGATGGGGCCGCTGGTGCCAACGATGCTGCTGGTGCCGGTGTCGGTGGCCGTCAGCGTTTGGCTGCCGGCTTTCTTCAATGTGGCGCTGAAGATGCCGATGCCACCGCTCAAGGTCGCATTGACCGGCGGCGTAGCCAGTGTGTCGCTGGTGCTGAACTTGACTGTCCCAGTGTAGCCGGTGGCAATGTTGTTGAACATATCAAGGGCCGTGACAGTAAAATTGAACACCTTACCCGCCGTCGCGTTGGCCGGAGCGGTCACGGAGTAATTGGTCGCCGCCAGGGGCGCGATGCTGATCGCGCTACTGACGGCGTTATTGCTGCTTAAACTGTTGTCAGTGACCGTCAGCGTTTGCCCGCCGGCGGTTTTGAGCGTCGCGCTGAAAACGTGTACGCCGGCGTCGGCGGAGGTATAGGTGTAATCGGCGGGCAGAACGGACTGACCGTCGCTGCTGGTGAAGTGGACAGTCCCCGTGTAGGCCGTATTCGTGCTGTTTTGGGGATTCAGGGCCGTGACCGTAAAGAAGAACGGGCTGCCCGCGGCGACGTTGCTGGGCGCCGTGATGGCGAAAGGAGGATTTATGATGTCAACAATGCCGTCCACGCCGAGAACATTGGTGCCGTTGCTCGGCGCGGGCCGCAGCGCAATCTGGGCGCTGGTGCCATCCAAGGCGGTGGTGATCGAAGTCGTGGCCCCTGGCGTGTTGCTGGCCGCAATGCTGACCGCCGATGGTCCACTAGGCGCGCTGTTGGCAACGCTGAATGTGATCAAACACAAGCTGCCGCCGATGGTGTTGGCGTTTGGCGCGCTCCCGCGGCCATGGCGATGCCAATTTGACCAGCATTCGCGCCTGTGCCAATGTTGGTTGTTAAAGAAAAGGACTTAAAGCCCGTGGTTATTGGGCTGATTGCCATGGTCGGCAGGGTTCCGACCAGTGCGGAAACTGCCGTCATGTTGGGCTCGGACAATCCTGCCAACGATCCGTCAAAGGTCACCGTGACGCTGCTCGCGTTGGCCGCGCTCACCAGGGAATTGCCGGTGCCCATCAGCGAATTGAGGGCGCTTTGAATACCGCTGATCAGGCTTGCGAGATTTGGGCCGTAAGCGATCGCGCCTGTGCTGCCGTTGATACTGCCGTAATAGGGGCTGACCGTGTTGTTAAACGCCAAGGCAAAGCTGCCGCCGTTGATACTTCCGCCAAAATCAATGCTCTGGACCGTGTTGGCAGCAGTGGTGGCGGTTCCGAGCGAGATGCCAGTGCTGGCTGCAGTGAAAATCGCCGGGTTGTAATCGACGGCCAGCTGGCAACTCTCGAGCCCGCCGGAACCAGCGGGATTTGCATCGTTCAAATTTACCGGCACCACCACGGTTCCGCCCCGCGTCGAGGTCAAATTGGTCGGAATGCTCAATACCGCCGTCACGGAAATGTTCACCGTGGCGGTGTTGCTGTAGCCAGGGCTGCCGGCAACCGTGGTGTCGTCGGCCACGAATGTGAAACTATCGGTGCCAATGAAATTGAGGTTGGGAGTGTATGTGAACGAACCATTGGCGTTGAACGAAAGTGTCCCGTCCGCGGGGCTGCTTTCCTCGACGGCAAGGATCGGGTCGCCGACCGGACTGAAGGAGTTGTCCAGGAGGCCGGCATCGCCGTTGGTGGTGGTGGCCACGCTGACCTGAGGATTGCTGCTGCCGGTTAACGCGTTGGTAACCGTCATGGTCGGCAGCGTCTGCCCGCCGAGGCCGCCCTGGAAGGTGACCGTGACCAACGCATTGCTGGCGGCGCTTACCGTGACGTTCGCAGTGCCGATGGACGACAGACCGGCCAAAGCGGTCTGGATATTACTTTGCAGCGTGCCGACGGAAGTGCTGTAGCTGATCGGGCTGGTTGTTAGGCTTGCCACGGCCAGCGTGAATGATCCTGTTGTGGGGTTCCCGCTAAAGGTCAGTGTTTGCACCGCGTTGGCGCCCACGGTCAAACTGGGATCGCTTGCCACCGACCTTGCGGTGACGGCATAGGCATCGTTACTTGCCACAGGCGGCGGGGTGGTGCCAAGGATGGTAATCGTGCTGTCGTCCTGGTCCGTGCTGCTTGTCCCAATGTACGTATAAGGGCTCAGGCTGGTGACGTTGTCCTGGGGAGGCGGGTTAAGCGTATACCTGTTGAAATTCTCATCATAAATGGACGAGTAGGTGCTGCCAAAGAAGTCCGGCCCCAAATTCAAATTGGTCACTCCCAGCGGCGCGTTGCTTTTGACCTGGAAGTTAATCAACACCAAGCTGCCGCTGCCGCTGTCTGTGATGGTTGAAGACGTACTAAGGCCAAATGCGATTTGGCCAGCTTGATTTGTATTGACATTCAGGCCCCAGCTATTCGGGTTTTCAGGCGAATAGCCCTCCCCCTGGGTCGAAAAGCCGTTGGTGGCGATGGTGCCCAGAGTTACGCTACTGTTGGCCACAGTAAATACAGTTTGGTCGTAATATATTACTGCCTGGGCCGCGCTCATGCCTAAATTGCCGTTGCCGGCATCATCGAGCGAGTTCACATTGACAGCAACCTGGACAATGCTACCCCGTGTGCCGACAAGACCCGTGGAAAGGTATATCTGCGTCGGCACCACCCGATCCTCGAGCTGCTCACAACGCGGCCTGAAGCAGTGCCGCGACCCGCCCGCTTTCCTGGGCTCGCGCCCGCCAGATTGGCCATTGTTCACCCGTTTGATAATACTGCGCAGCCAAGCAGGCAACATGGCCCACCTCGACCTGGGGAAATAGCAGCGGCAACAAAGGGCACCCGCGGCCAGCACGCGGATGCTAAAGGCGGCTGGCGGAGTGCAGACTAACATACGGAATCACGCCAGTGCGAACAGCGAAAACACGAAAAAGGCAGTGGATTGCTCTCCTTTTGCTCTCCTGACGGTGGTTTCCAGGCCATGAATTGACGCTTTGACGATCCCGTGCGTGCAACGAATCCGTTGCAGGGCCGAGTGGCCACGGCAAGATGGTCGCCAGAAGTTCACTCTCCCAAAGCACTTGGGGAATGAAGCCGTGCTGGATAGAAGAACCACCGGCGGACGAAATTCGTTCAGGGAGATGTGTGGGTGTCTGCAACGCAACGAATCCACCGCCGGCGGCTATGTCGTTGAGCCGGGACTGGATTTTTAGGTTGGCGGCATTGCTCCGAAGGGGGGTCTGAAATGTATAACAGGGGGTGACAGGGGAGGGGCGGAATGAAATGAATGGCATTGCATGTTGTGCCTCTCGTAGCCAATCGTTCCCAAACGCCCGTTTGGGAACGCCGCTGCGCAAACTCCTGTTTCCGCTCGTTCCTAAACGCCACTCGTTCCCAAACTCCGGTTTAGGAACGCCGCTCACTCCTGTTTGCCGAGACCTATCCTTCGAGGGGTTTGTCGCCTCCGGGGTGCTGTGTCGCCAAACAGGAGTTTGGAAGTCGGGCCTTCCCAAACTAGTGTTTGGTAACGAGAGGACAAAGGCCAAAACTCCATCCAAATCAAGGAGTTAATTGTTCAGCCTACGGCAGCCGCCACTCACTCGCCTCGCGGGCGAAGAACTCCTCGTGGCTCGCCAGGTCCGCATCATCAAGGCCGCCCATTTCGTTGGCATTCGCCTGGCTCATCGACTCCAACATTTCGGCCGGAACAAGGCCGCTGTGCATGCCAGCTAGCGGCTGCAGCCATGCCTTGGCCTGAGCTAACGTGTTTGCATCGTCGCTGGACTCGTTGTTCAAAATCGCTCCGGGCTGAGCAATCATGCTCGCCGGCGCCGACATCGGGTCGATTTCACCAAATACTTGACCCAAATAGTAGGCTGCGACCAGTTGGCCGTGGGTGGCAAGCTTCAAATCCGAAGCGTTTGAGTCAGTTGTCGCGGAGGTGTTGTCCACCGCGGACTGGACGCTTGCCGCCGCCAACTGCCCACTGACCGCGGCGGACTGCCCGCTGACCACCGTCACCAGCCCAGGTTCGCCGGGCTCGCTGCCGAGCGCCGTCATTGCCGTGTGCAGCACGAAAGCGCCGTTGCCATCCGACACCGTCGTCGTAAACACCCGCTGACCCGTCGGGTTCACCTGGTTCACCAACGTCAAGCCTGTCGATCCCGCTGGCGCGGTGTCACGCACGTGCATCGTGATCGACACCAGGCTGCCACCCAGCGTCGTTTGGATCGGCGAGTTGCTAAAGATGTCGATGCCGATCTCGCCCGTCTGGGCATTCACCATGGTTGTCAATTGCCAGCCGCTAGCGGTCAGCGAACCGAACTGCACGTCCGCCGGCGTCACGCTGAACACTTGCGGATTGTACTCGAGCGCCAGGATCGCTTCCGTCGCGCCCATGCTGCCCGCCGGCCTGGCCGTGTCGATGTCCACCGGCACCACCACCGTGCCGCCGGGCGTCGCTTGCAAAGCGGCCGGCAAGCTCAGGGCCGGGTCGGGGCCATAAGCGGTGATCGTCACATTCGTCGGAATCGTCGGTATCTGGGTGCGCGGCGTGCCGGAAAGCACGGAGTTCAGCAGTGTCACGTCCGAGGCGTCGACCAGGCCGTCATTGTTAAGGTCGGCGACGATGACCGGGTCGGCCAAAGGAAACGCCGAGAATCCGCCCAATGTGCCGAGGGTTGCATTGGTGCTGGTGCCGGTCGCCACCGCCGAGATATCCGACGCGTCGCCGCCGCTCAAGGCGCCGTTGGCCGTGCCGGAGGCATCGCCAAAGTAGGCCACCACCTCGACGGCGTCGCCGCCCTCGGCATTAATGGCGCCACCGTTGAGCGTCACGCCGCTCCAGTGCAACAGCGCCTTGGACCGGTACAGCGAATTCGCCGTGGCCGGCACCGTCGCCGTCAAACCACCCAGGCGAAGCGCCCCCGCCTGCGTCAGTGCCGTCGGGCTGCTGAAGTCGAGGATGGCAGTGCCCGCCGTGGAGGCCGCGTCCAGTGACAGCGAAGCACCCGAAAGCGAAGTGTTGGCAAAGGCCGCGGTGATGCTCAGCAGCGCTGAGTTGTATTGCAAGGTGAACTTGCCCGAGGTAATGCCGCTGCCAACACTGACGTTGAGCGGAATGCCGGTGGTCGCGCTGTTGGGCATATCGATCGTATCGACGCTGTCCGGCCCACGGGCGAAGGGGGGGATGGCGACGACTACCGGCGGCGTGGTCACCACGAAGGTAGCCGTGTAGTTGCTGCCGGCAGGGTTGCCGTTGTTAGCGCCGTCGAGCGGGCCGTTGAGGCTGTCCACGAAACCGCTGGCAGCGCTGCGGAAGGTGACCGTGTAGGTGCCAGCCGACAGCACACCGGTGCCTGGATTGAAGCCGGCGCCGGTGAAGTTGCTGGTTTTCACGAAGGTGATCGTTTGATCGTTGGCACTGATGATCAGCGAGCCGTGGAAAGAAATCTGCGGCGCGCGGGTCCGCTCAGCAGCACGTCGTCGACCCCGCCGCCGCTGGCGGAATCGTAGAGGTTGATATCCGAGGGAACGAAGGGCTTGTCGAAGGTGGCGGTGAAGCCGCTGGGCGTGGGAGTCAAGCTGGCGACGGTCAGGCCCCGGGTAACGATGGTGTTGCTGGTGCCGGTGATGCCGCTGACCGTGTCGGTGACGGTGATCGTCTGGTTGCCAGGCGATTTAAGAGTTATGGCGGGGAAGACGCCCTGGCCAAAGGTCAGCGTGCCGCTGACAGGGAACGTGCCGAGGCTGTCGGTGCTGGTGAACTGGAACGTGCCGCCGTAGGAAGTGGCGGTATTGTTGAATGGATCGAGCGCGGTCACGGTGATGCCAAAGGGGATTCCGGTGACCGCGCTGGCCGGCGCCGACACGCTGAAGTGGCTGGCGGCGATGGCGGTGACGGAAATCGCGGCGCTGGTGCCTTTGATGCCGCCGTTGACCGTGTCGGTGGCGATCACTGTATCGTTGCCCGCGGTCCTGAGCATCGCCGCGAAGAAGCCCACGCCGTTGGATAGAGTGGCATTGGCCGGCAGCGCGGCCTGGGGGTCGCTGCTGGTGATGCCGACCACGCCGCTGTACCCGGCGGCGATGTTATTGCCCGCGTCACGTGCCGTCACCGTGAAAACAAACACATTGCCGGCGACGGCGCTGGTGGCGGCGCTGACGCTGAAGTGGGTGGCCGCGGCGCTGACGGCAATGGCCGAGGACCTGCCGGTGATGCCGCTGGTCGCCACCGTGTCGGAGGCGGTAATCGTTTGGTTGCCGCCGGTTTGAAAAGTGACGGTGAAAGTGCCGGTGCCGTTGGTCAAGGTCGAATCCGCCGGCAAAACAGCGCTCGGGTCGCTGCTGGTGAAATGCACGGTGCCATTGTAACTGGTGAGGGTATTGAAGAATTGATCCTGCACCGTCACGGTAACGGTCACCGATGTTCCCGCTGATGCGCTCGCGGGGGCTGTGACGGCGAAGTGGAAAACCTGGCCGCTCGTCACAGCGACCGCGGCAGTGCCCTGGATCGAAGAGGAGGACTTGTCAGTGGCCGTGATGGTTTGACCGCCCACCGTCTTGAGCGTGACGTTAAACGCGCCCACGCCGGCGGCCAGTGTAGCGTCCGGCGGCAAAACGGCGTTCGCATCGGTGCTGGTGAAATGCACGGTGCCGGAATAGTTGGTGACGATCTGGTTATAGGCATTGAGAGCTGTCACCGTGATGGTGTCGACAACGCCGGCAATGGCGCTGGTGGGCGCGCCGGTGATGGCGAAGTGCGTCGCAGGCGCCTCAGGCACGAAAGCCACGCCGCGGAAGTTTTCGTTGGACACTGTGCTCAGCGTTGCCAGCGTGATCAGCACGTGGCTGCTTATGGCGTGATTGTAGCCCCCGGAATCGTTCAGCACAAACAGGCTGCCGCCGCCACTATCGCCGTAGCCGCCGAAGCCATAGCTGAGATAAAGCTTGACCGTCGTGCCGATGGTCTGCCCTTGCATGTCGTCGAAGCCCGTCGGCGAGCCGCCGGCGGTGATGGTGTCGCTGAGTACCCAGGAACCGCTGACGAGCGACCATTTGGTGATGGTGCCGCCGAAGAAGCCGCTGCCGGCGTCGGCGATGTACAGCGTGTCCATGCCCGTGGACGCGGAGTTGAGCTTGGTGAGATAGAAGCCCACGGGATCGGCGGGTGCGCTGAAGGCGCTGAACGGCAGGCCCGGCAGGGGAGTGATGTTCTGGCCCACCGTGGTTGGCGTGCCCGTGCCCACCGTGCCAATCTTGAGGACGCCTCCCGAGCTGCTGCTGACATAGAGCTGGCCGCCGAAATCACCGATTTGATCGAGGCTGACCGGGGTACCGCTGACGCCGGTGTCGATCTGCGTGGAAGTTTGGGTGCCTGGGCTATCCGTGTAGGAGCTGACGTAGCGCACCTCGCCGTTGACACCGGTGGCATAGAAGGCGCTGCTGTTGGGACTGTAGACGCCTTGCACGGCGCCGCCGCTGGACAGGTCGCTGAGCGCGACGCCCGTATCCACCGTGCCATCGTAGGAGATGCGGCCGATGGTTCGTGGGATCAAGGCGGCCGAGGAGGTGTCCAGATCCGCCAGGGTGCTCGGTGCGGCATCGTAACCGACGACGAAAACGCTGGTGCCATCGCCGGACAGGCTGAGCTGGCCGGCCGGCACCACGGTGGTGTCGTCGCTCGTGGACACCAAAGCGTGGCTGGCGCCGCTGTCGGCAGTGGGGAAAGCAATCGATTGCACAGGCCCGGTTTGCCCCGGCGCCGTGGTGTACTCATCCACATAGACGGCATTGCCACCGTACAGGTAATTGAGGCTGTTGGCGCCGTCGCCGGTGCGATAAACCAGCAAATCGCCGCTGCCGAAGGGGTTTGCGTCGACCGCCTGGGTGACCACTGCCGAGTTGCTGACGAAATTGGTGTCGCCGCTGTAGACGGCCGTGATGACGTGGATGCCAGGGGTCAACGCGCCGCCAACCTGCGTCGCGGAGGTGGGCACCGTCAACGTGGCCCTGTAGGTATCGGGGGCCACCTGCGTGATCGTGGTGGTCGAGCCGAGAGGAATGGCATTGTCAGTGAACGTCACGGTGCCCGTGGGATTGGCGGCGCCCGTGGCCACGAGTGTCACGGTCAGGTTGACATTAGTGCCCACCTTGGGTGGATTTGCGTTGCCGAATAACGACATCGAAGTGGTGTAGGGCACGACGGTGAAAGTGATCGCGGAGGTGGACTGGTTATAGGTGTTGTTGCCGCCGTAGAAAACGGTGACGGTTTGCGAACCCGCCGTGAGCGTGCCGCCGGGGATGGTGTAAGTGGCCGTGCCGTTGACGATGGGGACCGTGGCGAGCGTGGTCGTGCCGTTCATGAAGCTGACCCAGCCGGTTTGGGGCAGCAGCGAGGCGGTAACGACTAACGCCTGCGTGGACACCACGTTCGGCCCCGCCGGAACCGAGGAAAGAGTCAAATTGGGGATCGTCGAACCCGGCAGCTGGGGCACAATGGCAACGCCTTTGAACTGGACCACCGGTGAGGTGTAGGAACCGGGGTCCGTAAAGCCGATCGGCGTGGGCAGCTGCGACCAATCCTGGGTTGGAGGCTGGGGAGGGGTGGTGGTAGGGGAACTGTCGATGTATTCCAGGATGCCGGTTTCGTAGGAAGTGGTGGCGGCGATCGACGCCGTGGAATAGGTGCTGTAGAGCACGGGCGTGGGCACTCCGCCGATGTTCTCGAGGGTTCCAGTCAAGCCCTGGGTGGTTTGGCTGGCTGCGATGTTCGGGACAATGTTGTTGGTGGTCAGCCTGTTCCCGACCGAATTCCAGGAGGTTCCATTGTAACTGAATCGATAAAGGCCGCCGCCCGCGGCAGTAGTGTCGTCATCGACGACGTACAACAGCGAGCTGCTGTCAAGCGTGCTGCCCCCGTCGAGGTTGATGATGACGAATTGGTAGGGAGAAGAGCCGCCGGCGCCGGCGCCGACATGGATGTCCGTGCCGGGCGTGGTCGGCAGCGCGACCGATTCCTCATCGATGCCAAGTGCCGCGCCGGTAGCGGTAGTCCAGTACAGCGTCCCGTCGTCGATGCCGACTGCCCTGCTGTTGGCAGTAACGTTGACCTCAATACCGGTTGGACTGCCTTCCGCGCTGTTGAAGTACTCGACGCCGCCGGCAGAGCCAGCCGCCCAGTATTGAGTCCCGTTGACGGTGGTGGCGCTGCGCAGGGTCGCGCCGGAAAAGGCATTGACAATGGTTGTGGTGGTCTGACCGTCCCCGTTGATGGTCCCAATGACGCGCGGAACAGTGGAGCTGTCGATGGCCCCCGTCCCAGCCGGCGCATTGTATCCCGTAAAGGTCACCAACCTGCCGTCGGCGGATGTGGTCAACTTGCCGTCGGAGGTCCCGTTGATGCTAACTAGCAATGGGTTGGTCACCAAGGTGCTTGGGTTAGTGACATTGGGCAAATACATGGATTGCACCAGTGTGCCGGTTGGCGTGTACTCATCCAGGAGAGCGAGGGCGCCCACGTTCGCGGTGTCGCCGCCGCTGCCCTGGAGGCCGTAAGTCGTCGCTCCGTCGCCGGCTTGGTAAACGAGCAAGTCGCCTGGCGTAAACGGCACGGGCGACACACGGGCCGGCGAGATGTACACGGTGAATACCTGCACGGCGCTAATCCCGGTAGTGTTGTCCGTCGCGGTGATCGTGCAAGTGACAGACGTGGCCTGGGCAACCAGTGGCGGCGTTCCTTCTAACAAACCTTGCGGCGTCATCGAAAGCCAGCCAGGCTGATTGGCCAAGGAATAGGTTACGGTGTTGGTCGCGATGGTGGTTGCCGTGACCTGGTAAGTATTGATGCCGCTTGAGACGAAGTTGGTGTTGGCGAGGCTGGTGATGACGGGGCCGGTGGTCGACGTGGCGAGGAAGTTAGTGTCCCCCGAGTAGACGGCATAAATCGAGTAGCTGCCGAGGCCGGACAAAGCGGAGGTAGTCAAGGAAAAAGTGCCGGTGCCGTTGGCCTGCGGATTTACCGTGGCCGTGACGCCCGGGATGGGGACGACGCTGCCACCGGATGGGAAGGGAGCGCTGGAAGCGTAAAAAGTGACAGTGCCGGTTGGCGTGGCCGTGGCGCCGGAGCCAGGAAGCACCGTACCGGTGAAGGTGATCGACGTGCCCGCGGCCGCGGGATTGGCCGCCGATGACTGCACGAGAAGTGTGGAGGACGCCGTGGCAACCGTGTTTGCCGTGCCTGTTGCCGCTGCGCCAGTCGGCGCCAGGGCCATGCCGCGAAATCCCTCGTTGGTCTTGGCCTGGGCCACCTCGGCGAAAGTGAAGCCGCTGCCGGTGTCGGTGATTTGGACAATGTAGTTGCTGGCGACGGATTCTATTGTGCTGCCATACAAAACATATTGGCCGCCACCATTGAGGCCGTAGCCCACCAGTCCCCACAGACCGTCGTTGGTGATGTTGGTGTTGGCGGTATTGGTAAAGCTGACTTGAGAGCTGTAAGCCAGGCTCCAGGTTCCATTGCTCAGAGTGTATTTCTGAATGCCGCCAAAACCGTCGGTACGGCCGTCGGCGACGTAAAGCGTGGTGGGGTTTTCGAAAGTGAATTGGTACGGTAGGGGAGGGTTGCCCGAAGAGTCGTTTCCCGTTGGCAATCCCGGCAACTCAAGGGCTTCCTGCGCCAGCGTTTGATTCGGCACACCGACGCCGATCGTGCCCGGCTCTGTGAGCGTGGCGGCGGCAGTTGTCCCAACGGTGTGGGCGTCTCCATAAAGCTGGTTGTTGGCAACCACGACATCGCTAAAGGTGGTGAAGGTAGTGGTGGCAACGGGAGTGGCAGTGGTGGCACCGAGCTTGACGTATTCAATGCCGCCCGTGGCTCCGCCCGCACCCGCGGTCCAGAAGCCCTGGTCGTCGAGAGTGGCAGCCGCGCGAATGTTGTTGGCGGTGTAGGCGTTGGAGATTTGCGTGGTGGTGTTGACGGTTCCGACATCGTTGATCGTGGCGACAATTCGGTTACCGCTCGTGCCGGTCTCGCTGGCGGTACCCACCGCGGCACTATAACCGCTGAGCGTGAGCAAGTGCCCGTCCGCCGAATCCTGCATGAATGCCGCGCCCGTCGCCGCGAAGGCACCGTCTTCGGTGATGCCCTGGTTGGCGCCCACCGTGGTTGTTGGCAAGGCAACAGATAACGCCGGGGTCGCCTGGCCCTGGGCCAGGGTTGTAGGGTATTCATCGGCAAAAATTGCCTGGGCTGCGGAACTCGGCGCGGAAGAGCCGGTGCCCACGCGTTCCACGACGATATCGCCGTTGGTAAAGCCCGCTGAAAGCAGGTCTCTGGATTCGAGCAGTTCCACTGCCAGAAGACTACGACGACGGGTGAAGGGTTTCTTCCGAGCGGTCATGGGGGTAATCTCCAAAGCAGCGGCATCGTTGAAGGACAGGGCGAGCGGAGTCAGGACTGATTTAATTTCGAGTTGTTTGGCAACGGCGTGGATTAAAGGAAAATGGCGTGAAGAAGGACCCTGTCAGCTCCAGCTGAAGCCAGCTGCAGTAAAATTGAGGTTGGTGATTGCCTTTGACGGTCCAGGAAGGCTAACTGGTTTATGGGATTTCGGCTGACGAAGTTGATGACTATCGCTTGAGATGCGGAAAAATAGCCAGGGGTTTTGGGGGCATATTCAGCTGGCGGGCTGATTTCGCGCCTTGAAATGTTCCTCGGTGGCAACCAGTGGCACCTCGCATGCTATCCGCTCCTCCACGGCGGGGCGGAACTTGGCCTGCAAAAGGCCGATCGCCTTGGAGCAAAGCCCGCGCACTTGATGTTCCGTCTTGCCCACCAGGCGCGCGACCTCGGCGTAATCGTGCTGCTGCAGATAGCGTAAAACCAACACTTGCCGGCTCAGCTCCGGAAGACTTTGCATGGCCTGGAGCACATGCTTCAAACTCTTCGGCGCCGATCATGCGGTCGAGCGGCGTGTCGGCCGCGCTTTCTGGCTCGCCTTCCATGACCGCCGTAGGCCGCTGCGCTCGCCGCCAATCAAACGCCAGGTGAATGGCCGTTTTGAAGACGTAGGCTTTGCGGTTGGCCGCTCGCGCGAAACTGCCGGAGCCATGCAGCTTGATAAACAATTCCTGAAGGAGATCCTCCGCCGCGCTGGCGCAGCGTCAAACGGGTGAGAAGCGCGTGCAGCTCCGCACCGTGTGTCTCTAAAAGGCTCAGCAACCCGTTGGGGTCAGAGCTCACATTCGTCTCCTTGGTCCATCCCCTATGACAGGGATTGAACGCCGGGCGCAACTATTTGAGCAAAAAAAGGAGAGGATTTGTTGCGATCTCGTAAACCATACATTATAACCTAATTCTTTTGAGGTAAAAGGTCATGGTTGAAAGAAGAGTGGAATTAAAGCGCCGCAGGCACCGCCGGGCGAAGATGCTCAAGCTCAAGGCCAAGCTGGCTCACGCCAAGGACGCCCGCGAACGCGAGCAAACGCTCAAGAAAATCAAGCGTTTGAGCCCGTTCTGGCTCGAGCCGGCCAAGGTTTGACCTGTGCGAAAAAGGGGTCAGGCACCGTTGTGCGAAGCACCCTTCGGGCCGTTCCGGCAACGGTGCCTGACCCCTTTTTCGCACAGGTCATGATCGGGCGGTATCAATTTGCCTGCACATGGCCGTGCACGACGTACCACACCGTGGCGGCATCGATGAGCTCGACACGCACGGGCAACGGCGATTCCCAGGATCCTTCCTCCAGGCCGCTTACCAAAGTGAACGGTTGTCCACAAGGTGTCGGCTGGACATGATGGTGGACAAGGAAATGGCCGCCCGCAAGCAAATACAGGTCCAACGGCCTGCTCGCTTCGCCGACTATAAGCCCCGTGGCTGTCAGCTGTCCGGCCTTGCAGCTGAAGCGGACGTCGCGCAAAAACGCCGTGGACCTGATTTCCAGAGCGACCTCGCCCCACAGGCCGCCGTCAGGTTCGCGCGCTTGCAGCTCAACGGCAAGGACATTACGCTGCCGTAGCAAAGCAGTGACCTCGAACTCCGTAGGTCCCGGGCCGCCGTCGATGTTGCCGACCAGCTGGTCATTGAGAACCACCGCGGCGTTGCCGTCAAGACCCAAGAAAGTCAACCAGACACGCTCGGATTTGTCGATTCGTCCCGGATAACCAAACGGCCGCAGGCAATTCACGGCGCCTCGAAAATCGTGCAGGCCGCCGTCACTCCAGCGGCCTGGCATGCGCATGCGAAACGGCGGCGGCAGGTTTTCCCTCGAACGATGCCAGTCGGCAGCTGGTCCGGGGACGAACCTGAAAAGAGGCTGGCACGTCCAGGGGCCGCGCAAGCGGATGCGGTGCGGATACATGGCGGCCGCTCACCTCGCAGGGCACAGGCTGAAAGCCTGTGCTACAAAACGGGCAATCTTCAATGATCGTAGCTCAGGCTTCCAGCCTGTGCATCCAACGCCAATTCTTGAAAAAGACCGGAACAATCCTGATAAGGCGTGCGGTCCGGCGATCCCTGGGCATGCCGATAAAGACTCCGTGATAGCGGTTGGCGCACGGCCAGGATGGTGCTGGAAACCGTGCCTCTCTTTTCGCCGTGCACGCAGATCGGCGGGTATTCGCCGCCCGATTGGCTGCACAGTGTTTGCAGCGTTTTCACGCAGCTGGCGGCGGTCGAAAAATCTTGCCCGCTCAGCCAGTTGAGGGCGTGCAGGACGCGGAAATCGCTGCCGTCGTTGATATCGCTAT
Organism: uncultured Gemmataceae bacterium; assembly: GCA_963747575.1. Taxonomy (GTDB): domain Bacteria; phylum Planctomycetota; class Planctomycetia; order Gemmatales; family Gemmataceae; genus DASRAT01. The sequence goes on from CAVVFU010000006.1 coordinate 617,570, forward strand.
TGGCCAGGACATGCAACCCCGGCGGCAGCGGCCGCACACGCAGCCACTGGGCTCCTTCGATGACCACGGCCCGTTCCTTGTCGCCGCAAAAAAAATTGCAGCCCGCGTAGGTTTTTTTGGAGAGTTCCTTAACGGCAAGATCCACCGCCTCTTTCGCGGTCGCACAATCCAGAAGATCGCGCGCCAGCACACCGCGGCTGCGGGAATTCGCCGGCGCGACGGGTAGTGGGCGATTGGTGACGCCCACGACCACGCCGCGGACATTGACTCCAAGCCAGGTGCCGCCCGCCGCGGGATCTCGGCCGCCGATCGCCGGGATCGCTCCGGCTAGAATCCGCGGCGGCTCGCCGCCACGGTCGTAAGCCTCCTCGCGGTTGGCGCCGACGACCAGCGGGGCGTCGGCAACCGCTCGGAAGAAGATGGCCAATAGGCACATGTCAATCCTTGAGGTATAACATCCGCCCGCAATTGCGGCACAGCACGAACTGACGCCTCATGACATTGTGATACCACGTTTCCGTCATATCGGTGTAACAAGCGGCGCAGTTTTTGCCTTCCACGTGGGCCATGGCGTCGGCACCCATTGCCTTGATCAACCGGTCGTACTGGGGCCGAATATCGTTGGGAAGCTTGATTTCCTCGACGGCGATTTTTTCGGCCGCCTGGTCGCGCTCCTTGCGCCAAACTTCCATCTGGCTCTGATTTTCACGCTCGGATTCGGCGGCTTCGGCCTTGGCTTTCTTGACCGCGTCCTCCAAGGGCGGCAACAGGGCTGTTTTGGCTTCGAGATCCATCATGGCCGTCAGCGTCTCGTCTTCGATGGCCTTGATCTTCTCTTTCACGCCGGCAATCTCGTGCCTTAGCGCGTCGTACTCTTTTTTGGAGGTGATGTCGCTGAGCTGCTTTTCATATTTCTTGATCAGCTGCTGCTCTGCCTTGACCGAAACATCGTGTTCATGGAGCGCGACCTTCAGCCTTTTGACGACGTCCTGCCCGTGCTTCAGGTCCTCTTCGCGCTGGGCGATCACGTTCTGCTGAGCCTTGGCCTGTCTGGGCGCACGGTCGATGCGCTCTTGCAAATCCCTGGAGTAAGTGCGCAGGCGATGAATTTCAGCAAGAATCGCGGCAGGACCGGCCATCGTTTTTTCCTCGTAACAGTATTGTATTAAACCAGCCGCAAGAAAAATGATACCAACCCGAAGCGTAAGTGAGGTAAAACGCTGCCCCTCGCTTACGCTTCGGGTTGGTATGGTTATTTCTCCAAGCCGCTGTCAAAAAAAAAGCCGGCCCTCGAAGGACCGGCTTGGTGGCTTCAGCGCCGCAGGCTCCCGTCAAGGAAGCCTTCGAGTTGGCGGCTGCGCACGGGATGCTGCAGCTTGCGGACCGCCTTGGCCTCGATCTGGCGGACGCGTTCGCGGGTCACCTTGAAGATGCGGCCCACTTCTTCCAGCGTGTAGGTGTAGCCGTCGCCCAGGCCGTAGCGGAGCTTGATGATCTCGCGCTCGCGGTAGGTCAAGCGTCTTCAGGACCTGGTCGATCTTGTCCTTGAGCATCTCCTGCGTGGCGGCGCTGACCGGCGACTCGGCGCTGTCGTCCTCGATGAAGTCGCCGAAGTAGCTGTCCTCGCTCTCGCCCACCGGCCGATCGAGGCTGATCGGGTGCCGGCTGATCTTCAGCACGCGCCGCGTCTCCTCGACGCTGATGCCGGCCGCCTTGGCGGTCTCCTCGATCGTCGGCTCGCGGCCCATCTCCTGCAGCAGCTTCTTCGAGACGTTGCGCAGCTTGCGACATCGTCTCGATCATGTGCACCGGGATGCGGATGGTGCGGGCCTGGTCGGCGATGGCGCGGGTGATGGCCTGGCGAATCCACCAGGTGGCGTAGGTGCAGAACTTGTAGCCGCGGCGATATTCGTACTTGTCCACCGCCCGCATCAGGCCGGTGTTGCCTTCCTGGATCAGGTCGAGGAAGCTCAGGCCGCGGTTGCGGTACTTCTTGGCGATCGACACGACCAGCCGCAGGTTGCCGCCGGACAGGTCGCGCTTGGCTTGCTCGTATTCCTGGAAGCGCTTCTTCATGATCTCGACGCGCTTGCGGCAGCGTGGCCGGCTCTTCCAGCGTGATGAGCATCATGGTCGCGCAGTTCTTTTTCGAGGTTGGCCCGGTCTTCCTGGGCGTTGCTGCAGGTCCTTGCAGGTCCTGCGATCTGCTGCTTCCAGCTCGTCCATCCGCTCGAGATCTGCTCCAGCTTCTTCATCAGCGGCTGGACTTTCTGCGTGCGGATCGACAGCTCCTCGACCAGCGTGACGGCCTTGCGGCGGCGGATCTTGAGGCTGCGGCGCAAGCTGCTGGCGGTCGTCCTCGGCGGTGCGCGGCGTCGATGCTGCGCGTTGAAGTCCTCGACGTTCTGCTCCATCAGGTGTTCGAGCGTCTTCAGGTTGTGCGGCATGCGCTGGAGGATCTTGTCCTTTTCCAGGTTCTCGGTGAGCGACACCTTGACCGTGCGGTCGAACGGCAGGTCGCCGGTGTGGACGCGCTTGAGGGTGTCGACGACGTTGCTCAGGGCGTAATCGCATTCGAGGACCTTGCGGCGGAAGCGCTTGCGGGTGACCTCGATCTTCTTGGCGAGGGAGATTTCCTCGTTCGCGCTTGAGCAGCGGGATCTCGCCCATCTGCGTGAGGTACATGCGCACCGGGATCGTCGATGCGGCGGCTGTCCTCTTCGTCCATGAAGACCGAGGTCGAGCTCGGCCCGCGGCTCTCGTCGTCGGGCAGACTGGCCGCCGGGGCCGGCTTCGCGCTCCTCGGCTTCCGATTCGTCGATCAGCTCGATGCCTTGCTCCTCCAGCACCAGCAGGAGCTGGTCGAGCTTCTCGGGATTGACGGCGTCGTCAGGCAGGTAGTCGTTGACCTGACTGTAGGTCAGGTAGCCTTTCTCCTTGCCCTGGTCGAGCAAGGCCTTCAGGCCCTCGTCCATTTTCAGGTCCATCAAAACCTCCCTTCGAGTCATTCACTCGTCTGGTTTTGCAGTTGCCGCAATAAATCCAGGGCCTGGGTGTCATCCTCGACAGACCGCAAACGGCTCTGGATTTCCATCCTCGCGGGCAAATCCTGGCGCTTTCGCAAGCCAGCCAGGATACGCCGCAACCACCCTGGACGGTCGGCGTGCGACCGTCTTCCCTCTTCCTGCAATTCCAGGGCCTTGGACACCAGGGCGGCATTATCGATGCGCAGCCGTGCGTGATCCAGGTCTGGAACCTCCCCTTCAGCGAGCAGCCGATAAAGCACTTCCAGCAGCAAACGCAGTCGGGGATGCTCGATCCACTGCGGCGGGACTTCTTCCTGAGCAACAACAACCAGCGAGGGATCGGCCAGCAGAACACGAAGCAGATCGCGCTCCAGAGGCGCGGCCTTGACCTTGGCCGCCTCCGGGTCGGGATCGTCTTCGGCTTTTTTTTGTTCTGGCTCCCTGTTCGCAGGTCGCTGCGTCGCTCGCAGCTCTTGCAAGCGCGCCCAGATCGTGTCCTCCTTCAAGCCCAACCGCTGAGAGATGCGAGTCACCAGCAATTGGCGTTTGATCGCTCCAGCTTGCCCCGGCATTTCGGGGGCTAGTGCGATCAACCGCAACACTTCATCCACGGCTCGCCGTCTGCTTTCGATGCCGTCGGCGGCCTTCGAGTTCAGCACCCGCTGCAGTTTGAATTCCAGCACGTCCACGGCATTTGTCAAGGCCGTCTGGAAAGGTATTGCTCCTTGCTGCGCCAAAAGGTCGCAGGGATCGAGCCCCGGCGGCAGCGTGGCCACCTTCAAACCGAGATCGTGGCTGACAAAAACTTCAATGGCCCGATCCACACCTGACTCCCCGCCCTGATCGGCGTCGAACACCAAAACCACGCGTCGGCGCCACGCGCCGCAGCTGGACGACGTGGCGCGCGTTGAGGGCCGTGCCCATGGTCGCCACCACTTGCGAAACGCCGCACTGATGGGCCATCAGCACGTCGGTGTATCCTTCGACGACGGCCAGGTAGCCCGCTTTGGCACGGCCTGGCGAGCCTGGTCAATTCCATAGAGGTTCGAACTTTTGCTGAAAAGGGCTGTTTCCGTCGTGTTATAGTATTTGGCCGCTCGCGCCGCCAAGGGGGACGACGGCAAAATCCGCCCCCCAAACCCCACGACATGCCCCCGCGCATCGCGGATCGGAAACATCACACGGTCGCGAAATCGATCGTAATAACCAGGACCTTCCGAACGTTTCGCGATCAACCCCACCTGTTCCAGAATCTCCGACGACAGGTTCGCCTCGCGGCCAGTTGCACCAGCCAATTGCCGTCGCCGGGAGCGAAGCCCAGCTGGAAGCGGCGCACAGTGTCGCCGGTGAGCTGGCGCTGACCCAGGTAGACGCGGGCTGGCTCGGCCACCGCGCTGTCGAGCAGGCAGCGCTGGAACTGTTCCGCTGCCCATCTCATAACATCTAACATAAAGGCGCGGCCGGCATTTTGCTGAGAATCGGCGGTTTTTTCTAAAGTTATTCCCGCCCGCCGCGCCAGCAGTTCGACGCGCTTCGGGAAAACTGACTTTTTCATGCTCTTGAACAAATGTAAAAACATCGCCGAATTTGCCGCACGACCAGCAGCGGTAGTTCTGCCAGCGCGGGTCCACGCTGAACGACGGATGGTGATCGTCATGGAAGGGACACAGACCCACGAACTTGGCGCCGACCGGCGCAAGCTGACGTATGCCGCCGACGACATCGACAATGTCGTTGGCAGCCTTGATGCGCTGATTGACGGCTACCCGGTCTTCAGCCACGGCGCCTCCTGCGACAACCCCGCACGAAAAACAACCTTGGCCGGGCGGACCTGCCGCCGGCTAAGTTTGCCTATCAGTTCCAAATGGAGGGAAGAAAAAATCACCAAGAGAGGCCATGTTATCGGTCCTCTCGTTTGATTCAAGCACTTAATCTGGCTGCCGACAGGACCCTCCATTGTCCCGCCGCCGCCTCCCCAGGCCATCCCACCCATTTCGTCCTCGAAAGTGGAACTGGCTAAAACGGTCGCACCCAAGCAAATTCGCACTGGTGGGGAGATTATATCGGGAACGAAAAAATCGGTCAAGCTGGGGAAGAGGTGAAGAGTGAAGAGTGAAGGGTGAAGAGTGAAAGGTGTCGCAACGCAGGCACACTCCCTTGCCGCAAAGTAGTAGGCACACTCCGTGTGCGTCCTACCCTGTCCAGATTGCCATTCGAGAACTGCCATTGCACCTCTTGCAACTTTTGCGGTAAAAACCGCACCTGCCGTTTGCCGGTGCGCAAAACGGACAATCGCTTCGCAAATCGTGACAAAAGGAGTCGGAGATGGCCAGGGCACGTTGGGCAGTGAAGTTGGCGGCTTGCGGACTCCTGGTCATGGCGTTCGTCGTCCCCGCGTCGGCTCAGACGAGCGACAAGTTCTCGCCGGATTACAAATCGAACCCACAAGACATCGCCGCCGTGCTCCAATATAAGCCGCGTCAGGAAGGCATCGACTACAGCATCCCGACTCCCGAAGAGCAAAAGGCCTGCACCATGAAGTTGATTATCGGCGATCGGCCCAACAGCTCAGGCTGGCTGCTATTCGATCCGCAAGGCAGGCCGCTGCGCCGGTTCATGGACAACACCGGCGAGAAAAGAGCTCCTGACGGACGCACGCACACCGATACCTGGTCGTATTTTAAGGACGGTGTCGAGGTTTACCGCGAGATCGACACCAACGCCAATGACAAGCCGGACCAATTCCGCTGGCTGAACACAGCCGGCACCAAGTGGGGCATCGACTCCAGGGAAGTCGGCAAGATCGACAAATGGAAGGTCATTTCCTCGGAAGAGGCGGCCCAGGAGGCGTTTTACGCGGTGGTGACCAAAGATATCGCCCGCTTCAAGGCGCTGTTCATTAGCGAAGACGAGATTCGCGCGCTGAAGCTGCCGGAGGCCGACGCCAGCCGCATTCGCGACGGCGTGGCCAAGGCGGAGGCCAAATTCAGGGCGGTTTGCGACAAACTTACGAGCAGAGCGAAATTTGAGCGTGTCGAGTCCGCGGCGCCGCAGTGCATTCCGGCCGACCCCAAAAGGGGACCCATTCAGGATCTGTTCCGCTACCCGTCACGTACCATCGTGTATGAAGACGGCAGCAAGAAAACGGATTTCCTCCAATCGGGAGACATGATCCAGGTCGGCCTGGCGTGGCGGTTGTCGGAAGCACCTTTTGTCGATAGCCTTCCGTCGCCGCCGATGAACACGCCACCAGGGATGGATCCACTGCAAAGGGAGACTGGGTGAGCTTGATAAGAATCAACCCACGTGGATTCCAGGCACGAAGAATCCCAAGGTGGTCGAATACTACGCCAAACGTGTTGTGATCCTGGAGAAAATGTTGCCGCTGACCACAAGTGCCGAGGAAAAAGACATGCAAATGCGGCAAATCCTCGACCACCTTTGCACCGGCCACCAGGCCAGCGACAACGACAACAGACTGCTGGAGCGCCTGAGCCAGTACAAGACCCAGGTCGCCTCATCCGCTCCTGGCAGCAGCCTGGCTGGCTATGCCTGTTATCGCGAGATGTGGGCCCGGTTCGCGGCACGCCTGGCTGGGCAAGTTCCCGGCGACAATGCGATGGAAACGCAAATACAGTGGAACAAGGCATTGGAAAGCTTTGTCCAAAGTTATCCGAAAGCTGAAGACGCTCCAGACGCTTTGAGGCAGCTGGCCATCAACTGCGAGTTCAGCGGCAAAGCCGAGCAAAACAAGGCCAGGACGTATTACAACCTGATCGTGACCAACTTCCCCACCCACCAGTTGGCCCCGCATGCCAAGGGCGCCATCAAGCGCCTGAACCTCAACGGCCAACCATTGGAACTAGCCGGGCCCACCATGCAGGGCGGCCAGTTCACTTCGGCCAAATTCAAAGGCAAGGTGACGGTGGTCTATTACTGGGCCAGCATGCCCAAAGCGCCGTTGGTGGACTTCGCGGTCTTGAAGCAGTTGTCCACGAGCTATGGCGCCAAGGGGTTCGAAGATCGTCACCGTCAACCTCGACGACACCCTGGCCGCCGCCAACCAGGCGTTGGCCGGCAATCAGCTGCCCGGCACGCATCTGCACGACAACGGCATGGAAAGCGCCCTTGCCACTCAGTACGGCATCATCGCCATGCCGACCATCATCCTGGTCGGCAAGGACGGACGAGTCATTGACCGGTCGATTCAGATGGGCGACCTTGAGGATGCGATCCGGAAGGCGTTGTAAGAGGCTGCAAAAAAAGGGGACAGGCCCCGTTGCCCCAAGCGGCCCGGAGGGTGCTTCGCACAACGGGGCCTGTCCCCTTTTTTGGAGCCTCTCAGGAGCAAGTCACGATGAGCACGGAAAGCTCCTACCCGAGCAAACTGCGAGTGCTGAATCGACGCGCGTCGGCCGTGCTGGAGGCATGGGACCCCGGCTGCCATGGGGTCATGGAATCCTCGGGGCTGGCGTTGCAAGGTCCGCATAACGCCGCCGAGTTTGCCGCTCGACTGTACATGCTGGAAGCGCTGCAGCCGCCGGCCTCCGCGCTGCGCCGGCTGGACAAGGCGGAGCCTTATTCACTGCAATGGTTTCAAAACATCGAAGCGCTTCGCCATGGCCGCCGGGGACGCTGGTTGCCGCGTCTGCTGGAATTCAACAAGCATCCCGGCGAGACGCTGCTCTGCCTTGGCCACGGCCTTGGCACGGACTGGGTGCAATACGCGCTCCACGGCGCATCGGTAGTGGTGTGCAGCCCCTCGCATTCGCAGCTGGGATTGGTGCGGCGGAACTTCGAGCTGCGCAAATTGCCGAGGGCGGTTCCTGCATGCCTCGCCGGTGGGATTGCCGTTGGATTCGGCGAGCATCGATGTGGCCTGCCTGGTTGGTCTGCTGGAAGACGCGCCTGATCCCCAGGCGGTGGTGGACGAGATTTACCGCGTGCTCAAGCCCGGCGGCAAGGTTCTGACGCTGACGCCGGCGTGCTATGACGTCGACTACTGGCAGGACACGTTTTTGTGGTGGAAGCAATGGCTGCCGGGCCTGCGCCGGCCGCGGAGCAGTGGATTGCGTTTTTCGCGCGCTCCTTGAGGCGCATGTTTGGGCATTTCGTGGAGCATCGCATTCACAAACGCCACCTGCGCCGGGCGGATGTGCCGCATGTCTGGCGCTGGCTGCCCATGCCGCTGCTGGAACGCCTGCTGGGCCGGATTTTGGTGGTGAAAGCGTTCAAGCCGTTGAGTGCCGCGCTGCCGGCATTGGCTGTGGCGGCCTAGTAGAACGGAATGAATTCCGTTCGACACGAGAGGAACGGAATGAATTCCGTTCTACCACGCTTACCTCAGCCATCTCGCCACATCCGGCGCATAGTAGGTCAAGATCATGTCCGCCCCCGCCCGCTTGATGCTGGTCAGAATCTCCAGCGTCACCCGTCGTTCGTCGATCCAGCCCTTCTGCGCCGCCGCCTTGACCATGGCGAACTCGCCGCTGACGTTGTAGGCCGCCACCGGCACGCCGAAGCGCTCCTTGACCCGGCGAATGATGTCGAGGTACGCCAGGGCCGGCTTGACCATGACGATGTCGGCCCCTTCCTCCAGGTCGAGCGCCACCTCGCGCAGGGCCTCGTCGCCGTTGGCGGGGTCCATCTGGTAGCTGCTGCGGTCGCCGAACTGCGGCGGCGACTCGGCGGCGTCGCGGAAGGGGCCGTAGAAGCCCGAGGCGTACTTGGCGGCGTAGCTCATGATCGGCAGCGTGGCGAAGCCGGCCTCGTCGAGGCCCCGGCGGATGGCGCCGACCATGCCGTCCATCATGCCGCTGGGAGCGACCAGGTCGGCCCCGGCCCGGGCGTGGCTGACGCATTGCTGGGCCAGCAGCGGCAGCGTCGCGTCGTTGTCGACGTCGAGCCGGCCGCCGTGTTCGCTCGAGCACGCCGCAATGGCCGTGATCGGTGTATTCGCAGAAGCATTCGTCGGTGATGAGCAGCACGTCCTTGAAGGCCGGCCGCAGCGCGCGCAGGGCCTGCTGGACGATGCCGTCGTCGTCGCAGGCGCTGGAGCCGGCGGCGTCCTTGTGCGGCCGGGATGCCGAAGAGGATGAACGCGTGGACGCCGAGATCGACGGCGGCGCCGACTTCCTCGACGAGCCGATCGACGCTGAGCTGGAAATTGCCCGGCATCGAGGCGATTTCCTTCTTGATGCCGCGGCCGGGGCGGACGAAGAGCGGCAGGATGAGGTCCTGCGGAGACAGGTCGTTTCGCGGACAAGGTCGCGGACGACGGGATGATGGCGCAGACGGCGCGGGCGGGCTGGTGGGAAACATGGCTAGCCTCAAGAAAGCGGTAGTGTTCTATCACGCGAGGATTGGCACAGAGGGCTGACCAGGCGTTAGAGATATGGTACAATGAAACAACCCATTTAGAGGAAAAAGCCATGGCGACTACTGTGCTTGAATCTCGCAAACAAACGCCGTTGGGGCCGCGTCAGGCCTTCGTTTTGACCGGAATCGACTGGGCGACTTATCGAAAAATCTCGGAGGCGATGACGGGCCACCATGTACGCTTGACCTACGATCGGGGAGATCTGGAGCTCATGACAAAGTCGATATTCCATGGCATTCTGAGCCGGCTGTACCACAGCATGCTGATGGTGTTGGCCGAGGAACACGGGTTGCCCTTTGCAAGTTGCGGAGACGTGACTTGCGACCGCGAAGATCTTAATCGCGCGGCTGAGCCCGACGAATGCTTCTATCTGCTGAATGCGCCCTGATGCGCGGCAAAAGACAACTCGACCTGACAACCGACCCACCGCCGGATCTGGTTGTAGAGGTTGAATTGACCAGCAGTTCTCGACGGAGGTTGGCGATCTACGCCGCCATCAAGGTGCCCGAGGTTTGGAAGGTCTCAGCTGATTCGCTTACCGTGCTGCGACTTGCGCCGACGGATCCTGACGAGGCAGCGGAGCGGAGCATTTATTTCCCGGCGATTGACATGGCGGTATTGCTTAGCTTCATTCGGCGTGAACCGGAAATGGACCAGTTGGCGCTGTTTCGCGAATTTCGCGCCTGGGTGCGGGAGTGCCTGTCACTACAGGCGGAATAAACTCACCACGAAGACGCAAAGGAGACGTTTCTTTGCGTCTTCGCGGTCGAAATGATCATCACTTCTTCTTGATCGTCCACAAATGGACTTCGCATTCGCCGATCTCGGTGTCGCGGACCACTTCGGTCCTGTCCGGCGGCCAATCCGCGCCCATCAGGAAGCGGTGCGACACCACCCGGCTGCCCGGCTTGAGCGTCTTCTGCAGAATCGGCTTGAGCAGTTCGTCGACGTCGTCGCCCATGTAGAGCAGCACCACGTTGGCGTCGGATAAGTCCTTCACCTTGAGCACGTCGCCGACGCGGAACTCGACCTTGTCCTCCACGCCCGCCTCCTTGGCGTTAGCCTTGGATTCCTTGATGCGCACGGGATCAAGGTCGACGCCGATGCCCTTCTTGGCGCCGAATTTCTTGACCGCGGTGATGACCAGCCGGCCGTCGCCGCAGCCCAGGTCGTAGACCACGTCGTCCTTGGTGACCTTGGCCATCTCGCACATCTTGTCCACCACCTCCTGCGGCGTCGGGTAGAAGCCGATCACGAACTCGTCCTTTTCGGTGTCCGATTTGACGCGGAAATTGACGATGATTTCGCCGTCCTTGGCCGTCACCTTGCGAGGCCGGATGATCTTGGTGTAGTTGTTGGTTTCCCAGACCACCTTGATGTCGACGTAGTCCTTGTCTTTGGCGGTGGTGAGGGTCAAGGTGCGTTCGTCGCCTTTACCCTCCACTTCCTTGCCGTCCACGAAGACCTTGTTGACGACGTAGAAATCGGAGTCGTCAGGCAGCAGCAATTTCACCTTGAGCGTCTTGCCGCCGGTTTGTTGGCCCTGGAGCAGGTCCGCGCCCCGGCCAACAGCAATCCCACCAGCAAGGCAGTGCCCAGAAACAGCGATTTTAAGCGCCATGGATTTCTTTCCCCGGTTTCTTACATTTTCTTGATAGTCCAAAGGTGAATGCCATAAGGTTCGATACTCTTGGGGAACTCGCTGCGGTCGGGCTTCCAGTCGTCGCCCATCATGAAGCGGTGCGACACCACCCGGCTGCCCGGCTTGAGGTTTTTCTGCAGAAGCGGTTTGAGGCGGGCGTTGATGTCATCGCCCATGTAGAGCAAAACCACCGTGGCGTCGGGCAAATCATTCACCTTGAGCACGTCGCCAACACGGAAAGTGACCTTGTCTTCCACGCCCTCTTTCTTGGCGGCCGCCTTGCACTTCTTGACCAGCTCCGGATTCAGGTCGATGCCGACACCCTTCTTGGCGCCGAACTTTTTGACCGCCGTGAGGACCATCACGCCGTCGCCGCAGCCCAGGTCGTACACCACGTCCTCTTTGCCGACCTTGGCCAACTTGCACATGTCCTCCACCACTTCGACGGGCGTCGGCACCCAGCGGACGACAATGTCGTCTTTTTCAGTGTCGGACGCGGCTGCGGAAACTCGACGACCACGACCCCGTCCTTGGCAGTCACCTTGCGCGGGCGCTTGATGGTGGTGTAGTTGTTTGGATCCCAGATCGCCGTGATGGTCACGTAATCCTTGCCGGCGGGAGTGATGAGGACGAACGATCGTTCGTCGCCTGTGCCCTCGACTTCTTTGCCGTCGACAAGGACCTTGGTGGGTTTGTAGAAACCGTCCGAGCCCACTGGCAAGAGGAGCTTCACCTTGACGGTTTTGCCGCCGGACTGCTGACTTTGCACATCGCTCAGGCCGCACAACATGAGCGCGCTGAGCAGCAATCCGCAACTGACGAACATGATCTTGTGTCGCATCCCTAGCCCTTCCTTTTCATCGAGGCACCTTTGACGCCTATTCCCAATGTTTGGTTAAAAATACGGATCGGGCCGCCGGGCGGCGATGCGAAAAATCGGCAAAAGGGTTATGATGACGGATATGGATGCCCCGGCCGAAAAAGTGAAGCAATTCCCGCAAGCCCCCGGCGTTTACCTGATGAAGGACGCCGAGGGCCGCGTTCTCTACGTCGGCAAGGCGAAGAACCTGCGCAACCGGGCCGGCCATTATTTCACCAAGGCCGCCGCCGAGGAGCCGCGCACGGCCGATCTCGTCAAGCTCATCGCCGACATCGACTTTGTGCCCGCCGACACCGAAGTCGACGCCCTGCTGCTGGAGGCTCGCCTCGTCAAGGACCTGCAGCCGCGCTTCAATGTGGGTCTCAAGGACAACAAGTCTTTTCCCTATTTGCAGATCCGCATGCGCGAGGATTTTCCGCGTGTCGAGTTCACCCGCCAACCGCGGCGGCGCGGCGTCAAGCTTTATGGCCCGTTCACCAGCGCCAAAAGCCTCCGGGCCGCCATTCAGGTGCTGCAGCGCATTTTCCAATTTCGCACCTGCGGCCTCGACATCGCCGCCGACGATCAGCGCTGGCGCTGGTTTCGGCCCTGCCTGCTGCACAGCATCCGCCAGTGCACCGCTCCCTGCAACCTGCGCGTCACCAAGGAAGCCTATCGCAAGCAAATTCGAGGCTTGCGGCTGGTGTTGGAAGGCAAAAAGACCAGGCTGCTCGCCGAGATGGCCCGCGACATGCGGGAAGCGAGTGCCGCGCTGTTGTTCGAAAAAGCCGCCCGCCTGCGCGACGAGATCGCGGCGCTGAACAACCTCAGCCTGCGCGGCGAGGTCGATAAAGACGTGCAGCCCGAAGTATTTCAGATCGAGCCGAAGAAGGGCATGGCCGGGCTGCGCAAGATTCTCGGCCTGAAGGAGATGCCGCGGACCATCGAAGGTGTCGACATCGCCCATCTGGGCGGCGGCGAAATGGTGGCGTCGTTGGTGTCGTTCATCGACGGCTTGCCGTTCAAGCCGGGTTACCGCCGATACCGCATCAAGACGGTCGCCGGCATCGACGATTTCGCTTCGATCCGCGAGGTGGTCTCGCGCCGCTTCCGCGCTTACACCGCTCGCAGTGACGACGAACAGCATCCTTTTCCCGATATCCTGCTCATCGACGGCGGCAAGGGTCAACTCAATGCCGCCCTGGATGCGTTCCGGCTGCTGGGCGTGGAGCCGCCATGCATGCTGTCATTGGCAAAGCGCGAGGAAGAGATTTATCGGCCGGGCGAAGCGGAACCGCTCCGGCTAAGCCGGCATGCCGCGGCCTTGCGGCTGCTGCAGTATGTGCGCGATGAAGCGCACCGCTTTGCCCAGCATTACCACCATATTCTGAGGAAGAAAAAACTGAGCGCCGAGGGCCAGGCGCTGGACGGGCCGTCCGACCAGAATGTGGCCCCAGCCCAATAGGTCCCATAAGTCTTATAGGTCCTATAAGCCCCATCAGGAGATATTGCGTGCGAATCCTGCTCACCAACGACGACGGTGTTTACGCCCCGGGTTTGCGGGCCATGCGCGCCGAGCTGAAAAAACTCGGCGACGTCACCATCGTCGCACCGGCCGGCGAGCAGAGCGCCGTCGGCCACTCGATCACGTTGCTGACGCCGCTCCTGGTGCAGGAGGTCGTCGACGAAGACCAGCAGCCGATGGGTTGGGCCGTCGAAGGTCGGCCGGCCGATTGCGTCAAACTGGCACTGATGGAACTGTTGCCGCAGCGGCCCGACCTGGTCGTGAGCGGGCTCAACGCCGGCTCCAACGCGGGCATCAACATCCTCTATTCGGGCACGGTTGCCGCCGCGGTGGAAGGGGCGTTCTTCCGCTGCACGAGCATCGCCGTTTCCCAGGAATACACCAAGCCGAAGCCGCTCGATTTTCCGCGCGGCGCCGCCCTGGCCGCCAAGGTCATCAAACAGATCCTCGAACGCGAGCCGGCAGCAGGAACACTATTCAACGTCAACATTCCGAGTTTCGACAAGGGCCCAGTGCGCGGCATTCGCATCGTGCCGCAAAACGTGGCGCCTTACGTCGAGAGTTACGATCGCCGCATCGACCCGCGCGGCCGTGTCTATTTCTGGACGCGGCCGGACTACCACTGCCCCGCGCCGCACCCCGATACCGACGTGACGGCGCTGCAAGACAGCTTCATCACGGTGACACCGCTCCAGTTCAACATGACCCATGAAACAGTGCTGGAACAGATGCAGACGTGGGATTTGCGGGTGGATTGAGGCCGTCTGACGCAGACTCGTGGAATTTCGCGGACATCCCGGTTTTTTGGTTCATCCACCTAATGCTTACTTTTGATTGCTTGCATTGCACACACACGGTCCCTTTCTCCCCTGCCCGCCCGTTCCGTGCAATCAATCCGGCGTTGGCAACGAAAAATTACGTCTCATGTCACCCCCTCCGGTGACCCCTTTGACACGTATTTGATAACAGATGACAACGGACAAAACGGCTGCGCACGGATGGCAACACATGACGACGGTTTCGTGGCACGCCTTCCTGCCGCTGCGCACCGTTGCTTGAAGTTTCTTGCATGGTGGCCATTATCGCCCTACAATGACTTGAACGGTAGGAGCTTTGAGTTGCCTTTCAAGCCATGAGTCCCATCGCCGATGAATACACCCTGGCCCTGCAGCATCACGCCGCTGGTAATTTGCAGCAGGCCGAGCAGTATTTGCGGCACCTCCTTCAGACCCATCCCCACCATGCCGACGCCCATCACATGCTCGGAATCATCGCCTACCAGATGGGCCACCTTGCCCCGGCACAACATTCGATCGGTGAAGCAATCCGCCTCGCACCCAGGACGGCCAACTTCCATTGCAACCTTGGCTTGGTAAACGTGGCATTGGGCCTGGACGACCAAGCCGTGGCGTCTTTTCAACGGGCCCTTACGCATCAAGGCAACCACGCGGAAGCGCACGCCAATCTGGCCAACATCTGGTTGCGGCACGGAAAATTAAGCGATGCGGCAGAGCACTATCGCGCGGCCATGCGCTCACGCCCAAACTTCGCGGAGGCGCATTTTGGCCTGGGCACTGTGCACGCCAACCAGGGTCGGCCGAATGAGGCTGCGGCATGCTTTCGCGAAGCGCTCCGGCACCGCCCAACCCTGGCCGAGGCGCACAACAACCTGGGCAACATCTATTTGGAGCAAGGCAAGCTGGAGGAAGCCGCGGCATGCTATCGGCAAGCCATCGGCATCCGGCCCGACTTTCCCGAGGCGCAAAACAATCTGGGAGTCGTGCTTGCCAGGCAGGGCCTGATGGATGCCGCGCTGGCTCACCACAAAGAGGCCGTGCGTCTGCAACCCAATTACGCGGCCGCCCATTGGCACCTTGGCAATGCGCTGAACCGGCAGGGGCGTCATGACGACGCCATCGCTCACTACCAGCAGGCATTGCGCTGCCAACCAGACATGGCGATCGTGCATATCGTCCTTGGCATTGCGCTGCACCAACGGGGAAGGTGGGATGAGGCAATGACTCATCTGGAGGAAGCCTGCCGACTTGAGCCGCAAAGCTCCGAGGCCCACACCAACCTTGGCATCACGCTGATGAATCTGGAACGGCTTGACGAGGCGGAGGTGAGCCATCGCAAGGCGTTGGAGATCAATCCCCAATCCGCCGAGGCCTGCAACAATCTTGGCGCCGTCCATGAACGCCAGGCCAAACTGGACGATGCGCTGCTTTGTTATCGACGGGCAGTGGCATGCGATCCGCATAGCCCGGCCGCCTACATCAACGTCGGCTCCGTGCTGAGGAATGTGGGCAAACTGGACGACGCCATTGCCTGGTACCGCGAGGCCATGCGACTGCAACCGAATTGCTCCGAGCTCAACGGCTGTTTGCTCTACGCTCTGCTTTTCTGTCCGGGTTACGATGCCAGGGCCATCGGCGAGGAACACCGGCTTTGGAACCAGCTGCACGCCGCACCTCTGGCCAAATTCATTATGCCGCACGCCAATGATCGTGGACCGGATCGGCGGTTGCGCGTCGGGTATGTCTCACCTGATTTCCGCGAGCATGTCGTGGGCCGAAATCTTTTACCACTGTTTCGGGAACATGACCATCGGCAGTTTGAAATCGTCTGCTACGCCAACGTGTTCAAACCCGACGCGTTTACCAAGCAATTCCAGGGCGGCGCCGATGTCTGGCGAGACACGGTGGGCATGACCAATGAACAGCTCGCCCAGCTCATTCGCGAGGACGGCATCGACATACTGGTGGATTTGTCGCTGCACATGGGCAACAATCGGCTTCTGGCGTTTGCTCGCAAGCCCGCCCCGGTTCAGGTCACCTTTGCCGGCTATCCAGGCACCACCGGCCTGACGGCGATGGACTACCGGCTAACCGACCGTTACCTCGATCCTCCGGAGAGCGGCGATTCCTGCTATTCCGAAAAATCGATCCGGCTGCCCGATTCGTTTTGGTGCTACGAGCCGCCTGCAACGAATGAACCGGCGGTCAACAACTTGCTGGCGCTGGAGAATGGTTTCGTCACGTTCGGCTGCTTGAATAACAGCTGCAAAGTCAATGAGGCCGTCATCGAGCAATGGTCCAGAGTGCTCAAGGCGGCGGATCGATCGCGACTTGTCATGCTGGCCGGCGAAGCAGCCAGCGCCAGCACCTTTTGACGCTGCTGGGCCAGCAGGGCATCGACGCGGATCGCGTGAGCTTCGTTGGCCCCCAGCCGCACTTGCGCTACCTCGAGTTCTACCACGGCATCGACATCGGGCTTGACACTTTGCCTTACAATGGGCACACCACGAGCCTCGACTCGTTCTGGATGGGCGTGCCGGTCATCACGCTCGTTGGCCAAACAGTGGTCGGCCGCGCGGGCTTTTGCCAACTCCAAAACCTCGGCTTGTCGGAGCTGATAGCCCAAACGCCGGAGCAGTTCGTGGACATCGCCCTAAAGTTGGCTGGCGACTTGCCGCGTTTGCAAGCGTTGCGCGGCAGCTTGCGGGATCGGCTGCGGAAATCCCCGCTGATGGACGCTCGGAGTTTTACCAGGAGCATCGAGGGCGCTTACCGCGCCATGTGGAAGCGCTGGTGTGCCGCTACTGCGAGCCCGTAAGAGTGCCCAACGCATGTTTGGTGGCGGTAAACGTGTAGGTCAAGTCGAAGTGGAAGATCTGGGCGAAGTAGCCGGCGATCGCTTCCTGCGGGGTCTGCTGCAGAACGATTAGATCTCCAGGCTGAATCAGGATCCGTTCCGTCGGATCAATCAGAGCTTTGTTGAGATCGACGAGGATCACCAGCTGCTGCTGCCCTGCTGTTTTGCGCACGATGCTGGCCAAGCTGGGCGAGGGATTGCCTATGCCGTTGGTGAGCAGCGTTCCGGTGACGTTGAGGGTGCTCAAGCCGCCGCTGTCGATCGCCCCGCCGACCTGGGCGATGGCCTCGATCACATCGAGATCGGTGTCATGGGGCAGCGGGCGTTCGGTGGCAGGCAGCAGGCCAGCGGTGTAGAACACGTCTTGCTCGCGAGCCTCGACGTAAACAATGTCTCCTGATCTGAGGATGATGTCCTCCGGGCGGATTCTCGGTTGATCGCCCGGCCGATAGCGGAGCGGAATGCGGATTTTTTGAACGCCCGGCGTGCCGCTCTCGACGGCTTTTTTGAGGGCTTCCTTGTCCATGTCCGGCGCGAAGCCGCCGCGCTCAATCACGATCTCATCGGCAACGTCCGTTCCCGGAACGCCCCCTGTTCGAGCAAGGGCGTTGAGGAGGTCGTTCTGGTAGGCAGGTAATTCGAGCGTGAAACCCGAGCTGCGCCTGGCTGCGCGGCCCCCGCCTCCCGCGCTGACGACGAAGCCAGTGGTGCTAGCCCCGGGCTGGTAGCCGAGGGTTCCCTGAGTGCCGGAACTGCCCGGCGTCGTGAGGGAAGCCACGTCCTGACGGATCACCAACACATGGTACGTCCTTGGCCGGTTCAAGGTTACGAAGATCCGCTCTCGCCCGGCCACGATGATTTGGTTGGTGACGGTGTAGGCAGTGCGCACCGCTTCCTGGGCCTCGGTCACGGTCATCCCCTGCACGCGCAGGGGGCTAATGAATGGCAGCGAAATTGTGCCGTCGTCGCGCACCGGCACCGGATATCCCAGCGCGGGAGGCAAGTTGCCCGACTCGGGAATATGCAGAGGCGGGGCCTGGCCTTTTTCGCCCAGAATGCCTTCGATCCACACCCCCAGCACGTCTCCCGCCGCCAGCTGATAAGCCTCAGGCGCGGCCTGGCGCAGCGAACTGAGTGACGTGGTCAGCAACCCCTTCCTCGATTCGCCAAGCAGCTCTGGCGGCAGCAGGCGAACCGGCACGCCGTTGGCAACGGGGTTGCTCAAGGCCGCGCAGCCGGCCTGAAGTCCGCACGCCCACATCGCGACCAAAGCGCACAGCATGGCGCGAGCATGCCGCCTTACGGGTGACTGCCGCGGCAGAGGTTCTTGCAAATACGTCATGAGCTCATTGCCTCTCCACAGGTCACTGCGCGTTTTCCTGGATGGCCGGCGCGGGCGGATCAAGCTCCTTGAGCGGAAGGGGGCCTGGCGCCGGACTTGCGGCGGCGGGCGTCAACCTTCGCGGCAAGGCGGTGTTGGCGGGTAGGGTCACCAATTCCCGATAGCCGGATTGCCGGGCGACCGCCGCTCCGGTCCGATAGCCGTTGAACCAATCTTGAATGGCTCTTCTGCCTTGCGGCGTTTCCATCTCGGCACGCCAGTAACACCGCGGCGGCACCGGCGGCGGGTTGCCCGAGCCTCCTTCGAATAAATATGTGCTGAAGCCGGCCTTGAAACCCAGGCCGAAATCCAGGGTAAAACTGGCTCGGCAGTCTGGGGAATCCTTTTCCAACGCCGGCCCCGCCATGATCAGCAGAGCGCCACTCTCGGAATAGGCCGGATGCGAATTCGATTCAAACTCATACCAGGCCGTTTCCGCCAGCTGGTCATTCCGCCGTTTTTCCACGTATTCGTTGCGGTGGACGCAGTAATCCACGGGTTCCACAATGGAATCCTTCACGGTGTTTGCCAGCGGTGTACAGCCCGTGAGCAACAAGGTCAGCAATCCGGCAAAAAACAAGCCGACGCCGGACCGCGCCAGGCCTTGAGTCGACCTCGATATGTGCCTTGCAGTGGCCCCCACGAGCTTTCCCCCAGGTTGCAGCACAGGCTTGAGGCCTGGGCCCTGGCGCGGCATCCGCATCATCCCTCCAGGGTAATCGCCTCGTCCGCTGGAGCGACTTGAACGAATTTGGCGGTTGAGTAAACTGTTCCATGGCCAGCGCCGAAATTGCGGCGATTGGCAAGGTTCCATGCCGGATTGGCTCAAGTTCTCGCCAGCCCCTACTCGGCTGATGAGGCCCTCATGAAATGCCTGGCCTTTCTTTTGCTGCTCCCGGCCCAAATCGAGATCGCTCCTTCCACGGAGTTTTCACGGGAGACCCAGGTCTCCGCCGTTACCGCGACGGTGCGAATTGTCAACGTCACCCAGGCAGCCCAGGGAACCGGGACGATCGTTGCCAAGAAAGACGGCTTTGTTTACATCCTGACCGCCAACCACCTGGTTCAGCGCGCCAGCAAACTGGAGGTTGCCACCTTCTCGGCCGGCTCTTACCC
The DNA here is from genome assembly GCA_963747575.1 of uncultured Gemmataceae bacterium. Taxonomy (GTDB): domain Bacteria; phylum Planctomycetota; class Planctomycetia; order Gemmatales; family Gemmataceae; genus DASRAT01. Next base: position 637,152 of record CAVVFU010000006.1, read on the forward strand.
CAAGGCAAAGGACGTGTACCGCAAGGCGGAATTCGTGGCCGGGACGGACGACGTCAAAGACCTGGCCTTGATTCGCCTGGCGACCACGGACAGTGCGCTCAGCCCCGTATTGCTGTGCCCGACCATCGCCGTGCCGGACAAAGGCGGCTTTGACGCCTTGGCGGTGGGCTGTGGCGACGGCCAACCGCCGACCTGCCTCATCGACAAGGTGCTTGGAGCGAAGATCATCCGCCGTGAGCCCAAGGGCAAGACGGCCAACTGCTGGGAGGTGGACACGGCCTTTGCCCAGGGACGCTCGGGAGGACCGTTGTTCGACAAACGCGGGCATCTCCTGGGCGTGCTCAGCGGCACCAACCAGGGCAAGAGCTACTTCACTCACACCGAAGAAATCCGGACTTTCCTGAAACTGGCAGGACTTGAGGACTAAATCGCTTTGACGCGAGTTGCCATACCAACCCGAAGCGTAAGCGAGGTCCAACGCGGCCCCTCGCTTACGCTTCGGGTTGGTATGGCAAGATCGCGGAGGACGAGTTGGTGTGCCTTTTGTTAACCCTTCCCTTTTTTCTTCTTGTCGGCGCCCTTCTTTTCGTCGCCAGAGGCAAACTTATCCAACGTCGTCACCGTCGCCGCTATCCCAGCGTCATGCCCGCTAACAACCGCTGAGCCGTCCGGCGTGAAGGCGACGCAGTAGGTTGCCAGGTTTGCTTTCTTGCCGGCCTGGAGCTGGAAGACCTTGGCTTTGCCGGTCTTGACGTCCCACAAACCGAGGCTGCCGTCGTGGCTAGTGGTGGCCACCGTATTGCCGTCGCTGGAGATGGACAGTCCAAAAAGACTGTCCGGCGCGGGGCCGAACTTGGTCACCTCTTTGCCCGTGGCGATGTCCCAGCTGCGAAAATAAGAATTGAAACCACAAACATAAAGGGCCTTGCTGTCAGGAGAGAAGGCCAGTTGCAAAATGCCGTCCCTGCCGGGAATCGTTTTGAATTCGGTGAATTCCTCGCCGTCCCAGATTTTGATGGTGCCGTCGAGGCCGGCGCTGGCGAGCCGCTTGCCGTCGGGGCTCCAGGCGACTGCCGTGACGCAGCCGGCGTGCGTGCCGAGTATTTTCAGCTCCTTGCCGGCTTCCGTATCCCACACGCGCACCGTTTTGTCGAGACTTCCCGAGGCCAGCAGTTTTCCCTCGGGATGGAAGGCGACCGCGTCCACGGTGTCGGTGTGGCCATTCAACTCCTTGACCATCTTGGCGTCCTTGACGTTCCAAACGCGGATCGACTTGTCCTGGCTGGCCGAGGCCGCCACGGTGCCGTCTTCATTGAGGGCCACGCTGAAAACGGGTCCGGTGTGGCCGGTCAGCGTGGCGATCAACTTGCCCTTGCCATCCCAGATTTTGACGGTCTTGTCGAAACTGGCGGTGGCCAACACGGTGCCGTCGGGGCTGAAAGCGACCTGCTGAATCAGGCCAGCGTGGCCCTTGAGCTCGGCGGGCAGTTCCTTGCCTATCGCCTTCTTGGGGTCTCTGACAGGTTTTTTAGCCGCCGCCACCACCTCCTGCACCTGAACAAATTTGTCGAGCGCCGTCACCCGGGCGGCATTGTCGGCCTCGTGGCCAGTGACCACGGCCTTGGCGTCGGGCGCGAAGGCGATGCAATAGGTGATCATCGTCTTTTTCTTGCCGTCGTGCAGCTGGTACTCCTTCGCCACGCCGGTCTTGATGTCCCAGATGCGCAAATTGCCGTCGTAACCGGCGGTGGCCACCGATTTGGAGTCCTTCGACACGGCCAGGCCATACAGGTTGGCGGGCATCGGCCCCATCCGCTTGACCTCTCGGCCGGCGTTCAAATCCCAAACACGCAGATACCTGTCCAGACCGCAGGTGTAGAGCGTGTTGTTGTCCGCGGCGAAGGCCACCTGGTAGATGCCGTCCTTGGAGTATTTGCTGGCGAGCGTTTGGATTTCCTTGCTGGTGTCGGCGTCCCAGATTTTGATGGTGCCGTCGTTGCTGGCGCTGGCGAGCATTTTGCCGTCCGGGCTCCAGTTGACGCAGTAAACGCTGTCTTTGTGGCCGCCGATGTTTTTGAGGATGGTGCCGGCCTCGGCATCCCAGATCCGCACCGATTTGTCGACGCCGCCGGACGCCAGGAATTTGCCGTTGGGGCTGAAGGCGACGGTGTCGACGCTGCCGGTGTGGCCCTTGAGCTCCTTGATAGGTTTGCCGTCCATGACGCTCCACAGGCGGATTGTTTTGTCCTGGCTTCCCGAAGCGACCCTGGAGCCGTCGCTGCTGAAGGCGACGCAGTAGACCTGATCGGCGTGGCCGGCAAGGGTCTTGAGCTCCTTGCCGGTGGCGGCGTCCCAGAGTTTGACGGTCTTGTCAAAACTGGCGGTGGCCAGCATGGTGCCGTCCGGGCTGATCGCGACGTGGTGCACAAAGCCGGTGTGGCCTTTGAATTCGCTCGGCAATTGAGCGGTTGCCAGGGCAACGAAGGTACAGAGCAGCAATGAGCAAACGAAAATGCGGTGGAGCATGATTGACCTTGTTAAGAGTCCGAACTTGTCTGGGGCGCAAACCCCCTGCGCATGGTGTTCTCGGTGATGGTCCGCGGCAGCAAGAACTGCAGCAGATAATCCGGTCCGCCGGCCTTCGAGCCGATGCCCGACATCTTGAAGCCGCCGAACGGCTGCCGATCCACCAGCGCCCCGGTGATCTTGCGGTTGATATACAGATTGCCGACGCGAAACTCCCGCTTTACTCGGCGAATGTTTTCCGGGCTGCGCGAATAAAGCCCGCCGGTCAAGGCATATTGCGTGCCGTTGGCGATGCGCAAGGCTTCGTCCAGGTCGGCGGCCCGCATCACGGCCAGCACGGGGCCGAAGATTTCCTCCTGGGCGATGGCGGCTGTCGGCGGCACGTCGGCGAAGATGTGCGGCGCCACGAAACTGCCCTGGTTTCGAGCGGCCCCAACTCGCCGGCATAGGCCAGCCGGCCTTCCTGCTTGCCCTTGGCAACGTAACTCAGAATGCGCTCGCGGGCTTCCTCGTCGATGACCGGGCCGATGGTGCAGCCCGGATCCTCGGCCGGCGCGACCTTCAGGCTGCGGTCGACTTCGATCAGCCGGGCCAGGAATTGGTCGTACAGCGGCCCGATGACGATGGCCCGCGAACAGGCCGAGCACTTCTGACCCTGGTAGCCGAACGCGCTATGGGCCACGCCGTGAACCGCTTCGTCCAGGTCGGCGTCGTCATCGACGATGATGGCGTTCTTGCCGCCCATCTCGGCGATGACGCGCTTGATGTGGTCCTGCCCGGCGAACCTGGTTGGCGGCCTCGCGGTTGATGAGCAGGCCGACGCCTCGCGAGCCGGTGAAGGCGATCAGGGCCACATCGGGATGATTCACCAGGACCGGGCCGATTTCCTCGCCGACGCCGGGAAGATAATTGACGACGCCGCTGGGCAGGCCGGCTTCCTGGAAGATTTCCATCAGCTTGGCCCCGATCACCGACGAATGCTCGGCCGGCTTCATGATGACCGTGTTGCCGGTGACCAGCGCCGCCGCGGTCATGCCGCACAGGATGGCCAGCGGGAAGTTCCACGGAGCGATGACCACGGCGACGCCGCGCGGCTCGTAGAAGTAGTCGTTTTCCTCGCCCGGCACATTCGCCTGACGTGGCCTGGCCAAGTCGATCATTTCCCGGGCGTAGTATTCGCAGAAGTCGATGGCCTCGGCAACGTCGGCGTCGGCCTCGCGCCACGGCTTGCCGCACTCGTAAACCTCCCAGGCCGACAGCTCGAAGCGCCGCCGGCGCATGGCATCGGCCGCTTTGAAGAGGTACGCCGCGCGGTCGCCCGCGTCGGTGTCTCGCCATTGTGGAAACGCGGCAACCGCTATCGCCACGGCTTGCTGGGCTTGATCGGCCGTCGCCTTGCCGCAGCGGCCGACGACGACCGTTTTTTGAGACGGATTGAGCGAATCGATCCAGCCCGGCGTTGCCACTGCCCGGCCGCCGATGACGGGCGGATAGTTCTGACCAAATTGCTGGTGAACCTCGGCCAGGGCAGCTTGCATGGCCTGGCGAGCGTCCGCCTGGCTGAAATCGGCCAGCGGTTCGTTGCGAAAGGCAGCCAACGACCTCGGATCCATAGGCCTGGGAGCTTCGCCATTCGCGAGGTGATGGCCCTGGCCTGTTTCGGCGTGGACATTGGCGTGATCGAGCGGATTCATGAGCAACTGTTCCTCGGGCACATGCTCGGTGAAGCTGGCCCGCAAGAAAGAGTCATTGGCGGTGTTCTCCAGCAGCCGGCGAACCAGGTAGGCCATGCCGGGCAGCAATTGGCCATAGGGCGTGTAAACGCGAACGCGCTGCCCCAGCTCCACCAGTGCCTTCTTGATCGGATCGGCCATGCCGAAGAGCATCTGGATTTCATAGCTGCGCGGCGGCAGACCCAACGATTCGGCATAAGCCAGGGCATGGGCGAGGCTGCGGACATTGTGGCTGCCGAACGCCGGCCGCAGCAGAGGGGCGTTTTCCAGGACGAAACGCGTCATGGCTTCATAGTTGGCGTCGGTTTCGTGTTTCTGCGTGAACACCGGGACTGGCCAACCCTGCTGGGCGCGACAACCGTCTCGAAATCCCAGTACGCACCTTTGATGAGCCGCACCCAGACCGGCGTGCCGCGCTGCTGCACCCACTTTGCCAAGCCTTCAAGATCATCGCGGCACGATTTCAGATAAGCCTGGATGGCGATGCCGACGTCGGGCCAGTCGCGGAATTCGTCCTCTTCGAGGATCTCGCGAAAGATGCTTAGCGTCAGGTCCTTGAGGCGTATTGCTCCATGTCGAAGTTGACGAACGCCCCGCGCTGCCTTGCCAGCCGCAAGATCGGCCGCAGACGATCGCGGACGGCCCGGCTGGTTCCGACCTGGTCGATCGGGTCGAACTGGCTGTACAGCGAGGACAGCTTGACCGAAACGTTGACCCGCGGCAGGGGCCCGCTCGCATCGCGGTCGATCTGCTCGACGGCCGGCCAGGAATTGACGCGACTGCACAGACCTTCGAACAGCTCCAGGTATTGAGCCTGGTAATGCTCGGCTTCGGCCTCGGTGATGGTGGCCTCGCCCAGAAGATCGACGGTAAAGGTCATTTTCCGCCGCCGCATGTCCGCGATGCTCTTGAGGGCCTCCTCGACGTTGGACCCGGCGATGAACCGCCGCGCCAGCCGCTGGGCGTTGGTTCGCGCAAGCCTGGCCAGCAAATCGGCCAGCAATCCATTGCGCGGGATGCATTTGGTGCCGAAAACGGCCCACCCGGGTAAGGCTCGCCTGGCTTCCTCGAAATACTCGCGGAGGTGCCGGCAGATTTGCACCGACGTCGAAAGCTGCGGCAACGCATCAATGAAGCGGAAGAACTGCACCTTGACGGCTTCGTCGGCCATCGACCATTCCATCATCCGCTGGTCGAACCAATCGGGCGTCAGCAGCACGGGGCCGCGCCGGTCGACGCGGGCGAACAGGTCGCTGCCCAGAGCCTGGGTAAGGCGCTGCACATTGTCTTCTATTGCCGCTGGAGACTACCACAGGCACCCCGGCAGTGCTAAAATGGGCATGGTTCAAAAAGGGGTCAGGCACCATTTATGCGAAGCACCCTCCGGGCCGTTCCGGTAAATGGTGCCTGACCCCTTTTTGAACCATGCCCTAAATTGCATGGAAATTACCCAGGTTCGAGCACATTGGCAAACATGGACATCGGCCCCATCGGCAACTTTCGAATCCTCGGCACGCTGGGAGCAGGCGCCCACAGCACCATTTTGCACATCCACCGCAGTGCCGACGGCAAGCAGTACGCCCTCAAGGTGGTGCCGCTGGAAACCAGGGAAGACCACAAATATCTCCAGCAGGCCCAGCACGAGATCAAGGTGGGGCAGATGCTGGGCCACCCCAATCTCGTCAAGGTCTTCACCCTGGAAACGCAAAAGGACTGGTTGTTCCGCGTCAAGAAGGCCCACATGCTGCTAGAGTACGTCAACGGCAAGACGCTGGACACGGTGAAAGGCCTGTCGATCCCGCGTTTGCTGCAAGTTTTCGAGAAAATCGCGGCCGGCCTGGTCCACATGCACCGCCGCGGCGTTTTCCATGCCGACCTCAAGCCCAATAACCTCATGCTCAGCAAGGCGGGCGAGGTCAAGATCATCGACTTCGGTTTGGCGTGGATCAAGGGCGAGGAAAAGCACCGTATCCAGGGCACGCCCGAATACATGGCCCCCGAACAGGCCCATCAGCAGCTCGTCAACGAACGGACCGACATCTACAACTTCGGCGCCACCATGTACAGGCTGCTTACCTGGCGGCTGCCGCCCAGCACCATCGCCTCGACCGACGGCATGCCGATGGACAAGGGCACCTTTCGCAGCCTGCTCAAGCCGGCCAAGGAATTGATGCCCGAGGCGCCCAAGGCGCTGTGCGACCTGATTCACCGCTGCTTGGAATTCAACCCCGGCAACCGGCCGGAGCGCGTCAGCGAGATCCAGGGAACGCTCGATCACCTGGTGGATGAGCTGGTGACGAAGCCGGAGGATCGGCTGGATGCGATGGAGTGGTAGGCGTTGGCTGACCGCCGTTTCGTCTCATCTCAACCCCCCTGCACACCCCCATGACATGAAACAGCTAACGGATGGCGATGGGTGCGCACGGATGACGACCATTGAAACAGTTTCGTCTCACGGTAGTCGGCATTTCTTTCCATTTCTTGCAGCCCCCCACAGACAACTACGTGCAAGTTTGCAGCATCTCTCGCAAGGGCCAATCACTGGCGGCCACTCGGCGCAATAGGTTTATCCCGGATTATTCATCACATTGAAACAAAAAGGCCTTCGGTCGCGTCTTAACTTGTGTTACGAGCAAGCTATAGAGCACGAACGGAGGCCTGCTGTGAGTATACAGACTGCTTGGCAAGCGACCTTTGATTTTTGGGGCGATTTGGACGTCGTTGTCGAGCCTTCCCAGGCGCAACTAACGTCCGACGCGGGCCTGTTGCCGCTACGCCAGTTCGATGAACAGATCGGGCTGACCCGACAGTTCGCCGCAGCTTTGGACGACCCCCGTTCCCCTGAGGATTGCGACCACTCGTTCCTGGAAATGGCACGCTCACGCATCTTCGGAATCCTTGCCGATTATGAAGATCAAAACGATCACGACAGTTTGCGCTACGATCCCGTGTTCAAGCTCATTGCCAACCGCTCGCCCGACGACGGTGCCTTGGCCAGTCAGCCAACCTTGTCACGGTTTGAAAACTCCGTCACCATCGCTTCGCTCAAGCGGCTCCGCGACGTGTTCATCGATCAGTTCATCGCCTCGTTTGCCACGCCGCCAAAGCATTCTGACCTTCGATATCGACGCCGTTGATGACCCAGCCCATGGCGAGCAACAACTGGTCCTCTTCCACGGTTATTTCGAACAGTATCAATATTTCCCCTCGTTCATCACCTGCGCCGACAACGATCAAACGGTGCTATTATCGCTACGCCCTGGCTCCGTGCATGCCGCCCTCGGCGCCGACGACGATCTGGAGTACCTGGTTCGTCGTCTCCGCCAAGTTTGGCCCGACGTTCGCATCCATGTGCGTGGTGATGCCGGCTGCGGCATGCCTTGGATGTATGCGGTCTGCGAACGGGTGAATGTCGACTATACCTTTGGCCTCGCCGCCAACAATGTTCTCAAAAAAGGCAGCGAATCTCTGCTTGAACAAGCCGAGGCTAATTTCAAGGTCACCAACCAGTCACAACGCCTGCTCGACGGGTTTTGGTATCAAGCAGGCTCTTGGCCGGCGCAACGTTGGGTGATCGTCAAAGCGGAGGCCAACGCCCAAGGCACCAATCGACGTTTCATCGTCACCAATCGCCCTGGCGCTCCCATCCTGCCGGAGGCCGCCTACGACGACTACGCGGGGCGCGGCGAAAGCGAGAACCGCAACAAGGAACTCAAGTGTGACTTGAAGATCGACCGCACTAGCGATCATCGCTTCGTGGCCAACTTCTTCCGCCTTTATCTGCACGCGGCAGCCAGCAACTTGCTGGTGCGCTTACGCCGGGAATTCGCATCGCCGCCATCTCCGCAGCCAACGCCACTCAATCCAGTCGACAACGAACCGCTACCGACCGAAGCGTTTGCCGATCCCCACCGCCGCCGTTATTTCAATCAGCGCCGTCAAGTCGATCCGCTTGGTGAAGGCCATCCCTGCACGTGGCGTAGCTTGCTGATCAAGGTGGCCGCCGAAGTCACCGTCAGCAGTCGCCGGATTTTAGTCCGCCTCAGCGCTGCCTGGCCCTACCTCGATTGGTACCGCCGGCTCGCCGAGTTCCTCACTTCAACGCCGCGCATCTCCAGTGCTTAGCCAACCGCCAGCTCGAAAAATCGCAACCCCCCGGCGTGGGGGTAAGGGGGCGCTATTCCTTGCGGTGGCGCAAATCCGAAAACTGCCCTTGCTTCATTTCCCTTAAGCATGCCCCTTGCTAATGTGGCTAAGGCGATGAATAATCCGGGTTATGCCTATGACTTTGCGGCCGGCAACTTGCATCCGCAGCGCTGTTTTGATGGGAGTTTCTTGCAGGGTCTCCCCCTCCAGGGCCAGCGGCCACCAAATCGTGAAAACCACAAGGACTTCCGTCAAGAAATCGTCGCTCCAAAGCTCCACCCTGGCGGGCATTGCATCGTTGCATCCACCCTGAAAGGGTGGAATCTCAAAGCCGAGGGTAGCCTGGCCAATCTTGTCCGTCGCTTCAACCCACGACTGACCCCTGCCAGGCTACCCTCGGTCGGAGTCATGTGATAAAGTGTTTAATGAACGCAGGAGCGTCTGAAAAGGCCGCGGAATCCCGAAATGGCCGACAACTTACCTGATGTAAATGAACTTGCTATTTGAAGGTAACGCTTTTGGACCTGGGTGAGTTGGACGAGTGCATGCTTATCATCTCCGCTCATCCCGACCACTGAAAAGACGGAGAATCGCTTGAGCAAGGAGACGACCGTGAGCGCAAAGCAATGTCCAATGTGCGGCGAAGGAAGGTTGGAGCGTGTGCAAGGCGAATTCCGCTTTGAACCGCCGCCTAACATTCCCGGCGGTAGTATCATCATTCTCAGTGCAAGTTGGCTCCGTTGCACGGCCTGCCATGAGATTGTGATTCCCCACGCACTAGACCAGGCGATCGATGCCGAACGGAATCGACGCATGGGGTTGCTCGCGCCGTCGGAAATCCGCCGCGTGCGCGAAAAAGCCGGCTAATCGCAAGTAGACGGACCAGGCGGGCGATCAAAGCCGTCTGGAAAAATGGCCGGATTCTGCACCCGGCACCGGTGGATTGGCAGGAGGGAAGCCAGCAAGTCAAAGCCTAATTTGCGGGGGCCGCAAAGGCCTTGGAAAAGGCCACTGGAGAAAAGCTGCGGGTACGTCCTAGCCGGCGGAAGGCGTCGACCACCAAGCGTTGAGGCAGACCCCGCATGTGATCGGGGACGGTGCTGCGTGCCACCGGGTCCTCCATCACCCCGCGTATCGGGCAATGTGGCGATTCGGCCGTCTTTCAAGACCCCTGAGGGCGATCAAACGCTTCAAGAACCATTTCGCCCGTACCTCCTGGACGCCAAAGAACCCCTTGCGACCCGCGTTCCTCCTTGGGAATCAGCCCCGTGCTGCTAAACGTGGACAGCATGTATTCGGCGTCCTCGCGTTGCACGCCGTAAAGATGAAAATACGCTGCGTCGAGTTCGGCGCGGATTGCCGCCCGTTCGTCCTCCTTCCAGATATGGACGCCGTCACCTCTCGAGCCTTTGAAGCCGCAGGCCTTGGCAAGGGGGATCATGTCCTCGGCGGTGCATGACAGTTTCAGGACGCGCTCGCTGATCCAGTGTTCCAGCGTTTCCTTTTTCGACCACGGGCACTTGTCCGCGTAGGTGTCGGGCGGCAAGGCGGGGAGCTGTTCCACGATAAAGAAGTTGAGATGGACGCTGCCGACTTTTTGCCGGGCCACATAGTCAAATACCGACGAGTTGAGATTCGCCAACAGGCAGCACTCGCCGCGCGGGTCGACGTTCTCCCCGGAAAACATGAGCGGAGCCGAATTGACGACGGCGACCCACGGCAGGAACGACGCGATCATCGTCCGCTCATTGGTTGCGCTGGTAATGTCCTTGTAGCCCAAAAGCCAATCGCGTTTGCGGCCTTCGGTGACAGCGGCGACTGCCGCTTCATCCACCCACCACCGGGGCAAGGCACAGAACTCCGGATTCTGGTGCTGCACGAGCGATGTCTCCTCCTTTTGTCCCTGGCGGACCCAATTCTCCTCGTCCACCAGCACGCTCGCGGCCCGGTGGTCGAAAGCCTGCACCATCTTGGCCTCATACAGCGGCAAAGCCCGCTTTTTCCCTTTGATGTAGACATTGCCTGATAGCTTGAAGCCCTTCTTTTTCCAGACTTTGGCCTCGTGGAAATGCTCGGCATCGTTGGTCTGGTCGAGCATGCGCATGAACTTGATTCCCCACGGGTTGCCGCCTTGTCTGCGGTTTTCGTCGATGAGGATCGGAATACGTTTGTAAATCGCCTTCGTCAAATCCGCGTCGCGTCTCGTGCGGAATATCGGGCACGTCTTGGTATTGGGGTTCAGCAGCGCCATGTCGGTCGCGGTCAACGGAATATGCTTCTGCCTGTTTTGCGGGGCCGTTTCTTCAGTCGTGTGAGCGAAGAACACGAAGTCGGCCTTCTCCGTCTTGCGGCTGTCACCGCCAAAAACCAGCGCTGTAAACTTGAAGCGACGATCCACATCCTCGAAATGGCCTTCCTTGTTTTCGAAGTCATAAAGCGAGACCAGCCGCTTGGTTTCCATTAAGCCACTAAAGAACTCCTTGGTGGTGTCGTCGGTAGCAATCCCCGAAGGCACGAGCAGGCCCACCAAACCGTCCGGCGCCACGATGGTGCTAGCCAACTCGGCAAACAGCATGTACAGGTTCACGTCGCCCTTGCCGGTGAGCGGATAGCGGCCGGAAACGCGGGCGTAGTCGAGCAGCCGTTGGGCGTGGTCACGGGCGGCAAGGTAGGAAGCGTGCAATTCCGGATTGGCGGTGGGCATCGCCGCGATCCGTTTCTTGCGGTCGCTGGCGTTGACGGCCTCGGCTGTCGCGGGGTCGGTCAGGGAGAAAAACTCACGATCCTGCACCTTGGCCCGCTCCCACGGCGGATTGCCGATGACGCACGAGAATCCGCCCGCATTTCCTTCGCCGAAAATGGCAGGGAACGCCTTTGACCAATCGAGCGCTTTCGGGTCGAGGGCGGCATCGGAGACCAGGCTGTTGCCCCAGACGATGTACCGCGACAGATCGGAGAGCTTGCGGTCCTTGCGCCGAGCGAATCCACAGGGCCAGCTGCGTGATCTCAACCGCCTGCTCGGACAGGTCCACGCCGAAGAGGTTGTGATTGAGAATCAAGTCGGGAATCGCGTCTTCGAGCTTGGCGATATCGGCAGCGGGCATTCCGGCGCCCGCCAGGCCGTGAACGACGGCCTTGTAGTGGGCGTCGATGGCGTCGTAGGCGCGGATCAGGAACGCGCCTGAGCCGCAGGCTGGATCGCAGACGGTCACTGCTTTCAGGTCTTCGAGACACGCGGACCAGTAGGCAAGCAGCTTCCCGGAGTCGCCGTTCTTGCGGTCCTCGGGATCGACCTTATGTTGCTTGGCCAGGGCGGCAAAGTGCTCCCTAACCAGCACATCGACAGTGCGTTCGACGAGCAAGCCCGTGAACGCCGGGGGCGTGTAGTAGATGCCGAAGCGCTTGCGCTGGCGCTCTTGGGCATTTTGGAGAGGGCCGGGTCATCGTCGTTTGCAGCGCCCATGGCGGGCTTTCCCTTGCCGGCTTTTGCGCCCTTGCCGTTGCCGTTCTCGCCGTTGATGCTTGCGGTCAATGCGAACAAGCCGCCGACGCGCAGTTTTTCGAGTTCGGTGATGGAACGCTCAAAGAGGTGACCCAGGACTTCGACGTTGACTTCCTCGGAGAAGTCGTAGCCGGCGATGGTGCTGAATCCCGTCGTCCAGGGAATGTCGTCCAGTTCAAGGTTGTCAATCGCCGGGTCCAGGGCAAAAAGCCCGCCGTTGTATCCTTTTTCGACGCCGACCAGTGCGCCACCTTCATTTACTTCGCGGAAAAGTCCCAGAAACTTCTTCCAGCGCGGGTTGCGGGAGCCGAATGCATCTGGGCTCTCGCGGGCGGCGCGATTGATGCACTCCTCGTCCAGGAGTCCGCGTTTCTCGCAAAAGGCGATGAAAATGATTCGGTCCATTATTTTTTGGGCGACGCGGATGGCTTCGTCGAGGCTTTTGCCCTTTTGCCTATTGAGGTGGTCAATGAGCCTCAGCCGTTGCGATTGGTAGGACTTGTACAAATCCTCGCCGACTTCCTTCTGACGCTGGGTAGTCCGGTGAAGGAGTTCGAGGGCGCGCGGCTGCTGGCCGGCGCGCGATTGCAGCAGCCCGCCCCGCTCGAACAGGCAATAAAACTCGTTGAAGCGCTCGCGCACCCTAAGCTCTTGGAGCGTGAATTCCTCATAGGCAAGCGTCCCTTTTTCACGGTGATAAAGCCGAATTGTGGCGAAGTTGGAAACGATCCCCCACGAACATTCCGGTATTGCATTGAGATAGTCCCAACATTGCTGGACCGCCGTGCGCCCGTTGGATCGATCACGGTCAAGGTCGGTCTTCGCCCCCTTGAGTTCCACCACCACGGTGGGCTGCGGCGATTTCGGAAACTCACCCAGCGCCGCGTCGGCCGTGCCCACGCCCGGGACGGCAAATTTGTGCTCCAGTTGCCAGGCGTCGGGGCTGGTTGTTTTGACCAGGTAGCCCAGCCCTTCGCCGAATAGCTGATCGAGGAATTGGGTGTCGATCGACGTTTCCTTGTATTCTGGGAGACGGCCGGTGGTTTCCAGTTCAGCCCAGCGAATGGCGATTTCGTGGGCCTTGTCCTGCGCCGCATCTTTGAGATGGAGGCTCGAGGCCGCTTCACGGAGGAAGCGCGGGATGAACAAAGCGCGCTGGCGACGGATGCGCCGGGCAAGATCGCGCTCTTGCACGTCGAACAGGCCCGGCCCGTCGGGCGTGTGGTTTTTCCGTCTTGCCATCCGTCCTCCGTGCTAACCAACCAAGAAAAGGTCATCGGGTTTGCGAAGTGTAAGCTTATACACTATCCGGTAGTTGGCAACGGCACCGCAAAAACCGCCCATTTGCCCTTGACTAACGGCCCTAAATACAAAATCATGGTCTAATTGAGGGTGCCCGACTCAGCTGTGACAGCCCGCTGTCAATCATTGCCCTCTTCTGCTGTTTTTCCCGTCCGTCAGCTGCGGCGTCGATTCATTTGGGGGGCGTCACGATGGGTTGGCTGCGCGCATTGCTGAACCGCAAATCACGAACTCACTACTCCCCGAAGTCTCCAAGACGCCGGCCCAGGTCCAGACAACTGAGCCTGGAACGGCTGGAAGAACGCCTCCTGCTGACGTCGGGGTCGCCCATCACGTGGAACAGCTCCACGAGCGGCTTTTGGGATGTCGCCACCAACTGGAGCGGCAATCAGGTGCCGACGTCCACCGACGATGTCACCATCGACGTGCCGGGCATCACCGTCACCGTGCGCGACGGCCGCACAGTGCATAGCGTCAATGCCGCCGCCGGTTCCGCGCTGGCCGTGACCGGTGGATCGCTGGACATCCTGGCAACATCCACGCTCGGCGGCGGCTTCAATCTCAGCGGCGGCAGCCTCATCGCTGACGGGGCCGTCACCGTTGCCGGCGCCAGCACCTGGTCCGCGGGCACCATCAGCGCCGGCGCCGGCGGTTTGATCAACAACGGGACCATCACCCTCACCAACGTCGCTGGCACAGTGGACATCCTCAACGACGGCGGCACGCTCGTTAACAATGGCACCATTATTCAGCAGGGCGCGGGCGGGCTGCGCATCGACGCCGGCAGCGGCCCCTACATCCCGACCACGCTTGAAAACCAGGCGGGCGCCTTTTACATTTTCGAAGCGGATTCCAACGTCGCGCAAGGATACAACAACGGGGGCATCTTTACCAACGCCGGCACCATCAGCAAAACGACGACCACGGGAACCTCCGCCATCACCACGCAGTTCAGCAACAGCGCCGCCATCGACGTGGAAACCGGCACACTCGTGCTGGCCCCCTCCAGCGGCAGCACTAACACGGGCGGCGATTTCACGGTCGCCCAGAACGCCACGCTCGACCTGACGGGGGGAGCCATCGTCCAGTACGCGGGAAACTATACAGGCTCCGGAGCCGGCACGGTGCTCCTGCAGACCGGCACGGTTGCGATTGCCAACTCGGCGGCCAGCTTCAACTTCCCCGCCGGAATGTTTGTCTGGGCCTCCGGCGTCATCGACACCCAGGGAGGCACTCTTACCAACTACGGCACCATCGACCTCACCAACCCGGCAGGCACGATTGACATCCTGACAGGCAGCGGCACGCTGGTCAATGATGGCACCATCAATCAGCAGGGAGCAGGTGTGCCGGACCGAATTGTGGTCGCACATTTTCCCAAATTAACGCTGTATGAATTTTGCCTTGAAAAAGCCCCGTTTCCCGAATTCCTGAAAGTTTTCGAGGAGCTGGCCCGAACCGAATTCTGATCGGACATGTGCAGCAAGTTACGCTGTGTGGATTGTGTCTTGTTAGAGGCATTTTCCCGAATTCCTGGAAGTTTTGAAGAACACGACCGCGACGGGTTTGGGGGAAGGCGCAAACCCGTCGCGGTCGTTGAGATGGCTGAGACTGAGCGGATGGACTTGGCTTTGGCGTCTACGAGCTTTTGGCCTGTTGCCCTTCGTACTGCTTGAGCCAGCGGTTCAGCAGCGCGACAGCGGCGACGAAGTCGTAGCCCAAGGTGATGAGCAAGTCGATGTTGTTGAGGTTGTGCTGGCAGCAGAAGCAGTGCGCCAGATTATTTCGGGGGTTGACGGTGGCACGCTGTTCGCCGCAGTTGGGGCAGACGAAGCGGAAATAGCCCTCACTCATTTTGGCGGGAGGCCCCTCGCGGCCGAGCAGGCCAATAGTGACGCTCATGGGCAAGTCGTTGCGAAGGCGACGCAGTAAATCGGCGGTGATCATGGTGGTTCTCCGTGGTTGGTGAATCAGAGCGGCGACAAAGGGGTCGGGACCCTTTTGCCGGAACGGCCCAAAGGGTGCTTCGCACAAAAGGGTCCTGACCCCTTTGTCGCCTCGATCAGAAGTCGGTGAGGTCCGCTTCCTTTTGCCAGTGGGGTTGCATCAGGACGCGGTTGACGTTGTCGATGTCGATAGTCTTGTTGGCGCTGCGCACACCTTCGATCAGGCAGCCAACGCACAGATTGCGGGCCTTGCGTAGGACGCCGTCGGCGGAGCGGACGATCAGGTCGATAGCGGGCCTGCTGAAGGTATTGTGCCCGAGTCCGGCGCGGTCGAGCTGGCGCAGCAAGAAGTCACGCATGGCGCCCTCGCCCAGACGTTTGGTGATGACCGAATAAGTGACCCGGCTTTTGATGTCCTGGTTGACGCCGAGGTCCAGCGCGGTCAGCAGGCTGGGCTGGCCGATGAGGACGAGGTTGTGGTTTTTGGGGAAGTCTTCGAAGAGCAGCCGCAGCTTGCGCAGGTTGGCCACCTCCATGAGATGAGCGTCGTCGAGGATGGTGGTCAGCGCTTTGCCGGCGTGGTTGAGACTGAAGGCCTGCTCGATGAGCCGGCGTTCACATTTGAAGGCGTTGCTTTCGAACTCGATGCGGAAGGCCTCGCACAGGATTTTGACCGTGTTGGTGTAGGTGTGCAAAGTGCGGCCGACGCAGGCGACCAGGTGCTGGTTTTCGCTCAGGCGCAGCAGGGAATGCTTGATGACCGATTTGCCGGTGCCGGGCACGCCGAGCACCAGACACAGTCCGCCTTGCTGACAATGGACTTTCAGGGTGTCGTGAATCTCTTGCTGCGGGGGCAGCAGTTCGAGTTCGCGCACGTCGAAGGGATTTTGGGTCAGGCCCCAGAAGGCTCGGATCATGACTGCTCCTTTCGGCGCAAAAGTCCATTGGCGACGGCGTCGAGCAGGCGGGCGTGGCCCATGCGCTGGCCCTTGTGGTAGATGACGACGGCGGTGCTGCCCTCGCGGCGGCGGTCATGGCGGAGCTGAATTTCCTTGTCGCGCAGGTCAACGGGGGTTTCGTAGCGTCGGCCGGCGAAGCTGAAGGTGTTGTCTTTTTTGACTTTCCTGACGGCCTCGGCGTAGAAGAGTTCGTCGCTGTGTTCGGAGGGCGCAGGAAGCGGACGCGGGCCAGGTCGATGCCGAAGCGGTCGATGGGTTTCATGCCGAGGGCGTCGTGGGGCATGGCGTTGTAGTCGTTTTCGACCCAGTGGGTGAACTGGCGGTTGAGGGCTTCGAGCGAGGAGAGGTCGAGCTTCTGGACCAGGAACTGATCGCGGACGCGGCGGAAAAATCTTTCGATTTTTCCTTTCGCCGCGGCATCGCGAACCGCCGTGTGCCGCAAAATGCAGCCGACGCGGGCGCAGATGAGGGTGATTTCCTGGGAGCAGTAGATCGAGCCGTTGTCGACGAGCAGTTGTTCGGGGACGCCGCGTTTGTAGAAGGCGGCGCGGATGGCCTGCACGAGGGTGTCGACGTTTTCCTCGAAGAAGAATTCGCCGTGGCAAAGGACGCGGCTGGCATCGTCGATGAAGGCGATCAGCTTGGCTTGCTTGCGGGAGGCGGGTGACATTCCGGTGTCAACGTAAGGTCCGAACATGGTGTCGGCTTGCCAGAGTTGGTTAGCGAATTTCATGCTGAAAGCCAGGCGTTTCTTGTTGTCCTTGTCTTCGGGAGTGAGCAGGTCGTATTCGCGAATGAAGCGGTAGAAGGTGGTTTGGGCGATGCGGCCCTGCTGGAGCAGACCCTTTTCGATGCAGAAGCGATAAAGGGCCCGCTTGTTGGTGCGTTGGTGGTGGAAGTGGGGCTTGGCGGCGCGGAGGGCTTCGAGCAATTCCTCGGGCGTGGCCTTGCGGACGTGGCCCTTGTCCTTGCGTGGGCGGTTGGTGACGCCGGTGATGCCATGATTTTTGTAGCGGTAGAACCAGGTCTGGATGGTGCGCCAGGTGAAGCGGCGCAGGTTGCCCTCCTCGTCGAGGAAGGTCATGGCGGCGACGTTGAGCACGCGCTCGTGGCGAGTGCGTCCGAGGACGGTGTCGATGGCGCCCAGGACGCGCATCTTCAGATAGACCGAAGGCTGTTTCATGAGGGTACTCCTTGTTGCGGAATTTGCCGGGCGAAGGATCAATGAATCAAAAGCGGGCGCGGCCAACCACGACATCTTGTGTTGTCGGCGATTTTGGCCGACTTCGATTCGGCCGTCGGCGTCGAGATGCGCTGGCAATTCGGTCACGGCTGGCAGGGACGGTCCGGCTTCCGGGCGGCCGCCGGGGCATTTTGCTGGCGCCGGGCCGGCGCATCTGGAGCATCTCGAGGTCTGTTCGGAGAGTGTTCGGAGAGTGTCACGGGCCAACGGGGAAAACGGCCTAGATGAAGAAGGTGTGCAGCGTAAATTGGAAGTCGGTGATAGGACAGTCGGCATCCGGGAAGGCGGCCCGCAGATGAGCGAGGACGTGCGCGGCCAGCGGGTGCCGAGGTTGAGCCGGCAACTTGGCGGGCAACTGGGGCGGCGAGCATTGTGCGGAAAGTGCCGTGCGGATCTTGCTTTGGCCAAGGCTGAAGCGTTTCCAAATGCGCTGCAAGGTGCGGTCACTGAGGTGGCAGTTGGTAGTGCGGCTAGCGGCGAGGAAGCAGCCGGCGGCGGCGAGTTGGAGGAAGCGCCACAGGCAGGCGGTGGTCAGGCCCAGGCGTCGGATTTTATCGGCGCAGTAGACGCTGAAAGTCCGGCCGCACCCAGGGCGAGCGTGGCGATTGCTGCAAAAGACGCGTCGGGCGCGGATGGTTTTTTGTTTGCGGTTTTGCTCGTCGAATCCGTGCAGGGAGCCGTGGCGATTGAGGGCGCCGACGACTTTGCAATGCGGACAGGGCATTTGCTTGAGCCGCTGGGCAAGGGCCAGCCAATCCTCGGTGCCGCGGCAAAACCATCGCTGCTGCCCCACGGGCCGGCTGCCTCCACGAAAATCGTCATTTTACGGATGGGAGAAAGCGGCGGGGTAGAGGCAGGGTACGAAAGAATTCTAGGAGCGGGGTGGCGAGGTGCGGGGTAAAAAATCGCGGGGGATGTGTTTACCAAATTCTCGGTGTAATAAACATCCCGCACCCGGATGCCAATTCGGCAACAATCAGCCCAAAATGCGATCGGAGCGGGGTAAGGGACACGTACATTGGAGAAGGCGGAGTAACCCGGCTTGGCTCATTATTCCACGTTGGTTGGCGCACCGTACCGGGGTATTGGGACCGGCTGCGGCGTTTTGCCAGAATGGATCCAGGCTGGATTTTCAATGCTCAAGGCTCCTTAGGTAAACTAATGCGAGTGTTGCCCGGACGTGACGAGTGGTTTAAGCAAGCATGGCGGGTTTATCCCTTTGGATGGGTGCCGACTCTGTCTACAGCACTTGCCCAACTCCAGGGGGGGCCTGCACTAAGTTGTGTGACGGCATGCATCACTGCCTGGTCAAGATCGAATTTTCACATTCCATTTTTCGCACTAAAGGCCTGGTTGGCTAACTTGATTGTAAATAATCTAACCGGGTCAAACACTACAGGGGGAGTTGCTGTTGGAATGGGCGGTGGTGGTCTAGGCGGCGGTGGCCAAGGGCAACTGTTTGGCGGACTGGGCATGGGGGGTGGCGTACTGGGCGGCGGTGGCCAAGGGCAACTGTTTGGCGGACTGGGCATGGGGGGTGGCGTACTGGGCGGCGGTGGCCAAGGGCAACTGTTTGGCGGACTGGGCATGGGGGGTGGCGGACTAGGCGGCGGCCAAGGGCAACTGTTTGGCGGACTGGGCATGGGAGGTGGCGGACTAAGCGGCGGCCAAGGGCAACTATTTGGCGGACTGGGCATGGGAGGTGGTGGACTAAGCGGCGGCCCAGGGCAACTATTTGGCGGACTGGGCATGGGAGGTGGTGGACTAAGCGGCGGCCAAGGGCAACTGTTTGGCGGACTGGGCATGGGAGGTGGCGGACTAGGCGGCGGCCAAGGGCAACTGTTTGGTGGAATTGAAACAGGAGGCGGTGGTCTTAGTAGCGCACTATCAGCCGATGGTGGTTTTGGTTTCGGTTCAACGGCGCTGCCTGGCCTTTTTGGAATCCCCATGTCTGAACTCACAGTAACAGCTGGCCCCATGGGGTTTGGTGTCACCTTGACTCCGGGTGAGTAGTTGCATAGTTTTCCAGTGGTTTATTATTGGCTCCAGGGTTGGTAAGTGGCTATTGACAGCTGCGCTTCCAATGAATCCTTTGCGGCTTTGGGGCCCTCTAAATGGGTATGAGCAGACCTCTTGGTACACCCTTGGAACTTGAACGGCGGCGATGCCGGGCGCTGGAATTGCTGCGGCAAGGACAGCGGCAGGTCGATATTGCCAAATTCCTGGGCGTGAACCGCAACTCGATCTATCGCTGGCGCCGCCAGGCCGCCCAAGGACCCAATGCCTTGGCCGCGAAACCGCACCCTCATCGCCCTACTGCTCTCTCGACTGCCCAACTCCAAGAAGCTCGAAAGGCTTTTGGCTCAAGGAGCGGTGGCGCACGGGTGGCACAATCACCTTTGGACCACCGACCGCGTCGCCACGGTCATCGAACGCCATTTCAAAATCCGCTACCACCATGACCACGTTGGCCGGTTTTTGCGTACTCGTCTAGGTTGGTCGGTGCAAAAACCACGCCGCCGCGCTTTGGAGCGTGACGAAGCGGCGATTCGCCTTTGGCAGTCCGAGACATTTCCGCGCATCGCCCAGGAGGCGCAAGATCGCGATGCCCACCTGGTTTTTCTCGACGAATCCGGCTATTTCTTGACTCCCACGGTACGGCGAACTTGGGCGCCGCGTGGCCAAACTCCCATTCTCGATGCTTGGGATCGCCGTGACCGAATCTCGGCTATCAGTAGCATCAGCGTCAGTCCCCGGAATCGCCATTTGAGTCTCCAGTTCCATCTGTTGCCTGATAACACCAATGTTCACGGCGAGGACATTGTTGCCTATTTGCGGGACTTGAAACTCCACTTAGGCGGCGCCATGACTATTGTTTGGGACAGCGGTAAGCCGCATGTCGCCAAGGTGGTAAAACAATTCCTCGCAGAGCATCCTGAGATCAGGACTGAACCATTGCCCTTTTATGCGCCGGAACTCAATCCCGACGAACTGGTGTGGGCATGGACGAAATACGGCCGCCTTGGCAATTTGGCTGCCCAACATACCAAGTGGCTTCGCGACTATATCACAACAGAGCTCAAGTATGTGCATGACCATCCAGACCTAATGGACTCCTTTATCGAGAAAACCAACTTGCCTCTGGAGCTATAACGTGATGATGCTTTGGTTGCGCAGCAGTCAATAATACAAAATCAAGCGTCGCGTGTGATGGAATGGGAATTGGCTTTGGCCCCACCAACTAATTACCTGTTGTGTCCCGAAAAGCTAAGGACCAAATGGTGGAAGCCATTGCAAGCTGATGGCATCAGGATTCAGCCAACGAACAGCTTGTGTTTTGGCGATCCAGAGAAGGCAATGCTCTCAGGTATCGAATTGTGCGATATGCCACTTCGACAAGACTTGTTGAACTGTAGAGCTATCACTTGGAATGACATTCAAACCAACGTATACGTCATCGATGAGAACGGTTTTGTGCGTCCCGACTCACATGGCTTGTTAATCGATACGTATTGCCATGACTCCAAAGTCATGGATTGGTTAACGCGCGTACTGGTTGCATCAGGCGCAAGGCATCTTTCCGGTGTTTTTGGTAAGCGTTGTTGTAAAGGGCTGTTTGTTAGCCACGAAAGCTCACCTTCGGACCTGAGGTCCAAGCTGGAGTTTGTTGGAAGATTATATGACTTAATCAACGTGCCAGAAAAGCTCAAATTAAAGCTTGTACACCGGGGCCACAGTGTGAAGCTTTTCGGTGGAAGTTGCTATGACTGCGATTGTGATAAGTTGGGTTCGTATATTGCACTCGACTACTCGGAGCCATGGTTATTCGGTAAAGCTGTTAGCGACGTAGTGCTTGGTATTTCGGAACAGCTATTATCGATGGGGTTTAGGGTTGTTTGCCTAGAGCACAAAAACACGTAACCGTTCACACGTGGTGCAAAAAGATGTCACGACGTAAATCGAAGGGCGGCTGGCGCGTGGTGCAATAACATGTCGCAGCAGAAAGGCGGCAAAAACCGGAATCGCGCGGCGGAAACATGGGTTTGCGATTGTCGCGAACCGGTGGGGAAGATGGGCGGTTTGGGCGGCTTGGAAGATGAAGCGGATTGATCGGGGTTGAAATGGACAGGGAGCGGACGTGGCCGGGCAAGTGGGTAGGAGCGGGCGGGTGCGTCAAGCGGCGTTTTTCCAGTGGCAGTGATGCAAGACGCCGCCGAGTGTCACCGGGCCGCGTGGTGCAAAAACATGTCGCCATGGTAAAGCGGTCAAAATCAGGCTCGCAGGGCGGAAACAGGGTTTTGAGAATGTCGCGAGTCGGGCCGGAAAGTGGGCAGTTTGGGCGGTATGGAAAACGATCCGGACGGATGGGAGCTGAGTGGGACAGGGAGCGGTCGTGGCAGGCCAATGGTTGGGAGCGATCGGGTAAGTCAGGCGGCGTTTTTCCAATGGCAGTGATGCAAGACGCCGCCGAGGGTTTGGTCGATGGCGACGTCGGCGGGATTCCAATCCTCAGGCGGGATGGCAAGGGTTGGTCCTGGGATCGGGCGATTGTCCAGGCCCTGATGAGGCCGGAAAGTGTTATACCAATCGACGAAGAGCTCAAGCTCTCGTTGGAAGGATTTCGCAGCTGAACGGTTTGCGGCCAG
>CAVVFU010000007.1:0-988022 GCA_963747575.1 uncultured Gemmataceae bacterium
CAAACCGGCCTCAAACCGGGGCCAAATCGGGGCCAAACCGTGGCGCGGCCAATGGCGAAAACGCTGTTTATTCCGCGACCGACTCGACATTTTGCCCCAAAGTGAGCGCCAACGCACATGTGGAGTGACAAAAAATACCGCCGTCATAGCTGTGCGTCGCATCCTATCCAGCGACGGCAACAGAGAAGAGGAACCCGTAACCGAGCCGTCAGCTCCTGGCAGCGGCAATCAACCCACGCACTGAAGCGCGGCCCTGCTTGCCTCTTCTCGCCCAGTCACTTCCGAATCGGTCGCCCTCGCCCTCGCCCTCGCCACTTTCAACGTCCAGGACGCGATTGCCAACCCCGTTTGCAAGGAGTCACCCTCATGGCTAGACGCGGCCGCAGGCCATTGGAGTTCCTGGGCGACATGAACGACCGCGCGGCATGGGCGTGCTGCTGGCCCGTTTCCTGCAATGGATGCGGGTCAAGAACCTTTCCGAGCAAACCGCCCTGGGCCGGCACGGCAACCTCAACCGCTTCATCCGCTGGGCCGAGGAACGCGGCATCGTCCGACCCAGCGACGTCAACAAGCCGATCGTGGATCGTTACCAGCGTTACCTGTTTCACTTCCGCAAGAGCAACGGCGCGCCGCTGTCCTTCCGCACCCAGCACGCCCACCTGGTGGCGCTCAAGGCCTGGTTCCGCTGGCTGGCGTGCAACAACCATATCCTCTTCAACCCGGCCAGCGAATTGGACATGCCCAAGCTGGGCCACCGCCTGCCCAAGCACGTCCTGACCGCGGGCGAAGCCGAGAAGATCATCAGCATTGCCGACGTGAACACCAACTGCGGCATGCGCGACCGCGCCATTCTGGAGACGCTCTACTCGACGGGCATACGCCGCATGGAGGTGGTCAACCTGCGCCTGTACGACATCGACTACGACCGGGGCACGATCATGGTCCGCCAGGGCAAGGGGCAAAAAGACCGCATGGTGCCGATCGGCGAGCGGGCGCTGGCCTGGATCGAGCGTTACGTGGCCCAGGTGCGGCCGATCCTGGAAGCGGGCGACACGGACGACAACACGTTGTTCCTGACCGACCTGGGCCGGCCCTTCACGGGCGACCAGATGACGGCGCAAGTGCGCTGTTACGTGGACGCCGCCGACGTGGACAAGCGTGGAGCCTGCCACCTATGGCGGCACACGGCGGCGACGGTGCTGCACGACGCCGGCGCCGACATTCGCTTCATCCAGGCCTTCCTGGGTCATGCCCGCTTGCAAACCACGGAGATTTACACGCAGGTGAGCATAAGGCAATTGAAGGCGATCCACACGGCGTTTCACCCGTCCTCAAAGCTCAAGCGCCCGGAGCAGGGACCGGCTGAGCAGGACCCTGGCGGCCAGCGGCAGCCTCGGCAATAATCAGCCAATAATCCCTGGTCAGCCTTGGCCGGCCGGGGTAAAATACAAGCCGCCCACCGTCGGCGGCCCGCTCCGCCAGGCGAGTTGCTCTTTGACAAATCGAACCGTTGCTGGTCGTCGGCCAGACCAGCAGAGGGCGTCAGCGTTACGGCCGTTTTAATCGCGAACCGGCGTCGGGAAGAAAACTCCACGGGCGGGGATGCGGTGGGGATTTGCTGGTCGCAAGCTCGTCATCCCGTCGGAGTTGCGGCGAGTCGTGACGGTAAGATGCGTCGGCATTGGTTGTTGACCCGAGTGGGTTGTTGGTACAGACTCCTGCCGCACTTGGATTTTTTGGAACAATAATTGCATGGGCTACCACGCCCGTAACAGCCGCAACAATTTTGACTGCACCAGTATTAATACCAGCAGCAATAACAGTCTGGTGCTGGTTTAGCTGTGGGCTATGGTATAAGTACGAGTACCGGGCTAGACCAAGGCCTTGCTAATGCGTGGATGTGGTTGACCGGAACGCAGGAGGTTAGGAGAATCGGTCCGTTGCTCAGGCCGCGGCCTGACCCACAACCTCAACTACGTCGGGTACCGCCACGAGTACGAGTTGACCAAGACGAAGAGGAAGACGACAATGCGTGTTTTGCAGCCGGAACTCTACTGCATACAGGCACTGGCTACAAGGCAATTGAAGAATTCCGGGTAGGCGATCAGATACTGTCGCGCTCGGAATCAGATCCGCGCGGTGAGCTGGAGATCAAACTCGTCGAGAAAGTTTTCGTACACCGGAGTAGGATTCTGCTCTTGCGGGTTGGCGGACAAGTTATTCGGACAACCTTGGAGCATCCATTCTGGGAAAACCAAAAAGGTTGGGTGGAGGCGAAGGCTTTGCAGGTTGGCGATTTGCTGCTGGGTCATGATGGTCAATTGATTACCGTCCAGGACGTGGGTGATACCGAAGAAGGGGAAACCGTTTACAACCTGCGGATTGCGGATTATCATACCTACTTCGTCGGCTGCGACGAGTGGGCGTTTAGCGTCTGGGCGCACAATGCGTGTGCGATGGTTTATTGGTATCCTCCCGCAACTGGGGGTCAATACGGTCATCTCTCCGTTGAAACGACAACTGATGCTGGTTCTTCCGTCCATACAGATATGATTGGAGGTCAAGGAAGTAATAACGGCACGCTCATTCGCTACACCCCAGCAGATTACGTGGCAACTTCCACGGCCCAATGTACCATCACACTACCAAACGGGGACGCCGCTCAGGCGTATCAACTAAGTGTTGTAAATACGACTGGTGGACCCTGGTCGCAGCAAAACAACTGCTACACCCATGTCGCGGCTGTTCTCTCGGCAGGGGGTGTGACGTTTGCTTCGTCTGGAGACTTCCTCCGACAAATGCAGCAAGGATTTGGGTTTAACATCCTTACTGGTCAATAAACTTATGCACATCAATGTGAAAAACATGGAGATTGTGATTTCCGTTTCGGTTGCCGGCATGTTCTGCAAGCCAGTCGAGTTGTTGGATCGCCGACTCCCGTGGTCGATGACCTTCGATCTCTAGGCATCGTGTGTAGAGAGTGCTTGACTCCAAATGTCAAGGAATTGCTAGATCAGCTTCGTGCTTTGTCTCCTGAGGAATTTGAACGCTACTTTGATTACCACGAACAATTAAGGACCGAGATTGGATACGTCCCAGTCTGCCTTGAATGTCTCTACGAGAACTCAGGGATAGACCGTAGAGTAACGGGCTGACAAAAGGGGGGGGTGAGAAAAGATGTACCGATGAAAGTCAAGCGCTTTTGGTGGGAATTACAGTGAGGTGACGAGGATGATGGCTTTGAGTTTGGCCGTTAGCGTAGGCGCAGCGGTAGGTGAACTCCGTGTTGAGGAATGCCTCGGGTAAGCGCCCAACGGGAGTGTGTCATGAAGGACACCAAGATTTTGCAGCAACGGCCCGGGAGGGTCTGGTCCTCGCTAGGGGCTGGCAGGGACGGGTTCCTCTTCTCTGTTACGGGGCAGGCGGAAGGTTTCTGCCAGATGCAGGGCGGCGTCGTACAGCGCCAGGTGATGCACGGCAGCCCAAAGGTCGAGCACGTTGCCGTGAGCGCCGCACTGGCGTGGAAGCACTGGAAAATGTTCTTGCTCAGATTGGCCGAGAACGTGGGCTGCGGAACGGTTGTATCGCCGTGGATCGGGCAGGGTCCGCGGCGTTGGCGGCCGCGGCCACGCAGCTTGCCGAGCAGTCCCAGATGCTCAAGCACCTGCTCCATGGTCACTTGCTGACGCAGAAAGGCGAAGTCCACCTTGGGACGCTTGTTCGGCTTGGCCGCCGCCGTCTTGACAGTGGCCGGCGTCGGCGCTAACGTGGAAGGAGCCGTGGTGACCACTTCTTGTGCGGGCTCGTCCCGTTTGTGGCCCACGGCTGTGTCATTGGCAGCGGCGGCGCCTGCGTCCGGTACGGTTGCCGATGACGCTGTCCGTGACACAGGGGTGTCACTGGGCGGCTCCCAGGGGAAGTGCTTTTCGTCAAAGGGGCGATTGGTTTTCCAGACGGCGAAGACCAGGTGGAGCAGCTTGCGCATGCAGTGGCCCAGGGCGACATCGCCACGCTTGCCGTTGGCCTTGAGGCGGCGATAGAGGGCGCGGATGGCCGGGTTGTGAACGATCGCCGAGCGGGCCGCGTTCCACAGGTAGTGGCGGACCAGATCGTTGCCTTTGCGCGACATGCACAGGGTGCCCAGAGGCAAGGGGTTGCCTTGCTTGTCAACGCCGGAGCTGTTTTCGTCGGGAAAAACGCCGAAGTAACCGACGAACTTTTCGGGCGTGGCGAAACGGTTGATGTCCACGATCTTGGCGATGAGGACGGCCGCGGTGGCTTCGCCGATGCCGGGGATGGTGATGACTTGGACATGCGGGCCGGCGGGCAAGTCGGCCAGGGCGTCACTGAGCAGACGGCGCATTTTGCACTCGGCTTGCTGGGTGTGCCGCACCTGGTCAACGAGCTCGCGGATGAGCGTCTCGGCGATGCTGCCGTGCAACGAGGCGATCGAATGTTGCGCGGCCAACTGGACTTGGTGAGCCAAATCCTCCGCTAGATAGTGTCCGTCCTGGAATGTGAAAACCTGGTGTTTTCTTGGGTTTTCGACCGAATCCTCCCTCGAAGATTGTAGTTGGGAATCCTACAATAGGAGTAGAAATCCGGGATTTACAAGAAACCGGCCTCCGATCTTCACGGAAGAATCGTTATGCGTCAGGCTTTCAATTCGGAATTGCGGTTGGGTTACTTCCCGATCGATGAAGTGGAACTGAACGTGAATTGCCGGGATGAAATCATCCCCATTCTGCGAGCGTTGCAGCATGTCTACAAAGACGCGAAGCTTCGCCGGGAGATTGTGGCCTTGGTGGCAGAAGATGTGAACGCAACGACCAGTGACGATCTGGGTCGGCCCGGGCTCGACTATTGGCCGATTATTGTGCTGGCGGGTGTACGTCTTGGTTGCAATTTGGATTATGACAAGCTGCAAGATTTGGCCGAACAACATCGGAATCTGCGGTTGCTCATGGGGATTGGGGATTGGGACAAGGTCGAGGATTTTGATTGGCGGCGAATTCGCGCCAACCTTTGCCTGCTGCAGCCGAAGACGTTGGTAAAGCTCAACCAGTTGATTGTTGGCACGGGGCATAAGTTGAAACCCCAGGCGGCCGAGGCGGTGCGTGGTGATTCGTTCGTGGTCGAGACGAACATTCATTATCCCACGGAGTCGAGTCTGATTGGCGATGGCTTGCGCAAGGTGGTGACGTTGGCGGCGGAGCTGGCCGTGGCCCACGATCAGCCGGGCTGGCGTCAGCATGAGCATTTGCTGAAAAACATCAAGGATATCGTGCGGGAGGTTAGTCAAGCGTCGCGGTCCAAGCGTCAAGGGGCCAACCGTGTCAAGCGCGGATATCAGAAGTTATTGAGATTGGCGGAGGACCTGATGGGCCGAGCCCGCCAACTGCTCGCGACCTTGATTTTCCAGGTCGAACCCCGTGAGGTGGACCGGCTGGCGGCGGGAGCGGAACTGAAATTGCGCCATTACCTGGAGTTGACGGAGAAAGTGTGCGGGACAGCCAAGCGGCGTGTGCTGCTGGGGGAAACCGTACCCAACGAAGAAAAGATTTTCAGCATCTTTGAGCCGCACACGGAACTAATCATGCGGGGCAAGGTGTGCCGGACCGAATTGTGGTCGCACATTTTCCCAAATTAACGCTGTATGAATTTTGCCTTGAAAAAGCCCCGTTTCCCGAATTCCTGAAAGTTTTGGATAAGCGGGCCCGAGCCGAATTCTGAGCGCATCTGTCGCCAAAATAACGCTGTACGCTGTGTGGATTGTGGCCTGTTGGAGGCATTTTCCCGAATTCCTGGAAGTCTTGATGCACACAACCGTGACGGGTTTGGGCCAGTGGTCAAACCCGTCGCGGTCGTTGCGATGCCTGCGGTTGAGCGGATGGACCTGCCCGCGGCCGGCTACTGGTTTTTGGCCTGTTGCCCTTCGTACTGATTGAGCCAGCGGTTGAGCAGCGCGACGGCTGCGACGAAGTCGTAGCCCAAGGTGATGAGCAAGTCGATGTTGTTGAGGTTTTGCTGGCAGCAGAAGCAGTGCGCCAGATTATTTCGGGGGTTGACGGTGGCCCGCTGTTCGCCGCAGTTGGGGCAGACGAAGCGGAAGTAGCCCTCGCTCATTTTGGCGGGGGGCCCCTCGCGGCCGAGCAGGCCAATGGTGACGCTCATGGGCAAGTCGTTGCGAAGGCGACGCAGCAGATCGGCGGTGATCATGGTGATTCTCCCGTGGTTGGGGCGACAAAGGGGCCAGGACCGTCCTGACCCCTTTGTCGCCTCGGTCAGAAGTCGGTGAGGTCGGCTTCCTTTTGCCAGTGGGGCTGCATCAGGACGCGGTTGACGTTGTCGATGTCGATGGTCTTGTTGGCGCTGCGGACACCTTCGATCAGGCAGCCCACGCACAGGTTGCGGGCCTTGCGTAGGACGCCGTCGGCGGAGCGGACGATCAGGTCGATAGCGGGCCTGCTGAAGGTATTGTGCCCGAGTCCGGCGCGGTCGAGCTGGCGCAGCAAGAAGTCACGCATGGCGCCCTCGCCCAGACGTTTGGTGATGACCGAATAAGTGACCCGGCTTTTGATGTCCTGGTTGACGCCGAGGTCCAGCGCAGTCAGCAGGCTGGGCTGGCCGACGAGGACGAGGTTGTGGTTTTTGGGGAAGTCTTCGAAGAGCAGCCGCAGCTTGCGCAGGTTGGCCAGGTCCATGAGGTGGGCGTCGTCCAGAATGGTGGTCAGAGACTTGCCGGCGTGGTTGAGGCTGAAGGCCTGCTCGATAAGCCGGCGTTCGCATTTGAAAGCGTTGCTTTCGAACTCGATGCGGAAGGCCTCGCAGAGGATTTTGACCGTGTTGGTATAGGTGTGCAGGGTGCGGCCGACGGTGGCGACCAGGTGCTGATTTTCCGGCAGGCGCAGCAGGGAGTGCTTGATGACCGATTTGCCGGTGCCGGGCACGCCGAGCACCAGGCACAGTCCGCCTTGCTGACAATGGACTTTCAGCGTGTCGTGAATCTCTTGCTGCGGGGGCAGCAGTTCGAGTTCGCGCACGTCGAAGGGATTTTGGGTCAGGCCCCAGAAGGATCGGATCATGACTGCTCCTTTCGGCGCAAAAGTCCATTGGCGACGGCGTCGAGCAGGCGGGCGTGGCCCATGCGCTGGCCCTTGTGGTAGATGACGACGGCGGTGCTGCCCTCGCGGCGGCGGTCATGGCGGAGCTGAATTTCCTTGTCGCGCAGGTCAACGGGGGTTTCGTAGCGTCGGCCGGCGAAGCTGAAGGTGTTGTCTTTTTTGACTTTCCTGACGGCCTCGGCGTAGAAGAGTTCGTCGCTGTGTTCGGAGGGCGCCAGGAAGCGGACGCGGGCCAGGTCGATGCCGAAGCGGTCGATGGGTTTCATGCCGAGGGCGTCGTGGGGCATGGCGTTGTAGTCGTTTTCGACCCAGTGGGTGAACTGGCGGTTGAGGGCTTCGAGCGAGGAGAGGTCGAGCTTCTGGACCAGGAACTGATCGCGGACGCGGCGGAAAAATCTTTCGATTTTTCCTTTCGCCGCGGCATCGCGAACCGCCGTGTGCCGCAAAATGCAGCCGACGCGGCGCAGATGAGGGTGATTTCCTGGGAGCAGTAGATCGAGCCGTTGTCGACGAGCAGTTGTTCGGGGACGCCGCGTTTGTAGAAGGCGGCGCGGATGGCCTGCACGAGGGTGTCGACGTTTTCCTCGAAGAAGAATTCGCCGTGGCAAAGGACGCGGCTGGCATCGTCGATGAAGGCGATCAGCTTGGCTTGCTTGCGGGAGGCGGGTGACATTCCGGTGTCAACGTAAGGTCCGAACATGGTGTCGGCTTGCCAGAGTTGGTTAGCGAATTTCATGCTGAAAGCCAGGCGTTTCTTGTTGTCCTTGTCTTCGGGAGTGAGCAGGTCGTATTCGCGAATGAAGCGGTAGAAGGTGGTTTGGGCGATGCGGCCCTGCTGGAGCAGACCCTTTTCGATGCAGAAGCGATAAAGGGCCCGCTTGTTGGTGCGTTGGTGGTGGAAGTGGGGCTTGGCGGCGCGGAGGGCTTCGAGCAATTCCTCGGGCGTGGCCTTGCGGACGTGGCCCTTGTCCTTGCGTGGGCGGTTGGTGACGCCGGTGATGCCATGATTTTTGTAGCGGTAGAACCAGGTCTGGATGGTGCGCCAGGTGAAGCGGCGCAGGTTGCCCTCCTCGTCGAGGAAGGTCATGGCGGCGACGTTGAGCACGCGCTCGTGGCGAGTGCGTCCGAGGACGGTGTCGATGGCGCCCAGGACGCGCATCTTCAGATAGACCGAAGGCTGTTTCATGAGGGTACTCCTTGTTGCGGAATTTGCCGGGCGAAGGATCAATGAATCAAAAGCGGGCGCGGCCAACCACGACATCTTGTGTTGTCGGCGATTTTGGCCGACTTCGATTCGGCCGTC
Source organism: uncultured Gemmataceae bacterium (assembly GCA_963747575.1). Taxonomy (GTDB): domain Bacteria; phylum Planctomycetota; class Planctomycetia; order Gemmatales; family Gemmataceae; genus DASRAT01. Next base: position 8,428 of record CAVVFU010000007.1, read on the forward strand.
GGCGTCGAGATGCGCTGGCAATTCGGTCACGGCTGGCAGGGACGGTCCGGCTTCCGGGCGGCCGCCGGGGCATTTTGCTGGCGCCAGGGCCGGCGCATCTGGAGCATCTCGGGGTCTGTTCGGAGAGTGTTCGGAGAGTGTCACGGGCCAACGGGGAAAACGGCCTAGATGAAGAAGGTGTGCAGCGTAAATTGGAAGTCGGTGATAGGACAGTCGGCATCCGGGAAGGCGGCCCGCAGATGAGCGAGGACGTGCGCGGCCAGCGGGTGCCGAGGTTGAGCCGGCAACTTGGCGGGCAACTGGGGCGGCGAGCATTGTGCGGAAAGTGCCGTGCGGATCTTGCTTTGGCCAAGGCTGAAGCGTTTCCAGATGCGCTGCAAGGTGCGGTCACTGAGGTGGCAGTTGGTAGTGCGGCTAGCGGCGAGGAAGCAGCCGGCGGCGGCGAGCTGGAGGAAGCGCCACAGGCAGGCGGTGGTCAGGCCCAGCCGTCGGATTTTATCGGCGCAGTAGACGCTGAAAGTCCGGCCGCACCCAGGGCGAGCGTGGCGATTGCTGCAAAAGACGCGTCGGGCGCGGATGGTTTTTTGTTTGCGGTTTTGCTCGTCGAATCCGTGCAGGGAGCCGTGGCGATTGAGGGCGCCGACGACTTTGCAATGCGGACAGGGCATTTGCTTGAGCCGCTGGGCAAGGGCCAGCCAATCCTCGGTGCCGCGGCAAAACCATCGCTGCTGCCCCACGGGCCGGCTGCCTCCACGAAAATCGTCATTTTACGGATGGGAGAAAGCGGCGGGGTAGAGGCAGGGTACGAAAGAATTCTAGGAGCGGGGTGGCGAGGTGCGGGGTAAAAAATCGCGGGGGATGTGTTTACCAAATTCTCGGTGTAATAAACATCCCGCACCCGGATGCCAATTCGGCAACAATCAGCCCAAAATGCGATCGGAGCGGGGTAAGGGACAGCAAGGTGCCCAACCCGATCCAATATGGTCATAGGGTGCTGGTCATCGAGGATGCCGCCGGTTTCATCTGTCATTATGAGGTGGTGGCCAATGGAGTATTGGATCAGGACTTGGTGGTGCCGACCATGAAAAAGTTGCAAAAACGTTTAGGAGGCAAGATCGAGCGGGCGTCATTTGACCGGGCCTTTCACACGCCAGAAAACCAGGAAGAGCTGGCCCAGATCGTGGCGCATCCATGTATTCCCAAAAAAGGCCAAAACCTTGGCCGCCAACAACAGAAGGAAGCAACCGTGGAATTCCGTGAAGCACGACAGAGCCATCCGGGCATAGAGTCAGCGATTGGTGCCCTGCAAGCAGGCAACGGCTTGGAGCGTTCTCGTGACAAGAGCGAGCTGGGCTACGAGCGCTACGTGGGCTTGGGCATCCTAGGCCGCAACCTGCAAGCATTGGGCAAGCTCCTTTTAGCCCAAGACAACGCGAAGTGCGAGGCGGCCAAGTCCAAACGCAAGAAGAAAACCGGTTAGCAGGGCCTTTCGGTCGCGGAAATTGCGGGAATCCACGAGCCGAGGGAAGCGGAGGGGAGAAAATCCATCGCCAAAGGCACCCTCGCGGCGCATTCGCCGCCAAACCAATCGAAAAAGATAAAATAATGAATTGTCAACGAGACGCCACTGCTATCAGGCCGGCCACAAAACTGAAAAAGTGCCGTTTCCGGACGGACACTAGATACGGGATGTTTTGCAGGCTCTCGAGCCGGGCCCGGGCGATGCGCTGGGCGGTGGGATACTTGTCGAGCAAGTCCAACACCCAGGCGGCGGTGATGTCTTCGGTCATGACGGCCAGTTCGGGAAAGACGCGGGCCAGGAGGTTGTGCAGGCGATTGATGGCCTGCGTGGATTGCTTGACCTTGGCCTGCAAGCGGCCGGCGACTTCGCGCAGCAAGATCATGGCCGGCGCGGTGGGCGCGGTGGCGGGGGGCAGCTCGACGACGGCAAAACGGGCCATGGCCTGGCTTTCGGTGTCGTCGGTGGTGCGTTTGGGGAAGTGAGCCTTCTGATAATCCTTGTTGCGCTTGGGCTCGCCGATGGACACGGTCATGGGCAAGTCAAGGCCGCGGAGGAAGTGCTCGAGATTGGCGGCGTACTGTCCCGCGGCGTCGATGCGGACGTGGAAGTGGGCCTGCGGATGTTGCTGATGGAGCTGCTGCAGACGATCTTGCAAAGCTTGATAGCCGCCGCAGTTTTCCAGGACGGTGAGTGGTTTAGCGGCCGGGAGGCGATCCGGTCGAAGAAAAGAGACCCGATGACCGTAGCGTGCGGTGTCGATGCCGACGCCAATGCGGTCGAGCGGCGCGGAAGTGGACATGGCGTCCCTCCTTCAACAAATAAGGGAACCGCTGGGAGCGGAATAGCGGACGTGAGGAAAGCGTGAGCGTCCTCCGGAAACTCTTGGGCAAGGTGATCCTTGTGATGAGCGGTCAGAGCCGCATGATGTACCAAAACCTTCAGCCCAAGCCGGAGGTAGCAATCTTTTCTAAGAGGTCAAAGCCTCAGGGGACGGATAGCACTCCTCACGACGCAGCCATCATTATGACAGATGGCTGAAAAGATCATACAAGGGGACATCGTACATTATTCTTGACTTTGTGGCCCTGAAGTCGCGATAATCACCCCATGCCTCGAACCGCACGTTCGTCCCAAGGCGGCTACTGTTACCACGTACTCAACCGAGGAAACGGCCGCCGCACCGTGTTTCACAAGGCTGGCGATTTCGCGGCCTTTATCAAGTTCCTGGGCCAAGCCGGGGAGCGAACGCCGGGGGTGCGTCTGCTCGGGTATTGCTTGATGCCCAACCATTTTCACCTCGCGCTCTGGCCAAGCCGTGAGGGCGAACTGAGCGACTACATGATGTGGTTGCTCACCGCGCATGTTCGGCGCTACCACCAGCACTATCACGGCAGCGGCCATGTCTGGCAAGGCCGTTTCAAAGCATTTCCCATCCAGGAGGACGACCACTTGCTGAGTGTGCTCCGTTACATCGAACGCAATCCCCTGCGGGCTGGCTTGGTCAACAGGGCTGAGGCTTGGCGCTGGTACAGCGCGGCGGCGCGTGAGGAAACCGACCCGGCGCTTCATCCGGGGCCTGTAATCCGGCCAGCACATTGGTTGGAGCATGTCAATCAACCGCAGACAGAGGCCGAAGTGGAGCGCTTGCGGGAATGCATCCGCCGGGGACGACCCCACGGTGACGCCGTTTGGACGCTCAACACCGCCCGGCGCCTTGGTTTGGAAGCCAGTCTTCGAGCACTGGGGCGCCCCAAGAAAACCGCGGACGACGAGACGAAAACCGCTGCTGCGGAGAGCCCCGAGACGGAATAATGTACGATGTCCCCTTTTCTTCATTATTGCTGGTTCTAGTCGCATCGGCGGCAGTCGTTTCCGCCGCCACAGCCCCCACATTCTGAACTCGCCAATAAAGAGGCCGACCCGCAGACCGCGAAGGCGATCCGCGGTGCCACACCGTATGCCCCCATCAAGGACGAGCCACCACCCAAACTGATCGTGGACCCCCCGCTTCCGGATCGGCTTGATGAAGGCGTTGTCTGGATCCAGTGGCGGGTGGAGAACGTTCGCATTTTGCCTGTGTTCGGGAAAGCCGCTCTCAACGTATCGCCACGGATCGGGCATCTGCACATCCGCGTTGACGACCTGCCTTGGGGTTGGGCTGACGCAAGCAATAACAATACAATCGACATCGCCAGGATGCCGCCCGGTGAGCATAAGGTGCTGATCGAGTTGGCCGACCCCGACCATAAAGTCTTCCCCGGACAGTCCAGGACGGTGACGTTCACCGTACCGGCCAGGAAAGGAGACCAAAATGGAGCAAAACGAGATGAATAAATCCGATGTCGTAGCCGCGATCACGAGAGTGGGGCGAAAACCGTGGCGTGTTGCGGTCGGAGTTTTTCTCGCAGTCGGCCTGGGGATTGGATTGCTCCCGGTATTGGGAAGCAGTGCGGCCCAGGTCGAGGGGCAAAAGGTCTATATCATCACACACGTCGATATCTCGCCGCCACCTGCTGGCCAGGTAGGCGCCGGTGTCGATGCCGCCGCGACGAAGAAAAAGGGTGTCAACGCCACCGCCGAAGCGGAAACTCTTCTCCGCCAATTCGCCGTGGAAAGTCGCCGCGATCAAGGCTGCGTTTCGTTCCAGGTCCTGCAAGAGCCCAAGCGCCGCAATCATTTCACTCTCGTCCAGGTTTGGGCCGACGAAGGCGCATTCCAGGCCCACGAAGCTGCGGCCCACACCCGAGCGACTCAAGAAAAACTACAACCGATACTCGGTGCTCCACTGGACCAACGGCTGCACGGGCTGTTCGAATAGGCATATTGATCCTGTAAGCCGAAAAGAGCTGGAGCCGAAAAGGGGACAAGGTACATTTTGAAATGTACCCTTCTATGATACCGTTGCTGTCAAGTCCAAAGTGTTTTTTTTCTGTTGCCACTCTTTCTTGGCGCACACTCAGCGCCGACAGATCATTTAATTTTAGTTTCTGCCTTCAGTCACGTTTGATTTCTCAATTTACTCGGGTACAACCTCCTCGGTGAAACAATGCCTCGGCACGTTTCGAACTGGCGGCTTCGCTTGAGGGTCCAGGATCATTGATGCCTGGAACTACCTTCTATCCGTGTCGATCCAACTAGAGACCGAACACCTGAATCTGTTTTCGCTCACAAGCGATCCGTCGAAGCCTGGTGCCGGAGCGACCCTTCTGTCCCACGGTGATCTTGAAGATGCACCCGGGTAATTTATCGGCCGTCCGGACCAGTCCTCGACGCGACGAAACCGTCGTTTCACCCAATTCCCTTGTTGTTTGCCCTGCGCTGTTTTCAGCGCTATACTTGCTTCTGCCTGGTGAAGCGGAGTTCGGCTCTGCAGGCGTGCAACCGGACGAGGAATAACCAGGCCGACGGCGCACCAAAGGTGCCGGGCTCCGCAGGCGCAAGCCTGCCGGGGCCTTTTTCCTTTGGTCGCCAGAGTTCATGCCTTGAAAACGCATTGGTATCTCTCGCCTCTGGTGTCACTCCACCCGCAATTAAGCGACTGCCTTTTTTCCCGCACTGCTTGTCAACTTGCTCCGCCAGTCAACGACCTCCGCTCCCGCCGGTAATTCGCCCTGCTCCAGGTACTTCCACAACGCGATCAATAGCTTGCGCGCCACAGCCACAACGCCGATCTTTCGCGCACGGCTATTTCCGTTGGCGAAACGGCGATGAAACCACTGCGTCAGTTCGCTGCCGGGTTGCCAACGCAGCCAGCACCAAGCCAACTCGGTCATCATTCGCCGCATCCGCCGGTTTCCCGCCTTGCTGATCCCTTGCTCGCGTTGGCTGTCGCCTGAGTTGTACGGCGTTGGCGTCAAGCCCACGGCTGCACCCACCTGCTTGCCGTTTTTGAACTGACGCCAGGCGAAGAACTCGAACACCAAAAGCCAGGCCCCGTTCAGACCAAGACCACGCAATTCGAGCAGGCGTCGCACCTTGTCCATCGACAGTGTCTCGATCCGCCGAATGCGCTTGCGGCGGTCGTTTTCCATGTCCTTGACTTGGCGGTCCACTTGCTGCCAGCGTTGGTACTGCCGCAGCAAGCGGCTCTGCAATTCGAGCGGTACCGAGCTACCGTCCCACAATCGCGCCTGCTGCAACCAGTCGGTAAACTTGTTGTTAACGTCCAGCAACGCAAGCCCCTGGCTGGCGAGCAAGCCCTTGATGCGATTAATGTGTCCCGTGCGCTCGTCTTTGAGTTCTTCCAAGTCGCGGTGCCACTGGCGGTCATCTTCGGCGGTTACGTCAGGTACGCGCACCACGCTCCAGACTTTTTTCTCCCCGGCATGATAACGCAGCAGCATGCTAACCAGTTTGCGGGCATCGAGCTCATCGCTCTTGGCCCGGCGTTTGCGGCGGTTCACTTCGATGCTGGCGGAATCCACGATCAGGTTTTGCACACCGATGGTGGTCAGGTAACGATGCAACCAGAAGCCATCGCGGCCAGCCTCGTAGCAACTCAGCACCGGGGCATCGGCAGCAAGGCCGAAGCGAATCTTGGCCTTGGCTATTTCCAGCTGGAGGCCCTGCAAGTCTCGGGCTCGGAGTTTGCGAACACGGACAGTCTGTTCAGGGCCGGAGGTAAAAGCCACTTTCCACTCCGTCCAGCCGAGTTCGAAAGCCAGGTACAAACTGGGTTGCCGTGTGCTACCATTGTCATTGCGGGTCGCTGTCATGTTGAGCTCCTTGAACTTGGAAAAAGTTAACACTACTTGGAGCTTAGCACGCAGCGGCTCGCGCTTTTTCACGGTTGCTTATTCATAGTTTCTGTCCCCTTTTCGGCCTCTGCGTAACTGGGAAGCAAAGGGGTACGCTCACGGTTCCGTCATTACGACCGACGGCACTTGACTTCTAACGGTACATCTTTTCTTCGCAGATTTCCAGCCCCGTGTTACTTCTTAAGGCCATTCAGCAGTTCGTCAACGATCTCATCTAACGCCACGCCCGAGTCGCCAAAGGCCTGGTGGCGGATTATGCTATCGGCGTCCAAGACATAGACCGTTGGAAAGGCATCGACTCTCCAGGCGCGGACCAAGGGGCCCGTCGTCGAGCCGCCGTCCCAGACCTGGGTCCAGGTGATCCCCTCCTTTTGCAGGAATTCCTTGGCCTTGTTTTTATCATTGTCGGTGTTAATGCCGACGAGCGCAAACGGCGCTTCGGCGAATTTCAAGGCCAATTCCTTCTCGTGAGGAATCATCGCCTTGCAAGGGCCACACCAGCTGCCCCAGAAGTAGACCACGGTGACCTTGCCACGATAGTCCGACAACTTGAACGGCTTGCCGACAATGTCCTCGCCCACCAAGTCGAGCGCTTTGCAGCCAACGGACAAATTGGTGAGGACGAATAGCAGGTCTTTGGCAACCTGAGTCACTGGTTCTCGAGAACCCGGGGTAACAATGTTCGTGTCTTCTTTCACAACCCGGTCCAGCAGCTCAGCCGCCTGACCGTTCAGGCTGGCAGCCTGCTTGACGTCTTTTTTTCTCGCCGCTGAGAGTGCTTGACTCGCGAGATTGCCAGCCAGAGCATACATGGCGATGGCACGAATGTCCTTGCTTTTTGCCTGGTCGACCACAATGCCCAAGCGCTTGGCAGCAAGCGGTGAGGCGTCTGGAAATGCGTTCCAATCGACCAATAACCAAAGGTTTGCGAGCGCATACTTTAGCGCGTCGTCACTTGCCGGGTCATCGGGATTGCCTTTGGCGAAGGCAATGGCTTGGACCGCGAAATCAGCAGCCACTTCATGGATATGCCGCCAGACCTTGGAAAGATCCGCCTCGGTCTTGGCTTGATTTGCCTTGGCACGCGACTTCAGTGCCTCATCGAGCGGGCTTTTTAGCCTTGCCAGCTCGTGCAGTTTTTCCGACGCTGGTGCAATTATCACTTCATACTTGCCCAACTTGTCATCGCCCGTGGTGACAACGATTCCATACGTGTCATCCTTGGGGGCGGTAAACAACAACCCGGAGTCGACCCTCACTGTTTCCCGCAAGTCGGTCATGAGCGCCTTGTCGGAGTCTTCGACCATTAGGAAGACTTTAAACTCGGCCTCGCCCGGTCGGACGACGTATGTTTTGCCTTTGGCCATTTTGAGGTAATGCATTTTGGTTGGAGCTTTGACCACGGCGCCAAGCAGGTCGTCCTTGTTCAACTGCCCTTTGATGTTTATTGTGTTTTCTGTGGTGGTCTTTTCGACCTGCCTGTCTACCTTTTTCTTCTCCTGCAATTCACTTTGGGGCCGCTTGGCCAGGCGCTGAAGCGCCGCGCTCGCGGCGTCCACGGCTCGCGGGTTGGCGGGGCCGGATTTCCCCTGACGGGAAGCGTCTTTCGACCAGGCTTCGGCAGTATTCCTGGTCCCATCCTTGGGTTCCAGAGCCGAGGTCTGGACGAACACCGAGCCGGCTCCGAACACCAGAGGGCAAATGACCACGACCACCGCAATAATGCGGCTAAGTTTGTGCAACAACATGGCTCGTAACATTCCTTTCGCAAGTGATGTAATCGGCCCGGGGATGACGCCACCGGCTGCTGCTTGGCCGATGAACATTGCCGTGGCCTTGAGCGTGGCAGCAAGTAACGAAGCGGGCACGGCGGCGGTTGCCGATTGCTGGGTCAGTACCGCGGCTAAGGCCGCGCTCGAAAGCGGCAAGCCGTGCCGCCGCATCCGTTGTGCGAGCATAGCCCGACCTCTGGCCAGTCTGCTGGCGACAGTCCCTTCGGCCCAACCGAGCTGACGCGATGCCTGCTTGCGGGTTTTGCCTTCGAGGTCGCACAGGACGATGGGCAGGCGATAGTTTTCGGGCAAAGCTTGCAATTCCTGGTCGAGAATCGGCATGAGTTGCTGCCAAACGTCATCTGGCGATTCGGCTGGCTTCACCATATCCGCCACCTTTCTTTCAGCCGTTCGACGCCTGGCAATGGCCGATCTGGACCGAAGGGCCGTTTTATAGGCGACGCCATGCAGCCAGTTGCCGACGTTGCTGCGCGGAAGGATGGAAGCCGCCTTACGGACGAAGACGAGGAAGGTAGCCTGGAAAGCGTCCTCGGATTCGTGGGCGTCGCCGAGCACACGCCGGCAAACTCCCAGGACCATCGACCCATGACGGCGAACCATTGCTTCGAATGCCGCATCGTCGCCGTCAGTAAGCCAACACTCTAGGAGCAGGGCATCAGCCAGATCGCCGGCATTATGGCGCAGAGTGGTTCGGCGCAGGTATTGGTACAGCGTCTCGCGTTTCGGTGTTGGCACTGGTTTGCTCCGCGGGCGTTGTTTACTACTAAGTATTCGCACCAGCGGACCGATTTGATCCCACATTTTAGGAGAAATTCGTCCTCCTCCTGGTGCGAATCGCCATTTGCCTGCACTATCATGGTAGATCACCTTCGGGGGGCACAGTTCATGGCACGCGGAACACTTGGCGACGTGCTGCGGCACATGCGCGGCGTTTACGCCACTCAGGAAGCACGGGACCTGAGCGAAGGCAAGCTGCTTGAGCGCTTTCTGACTTTCCGGGATGACACCGCCTTCGCGGTGCTCATGCACAGGCACGGCCCCATGGTGCTTGGCCTTTGCAACAGACTGACGGGCGATACGCACGAGAAGAAAAGATGTACCGTTAATCCGAAAAGGGGACAGAAACTATGAATAAGCAACCGTGAAAAAGCGCGAGCCGCTGCGTGCTAAGCTCCAAGTAGTGTTAACTTTTTCCAAGTTCAAGGAGCTCAACATGACAGCGACCCGCAATGACAATGGTAGCACACGGCAACCCAGTTTGTACCTGGCTTTCGAACTCGGCTGGACGGAGTGGAAAGTGGCTTTTACCTCCGGCCCTGAACAGACTGTCCGTGTTCGCAAACTCCGAGCCCGAGACTTGCAGGGCCTCCAGCTGGAAATAGCCAAGGCCAAGATTCGCTTCGGCCTTGCTGCCGATGCCCCGGTGCTGAGTTGCTACGAGGCTGGCCGCGATGGCTTCTGGTTGCATCGTTACCTGACCACCATCGGTGTGCAAAACCTGATCGTGGATTCCGCCAGCATCGAAGTGAACCGCCGCAAACGCCGGGCCAAGAGCGATGAGCTCGATGCCCGCAAACTGGTTAGCATGCTGCTGCGTTATCATGCCGGGGAGAAAAAAGTCTGGAGCGTGGTGCGCGTACCTGACGTAACCGCCGAAGATGACCGCCAGTGGCACCGCGACTTGGAAGAACTCAAAGACGAGCGCACGGGACACATTAATCGCATCAAGGGCTTGCTCGCCAGCCAGGGGCTTGCGTTGCTGGACGTTAACAACAAGTTTACCGACTGGTTGCAGCAGGCGCGATTGTGGGACGGTAGCTCGGTACCGCTCGAATTGCAGAGCCGCTTGCTGCGGCAGTACCAACGCTGGCAGCAAGTGGACCGCCAAGTCAAGGACATGGAAAACGACCGCCGCAAGCGCATTCGGCGGATCGAGACACTGTCGATGGACAAGGTGCGACGCCTGCTCGAATTGCGTGGTCTTGGTCTGAACGGGGCCTGGCTTTTGGTGTTCGAGTTCTTCGCCTGGCGTCAGTTCAAAAACGGCAAGCAGGTGGGTGCAGCCGTGGGCTTGACGCCAACGCCGTACAACTCAGGCGACAGCCAACGCGAGCAAGGGATCAGCAAGGCGGGAAACCGGCGGATGCGGCGAATGATGACCGAGTTGGCTTGGTGCTGGCTGCGTTGGCAACCCGGCAGCGAACTGACGCAGTGGTTTCATCGCCGTTTCGCCAACGGAAATAGCCGTGCGCGAAAGATCGGCGTTGTGGCTGTGGCGCGCAAGCTATTGATCGCGTTGTGGAAGTACCTGGAGCAGGGCGAATTACCGGCGGGAGCGGAGGTCGTTGACTGGCGGAGCAAGTTGACAAGCAGTGCGGGAAAAAAGGCAGTCGCTTAATTGCGGGTGGAGTGACACCAGAGGCGAGAGATACCAATGCGTTTTCAAGGCATGAACTCTGGCGACCAAAGGAAAAAGGCCCCGGCAGGCTTGCGCCTGCGGAGCCCGGCACCTTTGGTGCGCCGTCGGCCTGGTTATTCCTCGTCCGGTTGCACGCCTGCAGAGCCGAACTCCGCTTCACCAGGCAGAAGCAAGTATAGCGCTGAAAACGGCGCAGGGCAAACAACAAGGGAATTGGGTGAAACGACGGTTTCGTCGCGTCGAGGACTGGTCCGGACGGCCGATAAATTACCCGGGTGCATCTTCAAGATCACCGTGGGACAGAAGGGTCGCTCCGGCACCAGGCTTCGACGGATCGCTTGTGAGCGAAAACAGATTCAGGTGTTCGGTCTCTAGTTGGATCGACACGGATAGAAGGTAGTTCCAGGCATCAATGATCCTGGACCCTCAAGCGAAGCCGCCAGTTCGAAACGTGCCGAGGCATTGTTTCACCGAGGAGGTTGTACCCGAGTAAATTGAGAAATCAAACGTGACTGAAGGCAGAAACTAAAATTAAATGATCTGTCGGCGCTGAGTGTGCGCAAGAAAGAGTGGCAACAGAAAAAAAACACTTTGGACTTGACAGCAACGGTATCATAGAAGGGTACATTTTGAAATCCTGAAATGTACCCTCTCCCCTTTTTCGACCCCGTGCTATCATGGCATCGCCGCTTATCCATACGGATTGTTCAAATCGCTTCCGATGGTCATGGTGCTGTCAGCCACGACCGTGCCATTGCCGATGATGTCATTGATGGTCACCGTCACCGGCAGCGATGTTGCCGGGTTGGCGTAAGTGTGGCTGCCGGCCACGGTGTAGGTGTCGCCGGGGCCCTGCGTCACCGTGCCGGTTGACGTTTGCCCGTCGCCCCACTGAATGGTGACGGTGAAATTGCTCGGCGGCGCACCGTTGACCGCCGTGAAGGTAGCGACGGTGCCGGTGAACTGGACCCCCGCTGTGGCGTTCAATGCCATGCCGGTGGCGGTCAGGCCCGCATCAAAGGACGGCGAAAACTCGGAGGTGTTGCCGTTGATATCCGTGGCCGTGGCGGTGATATAGGGATTCGCCGCCGTGGGGGTGTAAGTGAACGTGAAGGTGGCAACGCCGTTTATAAGAGTGTTCGCCGACACGGATCCGAGATAGACTTTGCCCTCGCGCCCGAATCGGTGGCGGCGACCCCGCTCGTTGGGCTGGCAAAGAACTCGATAGTATAGGATTCGAGGGGAACGCTGGTGAGCGTGCCCATAATGGTGCCAGGGGTCATGCCGGCCGTGAGGTAGGGTTTGTTTTGCAGGTCGTTGGGGCCGACGCTCGGACTGTTCTGAGTGACGTTGGCCCGGATGACGCCGAGATTGCCAAGGTCGATGCCGATGGCGTTGTTGTAGATGGAGTTTTCGCTGATGAGGTTGTCGATACTCGCATTGCCGGTGATGGCCACGCCGGCGTGGGTGTTGTTGGCGATGGTGTTGCCCTGGCTGTTGCCGCCGATGAAGTTGCCGTTGGCGCCGGATTCGATGAACACGCCGAAGTTATTGGCTATCGGAGTCATCTGGTCCTCGGCGGTGCCGATGAAATTGGCACGGACGAAGTTGCCGTTGGAGGCATCGATGTCAATGCCGTCGTCGGTATTGCCGGAGATATAGTCGAAGTCTACCGTGTTGGCGCTGGCCCCCGCGTTGATGAGCACGCCATTGGCTCCATTGGCCTGCGGGCCGGTGCCGGCGGCATTGAGCCCAATCAAGTTATATTCCACCTTGTTGTGCTTGGTGCCGGCGCCCGCGAGCACGACGCCGTCGTTGATGTTGCCGGAGATGACGTTGCCGACCCCGTTGACGCCCACGGTGTTGTCGGCGGCGCTGTCCTGGATAACCACGCCGTTGACACCGTTGGCCTTGATCAGATTTCCCTGGACGGTGTTGTTGTCGGTGCCGGCTCCGGTGATGTTGACGCCGTCGTCCGTGTTCGAGGCGATGATGTTTTGCTCGATGGACATGCCGCCCACCGTGTTGCCGGTCGCGCCATCGTCGATCGCCACGCCCGAGAAACCATTGGGCAGGCCCATCAAGCCGATGTGGTTGCCGTAAATCACGTTGGCGGTGGTGCCGGCGTCGCTGATGAGCACGCCTTCTTGCGCGTTGCCGGCGATGAGTTGGCTGCCTCCCGGAGTGCCGATGATGTTGTCCGTGGCGTGGTTCTCGATAAACACCCCGGCGCCTTGGTTGGGCACCGCCTTGGTGCCGCCCATGTTCGTGCCGATGTGGTTGAAGGCAACCAGGTTGTTGGTGGTGCCCTTCCCCGAGATGGTGACGCCATCCCCGTCGTTTCCGGAGATGACGTTGCCCTCGACCGACGAGCCGGTGCCCACCGCGTTGTAGCTGGCCCCGCCGTGAATCAGCACGCCGCCGAGTGTATTGGGAAAGGCCGTTGTGCCGGTGGAGTCGGTGCCGATCTCGTTGGCAATCAGGGAATTGAGATCCGTGCCGGTCCCCGTGATCTCCACACCGTAGCGGCCGTTGCCGGTGATGTCGTTGCCGGCGCCGGTCAAATGTCCTTCGATGCCGGTATATGCCGTGGTGCCGATAAAGTTGTTATTCGCGCCGCTGCCGAGGTAGACGCCGTCGCCCTTGTTGCCGAAGGCATAGACGCCGTCGGCGCCGATGAAATTCCCCTCGAGCGTGTTGTCCGTTGCACCGCGGATGATGGCCACGCCGTCTCCACCGTTGCCGCTGATGGAATTGAAGTAAAAGCTCCCAGCCAGGCCGCCAATGATGTTATCCTGGGCGCCAGCCCCTTCGATCTTGATGCCGTCGCCGGCGTTGCCTACGTTTGGGCTGCCGATGAAAGGGTCCACGCCGATGTTGTTGCCCAAAATGTGGTTGCCGGCGCCGTTGTCGATCACAATCCCGGAATGACGATTGTTGGCGATGGTGTTGGGCTGTGACGTGTTCGCGTCGCCGCCGATAGTGTTGTCGTCCCCCGTGATGACCAGGCCGGTGCCGTTGCCGAGGTCCTCGTGTTCATAATTGTTTACACCGATCTGGTTGTACTCAATGAGGTTGTGATTGCCGTTGACGAGGATGCCGTCGCCAGCCCAGCCGCCGATGAACAGCCCTTCAATGGTGCAGCCGTCGGCATCGATCGTCAGGCCGTTGACGACGCCCAGTCGGCGCCACCGGCGAGCTCCACGCCCTGGTCAAACGGACCCGTTATGGCGGACATGTTTACGGGGGCCGTGATCGCCGGCAGCGGCGTGGTTGGGGCGATGACGTTGATGGTGTCCAGGTTGAAAACGATGACGTTGGGCCTGGTGGGGTCGGGATTCGCATTGGAGTCGCGAATGGCCTGGCGCAAGGAGCCCGTGCCATGGTCATAGTTGTTGGTGACCGTGAACGTGGAGGGAACGCGGCGATCTTCCAGGCCTTCCAAAGTCAAACGGACGGTGCGTGCTCGCTTTGGTTGCCGACGACGAAAAAACTTGGCACAGTGCGCATAGTAGAGCCCGAAATTCAACATGATTGCTCTTTCCTTAAGTTTGTGGAAATAAGTGGATGGACGAAGCACGCCGAACCTATGTGGGTCAAGCGCTCAGCACGATTGTCTCTAATCAACGAAGCACCGCAAAACGAATCCTCGGCCGCGCAAAAGAAAAAAAATGTCCTGGCTCGCCGACCCGTTCCAAGAACTTCAGGAACTTTTTATCCTAGCCGAAAACAAAGGCCGGGTCGCACGCTCGGCCCGAACTTTCTGACGGCGCCAACGGGCCAACGCAGGGAGATAGGCCGGGCGTGCGGCCCGCGTAGAATCTCTATGGTCAGGACTGTATGTTTTGGACCGGGAGGTTCGAAGGAATGTCAGCAATGGAATAAAGTCGTGGGAAGTTCAGCACGGACGAGAAGGGTTCCAATCCCCTGAAGGTCGCGGTCAGCCGACGGAACAAAGCGGAAACCGCCTATACGTTGTCGGATGGCGACGTTGGTTATGTCCTGAAAACTGCGGAGGAACGTCTTTGCCGCTGATGATAAAGCAAGTCCTTCTCGGCCGTAAGCCTCCACATAGGCGCTAACAGACACGGCCCGGTCCGAAGTCCATCCGACTGCCGCGAGATTGTGGCGGGCTCGCGCTGAAAACGAATAACCTGATTGCTTAGCCATATCGACCTCCGAATCAACCGGTCCAGATCCGCCCAAGGGCATTTCTATCGACGATCGCCCTGCAATTCGGACATTGCGGCATTGGAGTCATTTGCCGAACCCGGAAAGACCAGCATGACAAATCGGCCTCCTGAGAACCATCGATCAGTGCCCGGTTCATCGCTTTGAACTCGGAACACACCTGCGGTAACCTACCACCTGGTACCGCTGATCTAACCTGTACGTTGTTGAGCGTCGCCTGAAGAGGCAATTGGGCAATCCTTACCGCAAGCACAGGGTGAATGCGCATGGCCAGGAGTGGCAGGTAATATCCGCTCACGCCATAATACAGCCGGTCTCGATTACTATCCTACATGACAGTTGCAACGGCAGAGTTCGCCAGTATCTGCGGGTGGTACAACAGGAGCCCTTCCGCGAGAGCACCGAACCGGCAAACGCTTTCCTCAAGCTCTGGAGAAATTCCCGCTGGGTTGATCTGTGTCGCACCGCCTGCGACCTGTATCCAGGCTAAATTCGCCGGCTGAAGGATATTCGCCGCATCGACTTGGAGAAACCGAAGACGGCCCCCATATAGCGAGTGCTGAGGCTGAAGGTTCGTATGCCATTGTGTCCAAAGGGACATCTGCCGACGAGCGAACTCTGGCCAGTCCCTGTACGGCACGTTCCGTGCCTCCTCGCCAAAAAGTGCTTAAGGACCTCTCCCACGCCTTACGCGGGCACTACGCGTCGGTCAGCCGGTATTCTAAACCTCTGGCGGCAGCTTGCCCACGTGAAGATGATGCCATGAGGCAATTCGCTAGCCAGGGAGGGGACATGCGGGCACGCCTGACCCGCATTAACCGATCTCAACGCTAGCACGGCGTGCAGGAGAGCCGCAAAGGATATCAATCGCGGTCATGTTGTCATCCCCGCCGCGCTGCCTCGACGCGATGCGCCTCCACGTAAATACAGTACGTGCCCTTGCTGGGTGAAACGCTAGCGATCTCGCGAACGAGAAAAAACAAAACCCGACCTTGTTCAAAGGCATGACATGGATGTAAGATGACAATAGGATACTTTTGTACATTTAGGCGTGGTCGCATGACGATGACGTTGATACCCAGGGTGCGCACGCGGCTAGTGTTGCTCAAACGATGATCCAGGAGCACAGGTCGGGGGGAGCACCCGTCAACAAACGGTGAAATCGGACAACTCATCACACGGAGTTTTCAATTTGACGGTAACGAGGTGGCCCTAACACGCTACAATACCGAAACATGTTTTGCCGCGAGGCCGTTGCGGACTTGCTCGCTGTGTACCGCGTACAAAACAGCCGAAGCTCGAGCGAACATCGGGGAGATTCCCGCCATGCTCCAACGAAAGTGCATGCTAGGTGTGCTGGCAGCCGCTAGCCTTTGTGCGTCCGTCGCCCACCACACGCCTGCCAATCAGCAGCAACCCACGGCAGACGAAAAGGTCAGCTACTTCAACAACATCCGTCCTATTTTTCAGGCTCAGTGCCAGGGTTGCCATCAACCGGCCAAGGCACGTGGCGATTTTGTGATGACCGATTACGCCAGGCTGCTCGAAGGCGGTTCGTCTGGCAAACCGGCTGTCGTGCCCAAGGACGTCGGCAAAAGCCACCTGGTCGAGCTGATCACTCCCAAGGACGGCAAGGCCGCCATGCCGCATGATAAAAAGCCCCTCGACCAGGGAGAAATCGACCTCATTAAACGCTGGATCACACAGGGTGCTGTCGATGACACTCCCGCCACGGCACGCCAGCGCTTCGATGCCGACCATCCTCCCATTTACACGCGCCCGCCGGTGATCCCCTCGCTGGATTATTCGCCGGATGGCAAGCTGTTGGCCGTCGCCGGGCTGCAGGAAGTGCTGCTGGTCGATGCCGAGAGCGGCCAACTTCAGGCACGGCTGGTGGGCATGGCGGAGCGAATTCAATCAGTGCGATTCTCGCCGGATGGGACATTGCTCGCCGCGGCAGGCGGGCAACCGGGACGCATGGGCGAGGTCCAGGTCTGGGACGTAGGCAGGAAGAAACTGACGGTGTCCGTGCCGGTGTCGTTCGACACCGTTAGCGGAGTCAGCTGGTCGCCCGACGGAAAAAGAGTCGCCTTCGGTTGTCCGGACAACAGCCTGCGGGCCATCGATGCCGTCAGCGGGGAACAACTGCTGTTTCAAGGCGGCCACAGCGATTGGGTGTTGGACACGGCCTGGTCGGCGGACGGCTCGCACATCGCGTCGGCCAGCCGCGACATGACGGTCAAGCTGACTGAGTTCGCCACGCAGCGTCTGCTCGACAACGTCACGTCCATTACGCCTGGCGCTCTCAAGGGGGGCGTGCAGGCTCTCGCTCGTCATCCCAAAATGGATCATGTCGTGGCAGGCGGGTCGGACGGCTTGCCTCGTGTCTACCGGCTTTTCCGACACTCAGCACGAATGATCGGCGATGATGCGAATTTGATTCTCGAACTTTATCCGTTGTCGGGCCGCATCTTCAGCGTGCGCTTCAATGCCGACGGCAAGATTATCGCCGCCGGCAGCAGCCTCGACGGCAAGGGCGCGGTCAGCGTGTCCACCTACGACTATGCGGGCGACGTGCCTCAGCCAATTTTGGCGATCATGGCCAAGGTGCCAGGCACGCGCAGCTCGAAGGAAAAAGAGGACCTGGAAGCGTTTAAGAAAAAGGGAGTCAAGGAATTGGCCAATATGCAAATTCCTCAAAGCGGCATCTACGCCCTGGCCGTGAGTCCCGACGGGAAATTCGTTGCCGCGGCAGGGGCGGACGGCGTGGTCCGGTTGATCGATGTGGCCCAGGGTAAGGTAACGAAAGGGTTTTCGCCGGCGCCAATCGACGGGGGGCAAGAACTCCGCGTGCCTCCGCCCGCCCGGCCAGTTGGTTTCTTGGCTTACGAGATCGCGCCGTCCGAAATGCTGCCGCCTGGGGCCAAGGTGATCGAGCTCCAAGTGCGGCCGCGGGTCATCCTTTTGCGGGGGGTTTTTGATACCGCGCAAATCCTCGTTACTGCCCGCCTGGAGAACGGCGATGAGTTCGACGCCACGCGGTTGGCAAAGATGGCGCCGGCACAGCGTATCGTGGAAATTTCGCCGCTTGGTTTGGTGCGACCGACGGAGGACGGCAAAACCGTGCTCAACGTCCACCTGGGCGGTATGTCAACGTCGCTTCGGGTCAAGGTCACCGGGCAACACAAGGCTTTCACCGCTGACTTCTATCGCGACGTCAATCCCGTCCTGTCACGCCTGGGCTGCAAGCGGGGACTTGCCATGGCGCCAACTTGGGCAAGAACGGCTTCAAGCTGTCGCTCCGTGGGGTCGATGCGGTTTTTGACGTGCCGCGCTTTGGTCGACGACCATGCCAGCCGCCGGGTCAATCTGGCGGCGCCCGAAAGCAGCTTGATGCTGCTCAAGGCCACGGGCGAGGTGCCGCACGTCGGCGGTCTGCTCACCAGGCCCGGCGAGCCCTATTATGAAATCCTTCGCAACTGGATCGCCAATGGCGCCAGGTTGAACGTTGCCTCGCCGCGCGTTAGCAAGATCGAAGTCCAACCCAGCAATCCGGTCCTGCAGCGTGAAGGGGAAAAGCAGCAGATCCGGGTCGTGGCCACATTCACCGACGGCGGCGTGCGCGATGTAACCCGTGAAGCCTTTATCGAGAGCGGCAACATTGAAGTCGCCAGCACAGACAGGCCAGGTCTGGTCACGGCCTTGCGCCGCGGCACCGCCCCCATCCTGGCACGCTACGAGGGTGCTTATGCCGCCACCACACTGATGGTCATGGGCGACCGTACTGGTTTCGCCTGGCAAGACCCGCCCATTCACAACCGTATCGATGAGCTGACTGCCGCCAAATGGAAGCAGATGAAGATTAAGCCCTCGGAACTCGCGACCGACCTGGAATTCCTCCGCCGCATTTATCTCGATCTGACAGGTCTGCCTCCGACTGCCGACGATGTTCGTGGCTTTCAGGCCGATACTCGCGACAGCAAGGCCAAGCGCGAGGTTATTATCGACAAACTCATCGGCAGCCCCGATTACGTCGAGTTCTGGACGAACAAATGGGCCGACCTGCTCCAGGTCAACCGGAA
Source organism: uncultured Gemmataceae bacterium (assembly GCA_963747575.1). Lineage (GTDB taxonomy): Bacteria > Planctomycetota > Planctomycetia > Gemmatales > Gemmataceae > DASRAT01. The sequence continues at coordinate 27,192 of CAVVFU010000007.1, forward strand.
GTTCCTGGGAGCCGAGGGAGCGGCGGACCTGCGCAAATGGATCCGCGGCCAGGTCGCAGCGAACACTCCTTATGATGAGTTCGTCCGCAAAATCCTGACTGCGACCGGCTCCAATCGCGAGAACCCCGCCGCGGCCTATTTCAAGATTTCGCGGGAGCCCACGCAGGTCATGGAGAACACGACGCACCTGTTCCTGGGTGTCCGCTTCAATTGCAACCGCTGTCACGACCATCCCTTCGAACGTTGGACGCAGGATCAGTATTACCAGCTTTCGGCCTTCTTCTCGCAGGTGGACCTGAAGGCGGACCCCGCTAGCGGCAAGCGCACGGTCGGCGGCACGGCGGTCGAGCGGAATCGGCCGCTCTATGAAATCGTCACGGACAAAAGCAGCGGCGAAGTCAACCACGACCGCACCGGCAGCCGTTGCCCCGCCGATATTTCCCTATCAGGCGACGGGTCAGGCCAAGGAGAAAGCCACTCGGCGTGAAGAATTCGCTGCCTGGCTCACCGCCAAGGACAACACCTACTTCGCCAAAAGCTTCGTCAACCGCATGTGGGGCTACCTCTTTGGCACCGGCATCATCGACCCGATCGACGACATCCGCGCCGGCAACCCGGCGACCAATCCGGAGCTGCTCGATTACCTGACACAGGAGTTCATTAAGAGCGGCTTCGACATTCGTCATGTGCAGCGGCTGATCGTCGCCTCGCGCACCTATCAGCTTTCATTCGTGGCCAACGCCTTCAACAAGGACGACAAGCTCCATTACTCGCACGCCATTCCGCGGCGCTTGCCGGCTGAAGTGCTGATCGATGCGCTGTACCGGGTGACCGGGGCCAAGTCGAAGATTCCCGGGGTTGTGACTGGAACGCGGGCCGCCGCCCTGCCCGACTCGGGGATCGATTTACCGTCGGGCCTTTTGGCGACGCTGGGCCGGCCGCCGCGCGAAAGTGCTTGCGAGTGCGAGCGGACCAGCACATTGCAGCTTGGCCCCGTGATGGCCCTGGTCAACGACAAAACCATCGCCGCCGCCATCGCCGACCCGGAAAGCGAAATAGCCAAGCTGGTCGAGCGTGAAAAAGACGACGCCAAAATGATCGATGAGCTGTTCCTGCGCATCCTGAATCGGCCGGCCACCGCCAAGGAAATCGAGGCAAGCACCCTGGAGATCCAGAGCATCGCCACGGACCATGAAACTCTCACGGCAGCTTTGAGGAAACGCGAACGGGAGGTGGCGGCACTTCAGCCCAAGCTCCAGAAGGACCGCGAGATTGCCATCGCCAAGGCCAAAGCGGAGCTTGAGGAATTCGAAACAGCAATCGCGCCGCGAATTGCCCAGGCCGAGAAAGACAAGGCCGCCCGCACCGTCACGCTTACGGAGGGGCTGAAGAAGTATGAAGCCGCCTTGCCCGAAACACTGGCCGCCTGGGAGAAGACGCAAAAGACGAATGTTGATTGGGTGCCACTGAGGCCCGAGAAGGTGACCGGGCCCAAGGACGTGAAACTGACCCTGGAAGCCGATCGTTCGGTGAGCGTCAGCGGTAAAGTCGGGCGGGACACCTACACCGTCCAGGCCGGATCCTCGCTGCGCGGCATCACCGCGGTTCGCCTGGAGATGTTGGCCGATTCACATTTGCCGGGTGGCGGCCCGGGGCGTAGCAAAGCCGGCAACTTCGTGTTAACCGAGTTTGAAGTGTTATGCCGCGCCCAAGGGAGGCAAGGACTCTCCGAAGAAAATGAAGCTTGTCAATCCCCTGGCGGACTTCAGCCAGCAGGACTTTGGCATAGCCCTCGCCGTCGACGGTGATAATGCATCGCGTGACCGTGGCTGGGCCGTCGCTCCAGCCTTTGGCGTGACTCACTGGGCAACATTCCAGTTAGAGCAGCCGGTGGACCTTGAAGGGGGTGCCATGCTGACTTTCAAGCTCTTCCACCAGTTTAACCAAACCGACCATGCCGCCGGCCGTTTCCGTATCTCCGTGACCAATGCCAAGGGACCGGTGGGCATATCGTTGCCGGAAGAACTCGCGGCCATCGTGGTGACGCCAGCCGACCAACGGACCAGCCCGCAGCAGGCGACCCTGCTGAATTATTATCGGGCCATTGATTCCGAGCTACGGCGTCGCCAAACGGAATTAGCGGACAGCAAGAAACCGCTGCCGACCGATCCTCGTGTGCTAGAGCTGCGGGGCCTGCTTGAGTTGGTCTCAAAACCGGTTCCACCCAACGCGCTGCTGATGCAGCTACGCCAGGACATGAAGATGAGCGAGCAGCAAATGGCCAACCCGCGTTTGACCGGCGCTCAGGATATTACCTGGGCGCTCATTAACAGCCCGGCGTTTTTGTTTAATCATTGAAATGGCGCTGATTCAAGGGAGATCACCATGATCGTCATCCCGGGCCAACCCGGCAAAGACCTTTGCGATCGGCAGCTCGGCCTGACCCGGCGCGATCTGTTGCGTGTGGGCGGCTCCGGCCTGCTTGGCCTCAGCCTGGGCAGCATGTTTCAGCTCCAGGCACAAGCGTCGCAGGCGCCGCGTTCCGCCGTGCCGGGCTGGGGTCGCGCAAGAACATCATCCTTGTTTTCCTCCAGGGTGGTCCCAGCCACCTGGACCTCTGGGACCCCAAGGACAATGTGCCCGACAATGTCCGCAGCGTCTTCGCCCCCATCAACACACGTACTCCCGGCGTGCGGTTCACGGAGATCCTGCCGCGCCTGGCCCAGTTGACCGATAAGTTCACCTTGATCCGCTCCATGAGTTACTCGCCCAACGGTCTGTTCAACCACACCGCCGCCATCTATCGAATGATGACCGGCTGGACAACGGACCGCGTCAGCCCCGCCGGCCAGCTCGAGCCGCCGGACCCTCGCGATTTCCCCAATTTCGGCGCCCACCTGGTCCGCTTCCGGCCGGCCGAGGTGCCGATGCTGCCGTTCGTGATGCTGCCGCGGCCGCTGCAAGAATCCAACGTCATCGGCAAGGGCGGCAGCGCCGGCTTCCTGGGCCGGGCCTTCGATCCCTACACGCTCTATCCCAATGGCGATGACATGGACATGAATAAGATGGACCGCATCCGCATCGACGACCTGCAGCTAAGGCCGGAAGTCTTCGCGACTCGGCTACAGCGGCGGGCGACGCTGCGCGATACGCTGAATGCCGGCATGCCCGAAATCGACGCGGCCATTGGGGAATACAACCTGAACGCCTATTACGACCGTGCCCTGAGTCTGGTCCTCTCCGGCCGCGCCCGCGATGCCTTCGACCTGGGCCGGGAGGCGATTCGGACCCGCGATCTCTACGGCCGCAACACCTTTGGCCAAAGCTGTCTGCTGGCGCGGCGGCTGGTGGAAGCGGGAACGCGCGTGGTGGAAGTGATCTGGCCCAAGGTCGCCAACTCCGACAATCATTCCTGGGATCAGCACGTCGGCCTGACCCAGCGCATGCGCGACCAATCCGGCCCGATGTTCGACCGCGGCCTGTCCGCCTTGATCGACGACCTCGACCAGCGCGGCCTGCTTGAGGAAACCCTGCTGGTGGCTATCGGCGAGTTCGGCCGCAGCCCGCAGAAGGGAGCCTCGACCTCCGGCAACGGCAACAGTGCCGACGGCCGCGACCATTGGCCGTATTGTTATACCGGCCTGATAGCAGGCGCCGGCATCAAACGCGGCAATATCCACGGTGAATCCGACAGGACAGGGTCAACGCCGCGCCGCGATCCGGTGCACCCCGGCGAGCTGCTGGCGACGATTTACCACGCGTTTGGCATCGCTCCGGACACGATGGTGCGCAATCATCTCAACCAACCACGCGAGCTGGTGCAGGCGCCGGCGGTGACGGGGTTGTTTGCGTGAGCGAATGACGTGTAAATCAATTAGGCTCTTTAAGAAACTGGTCCCACGGCAGCTCCGGTGCCGGCGCCGAGCATCCGCAAGTCCTGCAGCGTCCGCATATAAGTCGCGTCCAGGTCGAGTTTGATGCACGGGCCGTTCTTGAGCCAAAACGGCAACGTCGGCAATGCAGCACCAACGGCCAGCGGTTGATGCCAGGCCTGCAAATTGGTTTGCTCGCCTGTTTGCCAAGGACGGTACGCGGCGGTCCACAGTTCCGAGCGCGTCGCTGTGATGCCGCTCACACGTTTGAGCAATTCCGCATGTAAGTCGGCTTTCCGATTGGTGACCAGATCAACCACGATCAAACCAATTGCCTGCTGCAGGTAGCTGGCGCATTTCGATACGAAGGCATCGCGAGTTTCAGGGCGGTCCTTGTTGGCCGGGCTGACCAACTCGATGGCCCCGATCAAAACAGGACCTGCTTCGGAGTTGTAGACTGCGATCTCGACCATATCGGTAATCAGGGCCATTGGAGCAGTTAACGTCGGCGCCGGCGGCGTCCAGCTCACGACGCCTGAGTCGGGTTTCTCCTCTTCGAAAGCCGCCACGTCGATTTCGATGTTGAAGTCGACATAGATTTCGGCAAAGTAGCAAGGCGGCAACTCGCGGTTGAGGTTCGCCGCAATCGTCGAAGCCCAAGCGGTGTAACATGCACGGCATTGCCGAAGTTCACTCAGCGGCGGATGAAAATGGTCGAGCAGGGGCATGATTCACCACGGTTTTGCTAAATTCAGCGTTGAACAGCGGTATTATAGTGGAAATTACTTGCACTCAAAGCGCATTTGCGCCACGCAACCACTTTCAGCACAGCCAGATACTCGGATTACCCCGAATGTTTATGGAATAATGAGCGTCGTTGGCAATGCCCTCTGAAGTTCAGCAATACCCGCGCTCGTTACTCGCGTGCTGCTGAGGTCGAGTCTTTGGAGAGATTTCATCCCAGCCAATTCCTTGAGCCCAGCGTCCGTTACATGGGTTACACCAAGGTCGAGTCTTTGGAGAGATTTCATCCCAGCCAATTCCTTGAGCCCAGCGTCCGTTACATGGGTTAGCGAGAGACTCAGCGACAGCAACGACTTCATCCCGGCCAGTTCCTTCAGCCCGGAGTCCGTAATTGCCGTTATATCGAGATCCAGCGATTTTAGAGATTGTAGACCCACCAACTCCTTCATTCCGGCGTCCGTCACCGGAGTTTTGACGAGGCCCAAAGACTGCAACGAATTCATTCCGGCCAATTCCTTTAGTCCGCCATCCGTCACCGCGTTGAAGCCAATGTCCAGTGACAGCAGCGATTTCATCCTGGCCAACTCCTTCAGCCCAATGTCCGTCATTTTTGTGGCGCGGAGGTCAAGCGACAGCAGCGACTTCATTCCTGCCAACTCCTTCAGCCCTTCGTCCGTCACTTGCGTGCCCATGAGATCCAACGTCTGCAGAGATTCCAACCTGGTCAGCTCCTTCAACCCGCCGTCCGTCACTTGCGTCTGCCAAAGGTAGAGCGACCGCAGTGACTTCATCCTGGCCAGTTCCTTAAGCCCGGGGTCCCCGACGTTCGTAAAGTTGAGGCTCAGCGTCTGCAGAGATTGCATCCCTGCCAGCTCCTTCAGGCCGGAATCCGTCACTTGCGTGTTCATGAGGTCCAGCGACTGCAGGAATTGCAGCGTAGACAGCTGCTTCAGCCCGCCGTCCATAATTTTCGTGGAGCCAAGGGTTAGCGTCCGGAGAGATGGCAGCCTGGCCAGCTGCTTCAGCCCGCCATCCGTGATTTGCGTGGAGCTGAGGTCCAATGTCCGTAGCGATTTCAGACTGGCCAACTCCTTTAATCCGGTTTCAGTCACCTCCGTGCCTTTGAGGCTAAGGCATTGCAAAAATTGCAGCGCGGCCAGATCCTTGAGTCCGGCGTCGGTCACTCCGGTGCAGCCGACGTCCAAGGAACGCAACGATTTCAGCTTTGCGATTTCCTTCAGCCCGGCGTCTGGTAATGCTGTATAGCATAAGGACAAACCAAAATCGCACGCAGGTTGAGGCAGCCCATCCACCGCTCCTGTTTGCCACACCTTGAACTCAACGGCCGGCAATTCCTGGTCCTTGCGATCTCCCATGTTGGAGCGAAATTCGAGATAGCCGACTTCGTTCGACCCCAACCAACCCACCTTGGCGCCCGCCTTTTCCCAGGCGGCCACGATTTCGGCGGGCAAAGGGCCCGGACCTTTCTGCTGTATCAACGCCAATGCGGGGGTTGCCCCGACGAAACTTGCGGCTAACGCGACCATCCATAATCCACGCATCGTTTGTCTCCAATCACGAAAACATTTTCGGCAGCCGATTTCAATATAACCCCGGCCAATATGGCGTCCAATCGATTAGTCCTCGCAACCGCGCCTAGGCTAATTTACCCTGCGTGATCACGCAATACCAACCCGAAGCGTAAGCGAGGATCCTCGCTTACGCTTCGGGTTGGTATGCGGCACTATCGCACGCGGGGAATGCTGTAGACCTAATACGGCATCACCAAATACACCGTCTGCCCCCCGTAAAAATACGGCTGGTAATAAATGCCATCGCACAGGTAACAGGAAACGCCGTTCAGCACAGTCGGTACGCAATCGGGCGCCAGGCTGTCGTACCAGTAATACTGAGCGTCACCGAGCAGGAGGGTGTGGTAGCCAGGACGGAATCGGCCGAAATACTCGGCCCGATATGGATTGCGGTAGGCGCCCTCGCCCCGCGCCGGCGTAATGCTCGGCCCGGACTGCGCCTGCCCTGACCACCGGGGCGGCTCGAACAGGCGGGGCTGCGTAGTGGACAGACCCGACACGAGCAGGGGCACGGGCAGGGGCGGCGTGGACGGCTCCGCGGCCGCGACCGGCGCTGATCAGAGCCATCGGCAACGTCAGCGCGGTGACACCCACAACCACGGCGGCCGTCGCAAAAAGGATATGCTTCATGATAGCTCCTTTTTCTTCAGCGGTGGCGGCTCGGCGTGCCGATCCAGGAAATCGACCTTGCGCACGCCCTCCGGCGGTTTGAATTTGAACACGTCGTCGTTCAGCTTGGGGTTCACGTCCCATTTGTGGAAGACGGCCGTGTACTGCGGTTGGTCCGCCTGCCGTTTGAAGGTGATCACCAGCTTGCGCGGCAACGGCTGGTCGCCGGTGTCGATCCAGATTTGCCAGTCCAACAGCTTTTGCCGAAACGCCAGGTGATGGCAATTCACTTTGCCCACTTGGTTCAAACCGACATACGTCCCGCTCTGCACGTGCTCCATGAACATCTTGTAGGGGTCGGCAAACATGAAGTCGGCCAACGTCTGGTGCGTGTCGAATCGTTCGTGCAGATCGTCGAGCATCGCGTCGATGGTGGCAGGAACTTTCTCGACGGCATACGTCTTGTTTGCGCGGTCGAAGACGGTTACCGTCTTGCCGTCGTAGTAAAATAAGGAGTTCGCCGTGTCCCCGTCGTGCATGCCGAAGACTTTGTCGGGCCGGCTCACCGACAATTGGCGCTGGTTGCTGAACTGAAGTTTCAGACCTTCGTCGTCCACCTCGTCGATGGTTTCCTCCACCTGGAACGAGAACGTTTTGAGGCCCGCCAAATAGCTCGACATGGCCTTGAGGTACTTGTCCGCCTTGGGCTCGATCTTGCCCGCCGTTTGCTGAGAGCCGCCGACCAGAGCGATGCTCCCCAGCACGGCCGTGACTGCCAATGCAATGGTCATCATTCGCCGTTTCATAATGAATGCCTCCCGTGAACATGAAAATAGCCGACCTGGCGGATTACTCAGCGGTGTTCCGCCACATCGGCTTACCCTGCAACATGCGTGCCAATATCATGAGGCGACCGCCGACTCAATTGCCGATTCGTACAATGCTGGCATGCCTACAGCATGAAAGAACCGCTAATGTCAGAAAACGCTTTGTCCAGTGACGCCAAGCCACCCGGGTCGCCCGAGGATTACGCTTCGGACGCCGCGAAAACGGCCTGGGTCATCGAAACGCACTCGCTCACCAAACGCTTCCGACAGATGACAGCGGTGGACGGCCTGACGCTCGCCGTCAGCGAAGGCCAGGTATTCGGCCTGCTCGGCCCCAATGGAGCGGGCAAAACCACGCTGATGAAGATGCTGGTGACCTTGCTGCCGCCGACCAGCGGCACCGCCAAAGTCGCAGGCTACGACTTGCTCACCCAGCCGGCGCTCGTCCGGCGCTCGATCGGCTATGTCCCGCAATTACTTTCCGCCGACGGCATGCTGACCGGTTATGAAAACCTGCTGATCTTCGCCCAGCTTTACGATCTTCAGCGTAAGGAGCGTGCGGCCCGCATCGATCAGGCGTTGACCTCGGCAGGCCTCAAAGACGCGGCCCACCGCCTGGTGAATACCTACTCCGGCGGCATGATACGCAGGCTCGAAGTCGTCACCGCCATGCTGCACCGCCCGCGCGTTCTGTTCCTGGACGAGCCAACTGTTGGCCTTGATCCCGTCGCCCGCCACGCCATCTGGCGGCAGATTCAAAGTCTCGTGGCCGAGCACGGCACGACCGTCGTCATTACGACCCATTTCATGGAAGAGGCCGATGCGCTGTGCGACCGAATCGCCATCCTGACTTCGGGTAAAATCTGTGCGCTCGGTTCCGTCGATGAACTCAAGGCCGGCATGCAGACGCCGGGAGCGAGTCTGGATGATGTGTTCTCGCATTATTCCGGTTCTATCACCAAAACGGGAGAGCGATTCCGTGACATCGCCACCACTCGCCGCGCCGCGGCCCGGCTCGGCTGATGCGCTGGTCGGCCCAGCCCGATTGGCCAGGTCGTTTGTGCTGAAGACCCTGGCCATCGTCGCGATGGACCTCCGCAAGCTGCGCCGCGACCCGACCGAGCTGCTCACGCGAGCCATCCAACCTGCCCTGTGGCTGCTGGTGTTTGGCCAGGTGATGACCCGCGAGCATGCCGTCCCCACGGGTGATCTTCCTTACCAGGATTTCATGGCGCCGGGCATTCTGGCTCAGAGCGTCCTGTTCATCGCCATTTTCTACGGCATTTCGGTGATTTGGGAACGCGACCTGGGCATTGTTCACAAGTTACTCGTCACGCCGACACCGCGGGCGGCACTGGTGCTTGGCAAGGGGCTGTCGGCGGGCTGCCGGGCGCTGTCGCAGGCGGTCATTATTTATGTGCTGGCCTGGCTGCTGGGAGTGAAAATCGACTGGCGGCCGCAGGTTGTGGCTTTTGTATTGATCGCGGTTGTGCTAGGGGCTGCTTTGTTTTCCACGTTTTCCTTGATTATCGCTTGCATCGTCAAGACGCGGGAGCGATTCATGGGCATCGGACAAGTTTTAACCATGCCGATGTTCTTTGCGAGCAACGCCATCTATCCAATTGCGATGATGCCGGGTTGGCTACAGAGCGGTGGCGTGGGTCAATCCACTTACCTACGAGGTGGACGCACTGCGTGCTTTGATGCTGGCCGACGGTAGCAGTGAATTTGGACTGGGGGTGGATTTTTTTGTGTTGGTTGGAACCACCGTCATGCTGACAATGGTGGGCGCGTGGTTTTACCCTCGGTTGGCACAGTAAGGGACTCGAAACCCTCGTTCCCAAACTCCCGTTTGGGAACGCTGCCATCCAAACTCCTGTTTGGATCACTCGAATGCGGCTGTCGATTGGTGGCTATGAAGACGCACAGCAAACAGCAGTTTGCAAAACAAGGCGTTACCAAACAGGAGTTTGGTAACGAGTAATTTCGTGACGAGTTATCCATGAGCAAAACGCCTAATCCCGAGCCGAACCTCGCCCAGCCTCAAACGGGGCCAGCCCCCTCGACGACTGACTGGGGCAAGACGGCGCCCGTTGCGGAAATCAAGGAATTTCTGCACGGCCCGCAACCGCGCGGCTTCGAGCTGAGAAGGGCGATTGGCATTTTTTTCGAGATCCTGCGCGGCTTCCGCAAGCTGCATTTCCTTGGCCCCTGCGTCACGGTGTTTGGCTCAGCACGCTTCACGCAGGAGCACGAGTTTTACGTCCTGGCCCGCGACATCGGCCAGCGTCTGGCTCGCGCCGGCTTCACGACCATGACCGGCGGCGGCCCCGGCATCATGGAGGCGGCCAACCGTGGCGCCAAGGAAGCCGGCGGCTATTCCGTCGGCTGCAACATCGAGTTGCCGCAGGAGCAGAAACCGAATCCCTACCTCGATCGCTGGGTAACCTTCCGGCATTTCTTCGTGCGCAAGCTGATGCTCGTGAAATACTCCTACGCTTTCATCGCCATGCCCGGGGGCTTCGGCACATTGGACGAGATCTTCGAGACGGCGACACTCATCCAGACCCACAAAATCAAGGACTTTCCGCTCGTGCTGGTGGGCAAGGAGTATTGGCGGCCGCTGCTCGATTTTCTGCGCGGCCGACTCGTCGAGGCGAAAACAATAGACCCGATTGACGCCGAGCGCATCCTGGTGACGGATTCCGCCGAGGAAGCGGTGCGGCTGGTTCACGACGCGGCGCTGCGGCAGTTTGGGTTGTCGTATGGTCCGAAGATTAGACCCAGGTGGTGGTTGGGAGAATAAAATGGGAAAAAGGTGTTAAGAACAAGCCCAGGAGATTAGTTACATGAAAGAGCAGTTAACCCCCCACGACCTCCGCGCCATCGCCCACCAGGCCATGATCGATCGCGGCCTCGAACCCGATTTTCCCGCGGATGCCATTCAGCAACTCAAGGAGATCAAGGGCCCAGCCCACGAATCCGCCATGGCGATTCGCGACCTCCGCTCGCTGCTCTGGTGCTCGATCGACAATGATACGTCCAAGGACCTCGACCAGCTCACCGTCGCCGAGAAGCTCGATGCGGGCCGGATCAAAATCCTGGTCGCCATCGCAGACGTCGATGCGCTCGTCAAACCCGCGTCGCCGATCGACAAGCACGCCAGCGCCAACACGACCTCGGTGTACACGGCAGCTCAGATTTTTCCCATGCTGCCGGAAAAACTCTCCACCGACTTGACCTCTCTCAATGAGAACGCCGACCGCATTGCCATGGTCATCGAGATGGTAGTGGCCGCCGACGGAACCGTTCAGGAATCGGATGTCTACCGGGCCGTCGTCACCAACCACGCCAAGCTCGCGTACAACGGCGTCGCGGCGTGGCTTGACGGCAAGGACAAGATGCCCGAAAGGATCGCCAGCACTGCGGGCATGGACGCACAGCTGCGGATGCAGGATCAGATTGCCCAGGTCATGAAAGCCGTCCGTTACCAGCACGGCGCCCTTGAGCTTGAAAGCATCGAGCCGGAAGCGGTGCTGCGCGACGGGCAGGTCGTGGACTTGCGTCTGGACCGGAAGAATCGGGCCAAGGAGCTGATCGAGGACTTCATGATCGCGGCAAACGGCGTGAGCGCGCAATTTCTTGAAAAACGTGGCGTGCCGGCGCTGCGGCGCATCGTTCGTTCGCCCCAACGGTGGGATGCCATTCGCAAGGTGGCTCAGTCCTTCGCCGACCAGCTTCCCGCCGAGGCCGATTCCAAGGCATTGGCGGGTTTTCTGACGCGGCGCCGCCTTGCGGACCCGCTGCGCTTCCCCGACCTTTCACTGACCATCGTCAAATTGCTGGGGGCCGGCGAGTATGTCCTGCAAATGCCCGGCCAGCAATCCGCGGGGCATTTCGGGTTGGCCGTGTGCAAATACAGCCATTCCACAGCGCCGAATCGCCGCTTTCCCGACCTGATCACCCAAAGGCTGCTGAAGGCCACACTGGCGGGGGGCGGCCTTCCGTACAGCCCTGCCGAGCTGGCCTCGTTGGCGACGCATTGCACCGAGCAGGAAAATGCGGCCTCGAAGGTGGAGCGCCAGGTTCGCAAATCCGCGGCGGCGCAGCTGCTGGCCAGGCGGATTGGGGAGACCTTCGATGCCCTGGTCACCGGGGCGGGAGAAAAAGGAACGTGGGTCCGGTTGCTCAAACCGCCTGCCGAAGGAAAGTTGGCGAGCGGGCAAGCGGGCGTCAAGGTCGGCGATCAGATCAAGGTCAAGCTCGTCAGCCTCAATGTCGAGCGCGGATTCATTGACTTTGTCCGCGCGGGCAAATGAGACCGCGAACATCGTGGCGGGTTGCGCTGCAAACGGGGTAGTCCAAACAGGAGTTTGGAAAAACAAAGCGTTACCAAACAGGAGTTTGGTAACGAGGGCCTAACGCCCGAACGAGGGCCTCCAGGGCACATTCCCATTACGCTTTGCTCTCGGCCACCTCCTCCAATGCCGCCAGCAGAGAATCGAAATCGGGAGGTCCGTCGAAGCGGATGCCCTCGATGAAAAAGGTGGGCGTGCCATTCACGCCGCTGCGGGCGCCGCTGATGAAATCCTCGCGCACATGGTCCAGGAAGGCGTCCTCCGCCAAGGCACGCTGGACCAGCATGGGGTCGACGCCGACGGCGACGGCGTACTTCAGAAGGTGGTTTTCGTCGAGCGCCTGCTGATGTGTGTAAAGGGTGTCGTGCATTTCCCAAAACCTATCCTGGGTGGCGGCGGCTTCGGCAGCCTCGGCGGCATCCTGGGCGTGGGGATGCATTTGCGATAGCGGGAAGTGCCGAAAGACAAACCGCAAGCGTTTGCCGAGCTTCCGACGGATTTCCTCCACGACTGGGTAGGCAGCTCCGCAATAGGGGCATTCATAATCGCCGTATTCGACAAGCGTGAGCAGCGCCGTCGCCGGTCCCCGGATATGATCGCGGTCGCTCACGGGACGGGTGAGCCGCGGTGCGGGAACGGTTCGCATGGTCCTGTACTCCTATTTTGGGGTGAGATTTTCCAGGGCGGAAAGAATGCCATCGGCCCCCGGATTGATGCCGATGGGGGACACGTAGCTCCAGCGAATGATGCCGGCACCATCGATGACGAAGAGGGCGCGTTCGTTAACGCCGTCGTGGGCGCGATACACACCATAAGTGCGGGCGGTTGCGCCTTTCGGCTCGAAGTCCGCGAGCAATGGAAAACGCAGCTTTCGGTCCTTGGCGAAGGCGATGTGGCACCACACTCCGTCCACCGAGATGCCGATCAGCTCCGCGTGAAAGCGCCGAAATTCGGGCATCAACTCGTTGTACAAAGCCGCCTGATCGCCGCACACGGGACTCCAATCGGCCGGGTAGAAAAACAGCACGACGGGGTTCCCCTGAACTCGCTGAGTGACACAAATTGATCGGGGGTGCTTTGCAACCGAAATTCGGGCGCAAGCTTGCCGGCCTGCAGGGCTTCGGCAGGGCGCGAGGCATAGGGGTTGCTGGGGCTGGTGCTCATCATCGACTTCCTTTCTCAAGTGGAATCCGGGGCCAATGTTTAGGCAAAAAGGTTGATCATGGCAGTGTTGAACGTTTTTCCGATGAACGCCACCAGGCCGTCGGGGAGCACCCGCCGCAGACTGCCGGACCACGCTTTCAGCAGTGTCGTCCGGGGTTGCGACGGAGCGAGCGAGCGAGCTTGTCTCGCTCCCGGCCAAAGTCGAAGGTCGAGTACGGCTTCAATGGCTGAGCAGCTATTTTACATAGTTGTCGGTCGGCATCGATCAGTTGCACATTTTGTTCTCCGCGACCGCTTCGAATAACAACCGCCAATCTGAAACCGGGTAGGCGTTCGGATCAATGCGTCGTAATCGGGCGTCGAAATCTGCTGGCAACGATGCGCGGCTGCCAAGGTAGTCGTCGAAAACACTAAAGGTTTGGATGAACCTTTGCAGCGAGGAGTCGAGCAAGAACACAGGGTCTTCCTGCTCGAAATCCAGTCCGCAAACAGCGCCGTCTGTCATGCGAATGCAAAGCCAGGGAGCTGCGCCTCCCCCTTCGGCGTAATCGTATTTGCCAAAAGCACAGAAATCGGACCATTCCTGATCCTGGCTTCCGCCATTACCTGTGGGCAATTTGCCGAGCCCGCTTCGGGCGACCGAGAAGTCGTAGTCAAGTGGGGTGCCCCGGATTATCCACCGTTTGTGAACAGGGAGACCTGCCTCAATTGCTGAACGCATCGTAGCGATATCGATTTTCATACGATTGTACCTAACACTCTACGTAGTACTTTATCAATAATAAATACTACTCCGCCGCTGACCAAAGTCGTGAGTCGTCACCATGTCCGTGATCGCGCGCACGATCTTCGCTCCACCCACCGCTGACGGCTCGATGGGCGATACATGCGAGTAATCCGCCGGCCGATCACACACCAACCGCAGGTCGATCACTGGCAGGCCCGCCAAGAACGCCTCGCGGAGAATCAATTCGTTGAAGCCGGCCAAAGCAGCTTGCTCCGCGGGGCCAAGGCCGGGGATCGAGTCGTAAACCGTGCAGACTGCAGTGGGTTTGCCCACGGCGGACACGGCTTCCAGCATCGCCCTGTAAGCGTGCTGAAAGCGCTTGCGAGCGTCGTGGATGATGTGGAGCGCGTCGCCTACCGTGCAAGCAGGCTCGCCCAGGATACTGCTCTCGCCCAAGGCGTCATTGCCGCCGGCGCTGACGACCAAATGCGTGGCGTTCGCGGGCAGAGCCTTGAGTTGGTTCAGGACATCATCAGTGATGTGACCGTCCACGGCCAACAGCGTTGCGTTCCAGCCTAGCGGAAGAGCTTGGCGCAGCTGCTCGATAACCGGTGGGCGTTCCGGCACGTAGCGGGCGTTGTCGAAGATCGAGTCGCCGAGCAGCACTACATGACCCATGACGAACCTCTTGTCAACTCCGCACCCTCAGCCGTTCGTCCGCCAAATCCAACCTGTACATAATTTGATTGTATTCATAACGCGGCGTCGCCACGGGATTGCCGGAGAATGTCCGCGTATAGGTTCCCTCGAAGAATATCACCCGGCCGTCGGCCTCGTCGAGGAAGGCATGGTGGCGGGGGTTGTAAAACGAATAGTGTGGGTGGCTCGCGATTTTGATTGCCTGGCGCCAAGGACCGGTCGGACCGTCCGCCTCGGCGTACCACACCTCGCCAAGCAGCGATGGCGTGGTCTTGTTTCCCGCCTGTCGCCGATGAGCGCATAGCGTTTGCGGAAGCCATTCCAGGCGATCGAGCCGCCGTGGATGACGACCGGTTCCCCCGCGGCATCGACAAGCGCATAGCGGCACTCGGAGGCAGCCAATTTGCCGGCCCGCAGGAGCTTTTGTTCGTCGGCCTGCTTTGTCGGGCTCGTGTCGCGCCGCCAGGAGTATTTTGTGGCGCCGGCATCGAAAACCAGCGCCTCGTAACAAGTGGGATCGAGCAAACAGTTCCAGGTCGCCTTTACGCGGGTGTGGGCCAGCGGCGCGGCGAAATAGAAATAATCGCCGTCCGGCTCCCGTACCTGGAAGGCATTGCCGCGCGGGCATTGCCAGGTGTTTTTGAGGTCAAAGGTCACGATCTTTTTGAAGAAACCAGCTTCGTCGTCGAAACGCACCAGGCCGTGTTCGACCACCTCCGTGAGGCTCTTTTGCCGTGTATAGTGGGCGACGAGGCTCTCCTTGCCGGCCTCGTTGCGGACGCTCAGCAATCCGAACAGCCAAACTGGGCCGGGCTCTTTCCAGGGCGTCATGTGGCGCACTCGGTCGGGATGTGCGGCGTCGGCAAAATACGTGAGCGGCACGCCGAGGTCGGCCTTGAACCCCTGCTGACCGGGCATCGGTGAAGTGGCGGCCGTGGTCTGAAAATTGCCCAACGGATAGTCCGGCAAGTTGGTGTCGCCCCAGAGCCAGAAAATCTTGTCGCGGTACGGCACGGCTTGCACCGAGTCCTGGCCAACGACGCCGGTATTGAGATTGCCGTCCTTGATGGGAAATGGCAATCCGAGCAAGCTGCTGTCGCGATGGATGCCTTGACCCGTTACGCGGTAGAGGCGTCGGCGATATTGGTGCGCTTTATTTTTACAGTCGCGGTGGTGCCGGGTGTTGACGCCAAGCGGACGCCGCGATTGCCGAAGCCGTCCTTGGGGTATTCGTAGCCGGGCGAGGCGATGGCGAAATAGACCTCACGCCCCATGAGGCCGGGTTCGTGGAACGCCACCCAGCCGCTGCTGTCGGAGTGCAGGACGATGTCGTTCACCGTGCGAAGTTCCACGAGCGCAACACCGCGGCCGGTTTTGTCGTCGACGAGGTGGATGCCGAAATAAGGGGAGTCGGTTTTTTGCTGAGGGCTTGCGACAATGGAAAGGTCGGACAGGCACGCTGCTAGTGCCGCGAGGGCGAGAAGGCTGGCCACGGCGGCTAGACACCGAGAAGCAGGCCGGCGTCTAGCGGACGGCCTGCAAAGGCCTGCTGGGGAAAGCGCGGCAAGTTGCACAATAGCCTTCCAAGCTTTCCTCGCGCCCATGCATCCCTCCTCGAAAAATCAACAGGCAAGTCGCAACGAGTTGTCGACTGAGATCGCCTGATCCCCACCCAGTTTTTTGTAGTGCGTCCGTCGGCAGTTACTCTTTTTCCCAAAGCGAGTCGTCATCAGCCCACTCGATCAGCGTACTTGCCCTCGTGGCTAGTAGCGGTGCCAGTTCCTTATTCGAATCCGCCGCCCCGATTCGAATACCGTCGTATTCTTCGACCTTCGTTCCACGCTTCCACTATCTTCTGCCACAGCTCCGCGATGGCTCGCATAGCCTTTCTTGGATGTTGCGGGGATTCGACGTTTGCGGAGGAAATACAGTCCGTGGGAAGATCGCCGCTTATTGCCCACCAACCAATCGACTCAGGTCGAGCAAGGCTTTCAATTGCCCAAATAGATACGTACGGCGCAACGTGCCACGCTGGCCAATCACCGATACGCCCATGCCGGACCTTTTGGGAACGCAGGTAATCCGCGAGGATAGATCGCTGCTCGTTGCACCAGCGTTCTTCGACGGCGGGGTTGTCGTAATCAAGCTTGTTATCGGTCATGGGCTGACCCGCCTCAACCACTGATGAAACGAAAACAAATTCCGCTCCCACAACTGCCTATCCGGCACAAACCGCTTATCGGCCTGCAGAAAAGCCGCCACCGCTTCATGCGGACCTGGACCGAATTGTGGGTGGACGGGGTGACTGTTGAGGTTGGTGTCTTCCACCACCATGTAGGAGCCGACGCCCACGAAATCGCTATACAACCGCATTTCACCCAGCACATGGTCGGCTTTGTGATCCGAGTCCAGCACCACTAGCCCGCTTCCCCCTGGCAGCAGACCACGAACCTGTTGGATTGTTTCCGCGCTTGTCGAACTGCCGTCCACCAAGCGAATGCGGCGGTGTTGCCTCAGCTTCTTGGCCTCCGCCGTCAGCGCGATGTCGATGCCCACCACGACTGCGTCCCGGCGGGCTCCAATCAAATCAAGGATGGTGGCGAAGTAAAGAATTGATCCGCCGCCAAAAACGCCGGTTTGGACAATGAAAGCCGGCCTGAGCCGACAGACGAGCTCTTGATAGACTTGAAGATCGAGGGGGCATTGTTTGATCGCAAAGCCCAGGAAGTAGTTGTTGTCCCAGCCATTGCCGTGGTAATATATCTGATGGAAGGCGTCAATCACTGCCCCGCACGGCACTGGGACCTTGGGTGATATTCCCTGGCGCATTTGGGAAAGTTGCTGCTCGATGACTGCAATCTGTTTCTTGATGTCGCGGAGCGGATCCGTTTCGCCTTGCAAGGCGTGTGCTCTTTCTTTGAGAGCATGCACCTCTGTGGCGAGGGCCTGAATCAGATTGTCCGTTGGCGTTGCCACGGTTCGTGTCCTCTCCGGCCAAGGTGGTCTGGTCATTGGCCGCGTCTGGCTCGCCGCTTTACATTCTTGGCCTTTGGGACCTCTTCACAGCGTTCCTTTTGCACCTCGCGCAAAAATCGTCGTGAGGAATCCCTCCCGTTTCTTCGATTTGGCCGCGGGATTTGTCGAGCACCGCCTGGAATTTGGGTGAGTGAGCCAGCACCAATCGTTCCAATTCGTCGTCGTCTGTAACCGCCAGCAGCACGGCGACCGCCTTACCGTTGCGGGTGACGACCACTGGTCCATGGACGCTTTCCTTCAGGTATGCGCTTAATTTCGCCTTCACATCGGCGACTGAAGCAATCTTCATCTTTTGAACTCCTCTCCCCCGATGTTCAAACGGTTTCGTCCTCCGATACCCTCCGCTGCTGTACTTTTTCCTCCCAGTCAACGCCGCGATCGAGTTTTCCGGTCTCGGCAAAATACTTGCAAACCCGAAGAACGACGTTTATGTCGTTGCAAAGGCATGCTTCCTCCATGGAAGCTCCTTGATCGGTAATCCAGATATCGATCAAACGTGGACCTTTGGGGCGGCTCAAGTCGCGAAATTCAAACCGCGGCATCCGCTGGCTGTCTTCCACCAAGATCCCAAATTCCCAGAGCCCCCCGATGACGCTCAGGCAGGAGATGGCCGAAGCTTGGCCGCTCGGTGGAACGAGGATGTTCAAAAAAGGACGTTCAGCGCGATCTAACCTTCTTATCGCAGCTTCGATCATCGACCAAGTCGGCTGTGCATGAAGCTCTTGGTGCCAATGGAATCCTGCACCGGGGTAAACGATCACCTCAAGTTGGTTTGCGAGCATTTACCCTCCACAGCGCCGAGTTATATCCGAGCCACTGGGAACCGCCACGCACACCTAAATGGGTTGTGCATCTTGTCGCATAAGTGTGCCGTTGGGGCCACCAATTGGTCATCAAGTGTCTCCACGGTCATTTGCCGCCAAGAACGCGAATGCAAACCTTACCGATTCAGCTATAATAGCAGGCATTGCGATTTGGCCATGCGATTTTTCGCTGGACCGGTCAGGATGCCTGACCTGCCCGAAGCATCGAATAAGGGACACCCCTGCAATGCCGTTGCGTGCCGCCATCCCCTGGCTTTTCCTGACGCTGACCCTCGCCGGCTGCACCCACTCCAGCGAAACGCCCGAGCTTGTGTGGGGCAAACGCGGCGTGCAGCCTGGCGATATCGTCAAGCCACGGGCGATTGCCATCGATGCCAGGACCGCGTTTACCTGGTGGATTGGACGGCCAGGCTGCAGGTATTTGACCGCGACGGCAAACACCTTGGCGCCACGTGGACCTGTCCCGATTTTCGCAACGGCCGGCCCAGCGGCCTGAGCATCGACAGGGATGGCAACCTTCTCGTCAGCGATTCGCACTATAATTGCCTGCGCATCTATACGCACGAAGGCAAACAGCTGAAGGTCATCGGCGGCGGGGCCGGCTCGGGGCCGGGGCAGCTTTCCTACGTGAGCGACGCGGTGCAGGACGCCGAGGGGTTTTATTACGTCGCCGAGTTCGGGGAGAATCAGCGGATCAGCAAGTTCGACGCGGCCGGAAAGTTCGTTTTGTGCTGGGGCGGGCCGGGCAACGAGGCTGGCCAATTCTCGCGCATTCGCGCCTTGGCCCTCGGACCCGATGGATTGCTTTACGCGGCCGACGCTTGCAACCATCGCATCCAGGTTTTCAGCCGCGACGGCAAGCTGGTGCGGCGTCTGGGGTACGCAGGGCAGCGGGGCGGGGCAGCTGTCCTACCCGTATGACGTGGCGTTCGCGCCAGGCAAAACGCCATATCTTTACGTGGTGGAGTATGGCAACAGTCGCGTGCAGAAGTTCACGCCGGAGGGCGTTTCGCTTGGGATCTGGGGCGGGCCAGGCCGGGAACCGGGGCGGCTGGCCAGCCCTGGGCGCTGGCTGTCGATAGCAAGGGCCGCGTCCACGTGGTCGACAGCGAGAATCGATCGCGTTCAGCGGATACAGTTTTGAGTGGGGTGCAGGCTAGCCATGCAACGAATGCCATTGCACTTGTTGCCAATCATGGGCATCAGTTGTCATTTATCGTCGAAATGCGTTCATAGGGGTGTGTGGGGGTGTGCAACGCAACGTATTTTGTTTGTGTTGGTGGGTTGCAACACCAAGAAATCGCCCAGGTTTCATAAACTGACGTAGCGCAGGTTGGTAGCCTGAGCCGCTTGACCAAGTCAGCCTGGAAAGGCTGACCTACACGGAATGCAACATGGATCCCTTTGTTGACGCCGCTGCATCCCGATGGGTAGCCGCCGGGTTTTTCCTGGGCGTCGCCGCGGTGCTTGGCTTGATCTATGGCTGCATGGTTGTGCTCAAACGTCAGGCTAGCTGGCCGATGTTTGTGGGCGGTATTCTCGGCATTGCCCTGTGGCAACTCATCGCGGCCGGCCTGATCGTGGATGGAGCGACCGTTGCCGGCCTGGCGCTGAGCGCTATCGCCGCTGCTGTTTTGCTGGCTGGCTGCTGCACTTTCCTCATCAACAACCACTCCTGGCTCGTCGCCGTGGTATTTGCCCTGCTCGGTATCGGGGCACTGCTGATTCCTGGCGATAACCTCACATTCATCCTTGCAGGGTCATTAGCCGGCGTGCTCATCGTCATGGTCGCGGTGGTGCTGCTAAGCGGTTGGTGGTGGGCACCGGCCGCTTATGCCGTCGCGGCGCTAACGCTGGTGGCCGTTGGCGGCGCCAGTGCCCTGGCCACGAGCGTGGGGGTCGGCGTTTGGGAGCGCAATGTCGGCAACATACGTGCCAGCGAACCATATTGGCTGGGATTGCTGGTGCTCGTGCCGTTGACCATCATGTTCAGCTTTCGCAGCCTTGCCGGGCTCGGGGCGGTGCGGCGCTGGTTGGCCTTGGGCTGCGCTGTTCGTTGCTGGTCTTTGCTCTGCTTGGCGTTGGCGGAGGTTTATTTGCTGCAAACTAGCGACACCATGACCGTGCTTTTTCTCTGGGACCGCTCGCTGAGCATCCCGGAGGAATTCGATCCGAACGATAGCTCCGATCCCAAGAAGGACCTCATCAAGGAGCGCCATCTGGCCTTCATCAACAACGCCGTGGCCCTGCGCGGCAACAAACACAGCCGCGACGCGGCAGGGTTGATCGTTTTCGGTCGCTATCCCCGCCTGGAACTGCCGCCCAGCGTCGTGCCGCACTTTCGGCTGCGGAAAATCACCAGTCCCGTCGGATGAGACCTATACGGACATCAGCGCCGCTCTCAAGTTGGCCATGGCCTGTTTTCCCGAGGGGACCGGCAAACGCATCGTGCTCATCAGCGACGGCAACGAGAACCTTGGCAAGGCCGAGGAGCAAGCCCGCATCGCCAAGCAGAACGGCGTCGAGATCGACACCGTTCTGGTGGCATCCAGCGACCGCAATCAAAACGAGATCCTGGTCGAACGCGTCGAAGCTCCGCCGGCCACCGAGGCGGGATCGCGGATGCCGGTGCGCATCGTCATTCGCAGCTATTATCCACGGCCCGTCATCGGCACGCTGACGCTCAGCAAGACAAGTCTGAAGATGAAAATCGACGCCGACCGATCCGGCCAGGCCAATTCAAGGTGACCTATAATCGGTTTCCCGTCGAGGAAAAGTTGGTGCGCATCCGGCCCGGACTGAATGCGTTTTATCTGCAGCAGCCGGGGTTGGAAGAGGAGGAGTCTTATACCTACGAGGCCAAGTTCATTCCAATGGGGGTCGAAAAAACGCCGTTCAACCTCGACAAACTCGATTTCAGCAAGCTCGACAAGGCCGCCGTCAAACTCGACCGGCCGGAGAACAACTACGCCAGCACGACCGTTCTGGCCCGCGGCGAGAAAAAGGTGCTGCTGATCGAGCCGCAAGTCCGGCGACCATGCTTTGCTGCTCAAAACGCTGCGCAAGGCAAAATCGAGCCTCAAGATCGGCGCGATCACGCCGGAGCAACTGCCGACCGATCCCGAAAAGCTCAATTTCTTTCTGGGCGGCTTCGATTGCATCATTCTCGGCAATGTGCCGCGCGACAGCTTTACCGCGGAGCAGGATGCCGCGCTCGGGCATCCGTGCACGAGCAAGGAGCTGGCCTGATCATGATCGGCGGTCGTCAGAGCTTTGGCGGCGGCGGCTGGCAGAATACCGAGGTCGAGAAGGCCTTGCCGGTGACCTGCGATTTGAAATCGCTCAAGGTCGAGGGTAAAAGCGGCCTGGTGCTCATCATGCACGCCTCGGAAATCGCCGAGGGCAACATGTGGCAGAAAAAGATCGCCAAGCTGGCCATCGAAAAACTCTCACCCATCGACATGATGGGCATGCTCTACTACGACTGGAATGGCGACTGGCCACGTCTGGCATATCCCCTTCCAGGAAGTGGGTCCCAACAGAAGCACGAATGCTGTCCGACGTCGACAGCATGAGCCCCGGCGACATGCCCGACGCCGAGCCGTCGTTGCGCAAGGCCTTCGACGTCCTTGACCAATCCGGCGTTTCAGCTCGGCACCAAGCACATCATCTTCATCAGCGACGGCGATCACTGGGCGCCGCCGGTGACCTTGCTGCGGCTCATCAAGGCGGCCAAGGTGACATGCACCACGGTGTGCATCACCTCGCATGGCCAAGGGCGAATACCAGCGTATGGGCACGGTGGCCAGGCTCACGGGCGGTCGTGAATATCCCTCGCCGAATGCCGCGGGCGAGTATATGCCGCTCGATCCGCAGAAGCTGCCGCAGATTTACATGAAGGAAACGCGTCTGGTGAGCCAGTCGTTTGTCAATGACAAGATGGTGCTGCCCGATTTGAAGTTCCGCGCGGGGCCGACCGAGGGAATGCCGGACAAGCTGCCGCCGCTATACGGCTTTGTCCGCACTTCGCCGCGAGTTGGGCCGCTGGTGCAGTTGCCGATCATGTCGCCCAAAATTGGCGATGAGCCGTGGCCGATCCTGGCACACTGGCAATATGGGCTGGGTAAAACAGCGGCTTTCACCAGCGACGCCTTGACCACGCCTGACAACACCTCGTGGGACCGCGATTGGGCCAATTCGGACATGTACACGAGATTCTGGGAGCAGCTCATCGATTGGTCGCTGCGCGATCTGGACCAGGGCAAGAACCTTCAGATGACCACCGAGGTCCGCGATGGCAAAGTGCTGATCATTGTCCAGGCCCAAGCCGACGACAAAAAACCGATCGGCAATCTCGACGTGGTGGTGCGGGTCACTTCGCCCAACCCGAAGGCTGGCGACACGGGCTCGGCCGGACATTAAACTCGAGCAAAAAAACGTCGGCCGTTATGAAGCCGAGGTGCCTGCCGAGGCGGTGGGATCCTATATCTTGACCGCCAAGGCGTACCAGCACAAGCAGGTTCAAAGGGCTGATGGCGAAGCCGGAGACGGTGCGTGAGCCGTTTCGCATGACCAGCGCCGCGGTGACGGTGCCCTACTCTCCTGAGTTTGGCGAAATGGAGAACAACCCCGCCCTGCTCGAACGGCTGAGCACCATTACCGGCGGCAAGATCATGAACGACGATGCGGCAATCCTGGACAAAACAGCACGCAGCGGCGAGGTATTCCGCTCCTCGCCGACGCGGAACAAGAGCCTGCAATCGATCTGGTACTGGTTGCTGGTATTGACGGGCGTTGGCTTGTTTTTCGACATCGCGGTGCGGCGGGTGGGCATCGACCCGGAGGCCGCATCGTTGGCGGTGCAGGAGCAATGGCTGCGGCTGCGCGGCAAACGCGAAGCGGTGGCGACGACCCGCAATTTCTCGATCGCCTCAAATCACGCAAGGAGCAGGAGGGCGAAAAACTGGAAAAGGACAAAGCTGCCCGACGCTTCGAGCGGGTGAAAGCCGGGCGATGCTCCGCCCATGGCTGGGGATGCACTGCCGTCGGGTCCGCAGGCGCCGAAACGGCCCTCCCGCGCCGGCGCCGCGCGTGGCCCCAGACGACGAAGCCAAGGCGGCTGATTATGGCAGCCGGTTGCTGCGCGCCAAGCGCAAGGCGATGGAGGATCGGGATAAGGATCGCGCCGCCGTCAAAGGAGTGACAGGTGATGGTTGATGCAAGTTCGTTCGACACCCGGTTTGCGCGTGGCGATAGTTGTGGTTGCCCTGGCGTTTATCGGCCTTTTCGTGGTGCATACTTTTGTGCAGTCCTCATCCAGCCAGGCGTCGCCGCGGAGTATTTCAGCGGAGAGCAAATCGAGCGAGGTATGCAGTTCAGCCATGAACGCAAATTGCTTGTTTGGTGCGGAACCGGCTTGCAATTGGCGCTGCTGACCGCGCTGGTTTGCACCACGTTGAGTCGGCGCGTGACGGATTTCTTCGATCGCTGGACCGGCCGGCGCTGGCTGCTGACGCTTGCTGCTGGTTGGCACTAGTCGTATCTGCTGCTTAGCGAGGCTCTTTGGTTCCGGTGGGTTTCGCCGGCCTGGAGCATTCGCGGTCCTGGCAAATGACACAAAGGCAGCGTGATAGCTTGGTTGATCGACTGGGCAAAGGGCTGTGCTTGAATGCCGTCCAGGGAGCAATCCTGGTGGTTGGTCTTTACGGCATGATCCGGCTCTGGCCACGCTGGTGGTGGTTTTTTGCCGCCGTGGGCGCTTCGATATTTGGCGTTCTTTATGCTTTTCTGATGCCGGAACTGATCCAGCCGCTCTTCAACAAGTTCACGCCGCTTGACGATCCCTTTATCTCGCGAGCGTGTGCGTGTGCTGGCCGAAAGGGCGGACGTTCCGGTGGATGAGATTTTGGTGATGGACGCCTCTTCGCGCGGCCGGCACACCAACGCCTATTTTACGGGTTTCGGCTCTACGCGCCGCATCGTGCTTTTCGATACGCTGGTGCAAGCCCACTCGGGAATTGACGCGACCTCAACCGCCAGCCTAATCGGTTTGTTCGGATCGGCCGCACCAGGCGGGCCATTGCTTGGCGCTTCCCAGATCATGGCGGCACAGGTCGGCGGCGCAGACGAATTGGAAACCATCCTGGCCCACGAGATGGGACACTGGCGGCATCAGCACATCGTCAAGGGATTGGTGCTGGCCAGCATCGGCGGCCTGGTCGGCTTTTATCTGCTGGCGCGGATTCTGCGCTGGGCCATTGGCCGACGGCCGTTTTGCTTGACGAACCAGGCCGATCCCGCGGGATTGCCGCTGATATTGCTCCTGGCCACGCTGGCCGCCTGGCTAACCATGCCTGTTCAGAACGGCATCAGCCGCTATTTTGAACGCCAGGCCGATGCGGCGTCGCTGGAGCTTGCTGCCAAGCCGGCGGCCTTCGTGGAAGCGGAGAAACGCTTGGCCCGGGACAACATCAGCGACGTGGCGCCGGTGCCATTCAACGTGTGGATGTTCAGCACACATCCGCCCGCGGTGGAGCGGATCAAGATGGCGAAGGAATGGAATCGGAAATAGGTAAGGGCTCCAAAAAAAGGGGACAGGCCCCGTTGTGCGGAGCACCCTCCGGGCCGCTGGGGCAATGGGGCCTGTCCCCTTTTTTTGGAGCCGCTCACGACGCTTTTTTCAGCATCAGATCCGTCAAGGTACCTTGTATTGTTTGGTAATTGAGCTGGGCTTCAAACGTCAAACTGCCGATTTTTATGCGGTCGCCGTGAAAAATGGCGGCTTCTTGAAGTCGCTGGTTGTTGACGAACAAGCCGTTGAGACTGCTCAGATCGAATACCCGCCACAAACCGTCGGCAAACGCGAATCGGCAATGCCGCCGGCTAATGTCCGGCAGCGTCAGCCGAATGTCGGCCTCGCTGTGCCGGCCCACCAGGACTTCAGGCTTGGTCAAATCGAGGGTCAGCCGGCCAGAATGCAGCGTCAGTCTAAGGGGCACAAAGCCCTCGGGAAGCTCAGAGTCTTGTGCTAGCGCAAGCCGCGGCGCGCAGAAATCTAGCGCCTCGACATTGGTCGGCAAGTCATCCATGACACTACCCTGTTCCGGGGGTGGGATCGCCGCAAACGGGTCCGATCCATTCGCGGCGGATTTTCTCTGTTTCCGCGCAGGCTTGTACCAAATGCCTTGAACGAGGAAAAGCCGAGTCTAAGATGAACATGAGCCTGTTGCAAAAAAGGGGACAGGCCCCGTTGCGAAGCACCCTTCGGGCCGTTCCGGCAACGGGGCCTGTCCCCTTTTTTGCAACAGGTTTTTGGAGGACGTACTTCGACTGTTTTACCAGGACACCCAACTATCATGCACGATCACTGGATTGCCCAGCGTATGCATTCCATCGAGGTCTCCGGCATCCGCAAGGTCTTCGACCTGGCCCGCAGCCTCAAGGATCCTGTCAACCTCAGCATCGGCGTGCCTGACTTTGACGTGGCCGAACCGGTCAAGGCCGCCGCCATCGAGGCCATCCGCCGTGGGGAAAACGCCTACACGATGACCCAGGGCATCCCCGAATTGCGCGGCAAGATTCTCGCCGAGGTGCGGCACCGTTACGCTCATCCCGAGCGCGATTGCTTTCTCACCAGCGGCACTACCGGCGGCCTCGTGCTGGCCATGCTCGTCACCCTCAATCCGGGCGATGAAGTCATCCTCTTCGATCCCTATTTTGTGATGTACCCGCAGTTTATTGGCATTGTCGGCGGCAGGCCGGTGGTGGTGGACACCTATCCCGATTTTCGCGTTGACGTTGGCAAAGTTGAGGCGGCGATGACACCCCGGACCAAAGCCATCATCGTCAATAACCCCGCCAACCCTACTGGTACGGTGCATGATCGGCGGACGCTCCATGCATTGGGTCAGCTCGCTCGTGACAAGGACGTACTGCTCATCAGCGATGAGGTTTACAGTGCGTTTTGCTATGACACACCATTCGCGAGTCCCGCTGAGGTCAACGACGATGTGCTTGTGCTCGACGGATTCAGCAAAGCCTACGCCATGACGGGCTGGCGGATCGGTTATTGCCACGGTCCGCGCCGCTTGATCGACGAGATGATGAAGCTTCAGCAACTTACCTTCGTATGCGCCCCGACCTTTAGCCAGCACGCGGCAATTGTGGCACTGGACGTCGATCAGTCCGGAATTTTGGCCGAATATAAACGCAAGCGCGATCGCATGTATGATGGGCTCAAGGACCGTTATGACGTGGTGAAGCCAGGCGGCGCAGTTTTACATTTTTCCGAAGGCGCCGCGGGGCACGGGCCAGGAATTTGTGGCGGAAGCGATTCGCAACAATTTGCTGTGCATTCCCGGCACGGCGTTCAGTCGCCGCGACACGCATTTTCGCCTGAGCTATCGCGCCAGCGATCAAACTTTGGATCGCGGCCTGGAGATTCTGAATCGCCTGGCATCAAAGTAGTAGGCACACTCCAAGTGCCGTTGCACGGTCAAACGGCACACGGAGTGTGCCTACTACTATGTGCCGTCGATCAGGCAAACGGCACACGGAGTGTGCCTACTATTATCGAGGTACACGTGGCCTGGCCGCAAGCAACCGACTATAATGAAGCGATTCAGGACTCGCGCGTCTGCTTCCGGGACCCTGCTCTGCAGGCCGGTCAGGTCGTGGAAGACACGCTAGGTTTGCCGCGTCCCTACTCCGGCAATTTCGCCGACGTCTATCAAATTCGCGGCCTGCCGGCCAGTCATGGGCGGTCAAGTGCTTTACACGCGAGGTCGGCGCCCTGCAATCCCGCTACCAGGCTATCAGCAAACACCTTGACTCCGGCAGCCCGTCGTTCATGGTCCAGTTTCAATACCTCGCGGATGGCATCCGCATTCGCAATCAGTGGTATCCGGTACTCAAAATGGATTGGGTCGAAGGATTCACGGTCAACGACCTGGTTCGCCAGCACGTGGACAAACCGCAGGTTATGTATCGCCTGGCGCAAATGTGGATCAAGCTGTCACGCCAGCTGCGGCTTGCTGGCATGGCCCACGGCGATCTTCAGCACGGCAACGTGCTGCTGGTGCCTGGCGAAAAGGCCTCTCAGCTCAGTTTGCGGCTGATCGATTACGACGGCATGCACATTCCGGCGCTCGACGCTCAGCCGTCGGGTGAGTTGGGCCACCCCAACTACCAGCATCCCGAACGCCTCCGCGAGGGCACTTATCGATCCGAAGTCGACCGCTTCTCCCACCTGGTCATCTACACCGCGTTGCGCTGCCTGACCGTTGGCGGGCGGCCGCTTTGGACAAAATATGACAATGGCGAAAATCTCCTGTTCCGGGCAAAGGATTTCGCCGAGCCCGCCCAATCGGAGTTGTTGGCCGACCTTTGGCAACTGGAAGATCAAGACATTCGGCACCTGCTGGGCCACCTCGTGCTCGGCAGCCAAACGGCGTTGCACCGTGTCGTCATGCTGGACGAAGTCGTCGGCGGCGAAGGCCGGCCGTTGGCGTTGACGGCGGGCCAGGAGCGGCAACTGCTGGACTATCTGCCCGCCGGCGCCGCGCCAACCAAAACGGCCGCAATGCTGCCGCGCGTTTCTCTGGAGGCACTGGTCGCCCGCATGGAAGAGCCCCTCGAACCCGCTTCCGGCCAACCCGGTACCGCCTCTTATAGTCCGCCATCCGCGCCTGCAACTAGCAGCAACGGTCAGGCACCGGCTCCGTCGGGACCGCATCCATTTCAACACTTCAAGGACGAATGGACGAAAACAGCCATCGTGGTGTTCGTGGCCGCGGTCTGCGAGCTGATGGCCCTGGCCGCGTTGCCGCGCAATGAACCTGGGGCCTTCGGGTTACTTGGCGTACTTCATGCCGTGATCGCGATGGCGGCGGTTCCCCTGGCTGTGGGCCTTTTGCTCAAGGCAGGCCTGGAGCTGATGACGCTCGAGGCCACAGTTGCGCTGAGCCGCGCTGGCCAGCTCTGCGAGAGACGTGCTCGGAATGCGGTAACATCAATCTGTTGCCGTTGTTCACTTGCCGAGTGTGCGGCCGCCTGAATTGGCCGCGACTTGCTGCCGTGAGTGCTTTGGCAATGCAAATTGCAGTGTTGGTTGCCATCAGCCAACCGCATGCGCAGGCGCCAGGCTGGTGGGCGGTGCTGGT
This sequence comes from uncultured Gemmataceae bacterium, assembly GCA_963747575.1. GTDB lineage: Bacteria > Planctomycetota > Planctomycetia > Gemmatales > Gemmataceae > DASRAT01. The sequence goes on from CAVVFU010000007.1 coordinate 55,804, forward strand.
GGCGCTGGGTCGATGGGTGTGCCGATTGGTTGGAGCGGCGGCGGTGTTCGCGGTTTTTATCGGTACATTGGAAATCTGGAAGCTCCAGCGACGTCTGCCGCAGGACAATCGCATCCGGTCGCAGGCCGCCCGCGTCGCATTGTGGGGAGCGACCATACTGCCGTTAGTCTGCATTAGTTTGCTGATTCTCGGCCTGTACACGCACATGCTGCAGGAGTGAAGGGGCCGGTCCATGACAGAATCGTATACGTCGTTACGCATGGCACTGCTCAGCGAGCCCAAGCACGGCCACAGCCTCGCGGAGTATGAGGATGCCTCGGCTGCCAATATGGCATTAGGCCGTTTCGCCATCGCGGACGGCGCCACTGAGAGCTCCTTTGCCGGCCTTTGGGCGCGAATGTTGGTTGACGAATTCGTCAACCCCGCGCTCGCGGAGCCGCAGAACTGGACTGCGTGGCTGCCCGCACTGCAAACAAGCTGGGAAATCGCGGTGGGCCAACAGCCAATGCCGTGGTTCACGGAAATCAAATGGCAGCAAGGTGCGTTTTCCACGTTTTTGGGCGTGATCGTGAGGCCACCGCTCTGGCAAGCCATGGCTGTCGGCGACAGTTGCCTTTTTCACATACGCGGCGGCAACCTATTACGTGCCTTTCCCGTCCAGCACACCAATGACTTTGATTGTTCGCCCTGGCTGGTCGGCTCGCGCGGCTTCACGGCGGAAATGATGTTGTTGCGGGAGCAACGGACCGAAGGGGAGTTTGCCGACGGCGATCGGCTGTGGCTGATGACGGATGCATTGGCACAGTGGTTTCTCAATCAATGCGAGCACGCCGCCCGCCCCTGGGAGCAATTGCAAAAGCTTCTGGCGGAAATCGACCCGCCTGCTGCCTTCAAGGCCTGGGTGGCCGGACTTCGAGGCGCCGGGCAGATCCGCAACGACGACATCACACTGTTATCGATTTCCACCTGAGCGACGGCCATGCCGACCCATTTTCTAACCATTGAAACCTCCTGTGACGAAACCAGCGCCGCGGTATTCACGGACGATCTGCGGATATTGGCCAATGTGATCGCCTCGCAAACCGATCTGCACGCCCGGTTTGGCGGTGTCGTCCCCGAGGTCGCGGCACGCGCGCATCTGCAGCGTCTACTGCCGATAATCGACGAAGCACTGCGCCAATCGGGGATCGTCTTGCATCAAATTGGCTGCATCGGTGTGTTGAACACGCCCGGGTTGGTTGGATCTCTGCTGGTCGGCGTGAGTGCGGCCAAGATGCTGGCGCTGGCACTTGGCGTTCCGCTGGTGGCGGGCAATCACATTGAAGCCCACATTTATGCCTGTCGCCTGGCCGCCGAACGCGACATTTTTCCTTGTGTCGGCCTGGTGGTAAGCGGTGGCCACACCAGCCTGTTTCATTGCGCGACACCGCTGGAGTTCCAACTTCTTGGTGCCACGATCGACGATGCCGCGGGCGAGGCGTTCGACAAGGTGGCAAGCATGCTGGGTCTGGGATTCCCTGGCGGTCCTGCGGTCGAGCGCGAAGCCGCAAGTGGCAATCCAGGCGCCTTCCGCTTTCCTCGGTCGTTTTTTCATGAAGACCGGCTTGACTTCAGCTTCAGCGGCCTCAAGACCGCGGTAGCCTATGCCCTGCACGGGCCGGGTGTGGCTCGCGGTCCCGCGCCGCAGCCGGGCCAGGAGCGTGCGGATTTGGCGGCGAGTTTTCAGCACGCGGTCATTGACGTGCTCGTACAGAAAGCTCGCCAGGCCTTGCGCCGGAGCGGGCTAAAACGACTCGCGGTCGGAGGTGGCGTGGCGGCAAACAAGGCACTTCGCGCCGCATTGGAAGCCATGGTTCGGGAAGAAGAAGCGGAGGTGTTTATTCCGCCGCTGTTGCTATGCACCGACAATGCCGCCATGGCTGCAATAACCGTGGAAAAATGGAAACGGCAACAATGGGCAGTGCTAGATCTTGATGCCAGACCGTAAGAAGTCCTGAAATCCATTTTGGACCAGCCTCAATCACTTAACGAAACCGTAAAATCGGCGACAACTAGCCGCAAGTTATTGCGCATCAAGCCGCGGAGGCCCAGGAGCGGCAAACGAGGCGAACTTTCGCGCCTTGGGGAAAAACGCTTATGCCTTCGGGAATTTCCATCTTGAATGGTCGCGGTAGCAAATCGCGAGATGAGGGCCGATTACGGTGGATCCAAAGATGAGCTTGCAACAACGGAATTTCTTGTTGGTTGACATTGACGACCCAAGCTTCATCGGCAAACGGCAATTGACGCAGAATTTGCATGGCTATTGGGGATCGATTTCCTCAAATTCATACAACGAGGGGTCAACTTCCTCGAACACCCGTTGCATCCGCTCAAATAAATCGGCGGCGATGACGACGTAGGCTTTTTGCGTTTGCGGGTCAACAGACCGCGGTGGCAAGGCACTAGCATCAAGCGCTTGCCATTGCTGGCGCGACAGTTCGAGCACGTTTGCCTTCATATTTGTATTCCTCCCTTGCGCCATTGCAACATGGGGTACGGGGTCAGTCAATAGCTGTTGGTTTTCGAAGGCAAAACCGTCCTTGCCACGTGCGAATTAGCCGTGCCATGCAGGATCCTGCGGCAATCGTTGGCGCCATCTTTATCAAATCCTCACACTAGCATGGTTTTCCCGTGAAACTATGCACATCGCGCCAATCACGCATGACTTGCGCATCATGCATTCACGGCAAGGCGGGGAAAAGACTAAACAGTCGCCTTGGCAGTGGCTTCGCCAGGGTTGGATGGTAGAGTTAGCCAGGATTTCGGGTGCGCTGTTGCCAACAGGACGTTGGGGCCAACCGCGCGCTCCCGACTCGAGACACGGTTCATCCTCATGAAAAAATTGCTTGTCCTCGGCTTGCTGAGCATTGCCGCCGTGACTGCTTCCGCCCGGAGCGCGGATGCCTGGTTCTTTGATAATTGGCGTTGCAAGAAGTGCTGCACGGAAGTGTGCATCCGTCCATACAACGCCTTCACCCCGGTCGCCTGCGGAACCATCACAGCGTGCGGTTGCATGCCATTCAGCTACTACGGCGGCGGCTATGGCGCGCCCCAGCCATCTTGTTTTGGCTATCCGTCTTACGGTCCAGGCGGCTGCACCACGGGCTACTGCGATACCGGCTGCTTGCCCGCGCCGGGCTCCGTGGCCACCGGCATTCCCGCCACTTCGCCGGTGCCTCCTACCCAACCGATGCCCCAGGGAGCGCCGGGCCAGCAATTCCAAGCGCCGATTCCGCAAATGATCAATCCAGGCGCGTACATGATGCCCATGCAGCCTGGCTACGGCTATGCGCCGGTTCAAGCCGCGGGTTATTACCAACAACCGATGTACAACCCCTATGGATATCAGATGGTGCCCGTGAATTACTACCAACCGGCACCGGCGCCGAGCTACTGGTACGGCCGGTAAGACTTCTGGCCAGGCACTAACCCGAAACGCTAGCGAGGCAAAATACGGCTCCTCGCTGGCGCTTCGGGTTGGTGTGCTCAAACATTTATTTTGGAAATACAAACGCCGCTCGCACCGGCGGCGGCATCGGCGAGTCAGGGCCGCGCACTGAACGCCAAATCACTTCATTCAGCAGGAAATCATCGGCCGCGTCTTCGCGGCTGAAGTCCATTTTCTCGGACAGATCCGCTCCCCACGCCGTCTTTTGGTTGACCTCATTGAGGTCGATTCCAGGAGCCACACGCTGCCAGGGTCGTAGGTCCGGCTTGCTTTGGAACGCATTGTACATTGGCGTCGCCGCCGCGTCGTAAGGGCTCATGGGTTTCAGGCCAAGCGTCAACTCCATTGTCCGCAGCATGCTGCTCGTCGCGTACATTGTCGAGTCAACATGGCCGCGTTTGGTGTAGGGGCTGACGACCAGCGCCACCGTGCGATGAGCGTCCACATGATCTGGGCCATTTTGAGCGTCGTCCTCCACGACAAAAATCGCCGTCTCCTTCCAGAATTTGCTCTTGCTGACCGCCTCCACGATCATGCCCAATCCGAGGTCGTTCTCCGCCACAAAAGCCCTGGGAGTCCGCGAGCCGGCTTTGGTGCCGGAGGTGTGATCGTTGGGCAGCCGCACGATGATCATTTGCGGAAAATTGCCGGCTTTCTCGAAGCCATTGAGCTCCTCGATGAAACGCTCGGCGCGTTGTATGTCGGAGTAGGACAAATCGTAACCGCGGTACATGGGATCGATGTGACCTTCCAACGCCTTCACGCGAGCCGTGGCCGGGTCTTTTGGCGTTCTGCCGTTGTTGACCCATTCGCCATAGCTGCGATAGCTGACGCCGGCCTCAATGCATTTGTCCCAAATGTAGCCGCCGCCCGGCGGCGCGATTTCGTTGTGATTTCCTTCAGCCGGATACGGCACTTTCTTGGAGCCGCGATAATTGAGCGGCCAGGCCTTTTTGACGAAATCACTGCAAAAGGCCCCCATCGACCATTCGTGGCCGTCCGCCGAGACTTCAGCCTCGACGTAGAAATTGTCTAGCAGCACGAAATCCTTGGCCAGGCGGTGGGCATTGGGCGTAACCTTTTCGCCGAAAATGCACAGGTTCGCATCGCCGTTGCCTTCCTTGATGTCGCCGAAGACTTGATCGTAGGTCCGATTCTCGCGGACGATGTAAATGCAATGCTTGATAGGACTGGGATCGCCCACCTTGGCGGGGATGGGATTGTCCTTGGGAGCGCCGCCGCGTGGGCCGAGGTCTTCGCGAAGCGGTGAGCAAATGTAAGCTTGCTTGCTGTAAACCAGCATTTCCTCCGCCGTGGGCATCGGCACAGTGGTCAACGTGCCGCGGTAAAGGCCGGCGATATATTCCCGCGCGGTCTGCTTGATCAGCGGATTGGGTCCCTTGGGGTTCGCCTTTGTAGTGCTGCCGCGGGCGTTGGCGACGTAAATGCGCTGATCGATTGCGTTGTATCTTACCGAGGTCGGGTAATAGCCGACCGGGATGAAGCCCATCGGAGTGGCGTTTTTCGGCTCGGTGATGTTGAACACGGCGACATTGTTGTTGTCCGCATTGGCGACAAACAGCAGCTTGGCATCGGGGGTGATGCACAAGCTGCACGGCGTGTTGCCCACCGGCGCGTTGGGGAACAGCGCGGTCGAAATGGTTTGCAGGCCCTTGCCGTTGTCCGCGTCGAGAACGCTGATCTTGGTGGAGTTGGCGCAGGCGATGTAGAGTTGTTTACCGTCGGGCGTTAGGACCATTTCGGTCGGATGCTGCTCCGTGGCAAAATGGGCAGTGACGGCCTTCGTTTTGAGATCGACCACCGCGATTTTGGACTTGGCCCACAAACTCACATAAAGCCGGTTGCGAGGCTGATCGAACAGGCAGGTGTAAGGGTAGCTCTTGGGCTCCATTTGCAAGGTTTGACCCTTGGCCGTGGGATCGTCGGTCGGCAACAAGGTGAGAATGTGTCCCCAAGTTCCGGCCGCGGCAAGCCATTTCCCTTCCTTGTCTACAGCGATGCCGCCGACGACCGTGCTGCCGGCGGCTGAAAGGGTGCCATTCTTCGCCAGTTTGCCTTCCTTGAAATCAAACACATGCACGACGTTTTGGTCACCACCGCTGGCATAGAGCTTGTCACCGGCAGGAGCGAAGCACAAACCGTAAAACCCCTGCTGGATGGTCGTTCGGCTAGCGATTTTTTGCTCGGCAGCACCGGCGTCGACGACGATGACCTCGTGCACGCCATAACCGCTGTGCAGTATCGCCAGCCATTTGCCGGACGGGTGCACCGCGATATTGACCGGAAAATCGCCGAGCTCGAGTTGCTTGCCGGCTGGCTTCACGGTCCAGGTGTTGTGCAAGCGGACTGCGCCGTCGGCCTCGACGCCAGGAAGCATCCGCTTGGGCGGCAAAGTGCCAGTGTCTTGAGCGTTAATCGCTGCCGCGGTCAGGACAGCGGCCATTGCCAAACTCCATCGGTGCATGATGCGTCTCCCAGTGTAGTCGTTAGCGGCACCAAAAAAAGGGGACAGGCCCCGTTATGCGCAGCACCCTTCGGGCCGTTCCGGCAACGGGGCCTGTCCCCTTTTTTTGGTGCCGGGCGTTGGCGATTATCTACTGATTTTCCCAGGCCACCACCATGAATTCTTGGAGAAGTTGGCTCATTTCCAGCGCATGGTGACGCCGAGATAGGACTCCTTTTGCCTGAGCAGCCCGTCATAGGCGGTGCCCAGTTCTTCGGGCGTGATCCTGTGAGTGACCAACCCGGCCAGGCTCAACCGCTCTGACGCCAAGGCCGCGAGCAGCCAATGCTGCGCCTTGTCGATATCCCAGCAACCGGCCAGCCTGGAATGGGCGGGTTCAAAGAGCATGTTGCCGTGGGCGCCCGTCACCTCGATGTAACGCCGGTGCAGATCGTCATAGAAATTGACGTCCTTGGCTCGGCCGCGCGGACTGCCCACCACCACGACCTGGCCGGCGTCACAAGCCAACGACATGGCCACGGGGATGGCATCCGGCACGCCGGTCGCATCAATGACGACTTCGGCGCCACGTGTGCCCAGGAATTTCATCAGTTCTGCCTTTCCGCCGTCAGCACCCGGGTCGATGACAAAGTCCGAACCTGCCGCCAAGGCCGCATCGCGCCGCATTTTAACGGCATCAATGCCGATCACGGGGTTCGCTCCAGCCGCCATCAGACAGCGCAATGCGAATTGGCCGATGACGCCTAGCCCCAGGACCGCGGCCGATTTGCCGAGCGTGACACCGACGCGGACCGATCCTCCGAAACCGTATCGAGCGATGCACGCCCAGGCAGCCTTTTCAGCATCAAGTTTTGGCGGCAGCCGCCACCAGCGGCCGCGCTCGTGCCCAATCGTCAGCAGCTCATGGGAAGCATGATTGCCAGGATAGCTGACACGATCCCCGACCTTCCAACCCTGTATACCGCTACCCACAGCTGCAACAGTCCCCGCCGCGCTGTAGCCCGAGCGGAAGGGAAATTTCCAATCGGGCAAATTGGGGTCTTTAAGCCATTGGTGGCTGCCCGTCCAAACCGCCAACTCGGTGCCGGCGCTGATAGCGCTGACCTCCGTCTCCACAAGGATCTGATTGGCCGCCGGCGCAGGCAAATCAACCTCGCGGACAGCACATTGAAACGGCTCTTTGATGACTGCCTGGCGTACGCGCATGCTGGCTCCCTGGATTTTTCACAAGCGAATCGAGTTGTTATAGGGAGCGAGGACGGGGAGTCACCATTGAGATATGCCGAGAAGTAACGCAAGCATACTTGCTGCTGAATACCAACCCGAAGCGTCAGCGAGGAAACACTGGTGCCCGCGCTGAGGCTTCGGGTTAGTATCGTGAGATCGCTGCAGATTTACGCCGGCCCAAAGGCGATCACCACGCAGGTGACATTGTCACGCGAACCTCGGCTCAGCGCCAGCTGCACCAGGTAATCCGCCCACTCCTGGGGGTCGGCGAATTCGCGAACGCCGCTGCGCAAGTCTTCGTCGGTGATGTGATTGGTCAGACCGTCGCTGCCCAGCAACAGGCGATCGCCCGGTTGCGGGTTGAACGGATAAACTTGCGCTCCGCCTTCCATGGTCGGGCAACCCAGGAATTTGTGCAAGACATGTTGGTACGGACTCAGCCGAGCTTCCTCTTTCGTCAGCGCCCCGCTCAGCACCAGGGCATTGGCGACGGAATGGTCAACGGTAAGCTGTTGGACACCATTGCCGCGAATCAAATAGGCCCGGCTGTCGCCAACGCCGGCGACATAGCAAGTGTTGTGGTATTGCAGGGCCATGACCGTGGTCGTTCCCATGCGGCGGCCGGCGGGCTGGTCGCGGCCGGCATGAACAATGGCATCATTCGCCTCTGCCAGCGCCTGTTTCACGGCGGAGTCGGCGCCAACGTGATTGGCCAGTTTGTCCCCCACGGCCCTGGGGATGATGTCCGCGGCCATTCCCGAAGCCATCTCGCCGCGCTCCTGGCCTCCCATGCCGTCCGCCACCAGAAACACCTTGTGGTCGAGGTCAACCACAAAGCGATCCTCGTTGTTGGGCCTGATGCCTTGCTCGGTACAACTACCGGCGCGAAGGACAATGTCGGCCATAACGGCGCTCCCGCTGCTGAGTGTGGACGTCGACATGGTTACCGCCAATCTGGCTTTGCGAAGCCTGGTACGCTCTGTACGATTTTACCACACCAACAGGCTTTCGCCCACAAGCCCCTACCGGCGAAAGCACTTTTCACGTCCCCTTACAACTGATACCTTGAGCAGATGCAGACAAACTGGCACAATCCCGAGGGACCCCATGGCATTTGATCCCTACTCTCCTTGCCCGTGCGGCAGCGGCAAGAAATTCAAGTGGTGCTGTCAACCCGTCTACACGCAGATCGACCAGGCGTTTCAGCAGGAGGCGGAAGGTCAGCACGAATCGGCGCTGCGCATCATGGATGAAGCATGCCAGCAGCATCCTGGGAATCCTGAAGTTTGGGGCCGGAAGGCTCAGCTTCTCTATCAGGCCGACCGTGCCGACGACGCTGAAAACGCCTTGCAAAAGGCCTTTGAAATCAATCCCAATTACCCGTTCGGGCACTACCTCCGTGGCCGTTTTCGCCACTTCGAGGGCGAATTCGCGGGAGCACTTATACTGTTTCGAAAGGCCGTGGAGGTGTACGATCCCGCCGCCCACGCCGTGCTCGCGCAGATTTATTCGGTCATCACGGAGTGCGAGCTCAAGCTGAATCGGCCAGTGGCTGCGCGCCGGCGTTGGAGATGGCGGTCAAGCAGGAACCGGCTAACACCGATTTCAAGGCCGGCCTGGAACAGGTTTTTGGCGACAATTCAAAGCTTCCACTGGTCGCACGGAAGGCGTACGCTTATCGGAGCGCGCCGCCGGAGCGTCAAGCGGCCTGGCAGCGAGGCTTGCAGATTGCCGCGACAGGCAAACTTACCGACGCCTTGAAGGCGTTTGAGCAGCTGACGTCTGACGACGCCAATGACGCCGCGGTGTGGTACAACCTTGGTTTGACGAAGGCCTGGCTCGGGGACAACGCCGGCGCCGTGGCCGCTCTCGATCGCTGCGTGGACCTGGACAAGGACGAGGAACAAGGAGCACAGACGTGGCGCTGCGCGGAGGTGCTGCTCTGCGGCCACGGACTGGAAGAGCAGGCGAATTACGTCGAGCATTCCGCGACGTTTCAGATTCGCAATCCGGAACGTGCGGGACATGTGCTGCAGGAGTTGCAGCGTCAGCACCGGCTAATCGGCACACAGGTCCAGCAAGAACAGGGCATCCTCACCGGCTTGCTGGTGGAAAAGGTGCAAGCCCTGACGCCCGAACGCGTCTTGGCCGCCATGCCGCGTCTTGCCGCCTACATGCTGCTGGTCGGCGACATGCTGCGGCTTTGGAACAGCAACAAGGAAATGTTCGACGCGGTGGTGCGGGACATTCAGCAATTAGGTGCCGGTGTCCTGGGCGATCCTTACATCCGCACGGGGCCGGTCCATTTTTCCGACGTTTTGGCCGACGGCATGGCTTTCGCCGTCCAGGCCGCGAGCGAAGCCGAGAGCACGAAGCGCATGCACGAGTATTTTGAAACCTACATCGAGGAAAAATGGATTCACAAACCCGTGCGCTCACTCGGCATGGTTCCGCCCATTGACGCCGCGGGGCACGCGCTTTTGCGGAAGAAGCTCAGGGGGCTGGTGCAATTCCTTGCTGACTGCGCCGCGACTTTCAATTCCGCTTATGATTTTGAGCGTCTGCGGCGCAAACTTGGCCTGAGTGGCGGCCCAGCGCCCGCGGCGGCCACGGCCATAGCGGCGCGGGACATTGGCGCCATGGGAGCGGCCGAACTGGCTGGCCTGGACATTGGCACGCTCGATGACGGCGAGCTTGAGGCAGCGTACCAAAGCGCGCTGAAACTTGGTGCTCCCGATCTAGCCGGCAAATTCGCCAAGACAGCGGTGACTCGCAAGCCAGGTGCCGACAAGGCGGACCGTTATCCGATGTTCAACCACCTGATTCAGCAAGCACTCTTGGAAGGCGACAAGGATGCCGCCCTCGACTTCGTCAACGAGGGCGAAAAGGCCGACTGCGAGCACAACGAAGGCCGCCGCCGCAATGACTACGAATTGCGCCGCGGCCAAATCCTTGTCAAGTGCGGTGAAATCGACAAGGCGATGGATGTGTTCGACAAGTTAATTGAGCGGTCTCCGGCCGAGTTGCGTTACCGCGGTAGCGCTGCCGAGGCGATGCTATCGGCCAAGCAAGGTCCCAAGGCGCTGAGTCTTGCCGAAGGGGGTTTGAAGAAGTCCCGTGAGCAGAATAACCGCGATTCTGAGCAGTATTTCCTGGAGTTAACCGCCGCCGCGAAGAAAGTTTGACCGCCCAAAGTAGTAGGCACACTCCGTGTGCCGTTGAGTGCGCAAACGGCACACGGAGTGTGCCTGCTACTTTGGGCCATTACCAGGCCGGTTCTATGCTTGCGGACATCGACCCCTTGCAGCGTGGCAGCCGCGGATCCGCCCCATAGGCGTGTATCTGTTCCTGTTTCAACTCCGCCCGTTCCTTGCTCGTGGTGTCCACAATTACTCGCCCCTTGGTGTCCACCTCGGTGGCCATCTGGAAGCCCTTCGGCTCGGGATGGCCAAAAAGCTTCTTGAGCATTTCGATGACATATTGATAGGTATGATCGTCATCGTTGTGCAGCACGACATGGTACGGCGGCTGCTTCTTGACGTCTTCCTTCTCTTCTTCCTTCACCCGGCGAGAGGTTCCCGGGAGGGTAATGGTATCGCTCATGGCGGTGCCTTACTTTCTTTAGAGGCCCAAAAAAGGGGACAGGCCCCGTTGTGCGAAGCACCCTTCGGGCCGTTCCGGCAACGGGGCCTGTCCCCTTTTTTTGGGCCTCTTATGACGATGATCTTCCTACGGTCTTTCGCGCCCTGCGGCCGCTCACAAAGCTGTCCAACACGTACTTGCCCAACTCGCCCGCTGTGCAGTAAACAGCCAGGCCCTTGCTGAGACGGGCCATCTGGTCGACGAAGTTCACCAGGCCCAGGTAGTAATAGTCTTCAATGAGGGCAAATGTGCTGAGCTTGATGCCCTCGCTCGTGCAGGCCTGGACCTCTTCCAGCGTGTGCCGAGCCGTCCGTTCACCGGGCGGATAAACCAGGACAAGATCACGACCCTCCAGATGGGCCGTGGGTTCGCCGTCGGTGACGCAAATAATCTGCTTGTTGACGGCCGCCTGGCGGCGCAGGTGATGCCTGGCGAAACGCAGCCCCGCCTGGATGTTGGTGAAATGCTCCGGAACGAACTCGGGCGGGTTGTCCAGATTGACGCGGAGAAACACCCTGCTGTCAAAAATACTGACGGGCTTGGGTGCCGCCCGCAACAACTCCCGCTCGCTGAGCGGGGAAGCATAGGTGTAAAAGCCGATGGTTTTGAGAGAGTCCTCAGGGCAACGGCCGCGAATCATACCCTGCAGCGCCATGGCCACCTTTTTGGCGTGGTAGAACTTGCCGTAGCGGGCCATCGAACCGCTCATGTCCAGGAGCAGCACGGTGGCGCAGCTGGTTTGATACTCGGTCTCGTGGACCACGAAGTCTTCTTCGGTCACCCGCAGGCGAGCGGCGCCCCCTTGCTGGTTCCGATTGGTTCCCTCGCGAATCATGGCGTTTTTCAGCGTTTCGTGAAGGTTGAGATTGGCCACGGGATCACCGTATTCATACGGTTTGCTGTCTTCATGCCGCACCGTGCCCGCGCCCTTGAAATCCGTGGCATGTTTGCCGAGAGCGTCTTTGCGTGAAATGGTGAACAGCTCGTCGAGCGCCTTTTCCTCAATCCGCCTGATGCCACGTGCCGTGACCGCGAATTGGCCTTTTTCATCCTTCTCAAGGTACCCTTCCTTGATGAGCAGCTTGAGAAGGTCGGACTGCTCGCGGTCCAGCCGCTCGAGTTGGCGCAGGACGTATTCGCCGTGCTCCAGCAAGTGTTCGCTAAGCTTGTCAAACACGGCATCGGCGGAGAGCGTCCGAAACTCCTGCGAACCGTCCCATTCGGCGTATTCAAATAGCGGCATTGTAATTGAGCCTGTTGCAAAAAAGAGGACAGTCCCTCTCGCCAGCAAATCTTCTCGCAATTCAAGCCTGCAAAAGGGACTGTCCTCTTTTTTGCAACAGGCTCAAATTAAATCCGTCCAAAACAGACAATGGTGATGTCGTCGTGCTGCTTGCACCCCAAGGCGTGTTGTTTCACGGCCGCCACTAATCGTTGCCCCATGTCAATGGGCCGTGGCGGTCCGTCGAGCAAGGCCGCCCGCGTGCTCGCCAGCTGGAATTCTGCGTCCTGCTTGTTTTTAGCTTCAGTAACCCCGTCCGTAAAAAGGGCCACGCAGTCACCCGGATTCAGATCTAGCGTGACTGCCTCATAGGGGATGCCGTCCGCGACCCCAAGGGGAAACCCCGCTGCGTCGCGGCTCGTGCCTTCCTCGAGGCTGCCGTTGGCGGCCCTGAAGATAAGTGGGGGCATGTGGCCGGCATTCACGAAAGTGATCCGGTGGGTCGCTGGATCGAGCAGCGCAGCCGACAAGGTGACGAAGCGATCCAGCAAACCGGCCTCTTGCATCAGCTCATTGAGCCGGTAAATGAACTCGGCCGGCCCCTTCTCGGTGAGCATGCAAAACCTGGCGTCGGACGAGACCTTGGCCATCAGCAACGCCGCCGGGACGCCCTTGCCAGCCACGTCGCCCACGGCGATGCCAAGCCGCGGCCCCGGCAACGGAATGAAGTCATAGTAATCGCCGCCCACTTCCTGGGCCGACTCGTAATGGGCGAAAAAATCGTAGCCGGCCAGCTGCGGCGGTTTCTTGGGCAAGAAGCTCATCTGCACCTGGTGGGCCAATTTCAAATCGCGTTCCAGGCCGGCACGAGCCAGCATGCTGTCGTGCAGTCTAGCGTTTTCCAGGCTGATCGCCGCCTGGCCCGCGACCGCCATCAGCAATTTCAGATCGTCCTGGGTGAATTTTTTGTGGCGATCCTGTGTGTCGAGCTGAATGACGCCGAAGGCTTTGGCAGTGCTGCGCATGATGAGCGGCGGCGCACATCACCGACCGAATCCGGCAATCCGCGATGGACTGGCTCAAATCAAACCGCTTGTCGGAGCTGGCGTCTTCGCTCAAGAGCGCCTGGCCGCTCGCCATGCACTGCTGCACGATACGCCGGCTGAAACGCGCGCTCGATTCGTCCTGGGCCCGGCGGGTTTTGATCACCTTGGGAATGAGCTTATTTTCGTTTTCCTGGTCGGCCAGGATAATGAACGCCCTGTCGGCCTGGCGGAAAACTTGGAATAAACTGTCGCCGATTTTCGGGAGCAGTTTGTCGAAATCGAACGACTGCGTCAGATCGGCCGTCATCTCCACCAAAAACGCCAGCTTTTCCGACGGCTGCGTTTCCAGCAGCACCTGTTTGCTGCTGGAACTCAGGGTCGCCTCCACCGTGCTCGAGCTTTCCTCGCCGTCCTCCTCGTCTTCGTCGACCGTGGGCTTGCCGAAGATGTCCTTGGGCAATTCCGGCTTGGGAACGCTGACAAAGGCGAAAATGCTGTCGCAGATTTTGATTCGGTCGTTGTGGCTCAGTTCCGTGCGGGCTTTGACCTCCACGTTGTTGACGGTGGTGCCGTTGCGGCTTTTGAGATCTTCAATGAAGAACTTGCCCTGGACCAGGCGAATAATGGCGTGCTCGCGGCTGACGGAGGGCATGTTGATGACGACCTGGCAATCGGCGTTGCGGCCCATGACCCACTTTTCGCCCTGGTCCAGCTGAACCACGGCTCCTGGGTTGTTTCCCTTAAGTACATGCAAGGATGCCATCATCGTTCCTCCCGCCAACTGTTCCCTCATTGTGAGATCATGGCGCTCTGGGCCATTGTAACCCTACCGGCGGCGGCTTGCAAGCAATCGGAATCGTAGTTTTGCCGTTGACCAGCCGCGCAATCGCGCCATATAGTGGGTGCAGCGAGGCGGGACAATGACAGGGTTTAGCGGAGTCGATTTCATGGAATTTAGCAAAAGCCGCCGGGAAGTTGTTGGCTTTCTTGGGGTTGGTTTGGACAACAAAGACGAGCACAAGCGTCTGACGCGTGCGGACAGCTTCCTGCTGGTCGGAGGCTCCGAGGAGACGCACTCGAAAATGCAGAAGATTTCGATTCGCTTCAATGAATCGCTGGAGCAACTCGGCAAGCGGTTGCGCGAGGCCTCGGAAGAGGAAGTCGCGGAATTGATGCGCCGGGCCATGGAATTCTGATCGCAGCTAGTTTTCCCGCAGTTCCAAAGCCGCTAGCACCAGATCTCGGATAGCTGTCATGTCCACCTCGCTCGCGGCAGGCGCTGGTCCATCGCCGATCAGCGCCGGCCAATCTGCGCTGCTTCGGCCAGTACCGGCCAGGCCATGACTGCCCTTTACTAGGCTCGGGTCCAGCGGCACCACATCGAACAAGGTGCGGAAGCCCAGTTTTTTTTGCACCAACCGGCGCAATGCCCTGCCTTTTGGCCACCAGAGCGACGGATCAAAAAACAGCTCGCACGGGTCATACCCCGGTTTGGCGTGGATATTGACTGTGCGTGCGTAATCAGGCGCCTGGCGGTCGTCCAGCCAAAATGGGTAGGCGAACCAGGCGTCCGGCGCGGCCAGCAGGACCAATTCACCGCTACGGTCGTGGCGGCAACCCACGACTTCACGTTCATCGCCGGCCAGGACTCGCCCAACGCCGGGCAAAGCCGCGAGCAACTCCCCTGCCCTTTCGCAATCCGCGCCGGCTCGCACGTAGACATGGGCAACCTGATGATCGCAGACTGCGAAAGCCCGGCTTTCAAACGTGTCCAATTGCTCGCCGAACGGACCCTGCCTGACAGCCAACAGGCCGGCTTTTCTAAGCTCTCTGTTGAGGACGACTGGCCTGTTCACCGCGACGTGGGAGTATTCGTTGACGATCCATACGCGGGCGCCGACAGACTGAGCGGCCTGGAGAATTACCGCACAACTCTCGTCCAGTTCACGCACTAGCTTCGGCAAATCACAACCAGATGGCCCGAATCGCTGCGGATCGTAGTCAAGATGGGGCAGGTAAACGAGTGTCAGGTCCGGCCGTTCACGGCTTAGCACTTCGGCGGCGCATTGGGCAATCCATTGGGAGCACGGCAGCCCGGCCATCGGCCCCCAAAAAGTCGGAAACGGAAACTTGCCCAGCTTGGTTTGCAGGCTCGCGGCCCAATGGTCTGGTGTGCTGAGAATGTCGAACGCCTTGTTGCCATCGGCGCCGTAATGGGGCTTGGGCGTCACGCCGATATCGACCGCCGCGCCTTGATTGAACCACCAGAACAGGTTTGCACAGCGGAAGGCTCTGTTCCGCTCTTTTGCTCGGCGGCGGGCGGTCACGTAGAGCGGCTCAGCCTGAAGCAGGCGATTCGATTGGTGCCAAAAACGCACTTCGCCCGTGTCGCGGAACAGCCAACCGTTGCCGACAATGCCGTGGCCCTGGCCGGTTTGGCCGGTGAGCATGCTCGCCTGGGCCGTGCAGGTGACGGCGGGGGTGACCTCGCGGAGGGGACGGTGCCAACCGTTTGCCGCCAAAGCTTGCAATTGGGGGGCGTGCGGCAGCATGCGCTGCGTAAGCCCCACGGTGTTAAGTAAAACGAGCGGTTGCATGCGGAATAATCGCTTTCCATCCACAAGGTGTCGCTTGGGCATTATACGGCAGGAGACATTTTGGCAGACAATCCTGATCAACCTGAGTAAGTTGAATCACGAAAGTACGAAATGCGAAAACACGAAAAAGCCCTCATAGCCTTCGCAATCTTCCACCACGTTCCAGTGTTTTTTCGTGTTTTCGTATTTCGTGCTTTCGTGATTCACACTGAACCTATGCCGCGTACGAACCTCCGACAGCATTTGGATAGCGGCGTTTTCTCTTCGCGTTTGCGTGCCAGCCCGTTACAATCGGATTTACCTCTGGCGGTGCTTGGTAGGCAAGGGTACGTCATGAAGTTCAGCGTGGAAATCAACATTGCCGCCCGGCCGGCGCAGATGCTCGAATACGACGGGCCCGTCGTGCACATCGGCCGCGATCCGACGTGCGAGCTTGCCCTCGACCAGGGCATGAGCGGCGTTTCCTGGCGGCATGCGCGCATCGAATCGACGCCCGGCGGGTTGGTGGCCACTGATCTGGGTTCGACCAATGGCACTTATGTCAACGACCGCCGCATCGCCAGCCCGACAGCTCTCAACATGGGCGACACCATCGGCCTCGGTCAGCGCGGGCCGCGTTTGCGGCTAGCAGGTTTGAACGGCGCCGATGGCGAGGCGGCAGCTTCCTCATCTCCATCCAAGATCGAGCCTGAGCCGCCCTCGGCAGCGGCGGTGCCTTTTACGCGCGTTCCACATCAGGGCGGCGCGTTCTTGCCTGACTCCGATCCTCGACCGACGATGCTGGGCGTGATGTCGACCTTCCGCGAGCCACCAGCGGAGGTCTCGGCGGTGCGCCGATTTTTTGGGCCAGGATTAGGATGGCGGCTATTGCTGCTGGCGCTGGGGATAACTGTGCTGGCGCTCGCAGTCGGCACGGTTATTTGGTTGATAAATAGGTAGGCCAGGCTTTTAGCCTAACCTGGCGCGAAACTGTCAGGCTGACAGCCTGACCTACGAGAATGGACACTTGCCCTCATGCATTCGTCCTCCGCAAGTTTGGAACGCCGCCGCCACGCGGAGCTAATCTGGCGTGCCGCTGTGGATGCCGCGCGGCCGGGACCACTGATGCATACTGCGTTGGCCGGCGGTGAACTCCGCCAACTGCTTGAAGCGGCGCCGCGCATCCTTGTCGTCGGCGCAGGCAAAGCCGGCGCCGCCATGGCCGAAGGCGTTGAAGTGGCGATCCCGCATTGCCTTCTCAAAGTGGCGGGGTGGATCAACGTGCCCGCCGATCAGGCACGGCCATTGCGAGCCATTCACTTGCATCCCGCTCGGCCGGCGGCCCACAATTTCCCTACGTCCCAAGGTGTTGTCGGCACTGAGCAAATCCTGCGGCTTGTCGAGCAAGCCGGCAGCGGCGACGTCGTCCTTTGCCTGCTCTCGGGGGGCGGTAGCGCAGCTTTGCCCGCGCCCGTCCAGGGGATCTCGCTTGAAGACAAGCAGGCTGTCACCCAATTGCTGCACGCCTCCGGCGCCACGATCAATGAAATGAATGCCGTCCGCAAGCACCTCAGCCGCGTCAAGGGCGGCAGGCTGGCCCAGGCGTTTCGCGGCAAGGCATTGGTTAGCCTCATCATTTCGGACGTGATCGGCGATCCACTCGACGTCATCGCTTCGGGGCCGACGGCGGCGGATCCCACGACCTTTGCCGACGCCTTGGCTGTGCTGAATCGCTACGGCTTGAAAAACCGTGTGCCCCTGTCCGTGCTGGTCCACCTGCACGGAGGCGCCGAAGGCAACGTGACCGAAACACCTAAACAACTGCCAGAGAATGTGACCAACCTCATCCTGGCCAACAACTCGATCGCCCTGGCCGCCGCCGCCGACAAGGCAAGGCAACTTGGCTACGGTGTGGTAAACCTTGGAGCATTCCTCGACGGCGACACAAATGCGGCCGCCAACCTGATGGCTGCGATTGTCCGCGGCATCGTCCGTGACGGTCAACCGCTTGGCCCGCCGGCCTGTCTGCTGAGCGGCGGAGAAACCACGATGGCTCTGGTCCGTGACCACGGTCTGGGGGGCCGAAACCAGCATTTTGTTTTGGCGATGGCACAAAAACTCGGCTTGGCGGACCTGGAAAACGTCGCAATCCTTGGCGGGGGCACCGACGGCGAAGACGGCCCAACCGACGCCGCGGGCGCATTTGCCGACGCATCCACGTTGGTGCGTGCAGCGGAGCGGGGTCTCCATCCAGCCGCTTTCCTTGCCCGCGACGATTCCTACCATTTCTTCGATGCCACGGGTGGTCTTTTCAAGCCAGGACCCACGCAAACGAATGTGATGGACATTCGCGTCGTTCTTGCGGGCTGACACCCCCTTTCGCGCTTTGTAATTGCAACAGTGTTTTGTAAGCGTTGCAAAAATCACCGCTGCGGTAATTGCCACACACCTGGCGTGTTTTTCGCAACTAGTTAATGCGTCAGGCTTTACATCTCAAGATTCAGCCAATTTGACTCTTTGGCACGCCCATTGCAGTATTAAAGGAAGCCGACAAAGTCCGCAGTGTTGGGTGAATGATCGGGGCCGGAACAGAGAAGAGCCTGAGATTCTTCACCCGAACAGGACGTGGTGGCGGCTTGAGTTGCGGCCGGCGATGCCGGAACAGCGCCAGGCTGCACAAAACTCGACCGCCGCCACGTCTTACCATGTCTTTCTTACCATGTCTTTGCGAATCACGACCATTCTGGTTTCCCGCCGATGTCCCGGGCCGATCGACCCTCGGCCCGGGGTTGTCGTTGCCACTTCAATCTTAGTAATGTAGCAGGCACACTCCGTGTGCCGTTGGCAATGGCGACGGCACACGGAGTGTGCCTACTACAAAAGGCGGTGGGTCGTGAAGTCCTCCCCCAGTCAAATCGCATTTGTCGCGTCGATAAGCGTAATGGCCGCCGTTGGGCTGGGGTTCGCCGGCGATTGGCCGATGATGGGCCGCGACGCCAGCCGCAATGCCGTCAGCCCCGAGAAGAACCCACCTCTGAGCTGGCAAATCGAAGTCTTGCACGACACCGGTAGGGTCATGAAGGCGGCTGTCAATGTCAAGTGGCAAGCCCAACTCGGCTCCATCAGTCGCGGCGGGCCCGTGGTGGCCAACGGACTGGTTTGGGTCGGCACTAATAATCAGCACCCACGCGATCCCAAGAACAAAGGTGACGCCGCGGTGCTCATGTGCTTTCGCGAGAGCGACGGCAAGTTCCTTTACCAGTACGTCTCGCCCCGATTAAAGGAGGATTTGTTCCAGGATTGGCCAATTGGGAGCATGAGCTCGCCGCTTATCGAGGGCGACAGATTGTGGTTGGTGACCAACCGTTGTGAAACGATTTGCCTGGACATCGGCCCCCTGCAACGTGGCAAGGGCGAGCCCAAGATCGTTTGGGCAGTGGACATGAGGAAGGAATTAGGCGTGCACCCGCGATCTTCCGGAATGGGTCTGTTAGCCAATGCCGCCGTGGGCCCGGTGTTCAAGGAGTTTATTTACGTCAACACCAGCAACGGCAAAGGCGAAGATAACCAAACACTGCACGCTGACGCGCCAAGCCTTGTCTGCCTCAACAAGAACACTGGCAAGGTCGTGTGGAAGGATAACTCACCCGGCAAAAACGTTATGCTGGGACAATTTTCCAGTCCCTTGCTTTTCCAGGCCAACGGCCGAGCCCAGCTCGTCATGGGACAAGGTGACGGCTGGTTGCGCTCTTTTGAGCCGGAAACCGGCAAGCTCATTTGGAAATGCGATCTCAACCCCAAGTCCGCCACTTTCACCCTCAATGGCCGAGGCAACCGCAAGTATGCCGTAGCTACTCCTGTTTTTCACGAAAACCGCATCTACCTCGGATTGGCAATCGACCCGGAATTTGACGCCGGCGGTCCGAGCCGCTTCCTTTGCATCGATGCGACCAAGGCCGGGGATATAAGCCCCGAGCTGGACGATGGGCCTGGCAATGGCAAGCCGAATCCCAGCTCCGGCGTGGTGTGGCAATTCGGTGAACCGCGCCTGGACAAAAAGTCGGGCAAAAATCTTATCGGCGACATCGTCGCAAGTTGCGTCGTCCAGGACGGCCTGGTTTACGTCGTGGAGAGCGAGGGTTTCTTCCATTGCCTTGACGCCATTACCGGCAAGCAACATTGGACACATGATTTGAAATCCTCTGTCCAGGTAGCGCCGTTGTGGATCGATCAAAAAATCTATGTCGCCAGCAACGATGGAATGCTGCGAATTTTCGAACACGGCATGGACAAAAAGCAACCCCTCCAAATCGACATGGAGGAGGATGTCACGGCCGCACCCGTCTTTGCCAATGGCGTCCTGTACGTCGTCACCCGCGGCAACCTGTACGCAATCCGCAAGGAAGGACCGGCCCCCGAGCGCGGTCCGCGGCCCCCTTTTGTGCCCTCGCCGCAAGAAGTCGTTGACAAAATGCTGAAACTGGCCAACGTCACCAAGGATGACGTGGTCTACGACCTGGGCTGTGGCGACGGCCGCATCGTGGTGACCGCAGCCAAGAAATATGGCTGCACGGGGGTCGGCATCGACATCGACCCCGCGTGTGTCAAGTTGGCCCAGGAAAACGCCAAAAAAAGCAATGTCGATCACCTCGTGCGCATTGAGCAACAAGACCTTTACACCGCCGATTTCAGCGGAGCCAGTATAGTCACGCTGTACTTGCTGCCCAGCGTCAACGTCAAGCTCTTGCCGCAGCTTCAGAAGCTGAAGGCTGGCTCGCGGGTCGTTTCGCATGCGTTTGACATAAGCGGGACTGTGCCTGATCGAGTTGTGACGATGGTTTCCGCGGAGGATCAGTGCAAGCACTCGTTGTATTTATGGACATTGCCGCTCAAAATGGTAAATGGGCAATAGCTGTCATGTACTCCCCAATGGGAGCAGCCGTGGATTACCAAGTTCAGGTCAAATGGGTTGCATCTTAAACCACCGCCGTGGTGTGCCGGCGAGTGACACCGGCACTACCGCCCTTCATCGGATTTAACGCTGAACGATTGAATGAGATTTCGCCAGAGATTCTGCAAGCCTGTGGTGAAGTACGGGATTTCATTCGGGTTTTTCACATCCCTAACCCAGGCGGGAATGTGGCAATTTACCATGACGGCGAGTTGGATTTTGAATGCGGGGTGGAAGTGGCCGAACAGTTTTCCGGAAATGGCCAGGTAATTTGTTCAAGCACTCCTGCTGGAATGGTCGCCACTGCACAACACTGAGGGTCATGCGATTGCCTACACAGGGTGCATTCCCGCATCCGATATTGGTGTTCGGCAAACTGCCGAATCCTCGCGGGATCAAACTGGGAGGTTTATGGCGGCTTCGATGACGATTCCTCGAAGCATCACATCGATGTCTTTTATCTGTTGCGTTAAATCGTCAAAACCCTATCCCGCGCCACGATTTCCCACGACCCACGCACCGCACCTCCCTGAACAACATACGCCTGCTTGTGCAGCGCGCAAGTCGGGCAAATGTGTGCCGGCATCGCGAACACCTCATCCCCTGGCATGAATTGATCGGCATGCGGCGTCTCGACGACAAAATGCTCCTCGTTGTGGATGACCGGCACATAATCCGGCACATTCAGCAGCACGCAGCGCTGTCCCGCCGGTGGATCGCTGGCCACGGCTTTGGTGCCGAGATCCAACGTGATGCGGTTGGCTGTCGGCCTGCTGACGACGCGGGTAAGCAGCAGTGCCGCTGGGATGAATCCAGCGAGGTCGGCGAAACGGCTGCCGTAACCGCTGTCGTGCAGCACAAACGTACCCGGCGAGCATTCCACGCCTGGTTCTCGCAGCTTTGCATGAATCGGAAACATCGGCGTTCCCCCCAGCACTAGTCGTGGCACAGGTAAGCCAAGACCTTCCAGTTGACCACGCAGCGCCAGCACCGGCTCCAACTGGGCCTTGGCCGCCGCCGCGCGCTCCGTGGGGTTTTCCTGGCGATTGTGGCCGTCATAGACATGCAAACCGCCCGGCCGCAAGCCTGGCAAAGTCTCGATCTGCGTGTACAGCACAGTGGCGCCCGGCCCCGGCGCGACGCCCGTGCGATGCTGGCCAACGTCGAGATCGAGCAGCACGTCCACCATTTGCCCGGCCTTGCGCATCGCCGTGGACAGCATGTCCAGCCCACGGGGGTGATCGGCCAGCACGCTGAATTGCGTCGCGGGAAATGCTTGCATGAGTTTCGCCAACCGGCCGCAATGAGGTCCGACCAGGTTGTAGGAAATGAGCACGTCGGGTGCCCCACAACCGGCCAGCATTTCCGCCTCGGCGATGGTCGCGCACTTGTGTTTGGTGATGCCCGCCGCCAGCTCCAGGCGAATGATCTCGCGCGTCTTGTGTGTTTTGACGTGCGGCCGCAGGCGTTCGGCATTGCCGGCCATTTGCACGCAGCAAGCGATGTTTTTTTCGATGATGTCCTTGAAAAACAGCAGGCCGGGGCTCAGGACCGCCGAGACATCGTCGATGGCGTAAATCGGGTTCATGGTACGCCTCGTGGTTTTATGTTGCTTTGTGACTGTGCTATCGCAGACTATTACTCTATTGCCAAAACGAAAAGGGTAATGCCTGTGCGAACTATCCGCGAATTGCTGGAGCAGCTACCCACCAATGCCGAAATTGGCCTCGCCCCGGAAGCGGTTGCCG
The DNA here is from genome assembly GCA_963747575.1 of uncultured Gemmataceae bacterium. Lineage (GTDB taxonomy): Bacteria > Planctomycetota > Planctomycetia > Gemmatales > Gemmataceae > DASRAT01. The sequence goes on from CAVVFU010000007.1 coordinate 78,191, forward strand.
ACAGCATGCGGCGTTTCGGCAGCAACCGTCTCACAGCGTTGCCGCGCGAATCTCTTTGGCTGAAGTTTCTTGCCAAGTTCGACGAACCGATCATCAGGATTCTGCTTGGCGCCGCACTGCTGTCGATGATCGTCGACCTCTTCCAAGCTGAAAGACTGCAGGGAGGGCTTGGTCTCGCTTTTACTGGGGTTGTCGTCTGTGGCGCAGTGATTTTTCGGCGCCGGCACTGGATTCCTTCGATCATGTTCGCCAGTGCAGGCGTTCTTTTTACGCTCGGTTTGGCCAACGGGCATGTCCTGGTGGAAGGCCTGGCGGTGATGATCGCCGTCATCCTGGCGACGGGCGTTGCTTTTGCCAGTGAATACAAAAGCGACCGGGAATTCGAGACGCTCAATGCTCAGAAGGACGTCCTGCGCGCTAAGGTGGTGCGCGGCGGCGAGTTCCACACCGTCGCGATGACTGACGTCGTGGTCGGCGATGTGGTCATCCTGGAAATGGGCGACGAGCTGCCCGCCGACGGCCGGGTCCTCAAGGCGACGGAGCTTGTTCATCGACCAATCGCTGATGACCGGCGAATCGGAGCCGGTGCGCAAACATGCCGCGACGGCGGACGAAAGTTCCGATGGGCCGGATCAGCCCAGCTGCCTTTATCGCGGAACGCAGGTGGTCGACGGCGCCGGCCAAATGCTCGTCACCGAAGTCGGCGATGCCACCGCGCTGGGCCAAATCGCGCGGCGACTGTCAGAGACAGAGGTGGCAGCCCCTTCGGCCTCGATCCCCGCAAATGGCCAAAGGGTGGAACGCAAACGAATCCGCGCCAAGCTGACCATCGCCAAGGACCTGACGCCGCTGCAGCTGAAGCTGAAAAACCTGGCCGATCTCATCAGCAAGGTCGGCTACATCGCCGCCGTGCTGATTTTTCTGGCCCAGTTGCTGCGCGGCATTCTTGGCGGCAAGGTCTTTGTGCCGACGCAACGGCGACGACGTGGCGGCGGTTTTCGGCGTGCTGCTCGGCTACTTCGTCAACATGGTCATCATCATCGTGGTGGCGGTGCCGGAAGGGCTGCCGATGAGCGTGACCGTGTCGCTGGCCCTGGCCATGCGCAAGATGACGCGGGCGAATTCCCTGGTCCGGCAGCTGGTGGCCTGCGAGACGATCGGCTCGGCGACGGTCATTTGCTCCGACAAGACCGGCACCTGACGCAAAACAAGATGCAGGTCGTCGCAACTCGGCTTTGGCGGACGAAATCATCGAGCGCGGCTCTGCGAACTGGATCACGCAGCCGCAATTGCCGGGGCCGGCAATCGGCAAACCGGTCGACTGGATCGCCCTGAACGCCGCCGTCAACTCCACCGCCAACCTCGAAGAGAAGGATGGCAAGCTGGTGACGGTCGGCAACAGCACCGAAGGAGCGCTGCTGCAATGGCTGCGACGAATCGGGGATCGACTTATCAGCAAGTTCGCAATCAGTATGCCGCCGTTGTATCAGCTCCATTTTTCGTCGGAACGCAAGCGGATGACGACGGTGATCCGCTCAGGCGAGCGGTTGGTGGTGCTGGTCAAGGGAGCACCTGAATGGGTGCTTGCCAACTGCACGCACTTTCTGGGCACGACGGCGACGATTCAAGCCTTGGACGCCGAGCAATGTCGCCAGGATGTCGAGCAGCAATTGAGAGCCGCGGCGGACCAGGCAATGCGGACATTGGCTTTCGCCTTCGCTTTGCTGCCGCCTGACACGCCGTCAGACGAAGACGGCTTGCACGCGCGCCGCGACGCTCGAAAAGGCGCTTGATCTACACCGGCTTCGTCGCCATCCGCGATCCGCTGCGGGACGATGTCAAGGAAGCGCTCGCGCAGTGCCGGCCGCCGGCATCGAAGTCAAGATGGTCACCGGCGACAACGTCGAGACGGCCCGGGCCATCGCCCAGGACATCGGCCTGCTGGACCAGGCGCGAGACCGTCGATGGCGCCGTGCTGACCAGCGATGCCTTTAACGCGCTGAGCGACGAGCAATTGAAGATCATGCTGCCGCGCTTGCGCATCCTGGCCCGCGCCAGGCCGCTGGACAAGTATCGCCTGGTCAGACTGCTCCAGGAACTCGGCGAAGTGGTGGCGGTGACCGGCGACGGCACCAACGACGCCCCGGCCCTGAAGAAAGCCGACGTCGGCCTGGCCATGGGCATCGCCGGCACCGAGGTCGCCAAGGAGGCCAGCAAGATCGTCCTGCTCGACGATTCCTTCGCCACCATCGTCAAGGCCGTGCACTGGGGCCGATCGCTCTACGAGAACATTCAGCGTTTCATTCAGTTTCAGCTGACGATCAACGTTTCGGCGCTGCTGATCACCTTCCTGGGCATCTTGTTTTTCAAGTCAAGGCGCCGTTCACGGTGCTGCAGCTTTTGTGGATCAACGTCATCATGGACACGTTCGCGTCGATCGCCCTGTGCAGCGAGCCGCCGCGACCAGGCGTGATGAAGCTGCCGCCGAAGAAGCGCGATGAAAACATCGTGACGCCGGCGATGGTGCGCACCATCTTCACGACGGCGGCCTTCCTTGTCGTCGTGATGCTCGGCCTGCTTGTGGCCATGAAGGGCACGCCGTCGCAACCTGGCTGGCTTGGCGATCCTGCCGGCCCTTGGTCGGTCGAAGTCGGCGGCAGTCGCCTCGCAGCCGCAAGCGTCGGATCTGATCGGCAGGGATGATCGCTGGTTCATCCGCGAAGACCCAGCCGACGAGACGCTGAAGGAAGTGGCGGGCCGCGAAGTGGAGGTCACGTTTACGGTGTGGCAGGTAAGTTTGTTCTTCTCCGTGTACGTGTTTTTCCAGGTCTGGAACCAGATCAACTGCCGATCGCTGGTGCCCGAGGTCAGCGGTTTGCGCGGGCTTTTGCGAAACCGGACGTTTGTGGCGATTGCCGGCGTGTGTCGCCATTGGGCAGATTATGATTGTGACCTTTGGCGGCTCGATTTTCAAAGTGCAGCCGCTGGACTTGTTAACATGGCTATGGATCGCCGTCGCCACATCGTCGGTGCTGATTTTCGCCGAAGTGGGCCGTTTGTTCCGCAGGAGACTTGTATGAGCGAAAAAATGCAGCAACTTCAGTTGGCGGTCGAGAAGTTGGGCATCGGCAGCATTCAGCGCCATGTTTTTCTCTGCACCGGGCCATCGTGCTGCACGCCGGAGACAGGGTTGGCGGCGTGGGAGGCGCTCAAGAAGGCGATGAAGGACAAGGGATTGGGCGCGGGCCTAACGCCTGTTTACGCACCAAGGTCGGTTGTTTGCGCATTTGCACGGAGGGGCCGACGATGGTGGTTTACCCCGAAGGGACGTGGTATCACGGCATGACGCCGGAGCGGATGGAGCATTTCGTGCAGCAGCATTTGATTGACGGTAAGCCGGTAGCGGAGTGGGTTTTCGCGGAGAACGCGTTGCCGGTGCGGCGACACACCGGTCAGTAATAAGTCAGTGATTGCATGTTTCAATTATCCAAGGAAAGCTGGAAAATTGGAAATCACAAATTGTGATATCCAATCCTGCCGCAAAGACGGGGGTCCGCAACCTCCCTACGCCTTCACCGAACAAGGCGTGGTTGCGTCGATGTTTCTCCGGTCTTTTTATCGTCACCACCGCCAACACGGCATCCGAGAGCCAAACCTGATACCAATAATTACTTTCTTCTGTCGAAAGGTGGAAGGCGCGGTCTTGATTCGGCGGACCAAGACAGTAAAGCCGCTCAGCAACAATCACCCGTCCCGAGGTAGGGTTGCCTAAATCGATCTCGTAACCAGTATTCGCTGCCCCCACGGATCGATTAGCTGCTCTTTGCTCAGAAAACAAGGTGGTTCGCCGTCTTGCCCGTGCATAACTCCTCCAACGGTCAAAGGAAAACGGCTGTGCACTTATAAAAAGCCAGTATTGCCGTTTCCAACCTTTTGAGGTCCTGCTTTGCACGCCTGACCTTGACCCGCTCAATCTCGACCAAACACATCGGCACCAGCATATACGCTACGGCCAATAAGCTCCGAGAACTGCAAAACCAGTATCCGCTTCTTTTTTGACATGATGCCCCTCACCGCTTCAGCTCATACGCCTTGATCTTCCGATCCAGCGTCGAGCGTTCGATCTCAAGGATCGACGCCGCCTGGCTCTTGTTCCAGTCGGTGTGTTCCAGCGTGCGCAGGATGTGCCGTTTCTCCATTTCCTCGATCGGCAGCGGTTCGATAGGCTCGCGGTCTCCTGCACGAGCGGCACCGGCCCGCCAAGCTCCGAGCGACGACAGCCAGATGTCCGGCGCGTCGAGCATCGGTCCGACGCCCAGCGCGACGGCCCGTTCGACGACGTTGCGCAGCTCGCGGACGTTGCCGGGCCAGTGGTATTTCTGCATCTTTTCCAGCGCGGCGGGCGTGAAACCGCGAATCTTGCGGCCGGTCTCGCGGACAAACCGCTTGAGGAAGTGATCGGCCAGCACGGGCACGTCGCTGATGCGGTCGCGCAGCGGCGGCACCACGATTTCCACGACTTGCAGGCGGAAAAACAGGTCGCGGCGGAACGTCCCCTCTTGCAGGTTCTGCTCCAGCGGCTGATTGGTGGCCGCCACCACGCGGACATCGACGCGGATCGGCGAGTTGCCGCCGACGCGCTCGAAGGATGGCCCTCCAGGATGCGCAGCAGCTTGGCCTGCGTGCCGACGTTCATCTCGCCGATTTCGTCGAGGAAGATGGTGCCGTGGTCGGCCGCCTCGAACTTGCCGATCTTCTTTTCGGTCGCTCCGGTGAAGGAGCCCTTTTCGTGGCCGAACAGCTCGCTTTCCAGCAGCGTTTCGGTCAGGGCGGCGCAGTTGAGGCAGACGAACGGCCCTTCACGGCGAGTGCTGGAATAATGGATGGCGCGGGCCACCAGCTCCTTGCCGACGCCGCTTTCGCCGCGGATCAGCACCGTGGCGTTGGTGCCGGCCACCCGGCCGATCTGGTTCTCGATCGCCTTCATCGACAGCATGGCTGCCGACCAGCTCGCTCTCGACCTTGAGCTGATCGCGCAGCGACCGGTTTTCGGCGGTCAGGGACGCCTGCCGCTGCAGCTGATGCGTCACCGTGCCGAGCTGCTTGGCCACCGCGACGGTGAACTCCAGGTCTTCGGTGTCCAGCGCCTTGTGCGGGTCGGTGCAATAAAGGTGGATCAGGCCCAGGATTTTTTCGCCGAACATGATGGGAGCGCAGATCAGGCTGGTGGCGCCCATGCCCTGGAGGCTTTCGCGATTGCGCAGGTAGCGATCGCGGGCCACATCCTCGGCCAGCATCGGCCTCGCGGGTGGCGCAGCACTTCGTTGGTGACGAATTCCGAAACACGCGTGTAGGTCTTGATGCTCGGATCGCGATGGCGGTGGGCTGTCACGTCCAGGTCGCGGCCTTCCTTGATCGTCAGGACGGCGCCGACCTCGGCGGGCACGGCCTCCAGCAGACCGTCGAGGACAGTCCTGGCCAGGTCCTCATAATTGGTGCACGAACCCATGTCGAGGGCGAGGCGATAGAGCAGGCCAAGGTCGCGGCTGAGGCTGTGGCGGGAAATGCCGGCGATGGCGGTGTTGTCTTCCGGCCCCATGTCGGCGGGCGTCTCGGGCGGCGGCGGCGTCAAGAAACGGGTCTGGCCGAGCCGTTTCTTGATCGAGATGCCGTCTTCCTCCTCGGCCGTGGGCCCCATCGGCACATCCGGCAGCTGGCTCATGTCTTCCACGAACATGAAGCGCGATCGGCCTATGCTGACCTCGTCGTTGGGGGCTAGCTCCCATTCGCTATCGAGGGTATTATTGTTGAGCCTGGTGCCGTTGAGGCTGCCCAGGTCGCGCAGCCGCCATTTGCCGTCGGCGTAATAAACCTCGGCATGTTCCCGGCTGGACAGCTCATCGCGGACGATGATGCGGTTGGTATTGGATCGACCCAGCGTGCAGCGCTGCCCCATGATCAGGGGATAGACTTCCCCAAATCCATCGTCGAGCCGGCTAACAAGATAGGCGGATGCGCCCGCGGTCATCGATGCTTCTGTGATTGTCAGTTAATTGCGTTGGGAGCCTCTTCTGCTTTACCATACTGGGAGACGCTAGCCAGAGGCAAGGACAATTGGCCGGCTGGCTTCTATAATGGTGATAAATCCACCTCAAACACCAGGGGCCAACCCGATGGATGACCTGCCGCCTTCAGACAGTCTTAAACCCCGGTATGCTCGGGTCGTGCTCAAGCTTAGCGGCGAAGGCTTCGGGCACAGCGGTAAAAGCGGCATCAGCATCGACGAGACGCTGAGCATTGCGCAGCCAGGCCAAGCGGGTGCTGGAAAGCGGCGTCCAACTGGCCATCGTCGTCGGCGCCGGCAACATCCTGCGCGGCAAGCAGTTCAGCGCCGGCGGCACCGTCATCAAGGAAGCCACCGCCCATTACATGGGAATGCTGGCCACGGTGCTCAACGGCCTGGCCCTGCAGGACGCGCTGGAAAGCTTGAAGTGCGAGACCCGGCTGCAAACCGCCATCCGCATGGAAAACGTCGCCGAGCCGTACATCCGACGGCGAGCGATTCGCCACCTGGAAAAGGGCCGCGTGGTCATCCTCGCCGGCGGCACCGGCAATCCCTTCGTCACCACCGACACGGCCGCCGCCTTGCGGGCACGCGAACTGGGCGCCAACATCGTCCTCAAGGCCACCAAGGTGGACGGCGTCTACAGCGACGATCCGGAAATCAATCCCCACGCCATTCGCTATGAGAAGTTGACATATGCCCAGGTGCTGCGCGATAATCTGCGGGTGATGGACACGGCCGCCATCGACATGTGCCGGGAGGCCAAGCTGCCGATCTCTGGTTTTCAACTTCAAACGCGATGGCAACATTGAGACGGGCCATCGCGGGACACACGATTGGGACGCTCGTGAGGGGACGTTTTATGACAGCCAAGAACTTCGACAAAACATTGCGTGCCTACCAGAAACGGAGGCCATTTGGCTCATTCCGCGTGCGTTTTGTCAGTGGAGAGTGCATTGACGTTGACCACCCCGAGGCTCTCATAACGCGTGGCGGCGTCGCGGTGTACATCGATTCGACTGGTGCTCCCACTATTTTTGACCATGAAAGTGTCAGCGAAGTCGCGGACGCATCGGAACGCAAAACGGCATGACCAGAGGGACCTATCATGACAACCGACGAAATCCTATTTGACACCGAAGAACGCATGGAAAAAGCGGTCAACGTCTTCCGCGACGAGCTGCGCGGCCTGCGCACCGGCCGGGCCACGCCCGCGCTGGTCGAAAACATCCGCGTCGAATACTACGGCTCGCCGACGCCGCTCAAAGCGATGGCCCATATCAGCACGCCCGATCCGCAGCACCTGATCATCAAGCCGTTCGACGCAGCGATGCCTCAAGGACATCGAAAAGGCGATCCGCTCCAGCGACCTGGGCATGGCCCCCAACAACGACGGCAAGATGATCCGTCTGCAGGTGCCGCCCATGAGCGGCGAGCAGCGGCAAAAGATGGTCGCAACGCATCAAGAAATCCGCCGAGGACGCCAAGGTGGCCTGCCGCAACATCCGCCGCGACGGCAACAAGCATTTCGACATCGCCGAGAAAGAACAAGGAAATGACCGAGGACGACCGCGACAAGGGCAAGGAGCAAGTGCAAACGTTGCTCAAAGACGTACGAGGAGAAGATCCAGGAAATGGCCGACAAGAAGGCGAAGGAAATCATGGAGCAGTAGCCGGCTGCAGGCCGAAGGGGAGGAAACCATGGCCACTGTGAAATTGGTCGACGAGAACACCGATCATCCGGTGGTCAAGCGCGTCTTCGCCGACATTAAAGCGACCAAGAAAATCGACCGGGTTCCCAACATCTGGCGAGCCCTGGCCACCAACCCCGAGCACCTCGAGTTGTGCTGGACTCGCCTCAAGGCGATCATGCAGCCAGGCAAAGTGGATCTCCTGACCAAGGAAATCGTCGCCCTGGCCGTGTCGGTCACCAACAGCTGCAGGTACTGCATCAATTCGCACACCGCCGCGGTGCAGAAGCTGGGATTGGACAACCAAGGCCTCGGAGAGGTGTTGGCGGTTGTGGGGCTGTTTAACCAGATGAACAAGTTGGCCGATGCCTACCAGGTGGAGCCGGACATTCTGCCGTCGACTTGAACCTTACCCCGGCGGCCATTTCATCTCCCGCCCTCCCAGCAGATGCATGTGCAAGTGTGGCACCGTCTGCCCCGCTTGCTCCTTGCAATTGATGACCAGCCGATATCCGTCCTTGAGTCCCAGCTGCTGCGCGATCCGTATCGCCATCAAATGCATGTGGCCCAACAGCTCGGTGTCGGCGGCAGTCAAATCATCATGCGTGCGGATCACTTTCTTGGGCACAATCAGCACGTGCACCGGCGCCTGCGGGTTGACGTCATGAAACGCCAGGCACAAATCGTCCTCATACGCGATCTTGGCGGTAATGAGTTTGTCGATGATTTTTTTGAAGATGTTGTCGGTCAGCATGGACGCGTCTCCTCCAAATGAGGGCGATGCCCGTAGAATACCGGCCGCTGAAGCAACATGCAACTGCCGGCGAGGAAAGCGATCACCATGCCATGGATCATCGGCATCGACGAAGCGGGCTACGGCCCCAACCTTGGCCCGTTCGTCATGACGGCCGTGGCTTGCCGCGTTAGCCAGGCCAGCGCTCGCCCCGATTTGTGGGAGGTTTTTCACGACGTCGCGCGTCGCCACTGCGATCCTGACGATCATCGTTTTGTTGTCGCCGACTCCAAGCTCGTTTATGCGCCGGGCTGCGGCCTGGGTTGTCTGGAAAAAACGGTCATGGCCGCCTTGCCGGTCTGTGGCCCGTCTACTCTGGCGGATTTGGTCGATCTGGTTTCTTCCGATTGCCATCAAGGCCTGCGCCGGGAAGTATGGTACGACGGAACAACGCCGGTGCCGCTGGCGGGCGGCGAACTGCATCGCGGCCCGATCCGTGCGGCCATCGTTTGCCCGGCTGCCTTCAATGCTCAGCTCGACCGCTGGGGAACCAAAGGCGCGGTGTTGGCATCTTCCCTGGTCCAGCTGCTGCGCACCTTGCCGTGCGATGGCGAGCCGACGACCGTGTTCATCGACAAACACGGCGGCCGCAACAGCTACTCCGCCCTGTTGCAGCCAGCCTTCGACGATGGCCTGGTGATGGCCCGGATCGAAGGCAGCCAGCGCAGCACCTACGAGGTGCTCGACGGCACCCGTCCCGTGGAAATCACCTTTGAACCGCGTGCCGATGCCAACCACTTTTGCGTGGCCCTTGCGTCGATGGTAAGCAAATACATTCGGGAGCTGCTTATGCTGGAATTCAACCGGTTCTGGCAGGCGAAGATCCCCGGCCTCAAGCAAACCGCCGGCTATCCGCTGGATGCCAAACGGTTCTGGGCCGATATTCGCGGGACTGTTGCTAAGTTGGGACTTGAGGAGGATTCGCTCTGGCGTCGGAAATGACGGTTCAAAAAGGGGTCAGGCACCTTTGTGCGAAGCACCCTCCGGGCCGTTCCGGCAAAGGTGCCTGACCCCTTTTTGAACCATGCTCTATTTCTCGATCTCGATTAGCGTCTGCTCGTCCAGGGTCACGCAACTGAGTTCGCCGTTGTCCTTGGTGAAATGGACCGTCGGCACGATGATATCGTCCACCGGTAGCCGTTCCGTGGCCAGGCCGGTAACCAGCGATTGCAAGCCGCGATAGGTGCCTTTGACTGTCACCGGCCAAAATCGGGTGCTGGAAATGCGAACCATGTGGGTGATGCGAATGCGCTCACCCAGTTTCAGGCTGCCAAGCGCGGCCACAGTCGCCTGTAGCAGCGGTCTTGTGGTCGGAACCAGTCCTGGCACGGCCGTCGTCATGGCTTTTCCTTTCCGGCCGGCATACCACGCACCAGCGCGATCCGGCCTGTCCGAGCCAACTCCACAATCCCATAGGGTCGCAGCAGGTCGATAAATGCCTCGATTTTGGTCTCCTGGCCCGAAATCTCCACCATCAGGTTTGTGGAGCTGACGTCCACCACGCGGGCCCGAAACATCTCCACGAGCTGGGCAATTTCAATCCGCTGTTGCCCCGCGGCATTGACCTTGATAAGCATCAGGTCACGTTCCACGAAGTTCTGGCTGCTGATGTCGGCGACCTTGACCACCGTGATCAGCTTGTCGAGCTGCTTGCGGACCTGATCGAGCACTCCGTCGTCGCCGTTGACCACGAAGGTCATCCGCGACAGCTCGGGATCTTCAGTTTCGCCCACGGCAAGGCTGTCGATATTGAAGCCGCGCGTGGCGAGCATGCCCGAAACCTGCGCGAGGACGCCAGGAGTGTTCTGAACCAATGCTGACAATACGTGACGCATGACTGAAATTGGTCAGGCTGGAAGCCTGACCTACCTGGCCGCAGCACAGGCTTCCAGCCTGTGCCATTACTGACCCTCGCCATCATAGGACTGTTATCCCATCTTTCAACGCTGTCCCCAGCGTTTGAGCAATTGGTGCTCGACTCCCAGTTGGTCGCAAATTCTGGCCACAATGAAATCGACAGCATCTTCGAGCGATTTCGGCCTGTTGTAAAATCCAGGCATCGCGGGTAGGACGACGGCTCCCGCCTCGGAACATTGCGTGAGATTGCGAAGCTGGACGGTGCTGAGCGGTGTTTCACGCGGAACCAGAATAAGCTTGCGCCGTTCCTTGAGATGTACGTCCGCAGCGCGGTGAATGAGGTTTTGCGATAACCCATGGGCGATGGCAGCCACGGTCCCCATGCTGCAAGGGCAGACCACCATGCCGCCCGTCAAAAACGATCCGCTGGCAATGCCCGCCTGAAAATCGCGGTGATCGTGGTACTGCACTTGTCCCGGTTTCGCTGCACTGGCCGTGTTGCCCGGCAAATCAGCCAGGGCGAACTTAGCCAAATTGACTTTCCTGTCCGTTTCCTGGTGCAGCACTTCCGCCCCAGCCGGACTGATGACCAGAATGGACAGTTCGCCCCGCAGTCAACAGCACATCGAGGAGCCGCAGTCCATAAAGACAGCCGCTGGCGCCAGTCATGGCAAGAACAAGGTCTGCCGCAGCCATGGAAATCTCACGTCAGGGTCGCGGACCGGGCGTTTTGGGCTCCTCGGCCGGCGTGGTTTTGTGCTGCCCATCGACGCCATTGCCGGGCGGCGGCTCCGTGGTCGGTGCGGCATCGTGATGGCCCGCCATGGGGTGCATGATCTTGCTTGTCACCTGTTCCAGCCTGTGCGTGACCTGTTCGACGAGCGGCGGAATGTCATTGGGGTCGCCGGTGACCACCGGTTTTCGCATTGCCCGGTACAGAAAATAGCCGACCACCAGCACGATGATCGGCAGGACCACGATTGACTTGACCTCGACAAAGTGGACCATTCTTTCGGCAAACCAGTAGCCGAGAAAGAACAACAAACTAACTCCAGGGATCGCATAAAGCCCGTCTGCCAGCAGGAATTTCGCCAGAGGCAGTTTGGTCATGCCGGCCGTGAAGAACACCGGGGCACGGATTCCGGGCGTTAATCGAGCGAACAGCAGCAGCTTCACGCCGTACTTCTCGAAGTTGTGTTCAATTTTGGCAAGGCGCTCGGGGGGGAGAACTCGCCGCTTGATCCAGCTGAATTCCAGCAGCCGCGGCCCCCACCAACGGCCCATGACATACAAGCAGCCATCGCCGACAATCACGCCGGCTATGCAAACCGGCAGCATGATGAACCAGTAGATGTCGTCATGGGCGTTGGTCAGGCCGCCGGCGATCACGACGGGAAGCTCTTCAGGGAACGGCAATCCCAGACCAGTCCCCACAAGACTGAGGAAGATGCCCGGATAACCCCAATTCCGCAAAAACTCTTCCAACTGCAATCTCCTCTATGCAGGTCTGACCAATAAAGGCCTGGCCAATGTCACCGGGCCATTATCCAACATCCGCCGCGCCGCGAAAAGAGTAGAAATCGACTTCCTGCCGAGAAAGACCGATGCGACTGGACAGATGGTTGCCTCGCGGACACAATCAACACAGCGGGTTATCCGACTGTTTGGCGCACAGGCATGCACATTAAAACCATTTGTCCGCGCTGCGAAAGCACATATCAGGTCGATCCCGGCCTGATAGGAAAACGGATGCGCTGCCCCAATGCACTGTGCCGGGCCATTTTTGAGGTCCGCGATGCGGCGGAGCCAGGGCCGCCGCCAATTTCGCCGCCACCCGCGCCGAGCCTGCCACCGCCCCCTTTGCCGAAACCGCCGCAAACCGGGGCGGTGGGCAATCTTGTGCCGATTTTGCCTGCGGAGGCAGTGACTGCATCCCCGACAGCGCCACCCTTCCCTCTCGCTCCCGGACGATTTGAGCCAGCCCTCGCCACGCCCGCTGCTGAGCCGCGGCCAACCCTCGACGAGTTTTTTGCCAATGTCGCTCCACTGACACAAACCGGCCCCGAGCCTGTCGCACAGGCCGAGCCCGCTTTCGCCGTTTGGGAAGCGGCCCCGCCTGTGCGCCAGGGCCAGGAAGCCGCGGCGGCAGCCAACGGCATGGCTCCGCTGCCCGAATTCGCCGAAGCCCAGGCCGGTCCTGAAATCAAACACCGCGTTGCGCGCTGGCCGTATGTCCTGCTGGCCGTCGTTCTGCTCAGCGGCGGAGGCGTCATTTTCTGGTTGGCCTCTTCCGCACCCCCAACCGATGAGGCCGAACGCTTTGCCAAAGCCGAAAAGGAGTACAAGGCACGCAACTTCCCCGACGCCGCCGCTTTGTTCCTGGCGCTCGTCCATGATTTCAAGGACAGCGAGAAGCGGCCAACTTATCAGTTTTATGCCGAGTTGAGCGATATCATCGACAAGATTCACGGCGTGCAAACCGAAGCGGACGAAACGCAGGAGCATCTCGGCCGTCTGCGCAGATTCCTGGGCACCTACGAAACCGATCCGTTGCTTGCCGGCCACCGCGACGACATCACGGAAAGCCTGTACCGGCTGGTCGAAGAGCTGACCAAATTCGCGGCCAGGGACAAGGATCGGGAGCTATTGACGATCGCCAGGCAGCTGTACGCCGACACGGGCAAGAGCTTCAAAAAAGCTCCACCTCCACAAGACGTGCAAATCAAAGAAGGGCTTGAAAGCGCCGAGAAGATTGTCGCGCTGGAGGAAACACGACAGCAGGTATTGAAAACGCTTAACGACGCCATCCGCGCCCCATCAATGGCCACGGTGCAATCGGCAATCCAGCAAATCAACGTGAACAACCTTGGCCAAGACCCCGAGATCAATGCGCTCAAGGAAAGTTTGCCGGAACACCATCGCAAGGCCATCAGATTTGACGAGGGATTGGCTTTTGACAGTTCCCCCAGCATTGTCGCTGACACCCCGCTAAGCGTCGCGGTCCTGCAATACCGCGGCAATCCGCCTGCATTGGGTTCTTCATTGCGAGCGCGTCCCGCATTCACGCTGGTGCGCGGTGTCCTGTACGCTTTTGATCCGCACACTGGATCATCGCAATGGGTTCGTCGAGTGGGCGTCGATTGCACGGCCTTGCCGGTCTGGCTCCCCGCCACGTCCGTGACACCTCCCTCGGTGGTGATTGGCACATCGAGCCCGACTGGGCTGCTCGCGCTGCAGGGCGATGACGGTTCGCCGCGTTGGTTCCTGCCCTTGCCGGAGCAGACTCTTGGCCAACCACTGCTGGTTGGCAACCGCCTTTTCGTGGCCTGCCGCAGTGGCATTGTCCATGAAATCGATCACCTCAACGGCCGGTGCCTGGGCGGTTATCGGCTTGGCGAGGAGTTGGCTCACGGCGGCGTCCTGCAGCCCGACACCGCCAACGTCTTGTTCGCGGCCAACCGCGGTTGCGTTTTCATGCTCGACGTCGAACGCCGCCAATGCACCGGCCTTCTCTATACCGACCATCCCAGCGGAGCTTTGCGTTGCGGCCCCATCGTCCTGCCCGGCAGCCAAGGAAAACTGCTGCTGTGCCAGGACGACGGACAGGGCAACACTCTGTTGCTTGGCTACTCCCTGCCGTTTTCAGATCCCGAGGCCAAACCCGTTTCACTGGCGGACAAACTTCCCGGTCGGCTGTCATATCCTCCCGTGGTCAATTCCCAAACCATCAGCCTGATCACCGACGCCGGGGCTTTTGCGGTGCTCGGCCTTCGCCAGCGTGAAAACCTCGACGGCGAAGTGTTTCCCATGCTCCGCGAGAATTTGTCGCCAACGCCCGCCGCCATGCCTGGCCGACCCATGGTTGTGCACGCCGACGGCGGCCGTTTTTGGCTGCTCGCCCAACGGCGCCTGAATCACTATGAAGCCGCCATCTCGAGCAAGGACGGCTGGCGCATCGTGCCCCACCCTCTGCCTTTGCCAACCTTGGGCACGGCTTTGCATGCCAGTCAGGTCGAAGTCGATGACCACGGACGCGCTTTTCTTTTTGTTGTCACCGAGGCGTCCGATGGCCGGGCCTGCCGCATGACCGCCGTGGACCTCCAGACAAACGCGCTGCGCTGGCAGTGCCAAATCGGCCTGGTCCCGCATAACACCCCTTTGGCCCTTGGCGACAAGGTGCTGATCTGGGACCACGGCGGCAATCTACTCCTGTTCGACTCCGCAAAGTCCGAAAAGCAGCTCGACCCGTCCTGGCAATTGCTGGATCGGTCCGCCGAACGTCATGGCCCCGCGAACTCCTACGTCCTGGCCCACGGCGATGGAAAAACGGCAGTCGCGTTGGCGGTGCAAGGTCGGCAGCTTGATGTCTGGCGGTTCGACGGCAGAGTAATGGTGCCCATGGGAGGTGCCGTCGAGCTTGAAGCGCCGCTGGGAGGCAATCCCGTTTTGCTGGAGGACAAATTGGTGCTGCCCCTGGCCAATGGCCGGCTGGTGCTGGTCGATGGCGGCCACGTCTATCCGCAGGGCGACTGGCGTTCGCCGCTGGCCGACAAAAACGTGACGGGCCACCTGACCGTGATCGGCGGCGGCAAGTTGGCATCCACCGATGGCAGCAACGGTTTGACAATTTGGCAATTGAGCGGTCAAAAGCTTATGAGCGAAAGTGGCGACCATGTGACAGTCGCGAAGCAGCGCATCATCGCGCCTCCCGCCGTGCTGGCAAGCGGCGGCCAACTTCGCCTTTGTGTCGCCGACGTCGGCCGCTGCGTGACCCTGCTGCGGGGCGACGATCTGCGGCCAATCCGCGAATGGACTCTGGACGATGCCATCACGGCTGGCCCGTTCGTGTCCGGCGGAGGCATCGGCGTGGTCGTTGCCGGCCGCCGCCTGGTGTGGCTCGATCCCGACGCCGGCAAGCTGCGCTGGGCGATCACCTTCCCGGCCCGCATCGTCGGCGAACCACAGCTTATCGACGGCCGCCTCATCGTGGCCGACGCCAGCGGCCGCATCCAGAACGTCGACCCGGCGACCGGTGGCTTCGTGGGTTCGGGATGCACATTGCGTGCCGACGTCGCTGCCGCCGCCACCCCCCTGCCCTTCGGGCCGGATCAACTTTTTGTGCCGCTGACCGACGGCACGGTGCTGCTGCCGCCCAAAAACTGATGAACCACGAAACACACCAAACACACGAAAAAAAGCCCAGATTGCATTTTTTTTGTGTGTTTTGTGTGTTTCGTGGTTATGGTTTTTCATCCTCGTCCTTGCGATTCCTCATTCCATGGACGTGCCGCAGGTAAGTGCTTGACACATCCGCGCGCTTCACGATGCCGATGACGCGTTGCTGGCCGCTTTCATCGACCACGGGCAGCTCCAACAGGTTGTTCTCAACCAGCAGCTCCAGTGCATAATCGAGCGGGTCGCCCGGATGCAGCGGCACAATGTCGGTGCGCATCAAGTCAGCCGCCAGAACGATGGAGCGCAGATCGGGAAAGCGCGAAGCCAGGTGCACCTGTTCCAGGCTGACCACGCCCAGCAGATTTCCTTCTTCCGTGGTGACGGGCAAGGCGGTGTAAGCGCTTTTGTCCAGCGCCTCTATGACGCTGGCAAGATTGTCTCCCAGGTGCACCACCGGCACCAACTGCTGGGACTTAAGGAATTGCTCGACCTTCAAGCCCTGCAGAACTTCACGCACATAATCGCCCTGATGAGCCGGCGAGCGCGACCGGCTCTCGACCTGCGAACTGTAAATCGACTGTTCGTCGGAGAGCAAAAATGCCAACGCACAGACCCACAAAGTCGGCAGCAGGAGGTTGTAATTGCCCGTCATCTCGCTGACGATCACCAGCGTGGAAAAAGGTGTCTTCGCGGCGGCGGCGAAAAAGCCTGCCATGCCGACGATGACAAAACAGGCTGGGTGCGGCACCAGCACGGGCCACACCCAGTGCAGCGCAATGCCAAGCGCCCCGCCGCCGCAGCCGCCAATTACCATCGAAGGCCCAAAAACACCGCCCGATCCGCCGCTGCCAATGGTCAGCCCAGTTGTCAGGATTTTGCCCACGGCGATCGCAAACAGGACCAGCGCCAGAGAAAGACTTCCCTCGGCGGCAGGTGACACTTCCATGGCGTCTTGCAGCGCGCCGTAGCCGAAGGACATTACCGCAAGGACCTGCGTCTGGCGGCCGAGCGCGAAGTAAAGGCCCACGCCGACCACACCCGTCAAAAACGCACCAATCGCGGGCTTGAAATGAGGCCGTATCTTTAGCCGATGAAAAAAGTCTGTCAAGCCGTAGAAGCTGCGCGTGTAGAACATCGCCAGGACGACCAGGAAGAGCGCCAGGAATGTGTAACTGATCAGATGCAGGGGTTGATTGAACGTCAAGACGTTGAGAAGTTCGGGTTGCAAAGAAAACAGCGGTTTCCAAGGCCTGGGAACGCCAAACCGAATGTGCAGTAGGCCATCACGCTTGCAAGACCCGCGGGCATGATCACTTCCGACTCGAAATCCGGCGAGCGGTAAAGAACCTCCGCGGCGAAAAGTGCCCCGGCCAGCGGCGCCCGGAAGATGGCTGCCACGCCGGCGCCCATGCCTGCCGCCATGAGGATGCGCCGCTCCGTCGGACGCAAGCGGAGCAACCCACCCAGGAACGAGCCAAATCCCGCGCCAATCTGAGCGATCGGCCCTTCCCGGCCGCCCGAGCCGCCAGTGCCGAGCGTCAATGCGCTGGCGATAATCTTGATCAGCGGCACCCGTGGTCGAATGACCCCTTGCCGCCGATGGTAGGCATCGATGGCGGCGTCGGTGCCATGACCTTCCGCTTCGGGCGCCAGGGTGTAAACGAGCAATCCGCTGAGAATGCCGCCCACGGTTGGAACAATCAGCAGCAGCCAGGGCCGCAGCTCTGCAGCGCTTTCGGGAAACAGCGACGGTTCGCCGCCCGGCGAGCGGGGATGATAGCCGGCAATGGATTCCAGCGAAAAATGGAAAGCGATCTGGCAGGCCCAAAAAAAGACGATGGCCCCAATGCCCGCGATGATGCCCACGACCAGCGACAGGCCGAGCAAACGGGCCTGCGGCCGAAGACGCTTGCGGCTGATCTCGAGGAATTCGGGGAACCAGCGCAGCGGATGGGAAGGCGAAGGGCTTTTTGAAGTTTCGTCCTGGCTCATTTGGCTTCTTCCTTGCGTCATTCCGGTTCAACTTTGTTCCATCATCTCCGCACGCCACAATAGTAAATGCGAATGGCTAGTGGTCTGTCAAGGGAAAGGCGACCGGCCCTTGGGGCAAAAGAACCAAAAATTACCGTTTGTTGACGGTGGCTCATGGATTATCCACTCTGCGGCCCAAGGGCTCCCGCGCTGATGTCTCGGCCAATTTCTGCTCCCAGCTGACGGATTCTTTCATTCGGACCCCCCAAACAATGCCCCCCTGAACGAATTAACTCCTTGTCCCGACTGAATTTGCTGGATTCGGTGCTTCACTGGGACTGTGGCATGAACGCAATTCTGGGTGTCCAGAACCGCCGCCAATCGACCCTGCCGCGGATTCGCTGCACTGAGCTGACCGATTTGCGAGCAGGACATTGCGTCTCATCTCAACCCCCCCGGACACCCCCATGACATGAAACGGCTAACGGATGATAACGAATGGCGGCGGATGACGACGAGGGACAAAGATTGCGTCTCACGCTTTGCTGGCGCTGCAATTTCACTGCGACCAAACTTGTGAGCGTCGCTGTCGAAGACATTCGACTGGGAACATTGCTCGCCGCTGGAGTCAATTGGCAGATGCTTACCGCGATCGACGCGGCAGACGGCCAGATCGGCATCGACCTTTTTAGCACGACGCCTCTGCGGACCACTGCCGGGGGCAGTTTGGTGACCATTGTCATCGACGATTGGCGCGACGGCAGGTTGAAAGGTCAAGGCAATGCAACCTGCGTTTAGCCGCGACGCGCAGCGGAGCGCGGTTCTCGGTCATGACCTACTCCTTGCCTAAAACCAGATCCAGCGCCCAGCATCCCCGGACATGCGGTCCCGGCCCACGAAGATGAGCAAGGATTTCGGCGTTGTCGCAGCCGGCTTCTTCGAGGGCGGTGGCCACCAGGGGCAGTCGGTCGAAAGCTGGCTCGTCATAGATGGTCTGGGCCAGTCGCTGGATCAAGCCGGCCTTCCAGGTTAGACAAGTCGGGTCAATGGCCGTTGAACGAAAATGATTGCCAAAGATGTCACGGACAAGATCGGCTTGGACCCGTTTTTCAGCAACCTGGCTGGCACCGAAATCGCCATCGCTACTCGCCGCACCTGGGTTGGCCATGGCTGCAACAGCATAATGGGCGTTCGAGGATGCGTACCATGCTGCCTTGGGAGCCTGTAGCCACACGACTTGCAGGGCCAGGGCAAGGGCCTCATGCGTCGGCAGGAGGGCAATGCGTTCGGCTCCAAGAGAAGCCCTCCACGGCCCCTCAATAGCGTCGAGTGGTTCCCGAAGACGAGTCTCAGCAAGCTGAAGTTCTTCAACCGGTAACATGCCATCGGCAACTCGCTCGGCTACCTCGACAGCAGGTTGGGCAAGAGGAAGGGGGAGCATGTGACGAATTCGGTGGTAGCAGGCACAGGCGAACATCCGCAATTTGCGATCACTGGTCTTGCAGGCGGGGAAGCTCTCGACAGCCTGCAATCTCGGATGGTTGGTGCCAAGCAGGAAACGCAGCATCAGGTCTGGATCGGTGCAGGTCAACCACTCGGCCTTGGTCATGGTGGGCGCCCCAAGCCTGGCCAGGCAATCGGCCAGCCACTCCTGACGCTCCTGCTCGGTCACGGCCTACTCCTTCCCCAACACCAAGTCCAGCGCCCAGCAACCCCTGACATGCGGCCCCGGTCCTCGGAAATGCGCAAGGATTTCAGGGTTGTTGCAGGCGGCTTCTTCAAGGGCGGTGGCGAGATCGGGAAGACGGTCGAAAGCTCGGTCGTCGTAAATGGCGTGGGCCAAGCTGACCACAGCAGGCGTGAGCCAGGTGGCGTCAACGGCGACGGGGTGGAAGGGATTGCGCGTGATGTCACGCAGGAATTGGCACTGTGCCTTGCGTTCCGCCGTCCTGATTTTTCTTCTTTGCCAGAAATTCCACCACTTGCAACTCGCCTCGACGACCGCTGAAACCACGTCGGTCATGGCTGTTGGCCTTGGGCGATGCTTTAGACAATATCTCCCGATCAGTTCATTTACCGCTCCCCTGGCATACGAGTCAGGACTGAAGTTGCTGCACGGAAAACCCTGCTGAACGAACGGATTCCAAATCGCCTGCAACCTTCGTCGTCCGATTTTCCCATCTGCAAACTGTTCCGCTGCTTCCACAACTCCCCACGCTTGTGAGTCCAATAACAAGGGGATCAGGTGGCGGCAGCAGGCGACGGCGTAAAGCCTCAGCTTCCTTTTGCCCCGTAGGAACGCCAGCATCGGCCCTGGGTCCGTGCAGGTCAACCACTTTGCCTCGGTCATGGCCTACTCCTTCCCCAACACCAAATCCACCACACAGCACCCCCTCACATGGACGCCGGCCCGACGACAGTGGTTCAGGATTTCTTCGCAACCGCACCCAACCTCCTCAAGTGCGCCACCCAAGGCCGCCATCCTGTCGAAAGCCCTTTCATCATAAATGGCCTGGGCCAGCTCGACCACGGCCGGCGTCAACCATGCCTTATCGACGGTGATGGAGCCGAACGGGTTGCCGAAGATGTCTCGGACCAACTTCGCCTGAGCAAGAAATTCATCGGCATTAGAACCAATAAGGGCTTTAGCAGCAGCCTGGTGCTTCTGGCAGCATTACGGGCAGCGATAGCAGGGTTGGTGGCCGCAGCATACCAAGCGGCCTGGCCTCCCGCACTCCGACAGGCAAGGCGAGCAGCCCGCAACTCCTCAGGGCCAGCAAGCCCATCGGCATAGTTTTCAGCAACGTCCACAGCACTGCGACCGAGGGCGTCAATCCAATCCCACATGCGCCGAGAACAAGCCACAGCGAAAAGCCTGAGCTTTCTGTCGCTCACCCTGCCGCTTTTGAGGAGGAATTCAAGCATCGCCTGCGGGTCGGTGCAACCCAGCCATTCCTGCTCCGACATGGTGCCACTCGTTTGAAAATATGCAGGTTTCGCACGCAGATTATGGGATTACGCCTTTTGTAGCTGCCTCAGTTGCTCCTCGTTCGGAAATCCTCTCACCCGATACCGCTCTGGATACACTCCTTGCGGCTCCATCAAGTTGCCGGTAATCCGTATCACACTATCCCAAGAAGCGGTCGCTACAACATTGCCCTTCTCGCCATTGGCAACGAAGAAATGGACCAAATCGCTTCGAGGCAGAAGGCTATCGACACCTTTTGACCAAACCGAATAGCTGACGACTTCTCCCGTATCGTTCCTTTGCATCGCCGAATAGCTGGCGACAAAAATATCTTGGCCGGTCTTCTCGTGGACGGTATTGAGAAGTCCTTGTTGGTCGCCATATTCCATCGCCATTGACTTCAACCACATCACTTTGAGTTTTTGATAGAGCGGGTGGCTGGTGCGGGGCAAATATGGCTCCCACGTGTCACCGTTAAGGCGAAACGAAATGCCGGTAATTGGACGTGGCTGTTTGAGTCCTTCTTCCGCCAGGGTCAGCATGTTTTCCAATCCGGCCTCGTCTTCACTTCCGGTGAACAGCAACGTGTCCCGATTTGGAATCATCGCTATTGGCTCCCCGTTGACCGAGTGGCCTCGAATCACCTCGAGCAGCAGCAACCGTGCCGTATCGTAATTATCCCGGTAAGGTGAGACCCAAACACCTGGCTGCGGCATTTCAAACTGCCGCTTGCTGATGTTCTCAAGATTCTCAATTGCCGCATCCATTGCCTGCTCCAACGTCACGCCCCAATCCGAAAGGCTTTTCTGCTGAAGCACTACCATTGACTCCGGCAGGTCGTAAACCAGACAGATTGCCAAATGTTCAGCCAGCACTTGATGCGGCCAGTCGATGTCCGTTTTGCCCTGAGCATGAAGTTGCAGGCGTGAGAACTCGATGTAGGAACGGCCACGGATGCTTGGCAGCAGATCATGTCGAGCATCGGTGAATTCCTTGGGCGCTTCCTTCAGGTGGGAAAACCAGCTGCGGACAAATCGTTGCAAAGCTTCCGTTCGTTGTGCTTTGGGAACTGAGCAGTATTCTTGAAAGATGTTGTGCAAATTGAAGAATTGCTGCTGGCCACCTTCGACCACCAACTGGAATTCTTTCGCGTCGTAACGCAGTTTCTGCGTTTCCCCGGCTCGGTGGAGTGCATCGGTCATGATCTGGGCAAAATTGTCCTTGCTGGGTGTGCCGCCAAGGAACTTGTCGAAAAACCCCATTGTCATGCTCCACAATTCCTCACCAACCGAATCCAAAAACGCTTCTACCAGTCAGCCTTCTCCTGGCGAAAACCGCCAATTCGCTCTCGCTCAATGGCCCGCCTACTTGTCCCTCCTGGTCCATTTTACTTGGCGCCCACCCGAATGTCTGGCAGAGGGCGCAAGCGAACGGTAAAATAAGCCA
The DNA here is from genome assembly GCA_963747575.1 of uncultured Gemmataceae bacterium. Taxonomy (GTDB): domain Bacteria; phylum Planctomycetota; class Planctomycetia; order Gemmatales; family Gemmataceae; genus DASRAT01. Next base: position 100,156 of record CAVVFU010000007.1, read on the forward strand.
GTCGACATCAAGGCCCGGCGTTTGAGGCAGGTGGGAGCCCGTCCTTGGCCGGCGAGTTTTGCGGGGATCGAGTGCAACAGGTGCAAAGGGGACCGCCCGGTCTTCAAGCAGACAGGACCAAGGTCATGCGACAAATCCCGCACCTTCTCCTTTGGTTGGGTCACGCCGGGGATGGCCAAGATTTCCGGCGAATCTTCGACACCGGCATCCAAGCACTCGTCCACCTTGCAGCAGAGGAGCCTACGGTGGAAGCGCCCCGTGACCTTGTTTATTGCCGTTTTCCGCTGGTAGACGGGCCTGGCAATGACAGGAAGCTACTTGAGTTGGCGATTTTGACGGTAGCAAACCTCCTGGAAAAGAACCTGCCTACTCTGGTCTGCTGTGGTGCTGGACTGAGCCGTTCGCCAATCATCGCCGCCGCCGCGATGGCCCTTGTTTCGGGGCAATCCGCAGACGATTGCTTGAAGCAGGTCACGGAGCATTGCCCGGCAGATGTGTCCCCTGCGTTATGGGAAGTGGCAAAAACGGTGGTGGAAGAAGGACGAGCTTCATCCCATGTCCACAGCCAAGACCCTGATCTGGACAGTCTTCGGACTTGCATCATCTTCAATGTCGTGCTTCCATTTATCTTGGCAGGTGCGATAAACATCCCTGCCATCGTCATTTACGCTTTGGTGTTTCCTTACCTTTTCTGGCTGCAATCGGTGGCAGGCAAGTGTTCCGCCCCGTCCACTGATGACCCGTGACCTGGAAGTCATACCGCTCTCGTCATAGCAGATGGCGCAGGCGGTCACGTGGACTGGTATCGACTCGTCGGCGCAATCCGCTTGCCTAACAGAACGCCCCTCGCTCAGCCCAACGCCTTGCCCGAACGCTTTGCGGGCAGTCCTGGGGCGATCTGAGGGCATTCCACAATCGCTAGCGTGACAGCTGGCTGCCTAGACTGACATCAGGAATCGGCGTGCTGCTGCGTATCGAGGTTGTCGTCAAGCGGAAGGCGTCTACCGAGCCGGCAAGGCGTCATTTTAGGAATTCCAGCGGCGCACCGACGATTAACTCGGTGGGCTTGAAAGCGCCGTATCAACTCTCGTCTTTGAGCAAACCAAACAGCATGGCATCAACGAGCTTCCCCTCCTTGGCGAAGTGTTTCCGAAGCAAACCCTCCTGCTGGAATCCGCATTTTTCGAGGACACGAGCCGATGCCGGATTGTTCAACCAGACATGGGCAAAGATCTTTACCAAACCGAACTGCTCGAAGGCGTGCCGGCAAGCTCGTTTAACCACGGCGGTCATGATGCCCTGGCCCCAAAACGGTTTCGCCAACCAGTACCCGATCTCACCTCGGTGGTCCTTGCCAATCTCGAAGCCATTGAAGCCGCAGCCGCCAATCAAAGCGTCGTCAGCAGTTCGAATGGCGAAGTGAACTGGCTGGCCCTGCTGCTGGGTGGCACTGTTGTAGACGGCCAGCCATTCGTCGGCATTGGCGTCGGTGTACGGAAAAGGGATGCGCAGGGTGCGGTCGTAAATGTCCCGGTCATTGAGATGTTCGACGAGGGCGCACTTGTCCGTGGATCGGAAGTCGGATAAATGAACCTGATCGTTGACGACGATTTTCATGGCGGCACCTGGAGCATCATCGGGCATTTTACAGGACAGACAATCACGCTCCCCGGTTCGGTGGTTAAATCATGGTTTTACAAGTTGACATCTTCTCCGACGTGATCTGCCCCTGGTGCTTTATCGGCAAAAGGCGACTGGAAAAGGCCATCGCCGCCCAGCAGCACGAGGTTAATGTGCGCTGGCTGCCCTTCCAACTCAACCCGCAAATGCCGAAAGAGGGGATCAGCCGCAGGGATTATCGCATCAGGAAGTTCGGCAGCATTGAGCGCTCAATGGAACTCGACGCCAAGGTGGTTGCGGTCGGGGCGGCGGAAGGCATCCACTTTGCCTTCGACCGGATCGAGCGAACCCCGAACACGCTGGACGCGCACCGGCTCATTTGGCTGGCCGACAAGGAGGGTGTTCAAAATGCGGTCGTGGAGGCGCTGTTCCTCGCGTACTTCACGAATGGCCGGGATATCAGCAACCGGCAGGCGCTCATCGAGGTGGTTACCGAAGCAGGCATGGACAGGGGCAAGGCTGAGGGCGTGTTTGATGGTGATGAGGGGCGGGAAGTGATCGAGGAGGCTGCTGACCGAGCTCGGCAACTCCGGGTGGATGGCGTGCCCTTTTTCCTCATCAACGCCAAGATCACGCTTCCGGGTGCCCAACAGCCAGAGGGGTTCCTGGAGGCGTTCAAGGAGGCGATTGAGTTGGAGTAGGGGGCGATGGGATCGGCTCTGGAGTAGGCGGCTTTTGCGGCGTGGTTTTGTGCTTCTTTAAGGACAAAAGTCGGCCATCGGGTGCAAACGCCAGTCTGACTGCCCCAAAACCCAACCAGCAAATCGGCACAGCCACAAACCAGATCAGCACTGACCAGCCCACAGGCGCCAAGCAGAAACGCGCAATGGCACCGTCCACAGATCAACGCCTGTGAAATCTTCACGACAGGTTGCCAAGACCCGACGATCAGGCGAGAAATGGGCGCCGCAGCAGTTGCTGACGGTCAACAATTCCCGCCGACTTTCAACGTCCCAAACTCGAAAAACCGATCCATGTGAACCATACCCAAACGGGTTATATTTTTCCGGCAGCAAACTTGCCAAGAACGGTTCGTGTCGAGGTCGGCTTAACTGTCCGACTGAGAGCATCTTGTTGTCTGGCGAGAACGAAGGTGACGACCACGTTGTCTCATTTAGGATGCCGATTCCTGTTAGTCTAAAATCGCCATCGACGATCAAGTCCGCAACAAGCTCAGGCGCTGAAGATCTAACAAGTCCAGCGCCTGACGCCAGCGGTATTGCCAACCACTTGCCATTAGGAGAAACGGCGGCTATTGCTGAGAAGGAACCTAACTCCTTCGGCGTACCCGCCACATCCCACAATGTCGTCCGATAGCGCCATTCCCACTGAATTCCACCACGCGCTGAAAGAACCTTGCCATCTGCCAGGAACGAAAGCGACCACAACTCCGTGCCAAATTGTTTGAACGTCACAGACCACTGCTTTTCACCAGTCAGCATGTCATATTTGGCAATCTGGCCCATCCCGTTGGCCAGGTTTTCGCCGGTGACAAATGTCGTCAAGTCTGGTGAAAAGGCAACTCTGGCGGCAGAAATGCGATGTTGTTTTGCCATTACCGGCGCCTTATCAATCCTCCAATGAATGACATCGGTGACTTTGCTCAAATCTCCTCCTAGCAGGCACGTCGCGAACGACTTTCCATCAGGTGCGTAAGCAAGCGTGTGGAAGCCGCCTTCGACGTTAGCAAATTCTCGCCTAGTTTCGATATCCCAGAACGTGATGTATTCCTTGTTAGGGGAATCCGTGTCGTTGTATTTGTGAGAAACAAGAAAGCGTGAATCAGGAGAAAACTGGAAATGCGGTCCTTGAAAAGACGGAGTTTCAGGGTGAAGCACTCTTATCTCATCACCCGTCGTAGTACTCCAAAGCTTGACATCGCCTCCCAGTTCATGGGCAGCCACGAATTTGTTATCCGGGGAAAACAAAACTGTTTCAACCCTTTGCCAACTCTGAGCAATGGAAAAACGCTCGCGTCCACTTGCAACGTCCCAAAGCTTAAATGGTCCCCGCTGTGGCAGCGTTGCAAGCATGGTTCCGTCAGGGGAAAACAGCACCCAACACATTTCGTTATCAAGATTGAGCGTGGCGTAGGGCTTGATAGGCATCAACCACCACGAAACGGCAAAGCTCACAACGTACAGGAGCAAAAGGACTACACCAGCACGACGAGCTAGGCGCGAAAATGGGCAACAGTGTACGGCTGATTCTTGGACGGGACTATCGTTATCCATGACGCCTGAATCCTTCCATTTTGGCGAGCCGGTGCGTCCAGGCTTGAGTTTCGCATATCCTTCGCCGTCACGCAATGGCTTGTCGGCAATTCACTTCGCCGAATCGGGATTCCCATGCAACACCTTTTCCGTCCTGGAAGTGACCACCGCACCATCCTTGTCGGTCGCCGTCAATTCAAGCGTGTAGACTCCAGCCGGCAAATCGAATAACTCCCAGGTCGCAGTCCACAGCAAAAAGCCGTCCTGGGCTCTCTTGCTCCCGCTAGAAGTTTTCCGCACCTTGCCGCTGGCGTCCACGAGTTTGCCTTCCAGCTTGGCCACCACGCCTTCGATGGTCGGCGACACGCAAACGGTGCCGTAGAGCCAGGCGTAATTGGTGGAACGGGTCAGGCTTAGCGGCAGTAAAACACGTCCGAGCGGCTTCAATTGGCCGGCGTCGATCTTATCCACCAGTCGCACCCGCCCGAAAGCGGAGGGACTGGTAACGGCAGCCGGCGACGAATAGACGAAGGTGCGATCCACCCGTGGCCCACCGTCGCTGCTGCACAGTTCGCAGTCGATGCCGATGATCTCGCCGGCCTTGGGTGCGAAATCCGGGAAATTGGCCCACGGCAGCTTGAACTCGGCCGTGTAGCCCCACGGCGTTTTGACGGCGGCGACCTCGGCTCCCTGCAACTTGAAGTCCTTGAACGCAGGCAGATCACGGACCTGCATGCGGGGCTTGATGTCGGTTTTCGTGAAGGGCGTGAAGAACATGTGCAGCGTGCCAGGGCCGAAAGCCGTCACCGAGCTTCTCGCCTCTGCGGGTGTCCAGGTAGAACTCGACCGCATCGCCGTTGTAAAGTTGATTGTCGGGGCCAATGTGCGCCGGCTTCTGGTCGAGGCAACGCAGGCCGATGTAGAGGTTCTTCTCGTCCCACAGGTACAGAAATTGCCCGCCTCGGTTGGCGAAGTCGGGATGGCCAACGTGAACCGGAGTGACGAAGGCGCCCTCCCAGTCGGTCAGCTTGCCGTCCATCGTGATCGGCTTCTGCGCCTTGGGGATCAGGCCGACGATGGGCTTGTCCTGGGCGGAGGTGGTGGCGGGTGAGGTTGCGGCGGCAAGAAGGAAAAGAGCAAGGATGCGCATGGTTGTCTCCACGTTGGCAACGGTTTTCAATTGAACTTGATACTTCGGCTCCTGTTGTCGATAGTCAACCACATCGCTCACGACTCCGGCCCCACCGTCAACATTGTAACATCCCCCTCGGCGTGAAGCCACTGGAGGACTTCCAGACACCGAGCCTGGTACTTCTTGCCGCCGTGTTTCTTGTCGTGCCGTCGACGGCCAGGAGGGGACCGTGCGGCTGCCGTCTTCGCAACCCCAGGGTAAGTCATGACCATGCAGGTCGATTACGGTGCCGGCAAACAGGAGTTTAGGAACGAGGGGTAATGGCAAAAAAATCTGGGGAAAAAAAATGAATCCCTGCATTGCCATTTTTTTGCCCCAGATTTTTTTGCCGCGCGGAAGCCGCCTTGCGTCAGGTTTGCGATGCTGTTAAGAATTGTTGCCCTGCCGCTTCAAATACACGGCCACGGATGGTCTCATGCCCGCGATTGTCGCTTGTCCACGTCATTTGCCGGTTGCCGGCAAACAGGAGTTTGCCAAACGGGCATTCCTAAACAGGAGTTTGGGAACGAGGGGTTGGGGAACGAGGGGTTGGGGAACGAGGGCCAAAACCTGCATTAGCCTGCTGACTTTATCCGTCTTCTTCACCTTGCTCAACTGCGTTAAGCCGCTCCACGTCGACGATGCTGCCTATGTTCTCCACGCCGCGCATATCGCCGACAGCCCGCTGGAGCCGTATGACTCGGTCATTTACTGGGATTACCAGTTCCACCAGGGCAATGCACTGCTGGCGCCACCGGTGGTGCCGTACTGGATCGCGGCGGCACAGGCTATCCTTGGCGATCAACCATTCCTTTGGAAATTGACGCTGCTGCCCTTGAATATCATGCTGGCCGCGGCGTTGTTTGTGCTCCTGCAGCGCTGGGCAACGGCGTTGGCGATGCCGCTGGCATGGATGACGCTCTTGTCGCCGGCTTTGTTGCCAAGCGCTAACCTCATGCTGGACGTTCCCGCCCTGGCGCTGAGCCTAGCCGCGGTGGCGATTTTTGCTCGGGCCGGCGATCGCCAGTCGTGGGGGTTGGCAGTTTTGGCCGGATTGCTGGCCGGTTTGGCGATGCAGACCAAGTACAGCGCCATGACGACCCCTGCCGTGCTGCTCGCTTATGGATTGATCCACGGCCGCGTTCGTCTTGCCTTGGCGGCGTGCGCGACTGCCGTGCTGCTGTTCGCGGCCTGGGAGTTGTTCGTGACGATGCAGCACGGCGATTCGCACTTTCTGACGGCGCTGGGTCAACGCACAACGGGCACATGGTCTCGCATTCGGCATCTGCTCATTCCCACGGCCGCGTTGACGGCGGCACTTGCGCCCGGCGTGTTTTTTGTCTCGGTGCTCGGTTGCAAGCGAAGCGGTTGGTGGTGGGCGGCGGCGGTGCTGGCGTTGACGATTGGTTTTTTGCTGCTAGGGATCATCCCCGATGAGCCTGGCGCCACGGTCAAAATCGACGGCGTGCTGTATGGCTGCCTTACCGTTTTGTGGTGGAGCGCCTCGGCGCCGGCGTCATTCGGACGTTTAGCCGCGGTCCGGAGGACCGCGCGCTGAGCGGTGTTGCGCCGGACGCGCGGTCCTTCGGACCGCGGCTAAACGCGGAACCCGGCGTCGGCCGCGCCATTCGCTTCCTTTTGCTCTGGCTCACCATCGAAATTGGTGGCGCGGTTGTCCTCAGCCCATTTCCAGCCGCTCGGCGTGTGCTTGGCGTCGTCGTGGTCGCAACCATTCTCGCGGGGTTCACTGTCGCGAAGGTCAATCTTGGACGGCGACTGGTTTGGACGGCCACGGCGGCTGCAGCCGCATTTGGTTTGGCGGTTGCCTTTATCGACATCCGTGAGGCCCGCGCCACGGAAGAGCTGGCCGAGGCAGTCGTCGATATTGCCCGCCGTGAAAACCCGCACGGCCAAACCTGGTTCGCCGGCGCCTGGGCGTTCGAATACTACGCCCTGAAGAATGGCCTGCAGCCGCTCGATCCCAATCGAAGCGAGCTGCAGGCCGGCGATCTGGTGGTGCTGGTCGAGCAGCAATTGAACCGGGTCGATTTTCATCCCGGAGAGGCGCCGTTGAGCAAGCTGCACACGGTCGAAGCGACGGACAACATGCCGTGGTGCACCGTCCTGTGCTATTACTGCGGCTCCGCGCCGATCAGGCATCACGAAGGGCCACGCCTGCGGGCGACGGTGTATCGCGTCAATGCCGGCGCCGTGCTGGCGGCTCACGGCACTTTGCCCGGCGTGCATTGAAATCAGGGACCCAGCGATGATTCATCCGCCAACACAGCGTAAAGCGATTTCCAGCCGCCTGGTGAAAACCATGGGCGAGCGACTGATGCGCTGGCAGCGGGTGGATAATGGCCAATCGCCAAGGCGTGGAGTTTTGTTGCTTGCCGTAGTTGTCCTTTTCGGATTGGGCTTGCGCACCGGCCATTATCTCGTCGATCCGCCGGTGTGGCACGATGAATCCGTGCTGATCTTTAACGCGCTCAACAAGGACTTCAGCGAAATGCTGGGGCCGCTTTATTATTCGGAAGCGTGTCCGCCGCTGTTTCTGGCCGTCGAAAAAGCGGTAGCGCTCGCATTGGGCGACGGCACCTACGCATTAAGATTGGTGCCGTTTCTGGCCAGTTGCGCGGCTATGTTTGGTTGGTTTTGCTGGCAGCCAAAATCCTGCCCCGCGCCGGGGTTGTGTGGTTTGCGCTGCTGCTCGGTTGTTCCGACCGCTTGCTCTGGCACGCATGCGAAGCGAAACCCTATAGCGTGGATGTGCTGGTGGCGGCGGGCGTGCTGGCGCTCGGCCTGCGCATGTGGCAATCGAGCCTGATGGCAGGCTTCCAGCGCTGGCTAGTCGTCGCGGCGGTTATTAGTCCGGTGCTGGTTTTTTCCTCGTTTCCCGCATGTTTTCTGCTGGGCGGCTTGATGCTAACGCAGCTCCCCGCCGTGTGGCGATCGCGCCGCCCGGTGACGTGGGTGCATTTTGGCGTCTGGGGCCTCGCGCTGGGCTGTGCCTTTGTGTTGCTTTATTGCACCGCGATCCAGGCCCAAAAGAACGAACGGATGCTGGCCTGTTGGGAGACCAAACTGCCGCAGTGGGACAAGCCGTATTTGGTGCCGTTCATCGCGCTGGTCAGGCTGACCGAAGTTGCCCGTTATGCCCTGGAGCCAGTTGGCAATGCGTTTTGCGTGTTTGCGGCGGTGGGTGCGATGAGTTTGTGGCGGGCGGGCCGGGGCTGGCCAATTGGACTGTTACTGGCTCCCATTGCGCTCAACACCGTGGGATGGCTGCTCAGCAGTTACCCATTGGAAGCATCGAGAGTGGTTGTTTACGCGGCGCCTGCTGTGCTGCTGCTAATTGCCGCGGGCATTCCGCCGGCGCTGGCATGGGTCGGTCGCATGGGCAAAATGGCGCCGTTTTGCTTGGCCGTGGTGTTACTGGCCCCAGTGGGCCAAGTCTTCTGGGTTGTCATCCACCCCTGGCAGCGGCTCGATTCCAGGACACCGGTGGCGTTTGTCCTGGAGCATCGCAAACCGGACGAGCCCGTGGTCGGCACATTCTGGGAACAGGCTTACTATTGCCGCAACCTCGGCCCGTACTACAGGGCAATGCTGGTGCTGCCCACCGAGCCGGCCTCGCTACTGCCAGGAGCGGCGCTGGCGAGCGACGGCACACCGTCAGGCGAGTGCGTGGATACATTGTGGCTTTTGAGTAATCCCCATGGCGATTCCCAGAATATCCTGGTGAGTCAGTTACAGCCACCAGGGCCATGGCGGATTGTTGAGCGGTATCCGTTCCGCGATGTGATCGTGCTCAAGGTGTGCAGGTAGGCAAGCGAAGCAAGCCGTGGCCTGTTTCCCAATCGTGGCCGAGCGGGCCGAGATCGGAAGACGCCTGGCGGAGCGACTCGTTGACCTGGTTGGCGGTCCAATCCGGATGCCTGGCCCAGACCAGCGTCGCAAGGGCGGCCGCTTGAGGAGCCGCGGCGGAAGTGCCGGCGAAGGGACGATCTCTCCAAAGGCTAGGGAACGGCACCTCGGCCACATAATCGGGCTTGGGCAATCCCGAGTTCGGACCGCAAGAGCTGTAACTTAAACGCTTACCGCCGCTGTCTACTGCGCCCACGGCCACAGCGCCGCGGCAATCCGCCGGAAAAGTGAGGCTGCCGGCGGATGTCGAATGCTCGAGCCCGGCGCCCAAGGCCGCCAGGTGAAAAGCATTGGTGTTTTTGGCATCGTCGCAACGCAGGCGAACAACATAGCGGCTGCCGGGTCGCGGTTGAAAGCGCACGACCGCGCAGGGGCAACCGCTGGGGCTGCCCTCCGTCGACGCTCGACACTGGCCTATCTCCTTGGCCGTCAACGCATCGAACACCAGCAATTCGAGACCTGCACAGGCCGGGCCGTAAAGCTCGACGGACACGCGTTCCTCGCCCCACGGAGTGAGCAAATTGTTGCGATTGCCAGGAGCCCATTGGTGAAACCCGGCGCGATCAGGCCGCACAGGGCCGGCCCAGTGCCGTTGGGCGAGATTGCCGGCACTGGCGAAAAACAAAGCCCCCTGCCCTGCCCTGCCGCCGGCGACCGTTTTGGCCAGTTCCTCATTGATGCCGCCGCCGCCCTCGCCGTCGCTCCAGCTCGGCATGATGAGCGAGCACGACAACACTTTGGCTCCCTGGTCGATGGCCCAGCGCGCGGCCTGCAGGAAGGTCGCGGGACGATCGGTTTCCCAATTCACGAGCATCAGCTCGGCGTCGGGCGCCATGGCGTGGATCACTTCGCCGCACAGGATGCCGTGCTGGCTTTCGGCGGTGTCAAAGTTGCCGTCGCGCCGAAAGGACTTCACCGTCACGTTGGCGGGCAGTGCTTTGCCGAGCATTGACCGGTATTCATGAAAGCCCGAGTCGAGCACGGCCACCTTGACTCCCTGGCCGCGCTGGCCCGCCTCGTGCCATTTGTCGAGGCCGATCCGGGCAAATGCCTGGCGGCGCTGGACGGCGGCGTCGGCATTGGAAACGTCGGCAAGTCGGACCGCGGTGGATTGGTCGTTGGCAAGGTAAGTGCCCCCGCGAGGGTTCGACGAGGGCACGACGGCGATTGAGGCCGTTCCCAACAACGCCAACGCGACAGCCCAGATCGGCAGGGAGCGCAGCGCTTGTCGAAGGCAAGGGATGAAATTGCTCAGCGGTGACCTCCAGGCACGCGTCAGCGGCAGCCAGGAAGGGCTAGCTTCCAGGCCGACCATTCGATACATCGGCCGCCACAGGGACGGCGGCAAAGGATCTTAAGCAAGGATGACAGCGACAGACACGGTGCGGCTGGAGTATTCGCTATGTTCGGTTCGATTTGGCGGAAAGATGTGCCGATTTTGCGGGCTGTGCGGGAAAAGCGAAGTTCCCAGCCTTGCCGGCGTGCCTCAATTTTTGCTCCAGCAGCCAGAGCTTAAAACTCCTAAACACGGATTTCACCGCCTTTCGGGACAGGCTTCGGGTTCTTGATGACGAACCGCCGACCTCCGCGACCTTGCCTTGCACAATTCAAGTCCGACCGTCCTCTGCACCAGTTGATAAATCGGCGGAACAAATTGCCTTCGCCATGCAATTCTCAATGAATGCAGTCAAAAGTGCAACGGGTTTGGCAATCGGCCCACCAGCGCCCCATTTCGACAGGTTGCGCCATAGGCTTTTTCTGGCCACTTCTTGAAATCCTCCCGAAATTATGGGCCTGAAGAAGCTGCACGCCCCGTTTGCGGGAAATTCTGGCGGCTCGGCTGTAAGTGCCGCACGCCTTCAGGCGGGATTTTGAGAACCTGTCCATCAGCAAGGCGCACCTGCACTGCATCGAAGTTAATGTCTTGCAATTGGCCAGCGTGGCGTCCCGTGGGCGTGTCGATTTCAATGTGCCTGCCAAGCAATCCAATGCGCTGTTTCCACTCGTTCTCAAGTTTGCCGACATTGCCTTTTACCAAGATGTCATACCAGCCATCGAGCTCGACAAGTAACTTAACAGCGACATCGCGGCAGTCGAGCCTCTGGCCTGACAACATGGCCAACGATGCCGCATTGGGCAACCCGGCGGCCTCGAAATGCTCCGTGGGCTGATTGACGTTGAGCCCGATGCCGGCCACCGTCCCGCCCCTTTGCTCAAGCAGGATGCCGCATACCTTGCGGCCTTGAATCAGCACGTCGTTGGGCCATTTGATCGTGGCCTCGAGCCCGGTCATTTTGCCAATTAGGCCGCACACCGCACATGCCGCCCATGCGGTCAGGACCGCCGGGCGCCGCAACGGCTCCGGCGGGAATACCAGCACGGACATCAGCACGCCGGCGCCGCCGGGGCACGACCAGGAGCGTCCGTGCTGACCGCGGCCGGCAGTTTGTTCCGAGGCAAGCACCACCAACCCGTCATTGGTTGGGTCGCCGGCCAAATCCAGAGCGAAGGTGTTGGTGCTGTCGAGCCGGTCGAAAACCAGTACTCGACGGCCCAGAAGCAATGTTGGCAATTGCCATTCTTCGTTTGGTTTCATGGGGGCAAGTAATCGAGTGCGATGTCCAGGGCCGGCGCCGAATGCGTCAACGCGCCGACGCTGATGCGCTCGACGCCGGTCTCGGCGATGGCCCGAACACTGGCCAATGTCACACCGCCGCTGGCTTCAAGCTGCACATGGGGCGCGGTTTGGTTGCGAAGCTGAACCGCGGTGTGAAGTTCCTGGAGTGTCATGTTGTCGAGCAGCACGATGTTTGGTTGAACCGGCAAAACGTGCCTGAGCTGATCGAGCGATTCCACCTCCACCTCGACGGGCGCCTGGCCGTTGACAAATGCCTTGGCGAGAGTCGTCACCGCGGCGATGTCAGCATTGGCGGCCGTCGCTGCAAGATGATTGTCCTTGATAAGAATACCGTCGTGCAGGCCGATGCGGTGATTGTGGCCACCTCCAGCCCGCACGGCATATTTCTCCAGCAAACGCCAACCGGGTGTCGTTTTGCGGGTGTCGAGAATAACTGCCGGCAAACCGTCGATAGCTCGCACAAAAGCCGCGGTGAGCGTCGCTATGCCGCTGAGCCGTTGCATGAAGTTCAACGCCAAGCGCTCGGCCGCGAGCAAGGAACGCATCGGCCCTGTCAGCGTTGCCAATCTAAAACCGCGAGCCACCTTGGTGCCGTCTTCAACCTCTACGCGAAACTTCAATGCGGCGTCAATCGCCGCGCACACCATTTCGGCAGCCGGCAAGCCCGCGATAACGCCGTCGGCCCGGGCCACGAATACCGCATTCCCCAACAGATCAAGCGGAATGACGGCCTGGCTGGTAAGATCGCCTGCCGTGCCGAGGTCTTCTTCCAACCCCATGTCCACCAGTTTGCGGCATGCTGCCCGCTCTGCTGCCGTGAAGGCCATCACGCGCTCCTCACAGGAAAAACTCCACGGCATTGCGAAAAAGACGCAACCCTTCACCTTCGTCCGCAAGGCCGCGGCGCGTCCACTGGGGATGCTGCAACGGCAGGACATGGCGCTCGGGGTGCGGCATCAAACCCAGCACCCGGCCGGTGGCGTCGCATACGCCAGCCGCGTCTGCCTGCGAACCGTTGGGATTGATGGGAAAGGGCCCTGGTCTACCTGCCGCGTCCACGTACTTGAGGCAAATCTGGCCGGTCGCTTCCAGGCCTTTCAAAATCCAGGGCTCCCGGCAAACGAACTTGCCCTCGCCGTGAGCCACGGGCACGGCGAAGCGCTCGTAACCGCCCAGGAACCAGGGACAGCGGGTCGCATTGGCCTGCAAATGGATCCAGCGATCCTCGAAACGCGCCGAATCGTTGTGAGCCAGGGTGGCGATGGGGCCGTCCTCGTCGGGCGGCATGATCAGGCCGGCTTTCAGCAGCACCTGAAATCCGTTGCAGATGCCAAGGATCAGTTTCTCGGCATCGCGGAATTCGCGCAGGGCGTCGTCGAGGAAATGCTTCAGCTGGATCGCCAGGATTTTGCCGGCGGCCACGTCGTCGCCGTAGGTGAAACCGCCCGGAATGACCAGGATTTGAAAGTCCCTGAGCATCGCTGGATTCTCGCGCAGGCGGTTGATGTGGATTCTCTCGGCCGCGGCGCCGGCCAGCTCGAAGGCGAATTCGGCTTCGCCGTCGCAGTTGCTGCCAGGGGCGCGAAGGATGAAAACGCGGGGCTGGTGCATGCTGTTGACGGCTCCGCTGGGTGAGGCGACGAGGGAATCTTATGCTCAGCCGACAGGCATGGACACTCCAGTGGCAAACACGGTAAAGTACGCCCGGTTTTGGCAACGTGGCCCCCGAAGTGCCTGTCATGAATGGTTTGGTCGACCTCAATCTTATCCGCTTCCTCGATTTTTACTTCACGCTGATGTTTTTTGTCGGTCTCTATCGCCGCGTCGGCCAATACCGCGAGGGTGCCAGACTCGCGCTCACCGGGCCGGCGCGATGGCCGCGGTTGCTGGAAATCGTCAAACAGCATCACACCATTTTCATGACCTGGGCGACGGTGCTGCCGGCGCTGCTGGCCTTGCTGCTGGCGGTGGTTCAGATCATCGCGTCCAGACAGATCTGGCCCCAGGCCACCATCACGCCAGGCCAATTGGCCGTGCATTGGGCAGCCCTGGTTTTCGTGGTCCCGCTGGGACTGGCAATGTTCGGCGTGGACATGTACGGGGCCATTCAAGTCGGCAAAATCGACCGCGACGAAATGGAGAAGTACTTCGACCAGGCCGAATACTGGCTGCGTTCGCGGGCCGCCCACGTCGTGCGCATTGTCACCTTTGGCTATGTGAACCCGCGGCAAATGGTGGATGCCGAGGTGCGCAAGGCATTGCTCCAGGCCAGCAAACTGCTTCAGGTCAGCCTCTGGTGGTGGGTGACACAAACGGCATTGCGGGCGGCGTTTGGTTTGGCCCTGTGGGGCACATGGGTGTTGACCGAGGCCTGACGCCGGTTTTTGCCGCATCTTCTTTTCCACAATATCGTTACGCCATTCACTCGCCAAGTGCCCCCCTGCCGGTTAACAATTTTGCCGGCGATACCGGCGCAATTTCCCCAAAAAACCGTTGCCTGGTATTAAATTGCTGTTGCAACAGCTGGCCGATCATGGCTTACTCTAATACAGATTACCCATGCTTCCGTGGTTACGTAGTTTGTCCAAGTTAAACGAAAGGGTTCACAATGAAAAAGCTGGTGTTGGCGAGTATCGCCGTCGCGTTGGTTTTGCTCGCGGCGGCCAGCGGTGCTGAGGCGTCGTTTTTCGGTTTGGGGGGTTGCGGTGGCTGCCCTGCTCCTCGCGATTGCGGCGGTTGCGGGACCGCGGTGCCGGGCATGACCTACCAACAGGTTTGGAAGGAAAAGGAAATCGAGGTCACTGTCTACAAGCAGGTCGCCAAGGAAGTGCCCTACGAGTACATGCTGTGTACCCAGGTGATGGTCCCGGAAACGCGGACTGTCAAGGTTTGCAAGACGGTTACCAAAGAAATCGACGTGAAGTGGACCGAGTGCGTTCCCGTCGTCAAGGCCGAGAAGCGCACGATCACCAAGATGACCTTGGTCAATGAGACCCAGGAAGTCACTTACACCGTTTGCGTTCCCACCACTAAGATGGAGAAACGCAAGGTGATGCAGTACACCTGCGTGCCGACCGTCGTCGAATGTGAAGTTCCTTGCTGGTCGACCGTGATGGTTCCTTGCTGCGATCCGTGCGGCGGCGTCAGCTACAGGTGCCAGCGCGTTTGCACCACGCAAAAGGTGCAGCGCACCGTGATGAAGTCCGAGGGCAAGGAAGTGGAAGTTGACGTCAACGTCACCACCTACGCCAACGAGGTGAAAAAGGGGACGCGGACCGTTTGCAAATGCGTTCCGGTCACCGAGGACGTCATGGTCAACGTTTGCACTTATGACCGCGTCGAGAAAACCGGCAAGCGGACGGTCTGCGAGCGCGTTTGGGAAGACCAACAGGTCACCGTGAACGTCTGCAAGATCAACACCGAGAAGAAGACCGGCACGCGGACCGTGTACGAATGCGTTCCGTCCACCGAAAAGCGGATGGTGAAGTATTGCGAAACGGTTGCGGTCGCCGCCCCGGCGCCGGCGCCGGTCGCTGTCTCCGTGCCTTGCACCACCTGCTCCACGCCGTGCTCCACCGGTTGTGCACCGCGCAGCTGCTTCAGCGGTTGCAGCCTGTTCAGCCACTCCAGCGGCTGCGGCCTGAGCTGCTTCGGCGGCTGCCGCTAACGGCTTGATTTGGTTGGTAAAACCTCATGACGGCGGGCGTTCTTGCGAGCGCCCGCCGTTTTTTGTTAGTGGTTATGCTGCGGCGTTTCGCGGATGTGTCAGCGCCGCCAAGGATTTCCGCCGTCAGCGCGATCATCTCGTCGGCAAAGCGTTGTTTATTGAAGCGGACCGCATTCCGCCTGGCCGCGATCGGTGAGATTGCGTCCGGCTGCCTCCCAAAATCCCGCAGCGCTGTCGCCAGGCAATCCACCGATTGCTCCTGGAATAGCACGCCGGTCGCATCCGGCCCCGTGAGGACGGTTTCCAGTGCTCCGCCTTGTGCCAGCGCGATCACCGGTGTGCCGCACGCCTGCGCTTCGACGGGAACGATGCCGAAATCCTCCTCACCCGGAAACAACAGCGCCCTGCAACGCCTCATGTGATCGCGGATCACCTCGTCACTTTGCCAACCGAGAAACTTGACACGGGGGCCAGCGCGTTGCCGCAGCCGTTTTTCGTCCTGCCCACTGCCAATGACGACCAGCGGCAGGTCCAATTGCCGGCAGGCATCCACGGCCAGGTCGATGCGTTTGTAGGGCGCGAACGCGGACACCACGAGGTAATAATTCTCTCGCGGCACTGCGGCCGGACAGTAGTAATCAGTGTCCACCGGGGGATAAATGACGCGGCTGTCTCGTCCATAACACTCCGCGATGCGGCGCTGGACCGTGCGGCTGATCGCCACGAAATGGGTGACTCGCTGGGCGGTCCGCCGATCCCAATCACGCAAATGCCCAAGCACCCGGTCACGTAGCCGGCCACGCCAGCCGCCACCCGGTTCGAAATAGGCCTCGCGCATGTGCCAGGCGTAACGCATCGGCGTGAAGCAGTAGCACAGGTGCGGCGTCCCCAGCGGCGGCGACACCGATTTGGCGACGCAGTGGCTCAGGCTCACTACCAGGTCGCACTCCGGTAAAGTCCACCGCGCCGCCAGCGGCATGAGCGGCAGCAAATAGCGGTAGTAGCGGTCGACCTTCGGAAAAAAGCGGAAAAAGCTGGTATGGATGGGCCGATCCTCGATCGCGCGCGACACCGCGCCACGTTTGTGAAGCAGAGTGTAAAGCGGCGCCCGCGGCCAGTGCCGGCATAGTGCCTCCAGGCACTTCTCGCCGCCGCGCATGCCGGTCAGCCAGTCGTGCACCAGGATCACCCGCTCGCCGTTCGACGCCGCCATCGCAAAGCTCCTTTTCGCCGCAGAGTGTACACCGGCCACGTTGGCAAGACTAGCCGAATTGCTGGCGCAATTGGGAAAGTCCTCCCATCTTCCTGCTTTGCCACCTGCACTGGCAACGCTCCACATCCCCTGATCGTTCACTTTGCTTCACGCGATTTCTTGGAAAAAGCCGATACCACTGAAAGAGCGTTTCCGCCTGCATTGGGCATTCCGTGCCCGGCGCGCCTGCTTGCCCTCCTGGCCACGGCACATTCACGGGAGCTTCGTCACATGAGTCTTTTTCGCTTCTTGTTCGGTGGCAAAACCCCTTCCCGTTCGACCCCGGCGACACGCAGCACCCTTCGACGTCGGCCCACGTTGGAGGTGCTGGAAGATCGCTGCCTGCTCACCGGCTACACGATTAGCGGCTACGTCTTCAACGACCTCAACAATAACGGCCTCATGGACACCGGCGAGCCGCCGCTCGCCAACGTCCCCATCGAGCTGCTCAATTCCCAGAAAGTGGTCATCGGCAACGCGATCACCGACTCCAACGGGTTCTACAGTTTCAGCCAGGACGACAGCGTAAGTCCCAATCCCCAGGTCCTCACGCAAACGATCACTGTTCCGGTCACGGCAACCGATTTCAACCTCAACGAATTGGTCAACCAGTTCAACCCGGCGCTGGGTACGCTGCAGTCAGTGCAAATCAGCAATGCAGGCTCCATCAACAGCGACATCCGCGTGGAAAACACCAGCACCAGCTCGCCTTCGACCATCAACGCCACCGTCAGTGGCACGTTGACCCTGACCGGCCCCAATAGCCTGTCGATCCCTGTCAACGTCTCGCAAAACATCGGCAGCTTCAACGCCACCGTCTTCGACGGTACGCTTGACTTTAGCGGCACCAGCGGCAAGGACTTCGGCAATCAATCCGCCAGCGGCACGCAATCGGTGACTTTGACAGGCACCAACATGAATGCGTTCCTTGGCACCGGCACCGTGCAGGTAAGTGAGAGACGCGGTGGCCACGTCCACCGCCAGCGGCGGCGGCAATGTGTTGGTCGGCGTAACCAGCACTGGGCAGGCCACGATCACCGTCACCTATACGTACATTCTCAACAATGCCCTCAAGCCCGGCAATTACACCATCGTCAAGACGGCGGATCCCCCGGGCTACACGGCCGGCAAAGACTCCAGCAATGGCACGGTGCTCAACAACCCGCCCTACAACACCATCCCGCTGACCTTGGGCACCGGCAACATGCCCAACAACGATTTCGGCGAATTGCAGCCAGCCAGCCTTTCCGGCTACGTCTACGCCGATATCGTCGGCTTCAATGACGGAATCAAGGAGTCCACCGAGCCGGGCATTTCCGGCGTAACCGTGACGCTCACCGGCACCAACAACTCCGGATCTGTCAACGTGGTGACTACCACCAACTCCAATGGCTTATATCAGTTCACCAACCTGCAGCCTGGCAACTACACCATTACCGAAACCCATCCAACCGGGTGGATCGATGGCAAGGAAACCATCGGCACGCCAGGCGGCACGACCAACCCCGATCAATTCACCAACATCAACCTGGAGGGCGGTGTCAACGGCATCAACAACAACTTCGGGGAGATTGTCTACGGACAACTCAGCGGCACCGTCTTTTACGACGGCAGCGCCACAGGTTACGACAATGGCGTGCAAGATACCGGGGAACCGGGCATCTCCGGCGTGGCCCTCCAACTGACCGGCACGGACATCGACGGCAATGCGGTTTCCTTAACCACGACCACCAATGCCAACGGCAACTACTCGTTCGGCAATCTCGTGCCCGGCACGTACACGATCAACGAGACTCAGCCGGCGAACTACATACCCGGCAAACAAACGGTGGGCAGCCTGGGCGGACAGCAATCCAGCAACGAGTTTTCCGCTATCACGCTGGCGGCGGGCGCATCAGGCATCAATTACAACTTCGCTGAGCTGCTGCCGTCCACGATTTCCGGCTACGTCTATCTCGACACCAGTGCCACCGGATACGACGACGGTATCATGGAATCCAGCGAGCAAGGGTTGCCCAGCGTGACGGTCACCCTCACCGGCACCAGCGACCAGGGGGCCGTGTCGACGCAGACAACCACCAATGCCAGCGGCTTTTACAGTTTCACCGGTTTGCGGCCTGGCAGCTACACGATCACCAAAACGCACCCCAATGGCTACGTCGACGGCAAGACCACTGTCGGCACTCTTGCCGGCCAAAGCGCGACCAATGTCATCAGCGGCGTCACCATGCCGCCCGACGTCAACGACATCAACAACAATTTCGGCGAGCTGCTGCCCCTTTCCAGCCTGTCGGGCTACGTCTACGCCGACACCGTCGGATTCAATGACGGCATCAAAGAGCCCACTGAAGCAGGCATCTCCGGCGTCACGGTGACGCTCACCGGCAACAGTGCCGTGGGCTCCGTCGACGTGGCGACTACCACCGATTCCAATGGTTTCTACCAGTTCACCAACCTGCAGCCGGGCAACTACACCATTACCGAGACCCATCCAACGGGATGGATCGACGGCAAGGACACCATCGGCACGCCCGGCGGCACGACCAACCCCGATCAATTCACCAACATCAACCTGGCGGGCGGGGTCAACGGCACTAACAACAACTTCGGTGAGATTGTCTACGCGCAGCTCAGCGGCACCGTCTTTTACGACGGCAGCGCCACAGGCTACGACAACGGCGTGCAAGACCCCGGTGAGCCAGGCATTGCCGGCGTGGCCCTCCAACTGACCGGCACGGACATCGACAGCAATGCAGTTTCATTGACCACGACCACCAATGCCAACGGCAACTACTCGTTCGGCAATCTCGCGCCCGGCACCTACACGATCAATGAGACTCAACCGGCGAACTACCTACCCGGCAAACTAACGGTGGGCAGCCTGGGCGGACAGCAATCCAGCAACGAGTTTTCCGCCATCACGCTGGCGGCAGGCGCTCGGGCATCAACTACAACTTCGCTGAGCTGCTGCCGTCCACGATTTCCGGCTATGTCTATCTCGACACCAGCCCCACCGGCTACAATGACGGCATCAAGGAAGCCAACGAGCAAGGTTTGGCCGGCGTGACCGTCACCCTTACCGGCACGAACGACTTGACCTCCGTATCCACGCAAACAACCACCAACGCCAGCGGTTTCTACAGTTTCACTGGCCTGCGCCCTGGAACCTACACCATCACCAAGACACATCCCAACGGCTACGTCGACGGCAAGACCACCGCCGGCACCATTACCGGCCAGAGCGTGACCAATGTCATCAGCGGCGTCTCCATGCCGCCCGACATCAACGATATCAATAACAATTTCGGCGAGTTGCTGCCCCTGTCCGGCCTGTCGGGCTACGTCTACGCCGACACCGTCGGGTTCAATGACGGCATCAAAGAGCCCACCGAAGCAGGCATCTCCGGCGTCACGGTGACGCTCACCGGCACCAGTGCCGTGGGCTCCGTCGACGTGGCGACTACCACCGATTCCAATGGTTTCTACCAGTTCACCAACCTGCAGCCAGGCAACTACACCATTACCGAGACCCATCCAACGGGATGGATCGACGGCAAGGACACCATTGGCACGCCCGGCGGCACGACCAACCCCGATCAATTCACCAACATCAACCTGGCGGGCGGGGTCAACGGCACCAACAACAACTTCGGCGAGATTGTCTACGCGCAGCTGAGCGGCACCGTCTTTTACGACGGCAGCGCCGCAGGCTACGACAACGGCGTGCAAGATCCCGGCGAACCGGGCATTGCCGGCGTGGCCCTCCAACTGACCGGCACGGACATCGACAGCAATGCGGTTTCCTTGTCCACCACCACCAATACCAACGGCAGCTACTCGTTCGGCAATCTCGCGCCCGGCACCTACACCATCACTGAAACCCAGCCGTCGGCTTATTTGCGCGGCAAACAATCGCTGGGCAGCCTGGGCGGACTGCAATCCACCAACCAATTTTCCAGTATCGTGGTAGCGGCAGGTGCGTCGGGCGTGAACTACAACTTCGCCGAGCTTGGTGCCGTCCACGATTTCCGGCTACGTCTACCTCGACACCAGCCCCACCGGCTACGACGACGGCATCAAGGAAGCCAACGAGCAAGGTTTGGCAGGCGCGACCGTCACCCTCACCGGCAGCAATGACCTGACTTCCGTGTCGATGCAGACAACCACCGACGCCAACGGCTTCTACAGTTTCACCGGCCTGCGCCCAGGAACCTACACCATCACCAAAACGCACCCCAATGGCTACATCGATGGCAAGACTACCGTCGGCGTGCTTGCCGGCCAAAGCGCGACCAACGTCATCAGCGGCGTCGCCATGCCGCCCGACATCAACGACATCAACAACAACTTCGGCGAACTGACGCCTGTGGTCAGCGTGTTTGAGACTCCGCCCCTGGCCATCGATTATGCACCAGCCCGCCGACGTTCGCGACGCCGCCGATCAGCATCACTTCCAAGGTGCAGTTATTGGCGACTCCCACGGGCCCGTCCTACATGGCGTTGTCCGCGGACGCCCGCTTCATCAACAGCCTTTACACCTCCATTCTGGGGCGCGGCGTCGACGCGGCGGGTCTCAGCGGTTGGCTCTCGTACCTGCAATCCGGCGGCACGCAGGCGGGTCTGGTTTCCCTCATTTGGAATTCCGCCGAGCACCGCGGCGATCAGGTCAATGCAATCTACAAGACGTGGTTCGGCGTGGGGGCCAGCCAGGCCACCCTCAACTACTATGTCAACCTGATGCAAAACGGCGCGTCCGAGGTAACTATCGCCTCCATGATCGCCGGCAGCACTACCGCCACCTCGACCACGGCCTTTGTGGGCGAGTTGTACCTGAATGCCCTGGGCCGGTCGCCCTCCCCTTCCGAAATTGCTTATTGGTTGTCGGTCCCAGTCAGCAGTACCACCCTGGCGAACGACATCATCGGGTCGCTTGAGGCCATGGACGACGCGGCTCAGCAGTTCTTCCAGACAGTGCTGGGCCGTCAGGCGAGTGCCGCCGAGGCCGCCAACTATGCCGCCCTGTTGAGCACCGGAAGCGCGGGCTTCACCGCCACGGCCGTCGCCATCTACACATCCGCCGAATACGCCGCACACATGAATTCCTGACGGAGGTCAGGCTTTCAAGGCTGACAACGAGCAGGTCAGGCTGGAAGCCTGACCTACGTCCCGGAGGTCAGGCTTTCAAGGCTGACAACGAGCAGGTCAGGCTGGAAGCCTGACCTACGTCCCGGAGGTCAGGCTTTCAAGGCTGACAACGAGCAGGTCAGGCTGGAAGCCTGACCTACAGGACGTAGGTCAGGCTTCCAGCCTGACACATGGCACGCTACAAGCCACCGGCCCTCCCCGGTGGCATTTTTGTTTTCACGGCGACTTTTCCGATCCCACAATTGGGGCAAACTGCTCCGCATGCGCCGATGTGCGGCGAAACCAACCCCTGTTATCCTCGTTACAATCGACAATGCACTCGCCGCCATCTACGCCGTCAACCGAACTAAAGGAGAGGACATCGATGCATTCCGGCAGGATAGACCATGGAGGGTCTAACCATGAAAAGCATGATCGTTGGCAGCATTGGACTGATACTGGGGTTGCTGGCCGCGGCCGCCCACGCTCAGGAAACTCCGTGGCGGCCTGCCGCGCCCGCGCAGGCTGTCAAGCCGGCGCCAATGATCACGCTTTGGGCTCCAGTTGCCGATTCGAGCGTCCAGCAAACCTCATATGACAGCACCTCCTGGGACAGCTCTTCCTTGGTGCGCGCCAAAATGGTCGATGCGCCGACACAGACTGCGCAACCACCGTCCTCGGGACCCTCGCTGGAAGCGGCGCCAATGCCCAACCCGATTTACAGCATGCCCTCGGCGAGCCCGGACCAGAAATGGGGACAGACCGCTCCGCCGCAGGCTTTCGCCGTGCCCGATGGCGTTGTCGGCCCCAACGGCGCTGTCGGTCCCAACGGCGTCGTCAGCTCCTACGGCGGCGGCGTCCCCAATGGCGCGACGATGGCCCCGCCGGGCTACGACGGCCAGGGCGTCATTGTCGGCAACTGCGGCCAGCCGGGTTGCGATTGGCTGGGCAACCAACCCTTCGATCCCTGCGGCAACGGCTGCGATCCCTGCTGTAACGGCTGCTGCGCCCCACGCAGTTGCTTTTGGATCAGCGGCGAATACCTGCTGTGGACGGTGAAATCCGCGCCCACGCCTTTCCTGGTGACCGGCAACTCCACCGGCAATCCGCCCGTCATCGGCGTTCCCGGCACCCAGGTGCTCTACGGCGGGACCAACCAGGGTCTGGACATTCGCTCCGGCGCCAAGCTCACTCTCGGATTCGCGCTGCCGTGCACCGATCACGACCTCGGCTTTGAAACGACTTTCTTCTTCCTCGGCGACCGCTCTAACAACGCGACGTTCAGCTCCAACGGCAATCCCATGATCGGCCGGCCTTATGTCGAGGTTGGCCCTCAGCTGAATGGTTTCCCAGGCAATCAGGCCGCGGAAATCGTTGCCGCTCCCGGCGTCCCTGGTTCGGTCACTGTCAGGACCACCAACGATCTGTGGGGCATTGAAGAGAATATCCGCTATCCGCTTTGCTGCGGCTGCAACTGGAAGGTTGACTTCCTGGGCGGTTTCCGATTCCTGCAACTGGACGAGCAACTGGGTATTACCGAGAACATCAATGTTCTGCCTTCCGCGGCCCTCAATGGCGCCAACGTCGTCGTGATCGACAATTTCCACACCCGCAACGACTTCTACGGCGGTCAGATCGGCATCGACGCCGAATGGCGTTGGGGACGGTGGTTTATTGGCGGCACGGGTAAACTGGCAATGGGCGACATGCACGAATACGTCGCCATCAATGGCTACACCACCACCACCCCAAGCGGCGGCACTCCGAGCACCCAGCCCGGTGGTTTGCTCGCCTTGCAGGGAACCAACATTGGCCAGTACAACCGCGACACCTTCGCGATTGTCCCTGAGCTGGGCCTAAAGGTCGGATTCAACTTCACCGAGAGTCTTCGCTTTTATGTCGGTTACAATGTGGTTTACGCCAGCAGTGTTGTGCGGCCTGGTGATCAGGTCAATCTCGACGTCAATTCGAAGTACCTGCCCCCCGTCGGCGGCGGTGTAGGCGCTCCGCTGCCGGATTTCGCCTTCCGCACGACCGATTTCTGGGCCCAGGGCGTCAGCTTCGGCCTGGAATGGCGCTTTTGACCAAAGTAGTAGGCACACTCCGTGTGCCGATGACAGCGCAAACGGCGCACGGAGTGTGCCTACTACTATAGAAAAACGGCCACCACCGCATCGGCCAAACACCGCCCTCGCCTCGTCAGACGCACACTTTCGCCGTCATCGTCCAGCAGGCCCTGCTCGACGAGACGGCGAATTTCATTTCCGGCCAGCGCGTCCACTGCGAACCCCGTTTGCTTTCCAAACTCCTCTCGACGTATTCCCGCCGCGCAGCGCAGATTCAAGCTGATCGTCTCGCGTGCCCTCTCCTCAGCGCCGAGTTTTTCACTTTGCATGGTGGCGGAGCAACCCGCCAATGACTTGTCGATGTAGCTCTGCAGATCGCGAGTATTGACCTCACGCCGCCCTTCGACGTAACGGGCGGCGCCAAGGCCGAATCCGAAATAGGCGTGATTGGCCCAGTACACCTGGTTGTGCCGCGATCGCTGGCCAGGTTGGGCGAAACTCGAAATCTCATATTGCTCGAGGCCGGCAGCTTCCAGGATATCCATGGCCTGGAGGTACATCGCCAATTCCGTCTCCTCATCGAGTGCCTGCACCTTGCCGTGCTCACGGTCCTTCCACAGGCGCGTCCCCTTTTCAAAGGTCAATCCGTAAGTCGAGAGGTGCCTGATGCCAAGCGCGACGGCCTGGTGGAGGTCCGCGCTCCACTGCTCGACGGATTGGCCCGGCACACCGAAAATCAAATCCAGCGACAAATTGTCGATCCGTGATCGTGCCGTCGCCAGCGCCCGGCGAATGTCGGCATCGCGGTGGTCGCGCTCCAGGAATTGGAGCGTCTGGGCGTGAAACGATTGGACGCCAAGGCTGAGCCGATTGACGCCGTGATCCGCCAGCACCGCGACCTTGTCCGCCGTCAGTGTCGCCGGATTGGCCTCGACGGTGAATTCATGACCCGGCTCAAGCGGCAGCCAGCGCAGCACCATGTCGAGCAAGCGTGCGAGCTGCGGCGGCGACAAATGCGTGGGCGTTCCGCCGCCGAGGAACAGCGTTGTCACCGGCTGAGGTTGGCCCAGGGTCCCGAGCTCTGCTTGCAAAGCCTCCGCGTAGCGGTCAATGACATGGTCCTGACCGGCCGCGACGGCGAAATCACAGTAGCAGCAGTGATGCGCGCAAAAAGGAACGTGGACGTAAGCGGCCCGCGGCCAGATCCACGGCGGCAATTGGTGATGCGGCGTCAAATGAAAATACCTGCTCCGGCCATTGCGTGCCTGCGGTTGGACGGACTTCCGCGCTTACGGAGCCTCCGGCAAGGTTGCCGGCTCGCGGCGCCTGATTGCTCGGAAGCGCACTGGAGGCCGTTTTGGAGCGAACACAGCGTCGTCCTGGCTTCCTCGGTCCGCCCGGCATCCTGGAGCAATCGGATCAGCCCTAACCCCATGCAAGTGGTCTTGAGACGGGCGGCGCATTTGACGAGTGAATGGGTCGTGATTGGCGTACATGGCGGGTACCCTTTCGGTATGCGAGCGACGTAGCGATTACGTTGCGCTCAGCCTAAAGCGGTTGCCTCATCCATGAGATAAACGGGAAAAATCCGCGGTGCTGGAAAGTGAATGCACCACCCGGCGAGTCCCTTCGTGATTGGCGAGTATGCCATGAACCGGATCAATCAACAATACCAGTTTTTCCGCCGGCAAAATAATCCATGGACGTTTTTCTTTCTTGCCCAGATTACCACTGTTAAAGCAAGTCGATTAGGTGCTTTGGGCAGCGGCTTGTCGGCCGAGCACCAAACCAACCCGAAGCGCCAGCGAGGGGCGACGCTTGCCCTCGCTGGCGCTTCGGGTTGGTTTGGTTGTTTTTTGCCTCTCGCCTTAGGCTTTCTTTCCCTCAATCACGCTTACCTCGGCCGCAGTCGGCACGATCCTGGTCAACCGGAACCCTGCCGACTCGTAAAGTTCGCGGTACTCCTGCTCTGTTCTTTCCTGGCCGCCGGGGATCACCAGCATCGTCAGGTCGAGCAGCTTCCCGAACGATGGGTCGTTGCCGGGCGGGATCACGCTTTCCACGACGAGCAGCCTGCTTTCCTTGTCCATGGCCTTGTGGATGTTCCGCAGGATCGTCGTCGATTTCGGCGTGTCCCAGTCGTGGATGATGTGCCGCATCACGTAAGCGTCGGCCCCGGCCGGCACTGCCTCGAAGAAGCTGCCGCCGACTGCCTGGCAGCGATCAGCCAACCCCGCCGCCTGGATATTTGCCTTGGCGCGCTCGACGACGCCGGGAAGATCGAACAGGATGCCGCGCATGGCGGGGTATTTTTTGAGCACCGTGGTCAGAACGCTGCCGTTGCCGCCGCCGATATCCGCCAGCACCTTAATGCCGGTGAAATCGTAGGCGTCCAGCATCGTCGCCGTTTCCCGGCCGTGGACGCCGACCATCGCCGCATCGAAGATTTTGGCTTGTTCGGGGTTATTCTGAAGGAAATCGAAAACCGGCATGCCGTAGATCTTGTCGAACGCCGTCTTGCCGGTTTGCACGCTGAAAAGAAGCTGGCCGAAGGCTTGATAGTGTTCTTCGCCGGTCATGATCGCCAGCGACCGCTGGGAGCCTGGACCATCGCTGCGCAGACAGTCGGCAAGCGGTGTCAGGGAAAAACGCCGCTGGTCATCCTCGGCAAAGACGCCCACGCTGGCCAGTCCGCGGAGCAACCGGTAAACCGATCTCGGATGGCATGCCGTGGCCGAGGCGAGGTCTTCAGCCGTCTTATGGCCATTCTTGAGCAAATCAGCCAGGCCCAGCTTGGCGGCAACGTAAAGTGCCTGGGAAACCCAGTAGCCGGTGAGCATCCGGTTGATTTGTTCCTGGGGGGAAGGCGCGGTCATGGTATCGTCCTTTCGTTTCGGGTTCGGTTGCGGGCATTGTACTGGGTGGGAAGTGGAAACCATATAATGGCGTTTCGAGGCCTGAACTCTGGAGGACGCTAATGCCGATCCTAATTCCTCAACCCACCCGCATAACGTCCGCGGGCAATAAGCCGAAGTTGATCGACGAATTTATCGGGCGAGTCAATTCCGGCACGAGCGGAACCAGCATCGCTCACATGCGCAGTCCAGGCGGCTGGATCGAGCCAGGCCAGACTCCCGAATTTGAAGAATTCACCATTGTCTTGAAAGGAATGCTGCGGGTCACACACAAAGGCGGTGTGTTGGATATCCACGCTGGCCAGGCCGTCGTTTGCCGTCCCGGGGAATGGGTCCAGTACAGCACTCCCGAACCCGAAGGCGCCGAATACATCGCAGTCTGTCTGCCCGCCTTTTCGCCTGACACCGTTCATCGAGATTCGTGACGGAGAAACTGCATGGCTGCCGAGAATGCTCAGAACCATGTTGCGCTATGCCATCGAGCGATTTCCGGCTGAAAAACGGCAGGCGTATTTGAAAGGTTGGGCTTGAAACCATGTTGTTGCCCCGATCGGATGTCGAACTATTCTTCAGGTTGCATTGGACGCTGATGTTCTTCGTGAACCAACGACTCAAGGTGGTGCCTCACGAGGTCGCCCGCCCCGACGAATTCGCAACTATGCCGGGAGAAATGCGGGTCAAGGTGCGGAATGCCTTTCTCGCTCACACCGATCTCATCCAGACTTTCGTCGATGAAAACCCGGCCCACCTGCCAGCCGACGAATTGGCAATCGTTCATTCCTGGCGACATCTTGTTCCCGGCAAATTCTACATTTTCAGGGAGCTTAAGAAGTACACGGTGTTCCTTTCCAGCGGCAAGGATAATGTTGCCTACGGCGTTTCGGCCCTCTCGCAGCCGTTCGAGGAATTGGTCGGCCCCCGCCTGCCGGTGCTGACGCAGACGGTCTTGCTGCAGTTCAAGGACAGGATTATCTACGACGGCTTGCTGAGCACCGACCGCCTATCGTTCGGCGGCGGCTTCAAGCTAATGCTGAACGAGACTTTCAGGAAAGCGAAGGAGCGCCATGGGATCGTCACGTCGTTGCCGATGTCGGACAAGCCGAAAAAAGGGGGATGAGGACGAAAATGCCCCAACTCCGCAAGCCTTCCCCTGAGACCATCCGCGACTTCTTGGCTGCGCAGGCCCACCTCGACCTGACCTACGCAGCGGTCGGCGCCACCGCCGCGGTGCCGCCGTCTGGCTACACAACCGATCGCACGCATGTCAAGCTGGGACAGGGCAAACAAGTTTTCGCGGCGGCCAAGGCTGCCTTGGAGCGCTGGGAGCATTTCCGCCTGGGCTGGGTGGAGGCCTGGCCGGCCGATACACCGATCAAGGTCGGGCAGGCCGTCGCCGTGGTGGCCCGGCTTTTCGGCGTGTGGTCGCTCAATGCTTGCCGGATCGTTTACACCGTGGACGAGGAGGGGCCGATCCAGCGATTCGGCTTCGCTTACGGCACGCTGCCGGAGCACGCCGAGTCGGGCGAGGAGCGGTTCACCGTGGAATGGCACGAAAATGACGACCAGGTGTCGTATGATATCCTGGCTTTCTCCCGCCCGCGGCAACTCCTGACACGGTTGGGATACCCCGTCGTGCGGCGGGTGCAGAGGCGGTTTGCCAGGGAGTCAGCAGCGGCGATGGTGCGAGCCACCGTGTTATGAAAGGAACGGCGAGACCATGACGGCGAGCCAACAAGATCAGCAGGCCGACCGCATTCGCTCAGCGGTGCAGAAAAACCCCCGGAAAATGACCCTGCAACTGGCCCGCGACCTCGGAGTGCCGGAGGTCGAGGTCATTCGAGCATTTCCACCTGATCGGGCGGCGGAACTCGATATTGCCCGGTGGGAGGAGTTGCTGCGGAGTTTCGAGTCGCTAGGCGCCGTGCGAGTGTTGGTGTCCAACGGAGCGGCGACGATTGAAGTCGACGGCCATTTCGGCGGCTTCAGCACGGCGGGCGAGTTCTTCAACGTGCAGACCGACACGCTCGACATGCACATCCGCTGGCAGCAATTGGCCGCCGCGTTTGCCGTGGAAAAGCCTGGACACATGGACGGGACCGCCACGCGGAGCTTCCAGTTCTTCGATCAGACGGGGGCTGCTGTTTTCAAGGTCTTCCTCAATTTTGGTGGGCCAATTTCCCCGGAGCGGGAAGCACGGTTTGTTGAAATACGGAGCAAGTTCCGAGCAAAAGAGAATGATTAGGATGACGATTGGGATTAGGAAGAGGATTAAGATTACGATGACGATTAAGAGTAGGATTGCTGGCGCGGGAATTGGTCCTTTTCCTAATCTTTCTCGTGCTCATAATCCTCTTCCTAATCCTAATCTTCATCGTACTCATGCTCCTCTTCCGATTCGCAGCAGCCAGCCAAGATCGTCCGGGAGTGTTTGCACCTCTGGTGGGGGCCTCGGTCTTCAAAACCGCAGGGGGGCTTGAAGAAAGTCCTCAGTGGGTTCGATTCCCATACACTTCCGCTTACACCCCTCGTTACCAACCCCTCGTTACCAAACTCCTGTTTGGTAACGGCTGGTTTTGCAAACTCCTGTTTGCTGCGTGGGCATTACTCTGAAAGCCAAACGGAGTTCAGGCGTTACCAAACAGGAGTTTGGTAACGGGAACCATGGCCGCCCCTGGAGATCAAACGTAAATGACCGCACAAGAAATGGTCCAGCTTTGGGAAAAGCACCTCGACGGCGAATTCGTGTCCAAGGATGTGGACATGTCCCTGGCAACCATGGTGGAGGAAGCCGAGGTCGATCACATTCCCCATCACACCGGCGGACGCGGCAAGGCGATGCTCCGCTCCTTTTACCAGGACGGCTTTATTCCGTCCTGGCCCGATGACCTGCAAATGAAGAGGCTCAACCGCGTCCTGGGCGAGGACCAACTCGTCGACGAGATTTTTCTGACGTTCACGCACAGCAAGCGGATGGATTGGTTTTTGCCCGGCGTGGCGCCGACCAACCGCAAGGTGGCCATTCAACTTGTCGTGGTGGTCCAGTTCCGCGCCGGCAAAATGGCCTGCGAACGGATTTACTGGGACCACGCCACGGTGCTCAGGCAGGTGGGGTTGCTGGCGGGATGAGAACGCGATTGGGTTGGGAGTCAACCTTGGCATTCGCAATAAATCGCGGCTAGAATTTACGGGTTCCTCTTCTCTGTTCGGTGTCGCCAAGGGTATTGGTCCGGTGCACCGGAGCGGCGGTGCTCGTCATTTACCCTCAGCATCTGGTTCCGGCAACACACCAGTTTCCACGGCTGTCCGCAATGCCTCTGGGGTGCCGTCCCAGGTATTGGCATAGGTCAATTCGAGAGGGACTGGGATATGCACGCCATTCGCCAGAAAAAGCGGCATATCCGGCAGGACATCGCCGACACTGACCGGCTCGACATAGGCGGCTCGCGCTTCGCCGCTTTCGTAGGAGGCGAGGATGCGGTCCTTGCCCTTGGGACACGCGAACGGCTCTTCGATGATCTCGTCCCAAATCATTTTGTGGATGCCGAACGGATCGCGCGGCGAAGGTGGAAAAAGGTCCACGACCAGGAGGTGAATCCCATGCCGCAGAAAGTTGATCATTTTGTCGACGAAATCGCGGAGGGCCGCGCGGCTGTCCTTGTTGCCGGGCGAGACGATTTCGATGACGGCGACGATGCGGTGCAGATTGCGTTTGACAACAATGCGGTTTGCCCGCGCCGCGTAGGTCCCGTTTGATGCGGCCGATGACCTTTCCACCAACGCGGATAGGCCTGTCGGCAATCGCCCCGCATTCAACGCCCGAGTGATTTCAATTGTCCAATGCTGGTGGACATGATGGAATAACCCAGACGGTACGCGGGTCCAATTGTGGATTGCCATGCCTTGCCTCCTGTGTCGGTTATACAAACTCGGCGGGTGGGAGCCGCGACCCGCTCACCCGTTTCGTCTCATCTCAACCCCCCCGCACACCCCCATGACATGAAACCGCCAACGAATGACAACGAATGCAACCAGATGGCAATGAGTGGCGATGGTTGCGTCTCACGATGCTCAACTGGCGGCGAGTTCGCGTCAAGCGTCGACAGGGAACTCCCGGCGAGCACGGGTCGAGGTTCCTCATTGGCCCTTGGGACGATCCGGCAACAACCGCGCCAGAATCCCACACCAGCGCTGTGGTGTCAGCGCTCCCTGAAACCAGGGTTTTCCCATTGGGGTGAAACGCCAAAGAAACCACCGGTCCTTCATGACCGCTGATTTCCTTGAACATCCCGGTAACCACGTCATACACCAGGAACGACGATTTGCCAACGAACCCCAACACGACGGTTCGATTGTCGGCGGCCACGACCAGACAGGCGATTGTCACCTTTGTTCCGTCGAAGCCGGGAATTTCTATGGCGTCAACTTGCTTGCCTGTGCGAACATCCCACAATCGCAGATGGTTATCGAACCGTTTGCTCACAAGCGTATATGTTGGCGCAGGGGCGCTAGCCAGGTATGCACCGTCTGGGGAAAATGCAAGAAACCCTGTAGGGTTGAAAGCCTCTTTTTCAGGATTTTTTGATAGTGGGACACCAACTTTTCTAGCAATGCGCCGAGTCTCGAGGTCGATCAGGGAGATCATGCCGACCTTGTCAGCCCAGGCCAACCATCGGTTATCGGCAGAAAACGCGTGACCAAAATGCCGGCCCGCAATCGAAAAAGGGAGGCGCTTGCCTGACGGGATCGAAAAAAGCTCAGTTCTTTCCTGGCCCCAATCGCCTTGGGTCAAGCCCAGAGTTTTATTGTCATTCGACAGAAAGCAAGAAGGGGGGTAGATAAGCGTGTCATTCGGCTTTCGAGTCTCACTTTCAAGGCGGCAAATCACCTTGCTCTGGTTCATGACGCGCAGCAAAAAGCTGCCGTCGGGGTCAATGGAGACAAAGTGCCCGCCAGCGCTGACAAAGCGCACCCTTTCACCTTATCCATCGCCGCCATATCAAAACGGGCACTGCGGCCTGTTTCCTTCCAGGTTTCAGTGTCCCAGGCACATAAAAACTGGCCGCCGCCCGTTTGGAGCGACTTGCCGTCCAGGGAAAACGCCAGATAATCCACCCGGCTGTGGCGGCCTGGAAACGCAGGAAGTGCCTTTCCTGTCGTCAAATCAAATAGGGCGATACATGCATCGTCCCCCATCGCAAGAACTTTCGAGTCTGCTGAAACTGCAATAGGTTTCCTGAACTGATATTCGGTTTCGTGAAATCGCCAGGCCGATGCCGAAGGATAATAAAAATTGTGTACGGTCTTGCCACTGTGAATGTTAACAACCTGGACTGAGCTCGCTTGGCCGTAAAGAACCGAGTTCCCGTCAGGGGAAAACGTGAGGTTTTGGTAGATACTGTGGAATTGTTTGTCCAATTTCCTGAGCTTTTGCCACCCAGCAGTTTTCCACAACCAGCCCTCTGTTTCGAAATAAGCGCCGTTGGGAGAAAAAGTCAGCCGGTCAAGGACAATGAATTGGTCAATTGCCTTTCCTGACTCAGTGTCGTAAACCGTGGCCACCACTTTGTTATACTCGCGAGGCGGGCCGGGAGGATGCCCCTCCCCGTGCATGGTGTGTTGATATGTAAACCAGATCACCATCCGGCCGTCCGGGGCAAGGACCCCACCTTTACACTCGTGGACCAACTTATCCCCTTCCGCTGTTCGATCTCGTACCGGAGGAAAAATGGGCTGCAGGTTTTTGACCAGCTTCCCCGAAGCCAAGTCCCAAAAGCGAAATTGACCTCCGTAATGACCAAAATGCGCCATTTTCGCAACCAGAGTCTTGCCGTCCCGCAAGAAGCGGACGGATTCGATAGTTTCGTCCTCGCTCTTTGCCAATCGCGCTAGCTCTTGGCCCGTCTTGACGTCAAAGATGCAAACGAAGCAGCCACAACCCGCAACGAGCGTTTTGCCATCGGGTGCAAAGGCAAACGCACGCGCAAATTGAGGGCGTAGCGCCGTGGTCGGGACAGCAGCCTGCCAGAGGAGTTGGCCGGTGGTTGTGTCCCAAAGGCGAATGACTGGCTCCGGTTCCCATTTTTCCCGACCCGTGGTGGGGTCCTTGCTGAATCGCGACCCGCCGCTAGACACCAATAACTTGCCGAAAGCGGAAAGGCCCACGTAGGCCGGCCCGTGCTCGAGCGGTTTGGTCCCCAGCCTGGCCACCGCGCCGGTCGGCAAGGGATCGTTAACTGGTTTTTGCGCAGCCTGGAACTGGAACATCGACCTCGAACAAGGGCATCGGTGGTTGGGCCGGAACTAGAACCTCATCCAATGGCAATTCAGGTTCTTCCGCGGCAGGAACTGGAACCTTAACCAAGGGCATCGGTGGCGGAGCCGGAACTGGAACCTTAACCAAGGGCATCATCGGTGGCGGAGGCGGAACTGGAACTTCATCCAATGGCACTTGCGGCGATTTAGCCGCTGGCCCCGACAAATCCTGGGCTTTGTGCCCACAGCCAGCCGACAGCCAGATCAGCAAAGCCAGCATGCACCCTTTAGTCTTCATGGAAACCTCGCGTGAGTTGCCATTTGCAGGCTACCTCATCGATTTTACAAACTCAACGGCTGGGATGCCGGCCATTGGAGAATGATCCATGCCGGGAGACCCTGCAAGAAACTGGACGCGGACTTCTGAAAATGCGCGCTCGGCTTTGTCGTAACGTCTTGTTTGGGGGATAGTTGTGGATGCGGCCTTGACGGAATCGACAAAATGGGAGAAGGTGCAAGAATGCAGGGAGGTCTGTGTGTGCAGGTGTGCAAGAAACGCAAGAATCCGCTGACCAAGGCGTGCAAGGCCTTGCCGGCTCGCTGGTTACGTGAAACGGCGTCGGCGGGGTTGCTTGCACGCTGCCTTTAGGAAAACTGCTGGTTGCCGGAATGGAGTCAGATGGCTTTGGGCCGGCCGGGGATGCTATGCCGGCCCAATCCAATCTTTGCGTCTTGGCGTCTTGGCGCGAGATTCTGACCGCAGCATCTCGCGCGAAGACGCCAAGATGCCAAGAGAACGCTTCGGCAAACACCCCCGCCAAGAACTCGGCGGAGCCGGTTTGCGTTCCAAGTGATTTATTTGTTTTCGCTCGCCCCAAAGCGCCGTAGAATACCTTCGTAATCAATTGTCATCCCAAGGAGCTTCCGCCATGGCTACCGCCAATCCCGCAATGAACGCCGCAGTTTACGACCGAGCCGGTTTTGCCGGGGCTGCCACCAATACCATGACCCTCGGCGGCACCGTCCTGAAGACGGCAGTGCTGCTCACGATCTTGATGACCGTGGCCGTCATTACCTATACCCAGGCCGCCGCCGGCAATCTCGCCTACGGGTTGCTCATCGGCGGCTGTATCGGCGGGGCCATCGTGGCGATGGTGACGATCTTCGTTCCCCGGATCTCTCCCTTCACCGCTCCGGTTTACGCCGGCCTCGAAGGGGTGGTAATGGGCGCGATCTCGCTTGCTTTTGAGACTGCTTATCCAGGCATTGCCATGCAGGCGATGGGCTTGACCGTCGCCATTCTGGCCTTGATGCTTTTCGTCTACGGCACTGGCATCATCCGGGCCACGGAAAAGTTCAAGATCGGCGTTGTCTGTGCGACAGGTGCCATCTGCCTGGTGTATTTGGCGAGCATGATCATGGGCTTTTTCGGTGCGCAAATCCCAGGTATCTTCGGATCGGGCTTGATCGGCATCGGCTTTTCGCTCGTGGTCGTGGGCATCGCGGCCCTCAACCTCATTCTCGACTTCGATTTCATCGAGCAGGGCGTCAAACGGCAGGCGCCCAGGTACATGGAATGGTACGGCGGGTTCAGCTTGCTGGTGACGCTGATCTGGATGTACCTGGAAATCCTGCGGCTGCTGGCGAAGCTGAATAACAATCGCAGCTGATCTGCCTTATACGACCGATGGGACCTATAAGACTTATTGTCTAAATCACCGCTGCCAGATTGCCCTCAGCGTCAAAAGCCAGGGGGCTAGGCGGCCCCAGCACCGTGAATTGGCCGGCGCGCCCGGCTCAGCCAAGCACGGTTCCGACACTTCCACGGTTTCCACCTTGAGCGTGTTGCGAATGTGGATGATGCGTGCCTGCTCAGGCGGCCTCATGCCGATGATCTTGAGCGCCGCTTCCACCACCTCACGGTCGCTGTTCATGTGTACGGGCAGGTTGGCGCCATCCGGGTAGCCGGCCGTCAGGCAATTGATGACAGTCGCCTGGTAATTCATGGCCTTCACCAGGCGCGTCGTGGTGAAGTCGGCCAACCCGATGCCGGTCGCGTTGCCGTGGGTGTGCGCCGACAGGCCACGCACGAAGATGAAACGCATGGTGGGCTGGTTTTCCGGTGATTTGCTCTTGAAAGCTCGTTTGCGGCCGACCACGTTGGTGTCCATGCCGGAGCCGCTGATCTCCTTGCCAATCTCGTCGACGATCAACAGATCCGCAGTGTGATACGGCAACTTCGGCAGCCACTGGCGGGCGTGAACAAGCAGAGCCTCCTCCCGCTTGATAAAATCGGCCGGTTGAATGCCTTCGATCAGGGCCGTCTCGTCATAGGCGTTTTCCACCAGGCCTAGTCCAAAGGCAATCCGGCCTTTGCTCAGCATCGTGCGGGCCACCGAGCGCACCACCTTGTCGTAGGGTTCATCGAGCAACAGGCGATGATATTGCAGCGCTCCGACGTGCTTGCCGAGGCCGATCATCATCATCTTGCACAGACCGCTTTCCAGGGGACCGTGAAAACCAGTGTGCGGTTTGATGCGGCCAATAACGGCAATGTGGTCTGCCTCCGAGGCGTGTTTGTCCAGGACGACAGGGCAGCCGACATCGCAATCGCCAAGGGAAACCGTATCCATCGACGCCTTAATCGGCACGCCGACGAAGGCCTCGGTGATGCCGTAGCTTTCCACGACTTTGCGTTGTCCTTCCGCGGTGCCGCCGCCGTGGCTGCCCATGGCGGTGATAATGAACGGCCGCGCGCCGAGATCCTTGAGAAACTCGGCAACGGTGCGCAACACCACCGGGATATTGGCGATGCCGCGACTGCCGGCGGTCATGGCAACGGTGTTGCCGGGCTTGATGGTGCGGTTGAGTTGCAAGCGCTCCAGTGCAGAGCGGACTCCGGCCGGGATGTCGTCAATGCGCTGCCGCTCGAAGTGCTGCCGCAGGCGGACCATTTGCGGAAAAATCACGGTTTATCCCTTTGTTTTATGGCCGGGTGCGCTGCCGCGCGGTCCTGCGGACCGCGGCTAAACATGCACTTAGTCCAATATATGGCCTAGTTTGTCCTTTTTCGTCTTCAAATACTTGCGGTTGTGCTGATTCGCCGCCACCTGGATCGGCACGCGTTCCACAATGTGCAGACCGTGCCCCTCCAGGCCGACCACCTTGGCGGTGTTGTTGGTCAACAGCCGAATCTGCCGGACGCCAAGGTCGAATAGAATCTGCGCCCCGATGCCGTAATGGCGTAAATCGGGGCCGAAGCCCAGGCGGCTGTTGGCCTCAACAGTATCCAGACCCTCTTCCTGCTGCAAGCGATAAGCTTTGAGCTTGGGCAACAAGGCCGATGCCCCGGCCCTCTTGCCGCATGTAAAGGACAACGCCTTTGCCGGCTTTTTCGACCTGGGCCATCGCCTGATGCAACTGGGAGCCGCAATCGCACAGCATGCTCTCGAAGATGTCGCCGGTCAGGCACTGCTGTGGATGCGGACCAGCACCGGCTCGGTTTGAACCGGCACCACGCCGTCGACTTCGACGCCGATGCCGCCCATGCACAGGGCCAGGTGCGGTTCAGAATCGACAAGCGAGGTGTAGGCGATCAGGTCGAATTCGCCGTACTTGGTGGGCAGCTCGGACCGTTTCCTCGCGGCGAATCAGACGCTCGCGTTGGCGGCGGTATTTGATGAGATCCTCGATGGTGCACATTTTGAGGCCGTGCTTGTTGCAGAACTCGCTCAATTCAGGAAGGCGGGCCATGCCGCCGTCGGGGTTGATGATCTCGCAGATGACGGCCGCTTCCTTGAAGCCGGCCAGGCGGGCCAGGTCGACGCTGCCTTCGGTGTGGCCGGCGCGGACCAGAACGCCGCCTTCGCGCGCCACCAGGCCGGGGACGTGGCCTTTGCCGCGCACCAGATCGGCCGGAGTGGTGCGTTCGTCGATGGCCACGTGGACGGTGCGGGCGCGGTCGAAGGCCGAGGTGCCGGTGGTGATGCCGGTGCGGGCGTCGATGGGCGGGGTGAAGGGCGTGGCCTGCGGATCGACGTTTTTTCCTGGCAACGGCTCCAGGTGCAAGACGGGCGCAGATCGGCGCCGCCAGCGACAGACCCAGGATGCCGCAGCCGTTGCGGACCATGAAATTGATCGCTTCCGGCGTGACTTTCTCCGCGGCGATGACCAGGTCGCCCTCGTTTTCGCGATTTTCGTCGTCGACCAGCACGATCAGCCTGCCGGCCCGAAGCTCGTCCAGCGCCTCGTCAATGGTGCAGAAAAGATCAGAATCCGCCGACATGGAATCTCCCAATAAAAACTCTTTCATTATTGTATCATCCTTGACCTATCTCGCCGAAATTGCGAGAATTTGAATATCCAGGGCTACAACTGAAAAACTCACTCATGAGCAAACGGCGGGTTGGTCTGTGGTTGATCGGGGCTTGCGGCGGCATCGGCGGGACCGTCGCACTCGGCCTGGAGGCGGTGCGCCGCGGCCTGATCGGGCCCACCGGCCTGACGACCGCATTGCCGGCCTTGCAAAGTCTCGACCTCGATGATTTCGGCAGTTTCGTCGTCGGCGGGCACGACATTCGCCGCAGCAACTTTCGGCAGGCCGTCCGCGAGATGCATCAGCGCTCCAACGTATTCGATCCGCAACTGATCGAGCCTGCCTGCCTGCCCTCGACCAGTGGTCCGGCAACATCCGCCCCGGCACCGTGCTCAACGCCGGGGCCGACCATTCACAAGCTGGCCGACATGCCCGAGGCTCATCGCGCCGGAAAACGGCCAAAGCGCCATCGAGCGCATCCAGGCCGATTTGCAAGCCTTTCGCGCCGAGCACAACCTCGATCAGGTCGTGGTCATCAACGTCGCCTCGACCGAGCCGCCCACGCCGCTGGTCGAGCATCACCAGAGCATTGCCAAGCTTCGTCCGGCCCTGGAATCGCAAGCTGGCGATGCTGCCCGGCCAGCGCCTGTATGCCTGGGCGGCGCTCGATCTGGGCTTGCCCTACATCAACTTCACGCCGTCGCTCGGCGCGTCGTTCCCGGCCGCCCAGGAACTGGCCGCAGGAACGCAAGGCCGTCATTCGGCGGCAAGGACGGCAAGACCGGCGAAACGCTGCTGAAGACGGTGCTGGCGCCGATGTTCGCCCTGCGCAATTTGCAGATCCTGAGCTGGGTGGGCCACAACATCTTCGGCAACCGCGACGGCCTGGTGCTCGACGACCCGGCCAACAAGGCATCGAAGATCCAGACCAAGGACCAGGTGATCTACGCAGATCGTCGGCTACAAGCCGCAGACGCACGTCTCGATCGAGTACATCGAATCGCTGGACGACTGGAAGACGGCCTGGGACCACATCCACTTCCAGGGCTTCCTGGGCACGAAGATGATGCTGCAGTTCATCTGGCAGGGCTGCGACTCGATCCTGGCGGCGCCGCTGGTGCTCGACCTGGCCCGGCTGGCCCTGCTGGCGCAGCGGCGCGGCGAGGTCGGCGTGCTGCAAGCATCTGGCGTGTTTCTTCAAGAGCCCGATGGGCGTCGAGGAGCACGATTTCTTCAAGCAGTTCGCCATGCTGGAAGAGTACGTTGGCCAGGGGAAATGACATGAAACTCGCTTTCAGCACCAACGCCTACCTGAAATTCTCCTTCGCCGAGGCCGTCACGCCGCCTGGCCGGGATCGGCTACGCCGGCGTCGAGATCATGGCCGACGTGCCGCACGCCTGGCCGGCCTACCTGCTCGCCGAGCAGAAACAGGCGATCCGCGACAGCCTGGACCGACAACAAGCTGGCCATCTCGCAACATCAATGCGTTCATGATGAACGCCATCAACGATCCGCGGCAGAGATACTGGCACCCCTCCTGGATCGAGCCGGATCGGCATTACCGGCAAGATCCGCATCGATCACACCATGCGTGCCCTGACGCTGGCGAAGGAGCTAGGGTCGCCCTGCATCACCACCGAACCGGGCGGTCCGGTCGAGCCAGGGGCATCCTGGGCCGCGGCGCTCAAACTGTTCGTCGAGATGATCAAGCCGGTCGCCGAGCATGCCGAGAAGGAAGGCGTGCTGCTGCTCGTCGAGCCGGAGCCCGGTCTGCTGATCGAGACGGCCGATCAATTTCTCGGAGTTCATGCAGCACATCGACTCGCCCGCGGTCGGCCTGAATTTCGACATCGGCCATTTTTATTGCGTCAAGGACGACCCGGCGGCGACCATACCGCGCCTGGCGAAGTACATCCGGCACTGTCCACCTCGAAGACATCGCCGCCACGCGCGTGCACCATCACCTGGTGCCCGGCGAAGGCGCCATCGACTTTGCCGCCACCTTAAGGCCATCGAGGCGACGCGGCTACGGCGGCTGGATCACCATCGAGCTGTATCCGTATGTCGACGATCCCGACCCGGCGGCCCGCACGGCCTTCGAGCGGGTGTCCAAGCTGCTGCATCCTGATGGGGGGAAAGGCCGATGAGCGGCGGCACCATGACGCCAACGGCGCCGCCGCGAACGCGAACTGTCCGGCCCTTGGCCTACGCTCAGCTGTTCGCATCCCCAACGTGTTCACGGCCATGGCGGACATCGGTCTCGCGGCCCTGGTCACCGATTCCCTTCCCAGCCAGCTTGCGCCGTTCATTTTTTTGGTCCTGGCGTCGAGTTGCTTGTACTGCGGCGGGATGGTTTGGAACGATTATTTCGATTACGAGCAAGACCTCAAGGAACGTCCTTTCCGGCCCCTGCCGTCGCACCGCATTAGCCGTGGCGCCGCCGCTCGGTTTGGCGCCGGATTGCTGATAGGCGGCGTCATCTTCGCAGCGCTCGCCGGCATGGGTTCGGACGGCTACCGCGCCGGTGCGCTGACCGTGGCCATCCTGTTGGTAGCGGCCATCATGCTCTATGACAGCTGGATGAAACGCAACTTCCTCGGACCGCTGTTCATGGGTTTGTGCCGATTCCTCAACGTGGTACTTGGGCTGACCGTTGCCGTGGACGGCATTCCAGCTTGGGGCTTTGTTCTGGCCTTGATCGTCGGCATGTACATCGTGGGCGTGACCTGGTTCGCCCGCCGCGAAGCGCTGGCCAGCAGACGACTGGAGCTGGCTGCCGCGGCTCTGGTGATGCTGACGGCTTTGCCGCTGGCGCTATTCCTGCCGGTGCTAGGCAATCCATTGGCCAGGGCGGAAGAGTCGAGCTGGCGTACCTTCCTATTGGGGGAATTTGGTCACGTCCTGTTTCCCTATCTGCTGGTGGCGTTCGGCTTGTTGATTGGCATTCCCGTGGTAGCCGCGGTTCGCAATCCGACTCCCAGGCACGTCCAAAGCGCCGTCAAACGCGCTGTCCTTGGGCTGATCGTGCTCGACACCGTGTTGGCCACATCGCTGGCGGGCATGGCGGGCTTGGTGCTGCTGGTGCTGCTGCCGCCTTCGTGGTTACTGGGGAAGTGGGTTTATTCGACCTGACAACATGGACGACACTTGGTTTTCACGCCACCGCCCTGCCCTGCTGCGCGGCTTATTCCAGGCCGTTTTGACGGCCGCGATCATGCTCGCTTCCCTGGGAGGTTACTTGCTCGTCCTCAAATGGCGAGGCAGCAACCCGCTCTTTGTCACCTGGACGCCTCTTGACGATTGGCTGCCATGGTGGCCGAGCTTCGTTTGGGTGTACCTCGCACCCTATGTGATTGGCCCCGTGCTGATCGGCATGCTGTCGCCCTCGACGTTTTGGTGGTACATCCGGTCGGGTCTGATCATTGTTGTTGTCACACTTCTCATCTTCGTCGTGTGCCCAACGGAAACCGACACGGAGCATCGCGTTTGGGACGCTGGGACCGGGCTTACCGCGGACATGTACAGGCACATGACCGAGATCGACACGCCGCCCGCCAACGCGGCGCCGAGCCTGCACGTGAGCTTGACATGTTTGCTGCTGCTGGCGTTGCTGCGGGACATGCCGCGATGGTGGCCGCTTTGGGCTGGTTTCGTAGCAGTGGTGTGGTTTTCGACGTTGGTGACGCGGCAGCACCATCTGATTGATGTTGCAACGGGGATCGGATTGTCGATCGTTATTGCGCTTATCGCGAAGCCGCAAGCGGCAATTACGCGCGAAGCCGCAAGCGGCTGATAGAATACACCCATGACACCGCTTCGATTTGGCGATCTGATCCTGCCTAGCCGCTGGCTGCTTTCGCCACTTGCGGGCTACACCAATCTGCCGTTCCGGCTGGCCGTCCGTGAACTTGGCGGTGTCGGCCTGGCCACGACGGACCTTGTCAATCCTCGCGCCCTGCTGCGCCGCAGCGAAAGAACGATGGAGCTGATCGACACTTGCGAGGCCGACCGTCCCGTGGCCATCCAACTTTACGGCAACGAAGCCGAGCCCATGTGCGAAGCGGCCCGGTGGCTGGAAGGCTATGGCGCTTCCGTGGTCGACATCAACATGGGCTGTCCGGTCCACAAGGTCACGCGCGGCGGTGGCGGCTCGGCCATGATGTGCGACGCCAGCGGGTCGATCGACCTCGTCGAGCGCGTCGTCAAGGCCGTCAACATCCCGGTCACCGTCAAAATGCGCCTGGGCTGGGACGCCAACAACTTGAGCGCGCCGCACCTCAGCCGCGAGTTCGAAAAGGTCGGCGTGGCTGCCGTCATCATTCACGGCCGCACCCGCGAGCAAGGCTTCGGCGGCAACGTCAGCCTGGACGGCATCCGCGCGGTCGTGGAAGCTGTCGAGCGTATCCCGGTGGTCGGCAACGGCGACGTGCCGCTCCATTGCCGATGCCCAGCGCATGCGCCAGCACACCGGCTGCGCGGCGGTGTCGATCGGCCGTGGCGCCCTGCTCAATCCCTGGATTTTCACTCAACTTTGTCACTGGGAGCGGACGGGCGAGCCGGGCGAGCTTCCGACCTACCACCAGCGTCTGCAATTCATGCACAAGCACTGTCACTTGCTGGTTCGGCAACGGGGCGAACGCTTCGCCTGCTTGACATTTCGCAAGGTGGCCAACTGGTACTGCAAGGTGCTCAGGCCCGGCCGCGAGGTGCAGCAGAAACTGATTCGCATTGAACGCATCGCGGAATTCGATGACATCGTAAGCCGGCTAAGCGCCCAGGGTCCGCCGCCTGCCTATAACCCCATGGAAACTTCCTTCGCCGTGCCGAGCGGACCGATGTCGCACTGGTAACAACGGCTTAGGCCTGCGCAATTCGCGTTGCCGCCATGCCATTCACTTCAGCCCTTGACTTTGCCGGTAAAATTAAACAGCTCGCTGGCCGGGAATGAAATCCCGAACTATATTTCAGCGATGCTCTTGAGTGCCCCGCGGTCGGAAGGATCCGCTTAACCCATCACCTTCTTTCAGACCGAGCGCAGGGTGAATACTGTGAATGCCGATAAACTGAACTCCCATCTTCGCAACGACCATTACGGCGATTTCTGGCTGACCGGCGCCATCCGTCCCTCCCCCGACTTGCAAGTGACGCCCCGGGAAGGCTATCGCGTCGAGACCTACCGCGACGCCAAGAACGCCCTCCGCGTCCCGGTGCTGGCGGCGGCTGTTTCCCGCGAAAAGCTGTTTGACTTATTTCTCGACATGCTCGATCCGCTCGGCGAAGTCGTCGATGTGGTGGTGGAAACCAGCCACGATGCCCACGAGCCGGGCCACCGCGACCTTATGAGGGAGCGGATTGACACCCCAGTCCTCAAGAGCTGCTTTTTCGATTTTGAGGACCTGCTCCTCAACGACGGCTGCACCGGCGTCGCCGTGCTGTCCACCACCGAGCCGCTCGAGGTGCAATTCGAAGAGCACAAGCTGCTGGTCGTTTACGC
Organism: uncultured Gemmataceae bacterium; assembly: GCA_963747575.1. Lineage (GTDB taxonomy): Bacteria > Planctomycetota > Planctomycetia > Gemmatales > Gemmataceae > DASRAT01. The sequence continues at coordinate 142,871 of CAVVFU010000007.1, forward strand.
CAGCAACCTGAAACCGTTCGAAGCGCATGCTGAACGGGGTTGGGATCCGCCGGGACGACCGCCTGAAGCTGATTACAGAAGGTGAACATTTGCATGCTTCCGACGCCCGTTACCGGGAGCAGTTCGAGCAACTTTGCTACCGCCTGGGCGTGGGCGAAGCGGCCGAACGAGTCAGCTGGTGAGCCAAAGAAGAGTGAAGAGTGAAGAGTGAAAGGGTCGCTCCTTTTTTCACGCTTCACTCTTCACTCTTCTTAGCCGTTCATAATCTTCCGGCGTGTCCAAATCCCACAGCACTGACGGCGAGTCCACCGCCACTTCAAGAGTGCGAGATCCCTTGCTTTCGAAGATATGCGTTCAGCCCTAATCCACGTGGCAATGCTCGAATTCCCGCCACGTGCTCCCAGGCAAGCCACGTCGGATGTCCGCGCTGCCCTTGATAGGTCGGGACAATGATTGACGGACCAGCGCCCGATTCCCGTGCCTGGAGCAGCTTCAGGACGACGTCCATTTCGATGCACGGATGATCGGCCGGCAGCAGTAGCCAACCGTCATCCGGCGCCGGCTGGCAATGAGTCTGGAGCCAATCGAGGCCGCGTTCAATCGTGTCACGCATTTCCGGCGTGTCGTTTTCCAGCTCCAGCACCGCCGCTCCGGCCTGCTCCGCCAATGCGGCCAGATCACTTTGCCCTGGCCCAATGACGACAATGACGGTTTCCACTCCGGCCCCGCGCACGGCATCAATAACATGCTGCAAAACGGTTTTGCCCGCTAAAGGCAGCAATAGCTTGGGCTGCCCCATGCGGCGGCTTTTTCCGGCGGCAGGGATTAATCCGAATGTGCGAGCCAAGATCACACACCATTTCGAAGGCGGGCGGCGGCAGGAGTGGGGCCCAGGTTGCGGCAGGCGATCAGCTCGGCGACAATACTGATGGCGATTTCCGGCACGGTTTGCGAGCCGATGGCAAAACCTAACGGTGCGTGCACTCGATCGAGCGCCTCCGCCGCAATGCCTCGCGCCATCAGGTCCTCGAAGATCATCTTGATCTTGCGCTTGCTGCCGATCATGCCGACGTACCCGGCGGAAGTGGGGGCCAGGTGGTACAGCGCTTCCTCGTCGTGGCCATGTCCACGGGTCACAACCAGGGCATACGTCGACGAATTGATTTCGTCGGCCGCCAACTGACTCAGCGTGGCTCCAATATCGCCCACCAGCCGGCGCGACGCTGTCGGGAAGCGATCGGCGCTGAGCATAGGTTCCGCGATCGTCCAGCACCCAGATGTCAAAATCGACCTCCGCGGCCAGCTTCGCCACGGCCTGGCCGACGTGGCCGCCGCCCACAATCAGCAAGGTGATACGCGGCAGTATTGGCAAATAGGCGATGCCGGCATGCACGGACGGTGCCGGCCGTTTTTGCAATGACGCCAGATGGTCTTGGACAGCGTCGGGAATCGGTGCGTGGACATTTTGGCCCACCAGCTGGTTGGAGCCGTCGAAAAGATAGCGGTTGCCGACCGCCGCGCCGATTTCCTTGCCGGCAATGACGACCGCTTCCGTACACCCCTGCCCCGCCTCGGCAAGCTGGCGATAAAGGCGATAATACTCGCCGGCTCGCTCTCGGACTGCGCTTAGCCCCAAAGGGTCAGCCAAAATAGTCATTCGGCCGCCGCAAATCAGGCCGTCGTCCCAGCCGTAGTTGTCGTCGAGGCAAAACGTCATGATCTCGGGTTGTCCCTCGTGGCCGCCCAGCACGCGCAAGGCACGCTGCTTGACCTCGGCTTCCACGCAACCGCCGCCAAGCGTGCCGCGCTGGCTGCCGTCGGCAAGGACCAGCATGGCGGCGCCTGCCTTTTGCGGCGTGGAGCCACGCGTCTCGACAACGGTGCACCAGACGCACTCACGCCCGGAGTCGAGCGTATCCGTCAGCTCCGCCAACAAATCGCGCATGACAATGCCTCAAAGTATCAATCCCGGCCGCTGGACAAGCACGCCGAAGTCGATTATACTCCGTGCAGCGCTACCATTCTCCAAAACCTTTGAGGTTATCCTCGTGCGCAAGAGCATGTTGATCGGTTCGACGTTGTTGGCGGCGACGCTGGCGCTGCTGACGCAGGCCAGCGGGCAAACGACCGACTTGGAAACGGTCATCAGCATCGAGGACCTGGATTGTCCGATATGCGCCAGGAATGTGAAGGCGGCGGTAGAAGCTGTGGCCGGCGTGAGCGCGGCGAAAATCGACGTGGACAAACAGGAAGCGCTGGTGACACCGGCAGACGGCAAAACACCGTCGCCGAAAGCGCTGTGGGAAGCGGTGGAAAGCGCCGGTTTCAAGCCGACAAAACTCGTGGGGCCGGACGGCACATTCACGAAAAAGCCAGCGAAATGACAGCTTAACCGAACCATACCAACCCGAAGCGCCAGCGAGGGAGCCTGTCAGCCCTCGCTGGCGCTTCGGGTTGGTATTCGCAGAACTTACTTCGGCCTGGCGAAGATGCTGTCGTCGTGGCGCTCGACGGTTCGGATCTCGAGCATTTCCATTTCCATGAATTTCGCGCCATCCACGTTGATTACCACTTTCGAGGCCGTCTTGAGGCCCGGCACCAGTTCCTTGTAATCGCTGTAGAACTTTTCCATGGTCACCTCCTCCTTCGTGAGCAGATGAGGGCCGCGGTATTCGGCTTTGATTAGCAAATTCGTCTTCTTGTCGAAGTACAAGTTGACATCGCGTTTATCTTTCTTGGTGACCTGCACGCCGACGCAAGCGGTGTCGCCGACCTTGGTCTCCCCCAACGGCGAAAACTTGAATGCCTTGTCGGTTTTGAGCCCAAACAGGTTGGTCACCGACTCGATGTACTTTTCGTCCTTGTATTGCTTGATATCGTCGTCCGCCAGATCCTTCAAATCGCCGTTGGTGCTTTCCCAGCCCTTGTCGCCGTCGATGGTCTTGACGATTTCGATGCGCTGGTCCATGACGGTGATGTTGACAATCGATTTCGTTTTGGACGGCTCCTGCGAAAAAGCCTCCAAGGTGAAGGTGATTTCCAGATCCATGAAATTGACCGAGCCCTTGGCCCTGGCCGTGGTGGCCTTGAGCCCGGCCGCCTTGTCGGCGCCGCCGATGGCCTTGAGGGCCTTGTCGATAATCGCGGCGGACCCGTCGTCCTGGGCGTGCACGGGCATTGCAGCCGTCAAAACCAACGCCACCACAAGCAGCAGCTTACGCATGATGAACCTCCCTTGGTTGGATAAAGCAGTATCACTTTGGCCTGGCGAAAACGCTGTCGTCGTGCTTTTCCACGGCGCGAAGCTCGGTCGTCTCGATGTCCAGGAACTTGGCGCCGGCGACGTTGTACAACTCCTTGGCCGGAAGTTTCAATCCGGGCACGAGTTCCTTGTAATCGCTGAAGAGCTTCTCGTGGGCCACCTCTACCTTGGTGTCGGGGTGGGGGCCGCGGTAGTCGATCTTCACCAGCAAGCTGGTTTTCTTGTCGAAATACAGGTTGATGTCGCGTTTGTCTTTTTTGGCCACCTTCACGCCCGCGCAGACCTGATCGCCGACCTTGGCATCCGGCAGCGCCGACAATTTGAACGATTTGTCGCTGGTCAGCGGGAACAGGTCCGTGATCGAATCGATGTACTGGTCATCCTCGTGCTCCTTCATTTCGTCTTCCGAGAGGTCTTTGACCATGCCCTCCAGGCTCTCCCAGCCCTTGTCGCCGACAACCACCTTGACGATGTTGATGTCCATGCCGCCCACCGACAGTTTGACCACTTCTTTCAGCTTGGTCCGCCTCTCGGCAAAGACCTCGATAGTGAAATCAATGGGGGTCTCCATGATCACCACCGTGCCCTTGCCCTTGGCGGTATACGATTTCAAGGCGATGATTTTTTCGGCGCCGCCCTGGGCTTTGAGTGCCTTTTCGATGACCGCAAGCGATCCATCGTCCTGGGCTTGAACCGGCAACGCCGCCGTCAACAGCACACCTACCGCGACCAGAACCCTGCGCATGACCTGCCTCCATCGGTTGGAAAGACTGCCACTGAAAGATCCTTCGTTACAACCGGGCCATTATTGCGAAATCTCTGGTCGGCGAACAGGGGAATTTGAAATGTGGCGTGTAGCACAGGCTTCCAGCCTGTGCGTTCGGCGAGAATTGGACAGGCTGGAAACCTGTCCAACGTCATTTACTTCTTGTCGCCCATCAAGCCGCCGATGGCTTTGGTGAGCACACCGGGTTTGTATCCTTGCTGGGCTTGCACGTGCTCAAGGCCGAGCATTCCCACCAGCATCATGACAATGACGCACGGCAGCAGCACGGCGACGGGCAAAATGCCCCAGGGGGCTTGTTGGGCCACGGCAGCTGTCGGCGAACTCCTCTTCCTCGATTTCTTCGCCGGCCTCTTCCTCGATTTCGAGTTCCGGCTCTCCCTCGTCGAATTCCGCGAACTCGCCGACGGCGGCTTTTTTCCTGCCTTTTTTGGGAGCAGGCGCCTCTGCGTCCTCGTCGTCGAGAGCGACGACTTCGCTGCCGCTGTCATCCATGGCGGCCACGTCTTCCTCGCCGATTTCCAGCTCGAATTCGGAGCTTTCCAGGGCGGTGTCGCTGTCATCGACGGCGACCGCTTCGGAGCCTGACTCCTCATCCAGCGCGGGCACCTCAAAATCGGTTTCGAAGATGTCTTTTTCCTGGGCGTCCTCCTGGACGTCCGCAACATCCATGGCGCTGGTGTCGTCCAACGTCAATTCGAACTCGCTGTCGGAATCCGACGGGGCGGCCGCGTCGACGTCCAGGCTCAGCTCGAATTCGCTGCTATCGGAGTCGGCCTCCGCGTCCTGCTTGCTCGCAGGCGCCTTGGACGGCGCCGGCTTCGGCGTGGTCTCCGCGTCGAGGGTAAGCTCGAATTCGTTCTCCGCTTCGGCGCTGCTGTCTTGCTCGAGCGAAATGCCGCTGTCGGCCGGGTGATCCAGGCTGATGCCGGATTGCGTTCCCTTCAAGTCCGCCGCGTCGTCGTCGGCCAAGGTCACGTCGTCGCGCAGCTTGAAGTCGTCGCTGCCCAGTTCCAGGGGCGACGACGATTCGCCGGCCGGCGTCAGATCGAAATCGCTGGAGCCTTCCTGGGATTCGTCCTTCTCCGCTTTGATTGGCTTCAGGTTCAAATCCGAAGTAGACAGCTCAAATGGCGACTTGGTGGGGAATTCGGGCTCAGCCGACTTCTTAGGGTGCCCCTTGTGCTCTTTGCGCCGGGCTTCCTCTTTGCGCAGCTCCTCGTCGAGGTTGATTTCTTCCGTCAACGGCGGGTCGGATGTACCGGTGCGTGCAACGGGGCCGGTGCCCTCCAGGCGGATATCGCTGTCGGTGGCCCCTTTGGGCGGCCGGTCGCCGAGCGGCACATCGTCGGAATCGGCTCCCACAATGCGTACGTCGCTGTCCGAGTCAATCGGCACCAGCCGCACGCCGCTATCGACCTGCTCCGACGCGGCTCGGTCGCCCTCGCTCTTGGCCGGCTTGGGGGATTTGGGGCTGGCCACATTGGTTTTGCTGCTGCGCGAGCTGGATTTGGGACCAGAATCGCTGGCAACTTTCACATCGCTGTCCGCCGGCGCCTTCAGGCCAAGGTCGCTGCCGTCGGCAACCAACCGCACGTCGCTGTCGGTGCCCGGCGGCACGCGCTTGCCGGAACCCGATTTCTTGCCGCCGCTGCTGCTCGCACTCTTGCCAGGCGGGATGTCAGCTGCAATGTTGATCGTGGCTTCGTCGTCGTTCGCCGCCTGGCCAGCGCCCTGCGCCCTCGTCCTCCGGGGCGAGCGAGAAATTGAAAACCTCGTTTTCCTGGGCCTCCGGCTTGGGGCTCGCGGCGCGGGTGAATCGGTCGGCCTGGGAGTCAGCTCGTTTTTGGGTCGCCATTTCAAGATCGCTGCCGTCGCCCCGGCGGCGGGACATTTCTTCGATGTCTTGCTTGCGAAAACGCCAGGTGCCGCGATCCTGAAAAGACCGGATCTCGCCCTTGCGAGCCATTTGTTTGAGATCGTCCGCCGGCATACCGAGGAGGGCGGCTGACTCTTCGAGGGTGAAATATCCTTGCATGGCCTTTTCCGTTGTGATGTTGGCATGGTTCAAAAAGGGGTCAGGCACCTTTGCCGGAACGGCCCGAAGGGTGCTTCGCACAAAGGTGCCTGACCCCTTTTTGAACCATGCCGCTTATTTGACCCATTTCTCCCAATCTTACTTCTTCATCGATTGTAAATCACCCTACCATGAATACAAGGCGGGATAAGCGCGGCACCTTGAGTATCGGCACGATCAGGGGCGCGGTGTTTGCGGATTACGCAGCCTCTGCCGGCATTGCCATTGCCGGGATTCGCGTTTCTGCTGTAAACTTCCGCCATGATTTCCATCGTCATACCCGCGTTCAACGAAGGCGCCGGCATCCGCGAATTGCACGGCCGGCTCAAGGATTGCGCGGCGACCTGGAACGAGGATTACGAATTCATCCTGGTGGACGACGGCAGCACCGACGACACGCTCGCCGTCGCCGAGGACATCGCCTGGGCCGACCCGCGTTTCAAAGTCGTTTCCTTGTCACGCAACTTCGGCCAGCAACCCGCCGTGACCGCCGGCCTGGAGCATGCCGTCGGCGACCTGGTGGCGATCATCGACGCCGACCTGCAAGATCCGCCCGAAGAGCTGCCCCGCTTCTTTCAGAAATGCCGCGAAGGCTACGACGTGGTCTACGCCATCCGCACTAAACGCAAGGAAGGCGTGCTGAAGCGGTGTGCGTACAAGCTCTACTACCGTTTGCTTGCGTCGCTGGCCAACATCGCGATCCCAGTCGATTCCGGCGATTTTTGCGTGATGAATCGGCGGACCGTCGATGCCCTGAACGCCATGCCGGAACGCAGCCGGTTCGTGCGCGGCTTGCGGTCGTGGATCGGCCTGCGCCAGATCGGTTTGCCCTACGAGCGCCAGGTGGCGCTGCCGGCGAGCCGAAGTACACCTTTGCGAAGCTGCTGCAACTGGCATTTGACGGCATCATCAATTTTTCGTCCAAGCCGCTCAGGCTAATCATGGTGACGGGAGTGATGCTGGGGCTCTTTTCGCTGGCGGCGGCGCTGCTCGTGTTGGTGCAGTATGCCGGCGACATCACGATCTTGAGTTACAACCCACGCGATCAAAAGGGGTGGACTTCGCTGATGCTGGCGGTGCTGTTTCTGTCTAGTGCCCAGCTTTTCTGCCTGGGAATCATCGGGGAGTATGTTGGGCGGCTGTTTGAGGAAGTGAAACGGCGGCCGGTGTATATGGTGGGACGGAAAATCAACATGGAGCAGGATCGCGACTCAAGCGGGGAGGCGGCGCGGGTGAGGCCGGCCAGCTTGCACCGCGGCGATTCCAGGCCGGCGGCATGAGTCCGAATTTGAAGGTCCAGACTTTAAGCCGGTCGGCCGCGGGTTGCCGTCAAATGCAGTAGCCAGGCACACATGACCCCGGCTATATTGGAATCGTCCAAAGAAACCAGTCCTGAGGAGAGTTCCACGATGACGAGGGTAGCGATCTTGCCCGTGCCAACCGGCCAAGGCGGTATTTCTTACCAGGCCGTGGCTGGCGACAAATGCTCCCAAGGTGCCACCCCAGGCGCGGCCCTAGATGCTCTGACGGCTCAATTGCCGAAAGAAGACGCAAGCACGCTTGTCATCGTCCAACATTCGCGGCCCGACCGGTTTTTTGCGCAGGACAACAGCAACGGTTGGCAGAGTTGATGAGTCGCTGGTCGCGGCACGAGACACCGGTGCGCTTTTGGGCGCAGAGGAAAAAAACGAGTTGGACGCATTGGTTGATGCAGAACTGCGCGGCTCGGCGGCACGCGCGGCGGCATTGGTTGATGAGCTCCGCTCATGAATGCGTTTTACGCCGAGGTTGCGTTACGCGCAGTCCACCGATGCGAGTACTGTCACGCCCCCGAAGCGGTGTTCAACTTTCCGTTTGAGCTTGAACATATCAATCCAAGGTCGCGAGGCGGTGCTGACACCACAGCCAACCTGGCCCTCGCTTGCAGAGCATGCAACCTTGGAAAGTCCGATCATCTTACCGGGATCGATTCCGAAACCGAACAAGAATTCCCCTTGTTTAATCCACGACATGATCAGTGGGCAGAGCATTTCCGGGTGGACGAGTCTAGCGGCAGAATCGAAGGTCTCACGTCTGTTGGCCGGGCGACCGTCGATCGATTGAAAATGAATACCGACGCGCAGTTGGCCGCTCGCAGGCAGTGGATGCGTTTCGGCCTATTCACGTAATGGACAAATTACAATTCGCTAAATCGTTTTGTCTGGCGCACTTGCACCACAATGCACACACTTCTTCACGGATGGCCATGCGATCCACCAAGCCCAACAATAGCATCCTCCGCATGTTGGACAAGGCCAAAGCAACACGCGAGTGTAAAGTACCACATAAGCAATGAACCATGCTGGCATAACGAAAAACAGCGGGGCGACCAATACGGCTGCCAAATCGCTGTGAAGGGTAGGGTGAATTAACCCGACAACTGCGCCGTAAAGAAAGAATAGCGGGAGCATCAAGGCGACAAGGAAGCAAACCCGCCGCCGTCTCCGAAAGTCCTCCCAGGAGGAGTTTGGTTGCGTCTGCGACATGATACCACCTGGCGACCAGGGTTAGGAGTCCATTGGAGGGTCATTGTATCGCAAAGGACCCGAACCCGCTTGCCCTAGCACGCGATAGAACACCGTCGTGTCGCAAAACCCGCCTTGCGGCCATAGAGCGTAGCCGGGGATCACGCCGCAGCGCCGCCATCCCAGGCGGGTATATAACCGCTCGGCATCGCTGCCTGTCACGGTGTCCAATACCAACAGCGTCCTGCCGGCTTCTCTCGCCACCGTTTCGGCGGCCTGCATAAGCGCCGTACCCAGCCCGCGGCGGCGTGCCCGGCGATGGACCTGCATCTTCGCCACGTCGGCACGGTGCGGCTGGTTGTCGGGCATCGCCAACACGATCTGGACCGTGCCCACGATGGTGTTGGATTCAATCTCCTCGGCCACCAGCACGATGCGCTCGCGGCGCTGGCGCTGGCCAGTGCGTTTTGCCAGAAGGCGATGGCCCTGCGCGAGACAGGGGGTGCATGAAGCCGACCAACGCGCCGCCTTCCACGCAGTCGAGCAGCACGTCGGCAAGCCCTTCGGCATCTTGGGCGGCGGCTTTGGCGCGGCGGATGCGGAAAATGTCGGCCATGAAAATCTCCGGGCTTAAATCGTATCTTAGGGAACCACCGTGTCAGCCGTTGTTTAGCCATTTCCTTTCCAAGCGTAACACGACAAAGTCCTGCCGAGGGTACAGCGTGATTCGCTTGAGAATGCCGAAATCCTCCTGAGCAGCAACAAGATTCTCCGCGAATTTGCACTTGGAAAGATCGCCTTCCAGAGACATTTGTCCGCCTACGAATTGGGTCGTCAGCCGGTGCAAGAAGCCCGGTTTGTCGCGCACGTTTATCCAGTTGATCGAGGGTACGTTTGGTGGTAGGCACGGCATTTCCTCCCGGTGGTCCGGTCGCGATCCTCAGGGAAGTGGAATGATTTCCACCAAACCGCCCGCCACTACGTCCACCACCAATCGGTGGCCTGCCAACAGGCGCATTCCCAAAAGCGACTCGTTGCCAACAGCTGACACCAGCACCACCAGCCAAGTGCCGTCCCACTCCACTTCAGCGGCAAAAGTGTCGACCTGGCAAACCGACCCGTCGGCCAACACCACACCACTGCCTGATTGTTTAACAAGGCGGAGGGTATTCACCAAGGTTGCCGGCAACGTCAGCGACGCGGTGAAACCTGAATCGACGATGGCATCCACGTAGCACTCGACGCCGGTAGGGCCGCGCATCCGAAGACGCACGACCGCTTCGCGCCTAGCATTCACGACACCCCGCATCACCGGGCCGCTCCAATGCGATAAGCCGCCTGGTAACCTGCCCGCATAAGCCAGACATCGGCCGCCGGCTTACGCGCCCGCAAGCGTGCAACGGCTGGATAATCGTCCTCGTCAATTTCATAGTCGCCTGTCTCGACATCAATGGCCACGAATTTGCCGTTGTCCTCGGGCCGGAGTACCGGGCGGATTAGTCTGTCAAAGATATCGCCCCCAAGACTGGCGAGTTCGTCGCGGGACCGATTGTTGGTGGTAGGCATGGCACTTCCTCGCAATGGTTTGTGGGGCCCGGTCATTATATCGCAAAGTGGGCACAGCCGAGTTGAATAAGTCCACGGTCACGTGCGGCGCCCATTTCCGCGGGCGGCGGTTCGCCGCGGGAGGTTTTGGAGCACCCAACCGCGAACAAGCTCTTCGCGCGAGACGCCCTTGGCCTTCGCCATTTTTTCCACGGCCGCGGCCTCGCCCGCTTCGAGAGGCACTTTGATCATACTGCCTCTAACGAAAACCGGCTTCGCAACTTGTTCGAGTTCGTCCTCGAAGTCGGTCAAATCATGTTTGTCCAAAAATTCAGCCAGTTTCTGAATCGAATCGGTTGCCGGTGGCTTTGCTTTCTTCATCGTTTTTGCCATTGAAGTCTCCGCTAAACGGCGTCTTAACACATATGTTCACTAACCCGATTCCGCAGACGAGGTTGGATTTGCCCGCCTCATCGCCAATAGTGAACTATCCTTCACGCATCGCCATTCGTACTGAACAAACACTCACGAGACGGTCGCGAGTACATGACCGTCCGCAAGAAAGTTGGCCCAATGCCAATTCCCTGGTTCCGCCAAGCTTCAACCATCCGCAAATCTCACCGCAATCGCGTCACACCCGCACTGGGTATCGAGCAACTGGAAGATCGAACAGTCCCCAGCACCTTCGCCGTGTTGAATCTCCTCGATTCCGGCATGGGCTCGCTGCGCCAGGCAATCGTCAACTCGAACAGCAGCTCTGGACCTAACATTATCGACTTCAGTGTCGTCGGCACGATCCCCTTAGCGAGCGTCTACCCACCATCACCGACCAGGTGGACATCGAGGGCATCAGCGCCCCAAGATTCGCGGGCACGCCACTTATCGAAGTCGATTTTAGCCAATTTGGAGGCCTCTTATTCGGCCCCGGTTCGGACGGCTCAACCCTTCGCTCTCTGTCACTCGTCAACGCCTCCGGCAGCGGCGTCACGGTTAACGGAGCTGGGAGCCTGCTCATCGTCGGCAACTATATCGGCCTGGAGCTGGACGGCACAACAGCCCTGGCCAACGGCGGCAACGGCCTGGAATTAGACTCGTCGTCCGGCAACACCATTGGCGGAGCCACGCCGCTGGCCCGCAACGTCATCTCCGGCAACGCGGGCAATGGCATCTCGCTCAGCGATTCGTCGAATAACCAGATCCTCGGCAACTACGTCGGCACCGACGCGACCGGCACCCTCGACAGGGGCAATGCCGGCAATGGAATCCTTGTGACCAACAGTTCCGCTGAAAATGCCGACAATAATCTCATCGGCCAAAGCGAGCCCGTGCCAGGCGTGACTTACTTTAACGCCGACAGTGTTCCCACGCAACCCGTCACTGCCTGGCAGGGCATCCGTGGTTCCGACGTGAGCGGCCAATATCTCATCGCCGGCTCGTCCGACCCCGATGGCTTGCTGTTCGACGGAACCATGGCCGGCGTGGGCACGAGCTATGCCGTCAACTATCCAGGTTCCACCACCACCAGCGTCTATGGTCCCAACGATCTGGGCGGCGGCGATATCCAGCTGGTGGGCAGCTACAAGAACGCCGACTCCTCGACGGCCCCCGTCACGGTGAACGGTTTTGTCTACCAGGGACGACCGCCGATCTTGCCGTCCCCAGTAACTACCAGACGATCGACAATCCGGCGCGGAATTCAATTACGTCCACAGCACGATGGGCGGCCTGGCCGTCGGCAACTACGACAGCCCGATCGATCATGGCAAATACAGCCTGCCGCTGGGCCCGGGCACGCCTACATTTACGACATCGCGACGAGCACAGTCCTGACCGACATCGCTTTTCCCGGTTCCATGAGCAACACCGCCTACGGCATCTGGTACAACGGCGGCACCAGCTACACGATCTGCGGCGGCTGGAGCCCAGACGCGGTGAACAATTTCGCCAATCAAAATCAGCCGATCGGCCAGGCCTATCTGGTCGACTACGATTCCTCGACCGGTATGTTCTCCAACTGGGCGTCGTTCTCCTACCCCAACGGGACCAACTTACGTCACCCATTTCGAAGGGATCAGCAGCGTTGAGAAGGGCGTCTACACGCTGAACGCCGACTCGGTCCAGAGCGGCTCGTCCAATCCCGCTCAGGGTTCGTGGGTGACTGTCCGTCGCAACGCCGACGGCTCGTTCGGCAGCGCGGCTTGGGTGAATCTCAACTATCCTGGCGTCGATCCGACCGTCAACGTCACCAGTTCCAATTCCGTGTACGGCAATCAGGTGGTCGGCATCGTGATCGGCGCCAGCATCCCTTTCCTTCCAGGCGACCGTCAACGTCGGCTTCCAATTGTCGAACGTGATCAGCGGCAACGGCGGCAACGGCATCGAAATCTACGCCGCGAACAACAACCAGATCGCCATGAACTACATCGGCACCGATGTCACCGGCACGATCGGTCTCGGCAACGGCGGCAACGGCATCCTGGTGACGGCCGGCGCCACGGGGAACATGATCGGCGGCCAGGCGACCGGCGGCAACGATCCGACCGCGGCTGTGTTCGTCCGGCCTCCGCAGGGCAATCTGATTTCGGGCAACGGCGGCGACGGCGTGCTCATCAACGACGCGGCCACGCAGAACCAGCTGAGCGGCAACTTCATCGGTACCACCGCCTCGGGAGTTTCCGCGCTGGGCAACCACCTGGACGGCGTGGCCATCGACAATGCCAACGGCAATCATTGATCGGCTGCACTTTCCAGCAGGACCCGTTCGTGTTCTACAACGTGATCAGCGGCAACGGCGGCAACGGCCTGCAAGTCACCAACTCCAACGACACGACGATTCAGGCCAATTTCTTCGGCATGGGCGCCGACAACACCACCCCAGTGGGCAACGCCCTCAACGGCGTGCTGATCGAAGGGTCGTCGGCCGACACCCCGATGGGCGGCCCCATCCCGCTGGGCAACGTCGACGCCGCCAACGGCAGAACGGCCTCGAAATCGCCGGCACCGCCAGCGGCACTGTCGTCTACAACACCTTCTGCGGCTTGCCGGCCTTCAAGGTCCTGGCGGACCCCAACGTCCTCGACGGAATGCTGATCACCTCGACCGGGGGCAATAACCTCATCCGCACCAACATGATCACCGAAAACGGCGCCAACGGCATCGAGATTTCCGGCAATGCCACGCGGCGTCCAGGTGGCCGGAAACATCATCGGCCTGAATACCAACGGCAGCGAGGCGATTCCGAATGGGGCCAACGGCGTGCTCATCGACGGCAACGCCCACAACAACCTCATCGGCGGCGAGGAGGTCTCCGTCATTTTTCAGAACACTATCTCCTCCAACGGCGCCAACGGCGTCGCCATCGTCGGCAATGCCCTGGACAATACGGTTTTTCACTGCTTCATCGGCACCGACATCGAAGGGCTCCTGCGCTCGGCAATGCCGGCGCCGGTATTTTCATCGGCGGCAATGCCATGGGCACGATCATTGGGGGCGACCGGTCCGCTCAGCAAGAACGTCATCAGCGCCAACCTGGGCGGCGGCATTCAACTGAGCGGCCAGTCGCAGGGAACGCAGGTCATCGGCGATCTCATCGGCACGGACCGAAACGGAGTGCTGCCGCTGGGCAATCACGGCACCGGTGTTTTGATTGTCAGCTCCGCGAATCAAATCGGCGGCACCGCCGCTGGCGATGCCAACGTGATCGCCTTCAATCTCTACGGCGTCATGGTTGACACGGGCGTCGGCAACGCCGTTCTTGGCGACTCTATCTTCAGCAACACCGTGTCGGGCATACTACTTGTTTCCGACGGCAATCTGAACCAATCGGCGCCTGTGTTGACGGGAGCATACGAACCGACTCCCGCCACCATCCAGGTCGGCGGCACTCTCACGGCCGCGGCGAACACGACATATACCGTACAGGTGTTCGCAAGCACGAGCGACACGCCGGCGGGCCAGGGCCAGGTTCTCCTCGGGACCGTCTCGGTGCTAACCAATGCCAACGGCATTGCCGCTTTCGTGATGAATTCCAGCTACATAACGACCGACGGCGGCTTTTTCAGCATGACGGCTACCGCCCCGGCCAACGACACGTCTGCATTCTCCGCGGCCATTGCAATGCAGGGAAATGCCAATACGATCTTCGTGGCCAGTGCGTACAGTCTACTGCTCGGCCGGCCTCCCGAAGCGCTTGCGAGCGGTTGGGTCAATGCCTTGAACAACGGCGCATCACCCGAGAGCATTGTGCTGGGAATCGAGAGCAGCGCTGAATACCTGACGGACCAGGTGACGGCGCTTTATGTCAAATACCTAAATCGCCAGCCCGATGCCATGGGAGAACAAGGCTGGGTCGCGTACCTGCAAGCGGGCCACACGTTGGAACAGGTGGCCGAGGGCATTGTCAGCTCCCCCGAGTATTTCCAAATGCACGGCGGCACGAACCAGGACTACGTTGTCGCGCTGTACAACGACGTGCTTGGCCGTGTCCCCAGCACTGCTGAAGTGAACACCTTGGTTGCCGCGATGGCCGAGGGCGCGACACCCCTGGACGTCGCCACGGGATTTTTCAATTCGACGGAGTACCGCACGAACTTGGTGGATGCCGACTACGAAACCTACCTGGGCCGTCCGCCAGAAACGGCCGGTCTCGCGGGCTGGCTCGCCCAATTCGCAGAAGGGATGACCGATCAGGAGGTTCTGGCAAACATCTTTGGCTCACCCGAAGGCTTCGCTAAGTGGTCATGAGCACGATTCTGATTTGGGAAATATGGCCGTAACAAAAACAACGGTTCGCCAAAGGGCTAGAATATGGGGTTGTCGCTTTGTAAACTCTACCATGCTCGCCCACCAGATGGATCTGGTCATTGCATGGAGGTTGGCACGATGCCTTACAGTTGGCCCCAAGATACGGATTTTGCTCAGTGGGAACTGGACGTCATCGACCGCAATTGTCGTGTTTGCGGGCGCATGATGCACGTCTGTGACCACCGCTACCGCCGCTTTCATACGCTGGAGGGGCCGGTGGAACTCGTCTGTAAACTCAACCACTGCCCTGATCGCGGCTGTCAAGGTCATACCCACACGAAAAGCCCTGAACTCGAAATCACGATCGCGCCCCCCAAGTGGGCAATCGGGTGGGATGTCTTCTGTTGGATCGGTCATCGCAGGTGCTCGCGGCACTGGTCGATTTCCCAGATCCAGGCCGATCTTCGGGACGATTACCACATCCGGCTTTCCCACGACGCCCTCGGCAAGTATGTCCAACGCTACCAAGTCATGCTCGCCGCGCGGCAGCAAGACCCGGAGGCTCTGCGGCGGCAATACCAAACCGTCGATGAGATGATTCTGTCGATCGATGGCCTGCAACCCGAGAAGGGACACGAGACTCTTTACGTGGTCAGGGAACTGACCCAGAAACGCGTTTGGTTCGCCGAAGCCTTGATCTCGGCAACGGCGGACGAGGTGCGCCGCCTGATCGCCAAGGCCAAGGCGTGGGCCGCCTCGTTGGGCAAGCCGGTGGCGCTTTGGTTGTCGGACCGACAGGACGCTTTCGTGACGGGGATTGCCGCGGAATTTCCGGAGGTGCCCCATCGCTACTGCGACAACCATTTCCTCCGCGATGTGGCCAAGCCGGTGTTGGAGGCCGATAGTCACGCCAAGGTTCAAATGCGGCGCAAGGTACGTGGCCTGCGGAAGATCGAGCAGGCCGTGTTCCAAGAGCAAAAGGCCGCGGCATCGGCGAGCGTCGTACCGGACGATTCTCGAAATAACCGAGACGGAGACTACTGCACCGGCGCCACCGGCCAACGCCGAGGCCGAAACAGATTCGGCTGGCGCCGTGGTGCTCGATTATTGCTCGGCGGTGCGTGGCATTCTCAATGACGATCAGGGAGGGCCTATTCAACCTCCCGGCTTGCGGATGGCCGAGGCCTTGGTAGAGGTCCGCGAATCGATCCAACGAAACTTGGACGAGAAAAAAGGGGGTCCGCAGAAAAGCAACTCGGCCGCTTGGCCGACTGCATCGACCGAGGATTGGACGAAGTCCGGGCCGAGCACGAGACGATCCGAGAATACGTCAAGGACATCGCGGAAGTAGCCGCGACCCTCGAACCTGGCCAGGTGGATTGCGTGAAACGCAAGGAGAAGTTCGAGGAACTAACTGGGCGTTTCGAGAGGACGGAAGATCCCGTTCGCCAGCACATGGCTAAGGTCATGCTCAGCTTCGTCGCGGGCCTTTTCGTCGGCGCCGGCAAGTTCGAGGAAATCAAGGACAACCTCGATCTGGAGCGTTGGTTTCGTTTGCCTAAGAGTCATGAGCGGCGGATCCACGGCCATCGCCACGCGGGGGTTCGAATCGTATTAGAGGGGCCAACCTTGGTGCACGCTCTCGACGCCCATGCCGCGCATCCCCAGCCATTCACCGTGGAAGACCTGCTGCCGTACCGGACAGCCGAGCAGCCGCCGTGCCAACGTCAGGCGTTGAACCGCCGCAAGATCATGAGGAAAGCACGCTCCAAGAAGAAACGCCCGATACTGTTGGCCGACCTGGAACGGCGCTATCGAAAAACGCCGTAGCTTTAGCTCTTTAGCGAACCGTTGAACAAAAAAGCCTCCGGCCAGCAAGCGTTCAGCGCTTGCCAACCGGAGGCTCACGGCCGAGCCGTCAAAGCTCTGCCTGGTTATCAATCGCGATCCGGAATGCCGTTGGTGGGCACCAATGGCATGCCCCAAATCGGCGCCCCCGGCACGAAGTGAGAAGAGTTCATCGGACCCGTCGTCCACATGTGCGGGTCCAGAGGGATGTTGTAAGGCGGCTGGGACTGCGCCGCCTGGTTGAGCCGAATCACCAGCATTTCCCGGTGCATGGCGGTGACTTCGCGAGTGAATTCCCGCATCATCGCCTGCATTTCTTGCAGGGTACGCTGCTGCTCGACGATCAGCTGGCGAAGCTGCTCGTTTTGGCATTCCAGCGAACCACGATATTCCGTGGACTTGGGACATTGTTCAGGTGTGACGGTCTTCTCGCCGGCCACCGGACAAATCGTCGGTTGCGGCAGGATCTCAACGCCTGCCGAGCAGCCCGCGGGGCACGTCCGGCATGCGGCCCCGTACTGCGGAGCCCTGGCAAGGATGAACCGGCTGGCCGTGGCCGCATTGATGGCCGCGCAGTCAGGCCCAATAGTCCCGGGACAGCCGCCGAAGGGAGGCAACGCGTAGCCGAAACTGCTAGCGGTGATCGGCACCGCCAAGCCAGGCGTCAACGCACATGCCGGCACAACACCCGACCAACCGGGAATCAACGTAATGGCGGCCTGGTCCCTGAGGATCAAATCGGAGCCCTGTTGCTCCTTGGCTTGCGGGCAGCAATCACCTTGGCCCGTGGCATCAGAAACGCCAAGGAGGTTTTGGACGAAACCAATCACCTGCTTCAGATCGACGTTCGTGACCGAAAAGGTGATCTTCCGCTCGGTCGTGCTCGACTTGTCTTCGATCGAAAAGGTGATGTTGCTCAGGCCCTTCGCCAAGGCCTGTAGGGCACAGCAATCTTTGTCCTTGCAGCAGCCGTCGCATCCGCATTCCGCTTTCACGGAAGCGGGGCAATCAACCGGACAGCAAGGCATGGTGCTGACACCGGTGCAGACGCCATGCGGGCACGCAACGACCGCCGGCTGATAGGCTTGACCCTGCTGCGGCTTCCCCGGAGCGAAGGCCATCAGCCACTGGAGCACCGGGCATGAACTTTCCGCCGGCGCCGAGCTCGGAGGCGTGCATTGGGCAAGGTGTCCGGGTTCCGGCACCGTAATGACAATCGTATTGTCCTGGACCACATAGGTCAGGCCGCTTGGCTTGAGGATGTGGTCGAGGGTCAATTTCAAAGGGGCTTGCGTGAACACAAAGGAAACCGTTTGATCCATCGGAATGGCGGCCTGGTTGATGGCCGCCTCGTCGATGCTGATATCCACGTTTTCCAGGTATTCCTTGAGGGACTGGATGCAGTAATCAAGTGGAACATTGTCGAGGGACATTGTGACGGTTCGATCCGTCAATGGACATGTCTTGGTCTGATCCGCAGTTTGGTCTTCGCCAACGACAGGGGTGCGCGAAGTGGGTACGTAAAGGTTTACTGATACCTGACCGACCTGCGCCGCACAGCTTCCCTGGGTGGGCGCCAGCACGAGCGTCAGCATCGCGGCCGCCAGCCACGTTCGCGTTCCAAAAAGGTTTCCGAAATAGGTCATGGGTCTGCTTCCTCCTTGACAGGTTTCGCCGTCCGGGATGAGGATGCGCGGGTCGGGCTGATACGATATCGACGGCGCGGTGTAAAGGCGGTTTTGGGCCAGACCGTTCGCCTTGACCTGGCATGCCGCATGGCCTATAGTGATAGTCCGGCGCTGCCTCCACGGACGGATTCTGCGCCGACCGGCACGTGGCGCTATAGTGGCCGTGCTCGGACGGAGGAGATGGTCATGAAAATGAGCAAAAACCTGGTTTACGCCTTTGCCGTGGTCGCACTGGCCCTCGCTACGGGGCTGGCGACATGCCTGGCACAGGGCCCGGCGATGTTCAACGAGCGCGAGGTCAAAACCAGCGGCACCACTAGCGACGATCCCAAGTCGGACGTGTGGACATTCGATTTCCGCTTCAAAGATCCCCGGCTGATCGTCAAGAACATTCCTGGCCGAGGTACGCGGATTTGCTGGTACATGTGGTATCAGGTAATCAATCGCTCCAAGGAGCCGCAAAAATTCCATCCGGAGTTCGAGTTGGTCACGCTCGATTTTCCCGGCACCTACAATGACGAGGTTTTGACGACGGTTGAGGAAGCGATCAAGAAAATCGAGGACCCCACCGGCTACCAGGAAATCAAGAACACGGTGGCTATCTCTGCCAACCCGATCCCCGTTTCGCTGGCGCCGGACAAGGCCTTCCCCAAGGCGATCACCGGCGTGGCCATCTGGGACGGCGCTGCTGGCCGATCCCAAAGTCAAGGGAGATAAAAAGCGCGACCTGAGCGATTCGCAGCGTTTCACTGTCTTTGTCGGTGGACTGTCCAACGGCTTTGTGAAAGTCGATCCCCTGACGGCTGGCAAAAGCGACCAGCAGGTGATTCGCCGTAAGACGCTGCAGTTGAACTTCAAGCGCGTAGGCGACCGCTTCAATCTCGACTCGCGCGACATTACCTTTGAGCCGCCGGCGGAGTGGGTGTATCGTGCCTCACAGCTGCCCAGGCCAAAGCTGCCAGACCAACCCAAGGACGGCAAGGACGGGGCACTGCGGATGCCCGAATTGAACGAGTACCTTCAACCTGTTTTTCATCGAGGCAACGCCAATGGCTCATAAAAAGGGTCAGGGATCGGTCAGAAACGGCCGCGAATCCAACAGTCAACGCCTGGGCATCAAAGCCTACGGCGGAACGTTCGTCAAATCTGGCGGCATCTTGATCCGCCAGCGCGGGACGAAGTATCACCCCGGCCGCAACGTCGGCATCGGCCGCGACGACACGCTGTTCGCACTGGCCGACGGCGTCGTCAAGTTCGACCGCGAAGGCCGACGCGTCAATATCGTGCAATCTGCCACGTGACACCGGCACACGAACCCGACGCGTAAGCGAGGCTCAACACAAAAATCCTCGCTTACGCGTCGGGTTGGTATCCGCGAAATATCCGTCCGGAGCAAACCCATGCGTAAGTCGCTGCCATTGATCGCCGGTGCCATTGCGGTGTTCGTGGTAGTCTTTGCGCTTTCGCAATACGCCGAGCATCGCATGCAAGAGCCTGGCGAACCGGCCCCCGATTTCGAGGGCGTGTCGCTCGACGGCAGGACTGTGAAGCTTTCCAAGCTCAAAGGTAAAGTTGTACTGCTCGACTTTTGGGCTACCTGGTGCGGCCCTTGCGTTGGTGCCCTGCCCCACCTTCGCGAGTGGGACCACGAATACCAATCACGCGGCCTCGAAATCATCGGTATTACGCAGGTTGACCGAGCCGACGATCCCAGTGAAAAAGCGAAACTCAGACAATTCGCCGCATCTCAAGGGCTGGAATACACCTTGGTCGCGACGAGTTCCTACAACACACATAGGGACTATAGAGTTTCAGGGATTCCTCACGTCGTTTTGATCGACCGCAAAGGATCCGTCCGCGAGGTCGTCGTCGGTGGCGGCCCCAGCAATGCGAACAAGATCGAAAATGGCATCAAGACGTTGCTGGCCGAACGGGGATAATGCAACAGCTTTGCCCGGAACCCGGCTGGCACCCTATTCAATCGGATAGGGGTAGGGAGAGCCGATTGAATTCGGCTCCCCCTCCCTCCGAACCGGACGGGCGGCTTTCCCGCATCCGGCTCTCCGGTTGATAGTCTTACCCGCTAGGGGATTGACGAGCCGCAGCGTAGGCTACTTCAAGGGAGAAGTACCCTTGCCCGGCAAAGAAGGCATTGGGCCAGCGCTGATGATCCCGTCCCCGACCGCGGCCACGACGGCCCGCACGCTTACGGAGTATACTCCGCAACCGCATGCGCACCCACTTGTCCACGGAGAGGAACGTAGGCCGACAACTGTGCTGGAAGTACCCAAACCAGCCGTGGAGCGTCCGGTTCACATCCTGAATGATAACCATCAGGCTGCGGCCATTCGCTCGGGTCGTTTTCGCTCGAATCGTGTCCTTGAGCTTTTGCATGCTTTTCTTCCGGGGCCAACGGGTCAGGCGACCCTGCCGCGTGGTCTGAAAGTGAAAGCCCAAAAAGTCAAAGCCATCGACCCGCACGTCCACGATTTTGGTCTTGGTTGGGTGCAGCGTCAGACCCGCGACCTCGCACCATTGACGCACTACCGTCAACGCCTGCTCGGCCTCGGCCTGGCTGCGGCATAAAATCACGAAATCATCCGCATACCGCACCATCTCGTATCCCAGGCCCGCCAAGTGGTGGTCCAGAGGATTCAGATAAATGTTGCTCAGCAGCGGACTTAGCACCGCTCCTTGAGGCGCCCGGCCTCGGGTTCCCATTCCTGCATGCCGTCAAGTATGCCGGCCTTCAGAAAGGACTCGATCAGTCCGAGCACCCGTCGGTCCGCGATGCGTTCCCGCAACCGGTTCATTAACCGCTCATGCGGGATCGTGTCGAAGGATATCCGATGTTAATACCCCCTTCCACCACCAGGACGGCGTCGGCGATGGCCGCACAACGCTCCAAGTGACCGATCCCGCCCATCCTCTCTATGGCCGACAATTTGAAATCATCTCCACGGTCCACGATCCAAACGGTCATGTTTTCGTCTGCTATCGCGATGGCATCGTGCTGCGATTGCCGCGTGCTGCCACCAGTCTTTTGAGCTTGGACCGCGATGCTCCTCGCGACAGACTTTGCCGGTCTGCCGTCGAGGAATTTCTCGCCCTCGTAAAGGAGTACGAGTCGTGTCCCAAGGTCAAGAGATCCCCACGTGCCAAGTCTGGGCCACGCTCGCGGCCCAAGACCGACAAGAAGTCGTCCAAGAACTGAACCACATTCTTCAGGAGGTATTCGATGCCAAGTTCCGATTTGATTCAACCGCGTCATTCGACGTGCCGGGCCGTGATTTACGTCCGACAATCGAGCCAGCATCAGGTGCTCAACAACACCGAGAGCCAACGATTGCAGTATGCGATGAAGCAGCGTGCTTGTGAGTTGGGTTGGCACGAGCAGGATGTGGCGGTCGTCGATGACGATACCGGTCGCTCGGCCACGACCACGGCGGGGCGACTCGGCTTTCAGCAACTCGCCGCTCAGGTGGCGCTGGGAGAGATTGGCGTGATCCTCGCCTACGAAGCGACGCGTCTGGCCCGCAACTGCACCCACTGGTATCAACTGCTCGATCTTTGCGGCCACGCCGGCTGCCTGATCGCCGATCGCGACGGTGTGTATGATCCCGGCTCGGTCAATGGCCGGCTGCTGCTCGGTTTGAAAGGCGCGATCTCGGAATTGGAAATGCATACGCTGCGCGGTCGCCTGATCGCAGGCATCGTCAGCAAAGCGGAACGTGGTGAGTTGGCGCTTACCTTGCCGACCGGGCTCATGCGTCGTGACGATGGCGTCGTCGAAAAGCATCCGGATCAGGAGGTAAGGGATCGCATTCAGCTGGTTTATCACACGTTGCTCGAACTGAAATCGCTGGCTCAAGTGGTTCGCCACTTTCGTGACAACGGTCTGTCAGTCCCACGCCGCGACCGCCATGGCGACATCCAATGGAGGTGCGCGACGGTTGCCAGCCTCGGTTCGATGGTGAAGAATCCCGCCTACGCCGGCGCCTTCGTGTATGGCCGCACACGCTCGTTTCAGGCCGAAAGCACGGGAAAAATGAGCCAGCGTCTGCTGCCGCCGAACCAATGGCGAATCGTCATTCGCGATAAATATCCCGCTTATATCTCGTGGGAAATCTTCGAGAAGATTCAACAGATGCTGCGTGACAACCACGCCGAATATGATCGCAACAAGACCCGAGGCGTGCCTCGCGATGGACAGGCGTTGCTGCATGGCATCCTCTACTGCGGCGAGTGCGGCCACAAACTTTGCGTGCAGTACAAAGGCGGCACGCAATATCTCTGCAATCACCTCCGCCAACAACACGGCGAGCCAGTTTGTCAGCGCTTGCCAGGCACGCCGATCGACGAGCGAGTGACAGGGTGGTTCATGGAAGCGCTGACACCCGCTGCCATCGACCTGTCATCGCAAACGCTCGCCAAGGCCGATGCACAGCGCGCCGCCCTGTTCATGGCCCGGCGTCAACAACTGCAACGCCTGCGCTACGCGGCCAACCGAGCCGAGCGGCAATATCAGCAAGTCGACCCAGAGAATCGCCTGATCGCCGCCGAACTGGAGCGACGCTGGGAAACGGCGCTCCGCGAATTACGCGAAGCTGAAGCGCGGTTGGCGCATGACGAACAACACATACCGGTGTGGGCCATACCCGCAGACCTGCTCGAAGCGCTGCACGACATCGGCCCGCGACTGCCTGAGTTGTGGGAGCAGGGCCTGTTCTCTTCCGCACAGAAAAAAGCGGTCTTGCGTTCGCTGATCGACAAAGTGGTCGTGCATCGCGTCGGCGGCCGTCGCGGTGATCGCATCCACATCCGCGTCGTCTGGCGCGGCGGCGCGACAACAACCGTGGATCTACCCGTATCCATCGGCCGCTTCGCCGATCGTGCCGGCGCGGCCGAAATGGAAGCCACGGTACTCCACCTGGCACGCGAAGGTCAAAGCGATTCCGAGATCGCCGCTCTCCTCACCGCGCACGGCCATCGCTCGGCACGCGGCGTCACCGTTTTGCCCAGCACCGTCCGGACCATCCGCCTCCGCCACCGTGTCCTCAATCGCGAAAGCCAATCGCATCCACGCTGCGTCAAAGGCTATTGGACGATCCCCCAATTGGCCGAAAAACTGAACATCTCTCGACACTGGATCAGCGACCGAATCCACAACGGCACCATCGCCGCGGTAAAAGACGCAATTTCCAAGTGTTATCTGTTCCCTGCGAATTCGGATACGCTCAGGCAATTCAGGAAACTTATGGAAGGCAAAATCACCCGATTGGGTGGTGGAAAGGAGCATCAAGATGCATGATCCAAGTAACTTTTCAGGTCGGCATCGACCACGTACACGTGACCTTGTTTCAAGAGTTCGTCCACCCGCCGCAAGGCGTCTTTGCAGCCCCGTCCGGGCCGAAAGCCGTAGCTGTGCGCTGCAAACTCCTTCTCGAAAATCGGCTCGAGTACGTGCCGGACCGCCCCTTGTACAACGCGGTCACGCACCGTGGGTATGCCCAGCGGACGTTGCTCGTTGCTCCCCGGCTTCGGAATAAACACCCGCCGGATTGCTTGTGGTTCGTAGGAACCATCCTGCAACGCCGCCGATAGCTTCGCCACGTTCGCGTCCACATCGTCGATAAAGGCTTCGGCCGTCACGTGATCCACGCCTGGAGCGCCTTCGTTAGCAGCCACTTTCCCAGCTGCCGCCCGCAGGTTCCGCTCCGCATACACCTTGTCGTTCAGGCTAAACCATACTCCTCCTTTGACGCCCTCTTCGAGCGCTGTCAACATGCGTTCCGTCCATACCGCAGGTTCCGTCCATAGCCAGCGGCTAAGAACGTCTCCGCCTTGCGTAGCCTTTGCAGGCACTAACGACGGTGTTGTTTCCCGTGGTGCAGTCATCACGCATCCATCTTCCTGCGTCCCTTGGCTCCACCGGCATTACCCGGCTTCGTCGCTACTACGGACGCTCTGACTCCTGTGCAGCCGGCGAAGGCCGTCCTTAACCGCACAGGCCTCACGGATTCATGTACCAAGCCGTCCCAACGTCCTGTCTCCAACCACCCGGTGCGCCCGACCGTCGCTGTTCACGATGCCGTCCTCTGTTAGCGCGGTCGGCTTCCACGATCTGCCCTCGATCAGGCGTTTGGCCCCGGGCTTCGTCGTCGTGGTCTGGGTTTTGCCTTTAGGGTGCAGGCTCGCCGCAATCACCAGGCCGAATCGAGTTCGCTTTTCTACAGGCCGCTGGTTCACCTCCGGTTGCTCTCCACCTCCCCTCGCGGGGACGCAGTTACCTTCAGTTACAAACTTGAGGACCAGGTCTGAAGGAGACTCTCACTCCTCAGACTCGGTACACTTTCCGTCGCACACCCCTGCCAGCTTGCTGGCAGGTGAAGAAGTGCCGCAGCTAACGTCGTCGGCCATTTTCAACCTGGAATTGCGGTGGATGCGATCAGCATGAAGTCGCCGGCGGGGCGTTAGCCACCGAACTGCTTCACCTGCCAGCAAGCTGGCAGGGGTCGAGCGGGGGAGGGACGAACGGCGTTAGCCACCGAACTGCTTCACCTGCCAGCCAGCTGGCAGGGGTCGAGGATGAAATAAGTCGCTCGCATTCGGCGGTTATGGGGCTGTTCACCTTTTCGATTTCACGAAATAACTGGAGTCAACGGCTCATTTCTTCTCGCGTGCCTCGTCCCAGATTGGACCGTAAATCTCCTTGTCGAACGGCGGACACCCCGTCGCAAATTGCCCCAGCTCGTTATGCTTGGAGCGCATCAGCGCCGTGCAGTAACTGAATGTTCGGCAAATCCGTTTGCGATCAAGCTTGCCATGTTCCTGTATCTGCCGAGCGAAATCCGGCTGCGTGAAAGCTGCCCGGCCAACCCCAACCAACGATATCCGTCCATCGCGGAGATTCGCGGCCCCGGCGTGGAGCATGAATTCTTGCAAATAACTGTAGCCGCTGCCTACCATCGGTAGCTGGGGATAGGCCTGTTGCAGCTGGCCGGCAAGCTGAAAATGGCGATTCACGCCGATCAGCGGATGCTCAGGCGCTTCGTAGCCGTCCGGCGGCGGATACTCGAACGGCCGGAGCACATGCGGCACCGCGTAGGCGTTGCCCATGCTGACGTTGACCATGGCCACACCCAGTTTGGCCATTTCGCCGACCCAGGCCAGCGGTTCCGTCAGGTCCGGCTCGAGCGGATTGTCGTCGCGAGTCCCCCAGGCGCTCACGGGCGGCGACCAGGGACACGCTTCGCCGGCGTCCGATCCGGGCGCTTTGCGGAATGCAATCGCATCATAAGCGTTGAGCCGAGTGGCCACGACCACATCCGGCACTTCGCTGCGGATGGCCAGGATGATGTCCCGCGCCAGACGGGTGCGATTCTCCAGCGTGCCGCCAAATTTTCCAGGCCGGGTTTTGGCGGCCAGCAGCTCACTGAGCAGGTAGCGGTGGCACTGCTTGACATCCACGAATTGAAAGCCGACTCGATAGGCCAACTTGGCCGCGGCCACATAACGATCGACCAGCCGCGCGAGGTAATCGTCGTCCTGCAGTGGATAAGAAACATCAGCAGTGCGGCCGGTGGTTTTGTCGACAATCGTGCGTGGGTCCAGGACGGGATCGTGGAAGGCCAGCAACGGCCGTTGAAAACTGTAACGACCGGAGTGCGTCAGCTGCAGGCCTATCACCAGGTCGCCGTCCGAGCCGCAGGCCTCGCGATGGGCTTGCCGGCACTCACGGACCAGACGTTCCATGTCCGCCGCGGTGTCTTCGGTAATAAGCAGTTGCCGGGCGTTGGCCCGGGCCTCCGGGACGACTGCACATGCTTCGCCCCAGATGAGCTTGGCGCCGCCGGCCCCAAATCGTTGGTAGCGACGATAAGTCAATTCCCCAGGATGGCCGTCGAGCGTGCCGTCGCAGCCTTCCATCGGCTGAATGCACATGGCGTTGCCGATGCGGAGCGGCCCCAGCGGAACGGGGCGAAATAGCGGCGTGAAGTCATCGCTGAAGCGCAGATCCAAGCCGAGTTGGCTGTTGGCGGCTTCCAAATCGGCGACACTGTGGTACTTGAAGTAGCGAGCCAAAGGAGTATCCGTGTTAAACGTAGGTCAGGCTTTTATTCCGGCGGCCAACCCTTCACCGCCGCCGTGTTGCTGGTGCTTATCAGCGCCAGTATATCCACAGCTGGAAACTGGTTGGCGTAAACGTAGTGCGAATTGCCGTCGGCGCACAGCACGAAGAAATCGCCGGCGTAGACGCCGCCGAGCGCGGGCAATTGGCCGTCCTTGACTTGCAACTCATCCGGTCGAGTCCATTCGATGGATGTCATTGCCTCCGCCATCAACCAGGTGTTGCTGGGGCCGCGCGCGAGCGCGTTCATTTTCAATCTGGCGTCGGGGGTTGGGAAGCATGTACCCGGTCCGGTGAAAAGCTGCAAATAGGTCTTGCGCTCGCGGTCGTCGCCGGGAGTGGAGCGCTCCGCCGTGTAGATCGATGGCATGCCGTTGTCTTTCAAAACCTTGAGGTTGTGCTCGCTGTTCCACGGCTCTTCCAATTTGAACTGTCGGAACAAGGGCAACTGGCCTATCTCGGGCAAAAGCAGGACTCGCCAGCTAAGGCCGTCAGGGCGGCCGCCGGCGGTTGCCATGAAATGCTTGCCGGGCTCGGCAGTTAGACTTTGAATGGCGATACCGATCTGCCGCAGTTTGTTCCTGGCCGCCGTTTTTTCGGGAGCGCGCGCGGGATTGCTGACCTGGGGCACCTGAATTGGCTCTTCCGGCTCCTGAACCTTGGTTTGTTCGGTAGGCTTGACTGGGGTGGCCGGCTTGGCTTTCTTGCCTGCATCGGCAACGGCGGGCTCGGATTCGGACATGCGCAGGACGATGAACCCGCCCACGCCGAGCAGGAGCAGGGCGAATACGCCAACTCCCAGGCCGAGAAGCAACCGATTGGTCGATCGGGCACTGGCTTTGCTGCGTCGCCGACGACGGGCGCGATCTTCTCCGTTAGAAGCCCCAGGCGTATCATTTTCGCGCTGGCGATGGGAGGGAGTGGAGTTCGCGGCGTGGGCTTCGACCTCCGCTGCCGCTGCCGGGACCGCAATAGCGGCGCTGCATTTGGGGCATTTGATTTTTTTGCCCGCGGCCGTGTCCGGCGCCCGCAGAACAGCGTTGCAAGCCTTGCAGGTGATTTTGATCGGCATGGCTGGATCAGTTGGGTTAAAGTTGCTTGGGCCGATGAGATTATCTTGCTGATCAGGGTGCTTCAACGCAAGCGGATTTGGCCGATTCGTCAAGATTTGCGTTTTCCAGGGCCGGCTTCATGCGTAAGAAAACGAAATAGCCAAAGAGGCCCAGCGCCCAGGTAATGACCCGCTGCACCAGCGAGCCCAGTACGCCGGCCGCAATGGCGAAGCCAGCCAGCTCATACAGTTTGCCGAAGGCGAATTCGCCGCCGCCGACGCCGCCGGGCGAAGGGAAGCCTGCCGCGAAGGTCATGCCCACGGGCACCAGCATGAAATGGGCGGCAAGGCTGGGTATCTCGTCCGCCGGCGTCAGCGTCTGGGCCGCGTACCAAAACGCCACCACGAAGCCGACATGTCCCGCCATCGACATGACCAGCGTCAGGAAAACGCTCTTGCCGCGCTGGCGGTACATGTGCATCGCTCGCCACAATTCCGCGAAGGAATGGCCGATCTTGGGAAATCTTTCCAGGCGGCCGGCAAAGCGCTCGGCGCGTTCGTCGGAAACAAAACCCGCCGCGAACCACACGGCGAAGCTGGCCACGGTGGCGCCGATGGAGGCGAGAATGATCATTTCAAGGTAAGCGGCCGCCGAGTCGTCCTTGGCCACCTGTTCCATGTGGCCGCCCAGCCAGGTGATGCCGCCGACCAGGGCGACCAGCCAAAACAGCCCCGCCAGGCCGATGAAGCGATCCACCATGACCGTCGCAACGGCGACGGTGCGCCGATCCTGCTTCCGCGCGATAAACGCCGCTTTGATGATGTCGCCGCCGACCGAACCGGGCAGAAACGTGCTCAGGTAAAAGCCGATAAGCCCCAGGCGAATGGCCTCCATGACGGTGAAGGGCAAATCTTGAGCGCGGACGAGGACGTACCAACGGTAAAGGGTGATGATGACGCCAACGAGGTAGGCCGCGGCGGCAAGGAGCAGCGGGCCCACCTGGATCGGCTGTTGCAGCGCCTCGGCCAAACCCGGCCTTTCCGGGGTGGAATCCCAGTAACGCCAAACCACCCAACCCAGCAGCCCGATGCCCAGGCCATATTTGAGGAGCGTATTGACGACGGGGTTCCTGGCAATCCGGCGAATCGCAAGGTAGGCAACAAGCGCATATTTGAGGAGATTGACGACGATTTGCTTCTTCACGATGCCTTCCTGCCATGGTTCGCGTCCGACGGCCATCCGACGCAGCCGGGTATTTGCGTAGCATTGTGGCGCGTATGGGCCGGCGTGTCCAGCGAGGTTTTGGTGAGTTTTGGCGTTGCGAGGCGGCAACCCCGGTTGACGGCAGCGAGTCAGGCCGCTATTTTAGATGGAGAACGTTAGTTCGCTGGGGGCGTGGCGCAGTTGGGAGCGCGTTTGAATGGCATTCAAAAGGTCGAGGGTTCGAATCCCTTCGCCTCCACTATGAGGGCCGGTTGTCAACTCATGACAGCCGGCCCTTTGTGATGACAGGACATGACGTTGCGGCAAATCGCCTTTGACACTCTGGCTACTGGGTTGGCAGAAAGTCGGCACGGTCGCCACGCACCAATTGCAGAACGCAACGAGCGCGTTGCGGTGTGCATTCCGATTGCGGACCGACATTCCCTCGCCAGCACGAATGCCGAGCCAACGTTCCAGGGATTCACGCCGCAAGGCGCAAAGCTTGCCATACGACCAATCGGCAGCTAGCCGGCGCGGGCAACGGCCAGTATTGCCGCAGTTTAGAGCTGTATCGCCCTTCGCGGTGAGGTGCTGATTATTATTTATGCGGACAAATGAAAACCTGGTGCCCAAAAACAGATCGTCTGCCTTAATCTTCCCTGGGAGCTCTGGTTATGTGCCGTGTAACTCCGGTTTTGGCGCTGCTTTTGTCCCCATTGCTCGCCATGGCTTTCGACGCCCAGGAAACGCCGCCTGTCCAGGTCGAAAACAAGCTGGTCCGCGTCCTGATTCAGACCGAGAAAGGCGACATCGAGGTCGAGCGGGACGCTGGCAAGGCTCCGATTACTGTCGCCAACTTCCTGCGTAAGGACGGGAACCAATGTCGCATCGCACCTTGATATTTGCCGTGGCGGTTTTTTCTGTTCGCTCCACTGGGCCTGGTCGCCGCTCAGGGCCAGGCTGACGACATTGCGGCCGTGGAAAAGGGCCTTTTCAATGATCCCAAAGGCCCGCGCTGGACGCTGCAAGAACGATCGTCGTCATGACCAATGGTGATAGCGGCGGCCCGCTGATCGACGAGATCATGCGGAGCGTGCGTGCTCACTACAAGCTTTGAGCCCGATGGCAGTTGTCGGCTGAATTCGAGGACAACTAGCCCAGCCAGCTGCCGGCTGCCTTCAAGATCAAGGGCGACAGCTCGACTACGCTCAACATCGTCGTCAAAGACGCCAACGGCTTCGAGGTCGGTCGCACCCGCGGCCCCGGCGACAGCTGCCGTGCCACCTGGCGGCCCACCACGACTGGCGTGTTTTACATCTTCGTAGTGAACGAAGGGTCCGACTACAACCAGTACGAGTGGCGTGCTTTTTGAGCACCGAACCTTGCTATAAGCAACCAGCATCGGCCGGATCGCGAAGGTCCGGCCGATTTTTCCTTTTTGTCATCATGCCTACATGCCGAAATTGATGTTCGCCAGTTTGCTACAGCCCTTTAAGCTGCCAGATTTCAGTATCAAAAAGGATATCAAAGCCATCCTCTTGTGCGGATTAGGGGAGAATTGCGATGGACTGGCACTGCGTAGATTGGCATCCTCGACCAGTTGCTCCATTGCCTGTGTGACCTCGCTTCCTGTGGCCAAAACATCAAGTCGGGCCAAAGCGTGAGCGGCATTCGCGCGGACCTGGACCTCCGGGTCGCGCAAGGCCTCTACCATCGCCGGGATGACTTCCTGCGGAATGTTCGCCGCCTTCATCCAACCCGCCGAAGCCATCTTGCGGATTTCGCTGTCGGCGTCCTTTAGCCCAGACGCGAACGCCTGCCCGGCTTCAGGAGGTTGGATCATAGCGATGGCCCGCATGGCCTGTTCACGCACGGTCACTTCCATGGTTTGGGCCGCGCGAAGCCTGTCCCTTCAGCGGCTTGTGGACGGCCTTGTGACCACGGTCGACCTCATACCGTTCAAGGTCAATAAACATATAAGCCAGACAGGCCGTTAGCCCCATGAACAGGGGGATCATGGCGCAGACGACCGTCAGGAGTGATTCAAACGGAATAGCACAGTGTCTTTCATGGCAGAGATCTACCTTCATCGTTGGTGAACCTGAGTCGTTGCCTTACTCAAAGTCAGAACGGTTCTCAGGTGCGATGTCGAGTACCGGCTGTAATAACTTCACTTGCGCACTTTTTTCACGGCTTGCTCGATCTTGTCGACAGCCTTTTCCCCAATTTGCTTGACCTTGCCGATCGCCTGGTCGGTTTTGCCCTCCGCTTTAAGATTGTCGTTGCCGGTCAACGCGCCAGCGGCTTCCTTGAGTCGGCCTTTCACCACGTCTGTCTTGCCACTCATGATCGTTACTCCCGTTGTTAGAGATTGTTGAGAACACCACGCGCAAAAAAAACCGGCGTGGCCGAACACACTGAGGTATTCGACCACGCCGGCATACTCATCAACGGACCTCCCGGCACGGCCGGGTTGTCCTTTGTCGTACCAGAATCCTTCGGGCGAGGCGTGGCCCAGCGAGACTATCCGCTCGATGCGCACGTTGTCGGCGTCCAGCAGCGTCGTGTATAGCTCATCCGATAACTGAGTGGACAAATCGGAGAAGAGATTCACGGCTCCCACCCTCGGTCCTTGAAAGCCTTGTTGGCCTTCTTCTCGAACAACTCCAGCCAGCCCAGGGTCAGCGCATCCGAGATCGTGTCCGACCGGCGCGACTCGTCGGGCGTTTTGCCCCAATAAAAGCCGATCCATCCAGCGGCATGCTTCCTCGATCCGTCAATGAACTCCTCAAGTTCCTTCGGCGAGCAAACCAGTCGGTTCCATTACCGTTGGTGATGTGGACATCCTTCGCACCAGACAGGAACTTTTTCAGTTCCTCGCCGACGGCCTGCATCTTCGGGTAATCGACGTTCACGCCGTCCCAGAAGATCTTCGCAAGCTCCGCCTCGCTGAGGCCGGACTGTTTGGCGAGGGACGCCGTCGGGTAAAACCCGTTGCCGATGCCGACGAATCGCACATTTCGTTTCAGCATCAGAGGCGTGATGCCGGAGCTGGCCTTCGCGACCGCGGCCATCCGTTCGACGGGGACGCCGGCGAGGGCATCGTCGTCGGATGATCCGATGTCGATCCTAGCCCATGTTTAGTGTGGCGCGACGTAAGTCCTTGGCCCGCCGGGGCCAATTTTTGCGTTAGTCACGACACTTCGGTTTCCGGGCCAGGCGGCGTCGGCGGTCGGAGTTGCGAGAGGTCGAGCGCTTTGAGAACTTGCCGGGCTCGCGGCGAGCCGGTGCTGACCCCCTGGCGCGGCGGTTGGCCCTGCAGATGAAACTTCACCACGCGGATCGTTTCCAATGCCTGCATCGCTTCGGCCGCCGACATGTTGACGTTGGCCTCACTGAGTCGACGCTCCAGCAATCGTTGCACCAGCAACGCCAACGCCGCCACGAAAATGTGGGCCTTCACGCGTGACTCCAACCGGTGGTAAATCGGCCGCAGCGCCAGGATGTCCTTGAGTGAGCGAAAGCCCCGCTCCAGCTCCATCAACTCCTTGTACTGCTGCACCGCGTCCTGGGCGGTGAAGGCTTTCTCGCTGGTCATCAAAACATACTTGCCTTCGAGTTGTTTCTCCCGGCTCAGCCGCAGCGGGTGCTCTTCAAAAGTGAACACTCCCTTCGTCAACTGCCAGCGATAGTAGCGGTCGCCATGATGCTTGCTCAGCGCCCGAGCTGCCGCTGCTCCAATCGCCTCCGGCTTTTTGAGCCGGCCTGTGGCTACGCGCTGCTGCAGCTTTTCCAAAAGCACACGCACTTTTTCCATCGAGCGCATACGCATGCGCTGCTCGTAGGCTTGCCGTTCCTCCGAGTCAATCACGAAGACGCGCTTGCCCTTTTCCCCCGAAGCAACCTCTTGCACGCGCGTCCGCGGCGGCGTTTCCTGCTCCGCGGCGGTGATACCCACCGGGCACTCGATCCACTTGTGCGGCTTCAATTTCTCCAGCCAGCCGCTCAACTCGGGGTTTTGACGGCGACGTACGCCCAGCAAGTAACCCTGACCTGCGTCGATCATTTCCTTCAAGTTATCCTCGCTGACCATGCCGCGATCTCCCACGAACACCACGCGCTGAAAGTCAAAGCGTTCTTTCAAATCGCGCAGCACATCAAGAACCGTCGTGCAATCGCGGCGATTGCCTTCCCAGACATGATGGGTGATCGGCCAGCCGGCCACCATGACCACGCCGACGACCACTTGCACGTTCCGCCGCTTTTGATCGCGGCTGTGGCCGTGGCGAGCAAAATCGTCGGGGCCGGCGCCTTCGAAGTAGGTGCTGGTGATGTCGTAGAAAATCAAATCCGGCTTGATGCTGAACAGGTCGCGCAGGCGCTGATACAGGCTCACCTCGATGGCGTTCTTGGCCTTCTCCAGCCGATCCAAGGTGCGGTACCAGGCGTGCAATTGCTGAAAATCGACGCGGACTCGCTTGAAGGCTTTCCACTGCGGCATGAAGCGCCGGCCCAAGCGATCGCAGACAAAGTCGGTCTCCAGCCAGCGTGCTAGACCGTGCTCGCTCGAAGGGCGCACCAGGCGGTTGGCGATGAGCACAAAGGCACGATCCGCGAAAGGCACTTTGTCGCGGTCATCGTCATTGAATGAGTCCAGGATTTCCCAGAGCCCGAGTTCCTTGAACAAGGTTCGCACCGCAAGCACGGGTCCCCAGGTAGCGGCATCCAGGACGGCAATATCGCCATCGGGTTCGCCGTCGATTTTGGGAATGCCTTTGAGAATGCGTTCGAGTTGAGGAAGCACTGCGAGGAGCAGGTCTTTGCGTCCGAGATCGGCAATGGTGCGTTGCTTGACTTTGCCGTCTTCACGAAACGCTTCGACGACGCGGAGATATTCGTTGGTCGAGCCGTTGGAGGAGGGAACGCGGATGGTGCGAACGTACATGGCGGTGGCTCCCGTCGATGAAGCCGGCCCGCGGTGAGGCCGGCGTGCCGGAGGGCGAACCGATGGGAGTAAGTATCACGACCACAAACTACGATTGCAAGACCAAAATAGACAAAAAAAGCAACACAATTTAACATTGTGTCACTACACTTTTGGGCTCGAAACTGGGCCGGCAGGCGTCAAACCCAGCAAAAACCGCGGCGCACGCGACGGCCCCCGCCGGGCAGACGGCCGCATACACTAAACATGGGCTAGCGTTGATGATACCCACAAGCTTGAGGGAGAATTCCGGTTGTTTTGCGCACGTGAGGTGATGTCCTTCTTGTTGTCCATCCCACGTAAGCGCATTCCCGGGCACTGCCCGCAGTTATCCACGGCGATTGTACCGCAGTTAATCTCCATTGCTACGATATTCTCGCTGATGCCAAAACCTGGCAACGCCTGGCTGGGCAAGCGTCAGCGAAGTCTCGATATACTCGTGGTTGACAAGGGCAGTGGGCTTGGGGGCTAGCTGCTCTTTGTCGACGTAACCACAAGCGTGAAATGCTTGGTGACAGTGGTTTTTGCATGGCAGTGCGCAAAAAAAGACTGCAACGCGTCGCCCAGTCACGTTGCAGCCTCAGTGCCTGCCGAAGCAGGACTCCCTTCCTTGTAACGCGTGCAACAACGCACATCAACCTTTTTTTCATTTTTTTGTGATTTCGAAGCGTGATGGCAAACCCTGCCGGCGTGCCGGCTCAATCCGCCCCGTTCCGCATTCCGGCAACTGTGACGATTTGCCCCTGCGGGCGGTTTTCAAGGTAGTTCCCTGCAGCTGCCCGCCAGCCGGCGCCGGCAAGGCGACTGGGGCGGCGGTCTACTTGGTGGGAGCTCGATTTCTCCCACCGCTGGCGCAACGCTACTTCAACGCAGCGAGGAATTCGACGAGGTCACGCAGATCCCGGCGTGACAGGTGGCGAATCAGGTCCGCCGGCATGGCGGAAGGGCCGCGCGTGCGGGTGTCGATATCTGCCACCGAAACAACCACGACCGTTCCTTCCGGCGTCATAAGCCGAACTTGTTTGGCGTCTTCCGACTTGAGGATACCGCTTTTCACCTTGCCGTCGAGCAGTGTCAAGACCACCGTCTCAAAGCCTTGCGCAATTTGTTTGTCGGGCAACACAATCGACTCCAGCAAATACTCGCGTTTCTGCTTGGTGCCAATGCCCGTGAGGTCGGGGCCCACTTCACCGCCGGCGCCTTGCACCTTATGGCAACGCAGGCACGAAACTTCGGATCGATCGAAAAAAATTCGTTTGCCATTTTCAGCGTCGCCGCCCTGAAGGCTCTCGGACCATTTGCCGAGGGGGTCGCCGGCGGGACGATTTGCTTCGTACTGAGCCAGCTTCTTGGCCAGGATGGCGCTATTTCGTTTGGCCGCCGCTTCGATGAGGTCAAGCTGGAAATCTGGCGGCACTTGCTTGGCCAGCAGTTTATCGATCCAGCTATCCAGAAGTTCCGCGCTGCCTGGCTGATTCAGATCGGCGAGAATGGCTAACGCGCCTTGACGGTCAATTGTGGTGCCGCTGTCAAGAGCCGTGGTCAGTTCCGCCAGAACTGCCTGTGGTTCGATTTTGGCCAGAATGCGGCGACCTTCGGTCCTTACACGAGGATCCTTGTCCGCAAGGGCCAGCTTCATGGCCGCGGGAAGTTGACTGTCGTTCAAAGCGGTGAGCGCCTTGAGCGCTTCGACGCGAACAACCGCTGTGCGGCCGAGGTCGGCCGTGATTTCCATTAGGAAGGGGCTCACCTCCTTGATACCGAATTGGGCCGCGAGCTTGGCGCCATCGGCGCGAACCTTGTTGGGACCGGTGAAGATCGCACCGAGATTGGCGCGGACGGCCAGGGCGGCATCCTCCTGCGGACGTGCCGGCAATGGTCGATACAGGCCAACGATGAGATCGCGATTCCATGGCTGGTCCCAATTCGCCAGACAATCGAGGGCGAGCGAGCGCAGCACCACCGGCACATCGGCCCTGCCGGCAAATGTGGCGAGCGCTGCTGCGTTGGCCTTTTGTTTAAGACGGAAGTTGGCGTTGACAACGCGATATTGCAGCGGCGCCGTTAGACCAGTACGGCCGATCAGAGACGCCAAATCGGGCATAGCCTTGTCGATCGGCTCATCGTTGATCGCCCGGGCGGCTTCCAGTACCAACTTTGGATCGGCATCATTCAAGAACTGGGCAACCTCCGGCATGCCGAGCCGGCACATGGCCAGCAAGGAGGCCAGCCGCACTGCTACCGAGGAATCCCTGGCAAGCTCGGCAAGGGCCGTCCTATCGCCGATTCCCACCATGGCCATCACACCCGCATGCCGCAGATAGGCATCCTTGTCGGCATTGTCGCGGAGCATTTCGGCAATGGCGGGCAGGACATCGGCCGTGCCAAGCCTGGCGAGCGCCTGGGCAGCGAAATACCTGGCTCGCGGCTCCGCGGCTTTCAATTGCAGTTTGATTGCGGAAACCGCCTCGGCATGACGGGCTTCGCCCAGAACCTTCATGGCCTGGCAGCGAACCTCCACCTGGCCGTCCTGAAGAAGCGGGATCAATGGCGTGAGGATGGCGGCGTCCTTGGGGTTTGCACGCTGCAGCATTCCCAGTCCCCAAACGGCGTGCAGCCTGGCCAGCAGACCATGCTTGAGTGCGGCCTGGGTCAGCATTTGAGCGGCCCTTTTCTCAACCAGCATGAACTGCGCCTCCATCCGCACGCGCGTGTCGGCGTGATCGAGCAACTTGTAAAGCTCCTCGGGACTGCGCCCGGCCATACCCTCAGCAAGGAGTTTTTTGACCTCCTGCACGGCAGGGTCTTTGGCCTTGGCGGAATCGGCGATCTTGTAAATCCTGCCCTTGCCAGTCTTGTCCCAGCCGTTGACCCAATCACTCAGGTAAAAGCCGCCGTCTGGCCCGAAGTCGCAATCGGTGGCCAGGGTGGACCAGGCAAAGCGCTCCGGCATGGCCATGAACTGGAAGCTGGCGCCGCGCGGTTTGAGCTGGAAAGCGTGGATGCCGCTTTGACCGGGCTCGCCCCTGAAATCACACATGAAGAAGTGGTCCTTGTAGCGATCAGGGATTTGAGCCACGCCGGGGTGATAGGTGACGCCGGCAGGGCCATCGCCGATGTGTGCGACTGGCGGCAAGCTGGCGGCGGGCTGGCCGTCGTGCTGCGTTTCCCAGATTTTTTCGGAATTCCAGGGACCCAGGCGCATCGGTTCCTTCATTTCCTGGTAGCCGATGCGCCAGCCGGTGTCGCCGCCCTCGACGACGTGGACCCAGCGTGCCTTGTCGCCGCCGTCGGCATTGTTATCGCCCGTAAAAAGGTTGCCGTATTGGTCAAAAACCAGCTTCTGGGGATTGCGCAAGCCATAGGCGAAGATCTCGAGTTCGGAGCCATCGGGGTTGCAGCGTAACACAGCACCGGAGTGGGGATTGGAAACGGTACGGCCACCCGTTTCGATGTGGAAGCCGCGGTCGCCGCTGCTGAAATAGAGCCTGCCGTCGGGACCCATTTTGAGGCCGTGGAGATCGTGGCCGTAGTAAGCGGTGTGGACGCCAAAGCCGTAGTGCAGCGATTTCTTGACGTCCGCGCTGTGAGTGCCCTTGGTGTCCTCCAGGAACCAGAGATCGGGGATGCAAGTGTACCAAACCTTGCCCTGGCGGGCGAGCACGCCGGCGCCAATCCCGGCGGCCGGATTGTTGAAACCGTCGGCAAAGACGAACGACTTGTCGGGAAGGCCATCGCCGTCGGTGTCAACCAGCTTGCGGACCCGTTCTTGTTCCTTGGTGTAGGTATCGAATTCCTTGCCAAGCAGTTTCTTGTACATTGCCATACGGTCGGCCACGGTCTGACAAGCCAGCTCATCGTCAAGCCAGGTCTTTTTGTTGCCCATGAACCAGCGGTTATCATTGACGCCGGCATGGATGCGAAAGGTTTCGGCGACATAGATGTTGCCTTGCTCGTCGAAGCAAAAGCTGACGGGATTGGCCAGCAGCGGCTCGGCGGCATGGAGCGTGATTTGCGTGCCCTTGGGCGCCAGCATGCGCTTGATGGCCTTTTGCCCCTCATCGGAGGGGCCGAGGACCTTTGGGTTGTAGGGTTGCTGGTTGGCAAGGGTGAGGGCCAATGGCAAACAAAGGGCAGCGGTTGTGACAATTACCCAACGGAGCATGGAATGCATACCTCAAGTGACAGGCGCGGGCATATTTGGTGAGCCACACATAAATAAGGATAAGGCGCGGTGCACGTTCACGCCAGCAGATGCGCCACAACCGCGGGCCAATTGCACCAAGGCCGCCGCTGGGTAGACGACACCGCT
Source organism: uncultured Gemmataceae bacterium (assembly GCA_963747575.1). Lineage (GTDB taxonomy): Bacteria > Planctomycetota > Planctomycetia > Gemmatales > Gemmataceae > DASRAT01. Next base: position 181,004 of record CAVVFU010000007.1, read on the forward strand.
AGTGCCGACGACGAGGAAACAATCGCATCTCTTGGCCGCGTCGTCGGCCTGAGCCCAGACATCTTTCGGGAGCGGCTCGTTGAACCAAACAATGTCGGGCCGCAACAGCTCGCCGCAGCGGCTGCAGCGCGGCAGCGGCGGCGGCTCTTCCTGGCCGCGATTTTCCACGATTTTACAGCCCGTGCAGCGGACGCGGGCTAGGTTGCCGTCGACTGGCCCAATCTTGCGGTTTTCCACGCGCTGCAATTGCAGGCCATGCAGGACATAATCCGCTGTTTCCGTTGTGCTAGCGTGGCCGGGCGGAATGATCTGCGTATGCGTTCCCACAAAACGCTTCTTGTCGGCGACCGCGTCCCTGGCATATTTGAGAAAAATCTCGACATGCTCGCTCACCAATTTGGCTGGGCCCATGGCAGCCTTGTCCGCGACATAGCCGGCGTGCATGCCGTCGAGCAGCAAGACGCCCTGGACGCGCTGGCGGTCGTCCGGATTCTTGAGGATTCGCGAATCGCTCCATAGCCGGCACTCCAGCCGGTCAACGAAATCGGGCCAAACTCGACGCCCGCCTTTTTCTCGGCCTCCTGGACGAGCTGACCGAAAGCTTTGGGATCCTGAAACGGCTTGGCGTAGACCGCGGAGCCGGTGCCCAATTGGACGGTAATGACGGCGGTCTTGCCATGCCGCGCCGCGGCGCATTCGGGCAGCCAATCGCCGCCATGAAAATGAACGAACAGCGGCACCTTGCCGGCGCGCTCGAGGAGTTTGGGAAGGAACAGCGTACCGATGGCCAGGTTCTCACGCTGGCCTTCGGGTATTTCCTTTTTCAAAAGTGGGTGACTGCGGACCTGCTCGGCGGCAGCGGCCTTGTCTTGGGCTGCGCCCTCCAAGGCAGCTGTCAGTACGGCAAGCGGAAGTAGGGTGAATGTGAGTTGGGCAGGAAACCGCTGATCTGTCATTGGCGGCCTTCATTTTGATCATCGAGGGATCGGACAAGCGGCAGCTCCGCGGGAACCAAATGATGCCCGGCCTTGCCCTGATGCATGTTACCGGTGCCGTCGCATCGTTGGCAAGCATTTTTTGACGGATTGACGGCGCCTAATCGGCAATCGCCAGCTGTAATAAAAGCCGCCACGGCAACGATCTGTCCGTCATCTTCACGCCCCGGCAAGGTGACGAGTACGCCTTTGTCCACCGCCAGCCTTCCACGGAGGCAGACCGTCACCTGGCTTTGCATGCCCTGGTGTCCTGTCCAACTGGCTCCATCGGCTCAATGGGGAACAATAAGCCGGCTGCGGTGATGGACGATTTCCCGGTGGTGATCGAGGAGCCGGTGTTTTACTGCGGTTTCAACTCGCCGAAGTCTTACGGCGGCAACAGCTACTTTGTCAGGCATCTCTTCGACAATCGGTTCCTCTTCACCGGCGATCACCTGGACTTTGACCGGCACCACCAACGCCTTTCGGCGTCGCACGATTACTGTTGGCACTCCTGGCCCCAGCAAATCGAGTCGATGCGTCGTTTGCTCAGTTTGCCGTTCGATTGGGTGCGTCCAGGGCACGGGCAGCGAGTCCATCTGGCACGGGAAGAAATGCACAGGCAGCTCAAGGACCTCGTGGAGCGAATGCGCGTCGGCACCGAATAGTCGGCGTGTCTGGAATGCCTCCCAGAATGCCATAAGAAGGCTGAATGGCTCGCTCGCAAACTCCTAACTGGCAAGATCAAATGAAACCCACATCGCTGCTCACCCTCCTCGGCTGCTCATTGCTCCTTGCGCCAATCACCATGGGGCACGAGAAAACCATTTCCGCACCGCCGTCATTCGCCCAGAATGCACTGCCCGGCAAGGGTCTCGCCGAACATGATTTTTTGTACGCCGGCGAGGCGAAAGACCGGCGCATCTTCATCGTGAAGAAGGGCAAGGTGGTCTGGACGTATGACGATCCCGAAGGCAAGGGGGAAATCAGCGACGCTGTTATGCTCTCCAACGGCAACATTCTGCTCGCCCATCAATTCGCCGTGAAGATGATCGCCCCAGACAAGAAGGTCATTTGGAATTACGCTGCGCCCAAGGGTTGCGAAATCCATACCGCTGTCCCGATCGGCATTGAGCACGCTCTCTTCATTCAAAATGGCGACCCAGCCTTGGTAAAGGTGGTCAACATCGTCACAGGTAAAACGATGAAGGAATTCCCGCTGCCAGTCAAGAATCCGAAAGGGGTTCACGGCCAATTCCGTCATGCCCGGCTCACGGAAAAGGGAACACTCCTCGTGGCGCACATGGATTACGCCAAGGTCTGCGAATACAACTCTGACGGCAATGAGCTCTGGTCCTTCCCCGCGGCAAGCCCCTGGGGCGTGACACCGCTGAAGGGCGGAAACGTGCTGATCACCGACCGTCTCGGTACTCGTGAGATTACTCGGCGAGGTGAGACGGTTTGGGAATTCACCAAGGCAGACGCGGCGGGCTACAAGCTGGGCAGCTTTCAACTCGCCTGGCGCCTGCCTAGCGGCAACACGCTCGTCAACACTTGGTTCAATGAGTGGAATGGGAAGGTTGATCGAGCCGATCCACCGGTCCAAGCCCTGGAACTGACGCCCGACAAAAAAGTGGTTTGGGGGCTCAGATCGTGGAACGAGCCGGATTTGGGTCCCGCCACGACCATTCAAATCCTCGACACGCCCGAAGCACCGGAGAAGGTCCATTTCGGCGACATCAAGTAGGCAGCAAGGAAATTGGCAGGACGGTAACATCCCCTTTGGCTGGTTTGCCTTTGGCCCTGCGAGGTCAACATCAGGCGTGGAGGCGACTCACCTCGGGTTATCGGGCGTTGCCTTTACCTGGCTCGGTGGTAGCCGTCAACTCCTTGCGAGAAAATCCCTCTTTGGCCGCCTCATAAATCACTTTTGCTTCGGCAGTCGACAGTTTCGATGGGGTGGCCCAGGGCGAATGCCATGCAAGCATGCCCAGCTTCATGAATTGCGACCCGCCACGGGGCATTTGCCGCCAAATCGGGAGAGGGTAGCTCCACGGTCAACGGCGGGACGGCCTGTTCGACCCCAGGAATGGTTACCGTAGTCACCACCGCGGAACCAGGTTCCATCACGGTCAATGTGGTTGTAGCGCGTAGTTCTGCGGTCACTTGGTCGGTGGGGCCGGACGCGGTCGGTCGCTCGTTGGTCTGATCCTGCATACTCACCTCCCCCGCTCGAATTCGCTGCGGGCGTTTAACCGGATTCCGGCTCAAGCAATCATGCATCCCTGACTTCAAGATACCCCTTGGCAAGCTTTTCTCCCACCAGCTTGGCGACGTGCTTGGCGGCGGCTGCGTCGTCAGGGAATGATTTCACGTTGGTCTGGCCCGTCGTGCCGACGCGGCCAAACATCACCATGACCTCCTTTCCATGGGCGGCGATCGACCAGAACTTATTGGACTTTCCTTCCGAGAACTCGAACCGCCGCGTGGCGGCCGCGTCCGGCACTTCGTTTGCTTCCTTCTTAGGTACGGGCGGGGGTTGAGCTGGCTCCAGGACGCCGACATAGGAAGGGAAGCGAGGTACGCCCCCTTCGGAAAGCTCCTGATAACGATAGGTGATGAGGCTGCCCACGGCCGGCGGGTTGGCGCGTTCGGCATCGGAAAAGCCTGTGCCCACTGAAAATGTCGTGCCGCCTGGCATCTCCACGAGCAAGGCGCCGAGCCGGCCCTTGTGACGGCCCGCACCCTCCAGATGCTTGAGAACGCGGGCCTCGGCGTCATGGAAATTCTTGACCTTGAGCAGCGTCGACGACCGACCGCTTTCGTACTTTGAACCGGCCTGGCGCAGCATCAATCCTTCTCCGCCCAACGCTTCGAGGCGTCCCAATTCTTGCCGCAGGTGGTCCATGCCCTTGCAGAGCTCGTGCTCATGGGCCAAGGCGTACGCCGGCTTGGTGCTGGCCATGCACTCTTTCACGAAATTCAACCGCGTTTCAAATGCCTTTTCCAGCCGGGGAGCGTCAAACACCACAAAGCGGATTTCCTTCCACAGGTCGCTTTTGTCTTGCCGGCGGACGATGCTGACGGCGCGCTGGAATTTTTTGCGCCAAGCCAGAGTTCGCCGTCCAGCGGCACGTTGGGCAAGCCTGCCACAAACCAACCAGGAGCGTGGTAGAGATTGCCCAGGCGAGACCAGAACTGCTGGCCGTCCCAGTAGGCCCTGACTCCGTCGAGCTTTTCGCTCAGCCACCAACCTGCGGGGTCGGTGACAAAATCCCAGGATTCGGCCAACAGCAGCGGCGGCGCCTTCGCTTGGCCCTCCGCCGCCAGCGTGGGCGATGCCGGGACGGCGCTGCCGATGCGTTCCTGCTCGGCAGAGTCGCCTCGGAGTTTGCGCAAGTGTTTGCAAGTTCGCCGTTCGATGGGTTGCGACTGGTTGCGCCAGGCCGGGCAGGTGCAGGAGTAAACGCCGCCGACGTTTTTGAGTACATAAGGCCGGCTGCCGGAGCCTTGCATTTCCATCGACTGGCCGTCTTGCAAATCGGGCATGATGCGTTCCCTTTTTTGGCGAGAAGGATGTCCTACTTGAGCAATTGCCCAACCTCCGCCAACCGCAGCACCGACACAGTGCCATCGGGATTGCCGGCGATGAGATGGCGGCCCACGGTGGTAAAAATCACGTCATGGGTCCAAACTGCGAAGGATTTCAGCGCTAGTGTCACAACCAAGGAAGTTTTGAGTTGAATGTTGGTCATCGTTCTAACCTCGTCAAAACAACCAGCTCAATCATGAGCTTTCTCCGAGCCAGGCAAACTCGGCGGCAACGTGTCCACGGCAATTGCCTATTGTAGTTACGGAAGTCATACGGTGCCACACAGCCGGGCATTCGCTCGTTTGCGGGCCTTGCCGCGCTGCGGTATCCCTTGCTGTGCGAATCACTTTCGCGATTCCGAGCCGGCATTTGGCCTTCAGAGACGCCGGTGGGAGTCGAACCCACTGTTACCGGGTTGCAGCCGATTGCCTGGCCATTTGGCTCCAGCGTCAAGTATTCTCGACAGGAGTCCTTTCTCAATCGAGCCGCATCGGCGTGACCAGCACCCCGACCAGGATTCGAACCCGGAACGCCTCGTTCGAAGCGAGGTATGATCGTCCGTTTCACCATCGGGGCGTCGAGCGGAAGGCAAGGGAGTCGAACCCTCATCTCCGTTAGGAGAACCGCTTTAGCGGAGCGGCCCGGCCAACCGTATCCGGCTACCTTCCGTCAATGGACCCACCGGGAATCGAACCCGGATCTCCAGCATGCCGAGCTGGTGTCGTCCCGTTGGACCATGAGCCCTTTTGAAAGAGTGAAGAGTGAAGGGCGAAGAGTGAAAGGAAAAGGTCTCTGCCAAATTCCTTTCACTCTTCACCCTTCACTCTTCACCCTTCAATTGCGGAGGCCGGATTCGAACCGGCGTCGAACGGCGTATGAGACCGTGCTGGAAACCAGACTCCAGTCCACTCCGCAGTGACCAAGGGGAGAGTCGAACTCCCACGCCTTTGTGGCACGACGTTCTGAGCGTCGCGTGTCTGCCATTCCACCACTTGGCCAATTAGCCCGTATGGGAATCGAACCCATCCTCCCGGCTTGAGGGGCCGGTGTCCTGCAGCCGATAGACGAACGGGCCTTCAGTGCGTCGGGCAGGAGTTGAACCTGCACAGTCTTAGACGGGTGGGTTACAGCCACTTAGGCTCGCCAATGCCCAGCCGACGCATATCGCGAGGTAGCACGGGTGGGAATCGAACCCACAGACGGTCACCAAGGTTTGAGCTTGGCCGCTTTGCCGGTTTGCGTACCGTGCCAGCAAGTTCCGGGGGCTGGAGTCGAACCAACATCAGCGGGTTCAGAGCCCGCAGTCCTACCGGTTAGACGACCCCGGAGTCAGTGACTTTTTCGACACGGCCGCGCTGGCCAAGGTTCGGGAAGAAGGGCTCGAACCTTCATTGCCTGGTTCAAAGCCAGGCGGCCTACCTGTTAGCCGATCCCCGAGAGTGCCTTGTGGGAATCGAACCCACCTCGCTGGTTTGGAAAGCCAGTGCCTTCGCTACTCGGCCAGGGGCACATGATGCGGAAAGGGAGGGAGTCGAACCCTCAAGGCTCATCGCTCGGCCGTTTTCGGGACGGCTGCCATCGCCAGTTGGCTTGCCTTTCCGTGGTCTGGCCCTTATAAGGAGCCGGCTCTAGCCGTTGAGCTACGGGCCAATGTCCAGTAGGGCCGGCGGGAGTCGAACCCACACCTTACCGCTTAAAAGGCGGATACGCTGCCATTACGCCACGGCCCCAAAGGTCGAGTCGGACGTATCGGTTTCAGCGCGTAGCGACGAACCATGTTTCATTCTCCTCCAATAGTCCGGGGCGAAATCGCACCAGCCAACGGCGACGTATCAGATCGCCATGCTCCAGTTACCCCACAAGACCAAGCAGCAGGCCGTAGCGGAGTTGAACCGCTCTCGCCGGCTTGAAAGACCGGCATCCTGACCGATAGACGAACGGGCCATACCCGTGGGCCGGGAGGCGCTCGAATCCTCGTTTGGGGTTCTTCAGACCGCCGCTAGTCCGTCTCAGCTACCAGCCCAAACAAAAAGGCACCTGCATGGAGGAACCTGGCGTCACAAATGTAATGGATACGCTCGTAGCGAGGCCGATTGGCCGGCACTACGGATTTCGAGTATCCGTTCGGATTTCAAGTGTGATCCCAAAGTGGTCATCGTTGCCTCAACTGTGTTGCCCGCACCACCAGCAAGTTGGCTGCTGGCCGATGTTGCACCGCATTATGAATGACGAAAGTGTGACGCAAATGGTTCGCGATTATTCCCGATTGATTGTGAGATTGGATCTCGCACAAACACTCGGCCTGGCTCCGTCTACATGCTCGAAATTGGCTCTGTTTTTTTGGCCGGTACCTCATCGCCCTGATCAAAGGCAAGGCCGGCAAACAACAGGTCCTGGCGGCCAAGTACGTCGAAGAAATGCTCCGCAAACAACCTCCTGGAATGAAGCTCGCCGGGTCTGTAGGGCTTGGTGTGATTCTCAACGAGGACGGCAACTTCGGCCACGGCGGCAGCAATATAGGGTTCCGCCGCACTTCCCTGTTCTTCCCCGCCAGCGGTAGCGGGATCATCGTCATGACCAACGGCGATAATGGCGGCCCGCTCGCTGATGAGATCATGCGCATGGCGTGCTTATTAAGCACCGAACCATGCCAGAAGCAACCAGCATCGACCGGATCGTGAAGGTCCGGCCGATTTTTCCATCTGGTCACCGTTCCTTGTCTTTTCCCAACCGAGCTTCCTTCAAACGCTGCCGTCTGCGATTTTCGGCTTCGTCCATGCCATTGAGGATCTGCGAACTCGAGCGGCCAAAATCGATCTCGTCGCCCAAATGAGCCTCACCTGGGTTCTTGCGAAGGTCGTCCCGGAGCTGGTAGCGGCGTTTCTTCTTGCCGTCCTTTTTCAGCTCCCGCTTGAGGTCACGGTACTTTCGTTTGTTGTCTCCTTGGCTCATGGGACACTCCTGTTGTCGCAACAACGCCCGCGAATTCTCTGTCCAAACGTGCCATCGTGTCGCAGGATTCGTTTGCTCCCCTCATTATTCCCCGCGTGTCAACCACCTGACCATGGTGTTGGTGACAAAATCCGGCGCGTCGCCGTGAACGAAATGGCCGGCTTTCGGCGCCGTCACCAGTGTAAGATCTTTCTCGACCCACTTCCATGTGTCGTTGAGCGCCCCTGGCAGCAAGCCGGAATCTGGTCGTGCCAGGTGTACCAGAAGTCGGGAAAGCCGTGCACAAGGAGGACGAACTGGCCTTTGCCCGCAGTGACGTAATGGATCTTGACACCGTCGGAATCGGCGAAGCTGTCCTGGCCAAGGTCCTGGGCGCTGGCGGCATCTGCAACAGCTAAAGCGGCAATTATCAAAATGGCGAAACGTATGGTGACTCCCTGGTCGACGGTTTCCGTGTGGCATTCTGCAAATTATCGGCCTTGCTTACTTTCGACCAGGGCGAGCGATGGGCTTGGGAGGGTGGCTCCAAGAAAGCGATCCCCGCGAGCTCCAAAACGCTAAAATGACTCACAGCGCCCATCCTGTTCCCGGAGCATTCGACCTTGTCCACCACCATCCTCCACGTCGACATGGACGCCTTTTACGCATCCGTCGAAGTGCGTGACCGGCCCGAGCTGCGTGGCCAGCCGATCATCGTCGGCGGCCTCAATGGCCGTGGCGTCGTCTGTGCCGCCTCGTATGAGGCCCGCGTTTTCGGCGTTCACAGCGCCATGCCGATCACGACTGCACGCCGGCTTTGCCCAAGCGGCGTTTATTTGCCGGTCCGCATGCAGCATTACGTCGTCATCAGCCGGCAAATTCGCGACATCCTTCATTCGTTCACGCCACTGGTGGAACCGCTCAGCCTTGACGAGGCGTTTCTTGACGTGAGTGGCTGCATCGGCTTGTTTGGCGCCGGTGAGGCGATCGCCCGCCAGATCAAGACTCGCATCCACGCCGAAACCGGGTTGATTGCGTCGGTGGGCGTGGCGCCCAACAAGTTCTTGGCCAAGCTGGCCAGCGACCATGGCAAGCCAGACGGCCTGGTCGTCGTGCCTGCGGACAAGGTTAAGGAGTTCCTGGCGCCGCTGCCGGTCGGCCGATTATGGGGGGTGGGCGCCAAGGGCGAAAAACGTCTTCACGCCCTGGGGTTGCACACAGTCGGTCAAATCGCGCAGCTGCCCGAAAAGGTGCTGGTTGGTCACTTCGGCGACCACGGGGGGCATCTTTGGCGACTGGCTCACGGCTTCGACGAACGAACCGTCGTTGCTGATCGCGAGGCCAAGTCAATCAGTACGGAGACCACTTTCGCTGCTGACCTTTCGGACCGCGAGGCTTTGAAAGTCTGGCTGCTCGACCTGGTCGACCACCTGGCCAGCCGCCTTCGCAGTCACGGACTCAGGGCCAGGACCATTGAGCTCAAGGTCCGGGCATCTGACTTTCACACGCAAATACGCTCGCAATCGTTGGCGGAAGCCACCGACGTGACCCAGGTTTTGTGGGAAGCGGCAAAGACGCTGTTTGATCGCACAGTCGCGAAAGAACTCCTGCCTGTGCGCCTGTTGGGCGTCGGTGCTTCGCGGTTGACGACAAATAGGGCTGTCCAGGGCGATCTTTTTGACGGACAGTCGAGCAAGCAAAGCGAGATTGATCAGGCCGTTGACGGCATTCGCAAGCAGTTTGGGGCGGCGGCCATTCAACGGGGAAGTTTGTTGGAGAAAGCGACGGGTGAGCGGTAGCTATCAGTTTGCGCTGGCCGGTTCGACTTGAGCGTGTGATCGCCTAAGCAAGATTGCTCCGCGTCGTTTGCCTGCCTCAAATTCTCGTTCATTCGTCGTGCGGCGTCGGTCCTTCTAGCACTCGTGATCTTTGGGCCGCTCGCCGCGTGGGGCCCCGGACAGGACGCCGCGAAGGACAATAAGCTCAGCCCGGGCGTCACCGAGTCCGAGAAAATCGTCCAGGAACAGGTCGAAGCGTACAACCGCCACGACCTCGACGCCTTTCTGAAGACCTATTCATCAGAGATCAAGCTCTACGACTTCCCTGACAAGGAACTGACCTCGGGCCTGGATGCCATGCGGAAGATGTATGGCGAGTTCTTCAAGCAGCAACCCCCTGTGAAGGCCACGATCGCCAAGCGAATCGTCCAGGGCGATTACATCATCGATTACGAAGAGGTAACCGGCGAATGCCTCAACTTCAAAGCAGTCGCGATCTACCTGGTGAAAGACCGCAAGATCACGAAAGTCTGGTTCGTGAAATAGGCGAGGGTGCGGACAGAAATCAACAGCTCACCTGTGGCCTAAAAAAGGCCACGGAAGGCTGCCTGTCGAACCAAGAATCCCCTGGAAAATCGGTGGGCCGACTCAAAGCACGTCGACCAGCTTCTTCAGTTCGTCCTTGCCAAGCTGCTGCACCAACTCCTTGACGACTTCAACCGTTTTGGTGACGGTCATTGTTCGGTGACCAGCGGCGACCGCGGCCGAGCGTGGCGCGGCAACGGCCTTTTCAGGAACTGGAGCCATACCATTTAATTGGCCAGCCCTTTTCATTTGCGACTTGTAGTTGCTAATGTCACCTGGCTTCACGGGGGTTCCAAGTTTCTTGCTGGCGACCTTGGCTAATGCCTTCGGCATGCCAGTGGGGTTCTCCTGGAGCAGGCCTCGAATCACTTCTGATTTCGTCATGATGGTAGTCTCTGTGTGAAGTCTATCAACTCAATGCGAATGGCACACCCACCCGCAGTGTCTGTTGTATGAAGAATCAGAGTAGAGGGATGACGATTTCACGCCCGCACCTTTACCTCGGTACAATCCAACGAACACCTTCCATGACGTTGGTGTGGCTTTTTCTGTTCAAGGCCGTGCATGGGCCCCGCCTTAAGCATATTGAAGGACAGCATTACCGTAACGTCCACGCCTGATGCAGATGGATGCGATACCGTACCGGCCGGCGCCCTTGGTCTGCCCTCGCCGTTGCAAACCAATGGCGTTACCAAGACGGATTGGGCAGTGGACAATTACCTGGCTTACCTCCAGCAGTCAGCCAAACACGCCGCGTGGACGGCGGGCCTTGAATGATTGGACGGCGATAGTGAAGAGTGAAGAGTGAAACAAATTTGGCAGAGACCTTTTCCTTTCACTCTTCACTCTTCACTCTTCACTCTTCAATTGCAGTGGCCGGATTCGAACCGGCGCCAAACGGCGTTTGAGACCGTGCTGAAAACTAGACTCCAGGCCACTCCACAATAGCTCCCTGGATTGGCATGCAAACCCATGATCGGCGCGCGAGAACGTGGCGGCCGCCGTGGGCTTGCGCCGCCAGAGGTCCAAAAGCGGAAGGAGAGGGAGTCGAACCCTCAAGGCATTGCTGCTCCGCCGTTTTCAGGACGGCGGCCGTCGCCAGTCGGCTGGCCCTTCCGGTGTCAGTGGGATCGCTCGGACTTGAAGCCTCGCCAGGTTGGTCAAGAGCCAGGTATGGTGCCGCTTACACCTGGATCCCGTTTGGCGATCCGCCATTCACGCCTTATGGACGCACATGACCGAGGTGAGGTTCGCGACAAAGCAGCCCTTGTTCCACAGCCAAGACCGCATGCAGGTGCGGCGGCAGCAAGGCGTGACATGAAACCGTTGCACTTGTGCGCAGCCGTTGCCAACCAATGGCATCCCTTGTCCATTTCATGTCATAGGGATCTGCCGGGGGGTTGACATGAGACGCAATTCTTTGACCGCGGCAGGCCGCATCGAGTCACGCTGTCAAAGCCGGATTCATTGCACGGAAACAGCCGCCCGGCGGTTGGTGTCTCTGGTACCAGCCCTCTCAGCCAATAAGTTGGTTGACGCTCGCAAGCACACCGAAATCTTCTCACCCGCACCTAGAAAACCTGGGAAACATCCTGGCTCGGCGTCTCGACACTTCTGCATCGACAATTTCTCATGATTTTCTCATTGGACACGACCTCCTTGGCATGTTACCCTAAGTGGCAAGCCTTTTTGTTTTGCATGCTTCTTGATACGGTGTCCGCCCAGTTGACTGTGGTTGCCCTTTTTTGGCGCCACCATGACGGTCAAGTCGATTTCCAATCCAAATGGGCTTACCCCACGTTGCATCGGGTAAAGTAGTCCTTTTCGAGGGCGAAAATGTCAAGACGGTTCGTCGTGGAAGCTTGTATGGCTGTTGCCGTGGTCCTTGGCGTGGCCTTGACTGGTTCTCCAAGTGATGAAGGCGGCGCGGACGATCTGGCTCAATTCAAGAAAACCGTGGCACCGGTAATCAATGAGTTCTGCGTCCGATGCCACGACTCCCAGGAAAGGAAAGGTGGCGTTGATTTCGACAAGGATGATCCATCGGCCTTGATCAAGGACAAGGTGCTTTGGCTGAAGGCCCTCAAGATGATCCAGGCGGAGATGATGCCCCCGAAGGGAAAGCGCAGACCCACGGCGGAGCAAGCTGCCGAGGTCGTAAAGTGGATCAAGTATTCAGCTTTCGAAATCGACCCCGAAAATCCCGATCCAGGCCGTGTCACCATTCGCCGGCTCAATCGCACGGAGTATCGCAACACCATCCGCGCTTCGCTGGGAGTCGACTTCAATGTCAGCGCCGAGTTTCCCGCCGACGATACCGGACACGGCTTCGACAACATTGGCGACGTTCTCAACATCTCGCCGCTGCTGCTCGAAAAATACATCGCGGCCGCCAAGGCGATCGTTACCCAGGTCATGCCGGCGCAGCCCCGCATCCCGATGGAGAAGCGCTATCCCGGTTTGGCCTTCGGGAAAGGCAAGGGCGGTGTGACCTCCGAAGGTCCCCTGGTGCTTTCCTATTACAAGGCGGCCAAGGAAACCCTGGAATTCGAAACGTCCAAGGCCGGCGACTATCAGCTGCTTCTCGACATGACGGCAAATGAATCCTACGTCGAAGATGTATTTGATTACAACAAGTGCCGCTTCACCTTCAGACTTGGCGACAAGGTGCTGCACACCAAGGAATTGACCCGACAGGGCGGCAGGGCTTACCATTTGGAATTCGAAGAGGCGCTGCCAGCGGGAAAACATGAAGTGACCGTGGAAATCGAGCCCTTGACCAAGGAAAAACAAATCCGCAAGCTGGCTGTTAGAGTGGTGGCGGTCACGGTACGGGGGCCAATGGCCAAGGAACACTGGATTCGGCCGCCCAATTATGAACGCTTTTTTACCGGCGAGGTTCCCGAGAACCCCAAGGCCCGCGCCGAATATGCCGCCAAGATTCTGAAGCCTTTCATGGCCCTCGCCTATCGCCGGCCCGTCGACCCGCCGACGCTGAATCGATTGGTGCAATTTGCCGAGAACATCGCCTCCAAGCCGGGCCAAACCTTCGAGGGGGGGATTTCCCAGGCCATGGTCGCTATCCTCTCTTCTCCGCGCTTTTTGTTTCGGGAGGAATGGACAGTTCCGGGTTCGCCCGATAAGTATCCGCTCCTCGATGAGTTTTCTCTGGCCTGCCGCCTCTCTTATTTCCTTTGGTCCTCGATGCCCGACGAGGAATTGTTCAAGCTGGCCGGCGCCAACAAACTCAGGCAAAATCTGGCACAGCAGGTGCAACGCATGTTAGCGGACAAGAAGTCGGGCGAGCTCATGCGGAATTTCGCGGGGCAGTGGCTGCATGCCCGGGCCATCGAAACGGCCAACGTCAACGCAGTCGCCGTTGCGGCCGCCGAACAGCCCGTGGATCCGAAGGTGGAGGCCCAACGAGCCCGCTTTCGCGAACTCAGTGCCAAGGATAAGCTGACGGACACCGAAAAGAAGGAACTCGAGTCCATCCGCGGCACGCTATCCGGCCAGGCCGGCAAGCTAGGCAAGGGAGCCGGCAAGTTTGCCAAAAAAGACGTTTTCAATTTGACGCCGGAAATCCGCATCGCGATGCGGCAGGAAACCGAGATGGCCTTCGAATACATCGTCCGCGAGGACCGCAGCCTCCTGGAGCTGATCGACGCCGACTACACATTCCTCAATGAAAAGTTGGCCAAGCATTATGGCATCGACAAGGTGACTGGCGACCAGATGAGAAAAGTGACCCTGCCTCCCGATAGCCATCGCGGTGGCATCCTCACGCAGGGCACCATGCTGATCACTACCTCGAATCCAGATCGCACTTCGCCGGTCAAGCGTGGCTTGTATATCCTGGACAACATTCTGGGCCTGCCTGCTCCCCCGCCGCCGGCCGATATCCCTCCCTTGGAGGAGGCTTCCGCCACCCTGGCCAAGTCCAAGACGCCCCCCACCGTCAAGGAATCGCTCATGCTTCACCGTAGCGAGCCTTTGTGCATTTCCTGCCACAATCGATTCGATCCGCTCGGTTTGGCTCTGGAAAACTTTAACGCCCTGGGACGCTTCCGCACCACGGAATTGAACCAACCCATCGAGCCGAGTGGAGAATTGCTCACGGGCGAGACCTTCAAAGACGTCAATGAGCTCAAAAAGGTCCTGGTCACCCAAAGACGTATGGATTTTTATCGCTGCGCAACCGAAAAAATGCTAATATATGCTCTCGGCCGCGGACTTGAAACTTCCGACGCCCACACCATTGACGAAATCGTCGGCCAACTGGACGCTGCCAAGGGGAGACCATCGGCTTTGATCACCGGCATCATCAATGCGCCGGCCTTCCAAAGACGGCGTGCCGCAACCGGCCCGCCGATTCTCGACTTCCGACCCGAAGGTGAAAAACAACTAACTTTGATGCGGAGCAACACCATGGCAGCAGACCAGTCCCGAGCGGCCGCCCGGCAAGTGGCGTTAAGTCGCCGAACTTTCCTTCGTGGAGCCGGCGCCTGCGTGGCCCTGCCGTTTTTCGAATCGCTTGGCATGGGCAAGCTGCTCGCCGCTCAAGGCCCCCAGGCCGCCCGCCTGGCCCAGACTGCCTCCGGCGCTCCGCTACGGACGGCTTTCGTCTACTTTCCCAATGGCGCCATCCCGGCCCAATGGTGGCCCGACCGCACAGGGACCGACTTCAATTGGAGCCGGACTCTTCGACCACTGGAAGGCCACAAGAGCCAGCTGCAAATTCTTGGCCAGATCGACCACCACACCGCCGATGCGGGGCCGGATGGTGGCGGCGACCATGCCCGCGGTAATGGCACCTGGCTGACCGGCGTGCGGCTCAACAAAAGCGCCACCGACATTCGTGCTGGAATCTCCATCGATCAGTTGCTGGCCCGCCAGGTCGGCCACCTGACCCGCTTTCCATCCTTGGAGCTGGCCTGCGATTCCACGCCGCGCTCGGGCAATTGCGACTCGGGGTATGCCTGTGCTTACCAGTACAACCTCTCCTGGGCAAACGCCTCAACCCCGATGGCGGCCGAAACCAATCCGCGCCAGCTATTCGAGCGCCTATTCGGCCAGGGCGAACGTGGGCAGCGCGGCGCCCTCCAGCAGCGCCGTCAGGAGGAAGAAAGGTCGGTACTTGATTTCGTCCTCGACGACGCTCGCGACATGCAGCGCCGGCTTTCCCCGCAGGATCAGCGCAAGCTCGATCAATACTTGACAGGCGTCAGGGCTCTGGAAACGCGCATTCAACAGGCTGAACGTCTGGGCCGCGCTGTCGATCCCGACATGGCAACCCCGGCTGGCATCCCCACCGAGTTCGCGGACCATCTTCAAATCATGTATGACATCATGGTCCTCGCCTTTCAGGCCGATTACACGCGTGTTATCAGTTTTTGTCAGTCCCACGACGGCAGCAATCGCTCCTTCGATCAGATCGGCATCTCCGAAGGCCATCACGACTTGACCCATCATCGCAACAGCCCCGAGCGCGTCGCCAAGGTGGCCGACATCGATTTGTGGTATGTTCAGCAATTTGCCAAGCTCTTGGAAAAGATGAACGCTGTACGCGATGAGGATGGTCGTACTCTTCTGGAAAACTCCATGATCGTCTTCGGCAGCGGGAACGCCGACGGCAATCGCCACACGCACGCAAACCTGCCCGTTCTCCTGGCCGGTTCCGGCGGCGGCGCCTTGCGGCCCGGCCGCTATGTCCGCCACAACAACACGCCGATGACCAACCTGTTCCTCGGCTTGGCCCATAACATGGGCTTGCGCAACCTGCAACGCTTCGGCGATTCCACGGGGCGCTTGGAAAATATCTAGTTTTCGCGTGGTTGGTTAGCGCTCAACGTGAGAATCTCCCTTTTTCAATACTGCCAAGGCAGCGTCGACCCTCGCCACTGGCAAGACCGTGGCGACTAGCGTACTTTCGACCGCAGCCGTCGGCTTGGCGGAGGAGATCATAATGGGAATGCTACCTCTGAAGACCAAGCTGGTGTTGTTAGTGTTTGCGTGCAGCCTCGCCGTCGATGGCGTGGGGTGGGGTCCCAATGAATTGCTAAAGGACGGATCAGCCACAGCGCGAGCGAGTAATGAGCCCAACTCGCTGACCGTCATCCCGCAGGTCGAAAAAAAGCCCGAGGGCGGCCCGGCGAAGCAGGACCTGGTCGGCGATCCATTGCCGTCAGGTGCTGTCGCGCGGCTCGGCACACTGCGCTGGCGGCATGATGACGCCGTCAGTTTCGCAGCGTTTCTTCCGGACGGCAAGAGCGTGATCTCGGTCTCCAGCGACTGCTCGATCCGCGTTTGGGAGTTTCCGTCCGGAAAAGAGCTGAGCCGCATCAACGTGCCCGTGGAACTCTTCCCCGCGCAAAAGGTCGGCTCGGGACCTCGGCTTCGTTCCAGCGCGGCCTTGAGTAACGATGGCAAAACCATTGCCACCCACTTTGACAACGGCGTCCGCGGACAGCCACAACGTGGGCCGGAAGTCCGTATTCACGACATCGCCACCGGCAAAGAAAGAATGTCGGTCAAAACCGGTCCGACAACCGTGTCGTCGCTCAAGTTTTCTCCAGATGACGAAAAACTGTTTTGTGTCCTTAACGATGGGACCGTGCGTATTTGGGACCGTGCCAGCGGCAAGGAGGTTAACTCGTTCGCCAGTCCAGGTAGCAACGGCGTGCCACGACCTAACGCTGCCAGCTTCCCAGGGCTTTTGGATGACCATGACCCTGTCTGGTCACCCGACGGCAACACGCTGATGTTTCTGAGCCAAAGCAATGCCTTGCGTTTCATCGACGTTCGCACCGGCAAGGGGATTGCCGCGGCCGGCCACGCCATGCCGATTCTGTCGATTCAATTCATTGCGAACGGCAAACAGATTGTCACCATCGCCGCTGACGGATCTGGGCTCAAGTGGGACGCCACAAGCGGCAAGGATATTGGCCAGGTGGGGAAGCCGGTGCAACCTCTCACCCAGCCGGGCGATGTGCTCAAAGTTGCCAACTCGATTCAAGCATACAGTGCGGATGGACGAATGCAACTAAAGCAGCAACTTGGACGCAATCTGATTATCATCGACGCCGCCACGGGCATGGAACTAAGCAGCATCAAGCTGGAGTCGACGTTTCTTCGCGGGAACACCATGTTGTTTTCCCCCGACAACAAGCTCTTGGCGGTGGCCAGCGCCTTCAAAGCATTTGACGAGGACCAAAAGATCGATCTTTACGACACTGCAACCGGTAACCACCTGCACGCCTTTACGAGCACTTCGAAACTTCCTCCGATTAAGGCCGCAAATGTAAAGAAAACCCCTACCCAGCTGCAAGACATTGGGCCAACCCTTTTGTTCTCTCCTGATAGCCGCGCATTGGCGTGGAGCAGCGGCGATACCATGCACATTTGGGACACCGAAACCGGCCAGCCAGCTGGTTCGGTAAAGATATCGGCAGCGGCGGAGGGTATCGTTAGCGCGGCATTTTCGACGGACAACAGGTGCTTGGCCCTTGAAACGAATGAGGGCTTAGGGCTTTACGAAATAGCTGCCGGGAGTCCGCGCCGGGTATTCGGTCAACCGGCGAAGATCTTCGTCAAAGCCGGCAAAGCCGCTAAAGGCGGGCCAGGTCAAGCGGTGGAGGATTTACAGATCCAAAAAGGCTCCCGCCTCGCCATTTCTGCGGACAAGAGGAACTTGGCACTGGCCAGTATGGAGGACCGCGTCGTTCACCTTTGGGACATTTCCACCGGCACGGAATTGGCGGCATTCAAAGGTCACGGGGGCAAGGTCAATGCCATCACCTTTTCCGCCGACAGTACCAGGATTGCCTCGGCCAGCGCGGACACGACTGCTTTGGTCTGGGACCTCGCTGGGCTGAAGCGCCCGGTCGAAGCCGCCAAGACTCTGCAACCTGCCGAATTGGACCAATGCTGGCAGATTTTGGCCGCCTCCGAAGCGGGCAAAGCGTTCATCGCCATTTGCGACCTGAAGGCGTCACCCCAACAAGCGATCACGTTGATCCGGCAAAGGCTCCAACCGGCACCGGTGGCAGACCCCAAACGCATCGAAGAGTTGATCGGCCAATTGGCCGATGAAACCTTCAAAGTGCGAGAAGCGGCAACCCACGAACTCAACAAGTTTGGTGAGCAGATAGTGCCCGCGCTAAACAAACACTTGGCGAGAAATCTCGCCCTGGAAACAAAAAGGCGCCTGGAGGAGTTGCGCGATCGAAACACGGCAAAGCTCTTGCAGGGCGACCGCCTGCGCGGCTATCGAGCGGTGGAAGTTCTTGAATGGATAGGCTCGCCGGATGCCCGGCAGTTGCTCCAGGCCCTGGCAGATGGAGCGCCGGGGGTGTTGTTGACGACGAGTGCACAGGATGCTTTGAAGCGGAGGTGACCACTAGTCAGTTCATGACAGCCGGCCTTTCGTGTTGCCCGGACGGACATTGGCGCCTGGCCCTTTCGCGGGTTCAAATCATTAGCGACTAACAACGCACTCCGGCAGTGCCTTGCGCAATTCCGCCAACCCCGCCGCCGTCACATGCGTATTTGCGAGGTCCAGATTCCGCAGATTCTTGAGACCTGCCAGTTCCTTCAGCCCGGCGTCCGTAACCTCCGTTTCATTGAGGTTCAGGACAAGCAAACTTTCCAGACCGGCAAGTCCCTTTAGCCCGCTGTCCGTCACCGGCGCTTCACTGAGGTAAAGGTGCTCGAGGTTCTTGAGACCTGCCAACTCCGCCAGCCCGGCGCCAGTCACGTTCGTGGAGCTGAGGTCCAGTGTCTGCAAGCACTTAAGACTTGCAAGGTTATTCAGCCCCGCATCCGAAATCTCCGTTTCACTAACGTCCAGGGACTCCAGGCCGCCCACAGCGGCAAGCTCCTTTAGCCCGGCGTCTGTCACTTTCGTGTAATTCAGGGCCAACGTCTTCAACCCTTTAAGCGCTGTCAGTTCCTTGAGACCCGCGTCCGTGACCCTGGTGAAAAAAAGGTCCAGTTCCTGAAGATTTTTGAGACCGGCAATGTCCTTGAGGCCGGTGTCCGTCACTTCCGTTTCACTGAGGTAAAGGTGCTGCAGTTTCTCAAGACCAGCGAGGTCCTTCAGTCCCCAGCCCGTTACTTTTGTGGAATTGAGGTCAAGGATTTGCAGGCTCTTGAGATTGGCAAGAAACTTCAGTCCCGCGTCCGTCACCAGGGTTTCGCCGAGGTGCAGGCGCCGCAAGCTGACGAGATTGGTCAGTTCCTTCAAACCGGCGTCCGTCACGTGCGTTTCACCCAAATGCAGAAACTGCAGGCTGCTGAGATTGGCGAGTTGCTTCAGCCCGGCGTCGGTCACCTTCGTTTCATCGAGGTGCAGGGTCTGCAAGCTGTTGAGATTGGCAATGTGCTTCAGGCCGGCGTCCGTCACCAGCGTTTCACCGAGGTACAGCGTTCGTAAGCTCTTGAGACCGGCAAGTTCCTTGAGCGCGGTGTCCGCCACCTTTGTGGCCTGGAGGTTCAGTTCCTGCAGGCTCTTGAGGCCCGCAAGCTCCTTGAGCCCCACGTCCGTCACTTTCGTGTTGGTGAAATCCACACCGATTATCGGGCTGCCCGGCGCGGCAGAGTGTCGAAGCACTCTCCCTCCCAGGGCCTCAATGGCTTTTTCCGCCCTGGCGTCATCCTCGCCTGCCGATAGCGGTCCG
Organism: uncultured Gemmataceae bacterium; assembly: GCA_963747575.1. GTDB lineage: Bacteria > Planctomycetota > Planctomycetia > Gemmatales > Gemmataceae > DASRAT01. The sequence continues at coordinate 200,541 of CAVVFU010000007.1, forward strand.
GCCGGGAACTGCGCAAAAACAACCGCCAGGAGCCCGGAGGTTGCAATCATAATGCAGTTGTTCTCGCGCATGTATGCTCAGGACAATCCCTCCAGAGGACCGGTGCCATCGCCAAAGCGCGCATTGCGAACGCCAAATCGCTCAAGCATCGAAATCCAAAGGTTGTTGAGCGGCGTTTTGTTGGGATACTTAAGATACCTACCTGTCTTGAGCGTGCCGCCACCGCCGCCCAGGAGCAGAATCGGCAGGTTGTCATGGCTGTGGCGGTTGGGGTCGGCGTGGCCGCTGCCGAAGGCGATCATGCAATTATCGAGCAGGGTGCCGTCGCCTTCCTTGATCGCCTTGAGCTTGCCGATGAAGTAGGCCAGTTGCTCATTGAAGAATACGTTGATGGCTTTCAGTTTGGCGAGGTTCGACGGCTTATTCTGGTGGTGCGATATTGTGTGGTGGCCTTCATTGACGCCGACCATGCGGTATTTCTGATCGCTCCCCTCCTTGGCGACCATGAAAGCTCACGATGCGCGTGACGTCGGTCTGGAACGCCAGAGCCATCAAATCGTACATCAGCCGCATGTGCTCGGTCAAGTCCGCGGGCACTCCCGCGGGCCGGCTGAAAGTCGGAGGGCACATCGACAGGGGCGAGTTGCTCGGCGCGGACAATGCGTTGCTCAACCTCGCGAATGCCTGTCAAATACTGGTCAAGCTTACGCTGGTCGTTGCCGCCAAGACGGCGATTGAGGGCCCTGGCATCTTCCAGCACGGAATCGAGCACGCTGACGCGGATCTCGTTGCGAGCCACGCTTTCCGGGTCGCTGCGTCCACCCCCGAACAGCCGGTCGAAGACTTGTTTGGGGTTCGACTCGGTCGGCAAGGGCGTCGTGGCATTGCGCCAGGACAGCGTGTGTTCGTAAACGCAGGAATAGCCGCTGTCGCAATTGCCGGCGCCCCGGAACCTGTCGATGGACAATTCCAGCGAACGGAAGCGTGTTCGGTCGCCCAGGCGGGCGGCGGCAATTTGGTCGGCGGACACACCGGCCTGGAAATTGGCGCCGGCCGTTTTCTTCGGCTGGCGCACCCGTGAGGTAAGCACCGCCGGCACGAGCGTGATCGCCGCCGCCGTCGCCGTTGGCGTAGGCCTTGTCGCATGTCAGGCCGCCGAAAACGATCATCTCTTTGCGATGCTCCGCCAGCGGCTCCAGGCAAGGCGTCATCGTGTAATCCGGACCGTCGCCCGTCGGCATCCAGTAAGGCATCCAGGCGCCCAGAGGGAACATGATGAAGGCCATGCGTTTCGGAGCAGGACCCGCTGCCACGCCCAGCGCCGAGGTCGGAATCATCGCCTCAAAAAGGGGAAGCGCCACCGCGGCGCCCAGGCCGCGCAAAACTGTTCGCCTGGAAATATGGGTCGAACTCATTTAGTCTCTCCTGTCATCCTCATTTGGAACGGGTCACTTTTCACGATTTCAGATATCAGCGTGGAGAAGCGATAATCTTCCCTCGCCACGGCATCCGCAATTTTGTCAACGGCACGGCGGTCGTAAAGCTCCAGGCCGCGCCCCAGGGCATATGTCAACATCTTCTCAGATAAACAGCGCACAAACAAGCTGTTATTTTCCTTGAGGAGCTGCTTTCAGTCCGTCCGGCCCCTTGAACGTCCGGCCATCGGGCAATTCCCCGGAGGCGTCAACGGGTGCGCCGCCATCCTTGTCCCGCCACGCTCCGACCGCATCGAAATTCTCAAACGCGAAGCCGAGCGGGTCCATGCGCCGATGGCAGGAGCGCGCAAACGGCGTTGGCGCGGTGCTGTTCCATGATCTGGCGGAGGGTGCCTTTCAGCTCATGTCTGATCGTCCAAATCCGGCACGTTTTCCGGCGGAGGCGGCGGCGGAGTGTTGAAGACCTGCTCCAGCACGAATTTGCCCCGTTTCACCGGTGAAGTGCGGGTCGCATTCGATGTCAGCGTCAGGATGCTCGCCTGTGTCAAAATGCCGCCACGGCCGGGAGGCGCCTTGACCTTGACGAACGCCTTGCCCTTGACGCCCTTGATGCCGTAGTGCTTGGCGAGCGGTTCATTGACAAAGGTGAAATCGGCGTCCAGCAGGTCCAAGATACTCCGATTTTCCCGCACCAGGAATTCGAAAAACAGCTGGCTTTCCCGAATCATGGCTTCCCGCAATTCGAGGTTGAACTTCGGGAACAGCTTGGGATCGGGCGACGTTACTTCCAGCCTCCGCAGCGTCAGCCATTGTTCCGCGAAACTCTCCACGAACGACCGCGACTTGGGATCCTTGGTCATCCGGCGTATTTGATTCACCAGATTCTTGCGCAATTCCCCTTTGCCCGCCAGGGATAGCAGCTCATCGTCGGGCATGCTATTCCAGAGGAAGTACGACAGCCGGCTGGCGAGTTCATATTCGCCAATCATGTAGGCAGTGCCCGGAGGCATGTCGGGTGGGTCGAGTTCGACCCGGAACAAGAAATGGGGAGAAACCAGGACGCGATAAAGCGCGGTCCTGACGCACAACTCGAAGCGTTGGCCCTTCTTTTCGCTCTTGTCGAACAAGACAAGACAGGCCTCCACCTCTTCAGGCTGCACGGGCCGGCGGAACGCGTTGGTCGCGAACCGCGTGACGATTTCCCGGGCAGCTTCGCGACGGGACAGGCCTTCCTTGTGCGTCATCAGCTTTGTGTAGGCCTCGGACCGGAGCGGCGGCGCGGGGTTGAACGGCCCCTCAACCTCCATGGAGCGCACATAAATCGCTCGTTTCGGCGCGCCCTCCTTCGCATCCGTCGTTGGATTAAGCAAGGAAACCGCCACGCGGACTGTTCCCCGCTTCATGCGTGCCTTGACTTCCATGCTGGTCGACTTTGAAGAAGGGCCCTTGACTTCAAACTCCTTCAAGCTCTTGCCGCCTGCTACCAGCCTTGCCTTGACGGGTTCTTCGCCGGGCTGGTCGGCGGCAACCTGGAGGCGAATCGTATAATCCCCTTCCTCAAATATCACATTGCCGCCCATTTCGGTGGGCGTGTTCTTGAATTTGTCAGCCTTCACATCGATCTTCTGCTTCATGGGCTTGGGCGGGTCGATGATCACGATGGTCTGCTCGAGAATCGACTCGGCGGCGGTCAGGTATTTTTCCAGCAGCAGCGGCGACACGGACAGGACATCGCCGATATTGTCGAAACCATATCCAACGTCATCCGCGGGAAAATCGTCGGCCGGTTTGAAATCAACGCCCAAAAGATCGCGGATGGTGTTGTTGTATTCGGTCCTGTTCAAGCGCCGGATCGTCACCCGGCCCACGTTCGGCTTGGCGTTGCGGTCGAAGGCGGCGAACAACTGGCGAACCGACTTCACGGCGGTTTCGACTTCGGCAGGCTCAGGCTTGGGACGCCCCGTGGGGGGCATTTCGTGCGTTTCCAGCATGTGCTGGACGCTGTCCCAGGTCTTCCGATCTTGCAGGACCGATTCGTCGTCCTTGAACTTTTCAAAGGACAGGTCACCCTTGGCCTTGCCATCGCCGTGGCAGGCGTAGCAATGCTTTTTGAGGAACGGGAGAATGTCCTTTTGGAAGGCGGACTTGCCTCCATCGGCAGGCGGGGCTTTCTCCGCCACGGCCTGTGGCGCATCATTATTGCGAACGGCGGCCTGTATTGCCACGCCGGTCAGCAGGACCAGAGCAAAGACCAGGGAATGTCGAAGTTTCATCGTGCGGCACTCTAAGAGTCTGTCCAAAAAGGGGTCAGGCACCGTTGCCGGAACGGCCCGAAGGGTGCTTCGCACAACGGTGCCTGACCCCTTTTTGGACAGACTCTACCATAAAATCCCGGTTCCTTGACCGTTATACGCGGATAGCCATGGGCAGCCAGCCCACTTAATCCGCCGGCGCCAAAGAAGAACGACCGGCGGCAACCATCTCCCGAATCTCTTCGGGAGCCAAGACGCGGCGCCACAGGGCGAACTCGTCGATACGCCCGCGGAATCCACGGTTGGGTTCCGAAGTAAACTCAGGGTGACGGAGCCAATCACCAATGCGACAGCTGCCAGGCTTCAGCGCACCGGGGAAGGACGACAACCGAACCTGCTCGGCCAGTTCCCCATTGATATAAGTCTGGGTTTTGAGCCCGTCGAGATCGGCGACCGCCGCCACATGCGTCCAGCGGCCGACCGTTACATGCGGACCAAGCTGCTTCCGCTGCGGCCGGGCAGCCCAATGACCAAAGAAGAAATCTCCCGGCCGTGAAAATTGACAGTGCAAGGCGCCGGGCCGCCAACCGTCTGAATTAAAGATCGCGTTCATGGCGAAATCGCAGCGGTCCACATAAATCCAGGCCACCAAGGTCAATTGGTGGAATTCACCCGGAACTTCGACTTTGACGTGGTCGCCGTCGCGGTCGAAAAGCAGGCCTTGTTTGCCTGGCCAACGTCCGGTAACCCACCGCGCGCCCTTGATGCGGCCATCCATCGCTGGACGGTTGAAAGCGTGGTCTTTGAGGACAGTCCGGTCATCCGGCTCTGGGATGAAAGGAAAGTAGCACAAGAGCGCCGGGTCTTTTTCAACCCGCTCACGCCAGCTGAGCCATCTGCCCATCCCAACGGCTGCGGCGGTCGGAAACTCCTCAAGTTGCATCGGCACTGTTTTTTCGACCTTTCCGCCGGTCACGCGCACCGACTCGCCGACCTCCACCGAGGACAAAATCTTGCCTTGCGGGGTCTTCAGGTCAACGCGTCCCTCAAAAACGTGCAGCTGGCTTTCGCCAGGTTGGTTGCCGACTGACACGCCAAACTCGGTTCCGAGGTCTTCGTAACGCACATCCGAGGCATGGACGGAAAAACCGTGTGCGGAACTGGGCACCACCGCACGCAACGCTCCTGCCGTCAACGCCACGTTCATGCGGTCAATGATGGTGAAGCGCGCGGGGGAACGCATCACGACCTCCGCCCCGCTTGCGAACCGAAGGTGCACTGTGCCGGCCTCAAGGTGATAACTTCCAGGTGAGAATTGACCATCGGTGGGTGACGCATTTTCCGCGAAGCGAGCATTCGACTCGTTAAGCAAGACTGCGACAGCCTGATCGGCCTGCCGAGGAGCCGATTCGCTTGTTTGCCAGATCCAGTGCAGGCCTGCGGCGGCCACGCATGTCAGGGCGGCAATTGCCCAGGGCAGCCACGTTCGCCGCCCGCCAGACGCGGCAACAGCGGACTGGTGCAGTCGGTCCGAGACGGCCTGGGCGAACCGGGCACCGTCGTCCTCGGCGGCGAGGCTCGTGCCGACCGCTTCCGCGAAAGCGCACGAATCAGCGTCAGCAGCCTGATGGAGCAGACCATCGATGGTGAGCAAGCGGCGCAGCTCATGGGCAAATCGGCAATCTCGAGCCATGGCGAGTACCAGCGCCGGCCCGTCCTCCGGCTCTGGCTCGCCGTCGAGGAACCGGCTTATAGCCTGATCAATCGGCATTTCTTCCGGTGCCATGGGTTTACCCTAACTCGACTCCCACCTGTTTTTCAACGCATTCAAGCAACTTGCGCCGAAGACGCAACAAAAGCTGACGTACAGCATCCGACGGCCGGCCCAGGTGGCTCGCGATCACACCCGGCGATTGATTCTCAAAGTACCGCAATCGGATCACTTCCCGCGCGTGCGGCGGCAATTGTTCGAGGCAGCTCTGCAGGATCTTATACTCATCGGCCTTTTCCAACCTCGCCCCGGCCTTATCCGGCTGCGAAGCCATTTGCATAAGCAAATCGGTGACCTCACCCGCCAGGAGCCTGCTTCGGCGGGCGTCCTTGCGGCGCTCATTGGCGATCAGCCGGCGGGCTATCTGCGCCACCCACGCGCCGAAATCGCCATCGGGACCGAAATCCGCAATCTTCTGCCAGGCCAACAGGAGCGTATCCTGGGCAATGTCATCCACCGCTTCGGCTCTCACTCCCAGTGCTCGAATCGACGCTCGCAGTCGCGCCTGGTGCTGCCGCACCTGAGCGATAAACCACGCCTGGTCGCGTTTTACTGGAATTTTGTCCATTACGCGGAGAACCTCTGAGGTCGTCCTGCACATCTATCAATGTCGTCTAAACACCTGCCGTGACGCTCAAGTCGGCCGGATTCTGGAAATTTCGGTGTGCTTCAGATCGGGCGTGGTGCGTCACCATGCAGGCGACTTCGGCGAGGCATCCTGATATAATTCTGCGAGTCAAGGGAATCACTGCGAATTGTAAATGACAGGGGCCGGCAACGCAACCGAAAATGCAGGGAGATTTCGCGATGAAACCGGGATTTCGAAACGTCTTTTTGGCAATCCTGTCAGCGGCCGGCTTGCCATTGCTGATGTGTCACCCGGCTGCGCTTGCCCAGGAGGCCGCAAAAACGGAAAACCTCAAATTCATGGACGGCAGGGCGAAAGTGGACAGCACGCTCAAAACCAGCGATGAAACAGACAAGGTTCGCAAAAACGAATGCAAAATCTTCACGGTCGATTTCAAAAGCGGGCACAACTACAAGATCGACATGGTGAGCAAGGATATCGATTCATACCTGCGTTTGGAGGATGCAACCGGCAAGGAATTGGCCAAGGATGACGACAGCGGCGGCTTTGTCAACGCCCGCATCCATTTTTATTGCACCGTGGACGGCGTCTACCGCGTCATCTGCACGACTTTCGCCGGCGGGACTGGCCCGTTCACTTTGACAATTCAAGAAACTGCGATTGCCCAACCCGTGAAACTCGACCTGAAAGACGGGATGGCCAAGGTCGATGACAAGCTCACCGACAAGGACCAAGCGGACGCGGCGCGAACCCACTCCGTTTGCAAAACTTATGCGATCAACCTGACCAAGGGCAAGTCCTATCAGCTTGACATGATGAGCAAGGATGTCGATTCTTTCCTGCGAATCGAAGACGCCACCGGAAAGGAACTGGCCAAGGACGATGACAGCGGCGGCGACCACAACGCCCGCATCCAATTCGAGTGCCCGGCGGATGGGACATACCGCATTGTCGCCACTACGTTTTTTGGCGGCGTAGGCAGCTTCACGTTGACGGTGAAAGCAAAATAGCGATGGCACGCGGGCTTTTTCTTCCGAGGCAGTAATCCGTGCAACCTTCCGCGCCGTCGCCGTGTGCTGTACGCGCCGTCGATTTGACCAGGTCCTACGGCACAGCTGCCGCTCCGGTTTTTGCCTTGCGCGGCGTGTCCTTGGAAGTGCGGCGCGGCGAGCGGGTGGCGCTGTTAGGCAAATCCGGGTCGGGAAAATCAACCCTGCTCAATTTGCTAGGCGGCCTCGACCGGCCCACGTCGGGCAGCCTGCAAGTCGCCGGCCTGGACCTGCATCGCGTGCCCGCGCGGGCGCTGGCGAGCTTTCGCTCCAGGGCCGTGGGGATGATCTTTCAATCCTTCAACCTGATACCCTCGCGGAGCGCCTGGAAAATGTCGAGCTGCCGATGATTTTCGCCGGTCTGCCGCGCCGCCAACGTCGCGCGGCAGCACAGCAAGCGTTAGCAGCAGTTGGGTTAGGATCGCGACTGCACCATCGGCCGCCCCAGCTGAGCGGCGGCGAAAACCAACGCGTCGCGGTCGCAAGGGCCCTGGTCAATCGCCCGGAGATCCTCCTTGCGGACGAGCCAACGGGCAACCTTGACAGTGGCACGGCCCGCGAGGTGGTTGCTTTGATCCTCGACCACATCCGCGGCAGCGGAGCAACGCTGATTTTGGTCACACATGATGAGGAATTGGCCGGGGAGTGCACCGAGCGCGTCCTGCGGCTGAAAGACGGGCAATTTGTTTAGGCGCCGCCAAACCTGATGTTCGAAGGACAATCCCATGCGGATTGCAGATTTGTTAGGCATGGCTTTCGCAGCCCTTTGGCAGCAAAAAGTACGGACTTTGTTGACCATGCTGGGCGTCGTGTTCGGCAGCTTCGTGCTCGCGGCCAGCCTGTCGGTAGGGCAAGGCGTGCAAAACGCGATCGCGCGGGCAGGTCGGGAAAACAACTTTCTGCAAAGGATCCTTGTTCAGCCAGATTGGCGGGGCGCCGGCGCGAACCAGCCCGGGCCGGAGATTCGCGGAGAAATGTCGGCTGCCAAACGTGAGCGGATTCGCAAAGCCATCGTGGCACGCCAGGTCCAATCCGACTCCAGGATTCTTGTCCGCCTCACACAAGAGAAGCTCCGGACGTTGGCGGCTTTGGATCACGTCGCGGATGTCGTGCCCGTCGCCTACCAAAACTGCATCGCCGTCCTCGACGATAAGTCTCAGATGGCCAGCTTGGCCCCGGCGCGGTTGGATAGCGGCCACCATCGCCAACTGCTGATAGCCGGCCGTTATTTCGAGGACCCAGCCGAACGTGCATTGTTGGTCAACGAATTTCTCCTGTACCGCTGGGGCCTGGTGGACGACCATGCTATCACCACCGTTCTTGGCAAAAAGGTCCGGGTCGAGTTCAACGCCGGGCAGCCCGAATCTCGCCTCGTTGAGGAATTCACTCTCGTCGGCGTCATCCGTTTGCCCACGAAAGCTGACAGCGACGGGCCGTGGGACCCGCTCAACATCGATGCCGACGTTCTGCTTCCACCGCAAACCGCCACGGGACTTTTTTTTCGCGTGCCTGGCCACGCCGAGCAGGGCGTCGATCAGGCCATCGTCATTGTCGACCGCGAGGAAAACGTCAAGGAGGTTGCCCGCCAGGTCACGGAAATGGGTTTGCAACACCACTCCCGCTTGGAATTCATCGAGCAGCAGCGGCTGATTTACCTGCTGATCTTTAGTGCCATGACGTGCATCGCCGCGGTGGCCGTGGTGGTGGCGGCACTGGGCATTGCCAACACGATGCTGATGAGCGTGCTGGAGCGAACCCGCGAAATCGGCATCATGAAAGCCGTCGGGGCCGGCAATATCCAACTTCAGCTGATCTTCCTGGTGGAGGGCTCGCTCCTCGGTCTTGTGGGCGGCGGTCTCGGTCTGCTGCTAGCCTGGGGGGCATCTTTCCCGGCGGATGCCTGGACCCGGTCGATGGTTTCGCGCGACCTCAAGGTCGAGCTGAAGGAATCCCTTTTCGTGTTTCCAATGTGGCTGGCCGTGGCGGCGCCGCTGTTTGCCGTGGTGGTGACGACACTCGCGGCAGTTTTCCCTGCCAGGCGGGCGGCACGAGTGGACACAGTGGCAGCGCTGCGGCATGAATAAAGCCATGCTCGACTCAAGGCGGCAGCAGTTTCCTGGTCATCATGCACGCCCTGACATTTGCTCCGGCCCTTGGCGCAGCTGCTTGAGATGTTCGGCAATCTGCGAGAGTCCAGCGTTGACATGCCGCAGCGTCGCCCGCCGCGAGGCCAGGATCAAAATGACCGTGCAAAGCGCCGCCAGGGTCATCATTGCCACGGAAAATCCCACGAACAATGTGCCTCCCATGAAAGCCATCAGAACCTGGACTTGCAGTTCGTCGCGCTGCGCTGGCGTCATCGTGCCAGCATTGAGCGTCTGCAACAATTTGGCCTGCTTCGGAAAGGTGAACCCGTAGGAGACGAGGGCCGCCAAAATAAGGACCCCGGCCAACAACCAAACAGCTATCGTCAGGCCAGACAGCAGGCGGACGCGCAGTCGGTCACGCTCCAGGACTCGTGCCGTTTGCACTTGCAGATCGCTCATGCCGGCAAGTTCCAGTGCGCTCAGGTTCAAAAGTGCCTTGCCCAGGTGCTTTTCACTCATGATCTGCCGTCCTTTCGAGAATGCGCCGCAAGGCGCGTTTAGCGTAATACAAGCGTGAGCGCACGGTGCCCACAAGGCAACCCGCGACCTGGGCGATGTTTTCGTAACTCATTTCTTCGAGAAAGCGCAGCACCAATACTTCGCGATGCTCCGGGGCCAAGCTGTCCAGGGCGGCATGAACGCGAACGGCATCCTCCGCGGTGAATTCACCTTCGTCCGCGGCACCTGCTGGCAGGTCTACTTCTTCGAGGCTGGCTTCGGATCAGCGCCGCTTCCGAAGGTCTCGGAAGGTCCGATCGCGAGCGATGCGGTAAAGCCAGGCGGTCAGCGCCCCAGGATCGGCAAGGCGACGCAAGCCGCGATGGACCTCGAACCAGACTTCCTGAAGCATGTCTTCCGCACGGTGGTCATCGCCGACCATCTTGCGGACAAAGTAACGGAGCCGCGGGCCGAACCGCTCCACCAGCTCCGCAAAGGCTGCACCGTCTCCGGCCTGGCAGCGCAAGACCAGCAACTGTTCGTAAAGAGGATCTGCCTTGTCGCTCATGCCGTTGATTGCCTGAGGTCGGCTGTCGTCACAACAAAAGATAGGTTGCGCGTGGGCCTTGAAGAGTTCAATGTTGCCCCAAAAAACAAGGCAACAGGGTGCCTCGCTTGCGCTTAAGGTTGGTGCGTTTTGCTTGGTGTTTGTCTTAGAGCAGCCTCCGCATCCATTTTTTCTTGCGGTCGCTATAAGGCGGATAAATGATGGACGGATCGATCCAGGTCGATTGCAGCAGCACCGACTTGCGATGGCTAAATGTCTCGAAGGTGGCCTTGCCGTGATAAGCGCCCATTCCGCTCGCCCCGACGCCGCCGAAGGGAAGGCACGGAATGGCGACCTGCATCGTCGTGTGGTTGACGGCCACGCCGCCGGAACTCGTCCGCTCCAGAACGCGCGACTGGATATCCGCGTCCTTGGTGAACAGGTAAAGTGCCAGGGGCTTGGGCCTGGCGTTGACCAACGCGATCGCCTCATCAATGTCCTTGACCTTGAGCACCGGGAGAATCGGGCCGAAGATCTCGTCGGCCATGACTGGGGCATCGGCGGGCACATTGCGCAAAATTGTCGGGGCAATATAGCGTTCCTGCTCGTTGCCGTCGCCGCCCACGACAACGTCGCCGCTGCCCCGCAGCAAACCCATCAAGCGCCGGTGGTGCCGGACGTTGACGATGCGGCCGAAATCAGGACTGAGCCGCGGATCGCTGCCATAGAATTGGCTGAGCGTCTCTTTCATCTTGCCGAGCAGGGCCTCTTCGACGGCCTCGTGGACCAGGACATAGTCAGGGGCGACGCAGGTCTGGCCGGCGTTGTAAAATTTGCCCCAGACAATGCGGCGGGCGGCGACGTCGAGCGACGTGCGTTTATCAACAATGCAGGGGCTTTTGCCGCCGAGCTCGAGTGTGACCGGCGTGAGGTGTTTGGCGGCCGCCTCCAGGACGACGCGGCCAACCGCGCCGCCGCCTGTGTAGAAGATGTAATCGAAGCGCTCGGCCAGCAGCGCGGTCGTCTCGGCGACGGCCCCTTCGACGACGCGTAAACATTCCTTGTCGACATATTCGGGGAGCAGATTCGCGAATAGCGAGCTGGTCGCCGGCGCCAGTTCGCTGGGCTTGACAACGGCGCAATTGCCAGCGGCAAGCGCGCCGATGAGCGGCACCAACAGCAGCTGCAGCGGGTAATTCCAGGGGCTGATGATCAGCACGACACCGAGCGGCTCATGGTAAATGCGGCTTACGCCGGGCAAGGCGAAAAGCGGCGTGGCGACAATCTCAGGCCTGGTCCAGGCAGAAAGATGCTTGCGAACGATGGCGAGCTGCCTGGCGGCGAAGGCGATCTCCGCGCAGTAAGCCTCCAGGGAGGGTTTGCCAAGGTCCTGGTGGAGCGCCTCCTCGATTTGCCGCTCACGCTCCACCAGAAACCGGCCCAGGCCGGCTAGCTGGCGCTGGCGATATGGCAGCGGACGGGTGCGGCCATCGGCAAAGGCGGCCCGAAGGCCCGCGACCAGCGAGGGAATTGGTTCGCTGCCCATAAGTCATCCTGATATAGTGACCTGTTGACTGCGTTGGAACACTGCCCACAAAAGGCGAGCACACATGCCACGTGCTAGATTGCTGCTCACGGTCACCACTTTGCTGTTAGCACCGCTTTCGGCCTTGGACGCGGCCCATCTCACACTGACTCCGCCATTAGATTATCAAGTCATCCAGCGGAAAACCAAGGACACCGGCCGCATCACGATCAGCGGCGCCCTTGCCGATGCTGACACGACGGCCGTGGAAGTCGAAGCGAGGATCGTCGCAGGGGGACACGTTGGCCAATGGCGGAAACTCGACGCCAAGTTCACGGGCAAGGAATTCGAGGCCGACCTGGAGGCGCCCTCGGGCGGCTGGTATCGCTTGGAGGTACGTGCGATCGCCAAGGGACGCGAGAAGGCGTTGGCTGAGGCGGCCGTCGGGCATCTTGGGGTAGGCGAAGTGTTCGTCGTCGCGGGGCAATCGAACGCCGCAAATTACGGCGAGGAGAAGCAAAGCACAAAGACCGAGAAAGTCACGACCTTCGACGGCAAGCGCTGGCAGCTTTCCAAAGATCCGCAGCCGGGCGCCGGCGGCAGCGGCGGCAGTTTCATGCCGATTTTTGGCGATCTGATGGTGAAACGCTTTGATGTGCCGGTGGGAATAATCGCTTGCGGAATCGGCTCGACCAGCGTGCGCGAGTGGTTGCCCAATGGCACGAGGATTGCAAATCCACCGACGCTGACCGGGCGAGTGCAGCAGCTTCCAAGCGGCGAGTGGGAAGCAAAAGGCGAGGTTTATCAGAAGTTCGTGGCGAGAATGAAACCATTGGGGCCGCACGGCTTCCGGGCGGTGCTCTGGCACCAGGGTGAAAGCGATGCGAATCAGAAGGATCAGAGTCGTACTCTGCCGGGTAAGCTTTACCGCGAGTATCTTGAAAAACTGATCCGCGATTCGCGGCGAGAGCTGGGCTGGGAGGCACCGTGGTTTGTGGCGCAGGTCAGCTATCATTCGCCCAGCGATGCAGGCTCAGCCGATATCCGCGCGGCACAAGCATCGCTTTGGAAAGATGGCGTCGCGTTTGAGGGGCCGGATACCGACACGTTCAAAGGGGAATGGCGGGAGAAGAGCGGCAAGGGCGTGCATTTTAGCGGAGCGGGGTTGCGGAAGCATGCGGAGGGGTGGGTGGAGAGGGTGGGGCCGTGGGTGGAAGGACAAGTCCCGGACTTTTGGAGTTGCGCTCAAAATAGCCCTTGGGCCATGGCCGGAACATTGCGTAAGCTTGCCACACAGCAATTAACGCGGAACATGGGGCAGTTGATGTCGGGGTTACTCGGGTGGACGCCTGGCAAGGGTTGGACTTAGAATACCAGTGTCAGTGGTATTGACCTAAACAGTCCATCGCAAGAGATACTTGGGTGGGAAATTCGTCATGCGAATCGAACAAATTGACTATTGGGACAAAGAAACTGGTTGGACGTTGGCCACCACGGATTTTTTCCCTGACCTCACGCTTCTCGTCGGTGTATCAGGGGTCGGCAAGACAAAGATACTCAGAGCGATCCGCACCCTGAAACGCTTCGTCAGACGTAGCGATTCTCCGTCAGAAGCTTGGGGTGTTGGATGGCGGATACAATTCATTACTTCGGGCAAAAGATACCTCTGGGAAGGGGAGTTCGAGAACAAACCACACGAAGGCGACGAAGCAGGAACCAACGCACGCGACGTAGCGATGATGGATGAAGACGACGACGTATCGACCGGGCCGAAGATCCTCATGGAACGGCTATGCGCGAACGAGGATGTGCTCATAGATCGCAATCGGGACACCATAAACTTCAAGCAGCAGCTGACGCCGAAGCTCTCCCCGTTCAAAAGTGCCGTAGCTCTGCTTAAAGAAGAAGATTGTATCAAGCCTGTCGTCGATGGATTCGGTCACATCGCCTATTTGGACCAGCATGCGCCTCAAATGATCGAAATGATCCCGAGGTTGGAATCGCTCTGCAAACGGTATCAGACGATTGCCGACATCCAAGAAAGTGACCTGTCCACCTATGTAAAAATGGCCGTTCTGTTTGAGAACGGCAACGAATTATTCAGGAAGATTGTCTCCCAATTTCGAGACGTCTTCCCCCTGGTGGAGGAGGTGAAATTTGAGCGTTTGCATACGGGGCTGTTTGCGGACGAGCCGGACCTCCAAATCAAGGAATTTGGGGTCGAAAGATGGATACCGGAGGGTCAGATTTCGTCGGGAATGTTCCGGACCTTGATGCACCTCGGCACTGTAGCACTTTGGCCAGACGAGTCGGTAATCCTCATCGATGAATTCGAGAACAGCATGGGCGTCAACTGCCTTGACGACGTTACGGGCGACATGATGGGCCACAGAGACCGGTTGCAATTCATTGTCACCAGCCATCATCCCTACATCATCAACAATATCCCGCCAAAACATTGGAAGCTGGTGACTCGGAAGGCGGCTCAGGTCCGAACGATAGACGCGGCACAGGCGGGGATCGGCAGATCGCGTCACGAGGCGTTCATCCAACTCATGAACAACCCACTGTATCAGGACGGGGTCGCCGCCAAATGAACCTCTACTTTCTCGTCGAAGGAAGGCGGACCGAGACCCGCGTATACCCGCAATGGCTCACGCATCTCCTTCCGCATTATTCCAGAGTTCTTTCTGTCGAATCTGTACTGAAAAACAACTATTTTCTGCTGAGCGGCGAAGGATACCCCAGGTTGCTCGACGAGGCATTGCAAAGATCGATAGAAGACATCAACGCCTGCGGGAGGTACACATACTTCGTGATCTGCGTCGACGCAGACGATTTTTCGGTGGAGGAGCGAAGCAGGGAGGTCATGGCCAGGCTTGAGGCTGCGTCGCCTGTATTGGACCCGTCGGTCAGCGCGAGGATTCTTGTGCAGAACCGCTCCATCGAGACCTGGTTTTTGGGGAACCGGGCCGTGTTTCCCCGAAATCCTAATGGGAAAAAGTTTCGGGAGTTTGTGAAGTTTTACAACGTATCGGAAAATGACCCTGAAATCATGGGGATGATGGACGACCATAGCAATCACGCGGATTTTCACCACGAATACCTGCGGGAAATGTTCATCGAACGCGGAATATTTTACACGAAGCGGAACCCCGGCCATGTCGCTGATGGTGAGTACCTTAACCGACTGATCGGTAGGACTCAGGATTGTCGCGATCACTTGGCTACGTTTCAGACGTTCCTGTCTCTTTGCCGCAATATTCACCAGCTGACAGCAGACACGGCATGACTGACCGGTCGCCCACATGACGGGTGACATTGGGCACATTCCTTGCGGTTTCTGTGGAAAGCACCGATTTTGTCGTTTTGCCAAACCGTATTCGTCGCATCGAAGCAGCCGCCATCCCCGAAATGCACCCTGTGTCTGCAATGCAGAATGAACATACAAACAATCAATTTCCCCAGTTTTTTTGACAAGCCGCCATTTGCAACCTAGCCTTAAAGTGGGCCATTTCCACCTGAGGGGGTGAAGCAATGTCTGCAAAACCGATGCTACTCGAAGCCGATTTTACGCTCCTGGCCGATCAATTCATGGGAATCTGCCGGCGTGGAGCAAAGCGTTATCATCTCAATTTGGGGACGGTGGCCTGGCTGACCGTTGACGAGGACGCTTCCCCCCAAGAAGTGTGGTTGGTCAACATCTCGGAAACAGGCATCGGCTTTCGGTCGGAGTGGCCGCTGCTTCCAGGGACGATCCTGGTCCTGGAGCTCGCCGGCAATGCGGCCCATCGCGTCATGCTGACCGGGAAAGTCGTCCACTCCACCAAACACGACAAAGGCAATTGGCTGGTCGGCTGCCAGTTCGCGAAACGCCTGGAAGCCGAAGACCTCGAAGACCTGCTTTGAGCCTGCGCCGAAATAATCGCCGGCACCTCTGGCCGTTGGCCGTGGACGGAGTAGACCATCCACAATCAACTATTCACCAGAGGACCGTCCGATGAACTCTCTCTCATCGCGTCGTAGGTTTCTGAAACAAAGCGCCCTGGCCGGCACAGGCTTTTGGGTCGCCGGCGGCCTCGAGGGCGCGCCGACCAAACAACCCGGCCCCAATGAAAAAGTCAATGTCGCCGCCGTGGGCTCCGGTGGACAAGGGGCGAGCAACATCGGCAATCTTGCCAAAAGTCCCAATGTCAATCTGGTGGCCTTCTGCGACGTCGACGATTCGCGCGCCGGCGGCACATATCAGACCTATCCCAATGCCCAGCGCTATGCCGATTTCCGCGTCATGCTGGAAAGGCAGAAAGACATCGATGCCGTCGTCGTGTCCACGCCCGACCATATGCACACCCACATCGCCGTCAGGGCGATGCGGATGGGCAAGCATGTCTATTGCGAAAAGCCGCTCTGCCACGATATTTGGGAATGCCGGCTGATGAAGGAAACGGCCCAGAAGCACAAAGTGGCCACCCAGATGGGCAACATGGGCACCTCGCGTGACGGTTTCCGCCGCGGGGTGGAGATTGTTCAGGCCGGTGCGCTGGGCGACGTGAAAGAGGTGCACATCTGGACCAATCGACCCATCTGGCCGCAAAACCTCAATCGGCCCAAGGATACGCCGCCAGTTCCCAAGACACTTAACTGGGACCTTTGGATTGGGTCGGCGCCGTTGCGTCCTTATAATCCCGCTTATTTGCCCTTCAATTGGCGGGGCTGGTGGGATTTCGGCACGGGAGCGATCGGCGACATGGCCTGTCACACCATGAATTTGCCGTTCATGTCGTTGCGGTTGGGGCTGCCGACCTCGGTGATTGCCGAGCTGACAACGCCGCTTAACGAGGAGACGGCGCCTGAGGGCTGCCGAATCACCTTTGAATTCCCAGCTCGAGGCAAATTGCCCCCCGTGACCATCTACTGGTACGAGCGCCGCCGACCGCCCGCCAAATTGCTCATGGGGCTGGATGTGCCGGCGAGCGGCATGTTAATGATCGGCTCAAAAGGCTCGCTCTATTCCACGGGGGACTACGGCGACCAGTTCCGCTTGCTGCCCGAAGCGCAGTTCAAGGGGTTCCAGGATCCCAAGCGGACGCTGCCGCGCGTCGGGAGCCGCCATCATCAGGAATGGATCGACGCCATCCGCGGCGGCAGGCCGGCAATGTCCAATTTCGTCGATTATGCGGCGCTGTTGACCGAGGCAGTGCTGCTCGGCAACCTGGCCATCCGCTGCGGCGGGAAAAAGGTGGTTTGGAATGCCGAGAAGATGCTGGCGGTCGACATGCCGGCGGCCAATCGGTTTATCCGACGTGAGTACCGCAAGGGGTGGGAACTGGCGTAAAGCCCGATAAACGAGACACCAACGCGAAGCGTCAGCGAGGGGCGACAGTAGCCCTCGCTGACGCTTCGCGTTGGTGTCGTTTTTTGCCGCTCGCCCAACCGCCGCGCTTGCCCGCGGACGAATGCTGCTGTACCATTAACAGACATTCGTTTCGCAGGGGAATTGCTACATGTCAAAGCCTAAGCATTCACGGTATAAAGTGCAGCTAGAGCTTGAATTGCTTGAATCGCGGGATCTGCTTTCCCAGTCTTATCCTGGCTACGTCCTGTTGCCGCAAGGCGGGGGGTCGTCGCCCCTGGGCGGCAGCGCAACGCCGCAGGGAGTGACGCCAGCGCAAATGCGGCAGGCCTACGGTTTCAATCAAATCACTTTCAACAACGGTACGGTCGATGGCACAGGAGCGGGCACAACCATCGCCATCGTGGATGCCTTCGACGATCCGAGCATTGCCGGCGATCTGCAGAACTTCGATGCCGAATTCGGCCTTCCCAACCCGTCCTTCACGAAAGTCAACCAGTCCGGCGGCAGCACCTTGCCACAGTCCAACGGCAGCTGGGCAGGAGAAATCGCCCTTGATGTGGAGTGGGCTCACGCCATCGCTCCCTCGGCCAGCATTTTGCTTGTGGAATGCAACGGCGACGACAATACCGATCTGTTCGCCGGCGTGGCTTTCGCGGCCAAGCAGCCCGACGTCGTGGTGGTGTCGATGAGTTTCGCCGGACGCGAATACTCAGGGGAGACGCAGTCGGACAGCACCTTCACGACACCCGCCAACCATGCGGGCGTGACCTTCGTCGCCGGATCGGGTGACACTGGTGCTCCGCCCAATTATCCCGCAATGTCGCCAAACGTCCTGGCCGTGGGTGGAACAGTGCTTACGGTGGACAGTGCAGGGAACAATCTTGGCGAGTCGGGTTGGAGCGGTAGCGGCGGCGGCATTAGCGCTTATGAGTCGCAACCGGCGTACCAGTCATCTGTCGTTACGCAGTCCTCGACCATGCGAACCAATCCCGACGTCGCCTATGCCTCCCTTATCACAAATTCCGGCTACCCCGTATACGACACGTTCAACAACCCCCCCTCGAGCCCCTGGAGCCTTACCGGCGGCACAAGCGCGGCGACACCGCAATGGGCCGCCCTCATCGCCATTGCCGACCAGGGCAGAGCCCTCGACGGCCTGAGTTCCCTGGACGGCCCGAGCCAGGTGCTGCCGCTTTTATACTACACGCCCGCCGCCAATTTCCACGCCATCACCACTGGCGGCAGCACCGGAACACCGGCGTACTCTGCCACCGCGGGCTATAACCTGGTGACGGGCAGAGGTTCTCCCCTGGCCAACAACATCGTCGCCGAGCTGATCGGCATGAATGTCAACAGCACCACGCCGGCCATCGGCTCGACCGTGCTGGCGCCGCCTACCAGTTTTGTCCTGAATTTCTCCGAAGTCTTCAATCCGACGAAAGTGCTAGCCAGTTACTTCACCGTGAACGGCGTGCCGGCCAACAACGTCAGCTTGAACGCCTCTGACACCACCGCGACGTTCACTTTCAACACCAGCCCGGTCACGAGCCAGGGCGTGCAAACCATGAGCATCGCCAGCGGCCTCATTGCCGAGCTGCACGTTCCCACGCTGAAGAACGTAGCCTTCACGGGCACGTTTACCTATACCGCTCCAGCTGCCACGATGTTCAAGGTCAGCACAACCGGTAGCTCGTTTGCGGCAGGCACGCCGATAAACCTAACCGTGGCGGCTTTTGACAATTCCAACGATCCGGCCATCGGCTATACCGGCACGGTTCACTTCTCGACCACGGACCCTGGCCTCGGTGTGATCCTGCCTCCCGATTATTCGTTTGTCCCATCCGACAACGGCGTCCACGTTTTCAGCGCGGGCGTCACGCTGGTCACCACAGGAATTCAAACGGTCACCGTCGTCGATACGGTGACAAGCTCCATTGCCGGCACGTTGAACTTGACTGTATCGGCTGGTGCGGCAACGCATTTTGGCATCACCGCCGCCCCCAGCGTTATCCAGGCCGGCACGCCCTTTGGAATTGTCGTCAGCGCTCTGGATGCCTTCGGCAACATCGCCACCAGTTACCTTGGCACGGTACACTTCAGCAGCAGCGACCCGCAGGCGTCATTCCAGGGCGATTCCACATTGACCAACGGCATCGGCGTCTTCGGGGTCCTGCTGAAGACCGCGGGCAGCCAAACCCTGACGGCCACCGACACGGTAACGAGCGGCATCAGCGGCATGTCCAACTTGATCCAGGTCAACGGCCTTGGCATCGATTCCTTTGCCGTGCTGGCTCCGCCCTCGGCCATCACCGGCAACGCCGTTGTTTTCACGGTTATCGCCGAGGATTCGTTTGGCAACACAGTAACCGGCTACAGCGGCACCGTGCATTTCGCCAGCAGCGACCCCGCCGCCGACCTGCCCCACGACAGCACCTTGACCAACGGCATCGGCGTTTTCAGCGCCACGCTCAACACGCCAGGCAACGACACGCTTACCGCCTCCGACACGCTCACGACCAGTATCAGCGGGGTCAGCAGCACTATTGTCACGCGAGGTTTGATCGTCACCAGCTTCACGCCCACGCCGAGCGGATTTCAGGTGGTTTTCAACAAGCCGGTGGATGCGTCGGAGGTTAGCCTTTACGCCAGTTCGGGAGTTCTGGGCGTGGACGACGTCCTGTTAGCCGGCCCGGGCATGCCGCCGACTTCGTTCCACGGATCACTGATCTTCGACGCCACCGACACCACCGCGACCTTTGTCAAGACCAGCACCTTCAGCGCCAGTTCCACGTTCAACCCCAGCACCGGCGTGCTGGCAGCGGGGACGTACACGGTCACCATTCGCAGCGCCGCCAATGGTTTCACGGACATGGCAGGCGGCTTGCTTGACGGCCTGGATAACGGCAATCCCGCCGGCTCTAATTACGTCGCCACCTTTGTCGTGAGCACGCCGCCCGTGGTTGTCGGCATTCCGAGTTTCCGCGGGGGCCCGGCAACGTGGTGAATTTGCCCAACACATCCACCCTGGGCATTCCTCTGAACCTCAGCAGCGGCGCCGGCGTCACCTCGGGCACGTTCACCTTGCAATACAACTCCGCCTTGCTCGACGTCACCGGCGTGACCGTCAACTCAACACTGGCGGGGGCGACATTGACGCTCGACCCGAGCTCCAGCGCGGGCACTGCCGTGCTGGATTTCACCAGTCCCACGGCGCTGACCTCCTCCGCCGTTCGCCTGGGCAGTTTGCAAGCCGACGTCCCCAACGCGACGGCAGCGGTTTACAAAAGCAAGACGCTGCTGAGTTTCACCGGCGCCGAGCTCGACAATGGGGCCGTCGCGGTCGAAGGCGACGCGGCCGTGCAGGTGGTCGCCTACTTCGGCGACGTCCTGGGTGACGGAACCCTCAACAGCGGCGACGCGGCACTTATTTCGCGCGTGGCCGTCAATTTGGACGCCAACCCAGGCAGCGATACCCTGGGCGGTTTCGCCGCCTACGCCCTGGCCGATCCGGTAATCCTGGGCGACGTTGCGGGCTCCGGCAGCGTGAATTCGACAGACGTTACCCTGGTCAATTCGGTCGTGGCCGGAATTGCGCAGCTGCACAGATTCCGCCTGTGAATCCCAACGGGTTGACGATCGATCTTACTGGCCCCGATCCGACTTTGAGCTTGCCGGCAAACCTGACAGTTGTCCCCGGCGGCACCATCGTCGTCCCGGTTGACATCGACCAGCCGCGACCGGAGGCCAGCACCGGCCTGGTGGAATCGATCCTGGCCTTGCGCTTCGACCCCAGCGTTTTTGAGGTGTCTGCCTCGGACATTCAGCTTGGCACGGTGCCCGCATCCAGCAGCGGTTGGCAACTGACTGCAGCGATCAACAACCAGACCGGCGAGATCGGTATCGACCTGTTCGGCATGTCGGCGATCCCCGCGAATGTCGGCGGCAGCCTGGTCACTCTGATACTGCACGTCCGCGCCGGCGCAGAGCCGGGGCCGACGAGTTTGAGTATCGTCAGCCAGGTAAATCCGACCGGCGAGCGCGTTTACCAGACCGAAGCCACGGATGTGCAAGGCCCCTTTGTCCTGCACACAGCGGCCACGGGCGGATTGGTGACCGTCAAGGCCATGGACACCGCGTGGGAGGTCAAAAGCGTTGGCGATGGCGACGGACCAGCCAAGGCGGTCAATGTTGTTCACGAAATATGGTATCTGGCAACGGTGCCACCTCCGTTTGAATGGTCGGAGCTGGATTCTTACGCAATGGTCCCAACGGCGCCTGCGTTGGACGATACATCAGACTGGCAGCCATCCAGCGCAGCCGATTTACTCGTGCCCTGGCAAACCGCCGCCGTGGCAGTCGTTACGCCCGAAGACGACAATCCTCCGCCTGATGACATCGTCTAACCGCTAATAGTAGTAGGCACACTCCGTGTGCCGTTTGGCGGCAAAACGGCACACGGAGTGTGCCTACTACTATGGCTGCGCGCCGTTTGCCGGCAAAGCCTTGCCAGCGGCACTGCAAGAACGGATTATAATCTGGGGCTACGCCGTTTGCGATGCGGCCTTGCGCAGTCACGCAGCGCTGGGCGTCGCGCGGCCGATGGGGTTACCTTATCCACGCGGTGTCTGTTGAAAGAGGATGGATCATGAGCGACATTAAATTTGAGGGATCCTCGGTTCCCGAGCAAATGCGCGACTGGCTTACCCAAGCCGTCCAATCCGGTGCGTCGGACCTGCACCTGATTGTCGGCCACCCCCCGGTCATGCGTGTGCATGGCGATCTGGTCCAACTTTCCGAACCGGCGTTGGACCCGGATGAAATCCAATCGCTGCTGAGCCAGCTATGCCGGCCCGAAGCTCTGTCGAAGCTGCAATCGCAAAAGAACGTCGATTTCTCCTTTGGCCTGGTGGTCAAAGGACGCATCAACCGTTTCCGCGCGAATCTGTTCCACAGCGGACGCCAACTGGCGGGCTGCTTCCGCGTGGTGCCCAACAGCATCCCGGAACTTGACTGGGCCAATTTTCCCATGCCCCTGGCTCGCAAGCTGGCCGGGCTTAACGACGGCCTGGTGATTTTGTGCGGCGCCACCGGTTCCGGCAAAACCACTACGCTGGCCATGATCGTCAACCTGATCAACCAGGCGGGCGGCTACCGCATCATCACGGTCGAGGAGCCGGTGGAATATCAGTTTCCGAAAAAGGCCAACTCGGTGGTGACCCAGCGCGAGGTGGGCGCCGACGTGCTGTCTTTCGCCGACGGCCTCAAGTACGGGTTGCGGCAAGACCCGGACGTGATCCTGGTGGGCGAGGTCCGCGACCGGGAAACCGCTCAGATGGCGCTGAGCGCAGCTGAAACCGGACATCTCGGTGTTCACCACGCTGCACACCCGCGACGCCAAGGGTGCCATCAGCCGTTACGCCGACCTGTTTCCCCAGGACGTGCAGCGCGACATCCGCTCCCAACTGGCGATGAGCCTGAAGTGCGTCGTATGCCAGCGATTGTTGCCCGACGTCGAAAAGGGAGGCAAACGCCACCTGGCCCTGGAGGTGATGTGGAACATCTATCCGATCGCCAGCGCCATTCGCCAGGGCAAGCTGGAAAGCATCGACAATTATTTGATCACCAACCGGGACGACGGCATGGTCAGCATCGACGAATCGGTGGCGACGCTGCTGCGCACGGCAAGATTACCCGCGCGGTCGCGGAGCAGAATGTCCGCGACACGTCCATGCTCAACCGGTTAGGAAACTGATTGTGTCTGAATTGATGCGATTCTCGGTGTCGTTGGAAGCCGACCTGCTCGAGCAGTTCGACCGCTATTGCCAGGAAGGCCGCTTCGCCACGCGCAGCGAGGCGATTCGGCAACTGCTGCGGGAGACGCTCACCACCCACGCCTGGGCAGCCGACGCTCGGGACGCGGCTGCAACGCTGACGCTCGTCTACGACCATCATCGGGCGAAGCTGACCGACAAACTCCTGGAGTTGCAGCACCGGCACGCCGACCTGGTTGTATCGACGATGCACGTGCATCTCGACCACGACACCTGCCTCGAGGTCATCGTGCTGCGCGGACGGGCCGGCGCATTGCAGCAAGTCGCCTATGAGCTTCGCGGGCTGAAGGGCATTTACAAAGGGCAGCTGGTGCTGGCGGCAACCTCCGGGCATCATGACTAAAAGGCAAATCACGAAAGCACGAAAGACGAAAACACGAAATACTTCCTTTGTTTTTTTTCGTGTTTTCGTCTTTCGTGCTTTCGTGATTGTGTTTTCCCCTTGATTTCCGCGAAATCCAGCCGTACCATCTAACTACCCGGAGTCTCGTAGGGCTTGCCTGCCTTTCTCACGTCTGGATCGAAAGGTAACGCCGTGGCAAAAATCAGTATCAAGGGCCTTGTCGTCGAATTGCTTGAGGATCGGTTTCTTCCCAATGCGAGTTTGGCTCCCCTGCCGCTGCTGAATGTGGGATCGTTCGGTCGGCCCAGTGGCGATGATTCCGCGCCGGCCCAAGCGAGCGTCGATCCGCAACCAACTTCCACGCCCGCGATGCAGGTGGGGCCGCAAACCGCTCAGCCGCCGGCATCCTACCAGGGATCTTCGCCGGATGTGAGCAGCCCTACGCCTGATCAGCATCAAGGTCAATCGCAAGCATATCCGCAATACGTTACGCGCTCAACAATCGAACAATCCGTCCACCCAAGGTCCCAGCCAACCGCGGAGTGTTCCAAATGAGCCGTCTTCGGCCAATACTGGTGGGCAAGGGATTTCGCAGAACTCTGAACAGCCCGGGTGCAGCCAGCAGTCTTCCGCCGACCAAAACTCCTCGCCGACGGCAAACACCGACCCGGCCCAGCAGGATCCAGGAAATTGCGGCTCAACCACCGCAAGTCAATCTCCGAGCACCACGAATCCGCCACCCGTTACTGCTCCCCCCACTGCCGCCGCTCCGAGTCCATCGCCGACTGCTTCAAATTCATCGTCCTTCAATACGGCTCCCGCGGCTCCCTGTCCGACGCCGACCATGGCGGATCCGTCGCCGCCGTCGAATGCCGCAAACTTGCCGCCGGCCACTATGGTGAACCAGGCCTCGCCGCCCACCAACAGCAACCAGCAGATTGCTGTGGAGCAAAGCACTAGCCCTGGGGAAGGATATAGCCCCATAACTGCTCGCAATTCGCCAAACCACCCTGACGACAGCAGTCCGCCACGGCCAGAAGGCCCCCAAGATAGCGCGGACTTTCAGGTGGCCATGGGGGTCCTCATTGTCCTGGACATACCAGGCCCGTCAACGGAGATTGACTTCGGTTCGCAGGTCACCGCCAAGATCGAAAGCCGCGATGTGCCACTGAGCAGTCCAGCCGATGCGATGGTGTTGCCGCCAATCATGTCCTTCCTTCCGCAAGCCCCGCAAGCCAGGGCCTCCGCCAGCGCTCAGCCTCAAACCCGCGACCAAACCGTCAATCAAATTCCCCAAATAGTTGGCCGCGACGACCGCCCCACGCTTGGCCAAACCTTGCAAGCCGTCAATTCCGCCGCCGCGTCGATTGGCCGTGATGACATCGCGGCTGGCGCTCGAGACGTGCCAGCCCTGGCACTGCCAAACTCGGATCGCGCTGCGAAGGCGCCGGTTAGCTTTGCCGTGCCGCCGATGGAGTCGATGCCGCCAAGCACCACCAACCCTGCCCAACCTCTAGCGCAAGCGGTGGCCGATTTTGCCGTCGCCCCGTATGGCATCCTGGCGGTCAACATGGTCAATCTGGATTCCACCGCTTTGTGTTCATCCATCAAGGATTTCTTCGAGCAGATTGAACAACTCGGTATCACATTGTCGGAAAATCAGATTGACTTCTTGTATTCCACGGGAATCGTCGTCGCCGCCACGGGGCTCGCCCTGGAAATCGTCCGCCGGAAGGTTCGGCCTCCGACGCCCGCGCTGGTTTATGGCCGGTCACCCATTCCCTACTCCACGACCGATGTACCATGAGCACGATTTCCCTTGAGCCGTTGCTTCAGAAACTCTGCCAGGGAGACATGGACGCCGCCAAACGTGTGTTTGTGGCCTACGAGCCGTATTTACGCCAATTCGTGCGCCGGCAGTTGCCGCAACGGCTGCGGGCGAAGTTCGATTCGATCGACATCGTGCAATCCGTCTGGGCCGATCTCCTCGACGGCTACCGCGCGGCGCCTGGCAATTTCCCGATGTCCCGCGCTTTCAGGCATTCCTCGTTCAAGCGACACGCAACCGCTTTTACGATCGTTTTCGCAAACACCGAGTGGCCTTCGAGAAAGAACAACGGCTGGCGGGCTTGCACACTAGCGAGATGCCGCGTTGCCAGGAGCCTCATGCTTCGGAATTGCTTCAGGCCGAGGAGCTTTGGGACGAAATGCTGGCCCTTTGCCCGGCGGAGCACCAGGAATTGCTGCACCTCAAACGACAAGGCTTGCCCATGACGGAATTGGCCGAGCGCACCGGCTTGCACCCTGGCAGTATCCGGCGCATCCTGCGCAATCTCGCCCGTGATCTCGCCCTGCGCGGTAGGCCCGCTCCCTCCGAACAAGTCACCTGAGTATTGTGCCGTGCCGTCAACACAAACAGATCCTGTGCCTGCCGCCCTGCCGCCTCCGTCGACCGCCGAGCTTGGCGGCCAGGACGAGTTGGTGCAGCGCCTGGTCGAGGAAATGGCCGAGTCCTCGCGCAAGGGGAGCGGAGCCGGGCCGAGCATTTTCTCGATCGGCATCCCGAACTCTGGAAACTGCCGGCCGCCGTCGTGGACCTGGTTTATGAGGAGGTCTGTCTTTGCCACGAGCACGGCGAACCTGTCGACCCTGAGGAGATCGCCAGGCGCTTTCCGCAATGGCGACAGCAACTCGAAATCCTGCTGAAGTGTATCGACGCATTGCATGTTTCGCCGCCCAGCTTGCCGCAGGTGGGCGACACAGTAGCCGATTTCCAATTGCTGGCGGAACTTGGTCGAGGCGGTCAGGGGCGAGTCTTCGTGGCTGCTCAAACTTCATTAGGTGATCGCCCCGTCGTTTTGAAAATCACACCCAGCCGGGGGGCAGAGCACCTATCGCTGGCCCGGTTGCAGCATACTCACATCGTACCGCTGTTGTCAGTCATCGAAGAGCCGGAATATAACTTGCGTGTTTTGTGCATGCCGTATTTCGGCGGGCTGACGCTGGCGGCGATCCTGGAAGAACTGCAGCAGCAGCCCCAGGAGGAACGCACGGGCAAGCAAATCCTGCAGACTCTTGACAGGGCGCGGGCCAAGGCGGCGATCGTGCTGGCGCCCGGCCGTGATCCAGCCACGCCGTTTCTGGAGCGTGCTTCTTATGTCCAGGCCGTGAGTTGGATCGGCGCCTGCCTGGCCGAAGCGCTGAAGTATGCCCATGACCGCGGCCTGGTTCATCTTGATGTGAAACCTTCCAACGTGCTGCTGACCGCCAACCATCAGCCGATGCTGCTGGATTTTCACCTGGCCCGCGAGTCGCTGACTGCCGGCGAGCGCGGCGCGGGTTTTGGAGGAACGCCCGCTTACATGTCGCCGGAACAAAAACAGGCGATGGCGGCGATCAAACAGGGCGGCCCGGTCCCCGCGGTGATCGACGGCAGATCTGACGTCTATTCATTGGGACTGGTTCTGTACGAGGCTTTGGGTGGGCATATCCCGCTTGACGAACAAGCGGCGCTGGCGCCGCTGCGGCGCTGCAATCCACAGGTTCCCAAAGGGCTGTCAGATATCGTCGGCAGGTGCCTGGCGGTGGATGTCCGGCAGCGCTATCAAAACGCGGGCGCACTTGCTGCCGACCTTTGGGCGCATCTCAACGATCTGCCGCTAAGGGGTGTGGCCAATCGAAACCTTGCCGAGCGCTGGCACAAATGGCGCCGGCGCCGGCCGCACCATCTGGCCCTGATCTCCTTGGTGGCCGCGGTGCTGGCGCTGAGCGGAGCCGCGCTCGTGATGGCAGTGCAGGGCTTCACACAGCGCGTGGACGAGGCGCGCACGGCCCTCGCCGATAGCCGCCAGCTTATCAAGAAAGCTCAATACGCCGATGCGGCCGCCGCCCTCAAACGCGGCATGTCACGGCTGGAAACCCTGCCGGGCAACCTGGAATTGAAACAGGAACTGGCGAGCCGCTTGCACCTGGCCGTCCGCGCCGAATTGGCGGAGGACCTTCACGGCATCGCCGACCGCTTCCGGCTGCTTTACGGCTCGGATTCTTTTCCCCTCGCCAAGCTCAAGGTGCTTGAGAATCCCTGCCGTGAGTTCTGGAATAAACGCGAGTTGATTCTTGACCGCCTCGGCAAAGATAAGGACCTCGCGCCGGAACTGGAGCAGCAGGCTGCAGCTGGACCTTCTCGACCTGGCCATTCTCGGAGCCGATCTGCGCATCCGCCTGGCCGCTGACGCCGACATCCCAAAGGCGCGCCTGGAGGCGCTGCGAACGCTTGCCGAGGCCGAGGCGCTTCTCGGTCCCAGCGCGGTTCTGTACCACGAACGCCAGCTTCATGCGGCGGCACTGGGGCAAGCTGACGTGGCCAACGAGGCTAGGCGACGTTTGGCTCAATACCCGCCGCGGACGGCCTGGGAGCACTACGCCCTGGGTCGATCACTGTCGCACACCGGCCAACTCGATGCCGCCGCGGCCCACTTCGATAAAGCGGTGGCCATCGAGCCCAACGGGTTTTGGCCCCAATTCTACCAGGGTATTTGGTGCTATCGCCTTGCCCGTTTTGAGGACTCCGCGTTGGCGTTCACGGCTTGTACGGCTCTCGCTCCGACCAACGCGAGCTGCTTTTTCAACCGGGCTCTGGCCTTCGCAGCCCTGGGACGCAACGAGCGCGCTCTGCACGACCTTGAACGGGCGCTGCACATTGACCGCGATTACGTCGAGGCGGCGGATTTCATCAAGAAGATGCGCAAGTAGGTCCCGCCTGCCGGGCGGGACCTGATGTTGCCGAGAGCCACGCGCCAAAGGATGTTTGGAACGCGCCGGCTGAGAAAGGTCCCGCCCGGCAGGCGGGACCTACTGGCCTGGTCAAAACCCCCTCCATGCCGTATTTTAGATATATCGAAATGTGAACAATTGCATCCTGCGGAGAAAGAATCTGTATGGCGAAAGAAGAACATTACTTGATGCAAGGAAAAGTCACCCAGGCCCTGGCGAACACGCAGTTTCGCGTCAAGCTGGACAATGGGCATGAATTGATTTGCCATATCGCGGGAAAGATGCGCAAGCACTTCATCCGCATTTTGCCAGGCGACGTGGTCACCGTGGCCATTTCACCCTATGACCTGACCAAAGGCCGCATCACCTATCGCGGACCGCTCAAACAAGCCACCCAGGAATCCGCCGAGTCGGGTGCCTGAGCGCGGCCTGCTAATTCACCTCGCGAAGCCTGTTACGAAGATACCGCGCCTGCGCCGCATTGCGTTCCTCGCCGTCGAGCGTCGTGCCCATCAGTTTTTGCAAGTGGGCCGGCTGCGTGTGCAGGAAAAGCTCGTTGACCGTCGTCAGCGTGATGTCGTCGAGCAACCCGACATTGATGCCCAGGCGGACTTTCGACAGCAAATCCATCGTCTCTTCCGAGGTCATCATGGTCGCCGATTTGAGCGTGCCGGAGGCGCGGGAAACGCTGTCCTGCAACACCTGGCGGCGCTCGCGCAGCATCGTTTGCCGGGCCTGGCGCTCGTAGGTGATGATCTGCGGTATCACCGCGCGGATCTCGTTGAGGATTTGCTGCTCGCTCTTGCCGAGCGTGACCTGGTTGGAAATCTGGTAGAAGTCGCCCGACGCCCGGCTGCCTTCGCCGTAAAGGCCGCGCACCGCCAGGTTGATCTTCTGCAAGGCCCGGAAGACCTTTTCGATGTGCTTGGTCATCACCAGGACGGGCAGGTGCAGCATCACGCTGGCCCGCATGCCCGTGCCGACGTTGGTGGGGCAGGCGGTCAGGTAGCCAAACTCGTCGTGAAAGGCGTAATTGACGCGTTGTTCGAGCAGGTCGTCGATGCGGTCGATGTCCTGCCAGGCCTCGTCGAGGGCCAAGCCGCTGCGCATCACCTGCAAGCGAAGATGGTCCTCCTCGTTGACCATCAGGCTCACGGTTTCGGTGCGGGAAATGGCCACGCCGCGCGGGCCTTCGGTGGTGGCCAACTCGCGGCTGATCAGCTGGCGCTCGACCAGAAACTGGCGGTCGATGGGCGAGCGGCTGGCGAGGTTGACGTAGGCCAGCCGCGGCTCGACATCCAGCTTGGCGATGCGGTCGCGCAGCAGCCCCTCGATCTCCGCCTTCTGGTGGACGCTGGCGCGGTTGGTGAAGGGGAACGCGGCCAGGTTGCGAGCCAGGCGGATGCGGCTGGAAATGACGATGTCCGGCTCCGGGCCGGAGCCGCGCAGCCATTCGCCAGTGGTGGTGAGTCAGGCTATCCAGGTTCATCCGTGGCTTCCTTTTGTCGCAGCAAATCGCGTAAGCGGGCGGCCTCTTCGTAGTTTTCGGTCTCGACCGCCTCACGCAGTTGTTGACGCATCGCAATCGACTTCCGTGTGCCAGGCAGCGGAGCGCCGACCGTGGCGCGGGTGCTTGCCGGCGTGGCGGGTGGCGCGGTGGATGCGCTGCAACAGCGGCTCCAGGGCCGAGTGAAATACCTGGTAGTCGTGCGGGCAGCCCAGCCGTCCCTCGGCCTTGAACTCCATGTACTTTATGCCGCACTCCGGACAGGTCAACCTGGCCAGGTCGTCGCGTCAAGGCGCCGATGTGCGGCCCGATCACCGATTGCAGGATCGCCGAAAGGTTCAGCTCCTGCTGGTGCAGCAGTTGCTTTTTTTCGGCGCAGGCCTGGCACAAGTGCGTTTCTTTCTTCTGGCCATTGACGATGTCGGTCAAGTGAACCGTCGCTGGATTGGGGCAAAGCTGACATTTCACGCCACGTTCCTCCGGGCTGGCCGCAAATCGCCATGCCGCATTTGTAGGACGGGCTTCCCAGCCCGTCCTGGACGGGCTGGGAAGCCCGTCCTACAAATCAATCTCAACCTTCTTCGAGCGTCTTGATCTGGTCCCGCAATCGGGCAGCTGCCTCGTAATCTTCCTTGGTGACCGCCAGCTTGAGCCGGTTTCGAAGCTGGATCAATTCCGACTGCGTTTGCTTGCTTTCGGGCAGCCGCCGCGGCGTCTTGCCGACGTGGTGGGTTTCGCCGTGGATGTTTTCCAAAAGCGGCGTCAGTTCTTCGCGGAACTCTTCGTAATCATGCGGGCACCCCAACCGGCCGCTGTTGCGAAACTCGACAAACTTGATGCCGCAGAGAGGACATTCTCTCTGATTCAGCGCCGTGGTTTCCTCCGTTTCGCCAAGGATTTCCACACCCGAGGCCTTGGCGCCGGTTTTCTGCTGCGGTTCATACAGATATTTATTGGCGCACTGGTCGCACAGGTGCAGTTCTTCGAACTGGCCTTCCGCCAGTACTTCCGTGATGTGCAACGTCGCAGGGTTGTGGCACTTTTGACACTTCATCGCCGCTGTCCCCATTTATGGCCACGCTCTCGGTCAATCTTGCCCCATTCTAACAGGGGGGGGCGGGGTGTCAAGGAGTGTGGCAGCGGGGGAAGAGAGAAGAGTGAAGAGTGAAGAGTGAAGAGTGAAAGGAGTTACGTGGGCGGTGGCGACAGAACAAGACACATAGCCGCCAAATTGCGCATGCTGCACACATTCCCTAGCCGCCCCTCACTCTTCACTCTTCACTCTTCACTCTTCACTCTTCACTCTTCACTCTTCACTCTTCACTCTTCATCCGTTTCCTCTTGCTGAATTCCCCCCCTGCAAGTAACATCGCGCGCGATGGAATGCGCAGCCCCCCCGCCAGCGGAAACGCCGAGTGCCCTTTCGGGCCTGCCGCCGCCCCAACCGGCAATTGCTGCGCGCTGGGGCACGACCGACATTCCAGCCTCCACCTTCCACATCAGGCCCCGCATTAGCCGTGCGTTTGTGCTGGCTGCTAAGCCTGCTGGGTGTGCTCGCCTGGCACGGCTGGCTTACCCTGCAATTGTTCGGACCCGAGCAGCCCTGGCAGCATTTGACCGATGCTCAGCCCATCGTTTCCGGGCGGCATCCGCTTCACCTTCTCCACGGCTACTTGAGCGCCCGCTCTTTCCTGGCTACCCACCGCGTGGTGTGTTACTACCCCCTTTCCCAGGCCGGGTATCTCATCACACCGGTTTTCGACAGCGGCAGCCGGCCTGCAGGGCTTTTTATGATTCTCGGCGGTGGCACCTACGATCCCGCTGCTTACAAGATCGGGGTGGCCGTCATCTGTCTGCTCGTGCCAATGTTCGTGATTGTCGCTTGCTGGGGAGCAGGTTTGCAATTCCCGGTCGCCAGCCTGGCCACCGCCGCCAGCGTGGTTGTTTGGTGGAGCACGCCGGGAAGGCGCGCCCTTGAGGCTGGCGACCTCGATCTCATGCTGGCGGCGCTCGCCATCCTGGCCCACGTCGGCTTGCTGCTGCGTTTCGATCGTCAGCCCGGTCTGCTGACCTGGCAGGCCACACTGGTCACCGGCTGCCTTGGGTGGTTTGCCCATCCCATGCTTTTTCTAATTGTGCTGCCGATTTTGCTGGTTTACTACCTCAGCATAGGAGTGCGGCATGAGCTCTCGACCTGGCATCTGAGCCTGGCGGCGTCCGAAATCGGGGCGTTGGCGCTTAACGGTTTTTGGCTGACGGATTGGGTGCGGCATTGGTGGCTGCGCTCGCCCCTTCCATCCACGGATCACATGCTGCTGCACCGCACATTCACCACCATTTGGCTCGCTCCCCAATGGGGTGAGCATCCCGATCGCATTCTCGGGGCGATCTTACTAATCAGCGCCCTGATCGGCGTCCTGGCGTTGAACTTTGCCCGCCAACGGGTGGCGGCACGGCTCCTGGGTCTGGGTGCGGGCGGCCTTTGGCTGCTGGCGATTTTGGCAATTTCCTGGGAACCGCTGGGGTGGATTGGCACGGCCGAGCTCATGGTGCCCGCCATGTGGTTCGCGACTTTGCCGGCGGCCTACGCCTGGACGCAAGCGTTTCGCCTTGTGGTCCACCTGACCGGGTCGCGGACGGCCGGGACGGTAATGACATGTGCGGTGCTGCTTGGGCTAGGTTACGCCGGCCGCGACCTCGTGGGGCGCTGGTCGGATCTCTGCACGACGGCGCCGCAATTTGTCATGGGCCTGAGTGCCGATCGCCAGGCCATCGCGGAAGCGCTGGAAAAATTGACTACCAAGGATGCGCGTATCCTTTGGGAAGACCTGCACGACCAGGGCCCCGCGCGCGCTGGACGGTCCTGCTTCCCCATTTGACCGGCCGCTCTTTCATCGGCGGCCTCGATCCCGACAGCACCATCGAACACGCGGCGATCGGCCTGATCGACCACCAAATGCCCGGCCCGCCGCTGGTGGGACGGCAATTGTCACTTTGGACGGACGCCGAGCTGGAACAGTATTGCCGCCGTTACAACATCGGCTGGATCGTGGCCCGCTCGGCGGAATCGGCCGTCCGTTTCCGGGCCTGGAGCGGCGCCGTGGAAACGGCCTCCTTCAACGATGAGGAGCCCGCGGTCCTGTTCACCGTCGCCAATGCCCCGCGCACATTCGCCCTGCGCGGACAGGCGACCGTGCTGCACATGGACGCCCACCGCATTACGCTTGCCGACGTGGTGCCGGACAACGGAGTTGTGGATTTGAGCTTTCACTTTCAGACGGGAATGCGGGCGTCGCCGGAAAGCGTCACGGTCAAGGCTCAGCAGGGCGACGATGATCCCATACCGTTCTTGCGGATATGCCTCGACGGGCCGATGGCACGGATAACGCTGACGAGGCAGGGACGATGAAGCCGTGTAGGACGGCCTTCCCAGGCCGTCCAGCCAGGCATTACACCACCGCCTTGAGCTGGGCAATGAGCTTCGACAGGCAGAGCTGGTTCAAACTGACCCCTTCTTCCCTTGCTTCCGCCAACAGGGCTGCGTGCACCGACCGGGGAAGCCGGACTCTGACAGCGCAGTTAACCGAGGAAACCACTTCGCGGCTTTTTTTGCTGACGGGCCGCGGCAAGGTGTCCATCAAGGCATTAATGCGCCTGCATTCAGCCGTCCGGCAGAAAGCAGTTCGTTCGGTTTCCGTGGTAAACAGCTCATCCGCCAAGCCACCTGCACCGAACAAGGCGAAGTGCAACTCAAGCCAGTTCTTAGCTGTTTTTGCGCACGTTTGGGCGAAATCAAGCACCTGTTTGGCTTTGGCGGCGATCTCCTTGTTGAACTTGGCCGTCGGTTTGGCTTTCATATGTCACCGAATGTTATTTGGCGGCACCCCAAACGCGCACCGTCCCGTCATTGCCAGCCGTTGCCGCAAACCGCCCGTCGCCGGAAAACGCCACCGCCCACACCGGACCAACGTGGCCCTCCAACACCCGCAACAATTTGCCATTATCAACGTCCCACAGAATCACCTTGCCGTCTTGCCCCGCTGAGAGCGCACGCCTGCCGTCCGGCGAAACCGCCACACTGTGCACATAGCCCGTGTGCCCCTTGAAGACATGAATCGTGCGTCCAGTCGTAACTTCCCACAGCCTGAGCGTCTTGTCGGTGCTGGCCGACAGCGCTCGTGATTCGTCCGGCATGAAAGCAACGCTCAGTACGGTGTCGGTGTGGCCAGTGAGCACTTGCAACGTGCTGCCGCTTTGCAGATCCCACAACCGGACAGTGTGATCGAGGCTGGCGGATAGGCCCCGTTTGCCGTCGCGGGAAATCGCCACCCCGAAGACGTAATGATCGTGGCCGCGAAGGGTTTTCGGCTCCGACCCGCCGGCGGTGTCCCACACCTTGACCGTTCGATCATCGCTCCCGGAAATCAACACCTGACCATCTGCCGAGAGAGCGATGGCCCTGACATAATCTTCATGCCCCGTCAGCCTTTTGCTCTCGCGGCCCGAGACCGGATCCCAAAGGCGAATCGTTTTGTCGAATCCCCCGGACAGAATGTGCCTGCCGTCAGGTGAGGGCGAGAGCCGCACCGTCCAGACCGGGCCGTTGTGGCCAACGAAGCGCCGCAGCTCCTTGGCATTTTTGGCGTCCCACAACCTGACGCTGCCATCCGCTCCGCACGAGACAGTTTTGCCGCCATCGGCTGACATTGCCACGCCGAAAACCGCGCCCTCGTGGCCGATGCACCGGCAGATTTCCACGGCGATTTCGCCCACGCGCTTCTCCGGCGGCAGCGCATCATTAATGAGCTTCATGGCAGCCATGCTGGCTTCACGCTGGGCGTAGGGCAAATTGGGAAGGTCGAGGCTGCGCTGAAACCAGTGATAAGCGCGAAGCAGGGCGATGCTGCTGGCTTGCCCTTTGATTCGGTTGCCCTCGGCTAGCCATCCATGGGCCATATCGGCCATGTTCTTCGCATCCTTGGGGTCGCTCAAGTCCAATGCCGCCAGCTTGCTCAGCGATCCGCCGCCGCCCCTGGCCAGAAATGGCAGCCCTTTTTCCCAATTGCCTTTGACGAAGACCTGGTACTTGCCGACCTCGAGATTAGCATTGGCGTCTTTGGGGGCTTTCGCCAAGGCGTCAAGAAATGGCTTGACTTTGGCAAATTCCGCATGCAGCGCACTGGACCGCATCGTTTCGTTTGCGGACGGCGGAAACCATGGGCACGCTCTTCAGCTTTTTCGCCGCGGTTTCCGCGGTCTGACCGAGCGGCAAGGCATTATCAAAATCGTCGTTGGCAAGCGCCTCGTCCTGCAGCGCCAGGGCGGCATCGACAATGCCCTGGTAGGCTGCGGCGCTCGCGGTAGCCCGGCTAGCGATTTCCAGCGACTTGGCCTTGAGTGTGAGCATTGCCGCGGCGGGAACGTCGAAGCTGAGCGCCATTTCTTCGAGTGCTTGCAAAGCCAGCCCTGCCTCCCCAGCACTGGCGGCCAGGGCAGCCGACTCGCGCAACAGCACGTATTTGCCGGCCGGGTCGTCATTGGTTTCCTTGGCCACAAAC
Organism: uncultured Gemmataceae bacterium; assembly: GCA_963747575.1. GTDB lineage: Bacteria > Planctomycetota > Planctomycetia > Gemmatales > Gemmataceae > DASRAT01. The sequence continues at coordinate 235,663 of CAVVFU010000007.1, forward strand.
AGAAAAGTCTGCGCCGTCTTCAGCCCTTCGCCACGGTCATCCGCCGCCCTGGCGAGGTCGGCGCGGAAAAGCTCGCCGATCAACATCACGGCCCGATCCAGCGCTTCTTTTTTTGGCACGGGCTGCTTTTTGGAGGAAGACTGACCAAATGGCGGCGATCCAAACGACACTAACGCGAAGCGCAAGCGAGGGATACTGTTACCCCTCGCTTGCGCTTCGCGTTGGTGTGATTGTTGCTGCCGCTCGCCACCCAGTACAAACGGCAGCGCCAGCAGTGCCGGCCCCATCACGACTGCCAGGCCCAGCTGCTTCATTTCGCGCTCGTTTCGATGGCGTAGAGGTTCTTGAAGCCGCGCAAATAAATGCGGCCGTTGGCGATTGCCGGCGAAGCGGCGAAGATATCGTCGAGATAGTTGTCCGCCACCATCTCATATTTGGGGCCGGCCTTGACGACAGTGACGTAGCCTTCATCGCGGGACGTGAGGTAGACATTGCCGTTGGCGTAGACCGGCGAGGCGCGATAGCGGCCGCCGTGCAGACGCACACCGGCGTAATGGTCGATTCCCGTCTTGACGTCGGCGCATGCCAAGAGGCCCCCTTCGCTGCACAGATAAAGCAGCCCGTCGTAAACCAGCGGCGAAGGCACATCGGGCGCACCTTTGGGCTTGCGCCACTGCACAAAGGGACCGTCCGGCGCGATGGTGCCCTGCCCTCCCGGTTTGATGGCGAAGAGCAGGCCGCCGGTCCGTCCCGTGCATGCCACCAGCGTGTCGCCCCACGCCACCGGCGTGGGGATAATGCGATCGGCCCCGCTCGGCTTGGGGTTGGCAGGCAGCCGCCAAAGCTCCTTGCCGTCCTGGAAAGCATGCCCGGTGACATAATCGCAACCGACCACGACGATGCATGGTTGCTTGTCGTTGCGCCGAATGTAGGGCGAGGTGTAGGCGTCCTTGTTTTCTTTTTGGGCGTCGGTCGGCCGGTCCACTTTCCAAATTTCCTTGCCGGTGGCCTTGTCGATGGCGATGAGCCAGTGGGCAAACTGATGCAAAAGCGTCAGGTAGAGGCGATCTCCGTCCAAAAGCGGCGTGGTGTTGAGGCCCCAGTTCGTGCTGAACTTGCCGTAGCGCTCCACGACGTCGAACCGCCAGATTTCCTTGCCTTCGACGGTAAAACACGCGAAAACGCCGCCGCCGTCGAAGGTCCAAACGTGTTTGCCGTCCGTGCTGCAGGAATTCGAGGCCTCGTTGGTCTCATCCTTTTTGACCTTAAAGCGGCCGATCGTGCCGAGCTTGTTTTTCCATTGCATCTTACCGTCGGTGCCGACGCAATGCAGGACCACGCTGTTGCCCTCGACGCAGGTAAGGAATATCCTGTCCGCCCAAACGACCGGAGTGGAACTGCCGGCGCCCGGCATGGCCAGCTTCCAGGCCATGTTCTTGGTGGCGCTCCATTCGACGGGGACCTTTTTTTCCCTGGAGATTCCGTTATTTTCGGGTCCGCGCCAGCCTGGCCAGTTTTCCGCCGAGGCAAAGGCGGTGAAGGAAACCAGGAGCAGTCCGCAGAGGAAGGTATAGCGTTTCACGTCGGTTTTCCTTGGAAGGAGGAGTCGGGGGGCATTGCAGATTGCGGATTGAGGATTGCCCTTTCAATCTGCAATCTTCGATCTGCAATCCGCAAATCCTTTTTTATTGGCGTGGTGGGTGGGATGCAACGGGGCGGCCTGAAGTTTGTCACATTGGCGGGCCGAGACGAGCTTATTTTTTCTCTTCACGCAGCCGTCTTTGCCAAGCCTCGCGGGCCGACATCCTGATTGAAGGGACCAATGCATCGCGCTCGATCTCTTGCAGAAGTTCGACAGCCTTGGCGCATGCCCATTTGCTCGAGCAAGTCGATGGCTTCAAACGCTCGCAGCCGGTCCGCTGCGGGTGGCGCTTCGGCGACTTTTTTCAGCACCATCTCGGCACGCATCTTGCCCTCCAGCGATGGCGCCATTTCCAGAAAGCGCTGCAAAAACACAATCACCAACTCGCCCGTCGCAATCAACTCATTGACAGCCTGCTGGCGAGTTGCAAACTTCTCGGCGTCCAGGTCGTTCACCTGTTTCGCAATCTTGTTTGCGTCGATGTCCGGCACTGCAATGGGCCGAATTTGCTCTCGAAGAAAGGGCACGACGTTGTCACCGACGGCACCAAGTTTCTGCCACGCGTTATCGGCCTTTTCGACGTCAGCACTGGCCAAATCTGCCCAATACTGGGCCATCTGCATGGCGGACAGTTCCAGAGAAGGGCCCCCGCGAGCCAGTTCTCGGAGTATCACCTTGCGGAGGAAAAGCGATTTACGGTCCTTGCCAATCGTCGCCAACACCTTTCCGTCGGGAGAAAGTGCCAACATGGTAGCGCCGCCGGTCGTTGGTTGCCTCACTGCACCCCTTGAATTGCGGGTCAGGTCCCACACTTGAACCGTCAAACCGTCGCCCACCAGGGCGGCCAGTGTTTTGCCGTCGGCGGAAAACGACAGTTTCACCGCTGATCCAGCCAACCCGGCCAGTTGGGCCGTTTTCTTCATGGTCTTCAAGTCCCAAATATTCACCACTTTGTCCTCGCCACTGACCGCAAGGAACTTGCAACCTCGGCTGAAGGCCATGGCAACCGCCTTGCCAACCTCTAGCGACTCAAACTTGGCGTCTGCGCCTTTCTCAAAGCGATGCAGCCGCAATGGCCCCGTGCCGCCGTACCAACCGCAAACGCTTGCGTCAGGGGCGATTGCAGCGAATCCGGGGCCATTGGCGGCTGTTGCCAAGGCAAATAGCCCCGCCCCCCATTGCACGTACTTGCAATACACCGCACCCCCTGCCGCGGTCACGATTCCTATTCCCGCCACGGCGGATCCGTCTGTAGTAAAGGCCAGGTGTTCCAAAGGCATCTTCACAAAAAGCTGGCCATCCTCCAAGAACTTGCCTGTGCCAATGTCCCACGTGCTCAAGTTGCCCTTTTCTTGCTGGTGAAGGACCAGTGTTTTCCCATTGGGCGAAAATGCCAGGCAGTCAACACCGGGACCTGTTGCGAAGCTGACGATTTCCTTTCCTGTTGCACTGTCGCGGATGCGAACAGGTCCGTCCGTGGTCACCGTGGCCACCATCATGCTGTCGTGCGACCAGGCGAGATAGGATACAGGGCTCTGCTCTTCGATCTGCTGCCGCGGCGACTTCGGCCCTTCGCCAATGCCGGGACTCGGAGAATCGGCAATTCCGGCAGCCGCTTGGTGCAAAACCACTACCAGCCCATGCGACGTTACGACGACTAACACCAGGGCCGCCGTCGCGGATTTGAGCTTGCCAATTAGCATGGATTTCCCCGGTAGTTGCCGAAAACGGGCTTGCCCAGCGAACGTGGCTCGCCTTGGACAGTCTAAACACTCGAAAACTGCAAGGCAACACGTTTATTGAATTGTGGCTAAAGCGCCGAGCGCCGGATACGATTGTGCCAGGAGGCTTTTCCACCTGGCCGCCAACACCGAGGTTGCCGATCAGCGCCGATGAACCCGTCCGCCTGACCCAACTAGCCAAGCGCGCCGGCTGCGCCGCCAAACAGCCGCCCGGCTACTTGTTGCCTCTGCTGGGCAAATTGCCCGTAATCACCGATCCCAACGTCCTCGTCGGCAGCGCCACCGCCGACGATGCCGCCATCTACCGCATCAGCGATGATCTGGCCCTGGTGCTCACCACCGATTTCTTCACGCCCATCGTCGATCGGCCGTACGACTTTGGCGCCGTCGCCGCCGCCAACGCCATCAGCGACGTCTACGCCATGGGCGGCAAGCCGCTCACCGCCTTGAATCTCGTCGGCTTTCCCGACGCCAAACTGTCCGTGGACGTGCTGGCCGAGATTCTGCGCGGCGCCGCCGACAAGGCCGCCGAGGCCGGCATTGCCATCGTGGGCGGACACACCATCAAATCGGAGGAACCGATCTTCGGACTGTCCGTGGTCGGCACGGTCCATCCCAGCAAGGTGTTGACCAACGCCGGTGCGAAGCCTGGCGATAGGCTGATCCTGACCAAGCCGATTGGCCTGGGCATCATCACCACGGCCGCCAAAAACAGCGAGGATAGCCTCGGCGCCATCGGTCAGGCCATCGAGATTATGGCGACACTCAACAAGGCCGCCGCTGAGGTATTGGTCGGCATGAAGTTCATGCCTTGACGGATGTGACTGGATTTGGGCTGCTGGGCCACCTGCGCAACATGACCGCGGCCAGCCAGGTCAGTGCGGTGGTCTGGGCCGACAAGGTGCCGGTGCTGACAGGCAGCACGCCAATATGTTGAGGCCGGTGTAGCCCCTGGCGGCACGCACGCCAACTGGCGGTTCCTCGCCGATTGGGTCTCGTACGCACCGGAGCTATCCAAGGAAACGCAATTGCTGCTTTGTGACGCCCAAACGTCCGGCGGCTTGCTCGCCAGCGTTCCCGCTAGCGAGACAGCCGCAGTCGGTGCGAAGGCGTCATTGGGGGTTTGCCGGCCGGGCGTGCTCGAGGCCGCCGTGCGATCTGGCGAAGATACACCGAACAAGGCATCGGACCATGGACCGACATCACTTACTTGTATTCAATCTTCGCCGTCTTCCGCTGTTCGGTGATGATGTACTGGTAGACCTCCTGGGAATAAATCTCCTTGACCTCGACTCTTGATGCCCTCGAAATTCGACGGCTGGCCGTTGGTGCGGTCGGTCACCTTGATGATGTGGTAACCGAAATCGGTGGTCACCACGTCGCTGATGTCGCCGATCTTCATGTTGAAAGCCGCATTGGCAAAGGGCGGCAGCACCTGCGAACTTGTAAGGGAACAGGCCGATGTCGCCGCCGTTATCCTTGCTGGGGCAATCTGATTATTTCTTGGCTGCATCCTCGAACTTGATCTTGCCGGATAAAATGTCCTGCCGAATCGCCAGGATGCGATTGTAAGACCATTTGGCGGTCAGCCGGCTTGGCATCCGGCGCGACCTTGATCAGAATATGGCTGGCACGCACCAGAACCTTGTCGAAAAAGAGCTTGTTGGCGTCGTAATACTGCTTGACCGCCGGGTCCGTCATCTTCGGAGTGATGAAGTTCTTCCATTGCTGGCGGGCGGCGAGGTCGGCCCGCAGCTGAGCCTCGGTCTGGCCGGTTTCCCGCAGGAAATCGTTCAAGGATTTTTTATCCTTGGCCAGGGCGACGATTAGTTCCTGCACTTCTTTGTCGACTTCCGCCATATTGGCGGGAGCGACGTTCTTGCGCAGGAACTGCCGCATCAGCGTGTCTTCAATCAGCAGATTGACGGCAGTGGCCTGCAGCTCTTTTTTTTGGGCCTCGGTGAGCGGCTGCGGCGACGGAGGCTGGCTCATATTGATGACGGCATCCACTTCCGCTGCCGTGATCGGATCGCCGTTGACGTGGACCACGGCTCGCTGTAGTTCGGTGGCTGAGCACCAGCGCCGGCGGGTGAGCATGTAAGACGCCCACCAGCACTGCAAGGATTCGCAAGGACAGTTTCATCTGCACCTCCATACGCGGGGAGACATGGGACGATCCAATCAGGGCGTGGTATATACCGATAGCGGGCTTGCAGGTGGAGAGCAGATTTTGGCGTCGCGCCGTGGCGGGTGGTCAGGCGGAGTGGCCTGGCGCAGCGAGAGTACCAGATTGCGGCGTGGACAAGAGGTCAGGTCTTGGTGGCAATACCCTCGGGCCGTCACGCGAGGTGCCTGACCATATTTGAATCCGCCCGGATTTCCTTTGCTCTTTGGACGCCTGAACCCTTACGATTTAGCCCAGACCAACTAACTCTCCATTTTGATAAGGAGCGCATCGATGGACCTGGAACGTGGAAATCTTTCGCGACGCGGTTTCCTGCAGCAGTCCTTGACCGGGCTGGCTGCCGTGGGACTGCCCGTGTGGTTCGCCAAGGAACTTGTCGCCGACGCCGAGCAAGACAAGGCCAAGAAACAAAAAACCGTGCCGCCCGGCGAAATCATCGTGATGGGCCACATCGGTTGCGGCAATCCGATGAACGGCCGTGGCAGGGACATCGCCAACCAGGCGCTCCGCACCAATGCCATCCGCTACGCGGCGATTTGCGACGTCGATCGCGTCAACCGCGATGCGTTCGCCGAACCCGATACTGCAGCGAATCCTGAGTCGCCAAGTTTGGCGATTTCCGTGAACTGCTGGCCCGGCCGGACATCACCGCGGTGACCATCGCCACCGTGGACCACTGGCACGCCCTGGTCGCCATCGCCGCCATGAAGGCCGGCAAGGACGTCTACTGCGAAAAACCGCTGACCTTGACCATCGACGAAGGCAAAGCGCTGGTGCAGAGTGGCCCGCGAAACCAACAAACGCCTGCAGACGGGCACCCAACAGCGCGACGGAATTCAACGGCCGGTTCCGCCTGGCCGCCGAGCTGATTCGCAACGGCCGGGTTGGCCAGGTAAAGACCATCGAATGCCGCATTGGCGACAATCCGGTCGGCGGCCCGTTCAAGGAAATGGACCCGCCGGCAGAATCTGGACTGGGAATTCTGGATGGGGCCGACGCCTCGTGTCAAGTACGTGCCGAGGAAATGCCATTACGACTTCCGCTGGTGGTACGAATACTCCGGCGGCAAAATGACCGACTGGGGCGCCCATCATCTCGACATCGCCCAGTCGGCGCTGAACATGGACACCAGCGGCCCCACGTCCGTGGAAGGCACCGGGGAAGCGCCCCGACCCACGGCCGTTGACTTTCAATTGCCATCCGCAATTCGTCGCCACCTACCGCTACGCCAACGGCACCATCGTCAAAGCCATGAGCCGGGGCGAAAATGGCTTGCGATTCGAGGGCGAAGACGGCAAATGGATCTTCGTCAGCCGTAAGCACCATGAGGGCCAGCGACCAGCGCTTGATCGACGAGCCATTGCCCAGTACAGCGGTTCGGTTGCCTAACTTCAATAACCACATGGCGCAATTTCATCGACTGCGTCAAGAGCCGGCAGCAGCCGATTGCCAACGTCGAGATCGGCCATCGCTCGGTGACGGTTTGCCATATTGGCAACATCGCGATCCGCAGCGGGCTTGAAGTTGACGTGGGATCCAGTGACGGAGCGGTTCACTGGAGACAATGCCACCGAAGGCAACCGATGGCTCAGCCGTGAAATGCGGGCGCCGTGGCGGTTGGAGGCCTGATCCCGGATGCGCGGCGCCTGGACTAATTTGACCGACCAGCAACTGCTTGCCCAGTGCCTGGTCGACACCTACAGGGCCAGCGGTCCAGGCGGTCAAAAACGCAACAAGACCAGCTCGGCGGTGCGCATTCGCCATCCGCCGAGCGGTCTAATTGTGATTGCCGAGGAAAGCCGATCGCAGCATGAGAACCGAGCCAGGGCGCTGCGGCGGTTGCGGCAGGCGTTTTTCCTCAAGGTGCGCGACCCGCTCTCGCCGCTGGAATTGGGACTCGAGGCCATCGCGGCGAGGCCTGGTTACCAAGGGGCCCGTGACGCCGGCGGGCGACTAGACATTGGCAAAAAAGACGGGCGGTTCTGGCCGGCGGCGGGCGTGGTGCTCGACGTGCTGCAGGCAGAGGAGGCGCGAGTCAGCGACGCGGCAAAGATGCTCGGTATTTCCACGGCCAATTTACTTGATTTCTTGCAAACCTCTCCCAAGGTATGGGAGCAAGCTAACATCCTCCGCCAGCAGTTCGGCCACAAACCGCTGCGCAGCTCCTGACGGCGTCAAATATGTCGCAACCGCATGGATTTTCCTGGATTGACCAACCCTTGCTGGCAGCCTCGGGCCGTCCCGAATCGTTGGAGGAGCTGCAATGGCTGCGCGAGCAAGGCATCGAGATCTTGATCTCGCTCACCGAGGACCCGCCGCGCCGCCAATGGGTCAACGAGGCCGGCCTGATGCTGGTTCACCTCCCCGTGGCTGACATGCAGCCGCCAGCGCCGGACCAGCTGGAAAAGAGCATCGAGACGATCAATCGAGCGCATGAGGCCAAAATGGGCGTTGCCGTCCATTGCGGCGCTGGGCTAGGGCGGACTGGAGTGGTGCTGGCGTGCTGGTTCGTCACCAAAGATCTGGGATTCAAGAATGCGGTGGCGCGGGTGCGGCGGCTGCGGCCAGGATCCATTGAAACGCCGGAGCAGGAAGAGGCGGTGAGCGATTTCGCGCGGCGGCGGACGTAGGTTTACTGGGTCATCTTGTAGCACAGGCTTCCAGCCTGTGCATGAGGCTTGGGGCGGTTTTCAATGGGCACAGGCTGGAAGCCTGTGCTACAACCGCCTTGTAGCACAGGCTTCCAGCCTGTGCATGAGGCTTGGGGCGGTTTTCAATGGGCACAGGCTGGAAGCCTGTGCTACAACCGCCTTGTAGCACAGGCTTCCAGCCTGTGCATGAGGCTTAGGGCGGTTTTCAATGGGCACAGGCTGGAAGCCTGTGCTGGTCAAATTGGAGAATGATCGAGGCACTGCTTTCATGCCTACAAATTCCGCGTTTGCGCTCAAAGAAAAACCCGTTCTCCCAGTAATGCTGCAAGCCTTTGATCCGGAAGGAGAGTTTGAAATCCGCCACCGGAACCTTCCGCATTGGCGCCAGCAAGGGGCCACCTATTTCGTAACCTTCCGTCTGAACGACTCCTTGCCGCAAGCAAAATTGGCTCAGTTGGCGCCGAACGCCAACAATGGCTAAGAAACCATCCACTTCCGCGCTCGCCGGAATTGCTGGCAGGTTTCCAGGCACTGTTTTCGGAGAGAATTGAGGAGTACCTGGCGGCTGGGTATGGCGCGTGTTGGCTGGAGCGCTCGGCGGTAGCAGACCGAATGTGCACCTCTCTCGCCCATTTCGATGGGACACGTTATGCCCTGGGGGATTTTGTCATTATGCCAAATCACGTGCATGCCATCGTCAGACCGCTGGGCGAGTTTGAACTGTCGGACATCCTTCATTCGTGGAAATCATTCACGGCGAACAAGATCAATCAGCTGGTTGGCGGCAAGGGTGCGCTCTGGCAGGAAGAGTCGTTTGACCACATTATCCGGGATGAGGAGCAGTTTAAGGCCTATCAGTGGTACGTTGCGGAGAATCCGATAAAGGCGCATTTGGCCTTGCATAAGTATCGCCTTCGCATTTGCAGCACAGGCTGGAAGCCTGTGCTGCAACATCGTCCGTAGTGCAGGCTTCCAGCCTGTGCTCGAGACATGCAGTGTTTTTCAATGGGCACAGGCTGGAAGCCTGTGCTACAACATCGTCCGTAGCACAGGCTTCCAGCCTGTGCTCGAGACATGCAGTGTTTTTCAATGGGCACAGGCTGGAAGCCTGTGCTACAACATCGTCAGTAGTGCAGGCTTCCAGCCTGTGCTCGAGACATGCAGTGTTTTTCAATGGGCACAGGCTGGAAGCCTGTGCTACTGGACACACGGTGGCCAGATTGTTACTATCCACTCACCAAGTATCCCGTTTTCACCAAGGAGCGTCGACAATGAAGCAATTCCTAATAGTGGCTGCCATGGCCCTTACGATGTTGGGCAATGAGCAAGGCGACCAAAAGGGCGATGCCAAAGGCTATGTCCAGCTCTTTAACGGCAAGGACCTCACCGGCTGGAAGACGCATCCCGACGCCAAGGGCAAGTGGCAAGTCAAGGACGGGGCCATTGTCGGCAGCGGCACGCAGATCAGCCACCTCTACACCGAACGCGGCGATTACGAGAACTTCCACTATCGCATCGAGGCCAAGATCAACGACAAGGGCAACAGCGGCCAGTATTTCCGTGCCGTCCTGTCCGCCGGCTTCCCCCTGGGTACGAAGCCCAAATCAACAGCACCCACAGCGACACCATCCGGACCGGCAGCCTTTATCCCAACGACCGGATGAAGTGGACCAAGGAGCAAAAAGCCAGGATGCTCGACAAAATGGTCATCAAGGAACGACTGCACAAACCCGACGAATGGTTCACGCAGGAAGTCATCGCCGACGGCAATCACATTCAGATCTTCGTCAACGGCAAGAAGACGGTGGACTTCATCGAGCGAGAGCAACAGTTTCACGAAGGGGCACTTCGCGATCCAGCAGCACGGGCCGATGGTGGTTGGCGGCAAGACGTATGAATCCATGGTTACGGTCCGCAAAGTCGAGGTCAAGGAGCTGCCGCCTACCAAGAAGTAAACCGGTTGTCAGAGCCGCGACCGTAAGGGAGCGGTAACGCGGCCCCGCTCGCTAACGCTCGCGGCTCTGAATGTCCTCTCCAGCCGACACTCCCGCGTTTTGCAGCGCCACTGCCGCCGATGCCGCCAGGGTGGTCAGCAGTTCCACGTCTTCCTTCATGAAACTGCCCTGGCGCTTGTTGAGCAATTGAAATACGCCCAGGATCGCGCCTTTCGCCGACTTGACCGGCATGGTCAGCATGTTGCGCGTGCGATACCCAGTGCGTTTGTCGATTTCTGGATTGAAACGCACATCGTTGTACGGATCGTCGAGATTGATGGTCTCGCCTGTCAGCGCCACCATCCCGCTGATGCCCATGCCGAGGCCGACCCGAATCTCACCGACGCCGTCGCCCATCGCGACGCGCGACCACACCTCCGCCTTTTCCACGTCAAGCACATAAATCGTCGCGCGCTCGGAGTTGACCAGGCGAGCAGCCGTCTCGCCGAGAATGGCTAGCAGGGCGTCGACATCGCGCGTCGCCATCAGGTGCTGGGTGGCTTCGAGCAGGAAATGCAGACGCTCGACATTGTGCTCCACCGCGTGGTGCTCGTGGGCGAGCTCACGCAGGGCCGTCTGCAAGCGCGCGTTGTACCACCACGCCGCCAGCAGCATGCTCAGCACTGCGACGCCGCCGACCGCCAAGGCACTGTGCATCCAGGCGCCCACCGAGGATGCCGAAAAAGGCCACGCCGGCCACCGCCAGCATCACAGCGCTCGTCGGCCGACGCCGTGCCGAACGGGTCAGCCGTTCCCAGCGTGTGGCGGGCCTGGCCTCAATCGGATCGCCGGCCAGAAACGCGGCCAGGTCATTAGCCAGCGCTTTCGCCGAGGCATAACGGCGCCCCGGCTTTTTTTCCAAACAGGTCAGGCAAATGGTCTCCAAATCGCGCGGCACGCGCGGCTGCAGCTGCGTGGGCGCGAGCGGCTCGTCATGCAAAACCATGTGCAGGGCGTGCATCGCGCTGTCCGCGGTGAAGGGCGGCTTGCCGGTCAGCATTTCGTAAAGGATGACGCCCAAACTGTAGACATCAGTGGCTGGGCTGATTTCCCGGTTCAAGCCGCTGGCCTGCTCCGGCGCCATGTAGCTGGGAGTGCCCAAAACCTCGCCCGTCTGCGTGATGGCGCCGACCGCGACGCCGCTGCCCTGCCGTGTCCGCTTGGCCAGGCCGAAATCGCTGATCTTGGGTGCGCCTTCCTTGGTCAGCAAAATGTTGCTGGGCTTGAGGTCGCGGTGAATGACGCCGCGCTCGTGGGCATAGTGCATGGCCCGCGCCAGCAATTCGACGAACTGGGCGGCCTCGCGCGGCATGGGGAGCGAACGCAGCAATTTACCAGCCAGGGTGCCGCCGTCCACAAACTCCAGGGAAAGAAACGGCTGACCGTCGTGCTCGCCGATTTCATGGATATGGGTGATGTGTGGGTGCTGCAGATGGGCGACCGCCTCGGCCTCGGTGCGAAAGCGCAGCATGCCCTGCGTTCCGTCCTGCGGGTCGAGGACCATTTTGAGGGCGACCACGCGTTTCAGGCTCGGCTGGTAGGCCTTGTAAACCACCCCCATGCCGCCGCGGCCCAGGACTTCCAGCACTTCGTAGCTGCCAATCTGCCTCGGCGCCGACGCAGGCAGCGGTTCCGCGGGACTGCCCTTCGACTTGCTGATCGGCAGCCGCTTGACTGTGAGCGTGGCCCCTATCGCCGTGTCCGTGCCGGCGTCGACAAGCCCCTCAGGCGCTGCGCCGCAAATCGGACAGATGAGTCGCGGCGGCGGATCCGCGCCGTTAACGCCGACTTCCCAGCGGTGCCCCTGGGGGCAGATGACGAGCGTGGCCATGGCGGCGACCTCACGGCAATTGCGGCTGAGGGTTCTGAAGTTGGCGGCGCAGGATGCCGTTAAACGTCGCCAGCCCGGCCTCCTCCCATGCGGCCTCGATCTTTTCCTTGAGGACGCGGTTGGCCGTCTGCATCGCCATCCAGGCCTCGGCGTCGGGATGACCACGCGGGGGCACCACGCTGGTCGGCGAAAAAGAGTCATGCGAGTCGACACTAAACAGCCACACGCCCTCGCCCTCGCCCTCGCCCTCATCATTGGTAAAGTGCTGCACTTTGAGCTTCAAATGGGGATAATGACAGCAGCCCAAACGCAGCAGCAGCTTGGCTTTTCCTCCCCCGCATTTGGCGGCAGACACCTGGCAGCATCCACCAACGGCCGCGTCGGCGCCGATGAGATCGAGCATCGCCAGGCCGGGCGGCAAAGCCAGAAATGGCAGTTTGGCCGCGGGAATGACTGCCTCGCCCTCGCCCTCGCCCTCGCCCTCGCCGCCGGGGTAGGCCAACAGCAAAAAAATGCGGCAGGCCTGGCCAATCAAATCGGTCGTTAGGCATTGCATGGCACGACCTTGTCTTTTCCAGGCATTTTTCAAAAAGGGGTCAGGCACCTTTGCCGGAACGGCCCGGAGGGTGCTTCGCACACATGCCTGGTTCAAAAAGGGATCAGGCACCATTTACCGGAACGGCCCGGAGGGTGCTTCGCATAAATGGTGCCTGACCCCTTTTTGAACCTGACCCCTTTTTCAAAAAATGCCAAACTACAAATGCTATCTACCACAGCGCCACTCCTTCTATAATAGGAAGAAATCCGCTTGCAACTTCTCTGGCCTGGATGATAATGACAGACCCCCACACCGATTTGCTGGAAATGGTCCTTCGGGATTGCGGCAAACACACTCCCTGGTATCCCTCGGAATTCGCCGCATCCACGGGCGTGCCGCGGCCAGCGTTGGAAACCTGTTTGGACCAGCTGAGAATGAACGGCCTGGTGCATTTGACGCCCTGGATTCAGGGCCATGGCCAGGGTTATCAACTGACGCCGTTTGGGGCCCAGGTGCTGGAGCAGCCTCGTTTGCTCGGTCGCCTGCGCGCGGGCGACGTGCCGACCGCGCCCCGGGAGGCGGCAACTCCAGGCCCAGAACGCCACGCCATCCGTGGCCTGCCCGCCGAGCAGATCCGCACCGCCCTTGTGGAGCCGTCCTCGGCCGTGGTTACCAAGGTGATGGCGGTCCTGAACGTGGCGTGGTTCGTCGTGGGCTTGCTGGTTTTTATGTCGCGTTATGGCGGCGAGCCCATGGCATATTTCAGTGACCGAGGGGGCGATGCCCTTGTCCTGACCTACGAAGACTGCGGCTGGCTGAACATCGCGGATGTGATAGATCATGGACAATGGTGGCGGCTTTTGAGCTGCGGCTTTCTGCACGGCGGCATTTTGCACCTCGGCATGAACATGTACTGCCTGTATGTGCTCGGGCCGCTCCTGGAAAAACTGTGGGGGCATGCGGCCTTTGCGGTCATCTATGTGGCGTCTTGCATCGGTGGCAGTGCGTTTGCATTGGTGTTCACTCCCGACGCCAACCTTGTCGGCGCGTTGGGGGCGATTTGCGGTTTGCTAGGATCCATGATCACCTGGGTCTACCTGAGCCGCAACCATCTGCCTCCCCATATCCTGAGTGCGTGGCGAAGCAACCTCATTCAAAACGTGGTGCTGCTTGTCGTCATCAGCTTGCTGCCGCATGTCAGCATGGCAGGGCACGCCGGGGGCGGTTTCACGGGGGCGATTCTGGCGGCCCCGTTGTGGTTTGCCCGGTTTGGCCGCGGTCCCCAGCGCTTGCTCGGCTGGCTCGCCATGGTCGCGCTGGTCGTGGTCGGCTTGTGTTTCCTTTATATGACGTTGATGAAATTTGCCGCTTCACCGCAAATGGACGGCCCGCCCGAACGCAATGCCCTCATTCACCAAGTTCGCAAGGCAAAGATCGATGGTGACGCTAAACCTGGACACCGATGACGCAGCCGCACACCGATCTGCTGGAAGTGGTTCTGCGGGATTGCGACCGGCAAGCCCCGTGGTATCCCGCGGAATTTGCCAAGGCCACCGGCTTGCCTCCGGCGGTGCTGGAGGCCTGCCTCGGCCAATTGAAAAGCCATGGCCTGCTGTGCCCAAACACGAGTGACGAGGCACGAGGCCTGGGCTATCAATTGACGAAGTACGGCTTGGAAGTGCTCGAGCAACCTCGCTTGCTGGGCCGGCTGCGCAGCGGCGACATCCCGACCGCGTCCAACGATGGCGCCGAGCCGGCCGCCGAGCGCCAAGCTGTGGCCGACCAACGCGGCGAGAAAATACCGCGCCGCCCTGGCCACGGACCGAAGGCCTGGGCAACCAGGATTCTGGCGGCGCTGAATGTGCTGTGGTTCCTCGTCGGGATTGCTGGTTTTTACGCAGCGTTACGCGGGCAGGGCTCTGACTTATATCGGTGCGGGCCTTGACGGCCAGGTGGGCGACACGCTGCTGCTGACTTTGCAAGATACCGGCAGCCTTGGTGTAGTCGATGTCATCGATCGTGGCGAGTGGTGGCGATTGCTGAGCACGCATTTCATCCACGAAGGGGCCTTGCATCTTGGTCTGAGCATGTACGGTCTGCTGGTGCTTGGCCCGCTGCTGGAAAAAATGTGGGGGCGGGCGGGTTTTGTGGCTGTTTACCTGGCGTCGTGCCTGGGCACCAGCGCGGTTTCGCTGGTATTTTCGCCCGCCATGTTCACTCTGGCGCTTCCGGAGCCTGGTGCGGGTTGCTGGGTTCGATGGCAACCTGGGTTTACCTGAGCCGCAAGCACCTGCCCGCGCATGTCTCCCGCGGCGTGGCGCAACGGCATCATTCAAAACGTGGTGCTGATTGCCGTCATCAGCTTCCTGCCCAATGTGGGCCTGGCCACGAACATCGGCGGCGGCCTGACGGGAGCCGTCGTGGCGCTGCCACTTTGGCTGGGCCGCTTTGGCCGCGGCCCTCAGCGGTTGCTTGGCTGGTGCGGCATGGTTGGCCTGGTTGTTTTGGGCCTGGCTCTGATGTACTCGCAATTGATGCCCTTCGCCGATTCCCCGCAGATGACCAGCATCGCGCCAGCTAGATGTTTCCCAGCTGAAAAATCGCCGGGAGATACTTGGCATCGAACCTGTGGCAGTCGAAGAAGACCCGGCCCAGGAGCAGATCAAAATCCAGCTCATCAAAGCGGAGGAAGCCGCCCGCGTGATCCAGCAGCTCTCCAACGACGTGCTCAAATCCAAGTCCTTATCCGACGAACTGCGCGAAAATTTGGGAAAACGCAAGCCCGCCTGGCCAAATGCATCGAGGATTTGCAAAAGCAGGACTTCAAAGCGACCAAATGGCGTACCGCGGCCCCCGCCGGATTGAAATGGTTCGAAGGAACGCATGCCCTGGGTGAGAAATTGATCAAATCCTGGCAGCCGGGTGGCCCAATCCCGCCCGCGGATCGCCCGGGCATCGCGATAGACAGGGGCAACTTGCAGCAATTGCAAAACAACTGGAAAATCGCCTGGACCGCCGCCGTGGGTGATTGAGCGGGTTCCGCCCTCGAGTCGGCAAACTTGACAACACGGCAGCGGCCGGCTATACACAAAGATGTCTGGCCCCCATCGTCTAGTGGCCTAGGACATAGCCCTCTCACAGCATCAGATATTCAAAAACCCCGGTATTTACGGGGTTTTTTCATTTCGGACTACAACTTTACAACCTCAAATGCCCCTCTTCGCGGTTGTACGGTTGTGCGCCGGTTGTAGGGTTTTACAACCGGTCACGATGCAAAAGCCAACGCTGAAGACAATGCAAGCCAACGTCCAGGATCGCCGGCAAACGCTCCCGACCTGCAAAGGTGACTGCGTGTTCGTCGACGGCGCCTGATCTAGGCTGGGCTATAGGAAGGCGGCGCCGCCCGGCCAAATCGCTTTGTCACTGGCGGTTATTCATCGAAGGACGCAAATGGGCCGTCAACGCGCTCCGTGATTTCAACCAGCATACGCTGAAGGTCTTCTGTCCGGCTCTCTTTGCGGTTGGCGGAATTCAAACAAGGCAATTCGCTGTGGCCTGGGTTATCTGGTTCCGGTCGCGATAAGACCTGGATGCCCAGTGCCCTTAACTTGCCGGCTTGCAAAACAGCGACGAAATACGATTTGCCGGCCCTGCCCTTTGCCGCGTCTTTAATTGACTTGTGCTTGGCACGGACCAACGAGAGGCCTGTTACGTCCTGGTCTCTGTGGGGCGCGAAGGCTAGGGGAGTCAGCCCAGTTTTGGGTGAAAACCACTCCGGATTGACGGGTATCCTACGGTACAGGTACTCGTCATCGGTGATGGGATCGCTGCCATCGTCCACGCCTGTTCCTCGGAATGCCTGACTGTCTACAAAACGGGTTGCCTGTCGACCAAACGCTGGCCTCGGAAACGAAGAAACTCTCGCTGCCGTCATCCCAAAAATGAAAGACCGATGAGTCACCTTCGCACTTGAGTTCAAACACGATACCCCCATTTGGATCAGGCGCTATGCTGGTGGGTGCCGCGTATCCTTTTTCCATGTAGTCTGTCGCAAATTCAATAGCCCGTTGAATGATGTCCGGGCCTGGGGCGTCAAGGCCCTCATCTTCCAACTGGGCAGGGTTTTGTGCCCAATTATTCAACTTGGCAATGACTGTTTGCCACTCTCTTGCAACATAGGCAGCAACATCCCGCGAAATCCGCGCCGCTGGGTCTGTGACTGTGCAAACCGCATCAGGCATACGCGGTGACATTGATGCTTCGATGCAACTCGCCGCCTGCCATTTATCCGCCTTACTCCGCGGCGAATAGCTCATGGGCTTCATATCCGACAAACGCATCGAATTGAATGGTCTTCGTTCAGTCGTTTGCATGTTTCAGCCCCCAAAATTTATTTGCGTCCTCGCTCATGAGATTGGCAAAGGAGCGCACGATGATGTCGTGGCCTAAGTCCACACTCTGGAGAACAGCCTCTATTCCATTGGTGTTTTCTGCCAGCGGGCCACGAGCCGTAAATGTCAAAACAACCGTTTCCTTCGGGTCGGGTTTCGATTTCTTTGCGTGCTGCCACTCCACGTGGAGCCGCCCGCGATCACGGGGAATTACAAAGTGCCATGCCCCACCGAAACTCTCGCCTTCGATCAAATGCTCAAACGTCGGCACAGTGCCCAGAGGCTTGAAGAACCCCCAATCCCTTGGCGTTTTCCACACAGTGCCCATGGAAATGTGATTCAGGTAGATCACTTCCCACTGGTTCGGTCGAATATCGCCAAGGTGCTGTCCGGCAACAAACGTGAAAAACCGCTCAAGAATGCTGCTGAATTCTTCTCGGACCTTCGCGTATCGCGGATACTTTTCACCGCCTTGGCCGAGCCAATTAAAATGGATTCGGCCGTTCTGCACTTGGATCATCCTGGTGCCGTCTTTGTTCTTGATTTGAAGGCGCTGGTATTTCCTGCATGACGCCCCACTGGAAACCCACCTGTGGCCATTGGGCGGCTTCGGTGAACCGCTCGAACTGCATTTCCAGCGCTGGAGCATCGGAAACATCCGGCCATTCATCCTGGCCCAGAGTTTTCCAGAATACTCCAAGGTAGGCGTTTTTCAGGGCGGGCAGCCGGTCGAACTGCATGCCCAGAATGGTTTCGACCACCGGAGGGTTCTCGTAATCCGGCGGCGGGCCTAGGTTTTTCGAGTTTTCCATATTCATCGGCACCACGCTTGTCACTTGTCCACCTGCAAAAACCGTCTGTCTACAGGTCTACCTCCAGTTTAGCAGCTTGCTGCCCCCACTACAGTGCCGCTGGCGGCCGGATTATCGCCCGCAGTGACGGCGATGTCGAGGTCATCCAGCGGCGGCCGCCCGGTCATCGGGTTTTGCACCAACTTCCGAAAGCTGAACGCCGGCACGCCGGGGGTTTTGGGCAAGGCGATTGCATTCGGCTTTGCGGGCGGGCATGCATATTTCCCGCGGTCCCTCCAGGTTAAAGCAGATTATCGGCCTGTGCGCATGAAAGAGCAACCTTTTTTCGGCAGCTATCATCAACGCCATTCCCAGAAAGACCGGTCATTTGCTGAAGTTGCCTTCCGGGGCGATTGCACTTCGTCAGTTGCAGCTGACCTTTAGCGTAAAGCTCCAATCGCCCATGCAACACTCGGTTTCTCGCTGTCGATGGGCAGCATCGCTTCTCACACCAGGGTAAGTTCCAATACGCGGGCCGCTGGCCCTTGGTTCTACGGCCGCCCATTGACGAGTTCGATTGCCAGTCGTCTAGCCATTTCCAGGGCGTCCGGGCCGTCGTCATGATCGGCGGTCGGGAACTGCTTGAGCTGTTCGACCAGTAGCCGCGTGCCTGGTGAGTTTCGCTTGAAGCGCATGCGCCGCTCGGATAGCGGCATGCCCAGCCGGCGGATTCTCACCAGCTTGTTCACCTGGTTGTTGATGAGGTAGGGCCGAAATTCCCGGTCATAGCCGCGGCGCTTGGCCACGTCCTTTAGCGGTATGACCAGCAACTCCTGGAATTGGTTGCCCTCGATGCCGATGCCCTCTGGCTTGAACTCCCTGGCGTTGTCGATCAACGTCTCGCACATGCCCTCTGAAAGCTCCGTGCCATCCGGGGCCTGCATCGCCGTCACCGGCCGCTTGCCCATGTCGGCCTCTACGTACTCGCATCCGTCCTTGTCGCGGGCGTACTTGATGACGGCCTGGTAGTCGCCGGTCTTGCTTTCCTTCCCCTTGCTGGGGTCCAGGGCCATGACCTTGATTTCCGTGGCGATGTCCACGGGCCAATAATCGAACCAAAAACCCGGCCAGTCGAAATAGCTCTCCGGCCACTCCGTGCTGCCGGGCGCTCGCGGCTTTTGCTGGTATTGACTCCACCAGTCGTAAGGGTTCGCGGCCTTCGTCTTGGCCAGCTCGGCAAGGGAGTAACGCGCTGGCCAAAGGGCCTCACCTTCTTTGCGAGGGTCTTGTGGGTGTTTGCCGTCCAACTCGCAAACGGCCGGCAACCGCAAGACCTCCCACTGGTCCGCGCGGGGGTCCGATTCCGCCTGCCGCAAGAGCAGGCCAGCTAGATCCTCTGGGTGCCATCGGGTGACAATCAGAAGTATGCCGGCCTTTTCAGAGCGGCGGGTCAGAAAGTCGCCGGTGTACCACTTCCAAACCGCCTCGCGCTGTACCGGGCTGTCGGCGGCCTCGCGGCCAGCGTGCGGATCGTCGATGATGCCCTTGTCGAAACCGCGGCCTACGATCGCGCTGCCGACGCCAGCGGAGCGGTAAATGCCGGCGTGGTCAACGATCTCGAAAGCATCCATCGTCCTTTGGGCTTTGACTCCGACCGTCCTTTCGCTGCCACGGAGCTGACTCCTGGGGAACAGCCGGCGGTATGGCTCATCGTCGATGATGCGCTGCACATCGCGGTTCATGTCCGCTGCCAGACTTCCGGTATGCGAGCAGGCCAGTATCCGCAAATCGGGGTTGCGACCAAACAGGTAGGCGGGCAGCCGGCGGCTGCATAGCTCGCTCTTGCCATGCCGCGGCGGCATGAAGACCATCAGCCGGGTGATTTCCCCGGCGGCGAATTTGTCGAGGTATCCGCACAACAGGCGATGATGCCAGTTAACCTGGTAGTCGTGCATCGTGTACGACGTGAAAGCCTCAAGACTCGCTCTCGCCTTCAGCCGGCGTTCCGTCTCCGCGTCCAGGCGTTTCTGCCGTTGCCAGGCTTCCAACAAGAGCGTCGATTGCCGCCTGGTTGGCTGCGCTGGCGGCGTGGAGCTGTTCAAGGGTCATGTCCTCGGGTGGCATAGTGTGAAGGTCCAGGGCGCCGCTGTGCTGGAGCTGCTTGGGTGGATAAAGCCCGCATAGCTGGGCCTCATCCTGGGCGCATCGCAACGCGGTGGAGTAATCGCCTACCTGGTCAGCTTTGGCAAACAACCTTCTCCGACGTGCCAAGTGATCGGCCAGCAGCTTTTCCCGGTCTTTTTCGAGGCTGGCGGCAATCAGTTCATTGGCTGCGGTGATGTACTTACCGACTTGCCGCGCTCCAACTTGCCAGCCTTTTTCGGAACCATAATGAACTATGTCCCGCGCCATGGCGCCGGCCAAAAGCAGGTCGATAACCTCATCGACTCGCTGGGCAACGACGGCCTTACTGCTTTTCTCTGGAGTCTTCTTTTGCTCTGCCATTCTCCACCCATTGGTCGATCCAGGCCGTATGCCAGTCGTGCAAAGGCACGTCGTTAATCAGCGTGGCCTGCTCGATGTTGTGCGAATTCACAAGGTTTGCAGATCCTTCAACGACCAGTTTAGCATCGGGTCCGAATTCCATGCAGGTGACCTTGGCGTGGGCCCGGGCCGCTGCCAGGATGTGGCCTCCGCTCCGTTCGGCCAGCTTGTCGCGCAGCTCGCCGTACTCTCGCGTGCATTTCTCCCTGAAAACCTCGCCGCAAAGTAACACCACACGGCCTACGGTGCCATCGTCAATCAGCCGGCAAATCTCGTCGATGTTGCGTCTGCCGTAGCTGAGCGTGGCCATGCGTAGCTGAAGGCATGGCCTGCCGATCTTCGCCAGGATGGTCGCCAGCAGCACCATGAAGTCGTATCTGCCATTCAGCAAGCAGTGGAAAGACTCGCCAGGCGCCGGGATGCAAGGGATGACGTCGGCGGCCGCTTTGAACATGGCCGTTCTGCGGACCATGTTTTTTCGCGCGATGCCAGGCGGAACATCGGGAAGGATTTCCGGCGGCTTGGTCGCCGTGGCGGCTTTCCAGTCGATTTTTGACGGGGTGAACTGCATGAACGTTACCCGCCGCTGAATTGAATGCCGGATTTGCTCTGGCGGGGTCCGCGGTTGCGGCGTTTGGCTGGCGCCCTGTTGGCTCCAAAATTGAAAGCGGTGGCGCTGGCCGATGACTTGCTTGCCTTTTTGGAGGTTGGTTTGGCGGCTATTCGTACTCCCTTGGCATTTCGCCTTTTGACACGGTTACCCGTGCTTTGGGTCGGGTGGCTAGACCTTGGCGTTACCTTACCACAACTCGGCCACGATGGCAGCGCCGGCGCCCCGTGTATCTCTTGTGGGCAGCCCGCCGATGGCAACGGCTCGGTTGGGGTTCACCCAATCAATCCAACAGCACCTTTCCGATGGTCGTTTGCAACCGTCGCCTGATGCTTTCCATTTTGGCCACGTCGCTTTTCTCCGCGTCCACCTCGGCGTTGAACATTTTCAAATCGAGCACACTGTCGATAGCCGCTCTGAGAATCACCTGCAGTTGCTCCGGCGGGACAGCTTCCAGCTCGAAAACGTCCTCACCATGCTGGTCTACAAACTTGTCGTAACGCGAGCTGGTTCGCTTGGCCTTCATCACCGGCGGCAACTGCATTTCCTGGATCTGGGTGGTGGTCAGGGCAACCTTGATTGGCTCGATTTTCACAATGCCGAAGTCATCCCGCATCGACCTGGCAAAGCTGTGGCAAATGTCGTTGCCCTCTGGATCGTGGTCACCCAACATCAGAATTACAAGGCGCTCCTTGCCGCTGGCCTTGAAACGGTCGGCCATTTGCTTCCGTGGCGATAAGCTGCTGTAGCCGCGCCCGATGGTCATGGGAATGGTGAACTCCGCAGCCACCGGGCGGATGATGTTGTCGATGGTATTTTTTTCGCCCACAATCTCGATCTGGTTTGGTTGGGATTGGAGATAATCGCGGTAGTAGCCCCTCAAAAAACCGTCGAGTCGATCCTTAATGAATGCCCCGGCCTCGCGCCAAACGGCCCAGGTGACAATGGGCCTGGTTGGATCGTCAATCGCACCCCAGGGTATGCGGCCTTCCAAGCGTGCCCGTGTCACCAATTCACACGTCTGGGAGTATGCGGACCTGGTGTTTGCGTACCTTGAATGAGGCTTGCCGGAGTGCATCAACGGCGGATCGTTCAGGAGCGCGTAATGGACCTGGCGGTCAGTCAGTGGCCAAAAATCGCGGCGTTCCCGGAGGATGGCAAGGATAGCCTCCAGGAACTCCATTTTCGCGGGACCGATCTTGCAACGGTGTTTGTGGCCCACGATGGCGATTGTCTCAACGTCAACGGCGGATGCTCGCCGGCGATGCTCCACAATTTCGCGGTGGGCCTCTTCGCGGTCAACGTCAACCAACCCCTCCCGGAAAACCTCGTCAACGCTCTTGACGCGCTGCTTGTTGTAAGCCGTCAGCAATTCGTGATAGCCGGCGTCGCCGTGGTGGACATTGGCAACCCTCACCGGCACCTCTTCCAGGCCCAGGTAGGTGGCTGCCGAGTGCCGGCGGTGACCACTGAGGATATAGCCGTCCAGGGTCACAACCAACGGCTCCACGATACCGCGATTGCCGATGTCGTCGATCAAGGCGCGATCGTCGGGGTGGTCGGGATTGAACTTGCCGTAAATGTCGTTGTTTTCGTCGGACGGCCTGATTTCCGACAGGCGCATCGTGGTGATGACCTGCGAAACTCTAACATGATTGAGTTTTCCGTTTGGCCTGTGTTTTCTTTGGCTTTTCGCTTTGGTCATGGCTTTACCCTCCGATGTACTTGAACGAATTGGCCTTGCCGCTCTCCCTGCTTCCCCTGTCGCCTGCCACCAGGATGCCGTCAGCACAAAGCACTTTGAGCCAGCGCCATGCGGTGGTATGCACCACTTTCAGCAGTCGGCCGGCGGCGCGGCAGTCGAGAAAGAATTCACCATCGCCAGCGGTGCGTTGCAGCTCTCGGCACAACCCAGCTAGCAGCAGTATCGGGGCCTCGGTGTACAACTCGGCCGCCCTCTTTGGCGGTTCGCTGGCCTCGGCACGACGGAACGCGAGGTCCACGGGACCATCGCCGGCGGCAAACTTCACCCGTGGCCATGTGTCCACAAAGTCCGCCCATGTCTCCAGAAACGTCTTGCCGTCAATGAACTTCAACGCTTGCTTGTGCCATTCCACGACGAGGGGCCGAAGTGCCGGTAGCTTTGCCGTTGCCAACTTCGGGATCGCCTTTAGGCGACGGCAAAACTCAAAAAGCCGCTTGCGGTATTGCTCTGGCCCACAGGGCAAAGATTCGCTTATAGCGGCTTGCAACACAAATGACACAGAGGACACAGACTTCTCCCCTATGGCCTCTGTGTTTTCTGCGTCCTCTGTGTTGGTCTGTGTCCTCTGTGTCATTCGTGTTGCATCCATGCCAGAGCGTTTATTGATCGGAGGTTCCTCAAGTTGGCGTGCGCGGTCGTTTGCCTTGACCCACCAGTGGGGATCGTAGGGCTGTTGCTGGCCCGGCAGTCTGTCGCGCGGATCCTCCCAGGCGTCGCCGCGTTGGTCCTCTGGTAGGTCATCGCCGGCAGCGGGGTGGGGATGGCCGTTGAGTTTGCCATGAGGCTGTTGGGCCGATAGGATTCTGGTAGTCACGTCCGCGATTCTCCATGAGTCACACGCTGCCGCCGGTTTGTACCCGGCGGCGGTGCTGTTTACGGGTAGTAATCCACAAGGCCTTTTCGTTGCCTGCGTCGGCGCGGCGCTGGTTTGGCGGGCGTGGCCGCCAAGTGACGCTCCTGCCAAGCCGCCAGCTGTCCGGGCAAAACTACGAACCTTGGTTTGGCACAGCGGACGCTGCTGGTGTTGATGGCAGCCATCTCGCCCGATCTAATCCACGCTCGAACCCGGTCGGGGGACACCCTGAGCAGCTTGGCCAATTCATTCGGGGTGTAACCGCGGTCTTCCACGGCAACGGTGTCGATCATGGCCCAGGGCCTCGTTAAGCTCCCGCTGCCGGCCGGGCCGAAAACGAAAACGGCCCGCGCTCCGATGCAACGGAACACGGGCCAGTTTGTAGATTTTTGCGTGTGGTGAGATTGACAGATATTAGCAGAAGGTTTTGCTAACCCTTCTGCTAACCCCGAAATTACTTGGCGGAATGCGTGTTGCGGGGGTTGAAGGGAAGGTCTTTCCGCTTGGCGTATCGACGGGCATTGGAGGTCACTTCACAATCCTCCTTGGGCGAGCGGCAGCCGTACAACCGCTGTGCGGCGTAACGGATTTGTGTCAAGGTGTAAGTCGTGTTTTGGTGTTGCTCATAACAGAATTTATAGACGGCATCGGTTTCAGCGTTCGGCGGACGTCCGCCCTGGTTGCGCGTCAGTTTCTCAGGTATCGCCCGCGCGTTTTCGCTCCCATTTGCCAGGACCGGGTTTTCGCTTTGGCCCTTGCCGTTCAGTTTTCGGCGAAGTTCTTCCACTTCAGCGCGGTAAAGCCGGACACCAGTTTTCCGGCCTAATCCATTTTCTGTGGAGATTGGTCCGACAACCTTGCGAAGTTTGTGCTTGCGCACCAATCGCCAAGTGTTTTGTTCCTTGGTTCCCAGCAGCGTCATGGCTTCCTTGATAGTAATGGTGCCTGGCGTCGCGTGCGTGGCCTTCTGCCGCCTTGCGATGTCCTCGAGGTCCTTGACGGCAACGTAAGCCTTGGGAAGGGCGCGGCCGTCCTTGCTTTTGGCGCTTTTCTTCACGGTTCGCTTGTTGATCGTCTTCATGTGCCGGCGGAAACGTGCGCAAGCTGACGCCAAGTTTCATTACGGCGTCATTGACGGGGATCAATCCCTCGAACTCTGGCGTCGGGGGGCGCTTTGCCTTTGCTGCGCGGATGCGGTCCAGGTCTGCCTTGAGGTAGTAATTCACTGTTCGGTTGTATGCCATTGTGAGGGGTTTTGTTTGTACGGCTTGATAGTCCAGCCACGGGCAACCCGCCGGGCCGGCCCACTTCTCCAATGTCGGCCAAGAAACGTCAAGGTAGCGGCAAGCCTCGCTTGTCCTGCACCACTGGCCCTCGGCGTCGCTGATGACGCGCTTCTCGTCGTGGGCCTGGCGCGTGGCAGTTTTCGTGAAGGGTCGGCCGCATTTGCCACTGTGAATAAGACAACTGCACGACCGCGTGTTACCCGATTGCAGGCTTGCCCTTGAAACGATGGTCCGTTTGCCGCAATCGCACAGGCAACGCCAGAGCCGATGGCCGTGCCGGTCACGTTTTCTGCACAAGCAAAGAACCGTCAGCTTGCCAAAGCGTTTACCTTTGAGGTTGATCGGAAGGGGCATGATGCGTTCTCCATGTTGACCGGGCCGGATCGTCTAGCGTGGCGAGCAGTGCCCGGCCGATTTTCTCCACCACTAACATCTTGGCGGCCCGGGTCGCTGTTACTTTTGTTGGGCCTCCGTTGTCTCAATTCGCCTTTTTCATGGGCAGCACGTCGGGCTGCGTGCCGGCTGCCGCATTTGCGAAAAGCCACGTCCGCACATGATCGACCACGTCCTGCAGGCGCTTGTCGTCGATCTCTTCGCGGTAGACGGAGGGCATATCGTCATCACCGGGCGTGTGTCCCATGATGAAATTGACGGCAACCTGGTCCTTGCTTTTGCCGGCCACGGTGGCGAACGTGTGCCGCAAACCGTAAAAGCCGAGTCCCTTCCTGGCCTTGTCGGCATTGATGTGCAGCTTGTTCAGCAGCTTGGAGAACTCCCGGCTTATCGGGCCGTCCGGGGTTCCCGTGTGCCAGGAGTCTCCGCAGCGCGTCACGAACACAAGGCCGGCGTGTTCCGCCTTCTTTGGCGTCGGCCGATTGGCCAGCGCGTCCTTGAGCGCGGCCACGGTCTCCGGCCACAACGGGCAGCGCCGCTGGACGCCAGTTTTCGGGCGCGGGTAATCAATCCAACCGGTTTCGAGGTTCACGGCCGATAGGGGCACGTTGCCGCAATCCGAATTGCCAAACCCGGCGTTGGCTCCCAGGAGGATCATGGCCCGGAGCTGTGCGCCGGCGGCGTCCAGCAGCTTGCGGAGTTCTTCGCGGGTGAACAGCTTGGCGCCTTGCTTGTCCCGATGCAACCGCAGCGTCTTTTTCGAGGGCCTCTTGAAGCCTGGTCCAAACCTGATGGGCCTGTCCAGCAACTCGGATTCATAGCCGTATTTGAAAACGCAACGGGTGAATTGGATGCCCTTGGTGCGCTGATGCAGCCCCCACGCATTCGCCATGCGGTTGCGCAGGGATGCGAAGTCGTGGGGCGACAAGTCGGAAACCACCCGGTGCTTGCCGAAATGGTCGACCAGCAAATCACAAATCTCCTGGTAGTCCCGCCTGGTGAGCGGTGAGAGCTCGCCGGCGGACAAGGCTTCGTCTTTGTGGTTCAGGAAGTCGTTGACCAGTTCCTTGACCGTCAACCCGTCCTTGTTGGGCTTGGGTTCCCGGCCGGCGTGCAAATCGTCCTTGACGCGCAGGTACTCGTCAAGGGCGGCGTCCGGGTCAGCCCAGCTGCCGAAGTAGTGGAGCTGGCCGCGGATTTTCTTGCACCACTGGCCGCCGGGGTGGGCTGTAAGCGGGAAATCCGGGTAAGGCTTGGCCGGCCACGGGTGGGCAGCGCCACAGACAGGGGCGCGGCGTGTTTTCGGAAGCGGATTGCCGGCGAGGAACGCTTGGTACTCGGCAAGGGCGCCGGCGGGATCGCCCCAGGTGCCGAAGTAGCGGACCTTCCCCTTGATCTTCTTGCACCATCGCCCGGTGGCGTGTGCGGTGAGCGGGTAATCGTCGTCTGGTTTTGCGGGCTTGCTTTGAACGGGTAGGGCTGTAGAATTGATTTCGGGCATGGTGACAACTCCTTGAAGCTGGTGTCACTGTGTTCACTGGCCCTGCCGGTAACGTCGGCCGGGCCTCTTTTTCTGATTGTAGCAGGTGGGAAACGGTTGTAAAGTTGTACTTTTGGTTGTTACAACCGTTTTCGAGAAAAGTGAGAAATGGACGTAAGCCCAATGTTTTGAAGAGTTTGCCCCCATCGTCTAGTGGCCTAGGACATAGCCCTCTCACGGCTAAGACAGGGGTTCGAGTCCCCTTGGGGGTAATTTCCACATTTCCGCAGGCTTTCGTGAAAAGGCGATCCGAGCAAGCGGCGAGCCGAGCGCCGTAAGGTGCCGGATATTAGTGGCTTTCATCCGGCACCTTACGGTGCTCGGCTCGCCGCATTGCCATTCAGCACGGACCCCTTAGTTGGTTGCCGTTTCTTGCAGCCCCCCACACACAGGTACCTGCAAGTTTGCACGCTCTCCCCTCTCCCTGCCCTGCAGATGGCCCGAAATCACAATGGTAAAGCCGACAATGCTTTACGCCTTCGGAAACGACGAAACGCCGACTTTTTTGACAAAGTTTCTTGCAGGGTCTTGACTTCCTGGCACGTGCCGAAAAATTACGTCTCATCTCAACCCCCCTGGACAACCCCTCGAGACGAAACCGCCATGGATGACGATGGATGCCTACGGATGGTAACGATTGGGGTCGATTGCGTCTCACGGGGCCAGCTTCCGCCTGCCGATCTTCGCGGGCTGGGACTTTCAGGGTACGCAAAACGTGAATTGTCTGATGGGATTTCATGCGGATTTGGCGTAAAATGCGTGGCGGCGGTGGATATGGGGTGGCCTGATTGCCACGTTGGTCGAGGTGTTCGTCGTGACCTGATAGGATGTGCCGCCGTTCCTTAATTGCGCCACGCTTGGTTATACTCTCAAGGTGCTTCGCGAATAGGAGTTTTTATGAAAAGGTTTTTATTTGCCGCGGTTTGCAGTTTTTCACTGGCCGGCCTGGTCATGGCCGAGGAGTTAGGCGCCACGATCACCAAGATTGATGGCAGCCAGGTCACGTTGAATTGGGGCAGCATGGGTGGGTTGCGGGGTGGCATGAAGACGGTCGAAGTGGCATCCAAGGTAAAGGTCGCCAGGGGAGATCGGGACCCAGAAACCAAGAAGTGGGTAGCGGGTGAGGAAATCAAGGCTGGCTTGAAAGCCGAGGATTTTAGGGATGTGAATGCTGCCAAAGGCATTGCCGTTCACATTACGATCGACGGCGATGGCCCTGAAAAAGGCAAAATCACCCAGATTTTGGTTCTTGACAAAAAAGGCAACAAGAACGGTAGCTGGGCAATCCGTTTTCAGGAGTGAACCAATGTCTCAACTGCTGATCCCCGACGTGGATGAAGCAATGTTGGCTCTGCTTCGGCATCGAGCCGCACAACACGGTCGTACGCCCGAATCCGAGGCCAACGCAATTCTGCGCAGGCCCTTCTCGGGCGGGGACCCCTGGGCTGTCACCAACGCTCATCGAAAGGAATTAGTCCGCTCGGGAAGTGCATTTCCCGACAGCACGCCGCTAATTCGTGAGGACCGGCAACGATGAGCCTTTACATTGTTGACCCGAGCGTCGGGGTGAAATGGCCACTGCCGGCGCGGCGGCGACGAGCAAGTCCTCGTAGGCACGGCCAGCTGGGGATCAGTTGCCAGGGATGAGTCGCGCGCGGCGCGACTCGGATGTGGTTGCCGCTTACCATACAATTAAGGCGTAAGATCCAGCAAGGGGGCCGTTATGAATCGAAATGACGCGCTGCAAAAGCTCCGGGCGGAGCAGGGAAACTTGCGCACGCGCTACGGCGTGGAATCTCTGGCGTTGTTTGGCTCCGTGGCTCGGGATGAGGCAAGACCAGATAGCGACGTGGACTTGCTGGTGGAGTTTGTTCGTCCCGTCACCTTGTTCGACGTGGTTGCCGTTCAGCAGCATCTGGAGCGATGCCTGGGTGTCCGCCGCGTGGACCTTGTGCCGCGTGACAGTGTCTATCCCGCTTTCCGAGACACGATCCTCGCGGAGGCACTGGATGTCGGTTGACTGGTCGCTCATGCAAGGCATGCGCCATATTCTGGTCCACGATTATTACGCGGTGAAGCCGGACATCCTCTGGCGAACCAGTCAACAGTCGCTGCCGCCGCTTCTCGAACCGCTCCAAAACATCCTGAAGCAAAATCCTTAGCTCAGGCGAGTGGCCAGGGCAAGGAGCTTAATGGCAAGAATCAGAGTCACCCTGCCCTTCCAATTGGAGGTGGTCGATGAAACACTGGACAACATATTGGTTTCTTGTGGCCGCGTTCGCGTCAGTGTGTTTTTTGGCCGGGCTGGCGCAGACATCGGCGCAGCCGCCAGCACAGGATCTTGGCTTGCCGGCGCCCGGGGTCCTTGCCCAGTGGGAACAGGCCGGGGCCCTGTTCGGCTGGATTACGATAGCCCCTCAGGGAGATTGGCAGTTCCACCGGGAAAAACCCGCGGCAGGAGCGCTACCTGCTTTTGAGTTCGAGGGGTTTCCAGCAGAGCAAGGAAAAGCGCTTGCCCCGCCGGATGTTCCTTTTGGTCTATGGCTGTGGGGTGCGAATGACGCGGACCTCAAAGAGCTGGCCGGGCTGAAACATCTGCAAGCACTGAACATTGCAGGCAACTTTAACTTCGGCGTGACGAACGCAGGACTCAAAGCGCTCGCCCCGCTGACCGAGTTGCAGGCACTGAGCATGCAATGCACCGGCCAGACGGACGAAGGCATGAAAGAAATCGCCGCGCTTAAACAATTGCGGACGTTGACACTTGGCACGCCGGTGGACGCCGGACTAAAAGAACTGAGCGTGCTGGAACACTTCCAGGCGTTGCACATCATCTCCACTTCAGTGACCGACGCGGGCATGAAGGAGTTGGTTAAACTCAAGGCGTTGCGGACGCTAACACTTTCAGGCACACAGTCCGACGCCGGTTTTAACGAACTAGGTAAGATGACGCAATTGGAAGCGCTAAGTCTTCACCAAACCAAGCTGAAGGACACACATCTGAAAGTGCTTGGGTCCCTGAACCAATTACGCGCGCTGGACCTTGGCTCAACCGGCGTAACCGACGCTGGTGTGAAGGAACTTGCCGGGCTAACTCAGTTGCGGTCGCTTGACATTAGTTGGAATTATCAGGTGACCGATGAGAGCCTAAAAACCGTGGCCGGCATGCCAGAGCTGCAGACGCTGCGACTGGACGAAACCAAAGTGACTAACGCCGGTTTGAAAAAGCTGGCTGAGCTGAAAAACCTGCAAACGCTGAGCTTGTACGGCACCAATGTGACGAATGCGGGCCTGAAGGAGTTGTCCGGGCTAAGACATCTGCAATCGCTCCGTGTTCCTCAAGCGATTACGAACGCCGGCCTGATAGAACTGGCCGGGCTGAAAGAGCTGCAGAAACTGGAACTCTCCTGTCCCAAGGTGACCGATGAGGGCCTGCGAGAATTGGGCGGGTTGAGCCAGTTGCATTACCTGCGCCTTTTCTGCACGCAGGTAACCGACGTGGGCCTGAAAGATCTGGCCAACTTGCAGCAATTGCAGACACTTGACCTTTACGGCACACTTGTCACGGGCCCGGGCCTCAAAGAGCTGGCCGCGCTCGAACATTTGCAAAAGATTGAGCTTCGAGGCGCACCGGTCACCGACGCGGGGCTGCGCGGGCTGGCGGCGTTGACGCGCTTGCGGACACTAGGCCTCGACGAGACCAAGGTCACTGGAACGGGACTGAAGGAATTGGCCGCGCTGAAAAAACTTCAGTCGCTGACGTTGAATCGATCCCCCGTCACGAAATTAAGCGGGTTGAGTGGGCTGGAACAATTGAGATCGCTGGAACTCTCCAGCACCAATGTGACCGATGCGGAAATAAAGGAACTATCCGGGCTGAAACGACTCGAACGTCTGATCCTTGAAGGCACACCCGTAACAGACGCCGGACTCAAAGGTTTGGCTGGGCTGACAGATTTGCGGTCACTAAACTTGGGCCTTACTGAGGTGACTGATGCCGGGTTGAAGGAACTGACCGGGCTAAAGAAGTTGCAGTGGCTGGGCCTGCCGCGCCGAGTGACCGACGCGGCCATTGGCGAATTGCAAAAGGCCTTGCCTCTGGCGACAATTCGAGCCGGCCGTCCGCCGTTTTCCAGGTGATCGCAGCATTAGTGTGCATTTAGCGTACACGCGCCAACGCACCTCCAGGATGTCGATGAGGGATCGGTGCGTCGGCGCGAGTACGCTTGACACACTGTACCAGCTTGGCGACGACGTGGGGGAACCCGCCGGCCTGAATGAATGACCAAACCTAGTTGGTGATTTCAGGATGGGGGCGGTTCGGCCTGCCAATCCTTGCCTGCTGAGGCTATAATGGGGATACTACTCATTCGCAATAAGGGCGTAAACCGTGGAGCACCTTGTGGTTGTTCGTTGCGACGCGCCAATCATTTCACAGCCCAGGCGTTAGGATTTCATGACATCAAGCAGGAAGGTAATACGGAAACTGCAGCCATCGATCAAGTCCGCCAATCCCTGGCCGCGTGGCTGGGTACTGGCAAGCTCGTCAGCATAAACATTCCCCTCCATGGCACCGGCAACTCGTGGTTGGACAGCTTCGGGCACTCGGCTGCCGACCCGGAGTTTGCGGCATACAATGAGGAATTGAAGAAGGCCCGGGAGGCGGAGGACGCTGAGTGATTCAGTAAGTGTTGGACAGTGATCACCGGACTCTCCACGAAGAAGGTCGTGTGCCATTACACGAAAAACTGGCCGCCCACTCGCCAGCCACCCTGGCCATCAATTCATCAGCGTCGCTATCGATGACGCGCTCCTCGTGAATGGCAACGAACTGGCCGCGCTGGGTCGCCAGCAGTTGCGGCAGCAGCCGGTGGAAGGCTCGATATTCCCTTTCCCATTTCGTTCGCGGCGGCAGTGGCCAGTGAAATTCCGGCGGGCTCAGGACTGTGGAGTCAGGTTGAATCTTCATCTTTGAACCTCCGGCCAAACGACGGCGACATTCAGGATTCATCATAGCAAATCCCACCTGTATTCTACCCGGCTGACTGGGTTAAAAAAGTAGACGCCGGCATGCAACGCACGTGGGAATTGGCTCTGCACGCCCTTTCATTTCAGGGCGGACCGCTTGTTAGGGTCTGCCCGAAGGGTTAGGGCGGATGATTCGGATGAACTGGAAGCGGGAAAGCCTCATCCGCGTACAGTCTGGACATGTGGGCCAGTCTTCCTCGTTTTCACGAAATCAACACCTCCTTTGTGCAGATTGTACCATCGCAGGTGCGCGTTTCGCAAACCTTCGGCTGATGACCCCCTTACCCGTGCTGCCTCGCCCCTTGCCGATGGCCATCTCCGTTGCGACAATGGCCCAAATCCCTCTCCACCCTGCCCAGCAGAGTTGCCGCCATGATTTTTCACCCCGGTTGTGTTGTGAAGGACAAAGCAATGTCGCGAAAATGGTTCTTGCTGTTCGGTGCCGCGTGTGCAATAGTGACGATTAGCTCAATGACCGAGCCGACGCTGTCGGCGAGCGTTCCCAACGAGTTCTTCCAGCCGCCGCAAAAAGATCAGCCTCCGCAAAAGGACCAGCCTCCAGCAAAAGACCTGCCTCCGCAAAAGGACCAGCCTCCAGCAAAAGACCAGCCTCCGCAAAAAGACCAGCCTGCGCCAAAGGATCAGCCCGCGCAAAAAGCTGAGCCCGTGCAAAAGGACCCCTCCTCGGAAGTGGCCGGCTCCCTCGTCATCGACAAACAGAAGGTCGAGTACACAGTCACCACCGGCCGGTTGCCGGTGATGGACATGACCGGCAAGGCGAAGGCGAGCATCTTCTTCATGGCATACACCAGGAAGACGACCGCGAAGCCCGGCAGCCGCCCCCTGACTTTTTGCTTCAATGGCGGCCCCGGTTCGTCGTCGGCCTATGTGCATATGGGTCTCTTTGGTCCCCGCCGCGTGCTGATCGACGAAGACGGCAAGACCATCCCAACGCCCTACAGGCTCGTCGAAAACGAGTGCTCGCTGCTCGACGCGACCGACCTGGTGTTCATCGACCCCGTCAGCACCGGCTTTAGCCGCTCCGAAAATGCCAAGGATGCCAAGCTGTTCCACGGCCTGGAGGAAGACACCTACTCCGTTGGAGAGTTCATTCGCGGCTATGTGGCCAAGTTCGAGCGCGGGGCATCGCCGACGTTTATCGCCGGCGAGAGCTACGGCACAACGCGTGCCGCGTCGCTTTCGAGCTATCTTCAGGAAAAAGGCGGCGTTAGGCTCGTCGGCATCATGCTCATCTCCACCGTCCTGGACTTCCAAACGATCTCCTTTGGCGCTAACAATGATTTGCCGAACGTTCTCTTTCTGCCCAGCTATACCGCCGCGGCATTGCACCACAAGAAGCTGAAAGGCGACCAGGCCACCTTCCTTGAGCAAGCGGAGCGCTTTGCCAACGGCCCCTACGCCGAGGCGCTGCGCAAGGGCAAGGCTCTGACCGAGGCGGAACGCAAATCGATGGCCAAAACCGTGGCGGAATACACGGGCTTGTCGGAAGAGTATGTGCTGAAGGTTAACTTGCGGATTGGCGATAACGCCTTCCGGGGCGAGCTGCTGCGTGAATCCAAGGAAAATATCGGACGCTACGATGCTCGGGTAGCGGCCAAAACGGGCGGCGGCAAGGGCGGCAAGGGTGGCGGCGGCGGGGGCGATCCCAGCAACTCCTTGACATCCCCGGCTTTCACCGCGTGCATGAACAACTACCTGGCCACCGAGCTGAATTGCAAGACGGAGTTGAAGTACAACATCAGCGGCCAGGTGGGCCAGTGGAGCTACGGCGTGCCGAGGAGCAAAGCCACCGTCGTGCCGCGGCTGCGCTCGGCGATGGAAAAGGATAAGTCGTTCCGCGTCTTCGTGGCTTGCGGGTATTGCGACCTGGCGACGCCCTTCTCGGCCGCCAAATGGACCATGGCACAATTCAGCCCGCCGGACATGCAGAACCGGATCACCATGGGCTTTTATGACGGCGGCCACATGATGTATACCATCCGAGCCTCCCACAAAAAACTGCGGGATGACATGGTGAAGTTCATTTATCCCGAGGAACGCGCGAGGCCCGGCTCCGATTTTGACCTGCTCTTTGGGGAATTGGCGGCGCCAAATTTCCGGCCCAGTCCGTTTTCCTCGGTGACAGGCCCTGGCGTCGTTGCTTGGGGATGCAATTGAATCCCTCTCGTTCCCAAACAGGAGTTTGGGAACGAGGGGCGGGGCGGGGCGGGGCGGGGCGGGGCGGGGCCGACCCTCTCGTTCCCAAACTCCTGTTTGGGAACGCCGTCTTCCAAACTCCTGTTTGGCGAGAAAACACCCGGCAGGCAACATACCCTTGGGAGGGCAGCGCTCGGCAAACAGGAGTTTGCGGAGTGGCGTTCCCAAACAGGAGTTTGGGAACGAGGGGCTAAAGTTTGGGAACGAGGGGCTAAATACCCTGTCCGTTTTTCCAGATATAAAAGGAACAGTTCGATGAAAAAACTGATTCTGCTGATCCCGGTCCTCCTCGTCGCCCTGACCGAGTGTCCCCTCGTTGGCCAGGGCGGCGGCGAAATCAAGCCCATCGCGGGCATCGGCCCCACTGGCCCCATCAAAAAATGGCAGACCGGCTTCAAGTGGGCTGAAGGGCCGATTGCCGACGGCAAGGGAAATGTCTATTTCTCCGATCTGCAAACCAACAAGATTCACAAGGTCGACGCCGAGGGCAAACTGTCCGTCTTCTCCAGCGACCTCAAAGGACCCAACGGCCTGATGTTCAATGTCAAAGGCGAGCTGGTCGCCTGCGAGATGACCGCCGGCCGCATCGTCGCCTTCGACGTGGAAACGAAAAAGATGCGCGTGGTGGCCGACATGTATCAGGGCAAGGGCTTCGGCGGCCCCAACGACCTGGTGACCGATTTGCACGGAGGTGTCTACTTCACCGATTACCGCCTCAACAAGGCCAAGCAAGACAAAATGGGCGTGTACTATATAGCCGATGACGGCAAGGTCACGCGACTGGTTGACGATCTGAAAATGCCCAACGGCGTGATCCTGTCGACGGACGAAAAGACCCTGTACGTCGTTCCATCCGGCCAGCCCGAAGTCATGTCCTATCCGGTTGAAAGTCCCGGCAAGATTGGCCCTGGGAAGGTCTTTTGCAAAATGAAAGCCACCCCCGGTAAGAAGGGATCTCCCGTCGGCGACGGCGTCGCCATCGACACCAAGGGCAACTTGTATTTCGCCGTCGACACGGGCATCCAGGTCTTCAATCCCAAGGGTGACCACCTGGGCACGATCATCTTCCCCGAACCCCCGGCCAACGTCGATTTCGGAGGCCCCGATTTCAAAACCCTCATTGTTACCGCTCGGACCTCCGTGTACACCGTGCCCATGGAGGCGGTGGGTCATCAGTTTGGCAAGAATTAATGATTTGGAATCGTCACTCAACCTGAACTTCGAAGGTGCCGCAATGCCTGCTCGCTGCCTGCATTTCCTTGTCGTTTCCCTCTTTGTCGTGGCCGGCACGCAACCGGCCTTGGCCCAGGCGCCCGAACAGAAGGAATTTTTCTCGGAAGTGAACGGCGCTGTCAGCATCGCCGGCAAAAACGTCGAGTACAAGGCCACGACCGGTCAGTTGCCCGTGACGGACCTGACGGGCAAAGCGAAGGCGAAGATCTTCTACGTGGCGTACACGAAAAGGGCTGACGGGCAGCCCGCAACCCGCCCGCTCACTTTTTGCTTCAATGGCGGGCCGGGCACTTCGTCGGTCTTTGTGCATCTTGGTCTGTTCGGCCCGCGCCGCGTCTTGATGGACGATGACGGTCTGACCGCCCCTGTGCCCGTCAAGCTCATCGACAACGAATTCTCGCTGCTCGACGTGACCGACCTGGTATTCATCGACCCCGTCAGCACCGGCTTTAGCCGCGCTGACGATGCCAAGGATGCCAACCTGTTTCACGGCCTGGAGGAGGACACCTCCTCGGTGGGGGATTTCATCAAAGCCTACGTGACCAAGTATCAGCGCGGGGCGTCGCCGGTGTACATTGCCGGCGAGAGTTACGGCACGACGCGGGCGGCATCGCTTTCCAGCTTTGTCCAGGCCAAAGGCGGCGTCAAGCTCGCCGGCATTGTCTTGATCTCCGCGGTCCTGAATTTCCAGGCCTCGCGATTCGAGCCCGGCAATGACCTGCCTTACTCCCTGTTTCTACCGACCTACACGGCCTCTGCGTGGCACCACAACAAGCTGGACAAGGCGTTGGGCAGCGACCTGCCCGCCATCTTGAAGGAAGCGGAGCAGTTTGCCAATGGGCCCTACGCCTTGGCCCTGGGCAAGGGCAACCTGCTGGGCGAAGCCGAACGCCTCGCGATGGCCAAACAGGTTGCGATGTATACGGGCTTGTCGGAGGCGTTTGTGCTGAAATCGGACCTGCGCATCGAAGCGGGCCAGTTCCGCGCTGAGCTGCTGCGTGAGAGCAAGGAAGTCATCGGCCGCCTGGACAGCCGGGTAAAGGCCAAGGCCGGCGGCGGCAAAGGCGGCATGGGCGGCGGCAAAGGCGGCGGCGATCCCAGCAACGATTTCATCTTCGCGCTGTACACCGAGGCCATGAAGGACTACATGCCCAACGGCCTGGGTTTTAAGACCGACATGAAGTACAACATCAGCGGGCAGGTGCAGCCGTGGAGTTATGCCAAGGCCGGAACGAACCGCTTTGCCAACGTGGCGCCGAGACTGCGGGCGGCAATGGAGAAGGACCATTCGCTCCGCGTCTATGTGGCCAACGGCTATTGCGACATGGCGACCCCATTCGCCGCCACCAACTACACGTTCGCCCACCTCGGTCCGCGGGTTTTGAGAGACCGCGTGACCATGGCGTACTTCGATGCCGGACACATGATGTACGCCCACCTGCCGTCGCTGAGGAAGTTGAGGGAGGACCTCGGGAAGTTCATTTTGCCGAGCCTGCCTGTCGAGCGCGGTGGTCTCCTCTCCAGCTTTGGCACCATGACGAATGCGGTCGATGTAGAAGCCAGCGTAACAATCCACCCCACAAGGGGGTGGCATTTACATCGTTAGCTGATGCCGTTTATTTCCGCTTCATGTGCAATTCCATGAAAACCGCTTCCTGGCCGTCCTTGATGTTGAATTGGCGATGCAAGATCTTCTTGCCGCCCTCTTCCACCGTCGAGACCGTGCGGCTCACGCGTGCTTTGGGGTCGTTGTTGAGAGTGCCGCTGAACAGGATGATCTCCTTGCCGTTGAACTTCTCCCGGCTCTGGCGCAACGACATCTTGGTCGCGCGCGAGTCGACCCAGCTGCTGATGAACAGGCCGGAATCCGGGATATAGCCGATGATGCCCAGTCCCGTGGTCGCGGTCGCGCCCTCGCTGAAGGTGAATTCCGAAAACAGGAATTTGCCGCCTTGCTGCATCGATTGCTTGCAGGTGCCTTTGATGCGCGTGGGAGTGCCGCCCGTGGGGCCGTAAAACACCCTTTCGACTTCGAATTCGCCGACGAATTTCTCCAGGTAGGCCTGGCCGGTAATCGCGTCGCCGGCCTGCTTGTCCTGTTTTTTATCCTGGGCGGCCAATGGCGCGGACGACAGTGCGCCGTCCAGCCAGGAGAACACCAACACGCCGATGGTTGCCAGCAAGAGTGGAGACTTCATAGCAGTGCTGCCTTTTTCCAGAGGTTGTGAAGCTCGTTCTTAGTCATTTTACAAACAACCCGCGGAATTCAACGGTGCCGGTTCCACGCCAGGGCCAGCGGGGCAGCAGCCAATCGGGCCATGGGCATGGCGAAGAGGACGATGAAGGCGATGTAGCCCATGGGCACCATTTTCGCAGGTATGGCCCAGGCCAACATGGCAAAAAGAATCGACGCCAGCAGCAGCCAACCGCCAATCCATCGTGCAACCGTTCTTGGCCGCAATAGCCGCCGCCGCAATACCTGCCGCAAAGCCCACGCGACGATAAGTAGCCTGCAAATCACCAGTGTGCCGAGGAGCCACGGCAACACCGCGAAAACGGTTTCATGGGTTTCGGGCCTCTGCCGGAACCAATCCGCCAGGAAACATAGAAAAATTGATCCCGGGAAACACACCCAAACTATGATGTAGGTGACCCAACGGCGACCCATCAGACGGGCGTGCAGCCCATCCACTTGTCGCTTCCACGTCCAAATGAACAGCAAGGTTGCCGTGGCCACGATGCCTACGGCGACGTGCATCGGCTGTTGTGCATCCAGCACTCGACGACTCCAATCGGAAACAACATCGAGGTTTCCGGTCAACACCACAGCAATTGGTATTGCGACTGCCATCAGCGCCCAGCTTAGCAATGTGCTCCGCGCCGCAACCCTGAGCATGGCGCCCAACATGCCGGCAGTGGTCATCGGCAGCGTTGCGGTAAAAGAACCAAGAACGCGCCGGTTCAAGCCATCACCATCGACCCCGCCGCTTATGCCGAACATTCCCGCCAGAAAGACGGTGCTAGCCACAGCGGACAGCAGCGTCTGTTCGGCGGAGTGGACGTCGTTCTTGCCGAGCCAAAGCGGCCACAGCGTCATGGCGAGGATCAAACCGGTCACGAAGGGCAGTGCCTGGCCGCCACGCCGCCAGCCCCTCCACACATGGGCCTGGGCCGCAGACGTGAACGGCACGCGGCGCTGCGGCCACCAAATGAAAAGCTGACGATGCGCCCGAAGGGCCGGCACCCAGTTGGGCAGGTCGCCGCACCGGCTGTGCCGGACACCGACGTAGGCAATTGCCCAGGCGACCAGGGTTAGTCCCGCGAAAGCGCTGACAAGCAGACTTTCGGTGATACCCGATTGGGCGCTGGAAACGCCTAGCAGGATAAGGCCGGCACTCAGGGCCAACAGCAGCAAAACACGGAGCCAGCGCAGGCCGAACGGAGACCAAAGCAGCGCTTAAAACCACGCCAAACCTGCCACGGCGAACACAACCGGCCACCAGAGCGGAACGGTGCTGCCATCGACGATTGCCACGCAGGGCCGAAGGATGAACACCGCGGAGACGAGCCATACCAGGCCGATTACCGCTGCCCCAACGGCCAGTGGCCAGACCACGAGTGGACCCGTTCGCACCGGCAACCGGAAAAGCGATGGCGGAAAAAGAGAATTGCGTGCGACCAAATCAGTTCCATCGAGACTGTAGGTGAAAGCCGCCAACAAATAAATGAACTGCCGGCAAAGGCCGATGACAGCAATGCCGACCATTGCCTCGGCCCAAAACCCCTCTTTGCAATATGCCGACGCCAGGCAGGCAACCAGCAAATAGATAATATTGTCGAGAATCACCCAGCGCTTCCATCGCCAGAGCAACCAGGTGAATGCGAATGAGGTGGGAAGCATGCGTCAATCCTCCACCGTGGCCGGGATGCGCCTGCCGACACGAGCCACAAAAATGTCGTCGAGCGACGGCACCCTTTTGTCGAGCACCTGCGCGCCACAGCTTGCTACAGCCGCTTGAAGCTCATCGGCCGAGCCGTGGCACAGAGCGGTCCATTCATGGCCGGCGCCTTGCCAGTTTAGAACCCCAGCAACCTCGGGCGGCTGCGACGTC
Organism: uncultured Gemmataceae bacterium; assembly: GCA_963747575.1. Taxonomy (GTDB): domain Bacteria; phylum Planctomycetota; class Planctomycetia; order Gemmatales; family Gemmataceae; genus DASRAT01. The sequence goes on from CAVVFU010000007.1 coordinate 275,009, forward strand.
GCCTGGGCAAAACGCACCGTCAAATAGCGATGTTCAGCTTTGATGGCGTCCAGCGGCGCGCTGAAGATGATTTTGCCTTTGTCGATCATGGTCACCTGGTCGGACACGCGCTCCACCTCGTTCAAGAGATGCGACGAGAAAAGCACGGTCCGGCCCTCGTCGGCAATCGCTCGGATGATCGCCTCCAGAATGTCGCGGCGAACGATCGGATCGAGCCCGGCCGACGGCTCATCCAACACAAGCAGCTCCGGCCGATGTGCCAGCGCGACCAGCAAATCGGCGCGTGCCCGCTGGCCTTTGGACAGGTTTTTGATGACGGCGTTTGGATCGAGCGCGAAGCGCTCGCGCAGCTCAAGAGCATGGGCCTCGTCCCAGGTCGGGAAAAAAGCCTGGGTGTAACGCATGACTTCCCACACGCGCATCCAGCTTGGCAAGTCGTGTTCTTCGGAGACATAGCCGATTCGCGCCAGGACGCCCGCCGGGTCGGCCACGGGATCACGCCCGAAGACGCGCACCGACCCGGTTTGAGGCTTGAGCAAACCGAGCACATGCTTGATAAGCGTGGTCTTGCCCGCGCCGTTGGCGCCGACCAGGCCGAAGACGATGCCGCGATGCAGATTCAAGCTGACGTCGGCAAGCGCGGTCGTGGCGCCGAACCGGCGGGTGAGCGACTTTGATTTCGACCACGGGATCGGCAGCAGAGGATACCCTAGCAATCATGGCATTATTTCTCCTCGGCCTTGGAGGACGTTTGCATAGCCTCATCGCGCTGGCGGACCAGTTGCAGCAGCTCATCGGTGCCCACATTCATTTGGCGGGCCTCGGCAAGCAGGGCATCAACACGTTCCGTAAGAATCTTCAAGCGTTCGCGGCGGGCCAGCGGTGAACCGGCGTCGGACACGAATGTGCCCGCGGTCCGGCGTTTCACGACAATGCCAGCCATCTCCAGCTCTCGGTACGCGCGTGCGACCGTGTTGGGATTGACGAGCAGCCGCTCAGCCAAAACGCGGATGGGCGGCATCTCCTCGCACGGCGCGAGCCGGCCCGACGCCACCAGGTACTTCACCTGGTTGACGATCTGCAAATAGATCGGCACGCCGTCATTCGCAGATATGTGGAGGTTCACGGTGTGCTGCCGCCTTTCGTTTCGCCTGGGCGGGCAGTGCGCCGGCTATATTGTACTAATCCAATAGTACAATTGGCGGCAACAAAGTCAAGCGCGTTTTGTTGCATTCCGCGTGATTTGAAAACAGCGGAAGCTGGAAAAGGCGAGCCGAGCACCGTAAGGTGCCGGTTAGTTTCCACTAACCGGCACCTTACGGTGCTCGGCTCGCCACACTGCGGTGCTTACACCTGCGCCATGCCGCCGTCGACAACAAGGTCGATGCCGGTGATGTAGCTGCTGTCGTCACAAGCGAGGAACAGCGCGGTCCTGGCGATTTCCTCAACGCTGCCCATGCGCCCCAGAGGCACCATGCCTGGCAATGCCTGCTTGAATCCATGGGACTGCTCTTCACTCAATCCCATCTTGCCAAAAATCGGCGTGTCGATGGGTCCTGGGCTGAGCGAGTTGACGCGGATTTTGCGGGCTCTGAGGTCCGTCGTCCAGGTGCGCGCGAATGAGCGGACCGCCGCCTTGGTGGCGCTGTAGACGCTCATCGCCTCCATGCCCTTAGTCGCGGCAATCGAGGAATTCAGGATAATCGAGGCGCCGTCGCGCAGCAGCGGCAGCGCCTTTTGCACGGTGAAGAACAGCCCCTTGACATTGGTGGCAAATTGGCGGTCGAACTGATCTTCCGTGACCTGCCCCAGGGGAGCCACTTCGCCGAAGCCGGCGTTTGCGAAGAGTACGTCAAGTTGACCAAATTTGTTTTTGATCGTGGCGAACAACCGGTCAAGATCGGCCATCTTTGACACGTCTCCCTGCACGGTCAATACCGCGGGACCGACGGTTTTCGCGGCCTCATCCAGAGCTTCCTGGCGGCGGCCCGTGATGACGACCTTTGCGCCCTCGGCGGCAAAAAGCCTGGCGGTTGCCAAGCCCATGCCGCTGTTGCCTCCGGTGACCAGGGCGACTTTTCCAGTAAGCTTTGCCATGACGATGCTCCTTACGCTAGGTCAAACAACAGAACTTCAGACGGAATGGCTGCTTGAACCGTCACCATATTGGATTGGTGACGGCGGCGCCATCGCCTGCGGCCAGGTCGTTGCCGAGGACATTCACATTTCCCCGCAGAACCTGCAGCCACGCCGCTCGGCCAGGCTCGATCTCCTGCGCAACGGATTGACCGGGCAACAGCGACGCCAAATACAGGCGAGCATCCTGATGAATGGTCATGGAGCCAGCGGCGCCATCGGGCGAGGCGACCAGACGAAACCGGCCCACGCTTTTCCTCCTCGGTCAAGGCCAGCTCCTCGTAACTCGGCTGCAGCCCTTTCCTCTCCGGCAGCAGCCAGATTTGGTAGAGATGGACCCATTCCTTGTCCGAGGGGTTGAACTCGCTGTGCCGGACGCCGGTTCCAGCGGTCATGCGTTGCAGTTCGCCCGGCCTTGATGATCGAGCCGTTGCCCATGCTGTCCTTGTGCTGCAGCGCCCCTTCGAGGACGTAGGTGACGATCTCCATGTCCCGATGGCCGTGCATGCCGAACCCCTGGCCGGGCTCCACTCGGTCATCGTTGATGACTCGCAGGGAGCGAAAGCCCATGTGGGCCGGATCGTAGTAATCGCCAAAGGAAAACGTGTGGTAGGTGTCGAGCCAGCCGTGGTCGAAGTGGCCGCGCTCGGCTGCTTTGCGTATCTGGATCATCATGGCCTCCTATCATTTACATAGATATTGTTGATATATCATGTATATCGAGCAAAAAAAACGCTACTCCTCCACCTCGGCCCATGGCTCTCGGACCTTTTCCAGCAGCCGGATGAGTTCCTTCAACTCGGCCTGCGAGAGATGGCCCAGGAGCTTGCCGTGCAGGGCGTGCAGCGGCTCATCCAGTGCCGCCAGGGTCGTCATGCCGTGGTCGGTGAGCGCCACGTAGATGACCCGGCGATCCTTCTCGCAGCGCAGGCGGTTGACGAAGCCCGCCTGCTCCAGCCGGTCGATCAGGCCGGTGATTCCCGGCACGACGGTGATCGTGCGGCTGGCGATCTCCAGGATCGGCAGCGGCTTGCCCTCGCCCCGCAGGATGCGCAGGACGTTGTACTGCGAGGGCGTCAGGCCATGTTCCCGAAACAGCCGGGCGAAGCGAATCTGCAGCTGATCGCTGGTGCGCACGACGCTCAGGGCCGCTTCCTGCTGCGGGCGACTCGAAGGGCCGTTTCTTTTTCAGTTCGTGCTGCAATTTCGGGGTCGTCATGGTGGAAATCCAGCCTTGAACCATTCACCTGCATATAGTTTATATGTCATGTATCATCGCGTCAAGGGGTGTGCTTGAAGTTTTCTTGGCGGAGGCTTGAGAGGGTAGGTTCCGTCTGCCCGGGGGCGCTTTGGCCGAAGGAGCGGCACAGCATGCGGGCAATTGCGGCCGCATTTCCTTTGGCCAATGACCTGTTACCCGCGTTCCTTTTCTGCAGTTTTCAAAGCTTTGTTGATCTTAGCGATGGTAGGCACACTCGGCTTGTTTCTGCCGTGTTCGATGCGATTGAGAGTTTCCGGACGTATGCCGGCGCGCCGTGCCAGGTCGGCTTGCGACAGACCCAACTTGCGGCGGGCACGCAGGATGTCGCGGGACTGAAGAGATCATCAAAACGACGAATAAAACAAGCGTGCGCCGGGCAGGACGCAGCTTGCTGCCACAATCCTGGCAATCGAGCTTACGGAAGGCATTGTTGCCGCAAGCCCAAGCGGCAAAATCAATCACACGGTTTTTGCACACTGGACAGCACATCGCTTTACCTGAACTGTTGGTCGATCGGCGAAATTCATCACGGCGTTGTGTCCTTTTCCTGTTCACGACCAAAACCAATGCGTCCTTTTGGTTTGGTCTCTGGTGGCGGAGCCATCAGTTGGCGGATGGCGGCCACAAGTTGGCGAATGGTGTCGTCGTGGCCGGTCACTTTGCGTTCAAGGTCGTCAAGCTTGGCCCCGAGTTCTTTGTGGGCCAGTGCGAAGTGCCTGAGTTTGACAAAGGCTCGGACGACGAACACGCTGACCTCGACTGTGCGCGGCGAATTGAGGATGGTAGCGGCCATAATCGCACCATGATTCGGTGAAGGCGTAGGGCAGTTGAGGCGAAAATCTGAGATTGGCGAGGTGGTCGCAATTTGCGACCACCTCATCTTTTTCCTTTGCGGTCAACCGGAACAGGAAATCCACAGGAAAGCGTTTGCGATTGCGTCGCACCTGTTCATTGAGCCGCTTGGTGGCGACACCGTAAAGTCCTGCCAAATCCTTGTCCAACAATACCTTCTGGCCGCGGATTTCCAGAATCAATGGCTCGATCTGGTCCACAAGGATGACCTTAGCTTCCGCCATGTTGGCCTCCGGCAACATTTTCAATCGTCACTGAGCGCGGCAATGGCGCCACAAAACACCGCACAATTTACGTGGCGGCCTTGCTGCTTGGCCTGGGCGCCAACAAAGGCTCGGCAGCAAGGTTTTCCGACGTCTTATTGGCCTTTGATAAGGAATTCGTTGCAGGGGGTTTAGGGGGTTGCTGTACTGCACCACCATCCTCCGGCCTTTTGCCCGCGGCCACCTTCGCCGCCTCCAGCGCTTCCCGCAGCCGCTCCACCTCCTGATGCCGCCGCTGAAACCACTCCGTCGCCCACACCCGGTGCAATTGCCAACCCAACCGCTCCAGCACCTCATGGCGCAAGCGGTCCCGATCGCGAGCAGTGGGCGTCGCGTGGTAACTCGGGCCATCGCATTCGATTCCCAAAAGGAAACGGTTCGGCGACTTTGGGATCGATCACGCCAACATCGATGCGATAACCGCTGCAGCCGATTTGCTGCACGACCTCATAACCAAGCTTCCGCACCTCCGCGACCACGTCGGCTTCCAGCGGCGACGGCGGCTTCGTTGCCGTTCGCGTTCACCGGTTGCTCCAACGCCTCCAGGCCGCGCTCGGCAAAATCGAGATAGCGGTGCAGGTGATGCACGCCTTCCGCCTTGGTCGCACCCATGTCGAGGTCGGACGCCCGGATCGAGCTGACCACGATCAGCTTTTCCCGCGCCCGCGTCACCGCCACGTTCAAACGGCGCTGGCCGCCCGCGCGATTGAGCGGGCCGAAGTGCATCGCGAACTTGCCGGCGGCGTCGCGGCCATAGCCCACGCTGAGCACGATCACATCCCGCTCGTCGCCTTGCACCGTTTCCAGGTTCTTGACGAAAAATCCGCCCAGACGCTCGGCCTTGAAAAGCGGCTCCAGGTCGGGCTGCTTCGCCAGGCGACGGTCGATCTCGTCTTCAATGGCGAACATTTGGGCCTGGCTGAATGCGATGATGCCCAGCGATTTGGCGGCACCGTGCGTCTGATAGTGCCGCATAACCAAGTCGGCGACAACCTCGGCCTCGCGGAGATTGTCGCGGCGGCCGCCACGGTCGTAAACGCCGTCGGCGACATGGCGGAATTCCACGCCCACGGCCTCGGCGCCGGTCAAGGGGCCTGGGAAAGTAATCAGCTTGTTGTCGTAAAACAGCAGATTGGAGTAGGCGATCAGGCCTTCGTGCCGGCTGCGGTAGTGCCAGCGCAAGAGATGCGGACGCAGGCCGGCGCCAAGGCAGGCGTCGAGCACGCTCTCGAAATTGGCGGGCTTCGTGCTTCGCGTCAAGCTCGTCTTCGATCGTCGTCGCCAAGCTGCTGGAAGAAATTGGTCGGCGGCAATTGTTTGTCGTCGCCGGTGACGACGACTTGCTTGCCGCGCAGGATCGCTCCGATGGCGTCTTCGGGGCAAATCTGCGAGGCCTCGTCGAAAACCACCAGGTCGAACTGGACTTTGGCCGGGTCGAGAAACTGGCTGACCGACAAGCGGACTCATCAGCATGCACGGCTTCAGCATGCAGCAGCAGATCGGAAATCTCCTCGAACAAGCGCCGCACGGGCAGATGGCGCGATTTCTTGTGGGCCTCGCGCAGCAAGCACGGCGATTTGCCCGCCGGGATTGGCCGTGCCGCTTGCGGCCGGCGAGCGTCGGCGGCAGTCGCGCCACGCGTCGGCATTGAGACGCAGAAGCTGCCGATCGAGGTCGCGAAATTCGTCGAGCGATGCGCTCGTGTTCCTGGCGCCGGAAGCCACCCAATGTAGGATCATCCTGGAAAACGCGATCCACCCAACTGGTCAGCGCCGATTTCATCAGGACATCGACGAGCTGGTCAGCCCGCGGCCGGGCCAATTGCAAGATCGGCCCAGAACGCGGCCAGGCCGAGATGCTCGAAACGTTTGGCCAGAGTTTGCCAATCGATCCAGTCGGAAAGTTCGCCGGCCCGGTCACGCAGCTCCGCCAGGCGTTTCTTGAGTGCGTCCATCGCCAGAGTGCCCAGGGCTTTGCCGGCAACTTGCGGCGCTGGCGGATCGAAGCGGATTTCGAAACTGTGCAGGGCGCTGGTCATCTGTTCCTGGGCGTGGCGCAGGTCCTTGGCGGCGCCGACGGTCTGGTTTGGCGACGTCGCCAGTTGCACGAACGCAGCGGGCGGCACTCCGGTCGCGCCGGCGGGAATGCGCTGCCCGCGGCCGACTTGGCGTCAGCCGGCTTGGGCTGCCAATCGGGTCGGCGGCGGCGAAATGCTCGCGGACGCGGATTGTCCAGGTCAAGGCCTTGCACAGCGCCGTCCAGTCGGTCGTCAACCCCTGGAAAGCGAGGCCAAACTTGGCGGTCCATTTGGCGCTGTCCTTTTCGTCCAAGGCTTCTTGTTTGCGAAGAGATTCCGCCTCGCGGAGGTCAGCCACGAAGGTCACGGCATTCTGCGGCTGCGACTTGGCTTTCGTAGCACGGGATCGGCGAGAGCCGCAAACTGGTTGAGCGCGGCCTGCAAGTCCTTCGCAAAGCGCAGCAGTGCAGTCAGCGAGCTTTCCTCCAGCGGTTGTCCGGTGCCAGGCAAGGCATCGAGCGGCAGAAATTGCTTTGAGGTCGTCGGTCGCGTGCCACCAGGCGGCCACGCTGTCTTGAAGCCGTTTGAAGGCGGCGCGGATTTTTTCCGGCGGCGGGCTGGCGGCCGACAGCACATCCACGAATCGCTCGGGCAATTTCTCGTGGCCCAGTTCGCGGACAATTTCGATAGCTTCCTCGGCGATGTGCGCCCGCGGCCGCCGCCTCGCAATCGGTGGCCATGCCGTTTTCGTAACGGCCAAGCAATGCCTTGCGCGTCGATTCGCTCGCCGTCCAGCCTGGTCTTTTCCTTCATCAGATCGCCGGCGACGACGATGTCCTCGCACATCGTGGCCGGCGCCTGCTGACCCTTGCTACGGCGAGCAATGGCCCGCCGATCGCGGCGAAACTGCAGGTTGAACACACGCAGCCAACTCTGGTAAGGTCCCGTGAAATCCGGGCCATCCGCTGGAGATCGAGCTCGAACAATTGCTCGGTATAGGTCAGCAGCAGCTTGCTGCGAGTTGCGTGGTACTGGGCGAAGGCCGGCCGATTGGTTTCGATCAACGCCTTGGCCTGAGTGCGGGCGTTGTCGTCGATTACCCAGGCCTTTTCCGGTGCATTTTCCGAAGCGCAAATGTGCCAGACGCAGGCGCGTTTGAGCCAATGTGGGGACGTGTCTTGCGGCGAATCGGCTTCCGCGCCTTGCGGCAGGGTGATGTCCAGCCATTTTTCAATGGTCTTCGCCTCGGTCAGCCATACCTGGAATTCGCAATTGCGTGTCGGCCGCCCAACCGCGCAATTGCTGCTGGCGAGTCAGGAGCCCCGTGCCCTGGTCGTCGCGCGGAGCCAGCAGTGGGGCGGCCTGGCGCCAGGCGTGATCGACGCCGGCAGCGGTGCCCTCGGGCAAGCTCCAAAGACTTGGACCATAGCGCTGCGTCAACGGCTCGCGCGATTGGCCGCGCTGTTTGTAAAGCTCGGCACAAGTCTTCAAGATCGGCCGCGAGTTGGGGCAAATCCGTGGCGGTCAACCAGGCCGCCGGGAGGATGCGGGCTGGTTTCCAGAAGGTCGCCGGCACGCAGCAGCCAGGCGACGCTGCCGGTGGCGCCGATCAGGCCGGCATACAGATTGCGCGGATTGGGCCAGTTTGTCGAGTTGCTTCCTGGCCTTGTCCAGCAGAGCGATTACCTCGTCGCGCAGCTTGAGGGTGTAGCGTTCGTTGACTTTGAAACCCCACCAGGGATAATCCAGACCCTGTAGGGAATGTGCCAAAGATGGTTCGCCCGCCGCACGGCCTGCTTGGCTTCGTCAAGCCACGATGACGTCATTTCAACATCCGGCGCCAGGCCCCATTTCACGGCCGGGACATTGGCGCAGCGCACCAGTTCGCCCAAGCGCCCACCATACCGGCGCGTGCAGCGGCGGACGCGGTTGGTGCAATGCCTGGACATAATTCGTCAATTGCTGGCGGCGTTGACTCAGTTTTTCGAAAATGTCTCCGTTGCGTGGTGGTCGGCCGGGGCGTCGTTTGTCTTCCAGGCAGCGTTTCAGCTCATTGACGACCGCCCGCTTGCTCGCCTTGTGGCTATGGAGTTCGAGGCAGTAATCGCCGAGGCCGACTTCGCGGAGGCGGTTGTACACGACTTCCAGGGCCGCCATTTTGTCGGAAACGAACAGCACTTTTTTGCCGTTCGCCAGACTATCGGCGATAAGGTTGGCGATAGTTTGACTTTTGCCGGTGCCGGGCGGGCCGTGGAGCACGAAGCTATGACCGCGGGCCGCCGCTTCCAGGCAAAGACGCTGGCTGGCGTCGGCGTCGAGGATGTTGAAAGCTCTTGTCGGGAGCCTGGATGGTGTCGAGCTCGTCTTCGCTCGGCAGGGGCACCGGAGTGAGCGCATCGCCAACAGCCTCCCCGGCAAGAGCGCGGACGAGCGGGTGTTCGGCGGCCAGGCCGGCATTGTCTTCCAGGTCGCGGTACATCACGCCCTTGAAGAACGAAAAAAGCGACAGGACGACGGTCGGCTCGACGCTCCAGCCCGGCAGGCCGGCGATGGCGGTTTCGACTTGCTGCCAGTAGGCCGTGATCTCCGTCTCGTCCCAGGCCTCCGGCGCCGGGCGGCAGGGCGAAGCCGAAATCCTGCTGCAATCGGGCGGCCAGGGCCGGGTTGACGATCGGATCGTCTTCCAGCGGTTGCAACCGGAACGGCTCGCGCAAAGTCGCTCGCACCAGTTCCACCGGCACCAGGACCAGCGGCGAGCGGAGCGACTCGGTGCTGTCCTGATCGCGCCACTGGAGCACGCCGAAAGCGACGTGAAGGATGTGCAGGCCGCGTTCGCGGAATTCGGCGCCGGCACGGCGGTAGATATTGGTCAACGAACGCAGCAGCGCCCGCCGTCCCAGGTCGCCGCAGACGATCTCGCCGGGTTTGGTCTGAATGTGTTCCAGGTCGATGGCCACCGGCTCGAGCGTCGGCATTGTCCTCGTCTGCCGCTCGTCGACGGGCGGCAGCCAGAAGGAGCAGTTTTTTCCCTCCTGAATGAGCCGCTTCCAAATCGCGCCGCCAGAGGGGTGGGATAAGGTCAGCGTCGTGGACGAAGTCGGCACGCAGGGCCAGCAGCGGATTGCGGCGGGTCAGGTCGATGAGATTGCCGCGCCAGCGGGCCAAAGCCTCGGTCACGGACGAGGACGGTGTCGACATGCAATGATCCCTCGCGACAGCCATGGATACAATAACCTCCCCACGATACCAGTGTCCACGCCCGCTAGCAAGAAGCTGCTTGGAGTTCGTTCTGTGCGCAGGCAACCGAAGGCACAAAAGAAAACGGTTTTGCCGGTTGGGAGGGTTGCCATAAAATGCCGCTTGCCTGTTTGCCGCTTCGGCTTAGCCGCTTTTATTCAACCGCGGAGCCACGCATCATGCCCGAATCTCTCCGTTGCCTGGATCGTGAGCCGTCATCACCGGCTGGGATTTCAGCACCGGCGGCGTCAAATGCCTGGCGTTCGACCTGGACGGCAACACCCTGGCCCAGGTGCGTCTGCCGACCGACCTGTGGACCGAAGGCGGCGTCAGCGAACTGAACCTCATGCAACTCGAAGGCCAGGCGCGGGCCAGCACCCGTGCCATCGCCGGCCGGCTGCGCGACATGGGCCGGCTGCACATTGGGTCGCGGGCGGCATCTCGGCGACGCACCACACCACTGGCCGCATCGACGCCGATCATAACCAGGTCCGCCGCGCCATCTGCTGGAACGATCACAGCCTCGCGGCATACCACGCCAAAGGACTCGCTCGGCTCGGCGGCCAGGAGCGCGTGCAACAACTCATCGGCGGCCCGTGGGCGATTCGCTATTCGCTGAGCCATCTGGTCAAGGACGAGGCGCAACTTGCCGGCGGCCGACTGGCTGCGCACCGCGACATCTGCTCTTCGCACGGCGCGCTGGCGGGCGGGTACCTGACGGGCAACTTCGACGTGGTCAGCGTGTCGGCCGCGGCGTCCACGGGCATTATGGATCTGCGCACGGATCAATGGTGCAAGGGCATGCTCGGCGCCCTGGAAAACGCGGAGTATCGCGAGCTGGCCTGGAAGCAGTTGCCGCGCATCGTCGATCATTTCGAGCCGATCGGCCAATTGTCGGACTCGGCTGGCGCTCGACGCGGGCGTCGATCAGCAGCAGCGGCCGTGGATTTTCCCGACGTCCGACGATCAGCAAGCCGGCCTGGTCGGCGGCGGCGCGGTGGACGCCGGGCAGATGGCGATCATCCTCGGCAATTCCGCCGTGGTCAATTCCTCCGGCGAGCCAACCGCCGCAAGGCGGCGATCTCGACGCCATGAAATTGAACTGGGGCCCGTACCTTTGGATGCGCTGCTACAACAACGGCGCCCAGTTCCTGGATCGGGTCGTCGGCAACCAGTCCCGACTGGGACGAACTGGAGAAAGCCGCTCGCGCCTGCCCGCCGGGTGCCAACGGCTACCAGGTGTTGCCGTTTATTGCGCCGGAGCCGTCGCTGGGTGTTGCCAAGCCGCGTTTTGAGTGGTCGCCGCGCGAGCCGGCTGAACCGGGCGTGAGGTTCCGGGCGTCGCTGGAAGCGCTGGCGTATCTGATCGCCTTGGGAGTCGAGGCCACGAACGCGCCGGCCAAAAGATCACGCGGATCACCGTTTCGGGCGGCATTGCCCGCAGCCGCTGATGTGCGAGATCCTGGCGACCGTGCTCGACCGCAAGCTGGAGCGATTGCAATCGGATGAAGGCCCCGCCCTGGGTGCCGCGGTGACCGCGCTGGCGGCGATGGAGACGAATTTGCGACGTGTGCGAGCCGCGAAAGAGACGCCTTTGCAACGATCTGGCCCAGATTGGGTGCCTTTTAGCGTAGCCGATGCGGTGTCGTTGCTGGTAAAGTTCAAGCAACCTGCGACGCCAAATGCGGCGTGGCGCGAAACGCATGTGCAAGGCTTCAAGCACATTTGGTGCCCGGCTGAGGGCTGCAACGTGAAATTCCCAGGGCGTTGCCCTGGGCTGTTATGTCCGAGCCTTTCAGGCTCAGAGTGTGCGTCTGTGGAAATGGACGAAGTAGCTGAGAAGGGTTTTGACTATGACTCGTGAGTCCATCGCCACGCGTTGGAACCTCGATCTGATCGAGGCGGAATACCAACGTTGCGTGCCGACCCCACCTCGGTGGACGAAACCTGGCGGGCCTTCTTCGACGGCTTCGAGCTGGGCCAGGCCCAGCGCCCAGCTCATGGGCGGTGAATCCACCGACAGGCCGCCCAGATCGGCATCGTCCGCTTGATCGATGCCTACCGCGACCTCGGCCATTTCCTGGCCCACCTCGATCCGCTCAGCGAGCCCAAGGCATCGCACCCGCTGCTGGAGCTGTCCGAGTTCGGCTTGTCCGAAGCCGACCTCGATCGCACCTTCGACACCAATCCCTTCGTCGGGCTGCCCAGAGCCACGCTTCGCGAGTTGCTCGCCGCCCTGCAAGGAGACCTATTGCCGCACCATCGGCGTCGAGTACATGCACATCCAGGACACGCCCATCCGCCGCTGGCTGCAGGAGCGCATGGAGCCGCGCCGCAATCGACCCGCGCATCGCCCAAGCGGCAAAAACTGCGCATCCTCATGGAGCTGCACTTCGCCGAGCTGTTCGAGAGATTCCTGCACACCAGCTACGTCGGCCAGAAACGCTTTTCGCTCGAAGGGGCCGAGACGCTGATGCCGATGCTCGACGCCATCGTCGGAAGGCGGCCGACGCCGGCGTCCGCGAGATCGTCCTGGGCATGGCCCATCGCGGCCGGCTCAACGTGCTGGCCAACATCCTCGGCAAGCCCTACGAAGAAATCTTTCGCGCAGTTCGAGGACGAATTTCCTGCCCGAACTCGATGGACGGCGACGGCGACGTCAAGTATCACCTCGGCTTTTCCGCCGAGCGCGTCAGCGCCCGCGGCAACAAGATCCACCTGTCGCTGACGCCCAACCCCAGCCACCTGGAAGCGGTCGATCCGGTGGTCGAAGGCCGCACCCGCGCCAAGCAGTTCCAGTTCGGCGACGAGCAGCGCAAGCTCGGGCATGCCGCTGCTGATCCACGGCGACGCCGCCTTCGCCGGCCAGGGCCTGGTCGCCGAGACGCTCAACCTGTCGCAGCTCGACGGCTACCGCACCGGCGGCACCATCCACGTCATCGTCAACAACCAGATCGGCTTCACCACCTCGCCCAGCGACGCCCGTTCGACGCTTTACTGCACCGACGTGGCCAAGATGATCCAGGTGCCGATCTTTCACGTCAACGGCGAGGACCCCGAGGCGGCCGTCTACGTCGCCGAGCTGGCCCTGGAGTTCCGCCAGGCGTTTCACAAGGACGTGGTCATCGACATGTACTGCTACCGCCGGCACGGCCACAACGAAGGCGACGAGCCGTCGTTCACGCAGCCGCTGATGTACGCCAAGATCAAAGATCGGCCGACGCTCAGCGAGGTCTATACCGAACAGCTCATCTTGCGAGGCGATCTGACGGTCGAGGAAACCGAGGCGATCACGCGCGAATTCGAAAGCAAATTGCAAACCGCCGTGGACCACGTCAAGGCCGGCCCGCAAACGGACAGGCATGGTGGGCTACGGCGGCCGCTGGGCGGGACTGTCACGCAACTATTCCCACACGCCCGTTGAAACCGGCGTGCCGCACGAAACGCTGGTCCAGGTGGTGCAAGCGCTGACGACCGTGCCGCCCGGGTTCACGGCCCATCCCAAGATCGTCCGCTTGCTCGAAACCCGCGCTCAGGAAGTGACCGAGCAAAAGGCGGTCGACTGGGCCCTGGCCGAAGGGCTGGCCTTCGGCTCGCTGCTGCTGGAAGGAACGCCGGTGCGCCTGAGCGGCCAGGACAGCCGCCGCGGCACCTTCAGCCAGCGGCACGCCGTCCTTTACGATGTCAAGACCGGCGAGCCGTATTTCCCGCTCAAAACTCTGGCACCGCCAGCCCGCGATGTTCACGTCTACGACAGCCTGCTCAGCGAGGCGGCGGTGCTCGGCTTCGAATTCGGCTACTCGCTCGATCTGCCGAACGCGCTGGTGCTGTGGGAAGCGCAGTTCGGCGATTTCGCCAACGGCGCCCAGGTCATCATCGACCAGTTCATCGTCTGCAGCGAATCGAAATGGCAGCGCGACAGCGGCCTGGTGATGCTGCTGCCGCACGGCTACGAAGGCCAGGGACCGGAGCACTCCAGCGCCCGCCTGGAACGCTTCCTGCAACTCTGCGGCGAAGACAATATCCAGGTGTGCAACCCGACGACGCCGGCCCAGTATTTCCATCTCCTGCGCCGCCAGATGAAACGCAACTTCCGCAAGCCGCTGATGGTGATGACGCCCAAGAGCCTGCTGCGCCACAAGGCGTGCGTCTCGCCGGTGGCCGGCCTTGGTTCGCGGCCGTTTCCAGGAAGTGCTCGACGATGCCGCCGCCGATCCGGCCCAGGTTCGCCGCGTGCTGCTGTGCAGCGGCAAGGTCTATTATGATCTGCTGGAAAAACAGGCCGAAAAGCGGCTGAAAGACGTGGCGATCGTGCGGTCGAGCAGTTCTACCCGTTCCCCTCCCAGATGCTGGAGCGAATGCTGGCTCGCTACCGCAAGGCCAAGGATGTGATTTGGGTGCAGGAAGAATCGCAGAACATGGGCGGCTGGACTTTCGTGGAGCCGCGGTTGCGCGCGCTGGGAGTGCAGATCAAGTACGTCGGCCGCGACACCAGCGCCAGCCCGGCAACCGGCTCACGGCAAATCCATTTGCGCGAGCAGCGCGAGCTGGTGCAATTCGCCCTGGAATCGCCGGCCCCCCACCTGGTCCGCTCCGCATCCGACGCCAAGGCTGGCCCCAAGAGCGGCGACTCGGTCATCATGAAACCTGTCAAGGCGCCGGTGGCTTAGATGCGATCCGGCACAGGCTGGAAGCCTGTGCTACGTGTAGCACAGGCTTCCAGCCTGTGCCGTTGGAGAATCAGAACCATGACCATCGCAATCAAAGTGCCTGCTGTAGGTGAATCGATCACGGAAGGCACGATCGTCCAGTGGCACAAGAAAACCGGCGATTTCATTCGCGAGCTGGAGCCGCTTTTGGAGCTGGAAACCGAAAAGGCCACGACGACGGTGCCTTCACCGGCAACCGGCAAATTGCAAATCGCCGCCAAGGAAGGGGACAGGGTCGAAATCGGCGCCGTGATTGGCCAAATCGACGATAGTGCCGCCGCCCCGGCTAGTCCCGTGCCCAAGCCAGTCAATGCCGCCCCGCCCGTCGCCGAAGCGCCCAAAGCGGCGCCGCCCGCCCCCCGCGTTGTGAAGGAAAAGCCAGTTGACCAAAAGATTGTGCCAACCCCGGTCGCGCCAGCGCTCTCTCCCACCGGCGCCGCGGAGCGCCGGCAGCCGATGAGCGCAATCCGGGTGCGCATTGCCGAGCGACTGCTCGCGTCGCAAAAGACCACCGCGACGCTCACGACTTTCAATGAAGCCGACATGTCGATGGTGATGTCGCTGCGGGCCAAATACAAGGAGCTTTTCAAGGACCAGCACCAGTCGTCACTTGGCTTGATGCCGTTTTTCGTCAAGGCGTGCGTCTCGGCCCTCAAAACCGTGCCCATTGTCAACGCCTTCATCGACGGCAACGACGTGGTCTATCACGACCGCTATCACATCGGCGTGGCCGTCAGCACCGAAAAAGGCCTGATGGTGCCCGTGCTGCGCGACGCCGACCGCCTGAATTTCGCCCAGGTCGACCAGGCGATTGCCGAGCTGGCGGTAAAAGCCCGCGACGGCAAGATCGCCCTGCAAGACCTGCAAGGCGGCACCTTCACGATCACCAACGGCGGCGTCTTCGGCTCGCTGCTCTCGACGCCAATCTTGAATCCGCCGCAAAGCGCCATCCTGGGCATGCACACGATCCAAAAGCGAGCGGTGGTGGTCGACGATCAGATCGTGATTCGGCCGATGATGTACTTGGCCCTGTCCTACGACCATCGCCTGATCGACGGCCGCGAGGCGGTGCAGTTTTTGATCCGCGTGAAGGAGTGCGTCGAGCGGCCGGAGCGGTTATTGTTGGAGGTGTAGGATTTATTTAGGAGAGAAGAAGTGGCGGCCCTACCACATGCATTTTCCGACCCCTGCCGGCTTGCCCGGCAGGTGAAGAAGTTCGCTGGCTAACATCGACCCCTCCCCGCCATTCGACCCCTGCCGGCTTGTCCGGCAGGTGAAGAAGTTCGCTGGCTAACACCGAGCCCACCCGTTAGGCCCCCGAACTCCTTCACCTGCCGGACAAGCCGGCAGGGGTCGTCGAGCCGCGTGGCGATTGGGTTAGCCGCCGAACTTCTTCACCTGCCGGACAAGCCGGCAGGGGTCGTCTTGACGATTAGCATCTAACTCGATTTCAGCTTGGCCACCATATTCACCAATCCCCGCCCCAGCTCTTCGACGCTTGCTTGCTGTTTCGCATCCTTGAGCGAGCCGTCCGTCGCCATGGCCTCGTGCGCCTTGCCCACGGCAACTTGCGCCGGCAAAACGAGCATGCCGATGTTGCCCAGCATGGCCCTGACGTGGACCAGGCCGCGCAGACCGCCCAGCGCGCCAGGGGACGCGGCCATCAGCGCCGCCACCTTGCCGGCAAGCCCCGCCAGTGGCGGTTCATTTGGCAGGGGCCGCGACACCCAATCGATGGTGTTCTTCAGCACCGCCGTCATCGAGCTGTTGTACTCAGGGCACGACAGCAAAAGGCCGTCGTGCTCCAGGAAAAGCTGCTTCAGTTTTTTGGCGGCCTCGGGTAGGCCCTGGGCACTTTCGAGGTCGCCGTCATAAATCGGCAGCGTATAGTCGCGCAGGTCAATATACGTCACCTCGGCCCCCGCGGCACGAGCGCCTTTGACCGCGATCTGCACAAGATTCTTGTTGAAAGAGTCTTTGCGCAGACTACCCGCAAACGCCAGGATTCGGATGGTTTTGCTCATGTCAGACAGTGTACGCAGTCCGTCAGCCATTGTCGATGGGACGTAGAAACGGAGCCGTGCCGGCCGCCGCCTTGAACTTTAGCGCACTCTGGTTATAACATGCGGCGTCATGCAAGGCTTGTTGTTTTTTCGTGCTTTCGTTTGTCGTGTTTTCGTGATTCTTATTCTCGATCAGCTCAACCCCGGAGTTGTCCGCATGGCAAAGAAAGTCGTCGATCCCCGCGCAACCGCGCTCGAAGCCCTTTCGCGAGCGTTGACTGATCCGGCGCCGAAAATTGCCTTCGGCTCTGCCAAGGTGCCCGGTTTTTTCAGCGGTTCAACGCAGGCTGTCAAGGACGCGTTCAAGGTATGCGTCGAGTCAGGCTGGCTTGAGCCGACCGGCGAGCGAGCCGGCAAGGGCGCGGCCGCCAAGGAGAAATACCGCATCACAGCTCATGGCATCAGCGCCGTCTTGGAGGCCAGTGAACCACTTGATCTCCTTCGCGGTCTGGCAGGCAGCTTGAAAAACCAGGTCGATGCCCTGCATGCGATCCAAGAGAACGTTGGGTTAGCGCTGAAAAAGCGTGGCCCCGCTTGCCCAAAGTGTCCTTGCGTTGGAGAACCGGTTTCAGCCGCCGAGCCTGGAGGAGATTCGCCAAAAGCTGGGCGCCTCCAAGCCTGCCGGCCAAACTACGCTTCCAGGTTCCTCATCGGCCTGGCTGGATCGCGTCATACCGCTTGCCGCCGAGCAGCGCCAACGCGACCGCTTTCAGCCACTGTCATTGCCGGCGCTCTTCCAAGAACTCCGCCACAATTACCCCGACCTGAGCCTCGGTCAATACCACGATGGCCTGCGCACGCTCCGAGACACCGGCCGAATCCGCCTGGTCCCCTTCACGCGCGCCCTCGCGACCATTGACGATCCGCGCAACGCGCTGTTTCTTGATGGGGAGGTGATGTATTATGTCGATCTCCCCTGACACCATGTCCGACTCGCTGGACAACGGCACGCAGGCACTCGAATACCTCCGCGGCCGGCCAAATCCATTTGAGAATCTCGTCCGTCCCCAACGGCCCGATGACCGATTTCTCGACGTCCACATTCCCGAACTGGTGCGCGAGCAACGCGAGCTGGCCCTGGCGGTGATAGACGCCTATCGCCTGGCGGCCTATCGCTCCGTGAACGACCTGCCCGATAGCCGAGTGGTCACGATTCTCGGCCGCGCGGCTCCGGCAAGACGCATCTTCTGGAGGCCATTACCCACCGCGACGACGGCCACCGCCAGCTTCTGGTCCGGCCCTCTTACTTTGAGAGCGAAGTTCCATTCGATGAATACCTGCTTGCACAGTTGGTAAATGCCCTGTTGACCGACGATCCCGTTTACGGCGGCAAGCCTTTCGAGGCCATCGCCCTCGCCTTGACACGGCGGGTCTTGCGTCAAGCGCTCGCCGATATGGGACCTGTCGAACGTTTGTTTCTGCGGGCGCCTGCCGGTTGGACTCGCCGGTGCCTTCTTTGGTCCGGCGGGGAAAGCCTGGCAGGCGGCATCGAGCAATTCCGCCTTGGCCTGGCGACAGTGTCCAGCACCACTGAGCTTGCGATCTTGGCCCAGAAGCACGGCCTCGCTCCAGAATTGCTGGTTCGCCTGGTGGAGGATGATATCCAGCGCTGGGAACAGGGCGACGACGCCTTGCCCGCCATTCGCCGCCAACTTTATCCGGCATTTGCTCGGGCCACCCTTCTCAACGCGAGCGATGCACTATCTCAATTCCTGGAAGCCGATTACACTCCAGCCGGCGCTCGGTCATTTTATAGGACCGAGATCATGCGCCAGGTTTTGACCGCCCTGGTCGAGGCATGTGCCCTGGTCCGCTTGCCGGTCGTCTTCGTATTCGACAACCTCGAGGGACTTCTCGCGCCGCAGGGCCAGTTGGACACCAACCGCGTCCGCGCCCTCTTCGACAGCCTTGCCCAGGCGGTGGACGCCTCACGTGGGCTGCTTTTCCTGTTGGCGGCCGAAGAGGAATTGCATCGGCAGATCCGCAAGGAAGCTCATGCCTTTGCCTTGACGCGCATCGACCAGGGCGTGCCTGTCCATGGCCGTGGGCCAGTGGATATTATCGAGCTGCGCTCGCCGGGTGCGCAGGAAATGGGCCAACTGATCGCCCGCCGGGTCGGCAGGCTGCTCAAGGGTTTTGCAGGCGCGTCCAGCTTGCCGCCAGGTTTCCCTTTCGAGACGCCGTTTCTCGCCGACCTGGAAGGCCGCAAGGAATTGCAGTTACGCAATAAACTGTTGCGGCTGCGCGACGAGTATTCCCGAATCGTTTATCGAAGGATCATTTCCTCAACGCCGCCGCCCCCGCCACCTGTCGATTGGAATGCGGAGCTTGCGCGGGCCTGGTCGGACGGCCTGGCGCTGCCACGCGGCGATTGCATAACCGGGAGCTGGTCACGCTGTATCAGGACCTTCACGCGGGCCTGCGCCAACTTTTCCAGCACGCCGGCCCGATGGAGTGGCAGGGCCTCGAGCTCGCGGGCGCCCAGCCGATGAACACCACCGACGGCCACGGCACCTATAGCCATGTCACGGTCGTGGACTGGCGCGGCTGGCGCCAATGGCGACAGCAAACCGAGTTTCCGCATTTGCCTGGGCTTGCTGATGGCGAGAGGCCGAGGGATGCCCAAAGACCTCAAGGCGAAATTGTCGCCGCTTGCGGAAACCAAAACCCAGCCCACTACCGTGGTGGTGCTTTGGCCCGCGGCTGAAGATCAGCAGTTGCCGACTGAAACGGCCGCCGTCTGGGACAGCAGCGCCAAGAAATCCCGCGCCGTCCTGCATCACCTCGGTGACGACGATCTTAACAAACTGCTGGCCTTGCCCGATTGGGTAAAAGACATTCGCGGCAAGACCGAGCAGCCCGTTCCAGAAAACGCGGTGCGCGATTTTCTCAAGCATAAATTCACGACGCTGCTGTCCTTGGTAATGCCGGCGCAACAGGGGAAAGCCAGCCATGCAAACTGAAGAACTGGTCGTCGGCCCGCAAAAGCCCAACGATCGCGGTTTCTCGCTCGCCCTGGCCCAGCGCGTGCCGCCGACCTGGCGGATCACCGACGACCGCGGCCGCCCAATCCCGCTCAGCCTGGCAGGGCAAGTCTTGCATTTCGGCCGGGTTTACAAGGTGTGCGTTGAGCCCTTCAGCGAAGGCGGACCTGTGCCGAGTGTTCGCCTCGTCAGCCGGCCCAGTTGGGTAATGCCCGTCGACGTGGCGGGGTCGGCCGAAAAGCACGGCCAGCAATATGGGTTCATCGCTTTCCGCGTCCGCCGGCAAACGAGTTGGCTGTGGTTCTATTACTGGCTCCGCGAGATTCACTCGGACACCATCGAAATCGAGGCCACCACGACGAGCGATGAAAACACCGACCGGCGAGTGGTGTTTTGTCCGGTGGTGGCCCGCTCGCGTTGGCTGCTGAGTTTGATCATGCTAGCCATTTTTGGCGCCATCGTTTTTGCGGGCCTGGAATTGATCGTGAAGGAGGGGATTGCCATGGTGTCGGCGAAATTGACGACTGGGGAGACAGTGGAAGCCCCGGATATTTCGTGGCCGTGGTTCGTGCTCGGCGCCATCGTCAGCCCGGCATGGGCGTTTGTCGCGAATGTTGTACACCTTGCTGGGCGCAGCCGGGAACTGCAAGCGGGATTCAGGCGGCGGTGGCCGGGGGTTGGGGGGTGAGGAGGGGCAAAGGAACATTGATCCCTTGGAGTAATACTATGCAAATTGTCGTTTCCGCTCGGCCATTGGACGATTTTCAATTGGAGGTTGCCTTCGATGATGGTACCTGCGGCGTCGTTTCGCTGAAGGACCGGCTTTTCGGGCCAATGTTTGAGCCACTAAAAGATCAGGTGTTATTTCGCCAGGTTGGCGTGGACGAATTTGGCGTGGTGTGCTGGCCCAATGGTGCCGACCTCGCGCCGGATGCTTTGTACAATCGGATTCGAGCTGGACTATCGTCCCAGAAAACACCGGCGACAACAAGCCAAGAGCACGGGCCTTGACAAGATTGGACAGAGGACTTTCTCACCGCGCCAGCTGATAAAGCGCCGGCCGGTACGTCGGTTTTGGGATCGGCTTGCCGCGCTCCTTGGCGACTTTGAGCCACGCGGCCTTGGCAATCTGAACCTCGTGAACGGCTTCTTCGGGCGTATCGCCAAAGGCGGAGCAGAACTTCAAATCTGGAATGTCGGCCACGTAGCAGCCGTCCTGGTCACTGTGAAAAACGTTAATGTGGTAGTCTTTCATGCGTCTTCTCCTAGCGTCTTGCCAGTCTGCGTCGCCGCCTTGTCGTCTTCCCATTGCTTGCTCTCCGCTAGTGTATAAAATTGCACTCGCAAGCCGATGACCTAGCGCAAAAAGGATGCCTTCCGTGCCCGTTGAAGCCAAACCTCTCTTCCGGCCCGACGTTCTCCGCTCCCAACTAGCCGGTTTTGCCCTGCCGCCGACGGTGGACGCCGCTCGCCCGAAACTGGCCAAGTGGGCCGCGCTGCTCAAATCCGACAAGGCCGACAAGTTCAAGGAACAGGAAATCCTCCCTGACTTCCTCACCGATTTTTTCTTCGCCTTGCTCGGCTATACCGGCCCTGCTGAAGGGGGCGAGCATTGGACGCTGTCACGCGAAAAGCACGTCCAGGTCGGCGGCAAGTTCGCCGACGCGGCCCTGGGCGACTTCCGGCTCAGCGGCGCCAACAAGTTCATCGCGGCCGTCGAAGGAAAGGGCCCCAAAGATCCGCTCGACCGTCCGTTTGCTGGCCGGCAAATGTCGGCGGTCGATCAGGCCTACCGCTACGCCATCAACCTGCCGTGCGACTGGATCATTGTCACCTCCATCAGGCAAACTCGGCACTATTATAAGGGGTCCGACCAGCAGACTTACGAGCGGTTCGACACCGTCCAGCTTGCCGTCGATGACGCCCTGCTCAAGAAGTTTGTATTTCTCCTGGGGGCCGCCCGCATGGTGCCGCCCGGGGGGCACAGCCATCTTTACGATTTGCAATCCGCTTCGGAGGAAGTCGGCCGCAAGCTGACCAAGGAATACTACCTCCGCTACGCCAATATGCGCCAGGACGCCTTTGAGAAACTTTGCCGGGAGAATGCCGACGTGCCTCGGCCGGCACTGCTCTCCTCGACGCAAAAGCTGCTCGACCGCATTCTGTTCTGCGCCTTTTGCGAGGACCGCGGCCTCTTGCCGGCCGACACCATCCGCAAGGCCTTTGAGCACCGCGACCCCTACAACCCCCGGCCGGTCTGGGATAATTTCCGCGGCCTGTTCCAGTCGATCAACGTCGGCAACGAAGCGCTGAACATCAACGGCTACAACGGCGGCCTTTTCGCCCCGGACAACACTCTGGACCGGCTGGGCGTCCCCGACCTGGTTTGCGAGCATTTCCGCGAGCTCGGCGCCTACGACTACCGCCCGGCCCATGCCGTGATGCCGGACGACGACGAGGCCAGCCGGGGCAGCTTGATCGACGTGGACATCCTTGGCCACATTTTCGAGCAATCGATCACCGACCTGGAAAAGCTGCGCGAGGAGGTGGAAGGCAATGTTCAGCCCGCGGGCCTGGAGAAACACAAGAGCCGCCGCCAGAAAGAAGGCGCGTTTTACACGCCCGCCTTCATCACCCGCTACATCGTCGAGCAAGCCCTGGGTAGCGTGCTGCGCGATCGGTTTATCGCGCACGGTGTCGGGTGTCACTGATTATTCGCCGTCAGTGCAAGCGCCTGGCCGATGTCCGTGACGCCCAAGTTCGCAACAATCTCGATTCAGCTCTACCCAGGCGAGCGCATCGACAACTATTCATTTGATATCGCAACCTACCGCATGTATACTTCAAAATTGCAGTCCAGCGAGTTTTGCTAGCCGTGACATGATGATCGGTTGCATTCCGGTGCAACGCGCCATTGCATCAGCACATGCGTCGGCTTCATTAAGGGGTTAACCGACATGTCCATCGACGTGCATTGTCCAAATGCCACTTGTCGCAAGCGCTTACGCGTGAAGGACGAACTTGCTGGCAAACTTATAAAGTGCATAGGCTGCGGCAGCACGTTCAGGCTCCATGCACGCGGCGACGCGACTCGTCCAGTTATTACGGAATCCTCCACCCCTGCTTCGGGCTCTGGCAAAAAAAACGGTGTAGGGGCCGTCCCCCGTTCTGAACCCAATGTTATCCCGAATGCGCAACGTCCCAAACCAACAAAGACCAGACGGTCTCCTTGGACCTGGTTTGGCGGCGTCCTTGCTGTGGTCGTTTTGCTGGGCATAGGCGCTGCTGGTTCATTCTATTTTACACGCGAGCAATCGAATGGCAGCGGCACTTTGCTGGCACTGTTGGTAGTTTTCTCAATGGGCGCCGCGCTCGGCGGACTTGTTGCCCATTTGAGTTCCAAGGCGCGTCACGCCCAGCTTGAGGCCGAGATCAAAACCATTGCCGATGAAAAGCGATGGATCGAAAACTCGCAGCAAAACCTGCAAAACACCTTCGAAATCCTTCTCTCCCGATCCGAGGCCAGTTTTTCCAACTTTGCCGCAAGGTCCGAAGCCAATTTGCAAAGCTTTGCTTCCAGGTCACTTAGGGACTTGACTGAACAATCACAAGCGTACCGTCAAGAACTGACCGCCCAGTCGCATGCGAGTGCTGACGAATTCTCAGGCCGAATCGAGAACCAGCTGCGCTCACATGCTGGCCAAATCGGAGGGCTAAAGAACTCCCTCGAGACCAATATCAATCATCTCGATCAATACGTGCGAGAGCTTGAAGCCAAGCGAGAAGGCGCATACACAGCTTTGCGTGAAACATTCGAAGCCTTTGCCGCCCAATCGCTTGTAAGGCTTACGGATCAATCAAGGGCAAACGGTGACGCGTTCTCAGGCCGCATCAATAATCAACTGACGTCTCATGCTGGCCAAATTGGTTTGCTAAAAAGCTCCCTTGAGGCCAACATTAGTCAACTCGACCAACACGTTCGAGAGCTTGAGGCGAAACGAGAAGGGGCTTACACTGGTTTGACGGACAACATCGGCGTGTTGCAAGCAGCGTATCGTGAGCTTCGTGATAGAACGGACCAATTGGTAAATGCTTTGAAAGCCGGGCCAGTGCGGGGAAGGTGGGGCGAAATTCAATTGCGGCGCATAGTCGAGCTAGCGGGGATGTTGGATCATGTTTCTTTTGACGAACAGCCATCAGGTGCTTGTGGCATTCCAGATATGGTGGTACGGCTTCCCAACCAGGGCAAAGTGTCCATTGATTCCAAGTTTCCGCTCCAGAGTTTTTTGGAAGCAATGACAACATTGGATGCTGAGGTCAGACAGCAAAAACTCCAGGAACACGCCAAGAAACTCAAGGAAATGATCAAGGATTTGTCAAAAAAGAACTATTGGGAACAATTTCAGCCTTCGCCAGAGTTGGTGGTTATGTTCATCCCAATTGAATCCTGCCTTTCGGCAGCTTACGAGATCGACCCCGACATCATCGAATTCGCCTTATCCCAAAAAGTCATGCTCGCGTCTCCAATCACACTGTTGGGTTTCTTGAAGGCCATCGCCTACGGTTGGCAGCAATTCCTGTTAGCAAGAACGCCAAAGAGGTTCTCAAACAAGGTAAAGACCTTTACTCTAGGATTGACACTTGGTTGGAGCATTATCGCAAGACTGGTGAAAAGCTTGAAGCGGCCGTTGAGGCTTACAATAAGTCGGTCGGATCGCTCCAAACGCGACTTTTCCCGTGGGTGAGGCGATTTCAAGAGCTCACTGGGATTGCTGAAGAACTGACCGAAGTCACTGCTGTGGATCAGGGCGTGAGTGTGCCACCGAATTTGCAGGATGGGAACGGAGCGAGTTGATTGAACCGGTTGGCATTTCCGAGATAAATGGCGTTATTGCATGTTGCCAGCATTTCGGCAAGCCGAATGGGGCTGTGCGTTGCTTACAGGGCCACATGGCCGTGTAAGTCAAATTCCAACCCGACCGCCGGCCCCGAAGGCTAAACTACAACATGGCGGCAAAAGGTCGCCCGCCGAAGTGCGGATACCACACGGAAGCTAATGGCCTTTCAACAGGTAGCCAATGCGCCCACGCCCGTCGCTACGCTTTGTGAGTGGCGAACAAAGACTAAGATTCACACCGAATTTTTCAAAATCACGGTTCAGGCTGCCGGCTAATTCAACCGCACCTCGGACCAGCGTGATTTCTCAGTCCATTCTCCTTTGTCTGCGAGAAACTCGTAGTCGGACTGCTCCAAATCGCTCCGGTACTTGAACACCTTGTATTGTTTCGGATTGGGCGATGCTCGACCGACGCATCGCTGCGGTCGCCCTTCGCCATCAGGCCAAGACGCAGTGTCCCCATCATTCTCAAACAGTACGTTCTCTTCGACAAGGCCTTTATAGCCATCCTTGCGAGGGTCTTCTCTGGTGAACACACAATAACGCTCGATTCCCAACAAGTCGTTTGGCACGAAAACAAGAAACATTTAGCACCCATCCTTTCTTGGCCACAGGGGATAATCGCACCTACATCCATGCCTCGATTGAACAGGGTGCATGTAACCAAGTCAAGGTAAGTTTGGAATCGAAGACAGTGTTCGTCTGGTCTGCCCGCCAGGTGCGACTGGTGGCTTGCCACGAGCGCGAGCGACTTGGTGATGTCCGAGATGAACGGGTCTGCAAGGGTCGAAGCGACTCCACTGGCGGTCAAGCCGCCAGTCGCACCCAACCCACCCGGCCGCGCATGAAAAAAGGAGACAACCCTTTCGGGGCCACCCGAAGGTCTCCCCGGGGCCGAGTTTCCATCCTCAGCATCTGATGTCGGGCCACGGAAGTCAAGGGCCTTTCGAGGCTTTTTCCACCACCCAGCCGGCATCCGCCGTTGTCCTGCCCTGTAGGTTGCCAAGAGGATGCATTTCTTGACCACTTACGATACAATCAAGAGGCTCAAGCGGCGGAATTCACCGCGCTGAAAAGCGACGGGCCGCTGGGCGAAGCTAGGAGCAGGCTGCCATGAATACGACTTTTTGCGCTGCCTTTCGGGCAAACCGCGCCAAGTTCCCGATTGAAGAACTGCGAAAGCTCGACGATGTCGCTGCATTGCATTTACGGCAGGGCGAAAAAATCATCCAATGTCGCGGTCAAATTCTGAAGGTCCGGGAATCTATCCACGAGCTGGAAATAAATGCGGTTATAGTCCAGGCGGGCAACCGTGCGCTGCACGCTTTTGCCCTTCTTGCGATATGACCTTCCTTCAAGCTGGTAAATGGCGTGGAGATCCTCATGCGGACATTGGCGAGATTGCATGTCTTCAGTGCTGGGATCGAAACCCATGGCGGCAAAGATGCGAGCCAAGGTCAGGCCCGGATGGATTTTGGTAAAGTGCGAATACTCCGCCAGGAACCACGCCTCGATTTCCATGATGCCGAGTACGAACAATGGGTCGATCGGCTTCGTGCGTAGCTTGTATCGAAGCGCCCTGCGGAGCGCGGGTATGTCGGCCGCACAATGCTGCGGGTAAACGTCGCGAATCGCCACGATGCCGACAAAGCCTGCCCTGGCCAATTGATCATAGTGGTCGCGCGACATCTGAGCCAACCCGCTCGTCGTTGCTGCTTTCCACGATTTGAACATAAAAGACCTGATCCGGTGTCTCGGGACCCGGACCTCGTCGAACCAGGGACATTCTCCTGAGTGAACGTCCGCCGCCAGCCACCCGGAATACTTCGATGCGGACCTCCTGGTCGTCGATCATCTCGCGGATGAGTTTCTCGACAAATACGCCTTCCGTCATGCCCTCGACAAAGATGGCAAGCTTTTTGGGCTGCTTGGGCGGAGGCTTCTTCACTTCTTGACCTCCACCTCACCGTTCGCTGCCGCGAAGATGGTGTCCGCGTCTTCCTTGATAAAATCGTACTGCAGGAAGTCGAAGTTGTTGAGGCCCATGAAGCCGAATTGATCGAAATGCCTACGGGAATTCACGTAATTGTAGACTCTTACGTGGCTCCCCGTCCTTTGCAGGAGCGACCACTCCTGGAGGGGAATCTTATTCATCACGAAACGGTCGTTTGTGGCGAGGATGAGCTGAATCGCAGACGATTCGCTCTTTTTGCGGAGCAGTCTCGATAAGGCGGCAGGAGCGATCGAAGTCGAGTCCCTCGCCGATATCGTCGATGAGCATGCAAGCGAGTTTGTTCGAAAACTGGGCGTAGTTCAGGTGGATGAGAATCGCCAATGCGCGAAACATTCCCTGCGACATGCTGTTTTGGTCGGTGATGCCGCTTAGGTCTTTTTCCTGGACGAACAAACACAGCAGATCGGCGGGCGGAGCCGGCGTGAGCCTGAAAGACACCGGGGCACCCAGTCCAATGTTCTGGATCGGGTAGCCCAGCATCCCCATGTCCTTGACGATCGCCCTTTGAAAACGCTTTCCGAATTTCTTGGCGCCCTTGTCGAAAAGCCACAAAACCACGTCCGTTTCGGTCGCGGCCATGTCGGGCCGATTTTTCCCTTGCAAAACCGCTACTTGGCTTTTGCCCAGGTCTGTTCCGAAGGAGTAATACTTCAGAGACGATGCCCATTCGTAAAGGGGTTGCAAAAAACTGTGCTGGATGCCATCCCGCCGCGCGGCGGCCGCAAGTTCGTCCTGGGGCGTCTGGAAGCGAACCCTTTTCCCGCCGTCGATTTTCTCCGCGAAAATGTGCCCCTTGCCCTCCTCGCCACGGTCTAACTTGACCGTCTTATCGACGGTTAGTCTTTCGCGCACAACCTTCATGTCGGCGATTATAAGCTCGTATCGGAAGGCTTGGTCATCGTGCTCGAATACGACGTTGTAATCTGAGGCAAGTCCGGGTTTCCTGGCGTTACTCAGCATCTGAGCTAAGAGCGCCGATGACATTCAACGTGCGGGTCTTGCCGGCCGCATTTTTGCCAACGATCAAATTAATAGCGCCCAAGGTAAGGTCGTCTAGCAGCCATTCCAGGGGCCGGCCTTCGTATTCGGCGTAGGTAAGCGATTTTAGCCGCATGTAATCGTCCCAAAGTTCTGGTGGCGCCGGTTTGCGGAATTGTTTTTTCACCAGATCATTCTACCGCACCACAGGAGATTGGCGAGGCCGCAAGTTCGAGCGGCCCGGCGATGTCCGAGACGAAAATCGGCGCTACTCGAAACCACTCAGGAGTTCTTCGGCTGTTTGGCGACCTCGGCTCGCGACCAGGTCCCGGCGAAGACGCGAGAAAAACCCCTTGCGCGGAAAGTCGCCGTTTTTCCACCAGCGTCATCGAAAGCATGGCAAGAGAGACGGCAGTGTCCAACCCGCTCACTTCCGCGTGGGCAAGGGTTTTGTTAGAGGAATACCAGTCCCCCTTGGCAAATAAGCTCTCGAAATAATCGATTACCTCATCGACCCCTGCATCGATTCGCCCGGCGCCCGACAGGTCGGCCAGTTTTTTCAAGAAGGCCGGGCACGGGTCATCCTTCGTGTTTTTGCTCGATTTTAACATGCGACGGCACCTCGGTTACGCTTTGAAATCGCATCGTTGCACAAAAGCCAAGAGGCAGTTTTGGGCTTCGCTGAAGGTCCCCTGGCATCAATTTCTGGCAAACCCGCTGCATTACCCCTCGGCGCCATGGCTGGCTCTCCGAGAAGGTGAAACGCGTAATCCAAGTTCCTGTAGTTTAGCGGGTGATCAGTGAGGTTGCAAGTGGGTGCCGCCGACATAAGTCTGGCCTCAAAGTACCATCAGCTCCGCTTTCTTCTGGGCCTTTTCGTCCTCGAAAATCAGCTTCTCACCCTGGCCGAGCCGCTTGTCCACCAACTGGTAAAGGCGAAGCGCCTGGCGAAGCACCGCCGTCTTGGAGAGATCCTTCTTGCTCGCAAGATCCTCCAAAACCGCCATTTCGGCTCCAGTAAGGTTGAGCGTCATGGTTTTTTTGCTGTCGCTCATGGTTCACCTCCTTCATGGAGATTGTACTTGATTGGCCACTATAAAGTCAATAATAATTAGCCAAATAATACATAAACAGTCCATGTTTTTATCGGACGTGCGCCAGTTTGACTTGAGGTGGCGCGGATTTCAACTGTAGAATCAACATGCATCAAGGCCGAAATCGCTAACGGCAGGCAGCAGGATTGCCATCCAGGAGCCACTTCCATGAAAACGTCCCTTGCCGCTGCCTTTCGGGCAAACCGGTCAAAGTTCCCGGTTGAAGAACTGCGAAAGCTCGACGGTCAATGGGTCGCCTTCAGCGCGGATGGTCAGCGCATCGTGGCCAGCGGCGCGAGCATCGCAGAGCTTGCCGACCAAATACGCGCCGTTGATGGGGATATGCGCAATGTCGTGCTCGAACACATCGAGTTCGACTCGACCGAAATCTACCTCGGCGCCGCGGAGCTAATGTGATTCTTCGCTTTCCCTTTATGCCGGAACCAATCCAGGGCGCTCCGCCACCTTCATTGCCACAATCTGCCCAGGCGCGTTGGCGGCCATTGCTGCCTGTCACCGTACACGGCGCGGCGGGACTGTTCATTTCCTTTGCGCAGTGCTGGACACTGGGGCCGACGACACGATTTTTCCGCTGGATGTCGCCACATTCCTGGGAGTTTCTCTGCTCCCCAGCACCGGGCATGGGATGCGTTGGCGTGGGCAGCGCTTCGCCCTCCGTTTCGGCGAAGTCGAGTTGGAACTGGCGGATGATACGGGTAATGCAATCCGCTGGCCGGCAATCGCGGCGTTCACCGCTGCCAATGTGCGTTACCCTTTGCTTGGCGTTGCTGGGTGCCTGGAATTTCTTGATGCCCGTTTCCTTGGCAAAGATCGCTTTGTTGAACTTGAGCCAAATGAAGCGTTTCCCCTAGTGGCTCCCCCTTAGCAGATGAGTCCGCCGGTGCCGCTGTTCGGCCTTCAACACGAGAAAAAAGACCGCCGACCGACACGATGCAGTTGCCGTCCTCCTTTGCTTTCCGCAAAATCTAGTCACGTTCTATGTCCAGTTTCGTGAATTCCACCTCCTCCCGTCAGCACCGATCAAGCCATTGGCAAGTTCGATGGTGTGTGGACCACGCTTGCCTTGCACAACTCAAGTCAGCCCATCAAGCCACGCCGGAGTGGCGATCAACGAAGTGGGCCAATTGCTTTCGCGCGGCGGCCAGCAACTCCTCGTCCTCGGCGTCCCAAAGGCCCTCGACGGACAGTCCCTTGGCCAGGGTTGATAAATTGGCGGTGAGTTGCCCGAACCGCAGTTCTGGACAAGCGGCGCTCAATTCAGCCAAGACCGACAACAGTTCTTTACGAATTGGCGCAATCATGGCAGGCGGTCTCTCACTGTCGGCATGGTAGCTCCGGACATTCCCAGGCTGCCGATCACCTCGGCTTCCCCACGCGGAGCAGCTAATCCAAACGGTCCGTTGTTACCAAATTCTCGTGACGCCATAGGGATCGAATTTGTCGTCCACGCTGACGACGGGGATGCCTTCCACCAGGGCCTGTGCGACCAAGAGCCGGTCAAATGGGTCTTTGTGATGCAGCGGCATCGTGGTTAGCAGAGCCGTGTGTTTCGGCTCGATGGACAGGATACGGAAGTCATTGGCCGCGATCTGCAACTCCACGAACGGATGGTATGGCTGCGGCAGGGCATACTTGCCGAGTTTGACCTTGATGGCGATCTCCCAATAACTTCCCGGGCTGACCTCGATATCGTTGGCGGGGTCTTCGATAATCTTGCTCGCCGTTGCACTCAATCGGGGATCGTCGAGGATGAACCACAGAAACGCATGGGTGTCGAGCAGGGCTCTCATTCCATGTACTCCGCGAAGTCCTTGAGGTGTTCATCGTCTTCAACGAGAATGGTGAGCATTCCCTTGGCGCTGCCCGGCTTGCGGGGCTTGCGTTTAAGCTTCGGCTCGGCCAACAGCCGGGCAATCGGTTGCTCATCGCGGGTAATCACCAGACCCTCGCCTGCCGCCAAATGGTCGATCAACTCGGGCAACTTGGCTTGGGCTTCCTCGATGGTCACAGTCGTCATGGTTGGTTCCCTTGGTCGCTCTTGCTGGACGAATGCCGACGACCGCCGGCTCGAGGGCCGGCGGCGGCCCGTTCATTTTACCACCGTAGGTACAGCCTACAATGGACCGCACACCGATTTGGCAACGGCTGAGGTTCGTCCTTACCTAGGACGGACCGTGATCCCACCCTTTCAGGGTCGAAGAATCCCGCCGTCATGGTCTGAACCGAGTGTAACCCGGCCTGAACTTGTCGCGGTTTGAAGCGACGGACAGGGTCGGCCAGGTTACCCTCGGCTTTGATATTCCACCCTTTCAGGGTGGATTGGGTCGGCGCCATCTCGGCGGCTCCAGGGCAGAGTCGGGTGCAAAGTCTGGCCGGGAAATTGGGCCAGGAAGGCACGCTGCGCCCCCGGGGCTAGCCGCACAAAAACCCCAGCGATCCGAGTCTGCGGATTACGAGGCTTAAAAAGGTTCCTGACATGCTTTGTAGAAAACCTGCAGTGGCGATGCTCTTGGCGTCTTTGCGACTTTGCGCGAGGCGGTATCTACGGCATAAGCTCGCGCAAAGACGCAAAGACGCCAAGGCCGAAGCGGGGTTTTCCACGGAGCATTTCTGAGACCTTTTCTCCGGCCGCGCTCACTTCCCAGGCCGCTTGAGAACCATGAGAAACATCCCCTCGCCGCCCTTAAACTCCTTGGGCCGCTCGTCTCCCGCCGTGGAGGGCCGGCAGAACGTGAGCGTGTCACCCTCGATCTTGAAGATCCCCGCCCACGTCAAGTCAACGATCTTGCTGCTCAAATAGAGGTCGAGTTGCTTCGGTGTTTTTGTTCCGTCGACCTTGAACTTGAACTCGCCGCCACCGGGCGCCGTCCATTCGTCGCCCTTCACCACAAGTTTCTTGCCCTTGTTGGCCGGATAATCCTTGCCATTGACCTCCGTGGAAACAACGGTCCATTCTCCCTGGAGCGCATCCTTGTCGTCTTTCTGCTGGTGTGCGGGAGCGATCCCGCTGGCCAGCAGGATTCCGGCAACCACCACCAAGCATCGAGCGATCATGTTAGATTCCTCCCAATAAAACCGCGGACCTTGCCCCCTACCATCGATAGCACGTAAAAAAGCAGCGCCACAACGAGCAAATACTGAAAGCCCAGGAGCATGGACGTGTTTTCCGTCAAGCCGCCGAGCATGGCGCCGGCGATGTTGGCCCCAAAGGCCGGGCCGGCGGCCTTCGTGCGGGCAAACGACGTTGCGAAGATCACTCCGGCGAACAGAATCGGCGCGAACACCAGCAGGCACGAACCCACCACCTGCAGCGTCCGTTCTTGCCCCAGGAAGAAATCCAGCGGCACTAGCAGATTCAGCACCAGTGCCAGGAACAGGCCCGCGTAGTAGGGCCACAACGAGCGAGGCTTCACGCGCAGCACGAACAGATTGGCCGCCAGGATCATGATCAGCACGGCGAAGAAGACGACGGAATTCACCATCCAGGTGCTCCCAAACAGCAGCGCCATGTGGACCACGGCCTTGGTCTCGACCAGCATGAAACCTGCACCTAGAAAGAACATCCTGGGGTCAAACGTCAGCCGTCTCGACCCCTGCGCATTTGGCTCCCTGAACCACCACAGCATCAGCAAAGCCAGACCGGCCATGACCGCCATGCCGCTAAGCGTCGGCCGCATGGGGATCAGCGGGCTGCGCAAGTACAAAAACGGCCAGTCGTCGGTGGCCGGGGTCAGCGATTCACGGGGCAGCTCCACCGTCGCCAGGCCGAAACGGATCCAATCTCCCTCTTTCTTGCCGTTTTCCTTGGTGGTCTGACGCCTGTGCTGGCGTTCCTGGTCGGTGATGTCGGCAAACCCATTGGGCGTTTGGTCCGGCGTCAGCGGCGCGTTGGCCGAGGCACCCACCCAGTACTCGGGTTGTTTCTGGAAGGCGCCGCGAAGCCGATCCAAGCGCTGCCGCGAGCCTGCCATGAACAAGGTGAAACCGTCAAAGGCTTTTTCAGGCTCGATCCGTTCCAGATAAGGCAACGTCAGCGTCAGCGGCGCGGCGCCAAACTCTTTCGTGAGGCTTTCCTTCAGCCGGGCGACGATCCAGCCCTGGCGGAAATAATTGTACATCACAAAAAGCCCATCCGGTTTCAGCCGTTTCTTGACGTCGTCGAAGGCCTGGCACGTGAACAGGTAGCTTTCCAGCCGGATGTTGCTGTAGCTGCTGTGCAGCACCAGGGAATCGACCAGGGCGTAAATGATCAGGTCGTATTGCTGGTCGGTCGAGTGCAGGAAATTGCGGCCGTCGCCCAGATGCACCGTGACACGCGGGTCCTGGTACGGTTGATCGGGATTGTCCCGAAGGCCGATGCGCTGGATGGCGGGGTCGATCTCCACGGCGTCGATGTGTTCCGCGCCCCATTGCAAGGCCCGGCTGACGTCGTTGCCCGAACCGGCTCCGATGATGAGGACATTCTTGAACGGGGCGCCGCCGGTATCGCGCGTCAAAAGGTGCGGCAGGGCATACGCAGGCGACGACTCCGCCCGCGGCACCATCTGCTGATGGCCGATCAGGTTGACGTTGATAAGGCGCGACTTCGGTTCGTAATCGATGCGGTAATACGGCGACCAGAATTGCCTGGCACTCGACTCGTCAACCCAGCCGGGACGAAAGCTCACCGCGGCCAGGATGACCATCAAGACCGCCAGACGCAGGCCCCAGGCCGCTCGCCGGCCGTCCTGAGCTCCGCGCGGATAAAGGAAATAAGCGAGGAGCAACACCGGCGGCAGGAACCACCACAAGGGCGGCAGCTCAAGGTAGGAGAAGGCCGCAAAGAGCATGATGCCCACGATGCTGCCCGCGATGTTCACGGTGTACGCCGTGACGCGATTGGGCAGACGTTCCAAAGCGCGGCCAAGTTCCTGCCCCGGTCCCACGAACGCCAGGGCGATGACCAGGAAGAAGAAGCCGCCCACCACCTCGATGGGGATGAAAAAAGCCGCGACATCCTGGGCGAAGTACTCGGTGCCAAAAAAGACCAGTCTGAGGCGAAGATTGATGTCCGACGTCGAGTAGCGGCATCAGCCGGTTGCGAAGCCGATCGATGAGGTGGGCGGTGGCGATCGCCAGGGCAAGCCAGGCCGGAGTCCACGCCAGGTAGCGGCGGGGCCGGCCGCCAGCCATGCAGCCTATCGACATGCCAAGAAAACAGGCCAGCAGGACGAGGTTGGTAAAAAACGTCAGGAACAGGACGTGGGCCGGAAACCAGCGGATACACGCCAACTCCAGGAACAAAATGAAAAGACTGATGAGAAACAGGTCAACGCCTGGCCGCCAGCCGGGTGTGCCCGCCGTGGCCGTTGCCTCTGCGGATTCGTGCGTCATGCGTTGTTACTCCGCGGCGAGAGTGTCGGACGGCGCCAAAGCAATTATGTCTGAATGCCCGAGCATTATGGCCGTGGGCCGTAATTTTGGCAATATCAGGGCCATTGTCGTGGCCGCTATACCGCCCTCACGGCTGCTTTCCAGCAGCATGATGACGAAGGCGGTGAATTGCTTCGACAGCGAGGCGATCAAAAAGACGGTGCTCAGCGACAAGGGGACGCCAAATTCGAGGCTGGCGGCGCCGCCGGAATGCTGGTAGACCATCTGGCCGTCTTTGACCACCGCGACCACGCAACCCGGAGCATCGGAGCGATCCCATTTTTAGCAGTTCGTCAAGCTTGGCGGCGCGGGGGTCGGGTTGTTTTTGGGGTGTTTTGGCGTCCTAAGCGGGGGCCAGGCCCAGCGTGAGAATTGGCAGGAAGCAAAAGAAAACGGCCAAACGGCGCAACATGATGGTGACTCCGGTAAGACACAATGTCGGCACGCAGTTGCAAAGGCACAGTATTATCTTGGGCAGACAGCAGCGGAGCCACCGGGAGACGGTCAAGCGTCCGACGCCGGCCCGCTGTATCATCGATCAGCCAGTTAGTAGATTTCCTACACTGAATTAAGCAATACGCCAAGCCGCCCGGCGCCCCTGGGCGGTGAAGACCTCACGGAGAAGCAAGCGATGAAGATGATGACACTGGCGGTCCCGCTAATCCTCTGCACCCTCCTGGCCCAGCCGCAACCGCCAGCCCCGGCATGCAAGCTCTATGTGGCGAACGCCGCGGGCAATGATATCCATGTCATCGACACCGCCACCAACAAGGTGATCAAACGGGTCGAAGTCGGGCCGGAGCCGCACGGCCTCGCCGCCAGCGCCGACGGCAGCCAAATGTTCATCACCATCGAGAACACCAAAGGCGAGCAGGGCGAACTGCTCTGGTTTGACCCGGTCGCCGACAAGGTCACGCGCCGGCTCACCATCGGTCCCCGGCCCAACGAGCTGGCCGTTACGCCCGATGGCAAGCTAGCCTATGTCCCGTGCGATGACGCCACCTGGTGGGTTATCGACCTGGTGAGCGGCGCGGTGCTCAAGAAAATCGCCACCGGGGGCAGGCCGCACAACACTCTGTGCTCGACGGACGGCAAACACATGTATCTGGGACCCAAGGCGTCGTACCATGTGCTGATCGCCGACACAGCCACCCATAAGCTGATCGGCGAAATTCCGCTTTCCGACGCACCGCGGCCCATCGTGCTTTCGCGCGATGAGAAACGCCTGTACGCCAACGTCGACACGCTCATCGGCTTTGAGGTCGCCGACATTGAGCGGCGCAAGGTCATCCACCGCGTGCTGGCGAATGTTCCCGCGGAGCTGCTCGCATTCCGAGCCGCAGCCACGGGATTTGCCTCAGCGGCGATGAAAAGGAGCTGTGGATGTGCGATGTTTACCACGATCGCACGTATGTTTTCGACCTCACCGTGGACCCGCCCAAACAGGTGGACAGCATCGTCATGAAAGGCGGCGGCTACTGGATGTGCTTTTCGCCCGACGGCAAATACTGCTACATCACCGAGCGGATCGGCAACACCGTGGCCGTGCTCGACGCGGCCACCAGGAAGACGGTGGCGCGGATTCCGGTGGGCGAGATGCCCAAACGGGTCATGGTGGTGAAGCTGCCGGCACCAAAGTAGTAGGCACACTCCGTGTGCCGTTTGACATTTCAACGGCACACGGAGTGTGCCTACTACGATGTGCGGCTAGCGATATTCATACCCGATCACAAACGCAATCCGGCCATCCGGCAAGTTTTGAATCTGCCGGATGTGAACCGGCAGACCGCCACCCAGCGGCGAGCTGCTCGATGGCGTCGTGTCCGGTGTGAAGGCATTGTTGAATTTGCTCGGGAAGGGGATCGATCCCTGCTGCGTCTCGGCGCCTTGGGGCTGTCCAGGCCATGCGACTCGCACAGGACCGGACGGTCGTTGACCACGCGCCAGATGAGCAGACCGCCGGCGGGCAAATCGAAGTCGAAACCCTTCCTGCAGCGGTTTTCCAGCAGGTAGTATTCGCTGCCGTTAGGCCGAACCAGGACCTTGAAGCATTCGCGGGGGGAATCTTCGATGGGGCCCAGGATCAGCTTTTGCTTGACCGTGGGATCGATGATGGCTGGCTTGGTCCAACCCATTTTTTCCTTGGCCCAGGCGCTGAAATGCTGCGGCCGGCCATCGGGGATGGGATTGGAGAGAATGCACCAGACGCCCAGGCTGCGCGAACCGACGTTTTCGGTGCGGGCCGCCAGGTCGGGCAGGCCCAGCATCTCGCCGGCAATCTTGGCCAGGCCGGCGGTCGTCGTCATGGTGCTGCCGCCTTCCGGCGCCAGGAAGTAGCGGAAACGCTGGTCATTTTTGTCGGTGACCGAGCCGGCATGCGGATAGTAGACAGCGCCGCGGTTGGTTTTCTGGATGGCGCCGGCGTAGATGAACAGCAAACCGTCAAAACTTTTCAGGGCATCCTTGCCGTCGCGGGCGGCAACCTTGGCCAGAGCCTCGGTGAGCACCTGAGTTTTGTTGCTGGTTCCCGTTCCCTGCACGTAATCGCCGCGTTTCTTGCCGACGTCGACCCAGTCGAAGAGCTTGCCTTCGAACTTGAATTTGCCGCCGGATTGCTCGGCGAAATAGTCATTGAGGCTGCCGTGGACGGTTTGGCCGGTGGGATTTTTCGTGCCCGTGTAACTGCCGAAACTGAACAGGGCCTCATCCCATTCCTTGGCATTGATCTTGTCATCGTGCTTGACGTCCGAGAACTCGATGAAGACGACGCCGACGCGAAAGACGGGCTTTTGCCAGAGCGTCAAGGCACCGGGCCCGCCCTTACCCTTGCCCCCTCCCTTGCCGCCTTGCGCGTCCTTGGCGGACAGCGGGCGGGTCGCCGCGGTCAGCATCGCCGTCATCTCAAGGACCTCTTCCTGGCGGCGGACCTGAAGCTTGAGCGCTGAGCCGGCGCTGTGCACTTGCAGCCATTCGCGAAAGGCCACGGCGGAGCCGACGGGCCGTTCGTCAAGGCGCGCGATGACGTCGCCGGTTTTGACGCCTGCCTTCTCAGCCGGTGAGTCAGGTTGGACTCCGTCCACGACCACTCGGCCGCCGGAGTCGCCCACGACGGCAATACCGAGGTAGCCGGTCTTGCCGCCGTCCTGGCCTGCCGAGCCGACCGGGGTGGTGACGGCGTTATAAACCGTCCGATATTCCCGCAAGTCGGGCGCCTTATCGGATGGACCGCCTTGTTGAGAGTTAGATGTTTGTGCCTGGGCGATCCAGGACATGCCGAGCATAAGCGCCGCGCGCTGAGCAAGGAAAGAAACGGCAAACGACGCATGAGACGGCTCCCATTGTAGGCCAGGCATTCGACCCGATAGCTTTGGCAAAAAGGGCAGGCGCACCCAATCTAATGCAAGATTGAGCCGATGGCAAGCGCCTAACGGAATTATTCGCTTAGGGGGACGTCCTAATCTTTCTCGTTATCGTGCTCTTAATCCTCTTCCTAATCGTAATCCTCATCATAATCTTGCTCAGCGAAGGGGATGTGCCGGCCCGCACCGAGGAGAGCAGGATTAAGATGAGGATTACGATTAGGAAGAAGATTAAGAGCACGAGTAGGATTAGGAGCAGGATTCCATTTCCCGCATTCGATCAATCAAACAGACCCCCCTGCCCTGCCTTGCCGTTCGATGGCTTTTTGCTGCCGTCTGCGCCCTCGCCCTCGATTTCGTCCCAGTTCACCAGCTCGATGGGCGGCGGCACCACGCGGACGAAAGTCGTGCGTTTGACCGCTTCGAAGCCCTTGCCGCCGCGGGAAGTCACCTCATACTTGAGCCGGCCGAACTCCATTGTGCTTGCCGCCGGAGGTTTCCAGAGTGAACTTGTCGAAACGGCCGCCCATCAACGCCCCGCCCAGGCACGTGTCGCCCTCGCCCAGCTTGATGCCCATCACGCCCTTGCCGACGCCGGCGAGGATGTTGATCTCGTCGATGGCGAAGTGGATCACGTGGCCGTTGGCCGACGCCAGGAAGATGCGTCTCCTCGTCCCGAGGCACCGTCGCCATCACCACCTTGTCGCCCTCGTTGAGCCTGACGTAGCGGCGGCCGACCTTGGTCGACTCGACGCGGAAGGGCGCCAGCGGCGTGCGCAGCGTCTGCCCCTGGGCGGTCACCACCAGCAGGTAAGGCCCCGGCGGATCGGCCGGCTCGTCCTTGGCGGTGCGAGCGGCGGCGGCAGCGGGCACGGCGGCAGGCACGAAGCGCGGATCGGTCGTGACGGCCGCGACGATTTTCACCTGATCGTCCAGGCGGAAGAACTTGGCGATCGGCTCGCCATAGCCGGAGCTGGCCGGCACCTCGTTGATGCGCATGGTGTAGGCGGTGCCGTCGTCGGCGAAGAAGATGACGTGGTCGAGCGTGCTGCCGGGCACCACGGCGATCACCTCGTCGCCCTCGCGCACGCGCGTTCCCTCGACCGACGCCAGCCGGCCGACGCGCTTGATCCAGCCGTCGCGGGTCAGCACCACGTTGGTGTTTTCGCGCGACGATGTAGGCTTCCTCGTCGAACTCCGGCAGCGTCCTCGCCGGAGGCCATGCTGGGTGCGGCGGCGGTCGCCGTACTTCTCGCCCAGGTCCTCCATCTCGTCCTTGACGACGCCCCACAGCTTCTTCTCCGACGTCAGAATCGCTTCGATCTCCTCGGCCTCGGCTTGTCTTTTCCTTCAGTTCGTCGAGGATCTTCTTGATCTCCAGCTGGGCGATCTTGTAAAGCTGGGCGTCGAGGATGGCGTCGGTCTGCATCTCGTCGAGCTTGAACGCCTTCATGAGCTTCTCGGCGGCGTCGGCCTTGCCGCTGGCTTCGCGGATGAGCGATGGCCTTGTCGAGGGCGTCGAAGATGATGCGGAAGCCTTCCAGGATGTGAATGCGTCTGCGCAGCTGCTCCAGCTCGATACTCGAAGCGGCGCTGGACCGTCGAGCAAGCGGAAATCGAGGAAATGCCGCAGCATCTCCTTGAGGCCGAGCCGCTGCGGCTGCAGTTTGCCGTCGGGCGTCGGGCACCAGGCAGGTCATGTTGTACGGCGAAGTTCTCCTGCAAGGCGGTGTGCTTGTAGAGATAGGCCATCACCAGGTTGCGGATCGGCGCCGGTCTTGATGTCCAGGGCGATGCGCAGGCCGTCCTTGTCGTTGGATTCGTTGGTGAGGTTGAGCAGCTGCGGCAGCTTGCGGTCGGCGATGATCTCGCCGATTGACCGTTCCAGGTTGCCCTTGTTGACGCCGTAGGGGATCGAGGTGATGATGATCTGCGTCTTGCGGCCGTGTTCTTCGATCTTCCATTCGCCCTGCACCTTGATGCTGCCGGTGCCTTCCTCGTAGATCTTGCGCAGGGTCGGCGCGGTCGGTGACGATCTTGCCGCCCAGCGGAAAATCGGGGCCCTTGACCTTGTCCAGCAGCTGCGGCCGTCGTGGCGTCGGGCTCGTCGATGAGATGGATGCAGGCCCGCAGCACCTCGCCGAGGTTGTGCGGCGGAATGTTGGTGGCCATGCCGACGGCGATGCCAGCCGTGCCGTTGACCAGCAAGTTGGGGAACTGGGCGGGCAGGACGATCGGCTCTTCCGTCTCGGCGTTGTAGGTCGGCCGCATGTCGACGGTGTGCTGGCGCAGCTCGGCCAGCAGAAGTCGGCCAGGGCTGTCAGCTTGGCCTCGGTGTAGCGGTAGGCGGCCGGCGGATCGCCGTCGACGGAGCCGAAGTTGCCCTGGCCGTCCACCAGCGGCATGCGCATGACCCAGTCCTGGGCCAGCCGGACCAGGGCGTCGTAGGCCGCCTCATCGCCGTGCGGATGGTACTTGCCGGTGACTTCGCCGATGATGCGGGCGCACTTGCGCGGCCTGTCGTCGGCGTGCAGGCGCAGGTCGTGGTACATCGCGTAGAGGATGCGGCGCTGCACCGGCTTGAGGCCGTCGCGGACGTCGGGCAGGGCACGCGAGGTGATGACCGACAGGGCGTAAATAAGGTAACTTTTGCGAGTTTCCTTGGCGATGGATACTTGATCGACGGTCTCTGCCATGAGCCAGCTTCTCCTTGCACTGAGGCGAATCCGGAATTTGCTAGATGCTCAGTGTAAAGAAAAACGGGCGGTGGAGAAGAGTGAAGAGTGAAGAGTGAAGAGTGAAGAGTGAAGAGTGAAAGGAGAAAGGTGCCGCTGGTCTTTTTCACTCTTCACTCTTCACTCTTCACTCTTCACTCTTCACTCTTCACTCTTCCAAAAGCCAAAGGCCCGGATTCCCCTTGCGGAAAACCCGGGCCCTGGCCGGCTTCTCAGAGCTTTTGCGAAAGGGCATTATTTGCGGGGTGCCATCGCAGTGACTTGCGGCACTGTCAGGGTCAACGTGAAGCTGACCTCCTGACCCTGGCGAACCACGCGGACGGCGACTTGCTGGCCCGGCTTGGTTTCCCAGAGGGCACGCTCCAAATCGAAAGTATTGGCCACGTCGAGCTTGCCGACAGCGCGGATTTCGTCCCCTGCCTGCAGTCCAGCCGCGGCGGAAGATTCATTCAGGCCGGCCACGATCACCCGTTGGTGAGGATCGTTTGCGGATGCCGTTTCCTCCTGCACCCGTAAACCATGGCTGACGCCGGCCACGTTGACGGCGCTGAGCTTTTCGCTCAAGATACGCTTGATGGTCCCGGTGTTCATGGCGAAGGCGATGCCCTGGGTGCCATCCCGCAGAGCGGTATTGAGGCCGATGAATTCGCCATGGATATTGAGCAACGGCCCGCCGGAATTGCCGGGATTGATGGCGGCGTCGGTTTGAATCAACCCCGTCAGCATCGCTCCGCCCGGCAGTTCGATCTTGCGACCCAGGGCGCTGACGATGCCGCGCGTCACCGTGAAGGCATAGCCGTAAGGATGACCCACTGCAATGACGTCCTCGCCGACTTCCACGTCGTCGGAGCGGGCCAGCGGCAAGTGGACCAGCCTGGTTTTGGGGGTAATTTTGAGAACTGCCAGGTCGGTGTTCTTGTCGGATAGGATAACCTTTGCGGGCAGTTCACTGTCGTCGGCAAGGCGGACAATAACTTCGTTGGCCGCCGCCACGACGTGCCGATTGGTGACGATATAGCCGCGCTCGTCGATGATGACGCCGGTGCCGACCATGCCCTTGCTGGACGGGTTGGCGCCGGGCACCTTGATGGCAACGATGCTCGGCTTGACCTTGCGAATGACCTTTACCGTGGCATTGACGCGGGATTGGTCCTGAGCGTAAAC
This sequence comes from uncultured Gemmataceae bacterium, assembly GCA_963747575.1. GTDB lineage: Bacteria > Planctomycetota > Planctomycetia > Gemmatales > Gemmataceae > DASRAT01. The sequence continues at coordinate 316,205 of CAVVFU010000007.1, forward strand.
CTCGGCCGCGGGCCAACCGACAATGAGGCAAAGCGCGGCCAGAATGTACCGGATGTGACAAGGTTGGCATCGTGGAACGGAATTCATTCCGTTCCGCATGGAGAACGGAATGAATTCCGTTCTACCCATAGGGTGAAAACTCATGGAAGGGATCCTTTCGGCAGCCTGGCGGCCTCCTTGGTGAGGAGGTCCATAGCTTTCCGCCCCCGCCTCGCGACGGGTTTAGCATTTCGAGGTTTTGAACTTGTGCGGGTGACAAGTTTCTTATTTCAACAGTAGCACGAGTTTTGCCGGAAGGGAGGATTGATCCGGAGAAAATCAATTTGCCGATTGCCCGGCGCCACCCATGAGCCGGCGCAGAAACTTGACGCCGGCCGCCACGTCGGATAGGCGGTCCGTGCCGCCTTCACGGTCGACCGTCAGGTAGCCGTGGTAGTCGATTTCCTCCAATGCGCCGAGACATGCCAGCCAGTCGATGTCGCCATGGCCCATGGGCACTTCCTGAGCCTGCCTGCTGGAGCCGGACTCGCGAGCGTCCTTGGCGTTGGCATGGACAATCTTGCCGCGCAGCACACGGGCAGTCTCATAAAGATCGAAACCGTGGATCATCAGGTTGGCGGGGTCGAAATTGACGGCGAGTCCGCCGGTGTCGAAGCTATCCAGGAATTTCCGCAGCACACCGCCCTCGTCCAAACCGGTCTGCAGGGCCAGGAAGGCGCCGACTCGGTCGCCATGCCGGCCGAGAGCCGACAGGGCTTCCGTCATCAGGACGTGGCGGGGATCATCTGGCTTTTCCGGAATTCTCCCGACCTCGGCGACAACGATGCGCGGTCCCAGATCGAAACTCAAAGTCATCGCCAGCCGCAAACGGTCGATGCGTTCCTCCTGCGCCTCGGGCACGTCCAGGCCGCGGCGCAGGGGACAACCTAGCGCGGCAAGCTCCAGGTTGGAGGCCTTGAGCAGATTGCGAAACTCCCGGCGGCCGGTTTGCGACAACTGGCGAGGGTCGAGATCACCCACGGCGTCAATCTGCACGCCGGTAACTCCCATGCGCCGCGCTGCTTCAAGCGCCTGGCGCAATGGCAGACCCAGCGATTCCAAACGGAGGCCGATTTTGGGTGGATTCATGTTTCAAAATGGACATTCTTCAAGAGAAGGGTGGAAGTCATGGGTGAAGTAGCGAAAAGGCCGGGCCAGCTGCCGGAAATCGCCCGACGGCAGATGGACCGTGCCCCAGCGCGGACTGCGCACGCGCAGATGGCGGCGATAGTCGTCCACGCGGATGGCTCGCAGCAAGAATTGCCGATCTCGCCAGATGAACAAATCTCCAAGGTCGCCAGGCGGCGCGGCATCCTGATCGAGAAGGTAAATAAAAACCAGCAGGCCGAAATACCCCTGGCCAAAAACACCCTCCCAGCGTTCGATGCCATCGACGTCGTCCTGCGTGGACCAGCATTGCCAGGCATTGCGGAGCTTACCGGCTGAACCGCCACGATGGCGTCGGCCCTTGACATCGACGAGGAAACCAAGGCCGCCCTGGCCATGGACGATGAAATCGAGGTTTTTGACGCGGGTATCGCCGACGAACGTGCGCCGGCCTTCGTGGACCGCTATATAGCAAAGGCGCTGGGTCTGCAGATACGCTTCAAAGGCTGCTTCATAGCGGTTGCCACGATCCATCGCTAACTCCTTTAAGAAGAGTGAAGAGTGAAGAGTGAAGAGTGAAAAAAAGCGGCTCACCTTTCACTCTTCACTCTTCACTCTTCAAAATCGTCCGAATCGTCGCCAACACCTCGCCACTGGGCACGGTGATTTCCGTTCTCGTCGCCAGGGTCTTGATTTTCCACACTCCGGCGTCAAATTCGGCCGAGCCGGCGATGAGCGCTAGCTTGAAACCCCGTTTCTCGGCGTATTGCAGCTGCGGGCCGATTTTTTTGGCGTCGGGAAACACTTCCACGTTGATCCCGCCCGCGCGCAGCCCGCGGGCCATTGCCTGGTAGTCGCCAAGTTTGGCGGAATCAAACTGGACCACCAGCACAGGAGCTGGCGTGGCCGCGGTGGGCAGCAGTTTGAGCTCTTCCATGGCGGCGATCAGTCGGTCGAGGCCGAGCGAGGCGCCGACGCCGGGCAGCTCCTGCTTGGTGAAAAGCCTGGCCAGACTGTCGTAACGGCCGCCCGAACAGACGCTGCCGATGGTGGGCAGATCATCGAGAAAGGTCTCGACGATGGTGCCGGTATAATAATCGAGGCCGCGGGCGATGGCGAGGTCAAGCCGCAGCCGCTCGTCAGCGATTCCCGCGGCGTGGACAACGTGCGTGAGTTCGCGGAGCCGGCGGGCGCCTTCGGCAGCCCTGGGATTGGCGCCAAAATCGGCCTGCACACGGCTGAGAATCTCCGCGCTGGTCCCCTTCGTTTGGGCCAGGGCCAGCACGCGCTGCGCCTGCTCGGCCTTAACGCCAGTCTTTTCGACCATTTCCGCAATTACAGCGTCCGGTCCCACCTTGGGAAGCTTGTCGAGCACTCGAAGCAGAGCCGCGGCGTGGCCGGCGAGGCCAAGTTCCTCGAGCAGGCCGCTCAGGATGAGCCGATTGTTGACGTGGATCGTGAAGCGCTCGAAACCCAATGCCTTCATAAGGTCGTGGATAACCAGGACGGTTTCGATGTCGGCGGCGTTGCTGGTGGTGCCGATGGTGTCGAAATCGCACTGCCAAAACTCACGAAAACGGCCATGCGCGGTGTTTTCCCCCCGCCAAACAGGTCCCATGTGGTAACGCTTGAAGGGAGTGCCCAGCTGGTTGATGTACTGGGCCGCGAAGCGCGCGAAAGGCACGGTCAGGTCAAACCGCAAGGCGACGTCGCGGTCGCCGTGGTCCTTGAAGCGGTAGGTCAGGCGGTCGGATTCCTCGCCGCCCTTGCCCAGAAGGATTTCGGCGTATTCCAGGGCGGGCGTGTCGATGGGGGCGAAGCCATAGGACCGATAAACCTGCCGGGTTTTTTCGAGCATTTGCTCGCGCAAGCATCTGCGCGGGCAGATAATCGCGAAAGCCACGAAGGGTGCGCGGTTCGATCATGTCGGACTCTAGTGCCTGTTGCGGTAGCGGTCTGAAACCCGCTTGAGGAACCGCTGTTCTTCATCGGTCAACGACTGCTTGCCCTCGCGGGCGATTTTTTCGAGCAGACCGTCCATGCGGCGTTCGTCGGCTTCCTGCTGCTCCTGCTCGCGCTGCAGCTTGCGGGCTGCCCGCTTTTGAAGCCAGCGCTGCAGGAAGTTTTGGCGGCGCTTGCGCGGCAGCGCAGGTTGGTCGCGCTCCAGGCTGGTATAGCCCTGCGAGAAGTCGTAGCCGAACAGCGACTCCTCGCCGCCCATTTCGAGGTTGATCCATTCCGTCTTGCAAGACTGGTAAATGAACCAGGCCAAAAACAGCAGCATCAGCTCTTGCGGCTCCCTGAACAGGGCGAAGATGCCCACCACGAACATCAGTATGAAACCAAGCACAATGGCGGTCTGGGTCGCAACCCGGTATCCCAGCCACGGCCAGAGCCCAGCCTGGATCAATCGGCCGCAGTCCATGGGGAAACCGAACAGCAGCATGTTGAACAGAAACAGGAACCAGTTGACCCAAAAAAACTGAGCCACCAGGTAGAGCGGCGTCGACAATTCCTTGGCGGCGATACTCTTGCTCGCCCAGCGGCTGCCCCACCAGGTGCCGTCCTGCGTGTTGAATAACAATGTGCTCCAGGCCTGTTCCGGCCAGGGGCTCAGCGACGGCTGAAACGAGAATGACCAAAGCACCGCCGCCGCCACGCCGCAAAGCAGCAAGTTGACCAGCGGACCGCCGATCACCGCGATGAAATGCGCCCAAGGCGAATGAGGCAAGTCCAGCCGAGCCAGGCCGCCCAGGGGCCAGATCAGCACCTCGTCGGCCTCGCCGTCAACGTAGCGGGCGGCGATGCAATGCCCGAATTCGTGAAGCAGCACGGAGAAAAACAACAGGCCCATCAGCACCAGCATCCAGCTTGGCGCTCCCGGCACGCCGTCCTTCAGCGTTTTGAGCCAGACCACCATGACGAAAACAAAAAACAGAATGTGGATGCGAACGGTGATGCCGAAAATGCGTCCAACCGGCAGCGCCCAGGTAAACGGATCACGCATGATTTCGGCTCGAAGTACACAATTGCGAAACTGGGCGAAACTGGGCGGAACTGGGCGAAACTGGGCGAAACTGGTTTCGACCTCAAGAGGATTCTATCATTCCCCTGGGCGACACGCAATCGACGAACCAAAAACGCCCACAAGGAGAGGCACCGCCATGGCCCGCGAACTGGTTCATACCGGCAAGAAGATCCGGGTTTTTCTCGAAACGGCCACCGGTGCCGACGGCAGCGTCATCCGCCGCGACATCGTCCTGCACCCCGGCGCCGTGGCCATTTTGCCCATGGTTGACGCGGACCATGTGTGCCTGTTGCGCAACCACAGGCCCAATGTCGGCGACATCTTGCTGGAGATCCCGGCAGGAACATTGGAACCGGACGAGATCCAAGCGCCCGAGCGCGCCGCCGTGCGTGAATTGGCCGAGGAAACGGGCTATCACGCCGGCCAGTGGCGGAAACTTTGCGAATTCTACCCCTCGCCTGGCGTGCTGAGCGAGCTGCTGCATGTGTACGTTGCCACCGAGCTTATGGCGGGCCAGATGCACCCGGAAAACGACGAAGACCTCCAGCCGTACGTCGTGCCCTGGACACAGGCCGTGGCCTATGCATTGGATGGCACAATTAGAGATGCCAAAACTCTGGTGGCAGTGCTGCTGTGGGACAGGCTAAGGACGCAAAAACTCGTCGCGAATGAATAGCTGCGCCTCTTCCCACAGGTCGGTGGCCCGGCCGAAGTCGACGGGCAGCGCCGTGGCGGTTTTTGAGGTGAACATCCACGGCGGCAGACTGCGGCCGGGCGTTGGGATTGAGGGGAATCTGCCGGCTGCCCGACTCGGCCAGTTTTTCCTCAACCGCGGGGCTGAGCAAAAAATCGATCAGCTTGCGGGCCCCTTCGGGATTGGGGCAGCCCTTGATCATGGCCACCGTGTTGGGGATGAACAGCGTCCCCTTTTTGCTGGCGGGGTCGGCGTCCTTGTCGGCAAAGACAATGCGCACCGGCCGGCCGCCGGCCAGTTCTTCAGCGGCGTCATCGGTGTCGGTCAGGCCGACCAGGTATTGCCCCTGCCCTACCCCTTCGGCGGCCGGTTTGTTGCCTTTGACCAGCTTGATGCCATTGGCTTTCAGGGCCAGATACCATTCCTTGGCCTTTTGCTTGCCCCAGGCTTCGAACAGACAAGCAACCTGCGTCGCCGATGTGCCGGCCGTCGGTTCGCTCATGGCGAGCAGCCCCTTCCAGCGCGGGTGCTTGAGGTCATCCAGGCCCTTGGGCCAATCGGCCTCGGCGATGCCGTGTTCCTTGAGCAGCTTGGTGTTGAGGATGATGATCCGCGCCCGGGCGGCAAACGCGGTCCAGGTGTGGTCGGCGGCTCGGTAGACAGCGGGGTAAGCCGCGCTGGACGGGCTGTCGTACGGCTGGAGCAGCCCCTCGCGCTGCAAACGAATGGTGGCGATGATCTCGTTGTTCCAGTGCACATCGCAGCGTGGCTTTCGGGCCTCACGGCGGAGAGCCTCATAGAGGCCGACCGATTTGTTCGCTTCGCTGTCGAAAGTGGTCGCGACCAGCAGCGGCTGAAGGCGCTGAAAATCGTCGATGATCTGCTCGGCGAACTCGCGATCCTGGGCGCAATACAGCACCACGCGGTTTTCGCCCTTGCAGCCCGAGGCGACGAGAATCAGCAGTGAGAACACAAAAAAACCGGCCGTTTTCACAATTCTTCACTCTTCACTCTTCACTCTTCACTCTTCACTCTTCTACGTCCGCAAATGCGCTTTCACTGAAAAATACTTCACCAGCTGGACTTCATTGCCGGTCTCGTTGTACTTCATGTCATCGACCAGGCCTTGCGACATCATGATGCCGAAGCCGCCTTCGCGGATGCCCAGCGTTTCGCGCACCATCGTATGCCTGACTGGATCGTCGGGATGAGCGGCGTGCGGCAGATTGCTGGGATCGAAGCCCGGCCCGGTGTCGCGAATGGTGATGGTGATTTTGTCGGGATCGATCCGATAAAGCACGGTGACGATCAGGTCGAGCTGTTTGTTGTGGCCCCACTCAATGGCGTTGGTGCCCATCTCGGCGACGGCCATCGTCAGCTGCTTGGCCTGTGTATCCGTCAATCCGCTGAACAGAAACAGCGAGCCCAGCAAGTGATTAAGCTCCTCCAGGTAGCGTGTGTCGCTTTGCAGGCGAAAATGGATTTCGCCCTCGGTCCCCGTCTTTTGAATGTCGTCGCGCCAGGCCAGCACATCCTCGATAGTCTTGTGCAGATCCGTCGATGAGAACGGCTTGGTCAAATAGCGATTGGCGCCGACCTGCAGGCCGTGCACCCGGTCCTCGGGACTGGCCAGCGCCGTCAGCATGATGATCGGGATCAGATTGGTTTCCCGGTCGAGCTTCAGGTTTTCGCAGATGGTGAATCCGTCCATGCCGGGCAGCAGCAAATCAAGCAGAATCACGTCCGGCCGGTGCTCGCGCACATACGCGATGGCCGATCCGCCCTCGCCCAGCAGCGTGGACTCAAATCCCCACCGGCGCAGATGCTCGCCCAGCAGTTGGCCGGTATCTTTTTCATCTTCCACAATCAAGGCAGTACGGCCCATGTGGCACCCTTCCCTCCCTCGCCCCTCGCCCCTGGCCCCTCGCCCCTCGCCCCTCGCCCCTGGCCCCTTGCGAACATGCCACCAGAAAGATCCACGGCAGTCCCCCCATTGTTTCATGGGGACGGGGCCGGGTCAAGGCGCTGATCGCACTAAATAGCGGTCTTCATTTTCCGAGGATCAATTTTCGCATTTTTTGCTGGCGTCGGGCGTCAGCAGTGTTAGACTATGGTTTTCGCCCGTCGCCCCCCACCCTGTATTTGGTTCCTTTCAACTGGAGGTGTGTTGTGCAACGCAGGCAATGGCTAGCAGTGATACTCGGCATCGGCTTCATCGCGCTCAGTGCCGCCAGCGCTCAAGCCCAGACCATGGCCCTGGTGGACCCAGCCACGGGTGATCCCAAGATCATGTCCGTCGAGGCCATCGGCTTCGCGCCCGGCGGCGTGCTGCTCATCGGCGACGGCAAGGGCAAGCAGGTTGTGGCCGTGCAGACCGACGACACCACGCCGGTCAAATGGACCAAGACTGAAATTGCCAACATCAAGAACGAACTGGCCGGCCGCCTGGGCGCCACGGCCAAGGACATCGCCATCACCAAGATCGCGGTCAACACCGCCTCGCAAACCGCTTACGTGGCGGTGCGGATGCAAGCCGGCAAGAAAGACGTGCTGATGACGATTGACGGCTCCGGAAAAATCAAGGAATTCGCGCTGGACAACGTCAAATTCGCCGCCGTGCCGTTGCCCGCCGATCAGAAGGTGACCTCGATCACCGGTGTCAGACTGGGCTGGCGATCGCATTCTGGTCACCGCCCTGGCCAACGACAATTTTGCCAATCATTGCTTCTCGATCATGGGTCCGCTCGGCAAAGCCAGTGCCTGCAGCCTGCTTCAGCACGGACACCTACCACGTTGCGCACAAGCAGTGGGAGACCAAGGCGCCCATTCGTACCATGATGCCTTACGAAGAGAACGGCAAAAAGTACCTGGTGGGCGCATTCCTGTGCACGCCAATCGTCAAGTACAGCCTTGAAGAAATGCAGCCGGATGCCAAGGTCAAGGGCGTCAGCGTCATCGAGCTTGGCCAGGGGAACACGCCGCAGTACATGTTTGCCTATGAAAAGGACGGCCGCAAATTCATCCTGATGAATACCCAACGCATGGGCCAAATGCAGAAGAGCAACCCGGTCGGCCCTAGCGAATTCTGGACCGCCAAGGTCGATTTCAACATCCTGCAGGAAACCCAAATGATCAACGAAAAGGCGGTGTGGCGCACCAACGGCAAGGTGGCCAGCAAGTCAGTCACCGACCGCGCCCAGGTTGTGCAAACCTTCCATGGCGTCAGCCACATGGGGCAACTCGACAACGAACGCGCTTTGGTGATTCGCCAGAACGCCGAAGGTGTCAAGCTTGAGATTGTGCCTCTGCCGTAAAGGAAATGGGATTTTGAGCCACAGAGGTCAATAACAATAGGACCTATATGACGCATATGACCTATTTGATCTCTGTGGCCAAATCCATCGGCCTGATCGCATGCCTCGCCGCGCTGCCGACGGGCGGCGCCGGTCTTTCCGTCAATCCAAAATCGAACGCCACGCTGGTGGAAGTCAGCACGCTGTTGCCCAAGGAAAAAGCCGAGCAGTTACCCGCCGGCAAAATGACCCAGGACGACGGCGAAAAATGGCTCGACCTGCGCCTGGTAACCGACGGCAAAGCGGGGCCGGCGATGCTGGGAAGCTATGAGCGGGCCGGCCTGAAATTGCTTTTTGTGCCGCGCTTTCCGCTGCAACACGAGAAAACCTATCAGGCCCGCGCGTTGATCGCGGGTATGGCCGTGGAAACCGTCACTTACACGGTGCCGGCACGCGCCCCCGCCCCACCCGCCGAAGTGATCGCCGTTTGGCCGACTGACGACAAACTTCCCGCCAATCAATTGCGTTTCTATATCCAGTTCAGCCGGCCCATGCGCGGCGGCGAGGACATTTTCCGCCAGATTTGCCTGGAGGGCGCTGACGGCAAGAAAATTGCCGATCCCTGGCTGGGAGACGAGTTGTGGAACGAGGACGGCACGCTGCTCACCCTTTACATTCACCCTGGCCGCATCAAATGGGGCGTGCTGCTGCGTCTGCTGTTGGGCCCCGTGTTTGAGCCGGATCGGGAATATACACTGGTGGTCAAGGCCGACATGCTTGACGCGGAAGATCGCAAACTGGCCAAGGAGTACCGCAAGAAGTTCCGCACCACCGCGGAGGATCGGACGCGAATCGACCTATCAACCTGGAAAATCGAGCCCCCTGCCGCCGGCGTAGGCGCCGTGAGGCTCACTTTTCCCAAGGCCCTCGATCATCGCGGGCTGGCGAGCTATGTCAAGGTCGTCGATGCCGCGGGCAAGGCTGTGGCCGGCAAGGTCGAGGTGGGCCGTGACGGCCGCTCCTGGCAATTCGTGCCCGCCGCGGCCTGGACCAACCAGGATTACAGCATTGCCGTCGATCCGCGGCTGGAGGACGTTGCCGGCAATTCGCCCGTTCAACCCTTTGACGTCGAGGCCGGCGCACCCGTGCCGCCGGCGCAGCGCATGTCAGTGCCGTTCCGCCCTCACACTCCTCCCTCGCCCGAGGCTGTGGAGCAAACCAGCACCCGCTAACGCCGCCGGCACCGCGGCGATCCGCCACCAAAGCGGAATGCGCGGGTCGAGGCCGGACCGGTCGGAGATGAGCGCGTCATACGTCAGCCATCCCCAGCTCGCGTTGTACAGCGCATGCAGCAGCATGCCCGGCCAGACGCTGCGTGTTTGCCAGCATACATAGCCCAATAGCAAACCCATCAATGTGCTGGGAATGAGGCGGTCAAACACAGTCACAAAATGAAACAGGCCAAAGAGCACCGCCGAGCCAACGATCGTCAAACGTTTGCCGGTGTGACCGCGCAAGGCGCTAAACAAAAAGCCGCGAAAAAACAGCTCCTCCGCCAACCCGGCCAAGGCAAGCATGCCGATCGCCAGGCCGGGCATGCGCTGGAAGGGCAATCCCTGAACGTTGAGCTGAGATAGTTTCTGCTCATCAAGAAAAAACAAGCCCCCATCGCGCAGCCCAAGCATCACGTAAAAAACAGCCGGCACCGCGGCGACGGCCAGCAGCAGGGCCGCCAACCAGGCATGCCAACGCGGTCTTTCAAGCTGCAGTGAGCTCACCACGGTAATTCGCCCCATCAAGCAAGCCGCCAAGGGCATGCCGGCAAACATCAGCAGCGTGCCCACGCCCACATAGATCAACCGCGCTTGCGGCCCTGCCGGCACCATGCTGACGATCACGAAATAAATCGGCAAGAGCATGGCCAGGCACAGAAGCGCGCCGGCCACCGTCGCATTTGGACGTGCCTGGGCCGGCCGCCGCAGCAGGTCGGACCACCCTTTTTGCTCGCTGTAGAGCACGGCCTCCGCGCCAAAGATGCGCACCGCGATAGTAATGGCGGCCAACGCGTACACCAGCGTGGAAACAATAACTACGGCGCTAGGTCCCACCGCGGCCTTGCCGTCCGCCAGGTCGCGGGCCAGCAGCACAATGTTCATGAGCGGAGTCACGGCCAGCACGCCTTGCAGGCGCAGCCCCGGCATCATGGCGATGACGCCAGGCGCCAGCGATACGAGCATGAGCGGAATCAAGTAGGCTTGCGCTTCCTTGAAACTCCGGGCGAAGCTGGTAAGCGCCAGCAGCACCGCCGAGAAAAAGGTGGCGAACAGCACCAGCAGCGCCAGCAATTGAAGCACCAGTTCCACCGTGATGCCGGTGTCCTTGAACACCTGTGAGGTGAGGCCGTTGAGCTGCAGCGTCAGGAGCATCATGGCCAGGTTGATGACGGCGGTGAGCATCGCCACCGCGAGCACCGCCAGGTACTTGGCGAACAGCAGCGCCAGACGCGGCACCGGCGCCGCCACCAGAATCTCGAGCGTCCCGCGCTCGCGTTCGCCCGCCGTCAGGTCGATGGCCGGGTAAACCGCGCCGGTGATGGTCATCAAGATCAGGATGAGCGGCACCAGGGTGGCCATCGAAAGAGCGGGCGTGCCCTCCGTCACTTCGGTATTCGCGCGCAGCAGACGCACCGGCACCGGACGCAAACCCTCGCCGTGCCTGGTTAGCACTCCTTGAACCTGGCGGGCGTTGGCCAGCTCGATCTGCTGGTCCAGGTAAGCGACCACTTCCCGCGAACGGGCCAGGTGGCGGTAATACTGGATCTCCCAATCGAGCACCAGCGGATGCTTGACGTCGACGGCGCCGTTGCCGGCGACGGCCAGTCGCTTGCCTGATGGTTCGCGCACGAAAAGGGCGACGTCGATTTCACCGCTGAGCAGCGGCTTGGCGATCGGCTTCCTGACCACGACGACCTGGACGCGCGGAAACCAGGCCACGCCGAAACGCGCCGGATCATAGGGCGGCGGATTGACGCCCAGGTTGCGGCCCAGACGCCCGTCCAGCAGCAGGCTGCCGGCCCCCCAATTGCCGCCCGCCGTCGAGGGCGCGGCCAGTCCCACCAACGCGGCCAGGGCATCCACTTCATTGCCATAAGCCAGGTATTTCTCGACGATTCGTTGGTCCACTTCCGTTTCCACGCCGATAAGGTAAGGCCGATCGCCAATGCCGGGCCCCATGACCGACAGCATGAACTGCTTGAACGCGAAACTGAGAACCGGATAGAGCAGCATCGGCATCAAAACAAGCGTGAAGATCGTGCGCCGGTCGGAAAAGATCTCGGCCATTTCCTTGCGGGCCAGCCGGCCGACGCGAGCCAGTTGCCGTGCAACCTCCCACCGCGACGGCCGTTGTTGCTGCTGCTGCTGTTGAGAGGTTTGCGTAACGCTCATTCCCGAGAGGCTCCTTCCGCCTGGCGGTGGAGTGCGGGTCCGATCCGGGAAAGCTTGAGGAACATCTCCATCACCGTCTGGCAACCGGTTTGCTCGCGCAACTGCGCGAGCGTGCCCTCGCAGACCAGCTGGCCGCGCTGCAAAAGGCCGATCCTGCCGCACTGCCGCTGTGCTTCGTCCAGGTGGTGCGTGGTCAGAATCACTGCCTTGCCCTCGCTGCGCAAAAACTCAATATATTCGGTCACCACCTGGGTCCCAAGCACATCCAGTCCCAGGGTTGGCTCGTCGAGCAGCATTACGGTCGGCCGGTGGATCAGGGCCCGGGCAAGATTGACGCGCTGTTTTTGGCCCGTGCTGAGCGTGCCGCAACGGCGCCCGAGCAGGTCGGCGAACCCCAGCAGCACACTCAAGCGCTCGAGGTCCGCTTTAGCCTGCACGAGCGGAACGGCGTAAAGGTCCGCGAAAAAAAGCAGCATGGCATGGACGGTGAGGCCCGTGTACAGCCCGGCGCTGGCCGAGACGAGGCCGACGCGGCGCTTGACTTCGTCGGGCGCCTTGTCGGAGGTAAAGCCGGCAATGGAGGCCTGCCCGGAGGTGGGACTGAGCAGGCCCAGCAGCATGCGCAACGTCGTGGTCTTGCCGGCGCCGTTGGGGCCGAGCAGACCATAAACCTCGCCGGCGCCGACCGTGAAGGTGAGGTCGCGCACCGCCACGACCTCACCGCCGCCGGGCAAGGGGAAGCGTTTGGTGAGCTGATGGACCTCGATCATGACAAATGTTCCCGCTGGCCTGGTTCACATCTCACGGTACACTAACGTTGGAGCCGGCACAACGCTGATCCACCCAATAGGTCTCGCTTGCCGAGCGGGATCCGAGTGCCGGAAACTTTAGGTCCCGCTCGGCAAGCGGGACCTACTTCAAAGGGACCCCATTTGCATGCTTCGCCAAACCGTCATTCTCATCACCGGCGCCGGCGGCGAAATCGGTCACGGACTCATCACCCGTCTCACCGCGATCGAGTCCAGGCTGATCGTCACCATCGACCTCAATCCGTTGTCCAGAGAAATGGCGCCGTTGGTGCATCACCAGTACACCGGCTCCATCCTCGACGGCCAGTTGCTCGACCGCATCCTGGCCGAGTTCGAGATCGACCTGGTTTTCCACCTGGCCGCGCTGCTGTCGACGCGCAGCGAATTCGCGCCGGCCATGGCCCACCGCGTCAACGTCGAGGGCACGATGGCGCTTTTGGAGTTCGCCCAGCGCCAGGGAGAATCGCACGGCCGGGCGGTCAAGTTCATGTACCCGTCGTCCATCGCCGCCTACGGCCTGCCGAACCTGGAGGTCAAAACCCAGGCGGGCAAGGTCAAGGAAGACGACTTTAACCATCCGACGACGATGTACGGCTGCAACAAGCTGTACTGCGAGCAACTGGGGCATTATTACGCCCGCCACTACAAACAACTGGCGGCGGTGAAGCTGTCCGGCAAGGTTGACTTTCGCTGCATCCGCTTTCCTGGCCTGATCTCGGCGGCCACGGCGCCCTCCGGCGGCACGTCCGATTATGCCTCCGAGATGATCCACGCCGCGGCCAGGGGCAAGCCCTATGCCTGTTTCGTCCGGCCCGACACGCGCATTCCGTTCATGGCCATGCCCGACGGCGTCGATGCACTATTGAAGCTCGCCGCGGCCCCTGGCGGAGACTTGACGCAAACCGTTTATAACATCGGCGCTTTCAACCCATCGGCGGCCGAGCTGCGCCAGCGCGTTTTGCTGGAGTTTCCCAGGGCGAACATCACCACCAACATGGATGAAAAACGTCAAGCTATCGTCGATAGCTGGCCCCTGGACGTCGACGACAGTGCCGCGCGACGCGATTGGGGCCTGGCTCCGCGCTACAATCTCGAACAGGCGTTTCGCGATTATTTGTTTCCGGCAATCCGGCGGAAGAGTGAAGAGTGAAGAGTGAAGAGTGAAGAGTGAATTATTATTTTTCACTCTTCACTCTTCACTCTTCACTCTTCACTCTTCTCCAGTGGAGTTCAGAATGAACCGCAAAAGACTCGGCGCCGTCCTGCTCGCGACCTTCGTCCTGGTCAGCGCCGCCTACATGACGCTTTTGAGTTTCGGCCTTGTGTCGGCGTCCGCCGATCTGCCGCCCGTGCCGGCGGGTCATCGGGAGATCATCTTTATGGCTCCGGCCACCAGCGGCGATGCCTGGGATCGGCTCATCGCCGCCGTCGATGCCTTGCAGCTGGAATCTCTTCAAGAGGGGAGCAAAACCGGCTTGAACGTTTCCAAGGAGCGTGCCTTCACCACCCTGACCGCGGAAGTGCCAGAAGTGTCGCTCTGGCCCGAAGGCTGTGAAGACGCCCGGCTGTGGATTCGCTGGTGCAAGCTCAGCGCTGAGAATAAAACGGAGGATTGGATCGCCCGCCTCCTCAAGCGTCCGACTCCGCCATTGGCGGTGATCGGCGGCGACACCACGCGCCGAGCCGCGCGGGTCGCCAGGGCCCTGCAGAGCCATCGCGGCCAGTGGCAGGGAGCGGCGCCGCTGCTGTTCATCACGACGGCGACCTCGGACCATTTCGACGAGATCCCCGGCGTGGTGCCGACCGACGAAAAACTGCCGAGACTGATCGACGTCTATGACGGCCGCAGTTTCCGCTTCTCTTTCACCAATTCCCGCATGGCGAGCGCCGTGCTCGATTTCGTGCACGGCCATCACGAGTTGTGGCCCCGTCTCGCTCGCCCGCACCAGCCGGGCCGGCAACGGCATCCGCTCCGGCGTGCATCGCCGCCCTCGATCCTCTGCAAGCCGCCGCCCTGGCAATGATCGCCGACGATTTGTCCACCAATTACCTCTACACCCTGCGCTGGGAAGACGACAGTTACTCGGTCGATCTGGCCATACGCTTCGGCGCCGCTTCCTGGAGAGGTTTGCACGGCCGCGGATCAGCCCCCACCTGATCGCCTACAGCGTCGGCGACTTTTATCAACCTAACCCATTTGAAGCGTTTGTCGTCGGCCAGCTGCTGCCCGAGCTCAAGGCGGCCCGCGACCGCCGCCAGCTCATGCTCCTGCCGGCCGACGCTGAACGCTCACGCAGGGTGCTGCGCACCGTCGTCCGCCGTTCGACCCCCCGCGATCTGAGGAACCTGGTGGTGATGACCTGCGATTCGCTCAACTTCAACACGATTTACCGCGACCGCAACGTCACCTGGAATATCCAGGATTTGCCGGTGCCGCTGGTGATGTTCAGCCACCGCAACCCCGTGGCCGAGGACGTCGGCTTCAAGGAGCAAACCTCTCCCGGCTCCACGGGAACCGAGGATTTGCTGCTGTACCGCGATATGCTCCAAACCTTGCTGTTGACGGCTTACACCGGCTCGCAATTGGCTCAACCCGATGCCGACCTGGTGAGTTCCTTGCACGGCCTGACCTGGGCCAACGGCCGCGTGCGCCTGCCGCGGCCGCCGGACAGCGGCGCTCCCCTTTTCAGTCCCCGAGACGGCAACCGCATGGACGGCACTGGAGAGCACATCATTGTCCTCCGCCCCGACCCCGATGACCACGGGTCGCTCGCCCAGGCGACCATCACCGTTTGGCACCTGGAGCGCGCTGCCGATCAGCGGCCCACCTGGCGGCTGGCCCGGACGCTGCTGGTGGCATACGATGGCCTACCGCCTTGAGGTGGCATGAAAAAAAGTCTCCTTTCACTTTTGCGTGCCTTCTGGGTGCCCCTGCTCATGGCGGGTCTCGCGTTTTTGCTGCTGCGCGAGCCCATCGTCTTCTGGCTTCAGGGCGACGAAAAATACGACCAGGATGCCCTCACCGAATGGGTGCGGGAGGCGCGTGTGCATCAGACCTTGCCGGAGCTGACCGACAGCTTCATGCAATCCGTCGCCCACCGCCGCGACCTGCAGGTCAGGATGCGAAATGCCGATCACAGCAAGCGGCCGCCTCCCGACGAGCTGCGCATGGCCGAGCAGCAAATCGCCAGCAAACGGGAGCAGCTTGAAGTGCATCTGCAATCGATGTGCGATCCGGTGACCAAGGTCTACCCCGGCCGGCTGCCGCTGTTTGTCAACGTCTATCGAATGACCATCCGTTTTGACGACGGCATCGGCGAAACTCCCATTGTCTGGGACTCAGGCAAGCCGCGCCAGCCCACGCAGTTCCGCGAAATGCCGCCGATTAAGATCCATAAGGGCGGTGTCTGGGTCGAGGCCGAGTACACGGCGCGGGTCTTCGCCCGCCAGCAATTTAGCGCCCGCCAGGCCGTCAACCGTTGGCGGTGGTTGAGCGGTCTTGGCCTCCTGCTGCTGGCGGTGGCCTCGGTGTGGTTTTTTGTCCGGCTGCAGCGCCAGCGCGATCGCGAGCTGCGCCGCTTCCGGGCCGAGCAGCAGGCCAGTGAAGCCGAACGGCTCAGGCTGCAGGAAGCCTTAAAACGCCAGGAAGCCGAGCGCCGCCGCGAGGACGCGGAGCGCACCGCGCTGGAGCTAAAATCGCAGCTCTTCGCCAACATCGGCATCATGGCCGGCTCCTACGCCCACAACATCAAGAACCTGCTGGTGCGCCCCAACGATTTGCTCGAGCGCTGCCTGGAGCAAGACGGCCTTTCCGCCGAGCACGGCCACATGCTGCATGAGGTTCGCCAGACACTAGGAACTGTCACCGAACGCTTGCAGCAGATTTTGCAAACCGTGCGCCGGGATCCGAGCCAGTCCGAAAACAAGCTGCTCGACCTCAACGCCCTGGCCCGGGAAATGTGTCAGACATGGACCGACATGGCCCATGACAAGTGGAAGATGGACCTCACGCTCGAGCTTGCAGGGGGCGAGGGCGAGGGCGAGGGCGAGCACTTGCGGATCGACGGCGACGGCTCGCATTTACAGCAAGCGCTGGAAAACCTCCTGTTCAACGCCCGCGACGCCACTTTTGAGATGCGCAATCACCTGCGCGAGCTGCGCGGAATAGCCCAGAGGGAGAGGGCTCGCAGCAGCGCCGCCAGGGACTGATCGCCGCCGCGGCCTGGAAGGGCCAGGTTTGGCTGCGACACGCGCCGCGACGGCGATCGCGCTATACTCGAGGTCGAGGACAACGGCATCGGCATGACCGAGGAGGTTCGCCGCCGCTGCACGGAAACGCATTTTTCCACGAAACGCGACAACGCCCTCTTCGCCGGCTTCAGTGCCGGCATGGGCTTGGGACTGGCTTTCGTGGCGGTCATAATCCAGCACCATCGAGCCGAGCTCGAAATCACTTCCCAGCCACTCAAGGGTTCGCTCTTCCGCGTCGTTTTTCCGTTGGCAGAGTGAACGCGTAGGGTGCTTACCCCTCGTACCAGAGGAATGCTCATGTTGCCGTCAACCGCTCCACCAGCGCCGCCACTTCTCGATCCAGGCCTGGAATCGCTTCCTCCGGCCCGCAGCAGTCCAGATCGTCGATGTGCCAAAACTCCACACGCTCCAGCCAGGTTGGGAAATCACGCTGGATCATCGGCTGATGCTCGGCTTCCTTCACGGCAACGACATGGTGCGCTGATCGGAAATCGTCCTCCGTCACCAGCAGCGGCATGCGCAGGTAATCGTCGAAGGGTATTCCCAGGCTGCGCAGCGCCGCCATGGTGTCCCGCGACATGAAGCCTGGATTGTGCGGGTCGGGATCAAGGCCCCTGGAGCCGGCCTGCCAGGCCAGGCCACGCTGCTGAGCCGTCCAATTGAACAGGATTTCGGCGTAACGGCTGCGGTAGTAGTTGCCGGTACAAAGAAACAGCACTGTTCTCACGGTTGACATGGCATTATTGTAGCCAGGGCAGGTCATGGCGAAAAGCCGTGGATCAATCCACGGCCACAGCGATGCTTTTGAAGACATCGGAGCGGTAAAATGAAAATCTCAACGCCGATCATGTTTCCCGGGCTTCGTCGTCTCTGTTTGGCCACGTTCGTCCTGACCGTCATGGTCGGCGTGACGGCGGTGCGTTCGGGCCAGGAGCTGCGGACGCATTACTTCCGCATTCTTGTCGGGCTCGAAGACAAACAACCGGCGGATTGGAACGGCGAGATAACCGTCACGGGAGGCAAACTGGAATCGCTGGTCGGTTGGCACTTCGAAGAAAAAGACAATGTCACGGGTGCGTCCTGGAGCTGCAAGACGCGCAGCAACATCGCCCCGCTTCAGCGCTATCCCATTCAAGATTTTGCCGGCAAGCCGAAGGCCAAGGCGGAGCTGGCGATTTGGCCCAACGGCGTTCAGCTCGCGATTAAGGGGGAGACGCCGGCGGTGACCGTCAAGCTGGGTCAGGGAACTTTCACCTTCCGAGCCAAGGACATGCTGACTGGCCAACCGGAGACCTTTTTGGCGGGCCAGGTCCGCGTGGAGCGTGTTCCCGCTTTGAGCCTGGCGCGGCCGGCGGCGCCCTTCGAGGCAGCGGGGAGTGCCCCCCAGGATGACTATCCCGCCCTGTCGGTCGATCCGGCGACTGGCAAGCAGTTGCTGGCTTGGGTGAGTTACCACAATGCAAAAACACGGGTCCTTCTGGCCCGACGCGATGGTCCCAACGATCCGTGGTCGGAGCCGCTTGAGGTGGCCGAGTCGGGCGATCATTTCCGCGTGGCGCTGGCGGCGACTGCCGGCGGCACCACCTGGATTGTCTGGTCCACCAATCGCGATCACGCATGGAATCTCGTGAGCCGGCCTTTTCGGGACGGCAAGCTCGGCGAAGCGCGGTACCTCACACAGGACAAAGGCCCCAACTTCTGGCACCGCATGACGGTCGACCGCAAGGGACGGGCCTGGCTCGTTTGGCAAACATTCGAGAATGGCCGCTCGCGAATCCACGCCAATGTCGCCGATGGTGACAAATGGCTCGGCTCCTTTTCGATCAGCGCCGCGGAGCAAAATTGCTGGGATCCGGTGGTGACGGCCGACCCGACCCGCGACCGTGTCTGGATTGGGTGGGATGAATACGCTGACGACAACTACCGGGTGCGGGTGGCCGGCGTCAGCTTTGGAGAGGGCGCCAAACAAACCGTGGAAACGGTGATGACGCCGGAATCGACGCCGCTATTCCAGGCCCACATCAGCTTGGCGTGTGACAAGGATGGCCGGCTTTGGGCTGCCTGGGATGAAGCCGGTCCGCAGTGGGGCAAGGACACTGGCTTCCTTTACGGCGGCAGCAAGCGTCAAGAGACGAGCCGGCTTTATGCCTCCCGCGACGTCCGTGTGCGCTGCCTCGTGGACGGCAGCTGGCAAGACCCGGCGGCCGACCTTCACGACGTTTTGCCGGCAGACATGCGCGAATATATCGAGTTGCCGCAGCTTCAAACCGATCCAGACGGGCGAGTGTGGCTGGCATTCCGGCATCGCACCTGTCGCCGGCCGCGCGAGGACGGCTGGGCCATCCAGGGGCGCTGGGACGTCTTTGCCACCGCATTCCTCGGCGACCGCTGGCAGACTCCGGTGGAGCTGCCGTCGTCAGGCGGCCGCAACGACATGCGTGTGGTCTCGCAACGTGGCCCAGATGGGAAGGTCTATTTTGCTTACGCTAGCGACAATCGGCCCTGGGCGTTGCCCGGCATGCCGCCGCGCAATCACCATATCGCCGTCAGCACCCTGGCGGATGCTCCCACGCCAAAAGCGCCCAAGTTCGTTGCCGGGCAGCGCAAAGTGCCTGCCGTGGGCGTGAAGGTCCACCCGCAGGAGGCCCAGCAGGTGGCGCATATCCGCAACTATAAACTCGAGATCGGCGGCATCAGCTACAAGATCTATCGCGGCGATCTGCATCGTCATACCGACATCTCCAACGACGGTCCCGGCGATGGCTCGCTGATGGACTTGCATCGCTATGCCATCGATGCCGCCGCCCTGGATTTCGCGCTGGTCGCCGACCACAACATGGGGGGCGACAACGAATATTGCTGGTGGCGCACCCAGCAGGCCAACGAACTTTACACCGTGCCCGGCAAATTCATCAGCATGTTCGGCTACGAACGGAGCGTGCAATATCCCTACGGCCACCGCAATGTCATCTGGTCCGAGCGTGGCCACCGGACGTTGCCCCTGCCCACCAAGCCCGTGCCCGGCGCATTCCAGCAGGACACCGCGCGCCTTTACGAATACCTCCGCAAAACCGGCGGCATCTGTACGCTGCACACCTCCGCCACCGATCAGGGGACCGACTGGAATGACCCGCATGACCCGGCACTCGAACCGGTTGTCGAGCTGTTCCAGGGCTACCACACCTCCTACGAAAACCTTGGAGCTCCCAAGGCTATCGATGACAAGACCGACATGATTCACGGGCTCTACAAGAACGACGGGTTCGTTTCGCGCGCCCTTGAAAAAGGTTACAAATTGGGCTTCCAATCCTCGAGCGATCACATTTCGACGCATGTCAGCTACGCCTGCGTTATTGCCGAGGATTTTTCGCGCAAGGGCCTGGTAGACGCCATGAAGAAGCGCCATACCTATGCCGCCACTGACAACATCGTCCTGGACGTGCGCCTGGGCAATCATCTCATGGGCGACGAAGTTCGCGCCGACGCCCGGCTTTTGACGTGACCGTTCTCGGCACAGGGTCGCTGGCCAGCGTCGAAATTCTGCGCGGGCCTGAGGTGGTCCACACCCAGCGCCCAACGGGGTCGGACGCACGCTTCAAATGGCAAGATGCCAACCCGCCTGATGGGGGGAAGGCTGTCTATTATTATGTCCGCGTTCAGCAGAAAGACGGCAATATGGCCTGGGGATCGCCTATTTGGGTGATAAGGTGACAAGGTGACAAGGTGACAGGGTCTTTGGCCGTGAAACTGGGGAGGAGGCCATGTTGTCGCGTGAGATGAAGTGGGCGACTGCCGTTACTCTAATGTGCTGCGCGGCTGTGGGCTACTGCGGTGCCCTTGCAGCACAAGACACTACCGGTTTGGCGCGGCATAATGAGCAGGCAGCGTCAGCTAAACAACCACCGGATAAAGGCAAACAGCGTTTCGACTTGCTGGGCGACCTGCTGCCGGACGGTGCGTTGGCACAAATGGGGACGGCCAGATTTTGGCATCATTACGGCATAGCTGCTTTTGCATTGTCACCTGATGGGAAGATGCTGGCCTCAACAGGCTCAGACACGGCAGTGCGGGTTTGGGATTTTCCCACTGGCAAGGCATTGGCTGTGCTGCAAGGCCATCAAAAACCGGTTCTTGCATTTGCTTTTGCTCCGGACTGTAAGATGCTGGCTTCGGCAAGCGAGGACAAAACGGTCCGGCTTTGGCACGCCACCAAGGGCAAGCTGCTCCGCGTCATAGCATACGAAGACGAAGTAAAAAACTTGGCGTTTTCTCCAGATGGAAAATTACTGGCCGCGGCTGTGGCTGACGGCTCGGTGCGTGTAATGGACCCGGCGAATGGCAAACCACTTTTTGTTCTCAACGGACATTTGCCCAAAGCCGCGGTCTTCTTGGCCTTCGCGCCCAACGGCAAAACCATGGCCTCGGCGGACAACTGCATCCGCCTTTGGGATACGAGTAACGGCAGGCTTCTGCGAAGGTTGTCGGTGCGTTCCGAAGTGCCTAAAGTGCTTTATGCGATCACGTATTCCCCCGATGGAAGAATGCTCGCCGCGGGCGGCTCGGATTTGGTTGTCCGACTCATCGAAGTGGCTTCGGGAACTGAGAGGCTGCACCTTGTTGCACACGGCCCTTTTCGCGGATTTCCAAGCCTCCACGGTCGTCCAATCCTCTGGCCTTTCCCCATGCCTGTCGCGTTTGCTCCCGACGGCAGGACGTTGGCGTCAGCAGGCCCCGATAACACCGCGCGTCTCTGGGACGCCTGGACGGGAAGGGCATGCATGTCTTCGACGAAGGTTTGCAAGTTGTACCGTCCCTCGCGTTTTCTCCGGACGGGAAGACCTTGGTCGTTGGAGGCGGCAACAACCGACCGGCCATGTGGGATTTGACAAGTTGGAAGAACAAAAACGAATTCGGTGGGCATCACGGATCGGTTTGGAGCATCGCTTATGCCCCGGATGGCAAAACGGTGGCGTCGGCAGGTCGCGACTGCACTGTGCGCTTGTGGGACGCGGCCACGGGGAAAGAGCTGAATGTGCTCAAGGGTCATAAAATAGGGATCATTTCGGTCGTCTTCTCGCCAGACGGTCAAATGGTGATCTCAGCAGGTGAGGACAACACTGTTCGCCAATGGGATCCACTCACGGGCAAGGAACGGCCAGGGTTTTGGGGGATGATACCCCAGTGTAACAACATCGCCTTCTCGCCGGATGGCAACACGTTGGCTTCGATCGGCTGGGAAGCGCTGCACCTGTGGGATGTGGCTGGCGGCAAGAAAGTCTATTCAATCTCAAAGGACGGATATGCGTTTTGCCAAATGGCATTTGCACCTGACGGAAAAACCCTGGTGACCTCTGCGTCACAGAAAAATGACCATGTCCTGGATCTCTGGGATGCTGCAACAGGAAAGAAAATCCGCACGTTTCACACGGAAAAAAAATTGGCTGAATCGATCGCGTTCTCCCCAGACGGCAAACTGCTGGCCGCCGCCGGCAGAGGAATGCCCATTCGAGTATGGGACACTGCCACCTGGCAAGAATTGCGAAGTTGGCAGGCAGGTCAAGGGAATGTGCTGGGAATCGCTTTCTCGCCGGACAGCCGCAAGTTGGCCTCCGCTGGCGCCAATGGCGTGGTAAAGCTCTGGGATCCGGCAACGGGCCAGGAGCTGCGCGCATTTCACGGTCACCAGAGTTTCGTCCATGCGCTGGCATTCTCGCCAGACGGCAAGCGATTGGCGTCGTCGAGCGGCGATACGACGATCCTGGTTTGGGAGGTGGCCGGCGGCCGCTGAGTCCACACCGTATTACCAGGCCAATTCAGCACCGCTTACTTCTTGTCCGCTTTTTTTTCGTCCTTTGATTCCGCTTTTTTCTCCTCTACGATCCGTACCTGCTCGGCCTTCTCCACGACGATTTCTGGCCGTTCATTATAAAGCACCACGGTTCCAGTCACCACGATGGTCTTTCCCTTGAAATGAGCGGGGACGTCGTCGATTTTGGCGTGCTTGAAGTCCTTTGCGCCGTCTTTGTTGATGAAAACAGTGAAGTTGCCCGCGTCCTTAAAGTTTTGCTTGGAATTAAGAAAGAAGACTCCGCCTGATTTCCCGACAGAGCCCACCTTCATCTCCACCGTGCATTTCTCGTTGAACTTCTTGACCGCTTCGGCGGTGGTGATCGGTTTGGCATCCTGCCCCTCGCCCTCGCCCTCGCCCTCGGCCATGATCACGGCCGGAATGAAGGCCATAACCGTCGCACAAAAGAGAACTGGAAAACGCATGGCTGATCCTCGAAACGGTTTTTGACATACCACCAGTTGATACAATACCGGCCACGTTCCGCGATTGGCCAGTGAGTTTTTGATGAAATCGGAGGTCATGCCGTGACCCAGGTCCGCAGTGAGGAGGATGCCGCCGTCGCACCAGGCCAGGCGGTGTCCCTTTCTGCTTGGTGCGTCGTGGCGGCCTTTGGCACTTATTTCTGCATGTACGCTTTTCGCAAGCCATTCACCGCGGGCACTTACGCCGAGCCGTCCATCGGAGGACTGGGTTTCAAGTCGATATTGGTGACCGCCCAGGTGCTGGGCTACATGCTTTCCAAGTTCATCGGAATCAAGGTGGTCGCCGAGGTCGAGCCGCAGCGCCGGGCAATGCTCTTGTTGATACTGATCGGCATTGCGGAGGTGGCGCTGCTGCTGTTCGCGTTGACGCCGGCGCCGCTGAACGCCCTTTGGCTTTTCGCCAACGGCATCCCACTGGGTATGGTATTTGGCCTGGTGCTGGGATTCCTGGAAGGCCGGCGGCAAAGCGAGGCACTGGCGGCCGGGTTGTGCACCAGCTTCATCATGGCCGATGGCGTCACCAGGTCGGCGGGTGCCTTCCTGCTCAAGGCCGGCGTGAGCGAATCATGGATGCCGTTCACCGCCGGGCTGCTTTTTTTGCTGCCGTTGCTCGTTTTCGTTTGGATGCTGACCCGGATTCCCGCTCCGAGTCGCTCAGACGTGGCCGCCCGGAGCGAACGCACGCCAATGAACGGCGCGGAGCGACTGTCGTTTTTTTGGCGTTATGCCCTGGGCCTGACGCTGCTGGTGGTGGTTTACCTTCTGATTACCATCCTGCGCAGCGTCCGAGCCGACTTCGCCAAGGAAATTTGGGACGGGTTGGAGGCCGCGGTCCCCCCCGAAGTTTATGGCTGGTCGGAGACAGCCGTGGCAGCCGGGGTGCTGGTGCTCAATGGGTCGGTTGTCTTCATCCACGACAACAGGCGTGCGTTCTTTGCCGGTCTCCGCCTGGCGCTGGCGGGACCTGCTCTTGTTGCTTTCGCGCTGCTAGGGCTGGAGGCGGGCATGCTCTCGTCAATGGCGTTCATGGTTCTGCTTGGCCTGGGGCTGTACATGCCCTACATTGCCGTCCATACAACCATCTTCGAGCGCTTGATCGCCATGACGCGTGACCGGGGCAACATCGGCTACTTGATGTACCTGGCCGACGCCTTCGGCTACCTTGGCTATGTCGTGGTGCTCCTGGCGCGAAACGTGGTTGCCCCCTCTGAGGATTTCTTGTCGTACTTTATCACCATGAGCTGGGTCATCGCGGGCTTGTGCGCGGTGCTGCTGGTGCCGTGCTGGCGCTACTTCGCGACACATGCGGCAACCCGCTCGGCGTATGCCCTGCCGGTGCCACGCATTGCGGATGCGGTTGAGGTGGAGAGGACTGCGTGATGCGACGAGCTATGCTGTTTCGCGCCGCGGGAACACCGATGGAGCTGGTGCAGTTCGCCGACCCCTCCCCGCAGGGTGCGGAGTTGCTGGTTTGCGTAAGCTGCTGCACGCTGTGCCGGAGCGACCTGCACACCCACGCCGGTTTGCGCAAGCAGCCGACCCCTACTGTCCTTGGCCACGAAATCGTGGGACGTATCGAGGCGTTCGGCCCCGACGCCGCTCACAATGACGCCCGCGGCTTGCCGGCGAGCGTCGGCAGCCGGGTGAGTTGGGCGGTCACGGTTGGTTGTGGCCAGTGTTTTTTCTGCGCCGCAGATCTGCCGCAAAAGTGCGAGCGTCTCTACAAATACGGTCACATGCAGGTGACGCCACAGCGGCCCTGGAGTGGAGGACTAGCAGACATGGTTGTGTTGGCACCGAGGACCGCCTGGTTTCAAGTGCCCGAACATGTTTCAGATCATGTGGCCGCGCCTGCCAACTGCGCCACGGCAACTGTCGCTGCCATGCTGCAGCATGCCGGCTCGGTCGCCGGGCGTCACGTCCTGGTCCTGGGTGCCGGGGTGCTGGGAGTGACGGCTTGCGCCATGGCTCGCTCTGCCGGCGCACGGCGCTGTAATGGCCAGCGACCCCGAACCCGCTTGCCTGGAGCGCGCCGCCGCTTTCGGAGCGACACAGACGTTCTCGGCAAGGCAGGACGAACAATCGGCCCTCGTCGCCGAGGCCACGCAAGGCCGGGGAGCTGACGTGGTCCTGGAGCTTGCGGGCGTGCCGGCATCCGTTGCGGCGGGCCTGGCTCTGGTCCGCACGGGCGGCGTGCTGATCTTGGCGGGGACGGTGGCGCCCGTGGGCAAGGTCGCATTTGACCCCGAAGACGTGGTCCGGCGCGTGCTGACAATTCACGGCGTCCACAACTACCACCCGCGCGACCTGGAATCGGCCCTGACTTTCCTTGCCGGCCCAGGGCACGCTTTCCCCTTTGAAAGCCTGGTTGCCGCTGAGTTTCCCCTGGAACAAGCTGAGCAGGCGTTTGCGAATGCCCGCGCCCATCCCGGCGTGCGCTTCGCGGTTGTCCCTTGAACATCAACCCGGAGAATAGATGAGCATCATCGACGACATCTTTACGCTATTCCGTGACGAGGGCCAGGGTGCCTACTTCGGTGAAGCAGTCACCGAGACTGAGCATGCCTTGCAATGTGCGCACCAGGCGGAGGTGTCCGGCGCCGGCGATGAATTGATCGCCGCCGCACTTCTGCACGACGTGGGGCACCTGCTGCACGATCTGAGCGAGGACATCGCTGAACAGGGCCATGACGGCCGTCATGAGGCCGGCGGGGCTGCCTGGCTCGCGGCGCATTTTGGGCCGGCTGTCGTCGATCCCGTGCGTTTGCATGTCGCCGCCAAGCGTTATCTGTGCGCAGTCGAGCCAGATTACCGCGCCGGGTTGTCACCGGCATCGATGCTCAGTCTGCGGTTGCAAGGTGGGCCATTCACGCCCGACGAAGTAAAACGCTTCGAGCAGGAGCCGTGGTATCGTTCAGCCATCACGGTGAGGCGTTGGGACGATGCGGCAAAGGTGCCCGGCCTGGCCGTGCCCGAGCTGGAACACTATCGCAGGCCTCTTGAAGCCGTGCTGTCGCGACGGGAGACATCATGAAGAACCCATTCGACGTGGGAGTGGTGGGCGCCGGCATTTTGGGCCTGGCTCATGCCTATCACCTGGCACGCCGCGGCCTCAAGGTGGTGGTGTTTGAGCGCCATCCACGAGCCCAGGGGGCATCCATCCGCAATTTCGGCATGATCTGGCCGATCGGGCAACCCTCCGGCACCATGTATGACATGGCCCGCCGCAGCCGCGAGCTGTGGCTTGACGTTCTCACAGCGAGCGGTCTGTGGCACGCAAAGTCTGGCTCACTGCATGTGGCATATCACCAAGACGAGGAGCAGGTTTTGCGTGAGTTTGTCGACGAGGCATCGCACGAAGGCCGGCCTTGCGAGCTTTGGACGCTCGCCCAGATTACGGCCCGGTTTCCTGCCATTCGCGAGGTTGGCCTTCGCGCGGGACTGTGGAGCCCTGGCGAAATCGGTATCGATCCGCGAGAGGTCATCGCGAAGTTGCCGGCGTGGCTAACGCGGACATTAGGCGTGACCTTCGCGCTGGGCACCAACGTGCTCCGCTACGACTCTCCCCGCCTTGTAACGACCAGCGGCGATTGGTTGGTCCGTCGCCTGGTGATTTGCACTGGGGCGGACTTCCGTGAGCTGGCGCCGGACGCCTTCGCTAATGCCGGCCTGGTCGCTTGCAAATTGCAGATGATGCGCTCACAGGCCTACGGGGATAGCTACCGGCTGGGAACGCTGCTGGCCGCGGGGCTGACGTTGCGGCACTACCAATCCTTCGCGGCCTGCCCCACCTTACCTGCGTTGGTTCGGCGCCTCGACGCCGACCTGCCCGAGCATGTCCGTTTGGGCATTCATGTCCTGGTAGCCCAAAACGCCAGCGGGGAGCTGGTGATCGGTGACTCCCACGAGTATGGCGACGCGATCGAGCCGTTCGACAAGACCCGAATCGACGAACTGATTCTCGAGTACATGGCTACGTTTCTGACCGTCCCCGATCTGACAATTGCCGCACGCTGGCACGGCATATATATCAAGCACCCCACGAAGCCCTACGTCATCGCCAGCCCCACACCCGAGATGCTGGCGGTGACAGGTGTGGGCGGAGCCGGGATGACTCTGTCGTTCGGCCTGGCGGAAAAGACCGTGAAGGATTGGCTCGGAGGACACCCATGATTGAATTGGTTGTATTTGATATGGCCGGCACGACGGTCGAAAGCGGTGACGCGGTCAAGGTGTCCTTTATCGCGGCGCTGGCCGGCGCCGGCATCGAGATCGACCCGTTGGCGGTGACCGCCGTGATGGGGCTGGCCAAGCCGGAGGCCATCCGCCTGCTGCTGGCCGGCACGGGCCGTGTTTTCAGCGACGCGGCCGTGGATGCCATCCACGCGGATTTCGTCCGGCGGATGTGCGACTATTTCACTTCGGACCCGTCAGTTCGCGAGATGCCTGGCGCCGCGGCCGCCTTTGCCACCCTTCGCCGCGCAGGCATCAAAGTGGCCCTGAACACCGGTTTCAGCCGGAGGATCTCAGCGACGGTCTTGTCGCGCCTTGGTTGGAACTCCCCGTCAATAATCGACGCCGACGTGGCCAGCGACGAGGTGCCGCGCGGCCGGCCCCACCCTGACATGATACGTTTCTTAATGGAGCGGCTAGGCGTCAAGGACCCGCGACATGTGGCCAAGGTGGGCGACACGAAGGTTGATCTGGAAGAGGGAACCAACGCCGGCTGCGGCATGGTCGTTGGCGTGACTAGCGGGACGTATACGCGGGAGCAACTGCAGTCATATGCTCACACACATATTGTGGGCTCGGTCGCGGATGTGCCGAAGCTGCTATTGTCGAAGAGGTAGTTTTCGAGAATCCCGCGATGAAATCACGGAGAACTTTCCGATGAGCTTCTTCCAGGACATGGGAACCACCTCAATGCTGGCGGCTGGCGAGTACGTCCGGGCCATAGGCTGGTTGCACCCAGATCACCCTTATACGAAAGGTGAGGTCTCCGGTGAATTTCTTGCACGGCTCAAGGAATTTGTAGCTCGGAGCGGCAAAAGCGCCGAGGCGTTGTATTTACCAGGTGCTTGCGGATTCCACACCTGCGAATTTTGCGGTAAGGCGTGGGGCGTCGCGAATTTTGGGGTGCCATGCGATGGCCTGCTATACGTTGTTCCGGAGATGATTGTGCACTACATCGAGCAACACGGCTACTGTCCACCAGAGGAGTTCGTGACTGCTCTCCTTCGATCTCCTCTGCCAGGCACAGAAGAGTACGAGCTGATCACCGAGCCGTTCTGGCACTTGCACCGAAAGGCTTATAAACAATTTTTGGCAGCCACTGGTGCCAATAAAACCAGCAGTAGTGGCCAACAACCCGCTCATTGATTGTTATGGAGCCACAGCATGGCGAGCAAGAAATCTACGGGGGAGAAGGCCGACCGACCACGCCAAGGCGCAACCCCAAATCCCGCCAAGCCGGCCAGCCACGGCAACCGCCGCCGGGAACCGATCGACCTAGGTCGCGCGCTGGTCGAGGCCTTCAAGACCAATGAGCGCATCAACCAAATTCTGCTCGATTCGCTCGACGCCACGATTTGGCGAGCCCAACCTCCATGCTCGAAGAGACGAAACATTGCCACCAGCTTCGCTCACATACACAATGTGCGCTGCATGCGGCTCAAGATGTCGCTGCCGGAAGTAGAGCCGCCGAGCAAGCTCGACCGTGGCGAAGTCACGGTCGCCGAGGCCAAGCACGCCCTCAGCCAAAGCGCCGCCGCGATGGTTCGCCTGATCGAGCACGCCCTTGCCGCTGGCGGCCATGTGCCGAACTGGCGCTCCGATATTGTCGTCTTGGTCGGCGCTGCAATCGCCCATGATGCACACCACCGCGGCCAGATCTGCCATTGGGCGGCACAGTTGGGAGCACCGCTTACTCCGGAGCAGAGTCTGGTGATTTGGGAGTGGGACAAACGCTGGCAAGATGTCGCCTGCACATGACATCGATCTCGCCCGGCTAACGGTTCAGTCCAACTGAAGACATTACAATGGCCCAAAAACAAGCCCCAACCGTGGAGGTCGCCAAGCGGCGAAGATCGTGAGAACCAAAGCCGACATCGTCAAGGACTGGTTGCCAAGGTACACCGGCCGGCCGCTGAGTTCGTTTGGGCAGTATATCCTCCTCACCAATTTCGGCAATTACATTGATCTCTTTGCCGAGCGTTTTGGCGCCGAAATACTCGGGCGTGACAAGCCGATGCAGTCGGCCACCGCCAACGACATCAGCATTGTGAACTTCGGCATGGGCAGTGCGATGGCTGCGACGGTCATGGACCTGCTCTCGGCCGTCAGTCCCAAAGCCATTCTCTTCCTGGGAAAGTGCGGCGGCTTGAAGAAGACCAGGGTGGGCGACTTCATCCTGCCCATCGCGGCCGTTCGGGGCGAAGGCAGCAGCAACGACTACCTTCCCGCCGAGATTCCGGCTTTACCCTCCTTCCGATTGCAAATGGCGGTGTCTGCCACGATCGTCAAACGGGGCCTCGATTACTGGACCGGCACGGTCTACACCACCAACCGGCGGGTCTGGGAACATGACGACAAGTTCAAGGAGTACCTGATCGCCAACCGCATCATGGGCATCGACATGGAGACAGCCACGATTTTCGTCGTCGGGTTTGCCAATCACATCCCCAAGGGAGCGTTGCTGCTGGTTTCCGACAATCCCATGGTTCCCGAAGGCGTGAAAACCTCAAAGAGCGACAAGGCCGTGACGGAGAAATATGTGAAAGCGCACCTGGAAGTCGGCATTGATTCATTGATCGAGCTGCGCGATTCGGGGGAATCGGTCAAGCACCTGCGGTTTGAGTCATAACGACCACTCGCACATGCTCTTTCCTGAACGTCCGCGTCCCGAGTGCTAGTGACGCACCAGCCAGGGCCACCGCCACCGCCAGGCCGATGCCGACATGGACATTCAAATAATCACCGAGAAAGGCGTCACGCATCGCTTCGACGATGTAACGCAGCGGGTTGAAACTGGAAACCCAATCCAGCCATGGAGGAGCCAGGGACATGGGCAACAGGATGCCGGATAACAGCAGCAATGGCAGCGCCACCATGTTGAGCATCGGCGCATAGACTCCTTCGTCCTTGGTCGCGAGGCCTGCCGTGTAAGAAAGCGACGCTGCGCTGATGGCCAGGAGCAGGACGAAACCCAGGCCGATGCATACGCCTGCCAGCGGAGCGCGCAGACCAAAAGCGAAACCAGCGGCAAGCAAAATGAGTGATTGAACCAGCAGCACCAAAGCGTCGCGCAGCACCCTGCCAAGCAGCAAAGCCAGCCGGCTGACCGGCGTGACACGCAAGCGTTCCAGCACACCCATGCGCCACTCGCCAATGATGCCGAAACCCACGAACAAAGATCCGAACATCCCCATCTGCACGAGCAGGCCAGGGACATAAACTTTCCAGGGGTCGCTCGAAGGAAATCCCGGCACTTGCGCCACGCCTTGCAGCAGCGGTCCAAAAAGCGCGAGGTACATGACCGGTTGGGCCATGCCCACCATCACCCAGATTGGATTTCGCAACGACTGCCGAAGGTAGCGGCCGAAAATGAGCCAGGTATCACTAATAATTTGCATATTGATCTCCACAAGTCAAAATCCGTCGGCCTCGCTCTTGCTCTTGGCCTCGCCCTCGCCCTCGTCGTCGCGCAATGATCGACCGGTCAGTGTCAGAAAAACGTCGTCGAGCGTGGGCCTGTGAAGTTGAATCGAAGCCAGCGTGACGCCGGCAGCGTCCAGCGCCCGCAGCAGTGCCGGTAGGGCCTCATCGCCACGGTCGACCGTGAGCCGCAGCGTTGCGCCATTGACCGCCGCATCCCGCACGCCGGCAAGACCAACCAGGGCCGTCCGCGCAAGTTCAGGCTCGCCCGTGACCTGGATGTCGACCACGTCTCCCGAGATGCGTCGCTTGAGTTCGTCCGGCGTGCCTTCCGCGACGATGCGGCCGTGGTCGATCACCAGAATGCGGTCGCACAAGGCGTCAGCCTCGTCGAGGTAATGCGTCGTTAGGAAGATGGTGATCGCGTGCTCGGTGCGGAGCCGGCGAATGTGGTCCCAGAGGTTGCTCCGGGCTTGCGGGTCCAGGCCGGCGGTCGGCTCATCGAGGAACACCAGCGAGGGTTGGTGTATCAGGCCAAGCACCAGGTCCAGTCGGCGCCGTTGGCCGCCGGAAAGCGTCTTCACGGCCCTGTCCTCAAGGCCCGCGAGCTCGAATTGAGAAAACAACTCCATTGCCCGACTGCGCGCCTCGGCAGCGCTCAGGCGGTAAAGCTGGGCTTGGAAGACGGCTTCTTCCCCAGCTGGGCAAGCCGGGTCGGTGCTGCCGCCTTGGGCGACATAACCAATGCGCTGCCGCACGCCGTCGGGGTCGCCGCGCAGATCGCAGCCTGCGACGGTGGCTGTCCCCGCCGTCGGCGTCAGCAGCGTGGTCAGCATGCGCAGGGTCGTTGTTTTGCCTGCTCCGTTGGGTCCCAGGAAGCCGACGATCTCTCCTTTGCGGACGTCGAGATCAACGCCGCGCACCGCCTCGACGGCGCGTTTTCGGGTTTGAAAGGTGCGCGCAGGCCCTTCGCGTGGATCATGACTCTGCGTCCTCGTTTTCGGAATGGTCATGCCATTGGTATGATGACGGCCCGCGAGCTTGTCAAGAGGCTGCCATCACCAGTTGGTTTGCGAGCCGTCCGGCCGGAAGTAGGTCGGACGGTTGGGACCCGGCTCTGTAATCTCCGCAATCGGCTTGAGCCGCTCCATGTTGAGGACGACGCCGAGACCGGGCCGGTTGTTGGGCCAAAGCTTGCCGTCCCGGAAGGTCAAGAATTCATTGAGATGGGAGAGTTGCCCAGTCCCCGGCTTGGTCGCGCCGTAGTTGTACTCCAGCGTCACCGGACCGACGAAAGGTCCAAGGGCGTGGGTCAGCGCGGCCGTGGCAACGGGGCCCGTGAAATGGGGCACCATGCCGATGTCATGGGTCTCGCACAAGGCACAGATTTTGACCATTTCGGTGATGCCGCCGACGTTGGGCAGCGTGGCCCGCATGAAATCCAGGTCGTGGTTCTCCACCAGCCGGTTAAAATCCCAGCGCTGGCCCCATTCCTCGCCCGCACCCAGCGGACAACTGGTCATGGTGCGCAAGCGCGGAATGTCCTGCAAGAACGACTCGGTGCGAACGGGATCCTCGACCATGTAAGGCTCATATTGCTCGATCAACCGGCAAGCCCGCAGCGAGTCCGCGAAATCGAACCGTTGGTGGAAATCGATCATCCAGTCTCCTTCTTCTCCGACGCCTTCGCGGCATGCCTTGGCGTCTTTGGCGACCTGGTTGACCCTGGTGCGGCTGTTGAAGGTGCTGCCGGGACGGCTAGCCGCGTCGATGCGGAAAATGCGATAGCCGGCTTTCATGGCGTTGGCCGCCCGCTGGGCCAGCGTGCCGGCCATGCCGCCGCCGCCCGTGGCGTAGCACTCGAGGTAATTGCGGTTCATGCCGCCCAGGAGATCGTAGACGGGCACGTCCAATGCCTTGCCTTTAAGGTCCCAAAGCGCAAGATCAAGGGCGCCCAGGGCATGGATTTTTTCTCGCCCCGGCGGGTAGAACCATGAGCGATACATGTCTTGCCAGCAGCGCTCGATCGAGAACGGGTTCTTGCCGATGATGCGGCCGGCGCACTGTTCCAATGTGTCGCGAGTGCCGCCCTCGCCGATGCCGACGAGTTTGGGGTTGGTGGTCTCGACGGTGACGACCATGTTGCTTTGATTGAACGTCTGGTTGAGGTTGGGCGGCGCAAAGATTCGGACCTTGGTGATGGTCAACTTCGGCAGGGCGACGTCCGCGGGTTCCATGCCGGCCAAAGCGGCGGCGCCCGATGCCACGACGGATTTGAGTGCTGTTCTTCGATCCACGGCCTGCCTCCTTTTTGGCGACCAAGTTGAATTGTGCGGACGCTTACGGGAACATGCAGAAGCATAACCGGGTTGCTGGGGGTAAGCAACTGAAATGCCGTGGACTCGTTTCCGCGGTTTCTGCCGTTTCGGGCTTTTCGGCGACGGCACACGGAGTGTGCCTACCACGATGTGCGGTTTCCTTTGCCGCCGCCTTGGCCATTTGATAATATGTGGGAAGTGGATTGCTCACCCGCTGGCCTTGTCACCCACCGTTATTGCCGTTGTTTTCCATGCGAAAGGTCGTGAATTTAATGCACAAGACGTTGCCTGTTTGGGCCCTGATAGTCGTGTTGGCGAGCTCAAGCACCGTGTCCGCCCAGGGGAAAAAGAAAAAAGACAACAGCTATGAGCAGATGGACTACGGGCCTTTCTTGAGCGCCACCTTCGTGCTTTCGGGTAAGCAGACCAAGGCCAAGGAATTCGTCTATCGCGGCGTGGTGGTGCCGTTTGAGCTGCCGGACAAAAGCAAGGCCGCGGCGCTCTTCGACACGGAATTGCTGCGCTACGCGGCCGTCTGGACCGGCGGCTTCATCAAGTTCGACGGCATCATCTTCAACGGAACGCACGGCGCCAATCCCGCCCCCGACGGCAAAACGCTGTGGAGCACCAAATCAAATCCCGGTTGGGCTCGCGGAGGCGACTTGAAAGATCCCCGCGAAAAGAACAAGGATCCTCGTCCCAACACCATGGTCGCCGAGGTCCCGTTTGGGCCACTGCCGCGTGATTGGGGACGTTACAAGGGAATCTACCGGCATGAGGACGGGGTCGTCATCGAGTACACCGTCGGCGCCGCCAAAGTGCTCGACATGCCCAAGTTTGAAGTTCAAGACGGCCAGACCTTTTTTTGCCGGACGCTGCTCGTGGAGCCTGGCGATGGCAAGGCTCAGCAAGTGGTAATCTGCGATTTTCCAGTGGGCGGCGGCTTCAAGGCAAGCCCTACTGAGATTTTGGCCACGACGGCCGAAGCTGAGGCCCAGACGCAAATGTGGGTCAGCTTTCTCGGCGGCCCCCCTGGAACTGCCCTGATGGTCGAGCCGGAAACTGCCCTGAAAGTCGACGAGGGTGGACATCGGGCCTTGCTTAGCATCCCGGCAGCGCTCAAGCAGCCTGCCATCATCAAAATTTGCCAATGGGCTGGCGTCTCGGAGCAGACGGCCAATGCCCGGGCCGCCTTTGCCAAAATCGGCACGCCCATCAACCTGACGGCACTGACCAAAGGCGGCAAGGCCCGGTTTACGCAAACCGTCTCCTCCACAATTGAACCCAGCAAGAACACCGCCGGCCCGTATGTCGTTGACACCATCACCGTGCCGTTCACAAACCCTTACAAATCGTGGATGCGATTCGGCGGTCTCGATTTCTTCTCTGACGGCCGGGCGGCCATCAGCACCTGGAGCGGCGATGTCTGGGTGGTTAGCGGCCTTAATGATCCCGCGCAGACTGTTACCTGGAAACGCTTCGCCAGCGGCCTATTCCAACCGCTGGGTCTCAAGATCGTCAACGACATCGTGCATGTCACCTGCCGCGACGGCATCATCAAGCTGCACGACCTCAACGGCGATGGCGAGGCGGATTTCTTTGAGTGCTTCAATAACGATTTCCTGACCACGTCGAGTTTCCACGAGTTCATCTTCGACCTGAATACCGATAGCGCCGGTAATTTCTACTTCGCCAAGGGCGGTCCGGTGAAGCCGGGCGGCAGAGACTGGGATACGATCACGCCCTCGCACGGCTGCCTCTTCAAGCTCAGCAAGGACGGCTCGAAACTGGAAGTGATCGCCCGCGGCTTCCGCGCCCCCAACGGCATGGCGGTCGGTCCTCATGACGAGATCACCACCGGCGACAACGAGGGCACCTGGACGCCGTCCAGCCCGATCAATTGGATCAAACCCGGCGGATTTTACGGCGTGCCGGAGTTTTCGCAGCGCAATCCCGCGCCCAAGGTTCGCGACAATCCGCTGTGCTGGCTGCCGCATCAGCAGCCGGAGGTGGACAATTCTTGTGGTTGTCAGGTGTGGATCACCGGCAATAAATTTGGCCCGCTGTCCGGTCAGCTCTTGCACACCAGCTATGGCACATGCAAACTGTTCAACGTCCTCAAGGAGCAGGTCGGCGGCCAAATGCAAGGCGGCGCCGTGGAAGTCCTCAAATTCGACTGCGGCGTAATGCGTGCCCGCTTCGTCGAGAAAGACAACGCTCTTTACCTTGCCGGCTTGCGGGGTTGGCAGACGACGGCCACCAAGGACGCCGGCTTTTACCGCGTCCGCTACAACGACAAACCCGCTTATTTGCCCATCGACATGCACGTCGAGCCAGGCAAGGTGCGGATTACCTTCACCGACTCCCTGGACGCGGAGGCGGCGCAAAAGCTCGGCAACTACAATGTGCAGTGCTGGTACTACAAGTGGACTAGCACTTACGGTTCGAAGCACTTCAAACCATCGGACAACAGTCAGGGGCACGAGCCACTGACTGTGAAACAGGCAACGCTTTCGCCTGATGGCAAGACAGTTACCTTGGAGATAGCCGACCTGAAGCCGGTGATGCAGATGATGATCCAGTACAAACTGAAGGCGGCCGATACCAAGGCGACTGTCGGCAACACCGTCTACAACACCATCAACGTGCTGGGAGACAAACGCCTGGAGGTGATCGTGGGCGGCCAAAGGATTGTTGACTTTGAGCCACCGAAGGCGAAATAACAATCCTTGGCGTGGATTTCCAAGCAGGTTTCGACCAGAAAGAAGAGAAAGATTAAGAGGAGGATTACGAGAGGCATATTCATGGGTCCTGGGAAGTTCCTATCGCTTTGTTGTGTTTTCATTGGCGGTTTGTCCGCAGCCGCCGCCTGGTATCAACCGGGTACACTCCAGGAAAAAGATGGCGCCAAGTTGCAACCTGGCCTCACGCTATTCTTCCTGGACGGCAATAACTTCAGCAAGGCCGTGCCGCTCGACGTCCGCCCAGTGCGCCTTGCCGCGTTGCACGTTCCGGTGGGGTCTCCGCATTCCACGCTTCTTCCGGCCGGGCGTTTCGTCGCAAGGTTAACTGGTTTGCTCAAGCTGGATCTCAACGACGAAGCGAAGTTCAAAATTGTCGGCAGCGGCGATGCCGATTTGCACATCAACGGCAAATCTGTTCTCACCATGAAGGATGGGATCGCCAAGGAATCGGCAGCGATCGAGCTCATGCAGGGTGAAAACACGGTCGAAATCCGGTACAGCAGTCCCGCCCTGGGTGACTCGACGCTACGGGTTTACTGGAGCGGCGACGAGTTCGGCTGGGAACCGCTGCCGCCAGATAGACTTTTTTCGCGCAGCGGCGATGCCGAGCTGACGGCCGGCCTCAATGTCCGCGAGGGCCGGCTACTATTTGCGATTTACGGTTGTGCGCAATGCCACAAGCTGCCTGGCAAAATAACGACGGAACAATGCCAGATGCCGGAAATGCGACAGCGGGCTCCGTCGCTGGAAAATGCCGGTAATCGCTTCAACCGCGATTGGATCGCCGAATGGGTTTCCAACCCGCGCGCATTGCGGCCCGAAGCGACCATGCCGACTTTTTCGCTGGTGCAACATGGCGGCAAGCAAGCCGAGGACGATTTGGCCGCCTATCTCGCCAGCCTGAAAACGGGCAAGCCGCTTCCTGCAAGCCAGCGCAACGTGGGACTGAGTGAGCAGGGGGAGGAGTTGTTTTTGAGCCTCGGCTGCAGCACTTGCCACACTCTGCAAGCGCCAAGGGAGAAAGACATCTATAACCGCTTGTCGCTCCATTTTGCCGGCGCCAAGTTTGCCCCCGGAGCACTGGAGGCATTTTTGCGGGCGCCGCATGAGCATTATGCCTGGTCGCGCATGCCCGATTTCAAACTGACGGCCCAGGAGGCTGCCGCGCTGACGAGCTATGTGCTGGACGAGTCCAAGGGCAAATTCGAGGCAGGCAAACACAAACCCGGCGACGCACAGGCTGGAGCGAAGTTATTTGAAAGCGTCGGTTGTGCACAGTGCCACACGATCAAAATTGGCGCTGCTTTGCCTGGGCCATTCCTTGCATTTCCCAGCAAGGTTGCCGGCGGCTGCCTCAACAATGACGCAGGCAGTCGCACCACAAAAGCTCCGTTTTTCGGTTTTGACGGCGGGCAAACGCAGGGTTTAATCGCCTTTCTAAAGACCGACGGCATGTCGCTGACGCGGGAGACGCCCGCCGAGTTTTCGCTGAGGCAAATGAAAGTGCTGCAGTGCAATGCGTGCCACACCCGCGACGGGGCGCCGAGCCGATGGTACACGGTGCTGACCGACGAAGGGGTGGGCGTCCAGCCTGAGTACCTGCCGCATTTGACCTGGACTGGTGAAAAGCTGCATCCGGAATGGACTGAAAAACTGCTGGCTGGCCTGCACGACCACCGCGCCCGACCGTGGCTCAAAGCCCGCATGCCGGCTTTTCCGCCCCGGGCCGCGCTGCTGGCGCTGGGCCTGTCGCACGAGCATGGCTTCGCGGCCAAGGAAGATCCGCGACCAGCGGCGGATGCCGAGCTGGCAGCCATCGGTGAAAAGCTGATTCCGCAAGCAGGCGGCTTTGACTGCAACCAGTGCCATGCCATCGGCAAGGAAAAGGCCAAGCAACCCTTCGGCTCCGACGGCATCAACCTGGTGGACGCGGCATTGCGGCTTCGCTACGAGTTTTTCGCACGTTGGATCATGAATCCGCCGCGGGTTGATCCCACCGCCAAGATGACCAAGTTTACCGATGAAACGGGCAGAGCCACCAAGATCGCCGACGTTTTTGACGGGGACGCTCGCAAGCAATTCGATGCGATTTGGCAGTACATGCAGACGTTGCCGGCGAAGGAGAAGCTGCAAAAAAGCTGAGCGGTCAATCGTCGCTCTGTTCGAGTGCCACCTCAAAAATGGCCTTGCATGGCAGCTTGAACCCCGGCAGCAGTTTGGTTTCCAAAACACCGTCCGGGCCCAACTTCTTTTCCGTCCACTGCGAACGGCCGCGTTTGAGAATCAGCACCTGGTCGAGCTGCACGTCCACGATCCAGTATTCCTTAACTCCCAGCGTCCAGTATTCGTCCCGCTTCTCCGTATAATCGCGATCTCGGGAACTATCCGATACCACTTCGATGGTCAAGTCCGGAATCCACGCACGCCACATGGTGCGGTCTTGTCGTCCTTTGGGCGCGGTGAGGTAAACGGCAATGTCAGGGTGGCGCCAGCTTTCCCATTCCGGGATAAGCAACTTGCAATCGGAGCCGCCCAGCATCAGGTGCAGCGCAGAGGGATTCTCGAAGTGATAGCAATCCAAGTGCATTCGTATTAAGGAATTTCGCCGTGCGTGAGGATAATTGGGGATGTCCGAAACGACGATGTACCCCCGTGCCAGTTCATAAACGTAGCCTTCTTGAACCGGTGCAAACTCGAATGACTTGAGTGACATTTTGCGACCATGGTGTCGGGGGCCGATCTTGGTTTGGCTCATCAAACCACTCTCCGCGTCTTGGGTTTCTTCTTCCGCCGTCCCCATTCGTCCTCAATCGCGAATTTGACAAGCCGGTGAAGGAGCGCTTTGTCAATCCTCGGACATGGCAAGTGCGGCGCTGCCGCTCGCAAGTTGCTGGCGTCGAAATTGAGGTCGGGATTCCAGTATTGCTGATAAGGCGCCACCATTGCATAGAACGATTGTTCCAGTTCGTTCCAGTCGTCCCTTCGGCCAATTTCGCTGCCGACGAAAGTCGCACCGTAATAGTTGAAGCATTCCGCCAGGGCTTCTTCCAGCTCTCGCGCAGTCAACGGCCGCTGCTGCGTAAGGTGGTATGTCCGACCGTGACATTGCGGCCGGCCCACCAGGTATGTCGTGGCTGACGCCACCCAGTCGACCGGGACGATGTGGCATGACTCGTCGCCGGTCAGGTGCATTCGTACCGGCGCATGGCAGCGGCCGTCGGCTTCGCGCGGCAGTGCTTGCGCATACAGCCATACCCAGCGCAGGTAAAGGTAAAGTCCATGGTAAGTCGAGGTGAAACCCGTCCGCGAATCGCCGACGATGATCCCAGGGCGGTAAACGGTGAGACGGTCGAGAAAGTCGGCAGCGCGCACCAGTTTTTCCGCCTCGCATTTGCATTGCTCGTAATCATTGTTGAAGCCCTGGCCCTTGTCGAGTTCCGACTCGAGCACCAATCCAGTCCGCTTGCCGCAGACGTAGGCCGTGGACATGTAATGCATCTCGCGCAGGCCGGCGGCGCGGCAGAAATCAAGAATGTTGGCGGTTCCCGTGAGGTTCGACAGCCACGGGTCCTTCGCCTTATCCTTGCCGAATAGCTGCAGACTGGCGGCGTTGTGCAGAACCGAGCCGCAATGGCGGGCGACCCAGTCGCGGTCGGCGGCGCTGAGGCCGAGGCCAGGCAGGGTGATGTCGCCATCCAGGCAAACGGGCCGGGGGAGGTCGACACGTGATTCGCCCTCGCCCTCCCATTGGGCGAGCAGTTTATCCACGCGAACCTTTGCCGACTCGCCTCCAGCTGACCGGACGACGACAGCGGCGGGCGTTTTTTGAAGGAGGAAATCGCGAAGCATGTACTGGCCGAGAAGGCCGGTGGCGCCGGTTAACAGGAGATGGGTGGACATGAAACGGTTAAATCAGGGAGGCAGTATGAGCAGCTGCAGCACGCAGCAGAAAGTGTATGGTTGGCGCCTGTGAGTTCAAGGCCCTTCCTTAACTCCTTTAATGCGTGGTTTCTCTTAATCCTTTTTCGCCAGGTACTTTTCAAACCACTCCACCAACTTCGGCCGTTGCTCGTGGACTATCAATGCGTTGTGAATCCGTCCCTTGCCGATAATCAGCTCGGAAGGCACGCCAGCGTCCTTCAGCTTGGCCGCCATCGTCTCGGACTGTTGCAGCGGGACGATCAAATCATTGTCGCCGTGGATGAGCAGCGTGGGCGGATTGCCTTTGGCGACGTGAGTGATGGGCGAAATGTCCCTGCCGATCTCCAAGCGCTTTTTTTCGTCGGTGATGAGCTCAAACGCGTTGGTTTTGTGATTGAACTGACAGAAGTCAAAGAGGCCCTTCAGCGGCACGATGGGGTGTTGGCCGAGCATGACCTTGCCTTTCTCGCCCCAGTTGAGAAAGTCGGTCGGGGGATAGAAGGCGACGACGGCTTGGACCCGGCTCGATTCACGATCGACGGGGTCCGCTGCCTTGGCATTGCCTTCCTTGCCGGCGCAGCCCTGCATCAGCGCAAGGTGGCCGCCGGACGAGGCGCCGGTGATTCCCAGTCGGTCTCGCTCGATGAGGAACTCCTTCGCGTTATGGCGGATGAAGCGCACGGAGCGGTGCAGGTCGTCGATTATTTCGGGCAAGGAGTATTTGGGGTTGCTCCCGTGAACAACGGCAAAAGCGGTGTACCCTTTGTCAACCAAGGGCTGAATGATCATTGTGGGGGCGATGGCGTTGTGGTCGGAGTTCCAAGCGCCGCTAATGACGACGATCACGCCGGCGCTGTTGCCATTTTTCTTTGGCGTGAAGACATCCATTGTCAGGGCGGTGCCGTACTTCCGTCCGTAAATGACTTCCTTGCGGTCATAACCGGGTTGGTCGACCTGTGGGCCAGTCGGCGACGCGCCTGGAGTGAGGAAGAACAGCAGCGCAATAAGCAAATAGCGTTTCATGAGGCCTCCCAGCTGCACCCTGGCTTCATATTTTCTAAGAGCCGATGCTGGTGATTCGATGGGGATATTATAGCTGGATTGCTGTTGGGTCGAAAAGAGCAGCCGCATCTGAAACCACTTCGTCAAGTGCCGGGGTCCACACGCGGCTTGGTACCCGTTTCCGAAGCTGGAGATTCGCTGCAGTGGCCCAATCTCCCGAAGGTTACTCTGGCTACCACGGGCGGACTGGCCGCCCGTGGTAGCCCGGCGTTCAGCCTTAGCCGCCTTGCCGCCCCCACATCCCTTGCCAACCACCCTCGCCCCCTCCATAACAGGCTATGGCTTTCCAGCACCCGACAGGAAATGGCCTTCGCCGGTGGGACAGGGATCTCCCATTCCTTTCTCAACTGGTTGGCACTGGATTTGCTCCACCGCACGACGACTTCCATCCCGGCTTGGAGGCTGTTCATGGCGCAGATATTCCACCGCAGTTTCAACACCCTGTCCAGGGTCAGCATCTTCTCCGCGGTGTTTGTCGTTGCCGGACTCGGCTGGTCGTGGGCCAAGTTGGTGCGCTCGGATTATGTCACCGGCGTGGGCGTCGTCCGCGATCAGCCGGTGCCGTTCAGCCATCAGCATCACGTCGGCGGTCTGGGTATCGATTGCCGGTATTGTCATACGGGCGTCGAGGATTCGAAGTTTGCGGGCGTGCCGGCCACGAAGATTTGCATGAATTGTCATTCGCAAATCTGGGTCAACAGCCCGATGCTCGAACCGGTCCGCGAGAGCTTTCGCACCGGCAAACCGCTGGAGTGGCAGCGCGTCCACAACCTACCGCAATTCGTGTATTTCGACCACAGTATTCACGTCAACAAGGGCGTGGGCTGTGTCACCTGCCACGGCCGCGTCGACCAGATGCCGCTGACTCGGCAAGCGGCTTCGCTGTACATGGAATGGTGTCTCGATTGCCATGGTCATCCCGAACGCTATGTGCGGCCGCGCGACAAGGTTTTCGACGTGGCCTGGGAGCCGCCCGCCGACCAGGTCAAGCAGGGACTGGAATTGGTGAAAGCCTACGGAATTCACACGAAAATTGATTGTTCGACGTGCCATAGATGAAGAGTGAAGAGTGAAGAGTGAAGACGGGTAGGAGCAACACGATGGATGGGCAGTCGCTGGGCTTGGTGCAGGCAAAATCCTCTACTGATGGTAGCGGCAAGGATTACTGGCGCAGCCTGGAGGAGTTTGCTCAGACGCCGGAATTTGTCGCCATGGTCGCGCGGGAGTATCCAAGCCAGGTTGACGAATGTGCGGATCCGCTCACTCGAAGACGCTTTTTGACGCTCATGGCCGCATCGCTGGGCCTCGCCGGTTTGAATGGCTGCTCTCCGATGGCGGCGCCGCGCGAGCGGATTGTGCCCTATGTGCGGCCACCGGAAGAAATGTTACCAGGGCGTGCGCTTTATTTTGCCACTTCCATGCCGCTCGGCGCCGATGCACTTGGTTTGATCGTCGAAAGCCACGAAGGCCGGCCTACCAAGGTCGAGGGCAATCCCGACCATCCGTCAACGCCACGGGCGCCAGGCAGCCCAGATCGGGTGAAATTTGGCAGCAGCAATGTGTTCGCTCAGGCGTCGATCCTGTCGTTGTATGATCCGGATCGTTCCGCCTCAGTGACGCATCTTGGCGAGAATAGCACCTGGGATGCGTTTCTGACCGCGATTCTCCAGGAATTGGGCCGGCGCGGGCCCGACGCCGCCCGGACTTGGCGTCTGCGCGTGCTCACGCACACTGTCACGTCGCCATCGTTGGCGCAGCAACTGACACACCTCAAAAATGCCTTTCCCGCAATGGTCTGGCACGTCCATGACCCGGTGGACCGCGAAAATGCCAGGGCCGGAGCGAAGCTGGCTTTCGGCGAAGTCGTCGAGACGCAGTACCACCTGGAAAAGGCCGACGTGATTTTGTCGTTGGACGCGGATTTCCTCGACGCCGGACCGGGCCATGTCCGTTGGCTGCACGATTTTGCCGCGCGCCGGCGAAGACATAAAGACCAGACGGCGTTGATGAACCGGCTTTACGTTGTCGAAAGCACGCCCTCGGGAACAGGGGCGATGGCGGACCATCGGTTGCCGACGCGTGCGGTGGATATTGAGGCGTATGCTCGCCTTATCGCCTATAGGGTGGCTTTGGAATTGGGAGTTGACGCAAATAACGAGATATTGCGGCATCTGGCAAGCCCCTCAACCCCGCAATGGGTAACAACAGTTGTGCGCGATCTGGTTCGGCACCGCGGCAGTTGTTTGGTAATCGCTGGCGATCGCCAATCGCCATTTGTTCATGCTGTCGCGCACTCTCTCAACGCGATGCTGGGCAATGTGAACGCCACTGTCACTTACACGTCCCCGGCGGAATTTGAACCGCCTGGCGGCGGATCAATGCGCGTTAGGCTGCCGGCCTCTGCCCTCGCCTCAACGCTAACTGCAAGAGATGCGCCGACTGGAGGCGGATCATTGCGTGACCTGGTAGATGCAATGGACGAGGGCATTGACGCACTTGTCATTTTGGGCTGCAATCCGGTCTACACCGCCTCAGGGGACCTGCGATTCGCCGAACGCATGGTGCACATGAAGCCCGAGACCTTGCGCGTGCATCTGGGTCTGTACCAGGACGAAACCGCTCAACTTTGCCACTGGCACATTCCCGAAGCCCATTTCCTGGAATCCTGGGGAGATGCCCGCTCCCGTGATGGCACTACGGCAATCATCCAACCGCTCATCGCGCCAATGCACAACGGCAAGACGGCTTCCGAATTATTGGCGCACCTGGCGCTCCACGGCTTGGGGCAAAACTCGCCCCAGCAGCCCGAGCGCAGTGGCTACGGCATTGTGCGCAATTACTGGAAAACATTTACGCCGGCAGGTAATTTCGAAAGCTGGTGGCAAGAAAGCTTGCGGAAGGGAATAATTGCCGGCACCCAGTTTCCACCCAAAACGGTAACTTTGCGTCAGGACTGGATGGCTGCGCCATTTTCACTGGCGCCGGCGACCTGGAGATCGTGTTCCTCCCCGATCACGCCCTGTACGACGGTCGTTTCGCCAACAACGGCTGGCTGCAGGAATTGCCGCGGCCGCAGACCACACTCACATGGGACAACGCCGTCTGCATCAGCCCGGCTTCTGCCGTCCGATTGGGTTTTGCGCCCGAGGGCCAACCTGAGCAGGCCAATGAAAAGGTGGTCAAGCTAACCTTTCAAGGCCGCGAGATCCAAGGTCCCCTTTGGGTCGTGCCCGGCCAGGCCGACGACTCCATCGCGGTCCACCTCGGTCACGGCCGCACCTTCGCAGGCCGCGTCGGCAATGGCAAAGGTTTTGACGCTTACCAAATCCGGACATCCACTGCGCGATGGTTTGGCGTCGGGTTGACGCTGCAAGCAACCAATCTACGCAGATCATTGGCCTGCACGCAGCACCATCACCTTATCCGCGACGACCAACTCGGGCGCGACCGCGGCATTATCCAGCACGGAACGGTAAGCAACCCGCCGCGTCTGCCGCTTGTCACTCGTCTGTCCGTGGACGACCCCTCGGTGGGCCGGGCGGCGCCGACGCTTTATAACGACGCCGAGCACCTGCACCCCGGCAACCAGTGGGGCATGGTGATCGATCTGAATGTCTGCACGGGTTGCAGCGCCTGTGTCGTGGCCTGCCAGGCGGAAAACAATATCCCCGTGGTCGGCAAGGAACAAGTTATCCGAGGCCGGGAAATGCATTGGCTGAAGGTCGCCAGTTATTTCCAGGGTGCGCCTGCCAATCCGCAGGTCTTTTTCCAGCCGCTGCCGTGCATGCACTGTGAGAACGCCCCGTGCGAGCAGGTTTGCCCCGTTGGGGCGACCGTGCATAGCGAGGACGGACTAAACGACATGGTCTATAACCGCTGCGTGGGCACTCGCTATTGCTCGAACAATTGCCCTTACAAGGTGCGGCGTTTCAACTTCTTGCAGTTCTCCGATTTCGCGACCGAAAGCTTGCGCATGATGCACA
The DNA here is from genome assembly GCA_963747575.1 of uncultured Gemmataceae bacterium. GTDB lineage: Bacteria > Planctomycetota > Planctomycetia > Gemmatales > Gemmataceae > DASRAT01. The sequence goes on from CAVVFU010000007.1 coordinate 360,886, forward strand.
ATCCCGAGGTCACCGTCCGCAGCCGCGGCGTGATGGAGAAATGCACTTATTGCGTGCAGCGCATTCGCAACGGCCAGATCAGTGCCCGGCGCACTGACAGCACGATCGTGGACGGCGACGTGGTCACCGCCTGTCAAGCGGCCTGTCCGGCTGGCGCGATCGTCTTCGGCGACCTGGCCGACAATGCGTCCCGTGTCAAGAAGCTTCGGGCAGAGCCCCTCCATTATGCCTTGCTGGACGAGCTTAACACGCGCCCGCGCACGAGTTACCTGGCCGCGCTGAAAAACCCTAACCCCGACATGCCGGCCTCGGCCTGAGACGATTCACATGGCAGATGAGCAGTCACCACCACTGGCAACCAAGGAAGCGCCGACCGGCCCCGAGCCTTTCATCGGTCCGGGGCACACGTTTGCCACGATCACGGACAAGATCAGCGCCATCGTGCAAACCCGTCGGACCTCGCGGGGCTGGTGGATTGGTTTCGCCGTGACCGGGGCCCTTGTGGTGGTGCTGCACATCGCCATCGCCTATTTGCTATTTATGGGTGTCGGCGTCTGGGGCATCAATATCCCGATCGGCTGGGGTTTCGCGATCATCAATTTCGTGTGGTGGATTGGCATTGGCCACGCGGGCACGTTGATCTCGGCGATTCTGCTGCTGCTGCGCCAAAAATGGCGGACGTCGATCAACCGTTTCGCCGAGGCGATGACGCTGTTCGCCGTGTGTTGCGCCGGCCTGTTTCCGCTGCTGCACATGGGCCGGCCGTGGCTGGCTTACTATATGTTTCCCTACCCCAACACCATGGAGCTGTGGCCGCAGTGGCGCAGCCCGCTTGTCTGGGACGTCTTTGCCGTGTCGACGTATTTCACCGTGTCGCTTTTGTTCTGGTATATCGGCCTGATCCCGGACATGGCGACGCTGCGCGACCGCTCGACGCGCCGGCTGGGCCGCATCGTTTACGGCGTGCTGGCGATGGGCTGGCGCGGCTCGGCCAGGCACTGGCATCGCCACGATGTGGCTTACCTGCTGCTCGCCGGCCTGGCCACGCCGCTGGTCGTTTCGGTCCATACGGTGGTGAGCTTCGATTTCGCGGTCGCCATCGTTCCCGGTTGGCACTCGACGATTTTTCCGCCGTATTTCGTGGCCGGCGCCCTTTTCTCGGGGTTCGCGATGGTGCTCACTCTGGCCATCCCCATTCGCGCGATTTACGGCTTGCAGGATTTCATCACCATGCGCCATCTCGAAAACATGGCCAAAATCCTGCTGGCGACCGGCTTGCTGGTGACCTACGGCTACGTCATGGAAGGGTTTATGTCGTGGTACGGCGGCAACCAATTCGAGCAGTACATGTTCATGAACCGTCTGTTTGGAGCCTATGCGCCCGTGTACTGGATGCTCCTGGCCTGCAATTGCCTGGTGCCGCAACTGCTGTGGTTCAGCGGCATCAGGCGGAACGTCAAGTTCCTGTTCGTTATTGCCATACTGGTCAACGTCGGCATGTGGACCGAGCGTTTCATCATCGTCGTCGTCAGCCTGTCCCGCGATTACCTGGTTTCGTCGTGGGGAATGTACTATCCGACCATTTGGGATTGGGCGACCTATCTCGGAACCATTGGGCTGTTCCTGTTTTTGCTGCTGCTGTTCATTCGCTTCCTGCCGATGATTTCGATCTTCGAAATGCGGACGCTGCTGCCGGAGGCGAAGATGAAGGAGGAGACGCCATGAGACCCAGGCCGCCCATTTTTGGGTTGCTGGCGGAATTCGACGACGCCAATGCCCTGGTGGCCGCGACGCGGCAAGCCCACGCAAAAGGCTTCCGCCGCATGGATGCTTATGCCCCTTTTCCCATCGAGGAATTGAGCGATGCCATGGGTTTTCGCAAGACCCGATTGCCGCTGTTGGTGCTGATCGGCGGCATCGTCGGCGGCCTGACCGGCTTCGGCATGCAGTATTATTCGGCGGTGCTCAGCTACCCGATCAACGTGGGCGGCAGGCCGCTGAACAGTTGGCCGTCGTTTATTGTGATTACCTTTGAGCTGACGATACTTGGGGCGGCACTGACGGCGGTGTTTGGCATGTTGATCCTCAATGGGCTGCCGATGCCATACCATCCGGTGTTTAATGTGCCGCGGTTTGCCCTGGCGACAAGGGATCGCTTTTTTCTGTGTTTGGAGGCGGGTGATCCGTTGTTCGATCGTGCGGGGTCGAGGGAGTTCCTGCTGAGCTTGCAACCGCGCGAAGTGACGGAGGTGGAGCATTGAGTGCCTTGAACAATATAGGTCTTATGGGACTTATAGGTCCTATAGGACGCCGACCCACTGTGAGGCAGTCATGAAACAGCACATGGTACTGCTGCTCCTCGCCCTGGCTGGCTGCCAGCAAGACATGGCTCGCCAGCCGAGTTACCGGCCGCTGCAGGCCAGCACGCTCTTTGCCGACGGCCTGTCGGCCAGGCCGTTGGTGGAGGGCACGGTCCATCGCGATTACCGGCCCGCGACCGGCATGAAGCCGATCGAGATCCTGGGCTGGCAGCGTGTCGGCGCATTGGTTGGCCAATTGCCCGCCAATCCCCTGGCAGCGGCCGGCGTCGCCGTCGATCTGTCGATTTACGTCGATGCTTTTCCAATGCCGATTACCGAGAAGGTGTTGAGGCGTGGCGAGAATCGCTTCAATATCTACTGCGCCGTTTGCCATGATCGCGTCGGCAATGGCCGCGGCATGATTGTGCAGCGCGGCTTCACCCCGCCGCCCAATTTGCACTCCGATCTATCCCGGGGCTTCCTGTTACGCGGCATCAAGGTGAAGTTGACCGAAGCGCCCGTTGGTTACATCTTTGAAGTTGTCACACGCGGTTACGGAGCCATGCCGGATTACGCCAGCCAGATTCCGTCGGATGACCGCTGGGCCATCGTCGCCTACGTGCGTGCCTTGCAGTTGAGCCAAAACTCCTCGTTGGATGATGTTACCGACGCCGAGGCGAAACAGCGTTTGATCCAGACGCGGGAGCAAAAGCAATGAGTGCGGCAACAAGCTGGGTTTGGAACGAAGCGAAGCCCTGTCAGCGCGGCGCACTGGTTGTCGGCGTGATTGGGCTGGGCGCCTGTGTCATTGGTGCGATCTGGAATGTCGAGCAGTTTTATCACTCCTGGCTGCTTGGCTGGTTTTCGTGGCTGGCCATCGGCGTGGGCAGCCTGGCTCTTTGATGCTGCACCACCTCACGGGAGGGGTTTGGGGCTTCACCATCCGCCGCATGCTGGAAGCGGCGAGCAGAACGCTGCCGTTGATGCTGCTCATGGCGCTGCCCTTGGCTTTCGGATTGGCATTCAATTATCCGTGGGCCCACAGCGGTGAAACTCATGTCAACGCCCAACAGGCCATGTATTATGACCGGCCCTTCTTTTTCGCCCGGGCCGTCCTTTATTTCGCGGTGTGGCTCACGTTGATGTATCTGCTCAGCAGCTGGTCCGCAGCCCACGACCGCACGGGCGATGCGACCTTTGTAAGGCGCGCCCAACAATTAAGCGCGCCCGGCTTGATCGTCTATGGGCTGACCGTCTCCTTTGCCGGCATCGACTGGGTGATGTCGCTGGATGGCGAATGGTATTCCTCGATCTTCGGGCCCGTGGTGGCACTGAGCCAAATGCTCCCGGCGCTGGCCGTGGCCATCGTGACCGTCACGTTTCTGGCGAAACGGCCGCTGCTTAACGACCTGGCGGGGCCCGCGGTCTGTAACGACCTCGGCAACCTCCTCCTGGCCTTCGTCATGCTCTGGACCTACGTCTCGTTTTCTCAGTTCCTGCTGATCTGGGCCGGCAATTTGCCAGAGGAAATCCCTTATTACCTGGCCAGGTCGGCAGGCGGCTGGCAATTCATCGCTGTCGCCTTGGCCGTCTTCAGTTTCGCGCTGCCGTTTTTTATGCTGCTGTCCCGCGAAATCAAACGCGACCCGGCTTCTTTGCAATGGGTGGCGCTGGGCATTGTCGCCATGAGTTTCATCAATCACTTCTGGATGATCGCGCCGGCTTTCTCTCCCCAGGAATTTTGGGTGGACTGGATGGACATCGCGGCCGTGGTCAGGCATGGGCGGCATGTGGTTGGCGTGGTTTCTGTGGCAGGTGCAAAAGCAACCGATCTTCCTCTGCATCCAGACGCCGTGGGCGAGGAGGTCTTCCATCATGCTTGAGCAACCTGTCACACCCTGACGTCAGCTACGAGGAACGCGACGCCAGATGAAGCCCATGATTTGGATGGGCATTGGCATCATTATGTTCGGTCTGATTGCCAACGTGGTGTGCTGGTGGATGTTCGACGCTTTCAAGTCGGAAAAGAGGTCAGTCGCTCGCCCGTGGCCAAGGACCGAGCGAGTTTTGGCACGGAAGAACCGGCCGCAAGAAGATTCCCGAGCCGCGGTTGCAGATCAATGAAGGCCAGGACATGGACCAATTTCGCCAAGCCGAAGATGCTCACCTGAGCAGTTATGGATGGACGGACAAGGCCAAGGGAACCGTCCACATTCCGATCGACCAGGCGATCAAGCTGATGTCCGATCCCGGCATTCGCCAAAGCGAAGGGGATTCGCGTGGCGCCGGCGAAAGTCAACGCAGTCGAAACCTGATCCTGCCTGATGTTATGGCCCTCGCGCAAGTTCAGCCGCCGCAACTGGCGCCGAACATCGGCATCGAGCAGCGTCTGAACGAAAAGATCCCCCTGGATCTCGTTTTTCGCGACGAGCAGGGCAAGGCAGTGGCGTTGCGCGATTTCTTCGGCGACAAGCCGGTGATCCTCGTGCTCGCCTATTATCGTTGTCCTCGGCTGTGCTCCCTTGGTGCTCAACGGACTGGTGGACGGGCTGCGGCGCATCGATTATGAGATTGGCGAGCAGTTCACCGTGGTGACCGTGAGCATCGACCCGCGCGAGCAGCCGGCCCTGGCTGCCGCCAAGAAGGAGTCCTATGTCCAGCAATACGGCCGGCCGGGCGCAGGGACGGGTTGGCATTTCTTGACGGGCGATGAGCCGGCCATCAAACGATTGGCTGACGCGGTTGGGTTTCCGCTATGAATATGACGCCAAACGCGATGAATATCGCCACGGCAGCGGCATCATGATGCTGACGCCCGACGGCAGGTTGTCGCGTTATTTCTACGGCATCGATTTCCCGGCACGCGAATTGCGTTTCGGCCTCGAGGACAGTTCGGCGGGCAAAATCGGCTCGCCGATTGCGACGCCATTGCGGCTGTTGTGTTTCTCCTACGACCCGGCCACGGGCAAGTACACGCTGATGACCATGCAGTTTCTGCGTGCCGGCGCCGTGTTGACGGTTTTGGTTTTATGTGTGTTCTGGCTGCGGGCCTGGCGTCGCGGACGGTGCCAGGCAGATTTGTCCCTAAATCACGCTGCGCAGGCGAGCGGCGGTGTTTTGTAGGACGGGCTTCCTAGCCCGTCCGGACCGGACCGTCCCGGACGGGCTAGGAAGCCCGTCCTACAAAACACTGCCGCAGAGGGTTGACCAATGTTTGCGGACGTGCCACTGATCCCTGAGACGGCCTCCACTCACGCTGCCGATGTCGATGGCTTGTTCTATTTCCTGGTAAGCGTGTGCGGCTTTTTTGCGGTGCTGATCGCTGTGCTGCTCAGCAGCTTTGCCATCCGCTACCGCCGCCGTTCGGATTCTTATTTGCCCGCGGAGGGCCACAGTTCGCTCAAACTGGAGCTGACCTGGAGCATCATTCCGCTGGTTTTCATGATGGCGTTTTTTTTCTGGGGCGCAAAGCTGTACTTCAATTGGGCGAGAGCCGCCCGAAGATGCGATGGAAGTGAACATCGTTGCCCGACAATGGATGTGGAAAATGCAGCACCTGGGCGGCCAGCGTGAGATCAACACCTTGCATGTGCCCGTGGGCCGGCCCGTCAAGCTGACCATGATTTCACAAGACGTCATTCACAGCTTTTTCGTGCCCGCCTTCCGCATTCACATGGATGTGCTTGCCGGGCCGCTACACGACCGTTTGGTTCCAGGCCACCAAGCCGGGCAGCTATCACCTGTTTTGCTCGCAGTATTGCGGCACCAACCACGCCAAGATGATCGGTGAAGTGATTGTCATGGACGCGGAAGCCTACCAGGCCTGGCTGGGCTCGGGCGTGGACGGCAGCATGGCCACCGAGGGCCGCAAGCTGTTCATGAAACTGCAATGCGTGACCTGCCACGGGACCGGCACCGGCCAGCGGGCACCGCTCCTGGAGGGGATTTACCAGAGCATGGTGCCTTTGGACGACGGCCGTAGCGTCCGCGTCGACGACAATTATTTGCGCGAATCGATCCTGTACCCAGACGCCAAGATCGTCGCGGGTTTCAAGCCGATCATGCCGTCCTTTGCCGGCCAGGTCACCGAAGAGGAAATCGTTCAACTGTTGGCGTTCATCAAATCGCTCAAAGCCGGTCAGACGCCGCAGCGGACCGAGGACGCCGACCCGCCGCTCATTCCGATCGTGGAGAAAAAGAAGGGGAAGCAGCCATGAGCACGGCCACCATTGCCGCGCGGCCCGAGGCCGCACCGCCGCCCACCAAAGTTGTGAACTACCTCAACGTCAGTTACGGCGTGCGTTCGTGGCTGCTCACCACCGATCACAAACGCATCGCCCTGCTCTACTTGATTTCGATCACGGTGATGTTCTTCCTGGGCGGTCTGGCCATCACGGTGATTCGCTTTCAGCTCTTGACGCCCAACAACGAGCTGCTGGACGCCGACACCTACAACAAACTGTTCACCATCCACGGCATCATCATGGTTTTCTTTTTCCTCATCCCCGGCGTGCCCGCGGTGCTGGGCAATTTTCTGATGCCGATGATGCTCGGCGCCAAGGACTTGGCCTTTCCCAAGATCAACCTGCTGAGCTGGTACATCTACATGGTGGGCGCTTTGCTTGCCCTGTATGCCTTGCTGGTGGGCGGCGTCGATACGGGCTGGACGTTTTACACGCCCTTCAGCACGAAATCGTCGCAAACCAACGTGATCCCCGTGGGCCTGGCCGCCTTCATCGCCGGCTTTTCCTCGATCCTGACCGGCCTCAATTTCATCGTCACGACCCACAAAATGCGGGCGCCGGGCTGACCTGGTTCCGCCTGCCGCTTTTCGTGTGGGCGATGTACGCCACCAGCATCATCATCCTGTTGGGCACGCCGGTGGTGGCCATCACCATCTTGCTGCTGGCGGTCGAGCGGATCTTGCAGATTGGCAGTCTTCGACCCGGCCCTGGGCGGCGATCCGGTGCTTTTCCAGCACTGTTCTGGTTCTATTCGCATCCGGCCGTTTACATCATGATCCTGCCGGCGATGGGCGTGGTCACCGAGATCGTTCCCTGTTTCGCGCGGAAAAACATTTATGGCTACAAATTCATCGCCTTTTCCAGCTTGGCGATCGCCGTGTTGGGTTTCCTGGTCTGGGGCCATCACATGTTCGTGGCGGGCGAATCGGTTTATGCCGCCATGGTCTTCTCGATCCTGAGTTTCCTGGTGGCGGTGCCCTCGGCCATCAAGGTCTTCAACTGGACGGCCACGCTCTACAAGGGCTCGGTGTCCTTCGCCACGCCGATGCTGTTTGCCTTTGGTTTCATCGGCATGTTCACCATCGGCGGTTTGACGGGCCTGTTCCTGGCGACCCTGGGGACGGACGTGCACCTTCACGACACCTATTTCGTGATCGCCCATTTCCATTTCATCATGGTCGGCGGCACGGTGATGGCCTACATGGGCGGCCTGCACTACTGGTGGCCGAAGATGACGGGCCGGATGTATCCCGAAGTTCTGGGGCCGGATCGCGGCGATGATGATCTTCGTCGGCTTTTTCCTGACGTTTTTGCCGCAGTTCGTCGTCGGCTACGTCGGCATGCCGCGGCGCTATCATCAGTATGCCCAGGAATTCCAGGTGCTCAATGTCATGTCGTCCGCCGGCGCCAGCATCCTGGCCGTGGGTTATGTTTTGCCTTTGGTTTACCTGATCTGGTCGCTGGCCTATGGCCGAGGGCTTCGAGCAATCCGTGGAAATCGACCGGCCTGGAATGGCAAACGCCGTCGCCGCCGCCGCCCGACAATTTCCCCGTGACGCCGGTGGTGACGGGGCCGCCTTACCAGTATTCGCGGGAGGTGCTCGATGTCCATTAAACCGCCGCACCTGGCCCATCATTTCGCGAACTCCAAGCAGCAGCACGACGCCGCCACGCTGGGCATGTGGATGTTTTTGGTGACGGAGGTCATGGTCTTCGGCGGCCTGTTCACCGTTTACATGGTTTACCGGTTTCGCAATCCGCTGGAGTTTGAGCTGGCGAGCAACAAGCTCAATATCGTCTTCGGCGGCATCAACACGGTGGTCCTGTTGACGAGCAGCTTTACCATGGCCCTGGCAGTGTCCTGGGCGAAACTCGGCAACCGGCAATTACTGACAGCCGGGCTGATTTTGACGCGCGCTGCTGGGCACAACCTTCCTGGTCATCAAGGGCTTTGAGTACCGTTCGGATTACTACGAGAAGCTGATGCCGGGGATCGAATTCGACGATCAGGAGTGGATCGAGCTGGGCGTGAAGCCCGACCGCGTCAACCGAGTGGAAATGTTTTATGTCATCTACTACACGCTGACGATTCTGCACGCCGTGCACATGATTATCGGCATCGCGTTTATTGGCATTTTGGCGTTGCTTGGCTGGCGTGGGCATTACTCGCCGGCCTATTACTACCCCGTGGAAGTCGGGGGCCTTTACTGGCATTTCGTGGATATCGTATGGGTATTTTTGTTGCCGCTGTTGTACCTGGCGGGGGTTAGGACGTAGGTCAGGTGCGAAGTAGGTCCCGCTTGCCGAGCGGGACCTGAATCGTCCTGGCCAAGGTCCCGCTCGGCGAGCGGGACCTACTGCCGAGTGGCCAAGAGGAGATTTTTTCCAATGTCCGAGCACACCACCAAGCCCTCCGCCTATTTCCTGATATTTGTCGCACTGCTGGCGTGCACGGGGCTCACCGTGGGCCTGGCCGGTATTGATCTGGGTCATTGGCACACGCCGGTGGGACTGGCCATCGCGGCCACCAAAGCCGTGCTGATCCTGCTATTCTTCATGCATGTCTGGCACGGGTCACGCATTGTCTGGCTGCTGGCGGGCACGACGATGATGTTTCTGGGCGTTTTGCTGCTGCTGACGATCACGGATTATGTGAGCCGAGATTGGGCGTTAGGATGAACATCGAAGGAAGAACTCCTCCAACTCCCTTATCCCCGCACTGTTCTCGTAAAGCTCCCCATGGCCGCCAAGGATTTTCTCACGCACCGCCTGCCGTTGGCCCCGGTCCATGCCTAGCCGGAGTGCGATCTCCACATATTCCCGCGGACTGGCCGCCACGCAATCCATAACGCCCATTTGCTTGTACAACGCATAGGTAATGCGTCCGCGCAGCAGCTTCGTCGGCAGCGTAACGATCGGCGTTCCCACCGCCAGGGCGTCGAAGGTGGTGTTGCCGCCGCCGAAGCGGACCGGGTCGAGCTGCACGTCGGCGACCGCGAGCAGGTTCAGGTAATCGGCGTAGCTCAGCATCGGGAAAAATCGGATGCGGTCAAGCACGTCAGGGAGCGTGACCGCGAAACGCTGCCGCAGAGCTGCTCCGCGTGCGGCACCAGCCAGCGCGTCAGCAGCAACACGCCGCGTGGATCGCCGCGCAATATGCCGCCCAAGAGTTCGTCGAAATCGGGGTGAAACTTGAACAGCGATTGCAGACAGACATAAACGTGGTCGTCCGCTTTGAGCCCGAAATGGGTCCTGTCCTTGAGCGGATTGGGGAGCGTTGGCCGGTAATAATGAATTGGCAGGGTCTTGAGCTTGACCAATGTCTCGGTGTAATAATCCTGGGCCATGTCGGTTTCGAGGTCTTCCGTGGAGAGAAAGTAATCGATGGTGCCGATGCCCGTGGTTTCAGGATGGCCGAGAGTGACGCACTGCAGCGTCGCCAAGCGGCTGAAGGCGAGAGTGCTCGTGAACGGGTGCATGCCAATGTCGGCATAGAGGAGAATATCGAGGTTTTGGCCGGCAATCAACGCACGGGCCGTTGGCAAGTGTCTTGGCAACACGACATAGGTATCGGCTTGCTGCTTGAAAAAGCGGGCGACATTGTCGTCGTGGTTGCCGATCGACAGCACGGTGAGGGAAAAGTCGTCGCGCGATAGTTGTGCCGCCAGGCCCTTCATCCAATGCCCGATGGTCTGGTCCATGAAAAAGGATGAAATCAACCCCACCCTGATTTTCCCCTGAGTTCGCTTGCGCGGCAGGATTCGCTCGGCGACACGGTAAAGCCCGGCGATCTGGCGCTGGATGTCCCGGTCGATCAGACCCTGATAGGCCAGGTAAAACGTGCTTACCACCTCCTCATTGGTCAAATCGACAACCACATGCTGCTGGCGAAGCAGGTTCACTTCCCTAATCAATCGGTCACGCCAGAATTGGATATCGTCATTGGATTGGTAAACGACCGGCAGACGAGTTGCCAGCTCGATCCGCAACCAATCGCTGGGCTGCAAGCGCAAGGCCTCCTTCAAACAGACAATCGCTTCGTCCACTTTGCCGATCTGATCGGCCAACAATTGGCCCAGGCCCAGGTGGGCTTCGGGCATCTCGGGCGTGAGCCAGGCCTGCCGAAAGCAGCTTTCGGCCTGATCCACTTGCTTGTGCTCGGCAAAGATGCCGCCCAGGTTGTACATTGCCTCGGCACAATCGGGGCGCAGCCGGAGAGCTTGCTGGTAGCAAGCGGCGGCTTCTTCCCACGTGCCTTGCATACGCAGGGCATTGCCGAGGTTGTTGTGAGCGTCCACGTAATCCGGGCGAAGTACTAACGCCTCGCGAAGATGCCCAATGGCCCCGTCCGCGTCGCCCCGGGCGTGGAGACCAGCAGCGATCAAAGCATGACACTCGGCAAGCTTCCGCGGCGTTTGGCCGGCTTGCCGCAGATGAGGAAGCGCTGCCGCCGGCTGGCCTTGTGCCAGGAGCAGGTTGGCCAGGTTGTTGTGGGCCAATGCATGGCGCGGGTCCAGCCTCACCGCCTCCCGGTAGTGAGCGAGCGCCTCCTCTGGCTTGTTTTGAGACCACAAAATGTTGCCCAGGTTGTTGTGGGCCAAAGCATCGCCGGGCCGCAGGCTCAGTGTCTGCCGATATTGGTCGGCGGCCGCGTCCAACTGGCCCTGCATTTTCAGCGTGGCGGCCAGGCTGAAATGGGCGTCGGCATAATCAGCCTTGATCCGCACCGCTTCCCGAAAGCTGGCGGCCGCCCGGTCCAAATCCTTCAGCTCCTGGTAGGCCGTGCCAAGGTTGTAGTGGAAACCGGCATTGTGCGGTTTGAGGGTGAGCGACTTCTTCATGTAATCGACGGCCATCTCTGGCTTACCCACCTGACGTGCGATCAAACCCAGAAAGTGCAGAGCATCAGCGTGGGCGGGGTCGGCCTGAAGGATCTCCAGGTAGATCGCCTGGGCGCGCTGCAAGTCGCCGGCGCGGTGATGGCGCAGCCCAGTCGCAAGCGATTCGGCAATTGAAGTCATGATACCGTCGTGTTGGCGGCTTTCCGCATGCCCATCGCGGCATTATTCCCGACGTAGGACAATCCCTCCGGATGGAAGCGATTTCTCCCCTGCCCGCATGCCAATTACTCGGTGTCCTCTCCATCCGCGTGGACAAGAGGCTCAGCGACCACGTGCTCCGCGACGAACCAGACCTGCAATTCATTGGTGCGAATCACGTTGCTGACCAGCAGGTCGTTGGTGCCGTCGTCGTCTTCCTCGTCCGCCTCGCGGGCCATCGCCCTTGCCTCCTTGAGCACAATCTCGTGCGCGTGCAGCAGCCGCGAGATCTGGACGGGCACCTCCTCGCGATCGGCGGGCGGCCGCGGGATAATGGTCATCTCCGCCACGTCGCCGGACATCGCCACGCTGACGCCGCCCAGCATCATGATCCGCTCGGCAATCAGGTCCACCAATTCGCTCTGCTCGTTGAAATGCTTGTCGAAAAGCAGATGGAGCTGATAGAAGGTGGGGCCGGAGACCTGCCAGTGGTGCTTCTTGTACAGATCGCGGAGCGTGATGGTGTCGGCAAGCACCTGGTTCAGATTCTTCGCACTCGTACGGCGCGTGTTCTCGGACAGGGCGATCGGCATGTGCACCACCGACCCAAACGCCTGGATCGGGTGGGCGTGCTGTCCTGTGAGCGGCGCCGCGCTGCGAACAAAGTCCTTGGATTTGCTGTTTTTCACGTTCGACTCCTGATGTCATTTGAGTGTGCCAGAGCCGCCGCGCGGCACGCTGCCGCAGCGTGGCGGCCGATCTTCTCCTACCAGGACTGGGCGTGACTGGGCGTGACTGGGCGTGAGCGAGGAACATTATAGGCGCAGGGTGCTGCAAAGTGGACAGGGTGCATCCGTCTCGTTCCCAAACTCCCGTTTGGGAACGGCTGTCTTCCAAACTCCTGTTTGGCGACCCAGCACGCCGGAGGCGACAAGCCCCTCGGTGGATAGGTCTCGGCAAACAGGAGTTTGCGGAGCGGCGTTCCCAAACGGGAGTTTGGGAACGAGTGGCAGGAGCTTGGGAACGATTGGCTACGACAGGCAAAACATGCAACGCCATTCATTTCATTTCGCCCCTCCCCTGTCACCCCCTGTTATGCATTTCATACCCCCTCAAGAGCAATGCCGCCAATCTGCAAATCCAGTCCTGGTTCAACCGCATTGCCGCCGGCGGCCGATTCGTTGCGTTGCAGATACCCACACATCTCCCTGAACGAATATTGTCCGCCCCGGGGTCCTTCGTCCGGCACGCCTTCATTCCGTAAATGCTTTGGGCATATCGAACTTGCGGCGGCCATGTTGCAGTGGCCAATCCGCCCTGCCACGGATTCGTTGCACGCAGCGGAGCGTCAAACCGTCACTTCATGGTCTGGAAACCGCCGTCACGCCAACTGACGCGCCGCCGCTCGCCGGCGAAACGTGGTCGCTCGCCTGCTCGCCGAACTGCAGCTTTGGCTTTTCGTCCGGGTTGCCTGCCGCGTACTTGCTCACGAGGTTGACCAGCAGCAAGTATTCCGTCTGGTGACGCTGCACCTGCTGGGCCACCACTTCCGACTGTTTCTGCAGCAACCGGTCGCGGTACTGGCCCATTTTGTCGAGCGACAAGGCTTCCGCGATGATCTGCAATGCCGCCGGGAAGTTCTTCTCGCGCTGGTAGACCCACGCCAGGTTAAAGCGGGCACGCACGTCGCTGTTGTTGACTTCCAGAGCCTTGAGATAGGCCGATCTCGCCTCGGCGTAGCGGCCATACTCGAAAAGCCCGTCGCCCAGCACATTCCACAGTTCCGACGAGCAGGTCGGATTCAGCGCCAGCGCCACCTTGGCCAGGTCGATGCCCGCCTTCACGTCGCGCAAGGAGAAGATCAGGAACTGGGCCACTTCACTGATCAGCACCCAGTTGCCCGGTTGCTTGGCCAGCGCCTGCTGGTAGTACGACGACGCCAGCTCGAACCGCCCCACCCGCAGACACTCCCGCGCCTTCGTGATCGGCTCCTGCAACTGCGCGGCCGCATCCTGGCTGAAACACTCCAGGAAACGCACATGCGTCTTTTGCAAAAGCTTGTGACCGAGCAGCCGCGTATGAATGCTGCCTGATTCGTTATGGGGATCAAGATACTGGCAGCGGTTGCTTTCGCCGAAGTAAGCCTTGAGCAACCGGAAATTCACGCCGACAAAGGTCGCCAGGCTGAAACGCTGGTGCTCGAACTCGTCCTTGGGGCTCACCTGAGTCTGGCCATAGTCGTTGGCGAGGATGAAGCCGTTGTCGTGCACCAGTTCGAGCAGCCGCTCCAAACATTCGATGGCGCCAAAGCTGTGCAGCAGCTTGTTTGTCTTGGTACGCCCGAATTCCAACGCGAATTCGCCGAGCGGCAGCGATTTGATGTCCACCGGCCGATAATCGTACTCGCTGGCGAACAGGCCATAAACCTCAAGCAGCTCACGCTGCGCCGCTGCGTCGTTGCATTTGGCGCGTTGGGCCAGGGCGTCCGCCGTGAGGTCGGTATAGTCTTCGAGCTTGACGTTGCGGGCCACGCAGGTGCGCACGCAAAGCTGGCGGACCACGTCGTTCTTCAGCTCGAGCACCGCCGCGGGCAGGCAATCGAGCAAGTAATTGAGGAACACGGCGCGCAACGGCTTGCCGGCCAAGCTGCCAAACATGACGTCGTCCGGCAAACTCTCTCCCGGCTTCATTGCATCCACCAACCGTAACCGGTAACGGCCCGGATGATGCGCCAGCACGCCATGCCGGCTTATATCCATCAGCATGCGCTCGGAGCGGTCGGCGGCGACGTAGCAAAGCCGGTCGTAGAAGTCTTTGGTATGCTGCTGGCACAGATCGCGGAAAGCATCCAGGAAGTAACGAGCAAAGAGGCCGACGCCGATACCCAGCTCAAGCACGAATATGTCGTTTTCCAGCGCGCCCCTGCTGCTCGGCGTCAAGCAAGCTGGCGAAAAAGACCTCGGCGGCGTTGCGCGACAAGGTGCCGTCATTATTGATGACAAACGGCACGGGCGAAGCGTCGGAAAGGAAGGCCTTGTTGCCGCGCTGGCGCAGGTATTCCTGGCCCAATTGCCATTCCAGCGACTCGGCCAACGGGACGAAGTCCTGAATGATAGGCCGGTTAGATTGAGCCTTGGCCAATATCGCCTCGGCGGTGGATTGCGAAGAGCCCGACACCGACAAAGCGGTGCGAGGTGACGAAATGCTGCTACCCATTTGATGCTGCCCCTTCAAAAATCGTTTAACCCCTCATCCTTCATCCTTCATCCTTCATCCCTCATCCCTCATCCCTCATCCCTTTCCCTGGTGCTCCGTGCGCAAAGGTCCGCGTCCCAAAATGGTGAATATACAAATCCTTGCAGCACGCCAACGTAAACCCGGCCTGCCGCGCCTTGCCGCTCAGCACATCGCTGTCGAAAATCGCCAGGTCGGTCCACTGCCCAAGGTTGCCCACGCGCTTGAGCACTTCGCGTTTGATGAGCAGGCAAAAGCCGCCCAGGCGTTCGACCTCCACCCACTTGCCCTTGTGCTCATCGTGCCATTTGCGGGCAAAAGCCTCGACGGCGCTGACATCGACCAGCCAGTTGCTCGGGCCGTCCTGACCGCGCGAGCTTTTCTTGGGGCCAATGCGGTAAGGTACGTTCTCGACCAGCTGCGGCGGCGCGGCGTAATTCGACATGGGACCCACCAGCCCGACGGCCGGCGACAAATTCGCAAGGCCCACCAGCTGGTGAAGCCAGTTGCCGGTCACGATAGTGTCGTTATTGAGCAGCACCACGAATTCCCCGCGCGACTGTTTGATGGCGTCCTGAACGAGCTGGCCAATGCCAAGGTCGGTGGCGGTGCGCACGACCTCGACGCGCACCTGGGCGGCCGCGGCAATACCGGCGAGGTACTCGGCGGTGCCGTCGAGCGAGCCGATGTCGAGGAAGATCAGCTCAAACGGCTGCCTGGTGTGTGCCAGCAGGCTTGGAATGAGCAGCTTGGTGAATTCCAGCTGGCCGCAGCAGGGAACCAGGATGGACGCCAAACCCGGTGGCGAGGTGATGGAAAGGGGTTGCTCTTGCGGCAACCTTTCCGAGAGCGGGATCTTGGAGTTGACGCTGGGCGGACGTGGGGCAGTCGCAATGGTCATGGGTGATTCCTCACATAGTCCACGATGATGGGTTGGTCCGCGTCGGGGCTGTTTGCGCAGGCCGAACTCACCTCTTTGGCTGTCGGCCCGCGGGTGGTTTCCAACCGCACCTTGGAATCGTCATAGACTTGCACAACCTCGGCGCGCGGCGCATGTCCGCAAGTTTCGGGATCGAACTCCGCGACAAACGATTGCCGGCCGATTTCCGCCGCATTGGCCAAAAGGACAATATGGTAGCGGCCCGGCTTGGGGAAGACGACCATCACATTCAATTGCAGGTCATAAACCCCGCCGAGCTCCGGCACCGGCCGCATTTGCGCCGGCCCTCCTCGCCACACGGTTTCACCATCCATCGTCAGCAGCTGCACTTCGAGCGTGCAGTCGGCCCGGGCTGCAGTCAAACGGGCGAAAACGCCAAGCTGCTGCGCCACGGGATAAAACCCTGAGATTAGCCCCTGCGCCAGGTGCTTCAGGCAAATCTCGCCATTTCGGCGCTTGACTACTCGGCCGCAGACGACAAGTGCCGTGCAGCGGGGTTTTGGCTGTTGCATCTGTCACCATGCTTTCAGTGGGTAATTCACGATGTCCCTTTTTCTTGGCAACACAAAACTAAACACATAACGTTCCCATACAGGAGTTTGGGTACGAGGTTCAAAAGTACCAGGCAGACATAGTAGCAGGCACACTCCGTGTGCCGTTAGCCGTCCAATCCGCCGAAACCGCCAGTGCCCCTGGAGCACGGAAACTCGGCATGGCGCCTGAGTGTCTGCTTCGCATGCAAACGCCAACGGCACACGGAGTGTGCCTACTACTATGTGT
Organism: uncultured Gemmataceae bacterium; assembly: GCA_963747575.1. Classification (GTDB taxonomy): domain Bacteria; phylum Planctomycetota; class Planctomycetia; order Gemmatales; family Gemmataceae; genus DASRAT01. The sequence goes on from CAVVFU010000007.1 coordinate 377,423, forward strand.
GCCTGCTATGAATTGAGAATCTTTTCGTGTGTTTGGGTTTTCCGTGGTTCAGATCCACGTCGTTGCCAGTGCGCCTTGACCATCCGCAAGGCCCGTTTGGTAGACGCGCAGACCGGTGGGATCGACCGCGTCGACAAGGCTCAGCGCCGGCTGGCCCAAGGTTGGCGTGCCGTTCACTTGCAGCGTGATTGTCACCAGGCTGCCACCGGCCGTGCTCTGAATTGGTGTGGTGCTGAAGAGAGTGATGCCGATCTCGCCCGTCTCGGGATTGATCGCCGCGCCAAGCTGCCAACCGCTGCCGGCGCTGGGGACCGTGCCCAGCTTGATGTCCGCGGCCGTCACGCTGAAGAGCTGCGGATCATAACGCAACGCCAAGGTCGCTTCCATCAGGCCGCTGCTGCCGGCGGGCCGGGCCGTGTCGATGTTGACGGGCACGGTGACGGTGCCGCCGGCCGTCGCTGTCACAGCAGCCGGCAAACTCAATGTCGGATCGGGGCCTGTCGCCGGGATGACCAGGCCCGACGGCGGCTGCGGAATCTGCGGCGTGGCAATGCCGGCAAGCAGGCGATTCATCAAGGTGACGTCGGTCGAAGTTGGCGCTGCCGGTGCCGCCCACGTCGCCGATGATGGCCGGGTCGAGTTGCGGATAAGCCGAAAAACCGCTCTCGATGCCGACCGCCACCTGGCCGATCAGCGCCGCATCCAACGGGCTGAAACTGCCGGTGCCCGCGACGTCGCCGAGATAGGCCACGGCCTCGATGCCGTCGTTGTTTGTCGCCGTGGTGATGCTGCCGTTGATGACGATGTTGCCCAGGTGCAGCAGTGCTTTGGTTTTGTAGCTGGCGGCGGCGCTGTTGGGCACCTGGGCGACGATGTAGCCCAGCGTGATGGTGCCGTTCAAAGGCGTGCTGCTTTGGAAGGCGAAGCTGGCCACGCCGCCTGTGTTGGACTAGCAATGTGAAGGTGCCGGAGGGGCCATTGAGCGTGCCGCTGATGTTGAGCAGTGCGGGGTTGTAGGTCACGTAGAAGGTAGCCGCCGTCAAATTGGCGGCGCCGGTGAGCGTGATCGGAATGCCGCTGCCGGTGTTGTTGGGCAGCAGGATGTTGGCGGAGCTGTTCGGTCCGCGGGCGAAGTCGGGGATGCTCAGGACCACTGACGGGGTCGAGGCCACGGTGAAGGTGGTGACGTAGCTGTTGCCGGGGATGCCGCTAGCGGTGCCGTCGAGCTCGACGCCGCTTGTGTCTTTGATGCCGCTAACGCCGCTGACCAGGGTGACGGTGTAGGTTCCCGCCGTTAGCACGCCGGAGGTGGCGACGAAGGTGAACGAGGTGTCTGGCGGCGATCCCGACGCCGTGTTGAGTGCCAGCGATCCGTGAATAAAAGCCGCCGAGCCTTTGACGAGCAGCACGTCATCAGGCGCATAGTAAAGGCTAAGCGTCGTGGGATCGAATGGCTTGTCGAACGTGGCCTCAAAGCCGGTGGGCGTCGGCAACAAGCCGGTGACGATCAGGCCGCGCACGGCGATGGCCGCGCTGACGCCCTTCATGCCGCTCGCGATGTCAGTGGCCGAAATCGTTTGATTACCGCTTGACGCCAGGGTCGCGCTGAAGACGCCGCTGCCGCCGCTGAGCGTGCTGTCGCGCGGCAACATGGCGGCGCTGTCGCTGCTGGAGAAGTGGACCGTGCCGGTATAGGTGGGGGCGAGGTTGCCGTAGGGGTCGAGCGCCGTGACGGTGAAGGCGGTGGGGCTGCCGGTGACGGCGGTGGCCGGTGCTGTGACGCCAAAGTGATTCGCCGCGATGGCCGTGACCTTGATCAATGCCGATGTGCCGCTAATGCCGGTGAACAGGGTGTCGGCGGCGGCGAAGTTTTGGGCGCCGGCCGTTCTCATGACCACGGCGAAGACGCCCACGCCGTCGGTCAGGGTGGTGTCGGCCGGCAACTGGGCGAGCGGATCGGTGCAGGTCACTTGCACGGTGCCGCCGTAGATGGTGACGGTGTTGTTGTTTTGGTCCTGTGCGACGACATTGAGGATAAACCCGTTGCCGGCCTGGATAGTAGTTGGCGCCGCGAAGACAGCCAGGTGCGTGGCGGGGTTTTCGACGGAGATCGGACTTGTGATACCGGTGATGCTGCCGGTGGTGGCGTCGCTGGCGGTGATGGTCTGGCTGCCCGCGGTCCTCAAGGAGACGCTGAAGACACCCACCCCGTTGGTCAAGGTGACCAGGCTTGGTAAAAAGGCGGCGCTGTCGGTGCTTGAGAATTGCAAGAAGCCGCTGTAGTAGCCGTCGGTGTTGTTGCTGCTGTCTAGGGCGGTGACCGTGACCTGGAAGTTGCTATCCACCGGTACGGCGGGCGGGGCGGTGATTTGAAAATGCGTCGCCGTTTCCTGGTTCAAGAGGATGCTAATGGGGTCGGCGCCATTTTGGGCCACAACCAAGTCAAGTTTGCCATCGCTAGTGAAATTGCCCACCCCCAAGGCGCTTAGTTGGGCCACCGTACCATTTGGTTGAAATTCGACCTGATAATTTTGGGCCGCGCCGAACGTGCCGTTGCCATTGCCGAGAAAGACGCTTACGACATTGGCGTCAGTTGTCACGGCCAGGTCGGGGATATTGTCGCCATTGAAATCGCCCACCGTCACCGAACCGGGATTGGTTCCCGACAGAAAATAGGGGTTGCTTCCAAACGAGTAACTTGTAGGTGCGGAAAAACTGCCATTGCCGTTGCCCAAAAGGACGCTCACAACGTAGTCATCGGTGACAGCAATGTCGAGCTTGCCGTTGCCGCTAAAATCACCAACCGCTATGGAGGAGATAAAAGAACCAGCCGGGTAGTTGACTGCCGGGCCGAATGTCCCGTTGCCGTTGCCAAGTAAAATTGCCACGTCGTTGTTTAAGGGGTTGGTAATAGCCAGGTCCAGGTTCCCGTCGCCATTGAAGTCCCCTACGGCAATTGCCCCTGGAACGAACGGGATCGCATTATTGATCGGTGCCGAAAAGCCACCGTTGCCGTCGCCAAGCATTATGCCGACAGAACCGGTGCCAGCGAGGCCCAATGTGCCGCTGGTTTGTTTGAAAATCGCGAGGTCAAGTTTGCCATCTCCGTTGAAATCACCTGTAGCCAAATCACTTGGACCGGGACCGGTTGGGTAGTTGACAGCAGGCGCAAAAGTCCCGTTGCCGTTGCCCAGCAAAACACTGATGCAATCACTAGATTGGTTAGCGATGGCAATATCAGGCACGCCATCACCGTTAAAATCGCCAACAGCATCGTATGAATCGTAAGGCTGTACACTGGAAAAAATCGTTTCCGGGGCAGAAGAAAAGGCACCAGTGCCATTCCCGAATATGATCTGATCGATATCCCTCCCGTTGCCGTATGTATTCACCAAAAGATCGAGTTTGCCATCGCCGTTGAAATCAGCGACTTTTACGCTATACGGCCCCACGGCGACCGGCGTCGTCGGAATGTTTATCGGGCTGCCGAACATGCCTGTGGGGGTCATCCGTGGTTCTAACCACTCAACAGTCGGTCGTTCCAAGTGCCTTGCTCGGCAGCAGCCCAGGCGGGAATGAGCCGTGAAGCCGCATCTCCAGTTCAGGCTTTTTCGTAACCACGTTGCAAACGTCTCAAGCAATCGGCAAAAAAACCGACACATCGTGGCACCTTCCTTTTTCGCCATAGCCATCTTTCGTCCGCCAACGGAATGACGGCGGCAAGGCTGTCGAACACCTCGGTGATGGGCAAGGTTCCCGCCGATCAGCTTGGCCCCGGCCAAAAAATCGCGATTTTTTGGCCGGCCCCGGGTGGCGGCCGCAGCCGCCCGCACTCGTATCATATGCTGCCAGCCTTCCTAAATGCCATCCGAAAACGAGAATTCCGCGACGCTAGCGCGGACCCGACATCGAGATTTATCGCCAGCTTGCTTAATGGTCGAGCTCCACAAACGAGCCTTCAGCTTGACGGCGGCAAATCGCGTACGTGGCGGTCGGCCGCCCGGGGCATGAAACCGCGGCATCGCAATTATTGCTCCCCATTTCCGACAGCCCTTGACGACCGCCAGCTATGGCCTACATTGTTTCCAGTGAAAAGGCACCGCTAGTTGACAAGGCGGTGTAAAGGCCCAACAAATGCCCACGGAACCTGTTCTGTCCTGTTTTTGCGGTCCAGCGTTTTCCTTCCTTGCTGGCGCACCATTTGTTGCCTGCCTCCTGGGAAAGTCTGGCATGGCGTTGGTGCGTCCGCAACCGCACTTGTTAACAATGGCCCCAGCACGGCTTCCGCCAGCTGCCCTGGCGAGACCGGCCTTGCAGCTGCCGACAGCGCCATTTTGTTGGCAGGCCGAAGGAGACTTCGTTTCGCTTTCCGGAAGTTATCGGTGACCCTGGCCGAGGCCGTGCCTCGCCGAACTCAAAAGGAGATGACGAAAATGGGAGTTTTTTCATTCTTTTGGAAGATCGCAGCCGCCGCGGCCAGGAAAACCATTACCAAGAAAAAATCGCGGAAACGGCCGCCGTTGCTGCTCGAAAGCCTCGAAGATAGGACGCTGCCGACGACTGGCACGTGGACGGGGTTGGCGAATCTTGCCCCTGCCGGCTTAGGCGGCACAGCGAACTTGATCCTGCTGTCCAACGGCGACGTCATGGCTGCGTCTCCCAGCAACCAGGATTGGGCTGAACTGGTGCCAGACCGGGCCGGCTACTACGCCGACGGGACCTGGACGTCGTTGCCCCAGGCGCCGTTTTCCACGTTCGCCTTCGCTTCCAATGTCTTGCCGAGCGGGAGCGTTTTTATTGTTGGCGGCACTGGCAGCAACGACATCGAGATCTTCAACCCGGTCCTCGACGCGTGGAGCACCAGCGTCGTGTCCACGCCCGACAGCGCCGGCGGATCCATGCCCACGGCAATGCTGCCCAACGGCAATGTTTTGGTGGGCGGCGGAACACTGCCCGGCGGCGCGATCGGCGGGCAAACCTATACCTTTGATGTCGCGGCGAACACCTTCAGCATTGCCGCCCCAAAACTGCTCGGCGACGACAGCCAGGGCGAAACATGGGTCACGCTGCCGGACGGCAGCATTCTCACCTACGACCTCAGCGTCACCTCTTCGGCGGACGTCGGCCATGCCCAGCGCGATTACCCAAATACCAATACCTGGGTTGACGCGGGCCTCGTCCCAGTTCAGCTGAGCAGCTTTGGCAATGGCGCCGGACCAGCGTTCTTGCTGCCTGACGGCCGGGTTTTCGTCATGGGCGGCAACGGCTCAACCGCCTTCTACACTCCAGACACCAATAGCTGGACAGAGGGGCCGACCGTGCCTGGTGGCGGAGGCACAGGCATCGCGCCCGGGGTTGTCTTGCCCAACGGCCACGTCCTTTTTGAGGCTCTTGGCCCAGCTTCAGCCGCCACCGACCAACCATCAAGCATATTTGATTTCGACCCAACCACGAACGCCTACACCACGGTTACGCCGCCGACGTCCATCCTTAACTTCGGCTACGGGGGCACCAGCGGCGCCCCCCGAATGCTGTTGCTTCCCAGCGGGCAAGTGCTGATGACCACCGGATACCAGTTCCTCGCCGTTTACACGCCAGACGGTGCCGCACCCAACCCGGCGTGGCAGCCCACAATCACCAGCATTACGGCCAATGGCAATGGCTCATTTCAGCTCACGGGCACGTTGCTGAACGGAATCTCGGAAGGTGGTTCCCAGGGATTGCTCCAGGCGGAGAACTCGACGAACTACCCCCTGGTCCGCCTGGTCGACGCCGCCGGCAACGTCGCCTACGCCCAAACATTTGATTGGAGCAGCACCGGAGTGCAAACCGGTGTTATACCCGAATCAACGGATTTCACGTTGCCGCCGGGATTCGACACCACGGGAGCGACGATTTCCGTGGTGGCTAACGGCATTGCGTCCAACCCGCAGCCATTTGCTCCCAGCGGCCCCTATTTCGATGTGACCGCCAGCCCCACCGCCACCGCGGGGACGCCATTTGTGGTCACTGTCATCGCGATGGATCAGAGCAACAACCCGTTCACCGGCTATCAAGGCACAGTCCATTTTACCAGCAGCGACGCGCAAGCGGTGCTGCCGGCCAACACGACCTTGGCCAACGGATGGTGGGGCGCCTTTTCCGTCACCTTGAAAACGGCCGGCTCACAGACCATCACGGCCTCCGACACCATGTCCTACGATGACGGCATCACCGGCACCAGCGCGCCGATCGCCGTGGCCGCCTCGACCACAACATTCCGGTTGGTGGTCAGCGCCGGCCGCCACCAATGCAGTTCAAACGATTAACTTCGGCGGCATGGTCACTGGCGGCGCGTTCACCCTGCAATTCAATGGGGCTGCCACGCCGCCCATCAATTACAACATCAATCCAACGATTGCTCAAAACGCTATCCAAAACGCCCTCGACGCTTTGCCCACCATCGGCGAATCGAGCAACGGCCTCAATGCGGTGGTCAGCGCTTTCAGCCAGACGAGTTATACGGTCACTTTCCAGGGTGGCATGGCAGGGTTCAGCGAACCATTGATGATAGCCAACGGATCGCGATTGCTGGGAGATGGCGAGACCAGCATCGCGGTCGCAACGACGACCGTTGGCCACAAACCGAAGACCGCAGCGCCAAATACTGCTTTTGCATTCCAGGTGACGGCCGTGGATCCATACGGCAATATCGTGTATGGCAGCAACGACACGGTCCACTTCAGCAGCAGCGACGCCCATGCGGTGCTGCCGGCCGATACCACATTGACCAACGGTGTTGGTACTTTCATGGCGACCTTGGAAACCGAAGGCAGCCAGACCATCACTGTGACGGACACCAGCGTCTCTCCCAACCCAGCTGGCGCTTCGACGTTTTATGTGCAGGGCATTCCTGTTTTGGGCTTCGCCATTTCTGCTTCATCCGCAGTCGCCGGCACGTCGGAAACATATACGGTCACCGCCCTGGGTCAGAATTCCCGCTCGCCACCGGCTATGCCGGCACTATCGATCTCGGCTCCACGGACAGTCTGGCAAACTTCCCGGCCGCGGTGCCGTTGACCAATGGCGTCGGCACCTTCCAGGCCACATTGATCACGGCCGGCAGGAATGGGACCGTCCCGGCCACTCAGACCTTCATAGTCAACGATTCGGTCAACACGAGCTTGGCGGGCACAAGCGCGCCTTGCACCGTCGCGCCCGGTGCGGCCACGCACTTCGTGATAAACGTGCCTGCCAATGTCACCGCCGGTGTGCCGATCGCCGTCACGGTCAGAGCGGAGGACCAATTTGGCAATTTGGCCACGGCCTACACAGGGAGTGCCCACTACGCCTATAGCGACGCAACGGTGCAGATGCCCGCCGACACCACTTTGATCAATGGTGTCGGCGTCTTTAGCGCGACCATGAAAACCTCGGGCAACCAAACGTTAACCGCGACCGACGACGCCGTGAACGCGATTACGGGAAACACGACCTTTTCGGTGAGCCCTGGTGTCGCATGCAGCTTGGTCATTGGCGCTCCAAACGATGTCATTAGCGGCGGTTCCTTTGATGTGACATTGACCGCCGTGGATCAATTCAACAACATAGCCACCAGCTACAGCGGCACTGTCCAATTCGCGACAAGCGACGCATCCAGCCTAGCCAATGCGCTGCCCAACTACACATTCACAGCCACGGATCAAGGCGTTCACGTTTTCGCCCCTTCACCTGGGTCAACTGCTAATTTTGCATTGGTCACTGCACCCATTCAAACCATCACCGCCACTGACACGGCGCTAGCGTCGGTCACGGGTAGCAAAACCATTAACGTCGCTTCCACCACGGCGGCTACCCACTTTAGCGTCATATGCTCGCCCACCCAGGTGACCGCGGGCGAAAATGTGACCGTCACGGTCAAGGCCGAGGACAACAGCGGCAACACAATCACCAATTACGGCGACGTCGTGCAATTGACGACCTCCGATTGGCAAACCCAGGCCTGGCTTCCAGGCCCCACGACACTTACCAATGGCACCGCAACATTCTCTCTTCCCTTGCGAACGGCCGGGCTCCAAACGTTTATCGCAACCGACGTCACTCCGATCGCGACCAACGCCAACGCAACCCACGGCGGCCGCGTTAAATTCCACCGAAATTATAGGGAGGGCCTTGATTTGGTCAAGTGTACAGGTCTACGATTCTCCCGACAGTCGCCCGGAACAAGGAGCACGGGAACAAGGAGAACCGTATGGCCGCTACCAGCGTGGGATCGATCAAGAAGCACTTTCGCAAGCTGTGGGATCCGCGGGTCACTGGGCGAACGAAGCATCGTTTGGGTGACATCCTCGTCATGGCCATTTGCGGCGTGATTGCCAATTGCAATGGGTGGCGCGAAATCGCCTTATTCGCGCAAAAGCGGCAGACGTGGTTCAGACGCTTTTTGACGTTGCCCAACGGCATTCCGTCTCATGATACCTTTGAACGCATCTTCAACTTGCTCGACCCCAAGGCCTTCCAAGCGAGCTTCATTGGCTGGATCAAAGAAATATCGGATCTGGTTGGACTGAAGCACATTGCCATTGATGGCAAAGCCTTGCGTCATTCCGCGAATCCGGGCAAAGGTTTGGGAATGCTGCATTGTGTGAACGCCTGGGCGACCGAGCAGCATGTGATTCTCGGCCAAGTGATGACGGACGCAAAATCCAATGAAATCACGGCAATTCCGAAGCTTTTGGAACTGCTGGATCTGCACGGTGCGTTGGTGACCATTGACGCCATGGGTTGTCAAAAGGCGATAGCCAAGAAAATCGTAGAACGCGGCGGCGATTACGTCTTGAACGTGAAGGCCAACCAAAAACATTTGTTGGAGGACATTCAAGCCACGGTGGAAAAAGCAGTCGACGGTTTACTGCCATCGGAGGTCGTGGAGGAATACACCAAAGTAGAATCTGGGCATGGCCGACAGGAGGAACGCCACTATACGGTGATCCATAACGCGGAAGGTATTCGCGACCGCGACCAATGGGAGAAGCTCACCACGGTTGGCATGTGCCGCACGGACAAGACGATCGACGGGGAGACCACGACAACGGTGAAGTATTTTATCGGCAGCAAAAAAATGAGCGCCCGCAAATATGGCAAGGTGATACGCGGCCATTGGGGCATTGAAAACAACTTACATTGGCAGTTGGACGTCAATTTTGGAGAAGACGCGAGCACCATCAACCACCGCAAAGCCGGGGAGAATTTTGCGGCGCTACGGCGCATCGCCTTGAGTTTGGTGAAGCAACATCCGAGCAAAGAAAGTATAGGCAGAAAAAGGATGGCAGCCGCGTTAGACCCTGCTTTTCTCGCGGAAATCATCACGGGAACTAGCAAGCATGGTAAACTTTAATGCGGCCGCCGTGCTGGTTGCCGCCCTTTTAGAATATCTTCTCTGTTCTTCTTGGCTGCTTCATCGCATACTTCAAAACTCCACTGGAGCTTTTTGCTGAGCAAATCTGCCACCGCTTCTTTGTTGTCGGCTGAGACCTCCGCCATGATCTTTCTGACGCGATTCAAACGCGGAACAAGCACGCGCTGATACCAGTATTCAGTCGGGTTTTGCATTCGGCCGCTGCTGACCATCGCGCCTACCCAGCCACGATCATCAAAGTCCTGAAGATTATTAACACATTCCAAAATCGATTCCTTGGACAAGGCTCGCGTGATCAGTTCCTTGAATCCTAATTGCTCAGCGGGTTTGCTTTGTGTTTCAGAAACATCCTTATCCTGTGCAAAAGCCTTGGATTGAGGTTTGTCCACTATTTGGTCGATGTCCGCGGTCACTTTCTGGTTATTGTCGTGGGGCACTTCAGGCTGCGGCTGCGGCCGTGAAGCAAAACGCCAATACACGGCCAAACCCAGGATTAGCAATGCACACGCTAAGCCAGCGACAGCCCACTTCCGCGCGATTTGCTTGCGATTTCTTTTTGGTGTCATGGTTTTCTCTCCAAAATCATCTTGGCCTCCTGCGTCAGCCAGGCGTCAGGCGACCCGTCCGCCAAGGTCTGGATCAGTTTGCGGGCGTCCGTGGTGCCGAGCCTTTCCAGCAGTTCCAGCGACCGCACCTGCCAGAGCCGCTCGGGGACAATGGCTGGCAAAAGGTCATCCCGCTTGCCGGTTTCCTTGCCGAGCAGCTGGCGCACCCGGGTTTGCATTTCGAGAGAGGGCGGGTTTTCCAGGACCTTGGTCAGCGCCGGCCAGGCCAATTCGGCGGCTTTTTTCAATTCCTCGGCCGCCTTCTCACGCACCGGCAGCTTCTTGTCGTCCAGCTCGGCAATCCACTGCGCGATCAGCTTGGCATCGATGGCCGCCACCGGCTTGAGCTGCGCCTTGAGCTTGGGCAGCACCGCTTGCGGATCGGTCGCCAGCCGTAGCAAAGCCTGGTAAGCCTCATCCGTGTCATTACCGTGCAGGCGCTTCCATTGCTCTTCCAATTCCTGGACGGTGAGGGCCTTGGCGGCTCCGGGAGGGTTCGTGCGCTGGCCCGTCAAATCCCAGCACAGAGCCGTGCCGTCGATGCTCGCGGAGACCAACGTCTTGCCGTCGGGCAGAAATCTCAAGGCGCATGGGGCCCCGCGATGGCCATCCAAAACCGCCCGCTGCTGGCTGGTCGCTAGCTCCCACAAATGAATGCGTTGGTCCTTGGATCCCGACCCCGTGGCCAGCATTCGGCCGTCGGGGGAAAAAGCGACGGTATAGCCGGACTCCCAACCAGGCCAGTTGCGGTGCAATTTGGTGGTGGCCACTTCCCATACCACCGTGGAAGATTGGTTCGCCGTCGCCACGAGTTTGCTGTCTGGAGAAAACACGATTCGCTCCACGACCCCTCCCTGGCCCTGCCAGCTCGCTGTTTCCGCGCCGGTGGTGGCGTCCCAAAGGCGCAGCTTGCCTTTGACGCTGCCCGTGCACAGCAGTTTGCCGTCGGGACTGAAGGCCACGGCGAAAATCTGCTCGGCGGGATGATTGAGCTGCAAAATAGTCTCACCCGTGGCAAGGCTCCAAAGGAAGGTCTTGGCGCCGTTGCCGGAGACGAGCCGTTTGCCGTCGGGCGAGAATTCGACGCAATTGACCATGGGAGATTTAGCCTTAATGGGCGCCTTCAGCAACTTGGCCAGCCGCCCGCTCGGCAGGTCAAAAAGCCGAATCGCTCCGTCGGCGCCGCCCGCCGCCAGCAGCTTGCCCCCAGGAGCGACGGCGATAGCCTTGGGGCGCGATTGCAGGCCCAGGAATTGAGTATGGACCTTGCCCGTGGCAATGTCCCACAGGCGAATCTTACCCTCATTACCGCAGGTCACCAGCATTTTGCCGCCGCCGGCCAGGGCCAGGCCGCCGATCCAGCCGACGTGGTGATCGTCTTTCAGAAGCTCCTTGCCGGTTTCCGCGTCCCAGACGTGCACCGTCGTGTCTTTGCCCGCCCCGCCCGCGGCCACCCGTTTGCCATCGGGCGAAAAAGCCACGCACAAGAAAAAGGCGCCCTTGACGGCGGTGTGGTCGCTGCTGAGCCTGTGCAGTTCGCGGCCCTTGTCGGTGTCCCAGATGCGAACGGTGGTGTCGTCGCGGCTGCCGGAGACCAGCGTCTTGCCGTTAGGCGACCAGCCCACGGAGGTGACGGACCCCAGATGTCCCTCCAGCCGGCCGATGAGTTTTCCGGTCGCGGTGTCCCAAAGATCAACAGTTTTTCCCTCCCCGGCGGTGGCCAGTTTTTTTCCGTCGGGCGAAAAGCTGACGCGCGTGACTTCCCCGGCGTCCTGCAACGTGTGCTGCACCTTACCGAAAAGGACGTCAATGATTTTGACCTTGTGCGCGGCATCCACCGTGGCCAGCAGCTTGGTGTCTTTGGACCACGCCAGTGTAAACAGCGGCGCGGGTCTTTTGCCCTTGTCCTCCACCACGCGCAACGGCTGGAGCGTGTCGGTGTCCATGAAGCAGACCAGGCCCTTGTCATTGATCGTGGCAAAGCTTTTGCCATTGTCGGCGAAGGCGATGGGCGCGGCCGGCAAGACCTGGATGGGTTCCTTCAGGACCGTGGCGGATTCCGTGTCCCACAAATACAACCTGCCGGTCCCGTCCACGGAAATAGCGCGGCGCCGATGGGAGCAACTGCGACGGTGAGTACAGCCTCGTTGTGCATCGGGAAATGCCGTATTTCATTGCCGTTGGTGGCGTCCCAGAGGCGCACGTTGAAATCGGAAAACTCTCCGCCGGCGGCAATCCAAAGGCTGTCGGGTGTCCAGGCCAGGGCGTCGACGCTGCCGCCGTGGCGCATTTTTTGGGTGCCCAGGCGCAGGAAAGCCCCCGGCGGCAGCGGTTCGCCCTCGCCATCCAAAATCGGCGCAGGCGCGGGCTTTTTGTCCTGCGGCACTTGCCTAGCCTCTGCCGCGTCTGCCCTTTTATCCTGGTCTGGAAGGGCGGGCGCCGCCGATGACAAGCCGAGCACGAGCCCCAGACCGCTGCCGGCGAATACGGTCAGCACCACGACGGCCAGGGTAAGCTTGATCATTTTCATGGCAATCATTTGACGCATAGCTCCTTCCACGATTTTTATTACCGTCTTGGACACAATGCCGCCGATCGGCATTCCCGCCGCGCTCAAGGCCACGGTCTGGCATGTGGCGCAGATAACCGCCACCGGCACATGAGCCAACGCGCCCTCCCCGGCACACAGCGTGGTCAGCAGGGCAGCCCCCAACGGCAATCCTCGCCGAGCTAGGCGGCCGCGCAGCAGCTCCAGGCCCCGTGCCAGCCGCGCTTGCAGTGTGCGTGCCGGCCAACCAAGTTGACGAGCCGCGTCTTCCTGGGTTCGGCCCTCGAAATAACACAACAGGATTGCCGCCCGGTTTTTGTCGGGCAGGCGGGCGACCTCCGCGTCGATGATGTTGCGCACTTCTCGCCAGCCGACGTCGTCGACTGGGTTGGTCTGCGCCGCCGCGGCAACGCGGTCCTCACGCCTGCGTTCTTGTTCCGCGCGAGCCCGCGTCTTTTGGGCCAGGCGGTAGGCGGTTTGATAAAGCCAGCTGCCGACGGCCTCACGCCGCCGGATCGAACAGGCTTTTCGGGCCAGGATCAAAAACGTGGCCTGGAAGACGTCCTCCGCGTCCTGAGCGTGGTTGAGCACACGCCGGCACACGCCCAGCACCAGTTTCCCATGCCGCCGCACCAGGGCCGTGAAGGCATCTTCGTCACGATGGTCAATGAATCGCTTGAGGAGCTGACCATCGGACAGATCCGAGCCATGTTCGGCGCCGAGCAGCAAGCGGAGCTGGCGAAAAACAGAATTGCCGTTGCTGTCGGGCATGGTCGCATTCCCGTGGGGTAATTGCCTCACGCTATATTAGAGCCGGCAAACGGCGGGAGGACACACGAAAATCTTGTGTGGTTCATTTTGAACCACGAAACACTCGGAATACACGAAAAGCGGAAAGGGATGGTGCGGGCTGCTTTTGAGTTGAGCGCGACCGCTTGGCAATGCTTTTTTTCGTGTTTTTCGTATGTTTCGTGGTTCATTATCCTGACCATCATTTTGTCATGTGTCCTCTCGCCGCCGGCCAGCGCGACAAGAGCGACAAGAAGGACGGGGACTCAGCCCAGGCCGAGAAACGCTTGCTGGCCACCTCCGGCTCCGCCACCGTCCGCGTCAAGCCCGACTCCGCCCGGCTCTACTTGACCGTGGAGACCACGGCGCCAACCTTGGCGGAGGCCCGCTCCAAGAACAACGAGCACGCCAAGAAGGTTATGGATGCCGTCCAGGGGCTCAAGATTCCCGACCTCAAGTTGAAGTCCACGGATGTGCAGATCGAGATTATTCACTCCCGTGACGAGAAAAAAAAGCGAACTGTCCCGCGTCCTGGGTTATCAAATCACCAACGCTTTCACCGTGCTGGTGACTGCGCCCCCTCACCTAATGTTTGCCACCTATTGACCATAAAAGGCTTGAGGAATTCGCCTCCTCGTGATGGTGAGTAAACCACGCTCCATGAGTACCTGCGTCAGGACTCGACGAGGGAGCGCCGCTTGGTCGTAATGGTCCAGCAGCGCATCCTGGGCGATGCCGTCGTGCTGGCGCTTTTGTGCTTCAACGTGGCTAGCGGCAGCGCTGAAGGCGTCGCGGTCGGCCAGGCTCAACGGCCGCCGCGCTTGGCAGGCCTGCGTGGACGAAGGGCCCTTGGGGGCCGCGCGGTCGCGCTACCGTGTTGGCCGACTCCTGGGCGCGCTCCAGGTCAGCACTGGTCCAATAGCCAGCATGATCGGCAATGTGAACCATGCCTCGCTCCGCACGCGCTTCCCAAGGCGGCTATTGTTACCATGTCCTCAACCGGGGCAACGGTCGCCGCACTGTTTTTCATAAAGACGGCGATTTCGCCGCCTTCGTCAAACTTTTGCGCCAGGCCGGCGAGCGCACGCCGGGACTGCGCTTGCTCGGATACTGCCTGATGCCGAACCATTTCCACCTCGCCCTTTGGCCGCAAAAAGACGGCGAACTCAGCGACTAGATGGGGTGGTTGCTCACCGCCCATGTGCGGCGCTACCACCAACACTATCACAGCAGCGGCCACGTCTGGCAAGGCCGTTCCGTTCGTTTCCCATCCAGGAAGACGACCACCTGCTGACGGTGCTGCGCTACATCGAACGCAACCCCGTCCGTGCCGGCTTGGTCCAGCGTGCCGAGGACTGGCTTTGGTCCAGTGCCGCCGCACTTCGAGGCGGCGAACCCAGCCTTCATCCCAGCCCGGTGCCGCGCCCGGCACCGTGGTTGGAACAGGTCAACGACGCGCAAACCGAAGCCGAGATCGAGAGCTTGCGAGAGTGCTGTCGTCGTCGCCGCCCTTTCGGAGACAAGGCGTGGCTCGCGATGGCGGCCCATCGCCTTGGACTGCAAGCAAGCTTGCAGCCGCGCGGCCGGCCGAAAAAACAGGCTTCGGATTGAACGATAATTCACGCTTTCCCCTTTGTGCGCTCAATCCAGCGGCGGCACTGTCAGGGTATTGCGATAAACGAACCACTCGCCAGCGCAGTCTGCAAAGGGCACTTGTCGGGAAAAGGCTCACCACGTCGATAACAGTCCAGCAGTTCATGGGAGCGCCGGGCCAGCATTCGGCGTACTTCTCGGCGCTTGCCCCGGATCCGCGGAATGACCATGCCGTCATAGCCGGTCGTCTGGTGGCGCATCCAGGCAATCACCGCAGCCTCGGCCCGCTGTTCAACCGGGATGCGCTTGGTCCTGGCCACCGTGCCGCTGCCGACAGGCGTGGCGTGGGCCGTCACGGCGCGTGCCAGGCGGTTGGCGAGATCGGCGTGGACAGGGTGGAAGGCCAGGAAGTTCACGACCGCGCCCAGGAAATCCTCGATGTATGCCGACTGGGTTTTGTCACGGCGCCGGGCGTCTGCTTCTCGGCGTTTGGCGAACGCTTCCGTGGACCGCTCGGCGCCGAGTTCGACGCGAACTCTTTCGATAGTCGCCGCCGGCGCCCAAACGCCCCTTGAGAAAACCTTACGGCCCCGCTTCTCCTGCACGACCCAATGATCGCCAGCCGCTTTTACCCTGCGAGTCAAGGCGGCGTCACCGGGCGGCAGCAGAATCCAGCCCTCCGGCGCGGTCAGGATTATGCCGTCGTCGGCACGGACGGTGGTTGGCGTGGGACCGGGCGTGAAAGTGTTCGCGATCACTGCGGCTCTCCATAATGGACAGCCAGCCAGATCGTCGGCTCGTCCGGCGTCGTCCACTCGACCCGGTGCTTCTTGTGCGCGGGGATGTTGATGAACTCGCCGGACCTCATTTCGATCACACCGTCCTCGAATTTCAACTGAGCCGCCCCCTTCAGCACGACGACCCACTCGTGCTGATCCTGGTCGTACCAGAATCCTTCGGGCGATGCGTGGCCCAGCGAGACTATCCGCTCGATACGCACGTTGTCGGCGTCCAGCAACGTCGTGTATAGCTCAACCGATAACTGAGTGGACAAATCGGAGAACAGATTCACGGCTCCCACCCTCGGTCCTCGGGTTTTCGCTCTTCGTGCGGCTTCCACTTCTTCTTCGGCATGGTTCGCTCTCCTTTCATTTCTTCAGCGCCTTAGCCTTCTTCTCGAACAACTCCAGCCAGCCCAGGGTCAGCGCATCCGAGATCGTGTCCGACCGGCGCAACTCGTCGGGCGTCTTGCCCCAATAAAACCCGATCCAACCAGCGGCGTGCTTCGTCGATCCGTCAATGAACTCCTCAAGTTCCTTCGGCGAGCAGGTCAGGGGAAATGTCTCCTCGATCACCACCGGCTTGCCCACCGAGAAGCCGGCCAGCGTATCGAGCGCACCCTTCACGCTCCCCGCCTTGTTGCAGGTGTATACGGACAACGTTGGCTCCTAGCTTCTTCATCTGGCCGAAGTGGGCCTCGACAGTGGGCCACTCGTCGTGCCAATAGTCTTCGATGAGCCTGCCATCGGCATCATGGTCGTAATTGAAGCCCCAGGGGATGAACGGCTTGCCAGACTGATCGAGGATGAATCCCTTCTTGTCCTTGGAAATGGCGACCCACGACATCGCGCTCTTTTCCTGGGCCGTGGCGTGGATGTGTGGCAGGAAGCACAAGCCGAGGACGGCGGCAAGCAATGAAAATGGTCGTCTCATATCCAGACCCGTCCTTCACCATTTCGGTTTCTTCTTCGTCGGCACGAACTTCGAATCGTCGCCGCCGTGGAAGAAGATCATGCCCTGCAGTTCGTTCCCTCCAACGAAACCGCAGGGGCTTGACATCATAACGCCATTTTAATCAACCTTGTCGAAATCGCCGGCCACCTTGCTTATTTCAAACTTAAATCGCGTTTGACCTATTTGCTCCAACTCCTTTCCTTCCCAAATCTGGCTTGCCAATGCTTCCCAAGGTGCGGGTTCTTTGCTGTCCAGCAGCAACGAATTGAGGTTCACGCCCTGGGCCAGCGATGCCGAGGTGGCGGCGCCAATGCGTTTGTCCTGACAGCGGATCTCATAGGACCCATTCGGCAGGCCATCGATTTGCAGCCAATACTTCGACCATTTTTCCAGTGGCACGTGCTGTCGCGGCGGTAGCGGCCCTGGCGGTAGGATCGGCAACACCTCGTCGAGTCGCACGAAGGTGAGCGTGCCGTCGGCCGATTTCACGTCCTCGATCCGGCAGCGCTTTGTCCCGGCGATCTTGCCGTCCGCGGTCAGCGATGCGCTGCTTTCCATGGGGCTCGGATGCAATCGTTCGTAAAGCAGATAGCCCCAGGCGATGTAGGCCGGATTGGTCAGGTGGATGGTGTCACGCAGGATGGTGTAAGAGTCATTGTCATGCTGGCCATTTTTTTGCAGTTCCGCCAGGGGATGAAAGACGTCAATCATCGGCGGCCAGCCCTTTTCCTTGGCGAACTCCAGCATGGCCTCGGCATACATTTCCCGGCGCTTGGCCGCGACCTCCCCCGACTTGCGCACGTCCGCCGCCTGCGGTGTCAAAAGCATCACCCTGGCGCCAACGGCTTTCGCCTTGCTGACGCATTTTTCGATATTGTCCTTGAGCGTGGGCAGGCCCTTTTCCGCGGCGGCGGCATCATTGGTGCCGTAGTTGAAAAAAACCACCGTTGGTTTGCCATCGGCAAGCCATTTGTCGAGGTTTTGCAGGCCCGTGGCGAATGTTCCGCCCCCGGTGCTGTAGCGTTTGAAAGTGAGCTTCAGCTCGGGATGGCGGGTTCGGAGCAGATACTCCATCGTTTTTGGCCACACGCCGATGTTGGTTGACGAACTGCCAATCCACGCGACGCGGTCACCCTCCCGGAACGGGAATTCGGTTTTGTCGCCGGCGACCGCCGACAAGGGAACGAGCAACACCAACCCGACTGCGCACAGATGTCGGAACATTGCAACTCCTTGATTCAATGAGGGCGGCTGTCAGCAGCACACTTCTCTTAGGCTATTTGTCCCTTACCCCGCTCCCGCCGCAATTTTAGCCGATTATTGCCGAATTGTCATCCGGTTCCGGCATGTTGAGTACACCGAGAATTTGGTAAACACCCCCCCCGCGCTTTGTTACCCCGCACCTCGCCACCCCGCTCAACGATGTCAATCGTACCCCGCCTCTACCCCGCCACTTTTCCACGCCTGTAAAATGACGATTTTCGTGGAGGCATGGGACGCGTGGCACAGCAGCGCTGGTTTTGCCGCGGCAACGACGAATGGTCGGCAATGGCTTAGCGGCTCAAGCATACGCCGTGTCCGCATTGCAAGGTCGTCGGCGTTCTCAATCGCCACGGCTGTCTGTACGGATTCGACGAGCAAAACCTCAAGCACAAAACCATCCGCGCCCGACGCGTCTTTTGCAGCAATCGCCAGGCACGGCCTGGGTGCGGCCGCACTTTCAGCGTCTGGATCGCCGACAAAATCCGCCGACTGAGTCTGACCACCGCCTGCCTTTGCCGCTTCCTCCTGCTCGCCGCCGCCGGTTCCATGGCCGCTACCATCCGGGCCGCCGATGGCCATCTCAGCGACCGCTCCTGGCAACGCCTCTGGCGCCGCTTCCGCCTTGGCCAGGCCATGATCCGCACGGCACTGTCCGGGCTGTGCCCGCCGCCACAACCGCCGGCGCCAGCGCCAGGCCAGCCCGCGGCGGCGCAGGTCCTCGCCCATCTGCGGGCCGCCTTTCCCCACGCCGATTGTCCCATCGCCGCCTTCCAACATACGCTGCGGACCTTCTTCGTCTAGGCCGATACACCAACACCGTCAAAATCCTCTGCGAGGCCTTCCGCGTCGAGTTCGAGAGCAACGCTTTCAAATGCGAACGCCGGCTCATCGAGCAGGCCTTCAGCCTCAACCACGCCGGCAAAGCGCTGACCACCATCCTCGACGACGCCCACCTCATGGACCTGGCCAACCTGCGCAAGCTGCGCCTGCTCTTCGAGGACTTCCCCAAAAACCACAATCTGGTCCTGATCGGCCAGCCCAGCCTGCTGGCGGCCCTGGACCTGGGCGTCAACCAGGACATCAAAAACCGCGTGACCTATTCGGTCATCACCAAACGACTGGGCCCCGACGCCATGCGCGACTTTCTGCTGCGCCAGCTCGACCGGGCCGGACTGGGGCACAACACCTTCACCCGACCCGCCCTCGACCTGATCGTCCGCTGTGCCGACGGCGTCTTGCGCAAGGCTCGCAATCTTTGTGTTGGCTGCCTGATCGAAGGTGTCCGCAGCGCCAACAAGACCATCGACATCGACAACGTCAACCGCGTCCTGATGCAGCCCCACTGGCAAAAGGAAGCGGACCTCACTGACTTCTGATTCACCAACCCCGGAGAACCATCATGATAACCGCCGAATTGCTGCGCCGCCTGCGCAACGACCTGCCCATGAGCGTCACCATTGGCCTGCTCGGCCGCGAAGGCCCGCCGGCCAAAATGAGCGAGGGCTATTTCCGCTTCGTCTGCCCCAACTGCGGCGAACAGCGAGCCACCGTCAACCCGCGAAATAACCTCGCGCACTGCTTCAGCTGCCAGCAAAACGTCAACAATATCGACTTGCTCATCAGCTTGGGCTACGACTTCGTCGCCGCCGTCGCGCTGCTCAAACGCTGGCTCAACGAGTATGAAGCGCGACAGGCCAAAAGCAAGTAGGAGGCGGCAGCCACGTGCATTCGCTTAACCGCAGGCATCGCAACCATCCGCGACGGGTTTGTCCATTCGGCCAAACCCGTCGCGCTTTATTCTCCAACGCTTTCAGGAATTGCGGAAAATGCCTCCAACAGGCCAAAATCGGCACAGCGTACAGCGTTAATTCGGCTGCATGTGCGATCAGAATTCGGTGCGGGCAGTTTCTCCAAAACTTTCAGGAATTCGGGAAAAGGGGCGGTTTCAAGGCGAAATTCATACAGGGTTAATTTGGGAAAAAGTGCGATCAGAATTCGGTCCGGCACAAGTAGGAGGCGGCAGCCACGTGCATTCGCTTAACCGCAGGCATCGCAACCATCCGCGACGGGTTTGTCCATTCGGCCAAACCCGTCGCGCTCTATTCTCCAACGCTTTCAGGAATTGCGGAAAATGCCTCCAACAGGCCAAAATCGGCACAGCGTACAGCGTTAATTCGGCTGCATGTGCGATCAGAATTCGGTGCGGGCAGTTTCTCCAAAACTTTCAGGAATTCGGGAAAAGGGGCGGTTTCAAGGCGAAATTCATACAGGGTTAATTTGGGAAAAAGTGCGATCAGAATTCGGTCCGGCACACCTATCCCTATCAGCCACGACCAGCTTTGGTCGCTCTCCAAGCTCCTCAAGCCACCTATATTCCGTGACGATTCGCGACATGCCCGAACCCGTCTTTCCCCAGCCCTAGCACGGTTTTCGCCAGTTTTCTGCTGCGACATGTTTTTGCACCACGCGCAGCCCGGCGTTCGGTTGGAATTGACAGTCAAGTTTGCCGCTCATCGTCGTCACCTGCCACGCATCAGCCTCAAACGCGTGGCCTAAAATCGAGCTGACCTATCGACCGTTGCACTACTCCTGCGCACCTTGCAAATCCTCGGCTTTTTCGCTCACGGAACCGAGCCGCTTATTGTGAAAAAACCCCTGAACATTCGTGCTTCTCGAATTCGCAGGACCACTACACCTCACGCGTCACGGCACTGCTGGTGTCGTTCGCCACGAAACCTCGCCGCCACAAGAAAAGACAGGCGCCTCCACAACATGCCACACGTCCCCTTGGGCACTCTTGACGGACCATAGCCCAGGTTTTAGCAAGTCCGAGTATTGGTCAAACTCCGATGGGTCAGGCGGGTTATTCGGATTGCTTTCAACCCTGTTGTTCCAATCTTTGCAAAACTCAATAAACCCCGTAACACGCTCCGGTATGTTTTGCTTGCCCCCCTCCCCATCGGAGTGAAAAATGCCATACCAGGTGTCATCTGAAAAAAACACGTCCGCAATGTGGCCAATAGTTTGACACCCATAAAAAAGGTCAACAGCAATTGG
Organism: uncultured Gemmataceae bacterium; assembly: GCA_963747575.1. Lineage (GTDB taxonomy): Bacteria > Planctomycetota > Planctomycetia > Gemmatales > Gemmataceae > DASRAT01. The sequence goes on from CAVVFU010000007.1 coordinate 398,409, forward strand.
CACGTTATCCATACGGTCGGCCATCAGTAAGGACTCCTCGAATTCCCAGTATAAGTGCTTGGCCCACCAACCCATCGAGGGGTGCGCGGAACTGCATTGGGCGGTGGTATCACTTGCATAACGCTCCCCTCTTGCAAGAATGTAGGAAGGTAGTTATTGCAGTTAGGACACGTGCCGCTTGGATTATTGTGATAAACCGCAGCATTCGTAACATTGTTCTGTGCCATCCAGTTTGCTGCATTGGTTTCCAAATGACCATCGGCTTGACTATAAGGGAATACTGCTCCCGTTCGAGGTCCTGACTGCATTGGCACCGGAGGACCAGGTGGCTCTATCGGAACAAGTGGAAGAAAAGGGGACATCGTACATTAGTCATAATCTACGCTGTCCTCTTTTCTTCTTGGCAGTCTTTTGGTACGACATGTTTTTGCACCACGCGGTGCTGGCAGCGGACACTTAAATTATAACGTAACGCACCCAATCGCCACAAAAACGGCGGTAAAGGCGAGAAGTGCCAGGAGCACGACAGAGCTAACCCAAATCTCGTACTTCAATCCACCGTGACCACCAATGCACGCAGTCTTGGCAACAATCATGTCGAATACCAGCAAAACCACAAAAAAGGCTAATGTCAATAAACCAGACATAACAATGTTTAGTTTCCCCATTTTCCACAAAAGCCACGTAGACCACGGCAACTCATCCTTCTCAGCTAGTTTGCAAAACACAGGACCAAATTGGGGAACAAAAAAGAATACCGCAGCAAAAAAAGGCAGCCACACTCCAACCACTATCGGCAGCCGCACAATCCACGGCCAATTGGTTGGTCGACGCGATGCACATGCACCGTCACTGAATTGCTCGTCAACCACAATGCTACTCCCATCTTCAAATCCAGAGGAAGAAAAGGGGACATCGTACATTAGTCATAATCTACGATGTCCCCTTTTCTTCCCAAGGTCAGCGTTATGTCATTGATTGTCGCCAAACCGGGGTCCATCGTCAAGGAGGCGGACGCTATTGCCGGGCCTGCCGCGCCGGACAGCCATGGCGACGCTCAGCCGCGCCCGCGTTACGAGGTGGCCGACATCTTCCGCCTCTACGGCGCCGAATTCCGCCGCGGCCATGCGTTGACGCGCGGCCAGCTCAAGGTGATGCGCTGTGTGGAAGCTTGCCGCACCGCCGAGCTGGGCGGGCACATCGAGGAATGCGGCCATTGCGGTTTGCGGCGGCCGGTTTATAACTCGTGCCGCAATCGGCACTGCCCCAAGTGCAAGAAGCTGGCCACCGCCGAGTGGCTCAAGGCTCGCCAGGATGAGCTGCTGCCGGTGGGTTACTTCCACAACGTCTTTACCTTGCCGCACGAGCTCAATCCGCTGGCGGCGGCCAATCCGCGGCTGCTTTATGGCCAGCTCTTTCGCAGCGTGGCGGCGACCTTGCTGGGGCTGGCCGCCGATCCCCGGCACGGGCTGGGCGGCTTACCGGGCTTCACGTCGGTGCTGCATACCTGGGATCAACAGTTGCAATATCACGTGCATTTGCACTGCATCATCGCCGCCGGCGCCCTGGCTGGTGAGGGCGAGGGGCACGACGCGATTTGGCGGCCGACACAAAACCTCTTCGGCCTGAAGGTCATGGCGGCAACGTACCGCGATCACTTCCTGGCGGCACTCGTGCGGCTGCGGCGACGCGATGAGTTGGTCCTGCCGGGCCGGCTGGCGGAGCCGGGGCAATTCGAGACAATGGTCGAGCACCTGGCGGGCCGGCACTGGGTGTGCTTCAGCCGGGCGTCGTTCGCGACACCGGAAAAAGTGCTGGGCTATTTGAGCCGCTACACGCACCGTATTGCCATCAGCAACGACCGCTTGCTGGACATCGGCGGCGGCCAGGTGAGCTTCCGCTACCGCGACCGCAAGGACGGCAACCGCGTCAAGGAGCGGACCATCTCGGCCAATGAGTTCATCGGCAGGTTCTTGCAGCACGTCTTGCCCAAGGGTCTGCCGCGGATGCGCCACTACGGCTTCCTTGGCAATCGCTGCAAAGCCGAGCGGCTGGCGCACTGCCGGCAAGCGCTCGGCCAACCGGCGCCGACGGCGGCTGAGGAGTTGCCCACCAATCGGGTAGAGCTGCTGCTGGTATTGAAAGGGTTCGACGTGCTGCGTTGCCCGGCCTGCGGCGAGGGGCGGATGGAGGTGGTCGAGAAACTGCCGCGGAGGCCGGCGGCGCGCCAGGGAGAAACAAGATAGCCGGGCCGGTGGTTGGCAAGGATACTTCATAGGAAGCGCTGACGTCCCATGAGCACGAGAGACAAGCGACTCTTCGGAAGTGACTGGGCGACCTTGGCGGCAGTCTCTGCTTGGAGGTTGCCGCTGCGCTGGTCGCTGACTGGGCGGCGCCGGCCAAGGCGTCCGGGGTGCGCACTGCAGGCGAAAAATGCGGTCAAGTCGCCAGCGCGGAGTGTTTGGAAGGCACCGTGGCGGTGGATTGCGGACCTGTTCAGGCGCGAGGATGGTCGGTGCTTGACGAAAAATGCCCGCCAAAGCAGCCGCCGCGACGTCGGCGGAATCTCTGCAATCGATTGAATCCCCATAGATAATGAGGTCAAAGAGCAAGGCAGGCCGGCTCGCAAAGGCGTGGCGGCTGGCGGGGTGCTGCGCAAGAAGGCAGCAAAGCCTCATCGGTCATGGGGAGTTAGGTTGCTCTGATTTGTGAACGCTTGGTTGGAGGCCGAAGCAGGGCGACTGACGAAAGCAGAACGATTAGAACAGGAGTTAGCCAAACAGCGATACTACCAGGGTCGCAATGCCCAAGCACGGCGGTCTCACACGAAAACGACGAAGGCCCGACTAAAGTCCCTCGGCATAGACGTAGACCGCATCAAGTCCTGCATTCCCCGATCGTCCGCCTGAGCTGTATGTTGTTCTTTCCCTATAACTTCTGTCATCGCCCTGAGAAAAAATGGCGCTGTCCAACTAAGAAGACGTCTTTGACCATCACATAATGTGTGCAATCGCTCCGTTTGCTCATTCAGCGAGGTTCACTTAGTCTTTTTTTAAACGTCGTCCATTTACCAAATCCCCGACGTCCGCTAGCCAAGACGCACTGCCGTGACGAGAAAACAACACTACTCGTCTATTGGACAGCCATTTTATAGAACCAAGAATGTAATTCAGCGCTGCATCGGACGGGGCCTCATCGACGATGAGTCTTCGTCCGATTTCTTCATTATTGCTCGAATAAAAAACTGCCCAAACATTCACCTTTTCGATGTCAAAAGTGTAATAGATTCTTGCTTTTGTGCGCCGTTTGGACTCAGCCACATTCTTCCAGATTTCATAAAACCTGCATTTTCAATGTTCCTACAAACTAGATTCTCGTAGGTCCGATAAAGCACATCTTTATTCCATTCCTTATGTTGCGCCGCATACATTAGAGCCGCATGCAAATGATCCAGAATGGCTTTTTTCTTTTCGTGGATATTGAAATCCAAGTATCTGGATAAGGCAAAGCTCCATTCCATCTCCCACACTTTTGGAAGCAGTGGTATTAGCAATGGGTCGTTTGTTGCATTCGAAGCGACGGTGATGATTAGTTTTGCGGCGTCATTGGTTTCAAGGCGATTGCCAAGGACTTGCAAGTATAAGTCCGTTACACAAAACGTGTGTCGCTGAAACGACGAATACAAATGGCGAAGTTCCCTGTTGTTCGCCTCGGAAACTACTTTCTCTGCGCTTATGACAAGGTCGTGCAAGAACATCTTGAATCCTTAAATGTAGTGCTTGTTTCGCTCATGGCCGAATCATCCAAGGCGGACGCAACCCACCGTTAGCAGCCTGGTAAAGCCGTGTCAGCATTTCCTCATACGCAAGCGCCGCCACGCCCCGGAAGCCAGCCGAGAATGCTCGTAGTGCAGCTGCTTCCCGCCGTCTGCCGAAGAGCACGGTAGGATTGGCCGGCTGATGTGACTTTACTCGCGCTAACCCCATATTTCAGAAGCTTGCCGGCTGAAGAGTAGATTGCGTAAATATGATTTAGCCGCCTGCTAAGGGTCGAGTTGGCGTTGCAAGCATTATGTGCCCAAACCGAAAATCCCCATTCCTCAGAACCCACGAAATACGTATGCCAATCCGCCACCCGCAGGTTGTAGAGCTTTTCATATTCCCCGCTGTCAAGTACTTCCTCGACCGCCAACCACTCTCCTTCGTGGCTAATTAATAGATCGCCTTGCCGCAGCTCGCCCGCCGGCAACCAGGCTTTGTCTTTCACATAAAATGGATGTTCCACTGTTGTCTTAATCGCCCGGCCGCCAACACGCAAGTTCACGACAAAGCCCAACCGGTGGAAAACCTCCTCGACGTTCTTCCATTCCAGCGGTCCCTGTGCGTTGTTTTCGTCCCGCGACAATACCTCATCGCCTACTGCAATCTCGTCAATGCGCCGCCAGCCCCGCCCCCACTGACCCCGGGCCATCAGTTTTGTTTCCGCCGAAAAACATGCTGCGCTCAGCTGGCCCGCATTTCCCAACACGCCCAATACGTCGAGCCCCGCTTCCAGGTAGTTGCCCTGTGCGAGGTTGTTAGCGGCATTGATGCTGCCACCAACCGCCTGCACGCCGTTTATGAACTGCAGGCCAGCCCGCATGCCTGCGCCCAGGGCGCATGGATTGCCGACCGCCAGGCCAACGTTGACCACCGCGCCGGTGACTTGCCCTGCCGTATAAAAGCCGGAACTATAGTCAACATTGTCGAAGCCGCCTGCCTGACGAATGCGGGTAGTCAGCCCCATCGTGATCGTGTCCGCCGCGCCTGCCCCGAAGTTGCCCGTCTGCGCAAACCAGCCACTGGTGCGGTCGCCCAGGAAGGTGTCCTGGGAAATAACCAGGTCGGTCCACCAATCGTTTTGCGTCGGCCCCACGGTCTGCATCGGCACCGCCGTGCCAGTCGTGGTGGAAATGCGCGGCGTGTCGCCGCAGCCGCAATCGGGCGGTTGCTCGCCGACCTCGATGTTCACATCTTCCCAATTGCGGCCCAAGACGCCGGCAATGCCATTTAAGCCCTTGACCGCGAAAGTATCGATGCCGTGGAAACCTTGCGCCGGCTGATAGCCAAAAGGGCCCGACGGGAAAACATTCAATTGCCCGCCGCCTTGGGTCTGCAACGCGCCGGTAACAGAACCATTCAGCAGATTCATCCAGGTATTGCCGGTTTTGACCTCGGTGATGATCTTATGACCACCCCAGTTGTTGCTCGCCGTGTCCCAGCCTGTTAGCTGGGGAGGTTCGATAAGCCCAGGCGCAACCACCCGGCCGGTTTGCGGAGCCCAAAAAGTAAGACCCGCTGCTAATTGGGTGTTTTGTGGAATGCTGTAACTCACCAACATTCCGCTTGGGTCGCTGGCATCGGTCGGAGCATTGCCCGTATACACATACAGATTCGTGCCTCCGCCGCTCAGCCCCAGCGGGTCAGGGCTGATAAACCGCTGCAAACTCGGGCTATAGTACCGGGCATTGTCATAATAGAGCCCCGTCGCTGGGTCGCGCTGCATCCCCGCGAACGTGAATAGGCCCGTCCACGTATCCGTCTGCGGCGTCTCAGGCGTCGAGCCGCCCAGGCCGTTATACTGCGTTTGGGCGGTGACATTGCCAAACGCGCCGTACTGAATGGTGTCGCGCAGGTCGCCGTTGCCATCGGTGATGTCGCACACCGACATGTTCTTGTCCTGCTCGAGCCACGCGGGCCCCAGGGTGCTGTCGATCCGTCCGAACACTTGATCCACCATGTCGCCGTCCAGGTACTGCGTCGTCTGCTGGGGCAGACCTACCAGGTTGTAAGGGCCGACCGTGTACTGAGCGTAAACGTCGAACCCCGAAGTGCCCACCGCGCCCGCCTTGGCCGGGTTCCAACCGTCATAGGCAAACTGCGTCACCGTGGTCACGCCGCCCGCCGTCACGCTCTCCTGCACGCGGTTGCCAAAGGCATCATACTCGTAGGCGACACTCTCCTCAAGTGTGCCGCCGCTGCTGGCGCTGTACTCGGCGGCCGTCGCCAAGAGACCCGCGCCAGTGTGATGTAGAACCAGTTGTTGGCAGTCACCGTGTTCACAGTTGTTTCCAATCTGACTCTACGATTTCAAATTCAAAATGGGCCTGTTGTTTTGCACCAGCCAATGAATCATGCCACGTATCCGCGAAACTTTCATCTGCTGCATTGAATTGCAAGAGGTAAAACCCCTCTTCCTCACGGGCAATACAAACGTAAAGAGGAAGCGGTAGTATTTGTACGGGAATCGGCGTTCCATCCCGCACTGTTCCGATAGCGTGTTTGGTCTTGCCCGTCGCGGTCTTGACTTCTGCTTTTAGTATCATGCTCATGGTTCTATTCCTTGAGTTAACTACGGAATAAGGGGAATGTGCAAGTTTTCAATGACACTGCCCGCAGCATCCAACGCCTCGAAATGCACATGGGGTCCAATTGTGCCATGGGTAGGGATGAGGTCACGGACCGTCATTCGGAACTGTGAAAGGCCAAGGCCATTCGCCGAGCGGTAAACACCCGGCGCGATCTCCCGGTAGCCTGGTCCAAGCCACCGCTGTGCACCGCCTAAGACTGTGGTTGCGTCAACGGGACCATGACTGCGAATGTTACCCATACCGGCCGGCTGCCCCCCGCCAATGAGGCGAATGCTGCGGAGGCTCCCGGCATTTGTCATTGCTCCTTCTGCTGCGGGCAACCCCCTCGCAAATAGCCTTGCGCCGCTTGTCGCCAGCGACCTTACCAAGAAAACGTCGGTCCCGGTCATAATGCAATAGAAAGCGAATGTACCGTAATTGCCTTGCGCGTAGTTGTAAGACGCATTTCTTATTGACCCATACACCGGTATGACACTTTGCCCAAAACTAGGTCGCTCACCTCTTCCATTGGCATCGTCAACCAACAAAAGCACGAAGGTTAGCCCCGCCGAGTTTTGGTTGCCTACGGGCTGCCACTGTACCGGCAGGCCACTGCTGAAGGATACGCGGTTCGAGTCGCCGCAGCCGCAGTCGGGCGGTTGTGCCCCGACCTCGATGTTGACATCTTCCCAGTTAAGGCCATTTATGCCAACTCCGTTTTTGCCGCGGTACGCGAACTTATCGACGCCGTGGAAGCTCTGCAAGGGCTGATAGTCAAAACCACCCCACGGATAAACGCTTAGCAGACCGCCGCCCGGGGCACGGCGGCCGCATTAAAGTTTACCATCCTTGCTACTTCCAGTGAGGATTTCCGCGAGAAAAGCAGGGTCTAACGCGGCTGCCATCCTTTTTCTGCCTATACTTTCTTTGCTCGGATGTTGCTTCACCAAACTCAAGGCGATGCGCCGTAGCGCCGCAAAATTCTCCCCGGCTTTGCGGTGGTTGATGGTGCTCGCGTCTTCTCCAAAATTGACGTCCAACTGCCAATGTAAGTTGTTTTCAATGCCCCAATGGCCGCGTATCACCTTGCCATATTTGCGGGCGCTCATTTTTTTGCTGCCGATAAAATACTTCACCGTTGTCGTGGTCTCCCCGTCGATCGTCTTGTCCGTGCGGCACATGCCAACCGTGGTGAGCTTCTCCCATTGGTCGCGGTCGCGAATACCTTCCGCGTTATGGATCACCGTATAGTGGCGTTCCTCCTGTCGGCCATGCCCAGATTCTACTTTGGTGTATTCCTCCACGACCTCCGATGGCAGTAAACCGTCGACTGCTTTTTCCACCGTAGCTTGAATGTCCTCCAACAAATGCTTTTGGTTGGCCTTCACGTTCAATACGTAATCGCCGCCGCGTTCTACAATTTTCTTGGCTATCGCCTTTTGACACCCCATGGCGTCAATGGTCACCAACGCACCGTGCAGATCCAGCAGTTCCAAAAGCTTCGGAATTGCCGTGATTTCATTGGATTTTGCGTCCGTCATCACTTGGCCGAGAATCACATGCTGCTCGGTCGCCCAGGCGTTCACACAATGCAGCATTCCCAAACCTTTGCCCGGATTCGCGGAATGACGCAAGGCTTTGCCATCAATGGCAATGTGCTTCAGTCCAACCAGATCAGATATTTCTTTGATCCAGCCAATGAAGCTCGCTTGGAAGGCCTTGGGGTCGAGCAAGTTGAAGATGCGTTCAAAGGTATCATGAGACGGAATGCCATTGGGCAACGTCAAAAAGCGTCTGAACCACGTCTGCCGCTTTTGCGCGAATAAGGCGATTTCGCGCCACCCATTGCAATTGGCAATCACGCCGCAGATGGCCATGACGAGGATGTCACCCAAACGATGCTTCGTTCGCCCAGTGACCCGCGGATCCCACAGCTTGCGAAAGTGTTTCTTGATCGATCCCACGCTGGTAGCGGCCATACGGTACTCCTTGTTCCCGTGTTCCTTGTTCCGGGCGACTGTCGGGAGAATGGTAGGCCTGTACACTTGACCAAATCAAGGGCCTCCCTATAATTTCGGTGGAATTTGACGCGGCCGCCGTGCCGCCCGGGGTCCTCAAGGCTCCGGGAATGATAGCCATCGTATTTACCCAGGTGTTGCCGTATTTGTACTGCGTGATGATTTTCTTGCCGTTCCAATTGTTGCCGGCGTTGTCATAGCCGTTCAGTGGCGAGAGCGGCTGGATCAACCCATCTTGAATTGATCTGCCAGTTCGCGGCGCCCAAGAACCAATCCCCGCCGCCAATTCGGTGTTTTGCGGAATGATGTAGGTCTTCAACATCCCGCTTGGGTCAACAACCAAAGCCGACGCACCCTATCCTCACGACTCGCCGCAACTCCGACAAGATGAGGAGCTTGCAACCGGCAAATCCCCACCGCGTCCCCGCCCGTGGAGTTTTCTTCCCGACGACGGTTTGCGTCTAAAACGGCTCTGGCGCCACTGCGGCTTCGTGGTCTGGCCGACGACCAGCAACGGTTCGATTTGTCAAAGAGCAACTCGCCTGGCGGAGCGGGCCGCCGACGGTGGGCGGCTTGTATTTTACCCCGGCCGGCCAAGGCTGACCAGGGATTATTGGCTGATTATTGCCGAGGCTGCCGCTGGCCGCCAGGGTCCTGCTCAGCCGGTCCCTGCTCCGGGCGCTTGAGCTTTGAGGACGGGTGAAACGCCGTGTGGATCGCCTTCAATTGCCTTATGCTCACCTGCGTGTAAATCTCCGTGGTTTGCAAGCGGGCATGACCCAGGAAGGCCTGGATCAAGCGAATGTCGGCGCCGGCGTCGTGCAGCACCGTCGCCGCCGTGTGCCGCCATAGGTGGCAGGCTCCACGCTTGTCCACGTCGGCGGCGTCCACGTAACAGCGCACTTGCGCCGTCATCTGGTCGCCCGTGAAGGGCCGGCCCAGGTCGGTCAGGAACAACGTGTTGTCGTCCGTGTCGCCCGCTTCCAGGATCGGCCGCACCTGGGCCACGTAACGCTCGATCCAGGCCAGCGCCCGCTCGCCGATCGGCACCATGCGGTCTTTTTGCCCCTTGCCCTGGCGGACCATGATCGTGCCCCGGTCGTAGTCGATGTCGTACAGGCGCAGGTTGACCACCTCCATGCGGCGTATGCCCGTCGAGTAGAGCGTCTCCAGAATGGCGCGGTCGCGCATGCCGCAGTTGGTGTTCACGTCGGCAATGCTGATGATCTTCTCGGCTTCGCCCGCGGTCAGGACGTGCTTGGGCAGGCGGTGGCCCAGCTTGGGCATGTCCAATTCGCTGGCCGGGTTGAAGAGGATATGGTTGTTGCGCCAGCCAGCGGAACCAGGCCTTGAGCGCCACCAGGTGGGCGTGCTGGGTGCGGAAGGACAGCGGCGCGCCGTTGCTCTTGCGGAAGTGAAACAGGTAACGCTGGTAACGATCCACGATCGGCTTGTTGACGTCGCTGGGTCGGACGATGCCGCGTTCCTCGGCCCAGCGGATGAAGCGGTTGAGGTTGCCGTGCCGGCCCAGGGCGGTTTGCTCGGAAAGGTTCTTGACCCGCATCCATTGCAGGAAACGGGCCAGCAGCACGCCCATGCCGCGCGGGTCGTTCATGTCGCCCAGGAACTCCAATGGCCTGCGGCCGCGTCTAGCCATGAGGGTGACTCCTTGCAAACGGGGTTGGCAATCGCGTCCTGGACGTTGAAAGTGGCGAGGGCGAGGGCGAGGGCGACCGATTCGGAAGTGACTGGGCGAGAAGAGGCAAGCAGGGCCGCGCTTCAGTGCGTGGGTTGATTGCCGCTGCCAGGAGCTGACGGCTCGGTTACGGGTTCCTCTTCTCTGTTGCCGTCGCTGGATAGGATGCGACGCACAGCTATGACGGCGGTATTTTTTGTCACTCCACATGTGCGTTGGCGCTCACTTTGGGGCAAAATGTCGAGTCGGTCGCGGAATAAACAGCGTTTTCGCCATTGGCCGCGCCACGGTTTGGCCCCGATTTGGCCCCGGTTTGAGGCCGGTTTGACCCCGGCAGGTTGACGCTCAAACCCGGCAGGTCGCGTCGTAACTGCTCCACGTCCAGCAACCGGGCCAGGAAGCGCTCGCCCTCGGCGCTGCGGGCTTCGTAGAGCAGCTCGTAGACAAACGACTGACCGCGGCCGCCGCGGTGCACCAGCAGGTATTCGAGCTCTTCCAGGCGGCGGAGGTGGATTTGCAACTGGGTAAGACCCCAGCCGGTCTGCTCGCGCACGTCCCGCCGCGAGAAGCGAAAATCGCCGCGGGCCAAACCCCGCCGTTGACATACCACTGTCACCATCTCATTGATGAGCCCGAGCAAGCGGCGCGTCTGCGGCGGCAAGTCATCCACGGCCCGGCCCAGCACTTCGTTGGCCAGGCGGTTGGCGATCTCGATGTCCTCCAGGGCCACCTCGATATATTCCACCTGCCGGCCCTGGTGCTCGACGGTCTTGACCGGCCGCTGGTGCTGGTGCAAGAGCGTCACCGCCCGGATCAGCGTCAGGTACTTGACGTGATCGCGGCGAGTACGGGTCTTGTCGTCCAGGAAAGTCAAGGCCTCGGCAAAGGGGTTGGCCACCAAGAGCGGCCGCAGCAAACGCTGGGCGTTGCGGTGCAGGGCCAAAGTTTTGAGATGATCCTGGCCGGAGAGCAGGCCTTGCAGGGTTTGCCGCTGACGCTGCAACTGGTGAATCGCCCGAGTCTGCGCCCGGTCCTCATCGACGCTCAGCACCAGGCAGCGGTTGAGCAGCTCCTCGTCGATCTTGATGGCCGTGGTGGTGAGGAAGATCATCACCGGTCCCTCGACGCGGTATTCCTGGGTGGTGAGCCGGCCGGTGGTCGCATCTTTCGCGGTGCTGGCGATCATCAGCTCGCCTTCGCTTTGCAAGAGCTTGAGGGCGTAGCTGGCCTGCTCGGCGCCTTCCTCCTCGACGATGGCCAGGATCTTGTGCTTGAGGTTGCTCTCGCCCATGTAAAAGAGGGCCTGGCCGGTCATGGCCGAGTATTTGACCTGGTCCTCCGGCGGCACGAAGGAGAGCACCGCTTCCATGAGCGCCGTCTTGCCCGCCGCCGAGGATGATTGGATGATGACGGCCAGGGGCTGGTCGAGCTTGCGGGAGACAGCGGCCAGGTAGCCGACCAGTTTGTTGGTGGTCTCGCCGACGACCTGGAAGTCGGCGACGATGCGCTCGAGCAAACCCGGATCGCGGAGCAAGTGCAAGGCGGCCTGTTTGTCCTCGGCGGTCATGAGTGGCTGCACATCCCTGGGCGCCGTCATCGACTCGATGTGTTTGTCCTGCAGCTCCTCCAGTTGGAGCAGCACGCGGCCGAGGTCGGTTTTGACGGTGTTCTCCTCGACGGCCAGTTCGCCGGCGGCCTGGATGACGAAGCCGCGGCGCTGCTTGGCGGAGTAGAGGTCGAAGGTGTCCACGAACAGGCCGCGGCTGCTGCTGACCATGACGTTGACGCGCAGGCTGTCGAAGGACAGGCTTTTGCTCCAGCCGCGGATGCGGTAGCGGCGGTCGCCGAAGGTCAGCACCACTTCGTCTTCCTTCACTTCGGCGGCGACGTCTTTGGGGGCAGCAGGCAAGGGAGAGGCGGTCAAGCTCGGCGGCACATCAGTAGCTGTCAGGGGGTTGGCAACGAGGGCGGCTTGCTCCGCTGGTTCCTCGATCGTTGCTGGTTCCGCCATTGGTTCTGGTGCGGGCAGCGTTGGCGGGTTGGCTGCGGGTGCTGCTTTACCAAACCACTCCGCGTTGCGCAGCACCGCTCCCAGCGCTTGAGCTGGATCGTCGATGCGCCGAGCGTACTCGGCAACGTCCAGGCCCGAGGGCAGCTTGAGCAGGTAGCAATCCATGCCCGCCAGCATCAGCCGCGGCGCAACTGCTTCACAGGGCGTCAATACGCGCTTGATGCTGAATTCCTTGAAAGCCGCCAGCAGATCGTCGGTCAACGCCTCCGGCCCAAACATGCAGGTCACGTTGCGGTAGCCGTGCGTCCAGAAGGCCAGACGCCCAGCAGCGACGAGCAAAGAATGATCTCCTCGCTCGCTCCGAAGGCCTCGGCATTCCAGACCCCTTGCCGCCGATCGTTAAGGTGGAGTTCTTGCGGGCAGCGTTTGAGCAGCTTGGCGCCGAGCATCTTGCGGCCATAGATGTCCACGATCCGATTAGTGCCGTCGCCGGCCAGTACCGGGAACACCACGCAGCCGGTGAAATGCTCGTGGCCGCTGGGGCGGAACAGGCCGACTTGCTGCAAGCGGGCGCGTATCTCCTTGCCGGCTGTTACCTGTTTGACCGGCAGCTTCAGGCCCAGCGTGCGGTCGGCGTAGCCGATGCGAAAGCGCTCCAGCGCCTGGCCGTCGGTCAGGCCGTGGCTGGCCAGGTAGGCCAGGGCGTCGGGGCTGTTTTGCAAGGTGCGCTGGTAATAGGCGACAACCTGGGCCAGCAACTGCTGGTCGTCGGCGTTGGCATGCAGGTCGAGGGTGGCGGTCATGGGGTGACTCCAGGCGTTTGGCAGCTGCCTGAAAGTCGTCATACGAAAAAAAATCTTCGGCCGAGCCCGCGGACGAACGGCTTGGCGAAGGGTTGGCCGTAACTCAGCTGCCCCAGCTGAGTTGCGGCGACGGATTTATTGCGGAAAAAGCGCGCGCTTGGCGGCGGAATGCGTGCAAAGGAGATGGGCAGCTTGTAAGCAACGCGACCTCGTGGAAGATGGTGTTGTCCAGACAAAACCTGCCACAAGGTGCGCGTTATGTGCGTCATTGTCGGCGACCGGGGTCCGGTCGTCAACCACGAAAATGTTTGCAACACGCCGCCTGCCGCGAATCACTCCACGCAGCCGCGCCCGCGTTACGAGGTGGCCGACATCTTCCGGCTTTACGGCGCCGACTTCCGCCGCAACCATGCATTGACGCGCGGCCAGCTCAAGGTGATGCGCTGTGTGGAAGCTTGCCGCACCGCCGAGCTGGGCGGGCACATCGAGGAATGCGGCCATTGCGGTTTGCGGCGGCCGGTTTATAACTCGTGCCGCAATCGGCACTGCCCCAAGTGCAAGAAGCTGGCCACCGCCGAGTGGCTCAAGGCTCGCCAGGATGAGCTGCTGCCGGTGGGTTACTTCCACAACGTCTTTACCTTGCCGCACGAGCTCAATCCGCTGGCGGCGGCCAATCCGCGGCTGCTTTATGGCCAGCTCTTCCGCAGCGTCGCGGCGACCTTGATGGGGCTGGCCGCCGATCCCCGGCACGGGCTGGGCGGCTTGCCGGGCTTCACGTCGGTGCTGCATACCTGGGATCAGCAACTGCAGTATCACGTCCATCTGCACTGCATCATCGCCGCCGGCGCCCTGGCCGGGGAGGGCGAGCAGGCCGTCTGGCGGCCGACGCAAAACCTCTTCGGCATGAAAGTCATGTCGGCGGCGTATCGCGATCACTTCCTGGCGGCACTGAGGCGGCTGCGGCGGCGCGAGGAATTGGTGCTGCCGGGCAGCCTGGCCGAGCCGGGGCAGTTCGAGGCAATGGTCGAGCACCTCGCGGGCCGGCACTGGGTCTGCTTCAGCCGGGCGTCGTTCGCGACACCGGAAAAAGTGCTGGGCTATTTGAGCCGCTACACGCACCGTATTGCCATCAGCAACGACCGCCTGCTCGACATCGGCGGCGGCCAGGTGAGCTTCCGCTACCGCGACCGCAAGGACGGCAACCGCGTCAAGGAGCGGACCATCTCGGCCAATGAGTTCATCGGCAGGTTCTTGCAGCACGTCTTGCCCAAGGGTCTGCCGCGGATGCGCCACTACGGCTTCCTTGGCAATCGCTGCAAAGCCGAGCGGCTGGCGCGCTGCCGGCAAGCGCCTCGGCCAACCGGCGCCGACGGCGGCTGAGGAGTTGCCCACCAATCGGGTAGAGCTGCTGCTGGTATTGAAAGGGTTCGACGTGCTGCGTTGCCCGGCCTGCGGCGAGGGGCGGATGGAGGTGGTCGAGAAACTGCCCCGGCAGCCGGCGGTGCGCCCAGGGAGAAACAAGATAGCCGGGCCGGTGGTTGGCAAGGATACTTCATAGGAAGCGCTGACGTCCCATGAGCACGAGAGACAAGCGACTCTTCGGAAGTGACTGGGCGACCTTGGCGGCAGTCTCTGCTTGGAGGTTGCCGCTGCGCTGGTCGCTGACTGGGCGGTGCCGGCCCTGGCGTGCGGGGTGTGCGCTGCGGGCGAAAACAGCGTTCAAGTTGGCAGGGCGGGGTGTTTGGAAAGCACGGTGGCGGTGCAATGCGGACGTGTTCGGGCGCGAGAACGGTCACTGCCTGACGAAAAATGCGTGCCAGCGCAGCCGCCGCGACGTGGGCGGAATCTCTGGAATCGATTGAATCCCCATAGATCTTGAAGGCAGCAAGCAAGGCGGGCGGCCCGGTGAGCGAGGCCGGCGCGGCTGGGGTGCTGTGCGCTTATCGGTCAGGGGGAGTTAAGTTGCTCTGATTTGTGGACAAACCTCGATTTTGCCAGAAAAACCAGTGAATATACGTCCATGACACTTTCGCTGGACCACTACACCACGCGCTTATCGCGATTTGATCTCACCCCACAGTGCGTCTTGTTGGCGACATGCGTCGTTAGTGGACAATGGCTTCCACACGATTCTTCTTGATTCACCGTTTGAAAGAATGTTATCAAGCGAATTTGTGAATTCTACTATAGCCTCTGGAAAGTGATTATCAAAATAAACACAGCGTACGTGGCTGCTTTGCCTGACCGACAAAACCCACTGCGTTCCATCCGAAACCCCTCCATGGTATACTCTTTGAAGCGTAAGCAACCGAGTGGCTTTCATCGAATCCAGAATTCTTGACATTTCTCCTAGGGTCAAAGTGAATTGCCCGTATTGCCATGTGGTTTTTCCAGCCATCGGCACTCGAAAAAGCTTGACATCACCGTTGGGGAGTATCCTTACGGTATTTAGACCATCCAAGCCACTGCCTCTTCCAAATTCGATTTCAATTGGCTCGCTCAAATCAATTAGTTCATCACGAACGAAGTCTTTTGATGAAACAAGGGCGTAATTCCGAATTCTTGACCATTCTCTAAATGTAAGGGTTTCCTCCTCGTCATGACTTGAACAGCCGGATATGAAAAAGGAAAACAATGCTGACAACATGTAAAGAGATCTCATAGTATTTGACTCAAATGTGGGACAAATAAGCTGATTGACAAAGCCAAACATTGTCATGCCGGTGACCATAACCAATACCATGCATCTTTAATGCGGGCGGTCGTTAACGTTGGTTTACATCTCACCACCTCCGTTTCATTGGGCGAGCGAAAGTCGGTTACACTCGCGCGTGGAAAAGATCACCATCCCTAATACCTCCGGAAGTCCTTGACATGCCGTCCTTTTATTTCGACCGGTCAATGTCCAAGTACCTAACACCATCAGGATGCTTTGCCCAATACGTTATGTACGGACCATAATTTGGATAACGCTCGTTAAGTGCAGTCATCCACCGAGTGAAATAGCCGTTGCGGAGATACGTTCCCTTGCCCATTAGTCCATTGATGTCAGCGGCATAATCGGCAGCAGAGTTCACTTCCGGCCGTTCGTCAGCCGGAAGATACTGGCCCGGATGCATAATTCCCAACAAATGACCAAATTCATGGGCGGCAACTCGGCCATTACTAATTCGGAGAACGTTTTCGGTCAAGTCGCCATTCGCTCTACCGCTTCCTGGCTCCGGGTTTTTGACATCTTCCTCATGCACAAATCCCTTTGCCGTCAAGTCTCTATCCCCTGACCTCGTCACGTACATTATGAAGTCGGAAGGCGTACCAGCCTTCACAACTGTAATTTCTAACTGCGGAATCCAAAGTCGCCTGGTTTTGTTACCGCTTTCATCCGTATAAACATCTTTCTTACTGGCAAAATAAATGTTGCCATTCCAGAAATAGTTTCTATGATTCCAAATTCTCTCAACGGCCTCTTTATAGCCAGCTTCAAAGTCATTTATTCGCTTGTCTGTCCATTTGAGCGGCCCTCCGTCGTTAGTAAAAATGAATGCAATGGATGCTTTCATTGTAACGTAAGCCCAAGGAGAATCTTTTGACCACTGAAAAGAAAATGAAATCATTCCACTTGGGTCAACAACTTGAGCCGATGCACCGTAATGCCACTCCTCGCCGCAACTCTGACACCGTAGCCGGCTTGCAACCGAATAATCCCGACCGCATCCTCGCCGCGGCCGTTTTCTGCCCGACGCTGGTTTGCCATTAAAACGGCCCTGGCGCCGATGGGGTCTCGGAGGCGGGCCGATGACCAGCGACGCTTCAATTTGTCAAAGAACAACTCGGCAAGCGGAGCCGGCCGCTCACGGTGGGCGTGGCCTGTATTTTACCCTGCCGCCGGGCGTCTGGCCAGGGATCATCAAGCCGGTTATTACCGAGGTTCTTCCTGCCCGCCCGCCTTGCTCTCACTCGCCCCCTTCTCCGGGCGCTTCAGCTTCGCGGACGGATGGAAGGCCGAGTGGATCGCCTTCAGTTGGCGAATGCTCACCTGCGTGTAAATCTCGGTCGTTTGCAAGCGGGCATGGCCCAGGAACACCTGGATGAAACGGATGTCGGCGCCGGCGTCGTGCAGCACCGTCGCCGCCGTGTGCCGCCATAAATGACACGCGCCACGCTTGCCGACGTTCGCGGCGTCCACGTAGCGGCGCACGTGCGCGGTCATCTGGTCGGGCGTGAAGGGCCGGCCCAGATCGGTCAGTAACAGCGTGTTATCTTCCGTGTCGCCCGCTTCCAGGATAGGCCGCACCTCCTCGACGTAACGCTCGATCCAGGCCAGCGCCCGTTCGCCGATCGGCACCATGCGGTCCTTTTGACCTTTGCCCTGGCGCACCATGATCGTGCCCCGGTCGTAGTCGATGTCGTAAAGGCGCAGATTGACCACCTCCATGCGGCGAATGCCCGTCGAGTAGAGCGTCTCCAGGATGGCGCGGTCGCGGATGCCGCCCTTGGTGTTCACGTCGGGGATGCTGATAATGGCCTCGGCTTCGCCGGCGGTCAAGACGTGCTTGGGCAAGCGGTGCCCCAGCTTGGGCATCTCCAATTCACTGGCCGGGTTAAAGAGGATATGGTTGTTGCGCGCCAGCCACTTGAACCACGCCTTGATCGCCACCAGATTGGCGTGCTGGGTGCGGAAGGAGAGAGGATCGCCGTTCTTCTTGCGGAAGTGATACAAGTAGCGCTGGTAGCGGTCCAGGACCGGCTTGCTGACTTCGTTGGGCCGGACGACGCCGCGTTCCTCGGCCCAGCGAATGAAGCGGCTCAAGTTGCCGTGCCGGCCCAGCGTGGTTTCCTCGGAGTAGTTCTTGACCCGCATCCATTGCAGAAAGCAGGCCAGCAGCACGGCCATGCCCAGCGGATCGTCGGCATCGCCCACGGGTTCAGGGGTTTTGCGTTTGGCCATGAGGGTGACTCCTTACAAGCGGGGTTGGCAATCGAGTCCTGGACGTCGAAGGTGGCGACAGATTCGGAAGTGACTGGGCGAGAATGGGCAAGCGGGGCCGCGCTCAAGTGCGTAGGTTGTTTGCCGCGGCCGGGCGTTGACGGCTCGTTGACGGGTTCCTCTTCTCTGTCGCCGCCGCTGGCTATGATGCGACATACAGCTATGACGACGGCATTTTTTATCACTCCACATGTGCGTTGGCGCTCACTTTCGCTGAAAATGCCGAGTCGGTTCGGGAATTTGCAGGGTTTTCGCCGTTTGCAAAGGGCCGACCACCGCCCGACTTGGCACCGACCGCTGGCCGACCGACACCCGACCGCTCGGCGTTGAAACCCGACCGGTCGCATCGTAACTCGTCCACGTCAATGAGCCGGGCCAGAAATCGCTCGCCCGTGCCGGCGCCCTGGGCCCCGTCAGGCCTGGTTTCGTAGAGCAGCTCGTAGACAAACGATTGACCACGTCCGCCGCGGTGCACCAGCAGGTATTCCAGGTCTTCCAGCCGCTTCAGGTGGATCTTGAGCTGAGTATGGCCCCAGCCGCAATGGTCGCGCAGCTCACGCCGCGAGAAGCGGTAGTCGGCGCGGGCCAGGCCACGCCGTTGACATACCCCTGTCACCATCTCATTGATGAGCCCGAGCAAGCGGCGCGTCTGCGGCGGCAGATCGTCCACCGCCCGGCCCAGCACTTCGTTGGCCAGGCGGTTGGCGATCTCGATGTCCTCCAGGGCCACCTCGATATATTCCACCTGCCGGCCCTGGTGCTCGACGGTCTTGACCGGCCGCTGGTGCTGGTGCAAGAGCGTCACCGCCCGGATCAGCGTCAGGTACTTGACGTGATCGCGGCGAGTACGGGTCTTGTCGTCCAGGAAAGTCAAGGCCTCGGCAAAGGGGTTGGCCACCAAGAGCGGCCGCAGCAAACGCTGGGCGTTGCGGTGCAGGGCCAAAGTTTTGAGATGATCCTGGCCGGAGAGCAGGCCTTGCAGGGTTTGCCGCTGACGCTGCAACTGGTGAATCGCCCGAGTCTGCGCCCGGTCCTCATCGACGCTCAGCACCAGGCAGCGGTTGAGCAGCTCCTCGTCGATCTTGATGGCCGTGGTGGTGAGGAAGATCATCACCGGTCCCTCGACGCGGTATTCCTGGGTCGTGAGCCGGCCGGTGGTCGCGTCCTTGGCCGTGCTGGCGATCATCAGCTCGCCTTCGCTTTGCAAGAGCTTGAGGGCGTAGCTGGCCTGCTCGGCGCCTTCCTGTCCCTTACCCCGCTCCGATCGCATTTTGGGCTGATTGTTGCCGAATTGGCATCCGGGTGCGGGATGTTTATTACACCGAGAATTTGGTAAACACATCCCCCGCGATTTTTTACCCCGCACCTCGCCACCCCGCTCCTAGAATTCTTTCGTACCCTGCCTCTACCCCGCCGCTTTCTCCCATCCGTAAAATGACGATTTTCGTGGAGGCAGCCGGCCCGTGGGGCAGCAGCGATGGTTTTGCCGCGGCACCGAGGATTGGCTGGCCCTTGCCCAGCGGCTCAAGCAAATGCCCTGTCCGCATTGCAAAGTCGTCGGCGCCCTCAATCGCCACGGCTCCCTGCACGGATTCGACGAGCAAAACCGCAAACAAAAAACCATCCGCGCCCGACGCGTCTTTTGCAGCAATCGCCACGCTCGCCCTGGGTGCGGCCGGACTTTCAGCGTCTACTGCGCCGATAAAATCCGACGCCTGGGCCTGACCACCGCCTGCCTGTGGCGCTTCCTCCAACTCGCCGCCGCCGGCTGCTTCCTCGCCGCTAGCCGCACTACCAACTGCCACCTCAGTGACCGCACCTTGCAGCGCATCTGGAAACGCTTCAGCCTTGGCCAAAGCAAGAATCCGCACGGCACTTTCCGCACAATGCTCGCCGCCCCAGTTGCCCGCCAAGTTGCCGGCTCAACCTCGGCACCCGCTGGCCGCGCACGTCCTCGCTCATCTGCGGGCCGCCTTCCCGGATGCCGACTGTCCTATCACCGACTTCCAATTTACGCTGCACACCTTCTTCATCTAGGCCGTTTTCCCCGTTGGCCCGTGACACTCTCCGAACACTCTCCGAACAGACCCCGAGATGCTCCAAATGCGCCGGCCCTGGCGCCAGCAAAATGCCCCGGCGGCCGCCCGGAAGCCGGACCGTCCCTGCCAGCCGTGACCGAATTGCCAGCGCATCTCGACGCCGACGGCCGAATCGAAGTCGGCCAAAATCGCCGACAACACAAGATGTCGTGGTTGGCCGCGCCCGCTTTTGATTCATTGATCCTTCGCCCGGCAAATTCCGCAACAAGGAGTACCCTCATGAAACAGCCTTCGGTCTATCTGAAGATGCGCGTCCTGGGCGCCATCGACACCGTCCTCGGACGCACTCGCCACGAGCGCGTGCTCAACGTCGCCGCCATGACCTTCCTCGACGAGGAGGGCAACCTGCGCCGCTTCACCTGGCGCACCATCCAGACCTGGTTCTACCGCTACAAAAACCACGGCATCACCGGCATGACCAACCGCCCACGCAAGGACAAGGGCCACGTCCGCAAGGCCACGCCCGAGGAATTGCTCGAAGCCCTCCGCGCCGCCAAGCCCCACTTCCACCACCAACGCACCAACAAGCGGGCCCTTTATCGCTTCTGCATCGAAAAGGGTCTGCTCCAGCAGGGCCGCATCGCCCAAACCACCTTCTACCGCTTCATTCGCGAATACGACCTGCTCACTCCCGAAGACAAGGACAACAAGAAACGCCTGGCTTTCAGCATGAAATTCGCTAACCAACTCTGGCAAGCCGACACCATGTTCGGACCTTACGTTGACACCGGAATGTCACCCGCCTCCCGCAAGCAAGCCAAGCTGATCGCCTTCATCGACGATGCCAGCCGCGTCCTTTGCCACGGCGAATTCTTCTTCGAGGAAAACGTCGACACCCTCGTGCAGGCCATCCGCGCCGCCTTCTACAAACGCGGCGTCCCCGAACAACTGCTCGTCGACAACGGCTCGATCTACTGCTCCCAGGAAATCACCCTCATCTGCGCCCGCGTCGGCTGCATTTTGCGGCACACGGCGGTTCGCGATGCCGCGGCGAAAGGAAAAATCGAAAGATTTTTCCTTTCGCCGCGTCCGCGATCAGTTCCTGGTCCAGAAGCTCGACCTCTCCTCGCTCGAAGCCCTCAACCGCCAGTTCACCCACTGGGTCGAAAACGACTACAACGCCAGGGAAGAAAAGGGGACATCGTACATTAGCCATAATCTACGATGTCCCCTTGTATGATCTTTTCAGCCATCTGTCATAATGATGGCTGCGTCGTGAGGAGTGCTATCCGTCCCCTGAGGCTTTGACCTCTTAGAAAAGATTGCTCCCTCCGGCTTGGGCTGAAGGTTTTGGTACATCATGCGGCTCTGACCGCTCATCACAAGGATCACCTTGCCCAAGAGTTTCCGGAGGACGCTCACGCTTTCCTCACGTCCGCTATTCCGCTCCCAGCGGTTCCCTTATTTGTTGAAGGAGGGACGCCATGTCCACTTCCGCGCCGCTCGACCGCATCGGCGTCGGCATCGACACCGCACGCTACGGTCATCGGGTCTCTTTTCTTCGACCGGATCGCCTCCCGGCCGCTAAACCACTCACCGTCCTGGAAAACTGCGGCGGCTATCAAGCTTTGCAAGATCGTCTGCAGCAGCTCCATCAGCAACATCCGCAGGCCCACTTCCACGTCCGCATCGACGCCGCGGGACAGTACGCCGCCAATCTCGAGCACTTCCTCCGCGGCCTTGACTTGCCCATGACCGTGTCCATCGGCGAGCCCAAACGCAACAAGGATTATCAGAAGGCCCACTTCCCCAAACGCACCACCGACGACACCGAAAGCCAGGCCATGGCCCGTTTCGCCGTCGTCGAGCTGCCGCCCGCCACCGCGCCCACCGCGCCGGCCATGATCTTGCTGCGCGAAGTCGCCGGCCGCTTGCAGGCCAAGGTCAAGCAATCCACGCAGGCCATCAATCGCCTGCACAACCTCCTGGCCCGCGTCTTTCCCGAACTGGCCGTCATGACCGAAGACATCACCGCCGCCTGGGTGTTGGACTTGCTCGACAAGTATCCCACCGCCCAGCGCATCGCCCGGGCCCGGCTCGAGAGCCTGCAAAACATCCCGTATCTAGCGGAGGATTTGGCTCACCAAGTCCAGTTGGCCGCGCAACATTCGATCGCCTCGTTGCACGGCAGCATCGCCGAGACGCTCATCCGCGACCTCGTTGACCAGGTGCGGCACACCCAGCAAGCCGAGTGCAAAATGCGCCGTCTGCTCAGTGACGCCTTGGCCGACTTGCCCGCCGGCCCGCATGTCCAAGTCATCACCATCCCCGGCATCGGCGAAGCCACCGCTGCCGTCCTCATCGCCAAGATCGTGGACATCAACCGTTTCGCCACGCCCGAAAAGTTCGTCGGCTACTTCGGCGTTTTTCCCGACGAAAACAGCTCCGGCGTTGACAAGCAAGGCAACCCCTTGCCTCTGGGCACCCTGTGCATGTCGCGCAAAGGCAACGATCTGGTCCGCCACTACCTGTGGAACGCGGCCCGCTCGGCGATCGTTCACAACCCGGCCATCCGCGCCCTCTATCGCCGCCTCAAGGCCAACGGCAAGCGCGGCGACGTCGCCCTGGGCCACTGCATGCGCAAGCTGCTCCACCTGGTCTTCGCCGTCTGGAAAACCAATCGCCCCTTTGACGACAAGCACTTCCCCTGGGAGCCGCCCAGTGACACCCCTGTGTCACGGACAGCGTCATCGGCAACCGTACCGGCCGCCGGCGCCGCCGCTGCCAATGACAAAGCCGTGGGCCACAAACGGGACGAGCCCGCACAAGAAGTGGTCACCACGGCTTCTTCCACGTTAGCGCCGACGCCGGCCACTGTCAAGACGGCGCCGGCCAAGCCGAACAAGCGTCCCAAGGTGGACTTCGCCTTTCTGCGCCAGCAAGTGACCATGGAGCAGGTGCTTGAGCATCTGGGACTGCTCGGCAAGCTGCGTGGCCGCGGCCGCCAACGCCGCGGACCCTGCCCGATCCACGGCGATACAACCGCTCCGCAGCCCACGTTCTCGGCCAATCTGAGCAAGAACATTTTCCAGTGCTTCCACGCCAGCTGCGGCGCTCACGGCAACGTGCTCGACCTGTGGGCTGCCGTGCATCACCTGGCGCTGTACGACGCCGCCCTGCATTTGGCAGAAACCTTCCGCCTGCCCCGTAACAGAGAAGAGGAACCCGTCCCTGCCAGCCCCTAGCGAGGACCCGACCCTCCCGGGCCATCGCTGCAAAATCTTGGTGTCCTTCATGACACACTCCCGTTGGGTGCTTACCCGAGGCATCCCTAAACACGGAGTTCACCTACCGCTGCGCCTACGCTAGCGGCCAAACTCAAAGTCATCTTATCCTCATCACCTCGCTGTAATTCCCACCAAAAGCGCTTGACTTTCATCGGTACATCTTTTCTTCCCCCCCTTCCCGGAACAACGAGCTGCGTCCTCTTTTTCTTCCCCGGCCTTTGACAGGCCAGCGGCTTGCTTAATGCCGTCGAGGAAAATCTTGACGAAACGGCCCTGGTCAACCTCTTCGTCATACCAGAAGCCCATGCCGCCGCGGCCGAGAATCTCGCCGGTCTGATGGTCGGAAATAACGGTTGCTTTCCCGCCAGGTATCATAGTACGCTTTGTGCGTGTCTGAATGCCGTTTTGGGGGATGCTGGGGTTTGTCAAATACACAGGTTGCCCACGCTTCGTACCAACAGCACCATCCTTCAGCATCAATTCTTGACCAATTTCGGCCATTTTCGCCTCCCAATTATGGTAAGAACCTGCAAACACACTGGCCGCGTTTGGTCAACAATGCAAGCTCTTTTTGTCCGATGTTGGACATTTTTTGCTTGTGGGGCTGGACTGAATCGGCCAAAGTTGTTGCCGGTTACGGCCAAAAAAAGCCCGTAGTTTTGGCCATTTGCGGACTGAAACTGGCCGAATGGGGTCAGAAACTGGCCGCGTGCGGCCAAAATCTGGCCGTTGCCACCTTGATAAATCAATGGGTTAGCGGTGTCCTCTTTCTTACATTAAAAACTCAGGCTTTGCTGCCGGAGTTATCCACGCTGACGCCGGAGCGCACACCAACAGCGCAGTCGAAGGCGGCGGGGTGGGTAACTCCGT
The DNA here is from genome assembly GCA_963747575.1 of uncultured Gemmataceae bacterium. Taxonomy (GTDB): domain Bacteria; phylum Planctomycetota; class Planctomycetia; order Gemmatales; family Gemmataceae; genus DASRAT01. The sequence goes on from CAVVFU010000007.1 coordinate 422,508, forward strand.
GACAAGAAAAGCAAGGCCTAACGGAGTTCGCTTCGCTCACAGACCAAAAAAGGGAAGGAGGGAGATGATTTGCTCATCTCCCCCCCTTGAATCCCCCCTCTGGCAAGGAAAAACAATGAGCGCGGCTCACGCCGCCGCGCAACTATATGAGCGAATTTGCTCGGCAGGGGAAAAAGGACGTGAGTTGCGGCACCGTCACCACGCAAACGTCGGGGGCCACCTACAATCGCCTACTCAAGTTGCTTTTTGATTTCTTCCACAAGTTCTTTTTGCTTTTGATGGAGGTGCATTTTGCCGCACTCTTGTATGATTTTTCTAATCCGCCTCTTTGCCGTTAGGATATTGGCGAATTCGTCTTTCAATTTGTCAATCCAGAGTTCAGCGATTTGGCTTGGGTAATACGTGTTCGCAAGCCGCCTTCCAACCTTGATTTTTATTGCACTAATAATCGAATCAATGTCCGATTGCGTTTCAGCTTGGTTTCCATCTGGCAACGATTGAGACGCTCTCATGGTGTTTGTCCTTGTTGTACATTATTGGGACTTGAAGTTTTGCAGAAAAAGAGAGGTGCGGCGATTTTCAATTTCAGTTTGCCGACTGCCGGAAGCCGTAGCCTCGACCGGGTTCGTTTCCTGGCACAAGCTTTTCACCGAGGCGGACCATTTCGGCTGTCAGCTCGAAATAGGCGACGGCTAAACTGGAAGCATAACCACTCACGATGTACTGCTCAACCGGGCCGGGCGACGGTGGCAAGGGCGTGCAGATCGCCAATGGCCGTTCTTTTATGCCTTTTAAGGAGATTGCGGCATTCTTGATTCCGGCCTGCGCCGCCAAATCATTGATACACTCTTCGGTGAGCCGGATCGTATTGGCTTCGCCCTCCCGCTCGTTGCCGCAGAAGAAAAACCAGGTGAATTTCAGTTTGTTGGCGATGGCCATCGTCGCCATGCCCGAAAACGGCTCCGCTTCCCGAACCACCCGCTGGTCGCCTTCTGCACCCCACATACTACACTACGTCCATTGAGATTCGGAAGCCGCCAGAATCGCCCTCCCTTTGGGAGTGACCCTGAACCACCCTTGCCACAGGTAAGACAGGTCATTTGACGTATCAGGCAGAACACCACTGTCCGCCATCTTGACGGCCAACAGCCCGTCATTGACCAATAAACGCAGATTGTCAACGATTTCCGAGAGCGCTACTGGGTCTTTGGCTTGACGCCAGTAGAACGAAGTCGGGTCTGACGGCTTGTATCGTTCAGACGAAAACTCCAAGCAAATTGAGCGATATATTTGCTCCAAGTCCTCGTAATCATCCGCCGTGGCGTTCAAAATCAGCCATTGAGCTTTGGCAAGCGCACTCATCATCATTTCCTCCCTAATCATTCCAATTTGGTCAACAACTTGAGCCGATGCACCGTAATGCCACTCCTCGCCGCAACTCTGACACCGTAGCCGGCTTGCAACCGAATAATCCCGACCGCATCCTCGCCGCGGCCGTTTTCTGCCCGACGCTGGTTTGCCATTAAAACGGCCCTGGCGCCGATGGGGTCTCGGAGGCGGGCCGATGACTAGCGACGCTTCAATTTGTCAAAGAACAACTCGGCAAGCGGAGCCGGCCGCTCACGGTGGGCGTGGCCTGTATTTTACCCTGCCGCCGGGCGTCTGGCCAGGGATCATCAAGCCGGTTATTACCGAGGTTCTTCCTGCCCGCCCGCCTTGCTCTCACCCGCCCCCTTCTCCGGGCATTTCAGCTTCGCGGACGGATGGAAGGCCGAGTGGATCGCCTTCAGTTGGCGAATGCTCACCTGCGTGTAAATCTCGGTCGTTTGCAAGCGGGCATGGCCCAGGAACACCTGGATGAAACGGATGTCGGCGCCGGCGTCGTGCAGCACCGTCGCCGCCGTGTGCCGCCATAAATGACACGCGCCACGCTTGCCGACGTTCGCGGCGTCCACGTAGCGGCGCACGTGCGCGGTCATCTGGTCGGGCGTGAAGGGCCGGCCCAGATCGGTCAGTAACAGCGTGTTATCTTCCGTGTCGCCCGCTTCCAGGATAGGCCGCACCTCCTCGACGTAACGCTCGATCCAGGCCAGCGCCCGTTCGCCGATCGGCACCATGCGGTCCTTTTGACCTTTGCCCTGGCGCACCATGATCGTGCCCCGGTCGTAGTCGATGTCGTAAAGGCGCAGATTGACCACCTCCATGCGGCGAATGCCAGTCGAGTAGAGCGTCTCCAGGATGGCGCGGTCGCGGATGCCGGGGTTGGTGTTCACGTCGGGGATGCTGATAATGGCCTCGGCTTCGCCGGCGGTCAAGACGTGCTTGGGCAAGCGGTGCCCCAGCTTGGGCATCTCCAATTCACTGGCCGGGTTGTAGAGGATATGGTTGTTGCGCCAGCCACTTGAACCACGCCTTGATCGCCACCAGATTGGCGTGCTGGGTGCGGCGGGGTGGCACGCTCGGCCCGAATCTCATTGACGGCGCTACCAGCCAGCGATTGGCCGGGCGTGCCGAACTTCCCACGACTTCATCCCATTGCTGACATTCCTTCGAACATCCCGATCCAAATCATACAGTCCTGGCCCTTGAGAATCTACGAGGGCCGCACGCCCGGCCTATCTCCGTCCATTGGCGCCGTCAGAGAGTTTAGGCCGAGCGTGCCACCCGACACCGCCGGATGGTCGTGCTGGAGCAAAGTCAGATGATCGGTATCAAGTAGATACAGGCTCATGGGCGTTCGGGATCAGCGTCGACTTGCTGACGGTATTGCCGCGCGTATTCCTCAGCCTCCAAAGCATCCTGATTGCCCTTCCACATGCCCGCGACGGCCAACCAGGGGTTTTCGTCGCCGGGCACCGAAACATCCACGCGAACCACTTCCGCTTCGGCCAGCCTTTCCTGGAGTAATGCTTTCATTCCAGTCAAAACCGCATTCCGGCTTGGCCCTTCTTGAAAACCCTTGATGAGCCGCCAGGTGATGCGGAAGGTGGTATTGTGATCGCCCTGGCCGCTGATGGCGTGGCCGCGCTGGCGAGATAGAGGTCGGCATCTACATTGCACAGGTCTTGTCGCCCGCCTGTGGAAACGAGCGCAAAAATCCAACCCGCAAGGGGGTGGCATTCACCTCAAAGTGGTCTTGTCGCCCGGCCGTAGAAACCAGCGTAACAATCCACCCCCGCAAGGGGGTGGCATTCAAATCGGCGGGGCAAGTCACAACCTCAAGGGAACATAGCACTTATGCGATCACCTTCTTCAAAGAGCGGAGAGGGAGGGATTCGAACCCTCGGTAGACTTTCGCCCACACCGGTTTTCGAGACCGGCCCATTCGGCCGCTCTGGCACCTCTCCTTGATGCGGAATTCCCCGAAGAATCCACACTTGTCGGCGTCATTTCCAAGGTTTCCGTCACAGGCTCATTATCGTGGTTCGGTCCACCGGAGTCTACTGCCGTCGTCAGAAATCGACTTTCGGCTTAACTATGGTCAAACCCAACTTGCGGATGCAGTGCATACAAACGGCGTGCAAATGCTGGTTTTTCCCAGAAATTTCGTCTTGTTTGGCCAGTTCATCTATCTTGCCGTAGCAATCTGGGCAAACGTGGTCGTAATCCCCGTCGGGCAGTTTAATCGCGTCCTTACGCGCTCCCGTGAACAGGTGGTGGCAAATTATTCCCCACGGCGCATAACCATGGTCTCGACATCAAATGCGCTCTGAGGACTTCATGAGTGCACGCCTTTCTTTTTCACCAGGGGAATTTGCAAGTCGAGCAGCTTGGCCAGGGCGTCGAGGTATCCTTGCCCCAACCATTCGCCGCTCATGTTGCGTCGCCATGGCAATCTCGCTGCTTTATTGTACACCGATGTTGCCTTGATGAACGAGTTGAGTTTCACCCGGCAGACCTTGCCAGGACGGTTGTCATGGGGAAGGCGGGACCGCATTGATAATCTACTTTCAAACCCCTAGATTGGGTACGTGATATTAGGTCCAGTAATTGGCCTTGCTTTGGAGGACCACGATGCCGCAAGCAAAATTCAGCCTTCCAGAGGCTCTGATTGAATTTGTCAACCGGCATGAGGCCTGGGGGTTCCCGGACAAAAGCGCCATGGTCCGGCAAGCCCTGGACCAGATGAAAACCAGGCTGGCTCAGCAACGCCTGGCGGAATCCGCGCGACTTTACGCCGAGGTTTATGCCGAGGAGAACGACTTGCGGGATCTGACCGAAGCGGCACTCAAGGATTGGCCCACATGAAGCAGCTCCGCCGCGGCATGGTCATCGATTTGAATCCCGACCCGTCTCTCGGCTCCGAAATGGGCAAGACGCGACCTTGTGTGGTCGTAACCAACGACGATTACAATCCGCGCGTGCCGGTGATTCAAGTGACGCCGTTGACCGCGTGGACCGAGAAGAAAGCACGCATAGTCACCAATGTCCAGCTCGAGCCGTCCCGCGACAACGGGCGAACCAAAATATCGGTCGCGGACTGTCTCCAAACCCGTCCGGTAAACTATCAGCATCGGCTGGTGAAGATCCGCGGTCGCCTGAATGACGAGGAAATGCAGAGAATCTCCGAGGCATTGCGAATCCTGTTTGCCCTGTAAAATGGCCATTTCAATGGCCATTTCATCGAGCTTAACATGAATCCCGAGGTCGACCAACTTTTGTTGACCGCAAAGCTGCTCGTGAAAAACAGCTACTGAGCTTGCCTTGCCACGAATTGATGTTATATTGACATATGTTCACTATTGGCCGGCCGGGCACTATTTGAACCTCGGCCATGCGGTGGCCGTTGATTCACACCCGACGGCACCCATTACCAATCAAAGCAGGTGTGCATAAACTGGCTGAGTCAACCCCATGCCAACCTTAGTCCCAGGAGCGATCATGGCAGATCAAGACAGAGAGTTGAAAAATGCCCTCGCCGCCATTGAGAAACAATTCGGCAAAGGCGCCATCATGCAGCTTGGCGAGCGTTCGATGCTCGACGTGCCCGGCATTTCCACCGGCGCCTTGAGCCTCGACATCGCCCTCGGCGGCCGCGGTTTGCCGCGCGGCCGCATCACCGAAATCTTCGGCCCCGAGTCGAGCGGCAAAACCACCGTCGCCCTGCACACCATCGCCAATGCCCAGCGCCAGGGCGGCGTGGCGGCGTTCATCGACGCGGAACATGCCCTCGACCCCAGCTGGGCCAAGCGCCTCGGCGTCGACCTGGAAGGACTGCTCGTCAGCCAACCCTCCAACGGCGAAGAGGCGCTGAAAATTGCCGAAATGCTGGTCAAATCCAATGCCGTCGACATCATCGTCATCGACTCGGTTGCCGCCCTGGTGCCGCGGGCGGAGGTGGAAGGCGAAATCGGCGACTCTCACATGGGCTTGCAAGCCCGGCTGATGAGCCAGGCGCTGCGCATCCTGAACCCGACCATCAACCGCACCAAGACCTGCATTATCTTCATCAATCAGATCCGCCAAAAGATCGGCGTCATGTTCGGCAACCCGGAAACCACCTCGGGCGGGCTTGGCCCTCAAGTTCTATTGCTCGGTGCGCATGGACATCCGCCGCATCAGTGACGTCAAGGAGGGCGAAGAAAAGGTCGGCTCGCGCGTCAAAGTGCGCGTGGTCAAGAACAAGGTGGCCCCGCCGTTCCGCACCGCCGAGTTCGACCTGATGTACGACCGCGGCATCAGCCGGGAGGGCGATCTGATCGACATGGCCGTCGAGGACAAGGTGATCGACAAGAGCGGCGCCTGGCTGAACTACGGCGAGGTCCGCCTGGGCCAGGGTCGCGAAAACGCCAAGCAATACCTGCGCGAAAATCCGGCTCTCGTCGAGGAGATTACCAAAAAAGTGCTGGACAAGCGCGGTGTGGAAGTGGGTTCCTTGCCGAGTGCCGGCACCAACGGCGAAGCACCCGAGCCGCCAACCAAGCCGGAGCCAACCAAGAAAGAATCCCGCAAGCAAACAGTGGCCGCGGAATAATGAAAGCCTGTGCGAAAAGGGGACAGGCCCCGTTGTGCGAAGCACCCTTCGGGCCGCTGGGGCAACGGGGCCTGTCCCCTTTTCGCACAGGCCGCAAGAGGTGAAACGCCGTGACATTCCCCTACGCCATCTGCAACGAAACTTTCGAAGGCTGGGACCACGCCGACATTTGTCGGACCGTGTCCCAACTAGGTTACCAGGGATTGGAGGTCGCCCCCTTCACCCTGGCGCCGCGTGTCGCCGAGGTGAGCGCCGAGCGACGGGCGGTGCTGCGCGCCCAGGCCGAGGACTGCGGTTTGCGCATTATCGGCCTGCATTGGTTGCTGGCCAAGACGGAAGGCTTTCACCTCAACTCCGCCGACGCCGCGGTGCGTCAGCGCACCGCCGCCTACCTTGGCGAGTTGGCTTGCTGTTGCCGAGACCTTGGTGGGGACTTGCTGGTTTTCGGTTCGCCCGCGCAGCGGCGCGTGCCAAACGGCGCAAGTCAGGAACAAGCGCTGGACTGGGCCGCGGACACATTCCGCCAGGCCGCGCCGATTTTCGCCGACCAAGGCGTCCGCCTATGTCTGGAGCCGCTTTCACCGTCGGAGACGGACTTTATCAACACCATCGACGAAGCTCTCGCGCTGACACGGCGAGTCGATCATCCCAACTTCACGCTGCACCTGGATGTGAAGGCGATGAGCACGGAATCGCTGCCGACGCCTGAACTGGTGCGCCGCCACGGCCAGCAAGCCGGCCACTTTCATGCCAACGACAGCAATCGCCGCGGTCCGGGTTTCGGTGATACGAATTTCGTGCCGATCCTGCAGGCGCTCAAGCAAAGCGGCTACCCCGGTTGGGTGTCCGTGGAGGTGTTCGATTACACCCCCGATCCCGTGACGATTGCCCGGGAGAGCTTGCGCTACATGCGTGAATGCACTTCCATAAATGACCCGTAGCACAGGCTTCTAGCCTGTGCTTGCAGCTGCTTTCAGCCGAAGACCGCTTTGGCACAGGCTGGAAGCCTGTGCTATGCGCTGAGTAGCACAGGCTTCTAGCCTGTGCTTGCAGCTGCTTTCAGCCGAAGACCGCTTTGGCACAGGCTGGAAGCCTGTGCTACGCGCTGAGTAGCACAGGCTTCTAGCCTGTGCTTGCAGCTGCTTGCAGCCGAAGACCGCTTGGGCACAGGCTGGAAGCCTGTGCTACGCGCGGGTGAAACGCTCTACTGCGGAACAAAGGGCATCGGCGTCGACTGCGGCGCAGGCACCAGGCGCGGTTGCGTCGCAGGCGGGTATGAGCCCGGCGGGTATGAACCCGGCGGCAGCGAACCAGACACAACCGGGCATGAATCCGGCGTGGTCAGGACCGGCCCATCAACGATCGGCGAAGCTCCGCGGGCGTAAGGGGAGGCGCAGGGGTCGCAGCAAGGCTGCTGCGGGCAATTGCCGTCGCGGCTGCCGCTCTTGAACCACGGGTGATCGAAGCAGGAGCAACCGCTCGCGGCGGCGAGGCTCGCTGCCACAACGACGGAAGCAAGACGTGCGCGGAACATGGGACGTTCCTTCCTGGTGAAAGGGTCCAAACTCGATTGCGAGTGGCCGGGACGAAGGGGGAGAGTCGCCTTGGCTGCTCTCCGCAGGGACGTGTGCCCTTGCAATGAGATCATGCCGCATGACGGGGGTTTGGGCAAACTGGCAACATCAAAAAAAAACCCACGGGAGTGATTCCCGTGGGTTTGGCAAAGCTTTTGACGAGTTTGCCGCCTAATGCAACCACGGCACACGGAGTGTGCCTACTACTTTCATCCCGCTTTCTTGCCGTTGCCCTTTTCCGTCAGCTTGATCTGGGCACGCAGGTAATCCAGCGCCATGTCCAGCTGCCGGTCGCGGAAATTAACCACGGCCGGCGGCGTGCCTGGTCTGGCTATTATTTCCTTGTCTCTTTGATAGTCCTGCAAGTCATAGAGTTCCTTGACGGAAAGCGGCATGTCATAGCCCTTGTTGGGTTTGACCCCCCAATCATCGTCGTCCTTTCCGGAAGTGCTGGACTTGTTGAGGTTTTTTTCACTGGGCCGCCAAAAGGTGGCGGTGGTCACCTTGATGCTGCCCCCGGTCTCGAAAAACGGAACGATCGTTTGCACGCTGCCCTTGCCGTAGCTGCGCGAGCCCATGATGACGGCCCGGCCGTGGTCCTGCAGGCAAGCCGAGACAATTTCGCTGGCGCTGGCGCTGAGGCCGTTGACCAGGCAGACCATCGGGAAAGTCGTGTAGCTGCCTTCCGTCTGTGCCCCTGTAGGACACCACGGGGCCAGTACGCGGCTTGATGGTCACGATCATGCCCTCGCCGATGAACAAATCCGAGATTTTCACCGATTGATCGAGCAAGCCGCCCGGGTTGAAGCGGAGATCGAGGATGAAGCCTTTGATGCCGTCCTTGTAAAGTTTCCGCATGAGCCGCTCCAGGTCGCGCCCGGTGCTATCCTGGAAGCCCGAAAGACGCACATAACAAATCTGGTTTTCGGGATCGATGACATAATCCCAGTCGTCGTTGGCGCCGCGTTTGTAGCCGACGACGGTTTCCAGCTCGACTGAGCCGCGAATCAAGGTGAATTCCAGCGGCTTGCTCTCGCCCTCGCGGTCGACGCGGATTTTGACCTCGGTGCCCGCCTTGCCGACGATTTTCTTGACGGCGTCGTCGGTGGACATGCCCTTGGTGGGAATCGTCTGCGGGACCGCAAGTTTGTTACCCTTTTCATCCACTTCACGGATGATGTGCGTAATGATGTCGCCCGCGTAGATCTTGGCCTTGTAGGCTGGGCTGTCCTTGATGGGGGTAATGACACGCAGCTCGTCGCGAGCACTGTCCTTGCGGATTTGCACGCCGATTCCGGAGAGTTTACCCGTCAGCTGCGTCTTGAATCTCTCCATGGTTTCCCGATCGACGTAGTCGCTGTGCCGGTCGAGCTTGCCCATCATCGCCGTCAACGAATAAGTAACGTCCTTGCCGTTGTCCAGGTCCTCACGTTTGCCGAGCTGCACGCGGGCCTCGGTGAGGGCGGCCAGCAAATCGGCTTTTTGCATGTTCTTGATATTGTCGAGCTTGTCCTTGACGTCCGAAGGAACCGGCTCATCGAGCCTTTTGTAAATGCCGCGGATGGCCGCCTCAACAAGGGTGGGCTGCGAGATTTTCTTGAAATACGAGCCAATCACCACATCGGCGGCGTTCATGACATGGCGGGCGTATTCACCCGCGGCGTCCGTTGAGATTTTCATGCCGGCGACGATCGTCAGCCGCTGCTGGGTGAACTGGTCCACCGTGGTCTTGCCGTCGGCCAGCTTTTGATAGGCTTTGCGCAATTCTTGCTGGGCATCCAGCTTGGGCATGCGGTGCAGATAATTGCGGCCTTCCTCGGCGACCGACTTGGGCAAACCGCTTTCCTTGGCGATTTTCTCGAACTGTTCGAGGCGGGTCTTGACCAGGGCCGTGACGGCCGGGTTGCGGGCCAGCACGAAATCGCTAGGTTGGCCTTCGAGGATGAGCGGCTGCTGTCCCTTCTCCTCGTCGTTCTTGCCATTGGCGCGGGCCAGGTCGGGCAGTTCTTTTTTGACGTACTTGACCAGTTCGTCGATGGTTATCAGGCCGTCCGGCTCGTAGCCGAAGCTGTCGGCCTTGCCCTTGATCCCGTCGGCGATCGACCTTGGCGAAGATGCCATGGTTGGCGAGATCGAGCGACGGTTTCAATCCAGAGTTGGGCATGAAGGTGACGCGGCTCTGCAGAGCGACGCCTTCGTCGTCCTTGCCGATCAACTCCCGATAAAACTTGGTCAGGTCGGGGTCGGGCACCGACTCCTTGCCGGCATCGAAGCCCTTGAAGTTGACGTCGACAAATGCGCAGAAATGCTGGCATTTGAGCTTGTCGAACACGTGCTCGATGTCGCCGGCGTTCAAGGCATCCTTGGCCCTGTCCTGAAACGTGGAGTCGGAGGCGAAGTAGCAGGTGCGTTCGCCCACGGGACCGCCCTGGCCGATATAAACGAAAATCACCAGTGTCATCCTTGCCGGCGTTGTCGACCAGCCAATTCAGGGATTTGAGGATATTCTCCCGGGTCGCGGGTTGGCTTTTACGCTTGGCGTCCTCCTTGCCAAGGAGAAGTTGAATGTGGTCGGCATTGGCGCCGATGTAATCAGGATTGGTGAACACGTCGAAAAGCAACTTCGCGTCAGCCTCGGCGTGCTTGCGCGGCAAAATCTGGGCGTCCTTGTATTGGTCGATGCCGACGACAACGACATAGGGCTGGGTTGTCGCGCCGCCGGCCGCGTGGGCCTGGTTCAGAAACAACACGGCCAGCGCCAGGCTGGCAATCAACCCTTTGAAAATCGTCTTGGACATGAGCATGAATCGGTATCCTTTCAGGTGCACTAGGTAAGCGGGCCCTGCAGAGTTCATTTTGACGGACATTTCCAACCAGTCAACCCAAATTCGGCGCCATGGCCCGCGGCCCTCATAAAATAGGGAGAATGGCGAGAAGACGCAAATGCCACTTGCAGTCTTATCGCCGGCAACAGATAATAAACTGAAGCAACGATCCCTAACGGCGGAGGTGTCTCATGTCGAATAGCCCGCAAGATGGCGGCATGCCAACGATGCGTTACCTGGAAGCGCAACGCCCAATGGTCGAAGTGGAAACACTGCTGGAGCCGTCGCCGCACGTGCCGGCGCCCAGTGAGGAGCAAGCCCGCGTCGTCGATCAGCTGTTCGCGACGGAACCGAGCGAACGGAATGCCATGCTGGATGCGATCAACCTGGCGGCGGTGGGCATGCTGCTGCACGACGTGGTTGCGGACACGCTAGCGCCGCCGACCAATGAGGAAGATGAAATGGTACCGCTGCAAATCAAGCCGAAGAAGAATACCGAATCCGAACCTGCGTGATCAAAGGCGACATTTCTGTGGGACGGCCTTCCCAGGCCGTCCACGTTTGCTCGGACGGCCTGGGAAGGCCGTCCACGTTTGCTCGGACGGCCTGAGAAGGCCGTCCACGTTTGCTCGGACGGCCTGGGAAGGCCGTCCACGTTTGCTCGGACGGCCTGAGAAGGCCGTCCACGTTTGCTCGGACGGCCTTCCCAGGCCGTCCACGTTTGCTCGGACGGCCTGGGAAGGCCGTCCACGTTTGCTCGGACGGCCTTCCCAGGCCGTCCACGTTTGCTCGGACGGCCTGGGAAGGCCGTCCTACATGGCAATCCGCCCATTTCACGCCGCTGCCTTCTTGCCGCCGAAATGCTTGTTCTCGACCGGGGCCTTGATCTCCGCCGCCTTGCTATGCGCCTTGTGCGCCAGATAGTTTTGACGGTAGGCTTGCACGAGTTCCGGGTTTCCCTTGATGACGAGCAGGTTCTCGGCGTTCTCGTTTTCCGCCTGGTTGGTGAAATTGAAGCTGCCGGTAACTAGCGTCTTCTTGTCGATGATCATGATTTTGTTGTGCGCGATGGCATGGTGGGCGTCGATCAAGGGCGGCAGTCCGTTTTCCATGAAGATGTGCAAATCGCTGTACCGTTCGACTTCGTTGCTTTTGTCGAGGATGACTTCGACATGAACGCCGCGTTTTTTGGCCTCGATCAGCGCCTTGGCCAACGGCTCGGCGGTGAACGAATAGGCCTGGCAGAGGATTTCGCTGCGCGCGGCCTTGATTTCCTTGAGGATGGCCGCCTCACAGCCACCCTTGGGCGAGAAAGAGCTGACGACCGACTCGATCCGGCCCAGCTTGCGCAAAGCGGCTCGGCCCAAGAGCATCATCGTCCAGGCCCCCGTGAACCCCGTGGCGATGTAAAGCCACATCATGGCATGCGTTCCCGTCAACAGCGTCATGGCGTGTCCTCCTGACAGCGCAATGTCCCCCCGTTCCCCCTACCGCGGGCGGCACCATAGCGATGTCTGGGAAATGCACAAGCCCAATTTGCGGGATTGCTTGAGATCGGCGCCAAAATGGTCTAAGATGGCTTCCGGGATAATTTTTCGCCACAAGGTGCCGCCATGACTCCTGTTCCCGCCAATGCCACCCTGGACGCCTTTTTTCTCGAAGCCCGGAGCAAACTGCTCGATTTGGCGGCGATCCTGGACCGCATCGGACGCGGTGCCGGCGCCAATGGCGTCGCTGAAGATCCGCGATTGGCGAAAATCCGCCAGGCGTTGGACGTACTGGGCGACCAAAGCGGGGGACAGGGCCGAGCGTATTCAGCAGATTTTTTCGCTCAATTACGATTCGCAGTGGAAGATTCCGCAGCCGCGGTAATCAACAATTGGGGTGGTGACAATGAGCAACGTATTCTGGGAAATGTTGGCGCAACACGCGGGGTCCGGCTCGATGGAGAAGCTATCGCCACCTCTTCAACAGAGGCTGCGTAACTTGTCCAAGGAGTTGGATCTTATTCTTACCATCTCCGCATCAGCAGCAAGGGCAGAAATTCTGAACGCGCTTTCGCGGAGGTATTCGCCCACCTTCCAGAACTTGAAGCCGCAGCCCAGGAGACAAACGCCGGAGTCTCAGGCGATTTGCCAACCAGCCCAGCGGAGGTGAATGGTATTCCCCGAACGCAGATTGATCCCGAGATCCTGGAATGTGCGAGGCGAGGATTCAACGAGGAAGAATTCATAGCGGGAATGCGCGAAATTGAGGAAACTGGAGGTTTGGTGTTGGAAGATTTTATCCACGAAGTAGAACAGGCAGCGCTGCCCGATGAATGAACCAGCGAATCCGCCGCCTCCCTACCGAGTGACCTATTCGGAACGTGTTCGTGTTGGCTTGGTGCGGCTCGGCGCAAAGGCGAAGGAATGCGGGCGTGGTCCGCAGTTCGTGACCGCTTTAAAGGAAATTGACCGCCGTCTTCACATTTACCCGCAGTTCGGTGAACCTTTGCAGGACCTGCAACTCAAACCGGCAAAGACCTGGATCGGCGTCGTGCCTCCCTTGGTCGTCAAGTATACGCTTGATGAGGAACGGCGGTTGGTGATAGTCGCCGTCCCGCTGGAGGCCCTGCCCCGTTCGGGGTTTTGACTGCGACCTGTGCGCGTGGCGAATTGCACCGGCACGAACTACTTGGAGCAGGTTTTTTCGCTCAATTACGCTTCGCAGTGGAAGATTCCGCAGACGTGGAGTTCCGAAATGGGGACGACACCTTGCTTGACCCGACGACCGGCAAAGACCTGACAGTCAGTGCAGGCGATCTGTATTTGCTCCGCACGCTTTCAAAGCCGCACACGAGGGAAGCGCCAATTGGCGACCATTTGTTTCCATGTTGTGGCTTCAGCATGTACGATCTTCCCGAGCAAGAAGACGTGGTCATTTGCGGATGCCCGAATGGTGCGGACTTCGAGGTTTTGCACGAAATCAACGGTTCGGGTGTCGTAATTCGCGCGGAGGATGGCCGGGATTGGCAGGTCCCATGGCCAGAGTGGCGGGCAGGCTGTTTTCGGCTTCGCAGACCAAGTATCCGAGTTCTATGCCGCATGCTCGCCGAAACAGCCTTTCGACCAAGAAGACGCCAAGGGACTCCGGAAGTTTGCTGCCGAGTGGGAGCGACGCCGTGGAAAGTGGCTGGGCGCGCCTTCAATTTAATGGTGTTCATGCATTTGGAGAAGCTCGCCTACTGGCGATCAGGCACTCTGCTTTGCCTGTTTCGTAACGGCCGGAACTGTGAACAGCGGGCTTCTCAGAATACCAATTGAACGCCACGCCGCATATGATCAAGCGTGTGGGCACCTATCGAAAGACATTTCTTCTTGGTCGTCTTTCGCTGCAGGCCTTTGCCCAACTCAGCGACGCCTTCGCGGAGGTTAGACCATGCCGACCGAGCTGGAGCAACAACTTGATAAGCTGGCATACGGCGAACATTCTGTGCCCTATCCACGAAAACATGGCGGAATCGATTGCCAGCGCTGCCTATTTCATGAAGAGGGGGCTGACGCGGGGCGACCGCTGTCTCTTCATCGGCGATGAGCGCTGCATTGAGGCAATCATTCCGGCGCTTGCGGCCGGCGGCGCGGACGTCCCTCATGAGCGTGAGCGGGGGGCCTTAAGGTTTCTGACCAAGCGGGACACCTACCTCAAAGCCGGGGAATTTGAACCTCAGGCGCTGATCAAGGTCCTGGGCGAGACGCTGGTTGAGGCGCTCGCGAATGGCTTTTCCGGCTTGCGATTGGCAGCAAGAAATGAGCTGGGCGATGGGACCGCTGATCGCGCATGATCGGCTGCTCGAGTACGAGGTTCTGCTCAACCGCTTTTCGGCAAACAGCCGCTCGGTGATCCTGTGCCAGTACAATCGCGAGCGCGTTAGCCCCGCGGTCATTCATGACGTGCTGCTGACCCACCCGCTTGCCATTCTCGGCGATCTGGCATGTCCGAATCCATTCTACTTTCCGCCGGATTTGGCGCTGCGTTGGCCAGCGCAGCCGACAGCTGAACTCATGGCCAAACGGGTGGACTGGCGGATCCGGCAGCTCAAGGAAGCGAGGAGGGTGGCCGAGGAACGCGAGCGTGTCCTTGAAGAACTCAAGGTTAGCGAACGAACATTGCGGGAAAGTGAGCGCAAGCTGGCACAATCGCAGCGCGTCGCCCAATTCGGGTACTGGGAGTATGACTTCGACGCTGACCGCGTCACCTATTCGGACGAGGCCTGCCGGATCATCGGTATTCCACTTCAAAGTGTGCGGACCTTGGCGGAGTTGCGGCATCAGCTGGTTCATCAGGAGGATCGGCCCATCCACGCCGAGGCGTTCGCGGTGCTGCTTAGCCAGGGGAAGTTTGACGTGGAATACCGCATCCAACGCCCGGACGGCGAGGTACGGTTTCTCCGCAGCATCGACCAGATGATCCGGTACGAATCGGGACGGCCGCGCCACGCCTTCGGCGTGGTGCAGGACATTACCGAGCGCAAGCGAGCCGAACAGGCGGTGAAAGAGAGCCAGCAACTTTTGCACACGGTCCTCACGACACTGCCAGTGGGTGTGTTGGTCACTGATCAAACTGGTAACGTCATCCTCGCCAATCCGGCGTTAAAGCGCATTTGGGGCCAGGTGATCGACTCGGGGCAAAAACGATGGGCTCAAAGCAAGGGCTTTTGGCACGAATCGGGCAAAAGGATTGATCCGGATGATTGGCCCTCAACGCGAGCGCTGATCGTGGGGCAGACCAGCTTGAACGAGTTGATCGACATCGAGGCCTTCGACGGCCGGCAGAAGACGATTCAGAATTCCGCGGCGCCCATCCGCAATGCCGAGGGGTTGATCGTCGGAGCCGTGGTCGTCAATGAAGATGTCACAGAGCGGGTGAACGACCAGAAAGCACTGCACGAATCAGCGCAGCGCTTGCAGCACCTTTCACACCGGTTGCTCGAAGTGCAGGAGGAGGAACGCCGCCACCTGGCCCGCGAACTGCACGATGAGTTCGGCCAAATTCTGGCCACCATCACGCTGCACCTCCACGCCGCGCGCGGCCTCGCTGGGCCGGCCGCGCTTCCCTGGTTGGACGAATGCGTCACGCTCCTGCAGCAAGCCGGGGAGCAAATGCGCAGCCTGGCGCTGGAGTTATGGCCGACCATGCTCGACACGCTCGGCCTGGAAGCGACCCTGCGCTGGCTTGCCGAGCAGCATCAGGCGCGGACCGGCTGTGAGGTGCAGCTCGTGGGCCACCTGTCGGGGACGACGCTTCCTCCCGAACTGGCCATCGCCTGCCTCCGCGTGGCGCAGGAAGCGCTGACGAACGTCGTGCGGCACGCCGCGGCGCAGCACATCTGGATCGAGCTGAGCCAGAGCCAGGGCGTTCTGGAGTTGGTCGTCCGTGATGACGGAGTCGGTTTTGAAGTGGTGGCTACCCAGGAACAGGCCAGCGGGCGCAGAAGTCTCGGCCTTGTGGGGATGGCGGAGCGAGTCCAACTGCTCGGCGGTACGCTAAAGGTGGAATCCGAACCTGGGCACGGGACCCGCATTCGCGCCACGTTCCCCATGAGCGAAGTGCCCGACGAACCGACAGGCCCGGCGGAGTGAATGCCATGTCAGCTGTCCGCGTCCTACTCGTGGACGACCACAAGCTCTTTCGGGCGGGGATCCGTTCGTTGCTGCAAACGGTCAGCGGCATCGAAATCATCGCCGAGGCCAGCGACGGCCGCGAGGGCTTCCGCCTAATCGAGGCCCACCGACCCGACGTCGTGCTGATGGACATCATGATGCCCGGCCTCAACGGGCTGGAGGCGACCGCGCGGGTGGCCCGCACCTACCCCGCCAGCTCGCGTCATCGTGCTGTCCATGAATGCGGGCGAGGACTCCGTGCTGCAGGCGCTGCGGGCCGGCGCGGCCGGCTACCTCGTCAAGACCGCCGACCCGGCCGAGCTGGAACTGGCGATCCGGGCCGTCGTCCGCGGGGAAACGTTCCTGAGTTCGGCGATTTCTCAACATGTCGTCGCCGCCTGTCTTGGGCGGCGGGACAAGGAACAGACGTCGCTGCAGCGGCTGACGCCCCGCCAGCGTGAGGTGCTGCAACTGATCGCGGAGGGGCACTCGACCAAGGAGATCGCCAAGGAATTGGGCATCAGCCCCAAGACGGCCGAGACCTACCGTGCCGAGTTGATGAAGGAACTCGACATCCACGACATCGCCAGCCTGACCCTTTACGCCATCCGCATGGGGGTCGTTGCCCTGGACGCCAAGTAGCCCACGTCTCCTTGCGCCCCGACTTCTCCCGTCCTCCCCCCTGCATTTCCGCCCTCACCCCCGGTCTTTCCCGGAGTGCGTCGGAGGGCTGCGCGGGCCACAATACACTACTAGGTTTCGTTGCGTTCAGGTGACGGCTCTCCGAAGTCAGTCACGAAGACGTCGATTCGGTTTTCGGAGGTAGGAGACATCCGTCGGCGTAAACGCCAAGATTCTGATCCCATGGGAAAAATGCCATGTCTTCCCATAAGCCCTTTAACGCCCAGACCCTTATCCGACTGGACGACGAAGGCAGGCATGAAAATCCACGCGATTGAACGAGGTGGTTGCCAAGGGTCCCAAAGCCCAGGAACGCTTATGAATGTCCTCATCGTTGGCGACAATGCAATCAACCTCAAGCTGCTGCGTGCCGTGCTCGAAGGCGAAGGGCACACGGTCTGCGAGGCAGTCGATGGCGTGGAGGCGCTCGCCGTCCTGACGCGTAACAAGGTAGACGCCGTCATCTCAGACATTCTTATGCCGCGCCTGGACGGCTACCGCCTCTGCTGCGAGGTGCGCACCAACCCCCGCCTCCACCATCTGCCCTTCATCATCTACACGGCCACCTGCACCTCGCCCAGTGACGAGCAGTTGTCGCTGGATTTAGGGGCGGACAAGTTTCTCAGGAAGCCTGCCGCGGCCAAAGTCATCGCGGATGCTTTGCATGAAGTCATGCAGGCCCCACGCCGCGCGCCCAAGCTGATGGTGCAGTCGCAAGAGTTGCCCCTGCTGAAGGAATACAACAAGTGGCTGGTGGCCAAGCTGGAGGAAAAGAATACCGAGTTGAGCGAACAACTTCGCCTTGCCGGTCTGAGCGCCGACGTTGGCCTGGCGCTGACCACGGCGGACACGTTGCGCGACATGCTGGCACGCTGCGCCAGGTCGATTGTCACCAACCTGGACGCCGCGTTCGCACGCATCTGGACGCTCAATGACACCGGTGACGTGCTGGAGCTGCAAGCCAGCGCCGGCCTGTACACCCACCTCGACGGGCCGCACAGCCGGGTCCCGGTCGGCAAATTCAAAATTGGCCTCATCGCCCAGGAGCGCAAACCGCACTTGACCAATGAGGTCAGCGGCGATCCCCGCGTCAGCGATCAAGAATGGGCCCGCCGCGAGGGCATGGTCGCGTTCGCGGGCTACCCGCTGCTCCTCGGCGACCGGCTGGTCGGCGTCATGGCCTTGTTCGCGCGGCAACGGCTCGAGGGCGCCACCCTGCAAACGATGGCGGCGGTAGCCGATCAAATTGCCCTCGGCATCAAACACAAGCGGGCGGAGCAAGCACTCCAGGAGACCCAGCAGCGTCTGCAGCATGTGGTGGCCTCCAGCCCCGCCGTGCTCTACACACTGGTGGGCGAAGGAGAAGATCTCCGGCCCACATGGATCAGTGAGAACGTGCGGACGATGCTGGGCTACCCCGTCATGGAGATTTTCCAGCGGCGCTGGTGGCAGGAGCGCGTCCATCCGGAGGACTTGCAACGCGTGTTGGCCGAGATCCAAAATCACCTGTTCACGCACGGTCGACTGACCCACGAACACCGCTTCCGGCACCATGACGGCAGTTATCACTGGATCCGCTCGGAGATGCTCTTGCTGCGCGACGCGGCGGGCCGCCCCGAGGAGGTCGTTGGCTCCTGGTCGGACATCACCGAACGCAAGCTTCTCGAAGACCAGTTCCGCCAGGCGCAGAAGATGGAGGCGGTTGGTCAGCTGGCAGGCGGCGTGGCCCATGATTTCAATAACCTCCTGACTATCATTTCCGGTTATAGCGAACTTCTTCTCGGTATCTTGCCGTCGAATGATCCCAAGAGGGAGGCCATCAGAGCGATCAGCGAAGCTGGGGAGCGAGCAGCTGGGCTGACCCGCCAACTCCTCTTTTTCAGCCGCCAAGCAGTGCTGGAGACGAAGGTGCTGGACCTCAACGATGTGGTGAAAGAAACTGAGAAATTGCTGCGCCGAATGATTGGGGAGGACATTTTGCTCACCGCCGTCCTTGACCCCAATATTAGTCGGATCAACGCCGATCCCGGCCAAATGGGGCAAGTCCTGATGAATTTGGCCGTCAACGCCCGTGATGCCATGCCCCAGGGCGGGAAACTCACCATTGAAACTTCGGACATCCAACTGGACGAAGCATACGCCGCTCAGCACTCGGACTGTACAACCCGGCCGCTACGTCAAGTTGGCCGTGAGCGACAACGGTTGCGGCATGACGCCAGAGGTCAAGGCCCACATCTTCGAGCCGTTCTTCACCACGAAGGAGCCGGGAAAGGGCACAGGGCTGGGGTTGGCGACGGTCTACGGCATCATCAAACAGAGCGGCGGCAACATCAATCTCTACACCGAACACGGCCACGGCACGACCTTCAAGATCTACCTCCCTGCCGTCGATGAGCCGCTCCAGCCGTCAACTCACGGCCAACGTGGTGCTAAAGTAATGGGAGGGACTGAGACGGTCTTGCTGGTCGAGGACGAAGACGCGGTGCGAGCAATTGCCCTGCTGGGTTTGCAGCCTCAGGGCTACACGGTGTTGCACGCGGAAAGCGGCAAGAAGGCGTTAGGGATCGCTGAGAAGCACGGCGGCCGCATCGACATGTTGGTGACGGACGTGGTGATGCCGGGAATGAGTGGCCGGGAACTGGCGAACACGCTGGCTGTCCAATACCCCGGCCTCAAAGTGCTGTTTGTGAGCGGCTACACCGACGACACCGTAATCCGGCACGGCATCCTGCACATGGAAGTCGCCTTTCTTCAGAAGCCATACACGCCCCTGGCGCTGGCAAGAAAAGTCCGGGAAGTGCTCGACAAAAAAATGGAGGGAAGTTCATGAGCCGACTGCAAACGGCCAATGCCTCGAGCTTATCAACACAAAGCCTTTTGACGTTGTCATGCTGAACATCGACACGCCAAGAATGCAAGGGCCCGAAGTGCACCGTCGCCTGCGTGAGCGGCCCGGCCCAACAGCATCAGCGTCCAGGCCCCCGTGTTGTACGTTCGCGAGTTGTCGGAACCCGTGCAGAACACGCTCAGAGTCGTCGTCGAGGAGGCTAAAGCGGACGGCCCCCCCAGAGGACCTCGAGATCTTGGGAAGGATGATCAGCGGCACTTGGCCGGTTGCATCCGACGAGAGCTGTCAGCTGTTCGAGCTTGTGTGGACATCCTATGTCACAAATTCTGTTCGCAACGAGTCATTCGGGTCGTGCGACGACGCGGAAGATTGGGAGGGGAAGCTGTTCCGAATCTACCGCAAATCTCACTTACGGGATGTCGTGTCGCGGGGCACATTTGCCACTGACGCTTACTCTGGCCCGCTTCGTCATAGGCGCTGGTTATGCCTCAATCGCTTGGTGGATGTTGTTGCGTTTGCCGAGCCAAAGGTACGCCGCCTGCGACCAGACTGATTGTCACCGAGCCCGCTTTCTGAGCCGGTTTTGACCGGCGGCTCTGCAACGGCGTGGGCGACGCCCAGCTTATATCGTTCAGCGCTCTGCTTTGCCTGTTTCGCGGCGGCCGGAAGTGTGAACTTGTGGATAATCACGGCCGTAAAGTGAATTTCCAGCGTAACCCCGGTGCTGAACATTATTCGGTGCACGAATGGCCCTGTGCGGTCGTTAATCAAATCCACCTCGTCATAAAGCCACTGTTCTTGAAGCTTCGATAATCTCCATCCTTGGGGTGCCTCTTTCGCGGTGGTGCAATCGCTGAGAGAGTAAATGAGCAAGACAACCTCCCAGCCGATGGTAACCGACATAATCGCCACGGCCGTCCACATGCCGGGGAATGTGACCGGAAAGGGCAGGTCAATGCGGCATTCTCCTGCAGGCTGAATATGCTCGCTGCGGGAGACCACAAGGGCATCGTGAAGGCACAACTCCGAGAGCTTCACCACTTGTTGCGGCATGTTCTCTCGGATACTCGTGAGCCGCTCCTTGTAGGCAATTTCCGCTTTGTCCCAGGCTTCGTCGGCCCGTTCAGCCTCATCGACATCTAGCGAGTTGAATTGCAAGTAGAGCTCAGGGGTGAAGTATTTCATTGGTTGCTCACAGCGGGTGCTTCGTTACTGTCTCGTAAAACGTGTGACCGATGGTTTGGCCTCTGGGATCAGGCTGATAATGCGGAAGGGCGTTGGGCCCTGCGTTAACGTGGGGTTTGCATCGTTTCCAATGCCCGCTTGCCGATTGCTCGATGTCCCGCGCCATTACCGAGTTGGCCGTCTTATCCGGGCCACATACTACCACATTGCCGTCCTCTTGTCGTATGGCAATTGCCTGCGCCTGATTGATCGGCGGCTGGATTCGGACAACTGCACCATTTGCCCCCAGCCTCGCCTGGTAAATAACTTGCGCGTCCGTATCCGATACCGCGCTCGCGAGCTTTTGTGGTTTGTTCTTGCGCGGGCCATGTTTTTTCGGGCTGCATTGGCCATCGTTCACCATTCCACGACGCAACACCAGAATGACGCCAACGCAAAATGCAGCAGCACAAGCAACTTCGACAGAGTGGCGGCCAGAACTTCTGGTAGTATTATAAGAAATACGCGAGCGCACAAAAGGCGCCATTACCGTCGAAAAGAGGACCACCTGCCATGTCTGCCTACATCGACCCGCACATCCACATGATCTCCCGCGTCACCGACGACTACCACCGCATGGCCCAGTGCGGCTGCGTGGCCGTCAGCGAGCCGGCCTTCTGGGCCGGCTTCGATCGCGGCTCCGCCGAGGGCTTCCGCGATTATTTCCGCCACCTCACCGAGGTCGAGCCGAAGCGGGCCGCCCAGTTCGGCATCCGCCATTACTCCTGGCTGTGCATCAACGCCAAGGAGGCGGAGAACGTCAAGCTTTCGCGCGAGGTCATCGCCGTCATCCCCGAGTTACCTCAACAAGCCCAACGTCCTCGGCATCGGCGAGATCGGCCTCAACAAGAACACCGCCAACGAGGCCGACCATCTTCCAGGAACACGTCGACCTGGCGATGAAGACCAACGAGCTGATCCTCATCCACACGCCCCACCTGGAGGACAAGTACAAGGGCACGCGGATGATCATCGACATGCTCAAGAACGATCGCCGCGTTCAGCCGGAGCGCGTTCTCATCGATCACGTCGAGGAGCACACGGTCCGGCTGGCCCTCGACAACGGCTTCTGGTGCGCGCATGACGCTTTATCCGACCACGAAATGCACGCCGGCAGCGGGCCGTGCGACATCCTCGAGATGGTCGGCACCGACCGCATCATGGCCAACTCGGCCGGCGACTGGGGCAAGTCCGATCCGCTGGCCGTGCCGGAGCTGATCCTGGAGATGAAGCGCCGCGGCCATGCCGAGGAGGCGATCCGCAAGGTGGTCTACGACAACCCGCTGAGCTTTTTGGCGGCAATGCAGCCGCTGGCAGGAGCCCGTGCCGGCCGCTAAGGCTCGTGACCGAAAAAAGGAAACAATCCCGGTTTAGCCGCGACACACAGCGGAGTGCGGGGCTTGACAGGGCTTCCCACGCTGCGCGGCGAGGCGAAACAAGCAAGCAACACCCCATGAAGCTTCTCATTGCACTCGTGTGCGTTTGGCCGGCCGCTCAACCGCAACAACCAACCAAACCCGCGGGCCGCGGCATCGTCACACTCACCGAAGAAGCCAAACGAATTCACGCCGAGGCCATCGTCATCGACGGCCACAATGACTTGCCCTGGAAAATGCGTGAGCAAGCCGACTGGACAACTCAACTTGCTCCATTTACCCAATCCCGTCTACAATGGCCCAGATGAAGGCCCCCTTGAACCGGCGCGTGGTCGTGCTTGGCTCCTCAGGCTCGATCGGCACGAACTGTTTGGATGTGATTGCCACCCTCCCAACCCGGCTGACAGCCCTGGGGCTAAGGGCGCATGGCAGCTGGAAGGTGCTCGTCGAGCAGGCCCACGCCCACAAACCCCGTTGGGTCGCGGTGACCGACGAAAGCATCGCCCGCCGGGTCGATCCTGGCCAGTTGCCGCGCGGCACGGAGCTACTGCATGGTCCCGACGGCATCGCCCGCATGGTCAGCGATCCCGAGACTGACATTGTCCTGACCGCCATCGTCGGCGCCGCCGGGCTGGCAGGAACCTGGGCAGCTTTGGAAGCGGGTAAAACGGTGGCGGTGGCCAACAAGGAAACTTTGGTGATGGCCGGGCAGCTGGTGATGGACCTCGCGGCCAA
This sequence comes from uncultured Gemmataceae bacterium, assembly GCA_963747575.1. Classification (GTDB taxonomy): domain Bacteria; phylum Planctomycetota; class Planctomycetia; order Gemmatales; family Gemmataceae; genus DASRAT01. The sequence continues at coordinate 445,387 of CAVVFU010000007.1, forward strand.
ACGCAATGCGCGTGTCCTGCCGGTGGACAGCGAGCACAGCGCCATTTTTCAAGCCATGCAGAGCGGCCGGGCCACCGAGGTGGCGCGCGTCGTGCTGACGGCCAGCGGCGGGCCGTTTCGCGGCAAATGCAAAAGCGAGCTGGCGGACGTCACCGTCGAACAGGCATTGTGCCATCCGACCTGGCGCATGGGGCCAAAAATCAGCATCGATTCTGCTACAATGATGAATAAGGCGTTGGAGATCATCGAGGCTCGGTGGCTGTTCGGCCTGGCGCCGGAGCAAATTGAGGTGATCCTCCATCCGCAATCCATCGTGCACTCCTTCGTGGAATTTGTCGATGGATCGGTCATCGCCCAACTGTCCCCCCCGGATATGCGGCTGCCCATTCAGTATGCCCTGACGTATCCCGACCGCGTTTCCGGCCCGGCCCGGCGGTTGGCGTGGACGGACCTGAGTAGCTGGGATTTTCAGCAACCGGATCTTGAGACGTTTCCGGCGCTAGAATTAGGATATGAAGTCGCCCGCAACGGCGGAACGTGCGGGGCCGTGCTCAACGCGGCCAACGAGGTGGCGGTCGGCCGGTTCCTTGCCGGCGATCTGCGTTTCCTGGATATTCCGCGCCTTTGCCGTGAAGTCCTCGTACATCATCATTACAGCGCCCGGCCGACGCTGGCGGACATTGACGCCGCCGACCGCCGGGCGCGACAGGAGGCCAACCGTTGGACCGCAACGATAATTCCCAGCCCAATAACGATTTGAACAATAACTCCCCCATTGCCGCGGGCTCAGCGCCAACCGCCGCAGACACTCCCGCGGACGCCGACCTTGGGCCCGAAGAACCGAAGACGCTTGGCCAATGGTTCAAGGTAAACGGGTCCACGCTGGCTTTCGGGCTATTGGTGATCGTGCTGCTGTATTTCCTCAACGAAAGATACGCGCAGATCGGTCTCGACTCGGCGTTGAAGGTCGCGCTCGGCCTCGGCTTCATCATCTTCATTCACGAGCTTGGCCATTTCCTCGTGGCCAAATGGTGCGACGTCAACGTGACGACCTTCAGCATCGGCTTCGGCCCCGCCCTGCCCTTTTGCAGCTATACCTGGGGAGAAACCACCTACAAACTGGCCGTTTTCCCGCTGGGCGGCTACGTGCAAATGGTGGGCCAGGTCGACGGCGACGAGTCCAACGACGGCAGCGAGGACGACCCGCGCAGCTACAAAAACAAATCGGTTTGGCAGCGCATGGCGATCATTTCGGCCGGCGTCATCATGAACGCGATCTTCGCCTGCGTGGCGTTTACCGTGGTCTTTCTTGGCCCAGGCAAGACGGCGCACGGCCGCCGTCATCGCGGTCATCGACAGCGGCAAGCCGGCGTTCAAGGTGGGCCTGCGCACTGGCGCTACCATCCTCAACGTCAACGGCATCGAACATCCGTATTTCGACAACTTGAAATACGAAACGATGGAATCGCTCGGCAAGATCGATATCACCACGCAACGACTGGGCATCGACGCCAAACCCACTAATTACGACATCACCCCACACCAGGGAGCGCATCGCTCGATTGGCATAGCGCCCGCGAACAAGGCCAAGTTGATTTCCAGGAAAATGGCGCCCGTCGAGTGGACGAGTCCAGTTTGGCCGGGCAGCGCCGCGGAAAAAAGTGCCTTCGACTTTGACGACGTCATTGTTGGCATCACCGACCCCGCCGATCCCGCCAAACGGCTGAACCTGCGTCCCGATCCAGGCAATCCGGATGGCGGCATGAAAGACTTCTTCGAGCTGCAAAGGTGCCTTGCCCTGCTTGCCGGCAAGGAGATCAAGATCGTCGTGGAGCGGGGGCCCGCGGGGCAAAAAGAGACAGTCGAAGTCTCGGTTCCACCTGCCTGGCATCGCACGGTGAACCTGCGCATGAAAATGGGACCCGTTGCCGCGTTGCGCATGGGCTCCGATGCCGAAAAAAAGGGCGTGCCAGCGCCGCGGCCCATACGCCCCGACGGCAATGGGTCCGATGACAAGGCGCAAATGCTCGAAGGCGACATTATCGAAAAAGTCGAGGTGATGATGCCCGACCAAAAGCCGATTACCTACGGACGGCGCAAAGACAACGAGCCGGCGGATAAGAGCATCGAGCCGCTCGATCCGATCCGCCTGCCGTTTCAGCTCAAGCAGTGGGCAGCTTCCTGGCGTAAAGATAAACCAGGGGCGTTGAAGCCAAAGGTCAAGCTGTATTTGAAGCGTGAAAGTGAAGTCAACGGCGGCCGGTTTTTCGAGCCGGATCCGGTGAAGGTGGAGCTGGATTGGGATGACGACTGGCAATTCGACCAGGTGCTGGCCTTGGAAGTGAATTCACCCCAGGCCATTCCGGAGTTAGGATTGGCCTACCTGGTCAAAAACCAGGTCGATGGACCGGAAGATGCCGCCAAACGCGCACCGGTTGAAACGACAGATGAGATCATTAATTACTGTTTCGTCAACCGCAAATTCGACGGCACGATCGCTGAAGGCAGTTGGCGAAACAAAGCGCTCAAGGGCACCGAATGGGCCAGTCTCTTCCAGTTTATCCAGGATCGTCCCGAAGTCACCAAGCTAAAGCTCAAGGTCAAGCGCGGCGACAAGGAAGAAGTGATTGAGCTGTCGCCTGAGGCCGATCAAACCTGGCCCCTGGTCGGCCGCGGCGTCGTCTACGCGCCAGACACGCGGCTGGAAAAGGCGTCCAACGTGCTCGAAGCCGTGGAAATGGGTTTTCGCGACACCCATCACAGCATGATGCAAGTCTATTTGCAAATGCGCGGCTTCGCGGCAGGAACCATTTCCGTCGTGGACAACCTGGGCGGGCCGGTGGCCATCACGACTATCGCCTATCAGGTCGCCCAGGCGGATTTTTGGGAGTTCGTGTTCTTCCTGGGCATGATCAGCGTCAATCTGGCGGTAATCAACTTCCTGCCCATACCTGTCCTTGACGGCGGCCATATGGTGTTTCTCTTGTATGAGAAGCTGCGCGGCAAGCCGGCCTCGGAGGGCGTGCGCGTGGGTGCGACTTACGCCGGGTTGATGCTGCTGGGCTGCCTGATGATTTTCGTGGTGTTTCTGGACATCAGGCGATTATTCGGCGGCGGGGCGCATTACGCGCGATACCAACCCGAAGCGTAAGCGAGGGCCGGCTGCCAAACCTCGCTTACGCTTCGGGAAAGTAGTAGGCACACTCCGTGTGCCGTTTCGGCGACGGCGCAAGGAGTGTGCCTACTACTTTCCCTCGCTTGCGCTTCGGGTTAGTGTGATGGCGGTGTTGCTACCTAGGTCAAGATCGCTGTCCCGTCTTGAGCACGCCCGCGTCCTCCAGAATGGACCACAATTGGTCCCACACCTCTTCCGGCCGCGGGTGATTCGGATTGCCCGCCGACCACGCGCACGCCACCGCTCTCAAACAATCGAGAATCTCAGCATGCGCGCCGGATGGCAACCTTACAAATTTGCCCGGTCCAACCTCATGTTGTCGTGGGGCACGAGGCGCGGCTGACGCCGGGGGTTGTTTTTCCTGCCGGCTTCCGCCGTCCAGAGCTTCGTTGCAAAGCGCATCGGCACGCTTATTCTGCTCGCGGCGCACGTGTTGAAACTCCACATCGTCAAAAGCACCGACCAGGTCTGAAGCTTCCTTGTAAAGCGGCAAAAGGCCGGCGTGCTTGACACGGTACTGTCCGCGCATTTGCTTGACCATGAGTTCGCTGTCGCTGTGGACCACGACCCGCCTGCCGCCGAGTTCCTTGGCCCGCTGCAGGGCTTTCACCAGCGCGGCATATTCGGCGACGTTGTTGGTGGTTTCGCCAAGGCAGCCGTTCTCCTCGACGGGGGGCTGGCCATCGCGAGCAATGACGAATGCAAAAGCCGCCGGCCCGGGGTTGCCGCGGGCGGCGCCGTCGGTGTGAATGTTAAATACGTGCGATTCGCTCATGCGTCGTTCTCCGGATTCCTTCGCGTAGAACGGAATTCATTCCGTTCTTGCCTCGTTCTGAACGGAATGAATTCCGTTCTACGGTGTGCATAAAGCCCCGGGTTCAACAAGATCCTGCAGCCAGTCGTGCGCCGGCGTCAAACGTTCGCGTTCCATGCGTTTTACCAACTCATACACGCGTTGGTTCAGCGGGCAGGGCAGGCCGTGTTGGCCGGCCACGTCGATAAGATGGCGATTATAGTATTCAATTTCCGTTCGGCCGCGCGGCAAATCGCCTGACATCGAGCAATAGCTGCCACGCAGAGTGGGATAAAAAAACAAGGCTGCCAGGTTGGCCAAGGCCGGCAGGCGCAGTATGCGTTGCACGGCGCGCGGATGAAACGGACCGATGCGCTTCAGGGTAATGCCGGCGCCCGTGAGAATACGGTAGTTCTCCTGCAACAAAGCGAAAAAAAGCCGCCGAGCGATCGGCACCGAAAGCAGTTGGCCGTTGTCGATTCCGGCTGCCGCCGCCAGCGGACTGATGGCCGCGTTATACATCAGCTTGGCGTATTTGAACGGCAAAATGCCATCGACCACCCGCACGCGAAAAGGCGCCGCGCGAAGCAGTCCGGCAAGCTCGAGGACCCTGGTCCTGGCCAGGGCACTGCCGTCAGCGTGGCTAGGCCCCAGGTGCAGGCTGCCCCTGCGCGTGATCCGCGTGGCCGTGCGCATGGGATGGCATTCCGACACGAACGACGCAATGCCCTCAATATCATCCGACGACGGCTCCAAAGAAGGGTCGAAGCCGTTTTGAATGGGTATCACTGTCGCATCGCTGCCGACACGCGCAAGAACGGTTTGATTGTCGTAGCACTTGGTGCACAGCAGAATGACCGCGTCGGGCTCTGGCCGCCAATCATCGAAGCGCATAAAGGTCGCCGGCTGCGGACGGCGGCGATCGAGGACTAAACCGTTGGCCTGGCCCCACCTGACCTTTTCGGGGTTGGCATCCACTATCAGTGGATGCACTGATCCCGCAGTCAGGCCATAGCCCACTGCACACCCAATGCCGCCGGCGCCGACGATGCAGATTTGTTCCACGTGGTCCATCCCGTGGTAATCGCTCAACCACCAGAAGGCCCAAAGAAAAAGGGGACAGGGCCCGTTGCCGGAACGGCCCGAAGGGTGCTTCGCACAACAGGGCCTGTCCCCTTTTTCTTTGGGCCTCTCAAGACACTCTTTTCTTTACGCTCACCGCTTTGTCGCGAATAGTTTTGTCGCTGCTTTCCGTCAGTTTGTCAATGGCCGCATACATTTGCCGAAGTTCCGCGCCATTGCTGGCCTGCACGGCCTTGACCGCATCCTGGTGACTCAGCCACGTTGCCATGACGTCCAACGCATTGCTGACGGTGCTGCGGGCGGCATATTCATTGACAAACTCGGTTCCATCCGGCAATTTTTCCAGGAAATTGCGCATCTGCTGGTCTTCGTCGAGCATCTCGGTAAGCACGTTGCAGGGTAATTTGGCGCTGCCGCGGCGAGCGAGAGCCGCCGTGGCGTTGTAGCGAACTTCCCAACCCGGAGAACTTGGCTTCAGGTTCGCGATCTTGGCCGGCACCTCCGGCGCGGGTTCCACAGGCCGCAGCAGCCAAAGCCCACCACGGTGACCAGGATGAGCATCAATCCCAGCAATATCAATCCACGCGAGACAAAACCAGTGTTCTGCGCCATGCTTCAACCATTCCTCAATCATCGTCGGTAATTAAGATCCGCGTGCCGGCGCCCCTGTCGGTGGCTAGCCGCAGCAAGGTGGGCTCCGTGTCTGGCCCATCCCAGAAATTCAATGCCTGACACACCAATTCCCTTAGGGAAATATCTTCATTGTTCGCGCATTCCGCCAGGACCTTGTCGACGCCCGCCGGCGTCGTTTTTTGCAGGACGCCAGAGGCATAGCGGGCCATTTCGGCGCGTTCATCCTTGCCAGAGCCCTCCTGGCTCAGCTTATCGATGATGCCGGTTTTCTGGGCGCTGGTCAAGATCTTGTCGTCGGAACTGGCATCCTTGCCAAAGAAATGGCGATTCATGTTGTCGCCAAGCTTGGCAAGGGCATGCACCGCGCCCCGTTTCCGCAACGTCATCCCCTTGACCTCCACGCCGTCTTTCATGAGGGCAATGTCGCTCAGCGCCAGCTTGCTCACGGGCACGGTGAAATGTCCGCAGCAGCTGATCAGATACAGCACAAAATTGCGTTGCGGCCCCAGCTTTGCGCCAGGCGGCGAGGGCTGCTTCGTCCTGCAAGCGGGCCTTTTCTTCTTGCTTGATGCCGCGGGCAGCAATCTCCTGGAAGGTCCTCAGCAGTTCGCTCTTGGCTTTTTTTTCCGCCAGATTGAGCTCATCGTTGGCCTTTTTGAGGCGAATGGCGATGTCCAGCGCAAACTCCGGGTCGGAGGCCAGCTCCAAACTCTCGGGACGCTGCAACACCTGCGCCAGTTCGCTTGCCGCCCGCCAGCGTACGTCCGGATTGGGATTGTCGAGGTTGACGATGAACTGCTGCGGGGTGCTGGTTCCCACCCAGGCCAACCCGCCAACCATGAAAACAAATATCAGGCCCGCCACAATCAGCCCCGGAATGAGAAACAACTGCACGATGAACCGCGCCGACGGCGGTTTGACGGGAGGCAATCCCTGCGGAATGGGACCATTGCTCGGCGGTGTTACGGGAGATGCCATGAAAAGACCCAGGTTGAAACTCGCGGCTCTGAAGCTATTGATAGAGAGCAGGTGCTTATTTGCCCAGGGACTTTTGATCAAAGGCGCTACCATGGCCCGCCGCTACGTGCAGCAGTTGACGGATGGCGAAACAGTCGACGAAGTCTATCTGGTCAGCGAAAAGCAGCTTCGGGCCAACCGCAACGGCAACCTCTACCTCCAGATCGAGCTGCGCGATCGCACCGGCGCCATCAGCGGCCGCCTCTGGAACGCCGGCGAGCAGGTATTTCGCTCCTTCGAGGAAGGCGATTTCTTGCAGGTCAAGGGCAAGGTCCAGCTCTTCCAGGGTGCCCTGCAGATCATCCTCAACCATCTCGACCGCATCGACGCCGACAAGGTCGAGCTGGCCGACTTCTTGCCGCACACCGAGCAGGACGTCAGCAAACTGCTCGAGCGTCTGCGCAGCGTTTTGCTCAAGATGAGCAATCCGCACCTGCGGGCCTTGGCCGAGTGCTTCCTCATGGACGAGGAATTTGTCGCTGATTTTTGCAGCGTTCCGGCCGGCGTGCGCAATCACCACGCCTATCTCGGCGGCCTGCTGGAGCACGTCGTCAACTGCTCGACGTTGCCGACCGGGTGTTGCCGCTTTATCCGCAAATCGACCGCGACCTGCTGCTGACCGGGGTTTTCCTGCACGACATCGGCAAGGTGCGCGAACTGAGCTACGACCGGGCTTTCGGTTACACCGACGAGGGCCAGCTGATCGGCCACCTCGTCATCGGCGTCGAGATGCTGAACGACAAGGCGGCCAAGGTGCCCGACCTGACCGGCGAGCCGTTTCCCAGCCGAACTGATGCTGCGGCTCAAGCACATGATCGTCAGCCATCACGGCACCTACGAGTTCGGCAGCCCCAAGCTGCCGATGACTCCCGAGGCGATCGCCTTGCACTACCTCGACAACCTCGACGCCAAGGTGCACAGCTTCACGCGCGACATCCGCGAGGACCGCAACCAGGAATCGGCCTGGACGCCGTTCAACCAGTCGCTGCAGCGGCGCTGTTCAAGGGCACGGTCAACGGCGCGGACGGAACCTGCGCCACCACAGAAATTTAGAGCCTGTTGCAAAAAAGGGGACAGTCCCTTTGGCGGGCCACATTTTTTCGCAAGTATGCAGCCCGCGAGAGGGACTGTCCCCTTTTTTGCAACTGGCTCTAAACTATGACTGACCTCGAAACCATGGTCCTGGCCCTGGTCTCCAAAAAGACCTACCAGCCACTCAAGCCGAAGGAGCTGGCCCGGAAGCTGCGCGTGCCCGTGCCGCGCTACGCCGAATTTCGCAAGTGTCTCAAAGGGCTGCTCAAACAGGGCCGGATCGAAATCGGCAAGAATCACCTGATCCGCGCTTCGCCGCCGCAAAGCACCGCCTCGGGCGTCTTTCGCCGTGCCGAGGGTGGCTTCGGCTTCGTGCGCCCGCAGGTCATCGACGGCCAGACCGGCCCTGAAATCTTCATCCCCGAAGGCGACACCCTCGACGCCGCCACCGGCGACATGGTTGTCGTGCGCATCACGCGCAAGTCGCACGAGCCGATCGCGGCCCCACTGGCGAAATCGTGAAGGTGCTGGAGCGGGCCACGCATCAGTTCGTCGGCACCTATTTCGAGCGCGACGGCAAGGGCTACGTCCGCGTCGACGGCACCGTCTTCAGCCACAGCGTCTACGTCGGCGATCCCGGCGCCAAGGGGGCCAGGCCCGACGACAAGGTCGTCATCGAGATGCTCCGCTTCCCGTCGCTGGAGGATCGCGGCGAAGGCGGTCATCACCGAGGTCCTCGGCCCGCGCGGCCAGCCCGGCGTCGATACGCTGTCGATCATCCGCGCCTTGGGCCTGCCGGACGCCTTTCCCGACGACGCCCTGGAAGAAGCCCGCCAGGCCGCCGCCGCAATTTCGACGAGAACGACCTTGCTGGGCCGGGAGGATTTCACCGCCGACCTGACGGTCGTCACCATCGATCCCGTCGACGCCCGCGATTTCGACGATGCGGTGTCGTTGACCATCGATCCCAAAAGCAAGCACTGGCAGCTCGGCGTGCACATCGCCGACGTCGGCCATTTCGCTCCGCCCGGCGGCGCCCTCGACCGCGAGGCCCGCAAACGCGGCACCAGCGTCTACCTGCCGCAGCGCGTGATTCCGATGTTCCCGGAGATCATCTCCAACAGCCTGGCCAGCCTTGCAGCAGGACCGCGTCCGCTACGTCAAGAGCGCCCTGATCGACTTCACGCCGACCGGGCAGAGGACCGACGTGCGCTTCGCCAACGCCGCCATCAAGGTCGCCAGCGCTTCACCTACGAGCAGGTGTCGGCGATCCTGCGCAGCGACGACGGACGCAAGCCAACCGGTCGATGACCCGAGCCGGTGGTCTGCAATTGCTGTTCCGCATGCGCGACCTGGCGATGATCCTGCGCAAGCGCCGGATCAAGCGCGGCTCGCTCGAGCTGAACATGCCGGAGGTCGAGCTGGAATACGACGACCAGGGCCGGGTCGCCGGCGCCCATTTTCCTCACGCACGACATCAGCCACCAGATCATCGAGGAGTTCATGCTGGCGGCCAACGAGGCGGTGGCCGAGCATCTCGACGGCCTCGGCATCCCCTTCCTGCGCCGCGTCCATCCCGCCCCGGACCCGACCAAACTCAAGGCTTTCGCCGAGTTCGCCCGCATCCTCGGCTACAAGATCAAGAGCGAAACCGACCGCTTCGCCCTGCAGCGCATCCTGCAGCAGTCGGCCGACAAGCCGGAGCGCACGCGGTCCATTACGCCCTGCTGCGCAGCCTGAAGCAGGCGATCTACAGCCCGATGGAGGAGGACCACTACGCCCTGGCCAGCGAGAACTATTGCCATTTCACCTCGCCGATCCGCCGCTATCCCGACCTGACCGTGCATCGCCTGCTGGACCGCTGGCTGCGCACCGGCCGTTGCCGGCAGCGACGCCGACGGAGCTGGCGGCCCTGGGCGACATTGCAGCAAGATGGAACGCCGGGCCGAGATGGCCGAGCGCGAGCTGATCAAGGCTGAAGCTGCTGACCTACATGAGCGAGCGGATCGGCCTGGAGCTGGACGCCATCATCACCGGCGTGGCCGACTACGGCTTCTTCGGCCAGGCGGAAACCCTGCCGGTCGAGGGGCTGGTCCACATCAGCACGCTGACCGACGATTACTACTACTTCGACGACCGCTCGCACAGCCTGGTCGGCCAGCGCGGCAAACGGCGTTATCGGCTGGGCGACAAGGTGAAGGTGAAGGTGGTGCGCGTCGATTTGCAGCGGCGGCAGCTCGATTTTCGGGTAATTACTCGGTCCAAGACGCAGCGGCGAGCACCCAATAATTGATTGCTTGCATTGCACACACACCTCCACTTCGCAACCGCGCAGCATGTTCCGTGCAATGAATCCTTGGCGTCGTCCGGCGTTATCTTGCGATGCGCGGTGCCTGCCTGGTATAATCCTCGCAAAGGAGGTGCTGATCATGGCAACTGACACAACCACGAAGAAGAGCTTTGTTCAAAAGACCCCGAACGTCTGCGGCGGCGACCCCTGTGTTCGCAACACTCGCATCACCGTGCATGGGCTTGTGCATTACCGGCAACTCGGCTTATCGGATCAGCGCATTTTGGAGGCGATCCAGGGGCTGACGCAGGACGATCTCGCTGCAGCCTGGGACTATTATGCCCGCTACCCAGCGGAGATCGAGGAAGCCATTCGTCTTAACGAGGAAGCTTGAGCGTCATGGCCCGGCTTTACGCGGACCCTGCATAGGAGGATTTCGACTATGAGCCGCACCCCCACAACCGCCCCACCAGTTGCCGTCGATGTCGCCGTTGTCCTCACCGCGATTGTCCGCCCAGAACCCGATGTTGGAGGCTACTCCGCCTCCATCCCCGCGCTGCCCGGCTGCCACACCCAGGGCGAGACGCTCGACGAAGTTCGCGCCAACCTCCGCGAGGCCGCCGAAGGATGGCTCGCTGGTGCTCACGACGACGGTCTTGCCCGCGATGCGGCGAGGGCATCGTCGTGAAGGTGATTTCCGGCGGCAGACCACGACCTTTGACGCGAAACTTCTCGCCCACCTTGTGAGAAGTGTCTCGTCACCTTTGTTTTGCTACGTCGCCTGGGTCCAGATCATTTGCTTGTCGGCAAACGCATACGGAGCCATTGCCGGACACACCACGTTTCGCCATTGGCCTCCAATTACGCTTTCGTATGCCGTCCTCATTTGTTCGCTGGCGGCATCGTAGGGCATTCCTCCCACGCCCGTGCAAAGGCCAGGAACCACAACGTGCCGGATGGCAGAGTCACCAGAACCATTGTGCCGTAGTATGGCGATCAACGCCGCCCGCATGGAAAGGTATGCGTTGATCGTCCCGGCAACATTCCCCGGAATCCGCATGGTGGGTGCAGCCACGACGAATGGTATGCGACGGCACGACAAATTCACGACCAAGGCCGCACCCACAGGCAGCTCACCGAAGAACTGATCTGCGATGGCGGCGGTCACAGCTTTTTGTGCCTCACCGCCGTGGAAGTCATCCAGAGCTTTGTCGAAACCGCCTCCCATGTCTCCGAAACTGTTAACTGGGCTGACGATGGCATCGGCGGCGAGGTCGAGCAGATTGCCTTCGACGACCTCCACCTGGTCCACACCAGAAAAGGCGCGAGCAAGGGCTTGGGCAATGTCTGGGTTAATGTCCCCCAGGCTAATCCGCAGTCCATTGGGTGATAATTTGCCGAAGGTTTTATGGGTCTTCATGCCCCGTCGTCGAATGAACGCTCCTATTGTATCCAGCATAAGGATGCTCCAGCCGACTTCTCGAAGCAATGCCGTTTGAACACTTCCATGCTTGCCAAAACGTACGTTTTGTAAGTACGGGGATCAGTGACGCTCGCAGGCGTGCTGCCGGCTAGCTCCACGGCCTTCGACTCCTGTGGAGTCAGTTTAATGCTCATGGTAGCCAGTCCTTGAAACCACGGTATCATTTTAACAAGAATGGTGCCAGCCATGAAACATGCGTACGCAGCCATTTTGTTGCCCGCAGAACAATCCGCCCACTGTGGGACAACGTTTCCGATCCCGTCAGCAAGGAGTGACCCATTGCCCGCGCTATTTGCAACAGCTTACCTGGCGTTGACCTGTTGGGCGGTCGCCAACTTGCTGCCCCGCGCCCAGAGCCGCCAGTGGTCCCGCCTTGTTTGGACCATCGGCTGCCTGGCAAACCTCGGCCATGTCTTGCTTGCCTTCCATCTGCTGCACGGCTGGTCCCACAGTGCGGCGTCCGCTGCCATTGCCGAGCAGACTTACGAGCAGTCGGGACTCGATTGGAACGGCGGCATCTATGTCAACTATGCCTTTTGCACGTTCTGGCTGGTCGACGCCGGGGCATGGTGGTTGGCCCCAGCGTGGTACGAAAGACGGCCCTTGTGGCTGGATGGTTTAGTCCAGTTCGTCTTCCTTTTCATGTTCTTCAATGCCACGGTCGTATTCGGAAAAAGCCCATTCAGCGGGCTGGGCTGGGTCGTTTGCTTGGCAGGCGTGGTCGGGTGGGTTTGGAACCGGTGTCTTGGCGGTGACAAGGTGACAAGGTGACAAGGTGACAAGGTGACAAGGTGACAAGGTGACAAGGTGACAAGGTGACAAGGTGACAAGGTGACAAGGTGACAAGGTGACAAGGTGACAAGGTGACAAGGTGACAAGGTGACAAGGTGACAAGGTGACAAGGTGACAAGGTGACAAGGTGACAAGGTGACAAGGTGACAAGGTGACAAGGTGACAAGGTGACAAGGTGACAAGGTGACAAGGTGACAAGGTGACGGCGTCGGCTGCTGAAAATGTCGCAGAGTGACAATCTCCAAGAAACTTTTCCTTCCCACCTTCCTAATCTCCCAAACTTCCTGTCACCTTGTCAACTTGTCACTTCGAAACTTGCCACCGTTCATCAAAGAACCCGCTGACTACGATCCCCGCCGGCCGGCGACCATCCGCTGGGATCGCCACGTCGAGCACCGCGTAGTCGCCTAGCTTGGGGATTTGGCGGGCGTTGTTGAGATAGTCGAACTCGCGGAAGGTGAAGCCGCTGTTGAGGACGACGTACTTCTTGGGGTTGAGCGGATTGGGGAAAACCATGGCGATGCTGTGGTGATCGGCGGCGTAATCTTTGCCTGCAAACTGAATCTTGTCGGCCGTCCAGGTGAGCGGGAGCTTGCCGAGGTTCATAATGCGGGCCAAGAGCTTGTTGCAGCCTGGGTCTCCCCAGAGGACCAGGTTGGTCGAGGCGATGTCCGTGTCGGACACGTCGATGTCGTTCTTTTGGAGAGCCTCGCCGCGGAACTGGCGGCGCCAGTGCTCGATCGCGTGGACCATCTCCGCCTTTGTCCACTCTCCTACCTTTTCGTGGTAGGCTTTGCCGGTGGGGCGGACCATGAGAAAACTGTCCATGAAGGCGTCGTCGATGGGGCCCTGCAGCCCAGGCCGCTTGCGTAGCGAGCCGTCGTCCGCATTAGCAACGACGCTCCAGCCGCCCAAGCCCTCGCCCTTGCGGAAGTGAGTTACCCAGGAACGATCGCTGGCCACGGCGTTTGCCTTCAGGGTCTGCCCGTCAATCTGCACTTGCGGTGTCTTCGCCGCATCCAGCGGGCACAATCCCGCTGGCATGTTCAACGTCAGGGCGGTGACATTCTTGGTAACGACCTTGACGCCACTGTCGCCGACGATTTCCGCCTCGACGCGTGCCTCTTCCCAGTGCTGGCCCATGCCATCGACGTGGACCCAGAACATCCTCGGGTAGCGCAGCGTGTACGTCACCATGCGAATCTTCTTGGGCATGGGATCGCGGCCCTTGGCGGCGTGCGCGTCCACCAGGCGGCCGACCTCGATCTTGGCGTTTTTCTCCCAGGCGTGGGCCGTTTTTGGTCCAATGATGTGGGTGAGCTTGAGGCCCTCCCTGGCCATGGCCTTTTCCATGATGTCGGCAGCTTGCTTTTGCCCGTCGATTTCCCCGCTGTAGGCGACAACCGGCAGTTGCGAGAGGTTGGCGGCCCAGTCGATGCAGTCGTACATGTGCAGGAGCTTGCGCTCAAAATCCGGCAGTTTGTCAACCTGCAGCTTGAGAAATTTGGGCGATTCCGAGAACCCAGCGCCGGGATCGGCCGCGGCCCAAAGATCGGTGTAGTGGACCGCGAAGTTCCAGGTCGAAGCGCCGCCCATCGAGAAGCCGCGCACGACGATGCGGTTGTCGTCAATGGGGTAATGCTTCTTGACGCTGTCCATTGCCTCCAGCGTGTCGATTTCGCCGGCAAAGTGATTGGCATTGCAGTAACGGCCATAGAGGTGCAGAACGATGGTGTCCGGCGGCGTGAAATCCCCCATGCGGGTTTCGCGCTCGTTCAGGAAGCCGAGTTCGCTCAGTGTTTCGCCGCGGCCGTGATACCAGAGGTCGAGGCGACGACGAGTATCAGCGCCCGGCTTGAAGGTGGTGGGCACGACCAACCCATACGGCTGAATGGAGCCGTCAATTTTCGAGACATAGCCGCGGACGACCAGCCCGGTGGCTTTCGTCCAAGGGGCCTGCCCGCTCCGCAAAGCCTTGGCTCGCTCCTGCCCCTCTTTGAGCAGTTTGCGAGCGGTGGCGGTTTCCTTGACGTTGAAGAACTCGTCGTAAACCAGAGCGTAGTGGACCGCCAGGTAATAAATCTGCACATCGGGAATCAGGTCGAGGAGGTTGCCTTTCAAGGTGGATTTCAATTGCTCGATTTCTTTCCCCAGATCGTCCTTGGCCTCGGTAAGAGCCTTGCGCTCTTCCGCCGGGATAGCTTTCCCAGGCGGCGGGATGCGTTTGACCGCCCCTTGTTGACCTTGCGTCGGGGCGGCCAGCAAGGCAATGGTCAAGGAAAACGCAAAGAAGAGCATGCAGCGTGTCATGGCGCACCTGTTCGCTTGAGGTTTGGGTGATGAAGGAATCGTACGGGGTGGCGGCAAGGTGGTCCAGACGCCAAATCCACTCATTGCCGGCGTCTTTTATCGGCGTGGCCTAATTGAGCAGTGGGGCCGAGGCACGCAAAAAATCGTGGATTGGTGCGTGGCGGCAGGGCAACCGGAACCCGAATTCGACGAGCACGCCGGTGCCGTTGTGGTGCGTTTCCGGCCCAGCGGCTACCATCCCCCCCTCCGAGTGAGCCTTGACCTGAGCGATCGGCAGCGGCGGATTTTGTTGGTGTTGGGCGACCGCACGAAGTGGAAAGTGCGGGATATTCTCGCCCGGTTGGAGAATCCTCCAGGCTTGCGAGCTGTCCAGTTGGATTTGCGCTTTTTACGCGAGTACAGAATGGTGGAAACAAGCGGCAGGGCCAGCAACGCCCGTTGGTGGCTTGCTGAAGTTAGCGGTTGAGCGCATGCCAGCGCATTCCCAGCGCATTCCCAGCGCATTCCCAGCGCATTCCCAGCGCAGCCCCAGCGCAGCCCCAGCGCAGCCCCAGCGCAGCCGAGCGCAACATTTGGTTGGCGGCGTCCAACGGCGGTTTCGGCGTTTGGTGTTTGCTTCAGGCGAAATCGTGGCTAGCCTTTTTATGCCCCTAACCACTATCGCCATCCCTATGGACGCCAGGAGCGTCATCCGGCAAGGTCTTGCGACTTGCGTGCCGGCCCTGGTAAAATCACCGCAAAGGCGGCGGTGATCGTGGCCACAGACACAATCACGAAGAAAAGCTTTGTTCAAAAGACCCTGAACGTCTGCGGCGGCGACCCTTGTATCCGCAACACCCGCATCACAGTGCATGGGCTCGTGCGTTACCGGCAACTGGGCTTGTCGGATCAGCGAATTCTGGAAGCGATCCAGGGACTGATGCAGGCGGATCTCGCCGCGGCCTGGGATTATTATGCCCACCACCTGGCCGCGATTGAAGAAGCCATTCGTCTTAACGAGGAAGGTTGAGCGTCATGGCCCAGCTTCCAGAGGCTTGGAAAGACCATCGAGGTAGGTATAATCGAAAGCGGCGCAAGAGACGCGATGCCGAGAGTGAGTGACCACTGTCATTTGAAATGGAGACAATGATGAATAGTAATGCTGTTCTCTTTGGCGCCGTAGTTGCCGGGTTTTTTGTTGTTGCCTTCGCTCCAGTAGGCCAAGAAAGCACGAAGTCAACAAAAGCGAATGCCCTTACTAAAGCTGAGGAAATAACTATACGAAAAGCCGTTTATGAAGAAGAGTTGGCGACAGCTCCAGTACCCAATGAGATTTACCGCGAACTAGTCGTGCCATTTAGCCTTCAGAAACAATACAAAAGCAAGCCGGTGGCAACATTGCGGCTGTTACTGGAGATCGTAAGAGGTGGAAGACCACGTGATTGTAATGCAGCCATGGCCTATATTGTGTCATTGGAGGAAGGGCCTGGATATGGTTATCCGTACGCATTGCGAACACTTGAATTCATCGACAAAGAAAGGCCACCAGTAGCTGATACGATGAGAGATGATTTTATTCGAACTGCATTAAGCATTGTGGAAAGTGCTGAGGAACGATTGAAGGGGCGCAAAGATAAGTGAGAACGTGTTGTTCCTTCACCTCGTTCCCAAACTGCTGTTTGCCAGCGCTGCAACCGACTTTGCCGCCGCGACCAAACAGGAGTTTGGAAGACGAGCGTTCCCAAACAGGAGTTTGGGAACGAGAGGTAACGTCTCAAAAGAGGTAAATTTCACCGCATCGATTTCGCGCTCGCCTTACCGCATAACCCCGTTCCGGCGCACCCGCTCCAGCGTCGCGGCCGCTTCTTGCGTCAACCAGGCGTCGGCATCGCCGCTAGCCAGTGACGAAAGCAGCTTGACGGCGGCTGGCGAACAGATCATCTCCAGGGCGTCGATCGCCCGCAGCATTTGCAGGCCTTCGCCGCCTAGCGGATGCTTGGCGGCCTTGGCTAGCAGCAGCTCGGCACGTCTGCGCAACTCCAAGGTTGGCTTGCCCGCCAGGACCCTTTCCAGCGCCGGCACCGCGGACCGGCCAATAAACTCCAGCTTGGCGGTCGCACGCATCCGGTCGGCGTAGCGGTCATGGTCGAGCAAGATAATCCAGGCGGCGATCTCCTCGGCGCTTGCAGCCTTGATCGCGCGCAGTTGCTCGCTGATAAACGCCACGGCGTCGTCCCCACATTGGCCCAAACGCATTGCAGCGGCATAGCCGGCGGCGTGTTCATCGCGGGCCATGGTGGTCCAAAGCCTGTCGGCTTCACCAGGCGCCAGGGGCTTCTTGATCGCATGGGCAGGACCTGTCCAGTGCGACATGTCCCACACCAGCACTGTGCTATCGGCGGAACAGCTCACCATCCGGTAGCCGGAAGGGGAATAATTGATCGTGAGGATGCCGCCGCGGTGTCCGGACAAGGTGGCGACCTTGCGCCCTGGGCGACATCCCAAAGCACCACCTCGCCGCCCAGCGTGCCCACGGCGAGGGTGCGGCCATCCGGGCTGAATGCCAAACAGTTTGTGTTACCCTTGATCGTGAACTTCCCAATGGCATTGCCGGTGGCCAATTCGCGCAGCTCGACGGTCTCGCGGTCGTCGTCCAGCACTGCCATGAGACGGCAGCTTGCCGTCAGTGTGCCGGGCTTGTGCGCGCCCGTCTGCGGCGCCAGGCGCTGCATCTTACGCTTCGGTGCGCAGGTCCCAAAGGGTCACGCTACCGATCAGGGGACCTTGTGGCAAACGCGGCGGACTGAGGAGGGCACCAAAATCCGTTCCGGGTGGCAGTGGCAGGGTTTCGTGGCGCAGCGCATGAACCGCGAATAATTGGCCGTCGTCGCTGAAATCACAGCGGAATTTCTCGCCTGTGATGTCGGTCAGGGGAATCACCATTTGGCCAGTCTTTAGATTCCACACCTGGACGCTGGCACTATGGGAACCATGGAAATCGAGGTTTGAGTGCTCTTCGATGACAGCCAAGTATTGGCCATTCACGCTTAGCTGCGGCATTTCGGGCGGCCAGCGTATGGCCGTTGGCGCGAGTTTCTTTGTGCCTTCGCTTAAATCCTGCAACCAAACCTCGCCAACCTTGCCAGGCACGACCATCGTTTTGGCGTCCGCACTGATGCTCGGCAAGACCGGACCCTTCCAACTGCTGCTTGGCGAAACCGAATCCATCCAGTCGAACTTGCGTTTGGAGGAACCGGTCACGGCGTCCCACCACGTCAACGTTGTGGCACCGGCGCCGGCGACCGTCTCCCACGGCTGGGAGACAGTGAAAATCGCCTTGCCGTCGGATGTGAAGCGGGCGTTTGCAAATGGGGAAAACTGTCCGCCCCAACTGATACGCTCCTTGCCGGCGGCGAGGTCCCAAAGGCGAACGATGCAGCCTCCGCTCGCGGTGGCCAGCTCTTTGCCGTCTGGGGAAAACGCCAGGTTGTCGATCAGCCGCGGCTGACAATCGACGGAGCTCCGCAAGGTTCCCGTTGCCGTATCCCAGATGCAGATTTTGCTGGGATAATTGCCAGTCGCAAGCGTCTTGCCATCGGGCGCGAATTTCAAGCACCAGTACTGGCCCCGATCGAATGGCAACTTGCGCAGAATCTTGCCCGACGCGGTATCCCACAGCGTGCAAGCGTGCCGATCCATGGCGATGGCCGCCAGGATTGTCCCATCGGGCGAAAAATCCAACCCGCCTTCGCCGCTTTCAATTTTGCCGAGTGGGGTTTGCTTGCCCGTTTCCAAATCCATCAACAAGATGGGGCAGGTGCGCGACCCCATTGCGAGCCTTGCGCCATCTGGAGAAAAAGTAAAGCAGAGAGTGCGCAAATCGGCAAAGTCGCTGATGCTCCAGCGGCGCCGAAGATTGCCAGAATCGACGGCCCACAAACGCAAACCAAAATCATCGTCGGCACTGACCAGCCATTTATGGTCCGGCGACAATTGCAGTTTTTTGGGCTTCGCCCAGGGAGTGCCGAAGGCACGCCGCTGGCGCCCAGTCGCCGTGTCGTAGATGTGGATGAGATTATCGGACTCGGCCATGGCGGCGAGGCTGCCGTCAGCCGACAGCTCGAAAATCGTGGACATCCCGGGCGGCGAGCCGAACGCGGATAGGTCCTGGCCCGTCGCCGCATCCCAGACGTGTCCGCCCGTGCCTGCATCGATACTAACGAGCCCTTTGCCATCGTGGCGAAAGGCGAGCGCTTGCCCCGTGCCGGTGACCTGCAGCCGAGTGCTGCCGATGCGCAGCAGCAGCGCCGTCGGGCAGCGGATCGCCGTAGCGATCGACTCGTGCGGCGACCTGGCAATCGGCGCGCGGCGGTGAGCAAAGCAGACAGACGGCGGCCACACTCAATGCGGCGATTGAAGACAGCTTGGGTGCGTGCATAATGCTTGCCCTATGCTCACGAAGGAACGCTTGGCCTCGGGAAAAATGTGGAAAGATCCTTGACAGCGACATTCTATTGTACCTCCCTCCATGGCCGCCGCAATTCCGAAAAAATTGTTACCTGGATCGCGCGAAGGCATGGTAGAATCACACCCAATTCCTAGATCCTCGCGGTATCTCGGCACGCTGCGGGGTGCGACAAATTCATCAGCAGGCGGAGGCGAACTGTGAAAGGTAAATTTGCGGCGGCATTAGCGATCATGCTCTTTGGGACGAACGCATTTGCCCAGGGACTCGACAGCTTTTACAAATTGGGTCCGGATTCCATGGAGCAGCAAGGGGTGCCCCATGGAAAACTGGTTGGACCGCTTACCCTGCCGTGCAAGGTCTACCCAGGCACCGCCCACACCTACTGGATCTACGTTCCGGCTCAGTACACCGCGGCCAAACCAGCCTCGCTGATGATTTTCAATGACGGCCAGGCGTTCAAGAACGAAAAGGGAGACCTTCGCGCTCAAAACGTTATCGACAACTTGATCCATCGGCGGGAAATCCCCGTGATGATCGGCGTGTTCATCAATCCCGGCAAAACGCCCGAACAGCCGGAACCGACGCCAAGCGAATGGGGGGATCGCACCACCAATCGCCCGACCGAGTACAACACGCCCGACGACAAATATGCCAGGGTGATCTGCGATGAGCTGCTGCCTGTCCTGCACGAAAAGTACAACATCTCCAAGGATCCCGAACAGCACGGCATCGGCGGCGCGCAGTTCGGGCGCCATCGCGGCGTTCTCCGTCGCCTGGGAACGCCCGGATCAATTCCGAAAGGTGCTCAGCATCGTGGGCAGCTTCGTCAACCTTCGCGGCGGCCACGTCTATCCCGAGCGGGTGTTGGCCAGCGAAAAGAAGCCGATCCGCGCCTTCTTCCAGGACGGCAGAAACGACAACCGCGGCACCGGCAAGGGCGGCAAATACGACGAAAAGCGCGATTGGTTTTATCAAAACGTCCGCCTGGTTGACGCCCTTACGAAGAAGGGCTACGACGTGAATTTTGCCTGGGGCATCGGCCTGCACGGCCAAAAACAAGGGGGCGCCATCCTTCCCGAGATGATGCGCTGGTTGTGGCGCGATCATCCCGTGTCGGTCGATGTGCAGGACAGCGTCGAACGCGCTTTCAATCGGCCGCCTGCGACTTCGGACACGGCGCCAAAGAAGATTGATAAATGACGCTGCCTTCCAATTCGCAGTATGGGTGGAGAGCGGTGGGAAGCCGACGTTGCCGCTGGGCAGGGATCCAGCCTGACAGACACGCTTGGTGTTGAGAGTTGAGCGCTTGCAGGGGAAATTGGCAGGCCTGATCACCAGGTGGACTTTCAGCCAAACGCCTTTTTCGTGTTTTTGGGTGTTTCGTGGTTTGGACTTCCTTGCAGTGTGCTGCGTCGGCAGCACTGCGACCGCCGCGCTTTCTGGCGCACCCATTTCGTCTCATCTCAACCCCCCGGTAGATCCCCTCGAGACGAAACTGCCAAAGGATGACGTTGCCTGACAAGGGATGCACACGGATGACGACAAGTGACAACGATTGCGTCTCACGCCTCGCTGCCGTGCACCAGCATGGTTTTGGTTTCTTGCAGCCCCCACACACAGGTAGCTGCTAGATTGCACCATCTCAATAAACGCCGCATGGTCGAGACCGCATTTCCGCAACACCTTTGGGGAAAATACATTCCGTTCAGCGAAGGAACACACACCACATTCAACGCGGGCGGCGAGTTCGTCTCGGCTTTGAGGAGCTTGAACACCGCACGCTGCCGTCGGGAATGGATCCCGTCGTCGAATCGATCAACCGCACCAGCGCGGGCGGCCCCTTAACCAATGCCAGCAGTGTAGAGTTTACGGTCACATTCAGCGAGGCGGTTACGGGCGTCGCTCCTTTCGACTTCCGACCGGTCCTCAGCGGTTCGGTGGCTGCAACTGTGACCCAGGTAGCGCCCGTCACCGGCTCAGTCTACACGGTCAGCGTCACTGGTATTACGGGCAACGGCACGCTGGGACTGAACATGGTGAGCAGCGGCAGCATCCACGACCTGGCCGGGGACCCTCTGCAAAGTGCACAACCCGCCTTCCAGGCCCAGCAAACCTATGCCACCGCGGGGGGGCCGTATGCTGTAGCGTTGGGAGATTTGAATGATGGCGACGGTATACCTGACATCGCTATCGCCGACTCGGGTTCCAAAACCGTGAGCGTGCTACTGGGCAACGGCAACGGCACATTTCAATCCCAACAAACCTTTGCCACTGGCGACTATGTCAATTCCGTGGCCATAGGAGATGTAAATGGTGATGAAAAAAACGACAAAGCCTACAAGCTTTGGCCGTCGCTTTCGCGCCCAGGTCAGTGGCAGTCGCGGATTTGAACGGGGACGGTAAGCCTGACATCGTGTTCGTCGACAACAACAACAACAACAACAACAACAACACCGTCAACGTGCTCCTTTCGAACGTCATCTTCGTGGGGCAGACATACACCATCGACAGGACTTCGCCGTTGGTCGAGTCGATTGACCGCGGCACGCCCTTTACCTCGCTCACCAATGGCACGAGCGTATCCTTCACCGTCACCTTCAGTGAAGCTGTCACCGGCGTCGGTCCAGCCGATTTCCAGGTGGTGCAAACGGGGACCGTGGGGACTGCACTAACGCAAGTATCGCCAGTCAGCGCTTCAGTTTACACGGTCACCATCAGCGGCATCACCGGCACAGGCACGCTCGGACTAAACCTCATAGACAACGGCCGCATTCAGGATCCGGCGGGCAATCTCCTCACCCAGCCGAGTGCACCGGCGGCATTTCAAACCCAGCAGACGTTCGCGACTGGTTCCTTCCCATTTTCGGTGGTGATGGGCGATGTCAACGGCGACGGCACACCCGACCTCGTCGTGGCCAATCTGCTAAGTAACTCAGTGGGCGTGCTGCTGGGCAACGGTAGCGGCACCTTCCAGGCCCAGCAGACCTTCGCTACCGGCGCCGAGCCGGATTCGGTGGCGTTGGGAGATGTCAACGGCGATGGCATACCTGACCTTGTCGTGGCCAATTTGTTAAGTAACACGGTGAGCGTGCTGCTAGGCAACGGCAACGGCACCTTCCAGGCTCAGAAGACCTTCGCCACAGGTGCATATCCCCGCTCGGTGGCGTTGGCGGACGGCAACGGCAATTTCCAAGCCCAGCGAACGTATTCTGCCGGTGCCTATCCGAAATCGGTGGCGTTGGCCGACGTAAACGGCGACGGCAAACCCGACATCATCGTCGCCAACTTTACTGCTAATGGCACCGTGACTGTGCTGCTGGGCAACGGCAACGGCACCTTCCAGGAATCTCCAGTCCCACAGACCTTTGCCACCGGTGCCCACCCTGAGTGGGTGGCATTGAGCGATTTGAATGCCGATGGCAAACCCGACCTCGTGGTGGCAAATGGGGGCAATAACACGCTGAGCGTAATGCTGGGCAACGGCAACGGCACGTTCCTGCCCCAACAGACCTTTGCTGCAGGTATCGGACCAGTTGCGGTGGCGGCTGGCGATGTGAACGGCGATGGCAGAATCGACCTCGTAGTGGCCAATCAACTTGGTGACAACGTGGGCGTTTTGCTGAACTCGGCCAACGGCGATTTCACGGGGCAAGTCTACACCGTCACCCCCACTAACTTCACCTTCAGCGGCATGCCTTCCGCCGTAACGGCCGGCAGCGGCTTCACTTTCACCCTAACAGCTCTGGAGACTTCCAACAATACAGCCTCGGCTTACACCGGCACAGTCCACTTCAGTACGACTGATACTGGCGCCGGCTCGGTGGTGCCTGCGGTTTACACCTTCGTGCCGGCTGACAATGGCGTACATGTCTTCACTGCCGGCGGGACCCTGGTCACCGCCGGTATCCAATCCATCACCGCGACAGATACTTTACTTAACGCCTTGACCGTCAGTGCGGTGGTTTCAGTCGGCCCCGCGGCTGCCACGCATTTTGCAGTGATAGGTCCTGCCTTCGTCCAAACAAATACCGCATTTGACTTTACCGTTACCGCCAAGGACCCATTCGGCAACTCCTCCACCGGCTATAACGGGGTCGTCGATTTCGCCAGCAGCGATTCTCAAGCTCTGTTGCCGACCAACACGTCACTCAACAGTGGCGTGGGCGTCTTCAGTGCAACCTTTGAAACCGAGGACTTGCAGACAGTAACGGCCACCGACAGTGCCAATGCCGCCATTACGGGCAGCGCTGTGACGATTGCGTTTAATTCGCCAGGCGTCGCGCCCTTCGTGCAGTCGATCAACACCACCGACACGCCTGCGGTTACAAACGCCAGCAGCGTCAACTTCACGGTTACATTCAACGAGCCAGTGATGGGAGTCGGTCCCGCCGATTTCCAGCTGGCGCGGCGGCACGGTCTCGGCCACATTAAGCCAGGTGACACCGGCCATCGGCGTCGTCTTCACGGCAACTATCAGCGGCATTACTGGCTCGGGAACACTCGGGCTCAACCTGGTGAACGACGGCAGCATCCTCAGCTTGGCCGGCGATCCACTCAGCCAGGCGACAGGCCCCGTCGAATTCCACGCGGAGCAAATCTACCCTTTTGGTCGGGCGCCTACCGCAGCAGTGCTCACGGATGTCACCGGCGACGGCAAAACCGACATCGTCGTGGCCAATACAGGCATTAACACAGTAAGCGTCATGCTGGGCAACGGCAACGGTACCTTCCAGACGCAACAATCCTTCGCCGCAGGTGATCGCCCATATTCAGTGGCGGTTGGCGATTTGACAGGCGACGGCAAACCGGACCTCATCGTGGCCAACGTTGGCCCGACTTACTACCCGCTTCGCAGCAGTGTGAGTGTGCTGCTGGGCAATGGCAACGGCACCTTCCAGGCAGAGCAAACCTACGCAGTTGGTCAACGCGCAGATTCCGTGGCCATTGGCGATTTGACCGGCGACGGCAAACTCGACATCGTTGTGGCCAATTTTAGCGATGATTTGTTGAGCGTATTGCTTAGCAACGGCAATGGCACCTTCCAAGTCCAGCACACCATCGCCACTGGCGTGGATCCATATTCGGTAGTGTTGGCAGATTTGACCGGCGACGGCAAACTCGACATGGCCGTGGCCAATCGAGGCTTTGACGCGGTCGGCGTGCTACTGGGCAACGGCAACGGGACCTTTCAGGCGCAGCAAGATTACGCAGCTGGCGATTACCCAGTTTCAGTCGCGGTGGGCGATGTGAATGGCGACGGTAAACCTGACCTGGTCGTGGCTAATAAGTTCGGCGCAACGGTCAGTGTGTTGCTGGGCAATGGCGACGGCAGCTTCCAGGCCCAGCGAACCTTCGCCACATCTAACCCGGATTATTCATCGCCTTAGCCACATTAGCAAGGGGCATGCTTAAGGGAAATGAAGCAAGGGCAGTTTTCGGATTTGCGCCACCGCAAGGAATAGCGCCCCCTTACCCCCACGCCGGGGGGTTGCGATTTTTCGAGCTGGCGGTTGGCTAAGCACTGGAGATGCGCGGCGTTGAAGTGAGGAACTCGGCGAGCCGGCGGTACCAATCGAGGTAGGGCCAGGCAGCGCTGAGGCGGACTAAAATCCGGCGACTGCTGACGGTGACTTCGGCGGCCACCTTGATCAGCAAGCTACGCCACGTGCAGGGATGGCCTTCACCAAGCGGATCGACTTGACGGCGCTGATTGAAATAACGGCGGCGGTGGGGATCGGCAAACGCTTCGGTCGGTAGCGGTTCGTTGTCGACTGGATTGAGTGGCGTTGGCTGCGGAGATGGCGGCGATGCGAATTCCCGGCGTAAGCGCACCAGCAAGTTGCTGGCTGCCGCGTGCAGATAAAGGCGGAAGAAGTTGGCCACGAAGCGATGATCGCTAGTGCGGTCGATCTTCAAGTCACACTTGAGTTCCTTGTTGCGGTTCTCGCTTTCGCCGCGCCCCGCGTAGTCGTCGTAGGCGGCCTCCGGCAGGATGGGAGCGCCAGGGCGATTGGTGACGATGAAACGTCGATTGGTGCCTTGGGCGTTGGCCTCCGCTTTGACGATCACCCAACGTTGCGCCGGCCAAGAGCCTGCTTGATACCAAAACCCGTCGAGCAGGCGTTGTGACTGGTTGGTGACCTTGAAATTAGCCTCGGCTTGTTCAAGCAGAGATTCGCTGCCTTTTTTGAGAACATTGTTGGCGGCGAGGCCAAAGGTATAGTCGACATTCACCCGTTCGCAGACCGCATACATCCAAGGCATGCCGCAGCCGGCATCACCACGCACATGGATGCGAACGTCGGGCCAAACTTGGCGGAGACGACGAACCAGGTACTCCAGATCGTCGTCGGCGCCGAGGGCGGCATGCACGGAGCCAGGGCGTAGCGATAATAGCACCGTTTGATCGTTGTCGGCGCAGGTGATGAACGAGGGGAAATATTGATACTGTTCGAAATAACCGTGGAAGAGGACCAGTTGTTGCTCGCCATGGGCTGGGTCATCAACGGCGTCGATATCGAAGGTCGAATGCTTTGGCGGCGTGGCAAACGAGGCGATGAACTGATCGATGAACACGTCGCGGAGCCGCTTGAGCGAAGCGATGGTGACGGAGTTTTCAAACCGTGACAAGGTTGGCTGACTGGCCAAGGCACCGTCGTCGGGCGAGCGGTTGGCAATGAGCTTGAACACGGGATCGTGCGCAAACTGTCGTGATCGTTTTGATCTTCATAATCGGCAAGGATTCCGAAGATGCGTGAGCGTGCCATTTCCAGGAACGAGTGGTCGCAATCCTCAGGGGAACGGGGGTCGTCCAAAGCTGCGGCGAACTGTCGGGTCAGCCCGATCTGTTCATCGAACTGGCGTAGCGGCAACAGGCCCGCGTCGGACGTTAGTTGCGCCTGGGAAGGCTCGACAACGACGTCCAAATCGCCCCAAAAATCAAAGGTCGCTTGCCAAGCAGTCTGTATACTCACAGCAGGCCTCCGTTCGTGCTCTATAGCTTGCTCGTAACACAAGTTAAGACGCGACCGAAGGCCTTTTTGTTTCAATGTGATGAATAATCCGGGCTAATGAATCGCCTGCTGGCCGGCATCAGCACGCCGCAGATTCCTGCCATTCCAACGGGTCTGTCCATCGTGGCGACCGGCCCCGATCCGACATTGAGTTTGCCGGCCGAAGCTGACGGCACTGCCCGGCGGCACTGTCATTGTGCCGGTGATCATCGACACGGCCCGGCCTGCCGGCAGCAGCGGACTGATGGAAGCGACGTTGGCGGTGCGTACAATCCGCGAATCTTCAGCGTGACGGCCGCCGACATCAAGCTGGGTACAATCCCAAACGCCGGCAGCGGTTGGCAGCTTGGGGCGGCGATCAACCCCGAGACGGGCGAAATCGGCATCAGTCTTTTCAGCACCACGCCCATTCAGTTCACAGTGGGGGGAAGTTTGGTGACGATCACTTTGCAAGTAGTGGGCAGTGGGCAGTGGGCAGTGGGCAGTGAAGAAGGGGCGGCAGGCTCCAATACACCA
Organism: uncultured Gemmataceae bacterium; assembly: GCA_963747575.1. Taxonomy (GTDB): domain Bacteria; phylum Planctomycetota; class Planctomycetia; order Gemmatales; family Gemmataceae; genus DASRAT01. The sequence goes on from CAVVFU010000007.1 coordinate 471,971, forward strand.
ATATCCTTGGTCGAGCAGGTTGATCCGACGCGGCTGCGAATATACCAAACAGGGCTGGCGGATGGGCAGGGATCGCTGGTGGTGCAAACGGTAGCGGGCAGTGGCCGGTGGGCAGTGGGCAGTGAAGAGGACTCGGTGAGCGGCGGGGCGGAGAAGGTGGGACAATTGCTGAGCGCACACAGCCAAGTGCCAAATGCCCACTATTTTGAGCGTGCCTTCTCGGATGCGCAGGGAATGGTAGCAGTGGGATCTCTCGATGCCGCGGTAATGTCCGTTTTGCTAGCCAGCGTTGAGATTGAGCCGGCCATCTGGCAGATTGACGAGTCATGGTTGCCAGGCGAGCCATCGGCCGCAGAGGGCGTTGGGACAGAAAGCGGACAAGATTTGCAGGACGAACAGGATTTATTTGGATTGACACCGATCATTCGTGCCATTGACTGAGCGAGGCGCCGCATGGCTGGCTATTCCGGCACTCCCCTGGCAAAAAAGCTCGGCATCAAAGCCGACGGAAAAGTGTTTCTGGTCGGCGAGCCGGATCACTACCAAGACCTGGTGGCGCCGCTGCCGGAAGGCGTGAGCATTGTGCCCGCGCTCGACAAAGACACCGACATCATCCACCTCTTTACCACGAAAAAATCGCAGCTTCTGATTGAGCTGCGTTGCTTCCTCAAGGCGATGAATCCAGCGGCGGCGATTTGGGTGTCGTGGCCCAAGAAGGCGTCGAAGGTGCCGACGGATATCACGGAAGACACCATCAGAGAGGTGGCGCTGCCGCTCGGCCTGGTTGACATCAAGGTGTGCGCGGTGGATGATACTTGGTCAGGTTTGAAGCTGGTGGTGAGGAAGGAAAACAGGAAATAGGACCGTCGTTTAGCCGCGACCCGAAGCGTCAGCGCAGGGGAGCACGGGCGCTGCCTTGTCACGGCGATCTGCGACGGGGCCGCGGACCTACCCCAAGCAATTTTCGGCAAGCGTCGCGGACCCGTTCGGCCCATCGGATTGCGGATGCCGCCTGGCGTTTGCTGGCATAATCGCCTGGATACTGTGTGTCAACGGCAAAGCGAATCAGATAGTCGAAGCCGCGGCGAAATGCACGCAACGACGGATAGTGGGGCACCAACACGGGCAAAAGCGAGATGAGGTCGTGAGTGCGAGGTATAATGATGCCACGTTCCTCCAGTAGGGCCTTGAGGTATTTCTCGGCACACTGCTGACAATGGAAACATACTATGTCATGAAGGGGATCGCTTCCCCGCAGCAGCCTGCGGGCGGCGGCGTAATCGGCTTCGGCTTTGCCCACTCACTCTTTTGTTGTCCTTTTCATACAGCACTTTTCCTGTCGCCATGACTTCTTTCAGGAAGGATTCGCCCTCTGCCAATCGCCACCGCATGGCGTGCGGCGTACGCACAATGATGTCCAAGGAAAACGGCGGATCAATGGCCAGGCTGATCTTCACCGACTGGTCGAGCTGGTTCCGGGTCGGCATCACCACGAAGAATATCCACGTCGCTGTCCACGTGCGGTGTGCCGTGGGCGTAGGAGCCAAAGAGGATGATCTTGTCGGGCTGAAATTGCTCGGCGACTTGACGAGCAAAGCGACGGATTAAGCGCATAGGAACATCGGCGCCGCGATAATCGCGCGGCAACGGAACTGTAATCGACGAATTTCGGTTATTCTTGGTCATGCGTTAATTGTAGTATGTCCAATGCCGTAGTATCAGGGCATTGCCGCAGATTTGAATTCCTTCCCTGGGATGACCACTCACGACAGCAGCCGCCATAACCCGCTATAAATAAGCATGTATCCAGAAAGCTGTCCCGAAGTGTCGAAGCCAAGGAGATCCTGGAATGTCAGACACGCCAGTTCCTGGGTTCGCAGATGAAAAACCGCGCTGGAGCCGTCGCAAAAAACTCCTGCTGACGTTTGAGGTTCTTGTGCTACTGTCGATACCGGCAGCGGTGATCGGTGCTTATTTCTTCTACGTGCACCGGGTCGATCAAGCCTTGGCCGAGGCTATTGCCGAGAGCGACCTGCTTGACCCTGATTGGCGACTCGAGAACATAGAAAAACGGCGCATGGCGATCCCGGCGGAACAAAATGCCGCCGGGCCCATCCAGGCAGCCATGGTGATAATGCCTCCAATGGATTGGCTCAGCGACCCTGAAATGGGGGACTTGCTGGATTTGCCGCCGCAATGCCGCCTGGATGCCCAACTCACTGACAAGCTGCGCAAGGCGTTAGCATCATCTTCACCAGCGGCCGCCGAGGTCAAAAAAGCGATCCCACTGAGAAACGGGTCCTTTGCCTTGACATGCGGCACGGATTTACAGCACCGTTGTTCCACACATACAGAAGGTGCGTGACCTGGGCCTTTTATTGCGGCACAGGTCGCTTCTGCAATGCCTCGATGGCCAGGCTGACGAGGCCGGCGAATCGTCGTTGGCCATCCTGGCCGCCGGGCGTTCTATCGGCGAAGAGCAGACACTAATCTCCCAACTGGTTCGCATGTCACTCCAGCAGCAGACGCTGCGAAGCTTTGAACAGTGCCTGGCCCTGGGCTATTTATCTGACGAGATGCTCGCGAATGCTCAGCCTGCAGCTGGCCGAAGAGGCCACGGTGCCTGTTTTGCCACTGCCTTGCAGGGCGAGCGAGCCGGCGTCCACGAACTGATGAATAATGTCGAGGCCGGAAAGGCCAACCTGGATGCTGTTGTCGGCAAAGGTAAAGCCCCGTCGATTTTGCCTCAGTGGTGGGGTGGCACGAAACTCGATCATGCCTTTTTGTTGCGGTATTACACCGAGGCAGTCGAAGCCACGAAATGGCCGCCGCGTGAAATGGGTGTCAAGCTGCGTGACCTGGAGTTGAATTTCAACAAGCAAGCATCAACGGTGTCCAAAGCATGGTTCCGGCCTTAGGGGGAATGGCCGAAGCAAGCAGGCGCTGTCGCCTGATGATGGATTGTGCCGTCGCCGGCATGGGCTGCGAGCGCTTTCGGCTCAAATTCGAGCGCTGGCCGACGTCACTCGACGAGGTTGTGTCCGCTGGGCTGCTCGACAAGATACCCACGGACGGCTACGACGGCAAACTACTGCGCTATCGCAAGACCAGCGACGGCGTTGTCATTTTCGGGATCGGTCCGCAAGGCACCTATGCCGGGGATGGACTCGATCAGGATCGGGCCTATGCCCCCAATGCGATTCGCTATGAATTTCGTCTCTGGGACGAGAGCCAGCGCCGACAACCGCCGCGGCCGAGGCCCAAGTCCGATGATGGCTGAGACATCCGATGCCAAAGTAGAGACCAACGTAACCATCCACGGCACAAGGCCGTGGCATTTGGAATTACCACAGTGGTGACATCGCCTTGTCCTTGCTAAAATAACTCTTGACTCCCTTACCTCGCTATTGTCTATAGGTGCTGGCCATGTTTCGACCTCGCGTTTGCATGTGCTTTCTGTGCCCGCTCATCGGCCTGGCGATCTGGCTGCTTCTGTTGTGGGCCCGACACCGGCCCGACGTTGCCGTGGTCGTCGCCCCGCCAGGCCAGGCGACGCTCCAGACCGCTTTTCAGGAAACCGTCCACCCTTTTTTGAAGACCTATTGCACGACCTGCCACGCCGGCGCAAAACCCAAGGGCGATCTCGATTTGACCTCTTTCGAGAGCGCGGATGCAGTGGCGAAAGACCTTGGCCATTGGGAAACCGTGCTCCAGCAGCTCGACACCAACAAGATGCCGCCGCGCAAGGCTGAGCTTCAACCGCCGGCTGAGCTTCGCCAGAGGTCGTCACCTGGGTCCGCGAATTTCGTAAACACGAAGCCAAGCGCAATGCGGGCGACCCCGGCCCGGTCCTGCCGCGCCGGCTGAGCAACGCCGAGTACGATTACACCATTCGCGACCTGACGGGAGTCGACATCCGGCCGACGCGCGAGTTCCCCGTCGACCCGGCCAACGAGGCGGGGTTCGACAACTCGGCCGAGTCGCTGATGATGTCGCCGCGCGCTACTGGACAAATACCTCGAAGCGGCCCGGCGTGTATCCGAACATTTGGTCTTCAACCCGGACGGGCTGGCGTTCGCCCCGTATCCTGTCGTCGCCGACACCGACCGCGACAAGTTCTGCGTGCGGCGGATCATCGATTTCTACCAGCGGCAGCGGACCGACTATGCCGACTACTTTCAGGCCGCCTGGCAATTCCAGCACCGGCGGCCCTCGGCGAGCCGGACGCGAACTCTGGCGGACATTGCAGCCACAGAGGGCGTGAGCGCCAAGTACCTTGCCACAGTCTGGGCCGTGCTGACCGGGCCGCCGGAGGAACTTGGCCCGATCGCGGCCCTGCAGGCTGCTGTGGGCGGAACTGCCTGCGGCCGAGCGCTGAGCTGGTCAAGCGGTCCGAGCCGGCTGCGTGCAGATGCGTAATTTCGTCGTGCGGCTCCGCCAAAAACTTGTGCCCGAGGTGAAGAACCTGACCGCCCGGCCGATGCAGAACGGCGTCGCAGCCGCTGGTGTTGTGGAAGGACCGCCAAGTTGTCGCGAACCGCCGTCGCTATGCCCCCGGGGCGCTGCAACTTCGTCTGGACGGCGTCGCTTCGGAACCGGCGGCCAAGCAGGCGATGACCGCCGCCCACCGATCCCGGCGGCGATCAAAGCAATATGAAGCGGCCTTCGCCACGTTCTGCGCAACGTTTCCCGACGCCTTCTTTATGTCCGAGCGTGCCCGCGTCTATCTCGATCCCAAGGGAGAGAAGAAGCTCACCGGCCGCTTGCTCAACGCCGGGTTTCACAGCATGACGGGATACTTCCGCGACGACGGCCCGCTTTACCAGCTCATTCTCGATCAGCACGGGAAACAGGAACTGGACCGTCTGTGGCTCGAGTTCGACGTGATCACCGGCGCCCCCATGCGGCAATACACCAGCTTCATCTGGTTCGAGCGCTCCGATTCCAGCTTCATGCGCGGGCCGAGTTCGACTTCGCCCGCGCCGAGGACAAGGATTGCACGTCCGAGGCGAAGATCAAGAAACTGGCCGAGGTGTACCTGGCCAAGGCACGCCGCAAGCGGCGCGAGCGAGGTCGCCCTGACGGCGATCAAGGACCATTTTGACGATCATCTCGGCGAGCATTCGCCTGGTCGAGAAGACGCGTCTGGCCGCGGAGCCGAGCCACGTTCAGGCCTTGCAGGAGTTCGCCGAGCGTGCTTATCGCCGACCGCTGTCGCAGGCGGAGCGTGACGACGTGCGCGGCCTTCTACCGCGGCCTGCGCGACAAGGACGGGCTGAGCCACGAAGACGCCGTCCGCGATACGCTGGTCAGCGTGCTGGTGTCGCCGCACTTTCTCTTCCGCCTCGACGCGCGCGCGGCGTGGAGCACCTGGCAAAGGCGTGCAACCGCTTTCGGACCATGCCCTGGCCAGCCGCCTGAGTTACTTCCTCTGGTCCAGCATGCCCGACGCGGAGTTGCTGGCCCACGCCAAGACCGGCGATTTGCACCGCCCGGACATGCTGATTGCCCAGGCCCGGCGGATGGTGCAAGACGACCGCATTCGCGGCCTGGCGACCGAGTTTGCCGGCAACTGGCTCGATTTCCGCCGTTTCGAGGAGCACAACGCCGTGGACCGCGAGCGGCTTCAAGGCATTCAACGACGACCTGCGGCAAGCGATGTTCGAGGAGCCGGTCCGTTTCTTCATGGATATGGCCCGCGCCGACCGCTCGGTGCTCGATTTGCTTTACGCCAACCACACCTTCGTCAATCCCGGTCGCTGGCCAGGCACTACGGCATGCCGGCGCCGACCGGCCGGCAACGGGCGATTGGGTGCAGAGTCGATGATGCCAATCAATATGGCCGGGGCGGTCTGTTGCCCATGGCGGTGTTTCTGACCAAAAACGCCCGGGGTTGCGGACCAGTCCGGTCAAGCGCGGCTACTGGGTCGTTCGCCGCCTGCTGGGAGAAAAGATCCCCGCGCCGCCCGCCGAGGTTCCCGAACTGCCCGCGGACGAGGCGAAATTGGGCGAACTGACCTTGCGCGAGGTTTTGGCGCGGCATCGGGCGGACAAGAGTTGCGCCGGCTGCCACGAGCGCTTCGACGCGGTCGGCCTGGCCTTCGAGGGCTTCGGGCCAATCGGCGAACGGCGGACGATCGACCTGGGCGGCCATCCGGTGGATGCCAGGGCGACGTTTCCGGGCGGAGGGGACGGGACTGGTTTGGAAGGTTTACGCGTTTACCTGCAAAGTCGCCGGCAGGACGAGTTCGTGGACAATTTTTGCCGCAAATTGCTGGCTTATGCCCTCGGACGCACGTTGCTGCCGTCTGACGACGAGTTGATTGAGGAGATGCGGCGGAAGTTGGTGGCCCACGAGCACCGATTTGGCACGCTGGTGGAAGCGATCATTACCAGTCCGCAGTTTCTAAACAAGCGCGGCGGCGGGTAGACTTGCTTGATGCACTCCGGCATCAAGTTGACTACGGCGATGGCTAAGTTTACTGTTGCCAGGAAAGGACGCAAACCATGATAATCCTCAATATCGCTTTGCCCGACACGTTGAGTGCATTTGTGAAGCTGCAGGTCGAAGAAGGCGGCTACTCAAGCGCCAGCGATTACATCCGCCGCTTGATTTGCGAGGACCACGACCGAAAACGCCGCGACGGAATTGACGGCTTACTCCTGGAGTCGCTGGACAGCGGCACCGCGACGCCGATGACTACAAGTGATTGGCAAGAAATTCGTGGGCAGATTCGCGAGCGGGCCGCCAAACGGGCTGGGTCGACCTGATCTTATTGTTGGTGAATTCCTGCCTGAGAAGTAGTGCGACATGTCCGACAAACCCCTCGACCCGACCCTGAAATCGTTGGTGGAAATCGGACCGGACGACTGGACCGTGCTGGCCGGCGAGCCCGCGGCGCCAACCCGGATCATCGACGCCGACATCGCCACGGTCAGCGGCGCCGCCAACAAGGTGTTGCGCGTTGAAGCGAAGCCGCCCTACCTCCTCCACCTGGAGTTCGTCGCCGGCCACGACGCTGCAAACCTACCTTCGGCCCTCAACAAGCGCAACGTCCTGCTTGATGACCGTCACGGGCTGCTCGTTCGCACCGTCGTCGTATTGTTGAAGCCCGCCGCCGACTCGCCGGCCTTGAGTGGGCTGCGTCAGCGCGGCTTCCCGGACGAAGTGCCTTACAATGTATTTGGCTACCGCGTAATTCGCGTTTGGCAAATCCCGCCGGACCAGTTATTGGCGGGCGGCCTGGGCACGCTGCCTTTGGCGCCGATTACGCGCCGTGACAAAAGAGCAATTGCCTGGCATAATAAAGCAGATGGAATCGCGATTGCGCCGCCGCGATGTGGGCCGATTGAAAAGCCAGTTATGGGCCTCGACTTACATCCTGCTCGGGTTACGGTATTCGCAAGCCTTGGCGAAACTGTTGTTGCAAGGAGTTGAATCCATGAAAGAATCCACGACGTATCAAGCGATTTTGCGGGAAGGCCTTCAAGAAGGGAGGGCCGAAGGCGCGGTAAGGGAGGCCCGCAAGATCCTGCTACTGCTGGGCAGCAAACACCTGGGGCAGCCCGGTGCCCGCACCCAGACCGCCTTGGCTAAAATCGCCGACCTGGCCCGGCTCGAAGCGTTGATCGACCGCATTGGGATGGTGGAAACCTGGCACGCCTTACTTGCGGAAGGTTCGACTGACCACTAACAAATTCTGACATAAACGAAAAGATAGCGCCTTTACCGCCTGCCCTGCCGACTGTAATATGGTGCATGCAGCCAATTGCCATGACCACCAGCAACCGTCCGTGACGTGGACCCCTACAGGCAGGAAAGCGATGAGCGAATCCAACCAGGCCCCTTCCCAACCCAACCGATCCCCCGTTTGCCGGCGAACCTTCCTCCGCGGCGCTGGCGTGGCGATGGCCCTTCCGTGGCTCGAGTCGATCCCCGTCTGGGGCGTCCTTCCCACGGCCGGCGGAGTGCCCACGCCCTGTCCGAAGCGATTCGCCACGCTGTTCATGGCGTGCGGCATCAACCCCGATCACTGGTGGGCGCGGCAACGGCGCCGAGATGGAGTTGAGCAAGACGCTGGCCCCGATGGCTCCGCACAAGGCCAAGCTGAATGTCCTCAACGGTCTTTTCAACAAAAACGCCACCGGCGTCGGCATCCATCCTGGCCAAACGGGCAACATTTTGTCCGGCGCGGCATTGCAAAGAGGGGCCGAACTTCGCGGTGGCGTCAGCATGGATCAGGTCCTGGCCCGGCACATCGGCCAGGAAAGTGTGCAGCCGTGCATGGTCCTGGGGTGCGAGCAGCCGATTACCGGCTACCATGAAACCAATTTCTCGATGGCCTACAGCTCCTATATCTCCTGGCAGAGCGCGACCTCGCCCGTGCCGATGGAGGTTTACCCGTCGTTGGCGTTCGACAGTTTGTTCGACAACCGCGGCCAGCAGCGCAATCGCAGCATTCTCGACCGCGTCAGCGAGCAGGCGGCGGGCCTGAGCCGGCAAGTCAGCGGCGCGGACCGGGCCAGGCTGGACGAATACCTGAGCAGTGTCCGCGAGGTGGAAAGACGAGTCGCCGGAACGCGGGCCGCGCAGGAGACCGCCGAGCAACGCGGCCAGGGCCGTGGTCAGCCGGTTGCCATGATGCCGCGGCCGGACAACGGTCTGCCTGAAGACATCCGCGAGCACATGCGGCTGATGTGCGACATCGTCGCCCTGGGCTTTCAGACCGACAAGACCAGGGTCGCCACGCTGCTGCTCTGCCGCGACATTTCCGGCTTGGTTTACCCATTCCTCAACACGCGCACGTCGCATCACCCCTCGTCTCACGACGACCGCTCAGACGCCTATGAGCGGATTTCGCGTTACTACGTCAGCCAACTTGCCTACCTCGCCGCTCGCCTGGACGCAATGTCCGAGGGCGGGGGCACGGTCCTCGACAATTCCTGCTTGCTGTTCCTGTCGAACATGTTTTCAGGCAGCAAACACGAATCGACCAAGCTGCCGGTCCTCTTGGTCGGCGGGTTGGGTGGCACACTGCCGACGGGCCGCGTCCTGGATTACACGACCAGGGGCGACGGCAACCGCAAGCTGTGCGGCATGTACCTGTCGATCATGGACCGCATGGGCGTCAGGCTCGACCGTTTCGGGGACGCGGATGCACGGTTGACGGGCCTGTAAGGTATCCACCAGGAAAACAAATACCAACCCGAAGCGTGAGCGAGGGCCAGCAGGGCTCCTCGCTTACGTTTCGGGTTGGTGTCGTTTTACCGATGGAAACGACGGCGAAGCCTGGCAAATAAATTGCCACGACTTCGCCGTGCGCTCTAGGGGCTTACTTGTGATTGTCGGGCGCGGCTTCCATGAAGTTGACAAATGCGTGCCTCCCTGCCTGCACCTGCACTTGCCGGGTCACCGTGGTGGGCGTGCCGTTGGCCGACCAGGTGGCCTGGAGTTCATAAGTGAACGTTCCAGGACTCAACGGCGGCGTGTGAAACAGGCGTTCGGTGCCGCGCTGCTGCGTGGGTCTGCCGTCGACAAACACCTGCGCATCAGCGGGAACGCGAACGTCGATCACTGCCGTGTTATCTTGCTGGGTGGAAGTCAAGGCGTAACCAGGATCCGCGGTCACTGCTGTTGGGGCCTGGTATGTGTAATAGGGCGCCGGTGTTGAATAGTATGAAGGGCTCCCATAATAACCGTAATCGTAGGCGGGGTAGCCATAATAGCCTCCGTAATACGGCGCACCGAGCCACAGGCCGCCGCCCCATCCCCACCCACCGCCCCATCCGCCACCACGATATCCACCACCGCGGACTGCACCACCACGAAATCCACCACCGCCGCCGCCCCGATGTTGCGCGTAGCTGGGTTCCACGGTGACAAACAGCAGCGTCGCAGCTGCAATGCCGAGTTTGGCCAAGAAAAGTACGGGCTTGAACATGATTGCACCTCCGCATTAGGACCGAGAATGCCTGCAATTCCAGGCGTTTCTTTTTTTCCTCCTCTTTCTTTCCCAATGTGCATCTCGCGTGCCAAATCATCAAAAAAATCCTTACTTCGGCTCTCGCGGCGCATGTTTGCGGCGCTGGTCATGGGCCTGGATAAATCTTCGCGCACGGTCCGCGTCGGCGGCAGGCACATCGATGCCGATGGCGAGGCCCGTCAGCCCGCTTTCGGCGGCCTGGTTTTCGCCGGCGACGAAGCATTTGATGCCCTCGGCATGCAGCGCATTTTTGATGATCTCCGCCTCGACGGAGTTGGAGACGGTGTAAACAGTGACAAGATCCTGGGGTTCCACGGCATATCCTCGCGGTCAGGGTTGATCGAAACCTTTACTCCAACGTCATTCATTTTCGGGCGCGGCGCCCCAATGTAAAGGTTTTTTTGTTGCATCTTGCCACGCGGTTGTCGATCATGGCAGAGAAAGTCGCCGTAAACCAAAACGGCTCACGGAGTGTGCCTACTACTATAGTAGTAGGCACACTCCGTGTGCCGTCGCCATGAACTGGAGGCTGCTTATGAATCGGTCCCGTCTGTTGATTTCCACATTGATCCTGTCCCTCTCAGCCACGGCCCTGTCCGCCGGCAGCCAGGGCGACGGCGCGAAGCCCGGCGTCCAGGTGGCGTGCCAATTCGCCAACGAAAAGTTTAAGTACAACTACCTCCTCTATTTGCCTGAGGATTACGGCAAGGACGACAAGAAATGGCCAGTGATGATGTTCTTGCACGGCTCGGGCGAATCAGGCAGCGACATCAACAAGGTCAAGGCGCATGGGCCGCCCAAAATCTGTGAGGCGAAAAAACTCCCGTTCATCGTCGTTTCCCCGCAAAGCCCGGGAAAAGGCTGGCCGGTCGAGGGGCTCAACGCCTTGCTCGACGATGTGCTGGCCAAGTATAAATGCGACCTAGACCGTGTCTACCTGACCGGCCTGAGCATGGGCGGCGGCGGCACCTGGATGCTGGCCACGGAGCACCCTGAGCGGTTCGCGGCGATTGTGCCAATTTGCGGGGCTCGCAACGATCCCAAGCAGGCGGCCAAGCTCAAGGACTTGCCGACCTGGGTTTTTCACGGCGCCAAGGACACGACGGTGAAGCTGGCGACATCCGAGAAGATGGTCAATGCCATCAAGGAGACCGGCAGCACAAGCATCTATTTCACGGTCTATCCCGACGCCAATCACGATTCGTGGACGGCGACCTACAACAATCCGATGCTCTACACCTGGCTGCTCGCCCAGAAGCGGCCGGCGCGGAAGTGAGCCGCGAGGGGATGCTTGAAGGATTGGCCTGGGCGCGGTAGCCTGTTCATTATCACCGGCAGTGTGGGCCGGTCCTTCAACACCAGAGCGGCGACCGCTGATGATGCTGTACATGCTGCCACCGATTGCAGCGTCCGAATTTGCCTTGACCATGCTGAATTGGCCTGCCATCGGAGGGATCGCAGCCCTGGGCGGCCTTTGGCTGCTGTGGAAGATTTTTGGCGCGGCCCTAGACGGGCTCGCGCTTTGCGCAGGGGTCAACGGCTGCTCCGCCAGGGCCAATGGCAGCAAGCGCTCACCATCGTTGAGCCCTTTCAAAACGGCCGCAACAGCGTTTTTTGGGAGGGCAGCCTGCGCAACCTCGCGGGCGAGTGCCATCGTACAGCCGGCATCCAGACCGCTCAGGCGAAAGATTTCGAGCAGGCCCTCGCACATCATTTGCAGGCCGCTGAGCTATTTGGCGCCAACGCCGGTGAAGCACGCGCGGCGGTTGTCGAAAAAATGCTCGCGGAAATCCGGGCGCTGTTCGCCGCGACCGTTGGCGCCGACACTCAGGGCGCCGAGGCCATGATCGCCCGAACACTCGCCTTGCAATCGCCAAGTGCGGAAGCGTCGTTCTGGCAAGGCCTCTGCCACATCCGAACCAGCCGCTGGGAGCTTGCCAAGGAATCGCTGCTGGCAGCCCGAACCATCGCAGGCCCAGAGCAGACCAAAACTCCAAACGCCAGTGCGGGATTCATCGACCCACCGCTCTATCTTGGCGGCGTCCTGCTCCGGTTTGGCCAACCCAAGGAAGCCCTGCGATATATCACCGAGGCCAATCGGATCGACGGCAATTGCCCCATGATTTCCTTGCATCTCGGCCTGGCGATGGTCGCCGCGGGGGCCGACGGCAACCTCGCCATTCGGGCGCTCAATCGCGCTCTGACCGCCCGCGGGCTGGCGGCATGGCTCAAGGAACCGGACAAGGCCTGGAGCGAGGGCCTGCCGGAAAACCACTCATTCATCCGCAAATTGACCGCCAAGCATCGTTTTGTTTGCCCACTTTGGGGCAATGATTTGCGTGCTTTGATGCGGCAGGGCCAGTTGGCGATGGGTCAGGCCCACTTTCGGCTCGAGCAATTTCAGGCGGCGGCCGGAGCCTTCCAAAAAATGCTCGACGACATGGCTCCAACGCACGACGCCCTTCGGGGGTTGGGGCTGGCGCTGACCAGATTGCAGCGCTACGACGAGGCATTCAAGCACCTGAAAACCGCGCTGGAGCTGGAGAATCCGCAGGACCGCCTGACGGCCGGTTACCTCGCCGTCTGCGCCGCGTGCGCCAAACCCGACCGGCCCGAGGACAAAGGCCCCAATGTAACGTGGGCGGTGCGAACGGCCCGGCAATTCACCGGCCTGGGCGACTCTGAGTGGGTCGCCATTTTGTCGGAGGTGTGGCGCGAGGCCCGGCGGCTGAACATCGCCCTCAGCGCCGAGGATCACATTTTCCTGTGCGATCATCTGCAGTCGGTCGAGGCCACGGATCGTGACGCCGCCGCGGCCTACCATCAACTGGCCGTTGAGCATCCGGCCTTCGTCAAACCGGCTTACGCCTGGCTGTACTGCCGGGCTGCCATGCTGGAGAGCATCGAGCACGAGCGAGCCCTTGACCTATTCACCATCACCTTTCAAAGCGCGGAGGAAGCCCGTCCTTACTTTGCGGCCCACCAATGGGACTTTGACGAGCTGGAGTACACCTTCCTCAAGGTCGCCGCCGCCAAGGCGCCCGGAGCGTTCCCCGCGGTGCTCGGCGCCGATTATCCCGCAAGGGCCGAGGCAAAGCTGCTGGATCGCTCGCAGCGCATGGAGGCCGAAAACAAAGCCGATGCCGCGTTGGCCAGCGCTGACGTGCTGCTTCGGTTCGGCGCCCCGCAGCACGCGGGCTCACGATCGCCTCGCCATGCTCTTTTATCGCCGCGGCAAGGGCGAGCGCGCGGCGGAGTTGCTGCGCAGCTGGTGCGGCGTTGATGAAAGCAACCCCGTGCCTTGGGCACGGCTGGCGATTGTGCAGCATCAGCAAGGGCTGTCGGAGCTTTGTGCGGAGTCGATGCGCTCCGCCATCGCCCGCAGCAACGGCGGAGCGCGGGCTGACCTGAATTGCCTGGCCGCACGTCTTTCGCTGGCCGAAAAAAAGGAGTCAGGAACCGTCTTGGCGGAAAGGGTTCCTGACGCCTTTTTTCCCCACATGCAGCATTGTTTGGAGAACGAAGCCGGCCACACCGAAGCGCTATGGCTCACGGCCGCTGTTTGCACGGTGTTTGGCGACCGCGAGCATCTCGCCGCCCTGTCCACAACGATGCACGGCAAGACTTGTTCCGCTTCACTATTCCACTACTTCGCGGCGATCAGCCATCTAGCGGCCGGCAATTTAACAACGGCCCTGGAGGCGGCAAACAAAGCCGCGGCCGATGACCAGCTACAAGTTGAGGCCAGGTATCTCATCGGCTGGATCAGCATCCATCGTCAGGATGCCGAGGGTGCCGCGGTGGCGATGAAAGCGGTTGCCGACTCTCAGGACAGCCCGTCGTGCCAGCACGCTCGCGCCATCCTCGGCGCTATACTGTTTCACCAGGGCGCGCTCGAGGAGGCGATCCAGTGGTGGCAAAGCCTGGATACGCCGCGGCGCACGGCCTGGGCGTTTGACGAGCCGCTCCAAAAGGCCATACTTCTAGCCGGCCTGCAAGCAGTACAAAAGGGCCAATTCGAGAATGCCGCGGACAGGTTCCGTGAAGCGGGCAAGACGGGTTTGCGGGACCGCGCCATCGGCAAGTGGATCCAGTTCGCCCTGTTCAACGCGGGCCGGCGGCTCCTCCACAGCAAGGGGCCCGGATGAACACGCCCGAAATACTCGACGCCGTGCTGGCGCCGGACCCCGAAATGACACGCCTGGATGCCGCGGCCCGGCTGCTCGAGCAGGCGCTGCAGTGCGGCCCTGCCGATCCCCAAATCGCCTATTTGCTGGCGATGGCGCGGAAACGCCAGGGCAAGATCGCCGACGCCCGTGCAGCCTTGCGCAAAATCGCCGCCCCGGATGCCAACGTCGTTTTGCAAATGGCCGTGCTGTCGTTCATGGAAAACCAGTTCGCGCAGGCAGAGCAGGAATTCGAGAGTGCCCAGCAGCTCGATCCCGCATGCTATGCCGCGGGCTACAATCTGATGCTGACCAGGCTTTGCCAGGGAAAAATTGCGCCTGTTTGCCGTTGGTCGCGCAGCTTTTACCCATGGCGCCAACCGAGGATGAACGCCGTTTCCTGACGATATTGCAGCCGCTGCTGGAGCGCAGCCAGGAAACTGCCAGCAAACCTCCTCCCTTGCCCAATGGCGTACCAATGCAGGACGCCGTCGCCACGATGTCGGCCGGCGATGAGGAACGATTGCTGCTGGTGTTGCTGGGCTTGGGCCAAATGGAGGCGGTGTTGCCGTTGCTTCGAAATCTGGCGGCAGCGCGGCCCGCGAGCCAACCAACCCAGCAGGCCTTCGCCACCGCGACCTTGCTGCTGGCCAGCAAGCTGACCCAGCGCTGCAGCTGGGACGCCGCCAATCGTTGGCTCACGCCGCTGGCCGCGAGCTTCACGGGCAATAACCCCGTCTGCCGGCAGATTTCCAAAGGCGTGCAGATCGCGACTTATAACCTGCTCGGTTGCTGCCAGTGCATGCTGCAGGAATCCGATCGGGCTTTCGAGTATTTCACCATGGCGGTCAAGCTGTTGCCCAGTGATCCCAGGTTACACCAAAACCTGGCACTTGCCTGCGAGCTCGGCGGCAGGATCGACAAGTCCACCAGCCACTGGGAATCGTATTTCGGGCTGCAAGGGCAAATGGCAGGCCTGGGCGAGGCCGACCCGAAGTACCAAGAAAGCCTTGCCTTTGAAAGCCTTAATCGCCTGGCCGAGGTCTTCTCGAAAAAGGAAAGTTGGAACAACGCCCTGAGCTACTTGCAACGAGCTTGCCGATTGCGGCCCGGTGAATTCGACGCACTCGAACGCCTCTTCCACATGTACAATCAGATGAAGCGTCCCGATGACGCCCGGCGAACCTTGGGCCGGTTGCGCAAGCTGCGCCCCAACGACCCGCAAATGGACCTGTATGAGCTGGACCTGCGCGAGGTGAAAACGCTGGAAGACATCGAGCGCATGCTGACCGACATCCGCAAAACGCTCAGCAAATATCCCAATGACCTCCGCGTGGAGGAAAAGGCGGTGGCAATGGTGGCCAACGTGATCCCGCTGATCGGCCGCATGTCCGATCAGTACACCGACCAGCTTGGCCGGATCATGGAGCAGGTGCGGCGCTTGCCCAACTACCAGATCAGCTGGTCGGCCGTGCACGACGTGATGCGCGATTTGCAGCGCGAGTTTCAAAAGCTGCGCCGCATCGCCAACAAGTGCCTGGCGATCGTGACCAGCGAAGAGCACAAACGGATCGTGCGGGACATGCTGGAGCATGTGGACAAGAAGATCGAAGTATGTCAGCAAATGGGCACGTAGAACGGAATTTATTCCGTTCGTGACGAGGTAGAACGGAATGAATTCCGTTCTACGACGAAATAGAGCTGCCATGACGAATAAATCCGCGGAACCCGTTGTCCTTGAACTCGCCCCGTTGCCGCGCGAGCAGGTGGGCCCGTTTTTGATTTTGGGCGTCGACAAAACCGCGGACAAAGGGACGGTCGAGGAGCACTGGGCCGAACGCCTGAAACTTGCCCGGCGGCAGCTTATCAAGGTGCCGCTGGAAGACATCAATTGGGCGCGGGAGGTTCTGAGCGACCGGGACAAGCGCATTCGCGCCGATGCCGCCAGCCTCAACCTTGACACCGCCGACGGCGTGCTGCGCGACCTGACCGAACACTTCGGTCCAGGCGAATCGGCGGCGCGTTGCAAGCTGATGGACGTGGAAAAAGACCTGCTGGACTATGCCCTGCCCGTGGAGCTGCCCGGCCTGGAGGAAGTCAAGGCAAGCATTGTCGTTCCCGACGTGCCGGAGGAAATGCCCGCGGCGCGGGTATATTGGAAAAATTCCTGAGCGAGCCGCTCGACCCGTGGAACCTGCCGATCACCTGGTAGCAACAAGGAATTCGCCTCATGAACGATTTTTCACCGGCCAATTCGCCCCCTCCAAGCCCGAATGTGCCCTTGCCGTTGGACGAGGTCACCCAGGGAACGTCGTCGCTGTACCGACTCTTCGAAGCCTTCATCGGATTGCGGGAGCGGAACGAACGCCAGCACAAGCTGTTCGAGCAGTCGCTGGCCAAGGCACGCGACACACTCCAGGCCAGCTTCAACAGCTTCGCCGCCGACACGCAGCGAGCCTATCAGCAATTGCGTCAGGAAATCACCGGCGAAAAACGGATCAGCCTGGTGCTCCTCAATGAGCTCATTGAGCTTGGTTTTGAGCTGGAGCAGATTGCCTCGGCCCGGCCGCGATTAAGTATTCCAGGCGAGGCGGGAGAGGCGATTGCCAGCTGGGCTGATGCAGTGGAAGTCCAGTGCCGCAAGGTGGGCACCGCTTTGATCCGGCACGGCATCCACCGTTACGACGCCGTCATTGGCTCGCCTTATAACCCGGCACTGCACGAGCGCGTCGGCGCCAAACGGGTGGACGGCATGGATGCACTGCGCGTGGCCGAGCAGACGCAGCATGGTTTCGCCAGCCAGCAGCCGGGTTTCGTCCTGCGGCGGCCCAAGGTAATTGTGACGGAGTAGGAGCCTGTTGCAATAAAGGGGACAGTCCCTCTCGCACACTGCTATTTTTCGGAATAAACGGGCCTGTTAAAGGGACTGTCCCCTTTTTTGCAACAGGCTCCATAAAGGGACCTAAAGCATGCCCTACATCGGCATCGACTTCGGCACCAGCAACTCGGTCGTCGCCAATTTTCAGTACGGCCAGGCGGAGGTGGTCCCCAACCACGAAGGCCAGACGCTGGACGCCGTCGGTCGTCACCCTGCGCCGCGACGGCAGCCTGGCCTTCGGCCAGGAAGCCAAGGAGAACTTCGACGAGCAGCGTTCCATCCGCTCCATCAAGCGCATCCTCGGCACCCCCGAGCGCGTGCCGCTGGTCGGCCAGAACCTGCGCACCGAGCAGATCGCCGTCATGCTCTTCAGCCTGCTCAAGACGGACGCCGAAAAGGTGCTCAAGGAGACCTTCACCAAGGCGGTCGTGACCATCCCGGCCAACTCCAAGGGCCTGGCCCGGCATGCCACCAAGCTGTGCGCCGGCGCCGCCGGCATGCAGGTGCTGACGCTCATCAACGAGCCGACCGCCGCCGCCATCTGCTACGGCCTCAACGCCCAGCAGGATCAGACCGTCCTGGTCTACGACTTCGGCGGCGGCACCCTCGACGTCACCATCCTGCGCATCCATCACGGCATCTTCGAGGAAATCAGCAGCAAGGGCATCGGCAAGCTCGGCGGCGACGACCTCGACCTGCTGCTGGGCCAAGGTCATCGCCAAGCGCTTCCAGGAGAAGACCGGCTTCGACATCCTCAATTCGCCGTACAAGCAGCAGTTCATGCTGGCCGTGGAAAAGGCCAAGATCGAGCTGTCCGACGCAGCCGACCGCCGTGTGCCGCAAGGCCGAGCTGGTGCCCGAACGCCATCTGAGCCTCGAAGAGGAGATCGACCGCGCAGACGCTTCGAGAAGGAGATCATGCCGCTGGTCGTCAAGTCGGGCACGGCCATCGACGAGGCGCTGAAGCTGCGCGGCATGCGGCCCAAGGACATCGACAAGGTGCTGCTGGTCGGCGGCACCAGCAAGATCCCGCTCGTCCGCCGCTTCGTCACCGAGAAGCTGGCCGGCAAGGAGCCGGAGCCGTTCGACAAGGTCGATCCGATGACCTGCGTGGCCCAGGGAGCGGCCATCGTCTCGGCCATTCTTGCAGGAGGCGCCCGGGTCTGGACAACTACGCCTACAGCGTCAAGCTCGAGCATTCGCTGTGCGCCAACCCGATCAACGAGCGCCGGCAGGTCTATCTCGATCCGATCATCAAGCGCGGCGCCGACATTCCCTGCTCGTTCACCAAGACGTACTACCCCGTGGCCGACCCGGCCGAGCGCGTGGTCATCAGCGTCTTACGAAGGCGACGTCTACGACGATCCGGAAAGCCCGGAAAACGTCAAGCTGGCCGAGATTCCCTGGGAATTCAAGCCGCCGCGACCGCAGCGCGACGGGGCCCTGGACGTGACCTTCGAATACGGCGACGACGGCATCCTGACCGTGCAGATCCACGATCCGCACAACGGCCAGAAGAAGCGCTTCGCCATCCAGCAGAGCGGCGAGGACCAGCTCGACGCCGCGCAGATCATGCAAGATGAAGCGGATCAACGAGGACCTGGTCGACGCGCAGCGAGCGACCTGGAAAACACGCCGGAATACCGCGACGCCCTGGAGGTGCTCAAGAAGACCGAGCAGGACGTGATTCCGCAAGGTGGAGAATGCCGCCGACAAGCGCGAGCTGGAGGAGCTGTGCCGGCAGGTGCGCGAGGCGATGGGCTCGGGCGATAAGCAAGCGCATGGAGGACGCCAGCGCATCGCTCAACGATCGGCTGTTGAATTACGCGTATTTGCTTTGAGAGTACACCAATGCCCCAATGTCCGCAATGCAACAAACCGCTGCTCGAATTGACGCGCCAATGCCCGTCGTGCCGGGCGGACCTCGAATTGCTGGTGGACTATGTCAACGGCTTGCAAACCAGTCTGAGCCGGGCCGAACAACTGACTTGCGCCGGGGAGCTAGGCTCGGCCGTTTGGGCATACCTTGAGGTGTTGGAAGTCGATCCGGACAATGCGGCGGCAAAGCGTCAAGTGGGCCAGGTCGCCAATGCCGTGCGTCAGTTCGATCGCTCCGTGCCAGGGCGCCGCTGGCGCAAGGGCTGCCGCCAGGCAACGGCGACGACACTCCAAAATGGCCGGCCTGGGTCAAGGGCGGGTTGGCCACCTTGGTGGTGCTGGTCGCGTTCGCATTTGGTTTTTTTTGCGGCCAAGGTGTTTCCAGCGACGACGGATCTGCGGTGGGCGCCAAAGAGGCCGTTCCTAAAGCCACCAAAGAAGCTCCCACGCTCGGGCCCCCGCGTTAGTGAGCCCCTTTGACTCGGAGAAGGCATGTCCTCACCGCAACCCGATGAACAGGAGCCCGCGTTGGATGATGATGGCGAATCAACGCACGGGCACCACATCCGCCGCGATCTCGAACCCCACCGCGGCGGCATGATTCTCGGGTTTGGCATCGGCAGCATGGTGACATGGTGGTGCTGTAATACCGGGATTATGCCTGTGGTCGGCATTGCGTTGGGCGCCGCGGCCTGGATCATGGGCAGAGCCGATCTCAAAAAAATGGACGCGGGCACCATGGATCCAGACGGTCGCGCTCAAACCAACGCCGGTGCTATCTGCGGCATGGTGGGCTGCGTTGTCAATGTCCTGGCATTGATTGCCCTGGCGATTTACATAGTTGTTCTCATTACCGTGGCGTCCATGCAAAACACCGGTTGATTCTCGAAAATACCGAGGAATCTATGTCCGTTTCCGTTTCTTGCCCCTCGTGCGGCATCAAGCTCGACATTCCCGACGACCTGCTTGGCAAGAAGGTGCGCTGCGCAAAATGTACGACGATTTTCGAGGCGAGACAGGATTCCCCCGCCGCCGGCTCAGCCGCTCCCCTGGAAAGACCGCCGAGCAGTCGGCCGCCAGAAGAATCCGATGAGCGGCGGCCCCGGCGAGACCGGCACGGCCTGGATGACGATGATGACGACGATGAAATGGACAGGCGGCACATTCGGCGCGACGTCGAGCCCCACCGCGGCGGCCTGATTCTTGGGCTCGGCATTAGCAGCATTGTCTCGATCTTCGGAATTTGCATTTGCGGCGCCTTCATGCCTTTGATCCAGATTGGCCTGGGCATCGCTTCCTGGGTCATGGGCAGGGGCGATCTAAGAAAAATGGAACAGGGCAGCATGGATCCTGACGGCCGCGGTCAGACAAAAGCAGGTTACATCTGCGGAATTATCGGATTGGCAATCGGAGTTCTGATGCTGATCGCCTTTGGGGCCTACATAGCAATTGTCATTGTCTACACAATGAAGCAACAAAAGCGCTTTTAGCTCCCGAGGATGGCAATGCCCGTTT
This sequence comes from uncultured Gemmataceae bacterium, assembly GCA_963747575.1. Lineage (GTDB taxonomy): Bacteria > Planctomycetota > Planctomycetia > Gemmatales > Gemmataceae > DASRAT01. The sequence continues at coordinate 492,391 of CAVVFU010000007.1, forward strand.
TCGTCACCTGCCCTTCATGCGCCGTCAAGCTTGCCGTCCCCGAGGATCTGCTCGGCAAGAAGGTGAAATGCGCGAGCTGCTCGACGATCTTTGAGGCGAAGGCTGAGCCCGCTGCCGCCGCTGATGACGAATCCGGCGGCATTTACGCCCTCGCACCGCCGCCCGAGCAGCGGCCCGACCGTCCGCGGCCTCCCTTGGAAGATGACAGTGACGAGGGCGAGGACGACTACCACTACGAGCGGGAAGATGGGCCGAGCAGACGGCACATTCGCCGCGATATCACACCTCACCGTGGCGGCCTGGTGATGGGGCTTGGCATTGCAAGCTGTACCATCGGTGCGATGGGCTTTTGTTGCTGGCCGTTGGTCGTTTTCGGCATTCCCTTGGGCACAATTGCCTGGATTCTCGGCCAGAACGACCTGAGCCAGATCGACAAGGGAACAATGGATCCTGACGGTCGAGGCCAATCGAAAGCGGGCCGGATTTGCGGCATTGTCGGTTGCTCGCTCGCAGGCCTGAATCTGCTCTGCTGCCTGGGTCAAACGCTGCTTCGGCTCACGCTGATGCACAATATGAATAATAAGTGGTTCTAAATGACCGTCCGTTATATATCCGCCAATCCAGTGCCTGAGCTTGGAGGGGAAGTTATATCCGCTCAGTCTTGAAAGCCTGACCCAAGGGGGAGGAAAAAACCGTGAACGCCATTTTCAGCCTGTTCTTCGTGGCATTTGTCGTGGCTGTTGTGGCGATTGTGGGCCATCTCCTTTGGGTGATTGCGGCCGCGATTTTCCGCGCCATTTTTGGGCCGCTGGAGGGTCAACGCGACGCGCCGGAGTCGCTGGATCGCACCACCGAATGCGTCGTGTGCGGCAAGACGTTCGCGGCGCTGCGGCGGATCTGCCCCCAATGCGGGCTCGATTGCCGGCGCAAGGAAGTTGCCGAGCTGGGCGAATTGGAAATAGCCATGCGCCGGCTGGCCAAGCTCCGCCGCGAGGGCCAATTGCCCGAAGAAACCTGGCAAATGGTCCGCCAATCCGTCGATCGACGTTGGGACGACGTGATCGAGCAATTGGAAGTATCGGTCGGCTTTTACCACAAACCTAGCCTGAAGCCTTCGCAGCCGGTCAAGGAATCGGTTGCAGCGGACATCCAGGAAGAGATTCCCACGGTATTGCCGGTCCTGAATCCTGCCGCGCGCCGGCACCGCAAGTTGCTAGCGCCATGCCCATGCCGATCGCGCAGCCTGAAATCCAGGTCGCTGCACCGCCGCCGGCCCCCATGCCGCGGCGCAGCTTCGGCGAAATGTTGGCGGGCTTCATGGAAGAACGGAACATCCTGTGGGGCGAGTTGGTGGGCGGTTTGCTCATCGTCGGCTGTTCCATCGCGCTGGTCATCAGCCTGCGGGAAACACTGGAGAAAATTCAATTCTTCCCCTTCTTGATCGTGGGCGCGGTCGCCGCCGCCCTGATCGGAGCGGGTCGCTACACCCTCAGCCACTGGAAATTGGAATCGACCAGCCGCGGCCTGCTGGTGATCGGAACATTATTGGTGCCCCTTAGCTTCACGGTGCTGGGGGGCCTGGCTGCGGGCCGGGAAGGCGGCGTGCTGGAAATCGCCGTCGAGTTGGGCGCCATGGCGGTCTTCACCTGGTTGGTTGCCGGTGCCACTGAGATTTTGCTGCGCCGGCCTATCGGCAATGCCGCGTTCCGACCCGACTGGATGGCAACGGCCGCCATCCTCGGCGCTTCGGGCAGTCAACTGCTTGTTCCTCATATCCTCCTGGTCAATCCAGAATCTACTGGGCCTGGTCGGCTACCTGCCGGCGGCACTGGTGCTGATCACACAAGCAATCGTCTGGCGGGGAGTTCAACGCCTTCCTGACAATAGCGTCTCCGAAAAAAAGGGGACAGGCCCCGTTGTGCGAAGCACCCTCCGGGCCGTTCCGGCAACGGGGCCTGTCCCCTTTTTTTCGGAGACGCTTAGCACACGGCAGGCAGGTGGCCTTTTCCTGTTTGTGGGCCTGGCGATCTATGCGATCGTCGTGGCCTTTGGATTCATTGTTTACCGGGCCGAAAACGCCAACCAGGCATTGGAGTACCTGGCCGTGCCCATCGCCTTGGCGGGACTACCCTTGCTGTTGGGCGGCACGATGGTGTCGGCGAAACTGGCCGTTGACTCAAAATCCGGTGACGAAGCGCAAGCGGGGCCAAGCGGGATGCCTCTGGGCATTGCCTCGGTGATTGCCACCATGATGACCCTGAGCGGGGCCATCGTGCTGCTGGCGGCCTTGGCGGCGGCCTGGCCACACCCGGTGAGATTGACCATCATTGCAGCCGTCAATGCCGTGGTACTGGTTTTTGTCGCGCATCGCTATCGACTGACACCGGCCTTGGTGCCGGCGCAAATCTGTTTCGCGGTGGCCGCCTTGACCGGGTACCACGCTCTCGCCGGCAATCTTGCCGTGGATCATGCAAATCGCGCAAGCGCTCTGCTGCATGCGTGGACAACGCCGGAATCCGGGGTGTTGATGGTCGTCCTTGGGGCCGTGTTCGCGGCGGCGGCCCAGTGGCAAACGCGCCTGGGCCGCAAGAACGACGGTCAGGTTATGAGTATCGGCAGCATGGTCGCGGCCAGCGTGGCCGCCGTGTACGTGCTCGCCTGGTTGGATTGGGTGTCGTTGCCCCGGTCGTGCATCAGCGTCCTCGGCATTGCGGGAATTTGGTTGGCCGCGGCCTGGCAGCGCCGCAATCCAGTGTTGTTTGCCGTGTTTCAAAGCATATTGGGCGTTTCGGTTTTGTTAGGAGTTGGCTCGTGGCTAACGTACCAACCGTGGTTTACCGAGGACATCGAAAACTTGCTGGCGGATGTGCGGAGCTGGCAGGCTGTAGGCGTGGGCCTCAGTGCCCTCGCGCTGCTTTGGGTGGCGGCGCGATTTGCGCTCAAGAGCAGTCATGCGCTGACGGACCTTTTGGAGCCCGCCTGGCCCGCGCTTGATCGATTGCTCCTGGGCGCCATGGTGATCCTGGCCGTGTGGGTCACAGTCGCGGGCGCTGGTCCGGGGGCGTTGGCGGAGCTGACCGTCGCCCAGCAGCGCCGGCAATCGTCGCACCGCTGCAAATGTCCGCGGAGTTGGGCTGGACGTGGTTGGGATTGCTGGCCGGCGCATTGACGCTGGCGCTATGGCAAAACAGGGCGGCAAACGTCTTGCCGGCCCTGGCGATTATTGGCTTTTGCGCTTCCGTCCAGGCCGCGGCGGCGTTCGACACGGAGCTGGCGGTGGCATCCGCACTGCGCTGGTCGTTAGGGATATGGTTTGTGGTCTGCTCGGTGCTGGTCTGGCAGCGCGGCACCCTGGCGAGAATGGCAACCGCCGTGGGAATCAAATGGGACGTCAATCAACCAATCGCGGGCGTGGTGCGTGTGGTGCTCATGCTGACCGCGGTAGTGCCGGTGCTGGTCTTGACGGCCGTTGTGGCGGCGATCGGCTTCGCCCACCAGCACGCCTCGGGCCCGCTGGAGGAATCGCTCTTCGCCGAAATGGGTTCCATCCTCAACAATATCGTGCCGTTGGCTCTGCTATGTTTCGGCCTGTTAGGCCACGGCATCCGTGAGTCGCACGCGCCGGTTACGCCTTTTCAGCGGGCCTGGTTGGACTTTTCGCGGTCGTCGGCGGATATGCCCTTTCGATTGTTACCAGCGGCGGCGATATCGGCTCACAAGAGTTTGTCGAGCTTGGCCAACTCGCCACCATAGTGGTGTCCGCCTGGCTGCTCGGCTGGCTCGGCGTACGGCGTGGATTGCCTGACAGGACTCCTTTGGCCGACGCCGGCAAGTCCCCTGCCCTGCCCTGCTCCATGATGCTTGGCGTCCAAGACATGCTGGTTGGCGTGACAATGGCTTTTTGGCTATTGCCGGCGCTGGCACCGATCGCGTTTGCTCCGATTTTGTTTGCTTACACGCACCAAAAACAAACCCTGTTCATCACATCATGCGGCTCGCACCAAGGTTGGTTGGCCGTTGGACTGGCAATCGTTGTAATGTCTGCTTATCGCTTGGACGTGCGGCGCGCCGTGAATTCCATGTTTCTGGCATGGGCTTGCTGGCTGGTGGGTGCATTGGTTGCGTGCACGGTGGCGATTTATGCGCCTGGTTGGGAGCAGTGCGCACTAATGCTGATTGCCGCGGCGTTGTCCTTGTTGTTTGTGTGGACGTTGGTGAATTGGTCGATCGTGCGACCGGGGCGGTGGCTGGTCACTTCGCGCGGCTCGGCTCAGGAATTGGCCCTGGCCGCGGGCACCGGCATGCTGGCGGTATTTATCGCCGTGCGGCGCGCGATCGAATTTGGGGGTGACCAGCGGCACGCGATCGAATTTGGGGAAAACCTGGTATCCGCGTCAGCCGTGGCCCTGGTCGCCGCCGCCCTGGTGAGCGCGGCCTGGCTCCGCCGTGGCGAGGGGTGGCTGTTTTTCGGCGGACTTTTGGCGATGCTGGCCGTTTCCATGGTTGTGTTGCACAACGTCCGGGAAAACAACGAAACTCACTTGATTGTGTTGTTAGCCCAGGCCAACCTGGCCACGGCTGGATTGGTGGGGCTGTTCTGGCTGCAATTCTTTCATCGAGTTTCCGGAAAAACTCCCGGCGATTGGCAGAGCCATCCCTGGCTTGCCCTGCATTTCTTTTTGACGTTCGGTGGCAATCTCATCTTGCTCCTGGTGGGCTTCAGCGAGTTGGTCGACCTCGCGCAACAAGCAGACCATGACCGGCTGATGGCGCTCGGCCGCTGGCCGGGTTGGCTGGCACTGGGGTCGGCGGTGACAGGCGTCATTCTGGTACCTGCGTCGGTTTAGGCCGCATCTAACGATCCACAGCCTGGCCGCCGCGGGTTTGATGGTATGCACACTTGCGGCCTGCGCTTCCCACCGCGAAGAGGTCCTGGGGCAGCCGCTATTTGCCCATCACGTTCTGTCTCTGTCGTGGCTGCTGCTGGCAGGAGGCTTGCTGGCGGCTGGATGGTGCGCGGACATCGACCGCCAATTCTCTGGCGCTAACAGCAATGCATGGTGGACATGCATGGCGCCCACCAAGGCCGTGGTTGCCTGGGTGAGCGCCATCGGCGTAGCCGTGGTACTTCTGGCACTCACCAGCGATTGGCACGACCCGATTCAGCCTAATTGGCCGGTTGGCCTGGTTTTGGGTGTTAGCGCCGTAGAAGGCACCCTGGCAATATGGACGCGGCGCGGCTCCTTCGTTTATTGTTCCGCACTTCTGCTCAACTTCGCGGGTTATTTTTTGTGGGCGGCGTGGGCAAAAAAACTGGGCGCCGACGGCGATGTTTTGAATATCATGGAACACCGCTTTGTCCTCGTCCAGATCGTCTGCCTAGCGCTGGCGTCACTGCTATGGTCGGGTATAGAGCTTGGCATCGCCAGACTCACCGCCAAATTCAAACGGGCCGGTCCAATGCCGCCGTTTCGGCACGCTGCCGCCTGGTTGGCCTTGCTGGCGCTCGCGGTGATGGCGGCGCGCTCGGTGGCATTTCACCTGGCTTCGGGACCTTATCCACCGGCGGATCCCTTTATCTGGTATGCACTGGTCGTCGCCTTGGCGGCTGCTTTGGCAACGTTATGGGACCAACCAGACGCGCGTTGGGCTTCGCCGTGGCAGCAAGTTTATTTCCTTGGGCTGACCGCCATCGGCATTGGCCTGACCTGGAAACAGCTCGAACCCCGCTGGCTGCTGTTTGACATTCTCGTGACATCAGGGCCTTATGTTTTGCTGACCGCACTGGCATGCGCGGCGGCTCTGCGTTATCCGAGGTTTGCCGATAAAATCGGCATACCGCGCCGGCTCATGGGATGGCCGCTGACCTGGTTCGGCATTGCCCAGACGGTGTTAGGCGCGGTTGTCCTCGCACTCGGCGTGTGGGTCAATCTAGTCTTCGCGGAATTTGGAGAACGCCTTGCAGGCGTCCTCGCCGTCGCCTGCCTCGGCGCCGCGGGCTTCGTCTTGACGCCGCACTGGCCCCGCGTTGCGCCACGGGGCAATGGACTCGATCTCGGATGGCCTCGGCTAGGAACGTTGCTGCTAGGCGTCGTGGCCTGTGTGTTGCTCCATGTGGCGTTCGTCGGCCCGGACGACACTGCGCCGTGGCTGCACCGGACTGTGCTGGCGATGGCGGCGGTCACCTGGATGTGTGCCGCTTACGGCCTGGCATTGCCGCGCTGGCTGGCTCCTGAAAACGGCTGGGCATTGGCAGGTCGGCGGCTGAGTCTACCGTTGGCGGCGACGGCATGCACGCTGCTGCTTGGCGTGCTCGTGCAAGAATTCGTGTTGTACAATCCCGCGGAAGATGTCAGGCCGAGCGCCACTCGAGCCCTGGGGCGTGGTGCTGGTGTCGGTCGCGCTGGCTGTCCTCATTGCAGGCGCCCTGATCTCCGCGCTGAAGAGGCTCTGATAAAACGTCTGAAAAAAAGGGGACAGGCCCCGTTGTGCGAAGCACCCTTCGGGCCGTTCCGGCAACGGGGCCTGTCCCCTTTTTTTCAGACAGGACGCCCTATGTTTATGCCGCCGAGATCCTGATCGCCTTGCTGTTTTTCCATTTGCGATTGAACATCCCGGACCTGCTGCCGCCCTGGGTCGGCAGGCTTTGGGTTTTTGTCGTCGTGGGCATCGCTTTTGTCGGTGTCGGCGTGAGCGAACTGTTCCAGCGCCGGGGCCTGCGCGTGCTGGGCGATCCGCTGCAGCGGACCGCGATGCTGCTGCCGCTGGTGCCATTGCTGGCGTTTCTCATTCAGCCGCTCAAGGGACCGCTCGACGCCGCGGCCCAGTCGCTGACCGGCCTGTCGCCGTGGGTGCGCTATCTCGATCGGCTGCCCGACGACTATCACTGGCACGCCGCCATTTGGTTCCTGATGGGATTGCTTTACCTGGTCGTCGCCCTGACGCGGCGTTCCACCAACGTGGGCCTGGCCGCGGCGGTCGTGGCCAATTTTGGGCTGTGGGTGCTGCTGGGCCATCAAAACGACCTGGCGTTTCGCCTGCATCCTCAGCTCTGGCTGATCCCCATTGGGGCGATGATCCTCGCCGCCGAGGCCGTCAACCGCGATCGCTTGCCGCCGCCGCAAGCGTTGGCCTTGCGCTATGCGGGGATGTTGGTGATCTACGTCTCCTCGTCGGCCGACATGTTCATCGCCGGCCTGGGCGAAAGCGTCATCCTGCCGATCACTCTGGCGCTGCTGGCGGTGGCGGGCGTGCTGCTGGGCATCTTGCTGCGGGTGCGGGCTTTTCTGATGCTGGGCATGACGTTTTTGTTCCTGGTGGTGTTCTCGCAGATTTGGCACGCGGCCGTCGACCGGGCTCAGACGTGGGTGTGGTGGGTCTCGGGCATTGTACTGGGCGTGGCCATTTTGACGCTCTTTGCCCTGTTCGAGAAACGCCGCATTGAAGTGCTGAAGGTGATCGACGCTATCAAGCACTGGCGGTAAATGTCATAGCAACGGCTCAAGCGGCCATCCGCGTCCGGCCGCGTTGCTTGCGGAGATTCTTCGAACAAGTCCACGTGGCGCTGAGCGACCGCCGTCCAGGTAAAGTGCCGAGCCGCCTCGGCCGCCCGTTGGCCCATGTGGCGAGTCATCGTCCGATCGGCGAAAACCTGGCGCAGTGCCCCCGCCAACGCTTCAGGGTCGTCGGGCGGCACCACCCATCCGGTCTGCCCTGGCACGATCAGGTCCGCCAGGCCCGGCAACGCGGAGGCGATCACCGGCTTGCCGACCGCGAACCCTTCGAGGACCACCAGCCCGAAGGCCTCCCAATCCCGCGACGGCACCACGACGGCCAGGCGATCGCGCACCAGCCACTGCTTTTTCGCGCAACAATCTGCCCCACGAATCGCACCCGGCGCTGGAGCCCCAGCCGCTGGCACATTGCCTCCAGCGCCTGCCGCTCGCCGCCTTCCCCCGCGACCACCACCTGGACACTGCCGTCGTCGGGCACCCGCGCCAGGGCCTCGAGCAGCACGTCCACGCCCTTGCGCTTGCGCAGCCGGCCGATGAAATACACATAGCTGCCGGCGCCGATGTCGCCCGGCAGATCGCCCGGACGTTCCGGCGGGTTAGCCAACGGCTCGATGTGAACGCCGTTGGGGATGTCCACGATCTTGGCAGGGTCAGCGCCCAATGCCAGAAACTCCTCGCGGGTAAAGCGGCTGATGGCAATCAAGGCGTCCGCGGCCCGCAACGCTTCGCGGTGCCGGGCACGCACGATCGGCTTGGCCAGGCGCACATTTTTTGGATTGACGTCCCCGCCGTGGCTAGTGACTGCCACGGGGACGGGCAACGTGTGGCCGCACAGGCTTGCCAGGTAAGCTGGAGGATAGATGCCGTGGCAGTGTAAAACGTCGAAGGGTTGCTTGCGGTGGAGGCGCTGCAGAAACCACTTGTACCAACCAACCATGATGTGCGCAGAAAAAAAACGCGGATGACGCGCTACGGGGTAAGGCAAGGTTTTGTCATTGCAGCGCAAGGGCCAACGCGGCCGGGGTGCCAGGACCACGCAATCGTGTCCCAAATCTTGATACTCTCGTGCGAGAGCATCAACAACCACTTCCTGCCCGCCCATTTTGGGCAAAGCTGTCTCGGTGTAAAGACAAATACGCATGGGTTGCCATCCTCGTTGCCACCGTTGGCAATGGAATCGGCTGGCCACCCATGCGTATTTGAGCAAAACTGGTAAGGTGGGGCATTTACCTGATGGCGCCGCCATACATCCCGCCCATACCTCCATAGCTGCCCATGCCGCCACCGTACATGCTGCCCATGCCGCCACCGTACATGCCGCCCATGCCGCCACCGTACATGCTGCCCATGCCGCCACCGTACATATGCCCATGCCACCCATGCCGCCGTAAGGCTCATGCCGCCCATGCCCATGCCGCCCATACCCATGCCGCCGTAAGGCCCATGCCGCCCATGCCCATGCCGCCCATGCCCATGCCGCCCATACCGCCCATGCCCATGCCGCCCATACCCATGCCGCCGTAGGACTCATGCCGCCCATGCCCATGCCGCCGCCATGCCCATGCCACCCATGCCCATGCCGCCCATACCCATGCCGCCCATGCCCATGCCACCCATGCCCATGCCACCCATGCCACCCATGCCCATGCCACCCATGCCCATCATAGCATTGGCACCGCTAGCACTGCCAAACATATTGGTTAGGTTGACAGGTTGGGTGGCGCCAAACATGGTGGTACTGCCACCCATGCCGCCCATGCCCATGCCCATTCCGCCCATGCCCATTCCGCCCATGCCCATTCCGCCCATGCCCATGCCGCCCATGCCCATGCCGCCCATGCCCATGCCGCCCATGCCCATCATTCCCATGCCACCCATGCCTCCATAGCCGCCACCCAAGCCGCCGCCCAAGCCGCCGTAGCCACCACCCAAGCCGCCGTAGCCACCACCCAAGCCGCCGTAGCCACCGCCCAAGCCACCCAAGCCGCCTCCGAGGCCGCCGCCATAGAGACCTGCAGCACCACCAGCACCGCTAAGACCTGACGCGGCGAGCGAAGCGTTAAACTGTGCACCAGCCAAGGCCCCAGAAGCCGCGATGGATCCGGGGCTGCCGTTGAGGCCGCCGCCGACGGGGCCCGCGGCATAGGGATTCGCCAACTGCCCAGCCGGCGGACGCACGGTACCTGCTGCACGCAGGTTTTGCGCTTCCACCTTGCACGGTTGAGATGCCCATACCAACCCGGCCAAGGCCAGACCACTGAGCATCGAATTAAAACGCCACCGATTGAAATGCATCATCATCAAAAGCTCCTAGCAACAAAAAGGCCGTCTTCCCCCCCCTGCGGCTAACCTCGAACTTTTGCTCCCTTTAATTCTAACTCGAAAAGCCGGCCGAGTTCAATATGAGCGCAATGAAAAAGGCAAGCTTTTTCGGCTTGATTTAGGCGAATACCGTTACTCGATACGGGTCATGGGTAGGCCCATTGGGATAACGGGAGAATCCTTCCCATACTCTTGTATAGCACGTGACGTGCCAAAGTCTAAGGCAACACGCCAGCCAATGGCGTTTCAATGCGCAACTCTTTGAAATTCAATTATTTATGTCTTGGCATTCAAATCAATAGTCTCGGGCAGGCCAATGACATCCGTAGGCGAAAACCACACATCGCCTGCGATAATTTGGTACAAATGGCCAAAAATCACTCAAGTTGGGAATAGACGGAAGATAACCACGAAACAGACGAATCACACGAAAAAAAAAGCAGCGGAATTCTATTGTTGACTCAACATTTTCTCACTGTTAATTTTTTCGTGTGTTTGGGTGTTTCGTGGTTCACATCCACGTGGTCGCCAATGCTCCCTGGCTATCCGCGAGGCCGGTTTGATAGACGCGCAAACCAGTGGGATTGACTTGATCCACCAGACTTAGCGGTGTCAGAGAAAGCCGAGCGTGCATTACTGCCCACTGCCTGCAATTCAATCGTCACCAAACTCCCGCCGGCCGTGCTCTGAATGGGCGTGGTGCTGAAAAGCGTGATGCCTATCTCGCCCGTCTCAGAGTTGATCGCCACGTCAAGCTGCCAACCGCTGCCGGAGTTGGGAACGGTGCCCAACTTGATGTCGGCGGCCGTCACACGATAGAGTTGCGGATTATAGCGCAACGCCAAGGTCGCTTCCATCAGGCCGCTGCTGCCGGCGGGCCGGGCCGTGTCGATGTTGACGGGCACGGTGACGGTGCCGCCGGTTGGCGCCGTCAAAGTTGGACCCAAACTCAATGTCGGGTCGGGGCCAGTTGCCGGTATGGCCAAGCCCGGCGGCGGCTGCGGAATCTGCGGCGTGGCAATGCCGGCGAGCAGACGATTCATCAAAGTGACATCGGCTGAGTTGGTGTTGCCGGTGCCGGAGTCGCCCACGTCGCCGATGATCGCCGGGTCAAGCTGCTCAAATGCCGCGAAACCGCTCTGGATGCCGACCGCCACCTGGCCAATGAGCGCCGCATCCAAGGGGCTGAAACTGCCGGTGCCCGTGACGTCGCCGAGATAGGCCACGGCTTCGATGCCATCGCTGTTTGCCGCCGTGTTGCTGCCGTTGATGACGACGTTGCTCAAGTGCAAAAGCGATTTAGTCTTGTAACTGCTGGCGGCGCTGTTGGGCACCTGGGCGAGGATGTAGCCCAGCGTGATGGTGCCGGTCAGAGGCGTACTGCTCTGAAACGAGAAATTGGCGAACCCGGCTGCATTCGATGAGAGCGTTAAAGCGCCTGCCGGACCGCTCTGCACGCCGCTGATGTTCAGCAGCGCTGGGTTGTATGTCAGGTTGAAGGTCATACTTGTCAAGCCGACGGCGCCGGTGAGCGTAAGTGGTATGCCGCTGCCGGTGGCGTTTGGCAGCAGGATGTCAGAGTTACTGTCAGGACCACGGGCGAAGCTGGGGATGCTCAGGACGACGGAAGGCGTTGACGCGACCGTGAAACTCGCCGTGTAGTTCGTGCCGGGGATGCCGCTGTCGTTGCCGTCGAGGCCGGTGCCAGTGGCGTCCGTGATCCCGCCTGGTCCGCCAAGGAGGGTGACGGTGTAATGCCCCGCCGGCAGGACGCCGCCGGTGGCGACGAAGGTAAACGATGCGTCCTGCGGCCAACCTGAGATAGTGTTCAGCGCGAGTGACCCCTTGACGACATTGCCGGCGCTGCTGGTCAGCAGCACATCCGGCGGGCCCGAATACAGGTCGAGCGTTGCCGGATCGACCGGCTTGTCGAACGCCACCAGGAAGCCGTTCGCTGTGGGTCCGAAGATCGAAACCGTCAAGCCGTCCACAACGATGCGCCCCGTGCCCGTGACACTCGTATTGGCGGCGTCCGTCGCGACGATAATTTGCGCTGCGGGGCTGCCCGGCGTGCCGGCGGCGGTGGTTTCGAAGGTGGCGTTGAACGTGCCGGTCCCGGCCGTCAACTGGATGCTCGCCGGCAGCGTGGCGGCCGTGTCGCTGCTGGCCAACTGCACGGCGCCGGTGAAACCAGCGGTCAAGTTGCCGAAGGGGTCCTCGGCGGTGATGCTGAAACTGACGGGGCTGCCGGTGACGGCCGAGGGGGGCCCGGAGAGTGCAAATTGACTTGTCCCGGCAGGGCTGACGGTGACGGCCACGCTGGTGCTGCTGAGGAATGGGTTGGAGGGGTCGGTGATGGTGATCGTTTGAGTGCCGGCGGTTTTCAGCACGACGGCGAAAAAGCCGATGCCGCCGGTCAACGTCGAGCTCGCCGGCAGCAGCGCCTGGCCGTCGCTGCTGGTGAACTGGAGCGTGTCGGCAAAGCCGGTGGTGAAATAGCCGGCCGCGTCCAGGGCGGTGACGGTGATCACGATCGATTTGCCGGCGGTCACGGCGGCGGGAGCGCTCAATGTTAATTGGCTGGGGGCGATGGGCGCTACGCTGATGGCGCTGGTGCCGACGGCGGCGCTGTTGAACGAGTCCACGGCGCTGAGCGTCTGGCTGCCCGCCGAATTGAGGGTCACGCTAAAGACGCCAGTGCCGTTGAGCAGGGTGGAGGCGGGCGGCAATTGTGCTTGGGTGTCGCTGCTGGTGAAGTCTACCGTGCCCTCGTAGCCGGCGGCGACGTTGCCGTTTGCGTCCAGGGCGGTGACGGTGACCAAAAACGGAGCTCCCTCGCTGACGAAGGTGGGGGCGGAAACCTGGAAGCTCGAAGCGACGGCCTGGTTGAGCAGGATGGCAACGCTGTTGGTTTCTTGGTTGATTACGGCCAGGCCCGGGCCGCCGCTGCCGTTGAAGTCGCCGACGGCAATGAAATCAGGACTATTGTCGGAGTCAAAGCCGCCGCCGGTAATGTAGTAGGTGGGCGGGCCGAAACCGCCGGCGCCATCGCCCTGGAGCAAGCACAAGGAACCATAGCCGGCGGTCACGACGTCCAGGTTGCCGTTGCCGGTGAAATCGCCCACCGCGATAGCGGCCGGATTGTCGTAAGAGGCGTAATTCTGCGCGGCCTGGAAAGTGCCGTTGCCGTTGCCCAGCAGAATAGACACGTTGCCGGGTTGTGCGGGGCTGCTTGTAACGGCATCGGTAACCGCCAAATCGAGTTTGCCATCGCCGTTGAAGTCGCCCACCGCCACTGCGCTGGGAGCAATGCCAACGGCGTAGCTCATAGGATTGTAAAAGTCGCCTTGGCCGTCCCCGAACACGACGACAACGCTGCCGTCACCGCCGACAGTGGAACTGCCACTGGTGAAGGCAAGGTCCATAATGCCGTTGCCGGTGAAATCGCCAGCGGCGAGGGAGGTCAGGTTTCGACCGACGAGAGGTTCGTTGGTGTCAATGGTGAACACACCCGTGCCGTTGTTTAGCGCAACAACCAAACCGTTTCCGTCAAAAAAAGCGACGTCCTGGTAACCGTTAAAATCGCCGACGCATAATGCGCTACCACCAAGGACGTAAGTCGTCGGCTTTGAGAAGCTGCCGTTGCCGTTGCCAAAAAGCACGGCAAAGCCACCGCCGACGACAGCGAGGTCGATATTGCCGTCGCCGTTAAAATCCGCAGCCGCGACTGCGACTGGGCTAAATGGAAGAGCAATGTTGGCCGGGCTGGAGAAAGTGCCGTTGCCATTGCCCAGGAAGATGCTCAGGCTGTCGCTGCCTTCGTTGGCGACGGCGAGGTCCTCGATGCCGTTGCCTGTGAAATCTCCAACAGCCACCGACTGGGGATTGGCCCCGACCGGCAGGTTGGCGGCATTGAAGTTACCCGAGCCATCGCCAAGGAGAATGGTGACAGGGGAGCCGATCCCTGCGTTAGCGGCTGCTATGTCGAATTTGCCGTTGCCGGTGAAGTCACCCACCGCGATGGCCGTGGCCCCGCTTCCGACGACATAGCTGGTGGTCCTGGAAAACCCGCCGCGGCCGTTGCCCAGTAAGATAGTCACTATACCGGGAAGATTATTTTCGCCCACCGCTACGTCAAGGTTGCCGTCGCTGTTGAAGTCCCCAACCGCAACTGAGCTCGGGCTAATGCCGGCGGCGAAGGTCTGCTGGGTCTGGAAGGTGGCGTCGCCGTTGCCCAGCAGCACACAGAATGCTATTGCTTTTCTGGCTGGCAACGACGAGGTCGAGCTTGCCGTCGTTGGTCAAATCGCCCACGGCCACGCCAAATGCAAAACCTCCCAAAGCATAGGTTTGCTGAGCCTGGAAGGTGCCGTTGCCGTTGCCCATGAGGATGCCAACGTCGCCGTATGTTTGGTTGGTAGCGACCAGGTCAAGCGTGCCGTTACCATTGAAATCGCCTGCTGCCAGTGAGTTCGCCACAAAGGGTAAGCCTGGAGAATAAAGGAGTGGGCTGGCGAATCCGCCCAAGCCATTGCCGAGGAACATATCGACGCTTTGGCCGCATGCAACCGCCAAATCGAGGTTGCCGTCGCCGTTGAAGTCGCCCACAACGATACTTGCCGTCCCGCTGGTGGTGGCCAAGGTTTGTTGGGCCTGAAACGTGCCGTTGCCGTTGCCAAGCATTATGCTGACGTAGAGTTCATCGCGAAATCCCACCACCAGGTCGAGCTTGCCGTTACCGGTAAAGTCACCGACGGCCAAGGCGTCGGGGTCGTTGCCGACAGGGTAGTTTGTTGCGGAGGAGAAGCCACCTTCGCCGTCACCAAGGAGGACGGTGACTGTGTTAGTTGGGTCCTCGTTGGCCACAACCAAGTCTGACTTGCCATTGCCGGTGAAATCGCCGACGGCCATCGCATCAGGAAGCGTGTTGAGAAGGAGCGATTCCATGGCCCGGTTAAAAACGGCGGGGACAGAACGGGTTTCCAGCTGTTCCAAAGTGAGCCCGCAACAGCGCACCGCCTTGGTGCGCTTCACACGGCAGGTGTTCCGAAGGGCTTGCCAGAATTTGAAGAGCTTGGCCATTGCAATCTCTCGCAGCCGCTTGAAGCCGTTAGGCACAGGTTGCACATGCTTGAACATGCTGCACGGCCGCCGAACCCGGCAAGCAAGGCATGCCGCCACATGGCTTATCCTATCATACGCTAGCCAACCATTTTAGCTCGTTAGCCAGCGCTATTCGGCGTTATCGTTGATATAGAGTCAAGAATCTTTTCGTGTATTTGGTGTTTTTCGTGGTTCACATCCACGTCGTTGCAAGTGCGCCTTGACTATCCGCCAGGCCCGTTTGGTAGACGCGCAGACCGGTCGGGTCGACTTCGTCCACCAGTCTCAGCGCGGGCTGGCCCAACGGAGCGGTGCCGTTCATTTGCAGAGTGATTGTCACTAAACTGCCGCCAGCGGTGCTTTGAATTGCCGTGGTGCTGAAGATCGTAATACCGATCTCCCCTGTCTCGGGATTGATCGCCACGCCAAGCTGCCAACCGCTGCCGGAGCCGGGGACCGTGCCCAACTTGATGTCGGAGGCGGTCACGCTGAATAGTTGGGAATCATATCGCAAAGCCAAGGTCGCTTCCATCAAACCGCTGCTGCCGGCGGGCCGGGCCGTGTCGATGTTGACGGGCACGGTGATGGAGCGGCCGGCCGTTGCCCTCGAAACAGGCGGCACACTCAGTGTCGGGTCAGCGCCTGTTGCCGGAATGGCCAAACCCGGCGGCGGCTGCGGAATCTGCGGCGCGGCAATGCCGGCAAGCAGGCGATTCATCAAGGTCACGTCACTCGAGTTGGTGTTGCCTGTGCCGATAATGTCGCCGATGATGGCCGGATCGAGCTGCTCAAATGCCGCAAAACCGCTGTCGAGGCCGACCGCTACTTGGCCGATCAGCGCCGCGTCCAATGCGCTGAAACTGCCGGTGCCCGCGACGTCGCCGAGATAGGCCACGGCTTCGATGCCGTCACTGTTTGCCGCCGCGGAAGTGCCGTTGATTGCTATGTTGCTCAGGTGCAAAAGCGCTTTGCTCTTGTAGCTCGAGGCGGCGCTGTTGGGCACTTGAGCGACGACATAGCCGAGCGTGACCGTTCCATTCAATGGCGTACTGCTCTGAAACGAGAAACTGGCAACGCCGGGTGTATTCGATGAGAGCGTCAAAACGCCTGCCGGGCCGCTCTGGACGCCGCTGATGTTCAGCAGCGCTGGGTTGTAAGTCAGGTTGAAGGTGATACTTGTCAAGCCGACGGCGCCGGTGAGCGTAAGTGGTATGCCGCTGCCATTGGCGTTTGGCGGCAGGATGTCAGAGTTACTGTCAGGACCACGGGCGAAGCTGGGGATGCTCAGGACGACGGAAGGCGTTGAAGCGACCGTGAAACTCGCCGTGTAGTTCGTGCCGGGGATGCCGCTATCGGTGCCGTCGAGTTCGACGCCGCTGGGGTCCTTGATGCCGCTAGCCCATGTTTAGTGTGGCGCGACGTAAGTCCTTGGCCCGCCGGGGCCAATTTTTGCGTTAGTCACGACACTTCGGTTTCCGGGCCAGGCGGCGTCGGCGGTCGGAGTTGCGAGAGGTCGAGCGCTTTGAGAACTTGCCGGGCTCGCGGCGAGCCGGTGCTGACCCCCTGGCGCGGCGGTTGGCCCTGCAGATGAAACTTCACCACGCGGATCGTTTCCAATGCCTGCATCGCTTCGGCCGCCGACATGTTGACGTTGGCCTCACTGAGTCGACGCTCCAGCAATCGTTGCACCAGCAACGCCAACGCCGCCACGAAAATGTGGGCCTTCACGCGTGACTCCAACCGGTGGTAAATCGGCCGCAGCGCCAGGATGTCCTTGAGTGAGCGAAAGCCCCGCTCCAGCTCCATCAACTCCTTGTACTGCTGCACCGCGTCCTGGGCGGTGAAGGCTTTCTCGCTGGTCATCAAAACATACTTGCCTTCGAGTTGTTTCTCCCGGCTCAGCCGCAGCGGGTGCTCTTCAAAAGTGAACACTCCCTTCGTCAACTGCCAGCGATAGTAGCGGTCGCCATGATGCTTGCTCAGCGCCCGAGCTGCCGCTGCTCCAATCGCCTCCGGCTTTTTGAGCCGGCCTGTGGCTACGCGCTGCTGCAGCTTTTCCAAAAGCACACGCACTTTTTCCATCGAGCGCATACGCATGCGCTGCTCGTAGGCTTGCCGTTCCTCCGAGTCAATCACGAAGACGCGCTTGCCCTTTTCCCCCGAAGCAACCTCTTGCACGCGCGTCCGCGGCGGCGTTTCCTGCTCCGCGGCGGTGATACCCACCGGGCACTCGATCCACTTGTGCGGCTTCAATTTCTCCAGCCAGCCGCTCAACTCGGGGTTTTGACGGCGACGTACGCCCAGCAAGTAACCCTGACCTGCGTCGATCATTTCCTTCAAGTTATCCTCGCTGACCATGCCGCGATCTCCCACGAACACCACGCGCTGAAAGTCAAAGCGTTCTTTCAAATCGCGCAGCACATCAAGAACCGTCGTGCAATCGCGGCGATTGCCTTCCCAGACATGATGGGTGATCGGCCAGCCGGCCACCATGACCACGCCGACGACCACTTGCACGTTCCGCCGCTTTTGATCGCGGCTGTGGCCGTGGCGAGCAAAATCGTCGGGGCCGGCGCCTTCGAAGTAGGTGCTGGTGATGTCGTAGAAAATCAAATCCGGCTTGATGCTGAACAGGTCGCGCAGGCGCTGATACAGGCTCACCTCGATGGCGTTCTTGGCCTTCTCCAGCCGATCCAAGGTGCGGTACCAGGCGTGCAATTGCTGAAAATCGACGCGGACTCGCTTGAAGGCTTTCCACTGCGGCATGAAGCGCCGGCCCAAGCGATCGCAGACAAAGTCGGTCTCCAGCCAGCGTGCTAGACCGTGCTCGCTCGAAGGGCGCACCAGGCGGTTGGCGATGAGCACAAAGGCACGATCCGCGAAAGGCACTTTGTCGCGGTCATCGTCATTGAATGAGTCCAGGATTTCCCAGAGCCCGAGTTCCTTGAACAAGGTTCGCACCGCAAGCACGGGTCCCCAGGTAGCGGCATCCAGGACGGCAATATCGCCATCGGGTTCGCCGTCGATTTTGGGAATGCCTTTGAGAATGCGTTCGAGTTGAGGAAGCACTGCGAGGAGCAGGTCTTTGCGTCCGAGATCGGCAATGGTGCGTTGCTTGACTTTGCCGTCTTCACGAAACGCTTCGACGACGCGGAGATATTCGTTGGTCGAGCCGTTGGAGGAGGGAACGCGGATGGTGCGAACGTACATGGCGGTGGCTCCTGTCGATGAAGCCGGCCCGCGGTGAGGCCGGCGTGCCGGAGGGCGAACCGATGGGAGTAAGTATCACGACCACAAACTACGATTGCAAGACCAAAATAGACAAAAAAAGCAACACAATTTAACATTGTGTCACTACACTTTTGGGCTCGAAACTGGGCCGGCAGGCGTCAAACCCAGCAAAAACCGCGGCGCACGCGACGGCCCCCGCCGGGCAGACGGCCGCATACACTAAACATGGGCTAGCGCCGCTGACCAGCGTGACGGTATAGGTGCCGGCCGCCAGCACGCCGGACGTGGCAACGAAGGTAAACGACGTGTCGGGCGGCGCTCCTGATGCCGTGTTGAGCACGAGCGATCCGCGGATGACATGGCCTCCAGCATCGACGAGAAGGACGTCATCCGGCGCCGAGTAAAGGCTGAGCGTGGTGGGATCGAATGGCTTGGCGAAGGTGACGTTGAAACCTGTAGGTGTGGGCATCAATTCCGAAACGATCAAGCCGCGGACGGCAATGTAGGCGCTGACAGCCGACATGGTCCCACGTGTGTCGGTGGCGGTGATCGTTGTGTTGCCCGATGTTTCCAGGGTTGCGCCGAAGACGCCGACGCCGCCGGTGAGCGTGCTGTTGGGCGGCAATGCGGCGGCGCTGTCGCTGCTGGTGAAGTGGATCGTGCCGGCATAGCTGGTGGCGAGATTGCCGTAGGGATCGAGGGCGGTGACGGTCAGCGCGGCGGGGGTGCCGGTCTCGGCGAAGGGCGAAACAGTAACGGCAAGGTGGTTCACTACGGCGGGAGTCACAAGGATGGCCTGGCTGGTGCCAATGTCATTGGTGGCCGTGGCTGTGAAAGTCTGATTGCCGGCCGTGCGCAGCACCACCGCGAAGACGCCGATGCCGCCGGTCAGCGTGATGTCGGCCGGGATGTCCGCCAGGCGATCAGTGCTGGAAAAGTGGACAACGCCAACGAGACCGGTATCTGTGTTGCCCGCCGGGTCTTTCGCAACCACAACCAAAAGGAAAGGAGTGCCCGCCTCGACGCTGGTAGGGAGTCCGCTAAACACAAAGTCAGCGGGATTCACGGTGACGACGGCATTGCCAGTGATGCTGGCCGCGGTGGTGTCGGTGACCGTCACGGTCTGGCTGCCGACCGTAACCAATGTCACGGCGTCTGTGAATACGTGGACGCCGTTGTCGCTGGGCACAAAAGTGTAATCCGAAGGCAGCGACACACCTGAAGCGGCGTCCGTTGTCGAGAAGTGCACGGTGCCTGTGTAGGCATAGGACACCTCGCCATACTGGTCCTCGGCCGTGACGGTTAAGGTCGCACTGCTGCCGGCGCTGATGTTGGTTGCGCGGCACTCACGACGAAGTGTGTTGCCGCGGCGGGATTGACAAGTGTGTAGTACTGTCCGACGAACTCGCCGTTGGCAGAATTTAGCAAAACGCATACCGTGTTGCTTTGATAGGGGGCCGCGACGAGATCGGGTTTACCGTCTCCGTTCACATCGCCAACCGCTAACGCAGCTGTGCCCCCACCAGTGGAGTACGTCTGCTGGGTTTGAAAGGTGCCATTGCCGTTGCCAAACAAGACGCTCGCCGTTGCGTTGTATCGATTGGCGACGACAATGTCCGGCTTACCATCACCGTTTACATCCGTCAACACCACTGATGCTGGGTGTGCGCCTGTAGCTAAAGTTTGCCGGGATTGGAAGGTGCCGTTGCCATTGCCCAGCAACACGCTTACCGTGGCACTCTCACGATTGGCGACGACGAGGTCGGTTCTATTGTCACCGTTAAAATCGGCCAAAGCCACCGATGTTGGCCCAGAACCCGACGACAAGGTCTGTTGGGCTTGAAAAGTGCAGTTGCCGTTGCCCAGCAGCACGCTAATATCGTTGCCGCGGTAATTAGCAACGATGATGTCAGGCTTGCCGTCACCGTTCACATCGGCCAATGCAACCGAATCCGGGTTGGCGCCGGTAGCAAAAGTCTGCTGGGCCTGAAAGGTCCCGTTGCCATTGCCTAGAAGGACGCCAACTGTGTTACTCCCATAATTGGCAACGATGATGTCGGGTATGCTGTCGCCGTTCACGTCGGCCAATGCAACCGAATCTGGGTTGGCGCCGGTAGCAAAAGTCTGCTGGGCCTGAAAGGTCCCGTTGCCATTGCCTAGAAGGACACTAACCGTGTTACTTTTATAATTGGCAACGACGATGTCGGGCTTGCCGTCGCCGTTCACATCGGCAACCACCACCGAAACTGGCTCATAAGCAGTGGCGAATGTTTGCTGTGCCTGGAAGGTGCCATTGCCGTTGCCTACCAGGACGCTTACGGATTCACTGAGTTTATTGGCCACGACGAGGTCGGGAATGCCGTCACCGTTCAAATTTGCAATCGCTACCGAATCTGGGTCATTGCCAGTCGCGAAGGCTTGTAAACCATTGAGAGCGAACGCGGCTGGAGCATTCTGCTGAGTAAGGGGATTGCCGGCAAGATTGAAGATGGTGCCCTTATCCAGGAGCTCGAGTCCCAGCAAGCCAATTCCAGTGACGTTTTTGACGGTAACCGTATAAACTGCGCCACTGAGCTGTGTCAACTGTGCCACCGTGCCCGAAGCCGTGCCGTTCGCCGCCGGATCAAAATCGCTGACATTGACGCCGACCACGGGCTGACTGAATGTGACCGTGAACGTGACAGTGCCGGCGTTAGTGGCCGGACCCACCGGGCTTGTAGGATTGATCGATTCGACGAATGGCCAAATGCCGGACGAATTAACCGCTTTAGTTGCCGCGCTGCCGGTAATGCCGGCGATGACAGTGTCGGTGGCCGTCACGGTTTGTGTGCCCGGTGTCTTAATGGTCGCGCTGAAGATGCCCATGCCATTGGTGAGGGTGGTGTTGACTGGAAGCAGGGCTTGCGAATCGCTGCTGCCAAAGCCGACGGTCCCGGTATAGCCGGTAGCAGTGTTGCCGAATGGGTCCAGAGCCGTGACCGTGAACTTAAATGCGGTGTTAGGTAGGACCTTGGAGGGGGCATCGACAACGAAATGGGTCGCCGCCGTGGGCATGACCGACACGGCGGCACTGCCGGTCAGGAGGTAAAGTACAGTATCGGTGGCGGTGATGGTCTGAATGCCCGAGCTGACGAGAATTGCACCAGCATTGAAGACATGCACACCCCTGTCAGCAGTGACGAAAGTGTAATCGGGCGGCAAAACCGAAGCGGCGCCGGAGTCGGTCGTGCTGAAATGGACCGTGCCGGTATTACCCGCCACCACATTGTTGGACGTATCAAGAGCTGTCAAGGTGAAGGCCAGGTTGCTGCCAGCCGTTGCGGAAGATGGCAGGCCGCTAAAGGCCAAGTAGGCCGTGGCGCCGGACTTTATCGTGTAGACTTGACCCGTGAAGTTGCCAGTGATCGCGTTCAGCAAAACGCCCACTGTGTCGCTGCCACTACCATCATCGGTCACGACGAGATCGGGTCGGCCGTCGCCATCCACATCGCCAACCGCCACCGAAGATGGGTAATTAGATGGGTAAGTACCCGTAGCGAAGGATTGCTGAGCCTGGAAGGTCCCGTTGCCATTGCCCAGCAGCACGCTCACCGTGCGATTAAAGTAATTAGTCACGACCACGTCGGGTTTTGCGTCGCCGTTCACATCCCCAACCGCTACGGAGGTTGGCTCACTACCACTTGCGAAGGTTTGCTGCGCCTGGAATGTCCCATTGCCATTGCCCAGCAGCACGCTGACCGTGTTGCCGCGTTCATTGGCCACGACGAGGTCAGCTATGCCGTCGCCGGTCACATCCGCCAACGCAACCGAATCTGGATAAGCACCGGTCTCAAAAGTCTGCTGCGCCTGGAAGGTGCCGTTGCCGTTGCCCAACAGTACGCTCACTGTGTTACTGCGATAAGTGTTACTCCGATAATCCGGGACGACGATGTCGAGTTTGCCATCGCCCGTCAGATCACCTAACATCACCGAATCCGGATCCACACCAGTCGCGAAGGATTGCTGGGCTCTGGAAGGTGCCGTTGCCGTTGCCCAGCAGCACGCTCAGTGTGTTGCTGGCGTAATTGGCCGTGACGATATCGGGCGTGCCGTCGCCGTTCACATCTGCCAACACCACGGACGTGGGCCAGTTACCAGTGGCGAAGGTTTGTTGCACCTGGAAGGTGCCATTGCCGTTGCCCAACAAAACGCTCACCGTGTCACTGCGTCGATTGGCCACGACGAGGTCGGTATTGCCGTCGCCGTTCACATCACCCAGTGCGACTGAAACTGGATAATCGCCGGTGGCGAAGGTCAGTTGGGCCTGGAAAGTGCCGTTGCCGTTACCCAGCAAAACGCTCACCGTATCGCTGTCTTGATTGGCCACGATGACGTCAGGTATGCCGTCGCCGTTGACATCTCCCAAAATCACCGAGTGTGGTTCGGAACCCGTGGCAAGGGTTTGTTGGGATTGGAAGGCTGTCACCGCGTTCTGCTGCGTGAGCGGATTGCCGGCCAGGTTGACGATGCTGCCGTTATCCACCAAGTTGAGGCCTAGCGTGCCATCGCCCGTGATGCCGTTCACAACGACGGTGTAAACCGAGCCGCTCACCGGTGTCACCTGGGTCGACGTTGCTGTGGCCGTGCCAGTCAATTCCAACGCAAAAACACTGGCATTGACGCCGGTAACGGCCTGGCTGAAGGTGACCGTGAAGGTGACGGAGGTGGCATTGGTGGTTGAACCTGCGGGGCCGCTGCGGTCGATCGATTCGACGAAAGGCGCAATGCCGGACGAACTCACCGCATTGATCGTGGCGCTGCCGACGATCGCGGCATTGTTGTTGTCGGTGACGGACACGGTTTGGCTGCCCAACATTCTTAAGGTCGCTCTAAAGATGCCCACGCCACCCGTGAGCGTGGAGTCGATCGGCAGCAGCGCTTGAGAATCACTGCTGCTAAAGCCAACCGTGCCGGAATAACCCGTGGCCGAATTGCCAAATGCGTCCAGGGCCGTGACCGTAAAGACAAACGCGGCATTTGGTGCGACTCCCGTGGGGGCGCTGACTGCAAAATGCGTAGCCGAGGCGGGGAGGACCGACACCGATGCGCTGGCGGTAAGCGCGTTGATCGCTGTATCGTAAGCAGTGATGGTTTGGATACCTGGGCTGACCAGGATCGCGCCGGTGCTGAACACGTGCACGCCGCCGTCGGCGGGCACGAATGTGTAATCGGCGGGCACCACCGAACCGGCGCCGGTGTCGGTAGTGCTGAAGTGGACCGTTCCGGTGTAGCCTGTGACGACGTTGTGGGACGGACCTAATGCTGTCAGTGTGAAGCCAAGGCTATTGTGGACCGTGGCCGTGGTAGGCATGCCGGTGACGGCTAAGCTAGTGGTGGCGCCAGTGGTAAGTGTATAGACCTGCCCTGTGAAGTTGCCGTTGCCAGCGTTAAACAGGACACTTAGGCCGGAAGTTCCGTTGAAACCTCCGGTATCGGCAACCGCGAGGTCAGGTTTGCCATCGCCGTTCAAATCGCTAACCGCCACCGAAATTGGGTAACTGCCAGCAGCGAATGTTTGCTGGGCCTGAAAGGTCCCGTTGCCGTTACCCACCAACACACTTACCGTATTGCTTAGGAAATTGGCCACGACAATGTCGGGTATGCCGTCGCCGGTCACGTCGGCAACCGCCAAAGTTCGCGGGCCATCGCCGGTGGCGAAAGTCTGCTGGGCCTGGAAGGTCCCGCTGCCGTTGCTCAGCAGCACGCTTACCGTATTACTGCCGTTGTTGGCTATCACGACGTCGAATTTGCCGTCGCCGTTCAAATCGGCAATCGCCACCGAATAGGGGTCATTACCAGTCGCGAAGGTCTGCTGGGCCTGAAAGGTGCCGTTGCCATTTCCCAGCAGCACGCTTATCGTGTCGTTGAGGACGTTGGTCACGACGATGTCGTGCCTACTATCGCCGTTCAAATCGGCAACCGCCACCGAATAGGGGTAATTTCCAGTGACAAAGGTTTGCTGAGCCTGAAAGGTCCCGTTGCCGTTGCCCAATAGCACGCTTACCGTGCCATCGCTATTGGCCACGACGAGATCGAGTTTCCCATCGTTGGTCAAGTCACCAGTCGCCACCGAAGTTGCGTGGTTACCACGGGCTGAGCCATTCCCAGTGGCGAAAGTTTGCTGGGCCTGGAAGGTCCCGTTGCCGTTGCCCAACAGCACACTTACCGTGCTACTGTATTCATTGGCCACGACGAGGTCGGGTTTGCCGTCGCCAGTCAACGCGCCAATCGCCACCGAATCTGGGTCACTACCAGTTGCGAAAGTTTGCTGGACCTGAAAGGTCCCGTTGCCATTGCCCAGCAGCACGCTGACCGTGTTACTACCTTTATTTGTCGTGACAAGGTCGGGTTTGGCGTTGCCAGTCAAATCGGCAACTGCCACTGAACCTGGCCCACCAATACCAGAGGCGAAAGTCTGGGGCGACTGGAAGGTCCCATTCCCATTGCCTAGCACGACGCTTACCGCGTTGTTAAATTCCATGGCCACAACGATGTCGGGTTTGCCGTCGCCGTTCACATCGCCGACCGCTATTGCAATGTTGTCGAAACCGATGGCGAAAGTTTGCTGGGCCTGGAAGGTGCCGTTGCCGTTGCCCAGCAGCACGCTCACCACGCAATTGGGTAAACCACCGCCCGCGCCCGAATTAGGGGATAAACTGGCCACGACGATGTCGGCTTTGCCGTTGCCGGTCACATCGCCAACTTCCACCGAAAGTTGGTAATTACCAGTAGCGAAAGTTTGTTGGGCCTGGAAAGTCCCATTGCCGTTACCCAGCAGCATGCTCACCGTGTTGCTGATTTGGTTGGTCACGACGATGTCAGGTTTGCCGTCGCCGTTCACATCGCCAAGTGCCACCGAATGTGGCCCATATCCAGTGGCGAACGTCTGTCGCCCTTGAAAGGTCCCGTTGCCGTTGCCTAACAGCACGCTCACCGTGCCGGGGACCGTTGAATTGGCCACAATAATGTCGAATTTGCCGTCGCCGGTAAGATCGCCAAGCGCCACCGAAACCGGCTCACTCCCACTAGCGAATGTTCGCTGAGCCTGAAAGGTGCCGTTGCCGTTGCCCAGCAGAGCACTTACCGTGTCGCTGCCGGCATTGGCCACGACGATGTCGGCTTTGCCGTCACCGGTCACATCGCCAACCGCCACTGAAATTGGATCATTGCCAGTGGCGAGTGTTTGCTGGGCCTGGAAGGTACCGTTGCCGTTGCCCAGCAGGACACTTACCGTGTCGCTGCCGATATTGGCCACGACGATGTCGGCTTTGCCGTCGCCAGTCACATCTGCAACCGCCAACGAACGTGGATCAATACCGGTTGCGAATGTTTGTTGGGCTTGGAAAGTGCCGTTGCCGTTGCCCAGAAGTACGCTCACCGTGTTACTGGCTTCGTTGGCCACGACAAGGTCGGCTTTGCCGTCGCCGGTCACATCGGCAACCACCACCGCAAATGGGTTATTACCGGTGGCGAAGGTCTGGGGGGGATTGTATGTGAACGCAGCTGGCGCGTTTGGATTAGTAAGCGGATCTCCGGCAAGATCGCGGATGGCGCCGTTATCCACGACGTTGAGGCCTAGCGTGCCGTGGCCCGTGATGCCGCTGATGGTGACGGTGTAGACCGCGCCACTGGGCAACACGCTTGCCGGTGTTACTTGAGTCAGCGTCGCCGCGATGGTGCCGCCGAGGGCCAACTGAAAGTCGGCGGCAGCGACGCCAGTCACTGGCTCGTTGAATGTGACGGTGTAGGTCACGCTGGTGCCATTGGCAACTGGGCCGGCTGGCGTCGTGCGGTTGATCGATTGCACGAACGGCGCAACAATGATGTTGTCGATAACGTAATCCTGGCCCGTGAAGTTGCCGTTGTCCGCAGTCAGCAATACGCTTACCGTGCTGCTTTTGGCCACGACCAGATCGGGCCTGCCGTCCCCGGTCAAATCGCCAACCGCCACTGAAAGCGGGCTCGCTCCAGTGTAGAAAACTTGCTGCGTTTGGAAGGTTCCGTTGCCGTTGCCTAGCAGCACGCTTACCGTGTCACTGTTATAATTGGCCACGACGAGATCCGGTTTGCCGTCCCCGGTCAAATCGGCAATCGCCACCGAATTTGGAGCATTGCCAGTGGCGTAGGTTCGCTGCGCCTGGAAGGTTCCGTTGCCGTTGCCCAGCAGCACGCTTACCTTGCCAATTCCTCGATTGGCAACGACGATGTCGTCTTTGCCGTCGCCGGTCACATCGCCCACCGCCACCGAAGAAGGGTCATTACCAGTGGCGAATGTTTGTTGCGTCTGGAAAGTCCCGTTGCCGTTGCCCAGCAGCACGCTTACCGTGCTGCTGATTTCATTGGCCACGACGATGTCGGGAATCCCGTCGCCGTTCACATCCCCAAGCGCGACCGAAACGGAATCTCTGCCCGTGGCGAAGGTTTGCTGCGCTTGGAAGGTCCCGTTGCCGTTGCCCAGCAGCACGCTTACGCCGTTATAATTGGCAACGACGATGTCGCCTTTGCCGTCGCCGGTCACGTCGGCAATCGCCACCGAGGATGGGAAAGGGAGAGTGCGGAAGGTTTGTTGTGTCTGGAAGGTCCCGTTGCCATTTTCCAGCAGCACGCTTATTGTGTTACTGTCCTTATTGGCCACGACGATGTCGGCATTGCCGTCGCCGTTCACGTCGCCAAACGCCACCGAATCTGGATTATTACCAGTGGCGAAGGTTTGCCCCGTCTTGAAAGTCCCGTTGCCGTTACTCAGGAGCACGCTTACCGTGTTGCTGGTGAAATTGGCGGCGACGATGTCGGCATTACCGTCGCCATTCACATCGCCAACAGCCACCGAAGCTGGATTACCACCAGCGGCCAAGGTTTGCTGAGGCTCGAACTCGGCAGGCGCGTTTTGTTGGGTGAGCGGATCGCCGGCAAGATCGCGTATGCTGCCGTTATCGACCAGGTTCAGTACCAGTGTGCCATTGCCGGAGACGCCGCTGACGGTCACCGTATAAATTGAGCCGCTCACCGGCGTCCCCTGGCTCACCGTGCCAGCCGCTGTGCCGGCTAGCACCAGCAGGAAATCACTGGCTACGACGCCCGTTACCGCCTCGCTAAAGATGACCGTAAAGCTGAGTGTGGAAGCGGTGGTCACCGGGCCGGCTGGCGTCGTGCGGTCAATCGATTCGACAAATGGATCAATGGGCGACAAATTTACCACAGTTACCACTGCGCTGCTGGTAACAGCGGCATTGCCAATGTCAGTAGCTGTCAAGGTCTGCTTGCCCACCGTCAAGAATGTGACGCTGAAAATGCCGACGCCATTAGTCAACGGCGAAATGGCCGACAGCACGGCTTGTGGGTCGCTGCTTGTGAGCTGGACGCTCCCCGCATAGCCCGCAGCCTGGTTGTGGAACTGATCAAACGCCGTCACGATGACTTTGACGGGGTTGCCTAGCGTAATGATGGTGGGAGGATGCGCAACGAGTGTAATATATGCTGCTGGCCCAGCGGACACGGTGATCGGTGCTGTTGTGCCCGTAACATTGCCCTTGGATGCGTCGGTGGCCGTCACCGTTGTGGGTCCGGAGGCAACGGTTGTCAACGTGGCGTCGAAGACGTGAACGCCGGCATCGGCCGCCGTGAATGTGTAGGCCGCGGGCAAAATCGCCGCGCCGTCCGAAGATGTGAAACGGATCGTGCCTGTGTAGTTCGTGGCGGTTAGGTTGCTGACATCCAAAGCCGTAACAGTAATTGGCAGCTGAATGCCTGCCGTCGCCGTGGTCGCGGATGTGACTGCAAAGTGCGTAGCCGGCTCGGGCGTGACTGTGATGGCGCTTGTGGTTGCGGTGATGCTGCTTACCAAAGTGTCGGTGGCTGTCAGGGTCTGGGCGCCCAGGGTATTCAAAGTTGCGCTAAAAACCCCCACGCCGCCCGACAACGTGGCATCGGCCGGCAGCACGGCGGCGGCGTCACTGCTGGTAAAGTGGACGACACCGCTGTAGCCGGGAGTGCGGCTGTTGCTGCCATCCAGGGACGTAACCGTGAAGTCAAAGCTGACGGTGACCGGGACAGTAGCCGGGACGTTGATGGAAAAATGCGCTCCCTGGGCGTTGACGAGGATAGGTTCGCTGAAGGTGGTCGCGCCGGAGTTCGAGTCGGTGGCGGACAAGTTTTGGGTTCCCACCGTCTGAAGGTTAGCGCTGAAAACGTGCACGCCGGCGTCGCTGGCCGTGAAGGTGTAATCTCCCGGCAGTTTGGCACCGAGGTCGCTGCTGGCAAAATGAACCGTGCCCGTGTAGCCCACGTTGACCGTGCCGTTGGGATTCAAGGCGGCGACAATGAAGCCGAAGGATGTTCCTGTGGTGGCGGTTAACGGAGTAGTAAGGGCCCATTGCGGGGCGGGGACGGTGACGATACCATCCACGCCGGGGTCGTTGGCGGCGTTGGTCGGCACTGGCCGCAGTGGAATCTGGACGCCGCTGGCATACAAAGAAGTAGCAACTGTACTACTACCCCCCGGCGTATTGGTGGCCGCAATGTTGATCGGCGATGGTCCGCTAGGCGCATTGGGGTTGACGCTGAAAGTGATCAAACAAATGCTGCCGCCGATGGTGCTGGTGATTCCGGCGTTTGACAACATCACGATGCCGATTTCGCCCGAATTCGCGCCCGTGCCGACATTGGCGGTCAGATTCCACCCCGAGGTTAAAGTTCCCAGAGCGATGCTTCTGGAGGAAACGCTGAAAACAGTGGGATTATAATCGATGGCTAATTCTGCAGCCAAAGGCCCGC
This sequence comes from uncultured Gemmataceae bacterium, assembly GCA_963747575.1. Classification (GTDB taxonomy): domain Bacteria; phylum Planctomycetota; class Planctomycetia; order Gemmatales; family Gemmataceae; genus DASRAT01. The sequence continues at coordinate 521,373 of CAVVFU010000007.1, forward strand.
CCGATCCAACCGGGTCGGGATAGTTCAAATCCACGGGCACAACCACAGTTCCACCAGGCATCGCGGTCAGGTTGGTCGGAATGCTCAAGACCGCGGTCACGGAGATGTTTACCGTGGCAACGTTGCTGTTGTTGAAGCCGTCGTTGGCCTGGTAGGTAAAACTATCCGGCCCGACATACCCCAGGTTTGGCGTGTACACGAACGCCCCACTGCTGCTCAAAGCCAATGTCCCATGCGCCGGGTTGGAGGCATTGACGGCCGTGAGCGAGAAACCTTGCGGGTCGGTGTCGTTGGCAAGGACGCCATTGTTGGTGACGGTCAGCGATGGATCACTGGCAAAAGCTCGCTCGGTGACGCCGTAGCTGTCGTTGTTGGCGGCCGGCGGCAAGTTGACGCCGGTGATGGTCACAAGGCCGTCTTCCGGATCGGTGCCGGCATACATATACGGGTTCAGCTGGGTGACGTTGTCCTGGGGCGCGGGATTCACGCATAACCCGAGAAGTTTTGGTCGTCCATTATCGTTATGAATGGGCCTGGGAAGTCATCCGCTGCTAGATTAATGTGGCTAGCGCCGAGAGCAGCACCGTTTTTGACGTGAAAGTTGATGATCACCAAGCTGCCGCTGCCTGTGCTCGTGATGATCCCTGATGCGCTGTTGGACAGGCCAATGAAGATTTCGCCGCTCGTCTGGAGGTTGGAATCAATAGTCCAACCATTGGGAGTGCTGGGCGAATAACCGCTGCCCGCGGCGGTAGAACCATTGGTTGAAATGGTGCCAAGGCTGAAATCCGAAGCCGACACCGAAAAAGCGCTCGTATCGTAAAACACGACGAAGTCGCCTCCGGACAGGCCGGAATTGGCATTGGCGGGGCCGTTGAGCGTGTCGACATCGATGGGGACCGAAACGATCGACCCGCGGCTTGCGGTCAGGTTGGTCGGCATGCTGAGCGCCGTGGGAACAATGCGATCCTCGAATTCTTCCAGCATCGGCCGGCATTTGGAGTGCCGCCCTGCCCTACCCTTGCCGCGGCGGCCAACGGCCTGCCTGTCGCCGCCAAGCCATTTCCGCAAATTGCGCCACCATGAAGAGATCATGTGTACCTTGATGTGATGAAGGAATGAATGCCGAGAAAGTCGTGGAGGTGGCCGAGAAAGCAGTGCTCTTGGAAATGATGGGACACCGTAGGCCGCCTCCCGCAATCCGGGTAAAAACCACACACCCGCTGCCAGCACCAACTCGTGGGCTATGGCAGGCAATGCAGATACGGCCTTTCGTTGTTCCGCCTTCATTATGGCGTCGGCGGATTCGCAGTCAACTGCTTTTCAAGATTTGTGACAGGATTAAGGACACGCGCGGAAAAAGGTGGCCGGATGGGCTTCGCAGAAAACCCCACCTCCGCCCTTGGCGTCTTTGCGTCTTTGCGCCAGTTTGTGCCGTAAAAACCGCCTCGCAAAGACGCAAAGACGCCAAGAACATCGCCACTGGGGGTTTTCTGCAAATGACGATCCTGGAGATGGATGGTTTTGGTGTCCGAATGCGGTGACAGCCCTGCGTGAGACGCAACCGACGTCACGTGTTTTCAACCGTGCGCATGCGTTGCCATCCGTTGCCGCTTTCATGTCATAGGGGTCTGCAGGGGGGTTGAGATGAGACGTAATTTCTCCTTGCCGAGGCGGGATTCATTGCACGAGAAGTGCCCGTCGAAACGAAACAGAGGGTGTGTGTGCAATGCAACAATCCATTCGCCACAAAATAAAAATGTCCAATCCGTCGCCGCGCCCGAAACGTCTTTAATAGTGCAGTGTTGAATTACCATGCAGATGGGCCGCGGACGATGCTACCTGAGCGGGCCTCGGCGGCTGCCAAAGCAAGGGAGGCTCCCCGTGTATCTTCGCTTATTGATCGCGGCCGCCACGTCGACCGCTTGCCTGGGACTTGCCGTCGCGGCCACCCAGCAAACCACGGGCAAACCCGCCGGTGGCGTGGGCCAGGGCCACGGCGAGTTGGTTTGCAACGGCGACTTCGGCACCAATGTGAAGTTCGTCAAAACGCCTTCCGAAGCCGGCCAGCAGGCTCTCAAGGAAGAGAAACTCGTCTTCGTGCTGCATGTCTCCGGGCAATTCGAGGACCCCACCTTTACCTGAAACAATGCTGAAGCGCTCCGTGTGAACGCCTTGGCCAATCCGCAGGTCGGAGAATACCTGAACCAGTATTTCGTGTCGTCGTATCAGAAGGTCGCCACATTCCGCATCGTCGGCGGCCAGAAACAGGGCGGCAACGTGGCGAGCTATTTCTGCGCCCAGGACGGCCGGGTTTTGCACTGCATCGCCGGGCCAGTCGATGCCGCCACCATGCTGCGCGAAGCCAAATGGGTGGTGGAAACGACCAAGCAAGCCCTCAAAGCCGCCAAGGGCGACGGCGCCGCGGTCAAGATCGCCTTCCGCAAGGCCCACGCCGAAAAGCTTCGCGCCGAGCACGGCCTGGTCGTCGAGCCGGTCCTCTTCGATCCGCCCGACGAGCAGGATGCCGACGGCCCGCTGACGTATCGCGATCCTACCGGCCGGCCGCTGGCCCCCAAGCTGGCCCCTCCGCCGATCAACGGACCCGACGTCAAATTCGCCGACATGCAAAAAGGCGCCAAGGGTGGAGGAAAAAAGGGTCCCGCGAATGATGGCCGCGCCAAGGCGCTGTCCAATCAGGCCCGCGTCCACCAGCTCCTGGCCAGTTTTTCCATGCTGCCCATCGAAAAGCTCTACGGCGCCGTCTTCGAGGGCATCCTCGGCGAGCGCATCTCGACGCTGCCGGTGGAGATCGTCGATCCGTTTCCGAGTCGCTTTCGGCTCGGCGCGGTTGGCGGAGGTAAAGGAGTGACAAGGTGACAAGGTGACAAGGTGACAAGGTGACAGGGCCCCGTCACCTTGTCACCTTGTCACCTTGTCACCTTGTCACCTTGTCACCTTGTCACCTTGTCACCTTGTCACCTTGTCACCTTGTCACCTTGTCACCTTGTCACCTTGTCACCTTGTCACTTCAAAAATCGCGACTCGTCCCTTCGGTCCCGCCGCCCATCCCTCACCGTTTGGGGTGAATGCGACGCTGTTGTAATTCTCCCGATCCAGCAGCTTCCAGGTCGCGCCGTCGTCCTGGGAAAAGTGCGAACCCGATGTGCCCACCGCAACCCACCGATCTTTCGCCCAGGCGATGCCAGAGCGAAATGGCAACGATTTATCGACGGCCGTCCAAGTCTTGCCGCCGTCGCTGGTGATGGCCGCGGTGGCGCCGGTGGCGTTGGCTTTGCGGTAGTCGCCGCCGACGATCATGCCGTGAAGTTTGTCGCGGAAGGCGATCGAAAAAATGCCGGCCGACTCGATGCCTGCCATGATCGGCGTCTCGCTCACGGTCCAGTTTTGACCTCGGTTACTGGAATGAAATACCCGCGCCGTTTTGGCTCCGCCGGTGACGAACCAGACGTCTTTGTCGCCGTGCGTGACAGTGCATGTGCCGCTGGCGGCGAAGGCCCCCTCGTTGGGCAGCGCCGCCGGCAGGTCCTTGGCCGGCAGCCGTTTCCAATTCGTTCCGCCGTCATCGGTGACGATCAGTTGAAACTGCCCCTTCACTGGGTCGCTGAGGGCGATGCCATTGTTTTCGTCCCAGAAGGCCATGGCGTCATAGAACGCATCTTTGTCGGCGTTCTTAAATTGCAGCGTCCACGTCTTGCCGCCATCCGCCGTTTTGTAAATGCGGGAGTTCTCGCCGAGTCCGATGCTGAGCAGGTAGGCCGTGGATTCTCCGAAGGCTTCGACATCGCGGAAGTCGAGTTTTTCCGCGCCGGGCACTTTGCCGACGGACCAGGTTTTGCCGGCGTCCGCGGTATGGGCGTATGTCCCTTTGGTGCCGCTGACCCATGCGGTTTTTGCGCTCACGGCGCAGAGACCGCGGAAATCGGCATCGGAACTGATGGTCTGACGCTGCCATTGGGCGAGAGCGACTGAGGGGCAGAGACCGAGGAGCAGGGTGGCAAGAAGGATAAGTTTCATAGAGTTGGCCATCCAAGGCGAATTGTAAGTGACGGTCATTTCCGGATAACTTAGAGCCTCGCCGGAAATCGGGCAATGGCTTCCAGGCCGTGAGTGTCCGGCCGTTGCAACAACGCGGGCGGCGTGGTCCAATACAATCATGAAGTTAACTGAAAAATTGATCAGCGACTTGAAGTCGTCTGAGTGTGTTCGGTTCGCTGACCTGGGGAAACGGCCATTGAACAATACAATCTGCTACCTGAATACCGACCTCGACCTGACGTCGGGCACCAAACTAAGCAATCTTGCGAAGGCTTTCGAGGTCGGAGGCGCGCCGCCTTTGCATGTGACTCAGGGCGACAATGGATTGTGGTACGCCACGTTTGAGACGGATCAGAGCCACGCCGAGCCGGAGCCAAACATTGCCGCCATGTTGGCCATCGTCGAATCGCTGCCAGGACCACGCCGCACGGTCTGGGACGGCTGCACGCGGCGAGAGTTCAACATCGGCTACGATTGCGGGGCCGAGCCGTGGGCATTCAATCAAGGACTGTCGGCAGCATTGCTTGGCCGCATGGCAGCGGCCGGTACATCGTTGCGCGTCACGCTCTATCCTGATCGGGAGCGGTGCACGGCGAACCGGAAACTGAAGCAGAGCGGTGGGGTACGTCGTGTCCCAAAGCGGCGATGAAAGCCAGAAGGCGATACACGGAAAAGCCACGGAATCGTCCTTTCAGCAGGGCAGACAAATTCGGCTGATCGATGCCCAATAGCTCTGCGGCCTTCGCTCGCGCCATTTGCCGTTCTTCGATGATGTCAGCTATCTGGCTGACAAGGCACGCTTTGGTTTGGTGCTCCGTAGGATTGGGATGGCCGAGGTCGGCAAAAACATTCCCGCTGCCGCGAATAACTCGGTTTTCCTTGGTCATGATTTCCTCCGCCCGCATTGTTCTTCGCAAAGGTCAGCTCTTGGCAGTCACTCCTCGTGCGACACGGACGCGCTTCGTTTTCCCTGGCGTCGGCCGGGTGTCGCGGATGGCCACGGTGGCGAGGATGAGCCGTTGCCCAACCGCGGCGGCGTAACGCCAGAGCGTGTCCAGTGTCGGGTTCTTGTTGTGCCCATTTTCCAGGCGGGAAAGGGCCGGCTGGTCGATCCCACAGCGCCGGGACACCTCTGCCAGTGTGAGGCCCGCCGTTTCGCGAGCGTGTTTGATCTGGGCCACGAATGGGCGAAGTTGGCGGTACTCGCCGTGCATATCGAAGTTCTCGCCTTCGCCGCTGGCAATCAACTCTTCGGGAGAGGGGTGCCAGTCGCGGAACATGTCGCGGATGGCCTGATGGCGGGCACGGTCTTCCGCAGTCAACTGGAACTTGGGCGGCGCCTTGACACCATTTTTTCTGTTGTCTTTGCTCATCGTTTCCTCCGCTTTCGGGGACCAGGTGGTGGAACTTCGTAGGCGGTAATGGGGTAAACGGTCAACGGATCGTCGGCCACGAGCTCGAAAATGACCGTGAGGTATTTGCCGGTGGCCGTTTCCCCCTATTTCTTCTTCGCATCCTTGCCCTGCGGGACCACCTTGACCGCGGATGCTGGGATCGTTGCCTGGGCCGCGCCGATCAGCGGGAGATCATCCGCAAGTTTCTTCAAAAACAGGTCCTTGAACTCGATGGTCATCTTCGGGCCGACGTGCACTTGCATGCCGAGGATGCCGTCGAGCTTGCGGCCCTTCTCGTCGAGGTCGATGACGTCGACGGTCTGATGTCCGTCGATCCAATGGCGATGGTGGTTGCCTTCGACGAGGACGCGGAAATCGTGCCACTCGCCGGCCTTGAACTCCTTGACCTCCAGTTTGTCGACGACCCACGGTTGGCCCTGGGTGTCGATAATGACTTTTTCGCCAGTGTGGGCGAGGATGCGTCGGCCGCGTTCCTCGTAGAGCATGCCGTTGTAGTCCGCGCGGTTGGGGACGACGTCGCACTGGTAACCGACACAGACGGATTCACCCAGGTCGGGGCGTTCCACGCTGCGGTATTGCAAGCCGCTGTTGCCGCCCGCCGTGACGCGCACCTTGGCCCGCCACTCGAAGTTCTTCACGTTGCCGCCGCGCCAGACGATAAAGCGATTGTATTTGAGCGTACCGTCGGCAGTCCCGGTAAGGATGCCGTTTTCAACCTTCCAGTAAGTAGGGCTGCCGTCCCAACCGGTGAGGTCCTTGCCATTGAACATCGACGTGAATCCGTCGGGCGGACCGGCCAGTGCGACGGACGTTGTAAACAGGAAAATGAGGACAAAGAAGCGTATCATGGCCGAGCTCCTGGGGTGTGGTTTAGCAATTCTCGTCGAATTTCAGCAGAGTTAGATTATGAAAAGTAGTCGAGCAGGTACGGCTTACTGCAAACATGAGCCGCACAGCCGTATTGACCGGCGTAAGTCCGCCGCCTAAAACCACTTCATGGCTCAGAAAGAGATTGACGACTACCTGGCGAATCTCGACATGCCCAAGCGGGCCACCCTGCAGCAATTGCGGCAGACCATTGAGAGCATCATCCCAAATGCGGAGCAATGCATCTCGTATGGCATGCCGGCGTTTCGCCTGCATGGCAAGGTGATTGCGGGATTCGCCGCCTTCAAAAACCACCTCAGTTACTTGCCTCACAGTGGTTCCGTACTCGCGGAGCTAGCGGAAGACGTCGCCGGTTATGTGACCTCCAAGGGAGCGCTGCAATTCTCGATTGACAAATCGCTTCCCAAGACGCTCGTGAAAAAGCTCATCGCCGTTCGTCTCAGCGAAATCGACCGCGTCCGTGAGCGTGCCGAGCGACGCGCCTCCCGTTCATCCAACACGGACGAGTGACCAACTCTCACGAAAGGAACCCCATGACGACCGACCTCTTGAGGAGTCGATTGATGAAACTGCGATTCATCGGACCGATGGCAATGTTGTGCTGCCTCGCCGTAGCCATGGTCCGCGGCGGACAGCCCGACTTCAAACCGATCAAGAAGACCTTTGCGCAGCCGACGGGGCAAACATCATCGGCGAGGTGCGCGGCAAGGGGGAGACGGCCCTCATCCTCCTGCACGGCTGGGGCGGCGATCGCGAGTATTGGAAGAACCAGGTCGCCGCCTTCGCCGGCGACTATCGCATCGTCGCCCTCGATCAGGCCGGGCACGGCGAGTCCCGAACCGGCCGCAAGGAATCGACGGTCAACGCCCTGGCCGCGGACGTTGAGGTGGTCGTCAAGGACCTCGGCCTCAAGCGCGTGATTCTCGTCGGCCACTCGATGGGAGGCCCGGTCGCGCTCGCCGCGGCGAAGCGGCTGCCGGGGACGGTCGTCGCCGTGATCGGCGTCGACACCCTGCATGACGCCGAGGCGAAGTTCCCCCCGGAACTGGCCCAGACGCTGCTCGTGGGAATCGAGAAGGACTTCAAGGGAACGATCCAGGCCGGATTATTCGCTGCAATGTTGCCGGAGAAGGCGGATCCCGAATTGGCGAGCTGGGTCGCGAAAAAAGCCGAGGGACAGGAGCCGAAGATGGCCGTCGCTCTCATGCGCGATATCTTCGTCCTCGACACCGCGAAGCTCCTGCGGGAGGCGAAAGTCCCTGTCCGTTGCATCAACTCCGGCGGCGGCTACGCGGTCTTCAAGCCGACCGCGGTCGACGTCAACAAGAAATACGCCGACTTCGCGGCGGTCTACATCGACGCCGTCGGCCATTACCCGATGCTGGAGAAGCCGGACGAGTTCAACAGAGCTCTCCGCGATGCGCTCAAGGAGTTCGCGACCAAACGCTAAACTTCTTCAGGTGTTTATCGAGGAATTCGTTCACCTTTGCGTCGTGAACCGGCGGCACAATGTTGTGGCCGCCTCCTTTGACAACGACCATCTCCACTTCCACGCCGGCTTTCTTGAGGGCATCCGTCAACAGCTGGGCGTTGATGATCGGGACGGTCGCGTCATTGTCGCCATGGATGATGAGGAAGGGGGGCGAATCTTTGCTGACGTGCGTGAGCGGGCTGGCCAACTCGGCCAGGGCCTTCTTGTCCATGACGGGGCCGCCGAGGAATTTGGTCGTCATGTCCTTGCCGCTGCCGGACCCAAAGCGAATGAGCTCGGTCATGCCGGCATAGGCCACGACGGCTTGCACTTTGCTCGATTGGTCGGGCCAACCACCCTTCCCTTCCAATTCCTTGATCGAGCCAGACGTGCCGAGCAGCTCGGCGAGATGGGCCCCCGACGAAGCGCCGATGGCGCCGACGTGGTCCGCGTCGATGTTGTATTCCTTGGCATGAGTGCGCAGGAGCGCACGGCTAATTTGCAGTCCTCTATCGCCGCCGGAAAGACCGCTTCGCCCGAGAAACGATGCTCGATGCTGGCCACGACATAACCCCGCGCGGCCAAGGCCAGATGCCGGCTCTGCGTGTCGTTGTAGCTGCCCTGCATCCAGCCGCCGCCATGGATCCACACTACGGCCGGCATCGGCTTATCCTGCTTGGCCTTGAGCCGGTACATCGTCAGATGCATGGCCTTCTCGCCGCCCTTACCCGTGACGATGTCCTTGAGGACTTCGACGTCCGCTGCCGGGTTCTGCTTCTGAGCGCTGGCCGGCTGGGTGACGAGAACGAGAACAAGAGCGATAAACAACATGGCGAGGAGAGAAAGTCGCAAGACCATCGCGGTGGCTCCTTAGGTCGGAAAGCGTTGATTCGACGGGGATATTCTAAGGGGATTAGTGCTTTGCGACACCAATGATATCGCGACAGTGCGCCCCTTTGGGTATCATCGACTGAAGAAAAAGGAGCGATTATGTCCCAACTTCGTTCTGATAAGCCCGGAGGATCTCGTGGATTAGCGGACCAAATTTCTTTTTGAGCTCTGCGCAGCAGTTCGGTTCATTTTGCAACTCCACTCCCTTGCGGACGCTGCGGATCAGCCCGGCTTCGCGCAAAATCTTGATATGTTGAGACAGGGTCGATTTTGGCAACGGCGCAGCGCTAACGTTCGCGAAGGCGGAGCAGTTTTTGGCGCAGTCGGCGTCCAGCAACTCCACCAAGATCCGTACGCGTGCCGGGTCGGATAGGGCATACAAGATGCCCTGGACCGTGATTTCCTTCAGAGCAGGGTGATAAAGCGGTCGCATGAAGAAATTATAGCGGGGGTTGACACCAAAGTTCAATAGGTCTAAATTATGGTAGTTCCAAATTAATGAACTACGGAACAGGGTAGCGCTGCATGGTATCGCCATGGCGAATCCAAGACAAACACTGGCCTTGTTTGGGATGACGATGCCTTTGCGGAAAGCGAGAATCCACTTGATGAACACGAAGCCAGCCAAATATCGCGAAAGAGCGTATGGGGCCAGCGTCATTTTCGTCTTGTTCTGTTTGGCCGGATGCTCGCGCGCGCCGGAGGAAGGACCGGCGCCGCCACCGCCGACGGCCAAAGTCAGTTATCCGCTCGACCAGCCGGTCACCGACTACGCCGACTTCACCGGCCGGACGATGGCGGTGGAATCGGTCAAGTTGCGGGCACGCGTGTGGGGTCATCTGGCGAAGATCAACTTCACCGAGGGCGCCGACGTCAAGAAGGACGATGTCCTTTTCATCATCGATCAACGCACCTATCAAGGCCGCCCTGGCGCGGGCGGAGGCCGAGCTGGCGCAAAGCGAAGCCCGCTACGCGCGGCTTGCCGCGCGATCAAAAACGCGCGGAAGGCCTGACGGCATCCAAGGCGATCAGCCAGGAGGATTTCGAGAAGATCGCGGGCGATCTCTCCGAGGCGGCGGCCATGGTGAAAAGCGCGGCTGCGAGCCGAGAAGTCGCCAAACTCAATCTCGATTTCACCGAAGTCAAAGCGCCCATCAGCGGCCAGATCAGCCGGGCCATGGTGACCGTGGGCAACATGGTCGAATCGGGCGAAACCGGCGGCACGATCCTCACGACCATCATGTCCACCGATACCATGTACGTCTATTTCGACGTGGACGATCAAACCTGGGTGCGAAGTCCGCCAAGCGGCTTCGCCAATCGACCGACGACACTCCCACGGTGCAAATCGGCCTCACCAACGAGAAGGGTTTTCCGCACGTCGGCAAGCTCGATTTCGTGGACAACCAGGTCGACGCCGGCACCGGCACGCTGCGCATGCGCGGCCTGTTCTCCGAACAAGGATCGCGACGCTGACGCCGGGCCTGTTCGTGCGCGTTCGCTTGCCGCTGGGCGGGTCGCACAATGCCCTGCTCGTCAGCGATCGTGCCATCGACACCGATCAGGGACAAAAGGTCCTCTACGTCGTCAATCGCGACAATGTAGTCGAGAAACGCGTTGGTCAAGCTGGGCGGCCTGCACGATGGACTGCGCGAAATCGAATCCGGCCTGAAAGCCAAGGAGCAGGTCGTCATCGAAGGGATTCAACGCGTGCGCCCTGGACTCACGGTGGCGCCGGAACTGGTCGCGATGCCCGTCGCCAAGTAATCAACGTGTTTCACCGCTAGCTGGTTGGCACGCCCGGCGAGTGTACCGCCGCGAATGGCCTGGAGACTTCCCGATGCTGGCTCGCTTCTTCATCGATCGTCCCGTGTTTGCGTGGGTCATCTCGATCGTCATCGTCCTGGTCGGCTGGATGTCGCTGGTCAGCCTGCCGATCGCGCAATATCCGGCGATCACGCCGCCGACGATTCAGGTCGCCTGTGCTTATCCCGGCGCCAACGCCCAGGTGGTTGCCGACACCGTCGCGGCGCCGATCGAGCAGCAGATCAACGGCGTCGAGAAAATGATGTACATGTCGTCGCAATGCAACAACGACGGCTCTTACAGCCTGGTGGTGACATTCAAGCTCGGCGTCGATCTGGACATCGCCCAGGTCATGGTGCAAAACCGCGTATCGCAGGCGTTGCCGACGTTGCCCGACGTCATCAAGGCGACCGGCGTCACGGTCAAGAAGCAGTCGCCCAGCATTCTTCTGGTCGTCAATCTCTATTCCGACAACGACCCGGCGACCGGCAAGCCCTATTTCGATCAGCTTTACCTGAGCAACTTTGCGACCATCCAGGTCCGCGATGCGCTGGCACGCGTGGACGGCGTCGGCGACGTGCTGGAATTCGGCCAGCAGGATTACAGCATGCGCGTCTGGCTCGATCCCGACAAGTTGTCGTCGCGCAATCTCACGGCCACCGATGTGATCAAGGTGCTGCGCGAGCAAAACGTCCAGGTGGCGGCCGGACAGATCGGGCAACCGCCGGTGCCAAAGGGCCTCGACTTCCAGTACACCATGACGGCCCAGGGGCGGCTGACGGAGCCGAAGCAATTCGGCAACATCGTCGTCAAGACCGGCGCGGACGGCCAGGTGACGTATCTGCGCGACGTGAGCCGATCGGAACTCGGCGCCCGCAGTCAGGACACCATGTGCCGGCTCGACGGCAAGCCGTCGGTCGGTCTGGCGATCTTTCAATTGCCGACCGCCAACGCCCTGGAAACGGCGGAGCGCGTGCGTGCGCAGGATGCGCGACCTGGAACAGCGCTTTCCCGACAAGCTGGAATACGCCATCGTCTACGACACGACGCTGTTCATCCAGGAGTCGGTCAGCGAAGTCTTCAACACGCTTGCGCGACGCCGTCATTCTGGTCGCCATCGTCGTGCTGCTGTTCTTGCAAGATTGGAAAGCGGTGATGCTGCCGCTCATCGACGTGGCGGTGTCGCTGATCGGCACCTTCGCCGTCATGAAAATGATGGGCTTCACGATCAACAACCTGACACTGTTCGGCCTGGTGCTGGCCATCGGCATCGTCGTGGACGACGCGATCGTGGTGCTGGAAAACATCGAGCGCTGGCTGGCCAAGGGGCTGAGCGTGCGCGACGCCACGATCAAGGCGATGGACGAAATCACCGGCCCGATCATCGCGATCACGCTGGTGCTTGCGCGCCGTGTTCTTGCCCAGCGCCTTTCTGGGCGGCATCAGCGGGCAGTTCTTCCGCCAGTTCGCGTTGACGATCGCGGTGTCGATGATCATCTCCGCGGTCAACGCCATGACGATGACGCCCGCCCGCGCCGCCGCCATCTTCGCCGGCCGCAAGCACGGGCGGCCACGGCCACGACGATGGCCGGGAGGCATTGCCCTGGTGGTTCTTCGGCCTGCTCGGCGGCGTGGCGACGCTATTACTTGCTTTGGCCGATCGGTCGCGGCACAGTTCGGTCTGCAGGAAGGCGCGGAACGACGCCTACGCAGCGACCCGGCAGCGTCAAACTCATGGTCGCGACCTACGGGCTGGGCCTGGCGCTGTTTCGTGCCGGGAGCACTTGCCGGCGGTATGCTGGGCTGGTTCATCATCCGGCCGGTCAACTGGCTGCTCGGCTGGTTCTTCCGCGGCTTCAACGTGCGTCTTCGACGCGACGACCCGGTTCTATGGCCGCACGGTCGGCTGGAGCCTGCGTCTCAGCGCCGTCGTTCTGCTGCTTTACGCCGGCCTGCTCGGCCTGACCTATTTCGGCTACACCATGGTTCCGAGCGGCTTCATTCCGAATCAGGACAAGGGCTATCTCATCGTCAATGTGCAGCTCCCCGACTCCGCGTCGCAGGCCCGCACCATCGAGGTGATGGACCAAATCCAGAAAATCGTCGCCGCACACCCCGGCGTCGCGCACATCGTGGACATTCCCGGGCCAATCGTTCGTCATGAACGGCGTCAGCTCGAACTTCGGCTCCGTCTTTATCATCCTGAAGCCGTTCCACGAACGCCGATCGCCGGAACTGTATTCGGAGGCGATCGCCAACGACCTGCGCGGCCAACTCTTCATGGAGATCGATGCAGGCCCAGATCCTCGTCTTCGGGGCGCCGGCGGTCGATGGCCTCGGCAACGCCGGCGGGTTCAAGCTGATGCTCGAAAGCACCGGCAACACCGACTTGCAAGCCCTCGAAGCGGAGACCGCCAATCTCTCCGCCAAGGGGAGCGCAGCAGCCGGGCTTCATCGGCCTGTTCAGCAGCTTCCGCGCTTCGACGCCGCAGCTCTTCGTGGACGTCGACCGCGTCAAATGCAAGACGATGAAGGTGGAGCTCAACGACGTCTTCGACACGCTGCAGGCGTTCCTGGGCGGCTATTACGTCAACGACATCAACCGCTTTGGCCGAACCTGGCAGGTGAACGTCGCAGGCCGACGCTCCGTATCGCATCAACGCCGACACCGTGAAGCAGTTCCGCGTGCGCAACGCCGGCGGCGACATGGTGCCGCTGGGCGCGCTGGCGACGATCCGCGACGAGCAGGGGCCGGTATTCGTGCTGCGCTACAACATGCTGACGGCCACGGCGATCAACGGAGCGGTGATGCCCAATGTCAGCTCCGGCTCGGTGATCGAGACGATGGAGCGGCTGTGCAAGCAGGAATTGCCGCGCAACATGGATTTCGAGTGGAGCGAACTGACCTTACATGGAAATGGAGGCCAGCCGCACGGAGACGCTGGCCGACCTGCTGCAGAATCCGTTCATGGCGTTCGTCGGCGCGGTGGTGCTGGTGTTCCTGGTGCTGGCGGCGCTGTACGAGAGCTGGACGCTGCCGCTGTCGGTGATCCTGGTCGTGCCGATGTGCTTGCTGTGTGCGCTCGCCGGCATTTTCGCGGCGGCGATGGACCTCAACATCTTCGTGCAGGTCGGCTTCGTGGTGCTGGTCGGCCTGGCGAGCAAGAACGCGATCTTGATCGTCGAGTTCGCCCGCGATCGGCAAAACGATGGAGCATCGCTTGTTCGACGCCACCGTGGAGGCTGCGCAGGCACGGCTTGCGGCCGATCATCATGACTTCGTTCGCGTTCATTCTCGGCGTCGTGCCGCTGGTGTTCGCCCACGGCGCCGGCGCCGAGATGCGCCGCACGCTCGGCATGGCGGTATTCTCGGGCATGCTCGGCGTGACGCTCTTCGGCATCTTCCTGACGCCGGTGTTCTTCTACGTCGTTCGCAAGTTGACGAGAACGCGGGGAACCAGGAAAAATGCGTAAAGGACGACGCGGCAAAAGCATTCTATCGCCAATTCGATTTCGCCGAGTTGCCCGGACATCCGTAGCGGCTTTTTCTGCCATTTCGCCTTCTGGAAAGGATGATCGAGCAAAACAAATAACTGCGTCGCCTTTTTCCGCACCCGCATGAATTTGCCCTGAACATCACGGCCTTCGAGTGGCGGTTGGCCGCGCACTCGAATCCGCAGGATCAGAGCCTCGGCGTCAGAAAACTCAGACACAATTTCATCACAATCACGGCAAATGGTGCCCGTTGCTAAAGCGGGCGGCCCCTGCGGGTGAGCATGGCAAGAATCTCCGCCCCGCCGAAGACCAGCTTCCCTACGCCAATATGCCAACTTCCTCTGCCCATGAAAATCGGGTCACATGAAACCAGCGTGGGGCATGACCTTCACGGGTTCGACAAGGAACACGCTACGGTTCGCCTCGTCGAGAACGTACTCGACGAAGAGCGGTCCAATGGTGAAGGCGAGGGTGACGTAGACCGACTGGCCCTGCTGTCGCAGTTCCCGGAGCGGTTCCCCGTATGGGGGGTAAGTTCGCAGAATCCGAAAGATTTGAGCCAGGGCGTCGAGGAATGGTTGCTCGAAGCCTGCAGCGGCAGCCCTGTCTTGGAGGGCCTCCAGCCCACGGTCAACGACGCCGGCAGTCTCGACCCGGTAAGGCTCGGGGCTAGGAGTTGGTGGACTCACGGGCGGCCTGCCTGTGCTTGAGCTTCTCGATCACCGCGCCCAGGTCCTGGCCGCCTTTCTCCTGCACGTCCTTGAGGCGGGCAAGCATTTCTTCCTCGTTGCCCCGCAGCAACGCCCACGCGCGCACGTCCAGAGTCAAACCCGGGTTTGGGGGATGCAGGTCCGTGCCAAATGGCGGCAGTGGTTGCGGGCCCTTGAGCCGGCAGGTGACCTCACGGAGTTCGTGGAGGAGGTCCACGAACCGCAGCTGTGTGGCGGCGTCAAGTCGCCTCTCTTCAAGGAGGTGGACGACTTCGTCGAAAAGCTGCTTCACTTCAACCGTGGTCATGGAAACCCCCGTGTGGATACAGCCTTCAAACAACACACGTTACTTTACCAGGTATACGTCGTGCCTGCGAGAGGACAGCGTGAATTTCCAGCAGAAAAACACGCTGTCCCGTTGTTCGTTGACTTATCCGTTGAAGTTAATGCACCGGCTCCCGAACCGAGGCTTGGTTGTATTGCAAATTGCAGTACATTGCACGAGGGAGGACGATGACATGAGCGGCAGGACATCGAAGCAGGCAGCAAAATCCACGACGCTCATGGTGCGTGTGGACAAGCAAAGCAAGGAGACCCTTGCGAAGGCAGGTCATGGATTGCGTCAATGCCGAACCGGTCAACTTCAACGCTTCGCTAGCCGCTTTTTCACTTCGTCCGAGGCGATATCGCAACATCACGTCCTTTTGGGTATCATCGACTAGGGAAAAAGGAGCAATTATGTCCCAACAGTTCGTTGTCGGCTGGGAAAGGGCACTGATGGCTGCGGAGAAGGTCAAGGAGCGCCTGCACCGGGCGACCAAGGCGCTCGAGAGTGCGAGTGTGCCGTATGCCGTGGCCGGTGGCAACGCCGTCGCGGAATGGGTGGCCCGCGTTGACGACGAGGCCGTTCGCAACACGCGCGACGTCGATCTGCTGGTGCGCCGCGCTGATTTCGCCGCTGCGCGAACCGCCCTGGAGAAAGCTGGCTTCGTCTATCACCATTTGCTGGACGTGGACGTATTCATCGACGGCCCCCAGGGTAAGCCGAGCGCTGGCTTGCATCTGCTGTTCGCCGGCGAAAAGGTGAAACGGGAAGATGAGCATCCGTGCCCCGAGCTGGACGAATCGGAACGGGCTGCCGAGTTCCAGGTGGTGTCGCTATTTGGTTTGGTTCGGATGAAGCTCGTTGCTTGGCGCGACAAGGATCGAACCCACCTGCGTGACTTGATCCAGGTCGGTCTCATCGACGCAACCTGGCCACCACGATTGCAACCGCCGCTGGGCGAGAGGTTGCAGGAACTGCTGGATAACCCTAATGGGTGACATCGAAAATGTGTCGGCTGCATTTTTGATGGTCAATCAACAGCTTTCATCGGCGACCAACGAACCACGCAATATAAACCCGCATCCTTGATCTTCACCTCAGCCGCAGCAACGGCGTACTCCCCCCGAGGCACGGCCACTGTGAGTGCGTCGCACATCAAGGCCGGACTTCGCTTCGGATCAACAATGACGCCGTCGCCATGGGCCGCGGCGTGAAGAAGCATCAAGCGTCCAGAGTCGATCCGCACCAGCCCAAGCTCGGTCCATTTGGTGTCTGTGTCGGTTGCGAGGAGTGAAGCCACGCGGTGCTCCGTCCCTTCGTCGGCGTAGACGCAACCAATCAGAAAATAAAGACCGGAATCGGAAGGATGCCACCAGCCAGCGACCCCTACGCCTTCCTGGGCTCCAATTACGACGCCCCAGGTTTTGCCGACGTCGACCCTCCCGGCTGGATAGGCGGCCGCGCACGCTTTCGGATAGTCCCTCTCGGCACCCCGCCAGTCTGCCGCAGCCGCTGAATCAACCGCGAGAAGTGGACCGCCGTCGTTGGCAAACCACTTGGCGATCAAATGCCCCTCCACCTGATTCGCAAATTCTTCCCGCGCCCCGACCAACCGTCGAAAGCGGCACCGATGTAAGTCGACGACATGGCTGTTACCTCAGTTGCCCTGAACATCACGCCCTTTAAGTGGCGGTTGGCCGCGGCCTCGAACCCGAAGGATCAGAACCTCGACGTCAGAAAACTCCAACAAAAATTCATCACAATCCCGGCAAAAGGTGCCTGTCGCTAAACTCGTGGTCAAATTCGCCAAAGGGAATTCCTCGATCGCCCTGGGCCACGTCGGCGAGAGCTTCTTCGATCGCAGCGAGGTCGTCAGCCGCCACCTGGGCGTCGGGATGCTGGCGCCGCCATTCGTCGAGGGCCTCTTCCGGAGAACATTGGGCACTCTCGTCGTACGGCTTGGCACCAAGGAATTGGTGAAAAGCTGGCAATTCCTCAATCGCCTTGGCAGGCATGATTTACCCCTGTGACAGCATTAGTGCCAAGGTCATTCGCCAGATGGCAGTATACTCGAATGGAAACTACATGGTAATGAAGGGAAGTCAGCCTACTGTTGGTCCGTCAGTCAGTAGGATGTGTCAAGCGTACTCGCGCAGACGCACCACTTTTACAACGATTTGGAAAAGGTGCGTCTGCGCGAGAACGCTTGACACACCCTACGGGGCCGTCTCGCTAGCGGCGGCCGCTGGTGAGCTATTTCGTGAGGCGAACGAAGCGGAAGGGGCGGCGATGGCATCGACTCCCGAAGTCTATCCCACTTCACACGAAGTCGCGCTTGACCGTGTGATGCGGGTCATCGACTTGATCGCCGCTCAACCCAATATTGCCGACGAGGACGCGGTTGCTGCCTTGGTGCGCGACGGGATTGGCGAGGTGGACGCCGAGGTGTTGATTCGGTTTGTTCCGTGTGGCTTGTCCTTCGCCTTGCTGAAGTTAATGGGCCTGAACAAATTTCCAAGCACGTTTCAGGTCCAAGACAGCCGCGGGCAATGGGTGGAACTGCCTCTCGCGGCCGAACATTATTTCTCGGTGGCACTGAGCGTCGGCTATACCGTGACAACCGAGGGATACACGAAACGAATCAGCAAGGAGACGTTCCAGACCGTGAGTAGGCGGAGCGCCGAAATGAACGCTGTCAACAACTACTTTCAATCTGGAGGCACGCGCGAAGGATTGGCGGGAAGCACGCTCGGACCACCAACATTCATCGGCATCACGGCTGAGCAGATCAGGGCAAGCCGGCGAATCGCCTAACCACGGCTGAAGCTGACCGGGGCCGGCCATGCTGGTTTTGCGCTTACAGCGGCTATGCGGGCGGCCTTGGCAGGAAAAACAAAGGTGTCGGGCGCCGTTTCAAAAGCTGGCCGGCGTGTTTGCAACGGATCAAAGGCTCCCGACCTCTTTGTTTTTCCGCGACCGTTTGTTTTCCCGGCTTCACGCAATCCCTAGAATCTTGCGGGTTTCTTCGTAACTGGTTTCGAGCGGGAGCATCACACGGAGACCGGGAGTGAGCCAAATCGGCAATGTGGGTAGCGGTTGTCCGACGATCATGGGGTAGAACCACGCGTCGAGCAACTGTCTCCGTTGGGGCGGCTTGCGCGAGCGGAGGGTGACGGCATACAAGCAAGGCGTCGCGGTGGCGAGTTCGGGATCGGTGCGGCCGAGCAGCCACAGCAGGTCGGCGTAAAGGTTCGCCTGCCGAACGCTGACCAGATCGACCAGCGAAACGCACACGCCTTGTTGCAGCAGGCATGCCACCTTGCCAACGAACAGCTCGCGGGTGTCCGAACGGTCTTTGTTCGACGGGCTGACGATTTCAATGGCCGCGACCAGCTGCCGGCCCCTCTCCACGTCGTAGATGTGCACCTCGTATTCGTCCTGTTCCGACAGGTCCGCTTCGACGCTGAGGGTGGGTGACAAGGCGGTCAACGTACCGGTGCCGCCGTCGCCGGTTTCCAGGTTCACGCCCGGATCGCGGGAGTCGAGATCGTAAGTGCTGATATCCACCTCGAAGGCTGAGCCAAGGTGGATTTTCGGCGCGGCCCGGAACCCTGTCGGCAAAATGGTGGTCAAGTGACGGACGATCTCACGGGGCCACTTACCATGGACTTCATTTGAGGAGTGGGTATCGTTCACCGGCGAACGGAAATGGTCGCGAAGTGGCATTGGTAGTTCTCCTCATTAGTTGTCTGCCAAATGGGAATCGACAGGTTGGAGTACCGGCTTTAGCCGGTCTTTTCCGCCTAAAGGCGGTGCTCCAACCCGAACTCTACGGTGTGACAAACTTCACCCAACTGGGAATCACCGGCATTTTCATTTGATTGTACAACTGGACAGGCTACACCGTCAACGCCATGGACCAATTCGACGACCTTTCCATATATCCAAAAGGTAGAGCATCGCCTTTTTTGGGACGCAATCCCGAATCCACAGCATTTACGAGGATATCTCATGTCCAAGCCATGGGCGACAATTCTGATCTTCACGTTTTTATGTGTGGAAACAGCTATTGCGCAACGCCGCCGGTGCGTAAGTTTGATGACCCAGGTTCCCCGCCCTTCAAGGTGCTCAAAACCGGCGAGAATCCGCCGCTGGATGTGGACGGCAACTTTGTGATCGGCCCCGAATACACTACCCGCCCCTGAACGCAAGGTGGTCGAAGGCGTTCCACAAGGGAAGGTGAAACAATTCACCATCGATTCGAAGGAGACCAAACTCTTCAACCCGGGGATTGCCCGAAAGGTCTTCGGGAAGGTGGATCCGAGATAACCCCAAGACTCTGATCGTCGAAACCCACACCATCGACTACAAGCGTCAGATTACCGTTTACATCCCTGCCCAGTATGTGGCGGGCAGCGAAGCGCCGTTCATGGTCTGCCACGACGGTCCCACCGGCAAACCGAACATGCAACTGCCGCAGATACTCGACAACTTGATCGCCCAGAAGCGTGTGCCGCCGATCATCGCCATCATGGTCGCCAACGGCGGCGGCGACGCCCAGGGGCATGAGCGCGGCAAGGAATATGACACGATGTCCGGGATGTATGCGGATTACATCGAAACCGAGGTGCTGCCGCGCGTGGAGAAGAACTGTGAGGTCAAGCTGACCAAAGACCCCGACGGTCGCGCGGCCATGGGCAACAGCTCCGGCGGATCGGCCGCACTCATCATGGCCTGGTATCGCACGAATCTTTACCATCGCGTGCTGACCACTTCAGGCACATTCGTGAACCAGCAATGGCCCTTCAACCCCGAGACGCCCGGCGGCGCCTGGGACTTTCATGAAACGCTCATTCCGAATAGTCCCAAGAAGCCCCTGCGAATTTTCATGGCCGTGGGGGACCGGGATATATTTGAACCCCAACGTCATGCGCGACGGCATGCACGACTGGGTCGAGGCCAACAACCGCATGGCCAAGGTGCTGAAGGCCAAGGGCTATGAGTACCAGTATCTTTTCTGCCGAAACGCCGGCCACAGCGTTAGCAATGCCCAGGCGCAATTTCTGCCGCACGCCATCGAATGGGTGTGGAAAGGGTATGCGGCGAAGAAAAGCGAGTGACCTAGAAGACCGCATTTTTCTTTTCTCTAACGATTTATGGCCATTCGCTGCAGGATAACCGCAGTCACATTGGGGGAGGGTAATCGACATGAGCCGCATGCTGCTTGGAATCGGACTTTGCTTGACAACGGGCGGTCTTTGGATCGCGCCAGCCGATCAACAGGAAGCCACGCTGCTGGTGGTGAGCAAACGCACTGGCAATGGGGAGATTTTCATTGCCCATGCCGATGGCAAAGGCGCCAAGAACCTGACCAATGACAAGGCAGAAAACAGCTACCCCGCCTGGTCGCCCGACGGCAAGAAGGTCGCCTTTACCTCAAACCGGGGCGGCATACTGCACATTTATGTGATGGACATTGACGGCGGCAACGTCAAACAACTGACCAAGGGCGTCGAAGGCAGTCGAATTCCATCCTGGTTGCCTGACGGCAAAATCATTGTCTTTAGCCGCTTTGTGGGCGTCGGCTCGGGGATCTTCGTCATGGATGCAGATGGGGCGAACGTCAAGCGAGTCGGCAAAGACGACGGCTGGGATCCGGCTTGTTCGCCGTATGGCAAGCAGATCCTTTTCGCCTCGAACCGCAAGGGCGACGGCTTTCGCGTCTATGTCATGGACATGGACGGCGGCAATACCAAGGAATTGACCGGCAATGCCAACCCCGTTGGCTATGTTTATCCCGCATGGTCGCCAGACGGAAAAAAAATAGCCTGGACCGACAGCACTGGCGCCGGCCTGGAAATCTTCGTTGCCGACGCAGATGGAAAAAACAGCAAGCAACTCACCAAACTGAGCGGGCTCAGCACCTATGCCGCCTGGACGCCAGACGGGAAGAGCATCAGCTTCTTTTATTCAGGCGATGGCCAAAGCGGTGCATATTACTTGATGAGCGCGACGGGAGAGAATCAGAAGCAGTTGCTGCCGGGCGAAGACCACATCGAGAGCGGCTGCCTCGCGTGGAAGCGGAAGTAAAATAGCGTCCCGATGGCCGTTTCTATCGGATTAGGACCTACGACGAACCAACGGGATGATGTCTTGGCCAAGAAGATTATCGAAACCGGGAAGCCCGCTCGTCGCATCGAAGTATATGGAAAGCCGCAGCGGCGAATCGAGCCCGAAGGATTCGCTGGCGGCGCTCGGTGCCGAACCTGTGCGTGATGCTCACTCGCCGAACCTTGATCCCACGTCGCTTGTGGCCCTTGGCAACGAGTTGATCAAGCGGCTCCGCTCTAGCGGCGGGCGCCCGGCGCTTGCCGACGCCACGGAGATTTGCAGGGTGCCGCTAAGCGTTGAGGACCTAAAATCGCTCGAAAAGGTCACGGACGAAATCGCTCAGGCCACCTGGATGAAACCCTCACCGGGACAAGTGGCTAGTGTGCTCGTACGGCAATGCTTGAACAACGCATCCGATTTAAATCGAAACCGACGTTCTGCCACGGAAGAGCGATTGACCAGAAGTATCGGTGAGGTGGGTCGCTTACGGTTCTTGAGGCGATTTGCGAGTTTCGATGCTAGCACCACCCGTAAGGTCCCACAACTGCTGAAAAACCGGCGCCGCTTTCGGCGCTTGCTCAGGCGCCAGGCCATGGCGGTACAGTGCCACAGCCAGGCTCAGCCCGTTTCCGACCCTACCTTTGAACTCCTTTGTCGTCTTCCCCGAAACGGCATCGATCATGCGGAATTTCGCTTGCTCGATCATCGCGATCTGGTCCCCCTTGGACGTGAAGGTCAGACACGATGGTCGGTATTGCCCCACTTCAAGGCTGCGGACCAACTTGCCCGTGGACGCGTCCCAAAGATCGATTTTGCGGGGCTTCTCGTAATACTCAGGTAGCAAGTCCGTCATCGACGCTAGCAAGGAGCCGTCCGAGCTGAACTCGAGAAAGGGGACCCAGCCGACTCCCCACATTGCTTTGGTGGCTTCCTTCCATTTAGTCGCCTCGATGCGCAGCCTGTCCTTGCCGGCTTGCCAGTCCCACAGGCGGATGTCGTACGGCCTGACAGACAGGGCCAACGTCTTCCCGTCGGGAGAAAAGCATAACGCGGGCATCGTAGCATTCTCTTCTTGCAGCCGGGCTACTTGCTTCCAGGTCGTCGCATCGAAGATTTGCAACGTGAACGTGGGGGGCGTAGCTTTTCGTGGCGGCATCTTCCCGCCCGGATCATCGTCCACCCAGTTTTCGACGGTTGCCAGGTTTTTGCCGTCGGGGCTTAGGGCCCATAAACCTGCCGTCATTTCCTTGATGCATTTACCCGTGGCCACTTCCCAGACAAAGAGCCGGCCGTTCCAATGGTAAAAATGATCACCGGAATTGAATGGATCGAAACCGCCATAAAGCAGCTTGCCGTCCGGCGAGAAAATGAGCTTGTTAATTGGATTGGTATCGCATTCCAGTTCGCGCATTACCTGGCTGGCCTCGACATTCACAAGCACCACTCGAATCACCGGCGGAGCGACGTAACGAGAGGTTATCCCGACCGTCGCGATCAATTTGCGGTCGCGCGACACGGCCAACCAATGAATAGGAAATTTGCCCTCGTCCGCCTGATCGAGGACGACCAGTTCCACCCTCGCTCTGGATATGCCCATCGGCTCCAGGTTAGCGCTGTTCTTGAAACTTATCCAACGCCCGGGTTTCAGGTCCGCGACAGTTGCTTTCTTTCGGTTCGCGTAGATGATCGTCGTGTCTTTGTCGAAGAGCAGGAGCATGGGCACCCCTCCCCATTGAACCTTCAAACCCTCCTTGAAAGGATCGCCAACCTTCGCGATAACTCCCCTGAGCAGGTTGTCGGCTGCGGGTTGACCCCCGCCATTCCCCTGCGGGCCTCCCGCGTTAGCGGGGGGCGTGTCCTGCGGCGTGTCGTCCCCAGGCACCACTCGTTGCACCACCCCTTGACCAGGAGAACATCCGATCAAGGAGACGATGGACACCGTGACCAAACGCGCCAACGAAAGTTTGCCTTTGGTCCAAAACATGAGTCGCAGTGCCTCTCGCCATTAGCACTCTCGGTAACGCCGCCGCGAGGTGATCAGTTGACGACGACGGCTAGGCCAAGGGTGGTCTTCGAAATCCAGTCGCGGCTTCACTTGGCGCCGGCTCCGGAAGATTCGCGGCTGACAACCGCAGGACGTTCAGCAGTCCAGCTTAAAGGCGCCGGCCCAAAACCAATTCGATCATGGTCGATCTTGTCCGTTAGCTCATCGTAGACGTGCTTGACGTTGTCCTTGATCGTCCTGGCATCCTTCCCGGTCCATTCCTTGTACCACGGCATGTCGAGGCTTGTGCCAATGTCATTCAGCGACTTCTTATCGTCGATCCCCTTCTTGATTTGTGCTCGCATCTCGGCAAAGTACCGTTTCTGGGTCGCCAGCAGGTCCCTTGTGCTGACCTTGCCGTGACCGGGGCAAACGAGATCGACGTCGAGCTTTTGCATCTTTTCCAGGCAGATGATCCAGCTGGCGGAATTGGAATGGCCCATGAAGTTGAACGCCCCATTCACGCAGGCATCGCCCGTGCAAAGGATTTTCTGCTTTGGAAGATAAGCAACGGCATCCCCGCTCGTGTGAGCATGGCCGAAGGCATAAATCTCGACGCGCTGGGTGCCGTCATCGATCACGTACTTGTCGTCGAAGGAGATGTCGGCCTGCTTGAGTTCGTTCTTCTTGAGGTCGTCGCGTCCCATCGGCCCCTCGGCTGCCTGTTCCCACTGCTTGGGACCATTGGTCTTGAGCAGGCGGCTCGTGAGGTTGCTGGCAATGATCTGGGCTCCTTCCTTGGCCCAGATGCAGTTTCCGTAGGCGTGATCTCCGTGGTGATGCGTGTCGAGCACGTACTTGATGGGTTTCTTCGTCGTTTTCTTGATGTCCGCAATCACGTCGCCGGCTTCCTTGGGAAAGTTCGCATCCACGACGAAGACATAATCCTTGAACACGACCCAGATATTATTGCATCCCCCAAAGGGAACCTTGGGATCGGTCGCGGATATGGAGGAATAGCGGAAGAAGACGCCTGGAGCCAGTTCCTTGACGTCGTTGAATTTCATTTCTGGAACGGCCGGAGCCGGTTGCTCGGCTTTTCTGTCCGCGGCCCTGAGTGCATACGGCCAAAGTGCACATTCCCGCAAAACAGGCGATGAAAGTGAAAAGCTTGAACATGGTGTACTCCTGAGCACAACTTATCGACCAATGAAAATGACGTCCAGCAGCTGCCCACCGCCGGTGGGAGCGGGTTCGCGCGTGATCACAATCACACGATCGGTTTTTTCATCGAGCGTGCAGGTTTTGCCGCCGGACTTGGTTTTCACGGTTTCCGCCACCACAAAATCCGTGGGGCTGTTTTCCTTGATGACGGTCAGTGTACCGTTGCCATGCGAACTAAAGGCCTCCATGGTGCGCGGATTGAAGACGGCACCGTCGCTGCTGCCGGCCAGGGGCAGGGTGGTGATGATCTTGCCGTCGACCGCGCTGAGGATGACACAGGCGGGTGTGCCGCCCTTTCCGCCACGACACATCGCGAAAAGAATGTGGTTCTTGGTATCAATGGCCAGGCCCGCCGGCTGAGTGCCCTTTTCACCGAGGTCGAAATGGCCGGTCACCTTGAGGGTTTTGGCATCCACCACGGCGATGTGGCGCAAGTTGGCCAGGGCAAAAAAGAGGTGTCCCTCGCCGTCCGAGGCGCCCTGCTCGACAGAGGCCTTGGCGCCGCCAGGACCGATGCCCTCCACCTTGCCGACAATCGAGCCGTCCTTGGAATCGACCACGAGGAGGTTGGGCGTATTGTGACTCAGAATAAAAAAGTGGTGGGTCGGGGCGTCGAAGATATAGCCGTCCGCACCCGGCGCGGGAAGGGTTTTGATTGCTTTGAGTGTCTTGGTGTCGAAAAAAGTCGCGGGATTGCCGGAGACCAGACCGGTTTGGTTTTCCGGGTCGATCGCGACGCCGTGCCCCGCCGCCTTTTCCAGGGTGCCCGCGAGCTTAAAGGTATCGAGGTCGAATACACTGACCGCCTTGCCGCAGGCGACGTAAACCCGGCGATTGACGCTGTCCGCCGTGACGTAGTCAATGCCCCCGGCGGCGGGAATCTGCGTGGTGGTAAGAATCTTGTAGGGCTTGGCCCCGAGGTCGTCGGCCGGAGCGATTAGGGCGAGACCTAAAAACGCCGACAGGCCAAGGGCGGCCGCAAGCAGTGCGCTGGGGTTTTGGGGAAGTTTTTTCATGACCGACCTCCTGGGTGCCAATGGACATTTGCTTAATGATCAAACCACATTGTAATGATTTTGGGTCTGCTGGAAATCGAGTCGTAGTTTTTTCGCAATGAGGGCTCGCTCACCCCAGGATTTTTGGTGAAATTCTAATTTTCAAAGCGCGCATTTGCCGGATTCGCCCAAGTCAAGACCCTGCAAGAAACTTTGTGAAAAAAGTTGGCGTCCAGCCGTTTGCGTAGGCACAAACCATTGTTGGCATTGCTGTTACGATTACGCTCGACCGAATGTTCGGCGCTGAGGGAGATGGTGCAAGTTTGCAGCTAGTTGTGTGTGGGGGGCTGCAAGAAACGGAAACAATGCGTGTGATGATTTGCCAGGGAGAGGCCTCCCAAGCCGTTTTAGGGTGTGCCATCCGCCGTGTCCCGTCATCGCGGAGCGTTGTGACTCGGCCTGGCCAGCGCTCCTTGACGGCTGGTACGGCGATTGGGAGAATAAGGATGCAGGCCTACGGATGTTCTGGTAGGAGAATGCCGTGAGTCCGGTGTTGGCGTGTCGCATCGTTACCGTTTACACGTTCCAGGGTGATCGCTCGCGCGCCTTCACGGACGCATATAATAAGGCGATGGATAACGACAGGAAGCGTGGCATTGGTGGCCCTTCGATTGAGACGTGCCTGCTTTATGCGGGACATTCGGGCGTTTCGATCGACCAACGGAAGACGATCTATGGCTTTAATCCCGATCCCCCAAAGAGTCGCCGGATTTCTGATGTGATGGACGATCTGGCCGCCGGCTACACCGCAGCAGGCGGTTCGGTGAATGCGTGTAAGGAGCATGACCATGGCAACCCCAACGATTACTCAGTACGAGGACCTGCTCGGGAGGCTTGCCATGCAATACCGGCGAACATCTGACTGTGCGAATCGTAAGAAGATCGCTCAGCAATACGCTAATGTGGTCGATCAATTGATCCAAAGCGGAGCATGGCAACAATCTCCACCCCCCGAAGACCAGCTTCCCTACGCCGATATGCCAACTTCATGTTTTCAATATTGGAGCCGGTAGCAGGCTGACAAAACGGGACGGGGGCTGGGTGACACACCGTGAAGGGGCGTGACGGTTTCAAAGTTCAGTACTGCCTCCGTTTCCTTTCAGGGCGTGCCGACGGCGATCGTTGTTATTCAGTTCCATCCAGTCAGGTGGGTGCGCCAAGCGTACTCGCCGAACCAGCATCGTCCTCCTGGTGGTGCGTCTGCGCGAGTACGCTTGACTACGGCTAGCCTATGATATCGCCACCATTTCAATGCGCACCAAATCGTTCCGGCATTTTGGGCACAGGACCTTTTCTCGAAAGAATCCGAACAACTGAAGGAATGCGAACAAACAGCCCGTTTGACCACAAAGCGGATAAAGATGCCGAACTCCGCATGACTTGCATAAAAATGCAGACGCTTCCGATCTGCTGGGCTGATGCACAATGCTCCAAATGTGCCCACCTCCCTGGGCGTTCGCCGAAAAATCGCGCGAGCCGTAATAATCCAGCTTGCCGCAAGCCAGACATACCAGAGCATAACGGTAAACCAACCTGTTGGCTTGCGCCAACGCGGACCAACTCTTACCCGTCGCTTCCTCCGCAATAGTCCGTTCGCAAGGGTGTGGACAAATCTTCTCGGAACCATCGTCCAAGACGACAAACGTCAGAGACATAATGCCTTGAACGGAGTAATCGCATGACCGGCACGCCATCTGAAAGATACCGGGCATAAAGCACTTCCTTCGCAAGCCGCCGAACGCCCACGCTAACGTCACGGGGCCGCTAAGACATTTATCAGATGAAGCCCACCCAAGCGTCTCATCGTCCCCGCTCTTTCGCTAGGCGTCTTGGTCAGTCTCCCCTGGCGGCGCGGAAAAGGTGCAAGGGTGCAATGTGAAATGTACGCCGGGCACTTTTCGGCTCCCGGCAGTGTTCAGCCCTTCCCCGGGTACCGCCGGAGCAACGCCAAGGCCTTTTCATTACCGTAATTCTCCGCGATCTCGAACGCTCGGTTGGTCGGGACAGCGCCGGAAGCAAGCAACAGCGCAGTTAATTCGGTGCTTTCGTGTCCTGTCTCATGGTGCGCCTGCCAAGCCGCATCGCTTTCGATATCGATGGCGTGGACGAGTGGCGTCCAGCCCGGTCCACCAAAGTCCCAATCGGGCATTGATAGCTCCCCGTTGAGAAGGGCACCGGCTGCAATCAAGCAACGAATAATCTCGACGCGCTGATGCTCGATTGCCACATGGAGGGGTGGTTGGTGCCCGCCTCCTGGAAACGCATTAACGTCGGCGCCGGCGGCGATCGCCATTTCTACGGCGCAAACGTCGTTATCGTAGATCGCGTCAATTAGGGAAACGGATCCCAAACTGCATACTCCTCACGCCTGGGTGGCACACGCTGAAAATGCGTGACGGTCTGAAAGTCAAGCTGCCACCCACGCCCATTCATGGCGTGCCACCAGCCGCATCATGCTCCGTCCCTTCCAGGATAATCGTAGGCTAGCAGGTTCGGGTCGGTGGAGGGGTGAGCGACCAGTGCTCGAAGAACGCTTTGGGCATGCACTCGTCGGGAAGCTGATCCTCAAGAGGCGGGATTCGCCTCCACTTTTTGCTGTCGATCAGCTGCCTGACCGCGTGCGCGTATTTCCTTGCAATCTCGACCCGTTGTTGCGTGTCTCTGGTGCCACGAAACTCCCTCGCAAGGATACACAGCTGTTTCTCTGGCGGCACATTTGATTCCCGTTTGGTTTTCATTTTGGCGCCTCACTAAATGCACTGACCGAATCTGCGACGCGGATAACGGCTGGAGGCGGTCATGGAGGCGAACTCAATCATGCTGCCGCTGATAAGCGGTAAGGCCATTCGCTCCAACCACGTCGCACAATTGCAGTCGCCGTCCCCGTTGGGGAAACCATAAGTGTACTGGCTCTTACTCCGCTCTGCATTCAGTTTCAGCTCAAATTCCTGAAAGGCCGGGTCAGGCAATATCACCTCGAATGTCAATACCCTAAAACCCTTTTTTCGCGCTTCCGCGAATACAAGCGTGTCGTTGGTGACATTGCCAGGGAAGGCGGCTCCATTCCTCATGCGCTGCATAGCTTGCCATAGTGGAGTTTTCCCGAAGAAAGGGTTGAAGCCGTAAATAATGGCCCGATTAGGGTCCGTTGTAACCCCCGTATGGCCCGCATACAGCAGGCACTCCGTAAGCGATGGTCCAGGTCCCCGCCCATATTGCTCGTCGTCCAAAGCCTTCCGGACTTTCTGACCCAGTGCCCCGCGGTTTCCACGGAACAAGTGGACGGTCACGATACGGCACTGAGGGACTGCACTCATGAATGAATTCCATCCGACGTGGCAATCTCCGCACGCGACCTTTTTTTGCCAGTGGCAGTGTAAGGATCGACAACGTGGCCGCCAAGGCCACCTTGGGAGAGCGACAAGGTGCCCGCGCAGAACTTGGGGTGCAGGTCAATCGTCTCCTGCCCCCGGCATCGGCGTGATCGCGGGCGGCTCGGCTCTCGGCACCGGCAGTCCCCCGCCACCTGGATGCGTCGCAGCGTTTTGTTCCCGCTTCTTCCACGCCACCACGTCCTCGGCCAACACGGAAACGGCCTTTTCGAGCTGGATATCGATGCCCTTGCTCAGGTCGTCCGGCAGCGGTTCGACCAGCACATCCGGCGTCACGCCCTCTTTCTCCATGTTGACGCCCTTGGCGGTGTAGACGCCGGTGCGCGGCATGCGGAACATCGAGCCGTCGATCAGGCGATACATCGTGGTGCCGATCACCAGGCCGCCGGTCGGCTGGCCGACCAGCTTGCCCAGGCCGAGCGTGCGGAAGGCGTGGGGGAAGATTTCGGCGTCGCTGTAGGAGCGGTTGTTGATGAGCAGCACCAGCGGTTTGGTCCACTTGCGGTCGTCGAGGGCAGCACCGGCCCCATGCCGCCGTCGCGCTGGCAGAAGAAGGTGTGTTCCTTGCCGCCCAGGTAGTTGAGCACCTGGTCGTGCGTGAAGCCGCCGCCGTTGAAGCGCACGTCCAGCACGATCGCTTCCTTGTCGAAATTGTCGGAATAGAGCGAGCGCACAAAACGGTCCAGGCCCGCTTCGTCCATGCTGGGGATGTGGATGTAGCCGAGCTTGCCGCCGCACAGCTCGGCCACCTGCTTGGCGTTGGCGGCCACCCAGCGGTCGTACATGATTGTGCGAATGCTGGCCCGGCTCACGGCTAACAGGTCGACCTGGCGCGTGGCCTTGAGGTCCTGGCTATTGCTCACCTCGCAGGTCACCATCTCGTTGACCTTGTCGTTGAGGCCACGGCCACGTCAGGCTGGCGGTGAGGTCCACATTGTCGATCGTCGTGATGATGTCGCCGGGCTTGAGGTTGAGGCCGCGCTTGTCGGCCGGGCCGCGCTTGAGGACCTCGGCGATTTTCAGGCCAGGGCCGGCGTAGCGGTCGTCGAAGAGCAGGCCCAGGTCGGCGGTGATCTCCTCGGGAGGTACCGGCACGCCCTGATGCCCAGGTGCGAGGCGTTCAGCTCGCCCATCATCAGGTTGATCAGGGCGTAGAAATCTTCCCTCAGGGCGACGTGCTTGACCAGCGGCCGATATTTTTCGCGGACGGCGTTCCAGTTGGCGCCGTGGAATTCGATGTCGTAGAAATTCTCGTCGAGAGCGCGCCAGCTCTGCTCGAACATTTCGGCGAATTCCTCGTCGCGTCTGATGGTCATTTTGGCCTGGAACGGCACCAGGGCGGGAGTGGCGCTCGGCACGGCAGCCGGCGCTTGCCATGCGCAGATTGCCGTCATGGTCGCGGAAATAAATCATGGTCGGCACCACGCTGCGACCAGGTGGATCTGCTGCGGCTTCATGCTGCCCGCTGGTCAACCGAGTCACATCCTTGCCGTCGATGGTGGCGACCCAGAGGTCGTCGCCGTTCTGCTGGAGCGGAAGGCGATCCGTGGTGCCGTCCGGTGAGATGGTGCCTTCGACGGCGGGCGTCGCGGTGGGTTGGAAAACGCGGAGGTGGATGTCGTCCCAGTCGATCTCGTCGCTCTTGGGCGTGCCAAAAACGGCTGGCTTCTGCAAGCACATGACGTGCATGGTGGTCGACGCGTTGGCCCGGCGCTGGCTGAGGAAGGCCAGCTTTGCCGTTCCTGCTCCAGGTGACGTCGGCGTTGAAAAGTGGCGTGGCGCGTCACGTTGCGCACCGGGTCCTTGGCCGTCGGTCCCGTCGCGGGGATGATGTACAGTTCGCTCGACCAGTACCGTCGAGGCGGGCGTAGACGATCCATTTGCCGTCGGGCGACCAATCGTAGTCGAAGACCTGCGTTTCATCG
The DNA here is from genome assembly GCA_963747575.1 of uncultured Gemmataceae bacterium. GTDB lineage: Bacteria > Planctomycetota > Planctomycetia > Gemmatales > Gemmataceae > DASRAT01. The sequence goes on from CAVVFU010000007.1 coordinate 552,124, forward strand.
ACGATGGTCTTGACGTCGGTGCCGTCGGGCTTCATGGTCAGAGCTTGCCGTTGCGCAGGAACGAGATGCGTTTGCCGTCGGGCGAAAAATGATGCCCTGCTCGGCGTCCTCGGTCTTGGTGAGCTGGGTGACCTTGAAAATTGGCGGTGATGAAGGAGTTGGAAGCGAACGGACTCTTGGCGGCGTTCGGCTCATTCGGCTCGATCAGCTAGATGTCCTCCTGGCCGCCGCGGTCGGAGAGGAAGATCATCTTCGGCCGTCAGGCGACCAGAGGCGAGTGATCGTAGGCCGGGCTGTCGGTGAGCCGCTTGGCCTTGCCGCCGCCGGCGACATCAGAAAATCTCGCCGTGAACCACGAAGGCGACAGCCCTTTCGTCATGGCGACATGGCGAATTCGGTCATGCCGGAGGTATAGGTCACGGTGCGTCGGTATTGGTCTTGTCGTCGGCGTGGACCTCGATGGCGAGCTTGCGGGAGGTGCCGGCGCGGGCGAGGCTCGGCCTTGGTGGAAACGATCCAGAGGTCGGCGCCGCATTCGTAGACGATCCACTCGCCGTTGCCGCTGATGCGGGCCCGGCGGACCGATTCCTCCTTGTGGAAGGTGATCGGCACCGGCGGCGCGGTGACACCGAGGCCGCCGCCTTCGCCGAGGACGATTTCCTGGCGAACGATGTTGGCGGGGCTGCCGGGCGGTTGCCGGCGTCGCTGACGTAGTAGACCGACTTGCCGTCGGCGGCCCACATCGGCGAGTTGTCCTGTCCCAGATGCTGGTCAGCCGGCGATTGTTGCAGCCGTCGGCGTTGGCGATCCAGACGTCATCGTTGGCCGAGCCGCGGTAGCCTTTGCGATACCAGGTGCCGGGGCCGCGGACGTAGGCGATCAGGTCGCCCTCGGGCGAGAAGACGCCGTCGCGTCCCTCGAAGGCGCTGACCCGCTGGCCCGGCCCCCGTCGAAGGGCACGGTGTACAGCTCCGACGTGCTGGGGAAAGCCGGTGCCGCGGTTGGAGGCGAACAGGATCGACTTGCCGTCGGGCGACCAGCCGTTGACGTAATCGTCGGCCGAGTCGAAGGTGAGCCGCGCGGCTTGCCGCCCTGGACGGGGACGACGAAGACGTCGTAGCTGCCGTGGCGGTTGGAGGAGAAGGCGAGCTATCTTGCCGTCGGGGCTGAACGCGGGGTTGATGTCATGTGCCTCGTGCATGGTCACAGGCCGGGCGACGCCGCCGATGGCCTCGACGATCCAGATGTCGCCGAGGTAGCTGAAGGCGACGAGCTTGCCGTCCGGCGAAATGTCCGGCGTGCGGGCGAAGCGGATCGGTTCCTGGCCGTGGGCAGTGGATGCCGCGTTGAGCCAGGAAAACACCGCAAGGATGACTGCCAAGGATCGAAGGCGGAACATGGATGTGGTCCTGCCGAAAAATTCATGATGAAAAGCCGGTTGCGCGGTCAATGCGACGAAGGCAGGCGTCTTCCTGACGGGCAGCCGCCCCTTCATGGGGAACCCACATCGTCTTCATGGACACTTCAATTGTACCAAGGCGGAACAGGGGGTGCAAAGGTAAGAGAAAAAGGATGGGTAGAGTTGGCCGAAAGTAGGGGCTGGCAGGGGGAATTTGCCGGAAATGACGGGTAAATAGCGTTGTGCGCTTAACCACGAAACACACGAAAAACACGAAAAAGGAAGAGTTTGATGGTCTTTTCCGCGTTTTTCGTTTGTTTCGTGGTTCAAAATCACGGCAACTCCACTTCCGCCGGCTGCAGCACGAATTCGTCCTGCCCCGCAGGCGGCGGGGCCAGCTTCAACTCCTTGACACGCCAGCCGTGGTGCTGCAGCGTGCCGCGAAACGGCGGCTGCCCCGTGACGTTGCCGGTCAGGCGGACCGCGGAAGGGTCAAAACCCGCCGGCACCTGAACCGTCGCCCCTTCCGATTCCTTGAGGACGGGTTCGAGCACGAGGTGGTCTTGCAGAGCCTTGCGGCAATTGTTGTGGATGTTGCGCACGGCAGCTCCGATTTGTTCGTTGCCGAAGGCCTGCACATCCTCAAGGAGAAAGTCAAGCAGCCGGCCCTCACGCTGGAGCAATGCCAGCAATCGCAGCGGCTCACCGGAGGGCTTGGGCGGTTTCGGGTCGAGCAACTTTTCGATCGTGGCGCGGAACTCGGCATCGCCGGTGATTTTCTTGAACAACCGATCGCCTAGGTCGCCGCGGAAGAACTCAAGCTTGGCAGTGGTGTCAGGGTCAGTGAAACTCCGCAACTGCAAAAAGAGAAAAACCGCGGCGCCCGCGGCGAGGACAGCAATAATGATGGCCCCAATCGTGATTATCTGATCCATGTCAATTATTTCCGGGATACTAACCCGAAGCGTAAGCGAGGGGAAATGACAATCCTCGCTTACGCTTCGGGTTGGTGTGTTGAAGAACCTTGCCGCAAATCACGGCATTGCACTGCCGGTCCTCGATCGCCGCATCATTTCTTATCGTCACGCACATCGTAACACAGCAGCACGCCCATATCGCGCAAATAGAGGCAGCCATTGGCCACGACGGGATACGGCCAGGCCGGCCTTTTGCTGCGGTCGGGTTGTTTGAGACGGCCGTGTTCCTTGTAACCGGTCGGCGTGGGCTCGATAAGCAACACCGTCCCGTCTTTTTCACCGCGGACGTAAAGCATACCGTCGGCCACGCACAATTCCGCCGCGCCAACACCGGGATTGTGCCACAAGGTTTTGCCAGTCTTAAATTCAACGCAAACCATATCGACTGCTTTTGCCGGTGGCCCTCGCAGTACCATAGAGATAGTCGCCCACGCGCAAAAATCCACCGATTTGCTGGATCGCGGTGAGGTCGCTTTCAAACCAACCAGGAGTAGCTGTCACCGTGTCTTTTTCAACCGTCAATTTGGCGACACCACCGCCCTTGTTATAGCCGGCGACGCCAAAGATAAAGCCGTCATGGAACACCGGCGTGGGAATGATGATGCCATTGTTGGCGATCTTGTTGTATTGCCACAATTGCTTGCCATCGCTGGCCGACACGGCGACCAGGCCCTTGCTCATAACGCACACATATTGCTTGACCCCGTCGAGGTCGACTCGGATCGGCGATCCGTAAGCCGCATCCGGATTGCCTGCGACGGCCGTCTTCCAAACAAGGCTGCCGTCTTTTTTGTTGAGGGCCACAATGCCTGCCTTGCTGCCACCGGGCGTAACGACAACAAGGTCGCCGTCGACCAGGGGAGACTCGGAATAGGCCCAACCGCCGGGTTTGCCTCCGAAATCGGTGGCCAGGTTTTTGGTCCAGACCATGTCGCCCTTGGCCAGGTCGACGCAGACAATTTCACCCGCGGAGCATAATGCATAAAGCTTGTCGCCTACCACAGTCGGCGTGCCGCGCGGTCCGGGGTAGTCGCCGCTGGACTTGTTGGGCCCCGATGTGCCGATCTTGGTGGACCAGATTTTACTGCCATCCTTTTCGTCCAGCGCGAACACATGCTCTTCCTTGCCCTCCTTGTAACCTGCCAACAGGTAGATTCGGCCCTTGACAACCGCGGGTGCGGAAAAGGAAAAAGTGTCGCCCAGATCCTTGGCTTTCCACTTCAGCTTGGGTCCGCCCTCGGGCCACTTCTTGAGCAGGCCCGTTTCGGAGGTGTGGCCATCGCGATTGGGACCCAGAAACTGGGGCCAGTCAGAAGCCAGCACGGGAGTGCTGAGGGCGAGGGCAAGGGCGAGGGCGGGAAACAGGAAGCTTCGGCAGCGCATGGTGGAAAAGTCTCCTTGGCAGGGGGGAAAAGCGAGTCTACAAGAGACCATCCTATGACGGACCCTTGAGCGACGCCAGGAAATCAACCAAATCGACCGCCTGCTGAGCGGTCAGATCGCGCAGCAATTGCTCGGGCATCAGCGACTGCCGTTGCGGTGTGACGCTTTCGACGTCGCCGGCGGCAAAGCGGTAATCCTTGGCCTGAGCGTCGCGCATCACGATTTCCTTGGCATTTCGGCTGATGATCAGGCCGACGACAATACGGCCATCGTTGAGCCGCACAGCATGGCTGACGTAAGCTGGTTCGATGTCCTTGGACGGATCGAGGATGCTTTCGAGGATTTTCGCCCGGTCGAGCTTTTTGCCGATCTGGGACAGGTCGGGTCCGACGGCGCCGCCGGTGTCGCCGATCTTGTGGCACACTCCACATTGCACGCCGGCGGTCTTGAAGAACACCGTGCGGCCGGCGTCGACATCGCCCTTATGGGCCAAAATCGCCTGGGGCACAATGGCGGTGCCGAGCCGTTTCACGCGCTGGTCCGCAGGGAGGAAACGGTCGAAAAGGTCGCGGATTTGTGTGTCTGGATGGGCGGCCGCGACTGCGATAACTGCTTTGCGAGAATCCGCGGCAACGAGCTTGTGGTCGAGCGCGCGGGCCAGCATCATAGCGCCTGGCGTGGAGGACAGCAATTGCTGCAAGGCCGGATCCTTCGCCGCGCCGTTGCCCTTGATGGCCAGCACGACGTCGAGAGCCGCTTTTTCGCCCTTATGCGGGTCCGCGTTGTCGCTCTTTGGCGGCAGCGACCGAATCCAGTCGTGGATTACCTCGACTCCGCGGGAATCGACAATTTCCGAGCCAATGTGCGGCATGCGGCCTGGACCAGTTTTCGAGATGCGGTAATAAACGACGCTGCGGAAGGGATCGCCCGAGGCCAGCAGCCGGGCGTCGGCGATACTGAAAGCCCCCTGAATCGGCACCACATCCAGCGTCTTGCTCGTGCCCAACCCGATCTCCGCACGCAAGTCCATGGTAGATGTGCCGCCGGCGCCGTTTTGATGGCAATGGCTGCAATTGACGTGAAGCCACGACCGCGCCCGTTGCGTCAAATCTTGATTGGCGGCATAAGGATCCGCCATGGCATAGAGGGTGCGCACCTTGCCGGCGGCTGGGGCCATGCCTTTGCCCTTGGCGGCTGTGGCGGGGCGACCATGTTCAGCGTTTGCAAATTCTCAAGCTGTCCCTGGCGATTGAGCTGCTCAGGAGTGAAGGCGAGCGGCGGCCCGGCCCAGCCGTTGTGGCAGATTAGGCATTGCGCCCGCGAAGGAAAACGCCAGGTTTGAAGGCGTCGCCCGCCGGGGGCCTCGGGATCGACGATATCTAGCTCCGTTTCTGCTCCGCCGGCAGGCACCAACTCCGCGTCGGTTTGGGCTGCATTCCAACGAAAGGTGTAGCCGAACCAGTCAATGCCGTCGAAGTGCAGAATCTGCGTTTCGAGCCGGCGTTTGCTGCTCGGCTTGCCGTAATCCATTTCCATCGAGATCGTTTTGGCCAGCACTGCTTCGGAGGGAAAGAAAACACGCGAATTGAAGAACGCCGTGCCTGGAACCGGAATGGCGCGGTCAAAAAAGCGCACTGTTGAAACGTTTTCCAGCGCGACCAGGCGCTCGGCGACAGCGTGGTCCGTCCAAGGCTCGGCGTTGACACTATAAGGCAAGACTCCGGGGGCGGGCGTCAGTTGAGCCACCGAAGTGAACAGGCCAGTCTCGCTCAACTTCCGCGGAAATTTCGCGGCGCTGTCGGCTGCCTGGTTGGGCACAAGTCGATAGATGCCGTCGTTGTCGCCATAGCCAAGGATGTACAGTTCGCCGTCATTGTCCTCGCCGAAGGCGATGATGCGCATGCGGCCCTGGGCGATCTCCTTGTGTGATACAACCTTGTCACCCTCGAATCGTGTGCTCCACACTTTGCACGTCATCCAGTCGCCGCAGATATAGGACCCGGCCAGTTCGGGAAGGCGTTTGCCGTGGTAGACGTAGCCGCCGGTGATGGATGCCGCGTCGGCGTGAGAGAAATAGAGTTCGTGCTTCAGTATGGGCGTGGGGCCGATTTTTTCCAGGGGATGAACCGTCTGCGGACCTTCCATGATCGACCAACCATAATTGCCGCCTTTGCGAACGCGGTAGACCATCTCCCACATTTCCCAGCCGACATCGCCAACCCAGAGATCGCCGGTGGCCCGATCGAAGCTCATTTTCCAGGGATTGCGCAAGCCGTAAGCCCAGATTTCCGGTCGAGCTCCTGGCATTTTCACGAAGGGGTTGTCAGCCGGCACGCGATAGAGCTTGCCTTCCTCCGCGTTATCGACGTCGATGCGGAGCACGGAGGCGAGCAGGTCGCTGAGGTCTTGGCCGGTTTTGTAAAGATCGGGCGGCGTGGCCGGGCCGCCGTCGCCGACGGAGATGTAAAGGTACCCGTCGGGTCCGAACAAAAGGGTGCAACCGTTGTGGCCGCCCTTTTCGGTCGGCCATTCCAGGATGATTTTTTCGCTGGCCGGGTCGGCGACGGGCGGGTCGGTCTTGCTCACGGTGAAACGGGCCACGCGCTGGCGATTCTTGAGCGACCTGGCCGGGCCCTTGGCGCCGTCCACCACGTAGGCGACATAAACAAAGCGGTTGTCGGCGAACTTGGGGTGGAAGACCAGCGAGTAAAGGGCGTCGAAGCCTTGCACGCCGCCGCCGGGTTGGCAGCTTTTTACGTCCTTCGGAAAGTTGAGAAACGGATCGGCTTTCTCGATCTTGTCGTCTGGATTGAATGAGTAGATTTGCCCGTGCTCCGTGGTGACGAAGAGCCGCGCCGTGCCGGGGGCGGCAGACATGTGCGTGAGGTGGTTGAAACCGAGCTTGGGAAACACTCGCTCCAGCCGATAGGGGGCGGGCGGCTCGGGGCTGCCGTGGATTTTTGATGTGGTCCAGGGGATGCGGGCTTGCAGGGGTTGGTCCTGGGCTTGGCAGTAAACCGCCACGGAAGCGATGGCAACCAGTGTCAGACAGCATGCTGCCTGGCGTCCGACGGAGATTCTTGGCGTGTGGCCCCGATCCTCGATGAGGTCGCTTGACATTTCCAGCCTCCGATTTCAGCGGTCTTTCGATGCTGACATCATAGCAGAGGTGCTGGCCACGCGGCAAGTTGCGGCGAAATGCATTCATGCACACGTGCTGCTCGCTCAATGAATTCGCTTCCACCTCTTGAAAGCACGCACATCCTGAGCTGTAAGCGAGAACCATTCACCCTCTTTGCGCTTGTCGGCAAAGCGCGAATGCCAATAACGCTCGATACCGACGGGATCATCCGTCTTTATGTAATGGATGGGCTGCAGCTTCTCGGGTAGTTGGATCCCGACCTCGCCTTCTCGGCGAACAGGGTTGTTTGTCCGACCGATCTTGTAATCTCGCCGGGAGCCGTGCTTCAGGAGATAGACATAGCCGATAACGCAATCCGTGGAGTCGGCCTCATCCGCATCCGCTGCCTGCTCCTTGATTGGAATTTGCCTCCAAAGGCCGGCCACATCGTCATTGCCGGGGTTAGCTTCACAAAAGGCGATGAGCAGGGCTGCACGTTGCTGCTTTGAACCAAGACGCCGGAAGGTTTTTTCGGAAGGAAATGTGGTATCGTCCTTTGACGCAAGCAATAGATCCCCCTGAATCGGAACCCGACCCAAACGGCGAGTTAGCAAAACGAGTTTTTGAACAAGAAACGCATCATCGTAAGCCTCGGACATGCGATTCGGTTCAAGGCCAGCCTCGCGGACGGCATCATTCCAACGAGTCCAAAACTGGCCGTACCAGTCGTAATACCTGATTCCAGTCTCTTCTTCGAAACGCCGCCAGCCGAGCACCGTTCCTCCGTTGGCCTTCGCAGTCCGCTGAATTTCAGCAATGATTTGTTGTTTGTCCATTTATGTGAATGTTCCACGTCTGACCTACCCTCATCACCGTCACGGCACGACTTGCACCGTACCGAACTGCCGGAAATGCTGATCGAACGCGAAGGCTTTTGTGATTCCGAGCTTTTCCATGGCCACTTTAGACGTGCAATCGGTGAAGCTCCATTCCTTGTCGGCGAAATCTCGGAAGATTTTCCAGGCCTGGCGCACCTCAATCTCTTGAAGGAAATGCAGCTCGCCCATTTGGTGGCTGAGCAGCTGTTCTCCAAGCGCAACAGCACGGCTCGATTCTTTGCGGCCCCTGAGAAGAGTCAAGGTTTCATCCAAAACGTAATCCGTCGTGACGAGGGTTTCCTGGTTTTGGCTCAGCCATGCAACCGCTGCCGCGTGGTTGGCGTCCCAAGGAACCACGCTCGCGAACCAAGCGCCCGTGTCCACGAATGTCATCGCGCGCCCTGCTCACCATAAAGAACCTGATCGTGGTCCTGACCGGTCCGAGGATCGCCACCAGACGTTGGTAGAGCTGCGATTTCCGCTAGGATGCTGGCGGCGGTTCGGCCCGCCTGCTTCCCATGCCTTTCATCGCTGATAATGATCAGTTCCACGCGCGTTCCCTCCGCCAACCCCAACGGCGTCATGGGCCGCAGCCAGACCCGCTTCATAAATAGCAGTGATCGATGTTGTCATTGTCATTCCCCGAATTTGGCAATTCGAGTACATTGTACCATCACCAGATCTCAAAACAAGCGCCAGCAAAACCCACTGACGAAGCAGTTTGCGGCTTTTTCTTGCCTCGCCGCCACGCTCGTAGGTAAAATGCATCTTCGAGTTAACCAACCGCGTTTTGCTTCTCGAACAGGATACAGCCATGCTGAAAGACTTGTGGTTCGGCCGCCAGCAACCGAGCAAAGCAAGCCGTGGGGCGTTTGCCTGCACCGTGGCAGTTTTCGCGGCAACAGCGGCACTGTCACTCCCCGCTCGTTCGGATGCCGTTCCCACGGTCGCACAGACGCCGCAACCGGACAAGAATGACGCTGACCCGAAGGTGACGGCGATTCCCGAAGCGGTCATCAAGAAATATGACCTCGACACGACTTTTTACAAAAAGCACCTCGATTACAAGGGATTCTCGATCCTCAGCTCCGCCAAGGTATCCGACGCGGCCCTGTACGAGGCTCGCTACCTCATTCACAGCATGCTGTGCGAGCGAGAGGACATTGTCAAGGCGTTGATCAAACGCGGCTGCCGTTTCATGGTGATGGCTCCCACCGAGATGACGACCGACGTGCCCGAGCAGCGCAGCTGGGACAAGGCCTACTGGGACAAACGGGCCCGCGGCATGGGCGGCAAGCTTTCCTCATGCGGCGAGGAGAACCTGCTCAACCTCCCCGGCGACCGCTACAAGCAGGAAAATATCCTGATCCACGAATTTAACCACGCTATCCACCAACAAGGCCTGGCTGAAGTCGATCCCACCTTCAACGGCAAGCTCAAGACGACCTTTAAGAAGGCGATGGACGCCGGTCTATGGAAGGGCACCTACTCGACGACCAATCCCGCCGAATACTGGGCCGAGGGCACCCAGGCCTATTTCGATTGCATGCGACCGGCATACGGTGCTAATACACGCGAGAAGCTGGAAAAGTACGACGTGGACCTGTTCAAGCTGGTGGACGAAGTGTACAAGCAGTCGAAGTTCCGCTATGTTCGCTATGACAAACGCCATGCACCGGGGGTCAAGGGGGATGACAAAAAAGGCGACGTGCGCCTTGTGCCTGCGCCTCGTGCGCCTCGTTCCCAAACTCCCGTTTGGGAACGCCCTCTTCCAAACTCCTGTTTGGTCGGAGCGCAATCGACCACTCGGTAAACAGGAGTTTGCAAGACGTGCGTTCCCAAACGGGAGTTTGGGAACGAGGATTTGACGGGCATTTAATCAATCTTTTCCGCAAAAGCAGTAATGGCCACCGGCACCCGAAAGGCCTGATGACAGCGGTTACAGCTGCTGGACAAGTCGATCAAGCCAGCCCTGCTCCTGTTAAAATCCTTGCTGGCAATGGTCTTGGCGAGTTGCTGGGCGACGGTGCGGAGTTCGACCGCGCGGTCGAACCAAGCAGGCTGCCCTGAAGTTTTGGGCGGCCGCATCAGCAGCAAATTGCCGGTCTCAGCGATCAGCAGCGCCTGGCCACGGCCGAAAACCCAAGCCTTGGCGTCGGTCGGCGGCTCCTTCAGGAGATTTTCGAGACCGCGAAAATTGCTGTGGACCAGGCCTTCCATAAGCAGACGCGTTTCGGCGATCGGCTCAAGCTTGGGAGCAGCTTTTGCCGGAGCCTGGGAAGTCGCCGGCGGGGCTGCGGCCAGGGCAATCGCGAAGGCAGTGAAATAACTCAGGCGAGCGACAGCGGTTTGAGGCATGGCTTTTTGATCTCCGATGTCAAAATTCAATCTGGATCTCCTCGCCCACCACACGCACCGGATAACAGCCTATCTTGACCTTCGTGTAATCCGCCCAGGCGCCGTCGGTCAGGCGGAAACGCCAGGCGTGCCAGGGGCAGGTGACAATGCCGTTTTCCACGTAACCGCCGCTCAACGAGGCGCCCATGTGGGGACACACGTCGTCGATGGCGTAGTATTGTCCCTGGTGCAAAAAGACGGCGATCAGCTTCTTGTCGAGCTGGACCGTCTTGCCCTCGCCTTCGGGCACATCGCCGACCTTGCAGACCGTCCGAAACTCGCTCATGACGCTCCCTGGGCAAACCGCTCTGGATTCGTGACCGCCGCCTTGGCATCATTGTATAGTTGACGGGACTACGGTTAAGGTATGGTGTAGAACGGAATGCATTCGGTTCATTGGTTCGTAGGGTAGTACGGAATAAATTCCGTTCTACGACGATAATGCTTGAAATCGAAGTGAAATACCCCGTTCGGGATTGGGAAGACGTTCAGCGGCAACTGCAGAAGTGGGGGGCGAGCTGCGATCCGCCCCGCGAAGATGTCGATCAGTATTTCAACGCGCCGGACCGCGATTTCGCCAAAACAGATGAGGCCGTCCGCGTGCGGCAAATCGGCGAAGCCAACTTCGTCACCTACAAAGGGCCCAAAACCGATGCCCACACCAAAACACGCACGGAAATTGAAGTGCCGTTGGCGCCAGGCCAGCACATTGCCGAGGAATTCGGCAGGTTGCTGACGCACCTTGGCTATCGGCCCGTCGCCGTCGTGCGCAAGCAACGCACGGTGTGGCATGCTCGGCGCGGGGAATTCGAAATGGAGGCCTGCCTGGACAGCGTCGACGGCGTCGGCAAGTTCGTCGAGCTGGAAATCCTGGCATCATCCGAGATGCAGGAAGCGGCCACGGCGGTGCTGCTGAAAGCGGCCCAAGATCTGGGACTGCTGCATTCCCTGCGTCGCTCCTATTTGGAATTGCTCCTGGAAAAGCGGGGTTCACCGTGACGCCCCGTGTAATCGGCAACATTGACGCTGTTCGTCAGGCGGTGCTGCAAGCGCGGCGCGGCGGGCAAACGATCGGGCTGGTACCGACCATGGGCGCGTTGCACGCCGGCCACGTCAGTTTGATCAAGGCAGCCCGGCAATCTTGCGATTTTGTCGTCGTGTCGATTTTCGTCAATCCGATGCAGTTCGGCCCCAACGAGGATCTTGCCCGCTACCCGCGGCCATTGGATAAAGACATTGAGCTTTGCGCCGCTGAGGGTGTCCATTTGGTCTTTATGCCGGACGCGACGGCAATTTATCCGCCTGATTTTCGCAGCTTCGTCGAGGTCGCGGAGCTCGAGGACGGCCTGTGCGGCACGTCGCGGCCGGGCCATTTCCGCGGCGTGGCGACGGTGGTGCTCAAGCTTTTCAACATCGCACAACCCGACGCGGCTTTTTTCGGCCAGAAGGACGCCCAGCAAAGTCGCATTATCCAGCAAATGGCGGCGGATCTCAATTTGCCGGTGCCGCATTGTTATTTGTCCCACCGTGCGCGAGCCGGACGGTCTGGCCCTGAGTTCGCGCAACCAGTATTTGGACGGCGATCAACGGCGGCTGGCAACGGTGCTTTTTCAGTCTTTGCAAGATGCATCAGAGCGTGTCGCGTCCGGCGAACGCAGCGCGGCGGTGCTGTTGGAGGCCATCCGCGCACGCATCGCAGCAACACGGGGAGCGCGGTTGGATTACGCGTCCGTGGTCGATGCCGCCAGCTTGAAACCGGTGGCGCGATTGCAGGGCAATGTGTTGATCGCGGTAGCCGTTTGGTTTGGCTCAACGCGGCTCATTGATAATGTGCTTTTGGAGGTAGGTCCAGGTCCCGCCCGGCAGGCGGGACCTACTGAGTAGGTCCCGCCTGCCGGGCGAGACCTGCAATCTCGCAGCCGCTGACAACCACGAGGAAATCTGCCAATTTTTGCCGGCCCAGGTCCCGCCCGGCAGGCGGGACCTACTCCACCGTGTCTGCCGCAGCTGGCTTTTCCTCATCTTCGTCCACTTCCTCCTCCATCCCAAATTGCAACTGGGCCAATCTGCCGAGCAGGGCCACGCCGCCGGTGATGGCAGCTAGGCTGACAATGCCCGCCACTACCCAGACCGACATGGCCACGGCAAAGACGTAGTTGTCGCGGTAGGCGATCAAAAAGCACGTCACCGTGGCGGCACTGATTACTGACACCATCGGCACCAGCATGGCCGTTCGCCCGGCAGCGCGAGCCTTTTCGTCAAAAGGCGGCACCGCGAGGCCTTGCTCGAGCGATTTGAGATGCTCCGCATGCAACATTTCTGCCTTGCGGAGGTGCACGCGCAATAGTTGCGGAACCAGAACCAACAGGGCGGTAACTATGAGGACGAAAACCACCAGAATCATCAACTCGCCGCTAAAGGCCTTCAGAAAGGTCTCGGCGGCGTCTTGGCTGGCGATAAGCATCATGATCTCAAGGCTGAATGAGCTGGGGTTGTCTCTTCATTAGATCATAGCACGGAGCCGGGGCCAATTACTTGCCCGGAACCTCGATGTGGAAGGTGATTTCCCCCTTGGTGGCGGTGAACCGCAAATCTGAGGTGGTCTCGCTTTTGTACCGCGCCGGGATGTCCAGCCGAGTTTCGCCTTGAGCGGGCGGGCTGGTGGCGTCCTCGAGCACCACGACATATTCACCGGGTGGAAAGCCCTTGCGAAAGACGAAGCCACCGTCTTTTTGAACATTGGCCGAGAAACGCTTGCCGGTGGAGTTGACGAAGGTCACGAAGCCGTGCGTAAGTTTTTGATCGCCGACTTTCACTTCACCCTTGGCGCGACACATATTGGGGTCTGGCAGCATTTCGAGTTTGCCCTCCGGGGCCTTTTTTGCTTCCGGTTGGCTCTTGGCGATTTGCTTGGCCAGGGAAGGGTTGATCGTGAGTCGAACCTCGTCGAGGACTTTACGCAGCGCATGAGCGCGGTCGTGCATGCTCGGCTTCAAGTTGGCGTCGGCCAGGCCGGTGTTGATCTTCTTTTGGAGTTCGGGGTATTTGCCGAGAAGTGGCTGAACCGTCCGCAGCGATCCTTCGAACAGGCGGTAGCAGCCCGCGTAATCCGCCTGATCGTTGAAAATACTGGCGCCATGGTTGATGACGTCACGCAGCGAGACGTCCAGGATTTTAAGGTAGGTCGTATCGCTTGGCCCCCCCGATCCCCCGCCCTGGTCCGCGGGGGTCGATCCGTACGCAGCCAAGGCCGCGATGCCGATCGTGACCAGCGCCCACCAGGACCGTTGCTTTTCCTTAAACATGTCGCTTTCTCCTCATGCTTTTCGCCATTGATGCCGTGCTGCGATCTTAGATAGGATTGGCCGCGAAGGGAAGCATAATTCCCTGCCGATGAGGTCCGGCTTGCCGAGCCGGGTCTCAGAGACCTTCCTGGTCTTGCACAGTTCGACCAAGTGCGCATAATAGGGAGTCTGGTAAATCAGGAAGAGCGTTCGCCGCCACATCGGTGCCAAACCAGGGAGGGTGCTATGGCAGATAAATCGTCAAATCTGGTGCTCGACGCCTTACGCCGCGCCACCGTGGATCCCGCGGGGGTGCCATTGTTTAGCCAAAAAACAACGCAAGGATTATTTTCGGCCACCAAGATGGCCAAACTCGCCGCCCAGCGTTGCAAGGAAGAAAACCTTCTCCGCGTGGTGCGTACCACGGCTCGCGGCAAGGCCGTCGAGGAAGTGGTGACGATCACGCCCAAGGGGTTGGACCATCTTCTGAGCGAGTCGAATCCGCGCCAGGTGCTGGAGGACCTCGTCCGCGCCATCGAAGGGCGGCAAGAGCAGTTGGCGGAGTGGATCGCCGTGACGCGCCAGGCCCAGGCCGGCCTGGAAGCGATGAAGCAGTTCGTCGCCAACGTGCTGCAGCGCCTCGATGCCGCGCCCATTTCGGATTGCACGCCGGTGGTCATGGGCTATTTGAAGGATTGGGCGCTCGCACCACCACCGAGGATTGCCCCTTGCCTCATCTGTATCGCCAGGTCAACCAGCTCGAGCATCGGACAATTCCATGACTTGCTCAGGCGCCTGAGTGCCGAGGAACGCATTGATCTTCACCCCTGGACGGGGCCGCTTTCCGAACTGCCCGAGCCGCCATTGGCCTTGCTCGTCGGCCATCAGATTGCTTACTACGCCAGCTTTCGGGAAGTGAATACTTCACACTAACCCGAAGCGTAAGCGAGGTTGCAATGCAGCCCTCGCTTACGCTTCGGGTTCGTATCCGGGCATCAGAGCCCGTTTGCATACAAGGAGGTCTAACATGACTGCCACCCTCGTCGCTCAACCACTTCAGGATCGCTCATTGGAAGTGCTGCGCCGGGCCGGCAATCCCTTCCGCAATTACTTCGCCCGCAATCCCGACGACGAGGTCTGCGCCCGCTACCACGTCGCCGAGCTGTTCGCCATGCAGCGGCAGCAATTGCTCGGCGTGGTCGATCTGTACCGCTACGACCCGGCGACGCACTCCGAAGTCGTGCCGGTGCTGGGCAACAAGGGCGCGGGCAAGACCCACCTGCTGCATTCGATCAAGCATGGCCAGGAGAGCGGCTGGCAACTGCTGGTCACGCCGGGCACCTACCAGAAAGACAGCGATTTCCTCGAATATCTGCTGTTCCAGGTCATCGACACGCTGCTCGGCGGCGGCAAGCAGAAAGGGCGCCCGGCCGCTGGAATTCGTCGGCGAAGACATGACCCGTCGCCAGCTCCAGGCAGCGCTCATGGCACTGACGCCCGAGCAGCAGGCTAGACTCTGTTTCCCGCCGCCGGGCCTGGGCCGCTGGGCGCGCAAGCTCGGCCTGGGCAGCGGCCAGGCCCAGGAACGCATCGCAGTGGCTGCATCGACAGCCTGGCTCGACCCCTGACGCCCGGCCAGGGCAGCGACCCTGCGGCAGACCTGCGAGGAATGCCGGCCTGGAATGCGCCAGGGCCTGCGAGCTGGTCTGCCAATACTCAGCGCGGCGAGGGCGAGGCCCACAACACCGCCGGCCTGATGCGCCGCCACATCTACCAGGGTCTGGCCCGCGCCGTCCTGCTCGGCGACGAAGGCGACCTGGCCAGTTTCCTCACCTACGGCTTCGCCGAGCTGGATTTCAAGGTGCGGCCGAGCCGGCAGGACCTGGTGCTGGCCCTGTTCAAGGTGCTGATGGAAGTCTTTCTGCAATCTCAAAATGCCGGTGGTCGTCGCCTTCGACCAGCTCGAAGACCTGCTGCTGGCCCGCCGAGCCGACGACGGCCACAGGGTCGCCGAGGCGTTCTTCGCCGGCATCGTCAAGGCCATGCACCAGATCGACGGCATCTGCTTCCTGGTCTTCGCCGAGCGCGGCCTGTGGAACCGCTTCGTGCCGTCGCTGGACGGCTACATCCAGGATCGCCTCAACAATCCCGTCCACGTGCCCGGCCACGGCACGATCAAGGCGCTGCGTCTGGAAGCGCCGCCGCCGGAACTGGTGCGCCGCGTGGTCGAGGCACGCCTGCGGCCGGTCCGCGAAGAGCTGCGGCGATTGGTCGGAGCTGTCGCCGATCTATCCGTTCACGCGAGAGCAGGTGCAGCGCATCGCCCGCACCGAGCCGACGCTGCGCGACATGCTGCAGCAGTTCCGCCAACTGTTCGATCATCTGGTCTACGGCGAAACCACTGGTCCCGCCTACGATCGGCCAACTGAGCCGCGACAGGTTATCAGTGCGCAGGCAGCGGTGCCCGATGGCCAACCCAAGGCGACGATGTCGGTGCCTCCGCTGTCGGAGTTGCCGGTTCCCGTCAAATCGGTGGTAGTCGTTGGATCATCGACAGGCGAACCGGTCGATACCTGCGAACAAGTTGAACCTGCGTGAGTTGTGGGAGCAGGAATCGCGATCGGCGCGCCGCAAACTGGAGCCGGAAGGAGCGCTGACCGGCGCGACCCGCGAGCTGCAGGCGGGGCTCGGCGCGTTCCTGCAGATCTGTCACGAGCATGGCGTCAAGGTGGGTCCGTGGCGGATGCAGCACGTGGTCGGCGAACTGGCCTTCGGCGAGCACCCGACCTATGGCGTCCTGACGATCGCCCACTGGGTTTGCAGGGACGGGCAGCCGTGGAAGGTCGGCATCGGCCTGTTCCTCGGCCGCGGCCCCGGCAAGCCGAAGGACCTGGAAATCAAGCTGGCAGCCCTGGAAGCGACGCCGCCGATCATCGACCACCTGATCCTGCTGCGGCCGGAGGACGACCTGGCCCTGACCGGCAAGAGCAAGACGCTATGGCAGGACGCGGAACGCCGCGGCCGGCATGCCCGGCTGGAGGCGGTCAGCCTCGAAGGGTTCGCGGTGCTTTACGGCTTCCCGCGCTTCTTGACGGCGGTGACCGAGACGCTGCCGGATGGCCAACCGTTGCCGAACCTGGCGGACATGCTGCAGGAGCGCTGCGAGAAACTGCTGGAGCAGGTTTGCATGCCGGTGCAGGGGGGATGACGGTTGTGTGCTAAACGGCTCGACCGTTTAATACCGACAGTTCCTGGACTTTAGCTGATGGGTAAATCGGCTTCGTTTGCGAAGGAACGAACTGCTGCTGGTCCAACCACCGGCTTCAGAATGTGCCCACAACATGACACCTGGTTTGGGTATTGCGCCAGCAGGAAGATCGAGAACATCAATTGCCCAAGCCCTTTGCGCCGCCCAATCGTTGTTGATGTCAACTATCCACGCAGTGGGCTGCGAAAGAGCTGACCTGATGTCTGCTGCTCCAGTTGTCAGGCGAGATTCCAGTTCATCATTCGATGGAACAACCAGGTACCGCATGGCATCGCTGTCTTCGTCACAGTAATAGGCAAAAAAACGGTCGCCAGCAACGCTCTTGAACGTGAACACTCGTGGCCCGTCAGTGTCCTACAAGACCAGTGCTGGTTCAAGGTTGAGCCAATCGGCCGCGATCCGGTTGCCTTTTACAATCCACATTTAATCACCTTGAATTGCCGTGAATAATGGGCAGCGGTCAAGGCTTCTGGCCGTTTTTGTGGGCCGGTGCGGAAGATGGAATATCCTCCAATCCAACAACATGGGCCATGGCAATGCGGATGGTGCGATCGTAAGTTGTTGGGTGGTCAGGACTTGCGAAACCGATTTGCACGTCACTCCAGCCCACCCAAACGAGGTCGGGGTGATTGATCTCGTAGCTCAGTCCTTCGCTCACGATTATCCGCAAAGGACGGAACGGCCTTTCATTCAAGCGTGTTTTGATGACTTCAGAGGTGAACATGCCCTAGCCTCCCAAGGAACCAACAAGTCTTTGCTGTATGATAACGCAGGTCGCAGTTGAGTCAACAGTCGCGGTACTTTAGGGAATCATTTCGACGATTCGTCCCTGATTTCGCAGTCGATTATTGCGCTTTTCCAAAATCAATGGCCCAATCGGCCCGTTGCCTGCATTATACGGTATACCTATTTGCGGAGGCGAAGTCTCATGCCGAAGGCTATCTTGGAAGACGTTGTCCTGTACCTGCGCCGCGTGGCCGCGGTCCAGCACGCCAAGGATCTAACTGATGCCCAACTTCTGAAGCGGTTTGCGGACCAGCGGGAAGATGCCGCGTTCACGGTTCTGGTTCAACGGCACGGTCCTATGGTGCTCAGCGTTTGCCGCAATGTAGCGGGTGACAGCCACGCGGCGGAAGATGCGTTTCAGGCGACTTTCCTGGTGTTGGTCCGCAAGGCCGGCTCGATCCGCCTGAAGGGATCGCTTGGAGCCTGGCTGTTCGCCGTGGCCCAGCGCATCGCCCTGAGAGCCAAATCCCAAACGGCGGCGCGGCAGAGCCGTGAAAGGCGTTTTGATCCGCTGACCCACGCGGAACCGCTCGATGACCTGATGGGGCGGGAACTGTCGTCGATCCTGGACGAGGAGATCGGCCGCCTGCCGGAACAATACCGTGCGCCGATCGTGTTGTGCTATTTCGAGGCCAAGAGCCACGACATGGCCGCCCGCGAACTTGGTTGGGCCAAGAAAACACTGTCGAACCGCCTCGGCTGCGCCCGCGAGATGTTGCGCCAGCGACTCGTAAAGCGCGGCGTCACCCTGTCGGCTGGGGTGCTGGCCACCGCGTTGGGAAAGAAGGCTTCCGCGGCGCCGGTGGCGGCGATGTTGACGATCAACACCGTGAAGGCGGCGACGAGTTTCGCGGCAGGTAAAACCGTTGTGCGGCTTGATCATCCCGACTTCAGTTCGCATCAACGCCTCATCCACGTGGTCGACACCGAAAACCAGACTCAGATCCGCGAGTTCCGGCTTCCCTGGGTCAGTTCGTCAGACTTGCACTTAAGTAGCTCGCCGGTCGCCAAGTCGCTGATGGCACTGGGAGAATCCGGCGTCTACGTTTGGGACATTGCAACAGGCCAGCAGTTATGCCACCATGAGGGTGCGAAGGCGATGGCCGTTGCCGACGACTGGAAATCCATTGCTTATCGCGATTCCGACGCCTTCGTCCTCTGGGACATCTCCGCCGCCAAGGAAGTCCGTCGATGGCCCTTCCAGGCCAAGTTTGACGAGCCTGGTATCCATAGGCTTAAAATTTGCCGCATGTCGCCTGACGGCAGGTTTCTGGCATATGTCGACGAGAGTTACGCCGGCGGCGGCGTTGTTTTCATCTGGGATCTGGCTACCGGCAAGGTCTTGACGCAATTGCCTTGGGCGAAGGGGTCCATCACATGCCTGGCTTTTTCCCCGAGCGGTCGCGTTTTTGCCGCTCCAATAACTACCAGTTCGGATCTGCCAAACGGCGAAAATGATTACCGCACCACAGTTCACCTTTGGGACACGCACTCCGGCCAGGAAATCCGCCAGTTTGCCAGCCCACACGGTGCCGTCAAGGCGCTCGCCTTTGCCCCCGATGGCCGAATGTTGGCCACAAGCGGTCAGGATTCCACCATTTTGTTGTGGGACCTGGCGGTCGGCTCGCTGGGCGTCGATTCGAAAGCGGCGCCGCTTACCACCAAGGATCTGGACGCACTGTGGTCCGACCTGGCAGGCGACGGAGCCAAAGCCGACCGAGCCATCTGGACACTGGCACTCGCACCGCAGCACAGCCTTCCGCTTGTCAAAGCGCGTTTGGACGTCGCTGCGGCTCCGGCTGAACAGGTCAACAAGCTTATTTCTGAACTGGACAGTGAGAGCTTCGCGACGCGTCAGACAGCCAAGCAGACGCTGGAAGCGATGGGCGCGGCCGCCGAAGCCGCGTTGCGGAAAGTCCTGCAAGGCAACCCTCCTCTTGAAGTTCGTCAACGGGTGGGGCAAATCCTCGAAAAACGCGACCAAGAACTGCTACGGATCCTGCGGGCCATCGAAGCACTTGAACTCATGGGCACTACGGAAGCTCAGCAGGTTCTTCAAAGGCTCGCCAAGAGATCACCCAATCCCCGCGTTGCCCAAGCAGCCAGTGCCGCTGTTCGGCGACTTGCCCAAAGAGCTTGAAAAAAGCCATTTTATGGGTCGCTTGCTCGCTCGACCGGGCCCAAGGACTCGGTTGTTCCAGCACATCCCGCCACTGCCGCAAATCGCTTCCCCTTACGTAGTCTCCATCGCCATGTTGATATGCAGACCGACATGGCACGTATTTTGCACGAACTTACGCAGGGCGAACAGAAGACCATGCCAACGGTCTTAAGCTTGCTCGACGAGGAGATTCAAACGTCATGGAACGCCAACAATTGATCGTTCAGCGAGCAAATCGGGACCGCCTCGACACATTTTTTGAAGCTAGTCCCAATGGCGCCGCGAGACCTGCGAGGTGGCAAAAGCCTGCTCACCGTTGCGCAGTTTTGCGCCTTGGGCTGCGCGATAGCCATACCGTCGAGGAAAAGACGGCACGGGCTTCATCGACGCCCACTGGAGGTGCATCATGATAACTGCCAATGAACCGTCAACCGAGGTAACAATCACCTTGACTGCTGAAGAACGGGAGCAATTGCTGAACTGGCTCCAGCAAAGGCTCCGAAAAAAGCTCGTAGAGGAGCATCGCACGGAAGCCGCTGCCTTTAGAGAGACGGTGGTTCACGAAGAAGAACTCATTGACAAGCTGATTGCCAAACTCGGGAAGGCATGAGCGGTTTTGCACAACCTTAACCCAGCCTGGAAAAAGGAGTGTCAAATGGCGAACAGTAAAAAGGTTCTTGTAGCCGTGGATTGGTCGGCCGCATCTCGTCGAGCGGTCCGGTATGTGGCCGACGTGATCGGCGGCCAACCCGGTTGTCATGCCGGGCTCATTCATCTCGAATTGCCTCCAAGGATGCTTGAATGGGGAGGCTCGGAAGATCCCGAGATCGAAGACAGCGTTTCAACGGAGCGCGCCAGAGACTATCAGCAAATTGAGAAAGAGGCAATCAAGGGCGGGCAGGAATTGCTCCAGGGATTGCAAGGCATTCTCACGGAAACAAAAATCGATGTGACCGCTCGCCTGGTGCAATTTGAGGAGCCGTTGGATCCGAAACACATCACCATCCATATCCTCAAGATCGCGGTCGAGCGGGACTACGGCACGGTCGTGGTGGGGCGGCACGCCTTTTCCGGCCTGAAGCGCTTCTTCCAGCACGACGTTGCGG
The DNA here is from genome assembly GCA_963747575.1 of uncultured Gemmataceae bacterium. Taxonomy (GTDB): domain Bacteria; phylum Planctomycetota; class Planctomycetia; order Gemmatales; family Gemmataceae; genus DASRAT01. The sequence goes on from CAVVFU010000007.1 coordinate 572,884, forward strand.
AGCAACTCGTCCGAACGGGGGAGGGCGTTACGGTCTGGGTCGTCAAGTAATCCGCCCTGGTTTTTGCGGACAAGGAGAATGACATGGCCTCTGAAAAAACGGCACGAACCATGCGCGGCCTTAGTGTCAGCTCGCTCGTTTTTGGCGCACTTGGCGGAGTGTTTTATTGGTGGGTTCCCATGGGAATCGTTTTTGGCCTCACCGGCTTTATGTTCGGCTTCGGCGACTGGACGATGGCCCGCCGACGGTCGCTGGATCACCGGCTTTCGATCATCGCAATGCTGCTATGCCTGCTTGTGCTGGCTGTCGATGTCGTTGTCGGTGTTCTCGGACTGCAGACGGTGACCTTTGGAAGCCCATAAAGCCATTCCGACAGGTGGCACTGGTCGCCCTTAACAGCGGAGACCTACGATGAACCACGAAAACGAGCAACACCTCGGTCCAACCTTGGAGCACCTCGCCAGCCATTGGGAACGACAGCGCAGTGCGGCCGCCGCCAGGGAACGGCGGAATCTGCCGCGCAACGGTTTTACGGTCGCACTTGAGCGGGAGGTGGCCGCGAACGGGACTTGCATTGCCCGCGAAGTCGGCAACCGGGTGGGCTGGCACGTTTACGACCACGAGCTTTTGGAGCGGATCGCCCAGGACATGGGTTTGCGCACCGTTTTGCTCGAAAGTGTGGACGAACGCGAGAAAAACTGGCTCACCGAAGCCTTCGAGGCGTTCCTGGCCGCACCAAGAACAAGCGCATGGCAGCCTTTCCTGAGTGAAATCGCCTTCATCCATCAGTTGTTAAAAATCATCCTCGCCCTGGGCGCGCATGGCGAGTGCGTGATTGTCGGCCGAGGCGCCGCACTTGTCCTTCCAGCTGCCACAACCCTGCGAGTCCGCCTCGTCGGGCCGGTGCAAGAGCGCATCGCTGTGTGGAGCAAGAAGCTTGGCATCTCCGAACGCGAAGCGGCACTCCAGGTCCGGAAGATTGACCGCGAGCGTGTCGATTTCGTCCGCGACCATTTTCACAAGGATCCCACAGATCCTGCGCAACTACGATCTCACTCTCAATACGGCACGTTTATCCGTCGCCGACAGCGCCGCCATCATCGTCGAGACGCTCCAGCGCCTGCAAGATCAAGGGATCGAAAAGGAAATGACAGCGTTACAGGAGCAACTAACATGTTAGCCCTAAGAACCATTCTTCATCCCACGGATTTCTCCGCCTCCTCCGCAAGCGCCCTTCACCTCGCCGTGGCGTTGGCTCGGGACCACGGGGACCGTTTGATTCTCTTGCACGTAAGGCCGCCCGCTGAAACAGTTGTCGGAGAGTTTGGGATGACTCCGCCGGATCCCACGGAAGATCCCTTGGAGATTGAAGAGAATTTTCGCCGAATCCTACCCGCCGATCCCAAAATCGTAATTGAACGGCGGCTCTTGGACGGTGACCCCGCCACGCAGATTATCGCTTTCGCGAAGGCCTGCGAGTGTGACCTGATCGCCATGGGCACCCACGGGCATACTGGGTTGCGGCATTTGCTGTTGGGCGGTGTCGCCGAGCAAGTGGTGCGTAAAGCAGCGTGCCCTGTTGTGGTGGTGAGAACGCGCTTGCATGCGTCCTCATCAACTTGAAGGCGCTGGCCGCTTGCCCCGAACCAAAGGAGGAAAAAGATGTTTGGCATTCGTTGGCGGCTGTTTCGCCTGCTGGGAATTCCAGTCAGCGTGGACATCAGCTGGCTGCTCATCCTTGTCCTGTTGACGCTTAGCCCAAGTTACTGAGTTGCGCCTGGGCAGTCGTTGATAAATAAGGAGTTGCGTCGATTTTTGGCGAAAGTCCTCACTACATTTGGGCCGGTTCGTCGAGCCGACACAGGCGTGTCGGCAGCTTGACGCCTAAGCGATTGAGCAGCACTTTTTGAGAAGCATCTGGCGTCGTAACGCAACGCACCCGAACCGTATGACCTGGGCGACCGCTCGCGCTCTGCGTCGGCAATACCACGTCGCCGCTTTTGATCTTGGCCAACTCTTGCAGCAGGGTTCGCGGTGCATCGCCCAAGCCGCTGCGCTGCATCCATTGAGCCAACGTTTTCCACAGCACGTAGGCCAAGAAGCACACCAAAATATGCGCCTGCACGCGTTCGTCCTTGTGATGCCAAATGGGGCGAATGGCCAATTCGTCTTTGTGGATGCGAAAGGCCCACTCGGCATCGGTCAGTTGGATGTACCGTTTCCAGAGTGTGCAGGCATCAACACCAACCAGATTGGTCCGCAGCAAATAACAGCCCTCCGACAGCTCGGCCCAGGCATGCCAACGTTCTTCGCGCGTCCAGGTGATCGCCAGACATGGTGTCTTTTTCTTCCGCTTGCCTGACTCGGCCTCGACCACCGGCAGCGCAGCAATCTTCACCTCGAACGCAGCGGCCGCACGCTGGTAGCGTTGCAGCAGCCGGCCAAGGCGACGGTTGGCCACGGCGGGATCTCGGAGGCGACCACTCTCGGCTGCGACGCGAAGTTTGTGCAGACCTGCTTGCAGTCGCTCCAAAAAACGCTGGTGCATCGCTTTTTCTTTCTCACGCCGATCGGCACTGCGTGCGAGCACAAATGTCTCCACGCCGCCTGGCCCCGCCACCAACTTGACCTCCACGCCATCCTGCACGATGTGCCAGTCGCCTTCGGTCAAGGCACTCTCGAATTTGCGGAGCATCGCCTTCGGCGTGCCGACGATGTACTGGCCGCCGCGGTCACGCAAGAATTCCAGATTGCCCTCACTGACCATGCCGCGATCCAACACCCAGATCCGCTGCGCTTGGCCGTACTTCGCTTCCATGGCGACGACGATGTCGGGAATCGTTTTGCTGTCGTGGGTATTGCCTGCGAAAACTTCGTAACCCAGCGGAATGCCTTCCTCCGTGACGACCAGACCGATGCACACCTGCGGGCAATCCGGCCGACTGTCTCGCGAATAACCGCGCCGGGCCTTGGGATTGCCCTGGCACTGTCCTTCGAAGTAGGTGCTGGTAACGTCGTACAAAAGCAGCTCATATTTGAGGTCGAACAAATTCCCCAGCCGTTCCTTGAGGTGCTTCTCCATGGCCGCCTTATGGACCAAGAGCACATCGAGCCCCTGGTAGAGCCGGTCGGTGTACACTTTGGCGACGGGCACGCCCAGCAATTCTTCCAAGGCGCTGCGTCGATACCAGGTATGCTCGATATGCAATTCGCTGGATGGTTCGCAGAAGCGGGCAATCACGAGGATCGCCGCGACCAGCGGCCAGGGCACATCCTCGCGCCCTGGGGCAGCAGCTTTTCGAGGAGAACGTCCAACTCCACGAGGCGCCACAACCCAAGCGCCAGCCAGGCATCGCCGAAGTCGCGCAGGCGTTCCAGACGCACGCCTTTGAGATCCACCAACACCGGCTCGTCGTCCGCCGTTTCCTCGACGGCAGGCGGATCGAAGAGGGTTGGCTGAGGCCGTTGTTTGCGATCCAGCTGCCGGCCAAGTTCGGCCCAGCCATTGCGCTCGCTCGGCTTGAGTTCACCCAAATAGGTCACGACACGTTGGCGCGAGCCCTTCTTGGTTCGGTAGGATTCTACCAAGGCCCAGTAGGTGTGGACCTTGCCATCCTTGTGGCGTTGACAGCGGCGGAGAAACATGCGCGACCCCGTTGTACGTTGGCGACGACACACACATTCGCAAATCGCAAGGGGTCATTGCAAGGGGGTAGGTCTTCACTACACGCCGTTTTGGCGGATCGCGCGTTGTCGAATAAGGACTTGCGACGCAAACAGGCCGGAAAATCGTTTGTTTTTTCTTCAAAGTCAGTAACTTGGGTTAGCTTTGCCGAGGGCTTTCCGAGCGTCCTGCACGATTACTTCCCTGGGGACCGATCCACCTTGACCCAGGCCGATTGCTGGATCATGGGTCTGAACACCGCGGCCAACGCCGGCGACCAGCAGGTGCTCATTCGCCAGGCGCTGCGGCGCGAACCGGTGCGCCATTTCATGAACCCCCAGCTCATCGTCGTGCCGCCGTCGCTCGATCTGCTGCACTGGGTGGAGGACTTCGTTTACCGGTACCACCATCATGCCTTCCCGGTCGCGGACAACGGTCAGCTTGAAGGACTAGTCACGACTCACGCGCTCAACCGGATACCGCGCAGCGAGTGGACCGAACACACCATCGCCGAAGTGATGGCACACGATCTCGAGGCATTCGGCATCGCCGCGGACGCCGATGCTTTCGCGGCCCTGGGCAAAATGCAGCGAACCGGCTCCAACCGGTTGCTCGTCACCGAGGGCGACCACCTGCTCGGCATTGTCAGTCTAAAGGACCTGCTTCAGTTCTTGAACATGAAGCTTGAATTGGAAGGAAGGGATAGTCGTGGGCGAGGACCGGACGGGCCGGTCTTGCCCGATCAGCAACACGTGCAACGCAATGGCAAATTAAAGGAGGTTCAGTCATGAAAAGCCGAATGACAGCGGTGTGCCTGGTGGCAGCAGCATTGTGGGTTTTCCCCGCATGGGGGTTGAGTGGCCAGCAAAAAAGCGGCGCCGAGGCCAAAAGCGCCCCAACTCAGCAAGCCCCGCTAAAAATGCAGGCCTATCTGGGTGTCGGTGTTGAGGCCGTGCCCTCCGCCCTGGAAAAGCAGTTGCCGACTCTGAATAACCAAGGCGTATTGATCGCCGAGGTCGCCAAGGATTCGCCGGCCCAGCATGCGGGCCTCAAACCCTACGACATTTTGGTCAGTTACGACGATCACCAACTTTACTCGCCCGAGCAGCTTGTCAAGCTGGTCCAAAACGACAAACCGGGGAGACAGGTGTCCCTGGGCGTGGTGAGCGCCGGCAAATCCGAGAAGATCAAAGCCACCCTGGGGGAACATCATCCAACCGAAGTGAGTTCACACCATCCGGCAATGTCCATTATTCCTGACGAAAGTCGCTTTTTCACGGTGCGGCCGCAGCAGGAATCATCCTGGGATGCTTTCGATTCCTTGAATTTAACGCGCTTGGATGACAAAACCTTCAAAGCGGAAATCTCCTACCGAGCCAAGGATGGTGAAATCAAGCGGCACAGCTTCAAAGGAACGCGCCATGAAATCAGTGCCGCGATCGAGAAAGAAAAGGACATGCCGGCAGCGGAGCGCGAAGAGTCTGCTGCGGGCCCTGGATATGCGAGCCCCGGGCCTCGAAATCGAGTTTCCCGCCAGGTTTTTGTATCCTTTCAACCGGGTCATTCACGACCATGATAATCTCGACCAATTGAGGAAGTGAAGATGTCCGCATCTTACGATCGCATCGCGAGACCGCAGCGGGCAATCACTGTCGTTTGGCCGTTGCTGCTGCTGGCGGCAGCAATGGCCTTCCTTGTATGGTGGTTCTGGCCGGCTCGATCGGGGCTTAACCCGGAGGCTGAACCACGAGCAGTGACGGCTCGCGGCGTCCTTGCGGACGAAGAGAAGTCCGACATCGCCATATACGAGCGGGCGGCCCCCAGCGTGGTTCACGTCACGAACATTGCTGACCTGCGGAGCGGTCTCAGCTTTGATTTGCAGCAGATCCCCAGAGGGACAGGCTCTGGATTCGTATGGGATGAGGAAGGGCATATTGTGACCAATTACCACGTCGTGAACGGCGCCGATGCCGCGCGGGTGATCCTTGCCGATCAGTCCACGTTTAACGCCCAGCAGGTTTGGGGCTACCCCGACAAGGACATCGCGGTGCTGTGGATCGATGCGCCGAAAAGTAAGCTGCGTCCCATCCTCATCGGCAGCTCGCATGACTTGAAAGTGGGCCAGATCGCGTTGGCCATCGGCAACCCCTTCGGCCTGGATCAAACGATGACCACCGGGATTGTCAGCGGGTTGGGCCGGGAAATCCAGGCCGCCAACGGCCGCCCCATCCTGGGCGCCATCCAGACCAGCGCGGCCATCAATCCGGGCAACTCCGGCGGCCCCTTGCTCGACAGCGCGGGCCGGCTGATCGGCATGAACACCTCGATTATCAGCCCCTCCGGGGCGTTTGCCGGCATTGGCTTCGCCATCCCGGTGGACGAAATTAACCAGATCGTTCCGCAGCTTATCCGCAACGGCAAAGTCGTGCGCCCGCGGCTTGGTATACGAATGGCCGAGGACCAAACTGCCCGCCAGCTCGGAGTACAGCAAGGGGTTTTAATCATCAATGTCGAGCCGAAAAGCCCCGCGGCCAAGGCAGGTCTAAAAGGAACGCGGCGCAACGCCGCGGGCAACATGGTTCTTGGCGATGTTATCGTGGCCGTTGACGACAAACCAATCAACGATGTGAAAGATCTGTTTGCCGTGTTGGAGCGCTACAACGTAGGCGATACGGCGACGTTGGCCATCCTTCGCGACGGGCAACGCCAGAACTTCAGAATTGCCCTTGAAGCCATGGAGTAAACAATCTCTTGCGGGAAGGGGGGCATCATGCTTTGGCGGCTGCTGTTGGGCGTAATCCTCATGACCGGATTGCTTTTTCCACGACACCTTGCGGCTCAGCAAAAAGCGGCAGCCGAAAGGCCATTGGTCTATCGGGTCCGCTTGGGGGAGCCCTGGATCACTCCCACGACCACCGCGTTCGTCGAGAATGCCATCCAAAAAGCCCAGAACGAAAGGGCGGAATGTCTTGTGCTGTGCCTGAATGTGTCCTGTGGTTTGCTCGATTCAACGCGCGAGGTGGTTCAAGCCTTCGTCGACAGTCCGATACCGGTGGTGGTGTATGTCGAGCCCAGCGGTGCGAAGGTCCTCTCGGCGGGGTATGAAATCGCTCTGGCGAGCCATGTTTTTGCCTTGGCTCCCGGAACCAGTGTTGGCGAGGCACTGCCTGCCAACATTGAGGCCTTGCCGGCCTTTGCCGATACCCCAGCGGAGGTGGTTGAAGAATCCATGATAAACACCGTGGAATGGGCACGAGTCTTGGAAAAACACCACCAAAGAAACGGCGACCAGGCCGCCCAATCGATCAGGGAGCATTTGTTGATGTCCGCGGATAAAGCCGTTCAAAGCGGCGTGGCGGACCTGCTGGCGAATGATTTCGACGACCTTCTGCTAAAGATTCACGGCCGTGAGGTAAGACTGTCAAACGGGATCCAGGAATTAAACACCAAAGGAGCGATGGTGCGCGAATTGGAAATGAATCCTCTCCAACAATCACTGGCGGTGGGAGAGAACCCCAATGTTCCTTTTGCGGCAATGTTACTGGGTCTTTACGGCATGCTATTCGGTCTGGCGCGGGGCAGGTGGGGCTGGGCGGGTTACCTCAGCCTGGCAGTGTTTTCGGCAGGTTTGATCGGCCTCGGTCTTCTACCCAGTCAATACGGCGCGGTCCTTCTCGTGGTTGCGGGGGTCACCTTTTACATCATCGCGGTGTTTGTGCCAGTTTTTGGCGTTTTTGGCCTTTTGGCCACCGCCTGCCTGGTAATTGGCGGACTTGGTCTCTTCGAACCCGCGGCCGGATTCATGCGAGTTACTCCGTGGCTTGTGTGGGTCGGTTCAGCGTTGGCAATGCTGATGGCCGTTTACGCCGGTGGACGCTTCGGCCAAAGGTCGAATTACAGGCGTGGCGGGTGGTTGCGGCAAAGTAGAGCGGAAAACAATTCTCCAGAAACTCTTGATCAAGGGAGACATCCTATGGCCGTTCAAATGCGAGAGGAAGCGGCTGGCAAGATTTTAGCAGTGAGGTTGTCTGGCAAACTCACCAAACAGGACTACGAACATTTTTTGCCGGAGGTTGCCCGCTTGATCGGCCAGCACGGCAAGATCCGTATCCTGGTCCAAATGCATGATTTCCACGGCTGGACCGTGGGTGCGCTTTGGGAGGACATCAAGTTCGATTTGAAGCACTTCAGGCACATCGAGCGCTTGGCTTTGATTGGGGATCAGAAATGGGAGGCCGGGATGGCAGTCTTTTGCAAACCTTTCACCACCGCGACCATCCGTTATTTCAATGAGGCGAGGTCCGACGAGGCAATGAGCTGGATTCAGGAAGGGATCGCGCAGCCCGCTTGAGCACGGCACGCCAGACCCGGAGGCTGTTCATGCTTGCTAGCGGCGGAACGCGGACAAGACAACTCGGCCCGCTCGGTTTCCGCGGGTGGTCCGTGGTGATGGGCGTGGTCGGCGCATTGGGCGCGGTCGTGTTCCGCGGTCTGATCGGCCTGTTCCACAACCTCCTCTTCCTGGGTCAGTGGTCGTTCGTGTGCGACGCCAACATCCATACGCCGCCGAACCCCTGGGGGCCATTCGTCATCCTGGTGCCTGTCGTGGGTGCGGCCTGCGTCGCTTTTCTTGTGAGCCACTTCGCGCCGGAGGCCAAAGGGCATGGCGTGCCCGAGGTCATGGATGCGATTTACTACCACCAAGGAGTGGTCCGGCCCGTCGTCGCCGTGATTAAGTCGCTGGCTTCGGCCCTGTCCATCGGCAGCGGCGGGGCTGAAGTTGACCCGGCGGGGACATGCCATTCCAGACGCCCTCCACGCTGATTGCTTCCCCCTCAAGAAGAAACGAGAAATCATGGACGACAGGCTGGTTGCCGTGCCGGCCGATGGCGACGTCGAGGATTTCATACGCGCAGCATCACAGCGGCCAGACGTCTCCTGTTTCCTGGTCGAGGGCCGGAAGGGTTCGTCGGCGTGTTGACACGCGACGCGGAACTGCGGCCTGCCGAGCAGGCCACGAAACGACTTACGCTGGCGGTCCTGGCGGACCCCAGGTTCGTCACGGTCTGCGAGGACACGCCGCTGCTAGATGTCATGACGCGCATGAGGGCAGCCGGCGCCTCCGTCGCCGTGGTGACCAACGGCACAGGAAAAACTTCAGCTGCCGGCGTGCGCGGGTTGATCACCAAACAACAGATCGCCAATGCGGTGATCGACGGAATGGAACTGCACACCGCATGAAAATGCCAGTACGCTTACTTTCTTTTTCCAGCCGGCTTTGGCGCCGGCTTGGCCGCGGTCTTGGCCTTTGCCTTCTTCTTGTCTTTGCCCTGAGAGTTGTTGCCCTTGGCCATCGTGAATTCCTTTCTTAAATCGTGTTGGGCAAGCATCACCGCTTGCTGCGCCTATCATAGTGATTATCCGGCGCGCCAAAATCCCATCCGGCTGTTTTGTCAAAAAAAACCTTTGGCGCTTTCTGATCTCGAAGCCCTATAACAGCCCTTTTGGGTCGACCTTTTCGCACCGGAGATACCACGATGGCAGGCAGGCAAAGCAAACTCCGCATTGAAACGCTCAGGGAGACTTCACGAGACGTTTACCTCCCATCCTGACAGCGAGTTCGCCTTGCTGATTCGGACCGAGCGGAAAGTCGAGATGGACATCGACGCCAAGGTGATCGGTGAACTGCAGAAACTGCTGCACAAAGCAGTTGGTCATCGCGCCGACGGCGATTATTGAGCTTTAAGCCGTGTTTGAAGCTGATTGACGCAAGTGACAGTGGCCATCAGCTTCGGATTCGCAGGTTTTTCATCCTCGAAAGGTCGCGAATACGAATTTCAGAACATCGGAGAGGGCGGGATTCGAACCCGCGGTAGACTTTCGCCCACACAGCATTTCCAGTGCTGCGCCTTCGGCCGCTCGGCCACCTCTCCAAAAATACATAACTAATTACGCCATAAATACTTGAATCTCTTCCTTTCTGGCGATTCTTTGGCAAAAACCAGCTTGGCAAAATCCTTGGCAAAGACCGGTTTGCTGCCAGTTGTTCATGGTACGCTCTGCTACAGCATTTTGGCAAGGGTGGGCACATCATGTCGAATTATTGTTTTGGCTTTCTGGCCGTGGCACTATAGTTGCAGGTATGAAATGAAGTCGGAAGACTAGATGAAGAACAGTCCAGCTTTGCTGGGAGGTTCGTTGAAGAGTATGCCGACGTGGCCGGATACATGCGGGGGTCCAACCACGTCGGCTTTTTTCGTTCTTTAGCTGAGACGGACAAGCCATCTCACTCAATCGCGTCAGGGATTGGACATAATGAAGGCTTTCGCTCATGGCATTGTGGAAACGGTCCGGCACCCGCTCCTCGTCCTTGATGCCGTGGTCCACGTGGTCGTGGCCAATGCCTCGTTTTACCGCACCTTCGGCAGCGGCTCGTCCGCCACCGTGGGCCACGACTTTTTCGAGATCGACGGCGGCCGATGGGATCAACCGCGCTTGCGGACCTTGCTCAAGGAAGTCACCTTCACCGCTCAGCCTGGGCTGTTCGCCGAGTGTGACCCGGCGTTTATCCGCGTGGTCTTGGAAAACCTCCTCGGTAACGCCTGGAAGTTTACGTCGAAAAATCCGACGGCAACCATCACGTTCCAGCAGACTAAAGTTGCTGGCCGACCGGCGTTCATCGTCCGAGACGACGGGGCCGGGTTCGACATGGCATTCGCGGGAAAAATGTTCGGCGCGTTCCAGAGGTTGCACTCGGATCGAGAGTTCACCGGAACGGGGATCGGCCTGGCGACCGTTCAGCGCGTTGTCCGACGGCACGGCGGAGAGAATTGGGCAGAGGGGGCGGTCGGCCGCGGGGCCGCTTTGTTTTTCACTCTCCCCGGCCCGGAGGATCACCACCCATGAATCAGAAAATCATTCTGCTGGTCTGCGATGCGCTGAAATGGTTTCGCTCGTCCTGAACGAGCATCCTTTTTCCGAATGGTGAAGCGAATGTCCAGGCTGCTGCGAGTACTCATCGTCGAGGACAATGCCGACGATGCCGAGCTCCGGAAGCGCACCGAGGTCCAGCGCGACGAGTTGCTAGCCCGGCTCCAGCTTCACATCGCGCGGATGCCGCTCGCTTATATCCTGTTCGACGCCGATCTTAGAATCACCGACTGGAACCCAGAGGCCGAGCGGATTTTCGGGTACGCCAAGGCAGACGCTCTCGGCATGGAGCCTTTCGACCTGTGCCCGGAGTCATTCCGGCAGGAGGCGACCGAAATACTTGACCGGATACGGGAGGGGGACATGACGTCCCATTCGGTCAACGAAAACCTGACGAAAGACGGTCGAACGATAACCTGCGAGTGGTTCAACACCCCGCTGACATCGGAAGGCGGACAATTCGTTGGCCTGCTCTGTCTTGCCCAGGACATCACTGCACGCCGCGAAGCAGAGGCGGCGCTGCGGCTGCGCGACCGGGCGATCCAGGCGGTGACCCAAGGCATTCTGATCACCGACCCGTGGCAGCGTGACAATCCGATCATCTACGCGAGTTCCAGCTTTGAACGCCTGACCGGTTACACATTCAAGGAGGCAATGGGCCGAAACTGCCGATTCCTGCAGGGCAAGGACACCGATCCCAGGCACGGAGTCCATCTTGCTCGTCGAGGACGAGGCCGGGCTACGAGGACTGCTCCACCAGGTCCTCAATGATTGCGGCTATAACGTCTCCACGGCCGCCAGCGGCATCAAGGCACTTCAGTTTGCCCAAGAACATTCCGGCACGTTCGACCTCATTGTGACTGATGTGGTTATGCCCGGTATGAGCGGCCGACAGATGGTTGAACAACTCGTTGACCGGAATCCGAAAGTTAAAGTCCTCTACCTGTCAGGCTATACCGACGACGCGGTGGTCCGTCACGGCATCCTGCACGAACAAGTGCCCTATCTGCAAAAACCGTTTTCGCCTGCGGCGCTTGCGCGAAAGGTCCGTGGGGTTCTGGATTCTTGAAATCGGGGGCCGACTCAATACAAGACAAAAGGTGATTTGTTGCATTCTTTGTGTGGACAAGGATTTCCAACGCGTTTCCCTTCGTGGCCTCGCACTCGGACAATGGCACAGCGGTGCGTCGGAACTTTGCTCCACTTCCTTGATTGTCCCGGCCCAGCCACCAAGCGGGATGTCCGAAAAGTTCGGGTCGGTCGTCCCTGGTTTCACACGGACTAGCGCTCCAATGGCGAAACGGGCTGGTGTTTGAGGCTTTTTCTTTTTCACGGCAGGCCCCCACTTCGCACTTATTCCGCTAGCCACGCCCGCAGAGCAAATTCGTCGCCGCCAATTTGAATAAACTGGGATCGTTCACCGTGCCGCTGAATGTCCTTGGTGAGTTCGTCACGAACATCGGCCTCGTTTGAAGACCGACACACGGCAGCCAACCTCGATGCCCTCCAGGTGAAAGCGGGAAATGAGCCTGTCGTCCGCAAAGCGGAAGGTGAACCAACCGTCATGGTAAAGCGGCAGCATCCTACTCCCGTTCCGCCCAAACCCGCACGTCCCCGTCTTCTTCAACCTCGACGCGGATGACGTTCGGGCAGCAGCAGACGGGGCAATCCTCGACGTATTCCTGACTCGTGCCTGCCGACAAGTCGATGGGCACCACGATCTCCTCGCCGCAGGAATCGCAGGTGTAGCTGGCCTCATCTTTCATTGTCTCGCCATGCCTGCCTTCCGCACTTCGCCGTGCCGGAAACAGCCAACCAAGTGATCGTTCACCATGCCCACCGCCTGCATGAAGGCGTAGCAGATCGTACTGCCCACAAACTTGAAACCTCGCCCTTTCAAGTCTTTGCTCATGGCATCCGATTCCGGGGTCTTCGCCGGGACTTCCTTTATCGACTTCCAGGCGTTTGTCTTCTGCTCGTGGCCGACAAATCCGCAAATGTACTCGTCAAACGTGCCGAATTCCTCCTGCACGGCCAGAAACGCTTTCGCATTTTGGATGGCAGCCTCGATCTTCAGCCGGTTGCGGACGATCCCGGCATCGGCCAGCAGGCTCAATCGCTTTTTCTGGCCGTAATTGGCAACAATGGCAGGATCGAAATTGTCGAAGGCTTCCCGGTAGTTCTCGCGTTTTTTGAGAATCGTCTCCCAACTCAGACCCGCCTGCGCTCCTTCGAGGATCAGGAACTCGAACAGGAGTCGGTCGTCATGAACCGGCACGCCCCATTCGGTATCGTGATACCGCACATACAGGTCAGTCTTCGCCCACGGGCAACGGACCATCTCAGCCCCCAACCTGCTCGTCGGTCAGCTGTTCAAGACAATGGTGGATTTGGCTCGCCGCTTTGGTCAATGTCCGACTGGCGGCAGCGCTGACGGCGACGGCAAGTTGGTCGGGTAGCATGCTATCACGCTTTGACTTTTTTCAGACGCCGAGGGGTTGGACAAGGTTGATAAGGTTGCCGCAGGTGTCCTCAAACAGGACCACTTTGACTGGCCCCATTGCCGTCGGTTCACCACGGAAGCTGACACCAAGCCCTTTGAGACGCTGGTATTCGGCGTCAATGTTTTTTGTGAAAAATGCAGTGGCCGGAATGCCTGCCTCAAACAGGGCTTTTTGATACGTCTGAGCAGGTGGGAACCCCATGGGCTCTAGCACGAGTTCAACGCCTTCCACGCCCTCTGGCGAAACTACAGTTAGCCAACGGAACGAACCCATCGTGATATCCTCCTTTTTCACGAAACCAAGCACATTCGTGTAAAAGCGAAGTGCGTCGTCCTGCTTTTTGACCATGACGCAGCTCAGTTTGATTTGCATAGGATGATCCTCGTAATGGTTGCCGTTTTTTTCCACCATGTTTTCCCGGCCATTGTACGGAAGTTCGCCACGGCAGCCAAAGTCTCTTTCCTTCTCACCGCCGGCAATTTATGATGACAATGATCCCCAATGACGATGCACGGCCAGGGAAGGCCGCTTTCCTGGAGTTTGCCATGCGTTTTGTCATTTTCGCTGGAATTGCCGCCATTGCACTGTTCAAGCCCTCGCTCTGCCGAGCCGAGGAGCAAGGCAACGAGTTCACCAAGGCCCTGCGCGAGGTTCGCCAGGGCGTTTTCCTGGTGGGCAGCCCAGGAGCGGGCACGGGCACTGCCTGGGTCATCTCAAAAAAGCATCGCTTGCTGGCAACCAACGCCCATGTCGCGGACATTTTCTCCGAGGTCCCGCCCGGCAGGTTCCTGGCGATGATGAATGGCTCCGAGCAGACCTACGTGGTCAAGCAGGTCTGGTACCATCCAGGCACCGATCGCTTTGTCAGCAAGGACGAAAACCTCTTCGTGCGCAGCAACAATCCCAGGCTGGGGAAGGTCTATCCCATGGGGCCGGACGTGGCGGTGTTGCAGCCTGTCTCCGGAAGGGCCGGATTTGCCGGTGGAGCTTAAATTCGCGCCAACGAAAGTGCTTTTCGACCTCCAGGCCGTGTCGTCGGCCATGCTGGGTTTCCCAGGGCATGACACGAAAGGCTGGCCCCAGACCGGAAAAAAAGCTCAGGCCACGTTTGCGGTTGGCGTTATCAGCCGCGTTACCGATTACAACGTCGACGGCGGCGCCCACGACGAGCTGGCCCAGATGCTGCAATACACCATGGAAAACTGGTTCGGCTATAGCGGATCGCCCATTTTCCTGGCCTCCGGCGAGGTCATCGGCCTTAATAACATGATGCGAACCGTCGGCGACAAAAGTACGGGCCTTCGCCAGATAGGCCACGGCAACCGTGTCGATGCACTTTGGGAGCTCCTGGCCCATCACCGACTGACCGACAAGGTGCCGATCCCCGTGCCGACGGAAAAGCTGCACCTTAAACGGTGGACCGAACCCGATCCCAACATGGCCCTGTACCAAAGGGTCAAGGAACTCAATGAAGAGGCGATTTACCTGATCTATACCAAGCTCGATTTTGCCGCGGGCATCGCCAAATGCGACGAGGCCATCAAGCTTTACCCACGTTACGCCCCCGCCTTCCGGACGCGCTGCGACGGGTTCAATAACTGGTATTGCCAGGCGGGCCCCTCCTGGAGCATGGACAAGCGACTGAAATTCCTTGAGGCCGCCCTGAGCGATGCCAGCCAGAACTTGAAGCTCCACCACGAGCCGACCGCGGACGCCGTCGAGACGAGGCTCGCGGTCCTCAACAACATTGGCCATGCCACCAAAGATAAGAAGTACAACCTCGCCGTCCTCGAGGGCGCCGAGGAGATTTTGAAGATCCCCGGCCTCACCACCCTTGAGCGGTCGTCCGCGCTCAGCACCAAGGCTTCCAGCCTGGCCAATCTGGGCAAGACCGAGGAGGCCCGTGTCACGCACCTGAAAGCGTTGCAGCTCAATCCTGACGGCCCCGTCCTTTGGGAAAGCCGGGCCAACTTCTTCGCCAGCATCAACGCGGCCCAGGCCAAGTTCGACAACATGGTGGCCAAGAATCTCCGCAAGAAGATCGTGCTGCTCAAAGAGCAAGGCGAGCGTGACTACAAGGAGGTGCTCAACATCGAGGGCCGCCTCACCGCAAAGGACACTGTCGACAAACGCGGCTGTTACCGCAAAGTCGAGGAGGTGGTGCTGGAAGCCGGCTTTTATTACCAGATCGATCTGAAAAACCCGGCCTTCCGCGATGAAAAGGACTATGATCCTATCCTCAAATTGGCCGACGACCAGGGTAATGTTTTGCTGGAAGACGATGACGGCGGCGCGTACCCCAACGCACGGATTTTTTACACACCCAACCGGACGGGCACTTACCGGTTGGCCATCACCAGTTATGTTGCCGCCCAAACGGGGCCGTTCACATTGACGGTTGTGCGCATTGCGAAGGATCCTGGGAAGAATTGACGCTTGTGTGGCACAGGCTGGAAGCCTGTGCTACGTGTGCGTAGCACAGCTGGAAGCCTGTGCTACGTGTGCGTAGCACAGCTGGAAGCCTGTGCTACGTGTGCGTAGCACAGGCTTCCAGCCTGTGCCGAATGGACTGCGATTGCAAATGAAAACGACCCTGGCCAATCAACCTCTCGCCCAGGTGTTGGATCAATACACGACGCCCGCCGCGGACGCGTTGTGGCGAGCCGAGGAGGAGCGCATCCGCTGCCTGGCGTGCGGCCATCGCTGCCTCATCGGCGAAGGTCAGCGCGGCATTTGCAAGGTGCGCTATGAGAGCGAGGGGCGGCTCATGGTGCCCTTCGGCTATGTGGCCGGCCTGCAGTCCGATCCGGTCGAGAAGAAGCCGTTTTTCCATGTGTATCCCGGCAGCGACGCTTTGACTTTTGGCATGATGGGCTGCGATCTGCACTGCTCCTACTGCCAGAATTGGCTAACCTCGCAGGCCCTGCGCGACCCCAGTGCCTCGGCACCGATCCGGCCCGTCACGCCTTCAGAACTGGTCCAGATTGCCCGGCGTGAACGCTCGCGGCTGGTCGTGTCCAGTTACAACGAGCCGCTAATCACCGCCGAGTGGGCCGTCGCCGTTTTCCGCGAGGCCAAAGCCGCCGGCCTGGCCTGCGCGTTTGTCTCCAACGGCAACGCCACGCCGGAGGTCCTCGATTACCTGCGGCCCTGGATTGTCGCCTACAAGGTCGATTTGAAATCGTTCAACGATCGCAACTACCGCAAGCTGGGCGGCACGCTCGACAACATCACCACCACCATCGGCATGGTTCACGAACGCGGCATTTGGCTTGAAGTGGTCACGCTGGTGGTGCCCGGCTTCAACGATAGCGCCGCCGAGCTGCGTCAAATTGCAAAATTCCTCGCTTCAATAAGCCGCGACATACCCTGGCACATCACGGCTTTTCACAAAGACTACCGCATGACCGACCCCGAGCCGACAACGGTGGAGGCTTTGACCCAGGCCGCCGAGATCGGGGCAGAGGAAGGGCTGCGGTTCGTCTACGCCGGCAATCTGCCGGGCCGAGTCGGCGCCTGGGAAAACACCCGCTGCCCTTCGTGCAAGGCCACGCTCATCGACCGCTACGGCTACCTGATTCGCGCCTATCATGTCCGGCCTGACGGTTCCTGCCCGCATTGCCAGACGAAATTGCCGGGTGTCTGGCCGCACGCCGCCGGAGAGGTGAAAATCGGCAACGATCAGCAAGCCTACCAAAGCCGCTTGCCCCGCCCGGTGGCCACACAGGGCGCCGCGGTCGGTCCCGTCTCCGTATTGCAAGATCGCCGTCAAGGGCTTCCTGTTGTTCAGCCAAATCAGTCCACCAACTATGAAGGAACACAGCCGATGGCTGCACCACCGTCTACCACCCAGCGACCGGCAGCTGCCGTGCGGCCGGCGCTCACCGATTCGCAGAAACAGCAGTTGGTCAAGGCCACGGCCGGCTTGCTGCGGAAATTGGTCCTGGGCGAAACCGCCTCATTGGACCCGGGCTTGCAACCGCACCAACTTGCCGTTTGGGGTTCGTTCGTGAGCCTCAAGCGGGGCAAGCATCTGCGCGGCTGCAGCGGCGTGATTGGCCAAACCTTGCCGATGCACCAGGCCGTGTCCCGCGCCGCCGAACGCACCGTGTGGGAGGACGAACGCTTCCCGCCGGTATCGCCGACGGAACTCGAACATCTCGAAGTGGAAGTGTGGCTGCTGTTCGATCCACAGCCGGTGCCCGTCCGCGGCGAGGCCAGGGCCAGGGCGATCACCATCGGCAAACATGGCATTCAAGTGGGCCGCGGCCAATCGGGAGCGTTGTTCCTGCCCAGCGTCGCCCTGGAAAACGACTGGGATGCCTTCACGTTTCTTGACCGCGTCTGCCTGAAGGCCGGGCTGCCGGCCTCAGCATGGCGGGAGGACGATACCGCCCTGTTCACCTTCGAAGGCAACGTCGTCCGCGCTTCCGTCAAGGATCTGGGGCCGCCGGTGACACCACCCGCGTACCTGAGCCCCGGTCGGGCGGAGGACCTGGCGAAGCTGATCAATCTCTGCCGGGTGAATCTGACCGACGTCCTAACCGGGGCCGTGCCGCACATGTTTGCGGGCGCTCCCGACGGCACATTCACCGGCGTTGTGCTTTCGGTGCAAAAACCCGGCTCCGACGAGATGCAGTCCTTCACGCGTTTTCAGCTGCGCCAGGGATTGCCCCTGCATTCCACGCTGCTGGGATTGGTACAATCGGCAGCGCATTTTCTGGCCACGCAAAAACTGACGGCCCAGACTTTGAGCACGCTCCCCGTGGGCTTGACATTGCTCCACGATCCCACACTGCATGGCACCGTGGCCGATCCGCACCTGGCCGGCTTCGATCCACGTCGCCGGTCTTTGCTGGTCTTCGAGCGCAACAAGGCCGGCATGGCATTCGCCGCCGGTCGGCCCGCGGATGAGGTTTTGAGCGCGGCAGCCAAGCAGGCGCGGGTGAGCCAACCCGAAGCGTCTGTGGTGTACAGCATGACCACGACGACCAACCTGGAGCGGGTCGAATTCTCGACCGCGCCGAAACCGGTGCGCGGGCAGGCAGACCGTGCGCCGGCGGTGGCTGGGAAGTTCTACGACGGCGACTCTGCGAGACTGGCGCTGGTCGTGGACAAACTGCTCGCCGGCGCCAAGGAACGGTCGCCGGAACCCTGGCCGGCCGCGATGGTGCCGCATGCGGGCCTGATCTACTCCGGTCACATCGCCGCCGCGGTTCTCAAGCGGATTGCCATACCCAAGACCGTGATTGTCATCGGCCCCAACCACACGGGTCAAGGCATGGAATGGGCGGTGGCGCCCCACCAAAATTGGGTGTTGCCAGGCATGACCGTGTCATCGGATTTCATCCTGGCACGTCGCCTCAGCCAGGCGATTGCCGGCCTGGAAATGGACGCCGTGGCCCATCAGCAGGAGCACGGCATTGAAGTCGAATTGCCGCTGCTGGCCCGGCTGGCGCCCGAGGTCAAGGTCGTGGGCATTACGATCGGCCACGGCGACCTCGCCGGCTGCCGCCGCTTCGCCAAGGGCCTAGCCGAAGTCATGCGCACCCGCGAGGGCGAGGACAGGCCGCTGCTGCTCATCTCCAGCGACATGAACCATTTCGCGACCGACGCCGAAACCCGTCGGCTCGACGGACTAGCCCTGGGTGCGCTGGATCGTCGCGATCCCGAGGAGCTTTATGACACGGTGACCAGCAACAACATCAGCATGTGCGGCATGCTGCCCGCGGTGATCGTGCTCGAGACGCTGAAGCTGCTAGGCGGATTTACGAAGGCCGAGCGGGTTGGCTACGCCACCACCGGCGACGTGACTGGAGATCGCTCGAGGGTGGTGGGGTATGCGGGGATGCTGTTTGGATAGAAAAACGGTGTCGCTCCTCACTCCGAGGCACGTATTCGAAATCTCGCCTTTTTACAACAGGATCAAAACGCCATGAAATCATTGTGGGCAGTGGTGCTTTCCCTGGGTGCAGCCGGTGGGATTTTCTTGTTGCTTGCGTACTTGCTGAGCGTTGATCTCAGACTCTTCCTCGTCCTGGCGTTTCTATGCCGTTTGTTTGGTGTCGTTAGTGGTGGATTGCTTGGTGTCGTTTTTGGTTGCGAATGGCTTATAAGCGGACAGCGTGAACTTTGAACTGTTTAATGGCCCCATTTCAGTCTTCCCCTGTCCGCGGTCCTGCCTACTGAGTGCGTGATGTGCCCTTTGTGATACCTTGTGCTACTTACCCGCAGCGGCGAGGTGCTCCCCATGCCTGGCTCATCTATTCCTGGTCCTACCTGTCAAATCCACAAGCCGGTTCAAATCAAGGACGGCACCCTGATACTGATCAGCACGCCCGCGCCCACCGTCTGTGGGGCCAATAATGCCAGCATTGCCGGCTGGTCTTTGACAGCCAAACTTGTGGAGGCCTGGCGTTTGGCGATTCCAAAAGTGCCGGCGGAAATGCGTAATCAATTCGCGGCAATGATAAGCCCTGCAAACATTGCCATTACTGGCGGCGTGCTGGCAGCGTGGGCTGGATCGCACTTTTTTGGCGTGGGCGAAGTGGCGGACGCCGTCGTTGGCGTCATTGGCGCGGCAATGCTGGGTTGGCAGGCTGGACAGGCAGCCGTGGAAATGGGGCGATACGTCGTCATTGCGTCCACTGCCAAAACACACAGTGATCTGGAGTCGGCCGCCACGCATCTGGCCAATGCCGTCGCCATCGTGGGCGTGACCGCTATCGCCATGTGCATCGCCAAGGCGGCCGGCAAACCGTTGGGGCGTGCCCTTGGCCGCGCGGGTGTCCGCTTGAGCTCTCAACCTGGCGAGATTGGGCCGTGGTGGGAGATTCCCGAAGACGGCGTGGGTGCGAGTTTCCCCGGCACCTCGATACCGCGCGGTTTCCTGATGCGTGTTGGCGGTCGTGTTTTCCGCGTGACAGCCAACGCCAGCAAGCACATGGCGGAATATGCAACCAAAGCCCCGACCGCGGGCCAACTGCGCGAACCCGGTGCATGGTCGCCCAATCCGTGGAACAAGGGAGCCAGTGTGCAGTATCCGTTCAGTTCACTGGCCGGCACCCTGGAGCAAGCTGCCAAGCGATTGAACGGCTTGCCTGGCCAACGTCACATGATCGACGTTGGCAACTGGGAATTGGGCATCGATACCGCCGACAAGCCGTGGGCGGTTTTTCACGCCGTGCCAAAGGGGAAGTGATCGCCCTGCAGCAATCACTTTTTCATAATTTCAGGCCAGCAACAAGGCCGCCCGCGCCAGTTTTGGCAACTGGGTTGCCAGCACGTCTGCAAGAATCATCCGGGCCCGGCCGGCCTCTGTCACCGATTTATCGTCCTGGGAAATTTGCAACGAGCCCTGGGCGAATTTCTCAAACAAACCGTCGATCAGCTCCCTTTTATTGCGGGTGCCGTCAAGCATTGGCAAGAGGTGGCAATCAAAGGGCGTCAGGTTCACGGTGCGATGGAGCAAATTGGTCACTTGACGGCCGCTGCGTGCCTGCAGGCGTGCCAACGGGCTGGCCAACGGTTTTTCGCTGACCTGGATGACATATTTCGGCGGACTCAGCGACAACTCCACCAGCGCACGGCCAGCTGTGGCATAAGCAGTGAGCAGGGCGCGGGCAAGGGCGATGGGTTCTTCGTTGCCTGGTTCAGGCAGGCGCTGGCGTGCCGTGGCGTAAAGACCGGCAAACGGCATCCCCGCGGGCCAGCTTTCGCCAAGGATAGCCAGGGCGGCTTTGACAATGGGGCTGTTGACCGTCAAAGTCATTCCTTCGGAGTTGTTGAACTCCACCGCCACATCCGGCACAGGTCCACTGCGGCCGCCGGTTTGAGCGGAGAGGCGACATGAAAGGCGCCCGGCAGTCTCCGCGCGGACGTCATAATTGGGCCCCTGCTCCTCCCGGCACACCAGCGTTTGCCGAAACGTCCGATTACGCAGGAAATCCATGTACTGCTCCTTCTCGATCAGATTGGGAGCCAGCTCATTCAATTCGCGCTGCACTTCGGCCGGAAACGCAGTGCCTGCCACCATCACGTTGAACTCCGCTTCTCCGAGATAGCGCAGCCCGTGCCGCCCCAGCCTTTCGCAAAAATTCAGGAAATAAACGGGGTTGTTGTGCTCCTCGAGATGCTCATGATACAAATACGAATCGGTGTGCTGCCGCAGCGATTCCAGGTTTTGCTTGAGCAGCAGCGCGTAAGGATTATTCTCCTGCGGCACCGAACGGGCCAAGAAATCCAGCAAGGCCCGCGCTCGGCCAACGCTTTCATCAGGTGTGTCACCTGGAAAGCGGTGGACGTGGTAGTGCATCATGTCGCGCAGCATGCCGCGCATGTGCCAGCCCGGATACGTGTTGTAACTGATGTAGGCAATGCCTGCCGGTGCCAGGCTGCGGGCGCAGATCTTCAGAATTCTGACCTGCACTTCCTCCGGCACCCAGGAATAAACGCCATGGCAAATGATAAAATCGAACTCCCCTAAGCTGTCATCGACATCGAGGATGCTCATGGCGCGGAATTCGATATTGCCAAGCCCAAGCGCCTGCACTGAGTGCACCGCCCCGGCGATCTGCTTTTCGGATAAATCGATCCCCAGGAATCGGGCTGTCGGCAATCCCAGCGCCATGGGAATGAGATTTCCGCCGCTGGCACAGCCGAGTTCCAGCACGCGGCACCCGTCCACCGGCGCCGGGTTCAAGCCAAGCAACGTCGCGATGACGGCCAGGTGATCGGGGTGGGTCTGCGGCAGCGGAAAGCTGGGATAGGGGAGGTCGTCGTAACTTGTGGGGTTTGGCGGGGAAGACATTGGCTTGGGACCATCAGGCCGGTTTCATTTCGAGTACGCAAGCGACCTTCCAGATCAACGGCAGGCCGCGCACCTCATAGACAATGGCCACCTTTTGGCCCACCGCAAACTGCTCGGCCGCCACGGTGTTCAGCGAGAAAGCTGCCGGCAAAGGCTGGCCCTCGGCCTGGATGACGAAAACGTAGCACTCGGCAATCGGAATACGCGTGGGCCCAAAAAAGCTCGATCTCTCCCCCGTGGGAAACTGCCAGTATTGGCCAGCCGGTTTGAACGTTTTTTGCGTGACGACCCCCACGGCGGTTTCGCGAGGGACTGGGCGGAGGAACACGAACCAGACGGCCAGGCCGAACACTAGAAGCAGCCCGGCAAAGATGAGGCCAAACGGGTTCGTCAACATTCGCTGTATGTCCTTCACACTTCGCGCGCCGGCAATACTCCACGGCAATTACGAAGGAATTCTCCCAAAAACAAAAGCGGCGTGGATAGTCAATAAAACATCCCCTTCGTTTAGCGAATACACGACATTGCCCTCCCAATCAAGATCCACCCTGCCGGTTTTTCGCTTGCCGTGGATGATGGAATACGAATACAGCGCATCTCCATAGCGAGGCTCCGGCTCCGCCGTGGCTGCTGGAACGCCTTGCGGCAATATGATGCTTTGGTTTGTGGAGTGATCATCAGCAACCAAGGTCCGCTCTGGAAGGCAAACAAAAAGCCACTGGCGGCCTTCGACCAGCCGGACACCCTTGGGTAAAGTCATGGGATCTCCCCACATCGGGTCTCTGCTCACGCGGTTGATCCCTGCCTTCAAAAGCAACACAAAGTCCTGATCCGCCTCGCTGAAAGTCGCGATAAAGGCGACGGGCGGAAGCGAAGATGACGCAGCCTGCCCCAGGGGCACTATCACCAACGGCTTTGCCGACGGAGGGTCCTGGCCTTCGATGGCGCCAGACAGATAGCGGCATTTCACCAAATGCATCAAAGCCGAATGCTTGGCCCCAGCCTGGCAAGCCTCCTGATACCGAGCCCATTCGATCTCAAGGGCCGATTGCATGGCGGTTGTCTCCGTTAAAGGATCAGATTGGCAGTCGATAGCCTATCCGAAAAAGGTGTCAGGAAACTCCATATTTTTGTCTGCGGGCCGCTCTTGCATCATCACGAGAGAATCTGGGTCCTTTTGGTCAATGGTCAAGCCTTTGACAGGTACACCACCGCTCTGGGGACTTGGCGTATACTCATAATCCAGGTATCCCGGGGCACTGGGTACGCCTCCCAATTGTGGGTCAATTTGAGCGCCCTGGGAAGCGCCTATGGCCCTGTGCCGGCCTTCGAGCACATAGGGCTTATCTTGATCGTTAACGCCGGCCAACGTATCGACACTGTAGTTTCGTCCCGGATTGGCGGCCTTAAGAGTCATGGCTTCCACCGAGTTGAACCTGATCCGCTGCTGACCGTTGAGCTCATAGATGACGTAATCGGGCAGGTTACTCTTGATGATCTTGGCGCGGGAGGCAGGTCACCGCAGATGGGCACCAGGCCGAGCGGGTCCATCCACCCCACGGGGTTTGGCGCATAGCGGTAAGGGTTCACGCCGCCAAATATCCCCATGGGGTCCGGAGAGACAAAACGGCATGCTGCCGGGTCGTAATAACGAAAACGATTATAGTGCAGGCCAGTTTCCTCATCACACCATTGTCCTGGAAACCGCACAGGGCAATCGACCTCGGCGGCCCACGTCCGGGCAAGCTCACCGAAGGTGGTAAAGGTGCCAGCCCAACTCACCGTGCTGTCCATGGTAAGCAGCTCACGCGGAGATCCCAGCGGATCGTTCACGCAAAGGTAGTGAACACCTTTCTCGACCTTGGCCACAGGGCTGAAATTGTCCGGGTGGAATTCCCAATGCACCCATTCCTGTTCTTTGCCATTCTTGCATCGCGATTCATGCAAAAGCTTGTCCGCGTCCCAAACGAACTGCACGCTTCCGGTGGGCCCGGTCTTGCGCACGCGTCTGCCAAAAGCGTCGTATTGGTAAGTCCATGTGTCTCCGTTGGGTAATGACACCTGGCCAAGTTCGCCGCTGCGCCGCCACAAATAACGTGTCTCGGCGCCACCGGCCTTTTTTCGGACGAGCTGGCCGCTGGGGTTATATTCATAATGGACATCGTCGCGGGCCACCAGTCTGCTGCCGGCTTCATATCGCCATGAATTGGAACCCGCGCCGGCCGGCAGACGCGAAGGCTTGTCATGATTCTCTCGCGCTAGCGGTCACGTTGTCCAGGTGATCGTAAACAAAGCGTTCCGTGAGAAGCGTGGGCAGGTGAGCAGCCACCACATGGCCGCCGGCGTCATACTCAAATTTCGTTGGTCCCCAATTACTGTCCAGCACCTCGACGAGGTTATTGACGCTATCGTAAGAATAACTGCGGTGTGGCGACCCCATCGATGACACAGCTTTCGAGGGCTTTGTGGTTTTGTTCGTGGTGGTAACACTCTGCTTGACACATCGGCTTCTTTCGTCAAACCACTGGGCAATCCGCGCACCGCCAGGTGCGGAACGAGCCACCTCATTTTGGCTTTCGTCATATTCGAAATCCAAGCCTTGAATGGAGTCCCAGCTCAACCTGTCGATTTGGCCATTGGCATTCCACGCAAAGCTCGTTGAATAGCCCAGGGACGATTGACGTTGTGTACGCCGGCCCACAGGATCGTAACAGCTCTTGATTTCATGGTCTCCTTGCTTTTCACTGATTACCCTGCCAAGGCTGTCAAAGGCAAACTCCACGGGGCATACACCGTTATCCGCTTTGACCAATAATCCGCGTGCATCGTATTCAAAACCGGTGCGCAGTGTCCTGATCGTAGACAATCTCAGTGAGAGCACGGCCAGGTCATGCTTGAATTGGGTGCGCTGGCCAAGCGCATCGGTCATCCAGGTCGAATTGGTTTCGGAGGCGTATTCATAGGTTGTGACACCCCCAAGAAAGTCGACCATCTTGATGGTGCGACTCTCGGCGTCGTAATCGAAGGTCTGCCGTTCGCCCGCATCGTTAATAATGGCCCGCAATTGGCCTGGGATGGTGCTCCATTCAAACCGCAGGTTTCTTCCGGAGGACTTGATCACCTCAGCCAGCAAACCGCAGCCGGAATACCGCCATTTCGTCACAATTCCGGACTCGTCGATATATTCAATGAGTTTGCCGAATGCGTTGCGCAAGAATCGTCGTCGCAGGCCGCCGGCGAAACGAATTTCCGTGATCCTCCCAAGCAGGTCACATTTCGCCTCCGCGCGTTGCCCCCGACTGTTGACCACGGCCCGAATGTTTCCCTCCGCATCGTACTCATAAGAGGAGAAATTCCCCAGCCAATCCGAGACGCGAACGCGGTTCCCCGCTTCGTCCCATTCCAGGCGGCGTTTGTTGTTCAACGGGTCCTGAATCTCCACCAGGTCACCCTGGACATTGTAGGTATACGACCACTTGTCTCCTGTCGGAACGGTCACTTCAACAACCCGCCCACGCTCGTCGATCTTCCTGCGCAGTTCGTGCCCGCCGGGATCGATCGTGGAGATCAGTTGGTGGTTTTCGTTGAATGCGCAATTGGTGACAGCGGCATTGGGCTGCGTTACACTTATTCGATCTCCGCGCTGATCGTAAGCGTAGGTTGTCGTTGCGCCATTGGGCATGATTTGTTTGGCGATCCGTCCAAGCTCGTCGTAGATTGTTGCGCTTATTCTCCCGAGGGGGGAGATCACTCTTTTCAACCTGGCCGCTTGAATTCCAAAGGTACGTCGTGACATGGTCGAGACTGTCGGTCACCTGAGTCATTCTGGCGGAATCGTCGAATTTCAATGCGATTCGGCCGAAATCATCCTGTCCGGTTGTTTCGACGCATCGCCCTTGCGTGTCGTAGCGGAACGAGAACCGCATACCTCCCATGTTTATTTCCCGTTTCATTCGCCCCGCGCCGTCGTAGGCATAGCTACAGCGATTGCCGACCGCGTCGATGACCTCGGCAAGACGGCGATCGCCGTCGTAGTTGTAGCGCAGCACAAGGCGATTGCCTTGTTGCAGACCCGCTTTTTGGCTTGCACAATTCATTGCCGATGTTGTCAAACGCACTTCCATCACCTGGCCGTGCTTGTTGTAATCGAGCGTTAGCCCTCGGCCTTCGCGGCGATGCTTGAGTGCCGTAATCCGCCCCCCCCCATCGCGACTCGATGTCGATGCCTTGACCGTCAGGTGTCTGTCGGCTTGCAAGTACGTACCCGTCGTGGGCTTGTTGCATGGGAAAAATGTAACGAACAATCTCGCGACCTTCCGGCTCCCAGCGGAGAACAATGAGGTTCCCTCCTTCTTGCCGGAGCTCGCAAAAGGCGGCCGGATTGCGTATCGAGCCGCCGGCCGTCAAGCCTCCCGCGCGGGCATCAAATTGGATTTCAGTCTCTCCGTCCTCGCCAATCAGGCAAAAGCCATCGAGATTCGGCCGAATGCGCATTTCAAACGGGGATGTCCAGCCGGCACCAAACAACCCTCCCGGCCGGTCCGCCAACGCGGAACTGTAACGCCGGGCGAAAACAAGCTGCATCCGCCCGGGCAAAACGAAATCCTGAAACTCGCTGAAGAGTGTTCCCGAAGCCACATCGACGGGATGTCCCACAGCGGCCCTGCCCATGTTCATAGATGCCATGCCACGACCTCTTTAACCTCGCTTGCGCTTCGGGTTGGTATAGGCCCTTAACATCCCGCCGTGCATTTGCCGGCTCCACCAGCCTTGGCGCCAAAACGTTTCAGGAAATTCAGCAGCGCTTCGGCCGGATTCGGAATCTGTATCATGGGGAAACCGCCGATCAAGACGGTAGGGGCTCCGGGCACCAGGACCGCGCCGATACCCTGTGGCTGCGATGGCCCAGCGGGGTCCGTGCCCATCGTGGCCTCGACGGCGGTGGCAGCGGCGTCGGCGGCCATTTGAGCAGCACTCATCACGGCATTGAGGGCCTTGGCGCCGGCCATGGCGGCGTTGCCTTCAGCCAAGGCCGCGCCGGCTTCGACAACATCGCCGGCCATGCCCAGGCCGGCAGCGACATTCCCCATCGTATTCATCACTGAGCTCAGCGCTCGGCGCGCCGGTGGACGCCTTGGTGCAGACCTTGCACACGTCCAAAATCCGCGCCGCCCGCTTGCCGCCGATGAAGACGTTTGACGAGCCGAGAAACACTTTGAAAAACGGGGTTGCTCCGCAACAGGTTGGTGCCAGGCCTATGCTGCCAATTCGCGCGGCGGGCATTCCCCCCAGCAGCACGCGAACGCTAATGCCCAGCACGATCGGCCCCAGGCTCGGCAAGGGCACCCCCACCGGCGACGGCGGTATCAGGCTGGGTGGATGCAGATGAGCGTGGGGGATGCCCATGTACAGGCTGGTCATGGTGGCGGACGGAAAACTGGGGTACATGGCGGCCAGCGGAGCGGTCAGGTTGGCAAAACCGACATCAGCCAGGTTCTGAAAGAGTCCCATGGTGGCCGCCAAGGCGCCCACAATTGCCTGACCTCGGCGAAGGACGGCAGCGGATGTTTCCAGGGCGCCTTGGGGAGGTCGCGGCGTGCCATCTGGGCCTGGAGTGGTGAGCGGTTGGACAAGGCCCTTCATCGAAGCCACGTAGTCGGTGACGACACCCTTCATCGCGGACCCGGTATTGGCATCCGATCCCAGGGACTGGTGGTATCCCCGGTCACGCCTTGATTGTGCTGCTGCACGGCGGTGGCAATGTTCTTCAGGGAATCGATCGGGTTGGCCATAGGACCCCTTACCGCGCTGGCACATGCTGTTCTTCAACCTTGGCGACCGCCTTCTGGGCGGCGGCCAATTCTCGCTCCAGGTCGCGCAATCCCGCCTTGTCGCCAATTTTTGCAAAGTGGTCGCGCAAGCGCCGTAACTGGTTTTCCCCCAGTTCGGGTTTGTTGATTTTGCCGGCTACGATCACGCCCGCTTTCCAGGCCTCCAGAGCCCCCGGGATGTCCTTTTGCTGGTAGCGAGCGACACCAAATTGCTCCAGTACCATGATTTTGACTTCGCCGCTCAGAAGAGTCGCCAGTTGTTGAGCGCAATCGTAATATCCCTCGGCCTCGGCCCAGCGTTTTTCCTCCATACGCAAGTTGCCCAGATTCAGCGTGATATTGAAAAGCACCGGAGCGGGCGGCGGCGATCCTTCACTGGCGGGGACGACGGCGGCCTCGAAACAGGCGCCGGCCTGCTGTTTGTCGCCTTGCTCGCGATACACCTCGCCCATGCCATTGAGGGCCACGGCTGTCAGGATGAGGTTGCCCGTTGCCGAGTAATGCTTGAAAAGAAGCTGGTATTTTGCCAAAGCCAGATCATAACGCCTGTGTGAATAATCGGTGGCCGCGGTCACCAGCAAAGCTTGCAAGCGTTCATTCAGCGGCAGGCATTCGTCATCCACTTCCTCTGCCGTGGCTTTTTCCAGGGCCGCGGTGCTCAGGTCCGGCTCATACCAGGCGATCCGGGGAGCCTTGCCCAACATTTTGTCAAGCGCCGGCTGGGTGGGTTCCTCGCGGACAATGATCCGGATGTGGTGGCACCAGGGGAAAGGAAACTCGTGGCGGAGCACCTCGGCAATGAACTGGCCATAAGCCGGCCCGTTCTTGATTTCCCCGGGATACAAAACCCACACCATTTGCGCCCCTCCAGAGCCGGCAGCAACGACCTGGCAAATATCATCAGCTCACGCATGCGCCGAACTGCTGATGTGCTTTTGTCCCGAAGCGCGGCGGGCAGCACGGGCCACGGTTTTTGTCCCTCCTTGAGCTGCAGTTGGCGAACCAATTCATGATAAGCCTCGAATTCCTCCACGACGCCGCTGGAATAGGCGTCTGGCTCGGTGAAGGCGCCGACAAACTTCCAAAACATCTGCGATGTGCTTTCCTCCTCGAGCGTCTCCAAAATCTGCAGGATAACCACGCCGTGCGCTGACGGGCTGCGCACCACCAAGGCTAAATCGTCCCTTTGGCCAAGAAACGCCCTCAATCGAGCGGTCACAATATCGAAAACCTTGCGCATGGCACGTCAATTGATCTTCACAACCGCTCCTGTGATCTCGTGCATGCCCACGGCCGACGAGTTGATGGCCGCCCCCGACACCGCCACCTTGCTGGGGTCGCAGGTCACGTTCTGACTGCTCACGCCGATCTTGGTCTGCTGCCCGCCGGTGATGGTGATTTTCGCTCCAGAAATGGTGATCGTGCCGTCCGACTCCATCTGCAGCAAGCTGCCCCCGGTGACGAGCTTGATTTTCTTGGCGGCGTAGATGTGAACCTCATCCGTCCCCGATTTGACCTCGACCTTCTTGCTGGCGAATACATAGAACTCGCCTGCTTCGGCTTCTTCCCGGATCGTGCCTTTCGTGGAGCGGAGAAAGATGTTGAGGGCAACCGTGGTGTCCTGATCGTTGTCGTAAACCTCCGTCAGCTTGCCCTCCACGTGATAATCGGCGGTGTTGCTCTCCACATCATGGACGTACTTCCCCGAGGTGATCCTGATGGTCGTGTCCTTGTCGATCGTCTCCGTGTGCTTGCCATGGACCGCGATCGTCCGGTCATTGTTGATGGTCTGAGTGTCATCGTGCTCAATGGTGGTGGACATGTCCTTCTGCCCGTGGATGATGATCATCTCCTTTTCCTTGGTGTCGTCGCAGGTCATCTGGTTGTAGCCGCCGCCCGAGCTTTCGTTGGTGCGGGTCACCAGACCGGAGGTCTTTTTGCCCTCGGGGAGTTTCTTGCTCGGCATATTCTCGGCGTTGTAGACGCTGCCCACGATAATCGGGTGGTCCGGGTCGCCTTCCTGAAAGGCGACGACGACTTCATGGCCAATGCGCGGAATGTTGATCTGTCCCCAACCCTTGCCGGCCCAGGCGGTGGCCACGCGAATCCAGCACGAGCTGCTGGCGTCCTTCTTGCCTTCACGATCCCAGTGGAACTGGACCTTCACCCGGCCGTACTTGTCGCAAAAGATCTCTTCCTTGCCGGCAGGGCCGACCACCACCGCCGTCTGCGTGCCTTGCACAAACGGCTTGGGTGTGACCCGTTGCGGCCGATACGGAATCGCGCTGGGCAGGCAGGCGAAATGATTCGTGTAAAGAAATTCCCCAGAAGAGCTGCTGCGATAGTCCGCCACGACGGAGGTGACGTGACGTAGCGAGGTGATGACATACTCACCGTCGCCGTGGCCGTGCTTGTCGAGCGTGAATTTGTGGCCGGAAACCAGGTTGCGGCAAGCGCTGGACCCGCGAATGCTGACGCTGGCCGCCGCGTCCTGTTGACTGCGAATGGCGATGGTCCGGCCGTTGTCCTGGAAGATTTTTTGCACTTCGGCCGGCTGCTCGCCGCCGCCGGCATTGACGCCGTCGAAGCGAACCGCGTAATCGCCGGGATAATCGTAGATCTCCAGCCGCTCCTCGATGCCGAGCTTGAGTTTGTGATTCACCTTGCCGACAGCGGCGGCGTCCTGCAGCGGGCGATTGGTTTCCAGGGGATCGTGCGGCAATTCAAAGGTGTGGTCGCGGAGCGTATATTTGCCGGACACCAGCTCCTGTGCTTTTTCCCAGGCCAGAATGCGATCGTCCTTCGGCGCGCCGCCCATGACTTTTTCGAAAGTCAGCGTGCTCTTCCACGGCATGTCGAGATGGCTTTGCGGCGTGTTGGCTACGATCATCTTGTGGCCGTCGGCCGTGTGCGTGAAGAAGTAATAAATCCCTTCCTCCTCCATGAGCCGGCTCGCGAAGTTGAAATCGGTCTCGCGGTATTGCACGCAGTAATTGCGCGGCTGAAACGTGCCCATGATCTGCAGGTCGACGTCCAGGCCCGTCAGGACCTTTTTCAAGATATCCGGCACGGCGATGTGCTGGAAAATCCGGCTTTGAGCCCGTTTGGTGAGCAGCCAGAATTGCGGCACGACATCCAGCCGGTAGGGCGTGAAATCCTCGTCGTCTTCACCCTGCGTGACGCGCTGGCAGATGCCGTTGAAAAAGCGCAGGCTTGCCGTCGGGCAGCGTCAGGCGCACGGTGATTTTCTGGCCGAGCAAGGCATCAAACGCGATTTCCGCGTCTTTCTCCGCGATGCAATCGACCTGGAAATGAAAAGGGCGCGACATACCCTCCTCGCCGCTAAACCCGGTGATTAGCAGCACGTCAGGCCCCAGCGGAGTGGAAACGGCAATCGGACGCGATGCCTGCGTGTAATTCGCCATGCCAGGCTGCCATCAGAAAAAGGGGAAATTCATGCGAGCAATCGGTCAGCGCTTACTTTAGCGGTTTCACTGGAGTTGTCCAATGCCCCAAATTGGCGGACCGAATGGCGAATCGATTGGCGAGCCGAACGCCGTAAGGCGTCGGGTCGGTTGGCGCCGGTTTTTTTGAAACTACCCGGCCAAAATGCGTTGCGTTGCAGACCCCCACACATCTCCCTGAACGAATTTCCTTGCCAAGGAGCATCTGGCATGCCCGACGTCGAACGGCCCCAACTGCCTTGGGACCATGAACTTACTGCCATCTGCCAAAACCCGGCCGATTGGCTCTGGCGCGGATTCGTTGCTTGCGGCAACCTCACGTTGATCACCCAGCCAGTGGAAAGGCCAGCCTCCGCGGGATACACCACAGCGGCGCAGCGTGAAGTGCACGTCAAGGAAATGGACAATCGTTTAGGTCCGCTGCGCCAGCGCGACCAGCGGCCTGTCCGGCAGTACAAAGGCTGGCACTGGCATTGCCCACAGAGGCAGTATAATCGAAGGAAGTGCTCTTAGCGTTTCCGCTACCAGGAGTGCTTCAGAGGAGGTTTGCCAAGATGACACAATTCGAACCCACTGTAAACCCTGGCCGGGAGATTGCTGAGATTTCCGGCGATTTCGCAAAGCCCGTCGAAGTCCTGCGGGAAGCTACCCATAACAGCTATGACGCCGGGGCGAAGGAGCTTTGGATTGTCGCTCGCACTGAAACGTTGCCTAATGGATCCCGAGGCCTGACTTTAGAAATTGCTGATGACGGGCACGGAATGACCGAAGATGTGATCAAAAACCTGTTCGGCCTGGGTCATTCGCAGAAAGACAAAATGCCCGACCGCGACCCGATCGGTTACAAGGGCCATGGCACCAAGGTTTTTTACCAGGCATTGGAGATCGTTGTCTTGACTCGACGGGAGGGAGGGGAGACTGCTGTTGGCCCACCTTCCTGATGCTCGGGCAGCGATTGTCCAAAAGCGGATTCCCAGGCCGCAGTTGCTCAAGGGTGACGAAGCACAGCGTTCAGCGGATAAACATCAAATATCGCTCCGCGGCGGTCATGGCACGACCACCCGGCTGGTGGACTTCACTCCCAACAGCGACAGGCTGATCGATGCGTTTCGCCGGGAGCCAGTTGTGAATTATTTGCGCTGGTTTACGGTTTTTGGATCATTCAAAAGAGTCCTTTATCCCGTTTTCCAGCCACCAATGAAACTTTTCTTTCAAGGCACGGACGAACAGACGCCCACGGAGGTTCCCTTTGGTCATGCCTGGCCTGACGACGATAATACTGACATGAATTCGTTAAAGGCAAGCGATCCGCGGCGGCCCTTCAATTATTTTCGCAAGACTTTCCGGCTGCGCGACCAGCCGGTGCAAAGCGGCTACCGGATCGATGCTGCCGCCCTTTTCGAGGGACAGCGCGGCCGTCAGGATAGAGATGCGGGGATTCGGAGGCAACGCAAAGGGGGATTGTACCACGAAGAGGAAAGGTATGGGATTTGGCTGTGCAAGGATTTCATTCCCATCGAGCCCAAATTCGAGTGGTTCAACGATGAGGAATGCCCATTGACCAAGAGCGACTTCCAACTTCCGTTGATTTTTGTCAATTGTCAGGCATTCTCCCTCACGGCAAATCGCGGATCCGTCGGGAATTCTCCCGACGTGCTGCTTTCGGCCGTCAAGGATGCCGTATTCAAATTTCTTAGTGATATTGTGGATCACGACAAAGACCTTTCCACTTTTCTCAATGAATACCAGCAGGATCTGTTCAGTCGTCTGCGGGAAAAGGACAAAAAAGCGCTCCAACGGCGGATTGAGCGGTACAACAAAAAAAAATGGTGCACGATAACGCTGCCCGGCAGCCGTACGCACTCATTTTTCGAGCCCACACGGGAGATTACTTTGTTCGGTTTGATTTCGGAACTAAACGTGCTGTCCCCAAGATTGCTGGAACTTGACATTCTTGACTATGACGACCATGTTGGCATTGATTTGCTGGTCCGACGTAATGGCAATCCATCTGATCTGCTGGACAAGTCGAAGGTTTCCTACACGGAGTTGAAGTTTCAGCTGGAGTCCGCGATTAATCATCCTTTTGACAATCTCCACTCAATCATTTGCTGGGAGGCCCTCCTGAGCGATAATTCTCCGGTCCAAGACCCTACTGGCGAAACGTTTTTGTATCAGGAAGTGCGGGACAACGCGGGAATCACGCACCCTCATTCTGATGCCGCCTCCGACCAGCAAATTGGCCAACAGCATCAAGGTTATTGGTCTTCAGCCGCTGCTGCAGGAGCGTTACGCATTGGTGTCGCACCCGAATCCAAAACCAATCGGGTCAGCGCCTGTTGCCTCGACAGGATCGTCACGTCGAAAGCGATAAACACTGGGAGATACAATCGGCCGTCACACAAAAAAAGCCCCCGCCGGACTGGTGTCTGGCGGGGGCCTATCTAAGCAATTCGCGGCACCTATTAAAGCGTCCAACGAGAATGCGAAACATGATTGCCGTTTCGCGAAGCCGCAAGCGGCTTAACGAAACAGTAATGATCATCCTTAGAAAGGAGGTGATCCAACCGCAGGTTCCCCTACGGTTACCTTGTTACGACTTAGTCCCAATCAGGAGTTTCATCTTCGGCGGCTGCCCCCTTGCGGTTGGCGCACCGACTTCGGACGCCCCTCCCTTTCGTGGCTTGACGGGCGGTGTGTACAAGGCTCAGGAACACATTCACCGCAGTGTTGCTGACCTGCGATTACTAGCGATTCCAACTTCATGCAGGCGAGTTGCAGCCTGCAATCTGAACTGGGGCGTATTTTTTGAGATTTGCTCCCCCTCGCGGGTTTGCTTCCCTTTGTTTACGCCATTGTAGCACGTGTGCAGCCCTGGGCATAAAGGCCATGAGGACTTGACGTCATCCCCGCCTTCCTCCGGTTTAACACCGGCAGTCTTTCCAGAGTCCCCGGCATTACCCGCTGGCAACTGGAAACAAGGGTTTCGCTCGTTATGGGACTTAACCCGACATCTCACGACACGAGCTGACGACAGCCATGCAGCACCTGTAGCAGCTTCCGGACTGGATACCGTTGGGGAAACGTTTCCGCTCCCTACTTGCTGCCGCTTTCGCACATGTCAAGCCCAGGATAAGGTTCTTCGCGTAGCCTCGAATTAAGCCACATGCTCCACCGCTTGTGTGAGCCCCCGTCAATTCCTTTGAGTTTCAGCCTTGCGACCATACTCCCCAGGCGGGGAACTTACCACTTTTGCTTCGGCAGTGAACCCATGTTAAGTCCACTACCTAGTACCCATCGTTTAGGGCCAGGACTACCGGGGTATCTAATCCCGTTCGCTACCCTGGCTTTCGCGCCTCAGCGTCAGAAGAGGTCCAGCACGTCGCTTTCGCCACCGGCGTTCCTTCGGATATCAACGCATTTCACCGCTCCACCGGAAGTTCCACATGCCCCTACCTCCCTCCAGACCCGCAGTATCCAAGGCACTTCCCCAGTTAAGCTGGGGGATTTCACCCCGGACTTGCAGACCCGCCTACGCGCCCTTTAAGCCCAGTGATTCCGAACAACGTTCGCACGGTTCGTCTTACCGCGGCTGCTGGCACGAACTTAGCCCGTGCTTCCTCCAGGGATAGGTCAACCTTGCGGCTTCCTCCCCCTCGACAGTGCTTTACAACCCGAAGGCCTTCATCGCACACGCGGCGTCGCTCGGTCAGGCTTGCGCCCATTGCCGAAGATCCTCGACTGCAGCCACCCGTAGGTGTCTGGCCAGTGTCTCAGTGCCAGTGGCGCAGGTCGTGCTCTCACACCCGCTAGGCATCTTTGCCTTGGTGGGCCGTTACCCCGCCAACTAGCTAATATCACGTGAGCCCCTCCCGAGGCGAAACTCATTTCCTGACAAGGAGATGCCCCCTCGGCAGATCGCCCGGTATTACCCATCCGTTAGGAAGGCTATCCCGGTCCCCAGGGTAGGTTACCCACGCCTTACTGCCCCTTTCGCCACTTCCCCCAGCCCGGTATTGCTACAAGGCTGGGATTCGTTCGACTTGCATGCCTAATCCACGCCGCCAACGTTCGTTCTGAGCCAGGATCAAACCCTTCAAAAATAGTTGCATTGCTGAGCCGCAAGCGGCCCAGGTCATGAACTGAGTTTGTCCTAACAAACTTTACTAACAACTTACTTGGTCGCCTTTGAACACGACTCAAAGAACTTAAATTCAAGCGACTTGCGTCGCTTGCAAGCAAGATCCTGCGTCGCGCTCAAGGCGTGACGCACTCTCGCTTTTGGCTATAAAAGGTGCTTGCGAATTGTCAAAGAGCAAAAAAACCCGAACCGGCCAGGGCGAAGGGCGATGGCGAGGGTTAGGGTCCACGCTGGAAGATCCAGCAACAGCAATAATACGCGCAGGGAAAGTAAACGTCAAGGGCCAGCGTAGCGAATTGGGTCAATCAGGCCCGCTTCGGCGAATCCCTTCCGTCGCAAAAGGCACGCATCGCAATGGCCGCACGCGGCACCGTCTGGGGCTGGATCGTAGCAGCTGCTGGTCAGGCTAAAATCGACGCCCAGATCTCGGCCCGCGGGCAATGATTTGCGCCTTGGTCAGCTGGATGAGCGGCGTGTGGATCGTCAATTTCTGCCGGCCCTCCACGCCGGCGCGGGTCGCCAGGTTGGCCATGCGCTCGAAGGCCGCGATGTACTCGGGCCGGCAATCGGGATAACCGCTGTAATCCAGGACATTGACGCCCAGGAAGATGTGGCCGGTGTCCGTTCACCTCGGCCAAGGCCAGGGCGAACGACAGGAAAATCGTGTTGCGGGCAGGCACGTAAGTGATCGGGATGCCGTGGGCCATGTCGTCCGTGGAGCGATCCTTGGGCACGGGGGCGTCGCTGGTGAGGGCGGAACCGCCGAAGACGCGCAGGTCAATGGCCATGATGACGTGCCGAGCTACGCCGAAGTGGGCGGCGATGCGCTCGGCGGCAGCCACCTCGATATTGTGACGCTGGCCGTAGCGGAAGGTCAGGGCGTGGATTTCATAGCCTTCGGCCTTGGCGATGGCCAGCGTCGTGGTGGAGTCGAGGCCGCCGCTGAGAAGCACCACGGCGCGAAGTGATTGTGTCATGGTGGGAAGTTCACCTCAGAATCGCGTCCATCATAACCGCGCCAACGAATAATAAGCCGATTAGCACCACCACGGTAACGTAAATCGAGATCCATGTCGTATTGAAATTGCCACTTGCACCGTTGTAAGCTGTCCCACACTTGTTGCACCGCACATGGGCTATCAATGCTGGCCCGACAAATCCACCCCGCCAGCTGTACCAAATCTTTTTGGCATCGCCAGGGCATCCGCAATGAGGACAATCGGCATAGAACCCATCTCTTTTTTTGATGCGGCACAGCGCCTGGTCATCGTCCTCATCAGGTGAATGTTGTTGGCCCTGTGCCATTACCGGTTCTCTTTGGCGTTGCCAAATCCTTGGCTCACGATCAGCTCGAGAGGCTGTTCAAAATGCCTGTACACATGACACCATCCGCCCAAGGAGGAAACGGCATTAAGTCTCGATACCCATTTCTTCCAGCTTGGCGACTTTGATGATGCGCTCAAGCCAGGCATCGAGTTCCTGAACGCTCTTGTTAGCCTTGACTGC
Organism: uncultured Gemmataceae bacterium; assembly: GCA_963747575.1. Taxonomy (GTDB): domain Bacteria; phylum Planctomycetota; class Planctomycetia; order Gemmatales; family Gemmataceae; genus DASRAT01. Next base: position 609,733 of record CAVVFU010000007.1, read on the forward strand.
CGCCACGGTTTCACGCGGCAACACGCCGAAGCGGCTCTGCAGCTGATTGAGCAATATCTGTCGGCGCGACCGGACTTGCTCTTCTTTTCTCCCCTTGTATCTCCCCTTGTCAATCAGTTCGTCAGCAATCGTTCTTCCCATGGCAGAAATCTCCAGGCGAAGCTTATCGGTCCGAACAGAATGCTTCAATCTGCGCTTGCAGGGCGCCATGTTCGGCGGGGTCTCGTTCATGATAAACCAATGCGTGCACATAAGAAAGCAATTCCAGCCAGCGCAGCCGCTCGCTGGTCGGCATTGTCTCCAGGTGCTCGGTGGCGCGACGAAGCAGTTCCTGGAATTCAGCGGGGCGGGCATGGCGATCTTGAACGAGCCGCAAGACCCAGCCGAAGAAACCGGCCCCGGTTTCAAGTTGGCTGGCTGGAATGACCGGAAGGTTTAGAAACAGTGGGTCGATTTCGGGAATCATGGGCTTGAATTGCTCCCCCATGTCGATCAAGTCCGCTACCCGACCTAACGCGTCCCAGCGACGAGTTCCAGTGTAGAACACCAGTGGAAGCACCGGGTGAAGCCGCAGCCCAGCAAAAGATCTGTGCCGCCTGCGCCATTCTCGCGCTTGTGCCTTGTAAATCTGCACAACGTATTCCAGAACGCGGAAGGCCATCATGGCATCCGGCTCGGATTGGTGTTCGATCAAGATATAGATGGTGATCGTCTGCTTTTCCTGCTGTTTGCCAGGCCGGCGCAGGTGGCGCACAGAACCACGTCAGCTTCCACATGCCGGAAGTCACGTTGGACGAAGGACGTGGGCAGCCGTGTCATGTGGTCGAAGTCGATAAGGTCGAGCATCTTCGCCCCTTGGATCAAGAGCAGGTCGCGCACATTTCGCGGATCCTCCAACAACAGCTTCATGCCGTTTTCCGCGAACTGTCGGACGATTGCCTTGATGCGGGCCCTTATCATGGCCGTTCTCGTGAGTGAAGCAATTGCGTGGCGTCTGAAACTTTCGTTAATGCACATCGAACAGGAATCCACCGCTAGCATCGACCGTCACATGCGCCGTCGTCACCGGCTTGCCCTCCGCCATGCACGCCAAAAACTGCCCAGCAATAGCCGGCAACAGCGTCCCGTTGAGAATGTGGTCGACGTTGCGCGCCCCGCTCTCCACTTCCTTGCAACGGCTGGCGATGGCGGCGACGACGTCGTCGCATAGGTGAACGCCGCCCGGTGGTTCTCCCGGACGCGGTCGGCGATCTTCTTGAATTGCAGCTTGATGATGCCGCGCAGCACCTCGTCGGACGAGCGGAAAATACGGCACCACCGTCATGCGGCCCAAGCAGCGCCGGCTTGAACGCCTTGAGCAGATCCGGCCGCAGCGCCTCGGCCAGGCCGGCCGGATCGGGCATGGTGTCGGGGTCGGCGCACAGCTTCATGATCGTGTCGGTGCCGACGTTGGAGGTCAGGAGGATGATCGTGTTCTTGAAGTTGATCTCGTTGCCCTTGTCGTCCTGGAGCATGCCCTTGTCGAAGACCTGGTAGAAGATTTCCTGCACGTCGATCGTTGGCCTTTTCCACCTCGTCGAGCAGCACGACGCTGTACGGCTTGCGGCGGACGGCTTCGGTCAGGACGCCGCCTTCGCCGTAGCCGACGTAGCCGGGGGCGGAGCCGGTGAGGCGCGAGATCTTGTGGTCTTCCTTGTATTCGGACATGTTGATGATGACCATGTTGCGGTCGCCGCCGTAGAGGATGTCGGCCAGCGCCATGGCGGTCTCGGTCTTGCCGACGCCGCTGGGGCCGACCAGCAGGAAGACGCCGATCGGCCGGCGCGGGTCGGCCAGGTTGGCGCGGGCCGTGCGGATGCGCTCGGCGATGGCTGTCCAGGGCGTGGATCCTGGCCGATGACGCGCTCCTTGAGCCGATTCCTCGAGCGTCAGCACCGCGTTGATTTCGTCGCGAACCATCTTGCCGACGGGGATGCCGGTCCAGCCGGACACGACCTCGGCGACGGCCTGGCTGCCGACCACCGGCAGGACCAGCGGCTTTTCGCCTTGCAGCGCCAGCAGTTCTGTTTCGAGCTTTGCCAAGTTCGGCGCGGGTCTTGCCTCAGCTCGTCGGCGGTCAGGCGGTCCTTGGCCTCGCCGGTTTCGGCGGCGGCGACGTGGGCTTCCAGCTTGGCCTGCAGCTTCTGCATCTCGGCGGCCAAGCTTCTTTTCCTCGTTCCCAGCGCTTTTCCAGCTCGTCCTGGCGTTCTCGGCACGGCTTCCTTGCGTCTCCTTCAGATCCTTCATGCGCACCTCGTGATTCGTCGCCCAGGCTGCCTCGCGCTCCAGGATGCCGATCTCGACGTCGAAGTGTTCCAGATCGCGCCGGCAGTCTTCAGCGGCGGCGGCATGGCCGATTGGCTCAAGGCGACCTGGGCGCAGGCGGTGTCGAGCAGGCTGACCGATTTGTCCGGCAGCTGGCGGTCGGTGATGTAGCGGTGCGACAGCTTGACCGCGTCCTCGATCGCTTCGTCGAGGATGCGAACCTTGTGGTGCTTCTCCAGCGTGTTGGCGAAGCCGCGCATCATGCGCGATGGCCTTCGGCGATATCGGGCTCGTCGACCTTGACCACCTGGAAGCGGCGTTTCAAGGCGGGGTCGGTCTCGAAATATTTCTTGTACTCCATCCAGGTGGTGGCCGCGATGGTGCGCAGCTCGCCGCGGGCCAGGGCCGGCTTGAGCAGGTTGGCCGCGTCGCCCTGCCCCGCCGCGCCGCCGGCGCCGATGAGCGTGTGGGCCTCGTCGATGAACAGGATGATCGGCTGCGGCGACGCCTTGACCTCGGCGATGACCTGCTTGAGGCGATTCTCGAACTCGCCCTTGACGCCGGCGCCGGCCTGAAGCAGACCGAGGTCGAGCGTGCGCACGGCCACACTCACTGCAGCGGCGGCGGCACGTCGCCGGCGATCACGGCCAGGGCGAAACCTTCGACGACGGCCGTCTTGCCGACGCCCGCTTCGCCGGTCAGGATCGGATTGTTCTGCCGGCGGCGCGTCAGGATGTCGATGACCTGGCGAATCTCGAAATCGCGGCCGATGACCGGGTCGATCTCGCCCTTCTTGGCACGCTCGGTGAGATTGAGCGTGAACTGGTCGAGCGAGGGAGTTTTGGAATCGCCCGTTGGCTGGCCCGGAGCGCCGTCTTCCTGGGGAGCAGGCGCACCCGCCTCGACGGCATCCTCGATGGATCCCTTGATGATCGCCTTGACTTCCTTGACCATTTGCTCGCCGTTGAGCTTGCCGAGTTCCGGGCAACTGCTGCAGGCCTTGGCAGCCAGATCGCGGTCGGACATCAGGGCCGCGAGCAGATAGCCGGACCTGATGCGGTGGGCGCCGAATTCCAGCGACGCCAGCACCCAGGCCTCGCGCAGCCAATTGACAACGTCCGGCGAAAAGGACAGTCCCTCGCGGGCCTTGCCGCGCTGCAATTGGTCGAGCGCCCTGGTCAGCTCGCGGTTGACCTTGCTGGGGTCGACGCCATAGTGCTTGAAGAGCCTGGCGAAATCCGCCTGGCCCATCTCCTGCAATTTGAGCAGGCAATGTTCAATCTCGACGCTGTAATTGGTGCGCGAAACGCACAACCCGGCGGCGTTTTCGAGGGCTTTCTTGCAAGTCGTGTTGAGTTTGTCCACCAACGTTTTCAAATTGACCGAAGCCATGAAAAGAATCTCCCGTAGGTCAGCCTTTACAGGCTGACTTTTTTTGTTTGTTCCTGTCAGCCTGGAAAGGCTGACCTACTTTGCGTTTACCCACCGCATCTCTTCGCCTTCGAAAACCGCATCATCCACGTCCCGCTCCGGTTCGCGGCTGGTGACCCAGGTGTTCCATCCGAGCCGCGGCCCCAGGTCTTCGTCGTCCACCAGGCTGCATTCAGCCACAGCGGTGGCTTTCAGGATAAGCTGAACGTCGAAGGTCAGCTCCACGCCAATATAAAGCCTCGCCAGGTGGAGCAGCAGAAAAAAGGCCTTCCGCTCCGGGTTCGCGGCACTGTCGGGCTGAAATTCATGGAATTGCCGGGCATCCATGGGTCCCACGCGCAGCCGGGCCTTGCTTTGCACGTCCCAAACCCGCTCGCCTACCACCACGTTGAGCCCGAGCGCCGTCGAGTCTTCGGAACCACCGAGCGCCGATTGATTCTCGGCATCAAGCCGCATCCATTGTCCCTGGAATTGTAGGACCTTGACCGGCAAACCGAAATAGCCCGACAAAAGGGCCTGCAAGTTAGCGGCGTTCGGCGGCCGGCTCGCCAGGAGGCCGCCGAATTGCAGCAAACCGAGATCGTGAATCCTGGCCAGGACGCGTTCACGCCGCTGATCGCGGCGCACTTCCCACTGCGAGATGCGCAGACGATTCCGCAAACCAGGCGTGCCCAGGCCAACGAAGCTGTACAGGGCCTGGGTGAAGGTGTCGGGATCGTCGGCGGCAAATTCGCGGCGTTCGTAGGCCAGGTAAAAGCGATATTTTTCCCAGGTACGGTAAAAAAGCGAGATCAGGCGATGATTGAACAGGTCAAACCAGTCCCGCAGCGCATCCCGCTCCGGACCCCGGAAATCGCGGAGGCGGAGCAGCAATTCGGTGTAATGGCGGGGCAGAATGCCGCTGCTGCCGGTCATGCCGAAAAAGGTCACGGTCATGTGCGGCAGCAGGCTTGCGGGCGTCGGTCTCTGCAGCTCATAAATGGCGCTGGGCGGAAAACTGAGCGACTGATGGGCCCGAAAACGCACGATCTCGCTGGGCGGCGGGCCCGTATGTCCTACGGGTTGACGACCCTCTGACAGGGTGCTTAGAAGGCGCACGGCCTGAAAAAAAGAGAAGCTATAACACTCCTTGAACAAACGATCGGCCACGCTGCCCGGGGGAAACGAGGCGAAGCGCTCGATCAACGATTGGCCAGCGTCGTCGCCGGCCGGAATCGACGATCCAATCACAGGAGTTGCTGATCCCCAGCCCGTGGCGGCCATTTCTTGAGCAATCCCTCCGCCTGCGTGGTGCGAACCACCAGTTGGCTAAAAGAGTTGATGGAGGCGTAAAGTCCCAAAAAGCGTTCCAGCACCGATGCGAACAGGAAAACACCTGTGCCCAGGTATTTTTGCTCGTCGACGTCCACCGTGATCTCGACGCCCCGGCAAAAACCGCTCGCCGTCGAGCCGGGCACGCGCCCGACCACGCGCCGGCTGCTGACGCCTTCGATTCCGTCGATCAACTGGCGGTTGACCGCGGCCAATTGCTGCTGGCCGGCATTGACGTCGGAAAAATCGTAAAGCCGAAGGATTTCCTGGAGCGCCTCCTTGCCCTCGACGGCGTCGGTCAAGGACAGGTGGTTCAGCGAAAGGTGCGACAAGAGCCGCCAATGAGCGCGCCGGCGGCGTGGCGGACGCAGCGTGGGCGTCGGGCTGCGCACGGTGTGAATGCCGGCCAGCGGGGCCGCCGCTTCCAGCTCGAACTCCAGCGTTTCGCCGGCCATTTGCAGGTCGTTGGGCAAATCGCGATTGGTGCACAAGGTGCGGACCACCAGCGTCGCTTCCGGCGGCACGCGCGGATTGAAATTCAAATCCACCAGGTGCAGGTAAACCTCGTCGCCGCGATCCGACTCGCCCATGGCCCGGCGCCTGCTCGCGTACCAGAACGCCTGCTGGACTTCGGGATCCTGGCCGTGCTGCAGCGAGTAAAACGGCTGGTACTCCGTCACCGTGCCGCTGGTGGGATCGGTGCTGGTCACCGACTCGATCGAGTAAACCTCCAGGCTTTTCGGGTGGGCAACGTCCGGTGTCACGTGATACTCATGCTTGGTTTGCGTGACCGGGATGGGCTCCGCCGTTTGCTCGAAAAGATTGACGACCGGGGTGCAACCCAAATGGAAGGTGTTGGCGTCGATCCCTTGCTCGACATTGCGGTTGGTGCGGTTCAGGAAAACAACCACCTCGAGCTTGCGGCCGAAACCTCGCTGCCGCGCCTTGGCCCAGCCACCGAGGTCGATAAAGCCGAACTTGCTGGGAAAGGTGAAGAATTCCGTCAGCAAGCGGTAGCCGATGAACGACCGATTGCTGTAATGCAGCAGGCCTTCGTCCGGCTCGAAGCCTACCTGGTGCAAGCAATCCTGCGGCTTGAGCTCGACAGGATGGGGCGTCTTGTCGGGCTCCACGGGGCGGAAGACGACGCGGGTGGCATGGTTGAACAGCAATTCGTAAAGCACGGGGCGGACCTGAGGATCGTCGGCAAGGTAAAGCCGCAGATTTTCCAGGCTCATATCCGCGAACTGCATTTGGCTGAGGCATTCGAATTGCAGGCGCAGGGCCGCGGCGGAGCGGGGAGGCGCGACGTCATTGAGGGCCGGTGGAAACGGCGGCGGCTGCAACCGGGCACTGGCCAGCTTCACCGGCCACAGCATGGTGTCGTAACAGGTCCGAAACTTGAGCGGCAATCCGTTGACCGGCTGAGTGCGCAACCGGCTTCCCTTGGCGATGTGAAAGCCGCCGGGAAGCTGGCCGCGGGTCGGATCCAGCTCGAATTGCAGCACGGCCAACGACGGCACGGGCATCAGAAAATGCGGATACAGGACGCTGAGCAAGGCGTCGGTCAGTTCAGGAAACTCATCGTCGAGTTTGTGGTGGATACGGCCGCACAGCAGCGCGAAGGATTCGATCATGCGCTCGACATGCGGGTCGGCGCTGCGGTTGGGCTCAAGTAGCAATCGGCCTGCCGCGGCAGGGTATTCGCGGGCGAACTCCTGGGAAAGCTGGCGGATAAACAGGAGCTCACGCTCGTAGTAGGGAAACAACTCGTCGCTCATATTACATTTCGCGCTGCTGGATGGAAGTTCGGCCGGTCATGAGATCGACGACGGTGACGAAGGCCACATCCGGCGCGGGATCGGCGTTGAGCTGAGCGTCGATGTTGAAGCGCAAACTGCCGCACGTCATCGTCCGCCGCGTTGAAGACAACACGGACATTGCGCAACCGCGGTTCGCAACGGGCGATGACACCTTCGATGAGGCTGGCGACGCGCTCCTTCTCGCTGGCGTTGGATACGCTGACGGAAACCAGGTCGGGCACGCCATAGGTGAGCAGCGAATCGCTCAATTGCTCCCACTCCGGCGGCAAATCCTGGTTGCTCTGGTGCGTATTCAAAAGCTCCTCCAGGTCGCGTTTGACGGCGGCAAGCATTTGCTCAGGGCCGTAGCCACGCTGCCAGGCCGTGGTTTCGGTGTCCGGATCGATCAGGCGATCCAGGACCGACGGCACCAGGCGAGTTTTGGCATCGAGGCGAGACATGTTCAGGGCCCCTCGGGCAAGGCGATCTGCAATTCTCGCCAATCCAGCAAGCTGCTGCCGTCCTCGTCCACGAGATACATGTGCGCGCCGGCGCCGCGTGTCGGTCCGGGGTCGCCGCCGGTCCAGTCGGTGGCCCGGCCCAGCTTGATGTCGTCTTCGCCGCTTGCGTGGGTGCCGGGATATAAAAGCGGCAGAAAAATCTCCCCCGAACTTTCGCGCGTTTCCAGCCGGGCCGGCCGCCATAAAACGTCGCGGGGAAACTTGGGAGGGTTGAGGGTGATGCTCTCGACCTGCTCCAACGGCAGCCAGTAATACTCGCCCTTGGCCATCACTTCCAGGACATCGCCGAAAAGGTCGTCGCAATCCCGCAACTCGGCGAAAGGCTTGCCGTTGAGCTGGCCCTTGAGCCGGGGACGAGCCTCCTCGGCCTTGGCAAGCAGGGCCATGGCCGCGGCGGGCTGGTGGTTGCGCAATTCCTGCACGGCCTTGAGGCGCAAGGTGGTATGCTCGCCCGCGGGGGAAAGAAACTTGGGCTCGACGCCGTCGGCGAAGAACTTGCGGCGGGCCGTCTCCGAATCAAGCAGACCGCGATAGGTGGCGACGGCCGCCTCGAGCTCGACCTGGTCGAATTTCAAGGCGTCAATTTGCCGGCGAGCTCGGTCCAGGTCGCCGGAGAAGGCCAGCAACTCGAACAAAAACAGGCGTTTGGCGTGATCCGCGGGGTTGGCCTTTACCTGCTGAATTTGGGCGTCGATGGCGTCGGCAAGTTTGCCGGCTTTGAAAAGCTCGCTTGCGCTCATGTTCTTGCCTTGTCCTTCGCGTCAAAGTTATTCGTGGGTTCCGAAGTGCCAGGCGCCGCGCTTCGGCGCTGCACTGCCGCCGCCGCTGGCTAATTGCGGGTAATAGATGATCTCCAGCGCGGCGAAGGCGAGGTCGATGGCTTCCTCAGGCTCTGAATCTTTGTCCGCGTTTTCCAGTTTGTAGGTCTGCAGGGTGACATTGCGGAAATCGAAAACCAGGTAGTCCAGCGGTTTGGCGCCGCCGGCCTTGCGGACCGTGAGGATGGCCTGATCAAACGATTTCGCCTTGTTGGTGGCGTGCATGCAATAAGCCCGGAACAGATCAGGGGAAGCCTTGTCGATGTCTTTCTTCAGCTTGAGTATGAAGAATTTCTGGTCGGGCCTCCGCGGCTTGACAGGGTCTTCCGAAAGATCGACCTTGCTTTGCAAATTAAAGCTGATGAGCTGGATGGCGCCCTTGGAGCTGAACTGCTGGTCCAATGTCTCGCCCTCGCAGACATTTTTGCCGCCGTGCTTGAATTCGAGAAATGCGTCAAAGGCCATCGACATCTCCTCCCACCTGGTCTGCTACAGAGGTTCGCCGGTCGACACGCTCCAACCTTTGATGTTGGCCGCCCCATGTCCGGCCAGCGTTTGCGGCTGATAGCGAAATTTGACGTATTTCTTGAAGGTGAATTCGACGGTCTCTTCCGGCAAGGCCTCGCCGCCGCTGACATTGATGGTGAATGTTGTCACGTACACTTCGGCAAATTCCAGCACAAGGTAAACCTGGGGCTCCTTGCCGCCCGCCCTCCGCAAGGTGATGACGGCAGTGTCAAAGGGCTTGAACTCCGAGGAGGCATGCGCAATAGGCCTGGAATAGTTGCGGTGTGGCCCCGTCAACGTCCTTGGTGACTCGAAAAGTGAAATCGGTCGGTTTTTTGGCTTTTTTCTTGCGCTCCTCGGCTGCCAGCCTGCGTTTTTCCCTTCTTTTTTGGCGGCGCTCGAAGGCGGCGGGGTCATCGTCGTCGTCATCGTCGTCGTCGTCGTCATCGTCGTCGAGATCTTTGTCGTCCGCAGCACCCAACTCGTTGCCGAACTCGAAGCTGTTGATGGACATCGCCTTTTTGACGGCAAAGGTGCGGTCGCGGCATTCGCCTTCGATGGCTGCCACGCCGCCGCGCTTCAGTTCGAGAAACCCATCCAGGGCCATGGAGCACTCCTGCCTGTAACCAAACTAACCCGAAGCGTAAGCGAGGCAAAAAACAAACCCCTCGCTGACGCTTCGGGTTGGTATCCAGAAGAATTAACCCGGATCGGGCACAACCGTCGAATCCGTGTTGGTCACCTGGTTCCAGGTTTGTTCGTTCTTTTGAGTGGCCTGGACACCGCCGGCTGTTTGCGGCCAGTAGGTGATCGTGACGGAGCCGTAGGCGAACTGGACGGTCTCTTCCGGTAAATCATCGCCGGAGGAGCCGGACCACGACACTGAATTCACGAAAACGCAGTTGAAGGTGTACTGCAGATAGACAGCCCCGGTCTTGCCCGCGCCGCCGCCGCCCGCCTTGCGAATCGCGATGGTCGCCGTGGGGTAGTGCTGGCCGGTCGCACAGCTTTTGAACAAGCTCGGCGAGCAGTTGTCGGTTGCCTTGCTAACCTCGAACGGCTCCAGCTGGCATTTGCCCGTGCCGGCACCGCCGCCTGCCGAACCCATGCTGGTGGGGTTCTTGATTTCAACCTTGAAGGACTTGAGTTCAAACGCTTTTTTCGGTTTGAAATCCTTGTCCAAGGTTTCGCCCTGGACGGGAACAGCTCCGCCCGTGATGTACATGAAGGCATCGAACGCCATGACCGCAGACCTCCAAAAAGCCCGTTAAGAATTGGCCCAATCCTCGGATTGCCTACAAAAGCAAGTCCCTGCCGAGGATAGCCTGTTTTCGCCCGCCTCACACCTGGCCGGTTGCCCGCCCAGCTTTCTCAGTTCCGATTGATGGTAGCGAACAGCCCGCGAGTATGCCAGAAAAAAATCAGGGCCACCCGCACAAGTCGCCGCCATCAAAACTCCGGTTTTTCCCCCGGCGGCCACAACGGACCCAGCGGCCCGCTTTCGGCAACATCGATGGGCTCGCCGAGATCGCGGAACGCACCGCCGCCGAGCGCCTTGAGTTTGCTGAAGTCCGCCATGATTCCAGCGCGAACCATGTTGCCGGTGAAGTCATTCAAACGACCACCGGTGCCGCCCGTCAATGCCACCCGATTAGCCCCATAGGTCGAGGCCACCACTTCCATGGCGATGGCGTCGGTGGCGTGCTCGCCGGCCCTGATGGCCTCGGCCGCGGCCTTGGCGGCATGGGCGGCCGCATAGGCGCCCAGCCGACGTTGAGGATACATCGCTTCCGCCACCTGAATGGCGGCCGCCGCGATCGCTTCCACCTCAGCGTGCGGCCTCATCCGTGCCGCGGCGTAGTCCGCGGCGGCGGCGATGGCGGCATCCACAGTGGTCACGGCCTGCGCAAGGTCGGCATTGCCTTTCGGCAAACCGCCCACGCTGGAGCGCACGCGGAGGGCGGCAACGCCGCGGCCAGCGCCACTGTGGCCCGCAGACACAAATCACCCAGATCCTGCAGCGTTAGCTCAGCGCGGTCGCTGTTGCCATGGTTACCGTCCGATCCCTCGGGGCGAATTCCAAGCGCGTCTTTTACCCCTTCTTGGGCACCTCCGCGACCAACCGCAGCGAAGTGGTCAGCGTTTCCATCTGGAAGTGCGGCCGCAGGTAAGCCACGGCTTCATACCAGCCGGGCTTGCCGGCCACTTCGCGCACTTCAACCTTGGCGTCGGCCAGCGGATGCTTGGCCTTGGTCTCGTCGCTGGCGCCGGCCGGATTGACGCAGTAGTTGCTGATCCAGTTGTTGAGCCAGATTGAGCAATCGTTGACTTCCATGAACGAGCCGATCTTGTCGCGGGCCATCACCTTGAGGTAATGGGCGAACCGCGACGTGCACAGGAGCAAGTTGAACTTGGCCGACAGCTCGGCGTTGGCGTTGGCCGCCGGGTCGAAATAAGTCTTCGGCTTCTGGCAGGACTGAGCACCCATGAACACGGCAAAATCGCGGCCCTTGCTGTGCAACAGCGGCATGAAGCCGAGGTTGGACAGCTCGAACTCGCGCCGGTCGGAAATGGCGATTTCCGTCGGGCACTTCATGGCCACGTCGCCGTCGTCGGTCGGGAAGGTGTGCACCGGCAGGCCCTCGACCTTGCCGCCGCCCTCGACGCCGCGGGTGCGGGCCATCCAGCCGTACTTGGCGAAGGCGTCGGTGATGCGCGCGGCATAAGCCCACGCGGCATTCATCCACAGGTACTTGTCGTGGTCGTTGCCGTCGACGTCTTCCTCGAAGTTGAACTCGCCGACCTTCTTGAACTGCTCGCCGTAGGGCAACCGGCCCAGCACGCGCGGCATCGTCAAGGCCACGTAGCGCGAATCCTCCGATTCGCGGAACGACTTCCAGGCCGCGTATTCGACGCTGTCGAAAATCTTGGCCAGGTCGCGCGGTTTGGACAGTTCGTCGAAACGCTCCATGTTGAACATCTTCGGCGAGCCGGCCGCGACGAAGGGGGCGTGAGCCGCCGCCGCCACGTTCGAGATCATCTTGAGCAGGCTGATGTCCTCGGCGCCGCGGCTGAAATCGTAGTCGCCGACCAGCATGCCGTAGGGCTGGCCGCCCAGCTGGCCGTACTCTTCCTCGTAGATCTTCTTGAACAAGGTGCTTTGATCGAACTCGGCGGCCTTTTCCAGGTCCTTGAACAGCTCGCGCTTGGTGACGTTCAGCACGCGGATCTTGAGAGCTCTCGCCGGTTTCGGTCTGATGGACCAGGTAGTGCAGGCCGCGCCAGGTGCCTTCCAGCTTCTGGAAATCATCGTGGTGCATGATCTCGTTGAGCTGCGCGGACAGCTTCTTGTCGATCTCGCCGATCCAGTACTTGACGTTGGTCTCGACGTCCTTGGAGATCGACCTGGCCCGGCTTGACCGCGCTTTCCAGGAACTGCTTGAAATAGGTCTTGGCCCGCTCCGCCTCGCGGTTGTCCTGCGGCTTGGTGGCGGACACCACCTGATCGAGAAGGCTGCCGCTTCCCTCGGTCGTGGTGGCGGTTGTGGCCTTTTGCTGTTCTGCGGGACTCATTGGGGGACCTCCGATTCGGTGCCGGCCTGGGGTGTTTCGATGCCCAATTCCTTCGCCAGGGCCATGGTCTTTTCGGTGTTGCTCAAGACATTGGCGAGCAGCTCTTCGAGCTTGTCGTTGCCTTCCATTTTGCTCAGCAACTGCGTCAGTTTTTGCCGCATCTCCAGAAGCTCACGGAGGGCCGGCACCTGCTCGGCAACCTTGGCCGGCTCGAAATCGTCGAGGTGCTTGAAGTTCAGCTCGACGGCCAGCTTGGTGTCGGCGTCGGTGAGCTTGTTGTCGACCTTCATGGCGACGCGCGGCGTGGCCTTGGCCAGCACGTCGTTGAAGTTGTCGCGGTCGATCGTGACGAACTTGCGGTCCTTGAGCGGCTTGAGCGGCTCCTTGGGCTTGCCGGACAGGTCGGCCATCACGCCGACGACAAAAGGCAATTCGACCTTTTGCATGGCGCCGTTGGTTTCGACGTCATAAGTGATTTGCACGCGCGGCCGGCGCACGCGGTCGAGCTTGTGTTGGAGACTTTCTGCCATGAGTGATCCTCGGTCAAGAGTTTCTCGGCCTTAACCTCCAGCAGTGCCGAGTCGATTGGAAAAGCACAGAAACCATGTGGAGTATTATCAAGGGTGACGGGCGATGTTTCAAACAAAAATTGCAGCTTGGCGATTTTTTTGACGGCCGGCACTGGATTGGTCACTCCGCGGGAGCGGCCGGCGCGGCCGGCGCAGCCACACTTTGGCCGTGAATTCCCAGCTCTCGGTTCATTTCGCCGAGGATGTTTTCGTCGCGAATCAACGCCCGCATGAGCTGCGGAAACGGCATGGCGCCTAGCTCGCACGCCCTTTGAATGAGGTAAGGAATGGGGCTGTGCGGCTCCATTTGCTGCAAAACCGCCGCCAAATCGTTGAGCTGGCGGTAGATGTCATTCCGCGAGCGGCCTTTCGGCGCCGCGGGGCCGCCGCCTTGCTGGACGGGGCTTGCCGCCTCGGCCTCCTCGGTCGGGGCTTCGGGGGTGCTGGTCGCTCCGCCCTTGCGCTGCAGCAACTGCTTGGCAAGCGTCTGGCACTCTTCCAGCGCATGCTTGACGCCGAAGATTTCCGGCGCGATCTCTTCCATTTTGGCGACGAGAGCCTGGTTGAGCTGGTTCAGCTCCTGGACTGCTTCCTCGATATCCTCGGCCTGGACCTGGCAGCGGGCGGCCGTGGTTGCCTGGACGGCCTTTTCGAAATCCCCGGCGCCCGTCGGCGATTTACCGTCCTGAATCAGCTTCCAGTGCTGCCAGCCGAAGGACTGCTCGCCCAATTCCACCAACGGCACGGCGCGGATGGTGCCTGGGAATCGTGCCCCTTTATCCGGGTCGTCGAGCCAATTGAAAGCTCCGCAGCGCACCTCGAGGTCGCCGTCCTCGATCTTGGGGTTGATGCGATCCCAGCATTCCTCGACCAGGCGCCGCATCAGGCGCAGTCCATCGCGCAGCCCGCCAAAGCCGAATCGCTTGGTTAACGCCTCGGTAAGCCGGGCGCTGACCAGCAAATCCTTGGAAGTATTGGTCAGGGTCTCGATGGCCAGCTTCTGAACTGCCGCCCAGTCCGCCTTCTTCTGCTGCTCGGGACGCAGAGGGTCGTCGGCGTCGAAGTCTTGCGGATTGACCTCCTTGCGCAGCTCTTCGAGTTGCTGGCGGACGCCGAACGGCACGCCATCGCCGGCGGGGTCATCGCCGGCAATGGGAGCCACTAGTTCATCCAAGGACAGTATTGCCGGACTTGGCATGATCGTTCTTTTGGTGCTCGATCTTGTGAAACTGGGTAGACCAGGTTGACTTTATGGCGCCATTGCCGCCCCTGCAAGTAGGTCCCGCTTGCCGAGCGGGACCTGAAGCTTCCGCCGCTCAGGTCCCGCTCGGCAAGCGGGACCTACTTGCTGACCTCGTTTCAATCCAACTGCGGAATGAACCCCTTGCGCAAATCTCCGCCGCGAATAATATGAAACTTTAGCGGCAAATAACTGCCAAGATTGGGATGGGTCACCACGTAAGCGACATTGTCCAGCGACAGCGTCTCCCAATCGGCCAGTCCCACGAGGATGTCGCCCTTTTTGATGCCCGCGCGAGCCGCGGGGCTGTTGGCGTTGACCTGCGTGATCTCTAGGCCGCCGCGCAGGCTGGTATTTACTGGGCGGACCAATTCGGCGCTGAGTGAATTCGCAACGATGCCCAGCTTGCTCCACACCACGTCGGCAATCGTCGATTTCGAGCGGTCCGCAGACTGCAGCACCAGGTCCATCCTGGTGTCCTGATTGTTGCGGCGAACCAGGACGACGAGCTGGTCCTTGGCGTTGTGGTCCAGCAGCGCTCGGTCCACGTCGAAGCTGCAGCAGACAGGGACATCGCCGATGCGAACGATGACATCGCCCCTCTGCAGGTTGGCCTGAGCCGCCGGGCTGCCGGCCTCGACGCGGTCCACCACGACGCAGCGAACCAACCCTTCGGAAGTCGCATCGAGCTGATCGCGGACATTGAGGCCGTCGTAGACGCGTTGGCGGTGGGTTTTCTGGAGCATATCCGACACCACCCGCACCATGGTGTCCACCGGGATGGCAAAGCCGATGCCCTGGGCGCCGGCGCGGATGGCGACGTTGACGCCGACCAGTTCGCCGTGGACGTTCACCAGCGGGCCGCCGGAGTTGCCTGGGTTGATGCTGGCGTCGGTCTGAATCAACGACTTGTAGGAGACTTCCTTGTTGAGCGCCACGTCGCGTTTGAGGGCGCTGACGATGCCGGAGCTGACGGTGTGTTCGTAGCCGTAGGCGTTGCCGATGGCGATCACGGTTTCGCCGACCATCAGGTCCTGGGCCGTGCCGAGGGGCATCACCTGCAGCTTCTGGTTGACCTCGATTTTGAGCAGGGCGAGGTCCTGCTCCTTGCTGCGGGCGATGACCTGGGCGTTGCAGGATGTGCCGTCGCACAGCTTGGCGCGGATGAAATTCACGTCCTCGACCACATGATAATTGGTGACGACATAGCCGCGCGGGTCGATGACGATGCCGGTGCCCATGCCGTTGACCCGGCTTTGCGACGGCGCCAGCCGCCAGCAGCTCCTGCGGCGAGAGTCCCTGGGCCAGGCGCTCGCTTTGGATGTTGACCACGGCGCCCTTGATGCGCTCGACGAGCTCCACGATCGGCGACCGCCGGGCCAGCAATTTGCCCGACGTTGGCTCCTTGGCTTTCGCGCTCAAGGGGGCGGCGATTTGCTCGCGGTCCTGAGCCAGCAAAAACGACCAGGTGAGGGAGAAGAAAGCCGCCGCGGCGAGCAGCGCGAAGATGAATCGAGGCATTCTCATGGAGTTCCTCTGCATCCTGCGGCGGCGCCCCGTAAGGGACCGGGGTCGCGCCATGAGTCGGCGGCGCGTCGGGAGGTTTGCCTGTCCGTTTGCGCGCCGCGCTGCTTTCCTGCTGATTTTTCGGTTTCCGGAGCTGGCGGTCTGAAAGCCGCTTCGCCAGGTTCGCCATCTTCGCGGCCGGCCGCGTGCCGACAGGGCCGACGACGCGCAAGCAGCTGAAAACACGCTAGGGATAAATGGCGCGGACTTTGCCGGTACTGTGGATTGAATTGCCATTGTCCGGCGGCGGCCTGAAAAGTAGAACACCTCGATTCAAGCCAAGAAGGAGAGGCGATACACAATGGGTGCCACAAGCCGCAGAGAGCAACTAGAGGCGATGCTCAAGGACGAGCCGAACGATCCGGAGCTTCGCTACATGGTGGCGATGGAGCACGCCAGCGCCGGCGACGATGCCGGGGCCGTGTTGTGTTTCCAGGAATTGACGAATCTCTGCCCCGATTATGCGCCGCCTGGCACCAGGGGGCGCTGGCGCTGAGCCGGCTGGAGCGCGTTGACGAGGCGAGGGTGACGCTGCGTCAGGGCATTCCGGCGGCATCAAGAAGAACAACCAGCACGCGGCGGCGGAGATGCAGGAGTTGCTGGATAGTTTCGATTGATAAACTTCGGGGTGAGGTATCAGCCATGGGAAGAACGATTGCTGACGAATTGATGGACAAGGGCAGAGTCAAGGGGAGAAAAGAAGAGCAAGTCCGGTCCCGCCGGCTGATACTGCTCGACCAGCTGGAGAGCCGCTTCGGCGAGTTGCCGCCTAAAACCGTGGCGGCTGTCATGGCTAACAAAAGCGTTCAGGAGCTTAATGCCTTGCTGAAGCGATTCGCCACAGCCGCCAGCCTGGATGACGTGGGAATCAAGAGCTGAGGACGCTTGCGGAGGGACTTGAAATTATGCCGAACCGCTATTGGTTACCGTTCCCCTTGCGCAGGTCACAGACTTCCGGCAACTAAGCGACAACCCCTGCCATTGGTTGCCGACACCTGCCAACGATTAGGATGGTTTCGTCTCATCTCAACCCCCCCGCACACCCCCATGACATGAAACCGCCATCGCTTGGCAACCCCTGCCATCCCTTGGCAACGATTGCGCCCGCATGCGTCTCACGCCGGCAACGGATCGCGCCTGCCACATTACTCTCGCGTGGATCCGCACCACGAAACACACCAACCACACGAAAAAAGACGACGAGCAATCCTCCGCGCAAAGGGGTGTTTCGTAGCTATGGCCCTTTCCTTTCACTCTTCACTCTTCTTCCGCTACACTGTCTAATGGTCTTGCATCGCTAAAAATCCAGGACTCGCTCAATGTTTCCCCGCTGGTTGTCCAAGCTGGTGAAATGGGCCGGCCGCACCTGCGCTTCGGCGGAGCGGGGCCGGCGTGACCGCAAGGCCACCCGAGCATTGTTTCAGCCCCGGTTTGAACAGCTCGAAGACCGGATTGTGCCGTCGGGCGATCCCTACGTCCTTTCGATCAACCGGACCACTCCCGCGGCCGCCGTCACGAATGCCGGCAGCGTCACCTACACAATCACCTTCAGCGAAGTTGTCACAGCGGTCAATGCCGCCGATTTCCAGTTGGCGCTCGGCGGCACCGTGGCGGCGACGGTAACGCAGGTAACTCCCGTCAGCGGAGCCGTCTACACGGTCACGGTCAGCGGCATCACGGGCAACGGCACGCTCGTCCTTAACCTCATGGACAATGACAGCATCCACGACTTGGCAGGTAATCCCCTCGGCCAGCAGAACGCGCCGGCCGACTTCCAAGTGCAGCAAACCCTCGCCACAGGAATTGTCCCATGTTCGGTGGCGTTGGCGGATGTGAACGGCGACAATATACCCGATCTACTCGTAGCCAATCCTGGCAGTGACACGGTAAGCGTGCTGCTCGGGAACGGCAATGGAACTTTCCAGGCGCAGCAAACCTTCGCCACTGGTAGCACCCCGGATTCGGTGGCGGTGGGTGATTTGACGGGCAACGGCAAAGCCGACTTGATCGTGGCCAATGGAAACCGTGGACTCGGTAAAACAGTAAGCGTGCTGCTTGGCAACGGCAACGGGACCTTCCAAACTCAGCAGACCTTTGCCGCAGGCAACGACCCACAGTCAGTAGCCGTTGGTGATGTGAATGGCGACGGCATACCCGACATCGCCGTGGCCGATTTAACCAGCAATACGGTAAGCGTGCTTTTGGGCAACGGCAATGGAACCTTCCAGGCACCGCAAAGCTTCGCCACTGGTGATGAACCATTTCCGCTGGCGTTGGCAGATGTCAACGGTGACTCCAAACCCGACATCGTCGTGGCCAATGAAGGAGATAACACGGTAAGCGTGCTGCTGGGCAACGGCAACGGAACCTTCCAGACTCAACAGACCTTTGCTACCAGTGCTATGCCGGAAGCGGTGGCGGTTGGTGATGTGAACGGCGATGGCAAGCCAGACCTCCTGGTGGCCAATTATGGCGGTAAAACGGTAAGCCTGCTGCTGGGCAATGGCAACGGAACATTTCAGACCCAGCAAACCTTCGCCGCTGGAACACAGCCACGTTCGGTGGCGTTGGCGGATGTGAACGGCGACGGCATACCCGACCTCGTCGTTGCCAATCACGGCTTTTCCGTAGCAAGCGTACTGCTTGGCAACGGCAACGGGACCTTTCAGGCCCAGCAAACTTTCGCCGCTGGCAATGAACCGCTTTCGGTGGCGGTTGGCGATGTGAACGGCGACGGTAGACCCGACTTCATCGTGGCCAATTATGGCAGCAACACGGTTAGCGTTTTCCTGAATGCCACCAACGGCAACTTCACTGGGCAGGACTACGTCATCGACACCCTCACGCCATTCGTGCAGTCGATCAATCGTGCCAATCCGGTGAATGCGACGACCAACGCTGCAAGCGTCACTTTCACTGTCACCCTCAGCCAACCGATTACGGGGGTGCAATCAAGCGACTTCCAGGTGCGCCTGGCGGCACGGTGTGTTATACCTCGACCCAGTTCGCGCCGGTCAGCGGTTCAATCTACACAGTGACGGTCAGCGGTATCACGGGAAATGGCACGCTGGGGCTAAACTGTCTCACCTTTATAGGACAAGTCTACACCGTCGACACTATTGCGCCTTATGTCGAGTCCATCAACCGCAGCGCCCCAGCCGGGCCGGCCACCAACACCAGCAGCGTCAGCTACACGGTCACTTTTAGCAAAGCGGTGACGGGCGTTAGTGCCGCCGACTTCCAGCTGGCCCTTGGCGGCACGGCGACGGGCACCGTGGCTCAGGTCACGGCCGTAAACAGCTCGGTTTACACCATCACCGTCAACGGTATCACGGGCAACGGCACGCTTGGCCTTGACCTGGTGGACAACGGCAGCATCCACGACCTGGCCGGCAATCCTCTCACTCAGCACAACTCGCAGGCCGCATTCCATGCGCAACAAACCTTCGCCACAGGCATAACCCCAATGTCCGTGGCGGTTGGCGATGTGAACGGCGACGGCATACCCGACCTCGTCCTTGGGAATTTGTATGGCAACATGGTAAGCGTGCTGCTGGGCAACGGCAACGGCACTTTCCAAGCCCAGCAGTCGTTGGCCGTCGGATTTCAGCCAACTTCGGTGGCATTGAGTGATGTTAACAGCGACAGCAAACTCGACATTGTCGTGGCAAATAATGGTGATGGCACTTTAGGCGTGCTGCTGGGCAACGGCAACGGCACTTTCCAGGCTCAACAAACTTTCGCCGCTTTTGGTGACCCATATTCGGTGGCGGTGGGCGACTTGAACGGTGACGGCAATACCGACATCGTCGTGCCCAATCAAGGCAGAGACACGGTGAGCGTGCTGTTGGGTAACGGCAACGGCACCTTCCAGGCCCAACAGACTTTCGCAGTCGGCAATAATCCAATTGCGGTGGCATCGGCGGACGATGTGACCGGCGACGGCAAGCTCGACATCGTTGTTGCCAATGAAGGCAGCAACACGGTGAGTGTGTTGCTGGGCAACGGCAACGGCACCTTCCAAGCCCAACGAACCTTCGCCACCGGTTCCAATCCACATTCGGTGGCAGTGGGGGACGTCAACGGCGACGGCAAACCCGACCTGGCCGTTGGCAATCTTTTCGGCAACTCGGTAAGTGTTCTGCTGGGCAACGGCAACGGCACCTTCCAGCCCCAACAGACATTCTACGCACCTTATGGGCTAAATTCGGCAGTGTTGGGCGATGTGACTGGCGACGGCAGCCTCGACCTTGTGGAGGCCAATAGGTACAACAACACGGTCAGCGTGTTGCTGGGCAACGGCAACGGTACCTTTCAGGCTCAGCAGACTTTCGCCGTGGGAATCCACAACACTTCGGTGGCGTTGGGCGACCTCAATGGTGACGGCAGACCCGACATTGTGGTGACAAATGGCATGAACGACACGGTCAGCGTTTTGCTGAACGCCGACAACGGCAACTTCACAGGCCAGCTCTACACCATTTCGGTTTCCACCGCCGCGCCTTACCTGCAGTCGATCAACCGCACAACGCCGGCCGTCCCGATCACCAATGCAACCAGCGTAATCTTCACCGCCACTTTCAGCGAAGCGGTTACCGGGGTCAATGCCGCCGACTTCCAGTTGGCCCTGGGCGGCACCGTGGCGGCGACGTCCACGCAAGTCACGCAGGTCAGCGGCGCCGTCTACAGGGTCATCGTCAGCGGCATCACCGGCAACGGCACACTGGGCCTCGACCTGGTCGACATTGGCAGCATCCACAACCTGGCCGGCAATCCACTTACCCAGCACAACTTCACCGGGCAGGTCTACACCATCCAGACCAGCGCCCTTTCGTCGAGTCGATCACCCGCTGCTCGCCAGCCGGCTCGCTTACGAATGCGAGCACGGTGAGTTTCACGGTCACCTTCAGCGAGGCGGTGACGGGCGTGAATCCCTCCGATTTCCAGGTACTCTTCGGCGGCAGCGTGGGGGCGACGCTGACCCAGGTGACCCCGGCCAGCGGCGCCGTCTACACGCTCACCGTCAGCGGCATCACGGGCAACGGCACCCTGGGGGTGAACCTGGAGGACAACGGCGACATCCGCGATCTGGCCGGCAATCCACTCATTGCCCAGTATCCCCCCGCCACCTTTGAGCCTCAGCAGACCTTCGCGGCCGCCAAGAACACCATTTCGGTGGCGCTCGGCGATTTGACCGGCGACGGCAAACTCGACGTCGTCGCGGCCAATTTTAGGAGCGACACCTTGAGCGTGCTGCTGGGCAACGGCGACGGCACCTTCCAGGCCCAGCAGACGTTTGCCACCGGCTTGGAACCCATTTCCGTGACCCTCGGCGATGTCAACGGCGACGGCATACCCGACATCGTCCTGGCCGATGAAGGCGGTAACACGGTAGGTGTGCTGCTGGGCAACGGCAACGGCACCTTCCAGGCCGAGCAAACCTTCGCCGCCGGCCTTGAACCCATTTCGGTGGCGCTGGGCGATGTCACCGGCGACGGCAAAACCGACCTCGTCGTGGCCAATTACCGCAGCAACTCTGTCAGCGTGCTGCTGGGCAACGGCAACGGGACCTTCCAAGGCCAGCAGACTTTTGCCACGGGGCTTACCCCAAATTCGGTGGCCGTCGGCGATGTGAACGGTGACGGCCTACCCGACATCGTTGCGGCCAATCGCGGCAGCAACACGTTAAGCGTGCTGCTGGGCAACGGCGACGGCACCTTCCAGACCCAACAGATTTTCGCCACTGGCAGCAAGCCATTTTCGGTGGCTCTGGACGACGTCAACGGCGACGGCAAGTCCGACATTGTCGTGGCTGACGCGGGCAGTAACGCGGTAAGCGTGCTGCTGGGCAACGGCAACGGCACCTTCCAGGACCAGCAAACCTTTGCTACCGGTATCGGCCCAGATTCGCTGGCGGTTGCCGACGTGAACGGCGACGGCCAAGCCGACGTCGTTGTGGCCAACTATTATAATCACATGCTTAGCGTGCTGCTGGGCAACGGCAACGGCACCTTCCAGGCCCAGCAAACCTTTGACACCAGCAACGGCCCACTTTCGGTGGCCGTGGGCGACGTGAACGGCGACGGCAGACCCGACATCGTCCTGGCGGAACAGGCCATCGGCACCACAAACGGCACGATAGGCGTTTTCCTGAACTCGGCCAACGGCGACTTCACGGGGCCGGCCTACACCATCGACACCATCGCGCCCTATGTGGAGTCGATCAACCGCACAACGCCGGCCAGCGCGGATACCAATTTGACCACCGTGACCTACACCGTAATGTTCAGCAAGCCGGTGACCGGCGTCGCTGCCGCCAATTTCCAGTTGGCCCTGGGCGGCACCGTCACGGCGACGGTGGGTCAGGTAACGCCGGTCAGCACGACGCCCAGCGGCACAGTGTACACCGTCACCATCAGCGGCATCAAAGGCATCGGGACGTTGGGATTGAATCTGGTGGACAACGGTAGCATTCGCGATGCGGCAGGGAATCCGCTCACGCAGCAGAATGCTGTGGCCGACTTCCAGGCGCAGCAGACCTTTGCTACCGGGCTCTCGCCAACTTCGGTGGTGTTGGGCGATCTGACTGGTGATGGCATACCTGACATCGTCTCAACCAATGAATTCAGCAACACCGTAAGCGTGCTCCTTGGCAACGGCAACGGCACCTTCCAGACACAGCAAACCTTCGCAACTGGTATGAACCCATTTTCAGTGGCGCTTGGCGATCTAACCGGTAACGGAAAACTCGACCTGGTTGTGGCCAATTCAGGCACCAGCGCCGTGAGCGTGCTGATGGGCAACGGCAACGGCACCTTTCAGACACAGCAAACCTTCGCTATCGGTGGTTTTAATTCAAACACCGACGAGCTCGTGCTTGCCGATTTGAACGGTGACGGCATACTTGACATTGTTACTACAAATCTTCACCTCGATTCGGTGAGCGTCCTCCTAGGCAACGGCAACGGCACCTTCCAGACACAGCAGACATATGCCACGGTCGCCGCCCCCTTGTCATTGGCGACTGCCGATATAAACGGCGACGGTAAACCTGACATCGTTGTCGCCAATCTTGACACCGACCTGGTAAGCGTGCTTCTAGGCAACGGCAATGGAACCTTCCAAGCACAGCAGACTTTCGTCGCGGCGAATGACCCTACGGCAGTAGCGTTGAGTGATTTGAATGGCGATGGCAAGCCTGACATCGTCACAGCCAGTTATTTCGATCCTGCGGTGAGCGTGCTGCTGGGCAACGGCAACGGGACCTTCCAGGCTCAGCAGACCTTCGCCGCTGGCAAGCGCCCAGATTCCGTAACGGTTGGCGATGTGACCGGTGACGGCAAACCCGGCCTGGTCGTGGCCAATCATGACAGTGACACGGTGAGCGTGCTTCTGGGCAATGGCAACGGGACCTTCCAGGCACAGCAAACTTTCGCCACTGCTTCTGTGCCGTATTCAGTGGCACTTGGCGATTTGACCGGCGACGACAGGCCCGACATCGTTGTGGCCAATAACGGCAGCAACACAGTAAGCGTTTTACTGAACGCGACCAACGGCGACTTCACGGGCCAGGTCTACACGATTACACCTGCCACCAACACCAGTTTCATCGTCACCGCCCCCACACAAACCACGGCGGGCAACGGCTTCGTCTTTACCGTGGCCGCCGTGGATCAAAACGGCAATCCTGCGCCAACCTATGCCGGCACCGTCCATTTCACCAGCACCGACCCGCTGGCTAGCTTGCCCGCCGACGCCAATTTGTACAACGGCACGGGCTACTTCGCCGCGGTGTTGAACACGTTTGGCCCCCAGACCATAGCCGCCAACGACAAGTCTTCGCCTAGCTACGTCGGCACCAGCGGCGCCATCACCGTGGTGCGCCCGGCGACCGCGTCTTTCAGCATCGCCGCCAATCCGCGAATGATCGCCGCCGGCAGCCCCGTGGTCTTCGAGGTCACCGCCCTGGACGCCAGGAGCAACGTCCTGGCGTCCTTCAACGGCACCGTCCATTTCGCAAGCAGCGATGCCCAGGCCAGCTTGCCGGGCGACGCCACGTTGACCAACGGCATCGGCTTTTTCAGCGCCATCTTGAAAACCGCCGGCCGGCAAGCCCTGTATGTCTCCGATATGGCAAACGGCGGCGCCACCGGCACCAGTGCGCCGATCACTGTGACCGCACTCGCCGCCACTCACTTCGGCGTGTCGGCCCCCGCCAGCGCCGTCACGGGCAACGCCTTCGCTTTCACCGTCACCGCCCTCGATTCCTATGGCAACATTGCCTCTGCCTATGCCGGCACGGTCCACTTCGCGAGCACCGACAGCGCCGCCGCGTTGCCGCCAGACAGCACCCTGGCCGCCGGCATGGGAATCTTCACCGCCACCCTGAACACCGCCGGCAATTTCACGCTTTCGGCCACGGCCGCCGCCGGTATCGCGGGCACCAGCAGCGTCATTACCTCGCGGGGTTTGGCGGTCAGCGGTTTCACGCCCACTCCTACGGGCTTCGCCGTCACTTTCGACAAGGCCTTCAATCCCACCACGCTGAGCCTTTACGTTGGTATACCTGACGTGACACTTGTGAATGCATCGGGCCAAGCAGTGCGTGGCTCGTTGGTGCTGAACACGGCCGCCGGCGCACTGCCCGACACGTCTTTCACATTCATCGCCACCGCGGGACTGTTGGCAGCCGGCACCGATACCGTGACAATTACCGGCGGCCTGCAAGACTCCGCGGGCAACCCCTGCGTCACGTTCGTGACCACGTTCACCGCGCTGGCGCCTTCTGGAGCGGTGCTGAGCATTCCTGATTTCGCACGCGGCCCCAACAGCGCAGCCAACATCGTGCTGCCCAACAATACCGGCAGCGGAATTCCGATCACGCTCAGCAATGCCGTCAATGTGACGGCTGTCACTTTCACCTTGAGCTTTAATGCGGCCCTGCTAAACATCAGCGGCGTTTCCAGCGGTCCATCCGGCACCTTGACGCTCGTCTCCAACACAGCCGGCGTGGCCAGCTTTGCGTTCACAAGCTCAACGCCGCTGAGCGGCACTCTGCTCCTGGGCAACATCATCGCCCAGGTGCCCAACAGTGCCGCCGGCAGTTACAAGAGCAAAGCGCTGCTGCATCTGAGCGACATCGTAATCAATGGCAGCATCACCACGGCGACGAACAAAGACGGCATCGAGGCCGTGGCCTACCTTGGCGACGTCGCGGGCACCGGCAGTTTCAGTCCGCTGGATGCGGCACTGATCGGCCAAACCGCGGTGGGTGCTGACGCCGGCTTCGCTGCCTATCCCCTGCTTGACCCGGCCATCATTGGCGACGTCAGCAACACCGGCAACGGCGCTGTCGATTCAACCGACGTCACCTTGATGAATCGCCTGCTTGCCGGCATCGCCACGCCGCAGATTCCGCTGCCGCCACCTGGTCTAACCATCCCGGCGACAGGACCAGATCCGACATTGCGCGTGGCGGCATATAAGACAGCAAACCACGGCAACACGATCACTGTGCCCGTCAACATCGATACTGGCCACCCCGCCGGCAGCAGCGGCCTGATGGAAGCCACCCTGGCACTGCGTTATAATCCTGAAATCTACAGCATAACGGCCGCGGACATCAAGTTGGGCACGGTTCCCAATGCCGGCAGCGGTTGGCAGCTTGGCGTGGCCATCAATCCCGAGACCGGAGAGATCGGCATCACGCTGTTTAGCACCACGCCGATTCAGAGCACGGCGGGCGGCAGTTTGGTGACAATTACCTTGCAGGTGAAGGGCACATCAGATGTGGGGCAGCCGGCGCTTTGCCTTGTGGATGAAGTCGACCCGACCGGCTTGCGCATCTACAAAACGGGCCTGGCGGATAGCCAAGGATCACTGCTGGTAACAGGGATCTGAACCACGAAACACACGAAACACACGAAAAAAAGACAATTAGAAATTCTCAGCGCCGAGTTGAGACACCGCTGAGCATTTCTTTCGTGTTTTTCGTGCTTTTCGTGGTTATTTCTGCCCCGAATCGCTCGCCTGCGCAAATGGCTCCAGTGCGCCGGCAAACGCCTGGACGCTCGCAAAGCGCTCCGCCGGGTCCTTGGCTAGAGCCTGGTGAATGATCCTGGCTAGCTCGGGCGGCAATTCTGGCCGGCGCTTGAGAATCGGAATCGGCTGGCTCTGGAGCACCTGCGCCACGCCGTCAACCGTCGAGCCGGTGAAATCAAACAGCAGTTGGTTGGTTAGCAGGTTGTACAGGGTGGCCGCCGCGGAGTATTGGTCCGCGGCCGGCCGGACCTGGCGAAACTCGGTGATCTGCTCCGGCGGCATGAAGGCGATGGTGCCGCCGATGTGGCCATGCAGCGTCAGACCGCTCAGCCGCGATTCCTGGTAGACGCGGGCCAGGCCGAAGTCGGCGAGCTTGACCGTTTTGCCGCCGTCCTTGTTGACAATCAGGACGTTTTCAGGCTTCATGTCGCGGTGGACGAAACCCTTGGCGTGAGCGTAATGCAACGCGGCCAGCACCTGCAGCATGATCCGCACCGCCATGCACGCCGGCAACGGGCCGCGCTCGTGCAGCAGTTTGGCGACGTCTTTGCCCTCCACGTATTCCATGATGATGACCGGACTGCCGGCCACCAGCAGCAAATCTTGAAAGCCGACAATGTTGGGATGGCGAAGCTGGCAAAGGATGATCGCCTCGCGCAGGAAGCGCTGCAATTGACTGTTGCTGGCGGCAGCAGTGGGTATGACCGCCTTGACCGCGACCGTGGCGCCGTCCGCCAGCCGTTTGGCCCGACACACCGTTCCCATGCCGCCACGGCCGAGTTCCTCCAGAATCTCGTAGCCAGGCAGCGCCAAAGGAGCGTTGCATGGCGAAGCGGACCGTCGGTTGGTGCCTCGCGGCGGCGTGGGACGGGGCGTATGTGCGGCGGCGGGTTGCTGCGTCGCGGCCAGTGAACGCTGGGGCAAGGCGGCGCTGCCGGAGACAGTCTGGACGGCGGATTCGATTTTGTGCGGCTGGGTTCGGGGTGGACAGCCTCCCGGCATCGTGGGCGGCGCGGCCGGACGCGACATGGCCACGCGCAAGGCCGTGTGTCCCGCCTTGATTTCGTCGCCGTCGCGCAGGGCAACCGATTGGACTTTGGCGCCGTTCACCAAGGTCCCGTTGCGGCTACCCATGTCGGTCAAATGGCACAGCGGCGGGTTCACCTCGATCATAAAATGGTAGCGGGAAAAGTAATGATCTTTGAGGTGCAAGGCGGCTTGCTTGCAGCGCCCGGCGATGAGCACGTCGTGATTGGTGAACGCGAAGACATGGCCGCGCTCTGGGCCCTCGGTGACCGTCAGGGTCAGCTGGGGTTTGTCGGGGTCGAAGTCGCCTGCGTCGCTCATGGTTCGGCTCCTCGCGTCATTTACAATCATAGCACAGGAGTCAACTGCAGCGCGATGTCAACGGCACGGTGTCTTGCATTGCGGGGCGTGGACCGGTACTATGCTGGGGCAGTTCGCCAGGTAACGGGTTTGTGCGAGGAAGCACAATGGCAGTCGTGCAAGGCCGATGTCCGAAATGCCGTCAACGGGTGTCTTTGGGCGATTTGCCGGCGGGAGCGAAGTTGCGCTGCCCAGCCTGCAAAGCGTCGTTCAAGGTTCCGGCACTGGCGGCACAGACTGCCGATGCCGGCGGCGGCACTGCCGCGCGTCAGACGCGGACGCCTGACGCCGACGAGAAGCGCGAGAGCATCGGCCGCTACCAGGTTCGCAAGCAGCTGGGCAAGGGCGCCTTCGGCACGGTCTACCTTGGCTTTGATCCCAACCTTGGCCGCGAGGTGGCGATCAAGGTGCTTCAACCTCATGCCCTGCGCGACGGCAAGGTCGTCAAGCGCTTCGAGCGTGAAGCCAAGGTGGTCGCCGGCATGCTGCATCCGCACATTGTTCCGGTTTACGACTTCGCCGACTTCGAAGGCGGTTTCTTTATCGTCTCGGCCTACATCAAGGGCCAGAGTTTGCACAAGGCGATCCAGGATCGGCAACTCGACCAGGGGGAGGCGGTGCGGCTGACCATTCAGCTGCTGGACGCGCTGGGCCATGCGCACGACCAGGGAATTTTGCACCGCGACGTGAAGCCGCTCAACGCTCAGCTGGACGAAAGGGGGGAGCTATTTTTGATGGATTTCGGCCTGGCCGGCCTGCTCGAGCAGCAAGACAGCCGCGAAACCAGGGATGGCGCGGTTCTGGGCACGCCGTCGTACATGGCGCCGGAGCAGGCCGAGGGGCAAACAGAGGCCATCGGGCCCGAGGCGGATCAGTACAGCGCCGCCGTGGTCTTGTTCGAGATGCTGACGGGCCGCGTGCCGTTCGAGGCCAACAGCATCGCGGTGGTGATCTACCAGGTTGCCAAGATGCCGCCTCCCCGGCCGAGTGAATTTCGGGCGGACATAGACGCCAACCTGGAAGCGATGTGTCTCAAGGGCCTGGCCAAGAAGCCGTCGGATCGCTGGCCGAGCTGCAAGGCTTTTGCCGATGCACTGCGGAACTGGCGGCCGGAGTCGGCCAAGGGGCGAGCGACAACAAAGCCGGCGTCTACCAAAGGCGGTGGCGGGAAGGCCGCGGCGACCATCAAGAAACAGCGGGCCGCCGCGAAAACCTGGGCACGACGTGTAAAGTTCCCCTGGCTGGTCGGCGGCATCGCGGCGTCGGCCATCATCGCGATCATCGCCGTCATTGCGGCCGTGATGATGTCCCCCCCGTCAGGAGAGCGCGAAACGGTCAAATCCCCAGAAAAGCCCGCGAAACCGGCGGCCGCGTCTTCCGTCGTCCGATTGTTTGTGCCCCACAAGGTTGGCGACGTGCGCGTGGTCAAGCTATCGCGGGAAGTGAACATTACGGGCGGACCCGAGGACAAAGAGAAGTTCCCCCCCAAAAAAAAGGATGACGACGGCCCCCCGCCCGGCATGGAGGAGAAAACTGTTATCAAGGGTCGGCTGCGCACGTTGGAGGTCAACGACAAAGGCCAGGAGACGGCCATTGAGGTGACCATCGACCAATTTGACATCAAGCACCTCGATGCCGACAAGGGAAAAAAGGCCAAGCCGATTCCCAGGGGCGCCGTGGCCATCGCCAAGCGTGTCGGCAAGGATTTTACGTGGGTCAGCCCCAAAGACGGCCAGCGCGTATTTCTTGGCCCTGGCGACCAATTGGCCCAGCTCATCGCGGACGATTACGGCGGCCTGCCGGAGTATGAGGCCGACCGTCTGTTTGGCACCGATCAGAAAACGACCGTCGGCGCCAGCTGGACGTTAAACAAGGAGGCCATCACCAAACGCCTCGCGGACGAAGGCCTGCGCGGCCTGGCTGGCCCCATCAAAACTGGGACCGATTTCGATTTCGAGTCAGGCAAGGGCAAATGGATCGCCGCCGAAGCAGTCAAGGACTATCTCGATTTGGAGCTTCTGATCCGCGGGACGTTGAACTCGGATAAATGGGGGTCGATGCCCGCCACGATGACGTTCAGCGTCCGCATGCCCCGTGACGGCAAGACCGGTCCAGTCAAGCGGGTGACCCGGATCGAGGGCGAGGGCATGGGCCCAGGCAAAGGACCCGAGGAAGGTTTTCCTCCACCGCCGTCGATTTTTAGATCAATCATCACCACGGAAACGGAGTATGGGCTGGAGGCGGGTTAGCAGCTTTTTCTTACCTTGGCCTATCGAGTTGGGGCGGATGCTCATTCATGGCAACCCACATGTGCCTCACGCGGATCATTTGCGCCCGATTCATTCTCAATGCCTCGACGGTCGCACGACCAATTGCTGTTAATCCTACAATTTGCGTGCCACCGTCGTGCCAGGAAAAATGGTCCCACTATTGATCTTGTTGGGGGTGAAACAAACGAACTTCAGTGTCCGTGGTCGGGTCTCTCACCAGAGTCAGATCCGACTTGTAACGCTTACATGTAGGACAGGCCAGACAGAGATTCTGGAAAACTGTCTCACCACCTGCTGACCGTGGCTGGATGTGTTCAACTTCGAAAATCGCAACCGTCAAATCTTCAGCCGTGAGGCAATAGGCGCAGCAGTTCGCGAAGCGTTCGCGCACCTGCCGCCTGAGCTCAGCGAAGATATAACCGCTCATGTCCCGGCCGCTTCCGCACGTTGGTGGTCCAAGGTGAACCGAGCTCTTGTTTTGAGAATCGTCAGCTGATCGACCTTACCTAGCAGGCCATCGAGCGTGGACTCTTCGCTCGCCGTGAGCTGTTTCTCTTTGCTGCGCGAGCAACTCGTCCAGGCGATGCTGCGCGGCCGGCGCGAGAAAACTGTCCGCCAAGGCTTCCAGCTCAGCGACACTCAAGCCAACCAGGAATTCAGACGTGGTATTCATGACTTTCACTTCCGCTCCTTGTGGGTGGCGACCTCCTTAGTAGAGTACCACCGATTTGGCAACAAGTCCCTGCCAATCGCGCCGCAGACGCTAACTCCGCGGCCCCCGTTTTCCTCACGTGTTTTTGGTGTGTTTCGTGGTTCCCAATCCCCTCTCCTACGCCTTCTTCTCAACGTGCCCGCCGAACTTATTCCTCATCGCCGACAGCAGCTTTTCGCCAAACGTGTGATCCTGCCGCGACCGGAAACGGGCGAATAGCGACGCCGTCAGCACCTCGGCCGTCACCGCTTCCTCGACCGCTGCTTGCACGGTCCAACGTCCTTCGCCGCTGTCTTGCACGGCGCCGATGAATTGCTTAAGAGCCGGATCCTCCACCAGCGCCATGGCGGTGAGATCGAGCAGCCATGAGCTGACCACGCTGCCGCGCCGCCAGACCTCGGCGATGTCGGCCAAGGCAGATCGTAACGGTGTTCCTCGGCCAGGTCCGTGGAAGTCGCGCTGCGCATGATGTCGAAACCTTCGGCGTAGGCCTGCATCATGCCGTATTCGATGCCGTTGTGGATCATCTTGACGAAATGGCCGGCGCCGGCGGGGCCGCAATGGAGATAGCCCTCTTCGGCGGTGCCGCCCATTTTCTCACGGCCCGGCGTGCGGCCGATGTCGCCGCGGCCGGGCGCCAACGCCTTGAAGATCGGGTCGAGATGCTGGACAGCTGGCCTTGTCGCCGCCGATCATCATGCAGTAGCCGCGGTCCATGCCCCAGACGCCGCCGCTGGTGCCGACATCGATATAGTGGATGCCTTTGGGCTTGAGGGCTTGGCCGCGGCGGACGTCGTCCTTGAAATAGGAATTGCCGCCGTCGATGATGATGTCGCCGGTTTCCATCAGGGCGGCCAGGTCGGTGACGGTGTTTCGGTGGGTCCGCCGGCGGGCACCATGACCCAGGCGGCGCGAGGCTTGGTCAGCTTCTAGACGAAGTCCTTCAGGTCGCGCCGCCGGTCGCGCCCTTGCCGGCCAAGCCTTTGACTGCCTCCGGGCTGCGGTCGTAAACGACGCAGGCGTGGCCGCTGGGCCATCAACCGTTCGACCATGTTGCCGCCCATCCGGCCCAGACCGATCATTCCTAGTTGCATGGTGTTTACTCCTTGTTGGCGTTGGTTGTCAGATGTTTCGACGCGGTCCTTGTGCTGAATCAGCACCAGGTCGGCCATGCCCAGAAACAGGCCGGTGCCGACGACGCCGGGAATCGCCCGCAGCCAGCTATCCAGGCCCGCGGGGTCGGCCAGGGCGGTGCATTGCACGTCGAGGATTAGATTATGGTTGTCGGTGACAAATGGTCCTGCGGCGGCCTGGCGAATTTGCGACGGCAAGCCGGCTTTGTCCAGCCGCCGCCGCACCAGGTCGACGCCGAAGGGGACGACCTCGACGGGCAGTTTGCCACGGCTGCCCAGCACCGGCACCAGCTTTTCGGGCCCACCAGCACGATGAACCGCCGCGCCGACGCCGCCACGATTTTCTCGCGGACCAGTGCCCCGCCGTATCCTTTGATCAGCCGCAGCTGCGGATCGACCTCGTCGGCTCCGTCGAATGCGATGTCGAGGCCATCGACCTCGGCAAGCGTGGTCAGGGGAATGCCGACCTGCACGGCCAGGTCGGCGGTGGTTTCCGAAGTGGGCACTCCTTTGATGCGCAGCCCGGCTTGCACCCGCTCGCCCAGGGCGACGACGAAGGCCGTGGCGGCGCGGCCCGTGCCCAGGCCGAGCACCTGGCCGTCGCTGACGTAACTCAAAGCTTGTGCGGCGATGGGCATGGGGTACTTTCCCGGTTGCAAATCAAATGGACATTGCCTTGGGGATGATTGTCCAGCCTGGGCCTCGGAATGTCAAGGAGATGGCGGAAAACTCGCATTGTCCGTTGGCGATTGGTGCCTGTTTGATAATCTTCAGGTATGGAAATCCAATGTCCCAACTGCCAACGCAAGCTGACGATTTTGGAGCAGCACGCGGGCATGATGATGAATTGCCCGCTCTGCGCGAGCACATTCACGGCCCCGGTGCTGCCGGGCGCGCCGCCGCCGCCTCGGCAGCCGGCGCCAGCCCCGCCGCCGCCAAAGAGTACCGCGCCGCCTGGTGGCGCGAGTTCGGCGCCAGCGCCGGCCTCCGGGACGCCGCCCGCCCAGGTGCCGACGGAGCATTCCGGGCGGTTTTCGCTCTGGATCAGTCCGCGATACACGCAGTTCGTGCCGGCGGCGGCGCTGTTTTTGATATTGGTGCTGTCGTTTTTCCCGTGGGCCGTTATCAGTCCCGGCGGCGTCACGCTCGATTCGCAATCCGGCTTTCAGGCGATGGTCGGCTCATCGTCCACCGGCGACAGAGATTTGCGCGACCTGTCGTGGGTCCACGGCAAGCAGCGTGAGGCGGCCGTGCCGAGCCCCATGGCGGGGGAAGCCAATAACTTGAGCTTCGGTATGGTGACGTTCCTTTACCTGGCGCTGGCAACGCTCAACCTGTTGGTGGCGGTGGCCGCGGCCGGGCGCCGTATGCCGAGAAGTTTCTGCCGCCAATGGTGAAGAAGTTTCTACCGTGGCGCTGGCCGGCGCTGGCGGCTGTCACCATGCTGGCGGTGCTGGCCCTGCTCTTGCAAGATGCAGTCGGCTTGAGCCTGGAGCGGCGTGCCAGCGAGGCGGTCACCAAAGTCGGCAAGAAAAACGAAGAGGATCTCATCAAGAAGCAAAAAGAAGGTGCACTCAAGGACATGGAAGCCGTGGAGATCCCCAAGGAAGCGGCGATGCAGCGTGGCGTTTTTCAGCAGGCCATCGAGCGAACATTTTGGTATCGTTGCGTTTTCTGGCTGCAGATCTGGGCGCTGGTGTTCGCGCTGCTGACCATGCTGGCGGACCTGCGGGCGCCGCGGCCGTGTCCGAGGATCGATCTGCTTTGGTGAAAGTCGGAAAACTGAATCACGAAAACACGAAAGTCGAAAGCACGAAAAGCCGAGTGAAACTTGCTTCGCGTCGACTGTGACGCTGACTTTCATTTTCATGTTGTCGTTTTTCGTGCTTTCGTGATTGGGTTTTGGGCTAGAAATTTCCAGCTTGCGTGCGAACCAGTCTCTTAGTTCGGCAAAGCGAAGCATCGCTTACCACACCGCCGCATCCTCCCCATCCAGTCGCAGCGTCAGGCACTTTGCGCTGCCGCCGGCTTTGAGGAATTCATCGAGTTCCACTGCCAGCGTCTGGTACCCTCTCGCCTGCAGCTCTTTCACCAGCCCGTCGCAGCCCGCGTTGACGATAACCGTCTTTCCCACCACCACGGCATTGCAGCCGAACCGCAACGCCTCGCTATCGCCGACGGCAATGAGCTGCGGTATGTGCGTCTCGATCACCTTGCGGCCGTAGGCGTCGAAGGCTGCCGGGTGATAGATCGCCGCGCCGGGGGCCAGGGGACAAAAGCAAGTGTCCAGATGGTAAAAACTCGGATTGACCAGCTCGACCGGCAGCACCTGTTTGCCCAATGTTTTGCCGAGCCATTGGTGGCCGTTCACGTCGCTGCGGATGCGATAGCCGGCATACAGCGTGGGGCCGCAGAACAGAGCGTCGCCGGCCCCCTCGAAAAAGGTGCCCTCGGGAAGGTGCTCGACCTGAAAGCCGTGGGCGGCGAACCAGGCGTCGAAATGAGGCGTCTCGCGGGAGCGGACCTCGTGACGGAACCGCGAGCTGAAAAAGCGGTTGTTAAACACCAGCCCGGCGTTGGCGGTGAAAACCAGGTCAGGCAGGCCCTGTTGCGGCGTCATCAGCTCGACCTCGACGCCCAGGCCCACCAACGCGTCGTGCAAGGCTTTCCATTGACGCGCGGGCCCGCTCGGGCTGCTGCCGCGCGATCGGCTCATCCAGGGGTTGATCTCGTACTCGATTCCATAATAATCCGGCGGACACATCAGGATTCGAGGATGTTGTCGCATGGCACCTAACCGTCGGTGAAGAACTCCGTCGTGCTGGCAAACGCCTCTTCAATACTAAGTATATCCAGCCCCGAAGTCACCCACCCGTTGATTTCCGCGGCTGTCGGCGCCGCCGGGCGGAACAAGAGATCGAGCAAATACGAACTGCGCGGGCAACGGCGTCAGCGTAGGATCGCCATAGAACGTCCGCACCGCATTCGAGCGGAATTCCGTGGAGCCCAGGAAAGTGGCAGCCACGCCTGCAAAGCCGTCCGAGGGCAGCAGGGCGACATGCGTCGCGATTTCGGCCGCACTGCCAGTGCGGTTAAGCAGCAGCATGTAAAGAGCAGCCACGTAATTGCTGCTCGCATTGGACCCGCCTACCAAAGCGTTGGCGCGGGTTTGGAACTCGGCAGATGACAGCATGCCGGCGGCGACCTGCTCCTCCGTGTCTCCTCCCAGCAAGTCATTCGTGAAGTTGGTTTCGCCGATCGGATCGGCGGGCCGGCCCAGATAAAGCTCATACATGCTGTCCACGACCCTGGTCAGCGCTTCACGCGATTGCATGATGCCATGCGTCACGCCGCTTTGGCCAATGCCAGGCAGCACGCTGACCCAACCGTTGAGCTCGGCAGTCGAGCCCAGGCGTTTCAAGGTGTCGAGGTACAGAGCTTGCACGAAGCGCTGGTTGGCACTCAAACCGGGGAAAATGTAGGGGCCGCTCTTGTCGGTAATGGTCAAGGTATTGATATCGGCATAGCTCACGAGCGCCAAAGTGCCGGCGGCGATGGTGTCGGCCGTCACGGTCACTGATTTGCCGAGTGCTGTGACCGTGAGTGAGTTGCCGGGCGTGGTGGGGAAGCTCGGAGCTGTCCCGCCGGTGATGCTAAACGCCGTGGTTGGTGACGGAGTGACGTAGAAGTTGTCCATGGCATTGCTGCCGCCGATGTCGACTTGCTGGACGCCGGTAATGCCGATGGTGGTAGCATCGCGGCTGACTGCGGTGCTGCTGGCAGTGTAGGTGTGGGCGAAGGTGCTGCCCACGTCGTCGATGTCAAGCGTGCTGCTGGTGCCGGCAACGGCGTTGTAGCTCAGGCCCTGCGGCAGATTTGCTCCGCCGGCGAAGTTGATGGTCAATGCGCCAGTGCCGGCCGCGCCGGTGACGATTGGCGATCCAGTGCCGCCCTGCTCGACCGTGCCAAGGATGTCGCCGGAACTGAGCTGGAGCGTGACCTGGCCGGCTTCGGCAT
The DNA here is from genome assembly GCA_963747575.1 of uncultured Gemmataceae bacterium. GTDB lineage: Bacteria > Planctomycetota > Planctomycetia > Gemmatales > Gemmataceae > DASRAT01. The sequence goes on from CAVVFU010000007.1 coordinate 644,934, forward strand.
TGACGACACTTCCTGGCAACAAGTTCACCGCCTGAACCGCGCTCAACGTCACATTGCCAGCCTTGGACTCAACAGTGACACTGCTATTGACGGTCAAATTGGTGTTACCGACAGGCGGAACCGACGCCAGCGCGGACAACGTGATGTTGGCGGGGCCCGTGACATTGTTGGCCACCGTCAGCGGACCGATGGCGGTGATGTCGATCGCCTGGCTAGTTCCCATGGGGACTACCAACGGGTTGACAACCCCACCAGGAAAAGGGGGCTCCACCATGATGCCGCTTGCAGCGCCGACGGTACCGATGGTAAGTGCACCAACATTGGCCACCACAACGCCGCCAGTGGTTACAAACGCGGCAAAAGTGGTGACGGATGTTTCCAGTGGGTTGGCGGCCGTGCCAATATCGGTGGCATATGTGACCGCGAGGCCGGAAGCGGCTATGTCAATGATGCCCGCAGCTGTGCCGCTCAAGACGGCCGCGCCGCCGCTGAGGGTCACCGTGTTTCCAGGGGCATCAATAACCGGGCTGGTCGTGCCGCTCACCGTCAGATTGCCGCCTTGGACCATCAGATTGATTGGACCGCTGGCGGTCAAAGCCTGGGTCACGTTCAGGTTGCCGCCCGCGTCAACGTTGGTGACATTGATCGACCCGGTGCCGGTGATGCTGGCATTTAAGGTAGCAGTTTGAACCAACAGCGGTTGAGTCCCGCTATCCCCGAGCGAACCGTTGTTGGCGATCAGGACGACGGTGCCCGCGGTGATGTCCGGCGTCGAACCGGTGTGAGTGCTGGTAAGGTTGCCGGCCGTTGTTTTCAATATGGCGAAATCGGTGCCGGCGTTGATCGTGCCGACGGCCGTGCCGCCGATCGCCCAAATCCATAGCCGCGAGTTGTCGGTGCTGGCGTCGATGGTCGTCGCCTGGACCTGGAAGAACTGGGCCCCGGTGGTGAAAAACCCGATCTGGCCGGTAGCCCCGTCGGTCGGGCCAATGGCGGTCAGCGTCACGGTGCTGCCAATGACGTCGGGCACGCCGGTGTTGGGGTGCAAGCTCGTGAGTGTGCCAGTCGCGGTGGCGGTGCCCACGGATAGGTTGACGGTGCTGGTTCCAGCGTTGATCGAGGTTACCTGGAGATGTCCCGCACTTCGCAGCGTGATGGGCGAATTGTTGGAGTTCGCGGTCACGCCTGCGGTCGTCGGCGTGGTGGTGTTGACATCGAGGTTGATGCCGATGCCGATGGCGGTCAGGCCGATGGCGCCGCCGGTCACATTGAGCGTGCCGCTGCCGTTGGCGTCGGCAATCGAGCCGGTAGTGGACAACAGATTGACAGGTCCAGTGCCGGCGTCAATTACCGCGACGGTGATGTTAGCAGAGGGGGTCGCGACGGAACTTGGAAAAGTGAGGAGCATGACGGGTTGTACATTCACCGTGATGTTGATCGCGCTGTTATTGGCAGCTGTGGAAATGGCCGAGTTGGCAGCCATCTCCAGCCCCCCGATGATAAATGTGTTGATGGGGAAGTTCGCCAGGTTTTCGCCGACAATCACTGTGACCGCCCCGCCAGAGGCGCTTGTGGTGGACAAAGTCGCCGTGCCGGTAAGTACCACCGTCGCGTTGCAATCTACCGTGATGGTCGCGCCGGTGCCGCTGGCGGTGACATTGGCGTTGATGCCGATGCCGGCAAAGGCGTCAGCGCCCGCCGAAGTCAGGTTGACGCTGCCCCCGGAGTTGATGGCAGCCACGATGTTGACCAACTGCACTGCCACCACGGTGACGGTACCGCTGCTGCCAATGTTGGTTACCGGATTATTCACGTCCACATCATTAGGTTCCGTGGCAGCCAGCAGCAAGTTGACGTTGTTGGTGGCGGCCAGAGTGAGGGCGGAGTTCACAACCAGGTCGCCTGTCGGTGTGCTGGTGACAGTGCCGCCGGCGGCGATAAGGGCCAGCTGGTTGCCCGTGCCTTGCGGGATCACGCCGCCGAGCTCGCTGGTGTCGAAATCGCCGCTCACATCGCGAAGCTGGATGTTGCTGCCGGCGCCGGTTTGGCTGAGCGTCAGCGTGCCGCCCTGAAGGATGAAATCAATGGCCTGCTGGAAAACGGTGTCTTGCAGGAGCACGTCGTTGCGGGAGATTTGCGTGTCGCCACCGATGGCCTTGGCGGCGGTGAGGCTGATGTTCGGGGCCTGAATGTAAGTGGTGTCGATCCCGTCATCGCGGATGTTGCCGAGATTGCTGGTCACCGAGAGAGTGCCGGTGGTCAGCGTCATTTGGCCCATCACGATGTCCTGGTCGGCGGACAGCGTGATCCCCGTGCTGGCGCTGATGGTACCTCCGAGTGTCAAGCCGCCGGTGGTGTCGGTGCCTGACAAATAGCTGGCGGTCAAAATGACGTTGCCGGTGTCGGATTTGACAACGCTGCCGGTATCGAGGATGACGCTATCGGCGGCTTGCAAAGTGACGTTGCCGGCGGTGGACTCCACGGTGACACCGCTGTTGACGGTGACGTTGTCGGGCGGAGTGGTGAGTGTCTTGGGGATGGTCGCCGAGGCGGTGGAGGTCAGGCTGCCGGTGCTGGTGGTGTTGACCGCGAAGGTCAGCGGACTGGCGGCGGTCAGGCTCAAGGTGCCGCCCGGAGGCGCTGTTCGCTGACGTGCTGACGCCGTCGACGGCCGCGATGGTCATGGCGCCGGTACTGCCGATCTGGACGTTGTTCGTGGTGGCGTTGTGGAAGGCAACGTTGATGGGTCCGATGACGGCAACCGCGCCGGCGCTGCCGATGCCCGCGTCCGCCTGCAGGGCCAGGTTGGCCACGGAGATCGAGCCCCCGTTGCCGACAATGGCCCCGCCGCTGCCGGTGGCAATGAGGTCAAGGGTGTTGTAGCCGGCGTGCGTGGTGATATTGTCGTCAATGCTGATGGCGCCGGTCTGTGCCGAACTGCCGATGCGGACGACGCTCGCGGTGATGGCGGCGAAATCCGCGTCGGTAATGCCAAGCGTGGTCGTGGCGTTGGGCCCGCCAATGGAGATCGTGTCGCTGGCGGTGAGCGGCAGAATGGCGACAATGCCGCTGCCGGCATTTACAGGGTCGCTGAGGGTGAGGGCGTTGGCCGTGATGGTGATGTTTCCGGAGGTTGTGACCTGGATGCCGTCTAGCTCGGGAACAACGCTGGCGATGGTCAGGGCAACGCTGTTCGTGATGGACACGCCGCCGGTTGCCGTCTGAGCTTCGAAATCGGTGACGGCGTTGCCTGCCTGGGTCAGGGTAACTCCCGTGTTTGCCTGGGCCACCAGGTTGGCGACGGCGAGAGTGCCGCTTGACGACTCGGTGATGGCGCCGGCTCCGCAGCGACAGCGTGGTAAAGTCAGGAGCCGGCACAATGGCCGACTGGACGGTAAGACTGCCTGTGTTGACCAGGTCGCCGACGCGGACGCTGCTCGCGGAAATGCCGTTCAGCTCCGTCTGCGACAGCGCCAACTCACCGGTTGGGTCGCCCACAGTATTGTTGAGGTCAACCGCGCGGCCGCTGCTAAATGGCTGCAGGGCGACGATGTCGGTGGAGGAAATGGCGGGCGCGGCGGTAAGCTGCTCCAGTACCATCCGATCTGCTGTCACCATGACCCCCGTGGTGCCGTCGATGATCGCCTGATTTTGCAGAATGTGCTCAGGACTGGCAACAGTGCTGCCGGCCGTGAGGCTGACGGTTGTGGCCGCGGTGACGTTTTGCGTCACCGTAAGGTCGCCGGCCACCGTCGCGACGGCGATGCTGCTGCCGGTGCTTGTCACGCCTGACGTCAAGTCAACCGTGCCGATCGTCAGGCCGACGGAGTTGGTGAAGCTGACCGCGCTGGTGACATTGGCGGCCAGCGTGGTCACGTCGTTGGCTGCGTTGGTCAGCATATAGGGGCCGGCCCCTAAAAGTTCCAGGGCAGGCCCGGCGATTTGGCCCTCGGTTCCCTCATTGGCGAGTCCTGTGACGGTCAGATTGACAAAACTGTAGAGCGAGTCGATGAGTTGGTTGATCGTTATCGATCCACTGATCGTGAGAGTGAGTGTGTTGTTGGCGTCAACCGTATCCGTCGTCAAGGCAGTGGCATCGAAAAAGGAGAAGTCACTGTTGCTGAACCCGGTGAGCGTGCCCACTGCATTGCCGGCATTGGTGAGAGTGACGGATGTTCCGTTGGCTACAAGGTTGGCCACCGACAGCGGTGCCGTTTGGGTTATCGCCCCTTGGTTGGACAGGACCAGCGTCTGGTAGCGAGCGGTGTTCGGAGCAGTGGGTGTCCGGGTGACGGCGCGGCTGATGAGGATGCCGCCGGAGTCGGCACTGCCGCTGGTGCTGCCGATTTGGGCCGTGCCTGAGACAATTAGTCCCAACTCGGTGTCGGTAAGTCCAAACACGCCCGCCGTGCTCGCAGCGCCCACATTGATTTGATCGCTGGTTGTGAAAGGCTCGAGAACGACGGTGCCGCTGCCGGGATTGAGCGATTGTTGAATGTTGAGGCTGTCGGCCATGAGCGTAATGTCGCTGTTGTTGGCGGAGATGCCGGTGAGGCCGTCTACGGCACCAATGGTGAGCAAGTTCGTGCCGTTATCAAAGGAGAACGAAGCTCCATACCCCGCCAGGGTGCCCACATTATTTGCGTTGGTAAGCGTTACGGGTGTGCCCGAATTGATGCAGAGATCGCCGACCGTCAAGGATCCCGCCCCGGTTTCGGTGACTCCGTCGAGAGTGATAAGAGTCAACGGACTGCTCGTTCGCGTGATCGGTGCGCTGATCGTGATAGCCCCGGCCGACTGTCCAAACGGGCCGCCAGGCCCCGGATTGGTGCCGATGCGCAGCACGCCAGCAGTGACATTGTTCAATTCGGCTTGAGTGAGGCCGATTTCGCCCGCGGTATTGGTGCCCAGGTCGAACTGCCGCCCAGCTGTGGAATTGGCAAGGGCTGTGCCAGCTGTGCCGCTGTTGATAGTGCCTGCAATGTTGAAGTCGAGAGCGGCGAGGTTGATGCTGCCGTTTTGCGTTGTGATGGTGGCACCGGCATCGATGGTGATGCCGCTTCCGAGATTGATGATGTCGATGGTTCCAAACGCGGCATTGTTCACTACGCCAGTGCCCGAACTGGTGATGGCCAATGTTTGAGCCGGAGATGCCGCTTGGACGATGGCAATGCCGCCAAAGGTGCTATTCGTGGCTCCCAGCGACGCGGCCAATGTATTCAATGTGATTCCGGTAGAGGCAGACAGGTTCAACTCCGCGCTCGCCTGGACGCTGTTGCTGCCGGACGAAGAAATCGAGCCGGTGCTGCTGCTGAGGCTAACCGTCGAGCCGCGGAGCGAGTTGACGACGATGTTGTCAACCGCGGTCGCGCTGATTGCCTCGCCGGATGCCGCCGTGGACGATCCAGTTTGCGTGATGTTGCCGGTCGCTTGAAAGGTGATGTTGCCGGAGCCGTTGGTCAAGATATTCCCGAAGGCGAGATTGCCGGTAGCCGCCGTGCCCGCGGTCAAGCTTACGTTGCCGCCGTTGGTGTTGAGGTTGCACAGAGTCAGGTTCGTGCCGGCACTGAAGCTCAGACCGCCGCCCGCGGTGTTCAAGGTGTCAATGACATTGGCAAAGGAAATCGGCCCGCTGGTCGTGGAGAATGCGACACTGACCCCGGTGGCGGTCAGAAGGTTCAACACGCCAACGTCGTTGAATGTGATGGCGGTGGTTGCGGCGATGCTGATGGCGGTTCCCGACCCTACTGGTCCGGAACCCACTTCTGCCAGGGCCCCTGATGACAGTGTGGCCGCGGTGTCCCCAGGGGCGTCGGCCGTGGTGATGGTGCCATTGGTGGCGCTGAGGAAATGGTCCAAACTGCCCGTGCCTGCCATCCCCAGCACTACGGTGATGTCGGTCGCCGGCGCGATGCGATCTTCCAGGCGCTCAAGCCACGGCCGCCATGCGGAAACCAGATGTCTCGTCCCCCGTCGATTTTTTGCCGCCGACTTGCGGGTGAAACGCGTGAGGCAGCGACGCCAGATTGAATAAATCACGGATGGACTCCTGCGCGTTAAAGACAGCCGGTGCTTTCGGGCTGAGGTGACAACTAACAAAGCACCGAATCCGTGGTGCCAGGACAAGTGGACTGGAATTAGAGCTTTGCAGAAGGCTGCATTCAAGAATTGTTACGGATCGGCGCGGCTTTGTCCACCACGAACATCAGTCAAAATAGCTAAATTGGGGCAAATGAGTTGACACTAGTTCCAGCAGTGTCGAAATCATGAAAAGCGTGCGTTTGCCTGGAGAATCCACATTTGACAAAAGCACGGCTCCGCTACGCGATATTACGCATACTCTTGGAGCGCTGCGGGTTGCTGACCGTGCGGCGGCAGGTTAAGGTTCACCGGGGAGCTTGCACGCGGTTTCACACCCACCCACCCACCCACGGAGTTTTAGGAGATATCTGCATGTACAGTTTATTGATAATGGCCGCGATCACAGTAGGTTCTCCCGGCCAGACCTTCGGCGGCTGCGGCACCAGCTACCCGCTTTGGGAATACCCCACTGGCATATACCCACCTACCGTATATACAGGGCCCGACTTCAGAGGCATGGGCAGCATTAACGTTGACATCGGCAACTTCTATTATTTCCGCGAGGGCGATTGGACGGGGTTTGGCAACGGTTCGAAATACGCCAACCCCTTTGTGACTTTGCCGGTGGACCCGCCGGCAAAAGACGGGAAAATGGAAACACTGCCGATTCCCAAGGCCGTCCCGCCCGCCGGCAAACTCAGCCGGGCCAAAATGGTCATTGACGTGCCCGCCCAGGCAATGCTCTACATCGACGGCCAGCGCATGCCAAACATTCCCGGCCAGCGCACGTTCATCACTCCTGAGCTGCAAGCGGGCCGCACCTACTATTACGAGGTGAAGATCGTGCAGATTCAAGACGGCCGGGAAGTGGCCCAAACCACGCAAGTGACGCTGCGTCCGGGCCAGGTGGTGGCGGCGACGTTCAATCCGACCAACACCAGCGGCGTGACGGTTGTCACGAGCAGACAGTAGGGCCAGGCCGGGGATAGGTGTCATCGCCAGATTCACTGTCCGGATACTAACCCGAAGCGCTAGCGAGGGGCTACGTTTTGCCTCGCTAACGCTCCGGGTTCGTTTTTGTCAAAAAGGGAAACTCGGACTTGACAAGTTCGCAATTTGCGAAGATAAAGGAAAATGAAAAGACGGTTGAGCATGGCAGACAAGCGAGCTACGACAATTCGCGGCGTGTATGGCAAAACCACGGACCGCTATTTGGACCTCGTCCGCCAATTCCCGTTGCGGCCGCTTCGCACGGCAGCAGACCTCGATGCGGCCATTGCGGTCATCGATACGCTAATTGACCGGCACGAACTCACAGCGCCGGAGCAGGATTATCTCGACGTCTTGAGCGACCTGGTCGAGGCATACGAGGCAGAAGCGGTTCCGATGCGGCCAGTTGGCGACGCGGATTTGCTCCGGTTCCTGATCGACCAGAAAAATGTCACTCAGGTCGGGGCTGCAACCGGCGCTGGCATCGCCGAATCGACCATCTCCGAGGTGCTCGCCGGCAAGCGAAAGCTCAACCGCACGCAAATCGCGAAGCTCTCCCGCTATTTTCACGTCGAGCCTGGTGCATTTCTGTCGGAGCCCTGAGTGGGATTCTTCTCCCCTGCCCCGCATTGCAGACTTAAGATGGCAGAAAGCCGCAACCGGCAATCTGCAATCTCAATTCTGCAATCCACAATCTCCCATTACTTCTTCGCCACGATCCCAAAATCCCCCTCGATGTGCCGCCAGCAGCTGTGAATATGATTTGCCGGATTGTTGGCCGAGTCGGCCTGGACGTTGAGGAACTCGATCAGGAAGCTCGGGCCTTGCACGCGGTATGAATAGCCCTTGCCCGGTTCGGTGGCGCCGGCGTAGGCGAAGTGGATTTTGTCCGGGCCGCCGTCCTGGACCAATTTCAACTCCGTGCTAGCCACTTCCACCGGCAGACGGTCGGCGTAGGCCTGGACCAGCTTCATCAGCAGGTCGCGCTGTTTGTCGGTCAGCTTCGTCGCTGGCACGCCCACCGCGGGACCGACGGCCGGTTTGACCGTCTTGGATTTCGGCTCGCCGAAGTTCTTGGGCTGCATGCGCCTCGGCCCGTTGTTTGTCGTCCAGGGATTTGAACAGTTCGCGGGCATAATCCTCGACTTCGGGCAGGATGCGTTCGCCCTTCTTGGGACCGTCCTTCAGCGTGGAAGGGTTGGCGCCGAAAAACGTCGGCGTGGCGCTGACCACTTCGTTGTTGTTGAGCGTGTAATTGATCGACAGATGGTGCCCCTCCACGCGCCAGCCCCAGTTGCCGGTTTTCCCCGGCGTGCCGAAGACGGTGAAGAAATACCACTCCGGATCGCGAGTGTTGGCGGGTTTCTTCGCCTCCTGCACCTTGAGCAGCGCTTCGAGGCTCATGATGGTGGTGGCCTGTTTATTGCCGCTGGCGCTGGTGCCGGCTTCGACCAGCGACATCGCCAGCTTCTTTTGCTCCGCCGTCATGTCCACCAGACGCAGGCCCTTGCGCAGGGGCTGCATTTGCTTGTCCTGGAAGGGCACGAATTCCCAGTTGGTCCGCTCCGGATTGTCGAAAGCAAACAGGGCCTGCTTTTTCTGATCCGGCGTCAAGGAATTGACCAATTGCTGGGCCACGGCCGCCATTTTGGTGGCAGGCGTATCCGTGCGCGGCTGACGTAGGCCACGCTGCAGAGTGCCGCGACCAGCAGCAGAGCCAGCAAAAAGCGTGGCGTGTGGCGGGTGGTGCGTGGTGGGTGGTGGGTGGCGGGTGGTGCGTGGCGAGTGCCAGGCGATGAGCTGTTTGCAGTTGGCTGCGAACTGTGGACTGTATTTATCATTTGGGTGCCCTTCCTTTGGCCGATATTATACGACCATTGACAGGCAACCGTCCACTGTACCCACCACTCACCACTCACCACTCACCACCCGCATCACTCAACCAACGTCCCATGCGGTTGCGGATGGTCGGGCCCTGGCAGGCGGGAGATGAAGACCAGTGTCTTGGTGCACATGCGGATTTCGTCGTTGGATTTGAGGGGCGTTGGACCTTCGATTTTGCCGCCGTTGAGAAAGGTGCCGTTCTTGGAGGCGACGTCATGCAGCTCACAGCGGCCGTCGGCATGGACCAGCACGGCGAACGGCGCCGCGAAACGTAGCCGTCGTCGATGACCACGTCGTTGTCCGGCATGCGGCCCACGGTGTTCAGACCGACTTTGAGCGGGAAAACGAAGTCCCTATCCATTAGCACGAATTGGGCGTCGACATCCACGCCCGGTTGCTCGACAGCGGTGCGGTTGGGCGGTGCGCCCGTGAACCCGCCCTGTTTTTCGCTCATGAGCGTTTGATCGCCCCGGCCGCTCAATAAGGCGTCGTGCGCGGACCGGAACTCCTGACGACGTGTCGATTCCAGATGGATGCTGTTGAGGCGGGGATTTTTCATTGGTTCCCCGAATCACGGCCATCGTCCTGGACACCGCCAAGCCATGCCCGGACTTGCAGCCGACTTACCACTTAAATGCTAGCCTGCCAATCGGCTATGTCAACGACAATTAGGCATTCTGCTTTGTAGGACGGCCTTCCCAGGCCGTCCACAGTACAGTCTGGACGGCCTGGGAAGGCCGTCCTACTGCGCGACTCTTCCGGCAGGCTGATATCCAGGATCTCGAGTGCAACTTTCCCATCGGCACCTTGATCTCGGCCACCTCGCCCTTTTTTTTGCCAAGCAAGCCCTGGCCGATGGGGCTGTTGATCAGGATTTTGTTTTTGTCGTAATCCTCATCGCCTGGGCCGACCAGCTCGAAGTATTCCTCGTCGCCGCCGTCGAGATCCTTGACCTTGACGCGCATGCCAAAGACGACGGTTTCATTGGAAAGGGTGTTACGATCGACAAAATAGGCACGACTAAGCTCGTCCTTGAGGGAGTCGATGCGGGCCTGCAGCATCCCCTGTTCCTCGCGTGCGGCGTGGTATTCGGCGTTTTCACTGAGGTCGCCGAGATCGCGGGCCGTGGCGATTCGGTGCGCCACCTCCACCATCTCGATATTCTCCATGCGATCGAGCCGGGCCTTGCGTTTTTCATACCCTTCGCGGGTCATCGGAATGCGATCCATTCGTCGAGCCTCGCTGTCAACCTGTTGGAAACAAACACACCGCCCGCGACCTACCGGTGCGGACGGTGTGCGTATGCTTGAATAACCCAGAGCCTTCCACCCCGCTGGGCACTTTGGGGAAAATGGGAAAACTCACCGAGGAATTATAGCCGATTGTCGGGAAAAGCGTACAGACCGGTTTGCGATTGGGTAGGATCAATGCATGGATTATGTGCAAAAGCGTTAGACACGGAAGTGCTAGACGGCACAGGCTGGAAGCCTGTGCTACCTGTAGCACAGGCTTCCAGCCTGTGCCGTCTACGTCTAGCACACTGCCTGGGAGGCTTAAGCCCGGTGAGCACAGCTGCCGCACTATTTGACCAGGCCTGGAAACATCATCAAGCGGGCCGGCCTGCCGAGGCCGAGCAGCTGTGCAAGCAGCTCGTCCAGGCGCAGCCGTCTCACGGCGATGGCTGGAGTTTGCTGGGTGTCGTTTGCCATGCCTTGGGCAAGCCGGCCCAGGCCGAGGACAGCCTGCGCCGGGCCGTGGCTCTCATGCCCCATCGCGCCAGCATTCACAATTTGCTGGGAGCGGTGCTGGTCTGGCAACGCCGGCTTGCCGAGGCCAGAGCATGCTTCGAACAGGCCCTGCGCTGCGAGCCGGCCAACGCCGATGCCTGGACCTATCTCGGCTCCGTCGACGACCTCCAGGGACAACCCGAGCAGGCGATCGCACACTACCAGCGAGCGCTCGAGCTGCGGCCAGACCATGCGACGGCCCACTGCAACCTGGGAACCGTGCTCGACAGATCGGGCAGGCCGCTGGAAGCCATTGCCCACCTGCAACAGGCCTTGAAAGGGCCAGCGCACCAAGTCGAGGCGTTAAACAGCATGGGCAGTGCCCTGCGAATGCGTGCTGCGTCTGGACGAGGCGATGGCCTGCGTGGAACGAGCATTGCAGCTGCAGCCCGATTATGCGCCGGCCCATTTCAGCCGGGCCTGCGCTATGGCTCATGCAAGGAAACTTCGACCGAGGTTGGCCGGAGTATGAATGGCGCTGGCAACTGCCGAATTTTGCGATGAGCCCCTTGGGCCGTCCTCTTTGGGATGGTGCGCCTCTCGAAGGCGGCACCATCACTGCTTTGTTCGGAGCAGGGCTACGGGGACACTTTTCAATTTGTCCGCTACGCCAGGCTCGTCAAGGAACGCGGCGGCCGCGTGCTCCTCGGGTGCAAGCTGCCCGTTACGCGTTTGCTTGCTGGTATTGACGGGGTCGATGAAGTGGTGGCGGAGGGCGAGCCTCTACCGCTTTTCGACGTGCAGGCGCCGCTAGCCAGTCTTCCTGGCATCTTTCGGACTACGCTCCAAAGCATTCCGGCGGCGGTACCATATTTGCGCGTCGAGCCTGCCCTCGTTGAGAAATGGCGTGAAATCCTGGCTTCCAGCGCCCGTATTCGCATCGGCATTCTGCTGGCAGGGCAACCCCGAACTGCCCGACGACCGCAAACGTTCCATCCCGTTGGCACATTTCGCGGGTCTTGCTCAGGTGGAGGGCGTTGAGCTCATCAGTTTGCAAAAGGGCGCGGGAACCGATCAGCTTCGTGCCCTTGGCGGGCGCTTTGCCGTGCGCGACCTGGAAAATCAGCTGGGAAACGTTGGCGAATCGTTTCTAAACATTGCCGCGGTGATGAAGAATGTCGATCTGATAATCTTGTGCGACAGTGGCCTGGCACATTTGGCGGGGGCGCTGGGAATTCCGGTTTGGTTAGCCTTGCCCGCGGTGGCGGATTGGCGCTGGCTACTTGACCGCGAGGACAGCCCGTGGTACCCCACCATGCGGCTATTCCGGCAGAAACGCTGGGGTGATTGGCACGGCGTGTTTGAGCGGATGAAGACGGCGGCGGAAAAAGGCGACCACGGATTGCACTGATATCACAGATAATGCAGTGATATCCCTGCGATCAGTGCAATCCGTGGTTCAAAATCACAAGCACTTCAAGAACGCCGCCAGGTCCTGCTTTTCTTCCTCGCTCAGCCTCGTTTCCAGGACGAGGTTGAAGAACTCGACCACGTCCTCCAACGTCAGCAGCCGGCCGTCATGCAGATACGGCGGCGAATCCTTGATGCCGCGCAGAGTGAACGTCTTGATCGGCCCGTCCGCGGAAGCCTTGCGGCCGAGGATCATCTGCTCCTTGAAGAACCGCTCGGTGCGCAGGTTGTGCATGGAATTGTCGGTGTAATAAGGCGCCGGATGGCACACCGCACATTGGGCCTTGCCATGGAACAACGCTTGCCCGCGCAACTCCGGCTCGGTCGCTTTCTTGGGATCGAGTTTGCCCAGGATCGTGAGCTTGGGCGCCGGCGGGAAATCCATCAGGTCCTGGACTTCGCCCATGAAGTGAACCTGGCTGCCGCGTTCGAGAATAGTGACGCCTTTCATTTGAGCGGCCACCGGATCGCCGTCAAAGTAGGCGGCACGCTGCTCGAACTCGGTGAAGTCCTCCACCGATTTCATGGCCCGCTGCGAGCCGAAAATGCGCATGACGTTGACGCCGCGCAGCGACGGCACATCGATGCGATGCCGATGTTCTTGCGGCCGGATGTCGCCGACCAGGTGAGTCGCGCCGTTGGTGTGGCCGTTGACGTGGCAATCGAAGCAGGTCACGCCCCGGCTCGGCCTTATGGTGCGGCGATCGGCGGTGGCGTTGAACTGCTGCTGGGCCATCGGCGTCAGCAAGCAGGCGCAGCCCTTCCAGCTGCTTGGGGTTGCAGATGTCCTTGAACAGCTCGTAATAATTGTCGATCGTCACCAACTTGCCTTGCGACACATCGCCGAGGTCAGGCCGGGTGGTCAGGTACATTGGCGGCGGAAATTCGGGCAGAAAGTGGTCCGGAAGATCGAAATCGAGATCGAAGCGGCTGAGGTCCCGGCTTTCCTGTTTCTTGATTTCGTCGATATGGAACTTGGGGAACACCATGCCGCCCTCGGGATGATTGGGGTGCGGCAACGGCAAAAAGCCCTTGGGAAAGAGTCCCTTTGCTTTGATCTCCTCGGGGGTCATCGCCGCCAGCTGCTGCCAGGTCACGCCGGCGGGCAGCTTGGCGCGTGGGCCGACCTGGATCGGCTTGCTGCGCGACATGGTGATGCCCTTGGCGGGGCGGTCGCTGAGGTCGTAGCGTTCGTTCAGCAAATCCGAGTGTTTTTTCGCGATGCCTGGCTTGGCCGCTTCCATTCGTTTGCGGACAGTCTCGAAGCTTTCCTGGGTTTGCGACAGGCCGATGCCTGCCACGGTGCAGAGGGCAGCCGGTACAGCAAGGAGCGTGGCCCATTTCCAGACGGTTGGTTGCATTGTGCGGTTCCTTTTGACAGAGAGTACGGGTGGCGTGCGGATCAGCACGGCCGGGCGATTGCGCTCATCAGGTGCGTCAATTGGGTTTTATGGATTCGCCAGTGGCGGTGCCACGGCTAAACCAGCCTGTGTGAATTCGCAGTAAAGTAGGTCCCGCTTGCCGAGCGGGACCTGAACTTGACGCCGCTCAGGTCCCGCTCGGCAAGCGGGACCTACTGACGAATCGCAGAAAGCGATTCAGATCACCGCGGAGCGTCTTTCACGGCACGCGGCCGCTCCTTGTGCCAGCCGAGATGCTTGGCAAGCAGGCCTGGATCGTAGAAGCGGTCCGCGAACTGCTTGAGGGGTAGTGTTCGATTGTCGACGACCCAGTGCAGGTGTTCGATGTCGCCGCCGTTGGCAGCGTCAAAGCGGCCCAGGGAATCCGTCACCGCCCAGGTGCCGTCGCGGAAACTGATCAGCCGGCACAATTCCTTGGCGTCGTCGGGGCCCCAGCCGCTCCAGATGCGAATGGTGCCGTCGCCGCAGCCGGTGGCCACCCACTTCGCGTCGCCGCTCATGGCCACACACGTCAGGTCTTTGCTGGTGAACCTGCGTACTTCCTGACCGGTGGCCACTTCCCAAAGACGGGCAGTGCCGTCGAGGCTGCCAGTGAGCAGTCGCCTGGCATCGGCGGTCAGGGTCACGGAATAGATTTCGCCGCTGTGGCCTTTGAAGGTGCGTATTGGTTTGCCGGTGGTCACGTCCCATACGGTTGCGGTATGGTCGCGGCTTCCCGTGGCTAGCCATCTGGCGTCGCCGCTGAGCGACACGGAAGTGACCAGATTGGTTTGGCCAGGAAAGGTGGGGATTTCCTTGCCGGTGGCCACTTCCCACAAGTGGGCGGTACCTTCAAAGCCTGCCGTTACCAGCCATTTGGCGTCATTGCTCAGGGACACGGAAGTCGCACCCCAACCTGAGGTTTGCCTTTTGAAACTGCGGATTTCCTTACCGGTGGATAGTTCCCAAAGCCTTGTGACATTAATGTGATTTCCGGTGATGAGCCACGTGCCGTCGTTGCTGAGGGCCACGGAGGTCACCATATCATCCAATTCTCCTTGGCCCTGGAAAGTGCGTACGACCTTGCCACTGATAACGTCCCAAAGCCGGGCGCCGTCCTCGCTTCCCGTTGCCAACCATTCGTTGTCGCGGCTAAGTGACACGGAAAAAAGCACTTCTGCATGGCCCTGAAACGTGCGACTTTGCTTGCCGCTCGCCATATCCCACAATCGGGCGTTTTTTCCGTAGGTTCCCGTCACGAGCAATTTGCCTTCGACGCTCAAAAAAATCGCGGTGGTCGTATCGGTATTGCACTGGAAACAGCGCACTTCCTTGCCGTTGGACAAATCCCACAGCCGGGCGGTTCGGTCGAAACTTGCCGTGACCAACCATTTACCGTCGCCGCTGAGGCACAAGGAGGAGACTTCATCGGCATGGCCCATCAAATTGTGGATTGTCTTCCCGCTGGAAACTTCCCACAGGCGTGCACTATCTTCGTCGGGCGCCGTGGCCAGCCATTTGCCGTCAAAGCTCAGGGCAACAGATCGCACCTGCCCGCTGTGCCCCTTGAAGCTGCGAACCTCTTTGCCGTTGGACGTGTCCCACAATCGGGCGATTTTGTCATCGCTTCCCGTAACAAGCCATTTGCCATCGCCGCTCAAGGCCAAAGAATTGATGTAAGCGTTGGGCCCTTCAAACCTTCGGATTTCCTTGCCGGTGGACATTTCCCACAGGCGGGCTGTTTTGTCCGGACTCCCTGTGACGAGCCATTTGCTGTCAGCGCTCAAGGCCACGTAAACTACCGACTCAGCATGCCCTTGGAATGTGCGAACTTCCTTGCCGCTGGATACCTCCCAAAGTCGGGCTGTTTTGTCGCGGCTGCCCGTGACTAGCCATTGGCCGTCGCCGCTGAGGGCCATGCAAAAAATGTTATTCTCGGTTCGTCGAAAGCTGCGGATTTCCTTGCCGCTGGACACCTCCCACAGCCAGGCAGTACCGCCGCTCAGTGTGACCAACCATTTGGCATCGCTGGTCAGTGCAACGGAATCGACGTTTGCGTTATGCCCTCGAAAGGTGCGGATTTCCTTGCCGGTGGCAACGTCCCAAAGCCGGGCGGTTCCGTCCATGCTGCCCGTGGCCAGCCATTTGCCGTCGCCGCTGAGGGAAACGGAAACGATCCTGGCTGTGTGGCCCGACTGGAGCATTAACTGCGGTGGCAATTCAGGACCAATATCGCGATTGGGGGGGCCTTTCGGCCAGGCCACGGTGCCGGCCGGCCGTGACAGCCCCCTTAAATCAGTCGCCAAAGTCGCCATTGTCCTTGCCGTGGATTCGCTCCCGCACCACGGCGATGTTGTTTTGATCCCGACGAACTGGTCAGCAGGCCATTGAGCAACAAATCTGCCCTGGGCAACCAGACCAACACCACCCGCGGCAAGGGCGGTTGCCACAAGCAAGACCAGCGATTTGCCAACGATGTTGTTCATTTTCAGCGGCTCTGATCACTCGGCGGGCGTCTCCGCAAGCAAAGCCTCCCAGCTTTCGGCCATTTCCAGCCGCTCAATCAGCGCTTCAAGTCGGTCCAGGTCGGGCATTTTGCCCAAGGTCGTTTGCATCTGGGCACTGGGCTGCCCCAACTTATGGCTGCCAAGCCGCAACAAGAGCTTTCGAGCCTCCTTGACCGCGCCGTCGGCTTGGCCTTCTTGCAAGCCCTTTTGCAGCCCTTTTTGCAAAATCGCTTGATAAGTTGTCGATTCTTCCATTGATTTGACCCCTTGAAAAAAGTGCATCCGCAAGTGCTAGTGAATGCCGCAACCCAAACAAGATAACGGTCGACGACCACAACTCGCTCGCCCACCGATGCACGTTGGGCTGCTCCAAACGCACTTTGATCTTGTCTATTATGCCAGGCAACGCCTCCGTTGTCACGGCAGCAATTGGCGATTAGTCAGCTGACCAGCCTTGAGTTTCGCGAGATGCTCTCGAATACCGAGCGCCGGTCCGTCAATCGCGACAACGCCAGCGGGCAACCCGTCGGCAAATTCAAAGCAACCACCTCGTACCTGGACAATGACGAACATCACTTTCGCTCCCTTGCCGACGGAAGCCCGCAAAAGTTTCTGTGCGGCATCCAACAGCGTCTCGCCGGGCCGCTGAATTCGAATGGTCACCGGAGCACCATTGAATTCCTGCTTCAAAATCGCGTCGATGCCGTTATTCCGTTGCACCGGCACGTAATCCAATCCTTGCAGAATTGCAAGAGCGTCATCATCAGCATTCCGATATGCCTCACGACCCAGTGCCAGGAGGCGAGATTGCGTCCTCGTTGGGTCGTCTAGCCGCTTCTTGGTCAAGGCTACCGCATCCTCTGAGATGTCTATACCGATGGCGCTCCTGTTGAGCGATAGTGCCGCCACCAAGGTCGTGCCGCTTCCGCAAAACGGGTCGATGACACCATCGCCCTCGTTGCTCGCAAGGCTAAGGATGCGCTCCAGCAAAAGCAATGGCTTTTGGGTGGGATACCCGGTACGTTCCTTTGCCTTGGGGTTCAAGAATGGGATGTCCCAAACGTCGCCCAGTGGCACTCCACGCTTGGCTCCATTTGAAACCACATTGCCATCTTCGTCCCGATCATACACGGACTTGTTTGACTCGTCACGCGTGCGGCGCTGAAGAATCTGGTCGACGTTCGTAGCTAGGGAATAGTCTGTCAATACTTCATTGAAGGTGTAAGTGTCTGTTTTGGTATAATAAAGGATATTCTGGTGTGCGGGCAGCAACCCACGCTGGGTATTCGACCACCTCCGATAATGCCAGATGATTTCCGAGCGAAATTGCTCCGGTCCAAAGACTTCGTCAAGAAGGGCTCGGACGAGGTGGACCGCATGCCTGTCGCAATGGAAGAAAATGGAGCCATGCTCCGAAATAACCCGATGCAATTCACGTAATCGCATGAGCAAGAACGTCGCATACTCCTGCTGGGTAGACCAAAGATCGTCAAAAGAGAACTCCCGTGAGCGATCGCGCGGGCTAAGTCGGTGCACCTTCCTCGTGAAAAATGGCGGGTCGAGATATACCAGGTCCGCAGTGCCGCTGGCCATACCTTCCAGGATGGGCAGGCAATCGCCGAGGCGAACCTGGATTTCAGCCTGTTGGTGCATTTTCGTTCGCTAGTTTGGTGAGAATGCCTAGGAAATCGACGCCGGTTCTGTTTCTTACATACTGCCAGGCTGCAGTGCCGTAGTGGTATTGGCCGTTGACGCCTTTGTAAAGCGTTTCAAGAGTTTGTTGAATTCTTATAGCTTGCGTTCGATTCGGATAATAAAACATGATCCGAATCGGAATGTATTTCGCATCGACAATTGCTTGAATGCGCGTGTGCTCCTTTGTGATATGGTCGCCATCCGTCGTTGCATCCCTCCATTTGATTTCGATTGCATCCGATGCTATGAGGCAATCTATTTCAAATGTCTTCGGACGGCGCCCTTGTGTATTGGGAATCCGCATGGATCCCGAATCCGGGTATGCTTCCAAGAAGCAAAGCTTCGCGGCTTCCTCCAGGAACGAACCTGCGTACTTGTACAAGAAGCGGCCCTTGTTCTGGTATTCGTCCACCAATTGCCCTTCCTTGTCGCCGACGCCAAGAACTTGATAAATAAGGAAATGCGTTCGGTCGTCCTCCTTCATTTCCTCCAGGCGCTGGTCGATGGCTTTCCTCAGTTTGCGGCCATACTCGCGAGCAAGCAGCCGAAGAGCTTCTTCGATGCCGTCAGGGGACGGCTTATTCGTGGCCACCTTTTTTTGCCGTTTCGCCATCTGCAGTCCCGCACATGTGCGCCAGCCAAAAGGCCTGCGCCTGGTGACCTATTGTAGTGGATGCGGAAGACTGGACCACGGAGTGGGACCGGAAATCCACCGGCAGTGGCCCATTTTTGACTTGCAAACCGCTGAGCAATCAGGGAAAAAGGCAAATTGAGGAAGCCCGCTTCATGGAGGAGTCCACACCGCGTTCAAGGCCGAAACGCGTCGGTCGGCGTGACGGCCAGGTAAGCGTGTTTGGCGGTGCCGTGAATTAGGAGAATTTCCATGTTTCGCAAGCTTTTGCTCACGTTGACCCTCGCCGTTCCCTGCCTGGCCATTGTCGGACAGCCATCAGCTCCGAAGCATCTGGACGAAGCCGTCAAGCTGCTCGAGGACATCAAGCCGGACACGACCAGCTACCGTCACAAAGACAACGTCGTGAAATGGAAAGGTGAGAATGGCGCCGTCGCCGCCGAAGCACACACCGATTGCAGCGGGTTCATCAATTCCTTGATCCTGCACAGCTATCCGCAGTACACCGCCGATGCCCTCAAGAAATGGCTCGGCAAGCCCAGGCCCACGGCAGACAGCTATTACGAAGCCATGGTGGCGCAGAAAGGCTTCACGCGCATCACCAAGATCGACGACATCCAACCCGGCGACATGATCGCCATGAAATACCCGCCGGGCAGCGGCAACACCGGCCACATCGTGGTGGTCCGGAGCCCGCCGCGCCCTCGCGCCGCCTCCGCACCGTTGGTTGCCGGCACCGATCAATGGGAGGTGTCGATCATTGACTCCAGCATGTCCGGCCACGGCAAGACCGATACGCGCCGCAAAGACGACGGCACCTACCGCAACGGCCTGGGCAGTGGCATCCTCCGCCTTTACAGCAAATCGGGAATCGCTATTGGTTATTCGTGGAGCGTGCTGGCCGCATCCGAATTCAATGACGGTAAAACCAAACCGATGGCCATTGGGAGGCTTGATTTGAAGTTTCAACCAGATGTTGGATTTACCCTCGTTCCCAAACAGGAGTATGGGAACGAGAGTCACAGCGCTTCCGCGCCGGCAAGGCTGTCATTTGCGGGCGGCTAGGTTAGCCCGCCGCGCCAAAGCCGCGGCCGCAGCTTCCGCCAGGCGGGGGGTGGGCGATTCCTTGACCAGCGTTTGAAGGACCTGGCTCGCCTCTGCCGTTCCAATTTGTTCCAGCACTTCGATGGCCCGCAGCTTGCGGATTATTTCTGGATCGGCCTTGCGTTTTTCAAGGAATTGCTGCAAACGCTGCCTTACTTCCAGAGGGGGGTTCCCCGCCAAGGCAGTGCGAACCGCTCGCTCCGCGGTCTCTCCCAGTTTTTCCAGTGCCTGGGCAGCCTTCTGCCGTTCGGCAAAGCGGTCATTGTCGAGCGCGGCGATCAGCTTGGCGACTTGTTCCGCTGCGCCGGGGAATAGTGCATGCGATTCTTGAGCAGCGGAACGCCTTGGTTGTCACCAATCGCCAACCTCCAAATGGCTCCATCGGCTTTTGTCGCATCACCACCGAGATCGGACCACAGCGCCTCCAGTGCCTCGTGGTTCAGCGATGTGGACTTGCCGGTACTGCCTTGTGCTTGCCCGGTGATATTCCACAAAACGATTCGCAAGGGGTGTCTGGGGGGGTGTGAATGAATGAATCCTGGACCTGTAGCCAGGAATCGACCGCCCTTGTAAGAACGAGACGCCACTATTCATTGCACGAGTGTGGGTGATACGAAACGAAAGAGGGGTCTGTGTGCAATGCAAGCAACGAATTTTGGCTCATATCGGTGTGCCCTGGAAATGATTCACCGCATGTCGATCTAGGGCTGCACGCCCCGCCGCGGTCCTTCGGACCGCGGCTAAACGTGACCGGATTCATCTGCGCAGGCGCGGGGCAATCAATCGCATTGAGCCCCCGCGCTCCGGGTTAAACAAGCCTTAGCGGGTTTCCGTTCGCCTCGCCGGCGAAAAACGCTTCCAGGCCGGCCAAATCCGCTTCGTCCGTGACGTTGTGGCCGTCCCGGCCAAAGTGCTCCAGCAATTCCGCCGGCACCCAGTCGTGCTGGGCATCCGCCAGCGGTTGCACTAGCGCCTTGTCCGTATTGCTGACGCTGGTTGGATCGTTCGACTCGGTGTTCAGGATCGCTGCGGGCTGGGCTATCGTGCTCTCCGGCACCAGCATCGGGTCGATTTCACCGAACACCTGCTCCAAATAGTAGGCGGCGGGCAATTGACTGTGGGAGCTCAGCTGCACATTCGACGCGGTCTTGTCGGCCGCCGTCAATGTGGAGTCCGCCACTGCCTGAGCGCTTGCCACTATCGACTGGCCACTGATAACCGTCACCTGCCCTGGCTCGCCCGGCTCGCTGCCCAGCACCGTCATCGTCGTGTGCAGCACAAACGCGCCGTTGCCGTCCGACACCGTCGTCGTGAACAACCGCTGACCTGTCGGATTGACCTGGTTCACCAGCGTCAAGGCCGCCTGACCCGCCGGGGCCGTGTCGCGCACGTGCAGCGAGATGGTCACCAGGCTGCCGCCCAGCGTCGTCTGAATCGGCGAGCTGCTGAAGATGTCGATGCCGATCTCACCCGTCTGGGCATTGACCACCGTCGTCACCTGCCAGCCAGAAGTCAGCGATCCCGCCTGCACATCCGCCGGCGACACGGTGAACACCTGCGGATTATACTTCAGCGCCAAAATCGCTTCGGTCGCCCCGTTGCTACCCACCGGCTTGGCCGTGTCGATGTTCACAGGCACCACCACGGTACTGCCAGGCAAGCCAACCAGCGTGGTCGGCAGGCTCAGCGCCGGATCGGGGCCATACGCCGTGATGGCGACATTCGTCGGAATCGTCGGGATCTGTGTACGCGGCGTACCCGACAACACCGAGTTGAGCAGCGTCACGTCGGAAGCGTCCACCAGGCCGTCGTTATTGAGGTCGGCCACAATGACCGGGTCGCCCAAGGGGAATGCCGCGAACCCGCCCAAGGTGCCCAGCGTGCCATTGGTGCTGATGCCGGTCGCCACCGCCGAAATATCCGACGCGTCGCCACCGCTCAGGTTACCGTTGGCGGTACCGGAGGCATCGCCGAAGTAGGCCACGATTTCCACGGCATCGCCGCCCTCGGCGTTGATGGCGCCGCCGTTGAGAGTCACGCCGCTCCAGTGCAAGAGCGCCTTGGACCGGTACAACGAGTTCGCCGTGGCCGGCACCGTTGCCGTCAAACCGCCCAGGCGGAGGAACGACGTCTGCGTCAGTGCCGTCGGGCTGCTGAAGTCCAGGATGGCGGTGCCCGCCGTGGAGGCCGCGTCGAGCGACAACGAAGCACCCGAGAGCGAAGTGTTGGCAAAGGCCGCGGTGATGCTCAACAGCGCCGAGTTGTACTGCAAGGTAAACTTGCCGGAGGTAATGCCGTTGGCGACGCTAACGTTGAGCGGAATACCTGTCGTCGCGCTGTTGGGCAGGTTGATCGTATCGACGCTGTCCGGCCCACGGGCAAAGGCTGGGACGGCGACGACCACCGGCGGCGTGGTCACCACGAAGGTGGTCACGTAGTTGCTGCCGGCCGGGTTGCCGTTGTTGAGACCGTCGAGGGGCCCGTTGAGGCTGTCCACGAAACCGCTGGCGGCGCTGCGGAAGGTGACCGTGTAGGTGCCAGCCGACAGCACACCAGTGCCCGGATTGAAACCGGCGCCGGTAAAGTTACTGGTTTTGACGAAGGTGATCGTCTGATCGTTCGCACTGATGATCAGCGAGCCGTGGAAGGAGATCTGCGGCGCGTTGGGCCCTGTCAAAACAACATCGTCGACGCCGCCGCCGCTGCTGGAGTCGTAGAGGTTGATATCCGTGGGCACGAAAGGCTTGTCGAAGGTGGCAGTGAAGCCGCTGGGCGTGGGGGTCAGGCTGGTGACGGTCAGGCCCCGGCTCACGATGGGCGAGGTGTTGGTACCTGTAACGCCGCCGGCGTCGGTGGCCGTGATCGTCTGGCTGCCGGGCGTATTGAGGACGACGCCGGTGAAGACATGCACGCCCTGGTCCGTGGTGGCGGAGAAAGTGTAACTGCCCGGCAAGGTCGCGGCGCTGTCGGAACTGGTGAAATGGACAGTGCCCGTGTAGCCGGGAACGACATTGTTGAACTGATCTTCGGCGGTCACCGTCACGGCGAAGGGAGTCCCGGTGATGGCCGAAGCGGGGACCGACACCACAAAGTGATTGGCGGCGAGCGGGGTGACGGTAATTTGCCCGCTGGTGCCCGTGATAGCGTTGTTGGCCTTGTCAGTGGCGGTGACGGTTTGCGGGCCTGCCGTCCGCAGGAGCAAGCCAAAAAAGGCGATGCCGTTATTGGCGCCTGAACCAGAGGGGCCGCTGGTAAACGTATAATCGCCCGGCAGAGCGGGGTTGCCGTCAGTGCTGCTGAAATGAACAGTGCCCGTGTAGCCGGTGACCGTATTGCCATAGGTGTCCTCGGCGATCACTTCGAAGAACAGCGGACTGCCGGCAGGCGTGGTTCCGCTGCCAGGAATGGTCACCGCGAATTTGTTGATCGCGCCAGCGGCGACAGTCACCGGGGCGGTTGCGGTGATGCTAGGCGTGGTCAAGTCCGAAGCGGTGACCGTCTGTGCTCCGGCCGCTTTCAACGTGAAACTGAAGGTGCCCGAACCGTTGACCAAAGTGCTGTTAGCCGGCAAGCCGCCGCTCTGAACGGTGGCGCTGGCATCGCTGCTGGAGAACTGCACAGTGCCCGCGTAAGCCGGATTGAGATTGCCGAAGGCGTCTTCCGCGGTGACCGTGACGAGGAACGACTGGCCCGCCGTGGCGTTGGATGGCGGCACGGTGATGACAAAGTTCTTGACGGCCCCGGCAGTGACGGTGATGCTGTTGCTGATGCCGGAAATGCCGGAGTTACCCAACTGTGACGCCGTGATGGTCTGCACGCCGGTGGTATGCAAGCTGGCGGCGAATCCGCCGACGCCGGCCGTCAAGGTAGCATCATCCGAAAGCTGGGCATTGGGATCGGAACTGGTGAAATGCACAGTCCCGGCGTAACTGGGAATGGTGTTGCCGTATTGGTCCTGCGCGGTCACCGTGAAACCCACCAGGTGGCCCGCGATGGCATTGGAACCGACGCTGACCTTGAAGCCGAAGATGCTCGAGGGATTCACCGTGACTGCCGCACTGCCGGTAATGCCGCTGTAGGATTGGCCGGTGGTAGTGTCGGTGGCGGTGATGGTCTGGAAATTGGGCGTGACCCCGTTGATCGTGGACGTGATCAGCGTGGCACTGAAGGTGCCGACGCCGCCGGTGAGCGTGACGGTGTTAACGCCGGCGGTGCCCGGCAGGACCACGCTGGGGTTCAGGTCGCTCGATGTGAAGTGCACGGTGCCCGTGTAGGAAGGGGCCGTGCCGTTGAACTGGTCCAGTGCCGTCACGGTGACGACGAATGGCGAGCCTGCCGTCACGCTGGTGCCGCCCGGGAAAGTGAACCCGAAGTGCGTGGCCGGGCCCGCGAAGTTGACGTCGATCGAGTTGGCGTTGTAGGTCAAAATGGGCACAAGACCTTCTGGGTTGTTGGTCGTCAGGATGGAACCAAACTGCCCACCTTCCAGGCCGTTGAATTGGATGACGCCACTCGCCTTGCCGTCGCTGGCAGCGCCGCTAAGGCCGGCCAAATCGAAAGTCAAAGTCGAGGTTGGGCCGACCTTGAGAATGCCCAATCCCGTGAGCTTGAGCTGGTCGTAGCTAACTCCCGGAGTGGTGTAGCCATTGATCTCCAGCGTAAGATTGCCGCCGTTGCTGAGATCCAATGTGGTGGGAGTGCCGATCGCGCTGTTGATGGTTAACACACCCACGCCACCGACAGTATCGCCGGGATTTACGGTGCCGCCCGAGGTTCCGACAGTCGCTCCCACGGATCCGGTGGGGAAGGCCGTGCCACCCAGCACGCCACCGCCGGTCGTGGTGACCGCGCTGCTGCCGGAAAGCGAGCCGTCGACAAACAGCGAGCCGAAACTCACCGTCGTCGCGCCGGTATAAGTGTTGGCGGCGGTCAGCAACAGCACGCCGGGGTCGCTGATTTTGTTGATCCCACCGCCCGTGCCGCTAATGACCGCGTTGATCACCATGTCGGCTTGAGGGCCGCCTGTCAATGTGGTGGTGCCGGGGGTGACCGTAGTGGCCGGGGACAAGGTGTCGGATGCCACCGTAATCGTCTGGGCGCCGACGGCCGGAATCGTGATTACCACGGCGGTGTTGGTGCCGGTCACGGTGACATTGCCGGCGCCAATGTTTGCCAAGGCAGCCAATGCCGTGGCGATGTTGCTTTGCAGCGTGGCGGCCACGGAACTGTAAGTGATGTTGTTGGTCGTCAAGGTGCCAAATGCCAAGGTGAACGCACCTGAGTTGGCGGTGGTTCCGGAAAACGCCAGGCTTTCGGACAGGTCGGTGACATTTGACGGCAAGCTGCCTTGCTGAACATCAAACGTTCTCACTGCGGTGCCCAGCGACAGGTTGCCGTTGATGGTGGCCGGCGTGAGGTTGGTGGGGCTGGCGAAGCCGGCCACGTTGCCGCCCAGCGTCAAGGTACCGGTCTCCGTGTTCACCGTTCCGCCGGTCATGACCAATGACCCAATGGTGTTGCTATTGGAGTTGAGATCAAGCAAACCGGAATTGTTGATCGTGACGGCGGCGGTGGTGGCGATTTCGCTGCTGGCGGCCAGGCGAACGATGTCAACCTTGTTAGAGCCCGATCCGCCAACGCCATCGCCGACCACTAGGTTGGCTGGAACCGCCACACCACCCGTTTGACTGAGCAGCAAAGTGCCCTCGTTCACCGTCGTGGTGCCCGTGTAGGTGTTGGCGGCGGTGCCCTGGAGATTCAGCGTGCCGGAGCCCAGCTTGGTGATGCCAAAGGTGCCGCTGGCGCTGGAAATCACAGCAGTGACATTGAGACCGAAGGTGGTTCCCGAAGCCGTGGTGGCATCCAGCGTGAAAAAATTGCGGGTGTTTGAACCCAGGTCCACCTTGCCGGTAAGAACACCGGGAGACGCACCAACGGCCGCTGCGGTGACATCGCCGCCGAGCGTCAAGGTGTTGGTGCCCGATTGGACGGTGCCGCCGTAGATGTTCAGGGTGCCGATGGTTTGACCGGTCGTGGTACCCAACCCGGCGGCGGACGAGGATTGGGTCAAATCCAACGTGGAACCGTTTTCGACGTAGATGTTTTGCCCGTTGAGTTGAGAGTAATTGCTGGCCACCTTGACCGTGGCGCTGCCGCCGTAATCACCGACGACCACCGGGCCGCTGACCGCCGCGACGTTGGCTTGCTTGTCAAACACAATCTCGCCTTCGTCGACATTGGTGGCATAACTGAAAACGTTGCCGACACTGCCGGCAAAGGTAAGGATGCCCTGTCCCATTTTCACCAGGCCATAACTGCCGCTAAGCTGCGTGGCGAGAACCATGTCGCCAAAGAATCCCGGAGTTACGGTGTAAGCATTGACCGCTGGGCTGGATCCCGTCAGGCCGGCGCCGATTTGGGTGGTGGTAATAACGATTGCCTGCCCGTTGGAGCCGCCCACAAGGCCCTGAAGGCCGGTGTTGGCGACGAGCACGCTGGCGGTCGGGCTGGTGGCGCCTTCCAACCCGAAGCCTGTTTGCGTTAACGTTCCGGTGATCCCTCCCGTGCCAATGCCGGTTACGGGGGCAACGGCGGCTGCCGCCGTTGTGGTGATGGTGGCGCTGAATGTTTGGCTGCTGGTGGCAGCGCCGCTCAGGCCGGCAAAGCCAGTGGTGGTGGAAGGCGTCACCGAGATGCTGCCAGGGGAAAGTGTGCCCACCGTCGCCGTGATTGGCGTCTCAGGCGTTGCGGCGTCAGCATTTTGGAAGGTGATGGTCGCGCTGGTCGCCCCAGCATTGACAAGCGCCTGAGTATTTCCGGCGCCAATGGTCGACAGGGCGTCGAGGGCGTTCTGGATATTTGCCTGCAAGGTGCCGGGGTTGGTGCTGTAATTGATGGTGGCGGTGGAGGAGCCGTTGAATTTGAGCTGGAATGTGCCGCCGGTGGGGCTTCCGCTGAAATTAACGGTGTAGACCGCATTCGCGGTGACGCCGCTCACCGAGACAAGCGGAGTAACTGCCACCCCAGCAAACCCGCCGCCGCCAAAGGTGACGCCGACGGAGGTTCCGCTGATGGGGAGCACGGTCACGCTGCCGGTGCCGCTGATGGACGACAAGCCATTCAAAGCGGTTTGGATGCCGCTGGCGAGAGTAGTCAAAGATGTGCTGTAATTGATCGGCCCCGAAGTGACGCTGTTGAAGGCCACGGTGAATGTGCCGCCCGAGGCCGCGGCCGGGAAGGCCAAGGTTTGCACCTCGTTGACCGCGGGCACGGCGGTGACGGCGGCATTGCTGCCGGACAACACATTGGCAAGTTGAATGACCCCGCCGGCGTCCGTGCCCTGGAAGGTAACGTTCACGCTCGTGCTGCTGACGGCAGTCACCGTGGCCAAGGCGGTGGTAATGCCGACGCTGGTGAGGGCGGTTTGGATGTTAGACGCCAAAGTGGCGGTGCTGGTGCTGTAAGCGACGGCTGTGCTGGTGCTGGTGGTACCCGCCGGCGTTACCAATGTCAGCGTGAACTTTCCACCGTTGGTTGGCGTGCCCCCGAAGGAGATGTTCTGGATGGCAGTGCCCGATGGTGCGCCGACTCACCGTGAACAGCGTTGTCTCCGGCATCGCTGCCAGGGTGCCCTGGAAGGTGATCGTGGCCGTGGTGCCGCTGACGCTCACCGAAACGTTGCCGGAGCCGATCGTGGACAGGTTGTTCAGAGCGTTGGAGATATTCGACGCCAAAGTAGCTGTGGCCGTGCTGAAAGTGATCGGCGGCGTGGTGGCGGTGGTTCCCGGAGCGCTGCTGTAGGCCACCATGAAAGTGCCGGCCGTAATGCCGGTGAAGGCGATGGTTTGCTTTTGGTTGATGCCCAGGCCGCTGGCCGCGGTCACCCCGCTGGTGGACGTGACCACGCCGCCGGCGTCCGCGCCCTGGAAACTAATGTTGACGTTGGTGGCGCTGGTTGCCGTCACCGAGACCAAACTGGTGGTGGCGCCAAGGCTACTAAGGGCGGCCTGGATGTTGGACGCCAACGTGGTGGTGGTGGAACTGTAAGCAATCAGCGAGCTTGTGGTAGCGGTGCCGCCGGGGGGGGTAAATGTCAGTGTAAAAACGCCCCCCGTAAGACCCACCGGGAAGGTCAGGTTTTGGATCACGCTGGCGGGGGCGATATTGGCCGTCATCTGAGGCACGGTCGAACCGGGGGCGACGCCAAGGAACGTCACCGTGGCAAGTGGCGCGCCTGCCGTTGCCGTTGATCGCCATGGCCACTGAATTCGTGACAATTGCGAGATTGTTTTGAGTCCCGGCCAATGCACCAGTGAAATTCACCGCGACGTTGGTGGCGTTTGGCGCGGTAACAGTAGCATTGCCCGAGCCAATTGTCGAAAGGCTGTTGAGCGCACTTTGGATATTGCTTATCAGAGTGCCAGACACTGAGCTGTAGGTGATTGAAGCTGTGGTTTGACCCAGGAAGGACAGCGTAAAGGTCCCGGTTGTACCCGTAAAGACGAGCGCATTCAACCCTGTCGAGCCAACGGTAATGCCCGGACTGGTGCCGCCTGTCAGACTGCTCGTCGCTGCCAGCGGTGTCGTGATCGGTTGGTCTCCCAGGAGGTTTTGGAAGGTAATCTGGACGTTGGTGGCATTGACGGCGGTAGCGACCGCGTTGGGCAAGCCATTGGTTGTCAAGCCGATGGTGGCCAGTGAATTAAGGGCGTTTTGAATACTAGTCTGAAGCGTACCTGAGTTGGTGCTATAGCTGATCCCAGAGACCGACGTTGTGCCGAACGTCAAGGAAAACGTCCCGCCCCCGGGTGTGCCGGTAAAAGTGAGCGTCTCCACCGCATCGGCCTCCGTGGCGCTTCACCGACGCGGTGCCAGGATTGCCCAAGCCAGCCACCGAAGATAGCGCGTTCAGGGCGGCTTGAATGTTGGATGCGAGGGCTGTGTTTGTCGTGCTGAAGGTGATGGGAGTCGTGACTGCGGTGCCGACCGACAAGGTGAAATTGCCGCCGCTGACTCCCGACAGAGCAACCGCCTGCTGAGGATTGCTTAGGGTGCCCCCCGAACTCTGGATATTCACGGGGTAAGAGCCGTTGTTTGTATACGCGGTGATGATCGTGGTCCCGCCGACGATTTCCGCCGTGCTGGGCAAAAGGGGATTGCTCGCCGACACAGGCGCGCTGGGAATCAGCGGCTCGGCAAAAGTTTGGATGCAGCCGGAATAGTCATAGAAGCTTAACGTGCCGGTGGTCATGGTGACATCGCCGCCGTTGATAAATGTCAGAGTGTCAAACTGGGCCAGGTTGGCCCCCAGCGCGAAGGTCCCGTGGGCGCCAATCTGCGGAATTCCGTCGATGACCGCCGTTGCCGCGGACACAGACGATCCGCTCGGCAGCAACGAGGGAAACACCGGTGTTACGGCGGTTTGGGGGAACCCGGCCAGCGCACCGCAGAACTCAACCATCAACGTCACGTTGCCGTTGGTGCTGGTGGCAGGAAGCGTAACGAAGGAATTGCCTCCGCCCACGGTCGAAAGCACGTTGAGCGCACTCTGGATATTGGATTCAAGAGTGGTGGCAACACTGCTGTATGTGATTGGCCCCGTGGTGGCGCCGTTGAAAATCAATGTGAAGGTGCCGCTCGAGGGCGCATTGGTGCCGCCGACGCCCGAGAAGGTCAATGTTTGCACCGCATTGGTGGAACTGATGGTCACGTTGGGGCTGTCAAAGCTCTGCAATTCATTGACCGTCGAGGTTTGCTGGATTGTGCCGCCGTTGATATAGACGGTTGCATACTCCCCAACGGCGGCAGCGGTTGCGGCGGTGGTTCCGGTTTTGGAAAGCAGCAGCGTTCCCGAGTTCATGATGAGATCGCCATCGAATGTATTAGCCGCGGTGCCGGTGAATGTCAGCGGACCCGAAGTGCTGCCGTTCACGGTAATGCCGCCAAAACCCGAAATGACCCCGGCCAAGGTCAGCGGATTGACGCCGGTGAACGTCAAGACTCCCAGGCCCTGGATGCCGGTGTTCAGCTGGATGGGATTGGCGATGGTGATGCCCGCGGCCGACCCCGATTCAATGGTCGCGTTGGTCGTGGCGACGACATTGACGGCGGCTCCAAAGGCGCTGCTGTTGTTGATCACCACTATCCCGGAAGCGAGCGTGGTGGTGCCGGTATAGGTGTCGACGCCCGAAAGCTCAAAACTGCCGGTGCCGCCGATGGTCAAACCGCCGTCAGCGCTGTTGGAGATCGCGCCTGTGACGTTCAGCGCCGCATTGCCGGAACTTGGAGTGGAATTGCTGACGAGAAGACCCTCACCAGAAGCGCTGGCAAAATTAAGGGGTGCGGCCAACGTGTCGCCCGTGGTGGTAGCGCCGGTGACCAGGAGCGCGCCGGTGGCCAGGTTCAAGGTGTCGGTGCCAGTGATGGTGATATTGTCGCCGTCAATCAAGACGGCAGCGGGCGTGCCGCTGGTGGAGTTCAGCGAATTGTCGTTGGCTGTCACCTTCACAACGTCCATGCTGTTGCTGGCGCTGGCCAGCGTCTCGCTGACGTAGCCAGTGAAGGCGGTGATGTTATAAGGCGCCGTGGGTGCCTGGCTGCCGCCGGCCGCTGCGGCGAAATCAAGAGTTCCGCCCGGGCCTGTGACCGAGGCGTAGGGCAAGATATTGCCGTTGGTGACTGCCGTGGGTGTGGGCGTCAGCGCACCGCTGACAATGATCTGGTTGGTCGTGGTGTTAAGCGCTTGACCTTGGCCGGTGAAATTGATCAGTGTCCCCGCAGTCCTTGTCAAGTTCGTGAGGGTGATGATCGACGTGGTGCCTGGCACGGCATCATTGATGATCGTGGAGCTGCCGGCGAGCGTGGTGGCGCTGCTCCAGTTCAACGTGACGGTGCCGAAGGTTTCGGTCGACACGGCACCAGGCGTCGTGTTGGCTTCATAAATGAGCGTGCCGCCCGTCAGGGATATTGGTACGGAGGCCGCGACGCGGTTGGTAGTATTGGTGGCCGTGTTGTTGATCGCAAGTGTGGCGCCGGGATTCACCGCCAAACCCGTGGACGTCAGCGTCGCCTGGCCGGCAAGGGTCATGGTGCCGGCATCAACAACAACAGTGTTGTCCAGGACAATCGGACTGTCGAAAACCACGTTGCCCCCGCCAATGGTCAATCCGGGAGTTTCGCCAGGGACGTTGGCAAGGGCCGCGGTGGAAGTCACCAGGCCCGTGATCGTAAAGGGGATATTGGGGTTCGTTGCGTTGATGCTGCGTAAAGTGGCGTTGGTAGTGTATCCTTGAGCGGCGTCGAACTGGATATTGTTGGCGAGGGTGATGGGAGTGACACCGTCATCCTGCAATATCCCGTTGCCAAAAGTGAAAATGCCAGTACCCAAGGCCGCGCTGTTTTCCAGTATTAACTGGCCGGCGTAACCATCGGGCGCGCTGGTGTCGTAATTCTGGGTCGGCTGCAGCGAGACGCCGCCTGAAATCGTGTTGGCGTTGGTCAAGGTCACCGAGGAGGGAACATAGGCAGGCGCCGCCGGGCCGCCGCCATATTCTATCTGCGTTCCAAAAGTCAAGTTCCCGGTGCCGGAAATCACGCCGGTGATCGTCAGATTCGCCGATATCAACGTGTTGATAATTGAGCTTCCCGTCACATTGATGTTCCCAGTGAAGTTTACATAACCCAGGCCGTCAGCTTGATACCAAGGCCCAGCAATCTCCGGGGTTGCGTTGATGAGGTTGATCTGGTTGGGGATGGTGACCACGCCAGAGGCCGACTCGACTGCCGCTCCGGTGACGACGCGGAAAGTGTCTATTTGCCCGCCGAGCCAGTTGATGGGCCCCGTCCCAAAAGCGTTGCTGCTGATGACATCGAGTTCGTTGTCGCTGCCGCCGCCAAGGGCGGGATCCAAGTTTGTGCCGCCTGTGTAGGTGTTGTTTCCCGCCAAAATCAGGGCTTCCTTGCTGGCGGACGGCCCGATATTCAACGTGCCGCTACCGCCAATGGACCCGGCGATTTGCGCGGTGTTGCCGGTCGCCTGGATGAAATCGTTGCCAATGAGCGTGATCGGACCGGCAATGGTCGGCTGCGTGCCGGCAAGGCCGAAGCCGACGACGCTGTTGTTGAGGATAATCGGGTTGCTGAAGACGCTGAATGCGCCGCCGAAAGACGTGCCAATGACACCCGAAATGGCGGTGAGCGTCGTGTTGCCCAGGGCGCTGACGACGCCGACGGCGAAATTGCCGACGTTGATGCCGCCGCCGTCGTAAACGGTCGAGCCGGTGTAGACGCCCGTGCCGTTGAGCGTCACCGTGCCGGCTCCGGAAGCCGTCAAGCCGCCCGTGCCAGTGATGGAGCTGTTGATGGTCAGGGCGGTGCTGGCGGTCAACACGCCTTCCGCTGTGCCGAAGTTGAGCGTGCCGCCCGTGAGGGTGGCAGTGCCGCCGCTGGATGCCACCAGGCCGCCGCTGGCCACGGTCAGGGTGAAATTGTTGCCACCCGATGCGGCTGTCAAGGTGAGCGACCCCAGCAGCAGCAGGGAATTGACCGTAACATTGGCGGACAGGGTGGTCGCCGAGGTCAAAATCACGTTGGATGTGGAATTGGCGGTTGCAAGATTGTTGACATAGTTGGTAAAGGCCGTGATTCCGCCGGGTGAGGCGTAGCTGGCAAAATTCAAGGACGTCGAATTCGGCCCTTGAACCGTGGCGTAGGGCAGGATGCCGTTCGTCAAATTGACAAACGGACCATTGGCCGCCGCGGTGATAGGGGAGGTGAATTGTATCTGACTGTAGGCGCCGCCTAACAGAGTGGTTGAGCCAATGAAATTGACCGTCGCGCCCGCTTCGCGCAGCAGGCCTGCACTGGTGAGGATCGCCGTGGAGCCGATGCCAGTGCCGTCAATAACGGAAATAGTGTTGTTTCCGCTGCCCAGGGTGATGGCGCCTACCGTCTGGGCCGATGCAATGGCATTGAGATTGTTGCCAAGATAGGACAACGTGCCGCCGTTGAGGGCGATGGTTGCCGAACTGCTGAGACGATTCGGCAAGTTGACGGTCGTGTCGTCCAGCGTGAAAGTGGCGCCCACCAGGACGTTCAAGGCAGCCACGCCAGCGGTCGTGATGGCCACGGACGCCCTGGGATTGGTGCCTGTCAAACTACTGTTGAGCGTCAACTGGGGCACATTGGTCACGCCAAGCTGGTTTTGAAAAGTGATCGTTACGCTGCTGGCGCTGACGGCGCTGACCAACGTGTTGGTGTTTCCAGAGAGACCAATGGTCGCCAACGCGTTCAGGGCATTCTGAATGTTGCTTTGCAAGGTCCCGGTGGCGGTGCTGTAACCAATGGCCGAGGTGGTGGCACCGTTGAACGCCAGAGTGAACGTGCTGCCGTTGGTAATAGTCCCGCTAAAGCTGATCGTTTGCACCTCGTTGGAGCCTGGAGCCGTTGCAGGCAGCAAGGACCCGGAGCCGCCGATGTCGAGTGTGCCCACCTCAACCGTGGTGGCGCCGGCATACGTGTCCGCTCCCGTAAGGTAAAGGATGCTGCTGCCGACCTTGGTCAGCCCGCCGGGGCCGCTGATGTTGCCGCTCAGTGTCAGATCCGCGTTAACGTTGCCGGCCGTAGTGTCGGCAGTGGTCACCGCGGTGTCGATCGTGGTATTGCCGCTGAGCGTGATGCTGCCTGTCCAGGTGATGGGCGTGATCGAGTTGGCCATCAGGGCGCCGTTGGCAGTCAGCAAGGTCGAGTTGAACAATCCCAGGCCGACACCGCTAAGGTTTAGCGCTTTGCCGGCCACGGTGCCGACGATCGAAGTGACAGCACCGGTGGTGAGACCTGTGCCCGCACCGATGCCGAGCTGCAAGGATGTTCCGCTGACAACGGTTGCGCCACTCGCATTGGAACCCAAACCGGTCGGGTTGTTGAGCTGAACGACGCCGGCGTTCAGGTTTGTGTAACCCGTATAGTTGTTGTTGCCGCCCAGTTGCACGGTGCCGGTGCCCACCTTGGTCAAGTCGGCGAGCGCCCGTGATGGTGCCACTCAAAGTCAAAGTGCCGACGTTGCCGCCCACGGTGGCGCCCGCTGCCAGTGTAACGGCGTTGCTCAAGGTGTTGCTGCCGAGCAAGTTTTGCACCGCGCCGACACCGCCCACGCCGTTGCCGCTGACAGTGAGTGCCTCGGGAACAACAATGGCCACGGCACCGCTCTGCAGTTGAAGAGTCGCGCCGCTGGCCACGACGGTCCCGGAATTACTGCCGGGCGTAGTGAATGCGGGAGTCAACGTGGGAGGCGTGGCAGGAACATTGCCCACGAGACTGGAAGTGACGCCGAGCGCTCCGACATTGCTGTCCGCGCCCAACAGGTTTTGGAAAGTGATCGTGAACGGCCCCGTTCCTGTCACCGCGGTATTGGCCAGGCCAATCGTCGACAAGGCATTGAGGGCAAACTGAATGTTGTAGGCCAGCATGGTGCCGTTGGAAGACCAGGTAATGGGACCTGTGGTGGCGCCATTGTAAGTCAGCGAGAATGTGCCCGCGGTGATCGTGCCGCCGAACGTCAGCGTCTGCACGGCGTCGCCCGTGGCACCGAGGCCGGCACTGTTTTGGACGTTGAGGATGCCCTGCTGCACGACCGTTTCGCCGGTATACGTATTGAGCCCACCAAGATCCAAGGTGCCCGATCCCTGCTTGATCAGTGCGGTGATGCTTGAGGCGCCGCCGCTGAAACTCGGCAGGGAACTGATAACCCCGGGAATAAGGATGGGTGTGCTTGCCGGATTGGCAACCGAAATGGTCGCCGTAAGACCCCCAAGGAACGCACCACCTGCGAAGACAATGGGGCTGCCGAGACCGGTGCTGGCGCTGCCCAGGGTCACCACGCTGCTGCCGCCGCCATAGGTGCCGAATAGCACCGCGGACGGCAGCGTGATCGCAGTGGAGGCTTGCAGCGTGCCGCCGGAGACAATCAATCCGCCCACAATGGCGCTGTTGGATTGCAAGGTAAGGTCGCCGGCGGGACTGAAAGTCGTGCCATTAAAAGTCGTGCCGCCGTTGTAGGTGGTCGCCGGTTGGCCGGCGATATTGGTCGTGATGGTGACGGAAGGCCCACTCGCGCCGGTTTGACCGTTGGAAAGAGTGCTAAGCGCGAGCGTCATCGAAGGCTGAATTGATCCGGCCAACAAGCCCTGGAAGGTCACCGTGAAGGCCTGGCTGGTCGGGGAGAAAGCGGGAGTCACTGAAACGTTGCCTGTGCCGATGGACGAGAGCGATTGCAACGCGGCCTGGACTTGCGAGAGGGCTGCGTTATACGGAATCTGGACAGTGGTTGCGCCGTTAAAGGTGACCTGGAAGTTCCCTGTCGTTGGACTGTTATTAAGCGTGATGACCTGCTGATTGCTGGCACCACCCGTGTAACTGTTCGGAGTGGGTAGTATCACGTTGCCCGCTCCACCCAACGTCAATCCCCCACTTCCGGTAATGGAGCTGCTGATAGTGGTCGAGGCCGCATTGCCAAAAATGAGGCCTTCCGCGGTGCCAAAAGCCAGCGTCGGCACGGAGATAGTATTGCCCACGGGATTGCTGGTGACCGTATCGTTGC
Source organism: uncultured Gemmataceae bacterium (assembly GCA_963747575.1). Lineage (GTDB taxonomy): Bacteria > Planctomycetota > Planctomycetia > Gemmatales > Gemmataceae > DASRAT01. The sequence continues at coordinate 680,018 of CAVVFU010000007.1, forward strand.
TGGCCACCTGGCCGCTGACGACATTCAAGATCGCGCCGGCGGCGCCTTTGACGTTGACGCCGTCGCCGACCACCAGCAGGGCATTTACGGTGTCGGTCGCAATCGCGGCCGGCGTGCTAAGCACCAGAACGTTATCGGTGGAACTGTTGCCGCCAGTGGTGGAAAGGGCCTGGTAGGATGTCAGGGCGACGAGTTGGTTGCTGCCGTTGACGGTGGCCAGGTTGTAACCGCCGCTGTTAGTGGCCCCGGATCCGCCAATCGTGACCGCGGTGCTGGCGTCCGTGACCGTGGCATAGGGGATGATACTTTCGCCAAACGGCACGGGCGACAAGCCAAACGTGATCTGATCGGCGACGCCAAATTTCTGACCCGTCCCCGCCAAAATACCAATCGTCGGCGCCCGCCAAAGTCCTTGACAGGCTGGCAATGCTCAGTGTCGCCGTGGAAGTCGGCGCGTTGAGCCTGATGGTGGAATTGCCGCCCAACAAAACGACCGAGCCCAACGCCTCGGAGGCGCCGCCGCTGCCTCCCAGGATGTTCAACGTGCCTCCGTCTAACTGCAGATTGCCGTTGGACAACCGATCGGCGGCAAACGTCCCCGTGTCGTCCACGTTCAAAATCCCGCCGACGTTGAGCGTGATTTGGGAAGTGCCGGTCAACTGACCGTTGGCGCCGCTCAGGCTCAATGTGCCGCCGTTGACCGTGGTGGCGCCGCCAAAGGAGTCGGTCGCGGTGAGGGCAAGCGTGCCGCTGCCGCCGAAAAGCGTCAAATTGCCGGTGCCGGTGAGCTGGTCGTTGATGGTGGTCGTGTTCGCGGGTGATGCGGCGTTCGTGGCATTGGCAATGAGGTTGACGGTGCCTACCACGCTGTCGACCGGAGCACCCGCGGTCAACGAAGTTTGGCTGAAATCGATGTAATTGGCGCCGCTGAAGGCCACGTAACCGCCGCCCAGGATGAGTTGGTTGGCGATCGTGACGCCGCCGCTGGTGCCCTGGACAGTGCCGTTGACAAGTGTCAATGGTCCCGTGCCGAGCGAGCCGCTGGTAAGCGCGCCGGCGGTGGTTCCGTTGCTGTTGTTCACAATCAAGGTGCCGGTGGCGCCAGAGCGAGCCAGCGTTCAGGACTGTGCCGCCGGAGAAGGTGTTGCCGGAATTGAACAGTGTCAACGATCCCAAGCCGGCTACCGTAAGTTGGCCGGCGCCGCTGACGACGCCGTTGAAAATCACACTGTCGTTGACGGTCAGTGAGTCGTTGCCCGCCACGGTGACCGGACCGCTAAAGGTCAAGCCGCTGGAGGTGCTGGCGGTTCCATCCGCGGCGCTGGCCGCCAGGGTCACGTTGCCGTTGAGCACGATCGAGTTGGCGAGCGTACGCAGCGAGGCATCGGACATAAGCGTGCCGCTGATGAGCGTCACCGTGCCCGTGCCGAGGGCGCTGCCGCTGGCCAAAATCAGACTGCCATTGGCCAGCACGGTACCGCCGGAGTAGGTGCTGGCGACGGTGCCGCCAAGGACCAAATTGCCGGTGCCCGCTGCCACGCCGGCCATCGGATTGGCGATTTGCGTGCCGCCGGCCACGGTCAGGCTGCCGCTGGTCGCCCCGTCTTGCAGCTTGCCGGAAATGGTTGTCAGGCCAGCATTGCTTACAGTTAATGTGTTGGTGCCGCCGCTCGGCGTGCTGGCGGTGCCGGCCTGGGTGTCCGAAAGTGTGCCGGTGCCAGTCAAGGTGATGTTATTGACACCGGCAATGGTGACCAAGCCGTCGTTGAGCGTGAACGGATTGGCCAGCGTGACCGCGGCACTGGATTGAAGCGTGCCGGCCTCGAGACGCAAGGTGCCTGTGCCCAGCGATGTGTTGCTGCCCACGGTCAAGGTGCCGCCTTCGAGGTAGGTGGAGCCGCCATAGGTATTACCGGTAGGCAGCGTCAATGTGCCGGTGCCTCCCACGGTCAAACTGGTGGCGCTGCCGGCAATGACGCTGTCGATAGTGGTGACGGCGGATGTGAGTCAAGCCCGGCTGCAAGGGATTGCCGCCTTGCAATGGATCGCGCCAGCCAGCACATCGATCTGCGCCGTCCCATTGACAATCGTGTCGGGACCGGCGTAGGCGACGATGTTTGTCGCGCTGGTGATGGCGTGGTCATACGTTTCTTTGACGGTATGCAAGCCGGCGGCAAGCGTAACCGGAAGGCTGACGGCGGCGGGCCCACCGCCATTGGTGCCGGCGGCGAAGACGGGATTGCCGTCAATGTACAAATAAGCTCCATCGGCAATGGTCATGTAAAACGTGTAGCTTCCGCCCGTCACGATATTCAACTGGGCCGTCCACTCGGCTGCCACATCGGAGGTTTGCGTGCCCGCCGGCAGCGCCGCCAGCGGTCCATTGCCGCCGCTGCCCGTCAGCACCGTGGCGTTCGGATAATTGAGCGACGGGTCAATGCGCGAGCTGGTCGGCGTCATGTTGTAAGGGATCTGCGTCGGCCCGGAAACCGTGGTGGCGGCGACGTTGGCGGGAATGTTGGCGGCCGGACGGAAGCCGAGGTTGTAGAAGTTGGCGGTCGCTCCGCTGACTTCGGGAGTGATGACGATGCCTTCGCCGGTACCCCCGCCGGCGACGGGGTTGAACAGCAGTGTGCCGCCGCTGATCGTCCCGCCCGCAGTGGCGGTGTCCAGCAAGCCGCCGCTTGACAACGTGAGGGTGTTGCCCCCTTCGGACACCGCGCCGGAGCCCGTGAGCAGCAGGCCCGCGATCGTCTTGCCGCCGGTCATCGTTTCCGGCGTGCTTTCCTTGACAATGTCATGAGGACCGGCCAACGCAATCGAAGGGACATAGGCGGCAAAGGCCGCGATGCTGTTATTGTTGTTGGGGTCGATGGTGGCGAAATCGCCAAAATCATTGTTGATCACCATCGCGTAGGGGATAATGCCGCTCGCGGCCCCCACCGCTGCGCTCGAGGTGGAAACCTGCCCGGAAGTCGCCGGCGCGGTATTGAAAGTGAAGGTGTTGGCCGCCGTATCCAGGTCTTGCGTGCCCGAACCCGTTTGGCTGCCCATGAATGTCACCGTCGCGCCTGGTTGGCGGCTCAAGGAGGCGGCGGTCAAGGTCACGGTGCCCGTCGGACCGTTAAAGCTGTCGATGGTGGAGCTGCCGCTGTTCAGATCGATCGTCGGCAAGCGATCGGCGGAGTTGCCGGCGCTGGCGCCGTGTACGAAAAGGTGCCGCCGTTGAGCACCATGGTGCCGGTGAGTTGATTGAATCGGCCGTTGATCATCGTGCCGGAGTTGTCGTTGACCTGCAGTGTGCCGCCGGAGTTGACCGTGACGGTTGGTGTGTTGGCCAGGGTCCCCGAGGAGCTGACCAGGAGCGTGCCGCCGTTGTTGATCGTGATGTTGGCAAATCCCGTGTTGTTGCCGCCCAGGATCTGCAGCGATCCTCCATTCACCGTGAATGACGACGCGGGCGAGGCCGGGATCGAGCCGCCGATATAGTTCAATTCCAGTGTCCCTCCCGCAATCGCGGCGGCCAATGGCGTATTGGCCGCGGACAGCGGGACATCGATAAGGTCCGAGCCGGTGTTAGTTGACGGAGCGGAGATGATCGAGGAGGTGTGATACCCGTTGGTGTTGTCCAGGGTGATTTGCCCGGAGCCGCCTTGATTGAGAAAGACGGTGCTGGTGGTGTTGAAGTCGATTTCCCCGACCGTAATCGGACTGCTCACCAGCACGGTGGTATTGCCAAGGTTCGTGAACTGGGCGATGTCGCCCGCCACACTGGGGTATTGATTGATGGGAGTGCCGGACACCAACTGCCAGTTTTGCGCAGTGGTCCATTGGCTATCCCCAGCAGCCCCGGTCCATTGAAACGTCGGTGATGTTGACAGCAAAGTCCGCTCTTCGAGAAGCTCCACGTTTAATCCAGGGGATTTGCGGACCCCAGCAGGCCGCCTTTTGCCACGGCCCAAAACGCCCGTTTTCCGCCGAAGTTGACGAACTAGCTGACGCATGAAGATGTCAAACATGGAATCATTCACCTGTTTTCAAAAGAAAGAAGCCTAACGCTGAACTTTCGTAGCAGCACAAAGCGAGTCGGCCTTGTTCCGCGGAGAGGTCCAACACCATTACTATCAGGCTGTCCATCCTTATCAACGGTCTGTTTGAAAAAATCAGGGAAACAATGTGTCTTCCTGGAGAAGGAAGGCTGCTTTACCCAGTGAATGTCGATTGCGAATGGTTTATGTGAAGAAATACGGAAAATACGCAATAATTGATGTACGACGATCCGAAAGTGGATAGTGGGGTGCGCCAGCTGTAATTGCTCAGCTGCTCAACTGTGGAGCTGCTGCACCAACCCGAAGCGCAAGCGAGGGTCAACAGCATCCCTCGCTTATTCTTCGGGTTGGCATCTCTTCTTAACCCTTCCGTTGGTAAACACGAACCCAATCGACCTCCAGCCGCACGGGAAAGTCGGTTTTGGAAGGGTCGCCGCCGTTAGTGCCGCCGATGGCCTGGTTGAGCAGCATGTAGTGCGGTTTGCGGAAAGCGTTGTCCTTGCCCGGCTTGTCGTCGTCGGCGACGTTGAAATGGGTCATCAGCTTGCCGTCCAGGAGCAGGTCGATTTTCTTATCGTCCCATTCCATGGTCCAGACGTGAAAATCCTCAGCCCATTTGTCGCCGCCGAGTTTCTCGAGCGGCGTCTTGCTGTCGACCCATTTTTGCTTGCCGTTCAAACCGTGACAGACATTGGCCAGCACCATGCCTCGGTAATACTCCATGATGTCGACCTCGCCGCATTCCGGCCAAGGCACTTTCTTGGTGGCGCCGAGAGTCCAGAAAGCCGGCCAACTGCCAGCGCGGGTATTGATGCGGGCGCGCATCTCGAACTTGCCGTAGGTGAATTCGTGTTTGCCCCTGGTGATCAGGCAGGCCGAGGTGTATTCGATGAACTCGCGGTTTTTCCAGCCCTTGGCGCCACGCGCGATAATTGGGGTTGGGCTTGTGCTCACGGCGAGCTTCAATGATCAGCATGCCGCCCTTGCAGACCGCGTTTTCGGGTTGATAGAACTGCAGCTCCTGGTTGCGGACGAAGCCGTGCTCAAAATCCCAGTTGGCCGGGTCGGGCTTGCCGTCGGTGTCGAACTCGTCGTGCCAGACCATTTGATATTCAGGCCCATCGGCGGCATACGAGCCAGCCGCGATGAGCAAGCTGGCAAGGCAAAAGAGACCTAATCGCATGTAATTTACCCTCCCCGTAGGTCAGGCTTTCACCCTGACTTAGTGCATCCTATCCCATCGCAGTGGCTACGGCGAGGCAGACGCAGCGTTGACGCCGTGAACTCAATGGGGTCTAATATACCAGGAGGTGAGAAATGATCACTTATGAACAGCGACTGAATAGCAATTTCGATTGGGCCTTGCGGGAGGGTAGCATGCACTTCGAGAGGGACAGCGCGGTTCACAAAGCCCTCCGCAAAATCACCAAACGGCTTGATGATCTCAGCATTGCCTACGCCGTTGTGAGCGGTATGGCGATGTTCTACCACGGTTACCGGCGATTCACGGAGGACGTTGATCTTCTCGTGACGCCAGAGGGATTGGCCGAGATTCATCGACGGCTGGAGGGCTTGGGATATTTCCCTCCCTTTGCTGGCAGCAAACATCTCCGCGACGCTGAGTATGGCGTCAAAGTCGAATTCCTGGTAACTGGTGGTTTCCCTGGCAGCGGCCAACCGCAGCCGGTCTCGTTTCCCGATCCGAGTGCAGTCAGCGTCGAAAAAGAAGGAATGCGCCTGGTTAGTCTCCCGAAGTTGGTCGAACTGAAGCTTGCCTCGGGAATGACAAACCCAGGGCGAACGAAAGACCTAGCTGATGTTCAGGAACTGGTTCGCACCCTGGATTTGCCAGAGGTCCTGGCCGACGAATTGAATCCCTTTGTCCGCGAGAAATATATTGAATTGTGGAAGGCCGTGCGTGACAATCCTCCCTGATAGCTCAATGCCGAAAATGCCGCACACCTGTCAGCACCATCGCCAACCCATGCTCAACGCATGCCTGAATGACATCGTTATCCCGCATCGACCCGCCCGGCTGCACGACCGCGACCACGCCCGCCTTGGCCGCTTCGTCGATGTTGTCGCGGAAAGGAAAAAAAGCGTCGGAGGCCAACACGCTGCCGCGCACCCGCTCGCCCGCCTTGCGGCAAGCGATGTGGACGGAATCGACCCGGCTCATCTGCCCTGCGCCGACGCCGACTACCATGCCGCCCTTCGCCAGCACGATGGCGTTGCTCTTGACGTGCTTGGCCACCAACCACGCGAAACGCAAATCCGCCATTTCCGCTTCGGTCGGCGATCGCTTGGTGACGAGCTTCGCGTTGGCGAAATCGTCGGCAGGCAGATCGCGGGTTTGCACTAGCAGACCGCCGTCGATCCGGCGAAAGTCGAGGGACCGCGCATTTGCTGGAGCGTCGAGCGGGCCGGTCCGCAGTATCCGCACGTTCTTCTTCCAGCTTGGGCGCGTCGTCAGCACTTCCAAGGCAGCGGCGCTAAAACTTGGAGCGATGATACACTCGATAAACCTGCCCGGCTCGGTGATGTCCATCGCGGTCGCTTCGTCGAGCTCGCGGTTGAAACCCAATACGCCGCCGTAGGCACTCAGTGGATCGCCCTCGTAGGCACGCCGGAACGCCTCCGTCAATGACTTGGCGGTCGCGGCTCCGCAGGGATTGTTGTGTTTGATAACCACGGCCGCCGGCTCTGCGAATTCGCGGGCAAGATTGAGCGCGCTGTCCAGATCGAGCAGATTGTTGTAGGACAGCTCCTTGCCGTGCAGCGTCTCGGCGCTGGCGACCGAGGCATGTCCGAGCCCTGGCTCCGCATAAAAAGCGGCTTTCTGGTGGGGGTTTTCCCCATAACGCAGATTGCCCCGGCGCTCGAAGCGCAGGTCAAGCACTGGCGGCCAACCCTTGTCCTCTGTTTTGCCGCGCCCGGCGAAATACGAACTGATGGCCAGATCGTATGCAGCCGTGCGCGCGAACGCCGCCGATGCCAAGCTCTCGCGCAGCGCCAACGTCGTCGCCCCCTTGTTGACCTTCAACTCTTCAAGCAACGTCCCGTATTGACCGGGGTCTGTCACGACTGCGACGTCGTGGTAGTTCTTCGCCGCCGCCCGCACCATCGATGGTCCGCCGACGTCGATATTCTCGACAATCTCTTCGTGGCTTGCTCCCGGTTTGGCGACCGTGGATTCGAAGGGATAGAGGTTGCACACCACCAAATCGATCGGCGCGATGTTCTGCGTTTGCAGCGTTGCGGCATGCTGCGGGTTGTCGCGGACAGCGAGAATGCCGGCGTGAACGCGCGGATGCAATGTCTTGACTCGACCGTCGAGGATTTCGGGAAAACCGGTCACCTCGGCAATGTCGATCACCTGGAGCCCGGCGTCGGCCAGCGCCTTGCGGGTGCCGCCGGTGGAAATCAACTCGACGCCAAGACCCGCTAGCGTTCGGGCCAATTCGACCAGGCCGGTCTTGTCGCTCACGCTGAGCAGAGCACGGTGAATGACACGAAGAGTCATGCTTTGGTCGATCTCGCTAAAGGCCACCAGGATTGAAGGAGGGGCTTCGCAAGAATCGCCGCGTGGAATTTACGGGTTCCTCTTCTCTGTTCGGGGTCATGCCACACCCTTGATGAACAGAGAAGAGGAACCCGTAACTCGGCCACGAAATCATGCTGAACCCACCGGCCGCTTTCGCCAAACAGTTTATGAAGAATTGTGAGGTCGGGCAATTTGTCTGGATCATTTGCCTTTCGCACCCTAACCGGCGACAATAACGACTCCGATCTAATCATCGCCCACTGACGAGGAAATGCCATGCCGCGTGCTGCCACATTCGCCGCCGTGTTGGGGATGTCCTTCTTGTCCATGGCCCTCACCCTCGCCCAGGAATCTGCCCCGGTCCCGGCGCAAAAGAAGATTGTCGAGCAACCCAAAAAACCGCTGCTGTCGCCCGACATCTACCAGTACGCCGGCCTGCCGCCCAAGACGGCCGCCGAGGTGATGACCGTGCCGGCCGGCTTCACCGTCAAGCTCTTCGCCGGCGAGCCGGATGTCCGGCAACCGATCGCTTTCTGCATCGATGACCGGGGCAGGCTCTGGGTCGCCGAGGCCTATTCCTACCCCATGCGCCGGCCCGACAAGGAAGCGAAAGATCGCATTGTGATTTTCGAGGATACTGACGGTGACGGCGTCTTCGACAAGAAAACCGTCTTCATGGAGGGCCTCAATCTCGTCAGCGGCATCGAGGTTGGCTTCGGCGGCGTCTGGATCGGCGCCGCTCCCTATCTCATGTTCGTCCCCGTCAATCCGGGCGAGGACAAACCCGCCGGCAAACCGCAAATCCTTCTCGACGGCTGGGGCTACCAGGACACGCATGAAACGCTCAACTCTTTTACCTGGGGACCCGACGGTTGGCTCTACGGCTGTCACGGGGTCTTCACCCATTCGCAAGTCGGCAAACCGGGCACGCCCGACAAGGATCGCACCCCACTCAATGCCGGCGTTTGGCGTTATCATCCGACCCGGCACACGTTTGAGGTCTTCGCCCATGGCACCAGCAACCCCTGGGGCCTCGATTTCGACGAGCACGGCCAGGCTTTCATCGAGGCCTGCGTCATTCCGCACAACTGGCATATCATCCAGGGCGCCCGCTACTTCCGCCAGGGTGGGCAGCATTTCAACCCTTATACCTATGCCGACATTCAGACCATCGCCGAGCACAGCCACTTTCTCGGCAACAATCCCTGGGACGCCAACGGCAAGTCCGACAGCGTCGGCGGCGGCCACGCTCACGCAGGGGCGATGATTTACCAGGGCGGCACCTGGCCGAAGGAATACTGGGGCAAGATGTTCATGGGCAATATCCACGGGCATAGGCTTAACGTGGATGTGCTGACGCCGAAAGGATCGGGGTTTGTCGCCTCACGGGCGCCGGATTTTCTGCTGTCGCATGACTCCTGGGCGATGTTCGTCAACCTGCAAACTGGGCCTGACGGGAATGTGTATGTGATCGATTGGTACGACCAGCAATCATGCCACAGCAACAACCCGCAGATTTGGGACCGCAGCAATGGGCGCATTTACAAGATTGTGCACAAGGATGCAAAGCCTGTGGTGGGCATTGATCTTGCCAAGTTGTCCGACAAGGAATTGGTCGATCTGCAATTACATGCCAATGCGTGGTATGCACGCCATGCCCGCCGGATTTTGCAAGAGCGCGTAGCCGGCAATGAGTTTGACCCGATCCGTGCAAACAGGGTTAATGCGATCATAGGTTTGCTTAAGCCGCTCCTTGGACACCCGGATGCGGTTTTTCGACTCCGAGGCTATTGGGTGAATCATGCAGTTCAACCGCGTAGTTTCATTGGCTATCATGACCCGGATCCCTTCGTCAGCGCGTGGATGAACCAGATTTCGCTGGAAAGAGGCGTACCTGTTTATTCAATGGTCCCCGTTGGCAAGCTTGGCGACGTTCAAAACCAAGGTATAGTTTATTCGGCGTTGGGACTGCTTGAATACCTAGCCAAGAACGATGCATCTCCCGTAGTGCGGTTGGGCATCGCGTCTGCTGCGCAGCGGCTTCCTGTGAATGATCGTTGGGGAGTTTTGGCTAGCCTCGTCGCCCATGGCGAGGATGCTAGTGACCACAATCTGCCCCTTATGTACTGGTACGCCGCCGAGCCGCTTGCCGAAAAAGACCCCGCCAAGGCCCTCGACCTCGCCCTGGCCGCCAAGATGCCGCCGCTGCCGCAGTTCATGGTGCGGCGCATCAGTTCCGCCGCCACGCCCGAAGCGTTGGCCCTGGTCATGGAACGCCTCGCTGCCGTCAAGGACGAGAATCTCCATCTGGCAATCCTGCGCGGGCTGAAAGACGGTCTCAAGGGTCGCCGCAATCTGGCGATGCCGGCGGGTTGGTCGAAGGCCTACGCGCTTCTAGCCGACAGCAAAAACGCCGAGGTTCGCAGCAGCGCCACCGCCTTGGCCGCCACCTTCGGCGATGCCAAGGCTTTTACCACTTTGCGAGAGCTTCTAGCCTCTTCAAAAGCCGATGCGTCTTCCAGGCAAGATGCACTTGCCACCTTACTTGCTGCCCGCGACAAACAACTGGTGCCAATCCTCCAGAATTTGCTTAGCGATCCCAACCTGCGGGGCCTTGCTCTGCAAGCTCTCGCCACCTACGACGATCCCAAGACACCCCAACTAGTCCTCGCTGTTTATCCGACGCTCGACACCAATCTCAAGCGCGACGCCCTGAACACGCTGGCCTCGCGCGTCCCCTACGGCAAGGCTATGCTCGAAGCCATCGCCGACAAAAAAATCGCGGCCAACGAAGTCTCAGCCGACATTATCCGTCAGCTGCGCAACTTGAGCGATAAAGCACTGAGTAACCGCATCACCGAAGTCTGGGGCAGCGTCCGGGCGACGCCCGCCGAGAAGACCAAGCAGATCGCCGAGTGGCGCAAGTTCCTCAGCGCCCAGGTCAAAACCGATGTGTCGCTGGGCCGGGCCGTCTTCGCCAAGACCTGCCAGCAATGCCACACGCTCTTTGGCACGGGCGGCACGGTCGGCCCCGACATCACCGGCGCCAACCGCGGCAATCTCGACTATCTCCTGGAAAACATCATCGACCCCAGCGCCGTCATCCCCAAGGAATTCGCTTCGACGGTGATCGAGTTGAAAAATGGCCGTTTCATCACTGGCATCGTCCGCTCCGAAACCCCGGCCGCCCTCACGGTGGTCACCGCCAACGAAACGCTGACGCTGCCGCGCGACGACATCCACGCCGCCAAGGCCAGCGACGTCTCGATGATGCCCGACGATCTGCTCAAGCCGTTGGCCAAAGAAGAAGTCCGTGCCCTGGTCGCCTATCTGCAAAGCCCCAAACAGGTCCCGATCCTGGCGACGGCCGATAACGCCAAGGATTTCTTCAATGGCAAAGACCTGACCGGCTGGACCGGCGATGCCAAGCTATGGTCGGTGGAAAACGGCGAGATTGTCGGCAAAAGTCCCGGCCTGAAGCGCAACATGTGGTTGGTCAGCCATATGCAAGCCAACGATTTCAAGCTGACACTCAAGGTAAAGCTGGTGCCCAACTCCGCCAACAGCGGCGTGCAGTTTCACAGTGAAGTGCTGCCCAGCGGCGGCATGCGCGGGCCGCAGGCCGACATCGGCGTCGGCTTTTGGGGCACCCTCTACGAAGAGGAAGCCCGTGGCCAACTCTGGAAAGAGATCGGCGACAAGCACGTCAAGGTCAACGACTGGAACGATTACGTCATCGAGGCCACGGGCTCCAAGGTCAAAACCTGGCTCAACGGCAAGCTGTGTGTCGACCTCGACGACCCCAAGCTGTCGCGGCAAGGCGTGTTTGCCTTGCAACTGCACTCGGGCGAGGCGCTGGAGGTCCGATTCAAGGAGTTGCGGCTCGAGGTGCCGCGTTGACCCAAAATCTAATCACGAAAGGACGAAAGACGAAAACACGAAACAGATTGTTCAGGCATCTGGAAAAACCGGCTGGACAGTGCTTCAAATTCGCAATACATCTTCCACGACCGTTTTTCGCGTTTTCGTCTTTCGCGCTTTCGTGATTCTTTTTGGTTTGGAGATGAACGATGAAAGGTTACCTTATCGCCCTGCTGTTGATTGTGTTCGCGACGATGTCCGTGGCCAACTCGGCTGGCGGTCCCGACGACGCCAAGCTGATCCAGGGAACCTGGCAAATGCAGACCGCGGAGCTAGCCGGCAAGGAGTTTCCCGAGGAAATCCGCAAATCGATCAAGCTGGTTCTCACGGGCGACAAATACCTCGTCACGGCTGGCAAGGAACCCGATGAAGGCACCTGCAAGCTCGATCCCAGCAAGACGCCCAAGGCGCTGGACATCACCGGCGTCAAAGGCCCAAACGTGGGCAAGACTTTCCTGGCAATTTACGAGCTCAAGGGCGACGAACTGCGAGTTTGCTACGACCTGAGCGGCAAGCAGCGCCCCAAGGAGTTCAAAACCAGTGAGGGCACGCAGCTGTTCCTGGTGACGTACAAACGCCAAAAGGCTGAGAAGTGACTGCCAAGGAAGTAACCAATGTCGAGACCGACGATCGCCCAAATCATCACCCTGTCGCGGCGCGGCGGCGGAGTTTTCGCCACAGCGCCCGGATGGGCATCTGCACGCCGCTGTTGAGCCGCAGCCAGAGCAGCCGGCCGGCATGTTCATTCATCAAGCCGTAACGCTCCCAGTAGTAATAAGACGGCTCATGTTTGGGGAAGCCAGGCATCCACGGTTTCAGGCTCGCGGTGTAATGGACGATGCGGGCGTCCGCCGGGATGGCGTTCTCGAAGACGTTATGCGCGTTGAAAGCAAAGGGCAGCCAATGGGCCCGCGCGTGCATGAGCGCGTTCAGGAAAGGCTGATCGCTCGAATAGCGCGGATAGTTGCCCTTTGCCAGGACCGCTTCGAATTGCTCGGGCAGGTCGGACCATTCGCGCGGCGCCAGCGCGAACAGTCCGCTGTTGAAGCCGCCCGCTTTGGCGATTTCAGGGAATTGCGCTGCAAAGTGGGTGCGCAAATCCGGCTTCACGTTATCGAGAACGCGGATCGATACGTCGCGAACCACGTTGACCTTGCCCGCGGGCACATCCCACAGCTCCGGCAATGGCCGGCACACGCAAGCGTCGGCATCGACATAGGCGACCACGTCTTCGGGCAGCTTGACCGCGAACAACCGGGCGGTGGACATCTGCTTGTCGTCGGGAACGCCCTTGATTTTGCGCGGCAAGGGCATGACCTCGGCCAGATCTCCAAGAGCGGCACGGGTCTGCTCCACTTCCTCGGGCAGCACGATGGCGTAGCGCTTCACTTCCGGATGAAAGCGGCGCATGCCCGCCAGCAGTGCCTTGCCGCCGGGAAGAAAATTGGCGGTGAAGCAGGCCACAACACTCTTGCTAATCATCCAACGATTATGGCATTGCCTATCGAGTGCGCTGAAGAGGAAAACCACCATGGCAGGCCAGGTACAAGGTGATTAGCGTGCCGATTGCAACGATTGGGCCGCTTGTGACGGGGATAGCGGCAAGTCATAAAACGATACCAACCCGAAGCGTAAGCGAGGGATATTGTTATCCCTCACTGGCGCTTCGGGTTGATGTCATTTCTTGCCGATAGCCTGAAGCTTACTGGCCAGGCAACATGAACTGCTGCGACAGCCGTTGCTGGCCGCCGCCGTTATCCTGGAACACCGGCGTGTTGGTTCCGGGCACGAAGCCGCCGCTGCCAGGCATCGCGAGCGGTTGTTGCGGCGGCAAGCCGTTGGGCGCGAACTGAATCGTCGGCCTGCCCTGTTGCTGCGGGTCCTGCGGGAACTGCCCGGCAAACGCCGGCAGCGGCTCCGGTTGTCGAGCAGACGGCTGCGTGACAATCTGCATCGGCATGTCGCTCCCGACCGGCTGCATCTGGATAAGCGACTGCCCTTGCGGCGGCACAAATTGCTGGGGCTGCCCAGGCACAAATGTCGCCGGTTGTTGCAGTCCCATCTGCTGCATTGGCGGGTATTGCTGCTGCGGCCCGAACTGCTGCTGCGGGCCAAACTGCTGCTGTTGCGGCCCGAACTGCTGCTGCGGGCCAAACTGCTGCGGCGCACCCTGGAATTGCTGCTGCTGAACCGCTGGCCTCGGTTGGCCGGCCTGGAACTGCGGTGTTTGCTGCGATTGATTGGGTTGGTAGCTGGCCTGCGCCACCGGCTGCGTCTGGGCGTTTATCCGCTCGTAGGGCGTATAATTGCGGCTGGTATTGACGATGCTTCCCGTATTGATCCAGAGTCTGCCCGAGGAAGCATACATGGGTTGGCCGTGTTCCGGCTGGAAAATCACATCGACTCGGGCCTGCTGGATATTCGGAGCGGTGGCGGTCGGCATGGCCAACTTATAGCCCCACATATGCACGGCGTCCTTGCAAATCAGCTTGTGCAGCTCTTTGTTCTCGATGTTCCAGCTCTCGACAATTTTTGGCTGCCCGCCGTCTGCTGGATGCTCATCCCACAGGTTGATCGTCACATTGCCATCGGCAGCAAACCGGCTTGTAATCTTGCTTGAGCAGTGTCATGAAACCCACAAGGCATGGTCCCCTTTGACCGCCGCGCGTGGGATCAGAAGCCATTTGCAGGCACTTATCCCAATAGGTGACCATTGCCGCTGCCTCGCCGGCCGGCGGGCCTTTGGCCGACTTTTCGTCTTGGCCCATCCAGCCCGGCATGGTCGTGACGCAACCCGGCAAGGCCAACGCCCCAGCGCCGAGCGTCATGGCCAAGACGCTCTTGCATAGCAGGGCCTTCTTCCATGAAGACAGTGAAAACCTCATGTTTTCCCCCTTTGGTAGGTCAGCCTTTCCAAGCTGACTCTGCTTGCGATTTGTGTCAGGCTGGAAAGCCTGACCGACTTACCCCCCGAAAATTTCCACGATAAGGTGTGTAGCACAGGCTTCCAGCCTGTGCCGCATGCCCGTAGCACAGGCTGGAAGCCTGTGCCGCATGCCCGTAACACAGGTTGGAAGCCTGTGCTGCATGCCCGTAGCACAGGCTTCCAGCCTGTGCCGCATGCCCGTAGCACAGGCTTCCAGCCTGTGCCGCATGCCCGTAGCACAGGCTGGAAGCCTGTGCTACGGGCATGATTGTTGCGAGTTGATTATTGACGAGCCGCCGGCAAGTCAGTTGGCCGTGTCGCCGGCGGAGCACCCTGGTAGCCGTTGTTCTGGGGCACGTACGGCGGGGTTGTTTGGTAACTGTTATACGGAGGCCACTGGCCGCCAGGACCCGCCGCGGGAGCCTGGGCGGCGCTGGTAGGGTTGGACATCCGGCATGATCAGGTGAGGCTGTTGGCCACCGCCCGGCGGGAGCGTCCGCGGCGCCGGGCCAGCCTCCGGAGGTGCTCCGGTGCCGTTGGGCGGGTAGAGCAGCGAAGGCGGCAGGATGCCCTGGAACTTCTCCGCTCCAAACATCTTGGTGACATCGGGCACCATCCAGTCCATCTTGGTGGCCATGCCGGCGGCGATGTCCAACCGCTGGGCATGGTTGCGGGTCACGCGCGGCGTCAGCAAGACGACCAGTTCCTGCTTGGTCTTGGTCTGCTGCCGATAGCGGAAAGCCGCTCCGACCCAGGGTAAATCTCCAAGCACCGGGATCTTGGTTTCATTCTTGTCGTCGACCATGGTGATCAGGCCGCCGATGGCGACGGTCTCGCCGTCATGGACGATCACGGTGGTTTCCACGGTCTGCTTCGTTGAAGGCCGTGGCGAACACGCCGTTACTGATCATGACGGTGGTATTGGCCTGGGCACTCGACACTTCCGGGATCACACGCATGGTGACCGTGCCGTCCGGGGCGATCTTAGGCGTGACCTGGACTTGAATACCCAAGTCCTTGTAGGAAACCGTGTTGGTCACCGTCGGAATACCCGTGGTCGCCGTGGTCACAATCGAGTTGGCGATGTACGGGAAGCTCGTGCCGACCAGGATACGGGCGGCCTGGTTATCGGTGGTGATGATCGTGGGAGCGGAGACGATGTTCACCCGCTCTTGCGTGGCCAGGGCCCGAATCAAGCAGCGACACGGTATCGCTGGACAGCGCGAACACGAACCCGCCAAGGTTCGAGTTCTTGTTGGCCCGGCCGACGCCGAGGTTGGTCAAGCCCTGCACGCCCACCGTGGCCGGGGCCGATGGCCGGGCTGGATCGCCAAGGTCCCGGTGCTGCCGTCGCCGGCGAAGTGGTAGCCGGGCCCATTAGCGGTCGCCGTGGAAGACGTGACGCCGCGGTTGAACAGCACGGGCGTTTGCAAGCCGAATTCCACGCCGACCTCATCGAAGCCGTTGAGGTCGATTTCGGCGATCAGGACATCGATGCAGACCTGGGCCGGCTGCATATCGATGGCGGCGATGATGTTCATCACCTCCTCGTAATACTCCGGCGAGACGTTGATGATCAGCTTGTTGGTGATCGGCTCGGCCACGATCACGAGGTTGCGCTGCAGCTGCAGGAACGCCGTGTTCTGGCCCGCCGTGGTGTAGACGGCAATGGTGTTGGTGATGAACGTCGTCAGCGCGGTGACCACGTCGGGCGCCTGCGGGTTGTACAGCTGGAAGACCTTGGTCATGCGCCGAGTGCCGGCCGTGTCTTCGAGCTTGGCGACGATGATGCGGATGGCCTCGAGGTCGTTGGGACTGCCGGCAATGACGATGCTGTTGGTGCGGTCGTCAACGGCGATGCGAAGGTCGATGATCGGGGCACCCTCATTGACGGTGCCGCCGGGACCGTACAGGACCGGCGGAATGCTTGCCGCCGCCTGCCGTGGCCCCTGCCGCACCGCCCCCGGCCCCGCCGCCGCCAGCCGCTCCAGTCGCGCCGGGGAGGACCGTGCCGAGGAACATCTGCGAAATGATGTTGCCGATGGCATTGGCGTCGGCGTTCTTGAGCTTGATGACGTTGACCTGGGCCGCGTAGAGGGGCGGCACGTCGAGGTCCTTGATGACCGCCAGGATCAAGGCCATGGTCTGCTCGGGCGCCGAGATGATCAGGCTGTTGGTCCGGGTGTCCCAGTTGATGAACATATCAATCAGCACGCTGGCATCCACGCTCATGCCGCTCTTATCCTTGCCCAGCTTGTCGCTGTAGAACCGCAAGGTGTGGCCGTTATTGGCAAAGCCCGTGGCGCCTGAAATGCCCGTGGTCGGGGTCGCCGGAGTGGTGCCGCCGATGCCGATCGCCCCGCCGGCAACGCCGCCGCCGGCCAGGCCGCCGAGGTAACGACGGCTTCCTGGAATGGCGACCCGCAGCAAATTGGCCATGTCGTAAGCCAGGGCGTTTTTCAGCGGAATCACGCGGAGCACATTTACCGCGTCGGGCGCGCCCTTGTCGACGGCCAGGATGAAATCTTCGATCTCCAAGCATGTCGCCGGGCGAGGCCTGGATGAAGACCGTGTTGGTAATGTTGTCCGCAATGGCACGCACCAGGCTGTTATCGTTGGGATAGCGAGTGCTCCAGAACTGCGTGATCGCGGTGGCCACCGCCGTGGCCTGCTGCCGCTGCAGCTTGAAAACTCGCGCCCTGGTTTCATCCGAGGGGGCCTTGTCGAGGTTCTTGATGTCCTTTTCAATCTCGTCGATCTGCGACTTGGGAGCCGCGATGACGATCGAGTTGAAACGAGCCAAGGGCTGGATGTAGATCGTGGATAGCGTTTGACCTGCGACTCCGACTCCGGCGGCAACCGGAGCCGCTCCGCCGCCGATACCCGTGCCCGCGGTTGTCGAGGCGGGAGCGACAGTGGTGATTGCCGAACCGGGACGAGCGGCGCCAGGGACCAGTATGGGTGGGCCGTTGATTTGCGGCTGCACGCGCGAGTACTGGTACTGCAGTTGGTTGGCGACCTGTGTGGCATCGGCCATGCCCAACTTGATGGTCCTTACCTCGGTCTCGGCCTTCTTGGCGTATTCCAGGATCAGGTTGACCAGCTTGACGAGCTCTTCCATGTCTTCGCGATTCTGGGTGCGAAGCACGATGGCGCCGATTTCCGGCAGGGGCTGGACATAAGCTGCCATGCGCGGCGGCTTGATGTTGTCCTGGTAAGCGCCGGGTTGAACGGCCGTGCCAGGCTGCACTTTGGTTGGGGCAGGCGTGCCCTTGGTTTGAGGAACCTGGGGGGCGCCATAGCTAATCAATTCAACGCCGCGATTGGCAGGCGCTGGGGGGGCGAAGCCCAGTTGCGTCATGTCGGTCTGGGCCATCTCGGTAGAAATCTTCCAGACCGTGTTCACGAGGATCGTAGAGGACAGAGGACTCAGGGTCGTCCATGACCCCTTGTTCAAAAAAACTTGGCCCTGTGCGTTGGAGGCCGCCCTTGCCGCCCCCCTTGCCGCCGCCGGCACCTCCGCCGCCGCCGGCACCACCACCGGCGCCGCCGCCGCCTTTAGCACCACCAGCGCCGCCCCCTCCGAGGCCGCCGCCGGGGCCAGCACCGATGCCAGGCATGGCGCCGCCTGCACCAGCTCCAAAGCCACCGCCGAAGCCGCCACCGCCGCCGGGGCCGCCGAAGCCGCCGGCACCACCGCCGAAGCCGCCGGCACCACCGCCGAAGCCGCCACCGCCGCCGGGGCCGCCAAAGCCGCCGCCACCGCCGGGACCGCCGAAACCACCCTTCGCGGTGTTGGTTTGCCTACCCTGGATCGCATCCAGAGCGCGTTGGACCACGGAAGGATCGACGTTCACGATCGGCATGATTTTCACGCTCGTCGTGGCGTTTTTAGAGGCGTCCTCCACCTGGTCGATCAGATTCTTTACGTCCTCATACAGCGCTTTGTTGCAATAGAGAACGATGCTGTTGGTTTGGTCGTTGACGCCGAGCGACAGCGACGCCGATTGCAAGCCGCCAACGCCGCTCACCGGCCCGACCTGGCTTTGCGATGAGACAAGCGAGGGGCCGCCTGGCTGGGTGATGGCCGTGGTGCTTTTGCTGGCCGAGGTGTTGACCTTGTTGGCGTAGACCTCGATGATCAGGTGCGCGACATCGGTCGCGACCGCGTACTTGAGCGTGATCGGAGCCCAGGTTTTCATGATGGCTTCCGAATCGGGCGTTTTGTCGATCGCTCGGTCGAGCAACTCGTAGACGATCATGGTGTCGAGCGGAGTCGCCCAGAGGAGCAAGGTATTGGTGTTGGGGTCGGCCACCACGCGGATGCGCTCCACGCGTTTGCCGCCGCCGCCAGCCATGCCGCCGCCGACCTGGCCCATGGCCCCAGCGTTGCCGCCAATGGCGCCCAGGAAGCTTCCCAGGACATCGGCACCGCCGCCGCCACCGCCGCCGCCGAAGGCGCCGCCGCCGGCACCGCCGCCGCCAAAGCCGCCGCCGCCTTTACCGCCGCCGCCACCGCCTTTACCACCACCACCGCCGCCAACGGCACCGCCGGCGCCACCGCCGCCTTTACCACCGCCGCCGCCACCGCCGCCCGGAGCCCCGTTGAACAGGGTATCGAGCATGGTGGCGGTCATCGTGGCGGGGGCTGTCCGCAGCTGGATGACCACGAAGTCGCTGGGCGTGACGTTGCTGTTGAAGAGGCGAACCAATTCCGACAGCATGTTCAACGCGTTTTTGTCCTTGGTGTCAATGAGGATCTTGCTGCCCGAAGCCGTGATGGTGATGTTGTCACCGGTCTTGGCCTTGGTCTCAGGCGTTTTCTTGTCTTGCGGATCCTGGTAGCTCACAACGTACCTGTCGTAACGGTCCTTGACGGACGTTTGGCTGCTGGAGCCGCGGTCGGTCTTCGATTTGTCGTCTTTGGGCGGTTCGACTTTCTTGATCTCGCGATCGGGCTGCTTCAGGAAGTCCGTCGGAATGAGCACCTGCACTTTGGCGTCGGGATGCATTTTCATATACATCCTTTCCAGCGCTCGCGCCAGCGTGGAAGCGCCGCCCTTGTCCAGGTTGAACATGCGCATGTCGCGGTTGTCACCCTGTCCAATGACGTTGACGCCGACGATCGCCTTGATCGTGGCCTTCACGTCGTTGATTTGGTCGTCGGTGCCCAGGATGATGACGGCATTCCTGTTCGCGTCCGCTTCGATGTTCGGGCCGGGAGGCGTCGGGAAGCGCTTGGTCAAGATGTCGACGAGTTGCCGGGCGTCGGCGTCACCTTCCAGGAAGACCACAAACGCCCTACCTTGATCGGGAACGCTGCCAAGGATTTCCTTGGCAATATCAATCTGGTCCTGCGGGGGAGCATAAACCATGATCTGCGTGTTGCCGATCGCGGTGATGCGCAGGGTCGTGGAATCCTTGTAAACCTCCTGCAGCACCTTGGCCGTCTCGGCCGCATTGCCGGCCGGGGCGGTGTAGGTTTTCAAAACTGGCTGGCCCTTGACGCGCTCAATGTCGGGAATGCCGGGCTTGTCAATGTCCACCATGATTTTCTTGGCCTCGGACACCTTGCCGGGGGGGCCGCTGACAAACACGGTGTTGGTGCGGTCGTCGAAAGTGATGAAATGAGGCTTGGCGATTTTCATCGCGGCTTTCGCGGTGTTATCCTTGGGACCAAAGAGGCCGGCAAAAGGATTGTCCGCGCCTTTGCCGCCTTTGCCGCCCTTGGCGACAGGGTCCTGAGCGGCTTCCGTTCGCTGCACGATTTTTTCAGGGTCGCCCAGCAAATCTCGGAGTTTTTCGCGCCGCGACACCCGCGCGGCAATACTTGCATTCCCACACCATGGGCTGGCCCTGGCCACCTTCATTGCCATCGATGCCTTTGATCGTATCCACGATGATCCGCAAGTTGCCGACATTTTCGAGCAAAATCAGCTGGTTCGGCTCCTCCAGCGGAATCACGCGGCCAAACGGACTCATCATCTTCTGCACGCCGGGGGCGAAGGTCTCGGCCTGCAGCGATTGCAGCTGGTAAGTGACGCGGACGTATTCGCTCTTGGCCAGATCGCCCTTGGTCAAGTAGTCCAGAGTAATCAGCCGGACCGATTCCAGCGGCAGGGGCACATCGGCGGGGTGAATCAGGAAGGAATACTCCTTGCGAACCAGGAGCCATTTCTCGCTGATCAAATGCTCGTTGAGCACGTCCACCAGCTGCCCCACGGTGTAACGCCGGGGCTTGCCGTCGACCAGCGGGGAGACGATGCTCACCGTGCCGGTGGGCATATTCGGGCCGATGAAGGTCAGGCCGGAGATGTCCTTGAACCAGTCGATGACCTGATCCCATTTAGCGCCATTGAACTTGATGTCATAGGTTGGTTGCGCCTTTTGCAGCTCGGCTTTTTCGGCCGGCGCCTTGTCCTTTGGCGCACCCTTTTGGGGATTCTGTTTGGGCCTGTGCGACCCCAAGGCTGAAAACGGCAGTGAGTGCCATCAGCAGCCCCCAACCGAAGCAGCGTCGAATAAGCAGCATGGTTTCACCCTGACAAGAGACAAATTGGTTGTGTTCAGATCGACTGATACACGCCGATTTTGCCGAACTGTTCATATTTCCCCCGTCCGGAAACACCGTGACGTTGTGCCCAATACAGTACCCCTGCTTCCCGGATATTCGGCACTTTCGGCACAGCTAGTAAAGGAAAAAGCTCCAGGCAGGTCCTTTTCCTTCGTGAAACGCCTCCAGACTACCGATCTTCACAGACCGACGGCCTGGATGCGTGTGCAGTACACCCTCTATTTATATTGTGGCAGCCAGCTCATAGCCACCACAAGCGAAAAAAGAAAGAGAAGTTGTTTTTTCGCAGCCCCCCTTGGCGACCTTGCCGGCGTGCCCGGCAGGTGAAGCACTTCACAAGCTAAGATCCCCGCCCCCCACGTTTTGGCGACCCCTGCCCTTTAGCCGCCGAACTCCTTCACCTGCCGGACAAGCCGGCAGGGGTCGAGTTCACGGATGACCTTCGCCACTCATTTCCTTGAGCAGCTCTTTCGTCCTGGCCACCGACAGGGGCGTCTCCAAAGCCTCCTGGACGAAGCCGCGCAGCCGGAGCACGCAGAAGCCCTCGTGCCAACGTTCCTCGGTTTTCGTTGCCGTGTTGGCGGGGCAGTGGCAGTATTGCTCGGCCACGCGGAAGACCACCAAATCGTTGGACTGTGAAATAAGGTCGCAATAAATCAGGTCCTTGTAGAAAGTGAAGGTGCCGCCCTTGCCCCCTCCGCCTTCGCCCACGCCAGTGATGATTTTTTGCTGCCTCAGGAAATCGTAGTGGTCCTTGCGCATGGCGTACACGCGGTTGATTTCCTCTTTTTTCACCAGTTTTTTGGCCATCAAATCGTCGAAATGCTTCGAATCGATGTGGTAGACCAGGTCGGCGTCCGGATAAACCCTGCTGGCGCCAATCGACGGCGTCAGCGGGGCGCTGGCTGGCGGCCAGGTGTCCATGAGAATGATCACGATCTTGGAATCGCTCCACAGGATCCTGCCGTAGGTGGCGTCGCCGACAACGCGGAAGCTAACGCCGTCCTTGTAGATCTCGATTTTGCCTTTGTCCTTGCGGGTCAGCTTCTCCCAGTAGGTGCTGGTGACAAGGTAGAGATTGCCTCTGTCGCCCTCGCCGGCCTTTTCCTCTTTATGGATCAGCCAATCCTGGTCTTCCTTGTGCAGGGTGAAGAAGTTGTTGGTCTCTGGATAGCGCCACCATTTATTGCGCTTGGCGTCCTCGGCTTTCAAGGAGACCCGGAAAATCAGGTCATAGTCCTCAATTTTGATGACATCGCCGTAAACCACGACCGAGCTCGCCTTGCCGCCAGGAACCGCCTCGGTCCGCACCAGCGGAAACGTCCGGAAGCCAGCCTTGTTTTTCAAGCGCTCCTTTTGGTTGTGGAAAATATTCCATAACCAGGCCTCGCGATTGCCGTCCTCGTCGATCAGACTCACCAGGCGATTGAACCGCATGAAGTTGATCGAGTCGTCCCTGGGTGGCGGGCCGCCCTTTTTGTTGTCCTTCTCACCCTTCACATCGATGAACCCGACAAACGGATTCCGGTAGGTAATCTCGGCATACTTGCGGACAGCCGTCAGCGGCGGGTTGAGCGGGTCCAGGCGCGGGGTGTTGGGTCCGACCGCCCAGCCAACCAGGGCAAGACCGGAGGGAGTCCCGGCAATGAACGACTTCGTCTCCCATTTGAGAATGGCCAAATCCGGAAAAAACCTGTTGGCGTTGATCGACTTCTTGGCGTCGAGGATCGCCAATGCCTCGAAGGTCATGCTAACCGTCAGCATGTCGTCTTTCTTGTCGTCGGAGCGTTCGATGGTCCATGCCTTGATGCGGTGCATCTTGGGCTCGGCTTGAAAAGCTTGAATAAAGCTGACCAGGTTGGTCATCTTGGCCTTGAAGCGGACGAAGAAGTTGAGGCCGGTGTAGACCGGTGTCTTGGTGCCGGGCAACAGGACAGCCGTGCGGCTGTCGGCCGGCGGAGCTTCGAAGCTGTAGTTGGTGGTCAGGCCGTATTTGCGCAGCTGGTTGGTCAGGTAGTCCCTGTACTCGACTCGGGACTGTTCGAGATCGCCGCCCAGGCTCAGCCGCCGCCAGCGTTCAAGCTTGACGGCGTCCTTGCGCACGGTAGCGAGCTTGACGGTGCTTTCCTCCAGGTCCTTTTTCATTCTCACAATGGACTGTTCGGCGCCGACATAGGCGTTGTAGAACATCAAAAAGCCAAAAAAGCCCACGGCGAAGACGCTGCCCCCGCCGAGGACGGTGGCCATGGTGCGTTCGCGTTGTGTCATGGTCAATCTCCTCTATTTGTCAAGGTCGTCATCGTCGGTGTCAATATGGGGAATACGGCTGGGATCCACGATTAACCGGGCGAGGTACTGGTTGGGCGGTTGAAAGTTGAGAAAAACCTCTATGGAGAATTCCGTCACTCCGGAGGTACCCTTTTTCTGGTAGACAATCACAGCGCGGCAATGCTTATCGCCGTTGATCTTGTGCAACAGGTCTTGCACCCAGGGAGACTTCGTGTCTTCTCCTTTCAAATTCGATGTATCGACGACTCCCGTAAATGTGATCCGGGCCGTGGGCACGAATTCCTTGCCCACTTTACCCGCAACCGACGTCGAGGCGGCTTTCTTGACTTCCAGGGCGGTCATGTCGAGCTTTTTGATGCGGAAGCCCTTGTGATCCTTGTCGATAGGAGCCCGTGCCGCCAGATCGTAAAGCTCGTCCAACCAGGGGATGGCGCTGTTGCGCCAGGGCTTGAGGGCCTCGAGGTACTTGATTTCCGGCGCAAAACCCGTCAGTTGGTCGTCAATTTTCTTTTTGTCGGCGCGGAACTGGGCCAACTCGGCTTCGCGGTCGCCAATGATCCAATAGGCCCCGTAAACGACAGCGGCAATGGCCAGCACGGCGGCCGCGGCGCCAACCATAATGCGTCGCCGATTGGGGCTGGCCGCCGGCTTGGACTCGCGCGGCTTGACGAAGTTGACCGGCGTCGTCTGATTGATAGACCACAGATCCAAAAGACCGACGGCGCCCGTGAAACCAGCCCGGTTGGCGGCATCGACCTGGACGCGCTCTTCCTTGGCGAAGGGGTCCAGACCGTAAACGGGAATGCCCAGCGTTTCCTGCAGTTTTTCACGCAGCACGGCATTTTCGCCGTTGCCCGAGACATAGAGAGCCTGAATGGCGTCACGCGGGAACGACATTTGCGGCTGACCGGAGTAGGCGGCCAGATTGCGGCGGACTTCGCCCAGCAAGCCCTCGCCTCCCAGCACCGAGCGGGCAAAGAGCATCTCGGTGCCCGCGCACGGCGCTGAATTCCGCCCAGCTGCCCGCGACCGTCAGCACCGCCACCACGGCATCGGGCGACGGCGGCGCCGGCACCTGCGGCGTGTGGCCGGCCAGGTATTTGTAGCAGGCGGCGACACCGAACGGCCGCGCCGTCACCGCCGCCAGCTTGAGGCCGGCGGCCCGGCTGACGGTTTGCAGGGCGTTGATCGTTTCCTTGCGGACCACCACCGACAACGCCCGCCGCTCACCCTGCTTGGTCGTATCGGCCAGCGGCGCGTAATCGATCAGCACGTCGTCGGCGGACTCGGTTAAATCCTTGATAATCTGGTTGCGCACCACAAAGGCTTCCACGTCGGCGGAAACGTGCGGGAAACGCACCTCCTTGACGACCAGCCGGTCGCGGCCGAGGCCGATGATCAACGGGGCGGGAGCGATGCCGGCTTCCTTGAGCCGGTCGCGCAGCCGCGTGCCGAATTGCTCGGCGTTGGCGGGGACAAACGCCTCCTGCTCGCGCCAGCTCACGGCGCGTTGAATGTGCACCTTGCCGCGGCTCACGTTGGCCTCGACCAAATGCAATTCAGTATTGTCCCAATCAAGAGCTAAAAGGCGTGCCAAGTTGCATTCTCCTGGTTAGAAACCCTGCAGATTTTGCATGTCCCATCCCGGTCCCAACTTTTGCTCCGAATCACGGTAATAAACGATGCGCGGGAAGTAAGTCGGCATGCCGGTAATGGAAGGCTGCGGATTGAGGTCAACCACCACCTCCACGCGCCTCCACGGCCCGCCGCCGTCGAAGTAGCCGATCGCCTGAAATCTATAGGCCTGACTGTAAGTGGTGATGAACGGCTCAAACTGCTGCATCTGCTGGGCCGTGAAGTTGCACGTGGTCATCAGCCAGGTCACGGTGTTAAAGCTCGGATCGGGCGCCTCGCTGGAGGCGTAGATCGGCTGATTGCTCTGGATATTGGCCACGTCGGTCGGCTGAAAGAGCGGATTGCCGTTGGGATACGAAAGCGCTGTCAGCACCTGGAAGCCGGCGGTGTTGATATTGACGCGGCCAAGGATTTCCGAGGGGTTGACGGCCGTGTTCGTCGTCATTTTCGTCCCCTGCATCGTAAACAAGCCCGCCGTGGTCTGGTCCAGCAGCAGCGGCAGCTGCACGGCGAGCTCACTGCTGTCGTTGAGCGGACTTTGATAGACGGTCGTGGTCACCTGGGGGGGGCCTTTGCCGCCGCCTGTTGGCGGGGTCGTGGTCGTCACGGTGATGTAGCTATTAACCAAGGCGAAGACAGAAGGGATGGTGTTGCTGGGCGTAACCGTGGTCCAATCGATGTTGAGGCTTCCTACGGTGCCGGCCTGCTGGCCGGCCATGAGCGGCGTTGGCCCCGTGGAGGGGTAGGATTGCAATCCTGAGTAGGTGCCGCCGTTGCCGTCCGTGTTGAGACGGGCCATCAAGATAAAGGTGGCCAAATCGCTGTCGATAATGGCGCTCAGGTTCGCCAACTGCGTCGACATCGGATCGACCGTGTCATTGAGGAAAACGCGGGGGGCGCCCGTGACGGCGCTGATGTTCGGCTCGTGGGCGTAAATCGTCAGCCAATCCATCCAACCGCTGCCGAAATACCCAGTAGGGTCGGTGATCGTTTCGTTGCTTTCCTGGATGCCGTTGCGGTTGAGATCGTCGCCGTAAAGATAGTTGCCCATGACGCCCTGCACCAATAAGAGCTCTTCCATACTGTGCAGATCCCCGCTTTGGGGCGGATACGGCGGCGACAGCGACAAATAGTAGGTCAAGTCGGCTCCCGACGAGCGTTCGGTCTGGGTCGGATCGAGCCAGTAGCAGATGGAATTGGCGATGGGATCAGTCATGTTGGGCAGAAGCATCAGCGCGTTGTAGAGGGTTGTGCCGCTCGGATCGAGGGCCATGTAGGCATTAAGGTTGATCTTTTGCGATTCAGCAATGACGCCGCGGCAAGGCCCCATGGCGCCGACCGAGTCTCCGATGCGCGGCGTAAGGATGGAGAACGCGGACTGGTACTGGAGGTTGTCGTTGGCCACCAGGGTAATGTCCTGGAAGGCTTGCATGTTGTCGTACCAGTTGCCGTTGAGCAGGGTGCTGGAATCCTCCGGATCGGCCATCATCGCCATGAAGTAATGGATGGCCGAATCGGCGGCGGCCTTGGCCTGCGCCTCACGAACGCGCGTCACGGTGGCCCCGTATTCCTTCAGCGCCCAGTGCGTATATGTCCAGGCCGCCAGCGACAGCAGCACGGTGACAATCAGCACCGCCACCAGAACGAGGCCGTGCCGCGGCCCGGCCTTACGGCTGTCCTTCGGTTGCGGCAATAATGGCAAAGTGAATTGGTACATGATAGTTACGGCGTTTGGCCGCCTCCCGCTCCCCCTCCCGATCCCCCTCCTCCTCCCGTGCCAGGAGGGGTCCCAGCGATGATACTTTGCTGGCTGTTGAAAAACGACGAAGTCGGAATCTGAATCACGTGCTGGAAGGTCCTGACCGAGGGATCGCTGACGTCCACGTTCAAATTCTCGGGGCGGGCGATGCTCAAGGTGATGCGAATGGACTGCGGCGAGCCGGCAGCCGGCCCGACCATATTGCTGTTGGCATCGGTGGTGGCAAAGATCGACTGAGCTTGTCCGTTCCAGCTTGGGTTCCATTGCAGGCCGTCCCAGTACTCAAACAGCACCGCTAGTACCATGCCCGGTGGGCCGATTACCTTGGAGTAATCGTCCAGACCACTCGGCGGCAACATACCGACGGACGGATCGCTGGTGGTGCCCACATCCTGGCGGATCAGGCCGGATTTGTCATCGCTGCCGGGAATAAAATAGTAGGTAATGCGGCGCACGTCGCAATCAGTCCACTGCAAGACACTGGAGCCTCCAGAACTGTTGTCCACCTGGGCCTGGGCGATGGCCTGCGGCACCTTGGAGCAATAGATGGTGCACCAATTCGAACCGCCCTGAATGGCGAAGTTAAACGAATAGGTGTAGTTCGTCGGTGGGGTCGGCGCAGTCGGTGGAGTCGTGCCCGCGATCGTCGCGGCGGCAACCTGATAGTTGTACGTCATTTGCGCCGCCGATGGATAGTAATCCATCGCAGGCAAGCACTGTTTGATGTCCCCCTGGAACGCTTCGAGAACACCCGCGGACACCAGACCCTGATCCACCAGGCCACGGCCGGTCCTCGTGGCCGTGATCTGGATATTGAGGGCGACGTACAGGCCGATCATCAGCAAAACGCCGATGGCCAGGGCAAGCATCATTTCCAGCAGGGTGAAGCCCGGCCGGCGAGCAGTAAGTCGTTGTGTCATGGCAAATCCTACTTCGCTATCGACTCCAAAACGCCCAATCTTATTGGACAGGCTGGAAGCCTGTCCAACATCGCCCAATCTTATTGGACAGGCTGGAAGCCTGTCCCACATCGCCCAATCTTATTGGACAGGCTGGAAGCCTGTCCTACCTCGATTCGTAGGACAGGCTTCCAGCCTGTCCATCGCCTCCTACTGACCTCCTGAGGCGCCCAGGGGGCCGACGCTCGCGGAATTAGGGGGGCTGCTGCTAAGGGTTGTGTTGGACATTGGTCCACCCGAACCGCGGTAGTTCGGATCGAGCACCAATTGCGTGAGCGAAACCTCCGGAGTGTTGATGCCGCTGTCTCCCGCATCGCGATGCACTGAGACCTTCACCAGCCAAAGGTTGTTAAAACCCTGGTAGTCCGAAGTCACTTCCAGGGACCAAACCCAGTTTTCATCCGGTTGATTGTCGGGAAACGGCGTGTTCGATTGCCCGTACAACTGCTCGCTGCCCGTAACCACCTCGGCGAGTTTCGATTCGCACTTCTTCAAGGCCAGGTTTTGCAGCTGAACCTGCATCACTCGATCCTGGCCCATTTGCACCAGCGGCACAATCGCCCCCAGGGCGATGAGGAATATCGCCATGGCCACGATGACTTCCATGAGGGTAACGCCCGGTCGTGCCATTGGGGATTTAGGGGCACACCAACCCGAAGCGCAAGCGAGGCCCGACAACATCCCTCGCTTGCGCTTCGGGTTGGTATCGTTTGTCCTGCCCATCGTTTTGATGACAGTAATCAATTGCCGTCCCCCTTGTCATGCACGGTGGTGGCGGAACCGGTCATTTTATCCAAATTGAGGATGACTTTGCCCGAGCCCGAGGAGCCAAAAATGACCTGAGCGTTATCACTGGCGCTGCCGTTCGGCAAAAAGACGGCCACCGTCACGTAAGTGCCGCCGTCGGACTCCTCGCCACTGGGATCGACCGCCACGTCCTTGGTGCCGAAGCGAACGCCGTTGGGAAGCCTGCCCTCAAGCGTATAGCCCGAACCACCGTTGCTGGCCCCACCCGACATCCCACTCGACGCCCCGCCCGACATGCCACCCGACATGCTGCCATCGGGTGAGGCATTGGGGTCAGGGGCCAAGAACCCCTGATCGGGCATGCCGTCCGTAAAGGGCGAAATCTTAAATTTGCCCGAGTTGGGAATGACCTGAAACTGGTACATCATGCCCTCTTCGATGGCGTGGGTCCGGCAATCCGCCCAGTAGCCCCGCACCACGTCGGCGGCGCCGTTGACCTTGGTGGGGCCGTCCATGCCCTGGAACACCAACGGCGACGCCAATGCTCCAACGACGACGATAATCGCCATCACCAGGATCAGCTCAACCATGGAATAGCCCCGGCGGCAACGCATTGTTAGTGTCCTCCCGCGGCCGTGTCGCCGGTCCAATTGTCAATGGCAACGCCGTTAGGGGGTCCGTTCGACCAGATTCTCGGTTTGTTAGTCTGCGGATGAACCTGGCTCGGGTCGTAGCTGTAGAACTGACCCCAGGGGTCAACCAGCGCCCTTTCAACCAGCAGCGCGGGGCTGTTGTCGAATGGATCGCGCTGCGTCAGCTGCTGGAGCGTGTCGGGATAGCGGGTGTGAGCCATCATATAAGTGGTCACCGCTGTTTCCAGGCTTTTGATATCCGTGTGGGCACGGTTGATTTTGGCCCTTTCCAGCATGCTTTGGGTGACCACCACCCCAGCGCTGGCGAGGATCAGGATGATGGTGACCACCACCATGATTTCCATAAGGGTGAAACCCGCCCGTTTGATGATCAGTCGTTCTTGCCGCAGTAACATGACGTTCCCCTTTGGTTCGGACAGCCGTAACTTATTGGCCCTGGGTAATCTTACCACTTCACACAATTAAAGCGTGATGAGACTTTTCCACTATTCGACGGTGCTGCTCATCTTGAACACCGGCAAAAGCAAACCAGCCACCACCAGCAGCGTCACGCCGGCCATCACCAGCAGCATGATGGGCTCCAGCAGGCGGACGAACAGCTCAAGCTGGCGAGTGGTGCGTTTTTCCAGGCTGTCGGCGACGTAAATCAACACCGTTTCCAGGCTGTTGCTCTCTTCGCCGACCGCCACCATTTCCACAATATCCCGCGGAAAATACTTGCAGGCCATGAGCGGGGCCGCCAGGGTTTTGCCGCCGGTGATGTTGTCGGCGGCGCCGCTGATGGCAGCCGCCAACACGCGATTGCCCGTGGAATCCTTGGCAATGCGCAGCGCTTGCAGAATCGGAATGCCGTTGTGCAGCATGGTGCCGAGAATGCGGGTAAAACGGGAAATGGCGAGGCTGAGGTAAATCCTGCCGATCTGCGGCAGCCGCAGCCGCCACCCGTCGAGCCAAATGCGCCCACCCTCGGTGGCGGCAATGCGCTTGAAGCCCCAGACCACTCCCACGGCCCCCAAAATGAGCAAATACCACCACGACTGCATGAAATGGCTGACGGCCAGCAATCCGACCGTGATTGCCGGCAATTGCCCCTTTTGCGCCAGCTTTTCGAAAATCGGCTCGAACTGCGGCACAAAGAAGAGAATGAGCACGTTGAGCACGATGAAGCCAATGCCGGCCAGGAACACGGGGTAGGCCATGGCGCCTACCACTTTGGCCTTGAGGTCTTCCTGCTGCTCGGTGAAGTCGGCGATGCGCTTGAGCACGTCTTCGAGGAAACCGCCTTCCTGGCCGGCGTGAATCATACTGACGGCCAGTTCGCTGAAGGCCCGCGGATGCTGGCCCATGGCATCGGCCAGGCTGGTGCCGTCGGCCACCTTGGTTTTCACGTCGCGAATGACCCAGCCGAGGTTGGTCTGGTTGCCCTGCCTTTCGAGAATCTCGAGGCTGCGCAGCATGGGCACGCCGCTGCGCAACAGATCGGCCAGCTGTGAGAAAAAGGAGGCCATTTGCCGCGGCTTCACCTTCTTGCTGCTTTTGCCAGGGCCAACGCTGCCCTTGGCCAGGCTGACACGTACTGGGAACAAGGACTTGGAATCGAGCATGCCCAGCACTTCGCGTTCGCTGCCGGCAGTCAACATGCCGCTGCTCTTCTCGCCCGTGGCATTAATGGCTTCGTAGGTATAATCTGGCACTTGCAAACTCCTTAAACTCTCGAAATCATTTCCTGGTTCGTGGAACGGAATCTATTCCGTTCTTCCGCATGGGGAACGGAACAAAATCCGTTCGACGCCGGCTTAACCCAAGTCTCCAGCGGTAACACGGGCAATCTCATCAACGGTCGTCATTCCGAGGCCAACCTTGCGCCAGCCGTCCTGACGAAGAGTGATCATGCCGGCTTTCAAGGCCTCATGGCGAATGACGCCGGAGTTTACGCGTTGCACGACCAACTCGCGAATTTGCTCGCCCGTAATCATGAGTTCATGGATGCCGGTGCGGCCGCGGAAGCCGGACTGACGGCAGGCACGGCAGCCGGTGCCCTTGTGAAGAACCGGCGGCGGGCCGTTTTTGCCTTCAGGCAGCGGGAAGTCAAAGGGCAATTCCTCAATGGCAGGGAGTGAATTCAACCTTGCAATCCTTGCAGATGGTCCGCACCAGCCGCTGGGCCATCACGCCTTCCACCGTGCTGGCCACCAGGAACGGCTCGACGCCCATGTCGATCATACGCGTGAAGGCACTGGGCGCATCGTTGGTGTGCAGCGTGCTGAACACAAGGTGGCCGGTCAGCGACGCCTGGATGGCGCTCTCGGCCGTCTCCAGGTCGCGCATTTCGCCGATCAGGATCACGTCGGGGTCGTGACGCAAGATGCTGCGCAAGCTGGCCGCGAAGGTCAGGCCGATCTTGCTGTGCACCTGGATCTGGCTGATGCCCGGCTGCTGATACTCAACCGGGTCTTCGACGGTGATGATCTTGATCGTGTCGTCCTTGATTTCGTTGAGGGCGGAATAGAGCGTGGTGGACTTGCCGGAGCCGGTGGGGCCGGTGACCAGGACGATGCCGTGCGGCCGGTCGATGATCATCTTGAACGTGTTGTAAATGTCCGGCAGCATGCCGACGTTGGCGAGGTTGAACACCATGCGGCCCTTGTCGAGCAGACGCATGACGATGCCTTCGCCGTGAATCATCGGGATGATGGAAACGCGGACGTCGATCTCGCGGCCCTGGACGCGCATCTTGATGCGGCCGTCCTGCGGCAGGCGCTTCTCGGCGATGTTCAGCCGGGCCATGATCTTGATGCGGCTGATGATGGCGGACTGGAAGCGGTTGATCTCCGGCGGCAGCGCCTGGGTCTGCAGAATGCCGTCGATGCGGTAGCGGATGCGCAAGCGATTTTTCCTCCGGCTCGATGTGAATGTCGCTGGCCCGCTCGTTGGCGGCCTCGACGAGGATTTCGTTGACCAGCTTGACGACCGACGCTTCCTGGGCCATCTTGGCCATTTCGCTGTCGTCGGCCTCGAGTCCTCGAGCAGCTCGACCTCTTCCTTGGCGCGATCCTGCACCAGGGCGGTGACCGTTTCGCCGCCGACGCCGAAGTGGGTCTTGATGAGCCGGGCGATCTCGCGCGGGCTGGCCAGCACCGGCGTGGATGTGCAGGCCGGTCAGCGTCTGCATTCGTCGAGCGAGTACACATCGAAGGGGTCGCCGGTGGCCACGGTCAGCGTGCCGTTGCTGCGGGAAAGGGGCATGATCGACTTGCGATGCACCAGTTTCATCGGCATCGACTTCATGTTCTCGGGATCGATTTTCACCTTGGTGAGGTCGACCAGCTCCATGCCGAATTCCTCGGCCAGGGTGGCAAGGACATGCTCCTCCTTGGCGAAGCCCCGGTCGATGATGATCTCGTGAGCGGATTTATTCGGCGCGCCAGCCTGCACCTCGGCCAGGGCGGCCCGATCTTCTTCTTTGAAATAGCCTTTTTGGATCAGTTGCTCTAGTAGCTGCATACCGGCCTCGGAAGGTGCGTGTCAGTGCTTCAACTTGGCGTCTCATCATCTAGCATGATGG
The DNA here is from genome assembly GCA_963747575.1 of uncultured Gemmataceae bacterium. GTDB lineage: Bacteria > Planctomycetota > Planctomycetia > Gemmatales > Gemmataceae > DASRAT01. The sequence continues at coordinate 712,639 of CAVVFU010000007.1, forward strand.
ATAAGCCATGATAAAAGCATTAAAATGGGAAAAATATCCCCGTCAGTCCGCTTATTATCTCTTGAGTCGCCCCGTCTGTAAGGATCAGGTAGGGCAGTAAAGGTCAGCGCATCACATAAACTAACCCGTTTAAGACGATTTGTCCACCTTTAACTGGCTGTAACTGGCCCAAAGTGCCTCGACAGGGTGGGCCACCCACATTTTGGGGCGGGTTCGCGCAAATGCTTGGCGATCTGCAAAACGCACCCCACATTGCCAGTGAACACCGCTTCAGCACCCGATTGAAGGATATGCTGGGCTTTGCGCTGGCCCAGGCGTGCCGACATTTCCGGCTCGGTGAGGTTGTAGCTGCCGGCCGCGCCGCAGCAAACCTCGGTTTCGGCGAGCGGCAGCAGCTGCAGGCCTGGAATCATCCCTAGCAGCTGGCGGGGCGGCTGGCGAATTTGCTGGCCGTGGCAAAGGTGGCAAGCGTCGTGATAGACGGCCTTGAGCGGCAGGGGATGTTCGGGTTTGACCGGGCCCAGTTCCATCAGGAATTCACTGATGTCGCGGACCTTGGCCGCGAATTGCTGGCCTTGCTGGCCTTCAAGCACGTGGCCGTAGTCCTTGAGCATGGCGCCGCAACCGGCGGCATTGACGATGACGGCATCGATGCCGCTGAGGCCCTGGCCGAACACGCTGCAATTGCGGCGTGCGAACTGGCGAGCCGGCTTTTCCTGGGCGGCGTGATAATGCAAGGCGCCGCAGCAGACCTGGCCGCGCGGGATCCAGACCTCACAGCCGTTTTTTTGCAGGACGCGCGCCGTGGCCAGGTTGGTTTGTGGAAAAAAGACGTCGGCGGCACAGCCGGTGAACAGGGCAACCCTGGCCCGGCGTTTTCCTTCGGGGAGCAGCACCTGGGGCAACGGCCCGCGGGAACGGTGCAACGGCGGCAGCACGCCCAAGCATGTGCCGCATCGCCGCGGGCATTAAACGGGACAGGCTGCCATTTAGCATCGCGCGGTCGAGGCGCAGCCATTGCAGCAGGCGGGCCGGTGCAATCGCCCATTTCAGCCTAGCGGGAAAGGGCGTGATGTCGAAAAGCATCAGCTTCATCAGCCAGTTCAGCGGCCGCGGTGAAGCTTTTTCGAGGTTGATGCGAAACGGCTCGATAAGCTTGCCATACTGCACCCCCGATGGACAGGCCGATTCGCAGGCCCGGCAATCGAGGCAAAGATCGAGATGACGGCGGACCTTGTCGTCCGGGGCCAAGCGTCCATCGGTGACGGCCCGCATCAGGTAAATGCGGCCGCGGGGGCTGTCGTTTTCGTCGCCGAGTTCGAGATAGGTGGGGCAGGCGGCGGTGCACAGGCCGCAGTGGACGCAGTCGAGGAAGAGTTCGTAGTCGATTTCCATATTCTCCCCAATCGTCCGAAATCCTAATATCAACGGACCAGGTGTGAAATTTTTCCGGCTAGATTTGGAGCCAACCGCGTGGGGCAAATCCATCCGACAGTTCGATATTTGATCGTCTGCGAGGAGATCCGGGTCGATCCCGATGACTCTCGGCGAGTTACACTCGTCGATTTAATCAGCACTATTCGGTCCCTTGAACAGCCTCCCTTTCCACTGTTATACGAAGAAATCTGCGTTTTCATCCAATTAACGGAGTGTCGCGGCTCGGGAGAAGGGCGCATTGAGATTCGACACGCCGATACTGACCACATCGTGTTTCAACCCGCACACGCACCCTTCCGTTGCCAAATGATCCGCTCGAAATTGTGGGTGCGACATTTCGCATTCGCAATTGTTTCTTCCGTTGGCCCGGCTTGTACTGGGTTCAGTTTTGGTACAATGAAGCAGTGATTGCGCAGCAGCCTTTGTTGCTGAGGTAAAGGACCATGAATAAACGTGCCAATGCCGATGTCGCTTGCCGGTTAGTCGGTGAGTACTTGGATGAAGCCGAATTGCCAGCTGATTCCACATTTGGCCACGGTGAGGTTGTGCGTACCCAAGTCATTGCCAATTACCAGGATGCTTGGGTGGCGGATGAGAGCATCAAAGAGTTTACCGTACTATTGGCCGACGGCCGCATTGTAGCAGTTCGTGGGCATGGGTTGAAGCAAGTGCCCCCCACAGTCAGTGGGGAAAGCGGTTCCTACGGCATAACCGTCCGAACTTGCAACGAGGATGTATTCATTGCTCTTTTCAAGGTCCACGACGTGGTTGGCATTTTTCACGGCGAAATCAAAGCAGATCGGCGGATTGCCTGATTTCCATTTTTACGGAACGCACATACCTCCCTGGATTAAAGAGTCCCCTGGGATCAAGTTTTCCCTTGACAGTTCGCATCATCGCCCAATCCTCGCGTGGCAGCCCCCAGACGAACGCGGCATCTTTCCAAGCATCGGCACAACTGGTCACGATTAAATGGCCGCCCGCGGCCAGCGCCAATTCGCGGATTTCCTTGAGCGGCCCAACCACATCATCGCCCAGGCAATGGCCAATCACAATGCCATTGCCGGCGTGTGCCTGCAAAGTCACCGGCTCCAGCATGCGTGCCGCCTTCAGGCAAAACGCCCCCACAGCCGCGGGCGGCACACCGGCTTTGAAGGACAACGAACCGTCACGCTCTCCGGCAAATTCCACCAACAGCCGCCAGGTCGAGTCGCCGCAGCTTCCAAGGACGCCGCAGAGACCAAAACGGTCGCCCAATTCCTGAACGAGCTGTTTGACTTGCCAACGGAGAGCGTCGGGGTTGTCCTCGAATGCCACCACCATCGACCATTCGGCTGGCCAATCGGCGTGCAGGTTTTGCAACACCTTGGCCGCCGCGCTGGGGCTGAGTAAGTCGATGCACACCGGCCTGGTCTGCGTCGAGTGCAGCAGATTCAGGACAGATCTCCAGATCGCCGGCGGGGCACGGGAACGCGAACAGTCCGTGGGCGGAGGGCATTGGCCTGAGCTTGAACGTCGCTTGTGTAATGATGCCGAGTGTGCCGACCGAGCCGACGTAGAGCTTGCAGCATATCATAGCCGGCCACATTTTTGACGACGCGGCCGCCAGCCTTGACCTCATGTCCTTCATCGTTGACGACACTGATGCCAATGACGTAGTCGCGCAGGGTGCCGCAGCCAAAGCGCCGTGGGCCGCTGACATTGGTGGCGAGGATGCCGCCGAGAGTGGCTTGTTCGGCGCACGGCACATCGATAGGCAGCCGCTGGCTTTCCGTCGCCAGAAGAGTTTGCAGCCGGGCAACGGTCATGCCGGCCTGCACGGTGATGGTCATGTCGCGGGCGGGATAGTCGATGACCTGATCCAGACGGCGAGTATCGACGAGAATGCCGCGATGGGTGGGCGGCAAACCGAGGTCCCATTGCGTCTGGCCGCCGGCGGGGTAGATTGCCAGGCCTGACTCGGCGGCTTGGCGCACAACCTCGCCGATGTCGGCAACGGTGGCGGGTTGGTGCATGGCAAGATTGGCGTCAGGGGAGTTGACCGCGTCGGTCACGGAAGCAGCACCGAAGGACGTTAAGGGTAACCACCGATAATATAACGATTTGGCGAAGGGGTGTCTGGCAGGTCCAGCCTCGAAACGGGCTTGCCGCCATCGCAAACACAAGGTCACATGCCATGTTCACCGCGATATTGTTTGCATTTGTCGTCGCGCAGCCCCAGCCGCCGGAACAGGCCAAACCGGCGCCGATTCCCGCCGGATCGAGCAAGATCGTCGTGGACGTCGGCAGTTACAAGCTCGACGTTTTCACCTACCGGCCGAAGAACTTCAAGGACGGCCCGCTGATCGTCATCTTTCACGGCACCAATCGGAACGCCGACGAATATCGCGATTTCGGCATCGGCATGGCGGAACGCTTCGGCGCCCTCATTGCCGCGCCGCTGTTCGACAGCAAACAGTTTTCCAACGACCTGTACCACAATGGCGGACTGCTCAAGAAGGGCAAGCTGCAGCCGGCGGAGCAATGGACTGGCAGCTATACGCCGAAGATCGCGGCCGAGATTCGCCGGCTCGAAGGACGGCCGAAGCTGCCCTATTATTTCATCGGCCACTCGGCGGGCGGCCAGTTCCTGTCGCGCATTTCGGGTTTCGTCAATCCGGGAGCGGTGCGCATCGTGGCCGCCAATCCTGGAGCGCACCTCTTTCCAACGCGTGAGCTGCCCTACCCTTACGGCTTTGGCGAGCTGCCCAAGGAAATAAGCGACGATGACGCCATTCAGCTTTACCTGGCCCAACCGCTGACAATTTACGTCGGCACCGCGGATGTCGAAAAGGCGCAGTTGCCGATGAGCGTGACCGCCATGAAGCAGGGCCCCAATCGGTGGGAGCGAGGCAAGAATTGCTTCAAGATGGCCAAGGAACTGGCGTTGGCCAAGGGCTGGAGCTTTCACTGGCGGCTGGTGGAGGCGCCGGGGATTGGCCATGACGGCAAGGGCATGTTCGACCATCCCAACAGCATTGAGGCGCTTTTCGGGATTCCTGCGAAGAAAGACGGCGGAATTAACGACGCGCCCCCGTGGTTTTTCCCAGTATACATTACAGGCTCATGCAAAACCCCATCCACTATCTTCGGCAAACTGTGGCCCAGCATCACGGCGCTGGACTGACGGATGCACGGCTGCTGGAAGACTTCGTAACCGGGCGGGACAAAGCCGCGTTCACCACGCTGGTGCATCGGCATGGTCCGATGGTGCTAGCCGTGGCGCGCCGTGTCGTTGGCAATGTCCAGGACGCGGAGGAAGAAACTGGCCCAACGGCTGACACGGCGAGGGCTGGCGCTGTCAGCGGCGGCGTTGGCTGCCAGTTTGGCTCAAACGGCCCTCGCCCAGCCAGGCAGTTTGCTGCTGACCAAGACTATTCAATCGGCAGGCCTGATGGTTTCGGGCGCGGTCGCATCATCGATTGCTTCCGAACGAGTTATTTCCTTGACAAGCGGAGTGGTGAAAGCCATGTTTTTCAGCAAATTGAAGGTTTGCGTGTCGCTGTCGCTGGCACTCGGGTTGATTGCCGTGGGGCTGGCGGTAATTCCTTTGGGAGTGCTGGCGTCGCTGGAATCCGCTTCCACAGCGCCTCAAACTGCGACGCCCAATCCCGTGATCCAACAAGTGCCCGCGGCCGGCAACCAAACGAAGAATAAGGACGAAAAGACCCAACCCGCAGTGGTCCAGGGGCAAGATCTCGTCAAGGTGGGGGACCGGCTCCGCATCCGCGTTGTAACGGGCTTTCCCAATGCAGGCATGGACTTTGACGACGTTGTGGTCGTCGAGGTTAGCGGCAAAATATCTGTTGGCCCAGGCTACGGTCGGGTCCACATAAACAGTCTAGCCCTTGAAGACGCTGAGATTCGTGTAAAGGAACACTTTGTCAAATTTGGAGCACCCTATGGCGTATCCCTTACTCGCCATGACCCGTTGCCGCAAACTGCGGGTGTCGGGAAATTGGAAAGACTCGAAATGCGTGTTCAGCAGCTGGAAACGGAAGTGCAAACGCTTCGCAATGCAGTCGATAAGCTCAAAAAATGAAGGCTACGCTGCACAGGATCGGGGTAAAGCACTTGCGCGTTAGGCCGGGCCGCGGCGGAGTGCCGCGACGATGTTCGACGCATAGTATGATACGCGGCCCACCAACTTCTGGAATTCCTTCACCTCACTGACAGCGAACGAATCCGGGGAGGCTGGGTAGGTCCAGGCGCCGCCGGCCACGTTAAATGGGTATTCGGTGTTCCGCGGGTGGGGATCGCCCACCGCCGGCCTTCTCGGCGCAAGAATCTCCAAGTTCCTGATGCTATTTCTCGTCTGAGCATCGAGGAATTCTCTTAACTTAATCGGGATGGAACGGCCGACTCCACCGCCGGGCAGCCTTCTCAGCAGACGCAGGTGATTCTGTACGTGGTGGTCATAACCAATCGGAGGCACGCCCCGGACACCGCAGTCTCGTAGCGCGGCCACAATTGACTTGATCGATTTCTCGACGGACTGCTGATACTTGGCGACCGTGTGACACCACGACGGTGTTTGTGATTGTTCGGCGAAGATTCGCTCCCTCTCCGCGGCGGTGCGGTCGGCGCCAGCTTGCGCGAGCCACGCCGCTGATTCATCCATGACTCGCAACCTCGCGGCTCAGAGCGGCTTTTTTGATCAGGTCAAGAAGCTCTCCACCGACGGCGTCGGAGTGCAGCACCTGGTAATCGTTGCACCTCACTGCGTTGACGATCTCGTCTGCGGTTCTCCAATTTTCTTCTAACGCGGCCTTGAACTCAACCGGAGTTGTGAGGATCAAGTGCAGGCGCTCGTCAAAGCCGCTTTGCAAACGACCATTTGGCTCAAACGTGGTTTCAAATAGCTCTTTATCGGCATTGGTATCGCCCCACCCGCCGATGACCTCAAGCAGGTAGATGTCCTGCTGGTCGCGAGGCGGCGCTGGTTGGTAAGCCATTGCCAGGTGGAGAGGTTCGTCTTCCAGTGCTCGGTGCTGCTCAGTGAGACGGCGGATCTCGCCCTCGAATTGTGGAAACCGCTCGCTGGTCCATGTCGCTGCCATACCATCGCTCCTTTCGTCACCGGCTTCGGCTTCGTGACGCCTTCTGCTGTCGCTAACCGCCAAGTCCTTGACCTTGTTTCAAGCTCAGACCAGTTCGCGGGGAGGCCCTCCACGCAGGAAACGCTTAATGGGTTCTGGTTCCTGAGCGGAAATCCGGTCCAGCACTTCCACGGCGCACGGCGCCAATAATTCGATTCCCAGCAGAATTCCGTCGTCGCTGTAGTCGACAAATGTCCGTCCTTCTGAAACTTCCCGTGTCTCCACGACCTCGCCTTCGCGGACACGTAAGTACGCCGCCCGGATGCCCCCCGTTTTTTCGTTAACGGACAATTCGAGGGAAGGGTGAAAAGTCGAAGTCATGATTGTAAGTGGTCGCCATTAACCCGGTGAATCTTCTTCCAGTTCCTTGAGCAGCTGCTCGGCGGACATGCCTTCAGCTATTTGTTTGTCAAAATCCGCGTAGTCGGCTTCCAATTGCTCCATTGTTCGCATTGATTTGTACTGGGCTATGATGTCGGCTTCCTCCTCCGGTGTCAAGTTTCGCGGCACGGGAATGGAACCGGCTTCCGAGATGTCAATGAATTTGTATTCCATGGTAAATTCCTCCCATCCAGCCATTGTACTCGAGGGAGTTGTGGTGCTGCAAAGTTGAGGAAGAGAAATGTGCTCTGGCCACCGTGAAAGCGGGTCAAAAAATTGCGCAAGCCGCCCCCTCGCCAGCGTTCATTTGGCGGGAAAGGAAGATTGGTGTCAAACAACAAAGGAGAACGTCATGTTTCGCATCCTTCGCTACGGTCTGCTCGGCTTGCTTTTCGCCCTTCCGCTGGCCATTCCACAAGCTAGCCAGGCGGCTTCACCCGCCAGCGTCATCCGCTGCCGGCCGGTAATTGTGCGACCCTATCACGTCGGTCGGGTCATTTACAGCCCTTGCTACCGGCCTTTTATCGGCTGGCACCATCGCTGAAAAACGCGGTCGTTCGTAGGTCAGGCTTTCCAGCCTAACCAAAATCGGCCAGCTAAGTCAGCCTGGAAAGGCTGACCTACGGCTCTAGCGGTCTCATCATTTCATTGATGTCAGGAACTTCTCACCCAGGAGGTTCCTGACATTTTGCTTTTTGGGATGTGTTCAGGCCGCCCTGGCGTACAGCGAATTCATTTCCTCGGCAATTTGCCCGTTAAGCACCTCCGCCAGCCGAGCCTGGGCCCTGGCCACGGTGCCGCCGTCCATTACGCGATGGTCATAGACGACACGCACCGTCACCCAGCCGTCCTCAATCACGCCCCAGTTCAGCGTCGTCGTTAGCGGCGATAGCGGGTGAAGCGACTCCGATCCCAGGCCGGAATAGACGCTGACGCCGAATGTGCCCAGCCGCTTGCCGCGCTTTTTACCGTTGACGTTGAGGCCGTACCACCACGTAAATCGGCGCAGGAAACGCGGATATTTGGCGATCTGCAGCGCCCGGCGAAACAGGCCGAAATCCTCGATCGGCTTTTGCTTGAAATCCCGCAGGAAACGATCCAGGCTGTCCACCGTCTGTGTCTCGGGACTCCGCAAATGAGCGAAAAACACGGCATTTTCGCCCTCGAAAACCCGCTCGATGGCCACGGAGGCGATGCTGTAGGGAAACTCGTAGAGGTGCGGCCGGGGAAACGACATAAAATAGCGGCGCAGTTCCGGCACTTCCCGGGCCACCAGCGCATAGGCGCGCGTGAAGATGGCCGCCCAACTGGGACGTTTCTCCAGCCGGGCGCGAGCATCGATCACGGCATGAATGTCGATGCGGCGTTCCACCGGCACAGTCGGCACTTGCCTGGCAAAATGGAGAAGATCGCAAATCCAACGGCGCGGCAGCGAAAGAGGCACATGGCGGCCTGCGAGCGGCAGCACTGCGGACGCGGGCGATCCAGAGAGATCGGCATTCATGGTCAATCTCGCTACAATAGCTAAGTAGTAGGCACACTCCGTGTGCCGTATTGGCGACGGCGGACGGCACACGGAGTGTGCCTACTACTTTGGCGTATACCTTGAAATCGAAAAACAATCCATAGCGGTTTTTGGCGGGAGCGGCCGATGCTCGATTGCCGGCACTGCGGCGAGAAACTTGACGAAAAAGACCCAAAACTCGGCGCACGCTGTCCGCATTGCCGTGAGCCGCTTTATGAACGTCCTGACGCCCTGCGCCGGCAACGCGAAGCGCAGGAATCGCACGGCGGCGTGTGTGCCATTCATCCTGGCAACGTGGCGGTGGGGGCCTGCAAACGCTGCGGGACCTTCATGTGCGGCCTGTGCCGGTCGCGCTGGGCCCATCGCGTGATGTGCCTGGCCTGCGTCGAACGCCTTATGGGCGGCGGCGAAACCGCCTCCGAAGACGTCAAAACTCAGCGCTGGCAGGCGTTGGTCAGCGTGCTGCTGGGGTTTGCCAGCTGGATTATGGCGCTGCCCGTGGCCGTCATGCGCGGCGCTGGAACGTCAAGGGAAGTGCTGGTGGGGTTGGTTTTGCTGGCGGTGGTCAGCTTGCTGCCGGCGCTGTTGGGACTGGGGCAGGCCGCCGCGGTGATCCGCATGCGCGGCGATCGGATGGTGCTGGCGACTTGCGGCCTGGCGCTGACGGGAGCGCAAATTGGCACGGTAATGGGTTTGGTGCTGATCGTGATCTGGAAACAGTGACCATGCGGACGCTCGCGATAGTCGGTGTCGGCTTGATCGGCGGCTCGATCGCGCTGGCGGCCCGCGCTCGCGGCGCGGCCGAGCGCATCCTGGGCGTCGATGCGGATTTCGATGCCCTGGAAATCGCCCGCAAGCGTTGCTCGCTTGACGATTGCTACGAAGATATCGCCTCGGCTGCGCGGCAGGCGGACATCACCATCTTTTGCACTCCGGTCGATTGCATCATCGAGCAAGCGCTGACCGCGGCTGCCTGCTGCCCGGCTGGCGCTTTGCTGACGGACGTGGGCAGCACCAAGGCCACCATCGTTCGCCAGCTCAATAAACTCCTGCCGGCGAAGTGCCGTTTCGTCGGCAGTCATCCGCTGGCGGGTTCGGAGAAACGTGGTGCTGGCTATGCACATGAGCGCCTGCTGGAGGGCCGCGTGGTTGTCGTTACACCCACGGCACAAACTGCCGCCGACGTTCTCGATGAGGCAATGGCTTTTTGGCGGACGTTAGGAGCCCGCGTCGTCCAGATGACGCCGGAGAATCACGATAGCGCGCTGGCGATGACCAGTCATTTGCCGCACCTCATTGCCTCGGCGCTTGCCGGCATGTTGCCGATATCGATGCGTGAGCTGACCGGCACCGGCTTCCGCGATACCACACGCGTGGCCGCCGGCGATATTGCCATGTGGACTGCTATTTTTTTGAACAACCGCGAGCCGATCCTGCAAGCCCTTCGAGACTTGAGCGGCGCATTGGACCCGTTTCGGAACGCTTTGGAGGCCGGCGATCGCGCTGCCATTGACACCCTGTTGACCCAAGGCAAGAGGAACCGCGATGCTCTGGGAAGTTGAAATCGAAGGCAAAATGCACGATCCGGAGCGAGACCGTGTCGTTGCCGAATTTGAATTGCTGACGCACAACAGTGCCGCCGGCCTGCTCGAGCGAACCGCGCGCGGCTTCCTTCTGGAAGGAGAACTCGACCAGGAGGCCGCCCAACGGATTGTCGACGAGCTGCTGCTCGATCCGCTCGTGGAGTCGGCACACCTGGCGTGTGTCCCGGGACCGCCCAACGGCAATACAGCCAGTTGGACAGTTTTGCTCAAGCCCGGCGTGATGGACCCCGTCGCCCAGAGCGTGGTCGATGCCGCGCGCGACCTCGGCATCGATTTGCAAGGCGTCCGCACTTTCCGCCGTTATGGTCCCGGCAGCGGATGCGATGCAATGTCGCGCACGATTCTCCGCAAAATCCTGGCCAACGACGCCGTCGAGCAACTTGTCGAAGGACCGCTGACGCTCGACCACTTGACCGTCAGTCACGTCTACAGGTTTCAGCGCGTTCGCCGTGCCGCTAGCGTGACGCGGACGATCAGACGCTGTTGAAAATCAGCCGTGATGGTCAGCTCGCCCTGCGTCTGGATGAAATGAAGGCGATCCAGGCTCATTTCCGACGAGCTGGGCCGCGATCCGACCGACGTCGAGCTGGAAACGCATCGCCCAAACCTGGTCGGAGCATTGCTCCCACAAGACGCTCAAGGGCATCGATCGAATTCGAGGGCCGCCGCATCGACAATCTTGCTCAAGGAAACGATCTTCGCCGCCACGCAGGAGATCCGCCGCCGGCTCGGCAAGGACGATTGGTGCGTCAGCGTCTTCGAGGACAACGCCGGCGTCGTGCAAGTTCGACGACCGGTACAACGTCTGCTTCAAGGTCGAAACGCACAACCATCCCTCGGCCATCGAGCCCTACGGCGGCGCCAACACCGGCATCGGCGGCGTCATCCGCGATCCGCTCGGCACCGGGCTTGGCGCCAAGCCGATCTGCAACACCGACGTCTTCTGCTTCGCTCCGCCCGACACGCCGCCGGAGTCGCTTGCCGCCCGGCGTGCTGCATCCGCAAGCGGCTGATGCAAGGCGTGGTCGCCGGCGTCCGCGATTACGGCAACCGCATGGGCATTCCCACCGTCAACGGCGCCGTCTGTTTCGACGAGCGCTATCTGGCCAATCCGCTGGTCTACTGCGGCACGGTCGGCCTGATCCCGGTGGACCGCTGTCACAAGGAACGCGCAGGCCGGCGACCTGATCGTGGCCGTCGGCGGCCGCACCGGGCGCGACGGCATCCACGGGGCGACGTTTTCCTCGCTCGAGCTGACGCGCCGAATCGGAAAAAGTCAGCGGCGGCGCGGTGCAGATCGGCAACGCCATCACCGAGAAGAAGGTGCTCGACGTGCTGCTGCAGGCCCGCGACCGCGGCCTGTATCACGCCATCACCGACTGCGGCGCCGGCGGCTTCAGCTCCGCCGTCGGCGAAATGGGCGAGAAGATCGGCGCCAAGGTCGATCTGGACAAGGCCCCGCTGAAGTATGACGGGCTGTCGTACACCGAGATCTGGATCTACCGAAGCCCAGGAGCGCATGGTCCTGGCCGTGCCGCCCGGCAATTGGCCTGCGCTGCAATCGCTGTGCGCCGGCGAAGGACGTCGAGGCGACGGTCATCGGCAATTTCGAGGCGACCGGGCGGCTGCAGCTGCTATTACCAGGGCCAACAGGTGGCCGACCTGCGATACGATTTCCTGCACGACGGCCGGCCGCCGGTGGTGCGTCAGGCGACGTGGACTGTCAGCCAGCCAACTGCGGAACAACCGCCAATCGTGGCCGGCAGATTTGACGCCGGACTTGCTCAAAATCCTGTCCAGCTACAACGTGTGCAGCAAGGAATGGATCATCCGCCAGTACGATCACGAGGTGCAAGGCGGCAGCGTCATCAAGCCGCTGGTCGGCGTCCGCGAACGACGGCCCCGGCGACGCGGCGGTGATCACGCCGGTGCTCGGTTCGCTGCACCGGCATCGGCGGTCGGCTGCGGCATCAATCCGCATTATGGCGATCTCGACCCCTACTGCGATGGCCGCCGCCGCCATCGACGAGGCGGTGCGCAACGTGGTGGCCGTCGGCGCCGACCCGTCGCGGATCGCCATGCTCGACAATTTCTGCTGGGGCAACACCGATCGGCCGGAAGTGCTCGGCTCGCTGGTGCTGCGCCGCCGAGGCCTGCCGCGACGTGGCCCTGGCTTACTGGCATGCCGTTCATCAGCGGCAAGGACAGCCTCAACAACGAGTACAAGACGCGCGGCCGGCACATTCGTCATTCCGCCGACGCTGCTGATCAGCGCCCTGGGGCGGGTGCCGGACGTGCGCCAGTGCGTGACCATGGATCTCAAGGAGCCGGGCAACATTCTCTACTTGATCGGCACGACCCGGAACGAGATGGGCGGCTCGCACTTTCACCTGGTTCGGGGCTTGACGGGTGGCGCCGTGCCGCGGATCGACCTGGCCAATGGCAGGGTGATATTCGAAGACCTATTCCACGCCATTGAGGGCGGACTGGTGCGTTCCTGCCACGACCTGAGCGAAGGCGGCCTGGCGGTGGCGCTGGCGGAGATGGTCTTCGCGGGGGAAGTCGGCGCCGACGTGACCAGCTTGCGGGGCGCTGGTGCCGAAGCCAACGACGCAGTGCTGCTATTTTCCGAGTCGCCGACGCGATTCCTGGTGGAGGTCCAGTCCAACAAGGCCGCTGAGTTTGAGGCATGCTGCCCGGGCAGTCGACGATTGGGACTAACGGTGAAAGAGTCACGGCTGAGGGTGGCGGGCGGCGGAGGCGAGTGGATTATTTGGGCGGCGGTGAAGGATATGAAAGCGGCGTGGCAGAAACCATTGGCGTGGTAGATTTGCCTAAACCAGAATCACGAAAACACGAATTAAAGCCTGAAACGTGTTTTTTCGTGTTTTCGTATTTCGTGCTTTCGTGATTGTTTTTTGTTGGAACGCAGCGAAAGAACAGCGGAATGCCGAATCAAACGCTCCGCCTGAAAACTCAGTGTGCAAGTTAATTCAATAGGCGTTGCAGGCCAGGCAGTCCACCACTCTTTGCTGCGTAGATGAGAACGACAAGACCAACCACGCCTAAAGTAACGAGTGTAATTCCAATGATTTGCCACGTGCCTTCGCCTAAGTTGTTCACACCCCGCCTAAAATCTGAGCCGTAGTATTTCCCCACCCCGTCCGGTATTTGCTGACTTACTGCACCTTCCGGCGGAAGACCGGTTGAAGGTTGCTCTGTTGCCGGGGACGAACTTGCAGTTGTCGGTTGCCGCGTATCGCATGCCGACGGAGCCGAATGCCTGTCCATGGCGCAGCCCGCATTGAAGACCGCGAACACCAGCACGATGGCTGTCACCGCGCACATGCACCCCTCCCCACGGAGAACTGGAAGCACGGCGATATAGCGTATAGATTGATAATTGCAAGTGCAATTCATCCTCCCGCGATGCTCACCAAAATGCCCAGGATTTTCGGCACGTCCCGCAGGTAATACTCTTGCTGGTCAATCGACAGCTCCGTTTCTTCCAGTTTCAGGAACCGCCAAACGCTGCCACTGGTTACACATCCGAAAACGGCCTCAACCGGAGTTCCCTCGCGTTCGTTGAACAGTCGAATCGCAACCATCTCCGCGACACACTGGCCCAGTCCTGCCACCAAGTCTTCTTTTTTGGCTTCGACCACCGCGAGAATCGGGCCCTGGATGTAATAGATCTCCGGGGATCGCGCGATCAGATAATCGCAATAACCGGCAAGTCCCCGTGCCTTGTCCACATCGAACGTGACTCCGGGAAGGACATTCACGGAAGGTCCCACGCGAGTTTTGGCTTCAGCCAGGATGGGAGCGATGATGAACTCGCTGCGCAGCTTTCTCCGAATTCACACCCAGAGCCACGGGGGCGAATTTCTCCAACCAGATGCGGACGGATTCGCCCGGCTCCAGCGGCTGCACCTTGGGGAAGACGTCACTGGCGCGAACCTCGGTGAGCCCAAACACGTTGATTGCCGTCTTGAGGTCAAAATCGCTGAATGCCATTGCATGCCCTTTTGCAGCCGACGGCACGACCCCTGCCGGGCAAGCCGGCAGGGGTCGCACCGATGCCTCCAACTCTGTGCGCTTGTTACCTATTGTAGCCGCCTGGTGTGCTTACTGTCCCGCGCATTTAACATTGCCGGCACGCTGCGCATCAACAGCTCGGCGGTGACCCGACCATCTGCTCTTGACCCCATCGTTTGCCACGCTATAGTCCGCGCCTCTTAACAGTCGGAAAAGCGTGGGCATGAGCACGGCCGGGCGGAAGGCTGCCTGGTCCGAGGCCGCGCTCGCATCCAGGCAAGGGGAGGCGGCAATGAAGCGAACGATGACCATCGTGGCCGCGGCGACATTGATGTGTCTGACCGCCAGCAGCGTGACCTTGGTATTCGCGCAGCTAAGCAACACAGGCTCGGTAATCCCACCAGCGCCGCCTGGGAATCCGCCGCAGTACGGGCAGGTCGTGCCGCCGATGCCACCGCCGCCTGGGCCGGCCCTACCGCCCGTTTTGCCGCAATCGCAATTTCTGCCGCCCGCGACACAACCGACTCCGCTGCCGCAGCCGCTGATTCCCGCGCAAACAACTCAGCCGGCTCCGCTGCCGCAGTACAACAATCCGCTGCCGCCGATGCCTCCGACTCAGCAGCAGGTTCCATTGCCGCAACCCCGGCCGTTGCCACCGATCCTGTCGCCCTCGCCAGTATCATCGCCCTCGCCGATACCCTCGCCCGCGCCGTCGCCGATACCCTCGCCCTCGCCCAGGCAGGGGTTGGAAAGCAAAGGGCCACTGGGAAACGCCATCCCGCCCGCTTTGCCGCCGGGGCCGGCGGAAGGCGTCGTCGAAATCGTTGGTCCCGCGCCCACCCTGGAAAACCCGACCAATCGGCAAGAGCCGGCTGTCAGCCTCGAATGGGTTGGACCCGCGACGGCCCGGTTGAATCAGAACACTGTTTATCAGATCATTGCCAAGAACATTAACACCGCCCCCGTGCAAAACGTCATTGTGCGCTACCGTATCCCTGTGGGCGTCCAGATCACCGGCATGGAGCCGAAGGCCCTCAATGAGGGCTCGCTGTTGACCTGGGATCTCGGCACGTTGATGCCCGCTCAGGAAAAACGCATCGACTTGCAGCTTATGCCCGAGGCCAGGGCGGAACTCAACTGCCAGGCTTCCGTAACGTTCACCGGCACCTCGACCTTCAAGGTGCAGGTGCGCGAGCCCAAGCTGACGATCAAGGCGGCCGCGCCCGAGCACGTTGTCCTCGGCGACATCGCCACGGTTTCGCTCACGGTCAGCAATCCCGGCGACGGGACCGCGGATCGCGTCAAGCTCAAGGCTTTGCTGCCCGAAGGACTGGAAAACGCTCGCGGCAAGATGTTTAAGCTGGAGCTGGGCAGCCTCGCGCCTGGCGAAAACCGCACTGTCCAGGTGGTGTGCCTGACGAAGGCGGCCGGCATGCAGCCGATCGACTGCGTCGCCTTTGCCGATGCCGGGCTCAACAGCCAGGACACGGCCAAGGTGGATGTGGTCCTGCCGCGGCTGGACCTGGTCATCTCCGGCCCCAAGCTGCGCTACCTCGATCGGCACGCGATATTCGTGCTCAAGGTCACCAACCCGGGCAGCGCGCCGGCGGGCAACGTCAGCGTCATTCATCAACTGCCCCAGGGCTTCAAATTCTTCACGGCTTCCAACGGCGGCCGGCACGATGCCAATACGCGGACCGTGTCCTGGTTCGTCGGCGACCTGACGCCAGGCGAAAGCCGGGAAGTCAGCGTCGACCTCGTGGCGGTCAATATCGGCGAGCACCATTCCAAATCGGTGGCCACCGCGGCGCGGGGGCTGCGGACCGAAAGCGAGACCGTTACCCGCGTCGAGGGATTGTCGGCGCTGCTGATGGAGCTGGTCGACACCGAGGACCCGATCGAGGTCGGGGCTGAAACGTCGTATGAAATTCGCGTCACCAACACGGGATCGAAGACGGAGACCAATCTCGAGCTGGTCTGCACGGTTCCGGACAAGATGGAGTTCCGCGCCGCCAAGTGCGCTGCCGGCTGCCGATTCCGGGTGGAAGGAAAGGAGATCATCTTCGAGCCGCTGCCGAAGTTGGCGCCGCGAGCGGATGTTGTCTATCGCATCGTCGTCCGCGGCATGGCGCCGGGAGACATGCGCTTCAGGGCCCGCATTCGCGCTGATGGACTGTCGGAACCGGTACTGCGTGAGGAAAGCACCAAGGTCTACGGCGACGACGGCGGTCAGCGGTAAGGTAGCAATTGGCAAATCGCCCTGGGTGATATTGTCTTACCAACCCGAAGCGTCAGCGAGGGCCAACAATAACCCTCGCTGACGCTCAGGGTTGGTATCGTTTTTCCTCCCTTCCAGTTCGGCGCCCCCCTCCCCTTCGCGGCTGCTCGCCCTACAATAAGATCCCCAATGCTGCCCCGGTTCCCTGAGCTTCCGAGAGGTGACTCCGTGCCGCTGTTGTTTGCCGTTACGCTGTTCGTCAGCGCTTTTTTGCTGTTTCTCGTCCAACCGATGATCGCCCAGATGATTCTGCCGCTGCTTGGAGGCACGCCGGCCGTCTGGAACACCTGCATGGTCTTTTTCCAGGCCGCCCTGTTGGCGGGTTACGCTTACACGCACAGCGCGACCACGTACATGCCGGTCAAGAAGCAAACGCTGCTTCACGCCTGTTTGCTGGTGGTGCCCTTCGCGTTTTTCGTCATGCCGTTCGCCATCGGCGACTGGACACCGGCCACGGAGGCCAACCCCGTTTGGTCGGTGCTGTTTGTGCTGCTGACCACCGTTGGGTTGCCATTCTTTGTGGTGGCGACCAGCGCGCCGCTCTTGCAGCGCTGGTTCGGCAGCACGGGCCATGCCTCGGCAAAGGACCCCTATTTCCTCTACGGCGCCAGCAACCTCGGCAGCATGCTGGCATTGCTAAGCTATCCATTCCTTTTCCAGCCTGCATTTGAGCTGCCCACCATGGCGCAGGATTTGGATGTTTGTTTACATGGGGCTGATTGCCCTGGTGTGGATTTGCGGGCTAGTGGTTTGGTCGGCAGCTCCCACGGTGCAATTGGCGACGGCCGGCACCGCGCCGAAACCGGAACCCTTGCCTCCAGCCCAGGCGCAGCAGAGCGTGACCCGCCGGCCGATCAGGCAACGCTCGAGGTCGGTGCTGACCGCGGCGGCGGCCCCCATCGTCATGCAAACCCGCAGCCGCCAACTGACCTGGCCCAGGCGGCTGCGCTGGATCTGCCTGGCTGCGGTGCCCTCGAGCTTGATGCTCGGCCTTACGACTTACATGACAACCGACATCGCGGCGATCCCATTTTTCTGGATCGTGCCGTTGGCACTCTATTTGCTTTCGTTCATTCTCGTCTTTGCGCCTGGCCGGTGCCGTGGACCGCCGTGCCGCACCGGCTGCTGGTTTATGCGCAACCCGCGGTGCTGCTCGGGCTGGGAGTGTTTTTCATGGCCGGATGGTGGAACACCGGCGATACGTTCTGGCAGGCGGCGCCGCACCTGGCCGCGTTCTTCATTTGCACCATGGTCTGCCACGGCGAGCTGGCCAAGGATAGACCCGACGCCCGCCATCTGACCGAGTTTTACCTGTGCATGTCCATCGGCGGTGTCGCCGGCGGCGTGTTCAACGCGCTGATCGCTCCCGTTGTGTTTACGCAGGCCATCGAGTACTTCTTGGTGCTGCTGGTGGTGCTGTTCTTGAGACCGCAAACCCATTTTTGGCACTGGGTACGGCGGCGGCCCGAGCCGGCCGACGACCACAGCCTGGTGGAATACTTTCTGGACATTGGCTATGCCGCCTGCCTGGGGCTGCTGGCCTATGCGCTTCTCAAGGTGTCCCTGAATAAAAACTTTGTGAGTTCCGGTTATGATTTCACGGGATGGCTCCGTGAGCGCTTTTATGTGGGTGCATTCGGCATGGCATGGTCGTCGGCCGCCAGTTGGGCGCGCTGGACGGAGCTCTTGCTCATCGAGGGCATCCCTGTTGGAATCTGCCTGGCCTTCGCCGGCAGGCCGGTGCGAATCGGGCTTGCGGTGATCGGGTTGTTCGCTGTCAATTATTTCATGCTCTTTTACGGCGACGGCGGCTTCATTTATCAAAACCGCAGCTTCTTCAGCGTGCAGCGCATGCGCTTGGACAAAGACTCTGATGAATCCTCGGAACAAGCTCGCCTGGGGACCTACCACGTCCTGATGCACGGCGGGATCGACCATGGCCGGCAAAATCTCGATCCTGGCCCGGCTGCCCAGGCGGCGATGAAGGCCGCCGGCATCCCTTATTTCGACCCGGACAACAAACGCGATCAACCCATTTCCTATTTTTTCCCGACCAATCCTCTCGGCCAGGTGTTTATGAAATTCAGGAATATGGACAGCAAACCGCCGTTCGCCGTGGTCGGGCTAGGCACGGGCACCATGGCCTCCTACGCCAGGACTGGCCAAACCATGGATATTTATGAAATCGACGCGGCCGTCTTGCATCTTTCCGAGCCGCCCGACGGCAGCGAGCCTTATTTTCATTATCTGCAGGACGCCAAAAAACGCGGCGTGAACCTGAAAGTGATCCTCGGCGACGGCCGGCTCAAAATCAAGGACGCTCCACCCAAATATTACCAGATCATCCTCCTTGACGCCTTCAGCTCGGACGCGATTCCCGTTCATCTGATGACCAAAGAAGCGATTGCCCTGTATCTTTCCAAGCTCAAGGACGACGGTGTTTTGATTTTCAACATCACCAACCGCTACGTGCGTTTGGCCCCGGTCCTTGCGGACCTGGCCAAGGAGTTCGACATGGTCTGCCTGGAGCAGGGGGACGGAACGGACCGTAGAATCCCCGAGAAGTTTGGCACGGATTGGTTCATTATGTTTCCCAGGCCCAAGAACGGGGACAAAATGGCCGGCAAAGCGGCGTCGGTGGTGGGTGGGTTTGCGCCGGCCCCGGTGGATTTCGCCGCGCTGGGCGGAGTGGGAGCGGCGGCAATCCTGGATAATAATGTGCCGTTTACTCAGCGCATTGACGCCTCGCGTTGGAACGTGCCGGAGCCCTCGGGGATGCCGGTTTGGACCGACCATTATCAGAACATGATCCCAATGATTAATTGGTTTGGGGCGGAATCCAACGAGCCACGGTCGTGGACGCCATGGATCATTGGCATTTCCGTTTTGCTCGGTGCTTTTGTCGTTACGGGGGCGTTGATCATCCGATTTTCGCCGCGGGAAGCGTAAGCATCAAGGGGACGCAGCTGGTTTTTCGCGGAAATGAGCTGCGTCCCCTTTAAGCAGGCATCCGATTTTCGCCGCGGGAAGCGTAAGCATCAAGGGGACGCAGCTGGTTTTTCGCGGAAATGAGCTGCGTCCCCTTTAAGCAGGTCTGCCGATTTCCCAGTGATGGCCGAAAGGATCGACGACGCGGCCCAATCGCCAGCCATGCGCTTCATGTACCGCGTAAACTTCTCGCGCACCCGCCGCAATTGCCTGGGCGAACATTGCGTCGGGATCCGGCACGGTCAAAATCATCCGAACAGAGCCGCCGCCGAGCGCTCTGGACTCAAGTTGCCGTGCTCAGGCGATTCGTCGGCCAGCCAAAACTCGGCGCCGGCAACGGATAACCGAGACACTACCGCACCCGTGGGATCCTCCACGCGATAGATCTCGATCGCACCGAATGCCAATTTGTAGAACTCGACCGCTTTTGCGCCATTGCGGACAGACAGCATGGGCGCTATCGTTGATGTGAAGTGATTTTCCGTGGCCGGATTTGTGTTCATCTGTGCCGCTTCCACTCATTGCCAAGTATTTCCGATTCATGTGCTTCCCGACGACGCCATTCGCCACCGTTTGAACAATACCCATACACAAACCGTGATGCCACCCAAAAATCCGACTGCATACGCAGCGAGATGCGCCCAGAGGTCAGCGAGGAATGCCGAGTGCTTCGATGCGGAGACTCTTGACCGAAGTGGTTCAACCAGCCACACGGCACCCGCGTTCGCCACGAAGTAGCCGGTAACACCTGCAATGAGGGCAGAACATCCCGTGACCACCATCAAACAAAACACTGGCCGTGCCAGCCGGGCGGCCTCGAACTTCGGCCACGAACCGAACCTCGAAACGAGTGCACCAGGAATGCCCAACAAAAGGCCGACCCACCAAGTTGCGATGACGCCCCACCCGAGAGCAAGAAGTGTTGGGGAGTCGGTGTCAAAAACAGGAGGATGGCCGATGGTGAAATACTCAACGCACACCCTTGCTGTCACTTGATCGTGCAAGATGCCATATACCACGGCGGACAAAATGCACAACAACACTATCTTCACCGACTCCATGGAGACTGTCTCCGCTCACACGTAAATTGCACAAAGGGTATGCGGATTCTTTTAGCAACGTCCCTAAATTACTTTTTTCAAACCCCCGGCACCGCCGCAATCCTCCCCGAATTCACCGCGGTCTTGAACCTTTCGTAATCCTTCTCGGTCTGGTCCGCGTAGGCGTCGGCGAACCTGGCGATGGCTTGCTCGAATTCGTCGTTTTTGCCGATGTAGCCCGCCAGTGCCGCCGGATCGCCGGCGCGGGCATGGGCGCGGGCCAGCACCCAGCCGCACAGGCCCGCATAGTCGATCAAGTCGGGGCCGTGCATCGCTTCCAGGTTTGCCGCCCCTTTCATGTCGCGCAATTGCCGAACGTAGTAGTCGCGGCCGCCTTCACTGGTCCAGCCCAAAAAGATGTCGCTGGCCGATTGCATCAAACGCTGGCCGCTCACCACGCGGAAGCCGTGGTTACCGCCGCCGGTCGGACAGAGATGGGCTTCCAGCACCGACGCCTGCGCTTCCTTGATCTGCAAAAACAGCGGATCCTCGTGATGACTGGAATCGAGCAGCAAGATGTAACAATGGGTGGCGACGCTGCCCACGCCCACCACCTTCAAGGCGAAATCGACCAACCGATAACGCTCCACCAACCCCCGGCGATCTTCCTGCAGCGACTGGCAATAGCCCGCCATCAGCCGGCCCAAGGTTTCGCTGAGTCCCGTGTCGGGAACATGATGGACCAACGGCGGATTGTCGACGATACGCATCTCACCCTTGCGGATTGACACAAGCTTGGAGAGTGCCTGAAGTCGGTTGCGCCTGCGTGCCCGATCCAGGTCGAGCGGCGCGGAGTCCTGCGCTGCCCTCGGTACGCCGGAATACTCGCAGCGCCGCCTCGGCATCCACGCGTGAATACCATAGATCGAGCAAGCCCAGCTGGCTATATTCGCGCATGTGGCGGCGGTAGGAAGCGGCGCAACTGACAGCGGCCTCGCGGCAGTGCTCGGCACTCAGGCGATACGACCGGCCGGCCACCACGAAGCTCGTCGCCAGGCGTTTGACATCGTACTCCCACGGGCCGGGCAAGGTTTCGTCGAAATCGTTGACGTCAAAGAGCAGATTGCGTTCGGGGCTGGCGTAAACGCCGAAGTTGGCCAGGTGGGCGTCGCCGCAGAGCTGCACGTGCAAGCCGGTGACGGGCGTCGACGCCAGGTCGTGGGCCATCACGATCGGACTACCTCGCAAAAACGCAAACGGCGACGCCAGCATGCGGCCGTAGCGAATCGGCACCAGGTTTTTGATCCGTTTTTGGCTAGATTGCTCCAACAGGATGACAGGATCGACACGATTGGCGGGCGGCTGCCATTGGGCGTGGGCGGCCCGCGGCGTCTCCTTGCGGCAGGCCTTGCCGACGGCCCAACGCTCCGCCGGTGTGGGCAGGGCATCGGCCAGGGGCGGGCGGGGGTGCGGGGGGTCGGAGGTCGCGGTGGCCATTGGTCCTAATGTACTCCTGCAAATGACGCCACGTCACACTGCACAGAAAAGTATCCTGTAAAAATCTGCGTAATTCGTTAATAACGAGCAGCGGCGATGGTCGCAGCCGAGCAACCGATGGCTTGAAGGAACTGCTTGAATTCCGCCGTAATGTGCTCGTCACAGCGGTTAACCAAAAACTCCACGTCCTGAATGACTTTCATTACGATTTCGCCAGCCGGCAAGGGCTGGGGCTTTCTTTTGGGGCGGTCACAGTTGTGAATACAATCGTGACGGCGTTGAAAGATATCCGCAAAACGGGCTTGCAGCCAATCCAGCGCAGTTTTCTTCGCATCATGTTTCATTTGGCCGGACAAGCCTCGATATGCGGCGGCGGTAATGCCCAACATGCGCTTCTTGGCATCAGCGTGGTCAATCCACGCATCGATAACGTCGCCAAAGAATCTGTTATTCTTGGTAAAAAACCTGTTGAAAAGGGCTTGGATTCTATCAAGACTAAGGACGTTTTCTTTCTCCATCATGTCTTGGGCCGCCATACGCCAACGCCAGTTCTGATTTGCGTAGTCCGCAAGGATCGCGCGGATGGGAAACTTGATTTCGCAAAACCAATCGGGAAGCTGGATCGCGGGTTGGCGGCTTTTTGAACTGACCGTGACAGCGACCAAGTCACTGTAAGCCTCGCAGAAATAGGCGTCCAATGCACCTACGGCGAACATCCAGGAACCGCGAAGGACATCCAGGCGAAGCATTCGCTCCACTGGAGTGGTGGACGGCAGCGTATCTGAATGGACGCAAAGCGATTTGGCCCTGCCGATGTCGTCTTTGAAATACTGAAAAGCGGTGGCCGGCACGCTTTGCTCCGATACAAGGGGTTTACTGCTCAGCGTATCTCGGCCGCTCCTCCCGGTGCCGCAACGCGTCGTCTTCTTCGTCGTAGTAAACTCTGCCGTTTGCCGTGAAAACGACGTGCCAAAGGTCGACGACTTCATCGGGCTCCAGACCCCCACGAATGCGAGCGACGAGTTCGGTCGCAAGTTTTTTGGCTGCATCGCCAGTGACATGCGGCAGCGGTTTTTCCGGATAAAACTCTGTGTAAACCTGGGCAAGGTCGTCAGGGGATGCCTTCTCAACGGCCTTGGCAAGCCGCTCGATCGCTTCTTTTGTGGGAATGGGTGCCAACACGATCTTTCTCCGTTCAATTGCGACAAATTCAGAACGTCCTCTTGATTCTACTTGTGTTTTTCACTGTTGTCCACCAACTACGCCGGCGCCATGCGGGAACCCATGCTCGCCGCGCTCGACAAGTTGCAGAAGTCACTTCTGCACAAGGGTTTCAGCGGCAAACTGTAGGAGAAGCCGATGGCCGAGCAAATGGCCGAATTGTTTCAGAAAGGCATTCGCACCGATGCGGCGGGCAGAAATGCGCAGGGTCGAGGGTTGCGACGACCGTCAGTTCTGGTTTGGAAGAAACGGAAGTGGTGCCATTTCATGAGGTCCGCGCAAGCGTCCGCTTGGCTAACCAGCGCCACGGCCGGGAGTGCCGCCCGGCCCAGGCTTCGAGCGGACCGACCAGCCTGTAAAGAACCGGGTTCACGGAGATGGAGACGATGGCGGCGGCGACGAGTGCATTGGTAGCCGAGTCCGGCAGCAGGTGCAGGTTCTTGCCAAGGACGGCCAGGATGAAGGAGAATTCACCGATTTGAGCGAGGGAGACAGCCACGGCGAGGGCGACTTTGGGAGGATAGCGGAGCGCGAGCACGATGCTCAGAGCCGCCAACGGCTTCGCAAGCACGATGATGGCCAATGTGGCCGCCACCAAGGCTGGCTCCTCCAGCAAGCAGTGCGGATCGAAGAGCATGCCCACGGAAACGAAGAAGAGCACGCCGAAGGCGTCACGCATGGGCAGCGCGTCCGACGCCGCCCGGTGGCTGAAGTCAGAACGGCCGACGACCATGCCGGCCAGGAACGCGCCCAGCGGCATCGAGACCCCAAAGATGGTCGCTGACCCCACGGCAATGCCCAGCGCGATGACGAGGACAGCCAGCGTGAAAAGCTCGCGAGAATGGGTCGCGGCCACGCGCGTGAGGAGCCAGGGGATGAGTCGGCTGCCCAACAAGAATGTTAGGGCAACCAGGGCGCCGATCTTCAGCGCGGCCAGACCAAAAGCCACCGTCACACCGGCGGCGCCTGCGGCCCCGTCTCCAGCCAACGCGGGCAAAAGCACCAACACAACGACAGTAAATAAATCCTCGACCACGAGCCAGCCGATCGCGATATGGCCGGCTGGCGTATGGAGTTCATTGTTGTCGACCAGCACGCGGGTCAGTACTACCGTGCTAGCCACTGAGATCGCCAGGCCATAGACGACGCTGGCGGCCCAATCCCAACCGATTGCCCACGCTGTTGCCGCCCCGAGCGCGGTCGCGACAAGGCTCTGGACGATCGCGCCGGGCAAGGCGATGCGCCGCACTGCGAGCAACTCCTTTAAGTGGAAGTTTAGCCCAACGCCGAACATGAGGAGAATGACGCCCACCTCCGCAAGTTGCTCGGCCATCTCGCGGTTGGCGACGAAGCCAGGAGTATTTGGGCCCACGGCAATGCCGGCCAAGAGATAGCCGACAATTGGCGAGAGCCCCAGGCGTTGAGTCACGTAGCCAAAAACCAGCGCCGCGGCCAAGCCGCCGGTCAAAGTCAGGATGAGGTCGATGTTGTTGTGCATGTCTGTTCAAGTATCGCGCCACCTTACCATTGGATTACCGGACCGCCGATGAAGTCTTACACGGAAATCGAAATCTTGCCTTCATGTAAGGATTTCAACAATTACCGGTATTCCCTTCAAGAGATAGAGGTTTCCTCTTTTTTCAACCCGCGAAAGGGACCGGTGGATCATGTGGATCGTTCAACATGCCCTGCGTCGGCCGTACACGTTCGTCGTCATGGCGCTTTTGATTTTGGTCCTGGGGGTCACGTCGGTTACGCAGATGCGCACCGATATCTTTCCCGATATCGATATTCCTGTCATCAGTATCATCTGGACCTACAAAGGGATGGATGCGGAAGAGTTCGAAAGACGGATCACCACCTTCAGCGAATATGCGCTCAGCGCCAATGTCAGCGACATCAAGAAAATTGAATCGCAGACGCTCAACGGCGTGGGCGTTATCAAGGTGTATTTCCATCAAGGCGCCAACGTCGGCGTCGCGGTCGCGCAGGTGACCAGCGCCGCCCAGGCGATTCGGCAGTTGATGCCGCCGAGTGTGCAGCCGCCGATCATCTTGCGCTTCAATGCTTCCAGTGTGCCAATCGTGCAACTGAGCCTGTCCAGTGCGACACTCTCGGAATCGGAGGTTTACGACTATGGTCTTTGGCAATTGCGCACGCAACTTTCCATGATCCAGGGCTTGACGCTGCCGGCGCCCTATGGCGGCAAGGAGCGACAAATCATGGTCGATCTTGACACGCAAGCCCTGCAATCCAAAGGGATCACGCCCAAAGATGTCGCGGACGCCGTCAACGCGAACAACCTCGCATTTCCGACCGGAGTGGCGCGCATCGGCGCACAAGAGTACCCGGTCAGCCTGAACAACACGCCGGCGACGCCCGACGCCTTTAACAATATCCCGATCAAAGTCGTGGGAGGCGCGACGATATACATGAAGGACGTTGCCCAGGTCCGCGACGGCTTTACCACACAGACCACGGTTGTCCGCCGCGACGGCGAGCGCGGCGCGCTGGTCACCATCCTCAAGAACGGCAACGCGTCCACGGTCGATGTCGTCAACAGGGTCAAAGCCATGCTGCCGGAACTCAAGGCGTCGGCCCCGCCAGGCCTCGATATCGAGCTGCTGTTCGACCAGTCGCTGTTCGTTCAGGCGGCGGTCGAGGGCGTGGAGCATGAAAGCGTCATTGCCGGCCTTTTGACCGCGGCCATGATATTGCTGTTCCTGGGGAGTTGGCGCAGCACACTGATCGTGGCGGTCTCCATTCCGCTGTCGATCTTGACCTCGATCATTCTCTTGTTCGCGTTGGGCCATTCGCTCAACGTGATGACGCTCGGCGGTTTGGCGTTGGCCGTGGGAATTCTGGTCGATGATGCGACCGTCGAAATCGAAAACATTCACCGCAACCTGGGCATGGGCAAGAAACTGCGACAAGCGATTCTCGACGGCGCCATGCAAATCGCGGGGCCGACCTTCATCTCGACCTTGACGATCTGCATCGTGTTCGTGTCGGTGGTGTTCCTGGACGGTCCCGCGCAGTACCTGTTCACGCCGTTGGCCCTGGCGGTGGTGTTCGCGATGGGTGCCTCCTATTTGCTGTCCCGGACTCTGGTGCCGGTCATGGTAAATTATCTCCTGCCGGCCGAGGTCGCGGGACATGCCAACGGATTGTCCCAGCAACCTGGCGTATTTGGCCGATGGAGCCAGGCCTTCGAGCGCGGTTTCGAGAATTTCCGCTCTATTTACCTCGAAATGCTGGCGTGGAACCTGAAGCATCGCCGGGCCGTGTTCGGGCTGTTTGGGCTGGTGGTTCTGAGCGGCCTGGCGCTGGCGCCGCTGGTCGGGGAAGACTTTTTCCCCTCGGCTGACGCGGGGCAATTCCGTCTGCACGTTCGCACGCCGGCTGGTACGCGCCTCGAAGAGACACAGCGTTATTTCACCGCCGTTGAGAAGGAAATTCGCCGCATCGTTCCGGAAAACGAAATCGAGCTCATGATCGATAACATCGGCTTACCCAATCGCAGCCTACAACATGGCGTTTGGCGATAGCTCCACCACAGGGATGGCCGACGGCGAAATCCTGGTGGCCCTCAAGCATCATCGCTCGAAATCCACGCCCGCCTACATGGCTGAGTTGCGACGCGAGTTGCCGCGAGAATTCCCTGAAATGAGCTTCTATTTCCAGTCCGCGGATATCGTGAGCCAAATCTTGAACTTCGGGGTGCCTGCGCCGGTCGACATCCAGGTCGCCGGCATCGATCGGCAAAAGAACCTCCAGATCGCCACGAAGATCGCGGAGGAAATCAAGAAAATCCCTGGCGTTGTTGACGTGCATCTGCATCAGGTGGTCAATGTCCCCAAGCTGCATATCGACGTGGACCAAACGCGAGCCCTGCAGTTTGGTTTGACACAGCAGAACGTCGCCGAGAGCGTGTTGGTCTCGCTTTCCGGCAGCGGTCAGGTTTCGCCCAACTACTGGGTCGATCCGAGCAACGGCATTTCCTACCTGGTGGAAACGCGCACGCCCACGCACAACATCGACAGCGTCGATGCCATTAGGTCGATGCCGTTGCGCAACCAATCAGCCACGGACACGCAATTGCTGGAAAACGTCTCCAGGATCGAGCGCGGCGTCGCGGCCGAGGCGGTGAGCCACTTTAACGTGCAACCGGTCTACGATGTCTTCGCCAACGTGCAAGGGAGGGATCTTGGCAGTGTGGCGCGCGACATCGAAAGGGTGCTAGCTTCCCACCGAAACGACCTGGCGCCGGGAAACTCGATCACCATGCGCGGCCAGGTGGAAAGCATGCAGTCAGCGTTTCTTCGGCTCGGGGTTGGCATCATTTTCGCCGCTGTGCTGGTTTACTTGCTGATGGTGGTTAACTTCCAGAGCTGGCTCGACCCGTTCATCATCATCACCGCGTTGCCGGGCGCGCTGATGGGCATCGTCTGGATGCTGTTCCTGTGGCGGACGACATTCAGCGTTCCGAGCCTGATGGGAGCGATCATGGCCATCGGCGTCGCGACGGCGAACAGCATTTTGCTCGTGACCTTCGCGAACGAAAAGCGCCAAGAGGGATTTGATGCGCTTTCCGCGGCCCTCGAAGCAGGACGCACGCGCCTTCGGCCCGTGCTGATGACCGCGCTGGCGATGATCATCGGCATGCTTCCCATGTCGTTGGGGTTGGGAGAAGGCGGCGAACAGAACGCTCCCCTGGGTCGAGCCGTCATCGGCGGCTTGATCTTTGCGACGGCAACCACGCTGCTCTTCGTTCCCGTCGTCTACAGCTTGCTTCGTGCGAAGAGTCAACCTCAAGCAGATGACGATTTGGACACGGAGATCGCGAATCAGCCTGTTTGATCTTGGCGCCAGAGCGAAAGGGCCCGTGATTGCGAGAATCACGGGTCCTTTTCTTTTTCGTTCCTGTAAGATCGCCATTCGCCAACGGTATTCCTTGGTGGGTGTCTCGAGGAAGTAGAATCTTTACTCACAAGGAATTCGACCATGAACCGTCAATTCGCGAACAATCGCCACAAAACCACCATGGTGCTCGCTTTGACGTCAAGGAAAAAAGCGGAGCATGCACCTGCCGTCGTAGCGCCAAATGATTCGCGCCCGGCTAGCTCCCATCTTCGCAAACTCGGCTGGTTGGGAGTTTTTCTCGCGCTGGTGGGCACGGCCGTTTTTTGGCGTTTTCAAAATCCCTTGGAATCGGCGGAAACCACGTCCCCCTCGCAAAGCCCGGTTCGGCACGTCAATGTGACCACGCCGGAACGAGTTGGGGCCGGCGAAATCGCGCTGCCGGCAACGATTCAGCCTTACCAGGCCACCGATTTGTTTGCTCGGGCAAACGGCTTCGTCAAGGCGTGGCATTTCGACATTGGTGCGACGGTAAAGATGGGCCAGGTTTTGGCCGAGATAGAAACGCCGGAACTGGATCAAGAGCTGGCCCAGGCGGTTGCGCTGCTCAAGCAAGGCCAAGCCGAATACCAGCAATCCATCGCCGAGTTGGAGGAAGCCAAAGCCGACGTCGCACTCGCCGAGGCCAGCGTTTCCAAGGCCAAGGCCAACCTGGATTTCGCGGTCAGCCAGGCCAATCGCAATAAGACGTTGCTGAGTTCTCGTGCGGTATCGCGCCAGGAGTACGAGAGCACCGAGCGCGAGCGCGATGCTCGCAAAGCGGAGCTGGAATCGGCCAAAGCAGACCGAACACGCCGCACCACGAACTTGAGCACACGGCAAGCCATCATCGACGCTCGAGAAGCCATCGTCGGCAACCGCGAAGCCAACGTGCAACGGCTGCGGGATCTGACCGGCTTCAAAAAAATCGTCGCTCCGTTTGACGGCATCGTCACCCGCCGCTGTGCGGAGCTTGGCATGTTGGTGACTTCGGGCAGCGGCACCGGCACGCGGGCGCTCTTCAGCATGGCCCAAATCGATATTCTCCGCGTGCAGGCGTTGGTCCCGCAAAGCAGCGCCCTGGCAATCAAGGCAGGCGATCAGGCCCAAATAACGATTCCAGAGAAGCCTGCTCAAGTCTTCACGGCCAAGGTGGCGCGAACCGCGGGTGCGGTCGAACCGACATCTCGGTCCCTGCTCGTCGAGGTGGAATTGCCCAACAGCGACCTGGCACTTCTGCCCGGCGTGTACGCTCAGGTTCGCTTTCAATCCCCCCAGGGCCAAGCAAGCTTGGTGATTCAAGCCAAGGCACTGCTGATGCGCAGCAGCGGCCCCCATGTCGTGATCGTCAATTTCGATGGTTCCTTGCGAACGCAAAAAGTGACTTTGGGCAGAGATTTCGGATCCAATGTCGAAGTGCTCGTCGGACTGCAAGGAGACGAGCAGCTGGTGGTCAACCCCTCGGACGATCTGCGCGACGGGCAGGCCGTGCGGATTGCGCAAGCAACGAACCTCATGTCCAGGCCGCTCGCAAGTGATTTTGGGGAGTAACAATGATGAACACCGCAACCGGTCCTCGGCGTCCCTCATCAAAACAGTCCCTTCCATATAATGGCAAGGGACTATTCGCTCCGGACCGACGCGATGAGGAAAAGGAATGCAAGAATCACCGGCAACGCGAGCGAGCTTGCTGGTTCGATTGCGCGACGGCGGCGATGTCGGCGCGTGGCAGGAGTTCGTCCACCTTTACGCGCCGCTCATTTATGGATTCGCCAGAAAACGGGGCCTGCAGGATGCGGATGCCGCGGATCTGATGCAAGATGTTCTGCGTTCCTTGTCCTCCGCCGTCCATCGGCTGGAATATGACCCGGCTCGTGGCACTTTTCGCGGCTGGCTTTTCACCGTCACGCGCAACAAGGTTTTCAACTTCCTGGAAAGTCGCAGTCGACGGGTGCAAGGTTCGGGGGACTCGAGCACGCAGCAACGGCTTGAGCAGCACGCCGCTACCGAGGGAGAAATGTCGGCAGCCTGGGAAGCCGATTACCTGCGGGCGATGGCTGCCCAGGCGATGGAACGGGTCAAAGGCGAGTTTCAAGCCGCGACCTGGGAGGCGTTCGTGCAATCGGCAGTGGAAGGGCGCACGCCTTCACAGGTGGCCTCGCGCGTCGGCATGTCGGTCGGAGCAATCTACGTGGCCAAAAGCCGGGTTATCGCCCGGCTGCGTAAAGAAATTGAACGCATGCAAGAGGACGAGCCATGAGCGTGTCTTCCAGGTGTCCCAGCTCTACCGATTTGCGCGATTTGCTCGAAGGCAGCATGGCTGATTCCGATCAGGCCAATGTCGTTTCGCACCTGGATCAGTGCGGTTGTTGCCAACAATCGCTGGAAGCCCTGGCAAATGGGAATAGCTCGTTTGCTGTAACGTTGCTTGAACAACCCACGCATAAGACGCCGGAGCCGCATTCCGCCTACTGGCCTGCCCTGAAAAATGCGGAGCAAAAGTTGATGGTGGAACCGCCTGGGCCATCGAAATCATCCGGTGAAGTGTCGCTCGCATTTTTGGATCCTCCAGAAGATGGCAGCCATTTGGGGAGTCTGGGCAACTTCAATGTCGTCCGCGTGGTCGGCCGTGGGGGCATGGGGGTAGTCCTTCATGCAGTCGATACGTGTCTGCAACGTGACGTGGCCATCAAGGTGCTTGATCCGGAATTATCCGAAGACGAACTGGCGGTCACGCGCTTCTGCCGCGAAGCGCGAGCCGCGGCTTCGATCAGCCACGAAAATGTCGTCGCCGTCCATCATGTGGAGCGTGACGAAGGTAAAGACCTTCCGTTCCTGGTCATGGAGCTCATCACCGGCGAATCGCTGGAAAAGAGGCTCGAGCGCGAAGGCCGCCTCTCATTGAAAGAAATTGTCAGCATCGGTATGCAAGTCGCCGCTGGCCTTGCGGCTGCCCACGAAAAAGGCCTCATCCATCGCGACATCAAGCCGGGCAACATTCTCATGGAAAAAACGGGCCAGCGCGTGAAGCTGACCGATTTCGGACTCGCTCAAGCCGTGGAAGATGTCCGCTTGACTCGAAGCGGCTCTGGTGGCAGGCACGCCCCTTTACATGTCGCCGGAGCAAGCCAACGGCGAGGCACTCGATGCCCGTTCGGACCTCTTCAGCCTCGGCGTGCTGCTCTACGAGCTGTGCACGGGCCGCACGCCGTTCGAGGCCAAAACGCCTCTGGCGGTGATGAAAAAGCTGACCGAGGAGAGGCCCACCCCCATCCGCGAGCTGCGGCCCGATGTGCCGGCCTGGCTCGCTGACATCATCGACCGGCTGATGGCGAAGTCGCCCGCCGACCGGTTCCAGAGCGCCCGCGAGGTGGCCGACTTGCTCGATCACTATTGGTCGGCGATGAAGACCTCCTCCGAGGCGGTCCCCGCATATCCGCAAAAGCGGGGAAAGCGGACCCGGCTGGCGCTCCTCCTCGTCGCTGCCATCATAGCTGGGGCGCTCGTGACGACATTCACCTTGCGTCTGTGGCAGGGCAGGTCGGGCGATGCAGCCCCTCAGGAATCCTCCCCCCCTCCGCAAGTTGTGCTTCACGGCAACTCGGGCGCGGTGTGGAGTGTCGCGTTCTCGCCCGACGATCAGACCCTCGCCATGGGGAATGAGGACGGCACCATCAAGCTGTGGGATCTGGAGGCGAGGAGTGTGCGTGCAACGCTCACTGGCCACCGAGCCATTATCTGGTCAACGGCTTTCAGTCGCGACGGGAAGTTCCTTGCTACAGGGAGCGATGACAACACCGCCCGCGTTTGGGATCTGGCGAGCAATGCCACCGTGAAAACGTTTTCGACTTCCGCGTCCGCGCGGGTGGTTTTGCGCGTGACGGCAGCGCTCTCTATACCGGCGATACAGGGGGCGACGTTCGTGTGTGGAGCCTGGCCTCGGGCAACGAACTGCGCTCGTGGCGCCATCCAGGAGCGCTCTACGCTCTTGCTCTGTCACCCGACAATAAGACTCTTGCCACCGCCGGAAGCGATCGCGTCATCCGCCTCTGGGACACCGCGACCGGCCTTGAGCGGAGATCGCTGAAAGGCCACTCCGGACAGGTGTCCACAGTGGCATACCGGCCCGATGGAAAGGTGCTTGCATCGGCAGGCTGGGACCGCGTCATCCGAACGTGGGACGTCGGCACTGGCGACTTGCTGCGCTCCCTTGATGGTCACTCCAGTGACGTCTGCGCATTGGTCTTCGCCGCCGACGGCAAAACACTCGCCTCGGCCGGGCAGGACGGGACAGTCCGTGTCTGGGACGCCGAGACGAGCGAGCAGCTATCGGTCTTACGGGGCCACGACGGCGCCGTCCAAGCCATCGCATTCTCGCGCGATGGCTTGCACATCGCCTCCGGCGGCCGCGACGGCACTGTGCATGTGTGGGATGCGGTCCGCAGGGGGCGGTAATTCACGCCGCAGCCGAAAAGTCACTTAAGGTTCTTCCGCGACGTGGCGCGGAAAATGGGACACCGTGAAATATCGGGATTTGTACCCCGCGCACCCAAGACGTGAGCTATGCTCTCTGAAGAAGGTATCTCGGCAGACGAGTTGAAAAACAGCCCGGTGTAACCGGGAGGTTAGTTAAAGCGTAAGCCGACGCGATCGGATCCCTTGTGGATTCCACCGCGTCGGCTTTTTTTCGCGCCTGATAGTTCCCTCCTCAGGATGTGTGATGAAACATGAATCAGACGAACCAACCGACCGTTGCACCCGTGCCCTGGCAGGCCATGGACAGCAGCCAACAGATTGCCTTTCTCAAATCCGTCCTGGATAGCTCGACGGAGTATTCCATCGTGGCCAAGGACCTGGACGGCACGATTTTGGCCTGGAACGAAGGAGCGCGGCGCAACTACGGTTACGAGCCGGCGGAGGTGGTCGGCAAGGCCAATGGCTTCATCCTGCACTCGATGGAAGATGTTGAGTCGGGCCATGCCCGGTCCATTCTTGATGCGGCCCTGCAGAAGGGCAAATGGGAGGGCGAGCTTGTTCGCGTGCGCAAGGACAGCAGCCGCTTCACCGCGCACGTTACGATCACCTTGCGCCGTGACCCGGCCGGGCAGCCGATCGGCTTCACCATGATCTCGCGCGACCTGACCGAGTCGCAGCGCATCGAGCGCGATTTGCGTGAATCCCAGGAGTACAACCGCGGCTTGATCGAGTCCAACATCGACGCGCTGATTACCACCGACCCGCTCGGCTACATCTCCGACGTCAATAAACAGATGTGCGCGATGACCGGACGAAGCCGGGAGCAACTGATCGGCACGCAGTTCAAGACGTACTTCACCGACCCCCAGCGGGCCGAGGACGGCATCCGCAAGGTGCTCGCCGAGGACCAGGTCACCAACTATGAGCTGACCATGGTCAATCACGAGGGTAAGCAGACGGTCGTCTCGTACAATGCGACGACGTTTCGCGCCATTTCCGGCGACGGGGCCGGGCGGCTCCGTGGTGTGTTCGCGGCCGCTCGTGACATCACCGATCAGAAGCGGCTGGAGGAAGACCTGCGGCAGGCCCAGAACTACACCCGCAGCCTGATCGAATCCTCCGTGGATGCCCTGATCACCGTGGATCCCCAGTTTCGGGTGACGGACGTCAATGAGCAGACCATTCGCCTGACCGGTTACAGCCGAGAGGAACTGGTCGGCAGCTTGTTTCCCGATTACTTTACGGAACCGGACAACGCATCCTCGGGCGTTCGGAAGACACTCACCGACGGCTTCGTCACCGACTACGTCCTGGTGCTGCGCTCGCGGACCGGCAAGGAGACCCACGTTTCTTTCAACGCCTCGGTGTTCATGGACACCGGCGGCAACGTCAAGGGCATTTTCGCCGCCGCCCGCGACATCACCGCGCAAAAGTGTCTGGAGGACGAGCTGCGCCAGGCCCAGAACTACAACCGCGGCCTGATCGAATCGTCCATCGATCCGATGATCACCGTCGATCAGGACCTGCTGATCAGCGACGTCAACGAGCAGATGGTCCGGCTGACGGAAGTGCCGAAAGACTGTCTCATCGGCAGTCGATTCGACAGCTATTTCACCGCGCCGACCCATGCCGCCGCGGGAGTCCGCAAAACCCTGGCGGACGGTTACGTCACCAATTATGAGCTGACCCTGCGGACGCCGAGCGGACGCGAGGTGCTGGTGTCCTTCAATGCCTCGATCTTCAAGGACACGGAAGGTAAAGTCCGCGGCATCTTCGCCGTCGCCCGCGACGTCACCGAGCAGCGGCAGCTGGAGGAACGGCTCCGCGAGCAGCAGAACTACAGCCGCAGCCTGATCGAAGCCTCCGTGGACGGCCTGGTGACGGTCGATCTCCAGGGCAAAATCACCGACGTCAACGAGCAGATGGCCCGCATGGCCGGGGTGAATCGCACTCAGCTCGTCGGCACCTCCTTCGCGGATTACTTCACAGACCCCCAGCAGGCCAGCGCGGGAGTCCGCGAAACTTTCGACAAGAGCATCGTCACCAACTACGAGCTGACCCTGCGAAGCAAGAGCGGAGACGACAAACGAGTATCGTTCAACGCGGCGGTGTACAAGGACACGGCCGGGCAGGTGGCCGGCATCTTCGCCGCGGCCCGCGACATCACCCAGCAGAAAAACCTCGAGAGGGAGCTGCGCGAGCAGCAATTTTACAGCCGCAGTTTGATCGAGTCGAACATTGATGCGCTGATGACCACCGACCCCCTGGGCATCATCACCGACGTCAACAAGCAGATGTGCGTCGTCACCGGCAAAAACCGCGAGCAGCTGATCGGCACTCCCTTCAAGGACTTCTTCACCGATCCCAAGCGGGCCGAGGACGGTGTCCGCCGCGTGCTCGGCGAAGGCCGGGTGACCGATTACGAGCTGACCGCCCATGGACCGGACGGCAAGGGAGCGGTCGTTTCCTATAACGCCACCACGTTTAGCGACGAAGCGGGCCGGCTCAAGGGCGTCTTCGCCGCGGCCCGCGACATCTCCAGCCAGAAGCGCCTCGAGGAACAGCTTCGCCAGGCCCACAACTACAACCGCGGCCTGATCGAATCTTCGGTGGATGCCATGCTCACCGTCGATCCCGACCTGACCATCACGGACGTCAACGGACAGATGGTCAAGCTAACGGGCTATGAACGCGCTCAGCTCATCGGCAGCTCGTTTCAGGACTACTTCACCGAGCCCGAGCGGGCGGCCAACGGCGTTCATCGGACACTGCAGGAAGGCTTCGTCACCAACTACGAGCTGACCCTGCGCTCGCGGCACCGCCGGCAGATTCTGGTCTCGTTCAACGCCTCCGTTTACAAGGATACCGAGGGCAACACACGCGGCATTTTCGCCGTGGCCCGCGACGTCACCGAGGAGCGCCGCCTCGAAGAAAAGATTCGCGAGCAGCAGCACTACAACCGCTCGCTGATCGAGTCCTCGATGGACGCCCTCGTGACCGTGGACCCGGACTTTGTCGTTACCGACGTCAATGACCAGATGATCCGGCTCACCGGCTACAGCCGGGAGGAGCTGATCGGCAGCCTCTTCAAGGACTACTTCACCGAGCCCAGCCGGGCCGTCGGCGGCGTTCGCCAGACTCTGGCCGAAGGCTTTGTCACCAACTACGAATTGTCCCTCCGCGCCAAGAACGGCAAGCGCACGGTCGTCTCGTTCAACGCCGGCACCTTCAAGGATATGGCTGGCAAGGTGGCGGGCATCCTGGCCTCCGCCCGCGACATCACCGCCCAGAAACGTCTGGAGCTGGAGCTGCGCGACCAGCAGAGCTACAACCGCTCGCTGATCGAATCGTCGGTCGATGCCCTGATGACCGTGGATCCCAGCGGCATTATTACCGACGTCAATGAGCAGACAGTCAGGCTCACCGGCTTCAACCGCAAGCAGGTCATCAACAGTTCCTTCACGGAGTATTTCACCGATCCGGAACTGGCCCAAACTGGCGTGCGCAAGACGTTCGACCAGGGATTCGTGACGAATTATGAGCTGGTGCTGAGAACGCGCTCGGGCCGCAAGGTTCCCGTCTCCTTCAACGCGGCCGTGTTCCGCGACACCAAGGGGGAAGTGCTGGGCATCCTGGCCTCGGCGCGCGACAACACCCCGCAGAAACAGCTCGAAACCGACCTCCGCGAGCAGCAGACCTACGCCCGCGGCCTGATCGAGTCGAATATCGATGCGCTGATGACCACCGACCCCCTGGGGATCATTACCGACGTCAACAAGCAAATGTGCCTGGTGACCGGCGGCACGCGCGAGGAGCTGATCGGCACGCCGTTCAGGCAGTATTTCACTGATCCCAAGCGGGCCGAGGACGGAGTCCGCAAGGTGCTGATCGAGGGCAGGGTCACCAACTACGAACTCACCCTGCTGCGCAAGGACGGCAAGGAAATGGTCGTGTCCTATAACGCCACCACATTCCAGAACACCGTGGGCCAACTTCGCGGCGTGTTCGCCGCGGCCCGCGACATCACCGAACAGAAGCGGCTCGAGGAGCAGCTCCGCCGCAAAAACGAGGAGCTGGAGGAGCAGAACCGGCGCGTGCAGGGCGCCAACCGCCTCAAGAGCGAGTTCCTGGCCAACATGTCGCACGAGCTGCGGTCCCCGCTCAACGGCATCATCGGCTTCACCGAGCTGATGTACGACGGCAAGGTCGGCCCCACCCCGGCGACTCACAAGGAGTACCTGGGCGACATCCTCACCAGCTCGCGGCATCTCTTGCAGCTCATCAACGACGTGCTCGACCTGGCCAAGGTGGAGTCGGGCAAGATGGAGTTCCAATCCGAGCCTTTGCTCTTGAACAAGGTCGCCGGCGAGGTATGCGACACCCTGCGGCACGGTGGCAGCCCAAAAACAAATCCGCGTCGAAATTGAAGTTGACCCGAACCTGACCGGCATCATGGCCGATCAATCGAAACTCAAGCAGGTCCTTTACAACTACCTTTCCAACTCCTTGAAATTCACGCCCAACCTGGGAAAGGTCATACTGCGATTCCGACCTGAGGGCGCTGAGAGTTTCCGAATCGAGGTGGAGGATACGGGCATTGGCATCAAGGCCACGGACCTCGGCCGGCTTTTCACCGAGTTCCAGCAGCTCGACTCCAGCACCGCCAAGAAATACCAGGGAACGGGGTTGGGTTTGGCTTTGATCAAAAGGATCGTCGAGGCACAAGGGGGCCAGGTCGGCGTTCGCAGCACGGTCGACAAAGGCAGCACCTTCTTCGCTGTCTTGCCCCGTGTGTTCAGCAAAACGTCTGTCCCGCTGACACTGTTGGTTGACGAACCGGGCAAGAGGAATGGTCGCAGCGACGGCACATCGCGAGGAAACAAGTTGCTTGTCATCGAGGATGACTCGAATGATCGCGCCTGGCTGACCAGCGCCCTGTCGCAGCAAGGTTACCATGTCGAAAGCGCGGCGACCGGCAGCGAGGCGGTATTGCTCTGTCAGGAACAGAATTATCGCGCGATTACGCTGGACTTCTTTCTGCCCGACATGACGGGGAAGGACGTGCTGGGGGCCATTCGGCAGGGCGGCCGCAATCAGCAAACGCCCGTGATCCTCTTGTCGGTGGCCAAGGACAAGCAACTTGTGGCCGGCTTCAAAGTCCACGACATCCTGTCCAAACCGTTCTCGGCCGCTGAATTGTTCACATCGCTGGAACATGCGGGGGTCAAGCCCCTGGGGCCGATCAATAAGGTCCTCGTGGTGGACGATGACCAGGCCGTGCTGAAGACGTTGGAGATCCGCCTGCGTGAGCAGGGGTATGAGCCCATCTGCGTGCCGGACGGCGCTTGCGCGCTGGAGGCGGTCGAGCTGGACCGTCCCAACGCGATCGTGCTCGATCTCTTCATGCCGATAATGGACGGATTCGAGGTGATCGATCGCTTGCGGGCCAGTTCAGTCGGCCGGGATCTGCCGGTGATCGTCTTCACCAACAAGGACCTGAATGCGGAGGAGCAGACCCGCCTGCGCGGGTTAGCCCAGGGAACGGTCCTGAAATCGGGGGGCGAGGGGAACCTCCTCCATGAACTGGAGGCTATCATGGCCAGGCCAAACGGGACCTATTTGGCTGCCGAGGAACCCACAGGCGAAAAGGAGCACGCCCATGGCCGGTGAGCCGATCCTGATCGTGGACGACAACCCCATGAACCTGAAAGTCGCCCGCGTAGTTTTGCAGGCGGAAGGATATGAGGTGCGCATCGCAGCCGACGCCGCCGAGGCACTGACGGTGCTGCGGACCTTTCGGCCGCGCCTTATTCTGATGGACCTGCAAATGCCCGGCATGGACGGCTACGCGCTGACGCGGCTGCTGAAGGCCGACCCCGCGACCAGCGACATCGTCATCCTGGCCGTGACGGCCTATGCCATGAAGGGCGACGAGCAAAAGGCCTACGAGGCCGGCTGTCAGATGTACATCACCAAGCCGA
Organism: uncultured Gemmataceae bacterium; assembly: GCA_963747575.1. GTDB lineage: Bacteria > Planctomycetota > Planctomycetia > Gemmatales > Gemmataceae > DASRAT01. The sequence continues at coordinate 751,142 of CAVVFU010000007.1, forward strand.
TTGACACCCGCAGCTTGCCCGGAACGATCACCCATTTCCTGGCCAGCAGGCCCAGTCACGCGGAGGGCCCGGTATGAACACTGCCGTCATTCTGATCGTGGAAGACAACCCCATTTCCATGAAGATGACCCGGGTCGCCCTGGAAGCGGAGCAGTACACCGTTCTCATGGCGGAAGATGGCCGCACCGCGCTGGAGCTCGTGCAGGCCCACTCCATCGATCTGATCCTGCAAGACCTTCAGTTGCCCGACATTTGCGGCATTGAGCTGGTCGGCCGGATTCGGTCACTGCCGGGAATGCAGCAAGTTCCCATTCTGGCGGTCACCGGATTTCCGACCGAAGCCGAGCGCCTCGCTTCCGCCAATGTCGTGGCGAGACAAACCGGCTTCACCGACTACCTCGTCAAGCCAGTCGAGCCCTCCCGCCTTGTCAAGATCGTGCGGGCTTATCTGCCATCAACTTCTTCAACACCGCAAACCGAGCATCAGAGCCCCTCCCCCTACCGGCACCTTCTGGTCGCGAATGCCAACCTCGGCGAACTTAGGCTGTTTAGAACCAACCTGGAAAGGTTGGGATTCCAGGTCACGTGCGCAACGGATGGGCAGCAAGCGCTGGAGGAGGCGCGGCGGTGCCGGCCCGACGCCATCATCACCGGCCTGCTGATGCCGCATCTCGACGGGTTCCGGCTTTGCCAGGCGATCAAGGAGGATGTCTGGCTGTGCGGACTGCCCGTGGTGATAACGTCCGGGACCTACTTCGTTGACAGCGACCAGGATCTGGCCGTGGGCGTGGGTGCCCTGGGAATGATCGAGCACAAAACGGATTTCGAGGCGACGATCCTGGCGATCCGGGGGATCCTGGAAGACGGCCGGCACAAACTCACAGTGGGAGACGATGAGCCTTCCGCCCCATTTCCAATTGACAAATACGCACGCGCCGTCAGCCGCCACCTCGAGCAGCACGTGCTGCACGAACACGCGCAGCAGCAGCGGATCTCTCAACTGGAGGCCAAGCTCGCAGTCCTGGGAGGGTTTACCCGCGGCGTGGAATTAAGCTCGCCCCTGCCAATGGTTCTCGACGAGGTTTTGCGGTGCGCCCTCAACGCCGCGGGGATTTACGACGGGGCCATTTTTCTTGAAGACGCGAGCGGTTTCCTCAGATTGGCCACACAGGTCGGATTCACCAGCGAGTCCTCTGAGGCCCTGATAGGTTTTTTCAGCAAGTTCGACGGGGTTAGGGCTGTCGAGGTCCCAGAAAATCCCACAAGCATAACTGATCTCGTTAGCAAAGATGAGCAGATGATTCTGAAGGGGACAGATGCCAAGTCTTGTCTGGCTGTTCCGCTGCTGCTGGGCGGAGGCCGAATTGGGGCACTGCTGCTCACATTCGAGGAAACGAAGCTGGGTAGCGATTGGCTGGATTTCGCCCAGGCCCTGGGCAACCAAATCGCCGACACGATTGGGCTGACCCGAAGTCTCGACGCTCTGCGGTCCTCGGAAAATCGTTATCGTGAGCTGAACACCAAACTGGAGCAGCGCGTCGCCGAGCTGGCCCGGTCGAACCAGGATCTGAAGCAATTCGCTTCCGTTGCCTCGCACGATTTGCAAGAACCGCTTCGCAAAGTCAGCCTCTTTGCCCAATTGCTCTCCGCCCAGTACAAGGGCAAACTGGACGCGAGCGCCGACGAGACCATCAACTCCATTGTGGACGGCACTGGGCGAATGCAGAACCTCATCCAGAGCCTGCTTCTCTATGCCCGGCTCGGCCGCACGGGCCAACCCTTTGCGCCCGCCGACTGCAACGCCGTGCTTCAACAGGCGCTCGCGAATCTGCAGGGCGCCATGGAAGCGGAGGGCGCCGTGATCACGATCGACCCCTTGCCGACGGTGCTGGCGGACGAGAAGCAGCTCGTCCAGCTCTTCCAAAACTTGATTGGCAACGCCATCAAATTCCACGGCGCCGAAAAGCCCGTCATTCACGTCCGAGCTGAAGCGACCGACTCGGCATGGACCTTCACCGTGCGCGACAACGGCATCGGCATCGATTGCCAATTCGCGGAGCGCATTTTCTTGATCTTTCAGCGGCTGCACAGGCGTGAAGAGTATTCCGGCACCGGCATCGGCCTGGCCATCTGCAAGAAGGTCGTGGAAAGACACGGGGGCCGCATTTGGCTGGAATCACAGCTCCCCGCGACCGGATCAAGTGTGGGAGCCACTTTCTGTTTTACACTTCCTCGAACTATCGAAAAGGAACAACCAACCCATGGAATCTCAGAACGGCAAAATCTTCGACATCCTGCTGGTGGACGACGACCAGGAGGACATCCGGCTGATGGTGGAAGCTCTCAGCCAAATGACGATGCGCTACAACCTCAACTTCGCCCATGACGGGATCGAAGCCTTGGATTTCCTGCACCGCCGGGGGAAGTTTTCGGCAGCGCGGCGGCCAGACGTTATCCTGCTCGACCTGAACATGCCGCGCATGGACGGCCGCGAAGTGCTTGCCGAGATCAAGCAAGACCATGACCTGAAACTCATTCCCGTGGTGGTTCTGACCACGTCGGCCGACGAGGATGATCTCCGGCAGTGTTATGACTCGGGCGTGAATTCCTTCGTGACCAAGCCCCCGGATCTTCAGCAATTCATGAACGTGATCAAGGCGATCGAGGAGTTCTGGTTCGGCATCACAAAACTGCCTGGGCACTGCGGGGCAAGTAAATGAAGTTCAAGACGAGGCACGCGACGTTGGGCTTCATGCTTGAGGCGAACCTCCACGAATGCACCGTGTGGCCGACCGCCTTCGCGCTGAATAATTTGACTGCCGACAAAGAGGCAAGGATCGGTTCGCTGATGAAGAAAGCGGTGAGCTGACAACAGAGTAACGACTCCCAAGGGAATCTCGTATGCCCGGTCCCATCGACGATGTGCTGAAGCACCTCACCGAACTTTCGCCGCAGGATTGGGTTGTGCGTGGCGGTTGGCCGGCAGCCGCCGCGTCGCTGATCGATGCGGACATCGGCACGATCAGCGGAGCGGCGGACAAGGCGATCCGAGTCTGCAGTACTTCAGATTGGCTCCTGGCAATTGACTTTCAAGCCGGACACGATTCCCTTGCGAAGCTGCCCGACCTTCTTCTGTATAATAGCGCCTTGTTCAGGCGGCACGGCCTGCCGGTCCGCACCTTGTTGGTCCTGCTGCACCGCAGCGCGGATTCCCGAAAGCTTACCGGCCTCTACGAGCGTGGTTTCCCGGGTGAGCCGTTCGACGCGGCGCTGCGATACCGGATCCTGCGCGTCTGGGAGATACCGGCGGCGGCGTGGCTTTCGGGTGGACTCGGACTCGTGCCGCTGGCCCCGTTGGGCAGCGTGCAGAAAGCCGAATTGCCTGCCATCGTGGCCCAGATGAAACAACGCTTCGACCGCGAAGCGCCAAGCCAGGCCAAAGAACTCTGGTCCGCGACTTACATCCTGATGGGTCTTCGTTACGAAAGAGCGATGGTCCAATTGTTGCTCCGAGGAGTGGTGAACATGAAGGAGTCCGTGACTTACCAGGCCATTCTCGAAGAGGGCGAAGCCATCGGCGTAGCCAAGGGCGAAGCCATCGGCGTAGCCAAGGGCGAAGCCAAGGGCAAGGCCGAGGGCAAGGCCGAGGAAGCCCGTAAGATGTTGCTGCTGCAAGGCCGCGACCGATTTGGCGAGCCGTCCGCGAAAATCATGGGTCAACTCGAAGCGGTGACCGAACTCAGCCGGCTCGAAGCGTTGGTGATTCGCTTGCTGCACGTGAAGACCTGGGAGGAGTTACTCGGTGTGAACGGTACAATACGCCACCGGCGCGGGCGGAGAAAGGCGTGAACTATGCCTCACGAGGCGAACCGCGACGAAGGCGCCATTTGGCCGACCGCCTTTGCGCTGATGGAGTTGACCGGCGACGAAGCGGCAAGGATCGGGCCGCTGGTGGAGAAAGCGGTGAGCTGAGGACTGATTAACGCGATGGCGATCGTCATCTGGCGCTGCGCGGAGAACAGGGTTTGGCAGATGCGGTTCGTGCTTCGTGTATTGTGTTGCTGGTGAGGTGCGAAGTGCGTGGGTGATGCCAAAAGCTCGATCAGCTGCACGCTTTTTTGAAAATGGATCACAACGGCCTTTTCCTTCCAGGATACTTCTTCTACGATATTGAAGTTGTCGGCGGAAGCCGATTCAAAATCCGTCCTTGACGGATGTCATTTATCAGCCTCCCAAGGGCTAGAAAGGAGTGTCGCTATGACACTTGAACAACGTGCGCAGAAAGTCCGCAAGGAGCTTTTCTCCCGGTATGATCAACTCAATTCCCTCTGGGAAAAAGCCGAACAACAATTGTGCAAGAATCACATCCCTCGGGCAGTTCTCTTCCATTTTGGCAGCTATGACATAAATCCTGGCGAACGTGATGTGACCCAGATGCTGCAGTGCCTTGGCCTCCAGAAGATCAAAGGCAAATGGCGCATCAGCTACGTAGAATTCCCAGATTGGTGTGAAGAATGCCAGTCGGATTGGTGGACCCCCATAATCGATTGCTCGGCGGAGATCCGCGTGCAAGCTGCAAAACACCTTTCGGCTTTTCGGAAATACGCAATCGAATCAGCCGAAGCCTTCGTGCCAGAAGTCGATGACGCAATCCAGCAATTGTCCTCCGCCCTTGGCCAACCCGACAATCTTGCCGAACTGCTGGCAGAGCGTGCCAAGCTGAACGGAAAGCCCCAGTGATCTTCATTCACCGCTGACAACAGGGGCATCACGTCGTTGGTTGCCCCATGTTCAACCGCGAAACGGGTCCGGGCACTGGCGCAGCCCGCAAGCGGGAAAAGTAGGGATTCGGAGGACCTTCACAGTGATTTATTTCATTCAGAATGCGGTGAATAACCACATCAAGATTGGCTTCACGGCTAAACCCGTTAGGAGGCGACGATCGAACCTCCAAACCGGTAACTCCGCCAAATTGGTCCTGCTCGGCATGATGCAGGGGGACCAGGCGATGGAGACCGCTCTGCACCAGCGGTTTGCCGAAGCGCATATCCTTGGTGACTGGTTCGGGCCGATCCCCCGGCTGTTGCAATTCATCGTCCAGGCAAGCACCCAAGGCCGCCTGAAGCAAAAGGAGGAAGACAGTTGGCCGCTATTTGTGGGAAATGATTGTGAGTTTCGCCTGCAGTGCCCCGACTGCGCAGGGAAGCTTGATCCCGCAGACCCGGCCGACGTGAAGAACCGTTTCGTGTGCGAGATGGGTCACCGGTGGTTCATTCCAATTGGGCCTGGCAGCGCCGAAGGCAGGTTTTTCGTGAGGGCCACCCGGGCGAGATCTGTTTGGCAAAAGGTAAAAGGGGATACTGTTAATTGATCTCCAGCGGCTCCGAACCCACGGAAAGGAAAAGAGCAGGATTAAAACCCACATACCAGGGGACGCAGCGCTGCGTCCCCTCTCTCTTTCCCGCAAGAGGTTCTTCCGATGATCATCATCAGAGATTCGACGCCTGATGAGTACATATTCTCATTCTGGACCAGGGAAGCTCGGAAACCCGGTAGTCGATTCCCCAGCACTGCCGAGGACCGGTTGCACGAGATCATCGGCAGGTTCCCGTTCAAGTTTCCGTGCGATGGCAAGCGGGGGGGTGTCCTGGCACATTTGCCAGATATCGTCGGTTGCCGAACTTGAGCAGTTGTTGATGCACAAGGCCGACACCTGGCTTGAAGACCAGAAACTGTGGCATGGCTCGCACTGGCTGAAAGACCTTGCCCGATCCGCTCTTGATACCGGCTTCTTCAAGAACGGTGACAACGCCCGCTGGAGCCAGTACATGCATTTCCAGGAGTGGGAGGCTGGGGGCCTGAAATCCCGGCTGGACGGGAATGAGAGACCGCTCCTCGTGCGGTTCCCTTACTTGACCGACATCCTGGACGGCTTCGGTCGGTTATTGCCCTATCTGGCCCTCGTCTACGAGGGGATGCAGTTCGAGCCGTTCGAGGCGTACCTCGCCGTACCGAAATGAAAATGCTCAAGATGAAATTCAACGGCGTCCTTTAGACCATTTTTTGGAAAAAGCCCCCTAGACCGGTGAAACGGACCCCCCGATGGCCAGGCCAAAGTACGACGCAGCGCTGGTGATCGCCCGTCCGTGCCCGGGCGACAACGTGGTCGAGATCCGCGAAATGGCCGGCTACGCATGAATGAACCGCGGGCGCTGGTGGAGTACTTTTTTCCCCACGAGTTCGGCCGGCTCTGCGTCGTGCCGACCTGGTCGCTCGCCGTGCGCCGTCTCGCCCTCGTCGAGGACGTCATTCAAGTCGCGCTCGTGCGGGCCCTGGAAACCTGGTCTCGCCGCGGCGTGCCCGAAGACCCAACCGGTTGCGGAAGAATCGCTGCCGCTGGCACGCGCCCGCGATAGCCTGAATGAGACTGTGGCGGTAGAACAGCGGAAAGGAGGCAGTCATGATCGAACTTACTGAACAACAAGTGCAGGCCCTAGAACATGCCGACGTGTCTCCGCCGCGCGTTGTCAATCCCCGTACTCAGGAGGCCTTTGTCCTTCTCCGAGTCGACGAATACGAACGGCTCAAGGAGGACGATTACGACGACAGCCCCTGGACCAGGGAGGAGCTTCAGGCCCTGGCCTGGGAGAGGGTCAAGCGCGAGGACTGGGATGAGTACGACGATTTACAGGAGAAGCCAGGCGTGCAACGAATCCGTGCCTGAGCCAAGCGTCTGGATTTGGCGGTTGGCCGTAAGTTCATGGTCCCAATGCAGTTGGGACTGGCCAGTTTTGGGCATGGCAGAGGCGCGTTGACCAAACATTCGTTCAGGGAGATGTGTGGGTATCTGCAACGCAACGAATCCGCTCGGCCGCTCCATGAGACAATGACACGGGCGCAACGGGAGTTGCTGAATCAAAATGGATGCTGAATCCCCACCCAAAACTGCCACGGCGTGTTGTCATTGATCGTCTTGGCCACGTCAAGCCGCAGCATGGTGCGTTCGATGAGCCCGAACCAGCTCACATCCAGACGGATGCCCACGCCCAGCGCGTTGGCGATGGGGCCCAGAGAATGGTTGTTGACGTAGCTGTCGCCGGTGTCCCAGAACAGGGCAGCATAGAGGTTCTTGGTGGTGGCGACGTGGTCGCAAAACGGCTGCTCGATGTCCTCCCATAGCGGCACCCGCAGTTCCACGCTTCCGATCCAGTTCATGCTGCCCTGGCGCTGTGTGTTGTCGTAGCCGCGGAAAAGATCGCCGCCGCCAAAGGCGAAAAAGCGGCCGTCGTTGGGAAGAGCCGCCGCCCCCTCCAGCCGCAATGCCAGACGGGTGTCCATCAGCCAGCACAGCCAGGGCACCTCGCGCGTCCAGGCCATCCACTCGGGCATCGTTTTCACCGTTGAAATCTGCCCAAAGACTTGCTCCGACCAGCGCTGCTCGCCAAAGATGGGAACACCTTGCTGAAAAGTGGTGTCCAGGGCAAAGCCAGCAACGGGATCCCAGTACGGCGTCAAGTAATTGATGTGGTAATGGACACCCAATAGGCTCTGCTCGTTGAACGGTTCGCTGTTTGGGATCGGCACATCGGGATTGGGCAGGTTGTGGCTCAGCACGCTGGCGAACGCTTCGACGTAGTGGAACGGCGGCAGGTAAAGACTGTCGCTGTACATGAAAACGTAGCGGGAAAAAATCACGGCACGGCTGCGCTCCGGATCGTTGCCTTCGTCGAGACTGCCAATGCTGCGCTCGAAGTTGAAGCCAAGCTGCATGTGGGGGATCGGGAAATGGTCCCAAAGGGCATCGACGCCGGCGACGAAGTTGCGGTCATCGGTCGAGTAGGCGACGTAGCCGCCGCCCGAGAACTCTTGCGTGCGGTAGAGGCCCAGGCGAAGGCCCGCCATCTCCGACTTGGTGTACCACGGATCGTTGTAAGACGAGCCATAAATCCACGGGCCAAAAATGACGTTCCAGCGATCGTTGGTGTTGGTGATGTCGGTCTCTTCCAATTGCGTGTACACCGGGACAAGGCGAAAGTTGACTTCCGGTTTCCAGGTATTGTTGAGCGGGTTGCTGTCGAGCAGCACCTTGTCGGGATCCACGGTGATCTGTAGCGGCCTGCGCGGCAGCAGCACATCGACCACAACGCAGCCATCCGGACTGGACACGATGTGTGCATCGCAATCGTCGATGGTCATATCCTGGCCTGGCACGACCGGCAGGCGGACCTGAAAGCCGTCGCCCTCTTGCAAACGAATGCCCAGGACGGTCGGTTCGTTGTACTCGCCTTTCTGCTTGAGGACGATGGTGGCGTGGTAGGCTTTGTCGTTGCCTGCGCTCCCGGCTTGTGGGGAGACGTTACGAGGCGCCCGCTCCAGCTTGACGCTTTCCACGGCCCAATCGGTCGAGCCCGTCTTGTAGAGCCACTGTTGGAAGAACTCCTCCCAAGAGTATCCTGTGTAAATTTCCAATTCACGTTGATAGTCGGCGACGCGCAGGATGCGATACTCGTATTTGCAGCGCACTTGCTTCATGAAATCGTGAAAGGCGGCGCGGCCCAGGCGTGCCTCGATCATGCCGACGATGCGCCCGCCGCGGTCGTAGGTCATTGCCATCAGATTGACGAGATGGCCGAAGCCAGGCATCGGTTGGACCACTGCCGTCGCATCGCCGCGGGCAGCGCAGCCGAGCATGGTGTAACTGTTGTAGTCATCGCGATGGATGTTCGGCAGCCAGCCAAGCCCATTGGGCCACGTCAGGATCTTGTTGTTCTTGCCGAGCTTCTGATCGATCACGTCATTGGAAAAATGCACCGCCAGGCCTTCGTCCATCCAGGTCTCGCAATAGCCGTTGGTGCCGATCAGGTTGTACCACCACTGATGGCAAATCTCGTGCGTCAGCAAGGCATCGACGAAGTTCAAGGCCACGTGGGGCAACGCGAAGATGCGCTGGTCGATCATCACCAGGCTGCCGCATTCATTGCCGTTCCAGCCGAAATACGATTCGACGACGGTGAACTGCGGATACGGGTAGGCACCGAACCACTGGTTGTAATAAGGGAGCGCTTCACAGGCGATTTTGACCATTTCCTTGGCGTACCACTCATGCTCGGGCAAGGCGAGGACTTTCACCTCCGTAGCGCCGACCCGACCGGTAAATTCCTGGAAATCGGCGCTGCAAAAGAGGGCGAATTCGCGGACACATGTCTGGGCCAGGTCGATTTGGTGCCAACCGTTGCCGAGATCCTTGACCGCGCTGGCGGCACTGCTAGCGGCCAACTTTTGCTTTGCGGGCAGCACCACGCTGACATTGTAAATGCCGGCCTCGTTGAAAAACGGCTGATGCCAGGGAATGAATGGGGTCGGCTGCCAACCGGAATCGTCGTAGACGGCGACAACCGGCAGCCACTGGGCAAGAAAAGTCACGCCCTTCCATTGCCCCCAACGGCCTTGCCTTGGCGGCAGGCGCAGGGTGAATTCCAGCTCGATCGTCACCGATTGGCCGGGGCCAACCATGGACGGCAGGGCGACTTCGAGGGCGGTGTCGTTGTCGCGCTGGTAGCCAAAGGCAAGTTGGGCGCAGCTTCAGGCGGGCCAGGCCCAGATGTCAGCCGGACCGTTTGCACGGTGAGCGGCGGGCCATTGAAGTCGAGGCCGTCCTTGGGTGCGAGGCGAAGAATCTCCAGCATCTTGGCCAGCAAGGCAACGTCCTTGTCGGGGATGCTGTAATGAGAATGAGCGTTGAAGACGATTTTATTGGTCGGCGTCTTGTGAGGATTGGTCCATTGCACGCGCTGCCTGACCCGCACCTCGTGGCCGTCGACGTCGATCAGCACGCCGACGTCATAGCGCGGCAGCCAGGACGGCGTGTCGGCGCGAGCCGTCGGCGCCAGGAGCAACAGGGCGGCACAAGCAAGGCAAACAGGGGAAAGCAGGAGACGACATCGCACGGAAAACCATTCCTCCAATACCGACTAGGCCATAGCCTTGCCTGGGGGGGGTGTCCATGCCAGTTCGGTGCTGTTGGCGATGATTGCGGAAGCTAGGTGGTATGACGAATAGCGATGAATCCATACAATATCCAAAGTCCGAGTTTTCGTTTCCTCCTTTTGAGGCCTTGCCTTCATGCCGTTCACTGCTCTTGGTTTGCATCCCGCACTCGTCAAAGCCACCAAAGACATGCACTACGCTCAGCCTACGCCGATCCAGGCGCAGGCCATTCCGCCCGTCCTCGCCGGCCGCGACTTGCTGGCCACGGCTCAGACGGGCACGGGCAAAACCGCGGCTTTTCTCTTGCCTATCCTTCACAAGCTCATTGGCCAACCTCGCGGCAAGACCAAGGTGCTGATCCTGACTCCTACCCGCGAATTGACGCAGCAAATCGATCAGGTGCTACAGGCCCTGGTTTATCATTCGCCCATGCGGAGCGGCGTGGTCGTGGGCGGCGCGGGCATGTTTCCGCAGGAAAAGCTGCTCAAGGCCGGCGTCGAAGTCGTCATCGCCACCACCGGCCGCCTTTTGGATCACCTCCGGCACATCCCCAATTGCCTCGACCAGGTGCATACGCTCGTCCTCGATGAGGCTGACCGGATGCTCGACATGGGTTTTCTTCCTGACATCAAGCGGATCGTCGCCAAGCTGCCGGCGCGAAAGCAAACGCTGATGTTTTCGGCCACCATGCCGCCGGTCATCGCTCAACTGGCCCGCGACATTCTGCGTAACCCGCTGACCATCGCCATCGGCCGGCGCAGCTCTCCCGTCGTGGGCATCACTCAGGCTGTCTATCCCGTGCGGGAACACCTCAAAACGGCCCTGCTCCGCCAGCTGCTCAGGAACACGGAAATGCCCTCGGTCCTCGTGTTCACACGCACTGCGCCGCTCGGCCAAACGTCTCATGAAGGTGATCGCCGACGACGGTTTCGCGGTGGGCCAGTTGCACAGCGATCTCTCCCAGGCGCAGCGGACGCGGGCGATGGATGGCTTTCGCCGGGGCGATTTCCAGATTTTGGTGGCCACCAACATCGCCGCGCGCGGCCTCGACGTGGATCACATCACCCACGTCATCAGCCACGACGTGCCGGATGTGCCCGAGGACTACGTTCACCGCATCGGCCGCACCGCCAGGGCCGGCGCGGAAGGCGACGCCTGGGTGCTGGTCGCCCCCGAGGAGGAGCGGTCGCTGGCCGACATTGAACGGCAAATCGGCCAACGCCTGCCACGGGTCACGTTGCCCGATTTCGATTATGCCGCCGCCGCGCCCAAGCCCACGCATCAGGGTGGCCGACCGCCCAAGGGCCGCCACGGCAAGCCAGCCCACCAGACGCACCAGCAGCAACGACCGGCCCACGCCACGCCGCACTCGCCCTCGCCCTCGCCCCACCAGCACAAGGCGAGCGGGGCAGGTGCGCCAGCCCCCGCGCGATCAGGGGGCCACGGGAAAAAGAAACACGGCAAGCGTTATTTGAACCGGCCATGACATGGTCCACACAACCTCTCCAATCCTGTTCAAAGACTTGACCGCCGACCAATTGCACGTTCGGCTCGCCGACCTCGGTGTCAGCGCCAGACTTGCCCGGCGTCTGCAAGCCGTGGTGCTTAATCGCGGGGTTGAAGAGATTCCCGGGCAGATGCCCGAGGTCTCCGCGCGAGTCCTGGCAAACGTGCGTGAGCGTGTCACCATTCCCCGCTTGACTTTGGTGAACAAGGCCACATCGCCCACGGACGGCTTCACCAAGTATCTCTTTCGTGGGGTGGGGCCGGCGCCGTTCGAGTCTGTGCGTATACCCCTGTTGCATCGGCCGGAAGATTTGAAGTACATCGTTTGCGTGAGTTCCCAGGTCGGGTGCGCGCTTGGATGCGCCTTTTGTGCTACGGCGCGGTTGGGGTTCCGGCGCAACCTCGAGGCGTGGGAGATCGTCGATCAGGTCATGCACATCAGGGCCGATTCGCCGCATCCAGTCCGCGGCGTCGTTTTCATGGGCATGGGTGAGCCGATGCTCAACTACGATCGCGTGATGCAGGCGGCCCAGATACTGTCGGAGCCGTGCGGCGTGGCCATCGACGGCAGGGCGATCACCATTTCGACGGTGGGCATTGTGCCGATGATCCGCCGCTTCACGGCCGAGCGCCGGCCGTATCGGCTGGTGGTGTCGCTGACCTCCGCCGATCCGGAGCGCCGGCGTGAACTGTTTCCGATCGAGGGCAAGCATCCATTGCCTGAACTCATGGATGCCGTGCGCGAATATCGCCAGGTGATTGGCCGCCGCGTCACGCTGGTCTGGACGTTGCTTGGCGGCATCAATACCCGGCGCGAGGACGCTCGCCAGTTGGCGGAGCTGACGCGCGGCATGCCTTTTGTGCTGGATTTGATCGACGTCAACGATCCGACGGGACAGTTCAAGCGACCTTCGCCTGACGAGCTGCGTGAGTTCCGCGATGCGCTCGACGGAGGAATTGGGGATGCCGGTCATGCACCGCTACAGCGGCGGGCAGGACATCGACGGCGGATGTGGGATGCTGGCGGGGAGGGTGATACTGTCGCAATCGTAGGTCAGGCTTTTCAGCCTGACCACTGCCACCTTGGCCCATCTAATGTGAGTAAGCCATGTCCTGGAAAGGCTGACCTACAAAACTCGATGGACTCATCCCCCGTCGAAGTTATTTCCAAACGTGTCGTCGTAGGGCGGCGGCTCTGGGAAGCGCTCGCGAAACTCGCCGAACGCCGCGCTGCGCAAGATGGGGCCGAGATCCGGGTCGCGGTAGAATTCCTCCACCGTGAAACGGCGCAGCCCCAGCCTGGTGATGACTTCAAGGGTCCGCTTCACGTCGCCCCGCGACGCATGGACCAGAACCAGCAAAGCGCGGTCGCTCATCTTGTTTTTTGCGGAGTTTTCAGCCACCTGGAGGGCTTCATCGGGCCGTTTCAAATAGAGCAATGAACGCACGAGAAAGCTATCGGCTTTCCATTTGAAAGGCGGCCATTTCCATTGCTCTTGCTGGTCATTCTTGAGCAGCTTCAGCACGCCGGCATAGTCCTTTTTTAACCACAAAACTTCGAGGTCCCACATCGCCCAGTCGCCGGCGTGCGGGTGCGCCTGGCGATGAACGGCGATCAAGGCTTGGAGCTGGTCGGCGCTCTTTTCACTGATGCAAGCGTTGGCCAGCTGCCGAAATGTGCGACTGCCTGGTCCGAGCTCCTGGTAGGTGGCGGCGGCATTGTCTGTCTTGATCCTAGCCCGCAGCATATCGAAGCGGCATTGCAGGTACCAGCGGTCCGTTTCCGCCGACCTGACCAGGAGCGCGGTGAGGCACTCATCCGCCTGGGCCGATTCCCCGCGCTCCAGGTTCAATTCTCCGCTGTAAAGCTGCAGCCAGGGATCGCCTGCGTTGGTTGTGGCATGTTCCTGGATCAATTTCGCCAGCTCCTTGTACTTTTTCTGGATTACGAGTTGGCGGGCCAGCGCCTCAAACGCCAGCACTTTATCCGGTGCCGCCCGAAAGCCCTCCATCATGCTGCCGGCCTGCAGACTTTCAAGCACAAAACCGCGCACGTATTGATCGCGGCGGGGCGGCTGGTTTTGCCGCTGGTAGGCATTGAGAAACAGGGCGCGCCGCGGCGGGCTCTTTCAACAGCAGCTTGGAAAGAGCCTCGTGGAAAAGCACATCGGGATCGTCCCCGGCGAGGGGCTGGTAAGCGGCGATTAGTTCCGCCATTTCCCGGCCATTTTTGGCGGAGAGTGAATGCCCGATCAATTGCTCGTAGGTCTCCTTGCGCGGCTCGATTTCAGCAAAGGCCTGCATGCCCTTGCCGGCCTTGTACATGGAGTAAACGACCAGTTGGCGCATTTGGCTGCGCATTTCCGGCGGCGCCTTGGCCCACGTCGAGCGCAGCAGTTCAGCGGCCTGGGCATAAGCCTTTTTATTGAGATGGATTTCGGCGCTGCGGTAATCCAGCCAGGGATCGTCGGCATGCCCGCGGCGGTGGAGCTCAATGAGTTGCGCATCTCCTCGAATTGGCCCCGGTCCGCAAGATCCCCGGCCAGAGTTTGAAAAGCAAACCCAGCTTCGGGCGCCGCCTGGTAGGCCGGGAGCGCCATGCCGGCATTCACCATGTCCAGCAGGAACAAAAACACAAATTGTCGCTTTTTTGTCTGCGTATCGAGTTTGGCAACGGCTTGTCCGAACACCGCGACCGCCTCTGCTGTTTTACCGTGCATGATCCAAGACCGGCATTGCCATTGCATGGCCTCCAGGTCGTCTGGATAATTCTTGGCGTGAGCATCCAGCAGTTGCTGCAATTGATCCGCATTGCCGTCGTTCCAGCACAGCAAGGCCAATTGCTGAAAGGTTTCGTGGTGAGGTCCGATCGCGGCGTAAGCGGCTGCCACCGTTCCCGTGGAGCAGTACTGGGCAAGCACGCGGCTAGGGCGAAATTGCTGCAGCGCAGCGGCGTCGGGCGGTCTGGCCAGGCCGGCCGTGAAGGTCTTGTTGGCGAGCTGGTAATGTCCATCCTCGACGTGGATTTCGGCCTGGTAAAAGGGCAACAGGTTGTCGTCGGCGTGCTTTTGGGCGTGGTCCGCCACGAGGTCGCGCAGCTCATCGAATTGATAAGTGCTCTTCAGCGCGGCGGCCAGAATGCGAAATGCCTCCCGCTGGTCGGGCATGGCATCATAAACCTTTACCGTGTCGCCGGACTCGGCGCTGGCTTGCAGGAATTCGCTCGCCAGGGCCGTGCGCCGGCCTTGATCCTTTTCGCCGGCCAGCGCCGATTTGAAGAGATCGATCGCGTCGCCGGTTTTGTGATTCCAGGCCTGGGCCAGTGCTTCGCAGGCATCCAGGGGCGGATAGCGCGGATCGATTTTCCGCATGGCGCTGCAAAGCAGCTCGAGCGTCAGACCGTCATGCGCTGCCTTGCGGTCCTTGGCGCACATGTCGAAATTCTGCTGCGGCAGATCAAGCTTGGCAAAACGCTCCATGAGATCGTCATGGTTGTCCTGCTGCGTGAGTGAGCGGATCAAGCCCAAAAAGGCGTCGGCCATTTTGGGACGGAAATCGAGCGCCTGGCGAAAAGCGGCCGCGGCTTCCTGGAAGCGGTTTAACCCCCGCAGCGATTCGCCCCGCTCCAGGCAAACGAGTTCGTCGTCACCCAAAAGCGCGCGGTAGGCTTCAATGTGCTTGAGAGCCTCGTCCCATTTGCCCAGGCAATTGCAGGCCTTCCCTTTGAGCAGATCGATGATCGGCATGTCCGCACGCAAGGCATGGGCTTGGTCGCACACCTTGAGCGCCGCGTCAAACTCGCCTTGCCTGATGCGCACCACGGCGGTCAACACCAGGCGGTTGGCGTCAAAAACCTTGGGAAGCTTGACCGAGGCAATGCCGCGCAGCTTCTGGTCGGCAAGCTCGACGTTTTGGCTGACTGAAATGGCGACGGCGGCGTCGTGCAGTTCCGCGATGGCCTTCTGCTGGAGCTGCATATCTGGTCCGTCAGTGCTGGCCAAGACAGCGCCCGTACCCGCCGTCATGCGCAGGCCGCCGTCCAGGTCTTCATAGTCGAAAACCTTGCAAACACCGTTCTTTTTGATCACCCACCAGCGCATTTTCATGCCTGGCACCTCGCCGTCGCGGTGACGAACAATGACCACGACCTCCGACGGGCCGATTTTCTTGACGGATTTTAGGGTAGAGGCGGTCCAGGCGAGCTGCGCCGCCTGTTTGGCCAAGGCGGGGCCGAGCTCCTGGCGCATGCTTGCCATGATCTTCGTTTTATCCGCGATGAGTTTTTGGGGCATTGCACTCTGGGCCACCAACTCATCAAAAATGCGGTCCACATCGAAATGGCTTGCGATGCGCATGCCGTCCTGGGACCGCATGGCTGCACCTAATTCCCCAAAAAACGGCTTGAGATCGGCTTCGAGCTCGGTCGTATCGCTCTGCGATGTTTTGTCATTAGGCTTCTTGCCGTCCTTTTGCGGCGCCAACAGATCTTGGATGGCCTCCTTGATCTCCTTCAGCCGCTTTTGTTTTTCTTGGGCAGGACCGTCGCGCGGCGGGGCGTGCACGACCGGCTCGGCTTGCCGCGAACTCGACCTGGAGACCAGCCATCCAATGCCCACGATGAGCGCCACGAGCAATAGGCCCCCGCCGCCGACCGCGACGGCGATCCGCAACCTCGCTTTGGACCTTTTTTTCAGCGCGGCACGCCTTCGCCGACGCTGCGGAGTGTCGTCCTCGACGTCATGCTTATCGTCGCGCCGGGCCGCCTTGAGGGCTGGCGGCCGCGCCTTGGAAGGGGCGGCGGTCACTGCAGGCGTGGGAGGCGGTTCCTTAAGAGCGGCATTCGCCGTGAAGGTTGTCTTGCAGGAGGGGCAACGAACTCCTCGGCCCAGAACCGGGTCGGGCACCTTGAGCTTACGGCTGCATTCCGGGCACATCACGGTTTGGGACATCGTTCACCTCTGAAGGTCTCCGATACTCAGCGATCGAACACTGTCTTCGAGGATGGCTATGGGGAGGTTTCGCTGTGCTCTTGTTGTATAGGATACTCTGTGTCAAAATACCGTGTCTGGGACCATTCTGCAACAACAACATAAGGATGGTTAGCCACAGAGGTCACCGTCGCCGAGTTTTCTGTCGATCTCGTTCTCGGATCTTCCTTGCTGCCTCATCGACTCGTTTCATGCCCTCGTCTCCAGTGAACATGCCAAAGGTGCTCTGCCAGTCCTTCCGGTAGCCACGATTCTGCAGCGCGCTTTCAAGCTCAGCCATTTTCTTTTCGAGGGCCGCCACGCGTTCTTCGAGACTTAGTTGGTTTGCTTTCATGACTTACCCACCTCCGGAAACAAATCGGCCAAGTTGAGCCGAAACCCCGGCACGATGGTGTTCGCCAACTCGTCATTAGCGGTCAGAATGCGGACCTGCGATGGAGACGTGTAGATGTAAAACTGTTGCGCACTGGGCAAAATAAGCCACACCTCTCGAACTCCGAAATGGAAGTATTCGATGACCTTTCCGATGACGTTTTCCATCGAGTCCGTCGGACTGTTGACTTCCACGGCAAGGTCCGGCGCAACCGGCAGATCGCCGACTTTAGGGATGGGCCGATCAATAGGCCAGGTCTCAGCCGAGACGAATGCAACGTCGGGTCGGCGACGAATGTCGTTCTTGACGTCGAGAATGAACAGCGCTTCGGTGATGGCCATACCGAGTTTGTTTTTTTCCACGAATGGCCAAAGGAAGCCATTCAAACGAGTGGCGATCCAGATTGCAAGATAGCTCATGGGAGGCAACTCCACGCGTAATCCCTGAACGATTTCATAAAGGCTTTCATCCGCGTGGCCGGCGTTTCGCCCGGCAAAAACCGGCACGAGTCCCTGGTTTTCAGGCTGCATTACCGTGGTCATGACTGTTTCCTCTCAAGGCACGCAGTGTCGCGGGGCATAGTTATTGAATGTCCCCATTATACCTATGCCGGGCAACAAGAAAAACGATACCAAGCCGGAAGCGCGCCGAGGGACGCAGTTTGTCCTCGCTCGTGCTTCGGATTAGTATCGTTTTTCTTGCGTAGGATCTAGTCGACGACACGCTCGGTATAAACGCTCTGCATCTGATAAACACTGCCTGGCCCCTGGTGATCCTCGACTTTCCGATCGATCACCAATCGGGCGCTATGCAGCCGTCCGCGGAGCAGATCGAACACCACCTCCCCCTGCGGCATCTTTTGGAGCAGCGGCAGTTGGTCCGCTTTGCTCTGAGGCAGGGCCGGGAGAATCGTGGTCAGCGAGATCGTCGCCAGGCCGCCTTCGACCTTCGAGCAGACGTGTTTTTGCTTGGCAGGGTGTTTTTCGCCGGTACCCAAAGGTGGGTCGAGCGTGATGGTGTAATCCCTGTCCCACGATTGACCGGCCTTCACCGGGCTCGGCGGCAGCGTCAACGTGAATGGCGGTTCGGCCTCGTAGCGGTTGGCCACGCCCTGCTTCACCTCCACCACGCGGCCTAGCCCATCGATGCGCAGCACCGCCAGGGTCTGGCCGATGTATTTCGACATCTGCTCGCGCAGTTCGGGCGTGCACTTTTCCGGGGACTTCGAGTCAAAGAGCAGCACATCGCCGTTGGGCCGAGTCTGCTCGTTGCGCATTTCCGTGATCGACATCTTCAGCGTGGCAATGCCCGCGGCGTCGACGGCCACGACTTCCCAGCGTTTGAGCAGATTGACCTTGGCCGCGGTCGCGACCTTGCTGCCGTTGGCCAACTCGGAGACGTTGGTGGTGTGCTCGACACGGTACTGCATGACGTCGCCTGAACGCCAGTGGAATCGCCAATCGGCGGTTTGGGCCGAGGCGGCAGCGGTCATGTTCACAAATGCAACCAGGGCAAGGCACAGGCGGCGCATGGGTCAACCTCTCGCAAGAAATGAAATCGATGGGCTGGGCTGCCCAGATCGCCCATATAGCAAAGGAGGATGGGTAAAGCCAGGTCAAAATTTCCCTGCCGGTACCGGCTGAACGGCCGTGGCGCTGAGGAACGATTTCAACTCTGTGAAGAATTCCTCCGGCAGCATGTGGTTGTGATCGGCGCCCTTCAATCGGAGGAATTTTTTCGGCTGCGGCGCGGCTTGGTAAAGCCGCTCTCCCAGGGCAAACGGCACGATGGTGTCGGCGTCGCCGTGGGCTATGAAAATGGGAGATTTGCAGAGGTCGATTTTGGAAAGCGAATCAAAACGATTGCGCATCAGCCAGCGGACAGGCAGGAAAGGATAAATGCTTTGACCGACGTCCGGTATGGAGGTAAAAGTCTTGACGAGAATCAAGGCGCGGTGCGGTTTGCGGCTGGCAAGGTCCACGGCCACGCCGCCGCCCAGCGATGCGCCAAAAAGCACAAGGTTGTCAGCCGCGATCCCCTTGGTGGTTGTCAACCATTTGTAGGCGGCATCGGCGGCGGCATAACAGCCTTGCTCGGTGGGCCGGCCGGTGCTTTTGCCAAAGCCGGGGTAGTCGATGATCAGCACCGATTCGCCCAGTTTTTCGCGGAGTTTGGCGATGGAATCTCGGCGATAGCTCAAATTGCCGGCGTTGCCATGCAAATAAAGCAGCGCGCCGGTGGAGCCTTCGCGCGGAAACCACCACCCGTGGATGGTGTCTCCCGCGGCGGAGGTAAAGGTGATGTCCTGGACCAGCAAACTGGGTGGCGGGTCCCAGTCCTCCGGCCCCGACGGCCTGAAGACCATCCAGTTTTCCAGCAATAACAGCACGACGATGGTCCCCAGATAGCCCAGCAGTGCCAAATACAGCCATCTCAACAGGAGCTGACGCCAGGTTCGTTTTTGGCTGGCGGGCGGGGTGGTCACGAGATGGCTCCTTTGATACCGGGCGATGAAGTAGGTCCCGCTTGCCGAGCGGGACCTAAACCTGCCGCTCCTCAGGTCCCGCTCGGCAAGCGGGACCTACGGGCGGCGGAAACGGCTCCACACCAGGCCGCAACCGATCAATGCCCAGCAACTATACGGCAACCAGTCGCCCCAGGCCGCATACAAACTCGCGCGGTGGTCGATGGGCATGTCCACAACCACAACGGCCTCGGTCTTTTTGTACTTGCTCCACTGACCAGTCGCCAGTGCGTCATTTTCTGCGCCGCCATTGGGTATCGACCATACTTCGTGTGCTCCGCTCCAGGGCGCACTCTCCTTGACCGGCGAAACCACTCGACCGTCACTGTCGATCACGGCGCTGATGCCCATGTTTACCGCCCGCGCCAGGGCCCGGCGAGTTTCAATGGCGCGAAATCGGCTGATGGCCAGGTGCTCCTCATGCTCGCTTGAACCGTCAAACCAGCCGTCGTTGGAGATGTTGATTAGGAAATCGGCGGGCGGACCATCGACGGTTGTTAGGTTGTAATGCCGCGCCATGGAGGGATCGGTGTCCTCGAAGCAAATCAAGACGCCAAAATGGTATTTGCCCAGGGGGAATCGCGTCAAGCTTTCGCCACAAAGGATGCTGTAATCGAGATTGTCGTAAGGTGCGAATTTGGTCATGAACGGCAGCAAGTCGCGGAGCGGCACGTACTCGCCAAACGGCACGCGATGGATCTTGTCGTAGCGATCGACGGCGTTGCCCAGGTCGTTAATCATCAATGCCGAGCAATAGTGGCGAAACTTGTCGGTGTCATAAAAGGCTCGCACGTTGAGACCAAGCAGGACATTGGTTTTCGTAACCTGGTCGCCGATCATGCCCACAACTTGCCGGCTTTGCTCGATTTCATTCTCATTGAGTTTGGAAAGCTGGGAAGGCTTGACGCCCGGCGCGGCGGTCACCCACGGGATGGGGAAACTGGTCTCCGGCCAAACGATCAGCTTCGGCCGCGGAAAGTGCATGGCGGCTTGCTTGCAAAGGTTGATATACGTGTCGCGCACCTTTGCCTGAGCCTCCGCTGAGGTGTGCGAGGCAATTCGCAAGCGTTGGTCGAGACTGCCTTGCAGCAGAGCGATGCGCGGGCCGGTTTCGAATTTCTCGTGGGAAAGACACCAGTTCCCATAGGCAAGCGTCCCGCCCAGCAACAAGCACCCACAACACAGTTGAGCAAGAAATCCGGCGGACAGCGGGCCGCCAGGCGTTGCAGGCACACAGCACCATTGGCGCACTGGCCGCACGCGCATCAGCACGGCAAAGACGACGACATTGACGGCGGCGACCAAAAAGCTCACGGCAAACGCGCCGCCGAGGTCGGCGATTTGGATGACGGGCAGCGTGTCGTGCTGCGTGTGGGCCAGCAAATACCAGGGAAAACCGGTCGCGAAAAAACAACGCACAAATTCAAGCGCGGTCCAAACCGCGGGAAATGTCAGCATGAGCGGCAGCCCCGTGCGCCGCAGGCAGCGCACCAGGAAGACAGCCGCGAGGAAGTACAAAGAGCAGTAAAACGACAAAAGCGCCCAGCCGCCGATCATGCGGTAATCGGCAACGGTCATCCACGAAATGGCCGGCCAGAAATAAGCGGTTCCGGCAATCAAGGCGCAGAAATAGCGCCATTTGCGAGAGGTTTCGGCGTAAAGCAACGGCATCAGCGGCACCAGGGCCACCCAGCCCAGCCAGCCCCACGCCACGGGGAAATGGCAGAGCCATAGTAGCGCGCCGCAGCAGATCGCCAGGACGAGCATCCTTACCCGCGGCGGCGAAATGGTCCTGTAGGACGGAATCACCACCGCCGGCCGGAAGCCAGCCAGGGTGGCGGCGCTTTCCGACTCATCCTTGACGACAGTTGTAGCCTGCATTGGATCTCCCATTAACAATCCATGTGTAACACGGGAAACATCTGCCCGGCGCAATGCACATGATCGCCGGGCGTCAAAAGCACCAAACAATTGCAATTCGTCAAGCCGCGTAAATCAGGCGAGCCAAGCCACGGCACGGCCTTGACCCGCCATCCCTGGGGCGTCATTTCCAGCTGGGCGGGATGATAGGTCGGCCTGTCGGTGCGATAGGCAAAATCTTCCGCAAGCTGAGCCGGGTGCAGGTCTGTCCCCGCGTTCTTGAAGCCGCGCAGCAACCTCAGGGCCGGCCTGACGAACAACTCGAAGCAGATAAAAGCGCTGACAGGATTGCCAGGCAGGCCAAACACCAAGGTTTGTTTGTGAGTGCCAAAAAAAATCGGCTTGCCTGGTTTCATGGCCACCTTGTGGAAATGCGGCTCCACACCCAGTTCCTGGAGCACGCCGGGCACCAAATCCAGCTTGCCGGCAGACACTCCGCCCGCCAGCACGAGCACGGCGACTTTGCAGCCCATCGGCGATTTTCTGCTTCAAATCGTCGCGGACGTCGGCGGCGATTCCCAGCAAGCGCGGCACGCCTCCAGCGCGAGCGACCTGGGCCTGGAGCATCGGCCCGTTGCTGTTGCGGATTTGGCCGGGGCCGGGCCGCAGATGAAGGTCGACGATTTCGTCGCCGGTGACCGCGATGGAAACTGTCGGTGGACGAATCACCTTGAACGAGGCGCAGCCAACGGTGGCCAAAACGCCAAGCTCCTGCGGCCGTAACGACGTTCCGCTCCTGACCACGACCTCGCCGGCACGCATCTCCAGACCGCGGCGCATGATATGCTGGCCGCTGGCCACATGCGGATCGTCAACTTTGACCTTGCCATCGCCGGCAAGCTGCGTGCGCTCAACCTGGACGACCGCGTCCGCCCCCGCTGGAAGCGGTGCCCCAGTCATGATGCGCGTGGCTTCATCGCTCGCCACTCGGCGCTGCGGTATCTGGCCCGCCATGACTTCCTCGACGACGGACAATGCACCGCGCCCGTTTGGCAAGTCACAGGCGCGGACGGCATAGCCATCCATCATCGCCTTGTCAAAGGGCGGCATGTCGATATCGCTGGCGACGTCCTCGGCGAGAAAACAACCCAGCGCCGCTACGTCCAGGCGGATCACCTCGGGTGGCGCGGGCGCGCAGACTTGAGCACCAGTGCTTGGGCCTCGTCAACTGTTAGCATGCGGGGATTTTAACACGTCGGGCTGCGCACTGAAAAGGTGGATCGCCCGCCAAATTGCCTGGATAGCCCAATTCAGCGCTGCAGGTCAGGCTTTCCAGCCTGACGTATGTTTGAGACGGCGTCAGGCTGGAAAGCCTGACCTACGCGAAAATTGGTCTGTCATTTCTGGCCTGACCTAGCTATACGAGCGGCACTCGGTAATGACGAAGATGCTGCGCGGTGTCGTTTGGCAAGCAGAGCGATATCTGTATGGGCCAGCAGGCGCGACAAATTGGTTGGTGGATGCTAGCGGCCTTGAGCCTGACCTGGTTCGGGTGCTCGCATCTTTCGCCGCGCTGCGAGCCACGCAACGAGGCTGCAAGCGAATCGTTTTCGCCGCCGCCAAGTGCCTCGCCGCTACAGATCCCCGGCCCAGCGCCGCAGCCGGGCAGCACCAGCTTGGAACCGTCGAAGGTCGCGCCGCCCACCACGCTAGCCCAGGAGCCATCAAAGGTCACCCCGCCTACCGCACCAGCGCTAGGGCCGCCGGTGACCAAGGGTCTGCAGCCAATTGCTTATACCGCATCCGCCGTGTCACCCAATCCGGTCGCGGCGCCGCTACGATCTCTTTACCGCCAGGCCTATGAGCGCTACGTCGATACGCCTGCTTATATTGTCCGCTTTACGCGCCGGGAGCAGGTGGACGGCAAGCTCAAGCCCGAGGAAAAAATCCTGCTCAAATGCCGCCTGGAGCCGGCCAGCATTTATATGCGTTGGATCGGCGCCGTGGCCAAGAACCGGGAGCTCCTTTACGTCAAAGGCAAGGATGACGACATGGTGCACTTGTTGCCGGTAAGCAACGATCCCAGCGGTCTGACCGGCGGCAACAAGCCGATCCTGCGTCCCGACAGTCCCCACGGGCTGGGCAAAGAGAGATATCCCGTCCGCCAAATCGGCATTGGCGGCCTGCTGGAACGGTTTGGCCAGCTGGTCGATGCCGTGGAAAGGGGCGATGGCGAGGCCAGGATTGGCACCGTCACATACCTCGGCCCCGTCAAACGGCCCGAATTCGAGGCCACGGTGGAGACCGTCATGCACATCCTCCCGCCAGGGATCGATCCCACTTTGCCCAGGGGCGGCCAGCGCCTCTGGTATTTCGACACGACGCTGCATTTTCCCGTGCTGGTGATCGCGCAGGATGCACAGGGCCACGAAGCCGAATACTACTGTTTCGACCGCTTCCTCTTCCCTGCCCATATCCAGGACGACGATTTCAGCCCAGCGATTCTAGGCAAGCATTGAGCGACATGCCGTTGCAAAGGTCACAGAGGTCCCCTAAGTCTTATGGGTCCCGCCCCGCCAGCTGCCAAAACTGCTGTCAAATTGGCAGAGCAATGAGGCAGCGTGGCAGGTCCTTTTACTTTGGCGCTGAAAAATCATTCTCCGTATGCTAAAGTTAAGTAAGGAGTTAAGGCGTTGATGCCGCACTTTTTGTCAACGGTATGTCATTTGCTGCCTGCTTACTCCGGCCTGTTAGGGAATTGAGTGTGACCTTGGCGAGACCTTATTCGATCCTGATAACTGACGATGACGCCGGCTGCCGACAGGTCCTCCGGGACATTTTCGAGCCGGAGGGTTATCGTACGTTGCTGGCTTCCTCCGGTGAGGAAGCCCTCGACATTGTGCGGGGCGAACCTGTGCACGTTGCCTTGCTCGACATGCACATGCCGAAACTGACCGGCCTGGAGACCTTGGAGCTAGTCCGGCAAATCAATGACGTTTTGCCCTGCATCCTGGTCACTGCCGACAGCAACGAGTCGCTGATGCGGCAAGCGTTCCGCGCCCGGGTATACAGCGTGATTCCCAAGCCGGTCAGCAAAAGCGTGCTGCTGTACACGGTGATGCGGGCTCTGGTTGCCTTTTATGGCAATCTGCTCCAATCGGCCAACGCCGGAGCGGAGCCCGACGTTAGCGTAAACTGATGTTTCCCTTTCCATGTTTCTTCAACCTGGGAGTAGACCCGACATGAAAGTCGTACCATTGAACGACAAAATTGTGGTCAAGCGATTGGAAGCCGAGGAAAAGACGGCCGGCGGCATTGTCCTGCCGGATACCGCCAAGGAAAAGCCGAAGCAAGGCAAGGTCCTGAGCATCGGCGACGGTAAACTGCTGGACAATGGCAAGCGCGCCGCCCTGCAAGTCAAGGAAGGCGACAAGGTGTTGTTCACGTCTTACGCCGGCAATGAAGTGACGGTGGACGGCGAGGAATACCTTATCATGGCCGAGGATGACATTCTCGCCGTGGTCGATTAAGTCCACCCAAACGTATTCGACAGGATGGCCAGGATTGGCAGGATTGGAACAAAGGGCATGACCGCCCTGGCTTTCACCTGCAAATCCTGGCCATCCTATCAACCCATTTCTCGCAAATTCCCCATCTTCCGATCTCCTTCCCCTCGCCGTTTCACTGGTATTGCAGGTTTTCGCTATCTCACGGTAAATTAAGCGCATACGGAGCCGAGCGGCTCGGTACGATGCTATCCTGACGAGTGGAAAAGGATGTCCATCCTAGGATTACCACAACGCGCGCTGCCAGCCTTCCGCGCAGTTCCCGAAGGCCTGCGCTGGGATGGCGCACACACCTCCCACCTGCAAAGGGCGTTGGACAACGCCACGCATTGCTTGCTGTCGCGCCAGCAACCCGACGGCCATTGGGTCGGCGAACTTCAAGGCGACACCATCCTGGAATCGGAATATGTCCTGCTCATGGCGTTCCTCGGCCGCGAGAACGAGCCGCGCGTCCGCAAGGTGGCCCAGTACATCCTGCGAGCAGCAGTTGCCTGAAGGCGGCTGGAGCAATTATCCCGGACGGGCCAGTCGAAGTCAGCGTCTCCGTCAAGGCTTATCTTCGCTCTGAAGCTGGCCGGCCACCAGGCCGATGCACCCGCACATGATGCGGGCCCGCGACGTGATCCGCGCCCTGGGCGGCGCGGCCCAATGCAACAGCTTCACCAAGTTTTACCTGGCCTTGCTCGGCCAGTTCCCCTACGGCAACTGTCCGTCCGTGCCGCCGGAGATGATGCTGCTGCCGCGCTGGTTCTACTTCAACATCTACGCGATGTCGAGCTGGACGCGGACCATCGTCGTGCCGCTGAGCATTTATCTATGCCCATCAAGCCGGTGCGCCAATTGCCGCCGGAGCGTGGCATCGCCGAGCTGTTTCTGCGAGCCGCCGGACACGCCGCTGTGGCCGCATCCGCCGACGCGGCGCTGGCTGACCTGGACCAATTTCTTCCTCGGCGTCGATTGGGCGATCAAATTCATCGAAGCGCTGGGGGCCGCAGTTCGTGCGGCGGGCCGGCGTGCGCAAGGCCGCGAACTGGATGCTGGACCACTTCGCCGACAGCGACGGCGTCGGCGCCATCTTTCCGCCGATGATCTACACGGTCAGTCTGCTTGAACTGTCTCGGCTACGCCGAGGACTCGCCGGAGATGCTCTGGGCGCTCAAGCAGCTCGAAGACTTTGATCCTGGAAGAGGAAGATACCATCCGCGTGCAGCCGTGCTTTTCGCCGGTTTGGGACACGGCGCTGTCGCTCAACGCCCTGGCGATGGCCGGCGTCTCGGGGCAGCACAAGGCCGTCGCGCGCGGGGCCCGCTGGCTGCTGGACCGCGAATGTCGGCGGCCTGGCGACTGGAGCGTCGTCAATCGGCACCTTGAGCCGGGCGGCTGGTTCTTCGAGTACCGCAACGGCTTCTATCCCGACACCGACGACACGGCCATGGTGCTGATGGCTCTGGCACGAACCGGGTACGCCGAGCACGCCACAGGGCCATCCCGCCGCCGAGCGCGGCGCTGCGCTGGCTGCTGGGCATGCAGAACAAGGACGGCGGCTGGGCGGCCTTCGACCGCGACATCAACCGCGAGATCCTGACCAAGGTGCCGTTCGCCGACCACAACGCCATGCTCGATCCGAGCTGCCCGGACATCACGGCCCGCGTGCTCGAGGCCCTTGGCCAGTATCGGTTACCGCGTCGGGACAGCCGAACCTGTCGACCGGGCCATCGCTTTCATTGCCAAGACGCAGGATCCGCGCGGCTGCTGGATCGGCCGCTGGGGCGTGAATTACCTCTATGGCACCTGGCAGGTGCTGATCGGCTTGCAAGCGTCGGCTACGCCATACGCAGCATCCCATGGTGCGCCGGGCGGTGGCCTGGCTCAAGAGTGTGCAGCAACCCGGCGGCGGCTGGGGCGAGACTTGCCGCAGCTACGACGATCCGTCGCTGGCGGGCCAGGGCACGCCGACGGCATCGCAAACGGCCTGGGCCTTGCTCGGCGCTGATCGCGGCGGGTGAGGCCGGCAGCGACGAGGTCCGCGCCGGCATCGACTACCTGATCGCCACCCAGCAAGACGACGGCAGCTGGCAGGAAGAGCAGTTCACCGGCACCGGCTTCCCCAAGGTCTTCTACTTGAAATATCACATGTACAGCCTCTATTTCCCGCTCATGGCCCTGGCCCGCTACGTGTCGGCACGCAGCCACGAGCGTCTGCTCCCATTCTCACCGCCGCACGCCCAGCCGGAAACGGCTGGCACGCGGTATTTCGCAGGCAAACTTTAACGTGGCCAAGCTCCCGCGCGGAGCACGGCACCGAGAGGACATTTACCATGCGGTTTCCCCTGAGCCTGACGACGACGATGGCCGGCTACATGGCCAAGAAAAAGATGACCGGTCAAAAGCGCTTTCCCCTGGTGCTGATGCTGGAGCCGCTGCACGCCTGCAACCTGACCTGCACCGGCTGCGGCCGCATCCGCGAGTACGAAACAACCATCAAGGAAAAGCTTAGCGTCGAGGAGTGCCTGGCGTCGGTGGACGAATGCCGGCGCCCCGATCGTCAGCATCTGCGGCGGCGAGCCGATGATCTATCCGGAAATCGGCGAGCTGGTGCGCGGCATCCTCAAGCGCCGCAAGCACATCTACCTGTGCACCAACGGCATGTTCATCGAACGCAAGCTGCACGAGTTCAGGCCGACCTCGCGCTTCTTCTTCAACGTCCACCTCGACGGCCTGGAAGAGACGCACGACCTGGCCGTGGAGCGCGAAGGCGTGTTCAAGGCGGCCGTCGAGGGCATCAAGGCGGCCAAGGAGGCGGGTTTCCTGGTCTGCACCAACACGACGGTCTACAAGGAAACCGACATGGACGAGATCGACGCCCTTTACGCCTACCTGACGAAGCTCGGCGTGGACGGCTTCATGCTGTCGCCGGCCTACGGCTACACGGCCGTGCATGAAACCAATCCCGACGGGGCGGCCGAGATCTTCCTGACACGCGACGACATCCGGGCCAAATTCCAGGAGGCGAGAAGGTCTGTTCAAGAAATACCGGATGGCGTCGTCGCCGATCTACCTGGAATTCCTGCGCGGCAAGCGCGAGCTGACCTGCACCGCCTGGGGCAATCCGACGCGCAACGTCAAGGGCTGGAAGGGGCCGTGCTATCTGATCACCGACGAGCACCACGACACCTTCGAGGACCTGATGAACGACACGCCGTGGGAGAAATACGGCTACGGCAAGGACCCGCGCTGCGAGCACTGCATGGTCCACTGCGGCTACGAGCCGTCGGCTGCCCTGGGCGTCAACAAGAAGCTGGGCGACAGCTTGAAGATGCTGATGTGGCAGTTGACGTAATCACATGCCCAATTTCGGTTTGACCGCCGCGGCGGTTGGTTCGCCGGAGGCCTTGGCTTGCGCCGGGTCCTTGCGGAAAAATACGACCGCGATGACAATGACCAGGGCAATGCCCAGGACCAGACCGAGTTTGGCGTCTTTGGACATACGGGCCTCCGTCCGCTCTTGGCGGCGGCGTGGCATGACTTGCGCTGTGGAAAGCAATCTACTATGCCCGCTGACTCGGCCCGAAGTGAAGAAGTACTGCTCGCCAAGCGAAAAAAAAACGCGAGCCTCGGCGATAAAAGCCGAAGCCCGCGCAAATGCGCCAGCAGTTGCAAGGACGGCATTTTCAGGCGACTTGGCTCGCGGCTAAGAGCAGAAACCTTCGCTCCAGGCCAGGCCTCGCCCGCCTAACCTGCCGGGCCGCCAATTCCTCCAGTGGTTCTCAGCGGCAGCGGGTAAGGCCAAAACGGGTCACCCGGAAGCTCACCTGGCAGTCCCACAGCCCCTGGGACGCCTGGCACAAAGCCGCCAGCACCGCCGAAACCGGGCGGGAAGCCGCCACCACCCCCAATGCCGCCACCCCCAATGCCGCCACCAATGCCGCCCATGCCGCCCATGCCGCCCATTGGTTGCATTGGAGATTTTGCTTTTTCTGCAAGCATCTTCGTTTTGTCGGCGAGTTCTTTCCGAAGCGTTGCCACATGCTCTGCCGTAGTGACGAAGATCGCACCGTCAAGCACGATGACCTTCAAATCGGCCATTTCCGTCAGGACTCGCAAAGCGCCTGCCAGGTCGATGTCGTTGAGAAACGTCGCCGAAACGACAGTTTTGGCCTGTTCCGTCGCGCGATTGTCGACGATGATGCTGGTGCCCGCCGCCTCCGACAATTCCCGCAATGCAGCATGCAGCGGCTTTTTGTCGAATACTCCCCGCACTTTTTCACACAGCTTTGCCGGGGCGGAGGTGGCGTTGTAAGTCGTGACCAGAACGTGGTCGGGCATCACAACGTAAGTGGCATTTTTCGAGGGAAAGCTCTTGAGCATGATCCGAAGGGCGGCTGCCACCGTCATTCGTGAAGGCACCGCCGGGAATTTGACCTTGAGCTCAAAGAACGAATCCGCCGTTGGATACAAATCAGGGACTTCTCCCCTAAATACATCGGTGTCAATCAGGACAGGCAACTCCATGGGGTTTTTCAAGGTGCCCAATCTATCCTGGAGGTAGTGCAAGGCATCCCTTATCGATAATTCGGTTTGCAGCGGCTTGGTGTCGATCTGCGTATCGAGCACCTTGTAAAGCGGCGATTGGGCTGTCCCCTGCTGGGGCAGCGCCAACCAGACAGCAACGGCGAGCAGCACGACGGCGGACTTGATCCAGTTTGACAATCGCGGCATGACAAACACTCCCTCAAAGAGCGGTCGCCTGGAACGGCGACCCTGGGGTGAAAGAAAGGATCTTCATGCTTTGGATTTTAGGGAAGCCGGCCGGGTTGCGTCAATTGGTAAAATACAGGTTGGTCAACAGCGGAATAATGGAGCCGAACCGGTGGTTGGCCTCAAGGTGAACAGGTTCTCTGTGAAGCCCACCGGTTCCACCTGTGATGTCCCAATGGGCCGTAGCGGAGAATAGGGCCAAAACTGGTCAAAAACGGGATCGACGGCGGGGGGCGGTGGTGGAAAAAACGGTCCTGTTCCGAAGAAACGGGGGACAGGGGGGTCAGCCTTAATCTTATCGGTAAGCAACTTAGTCTCGATGAGCATCCTCGTCTTATCTGCATGCTCTTTCCGCAACGTTGCAACATGCTCTGCCGTGGTGACAAAGATCACACCGTCCAGCACCATCACCTTTAGTTCCGCCATTTCCGTAAGGACTCGCAGCGCGCTTGCCAGGTCGATGTCATTGACAAACGACGCCGACACCATGGTTTTGGCTTTTTCCGTACCACGGTTGTCGACGATGATCGTCGTGCCTGCCATTTCAGACAACTCGCGCAACGCAACTTGCAATGGCTGCTTTTCAAATACCCCCCGCACTTTTTCCTGCAATTTCCGCTCCGGGCTGGTAGCGGAAACAGTGGTGACCAGGACATGGTCGGGCATCACCACGTATGTCGCATTTTTCGATGGAAGATTGGCGAGTATGAAACGAAGGGCGCCAGCCAACGTCATCCGCGAGGGAACCGGAGGGAATTTGAGTTTTACTTCTTGGAGGAAATCAGCGTTGACGTATAGATCAGGGGTTTCGCTAACGAAGGCCCAGGCGTCAACAACGAGGGGCATCTCAACAAAGTTTGGCAACGTGCCCAGCTTGTCGGAGATGAGTTTTATGGCGTCCCTTACCGTGACCTCGGTTTGAAGCGGCTTGGTTTCAATTTGCGTTTCCAGTGCCTTGTGGAGCTTTGATTGGGCCGCACTCCGCTGGGGCTGTGCCAAATACACGGCAAAGGCGAGCAGCACGACGGCGGGTTTGATCCATGTTGAAAGTCGCGGCATGACGGACACTCCCGGAAAGTGTGGCCACTTGGAACGGCCACTCTGGGGCGAAAGAAAGGAACTTCATGGTCTGGATTCTAGGGCGTGCCAGTGCGCGGCGTCAATTGGTAAAATGCAGCTCCTGTCAAAAATGCGAATCACGAAAGCACGAAAGCCGAAAACACGAAAAAGACAGGAAGCGTTACTGGATGGCTAGATTTCGGGTATTTCCACGACGCTGCTTGAGAATTCTGTTCCAATTCCACCTCTTTTTCGTGCTTTCGTCTTTCGTGCTTTCGTGATTCGATCTTCAATTGCGATTGTCCAATTTGGCGAAGTGCGCTATACTGCGTAGGTCAGGCTGGAATCGCTGGCCTGCAATAAACCGGTCCTGGCCGGGGCGAAATTCAGGACGAATCAACGACGCGGAACCGTTGAGCCCGGGCGAGGAGCAACCATCCATGGCGGAGGGCCTGGCATGGCAGCACGTGAGAAGACCCATCAACCGACCAACCGCACGTTGCGGCAATTAAGCTGGATCGTCGCGGGCGCCATGGCGGTCGTCGGCCGTCTAATCGGCCCGTCGCCGGCGGCGCTTGGGCTCCAGCTGGCGGCCGCGGTCGTCTTTGCCGTCGGCACCGTGCGGCCCAGTGCTTTGCGTCCGTTGGCCAGTGTTCTGGTTTTTCCGTTTCGATGTGTTTGGAGGCTCGGCGCCTGGTTGGTCAGGACTAACGGCGAGCGCCGGCCGCCCGCACCGCCATCGCGGCGCAGCCAGGTCGCCAATACGGGCGCGTAAAACAAAAGGAATCACGAAAACACGAAACAGCATCAAAAGGTGTGTCAGTCATTTTGCTTGGATTTTTCCTGCTTTCGTCTTTGGTGCTTTCGTGATGAGCATTTTCGCCGTGAACCCCCCAGCGCTCGCCGCCGTCATATAATGATGTTTTTTGGCGAGGCACCCGATGCGTGTGCAACTGCGGATTGTGGCCGGCGCTGCGCGGGCGGAAACTTAACTGTATAGTCAGCCCCGAGCTGCGGCCGACACCGCAAATGGTGCGCGAAGCGCTGTTCAGCATCCTGGGCAACGCCGTGCCGGGCAGACAGTTTTTCGACGTCTTCGCGGGCACCGGCGCGAATGGATTCGAAGCCCTCAGCCGCGGCGCCAGCTTCACCAGCTTCGTCGAACGCGATTTCAAGCTGGCCCACGAAATCGAACGCTATCTCAAGGCCTTTGGCGTCGCCGACCGGGCCCAGGTCGTGCGCACCGATGTCTACCGCTGGGCCGCCCAATGGCGGGCGCCGAAGGAACCGATTAACATCTTCATCAGTCCGCCGTTTGCCGACCTGGAAGACAGGCGAGCCGAGTTTTTGACGCTGGTCGCCGACCTGCGCGAAAAAGCGGCGGAGGAATCCGTCCTGGTCATGCAAACGGAAAGACAGGCGAACCACCAGAGCTGGCCGGAGTTCGCCGAGTGGGAAGAGCGCCGCTACGGCCGCAATGTTCTGCAGTTGTGGGTCAAGGACACCGCGCCGCGGCCGAAGACGTCCATGTTTCAACATGACCGAACGCGAATTTGCCATTGGCGTGGTTGAGCGATTGCACGAGGCCGGCCATCAGGCGCTCTGGGCGGGTGGGTGCGTGCGCGATGAGCTGCTCGGGCTGCTGCCGCGCGACTACGACGTTGCCACCAGCGCCACGCCTGAGCAGGTGCGCCAGCTTTTTCGGCGCAGCATCGCCGTGGGCGCCAGCTTCGGGGTCGTGGAAGTGCTGGGGCCGCGCGACAACCCCGAGCCGTTGGCAGTGGAGGTCGCCACCTTTCGCGCCGACGTATCCTACAGCGACGGCCGTCATCCCGATCAGGTCGTCTTCTCGTCGCCGCGCGAGGACGCCCTGCGCCGCGACTTCACCATCAATGGGATGTTTTTCGATCCCTTGACCGGGCAGCTGGTAGATTATGTCGGCGGCCAGGCCGATTTGGAGGCGCGCGTCTTGCGGGCCATTGGCGATCCGGTTGTCCGATTCACCGAGGACAAGCTCCGCCTGCTCAGGGCAGTACGCATTGCCGCGCGGTTTCAGTTTGACATCGACTCGGCCACGCGTGCCGCCGTCGAAAAGATGGCCAGCCAGATTACCGTGGTCAGCGCCGAACGCATCGCCAACGAATTGCGGCAAATCCTGGTCCATCCTCATCGTGTGCTGGGAATGAGTCTCCTTCACGATCTTGGCCTGGCCGCGGCGATCCTGCCTGAAATCGTGCCGATGCGCGGCTTGCCACAGGGGCCGCCCACGGCGCCGACCGGCGATTTGTGGGACCATGTGATGCGCGTGCTCGATCTGCTTGGCCCGGAGCCGTCGTTCCCGCTGGCCATGGCGGCGCTGCTGCACGACGTCGGCAAGCCTCGGACCATTGCCCGAACCGCGGACAAGTACACTTTCCACGGTCACGAGCACGTCGGACGACGGCTGGCAGTGGAGATTGCGGAACGGCTGAAACTCTCCAATGCGGAGCGCGACCGCATCGGCTGGCTCGTGGAAAAGCACCAAATCCTGGCCGACGCCCGCGGCATGCGCAGCAGCAAGCTGAAGCCGCTGCTGATTCATCCGGACATCAGGGAGCTGGTGGCCCTGCACCGTGCCGATGCCCTGGCCAGCTTGCACAGCGTGGACCACGTCGATTATTGCGAATCGTTGCTGGCGATCTGGAGTCCGGAGGACCTCGATCCGCCGCCACTGGTGACAGGCGACGATTTGAAGGATCACGGCGTGCCGACTGGACCGCTTTACAAAAACCTGCTCACAGCCGCTCGCGAAGCCCAGCTCGATGGGGCGATCAACACAAAGGAGCAGGCGCTGGAGTTGGTGGATCGCTTGCTGAATTCGCACCGGCAAGGGCGATGGCCATTACCGCCAACGGAACCACTTTAGCGCCAGCGCGCTGCAAACGACAGTCCACGCCAGCATGATGCCAATTCGCCCCGACACGTAAATTAAGTCCTTGCCTTCCAGCATGACCTCGCGGAGGGCGTCGTTCACCTGCGTCAACGGCAACGCTTGAATGAACGGCTGAATCGCATCGGGAAATCGCTTTGACGAGAAGAATGTCCCCGACAACAGGTACATCGGCAGCATGCAAAGCTGGATGAGGCCCGACGCTGTCTCGGTTTTCTCCGTTCTGCATGCGATCAAGAGGCCCAAGGCGTCAAACAGGGCCACGCCGGTCAGGATGACAATTGCCAGCGTCAACAAATTCCCATTTATCGGCACGCCGAAGCCCAGCGTTCCAACAAGCAGCAGCAGCGACATTTCTGGAATCAGAAAGAGCAGACGCGCGATCAGCAGCGAAAGTAGAAAATCGGTGCGCTGCATCGGCGTGGCCAACAGGCGTTTGAACAGCTTGCGGACGCGCATTTCAACGATCACGAAGCCAATACCGAACAACCCGCCGCCCATCAGATTCATGCCGATGAGGCCAGGGACGAGGAAGTCGATGTAGCGGCTGCCCGGCTTCGTGACGAAATCCTCGTCCGGCTTGGGCACCGCGCTGCCTCGCAGGCGCGAACCAACACCGAATCGACCCAATGGCGCGCCACCACGCTCTCCGCACGAGTGGGATCGTACCGGTACTTGTACGTATGGCCGGTTGAGTCGGGAATGACGGTCAGGACAGACTTCCCGGTGCGCAGCCGCAGCTCGCATTCGTCTTTTGGGAGGACTTCGACCTTATGCTTGGCCTCCTCCAACGGGTCCTTGATGGCGGCAATCGCCTTCGGATCGCCGGTGTCTTCGATGTCGACGTCGGGCGGCGGCGGCGGGCGGCTGGAAAAGGCTAGGCCAAGAACAACCGCCAGCAGAAGCGGAAAGCAATAAACCCAGAAGACCGCTTCCGGCTCGCGATAAAACTCGCGGAATCGGCAGACAATCATTTCACGAAGCGGAAGCCAGCGAATCATGGAGCGGCCCTTGAGGATAACCCACGGCAATGCCGATTCATCCAATTTATGACTTCAGCAAGATGGCGGTCGGGGTCCGGCTCGAATTCAAGGGTGTGATGTGCCTGGGCGTAGGTGATGACGTTTTTGTCATTGGTGGAGAATCGATGGAAGTAGCGGTGCGTCAAGTCATTGCGGATGATGCGATCCTGCCCCGCGAGCAGGAGCAAGGTGGGCACCAACACGAATTTGGCGGCCCGCCGCAAATAAAGGTCGAGGCGGACGTTCTCCACGAGGAACCGGGCGGTGGCCTGGTGGAGCGCTAAATTGTCGTGCCGGATGAAGTCCCGCCAGCTCTGCACCGAGGTGAATAATTCGGGATCGTTGAGCGGGATGGGGAATAAATGCGCCGGCGACACCAAGCGCGTGCATAGCATGCGTAGCCGCGTCGCCAAGGGCACGCCAACCTTGGGGAACAAGCCGGGGCAAAGCAGCACCAACCCACTGACCAATCGCGGATACTTTCGCTGCAGGGCCACCGCGAGCTTACCGCCCCAGCTCACGGCCTGGAGGATAACCGGCGCCGTCGCAATGGGGGATTGCAGAAATTCGGCGAGGTCGTCGAGAAGACGCCCAAAGGTCGGTGTGTCGCCGCGGGCCACTTCGTTCAGGCCCGAGCCACGGCGGTCGAGGTAGCAGACGCGGAAGCCAGCGGCGCATAGTTTTTGTGAAGAATATTCGTACCACCCGCCGTGACTTTGAATGCCGTGGATGGACACGATGGTGGCTCGCGGTGGGGATGTTGGTTCGTAGCGGCGATAACGCCAGACATAGCCGTCGCCGGCGGTGAAGGACTCGATGGTGGCGTCGGGCATGGGAGTGTCCTCTACCTGTAAGGCACAGGCTGGAAGCCTGTGCTACGTGTAGCACAGGCTTCCAGCCTGTGCTGCTTCGCATGAAGTTGCCTGTCCCCTTTCTTATTGGAGCCTTTCATACCAACGGTTGACAGCGGACCGTCACACGCCGCAGCGCCGCCGGATCGATGTCGATTCCGAGTCCAGGCGCGTTAAGCGCCGGAGCCCAACCGCCTCGGCGGAATGTGAGATCGCGCGTTCCCAGGGCTTCGCGAACCAGATGGCGGTCGTATGAGCCTTCGATAAACCGCAAATCCTTGACGCTGGCCGCGAAATGCCTGCCCGCCGCCGACAGAATGGCAGTTTCTCCGACCTGGCAACCTAGCTGGCAACCCAGGCCATGACAAAAGGCAAACTGGACCAACCGCAGGCTAGGAATGAATCCGCCGCACTTGGACAAACGGATGTTGAAGAGGTCGCAAAGGCCTCCGGCAACCGCCCGCTCGGCGTCCACCAGGCCACAAAGCGATTCGTCGAGCATGATCGGGATTTTCGTCTGCTGCCGTATTTCAGGAAGGGCGGAAGCATCTTCGTGCCGGATGGGCTGTTCGACGGCGCTGATGTCGAAAGGCTTAAGGTCGAGGATGCGCTTCACGGCCTCGGCGGCAGGCCAGGCTTCGTTGGCGTCGATGCGCAGGTCTATATTCCAGCCGCCGCCGCTACGGATGCCGCGCAGGCGCGCGACATCGTCCTGACCCGCGACGCCGACCTTTACCTTGATCTGGTGAAAGCCGTATAGCCGCATTCCGAATGACTGCAAGCGTATCTTGGCGCCCGTCGAACTGGTGGTGATGGCGCTGCTGTATTGCACTTTATCACGCGGCGACCAGAGATCCGGCGCCAGCATTTGCACGACGCTAGACAGCGATTGGCCGAAATGCCGGCCATAGGCGTCGAGGACAGCCATCTCCAGGGCGCAGCGAGCGCCGTTGCCCTGGCAGCCGCGGTCGTCGCCGGCAATCGGCGCTAGCCGCAGACGCTCGGCCATGGCCACGGCAGAGGGCCAATCCAGGCACGGTTCAAGTTGTGGCTTCAGATCGCTCCGGCGAAGCAGATCAAGCGCCGAGTCGATGGTTTCACCGGTGACGTACTCGCGTGGGACGCCTTCGCCCAGGCCATGGATGTTGTTTTCCAATCGACAGCAAACAACAACGTTGTCGGTGCTGTCCCGTGTGTAGGAGGCATGTCGGAAAGGCCGTTTGAAGGGGATGCGCGTGTGGAAAGCTTGCAATTCGGCGATTCGCATCACGTCTCCATACGCAGTAGGTCCCGCCTGCCGGGCGGGACCTGGTCCGAATCAAGCTCTGGTCCCACTCAGGTGCTGGCCGGTAACCAGTGCTTGCATGCAATAGCCTGACCAGGTCTCGCTCAGGTCCCGCCCGGCAGGCGGGACCTACTGGTGCATCCCCTGCATGCACACGACTATGCCCATCCCAGCAATAAACAACGCACTGAGGATCGGCAGCAGACGGATTATACGGCTATTGCTCCAGCGGGCGTCGAGCATCTTTCGGGCGTGAACCACCAGGATGCCGATCACCACGAGCACCGCCGCCAGTCCAGCGCTAAATGCCAATAACATCGGCAAAGCCAACCACAAAAGATTAGTGCCGATGGCCAGGCCCAACATCGCCACCGCGTCCCAGCAGGGAGCGATGCCGCCGGTCATGCCCATGACAATCAGACCCCACTTCCCAATTGTGCCTCGGGACGACGATGATGGAAGATGATAGTGATCCGCCCGGCCCGCCAGCCGTTGCAGGAGCAACCAGGCTCCCAGGCAGAACAAGGCAATGCCCATGCCCACGCCCAGGGTGCCGGCAACCATTTGGCGCGATGAATCTGGCACGAAAAGCAAACCGCCCGCGATGGCCAGCACAACGCCCGTGTGTGTGATGG
Organism: uncultured Gemmataceae bacterium; assembly: GCA_963747575.1. Classification (GTDB taxonomy): domain Bacteria; phylum Planctomycetota; class Planctomycetia; order Gemmatales; family Gemmataceae; genus DASRAT01. The sequence goes on from CAVVFU010000007.1 coordinate 788,485, forward strand.
TCGTCACCACGCCAAGCAGGCAGGCGTGAGCCACGCTGCCATGCCGGCCGACGAGGTAGGCGGCCACGAGGGTTTTGCCGTGTCCTGGCGTCAATGCATGAGCGGCCCCTATCAAGGCTGAGAGCAGCAGCAAGACGGCGGTGCCGTGCTTGGAATCCATGAACAACTCATGCAGGCCTGAGTTGACATCGTGCCAGGCGGTGGGTGCCACTACTGATTTTGTTACAAGCACCGTGTGATCGGGATCATTAGGATGGCTCCGATCATCAAACTCATCCTCGGGACGCCACTTTTGTTCTGGGGCAGGTAACACTGCTGGGCACTGGAAAACGACCGTCAGTTCGCGGAGTTTGGCGTCGTCGCCTGGCATGAGTTCTTGTGGCGTCTTGGCTTGAATCGCTGCGTCTGGCGCAACCAGTTTTAGAACCTGACCACAAGGTTTCTCAGGGTAATACGAAAGCTCTGGGTTAAATGAAAGTTTAATCTGACCGCGGCGCCGCTCGAAGTTGTGTTCGCCAAAAACGACAGACTGCGGTACACCCGGCTTGAGAGAGAATCCAGATCTGAACTCGAAGTCATAACGGAGATGGCCGAGTGGCTTATCGTACTCGTCGGTTTTTCGGAGGCTTGGCCGGCCGTAATCAAATGAGAGCGGCTGGTCGTTGGCACTGCCAATGAAATTGCGCCAGAATCGGCGCAAAAACTGTGGCGAAATCCGCATAGACATCGATCGGCTTTCGCGTCTGGAGATCGAGGCGAATTTTGTCACGAAACGGCGGCATGTCCTCCAGCAGCACGGTCAATTCATCCACTTCGAGGCGGTAGGAAACGCTCACGTAAACCAGCATTCGCTGCGAATCCGGCGTGAGACGGACGACGATCGTGCGATCGTGGTCGCCTCGTGGTACAGGGTGACCCAAGGCGGGAGTGGGCCACAGGGCAAGAACCAGCACTCCGATGAAGCCCGCGCCCACCCCACTCGCACCGAGTATTCGCATCCAGCGCCTCACTTCGGACTACCAGGCCTGCAGTAGCTCAGCGTCATCAACGCATACCCGCTCACCAGGTTGTGGTCGGCTTCCATCCAATTCTTGGCGTTGTTCTCGAAGCTGCCGTCGGCTTTTTGGCGCTTGGCCAGGGCGGCAATCAGATCCGAACGCCAATTGTGCCTCGCGCCCTTGGCGTCTACGACCTCGTCCACGCCCAGGGTATCGAGGCATTTGGCCATGGTGTGGTAGTAGTAGAACAGGCCCCACTCTGCGCGGGTCTCCGGCATGCCCGGGTTCTTTTCCAACGTGTAGTTCTTCTGAATCCACTCGTAGGCCTTTTTGACGCGTTGATCGTCCTTGGACACGCCGCAATAGATCAGGCTTTTGATGCCGGCGTAAGTCATGCTGCCATAACCTGGCAGCCCTGTCTCGGCCTTGGCGTCGTCGTCGACCTTGGTGACGCCGCCGCTGGAGGCCGTGTAAATAAAGCTGCCGTCGTTGATTTTGCCAGCCCAGGGGCGGTCGTTGTCTTCCGTTTTGAGGTTCTGGCAGCGGCTGACGAAGATCTTGGCTTTTTGCAAAGCCGGATCGTCCTTGGGGATGCCGGCGGCCTTCATCGCGTCGAGGAAAAACTGTGTATTGGAGAGGTCGGGCCGCGATTTGCTGTCGTAGCCGGCGCCGCCGTAGTAGTCGTCTTTGAGATTCTTGCCCTCTTCTTCGTCCCATTGCAGCTTCTTGAGGAACGTGACGGCGTCGCCGATGACGGCCTTGTACTTGTCGGCGCGGTTGGCCTCCACCAGGGCCATGACGTTGACGCTGGTGACGTAATTCTGCAGCTGGACTTTAGCGTCTTTGCCGGCGATGTGGCCTTTTTCCGTGTTGACCAGGCCTTCAATAAACTTGAGCGCCTTGGCCGCCACGGGATCGTCCGGCGTCACCCGGCCGCGTTTTGAGCATGCCGGTCAGCACGATGCCCGTGACGCCGGGGTTGGTCGTCGTGCTCCAGCCGCCGTCGGCTTCCTGGCTGTTCTTGAGAAAGGTGATCGCCTTATCGACCACCTGGACATAAGCCTTGGCGTCGCCGTTGGGGGCGGACTTGGACTGGGCCGTGACTGGAACGCACAACGCCATGAGGCAAACGACCGCGGAGTTGCCGAGGAATATCGCTGCAAGGGGTTTCATGTGCCGATCCTCCAACTTGAGTTACATCACCACGCCATGTATGCTGCCCGGACGCCGGCCGATGACTGAAGCCTGGCTTATTGTAACACCCGTCGATAACAATGGGCAAAAATTGCCTTGCGCCTCGGTTCTTGATAAAATGCACCTGTTGCACCAATGTACACTTGGCCGCCCGGAGTTGCATGCGGGCACACCCAGGCTAGAGGTGCGGAAACATGGCCCAACTTCCGAAAAAAACGATTCAAAAGCTAGCTGTGCTTTATGCGCTTTCCCTTTGGAAAAAAGGGGCGTGCGGTCCCGTGCGCGTGCACAAGACTTTATTCTTCGCCGAGAATGACCTGCCCCGCCACCTGTTCACATTCAAGCGCTACCATTACGGGCAGTACAGCAAGGAAATAGATGCCGTTTTGAACTCCCTTCAGGAATCAGGCCGTCTCAAGGTCCATTTTGACGGTGCCGCTGCTCGCCTGCAGTCGAGCCTAGCCGCAAATGCAGCAAACCACATCGAATTTCTTTTTTCGCACCATTCGCCGGAATGGTTGCAAGGTCTGAAGGCAGCCATCCAGCAATTCGGATACCTGAAAAATGACGAGTTAATTCGCCGGGCACACGAGGATCATTCATACACCGACAACGAACACGACGAGCTTATCCATGAGTCCACGTTGGATTCCTTGGTAAACCTGCCAAACATTGATGCAGAGTTGGCAGAGAGACTGAGCGATATCGTGGATGAGCGATTGACGACTGCTTTGACGAATAGATTCAAGAAGGCGATGAACGCCGAGCCCAGGCACCTGGACTGGCAAGTGCTTTTTGTTGGGGACAATGAGCAATAGCCAAGAAATGGCACTTGGTCACCATGGCGACTGTTGATTACAGCCTTGTCGCAAAAGCGTTAAAACCGGTCATCGCCTGCAGCAAGGCCATCAAATCCAACATGTCGATGTGTTGCTGGTATTTCCGCGTGAAAATGACTATCAAATTAATTGGCAATGGGTAAACGACCTCATTGAAGACTGACCGACCGGCACAATGCGCAGACACTGCCTACAATCTCATTGACTGCCGGCGTTGGTGCCTGCGTCGAAACAAAACCGCTGGAAACAGGAGCAAATGCATGGCCAGGAGGAGACCCAAGGGCAAGAAACCGCCGCCGCGCTGCAAGGCGATCTTGCTGTGCGACCAGGTGATGCTGGATGCCATGACTCGGAAAACCAGCCTGATAGGCGTTTTCGATTCGTTCCACCTGCGGCAATTCCCTGGACCGACGCACCAGTTTTGCATTTTTCTCCAGCTGGTGGACGGCATCGAGACCTGCGTCCTAACCGCTGACGTTCAAGACTTGCACGACAACGCCGTGATCGGGAGATTGATGCAGCTGCAGGTCAAATTCCCGGACAGGATGAATAAGCTCAATCTCAACGTCGGTCCGATCACCATGCAACTGCCGCATCGCGGGGCGTATGATTTGGTGCTGATGGCGGATGGCCAGGAGATCGACCGCCAGCGCTTCGAGGCGCGGCAGTTTCCTGAAAAAAAACCGCCAACGGAGCCGGCGGAAGAAGCGGATGAGCCGGTTGAGTAAATCCACCCTCAAATCCATTTCACCTGGCGAAACCACGCCACGGCGTCGCGAAGTGCCGTCTTGACGGGCCGCGGCTGCAATCGCAGCTCGGCAAGGCTCGGCGCGGCGTCGAAGTGCATCGTCCGGCGCGTGAGCTTGACGCCCGTCACCGTCGCCGCCGGCATGCGATGGGTAACGACGTCCGCCAGCCATTCGCTGACATAAGCGGCGGCCAAGGCCACGGCGTACGGCACGCGCCTGTGAGGGGCCGGCAGACCGGTTAGCTCGGCCAACAAACAAAACACCTTGCGGATCGAAAGATTGTCGTTCCCCAGCAGGTATCGCCGGCCTGGCGTGCCGTGCCGCATCGCCAGCACCATCCCCTCGGCAACGTCGCGAACATCGATTAGGTTCAATTCGGCGTCGACGTATTCGTGCCGTTTGCCGCGGCAAAAGTCGAAAATCATCTGCGTCGGCGGCGATCGGCCCCAGTCGCCCGGACCGACCGGCAGGGTCGGATTGACGACCACCACCGGAGCGCCCTGGCGCGCCATAGCCAGGGCGTGGCGCTCGGCAAGCAATTTGGAACGGCAATACGGCCCCACCACGTCGGCAAGCCCCACGATTTGATCGCGGCCGATGGCGCCGTTTTGCCCGGCCAGCGTCAAGATGCTTTCGGTGCTGGTGTGCAGCACGCGGCGAGCACCTGCCCTCAAGGCGGCGTCGATGACGTTGACGGCACCCTGAAAATTCACCTGGGCAAAGCAGCCGCGCTGCTGTGTCCAAAGATTCGGGTTCGCCGCCAGGTGATAAACTTCACGGCAATGACGCACTGCCCGCTCGACGGCCTGGCAATCGCGAATGTCGCCGCGCTGCACTTCGATGGCGTCCAGGGGCAGATGGGCGACCCGCGCTTCCGGGCGTTCCAGGACACGGACGATGTGACCTTCGTCCAGGAGGCGGCGAACCAGATGGCTGCCAATGAAACCGGCCCCACCTGTCACCAAAATCGGCCCGGACATAGCGATGTGTTCTCCCAAAGCTCAACTCAAAGAGCGTGATGAATACACTAGCATGGACGGCGGCCCTTGGCAGGAGAACAACATGTCCGACGATGACCAATTGGTGACCGTGGCCACATTTGATTCGCTCATTAAGGCCGAAATGGCCCAGGGTGTCCTCGAAAGCGAGGGCATACGCAGTTTTGTGACCGACGGTGAGACCGTTAACATGGCCTGGTGGATGAGCGGGGCGGTCGGCGGCGTAAAACTCCAGGTGGCCGAGCCCGACTTGCTGGCAGCGGAGCGGTTGCTCAATAGCCGCAAAGGCCGAAACACCTTTATTACCGAAGACGATTATGGCCTCCCCAAGCCCACGGACGCCATCACAGCGTACCCCCAGCGTGTCCGCGAAGAAACTCCCACCATCGAGGGTGCGGACGACGGCGAGGGGGAGGAAGAACCGGACAATCAAGCAGAAACCACGGTCAGAGCAGCGTTTAGGGCGGCAGTGTTCGGTTTGTTGATATGCCCGCCGCTGCTGCATATTTACTCGTTGTGGTTGCTGCTTCGCGTTGGTCAAATGAATCAACCCATACGTGGCCGCTATCGCACGCTCCTTTGGTTCGCGGCGATCCTCGACGCAGCCGTGCTCCTTGGAATCGTTGCCGCCATAGCTAATTTGGTTGTTGGCGGCCGACCCGAGCGCCGATGAGAGCATTCGTCCTCTTAATTCTTGTACAGATCAAGATTCGCCTTCCCCGCAATTAGCGTGAACACATCGCGAACCTGCTCGAAACCCACACGCAACAGGAACTGCGTGCTGCGGCCAAAACTCTTGGCCCCGAGAATGAAGAAATTCGGCTCCGGATTGCGCAGCGCATCGGGGCCGCCGCAGGTCATCTTCAGGCAATCCTCGCCGCGCTGGCCCAGCAACTTCTCGGCCACTTTAAGCTGGCCCTGCGTTGACGCGCTTTCCTCGACCTGCAGCTCCCTGTAAATCACCGTGTCCGGCGTGTAGCCAAGGTTGGCGACGATGCGGTCGACGTTCCAGGTGACGGCGTTGCCCGCCTTCCGCGCGGTGACCTTGAATCCCTTGTCTGGCCCAGCCGTTTCCACGGTTTCGATAATCGTGCCAGGGTGAAATTCCACATTGGCGTCACGGCGCGTGGCGAGGGTGTTGGCGCGCACCGCCAGGCGGTCGCGCTCGCGGAGCGGATCGTTGGCAACGCGCCGCAACGGTTGCGAGCCGTTGCCGCGCGCCGCCCACCAGACCCAGGTGTCGTGCGCTTTTTCCGCAAGATCGGCGAGGTTGCACACCGTGGTGGCCGCGGAAAAGCCCGATCCCACGACAAGCACGTTCTTGCCGGCATAATGGGCCTGGCGGTCGCCCAGGATGTCGTCGAGATGGTAGCCGATTTGCGCTTCGGAGCCCAGTTCTCCCAGGGCGGGAATGCCGCCGTCGCCGAGCCAGCGGTGCTGTCCGTAGGTGCCGGTGCAGTCGAGGACAACGTCTGCTTCCTCGACGCGTTCCTTTCCCTTGGTGTCCCGAAGCAAAAGTCGGAAGGGCTGCCGGCCCCGTTTGGCATCCCCCGGCATGTCCTGCTTGAACAACCCATGCCGGCCAATGCGGACCACCTGCGTTTCAGTGACGATGGTCGATTTAAGCAATTCGCAGCCGGCCAACGGCTCAAGGTATTTGCGGAAATGCTCGCGGCCCGTTGTGCAGTCGTTTTCCGGGGGAAACTCGTGCTTGGGTTTCTCGGCGCGGATGGCGGCCCTGCCAAGCGGCGTGCTGTTCATGCCGAATGGAGTGAAAAGCCGCACGTGGCCCCAGCGCTGGACGTACTCGGCGACACGGCCGCGCTCGTAGACCGCCACGGCCAAACCGAGTTTCGCGCATACAGAGCAGCTTCCAGGCCAATGGGTCCCGCGCCCAACACCGCGACCCTTTGCATCGTTGTCTCCCTACGCAAACAGGACTTCGCCCTTGCCCAGTGCCACCAGGTCACCGCTGTATCGCTCTACCATGCCGGAAAAAGCTCGCGGTTCGGCCGGGAAACCCCAATCCCGCAACTGGCGAAGATAGACCGTCAAAAAGACGGGCCGATACTCACAATCGAAGCGAAACGTCGGCAACAAAGCAGGTCGAAGGGCCGAAGTACGCCAGCGTGCCGCGTTTCATGCCGGCGCCGCCACGAATGCCCGGCTCGCCAAAGACGAACACGCTGCCGGCGATCATGCCTACCCCCGCGAAGTCTCCGACGCTGCCGCCCACGGCGATCAAGCCGCGGCGCATGGTGCTGCCGACCTCGTTGCCGGCCTTGCCGTCGATCAGCAGGGCGCCGCCGCGCATGCCAAAACGGCTGCCGCGATAGGCTGCTCCCGCCAGGTGGCCCGCATTGCCGTGAACATGGATCATGCCGCCGCGCATCTCGGCGCCGACCCAATCGCCGACGTCGCCATGAACAATGATTTCGCCGCCGCGCATTTCCGAGCCGAGGTGCATGCCGGCCGCGCCGTGGATGGTGATGCGTCCCGCGGTCATGCCGGCGCCGATCAGCTTGACCCGCGAGCAATCGCCTTCGATGGTGATTTGCAGATCGGCAGCTTCGCCCTCAACCGAGAAGAACTCGCCAAGAGGCTCCAGGCGGTTGCCGTGCTGGACCGGCAGCTTGGCAATTTCCGCGGCGGACTTGCCGGCAAGCTGATCCGGCGTCAGGCACTCGGCCTCGACGGGAATCGATGTGTTGCCGCGATACACCAAATGCAACATGGCCTCTCCCTAAAGTAGTAGGCACACTCCGTGTGCCGTCAATCCAAAACGGCACACGGAGTGTGCCTACTACTTTGCGGCTAAAGTAGTAGGCACACTCCGTGTGCCGTTTGAAGACCTAAACGGCACACGGAGTGTGCCTACTACTTTAGGCGGCTAGGCGTCGTTGTTCAGCAGCTTGCGTAAATGCAAGTGAAACGGGCCGAGCTTGCCGCCGTAATTGCCGGCCGTGATTTGCAAAATCCCCGGTCCGCAAGCCGCGCGGAGCCCACCCGCGTCGCCTCCTCGACGGCCGCAATGTCCAACCCATCGATGACAATTTCATACACCGCATTGGCGCCGTTGGGCAAGGCCGATTTGACCAGGCCGCGAAGCGTTGGGCAGAAGGCATCGTTGGTGCTGGCCCGCAGCTTTTTGTAGCGGCTGCCGACCTTGCTGCCGCTACGGACGATGCCGCCGGGGAAGGGCAGGATCACGCCGGGCACCGCCGCGATCGCTGCCACCGCCGCCTCGGCTGCCTGCAGCGCCTGGATCTGACTGGCCCCGAGGATGAGAAAATTGCCACCCGCCACGCCTTTGACGGTGCCGAACACATCCTCGCAAGTAAATTCGCCGTCCATCACGGGCATGCGCCAAAACCGCCGGTCCTCGAGTTTCTTGCTGAACTGGAAGCCGTCGCCGAAGAAGCGCAGGTTGCCGCCGATGCGGATCGACTTGTCCTTGAATGATCGGCAGACCGTTGTAACAGGCGGTGGTCGGGCAGGTCAAAACGCATTGGCCGACGCGATTGACCAGCGCTTTTTGCAACGCATCGCGGTTGAAGGCAAAGAACAGCAAGCTGACACCGGGTCGACCATCTGGCGTTTCTTCGGAGCCGAGCGTGCGTTCGATGCCCGCCTCGGCGTCGCAACCGATGACCGAGGCCGCGTACCCGGTCGCCGTTCTGGGCGGCAGTCCGTGCCCAGGCGGGCGTCTCGGCGGTGACGATCAGTCGCGCGGCCGTCATGGGGAAGGCCTCGGCGAAAGTATCGTCGATCAAGGTATCGTGAATCCGCATGAGGAAAACCGACTCCATGGAACCATATCTGCATTGACGGCCCAGCGGAATAGGTCCGCCGCGGTTGTCATGGCTGGGATCCTCATTTGGTTACGATTAAGCGACGATAACCTTTTCCGGTGCAAACCTCCCAGTGCCCGCATTCCATTTTACAACAGCCACCAACCGGCCGTCCCTGTCAAAGGCTGCACAAGGGCCGAGATGCCGAGCTTCGTCAACCGGTAATGTGCCGTCGGAAACCACCGATTTGCCTTGAAGAAGATCGTTAGCCGCGTGGGCATCGACAGTGACCCTTGGCAACTCAGCCACGGCATCGGCCAGGGGCAGCAAACGATCAATTGCGCTGCCGCCGCGTCCAATGCCAGAGCATTTTCGACCTTGAAAGGTCCCACCCGCGCCCGCCGCAGCTTTTCGATATAGGCCCCGCAGCCCAGCTTCTCTCCCAGGTCGCGCGCCAGCGAGCGGATATAGGTTCCCTTGCCGCAATGCACCTCGATCTCCAGATGCGGAAATTCATACGAGATCACGTCGATTGCGTAAATCGTGATCTTGCGAGTCGTCAGCGTCACGGCCTGGCCCCGCCTGGCCAGGTCATAAGCTCGGCGGCCCGTCACCTTGGCGGCGGAATAATCCGGCGGAAGCTGGTCAATTTCACCCAGGAAACCGTGCAGAGCGGCCGCCATCTCGTCAGTCGTGGGAATATGTTCCACGGCGGCCGATGTGATCGTGCCCTCGGCGTCATCGGTGTCACTGCGGGCGCCCGGCGAATGCCGGCCCGATAGGTCTTGGACATGTCCTGAACGTACTCGGCCAGCCGCGTGGCCACGCCGAGGCACAGGACCAGGACGCCAGTGGCCAGCGGATCGAGCGTGCCGGTGTGGCCGATGCGCGTGCCCCGTGGAAACCATTGCTGCACCTGATTGACCACCGCGCGCGAGGTCATGCCGCCGGGTTTGTCAATCACCAGCAGACCGTGCAGGGCTTGCGCTTTCATGGGAGGCTCGATAACAAAGGCAAGAGTCAGCGGCAGGTTGCAGTATAACCCCGGCAGGCTTGCGGTCAAATCGTGTTTTGCCAGTCGCCCAAATGCGTTGCGTTGCACCTCCCGGCAGATCGGTACGGTGTTGCCTTATCGATCCCTCGCGCCAGGCTTTTCAAACTTCCGGTCATTGATTATCTTAACTCCAAAGGCGAAATGCAAAAGCACGCTTGGGCAGCCCAGGAGTATCTGGAGATTGACATGGCAGACAGGCACTCCGTGATTCTGGTGGACCAGATCGAGCCGTTGATCCTGGACCTCCGTGGCCACAAGGTCTTGCTTGACAATGACTTGGCAGTTCTTTACGGTGTGCCGACGAAGGTTCTTAACCAAGCGGTCAAACGCAACCGCAACCGTTTTCCCCCGGATTTTTTGTTTCAGTTGAACGCTCTGGAAAAAAAGGAGGTGGTCACAAATTGTGACCACCTCGCCAAACTCAAGTTTTCGCCCCAATTGCCCTACGCCTTCACCGAGCACGGCACCATTATGGCTGCCACAATCCTGAATTCGCTTCGCGCCGTCGAGGTCCGTGTCTTCGTGGTGCGGGCCTTCGTCAAGTTACGGCAACTCGTCCTATCGCACAAGGAAGCTCATAGCGAAGTTGGCCGAGTTCGAACGCAAGCTGACCGGCCATGACGATGCCATTTGCCAAGTGGTCACTGCCCATGGCCGGCTCATGGCTCCGGCGCCAGGCGCCAGACCCAAACGCCGTCGCGGATTCGGCCGTGAACACCCATAGCGGCGGACCGCCGCTTCGGACGCGGTTTTACGGCACGGCTGAGGCCAGGATCATATTTGGCGGCTAAAATCGATAACTGCCATGCCGACACTCGAAGAAACCTTTGCTCTTGCCTCCCAGCATCACACAGCAGGCAATTTGCGCCTGGCGGAGCAACTTTATCGCCAGATCATTGAAGCGGCCCCCCATTACGCGGAACCTCACAATCGTCTTGGAATCGCTTTGGCTCAACAGGGGCAACATGACTTGGCCATCCCCTGTTTTAAGCGGGCTCTGATGCGCAAACCAGATTATGCCGACGCGCACCACGATCTGGCCACGGTATTGCAAGCGGTCGGCAGATTGGAGGAAGCCGTGGCGCACTATCGTGAGGCCATTCGTCTTGGGCCGCATGATGCAACGTCTCACTCCAATCTCGGCGTCGCGCTGGCCAAGCAAGGCAAGCTTGACGAGGCCGTGGTTAGTCACCGCAATGCAATTCGGCTCAATCCCCAAAGCGTTGAGGCACACCTCAATCTTGGCCTGACGCTCATGGAGTTGGGGTGCCTCGACGAAGCGGAGGCCTGCCAGCGCAAAGCGGCCGAAATCGATCCCCGCTGTGCTCTGGCCTACCTTAACCTTGGCGCGGTGCAAGAACGCCAGGGAAAGGTTGAGCAGGCATTGAACAGCTTTCGGCACCTGTTGAAACTCGATCCGGGCAACGCCGTCGCTTGCTTTTGTCTGGGCGGAGTCCTGAATCGGCAAGGCCAACAAGCGGAGGCGTTGGCCTGGTACCGCCGAGCCGTTGAGCTCAAGCCGGACTATGCCGAGTGCATAGCCAATTGCTTTATAGCCTAACCTTCAATCCGAATTGTGATGCCCAAGCACTGCTCCATGAGCACCGTCTTTGGGACAGGCAACACGGCCAGCCCCTGGCAAAATTCATCCAACCGCATGCCAATAACCGATCTGCCCATCGTCGGTTGCGCATTGGTTACGTTTCGCCGTATTTGCGGGACCATGTTATTGGCCGCAATCTGCTGCCCTTGTTTCGCGAGCACGACCACGGCCAGTTTGACATCGTCTGTTATGCCGATGTCTTGCAACCCGATTGGTTCAGCCAGCGGTTGCAAGGTTTCGCCGATGTTTGCGCAGCACTGGCTGATTGAATGACCAGCAACTTGATCGGCTCATTCGCGAAGACGCCGTCGACATTCTTGTGGATTTGACGCTGCACATGGCCTCCAACCGCCTGCTGGTGTTCGCTCGCAAGCCGGCGCCGGTCCAGGTCACCTTCGCGGGCTACCCCGGCACCACGGGCTTTCGGCCATCGATTACCGCCTCACGGATCCCTACCTGGACCCACCCGGTTTGAACGACGCCAACTATTCGGAGCAATCGATTCGGTTGCCTGATTCATTTCTGGTGCTACGACCCTCTGGGCGGTGACCCGGCTGTCAATGATCTGCCGGCCTCGCGAAATGGGTTCATCACATTCGGATGCCTGAATCATCATGCCAAGATCAATCCAGCTGTCGTCAAGCTTTGGGCCCAGGTGCTCGCTGCCGTGGATTCTGCGCAGTTGCTGCTGTGCCCGGAGGCGCCTTCCAGCAAATCCGGCGTGGTTTGAACGCGAAGGGATCGTGGCCGACCGCTTGATATGCTTCTCAAACCGACCCCACCTGGAGTATCTTGAACTCTATCACCGAATCGATATCGGGCTCGACACTTTCCCCTACAACGGCCATACCACCAACCTCGACTCTTTCTGGATGGGTGTCCCGGTGGTCACCTTGGTCGGCAACACAGTAGTCGGCCGAGCGGGGCTAGTGCCAACTAATGAACCTTGGACTGCCGGAACTGGCGGCTCACAACGCCGGATACAATTCGTGCGGATCGCCACGGAACTGGTCGGAGATTTGCCGCGTTTGAGCAAGTTCGAGGCCGGAATGCGAGCGAGATGGCTCCAAAAATCACCCCTGATGGACGCCGCTGCTTTGCCAGCAGAATCGAGACGGCTTATCGAGGGATGTGGCAACGCTGGTGCTGAAGGGGTGGCACGTTTTTCAGGAATCTACCCCACCGACGCCAGCGGCGTTTGCTTGATCAAGGATTAGATGTTTGTACTGGTCGAGATTGGCAAGAATCGTTTTAGGATAGGATTCATCAATATCCACGCGCTTCATCCTAACATCAGGTCTGCCAAAAATATCCACACCCAGTTTTATGGCCTCGCGTATCCATTCTTCATCGGTGTATTTTGGCCCGCTGTATTCAGTATGAGCAAATGATGCCAGCTTCCTCTTGATCGCGGCCGCACCACCCAGATAACTAAAGTGCCAACCCCCATCATTAACAACGATCTGAGGGCCATTATAGAATCTGATTTGTTGCGGTGAAATCTGCCTTAGCAATTCCACAGAGCAAACCTTGGGGAAAAGCCAATTCCATTGATGCTCCGTTGAATTGTTCAGCCAATAGTAGTACATTCGGCAGTTTAGGGCATATACCGATGCAGTTTCAACGCTCACCGGAAGGTTGGCGGGCCTGGGAATCTCATCCAAATCAGATACTATAGCCGTGTCATCCGAACACGCTTGCTGCAAGCCGAGGATTATGGCATTTCTTTGATAATTCTCCCGCACCCATGCATTATCGACATGCGCGGGTAAATCGCAAACGACGTGAATGATTCTAGGCAACCAACGGCTGAACTTGGCCCTATTCTCTTTGAATATTAGCGGTTTAGCCACGCCCGTATGCGTGGTGTTAGCTTCCACGAGCACAAATCTGTCGACTGCATCCTCTAACTCTGACAGACGCAGGTGTAATAATTCGAGCTCATCAAAAAACGTAAAGCAATCATATAGCATTAGGCCTGACTCCTGGTTTGTGCAAATCAACGGCGTCTGGTTGATTTGGCGAACCCGGTTCCTCATTCGTCGATTGCGCTCAGGCTCCTGTAACCCATCGGGCTCACGGTCGCCTGCCGCCGGCCGTCATTCACATACCTGATCGTTGTGACAAAGGCATTGTAACCAAAAAACGGCGTGCCGCCAGTCACGGTGGTGGTGTTCATGAGTGCCGGGCCAATCTGCTCGCAGGCCAAAGCGTCCGCCGATGTCGCCAAAATTCGCTGGCCAGCATTGCCGATTTTCTGCTATCATGGACGTATGCCAACTCTTGAGGAAATCTATGGTTTGGCTTGCCAGCAGCATGCCGCAGGCAATGTGCAGACGGCCGAGAGCCTTTATCGGCAAGTCCTCCAAGCGGCGCCCAACGCCGCCGAGGTCCACAGTCGCCTGGGTGTCGCTCTTGCGCAGCAGGGAAGATTGGAGCTTGCCATCGCGAGTCTGGAGCAAGCTGTGACCTGTCAGTCCGACTATCCCGAAGCGCACAACGATCTGGCTAATGTGCTTCAAGCCGTCGGTAAGTTGGACGAGGCCGGCAGGCATTACCACAATGCCTTACGATTGAGGCCAGAGTATCCCGAGGCGCATAACGATCTTGGCGCGCTCCTGGTGAAACAGGGCAAGCTGGACATGGCAGCGGTGCATTACCGGGAAGCTGTGCGGCTGCGGCCGAACTACGCGGCAGCCCAATTTAACCTGGGCAACGCATGGGATCTGCTGGGACAACCCGACGAGGCGATTGCCTGGTATCGGCAAGCACTGCATTTCCATCCTGGGATGGCGGACGCCTGGAACAACCTTGGAAGCGCCCTGAGCAGGCAAGGCAAGCTCGACGAGGCTGTCCAATGCTTTCGCCGCGCTTTGGATTGCCGGCCCCAGCACGCCGAAACGCATTGTAACCTCGCAGTGGCACTTGCAAAACAAGGAGACCTGGCCACGGCCATTGCTCACTTCCAACACACGTTGGGGCTGAAACCCGGTTTTGCAAGCGCGCATATCAACCTTGGCAATGTCCTCCACCAAAGCGCGCGCTGGGCCGAGGCGGTCGCACATTTCCGTGAAGCACTTCGGTTGGACCCGCGCAGCGTCGAGGCCCACACCAATTTAGGCATCACGCTCATGGATCTGGGCCACTGGACCGAAGCGGCAGCTTGCCACCGAAAAGCGCTGGAGATAAACCCCCGTTGTGCCAATGCCCACCTCAATCTCGGCGTCACCCTCGAACGGCAAGGGTATTGTGACGAAGCTCTGGATTGTTATCGGCGTGCGCTCCAGTCTGGATCCGCTCATGGCGCCGGCACTGGCCAACCTCATGCACTGGATGAATTACGATCCCGCCGCCGATCATCAACAGGTGTTCGCGGAACATTGCCGGTGGGGTCGGCTCACGCAACCCGCGTCGGCGCCGCGGCCCCACGCCAACGACCGTTCTTGCCAGCGCCGCCTGCGAATCGGTTACGTGTCGCCCTGGTTTTGTTTTGACGCGGTGACGCGTTATTTCGAGGCGGTCCTGGTAAACCATGACCGCCAGCAAGTGACAGTCTTTTGTTATGCGGCGACTGCGGTAAAGGACGCTGTGACCGTTCGCCTGCAAAGCGCGTCGGAAAACTGGCGGTCTATTTGCGGCATGTCGGACACTCAGGCTGCCGAGCTGATTCGTGCGGACGGCATCGACATTTTGGTGGACCTGGCCGGGCACACCCCGTGCAACCGCCTGGGCGTTTTCGCGCTGAAGCCGGCGCCTATTCAAGTCACCTGGCTAAGTTATTTGAACACCACCGGCCTGACCGCGATGGACTACCGGCTCACCGACGCTATCCTCGACCCACCCGGCCAACCGCTGCTTGACACCGAGGAGCTGGTGAGGTTGCCGGTCGGCATGTGTTGCTTTGCACCACCTGAAAACGCTCCGGAAGTCGGGCCAATGCCGGCACTGGAGCGCGGGTTTATCACCTTCGGGTCCCTCAATCGTCTGGCGAAATGCAACGAAAAGGTTATCGACTTGTGGAGCCGGGTAATGCACGAACTGCCCACGGCGCGTTTGCTGATGTTCCGCAGTGACCTAACCGCGGAGGCAAAAGATCGTATCCTGCGCCAATTCGGGTTCGCGGCATTGCTAGCCATCGCTTGGAATTGCGCCAAGGATCGGTCGCGCAAGGTTACCTGAGCATTTACAATGAGATCGATGTGGTGCTCGACACCTTTCCCTGCACAGGCGGCGTGACGACGTGCGAAGCGCTTTGGATGGGGGTGCCGGTGCTGAGTTTGTGCGGCGTGCGACCCATGGCCCGGAATTCGGCTTCGTTGCTCCAGCGCGTGGGCCTGTCAGATTGGGTGGTTCAGACGCCCCAGGAATACGTGGCAAGAGCAGCACGCCTACCGCGGGAATTGGAGTCGCTAGGGCAGCTGCGGAAAGATCTGCGGGAGCAAACACGGAAAACGCTGTGCGATGGGCCGGCGTTCACACGAGCCCTCGAAGAAGCCTACCGAGGCATGTGGCGGCGGTGGGTCGCGAATCAGAACGTCAAATGAATGTGCCATGCCGAGCCTCGAAGAAATCTTTGGCCTGGCCGCTCAGCACCATGCAGCCGGTAAGCTGCAGGCGGCTGAGAATCTCTATCGGCAAATCCTTGACGCGGCTCCGGACATCGCCGAGGTCCACAGTTGTTTGGGTGTCGTGCTTGCCCAGCAGGGAAAACACGAGCCGGCCATTGTCAGCCTCCGGCAAGCCCTGAGGTGCCGGCCCAATTATCCTGAGGCGCACAACGATCTTGCCAATGTGCTGCAGAGCGTCGGCAAGTTGGACGAGGCCGGCAAGCATTACGACAATGCGCTGCGTCTGAGGCCGGATTATCCCGAGGCGCACAATAACCTGGGCACTCTGCTGGCCAAACAAGGCAATCTGGACCAGGCCGTTTTTCACCAAAAGGCAGCAATCCGGCTGCGACCGAGCTATGCCGGTGCTCATTTCAGGTTGGGGTGCACGCTGGACCAGCAAAGGCAGCTGGACGAAGCGATTGCCTGCTTTCGGCAAGCCGTCGGTCTCCAACCCAATTTCGCGGACGCCTGGAATAGCCTGGGAATCGCCCTCGAAAAGCAAGGCTCGCTTGACGACGCTGTCCAAGCCTTTCGGCGAGCGCTTGATTGCCGGCCTCGGTATGCGGAAGCGCACTCCAACCTGGCCGGAACCTTGAATAAACAAGGGCAACACGCCCTGGCACAGGAACATTCCCGGGAAACGTTGCGAATTCAACCCGCAAATGCCGACGGTCGCATTAACCTGGCCATCGCCTTGGAGCACAGCGGCCGCTTGGAGGAGGCGGTGACGCACTTGCGGGAGGTAATGCGTCTGGACCCTCAAAACTTCGCGGGCCTTACCAACCTCGGAATCGCGCTGATGAATTTGGACCAGCTGGATGAGGCGGCGGTCTGCCATCAGAAGGTCATTGACCTGGACCGCAATTTCATCCGCGGCTGGATCAATCTCGGCTCCGTGCTTGAACGGCAATCAAGACTCGACGAGGCCGCGGATTGCTATCGGCGGGCATTGCAACTGAAGCCCGACGCCGACGTGGCCGTGGCGTATTTCAACCTGGGCGGTGTGTTGAGAAACCAGGGAAGTATGGACGAATCCTTGGCGTGTTTCCGGCGGGCCCTCGAGCTCAAGCCGGACTACGCACAGGCCCACAGCAACCTTGTTTATGGTCTCAACTTCCATCCAGGCTACGACGCCAAGGTCATTTACCAGGAACACTGTCTGTGGGACCGGCAGCATGCCCAACCGCTCGCGAAATGGATCAAGGCCCACACCAATGATCGCACGGCCGATCGCCGGCTGCGCATCGGCTATGTGTCGCCGGATTTCCGCGACCATGTGGTAGGCAGGAATCTTTTGCCACTTTTTCGGGAACATGACCACCGGCAGTTTGAAATCGTCTGTTATGCCAACCTGTTCAAGCCCGACTGGCTTACGGAGCGGATCCGCGGCCATGCGGACATGTGGCGGGATATTGTGAACTTGACCGACGAACACGTCGCTCAGCTCATCCGCGACGACGAGATCGACATTTTGGTGGACCTGTCGCTGCACATGGCGCACAACCGTCTTCTTGTTTTTGCGCGTAAACCCGCGCCGGTGCAAGTCACTTTTGCGGGCTACCCCGGCACCACGGGGCTTGCAGCGATCGATTACCGCCTGACCGACCAATACCTCGATCCGCCGCAACTGCTCGACGGCAACTATTCCGAGGAATCGATCCGCTTGCCCGATTCCTTCTGGTGTTACGATCCCCTTTCCAGCGAGCCAGCGGTCAATGAGCTGCCGGCCGCCGATGCTGGCTGGATTACCTTCGGCTGCCTGAACAGTTTCAGCAAAATCTGTTTGCCGGTTTTGGAACTTTGGGCCAAAGTGCTCGGGGCCATAGATCGATCTCGCCTTATCGTGCTGGCGCCGGATAAGTCGCAACGCCAACTCGCCTTGCATGCGCTCGAGCAGCACGGCATCTCGGCTGACCGGGTTGCATTTGTCGGCAACCAGGCTTACCAGCAGTATCTGGAGACCTACCACCGAATCGACATTGGACTGGACACGTTCCCCTACAACGGCCACACCACAAGTCTGGATTCTTTTTGGATGGGCGTCCCGGTCATAACGCTGGTTGGTCAAACGGTCGTGGGGCGCAGCGGGATTCTGTCAACTCATGAACCTGGGGCTGCCGGAACTGATTGCCCAGACGCCAGAGCAATTCAAGACAATTGCCGTGCAGCTTGCCGGCGATCGGCCCCGGCTAAAAGCCCTGCGCTCAAGCCTGCGAGATCGGATGCGCATCCCCGTTGATGGATGCTTCGGGATTCACCAAGGGCATCGAAGCCGCGTACCGAAGAATGTGGCAACGATGGTGTGCTTCGCAATGATGCCGTCAATTGTGCACGAATAGCACCGCTTGACAATCTCGACCCGCCTGGCCGCCTTGGACAGCAATTCGAAATATTCGTTATCCGAGTCGAATTCGCCGTGCGTCGGCCATTTCACGCGCTTCACCAGCTCCGCTCTGCCAACCCAGGCGCCCAAGTCGTAGCCGTAAATGCGATTGAAATCCCACCTGAAATAGCTGTGGAGCATTGCGCAGGCTGCCAGGTCGGCGTTTTCGGCCTGCATGGCGCCGATCATTTGCTCGAAATAGCCGGGCACATAGTAGTTATCGTCGTTCGACAGGCCAATGAATTCACCCTGGGCAGCGTCAATGCCTAACTGGCGGTAGGGGTGGCCCCAGCGGCCGAGGGCCTTGGGCGTTTCGATCAGCCTCACTTTCGGATTGCCGGTCTGGTCCAATTCCCGCCGCACACCGTCGTTAGGCCCGTCGGTCACAACGATGCACTCCCAGTTTTCATGTCGCTGCCGCTGCATCGACAGGATGAAGGCTCGCAAACGATCCACGGGATATTTTACCCGCACCACCATGCTCACCAGCGGTTCCGCCGGCACAGGGAGGCCAGCCGCTTGGAGCAGCAGGCGGTAAAGCCGCCGGTTGTAGGTGCCGCCGGCAATCAGTTCCGCGGCGTCGCCTTCGCGGCCGTGGATTTTCGACAGGGCCGCCAGCACGGCCACGCTACGCCCCACGCCAGACTGACATTGAGCCACGAAATGCGGGGCTCTGCAGGCGCGAAAGAAGTTCAGGATCGCACGGGCATCATCAGCATGTGGTGGGCGCACCAAGCCGTGATGCTCGCTGGCATCGTGAAAAATCAAATCCAACTTGGCGGTGACGTGGTTAGGGTCGTGGATGGGCGCGAGCAGGTCTTCGGCGTCGGCCATGCGAAGCAATGAGCATGGGCCGGGAAGATCGCAGTTGCGCAAAGTGGCCGCGTTGATGGCGTGCAAACCCGGCATGGCGGTAACTCGAATCCATAAAGCCCATCGTTCAACTGATAAAGATAGCCGTCAATAAGTCATTGGGTAGTGTCCTGGCAAGCACCACGCGCATACGGGGGGTCTGAAATGCATTTCGGAGGGGTGACAGGGGACCCGAATGAAATGAATGAAGCCCCAATTTATTCGCGTTCATCCAAGGCGGGGATTCCGGTTGTGAGCAAAAGCGGCGTAGGTGATAATTAGTCCATGATGGCAGTGGAAATCGCTTCTTGAAGGACTACGGCATGGCCCAGGATTTATGCGTGATCTTCAACCCCCATGCAGGCCGCGGCCGCGCCGCCCACAGGCTGGCCAAACTGCAGCACGATTGGGCCGACCGGGCCGTGTTTTGGCCGACAGCGCAACCCGGCCATGCCGAGGAATTGGCGACCAAAGCCGCGTTGGCCGGGTTCCGCGTGGTGGCCGCGGCAGGGGGTGACGGCACCGTGCATGAAGTGGCCAACGGCTTGCTCGCCGCCGGCCGGCCGGCAGTGGCGTTTGCGGTTGTTCCGATAGGCTCCGCCAATGATTTCGCGCACAGTCTGGAATTCGGCAATGGCAAAATGCCAGCCGCCGCCCAACGTTGGGTCGATGTCGGCTTTGTTCGCGATGCGGCCGGCCGCCGGCGCCGGTTTGTCAATTGCATGGGATTGGGCTTCACCGGCATGGTGACGATCGAGTCCCGCAAGATCAAACGGCTCCAGGGCATCGCCCTGTACGGCCTCGCGACACTGCGTGCCTTGTGGTATCACCATGCCTGTCCGCCAACGGAAGTGACCATGGACGACCGGCCTACTGAAACCTGGCCGACGCTGATGCTCAGCGTGCTCCTGGGCAGGCGGGAAGGCGGCTTTGTGCTGGCGCCGCACGCCGTTTTGGACGACGGGTTGTTGGACTATGTTCACGTCGGCGAGCTATCGCGCTTGGGGGTGCTGCGATTCCTGCCACGGC
The DNA here is from genome assembly GCA_963747575.1 of uncultured Gemmataceae bacterium. Classification (GTDB taxonomy): domain Bacteria; phylum Planctomycetota; class Planctomycetia; order Gemmatales; family Gemmataceae; genus DASRAT01. The sequence continues at coordinate 808,585 of CAVVFU010000007.1, forward strand.
TGGCTCTGGCGGGGCCGCCTGAAAACCATCCCAAGGTCCGCGTTGGACGCTGCCGGCGAATCGTGTTGCGGTCGCCGACCCCACTGGCGGTGCACGTCGATGGCGAGTTCTTCGCACTGCCACAAGACAATGTGCGTGATCTGGAGATTGGTATCGAGCCGCGAGCGCTTTGCGTGCAGCTTTCGTTGCCGGAATAAGGCATTCAAAACTCCAACGGTTCCGGCCACCCGCTGGGAGCCATGAAGACTTTGCCGTCACCGATGCGGCCAGTACGGGCCTTGCGCACAATGGTGTCCGCCACGGCGTCGGCGCGATCGTCGCTTACCCAGACCGTGATTTCGACCTTGGGTAAAAACGCCAGGCCATATTCGCTGCCGGCATAACGGTCGAGATAGCCCTTTTGCCGGCTGTAGCCCTTGGCTTCGCGCACCACGCACGCCGTCACGTTGAGGTCGGCAATGGCCCGCAGCACCGCTTCAGTGCGAAAAGGGCGAACGACGATGGTGAGTTGCTTCACGAATTATTTATTGGGGTAAGGTGTTTCCCAGAAATACTTGCCCTTGGCGTCCGGTTCGGGGCTGAGCGGCATGGGCGGCTTGGTCTCGATGGTGCAATCGCCCAGCACGCTGCACTGGCAAGCCAGCCGCGATTCCTGCTCATGCCCGACGACCGACAGCATGCGCCAGAGCGTGAGCTTTTCCATGGCGCCCTTGGGGCTGAGGTTTTCGGCGCCTTTTTTGACGACGATCTTGCAGGTGCCGCAGGTGCCGTGCCCGAAACAGTTCAGGTAACGGTTCATCCCCTGATAAACCTCGACGCCGGCTTTCATGGCCTCGTCGCGCAGGTTGGCACCGTGGGGAACCTCGATTTCCAGTTTTTCGCTGACAAACGTGACCTTGGGCATCGCACCGGGTCCTTGTAGGATGAGTTTTTGCCATTGTAGTAGGCACACTCCGTGTGCCGTCAACTAAAAAACGGCACACGGAGTGTGCCTACTACTTTACGCGGAGATTGTACGAAACGATGATCCGTCTGGCTCACTTCAGCGACATTCATCTCACCGCCGCCAAGCTCGATTGGACGATCCGTGATTGGTTCAACAAGCGCTATGCCGCCTGGGTCAACTTTCGCTGGCTGGGCCGGCACCGGCGTTTTCGCCATGCCGATGAGGTCTTGAAGCTGCTCCTGGAGGACATCGCCAAGCGCCGGCCTGACCACGTTGTTTTTTCCGGCGACGCGACGGCTCTGGGTTTTGAGTCGGAAACGCGCCGGGCCGCCGAATTGCTGCAGGTGGGCAGCGCCCTGCTGCCTCCGGGCCTCGCGGTGCCAGGCAATCATGACTACTGCACCTCCCGAGCCGCCGCGTCGGGAATCTTCGAAAGCTGCTTCGCACCCTGGCAAACCGGCATTCGCATGGATGGACACGTCTATCCGTTTGCCCAGCGGGTGGGCCACATCACGCTCGTGGCCGTCAATTCCTGTACCGCCAATCACCTTCCCTGGGACGCCGGGGGCAGTGTCGGTGCTGAGCAGCTGGAACGGCTGCGCCAACTGTTGCGAAATCTGGACAAGGGCCCACGCATCCTCGTCACGCACTATCCCATTTGCCTGGCCAACGGCCGGCCCGAAAAAAAGGTCCATGGCTTGCGCGACCTGACCGACCTGGTCAAGGTGGCTGCCGAGGGAGGTGTCGGCCTTTGGCTGCACGGCCATCGCCACCATTTTTATGAGATCCAGCAGCCCCCGTTGGCGTCCTTTCCCGTGATTTGCGCCGGCAGCGCCACCCAAACGGGGCGTTGGTCTTACGGCGATTATGCCATCGAAGGCCTGCAATGCACCGGCCGTCAACGCGTCTTCGACCCGGCTAGCCGCAATTTCCGCGATGGCTTGAACTTTGAGTTGCGTCTTGCAAATTGACGCCGTAAGCTTGCAGCGGAACTTTTTAGCCGGGCTGTTGTCTAATCTGATGGTGATCACGTCAAAGGAGTTGAAAATCATGCGAAGACTAATCCCGTGCGGCGCCATGTTGCTGGCGGCTCTTCTTGTACTGCCGATCACATCCTCTGGGCAGCAGAAAAACAAGTTGAAACAGGACACCGTCACCAAGGAGGATGCGACTTCACAGGACTACGCCAACCTGGCCCAGGTCAAGGAAATCGTCGGCAAAATCACCGACCTCGACGTGAAGGAGCAAACCATGACCTTCACCATCGAATGGTCGCACGTCGAGCTCAACCCCAATCCACCCAATGCCGCCAAATTGAACACCAAGGCCGCGAAGCTGCAGCAGCAGTTGCTGCGCGATTACAACAGCGCCGTGTCCACCAGCGATCCCATTCATCGTCAGCAAGCGCTGACGAAGTTCCAGGTGCACTTGCAGCAATTGCAAGCCGCGGGCAATGCCGCCGTGATGAACATGTTTCAGGTGCTAAAGTCGAGCAAGGATTTCAACGCGACCATCATGGACAAGGTGAAGGTGGCCAGGCTGCAGCTGGAGCAAAAGTACAATGACGAAGGCGAGGAAGTCAAATACACCGCGGAAGAACTCAAGAAATTGAAAAGCCCGGATATTACTGGTGCCTACAAAGCCACATCGGACGATCTCAAGGTCGGCCAAAGCGTCAAACTTTATCTTAGCCCGCCGAAAAAACAGGACGCCAAGAAGACCGACAAGGGTGCCAACACATCGGACAAGGATGCCAAGGCGACGGACAAGGACGCGGTGAAATCGGACCAGGACACCAAAAAAACCGACCAGGAGGCCAAGAAGTCCGATTCGAGTTCGGGCTCGGCAAGCGACAAGACCGCCGACAGCAGCACTCAATCGGATAGGCCGCAGGTCCGGATGATCCTCATTATCGACGAGCCCGCCATCACAACGGACCCGCCTGACACGACGACCAAGAAAAAGAAATAGCGCGGTGGGGTGGCACACACAGGAGAAGAATTGATCCGGGGCTGCTAGACGTTTGGAATGGCGGCATTAATCGACTCCACCGTAAGGCGAAGCAATATTGATACTTGCGATGTTTTCCATGCCCTAGACATATCAGAAATCAGTTGATTTTCGTCGAGTTTCGCATATAATCGGGGAATGAGCAGTCTCCAGGAATTCATCGATTCGCAGCTCGCCCGAGGACGGGCGTACTTTTCCAAACCGACGGCCTTGGCCGAACTCGGGCCAACGCCGCAAGCTTTCCAGGCGGCCGTGGCGCGGTTGAGGAAGAAGGGCCGGCTCGCTTCCCCACGGAGGGGATTCTATTTAATTCTCCGGCCGGAGGATCGGCAGCTCGGTGCTCCCGATCCATCGCGATGGATCGACCCTTTGATGAAGCATCTGGGGTTGGATTATCGGGTTTCCTTGCTGCGTGCCGCTGCTTTCCACGGGTCGGCTCACCAAGCGGCGATGGTATTTCAGGTCATTGCGCCGCGGCAGCTTCCGAAAATTGAAATCGGTCGCCAGCGAGTCGAGTTTCTGTACCAGGCGCCCGCCGGTTTTGCCGAGTCGAATCGTCCCGAGTGGCTTGCACAACTAAAAACGGCAGCCGGCTTCGCCAAAATCGCCGGCGTGGAATTGACGCTGCTTGACATGTGCCGCTATTTCCATCGGGCGGCGGGGATCAACGGTGCCGCGCAGGCTGTCCATGACCTGGGGAAGAAAGCCGATCCCGGCATTCTCGCCAAGGCAGCCCGCGCCTACGAGAATTCTGCGGTCAGACGCCTTGGGTATCTTTTAGAGCGGTTTGGGCACGTCCGCCAGGCCAACGCACTCCAAGCCTTTGCCGAAAAGGCGAAATCCTTCAAGTATCTTGATCCAGCGGCCAAACCGATTGTTGCCGCCTTGAGTGCAGTCGAGGAGAAGAATCCAAGATGGAAGCTCGTGATCAACATGCCAGTGGAGATTGACGCTTGATCCCTACCGCTTACCTGCAGGAGTGGAGCGCCCATGCGCCTTGGCCTGATCTCAGGCAGGTGGAGCAGGACCTGCTTATCTGCCGTGCGCTATGCGACCTTTTCAGCAGCGAGCAGTTGCAAGGAAAGATCGCCTTTCGCGGTGGCACAGCCATCCATAAGCTATTGTTCGCAAAACCGCTGCGGTATTCGGAAGATATTGATCTCGTTCAGACGCAGGCTGAACCGATCGGGACGACGATTGACGGCGTGCGCCAAGCGCTCTCCTGGCTCGGAAAACCCAAAAGGGAGCAGGTCGCTCACTCGATGCACCTGGTATTCAGGTTCACCCCAGAGGCTGACAGCGGCAGTCAGCTCAAGCTCAAGGTGGAGATCAACACCACGCGAGCATGAAAATCTCCACGGTCTTAAGACCTACCCATTCGAGGTCAACAGTGGTTGGCATCAGGCCAAGGCGGAGATTGTCTCGTTTGAGCCGGAGGAAATCTTCGGCACCAAGCTGCGAGCGCTGCTTCAGCGGCACAAAAACCGCGACCTGTTCGACCTCAACCAGGGTTTGCTCCAACTCGGCCTCGACTGTGATCGGGTGATCGCGTGCTTCCAGCATTATCTCGCTCTCGAGGGACATTCAATCAGCCGGGCGAACGCGGAGGAGCGAATGCTCAGGAAGCTCAATCAAAGCCTCACGGAGGATATCGCCCCGTTGCTTACTACGGGCGTGAATTTCACCGACGATGATGCCATTGCGGCTTTCAGCAGAGTATGGGGAGAACTGATCATGCGCATTCCAGGCGATCCCTGGAAGTCCTCGAAGGCGGTGATCGACGAGATTCGCAAGGCGAAGATTCCGGCTTTACTGAGCGGCGTTCAAGAGTAAAGTGCCAGCCGCCAGTTCCATTCATCGCCGATTTCCGCGGAGGCTAAATCGGTGACATGTGGCGGCACTTTTTCGTTAATTTTCCCGTGATATTGCGGTTTGACCGCCGCTGATTGTCACTTCGTTTTTCTGCCTGGCCCACGTTTTTCACTTGCTATTTTCGGCCTCGCCCCTTCGCCAGCTGGCTCGCTCAGCACATTTTGCCCGGCAAAAACGGCACTTGATGCGACTGGAGCCTGTTTTTCTCTTGGTCTGCAGCTGCAGTTTAGGCATACCATAGAGACATGGTCGGAACCTAAATTATGTGACAATTCTGGAGGTCGCACCATGGACGATTCCCGCTGCCAGGACTTCTTCCTCCAACCAACCCAGCGGTTGCACCGACGCTATGAAGCTCTCCGTGCTTTCTTCGTGGAACGCCGCCCTTTGCGCGAGGTCGCCGATCGCCTCGGCTACGGCTATGGCACCCTTCGCAACCTGATCGCCGACTTCCGAAAGCAATGCCGTGACGATGATCTACCCCCCTTTTCGCCCAACCGCTCTATGGACGCCCTACCGGCAGCCGCCGCGAACCGGCAGCCGCCCAACCGGAACCTGCCGCCATCGCTGATTGCCGCTGGTGCGATTTGTCCCCGGGACGCCGTCTGCGTACTCGTGTCGCCGGCATCTTCTTGTTCCTGCCGTTGCTGGCCCGCCTCCGCATGGACACACTGGTCGACGAGGCCGGCTATCCTGGTTCCCGCAAGGTGCCCGCTGTTGCCGCTCTGTTGAGCCTGCTGACTTTGAAACTGCTCGACAAAGAACGCCGCAGCCACATTTGTGATTTCAACTTCGACCAGGCCCTCGGCTTGTTTGCTGGCCTGAACGTCCTGCCCAAAAAAGCTACGCCACTGACTACTCCTACCGCACCACGCGAACTCACCAGCAGCAACTCTTATCCGGTTGGATCGGCGCTCTCGCACCGCTGTTGTTCCCCGACGCCGAGGAGTTTTGCCTCGACTTCCATGCCATCCCTTACCGTGGCGATCCGGAAGCCCTGGAGAACCATTACCTGCCCATGCGCGGCAAAGCTAGCACCAGCATCCTCACATTCTTCGCCCATGAGCCAAAAAGCCGGGTTTTATGCTACGGTAACGCCAATTTGACACGCGCCGATCAGGCCGGTGAAATGATGCGCTTTGTCGAGTTCTGGCACACCGTCACCGGTCACGACCCGCACTGGCTCTACTTCGACTCCAAGCTCGTCCCCCTATGCCGAGCTGGCACGTGTCAACGAGCGTGGCATCTCGTTCGTTACCATTCGTCGTCGGGCGCGGGCCTGATGCGGCGCCTGCAGACGTTGCCTGGCATCGCCTGGCAACGGGCCGTCATCGATGTCCCCAAACGCCGCCACAAGAACATCCGCTACGTCGACGAAAGAACCCACCTGCGCGACTACCCTGCACCCATCCGCCAACTGGCCGTCACCGGCCTGGGCCGCGAGGATCCGACACTGTTTTTATCCAACAACCTTACGGCCAGCGGCCGCGAGGTGATCACCCGTTACACTGGGCGCAACGGTGTCGAAGACAGTTTGGGTATCAGCGTCAATTTCTTTCATCTCGATTGCTTGGCGAGCGAAGTGCGCCTCAATGTGGACCTGGATGTCGCCCTGACCGTTATCGCCAACGGTTGTTATCGCTGGCTAGCCAGCCGCTTGCGCGGTTTCGACAAGGCCAAACCGAAACAACTGTACCGCCGCTTCGTGGAAACGGGAGGCGAGGTTGTCATCGAGGCCAACCGCATTGTCGTGCAGTTCGACAAACGGTCGCACAACCCGATCTTGCGTGAAGCGCTCCTCGACCACGAGTGTCCGCCCATCACTTGGTTGGGCGGCTTGCCGATTGCCTTCGAATATCCCTAAAACGGACCTCCCAGGTCGAAAATTGTCACCGACTTTCCTTCCGCGGAAATCGGCGTTCATTTCTTTTTTGCCTTGTCCTTTCGCTCGCACTCCTCGATCCGCTCTTGCAGCCATTGCTTGACGTCAGCAATCGCGTCGAATGTCGAGCGGTAGCGGGCGCGAATCTCCTTGACGGCGGGGTTGCCTTCGGTGAAGGACCCAAAGAATTCCCCGACGTGGACCTGTGCCCAGGTCATTTCGCGGTTGCCGACGGCATTGGGGCAAGGGTCGTTATTGTCGAGTTGTTTCAGGTAATAGCGATAAGACTCCACCACGCCTGCGTCGGCAAATCGTCGCATGACGGAACCGCGCCAGGGAATGCCGAGGCGGTTCGATTGCTACAGAATGCAGGTCCTTTAACGGCAAAAAAATCTGAGGCAAAAAAATGAATGCCTCCATGGCCATTTTTTTGCCCCAGATTTTTTTGCCATCCGCCGGGTTGTTAGTTCACGTCCTATTCACTTCGTGATCGTCGAAGTCCTTACGTCCAGAAAAAGTGACAACGGTTTGAGACGAAATGGCGCCTCGGTGCAGCCTGGTCCAGGCTGGCCGGCGTCCCGTCATTGCCTGACCAGGGCCAAAATCGCCCAGAGCCAGATCAACGCGCCGATAAAAGTCGGCAAAACCACAAAAGCGAGCGGGAAAAACCGCTCCGCTTCAGACTCACCTGCATAGTGATTCATCCCGGACTGCCTCAAGCTACGACTTTGTGTCCATGCAACTATAGCTCATACCAGGGCCTGTTCGAGGTCGGCACGCAAATCCGCGACATCTTCGATGCCGACGCTCAACCGCACCAGGCCGTCGTCGATGCCCGCGCGCGGCGCGGATTTCGATGGGGATGCTGGCGTGCGTCATGGTGGCGGGATGGCCGATAAGCGATTCGACGCCGCCCAGGCTCTCGGCGAGGCTGAACAGCTTGGTCCGCGTCAGCAATTTTAGAGCCGCCTCCTTGCCTCCCCTGATGCTGATCGACACCATGCCGCCGAAGTCGCGCATCTGTTTTTTTGCCACGGCATGACCAGGGTGATCGGGAAGGCCAGGGTAATAGATCTTTTGCACCTTGGCATGTCCAGCGAGCCACTGGGCCAGCTGGCGGGCGTTGGCGCAGTGACGTTCCATGCGGGCGGCCAGCGTTTTCAAGCCGCGCAAAGTCAGCCAGGCGTCGAAAGGCCCCGGGGTGGCCCCGGCGGCGTTCTGGTAAAACGCGATTGGCTCCAGCAGTTTGCGGCTGCCGACGACCGCTCCCCCGACCACGTCGGAATGGCCGCCCAGATATTTCGTGGTGCTGTGGACCACGAGGTCGGCGCCGAGCCGCAGCGGTAGCTGCAAATACGGCGAGGCAAATGTGTTGTCCACCGCCAGCACGGCGTCTTGCTGGTGGGTCAGCTTGGCCACCGCCGCGATGTCGATGATTTGAAGCAGCGGATTGGTCGGCGTTTCCAGCCAGACCAATTTGGTCTTGGGATTGATGATCTTGCTGAAACCCGCCATGCTCGGGTCCTCGGTGTAGCGGGCCACCAGGCCCCAGGGCTTGAAGACCCGTTCCAGCAAACGGAACGTGCCGCCGTAGAGATCGGCTGCGGCCGCCACCTCATCGCCGGGCCGCAGCGTCGACAAAACCGCTGTCGTGGCCGCCAGGCCCGAGGCGAAAGCGAGTCCGCGTTCACCCTCCTCGAGGGCGGCCAGGCAGGTTTCCAGCGCGGTCCGCGTCGGGTTGCCGCTGCGGGAGTATTCATAGCCTTTGTGCTGGCCCGGCGCCGCCTGGGTATAAGTGCACGTGGCGTAAATCGGCACGATGGTCGCGCCGGTGGCCGGGTCAGCCTCCTGGCCGGCGTGAATGGCGCGGGTGGAAAAACCGAATGAGCTAAAGTTGGTGGCCACGCTAAAAGCTCCTTTATTGCAAGTGTGGCGGCACGTTTTCAACGTGCCGGCTCGATGTCCGGCACGATGAAAACGTGCCGCCACAAGTTTTATTTCGCACGAGTTTGGTTCCAATACTGCACCAGATCGATCCTCGTCACGATATCGACCACCTCGCCGTCCTCCACCGCCAGCACGCCGGTGTTGCCTGCCAGCAGCAGGCGATACGCTTCGTCGAGGTGCACCATCGTATCCAGCTGCGGCAGCGGCCGGGCCATGACTTCGCCGACAATTACACGCTCGGGTCGTCGTTGTCGTGCAGCACGCGGGCCAGGGTCACTTCCTGGATGCTGCCGACCGGTTTGCCGTCCTCGAGCACCGGCAACTGCGAAATGCCGGTCGTCTGCATGAGGCCGAATGGCGTCGGCCACCGTGGCCTTGGGGGTGATCGTCACCAGGTTGCGCGGGCCGCGCTGCTGCAGCAAATCGCCGATCGAATGGGCCGGTTGGACGTTGCAGCAGCAGGTTGTTGGCCTTGAGCCAGTCGTCGTCGAAGAACTTGCTCAGATAATTGCGGCCGGTGTCGGCGCCGAGGGCGACGACCAGATGCTCGCCGGTCAGCCGCCGGGCATAGCGCAGGGCCGCGGCCACCGTGGTGCCGCTGGAGCCGCCGACCAGGATGCCCTCGCGCCGCGACAAGGCCCGGGCGGTGTGGAACGATTCGGCGTCGCTGACGCGGACCCATTCATCGACCAGCTGGCTGTTGAACGTCTTGGGCACGAAATCCTCGCCGATGCCTTCGACCTTCCAGGGCTTGGGCTGTCGCCGGACAGCACCGAGCCCTCCGGGTCGGCGCCGATGATCTTGACGTCGGGGTTTTGTTCCTTGAGATAGCGGCCGACGCCGGAGATGGTGCCGCCGGTGCCGACGCCGGCCACGAACACGGTGATGCGGCCCTCGGTCTGCTCCCAGATTTCATGGCCGGTGGTGCGGTAATGGACTTCGGGGTTGGCCAGGTTGGTGAACTGGTTGGGCCGCCAGGCGCCGGGAATCTCGCGGCGCAAGCGATCGGCGACGCCGTTGTAGCTGTCCGGCGAATCGGGGGGCACGTTGGTCGGCGTGATGACCACCTCGGCGCCGTAGGCCTTGAGCAGGGCGATCTTCTCGTTGCTCATCTTGTCGGGCAGGACGAAGATGCAGCGATAGCCCTTGACGGCGGCCACCATGGCCAGGCCGACGCCGGTGTTGCCCGCCGTCGCTTCGATGATGGTGCCGCCCGGCCGCAGCCAGCCGCGCCGCTCGGCCTCGGCGATCATGGCCAGGCCAACGCGATCCTTGACGCTGCCGCCGGGATTGAGCGATTCGACCTTGACGTAGACATCGGCGGACAGTCCTTCCGTCAGCCGCCGCAGCCGCACCAGGGGCGTCCGGCCGATGGATTGCAGAATCGTTTCTTGCATAACCCACCTCGATCCGAAGCCGATAATCGACAATGGCCCTATTGTCGCCATAAATGGCCCACCGGGGCAAGCCGAGATTACAGCGGAAATGCACCGACGCCGTTTGCTTTGCCGGCATTGCGCCGATACGATGTGGATACCAAATGCAAAACGGCACACGGAGTGTGCTGAAATACAAACGGCACACGGAGTGTGCTGAAATATAAAACGGCACACGGAGTGTGCTGAAATGCAAAACGGCACACGGAGTGTGCCTACTACTATGTGCCGTCCGGGTCCATGTGGGTTGTCAATGGCTTTAGCTCCGCAAACAGTCGCATTGCTCAGAACGGCTGGACGCCTGGTGCGTGACTTGCCCGCGGATGCCGTGCTGCTGCTTACCGAAACCGACCTCGACTGGGACGCTCGTCCACGATGAGCTAGGTTCTTGCAAGCTGCTGGTCGCCGCCCATGACAAGGAATTGACGGAACGCCTCAAGGAAAATCTTCACCTCACGGTGATGGACATCGACGCCGGCCCGACGCCTATCCAGGAACGCATGAGCCTGGCCCTGCTGGAAGCGGTGGCCAGTGAAAAACTCCGCACCGACGCCCACGTTGTGGTGCTCTACAACGGCATCGCCGGTCGGAGACGGCCATCAGGAACCATTGGATAGCCTGACGGTCATTCACCTCGGCGAGCACCTGCAACGGCTGAGCGCCCAGGATCTGCGCAGCCTCGACACGCCAGGTGCCGTTGGTGACGCTGCGCGCCGTCGTGGACCTGGCCACCGAGATCGGCCGTGAGGGCCGCGAAGGCAAGCCCGTCGGCACCATGTTTGTGGTCGGCGACACCCGCAAGGTGCTGACCATGGCCCGGCCCGTCAATTTCAATCCGTTCCGCGGTTACAGCAAGAGCGAGCGCGACATCCGCGATCGCAACGTCCGCGAACAGATCAAGGACATTGCCCAGCTGGAAGGCGCCCTGATCATTGGCCGCGACGGCATCGCCGAGGCGGCTTGCATGTACATCGACACCACCGCCGACGGCATCACGCTGTCCAAGGGACTGGGCACGCGCCACTGGGCCGCCGCCGCCATCAGCCGCAAGACCAAGGCCATCGCCATTGCCGTCAGTCAGTCATCGGGAACGGTGCGGATTTTCCAGGACGGCCAGGTGGTGCTGCACATCGAGCCCCAGGCCCGCCCGATGATCTGGCAAAACTTCAAGCTGGAGGTTCACGAAACGGAGCAGACCAAGCCCGGGGAGTAGCCTCACTTCACGGCCAGATACCACATGGCGTACTCTTCGGCCGCCAGCAGCTGAATTTTGGGAAATCCCGCCGCCAGCAGAGCTTTTTGCATGGTCTTGGGCGTAAAGCCAGTACGATGGGCCATCGAGAGGTGGCCTTCGGCAAGCGCCGCCCTCAAGCCATAAATCATGTCCAAGGGCGTAATCGGCCCTGCCAACGACTTGTAAGCCTCATCTTCCAATTTGTCCTGCGCGACCAAAGCGGCGATCGCCTTCAGATCAGGCAGTGTCAACAAGAGAAATCCTCCCGGCTTGAGCACGCGATGGAACTCCCGCAGCGCCACGGGCACTTCGTGGGCAAAAAGGTGCTCCAGGTTGTGTGACGACCACACGGCATCCATGCTATTCGTCTTGATCATGGGCATGGAGGTGATCGAAGCCACAATATCGGGCTGGACAATCGGGTTGATGTCCAGCCGAACCTGTCGCCAGCCCGGCTCCTTGAAATGGGGATGGAGCGTGTCGTCTCGCAAGACGCCGCAACCCACGTGAAGGACGACGCGTTCCTGCGTGGGCAAGACGGCGGGCTGTGAAACTGCAGGTGCCATTGCAGACAACCTTAGAAGAATGTGTAAATCATGGGTGCCGCCGCGGTGCCGGACAACAGTATCATTAAACCGATCAGCAGCGACACAATCAAGACCGGCAGCAGCCACCATTTCTTGTTGTTGGCCAGCAATCCCAGCAGATCACGCACGAGGCCGCCGCCGCGCGGTGCGGCCGCCGCGGCCTTTTCGAACTCACTCAGAGCCGGTTCAGTCATGCTCATGCCTCCGTCAAAAGGGGCGAAATGACCGCCGCACGTCGGTGGACATTGGCAGCGGCACCCAATAGGTTTTGCTGCCCGGCTGAATGCGGCGCTGGAGCGCATCTCGGCCGGTGAGCTTGAGCAGCAGCGCCAGCGGTGTGAACACGCCGAAAAAGAGCAAGGCCAGCATCAAATGAGAGACCACCCAACTCACGGGAAAAACCAGCACCATCCAACCCGTGTAAATCGGCCGCAGCAGCGCCGGCTTCAAAAGTCCCGTCAACGCACCGACGATGGCCGCCGAAGCCACTCCAAGACATGCCCACCAGTGACCTTGATCGGCCGACGAAACGGCGAGGAGCCCAAAAAACAAAAGCCACAAAAGGGCGAATTGGCGCACTTTTCGCGACGACGGTTTGAAATCGATTTCCGACCAGCGCATGGCATCCTTCCTTTTTCATCATTCAATCAAGCTGAAACTGCGCCAGATGCAGCTCGCGGTTCGCGGTGTCGGTGATTCTGCCAACAGCGTTGTTCTCCACGACGAAATCCTCCAGCACGACGGTATCCATGTCCGTCGCTTGAAAGCACCGCAAGGCGTCAATAGGACTGCAAACGATCGGCTCGCCGCGGACGTTGAAGCTGGTGTTCACCAACATCGGGCAACCGGTGAGTTGATGAAACTCCCGCAGCAAGCGATAGAATCGCGGGTTGCGGTCTTCGTCCACGGTCTGCAAGCGAGCGCTGAAATCGACGTGCGTAACCGCCGGCACCGTCGAGCGCGGCACATTGACTCTTTGCCGCAGGTCTGGATCGTGAGCCATCGATGCCTGCTGGTCGCGCGGAATCGCCAACCGATGTTGCGTCCGCACCGGTGCCGTCATCAACATGTAGGGGCTTTCGCGGCCGGCCGGCACGTCAAACCACTCCGTGGCGTATTCGAGCAAAACGGCCGGCGCGAAGGGCCGAAAGCTCTCGCGAAATTTGATTTTGCGGTTCAGTTGGCCCTGCATGCGCGGCGAGCGCGGATCTGCCAGGATGCTGCGCGCGCCCAGCGCTCGCGGACCAAACTCCATCCGGCCCTGAAACCAACCCACGACACTTCCCTTGGCGAGAAGTTGGGCCACGTAACGCAACAACTCCGGCTCGCTGTCAAACCGTCGCCACTGGGTGCCTTCCTGCTCCAAAACTTCTTCAATCTGTGCCGCGCTGAATTTTGGCCCAAGCAGGCTCCCCTGCTGGCGATCGCCGAATGCCGGCAATCTTGGCTTTTCCAACAGCTGGTGCCAAACGAACAGTGCCGCCCCCAACGCCCCGCCCGCATCGCCAGCCGCCGGTTGAATCCAGATGTCCTGGAACGGACCTTCGCGCGCGAACCGGCCGTTGGCCACGCAGTTCAGCGCCACGCCCCCCGCCATTACCAGGTGTTTCTTGCCCGTTTGCCGGTGCAGATCGGTGGCCAGGCGCAGGACGATTTCTTCGGTCACCGCTTGAATGCTGGCGGCGAGATCCATGTGCCGCTGCAGAATTGGCGTCTCGGCGTGTCGTGGCGGCCCGCCGAACAAGCGCTCGAAGCGGCGGTTGGTCATGGTCAGCCCGTGGCAATAGCTGAAGTAGTCCATGTTCAGCCAGAAGCTGCCGTCGGGCTTGACGTCGACGAGATGTTTGCGAATCAGCTCCACGTATTGCGGCCGTCCATAAGGCGCCAGGCCCATCAGCTTGTATTCGCCGCTGTTGACCTTGAAACCGCAGTATCCGGTGAATGCCGAGAAGAGCAAACCCAGCGAGTGCGGGAAGCGCAATTGGTCGGTGAGATTCAGCCGGTTGCCTTCGCCAAAGCCGCGCGTGGTCGTACTCCACTCGCCCACGCCGTCAAGCGTCAAAATGGCCGCCTCTTCAAAGGGACTGGGAAAAAAAGCGCTGGCCGCGTGACTTTGGTGGTGCTCGGTGAACACGAGCCGCCCCTGGAAGCCGGCCAGCGCCCGCCGCAGCATCCGCGGCACGTGCAGTTTTTCCTTGAGCCAAACCGGCATCGCCTTGCAGAAACTGCGAAACCCCAAAGGTGCATAGGCTAAATAGCTTTCCAGCAACCGGTCGAATTTCGCCAGGGGTTTGTCGAAGAAAACGAGGTAATCCACCTGCGCCGGCGAAAGATGGGCTTCTTGCAAACAATAGGCGATCGCCCGCGCCGGCAGCGACGGATCATGCTTGATGCGCGAGAACCGTTCCTCCTGGGCGGCTGCCACGATACGGCCATCCACCACCAATGCGGCCGCGCTGTCATGGTAGAACGCCGAGATTCCCAGGATCGCCGTCACTCGCCACCTCGCTTCACCCGCGAAGGTCACCCCTGTTCGCGTGCATTGGACAAAAGACGGGCCGAGCGGGCAAGAGCAGTTGGTTGGCAATCAGCCGCACTTGACCCATTTTGGCTTAATCACTACTGTCCTCGCAGTTCATGAAAATGAGGTCTGGAGCCACATGCTCGACGCCGTCGCAATCTTCGTGCTTTTGATAGCCTGGTACGGTTTCGCTTTTGGGGCCACTCGATTGCTTTTGCGTCGGTCGGCGTGGGCATCCTGCAGTTTGGAAGCCCCCTGGTTGACCGGGCCGGCGCTGCTTGTGCTAGTGGTGTCGGCACTCGGCTATCGGGCACCCTTTGAGCTACCGGCGTGGCAAGCCTGGACGCTTCTGGCTATTGGTTGGACACTGAGCGCCGCCGTGGCCATTTGGGACCGCATTGAATTGGCGGATCTTCTTCGCCAAAATGGCCGTCGGGCCATACTGATCGCCCTCCCGGCGTTTCTTTCCGCCGGCATCATGCTTTGGTTTTTCGACTGCAATCCCTGGGACACGATCCATGTTCCCCTGGTCATCGAGTACGTCAACTATGGCGAATTGGCGGCCGTGCTCACCGGGCACCACCACGGCCAGCCCGGCGCGGCCATCAATTTGTTCACCGGTATGCACCATGAAGTCCGCTTCGGGCAAGACATCATCGTGGCCACCGTGGCCGACATCGCGGGCGTACATCCCATGCGAGCGGTGCTGCCGCTGGCGATTGTGTTCCGTTTTCAGAATGCCGTCGCTCTGGGGTTGCTCATTTTTGCTGTAAGCAGCCCTAAAAAAAAGGGGACAGGCCCCGTTGTGCGGACCACCCTCCGGGCCGTTCCGGCAACGGGGCCTGTCCCCTTTTTTTGGGGCTGCTTAGCAACGAAAATCGCAACCGGTCGGTTGTCCTGGTGCTGCTGGTGGATGCGCTGCTGCTCATGGAAACGCTGCTCTTTGGCAGTTCCTTTTTTTCATCCAATTGCACGATGCCGCTGTTCGCCATCTACCTGGTCTGGTTGGCCTGCCAGCAGCAATTTGGGTGGCGCGAGCTGTTGATCGTGGTGTTGATGAATCTGTTTTTCCTCGTGACTTATCCGGAATTCATGGTCGTCCTCAAGGCCTTCGAGGTGCTGGCGGTGCTGGTGGCACTGTGGCGGCGCAACCGCGCGACGTGGTTGCCGTTGGTGGCTGCCAACGTCATCTGCCTGGTCATGCACCCGTTGGCGATCTTTGCCAAGGTCAAACTGATTGCCACAAATATGTCAGTGCCCAACGGCTGGAACGTGATCGGCAATCCGGTTCTTGATCCCATCGATTTCATCGCCGACCTGGTCGGCATGCGTTACGGCCAACTTGGAGCCGAGCCGCTCCAGGGGCTAGGCCCCCTGAGATCGGCCAGTATGGCCCTGGTGCTCTGCCAAATGCTGGTTGGCCTGGCAATCCTGGCGAAGCGATTCCGCGTTGCGATATTCCTGGTGGCCTGGTTGGGGCTGCTGGTCGCCGTGCACGCCCGCGCGGCCATTGAGGGAACCAACCAATACGCGGGCTTCAAGCTCCTGTCGCATACCTACTTCGTCTTGATCCTGGCCGCCGCCGCGCCGCTGTTCACTCAAATCGCCTGGCCCAGGCGGATCGCTGGGGTCATTATGGCATTGTGGTTGGCGACGGCGGGAATCTGCTGCTATCGCCTCATACCCGTCATTCACAGCGCGGGCTATAGCGTGAAATACACTCATTTGTGCAAATCCCTCGCTAAATGCCCCCAGGGCAAGCCCGTAGCGGTGCTGTGCGCCGCCCGCGAGCCGCTTTTCCTGGTGAACATGGTGGGGGGCGAATCGAACTTCACCATCGCGGTGCTGACGTCTCAGCAGAAGCTGCACATGAAAACGCGCGGCTTTGCCGATTGGACCGACTCGACCCAATGCCAGGCGGACGGTACGTTTTTCGACGGCATTATTGTGGTCGAGAGGGAGATATTTGAGACGCACCGCTGCGTTTGCGGCGATCAACTATTTAGCCTCGAGCCGCGCCGCGTGCTCAGCCGGGTGGAGGGCTTGGTGGTTTGCGAAGGCACGGTGCTCCGGGCCAACGCCGTGAATCTGCCGAGAAATTACTGGATCTGGGAAGGTTGCTCTCAAGCCCCGCAGATGTTTGCCACCGGGGACCGTTTCGCCTGGTCGGCGAGCTTGACAAGCGGATTCCAATGCCCTACCGATTCACCTGCCACGTCCAGGGTTTCAGTTGGTCGAAGGAGGTGGTCATCGACAGCATCGACAATGACGGCAACTTTGAGGTCCTTCTCGATCTTCCGCCCGAGGTTGTCGGCCAAACCGTAGTGATCAACTTCACCGATTACGGCACATTTCGCCCGGTGGACATCATCCGGGGCTCCTGCGACGAACGGCGTTTGGGGTTGATGCTGCGGTCGCTGGCATTTGAGAAGGCGAAAGGGGATCAATGAGGAACAGTGTTTGCGATTCAGAGCGTGTTGGGTATATTGAAGGCAATAGTCCGCATGCACGGAGTCGAAATGTCTGCATTACCTGCATCGTCGCCAAATCCTGTTTCATCGCCGTTTGACGAAGAGGCGATTCGTCAACTCGAGATCGTCTTGAATGAGACCTTTCCCCCGCTCATCAGGCAAGCGCGCATGGCGTGGCGGCGCGACCTGCCGATACTCTTGAAAACGCATCCCAAGAAATGGGTGGCCTACCACGGCGACAGACAGGTTTGCATCGGAAAAACCAAGACGGAGGTTTTTCAACAATGCTTGCGTGCCGGGTTGGAGCGCGGTCAATTCCTCGTCCTGCTCATCGAACGCGAGAGGGAGCACGAGGTCAACTTACCAGTGGATGTGTGAGCGCGTGGCGAGTATCCTTTGGAAGGTTCCGATCGTTGAAAAGCCCAGCACATTGACGTTGGCCGGGGGTCACGCCGTGTCCATCAAGAGCGATCAACTAATTGTTTGGGCCAGCGTCACTCCAGGGGGCCATTCCGATTTGGTCACCACAGCGCCTCGGTTCCCCCTTGTAGTTGATACCGGGTTCAACGACACGTTTCTGATGGCCGAACGGCACCTTGAAGGTTGGGCTAGCCTCAAAGCGAATGATCTCGCCTGGGTGGGCCTTTTGAGGGCCGACGGCCAGGCGATTCCATTGCGGGATGCCGATGTCTGGATTCATCCCAATCAGCCGCATTCCATCGAGCCTCTACATGGCGCCAGGCCGTTTCGGCTTGAACTGTCAGACGGGATAGGCGTTTGGCCAGCGACGGTCCCCGGCGCCCGCCGATTGCCGTTGCTCGGTAGCCGCGCGCTGGGTCAGGCGGGCCTGCATCTCCACGTCAACGGCCGCGCGGGTTGGTTTTCCATGAATACAAACCGGTGGTTGTGGTTTATCGGCTAAGGCCCGCAACATCGCACCCCGCTACCTCGTCCGCAGCCCTCGCCGAAATGCATCGACATCGGCACAGTGGACTGCCAAGAGCAACTATCGACGCAATTTGTCCAGTTTGGTCACACCCAGCACGGCGTCGCGACAAGAAGCCGCTAACCGCCTGCCGAACCGCGTTTCCAGTACAATCAGCACATATTCCTGAGAGGTCTCGACACGGGCCTCGTCCTGAATTTCTTTGAAAATCGGCGACTCTTCCATTTGGTCTCTCCCTGCGAGGAAAGGGGACACGGCTCGTTTCCAGGAAACAAGCTAAGAGTCTGTTCCTCGGCCGTTCTACTACCGCGACCGCAGGCCGCGTTGAAATCCTTCAATGTCGGCAACGCGCATCGCCAAGCGATGCAACCGGCGCAATTTGTCCTGTATGGTCACACGCTTCACGGCGTCGCGACAAGAAGCCGCTGATTCGCCGCCGAAGCGCTCTAGCAGTGCAGCAAGCACATATTCCTGTGCGGTCTCGACCCTGGCCTCGTCCCCTATTTCCGCGTAAATCGCTGCCTCTTTCATGTGTTCTCTCCTGGCATAAAACCTCAAGCCTCATCAAGGTAGCAAATACGTTTATTGACATCCACATTCACCGAGTGATACGGCTGCGTCAAATTGCCCGGCTGAAACAGTGTTTGCCGCACCGCTTCCATGTCTTCCTGGCCCAGCGCATTGGCAAAGATTGGCAGCAGATAATTGACGCCGACCTCCGACAAACGCAAGCTGTCCGGATCATAAAAGGACTGATGGATCTGGCGGGCGTGGATATGACCCCAGCGGTCGCGGAAATCGTTGGCGTCGACGCCGGCCACGTGGAAACCGCGTTCCCGTGTCCATTGCAGAATCGACACGGAATTGACGTGGCCTTCCAGCAAGAGATCGACCGCGTGGCCGCCGAGCAGAGCGCCGTAAAAGCGATCGAAATGAATGGGTCGGCCGCCCCGTTGCGTGTGGCCGACTTTGCGGATGAAGATCGCGGCTCGGGCCGATTCATTGCGGCGCTTGGCGGTGAAGTAACTGTCTCCCAGGCGGTTGATCAGGATTTGCCGCAATGCCTCGGCCGCCCCGGTGAGCACCTTGTTGCCGGCGGGATCGGTGGAGACGGCCTCGGCACCCAACTCCCGATGATTTTCGTCCACGATGCCCTCGGCGCAGCACGATGACCACGTTTTTTTGGAGTTCATAAACCTCCAGGACGCGCTCGACCAAACGATCGGTGTTCAGCGGATGCTCGGGCACCAGGACGATGTCGGGCTGGCCATAGGCGGCGCCCATGGCCAGGTAACCCGAATGCCGGCCCATCACCTCGATGATGGCGATGCGGCGATGGCTCTCGGCCGTGGTGCGGATGCGATGCACGCCCCACGACGAGACGAACACCGCGGTCGCGTAGCCCGGCGTGACGTAGTTGACCATCTGTTCGGGGTCGAATTTCGTCCGCGTGGAATGGCGGAACTCGCGGTAGCCGGGCGGCTCCTTGCACGGCTCGCGCATCCACTCGTCCGGCTCGTGCCGATAGTTAAGGCCCAGGTCGTTGTCGATGGTCTTGGGGGCCAGGACGGTGGGCAGGTGATGCGACAAGGCCTGCATGCCGTTGAGGGTGCCGTCGCCGCCGACGCAGATGAGCCCCTCGATTTTCAGCCGCTCGAGCCGGTCGGCAATCTGGGCGATGGCTTCCTTGTCCGCGCTGTCGACATAGTCGCGCGACGCGCCGATGAGGGTGCCGCCCTGGGTCTTGTCGAGTTCGGGGATGGAAGTCAACAGCGGGTTGAGATGGACGTGCGGAACCCGCGGATTGAACAGGCTGCTGAAGCCCTTGATGAACCCAAAGACTTCGATTTTGCGTTGGCTGGCGCGGAGCACGGCGCCGTGGATGGTGGCGTTGATGGCGGGCGTGTCGCCGCCGGCGGTGAGAATGCCGATGCGTTTCATGGCGTTTATGGAACCTCGGAAGGATTGGCGACGGCGTTCTGCCCGATGGGAGGTCGGCTGGCGCACGCAGACGATGCTGCAATGTACACGTTGGGGCGGGGCGCCGCCAGGTCATTCCGCTGATGGTTTTCATTGTTGCGTTGCACACACACGGTCCTTTTCTCACCGGACTGTCCTTTCCGTGCAATGAATCTGGCCTTGGCAATGAAAAATTGCGTCTCATCTCGACCCCCCGGCACACCCCCATGACATGAAACTGGTAACGGATGGCGATGGTTGCACACGGCTGATAATAAGTGGAGTCGGTTGCGTTTCACGGAAATGGCAAGCGGCAGGTGAGATTAGGACTGGCGTTTAATTCGGCGATGGACCCAACCAGTCGGTGACGCTCCCCCCGAGTCAAGCCAACCCTTTGGCGGCCCGTCTAGCCAGTGTCGCGAGGCTGTGGTAATCTGAAAGCGATGGCCAACGTGAGTTTTCACAAGGGACTACAATGCCAGTACCTGTAAAAATTCAACGGTTCGCTAAAGAGCTAAAGCTACGGCGTTTTTCGATAGCGCCGTTCCAGGTCGGCCAACAGTATCGGGCGTTTCTTCTTGGAGCGTGCTTTCCTCATGATCTTGCGGCGGTTCAACGCCTGACGTTGGCACGGCGGCTGCTCGGCTGTCCGGTACGGCAGCAGGTCTTCCACGGTGAATGGCTGGGGATGCGCGGCATGGGCGTCGAGAGCGTGCACCAAGGTTGGCCCCTCTAATACGATTCGAACCCCCGCGTGGCGATGGCCGTGGATCCGCCGCTCATGACTCTTAGGCAAACGAAACCAACGCTCCAGATCGAGGTTGTCCTTGATTTCCTCGAACTTGCCGGCGCCGACGAAAAGGCCCGCGACGAAGCTGAGCATGACCTTAGCCATGTGCTGGCGAACGGGATCTTCCGTCCTCTCGAAACGCCCAGTTAGTTCCTCGAACTTCTCCTTGCGTTTCACGCAATCCACCTGGCCAGGTTCGAGGGTCGCGGCTACTTCCGCGATGTCCTTGACGTATTCTCGGATCGTCTCGTGCTCGGCCCGGACTTCGTCCAATCCTCGGTCGATGCAGTCGGCCAAGCGGCCGAGTTGCTTTTCTGCGGACCCCCTTTTTTCTCGTCCAAGTTTCGTTGGATCGATTCGCGGACCTCTACCAAGGCCTCGGCCATCCGCAAGCCGGGAGGTTGAATAGGCCCTCCCTGATCGTCATTGAGAATGCCACGCACCGCCGAGCAATAATCGAGCACCACGGCGCCAGCCGAATCTGTTTCGGCCTCGGCGTTGGCCGGTGGCGCCGGTGCAGTAGTCTCCGTCTCGGTTATTTCGGAGATCGTCCGGTACGACGCTCGCCGATGCCGCGGCCTTTTGCTCTTGGAACACGGCCTGCTCGATCTTCCGCAGGCCACGTACCTTGCGCCGCATTTGAACCTTGGCGTGACTATCGGCCTCCAACACCGGCTTGGCCACATCGCGGAGGAAATGGTTGTCGCAGTAGCGATGGGGCACCTCCGGAAATTCCGCGGCAATCCCCGTCACGAAAGCGTCCTGTCGGTCCGACAACCAAAGCGCCACCGGCTTGCCCAACGAGGCGGCCCACGCCTTGGCCTTGGCGATCAGGCGGCGCACCTCGTCCGCCGTTGCCGAGATCAAGGCTTCGGCGAACCAAACGCGTTTCTGGGTCAGTTCCCTGACCACGTAAAGAGTCTCGTGTCCCTTCTCGGGTTGCAGGCCATCGATCGACAGAATCATCTCATCGACGGTTTGGTATTGCCGCCGCAGAGCCTCCGGGTCTTGCTGCCGCGCGGCGAGCATGACTTGGTAGCGTTGGACATACTTGCCGAGGGCGTCGTGGGAAAGCCGGATGTGGTAATCGTCCCGAAGATCGGCCTGGATCTGGGAAATCGACCAGTGCCGCGAGCACCTGCGATGACCGATCCAACAGAAGACATCCCACCCGATTGCCCACTTGGGGGGCGCGATCGTGATTTCGAGTTCAGGGCTTTTCGTGTGGGTATGACCTTGACAGCCGCGATCAGGGCAGTGGTTGAGTTTACAGACGAGTTCCACCGGCCCCTCCAGCGTATGAAAGCGGCGGTAGCGGTGGTCACAGACGTGCATCATGCGCCCGCAAACACGACAATTGCGGTCGATGACGTCCAGTTCCCACTGAGCAAAATCCGTATCTTGGGGCCAACTGTAAGGCATCGTGCCAACCTCCATGCAATGACCAGATCCATCTGGTGGGCGAGCATGGTAGAGTTTACAAAGCGACAACCCCATATTCTAGCCCTTTGGCGAACCGTTGTAAAAATTAAAGCGGCCAAGTACGGCCGTGCGATCCGCATGCTGCTGGAGCGCGGCGGCACGTTCCAAACTAGGCACCAATACACGCTGATTGTGAATTCCACGCAGCGAAAAATTCTGGAAGATGCCAATTTGCTGGAGCTAAATGGCTCGACGGAAGGGATGGACGGCAAACATGCCACCAAGAAAGACCCCCGCTGACAAAATCCGCGAGCGGCTGGAGTCTTTGAGCCGTTCTATCCCTGTAAATCTGCGCTTGCCCAGCCTCGAAGAAAATCGGCTGGAAGGATACGCCTATTTCTTTCGCATCGTTTTGCCTTTGTTCAACGCGGAAGGAAAGCAGATTTTTACGGACCTGATCTTGAAGGAATTATTCAAAATCCTCGATGACCGCTTCGGGGGGTGCATGGTTGCCGCTTCCTCCTCGGCACCTCCGCTGTGGGGACTGTGGCATCCAGTCCGGCACAGCGAAGCAGAAATTGACTATCTGACCACTGCCGAGGTTCTCGCCAACCCGATCGAAGCGGCCAATCAATTCTTCGCCGGCGTGAAGCCGATTCTCAAAACTGCGGGCCACATCGAACAGCAGGAGATCTTGATTTCAAGGATCGAATGCCGATTGCTGTGAAGGATTATGGGCTGCTCACCCGTCATTGAAGAATTGCGTGTCATCTCAACCCGCGGGCAGACCCCTCATGAGCTGAAACCGACAACGGATGGCGACGGGCGGCAACGGGCACGCACGCCTGACAACAAGCGACAACTGATTCCCTTTTTGCGCCTTTCCGTTTTCACTCTTCAGCTGGCCGCAGCTGACGGATTCATTCATTCGGACCCCCCCTAACAATGCCCCCCTGAATGAATTAACTCCTTGTCCTGATTGAATTTGATGAATTCACCACTTCCACGAGGTCACCATTTGTTATCTCTGTGCGGTTGCGGGGCGTCCCACCCAACACCTGAACCTCATCTCGGTAAAATGAAGTCGCTGCACACCTTTGCAGGGTGTGCCATGCCGCCAGTTTGAAAGGTCGAGATCGGGTTCAGGTCACTGGATTCATTTCATTCCGGCCCCCCCTGGTCACCCCTGCGAAATGCATTTCAGCCCCCCCTTGGCAAACCCCTATGACATGAATCCGACAACGGATGGCGACGGTTGCTCAGGAGTGACAACACGTGATGACGATTTCCATTTTTTGCGTCTTCCCGTTTTCACCGTTTGTTGACGGCCGGTCACCCACCATGTCGGCAATTCGACGCTCGCAAGGGAATATGCCCTTGATCCTCTATCCTACCGGGGCAATATCCGAATGTGGAATGTCAGTCTTGAATTATTCCAAGTTCGGGGAAAGGGGACGTATCTAACTGGCCCTTGGATTCATTCATTCACACCCCCCAGACACCCCTCGCGAATTGCCGCCAATTGGCATCGACTGCGGCCGCCCTGACCGCCGTGTCAAGGTCCCTCGCCATGCGGGCAAAGACGTCTTCCCAATTCCCTGCCTGTTTTTGCCGAAAGAGCTTCATGGTCGGATACCACGGGCTATCCGTGCGGTCCAGCATCCAACGCCAATCCGGGACAAACGGCAGCGCCACCCATACTGGCGCACCAAGCGCCCCAGCAAGATGAGCGACCGCGGTGTCCGAGGTGATCACCAAATCGAGACTTTGCATAACCGCCGCGGTGTCCATGAACCCGCCGGTTGTCTGGTCCAGCCGAGTACCAAGGTCAGCTACCCTGAATTCCCCAGCCAACTCGCGCAATTGCTCGCAGCCCGGCCCTTTTTGAAGACTTACAAGTTGCACGCCTTCTATCGCGGCTAACGGTTTCCACTGTGCCAACGGAATCGAGCGAAGTCGATCCTGCACAAAGGTCGGTTTTCCTTGCCAGGCAATCCCAACCTTAAAGCCTTTCATGGCCTCCAATTCCCGTCGCCATTGCTTCGCTAACCCCGCATCCGCATTCAAATACGGGACTTTGGCGGGCACATTCGCCAAAGACGTGTTCATGATCCAAGGCAAGCTTAACAAGTGCGCGTGGACGTCGATAGCCTTTAGCGGCGCCCCGGCGGGGACCAGCCTATCGACCTCCTTCACGCATGCGAGCAAATTGACGAGTGCCGGCTGACATTGAACAATCACCGTGCCTCCACTTTTTTCGATCAGCGGCACATATCGAATGAATTGAAGCGTGTCACCTAGCCCCTGCTCCGTTTGCACGAGCAACGTCTTACCTTCGAGCGGCGAGCCATCCCAGCGCGGCAGTGAGGTGCTTAAATGCCTGTGCCTGGCCGTCTTGAGCCGGAACTCGTGCTCCGCCCAACCTGCAGCCCAATTCCCCTGCAGCAGCAATACCAGCGCCCGGTTGAGGCGTGTATCAGGATCGCCTTCGCAATGTTTAAGCGCCTCGTCGAAAAGCGTCAGAGCCTCCCCAAACCGGCCTTGACGATGCAAGGCGACGCCCAAGCCGTTGGATGCCGCCAACATTTCTGGTCTTTCCTGCAGCAACTGGCGGAAGACCGACTCCGCTTCCTCCCAGCGGTCGATGTCCGCGAGGGCATTTCCAAGTGCGACCCGTGCAGGCCCAGAATCGGTTTCCAACTCCGCCGCCCATCGGAAGTGATCAATCGCCTCCTCGACCAACCCTTGCTCGAGCCGCACCAGCCCCAGGTGCCGCCGTGCTTCGCCGCTTTTCGGCTCTAGCCGCGCTGCTGCCATAAGGCAATCTGCCGCGCCCTCAAAGTCATTTTGCCCGACCAGGACCGCGCCCAATCGCAAGCGGGCCTGCAAATGGTCGGGGTTGAATTTCACAGCCAACCGATAATGCCTTAAGGCGTCGTCGCGGCGCCCTTGACTTTCGTAAACAACGGCGAGGTTAAAATGCGCCGGCACGTATTCCGGCCGCAGCTCCAATTCCTGCTTGAAACAAACGACGGCCTCGGCCCCCTTGCCACGCTCCGCGAGCGCAGTTCCCAAATCGCAAAGCGCTTTCGGATAATCGGGCTGAAACCGCAGCGCCTGCTGATATTGATGAATGGCCGCCTCGTGTTCGCCCAGCGCCTTGAAAGCCAGGCCAAGATTATAATGGGCCTGGGCAAAATCGCTTTTCAGCGCGATTGCTCGGTGATAGCAATCGGCGGCCTCGGCGGTTTCGCCCGCCCGCATCAGCACCAATCCAAGGTTATTGTGGGCGTGCGCGAAGTTGGGGTCACGCCGCACGGCCTCACGCAACGCGGCGATGGCTTCCTTCAGCCTACCTTGCTCCGCGAGCACAATACCCAAGTAACAGTAAGCCTCCGCTGCCATCGATGCTTGGGCAACCAACCGCCGAAAGGCCGCCTCCGCCTCCGCAAAGTTGCCCCTCTGCATAAGCTGACATGCTTGTTCTATCGGTTGCGGAACGGGTACCACGGCAGAGTCCAAAAAACAGAATTAGTGACCATTGAGTCACGGAGAAACACGACTTGACCTTCATTCTTCGACCTTCGCTGTGCTCGCCACCGCTTTGCCGTCATGAGTTCTGGGCTGCTCCCCCACAAAATTCCAAGCCGAATGAAACTTACCCAACCCACTCGTTTCGACACCCATGTGCTGCACCAAACTTCCTTGCGTCATGAATAGGCACTCGTGTTTTGCGCACCACTCGCCGATCAACAGGTCGCCAGGTTTGCGCTCAATGTTGTCTTCAATGTACTTGGCAATTTCCAGGCGAACGCAGCCGGGGTAATAAACAGCCTGGGTGCCCCAAAAATAACGTGCGGCATAGGCCCGGTGGTGTTTGCCGCGGCGCCAGCTTTCATGGCTTAAATCGTTGGCCGTGTACAAGCTCAACACATATTTCGCGAGCGGTATTTCACGCACCGCCAGCAAAAGCCTAGCCAACCAATGCTTACTGAAGTCGATGTCATCCTCGCAAATGACCACGTCCTCACCGGCCTGGTGCCGTAGCGCCCGGATGTAATTACGGGAAAAGCTGACCCGAACCGGCCCCACCTCTTTGTCCCACTTAACGACGCTAAACCGATCCTTGTAATCTCTAACGTGGCGTTCGTCGTTGCCGCCAAGTATGAGGTTTACCGGTAGCTCGCACCAATCGGATGCGACCAGACTACGGACTGTTGCGTCCAAGTAATTCTGCCCAACTCTTTTGACGGTCAAGATGTTGATGATCATGGCAGCTTGCTCTCACGGCTCCTTCGTTCATCCTTCACTCTTTAATTCGACGTGATGGCCCCAGACGTGCCAGTAATGCTGCTGGTTACGCTGTCCGTCGCGGTGATCGAAAAGGTGCCCCCATTAAGCAACACCGCAAAGTCCCCCGTGCCGTTGGCCAAGGAAAACCCTGGCGAGAAATAAAGGGTAGGTTGATTTGGGCCGTAAACCCACGACCAAGGTCCAGTAGGGCTTATCGCCAAGCTTCCCTCAAAGTCGACCGGCTGAATGGCCGTTATGGCGTTGCTTTCGTCGTCGCCGTCGCTGAACACCACTGTTCCGTTGTAAGTTGTGACAACGTTGCCATTGCTGTCGACAACCGACACAACAAGGAAATCTGCGCCGCCGGCGGAAATACTGCTGCTCAGCGCCGTGACTACAATAGCAACGGGCGGACCAACGACAAGGACCACGGCAGTGCCGGTTTTGGGGCTCGCAAGATCCTGCGCCGTGAGGGTTTGACCTCCAGCGGTCTGGAACGTGGCCGAAAAAGTTCCGACGCCCCTCGCCAAGGCGGCGTCCCCCGGCAACGTCGCGGAAGTATCGCTGCTGCTGAAATGAACCGTTCCGTTATAACCGGTTTCAAGGTTGCCGTAAGAATCCACCGCGGAAACCGTAAAGCTGAAACTAGTGCCGAAGGGAATTGACGACGGCGCACTCACCACGAACTGCGCCAGGGCACCAGGCACAACAGTGGTGGTCGCCGATCCCGTCACGTTGCTGGTAGCCGTGTCCGTGGCGGTAATCGTTTGCAAGCCCGCGGTGTAAAGCGTCATATCGAACACGCCAACGCCGTTTGTCAGCGTCACATCACCCGATCCTAAATCCGCCGCGCCGTCGCTGCTGGCAAAATGGACAGTGCCCGAATAGCCAGAGGTGACGATGCTGGAAGAGTCAACTGCTTCCACGGTGACCGGAAACCACTGCCCTGCCGTGGCGGTGGCCGAAAAAATCACCATCAATGCCGTGACCTGATGTGTGAGTGTCACAACGGTATTACCGGTAATACTTGAATTGCTCGTGTCTGTCGCGGTGAAAGTTTCGGTGCCCACCGAGGTGAGGGTGTTGGGGACGGTGAAGGTCCCCACCCCGTTGGTCAACGCATAGTTGGCCGGAAGGCTGACCGGGCTGCTCGTAATGTGGACGGTTCCGTTATAACCAGTCGCTAAGTTGTTATAAGCGTCGTAGGCGTCAACCGTCACGGTGAACGAGTTTCCGACCATGACGTTAGCGGGAGCAATGACGGCAAACCAACTCGCGGAACCCGGGGTCACGCTGACAGTCGCGCTGCCGGCGGCCGCACCGCCAGAGCTGCGCTTGCGGTGACCGTCTGGAGCCCGACCGAACCCAGAAGGGCAATGGTTGTCCCCACGCCGCTAGCAAGGGTGGCGTCTTCGGCGGCGAATTCGCCGTCACTGCTGGTTAAGTATACCACGCCGTTATATCCCGCGTCATCGAGATCTCGCCCATCTTCCGCGGAGACGCCGACGCTGAACCAATCACCCGCAGTCGCGCTACTCGGGAGACTAAGAACAAGGTGCGGGAGCACGGCGATAACGAGGTTACCAGTAATGCCGCTGTTTGTGGTATCGGCGGCCGTCACCGTTTCGTTACCGACCGACTTTAGCGTGACGCTAAACGTGCCCACGCCGTTCGTCACCGAAAGGTTGGCCGGCAAGGTGGCGTAAGCATCGTTGCTCGTGACGTGGACGGTTCCCGAATAGCTCGGGACCAAGTTGCCATATAGGTCCAGGGCCTGGATCGTAATTGTTAGGGCGTTTCCACCCACTTCGCCGCCCGTTTCCGTTAACGAAAACGATCTGGGTGCGGCGGGAGTGACAGAGACCGCGGCCATGCCGTTAATGCTGCTGATCGCCGTGTCAAATGCATCGAGCGACTGAACACCCACCGTGTCTAGCGTGACAGACACTACCGCCGTGCCGTTGTTAAGCGTGTAATACACGCTAGACCCGGGAAACGGAGCCAGGCCATCGCTGCTGGTAAGTTCCACGGTGCCGGTATATCCGGTGTAGGTCGTGTTGTTCGCTTTCAACGCCGTGACAGTGATATTGAAACTGCTGCCCGCCATGTAACTGCTTGGCGCCACGACGGACAAATGAGGAGTGGCAGTTACCGTCGCGCTGCCGCTGGTCAGAGGACTAGCGCTCGCCGTGATAGTTTGGCTGCCGATTGTGACCAAGGTAACCCCGCCCGTGAAGACATGCACCCCTTGGTCGCCCGTGCCGAAGGTGTAATTCACGGGCACCGCCGAACCGGACCCCGAGTCGCTTGTCGTGAAGCTAACCGTCCCCACAAAGCTCGTTGCCGTATTGCCGTACGTGTCCATCGCCCTCACGGTCACCGTGAATGCAGCACCCGCGACGGCGTAGGTGGGGCTGGTAACAGCCAAGGCATGTGGAGCCAACGGATTAACGGTCACATTGCCCGTGCCTCCCACGCCGCTATTGTTGCTCGCGGTGGCGGCAATCGTCTGAACCCCCGCCGTCTTGAGCGTCACTGTGAATATGCCGACGCCGCTGCTGAGCGTCGGGTTGACCGGCAGCACGGCCTGGCCATCGCTGCTCGCGAAATGAACGCTTCCGCTGTCACTCGTTGCGAGGTTGCCGAACGAATCAAACGCCATGACGGTGGTGGAAAAAGCCGACCCCGCGTTCACAGCGCTCGGTACGCTAACAATAAAATAGCTAGGGGCGGCAGCGCTGACGGTGATCGGGGAACTTTGCCCAGTGATGGCGGCGTCGACCGAGTCAGTCGCCGTTAAGGTTTGCGTACCGCCTCCCACCGTTTTGAGCGTGGCGGTGAACACCCCCTCGCCGCCGGTCAAAGTTGCATTCGTCGGCAGCACAGCCTGACCATCGCTGGTGGTGAATTGGACAGTGCCCGCATAGCCGGTGAGCAGATTTCCATTTGTATCCGTCGCCTTGACCGTGAAACTAAAAGGAGTACCGGCCGTCGCGGTAGCCGGGGCGGTCACGCTGAAATCAACGGGGTTGACCGTGACGTAGTCTCCGAAACCCCGACTGGTCGTCGCCGGGTCAATCGGCCCCGCGTCTTGCAGCCCCGTGGACTCGAAGACGGTGCCAAAAGTGCCGATGCCGTTTGTCAGTTGCATGTTGCCCGGCAACAGTGCGAGCCCGTCGCTGCTGGAAATCTCCGGGTTGCCAAAATAGCTGGTGACCGTGTTTCCGAACTGGTCTAGCGCGGTCACCGTAAACTGGGCCTCGCTGCCGACCAAAATTGAGCCGCCGCCTCCCAGGGCGGTGGTTGCCACGTATTCGTTTACAGCCGGCCCGGTAAGCTCGGAACTGTCACCTATGGTCGCGACGGTGACGCTCGCCGTTGCCGGGGAAAGCTCGCGAGCCGTCAATGTGGGCTGGATCAGTGGAAGGGCATAAACATCTGGGTCAGCGAACTGGACGGAAAACGCCGTGGCGCTGCTTGCGGTCACTGTGCAAACGGTGCCGCCCAAGGCCGAAAGGCTATTCAGAGCGCTTTGAATCGTGCTTTGAAGGGTGCTTGAAGTGGTGTAAGCGATATTGCCCGTGGTTTGACCAGCGTAAGATAGCGTAAAGCTGGTGCCAACTGGATTGCCGCCAAATGTGATGGCCTCCACTACATCCCTATTGTTTGGGGTCACGGCAAAGTTCGTTTGGGCGATTCCGCCAATGCTGCCTTGGTCGGTAATCGTGGCCGATGTCGCGCTCACGTCGGCAACCTCGGTGGCTCCCGCATATGCGCCTGCGTCCAACCCGTCCAATCCCAACTGTATATTGGCTCGAAGAGACCCATTCTGATAGGGCGACCCCGTTTCCGGTGTCGCGGAGTAGCTGACGGCCCCAGTGCCGGTGTTAGTCAAAAAGCCTGGCCCGATGGTGGTCGAGAGGTAAAGGGTGCCGCCCGTGACATCGCCTGGCCCTCCCGCTGTGGTTGTTGCCACAGCGACGCTCGAGGAATTGCTGCTCATGGTTGGCAACGCGGTGCCTCCCATTGTACCGACAAAGGTCACCGTGAGGCTGGCGTCGCTGTCCGCGCCAACTACAGCGTTTTCCATAATTCCACCAGTTGTGCCTGATGACTGTGCAATAAAGGTCATCACTGGTTGGGGTGACGACCCCAGGCTACCCTGAAACCGCACGGGAAAACCAGTGAAACCACCTCCCACATCGGTTGCAGGCCCGACGGCCACGTTCGCTGTTCCAATATTTGACAACGCGGCGAGAGCGTTTTGAATGCTTGTTTGCAGGCTGCTGCTATTGGTGGTGTAGGTAATCGGTTGGGTTGTGCTGGTGCTGCCCCCTGTCATTGGAGCAAAAGCCAAGGTGAAATTCCCGCTGGCGCCGCTTGGGAACTCCACCATCTGAACGGCATCCGTGCCCACCACGGTGGTGGTGCCCGGGCTAGGCGCTCCCATGGTGGTCGTTGCAACCGTCATGGACGAGCCGTACCCTCCAGTAAGGTCGTTGCCATCTGAAATCATCGTCTTTTGGGCGGCGCCCCCCAACCCGTTTTGGAATAATATCGTAACCACGTCGGGATTAAGCACGGTCACCAGCGTGTTGTTATTGGTGCTTTGCCCGGCGTTGTCGAGCGTCGAAAGACCGTTCAACGCGGTCTGGATGTTGCTCTGCAAGACAGCGGGAATCGTGCTGTAATTTATCGTGGTGGTCGCCGTGGAATTGGCGTTGTTGACGAACGTCAAGGTAAATTGCCCGCCCGTCGGTGCGCCGTTAAAGGTGATCGTTTGGGCCGCGTCGATGGCTCCTAACGTCGAGAGGCTATCCAGCGCATTTTGAACGTTGGCCGTTAAAATCGCCGCCGCGGTGCTATATGTGATCGGCGCCGCGGTCTGGCCGTTAAATGCCAGTGAGAACAAGCCGCCGGCGGGTGTTCCGCTAAAAGTCACGGTTTGGACGGCGTTGCCCAATGTCAGCGTTTGGACGGTGTCGGCCGTCGCGGGTCCTGTCACGCCGAAATGGGTGACGGCTGTTTGCGGCAAAACATCTATGGGAGTGCTGCTGGCGCTATACAAAGCCACCGCGCCGTAATAAGAGTCGACCGTTGGCTGCAATAAACTGGCGTCGTAGGCGCCCACTGTTTGGAAGCCCGCGGTCCTTAGCGGCAGGCTGAACGTGGCCGAGCCACTGGTTAGCGTGGTGGGGCCAGGCAAAAAGCCCTGGGTTTGCCAGTCGCTGGTCATGGCTTGCACCGAGTCGGTGAAGTTGGTCACGGTGTTGTTGTTGGCAGCAAACTTGGCGGTGACCGTGAAGGTTACCATCGCGCCGGCCGTGACCGTTGGGACGGCGCCCCCGGTGACGGTCGGGTTTGTCAGCACGAGCGCAAAGTAAATGGCCGGGATCGTGGAGGCCGTGTAAACATTGACCGTGGTCTGGATCGTCAGGCTTGGGCTTACCGTGCTGTCCGTGGCCGTGATGGTTTCCGAGCCAGGCGCGACGAGTTCGAGGCTGTTGAAAACATGCATGCCGCCGTCGGTGGATGTGAACATGTAGGGGTTCGGCAGCACAGCGCTTCCGTCGGAGGACGTGAAATGCACGGTGCCGCTATAAGTGGTGGCCGTGTTGCCGAAGGTATCCTCCGCCGTGACGGTCACTGCGAAGACGGCGTTTGGCTTAACGCCAGGCTCGCGCGGTGCGCTCATTACCAGTCTGGGTTGCCGGGCCGGCCACGACATTGACCGAACTGGACCCAGTGATGCCGGCGTTTGAGGCGTCGGTAGCCGTGATCGATTCGAGGGCTGCGGTTTTCAACGTAATGCTGAATGTGCCCACGCCAAGAGCCAGCGTTACGTTCGCGGCCTGAGATGCGTGGCTATCGCTGCTGGTAATGTGAACCGTGTCTGTGTCACTCGTCACGGTATTGCCAAAGGCGTCCACGGCGGTGATGGTGCCGGTGACGGCGCCGCCGGCGGTGTAGGAACTGCTGAGGCCGCCAAGCGCAAAACTGGCCACCGATGCAGGCACCACCGTGATCGTCGTGGCGGTGCTGCTAATCGTGTTTCCAATAACATCCGTGCCGGTGGCGGTCAGCGTTTCCGCGCCGGCAGTTTCCAAAGTGGCGCTGAAGATCCCGACCCCGCTCCGGAAGGTAACGTTTGCTTGTAGCGACGCTTTCGGATCAGAACTGCTTATTTGCACTGTCCCGTCATAGCCTTGCGCGACACCGTTGGCGCTATCCTCGGCAGTAACTGTAAAGGTATTAAGCGCTCCTGCCTGGGCGGTTGTCGGCACGGTTAGCACCAAATGATTGGCAGCGACCCCAACGATTGTGACCGCCGTGAGCGAGCCGCTGATATTAACGGGAGGAGATTGGTTGGTTGAGTAGGTAGCAGTCAGAGTTGTTGTTTCATTGGATGGTGACGGTAAACCAACCAAAGTGGGAACAAATGTCCCAGCGCCACTCGTCAATGTATTGTTTGAAATAGAACCCTGCGAAGTTGTCACGAATATCGGGCCTGGCGAGCTCGTGACGTTTCCGTATTGGTCCTCAGCGATGACAGTGCCATTGAACGGCTCTTCGGTCGTCACGTTGTAGGCTCCAGCGTATCCCGCTGTTGTGATCATTGCGCCTGCAGTCGAGTTCCCTGACACCCCCAAGCCGTAAGTAGTTGTGGCCAAGGAAACCGTGGCACCCGTGCCGGTGAGGGTGCTTGTGAGCGCCAGGGGTCCCTGGACAGCCTCGCCAGCCAGAGCATTTTGGAAGGTGATAGTGGCAACGCTAGCGCTCGCGGCGTAGACATGGGTGTTGCCGCTGCCGATGGTTGAAACACCGTTCAGAGCCGACTGGATATTGGATCGCAGCGTACCCGAATTGCTGGAGTATTCAATCGGTGACGTGCTCGCGCCGTCATAAGCGAGGGTAAATGTGGAGCTGGTGCTTCCGCTGGTGATCGAACCTCCAAAGTTCAGCGTCTCAACGGTATTGACCATCGGGCTTGCCCCACTTAAACCAACACCATCCGTGGTCGTGATAACCGCGCCAACCGAGTCCCCGCCGGTGAGGTCGCCTTCGTTTACGGTCAACATGCCTGTTGGAACCCCGCCTGCCAAGGTATTCGTGAAACTGATCGGCACGGTGGTGACGCCCGCGCTCTGAACCGGCAGGCCGACTTGCGTGTTGCCCTGGCCAATTGTGGGCAGGTCATCCAGCGCGCTTTGGATGTCGGCTTTTAGGGTGCCGATGACGGAGCTAAAAATAATCGGACTGGTGATCACGCCACCATAGTTCAAGGTGAATGTCCCCCCGGTGGATGGGCCGGGGAAGTATATTGTTTGCACGGTGTCCACGGGCGTGTTGCTCGCGCTCAGCAGGGCAACGCTTGCGCCTGCGAGCGTGCCGGTGAAGGTGACTGCCAAACTTGTCGAATTGATCGCCGCCACGCTCACGTTGCCGGCGGCGGGCTTGCCGGCGGTTGTGGTGGTCACGGTCACCTGCGAGCTGAAACTTGAAATGTTTGGCAGCGGCCTGCCGCCCAGGGCGTTTTGGAATGCGACGTTGACGCTCGTCGCGCTGCTGGCGCTCACGGCGGCATTGGTGGTGTCGCTGCCGTCCATCACGGTACTGAAAGTGTTAAGAGCGCTTTGGATGTTGCTTTGCAAAGTTAGCGAATCGGTGCTGTAGGCGATGGCTGTGGTGACGTGCCCCATGAACTCGAGGATGAAACTGCTGCCCGTGAAGCCGGCAAAACTAATTTGCTGCACCGCGTTGGCCGCGCCCAAGCTGGAAAGTGAGTCCAGCGCGTTTTGGGTGCTGGCTGCCAGCGTCGCCGGCGCGATGCTGAAGGGGATTGGGGCGGTGGCCTGGCCGTTCAACGCCAGCGTAAATGTGCCCCCCGTGACCGTGCCGCCGAAGCTCAGCATTTGCACTTCATTGACGGCAGGCGTGGGAACCACGATCACGAATTTTGATGCTGGACCCGGACTGACGGATAACGGCGGGCTGGTGCCCGCCATCCCACTGACCGGTGCAAAGAGCGGGGCAAATAGCGTATCCGTGACCGTGACGGTTTGCTCGCCGGCGGTATGCAAATCGTTCGCAAATCCAAAATCGTGTACGCCATGGTCGGCCGTGGTGAAGGTGTAAGGCGCCGGCAATACGGCCTGTGGATCGGTGCTGGTGAAGTACACCGTGCCAGTGTAGGTGGTCAAAGGCACATCATTGGTGCTGTAAGCGGTTACCGTGCCGAGGTCCGTGGAAATCCCGAAATAGGGCGAGGAAAGCTCGAAATTAATGGGGGTGGACGCAATCCCATTGGCCACCACCGAGATTTGCGAGTATGGCAGGTCAAGGGGATTGAGGCCGGCAGGCAAGGCAAACTCCACCGACTCGCTAATATTTCCGGCCTGAACACCGGTGTCTGACCAGTTAAATGTCCGCCCGTAGCTGGTAACGCCGTCGTAAACGAAACGGACGAGCGGGAAATTGGTGGCCATTTCCGCCACCGCGCCATGGCTGGAAGCTCCTTCCGAAATCCCATTCAGCTGCGTGCCCGTCAATGTAAAGGTGCCGTCGCCGTTGCCTTTGATGCTCGTTATGACCGGCTGCCAGGCCGAATTCGGAGCGCCGTTGGGCGTGTACAGCGCGTAAATATTGAAAGCCAGCCGTAAAGAGCAATTGCCCAGTTGGGAGTACCAGCATCCGATACGCGGCACCCTCGTTTGAGTCGTCAACATTGTTTTCAGTGAGTAATTGCATGAAAGTCATCGTTGTGGGCATCCCATTCTGGGTGACCGTCACATTCTGGGTGGGCGTCACGTTCTGATATGTGTTCGTAACCGGATCGATTTCATAAAATGCCGGACCTTGCGGGCTTTGATCGCTGAAAAGGAGAATATCGCCGTTAGGCATGATGGCCCCTGGTGCGCCGTTGCTGCCGGCATAAGTCTGCGGCACGACTGGTCCTGCCGTCCAGCTATTGGTGGCCAGAGTGTAATAGGCTGTGTAACCCGATCCGCCCACGAAGAACACGCGGCCGTCGGGAAGCAAAAACGCTGGTCCGACACTGCCATCGTAATTAAGCGCGACCGGCACGGTGCCTGCGTCCACCCAGACGTTTTGGGAAGGGATATAGCGCTGCGAGCTGCTCAACCCCGGCCCCGGACCGGTCGAGGCATCTACCGATAAAATGCTGTTGTCGGGCAGCGTGATCCAAGTTTCTCCAGCGCTGGGATCCTGGCGCAGCTTGGTGGCAGCTTGAGTGTAGGTGCCGGAGACAGGGTCAAATATGTAGGTCTCGGGTCCGCTGGCGGACCCCACGAGAATCGTGCCGTTTGGCAGCAGCGCGGTGGCGCCTTGGACGACTGGATGGATAGACGTGCTTGGAGGAAACCCGACAATGCTCTGCCAGCTGTTTGGGACCGCATTGGGATTGAATATCTCGCCAGTGCCAGCCCCGTCGCCCCCGACAACGAAAACGTCGTCGTTCGGCAACACATTCGAAAGAAAACCAGGACCTCGGTCGTAAGTCATAGGTGCCGGGACGCCCCAGGTCCCCTGGGCGTAATTGCCGGAATTTACGCCGGAATTCGGGGGCGATATCTCGAGCCAGCCCTGATCGTCAGTGTTGCTCAAATAGCCCTGCGCGATCATCACATTGCCATTAGCGAGTTGCAGCAGGGTTGCGGAACCGTTTTGAGACAATGCGGCGCCAGCGGTGCCTGGCACGTTCGGCGGTGGAGACACCAGCGTCCACGTTCCCGATGGCAGGTTGCGGTCCTCCAACCGCTCCAACTCCAGCCGCCGTTTGGCGCGCTTGGTTCTCCTCTTCCTCGCAACAAATAGCCGAGCCGCTTTACCGCGCAACCAAGACAACAACGCCATGGACGATCTCCTTCCAATAGAGTATGACGCGATTCGATGGTAGGAACTGGCGCGATTATGGCAGACACCGCGCGCGACTGCAAGCATTAATTTTGGAATTTCTTGCCAGTCGCGAAAAGAGTTGACGTCCTCGCCGCCGCCAGGATAATACAGGTGGTGGGCGGCACTGGCTTGACGGGGCGAAATATCAAAGCCCAGGGCAACGGCCTGGCGTGAGCAAGCGAAGGCACTTTATGCTTCCAAGGTGGTGGCGTACCCTGACAAAATGGATCAGCCGCCAAGCGGCCCGTCGGCGCCCAAACACCGCTGGCGCTGCTTGCCGGCCCCTTGTTGAGCAGCTGGAAGACCGCACGTTGCCCTCAGCATGGCCGTTCGTGCAATCCATCGTGCGCACCACACCGGCGACCCCATTCACCAACGGCAACCACGTTGCCTACACGGTCACCTTCAGCGAGCCCGTCACCGGCGTCGATACTGGGGACTTCACGCTGGTGCAAACCGGGACTGTCAATGCAGCCATTAGCCAGGTGACGCCCGTCACCAGTTCCGTCTACACCGTGACCGTGGCCAATATCAGCGGCACCGGCACCGTGGGCCTCAACCTGGTCGACAACGGGAGCATCCGAGACCCTTCCGGCGATCCGCTAACTCAAAGCGGTTTTCCTGTTTCCTTCCAGGATCCAGCTCTTTTCGTGACTGGTGAAAACACCATGCCCGGGGTGTTGGCCGACGTGAACGGCGACGGCATCCCCGACTTAGTCGTCCCCGATGCAGGGAATGGCTCTGCCGCCGCCCGGGGCACCGTTGACATTTTGTTTGGTAATGGCAATGGGACCTTTCAGAATCCGGTTACTTTCGCCGCTGGCAATTTTCCCCGATCGTTGGCTGTTGCTGACCTCACCAGCGACGGCAAGGAGGATATAGTCGAAACCACCGAAACGGGCGGAGGCAACGTCACCGTGCTACTCGGCAACGGCAACGGCACTTTTCAGAAAGCAACCACATTTAGCGCGGGTGGCGATCCCTATTCTTTGGCCATTGCTGATTTTACGGGCGACGGTAAGCTCGATATCGCTCTAGCCGACTCGACACCGTGTTTATTGCTCGGCAACGGCAATGGCACGTTTCAGGCGCCAATGACATTGTTTTCCAGTACGCTGGGCACGAATGGCGTAGCGGCGGCCGACTTGACAGGCGACGGCAAAACCGACCTAGTGTTCGACAACTACAACGCTGGCGCCATCGTCCTGCTCGGCAACGGCAATGGCACCTTCCAGCAGCCGATGACTTATACCACCGCGACGCCTGAGGCCATCGCCATTGCCGAAGTCACCGGGGACGGTATACCGGACATCATCTGTCCCAACGGCCCCAATGGGACAGTGAGTGTGCTGCTCGGTAACGGCAACGGTACCTTCCAGACCCCTCTTACTTATCTGACGGGCTTGTACCCCAATTCAATTGCTGTTGGAGATCTCACTGGTGACGGTCATGCCGATCTGGTTGTCGGCAATCGTTTCGGTTCCAACGTGAGTGTCCTTCTTGGCAACGGGGATGGCAGCTTCCAGCAGCGCACGGATTTCGGGACGGGCGCCTATCCTCAAGCCGAGTCACTTGCCGACGTGAACGGTGATGGCACGATCGATATCGTGGTTTTCGACGCTGGGCAGGCTGCCGTTTTGCTTGGCAATGGCGACGGCACTTTTTCGAGCGTCGGCACAGGCAATGGGCCAACTTCTGTGACGCTGGCTGACTTCACCGGCAATGGCAACCTCGATATCGCGGTCCCCAACTTCAAGAGCGCCACTATCAGTGTCCTTTTGGGCACGGGCGTTGGAAGGTTCCAGACCCAAACGACTTACCTCGTCGGCTTTTCACCGGCTTTTGTGACCGCCGCGGACGTCAATGGCGACGGCATTCCGGATTTAGTTTTCACCAATGGCACAGCTCATGGCGATGTGGGTGTGATGCTTGGCAACGGCAACGGCACTTTCCAGGCGCCGACTACTTTCGCCGCCGGAACGTACCCCGGAAATGTGGCGGTCGCGGACCTTACCGGCGACGGAATCCTGGACCTCGTCCTTCAAA
The DNA here is from genome assembly GCA_963747575.1 of uncultured Gemmataceae bacterium. Lineage (GTDB taxonomy): Bacteria > Planctomycetota > Planctomycetia > Gemmatales > Gemmataceae > DASRAT01. The sequence continues at coordinate 846,862 of CAVVFU010000007.1, forward strand.
ATCAAACCACGGCCGGCACCATCACCGTGTTGCTTGGCAATGGCAACGGCACCTTCCTGCCCTCAACGACTTTCAGCACGGGCGGGGTTGAACCGTCGGCTTTGGCTGTAGGGGATGTAAACGGCGACGGCATACCTGATGTGGTCGTCACCAATTTCCGCAGCAACGACATGGCCGTGCTCCTGGGCAATGGCAACGGCACGTTTCAAAGCCCGTTAACCTTTGCCACAGGAAATGGCCCCACGTCGCCATTGTTGGCTGATCTCAATGGCGATGGCAAGCCTGATTTGGTGGTCTCAGATGGTTATGCCAACTGTGTCAGTGTGCTGCTTGGCAACGGCAACGGCACCTTCCAAAATCAGATTACTTTCGCCACTTCTTCCCACCCAAATTATCTCGCCCTGGCGGACTTTAGCGGCGATGGCAAGCTCGATCTCGCTGTCACGACAAACGGGAATGTCAATGTTCTCCTGGGCAACGGCAACGGCACCTTCCAAAGCTTCACGACATTTCAGGCCGGCGCATACCCCGGCTACTTGGCGGTTGGGGACGTCAACAGTGACGGCCGACCTGATCTGGTGGTTGGCAGCTACCTAGAAAATACGGTCAGCCCCCTGCTAAACACCTCCAACGGCGATTTCACTGGCCCAATCTACACCATCGTCAACCCCGCCGCCGCGACTCAGTTGGTAATAAGCGCAAGTCCCAATCCCACGACGGCTGGCGGGGCCGTAACCTTCACCGTGAGTGCCGAGGATCAGTTCGGCGAAATCTCTTCCGCATTCGCTCAGACCGTCCATTTCTCCAGCAGCGACGCCATGGCCGTCTTGCCCGCCGACGCCACGCTAACCAACGGCGTCGGCGCCTTCTCCGTGACCTTGGAGACCTCGGGAATCCAGACCTTGACCGCCGCTGCCGTCGGCAATACCAGCGTCACCGGCGCCCTGGCCGTCACCGTCAATGCAGGCCCGGCTACCCAATTTGCCATCACCACGTCCACGGCTTCGGTCCAAGCCGGCCAGGGCCTCGTTCTGGCCGTGGTGGCCAGGGATAGTTACGGCAATATCGCTGCCAGCTACGGCGGCACCGTCCGCTTCACGAGTTCCGATCCCCAGGCCCAACTGCCCGGCCCCACGACGCTTGGCGGCGGCGTCGGTTTCTTCGCGGTGATCCTGAAAACCGCCGGCGACGACACCATCACCGCGACTGCCGCCAACAGCCTTGGCGCCACCACCCCAACCGTCACCGTCAGCCCCGCTGCCGCCATTCGCTTTGGTCTCACTGCGCCGCCGACCGCGATCACCGGCAGCCCCATTGCCGTCACCGTCACCGCCCTCGATCCCTACGGCAACACCGTCCCGACGTATACCGGCAGCGTCCATTTCACGAGCAGCGACAGTGCCGCCACGTTGCCGCCCGACGGCACCCTCCGCGGCGGCAGCGGCGTCTTCAGCGCAACCCTGACGACAAGCGGCAATCAAACGCTCGCCGTTTCCAGCACCGCCAGCGGCATGAAGGGCGTCAGCGCGGCCATCGCCGTCCGTGGCCTGATCGTCACCGGCCTGTCGCCCACGCCCACCGGCTTCGCGGTCACTTTCGACAAGCCTTTCGATCCCACCACGCTCAGTCTTTACTATGCGCCGGATGACGTGCTGCTTGCCGATGGCTCGGCGGCTGTTATTCGCGGATCGCTAGCCCTCAACACGGCATCGGGAGCGCCGCCGGACAGGTCGTTCACATTCGTCGCCACATCCGGCGTCCTGGCAGCCGGCAATTATACCGTCACCCTGGTCAGCGGCGCCAGCGGCATCAAGGACGCAAGCGGTGTCGAGCTCGACGGCACCGATAGCGGCATCCCCGGCAATAACTACGTCACCACTTTCACCGTGGCCGCAACCCCCTCAGCGGTCCTGAGCATTCCCGACTTCGCGCGCGGACCGAACAGCGCCGCCAACATCCTGCTGCCCAACGCCACCGGCAGCGGCATTCCAATCACGTTGACCGGCGCCGCTAATTTGACGGCTGCGACCTTCAACCTAACCTTTAACAGCGCATTGCTGAACATCAGCGGCACCCTTAACGGACCGACCGGCACCTTCACCTTGCTGTCCAACACCGGCGGCGTGGCCAGCTTCACATTTAGCAGCGTGACACCTTTGAACGGCACCATCACGCTTGGCTACGTTATCGCCCAGGTGCCCAACAGCGCCGCCAGCAGCTACAAGACCAAAGCGCTTTTGCACCTGGGCAACATCGTCATCAACGGCAGCGCCACGGCGACGAACAGCGACGGCATCGAGGCCGTGGCGTACCTCGGCGACGTGGCCGGCACGGGCAGTTTCAGCCCATTGGATGCGGCGTTGATCGGCCAGGTGGCGGTCGGCATCGAGAGCGGCTTTTCGGCATTTCCACAACTGGATCCGGCGATCATTGGCGATATGAGCGGCACAGGCGGCACTAACTCGACGGATGTGACGTTGATGAATCGTTTGCTTGCCGGGATTGCCGCGCCGCAGATTCCGCAGCCGCCAGTGGGTTTGACCATTCCAGCAACCGGCCCGGACCCGACATTGAGCTTGGGTCCCGCTGTGACGGCGAAGGCCGGCAGAACCGTCACCGTGCCCGTCAACATCGACACGGCCCGGCCCGCCGGCAGCAGCGGTTTGATAGAAGCGACCTTGGCTTTGCGATATGATTCCCAACTATTCAGCGTGACCGCCTCCGACATCAAGTTGGGCACGGTCCCCAGCTCCGGCAGCGGTTGGCAGCTTGGCGTGGCTATCAATCCCCAGACAGGCGAGATCGGCATTACGCTCTTCAGCACCACGCCGATTCAAAGCCCCGCGGGTGGCAGTTTGGTGACAATTACGCTGCAAGTGAAGGGTACGGTAGGAGCGGGCCAGCCGGCGCTGAGCCTTGTGGACGAGGTCGATCCGACCGGCATGCGCATCTACCAAACAGGGCTGGCCGATAGCCAAGGAGCACTAGGGGTTACATGGATCTGAACCACGAAACACACCAAAAACACGAAAAAAACGAAGTCACGCTTTGCTTTTTCTTTCGTGTATTTCGTGTTTTTCGTGGTTGTTTCTTAAATCGCGTTCAGCTCGGCCTGCAAGCCTTCGACCTTGCAGCGCAGGTTGTCAAATATCTCCTGTCCACGGCTGCAATCCCCGGCCGCCCCCATCTTCTCCAGTTGGAATGCCAAATCCGAAATCTCGGGAACACCGAAGAAATTGATCATGCCCTTGATGGTGTGCGCCTGGTGATGGACCGCCTTGCAGTCGTTTTCCCGCAAGGCAATGGCCAATGACGCCATGATCGGGGGCGATTCCTGGGTAAACACATCAATCAGTTGGCGCAGTATGGCGAGCTTGCCGCTGACCCGGCCAAGCAAGGCATCGCGATTGATGACCGACGATGCGGCAACCTGAGCAGGCTCCGCGGTGACTTCCGGCGCGCTGCCGCCGCCGGCCTGCGGGACAACTTCGGCGATCACGGCCAGCAGCGCACTGTCCTCGATCGGCTTGGCAACATACGCGTTCATGCCGCCTTGCAAGCATTGCTCGCGCGCCCCTTCGCCGGCATTGGCGGTCATGGCCACGATAGGCGTGCGTCGGCCAGACTTTACCTCGGTGGCCCGAATTCGCGCGGTCGTTTCCAGGCCGTCCATTTCCGGCATGTGCATGTCCATGAAAATGATGTCGAAGGTGATGTTTTCGAGGAGCGTCAAGGCTTCCGGACCGCTGCCGGCGAGGGTGACCTGGTGGCCCAGCCGATCGAGCTTCAGCTTGCCGACCTTCTGATTGAAAAGGTTGTCGTCCACGAGCAACAAGTTCAAGCAACGCCTGCCCACGCCCTGCGCCGGTTTTGCCGATGTCTCGTCCTCGGTAATCGCGTCGATTTGTTTTTGCGACGCGTCAGGGGAGCTTGACAGTGCATTCACAAGCTCGGCGGGCTTCAGCAGTTTGCTGATGCAGTTCTGGATGCCCATTTCGCGGCAGTGGGTGAGCTCGACTTGACGATCCACCGGCGGCAGCAACATGATGAGCGTCGGCCGGGTATGGTTGCGTTCACGCAGGTGCCGGGCCAGCGTGAGTCCGCTGATGCCGGGCATGTCGGTGTCGATGCTCAGCAAGAACTCGATCGCCTACACGTATCTGCTCAATCGGTTTTGTCAGGTGCAACGACCTTGGAAAGGGACTTTGAGTATCAACGGACAATTCGCGACGATCCGGTAATGCCAATGACAAACTGGAAATCGTGCGTGTGAAGCTATTTACTAGCAAACCAATTGCCAGCAGGCCAAAAACGATAGTCCAATAACGCCAAAACCACTTGCCATTATGCCTTCCTTGGGTTGGCTCTGGCTTGTTGTCGGAAACTGCGCTGGCATTCTGGAGATACCGGCGAGTAAAATCTGGGCACCATCGATGTAGTAGTGAAGTCATATGTGTCCACCTTGTTGTTTAGGGTCAATGCTGCACTCACTGTTTCATTACCGTAGGGCAGCTTGGTCAGCGTTGGGGGTATTCATTAATGAGCTTATGAGCCTTCTTCATCAGATCGACTGAATCGGCGGTGCTGCACAATACCTACAGCGACAGCAGCCAGCGCTATGCCAAAGACTAAGTCACCTAAGAAACTAGGACTATAAGTAGCATCTGTCTCGGCAGAACCGGCATCATCGTCGTTTGCCAGCACTACTTCTGTTCCTGCCACAAAACATCCTGTTCTGCCTATCGTTCGCGCAATGTCTGCTTGCCCGCAGCAAGTAGCACCTTTGCTCCCCCATAAACCAGCAAAACTGTATTGACGTCGTCGGCAAACGAGACCGCAGCTGAAACCCAATCCTTATTGTTCAAATGAATCGCTGTGCCCCAAAGTGGAACATCGGTTGCGCCATATCCCTCGGCAGCTGCCCAGTTGGGAGAGAATCTGGCCTCTGCTTGGTCGAGAATAGTCGAAGCCTTGCCTGCCGCTGTGGGGATTGGGACAATGTAACGTATCTCTAGTGTACTAGTTGTCGCTGCCGTTCCACCAAGAGTCGTTGTGTCCTTCTTGCCCGGCCGAAGGTCCGCGACAACTACAGCTTGGCCGGCATCTCTGAAAGGAGCACCGTAATTGTCTGGCACTACAATCAAGTACCGGCCTGTGGCACCGATCTCCCTGTAGGGCCATTCCTTCCAGTTTGGTTTGGATGCCATTTCCGTTAGCACAGAGACCTGCCAATTAGCAGCATTGCTTTGGGATTGACCCTTGCCTTGCTTGTTCGCAGGGATCGGCGGAATGAACGGTCCCTGAAAAGGACTCGGCGGCGGTGTGTCATAGTACGTTTTGGCACCACTCATAGTGCCTTGGCCTTTTCCGCCCGGCACAGTGGTTGGGCCCCCAGGTCCCAATTGCTGTAATCCACTTGGGTCCCATTCTGGGTGACCGTCACATTCTGGGTGGGCGTCACGTTCTGATATGTGTTCGTAACCGGATCGATTTCATAAAATGCCGGACCTTGCGGGCTTTGATCGCTGAAAAGGAGAATATCGCCGTTAGGCATGATGGCCCCTGGTGCGCCGTTGCTGCCGGCATAAGTCTGCGGCACGACTGGCCCTGCCGTCCAGCTATTGGTGGCCAGAGTGTAATAGGCTGTGTAACCCGATCCGCCCACGAAGAACACGCGGCCGTCGGGAAGCAAAAACGCTGGTCCGACACTGCCATCGTAATTAAGCGCGACCGGCACGGTGCCTGCGTCCACCCAGACGTTTTGGGAAGGGATATACGCCTGCGCACTGCTCAACCCCGGCCCCGGACCGGTCGAGGCATCTACCGATAAAATGCTGTTGTCGGGCAGCGTGATCCAAGTTTCTCCAGCGCTGGGATCCTGGCGCAGCTTGGTGGCAGCTTGAGTGTAGGTGCCGGAGACAGGGTCAAATATGTAGGTCTCGGGTCCGCTGGCGGACCCGACGAGAATCGTGCCGTTTGGCAGCAGCGCGGTGGCGCCTTGGACGACTGGAGCCAAAGCCGTGCTAGGAGGGAATCCGACGATGCTCTGCCAGCTGTTTGGGACCGCATTGGGATTGAATATCTCGCCAGTGCCAGCCCCGTCGCCTCCGACAACGAAAATATCGTCGTTCGGCAACACATTCGAAAGAAAACCTTGACTTCGGGAGTTGGTCATATTTGGCAGGACGCCCCAGGTCCCCTGGGCGTAATTGCCGGAATTTACGCCGGAAGTGGGGGGCGATATCTCGAGCCAGCCCTGATCGTAACTGTTGCTCAAATAGGCCTGCGCGATCATCACATTGCCATTAGCCAGTTGCAGCAGGGTTGCGGCACCGTTTTCAGACAATGCGGCGCCAGCGGTGCCTGGCACGTTCGGCGGTGGAGACACCAGCGTCCACGTTCCCGATGGCAGATTGCGGTCCTCCAACCGCTCCAACTCCAGCCGCCGTTTGGCGGGCCTGGTTCTCCTCTTCCTCGCAACAAATAGCCGAGCCGCTTTACCGCGCAACCAAGACTACAACGCCATGGACGATCTCCTTCCAATAGAGTATGACGCGATTCGATGGCAGGAACTGGCGCAATTATGGCAGACACCGCGCGCGACTGCAAGCATTAATTTAGAATTTTTTGCCAGTCGCGAAAATAGTTGACGTCCTCGCCGCCGCCAGGATAATACAGGTAGTGGGCGGCACTGGCTTGACGGGGCGAAATTTCAAAGCCCAGGGCAGCGGCCTGGCGTGAGCAAGCGAAGGCACTTTATGCTTCCGAGGTGGTGGCGTACTCTGACAAAATGGATCAGCCGCCAAGCGGCCCGTCGGCGCCCAAACACCGCTGCCACCGCTTGCCGGCCCCTTGTTGAGCAGCTGGAAGACCGCACGTTGCCCTCAGCATGGCCGTTTGTGCAATCCATCGTGCGCACCACGCCGGCGACCCCATTCACCAACGGCAACCACGTTGCCTACACGGTCACCTTCAGCGAGCCCGTCACCGGCGTTGATCCGGGCGATTTCATGCTGGTGCAAACCGGGACTGTCATTGCAGCCATTAGCCAGGTGACGCCCGTCACCAGTTCCGTCTACACCGTCACCGTGGCCAATATCACCGGCACCGGCACCGTTGGCCTCAACCTGGTCGACAACGACACCATCCGAGACTTGTCCGGCGATCCGCTAACTCAAAGCGGTTTTCCTGTTTCCTTGCAAAATCCAACCCTTTTCGCCACCGGTATCAATACGGAGCATGGCGTGTTGGCCGATTTGACCGGCGATGGCATTCCCGATCTTGTCGTCCCAGATGAAGGCAATGGTTCTGCCACCGCTGTTGGCACTGTTAACATTTTGCTGGGTAATGGCAATGGGACCTTTCAAAAGCCGCTGACTTTCGCAGCAGGCGGTGCACCATACGAGGTGGCTGTTGCTGACCTTACCGGTGACGGCAAGCAGGATATCGTCGTGGCTAATTTTGGCGGTTTCGACACCATTAGTGTTCTCCTTGGCAACGGCAACGGCACCTTCCAAAACAGGACGACGTTTAGGGCCGGCGGTAATCCTTACTCGTTGGCCATTGCGGATTTCACTGGCGACGGCAAACTGGACATCGCTCTCGCTGATTCGACACCGTGCCTGTTGCTGGGCAACGGCAATGGCACTTTTCAAACCCCAATGGCATTATTCTCCACCACGCTTGGCACGAATGGCGTGGCGGCGGCCGACTTGACCAACGACGGCAAAACCGACCTGGTATTCGACAACTATAACGACGGCGTGATTGTCCTATTAGGCAACGGCAACGGCACATTCCAGCAGCCGATGACTTATACCACGCCGACGCCTGAGGCCATCGCCATCGCCCAAGTCACTGGGGACGGCATACCGGACATCATCTGTCCCAACGGCCCCAATGGGACAGTGAGTGTGCTGCTCGGTAACGGCGACGGCACATTCCAGAGCCCTCTTACTTATCCGACGGGCTTGTACCCCAATTCTATTGCTGTTGGAGATCTCACTGGTGACGGTCATGCCGATCTGGTTGTCGGCAATCGTTTCGGTTCCAGCGTGAGTGTCCTTCTTGGCAACGGCGACAGCACCTTCCAGCAGTGCACGGATTTCGGGACGGGCGCGTATCCTCAGGCCGAGTCACTCGCCGACGTGAACGGTGATGGCAAGATCGATATCGTGGTTTTCGACGCTGGGCAGGCTGCCGTTTTGCTTGGCAATGGCGACGGCACTTTTTCGAGCGTCGGCACAGGCAATGGGCCAACTTCTGTGGCGCTGGCTGACTTCACCGGCAATGGCAACCTCGATATCGCGGTCCCCAACTTTAAAGGCGCCACTATCAGCGTCGTTTTGGGCACCGGCAGCGGTCACTTTCAAAACCAAATTACGCACCTGGCCGGCTTTTCGCCGACTTCCCTGACTTCTGCAGACGTCAACGGCGATGCCGTTCCCGATTTGGTTTTCACCAATGACATCATTAATGGCGATGTAAGTGTCATGCTTGGCAATGGAGACGGCACCTTCCAATCGGCAACGACTTTCGCCGCTGGCCCATATCCTAATAATGTGGAAGTCGCTGAGCTTACCGGCGACGGGATTCCGGACCTGGTCCTCGATAATTTCACCACGCTCGGCACCATCAGCGTCCTACTTGGCAACGGCAACGGCACGTTCCAGTCTGCAATGACTTTCAGCACGGGGGGGGCCGATCCGTTGGGTTTGGCAGTGGCGGATGTCAATGGCGACGGAATACCTGATGTGGTCGTCACCAACTTGCGCAGCAACAATGTAGCCGTGCTATTGGGCAATGGCAACGGAACTTTTCATAGCCCGCAAACCTTCGCGACCGGCACCTGGCCGGTGTCTCCCCTCGTGGCCGATCTCAATGGCAACGGCAAACCCGATTTGGTGATTGCCAACAACAATGCGAATTGCATTAGTGTGTTACTTGGCAACGGGAATGGCACGTTCCAAAATCAGATTACGTTCGCCACTTCTTCGGCTCCATATTCCCTTGCCCTGGCGGACATCAGTGGCGATGGCAACCTGGATCTCGCTGCCACCACAGAATTCAACGTCAACGTTCTGCATGGCAATGGCAACGGCACATTCCAGAGTTTCCAGACGTTCCAAGCCGGCGCAGGCGCAGGCCTTGGCAGTCGGAGACCTCAACGGCGATGGCCGGCCAGATCTGGTAGTCGCAAGCTTTCTAAACAATACCGTGACTCCCTTGTTCAATACCGCTAACGGCAATTTCACTGGGCCAGCATACACCATCGTCAACCTAGCCGCCGCGACTCAGTTGGTAATAAGCGGCAGTCCCAACCCCGCGACGGCTGGCGGAGCCGTAACCTTCACCGTGAGTGCCGAGGATCAGTTCGGCGAAATCTCTTCCGCATTCGCTCAGACCGTCCATTTCTCCAGCAGCGACGCCATGGCCGTCTTGCCCGCCGACGCCACGCTAACCAACGGCATCGGCGCCTTCACCGTGACCTTGGAGACCTCGGGAATCCAGACCTTGACCGCCGCTGCCGTCGGCAATACCAGCGTCACCGGCGCCCTGGCCGTCACCGTCAATGCAGGCCCGGCTACCCAATTTGCCATCACCACGTCCACGGCTTCGGTCCAAGCCGGCCAGGGCCTCGTTCTGGCCGTGGTGGCCAGGGATAGTTACGGCAATATCGCTGCCAGCTACGGCGGCACCGTCCGCTTCACGAGTTCCGATCCCCAGGCCCAACTGCCCGGCCCCACGACGCTTGGCGGCGGCGTCGGTTTCTTCGCGGTGATCCTGAAAACCGCCGGCGACGACACCATCACCGCGACTGCCGCCAACAGCCTTGGCGCCACCACCCCAACCGTCACCGTCAGCCCCGCTGCCGCCATTCGCTTTGGTCTCACTGCGCCGCCGACCGCGATCACCGGCAGCCCCATTGCCGTCACCGTCACCGCCCTCGATCCCTACGGCAACACCGTCCCGACGTATACCGGCAGCGTCCATTTCACGAGCAGCGACAGTGCCGCCACGTTGCCGCCCGACGGCACCCTCCGCGGCGGCAGCGGCGTCTTCAGCGCAACCCTGACGACAAGCGGCAATCAAACGCTCGCCGTTTCCAGCACCGCCAGCGGCATGAAGGGCGTCAGCGCGGCCATCGCCGTCCGTGGCCTGATCGTCACCGGCCTGTCGCCCACGCCCACCGGCTTCGCGGTCACTTTCGACAAGCCTTTCGATCCCACCACGCTCAGTCTTTACTATGCGCCGGATGACGTGCTGCTTGCCGATGGCTCGGCGGCTGTTATTCGCGGATCGCTAGCCCTCAACACGGCATCGGGAGCGCCGCCGGACAGGTCGTTCACATTCGTCGCCACATCCGGCGTCCTGGCAGCCGGCAATTATACCGTCACCCTGGTCAGCGGCGCCAGCGGCATCAAGGACGCAAGCGGTGTCGAGCTCGACGGCACCGATAGCGGCATCCCCGGCAATAACTACGTCACCACTTTCACCGTGGCCGCAACCCCCTCAGCGGTCCTGAGCATTCCCGACTTCGCGCGCGGACCGAACAGCGCCGCCAACATCCTGCTGCCCAACGCCACCGGCAGCGGCATTCCAATCACGTTGACCGGCGCCGCTAATTTGACGGCTGCGACCTTCAACCTAACCTTTAACAGCGCATTGCTGAACATCAGCGGCACCCTTAACGGACCGACCGGCACCTTCACCTTGCTGTCCAACACCGGCGGCGTGGCCAGCTTCACATTTAGCAGCGTGACACCTTTGAACGGCACCATCACGCTTGGCTACGTTATCGCCCAGGTGCCCAACAGCGCCGCCAGCAGCTACAAGACCAAAGCGCTTTTGCACCTGGGCAACATCGTCATCAACGGCAGCGCCACGGCGACGAACAGCGACGGCATCGAGGCCGTGGCGTACCTCGGCGACGTGGCCGGCACGGGCAGTTTCAGCCCATTGGATGCGGCGTTGATCGGCCAGGTGGCGGTCGGCATCGAGAGCGGCTTTTCGGCATTTCCACAACTGGATCCGGCGATCATTGGCGATATGAGCGGCACAGGCGGCACTAACTCGACGGATGTGACGTTGATGAATCGTTTGCTTGCCGGGATTGCCGCGCCGCAGATTCCGCAGCCGCCAGTGGGTTTGACCATTCCAGCAACCGGCCCGGACCCGACATTGAGCTTGGGTCCCGCTGTGACGGCGAAGGCCGGCAGAACCGTCACCGTGCCCGTCAACATCGACACGGCCCGGCCCGCCGGCAGCAGCGGTTTGATAGAAGCGACCTTGGCTTTGCGATATGATTCCCAACTATTCAGCGTGACCGCCTCCGACATCAAGTTGGGCACGGTCCCCAGCTCCGGCAGCGGTTGGCAGCTTGGCGTGGCTATCAATCCCCAGACAGGCGAGATCGGCATTACGCTCTTCAGCACCACGCCGATTCAAAGCCCCGCGGGTGGCAGTTTGGTGACAATTACGCTGCAAGTGAAGGGTACGGTAGGAGCGGGCCAGCCGGCGCTGAGCCTTGTGGACGAGGTCGATCCGACCGGCATGCGCATCTACCAAACAGGGCTGGCCGATAGCCAAGGAGCACTAGGGGTTACATGGATCTGAACCACGAAACACACCAAAAACACGAAAAAAACGAAGTCACGCTTTGCTTTTTCTTTCGTGTATTTCGTGTTTTTCGTGGTTGTTTCTTAAATCGCGTTCAGCTCGGCCTGCAAGCCTTCGACCTTGCAGCGCAGGTTGTCAAATATCTCCTGTCCACGGCTGCAATCCCCGGCCGCCCCCATCTTCTCCAGTTGGAATGCCAAATCCGAAATCTCGGGAACACCGAAGAAATTGATCATGCCCTTGATGGTGTGCGCCTGGTGATGGACCGCCTTGCAGTCGTTTTCCCGCAAGGCAATGGCCAATGACGCCATGATCGGGGGCGATTCCTGGGTAAACACATCAATCAGTTGGCGCAGTATGGCGAGCTTGCCGCTGACCCGGCCAAGCAAGGCATCGCGATTGATGACCGACGATGCGGCAACCTGAGCAGGCTCCGCGGTGACTTCCGGCGCGCTGCCGCCGCCGGCCTGCGGGACAACTTCGGCGATCACGGCCAGCAGCGCACTGTCCTCGATCGGCTTGGCAACATACGCGTTCATGCCGCCTTGCAAGCATTGCTCGCGCGCCCCTTCGCCGGCATTGGCGGTCATGGCCACGATAGGCGTGCGTCGGCCAGACTTTACCTCGGTGGCCCGAATTCGCGCGGTCGTTTCCAGGCCGTCCATTTCCGGCATGTGCATGTCCATGAAAATGATGTCGAAGGTGATGTTTTCGAGGAGCGTCAAGGCTTCCGGACCGCTGCCGGCGAGGGTGACCTGGTGGCCCAGCCGATCGAGCTTCAGCTTGCCGACCTTCTGATTGAAAAGGTTGTCGTCCACGAGCAACAAGTTCAAGCAACGCCTGCCCACGCCCTGCGCCGGTTTTGCCGATGTCTCGTCCTCGGTAATCGCGTCGATTTGTTTTTGCGACGCGTCAGGGGAGCTTGACAGTGCATTCACAAGCTCGGCGGGCTTCAGCAGTTTGCTGATGCAGTTCTGGATGCCCATTTCGCGGCAGTGGGTGAGCTCGACTTGACGATCCACCGGCGGCAGCAACATGATGAGCGTCGGCCGGGTATGGTTGCGTTCACGCAGGTGCCGGGCCAGCGTGAGTCCGCTGATGCCGGGCATGTCGGTGTCGATCAGGGCAAAGTCGAAGGGAGTGCCCCGGCGATCGGCTTGATCGATGGTCTCCAAGGCCTGCGCCGCGTCGAAAACACCATGTGCATTCAGTCCAAGGCCGCGCAGCGCGGCAGTGAGTATGGCGGCGCTAGCCTCGCTGTCATCCACGACCAATGCGCTTAGGCCTGTCAAAACCGTGGGCATCGGCGGCTCCGTTGCCGCGGCGCGCTCCGATTGGCCAAATTGAGCCGTGAAGTGAAATGTGCTGCCCTTGCCCAGGTCGCTCTCGGCCCAAATGGCGCCGTTCATCAGACCGGTCAGATGGGTGCAGATCGCCAGGCCAAGGCCCGTGCCGCCGTAATTGCGCGTCGTCGATCCGTCGGCTTGAATGAACGGCTCGAAAATGGATTTGAGCTTGTCGGTCGGGATGCCGATGCCGGTGTCCTGGACACAAAAATGGACCTGTACACCATTTTCCAGGCGTTTTTCGAGGTGCACGCGCACCACAATCTCGCCTTTTTTGGTGAACTTGATGGCGTTGCCGACGAGGTTGATGATAAGCTGCCGGAGGCGCGCGGGATCGCCGATCAAATTGTCCGGCACATCCGCGGCGATGTCGCAAAGCAGCTCCAGGCCGCTGCGATGGGCGCGAATGGCCAGCAGCTTGAGCGAGTCGATGAGGCTGTCGCGCAGGGCGAACTCGACCGGATCGAGCTTGAACTTGCCCGACTCGATCTTGGCGTAATCGAGGATCTCGTTGATGATCGACATGAGGGAATCGGCCGAGGCCTTGACCAGGCCGAGATACTCGCGTTGCTCGGGCTGCAGCGACGACTCCAAAGTGATGTCGGTCAACCCCATGATGGCATTCATCGGGGTACGGATTTCGTGGCTGACCATGGCGAGGAATTCGCTCTTGGCGCGGTTGGCGGCCTCGGCGCTGTCCTTGGCGATTTCGAGAGCTTTTTTCTGGTGGCGAATCTTGGTGCGTGATTGCTGCAGCCGGCGCAGGGTTGTGACCAGCTCGGCATTTTTGTTCTCGATCGGCGTCATGTCGTCGAAGGTGGCCAGTGCGCCGCGCTGCGCTCCGTCATCGCCGTTGATGGGCGTGGCATTGACCGAGAGCGTCCGTTTGCCGTTGCAGTCCAGGCCAAGAATAAAGCCCAGCTCGGTCTTGCCGTCCCGAAGCGCCGAAGCCCAGGGATAATCGTCGGGACCAATCTCCGCGTCCAAGCTCCATGGCAACTCGGAGATTTTTCGTCCGGTGAGGGTTTCAGGAGGCAGCCCCACCATCCTGGCAAATGTGTCGTTGGCCAGGGCAATGTGCTGATCCCTGTCGAGCACCAGCAGCCCTTCGGTAATGGTGTTCAGAGTGGCGCGAACGCGCTCGGGCATGACTTTGACCTGGCGCGGATCGATGTGCTTCAGCACCGACTGCAGGTAATAGGCGCCGAAGCCAAAACCGCCGATGACCACAAAGGCGGCCAGGCCGGTGAACGACCCGATCCCCCAGGCGCTCGCCAGGCTTGGCCGGCGAAACTGAACTTCCATGGCGCCCCACGGTTGATTCTTGATGGAAATTGGGATGACCATCTGGGACGCGGAGCCCTGCGCGGCTTCATCGGCGTCCCAGGTTTCGGCGTGGTTGCCCACGTCGACAAGCAGTCGTCCGTCAATCTTGCGCACGCCGGCGGAGACGATATCGGCATTGCGTTTGCAAATCGACTTGACGCCTGCTTCGAGGGCGGCGGCATCACCTTGTTGCATCGCCACCGAGCAATGGATGGCCAGCGCCTCGCAGAGGTTTTTGCGGCCAAGCGCCGTCGCGCGCTGCTGATCGGGCACGAGTCCGAGCGACAATGCCACGCACATGAGGAGCAGCAAGATGCAACCAAAGCCGATGCTTATCCGAACCACTTTTGGGGACCTCTCAATTTAGCAGCGAAATCAAAGTCTCTTCGTCTTCATCATCATCGAGCGTCCGAACTCGGCCGTCTTCCTCCCAGGCATAAAGGACCTCCAGCGGATCAAATTGTCGCCATAGCGGCCGGGCCGTCAGCAAGCCGAGCAGCCATAAGCCAAGCCGGGAGTTCAAAAGGACATAACCGCTGCCGGTCAAGATGCCGGTGCCGACGAGCAGCGTGCTGGTGACGCCGGTTTCGGTCCAGGGAACCCGCTCGCCGTCATCGCTCAAAATGTCCAGCAGGTCGTTGGTCTGGCTGGATTGCGCTTGCGAAGACGTGGTCGCCGGCGACGAAAGCCGGACCACCAGTGAATCCAGGGGCGAATCTTCCGGCAAAGCGGGCGCGGCCACGTCCGGCGTGGACTGCCATAGGGAGCGCGGAATCGGTGCAAAAACGCCAGTCGAGCGACTCGCGGCTGTGGCGCCTTGCGCCATGACCGTTGGCATGGCCCCGTCCACCTGTCCCATCGCGCCTCGACCGCCAGAAGCGCCGGCGTTCAGCGACAAGACAGCAAGTGCCAAAGAGGACGAGGAGTGCCCGGCATTGCCGACGGCGGCGTCACTGGTGCCGCCGGCCGGAGTTGGGAACAGCGGCGTCACAAGCAATGAGCCCGATAGCGCGAAGAGGCCGCCGCGGACACCGATGGGGTCGGCGCCGGAACTGGTGCGAGAGGCGGCGTCGGCGCGACGGGGGTGCTGGCGACGTTGGCGACATTCGTGTTTAGATTGGTGACACTGACTGGCGTCATGGTCATCGAGCTATAGCTGGCGTCGGCGCTGGTCGCGGCGCCGGTGATATCGTAGGTCTGATTGCCATCGGCAATGTGATCGTTTTGGCCGGTGACCGTCACCTTTTGGGCGACGTTCCAATCGCTGGCGTCGAAGGTCAATGAGGACTGCGAAAGGCCACCTTGCCCGGCGACCGACGTGCCAAGATTGATCGTCACCGGCGCAATCGGCGCGCTGGCCAAGGCAACGTTGAACGAAGCCGTTGTGCCGGTATCGGAGGTTGTAAGGGTAGTTGGCTTGACGTTGATGCCCGCGACGTTGGTGTTTAGATTGGTGACACTGACAGGCGTCACAGTCGTCGCACTGTAAGCGGCGTCGGTGCTAGTCGCTGTGCCGGTGATGTCGTAGGTCTGGTTGCCGTCGGCGATGTGATCGTTCTGGCCGGTGACCGTCACGGTTTGCCCGACATTCCAGTCCCCGGCGTTGAATGTCAATGAAGATTGCGACAGGCTACCTTGGCCTGCGACAGAAGTGCCTAGATTGATCGTCACCGGCGCGATCGGCGCGCTGGTCAAGGCGACGTTGAACGAAGCCGATGTGCCCGTGTCAGAGGTGGTCAGGGAAGTCGGCGTCACGGTGATGCCGGCGACATTGGTGTTTAGATTGGTGACACTGACAGGCGTCATGGTCATCGAGCTATAGCTGGCGTCGGCGCTGGTCGCGGCGCCCGTGATGTCGTAGGTCTGATTGCCGTTGGCGATATGGTCGTTTTGGCCGGTGACCGTCACCGTTTGAGCGACGTTCCAATCGCCGGCGTCGAAGGTCAATGCGTTCTGTGATAGCGAGCCCTGGCCGGCTTCAGACATGCCGAGATTGATCGTCACCTGCGCGGTCGCGCGCTGGTCAAGGCGACGATGAATGAAGCTGAAGTGCCGGTGTCGGAAGTCGTCAGCGAAGTCGGCGTCACGGTGATGCCGGACACGTTGGTGTTTAAATTGGTGACATCGACCGGCGCCATGGTCAGCGCGCTGTAGGCGGGGTCGGTAGTGATCGTGGTACCGGTGATGTCGTAGGTCTGGTTGCCGTCGGCGATGTGATCGTTCAAACCGGTAATTGTCACCGTTTGTGCGACATTCCAGTCGCCGGCATCGAAGGTCAATGAGGACTGCGAAAGCGAACCCTGGCCGGCGACGGATGTGCCAAGGTCGATCGTCACCGGCGAGGTCGGCGCGCTGGTCAAGGTGATGTCGAAGGAAGCCGAAGTGCCGGTATCGGAGGTCGTCAGCGAAGTCGGAGCCACGGTGATGCCCGCGACGTTGGTATTGACGTTTGTTACGCTGACAGGCGTCATGGTCAGCGCGCTGTAGTTGGCGTCGGTGCTGCTCGCGGTGCCGGTGATGACGTAGGTCTGATTGCCGTCGGCGATGTTGTCGTTCAGGCCGGTGACCGTCACGGTTTGGGCGACATCCCAGTCGCTGGCGTCGAAGGTCAATGAAGTCTGCGAAAGCGATCCCTGGCCGGCGACCGACATGCCGAGATTGATCGTCACCGGCGCGGTTGGCAGGCTGGTCAAGGCAACGCGGAAGGAAGCCGACGTGCCGGTGTCGGAAGTTGTCAGGGAGGTCGGCGTGACCATGATGCCGGCGACGTCGGTAATGATATTTGTGACGGTGACCGGCGTCATGGTTAGCGTGTTGTAGTTGGAATCGGCGCTGGTCGCGGCGCCGGTGATCTGATAAGTCTGATTGCCGTTGACGATGGTATCGTCCAAACCCGTGACCGTCACGGTTTGGGCGATATTCCAGTTGTCGGCGTCAAAGGTCAATGACGATTGTGAAAGCGATCCCTGGCCGGCGACCGACATGCCGAGATTGATCGTCACCGGCGCGATCGGCTGGCTGGTCAAGGCGACGGCGAAGGTCGCCGAAGTGCCGAGGTCGGAGGTGGTCAGTGAGGTGGGCGCGACGGTGAAGCCGGCCACATTGGTGTTGATGTTTTCGACGCTGACCGGCGCCACGGTTAGTGCGTTGTAATTGGGGTCGGCGCTGGTCACGGTGCCGGTGATCTGGTACGTCTGATTGCCGTCGGCGATGTGGTCGTTCAGGCCGGTGACCGTCACGGTTTGGGCGATATTCCAGTCGGCGGCGTCGAAGGTCAGTGAAGACTGCGACAGCGAACCCTGGCCCGTGACCGAAGTGGCGAGATTGACCGTCACCGGCGCGATCGGCACGCTGGTCAACGACACGGTGAAGGTGGCTGTGGTCCCGGTGTCGGAGGTGACCAAGGAGGTCGTTGTGCTCAAATAGGCGGGGTTCGTAAGGCCGGTCGCCAGGGTGCCGAGGAATGCCCCCGTGGCGCCGTTGAAGGTCTCAATCGTGCCGGAAGACCGGCTGGTAACATCCAGGTTTCCCGCGGGGTCGAAGGTCAGGCCGTAAGGGTTATCGAGATGGCCGCCGCTGACGAAGGCCCCTAAAGCGGCTCCAGTAATGCCGTTGTAACTGTAAACGGTATTGTCGCCATAGCTCGCCACGTACAAATTGTTATCCGGCCCGAAGGTGAGATCCTCGAAGCCGCCGCTGCCGGTGGCGAAGACCTTGATAAAGCCGCCCGTTGTGGCGTTGAACTCGATGACCTCGCTGTTGAAATAGCTGGAAACGTAGGCGTTGCCGTCGGGGCCCCAGACGATGGCCTTGGCGTTGGTCAGGCCGTCCGTGCCGGCGGCGATGAATGTGCCGAGGGAGGTCCCGGTTGGGCTGAATTTGTCAACGGCACCGTCGGCGTTCGTAACGTAAAGGTCGCCATCCGGCCCAAAGGCGAGACCCTGCGGATTGCTCAACACGCCGGAGCCGAAGCTCGGAAGGTTGGTGCCTGTCGCACTGAAGTGGAGGATTTGGTTGGTGGCGTAATCCGCCACGTAAAGGCTGCCGTCGGGACCGAAGACGGCACCGTCATTAAGGACGTTGGTCGGATAGGTGGCGATCACTGCCCCCGTCAACGAATTGATGCGCAGGACATTGTTGTCCTCGGATACCAGGAACGTGCTGCCAGTGATATTAATGCCGGCGACGTCGGTCCCCTGGTTGATCACGGTTACGGGGTTCATGGCCAGGCCGTTGTAGCCAGGATCGAGACTGGAGGCGACGCCAGTGATCTGAAAAATCTGATTGCCGTCCACCATGTGATCGTTGAGCCCGGTGACCGTGACGGATTGGGGAACATTCCAGTTCAGCAAGGTAAAGGTCAAGGAGTTTTGCGACAGGGAACCCTGGGCCGGATTGTTGTTGGTCAGATTGACCGTTACGGGAAAGAGGGGCAAAGCGGACAGCGAAATGCTGAAAGTTGAGGAATTTCCGCTTTGCGAGGTATTGATGACGGGACCGCTGCCTGCGTTGAAGTTGGTGACCGTCACTGGCGTCATGGCCAGGCCATTGTAATTGCCGTCGGAGCTGGCGGCGGTGCCATTGATCTGATAGGTCTGATTGTGGTTGGTACCGTCATTCAGGCCAGTGACCATGACCGTCTGGGCCACGTTCCAGTTGCCGGCATCGAATGTCAACGCCGATGACGACAGCGATCCCGCGGCCGGGTTCGTGCTGCTCAAATTAATGGTGACCGTGCTCGTCGGTTCGCTGGTCAAGACGACCAGGAAGGATGCCGCCGCGCCTGCGCTGGTGGTCTGCAGCGCGGTCGGCGTCACCGTGAAGCCGGCGACAGCTTGCATGTTGACGACCGTGACCGGCGTCATCGCCATGCCGTTGTAGACGCCATCGGCACTTGTGGCCGTGCCGGTGACCTGGTAGGTCTGATTACCGCTGACGAGGGGATTGTCCTCGCCTGTGACGGTGACCGTCTGGGCCGTGTCCCAATTCGAGGCGTCAAAGGTCAAAGTCGTTTGTGACAGGGCGCCCTGCCCGGCTACGGTGGTTCCAAGGGACAGCGTGACGGGAGCCAACGGTTCGCTGGTAAGGGCCACGCTGAATGCCGCCGACGATCCGGTCGCGGAGGTCGTCAGCGACGTTGGCGTGACGGTGAAGCCGGCGACGTCGGCTTGCGTGTTGACCACCGTCACCGCGGGCATGGCCTGGCCGTTGAAATTGGGGTCGGCGCTGGAGGCTGTGCCGTTGATCAAGTAGGTTTGGTTGCCGTCAGCGATGTGATCGTCCAGGCCAGTGACCGTCACGTTTTGGGCGACGTTCCAGTTGGCCGGCGTGAAGGTCAATGCGCTGGCGGAGAGCGTCCCCTGTGATGGATCCGTGCTATTGAGGTAGATCGTGACGTTGGCGGCAGGGGCACTGGTCAAAACCACGCCAAATGTTGCCGACGTACCGGTCTGGCTGGTCGCCAAGGAGGCTGGGGTGACAGTGATGTTGTTGGCGGTGGCGCCGGTCGTGAAGTTCTGGCCGTAGACGCCGAAGCTGCTTCCGTCTTCGTTTTGGCTTGTCCAAACGATCGCGACATCGCCGTTGGCAGCTCCGGTAATGCTGGAGTAATACTGGGCGCCGGGAGTGTAGGTGTTGACGTGCTGTTTGTTGCCCAGGGGCGTGCCGGTCGCCGTGAACTGTTGAGCATAGACCCCCCAGGTCGTGCCAGCCTGAGTGCCGTCAGCGGACCAGGTGATGATTGGGTTGCCGTCGCCGGCAAATGCGATGCTGGAGTATTCCTGGTCCTGGCCGTCGGTGGTGTTGACCTGGAAATTGCTGCCGTTGGCGGCGCCGTTGGCAAGGTAGCTTTGGGCGTAGATATTCCAATGACCAGTCTGGTGTCCAGACCAGGTGATGGTGAAGTTGCTGCCGGCATCCATGGCGACAGTCGAATACTCCTGGTCATCGGTCATGTTGGTATTGACCTGGAATATGGTTCCCTCGAACTGATTGGTCGGTGTATACGTCTCGCCATAGACGTTCCAGTGTGAGGATTGGTGGCCGGACCAGGTGAGTACAACGTCGCCGGCGTCGTTCAACGCCACGTCGGGGTACATCTGATCATTGGTTGCGTTTGTCACCTGGACCGGGTTAGTCAGGGCAACGCCATTCTGATTGAAGGCAACGCCATATATTTGCCAATTACCGGTCTGGTGGCCGGACCAAACGATCACGAATGCGCCTGAGTCATTGATGGCGACTGTGGAATACTCCTGATCAGCGTTGGTGGGCGCACTGACATTGATGGTCGCGCCTGGGCCACGCCGCTGGCGTTGTATTGCTGCGCATAGATATTCCACTGGCCTCCCAACTGGCTCGACCAGGTGACCACAAAGTTGCCGCTTGAATTCATGGCGACGTTGGCAAATTGCTGATTGACCCCATTCACGGGAGTATCGACGAGCGTTTCAGCACCCTGAGCCTGACCCGCGGCATTGTAACGTTGAAAGTAAACATCCCAGCCGCCGCCGGCGTTTTGTCCCTGACTGGACCAGACAACGACGTAATTGCCGTTCGTCGGATTCATGGCCACGGCCTGCGGCGTTTGGGGGAATGTTTGCTGCGCACCCTGCGTATAGGTGTTCACTCGGTACTCCGAGGCGATCGGCGTAATGCTTAGCAAACAGCGGTCTTCGAGCTCTTGCAGCGGCGCGAGCCGGCGGCGGCTGGACGATCGAGCTGCCGTGCTAATGCCCAACAGCCGATACAGCGCGCCTTGTAGGCGGTGCCCGAGTCCAGCCGTCGTCTTGGTTTTGCTCATTTCGACAAGCCTCAAAGTCCCCAGTTAAAAGTTGTGCCCAGCCAGCACCGCAAGCGCCACCATGCTGTTTGCGGCTCCGCGTCGATCTTGACTCGTCCCATAACGCCCGGCTGAATCGACGCATCGCCTCCGCTTAAGTGGATGCTCACCAGGTAATGCTGCCCGTGCGGCTTTTCCAATTTCGTCGCGGGGTCCTGCTGGGTCGCCACCTCGCCGCCGACGCGATTGGACAATGCCTCTGGAATGCTCTTGGAATCGACCAGGGCGACCGATATCACAGCGCCTGGCCACTGCCGGCCTGCCGCCCCGTGAATCAGCACGCTGGTTTGACTGCCCACGCGGACCTGGCGATGATCGGCGGGGTCCACCAGCACCAACGCCCGCAAAGCACTATCGTTGCCGACCCGGCAGAACTCCGTTTCCTTGCTCAGCCATTTGCCTTTGTCCTCGAAGGACAGCAGTCCCATGACAACGCCATCGGCCGGGGCGCGCAAGGTCAAACGATCGCGTTGCTCCTTCAAGGTCCGATGCTCCTGCGTCAGCGCCTTCAGCTCATGTTCGCATTCGAGCAAACCAGCGAGGACCGTGTCGTCCGCCTCCTCGCTGTCGGCAAAACTAGCGAGGAACGCGGTTTGCTGCTGCTCGCGCAACGCTTGGTCCGCCTCGTTGACGCGCACCTTGAGCTCAAGCTTGGGGTTGGCGAGAACCGCCAGCACGTCACCCGCCCTGACCCGCTGGCCGTCTCGGATGTGCACTTCCTGCAAGAACCCTTCGGCCTCGGGCACCATGACGCGGTGAACCTGCTCCGGAACCGGCTGCACCAGGGCAATGCCGCGGACCTTCATGGGCAACGGCAAAAAGAAAAACGCCGCCGCCAATCCCACGCCGGCGACAAGCGACAGCCACAAGCGGCTGGGTTTCATGTCAGGCAACCTCCCTTGCTTTCGGAGCCACGACTGCAATTGCCACATCGGCACGCCGAACAAGACCGTGAGGCTGAGAGCCGCGAGAGCCCAGCCGACGACGGGGATGTGCTGCTGCTTCATGAACTCGTAGAGGAAAAACAGGGCCAAAGCCGTCACGTACCAGCGATAGACCAGGCTAGCGAGCCCGAACCAAAACAGGAAACGGTTGCTCACACGGCCGGTCGCCGGCGTGTCATTGATCCTGACGCCGAACCAACTTAGCAGCGCTGCGCGTAATCGCCGTGTGCACTGCTGCGCGAGGTTGGGCGCTTCCAACCAGTCGGCTAGAACATGGTAGCCGTCAAAGCGCATGAGCGGATTGGCATTGCAAAGCACCGTGCTGACGCCGCAATAGAGCATCACGGCAAACGCCCAATGATGCAGGAAAGTCGCCGAATCGGTCCACCACCAAACGAAAGTGCCAACCGCGGCGAGCAGGATTTCCACGTAAATGCCGGCCGCGCTAACCGCCATGCGTTTCCATTTGTTCGGCAAGAGCCAGCTATCGGAGACATTGCAATACAGCGTCGGGAAAAAGAAAAGGACGACGACGCCCATCTCCTGCACTTCCGCTCCCATGCGCTTGCAGCAAAGCGCGTGGCCGAACTCGTGCAGCAGCTTCACCAGGCCAAGCGTCAGCCAAAGATACACCAGCGTCTCCAACCGAAAGAAGTCGCTCGTAGACCGGCAAGCGGGCCAGGAACTCGCGCCAATGAGTCGCGAGCAGGGCCAAAGCACTGGCGCACAGAGCAAGACTGCCAACCAGAAAGACCCAGCCAAACAACATCCGGGCGACGGGTTGGAGCGGAGTCAGCCAGCGATCCGGGTTGCCGAGCGGAATCTTGATGCACAGGATGTTCAAACGCGACAGCGACATTCGCCAGTTTTGTTTGCCGGCACGCTCAATCGTTCGTTTGCTTGCGGACACCGCATCGCTCTGCACCAACCCACCTTCCAGCAGTTCGGCGACAAAATCCTCGATTTCGTCAAACGACAGGCGATCCGGCCGAAATTTCGTCTCGTAGGCGACTTTGAGATCCGCGAGGCTGTGGCTGCCATCCATGAGGCCGAAAAGGAAGTGTTGTTTTTCATCCAGATGGAAGTAGCGCATCGTGATCGGATCCTTGACCACGAAAATCGTCTGAGCCCCGCAGCTCTGCTCGGCGCTGCGCAGGTTCTGGCGGGCGCGCACGCGAACGCTTTTGCGGCCTTCCAGAGTGCTGTGCGATTCGAGGCTGAGCATGATTTTTTATTTCAGATCTTTCGTTTCGGGGAAGATACGCAAGGTGGCGGACATGCCGGCGCGCAAGCGGCGCCCGGCGTCCGTTGGATTCTCCAGCTCCGCGCGGATACGAACCATGTCGGTGCCACGTTCGATCTGGCTTCCCACATAAGTGATGGAGGCTTCGTAGGGCGCTTGCCATTGCGCGGCCGCGGGCACCGCCCAGACGCGGACCACCTTGTCGCTGCCTGCCGTGAAAAACACCGATTCGTCGGGAGAGAACACGCCGGCTTGCACGACCGAGGCGCTCGGAATGACGAAATGGCGAATCTCGCTGCCTGCAAGATTCCAAAGCCGGGGCGCCTTTTCATAGGACGCGGCGAATGCCAAAGCGGACAAACCCAGCGGAGCGCCGCCAAAAGGCAGCAGTGAAGCGCGGTGGAAACCCTTGGTATAGCCCTGGCGGAAGAACTGCGTTTGCTCGGGTGTCGGCGGCACGCTCCACAGTTGCAGGCGCATGTTGCTGGATGCGGTCAGGACGAGCCGTCCGCTGGGCGAGAACTCGGCCAATGCCTGAAACCTGCCCTGACGCTGGCTGTGCAACGACCCAAGAAAGCTTCCCGTATCGCGATCGAGGATGCGCAGCTCTTCGCCGAGGTCAAGCAGAACACGTCGGCCCTCTGGGCTGATTCCCAACTGAGAGACTTCGCAAGTGCGCCCGGCGTACACCCGAGCGAGCACTGCGGCGCCGCCGGAGAGCTTCCAAACCTTGATCGTATGGTCTCGTCCAGCCGAGACAAGCTGACCATCCGGGCAGAAACGCAGATGGGTGACGGCACCCTGGTGGGCCGAGAGTCCTTCCTCCGGGACCAACCAGAACATATGCTTGCCCGTGACTGTCTCCCAAATGCCGATCCGCTTATCCTCCCCGCCCGTGGCGAACCGAGAACGGTCGGCATTAAAGGCGACAGCCCGCACTGGTCCTTCGTGAAGTTGCGCCAATTTTAGCGAGGTGGGTTTGCCCGCGGCAGGCACCTGCCAAAGCTGAAGTTCGCCATCGGCGCAGCCGGTCAGCAAGGAGCAACCGTCGCGGCCGTTTCCCAGGAAAGCAACAGCGGTGACTTCCGCGGAATGCGGCAACTCTGCCTTGCGTATGCCCTGCGGCCAGCTCCACAGCATGACGCTCCGGTCTTCACTGGCCGAAGCGAGGAGCTGGCCGTCGGCGGAGATCGCCAGGGCCGTGATCGCGCCGGTATGGCCGATCAACTGCGTCATTTGCTCGCCGCGAAAATCCGGCTCAACGAGGGCGCGCATGCCGACGCGAATCAGTTTCGCTTGCTGGATTTTGCACAGGCCCTCGACGCGCAGCCCATTGCAATCGGCCACGCGGAAGAGCGGCTCCGCCTGCTTGACCGCTTCGCCGGTTCGTTTATACACCTTGACGATTTCGCCCGCG
This sequence comes from uncultured Gemmataceae bacterium, assembly GCA_963747575.1. GTDB lineage: Bacteria > Planctomycetota > Planctomycetia > Gemmatales > Gemmataceae > DASRAT01. Next base: position 871,598 of record CAVVFU010000007.1, read on the forward strand.
AGAGCTGCGCGGATTTCATGCTGCTGCAGAACGACCCTGGTTTTTTCGAGTTCCTTTTGGGCCCCCTCCCGTTCCTCGCGTGCCTTGATGATTTCGAAGGCGTAGCGCTCACGCTGGTAGAAATAAGTTTTTGCTTCCAGCTCCGGAACGCTGCGCAGACCCGTTTCGTTGGCTTTCAGTGCATATTCGACCTTGGCGTCCGCCTCGTCAAACTGGGCCTTGGCGATGCGTTCCGCGGCCTGGCTCGAAGCATGGATCGCCAGCAGGCCAACCTGGGCGCGGAGCTGGCGATCGTCCAGCCGGCCCAGCAACGCCTGCTTGTGAACCTGATGCCCGACGTCGACGAGAATCTCGTCGAAGATGCCGTCCACCTGGCTCGATACGTCCTGCTCGGAAATCGGCGCTAAATTGCACGGTCCGATCTCCAGAGGGTCAAAAAATGCCTGGCCGAGCTTGGCAGAATCTTGAGGGCTGGCTGTGGCTTGCTGCTTGACCAAGGAAAGCATCTTGTGCGCGGACGACGGTTCGCGATTTTCACTCACCTGCCACCTTGATTGGGCACGAAAATCCCCGACGAGTGCCCAGCACGCGGCCAGGCCCGCCAACACCGCCCCGCTCACAGCGAACCAGAAAAAGCGCCTCATCGGCGGCTCCTCATCAAAAGATCACGTGCTCGTAGAAGAACTCCCACAGCTCGTGGAACCACACGGCACCGATGCAGCGCGGCCCACAATGGACCTTGCTGCGAACCTCCAGGCCCACCGGCAGGTTTTCAATCTGCTGGATCAAATCATCGTCCACGATCCGGACGTGCGCGGGCAGAACGACGGCATTGTCCAGCACCTTCGTCTCGCCGCCCAGGCCGTCCCTGTACAATCGGCCGTGGTAGGTCCGATGCGGTTGACTGGCCAGCAACAGATCGACGTCGACAAAACCAGACTCGCTCGCCTGCAAGCCTTCGCGGATCGGGCCCACATTCCGTTCGGGAATCTGCAGCTCGATCTCCCACGTTCCCTTGACGCCGGCGATGCGCACCAGCGGATCGCCGGGTTTGACGGTCTTGCCGAGCAACTGTTCATGGGCGTCAAAGGTGACCACCTTCCCCGTCAGCGGAGCGAACACGGGGGCTTTGCGCGGGCTGCGGCTCGTCTGCAAAAGGATGTCCCGCTCGACGGTCGCCTTGCGCAATTCGTATTGCTGCTGGATGCGTTCCCGGACAAGCCCGCTGCGCTCTTCGTTGCTGGTTTTTTTGCCGAGCTGCTCGCTGAGCAGAGCCAGGCGCTGCTCCGCGGCCCCGATTTTGAGCGCCAGTTGATCGATTTGCAGTTGCGTATCGAGATCCTCGATAAAGAGCAACTCCTGGCCTTTTTCGACAAGGTCCCCAGGGCGGACTCGCAACTCGACGACCTTGCCATTCTGGGCGGCATAAACCATTTGCCGCTCCACCGGCAGCAATTGACCCTTGGCCTCCAAACGCAGCCCCATTGGCACCAGTGCCAGGATCGCAATCAAAACGACCGCAGGCAGCGCGTACAGACCGAGGCGGGTAACGGTTCGCGTATTGGCCCAATCTCGCCCCCTGGCAAGCACACGTGAGACCCGTTGCAGCGGCAGGCGCGCGGTTTCAACAGCATTGGCCAAGGCTAATGCGGCGTGAGGCGCGAGCGTTTGGAGCCGTTGCTGCAATTGCTCCGCGGGGAAAGCAGGCTCGAACGATTCCGCGGTCAATGCGGCAAAAGCGACTCTGTCCTTGGCGCCGGCCGCTTTTTTTTCCAGCGGCAGCACGACAAGCAACTTGCAGTTGCTCTCGGCAAGATAGGCATCGAGCGTGGACGCCACGGTGGGTGGCAAGCTCTCATCGCGTTGGCCATTGTAGACCAGCGTCTCGCCCCAATGCAGCACGGCGTCGCACAGCGACCGCAAGCATTCGACAAGCCGGCTGTTCTCCTCGACAACCGCGGCCCCGCTGACTGCCGCCACCTTGGTTTTCGCGCCCCACGCCAGCGCGACGCTGACCTGATCGCATTCCAGCAGGCGCCGACCTTCCTGCGCGATCCACTGGGCGGTAATCCACGGATCGAGACTTTCATGGATTTGGCGAACGAAAGCGTCTAGCTGAAGCCACAACTTCTGCTGATGAATCAGGGATTGGCACTGTCGCTGGTGGTGGTAGGCCGCCAAAAAACCGGTCAATTCGCTGAGGACGCTGGCCAGATCGCGGCGCTGCTGTGCGTCGGGGATGGGATGCAGCCAAACCTCCAGCAGGCCGATGACCTGTTTTTCCAGCATGACTGGGGCGAGCAGCAAGCCGTGGTCGCTGCGATTGGCTGCGTGACCGCGGTCGCCGACGAGCTTGGAACCGCTGTGCGGCGGCACCCACAAAGCACGTTCGCGCTGGCTGGCCACCTGGAGAATCTGGGCGTGGCAGGCAATCCCATCCGAGGCCGCTTCCAGCCGCAATTCCAGCCAGTTAATGGCTTGCTCGCGATGGAAAGTCCCTTCCGCCGATCTTGTCCAAATTGCGCCGCCGGCGACCCCCGCTGCCGAAACCACGCGTCGCAAAAATTCACCATGGAAAACGGCGGGCTCGGCGGATTTTTCCAGGAGTTGGCCGATTTCCTCGACCAGCCGCGGAAAACTTTCGGTTCGGAGCACGCTCTCCCGTTCCTGCGTCAATGGCTCCGGCATGATTTGAACCTTTCACGGCATGGGCAGAATGATCGATCCTCATGAAATGTAGGTTGCAAAGAGCGAAGGTGATGATCCGTAGCCAACCAATCAGTCGATTTTCGTCATCGGCAGTCGGTCGCAACCTCCCAGCTCGACTGGGGGCATTGCGAAGTGATGAGCTGATTCGCCAGGCCGATTGAAGAAGTTGGATGAAGTTTGACGATAATAGGAACTGTGCCGCATTCTTGCTGAAATAACTCAAATCTTGCAAAGGTCGAGCGCCAATGCCTTCAAGGTGGGTAGCAGCAGCCATCCTGGCAACGACGATTGTTCTCGGCGGAAATGGTCGGGCGCAAGCCCAGGCCAGGATCGGGACCCCGCTCGCCACGGGTGAAGCGCCGGTCGCCCAACAGCCGGAGGTTCACAACCCGCAAGCCCCCAAGGAGACATCGCCGGTCGAATTCGGCCTGGCGCCGCCGACCCGCGATCAAGTCTTCCGAGTGCAGTCGGAGCAAGCGCTGAAGCAGCGTTTACGGCAAGAGTTGCCGCAGGTCAAAAAGGTTGACTTTCCCCGGGGAGCGACATTGTTAGGGGAAGAATCAGCCACCGCGGCCCAGTCTTTTCCGGTGCAAGCCATCGCCCCAATCGCCGGCCAGGTGTGTTACAGGCCTTTGTATTTTGAGGACAAACAGACCGAGCGGTTCGGCAATTATGTGCCTTGTTTGCAGCCGTTTCTGTCGGCCGGGCGGTTTTTTGGAGATTATCTGCTGTTCCCTTATCGGCTGTGCCAGGCGCCGCCCTGGACTTTTGAGTGTGACAATCGTTGAGCAATAATGGCGGGCGCTTTCGTCTCATCTCAACCCCCCCGCACACCCCCATGACATGAAACCGCTAACGGATGACGAGGGATGCCAACAGCTGACAACAATTGAAACGGTTTCGTCTCACGCCTTGCCGCCGTTTCACCTGGTTGGTTGCAATTTCTTGCAGCCCCCCAGACACACCTCCGTGCAATCTTGCACCACCTCAAAAAATGCCGGATCACCGACACCGCGATTCCGGGAAAAAAAAGGAAAAAAAAGAGGACGCAGCTCGTTTTCGCTAAGATGGGGGAGGTTGCTCCAAGGGCGGGGATTATTTGGGTCGGCCGAAAGGTCGTAGGGTGTGGCTCAGACCTTGGAGGTTGGCTATGCGCTCCTGCCAACTAGTGGAGCCAAACGGGCAACTGCGGCGCAGCGATCGGCGCAGGACTTAGAGTTCCCCGCCGGTTTGTGGGGCGTTGACGTGGTCGGCCTCCGGCCAAAGCAGGAAATGCCAGTGGTTGGGCATCAACACGAAGGATAAGATTCGCATCGGCTGTTCCGCAAGCGCTTCGGCGACCCCGCGCAAAAACGCGGCATAATCTGCGGGCTTCTTAAACAACGGCAAGCGCGCCACGGCCCGGTTAAGGACATGGTAAACGAAACCCCCAGGAGCGTGTCGAGCGCCTCGAGCCATGGCCCAAACGTTACCGCGCCGCTTTTCCTCAGTCAAGGAAAAACGAGCTGCGTCCTCTTTTCTTTCTCTTGCCAACCGAATTGGATCTCCTCCAATTGTACATCAGGTCCCTTTCGTGGCAAAGGTGGAAGTCATTCGAGCCACAGTAGAAGTGATCCGAGCCACGAAGCCTGGGGATGAGGTGAAGGAAAAAACGGGGCATTCCATGGAAACCTCAGGACGTGGCGAGATTTTCGGAGCTGTCGGTTCCCGCCGGCTGCTTGCCCACCAGGTGAAAGGCACTGGAAGCAGGCATGACCGTTGAAACCAGCAACTGCCAGAAGCGGCTAACCAGGTAACATGAGCGATTTGGGAGGCTTGCTCACTATACGGGCTCTCCGCAGTTGCGATTCCGCACAATCAAGCCAAAGGATTGCGGCGAAATCGGAAAACAGGCTACAACTTCCGTTGAATCCGGGGTCGCTGACGCGCCGCCAGTTTAGACGACGTGCCTGTTTTTTGCCGCTGGAATCGGGCTGAAAAGCACCGAGAAGATGTACACGGGGCTTGGACGCAGTGAGCGCAGGGCCCAAACCGTAAATGTTATTACAAGGCAATAAGAAAAAATCAAGACAAAATCATCAAAATGGAGAATAATGTTGAAAAAGGCTTGTCAACAGACTATGATCTGCCCAAGGTTGGTGGCATAGCTACTTGGCCTCGGTCGAACGGGCGTGGCTTTGCCGCTAGGTGCCCCCTGTCAGGATGGCTACAGCCCATGCCGAACATACGGGTAAGCCGGTATTGTTTCATCGCCACAGTAGTGGTTTGCATTGCCACCGGCCTGGTGGCTGCTGCCGTAGTTGTATTGCCACGCCGTACATCTGCCTTCCAATTCCCTGCACGCCAATCCCGGGAAAGGCTAAAGCCAATCCTCCCCACACGGCCTTCTGCAATTCCTCAAGCTACTGCAGAACTGCCATCGAATCGCAAGGGCCTAGACGCAAGATTTATCGCTTTTTCGCAAAACGCACAATACTATGTAACCGCCCTTGGTGACAAGCCGCCAGCCGTCTACGAAACGGCCAACGGTCGCCAGATCCAAGCGCTTGCTGTGCCGTCACATTTTACGGCGGAAGATGGATGCTTTTCGGTTGATGGCAAGACTGTCGCTCTAACGAATAGGTATTCATGTATTGTGATGGATGCTTCAAGTGGAGCCATTTTAGTAGAAGTGTCCGAGCACCCGCAGTGGGTTATTCATAAGACTATAGTTCAATTCTCACCAACTTTGAACCTGTTCGCTGTCTTTTCGACACGCGCTCCACATCACCTAGCGGGCCCTGCGACAGACTTGGTCATTTGGGATGGTCTTACGGGCAAGTGTATTATGCGACGTACCATAGAGAATTGTAGTTGCAACGGGTTTTCCTTCTCCGAGGATGGCAAGTATATCTTGGCAGCCTTTTTTATCTACGATCCTCCCGGGCAACATCAACCTGGGCCTTCTCCACTCTGTGTTTTTTTGCCGGAGCCGCCCACCAGAGTTGAACTTTGGAGGGTGGATGGGCTAAGAAAGGTTGCAGACGTTTCGTACACCCAATCAAACGGGTGCTGGCCCGACGCTTTCCTAAACGAAATGGGCGTCCACGGGAACGCTCGATTCCGAGTGCGTATTTCACCAAGCGGAAAACCGGTCGTCCTCCCGTTGGTATCAAAATATACGCTGCGCATTACAAGTCGAGCACATTTGGTTGAAACCGCCACACTGCGTGAGGTGGCTCGCATCCCGGGCGACGGGGCTCAATTCCCGAGGCTGTGCGACGGCTTTTTGGGTCGAGTTTTCGTGGCGAGTACAGGTACTACCTTTGCCACATTGGCTGACAATAACTCGCAAGGTATGCCAAATAAATCCTTGGAGCTGTTTTGCGAACTCGACATTCTGAACGACTATCCCGTCCCGCCACCGCCCGAACCAAAACGCTCACCACTGGGATGGGCCAAGTTATGGGACCGCATAGGATCCAATCGCATGAACGAGGCGTTGCCGGCCTTTTGGGCCCTGTGGTCGGAACCCAAACAAACATGCATTTTCTTGAAGATAGCGCTCAGGACCCTTCCTCCGATAGATTCGCCCGCGTTTACCACGCTTTCCGATATGACCGCGCTTCTGGACAAACTCGATCATCCTCGTTTTTCGGTGCGTGCCGAAGCACAAACGCAATTGGAATTCTTGGGCCAGAAGTTTGTTCCGTTTTATTGCGCCTTGCTCGATCAGCAGGAGATTTCGTTGGAACAACGTCGTCGACTTGAGCAGGTTGTTAAAAAGATAAACGCCCCCGATGTCGAACCGCTCCACTTGCGAGCTATCCGGGCCATTGAGTTTCTGGAGCAACTCGGCTCCTTAGATGCCCTGGATGTCTTGCATGTGGTTGCAAACGGCCCCCCCCGCAGCTGGTTGACCCAGGAAGCTGCGGTGTCGATTAAGCGACTGTCCGAGGCGAGGCCGAAATCGGCCCGTCTTGCCGTTGAGGCGAGCAGCGCGGACAGGAGCACGGCTCGCCAGTCCAAACTGCGCCCGGAAGGACCAGGAAAGGAATTGGGTGGAAAATGACGCACCTTTTGAGTACGCGCCTGTGGCTGCGATTGCGAAGCTGGATTGGAAAAAGAACAATTCGGACTCCACCCAAATCAAGATTCATTTTGCCACACATCGAGCAGCTCGAAAACCGTTTGGCGCCGGCGTTGAGCTTTCAAAGCATGATGAATACTAGTCCAAATGCCCTTGGCAACCAGGCCAAGACTTCAATTGCCGTGGACCAACGACCAGGCTTCAGTGACCGTGCATTTGAAGTTGCGATGGATGTCCAGTATAGCAGCAACCGCTTGTTTGCCGCATTCACGCAGAACGATACTCAAGGCTCTAATGCCGTTTGGACCCAAGTAGCCGTAGCAACTGGGCTCCAAGGGGGAGATTCTCCACGGTGGCCGCATTAAAGTTTGCCATCCTTGCTATTTCCGGTGAGGATTTCCGCGAGAAAAGCAGGGTCTAACGCGGCTGCCATCCTTTTTCTGCCTATACTTTCTTTGCTCGGATGTTGCTTCACCAAACTCAAGGCGATGCGCCGCAGCGCCGCAAAATTCTCCCCGGCTTTGCGGTGGTTGATGGTGCTGCTGTCTTCTCCAAAATTGACGTCCAACTGCCAATGTAAGTTGTTTTCAATGCCCCAATGGCCGCGTATCACCTTGCCATATTTGCGGGCGCTCATTTTTTTGCTGCCGATAAAATACTTCACCGTTGTCGTGGTCTCCCCGTCGATCGTCGTGTCCGTGCGGCACATGCCAACCGTGGTGAGCTTCTCCCATTGGTCGCGGTCGCGAATACCTTCCGCGTTATGGATCACCGTATAGCTCCGTTCCTCCTGTCGGCCATGCCCAGATTCTACTTTGGTGTATTCCTCCACGACCTCCGATGGCAGTAAACCGTCCACTGCCTTTTCCACCGTGGCTTGAATGTCCTCCAACAAATGCTTTTGGTTGGCCTTCACGTTCAAAACGTAATCGCCGCCGCGTTCTACAATTTTCTTGGCTATCGCCTTTTGACACCCCATGGCGTCAATGGTCACCAACGCACCGTGCAGATCCAGGAGTTCCAAAAGCTTCGGAATTGCCGTGATTTCATTGGATTTTGCGTCCGTCATCACTTGGCCGAGAATCACATGCTGCTCGGTCGCCCAGGCGTTCACACAATGCAGCATTCCCAAACCTTTGCCCGGATTCGCGGAATGACGCAAGGCTTTGCCATCAATGGCAATGTGCTTCAATCCAACCAAATCAGATATTTCTTTGATCCAGCCAATGAAGCTCGCTTGGAAGGCCTTGGGGTCGAGCAAGTTGAAGATGCGTTCAAAAGTATCATGAGACGGAATGCCGTTGGGCAACGTCAAAAAGCGTCTGAACCACGTCTGCCGCTTTTGCGCGAATAAGGCGATTTCGCGCCACCCATTGCAATTGGCGATCACGCCGCAGATGGCCATGACGAGGATGTCTCCCAAACGATGCTTCGTTCGCCCAGTGACCCGCGGATCCCACAGCTTGCGAAAGTGCTTCTTGATCGATCCCACGCTGGTAGCGGCCATACGGTTCTCCTTGTTCCCGTGCTCCTTGTTCCGGGCGACTGTCGGGAGAATAGTAGACCTGTACACTTGACCAAATCAAGGGCCTCCCTATAATTTCGGTGGAATTTGACGCGGCCGCCGTGTCTGCGGGTGGCGTTTCACCCTTGGCGAAATGGATGACATAGTTATTCGTGCCAACGAGCTTTTGGCCATCTGCGTCCACTCTTGCACTGGGATAGACAGCGTCAAGTTGCAAGTTTCCGCCCCAGCCATAATCGGATAACGCCGCGCACAAAGGTAATTCGTGCCATACTTCCCTGTGCTGGGATCGGTCACCATCCAACCGTTGACGAGCTTGCCGCCTTTTTTTGTCTCCTCTTCGATCTGGGCATATGCAGTTTTTCCCGCACCCGCCACGGCCTTTTGCACGTCCGGAGGAAGCTTGGTCAGCTCGAAGGGCTTCCCCGCCACGAGGCCAATCTTCGCCATCTTCGCGATGACGGGCGCGTCTTCTGGAGCCGGAAGATTGACAGCCATTGATTCGGCCAACCTGCTGAAATACGTCTGCGTGTCCATCGCGATAATGACTTGCCGAACGATGTCTTTTACGCTCGGCCCCTTCGGATCAATCGTTCCTTCAGGCGGGGAATAAGGCTTGCCATAGGAGCTTAGCGGGACGAGCTTGAACTCTTTCTGTAACGCATTCACCGCGGCGTAATCCTCCGGGGTCGCCTCCGCGTAGACGCGCCCGATAATGAACACTGAACCGGTCGGTGATTTGACGTGTTGAGTAATTCCCGCCGGCAAGGTTCCCTTCCATGTAGGTCCAGTGATGGCGATGGTCTGAGGACCGGTACCAAGGGTTCGTTTGCCGGGCGAGCTGATCACGTTGGTCCACTCGGAGTAGATCGGAAAAAGAAAGTACCGGCCTTTCATGTCGGGGTAGGAAAGTACGATCGGCTCTTTTGATACATCGAGGAATGCTCCGGAATAAAGCGTGTCCGCGTTGGGAGCCGTGACACCGTGATAGTCCGCCGAAGGGTACTTCGGCAAACTGACGAACTGGTTCAACGGCGCCTGAAACGTTTTTGGGTCGGGAGCTTTGACGTTGATGAAAGCGGCTCGCGTGAGATCGCTTGTTATTAGGGAGTAGCCATAGATGTAGGCTTCTGTGGCGATAGTGAGGGCCTCCTTGGCACTAAGTTTATCTTGCGCAGGGGCCGTATTCGAGAAGGAACCAAGCAAAAAAAGGGCGCCAAGGGAAATGGCCGCTGGTTTTAGTAGACTGTATTTCATGTGTGTGTTCCTCAGTGGTGAAAATGTCTGCATGAGCAGGAGGCGAGTTGCATTTGCCTCCCTCGTCGCGGAATCCGTCAATGACAATGCTATTGGAAGAATAGTGGCTCTCAGTTTTCTGGACAGCCCACCCCTTAGTTAACCTTCTTCACCGCCGGTGGTTGCCACGTACTGTCGAGGATCGACGGAGCTGATGCCTTTGGCCAGTACATGCGCAGCATGGCGATGAAGTCTCCCTTTGGAGCCGGGAGCCAGTTCGCTTCTTTGTCTTTGCCCGGAGACTCGTTCTGGAAGTACAGCGTCAGCGAGCCGTCGTCGTTGAATTTCGGGTTGTTCCGCAGGCTGACGGTGAACCTGTTAAGTGGGTTCGGAACGAACCACCAGCCCTGGTCGATTTCGTACATGGTGATCGACCAGAAGCCGTTGACCGGGGGCGTTTGGTCCTTGGGGAAGGTCAGCGTGTACCTGTTGGCGCCCGTCAGTTTCTTCCCTTCGCTGTCCACCTCGGTGTAGGGGTAGACGGCGTCATTCTCGCGGTTCGCAGGCCAACCGTAGGCCGCCACTACCGCGCGCTTCAGGTAATCGGTCCCGTAGATACCCAGTCCCTTCGTGATGACCCAACCATTGACGATCTTGCCCACCGAATTCTTGTTGGCTTCGATCTTCTTGAGCGCGATTTTCGGGATGTCCTTCAGTGCTGCTTGCACCGCCGGATCGAGCTTGGTCATGTCGAAAGGCGTTCCGGGAACGATGCCGATCTTGGCGATGCGAGCAAGGAGCGGCGCATCCTCCTTCGCCGCTGGAGCGGCGCCGCCCATCACCTTGGCCAACCGGTCGAAGTAGCCGGCAGTGCCCATGTCAAGTATCGCCTTCTGCGGCCCATCGGTCATGCTGAAGCCCGCGTTCTTGTCGACCGTCGGCGCCTGGTAGGTGAACGGCTTTCCCCAGGCGGAGAGCGGCGTGATTTTGAGCTTGGCCTGCAGGGCACTGACGGCTTCGTAATCCTTTTCCGTGCCGTCGGCATAGATGCGGCCGGCGATAACCATGTAACGCGTTGCCACCGGAATATGCTTCATCCCCGCCGGCACCTCGCCCTTCCAGCCCGGGCCGGTGATGAGGTAATTCGCGGCTTTCTCACCCGCCGTACGTGTCCCGCGCGACTCGAAGTCGGCCATCCACAGGTCGGTCATCTCAAACAGGTAGAACCGCTTGCCCATGTCCGGGTGGCTGAACACCTTTGGTTCGGTAAGGTCGAGCCAGGCAAAGGAGTACAGCGTGTCGGCATTGGGCGCGGAGACGCCGCGGTAGTCCGCCGGCGGATATTTCTTGACATTGATGAACTGGTTCATGGGCCCACGGAACCCCTCAACCTTGGGGACGTTGGTCATCTGCACCCGCGTAACCTCAGTGGTGATCAGCGAGTAGCCATAGATGTAGGCGTCTGTGGCGATCTCGATGGTCTCCTTTTCACCGAGCTTTTCTTGGGCTTGGGCCGTGTTCGAGAAGGAACCACGCAATAAGAAGGCGCCAAGGAAAATCGCCGCTGGTACTAGCAAACTGCGTTGCATGTGCGTGCTCCTCAGTGGTGTCATGTCTGTATGCCAGGAGGCGAGTCGCAACTGCCTCCATCGTCGCGGAATCCGTCGAAGACCATGCTATCGGAAGAATAGTCGGATTCAACCGATACGTCGCCAACGCCCGCAAACATGGGGCCCGAATGCGCGAACTCCCGAGCGGATCAGCGCCGGTGCATCTTGCCACATGCAGCGCAGTCGGTGCGCAATGCGCTGGACCAACTTGGCCGACGGGCAGTCGTGGGTTTCAAGGAAAGGGAAGCATTCCGCCTTCACGCCTTGAGACCTCAGGCGCCAAGGATAATCTAAAATCGTCCATTTTGTGAAATTTGTGAAAACAAATTCCCATTTCTGGAGTAGACATCATGTGGCGCAAGCTGGAGGCAACGCTATGCATCAGCCTCGGTATCATGCTGGTTTTGGTTGTATCGCTTTCGGTTTCCTCCGGCCAAGTGCAGTCAAGTGCGCAACCACCAAGCGATCCCCTGCCTTCGTGGAACGACCAGCCTGCCAAAAAAGCAACGATCGAGTTTGTCCGAAGCGTCACCGAAAAGACGAGCCCGAAGTACGTGTCTCCCGCAAAGCGCATCGCAACCTTCGATAATGATGGCACCTTGTGGGCAGAGCAGCCGTTGCCTCCCCAACTCGTGTTTGCGTTGGACCGCGTCAAAGCGTTGGCGGCGCAAAACCCCCAGTGGAAGACCAAGGCACCGTTCAACGCAGTCCTGACAGGTGATCGCGACACGATGTCGAAATTCACCAGGAAGGACCTCCTGGAAATCATGGTGGCGACTCACGCCGGCATGAGCACAGAGCAATTCCATGGCATTGCCCAGGACTGGCTTGCCAGCGCAAGCACCCGCGGTTCAAACGCCCCTACACCGAATGCGTCTATCAACCGATGCTCGAGGTGTTGCAATACCTCCGGGCCAATGGCTTCAAAACGTATATCGTCACCGGCGGAGGCCAAGCGTTCGTTCGCGTTTTCAGTGAAAAATCCTACGGCATTCCGCCTGAGCAAGTCATCGGTTCGGCTGCCAAACTCAAATACGATTATCGCGAAGGCAAGCCCGCCTTGATGCGACAACCCGCCCTATTGCTGCTCGACGACGAGGAAGGTAAGCCGGAGGACATCGAATTGTTCATCGGCCAAAAACCGTTGGCGGCATTCGGCAACTCAGAAGGGGATCGTCAAATGCTAGAATGGACCCAGTCCGGCCCCGGCGCACGTTTCATGATGCTGGTCCACCACGACGACGCCGACCGCGAGTATTCCTACGGCACCAAATCCAAGATCGGAACGTTTTCCGATGCCCTGATGGCCGATGCCACGAAGCGCGGCTGGATCGTGACCAGCATGAAAAAGGACTGGAAACGAGTTTTTCCATTTGAGAATTAAGTGACAACGGCACGATGTGCCTGACGTTATCGACCGGTGTCTTTCGCGCGTCGGGTCCGACGCACCGAGGGGCGTATTCCTCTTCATGTTGCGCCTCCGGAAAGCCAGCAGCTTCCCCCAGCTGCTGGCTTCATCTTTTTCTCTGCCGATTTCAATTCTTCGTACCGTCCGCCGTACCAAGCCGGCGTGGGGCGACCACGACCTTTTGATTTTCGGACAGGAACTGCTGGCTACCGGCGGCAAGTGCCGTCGCCCGTGCCAGTGACGACGAGGTTTTGCATTGGGCCGTGGGTATTCGCACGCCGAGGCGAGAACGGATACCATCCGATTACCGCAGCAACTCTGTATCCGCGCTATCGAGACTTTTTCAAGCCAAAGGATTTGATCGTCCTGGAGAGCGGCAAGCTCGAAATCAGGGACCTTCCCGCTCCCCTTTCCCGACGGCCCTCCAGCACTCGCCGAGCAAAATCCTCCAAGTTGCGCAGCTTTTGACGCCATGACTGAAATCGGGGATCACGATCCCTGAACCTAGTCCGCAGAAACGATTTCGAAATTCTTTGACCATGAAAACCCTGGCCATTTGCTTTCAGGGCAGAAATGGCCTTGTTTCGCTGGCGAAAACAAACACCGAGCTATGGGACGAGGCCACCACAAGCCGCTTGACCCACCCTTCCTGTCGCTGCCGTCAACGGTGTTACAGGGGCTGGCGGCCTGTAGTAGAGACATGGCGATGCCGGCGGGCGGGACCGTTAGTCGTATAGACGAAGTGATCGTGTGCGTGGGAAGTGGGCCCTGCGCACGTCGGGGTCCGCAACACCTGAGCAGTTTTTCCTCCTCGTGTTGCCCGCACCGGTCACCGCAACCGAAGCAGCGAACGGCAAATGGTGTTCATTTGTTCCGATCATTTTGACGTGGTCTGTTTCAGACCAAGGAGATGCCAGGGAATGCAGCGGCCGCGTTTTTATCGAGTTTACAGGCCCCGCTCCACGACCGGAAAGACAATCCCCGTCACATCGGCGAGCAGCCGTTCCTTGGTCACCGCGTCCACATGCTGGTAGGCCTCGCCCGCCAAAACCGCAGCCAACCGCTCCTGGAATGTGGTCCGGCGCTTGTTGCGACGCATCGCGTTGCTCGCGCCTGGGACTGGTCACATTCCTGATCGGCCCGCAGCAAAGCAACCCGAAACTGCTTCGACATGGCTGCATCATTCGAGTGCCTGTCATCTGGCGTGACCGGAAAAGACAGGAATGTAGCCTCCAGGTCGCGTTTCCGACCTGGCCCAGCGGCACGCGATGCGTCATCGGTTTCGCCAATGCCGCTCCCTGTGACCCGGGCCAAATGCGCCTTGACCTGGTCGCAGTATTCCCGCGCCGCACGGCGGGCGGCGCCGAATCCCACACGCTGGGCCAGTTCGTCGTACTCGACGTAAATGCAGTACGTGCCCTTTTTGAAACCCTTGTCGAGCTTGACAACCAGACCCATCCGATCCAGCCGGTGCTCGGCCATCACCTCGAATTCTTCGGCCGTCATGCCATCTCCCACCTCTTCACACTCGCCATTGTCATTGCCCAACGCACGAGGCACGAAAAGGCCAGAATTCCTTAATAGTCGAGTTCCCTGCATCGCTCGACGCCGACAGCACGAATCCGATCAAGCAGAGCCTGAGCCTCCGGTCGTCCTTTTTTTTCAATGATCCAGCCGACAGAGATGCTTTCAAATGGTACATCCTCCTTGATGGCCAACCATTCGCCGCCTTCATCCGCCGATTGCTGGATAAAGCAAATGTCCCCGCGGTAGAACGCCTGGCCCACGCACCACCTGCCTGCCAATTTGTCGAGCAGTTCGTCATCGCTGAGGCAGGCGTGAAAGGACTGCGTGGTAAACGCCGGATCGGTCGCCTGGCGAATCCAGGGGTTTTGCTTGCCGAGCCTGCTCCAGGTCGGAATCCACGAGGCAGCGCGCATCGCTTCCTTCTCTTCCTTCAGCCGTTTGGAGAAGCCTTGCAGCTGCTTTTCCAGGGGCACGCCGCATTCAAAGGGATTGAGCAAGTCGGTCTTTTGGGCAAAAAACTTGCCGGCCTGCTGCTTGAAAGCGTAAACATAGTCATTGCCTTCCGCGAAACCGAAAGCCCAGCGTTCGCCGTTCCATTGGAACCTGAACGCCACCGGCGGCAGCACTCCGAGGTAATGCTCGTAATCCGCTTCGGTGATTTCGCGTTTCTTGCCGTCGTCGAGTTCGTGCAGCAATCCCATTGCAGTTCCCTTTCAGCGGGTGAGCAGTCGATACGGCGCAGGATGCTAAACCAGTCCAGCCACAAGCGCAAGCCAAAACCGCCAGAAGCAATGTGCTGATACTTGGCACGACTCTTGCCTACTTGCCGCACTGCGCGGCGAGGTTGCCGTCAGGATTAACACTTCAATGATCGCCTGTGACCATGCCGCCCAGAAAAGAAAAGAGGACGCAGCTCGTTTTCGCTAAGATGGGGGAGGTTGCTCCAAGGGCGGGACTTTTTTGGGTCGGCCCAAAGGTCGTAGGGTGTGGCTCAGACCTTGGCGGTTGGCTATGCGCTCCAGCCAACTAGTGGAGCCAAACGGGCAACTGCGGCGCAGCGATCGGCGCAGGGCTTCGAGTTCCCCGTCGGTTTGTGGGGCGTTGACGTGGTCGCCCTCCGGCCAAAGCAGGAAATGCCAGTGGTTGGGCATCAACACGAAGGACAGGATCCGCATCGGCTGTTCCGCAAGCGCTTCGGCGACCACACGCAAAAACGCGCCATAATCGGCCGGCTTCTCAAACAACGGCAAGCGTGCCACGGCCCTGTTAAGGACATGGTAAACGAAACCCTCAGGAGCGTGTCGAGCGCCTCTAGCCATGGCGCAAACATTACCACCCCGCTTTTCCTCAGTCAAGGAAAAACGAGCTGCGTCCTCTTTTCTTTCCGCGCCGCTGACCACTCCGCACGCCCCTTGGAATCTGAGGAGTTGTGGTCGATGCAAGGATGCGGGGCGTGCCACCCAACACAAGGCCAAGCGCCAGACGAAATCAACGCACCTTAGAATCCAGTGAAGGTAACGGCGCCGGCAACTGCATCGGATCGAAGGGAACTTGGACAAAAGGCACGAGCTCTCCGGCGGGACTATCCGGTGCGCATTTAGGCGGCGGCTCCAGGCCAAACTCGATCGGCCGGAACCAGCTGCGAATCTGTGAACTGGCCTGCGGCCTGGCGCAAACAGGCAGGTGTCCGTCGGCGATGATGATCTGCCGCGAGCGCAGGATGGTGCCCTTTTGCCTTTCAAAATCGGCCAGCGCAATGCGGTAGTTGCAAACGGCCGTTTGCTCGTCGCGCACCGCATCCACCCAACCACGCTGGGCCCGCAAAATGAGGTCGATGCTTTCGATGCCGCCGGCATTCCATTTTTGCAAACGAGCTTGCAGTTGTTTCAGGGCCGCCTCCTGCTGACTGCGCCGCGTTTCAAGCTCCTCGCGGAACTGAACCACGTCGCGGTAACTTCGCTGCAGCGAAAAGACCAGTTTTGCTTCCTCGTCACGCAGGTGAGCCATCTGCTGGCCGATGGCAAGCCGGGCGCGAGCGACCTCCGCGTTTCCCTCGCGGAAGCCGATGGGAACTTGCAGGTGCAAACCCACCTCCCATTCGGGTCGTCCGTTGCGGAACAAATCCTCGAAGGCGGTGCCCAGCCCCGTGTTGAGGCCGTTGTAGTCGTACTTCGAGTAAAAACGCAGATCCGGCTTGAGCAGCTCATTGGCCTTGGTGAGCGAAAGCTGGGCCGCCTTGATATCCTCGCGAACCTGCTTGAGCTCCGGGCGATGCTCATTGGCGTCTTCCCAGGCCGTATTCCAATCATCCACGAAGTGAATCAAGGCTGGTTCGTCCGCGGGCACGAGGCGGGTGCCGTCCTCGGCAGGCAAGCCGACAACATAGCGCAGATACCGTTCCGCTTCGAGCACGCCCGCGCGGCCGCCGCTGCCCCAGCCCAATGCCTCCAGGCGTTGCGTGCGGAAGGAGTGATACTGCTCCTCGATCATGGCCAGATCGGCGTCACCCAGGCCGCCGCCGGCCTGCTTGTTTTTGGCAATCAACCACGCTTGGTGGGTTTGCTTGAGGCCGTTCTCGCGGCTATACAGCTCCCAGTAGGCTCGGTAGAGGTTCCAATAGGCTTCCTCGACTTTGAAGACCAGGTCGTGAACACGGCGCTCAAATTCGAGCTGGGATTTGACATGACCGATTCGTGCCAGCAGGATTCCCGGTGAACGCGTGCTGGTTGGAAACGGATTGCGGTAGCCGCCTGGATGACTGTCCAGAACCTCATTGACCGGCACACCGGCGCCTCGCAGCAATGGCTGTTCGAAAACCACTCCCGCCACGGGACGGTAGCCCGGATTGATGAACTGCGAACTTGGCAGGCCCGCCTGATTCAAATAGTCGGTGCTAAAGGTGACGCCGGCGACTCCACCGGTGGGCAGCGGCTTTAAGAGGCTCGATTGTAAACCAACGGAATCGTATTCGTTTTTCAAAAGGAAGTCGTCCGTGGGCGTCGCTCCCAAAATCGGACTGGGCTGATTGGTGCGGTTCCAACCGAAGCCGGAATCCCAAATCGTGTCAAACCTGGACAAGGACTGTTCAATCTCGGTGGCCAGCAGGGCGGGATCATACGCGAAAGTCCGTATGCTGTCGGAAGCATCGGACGGCGAGCTCGTCCGCCCCGAGCCGGTCACGCTGGAACGGCGTTCACTGCCAGCCGCATCGAAAAGCTCGCCGGTACGCCCGTTCTCCAGGGCCATCGCCAGGCATTCAATCAGTGAAATCGGCCGCGGCGGGTTTTCCGGCGATGCGACTGTCCTCACTTGCAAGGGGCTTGCAAGGCGGGCCTGACCCGGCCAGCATTCGTTGCCTTTATAATGCGGGCTACCCGCATCGGTCGCGGGATCCGTCACCAGCAGGGGCAATTCGCCGGGTAAAACGGCAGTCATGGTTTCCACGGACGCAGTGGACAAACATCCAGGCAAGCTCATCGCCAGGAGCATCAGAATGACCACAAGGCTGCCAATGGTTCTCATAGAAAGCTCGTGAGCCCATGACATATCAGGTGATTACAACGGCACATGGAGTGTGCCTGCTACTTTGGGTACTCGTTTTGGTTGCGGTCCTTATCCTCAATTCCGGTGAAATGTCAATGCCTTCTCGCCGCCTCTTTTGCTCGGCGAAGCATTCCGGGCTAAAGTCGTAATGTGAAGTTGCTGCGGCGTGAACGCATGGGTTTTGCGCACTTGACTTTCCGTCATCGCTTATCGGTCGGCCTAACAGCCTTGGAACTATGCATTCCTTGCTTGAAAAAATGCTCGATTCGTCGATTATCCCAAGGGAAGAATGGGACGATCTCTCCGACGGAAACTCGGCGCGGCCTGACCGGCTGCGCGGACAAAGACGATCTTCTTTCCCGGCTGATCGACCACCGGCTATTAACGCAATACCAGGCCGACCGGGTCGATCTTGGGTTGTTCCATGACCTCATCCTTGGAAATTACCGGGTGCTGGAGCAACTAGGCCGGGGCGGCATGGGGGTGGTATACAAAGGGGAACATCTCCGGATGCGCCGTCTGGCGGCCATCAAGGTGCTGCAGATGTCCCCGCAAATTGACGACCGCATGCTGCGGCGGTTTCTTTGCGAGATGCGGACCATCGCCCAGCTCAAACACCCCAATATCGTGGAGGCGATCGACGACGGCTACCTTCCCGGAGCGGAATTTGGCGAGCCCCCGGTGCATTTTTTCGTCATGGAATATGTGCCTGGGAAAGACCTGAACGAGCTGGTGGAGGAGAATGGCCCCATGCCTCCCGAGCAGGCGTGCAACATCATCTATCAGGTGGCCGCCGCGTTGGCTGAGGCGTACCAGCACAAGGTGGTCCATCGCGACATCAAGCCCTCCAACATTCGCATTACTCCGGACGGCCAGGCCAAGCTTCTGGATTTCGGGCTCGCTCGCCGGCTTCATCATCGGATTACCGATCATGGCACCTTTCTGGGAACCGTGGAATACATTGCCCCAGAACAGGTGTCGGACGCGAGCGCGGTGGACATTCGCGCTGACATTTTCGGTTTGGGCGCGACCCTGTTTTGGTGCCTCACCGGCAAGCACCCCTTTCCCGGCGACGGTCTTTTGGCGGCGAGCTTGCTGCAACGCAGGAGCCAGTGTTCGCCGTCGATTCGAGCACTCAATCCGACTTTGCCCTCGGGTCTGGACGCCGTCATTGGGCGCATGATGGCCGTTAACCCCGACGACCGCTATCCCACGCCCCAGGCCACGATGAACGCGCTTTTGCGTTTCGTAAGGTCGGCGCCCGGCGACAGCATCTGTGTATCCCCCAGCAACGCCTCGCGTGAAGCCAACGGCGCCGCGACGCCGGTGATTCAACATGCGCCCCATGTCCATCGCGTTCTCGTCGCCGATGACAGCCGCATGGTTCGCGGTTTTTGCTGCCACACCTTGCAAGACGCGGGGATCGAGTGCGATGAGGCGGAAAACGGCGCCCAGGCCATGGCCGCCATCGATGCCAAAAAATACGATCTGCTGCTCACGGACTGGGTGATGCCAGGATTGACGGGGTTGGAGCTGTGTGCGAAATTGCGGGACAATCCCCCTTCCCCAAATTTCAAGATCATCATCTTCTCGTCAACGATCACCGACGACAGCGTCGCGAAGGTCTTGACGGCGGGGGCCGACGATTATCTCCCCAAGGATTTCAGCCCAGTGCAAATGCTGGCACGCGTGCAGGCCGCCCTCCGCTTGAAGGACGCACAGGATCGCAGCGATCGGCTCAACCGGAACTTGCGGCTTTCCAACCAGCAGCTGGAGGACAATCTCCTGGCCCGCGACAGCGACCTGCTGCAGGTTCGCAACGCGCTCATCCTGGGCCTGACGGACATGGTCTGCCGGCGGGATGCCGAGGATATTCAGCACGTGTTGCGGATTCAGCGTTATTGCCGGGTCCTGGCGGAAGAGGCGACTGGCACCCCTTGTCTGGCCGACCAGATCGATCAAAACTTCATTTCCATGCTGGAGTGCTGTCGCCTCTGCACGACATCGGCAAGGTCGCATTGCCGGATCACATTCTTGGCAAGGTCGGAGTCCTCGACATGGAGGAACGGCTCATGATGCAGTCTCACACCGTCATTGGGGCCGAGACGCTGCAAAACGTTGCCAGGCGGCACGGGGCGGCGGTCGCATTCTTGCAAATGGCCATCGACATCACCCGCCATCATCATGAGCGCTACGACGGCCAGGGCTATCCTGATCGCCTCAAGGGCAACGACATTCCCCTGGCGGCGCGCATCGTCGCGATTTGCGACACCTACGACGGCCTGCGCTCACGCCGGGCCTACAAGCCTGCGTTCAAGCACTCGGCAGCGCTGCAATTGATGTTCGAAAATTCGCCGGGGCAATTCGATCCGCTTCTGCTGCAAGCATTTCGCCGCTGTGAACCGGAATTCGAACGCATACACCTTGCGATGCAAAGCTGATTTTATTTTTGCCAGGATTTGACGGGGCAAAGTTGGGTGGCACGCCCTGAGGCACTCCGAAGGGCGTGAAAACCTTGCAATCCAGCCACGCCCTTCGGAGTACCTCAGGGCGTGCCACCCAGGCGCGCATCATTTCTTTGTGGCCCAGGCGTCCACTTCGTCCTGGGTGATAAGCCGTGACGGCTTGTCCAGTTCCTGGCTGAGCCAGCTCATAATGGTCGGCGCATAAGGCAGCTTGGCGGCGGTAACGACCTGGCGCAGCCGATCACGGCGGCGGGCTCGTTCCTTGACCTTGCGCACACCATTGACCAGGCGTGATTCCGCCATGTCCACCCGGCGCTGTTCCCGGCGAATACGTCGTGCCCCCATCGATCTGTCCTTTGCGACTTCGCGGTTTCGGCTTTTGTTGACAAGGAAAGCATAGCGATTGCAGGCCGGCCCGGAAAGAGGATCTCAGCGGTTCGTTATCACCACCACTTCGCCGGCGCGATACATTTCTCGATGCGACGCCACGACGCGGAAGGGCGCTGTCGCCAGGGCGCGCGTTGGTCCCAGTCGCTACGAGGCAGAAAAAGGAAAACTTTCAGGTCCTGGCGCAAAAAATCCAGCGCTTCCTGGCCGCTTTGCGTGTGCTTGACGTCGCGCTGGACGTAGAAGTTCAAGCTGGGCAGGAATTCCAGTTGATAGCAACCAATGCGAATTTCCTGGTCGCGCTGCAATGCTCCGGCTTGTTCGACGAGCGGCCGGGCGCGCGAAAACTGTTGAGAGCCACGCTGCCGCCGGCGGCCAGCGGGGCCAGAAATCCGGCGGCGGCTGTCACCAAGACACCGACAAAGGCGGTTCGGCGATCTCGATACAGGCACCATGCGCCTAACCCGGCGCCAGCCAGCGGCACCGCGCCCAGGACCGCCCATTGCTCAAGTCCCGGCCATGAACGGCCTCGTAAAAGTGGCAATTCGATCGCACCGCCGGCGATCAATAGCCCGAATACAGTTGCAACGCCGATCAGGGCCAAAATGATCAAGCCAAGCGGCTGGATGAAGGCCGGCACTTCAATGACGCGGCGACGCCAACGATCCAGGAAGCGGGCAATTAACAGGGCAAAGGGCGGAAACACGGGCAGAATGTAATTCGGCAATTTCGTCGCCGCCAGGGTGAAGGCGAGCAAATAAACCGCGATCCAGCACCAAACGAAACGATAGGCGTCCCCCACATTTGTCGCATCAGGCTCGTTGTCATTCGCTCCGGCCCACGGCCGCCGAACGGCGCACCACGGCAAACGCAGCGTCGGCCAACTTCCATACCACAGCGCCGCTCCCAAAAACACCGACCACGGCACCAAGCCTACCGCGAGCACCACCAGGTAATACCAGGGCGGACCACGGTGATCTTCCATGGGGTTCAAGACACGGTCGAGGTTGTGCGTGAAAAAGAACTCGTTGATGAATGCGCGCTTGGTTTCGACGGTGACCAGGATATACCAGGGCAAAGCCACCACACCGAAAAGCAGCCATGCCTGTATCCAGGCGCGGTTCCAAAGCACCCGCCAACGCCGCGTCCATAGCAAAAACAGCGTGAATGCCGCGCCAGGCAAGACGATGCCGACGGGTCCCTTGGCCAGCACCGCCAGGCCCGTAGTTACCCCCGCCAGCAAGAACCACCCGGATCGGCCTTTAACGGTGCCGAGCCACAGCGACAAAAATGTCGCCGTCGTGAAGGTCAGCAAAAGCGCGTCGGGGTTGGCAAAATGGGCGGATGCGGAAAACAGCGTCGAGCTGGCAAGGATAAGTCCGCCGATCAATCCCGTGGAGGAATTGAACATGCCGCGGCAAAGCTCGTAGACAAGCAAAACTGTCAGCATCGCCGCCAGCGCCGACGGCAGCCGAGCGGCGAATTCGTTGATGCCGAAAACCTCGTAAGCAGCCACTTGCAGCCAATACAGCAAAACCGGCTTGTGACTGCGAAGCTCACCGTTGAAGGTGGGCACGACCCAGTCGCCGGACTCAAGCATCGCCTCGGCAGCCGATGCGTTGCGGCCTTCATCAATGTCCCACAAGGCGGGCCCGCCGAGATTGCAGAGAAAAAGGCACGCGGAGGCGGCAAGCAACAGCAGATAATGGCCGAAACGGTGGTCTAGCGGCTGAAACATTCCTTGTTTCTCCAGGCGGGGCGCGGTGTGTTCCATAACAGGATGCATTATAGCATTGGGGCCGCTGTTGAAAAGCCGGGTAAGGATGCTGACATTTGTCCCGAAAACTAACTCAGTATTTTTTGGCGAGAATGTGCTGCTATCTCCGCCTCAAGCACTTTGTCGGCGACTTGCTTGGCCCACCAAAGCCTCTGGCCTTTTCGAATTGCTTCAGCGGCGATTTTTGCAAACTCCTCATGTTTCTCCCCAAGGATCCACAGGTATGCAGCGATTGAAGCATCCCAGCTGTGCTCCAATCCTTCTTCAGGCTCGAATTGCAGCAATTTCAGGATCCTCGAAAGCAGCGTTTTCGCAACGCTTTGATCGCTTGACTGGTCAATCAACGCTTTTACTGCTTCATGCGGGATGACCCGCCGCAAGAATGTCTTGAAACTGCTCGCCACATTGACATAGGCGCAGAATTGAGGCGTCTCGATCGTCTCCATCGCTTCCGCGGTCGTCATGGATTTCTCCGGTCAGTCCAGTATTGTGTGGGCCGGCCATAAACGTCTGGAACGTACCTTGACTTGTGTTCATATTCCCCGTCATGCCCCCATTTGCTGAGAACAAGCAGGGAATCGTCATTTCCGCCCGGAACAACTACACATTTGGCTAAGACAATCGCGACATGCGTTGGCTCCTCATCCAGGTCGTCCTGATAAACCACCACATCACCTTGCTGGGCACCTTCCGGCCCAGGCAATTGTTGATAGCCGTCATCCTTGAGGATTTTGAGGAGGTGGGCCGGATCCACACTCACCCTGCGCGAGGCGACCACCATGCCAATACAATTATATGTGTTCGAAATGGAACGAAAGCGAATTTCAGGCCGCAATCCCTCACATAGGTCACGAGCTGCCCGCAGAGAAACGGAGTTTCTTTCATATCTTAATTCATTCGGTATTGACCACTTGCGCCGAGTTTCGAGGGCCAAAGATTCGGGTGGATCAGCCAAAGCTGGATTCTCCCGTGTGTTGCGAGGTTAGGCCATCCGTCCGTTTTCGCTAGCATTTTGGCCGGATCGCGAGACGGATGTCCGTCGCCATGGAGACTTTTTCCTGCTTTACTTCGCCATAGGCGGACAGTCAAGATAGGTGCGGTGCACTCAATCATTCGCCGGGCGTAAATCCAGCGCCCGCGAGCCGATTCGGGCCAGAAAGCGAATGCGCTGCTCCGTGGACAGCTCATCGGTGTAGCGCTGCCTCGTCGCCGCCACCCAACGAATGGGCCGATTGCGATAATCGGTGACCACGCGGGTCAGGACTGGCCCGTTGTGAGCAGCAGCGCCGCGGATGCAGGCATCGAGATTGCCGGTGCTGGTGATTTCCTGATAGGCCACGCCCAATCCCTGAGCCAAGGCAGCGTAATCGAGGCGGGCAAGGATCGTGGCCGTGGTCCGCAAATAGGCCGGCCGCTGCAATTCCTGCATGAAATGATAAGCCTGATCGTCGAGCACGAAGAACTTGACCGGCAGCCCCTCGCGCGCCGCGGTCGAAATCTCCATGGCCGACATCAGGAAACAGCCGTCGCCGGTGATGGTCACGGTTTGCCGGCAAGGGAAGACGCGCTGGGCGCCGCAGGGCGGCGCCGATCGACCAGCCCATGGCCTGGTTATTGGCGGGAAGAAACCAGGTGCGCGGCCCCGTTGCCGTGAAGGCCTCGGCGGCCCAGAACTGCGACACGGTGGCGTCAAGGAACACCATGGCGTCGGTATTGGTGCAGCGCCGCAACGCCAGCAGGAAAGCCATGGGGTCGCAGCCGGTGCGGGCGAAGATGTCGTTGTATTTGCGGAAGTCGGCCATTTTGCGCGTGCGAATGAAATCGTGCAGGCGCTGATTGGCCGGCCTGGCGAGTTGGGGCGTTTGCTGCGCCACACGGCTCAGGAAAAAGCCGGCGTCTTCGTTGACGCACACTGTCGTGCGCATGATTCTGCCGAGGTTTTCAGGGTTGATGTCGACGTGAATCAGATGACGATGCTGCGGCAACCCGTAGAATCCGGTCGACACCTCGCTGAAGCGAACGCCGATCGCCAGCACGACATCCACGTGCTTGAAAGCCTCCTCGGCCGCGGCTGTCCCCTGGCCGCCGTAGCCCCAGCCGACGGACAGCGGGTGATCCTCGGGAATGACCCCCTTGCCGGAAAGACTGGTGGCCACGGGGGCCTGCAGGATCTCGGCCGCGCGCACTAATGCATGCGAGAAATCCATGCAGCCCAGGCCGGCGTAAATGCCCACGCAGAGGCGATGGTCGGAGAGCAGCGCCAGCGCACGCTGCGACCCGGCATCATCCACCGGAATCGGCACCGGCGCTAGCGGCCCGGAGTTAAAACGGTGAGAGACGGTCAGCAGATTGTAGGGAACAACCACGCTCACCGGACCAGGTTCCCCCGCCCGCGCAATGCGGAAGGCGTTGCGCACCGCCAGCGGAATGGCGTCGACGCTTCGGACGTCGTTCACTTCCTTGCAGACATTTTGCAGCAAACCGATGTTGGGCAACCCATGAATCTGGAAAGGGCGGTACTTGTCGCCGCGGGCAATGTCGCCGACGATGCAGACCAGCGGTATGCTGTCAAGCAACGCCTCGCCCATCATGGTCAGGGCGTTGGTGACGCCGGGTCCGGGAACGACGCAGAGCACGCCGGGCTTGCCGGTGCTGCGGCATAACCGTCGGCCCCAGCGGCGGCCGAGAACTCGTGGGTGACGAGGTGATACGGCAAGTGGCGGGCTTTGAACGTGTCCCACAGCTCATTTTCCTGAGCGCCGGGAATGCCGAAGACAAGATCGCAGCCTTCTTGCTTCAGGGCTTCCGTCAATGCCGCGGCTCCGGACATTTGCCCCACGATCCAGCCAGGCGGAGGTCCGAGCAAGCCCTGGCTGGCTTCGGCGGGCGCGGCCGGAAGCGCCGCCAGGCCCTGGACCGCCGCCAGTTTGAGAATATCGCGCCGCGAGACAAAGTTGTTCATCAGGTGCCTCTTCGCGCCTTTCCCTGCTGGTGGGAGAGGCAGCGATGACGAGGAGATAAGCGCACATGGAAGGGTATCGGCGATCCAGTGAAGATTCTTGAGCCAGGCAAACTCCGAAGGATCGGCATTTAGCGAGGAAGCGTGTTATGCGTGCTGCGTGGTTAAGTTGGGCATTGCCATGTTTGGGGGTGGGCTTGTTCGCCCTCCTGGCCTGGCAGGTGCGGATGGATGATAGCGCCGTTTGGCAATTCGACAGAAAAGTGGCCGACGCTGCCAGGGACCATGCCCAGAATCATCCGGCTGTGCTGGGCTTTGCCAGGTTTGCCACCGACGTGGGCGGCGTCCCAGCCATGGCGGCGTTGGCGATCGTTTGCCCGCTGCTGCTGTGCATTTGCGGCCAGCCCCGGTTGGCGGCCGTGTGGTTCCTCGCGGCGGCAATGGGTGGCGCGATCGACTCCGCCACCAAGGAGTATGTCCGCCGCTCGCGCCCAACGAGACATTGCGCGACGACGTCGTCACCGAACGCAACGCCAGCTTCCCGAGCGGGCATTCGATGGGATCGATCGTGGGCTACGGCTTATTGGCCTACACCGGGCTGGTCTTATTGCAGCGCCGGTTGCCGAAATTTGCCCTGATGTTGCTGGTCATTGCGCTGGTGCTGACGGTCGGTTGGACCAGGATTTATTTGCGGGCGCATTGGTGCAGCGACGTGCTTGGAGGCTGGCTCATCGGCTGGTGCTGGCTGTTTTTGTGCATCAAGGTGGGCGGCACGGGTGGGCATTGAAACACCATGCGCGGTTTTGCCATACCAACCCGAAGCGCAAGCGAGAGCCATTTGCCTCGCTCGCTTACGGTTCGGGCTGGTATGCCGTGATCTCGCGGCAAAACTAGCAAAGCATGCTGCCCAAATTTGGAAAATCGTGTACCCTGGATGATAATCACTCGCCCGGACGGCTGACCTTCTTTTTTTTGCGTTTGCTGACTATGACTGAATTGAATATCAAATACAGCACCTATTCCAACGCCATTCTTCCGCGACCCATTCGGATCGAGTCGCTGGACTTGGGTAATGAGGCCCAGAAACGGGCGGAAGGCTCCGACGGCCAACCGTCGCCTTGCCAGCCTTTCTTCGAGGCTGCGACGTATGGCCTGGAGTTGGTCTACCAGCACGAGACGGTGTGCAACGTCGTCAACGACAACGGCAACCTCCGTTTCGAGTGGGACTGGGCCAATGAGCCAGGCGGCGGGTTGACTGGCGGCGAATTCGTGCCCTTTGCACCAAGGCTCGCGCCCAAGTATTACCTGTTCAACACCCGCCTGGACATTCAGGCGCCGCCGGGGCAGGTGATTCGCTCGGTGCCGCATCCACGCTTCTTCACCGACACCACCGGCACTGTCCCGCAAGCGATGATCGGCCACGTCCAAACCGAATGGTATCCCAGGTTGTTTTTCGTCGTCTTCCGAGCGCCTCGACCGGGCCGCCGCCACATTTTCCGCAAAGGCGAACCCTACACCCAGGTTCTTTTCGTGCCCCAGCAGCGGAGCTACGAAACGATCAGCATGCAAGGCGAGTGACGATTCATGGATAAATTGACTGTCAAATATCGCACCCATTCCAAGGCGCTGCCGCCGCAGCCCATTCGTGTCAAGATGCCTGGATGGGGCGGCTCGAATGTGAAAATGCAGGACGGCGCGGAAGCGCAACCCTGGCATTGTTTGCCCTTCGCCGAAGGATCGATCCATGGTTTGGAGCTGCTTTACCCATACGACGCCGAGTGCCAGGTTGTCAATGACCACGACGGCCTCCGCTTCGACGGCGATTTCTCCGGTGACGCTGGGATTGCGATGCCGGGTGGAGGGTTCCTCGCCCTTGCCCTTGGCCTCGCCCCCAATGGCAGTCCGAGGTGTTACCAGTTCAACACCGGGTTGGACGTCCAAACCCCGCCTGGCCAGGTGGTACGGATCGAGCCGCATCCACGGTTTTTCACCGATGATACCGAGACGGTGCCGCTGGCGATGATTGGTCACATGACCACACCATCGTCTCCGGGGCCGTTATCCGTCGTCTTTCGAGCGCCCGAAGCTGGCCAACGGCACATTTTCCGCAAGGGCGAACCCTATGCGCAGATATACTTTGTGCCGGAGCAGACGAGCTATACGCTGACCAGGATGACGGCCCATGAAGAAGGGCAGCGGCGCCAACTCGCGAAGGCCATCGAGACCGCGCGCTTTGACATTGCCGACAACAACTGGCAAAACGCCGACGGAATCCAGCAGGACAATCACTACAAGATCCTGGCCAGGGTCTTTGCCCGCGACGGCCTGGCTGGCGTGGAAGACGCGGTGCTAAAGGGCCTGCAGCGCCATGATATGGGACTGAAGGGCAAGACGATCGCCGAATGTCTGGCGCTGGGTTCGCAATTGATGAACGCCCACAAACGCCGTGAAGCCTCGAACCTCTATTCCCACGTCCTGACCCGGGAGCCCAACAATCCGGAAGCGCTCAACAACCTGGGTATCTGCATGGCCTGCGTCGGCAATATCCCGGCAGGCCTGGAAATGATGGAGCGGGCACTGGCGCTGCAGCCGTTGGTGCCGAAGTATCACAGCAGCCTCGGTGAAATACTGCGGCTTTTGGGCCGATTTCAGGAGGCGGAGAAACACTTTCGATCTTACTTGCAGATCAACCCCGCCGACGTCGGCATTTGGAGCGTCCTGGGACTGACCTTGGCTCAGCAGGGCCGGGCCGAGGAAGGCTTGCAGGCATGCCGCGTGGCCCTGACCGCCGGCAAGCCCGTGCCAGCGGCACACTTCAGGATGGGGATGGTGCTCCGCCAACTTGGCAAGCACGCCGAAGCTCGCTCCAGTTTCGAGGCGGCATTGACTCTCGACCCGCAATTCGCCGACGCTCGCCGCGCTTTGAATGAATTGCCGGCGACGCCATTGTAGAGGACCATTGCACGTGGCCACCGCCGCGGAAACATTCGCATTGGGATGCGCTCTGCAGCACCAGGGCAGGCTCGACGAGGCCATCCGCTGCTATCAGCAAACTCTGCGGCTCCATCCCAACTTTTCCGCCGCGCATAACAACCTTGGCGCCGCTCTGGAGCAGCAGGGCAAACTCGACGAGGCGATCGGCTTTTATCGCCAGGCTTTGCAACTCAATCCGCTGCACACCAACGCATGGTGCAACCTGGGGACTGCCCTCACTCGTCAGGACAAAGTGGACGAAGGAATTCGCTGCTACCACGAAGCCTTGCGATTGGATCCCAATCTGCGCGCCGGCTTTCAACGCTATGGGGGGCGCCCTCCAACTTCTGGGCAGGTTCGACGAGGCGATTCACAATTATCAGCAAGCATTGCGGCTCAATCCCAACTTCGCCGAGGCCCACAACAACCTGGGTGCTGCTTTCGACCACCAGGAAAGGCTCGACGAGGCTGTCCGTTGCTTTGAGCAGGCCGTGCGTCTGAAACCCGCCTTCGCGGAGGCACTGTGCAATTGGGGCAACACTCTGCAACGTCAGGACAAGCTCGACGAGGCGGTGCCATGCTTCCAACGGGCGTTGGCCGTCAAGCCGGGCTACGGCGAGGCCCTCGTCGGTCTTGCCACGGTCCTGTTCTATCAAGGCCGGCCCGATGCCGCCGTGGACACACTTCGAAAAGCGTTGGCCGTGGATCCCGGCCTGGCCAAGGCGCAAACCAATCTCTTGTTCTGCTTGAACTATGATCCCCAGGCCGATCCGCAGGCCGTGTTTGCGGAGCACTGCCGCTGGGGCAGCCTGCAAACGCTGCCCACTCCCCTGCCCCACGCCAATGCTCCCGCACCCAACCGGCGTTTGCGCATCGGCTACGTTTCCCCCGACTTTCGCCAAAGCGCACTGTTCCGTTACATTGAGCCGGTCCTTGTCAATCATGACCCGCGGCAGGTGCAAGTTTTCTGCTATGCGGAAATTACCTTCGCCGACGCCTTCACGCAGCGATTGCAAAAATTGGCACATGCCTGGCGCTGGACCCACGGCCTGACGGACTCCGCGGTTGCCCAGCGCATTCGCGAGGATGGAATCGACATCCTCGTGGACCTGGCGGGCCTCACCGACAACAGCCGGCTGCGTGTTTTCGCGCACAAGCCGGCGCCGATTCAGGCCACGTGGTTGGGCTATCTGAACACCACCGGCTTGACGGCCATTGATTACCGCTTGACCGATGACGTCCTGCATCCTCCCGGCCAGCCGGCGTGGGACGTCGAAGAGTTGGTGCGTTTGCCCGGCGGCATGTGCTGTTTCGCTCCTCCGCCGGACGCTCTGCCCGTGACGCCGTTGCCGGCGCTACGGCGCGGTCATCTCACCTTTGGCTCGCTGAGCATTTTGTTCAAGGTCAACTCCGCCGTGATCGACCTCTGGGCGAAAGTGCTCCAGGCCCTGCCCACTGCCCGTTTGCTGATGTTCCACGACAAATTGACGGCCGCCGCTCAGGAGCGAATCCGCGGCCAGTTCAGCCAGTGCGGCATCGCCGGCGAACGGCTCGATTTACGGCAAGGGTCGGTGACGCCAGGCTATCTGCGGATTTACAACGAAATCGATATCGCCCTGGACACGTTTCCCTTTTCAGGAGGCGTGACGACCTGCGAAGCCCTGTGGATGGGCGTGCCAGTGCTGACCTTGACCGGCGCGACGGTGGCGAGCCGGAACTCGGCGGCACTGCTGGCTCGCGTCGGCTTGACCGACATGGCTGTCCAGACGCCGGAGCAATATGTGGCAAAGGCTGTGAGTCTGGCCAATGAACTGGAGCGGCTGACGAAAGTGCGACAAGAGCTGCGCCAGCGGATGGCGACGACGTTGTGCAACGGCAGGCGATTCACCAGGGGTCTGGAAGATGCGTATCGCATGATGTGGCGGCGGTGGTGCCGATGATCAGGGTGTCAATCTTCCCATAAGGTTTGTCCGCCTGCGGCAAGCAACTCCCTGGTCGTCTTTGCAACTGGCGTCGGGCGCTCTGGCGCTCAAAATACGCTGCACCGTGCGGAGCGAAACGCGGCTGAGTCGGGCCAGGGCGGATATGCTCATGCCAAGCTCTTGCCGTCGTTTGTTAAGGTCGGCGGCGTGCATTTTCAGGCCTATTTTGGATTCGGCAAACAGGAGTTTGCGGAAGCGCGTTCCCAAACAGGAGTTTGGGAACGCGTGAAACTACGACAGACCTCTATCGGGCGATCTTCCCAAGCCGAATGCGCACCAGCAGTTCATCCAGCGCCGCCATCCCGCTCGGCGATTCCGGCAGCTTGCTCTCCTGATAAGCCAACTCAAGTTCGGCCCGCAGCCGTTCATATTCCCGTCGATGAAGTCCTTCGTCCGCCTGCTCCAGCCGGCCCTTCTCGGTGCCTGCAACCTTTCGCTCGATCAGTTCAGGGATTTACGGCAGTCTAAAGGTCTCGTTCAAGCGTACCAGATTGGCTTGAACCTCGCCGGTCCTCATCAGGTGAATGCCGGTCAGAAGCACCCGGTAAACGTAAAGCAATGGCTTGACGTGTGGCGGATCTTCCTTTTGGAACAGCCGCCACTGGGTCTCGACAAAGCCCAGGTAATGATGGGCGTGGTTGCGGGTGCCCGAGAGCAGCAACCGGATCAGGTGCATGACGTGCTTCCACTTCACCTGGCCTTGATTGCGGAGGTCCGACTGCATCTTCTTGAACTGCGACAAGACATAACCGTTGTAGGTCTGGTACACCATGCGGGAGAGGAAGATCGACCGCATGCCCAGCAGGTTCTCGGCGAGCGGAGTCGCCTTTTCGACCATCGGTGTATAGAGGCATTCCAGCACGTTCGGGTTCGCCTTGAGCGCCAGGACCAGAAACTTCCGCGGTTCCCAGTAGGCTTCCTGCGTCCCGTCGTTCTCCAGCTGATCGGGCGCACCGTAAAGCGACGAGCGCAGGTCGGCGGGCGGGAGGTAAATGCCGCGGCGGTCGATGTCCGAGTCGTCACCGGCCAGGCCATACGCCTGCGAGCCGATCACACAGCGATAGATGACGCGGTCGTAAAGGTTGACGCGTGTGGCGGTGGCGGTGACGGCAACGTCGCCGATCTCGGCTTCCTTAAAGCGGGCCAGCATCGTGATTTGGCCGCTGTTCAGCGACTCCTCGATGCCATCGGGAAATCGCACCCGGTAAGGATGGTCCAGATCCTTTGGCGAGCGGACAACCACCCCGATGGCGCCACGGGGATGAAGGACGCGGCCGCCCTGGCCGACGATTTCGACCAGGGACACGACCTGGGTGCCGATCGAGTAGATCAGGTTTGGGGGGTGGTGGACGCGATCAGGCATGGTCAAAACCCGTTTCTCGCGCAAAGACGCAAAGAGCGAGGGAGAAGTCATTCGGACAGTCCGTTCGCCAATCGAAAGATGCCGTCCTTGATGAGCGGCGGGCCGAAATTGATCAGCAATCCCAACTTCATTCCAGTAAGCTTGAGGTAGGTAAGCAGCTGCTATTTGTGGACGGGGGCGGTGTTTTCCGCCGATTTCAATTCGAGGATCAATTTGTCTTCCACTATCAAGTCGGCTTTGAAACCCTCGTCGAACTCGATTTCGTCATATCGAAAGGGAATCGGCACCTCGCGACGAACCCGCAGGCCGCGTTTGGTAAGTTCGTACTCAAGAACGCGGCAGTAAACAGACTCCAAAAGGCCTGGTCCCAACCGAACATGGAGGTGGTAACATGCGTCGACCACGATTTTGGATAGCTCGTTTTCTGTCATTTTGGTTCTCCTTTCTCGCGCAAAGACGCAAAGTCGCAAAGTCGCAAAGTCGCAAAGAAGAAAGGGTCAATTCTGTCCGCTGATTCTTTGCGCCTTAGCGGCTTTGCGCGAGACTGTTTTATTTGAAACACCCCACTCGGGAAAGCGTTCGTCCAGTGGGGAGCCGGCGGCCTCGACCTCGTATCCCAGCGGCTCGAACACGCCGCGCACGGGCAACACATCGATGCGCGCGGAAAGTGGGATCGCCATCGCCGCCAATTCGGGCCGGTCCTTGCAGCGGCCTTGCAGGGCCGAGCCGAAACCTGGCTGATGGCGACGCTCAAAAAGGATGATGCGACATAGGGCCGGTCGTTGACGTATTGGGCCAACAGGAAGTTCTGATCGGGCCGTTTGCCGCGGACCATGCCAACGGGGTCCACTTCTAGTAGCAGGCAGGCGGCGCAGCGCTCGGCACCCGCCTCGGGGTAGAATACGTGGGCTTTGCCGAAGCTCATGTCGAACGACTGAAACCGCTCCGGGTGCTTGTGGAGCAGGTGGCTCAGGTCAATCGCCGGGCGGTGAGTGGTTGTGATCGTCAGCAACATGCTTGGGGCCTCTGGCGGCGGCGCGGACCTATGGCGACACTCGTATTCGTCAATTGACACAGTACGAGGTGGTTTGGTTCAAGTCGCGGCTTTGGGTATCCTTAGTGGAGTGCCCCGGCGGAGCAAACTCCACACACGATTTTTTGCTCTTGGGGGGAAATGCCACAGAAAATGCCAGCCTAATCCGGAATCTGACCTTGCCCAATGGCAGGATTATTGTGTAAGCTGAAAATAGTGTACGTATGTTCCGTATGGTGCACGAGCACACCGTCGACGATCATGTTGCCGGTCGCAGGCGTCGTCGCGCCGTGAGTTGGTGAAAGGATGGGACGAGGGTGGAGGCCCAGCCGTCAACAAACGGTGAAAACGGATTGCCAGGGTAAGCGCTTCAATGAAGCAAGGACTTGTTCTTTGAAAAATCGGAGTGATTGCAGGCATCGCCCTGCCGCGTTCCGGGGTCTGCCGTGTTTGAATCATGGCGCCCCCGGAACGCGGGTTGCGCAGGCGTTATTCAAGGTTCGGCCCTCAGCGCTCTTTCCTTTCGACATTCATTCTCTTTTCGCGTTCGATGTCGTATCCTGGCTTCAAGGCAACTGCCATGCAAAAACAGCCAATAGCACGGTGCATCACCATGAAAGCTCCGCATCAAAACGCCAATCAGCAGATCCTCCACGGCATGATCAAGCTTGCCCTTGGCTCCGCGGTTCTGGTCACCTGTGTTCTTGCTTTTCTTGTTCCCACCCCGGCCGCCGGGCCCAATGAAAACGGCAGCGGCGCCCAGGAATCCGCCGATCTGGTGCTCCGCAATGGAAAAATCGTCACCGTCGATGAAAAACCCCCCGTCGTCCAGGCCCTGGCGGCACGCGGCGGCAAAATTGTCGCCGTCGGCACCGACGACTCCATTGCCAAGCTGATCGGGGAAAAAACCAAGGTGATCGATCTCAAGGGGCAAATGGCCATGCCGGGTTTCATCGAAAGCCACGGCCATTTCACCGGCCTGGGCAGGTCGAAGATGATGCTTGACCTCACCGTCGCCAAGACGTGGGACGACATCGTGGCCATGGTGCAGGCGGCGGCCAAGACCACGCCCCCAGGCCAATGGATCGTCGGCCGAGGTTGGCACCAGGAAAAGTGGCTCGAAAAGCCGCAGCCCAATATCGATGGCTACCCGATCCATACCAAGCTCAGCGAAGTGTCGCCCAGGAACCCGGTGCTGCTGACGCACGCTAGCGGCCATGCTAGCATCGCCAATGCCGAGGCGATGCGGCTGGCCAATGTGACTGCCAAGACGACAAACCCCCAGGGCGGTGAAATCGTCAAGGACCAAAACGGCAACCCCATCGGCCTATTTCGCGAAACGGCCCAGGGCCTGGTCACTCGCGCCCAAAGCCGCGCCGAGAACGCACAGACCGCCAAGGAACGTCAGGACACCCTCCTCAAGGCCATCGACCTGGCTTCGGACGAATGCCTGGCCAACGGCGTCACCTCCTTTCAAGATGCCGGCTCGCCTTTCGACGTGATCGACGATTTCAAGGAATTGGCGAATGCCGGCAAGCTCAAGGTTCGGCTCTGGGTGATGGTGCGGGCCGGCAATGCCATGCTGGAGAGGCTGCTGCCCAACTATTTCATCGTTGGCCTGGCCGAGTTTCTCACGGTGCGGGCCATTAAGGTCAGCCTGGACGGCGCGCTCGGGCCTCACGGCGCCTGGCTGCTGGAGCCGTATGAGGATTTGCCGATGAGCCGAGGGCTGAACACGGTGCCGGTGGAGTCGCTGCGCCAGACCGCTACGCTGGCCGCCAAGAACAACTTCCAGCTTTGCGTGCACGCCATCGGCGACCGGGCCAATCGCGAGACGTTGGACGTGTTCGAGGAGGCGTTCAAAACATACCCGTCCGATGCATCGCGGCGCTGGCGGATCGAGCACGCCCAGCACCTGAACCCCAACGACATCGGCCGCTTCGCCAAGCTAGGTATTATCGCGTCGATGCAAGGCATTCACTGCACCTCCGACGCAGTGTTCGTGACCAAGCGACTGGGCTTACGCCGCGCCGAGGAAGGCGCTTACATGTGGCAATCGCTGCTCAAGTCCGGAGCGGTCATCTGCAACGGCAGCGATGTCCCGGTGGAGGAGATCAATCCGATCAAGGGCTATTACGCCAGTGTGACGCGAAAAATGGCCAATGGCGTGGCTTTCTTCCCCGAGCAGAAGATGACCCGCGAGCAGGCCCTCAGATCATTCACGATTAACGCCGCTTACGCCGCCTTCGAGGAAGGCACCAAGGGCACGCTCACACCGGGCAAACTGGCCGACATTGTGGTGCTGTCCCAAGATATTCTGACGGTGCCGGACGAGGAGATTCTGGGCACGAAGGTGGTATATACGATTGTGGGCGGGAAGGTGGCATACCAAAGATAGGTAGTCAATCAAATGTCAATTACTCGCCTGATGACCGTGTTGCCGGTGCCATCGTCGCCGCTAAGAACCGGTGTCGGCAACGATTGGCGTGCAATCGAAGTCGAACTGGGAGGGACCTTGCCGCCGGATTACAAAGAATTCATTTCCAATTACGGAGTTGGATGCATCGATGGTTTTTTATGGGTGTTCAATCCTTTTTCTTCAAACAAGTTTCTCAATCTTCAATTGCGATCGAAGGCGATCCTTGGTGCATACCGACTGGGTGTTGAGCAATTTGGCGTGCCACCGCCCTTCAGCTTGTTTCCGGAAGAAGATGGCGTGTTCCCGTGGGGTTGCAGTGATAATGGCGATTCTTTGTTTTGGTGCTTTCGTGAAGGCCGCTTTGGATCTCCGCTAGTCATTGCTGAAGGGCGCGGACCGGAATGGGAAGCAGTTGACTCTTCCGTGACGAGTTTTCTTGTTGATGTTCTGAGCAAACGGACTAAAGCGAACATTTTTCCGGAGGATTTTCCATCGAACAATCCACAGTTCCTTGTGAAGGAATGATTTGCGCATGCTGGCGGGATGCAAGAATTCCGCTGCGGGCTGACTCAGAGCATGCCTTCGTGCCGGCTAGAAAAAAAGCGCTTCCGCTATCGTTTCCAGGGCCGCTTCACGCTCATCCGCGGTTGCATCAGGCGCATTGACGACTTGAACCATTTCCGCGACGGCCTCTTGGACCTCCTGACTGCATTCCAGAAAAGCCTGGTAAAGCTGCGCAAACATGTGGCTGGTGATTAAATTCGCATTCATTTCGTTGATCTTTCTCGCTGATCCTTTGCATTAGGCCCGTTTACGGGTCTTTCCGCGAAGCGGTTTAGGCCCGCCGTTTACGGCGGGTTGCCGGAGCAATACCCCAGCTTTGGCAGCACCGTGAAAGGGCCTAAATTCAACACTATTGTGGCGGACAGCCATCCCGCCGTCAAAGGCTGGCCTAGGAAAGTCGCGATGCCAACAAGTGCAGGCCCAGCGATTTTTTTCTGGATTTGCAAAATTGGTCATTGCCTTGACCCCCTCCCTTTGCCATCCTTTGCATTGGAGCAATAAGCGGCCGGCATGCGGCTGGCCAGGGATGTTCCAGGTTTCGCCGGGAGGTCCACATGTCCGCACCGTTCAAGGAAAACCCCCTCACGCATGGCACGCCACGGTCGCTGCTGCCGCAGCCGTGCGTTCTGGTGATTTTTGGCGCCGCCGGCGATTTGTGCTGGCGTAAGCTGCTGCCCGCCATTTACAACCTCAACGCCGACGGTGATTTGCCCAGTAATTTTGCCGTCATCGGCTTCGGCATCGGCGCCAAGGGCGATCCCGACGAATGGATCAGGACAAGGTCCCGCGACGGCATCGAGCATTTCTCGCGGCAAAAGCTCACCGACAGCCACTGGAACGACATCGCCCGCGCCCTCTTTTACATCGAAGGCAGCTTCAACGACGCCAGCGCCTATGAACAGCTGAAGGCCAAGCTCGACGCCGTCGATCAGCAGTTCGGCATTGCCGGCAACCGCGTGTTTTACCTGGCCATCCCACCGACCATGGTCGACGCGGCGGTCGGCCATCTCAAGCAGGCGGGGATGATCAAACCCCCCAATCAGGAGCCGTTTACGCGCGTCATCGTCGAAAAGCCGATCGGCCGCGACCTGACCAGCGCCAAGGAGATCAACAACTCCGTGGCCGCGGCATTTGCCGAAAGCCAGACCTATCGGATCGATCACTACCTGGGCAAGGAAACTGTCCAAAACATGATGGTGCTGCGATTCGCCAACAGCATCTTCGAGCCGCTTTGGAATCAGAAGTACATCGACCATGTGCAGATCACCGTCGCCGAGGAAGAGGGCGTCGGCTCGCGGGTGGGATATTATGAAGGGGTCGGAGCGCTGCGTGACATGGTGCAAAACCACTTGCTGCAGGTGCTGTGCCTGGCGGCGATGGAACCGCCGTTTTCGCTGGGCGCCGAGGTGGTGCGTGACGCCAAGATGGGCGTGCTCAATTGCCTGCGGCCGCTTACGGCAAGCGATGTGGAGCAGACCGTCGTGCGTGCCCAGTACATCGCCGGCGAGATCCATGGCGAGCAAGTGCCGGGCTACCGGCGCGAGGTCTGCGATTATTTCGACAAAATGAAAAAACCGATCCCGCCCGACTCGACGACGGAAACTTACATCGCCGCCCGCGTCTTCATCGACAACTGGCGCTGGGAAGGGGTGCCGTTTTATCTTCGCACGGGCAAGCGAATGCCCAAACGGGCCAGCGAAGTCGCCATCCAGTTCCGCAATGTGCCGAAGATTTTGTTCAACGCCAAGCCGGATGTGCCGTTGGAGCCGAACTTGCTGTCGATCCGCCTGGCGCCGGAGGAAAGCATGTCGGTGCGAATTTCCTCGAAGCTGCCAGGACCCAAGGTGCGAATTTACCCGGTGAAAATGGAGTTCAACTACAATACCAGCTTCGGGGGCAATTCGCCCGAAGCGTATGAACGGCTGATCCTCGACGTGATGGCGGGCGACTCCACGCTGTTCATGCGCCGCGATGCCGTCGAAGCCGCGTGGACCTGGGTGATGCCGATTCTCCAGACGTGGGAGAATAGCCACGAGCGTTTCCTGCCCGAATACCGCGCCGGCACCTGGGGTCCGGTTGAAGCGGACCGGATGATTGCGGCCGACCAACACCAGTGGAGGACGCTATGAGCACCGCAACGCCGACCCAGCAAAGCGAATTCATCCCGTTGGGCCAGATCGAAAACGAGTTGGCGCGACAGTTGGCGACGGGCAAGTGCGAGGGCGAGGGCGAGGATAAGGACCATGAACCGCTGCTGCGAGCGCGGCTGTCCAACCTGGTCATTTTTTGCGACCGGGGCGACCTGGCCGAGACCGTAAGCCAGGCCGCACCCGCCATCGTCGCCCTCCATCCCGCCCGGGTGCTGCTGCTCATTGGCGAGCCGGGGGCTGACGTGCCGCTGCGGGCAAGTTTGAACGTCTGGCGCCAGTTGGGTTCGAAACTGAATATCTGTTCGGAGATGGTGACTTTGCGGGCCGGCGGTCAGCACGTCAACCAGCTGCCGTTCGCCGTCCGCGAGCTGACGGTTGGCGATTTGCCGATCAATTTATGGTGGGCCGCACCGGTGCCGCCGCCGCTGGCGGGCCATTTTCTCTACGACCTGGCGGAGCAAGCTCAGCAGATCATTTACGACAGCATCGGTTGGCTGGAGCCGGCCCGCGGCGTGGCGGCGACCTGCGCATGGTTGGAGAAGGTGGAGCGTCCCGCCGACGAGGGGCGTTGGCGAGTGGCGGCGGATCTCAACTGGCGCCGGCTCAAATTCTGGCGGCGGATGCTGTCTCAGGCGCTCGATCCCAACACGGCGCCGGAGGCGCTCGAGTCGATCACCGAGGTCCTGGTGGAACATGGCCCGCATGCCGTCATCCAGGCCTGGGAGCTAGTGAGCTGGCTGGCGTCGAGGTTGCGTTGGAAGGTGGAGCTCGGCAAGGTGGAGCCGGGCGTGGAAATTGCCTGGAAGGTCGTGGCGCCGCATGGTATCTTGCGCGTCCGCATCCGCCGGTTGACGGAAGGACCGTCGGAGGTGCGCAAGGTGCGCATTTCCTGCACCCTCGCCGGGACGCCGCACGCGCTCAACATCGCGGTCGAAAAAGGCATGCGGCTCGCCGTCGTCGTGGAGGGGCTGGAGCTTGCACCACGGACCGTGGCGGTTCAGCAATCGACCCTGGCGGAATTGGTGGTGGATCAGCTGTCGAGCCGTCAGCGTGATCCTGTTTTTCGGGCTAGCATGTCCGTGGCGGAGGTGTTTGCGCGGACGGTGCTGCTGGGAGCATAGCAATGAGATATGGCAAAAGAGTCGCGAAATTGTCGCGGAGTTCCACCGAGAAAACACTCGTCATCGACGTCGGCGGCACCAACGTCAAGATCCTGGCGACCGGGCAGGAGGACGTGCGCAAAATTCCTTCCGGCCCTGAGCTGACCCCGGTGCAAATGGTGGATGAAGTGAAAGCCGCCGCCGAGGGTTGGGAATACGAGCGCGTGGCGATTGGCCTGCCATCGCCGGTGGAGCATAACCAGGCGGTTTTGGAGCCGGCCAACCTGGGCCGCGGTTGGGTTGGCTTTGATTTTTCCCAGCATTTCGGCCGGCCTGTCAAGGTCATCAACGATGCCGCCATGCAGGCGCTGGGCAGCTACGAGGGTGGCCGCATGCTGTTCCTCGGCCTGGGCACCGGCCTCGGCAGCGCGCTCATTATCGATCACGTCATTGCCCCCTTGGAGCTGGCCCATTTGCCGTACCGCAAGGGTTTGACGTTTGAGGATTACATTGGCCAGCGCGGTCTCGACCGTTTCGGCAAGAAGCGTTGGCGCCACTATGTCGAAGACGTGACGGCCAGGCTGCGTGCGGCGATGGTGGCCGATTACGTCGTGCTCGGCGGCGGCAACGCCAAAAGACTAAGATCAATCCCGGCCAACTGCCGGCTGGGCGACAACAACAAGGCTTTCGCCGGCGGCTTTCGGCTGTGGGAAGAGCCGGGCACCCATGTGAGTTAGGTGGTGGGTGGCGGGCAGTGGGTGGCGGCCAGTGGGTGGCGGGTGGCGGGTGATGGGTGGCGGGTGGCGGGTGGCATGCAGGTGCTCGAGGCACGCCCGTCCTTTGCAATTTCTCCCCCCCATCGCAACTAACCAAAACTGCCCACCACCCACCACCCACCACCCACCACCCACCACCCACCACCCACCACCCACCACCCACCACCCACCACCCACCACCCACCACCCACCACCCACCACTCGCCACCCACCACCCACCTGCCCTTGACGCGCAACTGTCCACGGGTTATCGCAACCGTCCCTCAACGGCGGAGCAAAGAGCTCTGGCGTTGCCCGACCCAAACGGAGACAGAGTCATGGCTGCCAAGCAAATCTGGGCGGCAGTGGTGGTGATGGCCCTCGCGGCGATGAGCGGGTGCTGCGCCTGGAACGATAAATGGTGCAATAACACGGCGCCGTGCGGGTGCGCGCCTTCGCCTTGCGCGTCGCCTTGCGCCACAACCGGCATGTTGTCCGACTGGCACGGTGCCGGTGCCGGTAACGCCGCGCTACAGCTCACCCGCGCCTGGATGCGGATGCCAGTAACAGGCTATTCCATGCCCTTTTGGCCGTGGTGCCGGTCATACCATTGGCGCAAATCCTCGACACAATGACGTTGCGTCTGCCAACCCAATGCCAACGTCACGACGCCCCAGAGCAAAGGTCCCGGCAAAAGGGCCATGCTGGCCTGAGTGGCGGTCCGCAGATAAACCGCCCCCGCGGGCACCAAGGCGGCCAGGCTGGCAAAGCCGGTTTGGAAAAGCACGCACGCCACGAGTGGCAGGCCCACCGTCAGCACCATGCCGAGCCTGTTTGCTTGCATGCCGCGGGAAAAGGCCCGAAAGCCAAGCGCAAATACAGACCCCACATGATCACCGCGCACGCCAGGGCCCCGCAAACTTGCAGCACATCGGCCTTGCCGGCAATGACCAGCGTGGTCCACAGCAAAACGGCGACCGCGAAATAGCCACGCCCCCGTCGCCAGGCCGCAGCGGCCGCGGCGTGCCAGTAATCGCGGGCGTCCAGATCGGTCAGCAGCAGCAGCTCCAATCGGCGGCAGCGATCCTGTGCATTGCTGTCCCAAAGGCCATATTGAAAGGCCGCCGGGACCGCGGCCAGCACCACCATGGCCGCCGCCATCACGCCCACGCCGCCCATTTGGTCGAACGTCACGAATACCTGTGTGCCGAGCCAGCTAGGCCAGTGGTCGCCCTCGCTCAAGATGGTGTATGCCGCATAAAGCACGGCAAAGCCGCCGGAAAGCCACATATTGATCTTGCCGGAATACTCCGAGACGCGTTTGACGGCCCACCATGCCAACGGCCAATCCCCGACTGCCGCCCGAGATTGTCGCGAGACATCGGCCACGGGTGAATAATGGCGATCCTGGAAATGCCCTTGCAATCGGCAGGCGGCACGCCAGCCCAGCAGGCATAGACACGCCAATCCCAAACCCTCCACGAGCAGATACCGCCGCAGGTTCGCATCGGGAGGATCGCGGAGAACGTCGCGCAGCACCGTGAAAGGCGAGTAATTGTGAAAGGCGCGGACGCCGTCGAGCACCAGCTCGCGCCACCACGGCGGCAGACCCGCCAGCCAAACGGCCAGATTCTCCGCTGCCAGCACGCCGACCGCCAGGTAGAGCAATACGCCGGCCATCAGGACGCGTTCGGCCCAGCGACGGATCCAACGATTTTCATAAGACCAGGTCACCAGCGTCAAGCCGGTGACGGCGCCCCAGGTCCAGGGCATCACAAGAAGCGCCGGCAAATCGCTGAGCAACACGGTGCCATCCAGCGCCAGCAGCACCAAAATCGGCAATCCCGACAGCGTGACCAGGGCCAGCCGGCACAGACCCACCAGACATTCGCCGCCAAAAAACTGCCACGGCCTGAGCGGACTTACCAGCAAAAACTCCAGGCTCTGGCTCTTGGGCAGCTGGCTCAGACGCCAGCCAAGAACCAGCGCCCCTTCGACGATGCCGGCGATCAGGACGACGTGTCCCAAAAGCGGCGTGCCGTTTTGCTGGATGCTCCGCGCCACGGCCGCGCCGCAGGCCAGCACGATCAGATGCATGACGACGAGATTGCGGAAGGCGGCCTGCCGCCCCGGCGAAACAGCCGCCAATTTGAAGAAGACCGACAGCATTCAGTCCCCTTCCTTAGCGAGCAGCGTTCGACGCCATTCGCATGGCCGAGCTCAGGTGATCCATCATTTCCTTGCACGAGGGCCATCGATTCTGCGGCACCGGGTCCAATGCTCGATGCAGGATCGGCCGTTCCCAGGAATCGACACGCGACAGGTCCGGCGCCGGCCGCGTATATGATGTGGTGAATTTTTCCGGCGTGTCCGTGAACGGCAGGTGTCCCGTCCGCAGCTCGATGTAACTGACCGCCAGCGAATACTGATCCGAGCGATCGCTGAGCCAACCTTGAAAGACCTCCGGCGCCGCATAGGTCAGCGTGCCGGCGCGGCTGTGATACCACATGGGCGACGTCGCTTGCACGGACACGCTGAAGTCTGCCATCTTGAGCTGGCCCAGCAGCACGAGCATGTTGCTCGGCTTGACGTCGCAATGTCTGACGGCCACGCGCTGATCGTTGAGCATGTGCTGGCGGGTGTTCAAAAAATCGAGGGCGGCGCCGGCCTGTCCCAGGTAATAGCAGAGGTGTTCGGGGTAAATGCAAGCGCCGAATTCCGTTTGATAGACCTGCAGCAAGTCCATCATGCTGCCGTCGGCCAATTCCATGGCGATGACGATGTAGCCCGACCAGCACCAGACCTGGTCAATCACGATGAGATTGGGATGCCGAAGCGTGCGAATGGCCTGCAACCCGCGGATTTCCTGGGCGGCGCTGAATTGAGCATCGCAAGCAATGAATTTCAAGGCGACTTGCTGGTTGTTGGGCCGGCGTGCATGCCAGACCTCGCCCCACCCCCCTCGACCGAGAGGCCGCGTCAACGCATACCCGGGAAACGGCTCGGTTCCAGGGACCAACGATGTCGAGGCGGACAAGAGCAATGACCTCCATGACGGTGAGCGCGATCGTCTGCCGAACTCTAGGTTGTCCTTGGGCCAAAGTCAAAGAAGCGGGTGAGTTGCTGTAGCTTGAAGCAGGCAACTTGGCTAACATAATGGCGGTTTGGTCATCGAAGTAAATCGTGGAGATTCACCATGCAAAGGATAGCGATTGGCAAGCAAGCCGCCCTGGCCGGCGCCCTCATGTTGTTTTGCGGTCTGGCACATCCCGCTCACGCGGCTCAAGACGATGCTCTGCGCGAGGAGATCGTCAAAATCAGCCAGGTCACCGGTGATGACGCTTACAAAGCCCAGCTGGCGGCATTGCTCAAGGACAAGGAACGTGGCAAGAAACTGGTGGCAGGCGCCGTGAGCATGGCCAACGGCGGAGATCAGAACCTGAGCTTTTTTGGGGCCATCACGCTTGCTCAGGTGGCAGCGGAACTCAAGGATTTCAAGGCTTGCGAAACCTTGTATCGAGTCGCCATGGCCAAGTCGGTGCAACTTTACAGCACCACCAAGATTTTCCAATCCTATGTCGGCTTGATTTACACCCTGTACGACGCCAAGAAATACGCCGATGCGGTGCGTGTCTGCACCGAGCTGCTGGAGCTCAAACCGGTAGCGGACGGTCGCGTGTTCAAATACCTCGTCGAGGACCGCTTTGGCGACTTCGGTTTTCGGCGCGATGCTGATTTCGATCCGGTCAAGCCGTTGCGGTTGACGGTGCATGAAATCAGGATCCTGGCCCTGGCAAAGGACGGGAAAAACGAGCAGGCGCTCAAGCAGGTGGAAAACCTCGTGCGCGCCGGCGAAGGCTGGAAGGAACGCCAACTGCAAGCACGAGTGCTGCACGAGATAGGCCAGGTTGCCAGGGCCGCCAAGGTTTACGAGGATGTGCTGGAGCGCATCGCCAAGGATGCCGACCTCGCCCAGGAGGACAAGGATGATTATCTCGACCGCAACCGTTACCGCCTTAGCTCCGTCTACGTCGAGGCGAAGCAAATCGAAAAGGCCGCCGAGCTGCTGAAAGGTCTGATCGATCGCCACCCCGACGACGCGGGCTATTACAACGACCTGGGCTATATCTGGGCCGACCACGACATGAACCTCAAGGAAGCCGAGGTCATGATCCGCAAAGCCCTCGACCTTGACCGCCTCGAACGGAAAAAAGCCCCCGACTTCGTCGCCGCCGATGACCACGACAAGGGCAGCTACCTGGACAGTCTGGGCTGGGTGCTCTTCAAGCAGAAGCGCTATGACGATGCCAAGAAATACCTGCTCGAAGCGCTAAAGGACAAAGAGGCCCAGCACCTGGAGATTTTCGATCACCTGGGCGACACCTATCAGGCGCTGGGGCACGCGACGCAGCCGTGGATGCCTGGAAGCGCGGCCTCGAGGTGGCCGGGGATGACAGGCTGGAAAAAGAACGCAAGGCGGATGTTGAGAAGAAGATTCAAAAGGCGAGCAAGTAAGCAATAAAATGTCAGGCTGGAAGCCTGACCTACGGCTGACGTAGGGCCGACGTAGGTCAGGCTTCCAGCCTGACACGCCAAAATCCCTTACTCCGGTTCGCCCGCTGGTTGCTGCGCCCGGCCAGCACGCGTCGTAAAAGGCTTCGTGCAGCAGAAACACTTCGTGAACGTCCAGGCCCAGGCTGCGTGAGTTGTGATCGCAGCCGGGTGTAGGCGTGAGCGGCCAGCTTGCGGCCCAGCAAGCCACGCAGGTGTTCCGGGCATAGGTCCATTTCGACCGGGTGCGAAGACTTCAGAGGGTAAGTCAGCACCGTCACGCTGCCGACAGCCCGGCAAGCACTGCAGGGCCGGCGCTCTGTGCGCTCGATGATGGGGTCGGCTTCACCCTGGACAATGCCTTCCACGCACGCTGGGCAATAGGACTTGCCGGCGATCGCATCCCAGCCAAGGGCCTGTTTGCCGCATCGGCAGCATGGCTGCCACAGGGCGAAATTCGCGGCATCGGCCATTCGCATCGTATTCATGGTTGTCTACCCTGGTTGGCAAAGTGCGCATTCGTGGTGTGGAGGGTCCTGC
This sequence comes from uncultured Gemmataceae bacterium, assembly GCA_963747575.1. Lineage (GTDB taxonomy): Bacteria > Planctomycetota > Planctomycetia > Gemmatales > Gemmataceae > DASRAT01. Next base: position 916,243 of record CAVVFU010000007.1, read on the forward strand.
CAATCTTATCGGCCACGGCAAGACGCGGAGTTGAAAGGATTTGGAGAATTGCCGGCGCGTTGCCGCAAACAGCTCACTTCAAGCCCTTTACGTATCTTTCCCAATTGCTCGTCAGCGTTTCGCGGGTGAAGTTGGCATTCTTCAAGGCCAGGTCGATGCCGCCGTTGTTGTTCTTGGCGTCGCCGGCAAAGCCCTGAACAAACGGCAAGAATTTCGCGGTGCGGCCGCTGTAGGCCAGGTAGTCGACCAGGCTGCCGCGCAGCACGGGAAACTCTTCCCCGTTCAGATTGTCGGTGAAGACGTCGTTGGCGGTGCGTTTGCCGGCGACAAAAAGCGCGGTGGCCTTGCGGCGCTCCGCGGCCAGCGTGTTGGCCGGCCCAATGTGCAATGCGGTGGCCCGGCCGAACCCCTCTGACAACCACATTGGCAGTTGCGTTTTCGCCTTGTGAGTGACCAGCAGGCTGGCCACTTCGGCACAAGCCGTGCCGGACACGCCGAGGTTGGTGGGGGCTTTGCCGGGGCAGACCGCGACGTGAGCCAGCGTCGCGGACGTGGAGTGACTGCCGCATTCATCCTCGTCGGCCCTGCGCCGCTGGGTAATGCGGATCATGCGCGGATAGTGCTTGGCGTCTGGCAAAAGCAAGATCACCAGCTTGCCGGACCAGGGGCCGGGGTCCTTTTCCAGTTCCAAGATTTCGCAGGCCTTGACGTAAGCCAATTCCACATCGGCGGCAACCAGCGGCGGCGTCTTGCCGGGGCTTTGCCCTACAATGATAAAGTGGGCGGCTTCGTGGACCGGCACCTTGTCGACTTCGAGGACTTCCTTGTAGTATTCCTGCGCTTTGTCGATCTGTTTCTTGACCGTGGCCTGGTCGGGCACATTTTTTGGCTGGTCGGCAGCATTTTTGCCAACCGACTTATCTTGCCCATTTTCGCCGGCGACGACGAGCGCGGCGGAAAGGAGGCTGGCGGACAAGAAGGTAAGAAGTTTGGCCATGATTTGCATTCCCCTCGACAGTGCACCACTGCCCGATTATACCAAAACCAGGCGGACCCGTGCGGCAGCAGCGCTTGCCGCAATTATTTGAACCAGGAGGCTTCCGTGTCCAATCATTCTTTCCGAGCAAGGCGTTTGTGTCAGTTCACCGGCATCAGCCTGGTGCTGTTTGCCATGGCCGCGGTGGCCGGTGGTAACGTGGCGGCTCAAGGCAAGGGCGAGTCGGCAGTCAAGCTGACGGCCACAGCGGGTAAAATCGACAAGGACGGCAAGCAGACCATCACCATCAAAATGAAGGTCGCCGCCGGCTGGCACGCCTACGCCAACGACGTGAAGAACGAGACGTTTCAGGCCAACAAGACCACCGTCAGCGTCGCCGGCTCCAATAAGGTGGAAACGGTGGCGATTGACTACCCACCAGGCCTCAGACACACGGAAGACATGGAAACTTTTTACATCTACGAAGGCAACGTCGAGATTGTGGCGAAGGTCAAACGCGCATCGAGCGATAATGGCCCGCTGGAGGTGACGGTGAAGTTTGTGACCTGTAATGACAAGGAATGCAAACCGCCGGAGACGGTGAAGCTTGAGGTGAAATGACAGAACTTTTGAACCAGGAGGCTTTCATGGAAAACCCTTGTTTTCGAGGGTGGCGTTTGTCCAAGCTAACCGGCATCGTTCTGGCGCTTTTTGTCGTGGCCATGGCGGCTAGTAGCTCCCTCGCGGCCCAAGGCAAGGATGAATCGGCCGTCAAGTTGACCGCCACCGCCGGCCCAATTGACGAGGCCGGTAAGCAGATCATCACCATTAAAATAAAGGTCGCTGATGACTGGCATGCCTATGCCAATGATGTCCAAAACGTCGATCAGCAGCCAAACAAGACGGCAATCAGCATCGCCGGGACTAAAAAAGTGGAGGTTCTGTCGCTTGATTACCCCAAAGGCCTAAGGCACATAGACGGCAAAGAGTCCTATTACATTTACGAGGGTAGCGTCGACATTGTCGCGACCGTCAAACGAGCGGCGAACGACAGTAGTGCCTTGGAGGTGACTGTCGATTATGTGACTTGCAACGAAAAACTGAAATTATGCAAGCCACCTGAGAAGGTGAAGCTCCGCGCGAATTACAGGGACGGGTTCACCGCAGTCCAGACTACGGCCACCGCTGGCAAAATCGACAAGACAGGCAAGCAGCTCATCCCCATCAAAATGAAAATCGATGACGGCTGGCAGGTATTCGCCAATGATGTCGGGAACATCGATTTCGAGTCAGCCAAAACGACCTTTAACGTCACCGGCAGCAATGGTGCAAAGGTGGATATTGTGTCGATTGACTGGCCAAAAGGCCTCAAACAGGAAATCCTCAAAGACGTTTATTACGTCTACGAAGATAGCGTCGAGATCGTGGCGACAGTCAAACGGACGGCCGATGACTCAAGTCCACTCGCAGTGATAGTCTCTTATCATTTGTTTGGCCCTGTGCCCATTTGCTGGCCACCGCAAACGTTGAAGGTTGAAGTCAAATAACAGCAGTTTTGAATCAGGAGGCTGAAGTGAACAATCCATCTTCCCGAGCGACGCGTTTGTGCAAGCTGACCGGCATCGTTCTCGCGATTCTTGCCGTCGTAATGGCGGTTGGCGGCGACCTAGAAGCCCAAGGCAAGGACGATTCCGCAGTTAAGCTCACAGCCACTGCCGGCAAGGTCGACAAGGACGGCAAGCAGACCATCACCATCAAAATGAAGGTCGACGACGGTTGGCACGCCCATGCCAACGATGTGCAGAACGAGACGTATCAGCCAAACATGACAAGCGTCAGCATTGCGGGTTCCAAGAAGGTGGACGTGGTGTCGATTGATTACCCCAAAGGTCGCAAACACACGCAGACCTTCGACATCGCCGGCAAGTCCATCACGGAAACCCTTTACGTTTACGACGGCAGTGTCGACATCGTGGCGACGGTCAAGCGAACAGCTAACGACACCGGCCCGCTGGAGGTGACAGTCAAGTTTGCAACCTGCAATGACAAGGAATGCAAACTTCAGGAAACGGTGAAGCTAACCGTGAAATGACAGATCCTTTGAATCAGGAGACTTCCATGAATAGTTCTTCTTTCCCAGTCAGCCGTTTTTGTCGGCTAACTGGCATGATTTTGGCCCTCTTTTCTATGGCAATGATCGCTGACGGCAACTTGTCAGCCCAGGACAAGGACGAATCCGCCGTCAAGCTGACGGCCAGCGCCGGCAAAATCGGCACGGACGGCAAGCAGACCATCACCATCAAGATGAAAGTCGACGACGGCTGGCACGCCTACGCCAACGAGGTGGACAATGTCGACCTGGAGTCCAACAAGACGAGCATCAGCATCGCCGGTCCCAAGAAGCTGGACATCGTGACGATCGATTACCCCAAAGGCCTCAAGCAAAAATCCGGCAATGACACCTTCTACGTCTATGAAGGCAGCGTCGATATCCTGGCGACGGTCAAGCGCACATTGAACGACACCAGCCCGCTGGAAGTGACGGTCAAGTTCGTGACCTGCCACGACAAGAAGGGCATTTGCAAACCGCCCGAAACGGTGAAGCTCCAGGTGAAATAACAGAACTGCCGGTGCGCCATGTTACGCGTTGTCGCCGTGATCCTCGTTCCCGCCGTGGTCATCCTGGCGATCGCTTTGGCCAGCGATCACGCCAGCCCGGCGCGTGCCGCCGTCGCGGTCAGTATGGCCGTGGCCCATGATATGTCTGGGCCTCTCAGTCAAAATGGCATGGGCAAACGGGGCGGATCAAATCTCGCTTCCGGCCGCGAGCCCGTCGAGGCTCTGGCGACCCAGGTCACCTCAGCATCCGTGGAACAGACCGACCAGGGCAAGAAAACTGCTCCGGAAATCGTGGCCAGTTTCGACGGGCTCGGCGACGGCTTCAAGGGTCCGCAGGGCACGGGCACCTTTCGCAATCCATCCGACAACTCTCTAGCGGTCGGGCCGGATCACATCATGCAGACCGTCAACTCCAAGATGGCGATCTTCACGAAAAAGGGCAAACTCTTCGACTCCACCGGCAAGGTCCTCTATGGTCCCGTCAATACCGGCAACGTGTTCAAGGATTTTGGCGACTTCGGCGAACTCAACGGCGGCGACGCCGTCGTCCGTTACGACCAGCTCGCGGACAGGTGGTTGGTCGTCCTTCCAATATTCAGGCGTCTTCCCTTCAAGAAAAACGACCCGGCAGGTAAATCGGGGGGGCCGCTGCAAATTAGCCTGCCCGGAGTGGAAGGCCAACCCGGCCCTGCCAAGCTTCTTTACCAACCGGCGGCCGGAGAGAAAGGCGCCGGCGCGAAGGGTGGAAAAGGCAAGAAGGATGTGGGTTCCTACGCCATCTGCTATGCCGTCAGCACCAGCTCCGACCCGCTGGGCTCTTATTATCGCTACATGTTCGAGCGGCCGCTGTTTCCCGACTATCCGCGACCGGCCGTCTGGCCCGACGGCTACTATGTCACCACCAGCACCAGTGACAACTTGATCCAGCGACAGGCGTATGTGGTCGACCGCGAGAAGATGCTCAAAGGCGAGCCTGCGACCGAGCAAGGCTTCATCATCGACGACGTGGTCTTCCTGCTGAATGCGGACCTCGACGGCAAGCAACTGCCGCCCGCGGGAGCCCCCAACATCATGATGACCGTCGGCGGAGCCCAGTTGAAAAAGATCGTCGAGGACGACGGCATCTACTGGTGGAATTATCACGTGGACTGGAAAGACCCGTCAAAGACGCGGCTGGACGGACCGGTGAAAATCCCGGTGGCGCCCTATCACTATTTGGGTGAAGGCCAGCTGACCAAATGCGTGCCTCAGCCCGGGACCACCATGAAGCTCGATGTCCAGGGCGACAAGATGATGGCACGGTTGATTTACCGCCGAATCGGCGACCGCGAGTCGATTGTGGGGGCTCAGTCGGTCAAAACCGCCGCGGACGGCGGCGGCATTCGCTGGTACGAATTCCGCCTCGACAAGCAGCGCAACGTCAAGCTCCACCAGCAAGGCACCTACGCGCCGGACGGTTTCTACCGCTGGATGCCCAGTCCGGCCATGGACGCCAACGGCAACATCGGCATCGGCTATTCGTTTGGTGGAACGCCAAACTTCCCCGGCCAGCGTTTCGCGGGCAGGCTCGATGGCGATCCCCTCGGCGTCCTGACGCTCCGTGAAGTGGTGCTGGCCGAAGGTGAAGCGTCGCAGACCTATACGAACCGGTGGCAGGATTTTACACAGACTGCAATGGACCCGGCTGACGACTGCACCATCTGGTACGTTGGCGACTACATCAAAAAGGGCGCCACGAACTATTCGACACGAATTGGCGCTTTTCGCATGCCTGGCGCAACGGGGCAAAGTGAACACTAACCCGAAGCGTAAGCGAGGAAAAAAGCCGGCTTGACTTTTTCTGCCGGCTTGAGGTAGTCTCTTTGTTGAGGTTCACTCATGAAGGGTGAATTGATTCGGCCATGAAAGCCTCGGCTCTGCGGTTTGTGCGCAGCCGGGGCTTTGTTTTTTCTCCTCGTCCCTCGAACGGGCGCCGGAGATGGTTCTTGACGGACCGTTTCTTCACAGTGAGCGTGACTGGCCGGTAGGCTGGGCAGCGCACAAGGCAACCTTTCGCAAGGAGAAAAACATGTTAGTACTCAGTCGACGGCACGGCGAAGAGATCATCATCGGCGGTAACATTCATGTCATGGTTGTGTCGGTGCAAGGGGATCGCGTCCGGCTCGGCATCAGCGCACCGCGGTCGGTCAGCATTGATCGCCAGGAGATTCACGAGCGCCGCAAGGCGATGGAGGTTGAAGTCGACGAGTCCATGACCGTGGTAGGTGCCACTCCGGAATGCCGCGGCAGCCGCACGCTTTAATATCCTGTCAAACGCCGATGTCTTCATTCCACAGCGCGGGATTTGATTCCACAAACTCGCGCATGAGGCGGATGCACTCTGGATGGGAGACGATTTCGAGGACCACGCCGCGGCTGCGCAAATAGTCCTCCGGGCCCTTGAACGTCAGGTTCTCGCCAATCACGATTTTCGGGATCTTGTAAAGGAGCGCCGTGCCGCTGCACATGTCGCACGGCGACAGGGTGGAATAAAGCACGGCGCGCCGATAGTCACTGCCCTTGAGCCGGCCGGCGTTTTCCAGGCAGTCCATTTCCGCGTGCAAGATCGCGCTGCCCTTTTGGATGCGCCGATTATGGCCGCGCGCCACGATCACGCCATCGACCACCAGCACGGAACCGATGGGAATGCCACCCTCGGCAAGGCCTTGGCGGGCCTCATCGATGGCGGCTTGCAGGAAGGGATCCGAGGTTGATGTCGTCATGTGAAAAAACCCTCGTTCCCAAAAAACCCTCGTTCCCAAACTCCTGTTTGGGAACGCCCTCCGTCCAAACTCCTGTTTGGCGAACAATAAAGTGTCAACCACGAGATTAGGCAGAAGTAGGGTGGCCGGCTACTGGGCCGGCAAACGGGAGTTTGAAAAAAGGCGTTCCCAAACAGGAGTTTGGGAACGAGGGTGAACGGGAGTTTGGGAACGAGGGTGAACGAGGGTGATTCCAGTCTTCAAGAATCTCAAATCATTTCCGTGCGATATTGGCAACGGGAGGCACTACATTACAGTTATAGCTCCCCACCCCTTCGAGGGCACGGTCATGGCCGAATCCACCACCACGTTGATTGATGAGTTGCGCCGTCTGGTTGGCCGCGCCGGCGCCAGCAACGACCCGGACGCCATCCTGCTGGGACGTTTTGTCGAAAATCGAGCAGAAGACGCCTTTGCCGCCTTGGTTTATCGGCATGGACCGATGGTTCTGCGGGTGTGCCGGCGAGTGGTCGGCGACGTTCAGCTTGCCGAGGATGCCTTTCAGGCAACCTTTCTGGTGCTGGCCCGCAAGGCGCGAAAGATTCGCCGTCGGCACTCCGTGGCGGCGTGGCTTCATGGCGTGGCCTTGCGCGTGGCACGCAAAGCCCGTCGCGGCAAGGGCATCCACACGACGGCTCTTTTGACGATCGACTGCGCGGACCCCCGAGGCGATCCGCTTAGCCAGCTCACAGCCCGCGAGTTGCTGGGCATGCTCGATGAAGAGATTCAGCGCTTGCCGGAGGTTTACCGGCTGCCGTTGATCCTATGCGCCCTGGAGGGATTGAGCCAAAAGGAGGCGGCGCGGTGGCTGGGCTGGAGCGAAGGTTCGCTCAGAGGCCGGCTGGAACGTGGCCGGGAGCGGCTGCGGCAGCGGCTCGCCTACCATGGAGTCGCGCTGACGGCTGCTTGCGTTCTCCTGGAAGGCACGCGCGGCGCGGTGCGGGCGGGTTTGACCAATCGTCTGGTGAATCACACGGCCGAGGTGGCGCTCGCCTATGCCGGATACCAGGCCGGCACAGTGATCACGGCGTCCACCGCCGTGGTGAAGTTGGCGGGAGCGGCACTCAAGAGCGGGGCGGTATTGAAGATGACGGTCGGGTTGGTGACGGCGTTGCTCATTGGGATCACCACCATCGGCGCGGCCGGTTTGGCGCGGTGGGCCGGCGATGGTGCGGGCAACCAGGAGGCGGGCACGAGTGCCTTGCCCCCGTTGCAGCAGGCGAAGCACCAAGATGAGCAACCGAGGTTGGATCTTTATGGTGATCCGCTGCCAGCTGGCGCATTGGCTCGTCTTGGTACGGTGCGTTTTCGTCATGACGGAGAAGCGATGGACATCGCCATGTCCGCCGATGCCAAGATGCTCGCGGCCAACACGCGTTCAGGGTTAATCATTTGGAACGCCGCCAATGGAAAAGAAATCCTGAGATCCCCGCGGATCAACTTCTGGTTCAGGGGACACACTCTCGATTTTTCACCGGATGGCTCTGTGTTGGCGGTGAGTTTGGGCCTTGGCAAAGTTGAACTCCGTGATAGTCGAAGCGGCAAGCTTCGCAGTCTTGAGGCGCGTCCCCGCAACGATCTGGACCGAGCCTTGCCAGAGGAAACGTCGGACGCATCCTTGCGGTTCACCCCGGACGGCAAAAGCCTGGCACTTTTCTACAGAAAACAAATACATGTCTTTGACGTGGCCACTGGCCAGTGCCGGACTTCCATTGCCGACATCCCCGGCGGCTTCAACGACCTTGCTTTTTCGCCAAACGGCAAAACAGTGGCACTCGCCTTCGTTCATCCAACTGCCCAGTTGTGGGACATTGCCACGGGCAAAATGCTCAACGCATTTCACGATGCCGGCAAGAGTTCTGCCTTTGCTGTTGCCTTTTCTCAGGACGGAAGAACGCTAGCCGTGGGTAGATGGGATCAGATCACACTCTACGATTCCGCGTCTGGAAAGGAGCTGATCCGATTTGACGACGCCAAAATGCATTCCATCACAGACTTACGTTTCACACCGGATGGAACGACTTTGGTCTCCGCCAGCCAGGACGGCCGAGTCCGCGTTTGGGATATCGCGACTGGCAAGGCAATACACACACTTCCTACGCGGATGGTCGGCCGCTCGGCGGCCTTCTCGGCCGACTGCAAAATCGTGGCGATGGGTACCACCGGCAGCACCGTCAAGCTCTGGGACGCATCCATCGGCAAGGAATTGTTCACCGAGTTTCAAGGTCATGATGCAGAAGTTCACCAGCTGGTTTTTGCTCCCGACGGCAAATCACTGTTTTCCACGGAAGGCGGCAGTGAGGGCGGTTGGCATATTCGCCAATGGGACACTACGACCTGGCATACGACCAAGATCCTCCCCCATTCCGCTAATATGATGTCGGTCTCTCCCGACTCCAAGCGCCTGGCCTGGGTTGGGCATAATGACACGGTGCGGATTTGGGACATGGCAAAAGACAAAGAAGCCATGACGATCAAGGTGCCCGACACCACGGTCGTGGGTTCAGCGGTCTTCTCACCTGATGGACTTAAAATCTTCACTTCGAACGTCACCAGCGACGGCGAACACACCTGGGCCCCGCATTACCTGCGGCAATGGGACGCCATGACCGGCAAACACGAGCAAAAGTGGACGCTGGGCCCGAACTTTGCCCCGACGACGTATGCGGGGGGGTTGGTGGTTCGCAACGGCAAATCGGTGGTCTCGGACAAGGATGGCGCTATTCAATTCCACGACATCGAATTGGGTCGCGAGCGCCTTTTTGACAGCCGGTGGGGGACCAGCCTTGCCCCGCTGGCGGTGTCCACAGACTGCCGCCTGTTAGCCTCCGGTGATATCTTCCAAGACTTTGCCTTGCGAATCTGGGAAATGGCGACAGGCAAGGAAGTTTTCGCTTTGAAAGGACACGGCACCGCGGTCACGGACGCTGCCTGGTCCAGCGACGGGTGTTTTTTGGCTTCTGCCGATGATAACACGCGATACACGAACTTGCCGAACCCAGGCACCACGATTCGCCTGTGGAGTGCGATCAACGGCCAGGAACTGTTCCGGATCGACGGCTTGAACTCTGCTGTAAGAAGTTTGGCAATCTCTCCCGACGGCAGGTATCTCGCGGCAGGAATGCGGGACAGCACCATCCTGGTCTGGGACATCAGCAAAGCAGTCCGCCAGGGCAAGCTGCGAGCCATCCAGCTGAATGCCCAAGAGTTGGAAGCGTGCTGGGCCGAACTCGCCGGCAAGGACGCAGTCAGGGCACATCGGGCTGTGTGGAAGTTAATCGCGGCCGAACCTCAAGCTGTCCCATTCTTGCAAAGCCAGCTCAAACCGGTGGCCGTTTCTGACGCTGCCAAGATCCAGCGGTGGATTGTCGATCTTGACAGTGACAAGTTTACGGTGCGTCAGACTGCCGCCCGGGAGTTGGTGATTGTCGGCGAACAGGTCAGAGCGCCGATCCAGAAGGCGCTCGAGGCCAACATTCCCCTGGAAAGTCGCCGTCGGTTGGAACAGGTCATCAAAGACTTGCCGGACGTGCCAGGCCCCGAAACATTGAGGTCGATGCGGGCTATCATGACCCTGGAAAAAATCGGCAGTGCGGAGGCACGCGCTGTGCTGGTGGCGCTGGCGACGGGAGCGCCGACCGCACGGGTGACGCGGGAAGCCGAGGCGGCATTAATTCGGCTAAGACCCCCTTTGAAGTAGAGGGCCAGCGCAAAGACTTGGCTGGCGGGGTTCGCAGGGGTCATTTACGAACCGCCGGGCCAGGGTGTGAATGCATTCGCGAGGGTTGCCTGGGGGGGTATGAATGAATGAATCCGTGGGCCGTGTCAAAGGCCAGGAGAGATTCATTGCACACAAACCGCCGGCACAACCGAATCCAGGTGCCTGTGCGCAAAAGAATCCATGCAAGCCGTGGGGGGAAGCGGTAGCCTAAAATTAGTGATTTAGCTACCCACTTACACCCCCAACGGAGGCTTGTTATGAACACTCTAAGCTTGACGAAGAAGACGACTCAGCCCAGCATCATTTTGGCGATTGACCTGGGCAAATACAAGAGCGTGGAAATTCAAGCACAGCAAGCGCAAGACGGCTCGAGATGACGCCTTGCGGCTGGCCCAACTGGAGGCGCTGGGGCAGTTGCCGGCCGTGACGGTCTCAGCGCTGCGTGTCCGCCAATGGCGGGCGTTGATCGCGGGTCGGCAGACGGTGCTGGGCCGGCACGTGGCGGTGCGGAATCAGATTTCAAGCTTGCCGAGGCGTACGCCCAAGGGACCAGTCGCGTCAGCTCGTATTGCTTGCAATTCCACCGTGGCCAGGGGCTAACCGTCCCAAGGGTCACGCGAGAATGTTGCAATGAATGGGCGACGCGGCGTATCCAGATTAGTGGGCCGGCACCATCCGTCTTGTCACGATCAACGCCAGAACACCTCGGTTGCCCATGTGGCTACCAAAGCCCGAGTCAGCATCGCGTATTCATTCAAGCCGTAGCATGGACAGACACCCATGCCTGGTAAATGGCTGCTCCTACCTCAAAGCCCCTATGTTGGTTATTTCTGCTTCCGTCCCTGGCGCTGACTGGGTGACCAGCTTTCCGCCGCGGACAGCACTTTACCTGCCTATCCCAGGCCCTCGGCGGAAGGAAAGAAAGATGCCGCAATCGTAAACCCCAGGTCCTGGAGCAATTGCAGCACCTCGCCGTGTTTCTCGGGGTGAATGATAAACCAATGCGGCGGAAGATAATCAACTACAAAGGGCCGGAACCGCTCACTGCTGCGGATCGCCTCATAGGCTTGGGGTTCCGGAACTTGCATCATCACTAGCGGGCCGGCGAAGACCATTGCACTACTTGCCCAGTTCCGAATCGCCATCCCGATGAGAGGCGGTAATTCCTTCTGTTGATGAGCGTCGATCCACTTCAGGACCTGCTCGACGGCAATCCCTCGCTCTCGTGCTCGTCGGACCGAGGTCGCGGTGATCTTCCAACCGCCGGCTACCTGATCCGCAAACTGGCTCAAGCGCGCGAGGGCCACGAAATCCGCGCCTTTGCCGGCACGCACGAACCCTTCTTCGCCAATCTCCCATGACGGCCTGGGCGGACTCTGGTGGTCCCAAACGCAGGAGTGTTGGCCACTCGGCGTTGGCTGCTGGGGTAACAAAAGGAAGTGGTCGCCGACTTTCTGCCCCTTAACCTGGCTAACCTTCTTCTCGTCGGGTGCGTCGCTGAGTACCTGGAGCGTGACTCCGGTTCGGATGACCAGCGCTTCACGCTTGCCGGTCCATTCGGCCAACGACTGGGCGACATTGGTTGGCAGTCCGCTCTTGCTGTGTTCGGCAAGGAACTCCCGGATTTCCGCGGCTGGCATCCCTGATTCCAGGGCAGTATAAACCGAAAGACCTGTCAGGGTTAGGGTCTGCACGGGGCCAGAAGTCGAGGAGCCAGGTAGAGTCAGTTTCGCCAAGGGCCAGATATTCTTGGGGCCGGCTCCGTCCAAATACGCAACCACCTCATGATTGGGTTGCACCATCAAAAACTTGGTCGTGTAGCTTTTCTGCTCCATGCCGATCTCGGGAGCTCCAAATACGGCACGGCCAAGGGAAGTTAGCCGAAAGCAATCACGGCAATCCTGGCCGGATGGTAGGTTCCCGCGCTCCACCAGCCCGAGGTGATACAAGGTCACCAGAATCGCATTGGCGACCCAGAGCCCCACGCTGTTTATCCAGGTGGCACGCTGACGCTCGGGACCGGGTGGGGACAGATTCGTGGGCTGGGCTTCGGCGAGTTGGGGTTTCCAGGCATAATCCAGGCGGTAGAAACCGAATGTGTGTTGGTTTGTCAATGACCAAAGGTTGGCGAGAAATCCGTCCAGTGTCCGCCACTGATTGGGACCATGCGCCACCTGGCTCAAGGCCCACGCCAGCAATTCGCGGGCGGCAGCCATGCTCTTCGGGTCCACCCCAACGGAACTTCCTGAACCGGAACGACCCGAGACCGCGCCTATGCCGTCCTGCCAGTGGCTGGTCCGCAGCCAGATGCATACCCAATTCCAACCCTGAAACTGAAGAGGCTCTTGGAACGCGAGTTCTGCCCGAGCGAGGTCAATCCGGCCCTGACTCGATTGCATCATTATGATGCTCTACATGCGCAACAGTTCGTAGTGCAGCGCCTCCAGATCGGGGGCAACCTGCGCATCTTGGGCAATTGAAAGGGTGAGTTTGCGGAGCCGGTTCAGGCCGCTCTTGGGCAGGGCACCGTCCCGATCGGTAGCCCAGGTCTGTAGTTGCCCAAGAGCCTGAGCGGTGCGGGCCAGACCAAAGATCACTTCCCCTGGAGTACGGTGCCCGGTTGATGTGGCCACGGGAGATTGGCTGGAGATCCCTTTCACCATCTTCGGAGTTTGACCGGCGGCCAGGAGGGCTTTGGCTAGACTGTCCGTCTAACCGGGGTCGATCAACGCCACGGTGTCTGACAATCGCGCCAGCAGGTAACGGCGTACTTTAGGGTTGGCTGCAAGCTCGACCAGTTGGGGCACGTCGTCGACTTCCAGCAAGGCGGCGTTGACGTGGACCTCATTCTGGGACGATGGCAGGAGGGGAAGCAGCTCATCGAGCATCGACGTCATTGGATGCACAGCCCACTCCACAAGAAAACCATCAGCTAGGAAATGCCTCGTGCCTGCGTCGGCCAACCGTCTTTTGTCCGGTTGTCGCGGCTTTCGGCATTATCACCATGCAGACCGGGAAGACAATGGCGGCCTGGGGCGGTACTATGAGCATCGGGCGATTTGCGGTGTGCTGGCCGGCAAGAAAGCAGAATGGAGCCAACCTCGGCATTATCCAATTTGGCAGGGCTGTCGGAGGAAAAGGATGGAATCTCGACCTTGGAAAGACCTGCCGAAAAGCAATTCGTTGACGCTCGGCCGCTGGGGCACCCTGCCAATCGGCGCCGCCGCTGCCGCGGTCATCGCCTTGCTGGTTGGCTACCACTTCCTTTTCCGCCAGCCGCTGCACGCCCAGGATCTGCCGATCGAGGTGAGCCGCCAGAGCGTCGACCTGACCATCCTCAGCGTCGCCGAGTCCGATAGGGAAACGCTGTACATGCCGATCCTCGAGTTGCGGGGCGAGGGCGAGGCGAGGCGTCCGGGCGGCAAGCAGTTGCGCGGTCAGGCCTTGGTTAAGGATCGCCGCCTGGTGCTCCATCTGAAGGCCGGCGACAACGTCGTGAAGTTTACCGACATTGCCGCCACCATCGACCCGACCAGCGTCCGCTTCGAGAGCTTGACCGATCCCGTGAACACGACCGTCGTCGAGCAGAGCTTCGAGTATGACCTGGCCACGGCCGACGCATTGTTGAAACGATTTATCGACCGCGACATCGTTTGCGTGGACAAATCGGGCCAGGAGCTGACCGGGATTTTGGCGTCCTATGACAACGAGACGATTGTGCTCAAGGACAAGGCGGGGAGCACGCAAAATGTCGGCCGGCGGTCGCTGCAAGCTATGCGCCTGAGCGAAATGCCGGCCGATCTGATCGTCAAGCCGACGCTGGTATGGAAGCTGCGCACGCAGACGCCGGCCAAGCATGAGACGATGCTGAGTTACATCTGCGGGTTTGTGAAATGGCAGGCGGATTATGTGATCGAAGTGGTGCCGGGCGAGTCGGACTTTTTGGATGTGAACGGCTGGGTGACGGTGGAGAACACCAGCGGGTCGACGTATCCGCAGGCGGGGTTGCGATTGATTGCGGGTGACGTGCGGCGGGTGGAGGATCCGTGGGCATGGACCAGACGACTTGGCGATGCGGAAAAGAACAAAGAGCATCTCTGGTTGCAAGGGCTATCCGATTTTCCTGGCGAGCCAGCTTCGGATAAAAAATTCGTCGAGCAAGCATTTTTTGATTATCACCTGTACGCGCTGAACACGCCTTGCACGGTTGCCGACCACCAAATCAAACAGCTTAACCTGGTTAAGAAACAGGGCATCAAAGCTTCACGCCGCTACGTATTTGATCCAGGGGATAGCCAGCGCAACTTGACTATCGAGCTACTCATCAAGAACGAAAAAGAAAACAACCTCGGCATGCCCTTACCCAAGGGTTCCGTAACACTGCAGCAGCGCGGCTCCGACGGCGAGTTGGCGATCATTGGGCAGAGCGAAATCGACCACACTGCCGTCAAGGAAGAGCTGACGCTGCGCTATGGCCACGCCTTGGACGTCATCGGCGAACATCGCGAAGTGCTGGTCGAGAAGATCGGCAAGAATCAGCGCATCACCTACGAGACACGCATTCGCAATCACAAGCCTGGCCCCGTGCCGGTGAAGTGTTTCGGCGAGCGCTTGTGGCCTAGGGGTGAGCTGCGCGAGGCGTCGCTGCCGCACAAGCTTGAGAATAGTCAGACAATTTACTTCGAATTCACGCTGCCCGCCAACGCGGAGCAGGTCATTCGCTACACGATCGTCTACAGGGGGCAGTCATGAAAATATTTTCACCGCGAAGAACGCAAAGAACGCAAAGAGGCAAACGAATTTGGCCTTTCTCTTTCCTTTGCGCTCTTTGCGTTCTTTGCGTTCTTTGCGGTGGGTTTTTCGGTGCGCTTGGCCAGCAGCCCATCCCAGAGGCCGAACAAGGCGAAGGCGTCAGCCTGACCATCTACAACCAGGACTTCGTCGTGGTCCGCGAACGCCGGCTGATGGATCTGCCCAAGGGCCGCGGCAATGTCCGCTTCCGCGACGTGGCGGCTACCATTGTGCCGGAGACTGTGCAGTTCTCCACCCTCGGCCAGGCCGACGCCGCACGGGTGGTCGAGCAGAACTATGAGTTCGACCTGGTCAGCGCCGACAAGCTGCTCGACAAGTATATCGACCGCGACATCGCCGTGGTCACCCGCGAGGGCGACACCCTCAAGGGCAAGCTGCTCAGCTTCGACAACAGCAATCTGACTCTGCAAACTGCCGCCGGCATCGACCTGGTACCGCGAAGGGGGCACATCAAGGATATCCAGTTTTCGGCATTGCCGTCAGGGCTGCTGACGCGGCCGACGCTGGTTTGGCTGCTGGAGGGGAAGACGGCGGGGAAGCAGCTGGTGAAGGTGGCTTATGCCGCGGGCCAGATGAATTGGCATGTCGATTACCGGGCACGCGTGAACCAGGCCGCCGACAAGATGGATCTTGCTGGGTGGGTGACGGTGACGAATGAGACAGGGACGACGTTTAAGGATGCGCAGGTGAAATTGATGGCGGGGGATTTGCATCTTGTACCCCCAATGTTATCTCCCGACGTAAGACTCGAAGCAAAATACAACATTCACGGCTTCGGCGCTCTTAGATCTGTAATCGTGGAAAAGGCCTTCGCCGAATTCCACCTCTACGAGCTTGGCCGCAAAACCACCATCACCGACCACGCCACCAAGCAAATCGAGCTGCTCAACATCGAAGGCATTCCCGTTGTCCGCAAATACACTGTGTTCGCCAATGAAACCCGCGTTGCCGTGCTGCTGGAGTTCAAGAACAGCGATAAGACCGTCAAGGCACTTGGCATTCCGCTGCCCAAGGGACCGATCCGCGTCTTTCAGGCAGGCACCGACGGCATCACGGAATTCGTCGGCCAGGACGCCATCGAGCACACGCCCAAGGACGAACAGGTTCGCGTCCGCCTGGGGTATGCGTTCGATCTCAAGGTCGAGCGCACGACGTTGGCCACGCGGATGACAAAAGAGAAGGAGTATCACGACCAGCAAGTCAAGCTCCGCAACCACAAGGCGGAGGCGGTCGTGGTGGAAGTGATTGAATTCGTCAACGGGCGGCGCGAGGCGGTCATTTCCGAGAACAGTCAGCCGTTTGAGCGGCGGGATATTAATACGGTGGTGTTCACCGTCACCGTGCCGGCGAATGGCGAAACGGTAGTGAGTTATACGGTTCGGTACACGCGCTGAACGACGATAGGGGTAGGGAGAGCCGATTGAATTCGGCTCCCCCTCCCTCCGAACCGGACGGGCGGCTTTCCCGCATCCGGCTCTCCGGTTGATAGTCTTACCCGCTAGGGGATTGACGAGCCGCAGCGTAGGCGACTTCAAGGGAGAAGTACCCTTGCCCGGCAAAGAAGGCATTGGGCCAGCGCTGATGATCCCGTCCCCGACCGCGGCCACGACGGCCCGCACGCTTACGGAGTATACTCCGCAACCGCATGCGCACCCACTTGTCCACGGAGAGGAACGTAGGCCGACAACTGTGCTGGAAGTACCCAAACCAGCCGTGGAGCGTCCGGTTCACATCCTGAATGATAACCATCAGGCTGCGGCCATTCGCTCGGGTCGTTTTCGCTCGAATCGTGTCCTTGAGCTTTTGCATGCTTTTCTTCCGGGGCCAACGGGTCAGGCGACCCTGCCGCGTGGTCTGAAAGTGAAAGCCCAAAAAGTCAAAGCCATCGACCCGCACGTCCACGATTTTGGTCTTGGTTGGGTGCAGCGTCAGACCCGCGACCTCGCACCATTGACGCACTACCGTCAACGCCTGCTCGGCCTCGGCCTGGCTGCGGCATAAAATCACGAAATCATCCGCATACCGCACCATCTCGTATCCCAGGCCCGCCAAGTGGTGGTCCAGAGGATTCAGATAAATGTTGCTCAGCAGCGGACTTAGCACCGCTCCTTGAGGCGCCCCGGCCTCGGGTTCCCATTCCTGCATGCCGTCAAGTATGCCGGCCTTCAGAAAGGACTCGATCAGTCCGAGCACCCGTCGGTCCGCGATGCGTTCCCGCAACCGGTTCATTAACCGCTCATGCGGGATCGTGTCGAAGTAACTTTTCAGGTCGGCATCGACCACGTACACGTGACCTTGTTTCAAGAGTTCGTCCACCCGCCGCAAGGCGTCTTTGCAGCCCCGTCCGGGCCGAAAGCCGTAGCTGTGCGCTGCAAACTCCTTCTCGAAAATCGGCTCGAGTACGTGCCGGACCGCCCCTTGTACAACGCGGTCACGCACCGTGGGTATGCCCAGCGGACGTTGCTCGTTGCTCCCCGGCTTCGGAATAAACACCCGCCGGATTGCTTGTGGTTCGTAGGAACCATCCTGCAACGCCGCCGATAGCTTCGCCACGTTCGCGTCCACATCGTCGATAAAGGCTTCGGCCGTCACGTGATCCACGCCCGGAGCGCCTTCGTTAGCAGCCACTTTCCCAGCTGCCGCCCGCAGGTTCCGCTCCGCATACACCTTGTCGTTCAGGCTAAACCATACTCCTCCTTTGACGCCCTCTTCGAGCGCTGTCAACATGCGTTCCGTCCATACCGCAGGTTCCGTCCATAGCCAGCGGCTAAGAACGTCTCCGCCTTGCGTAGCCTTTGCAGGCACTAACGACGGTGTTGTTTCCCGTGGTGCAGTCATCACGCATCCATCTTCCTGCGTCCCTTGGCTCCACCGGCATTACCCGGCTTCGTCGCTACTACGGACGCTCTGACTCCTGTGCAGCCGGCGAAGGCCGTCCTTAACCGCACAGGCCTCACGGATTCATGTACCAAGCCGTCCCAACGTCCTGTCTCCAACCACCCGGTGCGCCCGACCGTCGCTGTTCACGATGCCGTCCTCTGTTAGCGCGGTCGGCTTCCACGATCTGCCCTCGATCAGGCGTTTGGCCCCGGGCTTCGTCGTCGTGGTCTGGGTTTTGCCTTTAGGGTGCAGGCTCGCCGCAATCACCAGGCCGAATCGAGTTCGCTTTTCTACAGGCCGCTGGTTCACCTCCGGTTGCTCTCCACCTCCCCTCGCGGGGACGCAGTTACCTTCAGTTACAAACTTGAGGACCAGGTCTGAAGGAGACTCTCACTCCTCAGACTCGGTACACTTTCCGTCGCACACCCCTGCCAGCTTGCTGGCAGGTGAAGAAGTTCGCCGGCTAAATGCCATTTGAGGGCGCAATACACGGCTGACCGAGCCGATGCGTGGTTGGAGCCACCGAACTGCTTCACCTGCCAGCAAGCTGGCAGGGTTCGCTTACACCCGCCTGGCGTGGCTTTTTAGCCACCGAACTGCTTCACCTGCCAGCAAGCTGGCAGGGGTCGCTTACACCCGCCTGGCGTGGCTTTTTGGCCACCGAACTGCTTCACCTGCCAGCAAGCTGGCAGGGGTCGCATACAACGGCTGGGGATGCTTTTTGGCCTGGATTTTTTCTGACCTGACTGGCCCAACAAAGGAGCAATCATGAAACGGCTTATCACGCTTGCCATTCTCGCGACCGCCCTCACGGCCGCTTTTCTTCCGACTGCTCGCGTCCTCGCTCAGGCCAAGCAACCCGAGAAGGCCAAGCCCAGCATCCACCTCACCGTCTACGACAGCTTCGCCCTCGTCAAAGACCGCCGCGAGCTGCCCGACGAATTCAAGAAGGGCATCAACATCATCCACTTCCGCGACGTGGCGGCCACGCTCGATCCGACCAGCGTCAGTTTCCGCTCGCTGACCGATCCCGAAGCCGTCGTTCAGGAGCAGAATTACGAGTTTGACCTGGTCAATGCCGACAAGCTGCTGCAGAAGTACATCGACCAGAAAATCACCGCCCATTTGCGTGACGGCAAGGCCTACGAAGGCATCTTGCTCAGCTTCGACGCTCAGCGCCTGGTCCTGGCCGGCGACAAGGAAAAAGGCCCCATCTTCGTCGTCGAGCGCGGCGACAACATCAAACGCATCCAGTTTTCCAAGCTCCCCGAGGGCCTGCTAACCCGGCCGACTCTCGTCTGGGAAGTGGAGGCCCGCAAGCCCGGCAAGCATCAGGTGGAAGTGTCGTACATCGCCAAGCAGATCCGCTGGCGGGCCGATTACAACCTGGTCGTCAGCGGCGACGACAAGACGATCAACTTGTCCGGCTGGGTGACCGTCGAAAACAACAGCGGCACCCAATTCGCCAATGCCAAGGTCAAGCTCATGGCAGGCGACACCACGCCGGATTATAGCCGCATGCAGTGGGGCAGCGGGCCGGATTACTACAAGACCGTCACCACACTGCCGCCCACCGACAAGGCCGGGCCTGACCCAAGCCAGATGATTGGCGACTACCGCATTTATTCGCTGCCGGAGGCGACCACCATCGCCAACAACCAGATCAAGCAGGTCGAGTTGATCCGGGCCAGCAAGGTGCCTGTCACCAGGACGTATCTGTATGATGGGGCGAAGATGCAGTGGTTCCGCAACCAGTATTACTGGGACGCCGGTTTCGGCACCGAGGCCAACAAGAAGGTCAACGTGCTGCTGGAGGTGCAAAACCGCGTTGCCGACAACCTTGGCATCAGCCTGCCGCGCGGCAAGATGCGGGCCTACAAGCAAGACGCCGACGGCGCCATGGAGTTCATTGGCGAGGACTGGATCAGCCACACGTCACGCGACGAAAAGGTCGTCCTCTACATCGGCGACGCCTTCGACATCGTCGGCGAACGCAAGCAGACGTCGTTCACCCGCATCGACAAGAACACCGTCAAGGAAGAGTTCGAGATCAAAATCCGCAATCACAAAAAGGAAGAAGTGACGGTGAAGGTGCTGGAAAAGCTTTACCGCGGCAGCGAATGGCGGATTTTCAACAATACGCAGCCGATGGAGCAGATTGACAGCCGGACCGTGATTTTTCCGGTGCGCGTGCCGGCGGACAAGGAGGCGGTGGTGAAGTATCAGGTGGAATACAAGTCGTGAGTGGTGAGTGGTGAGTGGTGAGTGGCGGGCAAGCCAATCGCTTTTCATGTCACCCCGCCACCCTTCACTCTTCACTCTTCACCCTTCACTCTTCAGTCTTCACTCTTCACTCTTGGGAACGCCTGCTTTCCAAACTCCTGTTTGGTCCCGGCCGCTACACCTCGATTACTCTGTGGCAGCAAACAGGAGTTTGCAAGACGTGCGTGCCCAAACAGGAGTTTGGGCACGAGACCAAGGCTTTCGAGCGGTCTTGCATTCCCGTACCCGAAACGTACAATCAGCGATAGCAGTATTCGGATGACTAGGTGAAGGACAGCCCGGTTCTGCCGGGAGGTTCGTTAAAGAGTAAGCCGACGTGGGGGAACATTTTGAGATGTGTCCCCACGTCGGCTTTTTTGCTTGTGACGGCAGGACTCCTTGGAGGCACAGCATGTCGGAATCAGGACTTGCAACAGCAACGGGAATCTTCGATGTCGAGCAGGTTGACGACATAGTCATCGTGGTCCCAACCGTGGACCTGCAAGAGTTGGATTACTACCGAATCGAGGAAGGGGCGAGGGGCATTTTTGTTCTTTTGAACGGCACGGTCATCAAGAATGTCGTCCTGGACTTCCACAAGACCGACTATTATGGATCGACCGCCCTCGGCTTCTTCGTTAAGCTTTGGAAGAGGGTACGGATGCTGGATGGACGCCTGGCCTTCTGCAATGTCTCCGCCCACGAGAAGGAAATCCTCGAGATCACGCACCTGGACAATTTGTGGCCGATCTGCTCAACGAGGGCTGAGGCGTTGGCTACGATCAGGGGAAACTGACATTGGGCTTTACCGCCCTAGCATTAAAGCAGACCGTGCCCTTGAGGACTGAGTTCGATTCAGTGCCCCTCTCACCACTCGCTGCCTGATTAACGCAAATCATGTCGCCTGTCAGGAAATCCATCGGCGACGCCACCAATGGCGGACCGAGGACGCCGTATCGGCAATCTGTCAACCAGTTATTTGATTCACGATTGGCGCTGGACCCAGCAACCACCACCGGGGAACATGCCTGTTCCTCGGTGGACGCCCATCTCGACTTTCGACTGGAAACGAATAAAAACACTGTTCAAATGGTGACGGTAGGCGGTTTGCTGCCGTGATCGTATCACTATATTGACAGAATCGTGCCGGGACCCGGAAACCTCGTTCCCAAGGAGAATCGTCATGGCCGTTGCCGCACCTAGCAAACCAAAAAGCGTCAAGGCTCCGCAGATCAAGGATCAGCCGCTTTTTATTGGCGGTAAATGGCTTGACAGTATATCGAACAAGACGTTTCCCGCGATCAATCCCACCACGGGAGAAGCCATCTGTCAGGTCGCCGAGGGAGACAAGGCAGACATCGATCTGGCGGTCAAGGCCGCGCGCAAGGCCCTGGAATCCGGCCCGTGGAAGAAGATGGACGCCGTGGACCGCGGGCGGCTCATGTTCAAACTTGCCGATCTGATTGAGAAGGAAGCCGAGGAGCTTGCCGCGCTGGAAACGCTCAATTGCGGCAAAACCATCAAAGATTCGCGTGGCGACCTGCAAGGCGTCGTAAGTTGCCTTCGTTACTACGCGGGATGGGCCGACAAAATCGAGGGCAAAACGGTTCCCGTTCGCGGCAACTTCCTCAGCTATACGCTGAGGCAGCCGGTCGGCGTCGTCGGCCAGATCATCCCCTGGAACTTTCCGCTCATGATGTTGGCCTGGAAATGGGGGCCGGCGCTCGTTTGCGGCAACACCATCGTCATGAAACCCGCAGAGCAGTCGCCGCTCACCGCCTTACGCGTCTCTGCCCTCGCCCAGGAAGCTGGCTTTCCCGACGGCGTCATCAACATGATTCCCGGCTATGGCGAGACTGCCGGCGCCGCCCTTGTTTCTCACGCCGATGTGGACAAAATCGCGTTCACCGGCCATGTCGATACCGCGAAGATCATCCAGAAAGCGGCGGCCGACACGCTCAAGCGCACCACTTTTGAGCTCGGCGGCAAGAGCCCCAATGTCATTTTCGCCGACTGCGATCTCGACGACGCCGTCGCCGGCGCCTTCCACGCCATTTACTTCCACGGCGGACAGTGCTGCACTGCCGGCAGCCGGCTCTTCGTTGAAGAGAAAATCCACAAGGATTTCGTGCAATTGCTGGCCGAGAAGGCGAAAAAACGCAAGGTGGGCGATCCCCTCGATGCCGACACAGAGCAAGGTCCGCAGGTTTCGCAGGAGCAGCTCGACAAGATCCTGCACTACGTCAAGGTGGGCCAGGACCAGGGTGCGAAGCTCGTTTCGGGCGGGCAACGCGTGGGCAAGCAAGGCTACTTTGTGGAACCGACCATTTTCGATCAGGTCCGTGACGAAATGACCATTGCCAGGGATGAGATTTTTGGGCCGGTCGTCAGCGTGCTGCCGTTCAAGAGCATCGACGAGGTGATCGCTCGTGCCAACAACACCAACTACGGCTTGGCAGCGGGAGTCTGGACCAAGAACATCGACAAGGCTCACCTTTACGCACGGGAAGTAAAGGCCGGAACGGTCTGGGTGAATTGCTACCACGTCGTCGAGACCACGACACCCTTTGGCGGCTTCAAGATGTCCGGGCAGGGCCGCGAATGCGGCGAGGCGGCGCTTGAGCATTACACCGAGACGAAGACTGTTACCATCAAGCTCGGCTCTTGATCGGAGGCATCGGCCAAATTGACGCGGACGGAAGCGAGATTGGCGTATTTGACGCAACCGATGAGGCCCTTTTGACGGCCGTGGCCGAGCGCTTGGTTGTTTAGGACGGTCGGATTTGATGGATACGCCCGCCGATCCTTAGGATGGGAGCCGTTAACCGTGAAGACCGTGGCAATCATCGGAGGCGGATTCTGCGGGACGCTTGCCGCCGTCAACCTCGCCAGATTGACCACGTATCCCTTGCGGGTCGTCGTCATTAACAGCCAATACCCGCTTGCCCGCGGAGTGGCATACAGCACCCAACGCAATGAACATTTGCTCAATGTTGTCGCCCGCAACATGTCGGCCTTCCCGGACATTTCCTCGCATTTCGTGGATTGGCTCCGCACGCGCTCGGATTTCGCGCACGTTCCACAGGCGGAATTGAGCGAGCAATTTGTCTCGCGGCGAGTTTACGGCGACTATCTCCAAAGCCTTTTGTTCTGGCAAATGCAGCCTCTGACCGGACCAGGCCGCTCGCGCATCGAAGTCATTGAGGATGAGGTACTCGATGTTGCTCCAGCGGATCGCGGCGGACGCGTCATTTTGAAAGGCGGAGAAAATGTCCTGGCCGATCGAGTGCTGTTGGCCACGGGAAACCTGACGCCGCGGGATGTGATCCCACCAGGCCCGCACACAGAGCATCCGGCGTATTGCCGCAACCCCTGGCAAGGCTGGGAGAAAAAGCTGCCCGCCGCCGGGGAGAACATTCTGCTGGTCGGCACCGGCCTCACCATGATCGACGTCTTCCTGACGCTCCGCGCCATCGGGTGGACAGGCACGATCTACGCTGTCTCACGCAACGGCCTGCTGCCTGTCTCCCACTTCAAGGGCAGCGAATACCGTGAATTCCCTCCGGAAGAACCGTGGACCATGGGTCTGAAGAATCTGGCGGCGTCGATCGAAGTACATTGTGCCAGGTTGCGGAAACAGGGAATGAACCCGGCTCTGACGGTGGATAAGCTGCGTCCCTTCACTCAGCGCATCTGGCGAGCCTTTTCCCTCGCGGAAAAGCGAGAATTCTGCCGGGATTTTCGCACGCGCTGGAACGTCATTCGCCACCGCATCCCTCCAAGCATCGCCGAGCAAATTGCAACGGCTCAAAAGCAAGGAATGCTCCGTATCCTCCAGGGAAAGCTCGGCGCCGTGAAGGACGACGGCGCCCGCCTTGAAGTGACCATCGAAGCTGACAATGGGCAGCCGGCGCAGAGCGTTAAAGTCGGGTTGCTTGTGAATTGCACGGGTCCGCGAGAGAGCGTGAGCGAAGCGCCGGAGAAACTGTTCCGCAATTTGTTGCAAAGAGGCCTTGTTCGTGCGGACGAGCTGGACATGGGAATCGAGGTCGCTCCGGACTTTGCCGTCGTGGCGGCAGACGGCCGCACTTCAGATTTCCTTTATGCCGTGGGGCCGCTTCTGAGGGGCACGCTTTGGGAAACGACCGCCGTGCCGGAACTGCGTGCTCAGGCACATCACGTCGCCCAGGAATTGCTGGCCGATAAGCAATTGGTCCTCCCGGATTGGAAAGTGGAGACGCCAGACGACTTGGTGGAATACTGCATCTAAACTTGATCGTCATCGCTGTCCAAACGATCAAGCCCCGATATCCACCCGTCGTGCTTCACCGATTGCCCCAGGTGGGCCAAGTCATTATCCGATGTCCAATCCGTGTGGGTAACACCATTTGCTCGCAGCAGCGCGGCCAAATCTTGCGTTTCAGCCAGCACTTGCTCCCCAGGCTCCGAGTTTAATACCGGCCCCGGCTGCCCGAAAGCCGTTTCTTGACCCACGCTTGCTGCCAGGCCCATTTCGCCGAAAGCTAGTTCCAAATAGTGGGCAGTGGGCAGTGGGCAGGTGGCAGTGGATTGCACATTCGCAGCGTTTTCGTCGGTCGGCATGGGGGTGTTGGCCACCGCAAACGGCCCACTGCCAACTGCACACTGCCCGCTATTCATTTGCAAAACAAAGGCACCCTGGCCGTCCGCCACCGTCGTCGTAAACACCCGCTGACCCGTCGGATTCACCTGGTTCATCAGCGTCAAGTCCGTCGAACCAACAGGGGCCGAGCCAAGCACCTGCATTGAGATGATCACCAGGCTTCCGCCCAACGTTGTCTGGATCGGCGAGCTGCTGAAGATGTCGATGCCAATCTCACCGGTCTGGGCATTTACCACTGTCGTCAACTGCCAACCTGCCGTCAACGAACCCAATTGCACGTCCGCCGCCGACACGTTGAACACCCGCGGATTGTACCTCAGGGCCAGGATCGCTTCCGTCGCTCCCGTGTTGCCCAAGGGCCTGGCCGTGTCGATGTTCACCGGCATTACCACCGTGCCGCCCGGCATTGCTTGCGCATGGGTGGGCAGGCTCAAGCTCGGATCAGGGCCGGTGGCCGCAATCGGCAGACCCGTTGGAATCGCCGGAATCTGTACCCGTGGAATGCCCGCCAGGAGTGAGTTCAGCAAGGTGACGTCGGAAGAGTCCACCAGGCCGTCGTTGTTGAGATCGGCGATGATGACCGGGTCGGCCAAGGGAAACGCCGAGAACCCGCTCAGCGTGCCGAGGGCGGTATTGGTGTTTAGGCTCGTCGCCACCGCCGAAATATCGGCAGCGTCGCCGGCGCTCAAGTTGCCGTTGGCCGTCCCCGCCGCATCGCCGAAATAGGCAACCACTTCCACAGCATCATCGCCTAGCGCGGCAATAGCGCCGCCGTTGAGCGTCACACCGCTCCAGTGCAAGAGTGCCTTGGATTTGTAAAGCGACGCCGCCGAGTTCGGCACCGTTGCCACCAAGCCGCCCAGGCGAAGCGCTCCCGTCTGTGTCAGCGCCGTCGGGCTGCTGAAATCCAGGATGGCGGTGCCCGCCGTCGAGGCCGCGTCGAGCGACAGCGACGCACCCGTCAAGGATGTATTGACGGCGACCCCGGTGATGCTCAAGAGCGCCGGATTGTATTGCAATGTGAACTTGCCCGAGGTGATGCCGCTGCCCACGCTGACATTGAGCGGAATGCCGGTGGTCGCGCTGTTGGGCAGATTGATCGGATCGGCGCTGTCCGGCCCACGAGCAAAGGCTGGGATGCCGACGACCACCGGCGGCGCGGCCACCACGAAGGTCGCGACGTAATTGCTGCCGGCCGGGTTGCCGTTGTTGGCGCCGTCGAGCGGATCGCCCAGGCTGTCCACGAAACCGTTGGTGGCGCTGCGGAAGGTGACGGTGTAGGTGCCGGCCGCCAGCACGCCGGTGCCGGGATTGAAGCCGACGCCGGTGAAGTTGCTGGTTTTGACAAAGGTGATCGTCTGATCGTTGCCGCTGATGATAAGCGAGCCGTGCAGCGAAACCTGCAGCGCGCCGGGGCCGGTCAGCAGCACGTCATCGACCCCGCCGCCGCCGCTGGCGTCATAGAGGTTGAGCATCGTGGGATTGAAAGGCTTGTCGAAGGTCGTGACGAAGCCGGTGGAAGTGGGTGTCAAGCTGGCGACGGTCAGGCCACGGCTAACGATGGCCCCGCTGGTGCCGGTGATCGTGGCGATGCTCGCATCGGTGGCAGTGAGCGTTTGGCTGCCTGGTGTTTGGAAAGTGACGGTGAAAACGCCCGTGCCACTGGTCAGTGTGGCATTGCCAGGCAGCAAGGCGCTGGCGTCGCTGCTGGTGAAATAGATTGTGCCTGTGTAGTTGGCAGCGGTGTTATTGAACGGGTCCTCGGCGGTGACGGTGAAGCTCACGGCCTTGCCGGTGATGGCGGCCGCGGGGGCCGACACCGCGAAATGGTTGGCGGCCGCGGCGGCAACCGTGATCGCCGCGCTGGTGCCGTTGACGCTGCCGTTGGTCGTATCGGTGGCGGTCAGCGTCTGCTTGCCCGCCGTTCGCAGTGTGGCGCCGAAGAAGCCGACGCCGGCCGTCAAGGTGGCATCGGCCGACAAGCTGGCCTGACCGTCACTGCTGCTGAGACGCACCGTGCCGAAGTAATTGGTAGCGGTGTTGCCCTGGGCGTTTTCCGCAGTCACGGTGTAAACCAATACGTTGCCCGCCACGCTGCTGCTGGGTGCGCTGACGAGGAATTGGGTGGCGGCAGGCACGCTGGGGCTGACCGCGATGGCGTTGCTGGTGCCGGTGATCGTATTGGTGTTGGCGTCGGTGGCGGTCAGCGTTTGGCTGCCTGGCGTCATGAAAATCACGCTGAAAATGCCCAGTCCCGAGGTCAAGGCGCTGTCGGCCGGAAGAGCGGCGGCGCTGTCGGTGCTGAAGAAATGGACCGTGCCGGCGTAAGCGGATGCGGTGTTGCCAAAGGAGTCCTGTGCCACCACGGTGACTGCTGACGGCACACCTGCTGCAGCGGAGGCCGGCGCGTTGACCGCGAAGTGCGTCGCCGCTGCCGCGTGGACGGTGATGGCGGCGGTGGCCGCGAGGATGCTGGTCGAAAGCGTGTCGGAGACCGTCAAGGTTTGGATGCCGGCTGTCTTCAAGGTGATGCTGAAAACTCCGGTTCCGGAGGTCAGCGTCGCGTTGGCCGGCGGCGTGGCCTGGCCATCCGAAATGGCGAAGTGGACTGTGCCGGAGTAACCCGCGTCCACTTTGTCGCTGACATCCACGGCGGTGACAGTGAAACTCCACTGCGTGCCCGCCGTGGTGCTGGCCGGCGCTGATCAGGAATTGAATTGGCGCGAAGGTGAACCGGTCGGTCGGCGAAGTCAGGGAGGTGCCGCCCGCGGTGGTCACCGTCACGTCCACGAGTCCGGCGGCGCCTGGCGGGCTGGTGGCGGTGATTTGAGTGTTGGATTTCACGACAAACGGCACCGCGGCGTTTCCTGGGCCGAAATCGACGGCCGTGGCGCCGGTGAATCCCGAACCACTGATGATCACGGTCGTGCTGCCCAACGCGGAGCCGCTTGTGGGACTGACTCCCGTCACGTTTGGTGGGGCGGCAATTGCGACAATGGTCAGACCCGTCGGAATCGTCGGAATCTGTGCCCGTGGAATGCCCGCCAGGACAGAATTCAGCAACGTGACATCGGAAGAGTCCACCAGGCCGTCGTTGTTGAGATCGGCGATGATCGCCGGATCGACCAGCGGAAACGCCGCGAAACCGGCCAGTGTGCCGAGGGCGGCATTGGTGCTCAGGCCGGTCGCCACCGCCGA
This sequence comes from uncultured Gemmataceae bacterium, assembly GCA_963747575.1. Taxonomy (GTDB): domain Bacteria; phylum Planctomycetota; class Planctomycetia; order Gemmatales; family Gemmataceae; genus DASRAT01. Next base: position 944,154 of record CAVVFU010000007.1, read on the forward strand.
AATATCGGCAGCGTCGCCGGCGCTCAAGCTGCCGTTGGCCGTCCCCGCGGCGTCGCCGAAATAGGCTACCACTTCCACGGAATCATCGCCCTGAGCAGCAATGGCGCCGCCGTTGAGCGTCAAGCCGCTCCAGTGCAAGAGTGCCTTGGATTTGTACAGCGATGCCGCCGAATTCGGCACCGTCGCCACCAGGCCGCCCAGGCGAAGCGCTCCCGTCTGTGTCAGCGCCGTGGGGCTGCTGAAATCCAGGATGGCGGTGCCCGCCGTCGAGGCCGCGTCGAGCGACAGCGACGCACCCGTCAAGGACGTATTGACGGCGACCCCGGTGATGCTCAGCAGACGCCGGGTTGTACTGCAAAGTGAATTTGCCCGACGTGATGCCGCTGCCAACGCTGACGTTGAGCGGAATGCCGGTGGTCGCACTGTTGGGCAAATTGATCGGATCGGCGCTGTCCGGTCCGCGGGCAAAGGCCGGGATGCCGACGACCACGGGCGGCGCGGCCACCACGAAGGTCGCGACGTAGTTGCTGCCGACCGGGTTGCCGTTGTTGGCGCCGTCGAGCGGATCGCCCAGGCTGTCCACGAAACCGTTGGTGGCGCTGCGGAAGGTGACGGTGTAGGTGCCGGCCGCCAGCACGCCGGTGCCGGGATTGAAGCCGACGCCGGTGAAGTTGCTGGTTTTGACAAAGGTGATCGTCTGGTCGCTGCTGCTGATGATCAGCGAGCCGTGAAGCGAAACCTGCAGCGCACCGGGGCCGGTCAGCAGCACGTCATCGACCCCACCGCCGCCGCTGGCGTCGTAGAGGTTCAGCATCGTGGGATTGAATTGTTTGTCGAAGGTGGCGACGAAGCCTGTGGATGTGGGCGTCAAGCTGGCGACGGTCAGGCCACGGCTAACGATGGCCCCGCTGGTGCCGGTGATGGTGGCTGTGCTCGCATCGCTGGCAGTGAGCGTCTGGCTGCCTGGCGTTTGGAGGGTGACGCTGAAGACGCCCGTGCCACTGGTCAGTGTGGTATTGCCAGGCAGCAAGGCGCTGGCGTCGCCGCTGGTGAAATGGACAGTGCCCGTGTAGTTGGCGGCGACGTTGTTGAACGGGTCTTCGGCGGTGACGGTGACGCTCAATCCCTTGCCGGTGATGGCGGTAGCTGGGGCCGACACGGCGAAATGGTTGGCTGCAGCGGCGCTAACCGCGATCGCGGCGCTGGTGCCGGTGAGGGTGCCGTTGGCCGTATCGGTGGCGGTCAGGGTTTGGTTGCCCGCCGTGCGCAATGTGGCTGCAAAGACACCGATGCCAGCAATCAGGGTGGCATCGGCAGATAAGATGGCCTGGCCGTCGCTGCTGGTGATGTCCACCGTGCCGGTGTAACCGCTGGCGGTGGCGCCCAGGGCGTCCGCGGCGGTCACAGTAACAACAAATACGCTGCCGGCCAGCGTGCTACTGGGGGCACTAAATGTGAAGTGCGTCGGGGCAGGGCTGTTCGTGCCGGCGGTGACGGTGAACGTCGCAGGGGCCAAATCGAAAACCGTGCCGCCGTTATAAGCGCCGCCGTTCGCGGTCGTGCCATAGAACATGCCGTTGCCGCCGTCGAAGGTGAGGGGCGTTTGGACGTTGGCGCCGTTGGCCCCGTCGAAGGTAATGAACGTGGTAAGGTTGCCGGTGCTAGGATTCAGTTCAAACGCGGTGCCGTCGTTACTGCTCTTGTCGCCGTAGGTGGTGCCATAGAGATTGCCGTTTGCATCCGCGGTCAGACCGCCGTTGGGGTAGGCGCCGTTGGGACCAGTGAAGGTGGCGAGAGGGATGACGCCGCCGGTGCCTGGAGTGATCTCGAATACAATGCCTTCGTTGTTGCTGCCGTAACCCTGGGTTTCGCCAAAGACATTGCCACTGCTGTCTATATAGAGCTGGTTTACAGGATACGGGTCGTTGTTGCTGTTGGTGAAGGTGGCGATCGTTGTAAAGGCAGCCGTGCTGGGTTGGATGTCGAATACCGTGCCTTCGTTGTTGATCCCGTCCCCGCTGCATACTCCAAAAAGATCGCCGTTTGGGGCCGTGTAAAGGTCGCCTTCGGGATAGGCGCCGTTGGGGCCCGTGAAGATGACGAGGTTGTTGAAAGCGCCGGTGTTAGGATTGATCTCGAACAACGTGCCTTCGTTGTTAACGCCGTCACCGCTGGTGGTGCCAAAAAGATTGCCGCTGCCGTCCATGGTGAGAGCCGCATTGGGATAGGCGCCGTTGGGGCCGGTGAAAATGACGAAGTTGTTGAACGCGCCTGTGCTGGGATTGACCTCGAACACAGTGCCTTCGTTGTCCGTGGTGTCACCAACGGTGGTGCCATAGAGATTGCCGCTGGAATCCTCGACCAGGCCGCCTTCGGGATTGGCGCCGTTGGGGCCGGTGAAGCTGACGAGAGGGGTGATGACGCCGCTATTGATATTCAGCTCAAACACGGTGCCATAGCCGCCGTTGCCGCCCAATACGGTCGTGCCGAACAAATTGCCGTTGCCATCGGTGATAAGTTGGGCGTTAGGATTGGCTCCGTTGGTGGCGTTAAAGCTGGCGATCGTGGTGACCATTCCCGTGCTGGTATTAAGCTCGAAAACGCTGCCGAACCCGAAGGTGCCTCCGTTGTACGTGGTGCCGAAGAGCATGCCGTCATAGAAGACGTCGGACAAGGTGGGGTCGCTGTAATTGCTGAAGGAAAAAAGGGTTGCAAACGCGCAGGCCGCGGTGACGCTGTTGCCGGCGCTGTCCGTGGCAATGGCGCGGGCCAGGTAGTTGCCGTTGGGCAGGGCTGCGGGGAATGTGTAAGTGAACGGCAAGGCGGTAATCGTGGGCCCGGCATTGATCCAGGTGCCGCCCCCATCAGCGGTGTATTGAAACTGAACGCTATTCACATCGCCAATGCCGTTGCTATCGACCACCGTGGCCGACAGCGTCGGTTGGCTGTTGCCGGCCCCATTGGGCGTGACCGTGATCGAGGCGGTAAGGGATTCGACGCTGAAAGAGATGACGGAGCTAAAGCCAACATTGCTGGCGTAGTCCGATTGGCTGGCCTGCGCAGTGTACGTTCCGACTGGGAGTTCCTGGTACACTGGGGCGGCGAACAGCCCATTGCCGCCAAAAACGTACAACGACTGCAGGAGCAAACCGCTCGGGCTGCTATAAATGTCCACGGTGATCGTGGGGATATCGACACCGGCTGTGCTCGCCGTGCCCGTGAAGGTTGGATAGCTGAGAGCGATGGTGGTGCCGTTGGCTGGGCCGGTTAATGTGACGACCGGAGGCACCGTGTCGATGGTGAAAGTGGCGGTGTCATAAGTGACATTGCCGGTGCTATCCGCCTGGCTGGCCTGGACGGTGTAAATGCCGTCAGCAAGGGTCGCACTTGTCTGTACGGAAAAGGAGCCGCCGCTGGCTGTCGTTGTCAAGGTTTCGATCGGCGCATTGGTCACACCGCTGCCGGTGTAGAGGGTGACGGTGATCGTGCTGCTGTCGATGGTGGCATCGCCCGCCGTGCCGGTGATAAACGGTTGGGTGTCATTGGTGGCGCTGCCGTTGGCCGGGCTCGTGATCGAGAGGCCCGTTGGTTGGAAATTGATCGTGAAAGAGGACGCCGCCGAGGTGGCGCTGTTGCCCGCATTGTCCGTGGCAATGGCCTGGACCAGATAGTTGCCGTTGGGCAATGTTGTCGTAAAGGTATAGCTGAATGGCGCGGCAGTTTCCGGCGGGCCCGCGTCTATCCAGGTGACGCCGCCGTCCGGGCTGTACTGGAATTGCACGCTAGCCAAACCGCTGCCGCTCGGGTTGTCCGCGGCATCAGCCGACAAGGTGGGCAGATTAGTAGTGGTTGCACCACTGGCCGGGCTGGTGATCGAAATGGTTGGTGGCACGGTGTCGATGATGAAGGTAACGGCCGCACTGTAGCCAAGATTGCCCGCAAAGTCCGGCTGGAGGGCCTGAGCGGTGTAGGTGCCGTCCGCAAGCCCACTTTCCTGGACGGAGAAAGAGCCTCCGCTGGCCGTGGTCGTCAAAGTGTCGGCCAGACCACCCCCGGTGTTGCTGCCGTCGTAAATGTCGACGATTATCGTGCTGCTGTCAACGGGGGCGGTGCTCGCCGTGCCAATAAAAGTCGGTTGCGAGTTGTTGGTCGCGCTACCGTCGAGCGGCGAGGTCAGCGTGACGACTGGGGCCACGGTATCAATGGTGAAAGTGACAGGCGCCGAAATCTCTACGAAACCGGTGCTCTCGGTCGCGACCGCCTGTGCCTCGTAGGTGCCGTCCGGCAAGGCGCTGCCAATGGCGACACTGAAGGGTGCGGTCGTTTCGGCGCTGCCGACATTGTTCCACGTAGTGCCGCCGTCGCCGCTAAACTGAAATTGCACGCTAACGGTGTCGCTGCCCAATGTGCTCGCGCTGAGCACAGGGTCGCTGCTGTTGGTGAAGCTGTTATTGGTCGGAGCCGTCATGCTGATCGGGACCTGCACGACGGCAGTTCCGGTGAGGTCATTGTAATCCCCAACGTTGTTCGTAACCGTCACCGCGGTCGCGAAGGAACCGGCCTGCGAATAAGTATTGGTGCCCATCACGTCGAAGCCGCCGCCGCTGGCCGCGCTCACTGAACCGGCCGAAATGGTGCCGACGCCCCAATCGATGCTGGCCGTGAAGTTCCCGGCCTGGGCGCTGGGATTGGCGTCGATAAACGTGGCGACCAATCCACTGAATGGCTCCCCGGCAAGGGCCTGAATACTGACCCCCGTGCCACTGATGGCCGATTTGATGGTGATCGGTGTGGAACCGCTCACGGCACTATTGCTCGAATCCACCGTATTGATCGTTGTCGAGCCCGGTACATTGAGTGTCGCACTGAACGTGCCTGCGCCGGCACTCAAGGTCAAGGTCGAAATGGGTTGTCCGGTGCTGTTCAGCAAGGGCTGCCCATCGCCCGTGCTCAGATTGACTGTGCCGTTGTACTCCGAAGCGAGGTTGCCATAAGTATCGTACGCCGTGACGTCATAAGTGACCGGATTCTCGGCAACCACGGTCGTGACCGCGGCGCCATTGGCATTTACGGCACTGATGTCAAAGTAGTCCGCGGCGGCAGGGGCCACTGTCAAGCTCAAGGAGCCGGAGAGGCCGCTCCCGTAATCGTAATAGGAGACCTGTTGAGTGCCCGCCGCAGTGAGCGAGACATTATCGACCTGGCCGACGCCGTTCGTGATTGTGATATTCCCGTAACCATAGACATTGAGCTGAGTATTGTAAGTGGTGTCAGGGGCACCGTTGAAGGTTGTATTGAACTCGATATTGAATAACTGCCCGGCGGTGACTTGCGTGATTGGGTTGCCGCCTTGATCGAAGCCAGTTGCGTTGACCACGGGCGCCAAGACCGTGATCAAGAAGTTCCCGTAAGTGGTGTCAGCATAATCGTAGTACAAAAGCGATTGCATGCCAGCGGAATTGAAGACGACATTGTTAAGCTCGCCTTCGCCTTTGGATAGGTAGACAAAGCCGTATCCGTAAACGTAAAGGTAGCCGTTGTAATTGGTATCCAGGACAGTTCCGGCAAGGGCTTCGAATTGGATAGTGAATAATTGGCCGATATCGACCTGGGTGATTGGGTTGCCGGATTGATCGAGGGCGGTGCCGACAACCACAGGGTGCAAGCTGACCGTCCAGGAAAACTGAATGTTGCTGACGTTTGTGCCATCCGTGACCGAAACAGTGACATTGTAAGTGGCGGCTTGGGAGACCTGGATCGTGCCGCTTATCACGCCGGTTGTGCTGCCGATGGTCAAGCCGCCCGGAAGACCGCTGGCCGAGAAACTCAAGGGCAGACCGTCGCCCGCGGTCGTCTGGATTTGCAAATCGACGCTTTGGCCATTCAGGTTATTCTGATTGCCGGGGTTGATCGGCGCGGCGGGCACGATCACCGTCCAGGAGAACTGAGTGTCGCCGACATTGACGCCAGCCGTGACGGCCAGCGTGACGGTGAAGGTGGTGGTTTGCGATACCTGGATCGTGCCGCTGATCAGGCCGGTGCCGCTGGCAATGGTCAAGCCGCCGGGCAAGCCGCTGGCGGCAAAACTTAGGGGTTGGCCGTTGCCTCCGGTAGTCTGGATCGGCAAGCTGATCGTTTGCCCATTGTTGTTATTTTGGTTCCCAGGGCTGACGGCAACGGCCACAACGCTTGGGTTCGGGATGTGGGTGTAGTCAACGGTGCCGTCGAGAATGCCGCTTGCGGGACCCGTGAACTGCCAGGTATTGGGCCCGGCCGTCGTCCCTTGGAGCGTGTCGGTGGTGCCGTCCCCCGTGATCGTCACTATCGCCGTGGGGACATTTTTCACCTGGTAACTGGTCCCACCCGATCCGCTGGTGACGCTGAAGTTCACGCCGCCCGGCGTTCCCTCGATGGTCGCCGGGGTCAGGCCAGTGATGCCAAAATTGCCATCGGAGCTGGTGCCAAAGCTCACGGTGCGCGGCGAGGTGTCGCTGCTGTCGTTGACGCTTACTGGGGCTGGATTCATCGGATTCGAGTCAACGACAGTGATCAGTCCTTGAATGTTTGCTGATGGCGTGACGTTGACCTGTGTGGTCTGCCCGCCGTCCACTTGCAGAGGCCCCGTGGTGGCATCCACCTGCACCGACATCGTGCCGGGATTGATTGTGGTGCCGCCCGCGCCAGTGTTCTGCACATCGATATAGCCGCCGGAGTTATCGCCCAGCAGATTAAGATCCGTGCTGCTGCCCGCGTACATGACGTCCTTGTCGGTCAGATTATCGGCGCCGCCGGTCGGCACAACATCGGTCAGCGCGTAAGCAACGCTAAAGTATCCCAGGCTTTGAAGATCGCCGCCGTAAAACGACACCAGATTCGCATTGATCGATTCGGAGGCATTACTAAGCGGCACGTCGGCCAGGTTGGTGTATCCAAATTGGGTTTCGAGGTAAGTTTGCAGGTCCACGCCCTGCGCCGCCAGGTTGACGTCTTCAGAAACGCTCGTTGATGAGCTCAATGTCAATTGGATTGGAGCGGTAGGTATCCTGGGATTGTCCTCGACGATCAAAGGGAACCCTGGATTATCGAGAGGATTGGGCACGTTAACTTGTCCCACGCCAATGATTTCCATTGGCAAACCCAATTCACCTTGGGGAATCGAGACGGAGCTGCCAGTGCCCTCGCCGAAAACCTTCAATTCGACTGGAACGGCGGTAAGAGTCAATGCAGTGTTCGACCCGATTTGGATGTCGGTGGGCGTACCTGTCCACAAGAGGGTGCCCGGCGCAAGACCTGTGAGAGCAAAGAAAGGCATCGAGTAAAATCTACTGTTATAGGTAACGTTAGCTTGCTCAGTCATGGTGTCCGCGGAATCGTCCACAATTACGCCGGGAATAAACGCCGGATCGATCGCTTCGACCTGACCCTGGACATTCTGGACGCTGCCGTTGCCGCCGAAGGCCACTTGGCCGAAATCTTCGAGACTCAGGGCCCCCGTCGCCCCCGCGACGGTGCCATACCAATTCTCCGCGGAGGCGGAGAGATAGTAATCCCCGTTGATCGTTGTCGCCGTCGATGTGGGAGTGTTTTCGACGGTAAAGTAGTCGCCGCCATTGGGATTGGTCAGCAGGTTGATGGTGAATTGAGTAAGACCGCTGAAATGAATGGTTCCGGCGGCCACACCAGTTAATGTAGTCCCTGTCAATTCAGCGTTGGTAAGCGGAGTCGGATTCGAGGGGGAGCCGTAGTACGGGATGTCGCCGCCGTCATCAATGTTAAGGGAAACATCGGTCACGTAGACGTCCGCCAGGATTTGGGTCAGCAATTGGTTCGGATAAAGCGCTGGCACATTCCCGAAGGCCGCCTCAAATACATTGATGTTGTCCACGATAGTCCCAAAGTATGCGCTGGCCCCCATGCCGATTTGGACGAGCGTGGCGCCAGTTCCTTGCACATAGAGGGGCCCCGCCGAAAACTCATCCAGGACCTTCGCCGCGTGTCCGGAAGGATCGGCAGGGTTGTCGGTGATATTAATGGTCGCGGACGTGGTGCTGGCGACATAGACCGCGGCACCGGTGGAGAGGTCAACATAGAACGCCACGTTGCCCGCGAAACCCACCCTTAGATTGTAGCTGCTTGAGCTAAACACGTCGGGCCCCGACCCTTCAATCCAATCGTTTGTATAGCCAAGCGGTTCGTAGCTTCCATAATAGAAATCGGACGCGGCCCCGCCGCTGGACACCGCGGAACCATCCTCGCCGACGTAGTAACCGCTTTCGTAGAAGGGTCCGCCGTAAAAAGTGTCAACAAAACTTAACCCATTCAGGTTGGTCGAACCGCTATACATGGCAGCATAGGTCGCTTCCGCCGCATCCAGGCCGTTCGCGGCGTAAGAGGGCGGATAGAGAAGTTCGCCTGCAAACGTCGGCTTGCCGTTATTGAAAACGACCGCCGGCAAATTCCCAGCGGGTGGCGACAGCATAACGTCATTCATGTTGGCCAGTGCGGTGTCGTTCGACTCGTCCAACACCTCTTTGCCAGTGCCCGGACCGGTGTAGTCGAACAACACCGGTGCGGTCACCGCATCCACAACCCCGACGTCGGTCACACTGCCGCTGGAGCTCAAACTGTCGCCAACATAGACCGCGAAATCGCCGGTCACGTAAAGAGGTGTCGTGTCCGCGATGACGTAGACGTCTTGAGGTGTTGTCGCGCCTGAATTCGTTAGCACTGTGTTGTCCAGCGACGTCGGCGGGCTATCGACGGCAAAGGCGTCTGCCGCGCCGCCCTGGATCGCCAGCGTGCCGTAGAGGCCGCTGAAGGTTAGGGAGCCGTTGTTGTTTGCCTGCTGCCAACCGGTTATGGTCGTGGCATTCAAAGTCAAGACGCTGGAGGTGGTGGAGGTCGATTCGTTCACGGTCAGAGCGGTGTCCTGGATGTTCACAGGGCCCTCAATGCTCGACAAGTTGCCCGTGCCGATGGTCACAAGTGTTTCCGGCGGGGGCGTGAAAAAATATTCATAGGGAGCGCTTACATACGGCGGCAAGCTGAGTGCTTCGATGGAGGAAGGGAACACATAACCGTTAGGGAAAGTGTGGTAAACGGATGGTTCAGGTGGGTAATAGTCGTTGTAGAAGAGGCTGAAATTCGCAGGCAGAGCGTTGTCGGGGGCTATGCTCACGTGCAACGCCGGATTGACCGCGGACACCGTCACGGTGTTCTGGCCAAAAAACGCCCATTGCGGTTGGTAAGCGGCTAATCCCTGGAACACGGGAGAATAACCTTCGTTCGTAAAGGCTTGCACGGGAGCAGCCAACAGAGGGGTCTGCACGCTCAGGCTCCCTTGCAGCGCGGAAGCATCGATCGTTAGATTGCCGTCCGCGGGGACACTCGGCGGTTGAAAATAGACGAAGGAAAGCTCTACCTCGGCTTGAGAGCTTATGTTGTAATTGTAAAAGGTGCTAGGCGTTGAATAGGTAAGTGCTCACCGTTTGAAAGTGTGGCGGTTCCGTCACCTTCGTAAATAAACCCCTGGGCTAACCCAAAAGAGGAACCATCAGCATAATAAAAAGGCGTCCCGATTTCGGTTAAAAAGGTCCAATCACCTGTTTGGTTCAGGCCGGAATAGCCGGGAATAGCAGTTGCCTCGACGGACATGCTCGACGGATCGCCGGGCATCGGGGCCTCGGGTATCACAATAGTGTCATAAATGGAATCCCTCCAGCCTCCCTCTTCCACGTCGGTATCGTCCTGGATCGTGGTGCTGTCCTGAGGCTGGGAGCCGACGATATCGAGAATGCCGAAGCCGTCGCGCATGTCGGTGCCGCCATTGCCATCCGGATAGGTGTTGACATTGGCGCCGACGCCCGCCAGGAGCGTGATCGTGTCCACCGGCGGCGGCGGGCCTTGATTGCGATTGGTGTCGTTGAGCGTGACCACGCCCGGGAATCCTCCCAGGCTGGAAACCACGAAGGTATTGCCGCTGCCGTCGCCGGTCAAATTGAGCACGCTAACGCCGTTGCTGTTGCCCGTGAAAACCGCACTCACGTTTACGCTTACCTGGCCGCCAACGCCGACCGTGAAAGCCGTGGTTGAGCCGCTGCCGGTCACGTTGAATGTGTTGGTGCTCGAAGCTGCGATCGTGATGAGATTCGTGCCGGTGAGGCTAAGCGTGTTCGCGCTCATGCCATTGACGACAACGGTCGTGCTGCCGGAAGAGGTAATCGTGTTGCCGCTTGACCCGCCCATGGTGAGGGAGCTCGTGCCCAGCAGGGTCATCGTGTTGACACTGCCTCCGTCGAGGAGAGCCTCAGGCTATCGCTGCTGTCGAACTCGTCCACGGTGTTCTTGCTGGGCCCGGTGATAGCGAGGTTGGTGGTGCCGTCGATATCCAGGGTGTTGAAGCTCTGCCCGCTGATCGTAATCGTGTCCGTGCCGGTCGCATGCAAGGTATTGATGCTTGATCCGCTGATATCCACGGTATTGTCGCCAGACAACTGAAGGGTGTCGGTGCTGGCGCCGCTGATAGTGAGCGAGTTGTTGCCGGTGAGGTCGAAGGTGCCGGGGCCGGAACCGCCGGCGCTGACCGTGTTGTCGCCGGACCGCCTGCGGACATGCTCAAATCGACGGGCACGAGCACGCCGGGGTCAATGGTCAGCGTGTTGTCGCCGCCCCCGCCGTCGGCGATCAATTCGGTGACGTCGCTATAGGTGGTGTAATAGGGGCCCTGGCCGGTGGTGTTGTCGTAGTAGGTTACCTTCACCGTCTCATCGCCGGCCGTGCCGCTGACGTGACTGACTGCGAAGCTCTCGTCGTCGTCGCTCACGTCCACATACTTGCGCAGGGCGGCGTCAGGCCCCATGTTGAGCTGAAGCACGCCGTTACCTTCGGGGGTGGCCAGGATCGGATAGGGAGGGCAGGTCAGATTGAAGGTGGATAGATTGTCGTCAGCAATCTGGTAGGTGTCCGAAATCCCGAAGATGGTGATGTAGGCAAGAAGCTGCATGTCCAGCGTGCCGCTGATGTCAAAGAGGCACTGGGGCATTTGAAAATTATTGGTGATCTGGAGAATGTCGTTCCAGTGCAGCTTGCCGTCGTCGCCGGGGCTATTGAGGGACAGGCTGGCGTTGAGAACGAGTCCGCCCTCCACTCCGGCCGCGCCAACGCCGAGGTCGATGGCGGCTCCCGCGAGGATTTGGCCTTTCAGCGTCACCAACGGCGACGCGGTGCTGATAAAAAAGCCGTCGAGCAGGTCCGCCGGGTTGTGTGAGGGGTCCTTGATTAATTCCGCCAAACCGTTGGTGTCATAGCCGATCGTCGCGCCGATGGTGAAGCTGACGTCGCCGGTAAGCGTCACCGCCAGGGGTCCAAGGACCGGGAATATGCCGTTATAGCCGAAGGTTCCGCTGACGGAGGGCAAGGTGACGACCACCAGGTCCACGGGCTTGCCCAGCAGCACGTCAAAGGCCATGGAGGGGTCATCCAACAGCGGGAAGGCGATCATGCCGTTGGTGGTCTGAATACTGTCTTCAAATTGCGAATAGCCGTCGCCGCTTACCTCGTTGTCGATATCCGACTGAGTTGGATCCGATGAATCGTCGTCAGGTTGGAGATTTTGGCCTTGGGCCAGAGGCATGCGCGGATCCTGGCTGCCGAGGTCGAAGCTGCCCAGGGAGATTCCAATGCCGGAAGTGTTTGGCAGCGGCGTGTTTATCAGGTTCTTGATCACGCCCCAAATGACCTCAATCTCCGTCGCGGTCGACTGGCTGATGTCGCCTTCGTCGGCCGCGAGATCCAGCAGGGACGTATCCTTCCCCAAGAGATCGGAGATGACCGGAAGCCGCTCCGTCATGAGGTTGAGAATCGGCTCGATGGGCGTGACGACGTCCTTGATATCGTTGATGATCGGGGCCACGAAATTGGTGAAAAAGGTCCCGAGGTCGAGCGTGACATTGTTGAAAGCGACCGTCGGGGTGCTGCCGTCGTCGCTGGGGTTGCTGGAGCCGGTAAGGGAGTTGGCGAAATTCCAGCCGATGTCGAGATCGGCCGCCAGATTGGGGAATTCGGCACTGCCGCCGAAGCTGGCCATCAGGTGCAGGTGGACGCCGGCGCTGGCCGTGAAGGCGGCGGACAAAAACTGCGACGGGTCCGGGCCGGACTCCAGATAATTCAAGGTTAGGCGATTGGTGCTGTCGTTGGGGTCGAGCAGGCTGACGGCGAAATTGCCGGTGATGTTGGTGAGCTGCTGCGGGCCTCCAGCCGGTTCGCTGGGCGTGCCATTGCTGGCGCTGATCGTCAAGAAGGCCAGGGTGCCGGTCACCGAAGTGCCAGGCGACAACCCCAGGGTCAAGCCGACCTGGAATGTGCCCGGCGAAGTGGCTGTTGGAGTCTGCTGCACTGTCGAAGTGGGGGGTGAGGTCTGCGGCGTCGTTGCCAGATAGAAGCCGTCGGTAAGGCTCAGGCCGAACGCCAGGTCGAAGCTCCAGTCAAAACTCGCCACCAAAGAACCGGTGACGGCGAATCCCAGTCCCGGCAAGCCCAGGCCGGAATCAAGGGAAATTGGGGGCGCCGAGTAGGTGCCGCCTAGCTGCAAGTCGAACTGAATGGCATCCGCCCCCGTTGGGAAATTGCCGGACAGGACATTGCCGTTGGCGTCGACGAACTGGACCGACACGACGCTGGACGGCAGAGGAGGATCCGGGAGCAGTCCCAGACCGAGGTTCAGTTCCTGGGCGATTGTTTGCGTCACGCCGCCGGCGGCAGCGAACAAGCCGGTGAACGGAGCCTGCTGCCACCAATCCGTTCCCGTTTGGGCAGGGCCAAAGATCAGGTAAAAAGCGTCCTGCAAATCGCTGACAACTTCGTCGGCGGTGTCGGACTGCAGCAAGGTCTCCACCTCGTTGAGCGCACTGTCGGCCTGCTTGACAATGGGACTGAGAAACTGCGAGGCCTGCTCAAGTTTGTTGCCGATCAACGGCAGGTTGATCGAGAAGACGCCGCTGTCGAGCGCCGATTGCAGGCTATTGAGGACTCCCTCGATTCCACCGACAAAATCGCTCTGATTTTGCAGCAGATTCAAGATGCCCAGGTTCGCGAAAAGGGAACTGAACAGCGTCGTGGGGTCCGGAGTGATGCTGACACTGCTGGGGTTGCTGAGGAAGCCCGCCAAGCTGGCAATCGTGATCGACAACGGTTGACCGCCCAGGAGCGTGCCCCCCGTTGGGGTGCCGCCGCTGGAGGTGGCTCCCGTGTACAAGGGCAAGGTGATGGCGGCGCCACCGCTTACGGTGGCCGTCAAGTTGCTCAGCGGAAACGTGGTGGAGTTGCCAAGCGAAAGTTGGCCGTTGGACGCACCCGAAAGGCTCAGCGCGAAGGTCGCCTGTTGGGTGGGATCGGAGGAGCCGTCGTTGAGAACCACGCTACCGTTTTCAATGGCAACGCCGATCGGCCCCACGTTGACGCCGAAATTCAGGCTCTGGGCGTTGATGTTGAGACCGAGAACAATCTGCGTCATGTGGCCTGGAACCTCATCGAGGAAAACGCCGCTCGTGTTGCTTAATGGAAAGCCGAGGCTGAGGTCGATGGTGGCGCTAGCGGTGATATCGAGGTTTGCCGAGCCGCTGGCGCCGATGAGGCTGTGCCCGAGGTTAATGTTGCCGAGGTTTAGCGGCAAGGAACTAGTGGTAGTCAGGGGCAGGTTCAGATCCAGGATAAAGGCATTGCTGGTGGAGTCATAATTGAACGAAACCAGGGTTGTGGCCTGGGGTATGTTGAAGCTGCTTAAGGCGGTGGTCAGGTTAGCGTTCATGTCGGCGGCGAGGTCCTCCAACGACCCAGAAGGGGGGCCCGAGCCGGTCAGGTCGCTCCCCAGGCCGCTGACGAACGTGAAAAGGCTTGCCGGAGTGACGTCAATGATTGGCAAGGCGGTGTTCAAGGGCGAAACCTGGGTGAAGTCCAGCGAATTCAGCAAATTTGTCAGGTCGGTAATGATGTTGGCAACGGTGAGGTTCGCCAGGTTGGAGATTTCCGACGGAATCGTTGGCGGGCTGTTGGTCACACTCCAACTCGCCGGTGACGTCGCCGTGGCCGGGGACAGCGCGGCCTGGGCTGCAATCGTGATGGTGGGGTTGCCGCTCAACGCCACGCCAGGAAATTGAACGCTGAGGTTCGACAAGGTAGCGGTGGCGCTGGCGCTGACCGTCGGCGAGCCGACCAGAGCGGGTAAAAGCGTCGGCACAGCAGTGTTGCCCTGCGAGGTGCTGATCGCGAACGCGTCAATCAAGTGCTGAAGCGGTATGGTGCTCGTCGCTGGCTGCCCGGCGGCGGGTTCAGGATCGGTCAGCGACACATTCAAGCTCGCCGTGCCGGTGATATTGGCGGTGGCGTTGAGGACGAACGGTCCGAGATCGGCCGCCACGTTGACATTGTTTGCCGACGAGCTCACCTTGCCGCTGAAAGAAACGTTTTGAAGGAAGACGTTGGTGCCCTGGGCGTGAGCGTCCTCGCCGTTTTGGAAACCGAGTTGAGTCACGGCCGGGTCGGTGGCGGTGGCGAAAAGCTGCAAGGACAGGATGCTGCTCGACGTGGCGTTGAGTGCGATCTGCTGATAGTTGTTCGGTGTGATCGCGGAGACTGTTGTATTCGCAGGGATGCCGGTTCCCGTGACAGTCTCGCCCACGAACAGTTGAGACGCGTTCGAAAGTCCGGTAACTGACTGGGCATTGCTGGTCAGCGTGCCGTTCATTACCGTGTTGCCGCCGAAGGTCAGGCTCTGCGAGCCGCCTCCGGTCGCGTCCTGGCTCAAGGTGATCGCGGTGGCAGGCATTATCTCGGTTCCGGCCAGCAGCCCGGCGACTACCTCGTTGGACAGGGGCATGTTCGTCGCCGGATCGGTGGCGTTGGCCAACGCGGCATTGATGGCGCTCGCGATCTCCTGGGGCGTCGATCCCGACGGGGCGGCCACGCTCACCGGAATTGGGGTCGCGCCGTTGACACTCAACTGGAAGTTGGCGGCGTTACTGAGGCTTGCGGACGCGTAATTGGGAGTGGTTAGCTGGACGTAAACTGGTGTGCTATTGGCTGGGTTGGGTGCCGGGGGCTGAATAGCCGTGGGGTTCAGGTTGAAGCCGATGGTCAACTGCAATGAACCGGTCGCGCTCAAAGACAGCTGGGCCGCACCGTTGATCGTCAGCGGAGCGATGCTCAGATCGAAATCCAGCGGCGATTGCTGCGACGAGCTGAACGGTAAGTCGATGGTGCACATCAAGTTCGCCGCTGTCGGATCGTAGGCGAAGCTGACGGTGTTCGCCTGGGAGCCGGCGGAACTCAGATCGGCGTTGAGGTCGCTGGTCAGGCTGGAGAGATCGCTGAAGGTCGGTACGACGGTCCCGTTGGACATGCTCTTCTCCAGCGGCGACGCCGAACTGCTGCTGGGGGAAGAGCCGAGGCCGAACTGATTGGTAAACGCCGTTCCCACATTCACGAGGTCGCCGAGCGTCTGGTCCTGGGCAAACGGGATCGGGGCGTTCAGAAGACTGGAATTGCTGAGCTGCGTGAGCACGGTGGCGACGGAGTTAAGCTCGGTCAGCAGCTGATTGGCATTGGTATTGGTGAAATCGAGGATGCCGGAACTTTGCATCGCGGCGTTGTCGCTAACTGTGGGGATCGTCGCCGTGTTGAACACATTGCTATCGCTGATGGTGAGTGTCGGCGTGCCGCTGGCGTCCGCATTGTACGTTCCCACGCTGGCCGTGAGGGGCAGGGTGACCGAGAGATTCGTCTGGGGAGTCGACAGGGTCACGAGCCCGTTGTCATTGGCGGTTAGGCTGCCACCCATGAGGACGCTGGCGTCCACCTCCTCATCCAACGTGCCCGTGCCGCCGTTGATCGTCGCGGGCAATACACCGACATCCACGCTGCCTTGAATGGCGCCGGCTGGGAAGGTCCCAATGACCTGGATAGGGCCGTTAAAGGTGACACCGCCGCTTCCATTCGTATTGGCCAGCAAGGTAAAGCTGGTTTTTATTTCCTTGTTCACGAGAAGAGTGACATTGAAGCCGAGCGCCGATGCCGGCGACCCCGGCGTTAGATTCACATTGCCAGTCTGGCTCGCGTCGATGGTGAAGTTAAATGTCACGTCGTCGGAGGCATCATTGGTGTGGTTGACGGTGACGACATTTCCCATTGCGGTGCTGGTGAGGACCGCGGCCAGGCCGACGTCGGTGGCCGATGTGGCCGAGGAGGAGTTCGTGGCTGGGTTGTAGCCGAGATACGCTAGTGCCGGCGCGACATCCGTGCTGAAGAGCTGGCCCATTGGCAAGAAGCCACTCAGGTTCACGAGCCCTTGATTGAGCTGGCCGTACTTGTTAAGGTTTGTCCCAAAGGTGCCGAGGGCGGACAGCTCGCCGCCGATGAGGTTTTCCTGAGCCATGTTCAAGGTGACGCTCAGCAGGGTGCGATCCTCAAGTGGCTCCAGCGCCAGCCGGAAACCACGTGGCCCCGAACGGGGGTCCGTTTTCCGCATGGGAGACAGGCGGCTTGTTCGTCCGAACAGCGAACTTTCAAAGAGATAACCGCGGATGCGCTTGAGGCATTCGGATATTTTCATGGCCCAACTCCTGGAGAGGTAAACGGCGATCTCGGGGGTGCGAACAAGCCCCGCACCAGACATCTGGCATGGTTCAATCCCAATCCAACCCCATTGCCGCCAGTTGACGGCGGATCAATTGCAGGTCCCAAACGTGAACGCAGAAACCATCGTCCGTGGCGCACACAAGCTTCGTGCCGTCAGGAGTGAATGCGAATTCGGAGGTCCGATCCTGGTTGGGATCCTCAAAACGGGCGTATTCTCGTCCACTTTCGGCATCGATCAGCTGAGCGACTCCAGGTCCTGTTTCGAGCACCACGAGTTTTCCGTCGGGAGAGAAACTCGGCTCCCGTCCGACAACGGGCGCCGCAAATGGCAGTTCGACCCAGCTGCCCACTTCCCAGCGACGGACGAGGTCCCCGTCCACACCGCCGTTGGTCAAAACACGTTTACCGTCAGGCCTGAAGGCAGCCCGGATTTGATTGCCGGGCAAGTCCGCGACGAATTCAAACTTGCCCGCCCGCGCCTGCCAGATCTTGATGCCGTTGGGGTAGCTAAAGCGGCCCGTCAACACCCACTGGCCGTCTGGGCTAATGGCCAACGTGCGCACATCCTGGTGACCGTTGATTTCGAAAAAGCTCTCCGGCTGTCCCGCCTGGCAAACGATGGCCCCAATGCCCTGAGGCACGGCAATTTGTTTTCCGTCTTGGCTAAAAGCAAAGCGGTAGGTTTTGTCGGGCACGCGCAGTTCCTGGGCAGTGCCCATATCAAAGCCGCTGCTGGCTGGGTCGAAGCGGATCGACCTGCGAAAAAAGCCGGTCTTCCCTCTCGTAAACAATGTTTCCTCATGGGGCTGCTCGTTGCTGGCGCGGGGTGGCGCGGCTCGAAGCCGACGTAATGACACCCCTGGGGCACTTCAAGGAATGCAAGCTCCTTGCCGCTGGCCAATTCCCAAACGGAGACGGCGCCACTATCCCCTCCCGCGGCAAGCAAGCGGCCCTCGGAAGTCATGGAAAGTTGGGAATAGCGGCGATTGCCGTACTTGGGATTGGCGGTCAGAGTGCGATATTCATCTCCGGCGGCGACTTCCCAAATGCCCGTGCGGTCGCGATTATCCGTGGAAGCCAGGAACCTTCCATCGGGGCTGAACTGAGACCAACTCCCGAGACTCGGAACGTTGAAAATCTGCCGGCAGGCTGCGTGGGTCCCATAGACGCACGATCCCCGACCAGCCCCGGCTGACCAGCAAGCTGCCGGTTGGGTTGAAGGCAAAGGTAACTCCTCCCCCGATGATGCCCTCCAGATTGCCGACCATGTTGCCGCTTTTTGCGTCCCACAGATCAATCGCATCGCTCTTGTAGCTATACGTCGCCAAGGTCTTGCCATCGGGATGCCACTCGGGCCAGTCTCCGACCCGCTCATTGTGCCAGAGCAACTTGCCGCTTACCACGTCATGAACCTGCGTGCCTGCAGGCCCGGTGAATGCGATCTGAGTTCCATCGGGCTTGAAAGCGATCGAGGTCCCCGGCGGCATCGGCGGCATCGGCGGCAGACGGCGCGCTTCCTCTTTGGTGGCGAGGTTGAAAAAGCCGAACCTGCCATCGTCCATCTGCACGGCAATCTCACGCGAATCCGGACTGAATTTCGGCCAGCCACCAAGAGTATGTTTGTTGAGTACGCGGGTGGGAACGTTCCCCGCCAGTTGCCAAACGTGCAGGAGCTTTTGAATTGGATCGTCGATCGCGAGATATTCGCCATTGGGACTGAACCAATAATAGAGCTGGTCCGGGCTATAGCCTGGCATTCGGCATATTTCGGCGCCGTCGCCCACGCGCATTACCTGGACTGTCCCTCGCCGGTCTGTGCGGGCATAGCGCCGCAGTTTGGGGTCGAATGCCGCCATGGCCCCTCCTGGCGTTGCCCATTCCTTGGCCACGCGCAAATCCGGCAGCGCCATGGCGGCGATGGCCTCATTACGCAGCTCAAAAAACCGCTGTTGAGGCAGGTCAATTTGTCGGGCCATCGCCGTTGCCCGGCTCACCAGCTCCAGGGTTGCGAAGCGTTGCCCACCGCGGCGGCTCAGGCGATTGGCCCTGGCCTGCGACACCAGCGCTTCGAATAACTCCCTGGTTGCCTTTTCCTCAGCCTTCTGCGCGGCCCAGCTCGCGCCGCGTGGCCTTCTGCTCCTCGGCCAAATCGAGCAAGGCTTGCTGTTCTGAGCTCATGGCCAGCGTGGCCCGGACCGCCTGCCAAAGGCTGACCGCCGTGCCAACGACCAGCGCCAACGCCACCAGCCCCGCCGCCGCCAGCGGCCGTTTGTTGCGCCGCGCCATTTTGCCGAACCGATACCACGCCGAGGGCGGGCAAGCCGAAACCGGCTCGTCGTGCAAGTAGTGCTGCACGTCGGCGCCCAGGGCGATGGCCGTCGCGTAACGGCGGCCGCGGTCTTTTTCCAGCGCCTTCATCACGATCCAGTCCAATTCGCCGCGGATCAGCCGGCTGAGCTGCCTGGGGTCGCGCTGCGGCCGCGTTGACACGGTCGCCTGCTGGGACAGCGTCGTCAGACGCGTGCTGGGCCTTGGGGGATCCTCCTCGCGGATGATCCTGCGCATCTCGTCGTAACTCACCTGGCGGAGCCGCGCCTGGTCAAAAGGAGTGGTTCCCGTCAGCAGCTCGTAGAGCAAGACCCCAAGGGAATAAACATCCGTCCGCGTATCAATATCAATGCCGCCCAGCTCGGCCTGTTCGGGACTCATGTACAGCGGCGTGCCGATGATCTGTGAGGCGGCGGTGTGCAGCGTCCTGTCCGTGAGTGATTGCCCAATCGCCTTGGCGATGCCAAAGTCGATCACTTTCACCACCGGCACACCGTCCTGCACCGTCACCAGCACGTTGGACGGCTTGAGGTCGCGGTGAATGATCCCTTTCTGATGGGCGTGCTGCACGGCATCGCAGACGGTCGCGAACAATGATAAACGCGCGCGTGTATCCAGGTCATGTTGGTCGCAGTATTCGGTAATGGACACGCCCTTGACGAGCTCCATGACGAAGTAAGGACGTTGATGAAGGGATGAGGGATGAAGGATGAGGGATGAATTAGATTGGGCTTTTTCATCCTTTATCCTTCCGCCTTCATCGCTGTCATCGATGGTTCCGGCGTCGAGGACGCGGGCGATGTTGCGATGGTCCATGAGGGCCAGCGCTTGCCGTTCCGCCTCGAAGCGGCCGATGACTTCGCGGGTGTCCATGCCGGGTTTGATGATCTTCAAAGCGACCTGGCGGCGAACGGGCTTTTGCTGCTCGGCGACATAAACCAGGCCCATGCCGCCCTCGCCAATCAATTCGATCAGTTTGTACGGGCCGATGAGCGTTCCGGGCCGCTCGGCAGCGGCCGGCTTTTCCAGGGCCTGCAGGACATTGCCTTCAAGCGATTCAAGAAAGCTGTCCGGCGCGTCATGAGCACGGAGCAAAGCCGTGACGTCCGCCCGCAGCCGGGCATCGCCCGCGCAAACCTCATCCAGGAACGCTTCGCGCTCCTCAGTGGTGTTTTTGTCGAGGGCCAGAGTGAAAATTGACTGTTCGTCCACGGCGAGGATCTCCCTGTGGTGGGACTGCGCCCCCACCCTACATAGTGCGTAAAAAAAGTCCGTATTCTATCAGCTAAACTGAAAAAAAAGGAAGCGGGGCTCAGTCATTGCGTTTCGGCATCGGCCGCGGTCATTTCGCGCTGCAGCCAGGCGCGAGCGTAAGCCCAGTAGCGGTCTGCTGTTGCGGTCGAAATCTCCAGCAGCTCGGCGGCATCCTTGATGCTCAGGCCGGCGAACCAGCGGAGATCGACCAGAGCTGCCTTCACGGGGTCCAGAGCCTTGAGCTTGGCCAACGCCTCATCCAGCGCCAGCAGCTTTTCATCGCGCGTGCCGCGCCGCCACATCGACCACTTCGACATCGACGCGCCGGAAATCGCCCCCACGTTTTTGCGCCTTCTTTTGGCGGGCGTTTTCGACAAGGATGCGCCGCATCGCCTGGGCCGCGGCGCCAAAGAAATGCCGGCGGTTGTTCCAGTGCTGCGCATGGTCCACGTTGACCAGGCGAAGATAAGCCTCGTGGACCAGGCCGGTAGCCTGCAGGGTTTGGCCAGGTTTCTCCTGAGCCAGCCACTGCGTCGCCAACGTGCGAAGCTCCTCGTAGACCAGGGGAAATAACCGGTCGGCTGCCTGGCCGTCCCCTAGCTCAATTGCGGACAGAATGCGCGTGACTTCATGCATTGGCGGCACCGGCGGACTCGAATCCCTCCCTGAGTCTACCACCTGCATGATGAAGCATAAAGGGCATAATGAGAGGACTTCGGCACAGCCATCCAGCTGTTCAAGATTGCCGCCCATTGAACACCAACCTTATAATGTCTGCCAAACCCATCGCGTCAGGGCGGCTTGTGGACGATTCTGTATCCGTCGAGATTTCTCATGACAGCCATCAAGAGTCCGGCCAAGCTCCTCAAACTGTGGAAGAAAGGTGCCAAGGATTTTCTTGCCGCCAATTCACTGAAGGCAATGGAACCCAAAGAAGACTTCCTGAGCAAACAGATCGTCAAGGGTCTCGAGCGTCTCAAAAAAGTGGCCGACCAGAAAGGCGGCGGCGGGCAGCCGGATGCTGTTGAGTTCACCGACGCCCGCGATGAAACGGCGCAGTCCATGGACCGTTTACGCAAGCTCTTCAAGCCGAAAAAGTCGCTGCCCACGGTCAAGAAATTTTACACGCATGTCTGCCGGCTCGCCCTCGTCACCGAATCGCTCGAAGTGCAGTCGCTCGACGCCAGCGAGGAAGATGTTCCGAGCGATGCGCTCGACGACATTGACGGCGACGCATTGGACAAACGGGACGAAGGCCGCGGTGAAGCGATTCAGAAGCAAATGCAGGAAAAAGGAGTGGCGTCTCCTCCGGTTTCTCCTGACGAGGCCAAGTGGCACAGCCGTCGGGCCACGATCGAGCCGTTGTTGAATCAGGCCATCACCGAGAAACGCGGCGACACGACCCGCATGGCCGCGGTGTTCGCTTTCGCCGTCGAAAAGGCCGATAATCGGCAATTTGCCGCGGCGGTCAAGTCGCTTGAGCCCCTCAACAAGCTGCTGATGGAGGGCCAGGCCGCGCCAAAGCCAGGCAAGGTCACGGTAGAGCCAGCCGTCAAGTTCGGGCTGATGCGCGATCAATTGAAGCCGGCTGTCGCCGCGCTCACGAAAGACCCGGCCGGCGCCAAGGCCGAGCACTGCGTCCAGCTCAACGTGGAACGCGAGAAACTCGCCGGCCTCATGACGGGCCAGGCCACGGAGGAGTCGTACAAGCAGGCCGTGGAAGCGCTCAAGGCGGTGAAGGCCGAGTTCGATAAAGTCGAGCTTGTCGTCAAATTGGAGGCGTTCTATCGCGAGGAAAAAGCCAAGCTCGTCGAGCAATCGAAACCCTTGCTCAAGGATCCCGAGTGGGCCGATGCCGGCCAGGTGAAAAAGCTGCAGCCGCTGCGCATCGCCGTGGCCAAGGCGCTAACCGACCCTGCCCCCACCGAGGCCAGTTTCTTGACGGCAAAGGCAGCACTGCAATCGCTTCAATCGGAATGGAAGCGCATCGACGAGATCGTGAAGGGCGAGGTCGAAATTCAACAGGGCAAAGGCAAAGTCAAAGAGATACTCACCGAACTGTCGAACCTCAAGCTCCCCGACGATACCGATCCGGCCGACCGCCGCAAGCTCGAAGACTTGCGCGTGCAGCTCAGCAATTCACTTGCGGGCAAGTTCGACCCAGCACTGCTCAAGGCGGCGGAGGAATTGAAGGAAAACCTGGTCCGCGAAACGGACAGCGTGCTGCAAAAGAAGCTCGACGCCATCAAGATCGAGCTGGATAAACTCAAGACCGACCCAAAGGGGGCGAGCACGGAGCAACAGCAAACCCTCGCGTCCAAGCGGCTGGAACTGACGACCGCTCTTGGCAAGAAGCCGTTGAAGGAAGCCGTGAGACTAAGCACTTCGGCCCTGAACGATCTCAAGACGACGACGAAGGAGATCAAAAAGGCGATCTTGACGGCTGACCTTGGCGGCTTCGCGATGGCTAAATTCGCCGACGTGGACGAGGACGTCGTCGCGGGCTGGGTGGAAAAGGCAGGCGCCGACGGTCTGCGAATCCTGGCCGCGACGCTGGAACAAGGCGCCATCAAGACGCTAGCCGACAAGCACGACGGCGCCACGCTTCAGAAGCTGACCGCCGACATGAGCGGCGCGGAGATCGACGCGCTAGACAAGGCCGTCGATAAGACCACCCTCGCCAAGATGGCCCTGACGCTGACGGGCAAGGAGATTGAGGTCCTCGCCGCCACGCACGGCAATGATTCCCTGACGAAGCTCAGCGCCGCATACACCGGAACGGAGCTGAAGACCACGGCCGATGCCCTTGGAAAAGCCGCTGTTGCCACCTTGACGAAGGATTTGAGCGGTGCGGAAATCAAGCGGCTTTGCGACGACCTCGACGTGGCCAATCTCAAACGCCTGGCCACCGGCAAGACGATCACCGGCGCCAAACTGAAGACCTTGCATACCGACCTTGGCAAGGACGCCCTCAAGAACCTCGGCGAGGAGTTGCCGGGTGATTCGGTCGGCACGCTATTCGACAACCTTGGCAAGGACGCCCTGAAAAACCTGGCGAGCGACCTCAAGGGGAAAGCGGTCCTCAAAATTCATAACGATCTGGGCGCCGCCTCGGCCAAGAAACTGGGAACGGACCTGAAGGGATCCGAGGTGAAAGCCCTCTGGGAGAAGTCGCGTAACGCTTACGCCACCCAGTTGCCTGCCAACTCCTTGCCAGTGGCCGAAATTGACGCCAGGGGCATGGTGAACGCGGTCCCCACGAAGGTGGGTAAAAAGTTTTTCAATCAGTTGACCCCGGAAGATCTCGACAAGGCGGCCGATGCCCTGGCCGATCAAGTGCTGGCCAACATCAAGATTGAACTGCCCAAGAAGCTCTCGGCGACTCAACAACAATATGCCAAATTGGCCCTGGGCGATTATGCGGCCAACGTCACAACCGCGCTGAAAGCCGCGGCGGTGGACAAGATCAAGGTCGCGCTGAAAGCCAAGGACAGCATCAAGAATTTCACGGGTGCCGACCTCGCCGGACCCGCGACGGCGATCGGCGACCTTGCGTCCGCAAAGCTTGCCGACCTGATGAGCAAAAAGGTGTTCGCCAACTTGACCACCGGCGACCTGCCCAGCGCGGCGGTCAAGTCCCTGTCGACAGACCTGAGCGGCGAATTTCTGAACAAGGTTGCGCTGGTGCCGAATAGCGGCACCACGCTGAAAGAGGGGGTGGATCACTTCGGCGACCTGCCCAAACTTACCCAGGTCTTGAAAACGGCGCAGACCAAGTCCATGGACCCTGTGCAGGTGCCGGTACTGCTCAAGTCCTGCAAGAAACATGCTGCCACTCGGCCATCTCTGACGGATCCAGCCAAGGTGGAATCGTTCATCGACAAGACCTCTCAGGCTCCGAGGCACAGCAACCCGCAACGAGATTGGAACTGGGAAAAAGCGGTAAAATGGATGGATACCTTTGCCGAAAAGTATGTTGGCGGCGTCGGCTACACCGCGGGCAGCGTGAACGGTAGCGCACTGGTGGAGAGCCATGATTTGACCCTGCCCACGGGAGTAGATGTGACCGTAAAGGTTGAGGAAAACGACGTGAAGCACTATCAGTCGGGCCACACCTACGACGAGATGGCCGTGGTGCCGGCCAATTTCAATAACACGGATTACCGCAGCATGTGGCCCGTTGGCACCACCCCTGCCGACATTCAGGCAAAGGTGGGCAAGGCGCTGGGCAAGGCCGTCGTCCAGCAGGCCATCGCCGACAAGTTGGCGCTTCCCGCCGTTCCACCCGGTCCACGCTATGCTCAGCTTAACGTCGACATCGACGGTGTAATTTGCGTCATTGGGGTGGATACGCTAACGATGCGTGTGACTCAGTTTTACCCCGGTGACAGTGAGGCGCCGCACAAAAGTATCCTTGAAGGCATCAAGGATGCCGTGGGCATGTAACGTGGGGGACTTCTTTCATGGTCGATCGTTTTGAGTTGACGTTGCGCGGGTCCGAGAATCAGAGCACCCCCTTGGCCGAGTATCTTGCCGCTCTAAAAGCAGGCAAGAAACCGGTAGGCGACCCTGCCAACGCCGGGATTCTGCTGGTCGCCGACGGGCAGGAACGCATGCAGCGCTGGGGTCTGGGCGACCTTGACCGTCTCGGCGCCCAGTGCGGGTTGGCGGCGGACCGTCTGGCCAAGGGCATGTCGGCCGCAATCCGTTCGTGCACCTACGATTCGCAGTACGTGCCATTCCTCATCATCGAACAAAGGGACGCCGCCTCGTGCCTAGTGTCCCTGACGCTGATCCCCGACCTTGGCATCAGTCTGCTCTTTCCCGACGACCCCCGAGAGGCCGAAAGGCTGTACGCCTACCTGACCGAGCACAGCGATGCGTTGCTGACACCGACGGAAGAGAACAAGGGAGACTTGTATTTCGGCCGATTGCCCTTCGTTCGTGCCACGATGCAGGATAGCCTTGGTCGCGAGGCGAGCCGCGCGGAGGAACTTGCGAAGGCGGCGGCAAGTTAGGCGGGTTTCCTATGCCGCTACACTTGACAACGCGATCCAGTGGCAGGTGATATGGCGGGGTGGCACGCTCGGCCAAAACTCCCTGATGGCGCCAACGGACGGAGATAGGCCGGGCGTGCGGCCCTCGTGGATTCTCAAGGGTCAGGATTGTGCGATTTGGATCGGGAGTTTTAAAGCAATGTCAGCAATGCGATGAAGTCGTGGGAAGTTCAGCACGCCCGGCCAATCTCTGGCTGGTAGCGCCGTCAATGAGATTCGGGCCGAGCGTGGCACCCCGCCGGGAAGAAAAGGGGACATCGTACATTAGTCATAATCTACGATGTCCCCTTGTATGATCTTTTCAGCCATCTGTCATAATGATGGCTGCGTCGTGAGGAGTGCTATCCGTCCCCTGAGGCTTTGACCTCTTAGAAAAGATTGCTACCTCCGGCTTGGGCTGAAGGTTTTGGTACATCATGCGGCTCTGACCGCTCATCACAAGGATCACCTTGCCCAAGAGTTTCCGGAGGACGCTCACGCTTTCCTCACGTCCGCTATTCCGCTCCCAGCGGTTCCCTTATTTGTTGAAGGAGGGACGCCATGTCCACTTCCGCGCCGCTCGACCGCATTGGCGTCGGCATCGACACCGCACGCTACGGTCATCGGGTCTCTTTTCTTCGACCGGATCGCCTCCCGGCCGCTAAACCACTCACCGTCCTGGAAAACTGCGGCGGCTATCAAGCTTTGCAAGATCGTCTGCAGCAGCTCCATCAGCAACATCCGCAGGCCCACTTCCACGTCCGCATCGACGCCGCGGGACAGTACGCCGCCAATCTCGAGCACTTCCTCCGCGGCCTTGACTTGCCCATGACCGTGTCCATCGGCGAGCCCAAGCGCAACAAGGATTATCAGAAGGCTCACTTCCCCAAACGCACCACCGACGACACCGAAAGCCAGGCCATGGCCCGTTTTGCCGTCGTCGAGCTGCCCCCCGCCACCGCGCCCACCGCGCCGGCCATGATCTTGCTGCGCGAAGTCGCCGGCCGCTTGCAGGCCAAGGTCAAGCAATCCACGCAGGCCATCAATCGCCTGCACAACCTCCTGGCCCGCGTCTTTCCCGAACTGGCCGTCATGACCGAAGACATCACCGCCGCCTGGGTGTTGGACTTGCTCGACAAGTATCCCACCGCCCAGCGCATCGCCCGGGCCCGGCTCGAGAGCCTGCAAAACATCCCGTATCTAGCGGAGGATTTGGCTCACCAAGTCCAGTTGGCCGCGCAACATTCGATCGCCTCGTTGCACGGCAGCATCGCCGAGACGCTCATCCGCGAGCTCGTTGACCAGGTGCGGCACACCCAGCAAGCCGAGTGCAAAATGCGCCGTCTGCTCAGTGACGCCCTGGCCGACTTGCCCGCCGGCCCGCATGTCCAAGTCATCACCATCCCCGGCATCGGCGAAGCCACCGCGGCCGTCCTCATCGCCAAGATCGTGGACATCAACCGTTTCGCCACGCCCGAAAAGTTCGTCGGTTACTTCGGCGTTTTTCCCGACGAAAACAGCTCCGGCGTTGACAAGCAAGGCAACCCCTTGCCTCTGGGCACCCTGTGCATGTCGCGCAAAGGCAACGATCTGGTCCGCCACTACCTGTGGAACGCGGCCCGCTCGGCGATCGTTCACAACCCGGCCATCCGCGCCCTCTATCGCCGCCTCAAGGCCAACGGCAAGCGTGGCGATGTCGCCCTGGGCCACTGCATGCGCAAGCTGCTCCACCTGGTCTTCGCCGTCTGGAAAACCAATCGCCCCTTTGACGAAAAGCACTTCCCCTGGGAGCCGCCCAGTGACACCCCTGTGTCACGGACAGCGTCATCGGCAACCGTACCGGACGCAGGCGCCGCCGCTGCCAATGACACAGCCGTGGGCCACAAACGGGACGAGCCCGCACAAGAAGTGGTCACCACGGCTCCTTCCACGTTAGCGCCGACGCCGGCCACTGTCAAGACGGCGGCGGCCAAGCCGAACAAGCGTCCCAAGGTGGACTTCGCCTTCCTGCGTCAGCAAGTGACCATGGAGCAGGTGCTTGAGCATCTGGGACTGCTCGGCAAGCTGCGTGGCCGCGGCCGCCAACGCCGCGGCCCCTGCCCGATCCACGGCGATACAACCGTTCCGCAGCCCACGTTCTCGGCCAATCTGAGCAAGAACATTTTCCAGTGCTTCCACGCCAGCTGCGGTGCTCACGGCAACGTGCTCGACCTTTGGGCTGCCGTGCATCACCTGGCGCTGTACGACGCCGCCCTGCATCTGGCAGAAACCTTCCGCCTGCCCCGTAACAGAGAAGAGGAACCCGTCCCTGCCAGCCCCTAGCGAGGACCAGACCCTCCCGGGCCGTTGCTGCAAAATCTTGGTGTCCTTCATGACACACTCCCGTTCGGCGCTTACCCGAGGCATTCCTCAACACGGAGTTCACCTACCGCTGCGCCTACGCTAACGGTCAAACTCAAAGCCATCATCCTCGTCACCTCACTGTAATTCCCACCAAAAGCGCTTGACTTTCATCGGTACATCTTTTCTTCGCACTCTGGACCACTACACACGGATTAGTAACTTGATCGGGCTTCTGCCAGAGAATACTCTTTCATGCCAGCAGCGCATGGGCCTTCTTTGGAAATGAGGTACGTTGGCTGTGCCACGTTGTAAAAGTCAGGGGAGAAGAACTGGATACCGAAATTGCGCAAGTATTCGTCCAGCATCTCTGGGGTGAAGCGTTCACGGATTTGGCGGGCCTTGTAGCGCTCCAAGTTCTCAAAAGCGAAGGGCTGTCCATTTGCTCCGAACTTCCAACGTCCGCCATCATTCGCAGCGAAAACTGAGCGCTGCACATTCAAGAAGGAACAACCGCTCGAATCGGCAGCATATACCTCAAGGATTGTGGCACCGTATCGACCGAGTTCACCAGTCGGTGTTTTCCTCATAGTGTCAGGGACACTGACGGCTCGTATGCCCCTGCAACCTATTGTTGTTGCCAGATACGATACGGTACTGAACGCATCCGTTCCACGCCACCCACTATCTAAATATGCAGTCCACTTGCTCGCAGTGGGCAAGAACAAGAAGCGGCGGGCTTCGTGGCTCGTGAGAGGCAACAAACCTTCAAGTTTTGCTGGAAAGTCGGCCACAAGTTCACGCCGGTTGAGACGAACTCCTCGTCCCGATTGAATAGGCAGTTGCCATTCCTGAAATGCGGCGGCGGCTGTTGCCGCATCGCACTCAAGGAATCCGATTTCCTTTGTGATCGGAGCGTGCCGATCATCATAAAGTTGGCTTGGCATCAATCCACCGTCCTCAAAATAACCGTGCCATTGGGATCATTTGCCAAGATGCGAGTTTGATGCCCTGGTCCTCGTGTGGAAGTCGAAGTGTCATACTCCACATAGACCCGCCTACCATTTGCATCGGTGTATTGCAAGTCAGGTTGATTTACGCCGACACGCTGCCCCGCCGCATTCACCTGCTGCTGGTTCACACGGAAGTCCGTCGCACCCGCTCTTCTAGCCGCAGCGATGTCTGCTTGCAATGCGGCGTTCTGCGTTGCGCTTTGGCCGATAGGTCTGGTGAGTGCCAGTGGATCAGGAGGGACGGGATTTACGTTGATGTCTTGAGGTGTCCCTTACCCCGCTCCGATCGCATTTCAGCCGCATGGTTGCCGAAATGTCATCCGGTTGCGGCATGTTGATTACACCAGGAATTCGGTAAACGGACCCTTCCACGATTTAATACCCCGCACCTCGCACCTCGCACCTCGCCACCCCGCTCCAAGATATCCATCGTACCCCGCCTCTACCCCGCTTTTTTCTCCGTGGCGTAGAGTTTGATTTGCGGGGATGCGCCGACTCATGACCCACGACCGATGGTTTTGCCGGGACGATGGCGAATGGACGGCGCTTACCCAGCGGCTCAAGCAAACGCCCTGCCCGCATTGCCAGGTCGTCGGCACCCTCAATCGCCATGGCTGTCTGTTCGGTTTTGACGACCAAAACCCCCGCCAAAAAACCCTCCGCGCCCGACGCGTCTTTTGCAGCAATCGCCAGGCCCGCACCGGGTGCGGTCGCACCTTCAGTGTCTGGTGCGCCGACAAAATCAGACGGCTCAGCCTCACCACCGGCTGCCTTTGGCGCTTCCTGCAACTCGCCGTCGCCGGCTCCCTTGCCGCCGCTGTCCGGGGCGCCCACTGCCATCTCAGCGACCGCTCCTGGCAGCGCGTTTGGCAACGATTCAACCTGGCCCAATCCAAACTCCGCACAGCACTGTCCACGCGCTGGCCGCCACCGCAGCCACCCGCCGTTGCCCCGCACCGGACCGCGGCACACGTCCTCGCTCATCTGCATGTCGCCTTTCCTCAGGCCGACTGCCCGATCACCACCTTCCAACATACGCTGCGGACCTTCTTCATCTAGGCCGATTCTCCGGTCTTTTTCGATCTTTTCCGATCCCACCCCAGGCGGTCCCCTGTCGATGACTCCGGCATGGCCCCTCAAGACCCAAAAGGCGCCGTCCGCGCCGTCGGCGGCAAGGCGCCGGCGGCTTGCCAACCACCCCACCTCCCCGCCAACCGACACCGAATTCTCAGCGCACCCGGCCGCCAGCGGCCGCCGCCAAAAATTCCCAAATAGCCAACAACGCAAGCTGTCGTCGTCACGCTTGCGAACCTTTGCTTGAATCATCCTTCGACCGGCGCAGACCGCCATCAAAGGAGCACCCTCATGAAGCAACCCTCGGTCTATTTGAAGATGCGCGTTCTGGCGCCGTCGACACCGTCCCCGGCCGCACCCGTCACGAACGCATCCTCGGCGTCTCCGACATCACCTTCCTCGACGAGCAAGGCAACCCGCGCCGCTTCACCTGGCGCACCATCCAAACCTGGTTCTACCGCTACAAAAACCACGGCATCACCGGCATGACCAACCGCCCACGCAAAGACAAGGGCCAACCACGCAAAGCTACCCCCGAGGAACTGCTCGAAGCGCTCAACGCCGCCAAGCCCCACTTCCACCACCAGCTCGCCCAGCGCGCCAACAAACGCGCCCTCTACCGCTTCTGCATCGAGAACGGCCTGCTCCAGGCCAAGCGCATCGCCCAGACCACCTTCTACCGCTTCATCCGCGAATACAACTTGCTCGCTCCCGAAGACAACAACGACAAAAAACGCCTGGCCTTCAGCATGAAATTCGCCAACCAGCTCTGGCAGGCCGACACCATGTTCGGCCCCTACGTTGACACCGGTATGTCACCTGGCTCCCGCAAGCAAGCCAAACTCATCGCCTTCATCGACGACGCCAGCCGCGTCCTGTGCCACGGCGAATTCTTCTTCGAGGAAAACGTCGATACCCTCGTGCAGGCCATCCGCGCCGCCTTCTACAAACGCGGCGTCCCCGAACAACTCCTGGTCGACAACGGCTCGATCTACAGTTGCCAGGAAATCACCCTCATCTGCGCCCGCGTCGGCTGCATCCTCCGCCACACCGCCGTCCGCGACGCCGCCGCCAAAGGAAAAATCGAGAGGTTTTTCCGGCGCGTCCGCGATCAATTCCTCGTCCGCCAGCTCGACCTCTCTTCCCTGGAAGCGCTCAACCGCCAGTTCACTCAGTGGGTCGAAAACGATTATAACGGCACGGCCCACGACGCCATCGGCATGAAACCCATCGACCGCTTTGGCATCGACCTGGCCCGCGTCCGCTTCCTGCCGCCCTCCGAACATAGCGACGAACTCTTCTACGCCGAGGCCGCCCGGAAGGTCAAAAAAGACAACACCTTCAGCTTCGCCGGCCGCCGCTACGAAACCCCTGTGGATTTGCGCGACAAGGAAATCCAGCTCCGCCATGACCGCCGCCGCGATGGTAGTAGCGCCGTCATCGTCTACCACAAGGGCCAGCGCATGGGCCAGGCCCGCCTGCTCGACGCCGTTGCCAACGGCCTTGCACGCCGAAAGGAGCAGCCATGATCCGCGCCTTCTACGGTCTGACGCAAAATCCCTTCGACGCCCGCGAACTCGAACTCTTGCCCGGCCAGCGCGAGATCCACGACATCCTCAAGGTGCATTGCCAGCAAGGCGGACTGTGCCTGGTGCTCGGTTTGCCCGGCACCGGTAAATCCGTCCTCAAGCAGTCGCTGCTGCGCCTCCCTGAAAACCAGCACCTGGTTGCCGCCATCGGGCGAACCCTGCACACCTACACCAACACGGTCAAAATCCTCTGCGAAGCCTTCCGCATCGAGTTCGAGAGCAACGCCTTCAAATGCGAACGCCGCCTCATCGAGCAGGCCTTCAGCCTCAACCACGCCGGCAAGGCCCTGACCACCATCCTCGACGACGCCCACCTCATGGACCTGGCCAACCTGCGCAAGCTGCGATTGCTCTTCGAGGACTTCCCCAAAAACCACAACCTTGTTCTTATCGGCCAGCCCAGCCTGCTGGCGGCGCTGGACCTGGGCGTCAACCAGGACATCAAAAACCGGGTGACCTACTCGGTCATCACCAAACGCCTGGGTCCCGACGCCATGCGCGACTTCCTGCTGGCCCAGCTCGACCGCGCCGGCCTGGGCCACAACACCTTCACCCGGCCCGCTATCGACCTGATCGTCCGCTCCGCCGACGGCGTCCTACGCAAGGCCCGCAACCTGTGCGTGGGCTGCCTGATCGAAGGTGTCCGCAGCGCCAACAAGACCATCGACATCGACAACGTCAACCGCGTCCTGATGCAGCCCCACTGGCAAAAGGAAGCCGACCTCACCGACTTCTGACCGAGGCGACAAAGGGGTCAGGACGGTCCTGGCCCCTTTGTCGCCCCAACCACGGGAGAATCACCATGATCACCGCCGATCTGCTGCGTCGCCTTCGCAACGACTTGCCCATGAGCGTCACCATTGGCCTGCTCGGCCGCGAGGGGCCCCCCGCCAAAATGAGCGAGGGCTACTTCCGCTTCGTCTGCCCCAACTGCGGCGAACAGCGTGCCACCGTCAACCCCCGAAATAATCTGGCGCACTGCTTCTGCTGCCAGCACAACCTCAACAACATCGACTTGCTCATCACCTTGGGCTACGACTTCGTCGCCGCTGTCGCGCTGCTGAACCGCTGGCTCAAGCAGTACGAAGGGCAACAGGCCAAAAGCTCGTAGACGCCAAAGCCAAGTCCATCCGCTCAGTCTCAGCCATCTCAACGACCGCGACGGGTTTGCGCCTTCCCCCAAACCCGTCGCGGTCGTGTTCTTCAAAACTTCCAGGAATTCGGGAAAATGCCTCTAACAAGACACAATCCACACAGCGTAACTTGCTGCACATGTCCGATCAGAATTCGGTTCGGGCCAGCTCCTCGAAAACTTTCAGGAATTCGGGAAACGGGGCTTTTTCAAGGCAAAATTCATACAGCGTTAATTTGGGAAAATGTGCGACCACAATTCGGTCCGGCACAGTTCAATAGCGTCCGCCCACATCAGGGCCTCGACAATAACCCTATTTCGGGACCAATTCTTGCCGTCCCGCCGGAGGACTGGACTGCCGAGGACATCGCCATTGACGAAAAGCTCGGCGGCGTCTTGCATCACTGCCACTGGAAAAACGCCGCGTGACTTACCCGCTCGCTCCCAACCCTCGTTTTGCTAGGTCCGCTCCCTGTCCATCTCAACCCCGACGAGTCCTGATCGTTTTCCATGCCGCCCAAACCGCCCATCTTCCCAGCAGGTTCGCGACATTCACAAACCCATGTTTCCGCCGTGCGAGCCCGGTTTTTCCCGCCTTTCTGCTGCGACATGTTTTTGCACCACGCGGACACTTACACCACGCGCGGACCGACATTATTAGACAGTCTTCTTCCTCAGTTGGGCTGCTTTTGCTTTATCCTGGTCGCTCTTGCCTTTTTTGCCTAATGCGTTAAGAACCCGGCTGCGCCCTTCAAAAGCTTCAGCATTGTTGGGCTCAAATTCGATACACGCCGTGAAATCCGAGAGTGCCTTCTCCAACTCGCCCTTGTGGCAAAAAGCACGCGCTCTTTCCAAATAAGCAGTTGCCCACTTGGGTGAAAGCTTAAGAGCTTGGCTATAATCTGCAATTGCCGAATCTAGCTGCAATTGATGATGATGCGCATGACCGCGGCTCATGAACGCAGCAGCATCATTTGGCATAAGGATAACTGCAGTGTTGTAATCACCCATGGCTTTTTCTTGGTCACCAATACGACGATACGCGTTTGCTCTAACGATATATGCTTGACCAATTGCTGGATTTCTATTGATTGCATCCGTGCAATCTTTAATAGCTTGAGCATAATCTTTGTTGACAATATAGGCGATTTGTCCGCGCTGCCAAAGGGCCTGTGCGTTTACTGGCTCCATGTTAATAGCTTCGTTCAGTTTTGCGAGTGCCTTTGAGTATTCATTATCGTCCAAATGAATTTGTGCCTGCTTTAATAGGCTTTGGATATCATTAGTATCATCATGGAGCGTATCTTTAGCGTCCCTTTGCTGATGTTTTGACTCCGACAGATCGTCTTTTGGATCAACATGTTTCATTTTGTATCCTTTTGGAACGTAGCTTTGTTTTTTGTGACGTCAACAATTCAACACATCCGAGTTGAACTACTATTGCACCTCATATAGGACGGTTTTCAAAAAGGCATGGCTTCGCAGAGCTTCGATTTGCTTACAATCAAAATCATTGTCAGCCACCACCCTTAATGATGATTGTTGTTCCAATTGCGAAGTCAATCGTCTCGGCCGTACCTATTGTGACAACCGTTGCCCCGACAGCTGGACCCCCAAACGATAGTATAACAACACCTATGGCGCAGACTGAAGCTACATTACCACAATAGTTACATGCCTCAAAACTCGCTACGCCATATGTTTGCACACATTGGTTATCCCGCTGAGGATCAGCAAGGAGGCCGAATGACGCGCCCCTACCAACCATGTAGACGCCGTCATCTAGGCCTTGTCCGAGGGCACTCCACTCTGCTCGTGTCCACGTAAACGGGTTCCACCATGTCGGACTTGCCATACTGCTCGCAACCGGCGGCACAGGTGCTGCAACCACATTGTTCGGCATTACTTGCATCGAGCCACCATTGCCAAGCCCTGCGGCAGTAGCAGCTGTCACCATCGCATCTGTCATTCCGCCCAATTGCCAACTTAAGCCCTGAACTGGTGGAGGACTATTGCTATCTGGCCCGTATTGGCCTTGAAGACCACCAGTTACGGGCTCGGATGGGCTGACCATAGTACCGGCGACAAACTGGTAAAAGGAGCTTAGGAGTGTACCTTGCCCGCCGTTCCCATTGAGAATACCTGTAGCCGCATTGTTGAGAACTTGCGGACCGTCAGCGTTGGAATTCAGTACCCAGAATGGTGTACCTGTTGATGGATCTGAAAGTTGAATAGCGCCGAAGCCGACTAGCGGAAAAACGCCGTTCAGCGTATTAACCCACGTTTGCGCTATTTGCTGGTTGGGAAAATAAATGTAGTTCCCGCTTGGGTCCGTCGCATTCGTCGGCGAGTTTCCCACGTACATTGACAAATTACTTTGCCCGGAGGCTAGCCCCAGCGGATCCTGCGTCGTCCACGTCCCGGTCGTGGGACTATAGAACCGCGCATTGTCATGGTAGAGCCCCGTATTGGCCGGGTCCTGCATCATGCCCGTCCACAGGTACATCCCCGCCGTCGAGGTCGTCGAGCCGGCCTTGATGTTGCCCCAGGCGTCATACGAAATCGTGTCGTTGATACTCGTCCCGCCGGCGTTCGTGACATACCGCGTCGAACCCAGCCGGTCGGTCAAAATCCACGACAGCGTCCCGCCGCTTGATATGTTGGCAAAGAGCTGAGCCGGCTCGTTGCCCCACAGATACTGCGTCGTGATCGCGTTGCTGCCATTCTGGTCCGCCCACACCGTCGGCAGCGAATTCGCCGGGTTCCACATGTCGTAGGCATGCTCCACCGTCGTGGCCCCGCTGCCGTTGTTGTAGACCTCCTTGATCAGGTTGCCGAACACGTCATAGGTATAAGTCGCCTGCACCAGCGTCGTGGCGCCATTGGTCTCCTTGGCGGTCAGCATATGGTTGGCGTTATCGTAGGTATACTGCCAGGTCTCGGTGCCGTTATACTTCTCGGTGACGTTGCCCACGGCATCGTAGGTATACGTCCAGGTGCCGTCGTTGGTGAGCTCGTTGCCGGCCGCCTCGGCGCCGTAGGTCACGGTGCCGGCGTTCTGGCGGTTGCCGTTGCCGTCGTAACTGTAGGTCACCGTGCCGTCGCTGGTCAGCTCGCTGGAGGCGTCGTAGGAATAGCTCGCCACCAGGCTGCCGCCCTCGGTCACGCCCGTGATCCGGCCGTCACTGTCGTAGGCGTACAAAAAGCTAGCCAGCGCCGTGCCCGCGGCGTAGTGCTGGTAAATCGCCGTCACCAAATTGGCGCTGTCGTAGAGGTACGAGGTCGTCCCCGAAGCCGTGCGCGTGGCGCTGGGATAGCTAAAGCGCGATTCGGTGGAAATCATGCCGTTGCCGGTATAGCTCACGTCCATCTCGGCCTCGGCGCCGCTGAGCGAAGTCAGCAAGGTCTCGGTGAGCCGGTTATAGGCGTCGAAGGTGCTGGCCACCGTGCCGGTCAAGAGTCCGCCGGCATATTCCTGCATCTGCGTGCGATCGCCGGCGGCGTCATAGGCAAACGACAGCGCGACGTTGTTGGGCTCCATGACGCTGGTGATTTCGTTCAGCGCATTGTAAGTCATGGTGTAGGTCCCCGCGCCGTTGGCCGCGGTGAGCAGGTCGCCGCTGGCGTCGTAGGTCGACGTCAACCGGTCGTAGACGACAGTGCCGCCGGCGTTGTACCAGACCTGCCCGGTCATCCGGTCCTGCGCATCATAATAAAAATCCTCAACCCGGCCAAGGGCATCCGTGGTGGACGTCTCCAGGCCCAAGCCATTGTAGGCGAAAGTGGTAGTCGAATAGCCCGAACCCATCTGGCTGGTCTGGCTGGTGACCCGGCCGGCGCCGTCGTAGAGGTAGGTGATGCTGCTGTTTTGATTGTCCGGCTCCGAGATTTCCGTCACCTCGCCGCCGGCGTTATACGAGTTGGCCGTGTAGGCGGCTTCGTCGTCGCCGGGCGTTGCCGTGAGTGTGAGCCGGCCGACGGCATCGTAGCTATACGTGGTCAAATCGCCCGCCCCGTCGGCGCTGCCGGTGAGCCAGCCGGCGTTGTTGTAAGAGTTGGTGCTGGTGATGGCCGCCGAGCCGCTGCCGGTGGTGCTGCTCATGAGCCAGCCCTGGGCGTTGTAAGTGTTCTGCGTGGGATTGCCGCTGCCGTCCGTGACCTCGGTGGCCAGGCCGCGCAGGTCGTAAAGGGTCGTCGTCCGGTGGGAGGTCGGGTCGATGGTGACGGTGAGCTGGTTGCAGCGGGTCAAAGGGGTCAGGTTAATTTAATCGCTGTCGGCCCCGTGTCCTGAGCGCGGACTGCAGCCCCAGGGCGTCGGCCGTGCGCAGTTGCCAGGATTCCTCGCCAAAGGGGACGCCGCGCGCCACCGACTTGCGCAAAGCGGCCAACTCGCTTTCGGTTTGGGGCGCATTGACATACTCCGTCCATTGTGGGGGCAGCTGCACCGGCCAAGGGGCCAGCCATGGAGGCTGGGTTTGTTGGACACCCTGCCATAAACTGGACCACCGCCAGTCCTCGGCTCGCGTGACCAGGTTGCGCGCACAGCGCGTTGCGCTCGACGTAGCGGCAAACGGTCAGGAAATGGTCGTCTTCCTGGACGGGAAACGACTTGAATCTTCCCTGGTAAATCGGGCCAGTGCCCGCGGTGTGATGATGGGAGTGCCATCTGCGAACATGGGTCACGGTCAGCCACTGCAGATACTTACTCAGTGTACCGTCGTGCTCAGGCTTCACGACCAGGTGCCAATGATTGGGCATGATCGCGTAGCTCAAAACGGGCATGGCAAAGCGCGCGGACGCCTGAGCCAGGATTTTCTCAAACGCGGCGTAATCGGCCGCTTTCTCGAATATCGTGGCCCGCCCCACCGCCCGGTTAAGGACGTGGTAAACATAACCAGCATCAGAGCAGCGAGTTCGGCGGGCCATGGAAACAGATTAACTTGGCAGTTGGCCGGTGTCAATTAAATTAACCTGACCCCTTTGAATTTCCGCAGGCTTCACGACCAGGTGCCAATGATTGGGCATGATCGCGTAGCTCAAAACGGGCATGGCAAAGCGCGCGGACGCCTGAGCCAGGATTTTCTCAAACGCGGCGTAATCGGCCGCTTTCTCGAATATCGTGGCCCGCCCCACCGCCCGGTTAAGGACGTGGTAAACATAACCAGCATCAGAGCAGCGAGTTCGGCGGGCCATGGAAACAGATTAACTTGGCAGTTGGCCGGTGTCAATTAAATTAACCTGACCCCTTTGAATTTCCCTCACGCACCGCATCGCCATCAGCAACGACCGCCTGCTCGACATCGGCGGCGGCCAGGTGAGCTTCCGCTACCGCGACCGCAAGGACGGCAACCGCGTCAAGGAGCGGACCATCTCGGCCAATGAGTTCATCGGCAGGTTCTTGCAGCACGTCTTGCCCAAGGGTCTGCCGCGGATGCGCCACTACGGCTTCCTTGGCAATCGCTGCAAAGCCGAGCGGCTCGCGCGCTGCCGGCAAGCGCTCGGCCAACCGGCGCCGACGGCGGCTGAGGAGTTGCCCACCAATCGGGTAGAGCTGCTGCTGGTATTGAAAGGGTTCGACGTGCTGCGTTGCCCGGCCTGCGGCGAGGGGCGGATGGAGGTGGTCGAGAAACTGCACCGGCAGCCGGCGGCGCGCCCAGGGAGAAACAAGATAGCCGGGCCGGTGGTTGGCAAGGATACTTCATAGGAAGCGCTGACGTCCCATGAGCACGAGAGACAAGCGACTCTTCGGAAGTGACTGGGCGACCTTGGCGGCAGTCTCTGCTTGGAGGTTGCCGCTGCGCTGGTCGCTGACTGGGCGGCGCCGGCCCTGGCGTGCGGGGTGCGCGCCGCGGGCGAAAACAGCGTTCAAGTTGGCAGGGCGGGGTGTTTGGAAAGCACGGTGGCGGTGCAATGCGGACGTGTTCGGGCGCGAGAACGGTCACTGCCTGACGAAAAATGCGTGCCAGCGCAGCCGCCGCGACGTGGGCGGAATCTCTGGAATCGATTGAATCCCCATAGATCTTGAAGGCAGCAAGCAAGGCGGGCGGCCCGGTGAGCGAGGCCGGCGCGGCTGGGGTGCTGCGCGCTTATCGGTCAGGGGGAGTTAAGTTGCTCTGATTTGTGGACAATCGCCCGATCCCAGGACCAACTCTTGCCGCCCCGCCGGAGGATTGGAATCCCGACGACATCGCCATCGACCAAACGCTCGGCGGCGTTTTGCATCACTGCCACTGGAAACACGCCGCTTGACGTACCAACCCGCTCACCACTTCATTGGCCGGCCACGTCCGCTCCCTATCCCTATCAGCCACGACCAGCTTTGGTCGCTCTCCAAGCTCCTCAAGCCACCTATATTCCGTGACGATTCGCGACATGCCCGAACCCGTCTTTCCCCAGCCCTAGCACGGTTTTCGCCAGTTTTCTGCTGCGACATGTTTTTGCACCACGCGGGATTGGACTCCCGATGACGTCGCCATCGACGAAACCCTCGGCGGCGTCTTGCATCACTGCCACTGGAAAAACGCCGGTTGACTTACCCGAACGCTCCCAACCGTTGCCCAGCCACCTCCACTTCCTGTCCTCCTCAGCTGCCATTCGTTCTGAGCGTTTTGCTGCATAGCGCCCAAACTGCCCACTTTCCGGCCCGGCTCGCGACATTCTCAAATCAGTGTTTTCCCCGGCGAGCCTGAGTTTCACCCCTTTTCCATGGCGACAAGTTTTTGCACCACGCGCGTCCTACCAGTTTATGCACCGACATGTTTTTGCACCACGCGCCTATCATTTTTTTTCGACCAACTGTGAGCGCTTGGCCAGCCGTTCCAGCGCAGCGGCAGCACCCACACTTAATCGAGAATTGGCAGTGTTTTTCCTCAGAGCCTCCAATACCTCGCGTGCCTCTGATGTGCCGATCTGCTCGATCACTTCAATTGCCCGCAGTTTGCGAACTACGTCTTGATCGCGGTTTTCGAGAATATGACCAATACGCTTTCGAGCTTCCAGCCCTGTGTGCCCGTCAAGGACCTTGCGCAATTCACCCTCTGCCGCTTCCCCAAGATCATAGAGGATTTGCGTCGCCGTCTCACGCTCAACAACTCGGTCGCTTGCGAGGGCATCAACAAGTTTTGCAATGTGTTCCATCTTGGCCGGTTCGGGAGATTGCAAACACTCTTTTAAGAATCGCAAACTATCCACTGGTGCCAAAGCCAATGTCCAAATTGCTTGCTCCGCCCGGGGGCCGTCGCTCTTTAGCTCAGCCCAAAGCAAAGCGAGCTGTTGCGCAGTCAACGGCTCGCCTTCGACGACGCCGTTTTTGAGATGGCCGGTTAAGTCCCAAAGGAGAATCGTCGAGTCATAGCAAGCAGTTACCAAGGTGCGGCCGTCCGGTGCAAAAACAACATCCCGCGCTCCTCCGTATGGCAGGTCGATTTGCCGAACCTGTTGCCCGGATAACGTGTCCCACAACCGAAGGATAAACGCGTCGAATGTCTTGGTGACCTCTACCATTGCCAAGATTCTGCCAGTGGGAGAAAAGTAAGGCTTGCCAAAAGGCACTTCCGGCAACTGAAACCGGCGCTGTTCCATACCTGAGCCCGCGT
This sequence comes from uncultured Gemmataceae bacterium, assembly GCA_963747575.1. Taxonomy (GTDB): domain Bacteria; phylum Planctomycetota; class Planctomycetia; order Gemmatales; family Gemmataceae; genus DASRAT01. Next base: position 984,144 of record CAVVFU010000007.1, read on the forward strand.
CCCAGAGATATAATTCGCCAACCGGCCCTTCGTAGTTAACGATTCCAATATGACTGCCGTCAGCGGAAAAACTCGCCCCGGCATGTAGTGGACTTTTATCCCAGCGGCGCAGCACTTTGCCAGTGTTAGTTTGACAAAGCTGAATCGTCCCCGCTTCAGCTTGATAAATTACTATTGACTGCTGCGCAACCAAAGCATCATCACGTTATAGCTCCAGAGGCAAGTTGGTTTTCTCGATAAAGGAGTCCATTAGGTCTGGATGGTCATGCACATACTTGAGCTCTGTTGTGATATAGTCGCGAAGCCACTTGGTATGTTGGGCAGCCAAATTGCCAAGGCGGCCGTATTTCGTCCATGCCCACACCAGTTCGTCGGGATTGAGTTCCGGCGCATAAAAGGGCAATGGTTCAGTCCTGATCTCAGGATGCTCTGCGAGGAATTGTTTTACCACCTTGGCGACATGCGGCTTACCGCTGTCCCAAACAATAGTCATGGCGCCGCCTAAGTGGAGTTTCAAGTCCCGCAAATAGGCAACAATGTCCTCGCCGTGAACATTGGTGTTATCAGGCAACAGATGGAACTGGAGACTCAAATGGCGATTCCGGGGACTGACGCTGATGCTACTGATAGCCGAGATTCGGTCACGGCGATCCCAAGCATCGAGAATGGGAGTTTGGCCACGCGGCGCCCAAGTTCGCCGTACCGTGGGAGTCAAGAAATAGCCGGATTCGTCGAGAAAAACCAGGTGGGCATCGCGATCTTGCGCCTCCTGGGCGATGCGCGGAAATGTCTCGGACTGCCAAAGGCGAATCGCCGCTTCGTCACGCTCCAAAGCGCGGCGGCGTGGTTTTTGCACCGACCAACCTAGACGAGTACGCAAAAACCGGCCAACGTGGTCATGGTGGTAGCGGATTTTGAAATGGCGTTCGATGACCGTGGCGACGCGGTCGGTGGTCCAAAGGTGATTGTGCCACCCGTGCGCCACCGCTCCTTGAGCCAAAAGCCTTTCGAGCTCTTGGAGTTGGGCAGTCGAGAGAGCAGTAGGGCGATGAGGGTGCGGTTTCGCGGCCAAGGCATTGGGTCCTTGGGCGGCCTGGCGGCGCCAGCGATAGATCGAGTTGCGGTTCACGCCCAGGAATTTGGCAATATCGACCTGCCGCTGTCCTTGCCGCAGCAATTCCATGCCCGGCATCGCCGCCGTTCAAGTTCCAAGGGTGTACCAAGAGGTCTGCTCATACCCATTTAGAGGGCCCCAAAGCCGCAAAGGATTCATTGGAAGCGCAGCTGTCAATAATCGGCAATCTCGTGAAAAAGCGAGCACCGAATCCAAACCATTAGGTCTAGCGAGACTGGTTAACATTTTCCCAGTTGATATATCCCAAACGTGAATGCCTTTGTTATCGCTTGACGCAAGCAACTTGCCGTCCTCCGATATCTGAAAAACAACAGACGCATTGCCACCCGCGTTGACGACATGGGTATCTTTCATTAGCTGTGTATCCCACAAGTGGATAGCGCCGTCCCACGTATTATTGCTCCGAATCATTTGCGCCCAAGCAAGCGTCCTGCCATCAGCCGACAAATCAGTCACGGGTTCCGTGTCAAACTGCCGTGCGGGATCGAAGCTTCTGGCGAAAACCTGTCAACGCGCTTGGCTGGTGGTCGTGTCCCATTCTACGAATTTCCAGTCGCGGCCAAACGAAAACAAAGTCTTGGCATCAGGCGCAATTCGTGCATTGGCGACAAAACCGCTGTGTCCCGTCGTCGGATTGATTTCTTTTCCTGAAGCTGGATCCCATAGCCGAACAGCGCGGTCGTCCGCCCCTCCCGAGGCAATGACTTTGCCGTCCGATGAGAAGGCGAACGAGATGGCTTGAGCGCGGCAATCCCAATGACGCAGTTCCTTTCCCGAGCTGCTATTTAACAGCCGAACGGCATGCCCATCGTCGCAAAAGGCAAGGAGCTTGCTGTCAGGTGAAAAAACCATATTTCGAACCGTTGGAGCGTTATCGGTACGCTTCCATATTAGTTTGTTGGTATCCCCGTCCCATAGATGAATGACTCCGGCATGATCGGCCGAAGCCAGAATCCTGCCGTCAGGAGAAAAACAAATCTCCTTTACGTCGCCAGTAGGATTCACCACCCTCCTCGTTTCTTTAGCTGTAGCAACGTCCCAAATTCGGATTACCTTGGCATCCCCCGCTGCCAGCCTCTCGCCACTTGGGGAAAAACAAAGTGAACTAGCCGAAACTACCAACTTGGGTGAAAGACGGCAGCTTTCGGTATATGTTGCGACATCTAAGAGTACGATTGTGGCACGCTCGATACCATTTTCGGTCAATGCCACGGAGCCACCATCAGGGGAAAAAGCAACACCCGAATAACGAACCGCAGGCGATCCCTCAAATCGTTTCAACTCTCTGCCATTTGATGCTTCAAGGAAGGTGACGTAGTTTGACATGCCAATTACGGCAATTGTCTTTCCGTCAGGCGAATAAGCCAGATTCCTGGCATTTGGGACTATTATCGCCACAGCGCCTTACCAGTTATCGCATCCCAAACACAAACAAAAGCTATATCGTAATTTAGTCCTACACAGGCCATTGTTTTGCCATGTGGCGCAACGATAAGTGCTGACACAGCGCCCAATGTATTACGAAAGCGGCTAATGCCTAAACGAGCCGACACTCCTGGCGGCAGCGGATCCTCAACCGCGTTAATTGCGAAGGGCGCGTGTTTGTCCTGCACAAAGAGTACAGGAGCGGCCGGATCATGGCGTGACGGCGCGTTGTTTTGTTTGTCCCGCATTTGATTCTGTAGACCAGTAATTGGCGGCAAGTCTACCGGGCCGAAGTTCTTGCTAAGCATCAATACCGACAGCGCAAGCGTTCCGATTGACACAAATACAATAGCACAATAATGAAGAGCACAGAGATGGGTCGACTCACGTTGTTGTGTCTCTAATCTGTTTTTCATTTGTTTTGTACCAACAACCTTTCACGGGAGAGCCGACACCGAAACAGTTTATTTCCCACAAGACCAAGGACTTACAAACGACATCCAACTACTGCGCTATGTGCTTAATTGATCACAATCGTATTAATAATTGGGTCTTTTCTTAGGTCTATTGTCCAGGTCCAACTTACAAATGACGTGGCTATTCTGGCCTTTTTGTTCTTGGAATGGAATGTACACACCCAGTTTACAACGCAATAGAAATCGTGGTTGTCATCAACTTGGACGCTAGGCACATCCACCCAGGTCATCAATTTCGGATTGCCGCGCTCGCGGGAGCGAATTTAGGAAACCAAGAAAAGCTGCTAAGACCACCAAGCCATATGCCCGCTTCTTGGTAAGCCTTGTTCACAACAACTGGATCCGTAAGGCCGTTGCCATTGATTAAATTGCCCCACTGGATGCGGGCAGGAATAGTCAATGCGCTAAAACTGATTGTCTGACTTACACTGAGATTGGGCATGCCTTCATATGGAGCGTAGATTTGAATCGCAAAGCCAGCCCGACCGTTTTTCAGAAAGGTTCCAAGTTGGTCGGTAACTATGTTAAATTTTGCTGAAAGTGCTGAATTGGAACCTAAGTAATCCGAAGATTTGAATCCTCCCAGCATTGCTCCGTTCAGTTTGGCTTTTGCCGGTCCCGTCAATGATCCATCGGCATGGTCGCGATCATAGATTTCCCTGTTTCCACGCAAAATATATGCGTACAGTTGAGGGTTATCCATCCCACTTGGGTCAACAACTTGAGCCGATGCACCGTAATGCCACTCCTCGCCGCAACTCTGACACCGTAGCCGGCTTGCAACCGAATAATCCCGACCGCATCCTCGCCGCCCGTTTTCTGCCCGACGCCGGTTTGCGTCTA